>NZ_CP150270.1:662500-5462500 GCF_037976905.1 Paenibacillus sp. FSL K6-1318
CATTTTGGTCCACCACTTCGGTGTGGATGAAATGAAGAGCACAACACTCACTCGTTGCTCAGTTTTGAGAGCTCAAACTCTCAAACTTCTCGTTAGTTCGACCGACACATTCGTGAACGGCCCGAACGAAACGATTTGTTCTTTGAAAACTAGATATCGAAACGAAACAAACGCGAATTAGAACATTCCTTTAAGGGATGAATGCTTGTTCGGTTCAAGTAACCGATCAACAATCATCCTAGCTGAACTTGTGTTAAACAAGTCAAGTGTATAAAGGTAGTTAAATTGCTTTTGTGATGGTATTGGATGGGAGCGACTTTTGGCTTTGCGCAAGCAAACCAAGGGAAGCGAGCAGTCAAAACCGGAACAAAATGGTTAAGCTACTAAGAGCACACGGAGGATGCCTAGGCGCTAGGAGCCGATGAAGGACGTGGCGAACAACGAAACTGCCTCGGGGAGCTGTAAGCAAGCTTTGATCCGGGGGTGTCCGAATGGGGAAACCCAGCTGGGGTAATTTCCAGTTACACCTAACTGAATACATAGGTTAGTGTGAGGCATACCAGGGGAACTGAAACATCTAAGTACCCTGAGGAAGAGAAAACAATAGTGATTCCGTCAGTAGCGGCGAGCGAACGCGGAGAAGCCCAAACCAGAGAGCTTGCTCTTTGGGGTTGTGGGACGTCTCACATGGAGTTACAAAGGAACCGGTTAAGCGAAGAGGTCTGGAAAGGCCCGCCAAAGAAGGTAAAAGCCCTGTAGTTGAAAGTCTGTTCCCTCCGAGACGGATCCCGAGTAGTGCGGGGCACGTGAAACCCCGTATGAATCCGGCAGGACCATCTGCCAAGGCTAAATACTTCCTAGCGACCGATAGTGAAGCAGTACCGTGAGGGAAAGGTGAAAAGCACCCCGGAAGGGGAGTGAAATAGAACCTGAAACCGTGTGCTTACAAAAAGTCAGAGCCCGTTTTAGGGGTGATGGCGTGCCTTTTGTAGAATGAACCGGCGAGTTACGTTCCCGTGCAAGGTTAAGGTGAAGAGCCGGAGCCGCAGCGAAAGCGAGTCTGAATAGGGCGACATAGTACGTGGACGTAGACCCGAAACCGGGTGATCTACCCCTGTCCAGGGTGAAGGTGCGGTAACACGCACTGGAGGCCCGAACCCACGCATGTTGAAAAATGCGGGGATGAGGTGGGGGTAGCGGAGAAATTCCAATCGAACTCGGAGATAGCTGGTTCTCCCCGAAATAGCTTTAGGGCTAGCCTCGGAAAACAGAGTCGTGGAGGTAGAGCACTGATTGGGTGCGGGGCCCGCAAGGGTTACCAAGCTCAGTCAAACTCCGAATGCCATAGACTTACTTCCGGGAGTCAGACAGTGAGTGCTAAGATCCATTGTCAAAAGGGAAACAGCCCAGACCATCAGCTAAGGTCCCCAAGTGTGTGTTAAGTGGGAAAGGATGTGGAGTTGCACAGACAACCAGGATGTTGGCTTAGAAGCAGCCACCATTGAAAGAGTGCGTAATAGCTCACTGGTCGAGTGACTCTGCGCCGAAAATGTAACGGGGCTAAACACACCACCGAAGCTATGGCTTGATGCTTTGCATCAGGGGTAGGGGAGCGTTGTATAAGGGTTGAAGGTGTACCGTAAGGAGCGCTGGACATTATACAAGTGAGAATGCCGGTATGAGTAACGAAAAGATCAGTGAGAATCTGATCCGCCGAAAGCCTAAGGGTTCCTGAGGAAGGCTCGTCCGCTCAGGGTAAGTCGGGACCTAAGGCGAGGCCGAAAGGCGTAGTCGAAGGACAACAGGTCGAAATTCCTGTACCACCGTAAGCCGTTATGAGCAATGGGGGGACGCAGTAGGGTAGTGACGCAGACTGATGGATGTCTGTCCAAGCAGTAAGGCTGATGTGTAGGCAAATCCGCACATCATTAAGGCTGAGCTGTGATGGGGAGTGAAAATTACAGTAGCGAAGGTCATGATCTCACACTGCCAAGAAAAGCCTCTAGCCAGGTGATGGTGCCCGTACCGCAAACCGACACAGGTAGGCGAGAAGAGTATTCTAAGGCGCGCGGAAGAACTCTCGTTAAGGAACTCGGCAAAATGACCCCGTAACTTCGGGAGAAGGGGTGCCCCGGTAGTGTGAATAGCACGAGGGGGCCGCAGTGAAAAGGCCCAAGCGACTGTTTAGCAAAAACACAGGTCTGTGCGAAGCCGTAAGGCGAAGTATACGGGCTGACGCCTGCCCGGTGCTGGAAGGTTAAGGGGAGTGGTTAGGAGCAATCCGAAGCTGTGAACCGAAGCCCCAGTAAACGGCGGCCGTAACTATAACGGTCCTAAGGTAGCGAAATTCCTTGTCAGGTAAATTCTGACCCGCACGAATGGCGTAACGACTTGGGCGCTGTCTCAACGAGAGATCCGGTGAAATTTTAATACCTGTGAAGATGCAGGTTACCCGCGACAAGACGGAAAGACCCCATGGAGCTTTACTGCAGCTTGATATTGAATTTGGGTACGATCTGTACAGGATAGGTGGGAGCCTTTGAAGTGGGAGCGCAAGCTTCCATGGAGGCAACGTTGGGATACCACCCTGATCGTATCTAGGTTCTAACCTGGTACCGTAATCCGGTGCGGGGACAGTGTCAGGTGGGCAGTTTGACTGGGGCGGTCGCCTCCTAAAGAGTAACGGAGGCGCCCAAAGGTTCCCTCAGAATGGTTGGAAATCATTCGAAGAGTGCAAAGGCATAAGGGAGCTTGACTGCGAGACCTACAAGTCGAGCAGGGACGAAAGTCGGGCTTAGTGATCCGGTGGTACCGCATGGAAGGGCCATCGCTCAACGGATAAAAGCTACCCTGGGGATAACAGGCTTATCTCCCCCAAGAGTCCACATCGACGGGGAGGTTTGGCACCTCGATGTCGGCTCATCGCATCCTGGGGCTGAAGTAGGTCCCAAGGGTTGGGCTGTTCGCCCATTAAAGCGGTACGCGAGCTGGGTTCAGAACGTCGTGAGACAGTTCGGTCCCTATCTGTCGTGGGCGTAGGAAATTTGAGAGGAGCTGTCCTTAGTACGAGAGGACCGGGATGGACGTACCGCTGGTGTACCAGTTGTTCCGCCAGGAGCACCGCTGGGTAGCTATGTACGGACGGGATAAACGCTGAAAGCATCTAAGCGTGAAGCCCCCCTCAAGATGAGATTTCCCAGTATGTAAGACCCCTTGAAGACGACGAGGTAGATAGGCTGGGGGTGGAAGTGCAGCAATGCATGGAGCTGACCAGTACTAATCGGTCGAGGGCTTATCCAATTAGCAAGTTGTAAATCGCGTGTTTCGTTTCGAATCTAGTTTTCAGAGAACAACACTCTGAAATGAAAATTGGTACATCACACAACGTGTGTATGATTTTCAGTTCCATATACGCTGAACCATTCATCCACACAGCCGTGTCGGACCGAATGGAACGCGAACGCATTTGTTACACAAATGCTCGTTTGGTGGCGATGGCGGAGGGGTTCCACACGTACCCATCCCGAACACGACCGTTAAGCCCTCTAGCGCCGATGGTACTTGGACCGCAGGGTCCTGGGAGAGTAGGACGCCGCCAAGCAATATAAAGGCACACTTGATGATATCGAGTGTGCCTTTTTGTATTATTCATTGCTAACTTTATTGATCGACGGGATCAAAATGTTCACTTATTTGATAAGATTATGGGTTATTACAGGTCTTATGTATTTTCATATGTTCATCTTTCGTTTCTTAGCTCGTTCAGCAACCTTTCAGTTGAATTTAACTTACAACTCAGTGGATTAGGGTATAGTGAAGCCAAGTAAAGAGGAGGAGAACCATAATGAATATATCTTCTGCAACCAGCTCCACTACATCTTACATATCGACATCTTCGAATTCGGACAATTCAAGTAGCTTGGAGAAACAAAAGACGAAGCTTGAGGCTCAATTGGAGAAAGTGCAATCCAGCAAGGACGATGAGAAGACCAAAGAGACCAAGACCAAACAGCTTGAACAACAGATCAAGCAGATTGAGGCACAGATTGCGCAGCAAAGCTCTCAAGGAGCCGGTACAACCGTTGCTAAGGAGGCGCCACCTGCCCAACCTTCATCCAATGGAAAGGGTGTAGCTACCCCTAAGGAAATTGCGAACGCAACAACAGACAGCAATGGTCGATTTGATATACGCATCTAATTACATCTAATTTAGGATAAAACAAAAGCCCTGGTGATCTATATTGATCGTGCAGGGCTTTGTGTATTTGTTTGTAAGATTAATTTATGAGGTCTAACTACATTCTATCTGTTGCCGTTATATTATCTGTAATTGTTATTCAGACTGCAACGCGTTTATTCGATCCGTAAGGGATCGTTTTCTATAGTACACGGCTATGGTTGCGAGAACCAGCATTTCGGACAGCGGTACGGCAAGCCACACACCCGTGACACCAAAGAAGGAAGGGAGAACTGCAATCAACGCAATCATGATAATCATCTCACGTGCAGCTGTAATCCAGATGGCCATTTTGGCATTACCTACAGATTGGAAATAGGTGCTCATAACAAAGTTAACACCCATAAACACGTAGGCAAATGTAAATATCCGTAATCCGTAGACGGCATTATCTGTTACGCCGCTACTGAAGTTTCCAAAGATTTGCACGAAATAGGGTGCACCAATTTGAACAACAAGCAGTAACAGTAGACCACATGCCAAAGCCGTTTTGGTGGCTAAACGTATCGTTTGTTGTACCCGGTTCATCTGTTTCGCACCGTGATAATAGCTGATCAGAGGTTGAGCAGCAGATGCCAGACCCAGGAATGCTAACAGTACTACACCATGAATATAGTTCAACACGGTAAAGGATGCTACGCCATCCGTGCCCGCAATGCGGTCCATGGAGATATTGTGAGAGACAGAGAAGACCGACATACCGAGTTCAGCCAGAAAGCTGGGGAAACCAATGAGCAGCAGGGAAGCCAGCAGTTTGTTGTTCCATTTGAACCATGTGAACGTGAGATTATTTGTTTTTTTGAAAAAGTGAGTGAACAGGACAAGCAGCGCCAGAGATGCCGACACGATTGTACCTAGGGCAACACCGCGTACCCCCCACTCGAGTACATAAAGTGTTATATAATTGATGATGATATTGGCTACAGCAAATGTAATCTGAGCATACATGGATGTGTTGGGATTCCCATCGTTCCGTACAAAAACAGAGAGCGCATTCTCAATGGTGAAGACAAACCCGAACAACAACATGATATTCATATAGTCCGAAGCAAACGGGAAGGTCTCGGCGTTGGCACCGAGGGAGTATACCAGCTGGTCTTTGAACGTAAATGCAGTATATCCAATAGCCATCGTAACAAGCATAATGAGCATAATGGATTTGGTGAAAATTTGTTTGGCTGATGTGATATCTTTTCTACCCATAGCGTTGGAGTACAGGGTTGCCCCGCCCATACCAATCCACAGCGACATCGCAACAAAAAGCGTGTAGACAGGTGAGGCAATGCCGATCCCGGCCATCGCGGTAGAACCCAGTTTGTGTCCAACCATAATGCCGTCGATAATAAAATTAAAAGCAACTACCAGCATCCCTAATACAGAAGGCACGAGGTAACTTATAAAAGCTTTACCTACAGATTGCCCTTCCAATGGATGCGTCCAATTCGTATTCATAATGACCTCCGTTAGTAAACTGAATGTTCATTCTGTATTTAATAATACTGAACGTTCGTTCTGTATGATAACATGGCTTGAATTCGCTTGGCAACTTTTACGTTTAAATATCGTTTATGTGGTAGAGTAGGTGGATATTTATATGGCGGGAGGAATCTCTTGATGAAACAAAATAAATACGATGAGACTGAGTTCTTTAATAACTATAGTAAGATGGCTCGTTCCGTTCAGGGGTTGGATGCAGCGGGGGAGTGGCATGAATTGCAGACCTTGCTGCCTGATTTGAAGGACAAGCGTGTGTTGGATTTGGGATGCGGTTTTGGTTGGCACTGCCGATATGCGCGAGAGCAACAAGCGAGTTCAGTTATTGGTGTGGATCTGTCGGAAAATATGCTCCAACGTGCTCGTGAAATGACGGACGATCCACAGATCCAGTACGAGCAGCTGGCAATTGAAGATATTGATTTTGCACCTGGACAATTTGATGTTGTGATCAGTTCGCTGGCTTTGCATTATATTGAACGGTTAGACGCGGTGTACGCCAAAATCAATGAATGTCTTGTCACAGGGGGCACGTTTGTCCTTTCCTCTGAACATCCCATCTTCACCGCTCGCGCTGCGCAGGATTGGCATTACGGACCCACAGGTGAGATTCTTCACTGGCCCGTGGATGATTACCATGATGAAGGGAAGCGTGTGGCGAACTTTCTGAATCAGGATGTGGTTAAATATCATCGTACACTGGCAACACATATGAATGAACTCATTAAGGCCGGGTTTGCCATTCAAAAGGTAGCTGAATCCAAGCCATCGCTGGAAATGATCGAACAGGTTCCAGGCATGAGAGACGAGAACCGGAGACCGATGTTTCTGATGATTGCTGCGGTTAAAGTGTAATGTAGAAAAGTGATTCGATAGACGAGATGTCTAACTGAGTAAATGCTTGAAGAAATCAGTGTGTTCAGCGATGTTGAACATGCTGTTTTTTATTTTGCTACAATAATAAGAAATAATGTCCAAAATAGGGAACCAATTCACAGTAGACTCAGTCATATTAAGTGAGGTGAACAACAGTTGGATTATCAATTTCTGGCACAGGCTCAGACGATCGACAATTACACACTTAGCAGCATGATGGATGACTACGGAAATGACGTGTGGAATTACGCTTATTTTCTAACCAAAAGTGCCGAACAGGCAGATGACTTGTCACAGGAGGTATTTATCCGAGCGTACTCGGGGATCGCCCATTATCGGGGAGAGTGCTCACTGAAGACGTGGCTACTGACGATTACTAGGAACACCACTTTTACATATCGAAAATCAAGATTCTTTCGTAGCAGCTTATGGGGAGAAACACTACCCATTGAGACAGAGCGGGAGCTTTCAGGCCAGAGCGTAATGGTTCCATCTCAGTCTGCACATCCTTCGGCCGAGATGGAAGTGATGCGCAAGGAGCATGTCCATGAAATCTGGGATATTGTTCTGGCGTTGCCAAAGAAGTTCCGGGAGATTCTTTTGCTGAATCTGAAATATGAGCTTACGACGAGTGAGATTGCTGAGATGTTGAAAATCAGCTTAGGCACAGTAAAATCCAGACTATCCCGAGGTAAGGATAAGGTACGGAAACAATGGGAGGAGCGAAGCGAATGAAAAAGAAGGATGAGCAGTGGGAAAAGGAAATCAAGAAGGGGCCGTTTGCGTCGTCTCCTTTTACAGAGGATCACAAGCGAAAGGTGCTTCAACAGGTGGAGTGGATGAAGAAGTCGGAAGTGGGAAGCAAGGGAGATAGGTCAGAAGGCAGTTCCAGGTTGTCTAGACCGCAAGTAGGTAACGTTTCAAACAAGCGTCGCCCTAGAAGAGGACCTCTTATTGCAGGCGCGGGTGCATTGGTTATTGCTGCTGGATTGTTCCTATGGATCTGGGATGATGGACAACTGGTGAAACCCGTGATCGAGCAGGTCTATCCGACGGCAGCGTTACAGTTATCCGATGATTTGAGCATGAATCTGTTAACCGACAAGATGAAAAAAAATGTGGTGACTACCATGCGAGACGATTTGGGTAAACAGCTGAAGATTACGAAAGTGGAAGACTTGCCTGTGTCCGGCAGAATATATGTAGAGGCTGGAAAAGAAAGTGAGAAGGAGTATGCGCAGATATGGCTTGATGCAACAACAGGAAATCTGCGTGAGATACAGATGAGAGGTGAGATGCAGCCGAACGAACTGGAGCACCGTTATATGCGCCAAGTCCCATCGCTTTTGCAAAGTATAGGCAGCACTCCAACACTTAAACCTGTATCAGTTCAACGTTATGTAAGCATGAAGCAGGGGGAATTGGAGCCGATATCACATACGACATTATGGTTAAAAAATGAGACTGGCTATGGGGAGATTGTATGGCAACAGGACAAGGCTGTCTCAATCACAGGCGACCTGAGACTTGATCAAGTATCACAGGTGGCGCTGGCGGATGCCAAAAAAGCAATTGAGGCTCTGTCTGGTAAAGCCAATCTTGATCTGGTAAGAGCAAGCCGAAGCAAAGATGATGAACTCGGCAAGGATACAGTCTTTTTTTCTTTTAAAGATAACTACTTTGTACAGATGACCGAAGGAAAAGAGGGCTTGGGCTATACCGTAGGGGATGCTAATTATTATGAGCAACAAGAAATAGGCAATATCGAAGAGATGGAGGCTTATCATGAGAAATTATATAATATTGATGAGTCTCTTCTTAGAGAAAAAGTGGGACCAATAGTAAAAAAGATCTTTAACATTGATTTTAACGACTATAAACTTCACAGAAATGCTGAGCAATTGGGAATCGTAACATTTGAACTGGAATCGAGCACGGATGTTTTTCAGGTTGAATACAGGGAAGATGGACGGATCAGGATGATTACCAGAGGCGAGTTATAGGGCTTGATCTGATATGTTACAATTTACTTCATAGATGGAATGGGCATAAGGAGATAATGATGAAATATTTGGTGAGTTCATGTCTGGCGGGGGTAGCCTGCCGTTACAATGGAACAGCGAGCTTGGATGAGAAGATTCAGGAACTTGTGGAGCAGGAGCAGGCGAAGATGGTGTGTCCGGAGTTGCTCGGTGGATTCTCCACACCCCGTGAACCAGCTGAGATTATCGGTGGCACGGGCAAAGATGTGCTGGCAGGCACTGCGAAAGTAATCGAGAAAAGTGGCAAGGACGTCACAGAGATGTATATCAAGGGAGCCTATCAGACATTGGAATGGGCCCAAAAATTGAATGTGTCGTGTATTGTGTTGAAGGAGTTCAGTCCGTCCTGTGGCACGAAAACCATTTACGATGGAAACTTCGTCAATCACAAGGTACAGGGTGAAGGTGTTACTACCGCACTGCTTCAGCAAGAAGGATATTCTGTCATTTCGGAAGAAGAATTCATGGAACAATTATAGGCGTGATTAGTATATCTTCACGATTATTTTATCGCCGAATTCATGGGGAACAGACAGAAAAAATTAGAGTTGTTGTGTGTTTGGAGGTTGAATATTACCATGGAACAAATGAACAGGCTGATTGACACATTCTTAAACCAATTATACAGACGTCTCGAATGTTGTGACACTAGTGATTCCGACATACTCGACGAGATAAGCAGGATTTTGCAGGTGTGGCCTGAGGTGCCGAGTTCTGGAAAACTTCCTAGCCCATCAGAATCCAGTGTTACCAAATATCTGGATGCTGCTTTGAAGCTTGGTGACACAGGCGCCGAATCAAGCCTGATTGCAGCGATCAGACCTTTGGCACCTTTCCTTGACTGGACCTTCGGTTATCCACCACATCCGCTGTATCCTAACCTAGAATCACAGGTAACTTTTACGCAATTTATCGGACCGGAGGATCTGGGAACGGCTGATCACTTGCTTATGGGCCTTACCTTATTAGCTCCAAAAACGTATTATCCACCACATGTGCATCCTGCAAATGAATTATACATCCCCCTTGGTGGTACAGGAATGTGGACCAAAGGTAGCGAAGAGCCCTTACCAAGAGAACCTGGGTCTGTTATTCTGCATCCAAGTGGGGTCATCCACACAACTGAATCGAGGGAAGACCCAGTCTTAGCCCTCTACATCTGGCGAGGCGACCTTATAACGTCATCAAAATTCATAACAAACCAAGAAAAGTTAACTGAATAATAGGATACTCGTTGCAAGTAAGTGGTGTTGATATCATTCATGGATATTCACAGAAGGGGATGCCCAATGTGGCTATTTATGTTGTCAGAATACAATACTTACTTTTATAAACTAAGAAACAATATTGTGCGTACTTTTCATTTTGGGATATAGATTCTAAACTAATACTTAAGCAAATCAAAAACGAGACACTAACGATTGAACATACAACAATACTATAAAGAGAAGGACGTGGAGCTTCATGGAAGATACAACACAGGCAAAGAAAAAGGAAGACATCTTGAAGGCATATCATTTCCGACATGCAACAAAGGTATTTGATAATACCCGCAAAATTTCAGATGAGGATTTCCAATTTATATTGGAAACAGGCAGATTATCTCCAAGTTCCATTGGTCTTGAACCGTGGAAGTTTCTGATTGTACAAAATCCGGACCTGCGTAAGCGTCTGTCCGAAGTCTCTTCCGGCGCTCAAAAGCAATTGGCGACAGCAAGCCATTTTGTTGTTATTTTGGCCCGGTCAGATGCTAGTTATAATTCTCCCTATGCGGAGTACATGCTGAAGGAAACAAAGGGAATGCCGGATGATGTATTTAAGTTAACAAGCGAGGCTTATGGAAAGTTTCAAAATAACCAGAGAATTCTGGATAATCCACGATCATTATTTGACTGGGCATCCAAACAGACGTATATTGCACTCGGCAACATGATGACGGCGGCAGCTCAGATCGAGATTGATTCCTGCCCGATTGAAGGTTTCAGCCGTGAGAATGTCCATGGGCTGTTGGAAGAAGAGGGCTTGCTGGAGAATGGCGCATGGGACGTCTCGGTGATGGCAGCCTTCGGTTATCGTGCTGAGGAGCCCACGCGTGAGAAATCCCGACAATCTATTGAAAAAATTACTCAGTGGATTAACTGAATTCAGCAAGAATTCAACATGAATCCAAAAATGATGATCTAAGATCTACATTATAGAACAGCATTAAAGCAGGAGCGAAGCAGCCCGAAAATTTCCACATGTTAAAAGGATGGAAAGGGCTGTTTTTCTTTCTGTTTAAAAAAACTTGAAAATACATAGATGTCTATGTATAATAAGATCATGCCAAAATACAACGCAATTGCATTAATTGCAAGAATCAGGGATCATGTCAACAAACGAATTGTTCACGAATTGGAACAGCATGAAGTAACAGGCATTGTACCTTCTCATGGGGATGTATTGATGTTCTTGTACCGGGAAGAGACGCTGTCGATCAAGATGCTGGCGGAACGTGTTCAACGCACGCAACCAACAGTAACGGTACTGGTCAACAAGCTGGAGAAGCTCGGATATGTTGAACGCAGCAAGAGTGCCGAAGATAGCCGGGTGACAATGATTCGCCTTACCGAACAGGGGAAGCAACTCAAACCGATATTCGATCAGGTGTCAGAGCAGATTAATGACATCATCTATAGTGGTCTGTCCGATGAACAGTCGGAGCAATTGGAGAGCTTGTTGTCCACCATTGTCCGAAGATTATAGTGAATGAACTCTTCTGCCTGCAACCCTTCCTGATTTGAATGGGGTGGAGGCAGAGGAGCCCAAATATTTTTTTGTCCATATACATAGACATCTATGTATACGAGACGTATCAATGTAAAAAAATCTTCATAATTTAACTCAAACCAAACCTGGAGGGATTAACACTATGAAACATCTTATCGTATATGCTCACCCACACACAGACAGCTTCAATAACGCAATCCTTAATACTGCTGTAGAAGCTCTCGAAGCCCAAGGTCATGAAGTGGTCGTTCGTGACTTGTACAAGCTTGGATTTCAACCTGTACTGACTGAAGCCGATACAGCTTCCATGCGTGCAGGACAGACACCACAGGATATTGCTACAGAGCAACAGTTTGTTACGGATGCAGAAGCCATTACATTCATCTATCCGATCTGGTGGACAGGTCTTCCTGCCATTATGAAAGGATATGTTGACCGTGTATTCGCCTATGGTTTTGCTTATGCGGCGGGTGAAGCGGGAATCGAGAAATTGCTGACAGGCAAAAAAGGACTCATCATCAACACACACGGTACTCCAAATGAAATTTACGATCAGATTGGTATGACTGCTGGGTTGAAAGTAACCTCAGACGTAGGTATCTTCAACTTTGTAGGCATTGAAGCCGTAGATCATCTGCTCTTCGGTAGTATTGGTTACCTGGATGCACCAGCATATCAAGCGATGTTGGATCAGGTTAAACAGACGGTAACGACCAAATTCTAATATAGTTGTGGAATCCCTATAGGATTCCATATGATACCAGACCGACTCGATTATGAGTCGGTTTGTTTGTTCATGTGTTTGCAAAATGGATGAAAGGGGGTATAATTTACCCATGGAACCTATACTAATATTCAAAGCATTATCTAACGAGACACGTAGACAAATCCTGTTGTGGCTCAAAAACCCGGAGCAACACTTTCCACCTCTTGAACTATCTCAGCATCCGGATGGTGGCAAGAACGGAATCTGTGTCGGCACGATTCAAATGAAGGCTGGACTGGCTCAGTCGGTTATATCCAGTTATCTGCTGACCATGCTCAAAGCAGGGTTGCTGCTCTCAGAGCGAAGAGGACAATGGACGTATTATCGGCGCAACGAAGAGACAATCCGTCAGTTTGCCGAGTACGTGCAGAACGAGTTATAAGCCGGATGCCGGAACGGAAGCTAGGATGCACATGCAGGCAAGGATTCCGTCCGGATGTAAACGGCTAGTTCAGTATCACATCGTGTCCAATTACGGTATAATAAATCTATATATCTGGATATACAAAAATATAATCATCAAGGAGATTAAACAATAATGACTACAGAAAATACGGCTCCATCCCATAAAGAACATATTCATGACGTTAAGCTATCCATCCTGGATCTGGCTCCCGTCGTTGTGGGTGCAACACCCGCTGATGCTTTGCGCAACAGTTTGGATCTGGCCCAACATGCAGAGCGGTGGGGATATCACCGTTACTGGGTAGCTGAACATCACAACATGCCAGGTATTGCTTCTTCGGCAACTTCGGTCGTTATTGGATATCTGGCTGGTGGAACTAAGACGATTCGTCTAGGTTCAGGAGGCATCATGTTGCCCAACCATGCACCGCTTGTCATCGCTGAGCAGTTCGGTACATTAGAGTCCCTGTATCCTGGCAGAATCGATCTGGGACTGGGTCGTGCACCCGGCAGTGACCGCCGTACATCGCTGGCACTGCGTAAAGATCTGAATAGCGGGGAAGATTTCCCGGAGCTGCTGGCAGAACTCAGAGCATACTTTGATGCTTCAGCGACATCTTATCACGCGCCTGTTCGCGCAGTACCAGGAGAAGGACTGAACATTCCGATTTACCTGCTGGGGTCCAGTGATTTCAGTGCACGTCTGGCAGGGCAGCTGGGATTGCCGTTTGCTTTTGCCAGCCACTTCTCACCCGATTACACCCGGATTGCACTGGAAACGTATCGAAACAACTTCCAACCATCTGATAGCTTGAAGGAGCCGCATGTGATTGTGGGTGTTAACGCTGTTGTTGCGGATACAGACGAGGAAGCCGCATGGCTGGGTACAACGATGCAACAGCAGTTCCTGAACATTATTCGCGGCACAACGGGATTGGTACAGCCTCCGGCAGAGATGGAAGGCAAATGGACGGACCGCGAGAAGGCGGGTGTTGAGCAGACGCTGAAAGCAGCTGTTAACGGTTCACCAGAAACGGTACGTGGACAGCTGGAGTCCTTCATTCGGCAGACGCAGGCAGATGAGCTGATTATTACGTCGATGATCTATGATCATAAGGCACGTCTGCATTCCTATGAGTTAATCGCACAATTGGCGGGAAAAGCTTAATCTTCCTTTTCAGCGTAAAAGCTGGCTTGATGGTAATGCTATAGCTACAAATTTACGGTTCGTCTCCCAGTGAGGCGAGCCGTTTTTGAATAGGGAAAATTTGCAAATGATTCGTGTGGGGCAGAAGACTCATTTTGGGGTAAAATGACTTTACCGGTTTAATTTGAAACGGTTAAACAGTACCATACGTATAAATCCAGAGTGTTATACATATGTTGGCTTGTACAAGGTACTTTATTTTTTACAGGCAAGGGGCATTTATCTAGATTTATAGTTTAATTTTGATTAAGGTTACATGAGAGAGGACGACACGCCTATGGAGCAACCTGAGCAACCCCGCGTTTGGCCTGAGCGGTTCAAGCGATTTTTTCTTAACAACAAGTTTGTCCTATTTCTGCTAATTCTGCTGTTGGTGGGACTGAACGTGATGGTTCTGACCAAAGTATCCTTTGTTCTTCATCCGCTCGCAGTACTCATCAAGACGATTGTGCTACCTATTATTCTGTCAGGCATACTCTACTACCTGTTGAATCCGATTGTGGATGTGATGGAAAGGTGGAAAATCAAGCGAGGCTGGTCCATTCTGATCCTGTATCTTGCGATTGGAGGCATTCTGACCGTCGTCGTGCTGGCAGTCATTCCAGTACTTCGTAATCAGATTATGGGGCTGATCGCGAATTTCCCAACGTACAGTGAGACGGTAAGACAGCAATTTGAGGAATTGACGGGGAGTCAGCTGTTCGGTCAGGTCCAGGAAACGCTCAACATGAACTGGCAGGATCTGTGGAGAACAGCTTCCCAGAAGGCCGCAGAAATTCTTGATTCAACCTGGAGCACATTGGGTGGGTTCCTTGGAGCTTTCACTGAAATCGTACTCTCGATTGTGACAGTTCCATTCATTCTGTTCTATCTACTCAAAGACGGCAAGAAGCTGCCGTCGAAAATACTGTCTTTCCTGCCGATCAAGAGCCGTACAGGTGCAATGCATGTGCTGGAAGACATCAATCACCAGATCAGTTCATTCATTCGTGGACAGATTATCGTCAGCTTCTGCATCGGTATTCTGCTCTACATCGGTTATATGATCATTGGTCTGGATTATGCCCTGATTCTTGCAATTATCGCATCGTTTACGAGTGTTGTTCCGTATCTGGGACCAGCAATTGCGATTACACCCGCGTTGATCGTGGCTTTGGTCACTTCGCCGGTGATGCTGCTGAAGATGGTTGCCGTATGGACAATCGTGCAGTTAATTGAAGGTAAATTTATCTCGCCACAGATCATGGGTAAAACGCTGAAGATTCATCCGATCACGATTATCTTTGTCATTCTGACTTCGGGTAATCTGTTTGGAGTCGTGGGCATTCTGCTCGCTGTTCCAGGATACGCGGTGCTGAAAGTATGTGTATCGCATATCTTCAACTGGTTCAAGGACAGATCGGGCCTGTATGATCCGAACAAGAACAATCTTTTGTAATGGAGTCGCAAGCACCAATTGAACGGTAATCAGAAGGGGTAGTTACTTTATATCCATCCTGTATAAAACGGTACCCTTACCAAGAAGAACCCCCGCCCATCGGCATATAGCCGAGAGGCGGGGGTTCTTCTTCATGAACAAGCTTGGCTGCTGCCTAGCTGTGTTTAATATGCTGGAGCGTTTGCAGGAAAATCTGCTCAATATGAGCATCATCCAGAGAGTAGTACACCGTCTTGCCTTCCTTACGCCGCTTGACGATCCGCATGTTGCGGAGTGAACGCAGCTGGTGTGAAATGGCCGACTGACCCATATCCAGCAGAACCGTCAGGTCATGAACACATAATTCCTTCTGTAACAGCGCATCAATAATACGTAGACGTGTTGGGTCACTGAATGCTTTGAACCAATCCGCCATCTCGGAAGAGGTCTCCCGATCTATGAGTGAAGTGCGAATCGTCTGCACGTCGGCTTCAGTACCCGAGCAGGCCGCATCACATTCGCTTGGTGCTTTAACCGGTTGTTCCATTTCCTATCACCGCCTATGTTAACTCAACATTTGCATAATTCGATTTAACCATTTGTAAGTACATTGTTGATTGGAATTCACTGGTTCGGATTTATGCAAAAGTTTAACTATAGCTCTATTATATCCAAAAAACGTCTAAAGCGAAATGATTACTATTAGCATAATCTGTATGAAAAATCAACAACGATTGTTGACACTCATGTTTAGGCGCGCATATAATAGGGGTAACCAAACATATGAATGAGTGCTCATATATTGAATACTATTGAAATATAACATCGTTTTTGTACTGCAAAGGGGAGAATTCACATGGGAACCGGACAGGAACAGGTGAAAAGGGAACTGCTGCTTGATGGACTGGATTGTGCGAACTGCGCATTAAAGATCGAGAATGGCGTCAAAAAAATTAAGGGCATTAACGAATGCTCTGTCAATTTTGTTACCAAAACATTATCACTACACACCACTTCTGATATGGATGAGCAGGTAGTGGAAGAAGCCAAGCGCAAAGTCCTTCGGCTGGAGCCGCACATTCGTATCTCGGAAAAAGGAAAACCCGTGAACGGACATGTGCACACCCATACAGGGAGTGCAGCTGGTGCGCATAACCACAGTCATGATCATGCCGGACATCATCATGGACATTCCCATTCACATGGTAAACACTCGCATACTCATGACCAACATCAACATGGTCACTCACATGATCATACACATGACCACGGAAGTCATGCTGGGCACGATGACAGCCATACCCATGATCATGATGCACATGCAGGTCATTCGCATGAACATGGTGCAGGACAGACGAAAGTATTGCTCGCTCGTCTTGCTGCTGGTTCTGTGTTGCTCGCAGCCGCGATCTGGTCGCCGCTGGAGGGCTGGGCACAGATCACTCTATATGCGCTCGCTTATCTGATTGCCGGGGGAGATATCGTGCTCCAGGCGTCCAAAAACATTTTCCGCGGTCAGGTGTTCGATGAATACTTCCTGATGTCCGTGGCTACCTTAGGTGCCTTTGCTATTGGTGAGTATCCGGAAGGGGTAGCGGTCATGCTCTTCTATCAGCTCGGGGAGCTGTTTCAGGGCATGGCGGTTAATCGGTCACGGAAGTCCATTCAGGCGCTCATGGACATTCGCCCGGATTACGCGAATATCCTGACGGGTTCCGGTGACGAAACCCGGCGTGTATCTCCGGAAGAAGTACGCATTGGTGATCGAATTGTGGTGAAAGCAGGCGAGCGAGTACCGCTGGACGGTATCGTAAGAATGGGGCATTCCATGGTGGATACTTCTGCTCTGACAGGTGAATCGGTACCTCGTGAGCTGGAGCCCGGGAGTGATGTACTGAGTGGATTTGTGAACAAGAACGGCATGTTGACCATTGAAGTAACCAAAACGTTTGGCGAATCAACAGTATCCAAAATTTTGGATCTGGTGCAGAATGCGAGTAGCCGGAAGGCGAAAACAGAGCATTTTATTAGTAAATTCGCCCGTTATTATACACCGGTTGTTGTTATCCTTGCAGCCTTGATTGCATTTGTTCCGCCGTTGATACTTAGTGGTGCAACATTTGCTGATTGGATTTATCGAGCATTGGTCTTCCTGGTTATCTCATGCCCTTGTGCGCTGGTGGTCTCTATTCCACTTGGATTCTTTGGTGGCATCGGAGCGGCTTCACGTAACGGTATTCTCGTCAAAGGCAGTAACTACCTTGAAGCGTTGAACGATGTGAAAGTCGTTGTTTTTGATAAAACGGGTACACTAACCAAAGGTGTATTCAAAGTAACAGCCATTCGTCCCGTAGGCGGACGCTCGGAAGAAGAATTGATGAAGCTGGCAGCCATTGCCGAAGCGAATTCCAATCATCCGATTGCCGAATCCATACGTGCAGCTTGGGCCAAAGATATTCCCACGCAGGGTGTGGAAGGCTATGATGAAGTTGCAGGACACGGGATCAAGGTGAGCGTCGATGGTCAGGAAGTGCTGGCAGGCAACGCTAAATTAATGGAGCAGGCGGGTATATCGTATAGCACACCAGAGACGGCAGGAACAATAGTCCACGTTGCTGAAGCAGGCACGTATGTTGGTCATCTGATCATTGCCGATGAAGTGAAGGACGATGCAGCTGCTGCCATTCAAGCGTTGAAGAAGCTCGGCATCCGCAAAACGGTCATGCTGACAGGCGATGCGAAAGCCGTGGGTGAAGCGGTAGGACGCGAGCTGGGTGTGGATGAAGTCTATGCTGAATTGCTGCCACAGGACAAAGTCGAACGTCTGGAGCAACTGGAAGCTGCCAAATCTCCGAAGGAAAAAATGGTGTTTGTCGGTGATGGTATCAACGATACACCTGTGCTGGCACGCGCTGACGTGGGCGTAGCGATGGGTGGACTCGGTTCAGATGCCGCCATTGAAGCGGCTGATGTGGTCATCATGACCGATGAACCGTCGAAACTGGCGAGCGCAATCCGCATTGCAAAGCGTACACGAATGATCGTGTGGCAGAATATTGCGTTTGCGCTAGGTGTTAAGGCCATCTTCCTGCTACTGGGTGTGTTCGGTATTGCCACCATGTGGGAGGCGGTATTCTCTGATGTGGGTGTCACGGTGCTGGCTGTCCTGAACGCCATGCGTGTACTTCGTGTGAAGAATATCTAAGTTTACGAAACGATTCAGGCGGCTCTTCGTATATACGTAGAGCCGTTTTTATATTTTTTATGGCATGTGGTTTAGGAAGTTATATAGTGAAGGGGAGAACGTTTTGACAGGAGCAGTAGTTGGGATCATCATTGGAGTGTGTTATTTCATTCTGGGGTTAATGGTGTTCAAAAAACCACCGAAAATGATTAACGGAATATATGGTTACCGGACCCCGCGTGCAATGAGTAATCCCGAGCTATGGGACGAAGCGCAAAAGTATAGCGCCAATCTGATGATGCAGTTCGGTGTGATTATTACGATATTCGGCATTATCGGTTTCTGGCTTACAGATGTACGAGCGTTGGTTCTGAGTCTGGTTGCTACAGGATTCTATACGTTTAGACTGTTTACCAGAGTGGAAGGCCGTCTGAAGCAAATGCAGCGTGCACAACAGCAACAGAATGAGCAGAACGCTTAAGGTAAGAGTAGTGAACAGGTTTAGAGGAGAGGACTCGCGTGTGAAGCGGGTCTTTTTTTGTTGATGATAGCGAATGAAGTCGATGTTCAACTCGCCAAGACTTTATATTTAAAATCTAACGTTGACGTTAACGTTAATATTATATATAATTATGTACATAACATCATAGACGTATGAAAGAGGTGAGGGAAATGAGTTTATATAAAATCGATGACGTAGCCAAGGAATGTGGTTTGACCAAGCGAACCATTCGGTATTATGAAGAGATTGGTGTCATGCCTTCACCTCAGCGGACAGATGGTGGGACGCGGTTGTACACTCGGGAGGATATCGATTATCTGAAGAAGGTGGTTCGCGCCAAAGAGGTACTTGGATTCTCCCTTCAGGAGCTACATACCTATGTGGCAACGGCAGATGCATTGAACGAACAACGTTTTGACTACCAGCAGACAACTGAAGTGAGAGAACGGATCGAGAAGCTCACCACGATGGAAACAACGCTGGATGGTCAGCTGCAACTGATTGAGCAGAAACTTCAGAGCATACATGCCGTACAGACTGAACTGGAAGAGCTGCGTGAACGTGTTCGGAGCGGTATTCAGAAATTACAGGCGCATGATCCGCAGGGTGATGAAGACGGCTAACTGAGTTAGCATCTATTGTTTAATAAACAAAACTGTATACACATAATCGCTACATGGAGTGAGTACCATATTACCTGTGGCGATCCTGTACAAGCACCGGATGTTCCGGTGTCATTTGTGCCGTTTTGTTACCTCTATTCATGAAAATGAGCGCAATGTTTTCATCGTTTTCACGGACATTTTCAAATATAAAGCTTAACCACATAAATTATTCACAGGAGGAATTACGTATGAAAAGAGAGCCATCATTACCAGACGAATTGCCGTCATCACGTGGAGGTCTGCTATCCCAGCCACGAGCGGTATGGGCGGTTGCCTTTGCATGTATCATATCCTTTATGGGTCTGGGTCTGGTTGACCCGATTCTACCCGCAATTGCAGATCAGCTGCATGCTTCGAAAAGCCAGGTGTCACTGCTATTTACCAGTTATAACGCTGTAACCGGGGTAGCGATGCTGATTACAGGTGTCGTATCCAGCCGGATTGGTGTGAAGTGGACGCTGCTCAGCGGTATATTGCTGATTATTATTTTCTCGTTCCTCGGCGGTACCTCAGACACGGTAGGTGCACTGGTTGGTTATCGTGGCGGTTGGGGGCTTGGTAATGCTTTGTTTATCGCAACGGCGTTATCTGCCATTGTGGGACTGTCCACATCGGGGACAGCCAAAGCAATTATTTTGTACGAAGCAGCGCTTGGTCTCGGGATTGCGGTTGGTCCGCTGCTTGGTGGTGAGCTGGGTTCCATCTCTTGGCGTGGCCCGTTCTATGGGGTGGCTGTCCTGATGGCGATTGCCTTTATCAGCATTACATTTATGTTGCCCAAAATGGCTAAACCGAAAACACGCAGTTCTTTGTCTGATCCATTCAAAGCATTAAGTTATCCTTCACTGAAAACATTGGCGATTACCGCCTTCCTGTATAACTTTGGTTTCTTTACCTTGATGGCTTATTCACCATATGTGATGAATCTGGATGAACATGGCTTGGGTTATGTATTCTTTGGCTGGGGATTGATGCTGGCGATTACGTCGGTATTCGTCGCACCAAGATTGCAACGCCGATTCGGATCGGTTCCGTCCATGAGTGTCATGCTTACATTGTTCGCGATTGATCTGGTTGTTATGGCAGTAGGTACGGTGATGGGTTCACCAACTACCGTTATTGTGGCGGTTATTGTGGCAGGGATCTTCCTTGGGATTAACAACACGTTAATTACAACGGCTGTGATGGAAGCTGCACCTGTGGAGCGTTCTGTTGCTTCTGCTGCATATAGCTTCGTCCGTTTCCTGGGTGGCGCACTTGCTCCATGGCTTGCAGGTAAATTGTCCGAGTGGTTCCTGCCGGAAACGCCGTTTTATTTTGGCGCATTAATGGTTCTGGTTGGAGTCGTGGTACTGCTGGTGCGCCGTCATCATCTGCGGGATATCGATTCCGCCATTACATCTCACTAATTCACAGGAGGAATTGCAATGCTGAAACGTATATTGGTTGCTGTTGATGGTTCGGATCATGCGCATAAGGCTTTGGAGCAAGCACTGATCCTGGCTGAAAATATGAAACAACCCGCAAGTCTGTTGATCGTGCATGTTAATCCTGCCATTTCTATGAATGAACCTGCATTGGGTGTTGATCTGGAAGCTCGGATTGCCGAAGAAGGGCAACATATTATAGAGCCGGTGACCAGTCAGTTGTCCGGACGGGACATTGCGTATGAAACGCTGCTAATTGCGGGTGATCCCGTTAATGAGATCTGCCGTGTGGCGCGTGAACGAGATTGTGGAATGATTGTGATGGGGACAGGCGGGAAAGGCATGCTGGCAGAGATGATCGTGGGCAGTGTCAGTCATGGTGTGTTAAAACATGCAGAATGCCCCGTCCTGACGGTTAAATAAGTTGTGAAACCTTTGTAATGCAACGGTTCAAAAACGCCACATTGACTCATCAGGTACGTTACAAGATATGAATGCTGCATTCCGTAGTGGGTTGATGGCGTCAAAGTAGTGTATAAATAGATTATATAAATTAAACTGAACTTTAACATGAGAACGCAGAGGACAGAATTAACCTGAAGAAGCGAAGGTTCAATAGGTTCGAAAAGAATGGAGGATGCAGCATATGAAAAAACAACATCTGTTTATCGGTGGCAAACCGACCGAATCCGTAGATTATAAATCACTTCAAGCACCATACTCCGGGGAAACGCTGGCAGAAGTCTCGTCCGCTTCAGCCGAGGAAGCGGAGGCTGCTGTTGCAGCTGCGGTTCAGGCTGGGAAGGCAATGCGCCAGATGCCTGCACATCAGCGTGCAGATATTCTGTACAAGTTGTCCTCCATGCTTGAAGAACGCAAAGAAGAAGCAGCGCGAATCATTGCGCTTGAAGCAGCGAAGCCGATTACCGCAGCACTGGCCGAGGTTGATCGTACGGTGGAAACGTATCGTTTTGCCGCCGAAGAAGCCAAGCGACTGACCGGAGAGACGGTTCCGATGGATGCAGCCAAAGGTGGAGAAGGGCGCATCGGGTATACGATGCGGCAACCTCTAGGCGTCATTGGCGCAATCACGCCGTTTAATTTTCCCATGAACCTGGTAGCTCACAAGGTAGGTCCAGCGCTGGCAGCGGGCAATACGATTGTTCTCAAACCTGCGGAGCAGACGCCGCTGTCTTCCTATTACATCGCTAATCTGCTTCAGGAAGCCGGATTGCCGGATGGTGCACTGAACGTGGTGAGCGGTGATGGTAAAACGATTGGTGATGTGCTTGTTGGGCACCCCTATGTTGCTCACATTACGTTTACAGGCAGTCCAGCGGTAGGGACGAGTATTCGTAGCAAAGCAGGATTGAAACGCGTGACACTGGAGCTTGGGTCGAATGCAGCGGTGATCGTGGATAAGGACGCAGATCTGGACAAAGTGGTTCCTCGATGTGTGACGGGAGCTTTCACGTATCAGGGACAGGTATGTATCTCGCTACAGCGAATTTACGTACATCGTGATATCTCGGAAGAATTCATCTGGCGTTTTGCGGAAGCGGCGAAACAAGTGGTGGTCGGAGACCCGCTCGAGCCGGATACGGTAGTCTCTGCGCTGATTACGTCTAAAGATGTGGAGCGCACGCTTGATTGGATTGAAGAAGCCAAACAGGCCGGGGCTGAAGTAGCAGCAGGCGGTCAAGCTGAAGGAGGCGTTCTGCGTCCAACCGTGCTGGTTAACGTTCCCCGTGATGCCAAGGTATCCTGTCAGGAAGTGTTTGCTCCCATCGTGGTGATTAATACCGTGGATTCAGTTGAAGAGGGCATTGAACATGTCAACGATTCGATCTATGGACTTCAGGCTGGTGTATTTACGAACGATATTCATACCGCCCTCCATGCTGTCGATCAGATCGAGGCAGGCGGAGTTATGATTAATGACATTCCAACGTTCCGCGTCGATCACATGCCTTATGGTGGTGTGAAACAGAGCGGTATTGGACGTGAAGGTGTAAAATATGCCGTAGAGGAAATGACCGAATTGAAGTTTGTCATGTTTAATAAAGGTTGATTGTCTTCCATTCTTTTACTCAATATACCGTATGCCAATGAAAACATAACCACACACGCCTGTGCCAGAATAATGGCACAGGTTTTTTTATATGAAGATCATGGAAAAAGTTTCAAAAATACATATGGATTCTTCGCTGACTGCGGGTTCACATCTGATGAGACGGGTATAACATAGTTAACATACCGCAACATAACTGACCAAACGCCGCTCATATCACCGAAGCATGATGTACCCATCCAGAGCACGAGCGGAATGAAGCGGTACAGCATTGCCGAAAGTCTTATATTCTCTCATTATTCAAATAAAATGCAGTATGAATTAAGCCTGAACTCTGGAGTTGCAGGACAGGCAGGAGGTGTATTCAAATGGCATATTCCATGGTTGACGTATCCGGAATGTCAGGCGTGAGTCTGAACGAACTGAGCCAGTATGCGGAGACAGGTCTCCTGAATCCGGCCTTTGGTGGTTTGGATGAGGATACCTATTATGAAAAGCAGGAACTGTTGAGACTCCAGCAAATTCTCTTCTGTAAGGAAGTAGGCATGGAGGAAAATGAGATTGGATCGATGCTCCGCGATAATCCTCAGGACGTCATTCGCATCATGCAGCAGCATCGCATTGAGATTCTGGAGAAGGCACTCCGTCTGCATGGATTGATTCAGACACTGGACAAAACGATTTCTCATTTGCAAGGTGAACAGGAACTTGATGAACATGAGTTATATATCGGTTTTGTAAATAAGGGACGTCACCAGCTGCTGAATGAAGCGAGTTCTAACCATGCAGTCAATAATGATATGAACCAAGTGCAGACAGAGGACGTTCAGAGGTCCGACATCCAATCTTCCCATTCGTCCGCATTGTCTGATAACCAGGAACTGAAGTCAAAGGAAGATTATCTCGATTCCCAGGCAAAAATTGATCTGGTTCATCTGGACTTGCAACAGGCCATTGAGGATGGATTGGAACCGGGGAGTGCGAAAGTACAACGGATTATTGGCAGGCATCTTGAATGGATTAAGGGATATTATACACCCACCGCTGAGATCTATCGGGATCTGGCCAATCTGTACGTCGAGCATCGAGATTTCCGCAAGATGTACGATGGTTATCACCCGAGGCTGGCTGAATTCCTGCGCGACGGGATGATGATTAAAGCGGAACAGGATTTATCCTAGATGCATAAAGTAACATGGGCGAGCAAGAACATGGGTGTGAAACTATAATGGATAACAAAGAGCGCAGACCTCTGAGAGGACTGCGCTCTTTGTTATTACGGGTTGTTCGCTTACAACTGCTCTGTGAGCAGGCTTACGGCTTTCTCCAGGAAGACGCGGTCTTCGTCGTCAAAACGGTTTTTGATCGGGCTGTCGATATCCAGCACCCCGTAAAGTTCGCCGTTTTTGATAATCGGTACGACAATCTCACTGTTCGATGCTGCATCACAGGCAATGTGGCCTGGGAAAGCATGAACATCGTCAACGACCATGGTACGTTTTTCCGCAGCAGATGTACCGCATACGCCACGTCCCAATGGAATTCGGATACAGGCAGGCAGTCCTTGGAATGGCCCGAGGACCAGTTCTTTTCCATCATACAGATAGAAGCCGACCCAATTGGTGTCGGTCATAAATACATTGAGCAGCGCAGCAGCGTTCGCCAGATTGGCAATCGCACTAGGTTCATCGCGGATCAGAGCACTTAACTGTCCCAGGACGGCGGTGTGCTGCTCACTTCGTGTTCCTTCATAGGAAACAGCTTGAAACATGGTAAATCACCCTCCCGAGCAAAATGGTACTTATTTTCAAGATAGTGCAGAGGATGCGGTTAGTCAAGCGGAGGATTTCGGAAAGGGTAGGGAATACCTGAAGAATCCTCCTGTTTCTCAGCTTCTTGCGTGGGGTAATTACTTAGCAACCACGGAGGGCTATAACCCGGGAAGGAGCTTGGCTTATGCATGCAGAGGTACAGAATCTTTTTGTACGGATACATCTACTATATTTCGCGCAAAATCAGGATTTGAACGTTAGCGAGGCGCTGCCCTTATTGGAAGAACGGGGCTATCGCGTTGGAGAGCGGGAGATCAAGCAGGAGCTTGAACACCTGACTCAGGAAAACTTCCTGACCGCCCACGGGGACCAATGGAGCCTAACCGGGACTGGCATTGAAGAATTCAAGGAAATCACGGCTGTGTTTGGCCGGGTTAGCGATGAATTATTGGGGAAGGGCAAGAAAACGTCCAAAGCTTAAAATTCATTTGGACAAGCCATGATTCCATAATTTACTCAAACTTGAATTGATCCATACGTACAACAAGACCGGGAGCGAACGTGGCCCGGTTTTTTGACGTGTATCCATGACTGAATAGTTGCCATTCGGCGCAGGTTATGATTAGATGACTAGTGAATCTTATGGTCTACAGAGATGGATCGGATCGGAGTGTCTTATATGTATAAATGCAAAGGGAGAATTCCTGAAATGGAGACTGCGCGGCTTCGTCTGCGTAAAATGCGTCGCCGTGATGCGGCTCAGATGTTCGCATGCTGGTCGGATCGCGAGGTAACCCGTTATATGAATCTTGCACCCATGATTGGGACAAGCGAAGCGGCGGACATGATTGGACTGCTTAACCACATGGCAGGGGAAGAGGATGCGATCCGCTGGGGGATCGAACTCAAAGAAACAGGTAAGCTCATCGGCAGCTGTGGATTCAACACATGGCAGCTTGAAGGCGCATTCCGGGGTGAGATCGGTTACGAGCTGGGACGCGATTACTGGCGCCACGGTTATATGACGGAGGCTTTCTCCGCATTGCTGCCCTTCGGATATGAGACCATGGGACTTAATCGGATTGAAGCGCTGGTTGATCCGCGTAATCTGGCGTCCGGCGAGTTCCTGACGAACCGCGGTTTCACGCGGGAAGGGCTCCTGCGTCAGGTGCAGCATACATCCACCGGTTATAAGGATATGGTGATGTACTCGATGCTGTATGATGAGTTTCTTCGTAAGAAAGGTAAATAAAAGAGAGAAGGGTTTGTGTGAATGCAACCGGAGGTTTGAAGCGCAGTTTCATCTTGACGGGGCTGTTGCTCGCGACATTTCTGTCAGCGATAGAAGGTACCGTGATTGGCCCGGCGGGACCAACCATTGTCAGTGAACTCGGGAGTGTACAGCTGCTTAGCTGGATTTTCACTGCATACCTGCTGACGATGGCTGTGAGTACGCCCATTTTCGGCAAAATTAGTGACCTGTATGGACGAAAGCCTGTATTTCTAATTGGCTGTGCCTTATTTTTACTGGGTTCACTCCTGTGCTGCCTATCGCAGAACATGGAACAATTGATTATTTTTCGTGCCATTCAAGGGATCGGTGCGGGTGCGGTAGTTCCTGTTACGTTTACGATTATCGGAGACATCTACGCCATTGAAGAACGTGGCAAAATTCAGGGCTGGATCAGCTCCGTGTGGGGTATTTCCTCTCTGGCGGGTCCGCTGCTTGGCGGTTATTTTGTAGATAATCTGGGCTGGCAGTGGATCTTTGGTTTTAATGTGCCATTTGGTCTGCTCGCGATGTGGTTTGTATTTCGTTATCTGAAGGAAGATATCTCTCCGCGTACAGCCAAAATTGACTATGTCGGTGCGCTGACCTTCACGGTGGGCATTACCGCATTGTTATTTGTTCTGTCAGCGGGTGGGCAGTATTATGCCTGGAGTTCTCCGTTGATTGTAGGACTGAGTGTGATTGCCGCTCTGTTTATCATTTTATTTTTCGTGGTGGAAAAAAGAGCTCAGGCTCCAATGGTTCCTCTACATCTGTTCCGAATTCGGGACATCCGTGTGGCGAATATCGCAGGACTGCTAACCAGTACTCTGATGATCGGCCTGACCAGTTATTTGCCGCTCTGGGTGCAGGGGGTTCGGGGAGGTAATGCGACGGAATCCGGACTGCTGCTCGCGCCGATGTCGGTGGGCTGGCTCATTGGTAGTGTGTTGGCAGGCCGCCTGTTAATGAAAATTGGATCTCGTATGACCGCATTGATTGGATTAACGGGAATTGCGATCGGATCTGGTGGACTCTTCTTGGTTGGGGGGACATCCCCGCAGGCTGTGCTCTTCATATTGACCTTTATTTATGGTCTCGGATTCGGGTTTGCATTTACAATCTTCACTATTATTGCGCAGTCTTCCGTAGGGTATAAGGAGCGTGGCTCCTCTACGGCACTGCATACGTTCATGCGTACGTTGGGACAGACAATTGGTGCAGCGGCTTTTGGTACCTGGTTGAACTACCGGATCTCCACGTTATCCAGTGAGCAGAATCTGGCAGAGGCCGGAATTTCGGAGAATGATCTGAATGAACTGCTCGCACCACATACGGATGCTGCTCTATCGGATGACAAATGGGCGCTGCTGCGTAACGTGCTGGAAGGAAGTTTGCATTCCCTGTTTGTCATTATGTTTGTCATTGCATTGGTCTCGTGGGTAACGACGCTGGCTCTACGCAAACGTTTAATTGTACCCGAAGATGCAGATGCTCCACCGCAACCACAAGCATCAAAGTAAAGAGAAGATATATACGAAAAACCGGATTCGCCGATGTCTGGCAAATCCGGTTATTTTTGTTGGCACTTGCGCAATGAATGTTCTAGCTGCTTGCTGATAAACGATCTGCAGAATGTGCAAGCCTTCCCAAAAGTTCGGACAGCAGTTCCTTGTCTTCCTCGCTCAGTCCACTGACAGCACGGTCGATCTTCACCGCATAGCCAGGATAGATTTCATCCATGGTGCGCTGACCTTCTTCGGTCAATTCCACAAAGATGATACGTCTGTCTTGCGGACAGTGCTTACGGAGTAAGAGTCCTTTTTGCTCCAGCTTATCAATCACATAGGTCACATTTCCGCTTTGCAGCAGAAGCTGTGCACCAACCTGTTGAATCGGCTGAGCCCCTTTCATATATAACACTTCGAGTACCCCATATGCGGTGGGGTTGAAGCCATGCACTTTGCTTCCGGATACAGCGTGTTCATTCACGCTCTTGAATGTCTGGGCCAAGGTGCGGTACAGATGAAGTGAACGTTCGGCTCCAATTTCTTGTAATTCCAGCATGCTGATCCCGCCTTTTCAGATTAGTTTTATAAGTTGAAATGATGAAGAGTGGTCCTCTTCGTTATGCTGTTCATGTAAAAGATATTTCAACTTATAGGAGTTGGTTAGTTATGTTTGACGATTCAGGTTGTCGCCATGCTCTTATTGTAAACCTCTGTTTCCACGAAAAACATGCGATATGTCACAAGATCTGCATTTTTAGCATTTAAAATTTGATCATTCATCTTGCAGGAAAATCATCCTTCAGATGTCACCTCTTCTCCGCCTCTGGCAGGAGGTTGAGTCAAGCCATGCTCTTTTATAATGAATTCATATTATGAATTCGGAAGGCACTGGAGGAGAAGCAGAATGACAAGTGAGTTAACATTTGAAGCACAACGACCGCTGAAGAATAACCGATCTTTTGTAACATTGATGGTGGCACAGGCCATCTCCAATCTGGGGGACTGGCTGCATCTGCTGGCGATCCTGACACTCGTAGGCATCCGCTGGAATGCAACGCCGTGGGAGATTACGTTTGTCATGTTATCCGCAGCATTACCCATGTTGGTGACGGGGCCGTTTGCTGGAGCGCTCGCGGATCGGGTGAACCGCAAGTGGCTGATGATTGCTGCTGATGGCGCGCGAATCGTCATCGTGGGTGCGTTGATTTTTGCCGACCAGATCTGGCACGTCTACATACTGCTTGTCCTCAAATCTCTGTTTGATGTCATCTTTTCTCCTGCCAAAAACGGAAAACTAAAGGAAATTGTACCGCATGAACAGCTTGCGCAAGCGGTATCCATCAGCTCAGTGATTGAACAGTTGTCCAAAATTATCGGCCCAGCGCTTGGTGGACTGTTGGTAGCTGCTTTTGGCATTACCTGGTGTTTTGTTCTCGATTCAGCGTCATTTCTAATCTCCGGCATCATTTTATTGTGGATTCCTGGAACTCGGGTGATCCAAACCGCAATTCATAACGTAACAGAAGTAGAGGAAGAGACAGCTGGGGATGTTCACAACCGCCCAAAAAACTCTTTTTGGAAAGAAACACTGGAGGGCATCCGCATGCTCGCATCTCTTCCTCATGTAGGGACGTCTCTAATCTTGCTTGCTTCAGCCATACTTTTTCTGCAATTTGCCGATTCACAGACTGTAGTGTTATTTAGACAGCTTCCCGGCATTTCAAGTGATCTGCTGGGATGGTGCGTGGCGGCCAGTGGTGTAGGAACATTAATTGCAGCGATGAGTGTGCGGAAGTGGAGGCAAGCAGGGCATGTTTTGAAAATGGGTCTGGGAACCTCGCTCACGGGTCTGGTCATTGGTACAGCCGGAATCATTGTCGTGGCCTGGCCGTCTGCTGGACTTAGTGCGCACCTGCTGCTTATAACCTTGTTTGCCCTGGCGGGAATCGGAATCGGGTTTGCAGTGGTACCCTTCCAGATCCTGTTGCAGGAACAGACACCTGAGGCGATGACAGGCAGGGTGTTTGGAACGGTAGGCAGCGTGATGACAGCCAGTAATATTATGGGTCCGGTAGTCGGTGGATTCATGGTCACCTCGTTCGGTGTCGTACCGGCTTTTGTCTGTTCAGGCATTTTGCTGACCTTGCTTGGGTTGATTTATTTGATGATACGCAACGGGAAAAAAGTCGATATGAATGGCTCCATTGCGCCGAAGACCATGACTGCGGGCAAATAAAAACATGCCGAACCTGCTTAGGTTAGAACAGTTGAAATGAAGGGTTGAATTTACTTCAAATTTTAAGTTTTTGATTAAAAAGCGTTTGAGTAAACGCCTTCACGTGTAATGAGGAACAGGCAGAAATCCCTGTATTCTAATTATTCATAGGGGAAAACTCATATGCCTTGTCCCACCAACGCATTAGCGGAAAGGGGGTGAAGCAACTTGAATGTAAAGTTACCAAAATCCATCGTACGTCTTGGAAGCATACCACTGGCCATACTTGCCGGGACTTTGATGCTGGGGTTTGGATCGTCACATGTGTATGCGGATGATGCTCAGGTATCTTCTGAAAAACCGTCCAGCGGATTGTCGCTAAACTTGTTTTCACGCGATTCGGATGGCGGGTTGAACCTGACTCCATCGGTATCGGTATCCACACCACTACTGGATGTTGAAGTTCCGTCGATCAAAGCGAATGAATCCACAGGAAAGCTGAGTGTATCTGAGCTGAACGTAGATACACCGCTTGGATCGGCCGGAACATCAGAGATTGGGATTGATGCGAAGAAGGGAACCGTCGAACTGCCGTCTGTAAAGGCGGATACACCGGTGATCAAAGCCGATGTATCAAGCAGTCAGGTGAACTTGAATGAAGGTACAGCTTCCTTGCCTGGCGTTACCGCAGAGGTACCCGAGGTGATCAAGGCAGAGACGTCTGCTGTAAAAACAGACCTTCGGCAGGGTAAGGTTGAATTGCCTTCCGTGAAGGTGGATGTACCTGAAGTTACTTCGGTCAATATCTCTTCATCCCGTGTGGATCTGAGTCAGGGAAATGTCCAGTTGCCTTCTGTGAAAGCAGAAGTTCCAGTTGTAGACGTATCCGCTGAACTCAATCCTGATCAGGAAAAGGTGGAGATTCCAAGTGTGAAGCCGGAACGGCCTGTAGTGACTCCGGAACAGCCGACGGTCGTCAAAACACCGAATGGTGAAACTTCCAATACGAGTGCACTCGCAGATCCTGTTTCATCTCAGAACAACGAGGAAGGACAGTACGCAGTACAGGTTACGGGCAAAGTGATTGAAGTCACCCCGGAACCAGAAGTACGTCCAGAACAACCTGTTGTTCCGCAGGCATTGCCTGTGAAAGGAGCCGATCTGACTTCGGATTCCGATGTCAATGCGGGATTGCCAGATAACGAGCTATTCCTCGTAGATCAGCCATCTGCTGAACCATCTGTCACTGAACAAGTGCAGAGTAACCAGGAAGTCAATCTGAAACAAGATGCTGCTGATGCAGCATCTCCATTGCAGCCTCGCACAGAACGACCCAATAGTTGGTCTGTTGCAGCAACTTCTCCCGGAGCAGCTAATGCTTCCGCAGGGACAAGCTCCGGTTCGTCCGGTGTAACTGGAGGTGGAGCAACGGCTCCAGCCGCTGCACTTCCAGGAGCAACAACGGGGCTGGTTACGCCAGATTACGATTTTGCTTTCCGAGTGGAACGGCTCGATGGTTTCAGTCAATGGTCACAGGCACCGCCGGGGCGGCCGCCGCAATATACCTCTTTCTCTTAGGCAACAATGGCGTTAATTCAACCAAAATTGAGAAGGAGTGTATATAATCATGAAAAAAGTGAATCGTTGGGTAAAATTGTCGGTATTGTCGGGTACGTTGGTGGCTGGATTGCTGGGAGCTTCGCAGGCAACTTACGCAGATAGCTATAGCAATAACAGCAGTGGCAATCTGGATCTGAATGCAGGTTTGCGTCTGGAGTTGGGATCTCTTCTGTCAGGACACCGTGACACAGGTGACGGGCACAATGGTAGCTACGGAGGTTCATCCAGTGCAAGTGGAGCATTGAATTTGGATCTTGGACTCAATGCCGGCTTATCCTCAGAGAGCACGAACCGATACAATGATCGTTCTTCCGATCACACTGCTGAGCGTAGCAGTTCTGGCAAGCTGGGCCTTGGCCTGAATGCCAATGTGTCGGGAGAAGGTACAACGATGAGCGATTATTCACGAGGCGGCGATCATCGGAACGTGAACAGCAGCTATGCGAGCGAAAGTCGTGGAGCACTGGATCTGGGTCTGAACGCAAAAGCTGAAGGAGAGAGTGCAACATGGACTCAATCCGAACGCAACAACAGCGTGAAAGATAGTGAGCGTAACGTAAACAGTAGCACTGCGAGCGAAAGCCGTGGAGCACTGGACCTGGGTCTGAACGCGAAAGCGGAAGGAGAGAGTGCAACGTGGACTCAATCCGAACGCAACAACAACGTGAAAGACAGCGAGCGTAACGTAAACAGCAGCTATGCGAGCGAAAGCCGCGGAGCACTGGATCTGGGTCTGAACGCGAAAGTCGAAGGAGAGAGTGCAACATGGACTCAAACTGAAAGCAACAACAGCGTGAAAGACAGCGAGCATAACGTAAACAGCAGCTACGCAACTGAAAGTCGTGGAGCACTGGATCTGGGTCTGAACGCGAAAGCCGAAGGAGAGAGTGCGACATGGACTCAATCCGAACGCAACAACGGCTTGAAAGACGGTGAGCGTAACGTAAACAGCAGCTATGCGAGCGAAAGCCGCGGAGAACTGGATCTGGGTCTGAACGCGAAAGCCGAAGGAGAGAGTGCAACATGGACTCAAACTGAAAGAAACAACAGCGTGAAAGACAGCGAGCATAACGTAAACAGCAGCTACGCAACTGAAAGTCGTGGAGCACTGGATCTGGGTCTGAACGCGAAAGCAGAAGGAGAGAGTGCAACATGGACTCAATCTGAAAGCAACAACAGCGTGAAAGATAGTGAGCGTAACGTAAACAGTAGCACTGCGAGCGAAAGTCGTGGAGCGCTGGATCTGGGTCTGAACGCGAAAGCAGAAGGAGAGAGTGCAACATGGACTCAATCTGAACGCAGCAATAGTGTGAACGACCGTGAGCGTAAGGTGAGCAACAGCTACGCAAACGAAAGTCGTGGCGCTTTGGATCTCGATCTGAACGTAGACGCAGATGCAGAGAGTGAAACTACATCTGTGGTGGAGACAAATCGGTAATATGAGATTTTCATTGTAATATGAAGAAGCAGGGGCTCCGGAACCCCTGCTTCTTTTTTTGCATTTTACAATTCGAAATAATATGCAAATGGATAAAAAAATTAGTATAATTGTTATAACAGTTGAAGAGCACAATCATCAGCTTTTGGTAACGAAGCTTACCCATATATATATGAAAAATCTGCTGCGATCTTTCAATCTTTGGGCCAAAACCATTCTTTTCATAATGCTAATAAAAGAACGGCTTTTACCGCATTAGTAATCTTCCTGCGTTATAACAATGTGTATCTTAAAATGGATCAAACTTTTGCTGAGGACTTTACTGTTGATATGGTGAACCATAAGTATACATTTGAACAACTAGTCTCAATTATTCGTACATACTGTGGTACCGAAAACGAAGAATAATAAACAAAGCAATAAATCATACATTACTATGATTTATTGCTTTGTTTATTTGCCATCTATATATAAATGCTCGAAATGATCAAACACACAGCCCGCAACTCGATTACAATAAAACTAAAGAATGAAATAAACGCCTGATCAGAACAGGGAGTGAATGATATGGGATCGGAATATAAAAGCACGGAAATACAGAAGTCCATATTAGAAGTACATATTACAGAGGCAGGATACGAGCCAGGACAATCGACCATACGCAATATTCGAATGAACGTATCGCGAGGAGAGCTGGTAGGTATTATCGGACCCAATGGTGCGGGCAAAAGTACCACGATCAAAACGCTGCTTGGTCTGTTGGAACATGCGAACTATGAAGTGGCGATTGGGGGAGAGGGTCGCTATGCCTACATTCCGGAGCAACCGGTTTTTTACGAATACATGACGCTGTGGGAACATCTTGATCTGGCCGCAGCGGCGTATGAAATGGAGGAAGAAGCTTTTGCTACCAGAGCGGAGGAGCTGTTGGTTCGTTTCGGTATGGACCACGTTCGGAATGATCTTCCAGCCAGTTTTTCGAAGGGGATGCGCCAGAAAATGATGCTGATGATCGGGTTTCTGTCTTCGCCGGATATCTATATCGTGGACGAGCCGTTCATCGGACTGGACCCTCGCGCAACCAAGGATTTTCTAAAATTACTGGATGATGAACGTCGCCGCGGTGCGGGTGTGCTCATGTCTACGCATGTACTGGATACCGCTGAACGAATCTGTGACCGGTTTATTCTGATTGCTTCGGGCAGATCTGCTGCCGAGGGAACATTGGATGAAATCCGTGAAGTGGCAGGATTGCCGGAAGGTTCTTTGTTTGACTGTTTCGATGTACTGACGTCTTAGATAGAGAGAGGGTGAGAGAGAATGGAAACTTCCCAGCGTTATAGCCCACTTCGTTTATACAGGCGAAGACGCAAAGAACATTTCAGGGAACAGATGAAAAATCTCAGACTCGTCGTGGATTGGATGGTGTGGGTATACCTGCTTGTTCCGGGCCTGCTCTATCTGATTGGATGGTACACGAGTCTGTGGACCAAACCGCTGCCTGCATGGGCGACAGAATTACCGCTTCCCGTGTTAACCGGGTTGATTGACGTCGTTATGCTTACTGGGGGTGTGTTGATATTTGTGGAGGAAGCGGATGTATTGTTTTTGAAATCAAGGCCGTTGTGGATGCGCACGTTAATGAGGCAAGGGCTCTACCGGTCCTGTCTGCAACATCTGGGCAAGATGATCTTGGTTACAGCACTGACTGCCCCTCTGTGGTCCCGTGTCTATGAGATGTCTAATCTTCAGATTGCACTTATGGCTGTCTGGTTTGGTGCAGCAGCTTCATTCCAAGCCATCACACTACATATGACGAAGGTTCGACTTACAGGCTGGCGACGCTGGATTCAGATGATTCCTCTCGTCATCGGTATAGGTTATATGACCATTCATGCGACATCATGGATGCATGGACAGACGTGGAAAATCAGTTTTGGAATCGTAATTATCATGCTTCTTCTAATTACAGTTGGACAGATGAGGCTATTGATGAAGGGAACATTTGAAGGGGATGTGCGGGAGGATCTGCGGAGCAGGCTGCAGCTTACAGCTCTAATGTTAAGCCGGGCAGTGAGCAAGCCGAAAGCCCCACGAACACGGTCCATCATCTTCCGCAAACCGCGTAAACTATTACGCAATCGTTCCATCGCGAATCGGACAGCGGAGACTGCATTCAAGGCATTTTTCCGGAACTCGGCCACGATGAAATTGTATCTGCAGCTTGGCGGACTATCCATCGCAGCAGTTGCCTTGCCACCTTTTCCGATCAATGTCATTGTGTGTGCGTTGTTAATCATCATGTTGACGGTGATGTTTTATCGTTCCTGGGATGTTTTTGCCACGTCCGACTATGTTCAGCTTATAACATATGACTCGGAGGCGCTGCATCTTGCAGGTTCAATGATGGTTCGGATGTTGTTCATCCCGATTGGTATTCTTATGGGATTCACGCTGGGATTGGCCTGGCTCGGCTGGATCGTCGGTATTCTAACAGCTGCAGGTGCGGTGGCTTTTGGACTCTGCGTATTATCTATTGCCGGATGGGTTCGGCTGACCCGGGCCTAAAGGAATTCCTTTCTAATTCGGAGCATATCGTGCGCTATATCTGCCCATGCTATAGAAGAAGAATCTCATCTATGGATGATGAGAGATTAGCTGTAGCAAGGAGGAAAGAGACGATGATGGATAATAGCGAACTACAGGTGCATTTCTCAGACGGTTCAGCATTGAATGCCGCAAGGGCAACCTTGGAGGAATTGGGATATAAGCCATATCAGTCCGGCCCGCTGGAATTGTACATCCCCACAGATCGCCAAGATCCCCAGTCTGCCGTGGAGATTGTACAATCTCATGGAGGAAGTGCCGTATTTGCCTCGCAAATGGAAGAACTGGATCAGTTTCAGAATATATCGATTCCCGCTCATCTCGTGAATGAGGATTGGAACGATGGTTATGCGAGCGGGAGCCAGGCTGAGCAAGGTGCACATAACTATAGCGAGGACCCAACATACGATGATTCGGCTGATGGATTCTCAGGCAGTGTCAAAGCATAGAATGCAAAAATCACAAGCTAATAGCGGTTCGATCCACCTTTACTAAAATGGAACAATGCTGAAAACCCCGATACTCCACAGATAGTGGATATCGGGGTTTTTGACATCTGAAGCAAATCATCATGTGTATGAAGTGTGTAATACCTATTATGATGTAGCGTGTTTATATTCTGCTGCATGCATACCAGCCGTATATCCCGTAGAGAAAGCAGCGGTGATATTATACCCTCCGGTGTAGCCGTGAATATCCAAAACTTCACCGCAAAAGAATAGTCCAGGCAACAGCTTGGATTCCATTGTTTTTGGGTATATCTCCTTTAAGTGGATTCCTCCCCCAGTAACGAAGGCTTCTTTGAGCGATCTTGTTCCGTCTGCACGGAAGGTAAAAGCCTTCATTAGCCCGCACAAATTGCTTAACATGCCTTTGGGGAAATGGTGGAACGTGAGATCATCGCTGATCTCCGCGCGTTTCATCATTAATGGAATCATGCGTTCCGGAACCCATGTTTTCAGTATGTTTTTGACAGCCTTGCGGGATTCTTGTTCCAATACCTGTTGGACCTGTGTTTCCAATGCACCTAGGGACAGCTCCGGGAACAGATCAATGCTCATAATAACCTGTGGGTTTCCAGACTTCATCTGAACCTTGCGGATAAACTGGCTGCAACGCAGTGCAACTGGCCCAGACACCCCAAAATGCGTGAAGATCATATCCCCGCGATGGGAGATGACGGTTTTGCCTTTGGCATCTATAACAGATAGACCGATATCTCTCAAAGATAAACCTTGCAGTTCCTTGGATTGAATCCAACTCTCCCCAGACACAATAGGCACTTCAGTTGGATATAACTCTGTAATCGTATGACCGGCAGCTTCAGCCCAGGGATAACCATCTCCGGTTGATCCAGTTTGAGGCACGGATTTGCCGCCAGTAGCGATAATGACAGAGCGTCCAAGGATGGTTTTACCTGAGAGCAATTTAACACCCTGTACCTGCTGACCGTTCTGAATGAGTTCCTTGACCGGTTCTTTGGTGCGAATCTCAACGCCGAGGGAGACGATTTTGCCTACCAATGCATCAACGACTGTTTTCGCTTTATCGGTTACGGGGAACATTCTGCCGTTGTCTTCTTCTTTCAGGGCAATTCCGAGATTCTCGAAGAAACGCATGATCCCCTGGTTGTCCAGATTCTGAAACGAACTATATAAAAAGCGGCCATTACCCGGAATATGCCGGATGAGTTCATCCGTTTCCTTGGCATTAGTTACATTGCACCGACCTCCGCCAGAGATGCCGAGTTTACGACCCAGTTGATCTCCTTTATCCAGCAGAAGCACGGACGCTCCATGCTCGGCAGCTGCAACGCAAGCCATCAGGCCCGCAGATCCACCACCAATTACAATGACATCATACATACGTTATTACCCTCTTTTTTCATTGATTTTGTCTGTTTTACGTAAAACGTGTCTACTCCTGCCTTTTTCTGAAATATAATGGAGTTAGGAGAAGTTCTATTATGCAGTCTTAAGGGATATATTGTAATATACTGTCGCCTATGTTTTAATCAGAAATACATGAGGGAATGTGCAGGCAGAGGAGGAGATGGCATTGTGGTTGCGTTAAAGGACATTCTTTTACAAGTACTGCTGGCAGGGTCGGCGGTATTCCTGATTCCCTTATTCCATCTGGGGCTCTCCAGGCGGGCTATTGCCAAAATGGAACATGCCGGAACAGTACAACCCAGTTTAGCTGTGACAAGTGTCGCGAGCATGCTGCTGTGTTTGCTGTTTGCGCTTTTTGCGAGTTCAGTGGCCGTACCCATATCATTAAGCATCGTACCTGTGATACTTGTTATTTTGTATTGTAAGTCCGCTATAGGCTTAACGCTGTCCATTCTACATATTCTCTTCTATTTTCTTTTTGCGCATCCCTATGATCTGTACGGATTTCTCCTTCATACGGGCATTCTTCTCTATCCTATTGTATGGTTGTCTGCCAAACGATTCAAGCATAATACACCTTCGCGCAAAATGGCGATCCTGATCTCCCTGATTGCAATGGAACTAATTGTAACTAGCCTGTTGTGGATCGCATCCCACCAGAATGACTCCACATACTCTGCAACCTACATGATACTTACAGCACTTGGATATACTGCTGGTGCCATTGTTGCGGGCAGTCTGAGTCTGCTATGGCTGGAACGGATGAAACATTATCGTGGGCTGGAGCAGCATCTCTCCGAAGTTCACCACCGATACATAACCGAAACGGAGAAACTTCATCAGATTCTGAATGCAGTCCCCCTTTCCATTGCCACTGTAGATAAAGAAGGCACGGTCATGTTCGTCAATGAGATGATGGAGCAAACAGCGAGAGAGCAGTTACCTTGTACCTCCACGCCTGATCTCATTGGACAGCCTGCCAGTCAATTTGTTGAACAAGGTCAGGCGGACAAGATGGATAAAAGCATTCGCAGAGCCGTCATTCATGGTGAGATTAGTGGATTGACCGTTCGTTACGGTGCTCACGTATTTCAGTCCCGAACCGTGCCAATCTATGCCTTTTCAACAGAGCCTGCCAGAGAAGTTACAGGGGCTATGCTGATTATTCAGGATATCACGGAGCTTGAGATGCTGCGAAGTGAGCTGGATAATGTGGACCGTCTCAGTCTGGTGGGGCAGATGGCTGCAAGCATTACGCATGAGGTGCGCAATCCAATGGCGGTTGTGCGTGGCTTTCTTCAACTCATGCAGGAAAAAAGTCCGGAATCCCTGGATCACTATTACCGGATCGTCCTGGAAGAGCTGGACCGGGCGAACAGTATCATTAATGATTTCTTGTCTCTGGCTCAGAATCGCATTGCGGAGAAAGAGGAGTCCCAGCTGCATGATATCATTCATGAACTCAGTCCATTGTTATGGGCGGATGCGAACCTGCGTGGTCAGAGCATTGAACTCATGCTCGCACATGATGTGCCGAAGCTGAATCTCAATTCAAAGGAAATCAAACAGGTGGTATTGAACCTGGCCCGTAACGGGATGGAAGCCATGAATGAGAAAGGCGTGCTCACGCTGGAGACGCGGATGGTGGACGACAAGGTGGAGCTGTGTGTACGTGACACAGGGCCGGGTATACCGAGGGTGAAGAAGGAGAAGCTGTTTGAACCCTTTTACACGACAAAAGCTAAGGGAACCGGACTCGGATTGTCCATGTGTCTAAGTATTGTGGAACGACATAATGGAACCATTACAGTGGAATCGGAGGAAGGTCAGGGGACCACCTTCAAAGTGGCATTTGAACAATAGGCATTCAGCATATTTTGCCAGACAATGAGACATAATAATATGGAAGAAGCCTTTCCGCAGGCGGTTTCTGAATCTTGCTTTCATTGCTTATGGATGTATAATAGGAATAGCACATCATTACATCCATAATTTTCGATATGAATGTAACGTTGTTTTGGAAAGCTATTCGCCTCTAATTCTAACGAGATTATAGAACAACCATTTATAAGGAGTGAAACCGAATGTCAATGTCATTTGATCAATACATGAAAGATATGGTTCAACCTATGCGGGATGAGCTAACTCGTCTGGGCATTCAGGAGTTGCGTACTCCTGAAGAAGTGGAAGCAAGTCTGCCGGATGCAAAAGGAACAGCACTGATCGTCATTAACTCAGTCTGCGGATGTGCCGCAGGTCAATGTCGCCCAGGTGTATCCCAAGCCCTTCAGAACGATATTACACCGGATCACCTGTATACTGTATTTGCTGGTCAGGATAAGGAAGCAACTGCAAAAGCACGTGAATTCTTTGCACCGTATCCTCCATCTTCACCGTCCATCGCCTTGATGAAAGACGGAGAACTCGTTCACTTTATTGAGCGTCATCAAGTGGAAGACCGTTCTGCAGAGGAAATTGCGGCTGATCTCACTAGTGCATTTGAACGTTACTGCCGTTAATTCGCTCCATAGAACGCCCCGCCCTTCGGATAACCGATGCCGGGGCGTTTCATTTTGGATAGATAAGGTTATTGAACCATTCGGACCTTTCAAGATGGACATCAAATTTCATTAATTTAGAAACGGGGTGTGTGAACGATGAGTTTGCAACAACAGATCATCGCTGAATTGAAGGTTAAACCAAGCATTAACGAAGAAGAGGAAGTTCGCAAGCGTGTTGATTTTCTGAAGACGTATGTGAAAAATGCAGGTGCCAAAGGCTTGCTGATTGCGATCAGCGGCGGTATTGATAGTGCAGTAGCTACGGCGCTTTGCAAAAAAGCGACGGACGAGCTTACACAAGAAAACAATCAAGAGTACAAAACGCTCGGTGTATTCCAACCTTATGGTGAACAAGCCGATATCGACCACAGCTACGCTGTAGCGAAAGCATACGATCTGAAGCATGTCGTGGAAACCAATATCGAAGATGCCGTTAACGAGATTGCACTCGAAGTGGAGCAAGGCTTCAAATCCTTGGGCAGCCCACGCCATATGACTCACCAAGGCAAAGGTAACGTTAAGGCAAGAACTCGTATGGTTATGCAATATGCGCTTTCGTTTGAAGAAAACCTGCTCGTTGTAGGTACGGATCACGCATCCGAAGCCATCACGGGTTTCTATACCAAATGGGGCGATGGCGCTGTGGATATCACGCCACTGAGTACCCTGAACAAACGTCAGGTACGCCAACTGGCGGCATATCTGAACGTGCCACAAGCTATTTTGGACAAGGCACCATCTGCAGGGCTATGGGAAGGTCAGACGGACGAAGATGAGCTGGGGATTTCGTATGAAGCGAACAGCGACTATCTCGAAGGCAAGCAGATCGACCCGGCTGCACAAGAGCGTCTTGAAGCATTCTATACGCGCACACATCACAAACGCAATGCCATTCCTGGTATCTAATACGGGTAGATGAGCATGAACGTTATATTGGAAATACGAAAAGAGTCACTGCTCAGGCAGTGACTCTTTTTTGTGTGAATTGAGAAAAACAAAAATCCAGATGCTACTATATTAAAGATGAGTTAGTTACTCCAGTCGTTGATCTGTTGCAGGGTTTGGGTGATGGCTTGCTCCAGTTGCGGAGTGGTTTCTTTAAATGGATGTACGGTATTAAAGGTGTGATTCCCTTCTGGTATCTGGTGCCATGGAATATCAGGGCGGGCTTGAACTAATGTGGCAGAACCGTCCCGCAGACGCTGGGGATCTTCTGTTCCCTGAATGAGTGCGACGTGCAACGTTGAAGAAGCCAAACGGTCAATGATCGCGTAACGTTCATGATGCTTGTCCAGGTCCTCCAGAATAGACACGTCCAGTGGCATCTGCTGGCCTGTACGTCCGTTAACGACATGGCTGCGGCCATGCGTACGCATTTCTTCTTTTTGCTCCGCTGAGAAGAGATCCAGATTGGTTACGCCATTCCAGGAGATTACACCTGCCACCTGCTCGGGATGATCCAGTGCATAAACGAGACTTACACCCGCACCGCGGCTATGTCCAACCAGGTATACAGGAAGTCCAGCGAGTTCAGGTTGTGAAGCTACATAATCAAGCACTAGGGCCAGATCAGCAAGCTCCCGGCTGTAGGTATTCACCGCGAACTTTTCAAGTTCAGAGAATTGCTCCGGATATTCGCCAATACCGTTGTGAGAGAAATTGAAGGTCAGCACATGGTGCGTCTGGCTAAGCTGTGAAGCTGCATAGGGGAACATGCCCCAGTCTTTGAAGCCTTTGTATCCGTGAGCCAGAATGATGACCCCTTGAGCGGGTTGTTGGGCAGGGAAAAAGTCCCCGCGAATGATCGCATCTACGTCAGTGGGCAATTCAAAAGTGATGGGCATTATTCAGACCTCCTAAGAGTTTCAAATGATTCCTGATTCATATTTTAGCATAAATGGGAATGCGGATAGGTACTCGCTTCTGGGCGCCCCTCCTGCTACAATAGAATACGTGTTCGGAGAGTTACGGATCATGTGATTGAATGGAGATCTTTTACAGTATAAAAGATTAAGCGGGTGAAGCGTTGATGATATATGGCATAGGCAATGATGTGCTGGAGATTGGACGTATGCGCAAGCTGCTGTCGGGTCGCCATGCGGAAGCTTTTATAAAACGAATTTTAACGCCAGCAGAGCGGGAGATCGCGGCTCAACGGGGGAAGCGGATGACGGAGTTTGTATCCGGACGATTTGCAGCGAAAGAAGCGGTGTCTAAGGCATTTGGCTGTGGTATTGGTGGTGTCATGGGTTTTACTGACATTGAGGTGCTGCCTGATGGGACAGGACGTCCCGTGGCCTCGCTGTCCAGTCAAGCCTGGGAACGTCTGCAGCTGCCATATGATAAGCAATATGACATTCATTTGAGCATTACGCATCAGACGGAATTGGCAGCGGCCTTTGCAATCGTGGAGCAGATGGAAAAGTAGTTAGCTTGGCAATAGGAGAGGACGGAAATATGGGTTTACAGGAACAGAAACAACATTTCAGCTTGAATTTGCTGGATTGGTATATGATCAACCGACGGGATTTGCCGTGGCGTCGCCACAACAATCCGTACTTTACTTGGGTATCGGAGATTATGCTTCAACAGACTCGGGTCGATACGGTGATTCCGTATTTCAATCGTTTTATCGGAAATTTCCCGACCGTGCAGGCGTTGGCGGAAGCGCCTGAAGAGGATGTTTTGAAAAATTGGGAGGGACTCGGTTATTACTCCCGTGCTCGAAATCTTCAGGCGGCTGCGAGACAAGTCATGGAGCTACATGGAGGCGAGATGCCGCAGGACAAGCAGGCCGTCTTTGCGTTAAAAGGGGTAGGCCCGTATACTGCCGGGGCCATTCTCAGCATTGCCTTCAACCAGCCGCAGCCTGCGGTAGATGGCAATGTCATGCGGGTCCTGTCCCGATACTTCCTCATCGATGAGGACATTATGAAGGGCAGCACCCGGGTGTTGATGGAAGAGCTCGCAGGAGAGCTCATTCCGGAAGGGCGGGCGCGTGATTTCAATCAGGCGCTGATGGAACTTGGCGCGCTGGTGTGCACACCCAAAGCGCCGCACTGCCTGACTTGCCCGGTCATGGAGCAATGTTCCGGCCGCATCGCCGGAAGAGAGCTTACACTGCCGGTCAAGACCAAGGCGAAGCCGCCGCGCCCTGAGCAGCGGCTGGTCGCGATTGTTGAGGGCCGCGGTGCTCATCGCGGCCAAGTGCTTGTGCGCCAGCGCCCAGACACGGGCCTACTGGCCCGCATGTGGGAGCTGCCGCATGTGCTCGCGGCGCCCGCCGCAGCGAGCAAGAAGGCGGCGCCGCTGGCGGATGAGCCGGCCATGGCCTTGCTGGCCGGCAGTCTGTGGGCGGAAGGCTTCGCTGCCCGCCCGGAAGGGCTGGCTACCCATGCGGAGCATGTGTTCAGCCACATTGTCTGGAGCCTGCAGGTGTACAAGTGTACCGAGCAGGACCAGAGCAGTGAGCTTCCGCTGATCGCAGCGGAAGCCAGAGCCGCCTACGATGCACAGGCGGCAGCAAGGGAGGGCGCAGCCTCATCATCAGCTGTGTCACCTAAGCCGGCCACAACGCATTCGTCGGAGCCAGCCACTCCTCTTGCACAAAACATCTCAACATCGCTTAACGATGGAGAGATGTTGGCACCATCTGACGTTAGTGATCCGGCGATGAGCACGCTGACACTCACAGGTAAAGGCGATGGCTTGACCTATCGCTGGATCGGTCCGGAAGATATGGACAAGATGGCATTCCCGAATATTTTTCTGAAGCTGATCAGCAGTTATTTTGCCGGTGCGTATGATCAAGTAAATGATTAAATGGGGGAGCTAACGAACCTGAGTGACGTTATCATTGCCAAATCAACCCAAAAGTGCGCATCAAAGCCCGTATTTGGGGAAATAGCTACTCTGAGATTCGTTAGGTTCGCGATACGATGAAATATGGAGCAATAGCGTGTCCTGGGTTCGTTAGAAACAAAACACCCATTAACTATAGCGATAGCAAAAAGAGAGCCTGATCACGGTCACGATGACCGAATCAGGCTCTCTTTTATGTTAACTGTTGCATGTTAACAATCTTATTTTGCAGAAGCGTAACGTTTGTTCACTTCATCCCAGTTGATTACATTCCAGAAAGCAGCGATGTAGTCAGGGCGTTTGTTTTGGTAGTTCAGGTAGTAAGCGTGCTCCCATACATCCAGACCCAGAACCGGAGTCAGACCTTCGAAGAGAGGGCTGTCTTGGTTAGGTGTGCTAGTGATGGACAACTTGCCATCTTTACCAACTACGAGCCAAGCCCAGCCGGAACCGAAACGAGTTGTAGCTGCTTTAGCGAAATCTTCTTTGAATTTGTCAAAGCCACCCAGTTCGCTATCGATAGCTGCTGCGATATCGCCTGTAGGAGCGCCGCCGCCGTTAGGTCCGATGATTTCCCAGAACAGGCTGTGGTTAGCATGTCCACCACCATTGTTGCGAACCGCTGTGCGGATGCCTTCAGGTACGCTGTCAAGGTTAGCAATCAGATCTTCCAAGCTTTTTTCTTGCAGTTCAGGAGCGCTTTCCAGAGCTGCGTTCAAGTTGGTTACATAAGTATTGTGATGGCGATCGTGGTGGATTTCCATCGTTTTTGCATCGATATGTGGTTCCAGTGCGTCGTTAGCGTAAGGAAGTGCTGGTAATTGAAAAGTCATAATGAAATACCTCCTGAGATTTTAAGTTTTTTGAACAGGTACATATGTAATAATACCCTTGCCACTAATATTAAACCGCATTCGGGCTAATTAAGCAACATTTTTGTTTATTAAGTCCCCCGAGGCGTTGATCTAATGATGGGCCAGAGATAACAAACATATTTTACCCTTTATGAATATTTTTATGTGAAATTAATAGAAATAAAAGCAAAAATATGACGTTTGGTGATGTAAACGGTTACAATTAAGCGCTTTCAAAAGAAAATGCGTGTTTTATGGAGTAAAGTATGGTTTAATTGACGAAGAAGCGGTATTTTCTCGTTTTTTGTCATTATATGAACATTGGGTTTTTGGTAAAAGGGAAATCCTTTTTGTAAAAAAACCTCATCTAAGCTAACGAAAAGGGAGATTTAAGACATGCACGTTCGTTCCTTTCAGTTGAGTGATGCAAGCCAGATGACGGAGCTTCTCCAGGTTGCACTATCGGAAGAGTGTTATGAGAACACGATGGGCCCGTTTGCCCGTCAATTGTCATGGGATTCTGACCTGATCATGGTTGCGGAAGAAGAGGGAGACCTCGTCGGCGCTTTGATCGGTACGATTGATCACAATCAGGGTTGCATCTATCGTATTGCGGTCCATCCAGACTATCGTCGCCGCGGAGTCGGCAAAACTCTTGTCGAAGCCATGGAACAACGGTTCCAGCAGCGTAAAGTCAGCCAAGTATGGGTGGCGGGTGATGAGCACAACAAAGTAGCCATGCCTCTATATGAAGCAATGGGTTACGGTGCCAATCAGATTATGAGCGCTTTCCAGACTCTTAGTATTTTGTCCAAAGCTTAGTTTGCATGTTTAAAAAGAAATAAAAAAAGATTTTCATTTCATATTAGGCATATCTCTTAACGTGTAAGAACGTGAGGGATGTGCCTTTCTATTTATATGAGCGTTCTTCACGTAATATTCGCTGTCTCCGAATTGGATTAGATTACTGCGGCTAACCCGGCTGTATTCACGATATTCAAGGTATTGGTGCTCATAACCAATTGTTTCACTCTCCCAAATGGAGTAGACTGAAAGGGAGTATGAACATCCATTCTAGACGTTTAATTCAACTAATTGATAAACGAGGTGTCCCTTTGAATTCCAATAATCTTTCAATGGAACATGTGACTTCCGAGGAACGTAACGAACCGCCAAAGCCTGAACAACCGGGGAAATCCTGGGTAGCCGAGCTGTGGGACTGGGTCAAAACGATAGTTGTTGCTTTTGTGATCATGATGCTACTGAACCTGTTTGTGTTCAACCTGTCGATGGTTAAGGGACAGTCCATGCAGCCGACACTGGTTGAGCGAGATCGCCTGTTCGTTAACAAAATTGTATATCATCTGGGTACACCTTCCCGATCCGATGTGATTGTACTTCGTGATCCAAGTGAAGGCGTGGAGAAGAAGGATTTTCTGGTGAAACGGATCGTTGGACTTCCGGGAGATACAATTGAAGTTAAAGATCACCATCTATATGTGAACGGCGAGCAGCAAGCGGAAACGTATACTGATATTGAAGTGCAAGACCCGGATTTTGGCCCAATTACACTAGAGCCGGATCATTTCTTCGTGATGGGGGATAATCGTCATGAAGGCAAAAGTAAGGATAGCCGAGTATTTGGCAGTATTACATCTGATGAAATTGTAGGCAAGGCTGAATTTATTTTCTGGCCATTCTCTGAATTGAAGAAATTGTAAAATGATTACAGGACAACAACTTCAGCGCATATTTTGCGTTAAACCTTATAGACTCGTTCCGTTTGAATTCAAGTATGCAAGGCATATATAGAAATTAACGCCTGTCCTCTTACGTGAGGCGGGCGTTCACTATTTACGGAATAAGTGTCGGAAGAAGAGAGGAAAGAGAAATGACGAGCGTACAGACCGGGGCAGCACATGCAGCCTCCGTATGGGAAAAGTTAAAGCAGGAGATCAAGGCAGCTGGCCCCGGACTGGGCATTGATGATATCGGATTTGCTTCGGCAGAGCCCTTCGTAACGCTAAAATCCATACTGGAACAGCATCGGGCTAAAGGGTACGAGTCCGGATTCGAAGAGCCTGATCTTGAGAAAAGGGTTCGTCCCGAGTTGAAGGATGGCGAGCCTGCTTCACTCATAGCGATAGCTGTGGCCTATCCATCCAAGATGGTGAATCCGCCGAAGTCGGAGCCGGGAGCCTACCGGGGGATTTTTGCCCGCTCCGCGTGGGGTCAGGATTATCATCAGGTTCTGCGTACAGCGATGGACAAGTTGGTCAATTTTATAAAGGAACGCGTACCTGAAGCCATGATCGAAAGCATGGTAGACACAGGTGCGTTGGTGGATCGTGCGGTATCCCAGCGTGCGGGGATTGGTTTTAGCGCCAAAAACTGTGCGATTATCTCACCCAAATTCGGATCATGGATTTTCCTCGGAGAACTGGTGACGAATATTCCGTTTCAGCCGGACACCCCTGTGACCGAGGACTGCGGTGAATGTACGAAATGTATCGACGCCTGTCCAACAGGAGCATTAGTGGGACCGGGACAGTTGAATTCACAGCGGTGTATTTCGTTTGTAACCCAGACGAAAGGGTTTGTGGATGAAGAATTTATGCTGAAAATTGGCAACCGTCTGTACGGTTGTGACACGTGTCAGATTGTCTGTCCGAAGAACCGGGGCAAGAACTGGGATCACCATCCCGAGTTTCATCCTGATCCGGAGATTGTGAAGCCGCTGTTGCTACCACTTCTGGACATCGGTAATCGGGAATTCAAGGAACGTTTCGGTCAGAGTTCCGCCGCCTGGCGGGGCAAGAAGCCGATTCAACGCAACGCCGTTATTGCCCTGGGCAATTTCAAAGACAAAAGTGCTGTACCCAAACTTACAGAAGTATTAAAACGTGATCCACGCCCCGAGCTGCGGGGAACCGCAGCCTGGGCGTTAAGCAGAATTGGAGGAGAAGACGCCATGAGAGCAATTGGGGAAGCTGCCGCTAACGAACAAGATGGGAACGTACTAAGCATGCTGCAGAAGGCCGAGGAGCGACTGAGTTCGTCCGAGACCTTACCCAAACAGCCACAGGCTGGGCAAGTGAATGAGAAGCAGCCAGAGGAACAGAAGAACACTGAGCATAATAATTCTTTACATGCGTTACAGCAGGATTTGAAAATGGAAGCAGCGACCGAACCGGGGAATGAGCAGTCTGCACAGCCTGCCAAACCGGAAGCCGCAGCGTGGAAGCCTTCAGCAGTTACGGGGCTTCATGGCAAGCCTGTATATTACGATGAGGTACTGACACCGATTGGTACACTCACGTTATGCGCTACCGATGAAGGACTGTGTCACATTGATTTTGGCGCCTTTCACGTACGCGAAGCCCACCTGCAACAATGGGCCCGTACTTGGATCGGCGAGTATCGATATGAGAAGAATGAAGAGAAGCTCAGCGAAGCTGCAAAGCAGTTACAGCAGTATTTTGCAGGGGAGAGAAAGACGTTCGATTTGCAGCTTGATCGGCTTGGAACACCATTCCAGCTACAAGTATGGCAAGTTCTGTCCGATATATCTTATGGAGAGGCCTCATCACACCAACAGGTTGCGGAAATCATCGGCAGGCCCAAGGCTGTTCGTGCAGTTCTGGACGCCATTAGCAAGAATCCGATTCCGATTATTATTCCCTGTCACCGCATCAGCGGTAAAGACGGCACCCTGGTGGGTTATGTAGGCGGTCTGCAAACCAAGGAGCAATTGCTCGCATTGGAGCAGCAATCGTAAGAGCGGGGGACGTTCATGAAGTATGTAAACGTGGAGAGCGTGGAAGCGGGGGAGCTTCTGGGCAAGACAGTATATTCCAGTAACGGTACGGTACTGTTATCTGCCGGAGTCCAGCTCACCGTATATATGGTCAATACGCTGAAGCGTATTGGCGTGACCATGCTATACATCCAGGATGAAGCGTACAAAGATGTGGATACAGAAGACATTCTGGATGAAACCACGAAACGGGCAATAATTAACGAAATGAGTGTTACACTCGAAGCGGTGCGTTCCGGGAAGGATTGGAGTCCCAGAAAGGTCGCCCTCAGTATAGATAAGTTGCTGAACGATGTACTGAACGGGCGTGAACTGCTGGTGCAGCTCACCGATATTCGTACGAAAGACAATGCGCAGTACGTTCATGCGATGAATGTGTGTTTGCTGTCTTCGGTCATCGGAATGAATATGGGACTCAACTACAATCAACTGAAGGATCTTGCTGTGGGAGCACTGTTACATGATATTGGCAAAGTGGGGGAACCTCCCGGCAGTAGTTCTGCCGCCAATTCTTCGCTGCATCACACGTGGCGTGGATTCGAAGTGATTAAGAACAAACGGGAGTTCAGTCTGTTGGTCGCTCATACAGCGCTGCAACATCATGAGCATGTGGACGGTACAGGTATGCCCAGGGGTATCAAGGGAAATGATATCCATCTGTTTGCAAGAATCGTTAGTGCGGCTAACATCTATGATAATCTCATTAATGGGTTATCGAGAGACAGCCTGCTGCCACATGAAGCTTGTGAAGAGATGATGGCGCTGTCTGGTACCAAGCTGGATCGGGACATTCTGATAGAGTTCAACAAGAGTGTATCCGTGTATCCCAATGGCACAGCTGTACGACTGTCTACCAAAGAGACTGGAGTCATTGTGCGTCAGCATCGGGGATTGCCAGGCCGACCTGTAATCAGGGTGGCGCGTGGCAGTACGCGTTATTCTCTGGATGTGGTTGAAATTGATCTGGCTCTGCATACAACCGTTTTCATTGAAGCCGTCATGAGTTAGCCTGCAGGCGGTTAAACTGGAAAATCCGTTTGCTCAAGGCGTGCGGAAATGCTATGATACTTTCAGGAAATCCGGTCTGTGTCAGGTTTGCAACGTGTGTGTTGAACATCATGGAGTGACACGGATTATCAGGCTTTTTAGAATGCATACAGAGGTGTCTAAGAGATGGATATTGTAATACCGATTATTACATTGGTTGTTGGTCTGGTCGGGGGATTTTTCATCGGGGTGTTCTACTTGCGTAAACAACTTGAGAAAATGCAAAGCAATCCGGACATGCTTCAGAAAATGGCGAAGCAAATGGGCTACAACCTGAATGGCAAGCAAATGCAGCGTGCCCAGCAGATGATGAAGAACCAGCAGCCAGGAGCGAAAATGCCTCAGCCGCAACAACATCCTGCGCGTAAAAGTTCGGGCCGCCGAAAATAATAGCAGTGAAGTGAATTACTGCTTACCTTATTGTGGTTCGAAAGGAGGCGTTCGGCAGTGGCTGGCGTTAAAGATTATATGAATTCAAAAGTATCCGACAATCGGGAGAAGATCGAGTATCATGTAGAGCAGATCCTGAAGTTGATCGGAGAAGATAGTACACGTGAAGGGCTGCTTGAAACGCCTGCACGTGTGACCCGAATGTATGAAGAAATTTTTGGTGGATATGAAGTAGACCCACGCGATGTGCTCGGTGTCACGTTTGACGAGAATCATGAAGAGCTGGTTATCGTTAAGGATATTGTCTACTACAGTCAATGTGAGCACCATATGGCGCCGTTCTTCGGCAAAGTGCACATTGGGTATGTACCAAGCGGCAAGATCGTCGGTCTGAGCAAAATGGCTCGTCTGGTCGAAGCGGTAACGCGTCGCCTGCAGGTTCAGGAACGTATTACTTCACAGATCGCTGATATTCTGACAGAGGCCGTTGAGCCTCACGGAGTTATGGTCGTCGTGGAAGGCGAGCACTTGTGCATGTGTTCCCGCGGCGTGAAGAAGCCGGGAAGCAAGACGGTAACGTCTGCTGTACGTGGTTCTTTCCGTGAGAATCCGGCACAACGTGCGGAGTTCTTGTCTTTGGTGAAAGATTAAAATCAGGTATGTCCACTCGTTGGACAAGCCGGATGAGCAGGTTCCTTTGGTTTTGGAAGCAGCAGTTTCTAAGCCATTGGATGTGATATAAATAAGCCGTGTTCCCTGGGGAACCGGCTTATTTATATATGGCATTTTCACTCCTATATACTGAATACATACGAATTCGTTAAGCCGGAGGTAATGGAACGATGAGTGCACCTTCCCATTCAGATCAACCGGTTCAGCCGGAAAAGGGACCACAAGCAGATCAACATGCTACATGGCGTCTGCAAATCTGGGAGACACCGCTCATGCAACAAGGCAGTGGTGTGCTCGAAGCTTTTGCATGGGAAGAAGTCATGTGCAGGCGGGTTGGAGCAGGGCATCTACCTGTTGCACATATTTGGAGACACCCAGATGCCTTTGTAGCGGGTCTGCGTGACCGCAGGTTGCCACAAGCTGTAGAAGCGATGGAACAGATCAGAAGCCAAGGTACAGCGGTCTGTGTTCGTCCTTCTGGTGGAGCGGCCGTACCCCTGAATCCAGGGGTGGTCAATGTGTCGCTGATCCTGCCTAATCCCGGACATGCCATCAATATTCATGATGATTTCCGGGAGATGGCTTCAATTATTGCCGAATCGCTAACGCCGTGGTCGAATCAGGCGCAGACAGGCGAAGTTCAGGGTGCATTTTGCCCGGGGGATTATGATGTCAGTGTAGGTGGCCTAAAATTCTGTGGTATTGCCCAGCGCAGGCAGGCCAAGGCGTATATCATTACTGCTTTTATCATCGTGGAAGGTCTGGGGGATCAATTGGCAGCAGATGTGCGTCAATTTTATCAGCATGCGGCAGGTGGGGCGAGTGAAGGGTATCCCGATGTTCAGCCTGGCACGATGGCTAGTCTGAAAGAGTTGGCAGGTGTCCCTTCTGCTGCGGCATATACTGCGGCTTTGGTTCGAACACTGCGTGATCGCTACCCGCAGGCGGAGACCAGCAGGGTGCTTAGCGTTGGCTCTGAAGAAGTACGACTGACAGCTGAGCAGATGAAGCTGCGCTACGATTAGCATTTTTTACTAGGGCTTGGAATTGGTTAATAGAGATGATATGATGTGATTTCGGAAGGAGAGTGTTAGGATGGACACATTGAGATATACGTATTTATATGAGGTTGTATCAACAGGCGAAAAATCCGAGTTCAGCCAAATGGCAACAAGCAAGGAAGAGGCTGCTGCACTGATCATTGCACGTATAGCTGATCTGGAGTTTACAGATGAGTCTGATATCAAGCTGGGCGATCTGATCTCCATTAGCAAACAGGTTGGCGACAACTATGTGGCGTGCGAGGGCTGTGCTTCTTAAGTGAGCATGTAGAAATAGGATAGGAAGTCTCTCAAAATACAAGCAAGTCTCTTTTTACAGGAGGCTTGCTTTTTTGTATACAAATTTTTTTGAGGGGATGCGAAAAATAGCCTTTTTACATGGAAAATGTCGAGTAATGTTCAGAATCGGTTCAGAGCTGACAGTTATAATCTCTTCATAAACAGAAAGAGAAGGGACAGATTATAATGGGGAAGAGGATTCAAAAAAGGCGTAGCATTCTGAGACAGACCATCATGTTCTTACTGGCTGTTGTATTGGTATCCGGTACAGTGCCGGGCATAATCGGACAGGGAAGTGTCCAGGCCAGAAGTTGTTTAGAAGAGACAGCACCGGACTCCAACGGAGTTACGTGGTACCTGATTGGGAATGCCCATGAGTTGAGTTGCATAGGGGACAACCTGAATGGAAATTACAAGCTGACAAAAGATATAACTGCGATAGACATGGTCAATTTTATAAGTAATTCAGCAACATTAGGCTGGGTACCTATTGGTGATGAGGGGAACTATTTTACAGGTGTTTTGGATGGAGCAGGTCATAGCATTGATGGGCTAACTGCTTCGGATGAAGGTTTGGAATACATGGGATTGTTCGCCCGATTGGATGGGGCAGTCATTAAAAACCTGAATTTGACCGGGGTATCTTTTACTGCTCAACGATATGTAGGTGCTCTGGCGGGTCGTTCTGAAGGCTCCCAGATTGAACATGTAAACGTAAGCGGTCAAGTTCAAGGGGATTCCAGAGTCGGTGGATTAGTAGGTCGTTCAGAGGAAACGCAGTACACGAACAACAAAGCTAATGTAACGGTTGCTGCTTTGAATGATGAAGGACAAGATTATGGAGGATTTATTGGCAGAAGTACAGAAGATGTGTTAATCGGAAATACTGCTATGGGAAATGTAGTAGCCAAAGACAGTTCCGAATCCATCGGTGGATTTATTGGGCAATTAAACGATAGCGTGACTTCGCGTAATTCAGCAACAGGTAATGTAGAGGGGAACCTCAGTATTGGTGGATTTATTGGAGAAATGGAGTATAGTTTAGATCATTCTATAGATAACAATTACGCTACAGGATCTGTATTTACAAACGGTGAAGGACATTGGGATGACAATTCCTATGGTGCGGTATTCATTGGCGGTTTTATTGGTAACCTAAATGTAGAAACAGAAGAAGATGTACCCGCTACTCTATTTATAAAAAACAACTATTACTCCGGATCAATATATGCTGGAGCTGCAGATCCAACAACAGTGGGTTCATTTATCGGTTCACCTGTGTTCGATAGTTCTATTATCTTTCAAAATAATTATTGGGATATAGATAAGGTTCCAAATTTTGTTGATAATCAGAGTCAGTATGCTTCAGGCGAAACAACGCAATCTATGCATTCGGAATGGAATTATGCCACGTGGGACTTCACTAACATTTGGGATTTCCAACTTGGAGTTAATAATGGATATCCATTGTTACGTCCGTACATTACGGGTGAACCACCTGTGTCCACTACGGACATTACGTTTGAGCCCGGGTATCCCAAGCAGGGCGCCCGTACACCGACAACATCAAAAATCACGGTGAAGCTTAATCAGCCAGGAAGAGTCTATTTTGCCGATCAACCGTTCGATTTGACCGTTCCGCAATTGACAAGCGAAATGGCTAGATCACAAGCAATCAATAAACAAGCTTTTGTTGATATTGCTATGGGGGAAGAAAAATCATTTATCGTGAAAAACTTGACTCCGGGTACAGATTATAATGTATATGTTGTAGCCGAGGATACGAATGGTCAATTGATGCCTCAACCGGGACAGATGATTTTTAAAACACTCTTAGCTTCACCAGTTTCACCGAGTAATGTTACGGCTACAGCTGGCGATGGATACGCCAAAGTCACATGGTCTTCTAATCCGAATGTAACATTTTCCGTGTATATGTATGAGGGAACAACAGCGCCAGAAGACCCCGATGCATGGATTGATATTACTAATTTCACGACTAATGAGCAGCTTGTTACAGAGCTGACGAACGGTATATCTTATGTCTTTGCTGTCAAAGCACATTATATCGAGGATGGTAGTGTATCCGAATTCATTCCTTCCAATGTGGTGACACCACAAGCAGCTGGGACGCCATTGCTACCGGATGCACCTGAAACTATTGTTGCACAAGCTGGAGATGGAAAAGCTACTGTTTATTGGGCTGGAGTAATCAATGTAAATCAATTTGTACTCTATAAATATCAAGGAACCCAAGCACCCCAAGATAAGCATGATTGGATCAAGGTGAAAAGTGGTATTGAAGCCGCATCGTATACCGTTGATGGGTTAACGAATGGCCTTCCTTATGTATTTGCAATAAGATCATCGAATGAGAATGGGCTATCCGATTATAAGGTGTCCGGTCCTGTAACACCTAAAGGATCAGGAAATGAAGGTGGCGGAACACCTACGCCAGGACCAACACCGAACCCGACACCAACGCCTTCTCCATCAACATCAGTACCCGCAGTAACTCCTCCGGCACCACAGAAGGAAGTTATTAAGGTGAACGTAGAGAATGGAGATCAAGCTGCTACCGTTGCATCGTTGGAGATTAGTCGTACTCGGGGAACGGATGGTACAGTAAAAGACGAACTTCAGCTCAATCAGAGTAAAGCACAGTCAATCATTGATCAGTTGAAGCAGACGGGTTCCAGCACAGCAGTTATTCTTATTCCGGATGCAAAGGACGAAGTACTGCAATGGGATCTGAATCTCTCTTCAGGAGCGTCTGCGCTGTTGGCTGAGCAAGGTGTGAACCTGGTTATTTCTAACCCTAACGTTCGTATCACGATTCCAGCCAGTTCTTTAAAAGATCGTACAGATGATATCTACTTCCGCCTCGTACCCGTCAAAAAAGAGGCTGAACGTGCAGATATTCAAACGAGAGCACAATCTAATGAGTCGATTATACAATTCGCAGGTACAAAGGATATCCAGATTCTCGGCCGTCCAATGACTATCGAAACCAATTTGCAGAGTCGTCCTGTAACGCTCGTATTGCCGGTTGTAGCTAACCAGCTTGCAGGTGTGAATTCTGAAGAGCTGGGTGTGTATATTGAGCACAGTGACGGGACCAAGGAGCTTGTACACGGCAAACTGGTTACACTGAATAGTGATAATCAACAGGGAGTCGAGATTGAAGTAGACCATTTCAGTACGTTCTCCATTGTGAAAGTGAAAGACTGGACAGACAACACCTTGAAAGCACAGCCTTATATTCAAGGGTACGCTGATGGTAGTTTCAGACCCGAACGCTCCGTAACTCGTGCGGAGATGGCTACGCTGATTACTCGTATTCTGGGCACGTCAATAACGGAAGGGAATCACACATTTAAAGACGTGAAATCTACTCACTGGGCACAATCGGCTATTGCGGCCGCTGCCCAATCCGGTTATGTTAAAGGCTACACAGACGGCAGCTTTAAGCCAGATCAAGCAATGACTCGTGCCGAATTAGCCAGCGTGTTACAGCACTTGCTGAACACCGAACACACAGCCGATGCAACGAATACATTTAACGATGTGAACAATCATTGGGCTCAGCAAGCGATAGCTCGATTGAACGCGGCAGGAGTAGTTACAGGGTATGAGGATGGTACTTTCCGTCCAGCTCAGCCTGTAACTCGCGCTGAAGCCGTCACGATGCTCAACAAACTGCTCGGTCTTGATCCTGCAACGAATGCAGTAAGACAGTGGTCGGATGTGCCTGATACACATTGGGCTTATAAAGCAATTGAAGCGGCATCGATTAGTCAGTAATACTGATATATTAATATCAACCCAAAAGAGATATCTTTCAGTCATTCGGCTGGAGATATCTCTTTTTTCTATCCATCAAACCCAAAGCTTAATAAGGCGGCCACAACAGCTTGCGTGCTGTTTCGTACCGCTCGGCTACAGCCGGCCAGTAGACCACATTCCACCAGTCTTCAATATACTTTTTGCGTTCGTTCTGATGCTTCAGATAGTAGGCGTGTTCCCACACATCCAGTGGCAGGAGAGGAACGATGTCGGACTGGGACAGGTTCTGGTGTTTTTCCGCCTGTAAAATCTCCAAACGGTGTGCTCTCGGGCTCCAGACCAGCATCGCCCAGCCACTGCCTTCCACTTTGTTCGCGGCTTCCGTGAATTGATTCTTAAACGCTTCATAACTGCCGAAATCCCGCTTAATCTGCTCTGCGAGCATGCCGGAAGGTTTGCCGCCGCCAGCAGGGTTCATAATCGTCCAGAAGATCGTATGCAGGTAGTGGCCTGCCCCGTTAAAGGCGAGTTCACGTTCCCAGTGCTTGATGAGTTCAAAGTTATTCTTTTTTCGTGATTCCGCCAGTTTCTTCTCTGCTACATTTAGTCCGTCCACGTAGGATTGATGGTGTTTGTCATGATGGATACGCATCGTCAGCTCATCAATATGTGGCTCCAGCGCATTGTACGCATAGGGGAGGGGCGGGAGTGTGTGCCCACCAATGGGTACTGGCTTTTCTTTGACCTGAGGTGAGGTAGAGCCAGGCTGGCTCGCAGCACTTCCGCTGGGTGAAGGCTGAAGTGCTGCGGATTGGATCTGAGCTGAAGCAACAGGTGCATTTCCATTTCCCTCTGGGGAAGTTGGAGCTTCTGAAGCTTGGCGATGGATGCTTCCAGACCCTGACGTATGCAACGCGTTTTCTAGATAAAGTGACGGTTCCGAATCCGTTTCTCGCAAGATGCCAGGTTGACCGAGCGTATCCAATACACCCAGAAAGTACTCTGATTCGCGGATAAAATGCAGAATGAGTACTTTGGCAAGCGGAACAGCTTGCACAGCAGCACTTTGCTCCAGAAGAACATACAGCTGTTTGATGAACTCCCTCGATTGCTGACGAGCTGCCGCCACAAGTTGATCGATACAACGAATGATGTAGGGAGCGGGTGGATGGGTTGCGGGTAATAGTTGTTTTAAAATCTGATTCGCTACTCGCTCGCTGTTTGCAAAGATAGCCTCCCATTCCTCCAATACCTTGACGTATGCGGGCTCCAGATCAGGAACCAGTGCACGAATAACGAGCGTATGTTCTTTCTCCTGCTCCTTCCAGAAACGAATTTCCTCCAATATCCGCAGAGGCAGCAGGTGACCATATTCATACCAGTTCATATACGCGAGACCTCCTCCAGATGAAATTCAAACATGCAAAATAGTTCATACAGGTAACCTAATCCGACCAATGATCTATGCGTTCAGACCGTCTGTTCATGCGTCAGAAGAGTATATTCCGCGAACCTGTTGTCCTATGAATGCAAAAAAAAGAGCCCCTGAGGGCTCTGGAATCAACGAAAAGTTCGAGGATTGAAATTTGGTTATTGTCCACTATTCGTGTTTTGCACATCGTCACTGCTTGTCTTCGTTACATGACTCAGGAAAGTTGAGACACGGCGCAGGTATTCTTTCGGATGCTCCCGGAAAATAAGTTCATGATGCGCGTCCTGGACAATCCATACATCCGAGTACGGATTAGTTTGGTTGGCGGCGAGTTGCTCTGCAATCGGGTAAGGCGCCTTCTCGTCTTCCGTACCATGAATGAAGAAAATTGGGAACGGATAGTCCTCTTTTTTCACTTCCTGATAAGGGATCTGTTGCAATCCGGTACCATTCAGAACAGGGAACAACAGCTTCATGATCTCCAGTGTAGGCTGACGCGGAAGATCGATCTGGTTGTGAATGTTGTGATACAGCGTATCTGGCTCCAGCAGGAACGCACTGTCCAGAATCATCGCATCCACTTCCTGCGTAATCAGTCCGGTTTGTAGCGCCGTACCGGCACCCATGGAGAAGCCCCAGACAACCAGTTCCTGTGCACCACGCTGCTTGGCAAACTGGATCGCGCCCAGCAATTGCTGTGACTCAGCTTTGCCACCTGTGGCTACAGCTTTGTTCACCTGGGAGGCGAAGCCATAATCGAACATCACCACGTTGAATCCGAGTTGATGGGCATAGTGGGCGAGATCATACATGGGTACCCATGTTTCTTCCCGGTTGGCACCATAGCCGTGACTGAAGATGATCGTTTTGCTCGCGGCATTGTCAGCCGGAATATACCATCCCTGCATCGTGCGGCTGCCATCTGCTGCCGGGAACGTGATGTCTTCATACTTCATGTTCTTGGCCTGCATCGGATTGGAGAAGACCGGCGCTACCGTTGGATTGGATAATACCCATGCGATATAACCATGCAGTGCAATAAAACAAAACAGTAGAAAAAATACAACGGAGAGCAGCAACGCTACGATAATATGTTTGAACCGAATCAGCCTCGGTGATAGCGAAGAGGGCAGATCGGACACTTTTGTTTGCAGCGGGGCTTCGCTCTGGGATGTTGGATACATGAATGCCCCTCCTTTGAAGTTCAGTTGAAGATAACAACGACATGAAAAGAGAATTCCGTCTATTTCAATAGCCTGCTTCAGAGCGATATCTTAATGTAATATATCTTTATCGTATGTTCCAATATAGTCAAAGTCAATTGATTGAGGGCATTTGTTACGCAATTGTTATATAGTTCTTAAGATATATGGGTAACATTACCTTAGTGTGCAAATTACAGGGGATTAAGTCTTATAAAAAGGAAAAATTTACACTTTGGCCTATTCTGAATTTGGCTCTTTTTGGTTTACAGATGAGACCGTTTCTCATATAATTTATGTAACCAAGTTTCATGTGATGAAACATGAGGAGGGCATTATGCCATGGAAGATCGTAAGTTAACCGTCCGGGCTGTGGAACGGGCGCTGGATATATTATTATGTTTTACCACACGCAGTGATCTGGGACTCACCGAGATTGCCAGTCAGATTGGGCTGCACAAAAGTACAGTGCATCGCTTGATGGCAACGCTGGAGGATCGAGGATTTGTGATCCGGGATGCGGCAACGGAGAAGTACCGACTTGGCATCCGAATCTGGGAACTGTCAGCTCATATGTCCCGCAGTGATGATCCGGCTATTCTATTGCTGCCTGCGATGGAGCGACTGAGAGATCGATTGGGGGAGACGGTAAGTCTGTACCTGCGAGATGGCAGTGAACGGATTCGGATTCAGGCGGTGCAAAGTGATCAGGCGATCCGCCGTGTCGCTCCCGTTGGTGTTAGACTCCCGTTGTCTGTGGGGGCTTCCAGCAAAGTCCTGATGGCTTTTGCCACGGACGAGGATCGTGAAGAGCTGATGAATGGACCGGAATGGCCAGTGTTTATTGATCCTGCGGTGTATTTGGCGCAGATGGGAGACATCCGGGATAACGGATATGCCACGAGTTATGAGGAGCGTGAGCCGGGGGCTGCCGCGGTATCGGTACCGATTATGGATCGCAGAGGTAATATAGCAGCTGCCCTCTCGGTATCGGGTCCTGTCAGTCGACTTTCACAGGAGACATTGCATGAATATGCGCCTGTATTAAAGGAAGCCGCTACGCAGATGGGCCTCATGTTATCCTGATGTTGATGTAAGGTTCGTCTCCAATGGAGTTGATCATTTGGAATATAAAGGTTGTTTTTATGTTCCGGTTGCGCTAATCTGTTATGGACGGCCCATCGGGGCCAGCTGCATTGAATATGAACGGCGGCATGTGTATGCTGCAACTTGTTAACGTTACTGGGGGAGTCCGAATTGTCCGGACTGAGACGGAATCGCATGAGATTCCGGACCCTTTGCACCTGATCTGGATCATACCAGCGTAGGGAAGTAATCGGCGATATGACCACAAACACCACATGATGTGACCCCTGTAGTCTCCGTAAGGAGCTGCATGAAGGTGCATTATTGGTGATGGACATTAAAAGTCGGTTCCTTCGGGGGCCGGCTTTTTTTATATACAGTGAACGGGCGATATAGAAGCGGATTCTAGGGCTCCTTTTTCAATAACCTGCGAAAGTGGGCTTGGATGATGAGAGAGAAGTCACCATAGATTCATGATCTGTGGCAGCCTCCGTCTGTTGTTAACTGTACATGAATGATGTCTCCTCTGGTCTGGTGTAGGATCGCTCTTTCTTCTCTGCATTGCGCATGATTTGGGACAGGTACGTAACCAAGCTAATGATGATACCAACCAAGCCAAGCGAATGAACACTAAGGAGGAGATGAGCGAACATGAGTAAAGGAAATCAAACGGGACAACAAGCGATGGAACAGGAACATAACGGTCAGCCGGTGGAAAAGGAAACAGGGACGACCGCACGGGTTCAGCCCTTTCCCGGTAGCCGCAAAGTCTACATTCAGGGCTCACGGCCGGACATTGCTGTTCCGGAGCGTGAGATAGCCCTTCATGACACGAATACTCCCCAAGGGGTGGAGCATAACGAACCGCTGCGTGTCTACGATACGAGCGGCCCCATGACCGATCCCGCATTTCATGCGGATATCCGTGCAGGTCTACCAGCACTGCGCACTCGTTGGATCACGGAGCGTGGCGATGTCGAGGCTTATCAAGGCCGTACGGTTAAACCGGAGGATAACGGACTGAAGCCCGGAGGGAAGAGAGCCGGCGCCGAAGAGTACCCTGGATTGCGTGGCAAACCGCTGCGAGCACAGCCAGGACGCTGCGTGACTCAGATGCATTATGCGAGGCAGGGAGTCATTACGGCAGAGATGGAGTTCGCCGCTATTCGTGAAGGCGTGGAACCGGAATTTGTACGGCAGGAGCTGGCGAGTGGACGGGCCATTCTGCCATCCAACATTAATCACCCGGAGAGTGAGCCGATGTTGATCGGTCGTCATTTTCACGTGAAGATCAATGCCAACATTGGTAATTCTGCCGTATCCTCTTCCATCGAGGAAGAGGTGGAGAAGATGACTTGGGCAGTACGCTGGGGATCGGATACGGTGATGGATCTGTCCACAGGCAAAAACATTCATACCACCCGGGAATGGATCATCCGCAATTCACCTGTGCCGATTGGCACGGTGCCGCTCTATCAGGCGCTGGAGAAGGTGAATGGCGAAGCGGAAGCGCTGACCTGGGAGTTGTACCGTGACACGCTCATTGAGCAGGCAGAGCAGGGCGTGGACTACTTTACGATTCATGCAGGCGTACTGCTGCGTTATATCCCGATGACGGCCAAGCGGATGACAGGCATAGTGTCTCGAGGCGGGTCCATTATGGCGGCATGGTGCCTTGCGCATCATCAGGAGAATTTTTTGTACACCCATTTTGAAGAAATCTGCAAGATTATGAAAAGGTATGATGTGGCATTTTCACTGGGAGATGGACTTCGTCCAGGCAGTATCTACGATGCCAACGATGAAGCGCAGATGGCGGAACTGGCTACGCTCGGGGAACTGACGCAGATCGCGTGGAAGCATGATGTGCAGGTGATGATCGAAGGTCCGGGGCACGTGCCGATGCATAAGATCAAGGAGAATGTGGACTTGCAGATGGAGATATGTAAAGAGGCACCGTTCTATACGCTGGGGCCGCTAACGACTGACATTGCGCCAGGATACGATCACATCACGTCCGCCATTGGGGCGGCCATGATTGGCTGGTTCGGCACGTCCATGCTCTGTTATGTTACGCCTAAAGAACATCTGGGCCTGCCCAACAAGGATGATGTGCGCGAAGGGGTTATCGCCTACAAGATCGCTGCTCATGCCGCCGATCTGGCGAAAGGCCATCCACGTGCTCAGCGCCGGGATGATGCATTGTCCAAGGCACGCTTCGAGTTCCGCTGGCGTGACCAGTTCAACCTGTCACTGGACCCTGAACGTGCGATGTCCTACCATGATGAGACACTGCCAGCAGAAGGGGCCAAAGAAGCTCATTTCTGCTCGATGTGCGGTCCGAAGTTCTGTAGCATGCGCATTACGCAGGACATTCGTACCTTTGCGGCGGACAAAGGATTGTCCGAGAATGAGGCTGTAGCAGCGGGCATGCAGGAAAAGGCCGAGGAATATCGGACACGCTCCTAGGCGTCATTACAGCGTAAGCTGGGCAGTCTGATATAGAGATAAAGCCGTTCTTCTCTGAAATGACAGAGAGGGACGGCTTGTTTTGATTCTGTGACATGATTGTATTTTAAACTAGGCTAGCGCTCTCCAGGTTCTTCAGAATTAGCTTTATAATTGTTCCGGGTCCATATCTTATACAGAATGCCTGCGATAACAAATAGGAGGGCGTCACTGAGTTTAGGAGCTCCTCCATATAGAAATGCAGAGCAGGCAAAACCCACTATGAACAGTACAATAATATAGAGGAAACGCATATTAGTTCACCTCGTTAATTAATGGTGTTTGTCAGTAAGTGATTTCATTGCGGAGTCACGCCCAAATTCTTCTCCAAATACGTTGCAAGCGATGCCAGCGGGCTATGGATTGGAATACCGCGATCTACTGTAACCTGTGCAGCGGCGGGAGCCATAGACAGTTGGGCTGCCACTACCGTTTTACCCGGATACTGCTCAGCAATCTGCTGTAAGCCTTCTCGTACCGCTTCGAGATACCCTTGCTGATCTCCACGCATAATCAACTCAAATGTCCCAGGGATGCACACCGCTTCCGTCTGAGAGGTTTTGGGAACGTGTAGTTGCCCATTCGCATCCTCCTGCTCTAACGCCTGGTTCACCCGTGCCATCGTGCCTTCAATGGTTGCCGGGTTGGTGAACACGATGATGTACTCTCCCGGTACTCGCCGCATCTCCTGCAATAGCGGATCATCTATGCCAATCACCGGCACTGGGACCTGTTTTGCTTCTTGCTCCAATACTGTCGCAAACAAAGTGCAAGTGACCAGAATGGCATCTGCATGACACTCGGCGATCCAGTGGAGCGTCTGAGCTACTTTCTCGTGAATGACGACATCGGAAAAGTCAGCGTCATGTTTAAGACGGTCCAGACCTGGATCGACGTAATGGACCAATTCAACTTCATAAGGAGCAAGCGTCTCTTCAATTAAAGCGATGTTGGAATAATGAGCGTGAAAACAACCAATGGTGATCATGTGCTGAGTCCCCTTTTACAGTTCGTATATGTCATGGATCCTTTAGATATTTAAACCATTATAGAAACATGACTGAGGACTGTACAGTCGTTTATTGCTCAACGCCAATAACCGCCCTTCCGCCAAGCTGCGGAAAGACGGTTGATAACCGAACTCGAATACGGTCAGGTGTCCATTTTATCGAAGGGAAGGAGAAGCATTCTTCTTCGCCATTTTTTGCTGTAAAATTTCATGAAAGGATAGACCTTGAGTGTTCTCATTCTCCTTTTTAGGAGCAGTGGTCGCCGTGTTGCGCGGATATTGGTGATGGTACGGGATCATTTGCTGAATAGGCATGCGGATCATCTTGGTTCCTCCTTTGATGCATTTTTTTGAATTATGTATTTCGACTGGTTATGTTGCCAGGTGCGCATATAGGTACATATGACTTGTTAGACGAAATAGATGACTTTAGAATGTAATTCCAATTGGATTGTAGTGATTTTACCCGGTTTTAAGGAGATGTAAACGTTTTTAGGGAAATTCAGGAACAAAGGACCTGATTTGAGAGGTTTGATATGGGAGGATCGAATTGGTTGTTATGTGAATAGTCCCAATTTTAAGGAAGTCAATGGTACCCGCATATGAGGCATATTGTCTGGTTGAATAGGTAGGTTACGTGCTAACTAACTTGGTACTATAGGCGGTTGTATCGTTCTATCTAAGAACTTGACTAAGAGTGAAATAGAAATAAGATGTTATTTCAAACCATTGTGGCAATAATATAACTAATAGCATAGTTTAATTAGTGAACAGTATTTTGCTCAAAAAAATGATCATTTTTTTGACTTATCTATTTTCATTTGATATTATGAGATCGGGGGAATCCATGACCCATGCCGAGAAAAGTCGAAAACTCTAACCACAACCCAAACTTTAACACTAACCAAAACACTAACCAAAACACTAACCAAAACCAAAACCAAAACCAAAACCAAAACCAAAACCAAAACCAAAACCAAAACCAAAACCAAAACCAAAACCAAAAACAAAACCAAAACCAAAACCAAAACCAAAACCAAAACCAAAACCAAAACCAAAACCAAAACCAAAACCAAAACCAAAACCAAAACCAAAACCAAAACCAAAACCAAAACCAAAACCAAAACTCTAATCACAACCCAAAACCGGCTGGTATTTTCACCGATGCAGTGAAAGAATGTGTTGCCAGTCTCAAGGAGAACAAATTAAATATGATCACTAGTAAATTTGAACCGAAGGAAATGTTGGCATTTAGTCAGCTTCGAAAACTCAACCAAAAAGAGTTGATTCAATCCTTGGATCAAAACGACAAACTCGGCATTGTGATCAAAGACAAACTTCAAGTTGCAATGATCAACATGGAAAAATACGAACAGTTAGTTGAGGCCGTTCATGAATATAGTCGACTTCTTGAATGGCTGGAGGAACAGGAATTATTTAAATCTGTTGAGCAGCGGTTAAATGAACCTGTGTGGGAAGAACTGCCGGAAGGTAAGTCACTGTGGGAATGGGCTGGTCCTGAAACGAAAGGATGAGACCAGTAATTTATGAGCCAGAATACGAAGCAAAGATTTCATCCAGAAGTCCGAACAGCAGATTTACCTAATATCAAAAAAAAGTTTGGAACGGATTATACCGGATTAGAGGAATGTCAGCAGCAGATTGATGCGGCACTAAAAAGAATTCAAATCTATCCGGACAGAGAGGGAAAAATATGCAAATACGAACCGTTATCATCAGCAGGATTTCGTAAAGTTAAATTGTTTTCTAACAAGAAACCTCCGGTTGGCTCAACACCTGATCTACGAATTATTTATCGCTACAACATCAATGAAGATGCGATCGAGGTGCTAGTGATTGGATTTCGGATTAAACAACGTCCAAGACCACCAGAAGATCCTTATAGTTTGGCTGGTGAGAGGGAATTTCTATTTTAATGCAGCACCTTATATGCACAAAAAGAAGCCTTCGTTTGAGGGCTTCTTTTTGTGGAGTCCAACTTCAATTGTGTAAATTGCGTTTCATTTAGACCTTTATCTACTTTGGCGAACAGCGATGTATATATCGACTTGTACACTTTCAGGATTCAGACTGCGTTCATCATACAATTCGAAATCTCCTGTGAACGTACGATCGCTTTGTTTGTCCCATGCCCACACGGCTCCCCATGCTTCACCGACAACTTCTGCCATCGGTCCTTTTCTGGAAGTGAATACGGCGTAAGTTGCAGGAGGGAGCAGAATGTCGTGCAATCCTTCAGGTAATGTTTCATCGGAGCTGACCTCATGCCCCACTAGTATGGTGTACTCTCCGGTAACGCCATCCGTGTAATCCGCGTAACAGCCATAGCGGGCAGCTTCGGGTGCAGGGAGGTGCTCTGAGGCAAAATATTTGTTCCAGAGACCCTGAATACAGCCTTTGCCACTAATCTCAATGGCATTGGTTGTGCGGGCGGATATGCCGACAAGGCGTTTGCCTGGCAGCGTGACATAACGAACGGGCTGGGCAGATAACAATGGATTGATTGTAACCTGACCTGGTATAGCAGAAGTGGTAGAGTTTTCAGCCAGAGATGCTGCATGCTGATCCGTTGTATTCGTGCGCCAACGTTTCAAAAAAGGGAGCTGGTTACGCAGCATCGAATGAGCCGATTCTTCGTCCATGCCCTCGTCCTTCAGAATGGCAGTGCACATCTCTGTCATGCCTTCGAGTGAAATACCGGGCTGCTCGAACTTACCCTCTTTGTAACAATAGATACAGTACTCACGGGTTGTGCTTCCATCTGCTTCCGTTCCGAATTGGGCAGGGGTGGTGAGCGGCATGCCGCAGCTTTGACATACAGTGACGTTCATGATTAGTTCCTCCTTGGTTATGTACAGATTGAATATATCTGAAGTATACGGGGAGGAACTGGACAGCTGTCTGTCAGGTTTGAGTCGGAGGTATATAATTTTGTACAATTTGCTCGGCGATCCGGCAGATCTCGTCTCGAATATGCTGAGGTTCCAATACCTCAACATCCGCACCAAAGCCCAGAATGAACCCATATAACCAGGAATCCTCGGGGAAAGCAACCTGACTGATGTAATACCCGTTCCCATCAGGGATGACGTTCTCGATCCCAAACCATTCTTCCGCAATATGACGGACGCGAGGATGGAATTTCAAGGTTAACCCAGCCTGATTGCACGGGCGGGTCCATTCCTGCTGCCAGGGTCTGTCCTGTGGGTTGATTACTTTACGCTCGAAGCGCTCATCAGCAAGTGTGACATCTTGCATGCGTACGAGTTTGAACATGCGAAATTGATTCCGCTCGTGGCAAAAGGCATACAGGTACCAGGAATGCTTCTTGAGCACGATGGTATGAGGGTCGGCAGTTCGGTGAGTCTGTGTACCTTCCGCACTGCAGTAGGTAAAGGTGACGGGGCGTAATTGATCCATGCCCTGTTCGATAAGCTGAAGCTTGATTTGCAGGGCTTCGGGATGCGTCCAGGTTGAATAATCAACGATGAAACGATTGGTATTGGCCTGAAAATCATCATTCTTGGCTTCGGGCACGATACTGCTGAGTTTTTCCACCAGAAGCTCACGTGCCGCATTGGCATGGGAGGTGGATACACTGCGCAGCGCCGTGACGATGGAAGCGAGGTCCTTGTCTGTTAACACGTTTCGATCCAGACGGTATCCCTCTGCCAGACCAATACCTCCGCTTGCCCCCTGATACGTCACCACCGGAATGCCAGCTTGGCCCAATGTGTCGATGTCCCGATAGATGGTCCGAATGGATACTTCGAACGTATCTGCCAAGTCTTTGGCTTGTACTCGTCCGCGATTGATGAGTAAAACTACGATAGCTAACAAACGCTCCAGTTTCATATCTATGGATTCCTCTCATTGGTTTATCTGTTGGATTCAAATATGTTATATTGTTGAGCATCACACATAGGAGTGGAATAAGCAATGAAGCGAATTACGATTCTGATCGCAGACGATGAAGTTGAGATCGCTGATCTGGTTGCTTTACATTTACAAAAAGAAGGATATCACATCGTTAAGGCCTTTGACGGGAAGGCGGCGGTACAAGCTGTTCAGACCCAAGCGATAGATTTGGCGATTCTGGACATTATGATGCCTGGAATGGATGGGTATGAGGTGACCCGCAAAATTCGGGAGCAGCATCATTTACCGATCATTTTCCTGAGTGCCAAAACGTCAGATATGGACAAAATTACGGGACTCGTGATGGGTGCGGATGATTATATGACCAAACCGTTCAATCCGATGGAGCTTGTTGCCCGGGTTAACTCTCAGTTACGTCGTTCTCTGCAATTCAGCCAGTCTGCGCCTGTTCAGCGCTCCATTCTGGAGAAGGGCGGGCTCATCATCACGCCGGATCAACATCGAGTGACACTCTACGGCAAACCAGTGGAACTAACACCGAAGGAGTTTGACATTCTGTATCTGCTCGCGAGTCACCCCAAGCAGGTGTTCAGTGCAGAAAACATTTTTGAACAGGTGTGGGGAGAAGCCTATTACGAGAGCGGCAACACGGTGATGGTCCATATTCGGACCCTGCGCAAAAAGCTGGGAGAAGATGTGAACAAGAACAAGTTTATCAAAACGATCTGGGGTGTGGGGTACACGTTTAATGACTAAACGAAGAAGTTTTCGCACAACCATGATTATGTTGTTAGGCTTAAGCATGCTTGCCTCTGGCGCAATTACCTATGTGATTTATAAGCTTTTACAAGCCTATTATTCAGGTGTCCGTGCAGAAGATCAGCTCGCTGAATATCGTCATTTTATGAAAAGTATCGGGGATATCTATTTCTTCCTGATCTTATTTATCCCGCTGGCTATTCTATTTTTCTTCTGGTTTACCAAGCCCTACGCGACGTATTTCAAGGACATTTCAACAGGGATCAGGCATTTGGCCAACGGAGACTTTCAGCATCGTGTGCAGATTTCCTCGAAGGACGAGTTAGGTACGATTGCGGAGGATGTGAATCTGGCAAGTGAGAAGCTGAAGGAAGCTGTAGAACGAGGGGATTTTGCTGAAAATAGTAAGGACCAGCTAGTTGTAAATCTGGCGCATGACCTGCGAACACCGCTGACCTCTGTGCTTGGATATTTGGATCTGCTCATGAAGGATGATCAGCTGACGGAGGAGCAGGTCAGGCACTTTACGGCGATAGCATTCACCAAATCACAACGTCTGGAGAAACTGATTGATGATTTGTTTGAAATTACCCGTATGAACTATGGCATGTTGCCTATAAACAAGACAAAGCTGGATCTTAGTGAGCTGCTGAAGCAGATGAACGAAGAACTCTATCCTGTATTTGAAAAGAACCAATTAGTCGCCCGATTAAAAATAGACACTGACCTTACGGTCTCCGGTGATGGCGAGTTGCTGGCTCGTGTGTTCGAGAATCTGCTAATTAACGCTGCACGGCACGGCAAGGATGGCATGTACGTGGATATTAACGGATATCGGGATGCAGAACAGATCATCATTCAGGTGATTAACTATGGTGGACATATTCGTCCGGAGGAATTGCCGCATATCTTCGATATGTATTACACCGGAGATCGTGCCAGGACCCCTCAGGAGGGTGGGACAGGCCTTGGCCTGTTTATCGCTCGAAATATAGTTGAGCAGCATGACGGTACGATTTCTGCCCAGAGCGATGTGGTACGGACGTTATTCGAAGTTCGTTTGCCCGTATTCCAATAAGATTCGACGTCAAATTTAAGAAAAACTTTAAAATTGCCCTGCTTTTTCTTTAACTTGTGTTGTCTATCCTTAATGTATGAGGTAAAAGGAGGAACAAGCATGAAGAAGTGGGGCTTTTTGATATGTATTATTTTGATCGGATATATCGTTACGCAATCACCGGGATGGATTCAGCAGAAAAATGAGTTGCCCATCGAAATTCAGAATACACGTGAAAATCCTGCAGGTTATACGGTATCCGTCACGGGAAATATTCAGGATCAGGTACATAAGGGGAACTTGTTACTGGTTGATAAGCAGTACCCCGTTCACCCGGAAGGGGTTAAATCCGATATTGTATATGTGGCACATGAGGATGATCTGCTTCGTGGATATGGGATACTGGATCAGAAAATCATGTTATCACGACAGGTGGCGCAGGAGTTTCAGAGGATGGTTGAAGCAGCAGGCGAAGAGGGAGTCCGATATTTTCTCGTCAGCAGCGGGTACAGGGACTTTGAAAAGCAGGATGAGTTGTATCGGGAAAAGGGTTCAGACTATGCACTTCCTGCGGGACACAGTGAGCACAATCTCGGGTTATCCCTGGATGTAGGTTCCAGCTTGGCTGCCATGAATGAAGCACCAGAGGGTGCGTGGCTGGAGAAGAATGCATGGAAATACGGATTTATTTTGCGTTACCCGAAGGATAAAGTGCGCATCACGGGTATACAGTATGAACCATGGCATTTTCGATATGTAGGGCTGCCGCACAGTGCAGTCATGTATAAGAATAATCTGGTGCTGGAACAGTATCTGGATTTGCTAAAAGAGAAAGAGAACATTACTGTGGAAGTAGAGGGTGAGGAGTATCACATCCGCTATTATAGGGCCACCCAAGATACGACCGTTTACATACCTGAGCAAGGCCACACTGAAATATCGGGTGATAACATGGATGGCGTCATCGTCACCGTAAAGAAATAACAGGGCAACGCAAGGGAGGCAGAACAACATGAAGCATAACAACCAGAAGAAAAGCAAACATTACATCCTTTGGATTGCCGTCTTCATTATCTATTTATATCTGTTGACAAAGCTGATCCTGTTCAAAGGAAGTCCAGTCGATTTTGGCATCGTGAAGGATCGACTGATGGCGTTCTTGCAACAACCGGATCTGGTCCATACGCGAACCGTCAACCTGACGCCGTTTCAGGAAATCTCACGAGACTGGAACAGCCTGTCGTTACATCGTCCGGGCACCGCAATCCATCTGGTAGGCAATATACTGGCCTTTATCCCACTGGGCATCTTCATTCCTGTGTTGACGGGCAACAAGTTATTCTCTGGCGTAAAGGTACTCTTGCTGTCTCTGCTGCTCAGTCTGGGCTATGAAGTGACACAGTTAGTGACTGGCATGGGCATATTCGATGTGGATGATCTGATGCTTAATACACTCGGTGGCTTGATTGGATATATAGTTTTCACTATGGCTATGGGTCTGAAAAAGGTGTTGGTGGGAGGAGAATCCCGCGTGACGACGAAGAAGTTAAATTCTAAGGAAAGTCATGTGTAAGAAATGGCATTGGGCATTAAAAGGAAGATGGCCTTGAAGCAACGGAGGGCACACACATATTGAAACCAAAGGCTCTCCATCATTGTGCAGACTGCACTTTACGGAGAGTTTTTTTGCTGTTTCATAAGGTATCAAATTTAGCATAGGATCAGTGAACTTTGCGAATAACTTCGCAAATGAGGTAGAGTAGAGATGGTGCGTTAGTACCTATTCCTTACAAAAAAGGAGGACATATATTGTATTCATTAGCTAAAGAACTAGCAGGAACAATGAAAGCCATTATGCAAATTGAAACCGAAATTGCTGAAGCTACGAATAATCACTACGATGAAGAAGTAGTGCGTGATTTAGAACGGATAAGAACCGATCTGATAAGAGCCTGTACACGTGATGAGTTGCTGGTGATAAAAACGATCATGAATGTGGGGCAATCGGAGAGAGGATATCGACATCATTTCGATTCGTATGACGTTGAGATTATTAACCTTCCCATTGAGTTAAACGAGCATGAGTTGATGCAGAAATATTCCTATTACCTGATACATAAGACTGAACGTGAACTTGGGGATAGCATTGAGTACTATACCGCTGTGTCGGAACAACTGAAAGAAGGTAGAGAGATCTTAAAACTCTAAACTGTGATCTGTAAGTTCTAGGAGGCTAGTAAAATGATAATGAAAATTGTGGTCTATCACTTTGATGTGTTCTACTACTACGTTCCTGATCAATATGCAGGACAGATTGGTGAGTGGAGAGGCGAATTTATCGATTTTTTGCAGAGTTTAGAGTATAAGCACCCATTCACCCAGTATATCGAGTCTATTGATCATGAGGGAAATACGGAATATGCTCACTTTATCCGTAGTTACGGGGCGGATGACTTTGTGGACTGGATGAACGTGGAGAAATTAAACTGCAGAGGTGTATTTCGTATTCCTGAGCCACCTGATGATTCAGAAGTTGGTTTAAACTTTGAGTTCTAAGTGATAAGAACCTACTTGAAATTACATACCGATCGTTAAATAATTCTAAAAAAGCTCCCCATCACGTGCTGATTGCACGTAATGGGGAGCTTTTCTGTATAACTTCATCACATTAATGATTAATGCAATTAAGCTTTTTTCATCATTTGACGCAATACGGTTTGCAGGATACCGCCATTATGGTAGTAATCCACGTCAACCATGCTGTCCAGACGAGCAATGACAGGGAAGTCGAACTGTGTACCGTCCTCACGAGTTACGGTTACTTTCAACTCTTGTCCTGGCTTCACATCATTGCTGAGGCCAGTAATGTCATATGTTTCACGTCCGTTCAGACCAAGGCTGGACCAGCCGTGACCTTCCTGGAATTGCAATGGCATTACGCCCATGCCGACCAGGTTACTGCGGTGAATCCGCTCGAAGCTTTCCGCGATAACGGCTTTGACGCCGAGCAGGAATGTTCCTTTTGCCGCCCAGTCACGGGAGCTTCCTGTACCATACTCTTTACCTGCGATGACGATCAGGTTCTGTCCTTCATCCTGATACTTCATGGAAGCATCGTAGATGGACATTTCTTCGTCCGTTGGCAGGTACTTCGTAATACCGCCCTCGGTGCCCGGAGCCACCTGGTTACGAATACGAATGTTGGCGAACGTACCACGCATCATCACTTCATGGTTACCACGGCGTGAACCGTAGGAGTTGAAGTCTTTGCGCTCTACGCCATGCTCTTTCAAGTACAGTCCAGCCGGACTGGATACTGCAATATTACCTGCTGGCGAGATGTGGTCCGTTGTTACGGAATCCGCAAGCAATGCCATCACGCGTGCAGAACGGATATCTGCGATATCGTTCAACTTGTCGCCAAGCTCCTGGAAGAACGGAGGGTTCTGAATGTAAGTGGAATTCGGATCCCACTCGTACAATTCGCCTTCCGGTACAGAGATCGCATTCCAACGCTCATTGGCTGTAAACACGTTCTCGTACTTGTTGCGGAACATCTGAGCGTTCAGGGAACTAGCGATGGTATCCTTGATTTCCTCGGAGCTAGGCCAGAGGTCTTTCAGGAATACAGGCTCATTGTTCGTATCATAACCGATTGGATCGGTTTCAAAGTCAATATTCACGGTACCCGCAAGTGCATATGCCACAACGAGTGGTGGAGATGCCAGGTAGTTGGCTTTAACTTGTGCATGCACACGGCCTTCGAAGTTACGGTTACCGGACAATACAGCCGCTACGGTCATATCGTTCTCAGCAATAGCTTCGCTCACTTCGTCCGGCAGTGGACCGGAGTTACCAATGCATGTTGCACAACCGTAGCCGGCAACGTTGAATCCGAGTTTGTCGAGGTATGTGATCAGGCCTGCTTTTTCCAGGTACTCGGTAACTACAAGGGAACCTGGTGTCAGACTGCTTTTCACATATCCTGGTTTGGTCAAGCCGCGTTCAACTGCTTTTTTCGCCAGCAGTCCCGCTCCGACCATAACACTTGGATTCGAAGTGTTCGTGCAACTTGTGATCGCAGCGATCACAACAGCGCCTGCTTTCAGTTCACTGGAGGAACCGTTCGGATGCTTCACAGGTACAGTTTGTTCAATTTTCTCATCGCTCAGCCCGTAACCGCCTTTATCTACAGGTGTGCGGATGATGCTGTTGAAGCTTTCTTTCATTTGTGTCAGTTCGATGCGATCCTGTGGACGTTTTGGTCCTGCAAGACTTGGTACAACAGAGCCGAGATCCAGTTCAATCACATCTGTGAATTCAGGATCAACGGTGCTGGAAGTACGGAACATGCCTTGAGCTTTGTAGTAAGCTTCAACCAATTCAACCTGCTCGTCAGGACGACCAGTGCTGCGCAGATAGTTCAACGTTTCACTATCGACAGGGAAGAAGCCGATGGTAGCGCCGTACTCTGGTGCCATGTTGGCAACTGTCGCACGGTCAGCCAGACCGATGTTGGCAAGACCTGGTCCGTAGAACTCAACGAATTTACCAACAACGCCTTTTTTACGAAGCAATTGGGTAACGGTGAGTGCCAGATCCGTTGCTGTTGCGCCTTCGCTCAGGCTGCCTGTCAGTTTGAAACCGATAACGTCCGGTGTTACAAAATAAAGCGGTTGACCCAGCATACCTGCTTCGGCCTCGATTCCACCAACACCCCAACCAACAACGCCAAGTCCGTTGATCATGGTGGTGTGGGAGTCTGTACCTACGAGGGAATCCGGGAATACAACGGTCTCGCCGTCCACCGTTTTCGTTGCTGCCACGGAAGCCAGATACTCCAGGTTAACCTGGTGAACGATACCTGTGGATGGTGGAACCGCACGGAAGTTGTTGAATGCCGTTTGTGCCCAACGCAAGAAGCGGTAACGCTCTTCATTACGTTCGAACTCGACTTGGATATTGTAATCAAGTGCATCGTTGGTACCGAAAGCATCAACCATAACGGAGTGGTCGATAACGAGATCGACGGGTACGAGCGGGTTAATCTGTTTCGGGTCGCCGCCTGCTTTTTTCACGGTATCACGCATTGCAGCGAGGTCAACGACAACCGGTACCCCGGTGAAATCCTGTAGAACGATACGTGCAGGGATGAATGGAATTTCCTTGTTATTGTCACGGCCATCTGCCCAGCCGGTCAGTTGTTTTACGTGTTCTTCGGTAATGGCACGTCCGTCGAATTGACGAATTGCTGCTTCAAGCAACACTTTAATGGAGAAAGGGAGTCTGGAAAGATCGCCGTGGCCGCCTTCCTGAAGAGCATCGAGACTGTAGTAGCGGTAAGACTTGCCTCCAACCTCAAGACTGCGAGCGGCGGAGAAATGATTCTTTGCTGACATACATGTACCTCCTTGGGATGTGTCGGTGAGATGAAGAAAACGTTCATTTAGGTGAAGAACAGGCCTTCATCGTTCCGTGTTCTCGTTCGTTAGTTTCATCAGGTGAAACGTAATTTCATAATCATAACTTTAGTTTTAAGTATACCGTTTTCACCTCCGTACGTAAAGGGCTTTTTACCTGTTCAATCAAGCTTTTGAACCAATGAAGGCGTTTTCGTGAAGCGAGAAGGAATAAGAAATATCATGTACCTGTATTTGCCGAATTTTAAGCCTTCATCCCGAGCTATGTACATACAACTGAAGACCCTCTCATATGAATAGTAGGAGTTTATATATGCAATGAAATATTCCAGACAGAACTCATGCCAAAGGGGGACATAGGCTTGGAACGGGAATGGAAGAGTGCCTTATATACTTACGTGAACCAGTACAATCGCTGTGAGATCGACTACCGTCCACAGACCAGCGAACGGATCGTTACTGATCCTGACTTCGTGGTGGAACGGGGAGAGCGTATGGCAAGGCTGGACGAATGGTACCGTAAGCGGCGCGCCGTGCCTCTTCGCAGCGAGACCAGCGCCAAGCTTGTGCGCACGCTTATGGATGGACAGGAAGAAGCGGTGGTGGATGTACAATTGTACAGCAGACTGTTCTACGAGAAGAGCGGGATCACCCACCGGGAGGACCGGATTGAGCGGGAGCGGTTAACCTTTCTACGGCAGAGTGGTGGATGGATCATTGGACGGGTCGAGCGGGAAGTGCCGGAGCGTCGCCCCGCTGGGGAAGGACGTCCGTTTCAACAGGCAGATTTTGTACAGGCGATGAACCGGCCACTTCTGAATCGGGAAGTTTTGGGTCAAGGCAGAAGCTCACGTCAGCAGGCATATCGCAGGGATCTGGCGGTTGCCTATGCGGATCGATGGTGGAATGCGGGGAATCCGGCATTTGAGGAATTTGATGTGGATTGCACCAATTACGTGTCCCAATGTCTCTTTGCAGGGGGCGCACCCATCCACTATACTGGTAGAAGAGAAGCTGGTTGGTGGTATAAAGGGTATGTAAACGGCTCCGAAATGTGGAGTTACAGCTGGGCTGTCTCCAATAGTCTGGAGCGTTATTTATCAGGCAGCAGCTGGGGTCTGACTGCAACAGTCGTGGATCGTCCTGAGCAGCTGATGCTGGGAGATGTTATTCTCTATGATTGGGATGGAGATGGGCGATTTCAGCATAGCACCGTTGTAACCGCATTTGATGCGGGTGGTATGCCGCTTGTTAACGCACATACGGTTAGCAGCCGTCACCGATATTGGGATTACCGGGATTCTTACGCTTGGACGGAGCGGACGGTATACCGGCTTTTTCATATTGCAGATGAGTTTTAATGGAATCAATTTCATAATACCTTTGGCTGCTTCAATCAGGGCTAGATATAGATCGAAATGATTCGATTTGTCTATATCTAGTTACATGAATCCATTTTTTAGTGAGTTATGAAATTGATTCAATGACGAAAGATTTTCGGGATGCGGTGACGCAGACATCCAGTTCCGTGTAAAATAAGATCAGGTAACGCAAGCAGAATAACAAGGGTGCTGAGCATGCAAGGATGACAGCATCAGGCACAGATAATCGGAGGTTACGCATGAGTATGGATAAATTAAAAGTAGGCGTCGTGTACGGCGGAAAATCGGGCGAGCACGAGGTGTCGCTGCAGACGGCGTTTGCTGTAACGAACGCATTTGATTATGAGAAGTATGAACTGGTTCCTTTTTATATCTCCAAGCAGGGAACGTGGAAAAAAGGACCTGTCATGCATGCGCCGTTCGCGCAGATTGAAGATTTGAAGCTGGAGCAATCGGCAGGTGGAACTCAGGATGCGTTGAACGCACTGTTTGGCCGTTTGTATGGCGGAGCGGAAGCGCTGGACGTCATGTTCCCTCTGCTGCATGGTACGTTTGGTGAAGATGGCACTATTCAGGGCATGTTCGAGATGGCGGATATGCCATATGTAGGTGCAGGTGTACTCGCTTCAGCTGGTGGCATGGACAAAGTGGTTATGAAGAAGCTGTTCGCACAGGCTGGCATTGACCAATGTGCCTTTACGTATTTTAATGCGACACAATGGAAGCAGACAGAGCACGAGATGATCGTACAGGTCGAAGATCAGCTGGGATATCCTTGTTTTATCAAACCGGCAAATCTGGGCTCCAGCGTAGGCATCTCCAAAGCGCGTAACCGCGATGAGTTGAAGACAGCTGTCGAGTTCGCACTTCGGTACGATACGAAGGTTGTCATTGAGGAGTTCGTTGAAGCACGCGAGGTTGAGGTTAGCGTCCTCGGCAATGACGAGCCTATGGCTTCCGTTCCAGGCGAGATCGTATCCTCCGGTGAGTATTATGACTATGCAGCCAAGTATATTGATGGTCAATCCCAGATGCTGATTCCGGCACCACTGGATCCCGAAGCAGCAGATCGTATTCGCGAAGCCGCATTGCAGGCGTTCCGTGCGATTGAAGGTAACGGCATTTCCCGTGCGGACTTCTTCATTCGAAAAACGGACGGCGCATTACTTATTAATGAAGTCAACACCATGCCTGGGTTCACACCGTACAGCATGTATCCACTTTTGTGGCGTGAGACCGGTGTTTCGTATGCTGAGCTACTGGATCGCATGATTGAGCTGGCACTGGAGCGTTACAACCGCAAGCAGGCACTGAATTACGAGAACGGCGTACAGGCGTAGCCTGAGACGACAAGATCAGGAGGGGTATGCATGGGATTTCAGACTGAATTCAATTCCGTATGCAAATTCAAGAGTGAGCAGGAGCTGTTCGAACTGCTTGAATACGGTCGCGGCAAAATGGTTAAACAGGGCTTCCGGGTATTTCCTACCGGCCAGAAAGTCATTGCTTATACACCGGATAACGTGGCTGTAGCCATCGTGAAGATCGTGGTTTCCATTGCAGAGATCAACTTCCAGGGTCAAGAAGTAACCGAAGTAGAGATGCAGTTGATCCGTAAACTGACCGAGGAAGAATCACGCATCCAGACCGCACTTGCGGATGAGATGTTCTTTGGAGAGCAGGCACAGGAATAGTTGTTGTGATTGTGAGTGTGGGACGGATGTACTGATTTGCCAAAATACGATTATGGTCACTCTTTTAGGGTAAAACTTGGTTATATACAGTGACGGTACATCCTGACGGCTGAATATGCCGTGCGGGTTATCCGCCCTAACAGAGAGGAAGAAATTCATGCTCGTACGTTTTGGTTATGTGGCAATGTCCGTGCTTGTTGAGAATGCCTCACCTTCCCGGACCATGACCATGTCCAGTTTCAACAAAATCGATGACAGGGAAGCAGCCATCCGCAAGCTTGAACGGATTGCAGCCGAGAACCTGCACAATACATTACGTTTGCTCCGGCACAACAAAGGCAGCCATATTCATGTATATCGCTTCTCTTCCAAATTGATTCCACTGGCGACACACGAGGACTTGAATGACTGGGACCCGTTCCCGGCACTGAAGCAGGACTTTGAGGCCATTGGTGATTTTGTGAAGGCAAATCATATGCGTGTGTCCTTTCATCCGGATCATTTTACTGTACTTAGTACACCCCGCGAGCAAGTTTTGCACAACTCAATTCGCGACCTTCGTCATCATGTTCGGATGCTGGATGCTATGGGTCTGAATGCCACTGCCAAGAACAATATACATATTGGTGGTGCATACGGGGACAAGCCTTCGGCGGCGCTTCGTTTTGAAGAAAACTTTTTGAAGCTGGATCGAGACATCCAGGAGCGACTGACACTCGAAAATGATGACAAAACGTTCAATGCGCCAGAGACACTGGCTGTGTGCCAGCGCTTGGGATTGCCCATGGTACTGGATATTCATCACCAGTGGGTGAACAACGAAGGAGAACGGCCATGGGATCTGTGGCCTGATATCCTGAAGACCTGGCAGTCACCGCTCGCCCAGGCAGATTCACCGGCTGATCAGCCATTGCCACCCAAAATCCATGTCTCCAGTCCGAAGAGTGAAAAGGATCTGCGAGGTCATGCTGATGGGGTGGAGGTAGAGCCTTTGCTCGACTTCTTACGTCATATCGCAGCAGACACCCCAAGGCTTGACGTGATGATCGAAGCCAAACGCAAGGATGAGGCACTTGTGCAACTGATGCAGAAGCTGGCATTCTATCACGAAGAGGGTGTGGAGTGGGTGGACGAGTCTACCGTCATCATTCATCCGTAAGGTCAAAAGGGGCCTGGGCAACGAGAAACTTTACGACCTGTGGGGCGTATACTTTTAACAAGTATTTCAACTTTTCGTAGATTGATATAGAAAGTAGAGTGAACGCTTTGAATGAGAAGGAAAAGATACCTTATGTCGTGACAAGCAAAAGCTATACTGCCGTTGCCATTAATGCAGCTTCCAAAGCTGGCGAATGGATCAAAAGTCGTCTTGGGACGGTAACCGAACCTGGAACGAAATATTCACCCCAGGATCTGGTGACCGAAGTGGATAAAGGAGCGGAGCAGATGATCCGCCGCCTGATTCTCACGCATTTTCCCCACCATGCCATTCTGGGAGAAGAAGGCGTCGAACCGGGACCGGAAGCTTCGGCAAAAGCACTGAAAGAAGCAGAGGAAGAAGAGTTCCTCTGGATTGTTGATCCTGTAGATGGGACGACGAACTTTGTACACGGATTCCCGTTTTATTCGGTGTCCATCGCATTGGCTCACAATGGTGAAGTCATTGTCGGCGTGATCTACGACCCTTCCCGTGATGAACTGTTTGTTGCGGAAAAAGGGAAAGGGGCATACGTTCACGGAAACCGGATGCTTGTATCTGGTGAAAAGGAATTGGCTCAGAGCCTGATTGCAGTTGGATTCCCGGCAGATACAACCTTTGCTTTGCCACTGAATATGGCGGCTGTACAGGCTCTTGCTCCGCAGGTTCGTAACTTGCGTGCAGGTGGATCTGCGGCCCTTCATCTGGCGTATGTTGCCGCAGGACGTCTCAGCGCCTACACCGAGGTTGGCCTGAAACCGTGGGATATAGCCGCAGGTGCGCTACTGGTTGAAGAATCCGGCGGCAAGGTGACAGATACCATCGGAACGCCTTATCAACTTTCCGTGAATCATGTCGTTGCCAGCAATGGTAAAATCCATGATGCATTAACAGATGTACTGAAGGAAGCAAAGGCTACTGGGTTAGAGTGAAATTGATTATAAGGAGCGAAAACAATGGATGAATCCAAAGAACTGGAACGACGGCTCAGTGATATGCTGACGGAAGGGGACATGGAAGAGTCCGGCGACACCGATCAGCGGGAACGCCAGCTGATTCCTCCCAAATATGAAGTGCGGATTCAGACGGAACGTGATCCAATCGTCGAAGAAACGTTAAAGTACCGGAAGATGGCACGCGAAGTGGACGATCGTTATGATCGCTATCTGGAGCGAGCTACCGGGAACAAACCGGAGAGCAACACGGATTATTCGAATTCTGAAGACTCAGATAAGCCGCAATCTTAATTAATCACTGAACGTCATATCTGAACTTGGTAAATAACAGGCTCCCCATCAGGGAGTCTGTTATTTCATGTGTGCTCTCAACAGAGAGGACAACGCCTACTTTAAAATGATAGAATAGAGTAACACGAACTGATGTCATTGGAATGAGCGATGTACTATATATTAGTGTAAATTATTATAGATTCACGAAAAGGAGTGTTACCCCGAATGAAGCGTAAACGTATATGGGAAAATACAGCTGCAGGTTTAACAGCCAGTATGCTGGCAGGGATGCTGCTCTTCACATCATCTGCATTGCCTGCACATGCTGCAGACGCCAAAACAGGTGTATTGCCGGCGGGTACGAACGAGGCATCACTGACTGCCAAGAAAGATGCAGTAGCCGTAACGAAGGAGTTCCGCATTGTTACCTTGGGAGACTCCATAACCGTAGGTTATGAACCCAACACCAAAGAGCTGCCTTATGGTTATGTGGAACGTTTGCAAGAGCAGGGGTTACTGCATGGACGTACAAAGGTGGACAACTACGGGATTGCCGGATTAAAAACCAGTGGCCTGAAAAACTTCACCACTGCAATTAAGGATGGCAAAACGCTGACTTCTGAAGCCATTCAACCAAGTCTTCCTGATCCAAGAGCGGGACAGATCGGAGCCAATACGGCTGCAATCCGTGAGAGTGTAGCACAGGCGAATCTGATTGCAATTACCATTGGGGGAAATGATGTATCTGAGCTTCTCGGTACAGCAGACAAACTGAGTGATCAGGATCTGCAAGCGAAGGTAAAAGAATTACTCGCAACATATACAGCCAATGTAAGTGCAACGATTAATGACATTCATGAGATTAACCCGACAGCTACAATTGTCATCGCTGATCAGTATCAACCGATGCCAGAAGTAGCGGGCAAAGCTCTTTATGCCAAACTCATGGAGGCATCCCAAGGCTTCACACAAACCATTGATGGTATTGCAGCACAATTCACTGCTCAGGGTATCGATGTCAAAGTGGCACACGTGGCTAAGGAATTTGTTGGCGGCGAGGGCACCATGACACATATGATCAAAAATCGTGATTTCCACCCGAATCAATTCGGATATGCAGCCATTGCCGAAGTATTTGCCAAAACGATCTGGGGCGACTACACCAAGCTGACTGCACCTGCGACAGGTGAGCCGATGAACATTATTGTGAGTGGCAAAACATTGAATACACCGTACAAACCGATTATCCGTAACGGCAAAAATTTTGTGGCAATCCAGGACATCGTGAACGCTGTCGGTGCTACTACGGTGTGGGATAACAAAACCTCAACCGCAACCATTACATACGGAGACCGGAAGGTTGCTGTAAAAATTGGTGCCAATGCTGTGCAGGTCAACGGAGCTTCCGTTACCGTGGATACACCTGCATTCCTGAACAAGGTAGGCAAAGAGTCCAAAACATATGTACCGCTTGCCATGGTAGCCGAAGGTCTTAGCTTTGACGTGCAATATGTAGCGAAGTTGAAAACCGTGTTTGTTAATCCATAATATGCATTTCGTGCTCTAACATAGCATGTTATTTATTAGCCAGAATTCCTTGATCTGTTCAAGGAATTCTGGCTGTTTTACGTTCTATGAGAGTTGCTGACACGGATGTATACCTTCTCTAATGACCTAAAATGTTGCATAAATATATCTTGTCAGATGACCATGGATGTGTAAATATGAAAATAACTGACAATAAAACCACTAACCCATAGCACGACAGCACCCTTCGCAAGCCAAAGGAGCGCTTAGGATGAGCAAAATTAAGAACGCTTTCACAACACTGCCAATTCATCACAAAACGATTCTTCTCATCGGACTTTTGATGTTAATCAGCTTTACGTTTTATGCATCCGTACTCCGATATGTGTTCAGTATCTATGACCGGCAGATCTATGAGAAATCCTCTCAAGTCCTCAATATGTCTTCGGTAGGCATTGAGAATCAACTGCGTGAGATTTCCAATCTCTCCTTCAAGGTGATGTCGGACGAGCCGCTCCAGCAATATTTGCTCCAACTGAAAAAGGTCGAAACAGGTTACGAGAAAAATGGATTGCGCAAAAAGATTACCAACAGATTAGTCGCTTACGCGGGTTCCGAAAAATATGTCTATTCCATGCTATTTATCGATAATGATAATAATGTTATGGCCGCAGGCAATCGGGAGGGGATTTCGGAGTCGAAGCAAAAGGAACTGGTTGCACTGGGACAGCAATTCTCCGGCTCCAATGCCTGGCACACCAGCGGGGATAAACAGTCCCGACTTTTGTCCGTCCGACAGGTGAAATCCTTTATAGGTGGAGCATTTACATTGGAAGACCTCGGTACATTGATCATCCGCGTACGTTTGGACCGAATTGTACAGGATCAGATGCAAGAACCGGCTGAGGACTCTCAACTACTCATTACGGATGGAAAAGAAGTGATCTATCCAACAGAATCGTCGGTCAGTGAAGCCGAGCTTGAGTCTGAATTGAAGCGCACCCAGCCCTACGGAATTGCCATGTTGGAGCAGGGAAGACACTTTGTTGCCCGTGCCCATTCTTCCTATACGGATTGGACCTATTTGTACACGACCCCGTTTGACCAGATGTTTAAACAGATCCAGTTTGTCAAACAGTTGGTCACGGTGATCTTTATCATGATATTTCTGGCCGCACTTATATTTGGAGCGAAATTCTCCCGCAGTATCACCCAACCGATTGCGCAGTTGATCAAGAAGATGCGTAATATCGAAAAAGGCGATCTGGATAAATTGGAGGAGGCAGCCCTAGGCAATGTTCCGATATCTCCACAGAATGAGGTTGGCCTGCTGCATCGCACATTTAAGATGATGCTTCAACGGATACGCGAATTAATTGATGAGAATTATGCGAAGCAACTGGTGATTCGTGAGACCGAGTTGAAAGCGCTTCAGGCGCAGATTAATCCACATTTTCTATACAACACGCTTGAATCCATTAACTGGCTGGCCAAAGTACAGAAGCAACGTCAGATCTCGGAAATGGTTGAGGCTCTAGGATTTCTGTTGCGAAGCTCTGTGAACATGTCCGAGAAGTGGATCACGCTGGAAAGAGAGCTGGATATTGTCCGCAGTTACGTGACGATTCAGCGCACTCGTTTTGAGGAAAGACTGGATTTCGATATGAAGATTGCCCCAGAGGTAGGGACGGCCCGAATTCCGAAGTTAACGTTACAGCCGTTGGTAGAGAACGCCATACACTATGCACTCGAACCAAGCATTGACCCTTGCCGGATTCGGATCCGGGCGAGAGCAGAGGGAGATAAGGTGATTATTGAAGTCGAGGACGATGGTCCGGGGATGACACCTGAATTCCTGGAACAACTACACGAAGGACGTATTCAGACAAGAGGACAGGGCATTGGGTTGTCTAACATCCAGGAACGAATCAGACTGACCTTCGGTGATGAAGGTGGAATGGTGATGAGCAGCAAGCCCGGATCAGGAACTGTAGTATCGATCAGCATACCTTGGATTAGAGAGGACGATGACGATGTACAAAGTGATGCTCGTAGATGATGAACGTGTCATTCTGGAGGGGATTTCCCAAGTGGTCGATTGGGCCGCGGCAGGTACGGAATTGGTGGGAACAGCGAGGAACGGGATCGAAGCATTGGACAAAATCGGACAGTCGAGACCCGATATTATCATTACGGATATTTCTATGCCGGGTCTGGATGGTCTCGGACTCATAGAGAAGGCATCCGAAGCATACCCGGGTGTTCGTTTCATTATGTTATCTGGCTATAAGGAGTTCGAATATGCCCGCAGAGCGATGCAATATGGTGTGAAGCATTATTTGCTCAAGCCCTGTAACGAGAATCAGATCCATGATGCGCTGACTGAACTGTTGCAGGAACATCAGGATGCCCAGGTGAAGGAACATGTTGCCGGTGAGATGAAACAGCGGCTGCAACGGGTGCTTCCGCATGTGAAGGAACAATTTTTGCTGGAGTTCATGACCAACCGAACCTATGGGCCAGTTGATTTGGAGTATTATCAGGAGCTATTCGATCTGGAGCTTGAAGAGAACGCGGTTCGGTTACTGCTGTTCCGAATTGTGGATGAACATGATTACAGTCACTTATTTGCGATCAAAAACATTGCCAGTGACCTGCTCCCACATGTACTGTTAAGCACAACCATCGAAGGCAAACTCTTGATTCTGCTCGCGGATTCTGCTGATCCGGCTGGACTGAGGGAGAGCATTGAAGAAGTTCGGGCTGCGTTTACCCGACTATATAAATTGGAAGTGACCGCTGCGCTGAGTGAAGCAGATCGAATGATCCAGTCCAGGCGGTTGTTTCGTGAGGCATTGCAGTATCTGAACCATCGCTTCTTTATCGGTGAAGGCAAGCTGATCACGAAGAATGATCTGGTATTGGCCGGAGAATGCGACGGCGTGCATGTAGAGCAGGATGCAGAGCAACTGTGTCAGTTGATCAAATCGGGCAATACCGAGGAAACCGCGTTAGAGGTGGAGCGTCTGTTTGATCTATTGTCGCGTCAGCAGCTGGAAATTGAGGTGACTCGCTCTTATGTAGTGCAGCTATACTCGGCGATGGTTCATGTCTGTCCGCCGGAGGAGGCAACAGAATTTACCCAGCGTATGGCGGAATTGCCTCATATCGATACGTTATCTGGTTTGAAATCTTTTGTTGCAAGTAGTGCAGCCCGATTAACTTCCGGTTATTACAAAAACCATATCAGTCGCCAGTCTTCTGCCGTGGAGAAGATGATGGATATCGTGGATCGTCATTTTGGAGAGGCAGATCTCTCGCTCAATGGAGTCGCCCATCAGATGCTCTATATGAATCCGGATTATTTGGGCAAGATTTTCAAAAAAGTCACAGGCGAGAATTTTTCCAACTATGTGAATCGTCTGCGCATTGAACGCGCATGTGACCATATTCGCAGAGGTGGAGATGTGAAAGTATTCGAGCTTGCTGAATTGTTTGGATTCGGCGGGAATTCACAATATTTCAGTCAGGTGTTCAAAAAGTGGACCGGTATGACACCTACGGAATTCCGCAGGATCGGCATATAACAATGGACTATCAATCGTGTGATTCATGTCTGGGGAGGATAAACAGCGCCGAGAGGGGGACTGTTATCCTCCTCTGTTTTTTGAACCAACAAGACGGTTTTGTGTATTCAACTATGGTCGTACATTTGCGAAAATGACATTAACAAGTTTGTGAAAGCGTTATCAGAAATGAGAGGATAACTCGTTCACACAACCATATCAACATAAAAGGGGAGATTGGCATGGTGAAAAAGGCAATATTCCTGATGATGGCTGCATTGCTCGTTTTTACAGCGGCATGTAGCTCAGGTGGAGGAACTGAAGGAGCATCTGGAGATGACTCAGTTACCCTGCGGATCGCTTGGTGGGGCTCGGATGCAAGGCATGAATATACACAGAAGGTCATCGACCTGTACAAATCGAAAAATCCGAATGTCAAAATCGACGTGGAATATGCTTCATTTGACGACTATTGGAAAAAGCTCGCACCACAAGCAGCGGCAAATCAGTTGCCTGACATTGTTCAGATGGATATTTCCTACATCAGCCAATATGCACAGAATGGTCAGCTTGAGGACCTAGCGCCTTATCTGGGCAACCAGATCAAAGTGGACGATGTGTCCGAGAATGTTATCAGCACAGGTGTAATTAACGGTAAACAATACGGTGTACCTGCCGGTGTTAACGTTCTGGGCTTCCAGTATGATCCTGCATTGCTTAAAACAGCAGGCGTGGATGCAATCCCTGACAATATGACTTGGGAATCGTACGAAGCACTGGGTAAACAAACCGCAGAGAAAGGTCTGTATTTGGATGGAGGAATAGCTCCGGATATTTTCTTCCACTACTTCCTGCGTACCAAAGGATTGTCGCTTTACAATGCGGAAGGAACAGGTCTTGGCTATGATGATGACAAATTGTTTGTAGAGTTCTTCGGACTTATGCGCCGCATGATCGAGCAAGGTGCAGCACCTACGCCGGATGTAGCCAACCAAACCAAAGGCATTATTGAGGAATCGGATCTCGTGAAGGAAAAAGGAATCGGCGTATGGCAATGGTCGAACCAGTTCGTAGCCTTGCAACAGGTAGCGAACCGACCACTCGAAATCGCTCCAATGCCAGGACCGGATATGGAAAAAGGACTTTATATGCAACCAAGTATGTATTGGGGTGTAACGTCCAACTCCAAAGTGAAGGAAGAAGCGGCTAAATTCATCGATTTCTGGGTGAATGACGTGGAGGCCAACAAACTGATCAAAGGTGAGCGCGGTGTACCAATCTCAGGAGCAATCAAAGAAGCCATCGCACCTGAGCTGAGTGATGCAACGAAACAGGTCTTTGAATTCGTAGCAGCCATGGAGCCTAAAGCTTCACCAATGAGCCCTCCGCCACCGGTTGGTTCACCGGAAGTAATCTCTTCTCTGGCAGATGTGGTTGAAGAATTGAACTTTGGCAAAATTACACCCGAACAGGCAGCAGAAACATTCCGCAAGAACGCTGAATCTGTACTTGCGAACAATAAATAACAGTTGAATGATAGCTTGCTCGTCCCACCGCTGGGATGGTCGGGAAAGGGGCTACTCGCGAATGCGAGGGCCTTTCCCCGTCCAGATAACCCGAAGGGATTGAGGCAGCAGGCTGATCCATGAAGGAGGTTCGTTCCATTGAGGCAGTATTCATCGCTACGTAGAAACTTAACCGGATATGCGTTCATCAGCCCGTTTATTATTGGATTCCTGGGCTTCACGCTCATCCCCATGTTTGTTTCCTTATATATGTCGTTCACAAGTTATAACTTGTTCACTTCTCCGCGGTGGATTGGGCTCGATAACTACACCAAAATGTTTTTTGATGACCCGAAATACTGGAATTCGGTCAGAGTGACGTTTCTGTATGTATTCATTGGGGTGCCGTTAAGATTGATCTTTGCCCTCTTCGTAGCGATGGTCCTGAACACTGGCTCTCGTATGATTGGAACGTACCGGACGCTGTATTACCTGCCATCCATTATCGGTGGTAGTGTAGCCGTATCCATTATGTGGCGTAACCTCTTTAGTAATGAGGGGGTTATCAACAGCGCTTTAACAGCAATTGGGATCGGGCCTATCAGCTGGTTTGGTGACCCGAATGCGTCCCTCGTTATGCTTATCTCACTGTCTGTGTGGCAGTTCGGTTCGTCCATGCTGATCTTCCTGGCTGGTCTCAAAAATATCCCCACTGAGATGTACGAGGCAGCAGGTGTAGATGGTGCGAATCCTATCCGGAAATTTTTCAGCATTACCTTGCCTCTCCTTAGCCCGATCGTTCTATTCAATATGATTATGCAAACGATTGGTGCATTCATGACGTTTGTACCAGCCTACATTATCTCCAAAGGAGAAGGCGGTCCAATGGATGGTACCATGCTGTACTCTCTGTATCTGTTCCGTCAGGCATTTATGTTTAACAACATGGGTTATGCTTCGGCCATGGCTTGGATCATGCTGATCATGATCGGTATACTCACGGTAGCCGTGTTCCTGACATCCAAGTACTGGGTGTTCTACGAATCTGAAGGAGGGAAGTAACGATGGTTTGGAGAAATGTAAAATGGCCCATTTATCACCTGTTCGTTGCAGCGCTTGCCCTCCTGATGTTGTATCCCGTACTTTGGATGCTCTTCAGTTCATTCAAGGAAAGCCGTACAATCTTCGTCACTGCGGATACCTTGTTCCCTACCGAGTGGATTTGGAGTAACTATGTGGACGGTTGGAAAGGAACCGCTGGAAGACCGTTCATGGATTACATCACCAATTCACTTGTTATCGTAGTTATTTCCACCATCGGTGCCGTAATATCGTCATCGCTGATCGCTTTCGGTTTTGCCAGACTTAACTTCAAGGGACGTACATTCTGGTTCTCCTTGATGATGTTAACACTGATGTTGCCACATGACGTGGTATTGGTTCCTCAATACATTATCTTTACGAAGCTGGGCTGGTTAAACACCATTCTGCCAATCGTTGTTCCTACATTCTTCGGAATGCCATTCTTCATCTTCCTGATGGTACAGTTCATTCGAACGATTCCGAAGGAGTTAGATGAAGCTGCAACCATCGACGGATGTAACAAGTTCAGACTGTATATTCAGATTATTATGCCACTGATCAAGTCTTCTCTGGCGACTGCAGCCATCTTCTCCTTCTACTGGAGATGGGAGGATCTGCTCGGTCCGGTATTGTACCTGAACTCGCCTGATAAATACACCGTGTCGATGGCGTTGAAAATGTTCCTGGATAGCGAATCTGCTTCCAACTGGGGCGCGATGTTCGCCATGTCCATCGTCAGTCTGGTTCCGGTTGTAGCGGTGTTCTTCATCTTCCAGAAACAAATTGTTCAAGGGATGAGCACTAGCGGATTGAAAGGATAAGCAGGATTCAATGTTTCTTCGTATCTTCGCCCGAATGAACGTTTACGAAAGTTAAACAAGGAGGTTGTCGCTTTTGAATAAAGCTCAGGGTAGTCAAACCGTTGCCGTGGAGGCAGCGGCTGAGGGCCAGGCAGTGTCCGTGACCAGCTGGAAGTTTAACTTTGGACCGGACTCGGGAAGAGAAGAAGAGACAGGAGATTATCTGAATGTGACTGCAACAACCACATATGAGAACCGTGGAGAATACGGTTTTGAAGCAGGTTCTCTGGTGTATGAAAAACTACGCATTAGTGATGACCGTGTGTCGGATTTCACGAAACAAACTCATAGCAATCAGGGGCAGACGACCATGTCTGCCCGATTGCGTTCAAGCTTCTGTATTCCGCTCAAAGCTTCGTTCATCGTAGATCTTCCCGATGGAACCTATCAAGTATTACTTGTTGCAGGTGATGAATTGGCCGAGACAGTGACCAAAGTGAAGGCTGGTGAGGGCAGGCTTGTACTGCCAACCATTCGTACACTTCCTGGGCAATGTGCAGAGGTTCGATTCTCGGTGGTTGTTCGCGGCGGCAGACTTCGTCTGTCATTTTCCGGTCCTGCACCAAGAATCAATGCGTTAGAGATTACCCTTGCGAATCAGACCATGACTGTATTCCTTGCCGGGGATTCAACTGTAACGGATCAGCCAGAAAGTGGATATCCGTATTGTGGTTGGGGCCAGCTGTTGCCTGCGCAGTTCAAACATGATGTGGCAGTGGATAATCACGCACAGTCAGGCCGAAGTTCACGAAGTTTCATCAATGAAGGCAGACTCAGCGCCATTATGGAGCGGATCAAGCCCGAAGATTTTTTGTTTATTCAATTTGGACATAACGATGAGAAGCCGGACCCTGAACGTGGGACCGACCCATTCACAACATATAAGGAATATTTGAAAAAGTATATCAATGCTGCCCGCGAAGCCAAGGCTCGTCCAGTGCTCGTGACCCCGGTGCATCGGCGCTATTTCGCGGACGATGGTACTTTGACCGATACGCACGGCGATTACATTATCGCCGTGCGTGAGCTGGCGGAAGAGGAAGATGTTCCGCTGATCGATCTGGCGGAGCGCAGCCGTCTTCTGTTCGAGCAGGCGGGCGTGGAAGGCAGTAAGGAAGACTTTATGTGGGTGCTCCCAGGCGAATATGTGAACTTCCCGTCAGGCGTGGAGGATAACACGCACTTTCAGGAACGCGGCGCCCGCCGCCTTGCCCAGCAGGTGGCAGAAGCCATCCGCGAGTTACAATTGCAACCGTTGCAGATGTATCTGCGGTAGGTTCATGCCCTTAATAATTAAGCGAGTTAATTAAATAACGAGCCAGCAAAAGTTGCCCAGCGAATAGCGAAGGCAATAAACTTTTAAATGGGTCCGGCGAGCGTAGCAGCGAAGAAGGGCGGAATCGGGTAGAGGGAGCGAAGCGTCCGCCTTTGGAGCGGGATTTCCCCTGCTGAGGGAGAATTGAATAGAAATCCCGAGCCAACAGCGGCCCATAGCCCGATCCGCCCGCCAAAGCGGCCGCCCCGCGAGCTATTCAGGGTTTAAAAGCTGTAGCGAGTTAAACGAAGTAACGAGCCAGCAAAGTTGCCGAGCGAAAGAGCGAAGGCAATAATCTTTTTAAAAAATAGGCGAGCGTAGCAGCGAAGAAGGGCGGAATCGGGTAGAGGGAGCGAAGCGTCCGCCTTTGGAGCGGGATTTCCCCTGCTGAGGGAGAATTGAATAGAAATCCCGAGCCAACAGCGGCCCATAGCCCGATCCGCCCGCCAAAGCGGCCGCCCCGCGAGCTATTCAGGGTTTAAAAGCTGTAGCGAGTTAAACGAAGTAACGAGCCAGCAAAGTTGCCGAGCGAAAGAGCGAAGGCAATAATCTTTTTAAAAAATAGGCGAGCGTAGCAGCGAAGGAGGGCGGAATCGGGTAGAGGGAGCGAAGCGTCCGCCTTTGGAGCGGGATTTCCACTGCTGAGGGGAATGAATAGAAATCCCGAGCCAACAGCGGCCCGCAGCCCGATCCGCCCGCCGAAGCGACTGCCCCGCAAGCCCACGGGTTTTAAGAATTGCCCCGCGAATGAGCCGAAGAAATCCCGAGCCAACAGCGGCCCACAGCCCGATCCGCCCGCCGAAGCGCCTGCCCCGCGAGCCGTCCCACGTTTTTAACTTAATTATTGGAGGATATACTCAAATGACATTGGACTCGACCAAACAAGATACTTCAGCCCATAAGACGACTCCAACAGCTACAGGTCACACCTATTGGGTGATTCCGGATGGCTATATCCCGCCGGAGAGTAGCGGCACACTGGAGAGTCATGAGAGCATCTGCGTATTAAACACAGGTGCAACAGATGCGGAGTTGCACATGACGATCTATTTTGAAGACAGAGATCCACTTGAAGATATTATAGCTGAAGTGCCAGCGAGAAGAACAAAGCATATTCGTACTGCTTCGCTTCGCTCCGGTGAGCAGTCTATTCCGGCAGGCGTACCTTATGCGATCACTGTTTCGAGCAACATCCCCGTCATCATCCAGTACAGTCGCTTGGACACGACCCAGCCTGAATTGGCATTGATGAGTGTCATGGCGTATCCATTGGGATAACATAGCGACTTGGCATCAAATGCAAGCCAAAAAAGAAGACCCGTAGCCTTGCATGTAATGCAGGTGTACGGGTCTTCTTTCATTACAATCACTTACTGTATTTATACGTGCTCGCATTAAGGATATCCACATGGACCTCTACTTTGCCGAGCTTGAAACGCTCGAGGGGATCAGCACGTTGGGAGACCTCTTGTTGCCATAATGGAAAATTGTGGCGATAGAGATGTTCCACCAGACCGTATGAATCGATCTTGCGTGACTTGGTTTTTTCGAACGTATCTCGGATTTGGGATTCGATTTGTTTCTCCGCTTCCAGTTCCATGGCATGTGGAGACCGAGGAGCCCCATGATCTTCGGTGATGGAACTTTTGACTGAGGTAACTAGATCGAATGTGACGCTATCTCCTTGTTTTCTCGCGGTGATTCTCGTCTTGGGATGACGAAGCATCAGGGTTAAATCAGGAGTTTTTCCACCATTCCCGTATACGTATAGTGGGTACTGGGGTACGCTCTCGTAATTTACGTATCGTGTGCCATCTGCGTCTGCTCCTGCAACTCTACCCTGACTTGTGCCTTTGGAAATGACATAAAACCCATCCATTCTAACAAGGGGTGGAGTTTTATCGCCGTTGAACCAGGTCTCGTTCCTCGTTGAAACCGAGGGTAAAAGAACGACGGAAGCCGGCTCCCGTAGTCCATCGAGAAGTTGGTGAAGCCGGATAGGTTCGTAACCGGAATGCTGTTTGTATAGCCTCATGGGCTCAAATAACTCAATGGTTTGAGCGGATTGGTTCAACAATGCAGAGGGAGAGAGTATATCCGGAATGCTATGCTCTGTAGCGTAGATCCAGGGTGTATATCTTAGTTGACCTGAATGAAGAAGTGTATTAAAGATATCCTCCAGTCGACCATCTAACGCTTTTTTGGATATAACAATAGCTTTAACATGAGTCCAGAGCGTTTGCTGCTGTGACGTTTCATACAAGTCGTTAATAGCCATGCTCAGAGTTGTACCTTCGCCACGTCCAGTCCAGATATCCCTTGTCTCCCGGGAAGTTGGCGTTTCCTGTTTTGCAATACTGGAGAAGTCAATCAGTTGGGCATAAGCAATGTACTGGTTGTCTACATAATCTATTCCTATGGCCGTGATGAAGTTAATACTTTGCACCTCTTTGGAATCCCAGCACCCCGTTAGCAGGATCAAGCACCCCACAAGTAGGCCAATCATGGACGTGCATCTGATCATGGCCCTTTTCTCCGACGAGTGGAATCTTGGGTGTGAAGTGCTGCTGGACGCTTGGTTCTTTTCATGGAAGGCGGCATCGATACGGCCTGAGTGAAGTCTCCTGGAATGTAGGGAGATACGGGAGCCAGATAGGATACGCCATAACACTCCAAGGATACGAGGTGCACCAACAGGGCGAATAGTCCAATCATAAATCCGAATAATCCAAGGACGGATGAGATGAGAAGCATCCAGATCCGGATATGGGCAGTAGCCCCGCTCAGCACGGTGTTCACGAGAATATAGCTGGAGATAACTGAGATCGCTACCGTGACTATGATGGTGGGAGATGTAATCCCTGCGCGAATAGCCGCATCCCCAATGATAAGTCCGCCTACCACACTCACGGTCTGGCCTAATGCACGGGGCAACCTGCGACCGGCTTCGTTAAATAGCTCGAACATAAAAATCATCAGAAATGCTTCCAGCGTCACTGGCATGGGCAGGCCCATCCGAGTACCAGCAATCGTAGCCAAAAGAGGCAGCGGGATCTGTTCCACATTGAAACTGGTCAAGCCGATATAGAAGGCTGGGAAGAAACAGGCAATCAGCAGTCCGGATATGCGCAAGATTCGTTCAAAGGTAACGATGAAAAAAGGTGTACTTTCGTCTTCCGGAGATTTCAACTGATTGAAAAGTGTAGTTGGGGCGATGACCGCTACAGGAGAACCATCAATGAGAACGGCAAAACGTCCATTTAACAAGGAATCAACAACAAAATCAGGACGCTCGGTATTATCTGTGAGCGGAAAGATACTCCGAACGCCTCCCATTACAGCCCTTTCCATGATCGAGGTACCCAGAATGCCATCAATCTCAATCTGATCCAGATTATGTCGTGCTTCTTTCAGAATGTCTGGATTGATAATATCTTTTACATATAAAAGGCCAATGGCTGTCTGGGTACGACCGCCTTTGACGTACTTCTCATAACACATCGAAGAGGTTTTCATTCGTTTGCGAATAAGGGCAACGTTCGTGGTGAGTTCTTCGGTAAATCCATCGCGCGGCCCTTTAACTGATGTCTCAATGGCTGATTCTTCTGGACTGCGTCCCGGGATATCAGCAATATCCAGACTGCAGGACTGTACACCGTTACCGAAAATAATCAGTAGCTGTCCACTAAATATCAACATATTAAGCTTATTAGTATCTGTGAGGTCATCCAGTGGATTTAATGTTAATCCCAGTTCTTTCGGATGTGATTCCTCAATGATCAGGGAATGCTGTTCCAGACGGGGAATAATAAATTGGTTAATTTGTTTACCGTCGACGAGACCGTCGCAATACAGCAGAATCACGGGCTGATCGGATTCGTCTTTAACAGGAAAAGTCTGAATTACTACATCTGCACATGGATTGAACTGCTCTTTCAAAGAGGCAAGCAGTGTTTCATGGGACGTGGTGTCAATCGCTTGATGCTCCATGATGTTTCCTCCTCTGATGGCGTGAATGGATAAAGGCAACTGTCGTTGCTATAATCGCAAGTCCGCTCAGATACACGAGATTGAACGGGAATATGTATTCGACCAGAAGGTTTTCCAAGGTCATATCATCCAGAGGGAACAACATGGTTAGAATAAAGAAGACACCTAACGAGATACAACTGATGAGCCTTCTGGTAGAATTCTTAATATTCCATATTTCTACTACAATATACATGGCCAGACTAATTCGAGTGAACGACCCGGCGAGCCACTGGTAGATAGAAAAGAAGTCGGTTTGGGCAATGTATTTGCCCAAGGAGGCAATACGCCATTCTTCAAAGGCGGGATATCGCATTTTGGCAGCCTCAAAAGGATTGAATTCCACAATCGCCCCAATGAGTGGGCCGAAAGTCAGTCCCACAATAATGATTGCGAGCAATAGATACTGCCATACACGTATACGTTTGGTGAGATGAGGCTGAATGTACCAGATGAACAGTAGTTCAAACATGCCTGAAAGACTGTAAACCATGCCTTTAAGAACGGGGTGCCAACCATGTTCAAGCACAGGCAACAGCCGACTGTAATCCTTATATTGGGTATTCACGATAGCAACATAGAAGCCCAGCAATACCACCAGTGGAAGGATCAATCCTGCCGTAAATGCCAGCGAGCGAATACCTTTATACGCAGCGTAGGCACAGAGTGACATCAAGGCAATGCTGGTTACCAATATTGGTGTCTCTGTCAGATAGTTCGTTTTGGCCCATGTGGTGGTCTCGTGCAGGGTGAAATAGATGACGCATAGAAAAAAGAGACTGTTCCCAATTCGAAAGAACATGCCGATGGGTTTGCCGAGACGGGATGTCAGCCATTCATGCAGGGTTTGATGCTGGAGGAAACGAGAGACATAAGCGAGCATTAGCGCAAATACGAGAAATGGTCCGGCTGATAGCAGGACGGAAATCCAAGAATCCCTTTTGGCTGCAGCCAAAAGGGCAGGAATAATCAGAACATGGCTGATCAAGCCAACGGACAACATGATCAACATCATAGCTTGTAAAAAAGAAGGCTGTGTTCGTTTCATGCTGAGGGGTCCCCTTTTCCCAATAGACTGTCCTCAGCAGTGTTAACGTGATTGGAGCGCTTCATACTGTCAGTCAAAATAACGAATACCCATGGCTTCTCTTACCTCTAACATCGTTTCCCGGGCCGCTTTCCTGGCCTGTCGTGTCCCCTCAATAAGAATCTCTTTCACTTGATCATCACGCTGTTCATAATAATTCCGTCGTTCGCGAAAAGGAGCAAGCAGATCATTGATGGCTTCACCTGCGATCTGTTTACAATCTTTGCATCCAATCCGCCCCTGACTGCAACTGGCATGTATTTCGTCTGCGTTCTCCTTGCGGAAAAGCTGATGATAGGCAAAAACAGGGCAGATATCCGGGTGACCTGGATCAGAACGATGGATGCGGGCAGGATCAGTCTTGGCCTTGATCAATTTTGCTTTTACATCTTCAGGACTTGCATTTAATGAGATCGCATTCCCCATGCTTTTGCTCATCTTACCAACGCCATCCAGTCCTCCAAGCCGCTCTCCGGTCAAAATGCGGGGTTAGGGGAGAATGGGAGCGTATAACTCGTTGAACCGGCGAACCAATTTTCGTGCTGTCTCAATGTGAGGAATCTGATCTTCCCCTGCCGGAACAAGGGTGGCTTTACAGAATGCAATATCAGCAGCCTGACTGACCGGATATCCAAGAAATCCGTAGTACAGGTCGGTATATCCGCGATCACGTGCTTCGCTCTTGATGGTCGGATTATGCCGGAGTGTATTGACGGTAACAAACATGGAGAAGATCACAGTCAATTCCGCAATTTCCGGAATCATGGATTGAATGAACAGGGTAGCTTTGTTCGGATCAATGCCTACGGCAAGGTAATCAAGCGTGACTTGATAAACACTATCTGCAATCAGGCTAGGTTGATCATAGTGGGTGGTGAGTGCCTGAACATCTGCCAGTAAAATATAGGTTTTGTACTCTTCCTGCAATTGTACCCGACTGTGCAGGCTGCCTACGTAATGGCCGAGATGAAGTTGTCCGGTAGTCCGATCTCCTGTCAAAATAATATCCTTGTTTTTGTTCATGGTTTATTCTCCTTTGGTTTTGTGATTTTTCAACATTGAGCTGTCGCCACCAGCCGTCTTCCACGACCATCACCTCCTTTCAGCCTGCAAAAAAATCAAAAAAGCTTCGTCTTTTATCCCATTCCCCGGTTGGGAACAGAATAAAGGACGAAGCTTGTGCCTCGCGGTGCCACCTTCATTGGCCGCTCTGTTGCGGCCCACTTGAGGGATACGGATGAGGTATCTACCAGGAGCTCTTTTATGAGCTTCCATGCCTATCGATATCCTGTCCATGGATAACGGCTGGACATGCCGCCTTGCCTACTGAAAGTGTGTATTCCTAGGAAAGGATACAGACTTTGTTCAACTTGGAACTCCGAAGCCCATTTCCACATATCCGATGCACCGACTCCCACCAGCCGCCGGCTCTCTGTAGCATCCTGACATATGTACTTCTCTTCATCATCGCGGATAACAAATGTTTACAATTTCCAGAATTATATCACGCTTTGATTCCACTGACCAGCCTATGTTTGCGACCGCTCATATTGGTGCCAAGCACACCAGCGATAATCAACAATGCACCAATATAGTGGTAGCTACCCACTGGTTCATGCAGTATCCATGCGCCCCCTACGATGGAGATGAGCGTGGACAGATTGCTGAATACACTCATTTGGGAAGCCTCCAGATGAGTCAGGGCATAGCTCGCGAGCAGGGTGGAGATCATGGTGGATAGTATCGCCAGATAAGCGAGTGCACCCAGATAGGATGCATCTCCAAGTGGTTTGATGTAGTCCATCATGGAACCGCTGGACGCATGTCGGATCAGGGAAGCAGCGTTAAACACAATACAGCCAACCATCAGTGTGACCCATGTTAGTTCCATTGGTTTGTACTTCTGGGTTAATGGTCTTGCAAGCACACCATACCCTGCAAAACAGACTGTGGATAGCAGCAATAATGCAATGCCCTTCAGGTTACCCACAGACATGCCATTTCCTTGCATCATGAAAATAAAAACTACTCCAACGACAGACAGAAGCAGGAACAGCTTCTGCATCGTGGATGTGCGTTCCTTCAGGAAAACTGAAGCGAGAACGAGTGTGAATACAGGGGCCATAGCCTGAATAATACCGGCTTCCGATGAGTTGGAAGATACGAGCCCAAAGGCTTGAAAGGCAAAAAATAATACGGGAGATAGTAGCCCCAGCGGAATAATTCGCCACAGATCACGAAGGCTCAGTCGGATTTTGATCCAGCCAAAAATGACAGGAATGCTGACAACGATCAGCGACAGGGCGAATCGGTGTGCAAGTACATCAATCGGATGTGCAACAGTGACGGTCATTTTAACAAATAGAAAAGATAGACCTATAATAGCCGCGTATAGAATAGCTGCGATATAAGCGTATCCCCGAGTGTGTGTTGTGTTCATGAATGCTCCTCCAATACAGTAGTCATAGCGTTTTATCTTTTATTATCCTGAAATATGTCAGGTTCGAGGCATGTGCTGGCCTTATTCAATATACTGCCGGGTGCATCGTGCTACAATAGATAAAAGGTTGAACTGTATCGGTACAGTTGTTGGAGAGGGATGGGTGCATTGAGAAAATACGAAGTGATTGCCGAAGCGTTAAAGCAATGGATTCAGGAACAGATGCAGCAGCAGGATCGTCGCCAGTGGGCGGATAAGGGCATTCGACTGCCAGCAGTTCGAGTTGTAGCAGAACAATATCAATGCAGTGTAAGTACAGCGATTCGAGCATATGAGTGGCTGGAGCAACGGCACTTGGTGTACGCCATACCTCAATCCGGCTATTATGCCGTACAGAATGGGACAGGTGCTCAGGACATGGACTGGCAGGGAGCGCTGGACTTCGCTTCAGCTGCTCCCGATCCACGGGTGTTCCCGTATGCAGACTTTCGTCATTGTGTGGATCAGGCGATGGAAAAGAAGCAGGCAGAGCTATTCATGTACGGCACAGATCAGGGATTACCTTCGCTTATTCTGCTGTTGCAGAAGCAGTTTGCGGATTATCAGGTGTTTGCGAGAACAGAGCAGTTCTTTATCACATCAGGTGTGCAGCAGGCATTGGCTGTACTTGCATTGATGCCTTTTCCCAATGGAAAGAGAAAAGTATTGGTGGAACTACCGACGTATCACAATATGCCCTCGCTACTGAGTGGATTGAATGTGCCGATTGCCGGTGTGAGACGTGCCCTGGATGGACTGGACTGGGCATCACTTGAACGTCAGTTCGCTGAGGGAGATATTAAGTTTTTCTATGTCATGCCGCGGTTTCACAATCCAATTGGCACATCGTTAACTGTTGCTGAGAAAAAGAAACTGATCCGGCTAGCACAGCGGTACGATGTATATCTGGTGGAAGACGATTACTTGGCCGATCTGGAGGACAACACGAAACAGGACCCATTATGGTCCTATGATACCGAAGGTCGGGTCATCTATCTGAAGAGTTACTCCAAAATTCTGTTTCCAGGCCTGCGTATTGGTGTAGCAGTTCTGCCCTCACCTCTAATTCAATCGTTTGGTGCTTACAAAAAAATGCTCGATATCGACACGTCCGTTCTGTCTCAAGCTGCTTTGGAGATCTATGTGCACAGTGGAATGTTTGCTCATCACAGAAAAGTGATTCGTAACCGCTATGCTGCCCGGATGCACACGATGCATGAGCAACTGGATACGTATCCAGACTTTACACCATTTAAGGACGCCCCTCGTACAGGAGGGGAGCATACCGTACTGCCTTTGGCGGGTGATGTGCCGCTTCGTGTTCTGGTGTCCCGGCTCCAAAAGCACGGAGTCATCGTCGATACGACAGAACGGTACTATCCGGAGGGAACATATCAGGTGCATCAGGATCAAATGCTGCGATTAAACATCTCCAATGTGCCCAAGCAGCGAATCGAAGAAGGGATACAGAAGATCCGGGAGGAGATTTTGAAACTGCAGATCAGGCAGAAATAACGTGAAGAATCGAAATGTTGTCCGTAAATAACGTCCGTAAAAAACAAAAGGCGTCCACACAAGTTGATCACTTGTTGGACGCCTTTTCAATGAGTTGTTATCCATCAACCATACAGCTTGTACGCTACATTGTAGATGGACATAATCCGATTTATTCCTGAGCCATCGCCTTGAAGGAAGCTTCCGCGGCTTCCAATGTAGCTTGAACATCGTCGTCTGTATGAGCAGTGGTCAGGAACCAGGCTTCATATTTGGACGGAGCGAGGTTAATGCCACGGTTCAGCATATGACGGAAGAAGGAAGCAAACAGCTCTCCATCCGTGTCTTGAGCATGATCGTAGTTCGTAACGGGGTGGTCACAGAAGTGGGTGGAGAATGCACCACGAATCCGGTTAATCGTTAGATCAATGCCATGACGGTCAGCAGAAGCTTGCAGGCCTGCTGTCAGGTCGATAGCAAGACGTTCCATCTCTTCATATACACCTGCGCCTTGCAGGACCTCCAGACATGCGATACCAGCTGAGATGGATGCAGGGTTACCAGCCATTGTTCCCGCTTGATAAGCCGGTCCAAGCGGAGCAACCTGCTCCATAACGTGTTTGCGTCCGCCGTAAGCACCGATTGGCAGGCCGCCACCAATAATTTTACCAAGAGCCGTCAGATCCGGTTCAATCTCCGCATGATTATCGAGTCCGGCGTACGTCTGTGTAGAACCGTAATGGAAACGGAAAGCCGTAATAACCTCGTCATAGATAACCAGTGATCCGTTAGCGCGTGTCATGGCACAGAGGCCTTCCAGGAAGCCAGGCTCCGGCATAACCATACCGAAGTTACCAACGATCGGCTCAACCATGACCGCGGCAACATCATCACCCCAGCGCTCCAAAGCATCTTTCAGGCCATCCAGATCATTGTAAGGCACAGTAATGACTTCTTGTGCAATACTGGCTGGAACTCCGGCACTGTCGGGAATTCCGAGCGTGGACGGGCCTGAACCGGCAGCTACAAGCACCAGATCGGAGTGACCATGGTAACATCCGGCAAATTTTACGATCTTGTTGCGTTTGGTGTAGGCACGAGCGACCCGAATCGTGGTCATAACGGCTTCCGTACCGGAGTTTACAAAACGAACTTTATCCATGGAAGGAATAGCTTCCTTCAGCATTTTGGCGAGTTTGATCTCAAGTTCAGTCGGGGTACCGTATAGCACGCCATTTGCTGCTGCTTCCGTAATGGCCTGCGTAATATGCGGGTGGGCATGTCCTGTAACAATCGGACCGTAAGCGGCCAGATAATCAATATAACGGTTGTCATCGACATCCCAGAAGTGGGCGCCTTGGGCTTTTTTCATAAATACAGGTGCACCACCACCAACGGCTTTGAACGAGCGTGAAGGGCTGTTAACACCCCCAACAATATGTTCAAGTGCTTCTGCGTATAGGAGTTCGGAACGGGAACGTGATGGTTTCATAAGATAACTTCCTTTCGTAATTCAAAATATAATAAAGGTACAAGCTACAGAAAGATATGATGATTTTCTCATAAAGATATAGCCGGGCACAACGAGAGGGCAGCGTAATGGCTGCCCTCTGCATGTTTACATTACTGAGCCGGTTGCTCTGACTTTTGATCGTCACCACTGGCTGTTTTATCTTCGGTGCTGGTCGTACTATCATCCGTTGTAGCAGGTGGATGAATAATATCCTGAATATGCTGCTTCAGTTTCTCTTCATTCGTAACCGTCAATACTTGTGCTCCACCTGCTGTACGTTCTTCTTTCAACAGGTTCATGGGCGGAATCTGTTCACTGCCATTCATGCTGCTTTGGTATCCAAGTCCACCGAGCTTCCACATATCGGAAAGCGTCAGATTCGTATCTACATACGGATTGACCTGTTCCAGAATGGCAGGCAGCTTGGCGATGGTTGTCGTAGACTGCATTTTTGCCGTTACAGCTTTCAGCAATTCACGCTGACGCTCGGAACGAGCGAAATCCGACATCGCATCATGACGGAAACGAACGTACATGAGAGCTGTCTCACCATCCAGATGCTGATACCCTTTTTTGAGATCAATATCGTATTCGTTATTGTCTGCTTTACTTGTATAGTGCATGTCCTTCTCCACATCAAAATCAACACCGCCAACGGCATCCACCAATTTGATGAATCCTTGGAAATCCGTATACACATAATACTGTACAGGAATGCCAAGCAGGTCACCGGCAGCTTGCATCGCTGCGTTAGGGCCATGGGTGATGGCTGTGTTGATCCGCTCCTTGCCATACCCGTCAATATCGACGTAAGTGTCGCGCAGAATGGAGAACAGATTAATTTTTTTGGTAAGAGGGTCAAGCGATACGACCATCATGCTGTCGGAGCGGGGAACTTCACCTTTTTTCAATCCACGTGCGTCGACACCCATAACGAGAATGTTTACCGTTTCCGTGCCTTCCCATTTTGGTGGGTCAGGCGTATTTACTTTCTCCACATTTTCGATACCTGCGAAGGGTGAATCGTCACCGTCCTTTGCCAAACCGTCCAACTGATTGAGAATAGAACCGAAATAGTATGCCGCTGCTCCTCCGACTATTAACACGAAGGCGGCAAGAGAAATCCAGATGGTTCTCTTCGTCTTTCTGGTCATGCTAGCTCTCCTTTGTATTTGAGATGAAATAAAAAACGAGTTCGGGTATTGCTGAATTTTGACTGATACCATTATAATTTCTTTTTGGGCTACAAGCAATTTCAACAAAATCCAAGTGAGGTATAATCATGCTGGCGATTGATGTCAAAGATTTGCGCAAGTCGTTTAGCGTCCAGAAAAGCCGAGGTGGGCTGAAGGGCGCATTCCAAGACCTGTTTGCACGTCAATACCAGGAGGTATTGGCTGTAAATGATATTTCATTTCAGATTCCGCAGGGCGAAATATGCGGATATATTGGGGAGAACGGTGCCGGTAAATCAACAACAATCAAGATGTTGACCGGCATTTTGGTGCCTACTTCAGGGCAAATATCGGTTGGTGGATATGTTCCGTATCAGGAACGTGAGAAATTTGTACAGAATATTGGTGTTGTTTTTGGTCAGCGCAGTCAACTGTGGTGGGATATTGGCGTTATCGAATCCTTCCATTTATTGCGCAAAGTATATCGTGTCGGAGAGGTCGATTTCCGCAAACGGCTGGATGAACTGGTTGAGCGGCTGCAGCTGCAGGACCTGTTAAGCCGTCCGGTACGTAAGCTCAGTCTCGGTCAGCGCATGCGCTGTGAGTTGGTGGCAGCCTTGTTGCATAACCCGAGTATTGTTTTCCTGGACGAGCCAACCATTGGTTTGGATATTGTCGTGAAGTCGGAGATTCGGGATTTCCTGAAAGACATGAACAAGGAGCATGGAACGACTATTTTGCTCACAACTCATGATTTGCAGGACATTGAGGCCTTGTGTTCCCGGGTCATCATGCTTGATGCAGGCAACATCATTTATGATGGGGGTCTGGATCATCTGAAGTCCCAATGGGGCAAAGAACGGGAGATCCGCTTCAAGTTCGGTTCAGCTCACAACATTAGTCAGATGCAGGAATGGACTGCGGCGTTGCCTGTACGTTGGACAGTTGAGAATGAATTGTCCGCATCCGTATGGATTCCGCTGGAACTGAACGTTTCAGATGTACTCGGACGTGTCGTTGGACAAGCCGATATTACCGATATTCAGATTATCGAGATCAACACGGATGAGATTGTGCGCAGTATATACCAATCCGGTTCCGCCGAGCGTCCCGAGATTGTGGGAGCAGGGAAAGAAGCGGTGGGTGTATCCTGAGATGAATAGTGCATTTATTGATTTTATGCGCATCCGTTTTTTAACGATGCTGGCATACCGGGTGAATTATTACTCCGGCATTTTGATATATACGCTGAATATCGGCGTGTATTACTTTACCTGGCAAGCCATTTACGGTAGCAGTGGTGAACTTGGTGGCTTCACGGCAGCTCAGATGACCACGTATATCGCCGTATCCTGGATGGCACGTGCGTTTTACTTTAACAACCTGGACCGGGAGATTGCCGCAGACATAAGGGATGGGTCCATCGCGATTCAATTCATCAGGCCGATCAATTACGTTATGGTCAAAATGATGCAGGGGCTTGGCGAAGGCATTTTCCGCTTCCTGCTGCTCATGATTCCGGGCATGCTCATTGCCATTTTGCTGTTCCCGGTTGAACTGCCTACGGCGCCATCCGCTTGGATTGGCTTTCTTGTCATGCTGTTCTTCAGTTTCCTCATTAATTCCCAGATTAATGTGATAACGGGACTGGCGGCATTCTTTGTGGAAAACAATGAAGGCATGATGCGTATGAAACGCGTCGTGGTCGATCTGTTCTCCGGTCTAATCATCCCGATCAGCCTGTATCCAGGCTGGATGTCCGCGGTGATGAAGGTATTGCCTTTTCAGGCCATTACGTATCTGCCCGGTTCCGTGTTCACTGGAAGAGTGGAAGGTACCGCCATCTGGAATGTACTCGGTATTCAGGTGTTCTGGTTTGCCGTGTTACTGCTTCCGATGGTACTGATCTGGCGTAAGGCGCGCAAGCGTCTGTTCGTGCAAGGGGGATAACGGAATGTACTATATGGGTCTGATCTGGGAATATTTAAAAAACTATATGAAAACACGCCTGACGTACCGTGCCGACTTCTGGGTGGAGATCCTATCGGATCTGCTGTTCCAGGCCACCAACCTGATCTTTATTTTCGTGGTCTTCCGTCATACAGATAACCTGGGCGGCTGGAGTGAGAGTGAAGTCCTCTTTGTTTATGGATATTTTATGGTGCCCTATGGCATCTTCAGTTGTTTTATCAATCTGTGGGGATTCAGCGAGCGGTACATCGTCAAAGGCGAGATGGATCGTATCCTGACACGCCCTGCACATAATTTGTTCCAGATCTTGCTTGAAAATGTAGACCCGCCTGCACTCGTGGGCTCGTTTATCGGCTTGATCATCATGATCTTCAGTGGCGCAGAGATGGGCTTGGTGCTGGAGTGGTGGCATATCCCTGCATTGATTATTTTGGCACTCAGTTCAGTCATGATCTATGCTGGTATCTATACGACACTGACTTCGTTGTCCTTTTATTCAGACGCGCCAACAGGTATCCTGCCATTGATGTATAACATCCAAGGGTATGGGCGTTACCCGGTAACGATCTACAACCGTGCCATTCAGGTGCTGTTGACCTGGATCATTCCGTTTGCCTTCGTGGGCATCTATCCGGCAGCATTGTTCCTGGAGAGGTCCGAGATGCATCGCATGGCGCTCCTTACACCTGTGATGGGACTGGTATTTGGTTCCATGGGCTTGCTGCTGTGGAATTATGGCGTGAAGCGGTATCGCGGAGCAGGATCATAATAAACGCCCTATAACAATTCATGGGGGAGACTAGGGAGGAATTGACATGACGTTAACTGTAGGTGAATTGGCACCGGATTTTGAGCTTCCGTCAAGTACCGGAGAACCGGTGAAGCTTTCGGATTACCGCGGACAGCGGGTGCTGCTTTATTTTTACCCCAAGGATATGACTTCGTCCTGTACGCAACAGGCTTGTGATTTCCGGGATCGACATGCTGAGTTTGAGGGGCTGAACACCGTCATTCTCGGAATCAGCACCGATCCGATGAAACAACATGATAAGTTTATTGCTAAGTATGGTCTGCCTTTCACTTTGTTATCGGATGAAGAGCACGTCGTAGCCGAGCAATACGGGGTATGGCAGCTGAAGAAAATGTATGGCAAGGAGTACATGGGTATGGTTCGCTCCACTTTTCTGATTGATGAAGAGGGGATGTTAATCAAGGATTGGTCCAAAGTTCGGGTCAAAGGACACATCGAGGCTGCACTTGAGGCTGTACAAGCATTGTAATGATTTAGACATGTGTGAATCTGTGTGAATAAATACATCTTATCCGTATCATCATTAAAGGCTGTGCTTCGCGGAATTCACCGTGAACACAGCCTTTTTAGGTGGGCAATCGTTTAGGATTGGTTGAATTGCTCTTGCCAGAGCGAAGCCGATGCACAAGCAAAAGGAGCAGTGGGATAATAAAACCAACAGTGATATCCCAATCTACCCAAGCGGGCATGATCGTATTGGTGTAGAAGATGACATTGGGAGAAATCAGGACAGCTAAGGCGAATAATAACATCGCTGATGGCAGGACGAGAGGTTTGTATGCCTTTAACCGAAATAGCTGAGCTGTTCCAATGACAAAAGAGAACATGTACAGCAGGCTTTTAAAATAGGTAGAAATTAACCAAGCGGTCGCCATGAACGCCTCAATTCGTTCAAAAAAGTTACCGATATTAATTTTCTGGGACAGGGTATAGGAGATATAGATGTCATGCTGGGTCAGAAAGGGTCCAAAAATCATGAGCGAAATGAGCAATAGTGTGGTTAACAGTAACCCTCCACATAAGGTAGCGAGTAACATGTCACGTTTGATATGAGGTCCGGACATCACATAAGGAAGAACCATGCTAATCACGATTAACTCACCACAAGAAGTAAACGCCCCCCTAATGATGGCCTGAATCAGATGAAGCCAAGGAGTGTTTAAGTATGGCTGTAGATGTGAACTGTTCACTTTGGGCATCAGTCCCAGGAACAATAAAATCATAAAGGCAACAACGACGGGGGTCAGCAGTTCACTGCTACTTCCTATTGTATGCAAGCCATGCATAAGTCCCCAGACCAGAGCGCACATAAGGATAATCAGAATGACCCGGATAGGGGTCTGAAGATAGATCTGTGTGGTCATAAAGTCACCGACTTCACGGATACATATGGCAGCGCCTATGGCGAAATAGAACAGATACGCAGCTGATAAAACAGACCCTGCCCATCGGCCAAGTATTTTTTGGCAGATTTCAATAAGGGATAGCTCAGGATGTGTCTGATGAAGTTTGTATAGCACCCACATGATAAATATGCCGATCGGTTGACCGATAAGAGAACAGATCCAAGCATCCTGTTTACCTAAAGCGGTAACCACTGAGGGATAGAGTAGGATCATGTCTCCAACCATGACGAGGAAGGTGAGCAGTGTAAATTGCCTAATGGTGATTTTTTCGTTAATTAACATAGACCCCGTACTCCTTCCCCCAAAAAAATCAATCCTGTGAGGATTTGTTTTGAGTAACCGATGATTTTCTGTAAGACGACTTGAGCAATTGTATTAGCAGAAGACAGCCCGGAAGAATGATCCCGAGTGTGGTATCCCAATCTACCCAATATGGAACTATGGCGATCACGATAAAGGTTATGCTTGGTGAGATCAGATTGGCTAATCCGAAAACGAGTATGGACGCAGGAAGTACAAGTATCCGATACTGCTTAAGCTTGAACAGTTCAGCACAACCAACAATAAAGGCATATAAATATATCATCGCTTTGAAGTACGTTGAGATCAGCCAGGAAGAAGCCATAATGGCTTCAATACGTTCAAAAAAGCCCCCAATACTGATTTTCTGGGACAAAATAAAAGAAGCATATATGTTATGTTGCGTAAGAAAGGCACCCAAAACCAGCAGGGAGATGGTAACAAGCGTCGCCAATATCAAACTGCCTAAGCCTGCTGCAATAAGTACGTCCCGTGTTCGATGAGCTTGCTTGGCAACGTAGGGCAGAATCATCATGATGGGCACGGCTTCACCAATCGGATATATAATGCTGACCAGAATACCTTGTGCGATGGAGACGACACCCGTATCACTTACTGGCTTCAAATTGCTGGTATCTATCTGAGGAAGAAGGCAGACAGCAAGGACCACAATAAACACAATAACGACAGGCATCAGTAGCTCACTACTTCGTCCCATCGCCTCTAATCCGTGCGATACTCCCCAGCCAATCACAATGACGAACATCAGAATGATGATGCGGATCGGAGTGTACTGAAAGATTTGTGTGGTCATGAAATCGCCGACTTCTCTCGTATGCGTGGAAGCACCAATAATGAAAAAGAACAGGTAGAAGCAGGAAAAGAAAGTACCTGGCCAGAACCCTAGAATACTTCGTGCCATCTGCACCAAGTTTTTTTCCGGATGCACGCTGCACAGCTTCAGGATCATGGCCAGCAGTGCCATCCCCAGGGGAACGCCTATAAAAGCACAGATCCAGGAGTCTTGTTTGGCATAGGATGTGATGACTGAGGGGTAGATCAGCATCATATCCCCAACCACCATCATAAAAGTGAGAGTGGTCAATTGTCTTGTTCCAAGGCGCCCCTGTTCAAGCATAATGGTCCTCTCCTTTTTCTAGGTTCCCGTCAGACGTGCCAAGAATTGATTAACAGGTTCATAGATCCACATGATGATATAGAGCGGACTCGGAAAATCCCACAGGTTTGCTGCAATCACACTGAACCCTGTGGCAATGACGAGCATACCGCTGTACACGGCTGTTTCCCTCCATTCCTTGCGGCGGATGAGACCCGGAAGATCTACCATGCCTACAAGTCCTCCTATGACAATGACAGTAATGGTAATCAACATCCGGCCTCACTCCTTCAGATCATTCTTGAATGAATCATCCAGTGTACCTACACGTTTGATCTGTACATTGGCTTCATACTTAACATCCAGATTCTCGAAATATTTATCCCAGTCATTCTCAATCTTCTTAAAAAATTTAGGATCAGCATGATATACTTCCTGACCAAATCCAAAAATGTCGGCATGGAATTTTCGCCGCACTGAATTCACCGATTGTTCCATCAGTTCTATCAGCCGTTCCTCACTGTCTTTTTCCAGTTCTTTGAGGGTTTCCATCGAACCAATTTTGATTCCGCACTCTACTGCACCAATGGAAGACACATTTTTGATTTTGATGTGGATCACAGGCTGGTCGTCAACGACCTTCGCTTTACGTTCAGTCTTGGTGCGGAGGGCCTTGAAAGTCACATTTCCTCCCTTTCGGCAAGGCAGGTGACTGATGGTAGACACCACATTGTCACGGATATAGTTGTATCCTTTGGATTCATCTTCCGTTAACCAGCCGATCAGTTTGTCCTTCCTGAAGATGCTTAATCCCGTGGAATTCAGACGGGCGGGAGACTTGATTGTGGCAATATTATCTTTGCTCCCGCTGTTCTCTGAATTGCCAATAATCTCTACACCGGTGATTACGGGCTGTATTCCGGGAGTCAGCATATATTCGATTAATTGGTCTCCGGTTACGGTTGTTGTGGGAGACCAGGTTTTGGAGGATACGTCCAGAGAATTAAATAACTTCTCCGCAGGAATATTTTCCAATGGGGTAAGCACGTCCAGTACTTTGGAAGCTGTTGTACTTCGAGCAACCATGACGTAATAATCGGGCCGGACGGTAGGTTCCCGCATTAATGCTTCCATAACATCGTAAATTCCCTCTTTGCGGGCATATTCTTCGCCAAATACCAGTACGCGGATATGCGCCATGAATATGCGGCGTGGACTTGTCTCGGTCAGCTTCTGAATCGCTTCAAACAAAGTAGGGGCGGACGCCTGATATTGCGTAACAGGAGTACCTTTTCCACCCCCGGCTTTGGAGGAGACCTCATTTGGCACAACGACCTGAGCACTCACTTTAATCAAATCGCCATCCTTGTCCACACCGAGACCGAGCATAATGCCAAGTTCATTGAGTTCCTGACGATCCCAACATCCGGTAAGGAGAGGGAAAAGGAATGCAATGCATAAAATCAATCGGAGGCACTTGTTCATACGTTGTTCTCCTTACCGAATTAACGCTTCATTTTTTTGTTGGCTTGTCTGGTTTTGTTCGGAGTACCCGTAGAGAGTGGCCGGGTTTTCATATGGGACCAGGGTACACGAAACAGAGTATCCTTCAGATCTTTCTGAATGAAAGGTGCAAAGGGAGACATATACGATACGCCAAAAGAACGCAAGCTGCACAGATGTGTAACCGTAATGAGCAGAACAATTAGAATACCGTAGAAACCAAAAGCTGCCGCCAGAATCATCAATACAAAGCGTAGAATTCGGACAGAGATAGACAATCCATTCTCTGGTATGACATAACTGGATATCGCTGTAATGGAAACGATAATAACCATGGCAGCCGAAACAACCCCTGCATCTACGGCGGCTTGGCCAATGACCAGCGTTCCGACAATGGAAACGGCCTGACCAACTGTTTTTGGGATACGTATACCTGCTTCTCGTAAAATTTCATAGGTCAATTCCATGAGTATGGCTTCAATGAATGCGGGAAAAGGAACGCCTTCACGTTGAGCTGCCAGACTAATGAGCAGATTGGTGGGCAACATTTCCTGGTGAAAGGTGGTAATGGCAATATAGAAGGATGGAGCGAGTAGAGCGATAAAAAAGGACAGATAACGAATCATACGAATCAATGTGCTGATATCGGCCCGTTGATAATAATCCTCCGGTGATTGGAAGAAATGCACGAACAATGCCGGAACTAGCAGTACAAAAGGCGTACCGTCTACGATGATAGCTACTCTGCCCTCAAGCAAGGCAGCACAAACCGTATCTGGACGTTCACTATTGTAAACGGTGGGGAATAGCGTGCCTGTCTCGTCTTGTACAAGTTCTTCGATATACCCGCCTTCCAGAATCCCGTCAATATCAATCTCATCAAGCCTGCGCCTTAGTTCCTTCACGACCCCCGGATCGACGGTATGTTCCAGATATAAGACGGCAACTCTTGTTTTGGTGACTCGGCCAATCTCCCTTTCTTCGATCCAGAGATGAGGGTCACGAATCCTTTTGCGAATTAAGGAAGTATTCGTACGCAAATTTTCATTAAATCCTTCCATAGGACCGCGCACAACGGTTTGTGAGATAGGCTCACCAACAGCACGGTCTTCCCAACCAGCCGCGTCAATTTTTAACCCGCGTACACACCCTTCGATAAGCAGGATAGCGGAACCTGATAGGAGAGCATTAAGCACATCTTCCATGTCATCCACGAATACTACATTGCTCGCAGCCAGAATGTCATTTTGGAGGTAGCTTAGATGCTCATCATCTGCCAAGAATTCCGGAAGTTCATGCGTCTTTAACAGGGATTCCAGGATGGAATGATTCAGGATATGTACGTCCACCAACCCATCGATGTACAACATGACGGCAGGCCATTTATGCAGACACTGCAAAGGGCGCATCATCAAGTCGTTGCTGTTCCCCATCACCTGCTTGCAATATTCTGTATTTTCGCTCAGATCCGGAGAGATCTGCCTCTGATCTTGACGGTCCTGCGTTGCGTCGCTCATACCTTCACCTCCCTATACACCCTATATTTGCAAGTTAGTATGACCTGGATGAATTCGGATTATCACAAATACCTAAAAGAATGATTAGTTCTTACATCGTTGGAATAAACGCAAAAAAAGGAGCCGCGATGACATGCGGCTCCTTACTTATAGATAGACGTTCATTTAAATTTTACTTTTGTCTTTGTCGAACAGGGGTGGGCTTGGATACGGATCTCGCTGCCCATGCTTTGCGGTAACGGTAAAGCACGGCTGCGATGAGCAATAAGCCGATTCCTCCCACGATGTATGCTGCATATTGATGAGCCAGGTGGAATACGGCATTCCACTGGGGGCCAAATATTTTGCCAATGCCCAGAAATAGCACAACCCAGAACAACGCGCCTGAGTAAGCGTAGAGAGCGAATTTACGAAAAGGAACAGCGGCTATGCCTGCGAAATATCCGGTGAAATGTCGTACTCCCGGAATGAAATAACCGATGAAGATCAAGGCATTACCATACTTGGCAAACCACTTTTGCGTTTTATCGAGCTTGTCCTGCTTCAGCAGAAACCATTTTCCGTATCGTGTGATGAAGGGCAGACCTGCTTTGGCTCCAATAAAATAAGTGATTGTCATGCCAATCGTCGTTCCCAGAAAAGCCAGTATGGTGAGGATTCCAAAGTCCAGATGTCCCTTATAGGAGAGAAACCCTGCGTAAGCCATCGTTGTTTCACCCGGAAAGGGGAGTGCGATGAATTCAAGCAACAAGCCAAAAAACAAGACACTGTATCCGTAGGACCCAAACAGATGTTGGATCTTCTCAAGCAATTCCAATAGATTTCACTCTCCTGAAGACGGGGTGGGAGCATGATTCCTCTCCAAGGTGTTTTGTACACGTTCTGCCTGTCCATTATGCTACCTAATCCTAGGCGAAGAATCAATCACGCTCCATACCAAATTGTGAAAAATTATTAAACAAAATCGCGTCTTTTTTCAATGAAGCCTCCATATAATTCTAACAAATCTGCTGAAGTCTATCAGCAAATTACTAGAGACGGTGGAGGTCGATTCGTAAATGGTACAGAGACCGGAATTTAGCATCAAGGAAAAAGGGGAAAACTCCGCAACATCCATACATAGGTTTTTATCTGGACAATGGTCTGTCATTCTAGTGCGAATTGCTATATTGTTATGTGCATTTGCTGTATATGCAGGCACGGCTGACGCCTCTTCTGCTTCTGGCTCAGATGAGCCTGTCTCGGCAGAAAAGAATAATCAAGATAAGGTAGTCTATCTGAGTTTTGACGATGGACCGGGTAACCATACCCGTGAAGTATTGGATATTTTACACAAGGAGCAGGTTACGGCTACATTTTTCGTATTGGGTGAGCAGGCAGAGCGTTATCCCGAGTTAATCCGGGCACTTGTGGAGGATGGACATGCACTGGGCAATCATACGTTCAATCATCAATATGAACAGCTGTACAGTGATTTCAAAGTGTTCTGGAAACAGATCAAGCAGACAGAGGCAGTGCTGGAGCGTATCACCGGCTTCCGTCCGGATCTGGTGCGAGCACCTGGCGGTACCTATGGACATTTTGACCAAAGTTATTTTGATTTGCTCCAACTGGGTGGATACACGGTCATGGACTGGAACGTCGACAGTGGGGATTCCAAGCGCAAAGGTGTCCCTGCCAAAGAAATTCTCAGCAATTCGACCAAAGTACCTGCGGGAGCACGTTCGGTCATAGTTCTGATGCATGACGGAGGCGCACATGCTGAAACGGTAAAAGCACTTCCGGGTATTATCAAATATTATCGTGATCACGGATATCGTTTTGACACCATGAAGAGTACGGATCAACCGGTTCAATTCCGTGTACATCCAGATGGTAAGTATAAGGCGCGCAAGGCACCAGGAAAGGCCTGGATCGCAGAGCATGTAGAAGCGAATGCGACGTTGTGGCTTGCAAGCAAGAAGCTGAAGGTAGAGGTGGGGTTGGCTGCGGCTACCTTGCAACCGGGTGAGTTTCGCATGGAAGGTCAGAGAATCATGGTGCCTTTGCGTACATTTATGAAAAAATTCGGGGGCAGCACTCGCTGGGACCCTGAAACAAGGACAGCCACAGCTGTATGGAAGGAAAGAACGATTCATGCAGACAGTGTGAGCGGAACACTGACAACGACGGGTGCAATTGAAACGGGAGCAGTACAGAGTAAGGGGGGGACCATCTGGGTTCCGTTACGTGAGTTGCTGGAGCAGATGGGATTAAGGGTGAATTCCTTAACCAGTAATGAAGCAGAGTGGTCGGTGAAGGCAGGATCTTCCATATCCATTTCGGCAATGAACTTCATATATAAGTATAAAATGATCTGAAGAAAGTCATTCTTGCAGGACTATTCTCTCTACTTCCGGGCAACACTGAATCATAGATTACTATGGCTCAGAAATGCTGGTAGTTGGAAGGAGATTAGGAGAAATGTCTTATATTCGAATGGAACATGAACATGCAGTTGAATTGCTAAACAGGGTCATGAAGCGTGTTGAAAGTGTGATTATTGGCAAAAAACAAGAGATTCGTTATGTCCTCACTGCAATGCTCAGTGGAGGTCATGTACTTCTCGAAGATGTACCGGGTACGGGGAAAACGATGCTGGTTCGTGCTGTTGCTTCTGCGCTGGATTGCTCCATGGGCCGGATACAGTTCACGTCCGATGTGATGCCGGCAGATGTTACGGGCACTTCAATCTATCACCCGCATACAGCTGAATTCAAGTTTCGGCCCGGACCCGTCATGTCCAACATCGTACTGGCTGATGAAATAAATCGGGCTTCACCCCGTACTCAGTCTGCCCTGCTGGAGGCAATGGAGGAACGACGTATTACGGTTGATGGCACAACCTATGCCTTGCCACGCCCATTCTTTCTGCTGGCTACACAGAACCCGTTACAGTTCGAGGGTACGTACCGTCTGCCTGAAGCGCAGCTGGATCGATTTATTATGAGGATTGGACTGGGGTATCCCGATCCAGAGCAGGAACTGGAATTGTTAACCCGCATGCAAGGTAGAGAAGAGTTTGATGAGCTTCGCCCTGTCCTGCTTGCTGAAGAGGTCGTAGCCATGCAGCGTGAAGTCAAACAGGTACATGTTGATCCGGTCGTTAAACAGTATCTGGTGGCAGTTGCTGTGGCCTCTCGCAGCCTTCCGGCGGTAAGACTGGGCATCAGCCCACGTGGGACATTGGCCTGGATGGCTGCTGCGCAATCATTTGCCTATCTTCAAGGACGCAGCTATGTCATTCCGGATGATGTAAAAGAGGTGGCTGTGCCTGTTCTTTCCCATCGTATTCAATTAAAGGCCCAGAACAGAGCGGAGATTTGGGGGCAAGTACAAGTCATTGAAGAAGCGTTGTCATCGGTCCCGGTACCTGTACAAATGGCATCACAGGGAAGGGGACGCAGGCAATGACTGCTCTGGGACAACGGATTTTGAGTGCTGTCTTGGTGGTGGCTTTCGCTTCCTTGTATCAGTGGCATGGGGGCAGAGCGGCGTTGTTTCTATCCATTATGGCTTTCTTGATGTTCACAGGAGGTCTGCTTCTCCATTGGTTCAGACCACGGCGTATTCACATCCATCGGAAAATGCACACGAACCGGATTGAGGCAGGCGAGCAGGTGCGGGTTCTGGTCGAGCTGGAATTCGAATGCCGTATTCCATTGTTATGGATCGTTCTGTGTGAGAACACACCTGCAGGTGTTCATCGCAAATTGATTTTTCCGGGAACACGGCGTCAATTTACCTATCAATATGAATGTTCTGGTTTACGCAGAGGAGTCTATAGATGGGATACCGGAAGATTGTACTGGGGAGATATTTTTGGCTGGAATACGCTATCCGCAGAGACCACAGGTGACACGCCCTTGATTGTTGTTCCTCAAGCAACGGCTTGGGGGAAGGGAGAATCGGTAGAATTCGCAGCGATGATCGAAGGGACGCTGTCTGAACGAAGAAACAGTCAGGGAAACCGTAGTCCTGAATTCCGTGAATATCAGCAGGGGGATCCGCTGGGACGTGTTCATTGGAAAAGTACAGCCAAAACGGGTCGACTTCAGACCTTTTTGCCCGAAACCACAGATTTAGCTTCGCTGGGCATCCTTGTATATGAAGCCGCGTCGGGTTATGACGTGAAACAGGCAGGGATCATGGATTCACCTGCTTTTGAACGTGTGGTTCGTGCAGCTGCCCGCTGGGTTCATACCGCTGAACGGGATGACATTCCTTATCATCTGTGGATGGAAGGTGGCAATAAGAGCTATGACCCACAAGATCACAGGCAACAGGGACCATTCCATACGAATGATGAGAATCATGGACTGGACAAGCTTGCGGGAGCACGAATATCCAAGGCGGAATCGGTCTCGATTTCGCTCCGCACGGAGATGCTGGATAGATTGGCGAGCGGGTCTCGTATTGTGGTTCTCACAGGTAAGCTGGATCAGGTTCTGGCAGAATGGATCATGTCTGTAATCGGGTTGGGTTACCGCGTAGAGGTGCAGCTGACTGAATCGATCCAGTTAGGATCAACCGATAGGTCGATGAATGGATTGGGATATGACAGTTTGAGTTTGGAGCAGCTTCGTCACAGTGGGGTGCCGATCCATTCGGTCACAGAGAGCGCGTTATCTTCAATGGGAAAGGCGGAGGTAACGGATGTGGGAGCATAATGGAAACGATCGACCGAATTCTACTGTGGTAGACAGGGAGTCCTTAGAAGCCAATATAGAATCGGCTCATTTTGTATATCAAGCTGTGAACCAGACAATGGTAACCGATGTAAAGGGTGAAGGTCATGTTGCAGTACCTGTCCTGTACAAAATTTTTATTTCGGCCATTTTACTCATACTGTCTCTGGAATGGATATATCCTGTTACGTCATCGAATCAGCAGGGCAGTGAACGGTTCTTGTCCGTGATGGCGGGATTAACGGGAGCTTTGCTGCTCGCGGGGTTAATTCGTACAGGCTGGGTCACGGGAGCGCTGATCCGATTGGTCATTGCACTTGCTGCTCTATGTCTGATGTACGGAGGAAGTGATCCTGCCCGTTGGGCGGTTGCTTACCCGGGAATACTTTCAGCGGATATGGACACGTTTATGAATAACTGGCGATTTCATTCAATTAGTACAGAAACGAGAGGTTTGTTCATGATGTGCGGCTGGAGCATGCTCATGGCTTCGGTACAATCCCTTGTATTGCACCGTCGTAGCGTTATGCTGTTTGGCAGTGCAACGGTTCTCTATTTGCTTCTGCTGGAATCCTTTGCTGGGCTGGATGTGTATGCTTCGGTGATACGGTCTGTCCTATGGATTTTTCTTATTCAGGCGCTGCTTCAGCTACTTCGTCTTAATGGAGGAGTCACTACCCCGAGTTATCGCGGCAGTCCCTATGGCCGTTGGAGTGTGGTAACCATTGTGGCTTCCGCAGGCATGGTACTTTGCTCTGCATTACCTGGTCAGTTCGCTTCCATACCTCAACCGGAACGCATATCCCTGGAGCAGATGGGTGAACGCTTAGCCCGCTGGGCAGGTTATACGCAGCAAGGTAGTATCCCTGCTGCAACAGCGGTCACGGGATATAGCACAGCGGATGCGCCAATGGGAGCACCTCTGGTGCAGGGCAATTCCATCTTTTTTACGGCGAAAAGTCCGGAAGTGACGTATTGGCGGGGAGAGACCCGTTCATATTATAACGGTAGTACTTGGAGTGATCCTGGTCAAAGCTTTGAAACGGCGAGTCCGTCTGGATTGCTGCGAACAGATGGATGGGAGAATCCAACCTTTTGGAGTCGCATTCGTCAAACCGTCACGATGCAGCGAGAGTGGAAAGGACCAAATCCACTTTTTACCGGGGGCATACCGGTTAACGTATCGTTTCAGGATAAGAATAAGGATAATCAGGAGAACATGCTTTCTTTGCTGTCTAATCGAGATTCCGCAACGTTGTGGCTCGCAGGCTCCGGGAATGATAAGACGGTTAAACATTATACAGCGGACATCATGGTTCCAGTGGCATCGCCTGAACAGTTACGTCTGCTTGGGGAGACGGATAAAGGGAAAGATCCGGCCTCTATTCGGAGGACATATCTGCAATTGCCCGCGACACTCCCGGGTCGAGTGAAGAGTCTCGCCAAAGAAATCATGCAAGGAAGTGATACGCGTTATGACGCTGTGCAAGCCGTGAAAACTTATCTGGCTGCTCATGCGGAATACACGTTAGATACCCGTATGCCACCGCGAGGAACAGATTTTGTGGACGATTTTCTATTCGTCACACGGCAGGGGTATTGTAATCATTTCTCGACAGCCATGATTGTGCTGCTGCGTGCAGAGGGCATCCCCGCACGTTGGGTGAAAGGCTTTGGCCCGGGCGTAGCTGACCCGGAAATGCCCGGTCAGTACATGATTTCCCAGGGAGATGCACATTCCTGGGTAGAGGTGTATTTTCCAGGTGCAGGCTGGATGCCGTTCGAGGCTACGCCAGGCTTCACCATGGCGCAAGGCGTTGGCGAAGATGTCGCAGCGCTCGCCGGGCCGCAGGCAGGTGAAGTGACTCCGCCGATGACTAACGGCGGAGTGGCTTACGCGGGCGCATGGCTGCTCGCCCGCGCACGGGCCCTTGCCGCGGAGCCATGGCTCGCGGCAGCCCTTGTGGCAGCGGCCCTGCTGGGCGCCGCTGCTATGATCCGCATGCGGCGGCTACGCCCCGCGCTGCGGATCAGGCTGCTGCTGGCGTGGCCACGCAGCAGCTTCCCCGACCGCGAGCGGCTGCTGAGTGCCGCCGCTCCGGTCTGGGCCGCGCTCGCGCGCCGGTACGGCCCGCGGCCGCCGGGTATGACGCTGCGTGAATATGCAGCGTCACCGGCTTTGGCCGCAGGCGCGGGCGGCGCGGACATCGCGCGGTTTGCAGCCGACTGGGAACGGCTGCTGTACGGGCCAGACCGTCCGCTGCGTGCGGACAGTCTGGACTTCCTGCGCCGGGCACTTCGTTTGGCCCGGCGTTTGCAGGCGTTGTAACACAAGGGTGTTAACAACGTTACACCAAAGATGCGAAGCAGCTGCCATACAATCGCTATCGCTTTCCAATAGAGCTCGGCCACTTGTGGGTAGCTTGCGGGCAGATGAAGATCGCCATTGCTGGCGCACTGTTTTTAAACGCAGCGTTTGGTTCATCGCTGCATGCCATACATAAGACGCCTTTCGCGCTGCGCTGCGAACGAGGCGTCTTTCCACGATCATACACTTGAACCAGCATCTTGCTGCCAAGCTTTCTATTCGGAATTTCATATTTAAAGGCATTCGGTAACCCTTGTTTTGAAATGTCGAAAAAAGGAGTTTCGCCTTTCCTTGACGGTATGTTTTGTCGTTGCGTATAATTAGTTTCATTGAATTGAGGGAGGCACGGTTATGAATAAGCAGAATGAGATTGTGGTTGTCCTTGACTTTGGGGGCCAATACAACCAGTTAATCGCCAGAAGAATCCGGGATCTTGGCGTCTACAGCGAGCTTTTGCCGTATAATACACCGGCGGAAAAGATCGCAGAAATGGCACCAAAAGGAATTGTATTCTCGGGTGGTCCGTCCAGCGTATACGCTGAGAACGCTCCACACGTGGATCCGGCTGTCTATGACCTAGGCTTGCCGATCTTCGGTATTTGCTATGGAATGCAGCTTATGGCTCAACAGCTTGAAGGTAAAGTAGAACGTTCCGAGAAGCGAGAGTACGGTAAAGCAGACCTTGAGTTTGCTGCTGGATCTACACTGGCAAAAGGCATTGAAGGCGAACATACCGTATGGATGAGTCACGGTGACCACGTGGTTACACTTCCTCCAGGTTTCAAACTGGATGCAGGCACGGAAAGTGCGCCAATCGCTGCCATGAGCGACGATGAGCGTAAATTGTATGCTGTTCAGTTCCATCCGGAGGTACGTCACTCTGTTCGCGGTAACGACATGATTCGTAACTTCCTGTTCGAAATCTGTGGTTGCGAGGGCAACTGGACGATGGAGACATTTATCGATGACACGATCAAAGACATTCGTGAAAAAGTGGGCGACAGTAAAGTACTGTGTGCGCTTAGCGGCGGTGTAGATTCTTCCGTTGTAGCTGCATTGCTTCACAAAGCCATTGGTGATCAACTGACATGTATGTTTATCGACCACGGTCTGCTGCGCAAAGGCGAAGCGGAAAGTGTAATGGAGACGTTTGTCGGCAAATTCGACATGAAAGTTGTCAAAATTGATGCACAAGAGCGCTTTATGTCCAAACTGGCTGGCGTGGATGATCCAGAACAAAAACGTAAAATTATCGGTAACGAGTTTATTTACGTATTTGACGAAGAGTCCAAGCAGTTCGATGATTTTGCATTCCTGGCGCAAGGTACACTGTACACGGACATCGTGGAAAGTGGTACAGCGACTGCACAGACCATCAAATCCCACCACAACGTGGGCGGTCTGCCTGAAGACATGAACTTCAAACTGATCGAGCCACTGAGCACGCTGTTCAAGGATGAAGTACGTAAAGTCGGTACCGAGTGTGGCCTGCCGGACGAAATTGTACACCGTCAGCCGTTCCCTGGTCCGGGTCTTGCGATCCGTGTTCTTGGTGAAGTTACTGAAGAGAAACTTAAAATTGTTCGTGATTCAGACTACATCCTGCGTGAAGAGATTGCCAAAGCCGGTCTCGACCGTGAAATCTGGCAGTACTTCACAGCCCTGCCTAACATGAAGAGTGTCGGCGTTATGGGTGATGCGCGTACGTATTCCTACACTGTAGGTATCCGTGCTGTAACATCCATCGACGGTATGACTGCAGACTGGGCACGTATCCCTTGGGATGTGCTGGAGAAAATCTCCGTACGGATTGTTAACGAAGTTGATAACGTAAACCGTATCGTCTATGACGTAACATCCAAACCACCTGCAACGATCGAGTGGGAATAAGGCATATACCTTTAACAATAGAGTGAAAATGACTCTCTTTTATCTGCGTTGTTTCGCAAATAGAAGGGAGTTTTTTTATTGCGTATATTATGACTAAATTTATATTAGGATAATATTTTCTTTATAAATCTCGAATTTCATCCCATTTTAAAGCTCACTTCATGATCCTTTCAGGTCCAGCCTATACAATAAGTACATACTAAGAGCTATATGGCTACTGAAGGGAGAATTGAATGTATGCGTAAAACCGACTATATGAGCAAATGGAAGATGGGCATAGGAAGTGCGTTTCTGATGGTGATGCTGGCAGGATGCGGTTCAGGTGTGCAAGACCTGGCTTCCGGTTCGGGGGACTTTCCATTTGTGAACTTAGAGGCAGCGGATGCTTCTTCCGATGAGTCCAGAAACCATGAGTTATCCTCTGACTTAACAACGAACACAAATCAGGAACAACGAGAGATACAGGATGCTCCGCAGACAGAGATTTAATTAACATAGGACTGATCCGGTAAAAAGTAATTCCGGCGCATGTCGCAAATTGCTCCATATACCTAATCATTATATGCTTTCGTAATACCAGACATCGTTATTCCTAGAACATGACTCATCTGATTGCTAGAACGCATCAGAAACATAAACTACCCTGATCAGAGGTCTTCTTGACCTTTGATCAGGGTAGTTTTTTATGTTGAACTGCTGATCTCTCAGTCTGACAGAATGAACATATCCCCTTGAAGTCTCATCGAAAAAAGCGTATTCAATTGGGTTGTAAACCGCTGAACTGGTTCAATCTGTTAAATAATACGAACGATATTATAAAAGGGTGAGATTAATATTCGTTTTTCTCATTGACAAAAACATACTGCCCTCCTAAAATAGTGATGGGAAACAAACAAATAGCGCATACTAATTCGTATAATCTCGAGAATTGGCTCGGGAGTCTCTACGAGATCACCCTAATGATCTGGCTACGAAGAGGAGAAGGCTAAGCACATGAATTCTACATGATTGCGGGACATCACGCACATTAGAATTTTTTTTGTTCTTAGTGAAGGCATCGTGCCTCTCCTTGTCAGCTGAACCCTGGGTGAAGGATCTTCATCAGGGTCATTTGTCGTTTTTCAATATGGCTTCAACATCTCTAAGGGGGAGTTAGTAATTATGGATCGTTTCTTTAAATTAAAAGAAAACGGAACAAACGTTAGAACGGAGATTGTTGCGGGTCTCACTACCTTTATGACAATGGCTTACATTCTTTTTGTGAATACGTTGTTCTTGGGTCAAGCCGGGGCGGGGATGTCGGATAATGCAGTATTCTTTGCAACAGCCGTCGGCGCCGGATTAATGACTATTATTATGGGATTGTTTGTGAATATTCCGATCGCGCTCGCACCAGGTATGGGATTGAATGCGTACTTCATGACTGTCGTTCTAAGCTCGAATGGAGCGATTACTTGGCAGGCTGCTCTCGGAGCGGTATTCCTTTCCGGTATCGTGTTCATTATTTTAACCGTGACGAAGATTCGGCAAATGCTGCTTGTAGCAGTTCCACAGTCGATCAAAATGGCCATTACGGTGGGTATCGGTCTCTTTATTACCATTATCGGTTTCAAACTTGCTAATCTCGTGGCTGTAACAGTTAATGTTGCACCAGACGCAGATCTGAGTCAGCCGATTCCAGGTAGCAGTTTTAATCTATCATTGGGTAACTTTATAACGCATCATGATGCATTGCTTGCACTGATTGGTTTGCTCCTTATTGCTATATTGATGGTTATGCGTATCAAAGGCGCTCTATTGATCGGGATCGTAGCAACAACGCTGATTGGTATTCCGATGGGCGTTACGAATCTGAGTGGTCTTTCAGGCGCAAGCTGGTTGCCTAACTTCAGTGATCTGGCGGTTGGACAGCTGGATTTGAAAGGTGCCATCAGTTTGGGATTGTTTGAGATCATCTTCATCTTTACCTTCGTTGAATTGTTCGACACGTTCGGTACGATGGTAGGTACTGCAACACGTATGGGTATTATGAAGGATAAGAAAAAAGGCGAGAAAACCATTGGTAAAGCAATGCTCGTCGATGCAGTTGGTGTCAGCGCAGGTGCTGCACTGGGTACAAGTACCATTACGGCATACGTTGAAAGTGCTTCAGGTGTTGAGGCAGGTGGACGTACAGGACTGACTTCGGTAACGACAGGTTTGCTGTTCATTTTGGCTCTGTTTATCGCGCCGCTTGCGCTTGTTGTTCCATCCGCTGCGACAGCTCCGGCATTGATCATCGTGGGTGTGCTTATGATGAGTCAAGTGCGCAGCATTGAGTGGGATGATTTCCTGCAAGCTTTCCCAGCGTTCCTTACGATTGTATTGATGCCTTTCACAGGCGGAATCGCGAACGGAATCTCTGCAGGTATTGTATCTTATGTGATTCTGGCGGTGTTCAGTAACTTGGTGACAGAGCGCAAAGTGAAAATTCACTGGCTCATGTGGATCTTGGCGATCATCGTAATCTGCCGATACGTATTTATTGGTGGGGAGTAAGGGTACGTTAGGTGTAACGAAGAATTATCTGAGATGAGTTTCTTATCTTATAAATGAAAGAAGCGGAAGCCGCGGGATTAGACCCTGAGCTTTCGCTTTTTTTTGTATTCTTTTCTTGGGATAAATGAATTTCAAAAATGGTTTCCTTCTATAATAGAAGGAATGAGTATAATGATTATAATTTCTTGGTTGTTTATCCAATGAAATCATCGGTTAATATGTTTCTATAGCGCGAAGAGTCTGTACTGTGTACAACATGAGTTTCTCTATAATTGGATTAGGGATCATACGGGAAACCTTTTGCGAATGTAAGTAATTATTCCGATTCATTCAAGGTAGTACGCTGATGTATCATTTGGACTGCTATAAGGAGATACTTGTTAAAAGGAATATAGAATACTAATTTTATAAGAATTAATGTTTTCAAAAAAAGACTTGCGTTCCTTATCTGTACATGGTATATTCTAATTCCGGCCAAGAAAACACGAGATACACGGTGCGGCAAGCGAATGAAATAAGCTTCGAAAGAAACTTGAAAAAAGAGCTTGCAAAGTTGGTTCGGACATGATAATATATAAGAGTTGCTGGAGCGAACAACGATCGGTAACGAAACAAGTTTGATCTTTGAAAACTGAACAACGAGTGAGTAACGGTCTTGCTTGCAAGATCGACGCTGAGAAATTGGTACAAGTCTTCGGGCTGTATGATTTCGAAGAAAAAAAGAGATTTTTAATCTCGTCAGATTCAAAATGAGCTTATCGCTCTTTTCAAATACTGAGATGACTTTCATCGCGTTTAACCGCGCTACTGAAATTCATCTTTATTGGAGAGTTTGATCCTGGCTCAGGACGAACGCTGGCGGCATGCCTAATACATGCAAGTCGAGCGGAGTTGATAGGAAGCTTGCTTCCTTGATACTTAGCGGCGGACGGGTGAGTAACACGTAGGCAACCTGCCCTCAAGTTTGGGACAACTACCGGAAACGGTAGCTAATACCGAATAGTTGTTTTCTTCGCCTGAAGAGAACTGGAAAGACGGAGCAATCTGTCACTTGGGGATGGGCCTGCGGCGCATTAGCTAGTTGGTGAGGTAACGGCTCACCAAGGCGACGATGCGTAGCCGACCTGAGAGGGTGATCGGCCACACTGGGACTGAGACACGGCCCAGACTCCTACGGGAGGCAGCAGTAGGGAATCTTCCGCAATGGGCGAAAGCCTGACGGAGCAATGCCGCGTGAGTGATGAAGGTTTTCGGATCGTAAAGCTCTGTTGCCAGGGAAGAACGCTTGGGAGAGTAACTGCTCTCAAGGTGACGGTACCTGAGAAGAAAGCCCCGGCTAACTACGTGCCAGCAGCCGCGGTAATACGTAGGGGGCAAGCGTTGTCCGGAATTATTGGGCGTAAAGCGCGCGCAGGCGGTCATTTAAGTCTGGTGTTTAATCCCGGGGCTCAACCCCGGATCGCACTGGAAACTGGGTGACTTGAGTGCAGAAGAGGAGAGTGGAATTCCACGTGTAGCGGTGAAATGCGTAGATATGTGGAGGAACACCAGTGGCGAAGGCGACTCTCTGGGCTGTAACTGACGCTGAGGCGCGAAAGCGTGGGGAGCAAACAGGATTAGATACCCTGGTAGTCCACGCCGTAAACGATGAGTGCTAGGTGTTAGGGGTTTCGATACCCTTGGTGCCGAAGTTAACACATTAAGCACTCCGCCTGGGGAGTACGGTCGCAAGACTGAAACTCAAAGGAATTGACGGGGACCCGCACAAGCAGTGGAGTATGTGGTTTAATTCGAAGCAACGCGAAGAACCTTACCAGGTCTTGACATCTGAATGACCGGTGCAGAGATGTACCTTTTCTTCGGAACATTCAAGACAGGTGGTGCATGGTTGTCGTCAGCTCGTGTCGTGAGATGTTGGGTTAAGTCCCGCAACGAGCGCAACCCTTATATTTAGTTGCCAGCACTTCGGGTGGGCACTCTAGATAGACTGCCGGTGACAAACCGGAGGAAGGTGGGGATGACGTCAAATCATCATGCCCCTTATGACCTGGGCTACACACGTACTACAATGGCCGGTACAACGGGCTGCGAAATCGCGAGATGGAGCCAATCCCAACAAAGCCGGTCTCAGTTCGGATTGCAGGCTGCAACTCGCCTGCATGAAGTCGGAATTGCTAGTAATCGCGGATCAGCATGCCGCGGTGAATACGTTCCCGGGTCTTGTACACACCGCCCGTCACACCACGAGAGTTTATAACACCCGAAGTCGGTGGGGTAACCGCAAGGAGCCAGCCGCCGAAGGTGGGATAGATGATTGGGGTGAAGTCGTAACAAGGTAGCCGTATCGGAAGGTGCGGCTGGATCACCTCCTTTCTATGGAGAATCGTTTCCTGTAACGGAAACATTCAAATAAGCAGGTTCTTAGAACCTGCAACAGCGATTCATTTTGGTCCGTCACTTCGGTGTGGATGAAATGAAGAGCACAACACTCACTCGTTGCTCAGTTTTGAGAGCTCAAACTCTCAAACAGCTTGCTTTTGCATGGAGCTTGTTCTTTGAAAACTAGATATCGAAACGAAACAAACGCGAATTAGAACATTCCTTTTTAGCTGAACTTGTGCAAACAAGTTTTAATAAAAACGGTAGATTGCTATTGCTCATATTGAGCAATTGGTTAAGCTACTAAGAGCACACGGAGGATGCCTAGGCGCTAGGAGCCGATGAAGGACGTGGCGAACAACGAAACTGCCTCGGGGAGCTGTAAGCAAGCTTTGATCCGGGGGTGTCCGAATGGGGAAACCCAGCTGGGGTAATTTCCAGTTACACCTAACTGAATACATAGGTTAGTGTGAGGCATACCAGGGGAACTGAAACATCTAAGTACCCTGAGGAAGAGAAAACAATAGTGATTCCGTCAGTAGCGGCGAGCGAACGCGGAGAAGCCCAAACCAGAGAGCTTGCTCTTTGGGGTTGTGGGACGTCTCACATGGAGTTACAAAGGAACCGGTTAAGCGAAGAGGTCTGGAAAGGCCCGCCAAAGAAGGTAAAAGCCCTGTAGTTGAAAGTCTGTTCCCTCCGAGACGGATCCCGAGTAGTGCGGGGCACGTGAAACCCCGTATGAATCCGGCAGGACCATCTGCCAAGGCTAAATACTTCCTAGCGACCGATAGTGAAGCAGTACCGTGAGGGAAAGGTGAAAAGCACCCCGGAAGGGGAGTGAAATAGAACCTGAAACCGTGTGCTTACAAAAAGTCAGAGCCCGTTTTAGGGGTGATGGCGTGCCTTTTGTAGAATGAACCGGCGAGTTACGTTCCCGTGCAAGGTTAAGGTGAAGAGCCGGAGCCGCAGCGAAAGCGAGTCTGAATAGGGCGACATAGTACGTGGACGTAGACCCGAAACCGGGTGATCTACCCCTGTCCAGGGTGAAGGTGCGGTAACACGCACTGGAGGCCCGAACCCACGCATGTTGAAAAATGCGGGGATGAGGTGGGGGTAGCGGAGAAATTCCAATCGAACTCGGAGATAGCTGGTTCTCCCCGAAATAGCTTTAGGGCTAGCCTCGGAAAACAGAGTCGTGGAGGTAGAGCACTGATTGGGTGCGGGGCCCGCAAGGGTTACCAAGCTCAGTCAAACTCCGAATGCCATAGACTTACTTCCGGGAGTCAGACAGTGAGTGCTAAGATCCATTGTCAAAAGGGAAACAGCCCAGACCATCAGCTAAGGTCCCCAAGTGTGTGTTAAGTGGGAAAGGATGTGGAGTTGCACAGACAACCAGGATGTTGGCTTAGAAGCAGCCACCATTGAAAGAGTGCGTAATAGCTCACTGGTCGAGTGACTCTGCGCCGAAAATGTAACGGGGCTAAACACACCACCGAAGCTATGGCTTGATGCTTTGCATCAGGGGTAGGGGAGCGTTGTATAAGGGTTGAAGGTGTACCGTAAGGAGCGCTGGACATTATACAAGTGAGAATGCCGGTATGAGTAACGAAAAGATCAGTGAGAATCTGATCCGCCGAAAGCCTAAGGGTTCCTGAGGAAGGCTCGTCCGCTCAGGGTAAGTCGGGACCTAAGGCGAGGCCGAAAGGCGTAGTCGAAGGACAACAGGTCGAAATTCCTGTACCACCGTAAGCCGTTATGAGCAATGGGGGGACGCAGTAGGGTAGTGACGCAGACTGATGGATGTCTGTCCAAGCAGTAAGGCTGATGTGTAGGCAAATCCGCACATCATTAAGGCTGAGCTGTGATGGGGAGTGAAAATTACAGTAGCGAAGGTCATGATCTCACACTGCCAAGAAAAGCCTCTAGCCAGGTGATGGTGCCCGTACCGCAAACCGACACAGGTAGGCGAGAAGAGTATTCTAAGGCGCGCGGAAGAACTCTCGTTAAGGAACTCGGCAAAATGACCCCGTAACTTCGGGAGAAGGGGTGCCCCGGTAGTGTGAATAGCACGAGGGGGCCGCAGTGAAAAGGCCCAAGCGACTGTTTAGCAAAAACACAGGTCTGTGCGAAGCCGTAAGGCGAAGTATACGGGCTGACGCCTGCCCGGTGCTGGAAGGTTAAGGGGAGTGGTTAGGAGCAATCCGAAGCTGTGAACCGAAGCCCCAGTAAACGGCGGCCGTAACTATAACGGTCCTAAGGTAGCGAAATTCCTTGTCAGGTAAATTCTGACCCGCACGAATGGCGTAACGACTTGGGCGCTGTCTCAACGAGAGATCCGGTGAAATTTTAATACCTGTGAAGATGCAGGTTACCCGCGACAAGACGGAAAGACCCCATGGAGCTTTACTGCAGCTTGATATTGAATTTGGGTACGATCTGTACAGGATAGGTGGGAGCCTTTGAAGTGGGAGCGCAAGCTTCCATGGAGGCAACGTTGGGATACCACCCTGATCGTATCTAGGTTCTAACCTGGTACCGTAATCCGGTGCGGGGACAGTGTCAGGTGGGCAGTTTGACTGGGGCGGTCGCCTCCTAAAGAGTAACGGAGGCGCCCAAAGGTTCCCTCAGAATGGTTGGAAATCATTCGAAGAGTGCAAAGGCATAAGGGAGCTTGACTGCGAGACCTACAAGTCGAGCAGGGACGAAAGTCGGGCTTAGTGATCCGGTGGTACCGCATGGAAGGGCCATCGCTCAACGGATAAAAGCTACCCTGGGGATAACAGGCTTATCTCCCCCAAGAGTCCACATCGACGGGGAGGTTTGGCACCTCGATGTCGGCTCATCGCATCCTGGGGCTGAAGTAGGTCCCAAGGGTTGGGCTGTTCGCCCATTAAAGCGGTACGCGAGCTGGGTTCAGAACGTCGTGAGACAGTTCGGTCCCTATCTGTCGTGGGCGTAGGAAATTTGAGAGGAGCTGTCCTTAGTACGAGAGGACCGGGATGGACGTACCGCTGGTGTACCAGTTGTTCCGCCAGGAGCACCGCTGGGTAGCTATGTACGGACGGGATAAACGCTGAAAGCATCTAAGCGTGAAGCCCCCCTCAAGATGAGATTTCCCAGTATGTAAGACCCCTTGAAGACGACGAGGTAGATAGGCTGGGGGTGGAAGTGCAGCAATGCATGGAGCTGACCAGTACTAATCGGTCGAGGGCTTATCCAATTAGCAAGTGATAACTCGCGTGTTTCGTTTCGAATCTAGTTTTCAGAGAACAACACTCTGAAATGTAAGCTACGCGTTTGGTGGCGATGGCGGAGGGGTTCCACACGTACCCATCCCGAACACGACCGTTAAGCCCTCTAGCGCCGATGGTACTTGGACCGCAGGGTCCTGGGAGAGTAGGACGCCGCCAAGCAATAGGAAGGCACACTTGATGATATCGAGTGTGTCTTTTTTATTTTTTCTAAATGCTTATATAAACCTTAACAGCCCTGGTAAATAACCAAGGCTGTTTTTTTATTTCAATATTTATGAGAATGCTAAATAACTTTAAAAGGATCATTTCTCTGTCATCGATTTAAGTACAACATCTGTCTAGATTTTTATTTGGTTGCAAGCCTCCCCAAGGATTGTAAGGGAGTTCTGCAATGCATGCTGGGTTTCCGAATCAATGATGACGCCTTGTTTGTTCATTTTCAATGTAATATGAGGAATGCTTAAGCAGCCCTTTTGTAATACTTGTGCATTAATCATGTTTAGTGTAAGCAACAAGGAAGCAAGGGCTTTGTCACCTCCCATGGGGCTTGGGGAAGCAGCGATGGCAATGGTGGGTTTATTGAGCCATTCTCCAGAAGATACAATCCAATCTAATGCATTTTTTAAGGCACCAGGAACTCCATTTCCATACTCTGGCGTGCAGATAAGAACTCCGTCCGAATGCTCCAATAGCTCTCTCCAATTCTGCACGGGTACAGGGCCCTCCTCGACATCGAGGTCAGGGTTAAAATGTGGCAGATCATTTAATCCGTCATATACTTCAAACTTAAGGTTAGGCGTAGCCAGCTTAATCATGGCGTGCATTAGTAACGTATTAGAGGATTGATTGCGCAGACTTCCGGAAATGGCAAGGATATTTAATTCTTTTTTCATGGGTATAGTTCATCTCTATTCTATAGTAATGTATGGCAATCTGTTTATTTTCCTCTTGTTGGAATGAGCTGTCTATAGAAAACGCATTTACTTAAGACATTCTTCATGTTAATCAGATGATGTCCACAATTCTTCATCAAAAATGCTCGCTATAGTCTCTATTAGAATGGGTAATAGGATGAAGAGATTACTTACAATAAACAACTCACGAAAGAAACATAATAAATATTTTTTTAAAATTAGTACCAAGTACTAAGACTTAGTGCTATAAGACTTAGTGCTATAATAATAAAAAAACAAATGAGGTGACTACCGGTATGAATCATCAATCAAAGGCAACCATCACGGCAATGGGGACGTATGTACCGGATCGAATATTAACGAATGCTGATCTGGAGAAATTGGTCGAGACAAGTGACGAATGGATTGTACAGCGTACAGGTATGAGAGAACGGAGAATTGCAGCTGAAGATCAGTTTGTATCTGACCTGGCTACGAAGGCTGTGGAAGACATGATGCGCCGTTACCAAGTAAGTATTGAAGATGTGGATATGATCCTTGTGGCTACAAGTACACCTGAATATGCTTTTCCAAGTACGGCATCCAGAGTACAGGCTAATCTTAAGATTCCACACACGGGCGTACTGGATTTAAATGCTGCATGCGCAGGTTTTACCTACGGGCTGCAGCTAGCGGACAGTCTGGTGACCAGTGGAATGTACCGCAAAGTATTGGTTATTGGAGCAGAGACATTATCCAAAATTACGGATTACACAGACCGCACGACTTGTGTGTTGTTTGGTGACGGAGCGGGAGCCTTCTTGGTGGAAAGATCAGCGGGTGCTGAAGGTGACTTTATGGCAGCCATATCAGGTACGAATGGAGATGGCGGTGTACATCTCTATAAGAGTGGTTTGTCTTCAGAGATGAATGGTGTGCCTTTACAGGGCGAAGGTTGTTTAGTTCAGAATGGCCGAGAGATCTATAAGTGGGCTGTACGGACGATTCCAGAGCAACTAGGTAAGCTTATAACAAAAGCTGAATTAAGCCCTGAGCAGATTGACTGGTTTGTCCCACACAGTGCTAACATGAGAATGATTGAGGCTGTTTGCGAACGTGGACCGGTTCCCTTGGAACGTACTTTAACCAGTGTTGAGTATCGTGGGAACACATCTGCCGCTTCCATTCCGCTGGCGCTGCAGATTGCAGTGGATGAAGGGAAGTTGAAAGAAGGACAGAGCGTAGCTCTCTTTGGCTTTGGCGGTGGTCTGACGTATGCGGGTTTGGTGCTGAAATGGGGCGTGCCGGACAGGGTTGAGTAATGAATAACATGCGAATGTATACAACACAAAGATAAATAGAGAAAATAAAAGAGACCACCCAAACTTCATGCAGTCATGAAGAGGGTGGTTTCTTTAGTGATTAACTCGATTTAAGAAAATGATATGAATGCATTTTATTTCTTTGTGTTAACCGGAATTGCTTAATCCCATAAACATTTTACGGCGTAAGCTTAGGAGCTTGGCGGTGATGAGTTCCTTGTTCGTAGCTATAAGCCAACTTGATCAAGGTACCTTCATCAAAGGCACGACCCAGGAATTCCATACCTACTGGCAAACCATCGGTTGTGAAACCGGCAGGTACAGTGATCGCCGGGAAGCCGGAGAATGGACTCAGACGGTTGTTGCCACCGGAGTTTTGTCCTTCGCCAATGACACCAGCGGCTTGTGTGGACGTAGGATAGATGATGGCATCCAGGTTATTGTCTGCCATAACTTTCAGCAGGGACTCACGTGTAACTTGGGTACGTTTCAGGACGATGTCCTTGTATTCGGTAGTCTCCAATGTTTGGCGTGCATCCCGAGTCTTCATGGATTGCTCCTGAGATTTGTCGAACTCTCCGGAAGCGATGATCTCGGACAGACTGTGATATGGAGCATCTGCACCCAATGAGTCCAGATAGTCATTCAGTTGGAACTTGAATTCATATCCACTGAGACTTGGGTATTTGTTGATCTCAGTCAAGTTCGGGATAGAAATTGGAACTGCCTTAGCGCCCAATGACTTCAGTTCTTCTACAGCTGTGTTGATCACGTCAGCAACGGCTTTTTCTTCAGCTTTGGTACTTGGGATGAGTTCTGTGGCCACACCGATGCGTGCACCTTTCAGTCCGTTTACATCCAAGAAGTCTGTATAGCTGGAAGGGATTTTTCCAACCGCGTAAGCTGTAGCGACATCTTTTTGATCATATCCGGCTGTAGCATCCAACATGATTGCAGCGTCACTAACCGTACGAGCCATAGGGCCACCTACATCCTGTGTCAAAGCCAATGGGATAATGCCTTCACGGCTGGACAGCCCAATGGTTGGACGGATACCCACAAGGCTGTTAAAGCTGGATGGGATACGGATCGAACCGCCAGTGTCTGTACCCATGCCGGCTGCAGCAAAGTTAGATGCAATGGCTGCACCTGTTCCACCGCTTGAGCCACCTGGATAGTGGTCCAGGGCGTAAGGGTTCAGTGTTTGTCCACCCAATGAGCTGGATGTCGTGATGCCGAATGCAAATTCATGCAGGTTCGTTTTGCCCAAAATAATGGCGCCAGCTGCTTTGAGTTTCTTCACTTGTTCAGCATCATGCGCTGGAATGGAATCTTTCAGACAGATACAGCCTGCGGTTGTCGGCATGTCATTGGTATCAAAATTGTCTTTCACCAGAATCGGAACGCCATGCAGAGGTCCGCGAGCACCTTGAGCTACACGTTCTTCATCCAATTGCTCCGCAATTTGGAGCGCATCCGGGTTCAGGGTTAATACGGCGTTGATGCTTACACCTTGATCATCGTATTTTTCAATGCGATCCAGATATTTCTGAACCAGCTCTTTAGATGTCAGTTTTCCTTGCGTCATTGCGGCCTGGAGATCCATGATGGTTGCTTCCTCCAGCACAAACGGTTTTATGTAGTTATAAATGCGATCTTTCAATATGGAGAGGTCATTCTCCGTAAGTACAGCGTTTGGAAGGAAGAGGGATTCTGTATAACCTTTCATCAATCCCGCAGTGTTCAATGCACCAACAGCACCTGCGAAAGTGGCTTCATCCGTGACATCCTTGAATGATTCGGAAGTCGAATCCAGCTTGAGCCATTGTTGCAAGGCCACCGCAGCATCTTTACGTTGAACGGTTGTGCCAGAGAGCTTGTCCATGGTAAAAGGGACACCTGCAAGTGTAGCCGCTTCTTCCATAGCTTGAACAAATGCTGCCGGAGTAGCAGGCGCTTTGCCTGTGGATACCGCAGCAACTGTTGTTTTACTCGTGGGCGTTGCCGTTGCGGCTGATGCCGAAGGTACCGTTCCTCCCCATGTTGTGGCAACAACAGCTCCCGCCAGTAACAAAGCCCCACTTTTTTTCAATACAGATCCATGATAAGTCATGCATCCACGCTCCCTTCCTGTGTCTCATTGATGTGTGTAGCGATTCTGTTTCTATGCTTTTGACACATTGTATAGTTATGTGAGGTAATCTTACAATGTTTATATTTATCCAAAAAAACGTATACATCAACACTTTACAGTGTTAATACTTACTGATGCTTCTGATTCCGTGTACTCAGGAAAACTATCAAACGAATTAATGTAATTAAAAGTGACATGAATACGACATATTGTTTAAACATGAGGTTACAGAATGCAAGTAGATTGGGAAAGGGAGAAGACAGAGCATACCTTTACCGTGAAATGATATAATGAAAAGATAGGAATAGAAGAGACATAAGGCATGACAGAGAGGAAGAGATATGAAGTGAAGACATTGGTACTCGCAGAAAAACCATCTGTAGCACGCGAAATAGCCAGAGTCATGGGTGCGCGTGATAAACATAAAAGTTATATGGAAGGCCCGAAATATATCGTTACCTGGGCGCTTGGACATCTGGTGGGATTAGCTGAACCGGAGGATTACGACAAGAAGTATGCAACATGGAATCTGGAGGACCTGCCCATTCTGCCAGAGCGTACGAAACTGAAGGTGCTTAAAGAGACCAACCATCAATATAAAGCAGTACAGCAGCTGATGAAGCGTCAGGATGTGGGGGAGCTTGTCATTGCGACGGATGCAGCGCGTGAGGGAGAATTGCTGGCCCGTTGGATCATACAGATGGCGGGGTGGAAAAAACCTTTTAAACGCCTGTGGATTTCATCCCAGACAGATAAGGCGATCAAAGACGGATTTGCTTCGCTGAAGCCAGGCAGTCAGTTTGACCGTCTCTATGAATCTGCACGTTGCCGGGCGGAGGCCGACTGGATGATTGGGCTTAACGTGACCCGTGCGTTAACCGTTCGTTTCAATGCGCAGTTGTCTGCTGGACGGGTCCAAACGCCAACCTTGGGCATGATTATGGACAGAGAAAATGAAATTAACGGTTTCCGCTCGCAGGAGTATGAGACGTTAACGGCAGATTTGGGAGGTTTTCAGGCTGTGTGGCGGGCAACTGGGGGAGATTCGCGAATCTTTGACCCTCAGGAAACGCAGGAATTGAAGAAACGGGTAGACGGGCGCAAGGGCATGATTGCCCAAGTGAAGAAAAGCGAGAAGGTAGAGCCTCATCCACTGGCATATGATCTGACGGAACTTCAACGGGATGCCAACCGGAAATATGGTTTCTCTGCAAAGCAAACATCAAACGTCCTGCAACGTCTGTATGAACAGCACAAGCTTGTGACGTATCCGCGTACAGACAGCCGATACCTGACTTCCGATATGACAGCCACATTGAAAGAACGTCTGGACAGTGTAGCCATTGGGCCTTATGCGTCTTTGGCACGTCCTTTGCTGCGCAAAAATCTGAATATCACCAAACGTATTGTGGATGACAGCAAAGTTACGGATCACCATGCGATTATCCCCACGGAGCAGACGGTGCTTCTGAATCAATTGAATCCAGAGGAACGCAAATTGTACGATCTGATCGTACGTCGTTTTATCAGCCTGTTCTATCCGGCAGCGAAGTACGATTCGGTTGCGATCACGGTTCAAGTGGGGAACGACTCCTTCCATGTCAAAGGTACAACGGTGAAAGAAAGTGGATGGCGTGAAGTATACGGCGGCGATTACAGCGATGATGACGATGACCGGGCTGAGGATGCAGCAGACCATGAGCGTACGCTTTTGCCAGATGTGCAGCAAGGACAATCCGTGACGGTTCAGCGTTGTCATATTAAAACTGGACGGACGATGCCGCCCAAACGGTATACCGAAGCTGCTTTGCTTTCCCAGATGGAAAAGCATGGACTGGGCACTCCGGCGACACGAGCGGATATTATTGAGAAGCTGGTCAGTTCCGACACGATTGATCGACAGGGCAACAGCATGCACCCGACTGGAAAAGGTAAACAGTTGATTGAACTGGCTGCTCCGCAGCTTCGTACACCGGATCTGACTGCCCGCTGGGAAGCTGAACTGGAACGCATCGCTCGTGGGCAAGGGAAACCGGGACCGTTTCTCGATAGTATCCGATCCATGGCGAAAGAGTTGGTGTCTACGGTAAAAGGCAGCAAAGCGGAGTATAAGCCGCATAATGTATCCAATAGCCATTGCCCGGACTGTAACGCACGATTACTGGAGAAGAAGGGCAAGCGCGGTAAATTCCTTGTATGTCCTACCGAGGACTGCGGGTATCGTCGTTCGGCAGAGAAGAGACTGTCCAATCGACGTTGTGCCCAGTGCCACAAAAAGATGGAAATCAAAGAAGGTAAGGCGGGACTATACGTGCAGTGTCTGCCTTGTGGCATTACAGAAACATTGGATAAGGACAAACAGCATGTGAACAAACGCGATCAGCAAAAATTAGTTAAGCAGTATGCGAAGCAAGAGTCGATTGGGTCCAATCTGGGCGATCTGCTGAAGGCGGCTATGGAGAAAAAAGGGCAGTAACACGTTTGAGGTAGTTGAAATCCTGCCTCGTGCGGTACGAGCCATGCGAATGATGTACTCATTTACTCCAAAGGGACTGATTATAACTTTTCTCTACTCATCTATGTGAAGTCGTATAAGATCCTTCGTTTTCAGGCAACGTAAGCCAAGGAGGTGATACCTATATGCCGCATAACAAACCAGAGAAAATCCATAATCAGCAAAACAAAGACAGTATTCGGGAAGAGAGTATCGCTGTGCGCCCGGACAAAGCAGCCAAAAGAGCACCAAGCCTGAACGGTATTCCAAAACAGGAGTCGTAGAGTCAGAAGTTACCATTCTTACACAAACTTGCGGTTCCCTACCGGTGCGTTGAACATGTCTCTGATGAGGATTATAATGGAGACAGGGAGATGTCCCGGGACAGGGGGATCGCTAGAATTATATGCAAACCGGACTTATATTGTGGTTTCTATTTATTAATGTAGTTGGTTATCTGGTGATGTCGGATGACAAGAGGCGTGCACAGCAACGGCGTGATCGTACACCCGAACGGACGTTGTTTTTGCTTGCGTTTATTGGTGGTGCTTTGGGAGTCTGGATCGCGATGTATCGGAAAAGGCATAAAACCAAACATCCCAGCTTCACCATTGGCATTCCGTTGCTGTTGTTCTTGAATGCGGTAATCTATGGTTACTTTATTCAATGAACACATGGAACACATGCGTAACCATTCCTTCTATGTTTTTAATTGTAGGATTGGAGATATCGAACTGGACTTATGCTGAAGTGAAGGTGTATCGTTAATTGGTCTGATATGTAAATTCATTCGTATAAATGGTTCATAGTGACTCCGGGACGTTTAAGGAGTTATATGGTTCTGTTAGTTTATTGGATGTCAGACCGAAGCTTGCTTCGCGTGCTCTACATATAAAGGAAGGGACGGGATTCACATGTTATTTTCCAAAATATTAGTGGCTTATGATGGTTCCAAAGCTTCAAATAAAGCACTTGATCGTGCGATTGAGCTAGCTAAAGTGTCCCCAAATGCAGTACTGGATGTCATTCATGCTTTTGATTTCCCGCGTGTATTCATCGGGGAGGGGTTGGCTCCACTGCCACCTTCACTTAATAATGACTACTACAATCTGGCGGTGCAGACGACGGATGAAGCGAAAGAGAGAATCCAGGCTGCTGGTGTAACGGCCAACGTGGACCTGATTCAAGGAGCGGCTGCGGAAGTGCTGCTTGATTTTGCCAAAGAAAATGATTCTGATATCATTATCATTGGTAGCCGCGGACTGGGCGGAATTCGGGAATTTGTCTTGGGTAGTGTCAGTCACAATGTAGTGCAGCATGCTCAGGTTCCAGTACTGATCGTAAAATAATGGATGAAGTGTGGATGCACTGAAAAGCAGGAAGCCGGTTGTCTTCGAGAGATTGAAGAGGAGCCGGCTTTCTTTTATGGGATGAAATGGATGACTAAGCGAATTTAATGAAGCAATTCCCGAACATTATATTTGTCAATATGTTAAATGTTCGTCTTTAAGTTGACATTAGCTGTAGGGGATTGTTAGAATGTTAGATGTGTCGATCAGGTAAGAATAAGGTCGAGTAGGAACGAAATGTGTAACAAGATATTACAAAACGAATGAAGATGGTTTGAATAGATATTTGCTCGTATAACGCCGGGAATAGGGCCCGGAAGTATCTACCCGGGAACCGTAAATTTCCGGACTACGAGGAGATACGGCTGAGAGTCGCATGAACCAGATGCGGACAGCAAGCCCCCTTTTGGCATGCCCAAATGAGGGATACGTATTTCTTGGAGTCCGGTGTCCGGAGAAAATGTGATGTTTTCGCGGGTAGCGGATTTTTTCATTTCACACGTAAAATGAATTCCTTCATATCAGATGTAATCAAAAAAGCTCAGACGGGAGTTGGATGTATTCATGTCACTGCAAGTCGCTGTAATCATGGGCAGTAAGTCGGATTGGGAAACGATGAAGCATGCGTGCGAGGTGTTGGATGAACTGGAGATTGGATATGAGAAAAAAGTAGTCTCAGCCCATCGTACACCGGATTTGATGTTCGAATACGCAGAGCAAGCAATCGATCGAGGATTCAAGGTGATCATTGCAGGCGCAGGCGGGGCAGCACATCTGCCCGGGATGGTCGCTTCCAAAACGATGCTTCCGGTCATTGGCGTTCCCGTTCAATCCAAAGCATTGAACGGTCTCGATTCCTTGTTGTCCATTGTTCAGATGCCCGGTGGTATTCCCGTCGCAACTGTAGCGATTGGCAAGGCAGGGGCAACGAATGCAGGATTGCTGGCAGCTCAGATGATCGGTGCATTTGACCCGGATGTTCAACGTCGCTCTGAAGCTAGAAGAGAGCGCATCAAACAAGAAGTACTCGAAAGCAGTGAAGAACTATGAGTAGAGTAGCGAACCAATCCGATATAGCAGGAGAACTACAGAAAGTCCTGCTGCCCGGGAAGACAACCATCGGTATTCTTGGAGGGGGACAGCTCGGACGCATGATGACGCTCGCAGGCACGGCGATGGGGTATCGATTTGTTACCCTAGATCCCGCTCCGGATGCACCCTGTGGTCAAGTTGCTCGTCAGATTGAAGCAGGATATGACGATGCCAAAGCTGCACTTGAACTGGCTCGGCAATGCGATGTCATTACGTATGAATTCGAAAATGTGGATGCAGAAGTCGCTGGGCTGCTCGAGCGTGAATCTTACGTACCGCAAGGAAGTGCGTTACTGTACACCACACAACATCGGTTGCGTGAAAAACGGGCGATTGAAGCCGCTGGAGTAAGAGTCGCGCCTTATCGTGAAATCACGAGTGCGGTTACGATGCTTGCTGCTGTAAGCGAACTTGGAGTGCCATGTGTACTGAAGACGGTGACTGGCGGCTACGATGGCAAAGGCCAACGGGTAATCCGGGAATCAAGTCAGGCTGTTGCCGCATACGAAGAACTTGCAGCTACAGGTGCGGAACTGGTGTTGGAACAATTCATCAAGTTCGAATGCGAAATATCGGTCGTTGTAGCGCGTAGTACAAATGGGGAGATCAAGACGTTCCCGCCAGCGGAGAACATTCATGTGAACAACATTTTGCATGCGTCAATCGTACCGGCTAGAGTTGCTGCAGACATCCAGATTGAAGCTCAAAAGCTGGCAGCCGCGGTGGCAGAATCGATGAAGGCTGTCGGACTGCTGGCTGTGGAACTGTTTGTGGCGGCGGATGGAAGACTGTACGTCAACGAACTGGCACCAAGACCGCACAATTCTGGTCACTATACCATGGAAGCTTGTGCGACTTCTCAGTTTGAACAACATATCCGTGCCATCTGCGGGTTACCACTTGGGGACACTTCGTTATTGACTCCGGTTGTTATGGTCAATGTGCTTGGAGAGCATCTGGAAGGTATTATCGCAAGAACAGGGCAACCTGATGCTGAAGCGATAGAGCTCGGTGTGATTCCCAAGCTTCATATATATGGTAAAACCGAAGCGAAAACAGGACGGAAGATGGGGCATGTGAATCTGCTCTGTCAGGATGTTGAAGAAGGATTACAATGGATTGAACAAACTAATCTCTGGAGGAATACAAATTCATGATTGAACGTTATAGCAGACCCGAAATGAGAGCCATCTGGACCGAAGAAAACAAATTCCAATCGTGGCTGGAAGTTGAAATTTGTGCATGTGAGGCGTGGGCGGAACTGGGTGTAATCCCTAAGGAAGAAGCAGCATTGCTTCGTCAGAATGCATCTTTTGACATCGACCGCATCTATGAGATTGAACAGGAAACACGTCATGACGTTATCGCATTTACACGTACGGTATCTGAAAGTCTGGGTGCGGAGCGGAAATGGGTGCACTACGGACTGACTTCCACAGATGTCGTAGATACGGCCTTGGGATATGTACTGCGTCAAGCGAATGAGATTCTGGAAAAGGATATCGTGAATTTCATTGAAATTCTTCGCGGAAAAGCACTGGCTTATCAGCACACACCAATGATGGGACGTACGCACGGAGTACATGCAGAGCCAACGACATTTGGACTGAAAATGGCGTTGTGGCATGAAGAGATGAAACGGAACCTGGAGCGTTTCCGTCATGCAGCAGACAATGTACAATACGGCAAAATCTCAGGCGCAGTAGGAACGTACGCGAACATCGATCCGTTTGTGGAAGAGTTTGTCTGCGAGAAGCTGGGCACGAAACCTGCGCCAATCTCGACTCAAACATTGCAACGTGATCGTCACGCGGAATATATGGCTACACTGGCGTTGATCGCAACGTCCCTGGACAAGTTCGCTACAGAGGTACGTGCACTGCAGAAGAGTGAATTCCGTGAAGTGGAAGAAGCTTTTGCAAAAGGTCAAAAAGGATCTTCCGCAATGCCGCACAAGCGTAACCCAATCGGTAGTGAAAACATTTCCGGTCTGTCCCGCGTCATTCGCGGACACATGGTATCGGCATACGAGAACGTAACGCTCTGGCATGAGCGCGACATCTCGCACTCTTCCGTAGAACGTATCATTTTGCCGGATGCAACGATGCTGCTGAACTACATGCTGAACCGTTTTGGTAACATCGTGAAGAACCTGACAGTGTTCCCTGAGAACATGAAACGCAACATGGAGCGCACCTACGGAGTACCATTCTCCGGTCGCATCATGACTAAACTGATTGACAAAGGTTTCAGCCGCGAGCAAGCGTACGATACCGTTCAACCACGTGCGATGCAAGCATGGGAAGAGCAACGTCAGTTCCAGGATATCGTGAAATCCACACCGGAAATCACGGAAGTACTGAACGAAGAGGAAATCGCAGATGCATTCAACCCGTCATGGCACCTGAAGCACGTAGACACCATCTTCAAAAAGCTCGGCTTGAACGATTAATATATAAGGTATTCTACTCCCTAAAAGTATAAGTTGATTATGTGTTCACGCTGGAACGGAGAAGGCAGAAAAAACCTGGAGAAACGAAGTGTTCGCCTTTATTCCCGGATTTTAACCCTTTGAAAGTGAGATCAAAAATCCGGGAATAACAGCGATCGAAAGGTTGTTCTGCATTCGTAGTGGCCCTGCGTGATGAAGGGAATTGGACGTATACTTTACATCTCCTGAAAGAAGGTGAGCCCATGGCACTGTCCACTGCGGCAGATCTCGTTAAAGCACCTCTGTTATATAAAGGAAAAGTACGTGAATTGTACGATCTGGGTGAACATTTTCTGATCGTGGTTACGGACCGTATATCGGCATTTGATTACGTGCTGGACCCGGCAGTTCCTGAGAAAGGAAACGTGCTGAATAAACTCAGCAGTTTCTGGTTTGAACTGACAGGTGACATGATGGAGAACCACGTCGTTCATACCGATGTGAATCAACTGGGCGACCTCATCACAGACCCTGAATTGCTCAAAGACCGCATCATGGTAACCCGCAAAGCAGAACGCATTGATATTGAGTGTGTTGTACGTGGATACATCACGGGTGGTGGTTGGAGACAATATGAGACAAGCGGAGAAGTGAACGGGATCAAGTTGCCTGATGGACTTCGCAAAAACGCCAAGCTCGAAGTTCCCATTTTCACCCCGGCAGCCAAAAACGATGTTGGTCACGATGAAGACATCTCAATGGATCGCATGAAAGAACTGGTGGGAGACGCACTCGCAGTTGAGCTTCAGGAAAAAAGCTTGCGCCTGTACGAATTCGCCCGTGATTATTGTGATCAGCGTGGCATCATTCTGGCAGACTGCAAATTCGAGTTCGGCATCGTGGATGGCAAGGTCATCCTGATTGACGAAATCTTCACTCCAGATGCTTCACGCTTCTGGGCCAAAGAGAATTACGAACTCGACATCGAGATCGACAGCATGGATAAGGAACCAGTGCGCACCTATCTCGCCGGAACCGATTGGGACAAGAACAGCAAACCCGATCCACTCCCACAAGAGGTAGTTGAAGCAACAACTGCAAGATATGTCGATATTTATAACCGTTTAACGGCACAATAAATTTAATTGTTTTCATGTAATGGTTAGTCTAGACCATTACACACCGTGCAACGTAAAGGTTTAGGCCTTTAAAAAAACGTCGCATGGACTAGCGGAGGGGCGGAATTGTTCTTAAAGGAGCGATAGCGTTCGCCTTTGTCCCCGGGTTTTGACCGCACAGCGGGCCAAAACAATCAAAAAACCTGGGGACAACAAGCGACCGGAAAGAACAATCCGCCCCGGAGCAAGCTCCACCCCCATTTTTAACAGCATAAAGCATTTATCCCGTTCATTACTGAGGAGGAACATAAGGATCATGATCAAAGCAACCGTATATGTCACTATTAAGCAAAGCGTACTCGACCCGCAAGGCGTAGCTGTTCAAGGAGCCCTGCATTCCATGGGATTCAACGAAGTGGAAAGTGTACGGATCGGTAAAGTCATGGAATTGAACCTGGATACAACAGATCGTGCGGAAGCGGAGAAACGATTGAAAGTCATGTGTGAAAAGCTGCTGGCCAACACCGTTGTTGAAGATTACCGCTACGAATTGGAGGATTAATCTCATGAAATTTGCAGTTCTTGTGTTCCCTGGCTCCAACTGCGACATCGACTGTTACAAGGCAGTGGAAGATGCCATTGGGCAAGAGGTTGATTATGTATGGCACACGGCTACAGATCTATCGGCTTATGATTGTATTTTAGTTCCGGGTGGTTTCTCTTATGGTGACTACTTGCGTTGCGGAGCGATTTCCCGCTTTGCACCGGTAATGAACGAGGTAGCGAAAGCTGCTGAACAAGGTAAATATATTTTGGGTATTTGCAACGGATTCCAGATCCTGACGGAAGCGGGATTGCTTCCAGGTGCATTGATCCGCAACACTTCCCTGAAATTCCGTTGTCACGATACGGTATTAAAAGTGGCGAACGCAGATACGCCATTTACACGTGACTATGCACCGGGTGAAGAGATCATCATCCCGATTGCTCACGGCGAAGGCAATTATTATTGCGACGAGGAGACGCTCGCGAGTCTGCAAGCGAACAACCAGATCGTATTTACGTATGGCAACAACCCGAACGGTTCCCTGGGTGATATTGCGGGAGTCTGTAACGAGGGTGGCAACGTGGTCGGCATGATGCCGCATCCAGAGCGTGCAGTGGACTCACTGCTAGGTTCGGAAGACGGCAAACGTATGTTTACATCTATTTTGAAAGCATGGAGGGATCGGCATGACGCAGCAGCTATCCGCTAAGGAACCGACAGCAGAACAGGTCGCAGAACATAAACTTTACGCACAAATGGGCGTATCTGACAGCGAATATGCGCTGATCTGTGAGTTCATGGGGCGCAAGCCAAACTACACCGAAATTGGTGTGTTCAGTGTAATGTGGTCCGAGCACTGTGCTTATAAAAACTCCAAGCCATTGCTGCGCCGTTTCCCAACGTCTGGACCACGTGTCCTGATGGGACCTGGTGAAGGTGCCGGTATCGTGGATATCGGTGATAACCAGGCCGTGGTATTCAAAATTGAAAGCCATAACCATCCTTCCGCAGTTGAACCTTATCAAGGTGCGGCAACAGGTGTAGGCGGCATTATCCGTGATATTTTCTCCATGGGTGCAAGACCGGTAGCAATACTGAACTCCCTTCGTTTCGGCAAGCTGGAGAGCGATCGCGTTAAATATTTGTTCGAGCATGTTGTATCGGGTATTGCCGGATACGGTAACTGTATCGGTATTCCTACCGTTGGTGGCGAAGTGATGTTTGATGAGAGCTATGAAGGCAATCCGCTAGTTAACGCGATGTGTGTAGGTCTAATTGATCATGACAAGATCCAGCGCGGTGTAGCTAAAGGTGTAGGTAACCCTGTGTATTATGTTGGGCCACCGACAGGCCGTGATGGTATTCATGGAGCAACCTTTGCATCGGTTGAATTGACGGAAGAATCCGAGTCCCAACGGACAGCCGTTCAGGTCGGTGATCCATTTATGGAGAAACTGGTGATGGAATCCTGTCTGGAATTGATCGACACGGGCATCGTGCTCGGAATTCAGGATATGGGCGCTGCGGGTCTGACATGTTCGAGTGCAGAGATGGCAAGTAAAGCGGGTAATGGTCTGGAATTGTATCTGGATCAGGTACCACAGCGTGAGGAAGGCATGACGCCTTACGAGATGATGTTGTCCGAGTCCCAAGAACGGATGTTGTTCGTCGTTGAGCCGAAGGATGAAGCGCAGGCGATGGAAATCTTTGAACGTTGGGGCGTAATCTGTGCCAAAGTTGGTAAAGTAACGGATGACGGTCGTCTGAAATTGATCCACCACGGGGAAGTGGTCGGAGATATGCCGGTGACGGCTTTGGTTGACGAATGTCCAGTCTATGACAAACCTTCTTCTGTACCTGCATACTACGAGCAAAGTGCTTCCATCGACACGCTTCGTTACGACGAAGTGTCGGATCTGGGCGGAGCACTGAAACAAGTGCTGGCTTCACCAACAGTAGCAAGTAAAAAATGGATTTATGATCAATACGACTACATGGTGCGTACAAGCACTGCCGTTCGTCCAGGTTCGGATGCAGCCGTAGTCACGATTCGTGGCACACGCAAAGGTCTCGCGATGACAACGGACTGTAATGGACGTTATGTATACCTTGATCCTGAGGTTGGCGGACGGATTGCCGTAAGTGAAGCAGCTCGTAACATTGTATGTTCTGGTGCTGAGCCGCTGGCGATTACGGACAACCTGAACTTCGGTAACCCGGAGAAGCCGGATATTTTCTGGCAAATGGAGAAAGCGGTAGACGGTATGGCAGAAGCTTGCCGTGTGCTGGATACGCCGGTCATCGGTGGTAACGTAAGTCTTTACAATGAAAACGCCAAAGGCTCCATCTATCCAACGCCAGTTGTCGGTATGGTAGGTCTCGTTCATGATACGGATCATATCACGACACAAGCATTCAAATCCGAAGGTGATGTTATCATCCTCCTCGGTGAAACGAAAGCTGAACTGGGTGGCAGCGAGCTGCAATACGCGGTTCATGGTCAGACGGAAGGGCGCCCACCAGAACTGAATTTGCAAACGGAAAAAGCGTTGCTCAGCACGGTGTTGGAAGCAATCCAATCCGGTCTCGTTCGCTCGGCACATGACTTGTCTGAAGGCGGCTTGGCTGTTGCACTCGCAGAGTCTTGTATCAGCGGTAACGTAGGAGCACAGGTGAATGTGGAGACTGCACTGCGTGCAGATCACGCTCTGTTCAGCGAGAGCCAATCCCGTATCTTGTTGTCGGCTACGCCAGAGCAAGCGGGTAAACTTGAAGCATTTGTACGTGAGCGCGGTGTACCTGTAGCTGTGATTGGACGTGTAGAAGGAAGTAACCTGACGATTGAACTGAACGGAACATCAGCCGTGAGCGAACCTGTAGGAGGTTTGGCTCAGGTCTGGGAGGATGCGATTCCATGTCTCATGAACTGACGACAGGACCGTTGTGGACAGGCGATTATTATAATGAAGGGTCCGGCAAGGAAGGACTCGACAAATTGAAGGAAGAATGCGGCGTGTTCGGGGTTTTCAGACACCCTGACGCGGCTTCGCTCTCCTATTATGGACTGCATGCGCTGCAACATCGGGGCGAAGAAAGTGCAGGCATGTGTGTGAGTGATGGCAGCCAGTTTAACTATCATCGCGGCATGGGTCTGGTGAAGGAAGTGTTCACCAAAGACCTGATGCAGACGTTGACCGGGGATATTTCCATTGGACATGTCCGTTATTCAACAAGTGGTGACAGTAAACTGACGAACGCACAGCCATTGGTATTCAAATACCGTGATGGCGATTTGGCGGTAGCAACCAATGGTAACATTGTGAATGCACCAACGATCCGGCGTGAGCTGGAGCAGAGCGGTTCAATTTTCCAAACAACAAGTGATACCGAGGTCATTGCGCATCTGATTGCACGATCCTCCAAAGGGCTTGTGGAAGCTGCAAAAGAGGCGTTCCAGCGCATTGTTGGCGGTTATGCATTTCTGATCATGACCAATGACAAGCTGCTTGTGGCTTCCGATCCGCACGGACTTCGTCCACTGACGATGGGTAAGCTAGGGGATGCGTATCTGTTTGCATCTGAGACGTGTGCACTGGAAACAATCGGCGCAGAGTTAATTCGTGATATTGAACCGGGTGAACTGCTTGTGCTGGATGCAGATGGTCTGCACGAGGATCGCTTTGATCATCACAAACACCGCAAGGCGTTATGCGCGATGGAATATATTTATTTTGCTCGTCCGGATAGTGATATGAATGGTGCGAACCAGCATGCGGCCCGTAAACGGATGGGAAGCCGGATGGCCATTGAGTCGTTTGTGGATGCGGACTTGGTTACGGGGGTACCAGATTCCAGTATTTCAGCGGCCATTGGTTATGCGGAGCAAACGGGTATTCCGTACGAGATGGGTATGATCAAGAACAAATACACCGGACGTACGTTTATCCAACCGAGCCAGGAATTGCGGGAGCAGGGCGTGAAGATGAAGCTGAGCGCTGTGCGTCGCGTTGTGGAAGGCAAACGTGTGGTTATGATTGACGATTCCATTGTACGGGGAACAACTTCCCGGCGGATTGTGAACATGCTGCGTGATGCAGGAGCTACCGAAGTCCATGTGCGCATTACATCACCACCTTTCAAAAACCCATGTTTCTATGGCATCGATACCCCTGACAGCCGCGAATTGATTGCCTCACAGCTGTCGGTGGAAGAAATTTGCCGTGAAATTAATGCGGACTCCCTGTCGTTCCTCAGTCCGGATGGACTGATTACATCGATTCAGGGAGATAATCAGAATGATCCTAAAGGCGGGCTTTGCCTCGCATGTTTCGATAATGATTACCCAACCCGCCTCGACTTTGGTGGCGAGGAAAAATTCGGCTGCAGCTGTTAATCCTTGCTTATGAGAAAGAGCTATAGTGAAGGCGATATATTTCTGATTCCGATGAAGGATGGCCGATTTGCGGTATGCCAAGTGGTGTGTGCGCTAAAAGGCCGTTTCAAAAAGGCATTTTCGTTCGGCGTGATTCGTATTGGGGATGACGAAAAAGCAATTATGGAAGATGGCGATTTTCTCTTCTATTCCTTTGGGAAACGTAGAGGCAACGTGATTTTCACTTCTACGGCCAATATCCGAAATGGAACGTGGAAGATCGTTGGTAATTCGCCTTTGACTCCCGAAAAGGAAGAGCTGAGAGTGTTTCAGTGTGCCGGACATTTATACTGCGGCGATGAGTACATTCGTACCCTACAGATTGAGGAGTATAGCCAGTTTAATACGCTCGGCGTAGCCGGGTTTGAATTGGTACAAAACCATCTGTTAGAGATGGAGCAAGGATAGGTGGATTGGACTTAACATTGACACGATAAAATCTGGAGATAACAGCGATCGGAAGGTTGTTCTGTCATCGAAGAGGTAAGTGTTAATACACGAGTTCAATTTATATAAGATACGAAGGGTGTGATGGTTGTGTCCGAAGCATATAAAAAGGCCGGCGTCGATATCGCGGCAGGTAATGAAGCGGTTGAACGGATGAAAAAACACGTGAAGCGTACCTTCCGTCCGGAAGTGATGACGGATCTGGGTGGATTCGGTGCACTGTTCGGTTTGAACAAAGATAAATACGATGAGCCGGTGCTTGTATCCGGTACAGACGGCGTAGGTACCAAGCTGAAAATTGCATTTGCCATGGACCGTCACGATACTATCGGAATCGACGCGGTAGCGATGTGTGTGAACGACATTGTGGTACAGGGTGCAGAACCACTCTTCTTCCTTGACTATCTGGCATGTGACAAAGTCATTCCGGAGAAGATCGAAGCTATTGTTGCGGGAATCGCTGAAGGCTGTCATCAGTCTGGTTGTGCGCTAATTGGTGGCGAGACGGCGGAAATGCCAGGTATGTACAGTGAAGGCGAATACGATATTGCCGGATTCACGGTAGGCATCGTGGACAAAGCGAAGATCATCAACGGTACAACCATCGCACCTGGCGACACAGTGATCGGACTTGCCTCCAGCGGTGTGCATAGTAACGGATTCTCGCTGGTACGCAGACTTTTGTTGGAAGATGCGGGACTTGATCTGCATGATGAAGTAGCGGAACTGGGCGGTAAGCTAGGTGATTCTCTGCTGGAACCTACGAAGATCTATGTTAAACCGCTGTTGTCCCTGCTGGAAAAAGTAAAAGTAAAAGGTATGGCACACATTACAGGTGGTGGCTTTATCGAGAATATCCCACGTATGTTGCCAAGCAACGTGAATGTGGATATTGACTACGGCTCTTGGCCGATCCTGCCGATCTTCAACCTGTTGCAGGAAAAGGGTGCTGTCTCGAACAGTGACATGTTCACCACATTTAACATGGGTGTTGGGCTTGTACTGGTCGTTAATGAAGCAGATGCAACGGAAGCTCTGCAACAACTGAAAGCATCTGGTGAAGAAGCGTACATCATTGGCCGTGTTACCGAAGGAGATGCGCGAGTAACCTTCACGGGAGCGGATGTTTAATGGCGAACTACCGCATAGCTGTATTTGCCTCGGGTGAAGGGTCCAACTTTCAGTCATTGGTCGATGCAGTACGAAACGGTGGGCTGGATGCATCCGTAGATCTGCTCGTATGTGATAAACCGTCTGCACGCGTTGTGCAGCGGGCACAGGACGCAGGCGTGGATTGTCATCTGTTTACTCCGAAAAATTATGCTTCCCGTGAAGCCTATGAGGCAGAGATCGTGGAAGTGCTTGAATCCAAAAAGATCGACTTAGTCGTTCTTGCGGGATATATGAGACTGCTGACTTCTGTTGTGGTGGATCGTTACGCAGGGCGGTTAATTAATATTCATCCGTCCTTGCTACCAGCATTTGCAGGCAAGGATGCGATTGGACAGGCTCTCGAATACGGCGTGAAAGTTACGGGTGTGACCGTGCACTTTGTGGACGGTGGCATGGATACCGGACCGATTATTGCCCAACATCCCGTTCCCATTTTGCCAGGGGATACTGCTGAATCAATCAGCCGTTCCATTCATGCTGCCGAGCAGCAGCTTTACCCTGAAGTGGTATCCTGGTTCGCCCAAGGTCTGGTTCAGTTAGACGGACGTCAGGTCACAGTACAGAAAACGGTTTGATATAAGTTGAAATTTTTTTACACATTAACGGAGAGGACAGAAAAAACCTGAAAAAGCGAAGCGTTCGCCTTTATCACCGGATTTTCCCTTTAAGAAAAGGGAATCAAAAAATCTGGGGATAACAGCGATTAGAAGGTTGTTCTGTCATCGGAGTGTCCCGTGTAAACATCTTAGTTCCACTTATATAACAGAAGTCGAATATTGGTACGCATTTTGTGATATTTCTCGGGAAATAAATCGGCTGTGTTTCGTCAGGAAACGCGAAGCCATGGGACATTAAAGGAGGAGCATATTGTGAGTATCAAAAGAGCGCTGGTCAGCGTATGGGATAAAACAGGCATCGTGGACTTTTGCCGCGAGCTGTCGCAAATGGGTGTGGAGATTATTTCGACAGGAGGTACAAGCAGCCTGTTGTCGAAGGAAGGCGTACCTGTCATCGGAATTTCGGATGTGACTGGATTTCCGGAAATCATGGACGGACGTGTTAAAACTTTGCATCCGGCAGTTCATGGTGGGTTGCTGGCTGTTCGTGACAGCGAAGAGCATAAGCGCCAGATGGAAGAGAACGGACTGGATTATATCGACCTCGTTGTCGTAAACCTGTACCCCTTCCAAGATACTATCGCCAAACCGGATGTGACGTACGAAGACGCGATCGAGAACATTGATATCGGTGGTCCAACCATGCTTCGCTCGGCTGCCAAAAACCATGCTTTTGTTAGTGTCGTTGTTGACACAGCAGATTACGGCAAGGTGCTTGAAGAAGTTCGCAGCAATGGAGATACCACTCTCGAAACACGCAAACGGCTTGCGGCAAAAGTGTTCCGCCATACAGCGGCTTACGATGCAGTTATTTCTGACTATCTCTCCAACCTGAACGGTGATCCGTTGCCAGAGCGTCTGACGGTTACTTACGAGAAACTCCAGGATTTGCGCTACGGCGAAAATCCACACCAGCAGGCCGCATTCTATCGCAAACCGCTGGCTGCTCAAGATACGTTGACAACAGCCGAGCAATTGCATGGCAAAGAGTTGTCTTACAATAACATCAACGATGCGAACGCAGCATTGCAGATTGTTAAAGAGTTTGAAGAACCGGCCGTTGTCGCGGTTAAACATATGAACCCATGCGGCGTAGGCATTGGCGTAAGTATCTATGAAGCTTACAGCAAAGCATATGCTGCAGATCCAACGTCTATCTTTGGTGGCATTGTGGCAGCAAACCGCATTATCGACAGCGATACAGCAGGCAAATTGAGCGAGATTTTCCTGGAAATCGTACTTGCTCCTGACTTTACGCAAGAGGCTCTCGATATCCTGACGAAGAAGAAAAACATTCGTTTGCTCAAAACGGGTGAGTTGAATGCTGCTCGTAAACGGGAAAGCCAATTCGTGGTAACGTCCATCGACGGCGGCATGATCGTGCAGCAGTCGGATGTGCATTCCATTGAAGCGAGCGAGCTGAACGTGGTAACAGATCGTGCGCCATCGGAAGAAGAATTGAAACAGCTGTTGTTTGGCTGGAAAGTAGTTAAACACGTGAAATCCAACGCGATTGTACTTGCTGCGAATGACATGACAGTAGGTGTGGGCGCTGGACAAATGAATCGTGTGGGTGCAGCCAAAATTGCGATTGAGCAAGCTGGCGAGCAAGCAAAAGGTGCTATTCTGGCATCCGATGCGTTCTTCCCAATGGGTGATACGCTGGAACTGGCAGCAAAAGCCGGAATCACAGCAGTGATTCAACCGGGTGGTTCAATCAAAGACGAAGAATCCATCAAAGTAGCAAATGAATACGGAATTGCCATGGTCTTCACAGGCATTCGTCACTTCAAACACTAGAACGAAAAAGGTTTAATAAGGGGTGTCGCCTGTCATGTTAATGACTTATGGTACACCCCCTCTTTTTTAGGTTTTTAACACGCAATAGCGTAACAAATTCAGTTATGCACGGAGGGGAACAGAGCGAATGGATATTTTGGTAGTAGGCGGCGGCGGCCGGGAGCATGCAATTATCTGGGCACTGGCGAAGAGTCCAAAGGTAGACAAGATTCACTGTGCACCGGGAAATGCAGGTATTGCTCAGCTGGCTGAGTGTCATGCCATTGCGGTGAATGAATTCGATAAACTAACAGCTCTTGCTGTAGAGCTTAAAGTGGGTTTAGTGGTTATTGGTCCGGATGATCCGCTCGCGGATGGGATCGTGGATGCATTTGATTCGACCGGTATTCCGGTATTCGGACCTCGTCGCAATGCGGCAGAGATCGAAGGAAGTAAAACGTTCATGAAGGATCTGCTACACAAGTACAACATTCCAACCGCAGCCTATGAGAAATTCGACAATTACGAACAGGCTCAAGCATACCTGAATGAGCAAGCAATTCCGGTTGTTATCAAGGCAGATGGACTGGCAGCGGGCAAAGGTGTGACGGTAGCTTATTCCCGTGATGAGGCTGATCAGGCTCTGCGCAGCATCATGGTGGACAAGGTGTTTGGTGAAGCAGGAGCCAAAGTCATCATCGAGGAATTCCTCGCAGGGCAGGAAATGTCCATCCTGGCTTTTGTCGATGGGGAGACGGTTCGTCCGATGGCCGCAGCACAGGATCACAAACCTGTATTCGACAATGATCAGGGGCCAAACACAGGCGGTATGGGTACATACTCACCATTGCCACATATCCCTGCATCGATTATTGAAGAAGCCGTGGAGACAATCATCAAACCAACTGCGAAGGCAATGGTATCCGAAGGGCGTCCGTTCCAAGGCGTATTGTTTGCCGGGCTGATGATCTCTCCGGATGGCAAACCCAAAACCATTGAGTTCAACGCACGTTTTGGTGATCCGGAAACACAGGTTGTATTGCCACGTCTAAAGAGCGACTTGTTCGATATCTTCTGGGCAACCGTTCATGGCAAGCTGGCTGACATTGAGATTGAATGGAGCGATGAAGCCGCAGTATGTGTAGTGCTTGCTTCAGGAGGTTATCCGGGTCCTTATGCCAAAGGCGTAGTCATTGAAGGACTGGACCAAGTAGAAGATGCCGTGGTATTCCACGCAGGTACAGCGCGCAGTGAAGCAGGAGAATGGGTTACGAATGGTGGACGAATCCTGGGCGTAGTTGGCCTTGGTGCAGATATTGCCGAAGCCAGAAACAAAGCCTATGCACAGGCGGAGCGTATCCATTTTGATGGTAAACATCAGCGGACAGACATTGCTGCCAAAGCACTCGTATAGAATGAATACAAGAGCCCGTAGAGATGTATACCCAAAAGGTATTTGCATCCTGCGGGCTCTTTACTGCGTATATAGATGTATCTTGTGTAAACGGCCGGACTTGTCCATACGAGAAAGACATGGGAAAGACGCAAACTAGGAGTAGATCAGGATGATCACGCATGTTTAACGCCCTAAACTAAAGGGTAGTATTTTTATAAATTGGACTATACTAAACATGTGAAGATTATCACATTATGAGGTAATAACCATCATATTATAGAAAGTACGTAACATACATAAAGACTAATTTGTGAACATTATACTGTAACCTTGTTCCAAACCATGACGTGCAACTGGATGGTTGAGCGGGAAACATGGTATACTTTTCGGAAACAGGAATGAGTACGAGGGGAGGTGGATATCTATTGGGTAGGCGATATTGTAAATTGTCCAAATGGCGAATCTAGGTGGAGTTAAGCGAGGAACAATTGACAGCATGAGGGGTAAACCCGATTTGAATGAAGAAGTTTCTGCAAGTCATTGACTTCATCTTGAATTCCTGTTTTGGTTTTACAAGGTCAAACACGTACGACATATACAAATATGATCATTATTCGATTTCATATAAGGCATACGCCATGTTGAACGACAAACAGCGAATGAATGGTTAACATAGTTAACGGATCACGCTGTAACTATCTCTGGAGGTGAATCCCTGAGAACCGGGGAAATCATTGGACATAATTACCATATTGAATATCGCTTTACTTATTATCTTGATTGCATTGACTGCATTTTTCGTAGCATCGGAGTTTGCTGTAGTCAAAATTCGTACATCAAGAGTGGATCAACTGGTCGCGGAAGGCAATAAAAAGGCTGTACTAGCCAAAAAAGTTGTCTCAGACCTGGATTATTATCTGTCAGCCTGTCAGCTCGGTATTACGGTCACTGCACTAGGACTGGGAGCGCTCGGAAAACCGACGGTTGAGAGATTGTTATATCCGGTATTCGATTACCTGAACGTATCACCTTCAATCTCGTCGATTGCTTCCTATGCAATCGCCTTTATCCTCGTTACGTTCTTGCACGTGGTTATTGGTGAGATGGCACCCAAAACGCTGGCAATTCAGTTTTCGGAAAAACTGACGTTGATGCTCTCCCCATCCCTTTATTGGTTTGGTAAAATCATGTATCCGTTCATTTGGGCGCTTAACGGAACCTCACGTGTTCTTCTGCGAGGATTCGGTGTGAAGCCTGCCAAACATGATCAAGCCTACTCGGAGGACGAGATCAAAATCATCATGAACCAGAGTTATGAAGGTGACGAGAACAACAAGACCAAGCTCTCATATCTGGAAAATGTATTTGTGTTCGACGAACGTGATGCCAAAGACATTATGGTACCGCGTACAGAACTGGTGACATTAAACCAGGATATGACCTATGACGATATTATTCCTATATTGGATGAACATAACTATTCACGTTACCCTGTCATCGAGGATGGGGACAAGGACCGCATTATCGGCGTCGTGAATGTGAAAAAGATTTTGCCTGACATGGTAGCCGCAAGATCGTATCAACTAAGCGAGTTCGTTCGTGAGATCCCGTTCGTGTCCGAAGTTACAAGTATCCAGGATGCGATGATTAAAATGCAGCAGGAACGTGTACACATGGCCGTGGTCGTGGATGAATACGGCGGCACCTCGGGAATCATTACGATGGAGGATATCCTGGAGGAGCTGGTCGGTGAGATTCGTGATGAATTCGATGCCGATGAGGTGGCCGATATTCAGGAGACCGGAGAGAATCAATATCTCATTAATGGCCGGGTACTTTTGGATGAAGTGGAGCGGCAGTTCGGACTTATCTTTGAAGGTAATGAAGAGATGGATACTGTGGCCGGATGGATTCAGTACCAGAAGGGTGTAGGTGTGGAAAAAGGCGATACGGTAGAACACGGCGATTATGTGTGGACCGTTGTGGATACCGAGAACTATCACATCAAGCAAGTTCTACTGGAACGAGTGAGCGGCGCGCAGGTTGAGGAAGCGACTAGCGATCTGGCGTGATCTTGCCCGAAAATCTTTTAAAAATTTTAAATGTTTTTGCGATAACGGAGCAGTGTTGGGGACGGAATCGATTCTGAAGAAGCGCAGCGTTCGCGTTTGCAAACCAATTTTAAACCTTTGAAAACAACAATCAGGGAAATTTGGAGGCAATGGCTATCGGAAGAACGAGCCGTCACCGGAACGTCACTCGTGCAACCTTAATATAAATTTTACTTGGAGGTGAATCCCTCAACCTGAGGGAAATCATTGGACGGAATAATAGCCTTGAATTTATTTTTAGTAGCCGTATTTATCGGCCTGACAGCCTTTTTCGTTGGAGCTGAATTTGCAATTCTTAAAGTACGGATGTCCCGAATCGATCAATTGATCTCGGAAGGCAACAAAAAGGCAGTACTCGCCAAAAAAGTGGCGCACAACCTGGATTATTATCTGTCTGCATGTCAATTGGGGATTACCATCACGGCGTTGGTATTGGGAGCCTTGGGTGAACCTACCGTTGAGAAAATGTTACATCCGTTGTTTGAGCGCATGGAAGTGCCGGCGGCGTTGTCTACTGTACTTTCCTACGGTATTGCTTTGGCGATCATTACGTTCCTGCACGTGGTAATTGGTGAATTGGCACCGAAAACACTGGCGATCCAGTTTGCAGAGAGAATGACGCTGTTGCTGGCACCACCACTTTACTGGTTCGGTAAAATCATGAATCCATTCATCTATGCATTGAATGGAGCTGCACGTCTATTGCTTGGCATATTTGGTGTAAAACCTGCCGGGCATGATACCGTTCACTCGGAAGAAGAGCTGAAGCTGATTATGGCACAGAGCTATGAGAGTGGCGAGATCAATCAGACGGAGCTGGACTACCTCAAAAACATTTTTGCTTTTGATGAGCGTCTGCTTCAGGAGATTATGATTCCACGAGATAAAATTGTTACGCTAAATAAAGAAATGCCGCTTGATCAGATCATTGAGATGCTGAATCGACACGAATACACGAGATACCCTGTTATTGCAAATGGGGATCAGGATCATTTTGTTGGTTTCATCAACACAAAAGAAATGCTGACAAGTGTGGCTGCGGGCCGCGCCTTCAATATGGAGACATTTGTTCATAATACGCCGAGTTTCTCCGAGCGCTCTCCAATCAAGGACGTGCTGATTCAGATGCAGCAAAGCCGAGTACACATTGCAACCGTGAAGAACGAGGCCGGTGCTACGGTAGGTATGGTTACGATGGAGGATATCCTTGAAGAGATTGTCGGCGATATCAAGGATGAATACGAGCACAAAGATTTGGTGAATCCACCAAAAAGAATGAAATTGGTTTAGGAAGCATTGGTACAAAGAGGTAATACAGAATTAGCGAAGCAACGTAATGGTTTTAACGAGCAGGCTCCCGATGTGATCGGGGCCTGTTTTTTGTTGTGAAATCTTAATTTTGAAATAAATGCTTGCATATTGTTTTGCAATGGATTAATATAAATTTAAAGAATCTTAATTTAAAGATAAATAACAGAAACGAAATAAATAAAAGAAGCAAAACCAACCTATGATACTACTAAAACCAAGGGAGTGGAGATTATGTTCAGAACTTCAGGAATTCATCATATTACAGCTTTTGTTGACGATGCGCAGAAAAACGTTGATTTTTACGCAGGTGTGTTGGCGCTCAGACTGGTGAAAAAAACCATTAACTTTGATGCACCAGACGTGTATCACTTGTATTACGGAAACGAGCAGGGTGCACCGGGCACAATTATCACCTTTTTCCCACAGCAGAATTCAAGAAGAGGTGTCATTGGTTCAGGTCAGACTGGAGTTACCGTATATGCGGTTCCTGTGGGCAGCCTGCCTTTCTGGAAAGAACGTCTTGCTTCCTTCGATATTCCATATGAAAATAAAACGAGATTCGGTGAGCAATACATTCGTTTCTTCGACAAAGGTGGTCTGCTGCTTGAACTGGTTGAGCGCGAAGGTGGTCAGCCAAGCAAATGGTCTTTCAACGGTGTAACACCAGAGCATGCCATCAAAGGATTCGGCGGTGCCGTATTGTTCAGTCATGTTCCTGAGAAAACCATGGACGTATTGGTGAGCAAACTGGGTCTGGAGCAGGTTGGCGAAGAGGACGGACTCCTTCGTCTTCAGGCAAGCGGCGATATCGGTCAGATCATCGATATTCAGTCTACAGGTATTCAACGCGGGATTGGCGGAGCGGGAACGGTTCACCATATTGCATGGCGTGCAAAAGATTACGTAGAGCATGAACAAATTCAGCAGGATCTTGAACAATCCGGATATCATCCAACGCCAGTCATTGACCGTCAATACTTCAACGCTGTGTATTTCCGGGAGCCGGGAGGCATACTGTTCGAATTGGCTACGGATCCTCCGGGATTTGCACGGGATGAACCAGCAGAGAGCATGGGCGAGAAACTGATGTTGCCTGAATGGTATGAGCCACAGCGTGAGCAGATTGAACAATTGTTGCCACGAATCGAAGTACGTGAATGGAAAGGAGAGTCCAAATCATGACCACAACCAATACAATGAAACATATCTATAAAGCAGGTGCTCAGCCGGATGCTCCAACAATTCTGTTGCTTCACGGCACAGGCGGAACCGAGAATGATCTGGTCGGTCTGGCGGAGATGATCGCACCAGGAGCTGGCATTCTTGGGGTGCGGGGGAACGTATCGGAGAACGGGATGCCCCGTTTCTTCCGTCGTCTGGCCGAAGGTATTTTTGATGAAGAGGACCTGATTGCTCGCACGGCGGAGTTGGGGTCTTTCGTAGATGCAGCTGCGGTGGAATATGGCTTCGATCGTTCGAACGTGTATGCACTGGGCTATTCTAACGGTGCCAACATTGCAGCAAGCCTGATTTTCCATCAAGCGGATGTATTCAAAGGTGCAATTCTGCATCATCCGATGGTACCGCTGCGTGGACTGGAATTGCCGGATCTGAAAGATTTGCCTGTGTTCATTGGTGCGGGTGAGAACGATCCGATCGTACCCAGACGTGAAACGGAGGAACTTGCTTCGCTGCTGAGCGGTGCGGGTGCCAATGTTAACACGCATTGGGAGCGTCAAGGTCATCAGTTGACTCGTACTGAGGCAGAAGCTGCGGCAGCTTGGTTCAAGACACAGGCTTAATTCGGGTGGATAGACGGTTATGAAACAGGTGAAGACAGCCTGATCGTGAAGATCGGGCTGTTTTTTCTTTTTATTTAGTCATCGACAGGAAGAGGAAATGATTGCCTGGTGTTATGTAACCGTTACTAACCGGGTAAACATTTGAATGTGTGGTAGATAACCTTGTATGCTTAGTGATATAGCTATGCATCAACATCATGAACTGGAGGGGTTAATGTGGAACGTAACATCAAAGAACTGGTACAGCGGATGACACTGGAAGAAAAAGCGGGTATGTGCTCGGGACTGGACTTTTGGCATCTGAAAGGGGTGGAGCGTCTTGGCATTCCATCCATCATGGTGACGGACGGACCTCATGGGTTGCGCAAGCAGGATGGGAGTGCAGATCATCTGGGTCTAACGTCGAGCGTACCTGCAACCTGTTTCCCATCTGCGGCAGGATTGGCTAGTTCATGGGACAAGGAGCTGGCGCGCCAGGTCGGGGTTGCCTTGGGTGAGGAGTGTCAGGCCGAGGATGTAGCGGTACTGCTTGGGCCGGGTGTAAACATTAAACGTTCCCCGCTGGGCGGGCGTAATTTTGAATACTTTTCCGAAGATCCGTTGTTATCTACGCAGATGGCTACCGGTCATATTCAAGGTGTGCAGAGTCAGGGTGTGGGTACGTCTCTCAAACACTTTGCAGTCAATAATCAGGAAGAACGGCGCATGTCGATTGATGCGGTGGTAGATGAACGGACGTTGCGCGAGATTTATCTGGCGAGCTTCGAAGGTGCGGTGAAGGATGGACAGCCGTGGACGGTGATGTGTTCCTACAACAAGGTGAACGGTACGTATGCAGGTGAGAATGAATGGTTGCTTACGGATATCCTGAAAGACGAATGGGGTCACGAAGGTCTTGTGGTATCAGACTGGGGTGCGGTCAATGAACGTGCAGACGCCCTTGCAGCAGGACTGGAACTGGAGATGCCAACAAGCGGTGGAATTGGTGAGCGTAAAGTGATCGATGCCGTAGAGAGCGGACAACTGCCGCTGGACAAGCTGGATCGGGCAGTGGAGCGTCTACTTAAGCTGATCTTCAATGCCGTTGATCAAAAGCAAGAAGGGGCTACATATAACAAGGATGAGCATCACCAACTTGCGCGCAAGGTAGCAGCCGAGAGTATGGTTTTGTTGAAAAATGAAGAAGGTCTCCTGCCGCTGGGCCGTGAAGGCGAAGTGGCGTTAATCGGAGCATTTGCGCGTAAACCCCGCTTCCAGGGCGGCGGCAGTTCCCACATTAATCCGACCAAAGTGGATGATATTGTGGAAGAAATGACACAGGTGGCTGGCGAAGGTGTAACCTTCTCTTATGCTCCGGGTTATCGGATTGAAGCGGATGATGTGGATGAAACGTTAATGCATGAGGCTGTTCAGGCCGCACAGTCAGCGGATACCGCCGTGGTGTTCGTTGGATTGCCGGATCGTTATGAATCCGAAGGTTATGATCGTGCCCATCTGCGTCTGCCTGACAACCATATTCGGTTAATCGAAGAGATTGCTAAGGTTCAATCACGTGTCGTCGTTGTACTGAGCAACGGATCTCCAGTGGAGATGCCTTGGCTACCTCAAGTACAAGCCGTGCTCGAAGCTTATCTTGGTGGACAGGCCGTTGGTGGAGCGATAGCTGATCTGTTGTATGGAGAGGTAAATCCATCCGGTAAACTGGCGGAGACGTTCCCTGCCAAGCTTAGCCATAATCCATCTTATCTGAATTTCCCTGGTGAAGGGGATCGTGTCGATTACCGGGAGGGTATCTTTGTTGGTTATCGCTATTATGATAAAAAAGAGCTGGAGCCACTATTCCCGTTTGGATATGGACTGAGTTACACGACATTTGAATATGCTGATCTGAAGGTAGATCGCACAGAACTGACCGATCAGGATGAAGTGAATGTGCATGTTCGGGTTACCAATACCGGAGACCGAGCAGGAAAGGAAATTGTGCAGCTGTATGTCAGCGACGTAGAGAGCACGGTTATTCGTCCGGTCAAAGAACTGAAAGCTTTTGCCAAAGTGACTCTGGAACCTGGAGAATCCGAAGTGGTAAGCTTTACACTAAACAAGCGTTCATTCGCCTACTACAACGTGGATATGAAGGACTGGCATGTGGAGACCGGAGAGTTCGAGATTCAGGTCGGCAGTTCCTCACGGGACATTCAAGTGCACACACGTGTGAACGTAGAGTCTACAGCGACATTCCTTCCAACTTACACGCGTAATAGTACATTGGGAGATATCCAACGTGATCCGGCCCATAAACAGCTGCTGGAACAGGCTTTGCAGCAATTCCAGGAGGCTAGTGGATTTGGCGGTGATGATGCTGGGGATCACGCGGATATGATGGATGCGATGATGAAATATATGCCGCTGCGTGCACTTGTTGCGTTTAGCGGTGGGGCCATGACGGAAGAAGCGATGAATGAGCTTCTGGAGCAGCTGAACAAAAAGGACCATGGTATTCGAGGATAAGGGTCGGTACCCTTAAACGGAGATTTGTCCAACCTTGGATTCAACGATTGTGCAATCCGTGCAGGAACTGCGCACGAAGCAACAAGAATGTATATATGAGGGCCAGCCGCATAGTGCTGGGACAGTTACCCGATCCAATCATGGATCGGGTTTTCTTTTTGCATAAGGAAATGGAGGGTTAAAGAAACGGTGGGATAGGGAGTATCCTTGCAACGTGACAGAGGTGACAGGACTGCTGTAACTTGATGAAGCCATATGGTTGTCGTATAGCATGGATTATTCTATAATGAAGTAATTGATAATCATTTTCAATTAGATTCGGTGAAAGATGACTATGCTTGTAATCAGGAGGGGAATATGAATCCTAACCCTAGCTCTCATACGTTTGGTTCAAGTGCGTTTGTTCAGACCCGCGATGGTCGCAAACTACATTATATGTCCAGGGGAACAGGGGAACTGACGGTTGTATTTGAATCCGGTATGGGTGCCTCCAGATCCAACTGGGGACTGGTAGCACCAGCCATTGCTGAGCATGCACGTGTTGTCGTGTATGACAGGGCAGGGGCGGGGCGAAGCGATATCGACTCGGCTCCCCGCAGCCTTCAACGCATTTCAGGGGATCTTGGGGAACTGCTGACAGCGCTGGGCCCGGGCCCATTCATTCTGGTTGGACATAGCTGGGGAGGTCCGATTGTACGGGCTGCGGCAGCTGCACATCTATCTCGATTACGTGGCATTATCCTGGTAGATCCATCAGACGAGCATTGCGAAATGTATTTCTCCAAGCTTACTAAAAAGAGCTTTGCCATTAATGGTTTCATTATTCCAATCATGGCGCGTACGGGCTTATATAAGTTGCTCGGTAGCAAAGCTGGAAGTGTTCAGCCTGACGATGTGGCAGCGGATCACCTCAAGGAGGATTTCACTGTAAGGGCAGCCAGCACGATGCTCGCGGAAGGCAAAACATTTCTGGATGACATGGCAGCACTGCTGGAACATCCTCCGGCTCTGGGTGATCTGGAAGTCAGCGTGATCTCGGGTACGAAACTGGGCAAGGGAGAAGCGAAAATCAGACCTGCCCTCATCACGGCGCATCGCCAGACGGTGAGCCAGCTGTCCAATGCGAGATGGATTGAGGCGGATCAATCCGGTCATATGGTTATGTTTACAGACCCACAGGTTATTATTGATGAAATTATACGAATGATAAATGATGTGAGCTCAGGCGCAAGAACAGAACAAAAGTGATACAATACAAAGAAAAGCAGTGCGCGACATTGCTAGATAAGTCGAATTAGTCATTTACACGATAACGAAGAGGACAGAAAGAACCTGAAAAAGCGGAGCGTTCGCCTTTATCACCGGATTTTTCCCTTAGAAAGGGAATCGAAAAAATCTGGGGATAACAGCGATTGGAGGGTTATTCTGTCATCGTAGTTTCAGTGTAAATAAACTTTGTTCAACTTATATAGACCATAAAAGCGGAGTGTGGAGACAACATGAAACCAGTTGAACAAGAACCAACGGGGACCACAAGTCCCGGTCGTGCCAGTGTTGGCATGGAAGATATCGTGCGCGCACATCATGTGCTGCGTGAGGTCATTGTAAGAACGCCGTTGCAGCGGGATGCTGTATTGTCGGCCAAATATAACTGTAATGTTTATCTGAAAAGGGAAGACCTTCAAGTGGTGCGTTCGTTCAAAATTCGGGGCGCCTATAATATGATTCGCAGTCTGACACCAGCCGAGATGGAGAAGGGTATTGTCTGTGCAAGTGCGGGCAACCATGCTCAGGGTGTTGCTTTTAGCTGTAATGCGCTCGGAATTAACGGCAAAATCTTCATGCCGAGTACAACACCGAACCAGAAGGTGAAGCAGGTACGACGCTTTGGAGGAGACAACGTTGAAGTGGTGCTGATCGGAGATACGTACGATGATGCATACGCAGAAGCGATGCGTGCATGTGACGAACAGGGTATGACGTTCATCCATCCTTTTGATCAACCCAAGATTATTGCAGGTAATGGTACGGTAGCGATGGAAATCATGGAAAGTCTCGATGAGAATGCCGACTATGTGTTCGTTACGATTGGTGGCGGTGGGTTGGCAGCCGGCGTGGGAACTTATATGAAGACCGTGAGTCCGGAGACACGCATCATTGGTGTTGAGCCACTTGGGGCAGCTTCCATGAGTGAGGCGATGTTCCGTAAACAGGTTGTTACGCTGGATGATATTGATAAATTCGTGGATGGCGCAGCGGTGAAACGGGTTGGTGATCTGACCTTTGAGATCTGCAGCAGCGCACTGGATGACATTGTGAAAGTGCCAGAAGGCAAAGCCTGCACAACCATTCTGGAGCTATATAATGAAAATGCGATCGTTGTCGAGCCTGCCGGTTCCTTGGCTGTTGCGGCGCTTGAGCAGTATCGTGAACAAATTGTGGGCAAGACGGTGGTCTGCGTTATTAGCGGCGGGAACAACGATATTGACCGGATGCAGGAGATCAAGGAACGTTCCCTCATCTATGAAGGTCTGAAGTATTATTTCATGGTTAATTTCCCGCAGCGTGCAGGAGCTTTACGTGAATTCCTGGAGGAAGTTCTAGGGAAGAATGATGATATCACGCGATTTGAATATACGAAAAAGCATGATAAGGAAAATGGCCCTGCCTTGGTGGGGATCGAGCTGATGTACAAGGAAGATTACCAACCGCTCATTGAACGTATGAACCGCAAAGGTATCGCCTATACCGAGCTGAACAAAAATCTCAATCTGTTCAACATGTTAATCTGATGAATCATTCCAGTATGCAATCAGATCACCAAGAAACATCCCCTCTGATCAGACCTGCGCGCATAGAAGATGCAGATCAGGTCATTCCTTTACTGTATCAGGCGATAGGGGATATTGCTTACGCGCTTGCGGGTGAGGCGGATCATGAGAAGGCGATGCAGATTTTGCAGGAGTTCTATGTACAGGAAAACAACCGGATTAGCTATCGTCATGTAACAGTGATGGAGCAGGATGGACTAATCGCGGGGATTCTAGTGGCCTATGATGGCGGTGAAGCAGATCTTCTGGATCAGCCGATTCTGAATCGCCCTGGACGAAATCAGGATGAGAAGTATATTTTGGTCAAAGAAACCCGTCCGGGTGAGTATTATCTGGATACTCTCTCGGTAAGTGAAGCTTATCAGGGGCAGGGCATCGGCCGGGCACTGATGGCTGCTTTTGAGGAGCAGGGCAGAGAACTGGGTCACTCACAGGTATCCCTGATTGTAGAACGGGACAACGGCCGTGCGCTAATGCTCTATGAACGGCAGGGATACGTCAAAGACGATGTGATTGTCATCGCAGGACATGAGTATAATCATATGGTCAAACCGATTCAATAAAGCAGGGAGCTGACGGGTTAAGTCAGTTTTGACTATAGAAACAAGAAGAAACCGCCACAGGGAGAATCCTGTGGCGGTTTTTGTCGTGGTGATATGTTCGAATTGAGCCCGAGTTTTGGCTTGGCCCGAATATTAACTAGGGGGACGGATTAACTCAATAATTTGCATAATCGCTGACCGGGATGTTCTGCTCCAACCATTTCTCGACAGCAGTCGTTTTCTCGAATTTGGCTTCGGTGACGATATCCATGAACTTCTGGAGTTTGGTTAGGAAGTCACTATCTTCAGATGAGTTACGTTGTAAGACAGCTTTGTAACCTTTCTGGGCATTGGCAGTCATTTTATTCGTTTCATAGTCAAATAGAGGCGTATTATTCAGGCCATAAAACGTATATAAGGTATAGTTATTCATCAGGTTGTTCACTTGTTTTACCCGATTGGACTTCGGATATTCGTTCAGGAATCGTTCCTGATTCAAAGCTCGATTGAGTATCTCCTGGTAACCAATGACCAGTGCACCATCATCGGCGGCAAGGTTACTGGTTTCGACCGCCATGATATTGATGTATTGTTTGATGTCTGGTTTCACGTACGAGATATATTTCTGAAAAGCCATATAATTCATGATCGGATAGAGGGAACCTTCCAGCATGACCAAGCGATAACCGCTATCCCGTGCTTGCTGGAGCAGTGCACGCAGACTGGCGTCGTTGGTGCGGCTCATCAGTTGGGTGAAGCTATCATTCCACTTGTAGGCTTTGATCATTTTGTCTTGAACATTAGGTACCAGTAGACGGTCCGTCATGGCTGTTAACGCCTTGTTGCGGGCATTCTCCAGCTGTAAGACCATCAGAGTTGCATGATGAGTGGTGACTTGATTGATATGAGATTCGAGATAAGTATCCGCGGCAGGTAAGCCGTTCTTTTTGTAGAGCATGGACTGAAATGTTTTATATATCGTTGTTGAACTGGCAGTCGTGACTTTGGTATCTGTACTGGAAGATGCGGCAGCAGCGACTCCAGATAATGGAGCTACGGTCGTTTGGAGCAGCATGACGATGGCAGTAGCTGTAATGAAGGTGCGCATGCCTTTACGTTTGGCAGATTGGAACGATGATGTCATAGATATGAACCTCCCGTAGTTAAGAAAATGATAGGCGTTGTTCACTAGTCACTATACATTAACCCAATTGGTGCAGGATGTGGTTGCGGAATGGTGACAAATTCTTCTGTTATTTTTAACTTTTGGAGGGTGGAAGATAGAGGAATATTTCTGCGAAAATATTTTTTGTACAACTGGAAACTTTTAAGCTGATCGGAACGTCTTAGTTGTGCATAGGTAAATACAGGAATTAAATGAAATGAACAGCGAAAACTTTTCGTTGTTATCAATTTGCGAGAATGGGGATATGGGATATGAGGAAAGCGGGAGGAAAACAAGTGAAGAAGGTCATGTCAGCGCTGGCTGTATCAGCTATGCTGATGTCCGCACTTCCAACGTCGGTTATGGATGCAGCTGCGAGAATCAGTATATATATTAATGATGCAGAGTTATCATCTGCTCAGGCACCTGTCATGAAAGGTGGACGCGTACTGGTTCCACTTCGGTCGATTTTTGAAGGATTGGATGCGAAGGTACAGTACACCAACAGAACCAAAACGATTGTTGCAACTCGCGACGATCAGGAAGTTACTTTGACACTCGGTTCCAAAACGGCATACATCAACGGGGAAGCGATCTCGCTGGATGTACCTGCGAACACGATCAAGGGCAACACGATGGTTCCCATTCGTTTTGTCAGTGAAGCTTTTGGAGAGAAAGTATTCTGGAACTCGCGCAATCAGCGTGTAGATATCAAGACAACGGCAACGCCTCCAGTGGATGAGACACAATATGCTGCATGGAACATCTATGGTTCGGTATCCGGAAGTAATGGGGATGGTCGTGATCTGACCGTGAGCTTCACACGTCCAACTTCAGAGAGTGCAGTATCTGCTTACCGAATTATGCTAGTGAAAACTCGCGATGTGAATAGCTTTACGGAGTCGTCAGCATCTGCTGTACCTTCTGCAAACTATACATCCGTAACACCAAATAATAGCAACCCGAAACTGACGCTCAATGCACAGACACGTGACGTGAATGGGGATTTACTCAATAGCAATGAAACGTATCGCCTGTATGTACTGACTGTTGGAAACAGCAACAATAATTATAAAAACGCATTGAAGTGGTCTTCCCAAACGTTGAAGCTCAATAATGTGAAATCTACAGTACAGGCGGTAACAAGCCTGCGCGCCGCAGACATTAGCGACTATGGCGATGGCCGTGATCTGGAGATTAATTTCACGCAACCGAGCACGACATCGAACATTACGTATTATCGTGCTTTTGTAGTCAAAGCGAAGGACTCTTCCGCATTCAATCTGGCTGCAGCGAATAAAGTGTCCAGTGCAAACTCCACGATCATATACAAAGGCAACGCTGCTGCTGTCAAAAGCCAGCTAACTTCTTCAACACGGGATACGTCCGGCGAATTGATCAAAAGTGGTACAGCGTACGTGGTTTACATCCTGTCGGTAAGCACGAATGAAGCAACAACAGACAGCAAGTTGTCCGCGGCATCCTCTTCACTTACGTTGTCCGTGAACACAGCAACATCTCCGGTAATTACGCAAGTGAGAGATAACTCGGATTATGGAGATGGTCGTGATATTCAGGTGAGCTTCAACCGTTCATCGGATGAGTCCAAGGTGGCGAATTATCGCGTCTTCGTGGTGCGTAACTCGGTTGCCAGTAGCTTCAATCTGACGACGGCAAGCAACCTGTCCTCCAGTCTGTACTATACGGTGAACAAAACAGGCAACAACATTACAACGACATTGCCTTCATCCATGAAGGACACAAGCGGTTATAATGTAACGAATCTGCAAGATTATCGCATCTTTGTGATGGCGGTAGGTAACCAGCAAAATGGATACACCAATGCGCTGTCAGCTTCCTCTACAGCTCTGAGACTGACAACGACCGGTAACGCGGGAGTCATTAGCAACCTGGCTGTTGCGGATATTGGTGACAACGGTGATGGGCGTGATCTACGGGTTTCGTTCAACAAAGCCGCGGATGAGTCCAGAATCTCTGCCTACCGAGTATATGTAGTTCGTTCCGCTAATGTGGGCAGCTTCACACTAAGCGCAGCTAATGCGTCAAACAACTATACGCAGGTGAACAAAACGGGTGGTAACTTGTCAGTTACGCTTCCTAATGCATATGATACAAGCGGTTCTAAAGTCCAAGAAGGTGTTAGTTATCGTGTCTTTGTTGTATCGGTGAGCAACAGTGGGAACGCTAGCCAAAACGCAATATCAAGTTATTCAGCATTAATCACATTATCCAAAACTGCTGCTTTGACTGCCCCGACAATCATTACAGCAACGGATATCGGCGATAATGGTAATGGTAGCGACATAAGTGTGACGTTTAATAGATCGGCGAATGAGACTAATGTTCATCACTATCGTGTATTCGTGGTAAAGAAAACGAATGTAAGTGGATTTGATCTGGCAGAAGCGAATCGGAATCCTAATTTTACCCTCCAGAGTAAAACTGCAGGAAGTGGAAACTACACTTTGACTTTAAATAATGCAAAAACGACAGATGGCGCAAATATTCGTAATGATGAAGATTATCGTATATTTGTACTGGCGGTGAGCAACACCGGTACTATTTCTAATGCTCTATCTACGGTTTATTATGATGTTAGGTTGTCTGTAAATAGTGAAGTTGGGAAAGTTGCAATCACAGATGTTGAAGTCAAGAAAGAAGAGCAAGCTGCAGGTAATGCTACCGATGTAAAAGTGACATATACAAAACCAGTCCCTGATCAAGCCATTGGACGTTATGTGTTAATGGTAGTACCTGCATCTACAACTTTCGATCTAAATGCGGCCAAAAAAACGGCTAAAACCAGCAATTCGCTAGATGTCTCTTCAAGTGCAGTAACAGAACTTCCGGTTTCTTTATCTGATAGTAATGGTGATGAGATCAAAGCTGGAGCATACAAGATTGTTATTTTGTCCGAATCATCTGATGGTAAACGAGAATCAAGTATGACTACGTCGGCTCCTTTCACTATTAAAGCAAAAAAACAGGCGCCAACGACTGTTGATAGCGTAACAGCTCTGGAAGCATCTGCAAGTGCATCTGTAATTAATGTTAGTTTCACAAAACCTAAAAACGAAGCTGGAATTGAACGCTATGATATATACATCGTTAAGGAAGGGAGTACCACAATCGATAGCGGTCTGGGCAGCCCAGTAGGGAGTGTAATAAGTGGGGCTAACAATCCTTCAACAGCAAAGATTGAAATTACCAGTAATTCAACGGATTCAGATGGAGTTGTTCTCGGTTCAGGAGATTATAAAATCAGGGTAGTATCCGTAGTTAATGATCCTGCAAAATATACAAACAACAGGTCAGATGTATTTAATTTTCCTATCACGCTAGTATCTTCTGGAACCGACAATGGTACTGGTGCGCAAGCATCTGCTGGAGAAACTCCATAAAAATGATCAAGACTTAATGTTTGGATGCATGGAACATCTGGATATCTGATACAGGTAGTGAAGGGCACGGAATCGATTTTGAAGAAGCGTTAGAGTTCGCCTTAGTCTCCGAATTTCGACCTTTTAAAGGTGAATGAAGAAATTTGGAGACAACAGCAATCGAAGGAACGATCCGTGACCGGAACGGCCATTATCAGAAGAACATTTATTATTCAGTAAAGTAACACGCTAACTCCCTTTCCAAAAGAGAAGGGGAGTTTTTTTATTACCATATTGAAAATCTTGTCGCCAAAAAGGTTCCTTAGACCATTGCTGGAATAGGACAAACCGATGGATAATAGAACGAATAAGCTAGAAGCCTATGAGCCGAAAGGAATGATGGAATGCTTGCATTTCGTTTGACGGGCCTGCCGGATTCCCGTTTGCCGCTGTACCTATATTGTGTGGGCACGCAGGAAGAGAAAGGTCTGCATAGACCGGATGGATTTCCAGTGTATCAGTTGTTTTTGTCACGTGGTGGTGAAGGGCAGTTCAGGATACCGGGAAAAGGGACATGGACCATGGGAGCAGGGCAGTTATTCATCGTGAAACCCGAGGTTGCGCATGAGTATGTGCCTCATTCCAAAACAAACGGAGAGCTCGGTTATATCGGTATTGGCGGTGCATCGGCTGGATCGGTACTTCAATGCGCGGGTTTGCTTCAGAACGAGCCGTACCATATCTCCGGTTTTGAAATCATCTGGTCACGGATGACCAATCTCTGGCACGCGCTCGATCAAGGAGCAACGGAGATGTGGAACACATCAACGCTGATCTACCAGCTCATTTTGGATTTAGCGCAATCCGTAACGCCCTCTGATGTTGGTAGCGTAGATGTTGGATCATCTACGGCGCAAGATGGGCCTGTAACACATTCTAATCGAGATTGCGATCCGGGCAAAGATGCACTCATGCGAGCAGTAGCATTGATGCATACACATTATCAGGACGACCTGTTATTGAAGCATGTAGCTGACGCAGTGGGTTATTCGGTGCAGCATCTCAATCGATTATTTCATCATCATTATGGCGTGACAGGACATCAATATATGCAACGATTACGTTTGCAGAAGGCTTCGGACTGGATGGACAAGCATCCACGAGCAAGTGTGCGAGAGGCGGCAGAGACCGTGGGGATGGAAGTGAACTATTTTATCCGGATGTTCAAGCGGGAGTTTGGAGAGACACCGGGCAAAGGAATCAAACATCGGAACCAGCTCCAAATGGAAAAAGACCTCACGAATTCGTGAAGCAAACACGTGCCCTTTTTTCGCGTGAATATCATCAGAAGGATTAATTCAATCAGAATATAAAAAGGGACCCTCAAGGCCCCTTAATCGGTTATATAACGTGTTATGCTGTTTTCTTTTGTCCAAATAAAGGCCTTAACGTTGCCAGCCCCACAACACCGATCACCGCGCTCACCCACGGAGCCAGTGCAAATACCGGAAGCTTATCACGCAGTGGATACCCCACAAACAACACGAGTACCACGATTACGATGTAGATGATGATTCCCTTAAGGTTAACCTTAGGTACGGTGTTCTTGTCCGCTCCTTCATCATCCGGTCGCTCTGCAAGGCGACGCAGCATCTCCACCAGAGCAATCCCGCCTACAGCCGCAACGATCAGAGAGAACAGACTAATGTGCTGGAATGGTTCCGTATCTCCGCCGGTCCAACCCACAAACAATCCGGCACATCCTTGAATCAACATGACAAAAGACAAAGCCGCCCAAGCGATCATGGCATACCACTTCGGTGTCCGTTTCACTGGCTCTGGATTCTCAGTTGGCTGTGGTTCTGCAACGCTGGCTTTCTTTTTCGCTGAAGGGGATGGACTTGTAGCACGGGTTGGATCGGATTTACCCACCTCAACGGCAGCCGTCTTCTCCGGTGCTGTATTTGTTACCCCGAGCTGTGTAAGGATGTCTTGCTCCAGATCAGGTCCATATAGCTCGCGAGCGGGCTTATTATCCTTCTGAGCCTGCACGATCGCTCTTCCTGCGGAGAGAATCCACTCTTCCTGTGTTCTCTCGTCAGCTGGCGCATGGCGTGCTATTGTGCTGATCTGGTCATACAGTTTTACATTTTCAGGTGTCATCCGACTCATCTCGGTTATTTGCCGATTCTGTATTTCTTTAAGCTTCTTGTAGGAAATCCCCAATGATTGCTCCCCCTGTCTACACACGTTCTGATCTCCCAATATATGAAGACCCTGACGGTATTTTAGTATACGGGAAGGGCTCTCGTTTCGCAAAGTCATTCCTTATAAAAAAGCTGCTCATGGTGGACCCATATCCACACACAGGCCAGTATGACACAGGTGCATAACAGCACCAGTTTTCCGTGATGTTGAATCCATTCCAGTAGATGTCCCATGAATTCATTCCTTTCGGCAGAAGGATTCCGAGGCAGATGCTGCCTATAATTATTGGTTTATTTTCCCCGATTGATGTAAAAAAATACCCTCATATCTTCCAGATCTAACGATTGTGTGAAGTATGCATAAAGAGCAGTCGATTCCATCACAATAGTAGCATTTCCAACAGAAATCCGAGATTGGAGTGTGCTTGTTATGGATAAACAAACAGATTTGACACGGAAGCTACTGCTGAACAGCAACTCCCGTGGAGTCGTGGATGAGGTTGTGTCTTTGGAGGAGAACCTGGAGGATACGGAGTATGCAGAAGAACTGACAGATGGCAATCTGAGGGGAAGAAGTTTCTGGGACAACAGTGTTTCCGGTCATGAGCATGAATGGAATGGACGTGTGGAGACACACGAGATGTTCCGTAGAAGCTACGAATAGTTATCCTTGACCAAGGTGTATGAAGTCCAGAAAATATCCGGGCCAGCTGTAACCAGCTTGGCTCATTTTTTTGCGTCCATTAACCGATAAAATGTAGACTGGCAGTAGACTTACAAAGCGTTTTTACTGACGTTGACTTGCAGGTTGCGGGATGATAATATATGAATATCATCTTAATACACACTAAACTTATCGGATTATATATATTTAATAAATGGAACATCGACAGGCTACGTATGGAAAGGGGAAATCGGCATGGAACGTCAGATCAGTATCCGTCATGGACAGGAAGAATTAACAGCTACGATTCATTATCCGGTTGTGAAAGATATCAAGGAGGAGAAGAGTCAGCAGCGAGTACCTCTGGCAGTTATATGCCACGGCTTCGTTGGTAGCCGGATCGGCGTGGATCGTCTGTTTGTAAAGACTGCACGGGAGCTCGCTGAAGACGGCTATCTGGTACTTCGTTTTGATTACATCGGTTGCGGAGAGAGCAGTGGTGAGTATGGAGCAGAGGGACTGGAGTCGATGGTGCTACAGACCCGCTCGGTGCTGGATTACGCGGTGAATTGCAGTGATGTAGATCCTACGCGCGTTACACTAATTGGTCATAGTCTGGGTGGTGCCGTTGCATTACTAACTGCTGTGCGCGACAAACGTGTCAAGAACTTGGTTATGTGGTCCTCTGTAGGTTATCCATTCAATGATATCGTGAAGATTACGGGGCGGGAAGTATATGATGAAGGCGTGAAACTGGGGGCGGCTGACTATCTCGGATACAAATTCACACCGACCTTCTTCGAGTCTCTCGCTGAACAACAGCCATTCCAGGAAGCAGTTAAGTTTAGTGGCGATGTTCTCGTCGTGCACGGCACGTCAGATGAGATTATCCCTGTCGACTACGCATTCCTGTATCAAAAGGTATTCTGGATGCGCCAGGAAGGCCGTTGCGACAAGGAGATCATCTTCCAGGGTGATCACACCTTCTCTTCAGGTAAAGAGCGGGAACAGCTGATTACGCGTACCAGAGAGTGGCTGGGTGAACGCCAGAAGATCGAACAGGATTGGCAGCACTGGATGATATAAATGGCAGGATTGCAACTGTTTGGGGATGTCAGCTTGGAAAAGCGCCTTCTTAGGGGTAAAATAGAGGAGTAAGCATTCTATCCGTGTCTGGAGGTTGGCAGCAATGACATTACCCGCACTTTTCATTGCGCATGGTTCTCCCGCTCTGGCGGTGGAGAGCAATGACTACACTCATTTTCTGAACCAGCTTGGAGACAGGCTGCCGGCTCCGAAAGCCATTGTCGTATTTACGGCGCATTGGGATTGTCCCGAACCGTCCGTGACGATGGATGATACACATCAGACCTTGCATGATTTTTACGGATTTCCCTCTACGATGTATACCATGGAATACCCTGCATCTGGGCAGCCAGATCTAGCGAATGAGATATGTGCTTTGTTCACCCGCAGCAATCTGGCGCATCAACCGATTCGAGGTCGTGGCCTGGATCATGGCGTATGGGTACCGCTGCTACATATGTACCCTGAGGCTAATATCCCTGTGATCGCCGTATCTGTAGACTCGCTGCGTACGCCGCAGGAACAGTATGATATTGGTCGGATGCTGGAACAGTTGCGTCATGATGATGTGCTGATCATTGGCAGCGGTGGAACGGTCCACAATTTGCGATTGCTGGGCAATACGGATGAGCCGCAAGAGTGGGCAGTGGAATTTGATAACTGGATCGGGGAGCGCTTGGAGCAGTGGAACACGAGAGAGCTGTTTCAATATGAGAAAAAAGCCCCTCACGCACGCACGGCAGTTCCGTCTTATGGTACAGAACACCTTGCGCCTTTATTCTACGCTATGGGTACAGCGGACATGTCCCGATCGGCGAAGCGTCTATTCCAGTCTTATCCTTACGGAACGCTCAGTTTGAACTGCTGGCAGTTTGGAGACGGCGTGTAACTTGGAACAGACAACAGCCTGATTCATGGCTAACTAGTTAGATTTGTATGGATAACGTGGGATAGAGTATACGATTAAAATAAATAAACAAAAAAAAGGTTTCTGTACCCGCTTGATGGGCTACAGGAACCTTTTTCGATACCAGGTCTAATTTATTTGTGCAATGGGGGCCCTTATTTGCGGATTTCGAACAATTCACAGTCTGTACGCGAATGATAAGCGAGTTCACTGACACTGGATTGGACAACCACGGTATTGCTGTCAAAACGGATAATGATGCCACCGGAGTCAATCTGGTGATTATCTTTAAAAACTCGAACCTTATGCTTCATATTCATGGCTTCCTGAAAGTCCGCATCGGTCTCAAGACGGCGCTGGGTCGGCATATCGTGTACTCCTTTGAAGTTCAACTTTATGTTCATCATAATACGTTTTTCTGTGACAGGGCAAGTCAGGCGGGGTCATCCGGGCTAATCTTGGAAAGCAAAAAGCCCTGCTCTCCGGGGGATGGAGAGTAGGGCTGAAAATTTGATGAATGATTGCTATTGCTTAAGCTGTTTTTTGAGTCGGGCTAATCGTTGGTGTGTCTTTAGGATGATTCCCTTTGTTGCGAGTGATCAATCCGCGAAGGTAAGGCAGTACCCAGTGATCCAGACCGATTTTACCAGCATTTGCACCAGCAACAACCAGGAAGATTTGCATCAGAACCAGTTGAGCGTTCGTGCTTACTGTACCCGAGAAGAGGAACGCGAAGTTCATCACGAGAGCCATCAGTGCAGCCAGTGTTGTGAAGCATCCGAGTAAGAGTCCTACACCTACAAGGAATTCACCCAGCGGGATGATGAAGTCGAACAATCCTGCGTTTGGTACAGCGAATTTCTCAAGGAATGTTCCCCACCATGCTTGAACTGTAGGGTTTTCACCCGTTGCTTTGCCGACTGCCCCAGCGAGGAACCCGCCAGCTTGGAATCCGCCGGTCAATTTGCTCCATCCGTGAGTCATCCAATCGTAACCGATATACACCCGAAGTACTGTCAAAATCCACATTGCTACTTTGTTTTCTCTAAGCCATTGGTTGAAGCTGAACATATGAACCACTCCTTCATGGAATTTAGTGTGTGTTGTTTTTGTTTTTCTAAGTGATCACCTTTGATGTCTTTATTGTATAGTTCAAAAGTCGTTTTGTTTGTGATTAAAATCACAATCTAGTTCAAATTTTAAGTAAGGTTTGAGAAGTTCACATTTAGGACATATTTTTCTGGCGATATGCTGTTTCAAATGCGAATTTCACGCTGTATCAAGGCCTTCTGGGCGCAGACAAATCAGATGGTGTGTGATTAAATGGAAAGAAATACGTGAAATGGTTGCCTACATGAGACATATATCACAACTTAGAACCAGGCCATATCGTTCAGGAGGTCCTATATTGAAGCTTTTTAAATGGAACAAAGCAGCATCGGCTGCATCCCTGTGTATTCTTGCATTGAGTCTTGTTGCCTGCCAAAACCAGGAGGTAGCCCAGATGCCACTTCAGCCAGAACCGACCCCAGCACCTGTGCAAGAAGAACAGAATGTGGAGGAGCCAAGCACGTCTCTTTACACAGCACCACTGACAGGTCTGCCTGTAGATGAAGCGATTACGCGTCGACCACTCGCCGTGATGATTAATAATGCTCCAGCAGCTCGGCCCCAATCGGGTCTGAGTTCAGCCGATATCATTTTAGAGGTCCTCGCAGAGGGAGGCATTACCCGTTTTATAGCCATCTTCCAGAGTGAAGGCGGTGCGGAGACGGTCGGACCGGTACGCAGCATACGTCCATACCTGATTGAGCTGGGCGAAAGTTATGATGGTGTACTGGTTCATGCCGGAGGTAGTCCAGAGGCTTATTCCATTTTGCAAAGGCAGCAGAAACAGCATATGGATGAAATATCGAATGGCGGGCCTTATTTCTGGCGTTCCTCTGATCGTAAAGCTCCACATAATCTGTATACCTCAGCGGACAAGCTAAGAGAAGGGGCAGATATCAAGGGATACAGTCATGACTTCAAGTCTCCGGTATACATCTATAACGAAGAGGGTGCGACATCAGCAGGAGAGACGGTGAAGCAATTCGATATCCATTATTTATTGGATAGTTACCGGGTGACGTATGATTATGATGAAGTTAGCGGACGATATATGAGAATGGTGAATGGCAAGGCAGATCAGGATCTGGATAACGGGAATCCGCTTGGTGCAACGAATATCATTGTTGCAGGTGCAGATCACAAAGTGCTCGATAGTGTAGGCCGGTTGTCCGTTAATTTGGATCAGGGCGGGGAAGCCATGCTGTTTCAGAAGGGCAAGATGATTCGTGGACAGTGGGTGAAGAAGCAGGGGGATATTATCCGTTTTGTTCGGGACGGCAGTGAAGTGGCTCTTGTACCTGGCAAAACCTTTATCAGCATTGTTCCGAATCAACCGGAATTTGCGAGTCATGTGAAGCTGGCTGTTCAATAAAGTTGTATGCAATGAAAGAAAACGATGAAACAAGTATACATTTTGTCGTCCCAAAGACATGATATTTTACCTTTGCGTGAAAAGCAGAATGGTGTCGAATCTGATTTTTGATGTCGAATTGTAAACGCAGTGTAAAATCTCGACTTGAATTTGCCATTATTCCAAATAATTAAGATTCATTTCAGATTAATGTGATAAGAATATAAAAAAGGATCGCACCTTTTGTACAAACCATGAAACAAATATGATAAGATATCAAAGGTTGTCATTTCATGTTTCATCGGTTATCGGCAATTTTTTCCGTAAAGGGGATAGGGCTATGAAGCTTAAGAAGAAGAAGGATATATTTTTTGAGACACTGGAGAACATGGCAGATACGGTTGTTCAAGCGGCAGATTATTTCTCCCAGCATGTTTCCAACCTTCAGGATGTGACTCTTTTTGCCAATGAAATGAAGAAATACGAGTCCCAATGTGATGACTATGTTCACACAATCATTACGGAACTCAACAAAACGTTTATCACGCCGATCGAACGCGATGATATTATGGAGCTGACAACAACACTTGATGACGTATTGGACGGACTCGAAGCAACGGCTTCCCGTTTCTATATGTACCAACTGACGGATCCTGACGAATATATCGTGCAATTTGCTGAAATTTTGCGCCAATCGGCTTACGAAATTCAGAAGGCCATTCATTTGCTGTCTCAGAAAAAATTGCTGGCGATTCGCGAGTACACGATTCGATTGAACGATCTGGAAAATCAGGGTGATGAAGTGTTGCGCATGTGTATCAAGAACCTTTTCGCTACCGTTCCTGATCCGATTGAATTGATCAAACGTAAGGAAATTTACGAACGTCTTGAGACAACAACGGATGCTTGTGAACACGTAGCAAATGTGCTCGAATCCATCATCATGCGTAATTCTTAAGGAGCCAGAGAATAATGGAAACAACGATTTGGGTATTAGGTATAGTCGTCTTCCTTGCACTGGCGTTTGACTTCATCAACGGTTTTCACGACACGGCCAATGCCATTGCCACTTCAGTATCGACACGGGCACTGACGCCACGTCGTGCGATCCTTTTGGCAGCGGTAATGAACTTTGTCGGTGCGATGATGTTTACAGGCGTTGCGAAGACGATCGGGGGGAGTGTAACCGACCCCACCACGCTGGATAACGGGATCGAGGTCGTCATAGTCACCTTAATCGCTGCGATTATCTGGAACCTGGTTACATGGTGGTTTGGTATTCCGTCTTCTTCATCACACGCACTGATCGGAGCCCTTGCAGGTGCCGTGCTCGTTGGCGCTGGTTCTGACAAAGTGAAGTGGAGCGGGTTCATTGATATTGTCGGAGGTTTGCTATTATCACCTCTAATCGCATTTGCCATCGGTTATGTGGTCATGACGATTCTCAAATACATTTTTGCCAAACGCAGTCCGCATAACGTGAATAAAGGTTTCCGTACAGTACAGATTTTCACGGCAGCACTGCAAGCTTTCACACATGGTACGAATGATGCACAGAAAGCGATGGGTATTATTACGTTTGCTTTGGTAGCAGCAGGTGTACAAGATCATCTGGAAGTGCCGCTGTGGGTTAAAATCTCAGCAGCAACCGCGATGGCTCTGGGTACATCCATTGGTGGTTGGAAAATCATCAAAACAATGGGTACCAAAATCTTTAAAATTGAACCGATTAACGGATTCGCCGCCGATCTGTCAGCTGCTTCCGTTATTTTCACAGCAACGTTGCTTCACCTTCCAGTGAGTACAACGCACGCGATCACATCAGCTATTCTGGGTGTGGGTTCCGCGAAACGTTTCTCTGCTGTGAAGTGGGGACTTGCTGGACGTATCATTATTACGTGGTTCATTACAATTCCAATTACTGCTGGACTGGCAGGATTGCTGTACTGGATCATTTTCTAAAAAGAGAAGTTATCCCGAACGAATTCGGGGTTACCAGACAAACTGTTCATAACTGTGTGAATATCGGGATATGTGGACAATTATACAACCAAAATCAAGAGACGCCTGTGCATGAACGTGTGGACAGGCTGGATATGTGGATAGCCATCCGTGGAATGATAAACCAAAAGAAGATATTCCTGTGGATACAGGGAACTGTGGATAGGGAAATGAGAGAAGCCAACAGGGTTGGCTTTTTTTGTTGTCGAGTTTGAATGTGTTTGTGGATATTTTGGCTACGTTGGCAGACGTGCCTATGGTTAAAGTTGTACAATGACGTAAAGATACAGGACAAGGACGTGGTCTAATTTATGATTCGTACACTCGCCATTACACGAGAGCATCAAGTCTCCGTTAACGTACCACTTACACAGCTGGACCTGAATGATTACGCCTGGGTATGGGCGGATTTTAACCAGCCAACGGAAGAGGAAAGCCGTTTGCTGGATACATATTTTCATTTTCACCCCTTAGCTATAGAGGACTGTCTGCATGTGTTGCAGCGGCCGAAGCTCGATTATTATGAAAATTTGCAGTTTCTTGTGCTGCATGCACTGAATCCATCCACATTGGAAGCCGAGGAAGTTGACTTGTTTCTCGGAGCGAACTTCCTTGTTTCCTTTCATCATGGTGTATTGGAGGAAGTGGATGAAGCGTGGGAACGGTTGTTGCATCATGCACATGAACGAACCATCTGGGCGAGAGGTCCGGTGGCAGCAGCGTATACGGTGATGGACAAGCTGGTCGATCATTATTTCCCGTCTCTATTTGCCATTGAGGATGAACTGGCTGAGCTGGAGAACCGCGGTGGACAAGAGTCGGTTGAAGACCTGATGAACCAGGTGTTTGACCTGCGCAGTCGATTGCTGAAGCTCAGACGAACGGTTGTACCGATGCGGGATCTGCTCTATCGGGTGGTCAATTCCCAGCATGTGCAGCGAACGGGCGAACATACGGCTTATTTTACCGATATCTACGACCATTTGTTGAAGCTGACGGATATGATCGAAGCCGATCGGGAAATGACCGCTGACCTGCGCGACAGTTATATTTCCCTGAACTCCAACCGGATGAATCAGATCATGAAGACACTCACGGTGATTACGACGGTGTTTATGCCCCTCACGCTGATCGCGGGAATCTATGGCATGAACTTTGCTTATATGCCTGAGCTTCAATGGAAGTTTGGGTATGGCGCGGTGCTGTTGTTAATGTTTGTGCTTGGCGGAAGCATGGTGGCCTGGTTTGTAAAACGGGGCTGGTTTAAGTGAGAACGAATGTAATTAGATGTTAGTAACATAAACTTGTAATAACGTGTATCCACAGGTAAAATATAACGATATGTGAATAGAATCTGGATGAATTATCCATACATATCATTGTGGAAGGATGGGATACGATGAGATTGGCAGAGGCTCTTGTACTGCGTGCAGATGAGCAGAAGAAGATAGCTCAGCTCAAGCAACGTCTGGAACGCGTAGTCAAAGTTCAGGAAGGTGAACAGCCAGCAGAGGACCCGCAGTTGCTTATGATCGACCTGGAGAACACGATCCGGAGCCTGACGGTATTGGTTAAGAAAATTAATAAGACCAATGCGCAGACTGACTTCACTGCTGGAGTTACGCTTGCTGATGCCCTTGCAGAGCGGGATGGAATCATGCAAGAAAGAGCATCCTTTAACGAAGTTTTGCAGAATGCGTCCATTCGCCAGGATCGGTACAGTCGTTCTGAAGTGAAGTATGAGCGAACCGTGAACATAGCAGATATTCAACATAAAGTGGATAGCCTTTCGAAATCCTACCGGGAACTGGATTTTAAAATTCAGGAGAAGAACTGGACCATAGACTTAATCGAGGAATAAAACTGCGTCGGTAACCCTATCCAAATGAAGCGAGCATAACCCACCAACGGGAAGTTGGAAACCTGGTAGACGCTGGGCCATGTCTAACCCACATCATCATTTAGCCCAATATTGTTACAAGAATGCGCAGCATGGATGTATCGTGTATCTTTCTAATTGTTACGACCATATGCAGGTCTTTGGATAGCGGTGAGGGTGGGTAAGGGGAATTGCAGTTTGAACTACATAAGAGAAGGCCACTGGGCCATGATCTCAGGCAGTAATATCTGTCAGGAGATGATGTTGGCCAGGTGGCCTTTCTGATTCTTCTATAGAAGAACTTGAGGAATAAAATTATTGTATCCACATGTGTATAAGTGTTTCGCTGGAATAAGCTGTGTATAACTTATGATGACTTCCTTTTACTCCAGTTCAAGAACAAAGGAAGTCGTTGTTGCTTCTTTTCCATTCACAATAATGGTTAGCGTATGCAGTCCGGCGTAATATTTTCTCGTGGTAATGACTTTGAACGATTGTTTGGTGGCTACCTTGGTTCTACCTGTGGGATACATTTTATCGGAGCATTTGAATCGTTTGGGAGCCTGCTTGCCGTTCGCCTTCATATAACCCATCTCATACTCAATTCTCAGCATCTGTGACTCGCCACTCTCATTGACCACATCAAATGAAAAATGAAGATCCTCGCCAATAGCAATCGTATCCTGGGCAAGCTGAAGCTGCTCAATGTGAATCGCATCCTGCTCTTTGTAACTAAAAAGACTTAGCGCTTTGCGATGTCCTTTCTTCAGTAATGACCTGCTGGCATGCCGGACAATCCAGTCCGTGTGTGTATGTTGTCCGTACCAGGTCGTGGCTAGATCCATCACCAGTTCAGGGTGATCTTTGGAGATGTCATTCAGATGATTGGCCACACTTTTCCGAACATAGAGGGACTCGTCGGCTTTTAACGCATGAAGAATTGGCAGTACAGGTGTTGGATCGGTGATGAATCCTTGGAGTTTAGCTCCCCATGGCAAACGGGGCCGACTACCTTCACTGGCAAGTCTGCGAATATGCTCGTTGTTGCTATCTGCCCACGCCATCATATGTTTCATGGTTTGGATCGGATAACGATCAATAAACGGGCGTACCGCGAACTCGGAGCTGGAATAAGGTGTGAAGACGGTCAGATACTTCATGGATAGCTCGTAATCTTCTGGGTCAAGTCCGTTCACTTCGATAAAATCCGGTACAAACAGATATTCAACGCCTCTCATATGGGGGGCAGCTTGTTCGATGATATGTAATGCTTCTTCATAATTATCAGGCAGCACTTGAGTCAAAGCGAGTGTGATTCGACGAATCCGTGCTTTGAATTCCAACTGTTCCCAGCCTTCAGCGAATACTAATTCATGAAATTGCTGGGTATCCAGCTTCGGGTAGAATTGACGCAACAATTCACCAGTCCGACCGATTAATGCGGGAGTGTATTTGTCTTTGAAAAGTTCCATGGTCCGCCTCCTTTAGTTACTATCCAGTATACCTCAAATGACAGGAATAAGAACATAAGTTCCTGAATTTTCTATGTATATTGATGAAAAGAGTTAAGGCACCCACCTTCTATAAGGGGGTGCCTGGATGGGTTTAACCTTTGCGACTTTTGGGACGACGCTTCGTGGAATTGGATTTGCGACGAGTTGGCGTCGTGTTGCGACGACGTGGAACACTCGTTGGTTTGTTCCGGCGTTTGCGTGTACGTTTCCGGGGCGGCGTATATTCTTCATAGTCTGCATCAGCCGCGCTGCTATTACTTTTTCCTTTTCCAAAAGGCAGAATGCCCATAACGAGCTTCATCATCGGAGCCATCTGCTGGATGCCGCCGACGACCTTCTGCATTTTGCCTATTCCACTCATGATTCCATCAATCCCGCCGAAGCGGTCGATCATTCCTTTTAACTCACCAATGTTAGCTAAAGAAAAGCCGGAACCGCCTGTTGAAGCAGGCGCCTGTACCGGAGCTGGGGGGACCACCTGGGCTCCACCTCCATAAAAGTTCCCGCCAGGGACACCTTGCCCATAGGGTACGATGGCTGATGCTTCGACTTCACCGAAGCCCGGGTAATGAGGCTCTACGCCAGGATACATCGGTTGGATCTGAGTTTCATTCAAAGACCGCGGAACCACACCGGGCGGCATATAGGCAGAAGTATGTGCCTGCCGATGAGCATGAGAAGACGGACGCTGCCCTTGTGCTGGCTGGCGGTGATAATAATGCTGTGGCATGAACGATCACGTTCCTTCTATGTTGGATTTCGGAATTGCGTTCCATGAGTTACATGACAGATGAACATCATAGACCCTACTGGAACTCCCTTTTGCTATACTGTATGTCATTCGCGGAGAGACGGCGTAGGCGGGTATCACGGAAAACGGGATATTTGCGGATTTGGGCGCGTAGACATGCTGGGAGGTATCCATACAGGAAAATGCAGTTTAGACACAAAATTGTAACATTTAGGTTGATTGAATTCCTACATAAGTAATCGGAAATATACAGGTGAAAATTGGGATATAGCGCGATAATTTCGCTAGATGTGCGCGAGGGGAGGACAATAGTACCTTTTGTAAGCGGTAACATGTATTTTTATTCTGTAGTGCGTGAAATCGGTAACGCTTGAAATACCAACTCAGGGTGAGTACAATGTAGGTACACAGTAACCGCTAGGGGATGATGATGAAATGCAGCTGAAAAAGCTAAATGATAAAAGCATTGAACAACTATTTGAGGCTATTTTGACTCTAAAAGATATTGAAGAGTGTTATGTCTTCTTTGATGACCTCTGCACCGTAAACGAGATCCAATCCATGTCACAGCGGCTGGAAGTGGCTCGTATGTTGGGCAAAGGCAATACCTATAACCAGATTGAAGCTGAGACGGGTGCGAGTACTGCCACGATTTCACGTGTCAAACGCTGCCTGAATTACGGCAATGATGGTTATAAAATGACGCTGGAACGCCTGGGACGCTAACATGAAGAAGCCGGGTGTACTCATCATCAGTCACGGTTCTCAGGAGCAGACCTGGGTGGAATCCGTCGATGACGCGATCTCCCGGTTGAATCTGCCCCGCCCGTTGCCGGTTGAAGCCGGATTTCTTGAATTGGTGGAAGGACGCCTGATCCAGGACGGTATCGACCGACTGGAAGCGCAAGGCGTAACCGATATTCTGGTTGTACCTTTATTCGTTTCATCTGGAAGTACACATGTGGATGAAATTGAATTTGCCATTGGTGCAAAGGAAGCACCTGAGCGGGAAACAGATCTGGAACCGTTCCAGGTCACAGCGCGGGTTTACTTTGGTTATCCAGTGGATAATGATCCGGATATTGCCGTGATGGTGTGGGACAAAGTCCGAACGCTCTCGCAGCAACCGGAGCAGGAAACGATTCTGCTGGTGGGACACGGTAGTATTCATGATGGATTTCGTGAGCGTTGGGAAGCGGGAATTTCTTCCCTTGCAGAGCGTGTGCAGGAAGTTAGTGGCGTAGCCCATACGGATTATGCATTACTGAATCCAGAGAGTGTACACGACAAAGTGAAGTACTGGAGCGAAGAGCGGGGGAACCGAGTCATTGTGGCGCCGCTGTTTTTGAGTGCCGGTTACTTCACGAGAAACGTTATTCCGGATCGGCTACAGGAACTGAACTATGTGTACAGCGGTGAGACACTGTTGCCACATCCATTGCTTGGGCAGTGGTTGGAGCGTCAGATCCAGATTTTGCTGGAAAGATGTAATGAAGTTGAAGCTTCTTCTTGAAGTGATCGCTTTGGCGCAGTTGTGTGAACGCATTGTTCGCGGAAATGTCGCATCAATTGATTTGAACTCCATAGCTTCATAAACAATCAAACCACGTCGAAGGACGTGGTTTTTGTTTGTTGTAGATCACTGGAACGCGGATTAGGTTATCCATTAATGGGTGCGTGCAATTGCAGATGTAGCTCCAGTAAATCTATTAATTGGTCAACGATCTCCTCGGCCGGATAAGGCATGGAATTCATAATCCACCACTCCAGAAGACCGACTGCAGCGGAAGCAAGGAACTGTATGGTAATCTCTTTTTTCATACCCTCCTGAATGCCACAGGCATCCATTTGTTCCTCCACTCCCTGGACCAACAATTCCATCAACTTACTACGGAATGCCGGAATACCTTTTTTGGTTAGAAGTGTGGTATAGGTAGAGGCATGCTGTTCCAGATAACGGAAAGTTCTGAGCAGCGCATCCTTGGCCGTAACGGGTGTTGTAGTAGAGGTTTCGATCATGCAGGCATCCAATAACTGCTGCAAATAGGTCTCAATGCATTGATCCAATAGGTCGAACTTGTCTGCATAATGCAAATAGATCGTTCCCCGGTTAACATTGGCTCGATCAGCAATCTCATTTATCGTAATTTGCTCAAACTCTTCTTCCGTCAATAACTCCACAAAAGCTTCGATTATTGCCTTTCGTGTCTTGAGTACTCGTCTGTCCATGGCCCCTCCTATAATGGTTTTCAACAATAAGGAATCATTCGTTGATTATTCAACAAAAACGGATATTTTAGCGATTGAAGCACGCCAGTTGCTTTGATACTCTTATTTTATCAACAAATGTTCATAAAGCAACGAATATTGATAAAATATGAAATAGAGGGATAGCCAATGAAGATATTAGTGTATGGTGCAGGTGTTTTGGGCAGTCAACTGGCGCAAGTTCTGGTGCGCGGTGGCAATGATGTAACTATCCTGGCTAGAGGGAAGCGGGCAGAGGAGCTGGAGAAGGATGGAATCGTTATCCGGCATGTTTTCCAATTCAAAACGACTGTTGATCCGGTTCGGGTAGCCAGAACGTTGGAGGTAAATGACCAATATGATCTCATTTTTGTTGTAATGAAATATAACGATTTTCCTTCCGTGTTACCTATTCTGGCAGAGAATCAGAGCAACAATATTGTGATCGTGGGAAACAACGCAGATGCACGAAGCATGCAGACCTATCTGGAAGAGCATAGTCCGATGGGAAAACAGGTTGCGTTCGGATTCCATGTGAGTGGAGGTAGGCGTAATAAGGACCGCATGTTATCCATCGGTGGAGGTAGCGCACAAATGGTGATCGGCAGTCTGGACGGCGAGATAGGCTTTAAACCTTTGCTGGATCAGGCTTTCCAACGTGTGAAATACAAGTTAAATTATTTAAGCGATATTGATGCCTGGCTGAAAAGCCATATCATCCCCATTCTAATGCTTAATGCAGTGAGTTTTAATGAGCAGTATGAGTTGAAAAAACTGGATGGCAACAAGCGGGAACTTGTGCATATGATTGAGGCGATGGATGAGGGTATCAGCGTACTGGAGGCTATGGGTATTTCGGTTATACCAGAGATTCAAGGCAGATTGATTCGTAAACATAAACGCATGTTGTACCTTCTGTTGAAGATCTATAGTGTGCTTCCAATTCATAAGCTGATTGCGGGTTCTTTTGGAGAGATTGAAGCGTTGAATAATGCATTTAATGATTGGAAAAAGACAACAGGCATTCCAACTCCCCATTGGGATGTATTGAAAAGAGATTTTACTCCCCTTAAATGAAGTGTTGCTCATTGCCCCAATACCGACTACAATTAAACCAACTAATAAAATGGGGATAAGGAGATATACGGATGCGGGAAGTGCCCATGCGCTATGTGAAAGCAAATCAGGTCGGTATTGTATTGTTTGTTTTACTCTCGTTTGTGTTCAATCCAATTGTAGTTTTGGGAGCGCTGTGGAGCATTCAGGTAGTTGGTCTGGCTTCCAGTGGCAAATTGAATCTGTTCGTACAGATTGGCAAAGCCGTGCTGACTGGTAAAGGGACAGAGACGCAGGCGGTGGAGCTGCAGCGATTCAACAATATTTTGGCCGTGCTCTTCCTGTCTCTGGCACTCATCTCGTTCTCGCTCGGCTGGGTAGTCGCAGGTTATGTATTTTCCGTCATGCTTCTCGCGGCTGCAAGTGCGGCCCTGCTGGGTTATTGTGTGGGTTGCACCGTGTATTTCTGGTATAAACAGCTGCGTGCAGGCAGAAAAATCGGATTTTGAGGTTGGCTGAAGAAACGATAAGAAGACAGAGCTGAAAGGTAAGCTATCGATTCACTATAGCCTCATATGAAAATCCCCCTCAAGTGAGCTGTTCACTTGAAGGGGATTTTTTTATCTAAACCAGGCTTTGTTTAAATTATTGGTGAAATTGTTATCGTTGAAAGGCACGTTAGCGCTACCGAAGTTTGTCGTGTTGAGTGCATTTCGTGCTGCAGAAGTCAGATCGTCCCATCCGATTAAAGGCTGAGTACCACCAACAGCGCTGGTAACGCCAAGCTCATGGTTCAGCGGCCAGGTACTATTATAGGAAATCAACGGATGGTTACCTTGTGTGTTGCTGTTGCTTGGTGTGACGTTGGTGAACTGGCCGTGACCGGAATACGCGATGGAGAGGATTTGGGGATTGGCCGCTGCCGGATTATCGACCCACACGACGATTCCTTCCCAATCATGACGATGGCCGAGTCCAGAGGAAGGGGAGTCTTTGGGAAAATACCACGAATACATGATCGCCCATACTCCATTGTGCCAGGCGGAACGGGAGTAGACCTGGCCTGTACTTGAGCTACAGTTTCCATTCGATGACCCGGAAGTGTTCAAGCCAGCGCTGGTATTGCCCTGTTGATCCACAGCGGGGAAAGGCACGCATCCATGATAGACTTTCAGAAAAGGTTGAAAAAGCTTGGCTGCTTGTTGCGTTACGGTGACTGGTGTGACTTCCTGGAATCCGACAACCTGATCATGATTAATTTCTGCCGCTTCAATAACGGTGACCCAAGGAACACAGGCCATAAGCGCAACCATGAGTGTTAACACGAATTTTTTCATTCACAGCTCTCCTTCATGGGTATGATGTGGTGCGGGGTTGAGGGTGCACTAAGACTATAGTAGAAAAAGGTTTGTTTTATTTATCTTTTCATCTTAAGATTTGTAAATTTGTAGCATATCTATGTCATAATAATATGAAAGTACCGAAGACTAATTCCTGCCCAAGCGGGCAGAATGGTTGATTAATGAGACTATTTTACAGAAAAGGTAGTGGGACAGATTCAAGATAGGTATGAGAGGTTTATTGGGTAATAGGCAGATTAGCGGGTACGGATATGAAAAAATATACTTATACATTACAGGCTAGGACATCTTTACATTTGATGATATGATAGGAGTTAAAGGCTTTGGAATGAGACGGAATTCCTGATGCATAGATATAGGTAAGACGAAAGATTAGAGCAGCATTAACGGAAGTTCATTATTGTGTAAAAAATATGCCCTTTTGTGGACTGATGCAACGTAAGAATATGAGGTCGTTTAGACTCATGGATAATGTGGAATAGGTGGCGTATGAGATGAAAAAAGCTCGCTTAATATATAATCCGACCTCAGGCCGGGAAGAAATGAAGAAACGTCTGGCTGATATTTTGCAGCGTTTGGATCAAGGTGGCATTGAAGCTTCATGTCACGCAACAACGGGTGAAGGTGACGCAACCCGGGAAGCCGAACTCGCGATTGAGCGCGGCTATGACATGATTATTGCTGCTGGTGGCGATGGCACATTGTACGAAGTCATTAACGGTATGGCCGAGCGGGAGAACCGTCCTCCGCTAGGTGTTTTTCCTTTGGGGACGACGAATGATTTTGCACGTGCACTCGGCATTCCGAGACAGTGGGAAGATTACGTGGATCTGGTCATTAACCAGCAGCTTCGCCCGCTCGATCTGGGCAAAGCGAATGATAAATATTTTATCAACATCGCCGGTGGCGGATCATTGACTGAACTGACCTATGAAGTACCAAGTCGTCTGAAAACGATGATTGGGCAACTGGCCTATTATATGAAGGGTATTGAGAAAATGGCGAGCCTGTCTCCACAGGAGCTGATTATTCGTGCCGACGGTCAGGAAGAGATTCATGATGAATTCATGTTATTCCTCATCGCCAATACCAATTCGGTCGGAGGTTTCGAGAAGTTGGCTCCAGGTGCAACCATTGATGATGGTCTGTTCGATGTCATTTGCGTGAGGAAATGTAATTTGGCTGATATGATCCGCCTCGTAACGCTTGCGCTGCGTGGGGAGCATCTGAACGACAAAAAAGTGGTTCATTTCCAGACGAGTCATATGGAAGTTACGTCACCAGGCTATGTGCAACTGAACCTCGATGGAGAGTTGGGCGGCACGCTGCCAGCTACATTTACGAATTTGCGTCATCATCTGATGCTGTATCGTTAAACTTGGCACTTGGCGGAGAATGTGGTCCCTTGCGGAAAGCGTCAATGCCGCAGTGGTTGTTGCACAGCATCGCATAAGTGGTGAGGAGAGTTGGATTCAGCTCTGCCGTAAGGCGAGATGGAAGTGCATTTTCCAGTTGCTGTGTATGGTGGGATCGCGTATAATCTCATGTGGTCACCATGCGCTTAGCTTAACGAACTCAGAAAGCTTTAATGTGGCGAAATTTTCGAAGCTACGAATCTAACGAATCTCAGCATCGTTATTTTGGAGAAAGTGACCGGAAAAGGTCGGAAAACACCATCTTAGGATGATATAACGTTTCTGAAGTTCATTAGAAATTCGGAACGTTATTTTTGATGTGATACTATATAAGAAGAAAGAAGTGAATGTACGTTGTCTAATACGAACCGCAGCGGTCGTGGAAAAAACCGCCGGAATTCGGCTGCCTTTCAGGGGCAAGGGAACGCTTCAGCGTCCCGTCAGCCAAGTCAATCATCTCGTCCATCTACACGTCAGCAGGGAAAAGAGGTGCGACCACAAGGCGCATCTCTTTCTGCCGTTCGTCCAAAGGGGAGAGCGCGTGAATCTACACCAATCGAAGGACTGCCCGTTAGCAAAAATGAAGAGACCATCATCGACATCATTGGTATGAACCATGACGGTGAGGGTGTAGGTCGTGCGAATGGATACACGCTCTTCGTGCAGGGGGCGCTTCCGGGTGAAACCGTGCGTGTGCGTGTGATGAAAACCAAGAAGCAGTATGGCTATGCCAAACTGCTGGAGATCGTGAAAGCAAGCGCGGATCGTGTGTCCGCGCCATGCCCGATCTACGATCAGTGCGGCGGCTGCCAGATCCAGCATATGAGCTATGCCGGACAGCTTGCGTGGAAACGCCAGTTGGTGATCGATAATTTGCAACGGATTGGCAAGTTGAACGTGATGGTGGAGGATGCAGAAGATACGGAGCAAGGCATTCGTGTTCTTCCTACGATGGGCATGGACGAGCCATGGCGCTATCGGAATAAGGCACAGGTGCCGATTGGAGCTGCCGAGGGTGGTTTGGTAGGTGGTTTTTACGCTAAAGGAAGTCACCGGATCATTGATATGGAGAGCTGTCTCATTCAGCATGAGCACAATGACGAAGTGGTTGCGAAGGTTAAGGAGATCGGCAGCCATTTTGGAATTAGCGCGTACAACGAAGAGACAGGTCGCGGCTTGCTGCGTCATGTAGTCGTAAAGAAGGCGTTCCGTACAGGCGAGATGATGCTTGTTCTGGTTACGAATGGTCGAGACATTCCGTACAAAGACGAATGGATTGGCAGTATCCGTGAAGCGATTCCGCATATAGCGAGTATCTGCCAGAACGTGAACAAGAAACAGACCAACGTCATCTTTGGCGATGAGACCCGCGTTCTATGGGGCCGTGATGTAATCTACGATTATATCGGTGATGTTCAGTTTGCGATCTCTGCGCGTTCGTTCTATCAGGTGAATCCGGTGCAGACGGAAGTACTGTATGGCAAAACGGTAGAGTACGCTGGACTGAGCGGCAAAGAAACTGTAATTGATGCTTATTGCGGCATCGGTACGATCTCTCTTTTCCTCGCGCAACATGCGGATCAGGTGTACGGGGTAGAGATCGTGCCTGAAGCAATCGAGGATGCGCGTAGTAACGCCATGTTAAACGAGATGAAGAACGTGAAGTTTGAAGTGGGTGCATCCGAGGATGTTATTCCACGCTGGAAAGAACAAGGTATTGAAGCAGACGTCATCGTCGTCGATCCACCGCGTAAGGGGTGTGATCCGCGTTTGCTGGAAACGATTCTGGAGATGAAGCCGGAGCGAGTGGTGTACGTGAGTTGTAATCCGAGTACGTTGGCACGTGATCTGCGTGTACTTGAGGATGGTGGCTATCGGACGGTTGAGGTCACGCCGGTGGACATGTTCCCGCATACGGTGCATGTGGAGTCGGTGGCGATGTTGGTATATAAGGGTGTGTTATAGACAAGCAACTAACCCCAAGAGTTTATGCCCTCACGGTAGACAGTGAAATGAATTGAATACTTTTGACTAGTGGGGGATTTTTTTTCACCTAAGGAAGGAGAGAACTTTACCAACTATAGGGAGAAGAGAAAGAAGGTTTCAATATTCTGATACTGCTTGATAATTTACTATGCAGCAAGGGAATAGTTGTAACTTGATATATGAATTCATCTGGAATATTTTGTGTGGAAAAAATGTTTTTAAAGTAATTGGGGAAAAAGTAAAGGTTCTATAATTTAGAATGAAGAAGGATATGTGAGATTCCATAGTTAATATGCTTTCTTAAAAATTATCTTTATATAAGTTTTTATGATTTTACGACTCGTATCCTTGAAAGTTTTCTAGAGAGATGTTAAGCTGCTTATATAAGGAACGAATGTTCGTAGGCAAGGAGCGAGATAAATTATGAGGAATGATAAACTTTTAGCAGTTGATTTGTTCTCCGGGGCTGGAGGCTTAAGTTTGGGATTTTTACAAACAGGACAAGTACAAATTGTTGCCGCAGTAGAAAATAATAAATATGCGAAGAAAACTTATGAGAGAAACCATAAAGGTGTGAAGATTTTCAATGATATTATAAGTCTTAATGACGATAAAAACAACTCGTTAGAACAAATAATGAGTGAATGTAATAAATTTGGACGAGATCGTGTGGATATTGTTTTTGGGGGACCGCCATGTCAAGGTTTTTCAAATGCGAACCGACAAAAGACAGAATTAATTTCAACTAATAATCAGTTAGTCAAAGAATATGTAAAAACAATTGAAATGCTAAATCCTGATGCCTTTGTAATGGAGAACGTAAAATCTATGAAATCTGCTAAGCATAAATTTTTTTATTCATTAGAAGATAAAAATTTGGTAGAGAATCTAGAATTGAATCTTATTGAAGAAAAAATTGCTATAGGGAAAGAAACAGAATTAACAGAAGAATTAATAGTGTTTCTAAAGGAGAAAATTTTAGAAAAGGCTGATCTATCTAATTATATATTAAAGGACAAAAATGTTTTTTTAAGATTAAGACAACTTGGAAGAAAAGAGAAAGACCTTAGTACCTATTTGGTGAAAGTGGAAATTGAACTAGAGAAAATGTTCTTTAGATGGGAAGAGCTACATCAAGAATTATGGTCCGCTAGATATATGGAAAAATGGAGATTACTTCGGGAACAAATACAAAATAAAGGTCTAGATCAATCAGATACAGATTTAATCATCAGTTATCTAAAAGAAATAATAGAAGTTCAGAGAATTTTGATGAGAACGAATGAAATCATAACAAATAATATTGAGATAAAAAATATAGTAACTATAAATAAAGTTGTATATATTCAAGTGCAGACATATGGAGTTTTAGATTATTTAGTTGCTAAATTTAGAGAGCTAGGGTATGTTCTAAATGAAAATCATCTCATTCTAAACGCGGCGAATTTTGGTGTGCCACAGCTTCGAGAAAGATTATTTTTAATTGGTGTTAAGAGTAAGTTTGTCTTAGAGCAAAATGTTGAATTACCTAATCCAATCATACACAATCCGGATCAATTTTACACAGTAAAAGACGCTATTGAAGATCTTGAGGAATTGACCCCGTATACAATTATGGATGCAGACAGTCCGCTTGAGAAGTCGTTATCTAAAAAAACTAATCCTTTGATACAATACTTGAGCGGCAGTGTAGATACAGTAAGAAACCATATTATGACTGAAACAAGACAGACAGCACTTGATAGATTTAAAATGTTAGAACCAGGACAAAACTTTCATGATCTAGATGAATCATATAAGCAAACATATTCTAATCCAGGGAGAACACAGAATACAGTTTACCAACGTCTTCATTATGACAAGCCTTCTGGAACTGTATTGAACGTAAGAAAATCAATGTGGATACATCCACGGAAAATACGAGCTATCAGTATTAGGGAAGCTGCGAGAATTCAGTCTTTTCCTGATTATTTTATTTTTGAGGGAACTAAAGATTCACAGTATCAGCAGATTGGAAATGCTGTTCCCCCTCTTTTGGGGAGAGCAGTTGCGGAACAAGTGCTAAAATATATAGGGATATCTGAGATAGAGCTACTAGCTGATATTATAAAACCGAGGGAGACAATTTCAACTCCATAAAATATGTAAACTGCATAGCCTTCATAAACTGAGGCCCAATAGAGAGTACTTTGAAAAAAGTATCCTCTATTGGGTTTCTTTATATCAGTTATACTCACTAACAGGGATGTGGTTGTTCTTGCTTCACCTGATGAGATGACATCAGCTACTCGTTGTGGAATCTTGGAACAAAATGATGATATTTATGGGTATGATTTGGGTTTCTGTCGTAAGACTATATCATTCTTTCGATGTAGAAGTTAACTGTTTTTACTTTATAATTTTATTAGAGTAATATAAGAGTAAAAAAGCTAGGTGGAAATAATGTCTACAATTAATACACAACCGTCTGCAGCACCTGTAATTCAAGCTCTTAGAAATATTGGTTATAATGCACAAACTGCAATTGCTGATATTGTGGATAATACTATTGATGCAAAAGCCGACAGTATTCACATTGAATTTGAATATGATTTAGGGAATGGTTTTATAAAAATAGAGGATAATGGAATAGGTATGACAGATGCAGAATTGCAACAAGCAATGACGATTGGCTCAAAGGATCCTAGAGACAAAAGGGCTAAAGAAGAGCTTGGGCGTTTTGGAATGGGATTGAAAACTGCCTCGTTTTCAATGGGGAAACGATTGTGTGTCATTTCAAAAAAAGATGAAATAATTTCTGAGCGTTGTTGGGATTTAGATTATGTCAGTGATAAGAATGAATGGCTACTGTATAAGTCAATTCCAAGTGACATTAGAAAAAAAATAGGACAAGTACTAGGGAATAGCGGAACTATTGTTTTTATAGATAAACTAGACCGATTTTCTGGCTCCGGTACTCATAAAGTTTTGAGACAAGAAAGCTATTATTCCAAAGTCAAGCGCATACAGATATATTTAGAAATGGTTTTTCATGTTATGTTAGAAAAAGGATTATCAATTACAATTAATGAAAATAATTTACAATCTTGGAGTCCATTTCTAGAAGGGAACCCAAGACGTATTGAAGGGGAGGAGCAAAGTATAAGAGTGAATAAAAAGTTAGTTAGAGTTACTCCCTATGTATTACCTCATCCGACTACTTTTAATCAAACTGATTATAAATATGCAGGTGGCGTAAAAGGATGGCGCGATCAACAAGGCTTTTATATTTATAGGGAAAACAGAATGGTTAGTTTTGGTGATTGGTTCGGTATGTTTCCAAAGGATGTTTCCTCAGAATTAGTCAGAATTAAAATTGAATTTTCAAATGAGGCTGATGACGACTGGAAAATTGATGTTAAAAAATCCACAGTTTCTGTTCCTGATGATGCCAAAGAAGATTTACAAGCGATAGCAAAATATTATAGACAGATTTCACAGGAAATAATGTTGTATCGCACAAAAGCTAATCGGTCAGGAGAAAAAATCAAAGGGACTTTAAATACTTGGGAATTTGCAACTGATGATATTAATAGTACATATATTTTAAATAAGACACACCCTATACTAACCCAAATTCTTAAGGCTGTTGATCATGATTTAAGAAGAAAGATTAATGTATATCTTAAACTAGTCGAATTAGGCTCACCTAATAACCTCTTAAAGACTTGGAATATGGTGAAAAAAGAAGGACAACAAATTGATGACAAATCAAAGAAATTAGTAATTGATTATGCGGAAATTTTATTTAGCACGGGCATAGAATTAGATATTGAAAAAGTGGCAGAAACAATTTCTATGATGGCTGGTTTTGAAGGTATAGAGATTCATATAATTAAAACTATAATTGAGAAAGAAGTGATAAAGAATGATTCAAGATATTAGACGTGAATATTTTGGTGTTGTTGATAACTTATACACCGCCTTTAAGAACTCAGGTTTTGATAATCCGATTCAAAAAGCAATTGATGCTGCAGAGGGTCAAATTATAAAGATTTACGGCACAATGGACAAAAGTGAGCTAGAAAGTTTAGCCTTAGAAACGTATTTAAAGTATGACAATATAAATGTGCGTAAAGCTTACACTATGAGAAGTAATGAAAATGAACCATGGTTTGAGAATACACATCCTAGCTATTCATATTTTTGGCCGCGTTATGAAAAATACTTGAAAGAGTTTAAGTACTGGTCTAAACCGACGATTGACAGTATAGATTTGACGACAAATGAAATCTTGAAGAGCATCGGAGATCCCAAAAGTAATAAAAACTTCGATAAGCGTGGGCTAGTATTAGGATATGTACAATCAGGGAAGACAGCTAACTTTACAGGCCTAATTAATAAAGCATTTGATATAGGGTACAAATTAGTAATTGTGTTAGCAGGTATGCACAATGATTTACGTGCTCAAACGCAGTTGCGTTTAGAAAGAGAAGTTGTCGGTAATGTCGATATAATCACTGGTGAAAAAAAAGGGGTGGCATTAGTTAAAACGGGGGGGACACAAATAGAGACCTGGACTACCGTGCAAGATGACATATCTACTAATAATGCAATCGGTATTAAAAATTTAGATAAGCCAATTCTACTTGTAGTAAAAAAACAAAAAGATGTGCTACCTAAATTAATAGAATTGTTAAGCAAAAGTATTAACCTTTCACAAATGAGTCCACCAGTATTAATCATAGATGATGAGGCAGATCAAGCTAGTGTTGATTCGTCTGGAAAACATACTGATGATCCTAGCAAAATTAATCAGCTAATCAGAGAACTTCTAAGTTTGTTTAATCAAAAATCCTATGTCGGATATACAGCTACGCCATTCGCTAATCTACTAATCAAAGCAGATGCAAACCATATCGATGTAGGGAAAGATCTCTATCCAAAAGATTTTGTTAGCGCATTACCTAAACCTGAGGGTTACTGTGGACCAGATGAATATTTCAATACAACCGGTTATAAAGAAGATAATAAACCGATGTTTATAAGGCACTTAAGCTCAGAAGATATCGCTATTTTAGATAGTATGAGAACAAAAGATGATGCGGGGTTATTTATGGAAGTTCCCAAATCTATGCAGGAAGCTATATTAGCCTTTTTACTTTCAAATGCTATTAGAAATATAAGAGGTCAAACTAGCGACCATAAATCAATGCTAATCCATACATCAAGACTTACTGATGTTCAAAACTCTATGTGCAGTGTTATTAATCAGTTCTATAAAAAATTATCCAATGACTTAATTTATAACTCGAAAAGTGAATATATAAGTAAACTTCAAAAATTGTATGAGGATGATTTTTTAGAAGTACAAAATAATTTCAATTCGTCACAACAATTCAGTAGCATTGCTTGGGAAGAAATCTATAAACAAATCAAGGTTGTAGCAGGCAAGGTTGAAGTGATGGAAATTAACGGGGAGAGTGAAGATGCTCTTGAGTATGATAAATACATAGAAAATGGATTGTACGTAATTGCAATTGGAGGGAATAAATTATCACGTGGTTTAACATTGGAAGGTTTGACAATTTCCTACTATTATCGTAGTAGTTCTATGTATGACACATTAATGCAGATGGGACGTTGGTTTGGCTTTCGTACCGGCTATATGGACTTATGCCGTATTTACACTAGTGAAGAAATTGCAGAGAATTTTGAATATCTTGCCGTTGTCATGAGTGAGTTAAGAGAAGAATTTGAAAAAATGGTTGAGTATGATGTGACACCAGAAGAATATGCAATAAAAATGTTATCACATAAAACAATGACAGTTACGAGTCCAGCAAAAATGGGTACGGCTGAGTCTCCTATAACATACACCGGAACCATGCAACAAACACGTAGCTTTGAAAAAAACAAGGAATTTTATAAAAAGAATATGGAGGCTACGGTTCAGCTCATCAATAATGTTGAACAAGATTTTAAAACGATTAATAAAATGACCAAGTACCATATTGCTAAAGATGTTCCTAGTGAAGTTGTTATCGATTTTTTGAAAAAATATAAAACTATTTCTTCAGCAAGAATAGTTAATAGCAAAAAAATCGCAGATTATATTAGTAAAATGAATAAAGAAAACCTGTTAGAAAAATTTAATATCGCTGTAGTAGATATAACACAGGATACATTGAACAAACAGAAGGCTATTGATAATGGAATTACTCCTTGGAAAGTTAGTTTAGGGAAATTATCGATTGAAAGTGCTGTTGTTCGTAGTATTGATCAGGATAAAAGCAAAGGGATAGGTATTGTAGACCTGGGTGCTATTGTTGCAGCTAACCAAGAGTTTATTGATTTTGAAAATCGAACTAAAGATAAAAGAGAAAATATAAAGTTAAGGATGAACGAAAATCCGCTTCTTTTGATTTATCCCTTACATCCACAAGTAAAACCATTTAAGAAATTGAATATCGATTTCAATGAAAATCTAGTGCCTATAGGGCTGGCATTCTCATTTCCAGATATAATAAAAGTTCCAGGTGAAGACCTCGATCCAATAGAACGAATTAAGAAAGAAGGGGTTTATATTTACAATAATACAGTTGGAAAGGATGGTTCTGTTGATTAATATCTCAGAAAGATTTAAGTTGCTGATCGAGCAGTCAAAAAATGAGGAGTCAAATGATATTTACCGCTTAGATCCATTATACTTTCAAAAACCATTTGTATTAATTGGGATTGACTTACTAAATTTTCAACGACGTATTTATATAGATATTACAGATGAAGATTGGGATGAAGATCAATTGAAGTCTTTCCCGAAATGGAGAGGTGTTAACATAGGGCAAGAATACTTTTCACGAATTGGACCACTAAAAGATAAAAATTTTTTAGTGGTTTCTCAGAATGTAGAGGACAGTGAAGAGATTTTTGAACGAGTGCTACAAAATTTAGTGGATCATATTTTAAATGAGGAAGAGCTACCGTTATATACAATAGTATATGAAGTTTTAGATCGTTGGCATAATTTCTTTAAGAAAAAATGGGATGCCCAATTGACACTTGAAGAGGAAATGGGACTATTTGGTGAGCTTTATTACATTAATAGATGGCTTGAATTTTTTTCTCAAGAGCCACCTTTAATTATTGAAAATTGGAAAGGTCCGTTAAAAAATCGAATAGATTTTGTAAGTAAGAATATCGGAATTGAGATTAAAACAGTTGCACCTAAAATTAGAGACGAAATTAAAATTTCGAATGAAAAACAATTAGAACTTAATCCAGTTATAGAAACATTGTTTCTATACGTATTAAAGATTGAAGTAAATGATTCAGTAGGTAAATCGCTTCAATGGATTATTGAAACTATAAATGAACAGCTAATTGATCGAGCACCATCTTTAGCAGTGAAATTCAATGATTTGCTCGTAGAGAGTGGTGTAATAAGCGAAGATTATGATAAAAACAACTTTTTTGTACATGAGGAATTAGCATACATTGCAACCGAAGAATTTCCTAAATTAACTTCAAAAAACTTACCAATAGGTGTTACTAATGTGTCATATTCAATTGATTTATCACATTGCAAAACGTTTATGGTCTCGATAGAAGATATGTTCAATTTGAATAAATAAGGATGAGAATAATAATGAATGAGAATAAAAGAAAACGAGACTTCTTTAATGAATTTATTAACACGGTTGAACAAAAGGGGCGTGTGATAGGAAGCCGGCAAACGCCTTTTTTGCAAGAAGTATTACCATTTATAAATTCTGAGGATGAACCAGCGATTATTTATTTTGGTAAAAAAGAGTCGAAGATTCAACTCAATGGTTATTTATTTCTTGAGGATATTAATACTTTAAATTTGTACGTAGTGGAATATGAGCCGTTTTTCGAAGAAGGTGAGCTCCCAGTGGCTAACATGACGTTATTGAAAGAATATGCGAATAAAGCGAAGCGCTTCTATACAAATGCAGAAGGAATTCTGTATTTATCCGATCGTTCGATGGAATATTATGATGTTACGAAAATGATTTTAGATAAAAAGGATGAAATTGAAGAAGTCAATATTTATGTGATTACAAGTAAATTTTATCTTTCGAATAAGCCTATAGATTTAACTATACCTGGTGTAGAAACAGTTAATGTACATATTTGGGATATGGATCGCATTTTCAAATTGTCAGAAGCTGAACAAGGTATACAAGAATTTGATATTCATTTTGAATCGGAATATGGTGAAGCCTTACAAATGATGCATGTGCCAAATAACACAAAAAAAGGATTAATAGAGTGTTATGTGGGGGTTGTTCCTGCAAAACTCTTAGCCAAACTATATGATGACTGGGGACCTAAATTAGTAGAACGAAATGTACGTTCCTTTTTACAAGCACGCGGAGGCACAAATAAAGGGATACGAGATACATTAAAAGATACGCAACAACGCGAATTATTTATTGCATATAATAATGGCATTTCAAGTGTTGCAAAAGCAGGGGATATTGAACAAATTGGCGAGTCTAATCTCTATGAAGTTAAGAAGCTAACAAGTTGGCAAATTGTCAATGGTGGTCAAACTACAGCCTCTATTCATCAAGCTTATAAAAATGATGTTGATTTAGAAGGAGTTTATATACAAGCAAAACTCACTATTATAAATGTTCCAGAAATAAGAGAGAATAATGAGCTTCAATTGGATAATCTCGCGCTTGAGGATGAGATGATAGCTAAAATTTCAGAATACGCTAATACGCAAAATAAAATCAATAAATCAGACTTACTTGCAAATACTCGTTTTATGTCAGATGTTGAAAAACATTCTCGTAACGTTTGGATTCCTACACAAGATAATCGTAAAGAAGATTCTAAATGGTATTTTGAACGAGCACGTGGCCAGTATATGGTTGATATTAGTAGGCGTTCGAAGGGAAAGGAACAAACTGCTTTTAAAAAAATGTACCCATCAGATAAAGTAATAACAAAAGTGGAGATGGCAAAATACTTTATGTCTTGGGAAGGATATCCGCATGTATCTAGTAAAGGTGGGGAAGAAGCCTTTAAACGTTTTATGGATATGAATAGCCAATATTGGAAACAAAGTGCTGTTACAAATGACGAAGGTGAAGTAACAAAAAGTATTTTAAATGTTGATAGCGACTACTATAAGCAACTTATTTCTAGGAGAATTATAAATATATTCGTAACTAGAATTGTTGAAAGTATGAATTTAAAAGGTTATAGAGCAAACGTGATTTACTATACAGTAGCAATGCTAAGTCATTTGTACGGAAAAGAAATAAATTTAATGGAAATATGGAGGCAACAAGATCTTTCTAATAAGTGGGAGGATATTGTACGGACGATTGCTAATAATGCTTTAAATTATCTAAAAGAATCTGCTGGTGATCAAAATGTTACACAGTGGGCGAAAAAAGAAGATTGTTGGAGAGGATTTATTAAAGAATCAGCAGTTGTGCTAAGTGGGATAGTTTAGTGAAGGAGTCGTAGACATAACTTAACTGAATAAATGAAGGTAAAGCCTTCATTATAACAACATGAATATTTAGTGTTTTGCTTGTTAGAAACGGCTAGTTAAACGTGTCTTTTCGCTAACTTAGCGAGTACAATGGTTATTTTCTACTATACGAGGGAACAACGATAAGAGGGACGAATATATGACTAACGTTTTAGAAAATCTAAAGTATTTAAAGAAAGATATGGAAGCTAAGGGCTGGGTAATTGACTCGTTTATTTTTAGATATAATGACGAAGACTTTATCGTACTAATAAAGTTGTTTGCGGAAAATGAAAAAAAGAAGAATGCTTACGCGTTACTGAAATTAGAGTTTTTAAGACTGACTGATGTGAATATTAGTTTACAAGTGGAAGCAAATGCTGCTAAGTTATTTGTTGATGCAAAACCACTTAGAGAGTACTTTGGAATCAGTTATAGTGAAAATCTTGGAAGTATACTTCAACAATTTATGGAATATTTTTCGAGGTTTATTCCTGTAGAAGTTATTGATAACAAAAATGAGGATCAATTGAAAGTAATGGTATCTTCATTGAGTAAAAGTGACTCGGAAAATCCTAACAAATTATATTGCTATCAAGTTAGAAGAAATGGAATCAAATCGGATGGGAGTTTAGCTCAAAGAAGCAATTTCAACGATAATAAGTCTAGAATCTTACGCCCATTCCTATATGAGAAATTTAAAAACGAAAAAAATATTAGCTTTTGTTATTCAGCAAAACAAAATGAGGAGAGTACCGATGAAATAATCTTAGCAAATTATTCGAATAACAAAAAATGACTTTTAGTACGCTCTTAATTGTCTTATATCTATGTTAGTAATTTGTTTTGATAACGTATGATTCACATGTATTTCTCAAAACCAAACTCAGTTCAAGCTTCGTTTATTTAATTTGCCAATATAACATTGGGAACAGACTCTTCATGTAGTACCTAGTTGCTCTGAGGTAACATCTCATCACACGTGAAGTTGATGGCGATGTTGGTTAAGTAGAATCTGTAACAAGGAAAATTGGGAGATTGGTACGAAAAGAAGACGCGAGCAAAATCGCGTCTTTTTTTGTTTTCCTTATAATCAGCACAATCTTAGTTAAATTCAATTATTTCGGTTTTTCATTAATTTACTGCAAAATGCACGACTGCACTGTATAACACTTTATTGCGAAAAGGGTCAATAGTCTTACTTCTTCCTTTCCATCTATAATGGAATATGACCTTATGAGTGAATACAGTCACATCTTAATTTATTCTACCGTCAACACTCATTCCATGTGGAGTCTGTAGCGATGTTGGTTAGAAGCTAAACATAAACAGAAGGGGTTCGAGAATTGATACATGATTCTCGAACCCCTTCTTGTCTTTTTTTTTTAATACCACCCATTAACTACAGTATTCTAAAAACTCCCCACCATTCCAGGCGGTCATTAATACACATGCACATCCGCACCAAGCACGGACCTGTTTTGTACGGAATTACCGGATAGATATACCTTTTGCAGATTAGGCAGCTGGCTCAGGGTCTCGATATTGGAAATGGCATTGTTTTCGAGATGAAGCTCTTCTATGGCCTGCCAGTTACTCATAAATTCGAGAGAAGCCAAATTGCTGTCTTGCAGAGTGAAGGAACGTAGAGCGGACATGTTGGCAAAGTAAGGCATCATTTGGTCAACTTCAGTAACAGAGGTATTGTTTATGCTGAAATATGGCTGCTCAAAGGTCAAATGTTCAAGCACGCTGTTCTCCGCGGCCGATTTTTGTCCGAAATTCAGCCTACACTCGGAGCAAATCAGAGATTTGACCTGCTCCAAACGAAATAAAGCATCGCTCTCCTTATAATAGTGACGAGTCGTAAATGTTTAGAGTCTCTAGACGAGGTAAACCGTCTAGGGTGCCAAGATGGTTATTTCACTGATCTCCCAGAGGGAGAGTTGCTCCAGTTTCGGGAATTTCCCCAGCGCCGCCAAATTCAACTCGCCGCTTCCGCCACGGAGCGTCAGGTTGGTTGCGCTGGGCGCCTTCAGCCCGGTGAGAAAGGAGCTTGGAATTTCCACTCGGCCCACATTAGGTAAAGATAACGCCTCTGCGTTCTCATAGTAACCGGACAGAGCTAATTCCCGCAGAGAGGGCAGACTGTTTATGGCTTTTACCGAGCTAAGCTGACTTAGAGAAGCAAGCCGTAGTGTAGTAATGGAGTCCTTGCCGGCCAAGCGCTCCAGGCTTGAAAAGTTTACGTTTTCGATATCTAGCGTTTGTAAAGCAGGCATATTTTGTACAAAGTCGATGGACTTTACGTTGGTTAAATAGGAAAGCTGAAGCTCCTGAAGCTGGGTTAAAGCATACAGCGGCTGCAGGTCTGTGACTTCACTGTAATGGATGGACAAGGATGACAGCCCCGTCATAGATGACAACCATCCCAGTTCATTAACATAAGTGAGCGACAGGGACTTGAGCGGCAGCTTATTCAACAGAAAGAAATCCGTCACGGACTCATCCACATAGGTAATGGATAAAGAGCTCAGATTAGGAAATTCCAGTAGCAGGGCCAATTCCTGATTACTGCGAAGCTGAGTGGAAAGTTCCGTTATTTTAGACTTGTCGCCAAAGTAGCCCGAAAATGTACTGAAGGATTCGTTAAAAGCGCGTCCATAACTTTTTAATCCGGGCATATGAGCCAAAGTGGTTTGGTCCGTCTGGGATATTTCATAGGTATTTGTCAGGTCCAATGCCGTCAGTCCCTTAAAAGCTTCAAAATCTCGCTGATCAATCCGTTGGCTATTCAGTTTTTTGTCCTGAGTAATATAAGTGATCTTCTCGGCCTGTTCATCGCTGAAGAGATCGGAGAGGCTATATGTAAACTTCCATTGATCATTCTCCGAATGCTCTACGGTTAAATAGCGAATACGAGCCAATTCCTCCTCTGTTGGCAAGGCGGACCCTTTATCGAAGATATCTCGCAAAAATGAGAGAAAAACCTCGCTTTCAGGCATCTTTCGCACAGGCAGATTGGCTTCTGTTTTTGGATAGGTGGAGCTGTTGCTATAATAAAAATATGTACCGATGGCGCCAGCCAGGACTAACATCAGTATCAGCATTACCTTTATAGAGACAGTCTGCTTCAGGCGTGCTTTCCAGCGGCGCCTGTAACGGTATCTGTGCCGTACACACCTGCTGGCCAAGAACTTGCCAATGCACATCAATTGGTGATCCTGAATATTGACAGTCAAGGAAAGGCTGCAACCGTACCAAGTGGACGATATGATGCTAAATCCGGATCGGTTGTGTTCAAGACAACGGAATTTAGCAGGTATGCCGTAGCCTACGTAACGAAGTCTTTTGCCGATGTACAGCATGTCCTGTGGGCAAAAGAAGCCGTTGAAGCAATGGCTGTTCGCGATATTATTAAAGGCGTATCGGATGACTTCGCGCCTGCAGTTTCCATCACGAGAGCTGACTTTATCACCTTGTTGGTGAGAGTACTTGAATTGAAGGGCCCGGGCACGAACACGGCAGTCTTCAGCGATGTACAGCCTACTGCTTACTATGCGCAGGCTGTGGCCATTTCAAAGGAGCTGGGGATCGCCTATGGATTCGAAGACAACACGTTCAAACCCAGCAGCATTTCCCGTCAAGACATGATGGTTTTAACGGCGAAAGCCCTGAAAGCAGCAGGTAAGCCATCTGCCGGCAGCGGGAATCTGGCTCCTTATTCCGATGCTGCAACCATTTCCACTTACGCTGTGGATAGTGTAACTTCCCTTGTAGGAAGCGGAATCGTCAACGGAAAAGGTGGCAAAATCGCACCAACTGAATTATTGACCCGCGCTGAAGCAGCGGTGATTCTGTCCAGGATCTGGGCGACTCATTGAAGCTGCTGTCTGTACTTTACAGGCGGCAGCTTTTTCAAATTCCATGGCCCTCAATCATGATTGTAATATAGATCGTTAACCAACCGATTCTATTTGCAGCTCAGCACAAATCATTCGTTCAGGCGATTTTATTATAGGAGAGAACCGCTACTCAATGCTGAATATTGTCGATTCAATACATAGACATCATAAATTTTACTTTTTTCCACTTTGCAATAAAGATGGAATCTGATAGGATAAGTTTATAAATACGATGGTTTTAGTGAGGATTAAAAGGAGGCCGCCTTGCCATGCAAGAATTAACACATCTGGATCAACTTGAGGCTGAAGCGATATACATTATCAGAGAAGTAGCAGCGGAGTGCGAGAAACCGGTCATGTTGTATTCCATCGGCAAGGACAGCTCGGTCATGCTGCACTTGGCCCTAAAGGCTTTCTACCCCGAGAAGCCGCCGTTCCCATTCATGCATATCGATACTACCTGGAAATTTAAGGAAATGATTGAGTTCCGCGACCGAAAGGCGAAGGAATTTGGTATCGAGATGATCGTGCACTCTAATGAAGAGGCTATTCAACAAGGAATCAACCCCTTCGACCATGGTTCCGCATATACCGACATTATGAAAACCACAGCCCTGAAGCAGGGATTGGACCAATACGGATTCACGGTTGCGTTCGGTGGCGGAAGACGTGATGAGGAGAAGTCGCGTGCGAAGGAGCGGATTTTCTCGTTCCGGAACAAGAACCACTCGTGGGACCCGAAGAACCAACGTCCGGAGATGTGGAAGCTGTTCAATACGCGAATCAACAAGGGAGAGAGCATTCGAGTCTTTCCGCTGTCCAACTGGACTGAGAAGGATATCTGGCAATACATTCGTCGGGAGAACATCGATATCGTTCCGCTTTACTCCGCGGACGTAAGACCAATCGTTAATCGTGACGGGCATATCATCATGGTGGATGACGAGCGGATAAAGCTTGAGCCTGGCGAGAAGGTAGAGATGAAGAAGATTCGCTTCCGTACGTTGGGTTGTTACCCGCTCACGGGCGGAGTCGAGTCCGATGCCGTTACGCTGGATGAGATTATTGAGGAGACATTGGGTGCGTTATCTTCCGAACGGACCAGTCGGGTTATCGATCAAGAAGCGGCGGGAAGCATGGAACGACGCAAACGGGAGGGCTATTTCTAACATGAAGAGTCTACTTAAATTCATTACCTGCGGAAGTGTGGATGATGGCAAGTCCACGCTGATCGGACATATGCTCTATGAGGCCAAGCTGCTGTTCGCCGATCAAGAACGCGCGCTTGAGCTCGATAGTCGATTGGGAAGCCGAGGCGGCAAAATCGACTACTCGCTGCTCCTCGATGGTTTGCTGGCCGAACGCGAACAAGGGATTACCATTGATGTGGCATATCGTTATTTTACGACGTCTCATCGTTCCTTCATCGTAGCGGACACACCGGGACACGAAGAGTATACGCGCAACATGGCTGTAGGCGCTTCCTTTGCCGATCTAGCCATCATTCTAGTGGACGCTACCAAAGGCATCATTACCCAGACCAAACGCCATGCCCGGATCTGCGCCCTGATGGGGATCAAGCATCTCGTATTGGCTGTGAACAAGATGGATCTGGTCGGCTTCGATCAGAGGACGTTCGAGGCAATCAAGGAAGAGTTCATCCAAACGACGGCCGAATTCCAAATCAAGAGCATTCAGGTCATTCCCGTGTCCGCTACGGAAGGGGACAACATTACAACCCAGTCGCCGAATGCACCCTGGTACGAGGGGTTAGCTTTATTGCCGTATTTGGAAAGTATAGATGTTCATACTACCGATGATACGAAGCCTTTCATGATGCCGGTTCAGCGTGTAAGCAGACCGGACCATACGTTCCGTGGGTTCCAGGGCCAGATCGAGGCTGGAAAGATTGCGGTTGGAGACGAACTCATGACTCTGCCAAGTCGGGAGAAAGCCAAGGTTAAGCGGATTTTGGTGACGGATCAAGCTCAGGATTCGGCTTATGCTGGCCAACCGGTTACGATACAACTGGACCGCGAAGTTGATGTCTCGCGGGGCTGCGTGCTCACGACGGACAATCAAGTCCAAGAAGCTGACAGCTTCGCTTCTACGATCCTGTGGATGGACGATTCCGTCCTGACTCCGGGCAAACATTATTGGGTAAAGGTCGGAACGAAGACTCTTCCAGGCACAGTAACGGCGATTACCCATAAAATTGACATTAACACGGGCCATACCGTTCCGGCCGATCAAATTGTTAAGAACGAATTGGCCAAGTGTGAATTCACGCTGTCGGATCAGATCGTCTTCGATTCCTTTGAACACAACAAGAGCATCGGAGGTTTTATCCTCATTGATCGTGTCACCAACATGACGTCTGCTTGCGGAGTCATCGATCAAGCTCTGAAGGGAGAAAGCCGATTTGCCACGCTGGATACGGGGATCACGAGAGATGTTCGCGCCCAGCAGAAAGGACAATCTCCGCTCACGGTCTGGTTTGCTGGCTCGGATACGGTAGCTCTCGCCAAGGAAGTGGAGAAGCGACTAATGTCATCCGGTTACCATACGATGCTGCTTGAGAGCGTCAGTGGAGAAACGCTCCGCGGCACGGCGGAGATGGCAAAGGTGTTGAACGACGCCGGTCTGATCTCACTGGTATCCCATGATTCTATCAGTGCGGGCGAACTTGAGACAGCTCGAGAGATCATCGGGGGCAAAGGATTTATCGAAGTTAACGCGGACGAGATCGGCGGAATGTCCACCCAGGATGCCGCGAAATCCGTGGTTAAACGAGTCGTGCAATCCGTTATCGATCACAGTCCTTCGAATAACTACGACATTTAATAAGCATGTCCGATAAAGCGGTTGCCGATCAGGCAGCCGCTTGTTTGTTTCGTCAAGATCCCTTTATATGGGGAGACTGATCTCTGGATGCCAACATCACCCGTGCTGAGGTTGCAGCTATCGTCCAAAGAATATTGAAGGCTTCTGACTTGATTTAAAACACCGAAAGGGTTCCCCCATGCAGGAAGAACTGCATAAGGGGAGCCCCTTTTTTCTTTGTTCCGATACCATCCATTAACTACAGTAGTCTAAAACTCCCCATCATCCCAAACGGTAATTAATACACATGCACACCCGTACCAAGCACGGATTTGTTTTGAACGGAATTACCGGATAGATATACCTTTTGCAGATTAGGCAGCTGGCTTAGAGTCTCAATATTGGAAATGGCATTATTCTCGAGATGAAGCTCTTCTATAGCCTGCCAGTTGCTCATGAATTCGAGAGAAGCCAAATTGCTGTCTTGCATAGTGAAGGAACGTAGAGCGAACATGTTGGCAAAGTAAGGCATCATCTGGTCAACTTCATTAACAGAGGTGTTGTTTATGCTGAAGTATGGCTGCTCTAAGGTCAAATTTTCAAGCATGCTGTTCTCCGCGGCCGCCTTTTGTTCAAAGTTTAGCCTACACTCGAAGCACATCAGAGATTTGATCTGCTTCAAACGAAATAAAGCATCGCTCTCCTTATATAGTGAAGAGTCGTAAATGTTCAGGGTCTCTAGGCTGGACAAGCCATCCAAGGCGCCCAAACGGATTATTTCATCGATCTCCCATAGCGATAGTTGCTCCAGTTTCGGGAATTTCCCCAGCGCAGCCAAGTTCAATTCCCCACTTCCGCCACGGAGCGTCAAACTGGTTGTAGCCGGGGCCTTTAGCCCGGGGAGAAAGGAGCTTGGAATTTCCACTCGCTCTACTTTAGGCAGTGTCAGCGCTTCTGCATTCTCGTAGTAGCCGGACAACGTTAATTCCCGCAGAGAGGGTAGACTGTTTATGGCCTTTACCGAGCCAAGCTGACTTAGAGAAGCCAGGCGCAGCGTAGTAATAGAGTTTTTGCCGGCCAAGCGCTCCAGACTGGAGAAGTTTACATTTTCGATATCTAACGTTTGTAGAGCAGGCATATTTTGTACAAAGTCGATGGACTTTACGTTCGTTAAATAGGACAACTGAAGCTCCTGAAGCTGTGTCAAGGCATATAGCGGCTGCAGGTCTGTGGTTTCACTGTGCTGTATGGACAAGGATGATAGCCCTGTCATGGACGACAACCATCCGAGTTCATCGACAAAGGTGAGCGACAGGGACTTGATTGGCAGTTGGTTTAACAAGTGAAAATCTGTTACAGACTCATCCACATAGGTAATGGATAAAGAGTTCAGATTAGGAAATTCCAGCAGCATGGCCAGTTCCTGATTGCTGCGAAGCTGAGTGGAAAGCTCCGTAATTTTAGACTTGTCGCCAAAGTAGCCCGAAAATGTACTGAAGGATTCGTTAAAAGCGCCAGCATAACTTTTTAATCCGGCCATATGAGCCAGAGTGGTTTGGTCCGTTTGGGAGATTTCATAGGTATTCGTCAGGTCCAATGCCGTCAGTCCCTTAAAAGCTTCAAAATCTCGCTGATCAATCCGCTGGCTATTCAATTTCTTGTCCTGAGTAACATAAGTGATCTTCTCGGCCTGTTCATCGCTGAAGGGATCGGAGAGGCTATATGTAAACTTCCACTGATCATTCTCCGAATGCTCTACGGTTAAATAGCGAATACGAGCCAATTCCTCCTCTGTTGGCAAGGCAGCCCCTTTATCGAAGATATCTCGCAAAAAGGAGAGTAAAACCTCGCTTTCGGGCATCTTTCGCACAGGCAGATTGGCTTCTGTTTGTGGATAGGTGGAGCTGTTACTATAATAAAAATATGTACCGATGGCGCCAGTTAGGACGAACATCAGTATCAGCAGTAGCTTTACGGAGGCAGTCTGCTTCGGCGTTGCCTTGGGAGGCGTTCCGTGGTAATGATTAATGGTCTGGTCTACGTAATAGACATGATTTTGCTTCAATAAAAGCTCTGTTTCACAATAGGGACACTTTAAAACCTCATCCTTCTTGTATTCAATTCTTCCGTTGCAATTGGGGCAGTTTAGCGGAATAAACGCCACGAATGTCCCCTCCTTCATTATGATGGTCATAAGATCATGCTGAACGGTCATCTGATTTCATTATACCTTGTGAATTTACGTTTGATGAGAGAAAGAAGTTTCATATAGCAAAGGAGCAGGGGAATCCTGCTCCTTTTTGGTCTTATTTAAAGTGTGGCTGGTGGTAGGCATTATTTAATAAAGGTGATCGTGCTTTTTTGAACGATATGTGGTTCATCTGGAGTGAAATAAAAGGTTATTTTCTCCGAATCAACATCTACAATCTTATCCAAGATATCATTCATATTCATTTCGTTTAAGCTAACCACATCGAAGAGGTCGATGTTTCATTATTCCGAATCTTAATCCATCAATCTACGGCAAAATGTACGACTGCACTATATAACATTTTGTTGCGAAAAGGATCAAACGTCACTTGATGTTGAACTTGCTTCACCCGCAGCATTAGTGCCTTATTAATCTCTATTCGTTCTTCGATTGCTCGCGCCAGTTCATGGAAGTCATACGCCTGCAAGCATTCGACCTTGTCTTTGATCATATCCAGTGAAATATCCATATACAATTCAGGCCTCCTCCAAATCTCGATTTGCAGGTTTAAAGCCTGCCGAGCTTCATTTTAGAGGAGCTTTTCCAGTTCGGCAAGAGCAATCGTGCTGAAAATCAAATGAAGACGTGATAAAATCGGGAAAGGACAATTTCGAAATCATCGAACTTTCAATAATCTGAAGATCTAATGGAAGTAATAACAGATACTGCTGTTTGAACAAAGTTACATTTGCATGGTATAAGTGAAGAAGAAGCTAGGACACCATAATGTGAATTGCAACGAAACTGCGAATGATCATGTAAATGATAGGCAAGCAGATGCATGAGTTACGAGTTTTACTATTTTTACTATTAATGAGGACAAAGACTGTCCTGGAATGTATAGAGGAGCTTTTGAGATGACAAAGGAAAACTTTTGGCGTGAATTGCCACGACCATTTTTTATACTGGCACCGATGGAAGATGTGACGGATGTCGTGTTTCGGCATGTCGTAAGTGAAGCGGGTAGGCCGGATGTGTTTTTTACGGAGTTTGCGAATACAGAGAGTTATTGTCACCCGGAGGGGCACCATAGTGTGCGCGGGCGTTTGACGTTTACAACGGACGAACAGCCGATTGTGGCTCATATCTGGGGAGATAAACCGGAATTCTTTCGTGAGATGAGTATCGGTATGGCGAAGGAAGGCTTTAAAGGGATCGATATTAATATGGGATGCCCTGTAGCGAATGTAGCCGAGAATGGAAAAGGAAGCGGCCTGATCTGTCGTCCGGAAATCGCAGCTGATATTATTCAAGCAGCCAAAGCCGGGGGACTACCCGTCAGTGTAAAAACAAGACTTGGCTTTACCGCTGTAGACGAATGGCGTGACTGGTTAACCCATATCTTGCAACAGGACATTGTGAATCTGTCCATTCACCTGCGGACGAGAGAAGAAATGAGCAAAGTAGATGCTCACTGGGAACTGATTCCGGAGATTAAAAAGCTTCGTGATGAGATCGCGCCGAATACACTTCTGACGATAAATGGGGATATTCCTGACCGTGAGACAGGCCTTAGACTCGTGGAGCAATATGGTGTGGATGGTATTATGATTGGACGAGGTATTTTCCAGAATCCGTTTGCTTTTGAGAAGGAGCCGAAGGAGCGCAGTAGTGAGGAATTACTTGGTCTGCTGCGGCTGCATCTGGACCTGCATGATCAATATTCCGAGCTTGAACCACGTTCGTTCAGCCCGCTGGCCCGTTTTTTCAAAATCTATGTTCGTGGCTTCCGCGGTGCTAGTGAGCTGAGAAACAGCTTGATGAACGCCAAAACCACTTCTAAAGCACGTGAATTGCTCGATGAGTTTGAAAGTAATGAACAGGCGGAGTAGAGTAAGACGAAGAAAACAAATCGTTGTAATCATGGATATGAGTATGATTTAGGTATATTTATTAACAAAAAAAGAAGCGGTAACTCTTCCGCTTCTTTTTTTGCTTTGATGTTTAACGCGAGTACTCTGGTTGGGCCATCGCGACCGGTTGAGGATTAGCAAGTACCCATAACACAGCCAACTCGGATAATCGGGCAGGCGCATCAAAATCGTATCCATTATGAAGCCTGATGGTCAAGTCTGCTGCCTCTTGGAGATGTGCTGGGGCGAGTGGCGCACCAGTGCCCAGGTGACGAATCAGTGCATCCAGCATCTTGCGATACTCCGCATCCCAGTTGCCACCGCCATTATCCAATACTTCATGGGACACGCGTCCTGTAATCCGGATAACCTCTCCCTGTACCGTTCGGGCATGTCCCTGGGCCGGGATAAGATACTCCCACAGCTCTTGGTGTTGCTTGGGCCAAGCGGCTGCCTTTACCTGAATGGGTGAAGTCCCATCGTGCATGATCCGATTCGCTACCGGCTCGACATCAAATAGCCGGTACAGTTTGATCAGCGCGTCTGAAACGTCATCGACCTTGTCCTTATTGAACTTCTCACGGACGAATTCAAAATCCTTACCGATCCGCTTCACCGATTCTCTCATATCCGGGGTGACCGATGCTCCGGCATCCAGCAGAATTGCGGCAATCTCTACCAGATTGACTATATCGCTATTCCTGCAATTGATTAACCCCTTAGCTAAAGGCGTATTTCCCTGTTTATTTTCTACGTTAATAGTAGCGCCCTGGTTTACCAACTCTTGAACCACTTTGGTTCTATACCCACTGACTGCTGCATGTAACGGTATTTCATTTTGGTAATCCACAGCGTCCAGATCTGCACCTAATTCAAGGAACAGGGGTACATTTCCTGACCAGTGTGAGGCATGGGCATGTAAAGGCGTGCGTTGATATTTGTCGCGTGCATTAATATCTGCCCCTTGCTCTACCAGCCAGCGAACCAATTCATCCGAAATATGCCGAAAGCTGAGAGCCGTACCTTTGCTGTAGCCCCCGCGGGCATCCCATTCACATTGCTCGAAAACCTCTTTTACGGTAGCGATATCATTATCTTTAACGAGTTTTTCCATATGAGCAGGTAATATTGTTTTCTTCTTAGCCATTAAAAAATCCCTCTCCTTGTGAATAACATCGTATTTTACAATGATAGGCAATGACAGATGGATAGAAAGTAGATAATTTTCTGCAAGTTTATCACATAGGGGAATTTAAAACCAATAACTGGGTTTCTTCCGTCTAAGCTGTTAAGCACAAATATTTTCTCCCTAGCGACAATAAAGTAGAATAAGAAAGAAGACCAATAGTTTCATTCAACGATGGGAAGTTGACCCGGATGCAAAGCTTTCAATCAACATGAGACGTTGCTTTGTTTGGCTGTGTTATAATTTTAGAAGAGTTTCCATATGGTTGATGGTTCGAAAAAAGATAATTGAAATGATCGCTGTAATTCATGCGGTAGGCTTTTTATAAATAGGAGGATCTATGTCCTGGAGTAAATTGAAGCAACAACTGGAGAGTTTTCTTAGTCCTGCGTTAGTTGGAAGTGTGGAGTACCGTGCCACCAGCTATAGCTATTCACCTGATAAATCAGGCAATTGTTATATTACTGTAGATAAAAAGAATGTACTCAACATGAGTGATACTACAACCCCAATCCGATGGTATCAGTCAGAGCAGGAGATCAAGAGCGATCCGGAGATCATGATTCCTGTGAGCGATGAAGAGATTGAAGTTATCCGAAAAGATTCCAAAGGACCCATTCCCGAGGATCGTCTTCAAGTCATGGCAAGAAGTAGAAAAATCTCCGTACATGCCAAAGAGCTTTTGTTGGCTCAGACCGCACTTAGTAAATCGAATTTTACTGTTGCAGCTACGACGTATCTATCAACTTCTATAGAGGATAATTTGGAGAGCAAGGATATCTTATTTAATATTCTGGCTTTAATGGACAGACGAGTTGGCAAAAAGCGAATTCTAAACATGTCGGAGCAGGTCAAATTAAAGCATCCAGCGGTGCAATATTTTTATGAACTGCGTCGTCGTACGGTGTGAAATTTAATAACATTCACGGATAGAGGTGCACTGTGTCGGTGACGGTTTCACTGAAATCTGCCTAACAAGTGGATATAGCTTTTAACTATAACCAGTTATGGTTTTTTAGTATCCCTTCTAACTGCTCTCAGCGTGATATGATCATTGTATACAACGAGGGGGTTTTTTACATGACTGATAAGTTCCAGATCGTAGGAAGTTTATTGCGGCCGGATGAGCTGCTGAAATATAAAACGCAAATTGAACATAATGATGATATCCAATATCCGTTCTATGAAAACTACGAAGGATATGAGAAGTGTGAGACCGAGGCAATCAAACAAGTTGTTGCAAAGGAAATCGAACATAACTTGTCCGTGGTTACCGATGGCGAATTTTCCAAATCGATGTGGCATCTGGACTTTGTATGGGGATTTGGCGGAGTGAAGCGTTACATCGCGGATCACGGCTATTTTTTCAGAGATGTGGACGGAACTTCGAAGTATGAAACACGCAAAGATATTGGACTGCGTATCACTGATAAATTGAGTGGAAAGAATCATCATTTCATTCAGTTGTTTAAACAACTGCAAGACACAGCTGGCGAGCAACAAACGAAGCTTTGTGTACCGTCGCCTTCCCATATTTTCGGTGAGCTTTCCTGGTCGGATAACATTGGTGGTACGGATTCTGTATATCAAAACATACAGGAGCTCAAAGAGGGCCTTGTGATCGCGTATAAGGAATTTGTGGAGGAATTCGCTGCAGTGGGCGGTAAAATTCTGCAATTCGATGATTGCTTATGGGAGCTGTTTGCAGACGACAACCCGAACTCTCCTTTTACAGGGGAAAATATTAATCAAGATGAAGTAAAGGGTCTCGCTACCGAATTCATTGATATTAATAATACCGTGATTGACTTTGGTCATAGCCTTGGCTTGAAAATGTGGACACATAACTGCCGCGGCAATTATGATTCCCGCAACATGGGTGGTGGATCGTATGCCAAAATTGCGAATCTGTTCCTGAAGCAATTGAAGTATGACCGTTTCTTCCTGGAGTGGGATGATGATCGTGCGGGTTCAATTGAAGCTCTGGAAGTGTTCAAGGACAGACCTGAAACGGAAATTGTACTGGGTCTGTTGTCATCCAAAACGAGTACACTCGATGATGAAGCGCGCGTTGTCCGTTTGCTGGACGAAGCTTCCAAAATCATCGATAAGGATCGGCTGCTGTTGTCTCACCAATGCGGCTTTGCATCTTGTGATGGCGGTAACGAATTAAGCGAAGCTCAGCAATGGGCGAAGATTGATCAGGGTCAGAAGATTGCCAAGCAATACTGGAACAACTAAATTGCAGTAGTACCATCTTGAATGAATAGGGATGACTCGTAGGGCCATTAGTGGACCTGCGAGTCATCTTTTTTTGTATATAGTCGAAGACATGGTTGGCTTTTTATAGCATAGATGAAGATCGATTCCACGGACTATACTCACCCGGAAACATCTATCCAAAAGGGAAAGCTCCTGTTTACGCAGAAGTTATATACTTTCAAGCTCCTGCGATGAGAAACGATGGCATGGATGCATTGAACGGTTATATAGAGTGAAAGGGAGAGGGGATAAGATAATAATGAATCAAACACCGTTAGAAAAAGATCAGGTTCTGAAGAAACTGGATTCGCTTGGATACTCGGACCGGATGAAGAAAATAGCTCAACTGGGTCACCAGCATTCGGATCAGGCAGAGTACTCTGCGTTACTTATAGCTTTACTCGATAGCGGTACTGCCTATGAAGCACATCTGGCATTGACTGGTGCGAGTGTAGTAAATGATGTAAATGCCGTATTGCTTGCTTTGAAGCATCCCAAGGCAGGGGTCAGAGGTCGGGCAGCCGGACTGTTGACCATAGTGGTGACAGATCCAGTTTATTCCATTGAATCCGAGATCATCTCTATGTCCTATCATTGCCGCCGTCAATTACTGCGAAGCATTGTGAACCATCGCAGACAGGATTGGGCGGAACGGTTGCTGCCGCTTGTGCTGGTTCGCTGGGGGGCACAGGAAGCGGCCTTGTTACTGTCCGTGTGCGGTGAAGAGACAGTTCGCGACAGACTTCCTGAACTCGGCTATGCGCTCCGCAATTGGCGGGTAATTACGAAGCGTTTTCCTGATCTGGTCGCAACATATCTGGAGCATGCTCTGCAAAGCGCGACACATCGTGGAAGAAATAGCGTATGGTGGACACTTTCTTCGGCGGTGGAGAAGTTGAGTGAATCCAGACCAGCGATCGTGCTGGAATATACGCTCAAATATGGACCACTCGATACGATACATCCTGTGATTAAGCAGCAATTGGGTGTCCTGATCCAGACAAGCCCTGAAAGTGTATTCGAACTGCTGACACGGGAGGAGACACGAGGTTATCTCTTAGAGGAGGGGGTACCAGCTGGTATTCTGAAAAAAAGAAAATGGTTCACTACAGCCCAGTGGACGACGCTGGTTACCCTGCTCGCTGACGAGCCCATGCACGTTGCCATAGTATTGGATACACTTGCACCGTCGAGTCGTGAAGCAATTTTTGACGCGGCTTATAAGGAAAATGAGCGGAGGACACGTATTTTTCCTGTGTCGTTATTGGACGTTCTACCGCACCAACTGCGTGACAAGGAAGCAACGCGCATGCTCGAATTACGCGACATCCGGGATGATCGGGAACAGAGGCTTGAGATTACAGCCCGTCGTTTGATCATTCATGCGAGGGAAAAGCTGGAGCAAGCTGTGCAGGTATCGAATGCGGATGAACGTGCTGCGGCGTATGGTCGGCTTATTCGAAGCACGGTGATATCTCGCCGGGGGATGGATGAGACATTGCGTTTCCTGACACGGGTGAAGAATGATCAGGACCCAGTACGCTATGCTGTTATGGCCGAACTGTCGAACTGCCCCGCTCCCATGTTCAAAGAAGAGCATGTAGATGATATGACTTTGCTAGTGGATAGTGTTATTGAAGCCAGAGATACCTCCTACGGGACAAGGGATAGTGTGGAGAGACTAGCTTTTGCCATGCTGAGGGATCACGCCTTGGAGCCAGAGAGCAGACTTTTCAAATTCGCTTTGAGAACGTTTGAGAGACTGGTTATGCTGGATGGAGAGTTTGTGTTGTTTTCCATGAACTGGGATAGCATGCCAAGTCGCGCGCTAAACATTTTATTCGATCAGATTTATACCTTTGGTTTAGAAGCTAACAAGCGTGAAAACTACTATGTGGTCCTGCGTATGGTCGAATCGTTCGGTAGAGCGGTGGAGCGCTTGCCTAAGCTTCAACATCTGCTGGAGGAACTGGTGAGGGCAAAAACGGTATGGGCTCAGGCGATTCGGTATTGGTTAGCTCCTTATGAAACGCGGGATGAGAGAGTTAAAGAACTGCTGGATCGAGATCCATCCTTTATCTCGTTCGACGATGTATTTATGCATGTGCACCTGAAGCGACAGGAGTGGCTAGATCCTTTCATCTCAGGAAAAGTCATTAAAGGAAAACATTTATCGGGAAAAACCATCTATCTTTTGCCCGCCAGGGATGGATTCCATCGATGGCTGCCACGTCAGCAAAAGGCATTCGCTTCCCTGCTGGAACGGATTGCGTTGGATAGCAAACGGAGCTTCCATGAACGTGCGTCGGCGATGCGAAGCTTGGCGAGTATGCCCGACCACTGGTCCGATGAACTGGAGGTGCTGTTGCAGGATTCGGAAGTGCATGTCGTGGAGGCGGCACTGTATGCCTATTCGTTAGGTGAAGAACCGGAGAAGGCACTTCCTGTTCTGTTGGATAATCTGGATGGAGACCGCGCTCGTGTTGCCATGTATTCAATCCCTAGATGCGCGCGCAGGGTGAGCCCGGTTTTGCTAACGTCGATGCTTTCGGAGTTGCTAAATCGGGAGAAACTGAAGATTACGGTCAGAAAAGAGGCCATTCGGCTGCTTGGTGCTTATAAAAGCAATGACAGCATGACCCTCCTCGTTCGGGAATACGAGAAGCCCAATACTCACAAAGACGTCATTATCGCCATTGGACATGCGGCAAGGCAATGTCTGGATGATGAGCGAAGCTGGACCATGATGAGTACGATGGCTTCCTCTTCGGAGCGGGATATTGCTCGAAGCTTGTTAAACCAGCAGCCGAGTGAACTTCCGCTGGAATCGCGTCCACGTTATTTGCGATGGATTACAGGGATCGCAGGCCATGCAGATCCAATTGTAGCCAGAGAGGCTTTTCGCTCCATGATCTCGTGGTTGAACGGGAATGAAGAAGTAATCGCCACTTGTGCCAGTAGCACACTGCTTGATTTTCAGGATAGTACCCGATGGAAGGCAGCGCTGGACACCCTTATTGCAGCTTGCTCGGAAGGCAAAACAAACGAACAGGTGATCGAGGTTTGCAGACAACTGGCTGCCACAGAAACGACAGACGAATGGAATGCGGGGAATGAGAGAGATCTGCCGCAACGGCAGCGTTTGCTCGCACTGATCGACAAGTTAACCTCGTTGCCTCTGACGGAAAGGAAAATGCTTGTTCCTTTGTATGCGGGCATCATTACATGTCTCAATTGTGATGAAACCATGAAGCTGGCGGTAATCCGGTTGCATCTGGCTACGACAGACTGGAGCAAGGCGGACCTGGCGATAGGTGGCTTGGACCCTGTCATTGGCATAGTGAACAGACAGCCGTATGTACTGGATTTTGCAAACCGGCAGGTCAGTCGTGTCGTGAATGCAAGCAAAGGGTACTGGAAACCGGAAGACCTCCTTCAGATGGTGGATCAGTTGAATGCTCGGCCTCACATAGCTGCTTTCGGTATAGGGCTATGTCTGTTGAAGATCGCCGGTGAGGCATTATTATGGAATGAGGACTGTACGGATCGTTTAAGAGTATATCGAACCCATGAGCAGGAAGCTGTCCGTCTGATGGCTGTGGATATATGGACCGCTCTTGAATAACATAATTGAGCGGTACAGGCAGTATTCTGTACCGCTATTTTATTACTTGATAATTAGCTCATCTCAGATCTGCGATTAAGGCGCTGTTGGAGAATCTGGATGCGAGGCACCGACAGAAGCTGTGATACAATGAGAGTGAATTTGTTGTACGGATCATCTGGCGAGTAAGCAATATAAAAGGGGTGTTATTCATGAACGTAGAAGATGTTATGCAGGAGCTTGAGGCGCTCGGTAAAGAACGAACGAAAAAAATCTACATCTCCAACGGTGCGCATGAACCGCTATTTGGTGTGGCAACCGGGGCGATGAAACCGATGGCCAAGCAGATCAAAAAGGATCAACCTTTGGCGGAGCAATTATACGCTACGGGAAATTATGATGCGATGTACTTTGCAGGCGTGATTGCCGATCCCAAAGTGATGACGCCCGCCGATTTTGATCGTTGGATCGATGCCGCTTATTTTTACATGATCTCTGACTTCATCGTTGCTGTGACGTTGGCTGAGACAGACATTGCGCAAGAGGTCGCCGATGCGTGGATTGCTAGTGGTGATGAACTGAGGATGTCAGCGGGATGGAGCTGTTACTGCTGGCTGCTTGGAAGCCGGAAGGATACTGAGTTTTCTGAGAATAAACTGATGGAGATGCTCGAACGCGTGAAAAAGACCATTCACGAATCTCCGGAACGAACGAAATATTCGATGAACAACTTCCTATATACCGTCGCGACATCCTATCAGCCCTTGCACGATCAGGCAGTGGAGACGGCCAAGGTCGTTGGCCCTGTTGAAGTAAATAAGGACAAGCCCAAGAGCAAGTTGTTGAATGCCTCCGAGAATATCCAAAAGGCAGTGGATGCAGGGCGGACTGGGTTCAAGCGCAAATATGTAAGGTGTTAGCCACGAGGAGCTTCGATGTATTGTTGGACTATATAATTCTGTTTGTTCACGATAACACCAGTCTAGACAGGAGTTACTTTTTACGTTTAGGGCTTTTTAAAAGACAATACAATCAAATAGACCGCTACCTTTTTGGGAGACGGTCTATTTGTGTTTATTAGGCGGTAGAACTACAGATCAATGAACACTCTCTATCTACTATTCTTTAATTCTGATGATAGGGTCTTGGTCGTGAAAAGCAATACATACTGCGAGTGAACTTTCATCGGAGAGCACCTGATATGCTTTTGCATATGAAATTACTGTTCTTGCTATTAAGTAAATGGTTGAACCGACTGCGGTCTCATTAATGTCAAATCCATTTATCTCATAAATATCAGCAAATTCTTTTAAGCGTGGACCTTGCAAATCCTCATTCCAATTGCTCGACCAATCATCATCGTTATCTTCTAATACACTGTATTCCTCACAAATGAAAAATGTACTATCCCAGTTATTATCCAAATCGTATTCAAAGTAGATTGCACGAGCTGTTTGTTTTTGAGCCAGTTTTATTGATTGTTTAAGGCATAATTTTAAATCATTTACATATTCATTTAAGCCTAATTGCTTAATCGAATTAGCTCGGTCAGGTCCGCTAACGTAGAACAAATATTGAAATACTTCTCTTCAATTTCTTCAAGGTTTTTACTTTTAAGATCTACTTGTAATTCATTCAAATGATCGAAAATGTCCATAGTCGTACCTCCTATACGGAAAATTATGTTCCATGGTTGAGGGCTTTATATAATTGTTCTTCGTAAGCTTTCACACTATCGCTATCCATCTCTTCTACACCTGTAAATACATTTTTTGTGTTGTGATAAAAAGCAAGAGCGAAATCCCTGACGACTGGAACTTCGTGATGTTCTAACACAATCGATTGAAACAGATTGCTTAACATATATTCAGCATTCGAGCCGTCTTTTAGATAATTGAAACTCATAAATTCTTGAAGGACATGATACTTAAATACTTCGAGTTCTTCAGTAGTAGGATTGTATTCCCAAGCAAGCTTTTCTGTTGCTTCGACTTTTTCTGTAGGTGATTGATCGCTTCTAGCTAGTTCGTTAATGGCTGTCTGCCAATCTATTGCTGCTTTCTCCGTCTGTTCGACGGCACCAGATGTATATGCTTCATCTGTTACTACATCTGCATTCTCAATCTGTGATACTACTGTACTGACTGGTTTAGTTTCCTCTGTTTTGGTCACAGTGCATGCACTTAATAGAGAGGACAAAACAAGAACAGATAAAACTAGCATTGATTTCTTCACAATATTTCCTCCATTGGTATGTAATCTTAGTTAGTCTACCAGACTGAAGGTTATGTTACTATGTTCAGTTAAAATCGTATTCAAAAATGGATCGTGATCTTAAGGGGGAAAGTCCATAGATTGATTCTCATTAATCGTCATCATTATATGATATAATTTCTCACTGAGAGTACAGAAATGGAGAGCAAGAATGGCTTGATCCAGCTACTCCATAGTTGCGCCCATTTGTGACCTACTGCTCAGATGAAAACTTCCAAGGGAGCACTGGCTTTTAGGATATAGCGCTGCACGCAGAAAAAATTATTTATTATGGGAGTTGTCTAACGAATCATGAATAAAAAAGAAGTCGCGCATATACGCAAGCAATTTAAACTCGATCACGATCTACTGAATATTTACGATATTCTCAACGTGTATATCACGAAGGAAACGAATGAGGTCTATCACTGGGAGCGTCACCCGTTCGAACTGGTGGACAGAGAGAAACAGGAGCTGTACATGGGCAATTTCAAAAAGCTGCTGACAGGTGATTTGGATCAGAAGTTATTTGAACTGAAGTTCCAGGAAGCGGCGGAGGACCCGGCACAGGTACTGCTTCACCAGGCGCTGGTAACAGGTGATCCGGATGAATGGCAGGATCTGATGCTGCTGCTCGTGGATCGAATGTTGGTGGATACGAAGTTTGAGCGGGACATGGTAGCTACGTTCGTGCGTGGACAGTATTATCTGCCGACCAAGGCTAGAAACGAAGCTACGGAAGAGAGCGAGAAGAATGAGGTATTCGCCCATCCGTTCATTCTGTGCAGCGTAAATTCCACGGAGAAGCAGCGGAAAACGCTCTTGTTTGATTATGTGGAGAGAGAATTCAAATACAACATTATTGTCGATCCGATTATCAAATTAAGCACGCCAGAGCAAGGATTCCTGTACCCTAGCGTGACGGACAACTACTCCGATGTGAATCGTGTACTGTATTGTACAGGGAAATCCAATTTCCCAGATCCGCATTTTGTTGAAAATGTTTTGAATGGAGAAAGATCCGTAACCGCACTGGAAGAACGAGCGATCTTCGAAGATATCGTCAAGGAAGTGGCCGGTGAACAGCTCGATTCAGCCACCATTGCTCATGTGTATGAGGAAATCAACCGAGTCATCGAAATTAACGAAGAGTCCCATGAGGAAGAACCTCCGAAGCTGGATTATAAAGATCTGGAACGTGTGCTGACCGCAAGCGGTATAGAAGATCTGACGACGGAGAAAGTGGAACGTGCCTTTGAAACGATCGTGGACAACAAGAATTATGAAATGAAGGCGACTAGTGTTATGCCGAAGTTCACGTCCAAGTCCATTAAGATTGAAACCAAGGTTGCTACGATTTCGGTTAGCCCGCAAGACCTGAGATATGTGAAGCAGGTGAACTATCAAGGCAGACGTTGCATCATGATTGAAGTGGACGAAGATGTCGTGATTGAAGGATTTACCCTTAATACAGAAAAACTTATAAATGAGTAATTGATTTTAGACCAGGATGATGTAAAATCATCGGACAAGGACGAATGAACGTCCATCTATTGCAAAAAGCCCAAGCCTAAAGCAAGACTGAACTGCTCCCTGTCATAGTAGACCGTAAAAGACTATGATGGGAACAGTTCAGTATGCCAGCGCATGGGCTTTTTTGCTGTTTCATGATTGACGCAGTAGTTGTTTGATATCCGCTGCCGGACTGGAGCCGAGCTCCTCTTTGAGCAATTCCTCCAGCACCAGATATTGTCGCTGCGCTTCGGTTCTTCGTCCAAGCGACAGATACAGCAGGATGATCTCGCGATGAATATCTTCTCGAATCGAATCAATCTGGAGGATACGTTCAAAATAATACAGCGCTCGTAACGGCTCGCCTGCCTTCGCGTGATAGTGGGCAGCAGTTTCCATCGTCATGATGAAATCCAGCTCCAGCTGTCTGGACCACGCGAAAGCCCACTCATAATGCCTTCCCTTCAGAAGTTCACCCGTATACAACGTGTCCATCCGCTCGAAGAGATCGGGGTGATGTGCCGAGGCCTGACGCATCTGCCGGAACAAAGTCTCGAACTCGTACAAATCGCAGTCAATCGCTTCCCGGTCGATACGGATACCGTTTCTGTCCTTGAGAATGATCGGCACGTCACTGTTATCGCCGATGGCACGCCGCACGTAGTACAGTGTGGAATTGATGTTCGTCCAAGCCTTCTGCGGACTGAGATCCTTCCACAACGTATCAGCCAAGGCATCTCGGGTGGTTGATTTGGTATACAGCAAGAATGCCAGCAATTCTTCCGTCTTGGGCGTTCTAAGCTTGATGGGACTGTCTGCTCCGGCCCCGCCGAGCACGGTGAATTCACCGAACAGACGAACGTTCAGCTTGGGGGCAGGAGTCGTCGGTTCGGAAGGGGCGACGGACTTGTGAAGCTTTTCCTGCAATCGCTTAATGCTACGGTTCAGTCGCTCAGCCGTGACGGGCTTGATGACGTAATCGATCACCTCTTTGTCGAAGGCCTGCACCGCATACTCCTCATATCCGGTCACCAGCACAATGGGGAGCGAAGGGTGATGCTTGCGCAATTCACCAATGAGGTGCATACCCGAGATGCGAGGCATCGTAATGTCCAGAAATGCCGCATCAAAGCTATTTTCCGCCGCATATTCGCAGGCTTCCTCCGGGTCGTGAAATGCGCGAGACACCTCAACTTCTCCACTTTCTGTCAAAATGCGATTCAATCGCTTCAGCGACAAATCCTCATCATCCACGATGATGACTTTCATCTTCATGTTTCATAACCCCCGTTCCCATCTGTGCTTAGACGTTGATTTGGAAGATCAAATGTAATCCGCGTTCCCTCGCCATCCAGACTTTCCATCTGAAGGTGTCTGCCATACAGCAGATTCAACCGGCTGGAGATATTCCATAGTCCCACGCCGTTACTGCCATCTGTGGATTGCCGAATTTCATCCATCCGTTGCCTGGTTATACCAATTCCGTTGTCCTCGATGGTGAAACGTGTTTCCGTATCATTCAGATTACGAATGGACAACATGACCCGACCACCGTGAATGCTGGACATCAGCCCATGCCGAATCGCATTTTCGATCAGGGGTTGTAACGTGAGGGGCGGAATATCCATGTTCCGGTTAACATCCGCATCCACATCGATAATGACCTCCAACCGTTGGCCAAAGCGAGCTTGCTCAATGGCTACATAGGCCTCGATCATCTCCAGTTCGTTCATCAGGCTAGTTTTTGAGTCCAGGTGTTTAAAGTGCACACTCCGCCGTAAGTAACTCGATAATTGCAAGATCAATTGTTCTGCCCGATTCGGCGCATCCACGCACAATTCGGCAATGGCATTCAGGGCGTTATATAGAAAGTGCGGGTTCATCTGTGATCGTAAAAAGGATATTTCTGCATCTCGCGCAGCTTGAACGGATGTTTTCATCCGGGTCAAACCGCCGATCCGGGCCAGCAATTCCTCCGATTCAAACGGCTTCGATACGAAATCATTGGCACCTTTCTCCAAGGCCAGCTTCAACTGATGGGCTTTGTTACTCGCCGTCAGCATGAGTACAGGCAGCTCGGAAGGGGAGTAGCGCTCCCTGATCCGTTCCAGCAATTCGTAACCCGACATGTCAGGCATCATGATATCAGCAATGACAAGATGCACGGTAGGTAGCTTGTCCAGCAGTTCCAGTACGGAAGGGGAGCGTGCAGTGACTGCATAACTGTAACCTTCCAGCTTCAAGAGATTAACAATGGTCTGCAAATTAGCCGAGTCGTCGTCCACGACGATGATCCATTCGTCTTTAGTTCCTTTCACAATCGTTGGTTCTTCGAACCGGAACAGCCGTTTACCAGGACTTGTAGGAGCTATGGCGAGTGGCATAACGTTGGATCGCTTCTCTCCTTTGCCATCCGCCAGCGGGAAGCTCAGGATGAACGTGGCACCCATACCGGGTACCGATTCCGCATGAATGGTTCCGCCATGCAGCTCAACCAGCTTGCGCGTAATGCTTAGGCCTAGACCGGTACCTCCTGCAACCACTGGCCCCGTATCTGCTTCCTGCTCGAACGGCAGGAAGATATGCTCCAGCTTATCCGTACCAATGCCACGGCCGGTATCTACAATGCGTAATTCCGCTTTTCCTTGAACCACTGTAGCACTAATGCTTACGGTGCCACGTTCCGTGAATTTGATGGCATTACCGATCAGATTATGCAAAATCTGAATCAGTCGATTTCCGTCCGCATAGATCGGCGGGAAATGCGCCGGGATGCGGTTGATAAGCTCCACCTTTTTCGCGCCAAGCAGGAAGGAGTGCATACGCATGACCGATTCGACAAACGAGTACAGATCGGTCGAAGACCGGTGGAGCGGTATGTCGCCATGTTTCATTTTCGAATAATCCAGCAATTCATCCACCAGATAAGTTAATCGTCGGCCGCTTCCCGTCACGATCGCCAGATTGTGCGCCTGCTCGTCGGTAAGCGGGCCTTCGGCGCCTTTGAGCAGGCTTTCACTGATATTTACAATCGCGTTCAGCGGTGTTTTGAGCTCATGCGAGGTATTGGACAGGAAGTCGTCCTTCACCTTGTCCAGCAAGAGCAACTGATCTTTGAGAGTGCGGACCGTACGATAGGCCTCGAAGAAACGAAGCACAGCCAGAAACAGCATCAGGATGCTGAACAGGACAATGGAAGCCTGCCCGATGTTCATGCTTTCCTTGAGCGAGATCGAGAAGAGATTAATGTCCAGACAGTACAGCACGATGCTTAAGAGAGCCGCATACCACAAGAAAGTAGAGAGCCGTTCGCCTTTCTCACTGGTCAGGAACTGTGATGCGCATTGATACAGCAACCAGAGCAGCAGCAACGTGTACATAACGACGACGTAAGGCGCAGCAAGCCCGTAGACAGAGATAGGCAGGAGCGCGACCATGCATAAGTAAGCTCCGAAGATGATCAGGATCACCGCTGTGAGCATACCGGACAGGATGCCTGTTTTGAATCGGTAGAAGTAAAAGGTCAACAGACCCAGACATGCGACAGAGCAGAAATCTTTTAATTTATAGAGCGTGCTAAAGGAGATTTCCGTGCCTATCATGGATAACACACGTTCGCTGATCATGCCGTTATAGAGGGCGTACAGCAGACAGATTAGACCAAGCAGCAGCAGGGAATCGTCCCTGTTTCGATAGAGTGCAGACCCCAGGTAACTGATGAGGAATATGATCGAAATGGTAGCCAGTACAGCGAGCGTGCCGAATTCGATAGCTGTGCTCGTTTGATGTTTTTTCAGCATGGCCGCTTGTTCGCCGAAAAAGAGTGGACCCGGAATGCCAGAGTCCGTGTAATCGTAATTAGCCACCCGGATCAAAATCTCAATGTCACCGCCATGATAGGGGAAAAATCCAATCTGTGGGGAGTTGCCGGGTTGGTAACCCGCGGACTTTGCCACGGCATGCCCGTCTTCCAGCAGTTTGTTGCCATTGATGTAGATTTCGCTGGCAAAACGAATGTTCATTTTTTTGATCGCCAGCGTTCCCCGGGCAGGTGCATTACGGAGCACTAGTCGATACGTAGCGAAGCCGTGGGTAGGCAGTCGTACGCCATCCACTTCAAGTCGATTCCAGGAGCCGGGAACGGTTGCATAGGTATCGGGTGCTTTCGTCGGACCAGCCTGATTCGGAGTTGCAGATTCGTCAGGAAGCAATCGCTCCCAGTAAAATTCCCACTCCCCATCCAGCTTGATCCGTTCGTCCTGTTCAGGGTTCCAAGCCGAGAGGTCCAGAACACCTTGACGAGCATGAAGCGCCGCAGATTGTGGTTCTCTGATCGTTGACAGGAGCAGTACGGTAATGGCGAGTATAACAGTCAGGACAACACCTGAAATTTTTAATAACACGAAATGCTGCTCCTTTAGAGTTTGTTCGAAACCTTTGGTAGATTCGGACGAAATCTCTTGTATTCTATCGGCATTGTAGCGAATATCTCTGGGGGGCGCAATCACATTTCGACAAATTTTTTTCTGTTTATTGCTTGTTTATTGTGATCCATTATAATGCGGAAGCAAGATATGTCGAACGGACGCAGAAAAAGCATCGAAAGACCTATCTTTGCGCGACTATGGGCTGATGGAGTTGAGAAAATGGAGAGAAGCATCACATCTTGGCGTTTGCGGCGGCGGATGATTGGCATTTTGGCTGTACTGATTGCTGTGGCATGTCTGAATGGGTATACGGGTTCATCTGTCGCGAAAGCGGCTGGGACCGGACAAGTGGCTGTATCGGGAGCTGAAAAAGTGTATCAATCCGCGGCGCAAGCTGTCTTTTACTTGAAAGCGTATCGTAAGGACGGAACGCTTAAAACGGTAGGTACCGGTTTTCTGATCGGTGATGGTAAAGCACTTACAGCAGCCCATGTTGTGAAGGACGGGGTTTCTTTCGAGGCGGTATTTGAAGATGGTTCCATCCAAAAGATAACGGTTCTGAGCGCTGACACGGAAACCGATGTGGCTATGTTGTCTGTGCAGAATAGCAAAATACGTCCGGTACTTACCCTGTCAGGGGACAAGCAGCCTGCAAGATATGGGCAACGATCGTTTGCAATCGGATATCCGCTGAAGGATGGCAAGATCATTACGGAGGGCATCGTGAATGCACCAACCGCTGAGGTGAACGATGTCATTCGCTTGCTGACTTCCGCGCAGGTGTCTGCGGGCATGTCGGGTGGTCCTTTGTTAAACGAAGAAGGTCGCGTGATCGGCTTAATCTCCGGTTCGTTCCGGACAATGAATGGCATTCATATTTGTGTAACGATCGAAGATATTCGCAAGCTGATGAAGAAGTCGAATACATAACGGGAAAAAGGGGAATCTCGCATGTTCAAAAAGTTATCACTCTGTCTGCTTGCCACTTTGCTGACGTTGACGTCTGTGAGCTGGCCACACCTGCCGACCGTTTCCGCAGCTGCGGAGTACGCGGATATTTCTATTCCAAACGGCGGTGGTAAGATCATCAATCGGGGAGACATGTCTTCCTGGAACAATAAAATTGACAAGTTCGAGGCGAATAGCTTTGGCATATTTGCCGCTGGCGCACCGGGTACATCAATGGAGAAGGAAGATATTGAATCCGTAGGTGTAAGTCATGTTAAAACGAAGGGAGCAGGTTTATTTAAAGCCAAGATTTCGGTGGCGAACAATCCATCATTAAGACGATTGGCTGAAGGTGGAGACGCCAGAATGCTCCTTAAGATTGGATCGATTGACGTTTTTATCGGTGGCACGAACGTCCGAGTCGATGTTAACGGCAAAGAGAAGTTCAATCAGTTCAATCATGATAAATCGGCTAATTCGTCATGGATCGCTTTCGGACCCAATGATACGATCGAAATCACATTGTTTGGTTTTTTTAAAAGCGCCAGTGATATTGAGCTCTATTTCGCCGACATCACACCTCCTACATACAACGGCAATACACTGACCCATACGGGGGCAGTTCGATTCAATGCCGATCCGGCAGTACAAAAGAATGAATTGTTCCTGAAGCAAGGAAGTAACCTTAACCTGGCGCTGAACTTCAGCGAGCCGGTGTTTCCAGATTCTGCAGAGAATGCCTCTGACCGGATTGATGGCAAATTCAGCTTCATGCGTACGGAACTGTTCAGTAATCCGGGTGGAGACGGCTTCGATCCGTCCGTTTATTATCTAACGAGCGCTGATAGCGGATACAGTGACTTTGCGCAGGGTGGACTGGATCGGAACATTCATGCACGCTCCACTTTTAACTTTCGTTATCAGGCTGCGTTAAATGATAGCACAGGTAATATTCCTATTGATCCGAAGCGTCTGATCGCGCCCTCCGAAGAGGATCGCCCAACATTACTCGAACGGATGAATGAGGCTGGTTTCATCGATGGTGCGGGTAATCCCGTTGCAACTTTTAACGGTATTGGAACAGTTCCTTTTGCCGATAACACGAACCCGGGCGGTACGTTCCGTACCATTATCGACGCACGTGTACCGCAGTACTCAGCATCCCGCAATGGCGTGCAGCCTGAGGTACTAACGGGACTTGTGCTGAACAAGGGCGACGTTGTTGATTTTACCGTGTACCTTAACGAACAGGTGATCAGCGCGTTTACCCCGACCGAGGATACACGACTCAAGTTTGCCAATGGCTTGACCGCCGCATATGTTGGCGGCCAGAACACGAATACATGGACGTTCCGTATGACAGTGCCAGACGGCAAGAGTATCGAAACGTCATTGCTGGAGACAGCTGCTTTGGAGCATGCCAGCAATCCTGGCGACGGGAAGGCATTGACGGATTACGCCGGCAACGTGCTTACTGAGCCAGTCAAGAAGATTGATTGGGCTGGATTGTCTTTGGACAATACGGCACCTGAAGTGAATTTTGTCTATGAAAATCAGGACGGAGAGATTATTCCCGAAGGACAATACGTAGGAAATGGATCATTCACGATTAATGCATTCGATCCGGACTTGAACGGTCAGACGAGCAAAGGATTGTTCCGTCCAGGCAGTGGTTCAGGGCTCGTGTATTATGTGCTGAACCAGAGCCCGAATGATCCCTTCGCTGGGCAAAACGACAACTTTGCCGCAGTGAAACGGTATTCCCTGACGCAGAAGCAGCCTTCTGAAGAATTGTATACATCTGGTTTCCAGGATGTTGTACTGTCTACCGGACAGAATGGCGTGAAAGTAGAACTGCCGGATGACGGCACAGGTTTGAACGGGAACTGGTATTTGCATACATGGACTGCGGATATGAGCTGGGACTCGGCTCGTCAACGGATGCAATACGACAAAGGCAGCAACGAACGTGCAGCTTACCTTGCCCAACATCCGGATGCGACACCTGCCGAGCTGGAGGAATATTATCGCTCAAGCATTCTGCCGAATCTGTCCGATTACGGCAATACAGTACAGTGGCCTTTGGCCGATTTCAAACAGGATGATTCCAATTGGTCGTACCATGTCGGCCTGTTGAAGATTGACAATGACGATCCAACCGTCGAAGTTGCGAACATCGTGGACAATAACTCCGACAATGTGAAGATTACGGTTAAGGCCGCTGATCCGACTTCTTCTATTAAAAATAACAAGGTGCAATACCAGTTCGTGGCCGTGGGCAAGAACCCTGTCGCTTCCGGATGGCAGGATGCCGAGCTGAACGCACAAGGTGAAGCTGAGATATCGACATTGAATGATCCGGCGATCTCCAAAGGTGGACAATACGAGCTGCATGCGAAAGCCGAGGATGTGGCAGGCCATTCAGCTACTGCCGATCCCAAAGCAGTCGATGTGCTTGTCATCTCAACCAAGTTCAAAGCCTATCCGGGCACCTATGCGATCAATGACGGACCCGACTTCACCGTAGCCGGTGTACCGATCGATACGATTGAATATCAATACAGTGAAAGTTCTGAACGTCCTGTGGGCAACAGCAAATGGGTTGCTTTTGAGGATGAACCGAAGGAAACGAAGCTGGGGGATGTTCCCGCCGAGCGCTACAGCTTCCCTGCCGACAAAACGTTGAACGGGACCTGGTACGCCCATGTGCGCATCAAGCAGCAGGATACCGGACGTTATTACTACTATTATCAGGAGTACAAATTCGACCATCTGCCACCTGTCACGAAATTCGGTTCGCAGGGTTATCTGTATCCGATGCCAGAGCAGACGGTACAGATTGATGTGTCTGACACGTTGGTGGACTTTAACGGTGTTGCAGCCAAGAACATTCGTTACCAATGGATCAAAGTGGTTGACGGGCAAGACGAACAGGAACCAGATCCGGAAGGCAAGGGCTGGAGCGTGTCGCCTGCGGATCGTTTGATCACATTGCAGGTAGACAACAAAAAGGACAACGGTAATTACCGACTGTACGTCCATGCCAGCGATAGCTTGGGTAACAGTAAGCTTTACCACACAAGTGGTCTGTTCTCCGTGTTTTATCTGAGCAGTGAACCACCTGTTGGCAGCGCGCGTTTGATTCGGACAGAAGGTCCAGGAGATGATGGGTACACCGCCATTATGGAACTGACGGTGGATGTGCCGGCACAGGAAGGTTACTTCTATTCCGTTTCCACCAACGGTGGAGACAATTGGAGCACTTGGCTGCCGTACACGAACTATGTCGGCGTTCCTGTTGACACGAATGATTCAGGACAACTCAAGTCACAGGTTCGGGTCAAATTCAAAGGCTACTACGACAATATCAGCGATATCGTAACACCTGAGATCCAGCTTCAGGATGCCCCTGCCTATGGGCTTGCTTCACTGGAGCAGATCATGCCGGTTCGCGGAGGCGAGAAGGTGCAGGATGGTGGGCAGAACGAAGGACAAGAGATCCTGTTCGACCTCGTTGATGGCAAGACCGTGAAGCCAACGAACAGCAACCCGGAAATGCCGGAAACGCTGGAGGCGAACAAACGATTCAAAATATACCGCAACGGAAGCTACTCCTTCACCGTGAAGGATGGCAGCACTACAGCAACCGTGTTCATCGTGGTCTCCAACTTCGATGATACGCCGCCAATGGTAAACGTGAAGTATTCCACGATTGCGGCAACGAATGGCACGGTTAAAGTAAGTCTGCAATCGAGTGAACCGATCCGCATCACCAATCTGCCGACGTCGTCCAAAACGTTCCGCGAGAACGGAGAATTCACGTTTGAGTACGAAGATGCGGTTGGCTTTACGGGGAGTGTCACGGCAACGGTGAGCAACATCGATACCACGCCGCCGGAAGCAGATATTGTCATGCACTACAACCATCCCGATCTCAAAGCGTTGATCCGTTACGGTAGTGGTACTGCTGTCGTGGATAGCGCGGGTGACGGGTACAATGCAAACGGAGAATTTACTCATTTCGCAGCACCGACAACAGGTAATGTGATCGCATCTAATCTGATCGTGGCACAAGTGCTGCCGAAACAGGGACAAGTTCAGGATTACCAGGTGGTCTCCAATAGCTCAGGGACGAACCAATCCTCATTGGTCATGACCTCAGGCAGTAAAGCACGCTTCTCACTGGCAGATGCCGCAGGGAATAATGCGAAGCTGGAATCCGAAGGGATTACAACACTCGTTGGATCGATCCCCGCAGTAGAAGAGATCACGATGGTTCGAGTAGACAATGACGGACAGACCATCGATGACAGCAAGTTGGTGCAGATTGGCGATCAGGCTTACTCCAAAGGCAAAGTGCGTGTAGGCATTGTAATGCCATCATCTGTAGTAGAAGGCAATATGATCTATGCTGGGGCAACCCCGGTAGCGAGTTTTAGCGCCGACTACGCCAGCAATGGCGAGCATACGATTTTACTTTCAGACGTACTTGGTAACAAGAAACAGGTCAACTTTACGATTGCGGGTCTCGATAATACGGCACCAACGATCCGTCTGAACAAAGCTTCCACAACGGTTCTGCAAAACAAACCAGGCTTCGATCTGGTCACCGATCTGGGCGGGTACACGGTGAGCGATAATCTCACATCTGCGGAGCAGATGCAGGTGACGGCTGCGGAATACGTGCTGGAAGGCGGACAATACGTGGAGAAACCGTTGAACCTGACGGTGACGGGCAAACACACGATTCGTTACACCGTGAAGGATCAGCTCGGCAATGCAGGCTACGCCCTGCAAACGGTATTTGTTCGTTCGACAGATGGCATGTTCGTTACGGCCAATGGCATTCCGTTGTCGGATACCGAATCCGAAACAGCAATCGTGAATACAGGTACGGTCACGTTCAATGTGAACAACTTCCGTACGATCGAGACTGCTGGGGGAACCAAGCTGGAGAATGAACTTGGCACGTATGATATTTATTATTTCCCGGGTCTGGTGCGCGAAGGACAGATGAAATACATCGCTACCCGTGTGACCTATAAGGAACTGATCAGCAAAGACTTCAAGATTACACTACCCAAAGCAGGATGGTACACCATCATTGTGCAAAATCAGGAGCGCGAACGCGTATACTCCACACTGCTTGTTAATCGGGCCAATTAGAGAAACGGAAGGGGTTCACCCATGCGACGGAACAAAATTATTCGGATAATCGCAACGTTGATGGCCATGGTCATGCTGATCAGCGTCTTGCCGCTTCACATCGCGGCAGCGGCCGTTTCCTCAGCGGGAACGACATCCATTAAGAACGGGTTTATCAAGGTAACAGTGGACAATGCAAGTGGGCGCTTCAGCATTCGTACAGAAGACGGCCAGCCAATCCGCAAAAAGGATAACGGCGTGGATATGATCTTTGGTGGAGATAACCCGGAGACGTCGTTCACGACATTCCGCATCAACGGAACGGATCTGATCTTCGGTAATCCGTACAAAATGGCACCGAACTGGACCTCGGAAGTTACACCTCCGAAGGTCGTTACGGGTAATGACGGTACCCAGAGTCTGGTTACCGTATGGACCGTTCAAGGCATTCGTATTAGCCAAGTGATCACTTTGCTGTTAAAGGAAGACAAGGATCAGGGCGGTAATGCGCGTGTTCAATATGTAGTGGATAATACGACAAATGCCAAGGTAGAGATCGGGTCACGTGTGTTGCTGGACACGTCGGTCGGCGGCAATGATGGCCCAGCCTTCCAGATCGGGCAGAATTATTCCGTTCCACTTACGGTGGAGCGCAAACTGGTTCACGAACCAGAGAAGCTCGGTTATGACAAAAACGTGGACGAGCAGGCGTACAATCTGCATAAGCTGCCACCTTACTGGGTGATGCGGGACAAGCTTGATCTGAGCAATCCGATGGCGACGAATGTCATTGCCTATGGATTCAACAACTTGTTCGAGGGCGGTATTAACGTCGTTGATGAAATGGTGGTAGGGCATTGGGCCAATCTCGCCGGAACGAAGTGGGAATATGAACCGGACGAGAATCTTGATTTTACGCAGGATACAAATGACTACGGTACAGCTGATACGGCCGTGGCTTTCTATTGGGAGCCTGATACGGTTCAAGCTGGCGGCCAGCACTCGTATGAACTGGTATACGGCTTGGGGGAGATTGTATCCCCCGAGAAGGTATTCGATGTTCGTTTCCTTGATCCAACGCAAAAGCTGGAGACGAATGAGGAAGAGACGGGTTACGTGAATGACGGCGTGTTCGAAGTGAACACGGAGATTGAGAACCTGGAGATGTTCAACACCAACCATAGTCAAATCGATGTGACTCTGACACTGGAGAACGGTCTGAGCTTTGTGGATGAGAATGGGAAGGAACTCAATGCAGCGAGCCAGAAGCTTACCTTCCGCAAGGATGTTCCGCCGGAACAAGCTGCACAGGGCATTGAATTCCTTCCGTATAAACCGGGCGAGGTTGTCGCAGCCAAATGGCGAGTGAAGGGTACAGGCAAAGCCTGGCCTTCAACGCGCCAGTATATGGTGACGGTGAGCAGCCCGGAGACAGAGAAAAAGCTGGAGACGGCCGCTCAAGAGAGCGAAGGGCTTCCGGAATCGGAAATTCGAGCAATCTATGAATCGTCAAGAGCAGGTTTTATTTTCCTGCCACCGGTTGGCGAATTAAGAGAGACATTGGTCTACGCCATGTCACCGGAGGAAGCGTACAGCAAGGACGAGAAGTACATCACGCTGAACGTGTCCAATATCGCTGCCTACAATGTCGGCAATGAAGCAACGTCTACCGCTGCCAACTTTGACATGTATCTGGTGAACGTGAAGAACGGGGATCGTTACAAAGTGCCGGTGACCCGTTCCGTAACATCCCAGCCACTTGGAAACGGGTTCGCGGGAGATTTGAAGCTGGTATATCGTGGCGGGGAAAAGGTGAAGGCGGACGGCACAACACTTGAAGTGCTGAACGATGCGTTCTTGCCACTTGGGGAATATGCTGTGCAAGTGGACTATCGGGACAAGTCAATTCCCGAGCTGGCCGAAGCGCTGAGCTTCAAGACAGACCAGACTTTTGCCATCACCGAGAACGAAGAGAACCGGGTTCGCAAAGCCGGAATTCTCGCTGTGTATAAAACTAAACTGGACCTAAATGCAGGTGCTGGTGAGAAAGCGACGTTTGCGAGCGTGCTGCCATGGACGTATGGTAACCTGACGGACGCGCAGTTCAAAACAAAGCTGGATCAGGATCGGGCGAGACTGACTGCTGCCAAGCAGGAAATGGTAGCAGCTTCACGCAAACTGGACCCTGCTCTCGATGTAGCTGGAGCCATCGATGCATCGGCTTCGCCGGTATATGCGGTCCAAACGTTCGAAAATGAAGCAGCATTCGAAACGTTCAAAAAAGGACTTGATGATGATACCGAGCAGGAGGTTGTTCTGGAAGTGCGCGGTAAGATCGTGCAGTCCGGTACGGGTGCAAACGCCCAATATACGGTTCAATCGGATACTGAACCTGCGATTCTCAACAAGAGTGTAGCTTACAGCGGGAAAGACCTCACCATTTCAACGGGGAATTTCCCGCTCGCCAAAGACTTGAGAGCAAATACCGACACGCCGTTCTTGCAAACCCTCTTTGTGGGTGGCGACGGTACCCTAAGCGTGGCGAATAGCGGTTTCGTATTCCATTCTGGCGAATGGACCGTTGATTTCTACAACGGATTCGATAAGTCACTCGGAACGGAATCGAAGCTGACGGATGAAGAGCAGGCATGGGAGGAAGGACGCAATCCGGAAGACCCTACTCTGAACGGAACCCTGACATGGGCTAATGGTATGCTGGGCGATGCGCTCAATCCATACCGCAATCTGCTTGTCTCCTATGTGTACTTTAATAAACATACGTTGTTTTCAACACCTACCTTCTCGCTGAATGGCTTTGGGTTGAAACTCAATGACTTTGTGCTTCGGCAGGATGGGGTGTCCTTCGGTGGTGCAATGAAGATGTTTATTGTAAATGGGGAAGTAAGCAACGTTATGTTCAACCAATCGGGATTCGTGGGCATCGACTCCTCACTGGCGTTTGAGCTGAATAACAGTATTGGTTTGTTCAAACCGGACTCCGAGGATAGCGTAAAAGGCGGTATCAATGTTACACACTATAAAGACCCGAACAAATACGGCGTAATGAATTCGTACGGCGTTAACTTCGAGGCTAAACTGGAGAACTTGTTCTCCATTAGTGCGGAGCTTGCCTTTAAACGGGTTCCCGACGGACGGATTATTCCAGACGTCATTGCTTTTGGATCGGACCTTCCTGATCCGGGCATCATGATCAATCCGGCTACCAAAATCTCAAGTATTCGCGGGGCCATCCGTGAACTTGCGATGACGATTGCCGGTGGTACCGAGCGCTTGCCCCTGACGCTGGAGGCAGGCATCGACATGGAGCTGGGACAGAAGCCGGCTGTATTCTCAGGTAGTGTAGACCTTACGCTCAAAGCTACCGGCTTCAAAGTGGTGGGAAAACTCGGCTTTGGTGAAGGCAGCAAAGTCATCCCGATGTTGACGGAAGCGCTTGTCCAGACCCAATGGGCCAGCCCGATGTTTATCCGAGCCAGGGCACAGATTGATGTCGGTGGATGGGATATCATCGTGGGCAGCGCCAGCCTCTTTATCGGCGAGAACCTGGAGAAGGGACGAGTCGATTTTGAAGGCATGGTCAGCTCCAAAATACAAATACCAAGTTCAGTGCCGGTTGTCGGCGGTTTAGGATTTGGAACCCGTGCAGGCGTGAATAACGATGAGCTGTGGGCAGGGATTTCCTTGTTGTTCCTCACCTTGGGCATCAAATATTACTGGGGCGGTGGCATCTCGTTTATGACCGATGGATCGGCATTGGATAACGAGGCACTCGCACACCTGTCGATTAATGATCCAGAACAGGGTCCGCGCCTGTTACAGATCGGAACGGGAATCGAGACGCTTGCGACCTCGTGGGAGAATGAGGAGCCTGAGCGTTACGAGATTCGGTATACCGCCGTTGGGGACGGCATTGATATGATTGAGGATAGCTCACAAAATCTCGGAATTGGCGGCATTCGTACGTCCAATGGAGGGAAAACGCATGTGATCCCGATGAGCGGAGTGACAGGGGATGCCCTCCTTGAATTAGAGTATTTTACAACAACCAGACCTACCCTGACTCTGAAGCGTGACGACGGAAGCACGTACGATATCGTGTACGGAGAAGCAACCGATCGGAACGCAACGGCGTTTGAACAGATTATCAAAGCACCTAAAGAGGGTGATCTGAAGAGCGACGGTACAACAGTGACCAAAAAAGAAGAGCTTCAGGGAACGGATATCCGTCGGATCTATGTTGCAATTCCACAGGACGATGCAAAAACGGGAAGCTGGACGCTGACATCCAGTCAATCGGTCAAGTCCAAGCTGATGAACATTCCGGTACTGCCGGAACTGTCTTCGACGGAACTTGCGGTAGATCCACAGGATGCGGACCAATTCACAGCAACCTGGACCGTGGACAATGCTTCCCCGGGAGATACGGTTGATCTGTATCTGTCTTCGGACCGTTTGCAGGCAACACCTACACCGGATGAATCCGTTGATCCGGGGATCATGATTGCCAAAGGAATCGAGATTGAAAGTGCCGATATTGGTGCTGACGGTCGTGCATCCGGCGAGATGACCTTTGACGTGAAGCAGATTGCGTACCTCGGCGGAGCAGACCTTCGTGGTTTGCTGCAACAAGGAACATATTATCTGCGTACGGAACTGAAAACGGACATGGCATTCTCTGTCTTATCTTCACAAGAAGGGTATACGCTCGTAGATCCGCTTGCTCCGAACGCTGTGCCAGCGGTGGAAACGAGAAGCATCGGAAACGGGCAGTTCGAGGTCGCTTTCCCGGCGATCACGAAAACAGCCGAAGAAGAAGCGGAGGAGTTCACTTACATCCTGACCGCATCGGATGAGCAAGGACATCTTTATGATCCGTTTGGCGAAGAAGGATACAGTGAATCCGACTTGAAAGCTACGCTCAAGGATGGCAAGTATCATGTGACTGTTGGCGGATGGAATGCACTAGGAACGCCTAAGCTGGGTGCGGATGGAAAAGTGCTGCGCAATGCAGACGGCACCATGGCGATGGAGGATAAAGAGGTACGCCATTCCGGACTGGAGCCGGGTAAATCTTATCGTATGGGCGTTACGGTCGCACGCAAACCGGCTTCCGATGAGCAAGCGAATCTTCGTTTATCCACAACAACGTATAGCGGGTCGAAGCTGCTTCCTGCCCCTACAGGGCCAGTGCTTTCGCTCGATAACAAACAAGTGGTCAACAACAAATACGAGGTTGTTACAAGTTCGAATCAAGTGACCGTGAACGTGGCTTCGAATCAGTCGAACGTTGTTGTAGAGGCTTCGACGGACGATGGTTCGCTCGGCACAACTAACCTTGCAACAACAGACAAGCTGAAGTTCAACTTTGAGGTGGATGGTGTATATGCAGTCCAGCTCAAAGCTCGAAATACTAACACGGGGGATACGTCAGTTACGATGCTGTACGTGACAATGGATACGACGGCTCCGATGATCTATCTGGATTCGCCTTCACAAGGCGAACGGGCACAGGGAGGCGTTGCGCTCGTACAGGGTACAACGATGACCGATGCCGAAGTGACGGTAACGGATGCCGATAGTGATCAAAAATTGGCACAGTTCAAACCGGACGAGAACGGAGTCTTTAAACATGAGGTGCCGATTGATGCGAACCGCATGAAGACCCGTCTCCGAATTAAAACCGAGGACGCGGCAGGCAATGTGAACTCTGCCGTTGTCGAGGTGCTGAACGGCGACTTCAAGCTGCCACGCAGACTGAAACTGGTTATGCCGGAAGAACTTGTTGCTGGTGGAGAACAAGCTGCGGTTCAGACTTATGTGGAGTATACGGATGGGACTCGTGAACTGGCAGACAACGATAGCATCACCTACAGTGTGGTTATGGGTGAAGCGAATGCAGCCGTTCAAGATGATGGTCTTCTTGACGGAAAACGTGTTGGAGCTGCTCTAATCCAGGCCGATTATACATGGCAAGGTACTGAACTTAGCACAACGGATATCGTCTCCGTTGTTGCACCGAAGACGGGAGCTGCGCCACCGGATTACATGGATACGATCAAAGCATCCACAATCGGAACGGGCAAAAAGGGAGAGACACGTGTCTCGATCAGCGCTGCCGGACACAAAGGCAACATGGTTGGCAGTGAACTGGCATACCGCATTTTCACGGACCAATCGCAAGTGATGCTGCCAACATTTGAACAGGATATCAGCGGATGGAACACGCTGCCTTCCGATAAAGTCATCAAAGCAAAACCAGGCGAGTGGGTTGTTATCGCCAAACGAACAACCAGTGAGCCAAAACTCACGACAGCATCCTCTGCTGCGGTGAAGGTGAATGAGCGGATCTCTTCAAGCGTGGAGCCAAGCGAGCCAAGTTCGGGCGGCAGCAAACCACCCGCATCGAATGTGCCTGTTGGTCCGTTGACGGTGGGTGGTGTGGCCATTGATAGTGCCGTTGGAGGTCGAGACCTGAAGATACCTCTGGAACTGGATGCAGTGCAGAAGGATGGATTGTTGCTGGTCGATGTTACGCCAGGCGTAAGTGGCCCAACCGTGGTTGCTCATCCTGTGCGAGAAGCGCTGCTGGATGCAGTCAAGCAAGGTCAGCGAATTCGTTTGCACGTTGCAGGCCAACTGGAGCAACTACGCTTCGAGCTGGATGCGGATTTGATTAAACAACTCGCTGCCAAAGATATTTCGATGGATCTGGAAAGCGATTGGGGCAGCTACCGTTTGGATTGGAATGCTATCGATCTGAACGCACTCGAAGCAGCGTTCCCGGCGCAAAAGGCTGAGGACATCAAAGTAAGCTTGAATGTAGGTAAACCGGATCAGGCATACGAGCAGCTTGCTGCGAAGCTTGCCAGTGAAGGCCGCATGATCCCGAGAGGAACCCCGGTTGCCTTCAACATGACGGCAAGCGATGGTAGCAAGTCAATCGAGATCGATAAGCTTTTGAAAATGACAACCAAAGAACTTTATCTGCCGGTTGGAGAGGACGAACGCTCCGTATCGACCGTGGTCGTTCTTGAAGCTGATGGAAGCTTGCGGCATGTACCTACCCGCTTCGAAGTGCGGGACGGCCGGATGGTTGCCATCGCAAGCAGTATGACCAACAGTGTGTACTTGCCGATCCGATATGATGTTTCGTTTAGCGACATGAAGAGTCACTGGGCAAGTGAAGCGGTTCATGATCTGGCATCACGTCTCATCTTGAATGGCGTGTCATCTACCCGCTATGAGCCTTCGCGTAGCATGACTCGGGCAGAGCTTGCTGCACTGATGGTGAGGGCCTTTGGCCTGAAACCAGACACAGGCGCAAGTACAGCATTCGCAGATGTTAAAGTAGCGGATTGGTACAACGATGTGGTGCAAACAGCGACTGCCTATGGCCTCATGACGGGCTACAGCGGTAATCGTTTCGGTCCACAGGATGCCATGACACGTGAGCAAGTGATGGTCATGCTGATCCGTGCATACGAGATGGCAGGACATGCTGCGCCAGCTGCGAGTAGTGCAGCTGCTAGCCTTGACGGCTATACCGATGCATCAACGTTGTCTGATTGGGCGAAAGACAGTGCCGCACAAGCGGTGAAACTGGGTCTGATTCAAGGCAAATCGGCAACGACACTTGAGCCAAAAGCTCCGATAACTCGCGCCGAGATGGCGACGCTTGTCCGCAGATTGCTTGTGGAACTGGATCTGCTGTAAACCATAAGTGATTGATTTGAACTGAAAAAGCCCGAAAGTCATTGCGACTTTCGGGCTTTTTTGTATCTTTTTTATGAGTATGGTTATAGCATTGCACATTATTTTATACCCACCCGGTAAATTCCAGTATGGATGCTTTTGCAGACTGTGCTTCCGTATGAGACCCTTTGCGCCAGGCTTTGGGCGATTCTCCCATCAGTTTGGCGAAGCAACGGTTAAAGCTGGAGATGGATCGGAAGCCGACCTGCTCGGAGATGGACAGAATGGAGGCCTCCGTGCTTTTCAGTCGCTTGCATGCCTCTTCGACCCGGGTACTATTCAGAAAATCGAGCGGTGTGGTTCCCATAATTTCATGGAACTTGCGGCGAAAATGCGTTGTACTCAGATGACACAGTTCAGCGAGGTAATCGATGGTCACGGGCATCATATAATTTTTGGTGATAAACTCCAGCACGGGTGAGATGACCAAGTCACCTTGAAGGTCCCTTTCCTGATCCTGCGCTGACCAGCTCTCGTTACTCGCATGAATTCGAAGCAGTTCGATATATAGAGACATCAACAAGCCGTACGCGCTCTCCCGATAGTAGGGGGACTGCTGCTTCATTTCTTCCACGATTGATGTTGCTAGTGTATGAATTTTGGGATACTGTTCCTTATTCAGAATGCAATTGGTTCCCTGAATGGCCCATAAATTCGGTTCAATATGAGTTTGAGCGGTTTTGAGCGAATGGCGGAAAAGCTCTTCCGGTGAAAAAAAGATATAGGCCCACAGGCTGGCGTTATTAGGCGAACTGTATGTGGTATGCGGAAGATAACGAGGAATGAACGTGATGTCGCCTGCCCGAAAAGGCACAGATTCCCCCTTAATCTCCATGATGCCTCCATCCGAATAACAGATGCCAATTTCCATGTGGTTATGGAAATGAAGATGCTCACTCTTGATATCGGATATTCTCCAGCGGTCTCCACTGAGTAAAAGGACAGGAAAATCAATGGGCAGACTGTAGTGACGATATTCAATGACAGGTTTCTTCGGTTTGGGCATTTTCGAGGACTCCTATGTATAAATGATTGAAATTGCACAGTTTTGTTGCGAATATGCTTAGATTGAGACTATTTTACTGCGTACAATGGAATAAGTAAAGCGTTTACAAAAATGGACGGACACCTCTCAGGGCGCACTTGGGGGCGTGTGCGCAGGGAGAGGGGAATAACAATGCTTCAAGTAAAATATGACAGGGAACACATTCTAAACGTAATCGAGAGCGTTACCAAGAAAACACTGGATATGGATCTGACATGGGATTGGCCCGGCGGTGTGGCTTATTATGGCGTATCCAGAGCCTATCAAACGACAGGCAACCAAGAGATTCTGGACAGGCTGGTGAAATGGGCGGACGAATATATCGAGCTGGGTCTGCCGAGCTGGACGGTAAATACTTGTGCCATGGGTCATGTGCTCATCACTTTATATGAAGAAACCGGGGATCAGAAGTATTGGGATATTGTCCTCAGCAAAGTCGATTATCTCCAGAACCATGCGCTTCGCTTTGGAGACAATGTGCTTCAGCATACGGTATCCGTTTCCAATGATTTCCCGGAACAAGCTTGGGCGGACACCTTGTTTATGGCGGCATTTTTCCTGCTCCGCGTAGGTAGCAAATTAAAAGATGAGGCCATGATTCAGGATGCGCTGAATCAGTATTACTGGCATATCAAATACCTTCAAGATCCGACCAGCAGTCTGTGGTATCACGGCTATAACAATATCAACAAGGACCATATGTCCGGATTTTACTGGGGAAGAGCGAACGCTTGGGGAGCCTATACGATGTCTCAAGTGAAACCGCAATTGAAAGACTGGTATTTGTATCCGCAATGTATGGATGTAGAATGTGCACTTCGCGATCAATTGGCGGCTCTCAAATTGGTACAGACCGAGAACGGCTTGTGGCGCACGGTTTTGGATGACGAAGAATCGTATGAAGAGGTGTCAGCTTCCGCTGGTATTGCAGCAGCCATGATCAATAATGGCAATCCACTGCATACGAAATATGTGCAAAAAGCATTGGAAGGCATCCTGAGCAACATTAGTGAAGATGGGCGCGTGCTTGGTGTATCTGGTGGTACGGCGGTCATGAAGGATCGGGATGGTTATCGCAATATTCCAAAAGACTGGATTCAGGGCTGGGGTCAGGGCCTGGCACTCGCTTTTCTGTCCGATATGTTGAGATAGGGAGGGAACCACATTGTCCAAACCAACTAAAGGCTCCTTTACACTACCGGGAGAATCCGGTTATGAAGCACTGACGCTGGAACTTGCCGATCGCTGGGGTGCCGATGTAATCCGTGACAGTGACGGTACGAAATTGTCCGATGAGATTATTAATGCCGGATATGGCATCTATTCAACCATTTGCATTATTCGGGATCATAATGAGTGGGCATCCCGTAATCTGGATAAGCTGCAGCAATGTTTTCTCATTACGAATCCGAAGGTCGCTGTTCAGGATTATGTATCGATCTATCTGATGGAGGACTTCTTCGCTGAACAATTCAGGGTCAATGATTCCAAAGAAGCGTTTAAATATTGGCAGGTTTATGATCGAACGACTGGTGAAGAAGTTCCCAAAGGACAGTGGAATTATGAAAGGGAATCTGGCAATGTTGTGATTACTGGCGTTGCTCCTTGGCATAAATACACGGTGAGTTTCATGGTCTATCGGATATGGGAAGAGATCTCCATGTACAATCATACGACGAATAACTGGGACAAAGAGCATCTGATGCAGATTGATCCGATCTATACGGACACGCAAACGTATCTGCTGGATTGGATGGAAACGTGGTGTCAAAACCATCCGGAAACAACGGTTGTACGTTTTACATCCCTATTTTATAATTTCGCCTGGATCTGGGGCAGTGATGAGCGGAATCGCCATCTGTTCTCGGATTGGGGTTCATACGATTTCACGGTAAGTTCGAGAGCGCTGGATCTGTTTGCTCAAAAATATGGGTATTCACTCTCGGCTGAGGACTTTGTGAATGGCGGTAAATATCAGGTCACTCATATGCCTGCGGATCAGCGTAAATTGGACTGGATGGCATTTATCAATGATTTTGTCATTGAATTCGGTAAAAAGTTGATTGATATTGTGCACAAACATGACAAGCTGGCGTATGTCTTCTATGATGACAGCTGGGTAGGCATGGAGCCGTACAATGATCGCTTTGAGGAATTTGGATTCGACGGCATGATCAAATGTGTGTTCTCCGGTTATGAGGCAAGAATGTGCTCAGGTGTTAAGGTTGATACCCATGAGATTCGATTGCATCCATACTTGTTCCCAGTTGGCTTAGGCGGGCTTCCTACCTTCAAGGAGGGCGGAGATCCTACCCTGGATGCGAAGAAATATTGGATTAATATTCGGCGAGCGCTGCTGCGTGAGTCGATCGACCGGATTGGACTAGGTGGATATTTGCATCTGGTTGAGCCTTACCCGGACTTTGTGGATTACATTGAGAAGATTGCCCATGAATTCAGGGAAATGAAAGAGCTGCATCAAGAGGGAAAACCATATCAGATCAAGACAAAGGTAGCCGTTCTGCATAGCTGGGGCAAGTTAAGATCGTGGACCTTGTCCGGTCATTTTCATGAAACGCATATGCATGATCTGATTCATGTGAATGAGGCGTTATCCGGTTTACCGATCGAGGTCCAATTCATTGATTTTGATGATATTCGTCAGGGTGTATTAAAGGATGTGGATGTTGTCATTAATGCGGGTTCCGCTGGTTCTGCCTGGAGTGGTGGAGAGCACTGGAACGACCACCAAGGTGTAGACATCCTGACCCAGTGGGTGTACGAAGGCGGTACCTTTATGGGGATCAACCAGCCTTCAGCGGCCCACGGGTACGACAGCTTTTTCAGAATGGCGCATGTGCTTGGGGTAGATGAGGATACAGGTGCAAGAGTCGTTCATGGAAAATGGTCGTATGAGGTTGGGGATGCGCACGGCCTGGTGCCGGAAGGGGCTAAAATCGCGTCAAAAGGTAAAGGTAGCATATATCTTACGGATGGGACAGCCGAGGTATTGCACGAGACAGATGGCAACATTACATTGTCCACACACTCCTTCGGAAAAGGGCAAGGAATCTACTTATCTTCGTTCGAATTCAATTGGGAAAATACGAGATTGCTCCAGAATCTGATTCGTTTTGCCGGGAATGAGGTGGGTGAGGCGAAGTATATTCCAGATAATTTGTATACCGAGTGTGCCTACTACCCTGAGAGCAACATATTGGTTGTGATCAATAATAGTGATCAGGTTCAATCCACGACGATTGATACGGAGCATGGAAAACAAACCGTGGAACTAGATCCATATGATACGGTGATCACCAAGATTGGCTTAATCAAATCAGTGTAGAAACGGATATGGGATCTATTTTATAACGAAGAAAGCTCAAGCCTGCGGCGATCAGCCAATGCTTGAGCTTTTGTTGTATTCAGTGTCTATTAAAGCCTGTATTCCCTACTGGATTGATAAGTTAAATGCGTATTATACAAGAAATTTTATGGAAATGCAAGAGGAAAAAGATTGCTTTTACGTAGGCTATCGTTTATTCTAAAAAAAGGAAGTCTACTACATTTTAATAGGAGGTATGGATGATGGAAAATATGATGATGATGAACATGATGATGAATATGTGCATGGAAGAAATGATGTGCAAAATGAAATCCATGAAGATGATGATGGAATGTATGGAAGACAAGAGCATGATGGAAGGCATGGATATGAATAAAATGATGTCCTGCATGCAAGAGTGCGACGAAATGATGACCACTATGATGGGCATGATGAGCAACATGAAGAAAGCATCCATGTAATTCATTGATTACAAGTTCGACTTGTAAAGCTGGCGGGCTTTACAACTCTGCAGAACAGTTCACTGTATGCAGTCCAAAATAGTAAGCCTTTCAATAGGGCGGGTTGAGCAGACGAACTGCAGACCGGCTTTTTTTCTTATTTATTATTGATATTGAAGAATCTTCCGCGATACATCGATACGCATCAGCTTTAATTTGAACCATTGCTCCTGCAAGGATTCAGTCTGGTATCCTTCTGAAGCGACTCTTAGCTTGCTGAAAATATCCACCAGTTGCTTGTTGATTCGGTCATAACTTATAAGCAATTCACGGAGCAGGATAGCTTTTCGTTCTTCCTCCAGCAACGCATCCTTCTGATCACGAAGCTTTCTGAGAATATCTTCAGCCCATTCCGAGTCTTCTATTGTACGGGCAAAATTATATAAGTCCAAATAATCGTTAACCCAGGTTTGTGTCAAAGAATCCATGGCGTTATTCACTCCAGTCAGCTACGCTTTTCTATATACCGAGTATTATACCCGGAATAATACAATTTACAAGTAGGTTATCGCATTTATTGCTATTTTCTTAAATATTTTGGAGTTGAACAAGGAGAACTTGGGAAATTTCAAAGAAATCTTGAAGTCAAGCTGGTGAGCCCTGGAGAATGATTAAGGGTCAGACGATGTTCTAAGGAATCCAGGACGTCTTATTTGTCCCGTAGGCCCTATTTCTCAAACGTAAGGAACATGAGACACGTTATTTACCAAAGTACCCTCACAAAAATGCTGAAAATTTCCGTACAGTCCAATATAGCGTGTCTCAGGTTTCTTAGATTTAGGCTGAGACTTCAAAGCCCTGAATAAGACGTCTCAGATTCCTTAGCGATTAGCTCGCCCTGCTTTCATGCCACTCCCATCGTGAGTGAGAGGGCGATCCCGGAATTCGCAGAAGCGAAGATCCTTAACAGCTTTTTTTCATTTTATGTTAGCGCTGACATTCCGGTGTCTGCAGGAATTGATATGTTATACTGGCTTTAGAAAATAAGGTAGATAGGGGTAGTTCACGATTGATCCCAAAATAATCATGAGAAGGTATCTTGAACAGAATAAACGGTCAACTCTGTGGCTGGAACAGTTGCAACAATTATTTGTCGGGGAGATTATAGATTATGAGTCTTTTGCTCAGGCGATCGGAGAACTTGTGCAAGAGGGTTATATGAGTGATATGAAGACGGTTGGCAGGAACGGCAAGACGCCCTCGCTGGCGCTTCGTTTCAGGATTGGACACGGGATGCTGAGACAGGGTTTTCAGGCAAGGTTACAAAGGCTCGGTCTGGAGATGCATCCTTCGATTTCACTGGAACTGTATTACAAGCATGGGGAAGAGACGTGGGAGAAGGATGCTCCCGCAGTTGGGCAGATTGATCAATATTTGAAAAAGTATGGTTTGCCTGAACATGTTGTGTCAGCATCGGAACGCAGCTATGCGCTGGTTCAGGATGAGAAATGGATCATGGAGCAAGGCGGAAAGGCGACCCTCATCCGTCTGGGCTTGTGGGACAAGTTGCTGATCAGGGCGGAATATGACCCGTTAATGATGGCGGTTAACCCTGGCATGATGAATAAATCCTTTGTCGAAAAAGAGTCACTGTGTCTGCATCTGGTGGTAGAGAATAAAACGACTTTTCAGGCACTGCTGCCTGTAATGACAGAAAGTTGTTTTCATACCCTGATCTATGGTTGCGGGAACAAAATCGTAGGCAATATTGAAATGTTTGATAAACAATTTCCTTTGCAGGACAGATTGCATCAATTTTACTATTTTGGAGACATTGATCACACAGGAATTCAGATATGGCACGAGGTTTCCCACAAACGGGAAATGAAACCGGCACTCCCATTCTACCGTGCATGTTTTCAAAAAGTATGTGCAGCAGGTAAACAAAATCAACGGGTGAACCATGAAGCGCTTGCTGCTTTTCAATCGCATTTCTCCCAGCAGGAACAGCAGCATCTACAACAATGTTTGCAGAGTGGTGGCTATTACCCCCAAGAGAGTCTGTCGGCATACGAGCTTCAGGAGATATGGAGGGATACAGATTGGTATATATAACAGAGTCCCTCGGGATTGAGGAGTCCTTGACAGGATTCAGAGGCAGAATGAGTAAGATTGCCCTGTTTGATCCTCTATTTGAGCTTCAACGTAAAAAGCAATCCGATCAGCAGGGCAACAGTCTGGATATGATGGAACTGGGCATGCTGACGCTGCTTTTTTTCTTTGAACAGAAGTTGATTCGGAATCACCGGGCGGGTGCAAGGGACCTGGCTCAATATTTGCATACAGTGACTCATGCCAGATACCAGCTCAATCTGAACCAATATGAAGAATGTTCACGTTCTATTATTCAGGTGTTTCGTCCCGCTTCCGGTCGTAAACGGGCATTTACATTTTATAATTGGGAACGGGGAGAGCAGGAAGTTATACATACGTCCATTTTGAGGGCCAGTGCTTACGACAGCGAGACCAATACGCAATACTATGCGCTCGATGAGGATGGATTGGAACTGGTATTCGCGACCAAAGAATTTTATGTAGAGTTTCAACTGTCTATTCACCAGCTTGTCCTGAGAAAACAGTTGGAAAAAGGCGAGTTTCTTGGGGCGCTACGGCAGATCAATGAGATGCAGGTAGACGTGGAGACATTGGAAGAACGAATGGTCAAGCTTACTCATGAGATCAAACGAAGTATTGTGTCCGAGGATACACTCCTCAAGTATGGGAGTCTGCTTGATGACATTTATGGACGATTACAGCGTGAGAATGAAGAAATCGAGGAATTGCGTGATTTTGTCAAAGAAACCAGGGCCAGAATTTACTCAGATACCCTCCAGGATAAACAACACCAGGCATATGCCTACATTCTACGTATCGGGTCAGAACTTGAGAAGGTTCATGGGCGACACACAAGCCTTTTGGAGCGAAGTATGCAGCTCAAGAGCAGCGCATTGCATGCAGCAAAGGAATCATTGTATCTGACAGGGATGAATTCGTTTAATTTTGATCAGGATCTGGTTAGTGTCATCGTAGGTTCGCCCCTTCCACTAGAAGCACTTCGTGCTGTGCTATCCCCGTTTTTCAAGCTGGAACAAGAGAAAAAATGGTCATTGTTCACTGTGTTTGGCGAACAGAATCTGACCGGAGATGATGGGGAGGACAAAGCAGATCAGGGGTTGCTGGAAGAGATTGCACTCTCGGAGGAACCGGATGAATTCACGTTGCAGCGCGGACAGTTATTTTCAGGATTTATGGCAGATCTTCTCGATCTGATGGAGGGAAGAGAAGAGATTCTTTTATCAACGGTCATAGAGCGTTATCGTGACGACGATACCAGACAGCACTGGCTGGCTCGTCGTGTTTTTTATGACTTTTGGATCATTTTGCATCATCGGTCTCCAATAACGTCATTTATCACCGAAGGAGAACGGGCAAATCAGGCAAACGGGATGGAAGCGGCACTTCAGCAAATAGGTGATCGTGAACTTGTATTGACTGAGCAATCTTCTGTCATTCGGATTAATGACCGCTATGCGATTCAGGAAATGACGATTAAGTGGGGGCTGGGAAAATGAACTATGAGAATGAAACCGTCATGAGCGCATTTAGCATATACACGGAGTTGTCTCGAAGCGGTGTGGTTGAACAGGAAGCACACAAGCAATATATGTCAGATGACCTGATCCGCGGCTTGGTTGACCAGTTCGCTAGCGCAGTAGATTGTACTTTGATCTCGGTAGGGGATCAATTACATCTTATTCCACGGGTTCGCTTCTCTCCATTTCATATTTCGAATGAGGCGATGAAAAAGACATATCTGCGCAGCCAGGCTGTGAATGCGGATCTGTACTTGATGTATGTCGCTATTATCGCATTGATCGGGTCGTTCTATGATAGTTATCAAAGCCTTGAACCGACAAGGGATTTTATTGTTACAGATGAATGGATCGCATTGGTGCAGGAGAGAATTGACACCCTGAAGGAACATGATCCCGAGCAGTTGAGACAGTATGAGAAACAATTTTCATATAATTGGGCAGCTATTGTAGAGAAATGGGATGCCATGGATGATCTGAAGGAAACGGCCAAACGTCAGAGTGGCAATACGATCAGCAGATTGAGTTTTATTGATTCGGTTCGACGTTTTTTGCTGGATCAGAATCTGGCTGAACAGGTAGGAGAGGTAGAGACTGCCTTGACGGAGAAAACGAAAGTGATTGTGCAGCGATTCTTCATGGAACTGGATACGAACCGTGGAATCTTGCAATTTTTATATCATTTCGAGACAGATAAAAAAGATGCAGAATATACAACGGAGGTGAAAAACGATGCCGTCGATCTCTAGAATTCGCTTTGCTCATGTGGTCTACGAGGGTGGCAATAAACGATATAATGATGAAACATTTATCTTGGATGGACATAATGGGGCAATCGTTCTGGAAAATGGCGGAGGTAAGACCGTGTTCATCCAGACAGCTGTGCAGGCTGTATTGCCACATGCAGATCTGGCGGGGCGCAAGGTGAAGGAGACGTATTCACTTGAACAGGGGCCGGCTCATGTTGCCATCGAATGGATTTTGAGTGAGAAGCCCAGGCGCAGGTATGCGCTGACGAGTGTCAGTCTTTTTCAAACTTCGACGGGCATTGACTCCTATCGTTATGTTTACGAATATGGGGAGAACGATGCTCATGGCTTGTCTGAACTTCCGTTCACCCAGAAGGTTATGGACAGGGCACGTGTTGCAGATAAGGGTGAGATTCATGATTATTATTCGGGGATGGCACAACGTTACCCTCTGCAGGCACAGACATTTTCGCGGCTGAAGGATTACAGAGCTTATCTTGAAAAAAATTTCCATATCATTTCCGGTGAGTGGGAAGCGATCGTCAAAATTAATAGTAGTGAGGGTGGAATTGAAGCATTTTTTGATGAATGTAAAACAACGAGCCAGTTGTTTGACCGATTATTGATACCGGAGGTAGAACGTTCGATTGAGGAGTTTGAGCCGGACTCTTTTGCGCGCATATTTGAGGAACACAGGGAAGGCTTCGAAACCTACAAGAAGCTGAAAGAGCAGATTGCAGAGAATAATTCGATTGCTGCTCGTCTGAGCGGTTATGTGGAACTGTTCCGGAGCATGGATCTGCAGCAGAAAAAGTATGATGAGAGTCGTGGTAAAGCGAAGGCATACTGGCTGCTCTCCACAGCACAACAGAAGGAATTAATGGGAGACAAGCAACAACTGCACTTACGCGAACAGGAGTTGAAGAATGCTCGTGAGGCGTGGTCGAGAACGAATGAAGCGATGAAATGGGCTCTGAATAAACAACAACTGGACACATTGTACACCTCACTTCACGACATTCAGGAAGAGAGGGATGATGCAGCGGACCGAAAGCAGCAGGCTGAGCAGCAATATTACTCCTTGCAATATGCACAAGTCAGGGAAAATGCCCAAGGAACGCAAGCCAAAATCAACGGACTTGTAGCTCAACTTGCCTCTCTGGACACTTCAGAAGATGAGAAGCAACTGGAACAGGATTGGCATACCAATGGTGCCTTGCTTAAATATGGATATGAACTGGAACTTCAACATCTGAATCATGTACTTGGTGAACAGAAGAATACTCTTCAAAATCAATTGAACCAAATGGAATCGCTGAAACAAAGAGCTGCTGAAGCCAGGAAGGAAGCGGGTGTACTTGGTGAGCAACTGGCAGCCCAGGAAGCGGAAAAACGGCTAAAGCGGGAACAGATTTCCCAGATCGCTCGTGAGATTCTATCGAATCCACAACTGGAGAACGTAGAACAGCAGATTCCCGTCTGGATTCAGGAAGAGCAGAGCCAGGAGCACCAGCGGATCAATATCCTTCAGGAATTGAAGCAATTGGAGGAGCAACGTAAGGAACTGGAGCAACGGAGAAAGGATGGAGGCAAGGAGCTTTCCTCCAGAGAGCAACTCCTGACACGGATTGAGGAGCAAGAGGTTCAGCTTAACACCGCTTATGAGGAGGTCAGGCTGGCCTTGTCCGGTCTCAGAAAAGACTGGGCGCAGATACAATCTGTGTATGAGAAACAGACGTCTATTCGGGACAGGCTCGATGATTCTATTTTGCGCTTGAAGCAGGATAAGGAGAAGCAGTTATTAATGGAGCGGATATCGTGGCGCTATGTCGATGATCATGGTGAACAGGAACCCTTTTTCGCTGATCCGGTGATCTATCGATTGTGTCATCAGTGGCAGGCTCAATTTTCGTTGCTCAAACTGGGTACACAATATGTGCAGGAGATACGGGGTGAAACTCCGATAGAATGGGCTGATGACGATCACCTCTGGGCGGTTACGCTAATTACAACGGAACATGAAAAGGAAGGGTTGATCCGGAAGCTTGCAGCTATGAAAGGGGAGCATTCTTTTCCCGTTCGTGTCTGGAGTACGCAGGAGGCCCTTGCACGGATTCGAGGTAACGGAGTTGAGGTATCGGGTAGTCATTCGGAATGGATTATTCCATCTCACTGGCTTAACAACGAGCAACCGGAGTCATTTGCTTCATGGAAATCTCTTTTGTATGAAGAGGCAAGGGAAGCACAGCAAAAACGTGAACATACGGAAGCACAGATCACGACGTGGGAACATGTACGCGGCCAATTGACAAGCTTTCTGGAGCGTTATCCGCTGCATATACAGCAGGACCTTGAACAGCAACGTCTTCGAGAACAAGGGGCGATCGTGAAGCTCGATCGTGAATTGGATCGAACGGATTACGAACTGAATGTGAATCGCGAGACGCAGGATACGCGCAAGAAAACGATCGAACATCTGAATGCAAGTATTCTTCGGTTGGGTCAGTCACTGCAAGCTGCCAGGAGGTACCAGATTATCGCGGGTGAAGTGAGCAAACTGGAACATGAAATAAAGAAATTAAAGGATTCCAGAACATGGTTACAAGCAAAACAGTTGCGACTGGAAAGCGAACTGAACCTGGCGGAAGCAGACGGTGACAAGTGTAAAGCATCTATTCAGGAAATCGCATCCGCGGTTCAACTACTTGAGCAACAGGAAGTATATCAGGAAATCGAGCACTATACTGCGAAAGCGACGGAAGAGTCTTTGTCTACCTTACGGGAAATTCGTAAAACCCTCCATCTGCGCCGTAATCAAATAGCTGTAGAGCGTACGATGCTGGAGCAACAGTTACAGGAGTATAAGAGCAGGGCACAGGAATATGCACAGCAGATGGAGATGCTGAAAAAAGAGCATTCGGGACTGATTGAGGACCTGCTTGTTCCGATCCAGTCAGAAGAGAAGAAATCGGTGCTCTGGCAGGATAAGGTTACAGCAGAGGAACGATTATTTCGATTGAACAGTGAATTTAAACAAATCGAACAAACATTTGCCCGTGAGGAAGGCGCTTTGGAGAATATGCGCAAACAGTACGAAGAACGTTTCGGCGTAGCGAAACCGGAAGCGTTCCATGAACCACTAGCACTTGTTCAGGAACGTCTGGCGATGGAAATCGAACAACTGGCAGAGCATGAGAAACAATTGGGCAATCAGGTCGCTTTTATCACAAAACAACTGGATGATATGGAAGCAGTCATGAGTCTCTGGAACAGGCACATGATGCTGCACGCACTTGAGGATGTGAACCTGATGGCGAGTGACTTAACGATGGAGGAACAATCTGAATTCGTATACCATAGACGAACATATGCCAATGATTGTGTTCAGGAATTGATTCGTGACCATAGAAATTTGCAAACGGAACAGGATAAGGTCAAAAAAGGAAGACAAAGCATGAATGACTTTGTTCGTATTCAGGTAAAAGATGTCAAGTTGCAGCAGATGACCCTCCAGGGAATCGAATCCAAAGGAACGTTCAGCGAAGTGGCGGAATTTCAACAAGCGATGAATCAGCGTATCCAGATGGCGGTCCATATATGGGAGCAGACGTTACAGACGCATGATAAGGAATTGCAGCAATTCATTCACCATATCCACACCCATGTGAAGCTGATTGTCCAGGAATTGCGTGAAATTCCGAAGAAAACACGTGTACGGACCGAGGATGGGTGGAAAGATATCTTCAGTTTCTCTATTCCTGACTGGGATGATCGGGATGGGAAAGAAAGAATCCGTCAGCACATTGACTGGATTGTACAGCAGTTGGAACGACTGACCAGGCCGGATTCACAGGTGGGTAATAGCCAGGGGAGTAATGAGATTCGTCGTAATCTGGAGAAGTGGCTGGATACGAGACAACTACTTCAAGTGGTGTTGAGTGGTGAGGTTATGAAAGTAAGTTGCAGAAAAGTCGGTAATGACCAGAGTTTGAGTAAAGCGACATATTCATGGGAACAGTCAAATCGCTGGTCAGGCGGTGAAAAATGGAGTAAAAATATGACTTTGTTTCTTGGTTTGCTTAATTATGTTTCTGAGAAAAAACAGCATATTCAGAGCCAGATGAAGCGGCATCGAGCCGTTATTCTGGATAATCCATTTGGCAAAGCTTCAAGTGATCACGTCTTGCATCCTGTTTTTTTTGTTGCCGAACAGCTTGGTTTTCAGATCATTGCACTGACAGCACATGTTGAAGGGAAGTTCCTTCAAGATTATTTTCCAATCGTATACAGCTGTCGACTGCGTACCTCTACCAATGGCACAAAACAGATCATAGAGCCGAGTCAGCGAATCAGCTCAGCTTATTTTCAGGATTATGAACCAGAGGTGCTGGAGCGCTTGGGTGGAAAGATGGTTCAAGGAGAACTTTTCTAGACGATTACACATGGAGTAAAGCATCAGAACGCTTGATTGTATATGGTTAAAAGGACTGCCAAAAGGCTTTTGCGAGAGAACAGTATTCCGCAAAAGCCTTTATTTTTGAACAGGTTGATGATGTCCTATTGTAGTGTCTTATTTATGTGATTCATGTGATTCATGTGATCCATGTTTAATGATATTAATGATGTTGTGCTGAGCGTCTTTGGCTTCAGGAATCGGATACAGCACGAAGACGTGATTCATTTTGGGATAAACGAAAGTATTATGATCAATACCTTGGTCCGTCAGCTTTTTATCAAGCTCCATGTTGTCTGGAAATAAACCTTCATGGGTTCCGATGAAGATGCTAATCTTGCCAAGCCCATCGAAATCCCCGTAGATTGGACTAATGAGCGGGTCATCCAGCTGTTTATCGGCTGCCCAGATCCGCCGAATTACATCATATCCTTCCAAAGCCAGCATGGGATCTCTGGTCTCATAGTCGAAGATAACCGGATTATCCAAAACCATATCCACACACGGTGATAATAGAATGATGTCTTTGGGTTGAGGAAGAGAATGCATCTTCAGGTAGTGTGCAAGACTTAGCGAGATATTTCCTCCTGCTGAATCTCCCATAATGGTTAGCTGTAAGGGACTTTTTATGGATGCAATGATATCTCGATACAGATTTAAAAGTTTTGGATACGTATGCTGATAGTTGAAGTGAGGTACTTTGGGATAGATGGGAGCGATCACTTTGGCATTCAGTGTCTGAGCCATATAATCCATGAACTTCCAATGAAAAGACAGTGGTTGATGCGTATGGGCGCCTCCATGAATATAGAGAATCACCCGTTGTTCAGGGGAACCTTGGTCATTTAAAGTAAATACCTGCATGTCTTCATAGGAACGCTCTTTGATAGGCGAAGTTAATTTAACTTTACCTAATTGATAAGGCTTAATATTCTCAACGCCCATGTGCTCCAGATGTTTCTGCGTATGTTCCCGTGTCGATAGATTTTTCTTGCTATCTAATGTTCCGATGTATTTTTCTAATAGATAACTCGTTACAGAGCGTCTTTTATTATAAATTTGTATGCTCATTTAAGGATCGTCCTCTCATCATTGAAGGTTGATATGTATAGTATAAAGGTTGAAGTATACTTCAAGGTCAAGGCTGGTATGCAGTAGGCAATGATCGTTACGGTATAGAATGAAACTTATGATTGCATCTATGTTATGATCTTTATATATTCAAAAGTTTGAATGAAGGGGTATAACGTATGAATCAGAGCATACAACAGTTTAAAGCGGATTTTTTCAAAGCCTTGGCTCACCCCATGCGAATTCAGATTCTGGAGTTGCTGAGTGAAGGGGCGAAGAACGTTAACGAGTTACAAAGTATCCTGGGGTCTGAAGGCTCCGCTGTTTCGCAACAACTGGCTGTATTACGTAGCAAAAATGTTGTGCAGGGTTTGAAGGAAGGGACTACGGTCATATACTCTCTGCGTGATCCTTTGATTAAAGACTTGCTGGAGGTTGCCAAGCAGATTTTTGACAATCATCTGGTCGATGCCATTTCCATGTTGGAAGATATCCGAAAAGAAACATAAACAGAAATCAATTTCATAATCCCTTTTTAGTGAGTTATGAAATTGATTCAAAACGCGAAACAAGAGGAACCGGAAGTAAGTTCAGGTAACTTCTTGTTTTTTTGCATGTAATCCACGTCTCAGGTGTGAGCATTTCGATTGACAGGGTGTTCGCAGGAGCGTAGTCTTTTTATTATATTCAAATATTCAAATATATAAAGAAAAGAAGGTTAAGTCAGATGAAATGGATGGGGAGATATGCGGGGTACAATGGTTCTGCTTTTCGGAAGGATCTGTTATCAGGGCTAATTGTAGGTATTATTGCGATTCCACTCGGTATGGCGTTTGCTATCGCTTCCGGGGTTAAACCGGAGTATGGCTTGTATACAACGGTGATCGCAGGGATTCTCATTTCCTTGCTTGGTGGTTCCAAATTCCAGATTGGCGGGCCGACGGGGGCATTCATTCCGATCCTCTTCGCCATTGTGATGCAGTATGGATATGAAAATCTGCTGATTGCCGGAATCATGGCCGGAGTGATGCTTGTACTAATGGGGCTGTTTAAGCTTGGAGCATTAATCAAGTTTATCCCACGACCCGTGACCATTGGATTTACGGCGGGTATTGCCGTCATTATTTTCAGTGGGCAGCTTGCTAATTTTCTGGGACTAAGCGGGATTGAGAAACATGAAGATTTTTGGTCCAATATGAAAGAAATCGGGGCGCATATCTCAACCATTAATATATATAGTTTGCTGACAGCAGGCTGTTGCCTGGCTGTTCTTCTGCTTGTGCCGAGATTTGCACCGAAGGTGCCTGCATCACTGGTAGGTCTGGTTCTATCGACGGTAGTCGCAGCGTTGTTTTTTGACGGGCAGGTGACTACGATCGGATCGTCCTTTGGTGCGATACCAAGCTCCTTGCCTCAATTTCATGTGCCTGAGATGACGTGGGAGCGAATCGTAAACTTGCTGCAACCCGCTTTTGTCATCGCCATGTTGGGCGGAATCGAATCGTTGTTGTCTGCTGTTGTGGCCGATGGCATGACCGGAAGTCGCCATAACAGCAATCGGGAGTTGATTGGGCAGGGGATCGCTAATATGGTAACGCCGTTATTTGGTGGTATTCCTGCAACAGGAGCGATTGCGCGTACGGCTACGAACATTAAATCCGGAGCTGTATCACCGTTGTCTGGGGTTATTCATGGTGTAGTAGTCCTATTAGTAATTGTTCTGTTCGCACCCTATGCTTCCCATATTCCACTTGCCAGTATGGCTCCAGTTCTGATGATGGTTGCCTGGAATATGAGTGAACGGAGATCGTTCATGCATGTCATGAAAACCAAAACGAGCGATTCGCTCGTCCTGCTTATTACCTTTTTACTGACCGTATTTACAAGTTTAACGACAGCTGTAGAGGTAGGGTTGATTCTGGCTGTCCTTTTATTTGTTAAACGCATGAGTGAGATGTTGAAGGTTGCCAAAGTGCTGCCCGATCCCAATCATAAACATGAGAAAGTCATGGCCCACATGGTCCGTGAAGGACATGATTGTCCACAAATAAACCTGTATACCATTGAAGGGCCATTATTCTTTGGTGCAGCAGATAGGTTTGAGAAGTCAGTCATGGATTCGATTCATCGGCGACCAGGTATTTTGCTCTTGCGTATGGGCAAGGTGCCCTTTATGGATACGACAGGTGAATCCAACCTGGCCCATGTTGTTAAACATATGGAGAGTTCTGGAGGAAGGGTTTTACTTTCAGGCACTCAGGCACAACCGTTGGAGATGCTCAAGAGAACAGGCTTGATTGAACGGATTGGTTCTGATCATATGTTTGAACACACGGGTGAAGCCATCAATTTTGCATTAAGGCATCTGGATGATCAGAAATGTAGAGGGTGCAAACATTTTGCCTTTCGTGAATGTACTGCATTGTCGAGCGATGGATCTATGGGAGTCCAAAGAGTATTTACCCATCAAAATATATATTCTGGAAAATAAATTAAAATTATACTATGTTATAGATTGATAGGTGAAAGGATTACATCGTTCATCAGAAGAGAAAGATTCATATTAAACTGAAGGAGTAACCATATGTCCATTCAACCGACTGCTTTACGTTCAGTGCTTAACCCAAGGTACCTTGAGTCTGCATTGAGGAATCAGTATGACATTGGAACATGGGAAGAATGTTTATTTTGGCTTAGAGGATTGAATGATACCTACCGGGTTCGCACATCCACTGGCATGTATATTCTCCGTATCTACCGCACTGAAATTGCGGAGGCAGATGTGCAGTACGAGTTATCTTTATTGTCTCAACTGAAGAACGTTCTAACTTCTGCGGAACATACCGACATTGGAGAATACATCGAGAAGAAAGATCGTACAGGATATACGGTGTTGGAGGCTGCGGAAGGCAAGCGAGTGGCTGTAATGTTTCGGTATATTGAGGGTACGGAAAACAATCTCGAGGATGAGGAGTCTTGTTACGCCTTTGGCCAGTCTGCTGCTGAATTACATAAGGCTATGGATCAGGTGAACGTGGAGCTGCCACGATATGAGCTGGATCTGAAATTTCTTATTGACGAACCTCTTGAGCGAATCATCCACTATATCGGTGAGAACAATGAAGCAGCAGCATTTCTCCACACGTTTGCCACAACGTTAAAAGAACGAATCGGTGCCGCTTCCAGACAAGGTCTGGACGTTGGACTGTGCCATGGCGATATGCATGGGAACAATAATGCGTTTCAACAGGATCATCAGTTCATCCATTACGACTTCGAGTGGGCAGCGAAAAGCTGGCGTGCTTACGATCTGGCCCAAGTGAAGGTGCGAAAGCGACAGTCTGAAGATCGAAAAGCAGCATTATGGAATGCGCTAATGGCAGGTTATCGTTCAGTCAGAAGCTTCTCTGCTGAAGATGAACAGGCGGTTGATCTCTTTATTGTCGCTCGCCGATTCTGGGTGATGGGTCTGGATGTTGCTTTTATTGAAAGTGATATGGGTGCGCTGGACTATGGTTCGGATTGGCTGGATAGTTTCGTGGAAGAGTTCCGGGATACAGGTATTGTATCGTAGAGAATGATCAACATTATCTTAGGTGTAGGCTTGAATGTTGTAAGACCCTTCCGAGTGAACTTGAACTCGGGAGGGTCTTTTTCTACTTATATTGAAGGTAACATGGTTACTTTTAGCTTGACGATGATGAAGAAGCAGTTGCAGCCGATGCTGCGGCCGCTGCGGTCAAGGCCGCCTGCTGGGCGATAATAATATTCGTGATACTGGTTGAGATCGCTGTCGTAAGCACACCGTTTCGTAAGTTCTCCACATGTTGATTAGCTATCAACGCAGATGAGAACAGGAGCAGCTCCTGTTTATCGATCGACCAAGCACCGAAGCCTTTTTGAGTCCGTAACCAGTCATGTGTCTCCGCGACTTGTTCCACTAACAAGTCTCTGTCAGAAGGCAGTAGGGAAAGGATGCCGAGAGAGGGTAATGTGTAGGTTTTATCCATTCGGAGATCCCTTTTGCGAAAAGCCTCATTTAAGGCTATCACACGAGCACTTGCATCCGGGGTATCATCTCCAAGAACCAGTACCTGTGTTAACGCCTGCACACTGTTTCTGGAGGAGAACTCTGGTTTTAATTCGCCATACAGTTGTTCCATGCGTGCCACACCAGACTCCACGTCGAGATCGGAAAGGGCTAACATGGCAGCGAAAATGTAGTCATCCTGTCCAGTGAGGAAGCGATGCTCTGCTTTCATGGCGTCATAAAATGATTTGGCCCGCTCCACGGTAGGTTGAAACTGGTTAGGCGATACCTGAGTAGCGATCTGATAGGCGGCAATAACCAGATAATCCGAAGTGCGGAATTTGATTTCTTTCATCAGGTCATAGACATGTAGTGTATCTGCAAGCTTTGTGTTCTCATCCGTTGTAAGGGAGAGCATGGTAGCAATACTAATGGACGAATTACCTCTGAATGCAGAGAAGAGTTTGGTGTTTTGCTTGATCAACTCATGGTTTTGACGAATGGCTTCTCCATCGGCTGTTTTATTCTCCGCTGCATAGAGCAGGGCGGCCAGACGATGCATCATCGCATGTTGCCATTTGAACGACTTCTTGATGATCTGAGTGTTGGAAACGAATAATTCAACTCTTTCTGCATGATGTTGTTGCATAGGCACACCTCCATATTTACTTTTATTTTACAATACACTATTTCATGATCAGATTACCTTCACGCTGCAACATCAACTCATCCAACGCTTTGAAGCTGCTGAATTCAGGGTCTACCTCAATGCCAGACAATCGTACCTTCTTAAGTTAGGCAGACCTCCATTTAAGAAAAATAGGTTGTTTGTTCTACATTACCCTTTTTTAAGAGGTACCACTTCCACAGATAAGAGGGAGTTGTATCAATATAAAAAAAGACCGCAATCAGCGGTCGTAGGTTTGATTTTGATCGATGATATAGGACTGATCTAATTGAAAGAAATCGTGTAGGCTACGTTAGGGTATGCTGTTGTCGAACCTGGAACACGTTCTACTACGGTGATCAGCGTGCCTGGGTTGTAATATGCGGAACCCCCGAAGTAAGTATTGTTGTTTACGATGGCTGTACCCAGATCGAGTGTCGTATTATTGTAGCTCCAGTAATAATGCAATTGAAGGGTATTAGCTGCGTTTGTCGTAATTTTCACGCTGGTACCGGTCGTTTTGGCGTTAGGAAGAATGTAGGCGTATCCTTGCCCGGCCGAGAGTGCATTGGAATAGGTGCCTCCATAACTTACGATGGCGGGATTAGCGGAAGCGTTCAGGCTAAACAGAAGGGAGATGCCTAGAATAAGTGCAAAAAATGTGCTAATGCGTCTTTTCATAGAATGCCCATCCTCTCAAAATAAAGTGTTTTTATAGTTTAACTCGATGTAAACCAAAAACCTTTTCGAAACGGATTGGAGCCCCTCCTTATTCAATTTATGTTAGCGCTAACATTCCTGACGGCTATACTATATACCAATAAAATACAGATGTAAACAGTGGATCAGATTAGACAATTAGGAATATCAAATGAATTAAAGCGATTATTCCCATAGGGTAGATCAAGGATCTGGAAAATCCATTTTTAAATTCATTGCGAGGGTGCTTTTCGAAAAAGAAGTGTAATACGGTATGTATGATGAAAAAGATATCCAGGACCCAAAATGTGATAGTTTGATACGAGCTAAAAAGTAGAGAAAGAATGACCGTGTACATAGGTAAATGAATCCAAGTGAAATACCTGTAAGCTTTATCATCTTCCATATCTTTTAACACGATAAACAATTTCCACTCGGATCGCCTGATGGCATCCATTTCGTGAAGCAGGAAGAGAGATAGGTTAAACAAAAATAAGACTAGTAAAAAGTCAGGCATGTGAACCTCCCATTTTTCGATTTAGTATAAGCAGGTCAATAGCGAACAAGTCACTTACGGTATTGCGACCAAATATACAATACGTGAGCCGTCTTTTGGGGTTCCAGCAAGAATTGTTGAATGAGCTGACTGCCATATTTATTAAGCGGTTATCCTATACCTATATGTGTAGTGAATCCGTTTCCTCACATTCCTTGTTGTATTTCTGCGGCACATCTCGTACAATTTGGTGAAGCAATTCTGCATTGCGTTAATGTGAACATGAAAATTAAAGATTACATCAGGAAGCTGTACACAAGAAAAGGGGAGAATCGTTTGGAGTCAAAGCAACTATCTAGAGGGCTAAAGCCCCGCCATGTAGAGCTGATTGCACTCGGAGGTACAATCGGCGTTGGTTTGTTCATGGGATCGGCGAGTACGATTAAATGGGCAGGGCCATCCGTGCTGCTGGCCTATTTACTGGCCGGTATCGTTATCTTTTTTGTCATGCGTATTATGGGTGAAATGTTGATTCAGGAGCCGGTAACCGGTTCGTTTGCTACATTTGCTCACAAATATATTAGTCCGCTTGCCGGATTCCTGACCGCCTGGAGCTATTGGTTCCTGTGGGTTACGGTTGGTATGGCAGAAGTTACGGCGATTGGTATCTATGTCGGGTATTGGTTCCCGGATATTCCACAGTGGCTGCCAGCACTTGCTGGGGTGCTCATTATTGCGGCGGCGAATCTGGCGGCCGTGAAGTTCTATGGCGAATTCGAATTCTGGTTTGCGATGATCAAAGTGACGGCTATTGTGGCAATGATCGTGATCGGAACGGGGCTCATCTTCTTCGGCTGGGGGAATGGGGGTCAGGCCATTGGTCTGTCGAATCTGTTCAGCCATGGTGGCTTCTTCCCTGGAGGCATCAAAGGTTTCCTCTTCGCGCTGTGTATCGTAACGGCTGCGTATCAAGGGGTGGAGATGGTCGGCATTACAGCAGGCGAAGCGGAGAATCCGAAATATACCTTGCGTAAAGCGATCAAAAATATCGTGTGGCGTATTCTTATTTTCTACGTTGGCGCCATATTCGTTATCGTAACCCTGTACCCTTGGAACGAAGTGGGCGAGACGGGCAGCCCGTTTGTACTCACCTTTGCCAAAGTCGGCATTGTGGCTGCTGCGGGGATCATCAACTTTGTGGTGCTCACGGCGGCTATGTCGGGATGCAACAGCGGGATCTACAGTGCGGGACGGATGTTGTACACGCTGGCTGAGAATGGGCAGGCACCTGCCTTCTTCAAAAAGTTGTCCAAAGGCGGGGTTCCCCGCAACAGTATCGTCATTACGATTTCTTTGCTGCTGATTGGGGTTGTGCTGAACTACCTGATGCCGGACTCCAAGCTGTTCCTGTACATCTACAGTGCAAGTGTTCTTCCGGGTATGGTTCCATGGTTCGCGCTGGCGTTCAGTCAGTTCCGATTCAGAAAGCGTTGGGGCAACGAGATGGCGGATCATAACTTCAAGTCCAAATGGTTCCCGATCAGCAATTACATCATTATTGTGTATCTGATCCTCGTGATCATCGGTATGGCGTTTAACCCGGATACGCGCTTACCCCTGATTGTAGGAGCTACGTTCATGGCCATCGTGGTGGCTGGATATTTCGCATTTGGCATCGGCAAAAGACAACGGATAGATGGCGGCGAAGATCGCTAGTCTAATATTCAAAAATCAACTTATATCGTAATACTATACGTGCATTCCTTGAAACGATTGGAGAACCTGCGGGTGATTCAACGTCATTCAGGGAGTGCATTTTTTTGTCGCAAAATTCATGCTTGAATCTCCTGTAACTGGAGGTTTTAAGATTAGAGGTAGAAAGAGGGAGGCTTTAAGCATATGAGGACAGTAGAATGGATTTATCTTATTTTCAACCTGCTTATGTTCGTGGGGGTAATCGGGATCGGGAGACAGAATCATCATTTTCGGAAAATGGTATGGGGTGGATTCGCGATATCGGGTGTGCTGCTGATCATCCATGGTGTGGTCGAAGGACTACGTTGGCCGATGATTCCGGCGTATCTGCTCACGATGGTTCCACTGGTTGTGTTATTTACAAAGGCATCACCTGTGGCGGGGAAATTGGGACGTGTTCGAATCATCGCAACGTCTCTCCTGGTGGTGGTATACGCTGTTGTGAGCATTGGCTTGCCGCTGCTGTTCCCAGTGTTTTCATTTGCCAAGCCAGCAGGTGATTATGGAATCGGAACGGTATCCTACGACTGGACAGATAGTAGCCGGGAGGAGCTTCTGTCGAGTACCACCAGTGATCCACGGGAGCTGATGGTACAGATCTGGTATCCAACAAATCCAGAAGCAGAGGGAGCAACAGCCCCTTATGTTAATAAGCCGGAGATCTACGGGACAGCCTTCAATGAAGTGCTGAAACTGCCAAAGCGTTTATTTTCCAGTCTGAGTCAGGTCAAAACGCATGCGATTCAGGAAGCTCAGTTATCTGATGCCGAAGCCAAGTATCCGGTTGTTCTTTTCTCTCATGGTCTGCATGGCTATGAAAATCAGAATACGTTCCAGGTCGAGCAGCTGGTTAGTCAAGGTTACATTGTTGTCGGTATCAATCACACATATAGCAGTCTGGTGTCCGTATTCCCGGATGGACGTGTGGCGCAGTTTGAATCCGAAGGGAAAGAGGGCTTTGAGCAGCTACAGTTCAGTTACATGGACAAGTTGAATGAGACATGGGTGCAGGATGCACAGTTTGTACTGGATGAGGTAGAGAAGTTGGCTAAGGGGGACCCGAGTGGGCGGTTTACCGGACATATGGATTTAGACAACATCGGCATGTTTGGGCATTCATTTGGCGGAGCAACGACAGTACAGATGTTAATGGATGATCCACGTGTGAAAGCAGGCATGAATATGGACGGTGTATTGTTTGGCGAGAAACGTATCCCAGCGGAAGGCGTGGGCAAGCCATTCCTGATGATGAGTGCAGATTCAACCGTTGCAGGCACAAGTGTCATGAGTGATGAGGAAATTGCTGCGATGGGCACGACCCGTCCGGAAGCCGAGAATTATTATGAGGAAGTGTACGCTCGGTATGAGCCAGTAACCGCAGGAGGGAACTACTGGATGGAGCTGACCAACACCAAACATCTGAGTTTCTCCGATCTCTACCTGATCTCTCCACTGCTCGAATGGATGCAGGGTGTAGATGCGCGGGGGACGCAACAGTTGGTCAACGATACGACGATTGATTTCTTCAACCACCACTTGAAAGGGCAACCGCTCCATATGGACAAGGAAGTGGGAGAACATGAGTCCTACTCGTTGAAAAAAGGCTGAACATAAAAATGGAAGGAGACTGAAGTTCAGTCTTCTTCCATTTGTTTTAAACGTAACCGCATGCCCTCCTGCAGCAGGTTAATGCCATCTACAATCTGGCTCCATTCGGGATTCATCACCTTGCACAGCTTGTTAAAACGCAGAATACGATCAGTCACGGAGTCCAGCATATATCGGGCCTGTTTGCTGAAAAATACTTCAGGTGCTTCGGCATGCTCGACACTTGCATACATCAACACAAAGTCCCACACCATGCTTTGCACAGCAGGGCTACCAATTGCCCAACGCTTATCCAGAGCTTCGGTAGTGCGAATGCGAATAGCCTCCATTTTTTTCACCCAGACGTCCGCTTCGACTTGTGGCTGATTCGCCATAATGAAGAACGGAACCTCCAACCTAGCCAGATCAGCCCAATAGGCCGGATCATTGATCAGTTCCTGAATTTCCTTCCAGGCCACTGTTTGCTGAGCTGTCAGTTTCGTATCTTTCATCATGTATTTATCGAAAAAGTGCAGAAACGATACTCTCCAATCCTGTGGAATGCTGTCCAGCAGATGAGATTCATTCACCTTGGCAGCAACGAATTGTTTTCGACTGCTCGCATTGGCCGTTAGCGATTCTACCAGACTGGAGATATAGGTGAGAGACTGTTCGGAATGTAGGGAAGTGTCTTCTTCATGCTGCCTCGCTTGCTGCAAAATGGATAGCATGGAATTTATCGTGCCGATCTGGGTTTCCAACGCTTCAATCTGTAGATCCAGGGCCTGTGCTACTGCCAGTTCACCAGACATGAGTTTGCGAATATCCGGTATGCTGAAATTCAAATAACGAAGCGTTGTAATGAGTTCGAGTTGCCACAGGTCTTGCGTTGTATAGAGTCGATGTCCGCCTTCCGTATGACTGGAGGGCTGTAACAGTTCAATCTCATCGTAATAACGGATCGTTTTCACCGTGGAGCCGATCAGTTTGGCTGCTTCACCGATGGAATAGGGTTCTTTGTTTGCATTCAACGAGATCACCTCATGTTCTATTATATAATCTCCAGCTAGGGGAGATTCAATGTTAGATGGCTGTTAGGGAATTCTGGCGGGCTTAGTTTAAATTTCACCCATCTCGGTTACAAAGGAAAGAGTGCAACATTTATGAAAATAACTTCTGTGATCGTAGTGATCACTGTAAATAACCGAGGAGGAATTGAACATGGCTAATCAAGACCAGCACACCATGCAAGATCCAACGACACAATATCCGAAGGCTACACCGGAGTGGAAACAGCAACAGGATGAGCCGGGGCTCCAGCGTGAGATGACTCCTGTTCCTGATGCGGGTGAGAAAAGTTATAAAGGCAGCGGACGTTTAACGGGACGCAAAGCGGTTGTGACCGGAGCTGACAGTGGAATTGGCCGGGCGGCAGCGATTGCGTTTGCCCGTGAAGGTGCAGATGTCGTTCTGGCATATCTGCCGGAAGAGGAAGCAGATGCACAGGAAGTCGTGAAGCTGATTGAGGAAGCTGGGCGCAAAGCGATTACGAAGCCAGGTGACTTGAAGGATGAGAAATACTGTGAGGAACTCATTGAATCTGCGGTAAAAGAGCTTGGCGGGATTGATATCCTCGCTAACGTGGCAGGTAAGCAGCAGTTTGTAGAGCAGATTGCAGATCTAACCACCGAGCAGTTCGATGCGACGTTCAAAACGAATGTCTATTCCATGTTCTGGCTCTGCAAAGCAGCGGTAAAACACATGAAACCGGGTAGCTCCATTATCAACACATCATCGATTCAGGCGTACAAACCTTCGCCAATCCTGCTGGATTATGCGACAACGAAGGCATCCATTAACACGTTCAGCAAAGCGCTGGCCCAACAAGTGGGTAGCAAAGGAATTCGTGTCAACGTTGTTGCACCAGGACCGGTATGGACTCCGCTTCAGGTCGTGGGTGGACAGCCAATTGAGAAGCTTGCTGATTTTGGCTCCAATACACCGCTTGGTCGAGCAGGACAACCTGCCGAGATGGCTCCGGCATTTGTGTTCCTGGCAAGCCAGGAATCCAGCTATGTGAGCGGCGAGACACTGAATGCGAATGGCGGTACGGTTAGTCCGTAAACGTGGATAAAAAAGGTCTATAGACCGACCATAGTTCAGTGATCTTAGGCAAGTTAAACAAAGAACTCCATTCCCAATGAAGGTGAATGGAGTTCTTTGTTTTTATGAAATTTTTTGTGATTATAAATTTACTTCTGCTCTGGTTTTGGATCCAGAATGGCATAACTGCCGAGTGTGGCCAATTGTGCCGTATTCAGAAGGGCTTCGTCCACTGCAGCGAGGGCTTCGCCAGCAGCTGTCATCAGCTCATCAGAGTCAACAGGTGAGGCAAAACGGAGAATGACCCGGTTCTCTCCTTTTTTCAGTTCACTCTCAGCCTTGGTTTTGTACTCATTAATAGATGCGACTTCGAGGTCATTTTGTACATAATAATCATTGGCATCGCTCTCGCCATTGAACATCGCGAGTTCGGAATCAAGCCAGTAATCCTTATCTGCTATCGTTTTCTGACTTGCAGCAGTTTCATCGTTGGCATTATACAGGAAGTACGGGATGCCGGAGTTCGTCAGGTTGTTGGTGGCATCCACATGGAACCATTCGTTCCCGATTTTGACCTTGTTCCATGCATGTGGAACGCCGCTTGAAGCTCCCGTTACAACGATGCTTTCCAGGCCCGAGAGATCGGAGAGCAATTTGTAGACGGAGGCATAACTGGCACATACCCCAACCCCTTTGACCAGAATACCGTATGTGGTAAACGAGTCATTGAACTGCGGATCGACATTTTTGAAGTTGTTCTGCTCCGCATTCTCCAGCGCTGCATCGTCATACTTCGCGTTATCGTTCAGATAATCGTAGATGGCTTTTCGTTTCTCGTCTTCGTTCATGCCATCCTTGATAATGGAAGCTACAACTTCGTTTGCTTTGGCAATAATCTCATCTTGCTTCTTCTGGATACCACTAGCCGATTCATTGTAATAAATGGAAAGGGTAAGTGTACCATAGTTGTATTCGAAACCTTCCACACCAAGAATCAATGGATTCTGGTACATCACTTTCAGGACAACATCCGAGAGTGTCGTGAAATTTTGAGCTTCGGGGAAAGCTTTTAACGAAATTTTATCTTGTGCCGCAATCATGTTTTTGGCTAAAACTTCTTCCAATGCGGAATCTGCATTAATCATTGCATCACCTGTAGCAGGCTGAGGCACAGTTTCCTGATTACCTTGTTCTACATTTTGCTGTGTATTGGACTTCTGTTCATCTACCAGATTGTCTTCTTCAGCTTCAGGAGCTGGAGCAGGGGCTTCATTAGAAGTTTCCTCGGAAGCATTCCCGGAAGTATCATTAGAAGCTTCGGTGGATACAGGATCAGCTGCATTCTCTGAAGTCTCAGTATCGGTTGTGGACTCTGTAGTTGGAGTTTCCGAAGCCGGTGCTTCTTCTGTTTCCGTTGCAGACTCAGGTGTATCATGATTGTTGATGATCGTTGGCACATCAGGTGCAGGGACGTAAGGTGTATCATTCTTCGGTTCCACCAATCCGTTGCTGGACTCGGCTACGGTTTGCTGAGCGAGTCTGTCCAGGTCTGCTTGGGTCACATTTTCTACACGTACGTAACTTTTCAGAGCGGTTCCTTTAACGTGAAAAGGAATATTCGTTTCATTGAACTTTGAAATCTCTACGCTTTTGGTATCATAGACAATGGTTTCACGGGATAATGAACCGTCATTGTACTCAACTGTTGTTTTCTGAGGAAGTACATCTATATTCTTTAATTTCTCCCTATACAATTGTTCTTTCAGAGATGTTGGTAACTGGGAAGCAAGCGGAGCTGTAGGGACACCCCTGCTAAAATTGGATTCTTTGCCTCCACCGATTGCAGTGACGTAATATTCTCCTCGTAAACCATGGTTCTGATGAGTAGTTATCAGTTCACTATAAGTGCCCAGCCCGCCTCTTCCGTCTTTCATAAAATCATTGAAAGACGTCTCTGTCGTTACCGCAATATCTAAAGGCAGACTATTACTGAAAGCGTCCTCTGCGCCAGTTAGAGGTACATTTGTATCGAAGTTGGTTAGGTCAGAACGTTCATAAATTTTATATTCGGTTGCACCCTCAACCTTGTCCCAGACTAACTTTAACCGTCTCTCTTTATCAATCTCGTATCTTAGGTTGGGCACAGGCAACTCCGATTTCACTGTAAACGGAATAATGATGGGTTGATCGAGCAGGGTTAGCTTCTCGGCATCCGGATCATAATTCAGACGAATGTAATAAATGGGGGCACCGCCCCAAGAGCCTTGATCCTTGTTCTTCATGGAATCTGAGGTTAAAACGCCCCAACCAAGAGGCCTAATAGAAATACTATTGTCATGAATATCTGATAATAAAGGTACTTCACTTGCTTTGAGTGCTTTAATATCGGTATGTACGGATATGGTATCTCCCAGGGACCAATTAGATTTTCCTAAATCTGCTTTAAACTTGAACGTAAATTCTTCATCCTGAGCTACGTTGTACATCGGCATGATCGATTGTTCTGATTCAGAGCCATATTTCTGCTTCAAACTTAAAACGGTAGAACCTTCTACTACATCTGTAGGATTATTCTCGGACGGACTGCTTTCCTGCTCATTACTCTGGCATCCAACCAGTAACAGGGTGAGCGCAAACATAATGAAAAATAGACGTTTCATGATACACCGCTTTCTTGTTTTTCTGAGTGACTCTAATGGCTACGTTCTATACGCCGAAAGATTATCAAAATTGGTTAAAACCCATACTCGAACCTCTTAACGGCCAAACCTCCTATTAATTTCCTAATATCCTTTGCTAGTTTATGGTCATATTGACGCATTGTCAAGGTAAGATGGTAGGTTTTAAGTCCTGTAGAACAATAGAAGAGTTGTAATTACGTGGCGCGGGTTCCATGTTAAAATACAAAAGTCAATTGCGAGTGCGGTATACCGAGTGAAAAACGAATGAATTGCAGCGTATTGGATGCAGATCGACAGGTTGGGCATCGAAAAACAATTGGAGCGTTATCGGAGCTGAGTTTCTCAGCTCTTTTTTAGTTTTCAATTCTTTGTAAGCGTTCCCGTGTTATAATGAACAAAGTTGTATACAAGTTACCTAAAACGTTTTCTGTCTTTTAACTCCAACATCTGAAAGTGAGGTTCAGTGATGATTAAAGCAACGGAAGATAATCAATATGTTGAACTGACAAGCCCGACAAGCTTACCGAAGGCATCCGGATTCCTTTGGAATGAAAAGATGATGATTCATGTGAATTGCCGGGGGTACGCGGTGGCCCAATTCATGCAGCCCGAACCTGCCAAATACTCGTACGCGCCCAACCTGGAAGCAAAGACGTTTATGCAACCGGAGCAGCCATACTATGCCCACCATCCGGGACGGTTTGTCTACATTAAAGATGAAATAAGCGGCGAAATCTTCTCTGCCCCGTATGAACCGGTTCGCAAGCAAGCAGATAGCTATACGTTCGCTGTCGGCAAACACGATATTCACTGGAAGGTCATTCAGGACGACATATGCATCGAGATGTCCCTGCGTTTACCGAAGGAAGATGTTATGGAGCTGTGGCGTGTGAAGGTAACCAATCTGTCTTCGAGAAAACGCAAGCTTAGTATCTACCCGTATTTTACGGTCGGCTATATGTCATGGATGAACCAATCGGGTTCATATGTGGAAGATTTGCAGGGCATTGTCTGCTCGGCAATTACGCCGTATCAGAAATATCAGGATTATAGCAAAATCAAAAACTACAGCGACAAAACCTATCTGCTTGCAGATCACCAACCGACCGCGTGGGAAGTGAATCATGAGAGCTTTGAGGGCGAAGGCGGACTTCATAATCCTTTCGCCCTTCAATCGGAGACGCTCGCAGGTGGAGATGCACGGTATGAGACACCTGTAGCTGTATTGCAATATAGAGTCGAACTGGAAGCGGGAGCGGAGCAAGCGTATCGATTCATCTTTGGCCCGGCTCATGATGAGACAGAGATTGAGGGCATTCGTCAGCATTATTTTGTGAAGCAGAATGAGGAAGGACAGGATGGGTTCACCGCAGCCGAGCAGGAGTATGCTGGTTATATTGCGGAAGGGCAAGGAAACATCCAGATTGAGACACCGGACAGCTGGCTAGATAATGTCGTGAATCACTGGTTACCTCGCCAGATGTACTATCATGGCAAAACCAATCGTCTGACAACCGATCCGCAGACGCGGAATTATTTGCAAGACAACATGGGCATGAGTTACATTCAGCCGCAGATTGCACGGGCTGCGTTCTTGACCGCTTTATCTCAGCAGCATATAAGCGGTGCGATGCCAGACGGCGTTATTTTGCACCCGGACGCAGAACTGAAATATATTAACCAGGTTCCTCATACCGATCACTGTATCTGGCTTCCGGTCTGTATGAAGACCTATTTGGATGAAACGAATGACTATAGCATTTTGGAGGAACAGGTTCCTTTTACAGACAGTGAACAGAAGGTTTCGGTATTGGAACATATGAATCTTGCGATGCGCTGGTTGATCCATGAGCGGGATGCGCGTGGGTTGAACTACATCAATCAGGGCGACTGGTGTGATCCGATGAACATGGTGGGATACAAAGGAAAAGGCGTATCCGGCTGGCTGACCATTGCAACGGCATATGCATTTAATGTGTGGGCAGAAATTGGTGAACAGGCGGGGCATGCCGAGGTTGCAGAGGAATTCCGTCAGGAAGCCAACCAGACCAATGCGGTAGCGAATGAGTATCTATGGGATGGGAACTGGTATGCGCGCGGAATTACGGATGATAACGTAGTGTTTGGTGTAAGCAACGACGTGGAAGGGCGCATCTATATCAATCCTCAGAGCTGGGCACTTATGAGCGGTGCTGCGGATCAGGAGAAACAGGAGAGGTTAATCGGCGCCGTAGAGGAGCAATTGGAGACGCCATATGGTGTCGAGAAGCTCGCGCCGTCTTTCACCGCCATGCGGGAGGATGTAGGCCGTGTCACGCAGAAACATCCGGGAAGTGCAGAGAACGGAGCCGTGTACAATCACGCGGCGGCTTTCTATATTTATGCGTTGTACCTGGTGGGAGAGAAGGAGAAGGCGTATCGTCTGTTGCGTAAAATGATTCCTGGCCCCGATGCCGAGGATATTCTCCAGCGGGGTCAGCTACCCGTATTTATCCCAAATTATTATCGCGGAGCCTATCGTCAATTTCCACGTACAGCCGGGCGCTCCAGTCATCTATTCAACACCGGCACAGTACCTTGGGTGTATCGCTGCCTGATCGACGGATTGTTTGGACTGCAAGGTCATGCACAAGGACTTCAAGTGCGTCCGCAGTTACCAGAAGATTGGAACGAGGCGTCGGTTACACGTTTGTTCCGCGGGGCTGAGCTGCATGTAAACATGAAGAAGGATGCATCTGTCCAGACAATTGAGGTACATGTTGACGGTCAACGGATTGAAGGGGACATTATCAAGAACATACAAGCCGGCATGAAATATGAGGTGCTGGTGAAGCTGCCATTGTAGAAAAGCGCAAGCAGTAATGCTGAACGATGTGAAGAGTTGTGAACGATTACGAAGCCGAATTAAAAACTGCCTTTCCTTTATAAGAGGAGGGCAGTTTTTGGTTTCAGCATGGTCAGAACTCATTCCATTCTTTGACTCTGTACCAATAGCTATAAATCTCTGAATAACCCAGCTTGGCGTAAAGCTTCAAGGCAGGTGCATTATTCGCAACCACTTGCAGGTAACTGGAGGTAGCGCCCTGTTTTTTTGCCCAATGCAGGAGATGAAGGATCATCTGTTCAGCAAGTCCCCGACTCCGGAAGTTTGCGTCTGTAATGATGTCATATAATCCAATGTAGCCACGTTCAATTACACCGAACCCACAAGCGACGACTTGCCCGTCGATCAACAGTGAGATGAAACCTACCTGTGTGCGGATATTGTTCAACATAAGTTCCGTCGTTTCCCGTTGCAGATCATTCACCTGATTCAGTCGGCAAAAGTGATCTAGCCACGTTGTGGTCAACTGTTCGTCGATCTGTACAGCTTGGTGCACAGGCTCTTTAATCTCTTCCAGACTCCGAGTCTGGATACGGGTCAGATCCACAACAGCATACCCTTTGTCTTGTAAAAGTTGGTCGAGATGATCCGGCTGAATAAACGGCGTGATCTTGAATATGGTATTTAACTGATTGGAAGCATAGATGCGCTCACATTCCTCAATCTTTTTATGCACATCCAGAGTGGAGTAGTGGATCGGTTGAACGGAGTTGGCACGTTTGGTATATCCATTGGCAAAACGCAGGACCCAGCCATCATATAATAAGGTGGACAAGGGTTGCCAGTGATTAAGGGATAGTTCTTCAATGGTTTTGTATTCTGTATCCGTAATATGCGTCATATCTAACCTCCGATTTCACAATTAAATAATAATACATAATAATGTATAAAAATACAATGATAACATATATATCGTCGAACAGTATGCATTATAGCCCGAGATGGTATACAATTTGATTTGGTTGAAAGAATAACTTCAGAAGCGGAGCGCGTTATGTTAACTATAGAATTGAATAATCATAGCATTAACTGTCATATAGAATACGGCAAACGCAAGAAAGTTTCCATCACGATGGACTTGCCTTACATGGTAACGATCAAAGCACCCAATGGTACCAGTGAAGACATGATCCGGCAACTTGTAGAGCAGCATGGGGATGTGATTTTGAAGAAATCAGCTCTGATGCAGCAAGCGCTCGACGGTCCTCAAGCCAAGGAATATGAAGATGAGGGCAAAGGGAAGTTCCTGCTTTTTGGCAAGGAGCATGCACTGCATGACTTAATCCCTGTAGAGGGTCTGACAGAAGAAGAGCTGCGAGCGAATCTGAAGAAGTTTTATTTTGCCGAGTGTAAACGCATGATTGGGGGGCGCATCGGGCGTTATCAGCAGGAGTTGAAGGTGAAGCCGAAGTCAGTAGAGATCGTAGATTCTCCCACCAAGTGGGGCAGTTGCAGCTGGGACAAAAAACTTACTTTCAATTATCGCCTGGCGATGGCGCCACTGGAAGTGATGGATTATGTCATCATTCATGAACTTTGCCATATTCACCATATGAATCATGATCGCTCCTTCTGGCGACGGATCGGCAGCATCATGCCGGATTACAAAGCGAAAGAAGATTATCTGATGCGCAATGGTCGGGCCATGACACTATAATTTCAAGCTTAAGCATTCACTTTGATACGCCATATCCCTCCATTATCATTTGTTAATTCCGCGAAGTTCCCACTGTTGCAGTGAGCGGCTTCGCGGATTTTTGTTGTGTCTGGATATTAGGAATAAGATACTTGAACGCCGTATTGTTTGAAAAAATGAGTAACCGCATCCATGTCCATTCGATCATCGAACAGATGCTCAGGATAATAGATGCCTGGAACCATAGGCTCATCCGTAGGCATCATCAGTATCTTCTCGGCTTGCACCGCAGCGCCGAGTGCAGTCATATGAGTTTGACCGAGTGGGTCAGAGACCGTCAGCGTTCGTTCAACCTGGTTACCTTTCGCATCCAGCCCTTTCAATTGAATGACCAGATGATGTGCACTCCCGGTTCCCGGATTATAGAGCAACTTTCGCCGGAATGGCTTGAAACGTTCACCGCTGATCATCTTCCATACCCCCGTTTTGACCAATCCGGCGAGTGCATAGGTAGATACTTTACTATCAAATGAAATGCGGAAGCTAGCGGAATCGATATGACTCGTATGAGGCAAAGTGACGTGATCGGGTGTGTCCAATCTGTAACATGGGGTCGTGTACCCGTTCGGAAAATGTACTTTAATCGGATCTGTCATGGGGTAGACGAGTCGGTTCGTGTTGGATTCGGTGACCTGAAAAGGAATGCTCATCCGGTCCATGAAAGCTGCCGAATCAGGGCCGGCCTTATCCCGCAGCGACCATAGGGCATGAATGTTTACTTCGACGTGTTGCAGAGAGTTAGAAAGTATCATGGCAAATAAAGAAGCTGTTCCTGCCATCCATCCAGAGGATAGCACTACAGGAGCATGAAGCTCTTCCTGCTCTATTGTACGGATCGCTTGATTGAACACCTCAGTCCAGCGTGTTATATCGATAAGTGGAATTTTTCTCCGCACTGCCGATACCAGTAGCCGATCATCCAGATCGTTCACTGCATTAATGATTAGCGATATATTCTCTCCTGCGTGAATCAGTGGATCGTCTGCATTGGTATCAACAACAACCGTTTGGACACGATTGGATGGAAAAGGTGCTGCTTTACCCGCAGAACGGCCTCCCAGTACCAATTCCAGATCAGGATGCCTATCATGCAAAATGCGGGCAAGCTGTGCACCTACAGCACCATAACCTCCAGCGATGAGAACTCTTTTTCTATTCATTCGATAAACCTCCGTTAATATGTTTATGTACTTATATGTTTAAACTATTGAACATAATAGGGTGAAGAAAAGGAATGCGGTTCACCAGCGCGGTATGCGCTAGCTCTGACATTCCACTTCTACGAGATGAACGAGCTGTTTCAGTAAATCGATCGTATCGTTGAACTCCAGCTTGTAATACATCTCTGTACCTTTTTTCTGAACCGATAACAGCCCGGATTGACGTAATATTTTCAAGTGATGAGAGACCGTAGGGCGTGACATGGGGACATGCTCTGCAATCTGTGATACGTTCATGCTCTCTTGATCAATGAGCAGCGATATGATTCGCTGGCGAACGGGGTCTCCCAAACCTTGAAGATAAGGACTTAGATTCTCGAAAATATCAATAACTTTTTGGTTACCCATCGACTCGTTCATGGCTCACTCCGTTATAATGTTTAATTGTTTAAACGTATTATAAGGCTTAGTTCACTTAAAAATCAAATTTAACATTCCAAGTTGTAGGAAAATAGCTGTTCCGCTTGCCCATTTGAAGTACAATATAAGCAAATATGCCCGTACCACGAATCCATTGATGTATCCGTGGTGGAAGGAGTCCAAGATGGCTGAGAGTAACCATTATTCGGTGCTGGTAGATGAATATATCTCGGAGTTTGCACCCGATGTACAGGTGAGATTGCAGGCAATAAGACAGATTATTCGTGAAGCGGCTCCGAACGCCGAAGAGAAGATCAGTTATAAGATGCCGACGTATGCACAGCATGGGAATCTGGTTCATTTTGCCGCATACCAGCATCATATTGGGTTTTACCCTGCTCCCAGTGGGATTCTGGCGTTCAAGGAGGAACTTTCCAAGTACAAAGGGGCTAAGGGATCTGTCCAATTTCCGCTGGACCAGCCATTGCCAGAGGACCTCATCCGCCGGATAGTGGAGTATCGGGTGAAAGAAAATGTGGAGATCGCGCTGGAAAAGAAACGCAAAAACTGATTGTTAGCGGCAGACAGGCTATCTATGGAAGGAGATACCGGGTGAAAAAAGGATTAATTGTACTTGATGTGCAGCATGGGCTCACAAGTCTAAGGGATGTATCTGTTCCAATTGCGAAAATTCAGTCTATCATCACCATTTTTGAAAAGATGAACTGGCCTATTGTGTTTACTAAACATCTGGACCAGGACAATGAAGAATCCTCTCTCTATTATGAGAAATGTGCCAATTTGGAGATTGTTGTCGATACTGGGGAACATCCTATTCTGGAGAAAAGTAAACCGAGTGCGTTCAGTAATACGGAGCTGAAAAAGTGGCTGCTGGATCATCAAATTGAACATGTATTCATTGTTGGATTTAACATGGAGTATTGTTGTCTGTTTACAGCGATTAATGCTGAACATGAGGGGTTTAAAGTAACCCTGATTGAAGATGCGGCGGGTTCAGTAAATACAGCAGAAACGTATGAAATGAAGGGACTAGACATACAGGATTTTATCGGTACGCTTCTGAATTGGTCAGGTTGTATTGAGGTTCTATACATGAATGAATTTAAGGAACAGTATACTTAGATAGTTTTGAATTTAATCTGCACTACAGCATTTATATTGAACTAAACGTTTACACGTGAACGTAGGGGACAGAAAGAACCTGAAGAAGCGGAGCGTGCGCCTTTATCCCCAGAATTTTACCTTTGTAAAATTGAATCAAAAAATCTGGGGATAACAGCGATCAGAAGGTTGTTCTGTCATCGAAGTGGCAAGTGTAAATATTCTTTAGTTCGATCTATGTAATAACCGAAGCTCATATCATAAACCAAAAAAACAGTCGGATGCCTATGCATTCCGACTGTTTTTGTTTTTAGATTCTAGATTTTACTCTGGTCGTACTTCATTTTACTTTAGTTTCTTCCTATGCTCTTGCTTCGCTTCTATTCAAAGTAATACGTGACGTCTGAATTACTTGCCGTAGGAATCAAATACATAAAGCTTGGATCCACTTGCAAATAGATGGTTAGGTCGGGTACGCCCAGATTGGGAACAGTCAGACTGAACCGACCGTTAGCGTCCAGCTTCACCGTTTCAGTGCGAATATGTTTTTCGTCAGGTGAAGGACCGTGGATTTGGAATGAGAATGTTTTGCCTGCATAAGCCGTGAGTGTTCCCCGTACTTTCAGCGTACGATCCACTGTATATTCGAACTGCATCAGATGGTTATCCAGGTAATCCTCGTTCCCGTTACCCGGATCTTGTGGCTCTGTTCCAGGGTCTTGTGGTTCTGTCCCAGGATTCTGTGGATCCGTTACAGGCTCTTGTGAAGGATTGCTAACCGAGAAGAAACGTGTCTGATATGAAATTTCTGCTGTGGACCCGTCTTTCTTTTTCAAACCGGTAATGCGAACGTTGAACGTGTCGCCTGCCTTCAAGGATTTCAAGTTATCCGGACGGAAAATGACAGCGTAGTTATATCCATAACCATCGGTATTTACATTGAAAAAGGCCTTTGCAGGATCACTGCTTACCGGAGTTTTCGCTCCTAATACCCAAGTCTTCTGATCCGATGAACGCACGATTTCCACCTGTACCTCCGAATTGGAGGGCTTCGCGAAGACGTCCGGATTCAGCTGTGCAGACCAGGCTTGTGACACATTGAATGCCTCAATCGGGAATGCCCCTTTGTTAGGATACAAGTTGTAATTGTAATTGAGTTTTCCTGAACGGCTCGTATCCATCACTTGCATGGTGCTGAAGTGGCTCGCATAGTTTTTGTTGTCTCGGGATGCAATCCCGAAACCGACTTTCTTCAGTTGCGGACTCAAAATCCAGCGACGATGGCCGAGTGCAGCAATGTTGCTGGCATCTGAATCATCCATATAAGCTTCTACGCTTTTGACTGCCAGGTTTCCTTGAGCACCATAGGAAGCGTACAGGTTGGAGCTTGAAGCCGATTTGGCTCCCAGATCAAAAAAGTCTTTCGGCATATCTGCCGGACGAGCCGGGAAATGAGTCAATTCTCCGGTAGAAACAACGACTGCTCCATGTTGGGCTTGACGATTGAGAGCAGCATCGAGAACGAGATCTCCATCCAGACCGGAGAGATAACGATAGAAGTTGGCTGCACCTAGAGCCTGCTCTAATGTGGAATCACTTACTACACCAGCGACGTAAGGTGCCTTGGTCGAAGGATTCTGAGTGAATGTGGCAGTTTGGTCCTTGCCACTCATCCATTGTGTCCATTTCTGACTAATTTCTTGCTCACTTCGCTCAGGCAGCAGGCTGTCGACAGGGGCTGCAGCGATCTGGTGGGTCCCCAGCAGCATGAATAACAGGCCTGCCAGAGGAAGAGAGAGTAACGAGCGGATGTACCTTTTTTGAATAAGCATGTTCTAATCTCCTTCTAGTATAAAATGATAATATTATGTATCCGATGTATATTATCGACATTAGAGGGATAATTCGTTAGTTTTATGAATGAAATTGTGTTTTGAATTCAGCGATTTTTCAGCCAGAGCCATTATAATACTCACGGAATCCTGTATTCGAAAAGGAGTTTTGGCATGTCTAAGATGCTGCATAAGTCGTTTTATCTCATTTTGCTCGTGTTTGTTGCGGTATTCATTGCTTCGACCTTGTTGATTCGTGCACAGTACAACTACGCCTTGTATGGGGACAATCCCATTTTGGGCATGCAGCAGTGGAGTGTTTTCCTCCCGGTCATTCTTTTGCTCCTTGGTTCAGGTGTCGGGTTATACGCTCTGTGTCTGAAGCTGAACAAATACAGCCCGAAGGTTGTCATTCCGTTGGTGCTGCTCAGTTCTCTGGCCATTCAGATCATCATCATTTTCGTGTTTCCGAGAGTGCCCACCGATGATTCACAGACCGTTCTCTCACTCGCCATGAATATGCTGTACGACCAAGACTACTCGTCGTTTGAAACGGGTGGTTATCTGCACATGTTCCCGTTTAACTACTCGATCGTGCTGTACCTGAAGACATTGCTGTACCTGTTCCCGGACAACTATCTGGTCATCAAACTATTTAATATTTTGTTTTCAACATTAACGACAGTCATGATTTATCTTATCTACAAACAAGTGAACGACAGATCCACGGAACGTGATTACGGTGTGTTGATCTTTGCAGCGACGTACCTGCCATCCCTGTTCCTGAACAACCTGATCTATAACGATGTGATTGCTACAGCATTTCTGACATCGTGCTTATACTTCTTAATTCGTTTTATACGTGAAAAGTCTTGGAAAACAATCGTCATTGCTGCCGTTTTCCTCGCGATGGGCAACTACTTCCGAAGCATCGGCGTGATCGTGCTGATCGCCGCCATCATAACTATCCTGCTGAATATGCGGAGCATCGGAATGAAGAAAGTCATCATTTCCATCGGTGTGCTGGGTATGTTGTTTAATGTACCAACCTGGACTCAGAATGCGGTTCTTCAATCCTCCGGTGCAGTGAGCGAACCAGTGGGAGAGAATGCCGCGCCGGTCTATATGTGGCTGAACATGGGAATTAACCTGGAGCGCTTTGGCTTCTGGGACAATATGGAGAGCTATCAGATCTATCAGAGGCAGGCCAACTACAATAAGGCCGAAAGCGCAGATTTGTTCAAACAAGAGATCAGCAATAAACTATCCGAAGCAAGTGCAAGTGACTTGGTGCAGATGTATTACAAAAAGATCATATGGACCTGGACCGAAGGAACGTACCAGATGGACCGATACGGAATCGGCAATGAAAGTTCCTTGGGTGCGGGAAGAGGAAGGGGAGGCGGAATCGCAGGCTCCTACAGTTATACCAATGCGATAACAGAACTGTTGCAGGGGGATTCGGCTTATCGGACAGGTTTGCTCTGGATCGTATATGTGATGAATTTCTTGATGTACTGTTTTATTCTTATCCGGTTGGTCGGTGGAATTCGTGGTAAACGATATGACGAAGTCTCATTGATCCTGGTCATTCTCGGATTCATCGGATTTTATATTCTCTGGGAGATTAAGTCCAGATACATCTACCCTGTATATCCACTGCTGGTTGTGCTGTCCTATATGGGATTCAAAGATACGTATGATCTCATATTCCATCGTAAAGGTACCTTGGAGAGATATTCCCTGAGAAAAAGGTGATCATATGCGAAAAAATAAATATTATACATCGGTTACGCTACTCCTGCTGCTGGGATGTTCGGTTATGCTTACCGCTTGCGATGTGATAACCGCCCAAAATATTACCAACACCGGTTCTGCACAAGGCATGAACGGTGGCGGCATGCCGAATGGCGGTGGCCTGGGCATAAATGGAGGAACGCCTAGAGGTGAAAGGGGCGGTACGGGTATGAATGACCGTACAGGCAGTCCGGACAGGACGCAGGGGATGATGAATGCCGACATGACAGGCAGAGTCATCTCCGTGGATGGAAACACAGTTACTCTGGCATTACTTGAAATGCAGGACACCTCATCTCCAAGCATGGAATGGAAGGATACCGGAATGGAAATGAAGTTGGATATAAGTGATGATGTCACTATTACTGAAGGTATGGGCACGCCGCGTTCGGGCAAATCCAGCCCAAGTGCAAATTCGTCCATTCAAGTGTCAGATCTTCAAAAAGAAGACATCGTGATGGTGTGGTATAAGGACAACACCGAGACCGTTGAACGGGTGATGGTTGTCCAGTAAAAGACGATGGGAATATCGTTATTTTGTAATTGCTTACATTTGGTATATGGGTTATTATGGAAACAGCTGTTTTTTGAAGGGAGTGAGCGTCATGAAACGACGGTCTAAGATGGTATGCTCTATTACCACAATGAAGGTAAAAATGAACTGAATAATTCCGGCAGACCATCAGACGACGGCTGGAACACATCTCGTTTTCCAGTCCGGTCTCAGATCTGCCGATATATAGGGATATAACTGCTCAATTTTTCTGGCGTATGCGAGGTTTATTTGCTTGTGCAAATTTCTCATATACTCAGAATTTTTAAAAGCCGCAGGCATAGCCTGCGGCTTTTTGCGCGCAAAAATAGGCATTCGTGTGTTACAGACAATCCATAACAAAGATCAAAAAGGAGAAATGCCCATGTTAAAGTTAAAATATTTATTTCAACATAATGATCTTGCCGAGATGATCCTAAAGAATTGGAACTATGATTCCGAATCGCTGGACATGTTTCAGTATTATCGCATATCCTCCAATGCTGTGTATCCGTTCAGAGATCAGGGGGAAGTTCGTTTGCTTCGTTTTGCCCCGGTAGAGGAGAAAAATCAAGTCAATCTTAGTGCTGAACTGGCGTTCCTACGTTATCTTCGAACGAATCATTATGGAGCCATGGAGGCTGTACCTTCTCATTCAGGGACAGAACTCGTAGAGGCTCACACCCCATGGGGAACATACTATGCTTCTGTATTCAAGCGAGTAACCGGATCGCAGTTAGGAAGCATTGATTTGAATGACTCCATCCTGTACAGCTATGGTCAGGCATTGGGTGAGCTGCATCATCTATCGTGCGCATTCATGCCTGAGCAGAAGGAGAAACGCTGGACCTATACAGAGGTTTTGGATTGGATGCGGGAGATCCTGAAAGGTTTTCCTGGTGAAACGGCTGCTTTGAATGAGGTGGAGTTTCTTCGAACGTATTTTGCGACTTTACCGATGACCCAGCAAAATTTCGGTCTCATCCACTACGATTTTGAACTGGACAATGTCTTCTATGATGAAGGCAGCCAGTCTTGTTATGCCATTGATTTTGATGATTCCATGTATCACTGGTACGCGATGGATGTGGAGCGTAGCTTGGATAGTTTACGTGAGGAAATCGAGCCTGAGCAATGGGAGCAGAAAAGGAAATTGTTCCTGAACGGGTACTGGTCCAAGGCAGGAGAACATTATGATCTGGAGCGTATGTTCCCTGCATGTCGGCGTTTTGCCAATCTATATGGTTATGTACGTGTTCTTCGGTCTGCTTCAGAACAGTGGTTACATGAGCCGGAATGGATGAGTGGATTAAGAGCAAGATTGAGCAAGAAGATGACGGAACAAGCAGAGCAATTCGGAAAGGGATTCGACAGCTGAGATTTGTTCCAATTCTCCCAAGCTAGTCGCAATCCATGAGCACTGAAGTTTGGAATAATTCACGTTAACTCGGTCCCGCGGTCAGATGCAGATACTCTGTATTGATCACGGGGCTTTTCATTTTTGTTCGAACTTTACCGAATAATGAAACGGAAGTGGGTATCTTGTAGAAGGGTTGGCTGGGACTTTCATTCTTTTCACGCGATAAATGGTATTTTGATGTCGTATTATATAAAATTTTGTTAAAAAAACAAATAAAATAGTTATTGATTAAATTTTGGTGGAATGATAAGTTGTAATTAACTTATTTTAGGATAAATTATATATAAAGGAGAATTAGATGGGAAATGTATGTGTTGATCTGCATCCTTTAACAGAGCATCAACGAAGAATATGGTATATGGAAATGATATATCCGAATTCAGATGTATGGATGATTACATCCAAGCTGAGCATACCGGAACCGATCGATTTCACCTTGTTAGAGCGTTCGATTAACAGAGTTTTGAAGAATAACGAACTGCTTCGAACCCGAATTATACTGGATCAAGGTGAGAATAAACAATACATCCAACCTTATGAGTACAGACCACTCAAGCACATTCAAGAAGACCCAGCCTTGACTGATGTAACATGGACTGAGTATGTGGGTAACCATCCGATTCATGTACACAGTGAAGATCTATGTCAGTTTTATACGTATGAGGGTCATGGGCAATACGGATACATCATTCAGGTTCACCATATCATCTGTGATGGCCTGGGGTTATTCCAGTTAACGAATGAGATTACGGAAACCTACCATGCCGAACTGAAGGATGGTAATACAAGCAGGATGGAATCTACCATTCACGATTATGAATACTATATAAATAGTGAACAACAATATCTCGCTTCCAAACGTTATGCGAAAGATCAGACATTTTGGAGAGAGAAGTTTGATACGATTCCCGAATTTATGGAACTGAAAGCACACAATCCCCTTCTAACTCACACCGCAGCCAGAAGAAAAACGATGAATATGGATCACTCCATGTATGTACGTTTGAAAGAATTCTGTCGTCAGAAGAATGTCAGCGTATTTACCTTTTTTCTCTCAACCCTAGCTATTCTGCTAAATAAACTCACTCACCAAACCGACTTGGTCGTTGGAACCAACTACGCGAACCGCACTAGTAAAACAGACAAAGACATGATTGGCATGTTTGTCACGACCGTACCTGTCAGGATCGGAATAGAACCCTCTGAACCCGTGTTAACCTTGCTGCAACGCATTTCCAATGAACAGAAAGAAATATTGCGTCATCAAAAATATCCGTATAATCAGCTGATCCGTGATCTGAGAGAGTCACTCTCCTTACCGGAACTGAACAGACTGTTCGGCATATCACTAGTCTATCGTCCAGAACGCTTTGACAAGATGCAGGGACATGATGTCTACATGGACAACAAGTTTAACGGACATGAGACGAATGATCTGCTTATCAACATTATTGAAAAAATCAATGAGGATCGTATCATATTTCAGATGGATTATCGGACCCAGTTGTTCAGTGAAACGTTCATGGACAATCTGCTCGATCAGTTTCTTAGGGTTACTGAAGCTATTCTGGAGCATTCCGAACAAAGCATTGAACAAATCAGTATTGTAAGTGAAGCCGATAAACAATCGATGCTAACCGAGTTTAATGATACCGGGGCGGTGTATCCGAGCGACAAAACGGTTATCCAGTTGTTTGAAGAACAGGCAGCGGCTACCCCTCAACATACAGCACTTATCCTGGGTGATCAGGAGATGAACTATGAACAATTGAATGCCAGAGCTAACGGCTTGGCTACAGTATTGATCAGCAGAGGAATCAAGCAGCGAGAAATGGTAGGCATTATTGCAACACACAGTATGGAAATGGTCATTGCGATTCTGGCTGTTATGAAAGCCGGATGTGCTTATATTCCGATTGATCCCGAGTATCCCGATGAACGAATTCAACATATTTTGAGAGATTCTCAGGTAAGATTTGTTCTGGTTAACCAGTGGATCGGTGTGCCGGACAGTTTAGAAGTCATTCACATGCTTGAAGATAATAAGGGGCATTTATCAACAGATAATCTGAACTTGACCATAGATGTGAAGGATCTGGCTTATGTCATCTACACATCAGGTTCAACAGGAGCACCGAAGGGGGTATTGGTGGAACATAAGGGATTGACGAACTATATATGGTGGGCGAGTCAGACGTATGTTACTGACAGGAAAACGACTTTTTCACTGTATTCATCCATCGCGTTTGATCTGACCATTACCTCCATCTTTACACCGTTAATTACGGGCAACACGATGATCATCTACAACTCGTCTCATAACAAGGCGTTGATTGCTGATGTTGTCATGGATCCACGAGTGGATCTGGTCAAGCTGACGCCGGCGCACCTGCAATTGATTCAGGACATGAACATTATGGACAGATCCAATGTCCAAACATTTATTGTGGGCGGCGATAATCTGAGTGCTTCCCTGGCTGCGAATATTACCCGGCAAAGCAAACATGAGGTTACCATTTTTAATGAATATGGACCGACAGAGACGGTGGTAGGCTGCATGATCTATGCCTACGATCCTCAAGTTGACCAAACGGAGTATGTGCCCATCGGCAAACCCATTCAGAACACCTCCATTTATGTGCTCGATCAATCACTGCAATACGTTCCTGTCGGTGTTCAGGGTGAATTGTTGGTTGGGGGAGACGGAGTGACCAGAGGCTATCTGAACCAACCCGAATTGACGAGCAGAAAGTACGTTGAACACCCGGATCATCCAGGCGAGCGATTGTACCGGACAGGTGATCTATGCAGGTTAAGGGAAGATGGTCAGATGGAATACCTCGGAAGAATGGACGACCAAGTGAAGATTCGCGGGTATCGAATTGAACTGGGAGAGGTCAGGGCAGCTTTCTTGAAGATCCAAGGAATCCGGGATGTTGCCATAAGCGTCAAGATGGATCAGCAATCTCGTCAGTTATGTGCTCATTACGTGAGTGATGCACATGTAACCCGGAGGATGATTCGGGATATCCTGCTATCTCTATTGCCGGAGTATATGGTTCCCACATATCTGATCAAGGTATCTTCGATTCCACTTACCATTAACGGCAAGATTGATTACTTGGCGTTATCGATAGAGAAGCCGCAATCGGATGAAGAGAATGTGTATGTGGCACCCAGTTCTGTCATGGAACAGACGATATCTGCCATCTGGTCTGAGATTCTTGGCCTGAAAGAGGTGGGTGTGACGGACCACTTCTACGAACGGGGTGGTGATTCCCTTAAGTTGATTCAGATCTATACCAGACTTTCCGAGATAGGTTTTGATTTTTCGATTAACGATATGTTTAATTTTCCTACAATCCAATCCTTAAGTTCATATCTGGATCAGATCATAGAAGGAAAGGAAGGCATGATGAGCATGGAACACAACACGATGAAGAGATCCAAAGTGGATGTATTGAACGGAATTATGGACAAGCCGATCTTCCTGTCTACAGATATTCCCAGAGTTGATCCGGCACTCCAAGGTGTAATGTCATTCAACCAGGAATCCCTGTGGCTGGTTGAACAGTTCGAGGGGAAGAGCACCAAATATAACATTCCCGGACATGTCCTTTTTGAAGGTGCATTCTCGGAAGAGGCTTACATCTATGCATTGAATCAGATTGTGCAGCGGCATGATGTATTGAGAACGTATTTTGTTGTAGAGAACAATACACCGGTGCAGCGAATCAGACCTTACGAGCCTTTTGACATCGAGGTCCAGCATACGCTGAGGGATAATTCCCAAGCCAGTCTGAAACGTGTGATTGAAGAAGAATCCAGACACCAGTTCAATCTGGAAACCGGACCGATGTATTATTTTGGATTGTATATGATCCATGAACATCAATATTTTGCCTATTTTAATTTTCATCACATTATCTTCGATGGCTGGTCTCAGGATATTCTGATGGCTGAACTGGGGGCGTACTATAATGCTTATCTGAAGGGAGAAAATGCAGCAACAGAGGATTTGAGCATTCATTATTCCGACTATTCACATTGGCAAAAGAATAAATGGATGACTGCCGAATTTCCGACAGTTCTTAATTATTGGCGCAACCAGTTGGGAAGTACCGTTAACCGATCGGTGAAAGTATTGCCGTATGACCGGGAGCCTTCGCTGAATAATGGGGATACCGGAGATATTCTGCTCTCAGAAATTCCGATCCAAACCATTGACATGATCAAAAGGGCCGGTATGAAAAACAATGCCAGTCTGTACATTACCATGCTCACCGCCTACAAAATGTTGCTGTACTTTTACTCGGGTGAAACCGAGATCGTTGTTGGAACACCTGTAGCAAACCGTAATCGTGCCGAAGTTCAGAGATTGATCGGATATTTCTCCAACAGTCTTGCTTTGAAGACGACCATGGACCCGGAGCAGTCCATAGACGCCCAGATTGTTTCCGTTAGAAATACGGTATTTGAAGCATTTGATCATCAAGAGATGCCTTTCGGCAAGCTGATTGAACTGCTGAACCCGGATCGTGCCTCCGGGCTGACCCCGTTCTTCCAGACATGGTTCGTACTTGATGTCAAAAATACGTACAACATCGAAGGTCTGAATATTGCTCAGAATGAAATTTTGTGGGGCCACAGTGGCAAGAGCAAGTGGGATCTGACGTTGAATCTCATCGAGGCTGACCATGTCATGAATGCAGTAGTTGAATACAAAACAGAGTTGTTTGGCAAATCCACCATGAAGAGATTCCTGCATGATTATATGGCTGTAGTGAAGCTGATTGCAGCTGACTCCTCACGGAGTCTTCAAGCTGTACGCCATGATTGGGAGGTGATGGCCCACGAGTACAAGATGGAGTTGCTGAATAGCAGTAAGAGCAAAAAGAAATTCAACAAAATCAAATCTTAGGAGGAATTAACCATGAAGAAGAAATTTGATAAAGGTGCGCAGATGGTCATTCAAAAAGAAATCGTGAAGCAATCGTTTCTGGAGGAAGGTCAAGAGCTGCCATTGGTAATCAAACCAAATCTGGCCGGGTTGGATCTGAATCAGTGGTATCTCAACAATAAGGATTTGGTGGAAGAGAAAATTTTGGAATATGGCGGCGTCCTGTTCAGAGGTTTTGATACCACCACACCAGAGAGTTTTTACGGGTTTATTGATGTAAGCTGCCCCGAGCCGCTCAGTTATAAAGAAGGAGCGACACCGAGAACTAAAGTACAGGGCAAGGTGTATACGTCAACGGAATTCCCGAACGAGGAGACCATTGCACCGCATAATGAATTGTCCTACGTTATGACCTGGCCCAAAAAAATCTGGTTCTCCAGTATTGTTGTCGCCGATGAAGGAGGAGAAACGCCTATTGTGGATGTACGGAAAGTATATAACCTCATTGATCCGGACATTCGGGACGTTTTTGCAGAGAAAGGTTGGATGCTGGTTCGAAACTACGGCAACGGCTTCGGGCAGACCTGGCAGTATGTTTTCCACACGGAATCCAAGGAAGAAGTCGAGCAGTATTGCCTGGATAACAACATGTCATTCCACTGGAATGAGGATGGAACCCTCACAACGAAGCAGGTGAGACCGGCCATCACGATCCACCCGGATACGAATGAGAACCTGTGGTTCAATCATATTGCCTTCTGGCACAGCAGCAGCCTGAACGAGGAAGTTCGCAACTTGATGCTCGAAGAATTTGGAGAAGGTGGCTTGCCATACCAGACGTATTATGGAGACGGAAGTTCAATTGATGCCGAAGTGGCTGCTCATATTCGTCAGGCTTATGCCGATGCCACGATTGCCTTTCCATGGCAAGAGGGAGATATTCTCATGCTGGACAATATGCTGGTGGCGCATGCACGGAACCCGTATCAGGGAGATCGAAAAGTACTGGTAGCCATGGGAGAACCCGTGAGTCGTGAAGCCTCAATTCCGTCGTAAGGTTATTCTGTCATCGAAGTGGCAAGTGTAACATTCTTTAGTTCACTTTATATATAACTGAAAATACATTAGAAATGCAGGAGGATTGAACATGGAAAATGTAATGCTGGGTTATCCCCTTTCACCACAACAGAAACGACTGCATGAACTGAATAATAATGGATTAACATCACTGGTCCCCAATGTAATTGCTGTTAACATCGAAGGTGAATGCTCGAATGGTCAGATTGAATTAGCCGTGAAGAGAATAGCCGAGAAATACAGCACACTCCGCACTTCCATAGAAGCTGATCCCAATTATGGGGTTCATCTTCAGAAGGTAGATTCGGAGACCAGAAGCCGATTCCGTACTGCATATTCCGATGAATCCATTCAGGAACAGGATATTCAAGGGTTAATCCGAAAAGAGTTGGGCACATGGACAGGTGATTATTCGCTGGAAGCCATTAACGTGGATCTGTCCGAACGTTCCAAAGTATTGATTCTCGCCTTTGATCCACAATTCTCAGATATTGAACCTGCCGTTATTCTTGAGGACTTGTCACAATTAATTACGGCCGAGGTGGACCCGGAACTTCTGGAAGAAGAGGTCCCGTATTATGCTGTATCCGAGTGGTTGAATGACCTGCTGACCAATGATGAGCACGCGGAGGAAAGAAGTTTTTGGAACAATAAACGGTTCGATCATGTGGACAAACAATTGTCCATGGCATCCGGTAGCGAATCCCAAAGTATTACGCTGGCAAGTTTCCCTGTGGAATGGTCACCAGAACTATGGGCTGAACTTGAGAAGGTAGCGGAGAAGGCTGGAAGTACCATAGATAATGTTGCGCTCGCCTGCTGGAATCTGACTTTGCATCTGCTGGGCGAGGATAAGGAACTAACGGTTGGCGTACATACGCGTGGCCGACAAGATGAGGATTTGGAGAAGGTTGTCGGTGCATTGAATCGATACGTACCTCTGTACTCGGGCTTGAAAGAGGACGACACGCTGGCTCAGTTTTTACACAGAACGACGAGTGAAGCGAAAGATAGTGCGGAATATGCAGATTATTTTGACTTTAAAATGTTGGGCAGATCGGATTCCAGTCAGTCTGTGTTCTCCTATGGATTCGAGAGTCGGGATGCATCATCCGTGGTGGAATCGAGTGGGCACACGTTTCGTGTCGTGTATCAGTCGGAACAGATTGAACCGGTTCACCTTGGACTCAACATTCAGCAATATCCTGAACGTAGAGATATCGTTCTTCGTTATAACGAGGAGGCTTACACTCCGACAGAGATTGGCTATGTGGCGGATATATTCACACATGTTTGCAGCAAGGCGTATGTGAATCTGGATGGACCCGTATCGTCCAATATCATCCCTGATCATCTGACAGCTACATTGCAAACGATCCTTCAAGGAGAGGTTCGGGAATATGCAACCTCGACATTGGTGGAGATGCTGGACGAACAAGCCTTGAAGACGCCAGATCAGATTGCGGTTGTGTCTGGTAACACGCTGCTTACGTTCCGGGAAATCCATGAGAAGTCCAAACAGCTTGCCCAATATCTGCATCGGACAAAAAGTGTCGGACATGGAGATGTAGTCGGCGTCAGCGTGGAGAGATCTCCTGAGCTGGTCATAGCCCTTCTATCTGTACTTCGAGCAGGTGCGGCTTATGTACCGCTTGATCCGGATTATCCGAATGAGCGATTGTCCTATATCCGTGAGAATGCCCGCATTGAGACGGTGCTGTTGTTGAATAAAAACAATGAACGGCTCAACTCCCTTTTTGCCAATCCTGTATTCCTTGAAGAAGAAGGTGAGGCAATTGCGGCCGAGTCTACGGACGCACCGGCAATCGGTGTAGATGCCAGAGATATCGCCTATATCCTCTATACTTCCGGTTCCACAGGCAGACCCAAAGGGGTCAAAGTGTCACATCAGGCCATCAGCAACCATATGCATTGGATGAACAATGAATTTCCACTGAGCGGAGAAGATGCTGTATTGCAGAAAACATCGATTAATTTCGATGCATCGGTATGGGAATTCTATGCACCGCTCACTACGGGCGCAAGGCTGGTTCTTGCTGAACCGGACAAGCATGCTGATCCCGACTATCTGCTCGATATTATTCATAAGGAACGGATTACGACGTTACAGGTTGTGCCTACCATGCTTCAGGCTTTGGTGGAAAAAGACACTCTCTCATCAGCACCGTTAAAAAGGGTGTTCAGCGGTGGAGAAAGACTGGGAATTCCGCTCCAGAAAGCTTTCTTTGCCGGATCCAATGCGCAGTTGATTAACTTGTACGGCCCAACCGAGGCGAGTATTGATACGACTTATCATATCTGTGACAAGGATAACGTTTATGAAACGATCGGCAGACCCATTCATAATACGAACCTGCTCGTGCTGGACTCGAACCTGAATCTTGTTCCGCCAGGTGTTGCCGGAGAGTTATATATCAGCGGAAAGGGCCTGGCAGATGGATATGTGGATGAGCATTTAAATGACCAAGCTTTCCTGACACATTCTTATGCGCCGGACAACGTGATGTACAAAACCGGTGACAGGGTTCGTTATTTCCCGGATGGTCATATCGAATACGTTGGCAGGGTTGACAGGCAGGTGAAGTTAAGAGGGTACCGGATCGAACTCGGTGAGATCGAAAAGGTTCTGAACGAACACCCTCATGTGCGACTTGCAGCGGCGAAGCTGCTAGAGAAGACAGAACCGTTGCTGGCCGCTTATGTAGAACTGGATAACGATGGAGAGATTCAGGATGTCAAACAGTGGATTTCATCCGCACTTCCCGAATATATGATTCCGAACGTCATCCAAGTACTGGAGCATTTACCGTTGCTGAGCAATGGAAAAATGGATTATCACGCTCTACCGGACGTGGATGTAAGTTCCGGGGCAGAATATGCCGCACCAACGACAACTGTCGAGCAGATTGTTGCCAAGATCTGGAGAACGGTATTGAAGCGGGAGCAGATTAGTATTGATGAGAATTTCTTTGCGCTCGGAGGGCATTCCCTTATCGCAACGCAGGTCATCTCTGGAATCAGACAACAGGTAGGGGTCAATCTGCCGCTACGTAAAATATTTGATGCGCCTACCATTCGTGAATTGTCCGAAGTGATTGAGAATCTGTTATTGGAAGCGAATGGATATACTGCGGAGGGTAATTAAGTGAAAAAATCTGGTGCAGTAATGAACAAAAGCGAACTGATTGATCGAATATTAAGTCAGATGAACGTGACCAATACAGTAGAGCGCACTTCTCGCGACAACAATCACTTTCCGCTATCTTTTGCTCAGAAGAGGTTGTGGCTTCAGCAACAGATTGAGCCGGCAAGTACCGCATATAATATGGTATTCGCTAATGAGATTGTGGGAGAGTTCGATAAGTCTGCATTTGAACAAGCCATCGGACTGCTGGTGGAGAGGCAAGAGGCACTACAAGTTCGGATTGATGCCGCAGAAGGCATACCGTATCAATATATTCAGGAAGACCAACCGGATTATGAATGGGTTGATATATCGATGTATCCGGGCGATCAGGCCGAAAGGCAGATTGTTGATCAAGTCGAAAGGGCCGATGGCCCTTTTGATTTTATCCGGGACAGACTGTGCAAATTCAAAGTGTTTAAGCTGAACGATCACCGCCATATTTTTGTTCTGATGATGCATCATATCATCTCGGATGGTCAATCGATCGAGATCATACGAAGAGACCTGTTATCTTATTATGAACATTTCCGTGGATTGGGCTCATTGCCATCATATAGTCCTTCCACGACCCAATATATAGATTACTCGGTATGGCAGAATCAATTACTGGAAAGTAACGAGTTTGCTAATCAGAAGAGGTACTGGCTCGATCAACTGAAGGAACACTCCTATACGCTCAATTTGCCATATGACCATGAGCGTCCACAGAAACGGAGTGAAGAGGGGATATCCGTATACTTCACGATTCCGGCACCTCTTACCAGCAGATTAAGAGAAATTTCGGAGATGCATCATTCCACCCTATTTATGGTGATGTACACCTGTTTTGCGATTTTGTTACGTAAGTATTCAGGTGAAACGGATCTGATGATCGGTACGCCTGTCTCCAATCGGCCACAGTCCGATCTGGAGAAGATTGTTGGTTTCTTTGTCAATACACTCGTACTGCGAAGTCGTATTGATGATCAGCAATCATTTCTTGAACACCTTGATGCTTCCAAAAATACGATTCTTGATGCATTCGATCATCAGGATGTACCCATCGATCTATTGTTCGATGATCTGATTCAATCCAGAACCACAGGATATTCGCCGTTGTTTCAGGTTATGTTCAGTCTGGCGAAGGCAAATCAGATCGAACAGAATGATCAACAGGCCGTGTTCAAGGAAATCAAGCTGAAGCAGAACAACACATCCAAATTCGATATGTCCCTGGACTTGACGGAAGATATGGATGTGATTAAGGGGACGTTTGAATGTAGTCGGGATCTGTTCCACGTGAGTACGATTGAACGCTGGGCTAATAATTTTATAGCGCTGCTTGAGCATATTGTGGACCATCCAGGGAAGCCAATTGCAGGGGTTGGAGCCGTTAGTGATGAAGAACGACAGAAGGTTCTATATGAATGGAACGATACCGTAATGGATTACCCTGATCATATCTGTGTACAACATCTGTTTGAAGCATCTGTAACCCGAGCCCCGGATCAAGTGGCTGTGGTGTATGGGGGAGAACAATTATCTTATCGGGATCTGGACCGTCAAGCGAATCAATTGGCTCATCTTCTGATCGAAATGGGAATTGGGCCTGACAAGGCGGTAGCCATAGGCATAGAACGTTCGCTGCATTTGCCCATTGCCCTTCTTGCCGTGTTAAAAGCGGGAGGAGCTATCGTGCCTCTGGATCTGGATGCACCTGTGGAGCGAAATCGTCACATGTTAACAGATTCGGGAGCGTGCATCTGTCTCATCAATACAAATACGTTGCCGATCCCGGATGATGTTGCCGTTCTGATCGACGTATCTCAACCTGAAATGTATATGGACAAGCCAATAACAGTTCCCTCGACACCAGTGGGGCCTGATCATCTGGTAGCTATTTATTATACGTCAGGCACTACAGGTAAACCCAAAGGGGTATCTGTGAGACATCAGGGATGGGTGAACCGTATTTGCTGGATGCAGCACCAATTCAAGCTGGAATCCCATGAAACGGTACTTCAGAAAACAACTCTGACCTTTGATGATGTCGGTCTTGAATATTTCTGGACATGGATGGCAGGGGCAAGGGTTGCACTGCTGGAACCAGGATTTCATCGTGATCCGTATGCGATCATTCAAGCTTTGAAGCAATATGAAGTGGCCATCGTCTTTTTTGTTCCGAGCATGTTGAAGATGATTTTGGAGCGAATTGGTGTGGCGGATCTGGAGAAGTTAGCGTCATTACGGGATGTATTCTCCAGTGGAGAGGCATTGAAACCCGAGATGGTTGCAGCGTTCCACAACCATCTTCCCGAGCGTAATTTGCATAACAGTTACGGGGTAACCGAAGTTTCCATTGATTCGACCATTCATATGAATGTGCAGTTGGAAGTTCAGCGCGCTCGAAGAAATATATCCATTGGTCGGCCAATCGGGAACAATTTCATCTACGTTCTAGACCAAATGCAGAATCCGGTGCCCATCGGGGTTCATGGTCATTTGTATATTGGTGGGGTTGGTCTGGCGAGAGGCTACTATGGAGATCCCGTAAAGACCGAACAGGCTTTCTTTGAGAACCCGTTTACGGAAGGACGGATGTACAGGACGGGTGACATTGCTTATTATGACGCCACTGGCAAGTTATACATTGTCGGACGAATAGATAATCAATTGAAGATTAGAGGCATGCGTGTAGAATTGGGGGAAATCACCGATGTAATCTCCAGACACGCTGATATTAAGGAGTGTGCGATGCTGGCTGAGAGATGGGGAGATGATGAAGAACTGTCACTGAGTGCTTACATTCAACTGGCTCCATCCTCTGAGATTCTCAGTACGGATCTTCGCAACTTCTGCCGAACCCTGCTGCCGAGTCACATGATCCCCTCACGCTTCATTACGATTGAACGTGTTCCTCTAAACAGTAATGGCAAGTTGGACAAGGCAGCGCTGAAGGACCTGGACCGTGGTACATTGAACGATTATATCGCTACTCCACAGGATGAGCTGGAAGAAAAGGTCATGCAGATTTTCATGGATATCCTTGGCGTGGATACCATCCATCTTCATGAAAGCTTTTTCGATCAGGGTGGACATTCCATCAAAGCCGTCCGTCTAATGGATGTTCTGAACAGAACATTCCAGACCGAGCTATCCGTGATCACTTTGTTTGATTACTCCACCGTGACCGAGATTGCACATATCATTCGGGAGGGCAACCTGCCCCAAAATCAATCGTTTGTTGTGTTAAAAGAGGACGGTCGTACAGATGAAACTCCACTGTTCCTTATTCCGACGGGTGGTGGCAACCTGATCAATTATTATGAGTTGGTTAGTCAACTGGAAGGTTTGAATATATACGGATTTGTACCAAAAGGATATGAAAATGACGAAGAACCGCTCTATACCGTCCAGGAACTGGCCCAGTATTATTACGGCATTCTTACACAATTGAATCCGATAGGCCCGTACCGATTGCTGGGTTGGTCCTTTGGTGGCAATGTGGCCTTTGAGATGGCACGGATCATCGAAAATGCAGGACAGCAGCTGGAGTGGCTGATTATTCTGGATGCACCTGCCCGAAGCCATGAACGGGATGTTCGTCCCATAAACAAGATGGAGGTTCTTGCCGAATTAGCACACAACAATGGGTATGAGTTCAAGCATAATGCAGACTATGAGGACCAGTTAAAAGAAGCCATGAATCATTTCCCTGTTGAAAACACGACTAGACATTTCAAAGTGCGCCTGGCCAACGAAGTGGCCTTTGATAACTACTATTCAACAGAGCCGATTCAGTCCGACATCCATCTGTTGTACGCAACCGCTCAGGATGAACAAACTCCAGTTACGTTAACGGATGCACAGGTTTGGCACGCCAAGACGACAGGCACATGCACTTCAACGCCTATTCCAGGGCATCATGAGAATCTGATCAACTACAATCATGCTGTGAATGTTGCCCAATATGTGAATCGAATGGTGAAGGGATGAATCAGATGACTTTTGAAACGATGGAATCCAATGTGAGAAGTTATTGCAGACATTTCCCGGCCGTATTTGATAAAGCCAAAGATGATCAACTCTATACCGTGGATGGTCGTCCGTATATCGATTTTTTCGCAGGTGCTGGTGCGCTTAACTATGGACATAACAATGAGTATATCAAAAACGAAATCATGGCCTACATTGAATCGGACCGAATTATGCATGGGCTCGATATGTACACGCAGGCGAAGCTTGATTTTATTGAATATTTCTCTGAATCGGTGCTGAAGAAAAAAGGGATGGAATACAAGCTTCAATTCTGCGGCCCTACCGGAACCAATGCGGTAGAAGCTGCGTTGAAGCTGGCTCGCAAATATACGGGGCGTACGGGAGTATTTTCTTTCATGGGCGGTTATCATGGCATGTCCTTGGGAAGTCTGGCCGTGACCAGTAATCGGGACAGCCGACAGGGGGCAGGCAGAGCATTGGATGGTGTAACCTTTATTCCATATCCAAATGAGCATAATCATTTTTTTGATAGTGCTGCCTACATCGAATATATATTGGAAGATACCCACTCCGGTATTGAGAAGCCGGCTGCCATTATACTGGAGACTGTACAGGCAGAGGGTGGCATCTATGTTGCGGAGACTTCGTGGTTGAAGAAAATCAGGGTCATCTGTGATCGATACGATATTTTGTTAATATGCGATGATGTGCAGGTGGGATGCGGCAGAACGGGGCCGTTCTTCTCCTACGAGCGAGCAGAGATAATTCCCGATCTGGTCGTTCTCTCCAAATCCATTAGCGGGTATGGATTGCCGATGTCCTTGTTATTGATGAAGCCCCATCTCGATATCTGGAATCCGGGCGAACATAATGGAACCTTTCGTGGGAATCAGCTGGCCTTTATCGCCGCCAAGGCAGCATTGGAATACAGGGAACAGGTGTCTCTGGAGGAGCAGGTGTATGCGAAAGAAACGATGTTGAAGCAGGTATGGAATGAGGAAATATTGGAGCATTACCCTAACATTGATATTAGGGGGATTGGTCTGATCTGGGGGCTGGATTTCTCCAAATTCGAACCGGATATTGCGGCAAAAGTGCAGAAGGCTTGCTATGAGCGTGGACTTATTGTAGAGCGAGTAGGCAGGCATGATAGCGTGGTTAAGGTCATGCCTCCATTGAACATCTCCAATCACAATCTGCAAAAAGGAATCGACATCCTGAAGGAGAGCATTGCTTCGGTGTTGACGTTGAAAGAGGAGAAGGTTGTACAAAAGATCTAACTTTCTAATCCATAAATTGATTGAAACAAGCGGAGCAGGAATGACTTCGCTTGTCTTCATTCTTAATAGCCGGATGAAAATGATGTTGAATGAGATACAGGTTCGACGTAGGCGGAGGTGAGCCATGGAGATTTTCAAAAACAAGAACTTCAGTTTGATGTTTTTTGGCAGAATCTTGACCAATATTGGGGATAGCTTATATGCAGTATCCGCCATGTGGCTGGTCTACAATCTGGGAGGATCATCATTTTATACAGGACTCGCGGGTTTTTTGTCCATTTTGCCGAAAATTATTCAACTGCTATCTGGACCGATGATAGATCGGCTTCCGATTCGGGGGATTCTGGTATACAGTCAGTTAATTCAGGCCTTATTGTTATTAATTGTGCCGATTGCAGCGTACTATGATTTTCTGAGCGTAGGCTTGGTATTGGTGATCACCCCTATACTGAATATCTGTAATACTTGGGTGTATCCGGTTCAGATGTCAGCTCTGCCAAGAGTATTGGAGAAGCACCAACTCACGCAGGGCAATTCCCTGTTCTCCATTGCTTATCAGGGTATCGATGTGGCATGTAATGCCATATCCGGGATACTGATTGTTGCGCTGGGCGCGGTGTCTTTGTATTTTTGGAATGCCATCGGCTTCTTCATAGGTGCGTTATTATTCTCCCAATTGCGGATTGCTCCTTATCTCATGGAATCGAAAATGAAGAAGGAACAGGATACATACGATGAGACTATTGAACCGGTGAACGGGAGTACTCCGTCAGGGATACGTTTGTTTTTTAGAAATTACACGGATGATTTAGTGAGTGGAATCAGGCTGCTTACACGGACGGCATTGGCCAAATTGCTCTTTGGCATTATGGTGATCAATGCGGCGGGAGGAGCGACATTTAGTGTGCTTCCCATATACAGTGATGAGATCGGTGGAGCTGATATCTACGGGTTGATGCTGATGGCACAGGCGCTCGGAAGTGTCATTGGCGCAACATGTGCACCGTATCTCAGACTGGAAAATGTACGTTTGGGTATGTTGTATTCTGTGGCATACATCATATCAGGGATCGCCTGGATCGGTTGTATATTTACCCCATGGAGCTGGTTGAGCATTCTGGTATACGGACTGGCCTGGGTTCCTGGCGGAGCCGTTAACGTTATCATCAATACCGTTGTTCAGAAGGGGGTGCCACAGCAATATTTGGGTTTGGTGTTCTCCGCAACGATGGCGTTAAGTGGTATAGCCATGCCGATCGGCAGTCTGATCGGTGGTACGTTGGGAGTCTGGCTACACAGTTCTACAGTTATCACCTTATGTGGAATTACCGTTGTTCTGGTAGGTGTATACTGGATGCTTGATCGCGTATCCCGCAACCTGCCCAAGACGGAGCAACTGGATGAAGGATATTTCAATTTCACACCACGTGGCGGCAAGGCTCGCTCGAATACCGAAGTGGGGGCTTAACGCTGACATAGCATAATGAGACCGTCGTTCAACTCTAAATTTCATATGTGAAAAAATTAAAAAAGGCACCTCCAGAAGGGTATGAGGATAACGATTGGTTATCCCGTACCTGTTCCGTGAGGTGCCCTATTCAGGTTCATTCATGTTAAACCATGTTAAACGTTACCTGAGCATTGGCGCATTGCAGGTGAATTGTTGTTACTCCGTATAATCACTTATCGCTGTACGCCCCGCCTCCACACTGATCCAATAGGAATAATCTTCGCGCACGTCCACATAGAGGTTAAGTTCCTTCGCATCAAGGTTACTTACCGTGAGTTTAAAATTCCCATAGGCATCTGTTGTAACCTGCTGCGTCTGGATGTGCTCTACAGCAGGCGAAGGACCATGGATTTTGATCGGCATCGTCTGGTTAGCATACGCGGGGAACGTACCTTGAAGGACCAGCGTGTGATCGGCAGAATATACTGCTTTCATGGTCTGATCCGGAAGTCCGCCGTTCTTTTCGTTCTCGGTAGCTTCAGTAGCATTCCTCGGTCTGCCCCATAGTTCGAAGCCTTTTTCCTTCAGGTTCTGGAGAAAAACAACGGCCTCTGCCCGGGTCAAGGATTCTTGTCCCGCATAACCTTGCACCGTAGCTGCCGTTTTGCCGGAAGAGTAGCCCATGTTCAGCAGATACCGGATGGCATCTTCATCCCGAGTATAATTCTTACCGCCAAGACCAGCCACGATCACAGCTACTTCTGTCCGGTTCATGGCATGATTGCGAAGCTTCGGATTCTGCTTGCTGGCATCCAGATTCAGATTCAATGCGGAAGCATAGGTATAGTAACGATCACTCCAGATGTTTCCTTTGGTGGCTTGTCCCTCCACAGCATCGATGCTCTGAATGACATGGGAGTTCGCATACAGCTTGAATAACATCGAGAGGAATTCGGCCTCACTTACCCGATTGTTGGGTTTGAACGTTCCATCCTCGTATCCACTGACCATCTCCTGTTGAACGGCCCATTGAATGGCATCTTTCGCCCAATGTGTGCGGATATCACTTAATTGGGGGACTCCCGTTACCGTAACAGAGACAACTGCTTCTTTTCCTTCAAAACGAATCCGGATTTTGGCTTTACCAGCCTGAAGACCGAGTATTTTGCCATCCTTGATGGCAATGCGATCCGACGTCGTCGTGAAGGAAACATTAGACTGTGGAACATAGGATGTTCCGTTATCATTCACGGCAGTGATCGAAGGCAGATCAATCTGTTCTCCTGTTCGAACGTTCAGGTTTTGTTGTCCTGGCGTTATACGGGTAAGAGTGGCATCTTGAACACCGTCAACATGGAAGAAACGCGTGGAGTATGTGATTTCCGCTGCTGTACCGTTCTTCTTTTGCAGACCTGTAATTCGAATGTTGAACGTATCGCCGTTCTTTAACATTTGCACATCATCGGGACGGAAGATAATGGCGTAGCCATATCCATATCCACCTGTCTCTACATTGAAATAGGCTTGATTAAACCATTGTTTATCCGCAGGGTCCACGTTGTAATAACCAGTTGGAAAGCCACTGTTCTGATTGTTGGCATTAAAGGTCCACGTACGTTGATCGGAAGTTCGAGTCATCTCGACCTGTACCTCAGACAGTGATGGCTCCGCGAATACATTAGTATTCAATTGAACAGACCAGGCCTGTGTACTGCCAAAGGCTTCGATTGGAAAAGCGCCCTGATTTGGAAACAGACTGTAGTTAAAAGGGGCTGCCCCAGTTCTGCTCTTGTCGAATACCTGCATGGCACTATAGTACTGATCATATGTCTTGCCTGCTTCACTACGAGTGGCGAGCCCAAATCCGATTCGTTGCAGTTGTGGACTCAAAATCCAGCGCCGGTGACCCAATCGATCAATATTGGAGGCATCGGAATCGTTCATGTAGGCCTGGATACTTTTTGTCAGGACGTTACTCTTGGCACTGCTGGTAAGGTACAGATTGGAGCTGCTGGCAGACTTTGAACCTGTGTCAAAGAAATCCTTTGGCATATCTCCCGGCTGCTCTGGATAATGGGACAGGTATCCACCCGTGGAGACCACAACAGCCCCATGCTGGGCTTGACGATTCAATGTCGAATCAAGGACAAGATCTCCCTGAAGACCTGTGATAAAACGATAAAAGTTGGCTGCGTTCAGCCCCTGCTCCAGATAGGCGTCACTTACCACACCAGCAGAGTAGGGAGCACTTGTCGAAGGTATCTCTTTATACAAGGGAGATGCATCATTGCCATTCATCCACTGATTCCACTTCTGAACAATTTCCTGCTGACTTCGCTCTGGCAGCAAACTGTCGATCTGTTCTGCATGCGCCGCTTGAGCACCCCATAACAGAAACAGCAGGCCTGCCAAGGGCAGAGTGAACAGCGAATGCATTTTATTTTTTCGGTAAACCATCTTTCCAACCCCTCTCAATTCTGAACGTACGAAGAACATATGCCTGTACAACATCATGGTATATTCATCGACATTACAGCTGATTTTGCTTAGAGGCAGGTATGGGAGCTTAAGGTCGAACATGTGAAGGAGTGGGAGGGAGATGAGTAGAACTGGTGGTTTAATTGTAGAAAAAAAAGAACACAGGCTGCCCCCGCCGATTCGGGACAGCTTGTGCTCTTTCTACATATGTATCTACTCTGTTAGTCGAGATTCAGGTCGAAATCAGGCTCACACATATAATCTAATGGGTACAGATCATCTCGGGCCGAGATTAATGCACGGAAATGCAGATCTCTGATATCGTGCGCTGCCACATCTCCATCGGAGCGATTGGAGACAAGTTCAGCTACCACAAAAACATCTTCCGCACGATTACATTTAAAAAGAACATTATTCGGATGAATGACTTCCTCCAGGTAACTGTAAGTCATCACGTGAAATGCTTGTCCACGCCAGGTTGTCTTAATCACTTTATAGGACTGTGTGCGAACCAGATCCAGATAACGTTCCAGCTGGAACGTATGCTCGAATTGCGTAATATAACCTTTTTTGTCCACATCAATCGTAAACTCAACATCATAGCTCACATGCATTTCATCTTTATAAGTTCCGTTCATGACCTTCATGGCGTCAAAGTGTGATCCGAATTCCGGATCTTCCACATAGGGAATGGTAACAAGTTCAGGATCAACATGATCTGTAATTTGGCTGGTACTGGAAGGTGGGGTGTAATACTTTGATGGCTGAAGATCAATCGATCCAATCATGCTTCCTGGGAAACCGGGGCTGCAAGATATTCGCATAGTCATCTCCTTTAAATTTAATCAGTAGTTAGACGAACGACTAGGGAGAAAGTTGCTCCAGAATTAGGAAATGGAGGACAGGATGAACCTGTATACTCTATCTCCCAGTATCGAGCAAGAATAAGTGATAGGTAAGTTTTCTTTTCATATGAACATGAATACTGGGGCTATTTCCAATCTACCTACTCTTTTGATACAGTAACTGTAGGACATATCGGAGATACATATCAATTATGAGACAATGTTTTCATGAATGGGTAATGGAGAACCATGCCCCGTATCGCTCTCGGAAAGGAGTCTATCTAATGAATGTGAATGAACATGTGATCGAACAGCAGTCCCTTACCTTTGTGGGCATTAAACGAACGTTCTCTTGTGTGGATGGAGAGAATTTAAGAGAAATTCCAAAGATGTGGCAAGATGCATTGGCAGATGGAATTGAGGAACGTTTAAACGGGTTCAATAACGGAGCCATTCCTGGTTTGGTGGGAATCTGTGTAGATCAGCGAGAGCTGCAGGACAATCAAATGGAGTACTGGATTGCTACCTCTCACTCAGGTGAAGTGCCTGAAGGTTTGTTTTCGATCGAACTTCCCGCGTCCCATTGGGTTGTATTTGAAGCAGATGAACTAGAGCCGGAAGCGATACAACGGTTGTGGCACCATATTATGACAGAGTGGTTTCCTTCCACTTCATATCAGCATGCAGGCATTCCGGAACTTGAAGTATATAAAGGTCACGGCACACCTCCCCAAGTCTGGATACCTGTAAAATAACTGTGAGCAAAATTGAAATAGGAGGGCTACGATGTTATCCAATAAAGTTATTGAACACTGCCAGGAGCAAGGCTGGTGGCATGAAGATATTCCAGCAGCATACGAAGAGGCATTGCGAAAGCTGGAGATTGATTTTCAATCGGATTTTGCACAATTTTATTTGCATGCAGAGGATGGACCTACTTTTTACAGCAGGCATCAGGAGTTGTATCAGATCTGCTGGTTTATGGAGAACACCGTATATATGGAAGACATGAATGTAGCCCAGCTCACATTGGGACTACCCGAGGCGTATATTCCACTGGACAGTTTCGAAGGTGAAGGTGGTTTCTTCTACAACCGTCAGACGGGGGCAGTGGTGCTGGTGGAACTGGGCCAATCCATTGAACGGTTTCTTAATGGCGAGAGTGAGCCTCAGTGGGCAGACTTCAATGCTTTTTTGGAGTGGTATTTCGTCCTGGAGGAGGAGACGGTGCAATGAAAGATCTAACACCGGAGCATGCCGAACTGGAGCGACAAATTGTTGAAACGGTAGAAGCCGGTAATGTGCTGGATGAAACGCAGCAGCATGAACAAGCCCTGATCTATTATGATCAGGCATGGGGCATGTTGCCCGAGCCGAAGATGGATTGGGAGATTGCAAGCTGGATCGCATCCTGCCACGCGAATGCACATATGGATCTAAAGCAATATGAACTGGCGAAGCCGTGGGCTGAGATATCATTGCAAACGCGGAGTACGGATAGAAGTACAAGTCCATTGATCGATCTCGGCATGATCTGCATGAGGCTTGAACAGCATGACGAGGCATATTCGTATCTGCATCAGGCGTATGAGTTCGGCAAAGAGCGCGCATTTCATGGAAGCTCAAGGGACGTGTTGATGTATTACAAAGAGGAGCGTGCTAAGCGTAATTAGCGTGATACCCCGCCATATCGTAAATAGAGAAGGGTACCCCGGTTGGCCAATGATTGACCACAGGAGTACCCTTTCGAGTTGAATATTCATTTATTACCGGGATGTTCTGCTTAAATCTAATCCGAAATGTTACGCGTATAATATTCAATAATATCCTTACGACGGATAATACCGAGGAAGACACGATCGACATCTACCACGGGCACAAAATTTTGGTCTGCTGCAAGTGTCAGCATATCCTCCATTTCAGCCTCAATGTATACACATTCATTATATACCCGATTGTTAATCTCATGGACCTGAACCTGATCCATCGTATCAAAAGTCAATCCGGGTGTATTTCGCATTTTCCATAACAAATCGCCTTCGGACAGGGTAGCAACATATTTTCCATCCTGGTCAATCACGGGAATGGCGGTGTAGTGCTGCGATTCCAGTTGCTCAATAGCATCTTTCATGGAAGCGGTAGACTTGATATAGGCCACTTCGGCTTTGGGGAGTAAAAAATAGCTGATTTCCATCATCGGGCTCCTTTTCAGCCTTTTGCATAGCAAAAAAGCTTTAGTATGTAATCTCACTCTTCTTATTTAAACATATTATGTGAGCTTTCGGCTATTTTTAATGATAAATTCGTCAGATTTGTTTCATTGTTTAAATGGCTCTGGAAATCTATAGTGTATATTAGAGGTGATGTAACCATGAAATCCAAACGTAAATTAATGTACGGACTGCTGCCCATCTTATTTGCAGGTGGAATCGGAATGTATCTATACATGCAGAATAACAAAGAAGCAGAGGCCAAACCCCAGACTACCGTGAATCAGTACATAGAGCATCTGCAGAAAAAAGAGTTTGACCAGCTGTATACGTTGATGACGCCTGCTTCGTTGCAAGACTCGGACATGAACAAGGAACAGTTTGTCGAAAAATACAATGCGATCTATTCGGGTATGGAAGTATCCACCGTCAAGGCGGAGGTTAAGCCAGTGGATGTTGCCGAAACGGCGACTGATGACGGTAAGACAGCTGTAGAGAAACAAAACCCGGATACGTATGAAGTGGACTATGACCTGCAACTGACAACCTTTTTGGGAGAAGTTAGTGAGACGCATACACTGAATCTGGTCCGGCAGGAGCTTGAGGACGGGAGTAAAACCTGGCAAATTAACTGGCAGCCTTCGCTGATTCTGACTGACATGATTAAGGGCAGTAAGGTACGCGTGAGGACGCTGTTCCCGGATCGTGGAAACATTGTGGATCGCGATGGTTTGCCGCTGGCTACCAAGGGTACGATGAACGAATGGGGCATTGTACCTGAGAAACTTGGTGATAACCCGGACCAGATGATCGCCCGAATCGCGAGCCATTATCAGATTTCGAAAGATGCCATTCACAAGGCGCTTGCGCAGACATGGGTGAAGCCGGAATATTTTGTCCCGATTGCTTCCACGGAGGAGTTTGACGTACCTGCGTCTTTAAGCGGGGTTACGATGCAAAGCAAGGAAATCCGTTATTATCCACTCGGTGAGGCAGCCGCGCATCTGATTGGTTACGTGCGCAAAGCGACCAAGGAAGATCTGGATAAGGATACGGAAGGGTATTATCGCGCAGAGGATTGGATCGGCAAAGCAGGTTTGGAGCAGTCGATGGAGAAACAGCTGCGTGGTGCACGTGGCGGTCTGATTGAAATCACGGATGAATCCGGCAACTCCCGCTCTGAGCTTATTCGTAAGGATGCTGTAGATGGACAGGATGTGCAACTGACGATTAGCTCCAAACAACAAAAGCAACTGTATCAGACATTATCCAGCGGAGGAGATGCCGGAGCGATGGTACTGATGAACCCAACGGACGGCAACCTGCTGGCGTTGGTTAGTGCGCCGTCCTATAACCCGAACAAGATGGTTACAGGACTTACTCAGGCAGAGTGGGATGCGTACTCGGCGAATGAGAAGCTTCCTTTCATCAACAGAGTCACTACCCGATATGCACCGGGATCAACCTTCAAAGCGATTACAGCCGCAGCTGGACTGATGGAGAAGGTGACCACAGCGGACAAAACACATGATATTTCTGGCTTGCAATGGCGCAAAGACGATAGTTGGGGCGGTTATTATGTCAAGCGTGTGAAGAGCTTATCCCCGGTTAACATGGTCGATGCACTGGTGTACTCGGACAATATATACTTTGCCATGGAAGCGATTGAGATGGGCAGCGCCAAGTTTATTGATGGAATCCAGAAGTTTGGTTTTGGCGATAACTTTGGACTGGATGAATTGTATTTGAAGCCGAGCCAATTCGCCAACGAAGCGCATCTGGATCTGGCGTCTGAGGTGTTGCTCGCGGATACATCCTACGGGCAAGGGGAGATGTTGATGTCACCGATTCATCTGGCAACGTCATTTACACCTTTTATTAATGAAGGAAAACTGGTAAAACCGATTCTGATTGATGGAAAAGAAACTTCGGATCCAGAGGTAATTATTACTCCGGAAGCCGCAAATACGGTTAAGGATGCTTTGGGAGAAGTTGTTTCCCGGCAGGGAGGTACCGCCCATACCTTGAATTCAATTTCTGGAGGACTCGCGGGCAAGACGGGAACAGCAGAGCTGAAAGCGAAGAAGGGAGAGAAGGGGCAGGAAAACGGATTTTTCGTAGTGTTTGATACCGACACTCCTACCTTCCTGTTATCCGCTGTCATTGAAGAGGTGAACGGTCGGGGTGGCAGCCATTATGTCGTGGATAAATTAAAACCTTTTTTGGAAAAGTTGGAGATTACGCAGTAACTCCGAAGTAATGTATAGCCTCGCAAGCGTAATAAATAGCCCGGTCAGCATGTTATGCTTCTCACATGTGACCGGGCCTTTTTTTGTTTCATTTTATTCAATATGGAATCATTTATTTCCTTGCAGTAATCATGAAGCGTGCCGAGTTGGTACGAATGCCCTTCTCGTCGTGATTTTCTTTCACAAATTGCTGGAATCGCTCAAAGTCAGTTTCTACCTTTCCGAAATCAGGGATGATGGGTGCATGCGTTAGAAGAAACATCAAATCTTCCGGTGTAGCGTAATGCTCCACCACATTATATTCACGGGCCTGAATGTCTTGGAAACCTGCTTGCTGGAGTTCTTGGTTGTATCGTTCCATCAATGTGCCAGGTTGAATGCCAAGGCTCTGTCCACGTCCAAAAGCTTCAGAAATGTTGGATTTATCGTGTTCGCTGACCTGCTGGGTTAGAAATATCCCGCCCTCAGCAAGTACTCTGAATACTTCTGAAGCAGAGAAACCGGAGTGTCTGGAGGATACTACATTAAAGAAGTAATCTGGAAATACCAGTTTCTCCGCGTCCATATGCAGAAAGCGTACATTAGAATGACCGCCCGTAGCCAGAAGATTATGTTGTGCGGTTTCAATCATTCCTTGAGCGAGATCAATTCCCACAAGTAACAAGGCTTCTTTCGCAATGGACAGTACAGCTTCGCCACCACCCGTTCCGATATCCAGCAACAGATCGGACGATCGCGTATGGCGAACAACTTCCTCATAGAAGTTCCATCCGATTTTCTCCGAAACAACGTTCATGGAGCTGAAGTTCCAGCCATTCGTCCGGCCTACGCGTTCATAAAAGCCAGCGTAATCTATTTTGTTTTTCATTTTCATCTTCCTCCAATGTGAGTTTGATTGAACAGGACAAGAGAGTTGCGCGAAATCGTTCTAGTGTAAATGCTCGAATCGGATCAAATGGACAAACGTGTCCCTTGATGGCTGGTACGCGTTTTGACCCAGCCCGACGACTATTTACTTCGAACCATTCGGAGCAACATCCGTGTCACCTCACATGTTGGAATGTCTCCATTATATTCAATTGACAGCGTATACGCGAGGTGTTATTTTGAGGTGGAATCTATTCTATGAGTTCGAGGTGATCCATGGTGGGTATTCGTGCTAAGCAGATTTTTGTCAATTTACCTGTCCAAGATTTGAAGAAATCCGTTGAGTTTTTTACCAAGGTGGGATTTGAGTTTGACGCCAATTTTACGGATGAGTCCGCTACTTGTATGATCATCGGGGAAAACATTTATGCCATGCTTCTGGTGGAGGAACGTTTCCAATCCTTCATCTCGAAAAAAATCTCCAATGCTGCCGAAACAACCGAAGTCATCGTTGCTCTGTCTGTAGATAGCCGTGAGCAGGTAGATGTCATAGTACAAGCTGCCCTCGATGCAGGAGGCAAGCCATCCAACGAACCACAGGATCATGGATTCATGTATGGATGGAGTTTTCAGGATCTGGATGATCATCTGTGGGAAGTCTCCTATATAGATCTAAGCGCTTTTCCTTCAGAGTGACATAATGAAAATAACTAAGGCCTTCCTATAATACTAGGAAGGTTCTTTTGCATCCAGTATGACTCGTTCAAACGTGATATCTATAGAACATATGGTGTATTTTACCTTTTTGCTATATGATAAATGTCGATTCACGTTGGCGATTTGAATCGAAGCATGCAACATGCTGAAGTATCAGAGAGTAAAGGTTACAAATGTTTTTTAGATGGAGGGATCAGGGTGTATTGTCACGTATGTGGGACGAAAAACAGCCCGGGGGATAACACGTGCAGAAAGTGTAGTGCCAAATTGAAAGAAACAGCACCAGCCGAATCACTATCCCGGCAACAACAACCTGCACCAAGGCAAGAAAGTGCCAATCAAGGTCTTACATTTAGCTGGATCATTCCCCTGCTATTGGCAGCGGTAATGGGCGCTCTGTTGACGTACTATTATAATCAGGAGAGTGGTATAAACGCAGAGGTAAAAGCGCTGCATCTGCAAGCAGAACAAGCTGCACTGGACGGAAATTACAAAGAGGCTTTGCAACTCCTGGATACGGCTCTCGCGAAACGTCCGAATGTGGATGCACTTATACAGGATCGCCAAATCACGGCGAAAGCGTTCAATCTGATGAATCAGTTGAACGAGGCTTCTGCAAGTCTGAAAACAGGAAAATTGTCCGCAGGAGACAAGACAATTCAGGCTGTAATCAAAGCGTTGAAGGAGCGAGAGGAGCCGGTTTTTGCCAAAGTCCGTGCCGCATTAAGTAACAGAAAGGTCACGCTGGCTGTACTGAAGGTGAAAAAGGAGATTGATACTTTGACAACGGTTGAGGGTCTGGCAGAGAAGCTCAAAACAGTATCAAACTTGAATGGCAAGGAAGCCGAAGCAGTAGAGAAGCAGATTGTAGATAAACTGACCGGGATTAGCTATAAACAGGCTGAGCAGCAAGTGAAGAAAAAGAATTTTACAGCAGCACTGCAAACCGTTGATCAAGGGCTGTCTTATGCTCCGGAGGAATTTAAACTGACAACGTATCGAGAAGAGATATTGCGTGAGAAGAAGGCATTTGAGAAAGCGGAAGAAGAACGTATCCTGTTAGCGGAACAACAAGCAGCTGAGGAAGAATTGAGAAATCGCACAGGAGCAGTAAGTGTTGTAGAGCTGACAGCGGAACTGGACATTTATGGTGATCTACATATTAGTGGGATGGTAACTAACAAGGGTACGCGCCCGATCTGGTCAATTGCACTGATAATCAATATTAATAGCACGGATGGTGATTATATTGGTGAGACAGATGCATATGTGTATCCAGTCACACTGGGTACCGGGGAGCAGGGTTATTTTGAAACCTATTATTATGGTGTGTACGAAGCAGCAGACGTATCTGTTTCGAGTGCAACATGGTATCTGGAGTAGGGGGAGTTAGAATGTCCAAAAGAACCTGGAGTACAATCTTATCCAGTGCAATCATTATCGGGGCTGGGGCAGGAGGCGTGTTATGGATACATCAGCACTCGGCTGATGAATTGGAGGTTGGTCCCAGATTGGCTGTCGTCACTGCAAAGGAGGTTGTAACCCCTCAAGCGAAGTCTGCCTCCAAGACAATCGTGAAGAAAACGCGTAAACAGATCATTGAAGAGAGTCAGAAAAAAGTGGTTACGATTGAGAGTAGCAGTGGATTGGGTTCCGGTTTTCTATACAATGAACAGGGAGATGTTGTGACTAACGCGCATGTCGTGGAGGGATCAAAGGAAGTGACCATCCGTACGTTGAATCATGAGGAATATAAGGGCACGGTTATCGGGATTGGCGAAGAAACAGATGTTGCTGTGATCAGAGTACCTGATTTGAAAGAAGTACAGCCGTTACCCATTGCAAAGTCTAAAGCGGAAGTTGGAGATGAAATCCTGGCACTGGGTAGCCCGTTAGGCTTCGAAAACACGGTAACAACGGGAATCATTAGCGGCGTCGAACGTAGTTTTGAGATTGCACCATACATTTATACGAATATGTACCAAATCTCCGCGCCTATCACCAACGGTAATAGCGGTGGCCCACTGATCAATGCAGAGACGGGCGAGGTGCTTGGTATTAATTCAACTGGGGTAAAACAGGAAGCCGGACTGGGATTTAGCATCCCGATCACTAGTGTGTTGAAGCAGGTACAGGCATGGTCCAACAATTCGTCCATCACAAAAGCTGTCCAAATGGTAGGTGAAGGTACTTCGAGGTTATCTGCTTCTTCTATTGAAGCCGAGTCATTGGTTACTGACTTCTATAGCTATCTGAACCTGAGTGACTACGTCGAATCCTATGCATTACTCGGAAGTGACTGGCAAAACGGCACAACTTATGCCAAGTTCCGCGAAGGGTATCTCAACACCGGTTATGTGACTATCGGAGAGGTCTCGTCTTCGGACAAGGGGAATGATGAGATAGAAGTCAGCGCCGTCATTACAGCGGATGAACGCAGGGATGGCGAATATGTAACGGCGAAGTATAAGGTTACGTATCAGGTTGGTTACGAGAATGGTCAACTGAAAATATTACATGGTCAAGGTAAAAAAATGAAATAATTGTAGAGGGAGAGTTGGCATATGTGCCAATTCTCCTTTTTCATTGCTTATATTCAGTGCATCTGTTAAAATACAGAACGAATGTTCAGTATGCATGGGACGGAGTGAAACGAATGAATATGAATAAAAAACAACTTCAAACCGAGCAGACCAAGAAAAAACTTGCGGATGCTTCCAAGGCCCTTTTTGTACAAAAAGGCTATAAAGCAACGTCCATTGAGGATATTGTAGCTGCGACGGGCAGTAGTAAAGGCAATATATATTACCATTTTAAAAGCAAAGAAGGCCTGTTCCTTTACCTAATCGATGAGTGGGATCGGGAGTGGGAAGCGAGTTGGGCGGCTAAAGAACATCTCTACCGCACCTCCACGGAGAAGATTTACGGCTTGGCTGAACAATTGGTATTGGATGACATGAATCACCCTTTGACCAAAGCAGCCGATGAGTTCTTCACTGGGGAGAAGAAAGAAAATGATATCGAGGAACGAATCTCCTTGATGTTCGAACGGCACATCCAATTCAATAAACAATTGGTGGAACAAGGCATTGAGAGCGGTGAGTTCAAAGCAGACAATGTAGATAATCTCGCGCTCATATTGGAGAGTACTATTATTGGTCTTAGCCAGATGTCACGTGGAATGGAATCTGATCAGGCTCTCGCGTTATATCGTCAGGCCGCCAGTGTATTCTTGCACGGGATTGCAAAAGATAAAGATTAAGCAACATTTTGACAACTACGGAGGATGGAATCATGGCATTACTAACACGGAACAGGGGCGCACTGCTGCTGTTAATGTTTAATATTTTTCTCGTTTTTACGGGTATTGGTCTGGTTGTACCGATCATGCCTGCATATATGGATCTACTGCATATCACCGGTTTCACGGTTGGATTGCTGGTAGCGGCTTTCTCCTTCACCCAATTTCTTTTCTCCCCGCTTGCGGGTCGATGGTCGGATACGTGGGGACGTAAGAAAATTATCGTTGGCGGCATGCTGATCTTTGCCGTATCCGAGTTTATGTTCGGTGCGGTCAATGCACCAGTGCTGCTCTTCGCAGCCCGGATGCTGGGTGGTATTGGAGCGGCGATGATCTTCCCGGCAGTTATGGCCTACACCGCGGATATTACGACAGAGGAAGAACGCGGTAAAGGTATGGGTTTGATTAATGCAGCCATTACAACCGGGTTCATCATCGGTCCGGGAATTGGTGGATACATTGCGGACTTTGGCATTCGAATTCCGTTCTACGCTGCAGGGGTTGCCGGTTTGCTGGCAGCGATCATTACCTTGATTATTTTGCCGGAATCTGCACGAAGCACAGGGGAGCAGAGTAAACCTGTCCCTGGCTTAGTGAAGGTCAAAGCTCCGGGTATGGTATCCCAATTGCTGAATTCGTACCGTGAACCCTACTTTTTCAGCTTGATCATCGTGTTTGTTATGGCATTTGGTTTGGCGAACTATGAGACGGTATTTTCACTGTTTGTGGATCACAAGTTTGGTTTCACGACAAAAGACATTGCATTTATTATTACATTTGGTTCCATTGCGGGTGCGGTTGTGCAAGTATCCCTAATTGGTTGGTTGCTTAACCGGTTTGGTGAAAAGATGGTTATTTCTGTCTGTCTGTTATTTGTAGCAGTATTTGTATTGTTAACCTTGTTTGTGCATACGTACTGGCTCATTCTTGTGGTAACGTTTATCGTCTTTCTGGGTATGGACATTTTGCGTCCGGCAATCAGTACACAGATGTCCAAACTGGCCCAAGAACAGCAGGGCTTTGTGGCCGGACTGAACTCGGCGTATACCAGTTTGGGGAATATCGCAGGTCCGATCGTAGCTGGAGCACTGTTCGATGTGAATATTAACTATCCTTACGTTTCAGCAGCAGCTGTTTTGGCGATCTGTTTTCTGCTATCTCTGCGGGTACTCAGAGGGGTCAAAACGGTGAAACAACCGAAAGCTGAAATGTAATTGTGCGGAAAAGACGTAGGAGCATCGATTTTTGGTATAATAAGAATTGCTGGAAGTGAGTTAGATGGGCTGGGTTGCATAATAAGTTACCGAGGACGGTCATTTTTAAGCATATATAGGATTAATGGAGTGATAACATGAGCAAAGCAAAAGGAAAAGGCGGCACCGGCCGTGGTACTGGCAAAAAAGGCTGGAACCGTTGGCAAGCAGCTGCTAACCGGGCGAAAAGTACCCCGAAACCTTATAAAAGTAAAGGTACGAAGAAGAAGGACGATACCGAAACTTCAAGTGGCAAGCCCGAGTAAGTGTGGCTTGACGTTGCCAGAGGAGAGAGCTGCCTGACTATCGGGTGGGTCTCTTTTTGTTTGGAAAATAAAAATTAAATTGACAGTATTGTAGATATGGTAATAATATAGAGCTTACGCAAATTAGATGGTAGTGCTACTATTTAAAGAAAGGAGCATCAGCATGCCTGTTAACATGGATGAAAATCCACTTGGACTGATTTTGTCACGGACGTATCTGGCATACAAAAAAACAACAACCAGAAATCTGAGTGAACAGGATATTACTCCGGAACAATTTGCCGTTCTGAATGAATTGAGCAAGGCGGGAAGTCATATATCGCAGAAGAAGCTGGCTGAATTAACCGTTCGGGACCAGACAACGGTAGGCAAAATTATAGACAAGTTAATTCGCAAAGGTCTGGTGACGAGAGAAGAAGATCCACAGGACCGCAGAGCGGTATTGCTTTGTTTGACGGCGGAAGGACTGGAAATGAATAACGTTCTGACACCAAAGGCAAAACAGCAAGAGCAAGAGGCACTTGCCCAATGTTCCCCTGAAGAGCTTGAAGCATTCATGAATGTGATGAATCGCATCTATGAGAAGATGAAATAAATTTTTTTAGTCTAATATGTGCACATGCATATATATGTAGTGCAATTATTTGAATTTTAACTAATGGGAGTCGTGAACAAATGAAAAGCTTCAAGGATTTTCTAAAAGTACCACAGACAAAAATAGGGCTGGTTTTTGCATTGGTTGTTCCGTTGTTATTTGTTGTGATCTGGATGACGGGTTATCATCAGGCCACGGAGAGAGTAGATCAACTTCAAGTTGCTTTGGTGAACGAAGATGGGACACAGGGGGTAGAGGTGCAGAAGCAGATTGAAACGCTCGCGCCTTTCCATGTTAATGTGCTGGATTCTGCCAAGGAAGCCGAGCAACAGATGAATGCAGGTAACTATGCAATGGTTATTGTGATTCCGGAAGGGTTCGCTGACCAGATTGGCGGCGGTACAGACGCGAGCTTGTCCTTTTATATCAATCAGGGAAATGCCGATGTAGCCAAATCGATTGTGGAACATGCTGCGACCGGAATGACTGCACAAATGGGACAAGGGATTCTGGAATCCAAGGTTCAGGTGAAGCTCAATAACGACAGTATAAATAGCGAAGATTTAAGTGCAGCCATTGGACAAGCGATGGCGAAGATGAATGAAGGGCCTGTGAAGGCCGAAATTAATAAAACGAACAGTGTCAGTGATTTTGCAACATCGATGCTGCCCATGATTCTGGGTTTTATCACCTACATTGCTTCGATGACCATGAACATTCAGTTCAATATCACGTCGAATATCATGAAGCGTAACCACTCCAAATGGGAGATCTTCTGGGGACGGCAAATGCTGTTATTATGTATAGCAGTGATTGTTCCCCTAATTGTGGACATAGTAGCCCTTCAGTTCACCGATGTTGCGAGTTCCTTTGGCGCTTTGTATCTGTATCATGTGTTGGTGAGTCTGGCTTGTATCTGTTTTACACAGATGAGTTTTGCCCTGTTTGGCAATGCGGGTCCTCTATTTAATGTAGCGATGGTCCCTCTCCAGTTGATGACAGCAGGAAATATCATTCCAGCCGAGATGCTGGCGCCATTCTACCGTTATATTGGTAACTTTCTGCCCGCTTCCAATGGGGTACAGGGATTTATGCGTTTGATCTATAGTGGAGAAGCTGTGGGTGGATTCATGGTTCATCTTCTGTTGATCTCGATTATTACGTGGGGAATTACGTTGTTGAGAGTTGGCATGCAAAAAGCGGGTAACGGACAAATGACCATGACGCCTACAGCATCAGCACAGGCACAGCATTAAACATTTCTTTCTATATATATTGTAAAAACACATAAAAAAGTGATGTGCATATAGTTATATGCGTGCATCACTTTTTTGTTTATCTTCTATAATACACCTCTTTAACCTTGCATGACGTTGATATAAGGATAAGCTTAATTGAGCATATTGTTGTATGAATGGAAAGAATGTCATTCAGGCAATAATAAACTTTACAACTGATATAGAGAGAAGAGAAACACAGTAATGGTGATCAATTTGCAGTAAAAGAATTTTATTAAATTAAGTGTTGTAATTAATATCTATACGTGATATATTATTAATCCGGCCAAGAAAACACGAGAAACACGGTGCGGCAAGCGAATGAAATAAGCTTCGAAAGAACTTAAAAAAAAGAGCTTGCAAAGTTGGTTCGGACATGGTAATATATAAGAGTTGCTGAAGAGAACAACATTCGGTAACGAAACAAGTTTGATCTTTGAAAACTGAACAACGAGTGAGTAACGATCTTGCTTGCAAGATCGACGCTGAGAAATTGGTACAAGTCTTCGGACTGTATGATTTCGAAGCAAAAAAAGAGATTTTTAATCTCGTCAGATTCAAAATGAGCTTATCGCTCTTTTCAAATACTGAGATGATTTCCATCGCGTTTAACCGCGCTATTGAAATTCATCTTTATTGGAGAGTTTGATCCTGGCTCAGGACGAACGCTGGCGGCATGCCTAATACATGCAAGTCGAGCGGACTTGAAGAGAAGCTTGCTTCTCTGATGGTTAGCGGCGGACGGGTGAGTAACACGTAGGCAACCTGCCCTCAAGTTTGGGACAACTACCGGAAACGGTAGCTAATACCGAATAGTTGTTTTCTTCGCCTGAAGAGAACTGGAAAGACGGAGCAATCTGTCACTTGGGGATGGGCCTGCGGCGCATTAGCTAGTTGGTGAGGTAACGGCTCACCAAGGCGACGATGCGTAGCCGACCTGAGAGGGTGATCGGCCACACTGGGACTGAGACACGGCCCAGACTCCTACGGGAGGCAGCAGTAGGGAATCTTCCGCAATGGGCGAAAGCCTGACGGAGCAATGCCGCGTGAGTGATGAAGGTTTTCGGATCGTAAAGCTCTGTTGCCAGGGAAGAACGCTTGGGAGAGTAACTGCTCTCAAGGTGACGGTACCTGAGAAGAAAGCCCCGGCTAACTACGTGCCAGCAGCCGCGGTAATACGTAGGGGGCAAGCGTTGTCCGGAATTATTGGGCGTAAAGCGCGCGCAGGCGGTCATTTAAGTCTGGTGTTTAATCCCGGGGCTCAACCCCGGATCGCACTGGAAACTGGGTGACTTGAGTGCAGAAGAGGAGAGTGGAATTCCACGTGTAGCGGTGAAATGCGTAGATATGTGGAGGAACACCAGTGGCGAAGGCGACTCTCTGGGCTGTAACTGACGCTGAGGCGCGAAAGCGTGGGGAGCAAACAGGATTAGATACCCTGGTAGTCCACGCCGTAAACGATGAGTGCTAGGTGTTAGGGGTTTCGATACCCTTGGTGCCGAAGTTAACACATTAAGCACTCCGCCTGGGGAGTACGGTCGCAAGACTGAAACTCAAAGGAATTGACGGGGACCCGCACAAGCAGTGGAGTATGTGGTTTAATTCGAAGCAACGCGAAGAACCTTACCAGGTCTTGACATCCCTCTGATCGGTACAGAGATGTATCTTTCCTTCGGGACAGAGGAGACAGGTGGTGCATGGTTGTCGTCAGCTCGTGTCGTGAGATGTTGGGTTAAGTCCCGCAACGAGCGCAACCCTTATATTTAGTTGCCAGCATTTCGGATGGGCACTCTAGATAGACTGCCGGTGACAAACCGGAGGAAGGTGGGGATGACGTCAAATCATCATGCCCCTTATGACCTGGGCTACACACGTACTACAATGGCCGGTACAACGGGCTGCGAAATCGCGAGATGGAGCCAATCCCAACAAAGCCGGTCTCAGTTCGGATTGCAGGCTGCAACTCGCCTGCATGAAGTCGGAATTGCTAGTAATCGCGGATCAGCATGCCGCGGTGAATACGTTCCCGGGTCTTGTACACACCGCCCGTCACACCACGAGAGTTTATAACACCCGAAGTCGGTGGGGTAACCGCAAGGAGCCAGCCGCCGAAGGTGGGATAGATGATTGGGGTGAAGTCGTAACAAGGTAGCCGTATCGGAAGGTGCGGCTGGATCACCTCCTTTCTATGGAGAATCGTTTCCTGCAACGGAAACATTCAAATAAGCAGCTTCTTAGAACCTGCAATAGCGATTCATTTTGGTCCATCACTTCGGTGTGGATGAAATGAAGAGCACAACACTCACTCGTTGCTCAGTTTTGAGAGCTCAAACTCTCAAACTTCTCGTTAGTTCGATCGACACATCCGTGAACGGCCCGAACGAAACGATTTGTTCTTTGAAAACTAGATATCGAAACGAAACAAACGCGAATTAGAACATTCCTTTTAGGGATGAATGCTTGTTCGGTTCAAGTAACCGATCAACAATCATCCTAGCTGAACTTGTGTTAAACAAGTCAAGTGTATAAAGGTAGTTAAATTGCTTTTGCGATGGTATTGAATGGGAGCGACTTTTGGCTTTGCGCAAGCAAACCAAGGGAAGTGAGCAGTCAAAACCGGAGCAATATGGTTAAGCTACTAAGAGCACACGGAGGATGCCTAGGCGCTAGGAGCCGATGAAGGACGTGGCGAACAACGAAACTGCCTCGGGGAGCTGTAAGCAAGCTTTGATCCGGGGGTGTCCGAATGGGGAAACCCAGCTGGGGTAATTTCCAGTTACTCATAACTGAATACATAGGTTATGCAGAGGCATACCAGGGGAACTGAAACATCTAAGTACCCTGAGGAAGAGAAAACAATAGTGATTCCGTCAGTAGCGGCGAGCGAACGCGGAGAAGCCCAAACCAGAGAGCTTGCTCTTTGGGGTTGTGGGACGTCTCACATGGAGTTACAAAGGAACCGGTTAAGCGAAGAGGTCTGGAAAGGCCCGCCAAAGAAGGTAAAAGCCCTGTAGTTGAAAGTCTGTTCCCTCCGAGACGGATCCCGAGTAGTGCGGGGCACGTGAAACCCCGTATGAATCCGGCAGGACCATCTGCCAAGGCTAAATACTTCCTAGCGACCGATAGTGAAGCAGTACCGTGAGGGAAAGGTGAAAAGCACCCCGGAAGGGGAGTGAAATAGAACCTGAAACCGTGTGCTTACAAAAAGTCAGAGCCCGTTTTAGGGGTGATGGCGTGCCTTTTGTAGAATGAACCGGCGAGTTACGTTCCCGTGCAAGGTTAAGGTGAAGAGCCGGAGCCGCAGCGAAAGCGAGTCTGAATAGGGCGATATAGTACGTGGACGTAGACCCGAAACCGGGTGATCTACCCCTGTCCAGGGTGAAGGTGCGGTAACACGCACTGGAGGCCCGAACCCACGCATGTTGAAAAATGCGGGGATGAGGTGGGGGTAGCGGAGAAATTCCAATCGAACTCGGAGATAGCTGGTTCTCCCCGAAATAGCTTTAGGGCTAGCCTCGGAAAACAGAGTCGTGGAGGTAGAGCACTGATTGGGTGCGGGGCCCGCAAGGGTTACCAAGCTCAGTCAAACTCCGAATGCCATAGACTTACTTCCGGGAGTCAGACAGTGAGTGCTAAGATCCATTGTCAAAAGGGAAACAGCCCAGACCATCAGCTAAGGTCCCCAAGTGTGTGTTAAGTGGGAAAGGATGTGGAGTTGCACAGACAACCAGGATGTTGGCTTAGAAGCAGCCACCATTGAAAGAGTGCGTAATAGCTCACTGGTCGAGTGACTCTGCGCCGAAAATGTAACGGGGCTAAACACACCACCGAAGCTATGGCTTGATGCTTTGCATCAGGGGTAGGGGAGCGTTGTATAAGGGTTGAAGGTGTACCGTAAGGAGCGCTGGACATTATACAAGTGAGAATGCCGGTATGAGTAACGAAAAGATCAGTGAGAATCTGATCCGCCGAAAGCCTAAGGGTTCCTGAGGAAGGCTCGTCCGCTCAGGGTAAGTCGGGACCTAAGGCGAGGCCGAAAGGCGTAGTCGAAGGACAACAGGTCGAAATTCCTGTACCACCGTAAGCCGTTATGAGCAATGGGGGGACGCAGTAGGGTAGTGACGCAGACTGATGGATGTCTGTCCAAGCAGTAAGGCTGATGTGTAGGCAAATCCGCACATCATTAAGGCTGAGCTGTGATGGGGAGTGAAAATTACAGTAGCGAAGGTCATGATCTCACACTGCCAAGAAAAGCCTCTAGCCAGGTGATGGTGCCCGTACCGCAAACCGACACAGGTAGGCGAGAAGAGTATTCTAAGGCGCGCGGAAGAACTCTCGTTAAGGAACTCGGCAAAATGACCCCGTAACTTCGGGAGAAGGGGTGCCCCGGTAGTGTGAATAGCACGAGGGGGCCGCAGTGAAAAGGCCCAAGCGACTGTTTAGCAAAAACACAGGTCTGTGCGAAGCCGTAAGGCGAAGTATACGGGCTGACGCCTGCCCGGTGCTGGAAGGTTAAGGGGAGTGGTTAGGAGCAATCCGAAGCTGTGAACCGAAGCCCCAGTAAACGGCGGCCGTAACTATAACGGTCCTAAGGTAGCGAAATTCCTTGTCAGGTAAATTCTGACCCGCACGAATGGCGTAACGACTTGGGCGCTGTCTCAACGAGAGATCCGGTGAAATTTTAATACCTGTGAAGATGCAGGTTACCCGCGACAAGACGGAAAGACCCCATGGAGCTTTACTGCAGCTTGATATTGAATTTGGGTACGATCTGTACAGGATAGGTGGGAGCCTTTGAAGTGGGAGCGCAAGCTTCCATGGAGGCAACGTTGGGATACCACCCTGATCGTATCTAGGTTCTAACCTGGTACCGTAATCCGGTGCGGGGACAGTGTCAGGTGGGCAGTTTGACTGGGGCGGTCGCCTCCTAAAGAGTAACGGAGGCGCCCAAAGGTTCCCTCAGAATGGTTGGAAATCATTCGAAGAGTGCAAAGGCATAAGGGAGCTTGACTGCGAGACCTACAAGTCGAGCAGGGACGAAAGTCGGGCTTAGTGATCCGGTGGTACCGCATGGAAGGGCCATCGCTCAACGGATAAAAGCTACCCTGGGGATAACAGGCTTATCTCCCCCAAGAGTCCACATCGACGGGGAGGTTTGGCACCTCGATGTCGGCTCATCGCATCCTGGGGCTGAAGTAGGTCCCAAGGGTTGGGCTGTTCGCCCATTAAAGCGGTACGCGAGCTGGGTTCAGAACGTCGTGAGACAGTTCGGTCCCTATCTGTCGTGGGCGTAGGAAATTTGAGAGGAGCTGTCCTTAGTACGAGAGGACCGGGATGGACGTACCGCTGGTGTACCAGTTGTTCCGCCAGGAGCACCGCTGGGTAGCTATGTACGGACGGGATAAACGCTGAAAGCATCTAAGCGTGAAGCCCCCCTCAAGATGAGATTTCCCAGTATGTAAGACCCCTTGAAGACGACGAGGTAGATAGGCTGGGGGTGGAAGTGCAGCAATGCATGGAGCTGACCAGTACTAATCGGTCGAGGGCTTATCCAATTAGCAAGTTGTAACTCGCGTGTTTCGTTTCGAATCTAGTTTTCAGAGAACAACACTCTGAAATGAAAATCGGTACATCACAGAACGTGTGTATGATTTTCAGTTCCATATGCGCTGAACCATTCATCCACACAGTCGTGTCGGACCGAATGGAACGCGAACGCATTTGTTACACAAATGCTCGTTTGGTGGCGATGGCGGAGGGGTTCCACACGTACCCATCCCGAACACGACCGTTAAGCCCTCTAGCGCCGATGGTACTTGGACCGCAGGGTCCTGGGAGAGTAGGATGCCGCCAAGCAATAGGAAGACACACTTGATGATATCGAGTGTGTCTTTTTTATTTTATATATGTCATTCGTTCTGATTTGACTTGTTTTATACATAAAATACTGGCGTTCCAATCCTTGAAGCTGTGATACAATAGGTGAGGTCTATATAGAAAACGGAAACACGCAAAAGTACGAGGAGGAACAGTGAACACGATGAAATCAGCCCCGTTTATTGCCGTGGAAGGTCCGATCGGAGCGGGGAAAACAACGTTAGCAACGATGCTTTCCCATGAATTGAATCTTCCGTTAGTGAAAGAAATCGTAGAAGAGAATCCATTTCTGGCTTCCTTTTATCAGGATATCGACGAGTGGAGTTTCCAATTGGAAATGTTTTTTCTGTGTAATCGGTTTAAACAACTGGAAGACACGGGCGCTCATTATGTGGAGCAGAATACCCCAGTCATTTCAGACTATCATATCTATAAAAATATGATTTTTGCCGATCGTACCTTGAAGGGAACGAAGCGGGACAAATATCGTCAAATCTATCATCTGTTAACAGATGATCTGCCGAAGCCCAATCTGGTGCTCTATATAGAAGCTGAACTCGATACGTTGATGTACCGCATTAACAAGCGTGGGCGCTCATTTGAGCAGGATATGGACCCGGCATATATGGAACAACTAATTGTTGATTACAAAACAGGCATGGACTATCTGGAGAATAGCTCGAATCCACCAGTAATCATTAAGGTCAATGCGGAGCAACTCGATTTTGTGGAACATCCTGAGCACTTCAGGCAGATTGTTAATCAGGTAAAGGAGTATATCATATGAATAACTATGGCATTCCAGCGAATGCATTAATTACGGTAGCAGGTACGGTTGGGGTGGGCAAATCTACGTTAACGGCTGCACTTGCGCAGCGTTTGAATTTCAAGACCTCTCTGGAGCAAGTGGATCATAATCCTTATTTGGAGAAGTTCTATCATGACTTCGAGCGTTGGAGCTTCCATCTGCAGATTTATTTCCTGGCAGAGCGCTTCAAGGAACAGAAGAAGATTTTTGAACTGGGTGGAGGATTCGTACAGGATCGTTCCATTTATGAAGATACGGGCATTTTTGCACAGATGCATGCGGATCAAGGAACCATGTCTGCTACAGATTTCGAGACATACAGTAGTTTGTTTGAAGCAATGGTGATGACACCGTATTTCCCACATCCGGATGTATTGATCTATCTGGAAGGCAGTCTACCGTCGATTTTGAGCCGCATTACGGAACGCGGACGCGAGATGGAAATTCAAACGGATCGTTCGTACTGGGAGCACATGCACGAGCGCTATTCCGTGTGGATTGACCAGTTTACGGCTTGCCCTGTGCTGCGTCTGAACATTGATGAGTATGATGTGCATGATCCGGCATCGGTGGATGCCATTTTGGCACAGATTGCAGCTGTTATTCAGCCTTCCAAAGAAGTACAAATGTAAGATAGAGAGAGCTTTCCGATGGAGTTATCTGGGTTACATTGGTTATATCTATGATACAGATATGGACAACATCCCTTCTACGGCTATTATGCTGTTGGAGGGATGTTTTTTTATGTGCCAAGGGAATGATTTGAAGACAAAACTAAAATGATATATTCAAGCGAATAAGGAAATGGATGCTTAATATATCTTTTCTATTATATAAATATATGTTCACCAAAAGTAGAAAAATGTTGAATAATAGGTCTTTTTGTGGTTTCATAGGAAAGGTGAATTCTGGAAAAGAAGCATATGCATGACTCAGGAGGGAAAGACAACGTGGAAGAGAAACAAGGAATTAAAATCGGTATGCCGATCATTGGTGGCTTAATTGCAGCCATTCTGGGAGGCGTCGTATGGGCAGCTATTGCTGCAATGACCGAGTATGAGGTAGGACTAATTGCGATTTTGATTGGAGCGCTCACAGGCTACGCGGTCGTGTTGTTCTCGAACAAACAAATTGCGACGGTACATAAAGTCATTGCCGTACTTTTTGCGCTCGTCGGCATTTTGCTGGGGAAATATCTGACGGTGGTATACTTTACTTCCGAACTGTTTGGTGATGTAAGCGTGATGGAACTTGTGTTTGATAGCGAGATGATCAGTGCGTTTGTGGAAACCTTCCAGGACTATTTCAGTCAACCGATTGATTTGTTATTCATCGTGCTTGCGATTGTGTCTGCATGGCAGATTCCTGGTCGGATGGCGAGAACCAGTCTAGCTACGGATGCATCTTCATCGGATCACGCACCAAGAGCTTAATAGGGTAGACAGTGGACGCTGGCAATAAAATGAAGTACGTTTGACAGAAGAAACTTAATACTCATCATCTTAAGCATATGGTGAAACGGTTATATTGAAGGACTGGGAGCAGAAGAAAAACGTAGTAAAGAGCAATCTACTTTAAAAGATATTCATAAAGTACTCAGAGTGAGCAGCAGTTAGGCTTGTTCACATTGCGGCTGAGTTACTTCCATACACAAAAGGGACGTGACGCCTGAGAGGGCGGACGTCCTTTTTGTGTGTACACTGGGCAGGAGGCGGGATATCCGCTCATAATGGCGTAGTAACTCGGATCGATCCAATTTATTTACAACGTAACCCTAGTATATATTCAGCATTTCATAAGGTTAATTACAAGAAGGACGGTCACCACAGGAGGGAGGTTTAAATGTCCTGATATCATTTACAGCGAATAAATCTGATGACGAGAGATTACTTTTACCACTACGGACAGCTGTTTAATTTCCAAACTATTTTTTACAGCAAACATCTGACGGCAATGAGCGTTGAATAATACTGTATGTGGTTGAAGGCAGGTCTATATTATTTGTTGTGGTCAGCGAATACAGCCATAGCATCTCTCATAAATACTGCCAAACCATCACCAAACTGATCAATATTGCGTGTGAATCGTTCATCGTCCACGTACATCTGACCGAGTCCTCTGAAGGCTTCAGGCGAGTAGTTCCCCATCCGGTTCAGCAAGGTGTACCATTCTTGAATACCGGCCTGTGCCTCGGCAGATGCTGGCTCTGTGTGACGAAGTGCGGCCAGACGGTTGTAGATTTCGTTCATTTGTTCGGATAGAGCTTTTTGCTCTGTGTTTGATTTACTGTGCAGCTTCTGGTTTGCCTGATCGACAGCATGGTCTCCCCAGCGCTCCCTTGCTTCCTGTTCATATGGATTCTGGCTAAAATCAAATCCTTCGAATTGTTCTTTGGCTGTCATTTTAATTTCTCCTCTCACGTGTAAAACCGTTCTATCGATGGTCGCAATCATTTGGTCCAAGCGTTGTCGCTTCTCCAATAGAATAAGTCGATGCATGTTTAGCGCTTCTTCTGGATTGAAGGAGGGGTTGGTTATAATGTTTTTGATCTCCTTCAGAGAGAAGTCGAGTTCCTTGAAAAATAATATCTGCTGCAACCGTTCCAGGTTGGCATCTGAATATAATCGATACCCGGCTGAAGTCACTTCGTCCGGGGTTAATAGTCCGATCTCATCATAGTGATGTAGTGTGCGCACACTGATCGAGGCGAGTTCGGCAACTTCTTTTACCTTCATGGCCATGTGAGAAACCTCCTTACAACATCGATTGTACAGTGTCACGTTACGTGAGAGTCAACAGTTGAAAATGAAAAACAAGATGCGAGCATGGAAGCTGCATCTTGATTATAGATTGGTGATGAGTAGATGTGACTGGATGTGAATACTAAATGTGAATAGGTGTTACGAAATTATTGTATCATTTAGTCATTGTAGGGGAGCGGATGCGTTTCTATGTCGAAGACATGGGCTGCTGCCGCGCCGCGAGGGTGCTTTGAGGCTCCTCTGTTATGGAGAGGTGGGCGAATGGTTGTGAGCTGCACCATGTATGCGGCGCAGCCCACAGGGCTAGCAGTGCAGGGAGAGCAGGGCTACGCCTGCACCCCACGCACTGCCGCAGCGAACTGCGCAGCCGCTGCGCGCACGTCGGCCGCGCCCGCGATGGCGGAGATGACGGCTACGCCGTCGGCTCCAGCCGCCATCACGGCGGCCGTGGTATCGGGCGTAATGCCGCCGATACCCACAATCGGAACTGCGATGCCTGCGGCGCGCAGTTCCGCCACCCCTGCGGTGCCCAGCACAGCGTGGGCATCCGCTTTGGAGCGCGTCGGGTACATGGGCCCGACGCCAAGATAGTCAGCGCCCGCCTGCACGGCAAGGCGCGCCTCATCCACAGAGTGGGCGGATACGCCAAGCATCCGCCCATCTCCAATGCGGGCGCGTACTAGCGCCGCGTCCGCATCTTCCTGGCCGACATGCATGCCGTCGGCCTCCACCGCTACAGCCAGCTCCACATCATCGTTCACGATGAACGGTACCCCGTGCTGGCTGCACACCTCGCGAAGCTGCATCGCAAGCGTGATGCGAGCTTCGTGAGCCAGGGCGCCAGTTCCCTTTTCGCGGAACTGGAACAGCGTGATGCCGCCGGCAATGGCCTGGCGCAGCACTTCCACCGGGTCCTGCGTCGTATTGACGCTGCCCATCACCAAATACACCTGCATCGCGCGTCGTACCGCTTCTGCATCCCAAGGGCGCATCACTGCTCACCCCGCTGTCTGCGCTGATACGCAAAATGATTTGTCGGCCCATGTCCGGCCCCAATCCCCAGCTCATCTTCGATGGCTGCCTGAATGAATGCTCGCGCGGTCGTAACGGCAGCCAGAACAGGTGAACCCTTGGCTAACTCTGCGGTGATGGCAGCAGAGTATGTACACCCTGTTCCGTGTGTATGACGTGTTACCACACGAACATTCTCCAGATAATGAAAAGACTGCCCATCGTAGAGCACATCCACGATCATGCCACTTCCTTCATCATGACCACCTTTGACCAAAGCATACGTTGAGCCCATCTGTACAATGCGTCTTGCGGCTTCTTCCCGCTGACTCAGATTCGTGATAGACATCTCGGTAAGCAATTCCGCTTCCGGAATATTAGGTGTTGTGATCAGGGCATGGGGCAACAGCTCCGTAACCAACGCCTGTACAGCTTCCTGCTGGAGAAGGGGGGCGCCACCTTTGGCTACCATCACAGGGTCGATGACCAGATTTGACCAACGGTAATGCTGCCATTTCTCAGCCACTAGCCGAATAATCTCGGCACTATATAACATGCCGGTCTTCGTTGCGGTTGGTTGAAAGTCTTCGCCGGTCGAGTCCAATTGCTGGGCAATGCCATCGTAAGGGATGGGAAAAACGCCCTGCACACCTGTTGTATTTTGGGCAGCAATAGCGGTAATAACGGTCATGCCGTATACGCCAAGCTCCTGGAATGTTTTTAGATCGGCCTGAATGCCTGCGCCGCCCCCGTTATCAGAACCTGCAATGGTTAGCGCTTGAGCAATGCTCATATTGCACCTCCACGGATCTGACGGATCTGTGCGTGCTCCGCCAAGAGGTCAGGTGTCACTTGTGCCAGTTGATTCAACAACTCAATCTGGAAGCTACCCGGCCCCTGATGAGCTGTCCGCTCTGCCGCCAGTTCAGCTGCTATACCATAAAACGCAAGCGCTTCAACAACACTGCCTAGAAGATCGGCTTCTGACTCCGCTATGGCGGTAAATGCACCAATCACCGAACTGAGCAGACAGCCAGCACCCGTGACCTGAGTGAGCAGAGCATGACCATTACTCGTGAGGAATGTGGATCGTCCATCGGTAACGATATCTTCTTTCCCGGTAATGACCACGACACAGCCAAGTTGTTGTGCTGCCCGCTCCGCGATTCCGATCCGGTCACCTTCACCTGATCCTGCGTCTACACCTTTAATACTCCAGCTCTCACCGATGACATTGGCGACTTCCGCCACATTGCCGCGCAGTACCGTGAGACGAAGTTCACGAACGAGCATATGCACGGTTTCCGTACGATAAGCGGTTGCACCAGCTCCAACCGGATCAAGCACCACAGGCACGTGATGCGTATTAGCCGATTGGCCTGCCAGACGAATCGCCTGAACGACTTTGTCATCGAGTGTACCAATGTTGAGTACGACGGCACCTGACATCTTGGCGACATCAGCGACCTCTTCATGCGCGTAGGCCATAAAGGGGGACGCACCAAGTGCGAGCAGGCCATTGGCTGTAAAGGGAGCAACGACAAGGTTGGTGATATTGTGTACCAGCGGATTTTGCGTACGAACACGTTCCAAATAAGACATATAATTTCCTCCTTGTTTTGAAGTAACCCCATCGGCGGAAGGCCGATATCTGGAGTCACTCAGCAGAATAATAGGATATGAGTCTCCTTGTTGAGTAGGGGCGCAGAGTGTAACAACAGCCAGATACATTAATGCGGGATAAGCAGAAATCTAAAATCTAAATCAATTTCATAACTCACTAAAAATGGATTTTTGTAACTGGATATAGACAAATTGAATCATTTTGATCGATATCTCGCCTTGATTGAAATAGCTAAAAGGTGGATCAACATTAAATGTAAATTCGCAGATAGGCAACAGTACAAATACGAAACAGTAAAAAACGAAACGATACATAATCTAGAAAGTGAACTGAAGGTATTTCTCCAAACTCAGGCTAGAGATACGGTGATGGACGTTTAGCTCCCAAACTAGTGTCTTGAAGTCAAGGCTGTCGATACCCAACTGATCGGGGCGTGAAGGTCACACGATGTTTTAAAGAACACAGGACGTCTTATATGGTTGTCAGACCCTCCTTTTGAAATGTAAGGAACTTCAGTCACTTTGTCTTGATTGCCTTCGCACGCCTTTACTTACTCTCCTTGCAGATTAATAAAAGCATCCTCGGCTTTCACCGATTCAGGAATCAATTCAGTTGCCACGAGCCATGCACGTACATTCTCCCACGACGCCATTTCCTGCCGACCAAACGGTTGACCTTCTTCATTCATGAGTGGCAGTAGAATCGCCAGGCTTTTGGTTTCGATCTCCGGGTCAAGTGGAGACGTTTCATTCTCATGAGTGAGCAGAATATTCAAGGCTTCTTCTGGATGCTCCGTTACATAGTTCTGTCCTTCCTGGATTGCTTTGACGAATCGGGTAAGCTGGTCTTTTTTCGCTTCAATGCCAGCTTCACTTGCGGTCAGGACCAGTTCATAATAATCAGGCACGCCATAATCGACGGGGTTAATGGATTTCATGGCATGTCCTTCGTTCTCCAAAATCAATTGTTCATGGTTAATAAAACCTCCCATAATAGCATCCGCCTGTCCGGAAGCCAGCGAAGGAATCAGATCGAACCCAACGTCGACCAGATTTATGTTGTCGGGATTGCCGCCATCCTTGCTGATCATCGTGCGTACCATCGCCTCATACAGCGGAATCGAAGAATAACCGACAGTTTTTCCTTCAAGATCTTTGGGTGAACTTACGTTGCCATTCGCTTCGATCAACAGATGCACAAGCGGGTGGCGAACAACAGCAGCAATGGAACGTACAGGAATGTTCTCACCACGCGCGAGCAAGATTTGGGGCTGGTAGCTTAGAGCCAGATCAATTTTTCCGGCAGCAACAAGTTTGAGTGAATCATTGGTATCCGCAGGCATCTGAATTTCGACATCCAGACCTTGGTCTGCAAAGTATCCTTTTTCCTGAGCCACATAGATGAAGGAGTGTACTGCATTCGGGTACCAGTCGAGCATGATGGACAGTTTATCTTTGGCGTGTGATGTTGGTTCGGTTGCAGACGGATCTGTTTGCTGTGCATTAGTTGCAGAATCTGTTGTTGGCGTATTTTGGCTGGTATTCGTGGTGCTGCATCCGCTAACGATCAGCAAAAGGCTAATGAGCATGATGGGAAACAGGGAGTATATACCTTTGTTATTCATAAATGAAGGTCCTCATTTCATCGTTTTGTTTACCTCTAATTTTTATCCAACTTTTCTTTTACTTTCATGCCGCCGTATGCTAAACCGTTTCTCTAGCCAGGCAATCAATACAAACAAAACGATTCCCAGCAGGGATAACAGCAGAATAGCGGCAAACATCGCATCTGTGTTCATGTTGCTGGACATGCGGCGGCTGAAGTATCCGAGCCCTTTGCTGCCACCAAGCCATTCGCCGATCGTTGCACCAACCACGCAGTACACCACAGACATCTTTAGCCCGGAGAAAAAAGAAGGAAGTGCCAGTGGAACCTGGAGTTTGCGAAAAATATCCCATTTGTTGGCGCCCATGGTGAGCAGCAGTTCACGCTGTTCCGGATCGCCTTGGCGGAGTCCATCGTAGGTACTGACCACAATGGGGAAGAACGCGATCAGGAATACCACGGCGACTTTGCTCCACAGCGTGTAACCAAACCACAGGATGAACACGGGAGACAAGGCAATCAGCGGGATGGTCTGACTGATTACGATGAAGGGATATATGGCCTTCTCAATCGATCGGTTCATATGCATGCCTGTCGCCAGCATAATGCCGGTCACTATGGACAAGCCAAAACCAACAAGAACCTCCATAAAGGTAGCAGGCAGATGTATGCTCAGCAGCAGACGCCGATGCTCAATTAGTGAGCTTGCGATGGCCGTGGGTGCAGGAATGATGAAGGAGGGCACCCATCCCATACGCACAATCGTTTCCCAGATCGCCAGTAAAGAGAGCATGAGCAGAATAAACAAACCATATTGGGAAAACGACCTCGATATCCACTTCAAACACCACGTCCGGATGCTAACCTTACCTCTATCGCTTCGCATGTAATTGTTCCTCCAGTTGTCGTCTCATCCGCACGAGAGCAGGTTCGTAGATCATGTCCGAATGCCTTGGGCGTGGCAAAGGAACCGTCATATCCCGTAGCTGCTGACCTTGTCCCCCTGGAGTTAACAGAATGATACGGTCACTTAACAGCAGGGCTTCTTCAATGTCATGTGTAATGAACAGCACGGTTTGTCCAAAGTCCTCCCACAGCTCCAACAACCAGCGATGCATTTCTCGTTTGGTTAAGGCGTCGAGTGCACCGAAGGGTTCATCCAGCAACATGAGCTGCCCGCCTGTAAGCAAGGTACGCAGCAGTGCCACCCGCTGCCGCATGCCGCCGGATAACTCGTTCGGATAGGCCTGCTCATAACCGGACAACCCGAACTTTACCAATCCTGCGATGATATCGGCTCGTAGTTTGTCCTTGTCCTGACGGCCTGGTGCCAGCTCGGCAGGCAGCATGCAGTTCTCCATGACGGTACGCCAGGATAACAGCAGATCTTTCTGCGGCATATAGGCGACACGTCCCAGCCGTTGTCCGTGCGGTACATCAGCAATATCGATGGTGCCGACGGTTGGCTCATGCAAGCCTGCGAGCAGCTTGAAGAGTGTGCTTTTACCTGATCCGCTGGAGCCAATGAGCGAGACAAATTCTCCTTGTTGAACCTGAAGCGACACATTGGCGAGCACGGGGGAATCCTTTTTTTCGGGAAAAGCGAAGCTAACGTTCTCAATGGTTACATGGTTATTCATCTGATCCTCACCCCCTTGATGCCAGACTGCTGGACTAACAACGGTATCCTGTGCTCTGCAAAAGAAACAAAAAAGACCCACCCATTTCCGGAGAAATGAGTGGGTCTGTAAGTTAAATCCGCAATTTATCTTCACATACATGAAAAAATTCCGCTTACTAAAAGGCCGCTCCACTTCCCTCCGCTGGTATGATCCAGATCAGGTTCAAAGGGTCCGAATAGTCATATTCGTCTCAGCCGCAGGGCTCCCCTAGTGCAAAAGTTCAAGATATACAGTTGTGTGTTCAGCATATATCACTTGAACATGAACTGTAAAGAGGCAGCATGATGGATTTCTTGAGATGAGCGTGGAGGCACATCCGGGGAGTGAGGTTGTAATCATACAAATTTCAGTTGGAAATGATGATTTCATCGACCTGTAATTATTTGTAAAATGAGATATTGAATAGAACATGGAGAGGTTCCAAGCTCAAACCAATCACAATCTATGTGGTGACGTTTACTTTGTATGGCGGATATGCTGCGATGAACAGTTGGAATAACTTTCTCTGGCCACTCGTGGTGCTTCGGACAACGGAACAATTTACTTTGCCGATCGGACTCGCGTCTTTCGTATCGCCACTGGGCAATCATTACGAAGAACTAATCGCTGGAGCCGTGCTTGCCATTGTACCGATTCTGATTCTGTTCCTGTTCTTCCAGCGCTTTTTTATCTCAGGACTCACGGTTGGCGGGGTCAAAGGATAATGGCATAAATCTTTAAACCCGTAAACAGTTCAACAATTTACCTGGGCTCCCTAACCCGATATAATAGTGGTGGCGCATATTGGCCGGATCACAAATGCAGGTGGGATTGTTCTCCCTCCGAAGCAGAATGGGGACCCGAGTTGAAAACGTTCAAAAAAGTATATATTGAGATCACGAGTATCTGCAATCTGGCGTGCAGTTTTTGTCCGCAGACACAGCGTGCCAAAGGATTCATCGACCCTGAAGTCTTCAACAATATACTGGATCAAGTTAAACCACATACCAACCATATTTATCTACATGTCAAAGGTGAACCCTTGTTGCATCCCAAAATAGATCTGCTGCTCGATTCCGCACATGCGAAGGGACTCAAGGTGAACATTACCACGAATGGTACACTGCTGCCCAAGACTCAGCATAAATTGCTTGGCAAACCGGCGCTGCGGCAGATGAATTTCTCCCTGCACAGCTTCGATGGGCATGAAGGTTCAACTGACCGTGACGGGTACCTGAGCAATATTCTGTCTTTTGTACACGAGGCCGTTAAGCACAATGTCATCATTTCATTCCGGCTGTGGAATCTGACGCAGGATAACTTCACGAATGCTCAGATGAATCGAAATCGGGAGACTCTTGAAGTACTGGAACGTGAATTCAATCTGGACTTCCGTATTGAGGAAAAAGTAGTTCCAGGCAGCGGGGTCAAAATTGCCCCGAATGTATACCTGAATCAGGACCATGAGTTCCAGTGGCCAAGTCTGGATGCACCCGAAGATGACGGCAAAGGCTTTTGCCATGCGCTTCGCGGTCAGGCAGCTGTACTTGTAGACGGAACGGTGGTTCCATGCTGTCTCGATGGCGAGGGTGTCATTAATCTCGGTAACGTGCACGAGAAGTCATTCTCGGAGATTATTGAGGGTGAGCGAGCGAACAATCTGGTATATGGTTTCTCCAAGCGCGAAGCTGTGGAAGAGTTGTGTCGAAAGTGCGGGTATCGTCAGCGGTTTGGAGCCTAGAATATATTAGTGAGTATACTTAACTCTCTATAAGATCACGTTGTCTGTAACAGATGATGTGGTCTTTGTTGTGTTATTGAGGTTGTAAATAGAGCATATCCGAAGTTGATATCAGTACATCACAAGTAGACACGATACCGCAAAACATGCTGAAACATCAGGTTCTATGCTGGAAAATGATTACGTGACCTAATGATTATTCTCGTAACATTCCTTTATTTGGTAGGATCAGGGTAGGTTCTGAAAACAGAGATTTCTCTCTTAGTTTATATGAAGACAAGTCTCTGCTTGAACCCATTCAATCCAAATAAGGGAGGATGTTTATTCATGAAAAAGATGTTGACGGTATTGTTGTCGGTTGGTCTGCTTGCTTCTGCATTTGGTGCAATTCCGGTGTCTGCAGCTCCCGAGATCGTGAAGACAACGATTATTGTTCCTAAAGGAACGACGTATGATGGGAAAGGCAAAAGTGTTGCTGCAGATCCCAAAACATTAGGAGATGGCAGCCAGGCCGAGAACCAGAAGCCTATTTTCCGATTAGAAGCAGGAGCTACGTTAAAAAATGTTGTGATTGAAGCACCAGCTGCGGATGGCGTGCACTGTTATGGCAACTGCAATATTGAGAATGTAACCTGGAAGGATGTCGGTGAGGATGCGCTCACGCTGAAATCCGCAGGGACTGTAAATATCACGGGTGGTGCAGCGTACAAGGCCTATGACAAAGTGTTCCAGATGAATGCATCTGGTACGATTAATATTAAAAATTTCAGAGCGGATGATATCGGCAAGCTGGTGCGTCAAAATGGCGGAACGTCCTATACGGTCACGATGAATGTGTCCAACTCGGACATTTCCAATGTGAAGGATTCCATCCTGCGGACAGATAGCAGCTCTACTGTAGGTAAAATCACAAATACACGTTATTCCAAAGTGCCAACGCTGTTCAAGGGCTTTGCTTCAGGGAAAACGAGCCAGTCCGGAAACACGCAATATTAAAGGATTGCCACAAATACCCATCTGATGTACATTAGAAGCAATGAAATAAGTGAACCGGGAGCTCAATGAAGTTGGGCTGAGAGAGTGGCCTTGTGCCGCTGACCGTACATCTGATCTGGGTAATGCCAGCGTAGAGAACATGGATTTACAATGTGTAAGGGTGAAATGTGCAAATTAATGAGGAAAACAACATGACTTCTTTCAGCTGCGGTGGTTGGTCTGCTGCAACGGAGAGGGAATGATTGATAATCCGTCTTTTCGACATCCATCCAATACATCGTTGTGAGGATTGTATCCTGTGCGTAAGGCCTGCCCGGAACCGGGGAGGCTTTTTTTGTTTACTTTTATAACCCCCACAGGGAGCAGAGGAAGGAAGTAGAGAACATGGGAGCAACAGCAGGCAACAAACGATTGAAACTAACGGATATTCTGGTAACCATCGTGATCGCAGTGGTGTTTGGGGTGATCTACAAGATATGGGGACCTACGTATGACCTGATGAAACCATTCGGCGTTCATGCGGAGCAGATGATCTACGGCATGTGGTTTATGGCGGGCACGTTTGCTTTTGTTATCATTCGTAAACCAGGTGTGGCGATTCTTGCTGAGGTTGCGGCTTCAACGGTGAGTGCTTTTCTAGGCAGTGAATGGGGCATGTCCACACTGGTGTATGGTCTGTTGCAAGGACTGGGAGCCGAGATATTCTTCGCCGCATTTCTGTATCGTAAAACCAATCTGTTTGTCACGTGTCTTGCAGCCATAGGAGCCGCCGCGGCTTCGCTCTTGCTGGATTACCAGTACGGGTATATTGATTCACTCTCGGTGTGGAACTATACGTTATTTATTGGGTTCCGCTTTATTGGAAGTATCCTGATTGCCGGAGTGTTCGCTTATTATCTCGCCAAAGCATTGGAACTGACAGGTGTAACGCGTTCGCTCAGACCGGTATCCAAACAAGATTATGAGGCTCTGGATTAGATGAACGGGGAAGGGAATTCGCAAGCGGTAAGTGTGACGAATCTAAGATGCAAGTTCCCGGGAGAGAAGGCCTTGGTATTCCAAGGCTTGTCTCTCTCTGTGCGTCAAGGGGAGAAAGTGTTGTTGCTTGGACCGAGCGGCTCCGGGAAATCGACGTTATTACAAATATTGAGCGGTCTGATACCACGTTCAGTTGAGATCCCGATGAAATGTGATGATATCCAGGTTCCGACAAAGGCCGGAGTGGTCTTTCAAGACCCGGATACCCAGTTCTGTATGTCCTATACGGATGAGGAGATCGCATTTGTGCTGGAAAACCGGAATATTCCGCGTGAAGAGATGGCGGGGCTGATTGAATATTATCTGGATCAGGTGGGGTTATCCTTTGAACAAAATCGGACATTGATTCAATCGATGTCTCAGGGGATGAAGCAGCGTCTTGCGATCGCTTCGATGCTTGCCATGGACCCGGAGGTGTTGTTTCTGGATGAACCCACTGCACTGCTGGATGATGCGGGGACTTTCCAAGTGTGGGATACCGTCAAACGGATTGCCAGTGACAAAACGTTAATTATCGTTGAACATAAAATCAATGAGATTGTCGATATGGTCGACCGCATCGTTGTGATATCACCTGAAGGAAAGATCGTGGCAGATGGGCCAGCACAGCAGGTATTCACGGATGAACGTGACAAGCTGAAGGCTTATGGAATCTGGTATCCGGGCGTGTGGGAGGAGCGCGAGCAGGCAACCAAGGAAGAACAGGAAAGTATCTCTGGAGAGCTACAAATGTGTGTGGATCAGAGCTTTCCGAGCTTGGAAGCACAGCAATCGTCTGGTTTATCCGAAAGAATGGGGATATTCCCCCTATCTAATGTATCATCCTTATCGCATGTAGCGCCGCTCTATCAGCCTGCACTGGATTTGCAGCAGTTTACCGGATGGCGTGGGAAAACATCCTCCATTCAGGTGGAACAGGCCAAGGTATGGCATGGAGACTGGATCGGTGTTGTGGGAGCCAATGGTGCAGGCAAGAGTTCATTGTTATTATCCCTGATGAATATTTTGAAGACGACAGGTCACTATGAGGTGGATGGTCATCCCTCTGGCAAAACGGAGCAACTCGCAGATCGAATTGCGTTTGTATTTCAGAATCCGGAATTTCAATTTGTGACCAACACCGTCGCGGAAGAAGTGGAATTCTCTTTGCTTGGGGGCAGGCTTACTACAAAAGAAAGACATGACAGGACTGAGCATATGCTGAAGCAATTTGGGCTAATCGATCTGTCCGAGCGTCATCCTTACCAATTATCGATGGGGCAGAAACGACGCTTGAGTGTTGCCTCCGCACTGGTGAGAGAGCAGCGTATTTTGCTGTTGGATGAACCTACATTTGGACAGGATGCCCGTAATACGTTTGCCATGCTGGCACAACTGGAGCAATTGCGGCGTGAAGGAACAGCCATCGTTATGGTTACCCATGACCGTGAGATTGTAAAAAGATATTGCACCCGAATCTGGACGGTGGATGACGGGAGGTTATCTGATGCAACTGTCGTTTCCTCACCGTGAAACCTGGCTTCATGCCGTCAATCCCGGCTTGAAGATGATTATACTGACATTGATGTTTGTCTTTGTTATCCTTATTCACAATCTGAATGTAATGGCCAACGTCGCGGTAGCTATGTTGCTGTTACTGTGCTGGACAGGCCACCCGTGGTACAGATTGCTCCTGTATGCATCACCATTCATTCTGGTATTTATCTCTACGTCTACAGGTATGATGATGTTTGGTAAGGGAGAGACCACGTGGTATAAGTGGGGGCTGATTCATATTACAGAAGAGAGCTTCTATCGCGGACTACACTTAGGATTTCGCTCGCTGAGCATGGCAGCGGCTGGCTTGCTGTTCGGACTGACAACCAAGCCTGTAAGACTATTTTATTCTCTGATGCAGCAGTGGAAGCTTCCCGCAAAATATGCCTATAGCTTTCTGGCGGCGATGCGCATGATCCCGATTTTACTGGATGAATTCCAGACGCTCCGTTATGCGATTCGCATTCGTGGATCAAGGCAACGGGGCTCCCGCTGGAATGTGTACGGTACACTCAAGCGTTATGCTATTCCGTTACTGGCACAGAGTATTCGTCGTGCACAGCGAATGGCGGTAGCGATGGAAGCAAAGGGATTCACGGATGGCGCGAGCCGAACGTATTACATTCAGATTGGCTATTCTCGCGCTGATCTGTGGTTTGTATTTTATTATATGCTCACCTTAACCGCTGCTTATTACATCGGAGTTACCTTTCCTTATCATGCTACGATGGTGGATGTAAGGTAATACGGGAAAATGAAGAGAAATATATTGAGGTAAACGGTAACTTTTTCCTGATCACAGCGTCTATATGGAAATAACTTCTAATGGATGGGGATGAACGAAAGTGAAGACGGGGCCTGACTGGCAGAGAACGGGGTACAAATGGATTACCATGACTGGATTATCAGCTGTGCTGTTGACGGGATGGATGCTGCTGGATTCCGAAATGGTCGTGCTTGGGGGACAAGCTTCGGCTACAACGCCACAAGCCTTGGGGGCAAGTCCCCAAGCCTCATCAACACAGTTGGCCTACAAACAAGGAGAACCCGTTACGCTCATGACCGACATCCCTCTGTTCAAAAACAGGAGGGACAGCAGTGTGGCTGCTGACCAGATGAAAGTTGAATATTATACAACAAAAAGCGAAAAGTATACCCTGGCATCGGTTCGTGGTGAGTGGATACAGCTCAAATCATCCGAGCAAGGAGACTTTTGGCTGCCAAGTTGGTATGCGCTAAAGGGGAGCAGAAGCATGACGAAAACGGCTCCCCAAAGTTTCACGCTTCAATCGGGCAGTAAGCTGTATTTGGCCCCGGGTAGTGCTTCAACCTGGTCTTTTGAGAAAAGGCTAACAGATAAAGCGGTTATTGTTGCGGCGTGGGATGGATGGTATGGCGTCTCCCTTGCCCCTCAAATCTGGAATAAGGAATCGTCCACTTATCGTCCTGTACTGCTCTGGATCAAAGAAAAGGATATAGATCAACGAATGAATGTGGCTGATGGCTGGTTCAATCAGGAGGCATCGCTGCCGACTTCGGTAATACGCCATCTGACAGATATTAAGCTGAACAAGGCAACCACCTCCAAACAAGTGGCTGAGTGGTTAGGCGAGCCGGATTGGAAAGAGAGTTCAAGCAATCTAAATTATACGGGTTATTCAATGAGTATTGGGCAGACCTGGAGATATGAGCGGGAAGATGGGCAATATCTGGTCACATTCAACAAGAATGGCAAGGTGGTCAGGACAAGCTGGAATCTACCACAGGATAAACGAAATGTTGTGGTTTCCGATGGGAACATCAGTCGGGCGGATGAATATGGGTTCACAACAAAAATCTATGGCACAACGCTGCCGACGACAATCCCTTGGAAACCGCTTTGGACGAACCAGGGGGATATTAACTACACTTTTTTACAATCAGCCACGGATGACGTGCTCCTGATGAAAGGGGATGACGGTGGATTTAGCGGGGATTACTACGAAGGCTCCATATATGCTCTTGACCGACATTCGGGCCAGAAATTATGGGGGGTTAATGGGGGTTTTGGAAGATTGCAGGCAGAGTTGGATGCAGGACGCCAATACGTTACAATCTACAGCGAGTATGACCCTGACAAGAAAAAATACGTGGATCGTATTCGTCATCTGAACTTGAAGAACGGAAAGGTCACATGGACGTACACTCCTAAGCACAATTTGAGCCTGAATGGCATTACTGCGGCAAAAAACGTCGTGGTTGTGAATAGTCCGATAATTGAAGGCTCAAGCAATAGCAGGTTGACGGTTCTGGACAGTGCGAACGGAAAAACATTGTGGACGCGCAAACTGACTACAGGATATGAACTATTGAACAAGAGTGCAGATGACCCTTATGTGTTGTACTGGGAAAAGAATAAACTGGTTGCAGCCGATCCGCAATCGGGCCGAACCGTATGGAGCTTGAAGGCCAGACGATCCACCATAGAACAACTTGGGAATGATCCATATTTTGATGGGATCGAGCGTCTGGATCCCTTTGCAACCACGAATGCTGAAAGATGGATATCGCTGGATAATCAATGGCTACTGCTTGATCTGAACACGGGCAAGAAACTTGCGCAATTTCCTGCTCGGGTTGGACAGAGATTTGAGGTGCTGAACGATGGCATGCTGTTGATCCGTGAGAACAAAAACGGCGATCATTACGGAAAATATGAAGATTTTACAACCACCCTGCACGATGCCAAGACAGGCAAAACACGTTGGACGCTCAAGGGCAAGATTGAACGAGGCTTAGTGGAAGATGATCAGTTGTATGTGATTAAGAACGGCTATCCAGCGGCTTTGGATTATAAAACGGGGGAGACGCGCTGGAATGCCAAAGATACGATTGCAACGCTAAGGCATCCGACGAATCAGGGAAGTTATCTGGTCATTGATGATCAGTTGCTGTTGCCCATGGACGAGAATTTCCTCGTATTGAACAAAAGGAATGGAGCATTGCTAGGTCGTGTACATGACGTTGTGATGGGAAGCCCGGAGCACCGAGACCGGGATGCGAAGAATGGAACGATTAACCGAATCGGAAATGAAGTATATGTGGGTTCGTCCAACGGACGTTTTCGTGTATATGAAGCCAGCCGCCTTCAAGAGGCAATCTCACCTTAAAAGCTTGTCTCGTAAGGGATGTTGATTTATTATAAATGAACAGGCTTGCTCGCGCTCCGGTTATCGGCTGTGCGGGCTTTCTTCATGTGTTCTTAAGAACCATGCATGATCATTCACGGGAGGACTCTCCATGATCTCATTATATGGTGTAAGCAAACGTTATAACGAGCGCGGTTCCCGTGCAGATCAGGGATTCGAAGCATTAAGCTCGGTGTCCCTCGAAGTGGGACAAGGAGAAATACATGGCATCATCGGATCGAGTGGAGCAGGCAAATCCACACTACTGCGGATGCTTAACGGATTGGAAAAGCCGGATGATGGTGAGGTTGTTGTGAATGGGCAGCACCTGACTCAGATGAATGAACAGAGTCTGCGTCAGGCACGAAGATCCATTGGCATGATCTTTCAACACTTCAATCTTGTCAGTAACCGAACGGTGAGTGGCAATGTCTGCATGCCATTGGAGCTTGCGGGTATATCTCGTGCGCAGCGAGTCGAACGTGGACTTGAGGTACTGCGGTTTGTTGGACTGGAAGACAAGGCAGATCAATATCCTGCTCAGCTTAGCGGAGGACAGAAGCAGCGTGTGGCGATTGCACGAGCACTTGCCAGTCGTCCGGATGTGCTGCTCTGTGACGAACCGACCTCTTCGCTTGATCCACAGACCACGAATGGTATCCTGGATGTGCTTCGTCATATCAATGAAACGCTGGGCGTGACGATTGTCGTAGTGACGCATGAGATGGAAGTGGCTCGTAGACTATGTCACAGGATATCGGTCATGAAGGATGGGAGACTCGTTCGAACGTTGTCTAAAGCGGAAGTGAGCAGTATCCCTGCTCCACAGCCTGATCTGCTGACCTCCTTGCTTGCGGGTGACGAATACGGGATGACAGGTTCGTCTCTGTTCCGTCATGCAGAACAGGAGGACAAGTCATGAGGTTACCTGAATCTGTGCTCAAGTATCAGCATGAGATATGGCAGGCGATCGGAGAGACTTTTGTCATGGTGGGCATCTCCATTGCGGCAGCTGTTCTGATTGGGTTACCTCTGGGTACACTCCTGTACTTATTCCGGAGAGGACAGCGGTATCAGAATCAAACGTTGTCCTTTGTACTCGGCAGTGTCGTCAACATCATTCGTTCGTTTCCGTTCTTACTGCTGGTTGTATTCATGATTCCATTCACACGGATCGTCGTGGGAACGTCCATCGGTACACTGGCGGCAACCGTGCCACTCTCGGTCATTGCAATTGCCCTTTACGCGAGACTGGTGGAACAAGCGTTGCTCGATGTACCGAGGGGAGTGGTTGAAGCTGCTGCTTCCATGGGGGCATCGACGATGCAGCTGGTGGTGAAATTCCTTTACGTGGAGGCACGATCTGGCCTTGTACTGGGAATCACGACAGCTACGATTAGCTTCATCTCCTACTCGACGGTGATGGGCATTGTAGGAGGTGGCGGGGTTGGCGATTTCGCCATTCGCTACGGTTATCAGCGCTTCGAAACGGAGATTATGGTATTTACGATCATCATTATGATTATCCTGGTACAGATGATCCAATTCACAGGTAGCAGACTGTCCCACTGGCTGGATCGCAGATCCTGAACGGTTGGACCGTGTATTATTAAGAATAACCAATACAGATTATACGATGAGGGGTAGACATGAAATGAAAGCAAAAATGATGCTTATGTTGCTTGCAGTAATGCTGGTCGTAGCTGCTTGTGGCAAAAAAGAAGAAACACCTGCGGCTGAAGGAACAAAAGAAGATACACAAGCTGCACAAGAAGTTACGCTGAAAGTAGCCACGTTGATTCCGCCGATGACAGATGTACTGGATATTGTTAAACCGCTATTGAAGGAAGATGGAGTCAATCTGGAAGTTGTTGTGCTGTCAGATAACGTACAGCCGAATACGGCACTCGCGAATAAGGAAGTGGATGCAAACTTCTTCCAACACGTACCTTACATGACCCAGTATAATGAAGCGAACAATGCCAATCTGGTGGCAGTACAACCTATCTATAACGCAATCTATGGAGGTTACTCCAAAAAGTATAAATCCATTGAGGAATTACCAGAAGGTGCAACGATCGCGATTGCAAACGATCCGTCCAATATTGGTCGCTCTCTTGTAATGCTGGAGCAAAACGGACTGATTAAGCTGAAAGAGGGCGTAGGTTTTAACGCCACGCAGGCAGACATCACCGAGAATACGAAGAAATTCAAGTTCGAGGAAGTGGACTTGTTGATGCTGGCTCGTATGATGGATGATGCTGATCTGGTAGCCATGACTCCGGCATATGCCAGCCCGCTCGGTCTTACACCGAAAAAGGATGCACTGTTAACCGAGAAGGATGATTCCCATTTTGCTATCACTATGGTTGCTCGTGAGGACAACAAAGACTCCGAAGCCATTCAGAAGCTGGCTAAGCGCATGGCGGGTCCAGAGGTCAAAGCCTTCTTCGAAGAGAAGTATGCAGATATCGCTATCCCGGCATTTGAATAGAGAATATGTAGCTTAATGTGAATAGCCTTTTAGATCTGAGCGATAACGCTTGGGTCTTTTTTTTATGGAATCCGCTAGGCTATTAACAAGTGTTTAGAAACTTAACAATTTGGTCATACCGCTGGCTTACTTTATTTAATAGTTTTTTCGTATAATTTGTTTGAAAGTAGTTCTTTAGGATTATAAATCAAGAGGTTTAAGTAATTTAATGGGTGCGAAAAATGTCTTTTGCGAGAGGTAGGACCTAGTTTTAATATCTTCAGGAATGTTAGTTGCTCTTCACTTTATGAGAGCTAGATCAAGCAGAACTAAAAATTAATCTGGAAGAGGTAGAGAAATTTGTCCCGAAAAAATAGCAAATCGACCTGGTTCAACAAGATGCATAAGAACTTTAAAACGAAGCTGGTGGTGTCCTTTATTGCTTTCTTGGCCATTCCTTCGTTAAGTATTGGCGTTTTATCGTATAGCAGTGCGAAAGATGAAGTGGAGAAACAAATCCTACATAGTGCGATGGAAAACGTGAACCTTGCCAGTGCGACCATTGATCTGTCGATCAATGCCAAGCGCAATCACATTGAATACTATGCGAGTACACTTGCAGAGGAATTGCGTCAAGAAGATGCCGAGGTTCGGGTCGTGAATGAATTGAAGGGGTACGCTGCGCAGAACACCGATATCATCACCATAGGTGTGGGAACGGAAGCGGGTGTGTATCTGATGTCCTCCGATGCGGAGATGCCTGAAGATTACGATCCCCGAGTAAGACCGTGGTATACGGAAGCGATGGGAAGTCCGGAACAGGTGATTGTTACAGATCCTTATATTTCTGCCGAGACGAATGAGATCACCATCACAATTGCCAAGGCACTGAATGATCAATCGGGCGTGGTCCAACTGGATCTCGATCTGTCAAATATCAGTACCTTGGTGAGCGGCATTAAAGTAGGGGAACAGGGTTATCTAATTCTGCTGGATGCCAGCGAAAAGTATATCTATCATCCGACGGTACAACCCGGTACAGATGCAACAGAAGATTTTTGGACACAGGTGTATACGAATGAATCTGGAAATTTCAACTATACCTTTGATCAGGCTGATAAAGTCATGTATTATGCTACGAATGCATCCACGGGATGGAAGGTCGCTGGCACCATGTTCTCTTCTGAAGTAGAGGATGCGGCTGCGCCCATCCTGAATCGAATGATCGTCGTCATTGTGTCCTGCCTCGTCGTGGGTATTTTGATTATCTGGCTGGTGATGCGATCTATCATTAAACCGATCCGTCAGTTAAAGGACCAGGCGATTCAGGTGAGCGAAGGGGATCTAACCCAAACGATTACTTCCACAAGCCATGATGAAATTGGTGAACTGAGTGATGCGTTTGGCAAAATGCAGCATAATCTGCGTGTGCTGATACAGAATGTGGAGAACAGCGCCAGTCAGGTGGTCATCTCATCGGATGAAATGACTCAGAGTGCGGAATCAACCAGTGCAGCCAGTGAACAGGTAGCACGAGCCATTCAGGAAATTGCGAGTGGTGCGGAGAAGCAGACCCAAGGTATTGACCATAACCATCAGGCTATGAATGAAATTACGATCGGAATTACACGAATTGCCGAACGTTCCATACAAGTTGCTGATTTGGCGAAACATACAACCGTACAAGCAGAAGAAGGCGGCAACACCGTCAAGCAGACGGTGGGTCAGATGCACTCGATTCAAGAAACGGTAGCACAGACGAATCAGATAATTCAGGCTTTATATGAACGATCACACCAAATTTCAGCGATCACGGAGTTAATCGGAAGTATAGCCAAACAGACCAACCTGCTCGCGCTGAATGCCTCCATCGAAGCTGCTCGTGCAGGTACGCATGGGAATGGATTCGCTGTTGTGGCGGCAGAGGTCCGGAACCTAGCAGAGCAATCTGGGCAGTCCGTCAATGAAATTACCGTGCTGACTACGGCAGTACAGGAAGACATGGCCGCTTCCGTTCGCATGATGGAGAAAGTGACCACAGAGGTTGGAGAGGGCATGGACATCTCTACAGAGGCGATTCGGAAGTTTGAACGCATTCTGGATAGTATGCGGGAAACGACACCTCAGATTGAAGAGATTGCAGCTACTTCTCAAGAGATCACAGCAGGTGTTCAGGAAGTATCTGCTGTATCCAATGAGCTGGCAGGCATTGCTTCAGGCAACGCCGCGGCCTCCGAAGAAGTGGCCGCTTCCTCCGAGGAGCAGCTTGCAGCAATGGAGCAGATTTCTGCCTCGGCTCGGGGCCTTTCTTCCATGGCTGAAGAGCTGCAGCGTCTCATTAGACAGTTTAAATATTAAACGGGCATGTAGCAGTATCAGAGAGTATCACACAGGGACGGCATCACATCATGTTTCATCAGAGGGAGTGGATAACCATGCAACTAGAACTCAGAGCCTTCTTACTGCTAACGGATGCGGTTATGATTACAGATGAGGATGGTGTGATCCTTGATGTGAATTCCGTCTATGTCACCAAAACGGGATTCTCACGGGAGCATACGGTAGGTCAGCCTGCCCGATTGTTAATGGATACCCACTGGAGAGGCAACCAGACCTGGTCTGGCGTAGCCAAACTGATGAAGGCTAATCAGGAAGTGTGGGATGCCCAAGTCACGATTACATCGGTACATTTGGATGACTCTCTCTTTTATATCAGTATATTTAATGATGAAATCTCATAAAAAAAATCGTTGTTTTGCGGTAAGTGTATGTTAGCTGAAAGGGTCTGTTATTTTTTAAAAAAAGGTCAATATCGTCAATTGAATAAGGGAGCCTGGCATACTATGATCTGTATACTGGGGAACTGCGACCGTGAATCTGGCAACATTCATTGAATGCATGAATTCCTGAATTCGTATTGTGGACGGTGACCATTTGCTACGCGATCTTGTATTAAATTTCACGCTGATTTTGATCTTTGTTTTCCTGATTCATCACTATCTGAACCAAACAAATGCAACGCGCACATCTTCCATCACGACTCGAGTGATTATTGGCATTGCACTGAGCATGTTGGGTACAGCGTTATATTATTTCTCCATTGTACTAAGTGATGGTACCATGTTGAATTTCCGGGCCAGTGTGTATCTGCTCGCCGCTTATTTTGGTGGGAGTGCCTCCGCATTCGTTACTTTTGCATTCATGTGGATTTTTCGAATTAATATGGGGCGTAATCCCTTGTTGGAGAACTGGCAGTATGCGTTGTTAGAGTTGTTCTTTGTTGTAGCCATATGCCTGATCTTCAAGTATGTCAGGGGATTTATGCAGAAGTGGTTGTTCGGATCGTTACTGCTGATTACTGTGTATGAGTTAATTGTACTAAAGACATATTCTCCTTCTCTACTAGTGATGGGGAAGATTCTCCTTTTTCAATGTATCTGCTTTTTGGCGATTGTACTATTCCTGTATTATCTGAACCAAAATCATCGATACAGGCGATTGGTCATTCAAAGGGATCAGGAAATGCTGGAAATGCTCCGTATGCAGCCCGGGTTTACGTTTAAAGTCCATAAACAGAACGGGAAATTCGAATATCTTCTGCTTGAAGGAGAAATGCTCTCCCAGCTGGGCTTGGATATGAGTAGTCTGAAGCACAATTACAAAATGGGCACGTTGAACATTTTACCTCAGGAGAAGGTAGAGTTTCTGCGAAAGCAGTTTAATCGAGCATGGGAAGGTGAATCTTTTTTTTACGAGATTGAGCATGAAGGTTATTATTCACTGGTGAAAGTTCGCCCTCTGCGAGAAGATGGTGTAGTGAAGTATGTCGTGGGATATGGACTTGATATTACGGAGCACAGAGCAGTTAAACGAAGAATTCAAGAGAGTGAAGAGCGATATCGAACACTTGAGCGAGTGTCGGCAGACTGGTTTGTCGGTATGGATAGCAACAGGTGTATTGTGTCGGTTAATCAGAAATTTCTGGATGTTCTCGGTCTCGACAGACAGCAAGTGATCGGACGTCAGCTTGAAGAATTGCTGTTCATTGAGCAGTCGGAGAACTGGTTGTTCATTTTCCAAAAAGCTTTACACCACAATATAGCCCAGGAGACGGAATTGAGTCTTATTGTTGGAGAAGGTCATGAGCAGCATGTTCGGGTTCACCTATACCCGGATAAAGCGCTTAACTCAAGTGAGAAAATCAAGGCAGTTATTCATGATATTTCGGATCAATATAAACGTGTTAAAGCCGACAAAGCGAGCCAGGCGAAAAGTGAGTTTCTTGCCTTTATGAGTCACGAGATTCGTACCCCACTGAGCGGTATCATCAGCTTTTCGTTGTTGCTTCAACGGACAGATCTGTCCCCACAGCAATTGGATTATTTAAGTAAAATCAACGCGTCCTCCCAAACCTTGCTTACCCTCGTGAATGATATTCTTGATTTTTCGAAAATTGAGGCAGGCAAGCTGACTTTGGAGAAGGTTTCTTTTTCACCAGAGGATGTATTCAAGCGTGTGGCAGATCAGATCGGTGTGGCCATCGGGCACAAAGACATCGAAGTGATCTTTACGACCGATTCCGATCTGCCGTTAACGGTGATTGGTGATCCGTTCCGACTCGAACAGGTGTTATTGAATCTGCTGAGTAATGCGATTAAATTCACGGAGCATGGATATGTCACATTGCGGGCAGAGGTGCTTTCATTGGAAGCGGAGCAAGTTCAGGTCCGTTTTGAGGTAGAGGATACGGGGATTGGAATCTCACCTGAACAACTGGAACGGCTTTTTGTCCCGTTTACTCAAGCGGAACCTTCGACGTATCGAACATATGGTGGTTCTGGACTTGGGCTGGTGATCTGTTATCTTCTGGTGACCTCCTTGGGAGGAAACTTGCGCGTGGATAGTGTGCTGGGAGAGTACAGTCTGTTTTCGTTTGACTTGATATTTGAACTTGCAGATACGGAAGAAGAGAGTTCCTTTCTGCAAACATTCCCTTTGCTATATTGTGTGAATGATGTGGTTATCATTGAAGAGGATGAACGGATGGGCGAAAGTCTGAAGCAGATGCTCTACTCATTCGGGATGAAGCCAACGCTGTATCCTTCCTTGAACCATATGATGGAGAGCGATTGGTGTGTACCTCATGCAGATGGGGCAAGTTCCCTGTTAATAATGATGGATATGGATGCAAAGGACACCATTAACGGGTCGTCATGGGACAATTTCATGAAGCGATTGAATCGAACCCAATTTCAAATGGTGGGTTATACCCATGCTTTTAGTGAAAATGCCCTGTGGAGTGAGGAGAGATCCTTTCGCCCGGATATCATGATGATCAAACCGATTACACGTCTGGGCTTGTTCGAAGTTTTACTTGCACTTCAAGGTGAAGGGCCACTGGAGAACCATCGGAGGGTAGAAGGCGATGAACCTTATTTGCTTAAATCCAAAGGTCACATTCTGATCGCTGAGGACCAAGAAATCAATCAACTGGTTATTCGAGCGATGCTGGAACATATGGGATTCGAGGTGACGCTGGCAGACAGTGGCACAGAGGTTTTGAAGAAATTGGGCGAACAAACATGGGAATTGATTCTAATGGATATGTACATGCCCGAAATGAATGGAATTGATGCAACGCGACATATTCGCAAGATGAGGCAATATGATCGTACGCCCATTATCGCGCTAACTGCGAATAGTCTGCAAATAGATCATGAGACTTGCTTTGAGGTTGGCATGAATGCCATACTGACCAAACCGATTCATGAACAACAGATGACAGATACATTGGAAACATGGATTGATGTGAAAGGCATGCGAGAGATCAGTGGAATTGATGCAGATAAGGCGATTAGGCAGATGGACGGCAAGCCGCATATTCTGCAATATGCGCTCACGAAATTCAGAATGGAGTATGGCTCGTTTCAGAAAAAACTGACGATTAAGCTTCAGCAGCAACAGATTGCTGCTGTGATCCGCAGCGTTCATTCACTCCGAGGCGTTGCTGCCAATCTGCATGCAGTGGACCTGTTACGTCCGGTTCTTCAACTGGAATCGCTCTTGTCCCGTCCGTTATTCGAAGAAGAGGAACTGAGTTCGATATTGGAGAAGGTACAACAGGAGATTGATAGAATTACCGAGTCTCTGCCATGGTGACCGAGCTGAATGAAGCTGTGTGTTTCTATGGTGTGAACTTATATCCGACCCCCCAGATGGTTTGAATATATTGGGGGTTTTTCGGGTTGTCCTCAATTTTTTTACGAAGCTTGGTAATGTGCACATCTATGGTGCGATCATTAATGTACGCATCAATACCACGAATGGCTTCAATCAGGGCATAACGACTGTAGACCTTGCCGGGATTGAGGACAAACAGCTTCATGATTTCAAATTCGGAAAACGTCATTTCCACTCGCTGGTTATTCAACAGTACGGTTCTGCGGGCCAGGTCGAGGGATATTCCGGTCTCCTGTTCAGTGACAACAGAGTTGTTCAATATGGAGTAGCGACGTAATACAGCCTCAATACGAGCCTTCAGTTCCTGCATGCTGAAAGGTTTGCATACATAGTCATCAGCCCCGTCTGTTAATGATCGAATCCGCTCCGCAACTTCGGTTAACGAAGAGATGACGATGATGGGGATTGCCGTATGTTGGCGCATGAGAGAGCAAGGATTTTTATCTCCCGAATCAGGGAGCATCAAGTCAAGAAGCAGGATATCAGGCCGCGCTTGAAGCTGTAGAAGACCATCTCTTGCGTTATCGACACGGATAACATCATACCCTTCACCTTGCAAATACAGGGATAATGTATCACCTAACATATTGTCGTCCTCTATGATAAGCACTTTGGTCATGATATTCCTTTCTGAATCCACTTCGTGTAGAAGGACTTAGATCCATGGGTTAGCTTAATATACCTGATAATGTATACCCTGATAATTAAATCACGCAACATGAGGATGTCAAGATTCCAACATGACTCAGCAAGAAGGGAGAGGCTCTGACTCAAAACTTGCCAAGATATCAGTTAACTTCACGCTCAATCAGGCGCATCAGTTTGCGCTCGGTAGCGGTCTCTGGTGCCGGCGTGTATACACTGCATCGCAGATCGGAGCTGCCCTGAACCTGCAACGACGTCAGATCAAACAACATTTTGCCTGCTTTGGAATGTCTGAACTCGATTAATACATCCGGGGCACTACTGACACTGCTTTGTTTCCAGAGGGTATGAAAATCGGGATGTCTGTTCATCATGTCATCCAGAAATAAATTATACCATTCATCATCGACATACTGACCATAATAAGCACGAAAAATCGCCAGAAATCCACTAACAAAATCCTCCCAGTTCACCGCGAGCCTGCGAAATTCCTTTCGATCAAATAACAGACTGATCATATTCCGCTGTTCAGGAGGAATCTGTTCAAAATCCATAAAAACATGCCGGGCTGCATCATTCCAGCCGACAATGTAACAGCGCCGATCCGAGATCACGGTAGGGCAGTGGTGAAGTTCTTGCAAGATTTTCTGCAAGGAAGGGTGAAGCTGAATAGGTTCTTCTTCCAGCGTGGGCAGCTCCGAGTGATGTTCCATAGCGAGCGAAAACAGATATTTTCGTTCATCTGCAGTAAGCTTTAGTGCTGAAGCAATGTTGTCCAATACGGAATGGGATACCTGAATATCCCGACCTTGCTCCAGCCAGGTATACCACGTTGTACTTACGCCTGCCAGTTGGGAGACTTCTTCTCTCCTCAGCCCAGGCGTTCTGCGCCGACTTCCAGTAGGTAAACCGACCGATTCGGGAGAAATTTTAGAACGCTGTGTTTTCAGAAAAGTGGACAGGGCCTGTAGCCTGACATCGTAGTTCAATCCATCACCTTCGATCCTCATTATCATGGTAGTCATTATACTATTATAATTGACAACTTGTAATAGGATATTCGAAAGTGCACTATTAGTGGCAGAGCGTAAGAGTAAGGTAGATAACAGCGCTGAAGGAGGATGGATATGGAACGAGTCGTGATTACAGGAATGGGAGTCATCTCTCCTTTGGGAAATGATGTAGATACATTCTGGAATGGATTAATTGAGGGCAGATCAGGGATATCGCCCATAGCGCATTTTGATACAGCTTCGTACAAAACCAGAATCGCTGGAGTGGTCCGTGATTTTGATGGTGAAGCGCGTTTTGGACGCAAGGAAGCAAGACGCATGGACCGATTCGTTCAATTTGCTGTTGCTGCTGCGGATCAGGCTGTATCGCAATCCGGTCTCGTGATGGATGAACTGGACCGTGAACGGGTAGGTGTATATATTGGTTCAGGCATAGGTGGCATCCAGACATTAATGGAACAAGGCAAGGTTCTGTCAGATCGGGGACCTGCGCGGGTTAGCCCAACACTGGTACCGATGATGATATCCAATATGGCTGCGGCTATGGTCAGTATGAGGTTTGGTTGCTGGGGGCCGACATTGTCGCCAGTAACGGCTTGTTCCATTGGCAATACAGCCATTGGAGAGGCTTTCCGGTTAATTCGTTATGGCGGAGCCGATGTTATTATTGCTGGAGGAACAGAAGCGGCTGTAACCGAAGTGTCCCTGGCAAGCTTCGGTAATGCGACAGCGTTGTCTACACAAAATGAAACGTTCCAAGCAGCCAGCCGTCCATTTGATGCGGGGAGAGACGGCTTTGTCATGGCGGAGGGCGCCGGAATCCTGGTTGTTGAATCACTGTCTCATGCTCTGGCAAGAGGGGCGAATATTCTTGCCGAAGTGATTGGATATGGTGCCAGTTCAGATGCGTATCATATGGTAGCTACCCATCCGGAAGGGCGGGGTGCATATCTGGCGATGAAAGCATCACTGAAAGAGGCTCAGATTGGACCTGAAGACATTGATGTGATTAACGCTCATGCCACCAGTACGGAGGCGGGGGATCTGTCCGAGACGAGAGCCATTAAACAACTTTTCGGAACTGCAGCCTATGACATTCCGGTCACGGCGAATAAGTCCATGACGGGACATATGCTTGGTGCGGCAGGTGGTGCGGAGGCGATCTCGCTTATTCAAAGTCTGCGGCACGGCATCGTTCCTCCTACGATCAATCAGGAGCAGAGAGACCCCGAATGTGATCTGGATTATGTACCGAACGAGGCAAGAAGAGCAGATTTGCGGATTGGGATGTCTAATTCCTTTGGTTTTGGCGGTCATAATGCCGTTATTGTTCTTCAAAAATATTCATCTTAAGCAAAAAAAGCAGTCTTAAGCAAAAAAGCAGCCTTAAACAGAAACAACAGCGTAGCCCCATCGGGCTGCGCTGTTGTTGGGTTAATCCAGGGTCATTGACAACCACCGTACCATTGGTTAACGGCCGAGTGGTTGTACGGCTCAGGACGAGAGGGATGTCGATTCAGCCATGCCTTTGTTGCTTCGGCTTAGCCAGCTTACACGCCAGCGGGATTGCATGAAGAGAACAAGGATTAGGGAAGCTGCTGCAATCAGGCTAAGAATGACAAAGCCTGGTGTATAGGATTGATAGCTGCTATACAGTTGACCGAGAATCAGCGGCAATGCATATCCGCCCAATCCGCCAGCGGCACCTACAATACCTGTCATTAGACCAATCTCGTTACCGAAGCGTTGGGGAACCAGTTGGAACACGGAGCCATTTCCGGCTCCCAGACACATCATGCCGAGGAACAACATGACTACCACAACAGGAAGTGGTGGCATGAAGGATACACCGATCAACATGATACAAGCTCCTGTGTACAGGAAAGTAAGCATGCGGGTTCCGCCAATTTTGTCCGCCAAGTACCCCCCAACAGGCCGGAAGAAACTGCCGGCGATCACACAGAAGGTCGTAATGTCTGCGGCACGAACAGGAGAGAGTCCGTATTGGGTGTTGAAGAAGATGGTGAGATAGTTACATAATCCAACGAAACCACCAAAGGTTACACAATAGAAGGCACAGAATACCCAGGCATCTTTTTGTTTAAGCAGACTTCCGTATTGGGACAATTTCTTGGGTTCAGGCCGGTTAGGGCTATTTTTGGCAAAGATAGAAAAGAGAATAAATACGATAGCGATCGGTATAATAGCAAGTCCGAACACAACTTCCCAGCTGCCAAAATGCGTAGCCAAGCGATTGGCGAACAACGTCGCGAGTACGGTTCCGCTGTTACCCGCCCCGGCAATACCCATGGCCAGACCCTGATGCTCTTTGCCATACCATTGGCCTGCCAGAGGTAGCGCAGCAGCAAAGGAGGCGCCTGCGACACCGAGCAAGAGTGCCACCACGTACAGTTGGCTTAAAGAGTCGACCCATAGCCAGCCGAGTAACAAAGGAACCAAGGTAACGAGCATCCCAATCTGTGCGGTCAGTTTTGGACCAATATAATCAGACATGAAGCCAAGCACAAGGCGCAGGATGGAGCCGCCGAGAATAGGCAATGCGACCAGATTGGCCTTTTCCAGCGGAGTCATCGGATAATCCAATGCAATAACAACTGCGAGTGGACCAAGCATCCCCCATATCATAAAACTGATGTCAAAATACATAAACGCCCCGAAGAGGGTGGGCTTATGCCCGCTTTTCCAAAAACTTTTGTTCTCCATCATCCATCATCGCTCCTCATCCAATTGAGATCTTCGTGATTTGTCTATGTGCTTGTGAAGGCAGAAAAAGGCCGCAATTCGTCCAGATAAGAACGATTTGCGGCCCCGTTGCCGACAGGCGGTACACGTCATTGTGTTCCCGCATCTGAGTTGATCACAGCACTGTGATTTTGATTCAAATTATAATCAAGAGAAAATAGAGATGTCAACAAAAATTACACGTAATTTTAAATATTTCATTTTTAAATCGTATTTCACATTTATGATGTTAATTTAGTTGACATATGATTAGGATTCCCTTAATCTGAATCTAATATGAATCCACACAATGGCGTGTGGATTCCGGAGGCAACGGTGCCCTTTTCCGAATCATGGAGAAGGGATTTTTCTGTTTATTTTCAGGTGAGAGAGAGATAGGGGGCAGCCCATGAGCAGAAGCAAACTGGTGATTATCGGGAATGGCATGGCTGGAGTGAAGTGTGTTGAAGAGATTATCGCACTGGCGCCTGATACGTATGAGATTGTAATTTACGGCAATGAACCCCGTCCCAACTACAATCGGATCATGTTATCGAAAGTATTGCAGGGTGAGCATTCGTTACAGGATATCATTATCAATGATTGGACCTGGTATGCCGAGCATCATATTCGGTTATGCACAGGTGAAACGGTACACCGAATTGATACCCGCGGAAAATATATAGAGACTGAATCCGGCTTAAGGGAAACGTATGATGTCCTGATTCTGGCGACAGGGTCTTCACCTTTTATCCCACCGATTCCAGGAATGGATAAAGAGCGGGTCATGTCCTTCCGGACCATTGATGATTGTACACGTATGTCTGACTATTCCAAAGTATATCGAAAGGCTGCGGTCATTGGTGGTGGATTGCTTGGACTGGAGGCTGCACGCGGGTTGCTGCATTTGGGTATGGAGGCGGTGGTGGTCCATAACGCACCTTACATTATGAACCGACAGCTCGATCAGAAGGCGGCCATGATGCTTCAGCAGGAGCTTGAAGACCAGGGCATGACCTTTCTTTTGGCCAAAAATACGCAGAAAATTACCGGACGATCGCAGGCCCAGGGGCTGCTGTTCACAGATGGCTCCAAGCTTGAAGCTCAGGTTGTCATTGTCGCTGTAGGGATTCGGCCAAATGTGGATCTGGCCAGACGAAGCGGAATTGCCACCAATCGGGCAATCATGGTAGATGACTATATGCGCACCAGTGTACCGGATATATACGCAGTTGGGGAATGTGCCGAACATCGGGGAATCAGTTATGGTCTGGTGGCTCCCTTGTATGAGCAGGGGAAGGTACTTGCACGTACGCTCTGTGGACAGGAAACGCCTGAGTACAAAGGATCTATTCCTTACTCACAGCTGAAGGTATCCGGGGTTGATGTTTTCTCGGCGGGCGATATCAGTGGGGAGGGCATGCAGACCGCAATTCAACATCTGGATGGTATTCGAGGCACATACAAAAAAGTGCTGATGCAGGCTGGCAAAGTGCGTGGAGCCATTTTATTTGGAGATACAGCCGAAGGAACGGCATTGCTTGGACTGGTGCAACGAGGTGCGGATGTGTCGGAATTGGCTCCGCGTGAAGGGGCCCCGGACCCGGCTGAGATGGCTGCTGCGGCATTACCGGCTCAGGAGACCGTATGTGCCTGCAACAATGTGACCAAGGCTGCGATAATGAAGGCCATTCAGGAACAGGGCCTGGAAACGGCAGATCAGGTTAAGGAGCAGACCAAGGCGTCAGGTTCATGCGGTGGCTGTCGGCCGATGGTGGCTGCTCTGTTGAAACATACGCATAACCTGAAAAATAACGTGGGTACTGGCGTGGTCGCCACACCGGATAAACCTGCTCCAATGCCTGTATGCAGTTGTACGGATCTTGGGCATGCAGAGCTGAAGGAATTACTGGCTGACATCATTGTTCCAGAGACAGACCTACCTTTGATCTTGCAGAAGCTGGGTTGGGGTTCGGAGCTTGGCTGCGCGGGATGTCGTCCAGTGATCCACTATTACTTACAGGTATCCACTCGAACGATACATGATCAAGAAATCGATAGTATCCAAGAGATTCAGGTGCGTTGGGATGATCAGATCCCGTTGTCATCTTATGCAAGGGATGCGGGTGGCTTGGCAGCACAGCTTCGTACGAGTTGGATTGGTGCAGCGATGCCGTCGCCCGTGAATATAGGCGTCGCACCAGGGCCGGGATCATTGGTGAGCGCACTTGTGCAAGATATTGGCTTGCTGGCATCACCAGCTGGATGGGAGATCTACGCAGGCGGTCATGCAGAGCATCCGGTCAAGCAAGGTGGCTTGCTCGGGGTGGCTGAAACAGAGGTGCAAGCGGCCGCACTGGCATCAGCCTGCCTTCAATGGTATCGCCAAACCGCCTGGTACGATGAGCCGTTATGGGCGTGGACAGAGCGATTGGGATTCATGTCGATTCGGGAAACGTTGCTGGATGACCAGTTGCAGAAGGAACTTGCAGCTACACTTCATGCTGATATATAGATGAAAGGCGGGGATGGAAGATGGGATTATCCGTGAGTTCAGAACCAACAGCCTCCAGGCTCTATGTAAAGGAAACCCAGTGTCCGTATTGCAGTGTGCAATGCAAGATGACTGTTGAAGAACTGGCTGCACCTGTTGCAGGCCAGCGTCGTGGTGAGTATGCGGTTCAGGGCGTTCCGAATGAAGCCTCTCAGGGCAGGCTGTGTGTGAAGGGCATGAATGCTCATCAGCATGCACTCAGTGGACAACGATTAATGCATCCGTTAATTCGTCGCAATGGCGAGCTTGAACCCTGTTCCTGGGACGAAGCCATTCAGACCATTGCAGAGCGGTTTCGGCAATTGAAAGATTCATACGGAGCAGATACGGTCGGAGTATACGGAGGCGGATCTTTGACCAATGAGACAGCCTACCTGCTCGGAAAATTTGCCAGGGTTGCATTGGGTACGAAGTATATCGACTATAATGGACGGTTTTGCATGTCAGCTGCTGCTTCAGCTGGCAGTAAAGTGTTCGGGATGGACCGTGGCTTGACGTTCCGCCTGTCCGATATTCCCAAGGCGGGCTGCATTGTACTCGCAGGTACCAATATTGCGGAATGCCAACCTACCCTGTTGCCCTACTTCAATCAGGCCAAGGAGAACGGGGCATTCATTATCGTTATTGATCCCCGCAAGACGGCAACTGCAGCCATTGCCGATCTCCATTTGCAGGTGAAGCCGGGCATGGATGCATTGCTGGCGGATACCCTGTTGAAGGTGATTATGGATGCCGGATTGGCAGACCCTCATTTTATAGGCGAACGAACGCATGGATACGAACAATTAATGCAAGGGTTGGCTGATCTGCAGCTTGAACAGGCGGCACAAGCATGTGGGGTGGATCTCGCCCTGATTCGTAAGGCGGGAATGGCTTACGGTGAGGCAAAGACGGGTATGATCATGACAGCGCGTGGTGTGGAGCAGCAGACAGATGGGCATATGGCCGTCAGGCACTTTCTGAACCTCGTGCTGGCGACTGGCAAAATTGGCAGAGAAGGCTGTGGATATGGTGCCATCACAGGTCAAGGTAATGGGCAAGGCGGACGGGAGCATGGGCAAAAGGCTGACCAGCTGCCGGGCTATCGCTCCATTGAAAATGAAGCTGATCGTGCCTATGTGGCATCGGTTTGGGGCGTGGACCCTACAAGTCTACCGGTTAAAGGGGTCTCGGCCTATGAGATGATGGAGAAGGTTCATGATCAGGAGATTCGGGCATTGCTTGTGATGGGCTCCAACCCGGTTGTATCCAATCCCAATGTGCGTTTGGTGGAAGAAGGTCTGCGTAAGCTGGACTTTCTGATCGTGGCAGACATGTTTCTATCCGAGACAGCGCGAATGGCTGATCTGGTTCTCCCGGTTACGTCTTATATGGAGAATGAAGGTACACTGACCAATCTGGAGGGGCGTGTTCTGCTGCGTGAACAGGGGCGACCTGCGCCAGGAGAAACGGTTGATGATTGGGATATATTATGCCGGATTGCTGCGCAACTGGGCAAAGATTCTTATTTTGAATATGACAGTGCTGAGGATATCTTTAATGAGCTTCGGGTGGCGAGCCGTGGTGGAGTCGCTGATTACTATGGCATTACCTATGAGCGTTTGCGTAACGAGAAAGGGGTATACTGGCCGTGTTCTGCCCTTGAGGATCAGGGAGAAGGACTACTGTTCGGTGAACGATTCGCTCACCCGGACGGCAAAGCCGCATTCACATTCGAATCAAGTCCGGGCTGGAATGATGTATCACCGGAATTCCCCTTAATTCTCACCAATGGGCGTGTGCTCCCTCATTATCTGACAGGGGTCCAGACACATCGTAGTCCGGCGCTGGCAGCCCGTGAATTGGAGAACTTCGTTGAACTTCATCCGGCTACCGCTGCCCGTCATCGCATTCACGATGGAGAATGGGTCGAGATTCAATCGGTTTACGGAAGCTTCACGGTACGTTCGCGCATCAAGGATTCCATTCGGGAGGATACCTTGTTCGTGCCGATGCACTGGGGTGGCGTTCAGAATGTGAATCGGGCAACCCGACCGGAGCTGGACCCGTTCTGCCGAATGCCTGGATTCAAGACAGCGGCCGTAACCATTCGACCGTTGCGATTGGCGAGATGATCATACAGATTAAGGGTTACCAGGTGTCATAATCTTCTCTAAGCGTAGCTTAGCGGCTGCGCAGTCCCATATTTATATGAGACTGTGCAGCTTTTTTTGCGTATATGTACGCAAGTAGGCCATAGTTCCGTGGTTCCACGTAAACATGAGGATTGGCTCATGAATATGGATTGAATTTTAGTTATGATGTTTATTAGGGGTACATATGTACGTATTTTTGGTTATATTTTGAGGCCGATAACAGTTTCGAGTTTAGGTTATTACGCATCGTGGTATAGATATCGGGGCTTATGGAAGCTTCTTCAAATAGGGCAGGACATAGGGAGGGAACACGGTGAACATATGGATAACGGTAAAAAGTCTGGGTAAGCGCAAGCCGGCACTTGCCAAACAAGCTGCCGAACTTCCGGAAACAACCCATACGCTGAGGCAGCTCATTGAGAACATGGTGGCTCTGCAAGTGAAAGCTCTTCAGGACAAGAAGCAACAGGCAGAATTACTCGCCTATCTCATGCCGGATGAGATTGAGACGCAGGGAGCGACGGGAAAAGTTGGGTTTGGCGCAGTATACAATGAGGGCGTCCCTGATCTGAATGGTGCGATGGAGACAGCTATAACCGCCTATGAGGATGGGTTGTACAAAGTGTTTCTCAACGATGAAGAATTGCAGGAACTGGACAAGTCGATGGTGATACAGGACGGCGACAACGTGGTGTTTATTCGTTTTACAATGCTTGCCGGACGTCTGTGGTAGAGAACGATGAAGGAGGAGAACAGGATGAATCAGGAAGAACAAGTACAGGTGTATATGGATGAATTGCAGGATAGAGCCAAGTCGTTAACAGGGGTACAGCTTGAGTTGGCAAACTATGTTGTGGAGATCGCCGGGTCTACGTATTTGCGTGGAGATGAAAAGATGTTTTTGAATACAGAAAAATTGCTTGGAAGGCTGGCTGCAGAAACGCAGCAACCATTATTCCAGCCACTATTGGATGTGCTCCAGCATCTGGCGAGCGAGTCATTGGTTGCACGATTCCGTTATATAGCTGAGCGTGCGACTCGTTTCCCATATAGTAACCACTATGAACGCCGACCTTTTCGCACATCCGATCCGGAGCAGCATGTAGCACAGGTCATCCGCAAACTGATGGGATTGTTCCGAATGGAGATGAAGAATTTCTCCCTGAGTGAATATGTGTCACTTCGTGAGTACAAGCTGGATTATCTGCATGAGATCCGTTGGGTTCTGGCGGATTGTATCGCATATGAACTGGATCATCAGGGCGGAGATATGAAGCAGGCATTGCACGATATTATCTATGGTGACAATCAGACGGCGCTGTTAACCCATGAAATGATCAAAGGCATATTCATGAGCGATCAGGCAGATGCCTATCAGATGGTGGGTGAGTTGCTCGTTGCAGCAAGGTTGCAGGAAGGGTTGCGCCAAAGCATTGTGGAGCGGATGGATGAAGGAACACTGGAAGCCTATATTTACATATTAAAAATCATCATCGACAACAACCTGATCCGTTTCAGTTCGGTGGTAAGAGCACTCGCCGTATGGACGGGAATTGGCATAGAAGCAGCCAATCAGCGTGTTGCCGCACAGCTCATTGAACAAGCCCATGAGGCGCTTGTGCAACCAGAAGTACGCGAATCCTGGCAGCAGGAAGCGAACGCCAACAAGCTCTTTATCAGCCTGTGGGCGACAGCGGTCATTGAAGAGAATGAACTGAAGAGCAAGATCATCGAGATTATGGATCAAGGCCAATTATATCAGAAGATTGTTGCCCAATACGTACTGGCTAACAGCCAGAACAGAGAGCTTCGTTTGCACATTGCACGTCGTTATCTGGAGGCGCAGGATACCGAGTTGATGCACTGGATTGTGACCAACTATGATGCCATGTATATGTACAACTGGAGTTTCGAGAATGGAGAGAATCAGCGTAGTGTCTACGTGTGGCCATTGCCTGCGCTTGAAGATAAGGCTTTGAGACGTCAGGACTTTGATCAATTCAAACAGATGTTGGCTGTCATTCCAAAAGGCGGATCAGGTGGACCATCGGGTGTACTTGAGTATGTTCACTACCGGATTGATACAGATGATGTAGTGAAGAAAATGTTATATCTGGCCGCTTATGATATGGACCCGGAATGGATTGGGGAAGTCATCGCAATCAAGGACCGTTTGAGCCCAGAACTGCGCGGGGAACTGTTGTCCCAGTTTGTTCAGCATCCCGATAATGAGGTGCAGCGGCAGTTTGTGTTTGAGAGTTTGTCTGATAAAAGCATCAGTAATCGGGAAAGTGCGCTCTCCAAGGCGAAGCAGCTCACGTTGACGGTTGAAGAGATGAAACAGATGGAGGCGCTGATGAAGCTCAAGACAGGCTCACTTCGTCAGAAGGTCATCCATGTATTGTTACTACAACCCGTGGACCAATTGACGGTTTCACTGAAGCGACTTTTGCAGGCCAAGAGTGAGTTGCAGCGTCTAGGCGCGCTCGAATTGTTGACCGAGATTGCGGCAGATCCGGAGCGGGCAGATCAGCAGGAGCAATTGCAGCCATTGGCACAGCTGATTGAGACGCCAACCGCGAAGGAACAGAAGTTGCTCGATAAGCTGACGGATCAGGGGAGTCGCTATACGGCCGCTAATGGGTTTGGTTTATTCGATCCGAAGCGACGTGAGCCATTGCTGGATGAGAAGCGTGACCTCAAAGGCCACAGTCCGAAGGATATCTTTACACTTTCTCTGGATAAGACCAGACCATTCCTGCAGGGGCTCGATGAATTAGTGCATGAACACAGGGATCATGAGTATGAAGTGGAGTACTATGCTGGCTACAAAGACACGTTGTTAGTCGGAGCGAGTCTTCGCTCCAAGGTTCCGTATGGAGAGCGGAATGAAATGAAGCAGATGGAACAGTTCCCCCTACATGACGTATGGGAAAACTTTATTCAACATGCTGGGTTTAGCAGTGTAGAACTGATGCAACTATACATGGTTATACAGCTCCGGGATTTCAATGGCAAATTGAGTGACCATTACAGTTACTTCCATGATCAGTATGACTATGAAGAACTGCAAAAGATTCCGTTATTGGAAGGCTGGCGCAAGTCGTTTGCCGAACAGATCTATCCTCTGGATGACATCGAAAAGCTACAGCAGATGCTGGATTCGTTAACGTATAAGGATCAGGTAGTGGCACTGATATCGGCGGCATTTCTGGATAGCGATCCGATCGACACGTTTGAAATAGCTGAGAAAACCTGGGCCTCCATCATCGCGAGTATGCCTGCTGATCGACTCGAGAAAGAGTCAGGCATGCTTCATATTCTGACTGGACCTTGGAATTATGTGGTTCGTGGCAAAATCCATGACGATAACAGCTTCAAACGTTTCTTCCAGACAGCCTACCAGTTCGCCAGTCTTGTAGAAAATAGTCAACCGTTGTCCTTGCTGTCACTTGAAGATTTCCTGCGTGCGTACCAGCTGAACCTGATTGATGAACAGGAGATATATCGACAGGTTCTGGTCGGTGGGAATCGTCTGTTATTTATTCGGGACTTAACATCCACTCGTACAGAAGGGATCGCGAGTGATCCGAAGCTGGTTCAATTACGAGATGCGGTGGTCGATCGCATTCTGGAGATTGAGCTGACCCGGGGAGAGCTCTCTACAGAAGTGAGTACACTTGCGATGAAACTGGAACGAATTGAAGGCATGGAACACTGGGTACATCTGGTCTCGGCGATGGATCAGGATACATTTGTCCGTGGATATATCTACAGCTATGGAGACAATACAATACGCAAAGAGACGTTCAGCTATCTCATTCAGAATTGTCATCCACGGGATGGAGAAGATGAGAATCGGCTTGGAGAACTGCTCCAGAAGTATCCGGTGAATGAGAAAAAATTGCTGGAAGCAGCCATGTATGCACCACAGTGGATGGAGATTGTTGCGAAACATCTGGGATGGGAAGGACTCCGCAGTGCAGCCTGGTACTTCCATGCCCATATCAATGAACGCTTTACTGCGGAGAAAGAGACCATTGTGGCCCATTATTCGCCAATCTCACCACAAGACTTCAATGAAGGTGCGTTTGATATCGCGTGGTTCGAAGAGGCCTATGCTGCTGTCGGGGAGGAACGGTTCAATCTGTTATACGAATGCGCCAAGTACATTTCCGGGGGAGCCAATCACCGCAGATCCCAATTGTTCGCGGATGCTGCACTGGGCAAGCTTCGTCTGGACGACATGCGTGAGTCCGTGTCAGACAAGCGAAACAAAGATCATTTGTTAACCTACAGTCTAATTCCATTTGCCGTAAATCGGGAACAGGATCTGCGTGAGCGATACGACTTCATTCAGAAGTTCCTGATGCAGAGCAAACAATTCGGTGCACAGCGCCGTGCCAGTGAAGGTGTGGTATCGCAGATTGCACTGGGCAACCTTGCCCGTAATGCAGGTTATGCCGATGTTACGCGGCTGATGTGGGACATGGAAGCACGTAAGTTGGATGAGATGAAATCTTTCTTTGAACCTCATGCATTGGATGCTGACACCACAGTTCAATTGCTCATTGATGAGGAAGGCCAACCCGAGATGGTTATTGTTAGCAAAGGGAAGACCCTCAAATCTGTACCTGCCCGGTTCAAAAAAGACGGATATATCGCTGAACTGAAAGAGCTGAAATCGGATCTGGTGGATCAGTATCGCCGGGCACGACAGGAACTGGAACGTTCGATGACGGCTGGAACATCCTTTACTCGTCAGGAAATTGCCAGTCTGATGCAAAATCCGGTCATACAACCGCTGGTAAGAACACTTGTATTCCAGTCAGGTGACAAGACGGGAAGATTCGATGTATCGTCTAGCGGTCTGCTTGCTCCAGGACCAGAGGGCACGATCCAGGCATTAACAGAGCAGGATCAGCTGCTGATTGCTCATCCGCTTCATCTGTATCAGAGCGGAAGCTGGAGTGAATTCCAGCGAGATCTGTTCACTCGTCAGGAACGTCAGCCATTCAAGCAGGTATTCCGTGAGCTGTATCTTCCTAACGAGGACGAATTGGCTAATGGTACGGTGTCCCGACGATATGCCGGGTATCAGATTCAACCGAAAAAAGCAGTAGCTCTGCTTAAAGGACGTCAATGGACTGTCAGTTATGAAGAAGGTCTGCAGAAGGTAAGCTACGAGCACAACCTGATCGCAAATCTCTATGCGATGGCAGATTGGTTCTCACCGGCAGATACCGAAGCACCAACACTGGAGACAGTGCAATTCTACGATCGCAAGACCTACAAGCCTGTAGCGCTGCAAGATGTGCCGCTGACGTTCTTCTCGGAAGTCATGCGTGATATTGATCTGGTGGTCAGCGTTGCACATGTGGGAGGCGTAGATCCGGAAGCCAGCCTGACAACAATCGAGATGCGCCACGTCATTGTGAACGAGTCGTTGCGTCTGCTGAAGATCGACAATGTACGTCTGGACGGGAACTACGCACGGATTGATGGTGAATTGGGTGAGTATGCTGTTCATCTGGGTAGTGGTAATGTGTTCAAACAGGCCACAGGTGCACTTCATATCGTACCGGTGCACAGTCAGCATCGGGGCCGAATCTTCTTGCCATTCCTCGATGAAGATCCGAGAACGGCTGAGATTCTGTCCAAGGTGATGTTGCTCGCTGAAGATAAGAAGATTAAGGACCCGCAGATTCTTGCACAGTTACAAAACTAGAAATGAACGAACTAGAATTGAACCGCCCCGTGGGGCGGTTTTTTATTTGTTAATCTGGAGAAATTCCAACATAAAGGCAGCGGAAGAACCTGTTAAAAGGGACTTCAGTTGCTTTTATATTTTTGGATATTTCAATGGGGCGGATTGGTTCCGGTTTCAAATAGACTTAGGACCCAGAGCGTGTCGGCATATTCCTTAATCTGATAATTAATTGCATTAATTGGTTGAACGAGAGTGGGTCGAACCGACTGTTTTTAAAAGTAAAGAATTTGTTCGAAAGTAGTTACGGAAATGTAAATAATTCGTTTTCTTGTTTTGTTATCTGAATTATTAATATGGTGATTCCAAAGAACTAGGCTCGTTCCAAACGGTCTTTTACCAAATTTAAGGGGATGTAATTCGCAATCAGGTCGGTTAACGTTAGGAAGCGAAATCTGCTGACTTGCTTGCAGGCTGCAGTTTCAGAAGCCATGTGCAGGACGACCTGAATGCTTGAAAGACTGGGATCAAGCCAGTTTGCATTCCCTTGTATACATGTATTCAATATGTGCACAAGAAAAATGATCAAGAGAGAAGGAGAGCTTACAACATGAACAGAAGACTCAATCTGATTTTCCTCAAACGATGGTTTATGCTATTAATCATCGTGGCGGTTGCGGCCATGCCGCTACACGCTTTCGCCGCGGAGGCGGAATCTGGGGCTAATCGACCTTGGATGAACAAATCCTTGTCTGCGGAGGAACGCACCGAGCTGCTGCTCAAGGAGATGACGCTGGAGGAGAAAGTTGGATTCGTAACTGGTAAAGTCAATAACTATTATGGTTTCTATAATGATGGATTGGAGCGCCTCGGTATTCCGGCATTACAGATGGCAGATGGACCCGCAGGGGTACGTGTAGCCAACCCGGATGTGCAGGACAAAAAGTCCACGGCGCTGCCTGCACCGATCGCCCTTGCGGCTTCCTGGGATACCGATCTTGCCAAGAAATATGGCGATCTGATCGGTCAGGAAGCACATGATACAACACATAATGTAGTGCTTGGTCCTGGGCTGGACATTGCACGTACACCATGGGGTTCCCGGAACTTTGAATCGCTCGGGGAAGATCCGCTACTGGCTTCCGGCATGGGTGCAGCGTATGTGAACGGGATTCAAAGTAATCCGGTTATCGCTACTGCGAAGCACTATATCCTGAACAACCAGGAGACGGAACGTTTCACGACCAATGCAACAGCCAGCGAACGTGCCATTCAGGAAGTCTATGCACGTCCGTTCCAGGCGATGGTCGAAAAAGCGGATCTTGGTTCGGCCATGTGTTCATTTAACCAGGTGAACGGTACATATGCTTGTGAGAACAAGGAGATGCTGACGGATGTCCTTCGGGATCAGTTTGGCTTCGAAGGGTTCGTCATGAGTGACTACGGTGCAAACTTCAGCACAGCCAAGTCCGCCAATGCGGGTCTGGATCTGGAGACACCTGGGGAGCCGTATGGCAAATGGGGAGACAAATTGCTGGAAGCCGTGAACAATGGCGAAGTCAGCGAGCAAACCATTGATGAGAAGGTTAGACGCATTTTGCTTCAAATGTTTGATAAAGGGCTGTTCGATAACCCTGTAACGAATACACAAATCAATGCCAAGAAAGACGGTAAACAAGCACGTGAAATTGCGGAAGAGAGCATGGTTCTTTTGCAAAACGACGATAATACGCTGCCACTTTCTAAGAAAAATGTGAAATCCATCGCTGTCATCGGACCGGATGCAGATAACGCATCTGCTGCTGGTGGAGGTAGCAGTCTGGTTAACCCAACGTATACCGTAAGTCCACTGCAAGGCATTCGTAACCGTGCCGGAAACGGTGTGGATGTTAAATATGCAGCCGGAACCGATCCAATCTCCGCAGGAGATGCATTTAATGGACCGTCGGCCGTACCTTCCACTCTTTTATCACCTGGGGATGCTCAGGAAAGTGAAAGAGACTATGGTACAGATCGTGCGGAATACGGTCTGCGTGCTGAATACTGGACGAATAAAGACATGGAGGGTAACCCTTCGTTGGTTCGTACAGATAATCAGGTCAACATGAATCTTGGATTCTACAACTATGAAGGGTTTAATGCACAATCTTCCAAGCTTCCAGTGACACCAACGAAGTTCAATGCCAAAATGTCCGCTCGTTGGACAGGGGCAATTACGGCGCCTCAAACGGGTGAATATAAACTTTCCCTGACCAGTCTCGGTTCTGCGAAACTGTATGTGGATGATGAGCTACTCGTAGACAATCAAGGTGAAACACTGAGTACAACGAAGAAAGAAATCACGTTCAAAAAAGGCGAGTCCCACAATATTCGAATTGAGTATCGTACGGATTTCCCGGTACAGACCAATCATGATATGGGCGCACAGGTTCGTTTTGGCTGGGAAGCTCCAGAAGACGCTGTTGATATCAAAATGCAAAAAGCAGTCGATTTGGCGAAAAAATCAGATGTTGCCGTCGTGGTAACACGTACGTATGACAGTGAAGGTTATGTAGACCGTTCTGATCTGGAACTGCCAAATAATCAGGAGCAGCTGATTCGCAAAGTAGCGGCAGCCAATCCAAAAACGATCGTGGTGCAAATGAGTGGTCGCGCTGTCGAGATGGACTCCTGGCAAAAAGAAGTGCCATCCATCGTTCAGGCTTGGTACGCAGGTCAGGAACAAGGTAATGCAGTGGCACGTGTGCTGTTCGGTGATGTGAATCCATCTGGTAAGTTGCCGGTGACGTTCCCATCAGATGATTCCCAGACCCCTGTATCCACTGCGGAACAATTCCCAGGTGTGAATGGGGTGGGTAACTACTCCGAGGGTATTTTTGTAGGGTACAAAGGATATGACAAAGAAGGCATGACACCGGCGTTCGCCTTTGGACACGGACTGTCGTATACCGATTTTAATTATCGTAATCTGCATGTGAAAAACACAGGCAAAGGGGACAAAGAAACCGTAGAAGTATCCCTGAACCTGCGCAATACCGGTAAGGTTGCCGGTGCAGAAGTCGTACAGGTCTATGTCGGCAATCTGCCAACCAAAGTTGAAACACCAGAGAAACAACTTGCTGGCTGGGCGAAGGTCGATCTGAAGGCAGGCAAGCAACAACGGGTTAACATTCAACTGGATCGTAGCGCATTGTCCTACTGGGATGAAACATCGCATGAATGGGTAATGCCTAAGGGTAAAGTCCAGGTGTATGTCGGCAGCGCGTCGGATGATATCCGTCTGACAGGCAGTGTGAATATCGGAAGCAAATCCGGTAAATAAAAGTGCAATAAGGGAGATCGAAAAGCTGTTCTTCCCATTGAATATATCTGTGTGAAATGGAGTTTGTTCTAATTTATATATAGCGAAATGAGTCGTGGCCGAATGGCCGCGGCTTTTTCCACAATGGAAGGAGAGTGAAGCGTGATGAGCATAGGCTCGCGAGAGCATCCCAGACGATGGATCATCCTGTTAATCGCTGTTTGTTGTGTCGGTGCAGGAATTTGGCTTATCCTCAACCGAAATGTACAATCCATTCCTCCACCGATTACGGACAAAGAGACAGCGGCTGAAGTCTGGTTAACCACGAGAGATCAGCAAAATCTGCTTACACCACAGAAACCCATTTCAATTACAAATCACCATGATGCAGACACAAGCACTTCAGAATCTACAACGCAGGAGTCTGATACTTCCCCGTCAGAGTTTACGATACAGATTGACCCGGACAAGACATATCAGACCATGGATGGATTTGGCGCAGCGATGACGGGTTCGTCAGCACATCTGATTAATCGGCTTCCAGTGGAGCAGCAAGAGCAACTGCTGAAGGAACTGTTTACGACGGAAGGGCTGAACATGGATATGGTGCGTCATACAATTGGCGCTTCCGACTATTCGGTAGATGAATCAGGTGAGGCTTCAAGTTATACCTATGATGATATCGAATCCGGAACCGATTATGACATGCAACACTTTTCGATCGATAAGGATCAGGAAGTTGTGAATATGTTGGAGCGTGTAGCTGGTCTTAAAACGGACCTTAACGTACTGGGCACACCGTGGACGGCCCCGGCCTGGATGAAGTATGGGGAGAAGACCACTAACGGCTGGTATCTGGATTATAACGATCCCCAGGTGTATGAAGCTTACGCGAGATATTTTGTGAAATATATCGAAGCTTATCAGGCAAAGGGCATTCCCATCTACGGGATCACGTTGCAAAATGAACCGGAGTTCACCTCGGATAAATATCCGAGCATGAGTATGGGCGCCGAAGAACAAGCCAGGTTCATTCGGGATTATCTCGGCCCGGCGCTACAAGATGCGGGACTTGATACGCGAATCATCGCTTATGATCATAACTGGGATCAGGCGGTCGAATATACCAGCAAGGTGCTCGGTGATGAGCAGGCTGCTGCCTACATCGATGGATCTGCTTTCCATTGTTATGCAGGTGATCCATCTGCCATGTCGGAAGTGCATGATCGCTTCCCGGACAAACATATTTATTTTACCGAATGCAGTGGTGGGGAGTGGAGTCCTGATTTTGGCGAGAATCTGAGTTGGCAGATGTCCAATCTCATCATTGGTGCGCCGCGCAACTGGGCGAAGAATGTGCTGCTCTGGAACATTGCACTCAATCCGCAAGGTGGTCCCACGAACGGTGGCTGTGAGAACTGCCGTGGGGTTGTGACGATTGACCCGGAGCGTGATGAAATCACTAGAAATGTCGAATATTATGCGCTAGGCCACATCAGTCGTTATGTACGTCCGGGAGCCGTAAGGATCGATTCCTCACAAGAGCAAGGCAAGATCGAGAACGTAGCTTTCCGCAATCCGGATGGAACGATCGTGCTGGTTGCAGCTAACACGGGTGAGGTAGAAGTTTCCTTTGATGTAGTTATGGACGGAGATTCGTTTCAATATGTACTGCCTTCCCAATCGGCAGCAACCTTCCGTTGGAATCCAAAAATGGGAGTAGAACGTTGACTCAAGCTTGGAAATTATGGGTACAGATTGAATGATGGACATGGTAAAATACACGTAGAGTTATTTCAAATTTGATGTATTAAATAAGTCCGATCTCAAGATCGGGCTTTTACATAACTTTTTACTTTTAGTAGAAAAGGAAAATACGTTGGACAGGTTAGTCGTTGCATATCGGGAACAGGATCATGACAAGTTGGTCGAGATCTGGGAGTGCTGTTCGAGAGACAGCATCATCGGATAACCTCGGGATATAAATGACCAGGATGAGGAGTGTGCAGGATGACACAGATCAAGGTGACACCGGAACAACTGGAGACGGTCAGTGGGCAGTTTGCTCAGGCGCATCAGCAATTATCGGGCTTCATGTCCACGCTGGATAGCAAGATGAGTGTCATGCGCAGCAACTGGGATGGCATGGAGCGGGAGCGTTTTTATAACGATTATTCAACAGCTCAAGGCACGATGAAATCTGTTCTGGAACTGGTTCTGTCCATTCAGTCGGAGCTTAAGAAAATTGCCGAACGCTTCCGCACGACAGATGAAGAGGCGGTGAGCCAGGCAATCATGACGGCGCTGACCGCAGCGCAGGCGCTATCAACCATGGGCAAACATAAAGGTGACGCTCTAGACAAAACGCCAGGCCCACCAAAGAACATGGATGAATGGGATGAGAAGGATGCCGAGAAGTACCAAAACTATGAGGAAATGCTGAAGAAAGCCAAAGAGGTGGGTGATGAAGAACTGGCGCAGCAGATTCAGGCCAGCATGAACATCATTCGGCTTCAGTATGAAGATGTAATCTATCAGACTGACCCCAATACGGGCAAGACGGTGAAAATTACCGAGGATTCCATCGTGGGTACGTATCAGGTGAAAAGCGACAAGGGCGAAACGACCACCATCAGTCTGGATAAACAGGGCAATGTGGTGGACTATAGCAAGGATACGGAAAAGTATAAGTATTCGGAGCAAACGCACACGACCAGTCAAGGAGAGCATCTCTTTGGCAAAGTGGCCCAAACGGCTACAGCCTACGGCATTGGTCTGCTGCTCACAAGCAAGACGGGCTCTGCCTTTACCGAACACGCCACTGGACTCGGTTCTTCCTTCGTTGCGGACAAGTTCCTGTTCTCTGTGCCGGAAGAAGGCGAGACACGTACGATGATCTACCGGACCAATAAGGATACGGGCAAAATGGAAAATATGATCGTGGTCACGCGCGGCGACAACGATATTGAATATACTCCGTGGCGGGATTACTATTAAGCCACGGATGGGGGCGACAAGCAGGCAACCCAGGAGTACCTGGTTGCGGCCTGCTTGTCGCCCCACAGCATGGAGCCATGTGGCTGTGTATCACATGGCTATGCTTGTGGAGGGCAGGCGGCTTATCCATGAGCCTGCCCATAGAGAAACACCCCGGCAACCTTCTCCCTGAGATGGGAAGGTTGCCGGGGTGTTTTGGGTTAATCTTACCGATTAGCCACGGTCAACGGACCGTGCTAAAGGGAGTCTTTTTTGCCAAAGCTTAATGCGTCTCTTCATCCAGAAACGGTTTGTTCACCGCATAATACATAAAGCCCATCAGCAGCACACCGCCCACCAGATTACCCAAGGTCACGGGAACTAGGTTGTGAATCACGCCTTCGAATGAGATTGTCCCCGGATGGTTCAGCACAAGCGCAATCGCGAACGTACACATATTGGCGATGCTGTGCTCATATCCCGAGATGAAGAAGCAGAAGACAAAGAGCATCATGGCGAACATTTTGGCTCCATTCTCCTTCATGAACATCGGTACAAAGAATGCCATACATACGAGCCAGTTACACAGGATTCCCCGGAAAAAGAGCTGCATGGTTGGAACTTCCATTTTGTGTTCTACCACGCTTAACAGAAACCCATTCACTTGAGACGAGTCGAACAATCCAGTCAGGTAGATTAACAGGGCAAACACGGCTGCACCCATAAGGTTACCGCTATAACTCGCAATCCACAGCTTGACCACTTCAAACCAGCGCAGTTTCTTCCGCAGCGCCGCATACGTGTAATAGAACGTATTGCCCGTGAACAGGTCACCACCGCCATAGGCGATCAGGATGATAGCCGCACCAAACGTAATTGCCGCCATCGGATAGGTGAATGGGGACTGCTCCATATAAAAGAAGTTACCTGTCTTAAACGCCACGATGACGCCGAATCCGATAAACATACTGGCCAGCATGGAGCGTGCAAGGTACCTGATTAAGCTTTGTTTGTAAATCTTGTGTTTCTTCAAAGCTAGTTGTTCCACATTGCGTAGAGCTTCCGTTTCCATAATTCTCCTCCAATAGCATGATGTCTTGCTTACCATTATAACGAAATTATGGAAATTGGGGAGGGGGAAGCTTGGATTAGTGATTATTTAACCGGATATGGATACATACAGGATCTGAGAATCTCGATCTTTTGATCCTCAGTCCGTTCACGCGGTGCCAATTCTTCTGCATAAGAACGTTCCAGCTTGGCGCGCATGAAACGCTCTGCATGTTCGTTTGGACGAGAGTGAAGTTCTTTGGCGTACTCACCAAATGCGCTGACATCCCGTACCTTCTCCAGCACGCTGTTCAGCAGAGGACTACCCGAATAGAGCAGGGATTCAGTCTCTTCGCATTCAAACTTGAGAAACATAATGGCTTTCTGCAGTGCATTGATTTCACCTTGGGTAAGGTAAACAGGCTGCGTAGTGTCTTCTTTAGATTCAGTGAAATCAGGCTGTTCATTACTATTTTGATTTGTAACTGACATCCGAGTGCTTACCTCCTGACTGAAATTAGGACTGGGGCGGAAGGAGAATAGGACGGGCAGCCAGCACTTCTTCCACAATCTGTTCAGGCGTCAGGTCTCGGTCATCCCAGTAAATCAGATTGCTGATCTCTGCATGCGGCATCTGCTGCTGTAGCTCCGTCAACATGTCATCCAATTCCGCTTATCTCCATTCATTTGCACAAAAATAATATGTACAATAATAAATGAATTATAGCTTAGTAATAGAGAGTTTTATGAATTTTCTCTAAAATGCTATTGTACAAAAATATCAAAATGTTATTATAGTAAACATAGTATATCCAACATATTACATTTTTACAATCTTGTACAAAAGTAAAATTCTATTGGAGGACACATGGCCAATTCAAAATCGTCTACTATTATTACTCTTCAAAATTTTAAATTTATTATGATTTCTGTTTGGATTGATTGGGGGACATTAAGTGATGGCAAAATTATAAAAAAGCAATTTGCAGCAATCGCGTTAAAAAATTTAACAACGGATACTCATATCGTCCATCCATTTACAGATTTTATCTTAAACTACTGGCAGGCAAGAAAGTTCAACACTCAGAGGAAGCATGCACTGAATACAGTGAAATTTCTTAACTACTTACTATTTAATAAACGTAATATGAATATTCGGTCGCTAGCTGATTTGACTCTTATGGAAGGTAATTATTTTCTGAATTCACTTACCTCCGAGGGACAATCTAGGGGATCAGTAAAAGACAATGAAAGGACACTTACATATTTATATCTTTGGTTAAGTATTAAGGGTGTAGGCACCCTAGAAGAAACCAAATTTAATAAAAAAGAAACGCATTATGGAAAATACTATTATGAATCCCCCTTTCAGGTTATTTACCCGGATCATCGTCCATCAAATGTGGAGCATGCATTCCCCATTCGATACATACCTCTATTGTTTGAAATAGCCATCCTCGTGGCAAGACCAATTGCGCTCGGAATCTATCTACAAATGTTTGGTGGGCTGCGAGTTGGTGAAATTGTAAATTTAAAACGCACTCAGCTAAGAAGAAGAGTAGCGAATGGAGATTTCCTTTTTGAAGTTAAGGATCAAAACTTCCGTTCTGACCTTAAAGATAGTTCCGGTAGCAACAGTGTAAAACGTAGTAGAAAACAAAGAGTTTTTCAAATTAGGGATTGGGGTGAGTCCCTATTCAATGATCATATTGAATTGTTTGCACCAACGGATAAAAGCAACGCTCTCTTTGTAAACAGAGATGGTAAATCGATGTCTGGACGTAGTTATCGTCAATACTTTGATAAATTAAAAAGGAGTTTCATCGAATACTTAAAATTACATGGAGATAGCGATGATAAACTGATTGCCCACCATTTGAGTATGATGAGTTGGTCCACCCATATTGGAAGAGGAACTTTTACAAATATGTTAGCTGAGCTAGCTGAAAATCCATACGATATAGCATTTCCTCGTGGCGACAAAAGCCTTCTTTCCTCTCTCTCTTATATGTCTAGAACAGAACGGATGCGAAAGAAATTAGAAGAGAAATTTAATAATATGCATGGATTGTATATTCCAAAATTGATTGAAAAAAGTAAAAATCAAAAGGAGTACTAAAGATATGCACGATACATCCGAATATCTCACTAAATCAGAACTCGCAAGTGTCTTAAATGTCACCTATGGCACCGTTTCAAAATGGATTTCTGATGGGAAAGTGCCATCAATCATAAAAATTGATAAAAAATCCTTAATACCAAAGGAAACCATCCCTTTAATAAAAAAAAACATTGGATATATAAATATAGATGAGTACATGCGTCAAGAAGAATTCCTTCGACTCTTTAAAATCAGTCCTGAAACATTTTTGAATTGGATTAAAAAAGGATGGATTAAGGACAATGTTCGTTATCGTTTGATAACCTATATTCCCCTTAGCTCCATAGATGAGATAAAAAAGTTGAGCGGTTATGTGAATGAGGATGATTATATAAACGTCAAACAATTAAGTGAAATTCTATATACTAATCCAGAGAAAATATTCAGACTCATTAAAAGTGGCTTGATTGTAGATTTCCGTAACTACAAAGATAAATATCTCTTTAAAATGGATTCTATTGAGGAGATTAAACAAAATATCGGATATTATCCTGCCTTTAATCCAAATGAATATTTTAGAATAAATCAGGTTAGGGCTAAATTAAATATAGACTTTAATTTTCACTATTGGAAATCAGAGATACCGTATATTTTGCATATGGGAAATCCATATATACATACTAAAGATTTAAAACTTATCTTCGAGCTGAAAGATAAAAAGAAGCCTAAAAATTCACCTTCAATTCCAGGGATAGAAAACTATGTGAGTACTAAAGAAGCTTCTGAATTGTTGAAAATTACTCAGTCTATGGTGACATATCTTATAAACTCCGGAAAAATCAAAGAGGCTATTAAAGTTCCGTCCAACATTAGCCAGGCTAGATGGATGATTCCGATGGAATCGATCGACGATTATAAGCAATCTCAAATATCTTCACTAAAGTATAAGAAGACAATTCTTATCCCTCCCAATACACTTAGTCTGAAGATGATAGCCGAAAAGACTGGAGTGTCTCAGAAATCACTGCAAGTGAAAATTAAAAATAAACAAATTTTTGCAAATGCGCAAAAGATTAAAGGTATGTATTATATACCGGTTGAAGAGGTCAATCATTTTATCGAGAATACTTACGAACAATACTACAATAAAAAGGTAGATATTTATACGAATAAAGACGCTTTAGATGAACTATTACACTATATGACTTTTTTTTCATTACCATCTCATCTAGGAAAAACGGCAGACCTGTTTACAGAGTTTTGTACAATTAACTTGAGTAAGCTAAGAGGAAATCCAAGACACGTTCGTAACCTTTTCAATTGTTACAAATTTGTGTTCGAGACATTAAGGTCACAAAACATAAATTTACATGAGTTGAGTGTAAGTGTATTAGACCACATCATATTTAAACACATGAGTAACCAGCATACTAAACGAATTTTCATTTCATTTTATTACTATTGTTATTCCAGTTGTAATCTTCCTGTTCCGAAACAATACGTAGTATCAAGAATAAACAACAATAAAAACAAGGAAAAAGAAATATATTCGCCTGAAACATTTTATTCCTTCTATCGGTATGTAAAGGATGTAACGTTGCACTTACCTAATGCCATTTGTGATGACTATTATGCAAATATGTGGGCCTTTACAATAATGCACCTTACAAACGCATGGAGAGCCTCAGATATTGTTTTTAAGACTCCTAATCTCGACCTCTCCACAATTCAGATACATTCGCTTGATTGGTTTAACAACAATGCATTAACACAGACGCAGTGCCAAAAAGTTATTAATCAATTATATTTGCTATTTCGCTCAATCAAGACAAGTAAAACAACTGCTTTTGTTACATTTTTAGTCGAGCCGGACTTGGTGGAACCATTATCGACAGCATTGATTGTTTGTGAATTGCATAGACAGAAAAACGGGAACTCATTTCTTTTTGAATCTTTCATTAAGGGAACAAGAATTAAAACGGTAGCTACATCAGGGAAACCCCATCATCAACATTTTTTCAAGTGGGATTCGACACTTGAACCCTTTAAAAGTTTGAAGTTTAACAATAGTACTCTGACTTACTTTTTTTATAGTATTAGTGATGAAGACGGGAATGATTCTGATGTTGCACTAGAACTAACTCAAAGGGTAAGGTCCCACAACAGGGCTGAAAGCACGGCTATTTATGTTCAAGCTACAAACAAAGACGGGAGCTTGAATCAGGTATCTTCCAATCTATTCCGACGAGGACACTTTGGATGGTTATATAATTATTTGATATTATTGGCCAGCGAAAGTGATGTTACATCCCGAACAATGGAAGATAAAACACTGGCAATTTCAGCGATTCGAAATCAATTAGCTAGTCCAATGAACACCGAATTATGGGCTCAATTTCTCTTGCAGATAGGACAAAAACGAATTTCTGTTATGTCGAGATTGGCAAAGCAAAGTAAAGAAAGCTTGATTGAATTAATAGTGAAGATTTTTAAAGGAGAAATGCCTTCTAAAACGGAAAACGCCCAGTGTATCACATCTCCAAGATGTGAATATCCACGATTGAATTCATGTTATTCATGCGCCAATATAATTCCGAAAAATTACTTATTTATTGAGCTTAGTGGTGAGTTTGATCGGTTAATTAATTCGATTGAAAGCACTGATCATGATGCCATTCGTAAAAAAGAGTCTTACTTCCTTTTAAATTTACTCGTACTTCTTGATGAAGGGATCGACTTTTTTGGTGAGGATTATATTGAGGCTTTCTTAAATATAGAATATGTTCGCGGGAAACTCAGCCAATTGGCAGACAAAATATATATTGAATAAGGTGGATATTTTGGAATACAAACTGTCTCAAGAATTGATTGGACAATCAATAGTAAGCGTGATCGAGCAAGTACATTACAATAAAATGGAAAATAGTATATATTTGAATACTTTTTCTACCCTAAAAGAAAATGGATATATCGTGGCAGATTCTTTCCATGACCGCATATGGACTTTGCCGTGCGAAATAAGGGCAAATGATTTTCATCTTGTATTTGACCTTGACTTATATAGGGACCTAAATGAAGCGGTAAAGGCCTTTATCACCTTACGGAGATCATCTGGGGTAAGCGCACATAAGTGTTATGATGAAGTCCAGGTGCTTAAAAAATTTATTAGGTTATCCAATGGTTTGAAGCAAACGAATAACTTGAAAGACAAGTTGTTTTCAATGTCAGAACAACGGGCCTATGCTATTTCGAATGTATTGAAGAACTTTATTAGCTTCTATTCCTTCGAACAAGAAGAGGAACTATTAAGGATCTGTAGCAGTATTCCTTTCGCAACATATGAAAATAGACGTTTGCCACACTTCCACGATGTACTTGTTTTCAATGATATTGTAAATGATTTTTTTCAAACTAAACCAATAGAAACTACCTTGAAATTTATGCCTATTATGTTTTGGTGGCTTATCACGAATATATTGCCTCAGAGACCGACTGAGCTGCTTTTAATGAATATAGACTGCCTTGAATATAGAAATAATGAATCTATATGGCTTAAAGTTCCTAGAATCAAAAGAGAAAATGATTCACCAGATAGAGTTATTCATTATGATTCAATACAAATAGACTTAAAAACCTATGAATTAATCTCATTCTACAAAACAAAGCTAATTGGATTTGGTATTGAGGATGAATACCTTTTTCCTAGAGATTTTTATCAGATGTTTCGCAAAAGTCCAAAACGTCAAGCCTTTAATCGAATGACATTATACAATTTTGAGGTGTTACTGCAGGAGTTTTATAGCGAGGTTGTGCAAGGTGTATATTTGGAGTCAAACCTTGATGAAATTAAGCCTGGAGATACCAGACATTTCGCAATTATCAATATGTTTCTACAGGGATTCAATATGCTCTCTATCGCTAGAATGGCTGGACATGATGTTATTGCCACACAGGAGAATTATTATTCACATGCGGAACATTTCTCTCAATCGTATGTCTATGTATTGGCTCAAAAGATACTAGAACGTAAGATTTCAGATACTATGCCTGAAGGATTTATTGGATGGAGACGAGATGCATATGATAGAGGAAAAATTTACAATACCCAAGACACAATGGATATGTTAAAAGTAGACTACGGTTATTGTAAGGAAATGAAAGAAGTCTTCCCTTCTTCGTGTGTTGAAGACTGTAGGCTATGCAACAACTACGTTTTTAAACCAGATATTGATAAATACGAACAAGGGATTGAATGGCTGCAGGACTTCTCTGGTATGCTCAATCAACGAATGAATGAAATTCACCTAATAATGAGGGAACAATGCAGTGCATCTCCCCTATCAAAGCATCCTTATTCTGATGAAATTTCAAAGACCAATTCAATGAAACTTGTAAAAAACATGAATCAAAAAGCGATAATTGAATCGATTTTGATGGAGGAAAAAAGGTATGACTAAAAAAAAAGAAGGACGAGCTGGTAAAGGTAGGCCTTCTAATTATACTGACAAACAACTCAAGGAAATTGCTTTGGATATTAAAAAGAAATATAAAGGTAAAAAGCTAACTTACCTTTTATTAGAGAAGGAAACCGGCATCGGAAGGAATACGTGGAGTAGACGTATTCCTGATACACTAGAAACATTAAACACTCCTGTTAGAATGCCGATTGGAATATCTGAACGTGATGATGTTTACTTTCCAAATATTGAACAGATTTTTGACTTCTATAAGAATGACAAAAACAAAATAATTAATGAGTTTTATTTCATCGAAAAGGCATTCTACGAGCTTCATAGTAAGGTTAACAATTTGGAAGAAGAGCTGAATCGAAGAAAAGATTACAGTGCTGAATTAAAAATGAAGAACGATGAAGTACGATTATTGCGATCACAGGTAAGACATTATGAACAGTTATACAATCAACAAATGATCTCAAGTACCTTTTCTCACATACAATTACCAAACCAGATGAAAGAAAATTTATTACAGTTTGATAAAAACAACAAGAAACATATGAGTTTAGAAAATTTAGAAAGCCTTTTTGAAACGGAAGAATCGGATCTCTCCGAAAAAAATTCAAGTCTATCTAAGATGGAAGCCAAGTACCGTAACATATTCAAAAGAGACCACTAGGGTACGAGCTATGAGAGTCTATTTATCCAAATATCGAGGTTAACAAATACTATGTTGAATGCGAACAAGATGCTTGTTATTTGAAGTATTGGCTCTTTCTCATTGTAAGAATATGAAAATTGGATGCTTGTCTGTCTTTGTTTTGTCATTGATACTTTATAAATTAATTAAATTTCTTCTTTTAAGGCTGAAATCAAAATAAAGCCCCTCCTTGATCTCCGTAACATAAGAGGTAGGGAAGGTGCTTTTTGTTTTTCTTTGATTGGAATTTTATAATTCTTTAAATACAAGTGCATCTTTAATTAAACGATGAAGCACTTCAAGTTCTTTACTAGATAGGGATAACAAGGTTGTATCAATTTTCTCCAGAATATCGGTCTTTAATTTATCCTTTGAATAGTGCTTGTCATCCTCTAGCAGCTGTGAAGGTGTTATGTTAAGAGAATTTGCTATTTTGTCCAAGGTCTCTATCGTGATATTAACTTCCCCACGTTCGATTCTTCCCAAGTACGAATAATCTATTCGAAGTTGTTCTCCTAATTCTTCTTGGGTTAGTTTTTTTGCTTTCCGATATAAACGAATTTTTTTACCTACTCTTAGATTTATTTTGGACATTCATGCCACCTCTATTTAAGAGTAGGTATCTTATGTCCTGGAATGAAGAATACTTAACTACTTAATTCCAATTGTAAATTGGTGTTATATATCCTAAAATGAAAGTAGCATATGATAATAAGGAGAATAACATCTATGACACAACAACATGTAATTGAAAATGTGCTGCAATATAAAATGCGTGGTAAAGTTTCTTATTTAGGGAATGTCTCTGCTACATCTGTATTACAACTTACCTACGTAAAGCCTTTTGATCATCCATCCGGAAAGGGATATCAACGACCAGTGGATAGTAAAAGGTGTAATGATTTTGCTTTGTATCTCTCCAAAGGAGAAGATGCACTCTTTGCTCCAATCATGTTAAATGCTGAATCTCATTGGGACTTCAGCGCATATGACAAAGCCAGGCCACATTTAGGTCGATTGCTTTGCAAAGGCAAGGCATCCATAATGGATGGCCAGCATAGGGTTGGTGGAATTGAAAGATATACGCAAGATACAAACTCTGAGATCAATGTACCTTTCTTGGCATTTCATTATTTGGATGAAGATGAAGAGATCCATCTGTTTGACATTATTAACACAACAGCAAAAGGAATTGGAACTTCCTTAAGTAAATACCTACATCGAAATTCGGATGAATATAGTTGGATCGCAACACAACTTATAACCCGTGGTGACAGCCCCTTCCACTTTATAGGGACACTAACGGGAAAGCGTAGCTCTGGTCGACATGTTACTCTTCAGAATTTATACAAAGTAATTGAGGTGCTTACAAAGCCAGAAGGTCTTGCTAAACTGAACAAAGAAACAAAACTGGCCTTAATTCTCATATACTTTAACTCCATTAAGGAACAATTTAATACCGAATGGCTTAACTATAAAGGATATCGTTTAACACATATCGTTTGTCTTAATGCTTTGGCAATTGCAGGGGCAGAAATCCTTAATGAATCTATAAATCGGCAAAAGGGTAAATCGGATTACTCTTTTATTGAAAAATGTGTAAGAAAAATGAGAAATACAGAATGGTCTGCGGAAGGCCCGCTGAAGTATTTAAAAGGAATTAGTGGCTCTAAAATGCTTGCTCAAGATTTGATTTCAGAGGTCAAGTGAATCGAGAGAGACTCTAATGCAGATATGAGCCGCATTCATTTTGATTCATCATTTCATAAGAACCCGCGCCCAGCGCGGTTTTCCTATTTTAAGGAACCGATTCGAGAAATAGGACGAATTTATTGCTTCGAGAAAAGCGAAGTGTGCAATGCAAACCGAACCGTACTTTTGATCAAACCAAGAGAAGTTTAGCGATCCCCTCCTGACTAAGCAAGGTCTTCAAGATAAAATGTGTATTTTCAATTATAACAAAGGACAAGAACATGTTCCGCCAATACTTGGTTAGTTGACGGCAGATTTTCGTTCCATTTGAGAGATATAGGAGACCATATTCTAGGCTCAGAAGTTACATGGAGCCAGAAGACAAGAAAGCCACTTTGACTACCTAACATCTATAATATAGAATGAAATAATACAGAAGCTACCGGTAAATGCCCTACTATTTGGTAGGGCATCTTTAATTAATTTAGTTCTCTGAAAAGGAGTGAATTTATTGAGTGAACTGACCAATAAAATTATTCAAGATATAAAAAAAACGGGATTTCCATTTGAATTAAAAGCAGCAGAAATCATTAAGAAATGTGATTGGACGTTGTCTTATAACAATTTTTACATTGATAAAGATGAGAACAAAGGTAGGGAAATTGACTTAATAGCGGAATGTACTGTTGCGACTGAGGATTTTAATTCAACGCATTTCGTAGAAACTAGTATGATTTTTCCTATAGAGCTGAAACAAGCTAATCAGCACCCATGGATCTTTTTCACAACAGAACAAAATGTACATGAAAAATTTCATGATTTTTATTCAATTATTAAACATGAATCTGGATTTAATAGTTCGCATGGTAATCGTATTAGATTTATCCAGGAAATAACTAATTATCAAGGACGTTTGGCGAGATCTTTCTACGAGGCATTTACTAGAAATGCTGGGAGGGATGACATATTCAAAGCTCTGACGGGGGTGGTGAAAGCACTCGAACATCTTTATGAAAGTAGTTATTTAAGACCTAGAGAAGGTTCGGGAGATATTAATGATCTTGAAGATGATGATCCATTTTATTCTCATTTTTTACAATTATACGAGCCAGTAATTATTTTTAGAGGTGAATTATTTGAGGCACGGGTAGATGAGGAGGATGTCATAGTTAAAGATACAGATTATGTACTTGTGTCGTTTAACTACATATCACCCTATTACAATAGAGAGTTTAGTTACTTAGTTCATATTGTAAAAGAAGAGTATGTAGAAGAATTTTTTAGAGAAAAGAAAAATGGGTTACATAAGTTGCATGCAATATTAACAGATTCAGAATATGAAGTGGTAAGTTTATGATCTATGTGCGTAAGGATCGATGTGCGAGTCACGATTTTATTGCAGGAACAGAAGTGGTTTGGGATTAACCAAGAATTGTCGAGGGACAAGAACATAATCCCATTAAAGTCGCTATTTTAGTGGCTTTTTTATTTTATCAGTACAAGTTCGTGTCCAGAGACAAGGACACGAACTTGTACTGATTGCCGAAATTACGTAAGAGGATTTATTCATTAAATGACACTCCTATGGCAAAGTTAAATTGAATGTGAACTTGGTGCTTACGGAACATATGCACGTCGACATAACTGATTTTCTCATGTTTTAATCAAGGTTGACATTCAGTCAACAAATGTTACAAAATAAAGTTTAGGGAGGTTAAATAAATGGATGATAAAATGAATGATCAAGGTGGTACCTTTTTTTCGATTAAACGGATTTCTCGTGACTTAACACACCTCACCAACCAAATATGCGCTAAATTAGAAGACGGACTCTCTTCTGCCCAGATAGATGTATTACGCTGTTTATGGAAAACAGGAGATGGACTTACTCAAAAAGAGATATTGGAGAAGTTAAATATCCGTCCTGCATCGTTATCAAATCTTATTGACTGCTTGGTTGCAGGGGGTTGGGTGATCCGGAAGGTTGATTCAAAAGATGCACGTGTGAAAAGAATATTTCTTACAGAGACAGGTAAAGCGCAAGAAGAAAAGAATTTGCATACAATTGATGTTATTGAACAGAAAATGCAAGAAGGATTTACGAATGAAGAAATATCTTTAATGCGAGTCTGGCTACAACGAATGGAAAAAAATATTAAAAGATAATTTCTTGACAGAACTCTTTAACACGTCTTATTATTTAGTTTACCTAAATAAATATTATTGTATGATGAATTGAGGTGAATATGTTAATTATATTGAAAATAATGAGAAGAAACTCTGTTTATATATTTAGTAATACTAAATATTAGTTTAAGCTGTAGCATTGGCTAGCTAAGCTGTTACGAGTATCACTGAAGTAACAAAGCGTCCAATCATCTTGAAAGAAGCATACTACCCTTTTCACTAGAGTATTTAAAGTGTGTTTAATTTTTTGGAATGAGATGAAGATTCAAGTAATCATATTTCAGCTCAATATTTTCAGAATTACAAATTATCGATTACAAGGTGGATTAATAAAATGAGTAAAACTTGGAAACTACAAATATACTTGCTGACCCTGATCAGCCTTTTAGTCGGCACTTCGCAAAATGTCTTTGTGGGCATTTTGGACAAAGTTGCTGATTATGCTGGTGTAACCGTCTCTGCTGCTGGTCAGCTTGTTACCCTATTTGCATTAGCCAATGCAATAGGCACGCCTATCATTATTTTAGCAACAGCGAAGTTAGATCAGCGTAAACAGTTGATATTGGCTCTCTCTTTAACTGTTCTAGGAAGTGCTATGACGGTCATTTTTTCTGGTTTCGGATTTTTGATGCTGTCACGCATTGTACTCGGAGTTGGAATGGGAGTCTTTATTGTCACTGCCTTCTCCCTCGCAGCAAAATTATCACCACGAGGTCATCAGGCGAGTGCCCTGGCTACTGTGACAATGGGATTTAGTGCTTCTCTTGTCATTGGAGTCCCCATAGGCCGTTTCATTGCTGCATCATTCGATTGGAAGGTAATTTATTGGGGCATCGGTCTCTTATGTCTCCTAGCAATTTTTGCTGTCGCTAGAATGATTCCTGCAACAAAAAACGAAGCGCCAGTTCCTCTTAGCAAACAACTCGCACTTTTGAAGAATTCAAAGATTACTTTCTCTCTCTGCGTGACATTCTTTTTATTTATTGGTTACGCGGTATTTTATACGTATATTACACCTTTCCTGAATACCGTCTCACCGATGAGCGAACGAGCATTAAGTCTTACTCTACTTGTTCTCGGGATTGCAACATTAATTGGTTCCAAGCTCGGTGGATTTATGACGGACCGTTTAGGCTTCGCCCGTACACTATTTTTCGGTATGTCTGTTAATGCTCTTGCTCTTATAATGCTCTCTACCATAGCAGGGTCGTATATTGTCATTTTTGTTTTGCTTATGGTTTGGGCGATTGCTGCTTGGACATCAGGGCCAACCCTGCAGTACAACCTCGTCTCCATCGCTCCAGAGGCGTCCGGAATTATTCTTAGTTTAAACAGCTCCGTCTTGCAACTTGGGATGGCTACGGGTGCGGCTTTCGGAGGGCTGGTCACTGCCGGATTATCCATTCAATCAGTCAGTTTGGTAGCCGCTGCTTCAGTTGTCGTTGCAATTAGTATTTTTGCAATTTCATTCGCTTTGTTCCGTTCCAATGTCAAGACCAGATTAAACGGATAATACGCATGTTTCAACAAACAAGTTAAAATGAAAGGGGAAGATATACATGAAAGAGAAAAGACAACTTAAAATTGGTGGTACCATAGATGGAGTTGGGTGGAATTATATGGGTTGGCGTCACCCAGATATGCCAGCTAATGCTAGTGAGAGCATAGAGTACTATGTACAAAAAGCTAAAAGATTAGAAGAAGGAAAGTTTGACACTATCTTTTTAACTGACGTCAGCCATATAGGACCGAATATGATCCCACATTATCTGAGCATGTTCGAAGGTGTAACTATTCTCTCTGCATTAAGCATGGTGACTCATTCAATCGGGCTAACTGCAACCATTGCTACTTCCTATGCAGATCCATTCACCGTTGCCCGACAGATGGCTTCTTTAGATAAAATTAGTAATGGACGTGCAGGCTGGAATGCCATAACTTCAAATCCGGGAGGATTAGCAAATTATAGCCGCAACCATCTTTCAAAAGCAGATCTGTATCCTATGAAAAAAGAGTTTTTAGAGATAGTTGAAGGCCTATGGGACTCCTATGAGGATGACGCTTTTATTCGGGATAAGCAAAGCGGTATATTCTTTAATCCGAAAAAAATGCACGCTCTAAACTTTAAAGGGGAGTATTTTTCAGTGGATGGCCCGTTAAATATTAGCCGTTCGAGACAAGGAAGACCCGTGATTTTCCAAGCGGGCTCCTCTTCGGATTTCATGAATATTGCCGCAAAGCATGCTGACGGAGTATTCCTCCCTTCTGATGACTTAGAGGATGCTAAAGCATTCAGTCATGAGGTGAAGAGAAGGGTCGCATTAGAAGGCCGTTCGCCTGATGATTTCATAATTACACTCTCGCATAATCCGATTGTAGGACGTACAGATAGAGAAGCTGAAGAAAAATTTCAAGAATTAGAAAGCTTAATGCCTGGGTACAGAATACCCAAACCTAAATTTTTTGGTTCTGCAGAAAAAGTAGCAGATCAAATTGAACAATGGTATGAGGCGGGTGCGATGGACCTATTAAAGATCAGACAGGAGCATCCGTCAGGATTCGATGACTTCATCAATTTAGTTATTCCTATTTTGCAAGAAAAAGGAATCTTCCGTACGGAATACGAATCACATACTTTACGTGGTAATTTAGGTTTGCCCTATCCAGAAAATAGATATTCAATGTGAAAAAAATTAGCCACAGCTGTTGTGAACTCTTTTATATTTTGAATAACATTTAAATAAATCGTGGATAAGTTAAGAGAATATACTTGGTTCAGTGATAGGTTTTTACTAAGCTTAATCAGTTGAGGTGTTTATTATAAAAACCCGTTAATCTATGAAGTGATGATTAACGGGTTTTTGTTGCAGAAAATGCTGGAGAGTACATTACATCTATTGCTCACCATAAAATCATTGTAGCAGTAATAGGAATAATGAATGCTAACATGATGGGAAAGGATGCTACAGCAGCAAATGAAAAAGCAACGATGGAATTTTTATTGAATACAAAAGATGAAACTCCCGGATGCAAAGCCGTTACAGGATGGTCAAGGTAGCAAGATTGGTCGCTGGGTTTGGATCGGAAACAAAGAATTCCGGAGCAGATGTTAAGGAGTTTTAAGTCCTCCGGTGTGTACTATATCGCAGGAAAATGTATAAAATATTCTTAATTTTAGTTATTGTTTTAAGGTTTAATAGAGTATAAGAGTACTTTATGAAATAAATCAATTTACAAAAATCACGATATTACAGGCAGAGACCCCATTAGAAAGGAAAAAAGCAGAACAAAGGTCACCACCACCACACAATGTTTATGTACACTCATAGATATCAAAGTGTTACTTATGTACAGTACTATAGTTATGTACAGTTAACATAATGACATTTTTTAAGACAGACAAGGCTTTCGGATTAAAATAAGATTTATGTACATATGATTTTATGTAGATACTTTTAATTCCGTCCCTTCAGCGTCCATCAGCTTGCGAACTAATTCGACCAAATACAATCGATTGTCCATATGTATGTACACCTCCTGAATGGTTAATAGCGTGAACAAACTAGAGCGAGCGCTAACGAATCTGAGCCGTCTTATTCAAGGATTTGAAGCGCCCGCGGAAATCTAAGGAACCTGAGACACGCTATATCCGAATAAACAACCGTTTGCAGCGGTTTTGCTAGTGAATTTTGGGAAATAACGTGTCTGAAGTTCCTTACAATTTAGAAAGAGGACCTGGAGGCCGAATAAGACGTACTGTGTTCCTTAGAAAGTCGCAGACCCATCAACCAGGATCAACCAGCTTGGAATTCAAGACTTTTTAGATGCTGATATCCATCATCGTATAGCTTGCTTGAGTTTGAAAACACACAATAGTCTTGTATTGGCTTGATCCAATTCAATTCGTTCTATTTAAGAGTTGACTATAGTCCGGCATCACTCCATAAGTATAGCCAGATTGCCAAACTGCTCGCCTTTTTCCATACGCTCGAATGCTTTCGCTGTATCCTGCAACGGATAAACGCCATCGATTACAGGATGTATGTCATGTTGCTCCACCCATTGCAGCATCTGGACAAACTCCTCACGGCTGCCCATAGAGGTGCCGATCAGACGGATCTGTGGGAAAAAGATAGAGCGAATTGGTATGGACAGATCATCCCCTGAGCTTGCTCCATACATCACGATACGTGCACCTGGTCTGATTATATCAAAATATTTCGGGAACATGGCTTGTCCGATGCTATCCATGATGATGTCCACAGGTTCCAGATCATGCTGCAGATGCCAATCGGCATGACTATCCAATGCATGGGTAGCACCCAAGCGCAGTGCCTCATTTCTTTTGGCTTCACTTCTGGAAGTGACAGTCACCTGGGCACCAGCGGCTACCGCCATGAGTAGGGCATAGGTCGCTACACCACCGCCAATGCCGGGGATGAGGAGATGTTCACCTTGCTTCAATACGCCGCGAGTAAATAAGGCGCGATAGGCCGTCAGCGCGGAAAGGGACAGCACGCCTGCTTCCTCCCAGGATAGGTGGGCTGGCTTAGGCAGGGCATTTTCAGCAGGCAAGGTTATATATTGCGCCAGCGTTCCGTCCGTGGGACCCCCAACAATATCGGGTACGATCGGCACTTCAGATGTATGTTCCCAACCGAGCGTAGGATGGATAATGACTTCATCTCCTATTGCGAATCCTCTTACACCTTCGCCGATCTCAACGATGATACCTGCCCCATCGGAACCGGGAATAAGTGGGGTGTCCTGGGTTCCGCGTTCTGCCATGGTGAATAGATCCCGATGGTTGATTCCAGCGGATTTTAGTTGGATCAGCACTTCCCCAGCTTCTGGTGCCCGAGATGTTGACTCTGTATATTGAAGACCTGCAAGGCCGCTCTGGCCTGAATGAACGATAGCTTTCATATTCAATATTCCTCCTGTCTATGTAGCCAGACTTCGCTACTGAGCCTCATTGTACAGACGGGGCAGATTCACGTAAAATGAACAAAAATGATTGTCAGTATCATTGAAAATAATAGATAAGTATTTTGCATGAATCGCATGATGCAGAATACCGATATAACGACGAGCAGGTGATCAGGGTATGGATGCAGGTGATTTGAAAATATTTCAGGCGGTTGCCCGCGAAGGTAGTATCAGTAAAGCTGCGCTCACACTCAATTATGTACAATCCAATGTGACCACACGGATCAAACAGTTGGAGACTCAGCTACAAGTACCGCTGTTTCATCGTTCCAATCGAGGGATGTCGCTCACACCGGCGGGCGAGAACCTGCTTGTGTATGCGGATCGAATTTTGCAATTGTTATATGAAGCAGAGCAGGCCACGCAAGTGGGAACCCCACCAGCAGGCTTACTTCGTTTGGGCGCCATTGAGACAGCAGCTTCCACTTTTCTGACGCCACTTTTGGCTGAATATACTTCAAGCTACCCGGAGGTACAGCATTCGCTTGTCACGGGTGGGACGCATGAACTGAACCAGAAGGTGATTCAACATGAATTGCATGGTGCTTTAATATATGGCCCAATCGATCATTCTGAGCTGAACTATATGAAGATGTATGACGAGGAATTGGTGCTGGTCGCCGAACCTGGAACACATGAGCTACATGCTCTATTGTCCAGGCCGATGTTGTTTTTTGAGATCGGATGCACACATCGGACTCAGGCGGAATCTTTTTTGAGAGATCAAGGTATCCACTCACTGAGCGTCATGGAATATGGAACACTGGACACGATTCTGAATGGTGTATCTGCCGGGCTCGGCGTATCATTGCTGCCACGTTCTTCGGTTACCAAAGCAGAATTAAGAGGCGAGATTGCAGTGATGTCTTTGCCCGATCCATATTGCAGGTTGGAAGTAGGATTTGTGTATTCCCGTGGTGAACATATATCTAGTGCGCTGAGCGCTTTGGTACAGATCATTACAGAACCAGAACTATAAAGGAGTGAGTGATCTTGGAGGATACTGCGTTAACGCTCGCGGAAGCATTTAGTCAGGCAGACTTTATTATTGGCGGTCATGGCAGTCGCAAAGTGAAGGTGCTTCAGGACGTACTGGAGCAGATCGATGGGGAGCTATTCAGTGACCACTATGGTAACGGCCCCGTCATTGAAGAATTTCAGCAACAGATGGCTGACGTTCTCGGCAAGGAATCGGCGGTGTTTTTCCCAAGCGGAACGATGGCGCAGCAGATTGCATTACGGATCTGGTGTGACCGCAAAGGTGTGAAGCGAGTAGCTTATCACCCTCTATGTCATCTGGAAATCCATGAGGAAGACGGTCTGAAAGAGTTGCACCAGATTGAATCGATTTTACTTGCGGACAAGGACCGATTGATTCGTTTGCAAGATGTACAAGCGCTCGATCAGGACATTGCCTGCTTGCTGTTGGAACTGCCGCAACGGGAGATTGGCGGTCAATTGCCAGCGTATGAAGAACTGGAAGCGATCTCGGCCTATTGCCGTGAACGCGGGATTAAGCTACATCTGGACGGGGCGCGTCTGTTTGAAATTACTCCCTATTACCAGAAGACTCCTGCGGAGATTTGCAGTCTGTTTGATACAGTGTACGTGTCCTTTTACAAAGGCATCGGGGGCATTGCGGGGGCCATATTGGCGGGAGATCCGGATGTGATGCAAGAGTCGAAAGTATGGAAACGGCGGCACGGCGGAGATCTGATCGGCCTGTATCCGTATATTCTGAGTTCCCAGTACTATTTCAATGAACGGATTGGCAAAATGGAGCTGTATTACGAGCAGGCTCAAGAACTCGCCTCCCTACTGAATGCGTGTCACGGGATACATACATTGCCCGAGGTGCCAGTATCGAATATGTTCCATGTGCACTTTGCGCTGGCTGCTGTCGAAGTCGAACCGATTCTTGTGCAAATGGCTCAGCAGTATGGCATAGCAGTAACTTCGTATTTGAACAAGACGAGTGGGAACAGCTGCGCTTTCGAATTTTCTGCAGGAGATCGTTATGAGCAAGTTCCCCAGGACAAGCTGCGTGCAGCACTGGAATGGTTGGACCAAGAGCTGCGTAAACAGGTGAGATAAGAGCGGTGAGAGAAATATATAGTACGAAGTAAACAAAACGATGTTTATCTGCCTTGTCCACATGCTGGACAGGGTATTTTTGTGCACTTTTATACATCTTCCTATGAAAACCACTTTCATGAACGAGCATATGTCATTAGTCCAAAGTCCGATTTTTATCACGGGATTAACTTGAACAAGTGCATGAACCTGTAGCAAAAACAGGTATACCGATGTATTCCAACATTTTCTTTATCATGTAAAATATTAAAGGTAATATATTCCAAACAAGGAATGGGGAGCGAAACAAGAACGGTTCATAACATTAGGGGAAGAAAGGATGAAGATTATGTTTTCACGTCAAAAATGTACGCTAGCTGTAATGTCACTCGCGTTATCTGCAACACTGCTGGGGGGAAGTACCGCATGGTCTGGGGAGGCGTACGCAGCCGAAGCCGCCGATTCTGGCGTATCAATCACGGCTGTATTATCCGATATGCCTTCGGAATTGAGATCATCCATTGAGTGGGTGTATGCCAATCGCATGATCAAGGAAGGATCGGTCAATCGGAAGAACCTGATCTACGATCAGATTTTTGCAGGTCAAGGAACCATTAACTATGTTGTGCGCTGGCAATCGACCAAGAATGTGACCCTGCAACAGCGTAAGGATATTGAGAAGATGCTGGGACGGCAAATGAATAACTGGACGAAACATTTGAAGGGTTATGACGGTTGGCCTTATGGGGATATTGCGGTTAAAGTAGTCGGTTGGGCAGTAGCGAATCCGGCACAGATTCTGGACAAGCAATCAGATGAAATCATATATACCACCACAACTGTGGATGAGCTGAGCAAGTCTGATCCAAAAATCCCGGCAGCCTTGCCCTATGCACCTAACGCGTTGTCGCGATTTGAGCATTTTACGAATTCGAACTATGCCTATCCTGGCGGTTTGGACAAGCGGTTTGACATGTACCTGTGGGGAACGTCCAACTTCGGTGGCGGTGCTGGCGGAGACTGGGGGCAGCGGGTTTCCGATGATTACATTTTGAGAACCGTGAACAACACGGAAATTGAAATTACTGAACATGAAATTGGACATGGCTTCGGCATGCCAGATTTCTATGAAGTACCGGATCGTCCGCCGGGTGGCTTCCCTATGCCAACGATTATGTGGGCAGGCAATTCGTCTACCATTACAAATTGGGATGCCTGGTTGCTGCGCTATACATGGAGCCAGTTGAAAAAGGATACCGCACGTTTCCCGCTTGCGCCATCTTCCAATCAACCTGTTAATGTAGCTGCGAATGCCAAAGTGACGACATCGTATGTTTCTCCATGGGAAACGATTGCTGCGCTGAATGATGGACTGGACCCTGCACATTCCAACGATCGTACACAGGCGGTGTATGGGAACTGGCCAGAGATCGGTACACATTGGGTACAGTATGATTTGGATCGCACGTATACGGTATCACAAACGGATGTTTACTGGTTCAAGGACAACGGCGGTATTGATGTACCTCGCTCGTACAAAATTCAATACTGGGATGGAAAAACATGGCGTGATGTGAAGAACGCCAAAGGCCGTGGAACTCGTGCAGATACGTACAATACCACGACTTTTGATCCGGTGAGCACTACGAAAATGCGTCTTCAGATGGTATCCAGTGATGCTGCTTCCACGGGCATTCTGGAATGGAAGGTAACGGGTATTGCGTTGTAAGTTGCAGTTTATTTATAAGAATTGATCTGACTATACAGCGGCTGATCAGTGGCGAAAGTCCTGATTCAGCCGTTTTTTGCAGGAATAAATAGTTAAGTGACGAAAGGTACTGAAAGAGGTTGTTGAACACGTATTAAAAGGGGGAGTTCAAGTGGCATCGATAGAATTAGAACCGATTCGTGATCTTTTGGCGAAAGCTTATGATACGACAATGGGAGAAGGGTGTGCTCCTGAATCGCAAGAAAGCATTGTGGATTTTGAGCAAAAGCATAATGTGAAACTGCCCGGAGCGTATCGTGCGCTTTTGCTCGAATTCGGTGCATGTAACTTCGGCGATCCTGCTTTGTATTCCGTGAAAGAACTGGACTGGGCGTATCCCGAGTTTCTTGAAGCTTACTGTGAATATGAGAAAGAATACGAGCTGCCAGCTGACCTCCAGCCTTTCCCGATTGGTGGATTTGGTGAAGGAAGTATGGCTATACTGGATCAAAGCTCCGGCAAGGTACTGATGTTGATCCACGATGCAGGAGAACTGCCTCTTCGGGAGATTGCTGTGGATTTTAATGAACTAATGATAATGCTGGCTGAGTCGGCAATCTGGGTTCAGGAACAGATGAATTAACAGGATAGACGGAAGGAAGCACAACAGACGTATGGATATCCGAAAGTTAAGATACTTTATCACCGTGGCGGAGGAGCTTCATTTCCACCGTGCAGCAGAAAAATTAAATATGACGCAACCACCGTTGAGCCAGCAGATTCAGAATTTAGAGGAAGAGCTTGGTGTAAAGTTGTTGGAGCGTACGAGAAAAATGGTTCGTCTGACACCAGCAGGTGCCGTATTTCTGGAACAGGCCAGACTCATTCTGGCCCAACTCGAACGATCCATTCAGCTTACGCAAAAGGCAGATCAAGGCATTATCGGGCATATAACCGTAGCCTTTGTGGATTCGGCTTCAGGGAGCATCATGGTCGATGTACTCAGGAAATTTCGCGCTGCGTACCCTCAGATTGAATTGACATTACGTGAGATGACCTCGTCCCAGCAATTGCAGGCGCTGGAAGACGGACAGATCCATATTGGATTTTTGCGGTATCAGGAAGATACCGGGCATGTCTCGTTCCGTCCCTGTCAGATGGAAACGCTGATTGCCGTGTTGCCAGATCATCATCCGATGGCTTCTCAGACTCAAGTTTCGATTCGAGCACTGGCGGATGAAGATTTTATTTTATTCCCACGACATCTGGGTTCTCCATTTCATCGACTGGTTCTGGACTACTGTAGAGCACATGGCGTAGACCCTCGAATTACGCAGGAAGCGATCCAGATGTACACTATTGTGAATCTCGTTGCAGCGGGCATGGGGATTTCCATTGTTCCGTCATCGGTGGATGTGTTCCAACGGAAGGGTGTGGTGTTCCTTCCATTACAAGAAAATCCGCCCTCCGTACCGTTGTATACGGCATGGCGGACGGACATGAATCAGGAAGTGGTATCCCGTTTTATGAACTTCGTTGATGAATGTATTTAACCCGTCTTGGCTGGATCACGCTCAATCCACGGATTCAGTGTTTCATCAATACGAGACATGATCTCAGGGTCTAGCTTCACATCGGAAGCTTTTACATTTTCCAATACCTGCTCCGGCCGGGATGCACCGATAATGACGGAACTGACATACGAATGCTGGAGAACCCAAGCAACGGCGAGTTGAGGGAGCGTTAGCCCGATCTCTTTCGCCAATGGAACAAGCTCTTGCACAGCGGTAAGAACATCTTCGCGTAACCACTGACCAGCCAATTTATTGAAAAAGGGAGCTCCTGCCTCCCCAGCTGCACGTGATCCGGTGGGCAATGCTTCGTTAGGCGCATACTTGCCTGATAGTATGCCCTGAGCAAGAGGAGACCATGTGATCTGTCCCAGTCCTGCTTGATCGCTTGCGGGTACGACTTCTTGCTCAATCACACGCCATAACATCGAATATTGAGGCTGGCTTGCAATGAAGGGCACATGAAGTTCCCGCGCCAAAGCGGCTCCTCTTGCGATCTGATCCGCGTTCCATTCACTTACGCCAATGTAGTGCACTTTGCCCTGACGCACCAGATCGGCAAAAGCCAGAAACGTCTCTTCCAGCGGGGTATTGTAATCATAACGGTGAGCGTAGTAGACATCGAGATAATCAGTCTGTAAGCGCCGCAATGAACCATTGCAGGCTTCCATAATATGTTTCCGGGAAAGTCCTCGGTCATTATGACCTGTACCGGTCGGGTGACAGACTTTGGTGCACAGTTCAATACTTTCTCTTCGTATCCCCTTCAGTGCCTGTCCCAATACAACTTCGGCCTTAGTATTGGAGTATACGTCTGCCGTATCAAATGTGGTAATGCCTGCCTCCAATGCGGCCTGAACACAAGCCTCTGCTATTCCATCATTCACTTGCGCACCATGCGTAATCCAGTTGCCGAGTGAAATCTCACTAACGGTTAATCCACTGTTCCCTAATTTGCGATATTCCATTGATGCCGCCTCCCTAAGTAATCTGGACTCCATTGTAGCAATGACAGATTAATAGGTGAAATATCTTTTAACCCCATCTTTGATATGAAAAAGATATCAGTGAAACTACATTTTCTCCTGAATGTATTTACGATAGAGAGCGGGCGTAATTTCCTCAAACTTTTTGAATATTTTAATAAAATATCCCGATTCATTGAATCCCAGCTCGTCACTGATCTGTGAGACAGGCATGTCAGTGACCTCCAGCAATTGCTTGGCCCACTTGATTTTGAGCCGTGCCAGGTAGGTTGTGAAGTTCTCACCGGTTTCCTTGGCAAACAGCCTGCTGAAATAACTCGGACTCAGGTGGCATAGATCGGCCATTTGTTTGAGTGAAACCTGCTCACTCTTGTGGCTGTGAATGTATTCAAAAGCAGGCTGGAGCACCGGGCTGGAGCTTTCCGTATCACTTGGGCTGTTTTTGAGATAGGCATCCGCAATCGCATTGGTCATCTCTTTTTTGATCGACTCGATATTGCGAATGGAGTAACCCGGCAGAATGGTGGAGAGGTTCAGCGACTCCTGATTGCCTGAAGCTTTCTCGAACATTTCCACTAACAGATTTTTGTTGAGTGCTTCTTCAACAATATAGTTGCAGAGCAGGGATAACATGTTGGAGATTTTTACAATCTCTTCATAGGTCATCACAGGTAGCTGGGCGTAATCGTCCTTTAATTCCTCCAGCTTGGCTGCATGCATGGGCACGTTCTTGGACGTGACAATCTGTTCTAGATCACTACCCTTTTCCGGATCGGCCAGCTTCACTTGTCCTGCCATCACGGCACCGATATATTTGCCATCGATTGTGATTGGAATCGCGATATCAATAATGTTGAAATGGCATAGATAGACATAGGGCTCATTCAACCGAACCGCTTCCAGACCGCCGCGCGAATCACATTTTTGGCAGTAGGGGAGAAGTTCGGGGTCTTTGCGTACATTCTGGCAGAAGGCCTGACAGCTGCTGTGACTGGTTATGGGAATGCCTTTATAGTCAACGGTAAGGATCGCGAGTTTGGTAACTGTGGCAAGAGAATCCTGTAGACGCTTCCATTTATTAAGGTCGAGAATTTTATTGATATGCAGATATTCTTTAATCATTGGATGAAACCTCCATAGCTAACCTGATTCATGATGTAGGCCGTTAAAAGTTAGCAAGTTGTACATATTAAGATGTAAGGATGACGGGTAATGTATAATGGGAGGTCAAAATTCAACCATCTCATGACAATAACATACCATGATTGCACTAAAAAGCAAAAATTTACGATTGAAAATTATAATAATTTGTTATCAAAGTCCACTGTAAACCTGTTGCTCATGCGTTATATTAAGGTCAATTGTAAGAAATTAAAATTTGATCTAATCACTACACTATTTCATATCCTTAGGAGGCATATAATCATATGAGAAAAGCATTTATCAGCCCAACCAAATATGTACAAGGCGAAGACGAGTTGTTGAACCTGGGGTACTTTGTTAAATCCTTCGGAGAATCGGCCTTGCTGATTGCACATCCGGATGATGTACAGCGTGTCAAAGCGAAGCTGGATGCAACAGCAGAGAAATTCAATATTACGTTTGTTGAAAGCGGTTTTAAAGGGGAATGTTCCCGTGAAGAAGTTGCACGTCTGCAAGCGATCGCGAAGGAAAAAGGATGTGACTCTACCATCGGTCTTGGTGGCGGTAAAGCCATTGATGCTGCTAAATGTGTAGCCGAAGGCGAAGCACTGATCATCTGCCCAACGATTGCGGCAACAGACGCACCGACAAGTCACTCGGCTGTATTGTACACACCGGATGGTTCTTTCGATGACTATGCTTACTTCAAACAAAGCCCAAGTGTGGTACTCGTTGATACAACGGTAATCGCTAACGCACCAACACGTTTCCTCGTATCCGGTATGGGAGATGCGCTCTCTACATACTTCGAAGCAAGAGCAACAGCGAAATCCTATTCCCGTGTAAACGCAAGTCTGCCAATGGGTTCACGTGAAGGGTATACACCATCTGCAGTAGGTACAAATGCGGCACTCGCATTGGCAAAACTGTGTTATGAAATGCTGCTGACTGATGGAGCAAAAGCGAAAGTAGCCAGTGATAGCAACGTCGTGACTCAAGCGCTGGAAAACATTGTTGAGACTAACATTCTGTTGTCAGGTCTTGGATTCGAAAGTGGCGGTCTGGCCGCAGCACATGCGATCCATAACGGTTTGACTGTTCTGGAGGGCACACATCACTTCTTCCACGGTGAAAAAGTATCCTTCGGTACGATTGCACAGCTCGTCCTTGAAAATGCACCAACCGAAGAGCTGCATGAAGTTATGGACTTCTGTCTCGAAGTGGGACTGCCGATCAGCTTGGCGGACATCGGTGTAGATACCATTAGTCAGGAAGAGCTGTTGAAAGTTGCAGAGATCGCTTGTATTCCGGAAGAATCCATTCACGCCATGCCGTTCCCGATCACCGTTCCTGAAGTGGCTGCTGCCATTGCAGCGGCTGACCGTATGGGACGGGAGTACAAAGCAGCTCGTCGGGAGGCAAAATAATGAAGAAAATTATTAACCAAGCTGAGAATGTGGTTATGGAAATGTGTAACGGGATTGCGCTTGCGCACCCGGAGCTTGAGTTCCTGAAAAAATATAAAGTTATCAAACGCAGAGAGATTCAGGCCGATAAAGTCAGCCTGATCAGTGGCGGTGGCAGTGGACATGAACCAGCTCACGCAGGTTATGTGGGTAAAGGTATGCTGGATGCAGCGGTGTGTGGAGATGTGTTCGCATCTCCTTCCCAAATCCAGGTGTACCAAGCAATCAAGGCAACAGCCAGCAACAAGGGTACACTCTTGATCATCAAGAACTACAGCGGCGACATGATGAACTTCAAGAATGCAGCGCATCTGGCAGAAGAGGATGGCATCGACGTACAGTATGTGCGTGTTGAGGATGACATCGCTGTACAAGACAGCTTGTATACGGTAGGGCGTCGCGGCGTTGCCGGCACTGTACTGGTTCACAAGATTGCCGGAGCAGCAGCGGAAGAAGGCCGCAGTCTGGCAGATGTGAAATCCGTTGCCGAGAAAGCAGCTCAGAATGTTCGCAGTATTGGTTTTGGATTCACATCCTGTACCGTGCCAGCCAAAGGCACGCCTACATTTGAAATTGCTGAAGATGAGATGGAATTCGGCGTAGGGATTCATGGTGAGCCAGGAATTCGTCGTGAGAAAATCGTATCTGCGGATGAATTGGCAGGACGTATGGTTGAAGCATTGCTCGCAGACATGAAGCTGGATAAGGATGCATCCGCTGAGATTGCGGTGCTCGTGAATGGTTTTGGTGCAACACCACTGCAAGAACTGTACCTGCTCAACAATTCCGTTCAGCGTGAGCTTGCAGGGCATGCAGGTCTGAAGGTCGCTACAACGTTTGTAGGCAACTACATGACAAGTATCGATATGGCGGGTGCATCGGTTACGATCCTGAAACTGGATGATGAACTGAAGTCATTGTTGTTCAAGGAAAGTGATACCCCTGCATTTAAAGTATCTGGCCCTCCGGTAGCACAAGTGGCGTATTCCGAGGCTCTGGAAGCCGTTGTGGGTGAAGACGCTCCCGTATCTTACGAAGTGGAGACGGATGCATCAGCTGCGGTAATCGAAGGCAATCAATTTTCATTGGACAATGTCGTCTATCTGATCGATAAAATGGGTGAGATCATCATCAAGAACGAAGTGCCATTCTGTGAACTGGATTCCCATGCCGGGGATGGCGATTTCGGTATGAGTGTGGCCAAAGGCTTCCGCCAGTTGAAACGCGAATGGAATCATATCATTAACGAAGATAAAAAAGATATCGGTTCATTCCTCGATGCGTGTTCCCTGGTCATCATGGAATATTGTGGCGGCGCATCCGGCCCGATCTGGGGTTCAGCATTCCGTGCGGCTGGCAAAGCAGTAGGGGATAAACAGCAGTTGAACGTTGCTGAATTTGCTGACATGATCCATGCAGCTGTGCAGGGGATTCAATCCACAGGAGAACGCTCCTTCGGACGTGGTGCAGTTGTAGGCGACAAAACCTTGATCGATGCACTCGTTCCGTGTGCTGATTCCTGGACACAAAGCGCAGAGTCTGGCGATGACTTCAAAACCGCATTTGCCAAAGGTGCAGCAGCTGCCGTTGAAGGTGCGAAGAAAACCGAAGACATCGTGGCACGTATGGGCCGCGCGGGTACTGTCGGCGATCGCAGTCTGGGCTACCCTGATGCTGGCGCGTATGCGCTGGGTGTTATTTTCACAGAATTGTCCGAGTCGATGAAATAAGGAATCATATCGTTCTAGATGAATTGAACTAAACATTTACACGAGAACGTAGAGGACAGAAACAACCTGAAGAAGCGGAGCTAAAAGCTTTCTGCAAGAAAGCTACTTCGGAAGCATACACCTCGCCTTTATCACCAGATTTTCCCCTTTGTAAAGCCTGATATAAAAATCTGGGGATAACAGCGATCAGAAGGTTGTTCTGTCATCGGAGTGGCAAGTGTAAATATTCTTTAGTTCAATTTATATAGATGAATTATTGAAAAAAAGAATAAAAGAAATAGGACAATCCTAATTGCTTTAGGAGTGTCCTATTTTTTTGAATATCGTTTAACTCCAGAATTTTTAATCACTTCGTGCTTCGATAGCTGTCACAACCGGCTCAAGGAAGCGTCCGGACTGGTCTAAATCTGTCTTTGATTTCTCTGCAATAACGTGTTGTTCCTCCGTATGATATAAAATGACGGCACGATACTGACTTTTTCGATCAAAAGAATTGAATGAGGCCAACTACGAATTCATACACAAAATATAGAGCAAATCCGAGCAACATGATACCAGCAATGACCGAAACCCAACGAATCATTTGGCGGCTCATTACTTTTCTGGTTACGGAAACAATAGATAACAGGCCTAAATCATGAATCAAAATTCCGCTCATTACTCCAAATGCTGCAATGGCAAAGCTTCCTGAATGGGAAGAACTATAGGATTGGGAAAGAACCGCACCAAATACGGAAACCCAAAATACTAAGTTACCAGGTGATACTGCAACAAGCAATCCGTTTCGATATGTACTAAAAAATGATTTCTGTGTCTTTTCATCTGCCGGAGTGATATCTTTATCGGCATTTTTAATTGAATCGTAACCCAGATATGCGAGGAACCCTGCACCTACGATCCAGAGAGGTGTTTGAACATACGGCAAGGCCAGTACGGAAGCAAAGCCGAAGTACAGAGCAAGTATAAGTAAAATGTCGATGGTCATGCCACCAATACCGACGGCCCATCCGTGAATAAACCCATTTTTCAATCCTTGCTTTGTCATTTCTACTGTAATTGCTCCAACAGGCATGGCTATGGCAAGACCGATTAAAAAATACTTAAGATAAATATCCATTGAACATATCCTTCCACATCTATGATTCATTTTTACTGTATACAATAAAAGTGTATTTTTTAATTTACAATATACACTTGGTAATATCAAGCGGTCACTCAATGATAGAGTTCAGATGGATGCAGATTGTTCATTGTACATCATTATAAAATGTTGTTTTTTTATGCATATAAATACATAGAATAGAATATTTGGTTCATAATTTCGCCATGAATTAAAACAATTAGGTTGTTGAAAATGCCGTCTAACTTGTTATAATATAACCTATTGATATTGATAATCACTATCATTTGTTGTTTTGTTACTCAGCACTACCGTGAAAAGGGGTTAAGATTATTTTCTAAATTTACGTCTGAGGAGGTATATGATACTGAGTTTATCCAACGCAGTACGCTGAGTGGGAATCCAAATTTTCTAAATCTAGGGGGATATAAATTACATGAGAAAATCTATTTCTTCAAAATTAATGTTTATCATGGTTGCAGCTTTAACTTTGGTGTTGGCAGCTTGTTCAAGTAATGAACCTGCTACGACGGATACTGCGAATACAGAGGCTACAACTTCCGATGCTGCTACTACAGCTACACCCACAACTGTTGAAATTACGGATGCTCATGGAACGGTAACTGTGCCAGTAAATCCAACGAAGATCGTTGCTCTGGATAACAGAACATTTGAGACGCTGTCCACTTGGGGTGTCAAATTAGCAGCAGCGCCGAAGGATGTAATGCCTGCGGATTCACCATATGTGGCGGATGAATCGGTACAAAATATTGGAAATCATCGCGAACCAAATCTTGAACTATTGGCTTCGATACAGCCTGACCTTGTCATTGTTGGTCAACGATTTGCTGGCTTCTATGAAGACATCAAAAAATTAGTGCCTAATGCAGCAGTGATTGACCTTAATATTGAGCTTGAAGAAACAGCATCACCTGGAGATAACTTTGTTAATGGCCTTAAAGATGCAACAACCAATTTAGGGAAAATTTTTGAGAAGCAAGAAGAAGCTAGCCAGCTGATTGCTGATTTTGATAAAGCTATTGAAGAAGCTAAGGCTGCTTATAACGGTGAAGATAAAATTATGAGTGTTGTCGTTTCTGGTGGAAACATCGGTTTCTCGGCTCCGCTTACTGGACGTGTATGGGGACCATTGTATGACATTTTCGGCTGGGTTCCGGCACTAGAAGTGGACAAATCTTCTTCTGATCATCAAGGTGATGATATTTCTGTTGAAGCGATCGCGCAAAGCAATCCGGATTGGATTTTCGTACTGGATCGGGATGCAGCTGTATCTGCTGAAGAAGGTGCCGTTCCGGCTCAGGACGTTATTGATAACTCACCTGCTCTGCAAAACACCACTGCTATTACTCAAAAACAAATTGTTTATGCTCCAAACGACACGTACACCAATGAATCCATCGAAACGTTCTTGGAGTTGATTAACAATCTTACGAAAGCTCTAGCTAAACAGTAAAAGGGAGTATGCTGCAGTGCAGAAAAATTTAATACCAAAATTAGCTGGGGTTGAGAATTCTCAACCCCAGCGTCATCATCCGAAAAAGCTATGGACGATACCTTTTATCATTGCGATTATAGCCACTATTATTTTAGGCATTACATCACTGCTTATTGGAGTCTATGACATACGAGGACAAGCCGATGGAATGGAGATGTTCTTCATTACTCGTGTCCCAAGAACTGTTGCATTAATGCTTACCGGTGCCGCCATGGCAATGGCTGGACTGGTCATGCAGCTTATTACACAGAATCGCTTGGTGGAACCTACCACAACAGGAACAATGGAATGGTCAGGTCTGGGGATCATGTTTATTTATCTGGTCTTTCCTGCACCGAGCTTAACACTAAGAATGACTGGTGCAATCATTTTTTCTTTTATAGGAACGATGATTTTTTTTATGTTTCTAAAGAAAGTTAAACTCCGTTCATCTTTGGTTGTCCCCATTATTGGGATGATGCTTGGAGCAGTCATTTCTGCATTTTCAACTTTCGTTGGACTTGTATTCCAAATGACTCAAAATATCGAAAGCTGGTTTGCAGGCTCCTTTTCATCTGTGCAAATTGGCAGGTACGAATATTTATGGCTCATTGTATTGGTGACTATTCTTATTTTTGTTTTTGCTGATCGTTTGACTTTAGCCGGACTAGGGGAAGATGTCGCTACCAGTCTTGGCGTAAATTATGACAGGATCATTCTTTTGGGTACTGCGCTTATTTCACTGGCCGTTGGAATCGTTGCAGCTGTCATCGGGAACTTGCCTTTTCTAGGGTTAATTGTCCCCAATATCGTTTCCATGTTTAGGGGTGACGATCTCAGGAGCAATTTGCCATGGGTGTGCTTATTAGGGATGGGCAGTATCATTGTTTGTGATATCCTGTCTCGTGTCATCATCATGCCTTTTGAAATACCTGTCTCGATGATCCTTGGAACAGTGGGAGCCGTCGTATTTATTGTCATTTTGTTAAGACAAAGGCGGTCAACAAGGAGGGTAAGATGAGCGACTTAGCAAGTAGAAATCCACTAAATATCGAAATCGATTCTAGCCGTCGTCCTAAAAAAAGATCAGCTAGAGCCTTCCGTACCAAGAAAGAAGAAAAGCGTTATTGGATTTTGCTGATCACATTGATTGTTCTGGGCGTTTTTGCATCGGTTGGACTACTGGTTTATAACAATCCCGTCCCGGTGACCTCACCTTCTTTTATACCAGTTGTTACAAGAAGGGTAGTCGCTCTGGTTTCAATGCTTATCGCTGCAATTTGCCAAAGTTTATCCACGGTTGCTTTTCAATCGATTACGAATAACAGAATTATAACTCCGTCCCTTTTAGGTTTTGATGCGATCTATTCAACCATTCATACGAGTACTATATTTTTCCTCGGTGCTACGGTATTTGTGAATTTTAGCGGTGTTGATTCCTTCTTGTATCAAGTTGCTGCAATGGTCATCATGTGTTTGATTCTTTATGGATGGCTGCTTTCCGGAAAATACGGCAATTTACAGCTTCTGCTTTTGGTCGGTATTATCATTGGGACCGGGCTGAGATCCGTATCTTCATTTATGAGAAGACTTCTAGCACCGTCCGAGTTTGATATTTTGCAGGCAAGAATGTTTGCTTCCGTGAATAATGCGGATTCTGCCTATTTCCCGATTGCGATTCCTATCGTCATCATTGCAGCGATCCTGCTGCTTGCTAATGCCAAGAGGTTAAATGTATTGTCGCTGGGTAAGGATGTCTCGACTTCCTTGGGAACTAAACATCAAAGTAGTGTGATTTACACGCTGGTCCTGGTTTCCATTTTGATGGCTATTTCGACGGCTTTGGTTGGACCACTAACATTCTATGGATTTTTAGTAGCGATTTTGAGTTATCAGGCCGCCCAAACCTATGATCACAGATATGTTTTCCCAATGGCTCTTGCGATAGGGTTTGTGATCTTAACCGGTGCATACTTTATTATGAATCATGTTTTCAATGCCCAAGGTGTTGTTTCTATTATTATAGAATTGGTTGGCGGGCTAACATTTTTAATTGTGATTTTAAGGAAGGGTTCTTTATGATACAGATCAATAATGTCAAAAAGTCCTATGCAGCCGAGGTAGAGATTGGTCCTTTGAATATTCATATACCCAAAGCAGGTCTTACATCTTTAATTGGACCCAATGGTGCGGGGAAGTCGACGACACTTCTGATGATCGGAAGACTTTTGGATTTGGATGAAGGTCAGATTACGGTTGCCAATATGGATGTTTCCACATCCAAATCAAGGGACCTGGCCAAGATTGTAACGGTTTTACGACAAGAAAATCATTTTGTCACAAGGCTTACCGTTAGGCAACTTGCCGGATTCGGACGGTTTCCTTATTCTAAGGGAAGATTAACGGATGAGGATGAAGCTATTATTTCTAAATATATTGATTTTCTAGACTTAACTGATCTGGAAAATAGATATTTAGATGAGCTTTCTGGTGGTCAAAGGCAAAGAGCTTATGTCGCCATGGTTTTGTGTCAGGAGACGGAATATGTACTTTTGGACGAGCCTTTGAACAATCTGGATGTTGCGCGTTCTGTTCGGATGATGGAGCATTTGAGATATGCGGCTAATGAATTCGGAAGAACCATTCTGACAGTTATGCATGATATCAATTTTGCCGCCAAATATTCGGATCGAATATGTGCCATGAAAGATGGACAAATCGCCGCTTTTGGAACCGTAGAAGAAGTGATGGACCCTGAAATTTTAACAGATATTTTCGAAACGAAAATTGAAATTATCGATGGTCCGTATGGACCGATAGCGATCTATTAGCTACAAGAGTTTAATAAAGTTGTTTGTTTAAAACGATTTTAGAAAGTAGAGTGATTATTCACTCTGCTTTTTTTTATTCAATGCCGAGAATCCTCCTGCAAAATTTTCTTTCTTGTTCAAAAGGTATTTTCGCTCACAGAGCGTTATTTTGGGTATGGAAATCGATTTTGTATGCCATAAATTGGCTTGAGGGTTCCAGATAGTGTAATCTGGAGATTATGAAAACCCATTTGAACGAGAAGGGATCGGGATGATTCAATGACGCAAAAAATCTATTATGACTCTGCTTACACAAGAGAGTGGCATACAACGATTACAGGCAAAGTGGACAAGGAAGATGGCGTATATGTCACGCTGGCGGAGACAGCTTTTTACCCGCATGGGGGCGGACAGCCTTGTGATCTGGGGCAAATTGGTGGCATCGCTGTGCTGGATGTGAACATTGAAGATGATGACGTATGGCATAAGCTGGAACGCGCCCCTGAACAGACTGAAGTACATTGTGAGATTGACTGGGAGCGCAGATTCGATCATATGCAGCAGCATACGGGTCAGCATTTGTTATCGGCAATCACGCTGAAGCTGACTGAAGCGATGACGCTCAGTTTCCATCTTGGTACGGAGGTTGACACGATTGATGTGGCTGCGGCTGAACTGGGAGCGGATCAATTGACTGCCATTGAACAAGAAGTGAATCGTCAGATCTATCGTAATGCTCGCATCAACACGTCCTGGGTTACAGCAGAAGAGGCGGCACAATTGCCACTGGTGAAGCAGCCTACCGTAACGGAGGACATTCGCATCGTCGAGATCGAAGGTGTGGAGTATAACGCCTGCGGCGGAACGCATGTGTCGGCGACAGGTGAGATCGGCATCATCAAACTGTTGAAAACTGAAAAAGTGAAGGGCGGCACCCGCATTTATTTCAAATGTGGAACAAGGGCGCTGAATGAATTCGCAGCTACACAAAATGTGCTCAACAGCATCATGGTTAAATTAAAGACCAGCAAGGACGAATTATTGGAGCGCATTGAGAAAATGGAGCAGGAGCAAAAACAGCTGCAAACTGAATTGAATGCAGTGAAAACAACCAATGATGCCTATTATGCGGAGGAACTTCTGGCTGCTCGGCAAGGGCTGGTGATTGCTCAAGTCTTTGAAGACAAATCGCTCAAGGATATGCAGAGCCTGGCAACCAAGCTGACGGCAGACCATGAAGGCCTTGTACTCTTTGCCAGTATCTCAGAGGCCAAAGTCGTTCTGGCACAGAACGGACAGCCGCCCGAATGGGCTTGTGGACCTTTCTTTAAAGGCAATCTTGGAGCCTACCAGGGCAAAGGTGGCGGTAGTGAAAAGATGGCTCAGGCAGGCTTTGCCAGCAGCGAAGATGCGCTCGCCTTTTATGAGTTCACCAAGGACCAGTTGGGACATCACTGATTCGCATTTTCTTTTACGGACAGGAAGTATTGAAATAGGAGTAAGGGACAAGCACGTCACATTGTGGCGTGTTTTCCATTGCCAATAGTTGAAGGAGGTTGGAATATGACAGAACGAATTCCGTGTATACGGGAAGGGTGTGCAAATACCATTTTACCAGCAACAGCGGCCAAAACGGGTGGTTATTGCATGCCTTGCAAGCAGGAGATGGAGCGTGAGGAGCGCCAGAGATACATTGAAGCGAATCGACGTGACGTGAACTTGTATGCAGGTATCACAGACCCGGTCGAAATTTTGAAAATCATGCACGAACCTCAGGTTCGCGATCCGCTAATTCGTTATGTGCCATATGAACAATCTAAGGAACAAGTATATCTGTCCTTGTCTGTAGAGCAACAAGATCAGATGAAGGATTATGCGATGCAACAAATTCGTACAGGCGATGAGGATACCTGCAAAGACATCCTGTTATACCTCGTCTGCTACCACGATATATCGTTGACTGCCGAAATTCCTGAGCTGCTGGAACAGGAGATCTATTATCCTGCCATTTTGTATAAAAGTGCCTCGGGTGAGGCTCGTGATCATCTCTTGCAGCAGGTGAACACCGATGATGAGAATCGGAACCACATATTGCACATGCTGGCCCATATCGGGGATGATGTTGTGGTGCAGCAGTTCCGGCAGTGGAGACAGTCTCCGCCATCTTGGGCGAGTGAGTTGTACGTTGCACCAGAGCATTACGCCACTGAAGCGGGTTGGGAGCTCACGAAAGACGGGCAGCGCAGGGAATTATTCATCACCCCAAGTTATTCACTCTATAAAGTAAAAGATAATGAAGGAACTAGCGTGGAATCATTCGGAGATTCGTTCTCGTTGCTGACCCCTAGTGCCAATTGCTGTCCATGGTGTGGTAGTGCGTTAACCACCTTAATTAATCTGGATGTTAAGCATCCAGCTCTGAAGGACGTTTCTTGGCATGCTCAGCAACTTCAAATCCAGACCTGCGTGATATGCAGCAGTTACGGTGTGGTTTACATGGAGGTGGAGGGAGCAGGGGAACCGTTATGGAGCTCACATAATGTTATGCCTATGGGAATGGACGAGATTGACCTGGACGACTATGGTAAACTTGCACCGGATGTTGGCCAGCAGTTTCGGATTGCGAATGCATCGCGTCATGCATTCCATGCCAGTGAATGGGCGATGGAGCCATCACTATCTCAGGTCGGCGGACATCCGGGATGGGTTCAGGATGCGGAGTATCCAACATGTCCGACCTGTTCCACGAGAATGAAGGCCGTCGCACAACTGGATTGGGGCGAGGTTGAGAAACATGGTGAGGGCATGTATTACATGTTCCTATGTGAGCCGTGTCAGATGACAGCCGTATCCTACCAGCAATCTTGATAGTGGAAGCTATGATTATAAGCAATCATCTTATTAGTAATATAACAGGGCTTTTCAGGTTGGAATGGCAGTAGTAGACAGACAAAAACAAAGGGCATCCGTAAGTTCTTGAACTTCATGAACTTACGGGATGCCTTTTTGTCCTGCGCATGATGAATGAGGGCTTTTTTTCTACAGTTAGCCGGTTATGTTATTCAGTCACTAGAGAAACGTTGGATTGGTTTTTCATCTGCGTGCAGAGGTAGCTTGTCGTACTCACACAGTCTAACGAACCCAGCACGTCTTATTGGGCGATTTTGCAGCAGTATAGAATTCTAACGAATCGTAGCCACGTTATTTTTCCTCTTGGCAGGGTTTATCGAAGAAAATCAGAGGATTTTTCTGCAATAAGACTGCTGAGATTCGTTAGAATTTCATATGCTTGTTTTAATGCAAAATAAGGTGTATGCGATTCGTTAGCACTGCGCCCAAACCTAAATTCACCCCATACACATCACCCGCACATTACGGCCCACACCATACGTTCCGCACATTACCACCTAAATTACTACTGCTTCGTATGAACATCGCCTCTTCACTACATCTGTCTACAAGTCCGCAGATGCCTGCTTTAACAAACCAGCCAACCATTCATAGTCAGGCGTATCTTTTTCCTTGAGCTTGATCGTTTTGCGCTCTTCCGGGCCTTCGAATATTCCATCGGGTAGATCTAGTCCGGTTGCATGGAAGATGGTAAAAGACACGGCCTGTTTGGATGGCGAGATGACCGCAGCGTACTTTCCGTTTTTCAAAAAATGAGGTTTCTTGTATTGCACGCGTTCCTGCACATCAGGAATGGTATCATGCACCAACTGACGCAGTTGTCCAGCGACTTCTACTTGCCAGGGGATCTGAATCTGTTCAATAAACGCAGTGACTTCTGCATTCTTGGTCATGCTTGTTCACCCTCCGTATGGATTGGATTGTGTGTTTCCCATTCTGGTCTTAGGATTCCCATCATCAAGCGGTCGTAACGCTTCCCATCACGATATACAGCGGAGCGTGCCCGACCTTCCAACTGAAAACCAACCTTCTCATAGGAACGGATTGCTTTGGCATTGTAGGCGATGACATCGAGGCCAACCCGGTCCAGATTCATTTCATGGAATGCATATCGTAAAATAAGATTCAACGCTTCCGTACCATATCCCTTGTTGCGATGTTCGGCAAGTCCGATGCCAATGGCAAGCTGTCCGCAGCGGTTATTCCATTCAATACTGTGAATGACGACAAAACCAATCAGCGTATCCTCTTCATGCGTGCGCAGTCTAAAGTAGACTTCCTTGTTCTTCGTTTCGCCCTCATCTTCCAACTGTTTCTCTGAATAGGGAATGGCCAGATCAGTATCCACATTCCGAAGGTACTCCGGGTCTTCGTTCCATTGCAGCATGGTCTGCACGTCTTCAGAGCGTGGTGGCGTCATCTTTAATCGTTTGCTATAAAACAGGTTATCCGTAGTGAGTGTCATAGGGGTCTCCTTTAAATTAAGTTAAGCTTGCTTCACCGTAGTTTCACATGTAACTCTATGTATATTTCGCAATAGACCTCGCCCCTTTGGCATCTGATAGCCTCATCATACTGGAAATTACAGGTGAATCACAATAGCGTATTTTAGTGGATAGAAGCAACCTCTTGTCATAAAACTTACCACGGTAGTAAGATGAAATGATTGATATACATTCAGTGATAGAACCAATAATAATGTCGGCGGGAGTGGTACGTTTTGGAGATCAAAGTGGATGATTTGAGTGGAGCGCAAGTTAAAGCATTAATCGCAGAGCACTTGCAAGGGATGGCAGCGGACTCCCCTCCAGAGAGTATTCATGCGTTGAATCTGGATGGACTCAAGAAGCCCGAAATTACTTTCTGGTGTGCATGGGAAGGGGACGACTTGCTCGGTTGCGGGGCTATCAAAGAACTTAATTCGGAACATGCAGAATTGAAGTCGATGCGTACCGCTTCGGCTCATCTGAGAAAAGGCGTAGCGAGAAAGATTTTGGCCCATATTATAGAGGTTGCTACAGATCGTGGTTATAAGCGAATCAGTCTGGAGACGGGTTCCATGGATTCATTTATCCCGGCACGGAAGTTGTATGAAGATTTCGGATTCGAATACTGCGAACCCTTCGCGGATTATATATTGGATCCGAACAGTACGTTTATGACAAAGATAATCTAAATCGATTCGCATGAGAAGCCGGTATTCTGTTTTTTTACAGGATGCTGGTTTTTTAATTTTGCAACATATCATACATATTGAAATTTGGAAAAAGAGTAGAATAAACTCAATGACGCAACATGGACCATGCTATGAAAAGGGTGGAGGAGTCGTGCATGATATATTGGTGGTTTGATCATATGAATCCGCTGTTTGCTGTCTTGATGTTATGTCCCATCATTGCAGTGGTGCTAGGAGTATGCAGTTATTTTGCCAAATGGTTTAGACTCTGGGTTGCGCTGATTATTTCTTTTATGCTGCCTTTGTTGTATATCGCGAGTGATCTTTCAACAATGGGTAGTAACATAGGCGCTTGGTTCATCTATGGGGCAGTGTACAGTTTGATCAGCTGGATTATACACAGATTGCTTCGTGCCATTGTGGGGTATAAAACATAGGTTGTGTCCCTATTCGTTTGGGATGAATTGGCCATAAGGAACTTCTGGGCTGATTGATGGACAATAGGGTATACTGGACATTATGTCTATGAAATATGACAGCATTACAGACGTTTTTTACATCAGGAGGACTTGAATTGGCTCAGACAGAAGGAACACTACAGAAGAAGCTTAAACCAAGACACATCAGTTTTATGGCTATGGGTGGTGTCATTGGAACCGGAATTTTCAAAGGCAGTGCAGAGACGATTGGACTCGCAGGTCCGGGCGTGATCGTCACGTACATTTTTGCCGGATTATTGCTGCTGGTCGTTATGGCCGCGATGGCGGAGATGGCTACGGTGTACAAGAACAAAAATATGAAAGACTTCGTGCAGGAAGCATTCGGTAGCAGAGTTTCCTTTGTTATGGGATGGATGTACTGCTTTCTATGGTTATCGGTGTGTGTCATTGAGGTGATTGCCGCCGGGAGCTTTTTGCAGTATTGGTTCAGTGAAGTACCGCTGTGGATGCTGAGTCTGGCTTGTGCGGCGTTCATTATACTGGTTAATCTGCTCAGTGTGGGTGTGTTCGGGGAATTTGAGTTTTGGCTAGCTGGGATCAAAATTGCCATGATCATTATTTTTATCTTCCTGGGCGCAGGATTGATCTTTGGCATTATTCCAAGTGATAACACCCCTTATCTGCAAAATTACACGCAAGCAGGCGGGTTCTTCCCGAACGGATGGTCATCGATCTTCTCGGCACTGCTTGTGGTCATGTTCTCCTATGGGGGATCGGAGCTGATTGGTCTGACCCTGACCGAGACGGAAAATGCAGAAAAAGTGATGCCTAAGATTGTGGGCAATTTCATGCTCAGAATTATTCTGTTCTTCACCTTGCCGATTCTCATCATCTGTGGTCTCATTCCTTGGAATGAGATCGGGCCAGAGAGCAGTCCGTTTGTACAGGTACTCGCATCTACGGGACTGCCGGGAGCGGCACACATTATGAACTTTATTTTGGTGACGGCGGTTCTATCTGCTGCGAATTCAGGGATCTACGGTGCATCCCGGATGATGCACTCCATGGCAGTGGGCGGGGAAGCTCCAAAGGCATTGTCACAGACAAATCGCAACGGCAGCCCGGTTAACACACTTCTGGTGTGCTCGGTCGTCCTGCTTGGAGGTTCCTTGCTTGGCCTGTTCGCGCAGGATCAGCTGTTCCGCGTATTGCTCGCAGTGCCTGGGTTTGTGGTAATTCTTGTGTGGATCTGTATTGCCTCATCGCAGTTGAAACTGCGGAAGAAATATCCGGTGCAACCGACCTTCAAAGTTTGGGGATTCCCTTACATTACCGGAGTCGTTGTATTATGTCTTAGTGTGATTGCGGTGATGTTTGTATTTGATGAAGGTAATCGGTTCAGTATTAGCATCTGTCTTGCCGTGCTTGCGTTGCTAATTATCTGGTCCCTGATTCGATTCAGGAAGACAGATGGACGGACAGTTTAATATTTGTGACATTCACATGTAAAACACCACAACATCTCGGCGCTCGCGTCGGGGTGTTTTTTTTATCATTTTTTGCTGCAAGGAACGTAAACAAATCCTAAGAAATTAAGCCTAAATGCAGCTCCAATGAACAAAGCTACCACAGCCATGATAGCGTTTTTATGTAAACCCAATATTTTCTTGCCTAAATCGACATATTCGTTTACTATTTTCCCATACTTAGTGCTTCAAGCATGCGTTTTTTGGGTAGCGCCTAGTCAAAAAGGCTTGGGTTCACGGGAGAGGAAGAGGAGCGGATGATCGGTTTTTTTAGAAAACGTTTGGTTGTACGCATTGTTGCAGTAGTTACACTGGTCATTACGATTATAGCCGTTGGAAGCATGCTGTTACAGGTGGCTAATATGAAGCTAGCTGCACAGGAGGCCATTTCGAGTTACAATATCCAGATTGCTCAGAGTTATGTGAATCAGCTGGATATAGCATCTTATGCCGAGTTTGCCAAGGACCCCAAGGAGAATGACGAATTCTTGAAGATTCGTGATGAACTGGATGACTTTCGTGTAAGTATTGGTGCAATGTATGTGTATTTCGTCAAAATAGATGACAAAGGTACGCCACTTATTATGGTTGATGGCATGAAGGATGCAGACAAAGCCTCACCGATTAATGAAGTAACGGATGTGCCACAGGATGCTGTTCAGAAGCTGTTGCAGGGGCAGACAGCCAGTTCTTCGATTATTAACAATGAAGAGTACGGTGACTATATTTCCTCTTACGCTCCCATGCTGGATAGTAATGGGGCTGTAACAGGTGTGATTGGTATCGACACGGCGGTATCGGTGATCGGGAGCATTGAGTCAGATATAATGAAATCAAGTATTCCCTTCTATGCTTTATTGTTACTAATTACACTTATAGGTATTGCTGTTGTCATGTGGTTTATCGTAAGGGGACTGCGACCACTCCAACCGCTGAAGGCGAGTGTGGAAAAAATGGCACAGGGTGAGCTTGCAGAAGCGAATCAAATTTTGACGTCGTATCGTTTGCGGAGCGAAGATGAGATTGGAACGACATACCAAGCGATGATACATATGTCCGGAAACTTGAATAAAATTGTAAGTAACATGGTTGAAGGGGTAGCCGTAACTACAGATATTTTATCGGAGTCAACCAAGGAATTTAATCGCAGTACCGAAGAGATGCTTGAGATGAGCAAGACGGTTGATCAGTCTGTCGAACAGATTAGACAGGGTGCACATACACAGAAGCAGGGTGCGAGCGATAGCGCGCATGCGATGGAAGAAATCGCAAAAGGCATAACGGATATATCCGAATCCTCGATGGTTGTATCGGATGCGGCAACAAGTGCGCTTGCTACGGCGGAGTCGGGTAAACAGAGCATGTCACTGATGAAAACACAGATGGAGAGCATCTCGAATGTCTCAGGTGAAGTTGTAGCGATGGTTCAGGTGCTGAACAACTACTCCGAGGAAATTGGTGGTGCGCTGCATACGGTTCGTGATTTTGCGAGTCAGACGAAGCTGCTTGCGCTTAATGCATCCATTGAGGCAGCACATGCAGGAGAACATGGCAAGGGTTTTGCCGTTGTGGCGGACGAAGTTCGGAAGCTTGCGGAGGCCTCAAGCACATCCATGGAACTGATCTCGAATCTGCTGCTTCGCATTCAACAAGAATCACAGCAGATCGGCTCACGGATGGGCGTTACCGCAACGGAGATTGGGCAAGGTGTTACGATTACCGCAGACGCGGAGCAAGCATTCGCCCATGTGGTTGATGCGTTCCAACTGGTGACCCGTCGCATTCAGGAAGTCTCCGCGGCGGCAGAGGAAATCTCGGCAGGATCGGAAGAGGCCGCAGCCTCGGTCAATACGATCTCCCAGATTTCAGCCGGGGTGTCAGATCATTCGGATGAAATCTATCGCTTGATGCGTGAACAATCGGCCATGTTCAACAGGGTAGCGCAGACCTCCACGATGCTGGAGCAGCAGACCAACGAGATGAGCGAAGCCGTACGCAAAGTGAAAGTATAACTTGAGTAAAATGTAGTAATAGTAACGAAAGCGGTAGTTAGAAAAGTGTTCCGTTCTTGGAGAAGTTGGTGTTTATCCAAAACTTTCTTCAAAGCGTGGAGCACTTTTTTGCGTCAGCATTTTGCATAATTCGAATCATACCGCTCACGGTTGATTGAAAGACGCTAAGGGGATTTATGCAAAATGCTCACGTTTAAACCATTAAATGATCCAGCTCAATCGCCTGTCTGAAGCGTCGGGCGAATCGTTCTGCGGCTACGGCGCACTCCTTGGATTCCGTCTGTACGAAGCCAATCTGCATTTTCGGTTGATCAATTCCAGCAATCTCAACCATCTTCACCAGACCTTCTTTCCATAATTGATTTTGGTGAAAGGAAAAGTCATGACCAATCGTGGCGGCAATATCGTTTCTTAATACCATATTGATCGCTTCTGAATTATTTGTTTTGAACAGAATGGACAGAGGCCCGTGATCATAGGTGAATTCCTGGATAAAGTCTTCGATGAAACCGTCTCGATAGAGTGCCAGCTTGTGTTCTTTTAATTGATTCGGTGTAACACGGCTGTGTTTGGCAAGTTCAGACAGGTGATGCGTACCGACGACCAGCTTGCCCGAGTACATGGGACTGAAGTGAAGTCCATCGAATTCCCGCAATTGTTTGGTATAGATCGCGATAAAGCCCAGATGGGTTTTGTTGTTGCGAATATCCTCGATAATTTCCATGGACCCTTTCTCTTCAATGGAGATGTTAAGTTGGGGGTGCTCATGCTTCATATCCGCAGCAGATTGAACAAGATAAGGCATGACACTTGGAAAAGTAGCCACATGAAGCTCTCCCGTAAGAGAAGAGGCTTCTGCGTTCAGGGATTTCAATTCATCAATCCGCTGTAAAATGTCCAGTGCCTTGGCAATGAATTGTTTGCCTTCGGGAGTGGGATGAGTTCCCTGCCGCGAGCGTTCGAACAGGATGATACCCAATTCTTTCTCCAGACGGTGAACCGATTGGCTAATTGCCGATTGTGTGACATGTAGATGCTCTGAGGCGGCGGAGAATGATTGCGTCTTCGCAATTTCAACGACATATTCGAGCTGTTCCAGATTCATGATTTCATCTCCGTTTAGCATTAATATAACTAATGTTAACATTAGTATCTATAAATATGAATAATACATGAACAGCGATATAATATATAGACAATCATATAAAGGGGATGAACTTCATGAAAGCAGCAGTATGGTATGCCCATAAAGACGTGCGTGTGGAAGAGCGGGAGGTTCCGGTTGCTCAAGCGGGTCAAGTCAAAATCAAAGTGGAATATGCGGGGATCTGCGGCAGTGACTTGCATGCCTATCATCATGGTGTAGGGATTCAAGAAGGCGAGAATCATCCGCTATCAGGACAGAAAGCACCGTTGACATTGGGTCATGAATTTGCAGGAACGGTCAGTGAATTGGGAAGTAATGTAAGCGGTATCAGTGTAGGTGACCGTGTTGTGGTGGAGCCGTTGTACCATTGTGGAAAATGTGAGTACTGTATCCAGGGGCGTTACAACCAATGTACTCAATTTGGATTCGTTGGACTGAATGGTGATGGTGGTTTTGCAGAGTATGTTGTTGTTGAAGCATACATGGTTCATCCCTTACCGGATAACGTATCTTTCGAAGAAGGTGCGCTCGTAGAGCCTACAGCAGTAGCCTTCCACGCGGTTCGTCACAGCAAGCTGAAAGTGGGGAATAAGGTAGCCGTATACGGAGCCGGTCCAATTGGATTATTGACGATTTTGTCTGCCAAAGCAGCAGGAGCCTCTGAAATCTATGCAGTCGATGTATTTGAGGAACGTTTGGACTTAGCAGCCAAGCTGGGAGCCATTCCGGTAAACAGTGCCAAAGTCAATGCAACGGAAGTGATCGTGCAACAATCGGGTGGCATCGATGTGGCCTATGAAGCAGCAGGTGTGCAGCCAACGATGGACAGCGCCGTTGCGGTTGTCAAAAAAGGTGGGGAAGTCGTTGTCATCGCAGCGATTCCGAATCCGCTTCAAGTGAACTTCTTCGATCTTCTGGTCAAAGAAGCGAATCTGACGGCAACATTGGCATATCGCCACATTTTCCCTGAAGTAATCTCATTGATTGCGGAAGGATCGCTCGATGTGAAACAGGTCATCACCAAGAAAATCAAACTGGACGATATCGTGCAGGAAGGACTTGAACTGTTGATGAGCGACAAGAGCCATGCGAAGATTTTGGTGGAGATTGGCGGGTAAAAAATCAATAGCATTGTATCATTTCAAATGCTATATAAGTTGAACTAAAGATTGTTTACACTGACACTACGATGACAGAATAACCTTCCAATCGCTGTTATCCCCAGATTTTTTTAATTTCCTTTTCTCAAGGGGAAATCCGGGGATAAAGGCGAACGCTTCGCTTTTTCAGGTTTTTTCTGTCCTCTCCGTTATCGTGTAAATGATTAGTGCAACTTATATAATTGACATTTATAAACGTAAAAAAGACCGTTCATGATGATGAACGGTCTTTTACGTTTCATTCTCCGCTCGCAACTCGCGGGTTGCTGTTACGCTCCACTAGGAATCATAACGGTAGCAGATCGCCTTGCCCCCGCTACTCACGGAGCTGAATTCCTCATCCTCTGTAAATCCAAAACGCTCATACAAACGGATGGCGTTGACCATCTGACCACCCGTATATAAATACACCGTATTTTTGCCCATCTCTTTGGCAGAATCTACGCATTGCTGGAGCAATTCTCTGGCGATTCCGTGGCCTCTCCATTTTGGATCGACACCCAACAAGCGAATAAATGGATAATCGATCGGCAATTCAAAGTTAGGATATGCCTTGTGCGCTGTTTCGAATAATTGAACTGTACCGACAATCTGATCATCAATCTTGGCGATCCATAATTGTGTCAGGTACGGATTAACCACAGACTCTCTAATGTCTTTTAGGTAAGCCTCCCAACGTTCATTTTGTTCAAATGTCTCCCGATACTCGGCGTAACTTGCAACAAGGATATCTACTATCTCTGGATGGTCTGTTTCTGTGGCAGGATGAATCGTAACGGCAGCCGTTGTCATCTTTTTATTCCTCTTCTCTTATGGGTTAAGTATGATATAGAGTTTTCTTGCATTTTACCATAACGGAATCGATTCGATTCATTCAAATTTTCTATAGTTAACTCAGTCATTTCTATAGATCAAAGCACATCAGCGATTGAGCTGTGTGGAATACAGATGATTGCGATATTCGGTTGGCGTATTGCCTTCGTATTGCTTGAACATGCGCAGAAACAGCTTGTAGTCGGAGAAGCCGCACTGTCCGGCGATTTCTTTTACACTGGCATTGGTGTTCAGCAGCAACTGCTTCGCCCGGCGAATTCTTTCCGTGAGGATATAGGTTTTGAGTCCGGTACCTTTCTCACGTTTCACCATTTTGGAGATATAGTCTTTGTTAAAATTAAAATTTTCAGCAATCTGACTCACCGTGATGTTCGTATGCAGATGAATATCCACCCACTTGCAGATATGGTCCACAATTGCATTGTGCGGGCGATAATCCACCTCTATATTCCGCTCCAGTTCTCTGAACAACAATAACAAAGCAGCGTCGGCTTCTTCTCGTGAGAAGGATGACACATGCAGCAATTGCTTGAATAACTGATTGGCCATGGAAGGTACCTGAATGGTGGCATGTGTCCTAAAGCGATTGAATTCGGCCTGCACGGCATCATAATGAACCCAGTAAAAGCTGACGGGGGCGTCACTAATCCGGTAGCCATAGTGGGTGTGACCAGCGCGCAGCAACAACAGATCATTGGCACGAACCACATATTGTTTCTCGTCTTCCGCGATGTACATCTCACCTTCCAGCATCAAAATGATCTCATGAACAGGCATGCTGCGTCTCATGTGGCTCCAGTTGCCTTCGGATATGAACTTGCCGCACAGGTAATGTTCCAGTGGCTTTTGCATAGGACGGATTTATCCACCTTTTCTTGGATTATGAGTCTGATGTAATTGTATTTTATTTGATACTATGGGGATATTCAAGCTCTAAAGTGGATTGATGAGTATTAGTCTTGTAGCTAATAAAACGGATTTTACCCCTCAAGAATGAATGGATATCTATTACATCCCGAGAAGGAGTGAGTGTAATGATTGATACGAAAAAAGGATTTCTGGGACCGGAGCATGTAGATCTGCTAAATGGTGTGTTCCAAACATCACAAGAGGTGGGGGAGCGTTATCTGTTATCGCTGGATATTGATCGATTTCTGGCTCCATGCTTTGAAGCCCATGGGTTACCTGCCCGAAAAGAACGCTACGCGGGTTGGGAGGCACGCACCATCAGTGGGCATTCCCTCGGACATTACCTGTCTGCTCTGGCTGTGACGTATCAAGCCACCGGGAATATTACGTTAAAAGGAAGACTGGATTATGCTGTCACCGAATTGGCAAGAATCCAGCAGACCACGGGAAGTGGGTATATCGGCGGTTTGTCGGAAGAAGCTTTCCACATGGCATTCCGCGCCCAACATATCGGTGGATTCAACATCGGTGAATACTGGGTTCCCTGGTACAGTGTGCACAAAATCTACCGCGGCCTAATTGACGCCTATAAGCTGACTGGCAACGGACAGGCACTTGAGGTGGTTACTCGATTTGCAGACTGGGCTGTAGAAGGCTTGCTCCCGATGACAGAAGAACAGATGCAGACGATGCTTCAAAGTGAACACGGGGGCATGAATGAGGTATTTGCACATTTGTATGGAATTACGGGCAAAGCCCTATACCTTGAGATCGCTAATAAGTTTACCCATCAGTTGATCCTTAGACCCTTGGAACAGAAGCAGGATGAGCTTCAAGGCAGGCATGCCAATACGCAGATTCCCAAAGTGATCGGTGCAGCCGAGATCTACAACCAGGATCACTCCCGCGAGAGTTACCGGACAGCAGCAGAATTTTTCTGGGATACGACCATTCATCATCGTTCCTATGTATTTGGTGCGACGAGCATATCGGAGCATTACGAAGCGAAGGGCATGGAGAGTCTCGGGATCAAGACAGGAGAGAGCTGCTGTACCCACAACATGATGCATCTGACAAAACAACTCTTCGCCTGGAATCCCGATAGCGCCTACATGGACTATTATGAAAACGCCATCTATAATCACATCCTCGGCACGCAGGACCCGGATACGGGGAACAAGACGTATTTTGCGTCAACGCTGCAAGGCCACTACAAAATCTACGGTACTCACGACACCGCTTGGTGGTGCTGCACAGGATCAGGCATGGAGAACCCGGGCAAATATGCCGAGGCCATCTATTTCGAGGATGAACAGGACCTGTACGTCAACCTGTATATCGCTTCCCAGCTGGATTGGACATCTCAGGGAATATCCCTGAAGCTCGCAACCGACTTTCCTTATTCGGAAAAGGTGACCCTGACGATCACCGGAGGCAGCGCCTCGGCCCATCTAAGACTACGCGTACCCTCATGGCTGCAAGAGCCAATGACGGCAACAGTTAACGGGCATACGGAACATCCGTATACACGGATGGAACCCGGCTATCTTTCCATCGACCGCACATGGACAGCGGGCGATGTCATCACAATCACACTGCCGATGTCACTCCGCCAGTACACCTCGCGGGATGATGCCCATAAGGTGGCATTCCTGTACGGGCCAATCGTACTTGCCGGTGCGCTAGGGAGCGAGGGGCTTCCCGAGGATACGATTGTGGACGAAACAGCGCTGAATCCCAAGACTGCACCTGTACCTGTAATTTGGACGGAGCAAGAGAATGTACGAGAATGGATCAAGTCCGTGGATGCAGGCACGTTAACATTTGAACTTAGCAAGGATGTCACTTCCACGGGCGAAGCCGTGAAGCTTGTTCCGTTCTATGATGTGCATCATGAATTTTATACCGTTTACTGGCCGTTTAACGACGAAGGTGATGCGTTGGAGAAAGAGTTGAACGATATCACGATCGACAGAGTGCAGGCGGATGGTCAGCAGGATGAGATCGGACATCAACTGGATAGCAATTGCCGTGGTGAGCAACATAACGGTTCTACCACGGATGGCCGTAACAAGCTGCATATGTGGCGAGAGGCTTTTGGCGTCCGTGGAGCTTACTTCAGTTATCAGCTGGCAGTGGATCGAGCCGCAGCCAATTACCTATGCGTGGCCTATTGGGGCGGAGATCATTCGCCGTTTGAACGGGAAGGTACGTTATACGACAGACAATTCAGCATTACCGTGGATGGAACCGTCATCGGAGAGCAGCGAATTCATATGAACAAAATCGGCGAAGTGTTCTATGTGACCTACGATATTCCGGAGGCGGTTACATCAGGCAAAGACAGCGTTACGGTAATGTTCCAGGCGAAGGGCGACAATGGATGTGCCGGGAAAGTTGTAGAGGTACGCACCACGCGAAGCAAACCGGAATCCATCTTTTCGTAATAACAGGCATGGTGTGAAAAGGCGCAAAACACAGTGTTATAATGAAAGCAAAAATACGGTTAGTTTGAAGAGGAGGATGGAAGTGTGGCAAACCCGACAATAAAGGTACTTATAGCTTTCAGGATTGGTTAACATGGGAAGGATCATGGGAATTAATTAACGGCAGAGCTTTTAATATCTCGCCAGTACCTACTTCATCGCACCAGTTTATTGTGGGTGAGCTGCACTTCTCTTTGCGGACTTTTTTTCAGAATCGGAAATGTTTTGTGTTTGTTGCCCCGTTTGATGTGTATTTTAGAGAAAATGAACGGTTATATATCCCGAACTGGTAATCCCGATGGATTCGCTGTTCAAGTTCAGGTAGAGGAAACACGAAAAATAATGAACCAACGTAAAAAGGGCGAAACCGGATGATCTCCATTTCGTCCTTTTTGCATTGCCCTTTTTCAGACAAGTCTTATATAAAAAATGACACGCATAGCTATTTTCCACGTATTACCTGATAACAATTCTTTTTCCACCATCTTCAGTTCTAGAAGACAAACTTCTACGGATTGACCACAAAATTACCTATCAAGTTCCACGTTGTCCCTGAAAATATGAAATGGGATAAGCCCAAACCACGTATATTAGGAGTATCCAAATATCCAATGTTATCCACCTGAGAGCGTTAACATCATGTACAATAAGAATAAGTTGAACAGGAAAATTACGACATGAAGCACCAATATATAACATGAAAGGAGGTCGGATGATTGAACATGATCAAGTACATAAAATTGCTGGGGTTGATCTCCGGTATTGTGGCTGTGAATGTTCTGGCATTCTCACCCGGCTTTATCGGGCTGAATTTCGGGGGAGGGGCATTTACAACTGCGCTATCCGTTACCCTTCTGTTCGGCAGTGCAATGGCACTCTTATATGGCAGTTACACTTGGCTGTTCAGACAGCCGATAGTCCTGCCCGTGAAGCATATCGAAACACATGAAGATTATGTGGAAGCACTATCTTTTTATAGACGCATCAAAGTCCTCGAAGAAGATATTACGCTGGGGCTGTCCCAACTTAGCCGGATGAAAAAGAAGAAAGAAACACTCCTGAATGTGCTTCATCAGCGGTTTGATCCCGGAGAACTGAGCTACAAGAAATTTGCATCAGTCACATTGGAAGTGGAGAAGCTGTTATACCTGAATATCCGCAGTGTACTGAACCGGTTGAATGTATTCGATGAAGCCGACTATGCCAACATGATGAAATCCAAATCCGAAAGCATTCCCCAGAAGCTTTTTCAGGAAAAAACCAAGGTATACAACGATTATCTGTCTTATGTGAAGAATGCCCTCCACACCAATGAGGAAATTCTGCTCAAGCTGGATCAGTTGTTACTCGAGATTTCACGCCTCGACAGTTTTGAAGCCGGAGATATTGAACAGATGCCTTGTATGCAGGAGATTGATCAGTTAATCAAGCACACCAAATTATACAGACAGTGAGGGGTTGCTCGTATGGCCAAGAAGGGTAAGTTTTTTTTCATATCAATTGTAATGCTGGTACTTGTATTCGGTCTGGTCTATGCAGGGATTACACTAACATCGAACTTTGGCAAGACGACCACACAGGTGAGCACAGAGAATGCAGGTAAGGAACTGGGCAAACTGTACGCGGACATTGCACCAGCAACGGCAGAACCGCTCAAAGGACAGATTGATCTCGACCCGGTCGATGTGGCAGAATCTCTGCCGGACATCTCGAAATTTCCGATCGCTGTAGAGAATACAACGAATGATTACGTCGAAATCTTCTCTTCCACAGAGAAGTCGGGCAGCGGGGTAGACGGCTGGTTAACCGAGGTGGGTGACGATTTCAACAAAGCTAATATTACCGTAGGGGGCAAACAGGTATCGGTTAAAATCCGCAATATTGCCTCCGGTACGGCTACCGATTATATCAAGTCTGGCAAGTATATACCGGATGCATTTACACCTTCCAACGAACTGTGGGGCGAGATGGTTGAGGCCAGTGGGGTGAAGACGCAGATGGTGTCCGAGCGACTGGTCGGGAACGTTCCGGGGATTGTTATTTCCAAAGCCAAGTATGACGTACTGGTTGATACGTACGGCTCCGTTAATGTGAAAACCGTAACCGAAGCGATTGCGAACAATGAACTCGCGATGGGATACACCGATCCGTTTGCCAGCTCTACAGGACTGAACTTCCTGGTGACGGCACTAAATACGTATGACAGCGCTAATCCGCTGGGAGAGAAGGCTATTGAAGGGTTCGAAAAGTTCCAGACGAATGTGCCGTTTACCGCTTCAACAACGATTCAGATGCGGGAAGCTGCCAAGTCTGGCAGACTGGATGCCTTTGTACTCGAATATCAGACGTATGTGAATACCGCTGATCTGAAGAACGGATACGTCTTTACACCGTTTGGCGTGAGACATGACAGTCCGCTGTATGCACTCGGTCAACTGCCACAGAACAAACAGGAGATCATCCAGAAGTTCGCGGAATTCGTAACCCAGGCGAAGTACCAACAATCGGCAGAAGAGTTTGGCTTCAACGGTTTGCAGGATTACAAATCCGAACTGGCTACCGTGGATGGCGGCACGTTGCTGTCTGCACAGAAAGTATGGAAAGAGAAGAAGAACGGCAGTAAACCCATTGCCGCCGTGTTCGTGACGGACGTATCCGGAAGCATGGACGGCGAACCACTTAACCGACTGAAGGAGTCCCTGCGCAAAGGTCAGAAGTACCTGGGCACAGAGAATAGTATTGGCCTTGTTTCTTACTCTAGCGGAGTAACCGTGAATCTGCCGATTGCCAAGTATGATACGAACCAGCAGTCCATGTTTGTTGGAACAGTTGAGAGTCTACAAGCTGGCGGTGGTACAGCGACCTTTGATGGAATCGTGGTGGCAATGAAGATGCTGGAAGATTATATGGCTGCTAATCCAAACGTGAAGCCGTTGATCTTTGTCCTGAGTGATGGCGAGACCAACGAAGGTCATACCCTGAAGGATATTCGTGATCTGGTCGAGACGTACAAAGTGCCAATCTATACGATTGGGTACAACGCGGACATCAAGGCTTTGGAGAGCATCTCCAGCATTAACGAAGCAGCAAGCATCAATGCCGATACCGACGATGTCGTGTACAAGATCGGAAACCTGTTTAACGTCCAGATGTAATCTAAAGGGGGAACTATAGATGTCATTTTCAATGGAGATACCGAGCCAGAAAGAAATTCAGAAGGTGATCGAAGAAGAGGTAAAACCTGTGCCCGCCGAGGTCGCGGAGCTTCAACAAGTGGCAAATGCCAACGTAGAGATGATCATGACACTGGATCTCGAATCCTTGGAGAAGCGCAAAGAGATTTTGCAATCCATTGACGGCTTTGGCATGAACACGATGAGATCCTCTTCCGAGAAAAACGCCTTGCTTCAAGTCTCCGTTGGACATCTGTCCAAGACGGGAGACGAGGGCGGTCAGGTCGCCAAAGGCTTGACCGAGCTGCATATGCAACTGAAGGATCTCGACCCGAGCGTGGTCGACTTCGCCAAGACCGGTTTCCTCGGGAAATTGTTTAATCCGCTTCGTGCCTATTTCCTGAAATACCAAAAAGCTGACGCAGTCATCGCTGACATCGTAACCTCTTTGGATAAAGGCAGATCCACCCTGCGTAACGATAATACAACGCTGGAAATTGAACAGCAGAATCTGCGGGAACTCACCAAACGACTGCAAAAGGAAATCCAGCTTGGCGTGCTCATGGATGAATCCATCGACGCGCAGATTGAAGCGGCTAAGGTCCGCAATGAGGATCCCGAGAAAGTCCGATTTATTACCGAAGAAGTGCTATTCCCGCTCCGTCAGCGGGTCATGGATCTGCAACAAATGCTGGTCGTGAATCAGCAGGGCATCATGGCGATTGAAGTGGTTATCCGCAATAATAAGGAACTAATCCGAGGCGTGGACCGTGCGAAGAATGTAACGATCTCGGCATTGAAAATTGCCGTTACGGTAGCAAGCGCTTTGTATAATCAGAAGATTGTATTACAGAAGATTGAGTTGCTGAACCAAACAACCAACGATCTGATTGCCGGAACATCCAAGATGCTTAAGGATCAGGGGATTGCCATCCAGAAGCAGGCATATGAAGCCAGCATCTCCGTGGATACGATGAAACAGGCGTTCACCGATGTGTTGTCTGCGCTCGATTCAATCAGTCTTTATAAGCAGGAGGCTTTGCCGAGAATGAGGGAGACTATCTCGCAGTTCCGTGAACTTGCCGATACCGGAGAGCAGCAGATTCAGCGGTTGGAAAAAGGGCAGAAGCTGGGGCTGTAATCAGAAGAGAGAGATAAATACGCTTTATATTGTTATCTTTATTTCTATAATTAGAAAAAGCGACCGTTCCTCATTAAACATGAGGAACGGTCGCTTTTTGGGTTTCTATGAAGAACTAACTGTCATACCCCAAGCTTCTTGCATAAGCGTATAACTGTTGTTCGCATTGATCCATTAGAACACTAGCGGTGTTTACTTTGGCATTACCCTGTTTCAGTAACGTGTAATTCACTTTATTCTTGGATACCGCCTTTTGGTACAACAGGTACCCTTCGAGCTGAGTGTAACTTGCCTTGATAAATGTGGCGTGGATTTTCTTGATTTGTGGATTGGTAGGCTTGATTTGTTTTGCCTTGGATACCAATTTCGTATAATTAGGAATTACCGTATTCGTAAGTTTAAGATACATGGACTTGCGATTCGTTGAAGTTACCTGCGTGTCGATGCTTTCCAAAGCGGTAAAGGCTTTGGCCTCATAAGTTTCAAGAGCAAATAACTGATTAGTGTACTCTTTAAATTCTGCATAACTCTCATCTGAATCTGAATATGTAGAGGTTGCTACTTTGGCTGCATTGGCAGAAGTGGCTGGAGAGAGAAGCACCCCGCCAAGCAAAACAAAACTGGTAATCAATGATATCATCCACGACTTCTTCAAATGTAATGTCATCCTCCTTTTGTTTGTATTCCATGGATAACCTAACATATCAATACCAGAAATTACAGGAATGTATTTACATAATTTTCGTGGTGAAGCTTTCTTAAAATTACTCTCAATCTCCCTACTATAGGAAGGTTAGTAAGGCGATTCAAAATTTCAGTCTCTCAACACGACATTCTCAGGCTTGTAATGAATGATCTTGAATAATTCCTCGGCCATGTAGGCGGGGCTGTGCTTGAATTCCTGACGAATCCACTCCATGATCATGCCAAATATCGCATGAGATTGGTAGCTTGCCAATATTTCATGGTTGATGTGCGGAGGGAAGATATGGTTCAGATCCTGTAAGGCGAGATCCCGAAGGACATCACAGATCATGCGCTGGAAGTTGGATGAAGCCTCAGATTTCACAACCAGTGTATAAAATTGTGCGTGCTGATGCACATGCTCAAATATGGTGATTGCCGAAGAGGGCATCAGATTGACTTCAAACTCTTTCATATCCTGATAAGGTTTGCGAAAAGAAGTCACCAGATCCTGAATCACATCATCGATGATTTCATTGAACAGGTCTTCTTTGTACTGATAATGTCTGTAGAACGTACCCCGATTCAGGTCAGCTCGCTGCACAATATCCGTAATGGAAATTTCTTTAAAGGGATGTTGTTGCATTAAATGGATGAGTGCATCTTTCAGCGCAGCTTTTGATTTCTTGATTCTTCGGTCCATTGAATTTGGAGTTTCAGACATCTATTTTCCTCCTCGCTATATAAGTTGAACTAAAGAATATTTACACTGACCACTTCGATGACAGAACAACCTTCCAATCGCTGTTATCCCCAGATTTTTTTGATTCCTTTTATAAAATGATAAATCCGGGGATAAAGGCGAATAGCATATACTTCCGAAGTAGCTTTCTTTCAGAAAGCTTTTAGCTCCCGCTTCGTCAGGTTATTTCTGTCCTCTCCGTTTTGTGTAAATGTTTAGTTTAATTTATATCGTTCACTTTATTAGTTAAAGTACATTCCGGCTTAGTAGTGTTGTTTAACGTACAACTGGACAAGCTTTTACTGATTGAAGTGAAACGCTATGACTTATTATACTAAGGATAGGAGTTAATGAACATTTGTTTGTTAACTTATTGTAAACGAATACACAAAGGAGGATACATGGAATGAAACTTCAAGATAAAGTTGCAGTTGTTACAGGTGCTGGTTCAGGTATGGGGAAAGCAATTGCCACGTTGTACGCCCAAGAAGGCGCGAAAGTAGTAGTATCGGATATTAACGAAGAATCCGCACAAGCGGTAGTGAATGATATTAAGGCACAGGGCGGAGAAGCAATTGTCGTTCTGGCCAATGTAGCCAAAGAAGAAGATGTGCAAAACCTGATCGATACGACGGTTAGCACATACGGTACAGTAGATATTCTGATTAACAATGCGGGCATTATGGATGGCATGGAGCCGGCAGCGGATATAACGGATGAGAAGTGGGAGAGATTGTTCGCTGTGAACACAACCAGTGTGATGCGGACAACGCGTAAGGTATTACCAATCTTCCTGGAAAAACAAAAAGGCGTCATTGTGAACATTGCTTCAGCAGGTGGATTGCACGGCGGACGTGCAGGCGCAGCCTATACAGCTTCCAAACATGCGGTCGTGGGCTTCACCAAAAATACAGGGTATATGTATGCTGAGCAGGGCATTCGCTGTAATGCGATCGCTCCAGGCGCTGTGGCAACCAACATCAGCTCCTCCATGGCAGGTATTAGCCATTTCGGTGCAGGGCGGCAACAGCTTGGCATGGCAATCAACCCACGCATCGGGACGAGCGAAGAGATCGCCAAAGTGGCCCTGTTCCTCGGATCGGACGAGTCCAGCTTCGTGAACGGAACTGTCGTTACAGCAGATGCTGGCTGGAGCTCTTATTAATCCATTGAAGTGCAGTCGAGCATGGAGTACGGAAATCGTGTGTAAATTAAGGAAGCCGCATGAGTATATGCGGCTTCTTTTTTGTGCTACTCCGAAAACGGTGAATCACAGCAACATAACCCATGTAGGACAAACGTTTGCATAACTATACGGATGCTCGAAATGAATCAACTTGCAGGTGGCTTTGGCTTGGAGAAGAGTGAGGATTCACGCACGATCAGACGATGGGGGATAATGACCGGATTATGATGCTGTGGTTCCCCACTTAGAATTTTCAATAATACCTGAACGGCTGTATAGCCAAGCTGATAAGTTCCGATGTCGATAGAGCTTAGGGGTGGAGAAGCCAGTTCCGATAACGCAATATTGTTAAAACTGACCACGCTAATATCTTCAGGCACCAGATAATGAAGCTCGGCAAGAGCTCTCAGTACACCAAAGGCCACATTGTCATCAATGACAACGATTGCGGTGGGTCTGTCCGGCAAGGACATGAACAGCGACATCGCCCTGAATCCACTTTCCTGTAGAAATTCGCCTTCCACTATCCAGTCACTATCGGCATCCAGCCCGGCTTGGGCAAGCGCTTTTTGATATCCTAGCATGCGATCATGCGATAACGTAATGTCCGGTGGTCCGCTGACAAATCCAATTCGCGTATGCCCTTGGGCGATCAGATGGTGCGTTGCATCATAAGCAGTCTGCACATTGTCGTTATCCACCATGGGGGCATTCGGATGAGCTTCGCTGCGACCGATTAACACAAAAGGAAACTTTTCCGCTTCCAAAAATGAAATGATGGGATCGTCTCGCTTGGACCCAAGCAGCAGAATGCCATCCACTCTACGGCCATGCACAAGGCGTGATATCGCATGCAGCTCATTGTCTGATGATGTTTCTGTTGTTAGCAGCAATTCATAATTCATACGGGTGGCATGTGTAATAATACCTCGCAGCAGTTCCCCGAAAAAGTAATTCTGAAACAACTCTTCTGCAGGACGCGGAAGCATAATGCCAAGGGTATGTGTTGTTTTGGAAACCAGGCTCTTCGCGATGATGTTGGGGTGGTAGTTCAATTCTTTCATGATTTGCTTCACTTTGAGAGATGTCTTGGTGCTGATTCTGGGATGGTTGGAAATCACCCGTGACACTGTCGAAGGGGAAACACCCGCCAATTTGGCAATATCCTTGATCGTAATCATGTAAAAAATCCCTTCTGAACAATCGTATAAATATTCTCCTATGGTAATCCAAAGGATACGAGAAATCAATTGCTAACTGCCGATTAAGAGATGCACGCGAAGTAAAATTAAGGAAGAAAGAGACAGAACAAGGAAACAGGAATTTACTGTAGGTAGAAGAATGAAAATGGGTAAAATTGAACAAATATGGCTTGTGCAAACGTTTGTGCAAAGAAAGTTCAGTATTGTATGATGTGATTGTTATTGTAGCGCTTACATCGATGGATTTACATACTTCTTGACTTATTTATCCCTACATATTGAACGGATAGGTTATCTTGTCTTCCATTTGAGCAAACGTTTGTACTAGAGTGAACATGGGATGCAAAACCTGACAACTTACGCAGACAAAAGGGTGAAAAGCGCGAACTTTGTTGGACCAAGCAGAGGGAAGGGGACATTTTACATGAGAAAATGGCAAGGGGCAACATTGTCCGTCATGATGGCGTTTACGCTGGCTGCGTGCTCTACGGGAGGCGGAGGCACATCTCCAACTACGGCTGGTGAGAATCCAGAGGAGGTTGTAGAGCTGACAGCTGAGAACCTGCAGCCGGAAGAAGGTGCAACCCTGGTGATCTGGGAGGACAAAAATCAAAGCAGCTTTATTGAGCAAAGAGCCAAAAAATTCGAAGAGAAGTATGGGGTAACGGTCAAAATGGAGGAATTACCTCCAACCGATCAGGTAACCAAGTTGACAACGGATGGGCCAGCCGGTCTGGCAGCAGATGTCGTTGTTTTCCCACACGATAAGATTGGTAGCGCTTCAGAGGCGGGACTTATTCTGCCCAATGACATATTCGAAGCAGAGACTGTAGAGAACACCAGCGACAACGCACTGAAGGCGGTGACGTTCAAGGATATCCTGTACGGCTATCCGTACAGCGTGGAGACCTACGCTCTTTTTTACAACAAAGCATTGTATCCAGAAGCTCCGAAAAATTTTGATGAGATTATCAGCTTCGCCAAGACGTTTAATAACGTGAAATCCAATCAGTATGCGCTGATGTGGGAATTGCAGCAATTTTACTATAACTATGCGTTCCTGGCTTCACAGGGTGGTTATATTTTTGGGGACAATGGGATGGATATCGCGGATCTCGGTCTGAATAACGAAGGAGCACAGAAGGGTGGACAGTTCTTGCAGACGCTGAAGTCGGAAGTGCTGCCGCTTAAGATGGGTGACGTGAACTATGATATCAAAAAAGGATTATTCTCCAGCGGCAAGCTGGCTATGGACATTAACGGTCCGTGGACTATTGCCGATTATCGCAATGCAGGTATTGATTTTGGCGTTGCTCCGCTTCCGGCAATCGATGGCAAGCCGATGACTTCCTTCTCAGGCGTGAAAGCCTATTATGTGAATGCATTTACACAATACCCGAATGCGTCGAAGCTCTTGGCAGCTTTTCTTTCCAATGAAGAGGCTCAGATGGAGAACTTTGACCTGAATGGTACACTTCCTGCGAACAAAAACGTAGCTGCTGATCCGAAGTTGCAGGAGGACCCGATCAATAAGGCGTTCCTCGAACAGTTCAACAACTCTACGCCAATGCCTTCGCTTCCTGCCATGGATAGCGTGTGGGGACCGATTACATCTGCCATTACGGATATATGGGATACCGATAAGGACGTGAAGGCATCGCTGGACAATGCTGTAAAACAGATCCAGGAAAGCCTTGCAACCGTCCAATAGAGACGAACGACGAATACGAAGATATGCATAAGAATTGTATAGATTGAACTTAATATTTACACAAAAACGGAGAGGGCAGAAGGAAGCTGAAGAAGTGAAACTAAAAGCTTTCTGAAAGAAAGCTACTTCGGAAGCATAGGCTCGCCTTTATCGCCGATCGGAAGCTTGTTCTGTCATCGGAGTGGTCAGTGTAAGTACACTTTTGTTCAATGTATACAGGTTAGCAATAGGCGGGGAGGAGAGAGCGAATGCAACAGCAGCATGTCCCGGTGCCCGTTGGGCCGAACAGGGAAAGACAGCACCGGATGACAGCGGCTATATGTTCCATCATACTGCAAGGTCTTGGACAGCTGTACAATCGACAATGGATTAAGGGGATTTGTCTACTGTTACTGGAGGGAGCGGGGCTTGCATACCTGCTTCCTCGGCTGTCACAGGCCGTATGGGGCATATGGACACTGGGTGAGAATACACAGCGTTTTGTCAAAGTGAATGGGTCCACTGTACTTCAAAGGGGAGACCATTCCATCTTTTTGCTGTTGGATGGCATTATCGTACTGCTGGTGTTTTTTGTGTTTATTCTGATCTATATCCTGAATATCCGGGATGCGTATGTCACGGGACTCGCTAGGGAGGAAGGCAAGCAGACCCTGGGTGCAGCGGCTTCGCTTCGGAACATGATGGACAAAAACTTTCCGTATCTGTTTCTATCCATCCCGGCACTATGCATACTTTTCTTCACCGTTATGCCCATCCTGTTTACGATCACAATTGCATTTACCAACTATTCGGCCCCGGATCATATTCCGCCAGCCAAACTCGTGGACTGGGTGGGCTTCAAGACGTTCAGTGATTTGATCCAGTTGAAATCCTGGAGCCAGACATTCTACGGCGTGCTGACCTGGACGGTCATTTGGGCCATCCTGGCGACAGTCACCACCTATTTTGGCGGCGTGCTTGTGGCACTGTTGATTGAACAGCGAGGCATACGCTTCAAGAAGCTGTGGCGGACCATTTTCATTCTGCCTTATGCGATCCCGCAGATCATCTCCTTGTTACTCATGCGTAATCTATTTAATGGTCAGTTTGGCCCGATCAATACGTACATGAGAGCGTTTGGACTGGAGGGACTGCCCTGGCTGACCGATCCGTTCTGGGCCAAGGTCACCGTCATTGTTGTCAACATGTGGATCGGTATACCGGTCAGTATGGTGTTGATTCTGGGTGTATTGACGGCCATCCCTCGTGATCTCTACGAGGCTGCCGAAGTGGACGGAGCATCCGCGTTTCAGAAGTTCCGGATCATTACGATGCCGTTCATTCTTTTTGCCACAACCCCGGTACTCATCATGCAGTTCGCCGGAAATTTCAACAACTTCAATGTCATCTTCCTGCTGACCAACGGGAATCCATTGCGTGGAGACTACCAGTACGCAGGGGCGACGGACCTGTTGGTCACCTGGCTCTACAAGCTCACGCTCGACAATAACAAATTCAACATGGCTTCAGCGGTAGGCATTATCATCTTCCTCATTATCGCTTCATTCTCTATCTGGAACTTCCGCCGCTCCAAATCATTCAAGGAGGAGGACATGATTCAATGAAAACACGTAATAATCCGCTGCGTTTGACCCTGAGTTATGTGCTATTGCTAATCATCGCCGTTGTCTCCATCTACCCGGTGCTCTGGATCTTTCTCTCTTCCTTGAGACCCGGCGCGGCATTGTTCAGTGAACGGTTGTGGCCCGAAGCATTTACGCTGACCCATTACGGTGAGCTGTTTAATAACCCGTCCTTTATGTACGGCAGATGGTATATGAATACGCTGAAAATTGCCTTTTTCACGATGATCTTCTCCACGTTGATGGTGACGCTCGGGATGTATGCACTGTCTCGCTTCCGGTTCCGTGGACGTAAAACCATTCTCTCCACCATGCTGATCCTCGGCATGTTCCCGAGCTTTATGAGCATGATCGCAATCTATATCATTTTGCTGCAAATTAAATTGCTCGACACCCACGCTGCGCTCATCCTGGTCTATTCTTCAGGGGCGGTACTGGGCGGATTTATCGTCAAAGGTTTCTTTGACACCATCCCACGGAGCCTGGACGAAGCGGCGCGCATGGATGGTGCGAGTCACCTGCGGGTATTCACCAGCATCATCCTGCCCTTATCCAAGCCAATGCTGACCTATGTAGCGCTGACCAGTTTTACAGGGGCATGGATGGACTTTATCTTCGCCCGTCTGGTGCTGCGGACGAAGGAGAACTGGACGCTTGCAGTAGGCATGTGGGATCTGGTCAACCGGTATCAGGACAGTAACTTTACGATGTTCGCTGCGGGTGCAGTTCTGATCGCCATTCCAATTACTCTGCTGTTCGTTTTCCTGCAACGATTCCTTGTTCAAGGGCTGACGGCAGGAGCTTCGAAAGGGTAATACCGTGCTATAACAGCATAGTCAGTCGCGATACCTGCGGCACGCCAACCAGGCACTTCCGTGATGTCATGTCTTTGTCGACTGGCACTGCTGCGGAAGTGCCTGATTCTGTATGGGCTCGAATCATGATTAGGGAGGAACGTGATGTATGGGCATGAACTCGTCCAGTGAGCCCGAGATTATGGGATACCAAGATGGACAAGCTGCATTGCATAATACTAAAGCTCCGCCAACACTTTGGCGTAATGTTACCTTTCGGAGGATTTTGTACGGCTACGGGATCTCGGTCTTTGGGGATTGCTTCAATGGGATTGCGATCAGCCTGTGGGTGTTACAGACCACGGGGAGTGCGAAGAGCATGGCAGCCGTACAGATCTGCAATATGGCCGTCAGCTTTTTGTTTGGATCGGTGGCGGGTACGGTTGCAGACCGATTGGATCGCAGGAAGCTGATGCTGGCCTCGGATGTATTCCGGGGCCTAATGGCGGTACTGATTGCGGTTAGCTTATTCGGTTGGCATGCGCCGTTCCCAGTGGTGCTGCTATTACTCTCGCTCTCCATGTTTTCAAGTCTGTTTCAGGCACCTGCATTCCACGCCTCTGTAGCAAGTATGGTTGGCAGAGAGCATATTCAACAAGCGACCGGAACCATTCATATGGTGGATAACCTTGCCCGAATCAGCGGACTAGCGGCGGCGGGAGTGGCTGTTGCTGCTTTTGGCGGATTCGTTGCCATATTAATTACAGGGGCAACCTTCCTGTTGTCCGCAGTCTGTGTGCTGATGGCGGGCCGCTTTCCAGAGGTACAGCGATCCGATAGTCAGCAGACCACGTTTGCTCAGGAGTGGCGCAGTTCGTTTGGCTACATCTATCGGAATCCTTTGATCCGATCCATTGTATTGCTTAATCCGGTGCTGATCTTATTTTTCATGTCGGCCATGATGCTGGTTCAAGTAATGGCGGTCAAGGTATGGGAGGCGAATCCGGTGCAGTTTGGATTAATTGAGACCTGTATTCCACTCGGATATATGATTGGTTCTGCGTTGTTGATTGCTTCGGGGAAACGATTGAAGCGAAGAGGGAGATGGGTATTTATCGGTCTGATTGTATTAGGACCACTCTATATTTTTTTGGCGAATGTATCCTCGCCAATCATGGCGTTGCCTTTAATCGTGGGCGGAGGTGCGATGTTCGCCTGCTGTACGATGCTCACCCAGATTATGCTGAGGACAGTCGTTCCAGATGAGCTGCAAGGAAGGGTCTATGGTGTCGTTGGAACAATCACCAGTACAGCGCCTATTCTGGGATTGACGGTTGTATCCGTATTGGCAGATCAGTGGGGGGCAGCTTCTGTGCTGCAAGGCGTGGGCATATTACTGCTGGCGACAGGTATTCTGGCAGCGACAACGTTGAAGTCGATCCGAACCTACCAATGACATGTATGATACATCAAAATGTAATGAATTGAACCGACTTGTACACCTCCAACTGAGACAGGATAGAAGCAACCTGGCTAGGTAAAAGCAAAACCCGGAGCATACGCTGCGTTAGCGTAACTCCGGGTTAGTTTGTAGACTGTTTATCTTATTGCCAGTTTACATTGACTGTGGCTGTACCGCTGGTTGGTGTGGTGAACGTGTGGTTGGAACCACCTTCCCACGTAATGGTTGCACCATTTTTCTTGAAGAATTTGAACTCCAGTTGTTTTCCAGCGGGCACGCTCACATCGTAGTACCAAGTTGGGTAGGCGTGGATAACTTGATTGAAAGCAGGTCCAATAGCTGTTGTGCCCGTACTCCAGTTGCCCAGTTCTGCCACGTTACCTGTCAGATAGATGTTCTGACCCAGTGTGGTGGACGCATTGTTGATGACGAATCGTACAGTGACCTGATCACCCGTAAGGATGGTGAAGTTGTTATACGCATTGCTGTTGACGCCATTCGCAGCTACTTTCACAGCATAATTGCCTGCGGCAACAGCTGGAATGGTAACTTTAATCTGTGTATCTTCCCAAGATGTGATCGCAGCACCGGTAACGGCTGTTGTACCGAAGTATACTGTGCCTTTGGTGGCACCGAATCCACGTCCGCTAATCGTAACGACGTTCCCCGGTTTGCCCATGACAGGACCTACATGTCCGATCGTTGGTGTTGTTTCGCTCGTGGTATACTGCCAGACCGCGGTTGCTCCGGCTGCCAGGGTGAATGAAGAGACGGTACCATTGGTGGAAGTGATGTTATTACCGTTCAGTGCGCCGCCCAATACATCGGTGTAGTTGCCTGTTGGCAGTGAAGTGCTTAGATTCGCAATGCTCGCTGGTGTGGTGAGATTACGGTTCACCGCAACAACGGCTACACTTTTGCCAAATTTGCGTTCATAGATATACACATCATTATTGATCCAGCGCTGCTGCGTGGAGCCATAGGCAATTGCCGGATTGGATTTGCGCAGAGGGGCCAGCTTGCTGATTACATTAAAAGCAGTCGTTGTTTTGGAGAAAGAAGGCATTTTGGCCCGATTATCAGGGTCTCCGTTTCCAGTCAGATATTGCTCAGTACCATAATAGATGGCAGGTACGCCGCGTGAAGTCAGCGTGAAGGCAAGCGCCTGTTCCAGACGACGGTTGTTGACGGCACTTGTTTTGAACCGATCCATATCATGGTTGTCGATGAACGTAACTTGATCATTCACCTGATTGTAATCTGCCGCAGTGCCTGTAATCATCGAATCCAGAGCATACATGTTGGACGTGTTATCCCGGAAGACGTCACGTACGGCAGAGTTAAAGCGGAAATCAAGCAGACTCATCCCGGATTCATTGGCAAATTCCGTGTTATCCGCATCGGATGCAGCAGATCCTAGGAACCATTCACCGAAGGTGAATACAGGTTTATGTGCATAGATGGAGGACATCCAGCTCTTTTGCCAGCCGAGAGGCATATGTTTCACCGCATCAACGCGAATGCCATCCACGCCCATGTCGAGCCATAGCTTGATCGCGTCTTTGAAATATTGATCAATGGTGCTGTTATTGTGGTTCAGGTCAGCCAGGTCATAGAGGTTTTTGTAGATACCATTCTCCAGGGAGGAAAAATCGGAGCCGCCGTTGTGATGGAAATATCCATTTGTATCATTTGTGTATCCGCCAACAAGATTACCATTATCGTATAACTTGCCATTCTCAGCAAAGGACGTATCGGTTTCCATGGCAGGAGACGTATGGTTCGGTGCAAAGTCAATTACGATCTTGATGCCTTTGGCATGGGCGGTTGTAATCAGATTTTGAAAGTCAGCCATCGTTCCGAAATACGGATTGGTCTTCTTGAAATCACGTGCCCAGTAACCATGATAAGCTGTGTTGATCACGCCGCCGTAGTTGATGGTGGCAAAGATATTTTCGACCGGCTGGGAGATCCATAATGCCGTAACGCCCAGATCGCTGAAATAGTTATCGTTGATTTTGTTGATCAGACCCTGCCAGTCGCCACCACAATACAGCTTCAGGTTGCTACAAGTGGCATCGTAGGCAGCTCCGGTGGGATTGTTGGAAGGATTGCCGTCCAGGAAGCGGTCCGTAAAGATCTGATAGATGACGTCTGTACTAAAGTTCTGCTTGTTGGTAACTGCGGTATCCGCATCGGCATAGATCGCAGAAGCAGGCAGATAGGGAAGTGCGCCCCCTGCAAGTAAACTGAGTGTCAGTGTTGTGCTGAGGAGTACGCGTTTGGCCATTTGAAACATAGTAATCCACCCTTCTCGTGAATGTAGTAGTTTAGATAAACAACCAACCTGGCTCTTGAATAATAGCGCTTTCAATACAACAGAATGATACGCAGTGGATTGAAGACTTCCCTCCTTTTGACACGCCAACAACCCCGGCATCTCCTTAGGGAGTTACCGGGGTTGTCCTAAACCGCTCTGGTTTAAAAGCATGGCCCTCGAGTTATGATCACAACGCTATCGTAAGAAATATTGGAACTTATGTCAATAACTTTTTCGAGAGCATTTATTTTCTATTTTTTTGTTTACAAAAGCATGTCCGGGGATTTAAACTATTCGCAGATTCACCAATATAAGGGCTATGTATTTCAGGACATTCATATGTTCTGGGACAACCCCGTCTCTTCTGAGGCGGGGCTATTTGTCTATAATGCAGTCGAATCGGGAGAAGAAAGGCGGTTGATGATCAGTTGAGTAGCCATTCTGTTATCGAATGTTTGGAAGGTGTTCATGCGTCGCGGCTCGGCAATATCCGCAATATCTATGTGTATCTTCCGCCCGGTTACCATGAGCAGGCAGATCGACATTATCCTGTGCTGTACGTTCATGCAGGACAACGGGCTTTTGGTCCATCTGGGCCAGGCAATGAAACATGGCATATGGATCAGGCAGCGGACGGACTAATTGCCTCCGGGCAGATCGAATCACTGATTATTGTCGGTATTGCACATGTCCGTCCAGTCACGCACAACGAATTCTACCACTTCATTGCTCCGGAGAGAGAGGCCGTGAGTGTGGGTTGCTCAGGCATCGACTATGAGCATTTCATCATTCATGAACTCAAGCCGCTCATTGATCATCGTTACCGTACGCTGCCGGACAAGTCGAATACCGGGTTGTTGGGTTCATCTGCCGCGGCACTTTGTACATTGCACATGGGGATGCGAAATCCGGATGTTTTCGGAAAACTGATCATGATGTCGCCATTCTATGTGGATGTGCAGCTGCACGAAACATCGGAAAGCGGGCTGTTGGAAGAAAACATGTATCGCTTGCCAGAGGAGGTACCTGCCATTCGAATGTGGATGGATATTGGAGATACGGAAGGTTTGTTTCTGCCCTCCCAGGTTAGAGGGGTAGCTCATCAATTGCTTGAGCGTGGCGTCAGATCGGGTGAGGAGTTGGCATTCCTTGAACAGCCGGGTGCCTGTCACCAGGAAGGTGACTGGAGTGCACGCGTTCATCTTCCGTTACTATACATGTTCGGCCACGTGGGTAAGCCCTCTTCGCTCGAACTGCTTGGAAGGCATGTCATCGGACTACAGGGTGGAATGAGCGTGTGCATCAATGCACGAATGCACTACGAAAGCGGATTCGTTCAGAGTCTGCTGCATGGCAATTATACTTCAAGTGACCCGGATGTCATTCAGGTTCGTTCGAGTGGAGAGCTGGTGCCTGTTGGTATTGGAAGTGCATGCATCACGCTGACGATGGGGGAACTGTCTATTACACGCAACTACACTGTTGTTCCTGAATTGTCCACTCATGTGGAGGTCTGCATTCATGCAGAGGTAGCCTCAGAGGAAGATGCGGAGGAAACGATATATGGCGGGATGGGCATGAAGCTTGTCCGTTCCGGTAAAGGTCGATATGAAGGTTGTTACCGAGTCCCGCGAGATAGTGGTTTTTCCTTCCGGTTTACTCGCGGTTTCCGTCGTTTCGAGACCGATGTGGACGGCAAGCTTGTTGCCAATCGGGTATTTCGAGCGACAGAAGATATGTCTGTGCAATACCAAATTCAGTCCTGGGGCAGGAGCTCTGCCAAAACGGGAACAGGAGGCCCCAAATGATCATTTCTTCATTCACTCCAGTGCTGGACATTCCCTATTATTATCCCTGCAATTTCCCTCTGATTCATGAAGTGCTCCATCGACAAGGGTCCGTCACAAGTCTTGCACTGCTGGCGGCAAGTCGGTTGTACAGCCTTCCTTCGTGCGGGGATAACGGACTGGTGAAGCCTTATTTTCACAAGCTGGATTATGTAGAGCCGATCTGGGAGATGTATGGTCAGCGGCAGCTGGGCAGCTTCGAGGAAGGCAAGGCGGAGATCCGCCAGCATATCGGCGAAGGTGGGCTTTTTTTGGCTACAGGAACCAGTTATCATCTGCCCTACTGTGAGGATTATCAAAATCCTGAGTACATCCGCAAACACGTGAAGCAAGGCTCCCGACTGCATCTGGTAGACCATTGGATTGCTGTGTATGGTCTGGAAGATGAGCATGTTCACGTCTATGATCCCGTGCCTTCCAAGTTCAAGGGGAAGGTTGCTCAAAGAGCCTTTCATGATTTCTGGAAAGGGAACCAAAGCATCCCCGAGCTTGCGCAGGCCAAGCGCAAAGAAGAACTTCGAACGTATGGCACCATGGACATTCGGGCGACTGTGAAGCTGGATTCTGTCGGTTACCGCGACATGTTGACCCAGGCGATAACAACGCAAATTGAAGAATTTCTGACAGGCAGGACGATTACGCAAGGAGAACGCAATTATCATTTTGGACATGCGGTATCTCTGCAACTTTTAGATGCATTACATGCGGCGAATGAAGGGGAACAGGCCAATGAAATGCTGATATCCGGTCTGCTGTTTGATATGAGATGGAGCCGATATTTTCTTCGAGATCTTCTTCAGGAATCTGCCTTATGGCTTGGTTCTCCACTTGATCAATATGCGAGAGAATTCAGCGACATTATTGGGCGGTGGGAGAAGGCCTACAATATGCTTCAGGTCAGCCGGATGAAGCAGCGTGAGCAGTGGAAAGTACAGCTAACAGGTGTAATTAAAATGTTGATCACGGATGAATGGCACTGGTATGAGTCACTTCGACAGTCCATACCTCAGGCAGATTGCTTTCAACGTCAGACCGTGTCGATGATTGGAGAAGAACACAGGGAGGCCTTGCTCCGTATCGTATTGGATAGTTGCCGAGAGCTAAACGCTTACCATAATACATCGATTCCACTTGGTGAGGGTGGTAACGCTCCACTGTACGGACGAAGTGGCCAACTGGATTCGCTGGAACTCGTGTCATTGCTTGCAGTGGTAGAGCAGGGAATCGAAGATCGATGGGGTATGGGCATGAGCGCCGCTCTGGCGGAGATGGCTGCTGCTTCTTTACCGGAAAGCCCTTATCAGACCGTAGGTTCACTAGTCGATTATCTCGCACAGCAATGGGCGCCTGCCCGTGAGGAGGATGCACAGTGGTAATCCAATTCTTGCTTGAACGATTCGTGGAGCAGGGACAGCGTCCTGCGCTGATCTGGAAGGATCAGGAGTACAGCTATCGGTGGCTGCTGGAACAGGTTGGCATCATGAGTGAGTGGATTACAGCAGAAGAGCTGACTGGGCAACTTGTAACGCTGGAGGAAGACTATTCCCCCTATGCAGCGGCAGCATTGATTGCTTTGCTCGGACAAGGCTGTATCGTGCTTCCGATGGATCGGTACCTGGTTGAAGCCAAACGACAGGAATATATCCAACTGGCACAGGTGAAATGGCGTTTGGGCATTGAAGAAGGCAAGTTGTGCATTAGGCATACGTGTGAATTATCTGGTGAGACTCCGGTATTGCTATCCTCTCTGGCACAGGAGGGCGTAGGGGGTCTGGTACTCTTTTCATCTGGAACAACCGGAGTAAGCAAAGCGACTGTGCATCGTGCAGACCGGCTGTTACATGGTTTTCGGCGACAGGTTAGACCCTTGCGAACGATTCCTTTCATGATGTTTGATCATATCGGCGGTGTAAATACAATGCTGCAATCCCTGTCCAGTGGGGGTTGTCTATGTATCATTGCAGATCGATCTCCTGAAGAAGTGTGCCGGACGATTGAGAGGTTCCATGTGCAGGCCCTGCCGGTCTCACCGACGTTTATGAATCTGTTGCTGTTGGGCAGAAATGATGAGGGATATGATCTATCCAGTCTCGAAGTGGTGTCGTATGGATCGGAAGTGATGCCTGAATCCGTACTGGCAGCCTGGAACCGCAGATTTCCACAGATCAGGACGATACAAGCCTATGGCATGTCTGAACTTGGCATTCTGCCAACCCGCTCCAAGGAGCCAGGTTCTCTGCTGTTCTCCATTCAAGATGAAGGGGTCAAGTATCGGGTGGTGGAAGGAGAATTGCAGATTCAAACGGAAACCGCGATGATTGGATATTTGAATGCACCTTCACCTTTTACAGAGGACGGGTGGCTACGTACAGGGGATGAAGCTGTGCTGGAGCAGGGGTACATTCGTATTCTGGGACGTCGTTCCGAGATCATTAACGTAGGGGGACGGAAAGTGTATCCTGCCGAGGTCGAGGGTGTTCTGGAAGAGATGGAATGTATTGAAGCGGCCGTAGTTTCGGGAGAACAGAGTGGTATCACCGGTCAGAGGGTGAAGGTGACTATCCGGCTGGCTACAGAATGTACTCTCACCGATCTGCGGCGATCCATCTGGGAATATTGTCAGGACAAGCTGCCTTCTTACAAGATTCCACAGAAAATCGTAATTACACAGGGAGCGCTCGTAAGTTCAAGAATGAAGAAAATACGAAAACAGATGACTTCGACACCCTTCGCCTCGTCTGGGAAATAGGTCGCTGCCATCAATGAGTATCAGGCGGTAGAGTAGTGAACCTTAACCTATCTGGAAACGTGAGCGGAGCAGAAAGGTGCTGCCTCGAAGAGTTTCACCTTGCTTGCATCACTATCGCTAACGAACCTCAAATATCGTATTGAGGGGATAATCAAGAAAAGTAAAACTTAACGAATCTTAGTAACGTTATTCCGTCGAAAACAGGGCTTCTGCTCTCGAAAATCGACGTATTGGACGAAATAACGTCTCTCTGATTCGTTAGGCATTTAGGCCGCGTATAATGAAGCGAATAACGTGTACTGGGTTCGTTAGGATATGAAGTATAAGATACAGAAGAGGCTGTCCTTGGTCTGATATGCTGCCCATACAGTAACAGGATTTTATTATTTCACCTGTCTACTTTATGGGGAGCATATCACCTGGAGGACAGCCTCTTTGAAGTTATTTCCCCTTGTTAGCTGTATTTATCTCAGGCCTCAGCAGGTTGTTTAACCTCAAGTTGCATCAGGGAGAATCCGTATGCTTCCAGATCGAGGGTCAGTTTATTTTGCCGAGCTTCCACGGTGTTAGCTGTGAACAGATTTCGCCAGACGTTACGATCTGCCAAGGGGAGTTCCAGTGTACATGGCTCATCACCCGCATTAAGTACAAGAAGCAGACGTTCACCTGAATTCGAATCCAATCGTTCGATGGCAAGACAAGGGTCTCCGACTTTTGCATATACAATCTTCAGTTCCGTACTGCGCAGTGCCGGGTGCTGTTTGCGAAGGGCAATGGTACGGGTGAAGAATTCCAGAAGCTCACGGTTTTGCTTGGTCTCATCCCACTCCATACACTTGCGGCAACCCGGATCATATCCCCCATCAAGACCCACTTCGTCTCCATAATAGATACAAGGTACACCTGGATACGTAAGCAGCAACGTAACGGCAAGCTTCATCTTGCGTTCATCTCCATCACACAAGGTCAGCAGTCTGGGCGTATCATGGCTTCCAAGCAGATTGAAAGCTGCTTCCGTTACAGGCTGTGAATAGGCTGCGAGCAGTTTGCCGATCTCATTCGCGAAGCCAAGTCCATCCAGCTTTCCGTGCACCGTGTAGTCCAATACCGAATTGGTAAATGGATAATTCATCACGGCATCGAACTGGTCTCCCTGAAGCCACATGAGCGAATCATGCCAGATCTCACCGAGCAGATAGGCGTCAGGCTTGATGGATTTTACCGTCTGCCGAAATTCGCGCCAGAACTGATGATCCACCTCATTCGCCACATCGAGCCTCCAGCCGTCAATGTCCATCTCCTCAATCCAGAAACGTCCTACCTCCAGCAGGTATGCCTTCACTTCAGGGTGTTCCGTATTCAGCTTCGGCATGAGCGGCTCAAAGGCAAAGGTGTCATAAGTCGGTATACCATCCTCCACACGCGGCGGCCAATCCTTGATATAGAACCAATCTGCGTAGGGGGAAGCGGATCCATTCTTCATCACATCGACAAAAGGAGGGAACTCTCTGCCGGAATGGTTAAATACCGCATCCAGAACAACGCGTATGCCGCGCTGATGACAGGCGTCCACAAAGGCTTTGAACTGTTCATTGGTTCCAAAGTGAGGATCAACTTTCATGTAATCGCCTGTATTGTATTTGTGATTCGTCGTGGCCTCGAACAGCGGACAGAAGTAGATGGCATTGATGCCGAGCTGGCTGATATGATCCAGATGATCAAGCACACCTTGCAGATCTCCACCAAAAAAGTTCACCGGTGTAGGTTCGCCTCCCCAGGGTTCCGCATTTTTGGGACTGATGGAGGGATCACCACTGGCATAACGTTCAGGGAAAATCTGATAAAACACAGCGTCCTTAACCCAGGCAGGCGGTTCAAATATGTCGACTGGGTTCATAAATGGAAAATCAAAGAATTCAAGTGGATGATCAGGCAACGCCTGCTCGAATCCACGCTCTGTCATCCAGACCGATTCCTCTCCCTGAATCAATTGGAATCCATACCGTAATCTGCGATAGGGAGGTGAAGTCTCGGCTTCCCAATAATCGAACATTTCATCCCGGGCAAAGATGTGCATGGGAATGTGCGTAATTGTCCGATCCCAGGCATATTTGTCCCCGGTAATCGCAATCACCGCATCCAGATCCCCGCGTTTGGAACGAAGTCGCAGGTGCATGGTCGAGCGGTCATACGCATAGGACCAATTGAGTTTGGGGCGATGGTAAATGGCTTCAAGAATCATGTGAATCACTCCTCGTCAGATGATGAAATTCAGATCAATGCGGCCATAAACGCAAAAAAGGCACAACCTCTATTGTTCACGAGGTTGTACCTTTCGGCAGCATAGCCTTTTGATTATAGTGCTATTATACGAACTAACTTAGCAAAAGAAAACACTTTTTTTCCTTAAATTTCAAATTTTTTTATTTGAAATGTAGAATTTATCTGCATCATATCCCAGGTAACGGTGAATGAATATTACCGGATAGTTGCGGTTACTGTTTTTTAAAAATCAAATCCAAGTTTATTGGCGTATGCAGCAAATTCTTTTTGATACTTCTCGATATTTTTCTTGCCGGCAGCAATTTTGGCATTGGCTTGTTTCAGGACAGCGCTGTTTACCGTTGTTTTGGAGACCGCTTTTTTGGCGAGCTGGAATCCTTCAAGTTGTGTATAGCTACCTTTGATGAGGTTGGCATGAATTTTTTGCAATTCTGCATTTTGCGGTTTAATCAGCTTCAGCTTGGATACATATTTGGTGTAGTTAGGAATCGCTGTATTGGTCAGTTTCAAGAAAACGGACTTGCGATTGGATGATGTAATGTAAAATCCACCTCCCAAAGCATTGAAAGCTTTCTCCTCATATACCGATGCCATATCCAACTGATCAAGGTAGCCCAGGAAATCTTCTTCTTCGACTGTAGGGATCGGTTCTTGTTCTGACGTATCAATTTCTTCATAGTATTCGTCTTCCGAATATGTAGTGGTTGAGTCATCCGCAGCAGCGGCATAGGACCCTGCAGGTGCGAATACCCCACCAAGCAAAACAAAACTCATAATAATGGATAGAACCCAAGATTTTTTCACGTTACAATTTCCCCTATCTATAGATGTGATATTATTCCATTGGATAATCTAACATAGTACGACAAGAAATTACAGGTATCATTTTACAGTAATATGGATTTTTTATATCGTTTCATGCTGTTGCATATTGGTGCAGCGTCGTATAGAGCTGTATTGGCAGTGGTTATTGTAACTAGGTACAAAGAGATACGGCTATGTTTAAACGTGTACATTTGTTCGGGGAATTTGAATGAAGTTGGTTCTTTCAGAATATTTTCAGAAAGGATATATATGAAAAAAGTATACTGTATTTTGGGTTTATTAATTAATACTTTAAACCTATTTCCGTTTGTAGCGGTATGCCCGATAAATAGCATTGGAGTTGATTCATACATATTGGAGGAATAGTTCATGAGTAGAAACAAACGTTTTACCAAAATGATGGTCCTGGCGCTAAGCATAAGTCTTGTGCTCTCGCTTGGGCTGATTCATCCCGCTCAGGCGAGTGAATGGTCCCAGGATACTTTTGAGAATGGGGATACGCAGTGGAAGTCTACCGGTGGTAGTTGGTCTGTCGTTCAAGATCAGGGGAACGCAGTATATTACCAATCGGGCAAGAGCGAGGGCAGAAGTTCGGCAGGGGACCTGGAATGGAGTGATTACGCCGTTGCAGCGGATGTGAAAGTGGTTGATTTTAATGGATCGACTCGAACTTACGTAGCGGGCAGATATACGGATGCGAACAACTACTATGCAGCTTCGTTGTATAACAGTGGTGGCGGCAAACTTGAAATCCGTAAAAAAGTCAATGGATCAACCACAACACTTGCCACGAAATTGGATTATAAGCTGGCAGTGGATACATGGTATAACGTCAAACTTGAAATGAGCGGCCCATCCATTAACATGTACGTGAATGGTGTGTTGGAGCTGTCCGCTACAGATACCGATATGACTAAGGGAAGTGCAGGGCTGGTAACGTTGAAATCCATTGTCATGTACGATAATGTAACCATTTCGAATATTGGAGATCCGGTAATAGAAACACCGACCGATCCAACGCCGGAGGCTCCACCAACGGATCCTTCAACCGAAGTACCACCGACTGATCCGTCCATAGAAACACCACCAACCGATTCTACACCAGAACCAGAAGTTCCGGATCAGACACCGGAAATGGCTGCATACAATTTGACTGGATTTGCCGCAGCAAATACGACCGGTGGAGGAATCATCGAGGATACCGATTCACGTTACATGCGGGTATATACCGCCAGTGATCTGGCTGTAGCATTGAAGAAAGGTTCCAAAACCAAAGTGGTTGAGATCATGAATGATCTGGACTTGGGCTGGAATGAAATTCCGGCTTCAGCCAAGACGGCTCCTTTTAGCGCCCATAATAACGCCCTGACACATCCTGTACTGATGAAGACGGGTGTCAGCAGAGTGAGTATTGATAACTTTGATGGTCTGACGATTTTCTCGGCTAATGGTGCGACGATCAAACATGCCGCGTTTACATTCAAGCGGAGCAACAATATCATTATTCGTAACCTGGCATTTGATGAACTATGGGAGTGGGACGAAGCTACCAAGGGCAATTATGACAAGAACGATTGGGATTACATCACCGTAGAGAATAGCAGCAACGTCTGGATTGACCATGCGACTTTTCACAAAGCCTATGATGGCCTTGTCGATGTGAAAAAAGGTAGCCGTGGCGTGACGATTTCATGGTCTTCTTTTGTAGGAGATGATCAAGGTCCGAACAGCTGGGTGACCCAGCAGGTAAATGCCCTCGAAGCGAATATGTCGGCTCATCCAATGTATGCTTACCTGCGAAGCAGTGCGGTTGGCATGAGTAAGGAACAGATTATTGCCATCGCATCGAGCCAGAAGAAAGGACATCTGATTGGTGCGACAGAGTTCGCCAGTGATAATGCTGACCTGGAAGTGACCCTGCATCACAATTATTATAAAGATATTCAGGATCGCATGCCGCGTGTACGTGGAGGTAATGTACATGTGTACAATATTGTTATGGATAATGCCAATACTTGGGAGATCAAAAAGAAGATTACATCGAGTATGTCCAAAGCGATCTCAGCTAAAGGATATCATTTTGGAATCACCAGTAATGGAGCAATCTCTACAGAGGATGGCGCGGTATTGTTGGAGAAATCCGTCATTATTGGCGTACAAGATCCGCTTAGGAACAACCAGGTGAGTGTGTCCAAGAGTAATTACACGGGAAAAATCAAGGCGATCGATACGATATACGTATGGAATGGAGCAAGTTATCGAGGGGGAAGTGAGGATGCCAAAAGCCCACTTGCGCCAGGCCCAGCAGCTGAGAAATCATTCGCTTGGAACGGATTTGCATCCTTGCCTTATAATTACGATGCAGTTGACCCGGCTGACTTGCAGACGAAACTAAATGCGAGCGGTGGTGCAGGTGCGGGGCAGCTTGTATGGACTCCCGTTCAATGGCTGACAACCAGCTATAATTAAACGGATGGTTAATTCGTTTTTTTTATGAGTGATTATGATTAAATATGCAAAAGTGAAAACGCCTTGCCGTAGAGGAATTTACGGTGAGGCGTTTTTATTTAGTCGAAAGAGAGTAATAAAAAAATTACATATATGTATTTAAGTAATGAGGATTATATTGACTTATATTATATGTATGTAATCGAAATCCCTTTGTTTAAAGCTGTTTGTGGGCCTGACAAAGTTCGACATGACGTGAGGACTTTTTCCAAATAAAATGCTTGTATAATAGATTCATCTCTATTACAATACAATTGATAATGAGATTCAATATCATTTACAGAGAAAAGGGGAGTCGGGTTACATGTTCCAAGTAAAGAAAAAGTTATATATTTATGCAGCACTTATTCTGATGATTTCACTGCTTGCTGGTTGTGCTTCAGGTGGAAGTGCTGAGACAACGAATACATCCAGCTCGGCGGCAAGTAGTAATGAGAGTAATAATGAAAGCGGTACATCAGGTAGTGCAACAGATGATCAAGCAAGAGTGGTCAAACATGCTATGGGCGAAACCACAATTAAGGGAACCCCGCAAAAAATCGTAACCTTGTTCCAGGGTGCCAATGATGTAGTTGTTGCACTGGGCGTGAAACCGACAGGCGTGGTCGAATCATGGGTTCAGCAGCCAGTCTATGAATATCTGAGAGCAGACCTGGATGGAGTAACACAAGTGGGTCAGGAATCCCAGCCCAATCTGGAAGAGATCAACAAGTTGAAACCGGACTTGATCATTGCTACTAAAATCAGACATGAAGAGATCTATGAGCAATTGTCCCAGATCGCACCAACGGTAGTGACGGAAACGTTGTTTGACTGGAAAGAAACCGTGAAAACGACTGGTGAAGCAATGAATATGGTTGAGCAATCAGACAAGCTATTGTCTGATTGGGATGCTCGTGTAGCTGATTTCAAGGCGAAAATGGGTGACCGTCTGCCGATTGAAGCAACCATTACGAACTTTAGAGCCGATCAGGTTCGTATTTTCTACATGGGATACGCAGGTAAGATTCTGAATGAACTTGGATTCACCAGACCTGCTGGACATGATGCAGACACATGGGGCGTTGAATTGACTTCCAAAGAGAACATTCCGGATATGAATGCGGACATGATCTTTAACTTCAATTCAGGCACCGAAACTGATGCGATTCAGAAAAATTATGATGATTGGACCAGCAGTCCTCTTTGGAAAAATCTTGATGCAGTCAAGAACAACCAACTGATTCAGGTCGATGAAGTCGCCTGGAACATGGCAGGTGGATACACATCGGCCAACATGATGCTGGACGATCTATATAAGCAGTTCAACCTGAACTAACTAACAGGAGCAGGACCTGCCATGCACCAGGACATTCGTTAACGAAGTGTATGGGCAGGCAGGTCTTTTGTCATTTTACAGATGAAAGAGTGAGAATATGTTTCCCCTTTTTACGAAGGCAAGTGCCAAAGTCTATGGACTGGCTGGTTTATTCATATTGCTTCTACTTGCTTGCACAGCCAGTATGATTCTGGGGCGTACGCATATCACGTTTCAGATGGCATGGGATGCGCTGCAATTCTATGATGAGAGCTCGGTGGAACATGTGGTGCTCCTGACGGAACGGCTGCCACGTACCATTATTGCCGCTGTCGTTGGTGCAAGTTTGGCTGTGGCGGGCGGACTGATGCAGGCATTAACACGTAATCCGCTTGCATCACCGAGTGTGTTTGGGATCAACGCAGGTGCGATCTTTTTTATTGTCATTGCCATCGTGGTATTGTCCGTATCCTCACTCACCACCATGATGTGGTTTGGCTTTGCCGGAGCTGCGGTTGCCGCGGCGATTGTATATGCGCTGGGCTCTCTCGGTCGTGATGGCCTGACACCGATCAAAATAGTACTGGCGGGGACGGCCATCTCAGCATTGTTTGCCTCGTTCACACAGGCCATTCTGGTGCTGGATGGAACCGGATTGCAGGATGTATTGTTCTGGCTTGCCGGTTCAGTAAGTGGTCGAACATTGGATATGTTATATCCTGTTCTGCCGTACATGACAGCTGCAGCTATTGTCTCTCTGTTCATGGGCAGAGCCATCAATCTGCTGCTGACGGGTGACGATATCGCAAAAGGCATGGGACAGAATGTACTTATGGTCAAGGTGCTCATGGGTATTGTTACCGTATTGCTCGCGGGTGGTTCGGTTGCCGTAGCTGGCTCGATCGGTTTGGTTGGTCTGATTGTCCCGCATATTATGCGTGCACTGGTAGGCAACGATTACCGCTGGCTTGTTCCCTACTCTATTGTAGGGGGAGCGATTCTGCTGCTGTCTGCGGATGTTGTTGCAAGACTGGTGATCATGCCGCAGGAAGTTCCACTTGGTGTCATGACTGCACTCATTGGCGGACCTTTCTTCGTGTACATTGCCCGCAAGGGGGTGACGAAGATATGAGGAAGATGTTGACTTTCCGCAACAAAAAAGACACCATCTCGGTGCAAATGGAACGAAAATCACTGGCTGTTATCGGCATATGTATCCTCTTGTTCCTAGTGGCAGGGGTTGTTGGTACCAGTGTGGGCAGTGACTTTATATCTCCGCTGGATGTGCTCAGAACGATATTCGGTCTGAATGCAGGCGAGCATGATTTTGTCGTGCTGACTTTGAGACTGCCACGAGTGTTATTATCTTTGCTCGTAGGTGCAGCCCTGGGGATGTCAGGTGCACTCCTGCAAGGCATTATCCGTAACCCGCTGGCCTCACCGGATGTCATAGGCATCACTGGCGGTGCAGCTGTTGCGGCTTTAGGTTTTGTTACATTGCTGGGTGGAGCGGTAAGTATCAAGCTGTTACCACTGTTCGCCATCGTTGGTGCGCTTGTGACGGCATTGATCATCTACGTACTTGCCTGGAAAAAAGGAGTCAGTCCGATCCGCCTGGTGCTGATCGGGATTGGAGTATCGGCCATTACCGGAGCTGGAACGACCTTTATGCTGATCCTGAGTCCGTTCTACACGGCAGGTCAAGCTTATATCTGGCTGACAGGAAGTATATACGGAGCATCATGGACCGATGTCCGAACCATTCTCCCGGTTATCATTATTGTTGTTCCTCTGGCGATCTGGTTCGCCCGCAGTCTGAATGCACAGGAGTTCGGAGATGATCTGGCCACAGGGCTGGGTGTGACTGTTCAATGGCATCGTTCAGCTTTGTTGTTATGCAGTGTACTACTGGCGGGAATCGCCGTTGCGGTTGCCGGAACCATTGGTTTTGTAGGTCTGATCGCTCCACATATTGCCCGAAAACTGGTTGGACGGATGTTCGGCAGTATGCTAATTGTGTCCGGACTGGTCGGGGCTTTGCTCGTATTCGTCGCAGATTTGATTGCTCGTACGGCCTTTCTACCGCTTGATGTTCCCGCAGGGGTATTCACCGCAGGCGTAGGCGCACCATTTTTCCTGTATCTATTGTTCAAGAATCGAAATCAGTTTTGAGGAGGAGAGAGCCGTGAGTATTCTGGAAGCCAAGGAGCTTACTATCTCCTATGGAGCAGATCCCATAATTGAAAATTTAAACCTGACCATTCCCAAGGGACAGATCACCGTCCTGATTGGTAGCAATGGCTGTGGCAAATCCACGCTGCTACGCACGATGGCTCGTTTGCTGAAATCCAGTTCAGGTTCCGTGCTGCTGGATGGCGAAGAGATTGCCAAGCTGCCGACCAAGGAGATTTCAAGGCGCATGTCCATCCTGCCGCAGGGTCCGACTGCTCCAGAAGGTTTGACAGTGAATCAGCTGGTCAAGCAAGGGCGTTATCCACATCAAACGTGGCTGAAGCAATGGTCCCGAGAAGATGAGCGTATGGTCAAGCTGGCACTGGAGTCTACACATCTGACAGAACTCGCAGATCGGCCTGTGGATGCATTGTCCGGTGGACAGCGTCAGCGTGCCTGGATTGCGATGACCCTCGCGCAGGGAACCGAAACGCTGTTGCTGGATGAACCTACAACCTATCTGGATATGACACATCAGATTGATATCCTTGATCTGTTGTTCGAGTTGAACGAACGGGAAGGGCGTACCATTGTCATGGTGCTTCATGATCTGAATCTGGCATGTCGGTATGCACATCACATTGTGGCTGTTCACAACAAGTCCATCTACGCGGAAGGTAAACCGGAGGATATCGTTACACAGGAGATGGTTCGTAAAGTCTTCCAGATGGAGTGTGAGATTGCGGTCGATCCGCTGTTCGGCACACCAACTTGCATCCCACATGGAAGAGGGAGGAAGCTGAATGGGGAACAGCGTTATACACAACTGGCTTGAGGATCAAAAAGTCTGCTTTTGATTACTTCAATAATGATTCAACCATCCACACGAACTCCAGTTCATGAGCATGCAGATAACAAATTAGGCAAGCCGTTGGTAAAACCATGACCAATGCTTGCCCGGTTTGTTGTGCCTATTATTAGATAAAAGCATACCTACACCGATTCAAACCCACACCAAATTACATCTTATTTTTCCTTAAAAGTTTATTATTGACAATATAGCTCAAATTGCCATAAAATAGATTTTGTATGATATTGATAATCATTATCAATATCAAATTACAATAAAAATTGATGAAAGTATGAGCGAGTACCTTCATTCGATCGAGGAGGATTTTCAGTGTTTCCGAAAGGGATTCATAATCTGCAAAACCGACTCATTATAAGCAAAGCGAGAGAAATGGGCATCGCCTGTGAGCCACTTCTTGAGGGATGCGAAGATTTTCTGAAGCTGTCTGTAGGAGACAAGCAGATCATCATTAACAAAACCAGATCTCATCGTCTGCCGTTAATTGCTGGTTTGCTCGCGAAGAACAAGCAGGCATGCAATAGGTTGCTGCATGAACAGGGCATGCCTGTACCAACATTTATCGTGATCCCGGAGATGGGGAGCGAAGCAGCAGATTTTCTGAAAAGACATGGTTCTATTGTGGTGAAACCGCTGGATGCAAGCAGTAGCATGGGAGTGACGTTGGATGTGCGTACCGAAGATGAAATGGAGGCAGCTATTCGTCTTGCGGGTGTCCATGGCAGTAGCATTATGTTGCAGCAATATGTGACTGGAATCGATTACAGAGTGCTGATTATTAACGGTGAAGTGGCGGCTGTGAATGAGTATCGACCTGTCTATGTCGAGGGAGATGGAAATTCAACCGTTCGGACGTTAATCGAGCAGTTGAATCAGGATCGAATCGAGATGACGCACATTGGCGAGTATGAAGCTTTTCCCCAGGTTGATGCAGAAGCTGAACGTCTGCTGGAGGTATTACGAGCACAAGGGACAACACTGGATGAAGTACCTGCCGCCAGAAAAGAAATCGAGCTATACGATCTTCGTAACTCAGCCGCCGGAAAGATCAGTGAATTCTATAAGGATTGTACCGAAATCATTCATCCCGAGAATGCCCGAATGATCATTCAGGCGGCAAAGACTCTTCAGATTGATGTCGCTGGAGTCGATGTTCGTTGTCGTGATATCCGCACGCCGATCTCCAGAGACCAGGGAGGCATCCTGGAAGTGAACGCCTTGCCGGATATGACACACCACGTCTTTCCCCATGGTGGAACAACCCGTGATGTAGTTCGGCTATACCTGGAATACCTTTGTCAGGAGCAACTCGAATATAAGACGTATAACAACGGATAAAAGATGTAGAACAAGAATCACAGGCAGCAGGTTCAGCCTGAATCGATTATAAGGAGCGTTAGAAGGCTATGTCAGTAGAGGTGCAGACGGAATATCTGAAGATGCAAAATGAGAAGGAATCCAATGCAAGATCGTACCCCAGACATTTCCCGCTTGTCATTAGCAAGGCCCATGGGGTGAAGATTACCGATACGGAAGGCCGCGTATTCTACGACTGCCTGGCTGGTGCAGGAACATTGGCGCTGGGACATAACCATGACACGGTGGTCAACGCCATTCGCGATGTTCTGGATCAGCAGATTCCGCTACATACACTGGATTTGGCAACGCCGCTGAAGCTTTCATATATGCAAGAACTATTCTCCATCCTTCCGGAAGAGATGAGAGATAAGGCCAAGATTCAGTTCTGTGGTCCAACCGGAGCGGATGCCGTAGAAGCAGCCATTAAGCTGGTCAAACATGCTACAGGTGGCAAGTCCATTCTTGCCTTTCAAGGTGGATATCACGGTTCAACACAAGCGACGATGTCGATGAGTGGCAATCTGAGCAAGAAACAGCATCTGCAAAGCCTGCTGCCGGATGTGCATTTCCTGCCGTTTCCTTATGAATACCGTTGCCCATTTGGTGTTGGTGAAGGCATGACGGCCCAATTAAGCGCACAGTATATTGAGAATTTGCTCGATGATTGCGAGAGCGGTATTGCGGCACCCTGCGGGGTCATTGTGGAGACGGTGCAGGGAGAGGGCGGGGCAATTCCGGCAGACATTGAATGGCTGAGGGAGTTGCGCCGAATTACGGCAGAGCGAAATATTCCGCTCATCATTGACGAAGTGCAGACCGGGATCGGACGCACAGGGCGAATGTTTTCATTTGAACATGCCGGAATCATTCCAGATGTAATCATCTGTTCCAAAGCGGTTGGCGGAAGTCTGCCGATGTCTGTTGTCATCTACAAAGAAGAGCTGGACCAATGGCAGCCTGGTGCACACACAGGTACGTTTCGTGGCAATCAGCTAGCCATGGCTGCGGGGCTTGCCACACTTCGCTATATCCGGGAACAGGATATTCTACACAACGTGCAACTGCGTGGTGAGCAGTTCATGAATCAACTGAATGCATTGAAAGAGCGGTATGCAGAGATTGGTGATGTTCGAGGCAGAGGGCTGATGATTGGCGTTGAAGTGGTTGATCCAACAGGACGCAAGGATCGTCTGGGACATTATCTGCCTAACGGTATGCTGGCTGAGTCAATTCAACGTGAATGTTTCAAGAATGGCTTGATTGTGGAATTGGGTGGGCGTCATTCCGCTGTTGTTCGTTTTCTGCCGCCGCTGAATATTACGGAACAAGAATCGGGTGCGATCCTCGCGATCTTTGAGAAATCGGTAGCTGAAGCGATTGCCTTAGCAACGGCCGCATGCTGAAGCTTTCTCTGATGAAGAGGCATGCAGTATTACTCGCGATTCTGATCGGTGCTTTTTCGCTGGTGCTGACCAACAGTGCATTTAACCTGCTGCTTCCTTATTTTGTGCAATACTATCAGATCTCTACGACAGCAGGCGGATGGATCATCGCCTTGTACATGCTCGCCATGACGTTAACGATGCCGCTGGCTTCCCTGATCGTGGACCGACTGGGCCGTAAACAGACGTATATGTTGGGAATCACCATCTATGGAGTGTTCTCGGTGGCAGGTGCGTTGTTTTATCACTCCATCGAAGTACTGTTGCTGGTCCGTTTCATGCATGGGGTTGCCGCCGGGCTGATGATTCCGTTATCGCTTGTGCTGCTGTTTGATGTGTACGGACCGGAGGTAAGAGGACGAATTACGGGTGCTTGGGGCTTGCTGCTTATGCTGGCTCCAGCTGCTGGTCCAACGCTGGGTGGCTTCATCATTCAGTATGGAAGGCTTGAAATGCTGTTCTGGCTCAATGTGCCGCTGGCTGTGTTCTCGTTGATCGGGTGCGGTCGAGTCATTCAAACCTATATCCCTGCCCGCAGGAAAAAATGGCATCCATTCAGTGTCATGCTGCTAATCTGTGCGGTAGGTGCCCTTAGTCTGGGGGTACAGTTGTACGCAAGTCCTGTCGTGGCAGTATGGGTACCTTGGCTGCTGATTGCGCTGGGTGTAGTGTTACTCATTCGTTTTGTCCAGACAGAGAACGGTCGCAAGGAACCGCTGATCCGGTACCAGTTGCTGCGGCGTAATGCCGTCTTTCCGCTGACCGTGCTGATCTCGACCATTCAGGATTGTGTCATGTTTGGTGTGATCTTTGCCTTGCCGTTGTTGTTCCAGGATGTCTTCCACCTGTCACCAGCCATGTCCGGTGCGCTGTTCATTCCCTTGTCGATCTGTACAAGTCTGTTCATGTGGATTGGCGGCAGCTTGCTGGATCGCGGTCGGTCCAGGCATTTTATCGCATGGGGCACGCTACTGGTGTCGATATCGATCCTTTCTTTTGCTGTTCTGCCCATGGGAGCATCAATCTGGATCATCGGTATGCTCATGGCGTGTCGGGGAATTGGCGTTGGCCTGTCAGGCATGAGTATCTCTGCTATCGGTCTGCAAGCCTTACCGGACGAAGACATGCACGAAGGGTCCGTGTTATCGACGACGATTGAGCGGCTGGCTTCTTCGTTTGCGGTGATGGGCATGACGCTGTATTACGATATGCGTTGGCAATGGCTTGCCGGGGGAGGAACGTCCATGGAGATGGCCAAATGGGGAGCGCTCAAAGAGATCTGTATCGGACTTGGCTGCGCCATACTGCTTACACTTCCCCTGGTCTTACTTATAACCCGAAAGAAGGTTGGCATCATTGTTCGAGATGGAAAACAAGCTCCGGTCTGAGGCGGAGCAGCAGGCCCATGAACATTCGTGCAAGCTGCTGCTGAACTGTTACATCCGTGAGCTTGCGTTAGAGAAGGAAAGCGATATTCGGATCAATTCGAATACGCTGACGTACGCTGTTGCTTTTCAAGCCAGCGGGGTGACGGTGACGGGACAGCTGGCCTATTACTCTGCCATGGGGGAGCATGAATACCTCAGTATGCAATCCGGTGGGAAAACAGTGCATTATCGCGACCTGGTTCGCTGGATCACATGTGAGCTAAGTGGAGATGGGGCACAGGGAGCGAGTTCAGATCCACATGGAACGCTGAAGAGTGCGATGAAAATGAAGAGCTCACTTGAGGTAGATATTGCACTTCCAATGGGTGAGAATACGAATCGCGTAGAGCTGGCATATGCCAGAGATTTTGCACAAAAGATAGATAACAGTGTGGGTAACCTTACATTGTACATCGAACAAGCAGCCGGTCTCGACATCCACGACTATCGGACATCGGAACAGTCCCTGTTGTATGGTCACCCGTTCCATCCGTTTCCGAAGAACTCCAAAGGCTTCAGCGAGCAGGATGTACAGAAGTACAGTCCGGAACTGAGGACATCGTTTCAACTCTGTTATATCGCCGTGAGGCAGGATGTCTATGTGCAGGAATGGGTGGATGACGAGGCGGTAATGGACTTGCATGATCTCCTGCGGAACCATGTGGAGCAGATTTTAAAAGAAAAGAGTGGAATGTATGGGCTTCTGCCCGTCCATCCATGGCAATACGCGTACATATCACAGCTGTCCGAAGTACAGCACTATATTCGAGATGAAAGATTAATTTTGCTTGGCAGTGCGGGGCCAATCGTATATCCAACTTCTTCGGTCCGTACAGTTTATATTCCGGCATGGAACTGCAATATCAAGCTGTCCCTTAACATGCAGATCACCAACATGATTCGTACCAACAGTGCCGAGCAGATGCGCAGAACACTGGATGCCTCCAAATACGTCAGGCAGCATGACTGCTTCGGTGCTGAACCGAACACCCATATTGCGTATGAGACAGGTGTAGCGACATGTGCCTTTGATGATGAAGAGTTAACCAGTCTATTTACGATAGCTTATCGGCCCATTGAGTTCGACCCTGCGAACACGTATGTCTTATCCAGTCTGGTTGAGGCACCGCTTCCTGGGATGCGGTCGCGACTGATGACGATGCTGGGTGGTGGACGTGACATAGCTGAGCGCTGGCTGGATCGTTATGTGGCATGTTCGCTGCTACCGATTGTAAGGGCGGCGGGTGAGAAAGGCATTCATTTTGAAGCTCATTTGCAGAATACCCTTGTGACCTTGGAGGACGGGTTGCCTGTTGATTTTATCGTCCGCGATCTGGAAGGGGTCAGTGTGGATGAGGAACTTATAAGTGAGCAGGAACGTACTGCGTCCGATTTACTATTTTATTCGCGAGAGAAAGCTTGGGCGCGGACATCGTACTATTTTATCGTCAATCATCTGGGGTCTCTGATTCATGCCATGGCGCGAGATGTGAACGTCCCGGAGGAGCATTTCTGGAAGCAGGTACGTGAGGTACTTGTAGATGAACTGGAACGAACGGGCAATGAATATGTACGACATCTGCTGACGACGGATGCATTTCTTGCCAAACAAAATTTGGTGAGTTGTCTAAGAGGGATCAGCCAGACCCCGGCTTACGTGCCGGTGAGCAATGTAATGAAACGAATAGGGAGTGAAGTGTGTGGGAGTCGTGGGATACAGGGCTGAAGCAGGCGGCAGGACAGAAGCAGTCTACGTGGGTGTACAGGAACGGATCATGCGGCAGACGCTGGAGGCGATGTGGTTCGAGGGCATTCTGGACAGTCATGTGAGTGGAAGCGAATGGCGAACTAGCGGCCTTACATCTTCCGGCGATTCTGTGGCGTACACGTGTGAAGCCGAGCGGAAGTTTTCATTTGGCCGGGTGAAGGTGAAGAAGGGTTCGATTCAAAGGGAAGGCGTACCTTGCACCGATCTGGATCTGTTTTTGGAGGAAATTGTGCTAAACGCTTTGAAGGGTGCGAATGTGACGGCTTTTATCCAGGAACTGCTCGAAACGATGGCAAAGGACAGTCAGTGCCGGGCCATATTACCCTTGAACATTCCGAGTGAGGATCGGCATTATGATGCGCTCGAAAGTCACATGACCGACGGTCATCTGTACCACCCGAGCTATAAGTCGAGGTTGGGATTTTCTTTGAAAGACAATCTCGCTTATGGTCCTGAGTTTAACACGGAGGTTGCATTAGTCTGGGTTGCTGTGAGAAAAGAATTGGCTCAGACCGCTGTATCCACGGGGTATACCTCGGAAGAATTGGTGGGGCAGCATCTGACCGCAGAGGATATGCAGCGATTTCAACAGATCCTGGAGTGCGATGGGAAAGAAGGTGCAGTCACTGGTGAGCGATATGTGTTCATTCCTGTTCATCCATGGCAGTGGGAGCACCAGTTGGAGACGGTATATGCCCGTCAACTGATGGATGGGGATATCGTATATCTTGGTCCATCGTCTTCGGCCTATCGTGCACAGCAATCGATCCGTTCGCTCTCGAACCGGGTGAACCCGGAATCTCCTTACATCAAACTGGCTCTCAGCATCACCAACACGTCGAGCACACGCATTCTGGCACAGCATACGACCCAGAACGCGCCGCTGATTAGCGACTGGCTGGATGAACTTGTTCGTGAAGATGAGCTGTTGCAACAGGTGCAGTTTGGCATTTTAAAAGAAATCATGGGACTGTCGTTCCGTTATGAGCAGTTACCTGCAACCCAGTATGGACGTGCCTACGGTACACTCGGTGCCATCTGGCGGGAGAATGTCTCGGTTCATCTGAAGGAAGGCGAGACCGCATGGCCGCTGAATGCGCTGATGTTGGTGCAACCGGATGGTGTTCCGTTTATCCAGGATGCTGTAGAACGACATGGGGTGGAAAAGTGGAGCGAGGCCCTTGTTCGCACAGTTACCCTGCCGATTATTCATTTGCTCTATGCACACGGGATTGCGCTGGAATCTCATGCTCAGAATATCATTTTGGTACTGGAAGATGATCTGCCGAAACGAATCCTTATCAAGGATCTGCATGATGGTGTTCGCTATGTACCGGATCAACTGTTGCACCCGGAACGGGCACCGAAGCTGAACCCCGAGCCGGAAACCCACCGCAAGTTCAATCGATATTCCTTCATCTATGCCGGAGATGTGTCGGAAGTCCGTGACTATACGTATGATGCGTTCTTTTTTATCTGCATGACGGATATTGCGTTAGCGCTTGAGAAGTTTGGGTTGTCAGAGGAAGCGTTCTGGCAGCTGTGCGCAGGTGTAATTGTGGATTATCAGAAGCAGCACCCGGAATACGCAGAGCGGTTCATTGCATTTGACCTTTTTGCCGAAGATGCACTGATCGAAGAGATGACCAAGCGTCGTCTGTATGGGGATGGGGAGTTATATTTCCGCAAGGCGAGCAACCCGCTTAAGATATCAAAGGATGTACTTGAATCAAAGAGAACACACGAATTAAAGGGAATCGTCGAATGAAAATGAACACGCTGAAGGAAAAGATTGCACGCAAACAGCCAGTCTATGGCCTTTTTGTATCCATACCACACCCGGTCATCATCGAGATGATCGGCCATGCGGAATATGATTTTGTCATTATTGATCTGGAACATGCCGCAACATCGATGGAATCGGTGGAAGAGTTGGTTCGGGCGGCGGAACTGGTCGGCCTAACCCCGTTGGTTCGGATTTCGAAAGTGGAGCGAGCGGAGATTCTTAAAGTGCTGGACTGTGGCGCACAAGGCATCGTCATACCGCATGTGGAGCAACTGGAGCAGGTGGAAGAAGCGGTTCGTCACGCCTACTATCACCCGGTTGGTATGCGGAGCTTGAATAGCGGTCGTCCCGGTGTATTCGGTAAATATCCGCTCACGGGATACATTGGGGAAGCCAACCAACAAGTGATGGTTGTACCCATGATCGAAAGTGCGGAGGGCGTGCAGCAAAGTGCACAGATTCTGTCTCACCCTCAGGTGAGCTTTGTATTGGAAGGGGCGGCGGATCTGTCGCAATCCCTCGGCGTACCATGGCAGACAGAGCACCCGGATGTGAGACGTGCACTGGATGAATTGCATGCTACCGCGCAGCAGTGCGAAGTACCTTATGCTACGGTCACGAGAGGCGTGGAAGACATGTCGCTCTGGGCTGAGCGGGGAGTACATATATACGTGCTGGGTGATGATCGGAATACGGCGTTTCGGGCGTATGCTCAAAAACGGAATGACTACAGGAATGCGGGTGGGCAGATATGAAACCTAGTGTATGGCAGGCGATTGATGAACTACAACGCGGATTGGAAGACCCGGTATGTGCGTATGTCTACGATCTGGCCGGCATTCAGGAACAGGTAGGTCAGATGCTGGGCAGCATGCCCGGAAACACAGAATTGTTCTACGCCATTAAGGCGAATCCAGATCCGCGAATCATTGAGGCGTTGCTACCATTGGTGAAGGGCTTTGAAGTGGCTTCAATTGGAGAGCTGCTCAAGGTTAGAGCGGTAAGCCGCGAGGTTCCAATTCTGTTTGGAGGTCCGGGTAAAAAGGAGAGCGAACTGCGGCTGGCGATTGAGCATGGCGTGAGCTACATCCATGTGGAGAGTCTGCTGGAGCTGCGGCGCATCATTGCAATTGCGAAAGAGCGAGCGATGGGACAAGAGCCGAAACACAAGCAACAACAGAAGCAAGCGCAGGAAGTGCGCATTCTTCTCCGGGTCAATCTGCGAAGCAGTACGTTACCCCGGACGAAGATTGTCATGGGCGGTGGGCCGAGTCCTTTTGGCATCGATGAAAAAGCAGTGGAAGAAGCCGTCGAACTCATTCGTGTGGAAGGCGCGGATGTGGTTCGGTTAAGCGGGTTCCACTTTCACTCCTTATCCAACAATATGGACGCCAGGCTGCATGCTGAGATGATCGAACTGTATTTGCAAAAGGTGGAGCAGTGGCAGCAGCAGTATGATCTTCCTGTGGAGGTGGTGAATGCAGGAGGTGGATTCGGTGTTACGTATGATGTCAGCCCCGGATTCGACTGGCCCTTGTTCACTTCCCTGCTGGAGCAAAGTAAAGCCAGACAACGTCTTGTTTCACGCGGAGGCCAGCTGTATTTTGAATCGGGTCGACTGCTGGTAGCAGACCACGGGTATTATGCCGCAGAGGTTACGGATATCAAAACCTCTCATGATCAGTATTTTGCTGTGTTAAGGGGAGGTACGCACCACAATCGTCTACCTGCTTCATGGGGACATAACCATCCGTTTCAGATTATGGCGACGGATCGTTGGAAGCACTCGTTTGTCCGTCCAGAGGTAAGAGATCGTCGTGTTCATGTTGTAGGTGAGTTATGCACACCAAAAGATCGCATGCATTCCGATGCGGAGATAGCGCTGCTACGGGTAGGAGACATTGTTGTATTTGAAAAGTCTGGAGCTTATTGTTGGACCATCTCGCATCATGATTTTCTGGGGCATCCGCACCCGGCATTCCATTATCTAACGGAGGACAATGATCATGTCAACACTGATGAAGCGTTCCAGTCTGCAAGCCGCTGAACGCCGGATTATGGCGGATCTGATGAATTCATTCTTGTCGGAGCAATTGCTTCCAATGGAAGGTTATTCGTTCATTAATTTTGCCGCGGCACCTGCACCGTTCCGTCGATTGTATAAGGAATATGACAGCGAAGAGCACAATCAGACTGTAGCTTGTCGCTATAGATTGCACACTCAAGGTGTACTTTGTCTGGTTGAGACAGGAGTAAGACAGGGGACTCAATGGGTTCAGGGTTCACCGATCTATGAGGAGAAAGCAGATGGAAGCTGGGTTCTCCTTGATTTTCCGGTAGAGGTTGGACGTGCCGTGTTACAGAAGGCTTTGTCGGGTGAGGCTTATACGCAGCCTGGAGTCGCGGAATTCCTGGCTAGTCTGAACATTGCTGTGGAGCAGTTTGCTCTGGGTTGGGAACAAGTCCAGTATCTGTCGGGCAACGTCCCGGCGTCTGCATATGAATGGTTTATCAAGGGTGAGCGCGTTGCGGCATTGCGGGATCGTCCATTTCACCCATCGTCCAAAGCCAAGGTGGGATTCAACGCAGAAGATGTAACACGCTATGCAGCGGAATTCGGGAAGGCGATTTCGCTGCGCTGGGTGGCTATACGGTTGGATGCCGTGCAGCAAGGTTGTGAAGATGGACTTTCCATTTTGGACGTGTTAGACGATGTTCAGCGCGGAGTGGTGGAAGCCGAGTTTGCCCGTAAAGGAATCACGTTGGAACAATATCTGCCGTTGCCTGTACATCCGTGGCAATTGCAGCATGTGATTCTGCCCCGTTTCACTGGGGAGATCGAAGAAGGCAGCATTGTCGTATTGGACGTAGAAGTGGGCGACGTACAGGCCACATCCTCTCTGCGCTCGATGGCTCCATCAACCGAATCTAATCTGATGCTCAAGCTACCGGTTAGTGTGCTGTCACTGGGGGCTGCTCGCTATCTTCCGGTGGTCAAGCTGCTGAATGGTCTTGTTGGAGAACGGATGCTACGACAGGCCGTTGCTTGTGACGAGACGTTGAAGGACAATGTGTATATGTGTGAAGAGCAGAACTGGTGGGGCTTCATGCCAGAATCCATGGGACTGTTCGATGACTATCCCCGCCATCTGGCTGCACAGATTCGTGTGTATCCTGCTGAATTGCTTAATGAAGCCTACAAAGTCATTCCAATGGCTGCACTGGGTGTGAATCTGGAAGGGCATCATCTATTAACGGACATTTTGGGGGATGATCTGAGCAGCGCGGGTGTTCTCGACTTTTATACCAGTATAGCTACGATATTCTATGATATCGTGATGCGTCTGTTCAAGGTGGGCGTTGTACCTGAGATTCATGGTCAGAACTGTTGTCTGGTGCTAAAGGATAATGAGGTAAAAGGTCTCTTGTTCCGTGATCATGATTCCGTGCGTCTGCATCAGCCTTATCTGGACAAGCGTGGCATTGCAGACCCTGCCTACCATATTCGACCGGGCTACTCAAACAGCCTGTATAACGAGACGATTGAGAAGCTGATTTTCTATGTGCAGTCGCTGGGGACGCAGGTGAACCTGGCTGCGATCATGGAGGCACTGAGCGAGGTGTATCACATCCCGGAAACGAAGTTATGGGAGATCACGGAGCAGGCTTGGAAGGAAGCGCTGCAACATGTGCAGCTTCCCGATTCCGATCGGGCTGCGCTCGCTCATGTGATATTCGAGAGCGAGGAGTGGCCCGTGAAATTAGTTGTCCGTCCGCTGCTTGAAGCGGATGGGGTACCTGGCGCGATGCCATCGGGCAAAGGCATAGGGTGGAACCCTTTTTACAAGGGATAGAGATGGAGTAGTGTTGGTGTAGGAGTGTAGAGAGAAGAAGTGGCGTGCTAAAGGATAGGACAGAGAAGGTGACTCGGTTGACGGGTCGCCTTTTTGGTTTGTTATCATTGAGAGTTGAAATGCTTGGAGGGATAAAACGTTCATCATTCTGGCTAAAAAATCTTATGAAATGGAGGTACAGGAAAGAGACTGATGGTATAATCGGGTTATGTGTTATAGTCATACTTGTGTATTACCGAAAAGGTTTTCGGAAAAAGCGACAGCTACTGTTGTAACCGTAATCATAATTTACTTGAAGAAAGTGAGAATCTACCATGAATCAGAAGAGGCTTTTTAATGATGGATGGCAATTTGCGAAAAGCAAGCTGGATGTTACGGAACCTGCGGGTCTGGTATTTGAACCTGTGGAGCTTCCCCATGATTGGCTGATATATAATACGCTTGAACTGTATGAAGACAGCATTGGATGGTACCGCAAGACGTTCCATTACACGAAGGATGAGCAGCAGCTTTTGCTTTGTTTTGATGGCGTATACATGGATTCTTCGGTGTATGTGAACGGGCAGCTGGTTGGGGAGTGGAAGTATGGCTATTCTGCTTTTGAACATGAGATCACGAATGCACTGGTGGAAGGCGAGAATGAAATTCTGGTCAAAGTGGTGCATCAGAGCCCGAACAGCAGATGGTATTCCGGTGCCGGAATCTATCGCCATGTGTGGCTGAAGACGAGAGACCGCAACCATATTGTTACGGATGGAACGTATGTATCTATCAAGCAGCAGGCGGATGGCTGGCAGGTGGAATTGGATACGGAGCTGAACCTGGAACAGAATCAGCAGGCAGAACTGGTGCATACGATCTTGTATGAAGGTCAAGTGGTGGCATCCAGCCAAGCGAATGTTACGGCTTCGGTGGGTGAAAATGCAGTTGTATCAGATAGCCAACAGATCAGTGTGGAGAATCCAAACTTGTGGAGCCCAGACGCACCACATCTGTATGAACTGGTGACGGAGCTGCGATTGACCTCGGATGATCAGGAAGATCGGACAGTTGAATCGATGTCACAACGCATTGGATTCCGGGATATCAAACTGGATGCCAATGAAGGGTTCCACCTGAACGGAGTCAAGATGAAGCTGAACGGTGTGTGTGAACACCACGATCTCGGGGCGCTGGGAGCAGCTTTTAACCTGACGGCATTGCGTAGAAGATTCGTTCTACTTAAAGAGATGGGTGTTAACGCCATTCGCACCGCACATAATATGCCTGCCAAAGAGTTCATGGAACTTGCGGATGAGATGGGTATGCTGGTTGTATCTGAAGCCTTTGATATGTGGGAACGTGCCAAAACGCCGTACGACTATGCGAGATTTTTCCCAGAGTGGGTGCATACGGATGTGAAGAGTTGGGTGAAGCGCGACCGTAACCATGCCAGCCTGATCATGTGGAGTATCGGGAACGAAATTTACGATACCCATGCGGATGAGCGTGGACAGGAAGTTACTCGGATGCTGATGGATTATGTGTTGGAATATGATCCGAAAGGCAATGCAGGAGTGACGATTGGTTCCAACTACATGCCTTGGGAAAATGCACAAAAATGCGCGGACATCGTGAAGCTGGCAGGCTACAACTACGCGGAAAAATATTACGACAAACATCATGAAGAGCATCCGGACTGGATCATCTATGGTAGTGAGACGTCTTCTGTAGTACAGAGTCGTGGCATCTATCACTTCCCGTTCGAACAGCCGATTCTGGCAGATGATGATGAGCAGTGCTCGGCTTTGGGTAACAGTACGACGAGTTGGGGCGCGAAGTCGGCAGAATACTGCATTTTGGCAGAGCGGGATACACCGTATTCGCTGGGGCAGTTCCTGTGGACCGGGTTCGATTATATTGGAGAACCGACACCGTACCATACGAAGAATTCGTATTTTGGACAGCTGGATACAGCAACGTTCCCGAAAGACTCCTATTATATCTACCAAGCGGCATGGACGGATTATAAGAAAAGTCCGATGGTTCACCTGTTCCCTTATTGGGATTTCAGCCCGGGTCAGATCATTGATGTACGCGTGTGCAGCAACGCGCCGAAGATTGAGCTGCAACTCAACGGTAAAACCATTGGCACGTACGATATCGATCATGCCAATGGAACACAGCTGTCTGGCTGGTGGAAAGTGCCCTACGAAGAGGGCGAGCTGAAAGCGATCGCTTATGATGAGAACGGTCAGATCATTGCAACCGATGTGCAAAGATCCTATACGGATGCGAAGAAGATTCGTCTGCAAGCGGATCGGGAGCAACTACAAGCGAATGGTACAGACCTCATTTTTGTAGAAATTGATGTGGAAGATGAAGCAGGTAATCCGGTGCACAATGCAAACAACCGCGTGCAAGTTCAGGTGACTGGTGCAGGTCGATTACTGGGTCTGGATAACGGGGATAGCACGGACTATGATCCTTACAAAGGGTTGAGCAGAAGACTGTTCAGCGGCAAACTGATGGCGATCATCGGAGCGACAAATGAATCTGGAACTGTACGGATTGAAGTTTCTTCCGAAGGGTTGGAAGGGGCTACGGCTGAGTTCGAATCGCGGGTTGTGGATGGGGAACTTGACGGTGAAAAACAAGTGCAACCTGTCTTCATGAACAATGAAGAACGTCCGGTGCTGACGGGGAATGCTCAGGAGATCCCTTTGCGGAAAATCGAGATCATCAGTAGTGCAGGACAGTTGCTCGATCCGTCCAACCCGGAGCTGGTTGTAACCGCCAAGCTGTATCCGGAGAACACCTCCTACCGTGATATCGAGTGGGCCGTTGTGAACGATGCGGGGATCGAGTCCAACATTGCCAAAGTGGAAGCTGTTCAAGCAGAAACGGGGGGCAATGGTGAGCATCAACATGCGGTGAAGGTATCCGCTATTGGTGACGGGGAGTTCCGCCTACGCGCAACCAGTACTAACGGTACGGATAAAACGAAACTGATTTCTCAGCTGGAATTCAAGGCAGACGGTCTTGGCACAGCGTACAAAGATCCATACGGCTTCATCACGGGCGGACTGTACGATTACACCAAAGGTGAGGTTGGTAACGGCAACGAACGCGGGGTAGCGACAAGTCGCGACGGAGAGACGCATGTAGGCTTCCGCAATATTGACTTCGGACCATACGGCTCCGATACGATTACGGTTCCTATTTTCACGTTATCCAGTGAGGAGTACTTCATTCAGATCTGGGAAGGTATGCCAGATGAAGAAGGAAGTACGATGATCGCAGATGTGGTGTATGACAAAGAGTCCATCTGGAATGTATATCAGGAAGAGACATATCACCTATCCAAACGCCTTAGTGGGATCACGTCGATCTGCTTTGTACTGAAACAGAAGATTCATATTAAAGGCTTCTCCTTCGAACGCCAGAGTCGGGCCTTTGAACAGAATGCGGCTGCATCCTGTGATCATCTCTATGGAGATACGTTCAAAATCGAGGGTGACCGTGTTGAAGGCATCGGGAACAATGTATCGCTGGAGTTTGAAAATATGGAATTTACGGCAGAAGGCACGTCGAAGCTCGTGATCTACGGTCATTCACCAATTGATAAAAATACGATTCATATTCGCTTCGCAGGTGCGGACGGACAGAGCAACCAGCTGGTTGAGTTCACCCAGTCAGGTGGATTTGAGGAGCGGGTGTTTGAGCTTGAGCAGGTGACAGGTGAGCAGAAAGTAAGCTTTATCTTCCTGCCAGGCAGTCAGTTTGACTTCGGCTGGTTCCGATTCGAGAAATAAAGAAGTCTCACTAATGGAGAGAGGGATGCAAGGGTCCTTTTCAACCTCAACGTGTTAATGGAGCAGCTACAGATGCGATGTTAATCCATCATATGTTAATCCATGTAGACCAAAAAACCTGTAAAGCCGAGGCTTTGCAGGTTTTTTGTGATCATATAAAGCTGAAAAATCACGGGATTAACTGTGCAAAGCATTGGACAGCTCAATCAGGTTTCCGTCAGGATCACGTATATACACCGAACGAATGGGACCCAGTGCACCGGTACGTTCCACCGGACCTTCTTCGATCTTCGTATGATGTTGTGAGAGATGGAGAATCACTTCTTCCAAGGGTGTGCTGACCAGAAAACAAAGATCTGCCGAACCCGGCGTAGGGGTATGAGCTTTCGGTTCAAACTCTTTTCCGAGTTCATGCAAATTGATTTTTTGCTGTCCAAACTGTAATGCTTTTCGGCCTTGGCCAAATTCGACTACCTTCATGCCTAATACGTTGGTATAAAATGAAATGGTTGCTTCCAGATTCTCTACGGTTAACACGAGATGATCAAGTCGTTCTATTTGCATGCATAAGCCTCCTTCGAATTGGATCAATTGTTCCTGTAGAATGAGGGGTGTATATAGTAGTATGTCATTTTTATTATACCTTAGAGCTCAGTTAGATCGACATCGTATGAGAAGAAGGTAGACTAAAAACATGCACGAATATGCAAAATATCTGGCTATCAAATGTTCCTTGTCTACTGAATCTTTAACAAGAAAATGAATCCTCCGTTTGATTCCAATCGACTTCTTCACTTGTTAAAATTTAGGTATAACTACTACGGTTAGGTTGGCGGTGAAGATAGGATGCAACGTATTCAGGTACATCCCGATGTGTTGGACGAGAAAGCTCGATTGGTCCAGCAAAAGAAATTAGAACTCGATCGAATCGTTAGAGAGCTGGAGAAATCCATCTATATGTTGCAATCCGAATGGTCGGGTGTGACAGGAGAGCGTTTCTTCTGGGATTTTATGCAGGTGAAAGAAGTGTTCCCGACTACACTCGGGCTGTTGGACAAAATCCAAAATGAGTTTACGTTTATCGCCAGAAACTTCAGAACAACGGACGGCTCAGGCGAGGTTGCGCTGTACATTCCAGAAGAACTAAAGCGAAATTTCGCTGTAGGGCTGCTCGATAAATCAATAGGAGAAACAATAACGGGAATGGGCCAGACGGCAGAAGCTCTCTTCGATAACCCGTTCAGTACATTAAGCAGTGTGGCATATGCCATGACAGTGGGCAAAGTTGTAGACGTTGGTCGTGGAATTCAGTTTGCATGGGATACTGCCTGGGGTACTGGAACGGCGAGGTCTGATATAGAGCAATTTGTAGAAGAGCAGAAGAAACAGATCGATGAGAGTGGTGCAGGGTATTACGGTGGAGCGATGACAGGACAGGCCCTGGCGTATGTTTTGTTTGGCAAAGCTTTTCGTTCGAAGGACGACATTGGATCGGGGAGAGGTAAGCCGGAGTCACATAAGGGAAAAGGTGGGACAGGTAATATAGATATGACTGAGCCTACCCTACCCAAGGGAAGTAAACCAACTGGAAATTATGGAGTAGGTGATTCCCGCGGGATAAAGAAACAAAATGAAACTGCAGACTTCTTAGCTGAACAAGGTTATGAAATCAAAATGTTAGACGAAATAAACGGCGGAAATGGCTATGGAATCAAGGCAACTTCGAATCCTGACTTTTTAATTCACGGTAAGGTTTTTGACTGTTACTCGCCTAAGGAAGATGCAAACGTAGATAATATTCTTCGAAACATAGCAACGAAAACTAAAACGCAAGCGGAAAGAATCGTTGTTAACCTGGATGAATTTCCTACTGAAAAAGTTAGTGAACTTAGTCAAGGAATTATCAGAAAAGCAAATCCAACCGGAGATTTGAAAAATCTGAAAGAGATTTTATTCGTTAAGGACGGTAACATAACACGGGTGTTTGGGGAGGATTAATAGATGGACTATGAATTATTTTTACAAAGTAAGCTCGATCATAATTCTTTGGGGGCACTGATCGAGCGATATGTCACTGAATTGGTTAATGAGAAAGCTTCTCTCCAAAAAAATGAAGATGAAATAGTGATTGGCTGTAGATTTTTTACGTTGTTTCTTGAAATTGAGGATATTTCTGATATCACTTTTGTTCAACAGCATTACACCTTAGATGTGAATGTATGCATTAGAACTCAATTGTTTGGCAGTACTTTTTCTGAAGGTATAGAGCATATTTTCAGAATTATTAGTAAGCTTATAAAACATACTGAGGGTAATCTTTTATTCCTAGAAGATGGTTCTACTCAACTACTTAGAATGGAGAATAGTCTGCTGACGGTCAATAATCAGTTGGATGAATATCAAACTAAATATCTAACTTCAAGCCTTCTTCTTCTAATTGACCATCCTTATATTGAAAAGGAGCTATCAAGCTAAAAAAGCAGCAGGTAAATGAAATAATGATACTACTTAAAGGCACTTCTACCATACAAATGTAGAGGTGCTTCTTACTATAAAATCCTAGGAGAACAGCTCGCCATGATACTTAAAAAACGACTTTTAATAATCGGATGTTGCATTGGATTTGTGATCTTACTTGTTCCAACTTATAGCCTCTATAAAGAGAAAAGAATGTATGAACAGTACCTAACGATGAATGTCCGTCAAGATCTCGTTGATCTGAAGAGTGCGATTATCAATAATGATAGTTTATTTAACCGAATACTGGAGAATGACAAAATAACAAACGAGATGGTTGAGGATGGAGAACAAGCTAGCCAGCTCTATTACAACTTTACAAATATGACGCAGATTATAGATAAGTATAACTTGATGAATCTAAATTTCAGTGAAGAAGCCAATTGGCTGGTAAAACCCGCAACTTTATTCACAAACGATCTAGGTCTAGATGATGTAATGCCACCTACGCTTTACCGTATGCGAATGACGTTCGAGAGGCTGGATATAACCAGTTATCCTGTAACAGCTGAACTTAAAGCCAGAATCGGGGAGTACCAGCAGTTAAATCATCAATGGCTGAACATTGTTGGGGACTTTGAATCCAAGGAAATTAACGAGAATGATTGGCCCCAAATCTTGAATGATCTGGAGCAAGAGACCCGAAATTATTTTCAAGAGAATAATGTAGATTTCGTGGATGATGACGTTTGGAGAGATGCTTTAAATCCAAGGTACGAATGATGAAATATTCGCATAGCTGACCGGATCGAATGGGCGGAAGTCAGTTAATCGTTTCATCAGCGTTATACGGCGGCAAAACAGTCATCTTGCCTAAATACAAAGTGCACTAACACGCAAATATCTGGATATCAAATGTTCCTTGTCTACTGAATCTTTAACAAGAAAATGAATCCTCCGTTTGATTCCAATCGACTTCTTCACTTGTTAAAATTTAGGTATAACTACTATGGTCAGGTTGGCGGTGAAGATAGGATGCAACGTATTCAGGTACATCCCGATGTGCTGGACGAGAAAGCTCGATTGGTCCAGCAAAAGAAATTAGAACTCGATCAAATCGTTAGAGAACTGGAGAAATCCATCTATATGTTGCAATCCGAATGGTCGGGTGTGACAGGAGAGCGTTTCTTCTGGGATTTTATGCAGGTGAAAGAAGTGTTCCCAACTACACTCGGGCTGTTGGACAAAATCCAGAATGAGTTTACGTTTATCGCGAGGAACTTTAGAACAACGGACGGCTCAGGCGAGGTTGCACTGTATATTCCAGAGGAACTAAAGCGAAATTTCGCTGTAGGGCTGCTCGATAAATCAGTAGGAGAAACAATAACGGGAATGGGCCAGACGGCAGAAGCTTTTTTCGACAACCCGTTCAGTACATTAAATAGTGTGGCATATGCCATGACAGTGGGCAAAGTTGTAGATGTTGGGCGTGGTATTCAGTTTGCATGGGATACCGCTTGGGGTACAGGAACAGCGAGGTCAGATATAGAGCAATTTGTAGAAGAGCAGAAGAAACAGATCGATGAGAGTGGAGCAGGATACTACGGTGGAGCGATGACAGGACAGGCCCTGGCGTATGTTTTGTTTGGCAAAGCTTTTCGTTCGAAGGACGACATTGGATCGGGTGCGGCTAAGTCTGAGTCGGGGAAAGGAAATGAAAAGACAAGTAGAACTCATTATTTAGAATCAGTTAATAAGTTTGAGGATCAAATTCGAAATAAACCCCTGGAACACGGGCAATTCTTTGATAAGAATGGTAATTTAATTGGGGAAACTGTTGTTGGTACTGAAAAGTCTATAAATATAAGTAACCATAAAGATACAGCTAAAGATACGGTGTTTACTCATAACCATCCAACTAACGGTCCTTTCAGTCTTGAAGATATAGCCACTGCAATAGATTTTAACATGGCTGAGATAAGAGCTGTTTCACCAAATGGTACTAATTTGAGTATGAAACGAGGGGCAGAAGGTTGGAAAGAAAATGCAGAAGACATAGGGTTTATATTCGCTAATATTCAAAAAGAGCTAAGAAGTGATCTGAAAGCACAAGAATATTTCAAAACTGGTAATAAAGATGCAGTGTGGGATATGCTATTCGACAGAGTTGCCAAAAAAATAGGTGGGGAATATACAAAACATTAAAAGGTAGGTTAAACAATGAATAAAGATTTTCTTTACACTAAGCCCTATGTTCCGGGGATAATAGACGATACACCAGTGGACCTCGAATCGTGGTTTCTAGATGATTCAAGAGAGAGGATGGAAGAGAAATTAAGAAATATTCCTCTGAATGACCTTATCATTGAGTTAATTAATATATTTAAAGACGGAGATCCGAATTATCAAGTTCTCTTAGGGTTATTAGGAGAAAAAGTGGTTAAGGAGGCTAGAGAAGACAGTATTGTCTATTGTCTAGGTGATATTTTACGTTCTGACGACGATATAAAGAGAATTGAGATTGAAATTGATGATGAGGGTCTGAATATAAAGAAAATGAACATTTTTGTTATTCCAGCCGAGCTTTTGGTACTTCAAAAGGAGATAACTAGCCTTTGTGCTGATATTCAAACTCAAAAAACAAGCGATTACTTATCAATCTCTATTAAAGATAAGATGATCACCTTATTTTCAATTTAAGAGAGTAGATTGTCATACTAATTTATAATCCTAATTGATACAGTGAAAAGATGATATGAGTTGCACACATCTATGCACGATTTAAAGTCATATTATTAAGCACTTCTACCAAACCAAAAGTAGAGGTGCTTTTTCCTATGAAATCAAAACAACTAATGAAATCTTCCACCAATTGGTCGATAATATAGAAGAAACAATTTTTAGCTCATCATATACATAGAGAACGATCCACAACCATCCTACACCCACACGAGGTACATTCATGAAACAAGGCATATATGAACAGCTTATTAACACCATCACCAGACATGAGATTTCGGCGCTGGACCCGGATGTGTATAACATTGGAACTGAGAAGCTGGATGCAGAGGAAGCACGTAAACTACTGTCTACATATTTGGCGGCTGTGACCCGACGAGCGCTCAAGATTGTACGGGAACAGACGGAAGATAAGACGGCAGTGTTGGCACAGATCCGAACGTGTAATGAGATTATTGCTACGCTGAAAGGCACGCTTGGGGAAGAAGAATATAACGACTTGCAACTGGATGAGCAGGGGGAAGTGTTGACCCATGTGTATTCCAAGTTGAACAGCATTCGTGCGGTCCGGGATACCAAAATCGTTCGTCCAGATACGCCTATCGCCCAAAGCTCTTTGTTCACAGGTGCCAAGTCTGAGCCGAGTATGTTATTGGAGCTGCAAAAGGAGATCGTGACCGCCGATCGGATCGATTGGCTGGTATCGTTTATCAAATTCAGCGGGCTTCGCCTACTTCTGGAACAGCTTCAACAATTCACGGCGAGCGGTGGCAAGCTGCGTATCATCACAACTACATACATGGAAGCAACCGACCTGAAGGCCATCACTGAACTTAGCAAATTACCTAACACAGAGATCCAGATTTCGTATGATACCAAAGTGACTCGGCTGCACGCCAAAACGTACATTTTTCACCGCGATACTGGATTCACCACCGCTTATGTCGGCTCTTCCAACCTGTCCAACCCGGCACTGACCAGTGGTATGGAGTGGAACCTCAAGGTGACGGAGAAAGATTCACTCGATGTGCTGTGCAAGATTGAAGCGACCTTCGAGAGTTACTGGAATGACCGTGAATTTACGCGATATGTAGCTGAAGATGAGGGACATGAGGCACAGTTGAAGGCGGCTCTGAATCGTAAAAAAGATCAGTCCAACCACTTTCACCTCGACATCCAGCCTTACGATTATCAAAAAGAAGTGCTGGAACAGCTGCACGCCGAGCGTACGCTGTATGGACGAAACCGCAATCTGATCGTCGCCGCCACAGGCGTTGGCAAGACGGTCATCTCTGCCTTCGACTACAAGCGATTCCGTGCGAGCCATGCGGGAGCAAAGCTTCTTTTTGTCGCCCATCGGGAAGAAATTTTGAAGCAAAGTCGGGACACGTTCCGGTATATCCTGAAGGATATGAATTTTGGCGAGCTGCATGTCGGGAATCACCGAGCGGAGGCGCTGGATCACCTGTTTGTTAGCATTCAGAGTCTTAACTCCATGAAGATGACGGAAATCACCAGCCCAGACTATTACGATTACATCATTGTGGATGAATTCCATCATGCGGCTGCTCCTTCATACCAGAAGCTGTTGTCCCATTACGAACCGAAGATTTTGCTGGGACTCACAGCCACGCCGGAACGGATGGATGGCAAAGACATTACCGCCTACTTCGATCATACGATTGCTGCCGAGATCCGTCTAACCGATGCAATTGACCGGAAGCTACTGAGTCCTTTTCAATATTTTGGCGTCACCGATACTGTCGATCTATCTCAGGTGAAGTGGTCGCGTAAAGGCTATGATCTGAACGAACTGGAGAAGCTCTATACCCATAACAAAATCCGTGCCAACCAGATCATCCAAAGTCTGAACAAATACGTAACCGATCTGGACGATGTGAAGGGGCTTGGGTTCTGTGTTGGGGTGGATCATGCGATGTATATGGCAAAAATATTTAACGAAGCCGGCATTCCATCCATGGCCCTTCATGGCGGGTCGAATGAACAGGAGCGTCATTCTGCGAAGGGACAACTGGTGAACGGGGAACTGCGCATGATCTTTGTCGTTGATCTGTACAATGAGGGCGTGGATATCCCTGAGGTGAACACCATCCTGTTCCTGCGTCCTACCGAGAGTCTGACCGTATTCCTGCAACAGTTGGGACGTGGACTACGGATGGCGGAGGGCAAAGAGTGCCTGACTGTACTCGACTTCATCGGACAAGCGCATCAGGAGTACAGGTTCCAGGATAAATTCCGCGCCCTGATCGGCGCTACCAAACATTCCATCTCGTACTACGTCGAGAACGGCTTCTCGAACCTGCCACGCGGCACGTTCATTCAATTGGAAAAACAAGCGAAGGAATACATTATGCGCAACCTCAAGCAGATGAGTCGTAATCGCAGAGCATTGATCCAGAAGCTGCAAACGTTCCAGCAAGACACCGGATTGCCGCTGACGCTGGCTCATTTTGTGGAACATCACGGGATGACACTATATGAGTTCTATGGTGGACGTACGGGGAAAAGGTATTTTCGCGGCCTGTTGGCCGAAGCCGGACTGACAGAGCCAATCGAGGGCGAGCAGGAGGAATATATCCGCAGACTGCCGTCTGTGCTGACGATTAACTCCCGAAGCTGGCTGACGTTCCTGATCGACTTTATTGAAAAGGGCAAAGAACCGAACTCAGCCGATGAACAGCGCATGCTCACCATGTTCTATTACACCTTCCATCGGGCTGCGCCCGAGAAATTGGGAATGAGCAGTATCGAAGAGGGTGTGCAGCGTGTGCTGTCTTGTGAGGCATTCCGAGCAGAGCTTGTGGATATTTTCAAATATAATCTGGCTCATCTGCGATTTGTGGATAAAAGTAATTCGTTCCCGTACACTTGTCCACTGGATATCCACTGTATGTACTCGATCGACCAAGTGCTCACCGCCTTCGGTTACTGGAATGCCCAGCAATCACCCGCCTTTCGTGAAGGGGTGAAGTATTTTGCAGACGAACAGACCGATATCTTCTTCATTACATTGAACAAATCGGACAAAGATTTCTCACCATCTACGCTGTATGAGGATTATGCGATCAACGAGCGTTTATTCCACTGGCAGACACAGAGCCGGGTGTCAGAGCATACGGCTACCGCGCAACGGTACATCCATCATCGAGAGACGGGTAACCGAATCGTGCTGTTCGTACGAGAGTATAAGGAGGAGCATGGCTATACGTCTCCATTTGTCTTCTTGGGCGAAGCCGATTATGTAAATCATGAGGGGAATAAACCGATGAGCTTTGTATGGCGGTTAAGGGAAGAGATGCCCGCGAAGATGGTGGCGGTGGCGAATAAGTGTATTGTTTGAAAACTAGCGGTATTAGAATATGTATGGAGGCAAGGTCATGTGGGATAGAATTTTGGATGGACAATTTTTATCTAAATTAGGCGGAGTGGGCGGGATTGTTGCTATTCTTAGCTTTATGTGGACTTTTTTTAAGAAAAATCAGGTAATAACTTCGTTAACTTCATCCAAGATCGAAAGGTTAATTTCATCAAAAGAAAAGAGGACTTTGATAAAAATATCTAATTACATCTTTTATGTTATGATAGGCTCTATTTTTTCTGTTTTTCTGACAGTGTTATATTACAATCTTGGTGTTAATGAATATTTTACATTTTGTATTTCAATCATTGGAACAATTTTTTATTTTACTATCTTATATGTTAGCCTTACACAAAAAAGTATTTTCGATAAAAGGTTATCAAGGTCAAAGAATCTTACATTCACATTAATCGTACTTACGTTACAAACATTATGTTTTTTCTCCGTGCTCCCAAGTTTCTTAGCCAGTAATATAGCAGAAGGTAGTTTAGTGTTAACTATGGACAAACCAGAAGTGTTATTAATTAATTTAACACTGAGTTTAATTACGTTGTGTTTCTCAAGTTCCATGTTTGTACTATTAATAATAATGACATTCACACAACTCAGAGAAAAGTTTACTAGGTATGCTTATGAGTGTTTTTATGTTCTAGATCAGGAAGATCAGGAGATAAAATGGTTTATTTATCATCTCCTTGATAAGGATCATTTTTTACTTGGAAATTGTGAGTATATACATGATGCTACAATTTTCCGTACCGAAGAGCGTTCAAAATTACTCTCCGAGAAAATCCATTTACTGAAATTATTGAAAAATAAAGAGGGGGAAATAGAATACTATATATAGAGAAAAACTGATATATAGGTGATGGCAAATGTTCCATTAAAGCAGTGATGCATTAGCTTCTTGTAAATCATGTCACTTAGAAAGTAGAAAACTTAAAATGTATTATAGATTTTGCGTATCGAAGAAACCCTATCATTCCAATAATGGAGAGATAGGGTTGTTGTTTTTTACATCAATATTCCTTTTATAACATTTTTGGCGGTTCGTATATGTTCTGAATTAGAGTCTCTAAGTAGTTGTACAATTTCCTTGATTTGCTTCTCATCTTCAGTTACTTCAAACTCTTCCTCTACATACGCAAATAATTGAATTAAGTTCACTTCCAGTGACTCAGCGATCTTAGCCAGATTCACCAAAGAAACATTCTTTTCTCCACGTTCGATCTGTCCTATGTATGAAAAATGAAATCCACCTTTTTCTCCGAGGGATTCCTGCGAATACCCTCTTTCTTTACGTAGTGCGCGAATTCTGGCTCCGACTAGCTTCAAAACTTCTCTGTCCTCGTTCATGGTATTCACCTCTCTATGTTCAAAAGTGTAGACAAGTTTCCTCAAGGTAAACACCAAACGAAGAATACAAATAATTTATTTGATTACTATATGTATCATTTTAATGTATAATACTGGTATTAACTCTTTGGAGGGATGACAATGGCAAGAAATTGGTCCATAACCGAAGCACATTGTAATCACCAAGTAGATTCTACCCCACGTTTGCAAGACCATGATATCTCCACACAAACTAGATCCAAACATACTCCGCCGTACCACATGCTACATACTACAATAATGGACTATCACCAACATGCTAAGTATCATCTCAAACTTGCCGCAATCATGCGTAATCACAATCAGTTTAAAGCCTGCCTGATTCTATGTGATTGGGCTCTAGCCTCCATGATCAAGGCGCTATATATCTATAAGTATCATTCAGTTCATCCACCCAAGGAACTCACCATGAACGTAATCTTACCTTTAGTGCATACGGAGACTGAACCCGGATTGGATATGGCTTTGTTCATCGGCACGATACAACATATCTCTTCCCTATCAGATTACCCGTGTGACCAACCCATACAACTAAACAACATCGAAAGGCTTCTTCAACGAACAGAAGAGATATTGGATGAGTTAGCCACTCGAATGAAGGATGATTCATCAGAGTAATATATTTTTTTAATTGATTATTTCGGTTAAATGTTTGATTGATCTATGTTACGCTTACAAGATGACATCATCCAAATAAAGGATATATGATGCAGAGATTACAAAGGATGCTCTTTGCTTTGCATCTGGAAAGTAGGTGTACATTTTGAAAAGAGTAATTGCTATCGCGTTTTTCATATTATCTATAATGGAATTGGTTACATTAATCCTAATTGGTAAAAGCTTGATGACCGGGTACATGGAACCGAGTACATTTAGCGGGATAATTTCATTCCCACTATGCACTACGTACCTCTCGATCTGGATGTTTTTTTCACGGCAAGAGTTTACCGGAGGACGAGTCGCGGGACAGATCAGTTTGACAGCGGCATCGTTGACGTTGTGCCCATTGGTGTGTTTGTTGATCATTTTCTATTAAATGAAGAGATTAAGAAGATTTCCTTTGAATTAGGACCTATGAAGTACGTTATTGGAAATATTGTTATGGTGAGAAAGGAAAAATCAGGATGTTAGAAGGATGTATATACACGAAGCTTCTGCTAACATGGTAAAATCCTAATTCTAACTTCGGAGAATAATATGAGTACAATTAAAGTAACACCAGAGCAATTGTTGCATGTATCTAAACAGATTGAGCAAGGCAGGCAGCAGTTGGAAGGTATACGTAATGACCTGACTGCACGGATTGGATTCATCCAGTCTCAGTGGGCGGGAGCGACACAAGAACGGTTTTTCTATGATTTTCAGCAGTCACGTTTTGTACTGGATCGAGCACTGGAAAGTATGGTGAAGTCCTCTCAGGATCTAATGTCGATTGCCGAGAGATTTGAACAAGCGGATCAGGAACAGGTGAGCTTGGGGGCCATTGCTGGGCAGGTTGCTGCCCATACAATGATGAACCACAATACAGGTAACATAGAGAACGAAATACGAATGGTATACAATCCTTTGTTTAGAGTTAACATGCCTGCCAGTGAAGCGGAGGATGGGATGCCAGGGCAAAAAGAGTTTGTTAAGTATTGGGAAAATGGTGGCAGTTATGAAGAAATGAGAGCTGGACCGAAGCAACCTGTGTCAAGTGGTGGGGATATATATGATGAACAGATCAGCGCATTTAAGGAAGGTCATCATCCCGTAACCGGAGAATCCATACCAGCATGGCAAGCAGCAGTTTCTATAGGAGGTCTACAGACTGCTAAGCTCGTATTGGCTTTTACTGGAATGTATAATAGGGGTTATAAGGTTCCGAAAGAAGGATTAGGATTCCCAAAGGGTATGATCGGTGGAAGAATTACAGTAAGTAATGAGAGAATTCACCATGCTTCACTTGGAGATTTTAATTCTAAAAATAGATTGATTAATGGTGGTCACGGTCAAGATAATATTAATTACTTACTTAAAAATAAGATCGCATTTAACATTACTAAAGAATATGAAAACGGTGTACGAGTTGGTAATATACCTAATCACAAAAATAAAGCAAAGCGAAGTGGAGAGGGCCAAGCATGGTTCCCTAAGGAATGGACATCGGAAGATATCAAAAAGTCAGGTGAGCATGTAGCAAATCTGCCTGAGAATAGAGTTAAGGGTGACGGTGAATGGATGTTTGGAAACTATAATAACGTTAGAGTAGGCGTAATCAAGAACGATGGACAGATCGGAACGATTACTCCAGATAATTCAAGACAACCGTGAGGAGAGTAAAACATGGTAGACTACAGTGAAAAAGTTATTTCATTAATAAAGAAGAGAAAAGATTTACATCCCGACGATCCAGCTATTCAAACGATATGGAATGAGATGGTAGACATTCTAAAAGAGAATGAGCAGAGCACCATATCATTTCTAAATCAATGCGGAGAAGAAAATTTATATTGGCTCAGTGAGATATTTGAAGATCTATCTTCTGAATTCCAAAGTCGAGCATTTATAGATTGTCTTCTTCAATTGCAAAAGAAGTATCCTGATCTGGATATGGAGCAGGATATAGAATATGCGGTTCAATCCATTGAGGAATAATAAAAAAAAATGTGAAGCGAGAGCTGGGGCATATTCCGACGTATCTGGAGCTGTATCTCATGGGGCGTTCGAAGAGTGTCGGGTATCGAAGTGAATTCGGTTCCTATGTTGGGTTTCTGTATTGGGCAGAGCTGCTGACCCCATATGAGGGGGAGATGTACGTCCGGCATGGGGCGTGGCTGCGCGATGTAGAGAAGACGGTCATGAACAAAAGCTACAAGATGATTGTACTGCTGTACATGCTGGAGCGAGGAGAAGTGCACTGGATGGACTCGATCACGCCGGGGGAGATGGCAAGCTTTTTCCATACGTACCTGACGGAGAAGGAATACCGGAAACGGAAAGACTTTTCGGATAAGGACAAGCTTGCGCTCTGGGAATGGAACGAGAGGGCGGCAACACGGATTGAGAAACTGATAATTGATATGCCGATGTCTATGTGGAGCGGGGCGAAGGGCAGTATGACGCGTTTTGAGGAGGGCGTGTTTTCGCTGAATGTGCAGGTGCAGGATGCGGAGGAACGGGCGCTGCTGTATCGCTGGACGAAGGAGATTTGTCTGTATCGGTTGCATGCGTATTTTGAACGGGGGAACCCTAGTTAAAATAAAAACCAGACTACACACCGTCTTGTGGTATGTAGTATGGTTTTTATTTTCCATTTCTTGTTTTCCATAACGTATAGATACACAGGGCAACAAGTAAAAACGTAGGGATAATAACGGGTTGAACTGAATTTCCTATCGGCATGGAACTAGCAAGTGAAACTACGTAACTGATTAGTGCAATCCCAATGAATAATGCTGCATTGAAGATGAGAAAATGTTTTAAAGGTTTTTTCTGAAATTGATACATTACAAAAATGAATGCAATCACGAATATAATGAGGAACGCAGATTCTGAGATGGTTGTCCATCTTCCGATTTGGCTTATGGAATTAACATCATCTTGGGTTAAGGTACCTTCAGATAGCCATTGTTGAGAGTGACTTAATCGGGTATTCTCTAAAAATAGATAGATACTGTAACTTATAAGCATTAGGACAGCGTATATAAGTAAAAAGAGTGTTGGTAGCTTTTCACTTTTTGTTTTCATGTATGATCACCTCTTTACTTAATAAACTGACATTTCTATCTAAGGCTGTAATACGGAAGGATATGCGTTCATAGTATCCGTATGAGTTCCAAAATCGAGATTGACTCCTAATGGAAGATCTCCTGAATCGGTACGAATGGACGTTGCGCAATACGGCAAGGGAGACATTTACTGCCCGGAATCTGCTTTTGGAACCATCCTAATATTAGGAAACCAGATTCAAAAATCTTTCCCATCCTCTACATAAACCATAATCGCTTGATACAAAAACCTCAAAAATTCCTCATCACCAAACTGATCAAAATAACCCGCATAGCGACGATCCGTCGTATAGGCTTCAGCAATACATCTCAGAATCTCATCATCACAGACCATAAACTGTTCCAGGCAACTCTTCCATTCACGCACTAACGCTTGTGCCTCACCAGAAGCAGGAGACAGATCCTGATGTTTCGCCAGCTGACGAAATACCGTCTCCATGTTGACCGAGAACTGCTGGTAAGCTTGTTCTTGCTCTACCGCAGACAGCTGGCTCACATTCGCTTCGAATTCCTGATATTTCTTGGTATCTCCGTATACAAACTTCGCCTCGGATTCATACTGTTCTTGAATGGACAGAATGGGAGAATCGTCAAACAGATTAAGATGAGAGATATCCGTCCCATCCACATACTCGTCCAACTGGTCGATGATGGTTTCGAGCTTTTGTTTGCGTTGAACGAGTGTACTGCGATGCTCTCTTAGGATATCTTTCTGTTCGTCTTTGGAAAGTTGCATCATGGCGGCAATGTCTTTTAATGAGAAATTCATTTCTTTGAACAAGAGAATCATTTGCAGATTCCCCAGTGCCTCTTGATCGTAATACCGATAGCCATTGTCTTCGACTTTGCTCGGTTTCAATAGATCCGTTTTATCGTAATAATGTAATGCGCGTTTCGTGATGCCAGTAATCTGAATGATATCTTTAACGGTGAAATAGGGTGTCTTCATTCCAAAAGTCCTTTGTTTCAGCAAGGATAACACTTGCCGGAGTAATGGTTGCTTCGGTGATCGGTGTACCTGTTTTGTTCAGATAATATTGAATTAAGTGATAACCGCAGGCATAGCCAGCCGCATAGGGCATACCTACGGGCGTGAAATTTTGCATGATGGCAAGTTCATCGCCGTATAGATACGGATTAATCTGGTCAAAACCGGTGAGATGCAGCTGGTCTTTCATTTTCGGCTTGATTACGGTATTCAATGTCTCCATATCCGTTTTGGCTACCCAGGGGCCTGACAATTCTTCTCCATACAGGGATGTGGCAAAGCTCTCGGCCAGCCCCTCGCTAACAACCATCTCGCCAAGCGTAATCTGTGGATTCCACTGGATATATTGATACCTCACGTTATGATTGCATTCATGGGCCAACACCGATTGCATACGAGGTAGAGTATATCCATTGGGGATCAGGTTCGCAATAATATAACCAGGGATTCCACCATCTCCGCTGATGCCTTCGTTCATCATGAGTGAAGGGCTGTTCTTATCGCCTAGTAAAATCGTATATAGATATTCGGAGACCGATAGCTCAATCCCGTGCTCTGTAAAGGTGGATAGACTCGTACAAACAGCTTCATGACACTGTTGCCAAAATGCTTCAGACGAGATTGCTGCTAACGATTCGTTAATCTCGGTCGTGATATCTGCGGGAGCAATATTCATAAAGTTATTCATCATGATCACGTCGAAGCCGTGAGGTTCTTGAGATCGAAACGGGATCTGTTGAATGTTCCATTTGTTCATAAAGGGACCCATCATACGCTCGCGGTATAACTCCACTTTCTCATCGGGTGCAGCCTGGATGATCTTTTCATAAATTTGATCTGAGCGTAACGCGGTAATTTTCATCCTAAATCTCTCCTTCATGTAAGCTTGAGATCATTATCAAGTATGACCTAACGTTACAGTCAAGCGTTGATGTTACGCTGCTGGCTCTCTGAATGATTCTGCATCTTCATTGCGAATATCAGGGCAGAAAGGATATAGATCAGGCTTAACAAGAGATAAGGGAGTTGCAGCGAGAATACGCGATCAAATGTCGTTTCACTAACCCGCACCAATAATCCGCCGAGAAGCGTACCGATGGCACTGATCCCAAAGGACAAAAAGCGAAACACACTTCCGACCCGGCCAAGCATCTCATTAGGAACGGAACGTTGCAGGATGGAGGAACGGGTAACATTGTAGACAATAATGAAAAATGCAGCACAGAAGTACAGTCCGCCTACCATATATGCATTTGTAGTTAAACCCACCACACCGTAGATCATTCCCATGCACAAAATGGAGGAAATAATCAATTGTTTTGTACTCCATTTCTTGCGCATATATGCAACAGCCTGACTGCCTACAATGCTGCCGATCGTTGCGATGGAGATGAGCATACCGAATGCAAAAGCATCCAACTGAAGCACATCTCGTACAAAGAAGATCTGAGTAGCCAGGATGACGGAATACATCAGCGTAATGGTGACAGACAGAATGGCTAATCCGCGGAGAAAACGATCATGATAGACATATTGAAGACCGGACCACATCTCGCGTTTCCAATTCTTCATCGGGCGAACTTGCTTCTTGGTCGTTTCGGTATCTCCTGGGTAGAAGTTTCCCTTCAAACTGATTAAAAAGAGCAGAGCAATAACAGCCGTTACGGCGTCTATGGCAAAAGGAAAAACAATATGCAGGGTTATGATGAATCCTCCCAGAGCAACGCCCAGAATATCACTTGTGATTAACTGTCCGGCGGTGAACTGCCCATTGGCTTTTTCCAACTTGCTCTCATCTACCAGTTGAGGGATGACCGTCTGCACCGTACTGTCGAATACGACACGGCTAAGGCCAATCCCGAACATGAACAGAGCCAGAATCGGAATGCTCACCCATCCTCCCCAGATACATAACGTCAGGACAAGGAGAAGGATCATTCGCGTAAAGCCTGCCCCAATCAGCATATGTTTGCGTGAGTAACGGTCGATGAGAACACCCACGGGCAGACTGAATAGCAGCCAGGGTAAACGAAGTGCCGTCATGGTGACAGAGGCGTACAGCGTATCGCTTGTAAGGGTTGATATGAGCCAAGGAACCGCAGCCAGTGTAAGTCCATCACCCAAAAATGTAAGCGAAAATGCACCAAATAACTTGGTATAATTCGATTTGATTTTCATCGTTTCCTCCACGAATAAGATGAATAGCATAGCAACATTGACTTTGGAAAATAATGTGTTTTCACTTAAACCAAATTTAAGTTATTCTAAAATGGTTTTCAATCCTATTTTTACATTAAATAACTTCACAAAACGCTTACAAACTTTCAATTCTACCCTACCTTTTCCGCTACGAAGCTGAGATAATGGGAGAGGAATAAGGTATGAAACAGACGCGACAACCATGTTCACCAATAGTCTAAAAATAAAAGCTGCATATCCATAGGAGGATTATTAATGACGACACAACCATTGAATCTGATCCAATCCACGGAGGGCCAAGCGTTGCTTGCCCAAATGTATGGACAATCACAAGTAGAGGAACAGACTGCACGTTACACGAAGCTGAACGCAACATTCGAAGAGTACTTTGGCGCGCAAGAGGGAAGCAAGTTGTTCAGCGCAGCAGGACGCAGCGAGATTGGCGGCAACCACACGGATCATAACCATGGTAAAGTGCTGGCGGGCAGCATTACGCTGGATACGATTGCAGTGGCTGCACCAACTGCGGAGTCGGTTATTACGTTTTACTCAGAAGGTTATGACAAGAAATATGTAATCGATCTCACGGACCTCACGCCAAATACGGAAGACGATGGCACAACAGCATTGATTCGCGGTATGGCTGCGGGATTTGGAGAATTCGGATATAAGGTAGGCGGCTTTCAGGCGTATCTCTCAAGTAACGTGTTCTCGGCATCCGGCGTGAGTTCCTCGGCGTCATTTGAGATGCTGATCTGTACGATTTTGAATCATTTCTATAATGATGGTGCACTGGATGTTGTAACCTTGGCCAAAATCGGTCAGTATGCGGAGAATCACTATTGGAACAAACCTTCCGGTCTGCTGGATCAGATGGCTTGTGCGTACGGCGGACTGATTGCCATTGATTTTGAAAATCCTGCACAGCCTGTCATTGAACCTGTTCAGTGGGATTTCCAACAAAACGGTTACTCATTAGTCATTGTGAATACTGGTGGTAACCACGCTGATCTGACGGAAGATTATGCTGCTGTGCCGTATGAGATGAGAGCGGTTGCTCAGGCGCTCGGCAGTGAGTATGTTCGGGAAATTACAGCAGACGCAATCTATGCCAACCTTAAGAAGGTTCGTGAAGCTGCTGGGGATCGTGCCGTGCTGCGTGCACTTCATTTCCTGGAGGAAAACAATCGTGTCGACGGTCAGGTTCAGGCGTTGCGGGATGGACGTTTTGCTGATTTCCTGAAACTGATTACAGCGTCCGGTAACTCGTCATGGAAGTGGTTGCAGAATGTATATCAAAGTGGTGCTGTGAAGGAACAAGAGATTGGCATCGCACTGGCACTGACCGAGAATTATCTGCGAAACCTGGGTGACGGCGCTTGTCGTATTCATGGTGGTGGATTCGCAGGGGTTATTCTGACGATCCTTCCAAATGAAAAAGTAGAAGAGTATATGTCATGGATGCACGACATGCTGGATACACCGATTATTGTCGTTAATGTGCGTGCACAAGGTGCAGTATGCCTGAATGCATTGATCGCTAACGCGAGCTAAACGCAGTCAGATTAATAGTTCTGATATGATTCAACGAAGTCCGGGCCATGCCCGGGCTTTTTGGTTTTTTCATTTTTTGAAAAATCTCCAAACCTTGAAGGTCTGTAATGTGTTATTTAAGTAGTGGTTTAGTTTATGACAGTGACATGGAATACTGGCGTATTAATGATGGTTCGAATAGGTGAGGGGCTGTATCTCAATAATGTTCTCATGGGAGGAAGGATCAGATGATTACACTTACAGCGGCTGGGCAGGAAGAGGCTCAATTATATGAGGAGTTGCGGCGTGCGATTGATGAATTCGAAGAGGGCGAGCAGCGGCAAATCGTTCTCAATCGAATGATCAGACAGCTCAGGTTTGCCAAGTGGCGTAAAGATCGAATGCGCAAGGTCGATGCATACTGCCAAAGGATCAAGCCCGCGACACTTTGGATCATATTAGCGACAGGCGCACTTACGCCGGTTTTGTTATTTAGCATGTTCATCTGGGTATCGTTGTGGGTGGAATGAAGTTGTAGTAGAGGGATAACAATATGAAGTTAATAAAAAAGAACCGTTAGCCATCGGATTATTGTATTCCGACGGTAACGATTCTCTGAACTATCTTGAGAGTTAGTGGGACATTTGCGTAGATTTACCGTCTAAAGATTGCACTTGTCCCTGAATATACTGGTGGTAATCGCGGAAGCTGCTGATGTGATGCAAGGAATCGGAATTCTCGGACTGAATCTTAATTTTTCCGTCTTGAGGCAGATTTTTCATCTCAGTAATGACGGATTTGGAGCCTTGGATATCGCCGGACATGTCCTGGATTCGCTGTAATAATGCCGGATGTCCTTCGTGCTGGAGCATTTCGGCGAGCGGTCTCATCTCCTCCAACTTTTGGCTCGATCGTTCAAGTGTGGTCATCACTTTGTCCCCATCTGTACTTGCGCTAAGCGAAACCATTCGGTGAATATGGTCTTTCTCCATACGCTCAAGCGCCTCAAGGTGGGAAGCTTCCAGTCGTTTGGGATCGCTCCAGCTCTCCGATCGAACGGTGTCATTCTGCTGCTGAGAAGCATTATTCGCAGTGCCGTTACCACATCCCCATAACAAAGTTGAGCAAGTTAACACAGCTCCAATGGCGATGAACCTTTTTAACCTCATGCTTTCACTCCTTCGATAATTTCCTGAAGGTAGTATGAGCAATAATATCCAAAATGATGCTTATTCTCTTCATTTCTTTCCCAGTATGTAATTGAATAACCTTTTAAAATCGAGAGTACATATCTTCTCTAATTTTTTTAGCCTGTATTTTCACGCACAATAGCAACGTTATGTAGCGAGGTGAGAAGTTAATGAATCTTTATTCTAACAACATCTGGCGCTGGACCATCAATCTTCTGTATCCTGCCATGATCTTTGTCTTCCAAAGTTGGGGACCGATATTGGATTCCTGGACAGGACCTATTTTGTTTGTCGCGTTGTTCTGCTTTCTGTGGAGCGATGTAAAAGACATGTTCCTCTCGACGGGATTGACATGGTTTATTGCCATCCCGTGCTGGTGGTATCTTATCGAGCGCCCGAAACCATCATTCGGTGCGGAGAATTTTGCCGCACATCTATGGTTAATTGTACTTATATATATTGTCTTTGTGCTCATTCCTCAGACCTTAATCCTGACTACTCGGTTACGGGTAATTCATTATTATAAGAAGTGAAAGTCAATTTAGAATAGGTGGGCGTAACAAGGATTAGGAGGTAACATATGAATCGCCTCAAAAGAATCAACAAGCCGTACTTCATCTTCCTCATCTGGAACGTACTCATGATCAGCGCTGTACGTGGATTAACCTTTCAGCATGAACCCGGCAGAGGGGTGTCTGGTAACGGTAATCTAGGGCTTTTGGTGTTATTTCCATCTCTTCTGACCTTTCTGATTCTATGTATCTGGACGACCACTTTGTCCAAATGGTGGTTGTACGATCAGCTTCAGCGCTGGGGAGGGAAGATGCATGCCTTGATACCCCTGGTTGCTTTCCTACTGTGTGTGTTGTCTGTCGCTTGGGAGTTACACATCATCGATGAATTACGCATGCAACTCAACGGATTTACGAATGATTCGGATTCCGCAGTGTACCGTTTTGGCTGGCTGAATCAGTACACGAACACCTTGTTTTACAATATTCCAATCCTGCTGTTCGGTCTGTCTTTCTCCATATGGATGGGCTGGCTGATGGAATGGAAACTTCGCAGTCACAGACCTGTATGACCCGAACTGCAAACGAACTATATCCACATACACAAACACCCCTTATCCGTCGTTTCATACGGGCAAAGGGGTGTTTCGCGTTCTTGCTATACTTTGCGTTTATATTTCCCTGTATACGGGATAGTGAGATGGATCTTGAGATCCTGGATCGAATCTTCCGTAAGCATCATCTTACTCCCATTGTTGGATAACTTACGCCAGAGTTTCGGATTTTTGCGATACAGCTTCTCCTGAAGACCGTAAATATCCACCCCACGCTCAAGGCCGTGACGGTAGGTCTGCATGATCTGTTCCCGCAACTTCACTTCACTGATCTGGATCATCTCTTCATAAGAGGTGGGCACCAGATATTCGTACAGGGCGGTTAGGTATTTGGCGTCAATGTTGAACTTGACCTCTTCACCCTGAATGACAGGTTTTATTTTGATCTTCGGCAATCCTACACTGAGTGCCCCATAGATCGTTCCATCCTTCTGGACAAGTAAAGGAGCACGCCGCATGTCCTTGATTAGCCAGTGATAACCGGGAAGCTGACTGCGTGGCAGGAACTCGAAGTTAACCCCCGTCCTTTCAAAAAAGGCCCCCTCGACCAGAAACAGATCGTGTTTCTTTTGATTCTCAGACCATTGAGTATTGTTCAGTGCAATACTCGGCAGATACGTGGTGGTAGCCGGATCATTATGCGTTGCAATGAGCTTGAAGCTGAGCACGGGCGGGTACAACGATTCTTCCATGTACGTGGGCAGCGGGTTATGAAGAATGCTATCCAGTGGCGACATGTTGTAGATGGACGTTGCACTCAAAATTTTCTCCAGAGGTTCTCGTGTTCCATATACCCAGGTTGTATAACGGGATTCTGGAAACCGTCCCAGCATGTCGAACACTTCTTTGATATGTTTACTGGTGAGCACACCTTCTGCCATAACGATGGCTGTCACATGCCCCCAAGCCATGTGTAATTGAGCCGTACGGAACAACTCGTTGAGCGCAAGGCTCATGGTTTTCCCTTCCGCATGGCCGACCCACACAGGTGGGGTATCTGCACTTTTGGTCGAACTTTCACTTTTGGCGACACTGGCAAAATCAAGCGTTTGCACATACAGATGATACATGCCGTCCTTATAATCAATCCCAAAGGCTTTGGCGTAGTCTACCTGTTGGATTTCAAATGCACTCCAGCATCCACTCGTCATCACGCACATCGATAGGCCTAACAGACTCAGCAAACATCGCTGTAACAAGTGTTTCATCGTCCGTTTCCTTTCTTGCGCGGTTCTTGGGTCTCCAGATAGACGGGTCTGCGTTTACCCAACCCTTTGGGCAGTTTGAATAATGAAGCTATCGCTTGTTTGAAATGAAGTGGCGTTAACGGCGTCAGATACGGAATGCCAAATGACTTGAGATCGGTCAGGTAGATGAGGAACAGAATCAACGACAGGATGAACCCATAGATGCCGAGGGAAGCCCCCAGGACAAAACAAAGGAAGCGCAGGATCAGCACAGAGCTGGTCATGACCTGGTTCACAATGGTTGCTCCAGCTACGACCGTGACTGCGATAATAACGATCATGAGTGGGGAGACCATACCGGCCCGGATGGCGGAATCCCCGATAATCAGACCTCCGACGACAGTCAATGTCTGGCCGATGGCACTAGGCAAACGTACCCCCGCCTCTCGGAACAACTCCATCAGTAGCATAATGAGAAACATCTCCACTCCCGATTCCATCGGCAACCCCATCCGTCCAACGGATATTGTTGCAACCAGAGGGAAGGGGATCTGGTCCATATGAAATGAGGTCAGCGCAATATAAAAGCCAGGCAGGAACACGGTGATCATCAGACCAAGAAAGCGCAGCATCCGTCCTACGTTCACAGGCAAGAAGGGAAAGCTGGCATCTTCTGGTGATTTGAGCAAAAGAAACAGATTGACCGGCCCAATAATGGCGCTGGGATTGCCGTCGACAATGAGGATAAAACGTCCGTTCAGGAGACATTCCGCAGCAAAGTCAGGCCTACCCGTATAATGGGTGACGGGAAATAAAGTAATCTTCGAAGGAGACAGTAATTCTTCCAGTTCATTGGCGGTCAAGATGCGTTCGGTCTCAATCTTACGCAACCGATCCTGGACGTCTTCGATCAGCTCCGGATTGGCGATATTCTTGATATACATCAATGCCACCTTGGTTGCAGAACGTGTACCGATCAGTTCGATATTACAGGCCAGCTGGTTCGTACGCAGACGTGTACGTATCAGGGCAACATTGACGGCAAGGGGTTCAATGAACCCATCTCTTGCCCCGCGGATCGAAACTTCGGTGGTCGATTCCTCCGGTGTTCGAGTAGGGATATTAGATATATCAATACTCCACATGGTTTGCAGGGAAGGAATACAGATCAACATTTGGCCTTCAAAAACACGGAGAGACATCAGTTCAGTTCCAAATGCCGGATCTTGCAGATCCATTCGGGTCCAATCCAGACTGATGCACTTTTCAATGTCGGATGTACGGATAAAGTGTGTATTTTCATATGTTCGTTTGAGTTCCGGGAGAATAATATCATAGATCGCTTCACTGTCCACCATACCGCTGCAATAGGTCATAATGAGTTGCATCGGAGGTTCTCCGATCATATGACTATTGATGATAACATCGTCAGATCCGGCAAAAAAGGTATTCAAGTTATGCTCGTTCATTCGGAACGGTTCAACTTCACGATTATTTTTGGGCTGGGTTGAGATCGGCATGATCGGGAGCCTCCTTGTCTTTTTTATGGATTAATGCAGCAATGGTTAATATCACCGTAACGGCGGAGACATAGGCGAGCATGACCGGGAACTGAATATGGTCCACATAATAGTCGACGTAATCAATGCGCCACCATTGCATCGCCATAAAGCTCATAATGACGGTAATGGTAAGAATGGCGATATATCGTTTCTTCGGTCTACGGAAATTCAGCAGATCCACGATGAGATACATGGATATGGCAACCCTTGCGAAGGAACCACTAAGCCACTGATAGATGGATAGAAAATCAACGTGTTGCAGCAGCTTTCCGATATTCACAAGCTTCCATTGCTCATAGGGACTATTCCGTTGTTTGGCTGCTTCTTCAGGACCAAATTCCACAATAGCTCCAATGGTTGGCCCTATCGCCATACTAAGCATAAACACGCCGAGGATCAGAACATACCACCAACGAATTTTGCCTTTGACTTCATGTTGGAACAGCATGAGAATCCAGATTTCCATAAGCCCGGCAAGGGAGTAGATCATGCCCCGCCACACGGGACCCATGCCGTTCTCCATGATGGGGAACAATAGGCTGTAGTCTTTGTATTTCATATTGGCGGACATCACAAAGTAACCAAGCAGTATCACAAAGGGCAACAACAGACTGGAAGTCATCGCAATAGAACGTATGCCTTTGGCTGCTGCCCAAGCGGCGACCAGTGCTCCGCCTCCTGCCAGAACATAGGGAGGTGTGAATTGAAGATACGTGGAGACGGTCCAGTTGGTTGTCTCATATAACGTATGCGTGCCAAGCGTGAACAGCAAGATGGAAGCGGAGATCCGGAAAATCCAGGAAGGAATGGCTCCGAATTCTCGTGTGATCCAGTCTGTTAATCGCTGTCCACGTACCCGTCGAATAATGATGTACATCATACATAGAAACAACATGAACAAGGGAGCGGCTGCGACGACAGACAACCATCCGTCTCTGCCTGCTGCTTCGAGAATTGCTGGAATGGACAAGACATGGCAGACCAGTCCGGCACTTAATAAAATGATGGAAAAGGACAACCAAATGGTTATCTGACCTTTTTCACGACTCATGCGAATCCTCCTTTCCAATGAAGGAAGTTTCCGTTAGGTTGTACAGCATACAGGAAGTTGATTCCTTTTTCATATTTTTTCACAGAAAGCGGCAAACGAGATGGACGAGCCAGCCAGAAAGCTTTAACATACAGATATAGCAATGTCGAAGAAAACTTCTGAGCGAAGTATAGAGAAATAGGGAGGAAACCTGTGATGACAAATACGACGAAGGCACCTGGAGAGACGAAAGTTGGCTTTATTGGTACAGGCGTGATGGGTAAAAGCATGGCTGGGCACATCCAGCAAGCGGGATATCCGCTACATGTCTACACGCGAACTGCTGTCAAAGCGGAAGCGTTGGTGAAGGAAGGTGCCGTATGGCATTATACACCAGGCAAACTGGCTGCTGCGTGTGATGTCATCATCACGATGGTGGGGTATCCGAAGGATGTCGAGGAGATTTATCTCGGTGAGGATGGTCTCGTAGCCAATGCCAAACCGGGCTCATATCTCATTGATATGACGACCTCAAGTCCGCTACTGGCTGCACGAATCTTTGAAGCTGCGGAAGCCAAGGGACTGCATGCACTGGACGCGCCTGTGTCGGGCGGCGATATCGGAGCGCAGAACGCGAAGCTATCCATTATGGTTGGGGGTAGCTCGGAGGCCTTTGAAGCCGTGCGTCCACTGTTTGAGCAGATGGGCACCAACATTGTACTGCAAGGCAAGGCGGGAGCCGGGCAGCATACGAAAATGTGCAACCAGATTGCCATTGCCTCTGGCATGATGGGCGTATGCGAAGCACTCGCCTATGCCAAGACGTCTGGTCTGGACGCGGAGACCGTGCTGAAGAGCATTGCTACCGGTGCAGCCGGAAGCTGGTCGCTCAGCAATCTCGGTCCGCGCATGATCGCAGGCGATTATGAGCCGGGATTCTATGTGAAACATTTTATCAAAGACATGGGAATTGCACTGGAGTCTGCAAAAGCGATGGGCATGAAAACACCTGGGCTGGCTCTGGCCGAATCCCTGTATCAGGAAATAGCGAATAATGGTCTGGAAGAGAAGGGTACACAGGTGCTCTACACCTATTATCTTCAGGCTTAACAACCAAGAGAACAGCAGCGTATTCTTTTTCTATTCAGGAAAGGTTGCGCTGTTTTTTTTCAATTTTATGACCTTTTTATGCGTCTAAAGTCACAGAATTGGTTAAATGTTCATATGTACTTTGCGTATTGGAGAGATTTTGATCATTTTCCCTTTATTTTTACCCCGCTTTATCCGACATAAGTAATAGAAGTTTACATAATGAATGTGTCAAAGGATGTTATTCCTCCTGTAATGGTCACCCGTAACCCACACTACAATAGAACGGAGCTTGCCCATGTTCAAGAAAATCCTGTCTCTGTTCAAGACACAGCCAGAGCTTGCGAGCCAGATTACAGCCTCCGCTTCAGCGTTACCATCGACGACAACCATTCCTCCGCGTATGGTCCGCAGTAAGCGCAAGAAAAAAGCGGAAGGGGATTGGACACGCCAGCCGGAGGAGCCCAGTACAGCAGATCAGCTGATTGGTCTTCCAAGTCAATATAAAGTGCTGAACGACTTACTCGTTACCAATCCGAAGTCACGCTCCGGTTATTCGCAGATTGATCATGTCGTGATCGGTCCTCGGGCAATCTTCGTGATTGAAACCCGGAATCTGACGACAGGTGAGATCCGCGGCGGACGAAGAGAAGCCAATTGGTCGGTCAGCAGCAGCCGGGTCAAAATGTACAATCCACTCATGCAGCATCGTGCACATGTGGAAGCCATCCATGCACACCTCGGGGACTACAAAAGAGTACGTCTCGTCTCCATGGTGACCTTCACGAACCGTTGCCGCATCAGTGTTGATCCGGCTGTGAGATATGTAAATTCGGATGAACTGATCATCTACGATCATGAATTGGTAGAGACGATTCAGCGTAAGACGGAACGACTTGAGACTGAAGTTCCCGAGACCGTTTTTCAAGAGAAGGATATTCAGGCGATCTACGCTCTGTTATCATCGGTCAATTCCACCGATCCTCAGATTCGGTCAGAGCATATGGAGAAGGCTAAAGGGATCAAATAGTTACGCTTCACGAACACTGTTGTCCATACGGGCGGCAGTGTTTTTGTGTTGCGGTGGTAGTTAATGTGCGAGTAGTAAAAGGCTTTAGACACAGGTATATCGTCGTATACAACCGATTTTTAACTTATGATAGAATGTAGACCATGTCCAATGGTGTGAATCAAGCATGTTATATGAAAGGATATTTTTGTAAGTAGGTGTTCAAGTCTTGGAGCAGAGGTTAATGGTTCTCAGGAATATACATACGATAAGGGGAAGATTATACGATGAAATGGAATTATACGATAAAGACGTTCACAGTTACGCTTGGTTTGGCAGCGATTCTGACAGCTTGTGGTGGCGGAGCTAAGGAGACGTCATCATCGCCTGAGTCTGCTGCCGGTACAGAAGTTGCTTCATCAGAGTCAAGTAGCTCGAATGCTGCTGTAACAGAAACCGCAGCAACCGGTTCGAACGGCAGTGAGCAGACAGGTTCAGCTATAGAAGAATCTTCTTCAGCCGACGACGGCAAGATTGGAAAGGACTCCACACTGGAAGAGTTGAAGCAGCAGTATGCCGATAAACTTGGTTATATCCGTATCCCGCTTACGGATCATCCGGTGCGTCGAGTCAGTGAGGAAGGTTCCAAAAATATTAATGTCGCCAATTATAGCGATGCCGTTGTGGACATGAATGCAGGGGTGCCGATTCATTCCGATTCGCAGCGGTTGATTGATGATGCCTTTCCTTTTTTCACAACCGTACAAGCACCTGACGAATCTTATATAACTTGGGAAGAAGCAACCAATCTGGAGCGTGCCATGGTGAAAACGCTGTTTATCGCCCGGGAAGGCTTGCTGATTACCGAAGATGCAATGAAAAATAAGGATTATAGCAGTACATCGTTCCAGGATTCCAAGGATTTCTTCAGGGTCACAGCGAAATTTGAATCCATGGCGCCTGTTGCACAGCATCCGCGTGACATCACATTGAGTACGTTATACGACAAGGCTCGCACATCGTGGGGCAAGCTTGCTGCGATGGACCCGGAGCAGGATGAAGCGGCATTTGCCGAGATGTATAAGACGACGAGAACCGATGCCAATAATGCGATGGGATTGCTTAATGTTCTCTTGTCTACGAATGAGGAAGAACGGATCAAAGAAATCTATGGGGAATAACTCATATAAAGCTAACTCATAGAGTCCTATGTAGAACTAACTCTGACTGTTTTTAATAAGGTCAGGGTTATTCTTTTTGTTCCATAATGGGAAAAAATATAACTTCATTTATCAACGCTGTGATCCTACGATCAGGGCTTTTTTTATGTTAGGAAAATTAATATTATACGTATAAATTTCCATATTTTTATGTTGAAAGCGTTTTGTCTTTCCAGCAAAGGTTTAAAAAGAAGAACTGGAACTTCAGTCTAAATCTAGGTGATCATGTTGCGCATGACAGAAGTACAAATACCACAACTAGGAGACATGCCGAACGATGAGAAGAAAATTACCGATCCTGATTATTGCTCTATTACTCGTTGTGCACACTTTTTTTGGAGTGACGGTTCCGCAGGTATCTGCGGCGGCTGATCAAGAGAACGCAGGGCAGATGCCAGTTGTAGAAAATGGTTCAGAAGCAACCGAAGCAACCGAAGCAACCGAAGCAACCGAAGCAACCGATGCATCAAAAGCAACTGATGTAGCTGATATTTCTAATTCATCAGATTTATCAGAAGGATCGAATCCAACCGAAGATCCAGCCTCTGCGGATCTCGAGGCAGATCCGGAACAACCGGAAGAGACAGAGAGCTCAGATCCAGCTGACAGTGATGAAATACAAGTTACCAATGAGAATGATGAGCAGCCAGCTCAGAACGAAAATATTTTAACGAAATTGACATTAACCGGAGCTGACGGAGCAATCATTGACAGCGTTCAGAATCCGGGTCATCGCATTCAGGCCGATGAAGCGATTCAGTTGAAATATGATTGGGCGCTGCCAAACAATACGTACAAGTCGGGAGACACCTTTACATTTGATCTCCCGGAACAGTTTGTCATCTACACCGATATCGACGAACCTCTGGCTACTGAAGGTGGGGAGAACGAAGTTGGACGTTTCACCGTAGATCGTCAGGGCAAGGTCGTGCTTACGTTTAATGAATATGTGGAGAACCACTCCAATGTAACGGGCACCTTGCAGATCCAAACCGAACTCAGTACGGAAATTGTGAAAGGCAGCACAGACGTAACTATTGTTACACCGATCAAAGGTGGCGAACAGACAGTCGTCATCCAGATTGCACCGCAAACTGCACCTGCACTTGAGAAGCGTGGGAAAGTAGATACATCAAATTCAAATTCAATTACTTGGACCCTTGATGTGAACAAAGAGCTGGATTCATTCAGCCGCGCCATGATGACCGATCCAACACCGGAAGGTCTGCAACTTCAGAAGGAATCGATACGTGTGTATCATCTCCAAGTGAACGGTGATGGTTCCACCGTCCTTCGTGAACAACTGGATGCAAGCGAATATACAGTGGAAGCATTGGAGGGTGACAAGGGATTCAAGCTTGGTTGGAACAAAGAAAGCATCAATAGTGCCTACCGGATTGAATATTCTACGCAAATGATGGATCAATCGGCACAGTACACCAATACAGCAGTACTGTCAGGAGAAGACATTGAAGAGACATCCGCAAGTGCCACAGTTACCGTGAAACGTGGAGCGTTGTTGTCCAAAAGTGTAGCCAAATATGATCCGATCAGCCAAACCATCTCATGGACCGTTGGATACAATCTGGGGAATGTACATATACCACAGGCGAGTGCCCAGCTAAATGACCGGTTTAACGAAAGTCAGCAACTGATCCCCGAATCGTTCAAAGTGTACAAAGGAACCAGCAATGAAGTAGTGGATGCTTCCGCGTACACATTGACGATGATCCAGAATGAAAATAAAACAAGCGGCTTCAACCTGCAATTCCGTGAGGATGTGGAGACCGCATATACGTTAAAGTATCAGACGAAATCCATAAGTCGTGTCTATGAAAATGATAAGATCGTCAACAAAATTACGACAGATGGAGGTTCCTCTCAAGCAGAGCAAGTACTCCGTAGCGGCGTAATGAAGAAAGAAGTGGCTGAGGCCAATTACAAGGATAAGACGGTCATCTGGAAAGTAACAATGAATAGCGATAAATATCCGATGGAACAAGTTGTAATCAAGGATTTGTTTCCGAATGGCGGTCTGGAACTTCTCCCTGATACCGTGAAGGTTGCGAGTCTGGACGGAAAAAATAAACTGCAATCCCCACAGGATTACACTATAATTCCTGGCTCAGAAGGGAACCGGAGCGGATTCGAGCTGCGCTTTGACCCATCCAAGTCCCTGAATAACACGTATGTAATCACATACAAAACATCATACAACAGTGATTGGAAGATGAATAAGACGAAGCCTGAATTCTGAAACAAAGTGAACATGGAATGGACGCAAAATAATGAGCCGCGTTCTGCAGAGACAGACGCCAGGTTCTGGCCTGATAATCTCACCAAAGACAATGGGGCCAAACGAGGCACGTATAATGCCAGCAACAAAGAGATTACCTGGGATATTTTGATGAACTACAACAAGAAATCATGGAGCCAGACGGAAGTTCGTGATGTGTTACAACAGGGACAGAAGGTGGTCCCTGATTCGGTAAAAGTTTACGATATGACATTGTCCGGTACATGGAATGGAGCGAGTAAAGGAGCAGAAGTACCGTCAGATCGGTACACTGTTATTGCGCCGTCCCAAGAGAATGGGAATGAGCTCCGAATTCAATTTGCAGATAACGTCAGCACCCCTTATTGGATCACGTTCAGAACATCATTGGAGAGTGAATTGCTAACCTCGCAAGTGAAAAATAAAGCGATTGTACAAAGCAGTGGGACAACGGTTGCCGAATGGAATGCAACGGTAACCATCCCGCATGGTGGCGTATATATTACGAAAAATGGTGCTCAGAACGGTAACAAAATCGATTGGAAACTTAACATTAACGAAGGACAATCTTACGTCTCCGATGCCCGGATTATCGATGAGCCGAGCGCAAATCAGATTCTAATGGGTGATTCCTTCCATCTCTATTCAACGAAAGTAACGGCTGAGGGCGACATATCCAAAGATCAAGAGTTGATTCGGGATCGCGATTATACGTTGAATATCCATAAAGACGGAGAGGGTAAACAGCGTTTTGAACTAAAATTTGTAGAGGCGATCTCATCCGCATATATCTTGGAGTATCAGTCGTTCATACATGCTGGGGATAAGTCCAAAGTTAGCAATAAAGTCCGCATGGAGGGGAACCGCCTAACTACAGAGAAGCGGGAGACCCAGCAGCAAATTACGGTTCGTACTTCCTCCGGTAGCGGTACAGGTAGTGGAGTTACAGGCAGTCTTGAAGTCACCAAGGTAGACAAGGAACAGCCGGATAAGATGCTGGAGGGCGCTACATTCGCTCTATATGACAAGGCTGAGAAACGTACACCAATTATCCAAACCACAGATGCCGACGGTAAAATCGTATTCAACAATTTGTTGTATGATGACTATGTGCTCGAGGAGCTTACAGCTCCGGAAGGCTATGATGTGGATCAAGCTCGGATTTCCATCAAAATTGATTCTGGTGTCAAAAAGACAGGTAACGTGAAGCCAATTGTGGTGACCAACACGAAGAAAACAGTACCACCAACAGAGCCAGGCACACCCGCGGACCCTGATCCGCAGACACCAACAGAACCGGGCACACCCGCGGACCCTGATCCGCAGACACCAATAGAAACAGTTGTGCCAGGGTCTCCGGTGCCTGTTGCTTCGGTTCCGGTGATCATTGAAGATGAGGATATTCCGCTGGGAGGTGTTGATCCGAATCCAACACCATCCGATGAGGAGACACCGGGAAGTGAGGAACCTGCTATCCCGAGTACGCCAGTGGAGCCTTCGCAGCCACCCGTGGTGATTAACGATGATCCAATTCCCCAAGGCATTCCTGTCGGTGAACCTCAGCCACAACAGCCTGACGGTGGGGGAACACAAACAGGCATGTTGCCACAAACAGGCGAAAACAGCAAAATGCCATTTTACGTGTCGGGTATCATTTTATTACTACTCGGAAGCAGCCTATTGTTCAGAAGAAAGGTCTAGCCTATGCGTAAACTCGCATATGTGCTTTTAATACTAGGAATAGCAATTATCCTGTATCCAGGTCTGATGGAATGGCATGAGGACAGGCAGACGAGCCAGTTGCTGAGGTCGGCAGAACAAGCATCTTCGTAGGATACATCCTCACGTTCTTCTAGTGAAGGAACTTCAGCTGGACAAAGTATAGTCAACAGTTACAAGCACGTATCGAATCTGTTGGAGAATACTGAAGATGATGAGCTTGCATCTTCACAAGAATCAGACAAGAAACGTGCTGAAGACCAGATCGTGAACCCATCTGCAATCGGCGTAATTGAGATCGATCGTATTGATGTGGAGCTGCCGATCCTGGAGGGAGCAACCAAGCAGAATATGAAACATGCTGCTGTACACATGAGCGAAACGGCTTCACCAGGCCAACCAGGAAATGCTGCGATTGCAGCTCATCGGGCACACACCACGGGGCGATTGTTCAATCGTCTGAATGAAGTGGTTCTTGGTGATGAGGTAGAGATACGCACACATGGACAAGAGTACTTGTATGAAGTCATCCGAATTAGGGTTGTGGACCCTACAGATATATCTGTGCTAAACAACGAGGGTGATGACAGATTACTTACACTCATTACATGTGATCCGCTGATTAATCCGACGCACCGCCTGATCGTGCAGGCACGAATTATGTAATGAGCATTAACGTATGTATTAGATATTGGTTTAACAAACTGGAGCGCAAAAGTATAGCGTTACACAAAAAAAGCTGGACCCGATAAGGGTTCAGCTTTTTTGCTGCTTTAATACATTCAACAGTACTTGATATCGTCATACATATGTTGAAATAGGTACAATGGTCTATTCAATAGGAAGGATTAACTATCCGATATATCTTGTAAAGATGGAAAACAACCAACGTAATACGACAATGGCAAACCTGTTGAAAAGCAGGGACGCAAAGCCAAAGGGCCTTCCGCATAAGCATGGCAGCCTGGCTACCGAAGGGAGTTAACATGTCATGCGCAAGTTCATGGCGATGCTGATCATCATGTTTCTGATCACAGGAAGTCTGGTACATGGAGGCCACGTGTATGCAGATCGGCAGGAATGGCTGGATACATCAAATATGGGTGAAGGTATCATCCGTGTGCAATATGATGTCAAATCCCTTGTCAGAACCAAGGTTCAGATTACAAAAGGGCAGGAAAAATACACGTATAACCTGATTCCGGGTAAAATTTCTGAGGTATTTCCTCTGCAAATGGGGAATGGCGAATACACAATTACTTTGTTGGAACAGACCAGTGGCAAGCTATATCAGATCATTGAGCAGGGAAAAGTGAATTTGAAGCTCAGCAACTCGAACCGTGTATATCTGAATTCCATACAGAATGTGGATTGGGCTACAACCAAACAAGCTGCTGCGAAAGCAAGAGAGCTGACCAAAGGCAAAAAAACGGATACAGACAAGGTCAGAGCGATCTATAACTATGTTATTAGTACGGTGAACTACGACAATCAGTTAGCCGCGAACCTTCCAAGCGACGGATACTTACCTGAAATGGATGTTACCATGGCTTCCCGCAAAGCGATCTGTTACGGATATTCCTCACTGTTTGCAGGGATGGTCCGGAGTGTCGGTATTCCAGCCAAGCTGAATATGGGAACAAGCACCTATGTAGATACTTACCATGCTTGGAATGAAATCTATCTGGACGGGAAATGGGTGACCATTGATACAACTGTGGATGCATCATGGAAGAAAAGCAAAACCAAATATACGATGATCAAAGATTCCTCCAAATATAAAGTAGAAAAAGTATATTAGCCGAGAAACCGGGACATTCATGTCCTGGTTTTTTTGTTGTACATTTTTGAAATCCGCTTGAAACCATATTCAGAACTACGCGTATCATAAGGTATTAATTGTTTTTAAATGTAGAATATTGCCGTATTTCAGAGTATAGTTAAGGAATAATTTAACTTATATTCAATCATGATGTAGGGATGAAAATTACTGAAAACCATGAAAAAAGTAAAGAACACCATGTTTGAAACTATTGGAGGTTGAGTATGAGTTCATTTAAAAGCTGGTTAAATTCAACAAAACAAGGACTTGAAGAGCAAGTCAAAAAGTTTAAAAATAAAGATTTTATGGACGCCGTAGTTGCAGGCTGTGCACTGGTTGCTTTCGCGGATGGTTCCATTGACGAAGCCGAGAAGAACAAGATGGCCGGTTATATTAAACTGAGTCAGGAATTGAAAGTATTCGACATGGGCGAAGTGATTACACGCTTCAATCATTACGTGGCGAACTTTGAGTTCTCTCCGGAGATCGGGAAGCAGGAAGCACTGAAAGCCATTGGGAAATTCAAAGCCAAGCCGGATGTAGGCCGCGTTATTGTGGGCGTATGCAGTGCGATTGGTTCAGCTGACGGCAACTTTGACGATCAGGAGAAAAGAGTGGTTGCCGAGATCTGCAATGTACTTGGACTGAACCCGGGAGAATTCAATCTCTAAGTTGGGTAGATATTTTACATGTGAAGGGAGGTGAAAATCAGTGGCAAGCATTAATTTGGTCAAAGGACAGAAAATTGATTTAACCAAAGGCAATGCAGGACTTACTGAGGTGATTGCTGGTCTCGGTTGGGACCCGGTAACTGCCAAAGGGTTCTTCGGAAGAAAGAAACAAGCGGATATCGATTGTGATGCATCGGCGATCATGTTGAATGAGGAAGGTAAGTTGGTTAAGGACTCCAACCTGGTTTGCTTCCACAACAAGCAAAGTGCATGTCGTTCGGTTATCCATTCAGGTGACAATCTAACAGGTCAGGGAGACGGTGACGACGAACAGATCAAAATGGATCTGTCCCGTATTCCTGCTGATGTTCATAAAGTATTAATCGTTGTTAATATCTACGATTGTGTCAATCGCAAACAAGATTTTGGCATGATTGAGAAGGCTTATATTCGTATTCTGGATGGTAAAAACTCCAGTGAATTGGTGAAGTTCAACCTATCCGATAACTACACAGGTTCAACAGCGTTGATCTGTGGTGAATTGTATCGTCATGGAGGCGAATGGAAATTCTCGGCAATTGGAGAGGGTTCCCATGCGGTACATATCAACGAACTCGCTCGCAGGTACTCATAAGTACAAGATTTAACCTATGAAATTGATTCAACTACAATACATTTAAATAAGCGAGGATGATCATACGATGGCAATTAATCTCTCTAAAGGTCAAAAAATCGATCTGACTAAAACGAACCCAGGTTTGACAAAAATCACAGTAGGCTTGGGCTGGGATACCAATAAGTATGATGGCGGAAAAGACTTTGACCTGGATGTATCGGTATTCTGTGCCAATGCAAACGGTAAAGTAGAAGGCGAGAAAAACTTCATCTTCTTCAACAATCCACAAAATGAAAATGGTTCTGTTGTTCACACCGGTGACAACCGTACAGGAGATGGCGACGGCGATGATGAGCAGATCAATATCGACCTGCCTAACGTACCCGCAAATGTAGAGAAAATTGCTTTCTCCATTACAATCTACGAAGCTACAGAACGTAGCCAGAACTTCGGACAAGTCTCCCGTGCTTATGTGCGAATTGTCAACGAAGCAAACAGCGAAGAACTGATTCGTTTCGATCTGGGAGAAGATTTCTCCATTGAAACAGGTGTAGTTGTTGGTGAATTGTATCGTCATAACGGCGAGTGGAAGTTCAGTGCCATCGGTAGTGGTTACCAAGATGGATTGGTTGGATTGACACGCGACTACGGTTTGCAATAGGACGTACAGAACGACTTACAGGATGGGAAGAACCGTCTCCTGGACGGTTCTCCTTTTCATTTAATCACATATCTTTGGAAGGGTGGAAAAACAAATGACAATCAGTCTTGCCAAAGGACAACGTATTGACCTGACTAAGACAAATCCGGGCCTTACCCGTGTGGTGGTTGGTTTGGGTTGGGATACGAACAAATATAGTGGTGGAGTCGATTTTGACCTGGACGCTTCGGCTTTTTTGTTGTACGAAGATGGAAAAGCCAAAGGTACGGATGACTTTGTTTTTTACAACAATCCAAGCGGCGGTGCGGGTTCAGTGACACATACCGGTGACAATCGCACGGGTGAGGGTGACGGGGATGATGAGCAAGTTGTCGTTGATTTCAGTAAAATTCCTGCGCACATTCACCGGATCGGTATTACCGTAACCATCTATGATGGAGATGGACGAGGGCAGAATTTTGGACAAGTCTCCAACGCTTTCGTTCGTGTTGTCGATGCTGCAAGCGATCGGGAAGTGCTTCGGTTCGACCTCGGAGAAGACTACTCTACCGAAACAGCTGTGGTGTTCTGTGAGTTCTACCGTGCAGGTGCGGACTGGAAATTCCAGGCGGTAGGCAGCGGCTTCACAGGTGGACTATCTGCTTTATGCAAAAATTACGGACTGGATGCACAATAACTTGGCATAGAAAGGTGAGTCTGCTATGGCGATTTCTGTCGTGAAAGGCCAGAAGAGTGATCTGACCAAAACCAATCCGGGCTTGTCCCGTCTAACGGTAGGCATTGGTTGGGAGGCAGCCTCGGGTATGGAGCTGGACACATCAGCATTCCTTCTGGGTTCAGACAATAAAGTGGCTGGAGATGAGGATTTTATCTTTTATAACCAGCCCTCTACCTCGTTCATCACGTATAAGGATGGCGGGCAGGTTGGTGGCGAGAAGAAACAGTTCGCCATTGATCTTGACAAAATTCCTGCTCGAATGGAGAAAATCGCCTTCAGCCTGACGATTCATGACGGTGAAGCACGACGCCATCATTTTGGACAGGTTCAGCATGGTTTTCTACGGTTTGCCAATGCAGCTACAGGTCAGGAAGTGATGAGATACGATCTGGGAAGCGGTTTTACAGTGGAGACCGCGATTGTCATCGGTGAATTGTATCGCCATAACGGAGAATGGAAGTTCAATGCAATAGGGTCGGGTTTTGCAGGCGGCTTGAATGCACTATGTGCCAACTTTGGTGTGGATGTGGATGGTGGATCAGACCCTGCGCCAACGACTTCAACCGTTCCTCCGACAGCTGCACCGACTCCACCACCCCCGGCGCCCGTACCAGAACCGACGCCTTCTCCTGTGAATTCGATCAATTTCAGCAAAATTGAATTGAAGAAGAAGGGGGACACCATTAACCTCAAGAAAAATGCGGGGGGACTTGGTGAAATCCTGATTAACCTGAACTGGAATCAACAGGGTAGCAAAGGGTTATTTGGTCGCAGCAAGAGTGTGGATCTGGACTTGGGTTGCCTGTTCGAGATGAAGGATGGTACACGGGACGTGATTCAGGCTTTGGGACAAACGTTTGGCTCGCTGAACCGGTTCCCTTACATTGCCCTGGATGGGGATGACCGGACGGGATCGGTTAAGACGGGAGAGAATCTACGGATTAATGGTGCCCGCATCTCGGAAATTGAGCGCATTCTGGTATTTACCTATATTTATGGTGGTGTGGCCAACTGGTCTCAAGTAGACGGTGTGGTAACCATTCAGCAGAAGGACGGTCCCGATATCATTGTCCGAATGAATGAATACGGGAGTCCGCTCGGCATGTGTGGCATTGCCATGTTACGTAATGTGAACAATGAGACATTCAGCATTGAACGAATCGTGCAGTTCTATAATGGTCATCAGGCATTGGACGAGGCTCATGACTGGGGAATGCAGTGGGTTGCAGGAAGAAAATAATCATTCGTACTTATTCAATATAAATGCTGTATCGGTCAGCACCATTGCAAGGATACTGTTGACCAACGTTATCCTCGATAATAGACCATCAATCCCTCCAGATTAAGGAGGGATTGGTTTTTATGCCCCGACAGCTGGAATCAATTCATGCAGATTGGCTATTGCCAAAGGTGCGAGGAGGAGACAATCCTGAAATATTTCAATTTTTTGAGTCTGGAAGAAGAAGATACTTTATTTTTCTCTTCACCCGTCTCGTTCAATCACCGGACTTCCAAAGATTTACTGGCATATGCTGTTGGGGCTGCTTTATATATGCCCGCGACGCGCACACATATCGCGGACGACATTATGAATGGTAAGCATGAAGGTCTGACGACCATTATTATTGATCTGGAGGACGCTGTGGGTGACGACCAAGTGGAGTTTGCCGAGCAGTGTCTGGTACAGCATCTGACTCAACTGATGACTTATATGGAGACAGGCATGCTCAGTCAGGATCGAATGCCTCTTCTGTTTGCTCGTGTACGCTCACCACAACAGTTGGAACGTCTGATTGATACGTTGGGAGAACTGGTATCCATGCTGACAGGCTTGGCTTTGCCCAAGTTTTGTGTGGGGAATGGCAGGGCTTATTTCGACCAGATCCGCAAGTATAATCAACTGAAACCGGAGCATTATCCCGTTCTCTATGGTATGCCCATATTGGAGACTGCTTCGATAATCTATCGTGAGACACGTTGGGAGACCTTGCTGGACCTTCGAAACATCCTCGATGAGAATGATGAATATGTGCTTAATGTACGCATTGGTGCGACCGATTTCTCCAGCCTGTTTGGACTACGCCGCAGCCCGGAATTGACCATTTACGATATTGCCACGATCCGTGACTGCATCTCGGATATTATCAATCTGTTTGGGCGGATGGACAAGCCATATGTGATCTCGGGTCCTGTCTGGGAATATTTCAGTCAGCGGGAGCGCGTGTTCAAACCTCAATTGCGACAGACCCCATTCGAAGAAACCCTCGGCAAATCAGGGCTGCATCTGAGAATGAAATATATTACGAACACAATGGATGGATTGATGCGTGAAGTCATGATGGACAAGGAAAATGGAATTGTAGGCAAAACGATCATTCATCCTTCTCATATTAAGCCCGTACAAGCGATGTACGTTGTTACACATGAGGAATATTCCGATGCCCAAGACATCATAGCCCGTAATGACGGTAGCCTGGGTGTATTCAAAAGTAATTACTATAACAAAATGAACGAGATTAAACCACACTTGAGCTGGGCGAATCGAATTCTAATCCGATCACAAATATATGGGGTGTTACATGAACAGCAGCATTTTGTCGGGCTCTTGCCCAAGCACGAACAACAACATAACTACCTTCCCAATTCTTGATCAATTCAGTCTGCACGTTCAGGTCACACATAACCCGCTGGAACTGCCACTGGAATCACTTTTCTCAATGGCTGCACGAATCAATAAGAAACGTTCATTTCTGTTTGTAAGTAAGCTACTCGGCAAGCATATTCCGGTTAACCCGTATACGTCGCTTCTGAGCGGCGCGGCATTGGCTGTTCTGCTGTATGAGCACCTGACAGAAAAGACGGAAGAGACAAACGCTCAAGTAGCCAAGTGGAAACGGGAAATGGTCGAGGGGTTAATTGATCCCAAGCAAGCCCGGCAAGTGTACAACATGCTGTTGCAAGAAAGCTTGAGTTTGCCGGAAACGATTCGTTTTGTTGGTTTTGCCGAGACAGCTACAGCGCTGGGCCACAGCATGTACGAGATGTTTGCTGACCATGCCTCTTACATTCACACCACTCGCGAATATGTTCCAGCGATGCATCCAGATATTCAATTTGAAGAAGAACATTCCCACGCGATGGCTCATCGTTGTTATGCGTTGGATCATGAAGCCTTTGCAGGAGAGGGTCCGATTGTTCTGGTGGACGACGAGATTACGACGGGCAAAACGACGTTGAATATCATTCGGGATATTCAGGCTAGCTATCCTCGGAAGCAATATGTGATTGCTTCACTGTTGGACTGGCGTACGGAAACGGACGAGCTTCGTTTTGCCGAGTTGGAAGCTGAGCTGGGGATTACCATTACACCGTTGAGCCTGTTAAAAGGCCGCATTGAAGTGGAAGGGACTCCACAGTTGGAACCAACACAGCAAGCTGACCAGCAGACCCAACATGCGGTCATGCTTCAGACATCTACCGTTGCCGATGCCTTTGAACAGCTGCATGCCACTTCGGAGGATGGTGAAGGCAAACGCAGCACAGCGAGCTACGTTCAGCATACGGGCAGATTTGGTATGCAATCGCGACATAATGGCGTATTACGTCAGGAGATTAGCCGGATTGCAGAACGACTTCGATCGCAGCGTACAGGAGAACGGACGTTGGTGATGGGAACAGGGGAATTCATGTACATTCCGATGCGTATTGCGGCTGAGATGGGAGAAGGCGTGTTTTATCAATCCACTACCCGCAGTCCGATCCATACACATCCAGCTCCTGGATATGCTGTTGTTAGTGGTGCCGGATATGCCTCGCCAGAAGATGCTTCCGTTCGTAACTTTATCTATAATATTGCCCCGGGGCAATATGACGAGATTTTTGTGCTGCTGGAGAGACAGATGTCCGAAGAACGAATGGAACCGATGTTAAAGGTACTGGGGCAGTTGGGATGCGCACATATTCATATCGTATATTGCGGCTTGCCAGAGAAGACAGGGGACAACGAGCAATGAACTTAACTACACTGGAGCTAATCAGACAACGTGAGATTCAGTCTCCCGAACCGATGGGCAGCTATGCTGCATCGGACGTTGTTTTCCTATTGAAGGATATCAGTCATGTGGATCTGGAAAAGGGAACGGGTGAACGGGAGCAGGCGATCCAATCCGGGGTTCATTATTCGGAGATGCTGCCTGTGGAATATCAGCCTACAGCAGAATACATCGAACTGTTTCACCAGACGCTGGAACAATCCGCCGCAAGAATTGCACGTCATACCGCCATTGTGGCTGAGAAGATTGTAGAGCGCAGAGGACTGAATCTTGTCCTGGTATCTCTGGCTCGAGCTGGAACGCCTGTGGGTATCCTGATCAAGCGTTATATTGAATTGAAATACAAGGTGACGATTCCGCATTATAGCATTTCAATTATTCGTGGCAAGGGTATGGACGAGAACGCAATTTTATATATTTTACAGCAACATGGGCTGGAAACAGCCATTCAGTTTGTAGATGGTTGGACAGGAAAAGGGGCTATTCGCAAAGTGCTGAAAGAGTCCTGTGACCAAATGGAACGGACTTATGGCATAAACCTGGATAATGATCTTGCTGTGTTGGCTGATCCGGGGCAATGTTCAGCAACTTTTGGGACAAGGGAAGATTATCTTATTCCTAGTGCTTGTCTGAATTCCACCGTCTCGGGACTCGTGAGCCGTACAGTACTTCGGGATGATCTGATTGGGCCGTCAGATTTTCACGGAGCCAAATGGTATCGAGAATGGTCCTCTGCGGATGTGTCGACCCAATACGTGGATACCATCGCTCAGCATTTTCCGCAAATGATGGACCAAGCGGAGATTCGAACGGAGGACAATGCTACCGCTACTTCGGAAATCACCTGGAAAGGCTGGCAGGATATCGAGTCCATCCAGCAATCCTTTGGCATTGCGAACATCAATCTGATCAAACCCGGAATCGGGGAAACAACCCGAGTGTTATTGCGCCGGATCCCCTGGAAAATTCTTGTGGATCGACTGGATAATCCGGATTTACAACATATTATGATGCTCGCGAGAGACAGGAATGTGCAGGTTGAGGTATATCCGGGACTAACCTATTCCTGTTGCGGCATTATTCAATCCCTGGGAGGTGGAGGAGAATGATGATCTACGCAAGTGATCTGGACCAGACGCTGGTGTACTCCCGTCGTGCGCTCCGTATTCCCGAAGATACACCGGGACTTGTTCCCGCAGAGTGGATTAACGGCAAGTTGTCCGCGTTTATGTCAGCATATGCACTGGAGCGGTTGCAGTCTTTGCCACAAGACATTGTATTTATGCCTGTGACGACACGTACCGTGGAGCAGTACCGGCGTATTCATATTTTTCAGACGGAATGTATCCCGAAATATGCAGTGACGAGTAATGGTGGCAACATCATTGTCGACGGTGAGGTAGACGGTGAATGGAATCTGCACATCCGTTCTTTGCTTCGTCAGCAGGCGGCTACTCCCGAAGAGATCCTGGATTTATTTGACGACGTACTGAGCCCGGAGTGGGTGATTAACCAGCGATTATGTGATGAGCTGTTCTTTGCATTGCTGATCGAACGTGACAAGCTTCCAATGGAACGCATTGTGGACAAGATTCGGGTGTTAGAGACGCTGGGATGGGAGAGTTCGATTCAGGGTCGAAAGCTCTATCTGGTGCCTTCGGCCGTGAACAAGCGAGCTGCAGTGGAGCATATTAGGCAACGTATCGGTGATGTGCCTGTGATTGCTTCAGGTGACTCTTTGTTGGATCGTTGTTTGCTGGACTTTGCGCAGCATGCCATTGCTCCATCTCACGGAGAGCTGCATGTGGAGAGACAGCGTGTACCTGAGCAAGTACCGTATCAATTTACGGAACAATTCGGTGCATTTGCAGCGGATGAGATTCTCGATTACGTCCACCGTATTCATAACGATCAACAGATCCAGATAGACCATGCCGTGATAAGGGAGACCGTATAAATGAAAAAAATGAAGATTTACTTCAACCGTTGGTTCTCTGTAACGTATCATTATATGAATGCGATTCGGGACAATGAGGACGGCATGGAATTTGAGATCTACGGTACTCATCCTGATCCGGGACATATGGCATTACAGGGCTGTGATGTTGCGGAAATTGAACCACGTGTAACGGGCCGGGAGTATGTTGATTTTTGCCTCGACTTTTGCCGTCGTCATCAGATTGATGTCTTTATTCCACGCTGGAACATGCTGGACATCAGCAGACATATCTCCCTGTTCGAAGAGATTGGTACACGGGTTATCGTATGCTCGGACACGGAATTGCTGGAACAATTGATGGAGAAAGACCGTTTCTATGAATCGGTGCGTGAGAAGGGCATTATGGAAATTCCGGATTATTTCACGGTCAGTAATGCTGCACAATTCCAGCAAGCCTATGAGGCGCTGCGTGCACGTGGACATGATGTATGCTTCAAACCATGTAATGGTGAGGGCGGCATGGGATTCCGGGTGATCAACAATGAACGTGATCCGTTGCAGGAGTTGTTCGGATATGCGCTGAACTCGATTTCATATGAAGATGCCCTGCGCGCATTCTCTTCTGCTCCGTCCTTTCCCAATGTCATGGTGATGGAGGTACTGGAAGGTTATGAATACAGCATTGACTGTCTTTCGGACCGTAATGGGAAACTCATAACGGCGATCCCGCGTAGAAAAGAAAGAGGACGTTTACGTTTGCTCGAAGAAAACGAGGAATTGCTGACGATTGCCCGCAATGTGGCAGAAGTATATCGGATTCCTTATAATTTTAATATACAGATGAAGTATCGCAAGGATACACCGAAGCTGCTGGAGATCAATCCGAGAATGTCGGGTGGGTTGCATATGTCTTGTCTGTCGGGCGTGAACTTCCCTTATTTGGCGGTCAAATCTGCACTTGGCCATGATATTGGACCGCTTCATCCGAAGTTTGGCATACTGGGAAGTCATATCGAACAGCCATTTATAATCGACGTTCAGAAGGTAAGCGGAGTACACCACGTCTAGCTGAGAATTTTCCTCAACATTGACACCTTCTGGATGGTTTTTTTACAATACGGATGAGAGGTTATTCAAAAAGTCCATCTTCTCGGTACTGAAAACCAGACTTTTTGAATATGCACTTTATGTGTTGTTAAGGCAGGAGGACAAGTAATGTTACGGAAAACGAAGATAGGTATAGGCGCATTGGTCGGTTATGGTCTCGCGGCAATCTCGAGTCCCTTTCTACCGGATGTGATCACGTGGGCGATTCCGGCACTGGCAACTGTGGTCGGGGGACTGATTCCTTCACGTTCCACGCCACGTACACAGGTCGAGGGTTCGTCGTCAGCCCCTGTACCCATCACAGATATCGGAAATGAACCATCCCGCTTGAACGGGGGACAAGCACCGAGCGCAGTGCCAACAGGGACTATAGAAGCTTCTCCGGCACAGCCTCATTCGAGTTCCAGTCCCTCACAACATGCGGGCACAGAACAAGCGAAGCCTCCCCGGAACGAACCAGATCCTGTATTTGATCCGGTAATTGAATACCTGGAAGTTCTGGAGGATATGATTATCTCCGAAGGTCAGAAGAACGAGCTGGATAATGAGATCGTGGAGAAATCACTGGCGTTGTTTGCCCGTTTGCAGCGTGTGATCCCTTCCCTTCAGGAGCTGAATAACGGGGATATCAACCACACGGTACGCAGACTGATTTTGAAAGACCTGAACGGTTTTATTAATCCGTTTTTACGTTTAAGTGGAGAAGCCAAACGCAATAATCGGCGTATGCTGCTGAATGGTCTTAGAGACGTGGATTCCAAGATATCGGATATTGTATCAACGATTGAACATAAAGACTTAATGGAGCTTCAGAACAAAGCGGAACTGATACATCAACGTTATAACAGCTCTGAATTATAGGAGGGATTGACATGGCAACGGAATGGGCTCAGTTGAAGCAGGAAGATGAGCAACGAATTAACCAGGAAGCAACGCAGCTTATTCAGAAAGTGTCCCAAAGTGATCCGGCTCATCTGGATACCTTAATGGATGATATCGGCAAGTTGGGCGTGAAAACACAAGAGAGAGCAGGACAGACCCTCAAGCTGCTTGATCGTCCAGTCAATGAACTGATGTCGGGGAACCGGGCCGAGGTATCGAACATGATCCTGAAGCTCCGCGATGAATGTGAAAGTTTGCAACAGAGTAAAAATGTGAGTTTTGTTGGGAAGTTGTTACGTAAAAGCCCGCTGAAAAACTACGTGTATCGTTATCAATCCGTTCGCACGAACATTGATGCCATCATTAACGGGTTGCGGGACGGCAAGGACAACCTGGAAGAAAGCATCGTGAATATGCGTCAGTTGAAACGTTCTTCCATTCAGGAAATCTACAATCTGCAGACCAAAATTTCCTTCGGTAATCAATTGAAAGCCTTGTTTGAAACCGAGATCGCCAAGCCTGAGAATGAGAATCGTAAAGCACATCTGGAGCGTGGGTTGCGCAAAGTAGTAACACGTACCCAATCCATGACAGAGATGATCATGCTGTACAATCAGGCGATCGCAGCTACCGATATTATTAATGATAACAATGACAAGCTGATTGATTCGGTTAATAATGCCATTGATAAAACAGCGAATCTGATCACCGTTTCGGCCATGATTGCCATGGCACTCAATGATCAGGAGAAGGTCATTTCTGCTGTGGAAGCTACGAATAAGACGATTGAAGATCAATTCAAGGAGAACGCCAGATTGTTGAAGACAACGACAGAGAAAACGAATGAGCTGTTGTCCAAACCGGCTATGTCCCTTGAAGCAGTCAATCAGGCGATGGGTGATCTGATGTCTGCGCTGGATCTGTCCGAGCAGTCCAATCGCCGGATCATCGAGAGCTGTAATGACTACACGAACAAGATGACGACACTTAACGCCAAAATGAGTGATCGACTGGGTCTGGAGGGACCGAAGGCTGCTGCCATTCCGGAGAAAAACAAACCGGATTCCAGTGCATTAGGATCTTTTCTGGATTAGGTAATAGTGTAGGGACTCACTGCATATGGCATGGACATCACTGCATGGTTTTATTTTCTACGAGGGACGCTGAGTGCGTCTCTTTGTTTCATTTGTTTGATAGAATGAAGTTAAAATCTGGGGTTGTGCGAAGGAGCTTGCTGAACATGCTGGACTTTTCATTCGAGATTATTGATGAGACCAAGATTAATATTCAATACAAATATGGCAGTGAGTTCTTTAACTTTAACCTGTATTTTGCAAACGGGGAGTGGACACTGCATCCATTTGACGGCATACTGATCCAAAATCGTGAAATGTGCAGTCTGATTGTGTCTGAGTTGCTTCGTAACAAAGATTTTCATGTCATGTTGGCCAAAGAGAAAATCATCTTATCTCAGCTTCGCACGAGTGTTAATCTCCAGTCCGACGAGCCGGATGAATGGGTAGCAGATCGAAGAAACGCAGATTATTCCAGTCATGATGATGAATTGATGGATTACATAGGGAACCACAGTTTCGAAGAAGTATTGCAGCTTGAGCAAGAACAGATTGAGGCCAGAGTGCAGTTCTTCCAACAGATCATTCAGAGAATGTTTATGGAGGGGCTTGGACCGGAAGATGCTGATTTTATTAAAGTTCAGGCCGTGATTCGGATATATAAAGAGACATACGATCGTCTTGGTGAGTTGAATGATCACAATCGAGGTGATCGTGGACGCAGAAGATGGTAGTGAACATCTCGCTTGGTATGTAAACAGATAACTATATTTCTGCGAAGTTAGGCAGATACTCCTGATTTGCATGTGTCATATGGAGGGCGATCTTCATATGTTATTTTACAGGGATCTCCCAGAGGGAGAAGTTCTGGCGGAGCCTAGGGCCACCATCATTATTCTCCTTTACACTGGCAGATCACTTGGCTTGCAGGCATCGTTTACTTTCTCCGGCCCGAGATATACCCCGTAGATTTGTGAGGATGTTTCTCGCAGCACTTTTGTCCGGTAGATTTGTGAGGGTGCTTCTCGCAGCACTTTTGTCCGGTAGATTTGTGAGGATGTTTCTCGCAGCACTTTTGTCCGATAGATTTGTGAGGATGTTTCTCGCAGCACTTTTGTCCGGTAGATTTGTGAGGGTGCTTCTCGCAGCACTTTTGTCCGGTAGATTTGTGAGGGTGTTTCTCACAGCACTTGTGTCCGGTAGATTTGTGAGGATGCTTCTCGCAACACTTGTGTCCAGTCGATTTGTTAGGGTGAGATGGTTTTCCGCAGGATTTGTTTCCGCTAGATTTATTGCCGCCACGAACGATGCATATCGATTTGACGTGATATGTCGGAATTCGAACCACTTCCTGGCGATCTGTTGTGATAATTAACTGGTTTTGGTTAGCCTCAGCGAGGATTCCTTCCACCTCATCCCGACTGCCTTCATTAATCAGTACACGTCTGAAACGCAGTGCCTGTAAGACTTCCAAAAAGGAATTAGAAGGAATAGGATTGTTTATTGGAGTTGAGCTACCACTAGAGCGACCTGTGTCGGTGATGCTTTTGACATTTAATCCATTTACATATACGTATCCTTTTTTACAGCTAACGGCCATATAATCACCACGAACATCTATCAATTTGCCTTGCACTGCTTCCGGACCCCGGTTGACTTTGACTTCTCTCCCAAGCAAACCTCGTATTCCCTGACCATTCATAGACATTGTATTTACCCCTTCCAGAACATAAGTTCAGATCAACTAAAATGACGGATGCGTTGTAATCTCTCAATCTGCATTCAAGTTTGTCTGTAGTTTAATCATATGTGGCATGCGCGTTGGAGGGACTAGCCAACAAACCATTTGTATATCAAATTGGCTATCATCTATAAAAAGTTTTGTATATTTATAGATGATAGATTCTTTATCTTTTTCGTATTCGAGTACCTTACATTCGCATTTGCTTGCATGATCCTGTGCATATGCCCGTTCGATCTGTTGTGCTCCTGCATAGGATGCAGGTAGTACTTAACGGACCCATATTACAGGTCATGAAAGGCGGATGAACATGGGTTTACCTGTCTACCGGATTGCTGTGCCTGCGCAGGAGTATCAACAATTAACATCTAATATATGGTCTGAACAACTGGTTAAAGGTTCCATACAGATGGAAGGCAAGCAGATTCCGATCCGGATTCGTTATCGAGGAGGGCATACACGCGGTTATCCCAAAAAGTCATTTGAGATTCGTACATCCAGCCGAACGTATCATTTTAATGCGGAGTATGATGACCCCTCACTGCTTCGCAATGCGCTGTCTTTTCGTTTCTTCGAGTCCATTCGTGTACCGGCGCCCGCTACTCGGCACTGCGTGCTCTACCTTAATGGGGAGCTGTTGGGTGTATATCTGCGGATCGAAGGGGTGAAATCCTTCTTTTTTCGCCAAAGGAGAATTCCTGTGCGCAGTATCTTCTATGCGATCAATGATCATGCCGGGTTTACAATTAATTCGAACTCATCATCAACGAGCACAAGCGCGAACCTATTATCAGGATACAGTCTAATCCGCGGCAAGGATGTGGATAAAACAAGGCTGCGGACGTTTATTCAACAACTGAACACGAAGTCCAGGCTGGAATTGTTTCGTTTTTTACAGTCGCGGATTGATACGGACAACTATCTACGCTGGTTATGCGGGGCTGTATTTACGGGCAATTTTGATGGATTTGATCAGAATTACACGTGGTATGAGAAAACAAAAACCAAAAAGTATGGTATTCTGCCATGGGATTATGAAGGAACCTGGGGAAGAAATTGTTACGGGGCTAAGGTGGATGCCAGCCTTGTTCGTATCCAGGGGTACAATAAACTTACGGGCAAAATGCTGGCCTTCCGACATTTTCGTGAGCAATATAAGAAGCTGCTACGGCAGCAGCTGATGAATGCTTTTACAGAGAAGCGAATTATGCCTATAGTCCATCGATTGCACAATGACATTCGTGAAGAGGTCGACCAAGATCCTTACATGAAATGGCCCCTGGATGTATTTGCGGGTGAACCGGAGCGAATTCGTACCTACGTGGCGGAACGGCGGGAATATTTGACCGAGAGATTACATCAGCTGTAAGCACTTAACTAGCGCGGGGAAGGGAGACCTTCCTTTTTTTACTGACAAAATGATGCGAAGTTTATTGTATTGGGAAAAGTAGGGTAATAAGAATAGAAGCGGGATTGTAAAATACGCTATAATAACCATATGTGTACATAGAAATCATTACATATTGGACGCAGTGGAGAAAACAACATGTCTAATGGAGGCTCTGAGCTGGAACGTGCTATCGGTTTAGGGTGCTCCGAGCCGGAGGAATGCTTATGATCAAGCTGTTGTTCTACTTGAAGAAGTACCGAGTTGCCGCGATTGCAGCCTTGGTCATGATGTTAATTGAGCTTGCAGTGGAGCTGGCTCAGCCTTATCTGATCTCCAAGATCATCGATAACGGGATTCAGCAGGGAGACTTATCTGTCGTTTGGTTATGGGGCGGTGTGCTCGTAGGCAGTGCTGTTGTAGCTTTTGCTGCCGGAATTGCGAGTTCGTTCTTTGCATCCCATGCAAGTCTGGGGTTCGGGTACGATCTGCGGGAGAAGCTGTATGAGAAGGTGCAAACGTTCTCTTATGCGGTCTTCAACCGGTTTGCGACGTCTTCCCTGATTACGAGATTAACGGGGGATGTGACCCAGGTTCAGGATACGGTCTTCATGAGTCTGCGCTTCATGACACGTGTACCGCTGGTGGTCATTGGTAGCATGATTATGGCAGTAATCGTAAATCCGAGATTGGGTCTGCTGCTGGTTGTCATGGTGCCTGTGCTGCTCGTCGTTGTGGTGTGGATGATCAAAAAGGCAGCGCTGCTGTTCCGCAATGTGCAGCGCAGACTGGATGCCGTCAACGGAGTCATCCAGGAGAATCTCACAGGCATCCGGCTGATCCGTGTCTTCGTACGGATGGGCCATGAGATTGAACGCTTTGCCGGATTCAGCGGCAAGCTGATGAAAGGCACGATCTCCGCGCTACGCCTGACGGAGACCACGATGCCGTTCATGCTACTGATGATGAACGGTTGTATCATCGCCGTGCTGTGGTTTGGGCGAGTAGACATCGCCTCTGGTAATGCGACCGTGGGTGAAGTGGTCGCCGTCATTAACTACCTGCTTCGCACAATTGGTGCTATGTCTGCATTGTCGTGGATTTTGGTAACCTTCTCCAGAGCAAGCGCTTCGGCGCAGCGTCTGAATGAAGTGTTCAATACAGAGGACACGTCGGAGACTGAACAGACCAAAGAATTATCAGCGTCTGCACCATCTGCTGGATCTGTGAAATCATCACATTTTCCGCAATCTTCATACTCAGCGAAGAAACAGCGCACTGTGCAGGGAGCGGTTGAATTCCGTAGTGTAGGCTTCAGTTATCCGAATAGTGAAATTACAGTACTGGATAACATCACATTCACTGCAAAAGCGGGGGAGCGCATTGCCATTATGGGAGCAACAGGCTCAGGCAAGTCCTCATTGGTGCAGCTCATTCCGCGCTTATACACAGAGGATCAAGGGAAGGTACGGATTGATGGTACCGATGCAGCAGAGCTGGATCTGTCCATGCTGCGTGGTGCGATTGGTTATGTGCCGCAAGAGGTCATCCTGTTTACCGGTTCCGTGCGGGAGAATATTGCCTGGGGTAGGGAAGATGCTACATTGGATGAGATCGTGGAAGCCGCGAAGCGCGCGCAGATCCATGAAACGATTGAGAATTTACCAAACGGTTATGATACATTGCTGGGGCAACGGGGAGTTAATCTCTCAGGTGGACAGAAGCAGCGACTTTCCATTGCACGTGCACTGGTACGTAGGCCGAGAATTCTGATTCTGGACGATAGCACGAGTGCACTGGATGTGGCTACGGAAGGCAGACTGCTGGATGCACTGGAAGAATTGTCGTGTACCACGTTTATCATCACCCAGAAGATCAGTTCGACCACTTCGGCGGATCTGATTCTGCTGCTCGATGATGGACAACTCATTGGACAGGGAAAACATGAGGACCTGATGGAATCGTCAGAGCTGTATCGTCGAATCCATGAATCACAATACGGGGAGGGCGCACAGCATGTTCAAAGCATTCATTGAGCCTTTCCGTCAGCCACCGCCACCGATTGATCCTGAGACGCTACGGTCAGGTGGTGGCCGCAAACCCAAGGCACGAGCGAAGAACTGGTCAGGTACATTAGGCCGAATCTGGACCTATCTGGCAAGACGTAAGGTCAAGCTGTCCATGGTGCTGTTGATGGTATTTGCCAGCTCCGCACTCGCTTTGCTTGGCCCCTATATGGTGGGGGTGGCCGTGGATGATTTCATCGCGGGTGAAGCCGGCTCAAGCTGGACCCGGTTTCTGATTGGATTAACCGCAGTGTATGTCTTATTCTCGCTCACATCCTGGCTCCAGAACATATGGATGATTGAAATTGCACAGGAAACCGTGTACCGCATGCGGTATGATCTATTCTCCCATCTGCACAAATTGCCGATTCCATTCTTCGGTAAACGCCAGCAGGGTGAGATTATGAGTCGGGTGACCAATGATATCGAAAATGTTAGTGGTACGCTGAACAGCTCGGCGATCCAGATTTTTTCGAGTGTGTTAACACTGCTCGGGACATTTGGCGTTATGCTGTGGCTCAGCCCACTGCTGACCCTGCTTACCTTTATCGTTGTGCCTTTGATGGCAATCGGCATGCGTTGGATTACGCGCAGAACCGGACCGCTCTTCAAGGAGCGACAGCGCAATCTCGGTGAACTCAACGGTTATATCGAGGAGACGTTATCCGGGCAGCGGATCATTAAGGCATTCTCCCAAGAGGAGCGGGTGATTCGTGGGTTTGAGGAACGCAATACCCTCATCCGGATTTCCGGTTTCTGGGCTCAGACGATCTCTGGTTTTATCCCGAAACTGATGAATGGATTGAATAACCTGAGCTTTGCGATTGTAGCGGGCATCGGTGGTATTCTTGCGATTCAGGGTTCGGTTACGGTCGGGGTGATTATAATCTTTGTGGAATATGCTCGCCAATTCACTCGTCCCCTCAATGATCTGGCGAACCAGTGGAATACGTTATTGTCCGCGATTGCCGGTGCTGAGCGTGTATTCGAGGTGCTGGACGAAGATGAGGAAGCGAAGGATGAAGGGGCAGCGGTATCTCTGGATAAGGTGGAGGGCGCTGTTCGTTTCGACAAGGTATCCTTTGGATACGATGAAGGACGTAACATTTTGCATGAGATCAGCTTTGAAGCCAAACCGGGTGAGATGATTGCTCTTGTAGGGCCGACCGGAGCGGGGAAAACGACACTGATCCAGTTGTTATCCCGTTTCTATGATCCGACGGGTGGCACATTAACCGTAGATGGGCGCGATATGACCACCATTCGGCGTGAGAATCTGCGGTCCCATATGGCATTTGTGCTTCAGGATTCATTTCTGTTTCAGGGTACGATCCGGGAAAATATTCGGTTTGGCCGTCTGGACGCGACGGATGAAGAGGTGGAAGCAGCCTCCCGGCTGGCGAATGCCCATTCCTTCATCGTGCGCATGAAGGATGGGTATGACAAAGTGCTGCAAGCCGACGGAAGTGGCATTAGTCAAGGACAGAAGCAATTGCTTGCCATTGCCCGGGCAATTCTGGCCGACCCATCCATACTCGTACTGGACGAGGCGACCAGTAGTATTGATACCGTCACAGAGATCAAAATCCAGGAAGGGCTACAACGTCTGATGCAGGGACGAACGAGCTTTGTCATTGCCCACAGGCTCAACACGATTCGCCAGGCTGATCGGATTTTGGTACTGAAGGATGGTCATCTGTTGGAACAAGGCTCGCATGATGCGTTGTTGGAACAAGGTGGTTTCTACAGTGAGTTGTATTACAGTCAGCTGCGTAAGAAAGCGCAGTAGTCATTTTGGATAATAAGTGACATGTATTAGAAAGCTTGTAGGTATGAAAAAGAGCAGGGATGAGGGCATGACGCTCCTCACTTCTGCTCTTTTTGCATATCTTACTGAAAAACATTGGAAGTTAAACTGTGATGATGTGTTAAAATGTGGATATAATGGAATGGGTTGTTTTTAGGAGGTTGCTAGCGGTTTTGAAGAATGAGAATGAATTTTTACACGTATGCCTATAGTCAGGCAAGTTATGCATTATAAGAGAGGAGGGCAATGCGGAATGGAATTCAAATTTGGGAATGTTTCTATTCTTCTACCCCCTGTGCACATTACGATTATCGCAATTATTATTCTTTTCTTTCTGGTAAGGTGGAGCAAGCAATTAGAAACAAGACGTTTTACGGTTTTCTTTTACTTTTTGATTAGTACTTTCATTACTCCAATTTATTCTCAAAGTACAAAAGATGGTATCTTTGAGCTATGGATCCCTGCAGGGTTTATTGTGATTTTCTTTTATTTGATTCGTAGCGAAAGAAATCATCCATCTAAAATGAAAGCGAGTATCTTAGGATTTTCCATAGCGTTATATCAGTTAATTCTTCATTATGTTGGATAACGGGACGTGACAGGATAATTTAATAAGAACAAGTAAGCAGCCGGTCAACCAACTGGTTGCTTTTTCTTTGAAAATGGAAGATCTGAAATCAAGTACATCACGTTTCTATACCAAGTTATAGGTTTAAAACAAAAGAGCAGATCCTGATCACAGGACCTGCTCTTTCCTATTTAACTTCCAATAACTTTCCAGTTACTTGCCTGTTCCACCGTTAGCGGCTGGTGTCTGCGGATGTAATCCTCCACCAGTGCGGCCATATCCGTGGCACCTTCGTGCAGTACCTTTTTACCTGGATACATCGCATAATCCCCGCCGCCAGCAGCGCGGTAGCTGTTCATCACCACAGAGTATGTGCCATCCATATCCATGGGTTTGCCTTCACGTTCCAACTTCACAACTCGACTGCCGACAGGTTGGGAGATATCCAGTTCGTACTCTAGGCCAGCCCACATATCATAATTATAATGCTGAGGTTTGGGCTCCATATAGGCTGGATTCACCGCTACTTCACCAGAAGCATTCACTTCAAAGTAACGAGCTGTTTGTTCCAACGCCTCCCGGATATCTTGACCGCTCAGCTTTAGTACTGTCAGCGTGTTGGGATAGATGAAGTTGGATAACACGTCCCTAACGGTGATGTGGCGTCCGAAACCACGAGCTTCTTCACTCAGCATCGCCGTATTGGACAGTTCGGCCCCAGTCGCTTCCATCTGCACTTGATGTACAAAAGCAATGAATGGATGTGCCTTGAGCCGCAGGGACGTAGCATTGGTAATAGACAGATCCCCAGTCACCTCGCCAATGGGTTGATCAAGCCATGCTTGTGCCTCAATTTCTACCTCATCCGTAAGTTTCAAGACCGTAGCATCTGGCTCGATTTCACTATGTTCATCCAGAAGTAACAACTGAGCCTGTTTATCTGTAATCTGCCACTTCCCGTCCGATGATTGTTCCAACTGAACGGATACATGTCCCGCACCATTGCCACTGAATCCCGGCTGAATGACGGTTACGCCGTGAATTTCAGCTGTAAGCTGACGATGTTGATGTCCGGTAAGCAGCACATCGATGCCTTCGATGTCCCGGCAGATGGCATAGCCTTGATTTTCTCCAGTTAACCGTTCGGCAGGCTCGCCTGACTCCAGATCACTCTCAAATCCGCCATGATAACTCACAACCATTACATCTGGTTGTTCATGCTCCCGAATATAGCTAACCCATGTACGGATGGTCTCCAAGGCATCAAGGAACTGTAAACCCTCAATATTCTTCGGATGCTCCCAGTTCGGTATGTAGTGCGTGGTTGCGCCCAACAGGGCTACTTTGACACCTGAAGACAAGGTTTTGATTAGATACGGAGGACCGAAGGCAGGTACGTCTGGTTGCTCATCTTTTACAATATTGGCTGACAGCCAAGGGAAGTTGGAAGCTTCGACTGCCCCGCGTAATAATGTCTGACCATAGTTAAATTCGTGATTGCCCATCACCGCTGCATCATAACCGAGTTCATTAAGTACTGTAATGAATGGATGCACTTCGTTTGTGGAAATCTGTGAAGCAGCATATGAGGCCAAGGGTGATCCTTGCAGCAAATCCCCGTTATCCACCAGCATCAATTCAGGTGAGCGTTCCCGTTCCTTACGAATCAGGGAAGCGAGCAGAGCAAGTCCAGCCGGGCGGTATGCATTGGTGTTGTAATGAATGGGACGGATGGCCCCGTGCAGATCACTGGTGAACAGGATGTCGAAGCTTGCCGTATGGTTTATGGATGTCATTTTACAATCTCCTCTAATATATAAGTTCAGATATATGGAATTACCATAAAACGGAGAAGACTGAATCGCTTGAAGAAACGAAGTATACGCCGTTATCTCCGATGTTCTTCCTATATCTTCAACCATAATGAGCCTATTCTAACAGATACAAGTCGCGCTGACAGCCTGACAGGAAACTTTACAAAACTCCAAATTTCGTTTCACATCGCGCTAATATTTGGCAATTATAGTAGACAAGTACTGAAAAATAGAAACTCTTTGGAGGGTGTTCGTTTGAAGAAGTCTGCTTTATTTTTACCATTGTTGATTTTGGTTATGTTTCTGAGTGCTTGTGGGTCTAGTAGTACATCTGGTTCGGCTAACGGGGATAATGCGAGTTCGAATGCATCCGGTACGTCTACGGCAGAGACAGAGAAACCTGTCGAAGGTTATGTACCAACTGAACTGACGGTTCAATTCGTTCCTTCCCAGAATGCAGACACGCTTGAAGCCAAAGCGAAACCGCTCGAGAAGTTGCTTGGTGACAAACTGGGCATTCCGGTAAAAGTCAGCGTATCCACTGACTACAACACAATTATTGAAGCAATGGCTTCCAACAAAGTAGACGTAGGTTTCTTGCCTCCGACAGCTTATGTACTGGCTAAAGAAAAAGGCGCTGCACAGGTTATTTTGCAAGCACAACGTTTTGGTGTAAATGATGAGACAGGTGCTCCAACCGAAGAGTTGGCGGATTCTTATAAATCCATGTTCATTGTGAAAAAAGATTCGCCGATTCAATCCATCGAAGAGCTTAAAGGTAAAAAAGTCGCTTACCAAAACGTAACGTCTTCCGCAGGTTATGTATGGCCGGCAGGTCTGTTGCTCGACAGAGGCATTGACCCATTGAAAGATGTATCACCTGTAACGTTGAAAGGTCATGACCAAGGTGTTATCGCTGTATTGAACGGTGACGTTGATGCAGCAGCTATTTTCCAAGATGCCCGCAACACGGTAGCTAAAGACTATCCGACTGTATTTGAAGATACACGTGTACTGGCGTTCACTGAGCCTATTCCTAACGATACCATTGCCGTTCGTACAGACATGAATGCAGATTGGACTGCGAAGATCAAACAAGCCTTCATCGATATCGGTAAAGATACTGAAGGTCACCAGATCATCAAAGAAATCTATACGCATGAAGGTTATGTAGAGTCCGATGATAGCAAGTTCGAGATCGTTCGTCAGTATGGCGAGAAAGTGAAAGGTGAATAATTCTGATCCAAAAGTAGTTCAGGATCTGTTCACTTTGTAGTAGCTCTCTTGGATGAGAACAGCTTAATCGTAGCAATGGACAGGCCAGTTCAGCGTGATCTACGCTGCGCTGGCTTGTGCCATTATAGCAAGGACTCATGTATGTATGAACATTATGAATGAAAGAAGGATTAATGCCATGATTGAGCTTCATAACGTTACTAAAACTTACGCTAACGGCACCAAGGGCCTGGATAATATTAATCTGAAATTTGAGCAGGGTGAATTCATTGCTGTAGTCGGCCTGTCTGGTGCGGGTAAATCAACTCTCCTGCGATCCATTAACCGTCTGCACGACATTAGTGAAGGTGAGATTCTGATTAATGGAAGTTCCATCACGAAGGCACAAGGCAAACGACTACGCATGATCAGACGCGACATCGGCATGATTTTCCAGAGTTTCAATCTGGTGAAACGATCCAGTGTACTACGGAACGTACTCGCTGGGCGTGTTGGATACCATTCCACCATGCGTACCATTCTCGGACGTTTTCCAAAAGAGGATATTGAGCTGGCATTCACTGCGCTGGATCGGGTGAATATCTCCGAGAAAGCTTACTCCCGTGCGGATCAGTTGTCTGGTGGACAACAACAGCGTGTGGCTATTGCCCGTGTATTGGCGCAGGAAGCGAAAATCATTTTGGCCGACGAACCGGTTGCTTCACTCGACCCGCTTACAACGAAGCAGGTCATGGATGACCTGAAACGCATCAATCAAGACCTTGGGATTACCACGATCGTCAATCTTCACTTTATTGATCTGGCGAGAGAGTATGCGACCCGTATTGTTGGACTGCGAGCAGGTGAGGTCGTATTCGACGGTCCGGTAGAAGAAGCAACAGATGAGCGTTTTGCTGAAATATATGGCAGACCGATTCTGGCTGACGAATTGCTGGACAAGCAGGCTGTGCACGAGCAGGGAGAAGTTGTGGTATGAAGGGGCAGTCCAACGTTCCACTTCAGAATTCAGGCGGAGTGGGGAAGGAACCTGGTTCCAGCCCGGCTCAGATTGTGAATCGCCCGAAACCGCCTGGGCGTACGAAACATCTACTTACGCTGATCATCGTTCTGCTTTTATTGTGGGCCAGTGCGAAACAGACCGATGCCGGCTTCACAGAGTTAATTCAGGGGTTCCCTGAAATGTGGAAATTGTTAAAGGATATGTTCCCACCCCGGTGGAGTTACTTTGATAACATCGTTCAAGGCATGCTGGAGACGATCCGGATGGCCCTAATTGGTACGACCATTGGTGCCATTATTGCAATTCCGGTCTCGATCATCTGTGCCGGTAACCTGATGCCGAGTCGCTGGATCTACTATCCGGCACGTTTTCTGCTCAACCTGATTCGGACAGTGCCGGATCTGCTACTTGCAGCTTTGTTCGTCGCTGTGTTTGGTCTGGGGCCCATCCCCGGAATCTTGGCACTGGCTGTGTTCTCCATAGGTCTGATCGCGAAGCTGACGTATGAGACGCTGGAAACGATTGATCAGGGGCCGCTGGAAGCGATGACGGCTGTTGGTATGAACCGGATTCAGCTCATTGTATATGGCGTGGTGCCGCAACTGGCTGCCCAGTTCACATCTTATGTGCTGTATGCCTTCGAAATTAATATACGTGCTGCTGCCATTTTGGGACTGGTAGGCGCCGGAGGAATTGGACTCTACTATGAGGCCACACTTGGATTCCTGGAGTATGACAAGACCAGCGTAATCATTCTGTTTACCCTCGTCATCGTTCTGATCATTGATTATGTAAGTACTAAGCTGCGGGAGAAATTGCTATGATGAAAAATGAAACAAGCCGCATCCGGCCTAAACCACGGAAGAACCCGCTACGCTGGGTCATTGTGTTACTGTTAATTCTTGTGTATGCTTGGGCACTTGCCGGTGTACCGTTCACTGGTTTCAAGGAAACCGCCGCTCAGATTATGAAGGCCATTGTAGCCGGGATTTTCTCGCCGGATTGGGATTTTGTATATCTGCCTGAGGGAGAAGACCTGCTGCGAGGTCTACTGGACACGTTGGCGATCTCCGTGCTGGGTACCGTAATCTCGGCAGTGCTCTGTATCCCGTTCGCATTCTGGTCTGCTCGTAATATGAGTGGGCATCGCTCCATCTCGGGTGCAGGTAAAATGGTACTTAGCTTCATCCGTACGTTCCCTGAGATTATCATGGCTTTGATGTTCATTAAGGCAGTAGGTCCCGGCTCGTTTGCAGGGGTTCTCGCCCTTGGGTTACACTCCATCGGTATGTTAGGAAAATTGTACGCGGATGAAGTTGAAAATATCGACTACGGTCCATCTGAGGCACTGCTTGCTTCTGGAGCTAATCGCATGCAGCAGTTGTGGTTTGCGATCCTGCCGCAGGTTATGCCTGGCTTCCTGAACTATACGTTGTATCGTTTCGAGATTAATGTACGTTCCGCGACCATACTGGGTGTAATAGGAGCAGGGGGTATCGGTACCCCGCTGATCTTTGCACTTAGCACACGGAACTGGCCGCGAGTAGGTATAATCCTGCTGGGTATTATCGTGATGATCACGATTATCGACCTGATCTCGGGTTATATTCGTAAGAAGCTGGTGTAAGGGTTAGCGTGGAGCTACGAACATATTAGATGATAAATTAAGATTAGATGATAGAGAAAGAAGAGAGGGCTATTCGGTGCCAGAATATGGGCAGGATAGTCTTTTTTCGTGTCTGCAGATAAACAACGGTTCGTTCTTGTTGCTCAGCTAACCGTTGAGGAATAAGAGGGTTCAAAGAATATGTATAAGAGTGATTGAATTATTTACCAAATACATGTAAGATTAATAGGTTTCTATATAAAGGGAATTAAGGATATTAATCAATAGTTCTCGCAGATACCGATGTACCAGAAGTGATTTTTTTAAAAGGAAGGTGACCTATGGAAATATTTTATTTTATATGGATTGTGTTTATGGTATTGATATTGCTGTACAGAATGATTTTTCAGAAGTTTAAAAAACATAACAGAGAAAATATTGGACTCAGTGCAATCCTGATCATTTCCACGGGAAGCAGTTATGTGTTTACACAGATGAACTTAATTTTTGTTATTAGTGTCATCGCCCTCGCCACTTATTCTGCTGTATGGAACAGCATTCTATTTGTTAGAAATGGATATGAGCCGGAACGTTTGAAATGAAAGAAAAAAACCGAAACCATGTTGCCCGGTGAATCAGGCAATGTTGGTTTCGGTTTTTTAGTTGCTTGGTTAAACGTTAGACTTCTTTACAATCTTCTTAGCTAGCCAAAGGCAACGCTTTGGTCACTTGAACCGTAATTGTCTCTGTGCTAGTTACGCCTGCGGCGTTGATCAGCTCGGCACGGTATGTGTACGTTCCGTTAGCGCGACCCGACAATTCCGTTGTAGCACTTTGAGAAGCTGGTGTAGCAGCTTTCAATGCTTGTGTATCAATCAATACATCATTCTCATAGAGACGGTATTCGGTTGCGTTTGTACCCCACCAGAGGTTCATGGATACGTTGTAGTTGCCGTCACCATCCCAGTTGTTTTGGGACAAGTTCGCTTTCCCTGGAGCAGCGTTCGTTACTTGAACGGTCAGCTCGTCACTGCGGGTAGCTCCTTTGTCGTTGGTCAGCTCGGCTACATACGTGTATGTTCCGTTAGCCTTGCCTATAATTGCCGTTTTGGCAAATTGGGCGGACGGTGTTGTCGCAGTCAACTTCTGTGTATCAATCAGAACGCCATTCTCATACAGTTTGTACTCGGAACCATTTTCGCCCCACCAGAGGTTCATGCTTACGTTGTACGAACCTTCGAACAGGCCCGTTGTATATCCATTATCAGAAGAAAGCACCGGTTTACCCGGTGCCCCTTCAGCTGGAGTGGAAGGTGTTTCCCCTCCACCTTGATTTTCCGCAGGTACAAAATCATTCAAGCTTCTAGGTTTCAATTGATATACGTCTTTGAAAATAGCGGAAACGCCTGTGATATCGATTTTGTCACCAGCAACATATGGGAAGGAAGTATCTGTCACACCTGTACGTGTATCTACACGGATGTGTGTGCTCGTTCCATCTGCTGCTACCGCGTCGAATTCAAACGATCCAACTGGTGTAGCACTGATGATATTCTCGATTGTTACATCCTTCAATTGAACCAGTTGACCTTGGTTCGCATCTGTAATTGCTGTAACTTCGATTGGAGCAGGTACGGAAGCCGTACCTGTTTTCTCAATCGCGATGATATCGGTAAGCTCGAACTCGCTGTTATAGATGGTTGTTGCTGCGGTTACTTTCACCTTGTCACCAGCATGGAAGCCGCTAGTGTGCTGGAACACGTAGATTCCGGCAGTTTCATCTTGAAGATAGAAGGCTTGTCCACCGAACGCACCTGGCTCTGTCGTTACAACACCTTCGATCGTTACGGTAGTGCCAACAGCTTTGGTGCGTGCTTCAGCAACTGTGATAGCCGCTGGAATTGGTCCTTCTTCTTCCGGCAACTGTTCTGCTGGCACATTACCTACGGTCACGGCATTTGTGATCAGGTTGCTGCCGTTTAGACGCAGACGCAAGCTCGCAGCGCCAGTTGTACCCGGTTTGATGCGGACGTTCAGATCTTTGATCCCGCGACCTTGGCTGTCCGAGGTTACACTGAATGTGGAGCTATAGCCGTACGAAGTTGGCCAAGTACCACTTTCATTCTGGATCATGGCGACCTGTGTTCCGCCAGTCAGATAGATACCGGCACTATAACCGGATACGGTTGTGTTCGGAGCCATGTTCTCCACAACTACACGAATCTGGAAGTCTTCTGCATTTGGAAGAGTATCCTGTTTCACGAAGCTGTATGCAGCGTTCGCACTGGATGCAGGGCCACCGTAAGAACCAGCCTTGAACGTGGAACGATCGTACCACTTGTATCCGGCAGCAGGTGCGGACCAAGGTTCAGCCTGAGGTTCTGTGGAAGCAGCCGGCTCTTCGAATGGCAACAGCGCTGTAGCTGTATCCAGTTCAAGTCCGTTCACTTGAGTTAGATCCGTGTAGTTCTCTTGTGTAGCAAGCCAGTTCACAGTGTTTACGAGCAGTACCGCATCATCGGCTTCTTTGAAACCGTCATAAGTAGTTTTGCGTGTACCTGTCTCTTCACGCAAGTATTTCGGCGATGCATCCTCTACTGGAGAGGAGTCACCGATGAAGGCAGCCTTACCTGCGCCCAGCTTGGATACGGCTACGTAAGGACCTTCTTCAATCCCGCCGCCGTTGTATACGCCTTGGTCCACCGCGTTATTCCATTTGGCGTTGGTTTTTGGCAGGTACACAATGCCTTTTGCCTTTTCCGGATCAGTGATTGCGAGTGTTGAACCGGCGTGCATCGCTACAGCCGATACGCCTTCTGTGATGCCGAAGGCTTGATCTGCCGGTACGACGATGTTGGCGTTGATATCGCCAAGTGCGTTATAGCGGAATCGTACGCCGAAGTTATCGGACAACCAGTCCGTGCTGGTTACATTTTGCATGGCTTCCGAGTTACGCTCATCTGTGCTCATACCTTTGGTCGGATCTTCAAAAGCTCCCCGACGATAGCCGTTGATGACTTCAGAGCCATCCCAACGGTTTTTGTTACGGTCTGCATTATAGTGATCTCCAACGAAGAAGATGCTGCCGCCCGTTTCAACATATTGTTTCAGTGCTGCTTGTTCGGATGTTTTGAAAGGAATTTGAGGCTCTGCAATAACGAATACGTTGTACTCTTTCAGATCATCATAGGTAAATGGTGTTGTCTTGCGAAGTTCTTTGACATAATAGCCATCATTCGCGAGTGCATTCCCGAAGTCGGAGAAACCTCCATCGATGACCCAGTCTGCAGCTCCAGCCGTCTGGCCATGAGAGTTGTCGAACAAGACTTTCTTGCCTGCGTTTTGGTTCACAACCTTCGCCTGGATGAACGGTGCCGGGTCTGTCGGCCCTTCCGCATGAACCGATGCATCTCCGTTCCATAATCCGACCTGAAGCGGCAAAGCCATGGACAATGCCAAGAGTGATTTTAAAAATACTCCTCGCATACCTGTTAATTTACCCAACCAAATCCCTCCCAAATATTAGTTGATTCATGAGTTCGTCCATATTCTACCACATGAAAATCTCACATAGTCATAACAATTTGTAAAAATTAACTCGATATTTGTAAAATTGGGTCTTTTGACATATCTATAGGTATTTCGATCCTGTCTTAACACTTCCATCCGCTGTCACTAATGATTTTCGTAAAGAAAAAGCCATCTCTATGAGATGACTTTGGCTCGAATTCGATTCACGGCATGGAAGACAGAGGATTTAATCATACCTTCACTGCGATTCACCAGCTCTGCGGTTTCTTTAATGGAGTATCCATGAATGAGGCGAAGTTCTAATATTTTACGATGCTCGGTGTTGTTAATATGGGAGACCAGATCGTCGACGCCTTCGTTAATTTCCAGATGGGGTGTATCGAAGTGATGGGTAGGTACCTCCAGACGACTGTCGCGTTTGAGTGTACGGGTTCGCCTGCGGAAGCTGTCCATGGCAAGATTGCGGGCAATCCGTTTGAGATAATAGAGAAGCCGATCTTCCGGGATATCCACGGTAACGTTCATCAGTCGAATGAAACACTCCTGAGCCAGATCCTCTGCATCTTGTGGTTGTTTGACGATATGGGATAGATACCTTGTGATTTCTGATTTATAGTTGATATAAGCATCATTAATTTGTGTGTTGTTCATATGATGTGAATCCCCCTTGGATACAGATCAGGCTTGGGTCCGGTCTGGTATGAGTCTCTTATGATCCAAGTATATCGGGAGGTTGTTTCCAAACGGTTCAGAGTTGTATCGGAGTTGTAACATTTCGTGCTTCCCTCTATTCAAGCATACGGCTTGGGATACAAAATATAGGCAGATGAAATTCATAGAGCAGGGAGATTACGAGGGTATCATGAGACAAAAAGAGATTTTAATTATTGAGGACGAGGAGTCCATTCGCGATATTTTGTCCTATTCGTTACGTAAAGAAGGATTCGAGATCAAGGAAGCTGCTTCCGGAAAAGAGGGTCTGGATCTGCTTCGGGATTCGAAGCCGGATCTGATTCTGCTGGATCTGATGCTGCCAGACATGAGCGGTTTTGATGTGTGCAGGCAACTATCCGTGAATTCCAAGATCCCCGTCATCATGATCACCGCCAAGTCGGACATGCTGGACAAGGTACTTGGCATGGAACTCGGGGCGGATGACTATATTACGAAGCCTTTTGATATCCGTGAGGTGGTTGCGCGCATTCGGGCGATCTTTCGCCGGATTGATCTCATCAGCGAGACACTGGAGAATCAGTCCTATGAGGTGGTAAGGCTCGGAAAGCATATTGAGATCCGCAAGGATGAACGGGAAGTGTGGAAGGACGGGGAACGCGCCGGACTCACGAATAAGGAATATGATCTGTTGTTATTTCTCGTGACCCATCATCGTAAGGTGCATACACGTTCTGAGCTGCTGGACAAGGTATGGGGATTTGATTTTGCAGGGGATACCCGAACCGTGGACATTCATGTGCAACGGATTCGCAAGAAGCTGGACAGTGGTGTGCAAGGCATCTCGATGATTGAAACGGTATTCGGTGTGGGGTACAAGCTGAATATTCAGGTACAGACATGAAGTGGACGATCCAGTTCAAAATGGTGGTGCTATTCTCGGTCATCGTCTTTATCGGATTCTCCGTTCTGCTGATTCTGTCCAATAAGGTGGCACAGGAGAATATGTACCGGGAAGTGCATGAGGATATGGTGCAATCGAAAAGAAACCTGGACATTGCGCTGAATCAGTACTTCCTGATTCATAACAAACGCATGAGCAGAGACTCGCTCGAAGCCGGAAACCGCGAGCTCGCGGAGCAGATTGGTTCAGCCGTTGGCGGGAAGATTACGGTATACCGTCCCGATGCTTCGCCCTACGGATCTGCTGGCAGCGAGGTTAACGTTGCTAAGCGCGCTGACCATCCTGATGTGGAGGAAGCCATACAATCCCGGATCGCTTACACCACAGTTGTGGATAAAGGTCGGGTCACCTCCAGTCTGTCCTTCCCGCTTCAGATGGATCAACAATTGATTGGAATTGTACAGTTGCAAAAGGACTATACGGACTTGTACAGAAGCAATCTCCGGTTCCAGAATACGATTAAGCTATTTGCAGCGGTTATTTTCGTATTTGTATTTATCGCGTCCATCTTTATTTCCCGGAAAATTACACAGCCCATCCGTGTACTCACGAAACGTTCTGCGGAAGTGGCCCAGGGAAGTCTGAATGCAGACATTCAGATTACCACCAAGGATGAGATCGGTGAATTGGCTTCAAGCTTCACCGTCATGATTGATCGGGTACGGGAGCAGATTGATGTGATTGAGCGAGAGCGGGACGAAGTGAAGCAAGTGCAGGCGCGAAGCAAAGTCTTCTTTGACAATGTGACACATGAATTAAAGACACCCTTAACAACGATTCTGGGGTACGCCCAGATTTTGCGGGATAACGGGTTTACCGATCAGGACTTTTTTGACAAAGGCATGAATTATATTATAAAGGAAAGCCAGCGTCTCAACACGATGGTTGCGGATATTCTGGAGGTTTCAGTCTCGTCTGCGGTCATTCAGGCGTACCGATTCGAACGTATCGATGTATCCGATATTATTCGTGAAGCTTGCGAGGATATGTCGATTAAGGCGAGCAAGTACAATATAGGCATTCACTATGAGCTGGAGGAGCATCAGTATTTACAGGGAGATCGTGACAAGCTGAAGGAGGTCTTCCTGAACGTTCTGGATAACTCGGTCAAGTACAGTGATGTGAACTCCATCATCGAAGTGCAATCCTTCCGGTTAGGTGATTCCATCGCTATTGTGATTCGTGATCAGGGAGAAGGAATAGGAGCTGAAGCGCTCCAGCATGTATTCGAACCCTTTTACCAGGATAAAGGAATCAACAGGGCCGAGAAGGGCAGTGCCGGGCTGGGTCTGTCTATTGTGAAGAACATCGTTGAGCGTCATGGAGGAACAGTGGAGATGAAGAGCATCACGCGGGAAGGGACACAAGTAAATATCAGTCTTCCGGGGGAAATGAACGCATGAGACATCCTGGATTTTGGCGTAAAAACCGCGACAGATTAATGCTGTCAGGGCTGTTGATTGCATTTGTCAGCGGAATTTTCGGGATTGGCAGCCTGTTCAGTATCGGAAATCTCAAGCCTAGAACGGTGATCTTGCCCAGTGAGCAATTCAATAACCGTCTGGCACCACCACCGAGCAGTACAATTCAGATCGAGTCGGCTACCAAGATTCCAAATGACTTCGCGATTTTTGATTTTGAAGTGGTAGACCGGAACACGATTATATTGAATCAACTGGAATCTTCCTATTCAAGCCTGCAGCTGTCTCTCCTGCATCTGGATGATAATGAAGTGAAGAGTATTGCGAGTAATACGGAATATGGTGTAGCGATCAGCCCGGATCACAAGAAGATGATTTACTCCCAGTACCGGTCGGGTCAGGCGCAGAAGACGACATATGAGTATGTGATTGAGAGCGGGGAACGCCGCAAGCTTCCAAACGACAACTCGTATTACAGAGTGTTTACAGGTGACGAATCCTACATCGGTCAGGATGATCTTTCATTTAAACAGGTTGATCTGAGCAAGGGGACGAATCAAGTTATCTACACGTATGATGAGCTGATGGGCATGTTCACAGGACCAAGACAAGGGAAAGGTTCGAATGATACGTTTATCGTGATGGATGTGTTGCAGGTCAGTGAAGATCAGAAGCAGTTTTATATGCTGGTGATGCTGAAAGACAACTATGCCATCTATCGTGTATCGCTTGAGGACGAGCATGAAGTGAAGGCGTATGTTGCAATGGAAGACATTCAACAATTCAAATTGCTGAAGAATGGTGACATGCTCATCCAGGGAACGCTGAATAAGGTACAGGGGCTGTATCGGTATCGTGCAGCACAGGAGCAGTATGATCTGGTATTACAAGGTTCCATCTGGAACTTTGATCTGAATGAAGATGAATCGCGAATCGCTTACTTTTATCCGATGGATATTCAGAATCAGAAGAATGAGTTGCATATTGCCTACCTGAATGACAGCGAGCTTTCGTCGGATACGGTGATTTACCGCAATATTGATAACTTCATCAATCTGAAATGGAATGACGATGATCTATTTGCAGTGGGCAGCACGATGGATAAAAGTGAGATGTACCGCTTTAGCTTCAGAGCCTGGTAAGCTGCGGAAAGGTATACGAATATAAGACCTTGGTCTGGATAGAGCTGGCGATCGCTACTCTGCGGACAAGGTCTTTTTGTTATGACATTTTACAAGTTGGATACAACTCCGGCCAGCCCGGATACATCTCCATCCTATAATGAAAAGGTAATGTGCGACGCGAATCTGTTTGAACAACCTCTATACATATTTAGCAAGTAGAAAGGAAGACATGCAGCAATGCTTCAAGTTGAACAATTATCCCACTCGTTCCGTAATAGCCAGGGAACTGTGCCGGTGCTTCAAGATATCAATCTGACGATTGGAGAAGGCAAGATGGTGGCCCTGCTGGGCAGTTCGGGTTCGGGTAAGTCCACATTGCTGAATCTGATGGCAGGGCTGATGAAACCGGATCAGGGCAAGATTCTAATTGCAGGACAAGATATTGTACGTTTCAGTGAAAATCGCCTGGCAGAGTTTCGGCGCAATCATATCGGGTTTATTTTCCAATCCTATGAGCTGCTATCTAACCTTACGATCCGGGAAAATGTAGAGTTACCCTTGGTGTTTATGGGCATCAGCCCTTCGAAACGCAAAGCAAAAGCATTGAAGCTGCTGGAACAGGTTGGACTGGGTGAAAAAGCAAACTTGTTCCCGTCCCAGTTGTCGGGCGGTCAACAACAACGTGTCAGTATTGCGCGCTCGCTCATTACCGAACCTTCGGTGATCTTTGCGGATGAACCTACCGGGAATCTGGATACCGAGACGGAGGAAGAGATTATTGCGATTTTGCAGCAGCTTAACCGGGATATGAACACGACCTTTGTCATTGTGACACATGAAGCAGAGGTCGCGGAGCAGATGCAGGTTGTACTTACACTGCAACATGGACTACTGGTCGAAGAGGCCGTAAGGGAAGTTTGAGGCAAAAGGAGAGGAATTGTGAGAATACGGGATGTAGCACGTATGGCCTGGGGACAGATCATTCGCAGAAAAATGGTCACATTGCTGTGCATGATGGGGCTGTCCATCGGTTCTGCCGCCATGATCATTGCACTTAGTGTGGGGCAGTCCGTACAGACCTATAGCGAGAAAACATTGAACGATAATTACAAGATGGATGAAATTACGATTACACCTAATGAAGGCATTCGTACCGGCAACGGCAAGGGAAGCGGTCAGACATCGACGTTTGAACGGGGGGCGCTGACGTTGGAGAAAATTCAGATTATCCAAAGACTTCCCCATGTTGTTGCCGTGGCTCCCATGTTAAAGTTGGATTCGCTCGAAATGGTGCTTCCGGATGGCCGTAGCACTTACGTTGAGGTTATTGGTACCCAGCTGGAGACATTGGGCGGGTTTGGATATAAGTATGCTGAGGGACGTGGGGTAGAGGATGGTCGTATGGCGGTGACCAGTTATGGGGCTGCATTCGGACTCGTGGACCCCAAAGTAACTCAGAAGTTATTCGAGCAGTTGAATGCTGATCCATATAACAATGAGCTTTTGCAGCAGTTTACGGAAATGTCAGCGAAGCAGGATCAGCTGGTTCAGCAGCGTATTCAGTTTCGATATGAAGATTATGCGAATGCGAGCAAAACCAAAATGAGTGGTTCTATACGCGTGTCTGGAGAGTTGACGAAGCCTTCCAACATGGATGAGATGAGTGCTCAAAACGATAAAAAAGTATATCTGCCGCTCGATACAGCTCGTGCATTGCAGGATGAGCTCGGATTACAGCAGGCCGACAGCAGTGCGGCCAAGCATCTTAACTCGGCTCTGGTCAAGGTTGAGGACAAACGTTATGTATCCCAGGTGGAAGAACAGATTAAAAAGCTGACGTTAAACACACAGAGTAATCTGTTTCAGGAGGAAGCGATGGCAGGCCAATTGGCGATGTACCAAAAAGCAGCATTGGGGATCGGTGGTTTTATCATGCTGCTGGCCTCGTTGTCCATTATTGTGGCAATGATCATGTCTACGCATCAGCGGCGTAAACAGATTGGTGTCATGAAGGTGCTAGGTGCGAATCTGTGGCAGATCCGCCAGATGTTCATTACCGAAGCAGCAATGCTTGGATTGATGGGCGGTGTGGCTGGTGTCGGGATTGCTTTTGCTGCCCTCGGCGGGGTGAACAGTCTGCTGGCGAGTCAGATGGCAGATCAGGTCAATGGCCCGATGACTGTGGTTATTCAGCAGTCTGCTTTGCCACTGGGCATCGTGTTTGCTGTTCTGGTCGGTATTGTATCGGGGATATATCCGGCAATCAGCGCATCCCGAACCAATGCATTAACTGTGATCAAATCGATGTGATTTTATGAGCGAAAGGGAAATTGGGGACATGAAGAAATGGATTAATATTATCATCACCGTTGTACTTTTGGCAGGTGTGGGGTACTGGTTGTATGAAAAGTACAAGCCAAAACCGGAGGCTCCTATAGAGATCCCGCCCCCGATTACCTTTGATGTCACACAGGAAACGATGACGCAAACGATTCAGGTGAAGGGTAAATCCGTATACACCGATCAGACCGACATCTTCGCTCCGTATGCTTCCAACATCAAGCAGTGGCACGTGAAAAGCGGTGAGCAGGTGAGCAAAGGCGATGTCCTGTTTACTCTCGATACGTCCGCACTACAAACGGAAGTAGAGCAGTTACAGAGCGATCTGGAGAAAGCTCAGCTGGAAAATAAGATGAATCAGGTTAGCCTGGATCAGGCGAATATGAGCGAGTCCCTTGGCGTGACGGAAGAGGAGCGCAAGAAGGCATTTGCAGACCGGGAGGGCAAACGTCTAACAAATGAGCTGAATCAAAAAGCGCTGGTCCTCAAGGAAAAGGAGATACAGAAAAAGCAGGCCGTGATGAGCAAGTCTGTTGTGTATGCTTCCGCTTCAGGTATATTTCAGATGAATGAAGAGGACAGCAAGACACGTGCGGTGACGGAAGGACAGCTTATGGGGTCCATTACAAACATCAGCAAACTGAAATTCATGACGATTGTTGGTGAGGAAGAAATGTTCAGGCTGAAGGTGGGAATGCCAGTTAAGGTGCGAATGACGGCGCAGAAAGACCTGGAATTCACCGGGAAGGTGAGTAAGGTGTCCAAATTTGCCCGGAAGAGTACCGATACGGATCTCAAGCAGGCTTCCCAGTTTGATGTGGTCATTGATCTGAAGCCGGACGCCAGAATGTATGGAGGCGTGAGTCTGGAAGGCGATATCGAGACGACACGGAAGGACAAAGTGACCGTTGTTTCCAGCCTGGCAATTATGCGGGATCAGACCGAACCTTATGTCCTGTTAGACAAAGGGAACGGACAGACAGAGCCACTGACCATCCAGGCTGGAATGGAGTCGGGTGACAAGACGGAAGTGGTTAGCGGGTTAAAACCGGGAGATGTCGTCGTTCTGCCCTAGACGAACGATCGATTCGATCTTGATCAACAGGAGGTTCATTGTGGCAGATTGCCAGAATGAGCCTTTTGTGTGCTTTGGGGCAAGGGATGTCCAGATTCCTGCCTGAATTATGGAAAAAAATATAATTAATTTTATATAATTCAATTTACAGTAAAATTTACATGTCGTATAATCAGTACATAAGAAGGAGGTGAACACCGAACATCATGATAGTAGATGGTAGGCGAAGGGCCTTTTTTTAAACAATTAAAGAAAGCGCTTACCGAAATATGAAGTCAGATAGCCCTTAATCCTTTTTCACACTTCTTCATGTCTAACACACGTTCAACCACACCCACCACATCATACTCTTATGGTTCGACCCCACACACGATTTGTTCACTCAAAGTTCCAGCTACACAACCATTACATTTGGAGGTGATACAACCAACTCATCCGAACGTTCTCTTCGTGCTAAGCATCTTAATGACACAGAGGATCAGACATGAGTACAACCCAATCTAACTAAAGGAAAGGTGGAACTATGAAGACTAAATTGAAAACCAAATCGAGAGGTAAGAAGATCCTGCGCAAAGGTGTAAAACAAATGTTGGCAGCAACGCTGCTCGCGGCGGGGATTTTCCCTGGATTGTCTCCTGGCTTGACTCAGGCGGCTGAAGCACATGTGGATAATCCATTTGTAGGGGCAACCGCTTATCTGAACCAGGATTACTCCGCTCTCGTGGATACGTCCATTGCGCTGACCAACGATACATCGCTGAAGGCCAAGATGGAGACGGTCAAATCGTATCCAACAGCCGTATGGATTGACCGTATTGCTGCGATCTATGGCGGCCCGGACAACGCTGGTCGCAAAAGCGTAGAGCAACATCTCGATGCCGTTCTCGCGCAAAAGAAACCGGGTACACCCATAACCGCTTCATTCGTTATCTATAACCTGCCTGGTAGGGATTGTCATGCACTCGCATCCAACGGAGAACTTCCACTAACACAGGCTGCACTACAGACGTACAAAACAGATTACATTGATGTGATCGCAGATATCTTCGCAGATCCGAAATACCAGGATATTCGCATTGTGGCGATTATTGAGCCGGACAGTCTGCCTAACCTGGTAACCAACCTGAGTACTCCAGCTTGTGCACAAGCCAGCTCAACAGGCATCTATGAAGATGGGGTCAAGTATGCATTGGACAAGCTGCATGCCATTCCTAATGTGTACAACTATCTGGATATCGGTCACTCCGGCTGGCTCGGATGGGACAACAACCGTACTGGTGCGATTGCCCTGTATACTGACGTAGTAAATGATACAGCGGCAGGTCTGCAGAGTGCAGATGGTTTTATCACCAACACTGCTAATACGACACCTACCCATGAACCGAATCTGCCTAATCCGGATCTGAATATTGGTGGACAACCAATCCGATCCTCCGATTTCTATGAATGGAATCCATACTTTGACGAGACGGATTTCACTGCAGCACTCTATTCCGGATTTGTACAAGCAGGATGGCCGAGCAGCACGGGCTTCCTGATCGATACCAGCCGTAATGGATGGGGCGGGGTGAACCGCCCAACATCAGCGACAGGAAGTAATATTAATTCCTATGTGAATTCTGGACGGGTCGATAAACGGGATCATCGTGGCAACTGGTGTAACAACAGTGGAGCAGGTATTGGAGAAGCACCTAAGGCTGCTCCGGGCCCCGCACATCTGGACGCTTATGTATGGGTGAAACCTCCGGGTGAATCCGATGGCTCCAGCTCCGAGATTCCGAACAACGAAGGTAAAGGTTTCGACCGGATGTGTGATCCAACCTTCACAACTCGGGATGGCGTATTAACAGGTGCACTCGCGAATGCTCCGGTATCCGGTCACTGGTTCCACGATCAATTCGTGACACTGGTGAAAAACTCATTCCCTGTCCTGCCTGCAAGTAACGGTGGAGGGAATCCTCCGGGCGGAACAACAGCTCCGGCAGCACCAGCGCTATTGACGGCTTCTGCCGGTAACGCTCAGGTCTCCTTGACGTGGACTGCTTCCACAGGAGCAACGAGTTATAGCGTGAAGCGGGCACTCAGTGCATCCGGTCCATTCACAACGATTGCTGCCAATGTAAGTGGAACGTCTTACAGCAATACAGGCCTGATCAATGGCACAACTTATTATTATGTGGTGACAGCAACGAATGCAGTAGGTGAAAGTGTTAACTCTGCAACAGCAACAGCTACACCGGTTGCAGGTGTAACGGCGCCAGCTGCACCGACTGCTCTCACAGCAACAGCAGGCAATGCTCAGGTGAGCCTGACATGGACTGCTTCAGCAGGTGCGACAAGCTATAATGTGAAACGTGCGCTGACTGCATCCGGCCCGTTCACAACAATCGCGGCGAATGTGAGTGGTACGTCCTACACGAACACTTCCCTGACGAACGGCACAACGTATCATTATGTGGTAAGTGCAGTGAATACAGCAGGACAAAGTGCCAATTCCGCTGTAGCTTCCGCAACACCTCAAAGTGTCGTTGTACCGACCAGTGATCTTGTCCTGCAATACCGTGCTGGAGATACCAATGCGCAAGATAGCCAGATCAAACCGTATTTCAACATCAAAAATCTGGGCAGTACTGCTGTGAATCTGAGTGATCTGAAGATCCGGTATTACTTCTCCAAAGAAGGCTCAGCTGCGATGGATTCGGCCATCGATTACGCTCAAGTCGGCGGAGCCAATATCCAGCGGACCTTCACAGACTCCTATGTGGAGCTGAGCTTCACATCGGGTGCTGGCAGCATTCAGGCTGGTGGACAGACTGGAGACATCCAGCTTCGCATGTACAAAACAGACTGGTCCAACTTTGATGAGAGTAATGACTACTCCTTCGATCCAACCAAAACGTCCTATCAGGATTGGAACAAGGTAACGCTCTACCAAGGTGGAAACCTGGTATGGGGCATTGAGCCTTAAACTTTACGCGTAATTGTTTTAACCGCAATCCTCAGTATGTTAGAGGATTGCGGTTTTTTGCTATTCATTCAAGAGTCATTCTAGATTGAAGTTCTAACATCAAAATTTTAGAATCGCTTGGAGATCCGTAATTAGGATGTGAGAACGGATGTATCAGGCTGGGCTCTCCTCTGGTCATGAAAATGATCAGGGGGCAGCGCTCTTTCTCTTCTAACGAACAGAGGGCACGCTATTTAGTTGAATTGATACAGTTGAAATTTCTAACGAATCGTAAACACGCTATTCAGTTAAATTGGGTGGATTTTCCCCGTTTAGACCCGATTTGGTCCAAATAAGGTTGCTGAGATTCGTTAGGATTCGTTGATGGAGTTTAACGCCGTAATAAGGTGTGTGAGATTCGTTAGAAAAACTTGGTGGTGAGCTTAAATCATCCTTCCGACTAAAGCGTCATCGGGTTGATTTTCCAAATGACTCCTAAAAACACTGATTATTGATCGTTTTGGTCGGATATTTGCCTAGGGTCTGGCAGGCAGGATGTCTATAATAGAACCCGATGGGCGGGATCACTTCGCTCGGATTGGAAAGAGAATGGAAGGGGGACCGCACTCGGGTAGTCGGGCAAGCTGATTTCTCTTTTTTATAATTGTAAGCGCAATCATTAACGGCGAGTCTCGTCCGTTGAAGAAGGTCTGTGCGAATTTATCGAATGTCCAATCATCATCGTTGTGTATATGCGTCACCTATTCTGTCTCAAGGAGCGTGAAGGTGGATGAACTCAGAAACAACAGCGCCGGTACATAAAGGATCGGCTTCAGGTCTGCAATCAGGACGCAGGAAGGCACGTATGCCACTTGCAGCCAAGGTGCTCTCTTCGGCACTGAGCGTAGCTTTGCTTGTTGGGGGAACTGCAGGGATTACCGGAGCAGAAGCTTCGAACGGCAGTGGCACGACGGAGGCCAGCCTGCAATCACATAAGGGAGGCAGTCAGGTGAAAGAGATTCAACTGGAATATCTGGATCGGGGTCTGGTGGCTGCTTCGACATCTGAAGGTGTGTTTCTCAGCTGGAGATTGCTTGGTGACGAGGCCACAGGATATAGCGACAAAGGGCTGACAGGTACGGACTTTAACGTCTATCGTGATGGCAAAAAGATCGCTACCGTCACGGACAGCACCAACTATGTAGATGCCGCGGGCAAATCTTCTTCCCGTTATGAAGTGGCAGCGGTGAACAAGAAGGGCAAGGAGAGCAAACGCAGTGCATCGGTCAAACCTTGGGCGAACGGCTATGTGGATATTCCACTGCAAAAACCTGCCGATGGCGTGACGCCCGCGGGAGAAGCTTATACGTATTCTGCCAATGACATGAGCGTGGGTGATGTGGACGGGGATGGCCAGTATGAGTTTTTCGTCAAATGGGACCCTTCCAACGCCAAGGACGTATCGCAAAAAGGATACACGGGTAAAACCTATATCGACGCTTACACCCTGGACGGTCAGTTGTTGTACCGGATCGATCTTGGGGTCAATATCCGTGCAGGTGCTCATTATACACAGATGCTCGTTTACGATTTTGACGGGGATGGTAAGGCTGAGATGATGTTTAAGACCGCTCCGGGCACGAAGATTATCAAATATAACAAAAAAGGAAAAGTAACATCCGAGAAGTACATCACGCTTCCGAAGCAGGATCGCAAGGCAGGGTACTCGAACGAAGATGATTATCGCTTGAGTGCGGATGGTTACTACGATCACGTGGTGGATATGTTCAAAAACTGGCATAAACACGACGAGGTTGTGAAGGGGAACTGGCCTGCGACATTGGAAGAGGCTTTTGGAATCGAGAAAAAATATAATTACCCATTATCTCAGCAGGATGCCGAGAGCTTGGCCGACTACTTCATTGATGTATATGCGGTAGAACGCAGTAATCGAAATGAGCTGCGCAAGTTCGAAGGTTTTATCGTGGATGGACCGGAGTATGTTACGGTATTTGAAGGCAAATCGGGCAAAGAGCTGGAGACCATTCCATATGAACCCGAGCGTCATGATGATGGCCTGATGTGGGGCGATTATGCCATGGCACGGATTGAACCAGGGAATCGGGTGGACCGTTTTCTGGCAGGCGTGGCGTATTTGGATGGAAAGAAACCATCTGCAATCTTTGCACGCGGATATTATACACGTTCGACGATGGTTGCCTACAATTGGGATGGCAAGAAGCTGAAAAAGGAATGGAAAGTGGACAGCGGCTGGACACCGATGAAGAACCCATTCAATGACGGACCGCACGGCGTGGATGGTACAGATCCGCAGTATGGCTCCATTACCACTCAGGGTGCGCACTATTTCAGTGTGGCGGATGTGGATGGAGACGGCAAACACGAGATTATCTATGGCTCCGCTACGATTGATCATGACGGCAGCGTGCTATACAGCTCAACAGACCTGATGCCTGCCGAGAGTGCTGCACCGGGAACCATTGCTCGACTGGGTCATGGCGACGCACTTCATGTGGCAGATATCGATCCGGATCGTCCGGGACTTGAGATTTTCATGGTTCACGAGGGTGGTCCGTGGGCGCCATACGGCTATTCCCTGCGAGATGCGAAGACCGGAGAAGTGATCTATGGCGGGTACACGGGGAAAGATACCGGACGCGGCATGGTGGGTGATGTGGATCCGACTCGCCGTGGGCTGGAGACATGGGCTGTAGGATTATGGACAGCTACGGGTGAAAAAATCAGTGATCAGGCACCGGGTACGAATATGAATATCCGCTGGGCTGGCGATATGACGACACAGATTGTAGATGGTGCGATTGATGTTACGCCCACGATCAAAGACTGGAATCGTGGCACGTTGCTGACGGCAACAGGCACCCTGACCAACAATCACACCAAAGGTACACCTTCTCTCGTAGCTGATATCTTCGGGGATTGGCGAGAAGAGATGTTGGTGAGAACCACGGACAGTTCCGCGATCCGCATCTATCTGAGTACCGAGAAAACGGACCGCAAATTGTACACGCTGATGCATGATGCGATGTATCGTGTGGGCATTGCCGGACAGAACAGTGGATACAACCAGCCTTCCTATCCGTCCTTCTACATGGCATCGGATATGGACTGGTCAAAAGTAACACTGCCTAAGTTCTACACGCCAGGTAAGGGCGGAAAGTAAGCAGGCCGGAGTAATAATAGCTAGCAATAGCGACATAACATGTGTTCATGATCAGGATGTAACGTAACGCAGCGTCGTTAGTTTTAAGCGTTGGCATTGAAGCTTTGAAGCTCTGGAATCCCCATGTGTCTCGGCACATGGGGGTTTCAGAGCTTTTTTACATAAGGATCTGCGGGCAAAACTTGGCGTGTTTCAATCCATTCGTGTTACGTCATTCTTTTACCTACAGTTTATATTCAACCTATAGAATTGCTACAATGGAGAAAAGTGAGGATCGATCGTTGTCGGAATGGAGGTATGGATATGAGCATCGCGAAGCGCTGGACAGGAAGCCTATATCAGGAGGCATTGCGAACAGAGGATTGCGGGCCGCGTTTTTACGCGTACTACTATAAGCAATGGGACAACTATCGTATGTCCTATCACCATCATGATTCGACGGAGATCATGTATATTATTTCGGGAATGTGCCGGGTGGATGTGCAGATGTCGGATGGGAGTTCGGAGCAGACCGTTTTGAAAAAAGGGCAGTTCATTATGCTCGACGCAGGTGTCCCGCACCGTTTGCTGGTGGAAGATAGCGTGCCTTGCCGGATGCTCAATGTGGAGTTTGGATTCTCAAACTCACCTCCTGGACAGTTATCGATCCGCCAGCTCGCGCAGGAAGAGAAAGAAGTCCATAATCTACTCACTAATGCTTCGCCATATCTGGTTCTGCCTGACCCGGAAGAGGTGTATCACATTATGAAAAGTCTGGTGCTGGAACTCGATCAGCGCGGTCTGCTGGAGCAAGGAAGATCGAACATGCCGATGAAGGTCATTCCGCCAGAGGAGAGGTTGCAGCACCGCGAAGCCCGGAATCTAAAGTCCCCTGAACAGGGCATGCTGGTGCGTACATTGTTCATCCAGTTGCTGGTTCGTGTTGCGCGTTTGCGAGGAGAAATGAACCGAAGTGCATCAGATCAGGCGGAGTTGTATGTAAAACGAACCATTGAATTCATGCATCACAATATGGATCGCAACATTCAGATGAAGGATATCGCGGCAGCCGTCAATCTGCATCCGGGCTATTTACATCGCATTTTTCGTCAGCACACGCAGCGGACACCGACCGAATACCTGACGATGCTTCGCATGGAGAAGGCCAAGATGCTTCTTCAGCAGACGAATATTCCGATTTCGGAAATCTCTGACTATGTTGGAGTAGGCAGTCGTCAGTATTTTCATATGTTGTTCAAGAAGACGACGGGCATGACTCCGGTTGAATATCGTTCCTCCATGGAACGACATGTCAGTCAGTACCCGCCGGATGAGTGATTCGATTGCAGTTATTTCGAATACAACTGGATTATTAGAGCTAGTGCGTAAAAGTTAGGATTTTTGACAACAAGACCTTGAACAGGTCATGATTTTGATAACGCTTCCCCTTTTACCGTTGGTACAATGATTTCATGAATAGAGTCATTAACCGAAGCAAAAGATTCGGATTAGGGGAGGACATAGGCATGTCGTTTAAAGTGGCGTTTATCGGGGCAGGAAGTATCGGATTTACACGGGGTTTGCTAAGGGATTTGCTCACGGTACCGGAGTTTAACAACATTGAAATTGCGTTCTGCGATATTAGCCAGCACAATCTGGACATGGTGACTGAGCTGTGTCAGCGGGATATCCGTGAGAATGGATTGAATATTCAGATTCAGCCAACAACGGATCGGAAAGAAGCGTTGAAAGATGCGAAGTACGTACTGTGTACGATTCGTGTTGGGGGACTGGAAGCATTTGCAACCGATGTGGATATTCCACTGAAATATGGGGTAGATCAATGTGTTGGCGATACGCTGTGTGCAGGCGGCATTATGTACGGGCAACGGGGAATCGCCGAGATGCTGGACATCTGCAAAGATATTCGTGAACAGAGCGCACCGGACGTGCTGCTCTTGAACTATTCCAATCCGATGGCGATGCTCACATGGGCTTGCAACAAGTACGGCGGTGTGCGGACGATCGGATTGTGTCATGGCGTACAGCATGGTCATCATCAGATTGCGGAAGCTTTTGGCTTGAAAAAGAGTGAAGTGGATATTATCTGTGCCGGCATCAACCATCAGACATGGTATATTCAGGCTTCTCATGAGGGCAAAGACCTTACAGGTGATCTGCTCGAAGCCTTCGAGAAACATCCGGAGTACAGCCGCACCGAGAAAGTGCGGATTGATATGCTGCGCCGCTTTGGGTACTACAGTACGGAATCGAATGGTCACCTGAGTGAATATGTGCCGTGGTACCGCAAACGTCCGGAGGAGATCAACGACTGGATCGACCTCGGCAACTGGATCAACGGAGAGACGGGTGGCTATTTGCGTGTGTGTACCGAGGGGCGCAACTGGTTCGAGACTGATTTTCCAAACTGGATGAAGGATGAACCGATGCAATTCATTCCGGAAAAACGGGGCGAGGAGCACGGTTCGTATATTATCGAGGGACTGGAGACCGGACGCGTCTATCGCGGACATTTCAATACAGTCAATAATGGAGTCATCTCGAACCTGCCAGACGATGCAATCATAGAAGCACCGGGATATGTGGATCGCAACGGCATCTCCATGCCACATGTAGGCGATCTGCCACTTGGACCGGCTGCGGTATGTAATGTGAGCATTTCCGTGCAACGTCTTGCCGTTGAAGCAGCGGTGAACGGGGACGACAAGTTACTTCGTCAGGCGTTCATGATGGACCCGCTCGTGGGTGCTGTATGTAATCCAAAAGAGATCTGGCAGATGGTCGACGAGATGCTGGTTGCTCAGGCCCAGTGGCTGCCGCAGTACGGAGATGCGATTGCTGCCGCAGAAGCAAGACTTGCTGCGGGCAATCTTATTCCAACGAAGGAATATGAAGGTGCTGCACGTCTCAAGGTGAAAACCGTTGAAGAGATGCAGCAGGATCGCGATGCTGCCAACAAAAACGCGGGAGAATCCGATAAAGGGAAAGATCGCGAGAAAGTGCAGCAATAGTGTTGAGAGTTACTGTTGATTAGATATAGAGATCATAGAAACATCAGAAAATAGGAAAAGGCCAGATTCTCCAGACGGAGAGTTGGCCTTTTTCTACATGGAGCGCATCAATTCGTTTCCTTGATCTGTACACTAGTTAGCGAACCTTCCTAATATCTTCCAGACGGAGATAAAGGGTTAAAGGTTGCTTTGCTCGTTAAGGATGTACTACACGATGCATATTACCTTTACAGACATAGTAATATGTTTTATAGTATACGCAGGATTGAAGAAAGTCGGTGAAACTCGCAGATGGATGTGCAAGTGATTAACAGTGATCTGATTCGGGGCAATATTGACCCCATCATTCTGAGTGTACTAATACCCGCGGATAACTATGGCTACAGCATTATTAAGGAAATCTATCGCAAGAGCGGAGAGCAATTTGAACTGAAGGAACCTACGCTTTATTCCAGTTTGAAGAGGCTAGAGAAGAGTGGATATGTGGAATCCTACTGGGGGGAAGAAACACAGGGAGGACGACGCAAATATTACCGAATAACAGTGCAAGGTCTTGAAGCATATAGAGAGCAGGTTCTAGCTTGGCAGGCAGCCAAGACACTGATTGATTGCATGATTGTATCCGAGGAAAAAGGAGAAGAAAACCTATGAGATTGGAAGTTCGCATCACTCGCCATATCAATCGTTTGTTCGCTCATGCACAAGATACATTGGACAATCGGGAATTAAAAGAAGAGATTCACAGCAATCTGTCTGCGCGAATTGACGATTATACCTCGCAGGGGATGAGCGAAGAGAAGGCGTTCCAGACAGCCATTCAGCATATCGCTGGTATGGATCAGGTGATGAGTGACCATCGAAAGGTGCAACGGGTTCCTTACTGGACATCGTTGTTACAGTCTACCTTGATTTATAGCCTCATAGCTTGGATCATTACCATTCCAATGAGAGTGCTGATGCAGGGCTCCGCCATAAACAACCTGCTTATGATCGTGAGTCTTATTGTTGGTGGGACGTATGTAGTGTATATGTTGATCAACAGGGGGGACGATCCAGCATCTTCGGTGAAAACCACGGTTATTCGAACCCCTGTCTTAATCCAGTGGAATCGCAGAATTTGGTGGTTGTGGGTGGCATTTATACTCGTGTTGTGGGGAACGCAGGCGGCGTTGCAATTCGGAAGCAACATCTGGTTTAATCGCCCCATTCACGTGGATGGACCTTATCAGTTTGCTATGATGGCCATTACCTTTGCCATACCGTTACTGAGTATTATTATTCCTTTGGTGGTGCACCGGGCGTATCGAATCGTTAGCAAGTATGAAGTGAGTGTGCAATATGAGGATTAGGAACAGATGGATTATAACACTTGTTGTGTTGGGGATTATTGGCTTAGTGATTGTTGAGGGCTTCGTTAATCCGACGATCGAGGCGAAGCAGGATCAGTATGAAGCAGAGCAGCAGAATCCGCTGACTCATGATTTTGCCGTTTTGGCGAAGTATCGCAGTCCATACATGGGTGATAATTCAAACCTTAGTCATCTGAATCAGGCTTTGCCTCTGCGTGAAAAATTGAATGGTTACCGATTATATCCAGAAACGTTTACGGCTCAAGTGAATTACAGCATGGATACTCGTGAGATGAACGCAGAGGAACTTGAACGGATACTCGTATATAACGCGGTTACGAACTTTGTTATGATCGATAATCTGCAGACGGTCGTCTACCAGTTTGAGAATACCAGCCAGACCTTGAGACGTGAATCTGCCCAACAATGGACAGGTACAGAATTAAAGGAGCTTCAGAACCCGGAGCTATGGAATTCGACTGTACGCGAGAAGCTGGTGGAACCGGCACAAGTGAAAGAGGCTTTTTCACAGATTGTTGACAATTAAGATGCATGAAATAGAAGGAAATAGGCAAGAGACTCGACTCTTCTCCCTTGCTATGTTATTATAAGTCTCTGATAACGTGGTAACGAACTAAAGCGTTAGGGTTTTGGTTATAGACATGGAGGGGTTCGAGAGATGAGAAAAAAAGCGATTCTACTGTTATTCATTAGTATATGTGTATTAATTGTGGCTGGTTGTTCCAGTTCCGCAAGCAAAGACGATAACACAATTGTTGTAGGAATTGATGACAAGTTTGCTCCAATGGGTTTCCGGGACGAGCAGAATGAAATTGTTGGTTTTGATATTGATTACGCAAGAGCTGCAGCGGAGAAAATGGGTAAAGAAATCACATTTCAGCCAATCGACTGGTCTTCCAAAGAATCAGAGCTGAACAGTGGCCGTATCGATATGATCTGGAACGGGTACACCATTACGGATGAGCGCAAAGAGAAAGTGCTCTTCACGAAGCCGTATCTGGAAAACAGTCAGGTCGCTATTACCTTGGCAGACTCGCCAATCACAAAGCTGGATGAACTTGATGGTAAAAATGTGGGATTGCAGGCGCTGTCCTCCGCGGCAGATGCACTGGCAGCAAGCCCCCTGAAGGATAAAGTGAAAGCTTCTGAATTTAAGGATAACGTGCTTGCACTGACGGATCTGAAGACAAAACGTCTGGATGCGGTCATCATTGATGAAGTGGTAGCGAGATACTACATGTCCAAAGAAGAGGGAACATTCAAACTGATGGATGAATCTCTTGCACCGGAGCAATATGGTATTGGTATCAAAAAAGGCAATGAAGAGCTTCTGAATCAGCTGCAAAAAGCGCTGGATGAGTTGAATGCAGACGGAACAGCGGCTAAGATCTCGACTCAATGGTTGGGTGAAGATAAGGTTCTGAAATAGGCAGGTTACACACCTGATATATAGTTAGAAACAAAACGGACCCCGTATTCCATGCTGGAGCGATTTATGCTTCGGAGGAATGCGGGGTTAACAGATTAGAGGAGACAAAACAATGAGTTGGGATTATCTATTGACCATTTTAAAACCGATGCTAGAGGGTGCGCAGACCACCATTTTCATGTTCTTGCTAGCGATCGTGTTATCTGTACCGCTTGGATTTGCGGTCACGCTTGCGATGAGAAGCCAGATTAAACCACTGGCATGGATTGCCCATACGTATGTATACGTGATGCGAGGAACACCGCTACTGCTCCAAATTCTATTCTTCTGCTTCGGTTTACCGTTGCTTCCGGTGATTGGAGAGTATCTGGTGTTTGATCGTTTTGTTGCGGCAGGGATTGCGTTCATCTTGAACTATGCGGCGTACTTCGCTGAAATCTTCAGGGGCGGACTGCTTTCCATTGATAAAGGTCAACATGAGGCAGCGAAGGTACTGGGGTTAACAAAGTGGCAAACGATGACCAAAGTCATTATTCCTCAGATGATTCGTGTAGTATTGCCCGCAACGGCCAATGAGTCCATTACGCTCATCAAGGATACGGCACTGCTCTATGCCGTGGCTGTGCCTGAGCTGTTGTATTACGCCCAAGCGGCGGTAAATCGCGACATAAAGCTGTTACCTTTCTTTGTGGCGGCGGTTATGTATCTGCTCATGACACTCGTACTCACCGTGCTGTTCAAGGCACTGGAGAAGCGGTTTTCATTTGAATAAATTAAATCTGATCGATTAAAGGACTGTCTGCATATGACACATATAATAGAAGTAAATCAGTTGAGAAAATCATTCGGTACACTTGATGTGCTGAAGCAGGTATCCTTCAACGTGGAACCAGGCGAAGTAATTGCCGTCATCGGGCCTTCGGGTTCGGGTAAAAGTACGATGCTGCGCAGCCTGATTCATCTGGAGGATATTTCGGGCGGAACGATTCGCATTCAAGATCAGACGTTGGTCGATAATGGCCGTTACGCGGGTGCCGCAGATATTCGCAAGATGACGGATCGCATGGGTATGGTATTCCAGCATTTCAACTTGTTCCCGCATCTGACTGTACAAGCTAATCTGGAACTCGCACCGAAGACTTTGAAAAAAGAAAGCTCAAGCGTCATTCGGTACCGCAGTCTGGAATTACTCGGCAAAGTAGGGCTGTCGGACAAGGCCGATGCCTATCCGGCCAATCTGTCCGGTGGACAGAAACAGCGTGTAGCCATCGCTCGTGCACTGATGATGCAGCCAGACATTCTCCTGTTCGATGAGCCGACATCAGCGCTCGATCCGGAGCTGACTGGGGAAGTGTTACGCGTAATTAAGCAACTGGCACAGGAAAAAATGACGATGATGATCGTCACGCATGAAATGGGCTTCGCCCGTGACGTTGCGGATCGTGTATTTTTCATGGATAACGGAGAGATCGCAGAGTCGGGTCCACCAGAACAGATCTTTGGCAATCCGAAGCTTGCTCGTACCCGGACATTTTTGCAGCGGGTGGAAGTGGAAGGATAGAAGAAACTTCAAATCTAAGAAATGTGGAAAGAGCGCAATCCTATGAGTAATAAGGGAGTGCGTTCTTTTTTTAATAATAGCTTATGCCCACAGGTATGTATTCCAGATCATCAATACCAGGGTCAACACGATATAAGTTACTACATTCCAACGTGTTCGCATTCGATAAGTGGTGTAACTCATGATTCCAAACAAAACAATACTAAAACATAATACAGCTACATTATTTCGATAAAGAGCAATAAGTAGAAGCATCACAATCATAAGGATATTCATTACTTTATCGATTTTCATCTGAGCTAATCCCCCAATGTAATCCAGAAAAGTACTACCATAATAATATCTGTATGTAAGAGGTATTGTTTATTTGTATCATCACAGTGAAAAACGGGTTCTAAACTTGATATTCTTGAAGTACAATGTGTAAGCTTACGCTTCAATTATGTGTCCAGGATGATGGAATTAAAATAAATCTAATAAAAACTCATAATTTACAAAATGTGGAGTTATCTTTTCCTATTAATCGATTATAATGAACATACTTAATAAATAGGGAGGATTTACCTTGGGACATCGCGAGAATGATGTGAATCGTTATTATAACGACACACTTCCACCACCACCTTATGTAGCACCAGCCAAGACCAATAGCAAGTCGATTGTATCACTAGTTTTGGGGATTCTGTCCCTTACCATTCCTTACTTGGGATTCTTAATCGGAATCGTCGCTATCATATTTGCATCTTTAGCTTTCAAAGAAATCAGAATTCGTATGGAGCAAGGAAAAGGATTAGCCATTGCTGGTCTGGTATGTGGAATCATAGGCACAGCAATTTATACAGTCCTTATAGTGCTCTTTCTATTTGTTACCATGATTTTTGTTGGCGCTGATTCTTACTCTACATACTAGGAATATAAAGTTAGCAGACGTAGATTGTATCTCAAACTAAAAAAGCAAAGGCATACCTTAGCCAACACCTCTGTTGTCCAGAAGAGGGTAGAGCATAGGTGAACGCCTTTGCTTTTTATTTTACATTTCTACAGGTGAATTGCGACTTCACTGCTGAAACTTTCGTTCTCCGTGGTGCGGTGCATCAGGAAATATGTTAAGGTTCCTCCGAGACCAATCACAGCGAAGATACACAGAATGCCGATCTGATCCCAAGCCACACCGAACTGTCCACTTGAGATGACTGCTTTATAACCCGTTACCGAATAGGTCATAGGCAGCCATGGGTTGAATACTTTCAGCCAATTTGGAATCAGTTCGAGCGGGAAGGTACCCGCGCTGGTCGTAAGCTGGAAGATCAGCATCAGAATCGCGAGGAAACGACCCGGATTCTCCAGCCAAGTTACCAGTGCCTGAATGATGTACATGAAGCTTAGGCTGGTAACAAAGCTGAACAAGAGGAACAATGGAACGCTCTGAACATTCAGACCCAAGCCATACAAGACCAGCCATGAAGCAAGCAGGGACTGTACAGCACTCATGAGCGTGAAAGCCAGCGTTTTACTCACAAAACGATTCCAGCCACTTGCCTCGCTAACCGTACTGCCGCGTGTTGGCACAACCAATGTCGCAATCAATGCCCCGACAAACAGCCCGAGGGACAGGAAATATGGCGAGAATCCTGTACCGTAGTTAGGTACCTCATTATATTTATGCTCATCGACTTGAACAGGCTCTGCATACATGGTTACCAGTTCATCGGTCTTTTTCACACTACCCGTCTGTTCAGCCGCTTCATTCAGCTTGGTGGCAAGTTCGCCAGAGCCGTCTGTTAGCTTAAAAGTACCTTCTTTTAACTGAACAGCACCGTCATCCAGCTTATGTGAGCCAGCTACAAGGGTTGAGATGCCTTCTGTAAGCTGGCTTACACCAGCAACCAGCTTGCCTGCACCAGCATTCAATTGACCTGAACCATCCGCAAGTTTGGCTCCTCCAGTGGCTGCTTCGGATAATTTGGAATTGAATTGTTGTAAACTAGTTACAAGCTTTTCTTGTCCAGCGGATAACTGTGTAGCTCCTTGCACCAGTTGTTGTTCACCCACTACCAACTGGCTGCTGCCTTGATGCAGTTGTTGCTGTACAGCATATAGGTTTTGGCTGCCTGCGACTAATTGCTGTCCGCCTTGATACAGTTGTTCGCTGCCAGTGGCTACAGCCTGACTTGCTGCCAGGAGTTGCTGCACGGCAGGACTTGCGGCAAGTTCCGGGCTGGCTTCAGCTAATTGGGCGAGCCCTTGTGCAACCGCTTTGGCACCCTCGCTAACTTTGGCGCTACCCTCAACAGAACTTTGCAGCCCAGCAGTCAGTTTCGCACTGCCTTCCTCGGAAGCCGCAAGTCCTGCATCCAGCTTAGCTGCGCCTTCCTGAGCAGACTGAAGCCCAGCCTGTAGCTGTTTGCTACCTGTCTCAGCCTGGGCTGCTCCATCACTTAGCTTCGTGCCTGCTGCCGCCAATTGGGACAGCCCATTCGACAGGGTATTGGCTCCTGTATGAAGATCGCCTATGCCCTGAGCGAGTGTAGACGTACCTTCTTTTAACGGAACTACTCCCGTTTCGAGTTTGTCTGTGCCAGTAGCCAGCTTGGACAGGTTCTCTTTTAAGGTGGCAGTACCCTCATCCAGCTTGATGGCACCATTATGAATCTGGCCTGCGCCATCCCCGGCATCCGCCAGACCGCCAGAGATTTTTTCGACCTGATCCAATAACGTTTCGGTGTACGATTCTGTGACTTTGGCAGCGACTTTGGAGCGAATTTGTTTGACCGCCGTGCCGCCAATCTGACCCGCGAGGAAGTTGTATCCTTCATTGGGTTCATAGATCAGGTCTGCCGGCTCAGGGTGCTCATCCATAAGGGTTGTTGCTTTGGAGGAAAAGTCCTCCGGAATAACAATCGTCATATAATACGTGTTGTCTTCCATGCCTTGATCTGCTTGTTCACGAGTGACGAATTGCCAGTCGAAATCATCACTTTTTTTCAATTCATCGACCAGATTCTGACCGACCTCCAGTGATTTGTCGTTGTAGACTGCACCCTGATCCGTGTTGACCACGGCCACAGGTAACTCATTCATTTTGCCATAGGGGTCCCAGAATGCATTCAGGAACAGGCCACTATACAGCACCGGAATGAACAGTACAACGAGAATCGGAATAAATACTTTTGGTTTCTTGAAGGCGGACTTCAGATCCTGCTCAAATACGTGGAATGATTTCATTATGTTCGCTCCCTATCCTTACGCTAATCCGTTCGTTCTATCTCTATTAGGTTGTGAAGCTAGTGGCACGCTGTACTCTAAGTGGGGGATAAGCCATTCTTGAGAAAGAGGCCCACAAAATCCTTGATCTGATCCTTGTGCAGAGTAGGATGCGCTTTGTTCCAATCCGAGGTTAAGGTGACATACAGCTTCAGCAGGACAAAAGAAACCAGCTTGGGATCATCCCTGCGAATCTGCTCTAACTCCATGGCACGGCTGACCTGACGCTCCAGATATTCGAGAATGGCTGTCTCGACCTTCTGCAAACCTTCCTTGGCTTGCGGCGTACCGAACTCGTTGACCTCCTGAAAGAGCTTGATTAACAGTTCATGTTCCTCCCGGTACTCCAGCAAAGAATCCATACTCATATGCACGTTATCCAGAAAGGAGTTCTCTTCCTTCACCGTCTGCTCTGTAATCTGTCTCATATCCGCAATAATTGAGCGCAGAATCTCGCTGAACAGTTCTTCTTTATTTTCGAAAAAAGTATAGATCGTTCCCTTGCCCACATTGGCAAGTCTCGCAACCTGCTCCATCGTTGTGGCCTTGTAGCCAAACAGGGCAAAGGATTTCTCGGCAGAGTCCATCACCTGTTGCCTTCGATCTATCGTTTTCATGGCATATGCACCTCCTTGTGGGTTGAAAGGATAATGGTAAGGTAAACCTCGGGTTGACCGACTTACTATTATGGTCAGTTGGTCGTTGATAACTGTAGCACTTGAACAGGGGAAGTGGATGTGATCATTGTCATGGTATGGATGGGGGATGGAAAGCGGATCAAGGGGCAGGGGATATTTCTCAAAATATATTTTTGAAAATAAAAGGCATGTGTGATAACCATATTATTGGTCATCACACATGCCTTTGTGGATATAGCAGATATGTTAGATGTCTTGTTATCTTTAATATTCACTGGTCAAATAGGATGGATTAATCGTGTATTCCTCCACCTGTATTAGTAGCCCATACAGGATACCATCCTTTAACTATATTCTTTGTATTATACAAAACTAGATTTCCATCATTTTGCATGATTAGCAGGTCACCCACAAGATTTTCAGGTACATTTCCCGGGCCATACCACGCATTGGCCCACGCCTGATTGTCGGATGTCCAGTAGGGAGTATTGCTATAGTCCGTCAATTTCAGTCTTCCGTTATATTGATCTATAACAAGCATAACAACTCTGCGTTCCTTGAGATTGGTGCTCCAAATCAAAGTGTTTTTTTTTACATTTCTCAACTCAACGTCACCTTGCACATTGAAATTGAATAAATATCTAGAATTGTCCGATAATAACCTTGTTGTAAAGGTCATGTTCTCAGAAACCGTAAGTCTTTCTTGGAACGCAAATGTTGTTGAGGAAAAAGGGAGAAGCAGTAGGAACATAGCTAAACTGAGCAAAAGTGTCTTTTTCATGATATCCTCTTTTCTGGTTTTATTTGCTAAATGTAGAGTAACTATATCATAGTAAAGTTTTAAAATATATTATTATTTCCATAAATAAAAATAAATTGAATTTATAGAAAATGAAACTTTCAAAGAGAAGGACAGACGATGACAGCAACCAGATAATCGGGTGAGTATGAACTCCATCAATCCAGCCTGGTATTCGGAAAAGTTAAAATAACACTCACGTCAGAACAGGTTCAACATTTATCAATTAATGAGGTTGTTCTTGTTCTAAATGCTGAATTCCGATCCGAACAATCCGGCTATAATGACGAGAAAAAGATGATTATAAGTGGAGAAGACATACTGTTTATACAAGTAGATGTTGATCAAAAGGAATAAAACAAAACAACTGATAACAACAAAAAACCAAGGCATCGAGTTGTAATCGCTCATGAGCCTTGGTTTTTTGTTGGCATTACATGTATTGCGCTAACGATGTTTCAACGTTATCTTAGACTTCCTTTACCTTGAAGAACGAGATTAACTCCTGCAACTGCTCGGATACTTCCGCCAGTTCGTCGGAGGCGCTGACGATTGAAGCCATGGAGGCTTCTTGTTCAGCAACGGATTGCTCGATGCGTTTCGTGCTGTTCGCCGCCTTGCTGACATTTGCGGATAATTCATCCGCGGTAGCGGACATTTCCTGAGTGCTTGCAGAGATCTCTTCGGTAGAGCTGGAGATATCCTGAATCTGGTTTGCAACTTTATTCGTCGCATTCAGAATGTTTTCGAAGAATACGCCAGTCTCTTGCGTAACTTCCAAACCTTTCGATACTTCCTTAGAACCTAGCTGCATGGCTTCGGCTGACTGCATGATATCCCGTTGAATTTCTTCTATTAACTGTCGGATTTGCTTCGCTGATTCTTGGGATTGCTCTGCCAGATTACGTACCTCGCCTGCAACCACGGCAAAACCTCTTCCTTCTTCACCTGCACGAGCTGCCTCAATGGAAGCGTTGAGTGCCAGCAAATTGGTCTGTCCGGCAATCTCCGTGATGAGGTTGACAATGTTGCTAATCTGGTTCGAGTTATTTTCCAAAGACTGGATCGAGTTTGACGTATTTTGCACTGCACCTGAGATCAGACGCATCTGCTCAATAACTTGCTGCATTACCACATTACCTGTACTGGAGCGTTGCTCCATACTGAGCGCTTCGTCAGCCACATCGGCTGAACTACTCGCAATCGTCTGCACTACCGTTGACATCTCAGTCATGGCGCGTGCGTTCTCCACGGTGGCTTTGTCCTGAGATACCAAGCCAGTGGATATTTCACGAATGTTATTGCTGATGGATTGAATATTATCGTTGTTTTTCGCTGATATCTCCAATAGCTGTTTGGACGAATTCGAGAGGTGATTGGATGTGCTTTGCACCTTGAACATCGTCGTGTTAAATCGCTCGATCATGGCATTGAACTTCTCGTTGATGATACCCAGATCATCCCGGCCTGTTTGAATGGTTACATTCAGATTACCTGTGCTGACTTCTTCGATACCTTTCATCAGATTGCGTATTGGCAGCAACGTTCTTTTTAACAAAATAAATTGCAACACCATGAACAGGATCAGGAAACCGACAAGGAACATCAATCCGTACGTAAGCAATTCATTAAGTCCTTTTGGAACGGCACTTGCATCGACATCGAAGAATAGAGCAGCGTACATGGAGCCATCTGCGTTATTAATCGGATAGATTAGTGTAGTCCAAGTTCCGTACTCATCCGTGTAAAAATCACTGAAGGCAGGTTCTCCGTCCTCTTTCATCTGTTCCAGCACCACAACGTTATTCTCGGGCAGCGGGTACATGGCACCTGCGGGCAGATTACCTTCCTCGAATGGTTGCAACAGGTTCGTTGGAATCGCGATGATGGACGTGCCATTTCCTTGCTCAAGTTCTGAACCGAAAATGTACGCCTGTGCGATGTTTGGATAGAACTCATGAATGGAATCGAGATAAGCTTTCATTTCCTGCTGTACAGGACCGGTGTAGCTTTTTTCACTGGCGGCTTGAGCGACTTTGGCCGTGTCCAGATCATCGTACCATTTCTGGGTGATGACGGTGGCCTGGTCGTGCAACTGTTCAACTAGAATGTTCTTTTGCAGCTGGTAAGCCGCGGTAATCAGGATAATACCAATTAAGGTGATGCTACCGAACGAGATCACCAGATTTTTAACAAAGAAAGGCATGGTACTCCAGCGAAGCTTATTAAACAAGGTTGTTCACTCCTTCTACGATTGTGACAAAGGACTTATCCTGGGCGTTGTACACGCTATGTAATTGTGGATCAAATGCTGTAGAATCGTTTCCTATTATATTGTGGCTAATCAAATTCTCTTTTGCTTCTGAAAAGCTTTTTTATCATGTCTTTTAATATTCACGTATATGAACTCCAGGTAAGTTCACTCCTTAGTTATATCGTTATTTCGACAAATTAATGTTAGATATTTCAAGTAAAATAGGTCTTATGAACCGGTTCTAAGGTTTTGTTTGCGCTTTTTTTCATTATTTTTCTTGTATATCCATGAAAATTTCATAGTGATACATATCATTTATTTGTCGTTTTTCACGTTTAAGATTCACTAAAGGTTCGTCCTCTACCATGGTTACATAAGCCTCAGTTGCTTAACAGAAACCCAAGAAGGAGGATTCATCATTTGAATATTTTATTACGAAAAGTTGCAGTAACGGCATTGTCCGTGACGATGGTAACGACATCTTTTGGCCTGATTGCAAGTCCGAATGCGGCATTTGCCGCAGAGAGCACAGCGACAACCACGAGTGCAGGCGTGACGCAAGCTTATGAATCGTTGTTCCAGACGGATAACGTCATTGATGTGAATGTAACGATTGATGATGCAGACTGGAAGAGCATGCTCGAAAGCCCGCTGGATAAGGATTATAAGAGTGTTAGTGTGGAAGTGGACGGCAACAAGCTGGACAACGTCGGTTTCTCAACCAAGGGGAACCTTACCTTGAAAGCTGTAGCTTCGATGGAGGATTCGGACCGTTACAGCTTCAGACTGAAGTTTGATAAATACGACAAAACGCAAACGCTGCTTGGACTGGACAAAATGGTACTGAACAACAACTACGCCGATCCATCGTATATGCGTGAGGTACTTCATTACGAAGCACTTCGTAGCATCGGCATGGATGCACCGATGACGAACTATGTTAATTTGTACGTTAATGGCGAGCTTGTTGGTTTCTATACCGGTGTTGAAGCGGTGGATGACAGCTATCTGGAGCGCAACTACGGTGAGGATTACGAAGAAGGCGTCCTCTATGATACGGATGAGAAGAGTTATCTTCAATATGAAGAGGGCAGCGACTACAGTACAATTACCAAAGACTTGGGTACGGATAAGGACAAAGCCAAACTCAAAACCTTCATCCAAACGCTGAACGAGATGCCAGAAGGTGAAAAAGGCGATATCGAGAGTGTGCTGGACGTGGATTCGGCGCTTCAATATATTGCAGGCAACATGGTTTTCGGTAACTATGACAGCTATAACGGCGACAAAGGGCACAACTACATGCTCTACAGTGATGCCGATGGCAAATTCACAGTTGTTCCTTGGGACTTCAACATGTCGTTCAACGGGTACTCGGGTGGAGGCGGACGTGGCACAACCGGATCAACCACGACCAACACCAATGCAACGAACGTATCTGTGGACGAGCCTGTACTGGGCATTAGCATGGAAAATGTACCGATGATTAACAATCTGCTTGCTGTGCCAGAATATAAGGAAAAATATTTGAGCTACGTCAATGAACTGACGGACTATATGGAAGGCATTCAGGATCGTATCACTGGCCTTGCCGATGAAATTCGTCCTTATGTGGAAGCAGATCCAACGAAATTTTATACGACAGAACAGTTCGAATCCAACATCGCTTATTCTGCAAACGCAGACGCAGCAGGTGGTATGGGCGGTACACCACCAGAAGGATTCGAAGGTATGACCCCACCCGAAGGCATGGAAGGCATGACGCCGCCTGAAGGTTTCGAAGGAATGACACCTCCGGATGGAACAACACCTCCGACTCAGCCGGGTGCCGCAACTGGAAACGGTACAACAGATGCAACAACGGGTACAGACAATACGCAGACACGCCCTGGCGGTAACTTTGGCGGCGGTGGAGGCGGAGGCATGGGCTCCATGGCTGCCGGATCACTGACGACATTTGCACTGAACCGTCTAGCGAATCTGCAAGAGCAACTCGGACGTGAAGTGACACCTTTGCCTGAGACTTCGGAAGAGACAGGTTCAAATACTTCATCCGGAGCAACGGACAAAACCATTACCGTAACACTCGATGGTAAATCGATTACATTCCCGGATCAGGACCCGATACAGCAAAGTGGGCGAGTAATGGTACCTGTGAATGCAATCCTCGAAGCACTGGGGGCAGAAGTGACTTGGGACAAAACGGCGAAGACGGTAACGGCTGTTCTGAATGACCAGACCCTTGTGCTCAAGATCGGAAGCAGCACCGCAACCGTAAATGGGGAGACACTCGAAATTGATGCACCAGCGATTATTGAAAACAGTCGCACACTCGTGCCTGTACGCTTCATCTCAGAAGGACTGGGATTGACTGTGGATTGGGATCAAACCGCTGCACAAGTAAGCCTTACATCCAAATAGTGAATCATGATTGTAAAGATTATTGTTTTAGTCTTTGATCTTAAAAATGAGTCACATTTTCTTCCGTAAAACAGGAGAAGATGTGACTCTTTATTGATTGCATTAATATTCCAGTACATATTGTTATCTGAACTTTGAGCGTTTTTTTGCATTTTTCCACTCTACTAAGTTCCATTCCTCAGGGTATTCTTACACATTTACGGAGAATACGTAAAAGATTAGATTTCAGCAGGCTATTTTTGTGATAAAAGTCACTGAAACATTATAAATATTGTGAACACTCCTACCGATAAGACTATAGTGATATTCGAAACAGAATCGAAATTGGCTTGAATATCCCCACAATTACATAGGGAAAAGGGTGGCTCACACACATGCGAAGCATGAGCATCGGTACCAAAATTAGTTTGATCGTTATCAGTATATTTATCGTCTTCTCCTCAGCCGTGGCGGTAAGTGTAATCATGGAGATGAGACAGGGGATTACGACATTTGCTACAGAGAAAGCGAAGCGTGATTTGGAGATGGCGAATCATATCATTACATATAAGCATCCAGGAGATTGGGCCATTAAGGACGGACAATTATTCAAAGGAGATACCGCGCTGGAAGGCAACTTTGAACTTGTAGATGAGATTGGAGAAGCATCCGGGGACACGGTGACGATCTTCCGAGGTGACGAACGTGTTGCTACGAATGTTATGGTGGACGGGGAGCGCGCTGTCGGCACGAAGGTATCGGCAGAGGTCGCCCAGACCGTTTTGCAGCAAGGGGAAAAATACTTCGGTGAAGCCGTGGTTGTGGGTCAGAAATATCAGACGGCCTATGAACCAATCAAGAACGCGTCCGGAGAGATTATCGGGATTTTCTATGTAGGGGCTTCTCAATCGTTAATTGATGTGATTATCTCCTCGTTCCTCAAGACGTTCCTGATCGTATTCCTGCTTGCGATGTTGGTCGCTATTACCCTGATCCTGTTGTACGTTCGCAGGGTAAGAGTAAGAATCGAACGGGTATCCGTGGCGATTAAACGTGCGGGGACGGGCGATTTTACACAGCCGGTTGTGGATGACGTCCAAGACGAGATTGGCATGCTGGGCACAGGATACAATGAGATGAGAAGCAATCTGCAGGTTATCATTCAGGGTGGACTTCAGGCTGCGGAGAAAGCAGAGCATTCGACTGGGCTGCTACTGAAGATTGCGGATCAAACGTCCAAAGAATCGGCGCAGATTGCATCTTCCGTTGAACAAGTGGCACAGGGAGCCGAGAGTCAGACAATTAGTACGGAAGAAAATCTGCAGGCGATGGAAGAAGTGGCGATAGGCGTACAACGTATGGCAGACAAGGCCTCCAGTATCTCGGAATCTGCATTGTATTCACGGAGGCAGGCAGAAACCGGAGGAGAAGCGGTGCAACTGACCGTTCAGCAGATGTCTACGATCGAAACCTCCGTTACCACAACGGATGAAGTCATTCGTATGCTGGAAGGGAAGTCGGCCCAGATTAGCCAGATGGTTACCACCATTCATGAGATCGCGAATCAAACGAATCTGCTTGCCCTCAATGCATCCATTGAAGCGGCAAGAGCCGGGGAGCATGGCAGAGGATTTGCTGTAGTATCTACTGAGGTGCGTAAGCTGGCTGAACAAGCTGGAGACTCTTCCGATCGTATTGAAGAACTGGTTCAAGCCATGGAACAAGATATGAAGCAATCGCTATCGGCCATGTCGAGAGTGAAGGACGAAGTGCAGGAAGGACTACGCTTGACCCGTGAAACGGAACAAAACTTCAGTCTGATCCGGGATACGAACCTGCGTATTGCTACAGAGATTGAGGACATGGCTGCGACGAGTGAAGAGATGTCCGCAGGCGTGGAGCAGATTGTGGCTTCTGTCCATGAGATCGCTCGCCATGCGCAGACGGCTAGTACCAATTCACAACAGGCAGCGGGTTCTGTCCATGAACAGCTCAAGTCGGTAGAACAGATCAAGGCATCTGCGGCTATTTTATCTGATGTGTCCACAGAGCTGCAGACCTCACTTAGTCCGTTTAAAATTTAATATCTGTTACAATAGGGAAAAGGAGGGACTTCATATGGCCCCTGATAAAACAAAACTTTTCCCGAACGAGAATATCCGTACGGTATGTTACATTCAAAACCTGCCGCCGCGTTCCAACGTGGACATCGGTGATTATACGTATTATAGCGATAACACCAATCCGCCAGAGCAGTTCTATGACCGGATACAGCATCATTATGACTTTATTGGTGATCGCCTGGTGATCGGCAATTTCTGTGCAATTGCGGAAGGTGTGACATTCATTATGAATGGCGCGAATCATCGGATGGAGGGCATGACGACGTATCCGTTCAACATTTTTGGTGGCGGATGGGAGCGCGTGACACCTACACTGGAGCAGCTTCCATATAAGGGGGATACGGTACTGGGGAACGATGTCTGGCTCGGACAACATGTGACGATCATGCCTGGTGTCACGATCGGAGACGGTGCGATTGTTGCCTCGAATTCAACCGTTGTGAAGGACATTGAACCTTATACGATTGTTGGTGGTAATCCAGCCAAGACTATCAAAAAGCGTTTTAATGAAGAAACGATTGCACTGCTGCTGGAATTGAAGTGGTGGAATCAGGATGACGAGTGGCTGGATACTCATCTGGAACGTCTTGTCTCTACATATGATCCCCAGACATTGCGCGAACTTCTGAACAGTAAGTAGGATAGGTGTGAAAAAGAAGATAAGAAAATGGCTGGTTCCTGACGGAGCCACTTTTCAAGCAAATCAGGCCCTGGACCGTTTTGAGCGGATCAGGGCCTTCTGTTGTCCAAGATGAAATGTTAGTTTAGCGGGTGGGTGGTCGTAGGGTACAATCAGACTTTGTTGATGGGGGCTTCAAATGAGTGTGATTTTCTGCATGATCCGTGTTCGTCTGTTTGCCTGAATAAAAGTTAATGATATCATCAACGGTAGTAAACACGACATTTAAATCCATATTATCATTGTGTGTTTGAATAAAAACCTCTTTTCAATGGGTTGTTGCGTTGTTTAATTTAAAGCTTCTTTCATGCTTAAGCCTGCTGTGAATACAGGAACTTTACCTGCAGGTAGTTGAATTTCTTTGCCTGTTTTCCGGCTTCTTCCCGTTCTTGCCTCACGCTTTTGCACTTCAAATTTCCCGAATCCAACCAGTTGAACTTCTTTACCTTCTTTGAGAGCTTCGAGAATCGAGTCCAGTACAACGGTTACAGCTTTTTCAGCATTCTTCTTGGAGAAACCGCCAGCCTTAGCAACTTCTGTGATCAATTGTTCTTTATCCATGGGGAATACCTCGCTTTCATTCTTGGGATGTGAAATCTTTTCTTTAACTGCGCAACATATGTGTAAATAAAAAGCTGCCTTATTAATAAGGCAGCTTTCATATAATTAAAGTTTAGTAACGTTCTCAGCTTGTGGTCCACGGTTACCTTGAGTTACTTCAAATTGAACGCGTTGACCTTCGTCCAAAGATTTGTAACCTTCACCTTGAATTGCACTGAAATGAACGAATACGTCTGTTCCTTCTTCAGTTTCGATAAAGCCGAATCCTTTATCCGCGTTGAACCATTTAACTGTACCTGTTTGCATGTGATTCCTCCAAAAAATAAGTTTTTAGCCGATCATTATGACGAGTATAAATTAAAATTGACACTCACCTGGTGCATTTAAACCACAGACTTGATGTCCGCTAATGTATCGATTAATATGATAATACCATGTCCGCTAATATAAGTCAAGATTTGGAGGTATTTTCTAATGAATCAGTCATCAGGGATTTCGGTGCAGCGGGAACCGACGATAGAGGAATTCGTACATATGCTTGCCAATGAGGGAGATTTGCATCCCAAAACCGTGAAGGAATACGCAAGTGATCTGAAACACTTTATCGAATGGTACAAGGAAAGCACCATGCTCGGCGAAGAATTCGCACTGCGAATTGAAGATGTGGATACACCCACCTTAGTCAATTATCGTGAAGATGCACACAAAGTTATGCTATTGAAGCCGGCCACCATTAACCGGAGATTAATTACGCTGAAGCGTTTTTTCAAATGGGCTGTCTTGGAATCCAGGCTCAGTCATGATCCTTCCAAAGCATTGAAATTCATTCCGGAAGACAAAGTCAGCCCACGCCGAATGACAGTCGAAGAAGAACAAGCGTTCATTACGGCAGTGGAGTATGGGAACTCCCTTCGTGATCAGACCATACTGACCCTTATGTTTCATACAGGATTGCGTACGATGGAGGTATGCAACCTCACGCCTCAGGATATAGAGCTTGGTAGACGAAGTGGTCACCTGACAGTAAGAGCCGACAAGCGCAACGGGCAGCGAAAGATTCCTTTGAATATGCAGTGTGTCGTCATATTGAATCAGTATTTAGCCGGTCTGGCTACCGATAGTTCTTACCTTTTTCCTTCAGAGAAGACAAATGATCGTTTAACAGAGAGAGCACTGCGCCATTTGATCAAAAAAGTGATGATTGCAGCAGGGCTGGAAGGACTGAGTTCACACGACCTGCGTCATCGTTTTGGCTACGCCATGGCAGAGCATACACCGCTGCACCGTTTGGCGGAAATGATGGGACACACCAATCCCGATACGACAATGATTTATGTTAAAGCATTAAGTACAGATCATCGTTGAAACTAGAATGAAGGATTGAAATTATAGTTAGAATCAAAACTCCTCTTATTTAGAAGTACTTCGAAATTTTCCGTGTTTGTATTACTTTAACCTACCCTTAGCATTCATATACTATCCTTAACCTGTTATATAGGAGACTGCCCGTCAGGGTTGCCTCACCTCTAATGAAGAAAGCGATTACATATTCCGTGTAATATTGTATATTATGATGGCAACCTCGAGACGTATCATCAGGATACGCTTTGTATTTTTGCATAATCCCGTGAGCAATAGAAACCAAATGTTACACAATGCTACATATTATTAATTGCTGGGGCATAAGGCCCGTCATAAAAGGGAGGAATCCGATCGTGTACCGGGTACTGCTGGTGGATGATGAAGAAGATGTGCGCGAAGGATTGGTTGTAGAGGTCGATTGGGAAGCGCTCGATCTGCGGATAGTTGGTTTGGCGGAGAATGGGCGGGAAGCATTGGAGATGGCGGAACGGGTAGAGCCGGATATTGTGGTGACCGATATCAGCATGCCGTTCATGAATGGTCTGGAACTCGCGCAAAGATTGAGGAAACGCAATCCACTTGTGAAGGTGGTCATTTTGACTGGATATGATGAATTTGATTATGCCCGGCAAGCGATCTCCCTTAGTGTGGATGAATATCTGCTGAAGCCGTTCTCGGCAGGGCATCTCACCGAATTGCTTACAAGACTGCGCGCCCAGATGGCGGCTGAAGTTGCTGAGCGTGAAGATGTACAGCAACTGCGTGAGCACTATCACACCAGCTTGCCTTTACTACAGGCAGATCTGATGGCGACCTTGCTCCATCGGCAGAAATCCTCGACATATATTCATAGTAAAGCCAAACAATGCGGATTGGATCTGACAGGAGAACGCTATGGGGTGTCTGTATTGACACTGCACATGGATGGAGATGTACAGAAAGAGAAGCCGGAGGGAGTATTCAATGAGCCTCCACAGCGACATAACCAAGCATCATCTGAGGAAGCGGGTCAGTCTGAGATATTCGTTTCCGGAGGCTCATTACGTCAATCTGAAGACGCTGAACTGAAACGGTTTGCTGCACTTAACATTGCGGCAGAAGTATGGGCTGAGCATGGGGCTGGTCATGCGTTTATGCATCAGGAGACGGTTGTCCTGCTCTATGTGGATCGCTGGGGTGGTACAGATGGAGCTAAGCGGCAACAGAAGGCATTGGAAAATGTGATGCGCAGCATCAACCACTACTTGCGTATCCCGGCGACGGTGGGATCTGGCCAGATTGTGGATACACTTGCCGATGTGAATCAAGCCTATGAAGATGCCCTGCTGGCACTGGATTATCGGCTTGTGCCCGGGACGGATTCAATTATATATATTGCAGATGTGGAGCGGCAGACGGCGGGCAAGTTACGTTTTGACGAGTTGAAGCAGCAGACGTTGACACGTTGCCTGAAGGCGGGGATGCAGGCGGAGCTGGAGGAGACACTTGCGATCATTTTCCGGGAAATTACAGTGGAACACGGGCGAAGTGATATTCAGCTCTATCTAATAGAAGTGTTAACGACGGTGTGGAAGGCAGCGCAGGCATCGGGAGAAGCAATGGAAGACATCTTCGGTGCAGGGTTCCAGTTGTATGCGGATTTGTTCCGACTGCCGGGACTTACTGAGGCGCAGATAAAGGTGCGAGAGGTCTGTCTGCTCGTACAACAGCGCATTGCCAGCGGACGCCAGCATGTATACAAAGATATTGTCGAGCAGGCATTAGTTTTCACGAAAGAGCATTATGCTGACCCGGACCTGTCCATTCAGAAGGTATGCGGACATTTGCATATCAGCTCCGGTTATTTTTGTGGCATTTTCAAAAAAGAAGTACAACTTACCTTCCTGCAATACCTGATGCAGATCCGAATGGAGGCAGCGCGTGAACTGCTTCGCTCGACAGAGCTGAAGTCGTTTCAGATTGCGGAGCAGGTTGGCTTTGCCGAACCGAATTACTTCAGCTTTTGCTTCAAAAAACATATTGGCGTCTCGCCCAAAGAATATCGTAAACAGGCTTCCCAGGCAGCAAGTGAAGGTTCAATCCGATGAAGTTTTTGTCCAGATGGGTGAAGTTCTTGGGACTTCAATTGCGCTCTCGTCTGCGTTCCTCCAGGGTCAGCAGTATCCGGTTTATTATTACGTGGTCCTTCTCCGTCTTCATCGTCTTGGTGCTGACCATCATGGCGATGCTCCTGCACGACAAATTCACGCAGGCTGCCGAGCGAAGTGCAGAACTGACGACGAGACAGATTGTGGATCAGGTCAGTTATAACCTGGAGGATTACGTCCGCAGTATGTCGCATCTGTACCGTGCCATTGAGGAACACATGCTGCGTGACGGGACATGGGAAGGGGAACAGGTGGACAAACAGCTCGACACACTGCTCAGCAGTCGTGAGGATATCATCTCGATAACTCTGCTTGATTCCAAGGGGCAATTGCTGAAGAACAGACCTACAGCCGAATTAAAAACCAGTGCCCATGTGACACAGCAAGGGTGGTTTCAGTCTGCGCTCCGCGTACCAGATCACCTGAGTTTCTCCTTACCTCATATTCAGAACATGTACACAGGCCCATACAAATGGGTCGTTTCTATGAGCAAAGGCATAACGATACGGCAAAATGGTCAGGATCGGCAGGTTATCCTGCTGGTGGATATCAACTTTAAACAGATGGATGAACTGAGCCGCCGGGTCAGTCTGGGGCAACGGGGATACGTCTATATCATCGATGAGAGTGCGGGCAATATTGTGTACCATCCACAGCAGCAATTGATGTATATGGGGCTCAAAAGCGAGAATATCGAACAGGCTTTGGTGGCTTCCGGCAGTTATGAAGATGAGGCAGATGGGCAGAAAAGGCTGAATACCGTAAAGTCGGTCGCCAATATCGGGTGGAAAATCGTTGGTGTCGCCTATTTGGATGAGATTATGACCACGCGCCAGGAAGTGAACGGATATCTCATCCGTGTACTTGTCATTGTACTGGTACTGGTCATTCTCGTATCCCTGTTTCTCTCTTCCAGTCTGACTCGCCCGATCCGGCGAATGGAACGTAAGATGAAGGCCGTGGAGCGCGGGGACTTCAACGTGGAGTTGCCTATTGAAGGGCCGCTGGAGGTGGAACGTCTATCTCGTCGCTTTAATCTGATGGTCAATAAAATCCGAACCCTGATGGATGAGATCATCCATGAACAGGAACAGAAGCGACGTCTGGAGCTGGAGGCTTTACAGGCTCAGATTAATCCGCACTTTCTATATAACACGCTGAATTCTGTGGTGCGCATGGTAGGCATGAGCCGCAATGAGGAAGTGATTACGATGATCACATCTCTCTCTCGCCTGTTTCGCATCAGTCTCAGTCAAGGTAAAACGATTATCACGATCAGGGAAGAGCTGGAGCATGCGCAGCATTATTTGACGATTCAACAGATGAGGTTCAAGCGCAAATTCAACTTTACGATTAAAGCCGATGATGCGCTTCTGGATTGCCTGACATTGAAGCTGGTGCTGCAACCCCTGATTGAGAACGCCATTGTTCACGGCATCGAGTACCATATGGACGAGGGATGTATTGAGATCGATGTCTATCGTGAGGACAACAAGTTGGTGTTTCGCATTACAGATAATGGGGTCGGTATGACGGAAGAACAGATGTCAGGGTTATTAAGTGGCAGTCCGGTTGTGAAAAGCGGTGCAGGATCAGGCGTAGCGGTACGCAACGTACATGATCGAATTCGTCTTTATTACGGGGAGGCGTACGGCCTTGAATTTGCAAGTGAGCTGGAGGAAGGCACCACGGTCTGGATGCGGATCCCCATTCAATCGCAGCAGAAGGAGGACGAGCCTGATGACGGACAACCAAGTTAATAGGAATGATATCCATAGCGTTGAAGGATTGAACATCCGTGCATTTTTGAAAAAGGTTGGTGCGAGCTTCCCTGGAATTTGGAAACGTCGATGGTTAACTCTGACAGCCGCAAACTGCTGTCTTCTACTATGCGCTGCCTGTGGCCTATCGAGTCCCGATGCTACACTAGTACCACCACGTATCGCGCTGATTACGCCAGCTGGAACAGGGGAACTTGCGGAAGCGATCCGGCTTGGTGCCGAAGCGGCTGCCAAAGAGAATGGGGCGGAACTGATGACCGTGGAGGCATACCCTTCCGATGGTAATATGTACACGCCTGCCATTCCGGACTCCGTGGGTAGTCAGTTACAGGTTAAGCAGGCCAATGCGGGCCGTGGAACGTTGTCTCGCAGTGTGCGGGAGCAGGCTCAGGTGGAAGCCGCGGCATTGGCTCTGAAGCAGGGCGCTTCAGCTCTATTAGTCGATCCCCTAAGTGAGAAGGCGCTTAGCGACATTGTTCAGGAGGCGCAGGCAATGAATTCAGATGGAGCCATCGTTCCAGTCATTGTGCTTAACGATGAATTTCCCGTGAAAGGTATCACCAGCGTCATCTCCATGGATAATGTGGAGGCTGGACGGCAGGCAGGGCAGGCTATGGCGGAGCTTCTGGAAGGAAAAGGACATGTAGCCTTATTGGGCCCGGACCCTCTTAATTCTGGTCTGATTCAGAGAGAGCAGGGGGTTATGGAAGCCTTGGTTCAGTATCCTAATATTCAAGTGGAACCCAAATCGATATGTAATACCCGGGATGGATGTTGGCAGACTGCGAAGCAATTGCTGGATCAGCAGAAGTTGGATGGCTTCATTACTCTTCAGGAACCGGCTTCTCTGGGAGCAGCCGATGAACTGAATCGACGCAAATCGGCGGACAAGGTAAGGATTGTTGGATTCGGCAGTGAACAACAGCAACTGGAGCAATTGCAAGAAGGGGTCTTTGATCATCTTATCGTCCAGAATGGATATAGTGCAGGTTATCTGGGATTGAATCAAGCCGTTGCACGGCTGAACAATCAACAGGTACAGGCGAGAGTCCTACTTGAGACGAAGCTGGTTAGCACCGACAATATGTTCTGGATGGATAACCAGAAGCTGCTGTTTCCTTTTGTACAATGAACGAGTGCCGGAACGAATTGCTGAATGATGAAATTAATCCATTTTTTTAACTTGAGGAAGATTTCGATAAAACAGGTGAAGATATTGTATTCGAATTCAATGTAAACCCTTTCATAATAAAGACATCGGTAAAGCCGAATGAACTTGGGGGAGGTCATTAGGATATGAAGAAAACGTGGATGACACTGTTAATTACGGCATGTATGGTTGTGGCGGCGGGTTGTAGTAGCGGTGGAGACAGTGCAGGTGGAAGCACGGGAACGGATACAGGAGGCCAGACAGCAGCTGGGACGGAAACGCCCAAGATTGGTGTGGCTATCTACAAATTCGATGATACGTTCATGACGGGTGTACGTAATGCAATGACCGCAGCAGCGGAAGGCATTGCGACCCTCGATATTGTGGATAGCCAGAATGCACAGCCTACACAGAACGAGAAAGTCGATCTGTTTGTATCCAAGAAATATAATGCAATGGCTGTGAATCCGGTAGACCGCACGGCGGCAGGCGTCATCATTGACAAGTCCAAGGCAGCGAACATTCCGGTGGTGTTCCTCAACCGTGAGCCGGTGGCGGAAGATATGAACAAGTGGGATAAAGTGTACTACGTAGGAGCAAAAGCGGAGGAGTCGGGTACGATCTCTGGACAGCTGATTGTAGATTACTGGAAAGCACATCCGGAAGCGGACAAAAACGGGGATGGCAAACTGCAATACGTCATGTTGAAAGGGGAACCGGGTCACCAGGATGCAGAACTTCGGACCAAATATTCGGTTCAGGCGATCCAGGATGCCGGTATCGAAGTGGAAGCACTGGCGGAAGACACGGCAATGTGGGACCGCGTGAAGGGGCAGGAGAAAATGCAGGCGTTCCTGGCCTCCCATGGCGACAAGATTGAAGCGGTGCTCGCGAACAATGATGACATGGCGCTTGGAGCCATTGAGGCATTGAAAGCAGCTGGATACTTCAAGGATGGCAAATCCATGCCAGTGGTAGGTGTGGATGCAACAGCTCCGGCTATTCAGGCTCTACAGGATGGTACGATGCTCGGTACGGTGCTCAATGATGCCAAGAATCAGGGTGCAGCTACGGTAGCGCTAGCTTCCGTTCTTGCCAAAGGTGAGACACCAACGAAGGAAAATACCAAATACGATATTACAGATGGTAAATACGTCTGGATTGCCTACAAAAAGATTACAAAAGACAACATTGCCGACGCCCAATAACAGCACGAGACAGGGACGTCCGTCATACGGGGAGCGTCCCTTTTTTGCCGGTCATATGGAAGGGAGGAACCAAGATGGAGTCACCATACCTGCTGGAGATGAATGGAGTTTCCAAAGCATTTCCGGGTGTGCAGGCACTAAGTCAGGTCACATTGAAAGTGAAACCGGGGACGGTTCACGCCTTGATGGGAGAGAATGGAGCGGGGAAATCCACACTTATGAAATGTCTATTCGGCATGTATCACCCGGATGAAGGAACGATACGCATCGAAGGAAAGGATGTGGATATTCCGAATTCTAAAGCGGCACTTCAGCAAGGAATATCCATGATTCATCAGGAGCTGAACCCGGTCCCGCATCGTCCGGTGATGGAGAATATTTGGCTGGGTCGTTTTCCGATGAGGGGAATACTGGTGGACGAGAAAAGGATGTATACCGATACACTGGCTCTATTCAAGGACTTGAACCTGGATATTGATCCGAAGGCTCAGGCGGGAACACTATCTGTCTCCAAGATTCAATCCATGGAAATCGCCAAGGCGGTCTCATTTCAATCCAAAGTCATCGTCATGGATGAGCCAACTTCTTCCCTGACAGGCAAGGAAGTGGATCAGCTCTTTGCCATTATTAATGAACTGCGCAGTCGCGGCGTATCCATTATCTATATTTCACACAAGATGGAGGAGATCCTGACGATCTCGGATGAAGTGACGATCATGCGTGATGGCTTCGTTGTCGGGACATGGGATGCTGCTGATTTAACGACCGATCTGATCATTACGCGTATGGTTGGCCGTGATCTGGACGAACGTTTCCCGGAACGGACGAACGTACCCGGTGAAGTGATATTGAAAGCCGAGGGTCTGACATCGAACCAGTCCAAATCATTTCGTGATGTATCCTTCGAGCTGCGAAAAGGTGAAGTGCTCGGCATTGGCGGCCTGGTTGGAGCACAGCGGACAGAACTGATGGAGTCCTTGTTCGGACTGCGCGGACTCGCTTCAGGTACCATCTCCATTCATGGGCGTAAGGTGAAGATTAACTCCCCCGCAGCAGCAAAGCGTCATAACATCGCGTTGCTCACGGAAGAACGAAGGGTCACGGGGATTTTTCCGGTGTTGTCGGTATATGAGAATACGATTATCGCCAGTCTGGGGCGCTACCGAAATCGCGTGGGCTTGCTGGATGAGAAAAAGGGCCGCGAAGAGGCACGGGAACAGACGCAGAAGTTCAGAACCAAAACGCCTTCAGTTAACACGCTGATTCGAAACCTGTCTGGCGGTAATCAGCAGAAAGTTCTGCTGGCTCGCTGGTTGCTGACCGACCCGGAGATCCTTCTGTTGGACGAACCGACACGTGGAATCGATGTAGGGGCCAAATTCGAGATTTACACCATTATTACGGAACTGGCTCGTCAGGGCAAAAGCATTATTATGATTAGCTCAGAGATGCCTGAGCTTCTGGGCATGTCGGATCGCATTATGGTGATGAGCGAAGGGCGTCTCACCGGAATCGTGGACGGAGCCGAGGCAACCGAGCAGGATATTATGAGGCTGGCCGCGCAACAGCGGATGGCTTAGTCAGGAGGAAAACAGATGAACACACAGATGATCAATCAAGTGAAACAATATGTCACACAGCGCGCGATCTTTATCGTATTGATTCTGCTCATCATTGGGATTGCTATTGCCGATCCGAATTTTCTTGCCTTCTCCACACTGCGGGACATCTTACAGCAGTCCTCCACACGGGCCATTATTGCGCTCGGTGCAGCCTTTATCCTCGTCACGGGTGGAGTCGATCTGTCCGCTGGACGGGTGGTTGGACTGACGGCTGTTGTATCGGCATCGATGCTGCAAATTGACGAGTATGCAAACCGCTTCTTCCCTGATCTGCCCCAATTGTGGGTGGGACTGCCGATCCTTGTCGGGATTACCGCAGGTCTGTTCGTGGGATTAGTGAATGGACTCATTGTCGCCAAATTACATGTGCCGCCTTTTATCGCAACGTTGGGTACGATGGTAGCCGTGTATGGACTGAATTCCATTTATTTTGATACGGAACCCAACCAGTCGCAACCAATCGGAGGATTGAGACCCGATTTTACCGTCATTGGCTCCGGCTATATTGATCTGGGCGGGGGTTATTCCATCCCGTATATTGTCCTCATTGCGATTGCGGTGGCGTTAATCTGCTGGGTGATCTTTAACAAAACACGACTAGGCAAAAACATGTATGCCATCGGTGGCAACATTCAGGCAGCACATGTATCCGGAATTCATGTGGCACGTAACCTGGTTGCCCTGTATGCCATTGCGGGTGCATTGTATGGTCTGGGTGGTGTACTTGAAGCGGCTCGGACAGGTGGGGCTACGAACAATTACGGTAACATGTATGAGCTGGATGCAATCGCCGCATGTGTGGTAGGCGGCGTATCAACGGCGGGTGGTATTGGAACAGTGCCTGGAGTTATGGCAGGGGTATTGATCTTCGGGGTCATTAACTATGGTCTGACGTTTATCGGTGTGAGTCCATACTGGCAGCTGATTATCAAAGGATTGATTATTGTTGCTGCGGTGGCTTTTGATATCCGTAAGTATATGGCGAAAAAATAAAAAGGATATGAGATGAATGTGAAAAGGTTACACCGTTGTACTCCGAGTGCAGTACCATCTTCCGATCGCCCTTATCCCCTGATTTTCTTGATTCCCTATATTATAGGGGGAAATCCGATGATAAATGCGAGGGGTATGCTTCCGAAGTAGCTTTCTTTCAGAAAGCTTTTAGCTGCGCTTCTTCAGATTGGTTCTGCACTCTACGTTATGGTGTAAAAATTCCATTCATCTTATATGGATAAAGCAGCAAAGAAGCCAGCCCTCGGGATATAGAGAGCTGGCTTTAATTGTTTAACCATTGACCATCCAATCGATAACGGGGATAACTGGTCCAATAATACATAAGAGCAACATAAATCCGGCGACATTATAAGATACACTTGTGCCAAAATGTGCACGATATTTTTTGGCGATCAAGAAGGTCGGGATCCAGAAGATCGCTGCGATTACAAAGGGGATATGAAGTCCTTGATCTCCGTTACTATAGATAGGCATGTTTATTAAGTTCAACAGGTAATGACTGATCATAAAATTTGCTTTGCCCCATGGAAAATTAAAGGCGAGACCCATCAACAGTACGAGCAGAGAGAGCGTTCCGAGGCCCAGTGGTTTTCGTTGTGTTGTCATGTAGTTTCCTCCATAACCAAGATTTTATCCTAAATTCATCCATTAATGTATTGTAACACAATGATAATCGATGCGTAGAATAATTGTTTCACTTTTGCCTATTACAATTCATGCATATGTCCTATTGCCTTCATAATTTATACATTCATGCGAATTTGACGAGCCTCCACTAATCGACAACATCAGCTAATCATACTCGATATAATACATGTACATAAGTTGTTAGGTGTGATTTTTTATGTCAAAGGGGGCGAGGCTATTTGCTAAGTTACACGATGAAAATGGTGATATTCCCACTAGGCTGTCTGCTTGTCATTCTGTCCTCTTATGTTCTAAGGCTTACCCCTCATCCGGCATTCATGTTGTTAGCGGGGACCTTATTTGTAGCGAGTATTTATGGGGAGAGAAGATATCCTGTGCTGCGGAAGTTTCATTGGGTTTTTCTCGGATTATTCCATTATTTCAGTCAACTGAACTGGTGCAACATGCTGTATTATATGCTCATCATTTCGGTGATTCAGGATAAACAACGCGTAGCACAGACTTTACCAATCTCACTGCTGCTCATGCTGCAATATACGGTGATTCGGCTTTCGTATGTGCCTGTAGATACATATGCTTTGCTGGTTTCGTTATTTGATCTGTTAACCTCGGTTGTAATCATTTTTTTGTATCACACGATGATTAACAGTGAGGCTGAGAAGCGTCGGCTTCGGGAAAAAAACCGGTTTCTGACCCTTCATGATCCGCTTACCGGCTTGTTAAATTATGAAGGCTATATGGAAGTGCTGCATAAGACGGTGGAAGAGCGTCGCTCTTTTCTGCTTGTCCTTTTGAATGTCAATAATTTTAGCGGATTTAAAAAAGATTCAGAAGATTCCTGGTGCTCCGTGATTACGGGTACAGGCGAAATGATTACTAATCAGTTCACCGATGCGTATGGCATATCCCGATATGCTGGAGATCGTTTTGCAGTCGTTTTGCCGGAGGTACAGGACGTGGAAGAACGAATGGCGTCATTACTTTCCGTTCAGCTTCAAGGCCTGCAGGTTAGCTATAGCATCTCTCTATACCCGGAAATGTCGGATACCTTGCAGCACTTTATGACGGTTGCCGAGGACAGGTTACTTCAACAACAGCGCAGCAAATGGCTGAAGAATGAAGAAGAAGTATTCCGTTCCGAAAGGCTAAGAGCGGTAGGGGAACTGGCCGCTGGTATGGCTCACGAAATTCGTAACCCGCTCACCGCGATACGGGGATTCCTGCAGCTGTCACGTGGACAAGCGTACAATATCGCTCCGTGGTATGAAGTGATTATGGGAGAGGTGACGAGGGTAACCGATCTGACGGCTGAATTTTTACAATTTTCCAAACCACATGCCAATCACATGAAACCCGAACAGTTGGGGCATTGTCTTGAACGTGTCATGTCTTTGACCGAGTCAGATGCGGCATCCCGAGGGCATCGAATTACGCTTGAAATGACGAGTGAGCCAATCGTGGTCAACATGGACCGGGATAAAATCGTGCAGGTATTGATCAATCTGATTCGTAACGCTTTTGAAGCGATGGAAGACCCCGGCGAGGTTCATATGGATTTGTTGCAGGACGGGGAAGCAGTACTCGTCTCCATTACTGATACGGGCAGTGGCATTCCGGAAAATTCGCTCTCCACGATCTTTAATCCATTCTATACGACCAAAGAAGAAGGTACGGGACTCGGACTTGCACTCTGCCAGAAAATCGTTCAGGACCACAATGGTAAAATTACCGTCCATAGTGAGATGGGGGTGGGTTCCACTTTCACGCTTCATCTGCCAATGGAGACGTAATTGGTATAACAGGATCAGAAACAGCAACAACCAAATTATTAAACAAAAAACGCCGTATGGGTCCTGGTCCTGGAGAACCCCATACGGCGTTTAGTATTTCGATTAACCTAATGTGTAGAATCCACATCGTATCAGATCAAACTATATTTGGTTGAAATAATCATTTACATGTAACGGAGAGGACAGAAAAAACATGAAAAAGCGGAGCGTTCGCCTTTATCCCCGGATTTTCCCCTTGTGAAATGGGAATCAAAAAATCTGGGGATAACAGCGATTGGAAGGTTATTCTGTCATCGTAGTGTCTGTGTAAATAATCTTTAGTTCGACTTATTTTAGTTGTCCCTGATGTAACTGATAATAGAACCCTTGTTGCTGCATCAACTCATCATGATTTCCCCGTTCAGCAATCTGTCCATCATCAATGACGAGAATCTGATCGGCTTCGCGAATCGTGCTCAACCTGTGGGCGATGACGAAGCTGGTACGGTCTTTCATTAATGTGCGCATCGCTTCCTGGATCTGCATCTCCGTACGCGTATCAATGCTGCTCGTTGCTTCATCCAGAATAAGAATGGCTGGATCAGCCAGAATTGCCCGGGCAATGGTTAACAGCTGTCGTTGTCCCTGACTCAGATTGCTTCCTCCAGAAATGATAGGGGTATCGTAGCCCTGGGACAGTTTGCGGATGAACGAATGTGCATTCGCCAGCTCAGCCGCTTGCCTGATCTGTTCATCCGTTGCGTCCGGCTTGCCGTAGGCGAGATTGTCGCGAATGGTACCTGAGAACAGGTAGGCATCCTGAAGCACAATGCCGAGTTGCCGACGCAATTGATCCTTCTCTAGCTCCGAGATGTCATATCCATCAATGGTAATCCGTCCGCCTGTAATCTCGTAGAAACGGGGTAACAGGTTGATAATGGTCGTTTTACCTGCACCGGTGGGTCCAACGAGTGCAATCATCTCACCCGGTTTTGCGGTAAAGCTGACCTTCTTCAGAATGTCTCGCTCCGCACTGTACCCGAAGGAGACGTCTTCAAATACAACTTTACCTTGAATCTGATCCAGTTGTTTCTTCTGTTCCTCCACGTATTCGCCAGGTGTATCCATGATGTGGAACACGCGCTCAGCACCTGCAATTGCAGCCTGAATCAGATTGTACTGATTGGCCAGATCGTTAAGCGGCCGCTCAATCTGACGGGAGTAAGCGAGAAAGCTGACGATGAGTCCGATGGACGTCAGATCATGATAGGCCATCCATCCACCTACAGAAGCCAAAATGGCAAATCCAATGTTGTTCATCACGTTCATCGTAGGTCCAACCAGACCCGAAACAGTCTGGGCCTGTGTGCTGGATGTGCGAAGTTTCTCGTTCAGGTTTTCAAAATGTTGGTGTGCCTGATCCTGACGGTTATAGGCCGCTACGACTTTTTGTCCAGCAATGGTTTCCTGAGCATACCCGTTAAGCTCACCAAGTAATTTCTGCTGGGCGGTGAAGTGTTTACGTGTTCTCGAAGCGATCAGGCGAGTGGCAATGGTAATCAACGGTACCGTTATCAGACTGAGCAGGGTAAGCCGGACATCGAGTGCAAACATGATCGACAAGGAGCCAACGAGCAGAATGGCACTGGACATCAATTGGGTTACGCTTTGATTCAGCGTTGTGGACACGTTATCGATATCATTGGTGGCGCGGCTCATCAGATCCCCGCTTTGATTTTTATCAAAAAAGCTAACAGGCAGCTCTTGTAGTCGGGAGAACAACGCATGCCGCAGATCCTTGACGGTCAACTGTGACACACCAATCATGACATAGGATTGAGCCCACATCAGGAGTGAGCCAAGGACATAAACACTCAGCAAGAGGAGGCATTCTTTCAGCAAACCAGCTGTTACTTTGGGAACGATGTGTTCGTTAACGGCACGGCCGAGAAGATAAGGTCCTGCCAGATTGAGCAGTGTGCCGAGAGCGGTTAGCACTAATGCAGCAATGACTCCTTTGCGATGACGTCCCATATACGACCATACCCGAATTAGGGCGTGGCGAGCATTTTTGGCTCTGACTTTGGGAACGGGTCCTCTGCCCCCTAATCCGGGTCTTCCGATAGGAGGCACGACGGTTTGTTGAATGGAGGAAGATGCAGGTTTAGCCAAATTGAACATCCTCCTTCCGTTGCTGCGAATAATAGATCGCCTGGTAGTGTGATGAATGAGCCATAAGGTCATCATGTGTGCCACTGGCAACAATCTGTCCTTCATCAATAACGTATATACAGTCTGCATCCTTCACGGAGGAGATCCGCTGTGCAATCAAAAAGGTCGTGCTATCTTTCATCAAAGATTGCAAAGCCTTCTGAATGCTCGCTTCCGTACGCAAATCCACAGCACTGGTGCTATCATCCAGAATCAGCACTTCCGGTCGCATGAGCACGGCGCGTGCAATGGATATCCGTTGTTTCTGTCCACCGGACAGATTGACCCCGCGTTGACCCAGCTCCGTGTCATACCCATCTTTCAGTTTCATAATAAAATCATCCGCAGCCGCAGCTTGTGCCGCAGCACGCAATTCAGCATCCGTTGCACCGGGCCGGCCGAAACAAATGTTATCCCTGATGCTGCCGCTGAACAGGATGGATTCCTGTAGCACAATGGACACACGGCTGCGAAGATCCTGAAGATCCCAGTGACGAACATTCACTCCATTCACGAGCACTTCCCCCTGCGAAGCATCATACAGACGGGGAATCAGCTGCACCAGCGAGGTTTTGCCTGAACCTGTTGAACCAATCAGGGCTACTTTCTCACCCGGGCGAGCCTTCAGGTTAATTCCGGTGAGTGCATGGTCTCCGTCATAACGGAAAGATACGTCTCTGAACTCCACTTGACCGCCTGTGAGCGATGGAAGGGAAGACGGTTGGTGTGAATTCTGATTACGGTTAGCCTGGTGAGACTGTGCATTCCCGGAGTTATCGGTTCCCGATTGAATATCCGGCTCTGTATGTAACACCTCGTTGATCCGCTCAGCAGATACCTTGGCGCGGGAGAAGCTCATCATCATCATGCCGATGGATGTGAGGGACGAGAGTACAACCGTGACATAGTTGATAAAAGCAATCAGATCTCCGGCAGCAATATCGCCTCCCACTACCTGGAAACCTCCGAACCATAGCACCGCTACAATGGTAGCGTTCAGCATCAGGCTGAGCACAGGTGCATTCAGTGTGACAATCCGCCAGGCTTTGACGGCAGTCGTAGTGTAATCTTCGTTGGATTGCTTGAACCGTTTTTTCTCCAGACGCGCACGTGCAAATGCCTTGACGACACGGATGCCAGCGAGATTCTCCTGAAGAACGGCGTTGACCTGATCAAGCTTGCTCTGCACACTGGCGAACAGCGGATAGGAAGCTTTTATCAGGATAAATAAAATAATAAACAGTACCGGTACAGTCGCAATAAGAATGAGTGCCAGCTTCACACTGATCGTAAACGCCATGATGATACTACCGATGATCAGCATCGGCGAACGGATAAACATCCGCAGCAGCATCTGTACAAAGGTCTGCATCTGGGTAATGTCACTCGTCAGACGAGTAATCAGGGATCCTTCCTGAAACGTATCCAGATTACGGTAGGAGAAGGTTTGAATATGGTCAAACAGTTCCTGGCGCAGATCCGTGCCGTACCCCACGGCAGCCTTGCTTGAATAGAGTGTACAGCCTGCGCCGCCGACCCAGCCAATTAATGCAACAAGTAGCATGATCAGACCTGTAGATACGATATGGGACAGGTTACCTGCAAGCACACCATCATCCACGATGCTGGACATCAGCTTGGGCTGGAGCAGGTCCATGGCAACCTCAAGTACCATGAGCAGCGGGGCGAGGATCGCCGCCGACTTATACGGGGTCAAGAATCGTTTTAACGTCCACAATAGGGAATCACCTCAATCTTCATAGCATAAGTGAATCAATTCCATCAAACCTTTAGCTGCTTCAATCCAGTTGTTGTTAGCGCTGTCGCGAGTGTGCATCACCTCAAGATTCACGCAGGTTTTGGAGCATACGCTGTGCGAGTGCAGACATCAGCCGGGATTCTTCCGGTGTAAAATCTTTCTCGGCCTGTCGTTCCAACTCCTGAACCACTTCTCTCAGTTCTCGTAGTGCAGAGCGCCCCTGATCCGTCAGGAACACCCGCAAACTGCGCAGATCCTTCGGGTCCGCTTCACGTCTCACATAACCGGACGTTTCCATGCGCTTGAGCATGACGGTTACGGTTGCGGGACTGCGCCGAAGTTGTTCGGCCAGATTTTTCTGGGATTGGCCATCCTCCCGTTCAAGCTGGAACAACAAAGGAGGCTGTCCCGGGTACAACTCGGGGTGGTTCACAAGTTTCTCATGAACCTTGTAGCGTTTCAGCTTCACGAGTTCGGATAGCTGTCCCATTAACCGATCATTTTGGGCTGGGTTCATATCATCCGCTCCGTTCATATCCTTTTAGAGGTTGTTCAAAAAGTCCGCTTTTGATTACGAATGATTCCTAGCGGCATCATCAGCATCGAATATAAAATTCAGCCGAAATGTCCGTTGCTCACGTAGGTTGCCTACGCTCCGCTACTCCATTTCTACCTTCATTCCATCTTCTCGGTACTGAAAACCAGACTTTTTGAACACGCAGATTTAGTTAGTCGACTAACTAAATCATAAGTTTGATTTGACATATCGTCAAGGGGATGGGAACTCATTTATTTTGAACTGGAAATATTGACCTGATATAAAATGATGTGATTAATTGATATTATCTAAATGTTAATAACATATTGTTAATAACAGAATGGGGTTTGTATACGATGACTAACGAAGGTTCATCTGGAGGAAAAGCCCCCGATTACCGGGAGCATCAGGATCACGTACATATCAGTGAACAACAGTTTCTGGAAACGTATAATGCTGGTGATTACGAACGTCCTTCCGTCACCGTGGACATGCTGGTATTTACGATTCGCAGTGAGGCTCAGGAGAACTATCGCAAGCTTGCGGAACCCGAACTCCAGTTACTGCTGATCCGGCGGGGCGGCCATCCATATCTGGGACAGTGGGCGTTACCGGGCGGATTTGTCTCCATGCAGGAATCATTGGAAGATGCTGCTCGGCGGGAATTGCTGACGGAGACGGGGCTGGATGATATTTATCTGGAACAACTGTACACATGGGGAGATGTGGAACGTGATCCACGTACGCGTGTCATTAGCTGTTCCTATATGGCTCTGGTCGATAGCAGCGAGCTACAGCTTCAGGCCGGTGATGATGCGAGCGAGGCCAGCTGGTTTCGGGTGGAGCAGCGACTTCTGGAAGAGAAGCGCCATATCCATGAGCGTGGACGTGTGACAGAACGCAGGCTGCAGTTGATTTTGACCAATGGAACCGAAGAGTTATCGGCCATTGTTGAGACAAAAGAAACGGTAGAAGGACGAGTGCGGAACTATAGTTTGACGTTGGGTGAAGTTCAGTGGATTGCCTTTGATCATGCCAAAATCATTCATTATGCGCTTGAGCGTCTGCGATCCAAGATCGAGTACACGGATATTGCATTCAATCTGATGCCAGAGACGTTCACGCTGACTGCACTTCAGAAAGTACATGAGATCATTAGTGGCAAAAAACTGCTGGCTGCCGCTTTCCGGCGCAAAATTGCCGATTGGGTCATTGAAACGGGAGAGTATGCGAGCAGTGCCGGTCATCGACCATCCCGCTTGTACAGACTGAACCCGGAGAGACTGACACCGTAGACACGGTAATTATCATTGAACACGGACGAAGTGATTTAAGCCAAGGGCGGGATCGCTACAACCATGAGGAACAAGTAAAGAGGGGATATGGATGGAAAAGTTTACGTTTTTCTGGCGAACTGCATCTCCGTTCTCACAGTGGCACCCGGCGGATTTTACCGTGAACGGGGTTCACTACACGAGTGCGGAGCAATACATGATGCACCAGAAAGCGCTGCTGTTCGGCGATCAGACCATCGCAGATAAAGTTCTGAAGGCAAGCTCTGCTTCGGTACAAAAAAAGCTGGGCAGACAGGTCGCAGGCTTCGACCAGAAGGTATGGGAAGCGGAATGCCAGCGCATTGTCTATGAGGGCAACTTGGCCAAATTCACACAAAACGAAGAACTGCTAACTGTGCTGCGCGCCACTCGTGGAACGACCCTTGTGGAAGCAAGCCCAGATGATCGCATCTGGGGTGTGGGACTGGCGGAGGAAGATCCGCGTATTCGTAACCGAAGAACGTGGCGGGGAACCAACTGGCTGGGTGAGATTCTGACCCGTCTAAGAGAAGATATAGGAAGTGATTCAGATGAGTAATTTTAATAAATCAGCAGGCTCCACTAGCTCCAATCCACGTTCCATGCGGGCCAGTATCGCACAGCAAACGCTGGTTATTCTGGAAGAAGGACAGTACGTAAATGGATATAATTGCAAAATTGAGATCGGCACCGATGTGCAGAAAGCCATCCGAAATTCGGTGTTATACCGTCCTTCAGAGCTTTCCGGACTCAGAGAAAAGCTACGTACAGAAGCCCGCGCAGAAACTCATTCGGTAGCTTCATTAACTGAAGCAGAATCTGAGGCTGTGTCGGTTCGTATTGAGGTTACTGGCGAGACTACACTTGGAGCGGCTTCACGTTTGACGGTAGCTGAAGGAAGAGAAGATGTGGTCTGTCTAAACTTTGCATCGGCGAAAAATCCTGGCGGTGGTTTCCTTGGCGGAAGTCAGGCACAGGAAGAGAGTCTGGCCCGAGCCACGGGACTATACCCGTGCATCGCCCAAATGGATGAAATGTACGATTACAATCGCAAGCGGCGATCTGGTCTTTATTCTGATCATATGATCTATTCACCTCGTGTTCCCGTAATCCGTGATGATGAAGACCGCCTGCTGGACCAATATTATGTATCATCATTCATTACTGCGCCAGCCGTTAATGCGGGTGTGGTGAAAGAGCGTGGAGAAGCTGACGATCTACAGATTGAGTCCGTGATGAAGGAACGTATCCGTTATATTCTGGACGTGGCTGCTACGAATGGTCATCGTACGATTGTTCTGGGTACATACGGCTGCGGAGTATTTCGTAATGAACCGGCAGAGGTGGCGAAGTATTTTCATGATGTGTTCGTGGGAGAGGGATTTAAGGACTCCTTTGAACAAATTGTATTTGCTGTATATGATCGATCCGCAGGTCAGCGAACATTAAAGGCATTTCAGGATCGCTTGACTGGGGTATAAACAGAGTAAAAAAAGATAATAGAAAACAAAAACCTCTGCTTTGAGCGGAAGAGAGTATGATAACGAACTCTAATCCGGTCTCTAAAGAGAGGTTTTTTGGTATTGTCCCACGTTAAGTGTGGTGTGTACGGAAACTTACTTCTTGGAGAACATTTCTTTGGCTTCATCCATGGCCATTTTATTACCGATAGATGAATAATCCAGCCAAGGCTGTGCACCAATCGGGTAGACGTGGCCGGCTTTGACTGCTTTCAGGCCTTGCCAGATCGGATTGTTTTGCAGCTCCTTGAACATGCTTTGAGCTTCATCATCCGAATTCACAACCACAAAGATCGCATCTGCATCATAGTCCGGCAGGATTTCACGGGAGACCACTTGATACGGTTTGGTCGAGTCGATGTCTGTAATGCCTTTGGCAGGAGTCAGACCGAGATCTTCATATAAAATGGGACCCATGGGACGGCGTGTACTGAACACACGTAACTCTTTGGCAGTTACACGGATCGCCATCACAGTACCATCACCAATCGTGTCATGAATCAGAGATTTCACTTCTTCCGTTTCGGTCGCGTAGTCCTGAATGTATTGCTCGGCTTCTTTCTCGCGATTCACGAGTTTGCCAATGTCTTTCAGATGGTCACGCCATGTACCGTCATCCAGATTAAAGACATGTACCGGAGCAATCTTCTCAAATTTGGCAATATCATCACCGGAGAATTCTTCGTCCAGATAGATCACATCCGGTTTCAGGGCAAGCAAAGCTTCCATATCCGGGTCTTTCACCGGACCAAGCGGCGTTGTATTTTGAAGACGATCAGCAACATGGGACAGGAAGGCCTTGGCTTCGCCACCGATAACGGAACCAACCGGAGTAATGCCGAGAGACAGCAGATCATTGGTCAGATGGATTGACATGGAGGCAATGCGTTGCTCGCCCGAACTTGCGCTGTTGTCTTGTTTTTCAATTGAAGTATCTGTGGACGAACCGCCAGAAGCAGATGATGAATTATTGGCCGTTCCACAGGCTGCGAGTACAAGCACCAGACAGATACTCATGACAAGCATAAGATTTTTCTTTAACATGGGTAGTCACATTCTCCTTGAACATCTCTTGGATGTCTTTATTGTTTTTTGAAAAAAAGATCACTTGCTTCGTACTAACAGGTACAAAAAGTAAGGTGCACCAATCGCAGCAACCACCACACCTGCGGGAATGGCGTTAGGCTGAAAGATCGTTCGCCCGATGGTATCGGCGGTCACCAGAATAACCATCCCGATGAGCCCGGCAGCAGGGATCAGATGCCGATGCATCGGACCAACAAGCCTGCGCGCCAGATGTGGCGCTGCCAGACCGATAAAGCCGATCCCACCAGCCATCGATACACTAACGGCAGACAAAGCCACGGCACAGAGCAGCAAAATAACACGCTGGGATCGGACAGGCGTCCCGATACTGGTTGCAGCAGCATCGCCAAGATTGAAGGCATCGAGCGTTTTGGATCGACTCCAAATATACGAGATACATAGCACCACCCAAGGAAGCAACGCTTGCACATGAATCCAATCCCGGCCCCAGACGCTTCCTGCCAGCCAGCGAGCGGCAAAGGAATACGTGTCTTCATCCAGACGCAGGGACAGATAGAGTGTCAACGCATGGAACCCGGCCGCGACCGCGATTCCAACCAGAATCAGCTTAATGGGCGATACGCCGTTGTGCCGATCATAAGATAGCAGCATGATGATCAGGGCGGCGGCCACACTGCCTGCAAAAGCAAATAGCGGAATCAGCAAGGCCACAGAGCTATCCAGCGTAAAGGAGAGACTAACAAACACCATTAGTCCAAACGCTGCCCCGGCATGCAATCCCAGAATGCCCGGGTCCGCCAGTGGATTGCGAGTGATCCCTTGCAGCGCCGCTCCAGCAATACCAAGTCCCGCTCCGGCCAGTACAGTCACCAGAATGCGAGGCAGTCGGTAATCGAACAATACGATCTGATCATCCGGACTACCATTGCCAAGCAAAGTCTGCAACACAGCTACTGGGGACAGACGAATGGTTCCCGTGTTCAGGCTGATCACAATAACGGCAATGGCGACGCAGAGCAGCGTGACGCTGACAATTATCGAACGTTTACCTCGTGAAGGTGCATTGGAATTCATCGCTACAAGGCCCTCCTTTCTTTACGGGCCAGATAGAGGAAGAACGGTACACCGACAAAGGCGACCATAATGCCCACCGCGAGCTCCTCGGGTGGGTTCACGATACGTGAGCCCAGATCGGCGAGCACTAGCAGTACCGCTCCCAGCAGGGAGGACATTGGTATAATGAGCCGATAATCCACACCAACCAGTTTGCGGGAGATATGAGGGATGACGAGTCCTACAAATCCGATCGAGCCTACTGCCGACACGGACACGCCAGCCAATACTACAACCGCAGCCAGGGCGAGAAACCTCGTCCAACGCAGGTTGATCCCGAGATTAATCGCCACTTCTTCACCGAGTGATATAAGGGATACACGCCGTGCGAGTGGCATGATCAGCACCAGCGTCACGAGCAGCACGGGAAGAATTAACTTCAGATGCCGCCATTCAATCCCGCCAAACCCACCCGCATACCAGAAGGCCAGATCCTGACTCAAGTCAAAATAAATGGCTACGCCTGTGCTGAGTGAGCTTAACATGGCGGCAACAACGGCCCCGGCAACAGTCAGTCTGATGGAACTCAGCCCACCAGGCGCTGCCATTCCGAGCAGGAAGATAAGCAGTGTGCCCAGAACAGCCCCCACGAATGATAGAAACATGATCCAGCCGTATGGCAGTCCGGGCCAAAAGGCAAAGCTCAGTGCCACGACAAAAGTAGCTCCTGCATTGATGCCCAGAATGCCGGTGTCTGCCAGCGGATTACGCGTAATGCCCTGCATTAAAGCTCCTGCAACCGCAAAGGCAGCGCCGATCATAACGGCAGCAAGGACGCGAGGCAGCCGCAGCTCATGAATAATCTGGTGTGGCGTCAGAGCCGGATTGTACTGGAAAATGGCAGTCCATACCGTTTCCAGTGTGAGTCCTTTGGCACCTAACGAGATTGCGACAAACATACTTAGCAGCAGTACGGCTATGGCAGACAAAAACATCAGCCCAACCGTCACTGCAGATTTTCGTGAATTGGACGGACGATGTGGCAGTCCCGGATGTTGAATACGGGTCACTCCTTTGTTACCAACAACGCATTTCATTGTTATTGATTATCATTATCAATTAGTGATCATTATAAAATCTTAATTCAGGCCCGTACATGGCATAAATTAAGATTTCGGGAATGGACATTTTTTAGATTACAAAAGTGAAGGTTTGTTCGTCAACATAGAGAGCGCTTCATCCAGCTGGATGTTAATGGAATATGGAGCATATACGACCCATGAGTTCCAATCGATAAAATGAACCCGTCCGTTTTTTACCGCAGGATGGCTGTTCCACAGTGGATTCGAAGCCATCTCTTTCAACAGTGTTACCTTTTCATGCATGGAGTTAATCGCCAGTACCAGCACATCTGCCTCCAATCCATCCCATTCTCCTGGTGTGAAAGGCAGCCAGTTGAATCCAACGCCGGGTGATTTGCCAGCCAGTTCGGTCTGAATCCGCTGAGGAGCGGCCAACTGCAGGCTACGGTAAAAGACATGTCCGAAGTTACGGTGACTGTACATCCGTGGTCCTTTAGGGGTCAACGTGCCAACGGCAACCGTAATGTCCCCGACGAATTCCTTGATTTTTTTGCGTGCTCGCTCTGCCTTGCGTTCATGTCGATCCAGCCAATCTTTCGCTGCCTGGGTGCGATCCACAATGGATGCAATCTTCTGCAGATGACCGAATACGTCTGTCTGGTTCCAGGGAATGGTGATAATAGGAGCGACATCGCCAATATGCTCCATGGCTTTCACAGCTGCGTTCTCCTTGGTCAGAACCAATTCGGGATTCACATCAAGGAAGGCCTGACGACCTTGTTCCCAAGGTTCATAGGCGTGGAAGGGCAGCGTGAGTGATTTGGGCATATGAGGCAGGTGGCCCTGGATCTGAGCTGCACATGGCGTGATACCAAGTGTCATCAGGTGGTCCGTGTAAGGATAGGAGAGCGACACGATGTTCCGGTGCACCTGCTTTGCATAGGAAGTTGGCGCATAACCGGCATGGTTTCGAAAACGTCGGCTGAAATAGAATTCGTCACGGTATCCCACTTCGCGAGCCACATCACGGATACGCAGGTCGGAAGTGAGCAGCAATTCTTTGGCCCGGTTCATGCGCAGATGGGTGATGTATTCAATCGGATTCTTCTGCATGCGGCTCTTGAACAGCTGTGAGTAATAAGACGGGTGCATGCCTGCCAATTCTGCCAGCGTCTCCAGCTTGATCTCGTGCATGTAGTTTTCCCGCATATATTGCAGGGTTGACCGGAGCCAGTGCTCGGGTTCATCTTGTCCTGCCACGATGTCTGTTGGGTCTTCTTGAGGCCAGAGCATGTGTAGCAGGTCCGTGAGGAGGAGTTGTGTTTTCAAGCTGGAGTGCGAACCATCGGTGGTCAGTTGTGTAAGCTGTGCGACAATCCGTTGTATGCCATAAAAGGGCCCTTGAATCCAGCCAGTGACAGGTGAACCGAGTTCTCGTTCGTAGATTCGTCTAGATTCTGTTTTCTCCGTAGCCCGAAACAGATCGAAGTGAATGATGTACAATTCAAACTCCTGGTCTTCATCACCAATCAGTTCAATCGCAGTGCCTGGTATGCACAAACAAGCTGATTTGCGAACCACGTGGGATTCGGTCCCGTTCATGATCAGTTGGCCTGTGAATTTGTGCATATATATGAAGGTATGATGCGCTAGATCGTTTGCCTGCCAGCGCCATTTCCCACGTGTTGTAACATGATCTGTCTGACGAAGTTCGATCAAGATATCATTTAGGAATGCATCCAGTTCCGTCCGAGTAGTAGATTCCGTTTCTGAATTGGGACTTGTCTGCTGATGCAATATGTGTGGATTCATGCCGCTGTGGGCGGTACCAGGGATGGTAGTCATGGTGCTATGCGACCTCCTCTCTTATGAAAAGTTTAGGTAATAATTGAATCTGGAACGTACAGTATGGTCAAATATTTATAATTAGCAGAGGGTATATAATCCCTTTATCAGATGTTATCGATGGTTTAAGCAGATTGTCTCTAGTTACAAGCATGCTAAGGGACAAGACCTCTTGGCCCAAGTCTGCTGATAATCTTAGCAAATCTGTTGAAGAATTGAAATGTGTACAGATACGTTCGAGTCGCTAATAAACTGGTGAAGCCTGATGAGAGAACATATTCGAAAACGTTTTCTGACGTAAGCGTTTCTTTTTGGTAAAATAAAGGGGATAACATGTTGGCCTGATCTGAATCATGAACCTTTTCAACTCAATTTGCAGTAGGGAGGCTTTAATATGACAGAAGTAGTGGGACGGGATAAAGTACGTTGGGGCATTATGGGCACGGGGTGGATTGCATCCCAGTTTGCAAAGGATTTGGAACATGCCGGGAACGCTGAGAAAGCAGCGGTAGGTTCACGGACAGCGGGAAGCGCGGAGAAGTTTGCAGCTGAATATGGTTTTGCACGCGCTTACGGCTCGTATGATGAAATGTTGCAAGACCCTGAGGTAGATATTATCTATGTGGCAACACCTCATCCTTTACATAAGGAGAATGTAATGGCTTGTCTGCAGGCAGGCAAGGCGGTTCTCTGTGAAAAGCCGTTCACCATGAATGCGCGTCAGTTGGAGCAGCTGGTGGAGACTGCACGGGAGCGCAAGCTTTTCCTGATGGAGGGCATGTGGACACGTTTCTTGCCACCCATTGAACAAGCCAGAGCATGGATTGCAGAAGGACGGATTGGTGAAGTTCGTTTGGTCCAGGCAGACTTTGGATTTCGTGTCGGCTGGGAGCCGGAAGGAAGGCTGCTTAATCCGGATCTGGGTGGGGGCGCATTGCTGGATGCAGGAGTGTACCCGATTTCTTTTGCTTCGATGATCTTTGGCGAACAGCCCCAGCATGTATGGAGTACGGCTAATATCGGTGAGACGGGTGTGGACGAGCAGTTTTCCGTATTATTGTCCTATTCCGAGGGGCGTTCTGCATCACTGAGTGCTGCCATTCGTCTGAACCTCAGTAATGAAGCGGTTATCTACGGTACGGAAGGCAAGATTCGTCTACCGTTATTCCTGGCGGGAAAAGAAGCTTATCTGCATGTGAATGGTCAGGACGAGCCCGAGAAGTTCACGGATGATCGAACATGCATTGGTTATGCTTTTGAGGCAGAAGAAGCGGGACGCTGTATTCTGGAAGGTCGCACGGAGAGCAATACCATTAAACTGGACGAATCTCTGGAAATCATGAAGCTGATGGATACGATTCGGGGCCAGTGGGGATTGCGTTACAAATCGGAGTAAACAGACAGGAGTTGGCGTGTGATGGTGAAGACTCTGATATCCGGGTTTGAACCTTTTGGCGGGGATGCGGTGAATCCAACGGGAGCGTTAATGGAAGCTCTTGCGAACGAAGTGATGGAGGGTGCTGAGCTAAAAACAGTTCTGTTGCCCGTGCACTTCAATGAATGTGCAGACCTGCTGATCGCAGAGATGGAAGCCTATCGGTCAGATGTGGTCATCGCCTGTGGGTTGGCCAAGGGCAGAACGTCCATTACACCGGAGCGGATCGCCGTGAATGTCAAAGATATTCCTCCTGGCTCCTACGCGGATAACCAGGGGCAACGTCCGGTGGACGAGCCGATTGTAGACGGCAGCCCGGACGGTTTGTTCTCCACCTTGCCCATACGTGCCATGGTGAATGACATGTCGGCAGCAGGCATTCCGGCTTCGGTATCCAATACAGCAGGCACGTATATATGCAACAACACGATGTACCGGGTGCTGGATCACATTCGAATAGGACAGCTCCCGATCCGTGCCGGATTTGTACACTTTCCAGCCTCAACAGAGATGGCGGTGTTGCAGCCTTCCGTTCCTTCGCTGCCTATTCCCATGATGCTGGATGCGCTGCGAATTATGATCCGCACGGTTGTAGCTGAATCGTAGGCGATGGTTGGATGCGTAGACTACAGTTGTGAAAGGGAGAGCAGTGGGTTGGATGACGGAGAACAGTAGGGTTCAAGATGACGTGGAGAGCGTGGAGTTGCATGGGTTTCTTTCTGCTTCAATCTTGGGTTGAGTAGGGTGATAGATATGAGTATAAATATGAAGTTGAATATAAAATAAAAAAAAAGAGCTGTCCCATCGTCATAAGTCTGACGTTAGGGGACAGCTCTTTCTATGTCGTGTATCATGTTTAGCCCGAAATCGTTAGTGAGGCCACTCGTTTGCAGCAAGTATCTTGATGCTACCAAAGCCCTTATAAAAACAAGACCCTAGGAAACCACCATCACCCTGGCTAGCTAAGTTCGTTAGATTTAGAGCGTACAGATATAGTTGAAAAAACAATAAATATTAGATTCGCAACAGATCAAGGTCGAACTCGGGAACGAGTCCTTCTTTCATGGCACGGCCAAGCAATGCAGTGATTGCACCGTAACCATCATCGCCCAGATTGGCGCTGAACTCGTTAACGTAAAGGCCGATATGCTGTGCAGCTACGTCAGGGTCCATTTCTTGGGCGTGTTCCATAACGTATGCTCTTGACTCATCCGGGTGCGCCCATGCATATTCAACGGAGGCGCGTGCCCATCCAGCGAGGGCGTGAGCATCCATGTTGCGACGTGCAATGATTGCTCCAAGAGGAATTGGAAGACCCGTATCGCTTTCCCACCAGTTACCGAGATCCGTCATCAGTTTGAGGTCATAGTTCTGGTACGTGAAGCGTGCTTCATGGATGACAAGTCCGGCATCGATTTTGCCGTCACGAACAGCAGGCATAATCTGGTCAAATGGCATGACGACAATTTCACCTACGCCGCCAGGAACATTTTGAGCTGCCCACAGACGGAACAACAGATATGCTGTCGAGCGCTCGCTTGGTACAGCAACTCGTCGTCCAGACAGATAGCCAGGATCGGTCGTGCCATTTGCGGTCAGAACCAGCGGACCGCATCCTCTGCCGAGTGCGCCTCCAGCAGGAAGCAGAGCATAGTCAGATAGCACGTATGGCAGTGCTGCATAAGATATTTTCATCACTTCAGGTGTATCGGGTCCATCGGGATTTGCCGCCAAACCATTGGTAATATCAATATCAGCATAACGGACATCCAGCTCAGGTGCGCCCGGGATCAACCCATGCACCCACGCGTGAAAGATAAATGTATCATTTGGACAAGGGGAAAATGCAATTTTCATGATGTAATAACCTCCCGTAAAATGGAACTTGCAGCCTGAAGCGCATCGAGGGCATCCTTGATGCGCCAAGCGTCGCGGTCGCGTGGACCGACCGCGTTGGATATGGCCCGCAGTTCGAGTGCTGGCACGCCGAACTGCTGGGCAGCTGTTGCCACGCCGAAGCCTTCCATGCCTTCGGCGGCGGCATCCGGCACGCGGCGCAATAGCTCCGCGGCCGTCTCCGCTGTTCCGGTCGCCGTGGACACGGTGACCGCAGTGCCTCCGCTGACAGCGAGCCCGGCCCGCTGCAGGTCATGGCGCAAGCGAGCGGCAAGCTCAGCGTCCGCCGCCACAATGGACGAGCCGAATCCGAGCTCGTCCACACTAAGGAAGCCGTCTGGCGTCTGCGAGCCCAGATCGGCAGCAACCATGGCGTCGGCTACCACGAGGGAGCCGACGTCTGCCCGGCCGGGGAACCCGCCGCCGATGCCGGCACTGATCACCAGCATGTAGGCTGGTGAACTTCCGGCTCCGGCAAGGGGCCCCGGCCTTGAAGATGTGGCAGATGTTTGTGCCACATCGGGTGTGCCTGGCGCGGTGGAAACCTGCGCCAACGCACTTGTGCTTGCAGCCGCTACGGCATATGCCAATGTAGCGGCTGTTCCCGCTGCGGCCGAGGCTGGGCCAACGCCAGCAGCGATGACGTCAAATCGTTCCGCGGCCGTGTCTCCCAAACCGCGAAGGACCGCATCTTTCTCCGCATCAACCGCGGTTACAATTAACACACGCTGTGATGAATTTGTTTGGACCAGACTTATATCTGAAGTGGTCGTTTCCCCGGTTAATTTCCCTTGTTGCCCACTGGTTTCTTGTGATGTGTTCAGTTTATTGTTCTGTTTTTCATCCTGTTTATGTTCATTCATCTCGGATTCTCCTTGTGAGGTATTAGAAGAGACATGTATAGCTCAATTTATATAAGTTGAATTCGGGCATATATTTGTCCACTACAAAAGGACATTTATCTTAATTTTGTCTTTCAAAGAGTGGACACTTTTTCTAAAAAGATACTATATCCATCCGGAAAAATGAAACACTACATATAGATGATTTCAGAAATAAAATTAAAAAATGATCTATATGTAGAATATAAATTCCTAAGTGCTTTCTCATGTCCGTGTCCACCCTTTGAAAGACAAATATGCAATATGTATGCTCAGTGAGGACAGTAAGAGCTTGCACTCCGAACAAACAGATTTAACAATTAATAAGGCTGAAGACTGTCCCGACCCAATCAACGCTAATCATATATCGGCCATCGGATTTTCACCAACAAGCCAAACGAATAACTGACCGACTCTACACCCGATCCCTACATAGTAGCTCATTTGTGCATACAGTGATTGTCGAACACTTCATCTCCATCATAACGGAAGGGGAAAGACCTGAACAACCTTTACATGTAATTCTGACAAAAGTGGTAAAGCAAAGGTTTCGGGTAGCCGCATCACTTCAAGTAGCCACATCATAAGCGGGAATTAACCTACCCCCAAAAGTGATATATGTCAAATGTACCATATGTTCTATCTTTCTTAACGTACTCCGAATAAAACAAGAAGTCAAAGTCAACGGTTGACAATCCGATTTAACTGTATTAATAATAGTAGTACAGTTGATACACCTAAGATATAGTCATATAAACCGATAGGTTATTTCACACATTTACAGAAAGGAGGTGCGGGATGTTCGAATTAGATGTACGCAGCCGTAAGGCGATCTATGAGCAACTGGTGGACAAAGTCAAAGAAATGATCGTATACGGTATTCTAAAGCCCGACGAGCAGCTTCCTTCCGTTCGTGCCTTATCCACGCAGCTGACTGTGAATCCGAATACGATTCAGAAAGCGTACCGCGAGCTTGAACGTGAAGGTTACATTTATTCTTTGCAGGGAAAAGGAAGCTTCGTATCATCGTCAGTGGAACATCCGAATGAAGCCATGAGAGATGAGATCAGAGAGTCTCTGGTGAAATTGATTGCAGAAGCTTCGTATTCCGGTTTGACCAAGGCGGATATGACGCTTTTGTTTGAGGAAGCGATGGCCCGTATAGAGAAGGAGGAGCCTCATGATTGAGCTGAATCAAGTCGTCAAAGCGTTTGAACAGGAAAAGGCAGTGGACGGCGTAACGATGCACATACATAAGGGATCGATCTATGGTTTGCTCGGTTCCAATGGGGCAGGCAAGACTTCGCTGCTCAAAATGATGGCTGGCATATACCGTCAGGACAGCGGGACTGTTCGTATCGAGGATACTGAAATTTGTGAAAATATGGATCTCAAGGGCCGCACGATTTTTATGGCCGATTCGCCCTACTTTTTCCCGCAATCTTCAATTACGCAAATGGCTGCATTTTATCGTTCTGTCTATCCACGCTGGAATGAAGAGCGGTTCAAGCAACTGGCCACCGTATTCAAACTGGATGTAAAACGCAAGCTGCATCGTATGTCCAAAGGCATGCGCCGTCAGGCAGCCGTATGGCTGGGACTTAGTTGTATGCCTGAAGTGCTGCTGATGGATGAGCCGATTGACGGCCTCGACCCGGTCATGCGCCAGCAGATCAAAAACCTGCTGTTCCAGGAAGCAGCTGAGCGTCAAGTAACCATTGTCATCTCGTCTCACAATTTACGTGAAATCGAAGATCTGTGCGACCATGTGGCGATTATGCACAAAGGCCGAATTATTGTAGAGAAGGATCTTGATGATCTGAAGGCCGATACGCATAAAATCCAGGTCGCTTTCCGCCACCCGGACCATGCCAAAGCGATGGATACGCAGATTGATATTTTACATGAAGAGAAACGGGGAAGCGTATCCCTATACATTGTCAAAGGCAACCGAGAACAGGTAACGGATCAATTCCGTATACATGATCCGTATCTGCTGGATGTACTGCCTTTGACGCTCGAAGAAATCTTTATTTACGAAATGGAGGACGCAGGGTATGATATTCAACCGATTGTTCTGTAACCGGGGCATCCTGATCCAAAATTTCAGACAGCATGGATGGATAGGCATCCTCTACCTGATCACATTGTTGTTCTCGTTACCGTTATATATCGCTACCGAATATAGGGACGCGCCACAGCAGATTACAAGTCTGTTTCAAGCTAATGGTGAAGTGCAGATTCTGTTCGCCATTACATTGCCCGTAGCGGCTGGCATCTTTCTGTTTCGGTATATTCAGTCCGGTGCACCGTCTGATCTGTTCCATAGTTTGCCGTTACGTCGTAAACATCTATTAACGGTTAACTTGTTGACCGGATATGCCATGATTTTGCTTCCGATCTGGATTACAACTGCAATTACCGGCTGGGTATGGGCAGTACTGGATCAACCTGCTTTTCTGTTCGATGGCAGTACGATCTGGATGTGGGGCTTCAGCATGAGCATATACTCGCTATTTATGTTCATGCTTACTGTGGCGGTTGGCATGTGCATCGGGCAATCTGTGTTGCAGGGGCTTACGGTATACGCGCTCCTCTTGTTACCTGTTGTTGTATGGTTCATTATGTCACTTCATCTCCAGCATTATTTGCTTGGATATCCGTACGATGAATTGGGACGTAATGCGGAAGAAATGTCACTTGTTCTTCGCATGGCTTCAATCAGTTATGCTCCTATCACTACTGGAGAACTTATAATCTATTCGATATTCGCAATCCTGTTTATTCCTCTGACTTATGTGCTCTATGCGAGAAGACAGGTTGAATCTGCTACGCAAGCAGTTACGTTTACTCTTGTGAAACCTATATTCCGATTTGGTTTAATGTTTACGTTAGTTCTGATTGGCGGAGCTTACTTCACGATTATTGCTCCAAGAGGATCAGCTGGATGGGGAATATTCGGATATATTCTTGGTGGAATTGTAGGTTATATCGTTGCCGAGATGATTATTCGCAAAACATGGCTGATCTGGAGCAGCAGACTGTTGCCCAAGCTGATTTTGTATGGTATTGTCGCTGGCTTGGTATTGTACGTACCTATTGCCGGCTGGAATGGATACGCTGCGCGAGTGCCTGAACTGAACAAGGTGAACAGCATCAAGCTTGGTGGGGAGAGTTATACCTACAGTAACGGTGTCACTCAGAAAAAGGACGATGCTCACCTCTATTCTAATGATCCGGAATACATGGGGGCAGTTATCGCTCTTCATCAAAAAATTGTGGATTCCGATCTTCCTATATTGAATGACCCAATCAATCCAGGTATGCGTAATGATGAGTATGTATTTATTAACTACAAGCTGGATAACGGCAAGGTGATGAAACGTAAATACTATATTCCAGAAGCCGAATTCCATCAGGAATTAATGGCTCTGAAACAGTCCCAGGATTACAAAAGAGTCGCATTTGAAACGTATAAGCTGGAAGAGGATGCATTAAGTTTTGGCATTCGCTCTGCCATTAGTTCATACCGAAAGGTGTATATTAGCAATCCGGAGCAAGTCCGTGAATTCAAGGAACTCCTGAAACAGGACATTTTGGATCAGACCTATGAAGAACAGCGCTCTTCGTGGCAGTCGTTTGCTTACGCGGAGATGAATCAGGACTCGTCTTCAAAAGATCCATTTCAACCAAAAGAGATGTGGAATTTTGAGATCAAACCTGGCTATGATCGGGTATTGGCTTGGCTGAAGGAGAACAAATTATACGATCAGTTGCTTGTCCAGGCAGATGAGATTGTCTCTGCTCAGTTTGCGAAGCAGGAGATTAACAGTCCAGGTTCGCTTCAGTGGGCTACTCCGCAGCCAGAATATATCGATGGGAGTCTAAGCATCAAGAAGCAGGTCGCAACCCAAAACAAAGAAATCATTAGCGATTTGCTCAAACGTCAACGGTCTGGTTATCTAACAGAGAAAGATACCGTCTATCAGATCAAGTTGAATGTAACTCGTGGCGAGAACATCTACATGATGCTAAAAGAAGAGGACCTGACCGAGGAAATGAAAGCTATTTTGGTCAATCAATAAGCTGAGTTGTAACAGCTGTTAACTATAAGCGGGAAGGGTTCTCCCGTTGATTGACGGGTTGATATTAGACCAGTCAAACTAGCACGACTTGACCAGACACAATGAATGGAATATATTAGAAAAAGGAAAGGTTCGAGCGACTCGTTCAATCGAATCTCATATGGAACGGCTTATGAGGGAAGCACCCGTAAGAGCAGGCAAATGCCTGACCTGCGGGTGCTTTTTTTTTGTCGTTCGCTTATTTTGTTAGCGATTCTGCTAAATATTTTAGAAGAAAGGGTGTAGGGAAGAATGCATACAGAAGCGTGGAAGGAAACGATAAATGAACAGGAGGTAATGGCATGTTGTTCCCTATTAGAAGGATCAAGGGAAACTGACTTCTTAGATCATCCTGGCTTGGTGGAAGGAAAGAAGGATCGACAGCATATCGAAGATTTAGCTTTAGAAGGTACAGCTCCAATGGAGACAAGTTTAAGTTTTTCTCATGTTTTGACAGGATATAGCGGTAGTCACGTAGCACGTCAAAGTAAAGTCCAACGATCTTATTTGCGATCATTCGCTCATCTTTTATTTGGACCACGCCTACTTATAGGGCTTGTGATTTTGTTCAGCGCAGGCACGATTTATTTTGCTTCAACAGCGGAGGCAGCGGGCATAGATCTTGGTGTAACAGCGCAAAAAGCATGGGATACCGTTCTGAACAAAGCCGATGCACAGACCAAACTAACCCTACAACAAACGTATGAGAAAGTAGGGAACTGGAAGGCTCAAGAGCAGACTTGGGAACAAAAGACAAAGACACTTCATGCCGCCAATACCGTGGAATTGGAACGATTGCGTGTAGAAATAAGACAAACTGACGACGCGAAGATCGCAGCTTTAGCTGAAAAGGTAAAGCAAACCCAAGCCCGTTATGAACCGCTCTTCACGCTGTATAGTTCAGTCAATAGACAGCTGGATGCAGCCAAAGCCATTAAAAATAAGGAATGGAGTGCAGCGATCCGTACGCAGGCCGACACATTAAGACCCGTTGTACAGCTTGCCAGAGAAGACATTCGGATCAAGAAAAAGGAGCTTGCCGAAGCACGTAAACGGAAGACCACGGAAGTAAAACGTTTGCGCGCTATTCTGGCGGGGGCCGATCCGGTGAAGAAACAGATTCAAACCGCGAAAAAACAGGCGAGCCTGGCGAAAGAACGCTATTCAAATGCCCTGCAACAGTTCAAACAGAGTACAAAGCAAGGTCAAACGTCACGTGTACTCAGCTCATTGAACGCATTGGCTTCTGCAGCGGAGAAGTGGGCAGGCTCGAAACAAAATATCCACACACTGGAGCAAAAAGTATCCTCTACATACGTGAAAGTCAGACAGGAAATCGCTAAGAGACCCAAATAAGAGGAAACCCGGATCACTCCGCAACGTACACCACTTTAGATGTAAAGACGCTTCAATGATGAGGGAACGAGGTGAAGCTGTTGCAGTCCAAGTTGGAAACGAAATGGGCGGAGAGAACAGGTTTTAAACGTAAAAAGTACTGGATTCCCATTCTAGTACTAGTCTTGATTACAGGTTTTGTTGGGATCGGTGCTCAACTAACACCGAAAATCACGATATTTTTACTGAAATCAGGCTTTGAACTTACCAGTGCAGACAAGAACAGTAACGAAGCTGTTATCTCCGAAGGGATAACTCGTGTTGCAGATGTGCCCTATGCAGAGGAAGGTCGTAATGACAGTACACTGGATATCTATTATCCTTCCGTAACATCGGAACCTTTGCCTGTCGTGCTGTGGGTTCATGGTGGTGGATGGGTCTTGGGGGACAAAGCGGACATCACAGATTATGCCGTACAATTAGCCAAACAGGGTTATGTTGTCGTCAGTATGAATTATGCGCTCGCACCGGATACCAAATATCCCATTCCCGTCGTCCAAACGAATCAGGCTTTGACTTACGTGAAGAACCATGCCAGTGAGTTTCAGGGTGACCCGAAAAACATATTTCTCGCAGGCAATTCGGCAGGTGCCCAGATTGCAAGTCAGACCGCGGCCGTGGTGACCAATCCATCCCTCGCCAAACTGATGAATATAAAGCCAACCACCCAGCCGGAAGAGTTACGCGGGGTGCTTCTATTCTGTGGACCTTACAATCTGAGCACGGTAGCGGAAACGGGATTCCCGCTCATACGGACATTTCTCTGGTCATATACCGGAGTCAAAACATTTGAAGAGTACCCACGACTGGATGAAATGTCGACCGTTCTACAGGCCACACCAGATTACCCGCCTGCATTTATTACCTCAGGCAATGATGACCCATTGACCAGTCAATCGATTGAACTGGCACAAGTCTTGAAGCGACTTGATGTTGATGCGGAAACCTTATTTTTCTCGAACTCATCCGAGAAGCTGGGACATGATTATCAATTTGATCTGGAGACTGAAGCTGGACAACAGGCGATGCATTCAGCAGTAGACTTTTTGCAACAGTATAGTCGATGAGCAGACAAGTCTGTGGTACACTCGAAGCAAATGAGGGCGCAGGAGGAGAAGCATGGCAGACAAAGAAGATTTGACCCGGTTCGGGGTGGCGTTTCCGACACCTTTGATTGAACAGTTTGATCAGTATATTGAGGAACAGGGGTACAAAAACCGATCTGAGGCTTTCCGTGATCTTGTTCGTAAAACATTATTGCAACCCTCTGCACTGCAATCCGAGCAGGATGTGGCAGGCACCATTGTAATGGTCTACGATCATCATATCAGTGATCTTCCGATTCGCTTGATGGAGCTGCAGCACGAGGCGCATCATGACATCATTTCCAATATGCACGTGCATCTGAACCATGACCAATGCCTGGAGGTAATTGCCGTACGGGGTAACCTGGGACGATTGCGTCATCTGCATCAACAGATCCAGGTGCAAAAAGGGGTATTGTATGCGGAGCTCTCCGTGACTTATGTAGATGAACTCAACAAACTGGCTCATGCTCAGAGCAGAGGTCAGGATCACAATCCGAATCAAAGCCTGAATGGTCACAGTCATCATCATCGCTCTGCGGATTAAGACGAATTGCGAGTGTAATTTCCATGAAAATATAGCAAATCTAAAAAACAGACCATTGGTTAGATGCCAACCGTCTGTTTTTTTGTCGTTTGTTATAATACCTGACTTTATAGAGCGGTCTACATGCTCGATTATATAAATTTATAATTATGAGTTCGGTAATATGAAAATATTTGGATTTTGAAGTTAACTTTATTGACATATGTTTTGTGTTTTGTGCTACAATTTCCGTAAAAAGTAACACGAAATGAATCAGAGTAGCACAAAAATAGAGGGGGAACGACCAGAATGGGCAGATTTTCATGGAGATGGGGAAAACGAAATATTAGAACAGGATTAGGGATCCTGCTTGTATGTTCTATTGGGTTATCCGGTTGTGCACAGGAGACAGCGCCAGCAGCGTCATCAGTAGAAAATGGACAACCGGGAATTCCCCCAGCCAAAGACGAATTGGTGCTGGCTGTGGGCACCGAGCCGGAAGGTGGGTTTGATCCGACAACTGGATGGGGGCAGTATGGTTCACCACTTTTTCAGAGTACCTTGCTGAAGCGAGATGCCAAGTTGCAACTGGTTAACGATCTGGCAACGGCATATTCTGTTAGCGAAGATGGTCTGACCTGGACAGTTACGCTTCGGGACGATGTGAAGTTTTCGGATGGGGAGCTTCTAACGGCTGAGGATGTGAAATTTACATTTGAAACAGCTGCCAAGAGTGGGTCCGTGATTGATTTGACCAATATGGCTGAGGTGCAGGCACCCGACAATCGAACGGTCGTATTCACACTGAAGTCGCCGCAGTCCACATTCATCAGTCTGCTGACGACACTTGGCATTGTACCTGAACATGCCTATGGTGCTGACTACGCAGAGCATCCGGTCGGATCAGGACCGTACAAGCTGGTTCAGTGGGACAAAGGACAACAGGCTATCGTTGAGGCTAATGAAGAATATTACGGAAACAAGTCTGCGTTCCACAAACTCACCTTCCTCTATCTGGATGAAGATGCGGCCTATGCCGCTGCACAGGCAGGTACAGTGGATATTGCTGCTATTCCGGCAGCGTTTAGCAAGCAACAGGTGAATGGCATGACATTGGAGTCTGTGAAAACGGTAGATAACCGTGGCATTATGTTCCCCATGCAACCTGCTGGTACCAAGTCGGGCGATGGTTTTCCCGCAGGAAATGATGTGACATCGGATCTGGAAATTCGCCAAGCGGTGAATGTCGTGATTGATCGTGAGGCTTTGGTTGAGGGCGTACTGGAAGGGTACGGTCGTCCGGCTTATTCCGTTAGTGATGATCTGCCTTGGAGCAATGCGGAAGCTGTATTTACGGATGCCAATCTCGAAGAAGCGAAGCGAATTCTGGCCGCTGGTGGCTGGGCGGATGCGGACGGTGACGGTATCGTCGAGAAAAACGGCGTCAAGGCCGAATTCAATCTGCTTTATTTTGCAGGGGATTTAACAAGACAATCTCTGGCACTGGCTGCTGCGGATATGGTTGCCCCGGCGGGAATTAAAATCAATGTGGAAGGCAAAAGCCGTGAAGAGACGAAAAAGATGGCTTACTCCAACGCTGTATTGTTTGGTTGGGGCAGTCATGATCCTCTGGAAACCTATAATCTCTATAGCAGCACTCATAAAGGAGAAGGGTATTACAATGTGGGATTGTACAGTAATCCTGTCGTGGATTCTTGGATGGACAAAGCCCTTCAGGCAACCAGTGAGGAAGAGGCATTGCCGTTCTGGCAGAAAGCCGAATGGGATGGAACAACAGGTTTCAGTTATCAGGGTGATGCGCCATGGGCATGGCTCGTAAATATAGATCATCTGTACCTGGTTACGAATGGACTAAACATTGGCGAGCAGCAGATCCATCCCCATGGTCACGGCTGGCCGGTGACAACCAATCTGGAGGAATGGTCCTGGGATAACAGTACAAAGTAGGAAACGTAGCGGTAGCTTTAGCCTGAATTGGGGAGAGATTGGATGACAGGCAGGAATGGATGGGCCAGATTTGTTGGTTTTAAAATGTTGCGACTTGTATCCTTATTGGTCGGAGTCAGTGTGTTGTCTTTTATATTAATGCAATTCTCTCCAGTTGATCCGATCGAAGCCTATATTGGTGGAGACATGATTAGAGTAAGTGCCGAACAGCGCAGTCTTATCGAAGAACGATGGGGATTGAATGAATCCCCTGCAGAACGATTGCTCACTTGGGGACAAGCGCTGATTCAGGGAGATCTGGGAACATCGATGATTTATAGACAACCCGTAGCAGATATTATTCAGGAACGGTTCATGAATTCTGTCACGCTTATGGCTGTAGCCTGGCTATTATCCGGCATCTTCGGGTTCGCTCTTGGGGTAGTTGCCGCCATGAGACGGGATTCGAAGCTGGATCGCCTGATCTGCTGGTATTGTTATACGTTGGCTTCCACGCCAGTATTCTGGATTGCGCTGTTGTTGCTGATGGTATTTGGTGTGTGGCTTGGATGGCTTCCGGTTGGGCTTGGAGTACCGGCAGGGATGTCAGCTGATCAGGTCACATGGGGAGATCGGGTTATTCATATGATTTTGCCAGCGTTGACTCTCAGCCTGACTGGGGTAGCCTCCATTGCGTTGCATACCCGGCAGAAGCTTACGGATGTGCTGGAGTCAGATTATATTCTGTTCGCTAGAGCGCGGGGTGAGCGTGGATTTCAGCTGTTCCGTCGACATGGGTTCAGACATGTTGTTCTGCCAGCCATCACGTTGCAGTTTGCTTCGTTCAGTGAACTGTTCGGCGGGGCTGTGCTTGCAGAACAGGTATTTTCATACCCCGGGCTGGGTCAGGCAACGGTCCAGGCGGGGTTACGCGGTGATGTTCCACTGCTGCTAGGACTTGTGATGTGCAGTGCAATTTTTGTTTTTACAGGTAATATGGTGGCCGACATTCTGTATCGCTTGATTGATCCACGGATGAAGGAGGAGCTGATGTCATGAAACAGACGGTAGAACGCTCTTCCGAGCAGACGGGAGAATCAGTGGAAGTACAGAAAGTGAACACTGCAACTCAAGAGGCAAGGGACAACATTAATCAGGGATTACTACAAGCTGAGACTGGAAAAGAAACAGGACCAACGCGTCAAACGAGAAGAAGGTATGTGGGTGCCAGCAACCAACATGTCCGCAATCCTCGCAAAAAGGCCTTGATCTGGGGGAGTTTCGCCGTGATCTGGATTGTCATCGTGTGGTTGACGGGCAGACTGCTTCCGGCTGGTTCTACGCTGACTTCATTAATGGATCGGAATTTGGCTCCAACCTGGGCGCATCCATTCGGCACGGATTGGCTCGGAAGAGATATGTTCATGCGTACGTTAAAAGGATTGGCGACCAGCATTCAAGTTGGATTACTTGCTGCATGTGGCGGTGGACTGATCGCACTGCTGTTAGGTCTGGGGGCTGCTTCTAGCAAGGCTGCTGACCGAGTGATCTCGTGGATTATCGACTTGTTCCTCAGTGTGCCTCACCTGGTATCGCTGGTCATGCTGGCATTTGTATTCGGTGGAGGTTTGGCAGGAGTGGCGGCAGCGATTGCGCTGACTCACTGGCCGAATCTGGCCCGGATTGTAAGAGCGGAGATGATTCAACTGAAATCCGCAGAATATATTCGAATTTCACACAAGTTAGGCCAATCACGGTTACAGATTGCGGTGCAGCATATGCTACCACACCTTGTTCCACAACTGTTCGTGGGCGTACTGCTAATCTTTCCCCATGCCATTCTGCATGAAGCAGCCATTACGTTTCTGGGGCTGGGGTTGTCCCCGCAGCAACCGGCAATCGGAATTATTTTGTCCGAATCGATGAGATATTTATCTGCTGGCATGTGGTGGCTCGCCTTTTTCCCGGGATTGGCATTGTTGCTGGTTGTTCGTGCGTTTGATGTATTGGGCAACAGTCTGAAGACGTTGACGGGTACAGGTAGTTCGAGGGAGGTGAGGTAAATATGGCTCTTCTTGATATTGAGGGAGTGTCGGTGTCATTTCGGCGTGCTCGCGGCTGGTTTGGGCACGAACAGACTTATGTTATTCAGAATCTGGATCTTTCCGTAAACGAGGGCGAGATCGTGGCTGTTGTAGGCGCAAGCGGATCGGGTAAAAGTGTGCTGGCGCAAGCCATCATGGGCATTCTGCCTGCCAATGCCAGGTTGGAAGGGCGTATTAGCTATAGTGGCGAGCCTTTGACCTCAGAGCGGCAGCTTCATCTGCGTGGTGATGAACTGATGTTGATTCCACAATCCGTCAGTTATCTGGACCCGTTGATGAAGGTGGGGAGGCAAGTTCAGCCGGTAACCCGAAATTCGGGACGAAAGCGCGGGTTCATAACTCGATCCCATATGAAAAAGACGGAGCAGGAGCTGACCGAGCGGTATCATCTACCTCGGGGAACAGTTGGGAAATACCCGTTTGAGTTGTCCGGAGGTATGGCAAGGCGAGTACTGATGGCGACAGCGACCTCCGGTCAGCCGAAACTGATCATTGCAGATGAGCCGACACCAGGTATCCATCCCGAAGTTCTGGCTGAGACGATGAAGCAATTTCGCGAGCTTGCAAATCAAGGCGTAGGTATCCTGTGGATTACGCATGATGTTACGACGGCCCTGACGGCCGCTGATCGTATCGCTGTATTTTATGCGGGTGCCAATGTAGAGACGGCGCAGGTGCATGATTTTACGGGAAATGGAGAACGATTGCGCCATCCGTATACGAAAGCACTCTGGAATGCGTTGCCACAGAACGGATTTCAGCCACTTCCGGGCTCTCAGCCATTGGCGGGTCAAGAAATTACCACAGGCTGCTCATTTGCTCCCCGATGTAGCGCAGCAACCGCAGCATGTACCCGCGAACGTCCTCAGCTTCGTAAAATACGGGGCGGAGAAGTGAGGTGTTTCCATGTCACTTGAAGCACGGGACGTGAGTTACCGTTACGATCCGAAATCGTGGGTGTTCCAGCAGATGAATATACAGGTGCAACAGGGAGAAGTGGTTGGCTTGTGGGGACCGAGTGGCTGTGGCAAAACAAGTCTTGGGCGCATCCTTGCAGGATATGCCGAACCTGTGGCAGGACAAGTACTTCTGGATGGGAAACCACTTCCTCGTACAGGAGTGTGTCCGGTTCAGCTGGTGTTCCAGCACCCGGAGAAAGCCGTGAATCCACGCTGGCGAATGCGTCGTGTACTTCAAGAGGCGGCTGTGCAGGATGAGCGGTTGCTCAAAGCATTGGGTATTCAGCAGACCTGGCTGGACCGCAGACCGGGTGAATTATCCGGTGGAGAACTGCAACGTTTCTGTGTGGCACGAGCACTCGGTACAGCGACACGTTATGTGATCGCAGATGAGATGACGACGATGCTGGATGCCATCACTCAGGCACAGATCTGGCATACCGTGATGGGGGTGGCTCGGGAGCGTGACCTTGGATTGCTGGTCATAAGCCATGATCGGGATTTATTGGATAGGCTGTGCGACAGAATTATTCCAATGCCCACGTCACTGTAGTTTCTTTAGTCTATAAAGTCATTCAACATAAAAAGGGTGTCCTTGCAAGCCATTGACCATGAAGATGAATCATGGATATGACTACGGGACACCCTTTTCATTTATGAGCACCGCACATGAATGTGAAGAATAACTTAATTGTCCGACAGTTTGCTTAACGACACAGACAATCTGCGCATGGCCTCTTCCACCGTAGAACGTGGACAGGCTACATTAATGCGCATGAATCCTGTACCCTCCATTCCAAAGATGCTTCCGTCATTGAAAGCAAGCCTCGCTTCATGAAGCAGCATGTTGCATAGTTGTGCATGTGGGATATTCAGCTCCCGGAAATCCATCCATAACAGATAGGTTGCTTCGGGCAGAACCATTTTGATCTTTGGCATATGTTCCGCGACATATTGCTGTACATACTCCATATTCCCGCGGATATATGCAAGGCATTCATCCAGCCATTCCTCGGCACCGTTGTAAGCCGCTTCGGTTGCAACAGCTCCCAACGTACTGATACTGGCAAGTCCCAACGTTTTTACACCCTGAGCGAACGATTCCCGCAACTTGGCGTTAGGGATGATGATGTTGGATGTGCAGAGGCCAGGAATGTTGAACGTTTTGCTTGGAGCCGTGCAGATGATACTTAGATCAGAGACGGCGTCCGAGGTCAGGGTCAGCGGTGTATGAGCTCCGCGCTGATGAACAAGATCAGCATGAATTTCATCCGAGACGATTAGTACGTTGTATTGCAGGCACAGCGACGTGAGCCCTTCAAGCTCCTCTCGAGTCCATACCCGTCCAACCGGATTGTGAGGGCTGCACAGAATTAGCATTTTGACCCGACCCGTCTGCAAGCTGGATTCCAGTTGTTCCAGATCCATCGTGTAATGACCATTATTCTCTATTAAAGGATTGGTGATCAGTTCACGGCCTTGACCACGTACCACTTCATAGAAGGGGGCGTACACCGGGGTTTGGATAACCACGGCATCTCCCGGCCCCGTGAATCGTTGCACAGCAATGCTGAGTGCAGGCACAATACCTGGAGTGAATACGATCCAGTCATCGTTAATTTTCCAGTTGTGACGCCGTTCCATCCACCCTGCAACAGCTGCATGATACGCCTCAGTCCGTACTGTATAACCAAAAATCCCGTGCTCCATCCGTGTTTTCAGGGCCTGAATAACGGATGGTGGAGCAGCGAAATCCATATCGGCCACCCACATCGGAAGCGCATCAGCAGCGCCGAAGATATCCTCAAGCGCATCCCATTTCTCTGATCCTGTAGAAATCCGGTTAATAGACTGGTCAAATGTACTGTTATTGTTCATTGCATAAATCCCCCTTGAATTCCGTTCCTTCGACCACAATCGACAAACAATTATCTAATACATTGGTTATTTTCGCAACTGTTATGCGTGTATGAGAGCTTCATATGTATGGTCGGAAATTCAGGACTTTATTCATATAAGAACATCTTAACGAGCCAGAGAACAGCAGGTACACAACAAAGACTATTTTTGTACGCCCCAGGTCCTGTTTTAGCCATTAATCGTTTACATCCTCATACCAGATGCTATTATATTGCTAACATTTGATGGAACAACGGGCTGTTATCCGAATAAGCTCGTACCCATACATGATGAGCATAACTACATGAGCCTTTGGTATAAATGGAGCGATCGACATGAATCGTATGATGCAAAAAGGCTGACATTTGAATTCAGGAGGCGTATTGGGATGAAAAACAAGAAGTGGTTAATTGCTGCGGGTGTGTTTGGCATGGTGTTGACGGGATCGGCAGGCGTATATGCAGGTACACAACTGGAGGCGATTAAGGCTTATCTGAACCATGGGCTCGCCATCGAAGTAAACGGACAGAAATTTACACCGACAGGTGACCAGGGCAAAAAGCTTGCGCCAATTACGTATCAAGGCAGTACATATCTTCCCGTTCGTTCCATTGCAGATGCGTTGAAGACCGAAGTGAAGTATGATGCCCAAAACAATAAAGTAAGCATTGGCTCTTCAAGCTCCTCTGGTGGATCAACATCCACAGGCAACAGCGGATCGACATCACCATCTACAGGTACAAACACACAGGCTGAAGGCGTGAAGTCCAAGTATCTGCCAGCTGATTTCCCATTACCGAAGGATGCCAAGGCAACGAGCTTGATTGAGAGTAATGTGGGCGGCAACGATAAAAAAGTAGTGCTCACTTATACAACCAAAGAAACATTGCTAACCGTTGGAACCTCCTACAAAGACTACTACCAGACCAAAAACTTGAGCCAAAACAGTCAGGATATACAGGCAGATGGCTTCAGCATTGTGGGTCGTGAAGATGGTAAATATGCCGTAACGATCACGGGTTCGGTGTCTGCAACCAACAAGGATCTGAATGAAATCACCGTGGTGTGGGGAGAAGAATAATCTTTCCTTCTATAAAAGGCGAACAGCGAAAGCCGCCCGTTGAAATCGTAACAGATTTCATCGGACGGCTTTTTTGGTTAAATCCCTATCTGGTTCTATACACTGAATTAATAGTCTAAATATTAGTCCTTACAGGTACTCGTTAAACCATCCGGCAATATGCTCCAGACGGCGTACCCTCAAGTGAGGATGACCTCCCCGAGACAACTCATGGTTGGCACCTGGGAAACGAACAAGCCTTGTGGTCTGCTTGCGTCGTTTCAACGCAATGTATAACTGCTCGGCCTGTTCAATCGGACACCGCAGATCCTGTTCTCCATGTAAAATGAGCAGCGGAGTGCTTACATTGCCGACATAAGCGAGCGGAGAATGTCTCCACAGCTTTTCCGTGTCCTCCCATGCGTTACCGCCAATCTGGTCTTCCGTGAAGAAATATCCAATGTCACTTACGCCGTAGAAGGATAACCAGTTGGAGATGGATCGCTGGGTAACCGCGGCCTTGAAGCGATCGGTGTGTCCAACAATCCAGTTGGTCATGAAGCCACCATAACTACCCCCGGTTACGCCCAATCTGGATTCATCGATAAACTCATATTGGGACAGGGCATAATCCACGCTCTCCATGAGATCGCGATAATCGCCACCACCGTAATCTCCGCGACAGGCATCTACAAACTGCTGCCCGTATCCGAGGCCACCGCGTGGATTGATGTACACAACAGCGTAGCCTTGCCCGGCGAGAATCTGGAACTCGTGCATAAATGTAAAACCATACATCATGTGCGGGCCGCCATGAATCTCCAGAATGGTCGGTATTTTGACCCCGTCGACCATGCCATGAGGTTTCATGATCCACCCTTGCAGCCGCAGGCCATCTGAGGAATTAAACCAGAAGGTTTCCGGTGTACTAAGGTGGATCTCATCCTCAAGTTGTGGATTGCTCCGGGTGAGCTGAATAGGTTCTACTTCGGAATTTTCCGGTTGCTCATATACATAGAGATCACCAGGACTTCGTGTATCGGCAACAGCGGCAACGATCTGCCCGTTTTCCAACTCGGCAAATTGATAAATCTCCCGTTCGTCAGGCAATATATAGTCGGCACTGCTGCCGTCTCGTGCGAATTTGGCGATGCGTACACTACCATGGATCGTCGCTAGACAGAGGATGGATGAACCATCCCGACTGAATACAGGCCCCGTGGTTGTCAGATGTGAACGCATATCGCCAACAATGCTGTGATTTATCTGCACGTCCCAATCGGTGCTTAGACATACGAGTTCACCACTTGATATCTGAAGGGTGTACAGCTTCACAAGTGTGGCATTTCCATAGGAACGGTCACTGGCGAGCAGTGCCAAGGATTTTCCATCCGGTGCGAAAGTCAGTCGGCTGAACGTATATCCTTCCGGAGTTATTTGCTGCACATCTGATCCGTCTGCCTTGGCAAGGTGAATATGATTGGTCAGGGTGTAATCGTTATGCTCCTCGCCTTCTTCGGGCATCTGTGCGATCCATGCGATGGATGTTCCGTCCGGTGACCAGGCATAGTCTCCAACGTCATAATGACCTGTAGTTACCGGGGTTGCTTCCGCGTCCGAGTCGATCGATGGAATGGTGAACAGATGGGCACGTCTTCCGTTCCATAATCCGCCGGCATCTGACTTCATGCGAATCCGGTCTACAACATGTTCTTGCGGCAGTTTATGTTCATCGACTTTAGGATTTGTAGGTTCTATGTCTTCTTGACCGCTCATATCTACGGATGATTTCACAAGTAAGGTATGACCATCTGGTGACCAGAGCAAGGAACTGACGCCATGTTTCAGGTGACTGATTTGCCGTGCTTCTCCGCCATCTATTGCGATGATCCATACTTGGCATTTACCATCAACCTCTCGTATAAAAGCAAGCTGAGACCCATCTGGCGACCAGGCAGGGGAATGATCCTTCTCTCCATAAGTAAAGGGCCTGTCCTTTTGACTCCCCAGATGCAGCAGTCTTAGGTGAGAACAATAACCGTCACGTGCTTCATTCGTTTTCCGGCTTACATATACCAGTTGTCCGCCTTGAGGAGACGGAGTCGGATCGTTAACCCATGTAATCTGATAAAGATCTTCCGATGTTATGCCGCGCTGACTCATCATTGTTTGTCCTCCCACCATGAATTAGAATTGGTTAATTTCCTAACCTTTCCATTTATATTAACGGAAAGCTAGGGACAGGACAATAAGGTTGTTCTGTTCTGTCATCGGAGTGACCCGTGCAAACATTCCTTTGTTCAATTCATATAGGTGTGTTAAAAGGATTTGCTCGAAGGATGACGAATCCTAATGTTGAATAAGCGCAGAAATGATGAAAAATGGTCTTAATCTAAATGTTTAACATGGGTGAATTTGGTTTAATGGACAATGCAATTCCTGTTCTATATTCAGGTATTCGATTCATAGCACTTCGTTTATATATAACACTTATGATTCAGTCGCAATGGAGGAGGAACGTCACGTTGAGCACATCCTATGAGCAGCATGTGGAATATCCAAACCGGAAACGAATGGCGTGGCTTACGGCAGGGGCGGCACTTTTTGTGGCAGCCGGATTTTTTTTGATTTTTGATGGTTCCTCAGTTACGAATGATTCCATCCTTTCGGGTGTGATTGGTTTTCTTTCCATTTTGTTTTTCGGGCTATGTTTCTGCTACAGTCTGGTAAAGATGATTAAGAAGGAACCTTCTTTTGTGATCGATGAGGATGGATTCGTGGATGCATCTTCTTATACCGCAGGAGGAGCCGTGGCCTGGAGAGACGTTGAAAATATTTTTATGTATGAATTAATGGGACAGAAAATGATCGGGGTCAAACTACGGGACGAGAAAGCCTTCTTGGATCGCCAGAATGGGATGAAACGCAAGTTGATGACGGTCAACAGCAATATGGTCGATGCGACCATCAGCGTTGCCCAAAGTAGCCTCACATTGCCACTGGATCAATTGTATATCATGATGATGAGCCATTGGAGACATATAAATGATAGCATGATTCATGATTCGTATAGTCGTCGTTAGAGAGATCACGATGTCCATAGAGTCTTCAGAATGGAGGAATATAGATGATGCATGGTAATCCAACTCGCACGATTCTACTTCCAGATGGAACTGCCCTGCCTGCGATAGGACAAGGCACATGGAACATGGGAGAGAAGCAATCTAGCCGGGAAGAAGAAGTACGGGCACTGCGTTCCGGTATTGAACAGGGACTGACCGTAATTGATACAGCGGAGATGTATGCAGAAGGCGGGGCAGAAGTTGTTACGGGAAAGGCTATATCGGGCTATCGTGACGAAGTCTTTCTCGTATCCAAAGTATATCCCCATCACGCGGATCGCAAGCAGATGATTACAGCCTGTGAGCGAAGTCTCAAGCGCTTAGGAACAGATCGCCTGGATCTGTATCTGCTCCATTGGCGTGGAGGAGTGCCGCTTGAAGAGACGGTTCAGGCTTTGGAACAATTGAAGCAATCCGGTAAAATTCTGCGTTGGGGTGTATCGAACCTGGATACAAGGGATATGCAGGAGTTATGGAGCCTGCCTGAGGGTGCTCAATGTATGGTGAATCAGGTGTTGTACCATGCAGCCTCGCGTGGTATCGAACATGATCTGCTTCCCTGGATGCGGGAACGACGTGTTCCGGTCATGGCGTATTGTCCACTGGCCCAAGGTGGCAGACTTCGAAGTGAATTGTTGGAGCATCCAGTCATTCGAGAGATTGCACAGGGTCGAGGAGTCACGACTTCGCAGATTGCATTATCCTGGGTGATCAGAGACGGAGACGTACTGGCGATTCCCAAGGCGGTACAACTGAATCATGTGGCAGACAATGCAGCAGCAGTGAACATCGTTTTGACACCAGAGGAACTGACACGATTGAATGAGGCATTCCCTGCGCCTACAGGCAAGGTACCTTTAGATATCGTGTGAAATACGACTAATAAGTTATGCAGAGCAGATCTACACGATCTGCTCTTTTTTGTATGTACGCAGATAGCTGAAGTTTCTTCATCAACGTAGCGATATATATTTTAACAAATGGGCTTTACAACGCTATATCACTAGTGTACTATGTAACTAACACACCAGTACAGAGAGGAGCGAGAGCTTTGTGACTATGGAATTTGATAACAACTTACCGATCTATCTGCAGATCATGCAGTACATCAAGAGACAGATTGTGACCGGAACACTTCAGGCAGGTGACAAAATTCCTTCGGTTCGTGAACTCGCGGCTGAATTACAGATCAATCCAAATACAGTACAACGGACATTTCAGGAGCTTGAGCGGGAAGAAGTGGTCGAAACCAAACGGGGCTTGGGCAGATACGTAACCAGTGAGGAGCGGAAGATTATGACGATCAAAAAAGAGATGGCCGGTGAATTGCTGGAACGCTTTCTGACCGGAATGCAGGAACTGGGGATTGAAGAACAGGATATCTTATCGATCGTAGCCGATGCCGTTGCGGAAGGAAAGGGAGGAACAACGCATGAGTAACATCCTTGAACTGAACCAGATTAACAAGACATATGGCAATAAGAAAGCGCTCAGTAATATTACATTGGATATTGCACCAGGGCGAATCGTAGGTCTGCTGGGTAGCAACGGCAGTGGCAAGAGTACGCTCATGAAGCTGGTTGCAGGTTTGTTGCATCCTACCAGTGGAACGATTCAACTCACAGGCAAGCCTGTCGGTCTGGAGACGAAGTCGCTGGTTTCATTCATGCCGGATCGCCCATTGACCGAGAAGTGGATGAGAGTACGGGATGCGATTGCGTACCACCGCGATTTCTATGCGGATTTTGATGAAGAGAAGGCACGGGAGATGCTGGACTTCATGAATCTTGTCGAGAGTGACCGGGTACGGCATCTGTCGAAAGGGATGAATGAACGACTACAACTAACACTGGCGCTCTCTCGTAAGGCTCGTCTGTATTTGCTGGATGAACCTATTGGCGGAGTAGACCCGGTTGCGCGAGGCAAGATTCTGGATGCCATCGTCAAATTCTATGATGAAGACAGCAGTCTCATCATCTCCACGCATCTGGTGAATGATATCGAACGTATTTTTGATGAAGTCGTGTTTATTCGTGAGGGCGAACTGGTGATGCGTGAAGAAGTAGAAACGCTCCGTCTGAAATATGGAAAAAGTGTGGATGAGATGTTCAAGGAGGTCTATGCGGAATGATGACATTATTGAAGTATGACTTTAGAAGGAACTGGAATACACTGCTGGCTGGGCTAGTTATTTTGATTATCGCTCAAGTGGGGCTTTCCCTTTTCGTGTCTGAGGTCACAGGGATTGTGCTTGGCATTATGGGTTATGTTGGAGTTGGTGTGGCTATTTATGTGAAAATGATCAAAACATACACGTCCAATATCCGCTCTTATAATCGCCGCCTTTTGCCCGTAACGGGCCTGTCACATGTGTTGTCTCCTTTGATCTTTGGACTACTTTGCGGGTTGGGGTTAGTCATTATATTTACGACTCATGCTTACATCTATATTTCAATGAAGCTCAGAACGAACATGGCTAGCAATATTGATCTTTCGGGTCTGCACGTTTCGGATTATATTAGTGTGTTGCTGTTTGGCGCATGGGTTATGGTATTCATGACCGTCATTATCTTCCTTTCGATCTCGATTGCAGGCAGCTTCCGTTGGAGAACTGGGCCATGGATTGGAATCGTTGCATTCTTTGTCCTCGTTAATCTGCTTGGCTGGTTGGAAAATATGATTACGACTGGACGCTTCAGTCCAAATGAGATGTTCCGGTATACGGAAGAAAGTACAGGTATTGCAATCACAGCCAATGGTGTATTATGGTCGGACGGCATGTGGGGAAGCATTGTATTTGAAGTCATTGTGGCGATCATCTTGGTGTGGGCTACCATTTATCTGAACAACAAAAAAGTTGAAGTCTGATGACAGGATAACTTGAACAATGATGCGAGCAACCAAGGTTGCTCGTTTTTTTACATCCAGTAATAATCCACTTTTTGAATCCAATTCCATTAATTATACGTAAATAAAGATATAGTGTGCACTGGGTGTGAGATGAGGTTAAGAGAACGAAAGGGTACGTGAGGGAAAGGAGAAATCGTTATGGAATTATATTTCAGGGATAACTTTTTCAACGCAGGTTACACGGAGATTATGAATCCGAACCAGGAACAGGCCGGGCATCTGGATTTGAAAAGTGTCTTTGGCTCTTCGCTCGATGTATCGGATAACTCAGGATTGGTCTGCAGCGGCAAATTTCGCATGTTAACGAATCGTTGGGACATCACTTCAGCAGATGGGAGACATCTGGGTGTATTGAGGGCGAGGTTCAGTTTCTTTAGCAAAAAGTATGAATATGACGCAGGATCACGCGGAACGTATGATGTGTCTGCTCCAGCATTTTCGCAGGAATATGATATAAGTGGCAGTGGTGGCCGAGTCGTGGCAAGTTTCCGTCGTACCAGTGGCTGGTTCAGTTCAGGCGCATTTGTATTAGACAACCAGTCGGAACAACTGGACACGTATGAATTAATTGCAGTGGTCATGGGCGTGCATGCGATTAATAAAAGACGGAACGCGGCAGCTAGCAGTGGTGGAGCAACGTAGTGCAGGAGCGCATGCATACAAAAAAAGGTTTGGATGAGATCATCCAGACCTTTTTTTGTATATGGGTTTGCTTTTGAGCAATGGGTTACAGTTAACCCAATCTTACATCATCAATGACCATCGGCTTTCGCAAAAGGTTCCTCCTCGCGCTGGTGGTGCTGAGCTTCATTGGAGCGTTCGGAATACATATCAGGATCTTTTTCTGCATAACGGGCCAATGCTTTGGCAGCTGTCTCAGACATCCGCTCCCTCAGCACCGTGTGGTCAGCGATTCGAACCCGTTTGCCCAGAAAACGCATCTTGGATAAGACATAATCCATCTCATTCTGCGGAATGGTCAGCTCGATCCGATATGTCTGCTTGGCTTCCATGTACTCGACCTGTTTCTCGAAGCAGGAGAAGGCATAGAGGATTCGGGACAGCTCCTGATTGAACTCGGGCAGTACTTCGATGGTGATGGTCGTCTTACGTTTCTCCGTTATCGCAGCAATTCGGGCAGTGTAGCCCGAAGCGGTATCAGGATCAACCGGTTGGGCTTCCACGGTAACGATGCTGTGCAATTTGGTGGACATGAGCTTGTCGAAGCGAGGAGCATACCAGAGCACGTACCATTCTTTTTTGACCATGGAATACTCCAGTTTGTACGGGAAGCCAAATTCATCATGGCTCGTTCGTCCATTGCGGACGCGACCCGTCATTCGAAATCCTTGGTGATGCAAAATGATTAGCCGTAATTGTCTAAGCAGTGGGTGGGATACGCTATTTTCTTCGCTTTTGGCTTTTTCAGTCAGGTAATCCTGAAGGTTCAGGTCCTGCTCACCATTCAGCATGTTGTGCATTTTATCCAACGTTACAGGGCTAAGCGCTTCTCTCGCAGCTGGGTGATTCAGCATCATACGAAGCCAGCCCCGTTCCTGTGAGGTCCAGGTGAACAGTCCGGTTTCATTCAGTCGGGTCATCATCTGGTAATTGAACATCTTCTCGAACAGGTTCATAATATTCAGCAATCTCCTTCCATTCCTTGATCATCTCCTGGCGTAGTCTCTGAGGTGCGATGATTTCACAGCTTGAGCCAAAACTCCGTAACCACGGTTTGATCTCGGTGGTACCGTTGACCTGGATTTCGTAGAGAAAGGTATGGTCCGTTTCGGGTATGATCTTGCCCCATTGACCTTGCAGACGAACCCGATCCAGAATGAAGTTGCGCTGACCACGCTCCGGGTGGAAAAAGCGTGCTTGAACCGTCACGGTATTTCCCGTATCCACGAGCCAACTGTAACGACTGATGTCGGTCCATTGCTGCTTCAACTCGAGCATGTATTCTTCTTCTACTGAATCCTGTTCCTCAAGTTGGGTTATGCCTTCCATGCGGAATTTCACAAAGCCGCGGCGGCCCTGATATCCAATTACATACCAACGACCATACTGATGGTCATAAATCACTTCAAGGGGCACGATCCGGTTGGATCGACCATCTGCTTCCCGTTCAAAACGTGGATTCGTATTCTGTGAACTGTAGCTGGATGGTTTTTTCGGCGAATAGTACAGGAACTGCACACGTTTGCGCTGACGAATCGCACTAAGCAGCGTGTAGAGATGAGCTTCGTCCAGGATACGAGAATAATAGTGATACTTATAGATATAGGGTTCGGTAGCTTCTTCTTGCGGATAACTTGCCGTAATGGCTTTCTTCAGACTATCCCGCAATAAATATCCCTGAACGGAAGGAACCTGAGTGTTTGCCATCATATCCACAAAATCATATAACTCCAGCTGTTCCTCCACCGTTAATTCGGTAAGGACATCCTGTTGCAAGGCATATCGATATGGTCTGCCACCGGGCTCTTTCCGGATGACCCCAACCTCTTCCAGATACTTCAGATCGGAACGGATGGTTTTCTCGTCAGGTAACGCGAGTTCTTCCGGCAGATCAGCGCAGCAGGCGTCCAGCAGTTCCATCGCGGTCAGTGCTTTAAGTTGTAAGGTATGCAAAAGGACAGAGAGACGCTGAACTTCAGTCTCTTTCATCGACTTGGCGCGGAAGAGGAAGAGCAGCATGGGCTCAGCGGATTCTCCGTACTGGAAGCGGACGAGATCGGCCATTTCCCTGTTTGCTTCGGCACCTGAACGCTGGTCAGTGACAGTCTGCATTATTTCTTTTAGTCTGCGATTGGTTTTATCAAAGGTATGTACGGATATGCCAAGCCGCTCAGCATACTGTTTACGGTTATACGCACCGCTTGTTAGGGATAACATGCGTAAGAACTGAATTTCTTTGTCGAAGCTCTCTCTTGCCATGAACATTCACTCCTTGTTATCCCTTCATTGTAGCAGGATGAGTGGCAGGTTTCATTTTAAAGTTATGAAGATTGACTCCATTTCAGAAATTGAGTCGTCGTCATACTTCTGCCATGTTCGTGTGCAGATGTGTGAGGCATAATGAGGTTGTGAAGCGTGGCGGCAACAAGCGCTGTGGATCAAGGTTCCGAGGCGCCAGGGAGGGTTACTTCGACTGTTAATCGACCAGGTCGTTGGTTCGAATCCAATCGCCGCCGTACATGGCGGTGTAGCTCAGCGGTAGAGCGGGTATTATACCTTCCCACCTTTTTCCTCGGGACATTTTATTATGAAAGAACAGCAAATAGACTCACACCGGGAGGTCATGAGTGATGAGCAGAGCGAAACAATTATTTAATCAACCTCAGCCAACGACACGTAATCATGGGGGGTACCGAGCCTATGAGCGATTGGTGGAGGAACAATATATACAGATGTTGATGACCAATACATTGAACAATACGTTTTATGCAGATACCCAACAACTGATGGACGATGCGATGGTCAGTCATCAGGAGATGGCTGAGGTTGATGCAGGGTTTATGGCGCGGGCGCTGGTCTATGCTCGTAATGAAGGTTTGATGCGGTTACAGCCTCTATATGGGCTGGCACTGCTGTCCAAAGTGGACGCGGATCAGTTTGCAAAGGTGTTCTCTCAAGTCGTACAGACACCGGCTGATTTGGCTGATTTTTTGACCATTCTGAGAGGATTGGGACGGGGGCAGGGCGGCCGAGCGGTGAAGCGTCAGGTGAGTATCTTTTTGAACGGAATCAGCGAATACTGGGCCATCAAATACAACGGACGTGGGCGTGGATATAGTCTGGGCGATATGATCGCTACAGCACACCCTAAGCCAATAGATATGAAGCAGCAAGCCTTGTTTCGTTATTTGCGCGGGCAGGAGGCGGATCTTGCGGAACTGCCGCAGTTGCAGGCGCTGGAAAAGCTGAAAGCTACCCGCAACCCGGCAAGCCGGATGCATCTGATCGAGAAAGGCAAGCTCCCATATTCAGTGGTCACATCGATCATACAACCGACACGTACGGTGTGGGAGGCGTTAATGTTTCAGATGCCGACTTTTGCGTTGTTGCGCCATCTGAATGCAATGGATCGGGCGGGTGTTTTTGAAAAATCGAAAAATATGGATTATGTAACGGGCCGTCTAACGGATGCGGAGGCCTTGCGCAAATCGCGCATATTGCCTTTCCGATTCGCCAGTGCGTATGAAATGATTGCGAGGGAAGAACTGCGGGCTGCTTTGAGGCAAGCGGTGGAGCTATCCATTGGCAATCTGCCAACGCTTCCGGGAAGAACGGCTATTTTCCTGGATCGGTCGGGTTCCATGCAAGGGGATTATTTACGAATTGGTTCGGTGCTGGCACTGGCGCTTTATAAACAAACACGAGGTAACGCCCTGTTCTGGTTATTCGACCATATGGTTGAGGATGCTCGTCCGAAGATGAATGAAAGCATTCTTTCCCAAGCTCACCGGATTCGCGCACAAGGTGGAACAGACACGGGTCGACCAGTGCGGGAACTTCGGGATATCGGAGAAAAAGTGGATCAGATCATTATGATCACCGATGAACAGCAGAATGAAGGCAGCCCGTTATATGCTGAGCTTGAGCGATATCGTCGGATGATGAATCCGGAGCTGAAGGCATTTATTGTGGATATAGCACCTTATCGGCAGGCCATGGTACCGCCACGGGATGGCAAAACGTTTTACATCTACGGTTGGAGTGAAACGGTATTGACGTATATTGCTGAGACTGTGGCAGGCTATGATACACTCGCGGACCGGGTGAGAGCGATGGATATTTAATTTGGGGTATTTGGAGGCAACTGACATGACCTATGTTCATGAAGAAATGAAAGATACGATTAGACAACAGCTGAAGCAAATTGAACAGGAGGAGCAGGTACGGATTATCTATGCCTGTGAATCCGGCAGTCGGGCGTGGGGGTTTCCTTCACAGGATAGTGATTATGATGTGCGTTTCTTATATGTAAGACCGCTGGAGTGGTACTTGTCGATTGAGGATAAAAGGGATGTTATCGAACGCCCAATCAGTGATCAGCTCGACATCAATGGTTGGGATCTGCGCAAGGCGTTGAAGCTGTTTCGCAAATCCAATCCACCATTGCTGGAGTGGTTGCAGTCCCCCATTCAGTATGATGAACAATATAGCGTGGCACAGCATATCCGTGCATTGTCGCCTTTGACCTTCTCGCCCAAGTCCTGCATGTATCATTATCTGAATATGGCAAAGGGCAATTTTCGGGATTATTTACAAGGTGAGCGGGTCAAGATTAAAAAGTATTTCTATGTTCTTCGTCCCTTACTCGCTTGTGGTTGGATCGAACGTTATGATGCAATGCCACCGATGGCATTCGAAGAGCTGGTGCAAGAACTTGTACCTGCGACTTCACCGCTATATACGGAGATTCATGAATTGCTGCGCCGGAAAAAGGCGGGCGAGGAACTGGATCTCGAGCCGCAGTTGCCAGCAATCCAGGCTTTTTTGGCGGAGAAGATCGAATATTTTGACAGACTTGCCGGACAGATGGAGAATGAGCAGATTATTGAATTTGAAGAATTGGACCGGATTTTCCGTTTTGCATTGCAAGAGGTATGGAACTGAATCAAAGGAGGAGAACCGATGCATCTGATCTTAAAAGCAAGCGGCGCTGACGCGGGGGTTGTATCCCATTTGTTAGCGAAGAATCCGCTGAATATATATGACCGGGTAGACAAAGGCGTACGTGTAAGAATGGTGTACACCACGGCTACAGAGAACGAAACAGAAGTGCTGATTCATGCCGAGCCTGATCCTGTGGATCTGGTCAGAGGCACACCGGACGGGTATGACATTACGCAATATATCAATGATCGTGAGTTCGTGACCAGCAGCCTGTTCTGCTCCTACATACGTGCGGCGCTCGGGACGGCCCTGAATGGTAAGCCGAAGGAAGACTATGTGCAATGGGTAGGTCATGCTTTCGAGTTGGAACTGACCTTTGGCCCGGTGGCGTCCGATCTGCCGGATCGGGTTGTAGAGGAATTATTCTCGCCATTAGGCTACGCCGTTTCGGTGGAACGTGGAGAGCTATCGTATTCATTTGATCTGAAAAATAGAAGCACGGTTCGCCATATCATCCTGCGTGGACATAACACGGTACAACATGCACTGCGCCAGCTTTTTCTGCTGATTCCAGTACTGGATAACTACAAACATTATTTCATCAGTGAAGATGAGATCGATAAAATCAAACGATATGGTGAAGGGTGGCTGGATGCTCACCCACTGAAAGAACTCATTGTGAAGCGTACGCTGCGTTTTGCCGAATTGATACGGCAGTATGAGCGTCAAGAGGGTGCTTTGTCTGCGTATCTTGGACAGGAGAGCCGAATAGCTCAAGTCTTGGATACGGTTATTCAGGAGAATAACGTGGGACATCAGGAAGAAGGAGAACAAGAGCATCCTGGGGTCGAGTCCGATAGCGGGCAATCTGAACCTCCTGTGCGGTTAAACGAGTTGCGTTATCGTGCGATTACGGATGTGGTTGCAGCGTTACCAGTCAAACGGCGCATTGTGGATATGGGAGCGGGTGAAGGCAAGCTGTCCGCTCGCTTATCCTACATTCCCGATGTGGAGTCAATTCTGGCCGTTGAACCTTCAGGCCAGTCACGGCTTCGGGCCATGGAGCGCTTCGCGAAGCTCGAGGGTCGTTCTGGAGTGGTGGCTATGCCGGAACCGATCATCGGTTCACTTTTTTATTTTGACGAGCAGATGCAAAACCAGGACGTTATGATTCTATGCGAAGTCATTGAGCATATCGAGGAATATCGTCTGAACGGAATTATGGATACAATCATGAACGATTATCAGCCAGAAGTGCTGCTGGTCACTACACCGAACAAGGAATATAACGATGTGTATGCAATGGAGCAGGAAAGTTTCCGTCACCATGATCATCGCTTTGAGTGGACTCGTGCCGAGCTGGCTTCCCGGTGTGAGGAATGGACGCAGCACGGAAACTATGGCTATGAAATTAAGGGTATCGGTGAGCATGTAGAGGGCTATGGACAGCCTACCCAACTGGTCATTTTTGAGCGGAGAAAGGAGAGTCTATCATGAGGAAAGAAACGGAATCTAACGAAGTAGCGGGTGCAGGTAGAAGCCGGCAGAATCGGGAAAGTGGTTCGGAGGGAAGACAGCGGGAGATTCGTCTGCCCCAAGCAGGTATCGTCGTTCTCGTCGGCCCGTCCAACAGTGGTAAAAGTACGTTGCTAGATCGTCTCGTCGCAGAGAGCGTCATTCGCCGCACGGAAGCCGTCTCATCCGATCAATTCCGCATGCTGGTTGGAGATGATGAGTATGTGGATTGGAAACACCGTCCCCGCAGCGAAGCGGATGTGATCTATGCGGAGTATCAGCAAGTATCGGCCAAAGCATTTGAAGCGATGGAGGCGATGCTGGCCACCCGCTGCCGTCTGAACAAGCTGACCTGGGTCGATGCGACACATCTGTATCCCGAGGATCGCGAGCGTCTGATTCAGGTGGCAAGGAAGGCTCATGTGCCCGTGATTGCTGTGGTGCTGGATATCCCGGAAAAAGAACTGCTGGAACGTGATGCCCAGCGGGAGTATCCGCGTGGACGTCAACGGGTGAAGCAGCAGGTGCAGCAGTTCAAGCGTACATTACGCTCGATCCGTGAGGATGGCTTTGATGCCAGTTATGTGCTGAAGCAGCCGGATGAGATTACGTTTGTCCGCACATCCAATCCGCTGGTGACCGACATGGGTACAGGTATTGATATCATCGGAGATATTCACGGTTGTTATGATGAAATGATGGAATTAATCGTGCGCCTCGGATATGTGGACGAGGACGGAAGTGGCCTGTATCGTCACCCTGAAGGACGTAAATTGGTCTCCGTTGGTGACGTAACGAGCCGTGGTCCAGAGTCGTTACAATGTCTGTTGTTCTGGCAACGTCATTGTGCCGCCGAGCTCGCCTACATGATTGACAGTAATCACGGCTGGAAGATCGCACGTTATCTGGATGGTCGTGACGTTACGCTGAGTCATGGTGACGAACGGGTGGAGACGGAACTGCTACAGCTTGAGCAGGAGCAAGGTCAGGAGACAGCAAAGCGAGTACGTGCAGAGCTTAAGACCTTTCTGCTTGATGCACCATCTCATCTGGTCTTTTCCCGGAACGGGGTAAGACAGGTGGTTGTTGCACACGCAGGGATTCGAGATCATTTTATCGGAAAACAGTCCAAACGCATTCAGGATTACTGCCGGTATGGCGATGTGGAAGGGACGGATGAGCAAGGTCGGCCTGTACGCAAGGATTGGTATGTTGATCACAATTCGGGTGAATGCATCGTCTGGGGGCATGATCCCCGTCCATATCCTACGATTGTGAATGATACGGTCAACATTGATCAAGGTGTCGTTTTTGGTGGTATGCTTACTGCTTGGCGAATGCCAGAACGTGAGGCCGTCAGTGTTCCGGCCAAGCAGGATTATGCGGCAGATCCGGATAGTCCTTTAAAGCGCTGGGAACAGCGGCGTTTTGCGCCGCCCAACATACGTAAATTCAAGGAGGGTTTCACGGTTCAGACAGCATCCAAACTTGATGTGTCTGTGCATGGTGAGGTGGCGAAGACGGCGATTGATACGTTTTCCCATTATACTGTTCCGCTGGAAGAACTGACCTACATCCCGCCTACGATGAGTCCACCGCCGAGTGTATGTTCTGTAGAGGGATACCTGGAGCATCCACAGGATGCATTCCAGTATTATCGCTCGCAGGGCGTTACCCGTATGGTTGCCGAGAAGAAACACATGGGCAGCCGGGCCATTTTGCTTCTTTTCCGCGATGAGCAAGCTGCGGTGCAGCGAGTGGGCCGACCGATGCTGGGGAACATTGTGACCCGGACGGGCCGATCCTTTTTTGACCCTTCGACAGAGCAGGATGTGCTCTCAAGGTTACATGCGGATTTGACCGCAGATGGTTACTTCGATCGTCATCAGACAGAGTTCGTACTGCTCGATGCCGAGATTGTACCTTGGAATCTGAAGGCGCGTGAGCTGATTGCTTCACAATATGCACACGTGGCCGAAGCCTCGCTCATGGATCGCTCTACGATGCTGGACAAACTGCGCGAAGCTGAAGCGGCAGGTCGGAATGTAGATGAGTGGTTGCAGGAGACAGCAGGAAAACTTGCCAATGCCGAGACGTTCCGCGATGTATTCCAGAAATACTGCTGGGATGTGGAGGATATCGGGGACATTCGGATTGCACCGTTCCACACACTGGCACATAGCACGGGAGCATTTTGGGAGCAAACACATGAATGGCATATGGAGCAGAACCGTGAGTTCGCTCGCATGTCGACCCTGATGATGGAGACGGAATATCGTGTGATTGCAAGTGAGGCAGATGAAGCGGATGTCATTCATTGGTGGGATGCGATTACGGCGGAAGGACATGAGGGGATTGTAATCAAACCGGAAACGTTCCGCGCCTGGAATAGCAACAAAATCATCCAACCTGCGATTAAAGTACGAGGACGTGCATATTTGCACATCATCTATGGGATGGATTACCTGGCACCCGAGAATCTGTCCCGACTTCGTAAACGCAAAACATCCAAAAAAGAACGCCACGCCTTAATGGAGAGTGCGTTGGGGATGGAGGGGATTGAGCGCTTTATACGTAGAGAGCCAGTGGAACGAATTCATGAATGCGTACTGGCAACGCTATCGCTGGAGTCGGAGAGAGTGGACCCGCGTTTGTAGATTGTTATGTGCAAAAAAAATGATGATGAAGCTGGTTCGGAGTTAATCCGAACCGGCTTATTTGGCGTATAAACTTCGTTAAAGCAAGTTCCTTATCAGGCCTGTTTGCTTTGTACTGCAACGTTTGACATGATCTGGATTAGTTTGTATGTGCAACCGCGCGAATCTCAATCAGTTGATGAGGGAAGGCGAGTCCTGAGGTCCCGACCATCGTGACCGCCGGACGATGAGTACCCATATACTCTTTGTACACGGCGACACATGCCTCAAGATGCTCCTGCGGGTGGACCAGAAAAATCTCCAGTTCAGCAATGTTCGACTTGGTCACATCGAATCCTGCGAGCACACGATCCAAGTTATCCAGTGTCTGGCGAACCTGTGCTTCAATATCATCCACACCAATAAATGTCCCCTGCATATCATGCGAAAATTGTCCTGCAATGTAGATCATACCGTTAACGCTGTATCCCTGTGCGACGCTAAATGCTTCTTCCCACGGTACACCGTGGCTATAGATTTGAGCTGCAGTCATATGTTTCTCTCCTTTGGAATTCAAAATAAGGTTAGGGTAAGTATAAACGGAGAAAAACGACTTGGGCAGTACGCACTTTCATGACAGTGACTATCCGGAAGGATAGCGTCAATACGTTGTTTGTGAGCCTAACGACTCATTGAAGAGAATCTTTACATTAGGATATTTAATTTAGGTATAACTAACTTAAGTCCTATATCCTTCCACTAGAATCTGGGTAATAATTATAGTAGGCAAGTGATTAATGGAATCTCATCACGTAACGATAGGAGGTAACCTGTATGGCATCCATGATTCTGCTGGTGAAACAGACGGAGGACGATGAGAAGGTTATTTATCGATTCGGACCGAATGAGCGAAAGATGGGGCTCATTGAGATGAATAAGATCAAGGAAAGTGTGAAGGAGCTGGAACCTGTCCAGGTGGATGGGGTAAGCCCGAGTTTTTTCTTTAACCGAGCCGCGCAGCGACTGGTACGATGTTTATTCAGGGAAGGCGGCAAGTTCCCGGAACGAACGACGTTTGAATCATAGTTTTAACACTCAAAAAAACAAGCCCACAACCCTGCTCATGGGTCATGGACTTGTTTTTTTTATTTCAGAACGTTTTGGCATAAGAGATTAGTGCCGTAATTGTAATGATGTTCAAGAGCGTTGAGATTAGTACTGTCTGGGCTGCAAAATCCGGTTCGTTATCATATTCTTCCGCGAGGATGGATGCGTTGACACCGGTCGGCATACCCGAAGCGATAATGAGTGCCTGTGCAGCGATGCCTTCCAATCCAAGCAGTAGCACAATTGAAATACCGATGGCGGGGCCAATAAGGAGACGCAAAAATGTGCTAATATACACATCAAGACGGTATAGCCGGATCGGATATTTTACAATCTGTGCCCCGAGTGTCAACAGCGCCACGGCAACCATACTTTGCTGCGCATAGGTCAGCGGCATGGACAGGAACGTAGGCAAGGGAACCTTCCACATGTGAAACAGAATCCCCAGCAAGAGCGCATACGGAACGGGCATTTTAAGAAATCCAATAATCACCGCACGATAATTACCTTTGAGCTTCGCGCCCTGAATGGACAACACGCCATAGGTGAACGTTAGCAATGCCTGTAAAGACATGACCAGCGCTTGGATGGAAGAGGCCAGTGGATCGCCGCGGAATACCAGTGCATTGATGGGCAGTCCATAGTTGCCTGCGTTATCCAGCATGATGCTGTTGTTGAAGGCAGCCTTCATGCCTTTATTCATCTTAAGTGAGCGCGCAAATACAGAACCTACAATATAGAGAATTAATACATATATTGCGTAAAATAATGTCACAGTCCCAAGCAGTTCGCCGGACATATCCGAGTGATACATGCTCATAAAGACGGCTGCGGGGGTAATACAATAGAAATTGATTTTGGCGAGCGTGTACAAGTCCAGCTTGAACACCTTTTGCATCCAGGACCCGACGGCGATCAGGAGAAAGACGGGCAGGACGACTTCAAGCATGATGTCTGCAATCATCAGTTTCAGCTTCCTTTTTCATGAAAATTTCAATCCGATTTCGAAAATGCTTTGCTTATTATATCATTTTATACACAGTTGAAAGTGTGAATTGGCTAAAAAAGATAAGGGGGCTTCCATTATGATTCCAGATCATCTGGATGTTGGTTTATCGATATTGTTTATCGGATTTAATCCGAGCATTACGTCTGGAGAGACAGGTCATCATTATGCTTACAAAGGAAACCGGTTCTGGCGCATCCTTGAACGGTCGGGATTAACCCCGCGCTTATATGATGCACAGGAGGATGGAGAGTTGCTGAAGTTGGGGTATGGATTCACGAATATTGTGGCCCGGCCCACCAGAGGTGTAGAAGATATTACGAAGGAAGAGTACGCCGAAGGACGACAGATTTTACGGCAAAAGCTGGAGAAGTACCGACCGGACATTGCCTGTTTTGTTGGAAAAGGTGTGTACACCCAGTACAGCAAGCGCGCCAAAGTGCAATGGGGATTTCAGGACGACCCGGTCGTCAAGGAAATTCAGGAGTTCGTCGCTCCATCGTCCAGTGGACTCGTGCGCATGTCGATGGATGAGATTGTGGCGATCTATGCACAGCTTGCTGATTTTGTCACGGAGAAGAACGGGGAAAATGATAGGTAAGAAAGACAGGAGAGATAAGAGGTAGCAGGAAGAGGCGATGACGGATATGTTGGTATGCAGAGTTCACCCAGTCGGCTTTGTCGATAGGGCGAATTCTTTTTTTTGGATAAAGTGAGAGGTTTCGGGAACGGCTTCCGTCTATATAGTACAGAACCATGCATGGAAGCTGTAGAGAAGGGGGATTACATGACTCAACAGATACCGGAGGAGGAGCTTATTCAGCGCATTGTTGCAGGGGATAAGCAGTTGTTCTCCGTGCTTGTGGATCGATATAAAAATAAAGTCTACGGCATCATGCGCGGAATGGGCGCGAGTCATCCGGATGCACAGGATCTCGCTCAGGATACGTTTATTCGTATCTATCGTTATCTCCCGTCGAGGCGGGAGGGAAGTCGTTTCTCGTCGTGGGTGTACACCATTGCGGTGAATCGAATGCGGGATTTTATGCGGGAAAAGAAACCCGTCATGTCTCCGGTTGATCAAGTGATCGAACCTGTCAGTAATGAACCACCGGAAAAACGTGTGCTGCATAAGGAGATGCAGCGTGAAATATATCGACAGCTCGAACAGTTACCTGAATCGTATCGCCTGGTGTTGTTACTGAAGTACACAAACGAGTTGAGCTATGAAGAGATTGCGGATATTACAGGCATGAGTTCAACCAAAGTGCGCAACGCCCTTTATCGCGGGAAAAAGACGCTGAGGAAGCAAATGGAACGCAAAGGAGGTTTAGCTACGTATGAAGCCTATTTCAAGGGATGAGGATCGGTTGTGGGAAGAGCATTTGTATCGAGAGGAGCCGGATGCGGATTTCACGATTAAGGTCATGCAGAAGCTGGATGGCGTGTCCATGGAAAGTGGGGAAGCTGAGCATCCATTCGTGAAAAAATCCATGAGAGCGCATTGGATGCGCCGAACTGTAATCGCCGCAGCGGCTGTTGTGATCCTTGCCGGAGGGGCATGGTTTGCATTTGATCGAACAGCAGAGCCAGCACAACCCGTGGTAAATGCTGTGGATCAGCGGCTTCCCGACATACCCGTACCACAAGAGATAAGATCTGCTTATCTGACGGACGATTACAAACGTCTGAAACCACTTGATCTTGTAATTAACCCGAATATTCAAATTGTAGATCAGGGGTATACGCTCAAGATTAGCGATGTCCTAGTGGATCGTTCACAAATTATTATTATAACAGAACAAAGCGACCCTAAAGGCAGCGCGATACCGGCTATTTATCTGGATGCGGGAAGAATTCATGTTACAGATGAAAAAGGGAACAGTGTTGCTTCCATGGCTGTAGATACGAGACTTAGCAGTAGTAAGTATCAAAGGTTTGTATTCCAACTGAATGATGATATTCCAGATCACGTATTTGTACGGGGGGAATTAAGTTATTTAAAAATCCCTGATTATTATAATGCTGCTACTGGGGAAATTACAGCAAGTAATACAACAGTGGATTGGAGTTTCCAATTCAACATCGATATGACCAAAGCCAAATTAATGGCTGTTGAGGCTCCCATGGACAACACCTACACCACTCCTGAGGGCTTGAAATTGGATATGACACAGCTTGTACGTACGCCAAACGGGACCCGCCTTGACATGAACATCAGTCTGGATGGTCAACTTCGTGCCAAAGTCGGAGAGAATTGGGCGGATGATATGGACTTAATGTATCATATCGAAATTCCGGAAACGAATGAGTATCGAATTTTTAATGAGAACAGACCCAATGCCCGTCAAGCCAAATTTCGGTTCCGAGATATGAGTAAACTGAGTGAGAATAATGATGGTCAGATGAGGCTTTCTGAAACATGGGACCCTGCTTACGTTACGGTGGATGCGAAGAAGATTCACTTTGTCCTGGATGGCTACACCATCCCGGTGTGGGAGGAGAAGTCCGTGGAAGTGGATTTGGAAAAGATGCGTAAGGACGCTGAATTCTACACCTACGTACTAAAGTTTGAACAATTTGGAGATGAAATTTTATTTTCTAAATACAATTATTGGCCAGTGCAGCAATCATTAAAGCTACCTGAAGGAAACTTTGAAGGGCCCTCTTCTCTTGTTTTGGAGGGAGTAGGGACATTCCAAAATGAGATTAATGGAGATCAATGGGTGGCTATAGATCATGAAGGAAAGGAGTATCCCGTTGAAGTGATGGGAACTACGGATCAGCCTAATAAAAACGAAGAATATATCGTAGGTGATCTCAGGTTGATTATCCATGGTTTTAAAAAAGAAAATGGAACGAAATTCACTTTGAAACGAACTGCAGTTAACCGAGAGTATCGTGATGTGAATTGGGAAGTGGACCTTCCGTCGTACGATAGCCTGCCTTGGCTAAAATAACCACTAGTACAATTCTCAGCCATGAAGTAAATGAAATCTTGAATGGGTGACGTAAGTATGGAATAACAGATTGGATTCTGGATGTGTAGATAGACATATAAGGTATACGAAAAAGGCTCTGCATAATGATATGCGGGGCCTCTTTCATATGGTTCAGATTGAGAATGGAAGCAAGTAACCAATAAATGTTTCTATCCGAAGAGAGCTTACATATGCTTTCCAAATTATGCCGATTCCCTTGGAATCAACGTGGTCGATAACATAACGGTTTCTTTCGGTGTCCCCGGGCGTTCGATCCGGCGTTGCAAAGCCTCGACAGCACGCTGCCCAAGCTCCTCTTTGCACAGATTAACCGTGGTTAGGGGCGGGGATGACGTAACCGCAGAGTGTACGTTGTCGATACCGATCACAAGGCAATCTTTAGGCGTGGAGATGCCCATCTCCTGTAATTTGTGCATCCACTGCAAGGCGATATCGTCATTAACACCAATCCAAGCATCGGGACGTTCGTCATCTGGCATGTTTTGAATGGTGGTAGCCAACTGGTTAACCCACTCCCCGTTCTCATAGGGAATATTCCATTCTCTGAAGCTGGTCGTATGACTGGTATCCACATGGAAATGGTTCAAAGCCAACTCAATCCCGATCCTCCGCTGCGCGAAGCTCGCAGCACGACCATCATCTGTGATGAGGCCGATCCGTCGGCAATTCATGGACATTAAATATCTCGCCACGGTGATGCCAGCTTCCAGATTATCATGGCTGATCGTATCACAATTCAGCAGGGGCTCCTGATGATCTACCAGAATAATAGGCCGCCCCGTCTGAGAGAGCCGTTGCAGAACCGTATGAGGAAAAGCCCCCATGACAATAATCCCGGCACAACGTTCCCAATCCAAGTGAGGGGCAATAGCTTTTTCGGGAGAGGTGTTCTCGTCCGTCACTCCGAGTGAGGGAGATACAATGGCATGATGCCAACCACGCTCATTACAGGCGGATATCATGCCGGACAGGACACGTTGCCAGTAGTGGGGTTCACCACGGTTAAGCTGATTCATGCATATGAGAGCAAACGGTGGATCGGACGGATCTGCATGGTTTGCAGCAGCAGGACTATTGCTAGCCCCCGGAGTACTTTGGCGATATCCCAAAGCCCGAGCGAGTTCCAGTACCCGTGCTCGTGTTGCTTCACTAACGCCCGTCTTTCCACTGAGTGCGCGGGAGACGGCATATTTGGATAATCCGAGCTGGTCAGCCAGCGTCTGAATGGATACTTTGCGTGACATATCATTACTCCTTCATTTGACGATCATCTTCTGACACAGTACACTTACAGATAATAATGTTATTATAATTTATCATAACAAAAATAACAATAGAGTGATAAGGAGACGACATCCATGGAACAGTTCAGATTACCGAAAATCCCTATGCCACAACTGGAATTGCCGCAAGCTGTGCAGGATATTCTGACTGAGGCGGACGAGCGTTTGCAACATCGGCCGAGATTGCTGGCTCAGTTTCGCAATTGTTTTCCGAATACACTGGAAACGACCACAAAGCTGCTCGATGATGGGACAACCTTTGTAATTACAGGGGATATTCCCGCGATGTGGTTAAGAGATTCGGTAGAACAGGTCATGCATTATGTTCCGCTTGCGAAGGATGACGAGAAGTTGCAGCGTATCATCGGAGGCCTGATCAAACGGCATACGCTCTATATTGATAAGGATATCTATGCTAATGCATTCAATGAAACGGCGAATGGATGGCATTGGGATGCCAATGATGAGACGGAGATGTCACCTTGGGTGTGGGAACGGAAGTTTGAACTGGATTCTCTTTGTTTCTCCATGAAGCTGGCCTATACATATTGGCGGGAGACGGAACTCACGGATATATTCGATGAGCGCTTCAAGAAAGTGATGGAGAGTATCGTTCAACTATGGGAGACAGAACAGCATCACGCAGAGCAATCAACTTACCGGTTCATGCGTCGCAATTGTCCGGCCCATGATACGCTTCGTAATGAAGGGTTGGGAATGCCCGTGAATTATACGGGCATGATCTGGTCCGGATTTCGTCCGAGTGATGATGCCTGTGATTTTCATTATAATATTCCAGCGAATATGTTTGCTGCGGTAACCTTGCGGCAGATGGGGGAGATCGCGAAGTGGGTGTTCCGCGATGAACAGCTGGTAAGCCGGATGGCTCGTTTGGAAGAAGAAATACGACACGGTATCTCTCTTTACGGTACTTATCGTCATCCAGAGTATGGGCAGATTTATGCTTATGAGACGGACGGTTACGGCAACTTTTGTCTGATGGATGATGCGGGCACACCTGGGCTGATGTCCATTCCATATGTGGAGTATGCTTCGATTGAAGACAGAGTGTATCAGAACACACGTCGATTTATTTTGTGTAAGGAAAATCCGTTCTACTATGAGGGGAAGGTAGCGAAAGGCATTGGTAGCCCGCACACCCCTCCGGGATACATCTGGCACATGGCGCTATCCATGCAGGGGCTCACCGCAGACAATGACGAGGAGATGCTGGCGATGATTGAATTGCTGGAAAACACGGATGCGGGTACCGGATATATGCATGAGGGTTTCCACGCCGATGATCCAAACACGTTCACCAGACCATGGTTTGCTTGGTCCAACAGCCTGTTCTCGCAGTTGGTGTATAAGGCAATGAAGAAAGGAATTCTATAAAAGATACATTATAAAAAAAGAGTTCTTACTGCTCGTGAAGCAGCCGTTCCGGTTACGAATCGTTCTTTTGATCGCTGTTATCCCCGGATTTCTTGATCGACTTTTGTAAAGTCGAAATCCGGTGATCAGCGTATGCTTCCGATGCAGCTTTCTTTCAGAAAGCTTTTAGGCGACCGCTTCGTTTCTTCAGAATCGATTTCGTCCCCTGCACTACGTTGCGTTTAATCAGAAACTTTTTTTGTACCTTGTATAGGAAAAGGAAGTAGGTAAAAACAAGAAAGCCCAAACTGTTGAACTTTGCAGTTTGGGCTTTGTTTCATTGAAATACATAGGCGCTTTGCTATGTGTTTTTCAGCAGATCGGCGATGAACACTTTCTGGCCTGTGCGTGCGCTTTCCAGGGATGCGAGGACCATAGCCATGCTGAACTGGTTATCACTGCAATCGGTCTCAGGTAATCGTCCGGATTCCAGTGCAGCGAACATGTCTTCGAGGCAGCCGTGGTGTCCTGTTTTGTCCATGATCGGCAGTTCCGCTTCAATCCGCTCACTTGGCTGGAAAAAGGATGGTTTGCCGTCGGCATCCAGATTTTGTGTAGTAACCACCTCGGCATAGATGTCATCATGACCATCCCAGATGGCGGTTCCTTTTTCACCGATTACGCGCCAGCTTGCTTCCCATGATGTGGGTACACCTTCTGCGCACCAGGATCCGCGATAGTTGAATACGGAACCGTCAGACATCTCAAATATACATAACGCCATCGCATTGCCCTGATACCAGGAACCTGGAGGGTTGAACTCATGGCAGTACACCGATACCGGGTTGGCTCCGAGAATATACCGGGCCTGATCAAACGTATGTATCGCCATATCGAGCAGCAGTGGACTATCCATCAAATCCCGGAATCCACCAAAGTGCGGTCCGAGGAAAAAGTCAGCCCCGGCATAACCTACCTGCCCTATAGCTCCACCGGAAATGAGGTGCTGGTAGGCGCGGATACGCGGATCGAAACGGCGATTCTGCATCACAGCTTGAATGTGTCCTGTGCTGAGAGCAGTTTGCACAATATCTGTGCAGTCGGAGAAGGATTCTGCCAGTGGTTTTTCGCCAAATACATGACATCCTTCCTTCAGCGCTGTCATGGCAATGCCGTAATGACTCGCCGGAATCGTGACATCAAACACGATATTCGCACCAGTCGCTTGAATAGCCTCACGGATATCGGTGAACGTAGGGCAGGTGAGGCCATGTCTTGTAGCAAAAGCAAGGGCTGTCTGTTCATACAGATCGACCAGTCCCACGATTTCTGTATCCGACCTTTGCAAGGCATAGTCCGCCCACGTGTTTGCCATAGCACCGCAGCCAGCGATAATTACCCGATAAGGATGAGTCATGTTCTCATCTCCTTCGCATGGATTGTGTTATACAGCTCGCATTGTTTTCAAGAAATGAGGAACAGATAAATTAAGGTTGTTATCCAACCTCAGGCCAGCAGTAAGTTAGGTTTAAGTTGAGGATGGTTTTCTATACCGGATTGGGTACGAAATCGCCACCGCGGCATTGTTTCAAATATCGTAATGCATGCACCTGTCCGGTCATTTCGAGTTCATCTTTGTACACCGGATCATGCCAGCCTTCGATATCAATCGTGCCCTGATAGCCGTTCTGACGCAGAATGGTGATGATGTCTGCCCAGTTGCTATCTCCGAAGCCCGGAGTGCGGTGCCATACGAATTCACGTGGGCCATGCACGCCATATTCCTTGACGATATCCCAGGCAATCGTGGCATCTTTTCCATGTACGTGGAACACTTTGTGAGCCCATTTGCGCAACTGTGGAATAGGATCAATCAGGCTGGACATTTGATGGCAAGGCTCCCATTCCAGGCCTACATTTTCATCCGGAACAGCATCGAACATCATCTCCCAGGCCGTCGGGTTATGGGCAATGTTCCAGTCTCCCGTCTGCCAGGTTCCACCCATATCACAGTTTTCAAAAGCAATGCGTACACCCCGGTCTGCTGCCCGGCGTGCCAGTTCACCAAATACTTCCTTGAACCGGGGGATGGACTCATTAATGGGTTGATCGGTCAGACGTCCGGTGAACCCGGAGACGATATCTGCACCAAAGAGCTGTGCGTGATCGATTACTCGCTCCCAGCTTGCCAGTGTATCGGCGTTGTCTCCGGCTCCAGTTAGCGGGTTACCAAACACACTCACCGCTGAAATAACAATACCTTGTTCGTCCACAATTTCACGGACACGTTTGGCTGTCTCAGCCAGATCCAGATCGCCTGTCGTTTGCCAGAAAGTCAGATTGAATGATTCGAAACCGTGTTGCATGATCTGCGGGATAACGCGGACGGCGTCCTGCCCGCCTACAAGGGTACCGATGCGTAATGATTTATTCATGGTTGTATTTCACTCCAATATTGGCTTATAGTACTTCGTGACACACTCATTATAGCCGTGCATTAACGGGATGGCTCTACACAATCTTGTGTAATATTAGTCGGATCTTGTGAAGAGGGGGAAGAAGTCGTGCTGGATCTGAAAGCGCTTCACGAAAACACCCGAATTGATCATAAATCACATCCATTTCAGCTATTCCGAAATCGGTGTTCGGATATGAAAAAGGAAGAATGTATTTTATATTTGCATTGGCATGAGCATTTTGAATTGATTGTTATGCGTAAAGGCAGTGCGCTGTTTCATATCGATAGCAAACCTTATGTGGTTCAAGCAGGCGAGGTCATCATTATTCCTGGAGGCACGTTGCATGTCGGGTATGCTCTGGATGATGGGGATGTGGATTATGATTCCGTTGTGGTTAACCGTGCGCTGTTTCATGATTTCAATCATGATCCCGTGCATGAGCAATATGTCGCGCCGTATCTGGAAGGCAGGGTGAGGTTTCCGGTCAAACCGGCAGAGGAAAACGCAGCCTGCGCAGGCTACTATTCTTTGTTGAATGAGGCTGTGGAGGAAATGGCGCTACAGCCCCCGGCTTATCAGCTCGTGGTGAAGTCCAAACTGCATGCTTTGTTCACCCTGCTTGCTCGTACATTTATGCCGCAGCAGTTGCCGGATAAATCGGTCGGATCGTATTTTCCCAACCGCGAACGCTTCAAACAGTTGATTGCACAGATTGAAGCGAACCCCACAGGTAAGATGTCTGTTACGGAAGCGGCAAGCCATGTGGGACTGAATGCGTATCACTTTTGTAAAATGTTCAAAAAGCTGACCGGACGTACCTTCGTGGAATACGTGAACGGGTGCAGGATGAGTGAGGCAGAACAACTCCTGCAAGGCAGCAGTCTGACCATTACGGAGATCGCCGCCAGAGTAGGCTGCGACAATGCGAACTATTTTACGAAGTTATACAAACAGTATAAGGGCATGACCCCCTCGCAGGGGCGGGGGAGAAAAGAGGGTGGAGCACAGCAAGTATAGCCGTAGTTACGACTAATATGTCCATAACGAAGGCTATGTCTACGAAGAATAACCCGGATAAAGGCCAATTCAAGGCCTTCATCCGGGTGGTTTGGATTCAATAAAAACAAGACAATCATCTATGTGTACAACGTGCTCATTTCATAAATCTGGAGAACAGCCGATTGGCTTTCTTGGAGAGGTCGTCCATTTTGACATTGGCATGATCGAGCTGATTGTATCCCCATTTGATCGTTTGCAGCATGCGAGGTGATATGGGCGTCCCTTTGATCCGAGGGTAGATGTTGTGATAGGCCCAGACAAGATGCTCCCAGCGATTGTCATTGCCGTCCTGAATGTACTCGGATACGTCGATCACTTTGCCGCGTCCGTTCTGAAGAAGTACATTTTTCAGATGGATGTCGCGGGGGTTCAGCCCACGGCTGCGAACGGCTTCTCGCGCTGCATCCACATCGAGCATCACCTGCTCGGGGACGGGGATTCCTTTTTCCAAACATTCCAGTAGGGTATCCCCAGGTTCAAAACTAATCACAAGAACATTCCGGCCGCTGCCGAAATAGGTAGGGAAGTATGGCAGGCCTTTGAGCTGCTCGTATACCTGTTTCTCGTTTTCTAGTTTGTCCAAGGCATGATCCGAGTACATCTTGAAGGCATACTGCGGCAAGCCGTCATACGTAAATACCGCCGCATCCGTACCTGTGCCAATGCAATTCAATCCTTCTACATCGCCGTTTATGTTCACGAGCTCATTCCGGTCGCTTCCGATGACTTGGATCTGTTGTAATGCTTCTTCCGCCTGGAACCAATCCGGTCGATTCATGGGTGGTGCCTCCTTTTAGGATATGCCTGTACGATTTTTTTACATAAAATCATTGTCTAACGAACCGAGTACGTCTTATTTCACGTTCGTGTGTGTGATTCGTTAGTGTCGGGCCTGCGCTGGACCCGTACTAGTTCTCGGATTCGCTGCCCTCTATTAAGTATATTATGCGTTCTGCTCCGCCATTTCATCTTTTGGTGATGTTACTATATAAACGATACGGATCGAATCGGAAACGGTTGCGTCAGAAGAAAATAACGGAAGCGCGCTTGCGGCAATGTTGCCCGGGCTTTATACTGTGAGCATTAAGGGATCTCATGCAGATCCGGCATACAGAAAGGCAGAATATCTTATGGCACAATACCCGCAGTGGTCTTATTCGCAGTCGCGGGCGAGTATGTTCGATGAGTGCCTGCGCAAATATTATTATCATTATTACGGTGCCCATAACGGCTGGAAGACAGACTCTGCTGATGAGATGCAGGTTCGTCTGTATCGTCTGAAGCAGCTTAGCAATCTGTACCTTGTCTTCGGGGATCTCGCGCATCGGATGTGTGAGTCGGCGGTACGCAGCAGGGAAGAGGGCAAAGATAAACCGCGTGAACCTTTTCTGGAACAGACGATACGCAAGCTGTTGAATCAGGCGTATGTGGAGTCGATGGATGCGGATCAGTGGCGGCTGAATCCCAAGAATCGCACGATGCTGTCCGAGATCTATTACGGGGACGATACGTTGAATGACCGGATTGCCACGATTAAGGAGAGGGCTTCGGCCTGTGTCAGTAACCTATACCAGACGCTTACGTGGGAGGACTTGTCCCGGGCAAGCACGGACATTCTGGAGATCGAGAAATGGGATACCATGATGCTGCACGATACACGCGTGTATGTGAAGATGGACTTATTGTATCGGCGCAGTAACGGCAATATTGTCATTGTGGACTGGAAGACGGGCAAGGAAGATGACTTCTCGGATCAGCTAATGCTGTACGCATCCTATGTGAGAGAGCACTACCGGGTTCCCTTGGAGCAGATTGAGCTGCGAGTGGAGTACCTGTTAACCGGGAAGCACCGAGAGTTTACGGCCACAGAAGAGGATATCCGGAAGGTGGAGGAGAACGTGGGTCGTTACATTGAGGAGATGCGATCCTGCGTGGAGGATGAGTATTACAACCGTCCCAAGGACGTCAATTACTTCACGGCGATGCCATCGCACCGGTCCTGTCGGGATTGCAACTTCCGCGAAGTGTGCAGCGAACGGGCGGTCTAGAACGCCAAAACCTGAGGAACATAAGGCCTTATACCAACGAGCTATTTCATTTCATATGTGATAAAAAATCAAGAAGCGCAAGCCGGGAAAATCATCTACCCGACTTGCGCTTCTATTGCGTTCCACAGACCTGGCGACAAGGCGCCGGGTGGAACGATCATATCAAGATCACTGGACAGCGGCGGTGTTCTCCAGCGCCTGTCCTGCAGGAACATAGGCGTGCCCGAGGTCCCGGGCAACCGCCTCGTACGTGATGTGTCCATTCAGCACGTTAACCGCGCTGCGAATGGACGAACTGCCGCGAATCGCGGCGGCTGCACCGTGGTTGGCCAGCTGCAGCGCATAAGGCATGGTGGCGTTGGTCAGCGCCACCGTGGACGTACGCGGCACGGCGCCCGGCATGTTCGCCACCGCGTAATGCACGACACCATGTTTCACATAGGTCGGTTCATCGTGGGTCGTGATATGATCAATGGTCTCAACGATCCCACCCTGATCAATCGCCACATCCACAATGACCGAACCCTGTGCCATGGTCTTCACTACCTGCTCGCTGACAAGCGTTGGCGCCTTGGCGCCCGGAATCAGCACCGCACAGATCAACAGGTCTGCCGCCGCAACAGCTGCTGCAATGTTGGACGGGCTGGATACCAACGTGTGGATCTGATTGCCGAAGATATCATCCAATTGGCGCAGACGATTGAGATTCAGGTCAAGGATGGTTACATCTGCTCCAAGACCAATCGCAATTTTGGCTGCATTTGTTCCGACCGTACCGCCACCAATAATGACCACTTTCCCCCGACTAACGCCTGGCACACCAGACAACAGAATGCCCTTGCCACCTTCGGTCTTCTCCAGTAACTGTGCTCCAATCTGAGATGCCATGCGTCCTGCGACTTCACTCATGGGTGTGAGCAGCGGCAGGGTATGGTTGACCTCCAGCGTCTCATACGCGATGGCCGTTACCCGACTTTCAATAAGGGCTTTTGCAAGCTCCGGTTCCGCAGCGAGGTGCAGGTAGGTGAACAGAATCAGTCCCGGACGAAAATATCCATATTCACTGGAAAGCGGTTCTTTCACCTTGATGATCATTTCGGCCTCTGTCCAAACTGACTTGGCATCATTCCGAATGTCAGCGCCGGCAACTTGATATTCATGATCCGTGAACCCGCTGCCGATCCCCGCGCCTTGTTCAATTATCACCTGGTGACCGGCTCTGATGAAATCAGCAGCCCCGGCCGGAGTCATTGCTACACGATTCTCATTGTTTTTGATTTCTTTGGGAATTCCGATTCTCATCACCATGCACCTCGTCCATTTATTGGTTGTTAGCTTATACTACAAGTTTATGACTTGCATAATCGTTTTGCACCTTACCTCATGTCTAATTTTTAGAGGACCAACTCAACATATTGTCGAAAAAGACTGTTCAGGACATTTGTCCATGGATTATAATGTAAGAAAAAATAACACGAAGAGGGATCGCCATTGCAAAATGACCGCGTGTTTACGATCAAAGATATCCTTGCACGTCCGGTATTTGGCCGAGCAAGACTTGCGGCAGGGAAGGATGGAGTGAACCGTCAGGTTGGCTGGGTTCATGTATTGGAGATTACGAATGTGTCTCCATTTGTAAGCCCCCATGATCTTATTTTATCCACCGGACTGTGGCTTCAATCGGAAGAAGGGCGCGAAGAGTATCTGCTTCAGCTGATTGGCAGTGAGGCAGCGGGGCTGTGTGTGGAGTTTGGTACCAGCATATACGGAATCCCGGAAGAACTGATTGAACTGGCCGACAGACACCAGTTCCCGCTGATCGTATTTGAACAACCGGTTCGTTTTGTGGAGATCACACAGGATATCCATTCTCTGCTCATTAATCATCAGCACCAGCTGCTGAAAAGTCTGGAGGCTTACTCCCGTCAGCTTCAGCAACGAACATTGCAGAGCACGGATATGTCTGCTGTGCTGAACCTGCTGCATGAGTACGCTGCAAAACCGGTGGTGTACATCTCGTCCATGGAGCCGGGCAGTTTTGTACCCGAACTTGCTCCAGAGATGGAACAGGCCATCTATACCTGGTATGAACAGGAGGTAGAGCACCTGGATCTGAATGATTCGGATACCGAATTATGGTTCCACATGGACGAAGAGAAGGTTCTGCTCTGCCATCCGGTCGTCTGTTTCGGTCAAGTATTCTCTGCTGTGGGCATGATCGTGCATCCGTCCGCTCCAGTGGAGTATCTCAAGCTGTTACTCGACTATACGGCTAAGGCGGCGGCAGCGCTCACGCTTCGTTCCCAGTTTCTTGAAGAGAAGATGGTCCGCAATCAGAACGAGCTGATCCAGGATTTAATGAATGGCAACATTCATCAGGAGGAACAAGCCCAGACCCGAATGGGGCTTCGTTTGCTGGTGAAGGGACAGTACTGGTTTGCGGGAGGGGTCATAGAGATTGAGCATCGATTGAAGGGTACAGGCCGGGAGCGGATGGAAGCGAATCATCAGGATATTCTTGTCCTGCTTCGTTCCCTGCTCAAGAAGAACAATCTGCCCAGCCTAATCATGCTGAAGAACAATCAGGTGTATCTGTGCTGTGCGAAGGAAGCAGTCTCGGCTGCTACACGTCATCAGCTTCTCCGATTGCTGGAAGGAATCGCTCTGGACGTGAAGCGGTTTGCGAGCCGTAACTTGAAGCAGGTCGCCATTCATGCCGGATTTGGCAAGTTACGCAGCCGTTTGACCAGCCTGCCGGACAGCCTTCAGGAGGCCTATCAGGTGATCGAAGTGTCCAGATCGGTAGATCAAATGGAACATGTTCATTTTTACGAACGTATGGGTATATATCAAATGTTAAAAGCTTTACCCCAATCCTTCCTGCAACCTTTTGTCCAGGATCACCTGGGTGTGCTGATTGAACATGACCAAACGCATCATCTGCGATTGGTAGAGACGCTGGATGCTTACCTGCAGAACTTTGGTTCCAAACGGGATGCAGCGGCACAGTTGTTTGTTCATCGGCAAACGTTGTACAACAGACTGGAGAAGCTGGAAGAACTGATGGGACCTGATTACATGAACCAAGGGAGAAGAATCTGTCTGGAGATGGCGCTGCTAGCGCACACAATGATCGAGAATGGACAGTGGCAATCCTCTTGATGAGGTGAAGGGGATACGAGACAGACTGTGCATCAGTCTTACACGACCTCCTGCACAGTCTAACAGTTTTTACTGATCCGCCGAATATGTTGTAATGAAGCAGTCAGGTGTTGAAGGGTGGGAGTGGAACGTCGCCCCCGATAAAGTTTCGTTTCACCGGAGGATGGTGCCAGAGATAAAGAGGTAGGAGCAGCCAGCCGATACGGGGGTGATGACCGGTCGGGACGTTCTTCCGGTTCTGCCTCATGGGCTGCCATTGAAATACCGCTTTGGTGCAGCCATTCATTAAGTCGTTTGGGATTGATTCCGAGTTGTCCGCTCAGATTACAGATATCGAGGTTTATTCTCACACAAATCCGCCTTTCCTGGAATATCGGGCTGGTAGTAGGGTTTGAAAGGGAAGCATGAATTCGAGATCGGTAAATGCTCATGTACATGTTGGCTGTGCTTGATCGGCGGAATGATCCATTATGTTTAGAAGTAGCGCGGAGGCGTCTATGTATACCTTGTTATACGTTTCCAAGTCCGCTGTTTTGAATATTTCCAATAAATTGGCTTTTAACAAGATTCTATCACTTCACATGCAATTGCGCGTCTCAATATAGTCTCAATTTTGTGAGAAAATAGAATCAATTTCATAGTACCTTCAGCTGCTTCAATCAAAGGTAGATATAGATCAAAACGATTCAATTTGTCTATATCTAGTTACAAAATTGATAGTTTACTGAGTTATGAAATGGATTCAAAAAAATATATTAAAAGTACCAGTATCTAGTACGGAGGACATATATGGGAAATAGTAGTGAGGCTCAATACGACAAATATGTTAAGGATGGCAAACGTTTTGTTGGTCGAGCCAAGGAACTGACGATACTGGAGCAGTGGTTCGAACATCCGGAAGCCCCACTAACCATATTTTCAATTACGGGCATGGGGGGCATCGGTAAATCTTCCTTGCTTTCAGAAATGCTATCCATATCTCGGGATCAAGGTGCAACGGCAATATGGATGGACGGCCGATCATGCGGAGCGACCCCTTCCGTTTTTATGGATTATTTATCCTCGACATTGGGCTTGGAAACACTGGATAGTGAAGGGTACCCGCGACCACTGAGCTTGCTGAAAGACACTTCGGTCGATAAACGATTGGTCCTGGCAGTGGATAATTATGAAGAACTCGCACTGCTGGAAAGCTGGTTCATGGAAGTCTTCATATCCAAACTTCCGTTAAGAGGGATACTTGTCATTCTTGCATCACGCCCGGAAATGGTATCCGCATGGCGAACGCATCCGCGATTGCATCGGCGGTTTGTACAGATGCGGCTTCAACATTTTACAGTCGATGAGATTACGGAGTATATCACGGTTGCAGGCTCTCTGAATAAGGGTGTGGCAGGTACCATTACGAGGATGACCGATGGGCATCCGCTGGGTCTGGCCCTTGCTGTGGAAGCTGCGGATCAGAGGCGCAATCTTCCGCATGCCGAATGGGCTGAGCTGTCGCATATGATTAGTGCCCGATTACTATTGGAACTTACATTTCCCCGATTACATCCCATGGTGGAGGTACTAACACTGCTTGAGACAGCGAATCAGGAGTTGTTATCATCTGTACTGGATATGACCGTGACGAAAGAAGAGTTTCACATGCTGAGACAGATGTCTTTTATCCGTTCCGGCCCGGATGGTCTTGCCCTGCATGATATAGCCAGGTTACATCTGCTGCGAGATTTTCGCCAACGGGAGCCACATCGGTTGCAGACGATGCGGATCAAAATCGCGAAGTTGCTGAAACCGCTGCATGAACAGGCGGGGTCTCATGAGCGTCGACAGATCGCCCGAAAGATGCTGCTGCTCTGTCAGGAATCCATGCTTCAACACCGCAAGTACGCGGACGTATCTCGTGATTCCCTGTTTTCGCCTCTCGAAACGATGAGAAGAGAGGATCTGCCTGCTCTGCACATCTTGTTACAGCAATGGTGTGAGTACAGTGTGGAACCATGGCAGGCTGTGTCCTATGGCTCCTTCCTGGATGAATTGGCACAACGTTATCCCGAAGGGATCGTATTGATGCGTGACAGGCATGGGGAGACGATCGCGATGTTCATTACCGTACTTGTACATAGGGATAGTAGCGAGCTGCTTCTGAAATATTTTCCAAATGAAATGCATGAATGCTTCACACCACAAGAGCTGGCGAATGACCCGGATCAGAGTGATACGCACTTTGCTTTGCTGGCTGCGGCAAGAGATGATGTGCCTGGTTATACACGAGAAGAACTGGTAGGATACATGGCACTGGACCGGCTGTCTCTGTTGGGTGATGGTGCGCGAGCGATGCTCGTTGCAACGAATCCTCACCTGAAACTATTTTTGCAAAGTATTGGATTCCAGATGCGAAGAACCCGCACTCGTGTCTGCGACAGATTTGAGGATCAGGCGGACGTACTTGATTTGGATTTGCGTAGCGGACAATTCGGAGAGTGGGTCATGTCTCTGCTTGATCCAAAATCAACAGAGGATCGTATACAGCCGGAAACAACGGAAGTGGATGGTGTAATCTGGACTGAACAGGATGTTCGCAAGATGTTGGGGGATCTTCGTTCCCCGGGAGAATTGCATGAATATGCTGAAAGGGTTAGAGGAGTGAAGGATGGAATCCAGTTACAGTTGTATGTCATGGATCTGTTGGAAGGGAGAGTACATGGTCTATCTCCACAGGATCAGATGCTGTTATACGCGGCCTACTGGACGCATGCTGGCAATCCAACTGCCGCAGCCCAGACGTGTTCCATGAGTCGGGCGACATTCTATCGCCATCTTCGAACAGCGCTGACTCGCTTGGCGCGAATTTTGTAGTGAGAAGAACATCATTTGCCCAGTCCGTTCAGAACAATATGTGTCATCGAATGCATAGCTCGTTGATTCAATATAGCGACGACAAGAAGAGGCTGGTCATAGACCAAGCCTCTTCATGCGGTTATAGAGCGTTGCCCTGGAGATACCGAGCTGCTTCGCGAGTGTTCGTTTGTTGCCGCCTGCCGCTTCCAGATATTGAAGTAGAAGTTCAGCCTCATAGGTGTCCATTTTCTGCTGGTAGGTGTCATTGGAGACGAGCTTGGAATCAATGGAATTATCCACATTCGCAGCAGTTCGAACTTCTTGTTCCGTTCCCGCCAAATGCTGACGCTGCTCGTGTTCACTGTTGACATGTGGATGAATTCCCGATGTCAGCTGCATTTCGGACTGTTCTTGCGCGGACAGGGAGATAAGGGTATCGGGCAGGTATTCCGGCTTGACCTCACCATCTGTCGTCAGAATGGTCAGACGTTCTATCACATTTCTTAATTCACGAATATTGCCTGGCCAATCATACTGGAAAAGCAACTTAAACACTTCAGGCGGAACCAGCTCAATATGACGGTTGTAGAGCAAGGAGAACTCTTGCAGGAACGTCTGGGTTAATTCATATATATCTTCCTTGCGCATGCGCAGGGGAGGGATGACAAGGTTAATGACGTTAAGTCGATAATACAGATCTTCCCGGAATTCATTACGGGCAATCATGCTGAGCAGATTCTGGTTGGTTGCTGCGATAATCCGGCAATCGGCCTGTTTCATACGCGTTCCCCCCACAGGAAAGTAACTCTTCTCCTGCAATACCCGAAGCAGCTTCACTTGTAGTTCCAATGGCATCTCACCGATCTCATCCAGAAAAAGAGTACCCCCCTCGGCAAGCTCGATCTTGCCTTTTTTGCCTTTGGGATCAGCTCCGGAGAAGGCTCCCTTCTCATAGCCGAATAACTCACTTTCGAACAAGGAAGCGGGGATTGCCCCACAGTTAATGGCGATAAATGGTGCAGTCTGCAATTCACGAAGATCATGAATGGCTTTGGCGAATAACTCCTTGCCTGTGCCACTCTCTCCGAGGATGAGCACGGTTGCTGAGGTGGTGCTGATCTTGCGGATGGTATCCAGACACTGGCGAATGACCGGGCTGCTACCTTTGATACGAGCAAATGGATCCGTGTCGGGACGCAGTCTGGCGACGGCTTTCTCCAGATGTTGGACTTTGGATGTCATATGTAATAGTTCCTGATGTAATCGAATTTCGGTTGTGATATCTACTTCCGCAGCTACTGCGCCCACAATGCGTCCATCCAGCTGAACCGGGCGTGCGTTAATCAGAGCGAACAGATCTGGTCTCGGCTGATGCTGTTTGCGGTAGACGGTTTCTCCGGTATATAACGTCTTGAGGGACTGGAGGCGATCAGGCGGAAAAAAGTCTGCGGCAGGCTGTCCGATAATATCATTTTTGCTAATTGAAAATACATGCTCCGCACCAGATGTCCAGTAGGCCACCTTGGCTTCTTCATTGATTAAGGTCAAGGCAGAACCGGCTGTTTCCAATGTGGTCTCAAAGTAAGCCTCCATCAGCCGATGTGCATGCATCATCGCATACAGGACATCGGATACGGCGATATAACCCAATATGGGTCCATCATCCTGAATGAACAGATAAGAAGATGTGTCGAATAAGGAGATGGTATCTACCAGAGATGTTGTTGATGGAATGGTGGGCGTGGAGAGACCTGTATCCAGAGTACCCATATCCGTACGCAATAAAGACATTAAATCAGGAAGTAAATGTTTCATCGGTATCACCTCAGTTGGGGTATAACGTTCAGAACTATACCTGTTACAAGGAATTCTTTCCATTTGAGTAAATGGAAAAATTTGAGTGGAGATATTTATTCATATTATAGCTTTCAAAATGAACTGTGTATAGATTTTTTGACATGAAGCATACATAATGCGATCGAAAGTAGTAGTTGAGTTTGCTGTGTACATTTATAATACGCTTTCAATCTTGTTATTTGGATTTGGTTGCTGAAAAATAATAAGAAAAAGGAATTTAGAGTCAGGTGCGAGTCACTAAATATGACATTTAATTTTAAATGAAAGGTTATTTTTAAAGGTTAAGTGATTCTATGTACTGCCCCTCAATTTGTCCACACCATTAAGAATCTTCTGAATAATACTATAAGAAGGACTGAATGAATCAAAGGAGGGTGATGAAATGGCTATTCTATCAACTGGCCCCATAGAGAATAATATTTCAGGGATAACGGGTATCCGACCTACTCAATCCGTCACGGTCAAAATTGATAACCGGAATGAGACAGAAATGTTCACGGTGCTTCTTCAGGGCTATTACCTTAATGGAGTCAGAACATTATATGTAGAAGAACTGCTCAATGTATCACCTAATCAGGTCATAACCAAAGATTATGATGGGAATTTTGACGCTTTCGAGTTTGTATTTTCAACCTCAGACACGGCTGCTCCGGAAGCACAAATATCCGTATGGGGCAAAGGTACTGAAGACGAGTTAGTCGCAGCTCACCGATTGGTATCTCAGGAGTTGTTGGGAGAGACACAGAGTACAACGGGAAAAGGTTTATCCTCATATGCATATATTTTTAATACTTCAGCTCAGACTGTTGCTACCGAAGCTGACATAACCTTTGACAGTAACCAAAATCTTACGAATATTACTCATACACCTAATACCGCTGAGATTATTATTGGCAATGCCGGGGACTACGCGGTATTTTTCATCGTTGCAGGTGTACAGGCGAACCAATTCACCCTTTATCAAAACGGAGCCCCTGTAGGGGGCAGTGTCTATGGTAGCGGTGCTGGTACCCAACCCAATCCGGGAATGGTCATTATCACTGCTGCATCAAGTGATGTACTGACATTACGGAATCATTCCAGTGCATCAGAAGTTGATCTGCAAACCCTGGCAGGTGGAACACAGATCAATGCCAATGCCTCTATACTAATTCAACAATTAAGTGGTTAAACTTTTCGTGTTTGTAATTGTAATTAATAAACGGATGTGTCCAGAAAAATAGACATTTAAAATTGAGGATGCTAATTTTTTAGACATTAAGAGATGAATCGGAGCGAAGAAAAATAGGATGCTCTGATATGGTGTTCGTCCAGAAAAAACCATGTGCCCTGAAAGAGAGTGGCAGCATGGTTTTTATTTTGTCTTTGTTCATTTATATATTGATTCAGCTGAGGTAACTAGCGAAACATATTCTTAACGACCATCCAGAGATTAGCCGGTTTTTCGGCCAAACGGCGGGTATAGTACGGATACCACATGGTGCCATAAGGCACGTAACAGCGAATTCGATAGCCTTCTTTAGCGAGACGTTCCTGTTCGCTCATGCGCAGACCATATAACATCTGAAATTCAAAAGCATCCGGCGAAATTCCACGGTCTTTGGCGTATTGTTTGGTCCAGTTAATAATGTGATCGTCATGTGAGGCAACTGCGGTATACACACCCTGATCGAGATGATGACGAATCATCGTTTTGAATTGATGAATGACTTCAGAAGCATTCTGATAGGCAACAGATCCGGGTTCTTTGTAAGCTCCTTTGACCAGACGAAGCCGGATACCTTCCCGAATCATATCGCGCGTATCTTCCTCGGTGCGATGCAGATAGGCCTGCAATACTGTACCTGTATTGTGCAGTCCTTCCGAGTGCAGTCTTCTCACAATGTCCAGCGTCGCTTGTGTAAATGGACTATCCTCCATATCAATTCGGACAAACAAATCATGCAGCTTGGCTTGTGCAGCAACGGTACGGATATTTCGATAACCTTCTTCCGGGTCGAGTGCGAGGCCCATCTGGGTTGGTTTCAGCGAGACGTTGGAGTCTGCTTTCTCACGTGCAATGCCTTCTACCAGTCGTACATACTCATCCCTGTATAATGCCGCCTCGCTCAGGCGGGTGATACCTTCGCCCAGATGATCGAGCGTAGCCATGATGCCTTTGTTGTTGAGGATGCGGATCTCTTCGAGAGCTTCCTCCAGGGTATTGCCTGCAATGAACTTGCCAGCGAGCTTTTTGCCGTATTTGATGGACAGGTTCTCTACGGCTTTGTTGCCTGCCACGGTCAACAACGTTTTACGATATATTTCCGTTCCCACGCTCATCTTCGTTTCCTCCTTCAGCATTGCATATCATTTGATCCAACTCAGTTGAATCTTGCTTTTTATCCCTTATAGAAGCAAGAAGTGTGCCAGAACAGCGAAGACCCCGATTTTATTTTCCGAATAAAATATTTCAGTTTCAACCGGAGTTGGCACGGATTTTGCTACATATATTTGGTGATGAGTACCATGCAAATCAATTCAGGCGAGCAGCCAGTGAATCCCACATCCTGAAGGAGGAATCATTTATGAATATCCCTTTTGTTAACGAACCATTCACACCCTTTACGGTCCCGGCGAACCAGGAAGCATTTGAAGACGCACTTCGTCAGGTAGAAGCTGAACTTGGGCGGGAATACCCGATTATTATTGGTGGTCAAAAAATAACAAGTAACCGCACGTTAACTTCCGTGAACCCTGCAGCCAAAAATCAGGTTGTCGGAACCATCCATCAGGCAGATCAGGAATTGGCCGAAAAGGCCATTCAGACAGCAGCGGAGACATTCCACACTTGGAAACATACTGACCCGAATGAACGGGCCCGTTATCTGTACAAAGCAGCCGCCATTATGCGCCGTCGCAAGCATGAATTCTCCGCATGGATGGTCTATGAAGCTGGCAAGACCTGGCCTGAAGCCGATGCGGATACAGCAGAAGCCATTGATTTTATGGAATTCTATGCACGGGATATGCAGCGATTGAGTGAACCACAGCCTCTCGTGCGGATTGCAGGGGAAGATAATGAACTGAGTTATATTCCACTGGGCGTTGGCATTGTCATTCCACCTTGGAACTTCCCGCTGGCGATTATGGCTGGCATGACTTCGGCTGCACTGGTATCAGGCAACACAGTGGTCTTGAAGCCTGCCAGCACAACGCCGGTGATTGCGGCAAAATTCATGGAGCTGCTCGCAGAAGTTGGTCTGCCGGATGGCGTCGTGAACTTTTTACCAGGACCAGGCAGTGAAGTTGGAGATTATCTCGTGGATCATGCGCTCACCCGTTTTATCAGCTTCACCGGTTCCAGAGACGTAGGACTGCGGATTAATGAACGTGCAGCCCGTACCGCTCCGGGTCAGAAGTGGATCAAGCGGGTTATTGCAGAGATGGGTGGCAAGGATTCCATCGTTGTAGATAGTGACAGTGATTTGGAACTGGCGGCAGAGTCCATTACCGCTTCGGCATTTGGTTTCTCAGGACAGAAATGTTCGGCGTGTTCCCGTGCCATTATTCATAAGGATGTATATGATAAAGTATTGCAAAAAGTGATTGAACGGACACAGAAACTGACGATGGGCAGTCCGCTTGAAGTGGGCAGTCAGGTTGGGCCGGTTATCGATGACAAGGCATATGCGAAGATTACGGAATATATTGAAATTGGCAAGACTGAGGGCCGTCTTGTGCATGGTGGGGGTACCGGGAATGTCGAGGGTTATTTCATTGAACCAACCATTATTGCGGATGTCGACCCGAAAGCCCGGATTGCTCAGGATGAGATTTTTGGACCCGTGCTTGCGTTTATCAAAGCAGAATCCTTCCAGGACGCACTGGATATCGCCAACAATACCGACTATGGTCTGACTGGAGCGGTGATCTCGCGTAATCGTGAACATCTGGAACAGGCAAGACGCGAGTACTTCGCGGGTAATCTGTACTTCAACCGGAAATGTACCGGGGCATTGGTAGGCACGCATCCATTTGGCGGGTTTAACATGTCAGGCACGGATTCCAAGGCAGGTGGAAGAGACTATCTGCTGCTGTTTACACAGGCGAAGCTGGTATCGGAGAAATACTAACAGATTAACCATGATCCGACTAAAATCTGCTTACAATCGTTTGAATAGTATGCTATTATCCCAGCAACGCATAAGGAGGGAAACGGATGTTAGGTGTTCAGTTGGTACAGGAACAACGTATTCGGCTGTCCATCACGCCGGAGATGAAACAATCCTTTCATTTGCTAACCATGTCTGGTCAGGATCTGACTCGTTACTTGCAAGATGTAGCGGAGGAAAATCCCGTGCTTGAGTTGGAAGAACAAGCTGCGCCCCTCGCCCGGATTCCGCGGCGAGTGGCGCAGCGCAGATATGCTTCCTACGATCCGCTGCTTCAGGCAAAAGGTGCCGAACCTACATTGGAACAATTGCTGATTGCGCAAATTCGAGTGATGATACTTCCAGACAAATTGGAAAATATGGCAGTATATTTGGCAGGGTGCGTTAATGATGATGGATATCTGACGGTTGAACTGGCAGAGGTACAATCAGTGCTAAAGGTGTCCATGAATGAGATTGCAACAGGACTGGAACTTCTCCAGTCTCTGGACCCCGCTGGTGTAGGTGCTCGGAATCTGCAGGAATGTCTGTTGCTCCAGATCAGACGTGATCCATCGGCTGTTTTGTACGCTGAACGCATGGTGGAAGCGGGATTGGAAGCACTGGTTCCTTTTCATCCAGGAAGAACAGGGAGTCGATTAGGTATGACTTCGCGGGAAGCTCAGACTGCCTATGACTATATTACACGTCTGGACCCCAAGCCTTGCCGATCCATCGGATGTACGGAACGACCGCATTACATTATCCCGGATGCCATTGTCGGGTTGCATAACGGTGAGGCCCACTTCAGTCTGCATGCGGCAGGTAACCCTCATGTATCCATGAATGAAGCATGTTTCCGCTGGATCAGGGATGAGGCTCCAGACGAAATCTGGTCTAACCGAGCGGCAGAGGCGAGGGCTATCATTCGCAGTCTGCACCTGCGGCGCAGAACGTTAATGCGTGTGCTGGCGGCCGTGATGGAAGAGCAGAAGCACTTTTTGGTTGAAGGACCATCCGCGCTAAAACCGCTTAATCACGCTATTATTGCAGAGAAGATTGGCATGCATGAATCAACCATAAGTCGTGCCGTGAACGGTAAATATATAGAAACCCCGCATGGTATATATGAACTCAGAGCTTTTTTTGCCTCGGGAATCGGTACAACGTCAGGGGATAAAACATCAGCGTCAGCAGTGAAACGGAGATTAAAAGAAATTGTTCGCACGGAACAGAGCCATCGGCCACACTCGGACAGTCAATTGGCGACACTACTCGCCGAGGACGGGATTATTATCTCCCGCAGAACAGTCGCCAAGTACCGGGAGGAGCTTCACATTTTGCCTTCCCTTAAGCGTAAACGGTGGGCTTAACGGATGCATATTATCATCTCCGAATAGAAGAACCCCCGCAAGCCGGATGAACGGTGTGCGGGGGTTCTTTGTGATGTTATTCGTGTTTGATTTTCTGCCTTCCCTGCAATTGATCCTTACAACCCTACAAACGTTCCATATTACGCAGGAAGTGTTCTCCGGCAATACCTGGCGTGGTCATCTGCTCCGGATGAAGAATCTCTTCCAGTTCTTCCGGTGTCAGCAGTCCGCGTTCCAGAATGATCTCCTGCAAGGTAAGTCCAGTCTTGAGAGCTTCCTTCACGATGGAAGCTGCCACATTATAACCTAAGTGCGGGTTCAACGCCGTAACCACACTGAAACTTTGCTTCATGATTAATTCGCAGCGCTCACGGTTGGCTTCCATCTCTTCCACCGCATAACGCGTGAAGACATCAATACCGTTATTCATGATTTTCAGCGATTGCAGCAAGTTGAACGCAATAACTGGGCCCATAACATTCAGCTCGAATTGACCGGCTTCACACGCCATACAGATTGTATGGTCGTTCCCCATCACCTGGAAGGATACCTGGTTAATGACTTCTGCCATAACCGGGTTCACTTTACCTGGCATGATAGAGGAACCTGGCTGACGCGGTGGCAGGCGTAATTCATTGAATCCTGCACGCGGACCTGAAGCCATCATACGAATATCATTACAGATTTTGGACAGGCTGACCGCACATACCTTCAACGCCGCAGAAAGTTCCAGATAGGCATCCGTGTTCTGCGTGGCATCCACAAGATCTTCTGCTGTCTGTAGTGGTAGTCCGGTAACATCAGACAGGTGCTCCGTAACCTTGATGATATATTCGGGTTTCGCATTGAGCCCTGTACCTACCGCAGTTGCGCCCATGTTAATCGTAAGCAGGCGACGATTGGCGAATTCAAGACGCTCGATATCCCGTCCGATTACGCGGGCATATGCTCCGAATTCTTGTCCAAGGCGAATAGGCACGGCATCCTGAAGATGGGTACGGCCTACTTTGACCACATCGTTGAATTCCTCTTCTTTTTTACGGAACGCATCCTGTAGTCTTTTCATCGTAGCCAGTAACGTCTCGGACAGTCGATACGCGGCAATACGCAATGCTGTAGGAACCACGTCATTGGTGGATTGGGACATGTTCACATGATTATTGGGATTGCAGTGGAAGTAATCTCCTTTGCTCTGCAATAACAGTTCGAGTCCGCGATTGGCTAGAATTTCGTTCATATTCATATTCATGGAGGTGCCTGCACCGCCCTGAATGGAGTCCACAATAAAATGATCCAGATGATGGCCTTTCATCATTTCTTCAGCAGCCATGACGATGACATCGCCAATTTTGCTTGGTAGCATTTTTAGCTCCATATTGGTAACTGCCGCAGCCTTTTTCACCGCAGCCAGAGCTGTGATCAGCTCCCGGTGTACCGGAACGCCGGTAATCGGGAAGTTCTCCACGGCCCGCACCGTCTGAATGCCGTAATAGGCATAAGCCGGAATTTCTTTTTCACCGATAAAATCTTTCTCCGTCCTTGTGGACATAGTAGACATTTCGTTCGCCTCCAGTGGCATCCAATAAATAGGTCAGCTCCGGCATTGCCGAAGCGCACTCAGTATATCATTTAAGCAAAATGGATGCCAAGCTAAATCATTTCGTCTGATTTGCCGATAATAATTTAAATTAGGGATTTGTTTTACACGTAGTTAATCATTAAAGGGGGCTGAAAAGCTTGTCTTATTCATTATGCACTACATGATAGAGAAGTCATGCATGAACCATAAACAGGGAGTGGATAGAACGTTTTCAGTGATGTATGTCACATGATATTTGGTACATGATTGGTAAAATAGGAAAAAAGGACTACGAGGTGTGAATATGAAATGGACTTTAGGCGCAAAGACAGTCGCGGGTTTGGTACTGATTTCTATTATTACGTACGGAACTAGCGGCTTTTTTATATTTTTCCTCCAGGACTGGCTCTCATTTAACATGCCAAGCTGGTTGTATATCTCCATCATCCTTGTTATGGGGGTGTGTTGGAACGGGATTTTGGGGTGGTTCGCCTCTCGCTGGCTGACTCGTCCGATTGTTCATCTGTCTCGTGCGGCACAACAAGTGTCATCCGGAGATCTGACAACGGAGATTCCACAGCGGCGTACACAGGATGAACTTACAGTATTATATGATGCTTTTCGTGTAATGGTTTCTAATCTCAGAAGTATTGTAAACGATATCGCGGACAGTACACGGACCACATCACAGAACGCCCAGTCGCTTAGTGAAGCGATTACCCAAGCTGCGGAGCAGATCGAGATGATGTCGGACGCGGTGGATCATATTGCGGTGGGCGTAGAAGAGCAGAAGGTTACTTCCCATCAGTCTCTGATTACTGCGGATGAGATGTTGAATGATTTCCAACGTATGCATAGCCAGTCGATGGGCATGACAGAGATGTCCGGTCAGATGGAACGATCCGTGGATCACACCAAGCAGACCTTCTCATCCCTGATGAAAGGAATGGACGAGCTGGCCGAGTCGCACAATCGTTCTCGTGACATTATGCTGTTGCTGGAGAAGGAAGCCTCCGATATCGAGGTAATTACCCAGTCTGTCAAAAATATTGCTGAGGAAACAGGGCTGCTTGCCCTGAATGCTTCCATTGAGGCTGCACGAGCTGGCGAAGAAGGTTCAGGTTTTGCAGTCGTGGCGCAGCAGATCCGTAAGCTGGCAGACGAGAGCAAGGAATCGGTACATCGTATTAATGAGCTGATCAGTCGTGTGCAGCAACGGATCAGGGAGACAGCACAACTGTCTCATGAGCAGCATGGTCTGGTGGTTAATGAATCTGAACGGACCATCTCTGTGGATCAGACCTTGCATGAACTGACAGGCACGGTGGAAGTATTTATGAAGGGTGCACATGATATCGGTTCCAAGATTGCAGAACAGACAGGCCGCGTGGAGCAAACGCACGGTCATGTGAAGAAGATCCAGGGGAAAGCCGGATCGTTCTCGGATGAGGCAAGACGAATCATGGATGCCGCACACGAAGAGACAGCCATCATGGAGGAGATTTCCTCCTCGGCTGAAGAACTGAGACAGTTAACGGATCGATTAATGGACAAAACCAAAGCATTCCGGATGCAGCCTTGAGCTGTGTTCGGATTTTTTTTTGCTATTTGAGAATAATTTGCCCTTGGAAATTTGCTTATTCTGGTTAAAGCCGAACGTTCTTTCGTGAAAAGAGAAATATGTAAAGATTTTTTTTGAAAGATTAACAAATTCGCAACTTGCAGGCGATAAATGAAGATATAATAGGATTATCACAACAGAAGAAGGAGCCCAGTATATTGAAAACTTGGACAGGTATCCTGCTGATGATTATTTTGGCGGTAGCTACGATTAGTACAACTTCAGCTGCCAGAACCATGAATGAATCGCAAAAACAGCTTAATATAGATGATCAATCCAGCCAGACCGCAGCGGTTGAGGCTTCCAATATAGATAAAATGCATGACACAGCGAATACAATGCAAGAATCGATTCCCGTTAAAGAGCAGTACGTTTCGGTTGCACCAGAGAATGAGAACATCAGATTATACCCTATGAAAGTTGAGGGTTCAGGATATATATATAACGGAATGATTTTGGAAGTGGACGGCAAGACGCGAGAATTTAGTGATTGGCAGGGAGAAGGCGGATCTTACAAGCCCGAAGTACACGAGCTGGATCTGAACGGAGACGGCCAGAAAGAGATTGTTGTTTTGTACACGGAAGGTCATGGGACAGGTATTTATTTGGGACAAGCCCGTATTATTGATCCGGTAACGCTGGAAGAGATGAAGATGCAATCTCTGGATGAGATCGTGAAGCAGCATGTGCAGTCGAAGGTTACGGTTAGAACAGACCGTGTGGATGTTGATGTCGTTGTTGATGGCGTTCAAGCAGAGCCTTCACGGATCGATGAAGACACGAGTGGTGGCGTATATAACGAAGAATTGGGATTTGGTGGAGTAACGTATTACAGCGTGGAGAATGGTCAGCTTGTCGTATCAGCTGCAGGATCTTACGGTGTGGCTTTATATGCTGGCGATCTGACATTTGCTTATGAATATGTGGATGGCGAGTGGAAGGCTACGGATTTGAAATACAGCATGGAAATATATGAAGAAGAATATTACGAATCCTTTGATTGATATGTAGTGAACAGTTGAACAAAATATCTCCCTTTCTGCCTTTACGGACAGTGGGGAAAAGGGCGAGGCTGAAAAAAATCGTGACATACAGCCTCGTTTTGTGCTGCCCAAAGATAGGAAATGTGTACTAAAAATGCAGGAAACAATTGACATGATCACTTTAGTCGTTTAATTGTATAAAGGATAACTCATTTAATGTTCAGGAGGGATTTTGATGAAGAAGAAGGTTGTACTGGGTTTAATGGTAGGCACATTAACGCTTGGGATCGGAACAGGTGCACTCGCAGCAACAGGGCTGGAACAGATTAAAGCCTATCTGAACAGCAAGATTACGTTGAAAATGAATGGTGCTACCGTGACAGCCAAAGATGCAAATGGCAAAACGGTGTTGCCCATCACGTACAATGGAACGACTTATTTGCCTGTGCGTGCCGTGGGTTCATTGCTCGGGACAGAGATTACTTATGACAGTGCAACCTCTTCGGTGTTGATCGGCGGTACTAACGGATCAGCACCATCTGAGACCAATAAACTGACACTCAGTTCACTTGGAACATCCGTGCTGGGGACATCCGCATGGCATACCAAAGATCCTGCGGAGACTACTTACAAAGGCAAGGATTACAAAGATGTATATCTGCATACGGATTCGGTGAAGCAAGGGGATGACTTCCAGATCATGACGGGCAAAAAGTACTCTTCCCTGCATCTGGAACTGGCCGCTCTTAAAGGTAATCAGGAGATACAGGTAATCAACCAGGACAATACGGTTCTTAAAAAGCTAAGTATAGCGCCGGGAAGCGGCTTGGTAAGCCTGGACGTGGATGTATCAGGCACTGAAGCTGTTTTTGTTGAGATTGTTTCAGAAGATCCAGATTCATCGCTGTTTGTGCCGCTTACAACATCGTATTTGGTTAAATAAAATAGACGTAATAAAAAAACGATTATCAACGATGATGTTGCTGGACCAAGTCCATAACACACATTGTGATAATCGTTTTTATGTTTATTCAGTACATACTGCGTGGGTCATGTGAAATTAGCGGATGACGGTGTCCAGCGGTTTAAGATTAGCTTCAATCTCGGCACGACGACCTTCGAGGAATGGCGGCAAGGCAAGTGATTCTCCCAGATGTGCCAATTCTTCGTCTGTGTCAAAGCCAGGGCCATCGGTTGCCAGCTCGAACAGAATACCGTTCGCTTCACGGAAATACAGGGAGCGGAAGTAGAAGCGGTCTACAAAACCGGAATTCGGGAATTGGAAGTTATGAACGCGTTCCACCCATTGTCTCAGCTCTTCTTCATTATCCACACGGAACGCAACATGGTGCACGCTGCCACGTCCAGGACGTTCTTGGGCAAGATCATTCCGCTCTTCAACATGCACCTCGGAGCCGCTGCCACCTTCGCCTGATTCAAAGACCAGTACATCAGGTTGGCCTGGAGTAAAGGCAGGGTAGCTTCCTTTTGCTCTGAAACCAAGCAGTTGGGTAAGAACCGGAGCAGTAAGAGAGGCGTCTTTTACCGTAAGATGGATGGGGCCGAGACCTACAATGCCATACTCGGCAGGTACAGGGCTCTGATCCCATGGTTTACCACCAGCGACACCTGTATTGTTTTCATCCGAGACCAGAATCAGACGTTGTCCTTCAAAGTCCGTGAATGAGAGCGTGGCGCGACCTCCCCGTTCAACAATCTCTCCATGATCAACTTCGAATTCGTCAAAACGCTGCTGCCAGTACGTAAGTGCCGCATCACTTGGCACACGCAGTGACGTTGCTGAAATGCTGTTCACGCCTTCACGAGTCTGTCCTGCCATCGGAATTTCGAAGAAGGTAAGCTCAGTACCCGGATTGCCTTTCTCGTCGCCATAGAAGAGATGGTAGACGGACACATCGTCCTGGTTGACTGTTTTCTTGATCAGGCGCAGACCCATGATATTGGTGTAGAAACGATAGTTCTGATCGGCATGGGCTGTTAGGGCGGATACGTGGTGAAGTCCTTTGATTTGCATAATAATTCCTCCTAGTTAGGTTATACGTTCAACAAAGGATGTTGAACATTTTTTGAGTTTATTTTAATTTATTCTTTATTAAGAAAGTTACTAACTTTTAGTTTGTTTTGGTTCTGAAATTATCTTAACATAAAGATATTTAAATTACAATCCTTATTTAGAATTCCAACTGGACAGCTCTTTCATTCAATGGCAAAATGAAAAAGTTAACATTAAAGAGAGATAATGTTGGTGAGATGATCGCAAAGGAGAGAAGAGATGCATGGCGTATCCACCATGGCTGGACCCTTATGATGCAGAGCCGTTTATTCTATTCTCCACTTCACATATCGTTTCCATTAGCTTAATTACAGTATTGATTCTCCTGATGTTTTTGCTTCGACACCATCTTCGGTCATGGTCAGAGAGGGCACGCCGCACACTGCGAATTGTTCTAGCCTGTATCATGTTTGCTTGTGAAATCGTGTTGCAACTCTGGTATGTGTATGGAGGGATATGGAGCCTACAGACGTCACTGCCACTTGAACTGTGTAGCCTGTCTCTACTATTATCGGCGTTATTACTACTGACACGCAGTCGACTGTTACATTCTGCACTGTTATTCGCAGGCATCGCAGGAGCCCTTATGGCGATTCTGACGCCTAATCTGGGCTATGGTTATGCACATTTTCGATTCATTCAATTTTTCGTTGCTCATGCCTGTATCATTCTGGCTTTACTATACATGACCTGGGTAGAACAGCTGCGACCTAGCTGGAGATCTGTAGCAGGTTCGATGATATTTGTGAATGTGGCAGCACTAATCGTATACGTTGTAGATGTCATGCTTGACGCGAATTACATGTTTTTGAGATACAAGCCGAGTACACCCTCGGTGCTGGATATGTTAGGTCCGTATCCCATGTACATCCTTGGGGAAGAGATACTGGCGCTAGTCTTGTTCTCGCTGATGTACATTTTGCTCTTTGCCATTCCAGACCGGTTCAACCATCGTGTGAAAAAAGGTAAAAGCTCCGCAGTATAGGGATAATCCTTGTAGTTGCGCTGCGCCGGAATATGAACTTTTCATAAATAAAACATCCCGCAGTAATCTGACCGGATCAGATCGCTTGCGGGATGTTTGGGCGTTGTCCCTGCATTAGGCCGGGCCAACTTATATTTATATATTTATCCACGGAGCAGAGATTCCGCACCATCCACGTAGATTCGTGTACCTGTAACATGAGAGGCTTCATCGGAGGCCAGGAACAGAACGAGGTTCGCCACTTGCTTCGACGTTCCAGGTTCGCCCTTGAGCGGATGTTCATGACCCTCAGGGAATTCAACAGGAATCTGTACTTCTTTCAGATCATCGGACGGATAGGTGTTATCATCGATGTTGGTATCGATGGCTCCTGGGCAGACGGCGTTTACACGGATCTTGTAACGAGCCAGCTCCAGTGCAGCCATCTTCGTAAACGCAGTTTGTCCCGCTTTGCTGGAAGCGTATGCAGAGAATCCAATTCCTGAGAAGACCCTGTTACCGTTGATGGAACTAGTGATAATGATGCTGCCGCCATGTTCTTTCAGATGGGGGATGGCATATTTGACGGTTGCGAAGGTTCCGCGCATATTGATCTCCATCGTCTGATCCCAGTCCTCGATTTCCATCGTTTCAATGGGAGCCATCGTTCCGTTGATGCCAGCATTCGCAAATATGATATCCAGTTTACCGGCTTCAGCCGCGGCCTGATTGATTGCCTTTTGCACATTATCCGGTTTGGAGATATCACATTCGATCACATACGCTTCGCCGCCAGCCTTTTCAATCGTCTGCTTTGTTTCCTCCGCATTTTCGGGTGTACGATCCAGCATGTATACTTTGGCTCCATGCTCGGCGAAACGAATGGCGGTAGCCTGACCAATACCCGATCCACCTCCGGTTACGATCGCCACTTTGCCTTCCAAACGTTGTTCAGTCATCTCTGATCCCTCCATCGTATAGATTATCGTTGTACCTTCTACTTCTACATACCCGGCTCAAGACTGGTGAATCAATATGTGTCTATATCAAAAAAACAGGACCGCAACGCGGCCCTGTTCTGGGAGCAGATCATCTTCATGATTTGTCTGCTGTAATATTATTTTGGCATGTGGATGGGCAGAAACTCCCTCAGGTCATGCCCGATACTTACTTATGTTTTTTCCAGTCCATTGCGCTGTTATTGAGCAAATATTCGAAGTCGTTATCCCGGCGCTTTTGCTCCGCTTGGCGAGCTTCTTCGGCTTGCTGACGTTCCTGCTCTTTAACTGCCGCCTCGGCAGCCTTTGCCTCATCTGCCTGAGCTTTCAGCTTCTCAAGCACATCACTGCTAAGCAGATCTTTCAGTGTTGTGGGTTTATCCTGTGCTACTGCTGCTTTGGGAGCAGGAGTGCGTTTTTTGGATTTTGCCATAGGAAAATCTCCTTTCCAAACATGAATCAGGTTCCATTTATCGTACAGTAGTCATAGTATATCAGGTTCCCGGAATTCATTCCATGAATCTGCGGAACAAAAGCAGGAAAACGTCGCATGCGTGACGAATGAAAACGGGTATAAAATCATATACTATTACCGATACTGCGACTATTCCCTGGAGAAAGGAGTCGTTGTTCGTGGAAGTAAACCGTAGTTTACTGAAAGGGCTTGCATGGGGCGTTGCCTTTAGCTGCCCGTTATGGATTGCGATTATCGGCTGGTTACGTTTGATGGGATGGATGTATTGAGGATGATGCCGGAAGAGGTCTTTTTTTATAAAGTCAGTTATGTAACCGTTATCATTAAATTCAATAAATAAAGCTCTGCCTTGCGACACTCGCATAGGACAGAGCTTTTGTTTGTTTAGTGTTCATAAACAAGTCATAACCATGGATGATCATCCGTTTGGCAAGGACGTTAATTAAGGCATTTTTACCGGTTCTGGATACTCCAGACCGTGGGTATCTACCGTAACTTTTTTCATAACTTGATCGGTAACCGGTTTGTCACCTTCACCTATTTCCTGAGCTGCAATACCATCAACGACTTCCAAACCTTCGGTTACTTTACCAAAGGAAGCATAGGCATTATCCAAGTGATCGGCATCCGCCAGCATGATGAAGAATTGGGATCCGGCTGAATCCAGATTATCACCACGTGCCATGGAGATAACCCCACGCGTATGATTCAGATGATTTTTGTGTCCGTTGGATGTAAATTCACCCTTAATGGCATACCCTGGGCCACCTCGACCATTGCCCTCTGGATCTCCACCCTGAATCATGAAGCCGGGAATGACCCGGTGAAAGATCAGACCGTCATAGAAACCCTGGTTGGCCAGTGAAATAAAATTGTTCACCGTATTGGGTGCAATTTCAGGATAGAGCTCAATGACGATTTTCTGTCCATCTGCCATCTCTATGGTAGCTACCGGATTGGGACCCGTTGGTTCCACTGGAGCTGGTGTTTCCGTAGCGCCACTCGAAGGGCGTCCACAACCACTAATGACGATAAGCAGCATCGCGAGAACCAGCGAAACCACTGTGTTTTTTTTCCATCGTAAAGACATGAAAATATTCCTCCTTGCATCTCTGCATTATATATTTTCTCCAAATCATATTTGGATATTTACCCAACTATCATACCGTTTTTGTGGACAGGATGGCAATGCAATACATGTGTTTGTGGTGAACAAGGGATGGTCTTCGTGGAATCATGGGTGTAAAATAAGGAAAATGCTTCCGCATAGGGACGTACGGGTCTGTTCCGTTCGCTCTAATACACGGCAGTCCCGGCGTCAGTAACGGAAAGGGCGTGCGGGTATATGAACTTCTCGTGGAAGCGTAACTTAGTGATATTGTGGATTGGTGTATTTTTTTGCAGCACCGCATATTCGATCTCCATTCCATTTCTGCCCCTGTTCCTAAGTGCTGATCTGGGGGTACGTGATCACCTGGAGTTATGGTCAGGACTGGCTTTTGGTATTACGTTTCTTGCGAGTGCGCTTGTTTCACCGTTCTGGGGCTCGCTGGCTGACAAATATGGGCGCAAGCCCATGCTCATCCGGTCAGGATACAGCCTTGCCGTCTTATATTTAATCAATTATTTCGTGCAGGACCCGTATTCGCTTATTGTTGTTCGATTGTTTCAGGGTCTGCTTGCAGGGTTTGTTCCAGCAGCGATTGCACTGGTAGGTACAAATACACCCGAAGAGAAGACAGGGTATGCACTTGGCATTATGTCTACTGCGGGAGCCACAGGTGGGATTATCGGACCGTTAATCGGTGGCGTGGTGAGCCATTATTATGGGAACCGGAATGCATTTTTGTTTTCGGCTATTGTAGTGTTAGTCTCCGCGATCATCGCAACCTTCTGGGTAAAAGAAGAGAACTTCAACCGGAACAAAGCACGTTCTCATGTCATGGATGACATTCGTGAAGCGAGAGCGAATCGTTTGTTTATGACGGTGCTTGGCATGATGGGCATATGTACGTTCTCCGTCATGATTCTGGAGCCACTATTGACGGTCTATGTGATGGAAATGGGCGTTCAGCCTGATCGCGCCTCACTTAGCTCGGGTATTATTTTCTCGGCGGTGGGGGTAGCAACAGTCATCATGGCACCGCGTTGGGGTAAGATTGGTTCAAGGATTGGATACGGTAAAGTGCTGATCATTGGACTGGTTGGTGGGGCTGTAGGCAATCTTCTGCAGTTCTTTACAACAGGTTATATCGGATTTGGCATACTGCGATTTGTATACGGTTTATTCTTCGCGGCTGTTTTTCCGGCGATTAACGCCATGATTGTGCAGGCTACTGCATCTAGTTTTAGAGGAAGAGCCTTTAGTTTGAATCAGTCCGCTGCCCAGATCGGGACGATGGCGGGTCCGATCATTGGTGGTGTTCTCGGCGGCTGGCTGCCGATTCGCTGGATTTTTATCATTAACGGAGTTGCGCTGTTAATCACTGCGATTGTGGCGAAGTGGTCGGGGTTGGATCACAAACTGCCCGTGGCAAGTAAGGTTTCTGCTAAACAGTGAAGCTGAATTGCGAATAGAAAGTGAACTAAAAAGAACGAAAAAGATGACGCTGTTGTTACAGACGTCATCTTTTTTAAGTCTACTACGGATCTATATAAGTTGAACTAATCTTTTACACGAGAACGTAGAGGACAGAAATAATCTGAAGAAACGAAGTGCTCGCCTTTATCCCCAGATTATTACCTTTGAAAAAAGAATCAAAAAATCTGGGGATAACAGCGATCAGAAGGTTATTCTGTCAAAGGAGTGGCAAGTGTAAATACTCTTCAGTTCACTTTTTATAGGGATTATTTATTGATCATCCGAAGAGGGCTTACGGGATGCCTTCTCTTTAGGAATGGCATGCTCCACCGCATCACGTTGATCCTCATCCTCAAGCGCTTCGGGGAAGGAGTCCTCAGTGAACAGTCCGAAGTCCGGGTCAATGTCCCGTTCGGTCACGAGATTATCCGGTTCATGCACATGCTTGTGGTGATCTTCCTTCATCGTATATGCACCTCCTCATTCAGGATGTCATCACAGCCGTTAGCGTCGCGGTGGAATGTCGTTCTCCGGTTTGGCATCCGCACCAGCACCATTGAGCAGATCGGTACCATGCAATGCATCCGGATCGGGTGCAGCAGGATCAACCGGACTGTTGGGTTGCAGAAGATCTGCATCCGGTACGGATTCGAGCGGTGTCTCAGCCAAACGTGAATCCAATTCCGGCTCGTCCACAGCGGTTGCGGCTACGGGTGCCAGATCCGAATCTTCCGTTACAATCCGTCTGCCGGAAACTTCGTCAAAGGTATCCATATCGCCTTCCGGAACTTCCGTCTCTGGTGGAATATCGCGGGACCTCTGATAACGGTCATAATAGCGGTCACTCTCTTCATTACTGATCGGTTTGTCAGACATGAGTAGCACTTCCTTTCATCTCGGTTTCTCAAAAGCTTCTTACCCCGTAGTTACCCAAAGCGCTAACGTTGTAATCTTGCACAGGTTATTATCCCCGGGTGTTTGCTACGATATGAATGCCTTAGAATTTGGGAAATACATACTTGACCAAGAAGTATAAGAATCCAAAAAAGATAATGATATACGCGGCATATTTAATAAATGTGGAAGCGACCATACTTGAATCCGATTTATGCTGAACATCCTTATGTTCCACCTCAACCGTACGATGTGGCTCATTCATTGGAATCATCTCCTTAGGGTGTGTGTTTGCTTTGAGAAACCATTACACCCGAAGCAACGGATTGAATCGCAGCCACCGTTTTTACAGCTTTTCCTGTTTTCCCTATGTTATGATGAAGCTTGAATATGTAAGGGAGGGATGTCAAGTGGACTGGTTCACACTAGGCAATATGATCACACGCATCCGTATCGGGCAAAAGGCGTCCACACCTGGGTTCTCCCGCACCGTCATCCGTCGTCCGGATGGATTGTTTTGGGTAGGCGGGATATGGTCCGGGCAAGTTGTCCAGCTGCGGGATTTCCTTTTTTCCGATATATGGACCATCTATGATGATGAAGAAACAGAGCAGTGGCTTGAATTCCGCAGTCAAGTTGAACAGAAGGAACGTGAAATGATAGAGAATCAGTTCGAAGATCTGCGTGATTGATCGGATGACTTTAACAATAAAATGGAAATAAAACTATAAATCGACTTAAATGTGAATTTCATTTTATCTCAAGAAGGTGACGTGACAAACGGTGGCGAATGATAGATGAGAGAATCTAAGATAGGGAAAATTAGAACTTTGAGGTGCTGTGAATGAAAAATGTGCCCAAAGCTATCGTCATCTTATGGATGAGTGTATTGATTATTCTAGGTATGCCGCACGGGATAGTCTTTGCAACTACAGGAGAGGTTCAGCAGCCTGTATCCATTGCAGGATGGGAAGTAAAATGGGGGAACGTTGACGATCAGGGGTTCATCAGTGAAGTTAAGGGAGCAGATGAGATATGGGAAAGACAGGGTGTCGATAAGTTAGAGTATAGCAATACAGATCGATCGAGTTCCTTATGGACTCGCCTGACCATCCCTGAATTGACTGAGGAAAGTTCAGCCATTCGATTTGAGAACATTAAAGGCAATCATATTGTTATCTATCTGGAGGACCGTAAGGTCTACGAGAACTACCATTACAATTATGATAATAATGCTGTGTTGCTGCCCTTATCCAGTGAAAATTCAGGTGACACGCTCTATGTATGGTCGCAAAATGAGAAAGGCCGTCTGGGCATACAAGGTACCGTTCAGGTTGGACCATATGCCGCTTTACAGGAGAAATATATTCATAACGGGCTTATTGATGTCATCTTGGGTGCGACGTTTGTCTTCACAGCGATTACGATGCTGAGTTGTACGTTTTTCCTGGGCAAATTCCACAAGGGATTATGGATCTCGCTATGCATCGTGATGGGCTCCATCGGCACGATGATCATCACGTACTCGCAATTTTTGTATACATTCTATCAAGTATATGGTGACCTGTATTCGGTCGTATTTGATCTGGCGATGCTGCTGGGTATGCCAGCACTCTGTTATTTCTTTGAGCAGATTATCGGGCCAGGACTGCATGGAATCTTCACCAAACTACGAAAAATACAATTCATATATTCAGTCATCGCGGTATTCTCTCTATTTATCTATGTTACTTCAGGCGGGCAATGGGAGTTCCTCTACAATCTGCTCGTACAGCGTGTAGTTGGCATGGTGCTGGTCATCCTGCTTACAATCCTCTTGGTGGGTACCATCGCCAAAGCGCTGCAACGAAACCGTGAAGCAATGCTGCTTGCGACAGGATTCGGTACATTTGCCTTGATCAGTGTGGCTGAATTGTTGTGGTATTATCAGCGGAGTGGTTCGTATCATCTGTTATGGTGGAAATGGTCAATGGTTGCATTTGTGATCTCGTTGATTGCCATTCTCGGTAGTCGTTTTGCTGAAAAACATACCAAAGTGTTAGAGTACTCCAAAGAACTGGAGTTGTTCAACAATGAGTTGCAGCGATCTGAAAAAATGGAGATTATTAGTGAGCTTGCAGCTTCCGTTGCCCATGAGGTACGTAATCCGCTTCAGGTGACAAGAGGGTTCCTGCAACTTATGACAGAACAGGAAGACAACAAAAATAAGGGGTATGTTCGAATTGCATTGGAGGAACTTGATCGGGCTTCCGGCATCATTACGGACTTTCTTACCTTTGCCAAACCTGAGTTTGACCATATTATCTCGCTCAATATCTCGGATGAATTCAATCATATCGAAGGTATTCTTGTACCGATGGCTAATCTCGAAGGTGGCAAAATCACCACTGACATTCCGCCGGATCTATATATTCGGGGCAATTCCTCGAAGTTCAAGCAGGCTTTTATCAATATTATCAAGAACAGTATTGAAGCTTTGCAGGGACAAGGCCAGATTGATATCTGGGCGTATAAGCAGGATGGAATGATTAAGGTGCATGTCAGGGATAACGGAGAAGGAATGGACGAGGAAGCACTCTCCCGGTTGGGCGAGCCGTATTTTTCCAATAAAATCAAAGGCACAGGCCTGGGCATGATGGTGACTTTCCGCATTGTTGAAGCGATGCAAGGACAGATTAGCTTTACAAGCACCAAAGGGGTAGGAACAGAAGCGGTTGTATCTTTTACCGAGTTCGTCGAATGACGGACTCAGAAGGATACAGCGGCTTTTTTGTTCCTACCCCTGATTTCTTACACTACAAGATTAGCTCGCCCGACTTAACTTCTCCAAGGTCCGCAATTCACATCATAATTTACTTTGGAAGGGTTGGGAGGTATGACAAGAACATAGTCATTCTGCTGTTCCTCAACGGTACGTACCTGAATGTGCTCCGGGATTATGATACCGAAAGCTTCACGAAGCGCCTGCTTCGGATTGGAGTGCAATTGTTGTCTGAAGTGCTCATCACTCCAAGCCTTTTCAATAATATCCTCATGCAACGTTTTCTCTGATACCATCATCGTCAACATTCCCTTCATATTTAAAATTAAACTGAATCAGCTTCATCCTTATGCTCAGGATTCCAACTGTTGCTCGCTGATCCAGTGATGAAACCCGCCTTGGAGGAGCCGTTTCTTCCGTTGTGTAATGTCCTGAACAGCTTGTACCAACGTGCTGCATAAGTAAGAATTAAACGCCTCAAGATGCGATATTCCTAAGTTAGACGATGTTAATGTACGATGATATTGATAAGCAATGTCTACGTAAGAGTTCATGAGTTGTGTATTATATACATTGTCATGTATACGTTCGCTAAGAGGATGAGCGGGATAGTTGTGATTCAGTGCTGCGGATATGTGGGAGAGGTAGCTGTTGTAGTTTCCATGCACAGCATCTTGTTGCGTGTCTGTGAAGTCATCGGTCATCTGGAGTGTCATGAGTGTGATGTTGATGCCAGAACACACCGGGATGATCCGGTCGGACTCTTTCAGCATAAGCAGTGCACCTGTAGCTCCAATGAGCAGAGGGGCTGCTTTTTGCGCAATCAACAAGGGACTCTTTTGAAAATAATCAATGGAATGCTCGCCCGTAACACTCACGGCCCAATCCACTACATATTGTCTGAAATAGATCCAGAACGCGGAGGAAGGATCGAATAATTCCGAGTAAGATTGAAGTGCATCCATGTAATATAGATTACCCACGGATAATTTCCGTGTGGCATCCTCAGGTTGTTCATCCATCACGTCGTCCTGATTCAGAAAATATAACATGTGAATGAGACAGGCTGTACTTAATTGGAGTGCTTTCTCTTGGGGTAGCTTGTCTGAGTGTTGCATCCAAAGTGGAATGATGTACCCGATGTAACTATGTCCCGAATCTCGTAACAGGGGATTAACCGAATGAAGTTGTTCCAATGCATATCCTGACAAGGGTTCGGGATATTTCCGTACGAGTTGTTCCGCTGAAGCAAACACGATCTCCAGATCGGATTTAAACGGATCTAACCATTCTCTCCGCATTATTACATATCGTCCTTCCTGCGATAAGGTGATTCAGGACTGTCCAACTAGATCATGAAGTTACACTCAGTATAGCGGAAATAAACTGAAAAAAATAGGATTTTTTGTGATCAATTGTGAGAAAAATGATGACTTTTTGTATTTTATGGCATAAAAAAGTGGATTTTAGGCTCAAACTAGGGAGGCACAGGATTTCGACATCGGAAAGGCGGCAGAAAAATGAATATGAAATGGAAAACATGGATGGCAGCCGGATTGGCAGCCATAGTCATAACAGCAGGAACTGGGCATGTGGCATTCGCTGATCCAGCACTTCGGGTTGAGGAACATCACGATGCATCTAGATCTTCTTCCTCCGACAAAACAGCGAAGCCATGCATGCAGGCAGGACACGGTTTGTTTATGATCGGTGAAACGGCAGACTTGCTTGGAATCGGTCTTCGGGATCTGAAAGCACAGATGGAGCTGGGCAAGACGTTGTCCCAAATTGCCAAAGAGCGCAAGGGTCTTAGTGAAGAACAGTTATTGCAGAAGTTGAAGCCTACATTGGCGCAGCGTGTGGATCAAGCTGTAGAAGAAGGTTGTCTCACCAAGGAACAAGCAGCAGCCACGAAGGCGGATATGGATACCAAGTTGAAAAAGGTCATCAATACCCCGCTTCGTGATTTGCGGCGTGAATTTGCCCACCATGGCAAACGTTCCATGGTAGATAAGGGCGAAATCGCCCGTTTTATTGGAGTCACACCGGCTCAACTGCACGAGCAGCTTCAGGGAGGGAAATCCCTGGCTGAGATTGCTCAGGCAAAAGGTATTAGCGAAACGCAGCTGGTGGACAAGCTGAAGGAACAATTAACGGGTGATCTGAAGAGATTTGTGAATCAGAAGGGCAACGTGCATCCAGCCCCGGGTCCCCAGGAACCTCTTCCTGGACGATCAACTTCGAGCGAAGTGAAATAAAGAAGAGCGTCTCCACCAACGGGGACGCTCTTCTTGGTTCATAATGTCTCACTCGTTCCCGGACTACGAGTGTGGCCGGGTGACGGAGTTCGGTCAGGTGAATTTCTTTTATCCGTAGCAGCAGATGGATGAGTGCTTAAACGTGGTTTACGCATTAACCCTACCGTGAAGCGGGAGCCAGGAAGTTTGGAAAGTGTACAACTGATCGCAAGGGATACAGCAGCCGTTACAAGAAACGAGAGTAACGTTACAGGCAGATGCCATCCACTGAGCTGAAGCGGTCTGGTAACGTAAGCGATCGCGTAGATCACCAGTGCATGAACCAGATAACCACCAAATGAATAGCGGCCAATCCAGGATAGAAGACGCTGAAACCGTGTATCTTTGCCCCGCATCAGTACAAGGAAACCATACAACATGAGCATCTGAGCCATAATGATGAGGAATGTGGTTGGTTTCAAATAAGTAGAGATATTCAAATTCACAACATCCCCGGACCCACGCAGCACATCGTATCCAAGCCAAATGTACATCCCTATAAACAGACAGATCATCCATGGCAGTATCTTCGTGCTCCAACTCCTCCAGCTATCCACTGACCATGCACATACGGCACCCAGCAAAAAGTAGAACCAGTACATGATCCATGAATAGGATCGATATTGCAGCAACGTGGACCAAGGCTCAGACAGTGTTTCTGTCCAGCCCCCCATATTATAGTAGGACCATTTCATAAGCAGAGCGTAGAATGCGGCTGCAAAGAGAATTAGCCCCATAATGACTTGCATGGGCGTGAAACGCTTGGCGTTCCGGATACGTCTCTGAATGGCTTTCGCTCCCGCCAGGAACAAGGGAAACAGCATATAAAACTGAAACACCATAATGACAAACCAGAGATGATATCCCGTCTGCGGGACAAACAGTTCTCGAACAAGACTGCGAAAGTCCGGAATGCCTGCAAGCCAGAACTCGGGGGTGAAGATACGGACAGCAAGCCAATAGATAAGTGTCCATACGACAAACGGCATATAGATATCGCCAAATCGCTTTCGAATGAAGCGAGGATATTCCGGTTTGGTATTACGGTGATGGTAAAACAGCATGACACCCGATAGAAATACAAACGTTGGTGTACCGAATCGGGTCAGATGATAAATCATGGTCAGCATAATGGAATCCGGTTGCTCAATATCGGCGCGATAGATATACTCAGCGATATTATGCTGCATGACAATCGCCAGAAAGGCAATGCCCCGCAGCTCGGTCCATTCCGCTATTCGTGGTTTTTTCACATGTAATCCTCCCTCCAGGAACCGGAGTTCATCATATAAGGGTACCTGTTAAACATTAAGGCTGCATTAAATGGAGAAAATAGGTACAAAAAAAGACGGCTGCGGCCGTCTTTTCTGTTGATATAATTCTTGTTTGTTCTAGTTCTGCTCCTCTGATGATGGAGCCTCCGAGGACGCGGCATCTTCTTCAAACAGTTTCTGAATATAAGACTGGAGTTTGGTTACATCGACACCGAGTACCTGTGCTGAGCCGACCAGTTCATTGGTGAGCAGCTTGTTCGGTGGAATCTGCTGCTGATCGATATCGTTCACATGGATATCGAAGCCGAGTGATGCGAGTTTTAACATCTGGGTTGGACTAAGATCTGTTTCAATGTAGGGAGCGATGGCTTCCAGGATATCCGGGATTTTGAAGAGCGACGTGGTGCTCTGCATCTTCTTGGCCAGCTCGGTCATGAAGATCCGCTGCCGTTCGGTTCGCGTGAAATCCGAGGTGGCATCATGACGGAACCGAACATATTGAAGGGCGGTCTTGCCGTCCATATGCTGCAATCCTTTTTTCAAATCAATGTCGTACATATGTTTATCCGCTTTACTGGTGTAATACATGTCTTTCTCCACATCAATCTCAATACCGCCTACCGCATCAACGAGTGCCATGAAACCTGTGAAGTCTGTGTAGACATAATGCTGAATGGGAATACCGAGCAAATCACTGACGGTTTGTTTGGTCAGCTCTGCACCTCCATAGGAAAAAGCTGCATTGAGCCTGCTTTTGCCATGCCCTGGAATGGCTACATAGGTATCTCGCAGTACGGAGAACAGGTGGGCTTTTTTGGTGACCGGATCAATGGAAGCGACCATGACCGAGTCAGAACGCCCTGCATCATCACCTCTGGAGTCCCCACCAAGCAGCAGAATGTTTACCCGTTCTTGGCCCTCCCATCTGGGAATTGTTGTCGTTGAAGTGTCTGAATCGCTGTTTGTGCCCGAAGAGGAAGAATCGGATGAAGTCCCGGAAGCAGTTGAGATGCTATTGGCAAAATGAACAATCGAATATCCGTAATATACAATGACACCTGTGACAGCAAGTGCCAGGGTCAGGGCTGTACCCCATAACCATTTTTTAAGCATAATCTTCACCTTTCTATGATTGAACTGATATGTAACCCAAACTAGTTTAACAAAAAGAAAGCAAAATGTCCTCTTTGATTTCGTAACTTCGGTCAATATGGGGATTGTTTGACAAATAGTTAGTGTATATTTATTATGTAAAAAATAATCTTGTTTTGTGTAATGGAGGTATTAAAAGCTAGTTATGAATCAATCCGTATTTAATTGGATTAATCAGTTTGCAGACCGAATTCCGTTTCTGGACTGGTTTATGATTACATCATCAGAGTATGCGGTCTGGGTTATGATCGCACTGCTCGTTATCGTATGGTTTCTCGGCGATCCATCGAAGCAGCGAGTTGTCTTCTATGCCTGTGTAGCGTCCATTGTGGCGCTAGTTCTGGCGAAATGGGGGATATCACCCGCAGTGGGCCATCCAAGGCCTTTTGTGGAAGGGCCAGTGCATCAGCTGGTAGCCCATGTACCTGACCCTTCTTTTCCAAGTAAACACGCTTCCTTTGTATTTGCTCTTGCGGCTGCTTCATTCTTCATTGGACGTCGTTTCGGATTATGGATGCTCTTACTTGCTGTGTTGACAGGGGTGTCTCGTGTATATGTAGGTGTGCATTATCCAGGAGATATTCTGGGTGGCTTCCTTCTGGGCAGCCTGATCAGTGTGGTGCTGATTACGACCCGCAATTATACCAAGTCGATTCCCGACTTTTTCATTAACATACACCGGCGTGTTTTTCGTTAGCGTCTGGACGTAATATGTTGCGAAGCCGTGATGGTTTTGTTCAATAAAGAAGTCTCTTATCTCTGGTTCTGCCAAAGATGGGAGACTTCTTTTGCGTTATGTTCGAAGTTACATGAAATTTATAGAAATTGAATTCTGACATCTACAATTCATGACGATAGGTGACGATATACTATTAATATGTATTATTTTGAGGAGTGGGGAACATGTTGGGGAAATTTAAGTTAACGATTCGAGGCAAGTTACTGACTGGTTTTCTGATAGTTGTAGCTATGCTGGTTTTTGTAAGCGTCTATGCGTTAGTCCAGATCCATAATATGTCGAGCAAGGCGAATGAAGTGGATCAAACCTGGATGCCGAGTGTAAGCCTGCTTGGGATGATGAATGGTGATGTCTCCGATGTAGAGCGGTTGGCGCTGGCAATTATCGTTGAACAGGACGAAGACGAAACAACCAAGATGAATGAAGCGTTACAGCTTCTCCTCACCAAGATCGAGGATGAGCGCAAACAGTTGCTTACATACATTGGAGACAATGAAGCAGCACTTAAGCTATATAATGAGAACTTCGCGGCGAATTATGACGCCTATCTGGAAAAAATGCCTGCATTCATCGAATTGGGTGTGAACAATGATTATGAGGGAGCCAGCAGACTTCATACCGAGGCCTACCCAATGTGGTACACAGCAAACGACACACTTGCCCAGTTAATTAACTTGAGCAATGAAGGATCGGAAGCGGCAACGAATGAATCAGTTGTGTTGGCCGAGAATGCATTTAACGTGATTTTGGCAGTGACCATTGTTGCATTCCTGGTCGCAGTATTTATTGCATTCTTCATTGCAAGCATCATCTCACGTCCAATCAAAAAGATGAACACAGCAGCCATGGCGATCGCCAATGGTGATCTGACGGGTGAGACGATTGTGCTCAAGAACAGAGACGAATTGGGAACGCTGGCGACTTCCTTCAATACCATGAGTGGCAATCTTCGCTCAATGATCGAATCGGTATCCCTCACTTCTGAACAGGTAGCTGCTTCATCAGAAGAGCTTCTTGCAAGTGCAGAGCAGAATACCCAGGCTTCGGAACAGATCTCTGAAACGGTAGAAGAACTCGCGGTAGGTACGTCGGATCAGGTGGATATCGTGAAGCGTTCTTCACAAGCAATGAATGAGATGGCTCTCGGATCGGAACAGATTGCCGAGCTTGCTCAAAGTGTATCGGTATCTGCTGTGGATGCGGCAAACCAATCTTCCGAAGGTAATATGATCATTCAACAAGCGGTTGAACAGATGGGTTCTGTTCGCAACTCCATTGCTTCGCTGACAGAGCTGGTAACAGGGCTGGGGGAACGTTCAGCAGAGATTGGAACCATTACCGAGGTAATTAACAACATTGCCCGGCAGACCAATCTGCTTGCACTGAATGCAGCCATTGAAGCCGCACGAGCAGGAGAGCATGGGCGTGGTTTCGCGGTCGTTGCGGGAGAAGTACGGAAGCTGGCTGAGGAATCTTCCACATCTGCGCAAAGAATTACGGATCTTGTTCAATTAATTCAGAAAGATACAGATCATGCTGTTCAGGCTGTCAAAGTGAACAGCAGTGAGACGGAAGCTGGAATCGAGATGGTTACTGCGGCAGGACAAGCGTTCGAGCAGATCTCGGATGCGGTCAACAAAGTAGCGGGCGAGATTCAGGAAGTATCTGCAGGTTCAGAAGAAATGTCGGCGAGTACGACTGAGGTTGTAGGATATGTGAGTCAGATCTCTAATATTGCTGGAGAAGCAGCAGGCGGGGTGCATAATGTATCTGCGGCAACCCAGCAGCAGCTGGCTTCGATGGAAGAGATTGCATCATCCGCAGGTTCATTATCCAAGATGGCTGAAGAACTGCAGGAGCAAATTAACAAATTCAAAGTGTAACCACTGAGATATTCTGACACATGTGATGTGTGGGAATGCACAGATTGGATGGTCAGAAATGCCATTTGGTTTGTGGTGCTGGTTACAGCAACGATAAGAAGTTGTTTCTCTGACGCGCATATGCGTCAGAGAAGCAGCTTTTTTTGTCGCATGATGCCGAGCAGGTCACAACAATGTTATTTTAGAAGTCACCAACGCTTATATTGCAAGTTAATCAAACGACTATAATGGTAATTAATGGTGGAAGTTACACGGAGTTACACCATGGGGAGGAGCGGATACCATTCGCAGTTCAGCGTAATGCATACGGAACATTCAAGAAGAGGAGATGAATAGTTGAACATGAAGGGGAGCTGGTGGAGACGAGTCGCTATGATTGCGTTATCGGCAGGACTACTGGCAGGGAGTTTATCGATGGGTACAGGAATTCGTAAGGCGGATGCGGCCGCCGGAAACCAGAACTATGCTGAAGCACTGCAAAAGGCCATCTATTTCTATGAGGCGCAGCGTTCAGGTCCATTACCAGCGAACAATCGGGTCGAATGGCGTGGCAATTCAGGTATGCAGGATGGGGCTGATGTAGGCGTTGATCTGACCGGGGGATGGTATGATGCCGGAGATCATGTGAAATTCGGATTACCAATGGCGTATTCTGCTACCATGCTGGCCTGGTCCGTCGTGGAATACCGCGAAGGATATGAGCAGGCAGGGCAACTGGAGGAGATCAAGGAAAATATCAAGTGGGCTACAGACTATTTTATGAAAGCGCATACGAAACCAAATGAATTATGGGGACAAGTCGGAGCCGGGAATACGGATCACGCCTGGTGGGGCCCTGCTGAAGTGATGCAGATGAACCGGCCTGCCTTTAAGATTGATGCTTCCTGTCCGGGCAGTGACCTGGCGGGAGAAACAGCGGCATCACTGGCAGCGGCATCGATTGTATTTGCCGGTGATGATCCTGTGTATGCAGCGAAGCTGCTTCAACATGCGAAGGAGCTGTATCACTTTGCAGATACTTACCGGGGGAAATACTCCGATTGTATTACCGATGCACAATCGTTCTATAACTCATGGTCTGGATATTATGATGAGCTGGCATGGGGTGGAGCATGGCTTTATTTAGCTACTAATGATAGCGCTTACTTGTCCAAGGCGATTGCGGCAACCAATCAGTGGTCTTCCAGTGGAGGTGCTGCCAATTGGCCATATACCTGGACACAAGGCTGGGACAACAAAAACTACGGTGCCCAAATTTTGCTGGCTCGTATTACGTCCAGTCTGAACATGCCGGAAGCTGCAAGCTTTATTCAATCTACCGAGCGTAACCTGGATTATTGGTCTGTCGGGACCAATGGACAGAGAGTCAGATACACACCGGGAGGTCTGGCGTGGCTGGATCAGTGGGGCTCGCTCCGGTATGCAGCGAATGCATCCTTTATCTCGTTTGTCTATTCCGACTGGGTCGGTGATCCTGTGAAGAAATCCAGATATCAGGATTTCGCCGTTTCACAAATGAACTACATTCTTGGCGATAATCCACGTCAGAGTAGTTATGTGGTCGGATACGGGCAGAATGCACCCCAGCATCCGCATCACCGGACCGCTCACGGTTCGTGGCTGAACAATGAGGATGTCCCGGCGAATCACCGCCATATTCTGTATGGTGCCATGGTCGGTGGCCCGGATGCATCGGATGGGTACACCGATGATATCGGGGATTATGTGAGCAATGAGGTCGCAACGGATTATAACGCTGGATTCACTGGTGCGCTGGCTAAAATGAATCTGTTATTTGGTCAGAATCATCAGCCCCTTGCGAACTTCCCTGCACCTGAGGTGAAGGGGGATGAGTTCTTTGTAGAGGCTGCTGTTAAATCATCTGGTTCCAATTATACGGAAATCAGGGCACAGCTTAATAATCGGTCCGCTTGGCCTGCCCGCATGGGAGATCAACTGTCCTTTAAGTATTTCCTTGATCTGAGCGAGGTGTATGCTGCCGGACGTACCGTCTCGGATGTGCAAGTTACAACATCCTATACGGAGGGGGCGACGGTATCCCAACCGGTTGTGGTCAATGCAGCCCAGCACATCTATGCCATTACGGCGAACTTCGGTAATACGAAGATCTATCCGGGCGGGGAAGGAAATTATCGTAAAGAAGTGCAGTTCCGCATTACAGGCCCACAGGGCGCATGGAATGCAAGCAATGATCATTCGTTCCAGACGTTGACTACTGGCAATCCTGTGAAGAGCGTATACCTTCCAGTCTATGATGCAGGGGTGAAGGTGTATGGACAGGAGCCAGGCGTTTTACCAATCACGGTTCCAGGTGCACCTGCTGGCGTGCAGGCTGTGGCGGGCAGCAATCAGGTTAGCTTGACCTGGACCGCTGCACCCGGGGCCGAATCATACACGGTGAAGCGTTCCGAGGTGAGTGGAGGACCGTATACATCTGTCGCGACGGGTGTTAATGGATTGACCTATACGAACACGGGACTGACGAACGGGAAGGCTTATTATTATGTGGTAACCGCTGTGAATTCAGCAGGGGAATCTTCGAATTCTATACAGGTGTCGGTTACACCGCAAGCAGCAACGATGGTGCCGGGAGCACTGACTTTAAGTGGGACAGCTGGTAATGCGCAGTCGATCCTGACCTGGACAGCAGCCTCGGGCGCTATTAGCTATAAGGTGCAACGTTCGGTAGCAGGCGGGACATATGCGGATGTGGCAACTGGATTGTCCGCACTCACTTATACCGATACGACAGCCGTGAATGGCACCACGTACAATTACCGGATTGCAGCAGTGAATGCGAACGGACAGACGTTGTCCAATGTCCTGGCACTGACGCCTTCTGCACCTCCGGTGACGACCGGTACACTCGAAGTGCAGTACCGCAGCGGAGGGTCCGGGAATTCGAGCAATGCAGTAACCCCGCAGTTCAATGTGAAAAATACCGGCACACAGGCGATTGATCTCAGTACTGTGAAGATCCGATATTATTTCACCAAGGATGGGACGGAGAGTATGACCTTCTGGTGTGATTATGCCCAGATGGGCACGGCCAATATCGAAGGCACATTCGTCGCAGTGAATCCGGCAAAGGGTACAGCAGACACGTATCTGGAGATCAGCTTCAAGTCCGGAGCGGGCAGTTTGGCCGCTGGAGCAGAGACCGGCGTGATCCAGGCACGCTTTTCCAAAAATAATTGGAGCAATTTTGATCAAAGTAATGACTATTCCCATGACGCCACCAAGACGGCCTTTACCGCTTGGAACAAGGTAACCGGGTATCAGGGAAGCACCAAAGTATGGGGCTTGGAGCCGTAACTGGCGCACAATCAGAAGCCGAAGAACAGGATGGGCAGACCAACAGCAACAGCGTTTATATTTAATTTCCACTATTCCAGGGAGGTATATATTCATGTTGAAATCAGCTGCGAAAAAAAGTTTAACAGCCATGCTGGCGGGAACCGTCATGTTGACCGGATACACCGGACTCTGGGCAGGGCCACAAACGGCACATGCCGCCGATCAGGTCATCGAGATTCAGTCAGACAGCATTAATGAAGCCCGGTTTTTGCAATTGTATGATCAGTTGAAAGATCCGGCGAACGGATATTTTTCTCCAGAGGGAATTCCGTATCACTCCATTGAAACGCTGCTCAGCGAGGCACCGGATCATGGGCACATGACGACATCAGAGGCGTACAGTTACTGGCTATGGTTGGAAACGATGTATGGTCACTATACAGGGGATTGGACCAAACTGGAAGCGGCATGGGATAGCATGGAAAAATACATTATTCCGGTCAATGAAGGTGATGGCAAGGAAGAACAGCCTACCATGAGTTATTACAATCCGAATAGCCCTGCAACGTATGCAGCGGAAAAACCCTTCCCGGATCAATATCCATCGGCGATTAATGGACAATATGCGGCAGGAAAGGACCCGCTAGATGCGGAGTTCAAAGCAGCTTACGGGAACAATCAGACCTATCTGATGCACTGGTTGCTGGACGTAGATAATTGGTACGGATATGGAAACCTGTTGAATCCATCCCATACGGCTGCTTATGTGAATACGTTCCAGCGTGGAGAGCAGGAGTCCGTGTGGGAAGCCATTCCACATCCGTCTCAGGATAATAAAACATTTGGGAAGCCGAACGAAGGATTCATGAGCCTGTTCACGAAAGAAACGCAAGCACCATCAGCGCAGTGGCGTTATACAAATGCAACCGATGCCGATGCACGTGCAGTACAGGTGTTGTACTGGGCGAAGGAGATGGGATACACCAATACGGCGTATCTGGATAAGGCCAAGAAGATGGGTGACTATCTGCGATATGGTATGCACGACAAGTACTTCCAGAAGATCGGCAGTGCGAAGAATGGTGCACCAACCCCGGGTACAGGTAAGGATTCCAACATGTATCTCATGGCCTGGTATACGTCATGGGGCGGTGGCTTGGGTCAAGGTGGGGATTGGGCTTGGCGGATTGGTGCGAGTCATACGCATCAGGCCTATCAGAATCCGGTCGCGGCATATGCCTTGTCTGATCCGGCAGGTGGCCTGATTCCAAAATCAGCTACAGCCAAGGCAGACTGGAATGCATCCTTGAAGCGTCAGTTGGAGTTCTACACATGGTTGCAATCCCATGAAGGAGCGATCGGCGGGGGCGCAACGAACAGTCTGGACGGTTCATACAAAGCCTATCCGGCTGGGGTGAGCACATTCTATGACATGGCTTATCAGGAGGCTCCTGTGTATCGTGACCCGGATTCGAACACATGGTTTGGATTCCAGGCATGGTCGCTGGAACGTGTAGCCGAGATGTATTACATTCTTGCCGAGAGCGGGGATCTAAGTTCCGAGAACTTCCAGATGGCCAAAAAAGTCATAACCAAGTGGATCGACTGGTCCAAGGATTATGTATTTGTGGATGAGCGTCCAGTGACGGATGCGCAAGGGTATTATCTGAACGCAGCAGGAGGGAGGATTCTTGGTGGTCTGAATGCACAGGTAGCGACAACTCCAGCCCCAGGAGAGTTCTGGATTCCAGGCAGTCAGGAGTGGCAAGGTCAACCGGATAAATGGAATGGCTTCAGTTCCTTCACGGAAAATCCGAACTTCCGTGTGGTCACCAAAGATCCTGCACAGGACACAGGGGTACTGGGAAGTTACATTAAGGCGCTGACCTTCTTTGCCGCAGGAACCCAGGCAGAGAATGGAACGCTCAGTGCCAAAGGTCAGGAAGCGAAGGATCTGGCTGAGACACTGCTGGATACGGCGTGGGATTACAATGATGGCGTGGGGATTGTAACGGAAGAAGTGCGTAAAGACTACTTCCGCTTCTTCGCAAAAGAGATCTACATTCCTGCGAACTGGTCAGGAACGTTCGGTCAGGGCAATACGATTCCAGGTACAGCAGGTGTACCTTCCGATCCGGCAAAAGGCGGCAACGGCGTATACATTGGATACTCCGATCTGCGTCCAGCCATCAAGCAAGATCCGGCATGGGCTTACCTGGATAATCTGTACAAAACGTCGTATAATCCGACAACGAAAACATGGGAAAATGGCGCACCGACCTTTACGTATCACCGTTTCTGGTCACAGGTGGACATGGCTACAGCATACGGCGAGTATGATCGTCTCCTCGGAGATGCTGACAGTCCGGAAGTGGAAGTACCCGCTGCTCCTGCTGGCGTAACAGCAACTGGAGGAAGCGAGCAAGTGGTTCTGAATTGGAATGCAGCTGCTGGTGCAGCCTCGTATACTGTGAAACGTGCAGAAGTGAACGGTGGTCCTTATACGCCTGTAGCGACAGGGGTCACAGGATCAACATTCACGGACACAGGCTTGACCAACGGCACAACTTATTATTATGTGATTACTGCGGTGAATGCTGTAGGTGAGTCCACACCGTCAACACAGGCATCTGCAACACCGCTGGCAGGTGTTGTTGTGCCAGGCGTATTCAACCTTACTGGAACGGCTGGAAATGCCCAGGCGGTACTGACATGGACAGCATCGACTGGAGCAGCAAGTTATAAGGTACAACGTTCGGTAGGCAGCGGAGCATATGCTGATCTGGCGACAGGGTTGACCGCACTGACGTATACCGATGCTACAGCGGTGAATGGTACAGCTTACAATTACAGAGTCGTTGCCATCAATACGAGTGGTCAGACGAATTCGAATGTATTGGTGTTGACACCATTGGCACCGCCAGTTACAACGGGAACGCTTGAAGTACAATACCGTAATGGTAGTTCAGGAACTTCGGGCAATGCGATTACTCCACAGTTCAATGTGAAGAACACGGGTACAACTGCTGTGGACTTGAGCAAAGTGAAGGTCCGGTATTATTTCACGAAGGACAGTGCCGCTGATCTGAGTTTCTGGTGTGATTATGCACAGATTGGCAGCGGTAACGTGGAAGGGCTTTTTGTTTCCGTAGATCCGGCCAAGGGCACGGCAGATACGTATCTGGAGATTGGTTTCAAACCGGGTGCTGGCAGCTTGGCTGCGGGTGCCGAGACCGGAGTTATCCAGGGACGTTTTTCGAAAAACAACTGGACGAATTTTGATCAAACGAATGATTATTCCTTCGATTCCACCAAAACGGCCTTCAGTGCCTGGACGAAAGTGACAGCGTATCAGGATGGCGCCAAGGTATGGGGAATTGAACCTTAAACGAACTGTTCGACCAGTCCTAGGAATGATATGAACGATACAGGTTAAGCCGGGGAGAAATCCCTGGCTTTTTCTTTTTTTATGAAAATTCTTCAAATTTGAACGATCTTGACCGAAGAATATAAAGGGTAAATATGTAAGTAATTCAACTATTTTAAATGAGAGGAAGGTGGAGTATGTTTAATGTTTTTGGGAAAAAGGTTCGAATTAGCTTGTTGCTTGCCATTGTTATTACGTTTGTTCTTCAGGATTTCACAGGGGGGATCCACGTCGCCGAAGCAGCGGGTAACGTCATTAAGGCCACGGACTTAGGCGTGAAGGTCAACTCCAAATCTTCACAAACGAAGGAAATTCAAAATGCATTGAAGTATTTCTATGACCGGGGCGTAGAGGGGACGGTTCATTTTCCAAAAGGAACATATTTGGTAGACGAATCCATTCGTCTATATGCAGGAGTAAGTCTGTCCGGTGACGGAATAGGGCAAACGATATTTAAGAAAACCGGATCGGCAGGCCAATATGTGATTGGTAACCCCATTCTGCGCAACAATGATCCACGCCTCAACATCAAATTATCGGATATCACGATCGATGCAGATCGTACGAATCGCGAGGCCCGTGGTGAGAGTCAGGTAGGTGGCATCATTATGGATATGGCTGTATCTCATCTCACACTGGACCGCATGGAGATTCGGGATACAACGATTGGTGCACTGCTTCGCAGAACGAAGGATTCAGAGATTATCAATAGCCGTTTTGACCGGAACAATGGACATGCCATTGCGACAGGACACGAGAGTTATCCGGCAGGTGAGTTCACGAATGTCAGAATTATGAATAACCAAATTACCAACTCAGGCGGGGGCAGTGGCATCAATCTGTCACGTGCAACCTTCACAACGGTATCCGGGAATCAGATTATTAATAAAACCCATCAAACGGATGGATACGCAGGTATTCGCATTCCCAATGAAGGTGCCAACAACACGATTAATAACAATGTGATTGAGAATTATCCGCGTGGAATCTTTGTACTAACGGGTGCGACAGGCAACCAGGTATACGAAAACACGATTGTTAATGCATCCTTGCAAGCTATTCTGGTTGAATCGAACAACAATACATTCACCAGCAATACCATCTTCCAAAGAAATGCTGCATTGAAACCTGATGCAATCATTCGACTGGCTAATGCCAACAACAACAAGCTCATTGGTAACGAGATGACGACGAACGCTGGGTTTTCCGGGATTGGCATACGTACCACTGCATCGAGCAACAATGAGATCCGAAATAATGTGACCGACACTGCTGGCAAATCGATCAGTATCGAGGGTGGAAGCAAAAATGTGAACACGGGGAACCGTAATCGGTAAATGAACCATAGTAATGTTTACCATATTTGCGATTTTAAACATTAAAAACTAGTTCTTATGACGCATGTCCTGGATGAGAATCGACCTAGCGCTTATACCGCAGAAAAATGAAGCATATCAAATAGTTACAATAATTTAACCTTTGTAAAAGAAGGAATCGGCAGTGTTTTTTACCAGCAGATGAAGGACAGACCCTGATACTTAGTGCTCAAGTGTGCCTATATCAATACAGGACTTTCGACTGATGAACGTTATGGATAGCCCGTTTACAATGGGGCAAGCCCGGGAGAACCAAGCCAGGTTAAAATTCTGTAACATCAGGGGGAACTCGACATCATGAACTGGAAGAAAACCATTATTACGGCAAGTGTCACAGCAACGATGCTGATGGGAAGTCTGACGACAGGAGCACTAACGGCACAGGTATCGGCAGCTGCTGTTGACAATTCACAAGTAAAAGTAATCTGGGGCGTAAACCTACGCACATCACCTACTTCTTCTGCGAAGATTGTTCGCATGGTCGCTAAAGGGGAAACGGTAACGGTGCTTCAGCAATCCGGTTCGGATTGGTACAAGATTAAGGATTCTGCTAACCGGACAGGCTACATATCTTCTTCATCCAAATACACACAAGCTGTTAGTGGCAGCACAAGCGGCTCAGGTTCAGATAGTGGTACATCGGTTACTGGCAATGCGGCTGTGGAGAAAGTGATTGCGGCTGGGATGAAATATTGGGGTACACCGTATGAATTCGGAGCTAGTCGTAGCAGCACAGCTACTTTTGACTGTTCCAGCTTTGTACGCCAGGCCTTTATCGATGCGCTTGGCATCAAGCTTCCAGCGGATTCCCGCAAACAGGGAGCCTATGTAAAAGAAAAGGGTACGGTTCAGACCAACTGGAAAAACCTGAAACGCGGCGATCTGATGTATTTTATGTCTTATAAAGGCAGTTCTGCATCATCGTATTCGGGCGTGAATAAATCTACTGCAACCATTACGCACACAGGGATTTACCTGGGCGACGGAAAAGTATTACACACATATTCCAACGCTGGCGGTGGTGTAACGACTAGTGATATCTCCGGCAAACATTGGGAGTATCGCTTCCTGTTCGGTGGTAGTGCACTGTAGGTTAGTACACGTACCCTCTTCGTTATTCCGCGAATGTTCATATGAATTATGAATACAAAACACCTTCCATTGTGCCTTTGACGGGCGAGTGGTAGGTGTTTTTGCGTTATTTATTATTCCGATCAACTCAATCCTGATAGTACAGTCGGAACAGGATATCCTGGTTGTAGTTACCGAATCCCTCACCATACAAGGTCAGACCGCCCACATGCTGGGCATCTTCCTCCACCGAAAGACGCAAGGTCCATTGGTTTCGTTCTACCGGAATATCTGAAAGTGTGATCTCGGACAAGTGCTGTCCATCGATAAACGTACCTTCATTCGTAATTCGCAGCACCTTGAGCATGCCGTATTGATTGACACTGTCACTCCACCATTCCGGGGTGAACATGCCGCGTCCGTTGCCTGAATCTCCGGGGCTTGTCCATTCTCCCAATCGGATGCCATTGAGCATAAAGGTAATATCCGAGGGCCAATTCGGATTAACTGAAGGGGCTTCTGACCCTATTTCGAGTGATAATTCAATGGCATTGATCTGTTGTCCGGATAAGATATAGTTTGGAATTTTGTACTCCACGAATCCACGGCCAAACCATAGAATATGGGCGTGCATCCGCTCGGGGTCGAGGAAATAGCGAGGGTCATCGTACTGTCCAATAACCTGAGTGGATGTAGCCAGACCACATGTGGGATAGACGTCAAAATGAGTGTAGTGCCCCACAGGTACAGAAACCTCATGGAGCTTGCGGGATGTGCCGGTTTCCTGAGGCATCGAGATGCCAATCCAGTCTACAGCAAGGCTGTTCATTTTATGTGTGCCGCCGTCTTTGCGTATCATTTTGGACTGAATAATGCCCACATCCTGAAGTTTGCGGACATGCATGGTTACGATAGCACTACTCAAACCGAGTGAAGCAGCGAGGTCTTTCACATTCATGGGTGTCTCTGCAACAAGGCGGATGATCTGTAGACGGACCTCACTGGCAAGTGCTTCATATAGGGGTAGCCATTCGGCATCAGTATTTGCTCTAATCACAAGTGTTCCTCCATTTTTGTGTATAGAATTAAGTTAAACATAAATTCAGTGAAAAGAATAATATTTTGCAAAATTCCTGTTGAAATTAACGCTATAATCGATTTTAATATAAATATGAACGTTGATCCATAGAATATCAATTAATTTTTATATTAATCTTAGGGAGTTGAAATTCATTATGGAAAAAGCAAAAATGACGGTAGACAAAGATTTTACAATTGGAGTAGTTGATAAGCGTTTATACGGTTCATTCATTGAGCATCTCGGACGTGCCGTGTACGGTGGAATATATGAGCCTGGACACGCATCTGCGAACGAACAGGGTTTTCGCACGGATGTGCTGGAGATGGTTAAGGAGCTGCAAGTACCGATTGTACGTTATCCTGGGGGTAATTTTGTATCCGGTTACAATTGGGAAGATTCGGTTGGACCGGTGTCTGAACGCAAACGCAGATTGGAACTGGCCTGGAGAACGATTGAGACCAATGAATTTGGCTTCAACGAATTCGTGGATTGGGCGAAACAGGCCAATTCTGAAGTGATGATGGCGGTCAATCTGGGAACACGTGGTACGGATGCAGCGCGTAACATTGTGGAATACAGCAACCATCCGGAAGGTTCGTACTATAGTGATCTTCGTATCAAGCATGGATACAAGCAGCCTCATGCGATCAAAACATGGTGTCTGGGCAACGAGATGGATGGTCCGTGGCAGATTGGTCACAAAACGGCAGATGAGTATGGACGGTTAGCTGTTGAAGCGGCAAAAGTCATGAAGTGGACGGACCCGACGATTGAGCTGGTAGCCTGCGGAAGTTCGAACCTGAATATGCCATCGTTCCCGGAATGGGAAGCAACGGTGCTGGATCATACGTATGATCACGTGGAGTATCTGTCTCTGCATCAGTACTACGGCAACCAGGAGCAGGATACGCCAACCTTCCTGGCACGCTCGCTTGAAATGGATCGTTTTATCGACACCGTGAAGGCGACCTGTGATTACATCAAAGCGAAGAAGCGTAGCAAGAAGACGATGTATCTGTCCTTTGACGAGTGGAATGTATGGTATCACTCCAATGAAAATGATTCGAAGATGGACCCGTGGCAGATTGCTCCACCACAGCTGGAAGATATCTACAACCACGAGGATGCACTGCTTGTCGGCTGTATGCTTATCAGCATGCTGAAACATGCGGATCGGGTTAAAATGGCATGTTTGGCACAACTGGTTAACGTAATTGCACCAATCATGACAGATACGGGCGGTGGCTCGTGGAGACAGACGATCTTCTATCCATTCATGCATACGTCCCTCTTCGGACGTGGAACAGCATTGGTGCCATTGATCCAGTCTCCAAAATACGATACCAAACAAATCACAGATGTTCCTTATCTGGAAGCTATTGCGGTTCATAACGAAGAGCAAGGTGAAGTGACCGTATTCGCAGTCAACCGTCATCTGGAAGAATCCCTTCCGCTCGAAGTGGACCTGCGGAGCTTCGGGAAGTGTACCGTAATCGAGCATATCGTGCTGGAAAGTGATGATCTCAAAGCAACGAATACAGCCGCACAACCGAACCGCGTCGCTCCTCATAATCGTGGAGGTGCAGTTGTATCCGATACTCTGATTTCGGCGAGCTTGGCAAAAGCATCATGGAACGTGATTCGTTTGAAAGTGCAGTAAGGGATTAGGAAAAAGGGATGGGATACGTGGGAGCGCAATGGCAGGCATGATGCCCGAGAGGGAAGCCAGCAGATCAGTGTGTTCCTTCAATCAAAAAAGCTGGGTGCGAGTTCATCGCATCCAGCTTTTTCGTTGTATTTTATAGGATAAGGGAAGGAGTAGGGGACATGAGTGATGATGTGGTAGACAAGGTAGCATGTAAGTAAGGTAACGGCGTGTATTGAAAATACAGTACACAGTCCTCGTGCATACTCGCTAACGAATCTAGGACACCTTATTGTGCCGATTATCGTTATAGTAGAAATTTAACGAATCGGAGACACGTTATTCTGGCAAAAAGACGGATGAATCGCGGGAAAAGCAAGCCCAGAGCGGAAATAAGGTGTCTAGGATTCGTTAGAATATTAGAGTATCCCAAAACAGACTAATAGCGTGTGCTGAGTTCGTTACAATCAACCCACCTGTGTGAAAGGTTATTTCTCTTCCGCTTTGCTTCCGCATTAAAAATTAAAATTCAAAACTCTCGCCGTTGCGTGGAATGAGCACCTGACCATCCAACTGCTCGGAAGCCAGAGAAGTAGCGAGATCCGTGCGAGACACCACACAATGGTTAATTGCATCCATGTGTACAGCGATGATATGAGCAGACGGCGCATGGCGCTTCACGGCGACAACGTCAGGCCCGTCCATCGTAATGGGATCACCCTCCACGAAGCGCGCACCTCCGGCATTCACGACAATGACTTCAGGCGAATATTGGCGGATGGCCTCAGCAGGTTCTTCACACCAGATGGTATCCCCCGCAATATAGGTGACAGGTTCTCCATCTGCTTCAAGTACAAAACCGGATACGTTGCCCATACGTTTGCCGATTTCACCTGTGCCGTGCTGTCCCGATGTACGGGCAAATCGGACAGAGTGATGCTCATGCTTTTCATCTACAGCCGTTACATCCGTGAATCCAGCCTCCAGAAATACGTTCTCGTCCCCAGGCTGGCAGATCAAAGGAATGTCTTTACGGAGTTGCTTCGCCGCTGCTTCATCCCAGTGGTCCAGATGGGTGTGTGTGACAATCAACAGATCCGGATTCAGATAGTCCGTTTCGGTTTCAGGCAGACCGATGCTTGGATTACGTAACTCATTCGGTGTGTTTGGAAATGCAGGCATGACATCAGCGTCCATCAACATGGGATCAACGAGGATGTTCAGCCCTCCGTATTCAAGCCAGAGTGTAGCATGGCGAATCAATTGAATTTTCATTATATTTGCACTCCTTCGGGTTGTTGAATAGTATTACCCTATATGGTATACAACCCGTTTAACGGCGTACATAACATGATGAATGGAATTAGGCCACACTAATTTCACCGTGAAAGGATTGCTGAAGCAAGATGAATGAAATGATAGATGACACAGATATACGCATTTTGCAGATCCTGATTCGGGATGCCAAACGTTCTCACAAAGAGATCGGTGAAGAGGTTCACCTCACAGGACAGGCCGTTGGTGCAAGAGTGCGCAAGCTGCAAGATCTGGGTGTGATCGAAGGGTACACTGTAAAATGGAACCCGGAACGTCTTGGGCTCGGCCTTCAGGCCTTTGTCACGGTTTTTCTGAACTCCGGCGACAGACACGCCGCCTTTCGTACATTTATCGCTGGACGTAAGGACATCGTTGAAGTCCATCGCGTTAGTGGAGAGGGCTGTTATCTGATGCGGGTACAGACCGGAACCACAGAGCAGCTTGGCGAACTGCTTGAAGCCTTGCTGCCTTACGGCAATTACAAAGTCAGCCTGTCCATAGGTGTAGAGAAATCGCAGTGATGTGTGGGCAGCGTGTACTCATCCATCCCGATCCTCAACGAGCTTGCTGCTGTTCCTGCAAAGTTCTCTGAAGCAAAGCCACCGCCTGGTTCAGTTCTTTTTTGCTGAGCAGGTGGTCGGTCTGAACGTGAGATCGCGTGCCATCCTTAAGATACAGGACAAACATGGGCGAAGCAGACAGGAGCCACTTGCTGCGGGCAGGTGAGGCGAGTTCAACTTTGCGAATCAGGCTCCATGGAATCTTCCGTTTGCCAGTACTTATAGACTCATCATCCCAAGACAACAAAACAGCGGGGGTTCTGGTTAGTCGTGACAGGAACATGAAGAACAACGGCCCGATCAACCACATACCAAGTACAGCTGCGATAGAATAATATATGGTCTCCAGTCTTTCGGCTTGTCCATCCACGATGATCCACAATAAGCTCACGCACAAGAGAAGGAACAGGAAGCATAAACTTCCTTTCCTTAGAGCCGTGCTGCGTCGGTAACGAATGTACTGGTTATCATGCTCGGGTGTTTCGGGTTGTTGCATAGATCCTCCTCCTAATCAACATTGCTGCTCGCTATGCAAACGTGCCGCCTGCATAAGCAGAGCGGCATGTTCAACGTTCTTTGTTTACTATAACTCAGGTTCATTACCCTGATATAGCTGAATTTTTACCTGCATCACGTGCATGGGTGTACAAGTCGGCATACACGCCTTTGGCTGCGATCAGTTCCTGGTGTGGGCCTTCCTCCACAATCTCACCATTTTCCATCACCAGAATTCGATCGGCATGCATCACCGTGGACAGACGATGGGCAATGACAATGGTGGTGCGTCCCTGGGATACCGATTCCAGCGCCTGCTGCACAAGTTGTTCGGTGTGTGAGTCCAGATTGGCGGTTGCTTCATCCAGGATGAGCACTCGAGGCTGGAACACCACGATCCGGGCAAATGAGATCAACTGCCGCTCCCCGGCAGAAAGACCGCTTCCTCGTTCGGATAGATGCGTATCATACCCTTGCGGCAAACGTGAAATCATCGCATGTGCCCCGACAAACCGGCAGGCCTCAATCGCCTGCTCTCGCGTAATATCCTCACGAAACATTCGCACATTATCAATGATGGAACCGGAGAATAGAAAGGGTTCCTGTTGAATCAGACCCACGATACGATGAAGCTTAGCCTGCGGCAGATGCCGGATATCGGTACCATCAATCTCAATACTGCCCTTGTCTACATCATAGAAGCGATTGAGCAGGGAGATCAGTGTACTTTTGCCAGCGCCTGTTGTGCCCACGATACCTACCATTTCACCCGGATAGAGGTGCAGGTTCATCTGCTGGATCAACGGCCGATCTGCCCGATAACCGAACGACACATCATTAAAATCAATCTGGCCCATCACACTCTGAGGTTCCATTGATGACGCCCGTTCGGGTGTGGGATCGGCAACCTCAGGCCGCGTATTCAGAATGTTCCAGATGCGATCCATCGAAACGGTAGTAGACTGGAACGTATTCCACTGCATCGTAATCTGGTTAATCGGTTGAAAGAATTGGCGAATATAGCTTATAAACGCGTACAGTACCCCAACTTGCAGGGACTCACCCAGTACGGCGCGACCTCCAAGCCAGACCATCATGACCAGAGCCGCATTGCCAAGGATATCAAACGTCCGGTTGAATATGACATTGGAGCGGGCTTGAGCGATGTTGGCTTTCAGATGGAGTGCATTCTGTTCCGAGAAACGTTTCTTCTGTTCTTCTTCCTGGTGAAAAGCTTGAATCAGGAACATGCCGGACAGGTTCTCCGCCGTAAAAGCGATCAAACGGGAAAGACGCGTACGTGCATTTTGATATGCTTTCCGCAGTCGACTACGGAATAACACCGCAACAACCGCAATGACAGGCAGAACGATCAGGGAGTAACTCGCCAGCACCGGATCAAGTTGGAACATAAAGACGATAATCAGCACCAGCATCATGCCATCTCGAATCAGACTGAGCAGTACTTGGGTGAAGAAGCTGCTGATGGTTTCCGTATCACTGGATACGTTCGTGACCAGACTGCCGATATGAAAACGGTCAAAGAAGGACATGGACATTTTGGAGATATGCTTGAACAGGTCCTTTCGGATCCGGGATACAATGTTCTGGCCCACGTGCTGCAACAGATTATTCTGGATATAGGTAAAAATAAAACTGATGACAGCCAGCCCGAGAAAGATGGCTGCGAGCTGAACGAGAAAGCCGACACTGGTCTGGCCTATGGCCAGATGATCATCGATGGCGATTTTCACCAGATAGGGTTGCAGCAGATCTGCCGATATGCCAAGCAGTGAGCAGAAGAAGATACCGGCAAAAGCCCATTTATGAGGTTTGGCGTATGCCATCATGGCCTTAAACGAAGTTCGTTTACTCTGATCGGCCTCTTCATCTGGGCGAAGTTCAGCGTTAGCGTTAGACATGATGTAATCCCTCCTCCTGCAAACGGTAGGTTGCCGCATATAACCCCTTGGCAGCCATCAGCTGAGCATGTGTTCCCTGTTCAGCAACTCGTCCTTCATCCAGAACGATAATATGGTCCGCATGACGGACCGCACTGATGCGATGAGAGATGATTAACGTTGTTTTGTCTTTGCCGATGTCACGCAGGCTGCGCAGAATCCCACTTTCTGTGACGGCATCAACGGCGCTCATGCTGTCATCCAGGATGAGAAGCTGCGCCTTTTTGATCAATCCCCTCGCCAGACTTGTACGTTGCCGTTGTCCACCTGATAACGTGAGTCCTCGTTCGCCAAGCAGGGTATCGAAGCGGTCGGGAAAACGGACAATATTATCATAGATCATGGCTTGCCTTGCACTATGCTCCACTGTATCCAACGATACTTCCCGGTCGCTAAATGCGATGTTATCCCGGATGGTGGTGCTAAACAGGAATCCATCCTGAGGGACGTAGGCGATGCGTGATCTCAGGCTTTCAAGGGACAATTGCCGAATGTCTGTACCATTGATGCGGATTGTTCCTTCAGGTGGTTCATATGTACGCAGCAATAGCTTAACGAGGGTGCTTTTCCCTGAGCCGGTCTTGCCTACAATCCCAACCGTTCGCCCGGCACGGATATTCAGTTGAATGTTTTTGAGAGCAGGAGATGAACTGCCAGGATAGGAGAAGGTTAGATTCTCCATGGTGATCTCTTGTACGGTTTGGAGTGCTGTAGCTTCAGGAAGCTCACGCACATCTGCTACTTCGCTCAGCAGGTCATTCACTCGCTCCAGGGATGCGCCCGAGCGCTGAACGGTATTAATGACATTACCGATCTGCTGAAGTGGTCCCATGATGATGCGCAGATATAACGTCAAGGCGACAAAACTTCCAAGTGTGATGGAATTCTGCATGGTCATAATACCTCCGACAAGCAGAGAAACGACCAATGAGATGGCTCCCAGCAGCGGGAGCAATGCTTGAAACAAGGAAGACAGACGAACGAGCCGAAGCTGTTTGCTCTTGATCGCATCGACGGTGGTGCCAAAGCGTGCACGAGCACTGTCCTCAATAGCAAACGTCTTGGTTACGCGAATGCCGCCCAACTGTTCTTCTGCGGATTCCGTCATGGTTGCAAGAGCTTCCTGTACGTCACGAGAGCGTTTGCGAATCCGTGGACCGAAAAACACGACCAGAAATGGAATCGCCAGTAAGGGTACAACACTGATCAAAATGAGCGTCAATGGAATCCCGCTAAGCAGCATCATGACAATGCAGGACAGTAGCAGGAAGGTGGCATTGGTCATGAGTGTCACACCGTTGGATATGGCTTCACGGACGGAAGTCACATCATTCATGACATAACTGAGCAGTTTTCCGTTTCCCTGTTTGGAGAAATAATGCTCGCTAAGTTCGGAAAACTTACTGAATATACGCTCACGCGTCATGAATTCAAAGCGTCGACCAAGCTTCATAATCATGAATTGTCCGGTACCGAACAGCAGATTATACCCGATGGCAATAGCCAGAAGGGACAGGCTGTACCTGACGACGGTCTGCATCTGAAGCGTATTCTGCATCAACTGGTCCGTGAAACTGCCCAGTATGCGGGGCAAGGATGCCTGCCCGATATTGGAGGCAATAATTAGAAGAATAGCAACCAGATAGACAGGCCAGTTCGACACAACATAACCGCGAAGTAATCCTTTCTTGGACATAAGCGTTGTTCTCCTTTTGGTATAGGTGAAGTCAGTTCAGCAGGTGGAGTCAAGAAAAGGGCCGACACCTGTTATTAGCGCGTCGTGCCCTCTTACTGTATGCGATCTGGTTTGCAGTTTATCCGTCATCCGATGGATTTCTCTATTCTTATTTTTGCGCTAATCCGAATCGATGTCAACGAAGTCAGTTAGCAAACCGTAGGCGGATCCGATTATCTACGTCAGAGAAGAGCTGTATGCCGTGTTCCCGTGGTGTATTCACCATTTGTCGAAATTACTGAAACATTTTCCAAGGGTATCCCGTCTGTAGGAATGAAGAGGTAAAAAATAGGCTTTACTAATCATTATGGAGGTGCCAGGAAATGAAACATAAAAAAGGATTGGCTGCAACACTTGCGCTCTGCGTTTCTTTGACAGCAGGAGGTGCATCGGTACTCGCTTTTTCAGATGTGAAGGATGAAGGGCAGAAGTCGGTTGTGGATTCTTTGAAATCAAAAGGTATTGTTAACGGAGTAACGGCGGATCTGTTCCGTCCAGATCTCGCATTGTCCGAGCCACAGGGTGTTCAACTGATTGTGAATGCATTTGGTCTGAAAAATGCATACGCTGCATCTTCCGCTCAGGATAAAATTAGTCCAGACACTTGGTATGCTGATGCTGTTCAAGCGGCTACGCAAAATGGATTGTCCGTTCCGGTAGAAGTGAATCCGCAGGGTAAGATGACACGCGAGCAATTTGTTATTTTGCTTCATGAAGGTATTAACACAACCGGGACTTATCCGGTCATCATGAAGTATAATCTTGTTAAGGACGAAAATAAAATCGGTAAGGACGCCATATCTGCAGTCCAGAACTTGCTGAACATGAACATCATTGAACTGGATAAGGACGGTAACTTCCGTCCAGATCAGTCGCTTACCCGTATGGAGGCTGCAAGCATGATCTTCAATGCACTTGAATTTGTGGATAAACACGGCAACGGCGGCTCAGCAGAGCCAGCTCCAACCAATCCAGGTGAAGGCCAGCAAGCGATTGTACCTGAAGTGACAACGACGAAGGTTGATGACAAAACAACCAAAGTTAAACTCAGTGCTGAAATGCCACACCCTGGTTATGGATTGAAGATTGATGATGTAAAATTGGAGAAGGATGGACGTGCTATCGTGCTCTATTCCATTATTCAACCTGATCCGGACATGATGTATCCGATGGTCATTACAAATGTGACTGCAGAAGCGGATATCCCCACAGGCTATACGGCAGAAGCTCAGCCTTCTGGCAAGTAATCTATTCTTCTGAACAGAATATAGCTTAACTTAAAACCCACCCTTCATGCGTGCATGGAGGATGGGTTTTTTAGTTGAAGTGAAAAGCTGTACCTAGGCTTTCAACTGCTAAGAATGCGGAGCGAATTCATCTCCGTCAAGTTGCAAGATAACTGCTATTTTTTTATGATAAATTAAGTTACATCACATGAAGTGTAATGGGTTAATTATGTCATGTTAATTAACAAAAATATTCTCGTATTTGAAGTGTGAAAGCAATGTTTGTTTAGGTTATAACGCCAATTCGAGTTACCCGAGTGGCTTTTTTTATGGGCTTTTCCCAAAAATCTTAAGAAACTCGGCTGCTACGCCTTGTGCAAAAACTACATATAAGGCTCCGTATTTCCAGTGTTTACAAGCGTTTATGCATCCTGTAGTCAAAGATAAAAACAACATATATACGAAAGAGGGAGGAGAATTATAGAATAAAGGCACGCAATTACATTCTTGTAATATGCGATATATGTATGATAGATAATATAACATTAGAGTTTGGCGATTTTATCGTCTTTCTCTGGAGTAAGATGCTTTTAGACATGAATACCATGTCCAATAAGTATATGTGGGTTTTGACATTAAGCCTGTTTTCTAACTTCTGTTTAAATTTTACATCTTTCCAAGTCCATGTGATGAAACTCAAATTGACATCTGTAGGAGGAAAAGAGTCAAATTCTACATGTTTTACATCCCCCAAATGACAATGACAAGCTGGAAACAAAAGTGTAAACCCCCGTTTTAACAGTATATTCCGTGATTTTAGAAGTGAGATTGAAAATGGCATATTTACGGATTCGCAAATGAACCATAAACTCGGTATGTAAGCGTTACCAATTGAGTGGGAAGGCCGGAGTTTCATTAGAAAAGGAGGAAACAACTGATGCAGCCAAATGGGAAGCCCGCCTTGTCGCAAAACTTAGCGGTAAACACGATTCCGAACAGCAAGAAAAATAAATTATGGAGAAGGATGATTCGGAACTGGGAGTTGTATCTGTTTATCGCACCAGCCTTTCTATACTTTCTGATATTCCATTATGGTCCGATGTATGGCATACAAATCGCTTTCAAAAACTTTATCCCTACACTTGGTGTCACGGGAAGCCCATGGGTCGGATTCGATCATTTCATCCGGTTCTTTAATTCTTATTATTTCTGGGATCTACTATGGAATACCCTTAGCATCAGCTTGTATGAGCTGGCTATAGGTTTTCCGCTGCCGATCATTCTTGCGTTAGCTTTCAATGAAGTAAAGGATTCCTTCTTCAAGCGTACCGTGCAGACCGTCACGTATGCACCACATTTCATTTCGGTCGTTGTGATGTCGGGGATGATCATTACCTTTTTGTCCCCCTCGTCAGGCATGATTGTTAATTTGGTGGAGGCCCTTGGATTTCAGGCACCTCAATTTCTGACGGACCCTGCGTGGTTCAAGACAGTGTATGTGCTGTCAGGCGTCTGGCAGAGTGCAGGCTGGGGTACCATCATATATCTTGCCGCCCTTTCGGGTGTGGACCCGCAACTGCATGAAGCAGCTGTGGTGGATGGTGCGAGCCGGTTCAAACGGATTTTGCATATTAACATTCCAGCGATCATTCCTACGATTACCATTTTGTTAATTCTGAATATGGGCAGTATTCTTGGCGTTGGATTCGAGAAAATCTTGCTGTTGCAAAATCCGCTTAACATGGGCTCGTCCGATGTCATCTCGACATTCGTCTATCGGTCAGGTCTGGTCGATGCGCAGTACAGTTTCTCTACGGCGGTGGGATTGTTCAACTCCGTAGTTAATGCAATTCTGCTCATTACCGTGAATCAGATTGCACGTCGCACCAGTGAAAACAGCCTGTGGTAAAAGGAGGGGAAAACACATGTCAACCGCAGTGAAAGAAAGCAGAAGCGATAAATTATTCTTATTGTGCAATTACATCTATCTGACGGTAGCGCTCGTCATTGTGTTGTATCCGCTGCTATACATCATCAGTGCTTCAATCAGTGATCCCAAATACGTAAGCTCCGGTGAGATGTGGCTGCTTCCGAAAGGGATAACGTTTGAAGGCTATGCCCGGGTGTTTGAGAACACCAACATCTGGATTGGGTACAAAAATACAATTATCTACACCGTCGTAGGTACGATCGTCAACCTGATTGTCACCCTACCAGCAGCCTATGCGCTTAGTCGCTCGGATTTTGTGGGACGAGGTTTCTTCATGGCAATGTTTATGGTAACGATGTTCTTCAGCGGAGGGCTTGTCCCGAGTTACTTGTTGGTTAAGGATCTTGGCATGGTGAACAGTATGTGGGCGCTTATTCTGCCAGGAGCTGCATCCATCTGGAATATTATCGTATGCCGTACGTTCTTCCAATCGACCATTCCCAAGGAACTGCAGGAAGCGGCGCATATTGATGGGTGTACCAACACCCGGTTGTTCATCAAAATCGTGCTCCCGCTTTCCATGCCAATCATTGCAGTGATGGCGCTTTTCTACGGAGTTGGACACTGGAACAGCTATTTCAGTGCCATGATCTATATGAACGATTCCTCCAAGTATCCGTTGCAGCTCTTTCTGCGCCAGATTCTGGTGCTTCAGGAAATGGCGGCTCAAGGGGGAGGGGCGATTGATACCTCATCAGCAACGGCGATGAATACCAAAGCGGAGATTGCTGCGTTGGTTAAATATGCCGTCATTATTGTTGCCACACTACCGGTCATTGCGGTATATCCATTTCTCCAGCGTTACTTTGTCCAGGGTGTTATGATCGGTTCCGTTAAGGGATGATCTTAATCCATATACCACATTAAACAAGGGGAGTTGTTGTCATGAAAAAGCTTCACAAGGCTTCATCCATTACACTCTGTCTCACCTTATTCGCAACATTGCTTGCAGCTTGTGGTTCAACCAATGAAGACGGAAGCTCAACCTCCAAGGTTGAGGGGGTCAAAAAAGAAGGCTTCCCCATTGTAGATGAAACGCTAACGTTGAAGGTTATGTCCCAGGATGCGGGTGTAGCTGATTGGAGCACGATGCCTGTGCTGCAAGAAATGGAGAAACTGTCAGGCATCAAGCTCGAATACCAGCTTTCACCGATCGACAGCTTTGAAACGAAGAAAAATCTGGTTTTCGCGAGCGGGGACTTGCCGGATATGTTCTACGCTGCAGATCTCAAACCAGCCGAGCAGGTAACTTATGGAAGCCAGGGTATTCTGATCCCGTTGGAAAAATACATTGACGAAGGTTATGCACCCAATATCAAAAAGATCCTCGATGAGAACCCGGATGTCCGTAAATCATTTACAACGCCTGATGGGCATATGTATGCACTGCCATTCATTGACACGGCGGCTGTGTGGTACAGAGGCCCGATGTGGTACAACGGGGAATTCCTAAAGGCGCTTAATGTAGATGAGCCCAAGACTACGGAAGAATTGTATACGTATCTTAAACGTGTAAAAGAAGAAGATCCTAATGGCAATGGCCAGCAAGATGAAATTCCGCTTACTTCTGTAAAACTGGATGATCTTCGCATGTTTTTCTTCGGCTTCTGGGGAATGTACAACGAAGGGATCTATTCCGATAAAGACGGAAAAGTTCACTATCCTTATCAAGAAGAAGGTTACAAAGGTTATCTGACATTCATGAACCGCTTGTGGAAGGAAGATTTACTGGATCATGAGACCTTCTCACAAACAGGCGATCAGAAGAAAGCAAAAGGTGAAAGCAACAAACTTGCTCTGTTCAACGATTACCATCCGTACTTCACGCTCGGAGGTGAACCTAGCACGGAACATCCGCTGATGACGCCAGTGAAGAGTGAGGTTGCAGACTCTCCTGTATACGGTAAGCATCCGGGTATGTCGGCTCGCGGTACCTTTGCTATTACGAGCAGCAACCCGTCCCCTGAGGCGACGATGCGCTGGATCGACTATATATACAGTTACGAAGGAGCGACCCTGTTCAATCAAGGTCCTGAAGGCGTGCTGTGGCAATTCAAAGACAAGGAAAATCACGTAAAAGAGTGGCTCCCTGTTCCTGGCGGCGGTGATCGTGAGGAGTACCGGGGTAAAATCACGCCGAACTTTGGTATCTTGACACCGGGCATTAATGATCCGGATGTAGCGAAAGGGCTTCGCACCGAATTTGATGAGTGGATTGACCAGCAAAATCAAGAGAAGTTGGTACCTATCGGAAAAGCTCCATTTCCTAACGTTTATCTGACGAATGAAGAACAAAGCGAAGCGACGGCCTTACTGTCTGATCTGGATACGTACGTTAAGCAGATGGAAGCGAAGTTTGTAACAGGCCAGGAACCGCTTGATAACTGGGATAAGTACATTGCACAGATGAAGAAGATGGGGAGCGATCGTATCATCGAACTGTATCAGGGGGCATACGATCGCTGGAATACCGGCCAATAATCTTAAGATTTTTCATAGATAAGGACTCTCGAAAGAGGTGTGGGCAGATATGCAGAAATGGTTTGCAGAAGCCAAACTGGGGATATTCATCCACTATGGCATCTATGCTGTAGATGGGGTTGCGGAATCCTGGTCCTTCTATAATGGAAGGGTATCCTATGAAGAATATATGAAGCAGTTAAATGGATTTACGGCATCGGCATTCAATGCGGATAAGTGGGCGGACTTGATTGAAAAGTCTGGAGCCCGCTATGCGGTGCTGACAACGAAGCATCATGATGGCGTTGCATTATGGGATACGCAGTATAGTGACCTCAATGTCGTCAAACAGACACCCGCGAATCGGGATATCGTGAGGGAATATGCAGAAGCGATTCGGGAGAAGGGCATTCATCTGGGGATGTACTTTTCGCTGATCGATTGGTCGCACCCGGATTATCCCAGCGTATATGAAGGTGGAAAAGTACCGGAGGATCTCAGCAGTGTCAACCGGCATTCAAGTCCTGTGGACGGCGTTCAGGATCAGGAGAAATGGCAGAAGTTCCTGCAATTTAATAACCATCAACTGGAAGAGATTTTGACGAATTACGGAAAAGTGGATCTGCTGTGGTTCGATGGGGACTGGGAACGAAGTGCCGAGCAGTGGAATCTGCCGGAGTTCAAGCATTACCTGCAATCCTTCAACCCGGATATCATCATCAACTCCCGTCTGCAGGGTTATGGGGATTACAAGACGCCGGAGCAGGGCATTCCGATTACGAGACCTGAGGGACCCTGGGAATTCTGTACCACGATCAACACATCTTGGGGTTATGTGCCAACAGATCATAAATATAAATCCCTTAATCAGATCATTCGAATGTTCTGTGACTGTATTTCGATGGGCGGCAATATGTTGCTGGATATCGGCCCGCGTGAAGATGGGACCATCGATCAGAGGCAGGAGGACATCCTGCTTGGGCTGGGAACATGGATTCGAACCCATGAGGAGGCTGTTTTCGGGACGGGAGAAGGTATTATGCCTCGCTATTATTTGGGGGGAAGCACCGTATCAGAGGACAGAAAGTCATTATACCTATTTGTGTATGACGAGCCAAAAGAGAATGTGTGCATCAAAGGTCTCTGCAATGAGATCAAGAAAATTACCGTGCTACATTCGGACAAAGAGCTTGATCATGAGATTCATGGGGGCGTGCCTTGGTTCAATATCCCGGGGACAACGTGGATCAAGATGACCCCGGAGGACACGCATGAACAGGTGACCGTTCTTAAGCTCGAATTCGATGAGCAGCTAGAAATGTACGGCGGATCTGGAGCCGTTGTTACCCATAACTAACCATTACGGGGAGGGTGTGTGCTGATAGATGCATGCCCTCCCTTACGAATTGGAGAGAGCGACATGAACAGAAGTGGAGTACCGGAACCCAGGATTGAGTATGCTCCCAAACATTATATATGCAAGCGTGCGCAGGAACCGCTGGTGTTAGACGGCCGTGTGGATAAGGCATTTTGGGATGCGGCCCATTGGACAGATGATTTCGTTGATATCGAAGGGGATCTTCGTCCGAAGCCCGGGAAACAGACACGGGTCAAAATGCTGTGGGATGACGACTATTTCTATTTTGCTGCCGAGCTGATTGAAGATCAGATATGGGCTACGTTGACCGAGCGTGATTCCGTTATTTTCTATGACAATGACTTTGAGATTTTTATCGATCCCGACGGGGATTCCCATCAATATTATGAGTTCGAGATCAATGCACTCAATACGGTATGGGACCTGCTATTGGTGAAGCCGTATCGGGATGGCGGACCTCCGGTCAATGGGTGGGATATCAGCGGTCTTAAGACAGCCGTACATATCGATGGAAAGCTGAACACACCTGGAGCCGATAACCGAAAATGGAGCGTCGAGGTCGCAATTCCCTGGACCAGTCTACAGGAGTGCGCCGAAGGAAAACGTCCGCCTGCGCCGGGTGAGTTCTGGCGCGTCAACTTCTCACGCGTGGAGTGGCAGACCGAGGTGCAGGGCGACGAGTACCGCAAGGTGCTGAATCCAGATACGGGCAAACCTTATCCGGAAGACAACTGGGTTTGGTCACCTATGGGCATTATCAACATGCATTACCCGGAGTTGTGGGGCTATGTCGTATTCTCGGATGAGGGAACCGGTCAGTCATTTGAATTGCCGGAAGACGAGCGAATTAAATGGGAGCTTCGAAGGCTCTATTACCGAGAACGCAATTATTATGAAACCCATGGTGAATTTACACAGAATTTGAAGCTGCTTATGGGTGAGGAATCATTGATTTGCCAGCCTGTAATTGAAACAACCCGTAGCCTATTCCAGATTAGTACGCCATCCTCGGACGGCACCACCTTAATCTGTATTCGGGAAGACGGAAAGCTGTGGAAGGAGTGAGAGGACAATGACCAGCCAAACCTTGGTATTTTCCCTTGATGCACAGTCATTGGAGAAGATCGAGCAGAAGTTCCAGGAGAAGGTACGTTTTGCAGAGGCCCGCAAATCGGAGTTGTTTCATATCTTTCAGCAAGAGCTAACCGAAGAAGAGACATGGGCATTGAAGTATGTGTATGCCTACATGCCGGTAAACGACATGGCTGATTATAACGGGGACCTGTTCTTGAGCCATGTGCGCCAGGCTTTGGATATCCGCAAACGTGTACCTTGGGGAGCACGCGTTCCTGATCATCTGTTCCTTCATTTTGTGTTACCCTATCGGATAAATACAGAAAATATTGAAGATTTTCGCGGCTTGATATATGACGAATTAGCCGAGCGGACAGCGGAGTTATCCATGGCTGATGCCATTTTGGACACCAATTACTGGTGTCATGAAAAAGCGACCTATATCGGTAGCGATCTGCGCACGATATCACCGCTGACGATGATCCGGAATGCTCGTGGCCGATGTGGCGAAGAATCCACGTTGGCGGTGGCCGCTCTTCGCAGTATCGGTATACCTGCTCGTCAGGTCTACACGCCGCGCTGGGCGCACTGTGACAGTAATCATGCCTGGGTAGAAGCTTGGGCAGATGGTCAATGGTACTACATCGGGGCATGCGAGCCGGAAGCCCGTCTGAATCAAGGGTGGTTCAGCCCACCAGCCCGCAGGGCCATGCTAATTAATACGAGGATCTATGCCGACTATCCCGGACCAGAGGATATTACGCTCTCCGAGAAGGGATTTACCGAAATCAATTTGCTTGAGAATTATGCGCCGACGCGGGTCATTGGTGTGAAGGTGAAAAATGAGCAGGGAGAGCCTGTACCCGGAGCGAGTGTCCGTTTTGAGTTGTACAATTCGGCTGAATTCTATCCGATTGCCGAAATTAGCACGGACGCACAAGGGGAGGCTGCTTTTAAGACAGGTGATGGTGACCTTTTGATTCGTGCGGTCAGCGGCGGCAAGTGGAGTGAAATCCTATTCAAGACTCGGGAAAGCGAGCTTGTAGAGCTTGTATTGGACTCGTCAGAACAGCCCACAGGGATCACAGATTTTGATATGGTTCCTCCTCCGGAAGGGGAGGGAGAGGTTGTGATTGCATTACCGGAAGAGAAGAACCAGATTCACAATCGTCGTCTGGAGGAGGGGGCGCAGAACCGGAGCGAGTATGAGGACACATTCCTGAGTGAGGAGGAAGCGGTCTCGCTGGCTAAAGTGGTTGGACTGCCCTCGGTACGTATATGGGCTATTCTCCAGAAAGCAAGGGGGAACAGTCGTGAAATTGCAGCTTTCCTAGAGGAACGTTCCAATTCATACGGTGAATGGCCGCTCCGGTTGCTGGAGTCGATGAATGAAAAAGATTTAATTGATACCTTTCGCCAGACGCTGGATGATCATCTAGTCGGTGCGCTCTCGCAACAAGGATCATGGTCTGAAGATACGTTCGTGAGATACATCCTGTGTCCGCGGATTTCCTATGAGATGTTGGTTCCTTATCGAGGCGTATTCCAGAATGCCTTTTCGGCAGAGGAGGTAGTGACGTTCAGGGAAAATCCTGCGACGCTTGCCCGAATGCTGGAACAGCAATACGAATACTATGAAGATCTTCCTAATCTAAAAGGCAAAGGGAATCCAGTAGGGACGTTTAGTCTAATGAAGGGGGACTCTCAGTCACTGGATATTTTGTTTGTGGATGTATGTCGCAGCTTAGGTATTCCGGCACGATTACATCCGAGTGCACAGAAACCACAGTTCCTAAGTGACAGAGGCTGGGAGGATGCGTTTAGTCTCACATCAATTCAAACTAAGGAGAGCACAAGCTGGGGAATGCTCCAACTTCGTAGGGATATAACGGCTCCGCAGGATACACCTGCAGCATCCTATTTCGAGAACTTTTCGTTTGCCCGTTTGGAAGAAGGTGTTTACAAGACACTGATTTATCCTTATGGCAGTACAGATGTCTATAGCGAGCCATATGAGGTTGAACCTGGCGCTTATCGCTTAACGACAGGCATTCGCTTGAAAGATGGAACGGTAAAAGTGCGCTTCGTTTACTTTACCGTGAACACCGGAGATACAACGGAGGTTGTATTGACTTATCGCGAGACTGAGGTTGATATTCCTGTACTGGGTCAACTGGCACCGGGAAGCATACTGACCCGTCTGAATGGTTCAGAGGTAGAGCTAGAGGAACTTCTGGGATCGGAGGGTGCCATTGCTGCCTGGATTGAACCGGAGCGTGAACCTACCAAACATCTGCTTCGTGAACTTTGCGAGCTGGCAGAGCCACTGGATAAGCTGGGTGTACCCATCGTACTCATGATCGGAGATGTGGAATGGAACGCTGCCTTTGACCCTGCTGGTTATCCAAAGCTGCCTGTACGCACGGTTTTTGTACGAGATTCCAGTTATGCTTCCTTGTCGGGTTTCATTTCAAAGCCTGCGGCTCACGAAGCGGGCTATCCACATCTGTTCGTGCTGGATACTCAGCATCAAATTCGGTATTCGGCTTCCGGGTACAAGATCGGTACAGGGAAGGAAGCCCTGCAGATTGCTGCTGCCATATCTCAATCATGGGACGGATCGGAGTGAAGAGAGTGACGAAGTATATTGCTGTAGGTTATGCCGTGGATTCAGTTCTTCCCAACATGACACATGAGGATCTGTTGAAGTTAACTCATCTGAACGTAGCCTTCGGACATGTTAAGAATGATGAGATCACCACCGAGCATTTAAAGAACGGTCACGTTATCCGGAACATGAAGCGGGAGCATCCAAATCTTACGGTACTGCTGTCTGTTGGCGGATGGAGCGCTGGCGGTTTCTCAGAGGCTGCCTCAACCCGGGCGGGGAGGGACAGCATGGCTGCATCGGCGGTCCGGGTGCTGGAGGAATATCCTTTTGACGGGATCGATCTGGACTGGGAGTATCCTTGTTATGGTGAAGCTGGTATCACATCCAGTCCTGATGATAAACGGAATTTCACCTTGTTACTCAAGACGATGCGGGAGTCACTGGATGCCAAGGGAGCCGAGGATGGTCGTCATTATCTGCTCACCATTGCGGCAGGGGCTGACCAATACTACGTGGACGGTACAGAGATGGCTGAGGTGCAGCATTACCTGGATTACGTGCAGTTGATGACCTATGACATGCGCGGCGGTTTTCAGATTCTGACCGGACATCATACGAATCTATACACGCCAACAGGAGATTTGTTTCGAATCAGTACGGATGCTTCCGTGAACCTGTTTGTTCGCGCTGGCGTTCCGAAGGAGAAAATTGTGATCGGTGCTGCGTTCTATTCCCGGATCTGGACTGAAGTTCCTGATCGAAACCACGGGCTCCATCAAATGGCTGGCAGCACAGGCGGCTATGGTCCGTCGTATGCAGAGCTGGAAGCGAAGTACATCAACAAGAATGGTTACATCCGTTATTGGGATGAAGAAGCCTGTGCACCGTTTCTGTTTAATGGGTCCAGCCTCATATCGTATGATGATGAAGAGTCGATCCAATGCAAATGTGATTACGTAAAGGATCGAGGTCTGGCCGGGATCATGTTCTGGGAGTACGGCTGTGATCCGACCCACCGTCTGCTGGGTGCGGTACATCAAGGGCTTCAAGATACACCTGCTGGGAGAATCGGATAAGGCTGCGGGCAGCGACGAATCAGATTATGTCTACGGACTAAAAACATACGAAGGAGCCGTCCTATACGTCATGTGCATGACGTATAGGACGGCTCCTTGTTTGCTTTATTTTGGTCTAATGATGTTATTCGCTCTCATATACACGTTTACTGTTCTGAGATGTAACCATCAGAGAGACGATAGCTCCATTTAGCCAATACATTCCTCGTCATCATCATCCGGGGAATCGGCGGACCCGTTGGGACGGTGCATTTTACGGTACTGTCCGGGTGTGTAACCCGTCTCTTTCTTGAATTTGCGAATGAAGTTCGGTGTATCCAGGTAACCGACACGCGTGATGATATCTTTTAACGGATCGGTTGTATGCAGCAGTAGTCGAATGACTTCATCCATCCTTTTTTGCCAAATGTATTGGGTAAAATTCATACCGATCTTTTCTTTGAAGGAACGGCTGAAATACGATGAAGAGATCGTGAATTTAGATGAGATCGTACCCAGACTGAGGTCATAATCCGAGAAGTTGGCATCAATATAAGCAACGATTTCATCCATTAGGGAGCTTTCTTCTGTTTCGCTCTTCGCCTCGACATGGGCACAGATTTCGGCGGCAAGACCTGCCAGTTTTTTCTCCAAATCCTCCAGTGAGTCATAGGATGTGATTCTTGGAAGTTGATTAACCACATGGTGCATCCCAAGCCCCGAGGCGGTTTTTAGCATAGTGTTCAGAATATCAAAGCAGATGCAACGCAGCAGTGGTACCGACGGCATTTCGGCTTTCAGGTTGTTTAACGCGGTCGACACCATCTGAACCGCCACATCATAGCTACCCTGTTTTAAGCTCTGGACCAGCTTCAGCAGTACATCTTTAGGGACCCAGAAGGAAGAATCCTGTTCGCTAGAACCGGAAAGGGCATTGAAGAAGGTGCTGCTGCCTTGTCCGTGCAGCATGGACGCTTCCAGTGCGGTTGATGCCTCGATGTAGGATTGGTTCAGCTGTAATGGAGAACTGTAGCTGTTGCCGATCCCGATCGCGGGAGCGACTCCGACGTGATCTGCCACCATCGATTGTAGTAATTCAACAATAGACTCCATACGAGCATTCAAGCTGGATTCATGCCCGATTTCGGTATTGAATCCGACGATGAGGGCCAACTGATCTGCTTGAGGAAGCTCCACACCGTAAGCATTAGCAGAGATCTCCGGCAGTTCCACATCGTTCATCAGCTGCATGAGAGTTCGTTGTTCAGGGTTATCACCGATAGGAAAAGCATGCATTTCCCAGCCCATGATCATGACAAAATAGTGGGATCGGTTGAAGCGTATGCCGAACTTGTCGGTAAACTCAGAGGGGAAGTCTCCGGTATGGCCGTGTTTCAGCAGCATAAGCAAAATATGATTGCGAGCGTAGGGCTCCTGAAGATCCACGCGCTGACTATAATCGTGTAGTGTTTTCTTGATCCATTCCAGCTCATTGGTGGTTGAGGACGGTTCAGGATCATTTTTCAACCGAATGAACTCCATTAAGTCTGAAATCGGATGGTATTGTCTTCGAGCCAACAGAATAGCGAGGAACGTGCCCATCACCACCATGAAGGAGAAAACAAGAACAACAAAGGTGCGAATATGAACGATCCGGCTAAAAAATTGGTTGCTGGGCATAGCGGTTACATAAGTCCAGCCAGCGTCTGATTTGACGGAAACAACTGAATGCGGTTCTTGATTCAAGGAGAGGCTGTGCGTTCCCGGCTCAAGTGCGAACAGAGATTTGACTTCCTGTTCGGTAATAGTCTCCCCCTTATAATTGGCGGCCAGCACCTGTCCATAATTATCGAAAATATAAGTCATCCCATGGTAGTCGCTGAGGATGGAATCAATTAAGCCCGTCAGATTGGACTCGTGAATCAGGTACATGACGGTTCCATGAGCGGGCGTATTGTTAGGCGCAATTGGTACAAGGTAGGCTAGCATGGAATTGGGTATTCTGGTTCCTTGGACGACCTGCTCCGCTGGACGTATCGTGGGAGACTGTACGTTATTCAAATCGCGGATCATGTCCGCTTCATTCCACGTATTAAATTTGTAGCGGCCAGTAAATACATTCAGATTTTCAGAGCCTTGAGAAGAGTAGATGTTATCATCTCCTCGGAAGAACAGGAATAACTCATCGATAATGGAACTGGTGGCTTTGTATTTGACCAATGCGCCAATCGATTCTCGGCTATAGTACGGATGGTGGGTCCAATACCGCGTTAACTGCTCATCGTAGGCGATGCGAAACGCGATGTCCTGTAATTCCTTCATGCGATCATCAATGACAGTTTTGGCTTGAGTGAGCTGGTTGACATTGGTCTGTTCAATCTCTGAACGGAGCGTGTCCACAGCATTGTGGTAAATAATGATGGTTAAAATAACAAGAGGGATAAGAAAAATGGAGATATAGGATAGTGTGTACTTAAGCAGAAGCTTGGACTTGAAGTGATTCCATTTCATATCTGCAACCTCCCGTTTATCTTTCGTGCTGCAGCGATAGCGCTCTCATATGGATAGTGAAGCTAGTACCACGATACAAGCTACTGGGTAATCCTACTAAAAATACTAGGAGAACTTCTGTAATAAAGCAATGGATCTTTTATAAAATTCAGAGCGATTATAGAGAAAGATATAACGATAGCAAAATCCCCTCGAAGTTCACTCATTTCCTTATGCTACCACATAAGGCTTTTCAACGAGTAAATACTTTAAGGGGATAATTATAGTCGAGCAAATATTAAATTTAGGAGTTAAAACGATAATTCTTCCAGAGGTTCATAGTCGAACCAATCGAAACCTGCAGGGGTACGCTCCCCCGATGGATCGTAGGCATACATGGCGACAATAACACCTGTGAAACCACTTGCTACTTCGGTAGATAACAGATGGGTTTCACCTGAACCTACTTCGATGGCATCGGATGAGCCTTGCTGGTAGAGGAACGTAAAGTGATTACGGTCGGCCTTGATCTGTAAAACAACCGGACCCTTCTCACAGTCAAGTATCTGTACAGTTCGTAGAGAACCGACAGTTCGCCGTAGTATGATTTTCTTCTGGCCGTTGATCTGTGTTACAGCCAAGTCATAATGATATTTATTATTCATAAATACGGTTAAACCAGCTTCACCGCCGCTTGTACTTGGCTCATAATCCAGTTCGGTCGCCATGTTACATAAGAAATGGCTCAATCGACGCCCGACAAAGGATGGATTTCTCCCATCATCGAGCGAAACCGGATGACCCCGCAGGATGAGTTGCCCGGGATTTTCTGTGAGTGTCCAACTATCCGGAGCCGGGTTCCGAAGGAAGATCCAGTTCATGTTCAATGTTGGTTCGTCAAAATGATCCCGGATAGCCTGATGCGACCAGGGGTGCTTAGGCAACGAAGGTCCGGTCATCTCCGGCTCAATATGTCCGTCCACACCGATCATCGGCCAACCGTCATTCGTCCACGTGACAGGTGCCAGGAACGTTTCGCGTCCCAGATGGTGCCGCATGGGGTAACCTGCTGGACGAAGGCCCAGACATACGGCCCACCAGCTTCCATCCTGAATCTGGACAAGGTCTGCATGCCCGGTTGCATGGATACTGGATTTCATGCTGCGATTGGACAGAATCGGATTATGAGGACACGGATCAAATGGTCCATATGGATTTGTGCTTCGAGCAATGGTCTCCATATGACCATACTCGGTTCCACCTTCGGCGATCATGAGATAGTAGAGGTCGTTTATTTTGTACAAGTGGGGAGCTTCGGGGGCTGCGCCTCCGGTTCCTCTCCATATCAATCGACTATTGGTCAGTCTGGCTCCGGTCGTGATGTCTATCTCGCACTGATAGATGCCTTCGCCTTCATTGCCATTACAAGCAGTTTGAAAGTATACACATCCATCATCATCAAAGAGGAAAGAAGGATCTATGCCCTCCTGATCAACAAAAATCGCAGCAGACCATGGTCCCTCGGGCTTGGTACTACGTACATAAAAATTTCCACCGCCGCTTACATTGGTTGTTGTCATATAGAACCAGCCATCATGATACCGGAGTGTTGGAGCATAAATGCCGCCAGAGCTGCCCGCGTTCGCTAGAGGGAGTTGTTCTGTGGTAGTAAGGACATGGCCGATCTGTCGCCAGTTCACAAGGTCTTTACTATGAAAAATAGGCACACCCGGGAAATATTCAAAGGTACTGGTCACCAGATAGTAGTCTTCGTCTACACGACAGATGCTTGGATCGGGATAAAAACCCGGAATGACCGGATTGGTATATTTCATCATGTTATGCTCCTATTCATTGTGAGAGTTTAGTACGAATCTGGACATATTGGAGAATCCTTGCTACAAGGCGAATTATAACGGTTTTAAGGATATTGAACCTTGATTTTTCGGTCCTGGAATAGCATGATATAGACATTCAACCCAACAATGTTCGTGGAGGGAATGCTTTTGAGTAATGCCTATTTGAGATGGTTTACTTCAGATCATCAACAATTTCCGTTTTTCATTCAGTATGGTGGACACGTTGAGGACATGGAGCTTCATAATCATATGGATTTTACCGAACTTGTGATTGTTCTGAATGGTCATGCAACCCATGTGGTGAACACCGAGGAATTTTTTATTAAAAAAGGAAACGCGTTTGTCATCAATGGTGACACCCATCATGCGTATAAAGACCCTCATGATTTTAGGATCTGTAACGTGATGTTCAGTCCCGAGATGCTTGCTTCGGCTGGGCCTGATCTCAGGAAATCCAACGGCTTCCAGGCACTGTTTGTTTTGGAACCGTTTTATCGCAATACCCACTCATTTCCGAGTAAACTGGCGTTATCCATTTCCAGTCTGGAGTATATCGAATCGCTGATATCGTTCATGATTGAGGAGTATCACAGTAAACAGCAAGGCTATCAGACGATGCTGATCTCACGTCTAACGGAGATGGTTGTATATTTGTCTAGGCAATATGATACGCAGGAAAAGGGCATTGAAGGCAACAATTTGATGCATCTGGCGAATGCCATTTCATATATTGAAGATCATTATCTGGAGCCATTGTCGCTGGAGGACATTGCGGGGAAGTCGAACATCTCGATAAGGCATCTGAATCGGATTTTTCGATCCTATTATCAGATGACGCCGATCTCTTATCTGCAGAAGTTGCGTCTGGAGAAGGCATGTCATTTGTTGAAAAACGGGAACCTGTCCATTACGGAAATTTCATATGAATGCGGGTTTAACGACAGTAACTATTTCACCCGTCAATTCAAGAAAGCCTATGGCAAGTCTCCCAAAACATACAGACAAAATCATTAATATGGGAAACAACAAAACAGGGCCTCCGCATAGGGAAGTCCTGTTTAATGTTTTTCAGAGACACGCTAATAGTCCAAAAGCCGTCCGTTATCATGCCACTGACCGTACATTTTATTTTCCTTCGTATTGGTTATGAATTTGTCCAATCTACTCTGGAATAATGTGGGCTGCTGTTTCACACTTTGGATCGTATCGATCCGAATCTTTTGATACAGAGTAGGGAAGGCGATGAAATTCGCATGAACCTGTTGATCCTCTTTCAGCCTTTGTTCGATCACACCATTGATAATGAAAGCATTCGGGTCCATAACAGGAAGAACCTTTCTACCTTCGTCATGCATGAAGCCCAACTTTTCAAGACGGCGGACACGTTCCTTGTTCAATTCAGTCCAAGAGCTTCGTTGGCTTCGGGGAGATAATCTCTGCGCTAATTGAGTCTCGGATATTTTCTTTTTTACCCCATCGATCCACCCGAAACATAACGCTTCCTCAACCACGTCCAAGTACAGCAGGGCATCCGAAGTTGGTTTCATGCTTACAATGACCCAGCAAGATTTCTGGACTTTTCCGTGATCCTGCAACCAATTTCTCAATTCTTCCCTCGATGTCACGGGGATACAATGTACATTTTCCATCGAATCATTGTCTATACTTGAGCCGGTTCTTGATACCAGAATAGGGAATAGTCATTCATGATGGAGGCGTGCCCCAATTGACGCAGCATAGTAGACACATTGCCCCGGTGGTAGGTCCCGTGATTGACCAGATGGAATACCATTTCCGATAAGCTGGTTTCGCGAACTCCGGCAAATGGGTTGTCGAGTAGAACGGTTTGTTCCAGATCAGCTTGGCCCCGTAACCACTCACTGTATTGTGCCGACAGGTCGGTAAAACATTGAATGTACTCATCCACAGAACCGCGAATCTCACTATTGAGAGATATGCATGCTTGCAGTGCCTCGGGCATACTTGTGCCGGTTAACACCAGGAACCACATTTTATCCACTGCATAGATATGGCTGAGTGCATGAGCGATGGTTGGAAACGAACTATTCACTTCCTGACTCAGTACGGAAGAGGGTAGTTCCTTGATTCTGCTCAGGATGGTTTTAGTGGCCCATACGTGATAATTATACATTTGTACCGGATGATTCATGGATGATCGTCTCCTTTAATTTGGGGGTGGATTGGGATAACTTACTGAGATGATTATAAAAAAAGAAGTATGACAACAGCGTGTCATACTTCTTCATAGAGCTTGAGTGCGTTTCGAAGTTGTTCTTTCAGAATGCTTCGTAATTCAATCGGTTCAAGCACCTCGGCTCCACTACCCAAACTGAGTAGAAACGACCATAACCACTTGGCTTGTAACGGCTGATGGACCTGGATGCGCATCGTCATACTTCCATCTTCGTGAAATTGCTTTTCCGCCTGTTGAAAATGATCCATGGCTTCCGATAGCGATTCCGGTTTCACTCGAAAAACAACATCACTGATCTGATCTTGCCATGATGGATCTGACACAACATTCTCTTGAGGAAGCTCAAGATGTGGTTCAAAGTGTTCCGATGTCAGGTGCACATTCATCATCCGGGACAGTCGGAATTCCCGATAATCCTGCCTTGTCTGGCAAAATCCATAAACATACCAATTACGATATTTAAAATGAAGTCTTACCGGTTCCAGCTGGCGGGGAGTATGTTCATTCTTCGTATTGATGTAGTCAAAACGCACAACCTGATGCTTCGTAATTCCTGTACGGAGATTAGGAAGGGCATCAGGTTCTGTTCGACGTGTCTCCAAATCCACGGATAGACTTGAGGTCTGATGCTCCGGTCCAATGGTTTGCAGACGTTCAATCGTTCCCTGTGCACGCGCGTCTTCAAAGACGGTGGAGAGACTGCTAAGGATCGTAATCAGGGCATCGACATCATACGAACCAAGCAAGCTTTTATCCATTTTGTATCCGTCCATCATGCCGTAGCCACCTTTAAGTCCCTGATGGGAGACAACCGGGAAGCCAGCTGCGCAGATCACATCAATATCCCGATAGATTGTTCTTGGGGATACCTGAAACTCTTCCGCCAAGGTGGAGGCAGACAACACTTCGTGGTTCAACAGTTTGTATATGATTGAGATTAATCGCTCCAATTTCAAAAGCTATCCCCGCCCGTTATTCCATTTTGTCATTCCAGGCCATTATTATATCACAGTAATATGAACCGGAAGGGAGTTCACCAACTCGTATCCTTCTAATCCTTCGGCGGCTAAGCTTGAATAAGCTATATAGCGAGAGAAAACAAAAAAAGAGTGCTGGATCGCACTCTTTCTAAGGATACATTATTGTTGTGTTGAACCGATATCTTGGCAGTTCTGTCGAGCCTTTATTTCGAGATTTTAGTCAGAGCTGGCTCTACTACTCTTCTTGCACATTATAGAGAACGCGAGCAAGCAGATTCTGTCCATAATTGCCAAAGTTTTTGCCGAAGATCGTTAAGCCCCGTTTGTTCAAAGGGCCATCGGTAACCGCAATGCGGAAGTGAATATCGCTTTTGTAATCCAAACCAATTTGGTCCAGTGTTACGTCCGAGATGCGACATCCGTCGATATAGCTGCCTTCCTGTGTGATCCGGATCAGCTTCAGCATGCCGTACTGATTGAGATGGGGGGGCCACCATTCCGGGTTGAAGGTACCGCGTGTATTGCCAAAATCCCCCGGACTCGTCCAGCAGCCAATCTCAATACCGTTAATGTAGAAATAAATATCCGAAGGATAATTGTCGCAAAAGCCAGGTGCCTCTGAACCAAGTTCCATCGACAACTGAATTTCGCTAAACGACTGATTCGGCTTGAGATAGTTGGGAATCCGATATTCCAGATAACCTTCAGCCAGCCAGATCATCTCCGCATCAATTCGCAGTGGATCAGCAAAGTAACGCGGATCATCGAACTCTCCAACAATGCTGTCCCGGGTAGCGAGACCACATGTAGGCGCAGCCTGATAATCGCTGTAATGACCGACCTGAATTTCCACCTCGTAACGATTGTTAATCTCCTGTGAACGCAGATCAACCATTAATTTTTCCTCATTGAGATAACATATCTTCTGAATGCCATGTTTACCAACAGCGGTGTTGATCTCAATCAATCCGCTCTCTTCGAGCTTTTTGATATGCATTGTGATAGCGCCATTACTGAGACCCAGCTTAGTTGCGAGATCATTGAGATTAAGACTTTGGTTCTTGGCCAGCAGCTCGATGATCTGAATCCGGATTTCCGAACTGAGCGCTTTGAAGATATTCACACCCGACATCAGATCTTTAATATAAATCATAGGTGGATTCCTTTCCCCGTTCTGAACAAAGTCTCTTTTCATTGCAGACATTTGCACATTTATATGTTTTATTTCAGATAATTATAAATCATTCCTTCATGGAAGGGAAGGGCGGAGAAATGGAAGCCAAAACCCCTGTACATAGCGCAAATATGAAAATATAAACTATATTTTGTTCACTATTCCGGTTAAAATAAGTGTTAATCAGTTTACATATGTTTGAAATATACCATTGAAATGTCATGAAACCGCTTTTATAATCCTATTATACCTAAATTGATTCATTACTTCATGAACCTAATTAACCATTTGATCCGGAAAGGTGGAGTTTGGTTTGGAAAAGTTAAGCAATGTGAAGAGGTTTAAGTGGAAACGGTTGGCGTTACCGGCATTACTTGTGATGGTATTACTACTGGCGGGTCAGTCAAAAGCTTTGGCAGCGTTCTGGAATCTGACCGGAGATACCGCCGTTCATGATCCGTCGATTATCAAAGAGGGAAGCTCGTGGTACACCTTCTCAACCGGCCCGGGCATTCAAGTATTGAAATCGGATAATGGGTCGTCCTGGTATCGTGTTCCACAAATCTTCTTAAGTAAGCCATCCTGGTGGGCTTCTGCTGTTCCGGGACAAAGTGGATTGGATGTATGGGCACCAGACGTAGAGCAGTATAACGGAAAAGTATGGCTCTATTATTCGATCTCCACCTTTGGCTCCAATCGGTCTGCGATTGGTCTTGCGTCTGCCAACAGCATTGGAGCAGGGCAGTGGAAAGACGAAGGATTGGTGCTTCAGACCACGACCGCCAATAATTATAATGCGATTGATCCGAATCTGGTCATTGATGCTTCAGGCAACCCATGGCTGGCCTTCGGTTCTTTCTGGAGCGGTCTGAAGATTGTCAAGCTGGACAAAAACACGATGAAACCGACAGGAAGCATAACTTCCATTGCTGCGCGTCCGAATAACGGGGGTGCTATTGAAGGACCAAGTGTTGTATATCGTGGCGGATACTATTACCTGTTTGCTTCCATCGATGCTTGCTGCCAAGGGGTGAACAGTACCTACAAAATGGTCTATGGGCGTTCGACGAGCATTACAGGCCCTTATGTGGATAAAAACGGAGTGAATATGCTGAATGGCGGCGGAACGATATTGGATACAGGCAATGTGAAATGGAAAGGCCCAGGTGGTCAGGACGTGTACAACGGCAATGTTATTGCACGACACGCCTATGATGCAGAGGATAATGGCAATCCTAAATTGCTGATTAATGACTTGCTTTGGGACGCGAATGGCTGGCCGATGTATTGATTTATTTTAGATAAATATAAAATGTTTTATAAAAGTGTTGACTAAAGTGATCTGGATTTGATAAATTTAACAACAGAAATCCTATTTCATCCAATTGAATACGGTTACAAATCCAGATCAGGAGGGGTTCAGATGGTAAAGAAAAAGAGTTGGGTCACATTTATGCTTCTTATGCTGGTAAGTGCACTGGTACTTGCGGGCTGCGGAGGAGGAAGCAGCGGCGCGAGTGGGGACAAGGAGTTAACGTTTATGTTCCGCGGCGGTACAGATGAGCAGAAAGCTTACCAGGCGGTGGTCAAGAAATTCGAAGAAGATCATCCGGGTGTGAAAGTCAAAATCATCGTAACGGCTGCGGATCAATATGCAACCAAGCTGAGAGCAGCAATTACAGGCAACAGCTTGCCTGACGTATTCTACATCAATCCGGGCGATGTGAAAGCGTATGTGAACAGCAATGTGCTGATGAACCTCACATCGTATATTGAAAATAACCCGGATGTCGATCTCGATAATATCTGGAAATACGGCGTGGATCTGTATCGTTATGACGGCGAAATGGCAGGCCAAGGTGATATCTACGGTATGCCGAAGGATCTGGGGCCATTTGCACTGGGTTACAACAAGACTTTGTTTGAAAAAGAGGGCATTCCATTCCCTGACACGGATAAACCATATACATGGGAAGAGTTCATTAAGGTGAACCAGCAAGCGACCAAGGATACCAATGGAGATGGTAAACCGGATGTATACGGTACTGGATTCAACGTACAGTGGGCCCTGCAATCCTTTGTATGGAGCAACGGTGGCGACTGGCTGGATGAAACCAAAACAAAGGTAACGATTGACGATCCGAAATTCGCTGAAGCATTGCAGTTCTTCGCGGATATGCAAAACGTATACAAAATCACACCTTCTATTGAGGAAGCGCAAACATTGGATACGTACCAACGCTGGATGAAAGGTGAAATGGCTTTCTTCCCTGTAGGTCCATGGGATATGAGTACATTTGAGAAATTACCTTTTGATTATGATTTGTTGCCTTTCCCTGCGGGATCGACTGGCAAATCGGCAACGTGGATCGGTTCTCTGGGAATTGGGGTATCGGCGAAAACGAAATATCCGGAAGAAGCGGCAGCATTGGTGAACTACCTTACGGCTTCGAAGGAAGGCATGCAGCAACTGGTGGATGCCAAGGTACAAATCCCGAACTTGCTTGATATGGCAGACGAGTGGGCCAAAGATACATCCACAAAACCAGCCAACAAGCAAGAATTCATTGACATCGTAGAGGATTATGGCCGGGCTCTGCCAGGTAACTACACGTACAATGCGGAATGGTATGACCTGTTCTTCACTGACATCCAGCCGGTATTGGATGGCAAGATTACAGCCGCAGATTATGTGAAGCAGCAGCAGCCGAAAATGCAGAAGCTGCTCGACAAAGCGGTTGAACAGGAAAAGAAATCTCAGAATAAGTAGATAGGAAAAGGCGATGCCGGCGGCCAGCAATCATGCTGCTGGCATCGTTCTTATTGGAGCTTATTGGATTCCATACGGGCATGTGGCATTCGTTGATCGACAAGTTCAATCGAAGGATGCCACATGCTGATACTAGAAACAGGGGTGAACGCCGTGATTACGAAATCGAGTTTGTATCGCAAAGAGATGCTGTACGGATATCTGTTTATTTTGCCTCCGATTCTTGGGTTGCTAATCTTTGTCATGTTCCCGTTCCTCTATTCCCTCTATGGTTCCTTTACCGATTGGGATGGACTGGGACAGATGAATTTTATCGGTTTGGCCAACTTCAAGGATCTGCTCACGGATGACCTCTTTTACAAAGCGATGTTTAATACATTCTTCCTGATGCTCGGTATCCCGATTGGTCTGTTGCTCGCGCTGTTGCTGGCAATGGGTCTGAATCGTAAAATTCCCGGCACAACGACATTCCGTGTGATCTATTACATTCCGGTTATTTCTTCCCTCGCTGCGGTGTCCATCATGTGGAACTGGGCATACAACGGGGATTACGGTCTGGTCAATCAGTTCCTTGACCTGTTTGGTATCAAGGGTCCAAACTGGCTTGCGAATAAAGACACGGTCAAACCCGCTCTAATTATTATGACGATATGGAAAGGTCTCGGATACACGATGTTATTGTACTTGGCGGCACTGCAAAGTGTATCACGTACATACTACGAAGCGGCTGAGCTGGATGGAGCCAATGGATTCCAGATCTTCCGCAACATCACCTGGCCTATGGTGAAGCCAGTTACCTTTTTCCTCATTGTTACAAATATCATTGGCGGTTCCCAGATCTTCACCGAGATGAACATTATGACGCCTACGGGTGGTCCTGAATATTCTTCGGCATCAATCGTCTTCTACATTTGGCAGAAAGCCTTCAGTAACTTGCAGATGGGTTATGCCTCAGCGATGGCCATGATTCTTGGTATTTTCATTTTTGTCATTACCCTGGTGCAATTCAAAATGAACGAAAAATCAGCCTATGATGGGGATTGATTGTCAAGGAAAGGAGTGAACCGGAGATGTCTTACAGTCAAAAGAGGAAATTAACGAACTCTATCATCTTTATCGTACTCGCGATCGGTGCGATTGCGATGATTGCACCACTGATCTGGATGCTGTCCACTTCATTGAAGGAGAAGCAAGATGTGTTCGCGCTTCCGCCTGTGTGGATACCTGAAGTATTCCAATTTGGTAAGTATAAAGAAATCTGGGAAGCTGGTCCGCTGCTCAGCGGGATCAAAAACAGTCTCATTGTTGCGGTGAGTGTAACGGTGGTGGGTACATTTACGTCCAGTATCGCTGCCTTTGCCTTTGCCAAATTAAGATTCCCGCACAAAAATAAACTGTTTCTCGCATTGCTGGCATCCATGATGATTCCTTATCCGACAGTCATGATCCCACAATTCATCATGTTCGCGAAGCTGGGCTGGGTGGATACGCTGTTGCCACTGATCGTTCCAGGTCTGTTCGGTAACGTAATCATGATCTTCTTCCTTCGTCAATACCTGCTTAGTGTACCTGATGCGATTATTGAGGCGGCCAAGATTGATGGAAGTTCCTATTTCCGTCTGTACTCCAGCATTACGTTCCCACTCATCAAACCGGCGATTGCTGCACAGTTGATTCTCTGGTTCATGGGCATCTGGAACGATTATCTGGCACCGATTATCTATCTGAATTCACCGGAGAAGCAGACGTTACAGCTGGTTATCGCGAACTTCAACGCGACGTATGCGATTCAAACCGATTACCCACTTATTATGGCGGCGTCTATTGTAGCCCTGTTGCCGGTATTAATCATCTTCCTGATCTTCCAGAAGCAGATTATTGAATCGGTTGCCATTTCGGGAGTGAAGGGATGAATCAGCGGAAGAGATTCCGAGGGTGGACATTTTCGAAGAGAGGGGTTGTTGCTTCCATGTTGCTGATGCTGATTGTTGGAGCTACGGGTTGTTCTGGAGAAGGAGCAGGAGAAACGGTGTCCCGTCCCGTCTTTCCTGAAGCTCCTCAAGATACTCAGCTGTATGACACATCCATACTGGATGATGAATCCCGTTGGACGGTAAACAATGCGCATGATCCAGCCATTATCAAAACCGATCAGGGATACTACGTCTATTCCACAGACGTGCGTGTAGCAGGAGAAGCGAAACCCGGTGTCATGGTACGAAAATCAGATGATCTGATTAACTGGACATGGGTAGGTCAGGCTCTGCCCGGTATTCCGCAAGAAGCGCTGGATTGGACAGGTGCAGTCAATCTGTGGGCACCGGATGTGATCCAGGCTGGCGATACCTATCGGATGTATTATTCGGCTTCTTCTTTTGGCAGTACCCAGTCGGCTATTGGTCTTCAGACATCCTCATCTCCCGAAGGTCCATGGACAGATGAAGGACTGGTTGTGAAAACTTCTGCGAATGAACAGGACAAATTAAATGCCATTGATGCCAATCCCATCGTAGATGCCGAGGGCAATTCGTGGATGGTATATGGTTCATTCTTTGACGGAATCTATATTGCGCCACTCGATCCGGAGACGGGGAAATTTAAGGACGAGGGTTATGGTACACGCATTGCCGCTCGGGATCGTGCTACCGAAGAAGGTGCAGTCGAAGGTCCTTACATTGTGTATAACCCGGAGTTTAAAAAATATTATCTGTTCGTCTCCTATGATTCTTTGTTCGAAGATTATAACGTGCGGGTTGCGCGTGCTGATTCAATCACAGGACCGTACACGGACATGAACGGCATGAACATGTTGGATACGGAGCATCTGCCGCAATATGAGATTGGCACCAAAATTCTCGGCGGTTATCGCTTCACAGAAGGCGAGGGCTGGGTTGCGCCCGGACATAACTCTGTGTTGAAGGACGGAGAAGATTATTACATCGTGCATCATGCACGGGGTGAGACGGATAAAAACTGGCCATATCTGCATGTACGCAAAATGTTATGGACCAAGGACGGCTGGCCTGTCGTTTCACCGGAGCGTTACGCCGGTGAGACAGCACAGGACATTCCAAAGTCCATGATAGCCGGAGAGTGGGAAGGCATGGGGCTTGATCCGTCCGTGGACGGGCAAATTCAGGCCGTGCCTTATACCCTAACGGACAACGGTAAAATCCAAAGCGAAAACGGTTCAGGAACCTGGACGTTTGATGGTAAACAAACACTGACACTAAAGTGGAAAGAAAGCCCATGGGGCGGAGCTTCCACGGAAGAGCTGCAACTGCTGCCGTCCTGGGACTGGGAGCGAAGCCAGCCGGCACTCGTAGTGACAGGCCTCAATGACCACGGCGTGGCGGTCTGGGGCAAGCAGATCAGCGCAGCTGAGGAGTAAGGGGACGCCCAGCGAGCATGGAAAGAGCGAGCTGCCGCTCCGATGGTGCACAAGCAGTGAGGGGGAGGAAGGAGCCGCAGGAGCGAGTTTGGCATTCGATTTCAACCGCCAGGAGCGGTGGAAAAAGAAATCGGAGGACAAGAGAGCCCCAAGCCCTAACACCCCCGAACGTCCCCTGTGCATGACCACAAAGCTGGCCTATAGCTCGGCGGCCAGCACAGCATTACATGGGGAGAGTTGACCGTGCGAAGCGGTCAACCCCATAAGGCCGAGCCAACAAAAAGGCTCGGAGTGAGGTTGTAACCCAGCGAGCGCGGAAAGAGCGAGCTACCGCTCTAAGGGTGCGCAAGCAGTGAGGGGGAGGAAGGAGCCGCAGGAGCGAGTTTGGCATTCGATTTCAACCGCCAGGAGCGGTGGAAAAAGAAATCGGAGGACAAGAGAGCACCAAGACCCTGCCACCCCCGAACGCCCGCTGTGCATGACGACAAAGCTGGCCTATAGCTCGGCGGCCAGCACAGCATTACATGGGGAGAGTCGACCAAGCGAAGCGGTCGACCCCATAAAACCGAGCCAACAAAAAAGGCTCGAAGTGAGGTTGTAACCAGCGAGCGCGGTAAGAGCGAGCTGCAGCTCCGATGGTGCACAAGCAGTGAGGGGGAGGAAGGAGCCGCAGGAGCGAGTTTGGCATTCGATTTCAACCGCCAAGAGCGGGTGGAAAAAGAAATCGGAGGACAAGAGAGCACCAAGGCCCTACCACCCCCGAACGCCCGCTGTGCATGACGACAAAGCTGGCCTATAGCTCGGCGACCAGCACAGCATTACATGGGGAGAGTTGACCGTGCGAAGCGGTCAACCCCATAAGGCCGAGCCAACAAAAAGGCTCGGAGTGAGGTTGTAACCAGCGAGCGTGGAAAGAGCGAGCTACCGCTCTAAGGGTGCACAAGCAGTGAGGGGGAGGAAGGAGCCGCAGGAGCGAGTTTGGCATCCGATTTCAACCGCCAGGAGCGGTGGAAAAAGAAATCGGAGGACAAGAGAGCACCAAGGCCCTGCCACCCCCGAACGTCCGCTGTGCACTCAAATAGCTCTTCTCTTTTCTGCATCGCACACACAACCTCAACTCCGAGCCACCACACACATTTGAAAGGGGAGCATTCCCATGACTGATTCCATTACTTTTACTAATCCCATCCTGGAGCAACGTGCTGATCCGTGGGTGTACCGTCATACGGACGGTTACTATTACTTTTCCGCTTCCGTACCAGCCTTTGACCGGGTTGAGATCCGGCGAGCAGAGACGTTGGAAGAGTTGAGAGATGCTGAGCCAGTAACGGCTTGGACGAAGCGTGACACAGGGCCAATGAGTGCCAACATCTGGGCACCGGAAATTCATTTTATCGACGGCAAATGGTACATACATTACGCTGCGGCTCACACCAGTGAGACCAACGAAGGCCTATTCGATCATCGGATGTATGTTCTGGAGAACGATTCTGCGAATCCACTTGAAGGAGAGTGGGTAGAGAAAGGGCAGATTTACACCCGGTGGGAATCATTCGCGCTGGATGCAACGACCTTTGAACATAAGGGAATCCGCTATCTGGTGTGGGCGCAGAAAGATCCCGATATTGTGGGCAACTCGAATCTATACATTTCCGAAATGGAAAACCCGTGGACGCTACGTGGTGAACAGGTCATGATCTCTACGCCAGAGTACGATTGGGAGATCATCGGCTTTAAGGTGAATGAAGGTGCAGCCGTGATGCACCGAAATGGAAGATTGTTTATCGGCTACTCAGCCAGCGCGACCGATTACAATTATTGTATGGGCCTACTCACTGCAGATGAAAATGCCGACTTGCTTGATCCGGCAAGCTGGGTAAAATCACCCGAGCCGGTATTCCAGACTTGTGAAGCGAACGGCCAATACGGTCCGGGCCATAACAGCTTTACGGTATCACCGGATGGCAAGACCGATATTATGATCTATCATGCGCGCAATTACAAAGACATCGAGGGTGATCCCTTGTATGATCCGAACCGTCACGCCCGTGCTCAAGTGATTCATTGGCGTGAAGATGGCACACCTGATTTCGGTGTTCCAGTTCCAGATGGAAAAGCAGCAGCAGAAGCAAAATAAGATGTAGTGAAACCTTATATCCAAGAGCCCTTAGTTAGCGAGTGATGCTGATTAAGGGCTCTTCTGTATGTGAACGATAAGGAATAGTGGTCTACATATTGATGTCTTGGATATAAAACAAAGCAACCACAACGATGATTTTTGCGTATGAGAAAGATACGGATTACGATACACAACCTATTAGGAGGATCACATATGGATTCACGCGAAACATTGGACCGCGAACTTGAACAGATTTTGAAATGGGAAAAACAACAGAAGGACTTGTTTATATGGGATAAAATCGGGCGTCTGCCGTTTGCGATGTTGGATAAAGTGATGCCTAAAGCGCTGAAACAGAAGATCGGAGATTCCCTGAATGACGTCGGTCAGTATGTGCAGAACGGGGGCAAGTTCCTCGTACAGAAGAAAAAAGTAGCCAAGCTGTTGCAAGAGGAAGCCGAGAAATCCGGTTATTCCATGACGGATACGACCGATCGTCTGGAACAGGATGCTGAAGCTGAGGGGACAGCGAAGATTCATAGTGTAGAAAATCTGCCACTTCAGGTGCTGGACCAGGTAGCCGATAACATTACCGAGAGTCGAACGAAGTTTGCCGCGGCTCAAGGAGCAGCTACAGGGTTTGGTGGCATTGTAACCATTGCAGCAGATATTCCCATGGTGATGGGGCTTTCCTTGAAGGTACTGCAGGAGATGGCACTATGTTACGGCTATGATCCCGATGAACCGCTGGAGCGTATCTTTATCGTTAAATGTCTGCAGTTCTCTTCCGCCGATATCGTAGGCAAGAAAGCGATCATTGAAGAACTGGCAGCTTACGATGATCCGGACAAGCCTATTGAAGTGGTATCGCAGATGCAGGGGTGGCGGGAAGTTTTTAACTCCTACAGTGAATCCTTTGGTTGGAAGAAGCTGTTCCAACTCGTGCCGATTGCCGGCATGGTGTTTGGTTCAGTGAGCAACAAAAATACGATCCGTGATGTAGCCGAAGCAGGCAAAATGCTGTACAAAAAACGGCTGATCCTTCAGCGTTTGAAATAAGGTTATAGCTGAATACTTAATTGAAAGAGATGAATTTTACATGTTAAACAAACAAGGTTTCTATGATCTTTTGGATCGGAACAATATCGTTTACGAGAGTATAGAACATCCCGCAGTATATACGATGGAGGAAATATTCTCTTATCAAATTCCACATACAGAACATATCGTTAAAAACCTATTTCTACGTGATGACAAGAAGCGCAACTATTATCTGGTAACGATTGCTGGAACGAAGTCTGTTGATTTGAGAAGTTTAAGCGAAAAGATACCTAGCCGTAAACTCAGTTTTGCGAGTGAAAAGGATTTGTTGGAGTTCCTCGGATTGGAAAAAGGGCATGTTAACCCTATGGGGGTTCTCAATAATATTCAGAAGAACGTAACCGTCGTCTTTGACAAGGATCTAGTCGGTCAGAAAATCGGAATTCATCCCATGGAAAATACGGCGACGGTATTCCTTGAATTTGAAGATGTGAAGGAATTGATTACAGCTCATGGCAGCAACGTTGTCCTGTGTGACGTGGAATAAAGCGGCTTTAAGCTAAATTCGAGAAAAACAAATATAACAAAAGGGTTCCTGCCGCTCTGTAAATACAGAGTTGGAGGGAACCCTTTTGTTGTGGTTAGACTGTTTATTTACTACAAATGTAGGTTACTCTTCACTACCGTTTTCTTTCGCCCAGATATTCAGTAATTTATCGGATGGAAGCAGGAACGTGAAGATCCCGAGCAGGGGCAGGAAGCTGCACATCTGCATCACCGGTGATACACCGAAGACATCAATCCAGTTACCCAGAACAAGTGCGCCCAGACCTCCCATACCAAATGCCAGACCTGTGATCAGGCCCGAGACCGTTCCGATTTTGCCTGGAATCAGCATTTGGGCGTATACAACCGTAACCGAGAAGCTGGATAACATGATAAAACCAATAATGGTTAGCAGTACGCCTGTCCAGAACAGATTCGCATAAGGCAACATCAGCGCCAGAGGAGCAGCTCCGGCCATGGACAGGAAGATCAGATTACGTTTGCCGAATCGATCCGCCAAGGGGCCTCCGAAGAACGTACCCAGTGCTCCGGCAGCTAGGAACAAGAAGATATAGATCTGCGCGTCCTCTGTGGACAATCCAAAGGTATCTTTCAGATTAAACGCATAGAAGCTGCCGATGGAAGCGATATACCAGGAACGAACAAAGACGAGCAAGATCAATAGTGTAATGGCGGCAGTAATCTTTTTACGTAAAGCAGGATTGGGTGCACGACGGGCAGCAGCCTGTCTACGCAGGTATCCTCCCGATTGCAGCATGCGTCCATACCAACGGGCTATGTAGATCTGAACTGCAATCCCCATGGCAGCAATGCCTGTAAATCCAATGGCACCGAACAGTCCAAACGGGATAAAGATCCAGCGTGTAAGCAATGGGGCAAGGGATTGTCCGGCGTTACCTCCGACCTGAAAGATGGATTGTGCCAGCCCACGGCGCTGACCAGCAGCCATATGCGATACCCGTGAACCTTCTGGATGGAAAGCGGCGGAACCTAGACCGACAAAGATAACGGAAATCAGGACAGCCATATAACTGTCAGCGAAGGCCAACAGCAACATGCCGGTAAATGTAAAACCCATGCCAATGGGCAGGATAGATGGTGTCGGTTTTTTATCAGCAAACCAGCCTACGACAGGCTGCATAATGGATGCGGTAAAGTTAATAGCAAATGAGATCCATCCGATCTGAGTATACGTGAGGTGCATAGAATCTTTTAGAATCGGAAAAATGGCTGGAATAACTGACTGGATCGAATCGTTAAACAGATGAACCAGACTGATGGCAATAAGTATCCGGTAAACAGTGCTTTGGGCATCCGATCCGGGTGGGGCTTTCGAACGCGCTGCGGCGTCCTTGGTTAATGTGGATTGAGTAGACATGTACAATTCTCCTTTGGTCGCGGTCACGAGGGATCAGCGCCTGATGTTGTAATATATGCGTGTAAGCATATTGTTACATAATAGGATAGATTGATTGGACCGACAAGGGGAACAAGGGAAAACGTTGTTGAATGCAACTCTATTTCTGAGGTGGTTATTTATAGCATTACATTTAAAAAACAAACATATTACTTTAGCATCTACTGTAAGAAGATCCATATTTATATGTAAGAAGGATAGAGGAGGGATGGATGTGAAATCCTTATCACCTTATGAATCCGCCAAACGTGAGTTAGTGATGACTATTTTGTATATGGCTGTAATAACGTTTCAGGCTATCTATGTTGCACCGAAATCTCCATCTGCTGCTATCGTCATATTTATCATTTTTCAATCGATTGGTGTGCTGATGTTGCGACATTACATTAAAAAAGTCAAAGAACTAAAGGAAAATCAGTCTACTTGAATTCAATGCGATCCCATTGTATTGAGAGACTGAGTTTCTAAAGGTTTATACTAAACAAAGAAAAAGCCGGACTTCTTCAGATTTTGAAGAGTTCGGCTTTTCTGTGTCCTATAATTTGATTTTATTTATAGCAGAGCTGATTTATCCACCAGTTTAACGATTATCAATCGTCTCCGGATACATATCATGATTCATCATACGATGGTCGGCCATCTGCTCGTACTTCGTTCCCGGCTTACCATAGTTCGTGTACGGGTCAATGGAGATGCCGCCGCGCGGTGTGAATTTGCCCCATACTTCGATGTAGCGCGGGTCCATCAGCTTGATCAGGTCGTTCATGATGATATTCACACAATCCTCGTGGAAATCACCATGGTTGCGGAAGCTGAACAGGTACAACTTGAGTGATTTGCTCTCAACCATTTTGATATCCGGAATGTAGCTGATATAGATCGTCGCAAAGTCCGGCTGACCCGTAATCGGGCACAGGCTAGTGAACTCCGGGCAGTTGAATTTTACAAAATAATCGCGGTACGGATGTTTGTTATCGAAGTTCTCCAAGATTTCCGGATCATATTCAAACGTATATTTAACGTTCTGGTTGCCCAGCAACGTCACATCTTGCATTTCATCAGGTTGTCTCATCGGTTCATAAACGCTCCTTGTTTCCGTCAAAGCCGAAGCCTCGCGGTATATATGAATAGGCGTGTTTTGCCTATTGAATTCTTTTGTTTTCTAAGGACATTTCGTCTTCATCCTTACATCATGCAGCCCATTCCACCCATAATGCCCATTAAACGCCGCGTTTGTTGCCCCATACCAACGTATGAAGCTGTGGAAGCACACGTACATCATTCAGGTCATCGGAGGCACTGACTTGGTCGATCAGCCACTCATAACGAGCAAGCAGCGAGGACGCCAGATCTGGCGTATCGGCGGAAGTCACATCTGGGTTCCCGGTTTGTAAAAATAAATCTGTGCCCGGATACCGTGCATGCACACGGCGGGCATAGTCCAGGTCTGTCTCATCGAAGATCACGATCTTCAGACTATGACTTCGTTCTACCGGGCCAGCGGCCAACCGTTCGATCAGATCATCCAGCACGGCCCAATCGGTGTCCATGCCGGAGCTCGGTGGCTTAGGCGAGACAGTGACTTCGTCAATGTCCGCCAGCCAAGGCTGCCAGCGGGAGCCCTGCGTCTCCACCGCGGTGCGGATACCGTTCTCCCGCAGCAATGCAACCAGCCCGCCCAGCGAAGCGAGCAGGGCGGGATTACCGCCAGAGATGGTGACATGGGAGAAACGCGTGCCGCCAACGCGGCGCAATTCTTCCCATACATCCTCCGGCGTAATCATGCGAATCTGGTCCTTGCCACTGCCGTCCCAGGTAAAGGCCGAGTCGCACCAGGAGCAGCGATAATCGCAGCCCGCGGTGCGAACAAACATCGTTTTTTGCCCGATCACCATGCCTTCGCCTTGAACTGTCGGTCCAAAAATCTCCATCACGGGAATACGAGCCTCTTTGCGAGTTCCCGTCTCATTCACCTGCTGTGTCACACTACTCATCAATCATCCACTCCCGTCTCGCTTCCGCGTAACTGGTTGGTGTCTCAAAGAGTCGGACAAACTCCGTCCGCCCACCATCGGTCAGCCCGGCATAGGGCTCCGTCTGGAGGGCATGTTCCATCTGTTCGAACAGCCATACGACCATATTTTCAGCCGTTGTATTCATTAAAGGAAGCGTCTCGTTGAGGTACTGATGATCCAGATATCCCTCAATCTGTGTCTTCCATATATCCTTGATATGTCCAAAATCAACCGTCAGCCCGGTTTCACCCGGATAACCGCTGATGCCAAAAATAACTTTATACGTATGACCGTGCAAGTTCTTGCACTTGCCTTCATAACAATGCAGGTGATGTGCCGCGTCAAAAGTAAACTCTTTGCTGACCAAGACACGCTTGCGGTGATAGCGCAGCTGGGTGGGTAGAATATCTTCTCCGATGCGTTGCAGATGCTCTACAATACGGAACGTTCCCGGCTCTCTCATCGTACATCCACTCCCGCAGATTCAGCAGCAGTCCGCTGCTGCACATAGCGATCCAGTCCGGCTTTACGCAGTTTGCAGGCAGGGCATTCTCCACACCCATCGCCGATCACGCCGTTATAGCAGGTCAGAGTACGCTCGCGTACATAATCAAAAGCACCGAGATCATCCGCCATCTTCCACGTTTGGGCTTTGTCCAGCCACATGAGCGGCGTATGAATGACAAATGGATAGTCCATCGACAGGTTAAGGGTCACATTCATCGATTTCACAAATGAATCCCGGCAATCCGGATATCCGCTGAAATCCGTCTCACATACACCTGTAACCAGGTGGCGTGCTCCTTTTTGTTTTGCCATAATGGCCGCAAAACTGAGGAACAGCAGATTCCGTCCATCCACAAATGTACTCGGCAGTTCGCCTTCTTCATGGGTAATCTCCACATCTGTGCGAGTGAGCGCATTGGGTGCAAGCTGGTTTAACAGGCTCATATCCAGTACCGTTTGCTGTACGCCCAGATCGCGTGCGATCTCCGCTGCGCATTCAATCTCCAACTTGTGACGCTGACCATAATCAAACGTAACGACCTCGACTTCGGCAAACTGTTGCTTGGCCCAGAACAGACACGTGGTGCTATCCTGACCGCCGCTGAATACAACGACTGCTTTTTCTTCGTTCAACATAAAAAAACCTCTCCATCTTCTTGAGATCAAACCATGCACATAGGCATAGAGTGTCGGAAGAACAGAGAAGTTCATGAACTGGCATCCATCAAAAAACACACCTTCTCGATAACTGCTTCAAAAAAAGCAGGCATGAGTAAGTGTCCTTAGTTTTTTACGTACATTCCGTTAAACAAAGTGTACGCAAGACTTATACTAACCATCACATGGCCAAGTCTTATAGAGGGAGTTCGCGAACCTCTCCCATGCCGTAGGCATGGATTTTCTTCTTCAATTGTCTGAACCATTATAACATGAAACCGCGTGGTGACCACCCCACTGGAGCATAGTGGCAGTTAATCGGTTGTAACAGCTTATTTGATCAGTACATTACCGAAAGGAATAACTTCTTTCAGAATTCGTTTGAACAGCCCCTCATCGTTGAGATCCTGTTCCAAGCGGTGATTTTCACGCCCAGCCTGGAAGAGTACCGATCCATGTCCCGTCATCTTCCAATGATAGTTCATGTGCTGACTGGCAAGATTGTTACCATATACCGTGAGTTCCAGATGTGCATTTTCGGGATAGGCAATAATACTGCCAGCATCCACATAGAGCGGGGCAGTCGGATGCAGTTCCTGCTGGCAAACCTGACCTTGGGTGAGCAATCCGATCTTGCCTTTACCGGAAAATTTCATTTTTACTGCATCCCGGGTGATCAGCATGTTTTTAATTTTCTGAATTTTGGTATGCATGGTTACACCATCCGAATAGAAGAACAGGTGGCGGAAGTCATAGAGCAGATCACTGTCCTCTGTGAGTTCTACTTCCTTCATCGTGAATCCGGGAGGCAGGGCAGCCACAAATTGGCAAGGTCCAGTAATTTCGGATTTAATCAGCTTTTTTTTGCGATATATGCCCGTGATATTCATGAATTTATCATTACGGCTACCACTTGGACCGCGGAAGGCCACAATTTGCTGCGGATGCAAAATATGAAGGCGGTCATCTTTAATTAACGAGAATGTGACGACTTGTCCAGCTCCGCCTGCTTCAGCATTGTTCAGGTGTATGTTCATGCAGTTGCTCCTGTTCTTTTATACTCGGCCCGAACGGCGACGCATTCCCCAGCGCATCACACGAATCAGAATGAAGTAACCTAATATGAGAGAAACGACAGTGATGATCATCGTCTGAATTCGTTTGGTGGTAGCTGCTTTGGCATTCTGGTCATCCTGCAACTTGCTTACCATCTCAGTAAGTTTTTGGTTCTGAGCCAGCAGCTGTTCGTTCTGGGTCTTGAATGCTTCGACATTAGCCTGGGCTTGTCCCAACTGGGCGGACGTTTGATTTAGTTGCTCCATCGTTTGCTTATAGCTTTCCTGCAGAGCGTTCACTTCTCCAGGCAGTTCAGAGACTCGCTCCCATCCGCTGTATATATCAGTAAATATATTGGCACTGGCTGCACTTACTGTGGAAGCGATCGAAACGGTAAATAGAATACATGTGGTGAATAACACCCGAATGAAATAACCCTGAATGGATTTTGGCATCGTTAACACCTCTTTCTTCGGTAGATAATATAGATCGCCGAATTCGTCGTCTATTGTTGAAATACGCTCTTACATTATACGTCAAAACCGGGACGATGGGTTCAAGATGATATCGTTTTATTACCCGAAATATTTAAAAATATTTATGAACAGAGCTGTTTAGCTTATAAATCTGTGGGGTAATAGTACGATAGGCAAGCACACCGGACCGTTCTTACAGATCTTTTACTTCAGTTCCGGGTGCATGCTATTCACAAATACGCAATTTAATGAACGATACCAATATATCCGATTGAATATAAGATCGTGAACATGAAGGAGTAGAAACATATGTATACAGCAGATCAGAACACATCAACCAAAACCATTATGATCACTGTTAACGGAGAGCCGGTAGGACGTAAGCTGGTTATTGACAGTGTCACTTATGCTCCGGTTACCAAAGCAGACGGTGCACAATATTTACACAAAATGGGAATCAATCATCCTACGGTTTAATTTGGGACTTGTCATAGAGAAGTCATTGAAAAGCTTGGCATAGCGCCAGGCTTTTTCGTCGTTTATTGTCGTATTCAGACGGATTTAGGGATATAAAACTAATATATTGGAAAAATTTAATGAGAACATGTGTTCCGTGACAATATAGTGTCCATTCACCCTGATAACTTAGAAGATAATACATATAAATCGGGGGAGAGACTACCAGTGAACTCAGTCTTTGAAGTATCTTATTCGTGGAATAAAGAGGCCATACCGACAGGGGGAGCCGACCCCGTATATATGATGGTAGAGTGGCGTAACGGTGCCCCTGCCAAAAGACTTAGGAAAATAGCACCCAAAATTGTATCAAGAGATTTGGAACTTTTGCTCAAACCGGAATTTGGAGTCCAGCTAAAAGGTATCTATGGATGCCGTTCCAAAGAAACGGATATTGGCTGGTTACTGAGGCTTGGGGATATGTACAAAGGGGAAAGCAAACAAATTTTGCTTGAATTCGTCATGGGACCCCGTGTGTCCGGAAAAGCAGCCGTATGTTCAGCCTACTGGAGCACAAGGAAGTTGAAGCAAAGTCAACGTGTATTGTTACGAAGAGAACAGCTGTATATTCAGTACACCAGTCATCTGGGCATGCTGCGACAGCCGGAAGATCCCAAGGTGGAGAAGACCATCAAGTTAAGTGAAACCGTGCCGCTGATCAAACAAGCCCTGCGCGCCTACGAAAGAGGCCGGGTTCAAGAGGGAAGTAATATGTTACGTCGTCATGCAGATGGGTTGTTAATTGAAGCTGCGCGTAAACAGGATCTGGATTATTACACGGAAGCGGAGATCATTGAACAGCTGCGTTATCACTACGGGATCACGTTTACAACTGGATATCATGACCGTGAAAAAAAGATATTAGGCGAATAGGGTTGATTTCAGATGGTAACGGTATAGAGAACGAGTCTACATATATTTTGAAGGTGAAGTTTAGGAGAAGGTCGAATGTATGTATCAATATCATATTAAACAATGGATGGAGTTGTATCAAATTTATTGAAACAACATCGTGGAGGGTCCGGCAAAATGACAGACCGACTAATCCGATTAATGCGCATTATAACGCTGGTGCAGGCCAAGCCAGGTATTCTGGCACGTGAGCTTGCCCAGCGATGCGAGACGACGGAAAGGACGATATACCGCGACATGGAGGCCCTCAGTGCAATGCATATCCCGATCGCCAATATGGGACACGGGCAAGGGTACATGTTTATCAGCCAATTTGCCATGTATCCATTGAATTGGTCTGATGAAGAAGCCCAAGCGTTCATGCATCTTGCTGAAGTTATGGAGAATATTCGTCCTTTGCTGAAACCTGCTTTTGAGAGCGCTTATGAGAAAGTGGTTGCTTCGAGTCAGAAAAACAAAACAGAACGAGTGGAATGGTCGGAGCAAATTAGTGGATTGTTCAAAGCGGGGTTGCCCGCATGGCAAAATGAAAACAACGATCTACAGAATCAATCCCTGATTACCCTGCTTCAGGCTGGCATTTCACAGAACACCATTGAAGGGGAGTATCTGTCTCAAGGTAAAAAAGGGATCGTACGCATAGATCCTTACTGTCTTATCCCTCGTGAATACAGATTTGAGCTGTTAGCGTATTGTCACCTGTCGGAGAAACTTCGAATATTTCAGGTGAGCCGGCTGCAAAAGATACGAATATTGCCACGAACGTTCCGCAAAGAGGATTATCTGATCCAATCGCACTTCCGCATTCCTTGGGCATATGAGGGAAGTACGGAGTGGACTGCGTTCAAAATTCGATTTGCACCCCATGCTGTGGAGCGTGTGATGCAGGAGCAATTTTTTATACGCCCCATCTTAACCATTGAACCGGAAGGTAGCCTGTTATTTGAAGCCATATTAAGTGATGTTGAGGAATTTCTCATATGGATTTCTAAATATGGACCTGATGCGGAAATCCTTGAACCCGAGATCTGCCGCATCAAGATGAAAGAACGCCTGAACAGCTGGCAACAAATGTACAATAGAAGTTGAAGATTTGCATGCAATCTGAAGCAAGAACAAGGATGCCAAAACACCAATCATTTTCGTGCTGTGGATGGCTACTCTTTGGTTTTGAAAAGGCTTGCCAGATTGCCAAAAGGTGATTCTTTCTCTTCATCTTCTGTGGAGCTGGAATAGACGACCTTGGATGCAATGCCCTCATCATCCGCTGCGCAGTTGTTTTCCAGCGTGAATCGGTCAAATTGATGCATAAACACTTTGGCTGTGTTGATGGCATCATCCAATGCGCGATGCTGGGTACCATCGAATTCGATTCCGCAGATTTCAAGAGCCTGAGCGAGACCGAGTTGACGGAACTTACCTTCTTTACGAACGACACGGGACCATTGTTGCTGGAGATCGTTATGATTGGTGATCCAGGCCACATCGAGCTGATGGGTACGACAATGAGAGATCAGTTTGCTGCGGTCGTCGGGTCCCCAGGAACACATGTAATAGGATTCGCTTCCCATCCAGGCGATGAATTGATTCAGTGCTGCGGGAAAAAGAGGGGCTGCATCAATATCTTTCTGCGTGATACCTGTGAACTGGATCGTGTCGGTAGACAGAACGGACTTGTTGGAAGGACGAACATACGTATGGAACGTATCTGTAACAGTCAATCCATCCGCTGTTTCCGTAACTTTGACGGCACCGATATCGATAATTTCAGAAGAATAGCGAGTATTACGGCTTACTGTGAATTCAAGATCATATATGATATATGGCATAGGACAAGCTCCTTTATCGATTAATACCTGTGGTATATTTCTATTTCTCTATATTACAGGGAACGTGCTGCCATGTCAGCCATCGCCAGAGAATTCATTGTACTTTATGTTAACTCGGTATGGTTGACAATTTCTTGTAAATGAACTAATGTGATCAAAAATGATAACAGCGTTATAACGAGGACATGATTGTGTTGGTCAGCTTCAACAGAGAGGGAACAGTGTGGTGCAAGGTTCCTGTGGCTGCTTCGTAATTCCTACCTCGCGAGCTGCGGAAGAGAATGCCCATCCAGGGTTGCAACCTCCGCCGGAAGGGCCCGTTATGCCCCGTAGGACTGCATGCTACAGATCGCACAGGTTGCGGATGGAATAAGTGGCAGTTAAACAAGGGTGGTACCACGACACATTCGTCCCTTGACGGATGTGTCTTTTTGCTGTTTATAACTCAAGATATCCAATAACAATGAGGAAGATTAGGAGTGTGTGCAGATGCGTCAAAGTGAAATGCTTGTTCCAACATTACGTGAAGCGCCAGCGGAGGCAGATGCGGCGGGACATCGCTGGTTACTCCGTTCCGGCATGATTCGCCAACTGGCAGCGGGGATCTACAGTTACCTGCCCCTCGGACGGCGTATATTATTGAACGTTGAACGGATCGTTCGTGAAGAGATGGATCGTGCTGGATGTCAGGAAGTGTTGCTGCCGATTATGCAGCCTGCTGAGTTGTGGGAAGAATCCGGAAGATACACACAGTATGGTCCTGAATTGATGCGTCTGAAGGATCGTCATGCACGGGAATTTGCTCTTGGACCAACACATGAGGAAGTCGTAACCGCTTTAGCGCGGGACGAGGTAAGTTCGTACCGTAAACTGCCATTCACCCTGTACCAGATCGGAACCAAGTTCCGGGATGAGCGCCGTCCTCGATTTGGATTGCTGCGTGGACGTGAGTTCATCATGAAGGATGCGTACTCTTTTGCTTCGGACTGGGAAGAGCTTGATCGTACTTATCAGGCGATGAACACAGCGTATAGTCGCATTCTGGAACGTTGTGGTCTGGACTATATCCGTGTTGAAGCGGACGCAGGAACGATTGGCGGTCAAGGGGAAACGCACGAGTTCATGGCTCTTGCTGATGTGGGTGAGGACACGATTGTAACCTGCAAACATTGTGGATATGCTGCGAATCTGGAGAAAGCGGGTTATCAGACTTCTGGAGATATGGAGAAAAAAGAAGGAAGCTTGGAAGTTCCAGCTGATTCTGCGAGTGCAGACTCCGTGCTTCAAACGGATGAACATTCAGGAGTGGAAAGCGTAGTACGAATTTCGACTCCTGGCGTTCGTACGATTGCAGAGTTAAGTTCATTTGTGGGCGAAGGTGCTGAACATATGATCAAAACGTTGCTTTATGTGGCGGATGGTGAGCTCGTCGCTGCCCTTGTACGTGGAGATCATGAACTGAATGACATCGCATTGAAGCAGGTGTTGGGTGCAGAGGAACTGAATCTAGCAGACGATGAAGCCATTGCGGCACATCCGAACCTGAAGGTAGGTTTTCTTGGTCCAATTGGACTGAATCTACCGATGGTGGTGGACGCTGACGTGGCAATGATGAAGAGCGCAATTACAGGAGCCAATGAAGTGGATGTGCATGTTTCCGGCGTACGTCCAGGCATTGATTTTGCATTGGAGCGAGTGGAACGTATTCGTTTTGCTGCCGAAGGGGACGCTTGCCCAACATGTGGATCGCCGCTTGTGTTTACCAAAGGTATTGAGGTTGGACATATTTTCAAATTGGGAACCAAATACAGTGATGCCATGGGAGCTTCATTCCTGGATCGCAATGGTCGGCAGTGCGCGCCGGTCATGGGATGTTACGGGATTGGCGTATCCCGCCTGATGGCAGCTATAGCTGAGCAGTATGCAGGAGATGAGGGTATTCGTTGGCCGGCCGCTGTGGCGCCATATGATGTGCATCTGATTGCAGTAAGTTGGAAAGATGAGCAACAACGTCAGCTCACTCTCGATCTGGAACAACAATTGATTGATGGCGGTTACTCTGTACTGGTCGATGACCGGGATGAACGTCCAGGTGTGAAATTCAAGGATGCCGAGCTGATCGGATTGCCTGTGCAGATCGTCATTGGCAGAGGGGCAGCCGAAGGACAGGTTGAATTGGGATCACACGCACTTGCAGCATCAGGTGAATCGAAACGAATTTCTTTGACGGCACAGGAAGCTGTAAGTTATGTGAAGGAACAGCTAACTTCCTAAATAAGTTGAACTAATCATTTACACAGAGACGGAGAGGACAGAAAAAAACTGAAAAAGCGAAGTGTTCGCCTAAAAGCTTTCTGATAGAAAGCTGCATCTGAAGCATACGCTATCACCGGATTTTTCCCTTGAGAAAAGGGAATCAAAAAAATCTGGGGATAACAGCGATTGGAAGGTTATTCTGTCATCGGAGTGTACGTGTGAACATATCTTTAGTTCAACTTATATAGATTCAGGGGATTCGTTAATTATATGAGTTCATATAATAGTACCGAATATGATGCGGTAGCTGATTTTAATTGCTGAAACTCTAATGAGCGCATGAAAAAGAGGGCTATAGGCATACAAATGGGTAGTATTTTATAAGGAATATCATACGAAATAACTAAATTGGGATATATGTATTCAGTATACAAATGATTTTATGATTAAGGATTTGCAGATGATCATACTCGGGCAGATTTATGTGCAAGTATGCAATGTTGAGAAGACAGAGATGTCGAAATTAAATGTACAATAACCGCATAAACACAGTAATTCCAGAGAGTTTTTATATAGTTCGGTGTCGAAGGCATATGATGAAGTTGGTCCATAAAGGCCCAGCTGGGATTTATTTTTGCCTCAGATGATTGTCAAGATCAGCAGGATATGTCCCCAGGAAATGTTCAAGTATCTGATGTGGTTGATGTTTAAGAACTGAGATACAAAAGGGTGTCCCCTTAACCAGTTATCTGGCTTGGGGGACACCCTTTTGGTTATGACAAGATTGATTCGTAATGTTGTTGCACCTTATAAGCAATCATGCCTATATGCACTTTGTTTTGCTGAGCTTAAGAAGCTGCAGGCAATTTCAATTGTTGACCTGGATAAATCCAGTGTGGATTTTTGATATTGTTCAGCTTTTGCAATGCCTGCCAAGTTGTGCCGTATTGTTTGGAGATGGAGTACAGGGAATCTCCGGATTTCACAACATGCAGTTTGGCTGGAGCTGGTTTGCTTGGTGTTGGTTTAGATGGTTTTTCCGGTTTTGGTGTTTCTGGTTTTGGCTTGGTTGGAGCTGGTGTTTCGGTTGCCGGAGTTTCCGGCTCTACTGCAGGTTTTACCGCTTCACTGATCCGACCATCTGTTTTGATGTCTACAGCGCCAAGCTTTTGCATGTAGTTGATCAACGCTTCATCCAACGCGCCGTACATACCTGTAGTTGGATATTTGGCGAACATGGTGTATTCGTCACCACCAACAGCTGTGAAATCATTGGTTGCCAGTGTGTACGTTGCTTCCGGATCAAGGGCTTTATCGCCAACGGTTACGGAATGTACACGGCTACCTTCTGCAGCGGAAGTGTCGATTTTGAATTTGATTCCGGATACTTGCGGGAATCCACCGCTTGGTTCCGGGTAGGAAGCTACACCGACTTCAAGGGCTGCCAGAATATCGGACCCTTTCACTTCAAGCGTTACCACTTGATTACCAAAAGGAAGCACTGTGATGATATCACCTTTGGTTACGATCCCTTTTTCGATGGAAGCACGGATACCACCACCGTTAGTCAATGCGATATCAGCGTTGCTGACATCACGAATGGCATCTGCAAGCAGGTCACCCAGATTGGTTTCTCCTGCACGTACTTGTTCACGCTTACCATCCAGCAGGATAGCTGTATTGGCTACTTCTTCTTTCAGGATAGGTTCTTGTTCTTTTTGAATGGAGTTCACGAGAGTCGCGACTTTCTCATTCGGTTTGATGTCTTTTGCTTCAGTTTCATCAATCAATGTTGCTTGTTTCTTCGTTACTTTACCCCCGTCTACCCACAGATCGATGACACCAACGTAGTTAGTGTATTCTCCTGCACTTGCGATCAATGTTCCGTTATCGGATACAAGGCCATCTTGCAGTACTGTGTGACTGTGACCATCGATGAATACGTCGATGCCAGGAACTTCTTTAACGACTTTAAAGCTAGTATCCGTGCTGGATGCATCTTGTCCAAGGTGTCCCAGAACAACAACAACATCTACTTTGCTGCGGATTTCGTTGACCAGAACTTTAGCTTCCGCAGATGGATCTGTAATATCAAGACCTTCTACGTTTTTCGGGTTCGTTTTGTACAACGTTTCCGGTGTAGTCAAGGCGATGATACCAATCTTCACACCATCAACTTCTTTAATGAGATAAGGATCGAAGAGACGTGTTCCGTCTTTTTTCTTCACGTTGGCACTCAGCATGGGGAAGTTCATCATGTCTGCCAGTTCGATCAGGCGATCTGAACCATAGTTGAATTCGTGGTTACCCGGTACGATAGCTTGGTATCCCATTTCATTCATGACTTTCACGATGCTCTCACCATTAACGAGAGTGGCAAATGTTGTACCATGCACAGCATCTCCAGCATCGAGCAAGAGCGTGTTCGGGTTTTCGCTACGATATTTGTCAGCGATTCCAGCTACTTTGGCAAAACCCATAGCAGGTGAAGATTCAACTGCGCGGGCATGCGTATCATTCGTATGTAGAATGGTAATGTGTTTGCCTGTGCCCGGAGTGGTGTCCGTTGCAGCCGCGGCAATACCTACACTGCCAAACAGCAAACAGACCGTTAGCAGAAGTGAAACGTAATTCTTCCAGATTTTCATATGAATCCGAAACCTCCCAAAATAATAATCTAATTGAGCGTTTACACAGCTCAAATAGTATTTTAACAGACTATTATGTGGAAATCTCGCGATTTACGTAAAAATAAGTAACCTGAAAGTGACATGTGATTCTCCTAATGGAAAAGAGAGAAAAAATAATCCTGTGAAAGAACATATGTTCTTAAATGGTGTAAAAAAAATGCTGCGCTTCACGCGGCAGTCCGGTACGTAAACAGAATTTTTCGAGAGATTCATCGGGTTCAGGCATCACTCCGGACGTTAACAACTGAATGGCAAAACGATTGGCCTGTCTTTCCAGTTTGCCTGGTGCAAAATAGGAATGCTCCTCCAGAAAGAAACGATTGATCCCTTTATGAAGCCGGTCATGGCCGAGCTCATGGGCGCACACGAACCGCTGCCATTCCGGCGGCAAATCATTGTGTATGACGATAAACCTGCGCCGGAGCTTGCGAAAGTACATTCCTTTGGTGGATTTCCCCAAATTGGTGAAGCGAATCTGTATTCCAACCGCGCGGGCAATGCTGAACGGGCAGTTGGTCCGGTGTTTTCGAATCAACTTTGTTACGATGTCATCCATATGATCTCACCTGCTGCCTTATTAAATTCAGTTCGTCATGCCTCATGGGCGATTGTCCGATTCATCTATCTTTTTGCGTTTGTTCATCTGTTTGGCTTCCCAGAAGAGACCTGTCAGCACATCCTTGATGCGTTTCTTGTCATCTTCATCGAGTGGAATGCCGTCAAACATCAGATCATCATCGTCCTCCAGCATCTTTTTGAAATCACGACGGTCTTTGTATGTAGCCCATTCAGGTACGTCCTGAAGTTCAGTGGAACTCCCTGGTTCAATATAACCAGCCTGCTTCATCATCTCTGTATAGGGAATCGAGAGTGCATCCGAAATTTTACGAATGGTTGCCGGTTTGGGCACACCCCGGACCCCGTTCTCAATGCGTGAAATCTGTGAGTTGCTTATTCCGGCTGCTTCGGCGAGCTGATTGATGCTGTATCCTTGTTGCTCGCGCAGTTGTTTCATATAAGGACCAAAAGCGTGCTCCACAATTCATGCCAACTCCTTCGATTCGTACAAGTGCTTGAATTAATATTAAGAAGAAAGAAGAATGCGACAACTCCTAAACCTCTGCGGGTGCGCCGTTCCGGATTCGGATCGTTCTTTTGATCGCTGTTATCCCCGGATTTCCTGTTTCCCTTTCCTAAAGGGTGAAATCCGTTGATAGCGTATGCTTCCGATGTAGCTTTCTTGCAGAAAGCTTTTAGGCGAACGCTTTGCTTCTTCAGAATCGATTCCGTCTCCTTCACTACGTATGCGCTTGATATATACCTTAGCGGCATTAAGGAGAAGGGGAGCTTCTTAATATTAAAAATCAAATGATTTGTACGGAAGTTCATTAATTAAACAGTACTATAACGTATATATACCATTAGGTAAAGAGATATGAAACAATTATGCCAAAAGGCATAGGAAATGAGAGCGAAGGTTTTATTTTATCGTCAAAACGAACCAAAATGAAGGTTTACTCCGATCTCCAGAAAGTGGTATCCTCAAATAGAAATACGAACAATATACGAACAAAATGTAACAATGACACAGGTTGGATGTTAGAAATGACTCTTTGAAGAAGGTAATTCCCCGGATTATACCGATTTGGAGTGATTCCAAAAGGCAACAGGGGGAAATTGAAAAAATGTCGTTACTTTTTTAGAAAACTGGACAACTCTATGAATAAGAGCGTTTTTCCATCGTGCAAAGAATGATGGCAAAACAACATGACGTGAACGATAGAGTGAGAGATATGAATGGAGTAAAAAATACTAAAGGAGGAGAATGAATATGGAATTGATGCTGCCCGAATTGGACCGACGTAAAACGCAAACAGCTGTTGAGGCTGCGCTGGAAAAATACCGCATTTATAAGACCATTGCATTTGAAGAACGAGAGGTTATGGTGACGGCAAGTTATGCCGAGCGTTTCCACGGTGCCACCAATGTGACAGGGGACTCTACAGCGAGAACGGCGATTTATAATGTGGACGTGCAGCGCGCGCGTCAGGCATACTGCGATACGATTGATTTTGTGGTGTCCCGGCTGAGTGAGAAGGAACGTGTACTCGTATGTGAACGGTACTTGAAAGACGATGATGTGTTCGACTATAAAGTGTATAATCATGTATTTGATCCGCCTGTCAGCAAGGATACGTATACGAAGATTCGTACGCGTGCTTTCTACAAAATGGCGTTGGCTCTGTCGGACCGCGGACTGATTAATATGGAGCCTTTGTCCGTGTCTCGGAAAGAGCGGCAGAAGCTGGGCTAAGCGAACCGAGTAAGAAGTTGATCCTTTAATATCCAAGGTGGATTGGTTACAATAGTTGAACAAACCACAGTTGGCATCAGTTAAAGGAGAGAAGTCTGCCATGTCGGAAGAACTCGGAATGCAGGATATGGTCACGCTGAAGACAATCGCGGAAACGCTCAATACGTCCAATGATCTGAGCCAAATGCTGGATACAGTGGTCGGCAAATTACTGGAGTTGACCGGATTAACTGCCGGCTGGATGTTCCTCATCAATGACTGCGGAGACTATACCTGTGTTTCAGATTACAATCTACCACCTGCCTTACTGCGTAAAGATAAAGAACCCATGCGAACGGGTACCTGCTGGTGTGTGAACCGCTTCAAGGATGGTCGATTGAATCATGCGGTCAACATCATTAATTGTAAACGGCTGGAGGATGCGGTGGATTTCAAATGGGGAGATACCCATAATATTACCCATCATGCGACCGTTCCACTAAGGTCAGGTGAGAAGATGCTGGGCCTGCTCAACGTTGCTGCGCCAGCTAAGGAACTTTTCAGCGATAGTGAACTGGCACTGTTACAAGGCGTGGCGTACCAGATTGGTAGCGCGATGGAGCGGATGAGATTATATCGTGCGGAGCAGCGACGAGCTGATCTGTATGCCAAGCTGGGGGAGTTCAGTACGGATTTGGGTCTCGCAGTGAACGAATGCAGCAATTCTGATGCATTGTCCGTAAAAGTTGTGAAGCTGCTTGGGCAGCATTATGACTGGCCTTTGGCTGCAATGATTCAACAGAAAAACGGTGTATATACAGTACAGGCAGCCTATGCAGGTGGCATCGTTCAAACGTTATCAAGTGCGTCATTATCTTTGGAAGCAGCAAACCACATGAACCGTGTGATCAATAGTCACAGAGCTGTATCCCTGTCTGCGATAGAAATGAATGAGATTTTCACGAGGGGCGAGCCTGACAAAACGATGGATTCCCTTTTCTCGGGGATTGCTGCTCCCCTTCCGTACCATACGCCAGGTGAAACGAGAATTCTTATGATTGGACTTGGAACATCAGGTCCCACACAGGCGGACTTTGAAGTGCTGGAGGCACTGGCCGAGCATATTACAGCCTCATGGGAGAGTCTGAAGCTGGCGGAGAATCGCCGCGAACTGGCACGGCTGGAAGAGAGAAACCGGTTGGCTCGCGATCTGCATGATTCGGTCAATCAGATCCTGTTCTCCCTATCGTTAACTGCTAAAGGTGCGGAAAGTATGTTATCCGGCTCACAACAGCTGCACCCGGCAGCGGAAGCGATGAAGGATATTCGGGCTTTGTCTCAGGAGGCTCTCAAGGAAATGCGCGCATTGATTATGCAGCTCCGTCCCGCGGGACTGGAAGCAGGGCTGCTCCATGCGCTACAGGAATACGGTATCAGCCAGGGTCTTCAAGTGGTGATGAATCGGACGGGAATGCGGTCTCTACCGCGTAATATAGAAGAAGCATTGTGGCGAATCGGGCAGGAAGCACTGAATAATGTACGGAAACACGCGGATGTCACTTCTGCTGAGGTCATCCTCAAGTTAAGTGATCATGAAGCAGTGCTCACTGTCACAGATCAGGGAACAGGCGGTGCGAAAAGGGCGAAAGTGTCGTCTGGAAGCTCGCTTGGTCTGTCCATTATGGAGGAACGGGCTGAATCACTTGGGGGCAGGTTAGAAATAGTTAGTTCTTCCCGAAAGGGAACGACAGTAACGGCAGTCATTCCACTTCCGTTCGAAGCTGTATAAAGTCAGGGGGAAGAGAGATGCCGATTACAATATTGCTCGCAGATGATCATGCGATGGTGAGACGAGGGCTACACGTTTTTTTGACCACGCAACAAGATATGAAGGTTGTTGGAGAAGCATCGAACGGGCAGGAAGCATTGGAGCAGGCGGAAGCGTTAAAACCCGACGTGGTATTAATGGATCTGCATATGCCGGTCATGGACGGAATTGAAACAGCCAGACGGTTGCGTACGTTAATGCCAGAAACGCGAATCATTGTGCTCACATCTTTTTCCGATCAGGATCATGTGGTTCCTGCTGTTCGCGCAGGGGTGAAAGGATATCTGCTCAAGGATATAGAACCGGAGGATTTGGCCGTAGCCATTCGTAATGTGCATGCAGGTCAGGTAGAATTACATCCTGCCGCAGCAGGTCAATTGATGCATGTGATGGCTTCATCCGATTGGTCTACAAATGAACACCAACCACAGCATATACCGACAGATCGGTCAGCAGACAATCAACATCAGGAGCCAAAGCAGGCTGGAAAATCAAATGAACCCCGCCTTGGTGGTCCGGATATGCTCACTCGCCGTGAACAAGAAGTCTTAGGGCTGATTGCGCAAGGACTGAGCAATAAGGAAATTGCGGTTCGATTAGTCATCACAGAAAAAACGGTCAAAACCCATGTCAGTCATCTGCTGGACAAACTCGGGCTGGCGGATCGGACGCAAGCGGCTCTTCATGCCGTAAGAAATGGCTGGGTCGTCTGACCAATTCCGACATATCTTCATACTTAAGTCGTATAAACTCAACCTAAAGGTTGAGTTTTTTGGTATTTCAAGTTAAGTCTATCTGCTGACGAATTGGCTGCCGAAGAAAGGTAAGATAAAGATAGCCAAAGACGGATCGGTTGAAGGAACCTGAAAGTCTGAAACAATAAATAAACCAAGGAGAGTGACATGGATGAATATTGTTATTTTGGCAGGAAGCAATCGGAACAATGCAACCAGTACACGTTTGGGAGAATACGCAGTGGAGATTATTCGGGGTCAGGGACATCAGGCCAGCTTGTTTGATCTGTATCAGACGCCACTTCCATTCTACGCACCCGATGAAAAACAAGCGTACCATGAACATCTGGCAGACCTGCATACACGTATGCTCGCGGCAGATGCCATCATCCTGTCTACACCAGAGTATCATGGCAGTATTAGCGGTGTGCTCAAAAATGCATTGGATCACCTGAGCCAGGCTCATTTCAGTGGTAAGCCCGTCCTGTCTATCAGCTCCTCTGGCGGAGCGGTGGGGGTAAGTTCGCTTTTACAACTGCAAGCGATTGTTCGCAATCTGCATGGCATCAATGCCCAGGAGTGGATTTCCATTGGTGGTGCACAACGCAGACGATTCGAAGCGACATTTGACGGATATGAAGAATACGAAGGCAGTCAGGATATAGAGGATCGGGTACAGCGGGTCATTGGATCGTTTTTGAATCTGGCTCAGACGTTAACGAATGCGCGGAACTCAGCGATGAGTTGAGAACGAAGACGAAAATGGGAAATGGAAAAGAGGTTGAGCATCATGATTACAGGCATATTTGAAACACATCTAAACGTAACGGATCTGGAGAGATCCCATCATTTCTATGAAACAGTCCTGGGTTTACCCCATGCTTATATGCAAAAAGAACGTGGAAACTCCTTCTACTGGATCGGTGGAAAAGGCAATGCCATGCTGGGATTGTGGCAAAAGGAACCTTCCGAGGTGAAGCGTCAGCACTTTGCTTTTCATGTATCTCTGGAGGATATGAAACATGCGGTGACTCACTTGGAGAACAAAGGGATCAAGACACAGAACTTCCTGGATGATGATATCGGTGAACTGTACGTCTTCAGCTGGATGCCCGCGGTATCTGTATATTTTACCGATCCAGATGGTCATTCGCTTGAATTCATCGCCATGCTCCCGGATGAAGCGAAGCCTGAGCTAGGCATGGTGCCATGGAGTCAGTGGGAGGAGATGCAGGAGAAGAACGTATGCTGATCGAAGAATTACATTTATATACAAAACGGCTGGAGGACCTCAAGCATTTTTATCGTGATACGTTGGGAATGGAGGTGTTCAGTGTCACGGACCAGGCCTTCAACCTTCAGGTTGGAAGGACAAAGATGATTTTCAAGCAGAGTGAAACAGATCGTGAGCCCTTCTATCATGTGGCTTGGTTGATTCCGACGAATCTGTTCAAGGAAGCGAAGCAGTGGGCTGCATCACGTGTTGTTTTAAGCAGGGAAGAAGATCGGGATGAGACGTACTCTGCTACTTGGAACTCTCATTCTCTCTATTTCGAAGATCCGGCAGGCAATATTATCGAGCTAATTGCTCATCATCGTATTCAGAACGAGAGTGACCATGACTTCTCGACTCAAGATATATTACAGGTGTGTGAAGTTGGACTGGTGACGGAGGATGTTCTGTCTACGGTGAATGAGCTTCAGCAGATGGGACTCACGCGCTGGGGTGAGGTTAGTGAAACTTTTGCTCCTGTAGGAGATGTATATGGTTTATTTATTGTGGTGAAGAAGGATCGGACGTGGTTTTTCTCTACGCAAAAAGCACAGATCTATCCGTTGGAAGTGTCCATTCGTGACGTGGGCAGGCTTCGAATCGGCTAAACTTTATATTCCGTGGCAAAACGGGCATATGTGGAGCCATTCCATCATGTTATAGAAGTAAACGCTTTATTTATTAATTAGGATATATAAGTTGAACTGAATTTACACGATAACGGAGAGGACAGAAAAAACCTGAAAAAGCGAAGCTAAAAGCTTTCTGAAAGAAAGCTGCATCTTAAGCATAATCTCGCATTTATCACCGGATATTCCCTTAGGAAAGGAAATTGAAAAAAATCTGGGGATAACAGTGATTGGAAGGTTGTTCTGTCAGGCTTACAGATGATGAAGGGTGGTGGCAAGCTTGGATCGACGTTTGTTGGAAGAAGGACTAGCGATTATTGTTTCCAGTCGGGAGCGTACAGGAGATCTGTGGCATGCCCATTATGGGGCGGGTGCGATTGCGGCATATTTTTGGGTACGGGAAAATCGTCTCACTGCCCTTGCCGCCGGCAGTGTTACCGCCGAAGCAAAAGCCATGCTTCGCCAGCATGGAATCAGCCCTGGTCAGACCTCTCCGATTGGTGAAATGATGCCCAGGGAAGATGCCGAAGCGCGTATTACGGACGCATTGGATCGAACGATTGGAGAGCTGCACTGGGTTGGACACCAGGCCATCTACGGGGCAATCAGCCTGAAAGCCATTCGCGAACTGGATGGATGGGGTACTGCCGAGGATATTGGTCGGCTGGTTGAACTGATCGATTCATTCGATCGCACTATCCCGGGAAGATCCTGGATGAATACGACCGTCAAAGAAATTCGCAGTCTCAAACCGGAAAAGAGCGATGGATTCCCCGAGATTGAAGATCCAACGCAGTTGTCACGTCTGATTCTGGAAGAGCTTGGTGCGTTCCAGACTATCTATCACGCGGAAGCGCATCATGACCTGATCGGCCATATGCTGACCTATGGACATGCGCTTAATATATTATATGAATTGGGTTATCCGGCATTGTTCCATAAAGGCATTCCACCTGTCCTTACTATGGTGAAGGCGCTACGTTTAAGCCGAGATGTGAACAGCGAACAGGAGATGCCGACACTGCAATCACCTGTAGACTTGCTGCCACTAGAACGGGCGGAACGATCGGTGGCGCTCCCCCATGAATTGGAATACTGGCTCACCGACAGACGTTCTCGTGACTGGTACGGAGGTCATGTGTTCAAATTCCCGTTCAGCTTCTATCATCATGCCAAGAACGGGGAGCCCGTACCGGAAACATGGGAAAATTTTCGTTATATCATCGCATAGATGGAGCCAACGATTTGGAACAAAAATGAAGAGCACTTGCCAAAACTGGCAGGTGCTTGTTTTATGGATGTTATAATTTTATTCAGAGTAAAACCGACGATTAACCGCCGCAGAGACAACTACATTCATGCGTAATTCATCCCTTATACCGTCAGCGCGAGTGGGCAAAGGCGGTAAGATGGTATTATCGGATCAGCAGCAAGGAGGACACACCGACAGCTCAAACGCTAAAGTACAGACCGGCCATGGGGCCGGTTTTTTAATTCGGTGATTGCCTCCTTGCCCTGATCGGGTATTAAAGACTAAATAGATAACAGGAGGCTACGTGATATGAAAACAGTATTGTATGTTCCACTGGATGATCGTCCAGCGAATCTGGATGATGTGATTGTGCAAGGGAAAGCAGCCGGTATCCATATCGTTACACCAAACCTGAGTGATCTTAAGAATCGTCTGGACTCGGAGAAAACCGTAGATGGCACAACGCTGCTCGGCACCTCCACGCCAGTGTATGGTAAACCGTCCAACATTCATGATTTTATTCTGAAACATGCTGCCAAGGTCGACGGATTCATTATCTCATCCGATATGCTCGCTTATGGCGGTCTGATTGGCAGTCGTCAGCTTCGCGAAGATGGGGGAGGTACCTATCCGGAATACGGTGAGGAAACCACTCGTTTACTGGATGTGATCCGGGTGATCAAGCAGAAATATCCACGCAAACCCGTATTCGTAATGGATACCATTATGCGTCTGGCTACGACCTCGTTTGCAGATGGCTTGGCGCTCGATGCATATAATGAGTCCCGTGCGTTGATGCAGCAGCCACGTCAGACGTACACCGAGTTTGAAGATATTATTCAAGGTTATAACCAATCCCCGGATGGGGTGGAATATGGGACAACGACCTATTTTGATAAAGAACAGTATTACAACACGAGACAGCATAAATTCAAAACGAATCTATACATTCTGGATCAGCTGGCTCGCACAGGTTATATCGATTTCCTTGCAGTTGGCGTCGACGATGCCAACACGCAGGGTGTTCAGATCAATGAAATTAAATATGTAGAAGCGCGGATCAATGAATGGCTGGGTGGAACAAATGGGCAAAATCCGGATCGTGCTATCATCCTGCCGGATGCAGATGGTCTGGGGCATGCATTGGTCGCTCGCATGGCGAACCAGTTGTTCCGAGGCGGTGCGAAGACACGTTACGGAGTGAAATATTTTGGTCCTCACGGCAATACCATCATTAACACATATGAATACATGGATGTACACGAGAATGTGGTTCGTCATGTGGATATTGTGGGCGGTGTGCTTATGGCAGATTCGGCATATCCTGAACCGGAGGTGGTGACGGAGGCGAGTGTTGGCTTGGAAAATGAACAGCTGGTGGCTGTATCAACCGAGCAAGTTGTCCCATTTGACATGGCCTCCGAACTGGATCGTATGACCAAGGGTCATCCGGGAAATTCCGAAGAGAACACAGGCATCGACATTGAGATTATTGCCATTACGGATCTGGATCAGGTGCAAGCTGCGTTGGAGCAATTGACGCTGAATGGGGAGCAAGGTTTGCCTTCGGTATTGATTGATTTTGTGGGTAAAGGACCAGCCAATGTCGATGTTGCTGAAGCGTTGTTAAACAGTCCATATACCGGACGCGTGCTGGGATATAGTGCCTGGAATACGCCAGGTAACAAAATCGGTATTGCTGTAGGCATGGGACAGTCGAGGTACGCGTTGATCACAACAGAGAAGCATGAGCATACGTTGCGAGATGCGATGAATGCGCATGGCTCGCTGTTGTTTAAGCGTTTCCTGAAGGATTATTACTACAAAGCGGTAGCAATTGCGGACATCCGCACATATTCCCGAGCCCATGCGCTGTATACCAACGTGGCTACACTTTCGGATCAAAATATGTTGCTGTTCAACTCAGAGGAAGACTATGCTGATTTGCAAACATTGCTCCGTGATTTGATGCAGACACATACCACGGCGCTTGCAAATAAGACAGCTTTCCAGACAGGCAATGTGGCGATCAAGCAGATCTGTGATGGTGAATTGTCTTATGCGACGTATGGCAGTGCGCTGCTGGAATATGCGAATCCTGATTTTATCTGGGGCCGTGCATTTGAGATTACGTTGAACCCGCAAGTTACGCTGAACTAAACTGCTATCTCACCATGGGCTCCTCATGTTTCGGGTAATCACTGTTATGACTGTACTGCTTAATCTCGGCGTTGTTAAAAATGATATATTGGTACTTCGCTTCGGGTTCATCCGCGAATGTTACAGAAGCACCGTAAGGTGCTGCAGAGCTTTTTGAAGAGTACGTACCTTTTACTTCGATAAGCTGTTCGGGTGAATAACCCTTCAGTTCAATCAGGTAAGTGGTTACCTGTTGTTCAGCATCATTTTTCTTCAGCGGATTACCAAACAGTCCGAAGTAGGCCCAGCAGGATATCCCGAGTATAACTGCTAAGATGACAACTGAAGTGGCCTTGAATGTTTTACTCATAGATATTTCTCCTTCTTTTACGTAAGCAACAATGAATTTAATAATGAAATATTATTATATTTGGATATATTTATCAATTCATTGATCTTGATCTTAATGCTTACTTAGATATCCTTTAAAACGATGATTCCAGAATCGTCTTTTTTCCACCCGAACGACGCCCTTAATCGCACCGAAGTCGTACGGAACACCATCCGCGCTAGGGATGAAAGGGTGTAAGATTGTATTATCGGATCAATAACAAGGGACGCACCGAAAGCACATACGCTAATGTACAGACCGGCCAGGTGGCCGGTCTTTTTGATGCGGTGAATGTAGTCCCCGTACTGGTTCGATAGCAATACAGACTCTGAGTTAAAAGGGGGAGTCTACTGCTGCTGCATTGTCGCTGCACGGTGTGGGCAGATCTCAAACTTGCAGCCAAAGGGGGCGAAATGAATGTGTCTATGAATAATGAGACTAGCACTGCCGTGAGTACCAGTAGAATGAGTACGCTCATTAAAAAAACGCTGAAACAGAAGCTCGCGGTACTTGTTCCAGAGTGGAACGGTCGTGTGCTGGATGTACCTGCGTCAGGCGAAGTGTTGGCCGGGCCTTGTGCAGTCGTTGCGTTTGCCGAAGAAGTGCCGAAGTCTGCTTGGGCGGGATATCGACGGATTATTAAAATCTCACCATACGCTCGTCCGGAAGATGGTGGCGCTGAAAAGGTAGAAGCTTGGTCAGCTGATCTAATCGAAGGGTTGCATCAAGTAAGGCTGGTGGATGGAGCAGGTGAGTCCTTCACTTGTATCTATCTGGGTTCTTCAGATAGTGACCGGGTGGATGTAGGGTCTGGAATGCTTTCACGCAGTCTGCGGTTCGGAGTGTATGTTCCCGAAGACTCGGGAGCTGCTCTCGTTGAAACAGGGGATGCGTGGTTAGCTGCGCTTCAAGACTGGACACAGCAAGAGCTTGGCTCGAACTGGTCGGTATATGGTGATGCCTGGCCCGGAGGATATGAGATGCCGTCTGTGTTATGGCGATTGGCTGGATGCAGCACGTCTGTGGCGGGCACTTCGGCATTGGAGGTTCGACAACAGTGGATTGCGCATGTGCTAACCGATCATTCGGTGCTAACACGCCAGACCGTTACTCGGTTGGTGGAGCAACTTGCAGTGCAATCTCGTCTTGCCGTCACTGAAACGGGTGGCGAAGAGCAAGAAGGTAACACGCGATATATCACAGTGGATGAGGTCACGGCAGATCTGCAGACGGATGCGTATCTGAATGGACAGATTCGCCTGACGTTGCAACAGCGGATTCGTCGTCTGGGTACGAATGTACCTTTGATCCGTGAGATTTACCATAGCAAAGGCATGGAGTAAACGTTAGTCGAGAGGAACCTTCTATTAGAGGTTGTTCAAAAAGCCCGCTTTTGATTACAAAGGATGCCTAACGGCATCATCAGCATCGAATATGGAATTCAGCCGAAAAAGCATATGCTTACGATGATTGTTTCCTTCTGAAACATGTAGTTGCTCACGTAGTTTTCCCTACGCTCTGCTACTCCATTTCTAACTTCATCCCATCTTCTCGGTACTGAAAACCGATCTTTTTGAACATGCACTTTTAAGAGTGGTTCCAGATTATAGCTTTGAGATGATTGATATAGCTTCAATATTATAGCTTCAAATTCATAGGTTCAAAAATTCATAGATCAACCTTAAAGATCAACGATTCACGAAATCTGTAGTCCAACAAATGAGGTGAGATGGCAATGGCAAGCTCAGTGAAAAAAAGCAAACAGACAGCCCCACGGTATACACGGGCAGAATTGATGAATCATGCAGAAGCCCTCTTTGCCGTTAAGGCAGAGGTGCTGTACGGTGCGCTGTACGAAGTGGCTCAAGAGACGTTTTCCATTGAAGAAACGCAAGAACGAATTAACCAATTTATGAAAGCGAAGGTGAAGGGATAATGGCAGGTGGAACTTGGGAGCAAACGAATCGTCCGGTCCTTCCGGGCTTATATATGAATTTTCAGGCGGCAGCATCCTCGGCTATTCAAGCGGGTACGCGGGGAACGGTCGTTGTACCGATCAAGGCCAACTGGGGTCCGGTAGGGACTTTTGTTGAGGTTGGGAGCGAAGCGGCGATTGAACGTATTTATGCTGCGAATGTGCTGGATAACGGTACGGCGTACACGTCCTTGAAACTCGCCCTGTTGGGTGGGCCGAAGAAGTTGCTCGCTTATCGGGTAGCAAGTGCTGCAGCCAAAGCAGCTACGCTTACTTTGAAGGACAGCAGTGATGCCAATGTGCTGCAACTTGATGCGAAGTATCCGGGGGATCGTGCGAATGGGTTCTACGTTACCATCCAGCCAGGTGTGATTGATAATACGAAGCATGAAGTTCGTCTCTTTGAAGGTAACCGGATGTTGTATGCGCTCCTGACAGCGGATATTACAGCAGCTTCTCTGGCAAAAGAGATTAACGCGGATGAACAAAATGTCTGGGTAACGGCGCAGGTGATCGGCGAGGGTACAGGTGTGGTTGCTACCGTTGCGGGTGCGGCATTCAAAGGCGGCGTAAGTGGCAACGATGACCTGACCAATGCAGAGTACATTGCTGTACAAGGTTCGCTGGAAGGGGAGCAATTCGACGTCTTGGCTTTGGATCAGGCGGCAGATGCAGCTCTGCTTGCAAGCTTTGCAGCATGGGTGAAACGTGTACGTAGTGAAGGTAAACCGGTGGTGGCGGTATTTGGCGGTTCCGCAGCGGACGATACCTCTGCTACAGCAGCACAAAAAGCGGCAGCACGTTCGCTTACGCTCAACCATGAAGGTGTGATTAATGTCGGTACAGGCGTTCGCCTTGGAGATGCATTCTACAGCTCGGCGGAAACGTCTGCCTATGTTGCGGGACTGATTGCCGGACAACGTCTGAACCAATCCACAACCTATGCAGCTACTCCGTTCGATGATGTGACACGTCGCTGGACGCGTGCAGAACAGGAGCAGGCGGTACAGAATGGTGTATTTATTTTCTTCCATGATGGTCGTCAGGTGAAAGCACTTCGCGGTGTAAACACACTGGTAACGCCAGCCGCTGGACAGAATAATGCGTGGAAAAAAATCCGTTCCATTCGTGTGTTGGACGCCATTAACACGGATTTGCAACGTTCTGCGGAAGATACGTATATCGGTAAGGTAAACAATACCGAAGAGGGTCGTCAGGCGCTGATTAGTGCCATGAAGGCCTATTTGGCGTTGCTCGCACAGAGCAATGTGATTGAAGCCGACGGATATGATGTGATTCTTGACCCGGCGTACTACGGTGCGGCACCAGTTCTCAAACCGGAAGCGGATCAGGTATTCCTGCAATGGAATGTGAAGCTGACGGATGTGATGGAGCAGTTGTTTGGTACATTTTACGTGCAATAAGGTTTCTAGAATAATTACTATATGTTGAACTGATGGTTTACACGATAACAGCGATCGGAAGATTGTTCTGACTGCGGAGTTATACCGTGTAATATTTATTAGTTCAACCAACCCAAGGAGGAAAATATATGTTGGATGCATCAAGAGTAATTCTAGGTACCCATGGTCAGTTGCATATCGATGGTGTGTGGCAGACAAACATTAACAAGTTGGAAGCGAGTGTGGAGATTGAAAAGCGTGAGCTGAACCTGGTCGGTAACGACTGGAAGGTGCACAAAAACGGCGCGAAAAAAGGAACAGGCACGATGACCGGCTACAAAGTCACTTCGGACATGATTCAGCGCGGCTTCACCAAATTCGAGATTATTTCCAAGCTAAACGACCCTGAATCGTATGGACATGAGAGTGTATTGCTGAGAGGTTGCATGGTGGACAAAATTCAGCTTGCCAACTGGACAGCGGGTGAAGAAGTACCGGAAGAAACAGGCTTTACGTTTGAAGGTTTTGAATTGCTGAATCCGATTGTGGCGAACTAAGCATTGAAATAGACACGTGATTGGGCTAGTTTGCTCAAGCGTGATTGCATAGTTACTTCATATAAATGGACACCATTGTAGGCCGAGATGATCTCGGTCTCTTTGTTGTCTCTACAGGCTTGGAAGCTGGCATAGATGAACCCATTTGTGAAACAAGAAGGAGATTAACCCCGATGAGTATGAATGAAAATATGTCCGAAGAACAGATTTTGGATCAGTTGTTTGAAGCAGCAGAACGTTTGCCAGAGGAGAATGTGCGCATTCAGCGTCTGGATCTGCTGTTGACCTTGCGTGGACTGACGTCCTCCAAAGTGGATCACATTCGCGAACGCTGTACCATTCGAAAAACGACCAAGGGGCGCACCGAGGAAAAGGTGGATACCGAAACGTTTAACGCGCTGCTCATCTCTGAAGCAACGGTGAAATTGAAAGTCCGCAGCTTGGAATTGTCCGGCTGGGGAGACACCCGTATTACTGGCCGTATGAAGCTATCTGGTGGCGAACAGGCGGTACGTCGTATGTTGCTGGCTGGTGAATTGGATGCCGTAGGTGATAAAGTGCTGGAGCTGTCCGGCTTTGGTGTGGAGATTGAAGACCTAAAAAACTGATTCACTCCGGCGGGATGACCACGTTCCTGTATCACATGTGGGTGCGTCATCATCTCCGGCCCGGAGAGTTCTGGTCTTTGCCACGCGGGGAGCGCTCGCTGTTGATTGCGTTCTCGGAAGAGGAAATGTCAGCGATAACTTCGCAAATGAATCGATAACGAAAAAGGGCAGGAGGTGAAAAAATGGCAGAAATGATTGTAGGTTTATCCAAGTCCAATGCGGAAATGCGGACAACCCTTCGTTATCTGGATCAGATCCAACGCTCAACCGAACGTCTGGGCAGAGTTCGTTATCAGAGTCTGATCAAGGTGAATAATGAGCTGAGATCGACCGGACGCAGGTTGGAGCATATTTATAGTATGGCTGTGCGAATCAGCAGGCTGCGAATCACACCGACGATTGGGTTGATTGATAAGCTGAGTCCGGCACTGGATCGCGCATGGGCGAAACTGAACAGTTTCAGGGACCAGATGGTTACGGCTTCGGGCACAGTATCGCTTGAGGTTCGGCAGAAGATCGAAGTGGCGATGGGCAAAGGTGGGCCAACTGGTCCAACTATGGCTGTCATTATCCAGAATAACAAAAACATTACTAACAATACGAAGGAAGAAGAACCCAAAAAGTGGTGGGAAAACGTACTTGCAGTGGTCCAAGCATTCAATGATTTGAAGGATGCAGCCTTTAATGTAGGAGATCTTTTTAAATTGTTCAAAAGGAAAAAAGAAGAAAGTCCTGCATCTGATCCAACCAGAAGTCCAGCATCCAAATGCTGCTGTTGCACAGGTGGAAAGATGGGCAAGAACCGTAGAGTTCGTTCACCGAATGCGGATGGTGGTGGATCAGATCGTGGAAGACGAAATTACCGAAGCGGTAGAAGGTCTAGTAATCGTTCGAACCGGGGCCCATCACCAGTACCCAATCCTGTACCTGATACTCCAACTCCTTCGGCCGATCGCAACCGTAACAGGGGAGGCGGTAGAAGAATACGAGGAAGCGGTAGATTAGGATTTGCGGATGGTGCATTGGGATCTTTGACCGACATGCTGGCTGGTAATGGAATGATGGATAATTTAAGTAGTGGCTTTGCCAAAGGAGCCAAAAGGTTGCTCGGACCCATCAGCATGCTTGCTGATGTGGCAAATGTAGCAACAGCACCACCGGAAGAGCGTGGCCGAGCTGTGGGTTCCATGATTGGCGGCACAGCAGGTACTGCGATTGGTAGCGCCATCGGTAGCGTTCTTTTGCCTGGCATCGGAACATGGGTTGGTGGTGCAGTAGGTGGTTGGGCCGGAAGTGCAGCAGGTGGTTGGATCGGTGATCATGCTAAGGATATTGGAAACTTTATGTCTAGTGCTACCGAGGGTGTAGGGGATGCTTTGTCGGGTGCAGCCGATTATGTCTCTGAGAAAACAAAAAAAATCACCGATGGCATATCCGGCTTCTTTGGATTTGGTCCTAAAAAAGAAGAAAAGACTGTCTCGGCAGCAACGGTGGCTGCACCGTCTCCAGTTGCAACAGGCCCGCAGATGGCACCTGCCTATATGCCACCGGCACTGACCATGACAGGCCCAACGGCTTATATGAACAGCAAGGTCGGTCAGCCTACATCTGCTGGATTCATGGGAACAAGCATGATGCAGAGCCAAGCGATGGCGCTTGGTAACGGTGCGCATACGAATGGGAAATCGTCCACGATGACGGTACAGATATCTGAAGACCAGATGAGCAGTCTGTCCGGTTACTTGAAGGATTTCAAAACCGAAACTACCAATCAGATTGCGATCAATATTCCACCAGGTGCGGTGCAGGTGACCGTGCGCGAAAATGCGATTGATTATGACGCAGTTTCTCACCAGGTGGGGCAACGGATCTCTAACGAGTTCCGCCGTGCGATGCAAAATCGCAAAACAATTATGGCCTAAGCAGAAAGGAGGCCGCAGATATGTCAGTACTTGAAGATAAAGTTGGTCCTAACAAAATGTCATTTACGTTGAAGGACGGCAACACTCCATTTCAATTCCCAGTAAACCCTGAAGAAGTTAATATTTCCAGGTCTAAGGGATATGAAACGGTCAATATGTTGGAGCATGGCGAGTTTGATTTTGCACAAGGGGAGAAGGTGAAGGAGATCACCTTCTCTTCTTTTTTTCCCAAAAGATTTGATCCGTCCTATTGCATGTATGAAAAATCTTTTCTAGATCCACGTGTGGCGATGAATGTGCTGAACACCTTTCTGATCTCCAAAAAGCCGCTGCGTTTCATCATTTCAGAGACGGGCGTGAACGTGCCTGTTTTTATTGTTTCGCTTAATTCGAGCTTTCGTGGGGGGGAGACAGGGGATATTTATTTCGATCTGACCCTACGCACATGGCGGGATTCCAAGGTGGAGAAGGTGGGCTCTGCGACATCCGCGAGCAAGTCAGGTTCTCGTACCGATTTGAAAAAGAGCAGCAAGACCTACACCGTCAAATCTGGCGACTCCCTGTCCAAAATAGCAAAGCTTGAGCTGGGCAGCAGTTCCAAATGGAACGAGATCTACAAGCTTAACGCAAAGATCATCGGGAGTGATCCGAACCGGATCAAGCCCGGACAAAAGCTGGTGATGCCATGACCTACAAGGTCATTGTCGACGACAAATATGACATCACCAAGCTGGTGGAGACGATTACACTGAAGGACTCGCTCGACCAGATTGCGTATCAGGCCAACATCCGGCTGGCAGTGTCTGCATCTTCCGGTCTGCCTTCGATCTCACCGGGTATGGCGGTGCGGATTAGCGGGGTTCCTTTTGGCGAAAAATCCATGGTTCACTTGCTGCATCCTGCGGTCATCTGGGAGGTGGAAAGCTCGAACAGCGGCACCAAGCGGCTGTCTCTCACGGTGTACGACCGGATGATCTATCTGGAAAAATCGGAGGACGAGTTCCTGTTGCCGAAGAATCAGACGGCTACACAGCGGCTTAAAACCTACGCCAAAGAGTGGAAGATTCCATACGCTTCACTGCCGGATACCAAGACAAAGCTGGGCAAAGCCGTGTATCGGTCACAGACGATTTTTTCGATGATCTTTGCTGATCTGAAGGAAACGGCGAAGTCCGGCGGGGAAATGTACCATCCACGGATGACACCCGGCGGGTTGCAACTCTTTCAGGTGGGCAGTAACGCGAAGGTGTATGAACTTGATCGACTGATTGATCTGACCCAGATGCGTACGCTTGAAGGCGCGGTTACCAAAGTTAAAGTGATGGCAGCGTCGGAGTCACCGAGTGGTAAAGAGGTCCCTTCCAAAGTGCTCGCGATTGAGCAGGATAATGTGGAAGAACTGGGTACATTGCAAAAGCTGGTCGAGGACGATCAGGTGAAATCCACAACCGCCGCCAAGAAACTGGCGAAAAGTCATCTGACGGGTATTCAGGAGACTTTTACGATATCCGCACCAGATGTGAATACGATCCGCGCTGGAGACGCAGTGTTGTTAAAAGGGCTGAAATTGATCGTCATGTCGGTTAGCCGAGACCTGTCTGCCGGACCTGGAATGATGACGTTGGAGCTTGGGACTGCTGAGCTGGTGAAAAGGAGGTATTACCTTGAATAAAGATGATCCGTATGGGCATTTTGCCGACGTCATGCGGGGTGCGATGAGTACACATTCCCGTCAGGCCGTGAGCGGGCTGGGAGCAGTACTGGGTACGATGACCTCGTCCGGTGTGAAGCTGGATGATTTCAAGCACGAAGTGCAGGATTATCTCGTGGCCGAGTTGCCGGGCACACTTGGACTGCCGGAGCGCGAGGCTGCTGGCGCGATTTCCGGTATACCTGACGTGGCAAACGGCGGAACGACGGGCACGGGACGGTTTCTTTTGCAAGAAGAGGAAGTGGAAGAAGCGGTGTGGTCTCTTGGTAAAGGATTGAAGGCGGGAGATCGCGTACTGGCGATGCGGGTGAATGGCGGTAACGACATTGTGGTGTTGTGTAAGGTGGTGAGTGCGCATGCCTAGTTTGTTCCCGGAAACGGGTGTGGTCTGGGGAGATGAGGAGGACCTGTCGGGGGCGGCTTCGGAAGAGGTACGCTTTGGACGGAGCTGGCGATTCGATTACGATGCAGGAGATTTTGTGCTGACTCCAAGTGGCAAAGTCGCTGCGGCTGGTGGGCATGAAGCCTGGGTGCAGTGGTGCATTAAGGCCGTGAAAACTCCACGTTACAGACATGTGATCTATTCCCGGAACTATGGTTCGGAGCTGGAGGATCTGGTGGGGCAGGGCGACAGTCGGGGTGTGATGGAAAGTGAGATTACCCGGATGGTGACGGAGACGCTGCTGGCTGATCCACGCACGGATTCGGTAGACCAGTTCACGTTTGATTGGAATCGGGAGCAGTGCATGTTCTCGTGCCGGGTGGCGAGTGTGCAGGAAGAGATGTTTATTCTGGAAAGTGAGGTGATCTGACGGGATGGCTGAGATTCCGCGTTATTTGGAGGACCAGACGGAGGAACAGATTATGCAGCGCATGCTGGATCGACTGCCCGCGGATCTGGATAAGTCAGAGGGTTCGTTTCTGTGGGATGCGGAGGCTCCGGTTGCGTTTATGCTGTCTGAGGCGGCTTTGTGGGCGCAGGAATTATTGCGACGGGGGTTTGCTAGTACGGCTGCGAGTAGTGATCCGAATTTTCGTTCGGAAGAGCTGGATCTGCGGGCAGGAGAGCACGGCATCACACGGCGAGCTGCAGTGGCGGCACAAGGTGCAGTGAGGTTCATGGGTACGCCGGGGAAAGTGGTGCCTGCGGGAACGGTCGTGGCTACACTCGCGGATGAAGTTTCTGCTGAAGCTTCGCTCGAATATGAGACAGTGGGACGTTTGGAACTGGATGCAGAGGGCTCCGGGGTGGTAGGCGTGCGAGCGCTTGTTGCCGGAAAAGAAAGCAATGTGCCTGCGGGCACCGTAACTGTGCTGTCTACACCTGTAAGTGGCGTGACTTCTGTCACGAACGTTGATGTGATCAAAGGCGGTGCGGATATTGAGGCAGACACGGCGCTGCTGGAACGCTTTTATGCCAAAGTCCGCAACCAAGGAACAAGCGGTAACAAATCGCAATATGTGCAATGGGCCAGTGAAGTACCGGGTGTTGGTGCAACACGTGTTATTCCGTTATGGCAGGGGCCAGGCACGGTGGGATTGTATCTGCTGGACACAGACAAACGTGCTGCGGGTACCGATCTGGTAGCCGCCGTGCAGAAGTACGTTGACCCCACGCAGGATGGACAGGGGGAAGGCGTTGCGCCGGCGGGGCCAGTGGTGTCCGTGATGCCAGCCGAAGAAGTACCGATGAACATTCGGGTGAAGCTGACGTTGGCAAGTGATGCGACGTTGGCCGATGTACGAGCATTGATCGAACGCGGGGTGACCGCGTATCTGAAACAGTTGGCTTTTGCCGATCCACTCGTTCGTTATACTCGCATTGCCGCGATTCTGCTGGACATTCCGCCGATTATCGACTATTCGGAGCTGACCGTGAACGGTGTGAGCGACCAGAATATCGAGATGACCACCAGCCAGGTTGCTGTGCTGGGGACGGTGGATGTGCATGAGTAGTGTTGGGCGGATGGTGGTTGAGGAAGTAGTTTGGGAGTGTGGAGACCAAGGAAGATTGGGAGACGTACGCCGATCTGAATTTGAGCTGGTGAGCGAGACGCTCCATGATGATGCGCAAGGAAGGGAGGGGATAGGGCATGAGTGCTCCTTCTATTGTAGATGTTGGACTGACGAGTGAGAAAGGGCGGGAGTTGTTCTCGTATTTGCCCAGGTATTATGAGACTTCGCGTGTTATGCAAGCCGATATGCAGGCCAAAGGCAGTGAAATGGATCTGCTGTACAAGGCGCTGGATGAGACGTTAGAGCAGTTTTTTGTCCGTACAGCGACATGGGGGCTGGACTTCTGGGAGCAGGAGCTAGGTATTGAGACGGACCGTTTCAAACCTGTAGAGCAGCGGCGTGCCGTGGTGGAATCGAAACTACGTGGGGCCGGGAAGTTTTCGGGGAGACAAGTTGTGAATGTGGCTGAGGCATATGCCGGGGGAAAAGTGGATGTAACATTTCAGCCGGAAGTGTGGAGTTTTACGGTGAGCTTTGTGGATACGATGGGCACCCCGCCCAATATCGATGATCTGAAGCGAGCAATTGAAGAATTGAAACCGGCCCACATGGCCGTGGAATATAAATATCGTTATCTGGTCTGGGATGATCTGGACAACAAACAGATGACATGGGACGAACTCGATGCCGCGTCCTTGACGTGGAATGAACTGGAGGTGTGGGCGTAATGCCAAAAGAAACAGATCGACTGAGATTGCCTCTTCCCTTGGGGAACGAGAATGTGACCCGAGAGAGTATTAACAGGATTTTTGAAAAGATTGACGCAGGTGTGGCGACACGTGAATCCATCCTTATACCTGCGGAATCTGATCTTAATAGCTATATTACAGAAGGGGAATATTATTGCCCAACGAATGCGACAGTAGGAACTTTAGCTAATTCCCCAGTAGGAGTAGCCTTTCATTTGACGATAGAAAAACATGCTGGTGTGGTCCAGACTCTAACAACCTTTGAACCGAGTAACCTACAAGTTTTTCAAAGGAACTACTATGTCGGATGGGGTCCATGGAAAAAAGTACCTACAAGGGATGATATTGAAGAGGTAAAGGAATACACCGATCAGAAAGTCGAGGAAATCGTTATTAATGATGCATCCTTAACAGATAAGGGTATCGTCCAACTGTCCAACGCAGTTGATGGCACCCGTGAAGATTTGGCTGCTACGGAGAAGGCGGTTAGGGATGCTAGGGTTGAGGCTAGTACTTTAGGGACGGCTAATGCAAAAATGTATACTGATAGCCAAATTAGTCAAGTTTCAAAGTCACTCAATTTATTTTCGGCAGCGGTTCGATCCTCTAATAATATTTTTGTTTGTGCCTTTAATTCCGCACCAACTGTTATTAATGGATTCTCATTTAAAGTTCAATTTAATACAACAAATTCAGTAGTGAATACACCAACTTATTTACAAATTAATGGTTCAAATTATCAGCTTAGAGCAGAGCATTTCAAAAACTACACTTTGCCAAACAACTTCATTGATTCGAGTGTAGTATATGAAGTGATATACGTCAGTTCAGTAGGCGCTTTTGTTATGAACGAGGTCTCAAGAGATGCTGATTTACGGGGTGGAGAAGTTACGGTTCGAGTTGGGAAAAACACATCGACTGCACAGTTTTCTACCATTCAGGCCGCTGTTGACTTTCTGAAAAAGTTTAATGCTGGGGTAAGAATAATTAAAATCGAGAACAGCACCACTTCCTCTTATGAGACATTTGTAGAAGTGGTTAAGGTAAAAGGGTTTCATGGGGCTCCTGTATACTTTTCTTTTGATCCTAGAATTAGGCTTGAAGGGTATTTTGACATTGGTGATTGTAGTTCAGAAATTTTAATTAATGGAAATTATCAAGTTCCGTTAGAGATTACAGGTTATTATGGAGTTTATGCTCAAATTTGTCCTAAATTATCAATTTTTTATGTTAATAAGACCGCCGGATATAGTTTACTGAATGCAATAAGAGTTCCGTCTATCAATATGTCTAATTGTAAAATATCAAATCAATCTATGTCATTTGAGCTATCTGAAGGTTGTGTAGCTGTGTTTAGTAATATAACGGGTTCAAATAATACCTATGGTGGGAGGTTATACGCTTCTATATTAATGCTGGATAACTACTCTGTTTCTAGTTCGGCTATAACTAAGTCATACGGTGCTCAATTGTTTCAATAAGTTATAAAGGGGGCATTCCATATGAATGCATATTTTTATAATAATCTATCAAGGGAAATTGGAATCATAATAAATGATATTCAACATGTAACTTCTAACGAGATTAAAGGTAGAAATGATTCAATAGTCGTAATAAATCCGAATGAAGAGATATCCAATTTTATTGTGACGGATAAATTATTCGAAGTAGGAGATATACTTCCTATTGATGAGAAGAATTTTGTCGGTAAGTATATAGTTGAAACACCTGAAGAACGAATGAAGAGAATTGAAGAATCACTGCTGATTCTTAAAAGGTAATTTATAATTTGGGGCTTATTACTCTTAATTATTTTGTTATAGAGGAGGTGAAACCATGCAACAGGACTCCCTATGGAAATGGCTCCTTGTCCTAATAACCAGCTCAGTAACCTACTTCTTCGGAGGATGGTCCGGCGTCCTGGGCGTACTGCTCGTATTCGTCATCCTCGACTACCTAACCGGCATCGCGGTTGCGGGCATGAGTGGCAAGTTAGAAAGTAACGTTGGCATGTTCGGCATCGCACGAAAGGTATTTATATTTGCAATGGTATCGGTGGCTCATCTGGTGGACGGTGTTCTGGGAGACGGACATTTGTTCAGGGATGCGGTCGCCTTTTTTTATATCGCAAATGAGTTGTTGTCCATTATCGAAAACGGGGGTAAGTTGGGCGCTCCCATTCCGCCAGTGATTCGGCAAGCTATTGAAGTGCTCAAGGGCAAAGGGGGAACCGGGGAACTCCCCGGTAACTTCTCCCCAAGTGCCAAAGACTCTTTTTCACAGGCAGATCCAGATGACATCGATTCACAGACTGGAGATAGTAAGAAGTAATGCGACTATAGCAAGCTAGCACGTGAAAATACACATAACTCAACACATCAGGGACACGCACACAAGCAACCCCTGATTCAACCGCATTAACTATAGGAGCATTTTGCATCAATCCAGAGAGTGACTTTCTATCAGCAATGTATAGATCAGAATGCTCTAATCTGTCTATACTTGTACCCGGGAACGCTTGAATCGGATGATGTAAAATGCTGATACAAACGGCAATTTGCCGTATAAAGGGTGTGAGAAATATGCAAACGAGAAGTCCAGGCAACACACAGGGCATTGACGTCTCCCGATACCAGGGCAACATTGACTGGGCGAAAGTGAAGGCAAGTGGCATGACATTTGTATTCATCAAGGCAACCGAGGGACAGACGTATACCGATCCCAATTATCAGAAAAATGTAACAGGTGCACTGGCGGCGGGCATGCTGGTGGGTACGTACCATTTCTTCCGGGCGACATCGACCGATGGTGCCAAGGCAGAAGCGACACATTACGCCAATACACTTAACAAAGTTGGAGGCGCCAAAGCGCTACAACTGCCACCCGTCATGGACTACGAAAACAACCCTGGCAACCTGAGCAAAGCGCAGATGAATACGGTTGCCAAAGCCTTTTTAACCGAATTACAACGTCTGACAGGTGTAAAACCGATCATATACACGGGCAATTCATTTGCCGGGAATTTTGACACATCACTCAGCTCATATGATCTGTGGATCGCGCGTTACAGCAACACTCGTGTACCGGATGACCAGCCGGCATGGAAGCGCTGGACGTTCTGGCAGTATACGGATTCAGGCAAGGTGAATGGCATTAGTGGCAACGTGGATATGAATGAATTCGAGGGAACAGCGGCACAGCTCAGAGCAAGATACGCAGCAGCCACCCCGAAACCACCGGAGCCATCCAATCCGACGAATCCAAGTAATCCGAATCCACCAACCGTACCACCGAAAGGGGGCGAACCGATGACAGCCGAAGAGAAAGCAGCGTTTGATGCGCTCAAATCCCAGGTCGATAAACTGCAGGCGCGTCAGCAAATGGAAGTTCCAGTATGGGCGAAAGCAGCTGTGGATGCAGCACTTGCCTATGACACCAAAAATCCATTGTTCAGCATCGATAATGGGGCGAGTTATGATTTTTATCGTTTTATTACCGTGATGCATCGCAGAGGTTTGTTTAAAAAGTGAGCTGATTCTTGGCAAATGACAGGTTGATCTTATCTCAATGTGGATGGAATGGAGAAGGGACACGGGACGCTTTTTGTCGAACTGTGTTCCTTTTTTGTGTTTTGTGTAAGTAATACTAACGCATATAATAAAGTTGAAGACTTATGTCTGTAAATCTCTTGTCTAATTGATTAATGTGATGTAAAGTAAGTTACACGAAATTGTTTTTCACTACGTTTATTTACACAATCCTCCTCATCATGACAAAACCATAACATACGAAGTTATTGTAATGTCTCCCGTTGTACAATCCAACATCTCAAGATGACTCGCTCATACGTTTTACACATCCAATCTGCAAGAGAAAACCACCGTAATAAACAACTTACACGATTCATCAAACAACCTAGCCTATGTTGAGTTTCTTTCATCCGTATTTTCGATCTTCCGACTTAAATTTACACATACCAGTTCGTACCCATTCGCTGTTACTTATTGACCTAAGTTCAAATAAAACGCAACAATCCCATAGATTCATCTCAGAAGATACGTTGTTGAACCTTTTTCTTTTTCTATAAAGTAATCAAACGATGTCCTGAATCCATTGCACGATGTGATATTTACCTGTATTCCATACGTATCCCATGCTGTTTTTGAATTTCATATACATGCCGTACTTTTCCCAGTATTTTAATTCAGGTATCGCAGGCATTTAAAGCCTTTTATATGATACATAGCACCAAACCGATTGCCAACATTGGAGATCTTTCATGCCAGCATCACACACATTATGAGACAGGGAAGGGTGTTGTACGTATGCGAATGAGAAAAAAATGGATGTCCGGTGTTCTAACCATGGCCTTGAGTACCGTATTGGTGTTGTCCGGTTGCTCCAGTAACGAGAGTGGAGAGGCTACGCCTGCTCCGACGGAAGGAACCGACCCTCCAACCGAAACGGTAGCACAGGATACGATGATTATGGGACGTGGTGGGGATTCCGTCGCACTCGACCCGGCGATTGTGACCGATGGGGAGTCACTCAAGATTGGACATCAGGTATTTGATTCGTTGCTGGACTATAAGGAAGGCGGAACAGAGGTCGTTCCTGGACTAGCAGAGAGCTGGGAGATTTCGGCGGATGGGCTCAAGTATGTGTTTAAGCTGAAGTCAGGAGTGAAATTCCATGATGGAACTGACTTCAACGCTGAGGCTGTTGTGTTCAACTTCAACCGCTGGGGCGATCCGGCGAGTGAATATAAATTTGAAGGAGATTCCTTCGACTATTATGATTCCATGTTTGGTCCAGAGGACGGACGTGTGATCAAGGAAGTGAAGGCGACGGACGAGACTACGGTGGAGTTCACATTGAACCAGCCACAAGCGCCTTTCCTGCAAAATATTGCGATGACGCCATTTGGCATTGCCAGCCCAACCGCGATTCAGGAGAAAAAAGAAAACTTTAAGAGCGAGCCTGTGGGCACCGGCCCATTTGTATTCAAAGAATGGAAGCGTAACGACTCCATTACCCTGGAGAAAAACGCGGATTATTGGAAAGAAGGACTGCCGAAGCTGAACAAAGTGATCGTACGTTCAATTCCGGATAACACCGCTCGCTTCAATGCCCTGCAAAACGGCGAGATTGATGTCATGGAAGACCTGAACCCGGACGATCTGTCCATCCTTGAAGGCAACAGCGAGTTGCAGAAGATCGAGCGTCCACCGTTCAACGTGGCGTATATCGGTTTTAACTTCAAGAAGAAACCCTTTGATAATGTCAAAGTCAGACAAGCCCTCAATCATGCGGTGAACAAGCAGGCCCTTATCGATGCGTTCTTTGCTGGACAAGCTGAGCCTGCTGTTAACCCGATGCCGCCAACGCTGTGGGGGTATAACGATACCATTGAGGATTACCCATATGATCTGGAAAAAGCAAAAGCTTTACTGGCCGAGGCTGGCTTCCCTGATGGATTGCCTGAACCGGTAACTTTCTATGCGATGCCGGTATCCCGTCCATACATGCCTGATGGCAAGAAGGTGGCGGAAGCAATCCAAGCTGATTTTGAGAAAATTGGTGTGACCACGAACATTGAATCCCCAGAATGGGCGACGTATCTGGATGATGCCAAAGCTGGTGAGAAAGACGATATCTACATGCTCGGCTGGACGGGAGACAACGGAGACCCGGATAACTTCCTCTACACGTTGCTGGACAAAGACGCCATTCCGGGCAACAACCGTAGCTTCTATGTCAACGAAGAGTTGCATGTGCTGCTGACGGATGCGCAGAAAGAAACAGATCAGGAGAAACGTGCCGAACTGTACAAACAAGCGCAGGTGATTATCAAGGAAGACGCACCGTGGATTCCGCTCGTGCACACTACGCCAATTTTGGCGGGTAACTCGAACCTGAAAGGTTTCGTACCATCCCCGCTGGGCAGCGAATCTTATGCTGGTGCCTACTTTGAGTAACGTAGAGGTAAACTGAATTTCTATTTCTATCTCTATCTCTATCTGTATCTGAATATGAACCTAACGCATTAATTATTCTTTCTTACAAAGCGCTGGTGAGACGCAATGCTTGGCAGAACCCACATCCGGACGTAACTATCCAAAGCATGCGCGTCTGCCGGCGCTTTTTATTTTTCCACGATATGTCGAAGGCAGGTGAACAGGATTGAACAGCTATATTGTCAAACGTGTGCTTGTGTTGCTGCCCGTGCTGCTGGGCATGACTCTGATCGTCTTTTCCATCATCCACGCCATTCCGGGTGACCCGGCTGAGACCATACTTGGGCAAAAGGCAACCGAACAATCCAAGCAGGCCCTTCGTGACCAGCTCGGACTGGATAAACCCTGGTTCCAGCAATATTTCGCCTACTTGGGTGATTTGCTCAAAGGTGACCTGGGAACATCCATCCGCACCAAGGTGCCTATTGCCCAGGAAATTGTGCCTTATCTGACAGCAACCCTTGAATTAACGATGGCCAGTATGTTGTTTGCTGTCATTATTGGGGTGAATGCCGGGATTGTCAGTGCATGGAAGCACAACTCCTGGTTTGATTATTGCTGTATGGTCATTGCTTTGGTGGGGGTATCGATGCCGATCTTCTGGCTCGGTTTGATGGAACAATGGTTGTTCGCGAACAAGTTACAGTGGCTGCCATCCATTGGGCGCATGAATGCACGTGATCCGGTGGAAGCCATTACGGGCTTGTATGTACTGGATACGATGATTGCCGGACAATGGAATCAGTTGTGGACTGTAACGAAACATTTGATTCTGCCAAGTGTTGCACTGGGAACGATTCCGATGGCTGTTATTGCCCGGATGACCCGTTCCAGCATGCTGGAAGTGATGAGTTCCGATTACATTCGTACAGCGAAGGCGAAGGGATTGGGTCCGTTTTTTGTCGTATATGGACATGCGCTCAAAAATGCGTTTATTCCCGTGCTTACGGTTATTGGCATCCAGACCGGATCGTTGCTCGGGGGTGCGGTGTTGACCGAAACGATCTTCGCCTGGCCGGGCGTGGGACGCTATATATATGAAGCGATTAGTTCGCGGGACTATCCGGTGATCCAGAGTGGCATTCTGATCGTGGCGTTCTTTTTCGTGGTGATCAATCTGATTGTGGACCTGCTCTACGCCGTGTTCGATCCTCGAATTAGTTATAAATAGGGAATTCATCATTCAATCATATCCAGGAAAGGAGACACTGCATGGCCAAATTATCGACCAATACCGGACCATCTATTGATGCTGCAACAGCGAGCACATCTGGTCCATGGCGGGAAGCATGGAGAACGTTTCGGAAAAATCGGCTTGCGCTTGCGGGCCTGATTATTATCGTGTTTTTTATCCTGTTGGCCTTCCTCGCGCCATACATCGCACCTTACGATTATAAGGAACAGGTGCTGGTAGATCGGCTTCAGGCCCCTTCGGCAGAGCATTGGTTTGGTACCGATGATCTGGGGCGTGATGTATTTTCCCGAGTGCTACATGGAGCGCGTATTTCATTGTGGGTGGGCTTCTTCTCCGTCATTGGTTCCATTATTGCGGGTACGTTGCTTGGTCTGATTGCCGGATTTTATGGAAAATGGGCGGATATGCTCATCTCGCGTCTATTTGATATCTTGCTCGCTTTTCCCGGGATTTTGCTGGCCATCGCCATTGTGGCAATATTGGGCCCGTCGTTGCAAAATGCACTGCTCGCCATCGCCATCGTGAACATCCCGACCTACGGAAGATTGGTGCGTTCACGGGTACTCAGCTTGAGACAGGAGGAATTCATTACGTCGGCGCGGACACTTGGAGCGGGTAACGGGCGAATCTTGTTTCGCCACATCTTGCCCAATAGCCTTACTCCGCTGATCGTGCAAGGTACACTCGGAATTGGAACGGCGATCATCGAGGCTGCTGCGCTCGGATTTCTAGGCATGGGCGCACAACCACCCGACCCGGAATGGGGAAAAATGCTGTCGGACTCCCGTCAGTTTATACAAAAAGCACCGTGGACACTGATCTTTCCCGGCGTTTCCATTATGTTGACCGTGCTCGGCTTCAACCTAATGGGCGATGGCCTGCGCGATACCCTTGATCCGAAAATGGCGAAAAAGTAGAACTTTCTAACTCTAACCGTAAATGTCTCTCCCTATGCCGGTTCGAACTTTGGTTCGAGGCGGCTTTTGTTTTACTTGAGGGATTACGTTAAAATGATTGGTGATGTGCAAAAGTTGAAGGGTTATTCGGTCTTTTTGTTAAAATAACCGCCTGCGTATTGACACCCAATTTTCCCATATGTTATATAAAAGGAAGGGTTTAGCACTCCGATCATTAGAGTGCTAACAAATGATGTTTTTAATACACGACTACATATGGAATGATTCTGTTTTGGAAAATAGAGATTGAACCTGAGTAGAACATGCGAAGCCAAGGTGCGCAACAGACTTGAAGCTGCATCCCATGTCTAGGAGATATCACTTCATTGATATTCTCTATCCTAAAAATCAGTCGCTGATCAGATGCAAAAGTAGTGCAGGGGACGAAATCGATTTGGAGGAAGCAGAGCGTTCGCCTAAAAGCTTTCTGAAAGAAAGCTGCTACGGAAGCATATGCTATCACCGGATTTCTCCCTTTTAAAAAGGGAATCAAAGAAATACGGGGATAACAGCGATCCGAAAAACGATTCGTAACCGGAACGGCTACATTGCAGAACGTCGTGCACTTATTTTTACAATGAGCCAGTTAGAAGTGTAGCACAATATCTGTGGACTAGAGCGATCAAAGGTTTTTGAGTCTACTAATGGCCGCAGGATTATCTCAGTTACTTTCTATTTTCAATTCAATCATTCGATATCCAATTTGAAGGGAGTCCAACTACTCATGGCTAAAAAAGAATTCCAGGCAGAATCCAAACGTTTGCTGGATATGATGATCAACTCCATTTACACCCAAAGAGAAATCTTTTTGAGAGAATTGATCTCCAACTCCAGTGACGCCATTGATAAAATTTATTACAGAGCACTGACGGACGATGCGCTCGTTTTCAACAAAGAGGACTACTTCATCAAGCTCACGATCGACAAAGAAAACCGCACGCTCACACTGACGGATACCGGAATCGGGATGACGCAGGAAGAGCTGGAGAACAATCTGGGGGTTATCGCGAAGAGTGGTTCCCTGGCGTTTAAGAAGGAAAATGAAGCTAAAGACGGCCATAACATCATCGGACAATTCGGGGTAGGTTTCTACTCGGCATTCATGGTAGCGGACAAGCTGACAGTAACAAGTAAAACGTTGGGCAGCGACGAGGCTTGGAAATGGGAGTCCGAAGGCGCGGATGGTTACACCATTACACCAGCTGAGAAGGATTCTGTAGGTACAGAGATCGTCCTGACGATCAAAGAAAATACCGAAGAAGATTCGTATGACGAATTTTTGGAAGAGTACCGCCTGAGATCCATTATCAAGAAATACTCCGACTTCATTCGCTACCCGATCAAGATGGATGTAACGGGTCAACGTCCGAAAGAGGGCACGGAGAACGAATTCGAGGAATACCAAGAAGAACAAACCGTGAACAGCATGGTGCCGATCTGGCGTAAAAATAAAAGCGAACTGACCGAAGAAGACTACAATAACTTCTATATGGAAAAACGCTACGGTTTTGACAAACCGCTCAAACACCTGCACATCAGCGCAGATGGCGCAGTGGTATACAATGCGATCCTGTTCATCCCAGAGAATACGCCGTTTGACTACTACACGAAAGAGTATGAAAAAGGCTTAGAACTCTACTCCAACGGTGTATTGATCATGGATAAATGCGGAGATCTGTTGCCAGACTACTTCGGATTTGTCAAAGGTATGGTGGATTCCGAAGATCTGTCCCTGAACATCTCCCGTGAGATGTTGCAACATGACCGTCAGCTTAGCCTGATCGCGAAGAACATCAAAAATAAAATCAAGAGTCAACTGCAAAGCCTGCTGAAGGACGAGCGTGAGAACTACGAGAAGTTCTACCAAGCGTTTGGTCGTCAGTTGAAATATGGCGTATACAGCGACTATGGTGTGAACAAGGATACATTGCAGGATCTGTTGTTGTTCACGTCTTCCAAAGAGAGCAAACTCGTGAGCCTGGACGAATACGTCTCCAGAATGCCGGAAGATCAGAAGTACATCTACTATGCATCCGGTGAGTCCATTAGCCGTATTGAGAAGCTGCCACAGATCGAAGGTGTTCTTGAGAAAGGGTACGAAGTATTGTACTTTACCGATGACATCGACGAGTTCGCAATCAAGATGATCACGAACTACAAGGAGAAAGAATTCAAATCCATCTCCAGTGGTGACCTGGGTATCGAAGATAGCGCGGACAAAGAAGAAACGGACGCTCAGGACAATGACAACAAAGAGTTGTTTGAAGCGATGCAAGCTCAATTGGCCGGTAAAGTCAAAGCCGTTAAAGCTTCCAAACGTCTCAGAAGCCACCCGGTATGCTTGTCCACCGAAGGTGAGCTGACGATTGAAATGGAGAAAATCCTGAAAGCTATGCCAAACAGCGAAAATGTACAGGCTGATAAAGTGTTGGAGATCAACGTGAACCACGATGTCTTCAAATCGTTGCAAGATGCTTTCGCGCAAGATCAGGAAAAGCTGAACCTCTACACTAGCCTGCTGTATCATCAAGCATTGCTGATCGAGGGACTGCCAATTCAAGATCCAGTAGAGTTCACCAACGATATCTGTAAGGTTATGGTGTAAACTTCTGCGATATCGCAGTGGTGTAAGAACGGTGCACCGAATCAAAGTGATGGAATGTTCCATACAGTTTCCGGGTGAAAGGCTCAGAGCTTATATAGCCTGGAAACTACAAAATACCGTTGCACCCACCATCTCCACCCCGACAGGGCGTTTCAGTCCTGTCGGTTTTTTTGTTTTTACCCACAACGGGGAGGGCGCGGGGGAGACAGACTATCATTGAAGCAAATGATGATATTATTATAAGTTGAACTTGATCTTCACTTGATTTTAGCGAGATAACTAGTGAATACCATTAATGTATTTTCAGGACAGCAAAAGTAGTGAAGGGGACGGAATCGATTCTGAAGAAGCGAAGCGTTCGCCTAAAAGCTTTCTGTAGGAAAGCTGCATCGGAAGCATATGCTATTCCCTAATTTCTCCCTTTTAAAAGGGAATCAAAGAAATTTGGGAATAACAGCGATCATAAGAACGATCCGTAACCGGAACGGCCACACAAACTGTATAAGGTACTTTTTTTCATCATAAGTCACGATAGTGTGAGTTCAATATGAATCATTGTCATTTAGATGCACGGATGATAGTCTGGCAGGGTATAATAAGAGAAGATGACTGTTCATTACAAGTTGATGTAAGAAGAGATGACAATCGCAGACAGGTTTTACTTTTCGAAACCACAGATGTTGTGTATAATCACTCAAAATAGAGACAGTCGGCTAGGAGTGATCCCCATGCAATGGAACGATCTGAGAGAACATAGACAATATCCTGAATTAACCAAATTGGATGGATCTCGTGCAGCGTATGAACGGGACTATTCGAGACTCATTCATTCACCGACCTTCCGTCGGTTACAGGGCAAATCGCAGGTGTTTGGCGCAGGAACGGGTGATTATTATCGTACTCGCTTGACCCATTCCCTGGAGGTGGCACAGATTGCCCGAGAGGCTGCCCGAAGTTTGATTCGCCGTTTTCCCGAAGTGGACTGGGACCGCGCGGACAACCCCGGCCTTATTATTGATTCAGAAGTGGTGGAGTGCGCTGCAATCGCACATGACTTCGGTCACCCACCGTTTGGACATAAAGGTGAAGAAGTATTGGATGGCATTCTGGATGACCTCATTAACACCGAGGCTAAGAAAATCATGAAGAAAAGCCGCAGCGCCAAAGTTCCCAAGGTCGAGTCTGAAGTACGTGCCGAGTTAAAACGGAAATACGAGCATTTTGAAGGCAATGCGCACAATTTCCGTCTCATTATGCACTTGGAGAAACGTGAAGATATCGACGGACTGAATCTGTCTGATGCGGTATTACTAGGGATAAACAAGTATCCATACCCTGGGACAGAGAGTAAAAAAGGCATGTATCATCATGAGTGGCAATATATTCGGGAGATCCGTGATCGCTGGAACGTACCAGCAGGCAAGAAGACGCTGGAAGCACAGCTGATGGACCTTTGCGACGATATTGCGTACTCCTCACATGACCTGGAGGATGGCATCAAAGCAGGAAAAATTGAAGTACATGAGCATTTCCTGCAAGATCCGCATGTGAATCGACTGATTGTGGATAAAATTACAACGCTGGAGGATCTGTTCTGGAACGGATGGACCCGAGAATCGATTGGGCAAAAGGTAGAAGAGGTACTCGCTTCGTTCCTGCGCATCTGGAATGAAAAGATGCCGTTCTGCGAACATGATTACTCGCGTACCCGTCGTGAAGTGAAAGCCTATTGGGTGAGCTTTTTTGTAGGCAGCCTGGGTGTTATTGACGACGGTGACTGGAAGAAGGTAACCTTTGTCCGTGAAGGGGCTGAAGACCTCGACATGCTGCGTACGGTGAGTGTGCTCAAGAGTTTTGCCTGGGTGACCATGATTCGTGACCTGCGTGTGCAGCGGCTACAGAAGCGCAGTGAGTGGATGATTAAGCGATTATGGGATGCATTCCTCGATCCGGAAACGTCCAAATCGATAATCCCTTCTGACTGGCTGCAACGGTATGAGAAGGATCAGGCCAAAGCCCAGCCGATCTGGACTTGGGAACACATGGTGATCGATTATATTGCAGGAATGACGGATGCATTTGCCGAGAAAATATACAATGAACTCTACGGTCTGAAGGTGGGTTCCATCTACGATCTGGATTAGAGTTAACCAAGATAAAGGGAGATGAGACGCTTGGCTACGAGAATGAGTGAGACGTTCAGTCTGGGCGTACTTGACCTTGTTCCAAGGTTAAATGATGCCACAGCGGAACAGGCGCTTCAACAATCGGTGACACTTGCGCAACATGCTGAGGCGTGGGGATACGCCCGATACTGGACGTCAGAGCATCATGATATGACTGAACTCGCATCAGCTTCTCCCGAAGTGCTTCTGTCCCACATCGGAGCAAGGACAACAACGATTCAACTTGGCTCCGGTGCGGTCCTGTTGCCGCATTACAGCCCGCTCAAGGTGGCAGAGTCGTTCCGTCTGCTTGCTGCGCTCTACCCGGGGCGTGTTGAGTTGGGGCTCGGACGTGCTCCTGGCGGTGGACCTCATGCGACGATGGCACTCAGTGGCAATTACTTGCAGCATGTGTCCAAGCTGCCTGAATCGCTCGCAGCACTGACGGAACTGCTCGAAGACCGCTACATGTACGAGGAACATCCCGTGACGGCGCGTCCGATTCCCAAGCTTCCGTTATCGCTGTGGATGCTGGGGACAAACGTAAAAAGCGCAGAGTTTGCGGCACAGTTTGGCATGGGGTATGTTTTTGGTCAATTCATGAGTGATGCCGATGGTATAGAGGCTGTAAAGCGGTACCGTGAAGGGTTCATACCCAGTGCAACCATGAAGGAGCCAGAGGTTATGGTGGCCGTTAGCGTATTGTGTGCCGAGTCAGAGACGGATGCTTTGACTTGGAGTCGTGACATGGCGGAGAGACGCAAGGCGGATGGAAAAGAACGTTCACCTGAACAGAAATCCGGTACGGTCTCGGCCTCGAGCACGAATGATACAGGCGTTGATGACCATAACGAAGCGGTTCGGCACTACGCAGGTACACCAGAGCAGGTATGGAGTCAATTACAACAAGTGAGTCGGAGGCTGGATACGGAGCGTTTGCTGCTAGTCACGGCTGGGCCCGATTACGAGCGAAGGCTGGATTCTTACCGATTGTTGGCTAAGCATGAGACAGGGGTCATGAAGTAGACGCATCCTCTATAAGATGCCAGTCCGTTGAAATCCGAACAAATCGAAAAGCTGCAGATCGGGAATTTGCCGTATGCTGCAGCTTTTTTTTGGATGTTGTTAAAATTCAACAATCTTTTACAAAATAAAGCATCTCTCTAACAAAATAATGTTATAATACTTTACGTCTATTTTCCTATCGATATAATATAGATAAGTGCTTTTGACAAGAGGTCAAAAGAAGGGAAAAACAATGACAAAACACCTGAATTCGGGATGGCCGAAGAGGTCAAGGGGGAAATCATATGTTCAGCAGATTCAAGATCAAGAGTATCGGTCTGCGTATCAGCATCGCGTTCTACTTGTTAATCCTCTGTTTAATTGTTTTAAGTGTCACGATTGTCACCCGGATGAATTCTATTGAATCCAACACCAACGAAATTACGAACAATTGGATGCCATCAATCCAGCAAATTAACCGGTTAAACTATACCACAGAGCATGTCCTGTCACTAAGTTATCGTCATTTTGACGCGGATGAATCGGACAAGGCATTCTTGTCAGAAGAGCGTACCAAGTATATTCGTGAAACGACGCAGGCGATTAAAATCTATGATCAGCAGGAGAAGTCTCCCGATGAACTCGAGCACTGGACTGCGTTCAAGAATAAATGGGAAGCATATCTCAAGATTAATACGCAATCGATCAAGCTGAGTGATGAGGGGCAGACACAGCTGGCGAAGGAAGTGTCGGAAAAAGGTGCTGATTCCTTTGACGCGATGCAAGTCGATCTGGATTATCTTGTGGAATACAATCAGGAACAGTCCAATCTTGCTGCCGCTCAAACGATCAGATCTGTGCAGGATGGCAGATTGTTCATCATTTTTGGAGTTCTCATCATGATTGTTATTACAGCGATCAGTATTCCGATTATTCGTTCACAGGTCGTAAAACCGCTGCTACGTGTCATTAGTGCGGTGAAACTGATTGCAGAAGGCCAATTGAATGTTCAGGACATACATACCAAACATGAGGATGAAGTCGGTGTTCTGGCCAAAGCGGTGAATGACATGAAAGGTAACCTGACTTCCATGGTGCTGAGCGTCAGACGAATTGCAGAAGCTGTTAATCGGCAGAGCGGTGAACTGGCAATCTCCTCGGAAGAGGTTAAGATTGGTAGTCGCCAAATTGCTGTGACGATGGAAGAGTCAGCCAAGGCGGCGGAAAGCCAGGCAGAGACAGCCGTGGAATCCGCACGTACGGTTGAAGCTTTGAATGATCACATCCAGAAGCATACGGAACAAGGCAGCCAGCTGCGCGCCATGTCCGATCTTGTGCTGGAGCAAGGGCTGAATGGTCGTAAGGCGATGGAACAGTCAGTGCAGCAGATGCAACAGATTTCCGGTTCGGTCTCGGCTTCCATGAGCAAGATGGAACGGTTGAATCGTAAAAATGAAGATATTTCCAAGCTGGTTCAGGTCATTCACGACATTGCACGCCAAACCAACCTGCTGGCATTGAATGCCTCCATTGAGGCAGCGCGTGCGGGAGAGAGTGGACGTGGATTCGCCGTAGTGGCATCAGAAGTGCGGAAATTATCTGAGGCTGTGCAGACTTCAGTGGAAGAGATTACGGCGATTACCGAGGATATTCAACAGGATTCACAAGGGGTAGTTGCAGAATTGCGCACGGGCGTTCAGGAGACCGAACTGGGTCAGGAACATGTACTTGCTTCGGGTCAACTGTTCCGTACAATTAATGAATCGGTGGAAGGAATGGTTGGTGTTATCGGGACCATGACGGATGGTCTCGCAGGCATGCAGGAAGCAAGCGGACGCATGAATGATTTCAGTCAGCAGATTTCAGCTGTTTCGGAACAATCGGCAGCCAGTGTGGAGGAAGTTTCGGCATCGGCAGAAGAGCAGGTTAGTTCCATGGAAACGATTAGCGGCAATATTCAAAGTCTGAAAGAATTGTCTGAAGATCTGCTTACATCCATTGAAAAATTAAAAATATAACCTTCTTCTTTTAATAGAAGAAACTGGACTCATACAGGCGACGATTGGTGGAAATTCAGCACAATTTTGAGCCTGTTGCCTGTAACGTAAGCTGACAAAAACGAATCGATTTCTATAGTTCTAATCTCAAATAAAATAAGGTGTTCCCGAATAATGGGAATGCCTTATTTTTTTCTTACTAATAAGTACGAGCAAGGAAATGATAGTTGTCTAGGAGCCTGACATTGTATACAATGACTACCTGAAGCTAACGTAACAGCCGATATTCGCTATGTCTTCAATAGGCTAGTATTTATATAGAAGAAAACATGAGTTTTGAAGGAAGGAGAGGATAACTTTGCCTGATGAATCACATGGTGTTCACCCTGTTTCTGGGAAATACCTCTATACCTTTGCTTGCCATGAGAACGAGCGTGAATTATGCATGCTGGAGCTGAATACATTGCTCGAACTGAGTTCGGATATCCGCTTAGACGGAGGTTCGTATGTGTGGTCCGAACGATGTATTCCACCTGGGCGTAGCCCTTTTATCCATGGCAGACTGGACGTGATCGGTGAAGGGAACACTGTGACGGATCTGCTACCTCTTGCTAAAAAGATCCAGTTGTTTCCAGAAGATACATTTAAGGTAGTTTGTCTGAAAGAAGGCGATCATGCACCTGATTATGAACAGTCCCGACAACTGGAAAAAGAAGTCGGCATGTGCATTAAAGGCAAGGCACAGATGAAGCAACCTAAGGTGACTTTCGGCCTAATCCGAACAGGAGAAAAATGGATCTTGGGCCAGTGGACAGAAGCTGATCGATCTTGGCAAATTCATCGGCAGAAGCCGCAAAACTACTCGACTGGATTTGGCATCACGCTTGCCAGAGCGCTGGTTAATATTGCTATTCCGAAGGTGGAAAATCATCGGTTGCTTGATCCCTGCTGTGGCATGGGAACGGTTGTAATTGAAGCTTTATCCATGGGAATTGATGCAAAAGGTAACGATCTGAATCCTCTGGCTGTCCGAGGTGCACGTATCAATCTGCCGCATTATGGATATGATTCGGATCGAATCACACTGGGAGACATGAATGAACTGGAAGGTTTGTATGATGCAGCAATTTTGGATATGCCCTATAATCTCTGCTCTGTACTTCCGGATGCTGAGCAACGAGCCATGCTGGAGAGCTTGCGCAGATTGGCAAAACGGGCAGTGATTGTTTCCACAGAGTGGGTAGAAGAGCACTTGCTGGAAGCGGGATGGATGGTAAAAGAGTATCGAACAGTGCACAAAGGCACGTTTATACGTCATATTTGGCTGTGTATGTAAGCGTAAAAAGCAAAAGCTCTACCTCTAGGGAAAATTTCCAGAGGTAGAGCTTTTTACTGTGTACATTTCAGTTGAACTAACAATTTACAAGAGAACCGTAGAGGATAGAAATATTCTTTAGTTCCATTGGTATCGTTGATCTGATTTGCACAATATTGCATGGGAACGGGTGTTTGTGTTAATATTTATGACTATAATCCACAAGGTTCACCGGCAGGGTGTCGCCAGCGACATAAGCTTCCAAATTTTTGACGAAAATATCGACTGCTCGATCTGCGTATTGCTCTGTACTTCCTGCGATATGAGGCGTAATTAACACGTTATCCATGCCCCATAGCGGGTGGTCTGCAGGAAGAGGTTCTTCTTCGAACACGTCCAGTGCGGCGAAGGCAACCTGGCCATTTTGGAGCGCGCTCAGCAAGGCTTCCGTTTTCACACTTGGGCCACGGCCCACATTGACGAAGCAGGCACCGGATCGGAAATGCTCAAATGCAGTTTGATCATATATATGTTTGGTTTCATCAGTTAGCGGTAAAATGTTAATTACATAATCGCCCTGGCTCAAAGCTTCATGTAAACCGGTCATGTCGTACATTTGATCCACATTGGGAACATCCTTACCTGAGCGGCGAACTCCGATTGTGCGCATGCCGAGTGCTTTGAGGACGCGGGCTGTTTCGGTTCCGATCTCACCCACACCAACGATGACCGCTGTTTTGCCATGCAGTTCCGGCAATGGTTTGGCAGGAGCTTTCCATTCGGACTGTTGTTGATGCAACATGGCTTGTCTCAGCCAGCGACTGTGGGACAACATCATGCCCAGAATGATTTCGGTGATTGGAATCGCGTGGACCCCATTTGCACTGGTGACCTGAACATTCTTTTGTTGCAATTCCGCGAAGGGGAGACTGTCCACACCTGCGGACCAGACTTGAACCCATTTCAACAGGCTTTCCTGTTTCAGAGCATGTTCAGTGACGAGTGGTGACCAGCCGAAAATAATCTCAGCCTCTTTCAACTCAGCGGGGTCCAATTCCTTGGCTTTTCCAAATTTCAGGGTGTATCCCGGTGCAGCATTCTGAATGCGTTGTTGCTGTTCTTCGGATAGAGATGGAAAACATACAATTTTACCCATAATGTGTGGTCCTCCTGAGATATATAGTTTGATGAGTTTGATAATTGAAGTGTATCAGATTTGATGTTGGATGTGCATTAAGGTGGAAAATGCAGGAATCTAGCCTTATTTGCAAATTCTGATCTTTGTGTCACTCTATATTTACCCAACTTGAAACAATATGTATAGTTATGAAATAATAGAGCGAACTTTAGAGAGGTGTATGCAATGAATAACCAATCATATCAGGATCATGCATCCCGGCGGGAAAGATTGTTTGTAGCGATTCGTCTTCCTGTAGCTGTTCAGCAGTCTCTTCAGATGGATGCGAGGCTTGTACAGAACAAGCTTGATTTTCGTAAATGGACAGATCATAGAGATTTTCATATAACCTTGCAATTTCTGGGGGATACCTTCGTTAGTGATATTGGACACCTGCGAAAAGCATTGCGCTCAGCAGTAGCCGGATTCCGGGCTTTCGAACTTCAGCTATCGGGCTGGGGCACATTTGGGCTTGAAGAAGCCCCTAAAGTGCTCTGGAAAGGTGTTAGCGGAGAGGTGGATCCATTGCTTTCGTTACAAAAAGAGATCGTGAAGGCTACTTCAACCCTTGGGTATGAAGCTGAATTAAGACCATTTGCTCCGCACATTACAATCGCCAGAAAGTTTTTGGGGCAGCTTCCAGGTAATGAGAATAAAGGGGTATCCGGAGTGCTTCCGGAACATTCCACAGGTGCTAATTCATGGATGGTGGAGGACGTTGTACTTTATGTAACAAGGCTTGGACAATCGCCAATGTATGAGGTCGTGGATACGTTCTCTTTTTCCTGAAAATCATTTTTATGCCATAAAATCACATTGACATAACGTTTATCCCTATGTAATATTAGCCATCGTTATTCAAATTCTTTTTTTTGGGTTACTTAGATTAGGGAATTGTTTCGACAGGAGGAATCTTCGAATGAACATTATAAGCAAGAATCGTTGGGTAGCACCGATGTTATCAGTGCTGCTTGTATGTATAGTGGGGGTAAATGTCGTTCAGGCGACGGGGAAGTGGAATGAAGCTAGTGATAGTAAACAGATGACCGAACTTGCGGCTTCTGTGCAAAATAACCAATCATCTACGCAAGAAGAAAGGCGTATGATGGAAGATGGGACAAGTCTGTCCTCTAATCTGTCTACCCAAACCGTAGGGTGGACCGAAACTCTGCCAGCGAAGAACTGGCTTACGACTGCTCAAGAAGAGCAGGAACTGCAAGAAGCCAAGGCCAAGAACAAAGCTAGAGCTGTAGCTGCGGCCAAAGCCAAAAAAGAAGCTGCACTGAAATTGGCCAAAGTGGAACGTGCCAAAGCGGTAGCTGCTGTAACAACTCCCCCCCAAAAACTATACTTTACGCGGACCGAACTTTTGAACCAGGAAGACTCGAAACTTGCAACCTGGTCATACAGTGTGTCCGATAAAGAACTGCATCTGCTGCAAAAAATCGTCATGGCAGAAGCAGAAGGTGAACCGTACGAAGGCAAAGTGGCAGTTGCCAATGTTGTCTTAAACCGGCTGCGGTCAGCCAATTTTCCCGATACCATTTACAAGGTCATCCATCAGAAATCCCAGTTCAGTCCTGTAGCGAACGGACGTTTGAAACGTGTGGTTCCCAATGAGGACAGTATCAAAGCAGTAAATGCTGCACTGAATGGGAAGAAGGAAGTTGCCGATGATACGTATTATTTCTTGTCATTGACGCTTGCTGACGATCTGACAGTTGCCCGCTCGAAGAAAAAAGTAAAAACGATCGGTCATCATACTTTTTACAAGTAATTGACCCGTAAATTCTGCAAACAGGCAGGGTAGTTAACTGTGTGTGCATCGCACAGACCTTGAAAAAGCCTGAATCGTAGTTTTATTTCGTTATTTTCAAATATTGTTATACTCTAAATTACCCTTTTTTCTGCCAAATCATACGGTGGATCCAGTGAAAATAAAAGAAGGTTCCCTTCCAAAATTACGGAAGGGAACCTTCTTTGTATATAAGGAGTATTTGTCTTGTCCCCTATAACACCTCGTGAGAGCTGTTCTATAGGTCCATAGAGGCATCAGAATGGCATTCTGGTACCTGACAAGGACGTGGCAGCAATTCCGGCTGTGAAGCGCTCCACGGGCGTTGTTGTGACTTCGGATGTTGTCGGGAATAATAAGTCATGGACAGCTTGTGCACAACACGTTGGATCATAGGCTGAACGATTACCTGAATTATGCGCTACGTTCAGCGGGCTTTCAGCTTGAGAGGATGCCTGCTCGCATAATTGTCTGAAACGATTGGTGATTACGTCGGCAGAGTGAATGACCTGACCGTATCCGGCTTGTACAAAGTATTCACAGTTCTCTTCCTCTTGACCTGCCAGCGGAGGGATGAACAGCATCGGTAGACCCTTGGCTAGTGCTTCGGTGCATGTCATGCCACCTGGCTTCGTGATGAGCACATCGGATACATCCATCAGTTTGCTTACTTCCCGCGTGTATCCCAGGATGCGAATATTAGGGTGTTGGAAGCAAGGCATTTCCTTCATTTTCGCGATCATTTTCTCGTTGCTTCCAAGACAGAAGACCATTTGCACACGATCTGCCCAGGACGTGAGAGCTTTCATATGATCCTCATCAAACGAAAGTCCCCAGCCTCCACCCATAAGAAGCGCGGTAGGCATGTTCTGAAGCCCCATCTCTTCTCGCAGCTTCACCTTGTCGCCTGCTTCCCAGAAGTCCGGATGCACAGGAATTCCTGTGATCTGAATGTGAGAGGGATCGACACCCCGGATCTCAAGCAATGCTTTGACCTGAGGGGTAGAGACCAGATATTTGTTCACTTCCGGATTAATCCATGTTCCATGCACATCATAATCCGTCACGACGGTATAGAGTGGAATATTCAGACCCTGGCGCTTGAGCCGGGAGATCACTGCATTTGGAAAAGGATGGGTACAGATCACCGCATCCGGTTTCAGCTGGGATACAACCTGCGCTGTCTGTGTATAGAAAATCCGGTGTAACGCCAGCTTGGTAAAGCCATTTAATGATTTGTTGTACTGTGTGCGGTACAACAGGCTGACCAGTTTGGGTTGAACGGACAGTGTCTTTCGATATGCAGAAAAGATTAGCGGAGCCACTGTTGGGTTTAAAAATTTGCCTAGTTCAATGACACGACTGTGAACATGTGGACTGACTTTTTTGATGCCATGTGCCAGCGCATGAGCGGCCTGAGTGTGACCGGTACCGAATCCTTCCGATAATAAGAGCACTCTTGGTTTTCGCATGAGTTCACCTTTATTCATAAGTTTAAATTCAAGATTAAGATATTCATCGTTTATTCTAGCTATGGATTGCGTTACTACATGAATATACATTGAAACGCAAAATCATGTTTCTTCTATAGAATATTTACACTATATATCTTACTCTGAGACAGCCTAACTTCATTTATGTGCGTATTGTTTGAGTCATCTTACACTATAGACGACGACAGAAGGAGTTTCCACTGCATTTAGGTTAAAAAATATTAACACAATTTTTTAAATTTTAGGGTTGCAATCTGTTTTCGAAGGTGGTATTGTAGTTTTTGACCGAATGACTGAATTGTATTTTTGGTCATTTATATGGAACGTTTGAACAATGAATCAGAATAAAGGAGGGATTAGATGGCTCCGATTGACAGGAGACAGCAGGTGATACATGCAGCAGCCCAGTCGTTTGCCATGTTTGGATACAAAGCAACGACGATGGATCAGGTTGCCAAGATTGCGAATGTTGGCAAAGGAACGATCTATACGTTTTTTACGAATAAGGAACAATTGTTTGATCAGATCCTGGTAGAAGTGATTCAGGAAATGAAGAACATTGCGCATCGTGAAGTACATCAGGAAAGTGCATTTTTCGATAATCTGTTTCGTGTACTGGATGCATTGTTGGAGTTTCGTCGTGATCACGATCTGCTTGTTAAGCTATCTCAGGAACTGAAGGACTTTGGTACACTGCAGGCCAAGGAAGGTTTGGACAAAGTGGAGAAAGTGATCTCCGATTTTCTGGCTCGGGAGCTTGAGAAAGCGAAAGAACATGGAGAGATTCGGGATTGTGATCCACAAGTTGTCGCTTTTATGATGATTCGCCTGTACATTGCGCTCACCTCAGACTGGAGCAAACAACATCAACCGCTGAGCAAAGAGGAAATTAAGACTTACTTTCGCCTTTTCTTAATGGAAGGAATTGCTGCTGTAACGTAATCCGAATTTATTCTACTATAATATAAGGGTTTTTACGCGTATCAAGCAGTGAGGCTTGTCGGAAGACAGGTTGTTTTTTTGCTCTAAAGTGACCGTTTGAGGAAAGTGGTCACTTCGTGTTTCAGTATGTTTTCTGGAACGTGACATTGTGTTTCATTATGGTTATTCCTGCTCACAGAGCAGAGAGATTAAGGGGAGAAAATGACATGAAATCTTTATCCGTGTTTTTCAAGGATGTGGGATCGGCCGTGAGAAACCCGAAGGTGTTGATCCCTGTTATTGCAATTATGTTTATACCGATCCTGTATAGTGGCATTTATCTGGCGGCTTATTGGGACCCTTATGGTCATGTGGATGAGATGCCGGTTGCCGTTGTCAATCTGGATAAAGGCGCTGAGTTGGAGGGCAAATCACTCCATGTGGGTAGTGATCTGGTAGATGAGCTGAAGAAAAATGCAGATTTTAAATGGGATTTTGTCAGTGCCAGTCAAGCCAAAGAAGGCATGAGTAATGACAAATATTATATGCAAATTACAATTCCGGAGAACTTCTCATCTCAGGCAACAACGTTGCTCGATGACAAGCCCGAGCCGGCTGATCTGATCTATGAACCCAATGGCAATTACAGCTTTGTCGGTGCACAGATCGGTAAGACTGCTATTAAGGATCTGAAAGCGAAGGTCTCGGCCAAAGTTACGGAATCCTATGCAGAGACATTGCTCGATAAGTTCTCCGAAGTATCCGATGGTTTAGCCGAGGCAGGCGACGGAGCAGGGGAGCTGAATACGGGTGCGGGTAAACTGGATGATGGTGCAGTGAAGCTGAAGGATAATTTGGCGAAGCTCGCATCTGGCACACTTGAACTTCAGGAAGGACTTTCTCCATTAAGTGATGGTGTTAACGCACTGCACACAGGGGCGACCAAACTTGAAAGTGGAACATCGAATCTTGTCTCCGGTTTGCAACAGCTTCAGGCAGCCGCTTCGAGCCAGCTTCAGAGCGGAGCCGATCAGTTGAAGGATGGCAGTGCCAAGCTGGAAACCGGATTGCAGTCCTCACTGGACGGTACAGGCAAGCTGCAAGCTGGCTTGCAATCGTCCGAACAGGGCAGTGCGAAGCTGTCGGAAGGGCTGCAAACAGCCGTTCAGGGCAGCGGTACACTGGCAACAGGCCTGCAATCGGCTGTAGATGGCAGCTCCAAGGTTGCTGATGGCGCACAGGGTGTAGCCGCCGGATTGAAACAACTTGCTGCATCGAACTCGGAACTGGCTGAAAATGCAGATGTACAGAAACTGCTTGCGGCAAGTGAAGCTGTTGCTGATGGCAGTGCACAATTGCATGAGAGCGAGCAGAAGCTGGCACAGGGTGCAGATCAGTTGCATCAGGGTAACCAGCAACTGGCTGCGGGTGCAGCCGAGCTTCATGGAGGTCAGGAGCAACTTCTTGCTGGTGCGAACCAGCTGGTGGACGGTCAAAAGCAATTGCTGGCTGGTGCCGGACAGCTTAGTCAAGGAGGAGCGAAACTCTCCGATGGTCTGAAGCAGTTCAGTGGCAAACTGGGCGATGCTGCAAGTGGTGGTACATTGCTTGCAGATGGTGCCAAGCAGCTGGGTACAGGTACGACAGCCTTGCAAACGGGTGTAGGTAAACTCAGTGGTGGCGTTAGTTCACTAACCGATGGTTCAAAGCAACTGGGTGATGGCGCAGGCAAACTGGCTGACGGTCTAACTGAGTTAAAAGATGGCTCAGGTGAACTGGCAACCAAGTTGAATGATGCCGCACAGAAAACATCCGAAGTTAAGAAAACGGATGATGTGGTGAACATGTTCGCTGAACCTGTGAACTCTTCGGAGAACACAGCCGAGAACGTGAGCAATTATGGTACAGGATTGACACCATTCTTCCTGTCCATCGGTCTGTTCGTGGGATCGCTGATTTCGACGATTGTATTGAAAATGCGGGAAACGTCCGTACCTGGTGCAACAGGCTGGAATCGTTTTGTTAGCCGGACACTGGTATTTGGCTCCGTGAGCATTTTCCAATCGGTTATCGTGGCAAGCTTCATGTTATACGGTCTTGGACTGGAGACACACAGCGTAGGGCTGTTCTATCTGTTCACCATTATTACGGGCCTGACCTTTATGTTTATTGTTCAGGCACTTGTAACTTGGCTGGATCTGCCTGGACGTTATGTTGTCATTCTGCTGCTGGTCTTCCAGCTTGCGGCTAGCGCAGGTACGTTCCCTGTAGAACTGATTCCATCATGGCTTCAGGCATTCAGCCCTTGGTTGCCAATGACGCACAGCATTATGGGCTTCAAGGCGGTTGTATCGAGTGGCAATCTGGATGTGATGTGGCATCAGGCAGGAATTCTTAGTATCTATGCTGGTGTGTCCATCGTGTTGACGCTGGCCTACTTCCTTTGGAACGGCAGACGTCCGAAAAAGGAAGTCGAACGGGCTGATTCTGGTCAAGTTGTGACAGCATAAGTCCAATCTGATCTTCAGCAGTGTGATATTTACGAAAAAAAACTTTATTTTCATGTAGCGAAATTATGCAATATAGTAGTCAAATAGTGCAAATAGCCTGCAACCCCAAAATGGGGTTGCAGGCTATTTTGTATACAAATGCATAGAGAAGCAAAGATTCGCTGGATCAAGCGGTGACAATTTGGTGGAATTATGCTTAAACGCAGGCCACATATGGAACGATTTTCTTCTGTCAGCAATTTAATTCAGTTGTACTCTGGCTTAAAAAGTGTATAATTATTCGAAAAAGAGATGAATTTAAACGTCATTACAGTAAAGCTGTACTGCAAAACATTTCTTATCAGAGGTATTAAAAAGTTTAAATTGCGCTGATGTTAGGTCGGTGTTAAAATAATAGAACTATATCAAAAAACGTCGCTCCATATCAGTAGCCGTGCCAGCGGCTGCGTGTTGATTTATATATGCTGTTTGTCGGATCGTCCGAATCAGCTCATCTCACTTAATGGCTTCTGCCCTATAGCAGGCATATGTTTTTGACAGTCTCATGCTGTCACCTCTTCTATCTAGCAGGCTCTATCGCAAGCGAAAGGCCAGCTCCTCCCGTTTCATTGTTGCCTGTTGCCTATGTTCTTGATCTTTCCGAAATACTTCATTATAGAAAGGTTGCGTTCCATGAGACACATCGGATTACCTCCAAAACAGGGTCTGTATGACCCGCAGTTCGAAAAAGACGCATGCGGAATGGGTTTTGTTGCCAACATCAAAGGAGTACCTTCACACGATATCGTTAGTCAGGCACTGACCATGCTTAGTAACATGGAGCACCGTGGAGGACAGGGAAGTGAGCCGAATTCCGGTGACGGAGCAGGTATCCTGATTCAGATTCCACATCGCTATTTTGCACAGGAAGCGGAACGCCTTGGTTTTGCATTGCCAGAACAGGGTTTCTATGGCGTAGGGATGTTGTTCCTTTCCCAAGACCCTGCCATCCGCAGTGCGCATGAAGAGAGCCTTAAGAAGATTATTGAAGAAGAAGGACAGACGTTCCTGGGTTTCCGGGATGTTCCTACTTTTGATGAAATGCTGGGCCGTTCTGCACTTGCAGCGAAACCTTATGTACGTCAGGTGTTCATTGGAAGATCTGCAGATGTGAAGGATGAGCTTGGATTCGAGCGTAAACTGTATGTTATTCGCAGACGCGCTGAGCTGGCTATTCGTTATTCGGCAGATGAAGCAGAAGGCGGTTCATTCTACCTGCCAAGCTTGTCTTGTCGCAAAATTGTATATAAAGGCATGCTGACAACAGAACAGGTGGGAGAGTTCTATCTGGATCTGCAGCAAGACCTTGTTGAATCGGCTATTGCACTCGTGCATTCCCGTTTCAGTACGAACACCTTCCCAAGCTGGGAACGTGCCCACCCGTATCGCTTCATGATCCACAACGGTGAGATCAACACGATGCGTGGTAACGTGAACTGGATGCATGCACGGCAGTCCTTGTTCGAGAGCGAGTTGTTCGGTAATGACATCGCCAAAGTGAAACCGGTCATTAATCCGGACGGTTCGGATACAGCGATGTTCGATAACACGCTGGAGTTCCTGTATCTGAGTGGACGTTCTCTGCCACACGTGGCGATGATGATGGTTCCTGAACCTTGGAGCACAGATGAGGGCATGGACCCTGCCAAAAAGGCATTTTATGAGTATCACAGCACGATGATGGAGCCTTGGGATGGGCCAGCAGCAATGGCCTTTACAGACGGTTTGCAAATTGGTGCAACACTCGACCGTAATGGTTTGCGTCCAGCTCGTTATTATGTAACCAAGGATGACCGCATTATCCTGTCTTCTGAAGTTGGGGTACTTGATATTGCACCGGAAGAGATCCTTTACAAAGATCGTCTGCGTCCAGGTCGGATGTTGCTCGTGGATACACAACAAGGCCGCATCATTGCGGATGAGGAAGTAAAAGCAATTATTGCAGCCGAGAATCCGTATCAGGATTGGCTTGATGAGCATTTGATGGATCTGAGCGAGTTGCCGGAAGCACCGGAACTGCCTGATCCAAAACATGATAACGTGACCCAGCTTCAGCTCGCATATGGTTATACATTTGAAGAGCTTCGTAAAATCCTGGAGCCTATGGCAACAACAGGTATGGAAGCTACCGGTTCGATGGGTTATGATGCACCGCTGGCTGTCCTGTCGGATCGTCCACAGCGTCTGTACAACTACTTTAAACAGATGTTTGCGCAGGTAACCAACCCGCCAATCGATGCAATCCGTGAAGAGATTGTAACGTCTACGGCAACAACGATTGGTCCTGAGCGTAACTTGCTCAACCCTGAACCGGAGAGCTGTCGCCAGATTCGTCTGGATACACCGGTATTGTCCAATGAAGACTTTGCGAAGATTCGCCATGTGCGTCGCCCAGGCTTCCGCTCCATGACGATTCCAATCTTCTTCACCGCTGCGGAAGGAGCAGAAGGACTTCGCAAAGCGATGGAACTTCTCTTCGAAGCTGCAGACCGTGTCATCGACAAAGGTCATAACATTCTGATCCTGTCTGACCGCGGTGTAGACGCAGAGAATGCGGCCATTCCTGCATTGCTTGCTGTAGCAGGTCTGCATCACCATCTGATTCGTCAGGGAACCAGAACAAAAGTCAGCATTATGCTCGAATCCGCAGAGCCGCGTGATATTCACCACTACGCGTTGCTGCTGGGTTACGGTGTAAGTGCGGTGAACCCTTATCTGGCCTTTGAAACACTGGATGACATGATTCAGCAAGGGTTGCTGCGTGGTATCTCGCATGAGAAAGCAGTGAAAAACTACATTAAAGCAGCTACCAAAGGCGTTACTAAAGTGTTGTCCAAAATGGGGATTTCTACGATTCAATCGTATCGTGGAGCTCAAATCTTCGAAGCGGTGGGTCTGAAATCGGACTTCGTTGACCGTTACTTTACATGGACCCCTTCCCGCATCGGCGGAATTGGGTTGGAAGAAGTGGCAGCCGAAGCGTTGACACATCATAACCGTGCCTTTACGGAAAAAGACGGTAACGATAAAGTATTGGATTCCGGTGGGGACTATCAATGGCGTAACGACGGAGAAGAGCATCTGTTCAATCCGCAAACCATTCATACCCTGCAACACGCAGTACGTACTGGGGATTACAAGCTGTATAAAAAATATTCCAAACTTGTTCAAGGTGAGAATGATCAACTGTTGACTATTCGCTCCATGCTGAAGCTGAAACCGGTTGGAGCTTCCATTCCACTCGAAGAAGTTGAATCTGTTGAAGATATCATGCGTCGTTTCAAAACGGGTGCGATGTCCTTCGGTTCAATCAGTAAAGAAGCGCATGAAGATCTTGCCATTGCTATGAACCGTGTTGGAGGTAAATCCAATACCGGTGAAGGTGGAGAAGATCCGGCTCGCTTCATTAAAGATACCAACGGGGATTCCCGTCGCAGTGCGATCAAACAGGTCGCATCCGGACGTTTTGGTGTTACATCCAACTATTTGGTTAATGCCGATGAGATTCAGATTAAAATGGCTCAGGGAGCTAAACCAGGTGAAGGCGGACAGTTGCCAGGACGTAAAGTGTATCCTTGGGTTGCTGAAGTTCGTGGATCAACACCAGGCGTAGGTCTGATCTCACCACCACCGCATCACGATATCTACTCGATTGAGGATCTGGCGGAGCTGATCTATGACTTGAAAAATGCCAATCCGCGTGCTGAGATCAACGTGAAGCTCGTATCGGAAGTGGGCGTGGGTACCATCGCAGCTGGTGTAGCCAAAGGGCGTGCCGATATTATCCTCGTCAGCGGTTATGACGGTGGTACAGGTGCATCACCGCAAGGTTCGATTCGCCACGCAGGTATGCCTTGGGAACTGGGTCTTGCAGAGACACATCAAACGTTGATGCTGAACAATCTGCGTGACCGTGTCGTCCTCGAAACAGACGGCAAAATGCTGAACGGACGTGACCTGGCGATTGCAGCTTTGCTTGGAGCAGAAGAGTATGGTTTCTCTACAGCACCACTCGTTGCGCTTGGCTGTATCATGATGCGTGTTTGTCAGATGGATACATGTCCAGTTGGTGTAGCGACACAGAATCCGGAATTGCGTAAAAATTATATGGGTGATCCAGCTCATGTGGTTAACTTCATGCGATTTGTTGCTGAAGATATGCGTGAGATCATGGCTGATCTTGGTTTCCGTACCATCCAGGAAATGGTGGGACGTACAGATTGCCTCGAAACGGTAGAAGCCGTAGATCACTGGAAGAAAAAAGGTGTGGATCTGTCTGTATTGCTGCACGTGCCGGAAATGCCGGAAGGCTCTGCACGTTACCGCACACAGCATCAGAACCACCAATTGGAAGAAACGCTGGATATGCAGCAATTGTTGCCACTGGCACAGTCTGCTATTGAATCCGGTCAACCGGTTGAAGCGGTACTTCCAATTACGAACGTTAACCGTGCTGTAGGTACCATTTTGGGTAGTGAGATCACACGCAAATATGGACTCGCAGGATTGCCGGAAGACACGGTTAAATTCAAATTTGTCGGCTCTGCGGGACAAAGCTTTGGGGCCTTTGTACCTAAAGGCATGACCTTAACCGTTGAAGGCGACTCCAATGACTACGTGGGTAAAGGATTGTCCGGAGGTAAACTGATCGTGATGCCTTCTCCGAAAGCAACGTTCGAGGCGGAAGACAACATCATTATCGGGAACACGGCTCTCTACGGAGCAACAAGTGGTGAAGCGTATATCCGTGGTATTGCGGGTGAGCGATTTGCTGTACGTAACTCGGGCGCCAAAGTCGTCGTTGAAGGTGTCGGCGACCATGGTTGTGAGTATATGACGGGTGGACGTGTCGTTGTACTCGGCGATACAGGTCGTAACTTTGCAGCAGGGATGTCCGGAGGTATTGCCTACGTATATGATCCGGAAGGCACATTCCTGAAACGTTGTAATCTGGAAATGGTTCTTTTGGAGCGTATCGAAGATGTGGCTGAAAGTGCAGATCTTCGAGGCATGATTCAACGTCATGTTGCCAACACAGGAAGTGCCGCTGGTCAGCGCATTCTGGATAACTGGCAAGATGCGGTGAATCAGTTCGTTCGGGTTATTCCGAAGGACTTCAAACGCATGACAGAGCAGATTGAACGGATTCAGGCGACTGGTTTGACTGGAGAAGCGGCATTGCTTGCAGCATTTGAAGCGAACATGCGTGAACTTGCACGTGCTGGAGGCTAATAACTTCCTTGTTCAAGTGTAAGTGCATGAACAGGTTGTATTAAGAATAATAGGAGCAATATGGTTGCCATTCTGGCACCATATTGCTCCTATTTGGCTTTCGACAAAATTAGAACCCGTTCAAAAAACGTTATCGCCATGAGACGACAACATTGAGGAAGTTTCTCAAGTATAATAAGGCTAGTTTTGGAGTGCAGGGAAAGTATAAAGATAAGAGAGGTTAGCGGAATGAATATGAAGCATCCAAACAGGGGCGATCGTAAGCCGACAGGTAAACAAGTCGAAGCAACCCAGATGGACATCATGAAGGTTTTACTGCAATGCGGAATCGACCCGGAGCGTTGGAACCAATTCGTATCCTCCGTCAACAACAAGCGTCCTTGACACAATAGACAACCATGGAATGGAGGGAATTCAAGACACCAAAAAAGCCCAGCAGCCGGAGAGTGCATCTCTCGGGAACTGGGTCCTCTTTTCGGGTTTAGTCCATGCTGCGTTCCATTCGGACAAAAGCAATAAAACGACGTGCCTCTTCTTCCGTTAAGGACTTACCATCAATCATCAGATCGAAGCGCTCCAGCACTTCCTTGTCCGATAACTCCAGGGTGTCAACGAATTCACGTACGTCTTCATCCATTACGACATCACTTTGCTTCGTACGTCCAATGAGATAATCAATGGACACGTCGAAGATGTCGGCAAGTCTCGTTAACACTTCGAAATCCGGTTTACGTCGGTTCTTCTCGTAGTGGGAGAGAGCAGCTCTTGTAATATGAATGGAGCTCGCAAGTTCTTCTTGAGTAAGTCCCCGCTGTTCCCTTAATTCAGCAATGCGATTTCCGTAGCTCATAAGCTATTTCCCCCTGAACGACATCAAATATATATTGAAACAATCCTGAGCCAAGTTTTTGATCAGGGCAGCTTTCCTGCAAAAGAGTAACTCCTCATGCGTTTCCTTCAACCATTTCCATTTGTAAATAGGTCTGTCTAAGGACATCTCAAATTGTCGTAAATCAAAAGAACCATGTCCAAATACCGCTTGACATGATACGTATTGTATCGTAAATTGGACGTATGGAGTTACAAAATGTATCATTTGGAATATTTTAAGTATCTCCTAGTTGCCTCCACCATATACCTGTGAGAAGGAAGTAGAGGCAGTCCAATGTAGGCTAATCCATTCTAAAGGAATGAAACCATGAATTCAATAATTCAGGAATGGGCTGATATGAAATTAAATGTCCATATGTACATTCAGGAGTTTCATGGGAAAATGGTAGACCGCAAAAGACGACCCGTTCTGTTACTTGGAATGGACACGCAAGCGATTACCTTTCTGAGCGACCTGAACTTACCAGTATCACCAGAAGTGCTCATTGGTTTGGATGTTGAAGATCATCATGTATGTGTAAGACTTCACGCAAGGTTGCAATGGAAACAGCCCTTCGGAGAGCTCACAATGTATCATTCAAACTTGCATATTCAGCACGAACAGAAACTATATATAACTGGACAGTTAAACGCAATGCTTACTGAGGTTCAGTTTCCAACGGTTTCCCGTTTTCAGTATGAAAAGGCGACAGAGCAAAGGGCCCTGCAAAAACCCTATCATTACATTGATTTCACCATATAATTCCAAGTAGAATCTTAACATTTTCTGAATAAAACATGCACTTAACGCCATTTTACTATATTTCATAGCGTTATGCATTAGTTCTTTAACACCAAAAGCATTTGCGCAATGAATAAAAGGGCGAGGGGGATCATACTATTTCAGGAAGTTTGGATATGGTTGAAATGCACTGCCACATATTATCCGGTCTGGATGATGGTCCTGTTCGAATGGAGCAGTCCGTTGCGATGGCTGAGAAGGCGGCAGCCTCAGGAATTACCTCCATTATTGCTACTCCGCATCACCTGAACGGGCAATACAACAATGAACCGATGGTGGTCAATCAGGCCGTGAACCTGCTTCATGCAGAACTTCGCAAACGTAATATTCGCCTGGAGATCCGTCCCGGACAGGAGATCAGGGTGCATGACAACCTGATTGGAGACTTATATGCAGGGAAGTGCTGCACACTCGCCGGAAGTCGTTACATGTTGCTGGAACTGCCCTTTGGTCATATTCCCTCACAGTTCCCCAGGATACTGCATGAATTACGAATAGCGGGAATTACCCCTATTATTGCTCATCCGGAACGCAATCGTGTCATTTTGAAGAAGCCAAAGCTGTTGGCTGATTATTTGAGTCAAGGTGGGTTATGTCAGCTCACGGCTCAATCTTTCACAGGGCTTTTCGGTCGAAAAGTTCGGCAGTGGTGTTTTCATTTTTGCAAAGAAAACGGGTTTCATTTCATTTCATCAGATGCGCATGATACGTGCAAAAGGACGTTTGCCATAAGTGAAGGAGAGCGAGTCATCGAGCGTCGATTCGGAGCAGAAGCCGTCAAAAAGCTGGCAGAGAATGCATCCCACATTCTATCGAATTCGAGCCTGGTCACAGAACGCTGGAAACCTCGCAAATGGTTGCTGTCCATCTGGTAGTTACATAGGTTTGATCACAACGTATAGGAGGAATGAAAGTGGAACTTAAAGGATATTTTCGACTCTTACAAAAGAAACTGTGGTTGATTGTTGCAATAGCTTTAATAGCCGGTGTGGGTGCAGGGGTCAAAAGCATTTTTTTCACTCAGCCCATCTATGAGGCAAGTTCCAAACTGATCGTGAACCAGACTTCTACCGTTCAAGGTCAGGCGATGATGGATTTCAGCATGATTCAAACCAACATCAAACTCATTAACTCGTACAGAGAAATTATTAAATCTTCCGCCATTATGGATAAAGTCGCTACCACGTATCCGGACTTGGGCTTAACCTCTGCTCAGCTCATGAATAGCACCTCCGTCTCTACAGCCAGCGAATCCCAAGTGATGAGCATAACTGTACAAGGGACTACCTACGAAAAAGCCGCGAAAACGGTCAATGCCATCTCCAACGTGTTCCAATCTCAAATCCCCCTGATCATGAAAATCGATAATGTGGCTATCCTCAGTGAAGCAAAAGTGGATAGTACCGTACCTCCAATCAATATGAAAACCACATTAAGCATCATTGTCAGCCTGTTCGCAGGTCTTGTGCTTGCGATTGCGCTCGTATTTCTGCTGGACTATCTGGACGATACATTCAAATCCGAAACCGAACTGGAAAAAGAGCTGGGCCTTCCTGTGCTTACAGTGATATCCAAAATGAAAAAAGATGATCTGAAAAATACGAAAAATTACGTATCTCAACAGAAAGTGGGGGATGGAAAATATGTCGCGGCTAACCAATGAAAATAACAGTCTGGTGACCTATTTTAACTCCAAATCTCAAATCTCGGAGGGATACCGTAAATTACGGACCAACATCCAGTTTTCTTCGATCGACAGTCATATCAAAAAAATTATGGTGGCTTCGGCCGAAGCCGGAGAAGGAAAGACCACAACCATTAGCAACCTGGCGGTGACCTATGCCCAGGAAGGCAAGAAAGTTCTGCTGATCGATGCGGATCTGCGTAATCCTTCTTTGCACCAGGTGTTTTCCGTACCGAATCATGTCGGTCTCAGCAGCGTGCTGTCCAATCAGTACAGTGTGGAAGAGGTGCTCAGTGAAAGTTATATCGACAATCTTCAGTTGTTTACGTCTGGCCCAATTCCGCCTAACCCATCCGAGATGATCGGTTCCAAACGGATGATAAAGCTGATTGAGGAGTTAGAGGATCAATATGATGTCATCATGTTTGATACGCCGCCGGTGCTCGCAGTAACGGATGCACTCATTGTGAGTTCGTTGTGTGATGGTGTGCTGCTGGTCGTGAACTCGGGCAAGGTCAAGAAGGAATTGGTGAAGAAGACCAAGGCTGCTCTGGAGCATGTGAATGCACGGATTCTGGGCGCGATCTTGAACAATATCAAAAACGCTGCAGTTCCGGTGGGCTACGGAGAGAAGTAAAACTTCCATCTGATGTTCCCGAAGAAACAGGTAATGTCTACTGCACCTTTATCACTGTAGGCACTCGGTCATGCTGTGGGTTCAATGAACCTTAGACGTTAATCGTCAAAGGTATGACGTGAGGACGGGTTAGATGCCCTGGTTCAACTTTTATCAAACTAAAAAAAAGAGGATAGGGTGGTATTTATGAAAAAAGTGAGAAAAGCAATCATTCCTGCAGCTGGACTGGGTACTCGTTTTTTGCCAGCCACGAAAGCGATGCCCAAAGAAATGCTCCCTATTGTGGACAAACCAACTATACAGTATATCGTTGAGGAAGCCATTGCCTCTGGAATTGAAGACATCATCATCGTAACTGGTAAAGGTAAGCGGGCGATTGAAGATCATTTCGACAACGCTTTTGAACTGGAACACAACTTGCTGGAAAAAGGCAAACTGGGCCTGCTTGAAGAGGTCCGCAAATCTTCTAATGTGGATATCCACTACATAAGACAAAAAGAGGCCAAAGGACTTGGTCATGCTGTCTGGTGTGCACGTAACTTTATCGGTGACGAACCTTTTGCCGTGTTGCTCGGAGATGATATCGTCGTATCGGAAGTGCCATGCACCAAACAACTGATTGATCAATATGATCAGGTTCAACAATCCATTGTTGGCGTACAGACCGTACTTGCTGAACAGACAGACAGATATGGCATTGTGGACCCGTTACAATCGGATGGCCGTTTGACAGAGGTTCTCAGATTCGTAGAGAAACCTGCCCAAGGCACAGCGCCTTCCAACCTGGCGATTATGGGGAGATACGTACTGAGTCCAGAGATTTTCGAACATCTGGAGCAACAGGAGATTGGTCAAGGGGGAGAGATTCAATTAACGGACGCGATTCAGCGTTTAAATGAGACACAAGGAGTGTATGCTTACGATTTCGAGGGAGTACGTTATGACGTGGGCGAGAAACTGGGATTCATTTTGACGACCATCGACTTCGCTCTGCAAAAACAGGAACTTAGAATTCCAATGCTGCAAGCTCTGCAACAGATTCTGGAAAAAGAGTCGGTAGAACATGCAGCCGGGGGGGAGTTTGAATGAGTCCATCTCCCCAAACGAAGGAAGCGGAGATCGTTATGGACCCAAGTCTGGGGTACAATGCATCAACGATGGCAGGACAAAATGCAGATAAAGTGTATCTATTTATGAAAAGAATGCTCGATTTGCTGGGTTCTTTCATAGGTTTGATCATTTTGTGCCCCTTGTTTGCGGTCATCGGAATACTGATCAAAATCGAGGCCCCGCAGGGGTCTGTTTTTTTTCGTCAGGTACGGGTCGGACAGAATGGGAAAGAGTTTCATATGTACAAATTCAGGTCGATGGTTGCGAATGCAGAAGATCTGCTGGAACAGCTGATTGACCAGAATGAAGTGAATGGGAACATGTTCAAAATGAAGAACGATCCCCGCATTACACGAATTGGCAAGTTTATTCGAAAAACCAGCCTGGATGAGCTGCCACAGTTGTGGAACGTGTTCCGAGGAGAGATGAGTCTCGTTGGACCCAGACCTGCTCTGCCCAGAGAAGTACAGAATTACACTTCGTATGACAGACAGCGCCTGCAGATGATTCCGGGATGTACGGGATTATGGCAAGTTAGCGGCCGAAATAGTGTCGGTTTTGATGAAATGGTAGAGCTGGATCTGACGTATGCCCGTGAGCGCAATATGATGGTGGATATCAAAATTATCTTCAGAACGTTCAGGGTACTGGTTGGTTCGAAGGATGCGTTTTGAAACACGATTCTGGCTTTGAGGTGGCATAGCAGATATGCAAAAGACCGGTATACTTGCTGCATTGAATATGAAGTCGTTTAATATCATTCTTTTTTCGCTGGTAGTTATCTTCGCAGCAATCTATCTTCCGCTAATCTCGGTTGTTGCACTCATATCTGTGATTCTGCTGGGCGTTTATATTAAACAGCCCAGCTGGATCTTTATGATTCTCATCGTAAGTTTTTCATTGTCTATCGATAAAATATTTAGCATTCACCTTGCAGGACTGGATTCGCTGTCATTCTACAAGCTGGCGATCCTGGGCTTCGTCGTCTCTCTTTTTTTACGCTTTGGTATTCGCAAAGAGATGATCTATCCTGCACTGGCGATCGGTTTTTTATTTGTGGAGAGTTATTTTCTATCGGACCTGCCGAGTAAGGTTAGTCCACTAGATCCATTCAAGGCATTTCTGGGCGTTATTGTTCCATTTTTGTTGCTGATGCCCCATTTTTCCCGAGAGATCAGCCAACGAATCATACGTGTACTCGCATGGTTGCCGCTGTTCAGTCTTGCTGGTGGTTATATTCTGCAACTGGCCGGCATATTGTCCATTACTAACCTGGAGATGTCGGGAGTAACCCGATTACAGGGAGCGAACATCGCAGCGCATCTGGCCATGTTGTGTTTTATCTCGATCTGCGTCTGTCTGATTCAGATCAAGCAAGGCCATCAGGTTGTTCTGTATTACATGCTTACCTTGACACATCTGGTCATTCTGGTCCAGACGGGAACAAGGGGGCCGCTTATTGCGCTGATTCCGATTATTCTGGTCTATCTTTTTGATCAACTGAAAGCCTTCATTAAAGGCAGAGTTAGTGCCATCATTCCTCTCATTCTGTTCGTTGTCGCTGTGGCCTATATGGTCATTGCGCAGTGGGACAATTATGAGATGAGGTCAGAGAGCAAGGGCTTGTCGGGAAGAGATGTAGCCTGGAATTATTTTATTGGCAAAGCGAATGAGTATCCGATATTTGGACGTGGGCTCGGCTCGACTCTCGTAGCCAATGATGGAAGTATCTTTTCTGGCTTCGTCGTTCCGCATAATGAATACATTCGTTTTTATTACGATGGCGGGTTAGTTGGAGCCATCCTGTTGTTTCTTTCACTGCTTCTGGTGTTCCGGGCCGTATACCTCCGATTGGGCGGCATGATCCGGTTGTATTTTGCCGGCATGATTATCGGTTTCCTGACGTATTCCTTTTTTGACAATACCCTGTCTACCGTTCATCTGATTGCTCCATTCTGTATCTTCCTGAACGCGTTATATGCTACGGGAAATGGAGTCCGTACCAAGTCAGGGATCGAAGCAAAAGTCGATGTACAGGTACAGCGAGCGAAGGACGTATCCTTTTCAAAGGAGATTAGAACATGAAGGTCTGTTTGATCAGTTCTACAGGCGGTCATTTTGATGAATTAACCAAAATTATTCCTGCAGTTGAAGAACATGATTATTTTCTGATTACGGAAAAGAACAAAAGCAGAAAAGTAGATTCGGCTCAAGGCAAAGTATACTTCTTAATGCAGCAAGAGCGTAAGAATGCGATGTTCCTACTAATCTTTATGGCTAACATTATCAAATCGTTCTTTCTATATCTGCGTGAGCGTCCAAAGGTAATCATTACGACAGGGGCAGGGGCTACATATCCTTTTTGCCTCATCGGTAAAATCTTCGGTGCCAAGCTGATCTACATCGAAAGTTATGCCAAAATCTATTCCTCCAGCGCAACCGGGAGATTGATGTACAAAATCTCGGATGAGTTTTTCATCCAATGGGAAACGTTGCAGGATAGCTATCCCAATGCGAAATACAGGGGGGCTTTATTTTGATATTTGCTATCGTTGGAACGCAGCGCTTTCCATTCAATCGGATGTTCGAGCTTATTGATGAGGCCATTGAGGCGGGAATTATTGAAGAAGAGGTTGTCGCCCAATCCGGATATACCGAGTATCAGCCGCGAAATTTCACTGTGATTCCTTTCCTCACGCAGGAAGAGATGAATGAATATGTGGAGCGAAGCAGATGCATTATTTCTCATGCAGGTGTCGGCTCCATCACGAATTCACTCGAACGCGGCAAGCCGGTTATCGTCATTCCACGCCGGAAAGAATGGGGTGAGCATGTGGATGACCATCAGCTTGAGATCTCCAAAGTTTTTCAGGAAAACGGCTATGTGGCCGTCGCGGAGAGTCAGGTTGAGTTGCAAAAGCTGATTCCTTGCATAGAGGAGCTGACGTTCCAGCCCTATGTGAGAAAACAGTCTGATCTGATCTCATCCATCAAAAACTACGTGAACAGCCTGTAAGAGGTCGGAAGATTAACCATGAAAAAAGGAGTCTATCATGAAACCAAAAGTATTGGTTGTTGGATCATCCTTGAAGGATATGGGTGGAATTGTGAGTGTCATCAAAAACATTGAGGAATCCTCCATCTCGGAAATGTATGCCATGCAGCGAGTCGAAACGTATATCACGGGCAGCGTGTTCTCACGGCTGCTTATTTTTATACGGGGATTTATTCAGTTTTGGATGAAGCTGTACACGTTCAAGCCGGATATCGTGCATATTCATATGGCGAACAATGGTAGCTTTTATCGGAAGTCACTATTTCTGCTAACCGCAAGAAAGTTGTTTCGAAAGTCAGTGATTCTGCATATTCATGCGGCCAGCTTTGATGATTTCTACAATCAATTTGCTCTGCAGCGCAAGTATTGTCACTACATTCTGAATCAGGCAGACAAGTTGATTGTCTTATCCCAGACGTGGAAAGAATACTTTGCTACGATTGTGCCGGAGACAGCCATTGAGGTTCTTTATAACGGGGTCTTTGTCAGAGAACCGTTTGCCAGAGAACAACAGGCAGCTGTTAATGCGCTCTTCATGGGCAGATTGGGTGAGCGAAAAGGCGTCTATGATCTGCTGCAGTCCATTCAGCAATTGAAGGCGCTGGGCGTTACAGCCACCTTCAATCTGGCGGGGGATGGCGAAGTCGAAGAAGTCAAAGCGCTTGTACAGCAGTATGGAATAGAGGATCGTGTCAACGTACTCGGCTGGATTAACGGAGAGCAAAAGGAAAAGCTGATGCGGGAAGCGGATCTACTGGTCCTGCCTTCTTATCATGAGGGATTACCTATGGCCATACTTGAAGCAATGAATTGTGGCTTGCCCATTATATCGACCACCGTCGGAGGCATCCCCGAAGTGATTACAACTGGTCATAATGGGCTGTTAATCGAGCCGGGAGATGTGCACGGGCTAACATCAGCACTGGAATATCTCATCACGGATGAAGAGGTTAGAGCAAGGATGGGTTCACATAACAGAGCGATTATATCTGATAAATTCGATATGAATCTTCTCGTAGGCAGATTGTCAGGAATATATGATGCACTTCAAGTGAAGGTATCCTAGTGAACAGGAAAAGGTGATGAAATGAACCCCTTGGTATCTTGCATCATTACGACCCATAACCGGGCCGAGTTATTGAAAAATGCGTTAAGAAGTGTGCGTGAGCAAACACATCCGTATCTGGAGATTTTCATTGTGGATGATGGTTCAGAAGATCAGACGCCGGAAATCTGTCAGGCTTGGACCCGGGAAGATTCACGGATTCGGTACATCCGGGTTCCGTTTCCCAAAGGAGCCAATCATGCACGGAATGTGGGGATATCCCATGCCAATGGCAAGTACATTGCATTTCTGGATGATGATGATGAATGGATGGCTGACAAAATTAAAACCCAGGCGGAAGTGCTGGAGCGCACACAGGAATCATTCACCTTTTGCAGCAAGTATCTTGCATACACGAACGAGCAGCATCAGGTGGTCAAACGGAAATTGTCGGTGGAACCTCGCGATGTTGTTCGGTATGAGGATCTGCTTACATTCAACTGGATCGGAGAAACGTCTAAAATCATGGTACTTACCTCACTGGCCCGTGAAGTTCGATTTGATGAGAATCTGACATCCGCTCAGGATTACGACTTTTATCTGCGCATATTGAAACGAGGCTATATCGCCGTGAATGTGAAAGAACCACTGGTGGATATCAACATCCATAGTGGACCACGAATTTCAACCTCTACAACGGCCAAGTACAAGGGCCAACGCAAGATTATTTTGAAATACTACAACGATATGTCCAAGGAACAGAAGCGCCGTCAGTTACACCATTATCGAATGCTCGAATGGTCGAGAAATACGCTTCGCAATAACGTTTATTTGAGAAAAGCACTGTCCTTGTATCCCTGGTGGAAAGATTGGGTGCTGCTCAAGCGTAATACCAAGATCATGATGCAAGGTTTTCTGATGAGATTCCATGCAAGACGCGCAGTTGGAACGTATACAGAGGAACCTGTGCGAATGAAACTAAAGTAAGAGGTGCCTGGATGGAGAATCCGACGGTGTATATGCTACCCAAGATGATTGAGAACAATAAATTCAACGAGCTGTTATCCGATTCCATTGAGAACAAGGGATGGGAAGTGAAGCAGTTTACCAAAAAAGATCTAATTAAACTGAAAAGAAATGATGTGCTGCATTTTCATTGGCCCAGCTTCTATTACAGAGGTTCATCCGTGCTGTCAACAGTGATCAAATCCATTCTGTATGTATTAATGATCTGTTTTGCACGCTTGCGCGGGGCTAAATTGTTCTGGACGGTGCATAACATCTGGCCTCACAACACCGGCAAGACGCGGTTCGATTATTGGATGAGAAAAATACTGGTCCGAAATTGCTCCAAGCTGATTGTCATGGGCAAACCCCTGATCTCCGAAATCTGTTCGACGTTCGGGATTGATTCCAGCCGGATCGAGGTTATTCCGCATGGACATTACAAGGGAGTGTATCAGGGAAAAGGCGTGAATATCCGTTCCCGGTTTGGCATCCCGGAGGATAGTTATGTGTATGCGTTCTTCGGTCAGGTCTCGCCGTACAAGGGCGTGGATGATTTGCTGGAGGCATTCAAGGTTCTGAACTCCGATCAAGCCCATCTGTTGATTGCCGGTAAAAAGGTGAAGGACTACGATCTCCGTGAAGAATTTCTCGAGAGCGGACATATCCATACCCATTTTCATTTTATTGAAGATGATGAATATTCGGACTATTTTGAAGCGGTGGATTCCATCATCCTTCCCTATAAACAGATTGCGACTTCAGGCAGCGCGATTCTGGCACTGACCTTTGGCAAACCGGTTGTAGCGCCAAGGATTGGTCTGCTGGAAGAATATCTGCCGGAAGATTGTGCAGTGCTCTACGAACCTTCCGATCCGGATGGATTGCTCAAGGCGATGAATATGATCCGGTTAAAGCAATCGGAGTTCCAGGAAGGCAGTGGTTTTGTCAAAGCGTTGGAGCGGCTGGACTGGCCAGTGATTGCCCAAAGGACACTCACCCTGTACTCCAGCTAGTACAGATGAGAGAGTGGACCTAATTCAAAAATATGGGGATGAAATGATGAAGGTAACCGTCGCAATCTGTACGTATAACCGTGCACATGATGCGGTAGAGGCCATACGAAGTGCAATACAGCAGAATTACGCAAGCAGCGACTACGAGATCATACTTATTGATAACAATTCGAAAGACAACACACGGGAAATCGTGCTTCAAACGATTTTGCAGCATGAGAACCATTCAATCCGGTATGTGTTGGAAGAAAAGCAAGGCTTGTCGGTAGCCCGCAATCGGGCCATTCACGAGGCGCGCGGCGAATATATCCTGTTTCTTGACGATGATGCCTTTGCTTGCAGGGACTGGATTCGCCAGATCGTCAGCGTGTTTGAGATGAGTGAGAGCATTGGGTGTGTCGGTGGCAAGATTGATCCGATCTGGGAAGTGCCAGAACCGATGTGGATTCCACCCGAGAACAGGTCACTGTTCACCATTCTGGATTTTGCAGATGAAGTAACTGAGATGAAAAGCCCTTATATTCCATTTGGTGCGAATGTGGCTTTTCGTTTATCGGTCTTCGATCAACTGGCTCCCTTTCGTGAGGACCTTGGCAGAGTGGGGAACAATCTTCTCTCCAGTGAAGAGAGTGAGTTAATTGCAAGGATACGCACGAAGTTCAAGGTATATTACACGCCGTATGGCGCTGTACAACATAAAGTAGCGAAAGAGCGAACGACGAAGAACTGGTTCCTGCGCCGAATCTATTGGCAGGGTGTGAGTGATGCCATTCGGGATCAGGATCGTGGTGTTGTGCGTACGGCCAAACATGGCATTAAGCTTGCGCAAGGGATCACAACGGCACTGATCTACATCTATAATACAGATCGGTTCACACGTCAGCTTGCCAAAGTATGTTACAGAAACGGCATGATCGTTGGGTCGCTTCGTCAAAACAGTAAGGGATGAGGATCGCTATGGCGCAAGTTGCACTTCGCAAAGTATTCAGAGGAAACGGCTTAATGAGTGCCATATTCCAGACAAGTGGAACCAATCTGCTGGTCATGACACTAACGATGCTGTCTTCCATTTTGACGTCACGCATGTTCGGCGTAGAGGGAAAGGGCGCATTCTCGGCCATCCTGTTCTGGCCTGCGCTATTAACCGGATTGGTCGGGTTCGGACTACCGACATCCATCATTTATAACATCAAACAAAGCGCAACCGAGAAGAGTGCCCAGTATGTGCGGTTAAGTTTTCTCTTTCAGGTTCCGGTGTGCATTATCATCGGTATAGTCGCCTGGTTTGGATTACCCTTCTGGCTCTCCAGCTTTCCGCCAGAGGTAGTACAGATATCCAGATGGTATACGATTGCTACCGTTCCTGTCCTCATTGTTATCAATCTCATATCAGCCCTCTCGCAGAGTCGGGAGAAATTCGCTGTATATAATGGCATTCGGTTAATGATCCCCCTGTTTAATGTAGGCGGGCTTTTTGTGTTATGGGGCCTGGGCATGCTGAGCATTCAGCTCGCGGCTGCGATCTATTTTGTAACAAGCTTCTCCGTGGTGGCGTGGGCTATCTATGCCAACCGTAATGAGTTGAGACTGAGATGGTTCAAGGATCGGGTGGACCAGAGTTCGGCCAAGAAGCTTTTCGGTTATGGAAGCAAGGTGTATGGCGTTGAATTGTTAGGAACATTGTATACCCAGTTCGATAAAATCATTATTTTGGCTTTGCTCACCCCGCGTGATTTTGGACTGTATTCCGTCGTATTCGCGTTATCGAGAATCTACAATGCCGTTCAAACGGCGATCAGCAATGTTGTTTTTCCGAAAGTGACCGGATTGCCTCAAGAGCAGATTATTCGAACAGTTGGCAGAGCCTTCCGTATCTCGCTCATGGTCATGATGATCATTGTGATACCCACCATGTTTGTGGGGAACTATCTGATGGGTCTTCTGTTTGGCTCTGAATTTCTGGAAGCGAGCGTTGCATTTTATATTTTGGCTGTGGAATGCATCATTGGTGGTGGCTCCTGGATTCTGGCTTCCGCATTCAATGCACTGGGTCGACCAGGGCTTGTGATGATCAGACAGCTCATTGCACTCTCGGTGACGGTGGCCTTGTTCTTCGTGTTCACCCCGCTATGGGGGCTTAACGGCATTGCAATTGCTTTGCTGATCGGGTCCATTGTACGAATGGTAGTCACTGTAGCCGCGATGAAGATTGTATTTAAGGTGAAGTTTGCCGCCATGTTCTATGACAAGGAAGATCTGCCGTTTCTCTATGAACGGTTAAACAAAAAAAGAAGAAGAGTCACCCAAGGAGGAGATGGAGATGCTGGGCACTAACAATATTCATCCAATGGAAGAGTTGAAGGGACATTTACGTCAGATTTTGAAGGTCATCCCACCGCGTACCGAAATCTATTATCTGGATTACCCGGTGCATAGCAATGGTGGCGACTTGTTGATAATGAAAGGCACTGAGGCTTTCTTCCGAGACAATGATATTCATGTACGTGCCAGATACAGCATTCTGGATTGCCCTTTGTCTCTCAAGGTTCCGGAGGGCATCACGATTGTGTTGCACGGGGGAGGTAACTTTGGTGACTTGTACCCTGCCCATCAGAAATTGAGAGAACGAATGATTGCCCAGCATCCCAATCACCGGATCGTAATTCTGCCACAGACGATGTTTTATAAGAGTGATATTGAATTGAAAAAGACAGCCCAAGTATTCAATCGTCATAAGGATGTGCACTTTTTTGTCAGAGATACATTATCTTATGAGATAGCCAGTAAAGAATTTCAACAAACCAATGTGTATCTATCTCCGGATATGGCACATCAATTGTGGCCTTTGAAGTCCAAGAGCCAGCCTACTGCAGAGATGCTGTATTTCTTCCGTAAAGACATTGAGAAGACTCAGAATCAGGTGCATTACGAATCCGTCAGTGGACCCAAGGCTACGTTTAAAGACTGGGAAACATTGTACAACCGGGTCGACCGGAAGATCATTCGCATGATTACATCCCGGTTGAAGTCAGGGAAAGGTAGCTCTTTCGCCCGCTGGTTGTGGTACAAATACTCTGATCGGATGGTACATACGGCCATTAAGGAATTCAATAAATACCAAACCATCACCACATCCCGTCTGCATGGACATATTCTGGCCTGTCTCCTGGATCAACCGAACATCCTGCTGGATAATTCATATGGCAAAAACTCGAATTATTATGCAGCCTGGACGAAGAGCAATCCAGCAGGAAGACTCGAATCCAATCAGACCAGCACATATAACAAGCAAACCGAGACCGGCAAGGGAGCAAGTACGGTTGTTCTCTCGGATGGTGCAGCCCTATGAGAAGTATTCTGTTATCTGGCGGTTCTGGCAAGCGTCTCTGGCCGTTGTCCAACGATTCCAGATCCAAGCAATTTCTTAAAGTGCTTCACGGGCCTGAGGGAAGTCCGGAATCTATGGTACAGCGAGTATGGCGACAGCTGAATCATGCCGGACTTGCATCAGAGGCGCTCATCGCAACCAGTTTGCCACAGGTGGAGATCCTGACTTCTCAGCTGGGAGACGATGTGAGACTGGTCGTGGAGCCTGAGCGCAGAGATACGTTTCCTGCGATTGCGCTCGCAGCCTCTTATCTGTATTCCGTAGAGAGTGTGAGTCTGAATGAGACGGTTGCAGTCTTGCCAGTCGATCCTTTTGTAGAAAAAGAATTCTTTGAGGTTCTGGCAACCTTGCCGGAGATGCTGGATAAGTCTGGTGCTGATCTGGCCTTAATGGGGGTTGTGCCGACGTACCCGTCAGAGAAGTACGGATACATCATTCCGCAATCCCTGTCTTCCAGTGAAAATAACAATGAATACATGAATGTAGCGAAGTTCCAGGAGAAACCCTGCGAATCCGATGCGGCCCTTATGATGGAGCAGGCCGCATTATGGAATTGCGGGGTTTTTGCTTTTAAGCTGGGTTATTTGATCAATCTGCTGATTGAGATGGAACTGCCGATTCAATATGACGAGATGCTGAAGCAATACGGAAGATTGAACAAGATCAGTTTTGATTACCAGGTGGTCGAGCGAGCCAATCAGATTATCGCCATTCCTTATAACGGCTTCTGGAAAGATCTAGGCACGTGGAACACACTCACGGAAGAGATGGGAACTTCGGTGGTAGGTAAAGGATGGATCACGGGAGATTCCCTGAATACTCACCTGGTCAATGAATTGAACATCCCGGTTGCGATATTGGGCTTGTCGGATGTGGTGGTAGCTGTGAGTCCGGATGGCATTCTGGTCAGTGACAAAGAGGCTAGCCTACGCATTAAGGAAATTTTGAAGAATGAGGACCAACGTCCCATGTACGAGGAGCGCAGATGGGGTTGCTACCGGGTGCTGGATTATACAAGAAACGAATCTGGCGGCGAAGTTCTCACCAAACGAATCTGCATTAGTGCCGGGAAAAACCTGAGTTATCAATATCATTTGCTTCGCAATGAGGTATGGACGGTTGTATCGGGAACAGGGGAATTGATTCTGGATGGGCAGAGCCGAATGATCGGGCAAGGAGACACGGTGGTCATTGATCGGAGTATGCTTCATTCGGTCAGAGCCGTTACGGAACTGGAGATCATCGAAGTGCAGATCGGCAGCCAACTGATTGAGGAAGATATCGTTAGAGTATCTACCGAATGGCAGGACATTGTTCAGACATATGTGAAGCACGCGTAACCAACACATTAGGACATGGGGGAGATTATGGAATGAATATTACGGTGATTGGCACAGGCTATGTGGGTTTGGTATCGGGCGTATGTTTTTCGGAACTGGGAAATAACGTGATCTGTGTCGACAACAATGTTGAAAAAGTGAATATGTTGACGGATGGTCACGTACCTATCTATGAACCGGGTCTCAAGGACATCATGAATGCCAATATGAAAGCGGGAAGGCTGTCCTTCACCACCAACATTCAGGATGCCATCAGTCGTTCGGATATTATTATCATCGCTGTCGGAACACCATCTTTACCGAATGGCGAAGCGAATCTAAGTTTTATTGAGCTTGTCGCGCGAGAAATAGGTTCTTATATGGATAATTATAAAATAATAATGACTAAAAGCACTGTTCCTGTCGGAACGAACGATCGCATTCAGGAATGGATCAGTAGTTTGACGAGTCACCCGTTCGACATGGCATCGGTACCTGAGTTCCTGCGGGAAGGCACTGCTGTGCAGGACACACTGTATCCTGACCGGATAGTCATTGGGACACATAGCGATCGGGCAGTTGCCACGTTGAAAGAGCTGCATCAGCCATTAACCGATCAGATTATTGTTACGGATATTCGCTCGGCCGAAATGATTAAATATGCATCCAACGCTTTCCTGGCAACCAAGATCTCGTTTATCAACGAAATCTCTAACATCTGTGAAAAAGTAGGAGCAGATGTCAGCCGCGTTGCCGAAGGCATGGGATATGATAGACGAATCGGTGCTTCCTTTCTCAAGGCAGGCATTGGTTACGGAGGTTCCTGCTTTCCCAAGGATACACAAGCTCTAATTCAAATTGCAGGTAATGTGGATTATGACTTCAAACTGCTGAAGTCCGTGGTGGAAGTGAACAAGGATCAACGCTTCAACGTCATTCGCAAACTGGAAGACGCACTTGGTTCACTCGAAGGGAAGGAGATTGCGATCTGGGGACTCGCCTTCAAGCCGGATACCGATGATGTTCGTGATGCTCCGGCGATTGAGATTATACAGCGTTTGCTTGAGCAAGGAGCAGTGATTCGGGCGTATGATCCTATCGCGACCGAGAACTTCCGCAAAGAGGTGGATTCCCCATCAATTACGTGGGAAGATCGTGCCATGAACGCGGCGGAAGGCGCTGATGCGCTCTGTGTCCTGACCGAGTGGAAAGAGTTCATGGAGGTTAATCTAACTGATTTGGCAGCGCATATGAATCAACCCATTCTCATTGATGGAAGAAACATCTACGGAGAAGAACAGATCAAAGACACGTCCTTTCAATACTACTCCGTCGGTCGTCCGGGTCTAACCAATATCGATGGAAGAAAAACGGCAGTCATCTGACGGAGGCCATAACATGAGACGCGGGATCAAAATAACATTAGGTGCCATTTCCCTTGTTGCAGTTGTCATGATTGGATATTCGGTGTATCTGTATCTGCATGTCAAATCAGCGGCGGATCAAATGTATGAACCCCGGGAACCCATCAAGCAGGTATCCATTGTAGACCAGAGGGGCGGGGGCGATTTCCCTGTGGACATGGAGAATGAAGAACCTTTCAATGCTTTGATCCTGGGTGTAGATGAACGCTCCAATGATCGGGGGCGCTCCGACACCATGATTGTATTGAGTGTTAACCCTGCGAAACAATCCGTACTTATGTTCAACATCCCCCGGGATACCAGAACAAGTATTGTGGGACATGGCACGGAGGATAAGATCAACCATGCCTATGCCTTTGGTGGCGTTAACATGTCTGTGCAAACAGTGGAACAATTGCTCGATGTTCCCATACACTACTACATGAAAGTGAATATGGAGGGTTTTGCACAGGTCATCGACATGGTGGGTGGTGTGGATGTGAATAACCCGTTTGCTTTTGACTATGAGGGCTATCGGTTCGAGCAGGGGAATATCCATTTGGATGGCGCAGCAGCATTGGGATTTTCGCGAATGCGTTATGATGATCCGAAGGGAGATCTCGGACGCAATGACCGTCAGCGGGAGATTATCAAACAGGTGTTGAAAAATACAGTTCAGGTATCCAACGTGTTGCAACTGGAGACGTTGCTGGACGAAGTCAGTGCTCATGTGAGAACCGACGTTACCTTTGATGAAATGAAGCAGATGTTCTCCAATTACCGGCCGGTGCTGGATCATATCGAATCTGTTGAGATTCAAGGCACGGGCAAGAAAATAGACGGAGTGTATTACTATATCGTGGAACAATCGGAACGAGACAGGATACATCAGATGATTGAACAACATTTAAAATGATCAGATAGGGCGGTGAACCAGATGCGTATCTCCAGGCTATTGAAATTATCCCTGATTGTGCTACTAATGTATATGCTCATGATACCTGCAAGTACAAACTATGTTCAATCAGCTCAAAGCTATCAATGGAAAAATATACCTATTGGTGGTGGGGGGTACGTTACGGGAGTGGTCATTCATCCGACTGAGCCTGATCTGGTTTACGCTCGAACTGACGTTGGAGGAGCCTACCGGTTGGATGCAGCTTCAGGAGATTGGATTCCACTACTTGATCATTTCGGAGATGAGGATAGCAATCTGTACGGCGTGGATGGAATTGCGCTGGATCAGCAAAACCCCAATGTCGTGTATATCGCGGCTGGGAAGTACGGCAATGTGGGACCAAGCGATATTCTGAAATCTACAGACCGAGGAGAAACCTGGATTCGAACCGGACTGAATCTTCGGAATGAATCAAATGGAAATATCCATCGAGCCATGGGTGAGAACATCGCTGTTAATCCAACGAACTCCAATTACTTGCATGTCGGTACGCGATATGATGGATTGTACACCTCCAGCGACGGTGCAGCAACGTGGAGCAAGGTGTGGGATGTACCGAGCGGGCTGTCCGGTGAGGGTATACGGAGTGTAGCCTATGGATTAAATCCCGTAACGAAGCAAGGCCAGGTTGTGTATGCAGGGGTTCGCGGCATTGGTGTGTATAGCAAAGCACCAAGAAGCAATGGGCAGACCACCTGGCAACTTACAGGGAGAAGTCCTGAATATCCTGCGCGTATGACTGTGGCAAAGAACGGAACGTTGTATGTTACCACTGATAATCAGGGCGTCTACAAGTTCAATGGTGTGCAGTGGACGAATATCACGCCAAGTTCCAGCTACTCGTCTTATTATGGGATCACGATCGATCCCCAAAACGATAATCATATCTTGGCAGCCGTTCGAACAGGCGGAGATAATCTGCCACTGTATCGTTCGGTAAACGGCGGACTGAGTTGGACAACAGTGAGCAAAACGCTGGTATCCAAACCATCCTGGTGGACACCCAACATGTTTTTCTCAGCGACATCCAGTATCAAGTTTGATCCACATAACCCGGGCACCGTATACGCTACAGACTGGTTTGGCGTGTACAAGACGGAAAATATCAATGGTACCAATGGATTGACTGGCAGTACTGCGAGTACTTGGGAAGCCATTACCGATGGTCATGAAGAAGTTGTCGCACTCACCGCATCCACACCACCTCAGGGTGTTTCATTTTTTAGTGGTTTAACGGATCAGGTCGGATTTAGACATAACAATGTAGACGATGTTCCTCTTAATAAAATCCCGCTCGCAGGTATGCGAGAAATTGTGAGTATTGACTATCATGAGGCAAATCCGAATTACATGATATTTCTGGGAAGCAGTGACTGGTATGGTACGACCACACGCTTATTTGTCTCTTCCAATAACGGAGTTACAGTAACCCCGGTAAACGTTCCGGCAGGCTCTACACTGGGGCGGGTGGCCTATTCAGCCATCAATCCAAATGTAATTGTTTATTACCCCCAGACCGGTAATCCGGTCAGAAGCACTGACCGTGGCGCAACATGGCAAAATATGAATGGTGCCCCTTTTCAAGCCATTGGGGGGAATATGGTCTTCGCCTATAATCATCCACTGGCTGCTGATCGCATCAATGGATATAAATTTTATATGTATGCTGCCGGTTATCTGTATCGGTCTACGGATGCAGGAGCCAACTGGTCCAAAGCGAATGCGGTTCGCCTTCCTATTAATACGGATATCAATACGAGCTTTATTAAAGTCGAGGCTGCACCTGGTGTGGCGAATAATGTATGGGTGAGTCTGGGAACCGATGGATTATATGCATCGACGAACTCGGGAAATACATTTTCCAAGATCCAGGGTGTGCAGAATTCCAAATTATTTGCCTTTGGTAAAGCGAAGCCAGGTAAATTAGTTCCAGCTGTCTATGTATACGGCACCGTAAATAACGTGAATGGATTCTTTCGTTCTGATGATATGGGGGCAACCTGGAACAATATAGGTCCTTTAGGTGCTGGAATTGGGCTGGGCAATGAACCGCAAATTATGGCGGCAGACCGGCAAATCTATGGTCGGGTATATGTAGGTACGAATGGCAGAGGCATGTATGTTGGTTCATTAGAATAAAGAAAGAGATATGAAAGTGGTGATGAATAATATGATGGAGGAGGGTTCAGGGCGCACGAGACAAAAGCATGTTCGAAGAACGTATGGATTTCTCATTGCTCTGCTGCTGATTGTGATCTGGATTATGGTCATCTGGTCCATGTCCACACAATCCTCTCAGCAGCAGGACATTCAGCCTTGGCTTCATAAATGGTCCCAAAAATTGCAAATCGGTTTTACGCTACCAGATGTGCAATTCACCTACGGGGAGTATGAGTATTCGCTGAAACAGAGGCCGTACGATTTTGCAGAGTTCATCTTTCGCAAGAGTGCGCACTTATTTGTATACGCTGTGCTCGCCGTGCTTGTGTACGGCGGGCTGCGATACAGGAGGACATCCATCATGACCTGTATCGTGTCTGCTCTGGCTGTGGTGTGTATCATCGCCTCCATTGATGAGTATATTCAGCAGTTCAGCCCAGACCGGACAAGCTCGATACGTGATGTTGGAGTGGACTTGCTCGGTGGCTGCTGTGGGATTGCTATATATGCCGGGCTTCAGTTTCTGATCCGCAGGATCAGAAAGAGAAAGCGTACTTCCATTCAAAGCGAGTGATTTCCCAGGAAATTAGATGCATCGTTCAGCTTCTACTTGTCTACCATCCATCATAAATATGGATGGAGGACAAGGAGGACTGGACATGCTGCGAAGAAGGAACAGGAATGCTTTGCTCAAGAAGATCGGGTTCATAGCGATCATAATGATATTGCTATGGTTGATCGGAAGAACCATTCCGTATTTGTTTCGGGCAGATACACCGGATGAAGCTGCGGCTGTTGCCGAAGAGTTCTACAAATATGAGCAGACGGGTGACTTCGGCAGTTCGTGGGAACTGTTTCATCCCTTGATGAAAGAGCGGTTTCCAAAGAGTGCTTACGTACAGAATAGAGCACATATATTCATGCAGCATTTTGGTGTGGAAACCTTTGAGCTGGAGATGGAGAAACCGGAGCGCGAGTTCGATGTAACAGTGGTGGATGGTGTGAAGCCATTCTCAGAAGCCTACAAAATCAGAGTTACTCAGAAGTACTCAGGTACCTTTGGACAATTCGATATTGTGCAGACCTGTTATCTGGTAGAGGATGGCGATGAGTGGACTTTACTCTGGTATTATCCGAATGAGAAGAATGAGGGTGCCTCGCAGGATAACAACAGTGAATAATTAAGCATCATTGTCAAAAAGACTGAAATTAAGTCATAATGATATTCACCCATACGTTGCACCGAATTGTATCATTTACCTAACACGATGCTCCATAAATGCGAGACTTTTGTCGCATTTATGGAGTTTTTTTTGTATTTTACCTGTTTTTATGGCTGTAAAGCCTTGACATTAGTCCCGGTGTCAAGTAAATTACGATGTAGATACAAAATGTATCAATTTTCAGCGTCTAACGACAAATAACAGGGACTTCTAAGCTCCTTGTGAGGGGAAGGAATATCATTGATCGAAACGGGCCGCTTTTACTGTGTCAGTTGTGGGATGATTGTGTCGGTCGCTAGAAGCTCTGTCGAAATGAAGGAAGAGGGCTATGGAGGCAATCACGTATTTCGCACCGGATTCTACCGGAGTGAAATGCCGCTTGGATGCTGTGAAGCGTGTGTAGTTGAAGTGAAACGTCAGGGGAAATCCCAGTTTGCGGGACAATATACTAAAGATTATGATACACTATGTGCATATGAGAAACGGGCATGACCTATATGCTCGTCCATGAAGGAGGGGATTGAATGCAGCAGGAGCCGGTCGTCCGGATTCAGGGCGTCAGCAAGATCATATCCTCCCGATCATTGGTCAGCGACCTGACTCTGGATATTTCTCCGGGGCAGGTTTTTGGTTTTTTAGGACCTAATGGCGCGGGAAAAACAACGACGATTCGAATGATGGTTGGACTGATGTCCATCAGTAAAGGTGATATTTTCATCTCGGGACACAGTGTGAAGAATGAGTTTGAGCAGGCGGTAGCGCAGGTCGGAGCCATTGTGGAAAATCCGGAGATGTACAAGTTTCTGACTGGATACCAGAATCTCGTTCACTTTGCCCGCATGTCGCCGGGAGTTACGAAAGAACGTATTGCGGAAACGATTGAGCGAGTGGGGCTCACAGCCCGTATCCACGATAAAGTCAAAACCTACTCACTGGGTATGCGCCAGCGTCTGGGTGTCGCGCAAGCGATATTACATAAACCGAAGCTGCTTGTACTGGATGAGCCGACCAATGGTCTGGACCCACAGGGCATACGGGAATTGAGAGATTATTTGCGTCAGCTTACCCAAGAGGAAGGCATTACGGTCTTCGTATCCAGCCATTTGCTGTCTGAGATGGAACTGATGTGTGATACCGTAGCCATCATCCAGAACGGCAAGTTAATTGATGTAAGAAACCTTCGGGCTGAAGCAGGTTCGGATGCATTGATTGAAGTTGCTTTTGAGCTGAATGATGCAGACCGCGCTGCGGATCTGATTCAGGGTGCTACTGTACAGGGCAATGTCCTGGTGGCACGGGTGTCTCGCGAGCAGATTCCGGATATCAATGCCAAGCTGGTTAGCGAAGGGTTTCAGGTATATGGTATTCGTAACGTGACTCATACCCTGGAAGAACAATTCTTGCAAGTCACTGGGGGTGGAGGCATTGGGTAGTTTCGGTAATCTGATATTGAATGAAAATATGAAAATATTCCGTCGTCCCCGTACCTGGATCATGTTATCGATCCTGGCGCTGATCTCGCTGTTAATGCCAGTGTTACTGCGAGAAGGCATGGGGTCCAATGAAGTTTTGTACTGGGAAGCGGCTGTGACGACCATCCAGATTACGTTTTTCTTGAACACGATCTTCTGTGTTGTGATTGCAGCGGAATCGGTCGCAGGTGAATTTACCTGGGGAACCATTAAGCTATTGCTGATCCGTCCATGGTCACGAAGCAAAGTTCTCGCTTCCAAATACCTGACCGTCATTGGCTTCAGTATTGTCAGTACATTGCTGGTCATCGCGATGGCCATGCTAACGTCTTATATCCTTTTCTCACATGATGCTCCGGGAGGAAGCAGTAGTCCGGCTACGAATGCTCTGACGCTATGGGGATATTTGTACGTCGATCTGTTCATTACGCTTGCGATTGCCTTCATGGTGTCCTCCGTATTTCGTTCAGGCGCACTTGCGATTGGATTATCCCTGTTCATTATGTTCTCACAAAGTATCTTCTCACTCATATTCAATCCGGACCGTTATGAGTGGGCCAAGTATGTTTTATTTAACAACATGGATCTTAGCAAATACATGACTTCCGGGGCGGAGTTTGCGCTTATGGGTGGTCCGAGTGCAGGAATGACACTGGGTTTCTCCATTGCAGTCCTGGCAGTGTATTATGTTATTTTCATGGTGATTTCCTGGGTTGTATTCAGCAAAAGAGATGTGGCAGGCTAACGCCTGCTTCTTTTTTTTGCTCCAATGCTGTTTTGGGAAGAAAAAAGTGTATATTCAGCATCGGCTGTGGCATGACTGTCATTTAAGGGTACTTATAAATGACTAGATATACATATCAACGCCGCAGTCACTTTGGCAACGCAGCGCATGGAGGGATCACGTTTCTTGATAAACAACAAGTTCTACCGCATCTGCACAGCGATTATTCTGCTGCTGCTCATCGTGTATCTGGGGGATAAAGTGAACTTTATTTTCAGCCCCCTGACCTCACTGATTCACATCATCATCATTCCGCTGCTGATTGCTGGTTTTTTCTATTATCTGCTGCGCCCGCTCGTCGATTATATGGAAAGGCATAAGATCAAGCGTGCATTGTCAGTTCTGATTATTTATGTCGTGACTGCATTAATACTTGCTGGTTTCAGTGTGCTGGTATGGCCTTCATTGAGAGAGCAACTGATGAATTTTGTGGAGAATGCTCCTGCGTTGGTTACTTCCCTCAGCGACCAGTTGAATGCACTTGAAAAGAGTAATTTTGTTTCCAGATATCTGCCTGATGATTCCAATCTATTCTCACGACTTTCCGATATTCTGAGCCAAGGGATCACTCAGGTAACCGATTATGTCTCCGGGTTATTCTCTGTGGTATCCAATCTGGTTATTATTCTGGCAACGTTTCCGATTATGTTGTATTACATGCTTAAGGAAGGCAGCAAATTTGGAACGAATCTCACCTTATTGTTGCCGAGACATTATCGGAAGGATGGGGAAGAAACCGTCCATGAGATCGATGAAGCACTAAGCAACTATATCGTTGGCCGGGTTATCGTTAATGTAGCCCTGGGGATTCTGATGTACATCGGTTTTCTCATCTTAGGTTTACCTTATGCGTTGCTACTAACTGTGGTATCGATTATTCTGAACTTTATCCCTTATGTGGGGGCTTTGCTGGCGGCTATCCCGGTCGTCATTGTCGCGTTTATCGAATCACCTTCGATGGCGATCTGGTCCCTGGTTATTATTGTGATCGCACAGCAAATTCAGGATAACCTAATCTCACCTTACGTCTACGGCAAGCAGCTTGATATTCATCCACTGACTACCGTTATTCTTTTGCTCGTAGGTGCCGATCTGGGGAATATTTTGGGTATGATCATCGTTATTCCGCTATATATGATCCTGAAAATTATAGTTCGCAGAATCCATTACCGGATTGTCGAAGATAAGACTGAAACTTAAATGAAATTGAAATACAACGCTGTCATGTGCCACTACTAATGTTTGCTCACGAATCACATCGATAAGCTAAACAGGATAAGCCGCATATCCATGGTGAAGGGTCAGGTAACTTGCCCTCGCGATGGATATGCGGCTTTTTTTTATTTTCAACCTTATTGCTCACTTATGTTATATCTGTTATACTTGATATATAACAGATAACAAAAGAAGGTGAACCCTTGATTATTCAACTGGATATGCAATCCGAACTTCCCATCTATTCGCAACTTGTTTATCAAATTATCGAAGGCATTGCTAGTGGTGAGTTACAGCTAGGTGAGGCGCTACCTTCGGTTCGGAATTTGGCAGCAGATATTGGTGTTAACCTTCACACGGTGAACAAGGCTTATACACTACTCAAGCAAGATGGATACATTCTTGTACATAGACAAAAGGGAGTTGTGGTAAACCCTGATGGAATGCCTGAATTAACGGATGATTTTTTGAAAAAGCAGCAAAGCGAATTAAGACCGATTATTGCCGAAGCGATATGTCGTGGAATGACCAAAGAGGAGCTAACTGCGGTATTAGACCAAATGTATGATGATGTAAAGATGGGTCACAACAGAGAATAAAGAATCAAGGGAGTGTTATGTATGCAACTATTTAGTATATTACCTATCATCTTAATCTTTGCTCCATTAGCCTTACTTCTATCCTTTACACCTTATTTGACGAGGGAAACCATTAGCTTTGGGGTTACGGTAAGTGAATATAATTACCACACACCCATCTTACGTAAGCTACGCAGTACGTTTGCTACAGTAAGTCTGATCGGAAACGGGATGGTTATCCTTGTCTGTCTGTATTTACTTCGATCTGCTAATGATGAGTCAACCGCAATAATCACCGGTGTTTGCACAATGATATTCATTGTGTACTGGTCAGCACTACACCTCTTATTTCATTTTAAAATGAAAAAAATAAAGGGAACACTTACAACTGTAGAAGCACCTCAAAGGGTTAAAATCGATACCACCTTCCGCCAAAATAAGCTCACCTATTCCAACTATTGGTTTCTCATTCATATTTCTATTATTCTAGCCATTGGGATCATTTCGATCCTGAATTATAAGGCATTACCTAACGTCATTCCAATGAAATATGATTTTCAGGGCAATGTCACTTCCAGTGTGCCTAAAACCTACCTCTCGGTACTGGCTATTAATCTGGTACAGCTAGGAATCATTGCACTTATGATGCTGGTGAACTGGAGTATCAAAACAAGCAAACAACAGCTTACTACGTCTAATCCGGCCAAATTTGCTGCTGAAAATATTCAATTCCGCCGTAAATGGTCCCTATTTACGATCATAACGGGGTTACTTCTTACCATTTTATTTGCCTTCATTCAGATCAATATGTTCGTCCCTAATCTGGTCTTGTTAACTGCTATTAGCCTTATCATTCCTGTATTGATCGTGTTAGGCGCTGTATTGCTGTCTCTTACAGGCAGACAAGGCGGTGGGAAGATTCGGAATCATCAGGAAGATCGCGAACGTTCCAAGGAGCAGCCTGTGAATGACGATGATTATTGGAAGCTTGGTTTCATTTACTTCAATGCCAATGATCCTTCTTTTACGGTAGAAAAACGTTATGGAATAGGCTGGACCATCAACTTCGCTCGTCCGCTGTCTTGGGTCCTGTTGTTATTCATCATTGCTAGTGTTGTTATAAGTATAGTCCTGAGCCAATAAATGCTCATAGATCTATGCATATCATAAAAAGAATTAGGAGGATTTATTATGATGAACCATTGGAAAAAGCTATTACTTTCTCTTACTTTCGTATGTCTCATCCTGCCGGTGACAGCCATCTCAGCAGCTGGTGAGAAACCCGCTGGTAGTGAAAATCTAGTTCCTATTCGTGAGATTGCAGAAAAGAATGGGGCAGAGGTATCGTGGCAGAAAAAATCAGGTGAAATTACAATACGAAAAAATGAGCTTACGATTGTAGTTAAGGTAGGAGAGAAACAGGCGATTGTGAACGGGCAAGTCATAGCCTTAAACAATCCTGTTCAGTTAACGAAAGGAGTTACCTTTATGGATGGGGAATTTCTTACGGAGACGCTGAAGGCAGCACCTGAGGACATATTCATTTCACTTATAAGTGAGGGGGATGGCAAGGAGGCTGCCAAGTATGTTCATACCTCTGTGAGTGGCGTGTTGTCACCCACGTTGTTGAGTCAGCTATGGGGAGCTTTAGAAGGACAAAATGGCAAAATTACAAGTGAAGCCACAGCTAAACACGTAGAAAATAACACAGTGCATCGCAATGTCACTTACACTTTTAAGACAGCGCTTACTCATTTAAATATTACAGTCAGAATGAATGATAACGGACTTGTGGATGACTTGTATATTGCTGCCGCTACGCCAGATGTTTATCAAAAACCAAGCTATGACGATCCATCTGCTTATACAGAGCAAGCTATTACCGTTGGGCAGGGTGATTTGGCTTTGCCCGGGACATTGACTTTGCCCAAGGGAGAGGGGCCTTTCCCGGTTGTCATTCTGGTACACGGATCTGGGCCTAGCAATCAAGATGCTGCTATTGGTGGTGCAAAGCCATTTCGCGATCTTGCGGTAGGTTTAGCTTCACAAGGCGTTGCTGTATTAAGATACGATAAGGTCACATATGAGCATACCTATAAGGTCGCTTCTCAGCCCAAATTCACATTAAAACAAGAGAGCGTAGATCAGGTAACCGATGCAGTGGAATTGCTAAAAAAGAATGCACATATTGATTCTACAGCGATTTTTGTAGCTGGACATAGTCAAGGCGGGTTTGCATTACCGTTAATCCTTGCTGAGGATAAACAACATGATATTGCAGGAAGTATTCTACTTGCTGCACCAAGTAGTAGCTTTGTGGATGTGCTTACCGAGCAGCAGGACGAATTGGTCGATCGGATGAAGCAGCTTGGTTTAGACACGGAGATCATTCAAGGGCAAGTTGATTTTTATAAAAATGCTGCTGCGATCGTTAAAGATCCTAAATATTCTAAAGATCATCTTCCTGAAGCGTTTCCACTTCAACCTGCTTATTGGTGGTTTGAGCAGAAAGATTATGTACCTGCGGAACTGGCTAAAACACAAAATATCCCCATGCTTATTATACAGGGTGAAAATGATGTGCAAGTGTCTATGAATCAATTCGAAAACTGGAAATCGGCTCTTCAAGGTCATTCCAATGTAACGTACAACAGCTATCCAAAGGTAAATCATCTGTTATCCAGCTATGATGGACTTTCCATTGGTCAAGAGTACGCTCAGCCATCTAATGTCTCCAAAGCCATTATTGATGATATTGCGAAGTGGGTATTAAAATAATATGGGAAAATGACATATTGAGCGAGAAATAATAAGAAGAGCACTTACCAATAGAGGCAAGTGCTCTTCTTATTGTATATAAAGTTGCTTTATTTAGCCAAATTAGGAGACTCTTTTTCGTCTTCATCGGTGTAATCAGACATGGTCAGTGGTTCCTTGGGAACAACGGCCACTTTGTAGAACCGATTTTTGTCTTTTTCCAGCAAAACAAAGATTAGATTCTCGAACTCATATTCTTCCTGTTCGTTCATCTCGGGACGATGGCTGTAGAGCCATCCACCAATGGTGTCCCACTCATCTGCATCCAGGCTGGACATAAACATGTCGTTCACCTTTGATAAGGAAACCTTGCCATCCATAATGACATAGTTCTCATTGATGACTTGGATATCTTCCACTTCGTCTGCGTCGAACTCGTCGCGGATCTCACCAACAATCTGCTCAAGCACATCCTCAATGGTTACAATTCCGGAAGTTCCGCCATATTCGTCGACTAGTACGGCGATATGTACGCCATCCTTCTGCATTTTCTTGAGCAAGTCCTTCACAGGAGTTGTTTCGTGAACAGCCGATACAGGCTGAATCAGGGAGGACAGATCGACAGGTTCATCGTTTCCGTAAAGCTCCAGGAAGAATTGCTTCGTATTAATGATTCCGATGATATCGTCTTTACTCTCATTGACTACCGGAAAACGGGTATATTGTTCTTCACGAATGATCTCCAGGTTTTCCTCGTTCGTTCTATTCACATAAAGGCAGACCATATCGGTCCGGGGTACCATGATTTCTTTGGCTAACATCTCATCAAAAGCAAAGATACGGCTTACATAACCGAACTCGGCTTGGTTGATTTTACCACTTTCAAAGCTTTCATTAATAATGATCTGCAACTCTTCTTCGGAGTGTGCATCTTCATGTTCAGAAGCAGGTTTGATTCCGAACAGTTTCACCAGTTGGTTCGCTGAGCCGTTTAACAGCCAGATAAAAGGATACATAATTCGGTTAAACCAGATGATAGGTGTAGACGTCAACAGTGCGACAGTCTCGGCTTTCCGGATTGCAATCGTTTTTGGAGCGAGTTCACCAACCACAACATGCAGATACGTGATGGAAGCAAACGCGATAACAAATGATAAGAATGAAGAAACCGCCTCAGGAATTTGCATGCTTTCGAACACAGGGTGGAGAATCTTCTCTACCGTTGGTTCACCCAGCCAGCCCAGTCCCAGAGATGTGATCGTGATTCCAAGCTGGCAGGCGGACAAATATCCGTCCAGATTGGCAACGGCCTGTTTAACAGCCAGCGCACGCTTGTTTCCTTCTGCAATCATTTGATCGATCCGGCTCGGACGAACCCGTACCAGCGCGAACTCCACTGCAACAAAAAACGCCGAAAGTCCTATCAAAAACGCAACCAATACTAAATTTAACGCATACCTCTCACTTTCCATTCACTGCTCTTCTCCTTTAGGTAATAAGTTTTTAACGAGTATTATATCTAATTTTACGTAAGAAGACCACCTTCTCATGAAGAAAAGAGGAAGAGTCTGGAAGGGGAACGGAGCAGATTGGCGTCACAATGCGGTTCTGCTTCGTGATAATTCTGATATGTAGAAGGTAACACAGTCAGAATATACAATCGATGCGCAGAAATTCGGATTACCAGAATCAAGTACTCCACGTGCTTATGTAAAGTTTTATCTAAGCAAACGTTACGAACAGGGGCTACATTGGGTATCTATGATTAGCTGCAGGCTTAATCGTCAAAGCTGTGTAAGTGAGAGAACGGCAAGGTCATGAAGCTTGCCACTTGAGGAGGAAGCCGAATGTTTTGGCTGGTCATTATATTAGTCGTATTTATTTTTCAGGCAGCCACGATTCTTTTGCTGGAATTTCGGAATCCGGCCAAAGCTGTGGCTTGGCTGTTTATTTTGTTCTGCGTGCCGCTGGTCGGTTTTGTGGTGTACTATTTCGTGGCCCAGGACTATAACAAACGCAAAAAACTTCGCAAAGGTGGATCACGGATCTTCCGGGAAATGAGGGAAACGATCTGGGAACAAGCCCACATCATTGGAGATGTTGAACAGATGCCTGGCAATCGTTACAACCACCAGCATCGATTGTTTAACCTGTTGTCTCATCTGTCGGAGAGCCCCATCACAGGTTGTAATCACAGCACGGTGCTCACGAACGGGGAAGAGGCATTCACTGCAATGTTGAAGGAGATGGAAAAGGCGAAGCATCATCTGCATGTGGAGTTTTACATCTTCCGGGACGATGTGATCAGTACGAAGTTTCAGGATGTCATGATTCGCAAGGCACAGGAGGGCGTGAAGGTTCGGTTTATCTGTGACGGTCTCGGCAGTCACAAGATGAGCTGGAGATTTATCCGCAAACTGCAGGATGCAGGTGTGGAGTTTCATTATTTTCTGCCGCCACTAATTGCAACGATTGACCGAAGAGTTAACTACCGGAATCACCGCAAAATTGTCGTTGTGGATGGACAGGTTGGCTTCGTGGGTGGCATTAATGTAGGTGATGATTATCTTGGGAAGTATCCGGAGATCGGTTTCTGGCGGGATACACATGTACAGATCGAGGGAGATGCCGTGTATTTCCTGCAAAGTACGTTCCTGAACGACTGGAAATTGGCTTCGGGTGAGCGAATTACTGAACCCCAGCTTGCGGAGTTGTTTCCACCTCATATCTGTAGCGGAGAAGAACGAATTCAGATTCTGGCCAGTGGGCCGGATCAGGACTGGGATGCCATTCAGGAAATGTGTTTTGGCGCCATTTCGGTAGCCTGTGACCGGATTTACATTACCACACCTTATTTTATCCCTGATCCTGCCCTGTACGAGGCACTCAAAACAGCTGCTGTCAGTGGGGTCGATGTGAAAATTATCATTCCTTATCAATCCGATTCCAAGCTTGTTCATCTGGCGTCACTTTCATACGTGGAGGAGCTGTTGCGAGCAGGTGTGCAGTTCTTCCAATATCGCAAAGGTTTTGTACATGCCAAAGTGATGATTGTGGATGAGTTGCTTGCAACGGTAGGCACGGCCAATATGGACATGCGCAGTTTTTTCTGTAATTTCGAGATGACGGCCGTATTGTTCGAGACCTCCCCGATTCATCGATTGGTTGCTGATTTTGAACGTGATCTCAAGGAATGCAGCAAGATCGACCTAAAGGTTTTTCAGGGGCGTTCAAGAGGACAAAAAGGCGCAGAAATGCTTTCTCGGATGCTTTCTCCGCTTCTTTAGCCGATTTAGGGCAGATTTCTGAAGATAAGTTCACTTTTTGTGAATTTATCTTCTTTTTGCTAAGTATTTTGCTCAAATTTGATCTTTTATGATATAATAGATATATAAATCATGTCTTGGCGAAGGAGGGGAGTCTGCGGGAAAACAGGCTCCCTTTTGCTCTCTTTTGAAAGTGTAAACCGGAATTAAGACAATCTTGAATCCATTTCATATAGCCTTTAGATGCTTGTGCTCGTACTGACAGGGTACGTATAGAATCGATCTTTGTGAACACGCACTTCTATATGTAGGTTCCCCCGTGGAGTATTTAAATGATTTATGAAATGGATTCACATACTGATCCAACGGGGGGGATACCATGTCCAATGTAACGGTTAAAGAACTGACATCCAAGCCTGACCGGGGCGTCAAAAGCTCGGTGTTTACATTAAAGCTGCTGCAACGTATTGTGATGATTCTGATCGGTGCTGCACTGATGGCTGTATCGCTTGAAGTGTTTCTCGTGCCAAATGGTGTTATTGATGGTGGGATTACAGGTATTTCAATTATGGTGTCGGAGCTTACACATCTGCCACTGGGAATATTCCTGACTTTGCTCAACTTGCCTTTCCTGATTCTGGGTTACAAGCAGATTGGTAAAACGTTCGCGTTATCCACGCTGCTGGGGATCGTGGTCATGTCCATCGGGACTTCATTATTGCACCATGTTCCTGCATTGACACCAGGGGAGCCATTGCTCGGAGCTGTATTCGGCGGATTGATCCTGGGTGTGGGGGTTGGACTCGTTATCCGGTCTGGTGGTTCACTGGACGGTACGGAGATTGTGGCCATCCTGCTTAGTGAGAAATCACCGTTGTCTGTAGGACAGATCGTATTGTTCATTAACGTATTTATTTTCGCGGGTGCAGGATTTGTGTTCGGCTGGCCGAATGCCCTGTATTCCATGATTGCATATTATATTGCGATGAAGATGATTGATATTGTGAATGAAGGACTTGACCAGTCCAAATCGGTATGGATCATCAGTGAGAAATATCGTGATATTGGTTCAGCTCTGACAGACCGTCTTGGCCGTGGTGTCACTTTCCTGGATGGAGAGGGTGGATTCAGCGGGGATGAGAAGAAGATCATCTTTGTCGTAATCACCCGTCTGGAAGAAGCGAAACTGAAGACCATCGTTGAAGATTGGGACCCGCAAGCCTTTGTGGCTATCGGTAACATCCATGATGTGAAGGGCGGACGTTTCAAGAAAAAAGGTATCCATTAGCGATTTATATACGCATGAATGATAATAGCCGACACCCTTGTAATGAGGGAGTCGGCTATTTTTTCTTCAAGTGCTTGAGAATGAGCTCCACCGGTTGGGGCTCAACGGCTGCGATCAGGTCACCGGTATCATTCAGGCGTTCAACAATGTTCATCAGATGGTAATCCTGGATGGAAACGTTGTTTCGAACCTCATCCCAGGTCAGTGGAGTAGAGACGGTGGCGCCTGATTTGGCACGTGGTGTATAGGGAGCTGCAAGGGTTTTGCCGCCGTAATGCTGGAGGTAGTCAAAATAAATACGGTCTCCACGGTCCTTTTTGAGTCGTTCCAGTGTGAACAGATTCGGGTGCTTCTGAGTGACATATTTACCAACAAAATAACCGATATCTCGCAATTCATCAAAGGTTATCCCTTGAATAATCGGAACGATGATCTGAACCCCTGTTGCGCCTGAAGTTTTGGGGATGGACCTCAGACCAAGGGAAGTCAGGGTTTCGCCAACGATGAGTGCAGCTTGCATGATCCGTGGTTCATGCTCCTGAGAGGGGTCCAGATCAATCATCCATTCACAGGGCAGATGGCTTCCCACGGTATGCAGAGAAGGGTGAAATTCAAGTGCAGCAAGATTGCCAAGCCATAACAATTCGGGGAGTCCATTCATGACCACATAGCGGATGCCGTCGTGTACTTCTGTCCGAACATAATCAGGGACAGGTTCAGGGGCATTTTTTTGATAGAAAAATGTTCCTCCAGCCCCGTGGGGATACCTTATGGTGGTGAGCAATCGATTACTTGTATATGTGAGCAGATAGGGAGCCAGAGCGGCCAGCTTTTGCAGATAGATGGCTTTGGTAACACCCGCATCCGGCCATAACAGCTTGTCCGGGTTCGTGACCGTTAGCTCGGTGCCTTCTATTATGATGGTTCCTTGGATCTTGGGGGCCATACGGAACACCTCCTATATGTCTAATCAATCGTTGAAATCAGGGGTTAAAACACGCTTGCAGCGATCTTTTCATCATTGAAGAAGCTGGTTCGCCAGGCAATCCTCGCGTGTTACATCCGCGAAGGTTTGAATACTGGGATGGCGTAGAGTGCGATGATGAGTCAGTTCCATATACTGCACTTTGACTCCTATTCGTGGTTCCACCCATGTGGTCTCTGCACTGCGCTCGGGTACATTGTGGAACGGTCTATCCTGCCTGATCAGAGGCTCCACTTGATGTGTGAGCTCCCGCCAGGTATTGGAGTTCAGCTTGCCCGTCCCGACATGACCAATATAGACAAAGTTAGGCCCGTCATATACACCAATCGCCACGGCATTCACAATACCACTTCGGTACGTGACTCCCCCGATCATGGCATATACATCATGCATGATTTTGACCTTCTGCCAGCGCTGGTCCTTGCCCTGAATGCCGTAGCTGCTGGTGAGATCCTTGCAGACGATGCCTTCCATCTGGTGTTCTCTCATGACCGTAAGCAGGGAAGCAGCATCAAGCGTATTGGTGACCTCCTGAACATGGGGAGCAGTGTTAAGAACCTCGTGCAGCAGGCGCTGTCGATCTGCCAATGGCTGATCTGTCACCCATTTCCCCTCATAGTACAGGATATCAAATACCATATATGTGATCGGAATCTGATGTATGGCCTGAGCGATGCCTTCGGGCCTACTCATACGATCCCGCCGTAGAACGTGATAAAACGAAGGTTTTCCGGTGTCCGGGTCCAGCGCAATCACTTCTCCATCCAAAATATAGGAGGAACCGGAGCACAGATTACGTGGTGTTACTAGTTCAGGATATTGTGCGGTTCGTTCATGTAATCTGCGATTCACCAGACGCAGCTCCTGCCCGTCCTCATAGGCAAGCATACGAACTCCATCCCATTTGACCTGGGCAATCCATTGCGGTCCTGTGGGCAGGGTATCCCGAGATATGGGTTCGAACGGAATCAACGGTTTGAACATGGAGAACTCCTTTCTCGTTCCAACCCGTTGGCACAGGTTAATTCGGAAGTTTGTTATATTTTTGGAAACGGGACTTCATGTGATGCACCAGTATGAGCAATAACGGAAGCGCTATACCGCAGGTCAGATCCCAGTCAATCCAATAGGGAATGATGACCTTGAGGTAAAAGTTCTCGTTCGGAGAGATCAGAATGGACATGGCGAGAATAAGCATCGAGCCCGGCAGGATCAGAGAACGGTGACTGGACAAGCGAAACAGGTGAGCGACGCCCAAGACAAAACTGTAAAAGAACAGTGCTGCTTTGAAGAAAACGGCAATAATCCAGACCGATGCCATGAAGGCTTCAATCCGTTGTATAAAGTTTCCGATATTGATCTGCTGTGAAAGGTTGAATGAGGCAAACCAGTGATGCTGGGTCATGAAGGGTCCCATGACGAGCAGACACATGCTCAGCGTCAGTGTAAGTAACAATCCACCAATGATCCCTGATAGCAGGATGTCCTTTTCCAGATGGGGCTCCTTTTTCGTATAGGGAAAGAGCATCATGAAGATGCACAGCTCGCAATAAGGATATGTGAGTACAGCAACAAAACCTTTGAGTGGACCAAGAAATCCCTGTGCAAGCACAGGTTGGATGTTGTTCAAATGGACTTGGGGGATGAGACACACCGTCAGAACAAGCAGAAACAAAACAATCAGAGGAAGAAAGACCTCAGCACCCTTACCGATGCTCTCCAGACCTGACAGAAGCCCCCAGACAAGCGCACATATAAAAACCAAATGCAAAATCATTAGTGGAGATTCCGGCAAGATCTGGGTAGACATAAAATCGCCAATTTCCCTAATGAACGTTGAGGTGCTGATCAGGAAATAAAAGAGATAAAAAGAGCTAAATAAGGCCCCAATCCAGGGTCCCAGTGTTTGAAGAGCGTTCTGTATCAGATTCAACCGGGGATGCAGTTTATAGGCAACAAGCATAATGAAGAGTATGCCGGAGCCGCCTGCGACTCCCAACAAGGCGGATAACCAGGCATCTTGCTGAGCGTAGGATGTAATCATGGAAGGAAAGACCAGAATTTGCTCCCCAATCGTGCACAGGAACATTAGTGAAGCGAGCTGCCTAACGGTCAAGCGCCCCTTTTCAATCATAGGTATCTCCTTAATGTATCTTGTCTGTGTATATGGATAGGATGCGCCAATTGTTCCAGTTTTATAAATAGGCAACCAAAAAGCCCGAGTAGATGACCTCTCTGTGATGTAGAGAACTCAGTTACCCGGGCTTGCTCATGTGACTTATGAGAGATTGAAATCGAATAATGCAAAATGCTGGATGTTAGGTAGAAATATACTTTAACGTGCAAACAAAATCAGTTTGCAGTGGTCAGACGGATACGGATATTCTGTGGATCTATTGTAAACCAGGTATCCTCCACTTGTGTAACGGCTGCGCCGGATCGACGCAATTGTTCAAGTGCCTGTTGTACTTCCTCCTTCGTGGCGTAAACAATGGTGAAGTAGTCAATTCCTGTAGCGTTATCCGGGTTAACAGGTGCGTTCACTCCCGCCCAGATATTGAGTCCCAGATGGTGATGATAGCCGCCGGCAGAAACAAATAGTGCAGACATGTTGGCGAAGTTACCTACGATATCAAAACCGAGTATGCCGGTGTAGAAGTTGCGAGCTTCTTCCAGGCTGCGGACGTGGAAATGCACGTGACCAATGACTGTGCCAGCAGGCAGACCCTGCCAAGGTTCATTCTCCGATATGGCAAAGAGACTTTCCACATCAACAGGATCACTTGCCATCACGTAATTATTGTCGCTATCCCGTTTCCAGGTGTCACGCGCTCGGTCAGCATAGATCTCAATCCCGTTCAGATCGGGATCGGAGATGTAGAAGGCTTCACTGACCAGATGATCTCCTTGGCCGATATCAATACCAGATGCAGCCAGATTACGCAGAGCAAGACCCAGGGACTTACGGTCAGGCAGCAGGATGGCAAAATGATACAAGCCTGCGTGTGAGCGTTCAGGCAGAGTAATTCCATCCGTCAGTTCTTCCAATCGCAGCAGAGACTGTTTTCCGTCCGCTGTTAACGTAGCCACTTTGCCAGTTCGCTCCAGCAACTTCAGTCCGACTACATCAGTATAGAACTGGATCGAACGGTCGAGATTCTTGATTCGTAGACTCACTTCACCCAGATGGGTTGTGGCAGGGATTTGATACGTTGTATTCATATTTATATCCTCCTGATAATGTGATTATAGATAATAGGGCTTAGCGTTTGATTGCATGTACGCGTTGAATCGAATTATTGGATTGCACTCGGTTGAAGCGAAAGTGCAACTTAACTGTATATTCATAAATAAGTTACTTTTCATAAGTTAATATAAAATATAAATCACCTTTCGTCAATCGTATTTTACGATTATAGCTGGAGTTTTATTGGCATGAATTGTTCCGATAGTTCTGTAAAAACAAAAAAATCCGACTGTAAAGCCGGACCTAAGTTGAATTCAATACATGAGGCAAAGCTTATAACGAAATCGTTCTTGCTTGGGCGACAATCAAACCTTTGGTTTGGGCGTGGCCTTTTTTCTTTTGGCTGGAGCAGGTGCGTCCGATTCTCCCCCGGCAACAGCTTGAGCAGACGTTTTTCGTGGTGCACGTTTCTTGGGCGTGGCCGTTGTTGTCCCAGGGTCAGCAGGAATGGGCTTCACGGCCTCGATGCTTGCCTGCAAGGCAGCCATCAAATCCATCACATTGGCTTCCGGTTTGGCTGGAGCAATCTTGATTTCTTCGCCTGCCACTTTGTGCTGGATAAGATCCAGCAGTTTGCTGCGATAGTCATCGGTGTATTTAGCGGGTTCAAAAGGGGTAGACAGTTGATCAATCAGCAGCTTTGCCATCGTGAGTTCCTTCTCATTCACGTTCTGCACTTCTGGCAAGTTGGGCACCTGGGAGACAGGACGAATCTCGTCGGGATAGAAAATCGTCTCCATGGAGAGGCAATCTTCCAGTACACGTATGGCAGCCAGACTGCTCTTCGAGCGGATGGAAATTTTGGCGATGCCAATCTTGCCGGTATCCCGCATCGCGTTCATCAACAGCTGGTAGGCATTACCCCCAGCCTGATCGGGCGAAAGGTAATATGTTTTCTGAAAATAGATCGGATCAATCTCAGTCAAGTCGACAAAATCCAGTATGGTAATGGTTTTGCTGGTGGAGTCATTAAGAGCTTCCAATTCATCTTTCTCAAAAAGTACGAATTTTCCCTTTTCATATTCATAGCCTTTGGTGATCTCTTCCCACTTCACGTCGACTTCACAGGATGGACATTGACGAACATAAGCGAGCGGGCTGCCGCAGACTTTATGGATGTAACGCATGGAGATGTCTTTGTCTTCGGTAGCCGAGAACATTTTGACAGGGACATGCACAAGGCCAAAACTGATTGCGCCTTTCCAGACGGTATGCATAGGTCGGCTCCTTTCAAAAGGGTACATTTTTATTCAATAGTATGGGCATCTGGTGCGAGGGATAATCGTCTTATGGACGAATGAATTCGTATGGTTCGGCGAGACTCGGGGATGATAACAGAAGTGATTTCGCAATGATTAAGCCGGGAGGTGCCGAAATGAGTAACAGACGGGATGAAGAGGAAGCGCATAAGCATGCTTTTACTCCGTATCCTCTTGCTGATGCCGAAAGCGCTGAAGAATTTTATACACCAGCTACAGCTGTGAATTGGGAAGCAGTCACTTCGGAAGAATTACCCCTTGACCGGGAGTCGTTCATGCTCGACATTGACCGGATGGTGAATGAAGGGTTAGGCGGGGGACAGGTTACGGAAGATAACGGTCATATTGGTGAAAGTACAACAGATAGCATGGTTCGTGAGTCACATGATGATCCGGAAGGGGAGTATGAATAAGATGATGGATGCAAAGCGCGCCAAAGCGATCTATGATTCCAAGGATACCATTGCTGTAACATTGGAAGGGGATCCGGTGTGGATTGAGAATGTGGATGAAGCCAATGGCATGGCGACCGTTCAGGTTGGCAGCAGGCCGGGAAATACCCAAACGGTACGTGTGGATCGGTTGGAGGAGTAGATACAGATAGAGCGTAGTGCTTGAGGAATTGGTGTGAAAAAAAGCTGGAATATGTACGTAAGATGGCCGGTACCGGGAGGTGCCGGTTTTTTGTTTTTCTAGAGGATGTCTGCAAACTCCGAAGGAAGCGAGTTTGTAGACATGGCCTAATAATGGACGTTTATATTTCCGCTTGTTTCCTTCGATGTTGCGGGGGAAGAAAGGGACCGATATAATAAGGTTCAAAGTGAACTCAGGCGGCTGGACCGCCAAAGGTGGGGCGAATATTGAATCAAACGCACGAGCAGTGGGTGTATGAATCCCATGGCATTGCAGATACAGAAGCGCTCGCGTCCGCACTCGCCAGACAGGCAAACGCCGGCATGGTGATTGCTTTGGATGGTGATCTGGGCGCGGGAAAAACGGCATTTTCACAAAAATTTGCCTGGCATTTGGGTGTACGTGATGTGGTGAGCAGTCCCACATTTACGCTAATCAAGGAGTACGAAGGGCGCCTGCCCTTGTATCACATGGATGTATATCGCATTTCGCTGGAAGAAGCGGATGAGCTTGGACTTGATGAATATTTCTATGGAGCCGGAGTCAGTCTGGTGGAGTGGTCAAGCATCATCCCCGAATTGCTGCCGCAAGAGCACTTGCATGTGCAGATTGAAACAACGGGCCTGGAGGATCGAACGATTACACTGGATGGGTACGGCGAGACTTATGCAGCCATGTGCCGACAGTTCAGACAGAATGGAGTCAAATGATGATGGAAGATTTACAAAAAGAGCCGCGTCAGCGGTTTTTGGCGTTGGATACATCCACCGCAGTGATGGCAGCTGCGATGATGGAGGATCATGCGCTTTTGGAAGAACGCAATGAACGGGCCGAGCGCAACCATTCGGTACACGTTGTACCGGTGATGGAGCAGCTGCTGGCCGCCAGCAGCACACAGCCTGGCCAGCTGGACGGCATCGCCGTTGGCGTTGGCCCAGGCTCGTACACGGGCATCCGCATTGCGGTGACCGCGGCGAAGACACTGGCCTGGGCGTGGGACATCCCCGTAGCCGGGGTGTCCAGCCTTCAGGCCCTCGCCTGGGGCGGCTGGCACAGCGGCCTCGCCGCCAAGGCAGAAGCTGCGGCAGAGGATGCCGCAGCAGGGGCTGGCGGAACGCCATCCGCGGACCAGGGCAGCACAGGTGCTGCCCCTGTCCACTGGATCGTTCCGCTTGTGGATGCACGGCGCGGTCAAGCGTGCACCGCGCTGTTTGCCTCCGCCGGGAGCGATGCGCCCCGGCGTCTGGCGCCTGATGCCATCCGCAAGATGGACGGATGGCTGGAAGCCCTCGCCGCCCGCATGGCGGAGGCGGCGCCGGAAGAGCGGCCCGCAGCCGTCTGGTTCGTCGGCGAGACGGGCCCTCATGCTGCGGCAGCGGCGGAGCTTCGCTGCCCCGCAGGAACGGCGCTCCAGCTCGTACCTTATGAGCTGGAAGGCCGCTGGGTTGGGCGCCTAGGCGCCGCCGCGCTGCTTGCAGGTCAGCGTGATGACGTGCATGCGCTGGTGCCGAACTACACCAAGCTGTCTGAAGCGGAAGCCAATCTGCTGCGCAAAGGCTAAAGGGGGAGGGGAAGCAGATGGACAACGTGGCGAATAATAAGCAGGAAGCAGCGCTTCAGTTCAGGTTCATGACACTCGCGGATATTCCCGATGTGATGGAGATTGAACATGAGGCCTTTACCCTGCCCTGGACAGAAGAAGCATTTCAAAATGAATTGACACATAATCATTTTGCTAAATATATGGTGATGGAATTGGAAGGCAAAGCCATTGGCTATGCCGGAATGTGGACGATCATGGATGAAGCCCATATTACCAATATTGCAGTCAGAGGTGCGTATCGTGGACGCAAGCTTGGTGAAAAGTTGCTGGACGAATTAATGAGTACGGCAGCTTATCTCGGGATGGAACGGATGACGCTGGAGGTCAGAGTCTCGAACAGCATTGCCCAGCGTTTATATCAGAAAAAAGGGTTTGAATCGGCGGGTCTTCGTAAAGGGTATTACTCCGATAATGGGGAAGATGCGATGATTATGTGGGCGAACTTGCCGTCTGCAGGCCGGAGCGGCGAAGAGGAAGGAAGCGTACTGGATTCATGAACGAACTCAATGAAAAAATAAATGCTGCACCCTCCTATATTTTGGCGGTGGAGACAAGCTGTGATGAAACATCGGTAGCTGTAGTCAAGGATGGACGGGAAGTGCTGTCCAATCTGATCTCAAGTCAGATCGAGACCCATAAGGCATTCGGCGGCGTTGTACCTGAAGTGGCTTCACGCAAACATGTCGAAGTGATTACGTTGATGCTGGAACAGGCCATAGAACAGTCCGGCATTCGTCCGCGTGATCTGAGTGCGATTGCTGTGACGCAAGGTCCGGGACTGGTCGGGGCATTGCTGGTAGGAATTGTTGCAGCCAAAACGCTGGCGATGGCATTGGGCAAACCGCTCATTGGCACACATCATATTGCCGGGCATATCTATGCCAACCGACTTACCCATGAGCTGCAATATCCGGCGATGGCACTGGTCGTATCCGGTGGACATACAGAACTCGTGCATATGGAATCCGAGGGCAAATTCAAACTGATTGGCCGTACGCGTGATGATGCCGTAGGCGAAGCGTATGACAAAGTAGCCCGTGCATTGGGCTGTCCTTATCCGGGAGGTCCGCATGTGGACCGGATGGCATATGAAGCGGAGGATGTGGTGCCATTACCGCGGGTATGGCTGGAAGCAGGTTCGTATGATTTCAGTCTCAGTGGTCTGAAGTCTGCTGTACTGAATGCGCTCAATCAGGCCAAAATGCGCGGCGAAACGTTGGAGCCATCTGCGGTTGCCCGTGGTTTCCAGGAAGCTGTCGTAGAAGTGTTGGTGGAGAAAGCCGTAAGAGCAGTTCGTGAATATGGTTCACGTCAACTGTTATTATGCGGTGGTGTTGCAGCTAACCGGGGGTTGCGCTCGGCGTTACAAGAGCGTTGTGCGAAGGAAGGGCTTGAACTATTAATACCGCCGATGGAATATTGTACGGATAATGCGGCCATGATTGGAGCGGCTGCGTATCTGAAATGGCAACGGGGAGAAATCTCTGAGTTTGATGCCAAAGCAGACCCTGGACTTTCTCTGGAGGAATGGTCCGTTCAGTCCTTATAGAGGTTGTTCAAAAAGCCCGCTTTTGATTACGAATGATGCCTAGCGGCATCATCAGCATCGAATATGGGATTCAGCCCAAATAAGCGGGAGGCTTACGAAGTATGTTTCCTTTGGAAACATTGTGGTTGCTCACGTAGTTTACCCTACGCTCCGCTACTCCATTTCTAGCTTCATCCCATCTTCTCGGTACTGAAAACCGATCTTTTTGAACACGCACTTTTAGTTTATATAAACAGGCAGTTTGAGATTAAGAGTTGACAGCCTGGATGTGAAGAATGTATATTAGTTACAAATTTAAACAGGAATTTATCTTCCTGAACTGATAAACGCAATGAACAGGAATAGTAAGGTCATTCCCGGTCTTAGAGAGCTGCGGTATGGTGCAACGCAGTCGAAGGAAACCTGAAACTCACCTGGAAGCGGAACGATGGAACACGGTGACTCCCCGGGAGAATCCGAAGGCCGATCATGGCCCAAAGTACATGGTTACGGGTTGCCTCCGTGAATGGGCCGTTGTCGGTAGGACCGTTATTATAAGGATCAACTGACGATAACTGAGGGGGCTTTCAGGCTGCTTCAAGTGATCCGGATATGCGAAAGCATTCAGGGTTGTCTTGAATGAACAGGAAGGAAGTCAACAAGAGTGGTACCGCGAAGGTGAACAGCCTGTCGTCTCTTGCATTATTGCATGAGGTGGCAGGCTTTTTTTGATTTTCAAAATAAGGATGAATGAAGTTAGGTCATATGATAAATGTGATGAACGGGAGCAGTAGAACGATAAAGCGCTCAGAGAGCTGCGGGGTGGTGCGACGCAGTGGCTGGAATCCTTCGAATCTCGCCCGGGAACGGAGTTGTGGAAGTGTGGGGACGATATCAATCGCCCAGTTGTCCTGATGGACAACGACATGTGTTACACAGCAACGGTTAACCCCCGTTATAGGGTGTTTCTCCGAATTCCAGTGGTGTCGTGCGTGCATGCACAATCCAGCGGATCTCGGGGACGACGAGGTGGATGGAGTCCGGCGCAAGCCTGGCCCATCAAGCGAGAGTGGTACCGCGGAGGGGATAATAACCCGCCGTCTCTTATATGAGATGGCGGGTTATTTGTGTTTGCTGCCGGCAGCAGGGTGGGCATGGGAAGAACCATATGGAGATTGAAAAGTGAGAAAGACAGGGTGTAAGTCGACGTACACCCTGTCACAAGCAAGCAGGATCAGCAACGACTAATGGACATCGTACATCAGGTATAGCCATTAGATATCCAGAAGGCACTATGGAGACCAAGACCAAGGACTAAGCAACAAACGACATACGAGTTACAAACAAAATATATAACAACAGTGATGGAGAACAACTGATGTTCTATCCTCGTGGATCGTAACAAAAAAGGATTATAAAATTTGATGGAGGTTGATGGATATGACAACAACTAATAACAAACGCATGATTGAAATTTTTGATACGACGCTGCGCGATGGAGAACAGGCACCGGGAGCGAGTCTGCAACCTGAGCAAAAGATCGAACTGGCACACCAACTGGCTTCTCTGGGCATCGACGTCATTGAGCCTGGATTCCCGATCTCCAGTCCAGGTGAGTTCGCGGCGGTTCAGGCGATTTCGAGACAGTTGCAGAACGTGGAAATCTGTGGATTTGCGCGTGCAGTCAAAGGTGATATTGATGCGGCCGTTCAAGCAACAGCGGATGCTGCACGACGCCGAATTCACCTGTTTATCTCTTCTTCGGATATTCATATTGAGCATCAACTGCGCCGCCCGCGTAGCGAAGTGGTGGCTACCGCTCGTGAAATGGTATCATATGCACGCCAGTTCACGGACATTGTAGAGTTTACCGCGATGGATGCGGCTCGGACGAAGATGGATGATCTGATCGAGATGGTCGAAGTAGCGATTGAAGCAGGGGCCAGCATTATCAACCTGCCGGATACCGTGGGTTATGCTCTGCCACATGAGTATGGCGAGATGTTCCGCCGGGTACGTGAGGGTGCAAGAGGCGGCGATCAGGTTCGCTATAGTGCTCACTGTCATAATGATCTGGGCCTGGCTGTAGCCAATAGCTTGGCTGCGATTGCCAATGGTGCTTCCCAGATTGAAGTGACCATCAATGGGATCGGAGAGCGGACGGGCAACTGTGCACTGGAAGAGCTGATTATGGCGCTGGAGACTCGGGGAGATGCGATTGGGGCGACATCCAACATCAAGCTGAACCAACTGTATGAGACCTCGCGTCAGATTAGTCGTGCGATGCACTTCCCGATTGCATACAACAAGCCGGTGGTGGGACGTAATGCATTCCAGCATGAATCCGGCATCCATCAGGATGGTCTTCTCAAGAACCGGAGCACCTATGAGATTATGGACCCGGAAGCGCTGGGTATCCCACGCAGCATGATTATTCTGGGCAAACACTCCGGTCGTCACGCCCTGAAGGATCGGGTTCGCAAATACGGTTTTGAGCCGGATGAGCAACAGATGGAGCAATTGTATGAGGTGTTCAAAGAAACCGCAGACCAGCAAAAGGTGGTCAGTGACGACCAGTTATTGCAGATGGTTAGCCAGACCATGAATATTCCTGCACAGGATTATGAACTGGTTGAATTGCAGGTGACGGCGGGTAGCATGACGGACCGAATGGCCGCCGTTCGCATTCGCACAAGCGCTGGAGAACAGTCCTACTCTGCCGTTGGCGGAGGACCCGTGGATGCAACCATTCGTGCAATTGGTCAGAGCATTTCCGATGATATTGCATTTGTTGATATGGAGATGCATGCCTTGAGTGGGGGAGAGGGTGCAAGTGCCGAAGCTGTAGTTACCGTGGAGCGTGCAGGACGTGAGTTCCGGGGAACGGCAACACATAATGATATCGTTATGGCTGCCGGTCTTGCTTATGTAGCGGCGTGTAATGCTGCCGGGCTGAAGGCCGAGTCTTCCGAACATAATGAACAAGAAGCACATGCGTAAAGCATCTTTGCCAGATCGCATCTACAGCGGCAATAGTAGCAATTGCAATTCGATGTAAATAGGCATGGCATATAGGTAATAAATGACGGGCAGGCCTTGAACGACAAAGGTCTGCTTTTGTCTTATTATGGAGGAACATTGAGGAGCGGGAGAATGCATTTGTCAAGGTGTGACTATAGTTATCCACATATCCAGTGTAATTTGTGGGTAACTACCGCAAAGTCAAACCAGTATAGTTTTCGAAACGAAAAGGGTTTAGGGGATAGAATGACTCCTTACTATCCACAAAGTTGTGGATAAAGTGGATAACTTGGTGGATAAATATGGTTTTTGTGTGTAAAAGGCTATTCTACCGCTGTATAATTAAGCTTATTAATGTGCTTGCTATCTTGCTTTCTTGTGGATAAGTGTGAGGAAAAGGGGGATAAAAATATTTCTCTTCATTCGAGTAAATTTGACAAAAGTCAAAACAGCTCCCGCTAACCTCCGTATGTTAGGTTCAATCTCAAGGAACATAAAGAACATAAGGATCGAAATATGCCTAGCTTCAATACTCATCCTCAACACACAAAAAGCTGATCCCAATAAGGAATCAGCCGGTGGTACAACTATACTTGTATGGACGCGATCAAGTCATGGTCTGAGTCTCTACTATTCGTACTATTCCATGGCTAGTTCTTCCCATTCTTCGTACGCTTTGGTAAGTTGTGCCTTGTGTTCATCCGACTGTTGCTGGAGTTCTTGAAGCTTCATATAATCCTGATAGATTTCAGGCAGAGCCATCTGCTCCTCAAGTTCTGTAATCTTCGTTTCCAACTCCGCAATCTGCTGTTCCAGAGCTTCCTGCTTGCGTTGACGGTTACGCTCTTCACGCTTCGCCTGTTTTTCCGCTTCGAATGAAGCAGCTCCAGATTTTTCGGTTGTGGATGTACTCAGATCGGATTTGGACGAGTTCTTGGACGAAGCCTGACGTGCCTCAGCAGCTTCGCGTGCGATGTCCTCAAGCTCCTGTTTCTTCTCCACATAATCATCATAATTTCCGAGATAGTGTTCCGTTCCACCTGGATGAAGCTCGACAATGCGTTCAGCCATTTTGTTGAGGAAGTACCGGTCATGGGAGATGAACAGCAGGGTGCCTTCATAATCCATTAATGCGGCTTCCAGCACTTCTTTGGCAAACAGGTCGAGATGGTTCGTAGGCTCATCCAGAATGAGCATGTTGGCTTCCTTCAGCATCAACTTGGAGAGAGAGACACGTGCTTTCTCACCGCCGCTGAGGGAGGAGATTTTCTTAAGCACATCGTCACCGCTGAACAAGAAGTTCCCCAGTACGGTCCGAATACGTGCTTCTTCCATCCCGGGATAGGCACTCCACAGTTCTTCCAGAACCGTGTTGGACGGAGTGAGCCCCGTCTGTTCCTGATCATAATAGCCAATCTGCACTTTTGTTCCCCATTGGATATCCCCGGTTACCGGACGTAAACTTCCGGTGAGACACTTCAGCATGGTGGATTTACCAATACCGTTTGGACCAATTAGGGCAACGGTTTCCCCGCGCCGCAGATCGAAGGATACGTTGCGGAACAATGGAGAAGCCTCGTCATAAGCGACGGACAGCTGATCCACTCGAAGCACTTCCTTGCCTGACATAACGGCGGTTTCGAAGGAAAAATGGGCTTTTTTCAAATCTCCCATCGGTTTATCAAGGCGCTCCATTTTGTCGAGGGCCTTGCGGCGGCTTTGCGCCCGCTTGGTCGTCGAGGCACGTACAATGTTTTTCTGAACAAAATCCTCCATCTTGGAGATTTCACCTTGCTGTTTCTCATATTGCTTCATCTGAGTTTCATACTCGGCAGCTTTGAGTTCCATATAACGGCTGTAATTGCCCGTGTATTTTTTGGAGCGGTGACGTTCGATCTCCACGATGGTGGTTACGAGTCGATCAAGGAAGTACCGGTCATGGGATACCACGAGCAGTGCGCCTGAATAACCTCTCAGATAATCTTCCAACCAAGTAAGGGTGGCGATATCGAGATAGTTGGTAGGCTCGTCCAGCATGAGCAGATCGGGTGCCTGAAGCAAAATACGAGCAAGCGCAAGACGTGTCTTCTGCCCGCCGCTCAGAGTAGCAATGGGGGTGTCTGGCGAAAATTCGCCGAATCCCATCCCGTGCAGTACGCTGCGAATGCGGGTTTCCATCTCATAACCGCCATGGTCCTTGAACCAATCGGAGCGTTTCGCATAACGTTCCAGCAGGTCAGCATACTTTTTCTCGTCTTCCATCTGGGCAGGGTCGGCAATATCGCGTTCCATCTGACGCAAATCGGCTTCAGCCTGTGTCAGGTGAGTGAAGACGTTCATCATTTCTTCCCAAATGCTGCGGTTGGATTGCAGCCCGCTGTTCTGAGCCAGGTAACCGAGCGTCGTTTCTTTGGATTTGAAAATCTGTCCTCCGTCATAAGACATTTCACCCGCCACGATTTTGAGCAAAGTGGATTTCCCTGCACCGTTTACACCAACGAGGCCGATGCGTTCACGTTCTAATATTTGTAAGTTCACGCCGTCCAGGATTGGATCGACACCAAAACGTTTGATAATTCCGGATACTTGCAGCAGCATAAAATTAAGTTCCTCCATAGGTCCAGTTCTTGATATGACAACTATATCCCAGTTTACATGAAATACAGAGCAATTGCACCGATTGGGAACGCATGGGGCATGTAGTCTTTTTGATCAATCAATGATAAACTGAAAGAAGGCATGTTATTACATGAGGATTTTGCAGAAAATGAATCATTTTAACCATTTCAACAAGATGACATCTGGTCATAACATATAAAATGTTTTTAATGAGAGCTTTTTTCTACCTTCCCTATCAACAGGAGGTTATTCAAGGATATGCAGGATCATGCGGAACTGAAAAGCCAGCTTCGATCCAGACTGAGACAGAGCCGCGACTTGATGGATGCGAGCATGCGTCAGCAGGCAATGACTAAGATTAATGCTGGAATGAAGCGGGAGTTGGAGCGCCTGAGACAGGCCAAGCGGAAGGTCGTGAACAGACCACTCGTTATATTCAGTTATTTGTCCTATGGAAGCGAAGCATCCACAGCGTTTCTGTTTCAAGAGGGCTGGAATCATGGAGATGTGATGTTAGCACCGAAGGTATTGGCGAATCCACCCCGAATGGAACTGAGGCAAGTAACCGGAGAACAGGATTTGGAGCCAGGCATATGGGGCATACCAGAACCCAAGGATGCCTGTGAAGTTCTTTCACCTGAAGATTGGCCGGATATCGATCTCGTTCTGGTACCTGGGCTTGGTTATGATCTACATGGAGGGCGCATTGGTTATGGCGGCGGTTATTATGACCGTTTTGCCGAGACGCTTGCAGCACAATGTGCGATGACGGACAAGAAACCGTTGATGGCTGCAATGGTATTGCCGGGTCAGCTACAGGATGAGATTCCGATGGACCTGCTCGATCTGCGGATTGATCTGTTGATAACAACCGAAGGTATATTACATATCGAATAAAGGGTTGTGATGTGATTGAGTTCAGAAGCGAATAACGGCCAGGCTTCCGGTGGCAAACTGACCCATTTTAATGAGCAGGGGCGGGCCCGGATGGTTGATATTTCGGGTAAGGAAATTACCGTACGTACGGCTGTGGCCGTAACGAAAGTGACGATGAATCCAGATACACTGGAAGCGATTCGGGAGGGCCGAATCGGCAAAGGTGACGTTCTGGCTGTGGCTCAGATTGCCGGGATTCAAGGCGCAAAGAAAACGTCGGACTGGATTCCGATGTGCCATCCCTTGGCACTGACGGGTGTGGATATTCGTTTTCATGATAACGGAGTGGATGAATTACACATTGAAGTCACTGTCAAAACGGAAGGTAAAACGGGTGTTGAAATGGAGGCGCTCACGGCTGCCTCGGCTGCAGCACTGACGGTCTATGACATGTGCAAGGCGATGCAAAAAGATATGATTATCGGTCCAACCATGCTGAATTCCAAGAGTGGTGGCAAAAACGGCGATTACAGCCGATAAGCAATATTTATTTTCATAGAGGAGAAGGGTGATCTTTATGGTGTGGAGAACAGCAATCCTGACAGCCAGCGACAAAGGAGCCCGCGGGGAACGTGAGGATACGAGTGCACAAGTCATTCGGGAACTGGTGGAAGAAGAGCTGGGTGGTCAAATCGTGGAGTATCGCATCGTTCCGGATGAACCCGATGAGATTATTGCGGCTTTGATTGAGATGACGGATTATTTTCACGCCGATCTGGTGCTGACTACCGGTGGTACGGAGCTGGCCATTCGTGATATTACTCCGGAGGCGACCCGTCGCGTGATTGAACGGGAAGTTCCTGGGATGGCAGAGGCCATGCGTTACAGTGTAATGAGCAAAAACCGTTCTGCCATGCTGTTCCGTGGTGTATGTGGTATTCGTGGACGCACGCTGATTGTCAATCTGCCAGGTACACCAAAGGGTGTGCATGAACATCTGGCTGCCATTATGGATCAGCTTCCGGAAGCGCTGCTCATGGTTACGGGGCAGTTCAAGCAATAAGCGGGTACGGACTCTTAGGCATTATATTTGACTAGACATAAATCGTTGTTGGTTGGAAAATGTGATATCTCTTATTTGTGAATATTGCGGGTTATGTAAGTGGTTACATCTGTGGTATGATGGGCTTAATTTAAGAACGCAGCAGAGACATCTATGACCGTATGGCCGAATATGCGCATCTTTGAACCTTGAAGACGAGGAGGAATATCAATGTTTAGTTCCATTGGACCAACGGGTTTTATTTTGCTGGCCGTGATTGCATTGTTGTTGTTTGGACCCAACAAACTTCCGGAACTGGGACGTGCAGTTGGGCGTACCTTCCGTGAATTCAAAGAGGGCGCTCGTGAGATTATCTCTGAGGATGACGCCTCCAATCGCAAAGAGCAGGAGAAAGCGAAACCGCTGGCGGCTGAGAGCACACCTGCAGACAAGCCTGCTGATAAACGCCTGCCGGAATAATCTTGACGGCAATGAAAGAGAAATCCCTTCCTGCCGGAAGGGTTTTGTATTTTAAGCTGGCAATAATGGGGGGCAGGCATGACGCAGCAAATGGAAGAAATGTCGATTACGGAACATCTGAGCGAGCTGCGGAAGCGGCTGATCTACGTATTAAGCATTTTTGTGCTGGGACTGATTGCAGGATTTTTCGTGGCGGACCCGGTATATCAATATCTGACCAAGTCAGAGTCGGCTAAAGGTTTTGTATTGCATGCTTTCTCGTTCTGGGACGGGATTGGCATCTACATGAAGATTGCTGGTTTGTTTTCACTTATCATTACGCTGCCGTTTACGGTGTATCAAATCTGGAAGTTTGTTAGTCCAGGGCTAAAGCCGCGCGAGCGAAAAGCAACGCTGAAGTATGTGCCCTATGTGTTTCTGTTATTTCTTATAGGTATGGCTTTCTCGTATTATGTCATATTTCCGATGGCACTCGCATTCACAACAGCGATTACGGAGAAGATGGGGCTTGTGGAGACCTACGGGATGAAACAGTATTTCAGCTTCCTGTTTGGCATTGTGTTGCCTGTGTCCCTGTTATTTGAGCTTCCTTTACTTATTATGTTTCTGACAGGACTGCGGATTCTGAATCCAATTCGTCTTCGCAAGATGCGTAGAGTCGCTTATTTTGTCTTGATCTTCATTGCAGTGGTTATTACACCGCCAGACTTCATATCCGATCTTCTGGTGATGATTCCCTTACTCCTGTTATATGAGATCAGTGTGCTTTTATCTGCAATCGTATATCGCAAGCAGCTTGCGGCCGATCAAGAGATTGAATCCCGCTACGTTCGTGCTGAGGATAAGAAGCATGCAGGCTGAATGAGGCTGATCTGCAATGTGCCCGGAAAAGACGGTCTGTTCTTATCCGGGCTATTTTTGTAGACTGTCCACACAAGGCAGGACAAGCAGGCATAATATGTTCAGCAATGGATACAATGGGAAAGGGACTGTCTGCTAACGTTGCAGAGGGGCTTAAGAATTTCGTAGAATAAGAGTAGCGAGTTGCAACATTTATCCAGGCACACCGGGTGTTATTTGGTTGTGTTGGTGTAAATTCAACGTAAATTCTCGCAGGAATTCGTCAAAAGGACTTGAAATCATGCTTCAAGTTGAGTATCATAAAGTTGGTTGTTAGCACTAAACACTGTCGAGTGCTAATACATATGGCTACAACCTACAATGTAACGTTATATAATTTCAAAAGGAGGCTATTTTTCATGATCAGACCTTTAGGTGAACGCGTATTGGTAGAACCACTGGAGCAAGAGCAAACAACTTCTTTCGGGATCGTACTCCCGGACTCCGCCAAAGAAAAACCGCAAGAGGGTAGAATCATTGCAGTTGGTGCAGGAGTATTGAAAGACGGCGTACGTGTGGCTCTGGAAGTGAAAGAAGGAGATCGCGTTATTTTCTCCAAATATGCCGGTACAGAAATTAAATTCGAAGGTAAAGAATATTTGATTATGAAAGAAAGCGATATTCACGCGATTCTCGACTAATTCAAATTTAATCGGATAACCGAACCATATAGCAGTACCATTTTCCAACAAAAACTAGGGAGGTTTTCTTAACATGGCTAAAGACATTAAATTCAGTGAAGACGCTCGTCGCTCCATGCTTCGTGGTGTGGACGCATTGGCTAATGCAGTAAAAGTAACACTCGGTCCTAAAGGCCGTAACGTGGTTCTGGAGAAAAAATTCGGAAGCCCGCTCATCACTAACGATGGTGTAACCATTGCTAAAGAAATCGAACTGGAAGATGCATTCGAGAACATGGGTGCACAACTGGTTAAAGAAGTAGCAACGAAAACCAACGATGTTGCCGGTGACGGTACTACAACAGCAACTGTATTGGCGCAAGCGCTGATCACAGAAGGTCTGAAAAACGTAACTGCAGGCGCTAGCCCAATTGGTATCCGCAAAGGTATCGACAAAGCGGTTAAAGCTGCGGTTGCTGAATTGCAATCCATCTCCAAACCGGTTGAAACCAAACAATCCATCGCACAAGTTGCAGCAATCTCTGCAGCTGACGAAGAAGTAGGCGAACTGATCGCTGAAGCTATGGAAAAAGTAGGTAAAGACGGTGTTATCACTGTAGAAGAATCCCGTGGATTCGCTACTGAGCTTGAAGTGGTTGAAGGTATGCAATTCGACCGTGGATACATCTCTCCTTACATGATCACAGATACGGACAAAATGGAAGCTGTTTTGGACAATCCGTATATCCTGATCACAGACAAAAAAATCTCCAGCACACAGGACATCCTGCCATTGCTTGAGAAAATCGTTCAACAAGGCAAACCGCTGGTATTGATCGCTGAAGATATCGAAGGCGAAGCACTGGCTATGCTGGTTGTGAACAAATTGCGTGGTACATTCAATGCTGTAGCTGTTAAAGCTCCAGGATTCGGTGACCGTCGTAAAGCAATGCTGCAAGATATCGCTGCCCTCACTGGTGGCCAATTGATCACGGAAGAACTGGGTCTGGACCTGAAATCCGCTGTTGTGGAACAACTGGGTACAGCTCGTCAAATCCGTGTAACAAAAGAAAACACAATCATCGTTGACGGTGCTGGTAACAAATCCGATATCGATGCACGTGTTAGCCAAATCCGTACACAACTGGAAGAAACAACTTCCGAGTTCGACAAAGAGAAACTGCAAGAGCGTCTGGCTAAATTGTCCGGCGGTGTAGCAGTAATCAAAGTCGGTGCGGCTACTGAAACAGAATTGAAAGAACGCAAACTTCGCATCGAAGATGCCCTGAACGCAACTCGCGCTGCGGTTGAAGAAGGTATCGTATCCGGTGGTGGTACAGCGCTCATGAACGTATATAGCGCGGTTGCGGCTGTAGCTCTGTCCGGTGACGAGCAAACAGGCGTAAACATCGTCCTGCGTGCTCTGGAAGCACCAATCCGCACAATCGCAGCTAACGCTGGCGAAGAAGGTTCCGTAATCGTGGAACGTCTGAAAAAAGAACAAACAGGCATCGGCTTCAACGCTGCAACTGGCGAGTGGGTTAACATGATCGAAGCTGGTATCGTTGACCCTGCGAAAGTAACTCGTTATGCATTGCAAAACGCTGCTTCCGTAGCAGCAATGTTCTTGACTACTGAAGCAGTTATCGCTGACAAACCAGAACCAGCAGGTGCTGGTGGCGGAATGCCTGACATGGGCGGTATGGGTGGAATGGGCGGCATGATGTAATAAAGGTGTAAAAACCTTTAAAGCATTATGTGCCTGGCAGAGTGAATTCTTGTTACGATGTGACGAGGATTTATGAAGCAGTCACTGATACAAACTATAATTATTACAAAAACCACTTCTTAATATCTATTAAGGAGTGGTTTTTTGTGTTGTTGAATATTCTTATAATCAAAGTCACTGATGTGGAGGATTTCTCATTTTCACTTTCGTAGTTTTGCGTTATCTATTGCATAGGGAATATTTGCAGTTGTATGATGAAGGTTAGTATTAAGAGATATGGAGGCATTATATCATGAAACATATTCAAAAAATGATAGTGGCAGTTTTAGTGTCTGCTGCTGTTATTATCTTTATTTATAATTTCACTTCCAATTCTGAAGGAAGATTTGTAAAAGCAAATGAACCGAGAAGTACTCCATCAACGACATTAACAGTAATTAATAATGAGGATTTTGCAGGTACAGCTAGCACGCATCGGTTTGATATTCCAGCAGGATTTGGATATGTAAAAGCAAGTTTTAAAAACACGGGTTCGAAACACTTCACGTTTACGATTAATGAAGGATCTACAAGTGGGACCACAATAACGTCTGGCATTGTCCCAGCAGATGGAGAAGAGCATACATATTTTATTGACAAAGCGTTGTCGACTGGTGGGTATTATGTGAACACCTCTTCTGCACAAGGGATGTCGGGCATACTGGATGTTTCTCTTGGAATTGATGTTAATTAAAGATTAGGGAATTCTTTCTAAATGCAGATTTGAAGCCCTGAGATTGAAACCTTGTTTCTATCATTTCGTATGTACAGTGATACATAGAAGGTTTATTAGGAACTATTTGAGGAGGAAATGATTTGAGAAAGGGTACGAAGTGGGTATTATGGATTCTGGGCTTGATGCTCGCTGCAATTTTTATCAACTTCTTTATGAATCTATATAGCTTCGCTTATGCACTAATTACCGTGCTTTTACTTGCCTTTATGGGGTGGGGATTCTTAGCAAAGTTAAAGAACGACGTTCGTCAGCATGAAGATCATCATAGAAGAGAGCATCAGTCTGCGAACGATGACATCGATAGATACACCAGGTAATAACTAACGAACGAACGAACGAACGAACAAACATATCATACTTAGCATCAAAGTTAAGTTACATGCAACCTACGCTGCAATAAGTAATGGCTCCCGTGAGGGAGTCTTTTTAATATTAATTTTTTTGAAAAAAGTACTGATATTTGCATCTATTGCTAAACAGACAGTTGTTAAGTAAAATAATCATATGAATGAGTGTTCATATATTTATACATAAATGATATTGGAGATGAGACATATGTATGATGTATTGGTTATCGGAGTTGGGCAAGCAGGCTTGGCAACAGGTTACTATCTCCAACAGTCGGGGTTAACCTTTTTAATCGTTGACGCTGCCTCATCTGTCGGAGAATCTTGGCGTAAACGATACGATTCCTTGCGTCTTTTTACCCCACGAATGTATGATGGCTTACCGGGAATGCCTCTTAGTGGTAATAAAAATAGCTTGCCAAGCAAAGATGAAATTGCAGATTATTTGGAAAGTTACGCCAAGCAAATGCATCTTCCTATAAAGTTAAACTGTTCAATCTTTCGTCTATCGAAGCAAGATGAGGTGTACTATGCCGAAACCAATGATGGAATGATCGAAGCGCGCAATATTATCGTTGCGACGGGACCTTTCCAGACCAAGAATGTCCCACCTTTTGCAAAGTCATTATCCGAGAGTGTAATTCAGCTTCATTCTTCAGAGTATAAAAATATCTCTCAATTGCTTCCTGGAACAACAGGAGTTGTAGGTGGAGGCAATTCAGGTGCCCAAATCGCCGTAGAATTAGCATCAGATGATAAACAGACCGTATACATATCCATAGCTCGAAATATAACCTTTAGGCCTGTGCATATCATGAAACGAAGTATATTCTGGTATTTTGAAAAGCTCGGAATATTACGTGCAAGTGCAGATCGTAAGGTTGGAAAATGGTTGCGAAATCAGCCTGAGTACGTATATGGCTATGAGTTAAAAGAATTGATGACCCAGGGAAAAGTTAACCTGCGCCCACGTGCCATTAATGCAATAGATGACCGCATCCTATATGAGGATGGTAGTGAGACACAAATAGACAATATTATCTGGGCGACTGGGTTTAAGCGAAATGACGGTTGGATCGATATCAATGCTGCTTTTGATTCCCAAGGTGTAATTATACACGAGAGAGGCGTATCACCGGTTGCTGGACTGTACTTTGTAGGACTACCTTGGCAAACATCCCGAGGTTCTGCATTGTTGGGATGGGTCATGTACGATGCTCAGAGAATCGTTAGCCATATCAAAGGTAAGTCACATTAAACTATATAAAGTGATTGAAAGGTTATTCTGTCATCGTAGTGTCTGTGTAAATAACTTTAGTTCAACTTATATAGATTAGATATCTGGAATGATTAGCAAATATCATAACTCACATTTTTGGGTATATTCCTAAAAGGAGGGATTTGATGAAATTATTTAAACTGCCAATGATTCTTTGTGTTATAGTGCTTATATCTATTGTCTCAGCTTGTGGTGCGGATGATATAATCCGCGGAAAGAGCGATAACTGGAATATATCTCTTCAGAGATCGACAGGGATCTATACTATAACCTACATCGGTGATGAAAAGCGTATAAAGGATTTTGTGTTTGACCTTACTGGCAACAATTTATCACAACAGGGGAAATCACTTGAAGAAGAAGGGGTACCGTTCACGATGTCGGGAACAATTACGGAGACGGAGAAAATCAAAAATCCGATTACCTTTAAAATGAGTTGGAACAATCAAAGCGAGATTGTAACTTTTGAATAACTCTCGCATGGTGGAGGTGTTCATCATTGGTTTGGTGGCAACTACATTCCTATAGTACATATCACACGTAAGGCCGTTCCTTCATAGAGCGGCCTTTTTACAATTGAGCCTCACTTCGCAACAGTTATTACAAAAGTAGAGTGCTCAGAATCCTGTACGCTGAAGCGATATTCCAATCCATTTCGAACTGTCGCCCCATCGAAATCACGCTGATTCACATCGCGATCCAATATACCGATATCCTGGATGACATTTTGTGCATCGTTATACGTGTATTCACTATTGGTTGTGAGAATTAGCGTGGCGATAGAAGTCAAAAGAATTCCACCCGTTGGTTCGCTCGTATCACCAGTTGCATATAACCTGACTTCCTGTATGCTCACATCTGCATTCACTGCACCAACCAAGTGCAATTCGTCATTGAATACATACTCGAAAGTGCCAGTGCCCTGCCCGGAAGAGTCTTTCATATCCAAGCGGGTAATACTCAAACCATTCAGTCGATATTTGCCAACGGCGCCATTAAACTTGTTTTTAAATTCATCGGTAGTCATATGGAGGCCAGAAAGTTTAATCTGGGGTGAAGAAGGCTGATCCATTTCAGGCTGAGTTGAGTTTGAAGATAAAGTCAGCATGCCATACAGCCCTATTGAAGCAATCGCAAAACAGGCCGTCGTTAGAAAAATGTATCTGATCGGCAACCTATTACCTTTGCGAATAGATAAGATCATCAGAACAAGAAATCCCAAGAAAGAAAGTAAGCCAAGAATAAAGATGACTGTAAAAAGGTATTGCACATGCTCACCTCGTAGTAGACGGGTATTTGGAATAGTACTGTATCAAATGCTTAATGGGTGTGTCTCAACATCTGTAGCTCAAAAGGATATATGTAAAATTGGGCCTATTCAGCTGGCACAATTCAATTTGTGCCCCATTCATTATAATGGTTCCATCAAAAAGTTCAAACTTCCAATATTCACTGCCCCAACAAAAAAAGCACTGCCGGCGTACTGCCAGCAGTGCTTGCTTGATGTTATACAGGTCTTACCGTAAAGGTGAAGTGATACGCGCGATTGGCTGGCAAGGTGTATTCAGCATGTGTGCGAGCACCCCAGCTGTCATCTCCACCGACACCCATTTGTTTGTAATTGATGCGTGCCACAGTCTGTTTGCTTTGAGGTAATTTGTACACATGGTCGTTTGCTTCCAATTCCTCAGGTGTCCACGGCAACGCATTGATCTCAAATGGTATGTTGGCTTCAACGTGTAAGCCACTTTGACCATCCGCTGACGTAATTTCAGCGTAGCGTACATCGGTTTTGTTACCACACTCCTGTGGTTTCAGATATGGAACAAATTGATCACGAACCGCACCCGTGTAATAGCCGAGACGTGCACTAGTTAGACGGTCTGCATAGTTGTCGTGTGGCCCTCTGCCGTACCAAGAAATGGTATCCAAGCTTTTATTCAGTTGCAGCAGCATACCGAATTCCGGTAGATCGGGAAGGCCTTCGCCTGGAATAAGGGTTTGACTGATATTCAATACACCGTCCGGATCGATTCGGTACGAGATGGACAGCGTACATCCCGGATGTTGATCCCACGTGTAATCGGTCGTCACGAGAATGCCTTGTTCGTCTACATGGTGCTCGAAGCGAATTAGTCTGCTGGTAGCATGAGCATCTCTCCAGAAGGCAGAACGCTCATTCAGTCTGTTCCCCATATCATTATCTGTCATGGCTCTCCAGAAATTCGGGCGGACAGGTGCGAGCAATTGCTCCTGATTGTTGATCTGATAGGACGTGAGCGTGCCAGTAGCTGGATTGAAGCTCAACGTGACTTGGTCTGTAGTCACTTTCAATTCATCTTGCAGGTCCTGTACCTGCGGTGCATTGTTTTGTCCTTGACGCATCGGTTGAATTGGACGCAATCGTGGAGATACCACGAACTGATCCCAGGCAATCTCATGACCTACTCCTGCCCATTTGGTTGCAACTTTCGTAACCAGAGATACAGTCAGCACCGCTTCCTTGAACAAATCGGACGATGGCGTGTATGGAATACGGACTTCAACCGATTCGCCAGGAGGTACTGCGATATCGAGCGTGCCGTTCTCTACGGATACACCATCGTGTGTCACTGTCCACACGAGTGAATATTCGCTCAGATCCGTGAACAGGAACTGGTTTCGGATGCGCAGCAGGCCATCTTTTATATCAATAGCTTCCATACGAACGTTTTGATAACATTTCTTCACTTCTTCCAGCTTCGGCGTAACCGTCTTATCGGCCAGAATCAGTCCGTTTCCGCAGAAATTGCCATCATGAGGGGATTCACCGAAATCACCGCCATAAGCGAAATATTCGACACCGTCTGCCGTAGTGGTACGAATGGACTGATCGACCCAGTCCCAGATGAATGCACCCTGCAACACATCATATTTATCGAACAAATCCCAATACAGATGCAGACCACCGCAGGAGTTACCCATGGCATGGCTGTATTCGCAGATAATATAAGGTTTCTTCGGTCCTTGCATGCGAGCATAATTCTCCACATTTTCAGGACTGATATACATCGTCGATTCAATGTCGCTTGCCGAATCGGAAGGGCGATAGTGGAAAGTCCCTTCATAATGAACCAGACGGGTTGGATCGACTTGTTTCAGATAATCGTACATGGCGATGAAGTTATCGCCGCCGAAGGACTCATTACCCAGAGACCAGATAATAACGGATGCATGGTTTTTGTCCCGCTGGAACATCGAGTTACAGCGATCGATTACGTTATTACGCCATTCCGGCTTGCTCGCGGGAATGTTATTCTCGTTCATTTCCTTTTGCCCATAGTACCACGTACCGTGGGTCTCCAAATTCGTTTCGTCAATGACATAGAGGCCATATTCATCACACAGTTCGTACCAGAGTGACTGATTCGGATAATGGGATGTGCGCACGGCGTTAACGTTATAGGACTTCATCAGTTCGATGTCACGGATCATGTCTTCCCGCCCAATGGCTCGACCGGTATCCGGGGAAAATTCATGACGATTCACACCTTTGAACACAATGCGTTTGCCGTTGATTTGCATCAGGCCGTCTTTCAATTCAAACTTGCGGAATCCAATGCGGCTGCGAACAGCCTCCAGCGTTTCGCCTGATTCGTTCTGAATGGACAGCACAAGTGTATATAGATGAGGGGACTCAGCGCTCCATAGAAGCGGTTGGATAACCTCTGCTGACAACTTAAATGAAAGTTCATCCTCGCCCTGGAACGTAACGGCCGCAGTAAGTGGCTGTTTCAATATAGTCTGTTGCTGTGCATCATAGAGCTGTGCATGAACGGACAATACGGCAGTGGTCTGCGCGGCATTATGATTAAATAATTTCATATCCAGCAGTAGCTCCGCATCCTGATACGCATCATCCAGTTCGGTACGAACAAAGAAATCGGCGATCTGAACTGGTGAAGGTGAATGCAGGTATACACCACGGAATATGCCGCTTAACCGCCAGAAATCCTGATTCTCCAGCCAGCTCGCATCACACCAGCGGTATACCTCTACAGCCAGCTTGTTCTCACCTTCCGTTAGATACGGAGTGATATCAAACTCAGCGGGTGTGAACGTGTCCTCGCTATAACCGACCAATTCCCCGTTGACCCATACATAGAAGGCAGATTCAACGCCCTCAAAGTGTAGCAGGACAGGCCGGTCTTTCCAGTCACCAGGAACCGTAAACGTACGGATGTACGAACCCACCGGATTATAAGTTGTTGGTGCAAATGGTGGCTTCAGTTCAGGCTCACGCTCGACCCACGGATACGTCATATTCGTATATTGGGGATAATCGTAACCTTGTAGCTGCCAGTTGGAAGGAACGGCGATCTCGTCCCAGTCAGTGGCATCATAGTTGTTCTCATAAAAGGATGAAATCCGTTGCTCCGGAGTCTCCGCAAAGGCAAACTTCCACAGACCATTCAGCGATTCGTACCACGGTGATGCACTGGATTCATTGGATAAGGCTTCTTCCACAGATGGAAACGCTACCATAGACGCATGTGCGGGTAGACGGCCTACTTGAAAAGTTTCGGGATTGTTGTTCCATTCCGGGTATCCATTCGCCGGAGGGGTATGTATTAGTTTCTTTCGCATAACAGCAACTCCTTCTGAAATGTTATAATATTGTCATTATAGAATTGAATTGATACTTAGAAAATAAAGAATATTGCCCATATATATCACAATATGAAACTAACGACGGAGAGAGTGGTGTACTGGATGGATACCCGGATTTTTTTTGGTAAAACAGAAGAAGCTGCTCGCCTGCCGATCTATATGACTACGGTTGGATACTGGGAACACCAATATGAAACTGAGCGTCCAGAGGGATTCCCGGATTATCAGATCCACCAGATCATTCATGGTCAGGGGAGACTAATTATACAAGACGAAGAGTACATCGTCGGACCAGGTGACGTTTTCGTGCTGTACCCTGATGTCCCGCATCGATATATGCCCATCAGTGACCGCTGGGAGCTGGCTTGGGTCTCGTTTCAGGGGAGAGAGGCCAGTCAGCTATTATCTTATGCGGGTATTACCGGTTCACGCGTGTGCAGACTCCGGACAGCCACACTGCTGCATGGACTGGAGCAACTTCTGGTTAGAGGTGAGAATGGCAGTGATACGGATTACGCAGATTACGATGTGGAGTGTTCCAAACAATTATATGCTCTGTTGCTGGATCTGAAGCCACTACTCATCGTATCTGCCAACTATAATGATGAACTGGAGCGCTTGAAGCCTGTGCTGCGTTATATCGCAGAGCATCTGGATCGTTCACTGTCGCTGAAGGAACTGGCCGATGTGGCGGTGGTGTCTCCTCAATATTTGTGCAGACTGTTTCAGAAGGCGCTCCATACCAGACCTGTATTTTACGTGAACCAGGAACGGATCAATCGGAGCAAACAGCTCATGTTCAGTGAGAGAGAGCTCCGAATCTATGAAGTTGCTGATCGGGTGGGCTACGAGAATGCCAGTTATTTCTGTGCGATGTTCAAAAGGCATACAGGCATGAGTCCGGAGCGTTTCCGCAAACTGCACGGACTGAATTGATGAAGTTACAATTTCAATGCTCCACTTGCGGTAGGAGCAACAGAGTACACCTCACTTAAATGACATGCCAGATACACCTTCATCCAACCCTCGGAATCGTTCAGATCAACACCTAGAATCTCTTCTATTTTGCGCAGACGCAGGTACAGCGTATTAGTATGAATATGCAGACGTTCGGCTGTGGTTTGCACAGAACGATTCGCGGCAATATAGGTTTTGAGTGTGAGTTCAAGTTCTCCTGACTTTTGCTGTTGAAGAGGAGACAGAATTTCGTGAATGTAGTTCTCGATATCGGACGGTTCCTGATTCAGAAACAGCCGATTGATCCCGATTTCTTCGTAGAGCATCAGGCCCGCTTTGTTTTGTTTCAGCAAAAAGGACAACGAGCGTGTAGCCTCGTCATTGCTTTTGGACACATATTCAAGCCCTTGATATAGCCCACCAATGCCAATGGATAGGGCAGGAGTCTTGGAGGTGGTCCATTTCTCCACGGCCGTTTCCAGCCTGTTGATGATCCAGTGTCTGACCTTTGGCTCGGATGCAGCAGCCAGAATCGTAATTTTGTGATGTGCACTGAACAATAGATGTTCGCGGGTGCCCAGCTCCTTTTCGATAAATCCAATCAACTTGCGCACCCAATTTTCAGTTGTTTTCATATCGGGATGGTCCCCATAGAGCTGCAATTGAGCGACGAACAAGGACTGATGGGCTGGCAACTGAAAGCTGGAAAGTCGGGCCTCCAACTGCTGAGGTTCTCTATACTGCACCAGATCGCTGAAGAAATCATGGTTTTTCCGATAGGACATCTCGGTGAGTGAGTAGGTATTCACCATCTCCAGCATCACAATAGCTCCGCCTTGTTCCAAAATCACATGATCCAACTGGCCTAAAGGATGATCTAATTGGATGGCAAAACAGCCAAGCACCAGAGATCCATTCACAATCGGATACAGGTAATAATCGCTATGATCCGCTTCACCGGATAAGGTGATAGGGTTAAACTGACTGTCCAGAACGGTATAGATATCGAGCTCACTTAGCAAGACACTTTCCGGGATGATCGGGTACCAGTCATTTCTCGCCATGTCCACATAATAGGTGGGGAGCTTCAGCATCGATCCAACCGTCTCAATGATATGTCCAAGGCTCACATGTTCAATGGAAAGTGCCGTGAATTGATTATGGATTTCATTGCGGCTAACGAGATATCGGTTCGTTTCCAGCAGTTCTGAATACATGGTGGCGTTGGAGATGGCAATGGCTGCCTGATCCGCAAACCCCTGCATTACATTCAGATCATGTGGGGCAAATCGTCTGTTTTGTTCAAATTGGTATACCAGCATTACACCGATTTTGTGAGTATTCATTGTCACGGGGACGGCGATAAGTCCTTTTGCCATAATACCGTCAGGCAGTGAACTTACAATGATATCTGCATTCTCCTGACTGACATTGCCCATATCTTTAAAGGCATCATCCGGCGAGCTATACATTCGGCCAATGCCTTCCTCGTATACTTTTCCCGTAATGCCCTCATCCAGCTCGCCCTGATATTGATACACACTATCCTGAAAACCGACCTTGGCTCTAGGAATCATCTTGCCAGAGTCCGGATCAACCATCATGAACAGTCCGCAGGAAAGGGAGGGGATGACATGCAACGCATTCTCCATGATTTTGAGTAACAAGTCGTTCAGCTCCAGGGAACAGGTCAGCTCCCGCAGTCCGGTCAACCATCGATCATTGTGCGCACGTTCCATCTCAATCTGCTGCTTCAGCAGTCCTTCCCGAATCAAAGACTCCAGACGTTCACTCTGTAGCAGAGTAAGTTGCTTCTGGGTATCGATAACCACACGAATGTTGATATTGGACAAAAAAACAAACGTATACCTGAGAATCTTCCAGGAAGACTCGATCTGCTCTTGATCTGTATATTCAGGTACCTCTCCTTCACGCAGCCAGTTATTCCACTGGAAATCATATTCATCCTTAATCCAGATTCCGTACGGAGCAGATCCAAAGACCTGAACCATAAATGAGCGAACCGCATCATGAATCATAGCAAACGTACCCCTTTCGTGTTCACATGGCAAAATGCTTACATATATAACATGATCTTCACTATGCTGTGTAATTTATATTCTATATTGTGTATATCAACATAATTGATATCAGAATGCTGTTGCTATCAACAATGACATTATACATTTGCAACTTATATAATGTCATTAACTTTAACACGATACAATTTCATCGTAGTACAACAGTAGAGAGGTGGAGTACAGATGAGTCAAATTACTGCTTTTGTAGGTGCATTGTTGATTGATGGACAAGGTGGAGAACCTGTTTCCGATAGTGTGGTTCTGGTTGAGAACGGGAAATTCATAGCTGCGGGCGCGAAGGCAACCGTTCCAATTCCGGAACATGCCGAGCTTGTTGATGTAACAGGCAAAACGGTAATGCCCGGATTAATTGATGCTCATGTCCATGTACACGGGGCCAAAAATCTGAATATGGCTGCGGTGGCGCTGGAAGCCAATGAACTTCAGATGGGGAGAGCACTTCAGGATCTGCCGAAGCTAATCAACGCGGGCTTTACAACCGTCAGGGATGTCGGTAGCCATGTTGCTGTATACATTCGCGATCTGATCAAGGAAGGTGTGGTGAAAGGGCCACGGATTAAAACTTCCCGTCATATGCTCTCTCAGACGGGTGGGCATGCAGATATCCATATGATTCCAACGGAACTGAATATCTTCACCGTGTGTGACGGCGTTCCGGAAGTCATTAAGGCAACACGCACGCAGTTCCGTGAAGGGGCGGATTTTATTAAAGTGTGCTCCACAGGCGGGGTACTTTCGGAGAAAGATGACCCTCGCTGGTCGCAATTCCGCATGGATGAGCTGAAGGCAATCGTGTATGAAGCGGAAGCGGTACAGTCTTATGTGGCTGCACATGCGCAAGGTGCACAGGGGATCAAAAATGCGCTGGAAGCGGGCGTACGCACCATTGAACACGGGATCTACATTGATGAAGAAGGCATTGGCATGATGCTGGATCAAAAGGCGGTTCTGGTTCCAACGCTGGCCATTGTACATCGGATCATCAAAGAAGGGCATAAATACGGTGTTCCCGAATTTGGCATCCGCAAAGCCAAAAGTGTATATCAGGAGCATATTGAGAACATGATTATCGCGCGTAAGGCAGGCGTAACCATTGCAGTAGGTACAGATTTCTGCACGTGTGCACCTGTTGAGCATGGCGGGAATGCGCTCGAACTTCGATTGCTTGTTGAAGATGTTGGATTTACGCCGATGGAAGCGATCGTAGCTGCAACGAGAGATGCGGCGAGAGCGATGCAGATGGAAGCGGAGATCGGTACGATTGAGCCTGGCAAAGCTGCTGATCTGCTGGTACTGAATGTGAACCCGTTGACGGATATTGGACTGCTCGAAAACACAGAGAATATCGAACAGGTCTATTTATCAGGTGAACGCTTGAAATAAAATAGATGGTTCTAGTGTACTGAACTGCACTGACAACATAGAGAATGGGGAGAAGCCACCATGTTTAGTCAACCGATATATATCGCCACAGTATTACTTGTTATTTTAGCTATAGGGGAACTGGTTTCGATCTGGTCCAAAGCGCGAATTCCTTCCTTGCTTGTTATTCTGATCGGATATTTGCTGCTGAACTGGGCGGGTTTATTTCCCAAAGGAGTGGTCTCCAGCTCTGCTCTGACGGCGTTCGGGGCTCTCATGGTGGCTCCGCTGATTGTACACATGGGGACATTAATACCGCTGAAATTAATACGTTCCCAATATAAAGCAATACTGATCTCATTGTTTGCATCACTCACGGCGACAGGTCTCATTTTGTTAATCGTATCACCGTTCTATGGTTATCCTACGGCTGTTGCCGGATCAAGTCCGGTTGTCGGTGGCATTATCTCTTATCTGATCACAACCACGAAGTTGCAGGAGATGAACCTGGGTCATCTGATTACAATTCCGGCTGTTATTCTGGGGATTCATTCCCTCGTGGGGATGCCGATTGCAACGAATATGTTGCGCAGATACGCGATAAAATTGCAGAAGCAGGGCGCTTTTGAGAACAAGGTTGCAGGAGAAGGCCAGGTAAACATTAAAGAAGCGAATGCCAAAACATTCCTTCCACAGCGTTTCCAGACCGCACCTATTCTGCTGTTGCTCTTGTTCATTATGGGCAGTCTCTCCATTTATCTGGGCAATGTAACCGGTCTTAGCTACAGTATCTGGGCTCTGTTACTTGGGGTTCTAGGACATCTGATCGGACTGTTCCCATCTCGTATTCTGGATAAAGCAAGTACATCGGGAATTGCGATGATAGGTCTGATCGTAGTCGTTATGACAAGTATGGAGTCGATCACTTTCGATGCGGTGGTGAGTTCCATTATTCCAGTGTTGTTCATTATCGCAATCGGTGTAATTGGGGTGCTGATCGGTGGATTTGTTGGCTCCAAGCTGTTCAAATGGGACCCGCTCAAAGGTCTGCCTGTAGCATTGACTGCACTATTCGGCTTTCCGGGGGACTACATTATCTGTGAGGAAGTAAGCCGTTCGGTTGGACGTGATGAAAATGAACGCAAAGCCATCCTCGATGAGATTTTAACGCCGATGCTGGTAGGTGGATTCACAACGGTCACAACAGCATCCGTGTTGATTGCGTCCATACTAATCAAGACACTTTAGAAAAATTGATGTTCTTTTCATCCCAATTTCAGTTTCCATTAAGGTTGTGAAGGTAAGATAAGTCTTGTAAACCCCTTCTCGTGTTAAATAGATGTGTGACTGGCCCTATCGGATTGTCCTCCGGTAGGGCACTTTTTTTCTTCATTTCTACTGTTGATGGTATGATAGATGAATACATAATGTGTAACCAACTCTAGTGATCGGAGGAGGAATTGTGGATCACAGCCTGCACCCGTTGTTTAAGCCTATTCAGATAAATGGAACGTATCCTAACAGTTATTATGTTGAGAAAATACCTGCTGCCAGCTTGATGGCTTATGTGGCCTGTTATTGGGAATCAGGAACTCTTCCGAACACGCATGCAGATGTTATTTGGGGAGATGGTCGAGAGCCATCAGTGACGAGTGTTCCTGCACGGGTATTGCCGGATGGTTGCACGGATATGCTGATTACATACGACCCGGTCTGTTCAGAGCACTCCTATGCTTACTGCGGCAATTATACACAGCCGTTCGCTGTACCTGAGCGATCCGATGATGGTTCGCCTGCTGGAGATTACACCTTCGGTGTCCGATTCTTTCCAGGTGGAGCGCATGTCTTTCATGGCATGCCTCTGGAATGGTTTACGGATAAGCGAATTGCCCTTCAGGATTGTTGGCCGGAGAAGCTAAACGAGCTTCAGGAGCGGATGGCCGAAACGAATCGTTTTGCAGAGCGGGTAGAGGTTATGAACGCGTACTTGAGTCCATTGTCTGTGCAGGCAAGCACATCTGAGAACGATCTGATGAAAAACGTGCTGCACCGCATCTTTATGGATGGGGGACGTATGACTGTCCAGGAGCTGGCGATGCGTGAAGTGATCAGTGAACGGCAGCTGCATCGCAAGTTCTCGGAGTGGGTCGGAATCAGTCCCAAACGATTCAGTGAGGTGGTTCGGTTTCATCGTGTGCTGAGCGATATTCATCAGGGGAACACGGTAGACTGGGCAATGCTTGCCCAGAATCACGGATTTTTTGACCAAGCCCATTTGATTCGGCAATTTCGCAAGTTTTATGGAGAGACTCCGTTGACGGCAGCCAGAGAGCATGGCAGGATGTTGTCCGATTTGTACAATAGATCTGTAGAACCGTCGGTTATACTTAAATCGTGAGAATAAAAGGTAAGGGAGACATCATATATGAATGGAACATTGCAGATTCGGGATCATTTGTTAAATGAGTTGGAAACAGGCGTACGGACGGGGGCTTCGTTAATTCGCTTGATCCGTTCGGAGGATTGGTCGTATCGTCCACAGGAGAATATGCGTTCATTGGTGGAGCTTGTGCATCACTTTATCCAGATCACGGCATCGGATCTTGCCATTATGCAGGAGAAAGGTGAAGCAGAGGTTGGTCTGGTGGAGAACAGCCTGTCCGGAATCGAGGATATCGAGAAGCTGGAAGCAACGTTGTGGAGCAATTTCGAATCCTACAAAGCATATATCACGGGATTGAGTGAAGAAGATTATTTAAACCGCTCTACCAAAGCTTTCTATATGGAACATGGTCATTTGCAGGCACAATGGCAGATTGAAACGTTAACGCATGTGTTCCATCACCGTTCGCAGCTGTATAACTACCTCAAGCAGCAGGGTCATGAACTGAACTTTTTCATGCTGTATGCCTAATTAAACCTGTAATATTAAAGTAAGCTTAGTTGGCTCCACCGGATGGTCCGGTGGGGCTTTTTTTGCGTACATTCGTCTATCAATCTATGGAGTCTATCAAAATTGGACATTATGACACTGGTAATTCACCGTTGCTTTAATAGATTTCAAGCATAGAATACCGTATCAAAGCAAAAGGAGGTGATTTCAATGGCCGTCCTTTTACCATTACAGTATTACAATCTTCCAGCTGGCGTAGGTAAGTCCTACTACGAAAACTTGGCTGGAGGCACGAATGCCAGCGCTACAGTGAACAACTTTGGACCTTTCCCGGTATCTCTCGTAATAACACGTGTTAATGAACCTGTAGTCACTTACGTTATTCCTGTAAACAGCAGCCTTACCATTTCTGCAGGTGGAGTTCTGGTTTTTGCATTATTAGCAAACCTTGGAGGCGCAGCTTCCGGAACAATTCAATTCGCCGTAGCAGATTTCTAATTGGTGTAATACAGTAGATTAGCCCCTGCCGGACCTGATGTCGGTAGGGGTTATTCTTTTTTTTGGTGGGATCATCTGGATTGAAAGTGATATTATACTAGGGTCTTTATACATATTTGTTTACCCTGCCGGTCATTCGATTAATTTAAGGTATAGGCGGCACGCAGACTTGTGTTGGCATACAGGAGGTTAGTGGATGATGAACAGAACAATCTTATTTGAAACCGAACGGTTGGAATGTGCGACGTGGAACGAAGGGGATCGTGCGCTGGCGTTTGCATTGTGGGGCGATCATGAAGTTGCCAAGTGGATTAGCAGCAAGGGATTTCTGAGCGAGGACGAAGTAGAAGCACGATTAACACAGGAGATTCAAAGGCAGAAGGAAGCGGGTGTGCAATATTGGCCCCTTTTTGAGAAAGAGTCGGAGGTATTTGTCGGTTGCTGTGGCCTCCGTCCATATTCACCAGAAGAGGATATCTATGAACTGGGATTTCATCTAACCCGGGATCACTGGGGGAAAGGGTATGCCCAGGAAGCAGCGCGGGCGGTGATTGAGTATGCCTTTGACGAAATGAACGTGAAGGCACTGTTTGCCGGACATCATCCGGATAACGAAGTATCACGTCACATTCTGATCAAGCTGGGATTTGAGTATACAGGTGACGAACGGTATGAACCGACTGGTAAGATGCATCCATCCTATGCGCTGCAAAGTCCTTAAATATCCTTCCAATATGGACAGGCTTAACATAACAACTTAACGTGAATCCGATCCAAAAGAGGTACGCGGTCCATACTGGATCAGCTCGCTTTTCATGCTTTTTTTATTTCGCTTTCAGCTTCTATTAAGGTAGCAGAGGTATGATAACTCTTGTAAACCCCTTCTCGTGTTAAATAGATGTGTGACTGACCCCGCCGGGCGCCGGTGGGGTATTTTTTTGTTTTATTTTCAAATAAACAAAACTAAACAAAAATAAATAAAAGTTTATTTCTGTGTTTATTATTGACTACCAAAGATAAACAAAGGTATAATGAATGTGAAAAAAGGAACTTACTATGTACGTGGCAAGCCATATTATTTTCAATATAAGGAGAGATTGATTATGAACGTGACCCTTACCAATGAAACAACGCAGGTTGCAGGTTTCCATATCCCATTTGTCCGTGAGATGGCCGAGATTACACAACATATGTGGAAAAATGGCTGGGATGAGCGTAATGGTGGTAATGTCAGCTATCTGCTGGAGGAAGAGGAAGTTGCCCAATATATCGATATCCATCATGTGATTCGCAAGATCAAACCGGCATTTTCGGTGCAGGAGCTGGCAGGCAAGTATTTTATCGTGACGGCATCGGGCAAATATTTCAAAAATGTACTCGCTGATCCCGAGAGCAATCTGGGGGTGCTGCGTGTATCGCAAGATGGACAGGAGTTGGAAGTGCTCTGGGGATTGAAGTCGGGGGCCAACCCAACAAGTGAGTTGCCTACGCATTTCATGAGCCATATTGAACGTTTGAGATTGGATCCCAACCACCGTGTTGTCATGCACAACCACGCCACTCATGTATTGGCGATGACGTTTATCCACGAATTGGATGAAGCAAAATTCACCAAGACCCTCTGGCAGATGTGCACGGAGTGTGTAGTTGTATTCCCGGATGGGATTGGCATTATTCCATGGATGATTCCTGGATCGAATGAGATTGGCCGCGAAACGGCTGAGAAAATGAAAGAATACCACGCGGTCATCTGGCCGCAGCATGGCATCTTCGGAACAGGTACAACGATTGACGAAGCATTTGGTCTGATCGAGACGATTGAGAAGGCAGCTCAAGTGTATATGTTGGTTGCTGGTCACGAGATCCGGCAGAGAATTACGGATGAGCAGCTGACCACACTGGCGCAAGCGTTTGGTGTCACCCCTCGTCCCGGCATTCTGGGCAGTTAAGGGAATCTGGATTGTTTTATAGTCAACGCATAGATCAAGGAAGTGGTCTTTGGTTCATTGAACCGAAGGCCATTTCCTTTTTTTTGACGAACAATCGTCATTTTGGTTCAAAAAAGTTCAAATTGCTGAACAAGAATGGCTTTGTTATCGATTATTGAATCGTAGAATGCATTATCACGCGCTGGCGAAATTCGGGTGAAATGACGTATTGTCAACGGCTCTGCGATTTTGCATAATAACAATGCTTCACAGATGAGAGACGGAAGGAAGTTATGATCATGCTTGGCAAAATGAAGAGAATCTTAATAGGCAAGCCAATGAAATCGGCTGAACTGGATGGAGAAAAATTGGGGAAATGGAAGGCACTCGCCATCCTGTCCTCGGATGCCCTATCGTCCGTTGCCTACGGTACGGAACAGATTTTGCTGGTGCTTGTTGCGGCCGGATTCGCCGCCCTGTGGTACTCTGTTCCGATTTCCATCGCCGTGCTGGGATTACTCGTCATTTTAATTTTTTCCTATCGCCAGACGATATTTGCTTATCCAACAGGGGGCGGCGCTTATATCGTAGCCAAGGATAACCTGGGTACAACATCCAGTCTGATTGCCGGAGGTTCTCTGCTGGTCGATTATATTCTGACCGTTGCGGTAAGTTCGTCCGCAGGCACGGATGCGATTACGTCGGCTTTTCCTATGCTGCATGACTACAGTGTTGTGATTGCACTCATTATGATTGTTTTTCTAACGATTATGAATTTGCGGGGAGTGACGGAGTCAGCGTCTGTGCTGGCGATCCCCATCTATCTATTTATCTTCTCGATTGCGGTTCTGATTATCTCAGGCGGAATCAAATTTCTTGCCGGGGGGATGGACGCAGCTGCACCTGAATTCGGAACAAGTCTATCCCATGTGAGTATCTTTTTGTTACTAAAAGCATTTAGCTCCGGATGTTCTGCGTTGACTGGCGTGGAGGCGGTAAGTAACGCGATCCCGAACTTCAAGCAACCTGCCGAGAAAAATGCTGCCGGTACGCTACTGCTCATGGGTTGTATATTGGGAGCCATGTTCATTGGCATCACGTTGCTGGCTTTCGGTTATGGGGTGAAACCTGATCCCCATGCCACGGTTATTTCCCAGATTGCCGAAGCCACATTTGGCAGAGGGTGGATGTATTTTATCATCCAGGGTGTGACGGCACTGATCCTGTTCCTGGCAGCCAATACGGCGTATTCGGCCTTCCCGTTGTTGTCCTTCATGATGGCCAAAGACAAATATATGCCCCATATGTTCATGGTCAGAGGTGACCGTCTTGGCTTCTCGAACGGGATTATTTTTCTCAGTGTGATGTCTGCGCTGCTGGTGGTCGGGTTCAAAGGGAATACGGAAAGCCTGATTCCGCTCTATGCGGTAGGGGTGTTCATTCCATTTACTCTGTCACAGCTTGGCATGATGATTCGCTGGATCAAAGTCAAACCATCAGGCTGGCAGATGAAACTACTCGTTAATACAGTCGGTATGCTGACTACATTATCGATTACCCTGATCTTTATTTTCACCAAGTTCACGCAGACATGGGTCATCTTTATCTTTTTGCCGCTCGTGGTCTATGTGTTCCTGCGCATTCACCGTCACTATTGCAACATTGCCGATGAGCTGCGGATTGATATTCAGGTCGATAAGCCAGCCAAAAAAGGCAATACCATTGTCATTCCTGTTGCAGGCATTACCCGGGTCGTCATGAATACGATCAGTTACGCCCAGACGATGTCGGATCACGTGGTCGCACTGTACATTGGATTCGATGATGAGGCCATACGCAAAATGGAGCAGAAGTGGGAAGAATGGAATCCAGGCGTTCGTCTGGTTGTGATCAAATCGAGGTACCGTAGCATTATGGGGCCGCTCAAGAAATTCATTGATACCGTAGAGTGGAAAACGGCCGAGACCGATCATATCACCATTCTGATTCCGCAATTCATCACCAAGCACTGGTGGCAAAATGTACTGCACAACCAGACCAGCTTCATGATCCGGGCTTATCTGATTAATTACAAAGACGTGATTGTCACCACGGTGCCATATCATCTTAATCGTTAACTCGAAGGATTAATCGCTTCACCTCGTTTGGAAGATTTACAGATTAATGTAAAATGAGTTACTTTCATTAATAGATAAACGTTCATATTCCATTTACACATAGAACCGCAGGGACATCTCCAAACAGGGGAGTTCTTGCGGTTTTTTGTCGTGAAATCCGATTTGGATTTCGCTTTCAAATTGATGCGCATTTGCGTAAAGCCCCTTGTCCATGATTAACGTTACGTTGATTCAGAACGGATTTTGCTGTGACATTCGACTCTTACACTAGATAACGTGGTGCTGAAGTGGATGTAACATTTCACACACTGAATGCGTGAAACAAGGGGGAAGAAAATCCGATGAGTGAGCTTGATAACCGGATCAGCTTGCCCGCCGCCAAACGGCGCGTATCCGGTACGAGTGAGCGCCGGACAGTCTCGCTGCGTGTGCAGCGAATGCGGGAGAATATGCTGGCCTATGGTTTCCTGGCACCATCGCTGCTTTTGTTTGCAGTGTTTCTGTTTTACCCGATGTTTAAGTCCGTGTACCTCAGTCTGCATTCCACAGATCCGACGGGGCAGATTGCGGCTTACGTGGGACTGGATAACTTCAAGGCGGTGTTCCAGTCGGGACTGTTTATGCAAGGGATGAAAGTGACTTTGCTATTTGTCCTGTTTACAGTGCCTACGGGTATGCTGGCTGCTCTGATTCTGGCTGCACTGACCCACAACCGATTCAAGGGAATGCGTGTGTTCCAATTTGTATTCTCTCTGCCGGTGGTGTTATCCGTCGGTTCGTCAGCGGTCATCTGGAAGTTCCTTTTCCATCCGACCCTGGGCATGCTGAATTATCTGCTTGGCAAAGTAGGCATCGATCCAATTCCTTGGCTTACCAGCCCGGATTGGGCATTGATCTCGATCTCCATCATGACGATCTGGATGAATCTTGGATTCAACTACATTATTCTATCCAGTGGTTTGGCGGGCATCCCGGATGAGATCTACGAGAGCGCCAAGATTGACGGCGCAGGACCATTACTTACGTTTCGCAAAATCTCGATGCCGCTACTGTCACCAACGTTATTCTTTGTTACGGTCGTATCGATCATTGGCGCTTTTCAATCGTTCGGTCAGATCAACATTCTAACCCGGGGTGGCCCGATGGACAGTACGAATGTTTTCGTCTATTCCATCTATCAGGAAGCCTTCGTTAATTTCCGCTTTGGTACAGGTAGTGCGCAGGCACTGATCCTGTTCGTGGTGATTATGCTGCTGACCCTGATCCAGTTCAAATGGGTAGAAAGGAAAGTGCATTACCAATGAGTGCGACATGGACCAAAACGCTGTTGTATGTATTACTGACGATCTGTGCAGCACTTGTGCTGTATCCGGTGATGTACACCTTTTTCATGGCCGTGATGACGCCGGAAGATGCGAGCGCTTATCCGCCGCATATCATTCCGAATTCAATCGATTTGTCCAACTTTAGCGAAGTATTCGATATTGTTCCGATCGGTCGATTTATCGGCAATACCTTTCTTGTCGCAGGACTGACGACGCTTGGTCAATTGATTACAGCGAGTATGGCAGCTTATGCGTTTGCGAAAATGCAGTTCAAAGGCAAAAACGTCATCTTCAGCATGTTTGTCGCAACGATGATGATTCCTTGGGAAGTAACCATGATCCCAAATTACCTCACGGTTCGCAGCTGGGGTTGGCTGGATAGTTATCAAGGGCTTACGGTGCCGTTTCTGGCAACGGCGTTTGGTACATTCCTGTTGAGACAGTTCTTCATGCAACTACCCAAGGAATTGTTCGAGGCTGCGAGGATCGACGGTTGTGGTCATATTCGCTATTTCATATCGCACGTCTTGCCATTGTCCCGTCCGGCACTTGGAACACTGGCAATCTATTCATTCCTAAGCATGTACAATTCGTATCTCTGGCCGCTGCTGGTGACAAATACACCGGAAATGAGAACCGCACAGATCGGAATCTCGATGCTGGAGTTCCAGGAATCCACAGCGTGGAATCTGGTATTTGCCGGAACAGCGATGGTCATTCTACCATCCTTACTGCTATTGATTTTCGGTTTGAAACAGCTTGTCCGCGGAATGGCCGCAGGCGCGCTGAAGGGGTGAGGAGAGAAAGCTTTACAAGTGTTTAAGTGAATGGAAGTGGAAGTTTAAAAGGTTTTGAATTAAACCTTGTATCTTCGAACAAGGTCTAAGGTTTGGATACCAGGAGCGAATAAACAAGGCTCGCCTATCAATAAGTCTTTGCAGAGCTGCAAAAGCAGTGAAGGAGAAGAATCGATTCTGAAGAAGCGAAGCTACAAGCTTTCTGCAAGAAAGCTACTTCGTAAGCATTAACTCGCCTTTATCACCGGATTTTCCCCTTTGAAAGGGAGAATGAAAAAAATCCGGGGGTAACAGCGATCAAAAGAACGATTCATATCCGGAACGGCCACCTTGTAGCACCCAAAGCACTTATGTTGAAGCGAGCCATATAAAAGGAGAGCGATTTCGTTTGAAAAAAAGAGGAACATTTGCATTCATGCTGGCTGCACTCATGTTGGTCATCTCCGCTTGCGGAACGAAAGCAGAAACAAGTAGCCCGGCAAGTGGCGCACCAGCAGAAGCGGCTGCAGCTGAAACAACACAATTGACGTGGTGGCACTCCATGTCTGGAGCAGGGGAGAAAGCCATTAATCAACTCGCTTCCGACTTTAACGCTAGCCATCCAGAGATTCAGGTGAAGCCCATCTATCAAGGGAAGTATGATGAAAGTCTGAACAAACTCAAAGCATCCATGGGCTCAGACAGCGGTCCAGACATTATCCAGGTCTACGAGATCGGTAGCAAGTTCATGATCGATTCGGGCATGATTACGCCAGTACAACAGTTCATCGACAAGGATCAGTTCGACCTGTCCCAACTGGAGCCAAACATCATCCGATACTACACGATCGATGGCAAATTGAACGCGATGCCGTTTAACACATCGAACCCGATTCTGTACTACAACAAGGATATGTTCAAAGCAGCAGGTTTGGACCCGGAGAACCCGCCGAAGACGTATGAAGAGTTTGAACAAGCAGCAAAAGCACTGGCGAAAGACGGTAAGCCAGGAGCATCCATGGCGATCTACGGCTGGTTCATGGAACAGTTCTTTGCGAACCAGAATGCAGATTATGTAAACAATGGAAACGGAAGAACCGAAGCAGCTACAGAGTCAATGTTGAACTCCGAAGCTGGAGTGAAGACATTAACGTGGTGGAAAAAGATGATTGACGAGAAAACCCTCTCCAATCTGGGACGTAGCACAGACGATACGACAGCAGCATTTACCGCACAGCAAATCGGTATGACCCTCGATTCCACGGCTGGCCTGCGCAAAATCGTAGAAGGTTCAGGTGGCAAGTTTGAACTGGGAACAGGCTTCCTGCCTCGTCCAGCGGATGCCAAAGAAGGCGGCGTTGTAGTGGGTGGAGCAAGCTTGTACATCATGAATAACAAATCCGAAGCACAACAGCAAGCGGCATGGGAGTTCATCAAGTACTTGGCTACACCAGAGGTACAAGCGAACTGGAGCGTTGCGACAGGATACTTCCCTATTACGACAGCAGCCTACAATGAGCAAGTATTAAAAGATAATATGGCGAAGTACCCGCAATTCCAGACAGCAGTCGACCAATTGCACGCTTCCGCGGATTCGACAGCAACATCCGGGGCATTAATGGGTGTATTCCCAGAAGCCAGACAACTTGTCGAAGGAGCAATTGAAACGGTCTTGAATGGACAAGGTACACCACAGGAAGCATTGGATGCCGCAGCCAAACAAATTACAGACAAGATTGCGCAATATAACAGTACGGTGAAGAAATAATTGTAAGGTAATTTCAAAATAAAGATGCGGCGATCAATCCTGATCGTCGCATGTTTGTGATTATGGTTATTTTAATTTGTAAGACTTAAGTTTGATTTTTTATCATGAATGGAGTCATAGGTGTTATCACAAAATGTCGAAAGAAGATATAGTACACACCATTAGTGTTAGTTTAACTAACATTAATTAGTTGTTTGTGCACAGGTATGGGAGATATAAGGTTCAAAAAGTCGCATTTAGGACCTATTATTAGTCCTATTTGAAAGAAAATGATATGATTTAGTTTATTTTTGTAATGTTTATGTTCTATTTTCTTTCATAACGAAGAAATATTGTTTACACCAGTCTGTTATTCAGTTATCTTATATTTGAACTAATGTACAAGCTGGCTGAACAAATGATTGCCAAGTTGAAAACATGGGGGTAGGACGAATGAACAACAAGCAAGTGAAACGTTGGGCACAAGGGTTTCTGGTTTTCGTTCTTGTCGTTACAGGTGCAGCACCAATAGGTGGATTAAGTAGCACCGTATATGCTGATGAGGAAAGTGTAGTAACGGAACAGCCGCAAACAAGTGATCAGGAGACCTCCACACCGGATGCTGTCCCAACCGAAGAATCGCCAGACCTGGAGGGGACAGAGTCACCGAGTAACGAAGATGATCATTTGGATGGAACTGAAAGTGAGGAACCAGCTGAGACGGATAACTCAGAAGTGCAGGAAGCAGACGGGAATGGAATCATATCCATTGCTGATGCGCGAGTCCTTGCACCAAATACAAATGTAGCCGTTTCAGGTGTCGTAACGTACAGTGAACTCTCCGGAGAATTCACGAATTATTATATTCAGGACGAAGAAGCTGGCATTGTAGTCCGAGCGAAGAATCAAGTTGACGTGGGGGATCGCATTGAAGTGTATGGTCCAATTACCCACTACAGCGGACTCGTCCAGATCGAGAAGGATAAGTCAGGTTTTACCGAAGGATACATGAAGGTAATTGAGCAAAATGTAACACTCCCCGGACCCAAAAATATGGTGTCCACAGACTTTGTCAGACCAGCAGATCAAAGTAACAAAGGTCCGGGCGAAAAGTATGAGGGAATGTTTGTCGAAGTAAGAGATATTCAGGTAACACGGGGCAGTAGTTCGACGTTCTACGCTACGGATAGTCATGGTGCTGAGATGACGATTTATGCCAAAAACTCTCCTACCGCGCTAACTGTCGGCAAAACCTACGAATATGTGCAAGGTGTTCTCACGTTCCATACAAACTATGGTTTGGAACTGATTCCGCGAACAGCAGCGGATGTTGTAGAAAATAGCCTGTCTGTGATGGCAAGTGTTCCATCCGGCGGGATTCCCCGTAACAATGAAGTCACATTAACCTCTCCAGCCAAGGGTGCGATTGTACATTTCACAACGGATAATACAGAGCCTACTTCTTCTTCCACCGTGTATAGTAGTCCATTAGTGATTGATCAAGACATTGTAATCAAGGCTGTTGCCATTCTTAATGGACAATCCAGTGCAGTGTACACCTTTACGTATCAAGTACTTCCTGATAAAGAAAACTTGCGTATCCATGATATTCAGGGCGCAGGACATACCTCTGTTTTTAACGGATACGATGTTAAGGATATCGAAGGTATTGTTACTTCCGTCAGTACAAGCAGTTTTTACATGCAAGAGCTTCCAGGTGAGATTGACGATGATGTTCGAACCTCCGAAGCCATTCAGGTATATAAACCGAGTCATGGGGTTATCGTTGGCAACCAGGTGAAGGTATCCGGCAAAGTTACGGAATATGGGGCGGTTAACGAATTAACCACCACGCAAATTACGGCAAATACCATTGTAAAAGTGCTAGATAAAGTTGACCTACCTGCACCCGTGAAGTTGGGTGTCAATGGACGTATCATTCCAACAGTCATTGACTCGGACTCTTTTGCAGAATTTAATCCCGAGACGGATGCGATAGACTTTTATGAAAGCCTGGAAGGCATGCGTGTTGAACTGGAAAAGCCTGAAATTATAGGTCCTTACTCCAGTCAACCGGGTCTGGCTGTTGTTGTGGACAATGGTGAGAACAATCCACTTCGCACACCTAATGGTGGTGTTATTCTGACTGATAACAAGAAAGATATGAATGAGAGTGATCTCAATCCACAGCGTCTGTTTATCAGCAAGAAACCTTCCAAAGCAGTAAAAACAGGTGACAAATTGGATGGTAATGTAATCGGAGTGATGACATACTCTGGCGGTAATTTCAAGGTGAGTCCTGAAGGGAATTTGCCAGCAGTCATCCTTGGAGAAACGAAACAAGCGACTACTTCCATTGAACTAGCGGCAGATAAACTGACTATTGCCACGTTTAATGTGGAGAACTTCAGCAAAAAAGATGCAACGCGAGCCAATAAAATCGGCAAGATCGTCGTGGATAATCTGAAAACGCCAGACATCATTGGCATTATGGAAGTTCAGGATAACGATGGCGATGCCGACACAGGTACAACAGCAGCTAATGAGAGTTTTCAGACGCTAATTGATGCAATTAAAGCAAACAACGGACCAACATATCGATATAGTGAGATCTCTCCGGAAAATAACAAGGATGGCGGAGCACCAGGTGCCAATATTCGTGTAGGGTTTCTGTATCAACCGAATCGTGTATCCTTGGCTACTGGTATCGGAAAAGGAAATGCTACGACAGCGATCACAGTCAAAGCTGACGGCAGTCTCTCCAATAATCCGGGGCGTATTGCACCAGGTGACGAGGCGTTCGCCAGCTCACGCAAACCGCTTGCCGCTGAATTTGAATTCAATGGTGAACGTGTAGTGGTGATTGCCAACCACTTCAATTCCAAAGGTGGAGACCTGAAACCTTTTGGAAGCATACAGCCTGCGATTCGAAGCAGTGAAGTTCAACGTGCGAAGCAAGCTGCGTTAGTGAATGGGTTTGTGAAGGAGTTACTGAACAAAGACCCTGAGGTCAATGTCGCTGTTCTCGGCGATTTCAATGATTTCCAATTCTCGAATACCTTGAACATTGTTGAAGGTAATGAGCTGGATAATTTGGTAAACGAACTGCCAGAAAATCAGCGGTATTCCTACATCTATGATGGAAACTCTCAGACACTGGATCACATTTTGGTGAGTAAAAACCTGACTGAGACGGCAGCCATTGAAGTGGTACATGTGAATGCCGATTTTGAGACAGCAGATGGACGAGTGAGCGACCATGATCCACTGCTTGCACAATTGAGTATTGGAGATCCAGTGGAAGAAGGGGACTTCAACCTGCGCGTACTACACACGAATGATACGCATGCACATCTGGATAACATCCCGCGCCGAGTAACGGCAATTAAGGAAGCACGCAATGATAATACCCTGGTGCTGGATGCAGGGGACGTATTCTCTGGTACATTGTACTTCAATCTGTTTAATGGTTTGGCTGATCTGGAGTTCATGAACATGATCGGATATGATGCGATGACCTTTGGTAACCATGAGTTTGATAAAGGTCCAAGCGTACTGAAAGCATTTATTGAAAAAGCAGAGTTCCCGTTTGTAAGTGCTAATATTGATTATTCAAAGGATGCGAGCTTGAGTGGTTTGTACAACAATAGCATCGGTGATCCGGGTGAGAAAGCCGAAATCTATCCGGCGATTATTACGGCAGTGAATGGCGAGCGAGTCGGTATTTTCGGACTGACGACACCGGACACGGTATCTCTTTCTTCACCGGGAGATGACTTGAAGTTTCTCGATTATAAGGCAAGTGCACAAGCAACTGTACAGATGCTGCAAAATGAAGGTATCAATAAAATCATTGCTTTGACTCACCTTGGCTACTCAGAGGATCTCAAATTAGCTGAAGCCGTGGAAGGGATCGATATTGTAGTAGGTGGTCATTCACACACCATTCTGAAGGAACCGATTGTTGTGGGCAGCCAAGATGAGCCAACATTGGTTGTGCAAACTGGGGAATATGACGTTTCTCTTGGTCAATTGGATGTTACGTTTGATGAAGCAGGTATATTGAAGAAGTGGAACGGCAAATTGTTGAGTCTGGATGCGAAAGATGCTGCCAACCAATTCATCTATGCTGATGACGTGGAAGCCGCAAACAAGCTGAAAGAATATGCTCCTCAGTTGGAACAGTTCAAGAAAACGATTATCGGTAAAACGAATGTCTTCCTGGATGGAGAACGTAGCACTGTACGGAAACAGGAAACCAATTTAGGAAACCTGATGACAGACGGTATGCTGGAGAAAGTGAAATCTATTGTGAAGGAAAAAGACGTCAAAGGATATGTCGCTATCCAAAACGGTGGAGGTATTCGGGCTTCACTCCAAAAAGGAGACATTACTCTGGAAAACCTGCTGAATGTTTTGTCATTCGGTAATAACCTGTCTGCTTTGAAAATGACAGGCAAGGAAATCACAGCAGCGCTGGAAAATGGCGTTAGTGGTGTGGAAACGGGAGAAGGGCGCTTCCCGCAAGTGGCAGGCATGCGTTTCTATTACGATTCCACGAAACCAGGCGAAAAAATTGATGCAACGACCAATACCGTGACCCAAGTGGGTCAACGTGTGGTCAAAGTTCAGATTAAGAATGCAGATGGTACGTACTCGGATATCGATCCGAACGGATACTATATCGTCGCTACCAATTCATTCATGGCTAACGGTGGAGACTTCTATCGTGCTATGAGAACGGCAAAAGATGATAATCGATTCTACGAATTGAATCTGGTCGATTATGAAATCTTCCATGAACATCTGGACCGTGTAGGTACAGTTGATCAAAAGACGGAAGGACGTAGTACGGATCTGAAGGGCACGACACTTCCGGGGGACGGAAATGGAAGCACTCCTGGTAATGGTGGCGGCAATAATGGAAGTAATCCGGGCAGTGGTAACAGTGGTGGAGGTTCTACAACACCTACTCCACCTGTAACTCCGACTACACCAACCAACCCTACAAACCCAACTACGCCAAGCGTTCCGGGTAATGGAGGAAATCCTAATCCAACCACACCGGTTGTAGACATGAAGGACATCGGAAATCACTGGGCAGCTGCTGCCATTGAGCAGGCCATTTCCCGGGGAATTGTGAACGGGTATCAGGATGGTAATTTCCGTCCGAATGCACCAGCCACACGCGCCGAATTCATTGTGATGTTGGGCAGAGCATTTGAACTTCCAGCCAGCAACAAGGCATTGACGTTTAAGGATGCTGCTGGGATACCTGCATGGGCGCAATCCTTTATTGCTCAGGCAGTGGATCAAGGCATCATTAGTGGATATACGGATGATACGTTCCGTTCATCAGGCAAAGTATCGCGGGTAGAGATGACAGTTATGCTCGTCAGAGCACTCGGTCTCCCAGTACAGTCGAATCCGGCACTGAGTTTCGCGGACGCCGATAAAGTACCGGCGTGGGCTGTTCCATATATCGCTGCTGCATATGATGCAGGACTGGTGAAGGGAACAGGGAAGAATATGTTTAATCCACTCGCCGAAGCAACCCGTGCTGAAGTGGTGACTATGCTATTGTCGGCAAGCGAATTACAAAAGCAATAAAACGTATAATACAGACGAAACAGAACAGCTTGCAGACTTCCATCTGCAAGCTGTTTTTTTCTAGGGCGTTTCTGAAAACTCCGAAGGAAGTAGATTTTGCCGAATTTTCGTTCCAAGCAAGGAAGTTTTCTGCAGGCGTGCCGGGGCACGTCAAGGGAAAGTGACGCAGCAGGGGGCGAAAAGGCGGTGAAAGATGCACTTCAGCGAGTTTTGAGATACGCCCAATTAATGCCTGTTAATTTTCGCCAAGTGAAGGTATAGTAGACAGGATTATATTGAAGGAGTGTTGACGTAATGCAAGAACAACCTGTTTTAATCGCACTATTTGCCATAGCGGCAGGGATTTTTAGTTTGCTCGGAGGAATCAACAACTGGGACTGGTTTATGAAGAGCTTTAGAGCAGGAATTTTTGTGAAGACTATTGGACGACAGGGCGCAAGAGTGGTGTATGGTATTCTCGGTGTTGTCATGATTGTCATTGGTGTACTACTGTTGCTGATCGGATAGTTGTTGGAAATAAACGAACTCACCAAGTATCATCTACATACGATGTTCATGAGCGAAGGCAAAGTAAGAGGATATGTGAGAAGAATCAAATGGAAAAAGCGTTTGAATGCTTAAGGTAGCCGTATGACCAAGATTAAATACGAAATCAAATTAGCATGTCTGAAAAAAATCATAGCCATAAGAAAAAGACCACCGAAAAATTTCGGTGGTCTTTTTTTTACCAAATTCAGGTTTATCCATCTCAATCTGGTTTAATTATCTTTTAAATCTTCAACAGAGTTGATATCCATGTAAGTTGGAACAACCAGACCTTGTTTGACTCCGGTCATACTTACAGCAATATCTTCAATCTGGTCTCCATACGTCTCCCAGTAGTCCCCATGTGTAAGCGGGAGCCAAACGGCTGGAGAAGCATCGATATCACCTGCTGCCAAGCCTGCCCACATGGGACCAGCTTCGACTTGTAGGGCTTTGACGGTGTAACCCAGATCCGTCTCAAGCACATACTTCATCAGGTTTGTACTCGCAATTTCCGAGTCCCATGCAACATAACCGAGACGTAAATTGTCACCTTTAACCGGGGTTAAACCCTTGGTCCATTCTTCAATTTGGTCCGGATGCTTTTCTGCATAAGACTTGGCAGCTTCTTCAGGCGAAACGCCCTTTTGAATGTCTACCATAATTTCACTCATTTGATCAGCAGTCCAGTTAAAACGAGAGAAGAACTCATAGGCAACGGGATGATCTTCCTTGATCCCCTTACGTCCAACCGTGTGAACTTCCTCTGCGTCACCGAAAATTAAGTCGGGATCGTCCAGATACTTCAGATCATACTGATTGAACATCCAGTGGGGTGTCCAACCCGTAACGATGATGGGCTCCTCATTTTTATAAGCTTTGTCCAGCGATGCAGTCATCGCGGCTCCAGAGCCTTCGATTAGATTCCAGTTAGACAATTCATAATGCTCAATCGCATTTGCCGTAGCTTTCATCAGACCTGCACCCGGGTCAATACCAACGATTTGGTGATTCACCTCTTCGCCGACATTAGCACTTGCCGATGGAGTAGAAGAAGTGGAACCTGTTTCCAGATCTGCAATCGAGTTTACTTCAGTCATGTAACTAGGAACCACGAGTCCTGTACGTACACCCGTCATGTTGGCACCCAGGTCGTCCACCTGGTCTTTGTAACGTTCCCAGTAGTCAGCGTGTGTCAATGGCAGCCAAGCTGCTGGAGAGGCATCTACGTCGCCTGAGGCAACACCCGTCCACATCGGTCCGGCTTCGACTTGCAGAGCGTTAACCTTATAACCAAGGTCGTTTTCCATCACATATTTCAGCAAGTTGGTACTTGCGATTTCGGAATCCCAAGCCACATAGCTCAGTTTGAACGCATCACCGTTCACTGGAGTCAGACCTTTGGTCCACTCAGCAATCTGATCGGCATGTTTTTCGGCATAAGCTTTCGCTGCTTCTTCCGGGGATGTGCCATCCTGGATGGCAGTCATCATTTCACCCATTTCATCCGATGTCCATTGGAAACGGGATAGGAATTCAAACGCAACAGGGTGATCTTCTTTCAGACCTTTACGGGCAATGGTGTGAATTTCTTCAGCATCACCGAAAGATTTCTCAGGGTCTTCCAGATATTTCAGATCATATTTGTTGAACATCCAGTGCGGAGTCCATCCTGTAATGATGATTGGGTCTTCATTTTTGATGGCTTTGTCCAATGTAGCCGTCATGGCTGCACCAGAACCTTCAATGAGGGTCCAATCAGTTAGTTTATAGTCTTCGATCGCTTTAGCTGTGGACTTCATGATACCAGCCCCGGGATCGATACCAATAATCTGATAGTTCACTTCTTGACCTATAGCATTGGCTGCTGAATTGTTGCCACCAGCGGAAGTCGTGCCACCAACGAAGTATTGTGAGAAACCAGCGACTAACACAAGGAATGTTGCCGCAGCAGTGATCCATGCTTTTTGCTTCGTTGTAATGCGTGAGGTCTTTTTGCGACCTGGCATAAACAGATTTTGTGTAAAACGGTCCAGCACAATCGCGAGTACGACAACAGCGAGACCAGCTTCGAAACCTTTACCGATTTGCAGCTGTGTTACCGCACGATATACTTCCGCACCAATACCCTGTGCACCGATCATGGATGCAATAACAACCATGGACAGCGACAGCATGATGGTCTGGTTAATACCGGACATCACGGTAGGCAAAGCGAGTGGAAGTTGTACTTTGAACAACTTTTGCATGGAAGTTGAACCGAATGCGTCGGCTGCTTCGACCAATTCGCCAGATACCTGTTTGATACCCAGGTGAGTCAGACGAATCGTTGGTGGAATCGCGAATATAACCGATGCGATAACACCTGGAACGACACCGAGGCTAAAGAATGTAACCGCAGGCAGCAAGTAGACAAATGCAGGCATTGTCTGCATGAAGTCAAGCAGCGGTGTGACGATACGCGCCGCAGTTTTACTGTATGCGAGCCAGATTCCGACAGGCACACCAAGCAGAATCGAAACCAATCCTGAAGTGATAACCAGGCCGAGTGTGTCCATGGATTGGGACCAGTACCCCAAGTTATCTACGAGCAAGAACCCGATAACCGTGAATAGTGTCAGTGGGAGTCGACCTACGAGGAACGCAAGAACACCCAATATCGCAATGAACAGGAGTGGATGTGGCAACATGAACAGCCCGGAGAAGAATCCGACCACTTCCTGAATAACAACAGAGATAACTTTAAACAATCCGGAGAGCGAGGAGCTCATCCAGTCAACGATGGATTCAATCCACGATGCGAGTGGTATTTTGGGAATCATTCACAAGTTCCTCCTTTACTGCAACTTCACCGCTAAGTGCACCCAGCAGGGCACCGCGGACGATAACACCTTGCAGACGGCCATTCTCACCAACAACAGCGAGCGGCACATGGGCAGAACTTACGATTTCGAACAATTCATGAATCAGGGTCTCAGGCGACACCGTCGGCCCGTCCGTGATCAGAATGTCGTTCAATACTTTGTTTTCGCGCATGGCACGAGTTGCATCTTCAGCTGTAATAACACCAAGCAATTTTTTCGAACGGTCAATGACAAACAGGTTGGAAATACCACGTTCGCGCATTAATTCGAGGGCAACACGAGGACCACGGTCAAGCGTAATTGTTTCAGGGCGACGCATTACGTGAGATGCTGTAAGGACCTTGGACAGATCCACGTCTTCGACGAAGCGGGCCACATATGAGTTGGCCGGTTGAATCATGATTTCTTCCGGTGTACCGATCTGCACGACTGCGCCGTCTTTCATGAGGGCAATACGATCGCCGATGCGCAGCGCTTCGTCCAAGTCATGGGTAATGAAAATAATGGTCTTTTTCATTTTATCCTGAAGCTCGATCAACTCATCTTGCATATCACGACGAATCAATGGATCAAGTGCACTGAAGGCTTCATCCATTAGTAGAACTTCCGGGTCATTGGCAAGTGCACGGGCCAAGCCGACACGTTGCTGCATCCCGCCACTGAGTTCATCTGGCATTTTGTCTTCCCAGCCTTTAAGGCCAACCAGCTCAAGTGAGGTTTTCGCCTTCTCACGGCGTACTTCCTTATCCACTTTTTGTATTTCCAGTCCATACTCGACATTATCAAGAACGGTACGGTGCGGGAATAACGCAAACTTCTGGAAGACCATGCTGATCGTTTTCCGGCGCACTTCGCGCAATTGTTCTTTGTTCATCTTACGTAGATCCTTACCATGGACCAAAATTTCTCCGGATGTTGGTTCAATCAGACGATTGAACATCCGAACCAGTGTGGATTTACCACTCCCGGACAGTCCCATAATAACGAAAATCTCGCCTTCCTTAATGTCCATGTTGACCCGGTTGACACCAACCGTTATCTGTTTTTCTTTGGCCAACTTTTCTTTACCCCAACCTTGCTCCAGTAATTGCAGACCTTGCTCGGTTTGGGGGCCAAACAATTTACTTACGTTTTTCACTTCAAGTATGGTCATGTTTTCACCCCTTCTGATGTGTTGTGCACTTCGAACGGCTTTCAGCATCCATAAGCCCATACACTTATGCGCCCAGCCACGAAATCCGGTAGTTGTTGCTTCGCTTCCCGTCTTTCTGGGTAACGTTTTGTATTCTAACAATACTTACCCCGTATAGCAACCGAATAAACAGTACATAATGTTTGTACAGTAAAAACTGTACAAAGTTTTCCTTCCATATGCTCCGTCATTCTCCTTATTCTGTCTAATAAGGTTCCTTTACATTTGATATCGCTTTTCCTACAATAGAAAATGAGCTGAATTGAAGCTGAATTTTTTGGTTAAAAGATAGTCATAGGCAAATGTAGCCTGGTAAAGTTCCCATTTTCATACATTGGGTGAAAGAAAGCCCTCTGGCATATAGGATGTCCGGCCGGATGCTTTCCCATGTAAGCAGGACTTTTAAAGTGTTGCAATTATTTTGCCAAGACTGTGGAATGTTCAGAATGGAGGTTGCAAGCATGGGCTTGGACCATTTACAAGAGGAACAGCAGGCAACCGTGCTGAGGATTCGTAAACGCGTTATTGAAGCCATTGGACGTAATATGGATCTTTACGGGGTTACGCTGTCTACGGGACACTTATATGGATTGCTATTTTTTGCAGACAAGCCAATGACCCTTGACGATATGGGACGGGAAATGGAAATGAGCAAAACGAGTATGAGTACAGGTGTACGAACACTGCTGGATTTGAAAATGGTAAACAAAGTATGGAGCAAAGGCTCCAGGAAAGACCTATATGAAGTAGAGTATGACTGGCACCAGACATTTACGGATTATTTTGCGATTAAGTGGAGAAAAGCCGTGGAGAGTAACCTTCAGATTCTGCGCAAATCGATTGAAGAACTGAATCGATTACTCGAAGATCTGGATGAGCAGGCAGATGCTGAACTTATCCACATTCTGATGGAAGACAAACATAAGGTTTTGCAAGCGGAAGCATACTACAAATGGTTGGATCGGTTGATTGATACCATGGAAGATGAAGAGATATACAAGCTGGTTCCGAAGGAAGAGATTAAGGAACATTCATAATTACATGTAAAGGGCCCTTTCCGTTATAGGAGAGGGCCCTTTGGCCTGTGCAATATCTTATTTAATTATAATGAAGGAATACGATGGGAAAAATAACACTGCACACCGGTCACTTCGTTGGATCTAATATTCACATCTAGTGTCCGATCAGTTCTGCCTGAGGAAAGACAACAGACTGCTGAGCAATCTGTTCCAGTTCGTTCATAATCTGCAGACGACCAGCCGGAGTCCAGCATAACAGATGCCAATTCGAGATATCATGAACGTTACCATGCAGCACGGCAGGTGATCGATGCCATGATGCCGTTTGCTTCATGCGTCGGAATACCTTTTCACTGGCAGGCTGAAGCGAAGTACGATGGATCAACAGATAATCCGTATCCAGCACAGGGATATTATCCGCAACATACTCATTTCTGGAACTTTCGGGAGACACAAGCTGGGCAGGATGGAGTTCCAATTCGGCATACAACAAGTGATTTAATGGATGCTCGCCATTCCCCTGTAATCGGATGAACTGATTCGTAATCTCCATCAGAGCCAACCGTTTTTGTCTGAAATAAGGCTGGAGGTTCAGTCCGGCTTCAAGTTTGCGGAACGCAAGTTCCTTGAAATTCAGCAACGCTTGCTTCTCGCGTCCGACTAGTTCGGCTATGCGAATATGGTTCTCTTTCCAGTCGTCAGTGGACTCCAAAATGATGGTGGGTGCAATACTTTTCAGGCGATCATAATAAGGCTTATGGTAAAAGTCACCGATGATCAAGTCTGGCTTCGCCTGCCGAAGTTGATCGAATTGTCTGGTTAATCGGCGTTCTTGTTCATAATCATCCGATTCTCGGTCAAGAACTCCTTCCAGCACAGCTACAGGGCGCAGTCCGAGCGAAGCCAGATTCTCGTGGAATCCCATGATGGATGCCGTAGCTACGCGAAGTTGATCTCTTTTCATATATACGCTGGGAGCAATGCCCAAGGTTTGTTTGAATTTACGGCTAAAATAATACTCATTGCCATACCCGACAGATATCGCGACGTCTTTGAGGACACATGTTTCCGCGGTCAGCTGTTTTTTGGCTTCGTCTATACGTAAACGATTCAGATAATCGGTCGGTGACATGCCCTTAGCTTTCTTGAAACTGCGAGAGTAGGAGCTGGGTGTGAGGCCAGCAATCTTGGCAAGCTGATCCATGCTGATTCCTTCACTCATGAAGCGTCGCATATACATAATGCTGCGCTCCAAGGCAGGGTCCACTTTCTCATGATTGGCTTCCAGTCGGTTCTCCGAGAGAAACTGCAGCAGTTCATGCAGCTGGCTATGTATGCTGATAAAGTGGTCTGGTTGAAGACCGCGATAGGTTTCATACAGTTGTTCCATACGTGATACAGCCTGCTGCTCGTGACGAACCAGCAATCTGCCTGTCTGCCAATCCAGCGGGAAGGCGGGTGAAGAGGTCATTTTCCATTCACCTCGCACTTGCTGCAATTGAACCGTATCCATGCTTAGCAATACAAATTCGGTCACATTCGAGCGTGCAGCGGCCTCGATGGTTGTACCTGACTTCAACACGAACAAGCTGCCCGCTTGCGCCGTATAGACTGTATCATTCAGGACCAGAACACCGTCTCCTTGCAAAATAAGACAGAGCATGGGCCGGGACACCGTCTTGCCTTGCACACGGAAATTCTCCCCACGACGCACACGGCACATGGAGGAGAGGAGCGGTAGAGATGAGGTTTCAGCAATGAAGGGAAACTGTTCAGTCATACGGACCATCCTTTTGTCTTATTTTCTTAATGATAACAATTATCATTCTCATATGGAAGATATTTTTGAAAAATAGTTTTCGACAACCAAAAAAGGACTACCAAGAGCCCGTAGGGCTCTTGGTAGTCCTTTTTTTTATGGACAAGTCCGATGAATAGGCTACACGCTTGATTCAACAGGATATGTTAGTACGGTGTCACCAATAGAATATTGTCGAGGAAAACGTCACTCATTACTTTTTTCCCTGTTCCACCCGTTTGCACGTGATACAAGCGATACTGATCTTTGGCATTGATGTAGAACAGGCCGGCAACATCATCTCTGATATGGAATGCATCCCATTCGTCACTGGTAAGTTTCGTTACCTTGAGAGCTGTATTGACCGAATAGAGACCGTTGTTGCCCGAGATGTATGCAGCCGTAGCTGTACCATTGGTCAATTGATTTGCAACATACGTTACATTGTTCAGGTTCAGGTTGGCGGACTTGGTCACTTTGTTGCCGGAGACCGTTTTGGCATAAGCCTTCTTGTCTGCATCAATAAGGACAACCTTGTCTGTACCTAAGGCACTTACTTCCCGGACGCTCTTGTTATGAAGCTGAAGCGTTTTGGCTGAAGTTGTTAACGCGAACGCTTTGCCTTTGGCATAATTGTAATCCTTATTAATGTCGAGATCGATTCCTTTGTTATACACGTAAAGATTATTTCCCCAACCACCGGAATATACAGCATTCACATCCAGTTTGGCTTTGGGATTAACAGCAGTTGCCTTGCCAGTGTTGTAGTTCACTTTATACATGACAACAGCATTGGTGGAATAGAAGTCCTCGTAGGGGTCTGTATTTACCATCAGTTGCAGTTCGTTTTTGGCTTGATTCGTAAAATAACGTCCTTCCACTGCGCCTGCGGCAATCCGCTGAACAGCTCCAGAACCGTTGGACGTTTTGGACACGATCCACGTGTTTCCATTAACCAGCGCATTATAGTAAGCACGCCCTTTGGCTACCAGGAGAAATGGAAAATCGGTATCGGCTTTGTCAGCAATCTTGGTGACAGCTGAAGCGTCACTATTGCCATTAGCGCGATAAATTGTACCTGTAGCATCCAGATAATAGATGAATCCGTTATCCGTGTAATAGCTCAGTACATCTGTAGCAAATGTTTCTGCCGCATCGCTGGACCCGTCATTCGGAACTCGAAGCAATGTTGTGGAAGAAGCGGTCTGAGTGTAGTAAAGATAAGAGCCTGCCGCGTGCAAGTCCACCCCTTGGAAATCAATTAATACTTCTGTCGTATTGCTGCCATCAGCAGATACTTTGTACAGGACGCCATCGGACTCATAATACACTGTGGATTGACTGAGTGAAGCTGCTTGGGCTGCGGTTCCGCCTCCCAATGTTACTGCTGCAATGAGTGTAAATAACAGTAATGTACAGATGGTGCGTTGTAAGTATGTATATCCTGTTTTCATTCTTTCATCGTCCCCTTCGTTCTATATGTATGTAATTAACGCCTTATGTTATATCGGTAAACTATGGAAGATATGTTAGATCTCGAACATGAAAAAAAGAAGAGAATGAAATTGAATTTCATACATTTTCAAACCTGAAATCGAATTGCGCATGATGCTGCCAATCCCGCCCCAAAGCATTCTCCGCCTGACTTGATCGTGATAACATTACACTCAACCAGAGCAGAGGAGTGAGCGATCATGATATTGAATATGGCGATCATCGGATTCGGAAACGCAGTGGTGAATTATCATTTACCTTATCTGGACAAGAAAGAAAATATCAAGGTGAAGACGATATACCGTCGGGAGGAAGATCGGGTTGGCGATACAGAGCGTGAATTACTCTATCCCGAGATTACTTTTTCGACGAATATCGAAGACATATTGCAGGATAATGAGATTGAATTGATTGTTGTTGCCACCCATGTGGATAGCCATGTAGAGTACGCCAAGCTGGCATTGGAACACGGGAAACATGTGGTGGTGGAGAAACCTTTTGCCTCTACTTCTGCGGAAGCCAAAGATATCTTTGAACTAGCCAATCGTAAACATCTCATCGCCATGGCGAATCAAAATCGCAGATTTGATGGTGACTTTCTGACATTGAAAAAAGTGATTGAGAGCGGCAAACTGGGGAATATTGTTGAAATCCAGTCCCACTATGATTATTTTCACCCACAGTACGCCAGAAGCGGATTTGGATTGCTGCATGGGTTGGCCGTGCATACCATCGATCAGTTAATCTCCATATATGGTGTAGCAGACCGAATTGATTATGATGTTCGGAGTTTGATCGCGCCGGGTGAATCTGATGATTATATCGATATTGATTTTCGTTATGGACGAATGAAGGCCACAATCAAATGCAGCCTGCTGGTGAAGATCGAGCATCCGAAATTCATTGTGCACGGGGATCGGGGAAGCTTCGTTAAATATAGCAGTGGGCACCAAACGAAAAGTGGAGATGGACGAACCAAAATATCCATTGAAGCTGATTCAGAGGATAACTGGGGTACGATTAGTTATGTGGACGATGAGGGAACATCACATACGGAGAAAGTTCCTTCGGAAGCAACGGACTATGGCATTTTATATGATCGACTGCTTCATGCCATTCGACATAACGGTGATAAACCGGTCAAGGATGAAGAGGTTTTATATGTATTGGATATTTTACATGACGGAATCGAAGCGGCGAAGAAAGCCAACTGATAAATCAACGACAGGAGCGAAACAATATGATGAATATAGCAACGATTGGTACAGGGTCCATTGTGGATGCCATTTTGTCCGCGATAAATGAACTTGAAGATGTTACGTGTACAGCGATGTACTCCCGGAAGAGAGAAACAGCACAGGAGCTTGCGGGTAAATATGGGGTAAGTACAATCTATACAGACCTGGACTCCCTATTTTCAGATGTGAATGTAGATCTCGTATATATTGCTTCACCGAACAGTATGCACTACGAACAGGCCTATCAGGCACTTCAACATGGCAAGCATGTCGTCTGTGAAAAACCGTTCACATCCACGCTTCAGGAAGCAGAGTCGCTGATTGCACTTGCGAAGGAAAAGAATTTGTTGCTGTTTGAAGCGATCTCCAACATTCATTTGCCGAATATTAAAGTTATACAGGAGCAGCTACCGAAGCTTGGCCCGATCAAACTCATCCAGTGTAACTACAGTCAATACTCGCGCAAATACAATGATTTGCTTGCAGGGCAAACACCGAATGTATTTAATCCACAATTCTCTGGTGGAGCGCTGATGGATATCAATATTTATAATCTTCATTTGGTTATGAATCTGTTCGGTAGTCCGAATGCTGTATCGTATACTGCCAACCAGCATGCCAATGGCATTGATACGTCAGGAGTTGTGGTTCTCAAATATCCGGAATTTATTGCGGAATGTGTAGGTGCCAAAGACACGAGCAGCATGAACTTTGTGCTCATTCAGGGAGAGAATGGTTATCTTCAGATTGTGGGAGGAGCAAACGGTTGCCGGGAGATCAAGCTTCAGATCGGGAATGAGCCTGCTGAGGAATATAATGCGCAGACCAAATCCAATTGGCTGTATTATGAGTGGGAAGCGTTCAGGGACATCCATGCAAGTGGTGACCACAAACGGTGTTACGAACTGCTCGAACACAGCCAGTCTGTGATGAGTGTACTCATGAGTGCGCGTAAGGATGCCGGGATTGTATTTGCAGCGGACCAGCGTTAATCGTTAATATGTATCGCTAATGCTGCTCATGTACAACATGTCGAAAATATAAAGTACGGAGACCATTGAAGACATTTTGGACAGTCTTAACTGTTCATTGTATCCATAAGCCAGCAGCGTTTCATCACAATGTCTGGACAGGGTTGAATGGTTGTTGCCTGTAACCGCGATGACTTTCATCTGTTTGCTACTGAGCACTTTGGCAGCTTCAATCATGGATTGATTCTCGCCTGTGTGCGAGATAACAAAAGACAGCGTCAGGCTGTTGGGATTCATCGTGTTCAAGTAATGCATGTTGGGACTATTGTGAGCAATCGCAGATATGCCGAGTTCATTCCACTTGGCACAAGCCTGTTGAGCCAGATAATAATTCATATCACTGCCATAGATATCGATACGTCCGGATTCTTTGACCCAATTAGCGATTCGTAGCAAAACAGGAGCATTTAACATCCGGCGCGTATCATCCAGCGCCTGCTGATACAGGTAAGGAACCGAGTCGATGGCAGCCAGCACGTTGCCTTGTTCTGCAATTGCATGATCCTGCGTCTGCAACGCGGAAGGTATCTGTTGGTATTCAAGAGCAAGCTTGAGCTGAAAGTCTGGGTACCCCTTGGTACCCAGCTTTTTGCATAGGCGAACAATGGTAGATGAGCTTGTATAGGTCTGCTGAGCCAGTTCATGGGCTGTAGAATCAAATACAACTTCGGGGTTGTTCAGGATATAGTTCACAATATGCTTCTCCTGTGCCGTTAATTGGGAAGCATATTTTAATTTTTGAAGTAGTTTGGATTCCATGCTGTTGTTCCATTCCTCTCTATAATCATCCCAATATACATGTCTCCACATCATAACCTGCGTTTGTTTATTTCTCAATCTGTTGAATTTCCTCGCTAAACTCCACATCATTCAGATCTGACTTTCCGCCAGTGGTTGATGACTATTCCATAGTGTGACGAGACGAAGCAGAACCAAACTTCAAAGGCATGACGAAAAAAGATGTATCTCTCCGTCAATAGTCCCGGATGGAGGGTGCACACTTCCCATCAATTCCACTTCAAATCGGGTCTATGGTTTGTTTTCACTATGGCCTGTACGATGTATCCTTATTTTAAGGGTAGAACATCCGTTTCATTGCTCTTCATAACGTGGTAATGAAAGATAAGGCCTTACGTCTCATGAATGTCTGAAATATTCATCTAACGCCGGTCTTGGTTATCCAGGGCCGGCTTGACGTGATGTTTTGGCGTACCTGTCACAGGAATGTCTGTTTTTAACGATTACATAATAAATTCGTCTAACACATCCATATGAATACATCGTATGGGTACATATTGTGTTTGGACGTAGAGGAAGGTGAGTGAGTCATGACAGCATCCAATGAATATCGTTTTCAAGTGAACCTGAGTGGTATGATCCAGATTTTATCCAATCATCTATATAGCAGTCCGAAAGTGTTCTTGCGCGAGCTGATGCAGAATGCGACTGATGCGATTACCGCAAGAACGGAGGCGGAGCCAGGGTATCAGGGTGAAGTGCGTGTGGAACTTACAGGAACAGGGGAGCAACTGACCATGATGGTGGAGGACAACGGCATCGGCTTGACTGAAGCTGATATCCATGAATTCCTGGCCATGATTGGACAATCCTCGAAACGAGGGCAGCAAGCGCTGCTGGATGGAGAGACTTCGTTTATCGGACGTTTCGGGATCGGGTTGTTATCCTGTTTCATGGTGAGTCATGAAATCGTCATGCTGACGCAATCCGCGAAGGGCGGACCTTCAATGGAGTGGCGGGGCAAGCCGGATGGCACCTATACGATTCGGCAGTTGGACACGCAGCTGTCCCTAGGCACCAAAGTATATCTGCGCTGCACACCAGACGCGGCTCACTACTTTGAAGCGGATTATGTGAAAGAGGCCTTGTTCTATTACGGAGCGTTATTGCCGTATCCGGTCACGCTGCATCATGACGGTGTGCAACATGTGGTAAATAGCGAGACGCCGATCTGGCTGATGGACCCTGCACTCGCACGTTCACGCAGAGCAGAAGTGTTGGCTTTTGGTGAACGTCTGCTTGGGGAGAAGTTCCAGGACTTCATTCCGTTGACGACGGCTTCAGGCCGTACTGGAGGTATTGCTTTTGTCCTGCCACACGCAGTTAATCTGAATGCCAAGCGTTCTCACCGGGTGTACCTGAAGCGAATGCTGATTTCCGAGAAAGCAGAGAACATTTTGCCAGAGTGGGCTTTCTTCGTGAAATGTCTAATTTGGACAGATGAGCTTCAACCGACGGCATCACGGGAACATTTTTATGAAAATGAAAAGCTGGAGGAAGTTCGCTCCGAACTCGGAGACGCACTTCGCAAGGGACTGGCTGACATGGCCGAGAGCCAGACGGAACGGCTACAGAAGCTGATTCGCCTGCATGCCTTGTCCATGAAGGCACTGGCTGTACAGGATCAAGCATTCTACGCGATGATTCACCGCTGGCTGCCATTTGAGAGCACGAGAGGCCACCGGGAGCTGGGTGAGCTGATCGATGAAGGAGAGACATTGTATTTCACGTCCTCTGTCGATGAGTACCGTCAGATTCATCATGTGGCATCGGCACAATCGATGCTGGTTATTAACGGTGGCTACATCTATGACAGTGAGTTGATGGCGACACTGCCGATGGCTGTGCATAATGTACGCACGGAACGGCTAGAGCCGGATCAGGTCTCGATGAGCTTCACGGATGTGCCACCGGCTGAGCGTAATCAGTATTATGATGCGTTGCGACTCGCCGATTCGGCTCTGCAGCGCTTCCGTTGTCGAGCAGAGGTGAAAGGTTTCAAGCCATCGGATCTGCCGGTGTTGTTCACTCTTTCGCAGGAATCCTCAACACTCCGTGCGCTGGAAAAAGCAAGCGAAGAGAGCACGGAATTGTTCTCATCCATCCTTGGCTCCTTATCCTCTGGAATCAGTTCGGCGGGATATTCAACTTTGTACCTGAATGTGAACAATCCGATTATTCAGCGTGTGCTAACGTCACCGGATGACCAAATGACGCCGATTGCCATTGAGATGTTGTATGTTAATGCATTGATGATGGGGCATTATGCGATGAACCGGCAGGAGTTGGAAGTGCTGAATCAGGGCATCGTTCGTTTTATTGATTGGGGTTTGCGTGCGAATACAGATCGTAAGGGGGATGTCTGATGAAGACAGAGATGGATTTTGAGGAATTGATGGACGAGGCCTACGGCTTGCCTAATGGTCCAGCAAAGCTGGGTATGCTGGAGGAAGCAGCAAGAGTCGCCGATGTGAACGGCATGGAAGAAGAAGCATATGAAGCAAGATCGGAGATTGTGGAGACAGCAACATTCTGCGGTTATCCGATGAAGGCACTGATTGCTTTTTCCTGGCAGCTGGGCAAGTTCGACCAACAGCCGGAAGAATATGATGAAGAAACGTTAATGTGGTCGTATAAATGGATTCTAGGCAAACTATCCAGTTTCCCGGAAGTATCACGCGATAAAATAATGGAGTTGCTTGAGGACTTCGGACAGCGTTTCAAGTCATTTGGCTACAGCGAACGTTCGTATTGGTATTATCGATTCCGCATCTCCATGGATCTGGGGGAGCTGGAGGAGGCAGGAAGCAGTTATGCCAAGTTCAGAACGATGGATCGAGACTTTATGAGTGACTGTGAAGCCTGTGAACAGGACGAGATGATGCGTTATTTTATTCTTACCGGTGACGACGAGAAGGTGCTTGAAATGGCAAAACCTATCCTGAAAGGCCGGATGAGCTGCGCGGAGATTCCACATCTTACGTTGTCGGAGATCTTGATGCCACTCTACCGTTTGGGGCGGACTGCGGAAGCAGACAAGCATCAACAAAAGGGCTACCGGTTAATCAAGGGTCAAAATGATTTTGTGAGAAGCTTTGCCGAGCAGATGGATTATCTTGCACGCACCAATCCGGCGAAGGGGATTGATGTGCTGGAAGAAAGTCTGGTGTTCGCGATGGATAATGAAGATCCATTTGCCAAAATGTTGTTTTACGCCAGAACGGCACCATTGTTACGCCGCTGGGCGGACGAATCCCCGGAATACCGATTACGTCTGCCTGCGTTCTTCCCGTATGAAGGAGATCCAGGAGATTTGCGTAAACTGGCGGATTATTTTGCGGGATATGCCCAAGCAGCGGCAGACAAGTACGACCAGCGTAATGGCAATCGTCATGTCTCTTCGTTGCTCGGATAGGAACGGATGTAACCCCGTAACAGATAGAATTATAAGTTAAGAAAAGTACAGAAATAGGCTTGTTCGAGAAGGATCTTACCCTTCCGAACAAGCCTGTTTGTTTTACATCATGAGCATGATAGATCTAATCGGTATGAAGATGTTTTATTTTTATTGTGCTGATGCTGGAGAAGGGACTGTCGCTGGTACAGGAACCGGCGCAGTTTCAGATGTCTCATCTGCAGGCTCAGCTCCTTCAGCAGGTTCTGCTTGTGGTTGCTGAGCCGCCATCAGTTCAGCGACGATTTGATCAGTTGGTTGTGTAAGCAGTGCATACATAATCGCAGCCTCTTCCTGACGAATCAGAGGTTTGCGGGAAAGGAAATCAACAGAACCATCCTCCAGTACCTTCACCTCAGGTCCGTGGATACCGAGCGTATACATCATCTGAATGGCTGGTACAGCCCATGTATCTGTGTGCCCCGCAAGTTTCACATCATTGAACAGTTCGCTAGGATATTGCAGTTGCATAACTCTCCACATCATGACCATTGCTTCCTGCCGGATAATCACTTGATCTGGCTTAAACTGCTGTTCGTCCGTGCCAGTAATCATACCTATTTCATATCCAAGTTGAATATATCCGGCTGCTGCATGGTCTGCCCAGTCGGTGCCAGCAGGAGGCGTAGTTTTGCTGGGTTTCAATCCACTCAGTTTAAGAGTGTTTTCAATAAATTCAGCTCGTGTCACAGCTGTTTTTGGTTGGAAAGACTTACTAGCATCATTCTCATAATATCCAAGAGATTGTATGGCATAGATTGCTTCAGCATAAGGACTGTTCTCACGAACATCCCGGAAGCCCATAGGTTGTTGTCCTTTTTTCTCATAGCCCATAGGGTTGAGGTAAGGTTCTTTCATGTATGTGGTGCCATCTGCATATTCTTTGAATGCTGTGAATTGACCAGTCAATTCATCCTTGAAGAGATTATCTTCCACTTGAATCAGGTTGCGTTGACCCAGGAATACATCGTTAATGCTCAGTTGTCCTGGCTTATCCCCGCCACCTTTCAAGGAACTTACAATCGTGCTAAGTCGAAGATCGGCGTACAATCCGGTAAAGCGTTGCAGCTCAGCTGCGGATTGCGGCGTGTATTCCTTAAACTGTACAGGCTCTGCATATTGTGGGAAGAAATTTTGTATGAATGCCGGGTAGAACAGATTACGAAGTGCTCCATTCTGATTATACGTCAGGAAGACGCCTGTATTTTGCTCAGGAATAAGGAAGAGATAAGAGCTGAATCCGGTCAGGTCGCCTGCTTTCGTAATAATTTTTGGACTACTTCCTGCTCCGGGAAGCTGAAATGCAGCTTCGAATCCATATGTGGTGTTCGGTAACAGTGGATGAATGGAGGAACGGTATTGTTCCATGCTTTTCACTGTGGATTCTTTGAGAATTCGCTCGTTGTCCTTCACGCCATCATTCAGGAACGCAATCATGAACTTCCCAATGTCCTCAGCGGTAGACAACATGCCACCTTGAGGCATTGGCGTTGGAGCGATGGTGTACAGATCAAGCGGGTTGTGTGTCGCATCGTAGCCTGTAGCTAGCTGCTTTTGGAACTTTTCGTCCAGCATGAAACTGCTGTTATCCATTCCAAGCGGTTTGAAGATATGTTGTTGCATATAGGATTCAAAGGGCTCACCGCTTACGTTCTCGACAATCATGCCGAGTAGCAAAAACGAGAAGTTATCGTACATGTAGGCGCTACCAGGCTCTCGAACGACAGGAGGCATGTGTTGCTGGGCGTAATCCTCCATCGCTATGTATTTGTCGAAATCAGTATGGATGTCTTCCTGCTGGGGATCACGGATCTCGAATCCGGTCGTGTGTGTGAGCAGGTTCTCCACAGTTACAGGTTTGTCATAGGGATTATCAAATTCGAGCCCTTTCACATAGGTCTGAAAATCAGCTTGCAGATCAACCTTACCTTGCTCCACCAGCTGCATTACAGCTGCTGATGTGAACGTTTTGGAGACAGAGGCTACACGGAAAGCAGTTTTTTTCGGATCGATAGCAGTTTTGCTCTCCACATCGGAGAAGCCATATCCTTTTTCTGCCAGAACTTTACCATCTTTCACAACAACAACGGAGGCTCCAACATAATGGGCCTTTGCCTCAGGTGAATCGAAGAATGAATCCAGAAAAGCTGTAGCCGATTCGGTTGTCAGCGCTTTCGACTTTCCTTGTTCAGCAGCTACTGGAGTTGGTGTCTCCGCTTGAACCGCGGGTACCCACAGACTAAGTGACAGAACCACAGTCATGAAGGCTCCTGTTAGGGAGGTAAACCTGAAGCGGGTGTTTCGTTTGGATAAATGCATGCAAACACTCCTTTATAAACATATTTACAAAATAGTTACTTGAATCAATTTCATAACTCACTAAAAATGGAATTTTGTAACTAGATATAGACAAAAAATCAACCGTTTTGATCTATATCTAGCCTTCATTGAAGCAGCTAAAGGTATTATGAAATTGATTCACTTACCCATGTATTACTGGTTACTCGCACGATAGGTTTCACGATAATAGATTCCGATGTTGGCAATCCAGATAATAGAGAGCATTACGATTGGGAATGGAGCGAAGGTAAATAGAACCGAATACAGCACCATGGACAACATGCCGACACCAAGCAATAGGTTCATCATTTGGAAAGAACGATAGGCTGCGCGATAGACGATCCATTTCTCACCTTCATCAAGTTTCTCGAAATGATCTTTCTTCATATTGCGCGAGTTCAGATCCAGTGCACGATCAGGGAAATAACGGTTATATCTTTTGAGCGTCAGACTTTGCAGTATCACGACGAGGAAAATGGAGATACATGCACCAATGAGATTCACGAGGTTAAACAGTTCTGGGAAATTCGGCATGTTTCTGTTGGATGCGTACAAGGACAAGGCCAGTGCTGCCCAGGTAAACGCAACAATAACACTGAATCCGCTTAGTATCATCGCTTTTCCAAGGGAACGCTCCGCGGGTGAGATTAGTGAATCAGACTCTCCATAAGTATCTTCCTCCATCGGAGGAACAGATGGCGTGTGGGAGAGACTGAATATGTTCCACAACATCATAATCACCACCGCAGCAGCTAGTAGCGCAAATAAAAGATCATAGTCATAATACACAGACAGCGTCCAGTTCAGGTCAGAAGGGACTTTGCGGACCCCGCTAGCTCCGATAAAACCAACTACAGCGCCACCTGCTGCATACAAGGGAAGACGCAACCGCTTCTTAATGGATGAGGATGATGAATGTTTCAATCTAATCTCCACCTTTCAATTCAAAGATTTTTTCGACTGGTTCACGAAAGACGTGGGCTATTTTTAATGCCAGGACCACGGATGGAGAATAATCTCCGCGTTCAATCAGGGCAATGGTTTGACGGGATGCGCCAATGAGCTTGGCTAGTTCCGCTTGGGACAGCCGATCTCTGGCTCGTAACTCCCGAACGTGATTGTGCAATTCTTCCACTTACTCACCTCCATGAACCTAATGTACATGATATTTAACTAAATGTAAACTATAATATACAAAATGTTTATGATAATTTACTTTTTAATAATGAAAATGGGCATAAAAAAGAGAGCCTGCTGGGCTCCCTTACATGATTATTTTGTTGCAGGAAAAGTGAAATCAAGATGCATCTGCACATGGTAGATGTTCATTCTGTTGCTCTGTGTTTCGAAGTAACATTCGGAAAAAGACGAGTGCTCCAAGCCCCATGAGTACATACAGACCAGCCATCGCATATGAAGGCAGAAAGGCTCCTATGGTTAGCCCAAGACTTCCGAGGAGGGCGGCTGCGTTATAGCTTAACCCGTCAGCAGCCATGTAGGCAGCACGGTCCGAATCGGGAATCATACCCGCGAGCATGACCTGACGAACAGGGGCGTACATCAATTCTCCAATGGTCAGCAGTATAGCGGAGAAGATAAGTAACCAGGCCCAGTTGCTGAAAGCAAGTACGGTGAAGCCTGCGGTATAGAGGAGCATGCCGACAGTCATGATAGATCGGGACGGGAAGCGACCGATCCATCTGGAGAATGGAATGGCAACCAAGGCGACCAGTACAGTGTTGATGACCATGATCAGGCTGAACATATGCAGACCTGAGATATCTGAGCCGAACAGATGAGCGGTGAATTCATTTTTTAGACGAACAGCGATGTATTTATCCAACTGAAATTCCAGGGAGACCGCAAGTACAGTGGCTGTGAAAAATATCATAAAACGTTTGTCCTGAAAGACCGCCCAGTACGTTTTCAGTATGTTTCTCTGGATTGGAGTATTGGCTTCCATTAGTCTGTTGGATGGATCTGAATCCTTGAATTGAGCGGTAGCACTGTTAGCGCGTTTATACATTGTTTCACGAATCATAAAAACCAAAATAAACAGGGTAGCCATACTTTCTAGACATACCAGACTAAACAATAGAAAACGAAATGACTCGAAAAATAGTCCGCCCATCAGTGCGCCAAAGGTTACAGCTACGTTTGTTGTCCAATATTGCAATCCATATACATAATGACGTTCATGTTCACTGCTTACATCGACAATCATGGCATTAGCAATAGGGACGGTGATCCCTGAACTGAGACTGCTGAGCAGAAACATGACACAACTGACGAAGATCGAATCCATCCACGGCGAGTTGGCGATGGCCAAGCATAGTAGAGCCACGACCTGGAGACTTTGTGCGATCACCATTAACTTCTTTCGTCCAATCCGGTCAGACCAATATCCTGCCCCCAATCCCACGATCATGGAAGCCACAATATTGACCGTCAGCAATAAGCCCGCCAAGCCTGCGCCAATCTGAACACTCAGATAGATTGCCATGAATGGAATGATGGACTTCTGGGTCAGATCGGTGAAAAAATCAGTAATGATTCGTATCCTGATGTTCGGGTGCAAATCGGCGTATTTCATAAGTTGTTCTTCTTCCTTCCCGCTGGTCATGTTGATGTTACTGAGTATAATGGAGGAAAACCTGAAGAAAAACTGTAGAAGAAACCGAATGGATTTCGTATTTTAGTAGATGGAGCTAAGTAGTTGAAAGATAGAATTTAGAACATAGAAGAAGTGAGGGCATAAATGGACGTATCAGAACATTACATTCAATTGCGATTGAAGTTTCTGCATGTGCATGATGAACAAGAAATACATACAACGGTAGGTGAACTCGCCCATCATTTGTGCTGCACCATGCGCAATATGAACCTCATTATGAACAAATTCAAGGAGAACGGATGGGTCATGTGGAACCCGCAGCGTGGTAGAGGCAAAAAATCGATACTTGTCTTTTGCGTCCCGCTGCTTGACGTGGCTCGTGAACGGTTTGACCATCTCCTGAATGGCAACAGGATCGAGGACGCCTATGAACTTGCCTTCACCTTACCAATTACGATGCGAGAACATCTGGTGCAGCAAATGCAGCATCAATTCGGTCTGCGTTCGAACGAGGGAGCCAGAGGGCGAATGGATACATTACGGATTCCGCAGAATACACCGTTTAAGACACTGGACCCAACCCAGACGGCGATGTGGGGAGAAGTTTTCATCATTGCAGAGGTGTTCGATCGTTTGGTTCGCTATAATGCTGAACGCCAAGTCTGCGAGCCAAGTCTGGCTATGGCATGGGAGAGTCATGCGGATGGAAGGGAATGGACCTTTTATCTGCACAAAGGCATACCTTTTCATCATGGAAAGATTCTGGATGCAGAGGACGTCAAGTTTACCTTTGATCGCATTATCTCTGACAGGAGTAATCCTTGCAGGGCGCTGTTTGACTCGATTGAGAGCATAGAGGCTTATGACCAGTTGACTGTACGTTTTGTGTTGAATAAGCCAAATTTCATGTTCCCGGATCTGATGAGCAGTATGTGTGCATCTATCCTGCCTAGAGATGTGGAGATGAACCCGCTTCATCCGATTGGAACAGGACCCTATCGATTGACTCGTCATGATTCGAAGCTGCTTGTGCTTGAGGTGTTCCTTGCCTATTTCAGAGGCCGGGCTTATGTGGATCGCGTTGAAGTGTGGCAGCTTCCCCACTCGGTAGAGGCAGAGTCCATCATCAAACATGATTTATTTCCGGATGCGCAACCTCGTGCCGTACAGCATGAGATGCAGGGCGGTGTGTATATGACGTTTAATATGCGAAAGGAAGGGCCGCAGCATGATGTGAATTTTCGCCGGGCTGTTCAACAGTTATTGAATGCGCATGAGTTGTCGGAAGCGCTCGGGAGCACGAACACGCAGGCTGCCTATAGTCTGATTCGAGGACGAGTTCAGAACCAGCATCTAATGGAGAGTCTGCATCAAGGGGAGCCGTGGAAAAAACGATCAGAAAGATTGGATCAACTAGAAGGTTCCCCCAAATCAGCAACTTTAATAGAGTCTTCACTGGCGCAGGCCTCAGCATTATTAAGCCGTAGCTCTTACCAGGGGCAGATATTAGATCTGTGGGTGGAAGAAGGAGAGAAGATGGAGGCGGACATGATCTGGTTTGCAGAGAGATGTGAACAGATTGGCCTACATATATGCATTATTCCGGGAGACCCGGTCCATGCAGTCTATCAAGATGGATTTAGCGATTGTGATCTGATCTATACAGGAGAAGTGTTCGATGATCATGTCGTGCTGAGTCTGTTGACGATGTATACATTCCAGAACACGTTATTCCTGATTGCGATGAATGATTACTGGAGACATGAACTGGAACAGGAATGCGGACTAGTGGTCATGATCCAGGAACCAGCGGAGCGGTTGAATAGATTGATTCGACTGGAAGATCGATTGATTCAGGAGGCGCTGCTTCTGCCCACCTACAGCTTCAAGGAAGAACATGCCCATCATTCTTCTCTGCGTGGTTATCATGTTGCGGGGCATGGACTGCCTGATCTGCGCCGATTGTGGGTGAAGAGAAGACCTGGTACCGCTGAAGAGGATACGAGTTATCCAGTGTATATTCCGTTGTGGTAGGTAGGATTGGCTACCACAACGGAATGAATCAGGTGTTCATTTACGAAACTCTGGTAAATTCAATAGGCTTCGTACCCGGCTCAAGCAGCAAAGGAATGGAGATGGATTGAGCGACGCCTGATAATTCATTCAGGGTGAACGTATATATGACCTTCAGACCGAATAACACGAATTCGACCGAAAACGTATCTTTTCCGGTGTATTCCATAAGCATTTCGATGGCGTTAAAGGTTGCCTGCAACCCGTTCGTTGTTTCCTGAATGGACATTTCGCCATAACCAGGATGCGTGTAAATACCCGCATAAGCACTGAGAGCACGATCATACGGAGCGACTGGAGGTTCTTCAACGTTTTCCTCAACAGCAGTTTCTGGGTGAATAGATAATTCCGAAGAATTCTCCGGATTACTCTCTGGTTCTGCCGGTTCTTTCCCCATCAATTTGCTCATTCTGGAACTCCAATTGACGGGTTCCAATCCAAGTAGTCGGTCCATGATATGAAAAGCAACCGTATACGGAATTATACTTCCGTGGGTATTGCTCAATACTACGATCCCGATCTGCTCCTCTGGCAAAAAGGCAACCTGTGATGCGAAGCCATCAATAGCCCCACCATGATGAATCATGGCATGCCCACGATACGGCTCAATCATCCAGCCCAGACCATATGTACTCACAGGCAGCTCTTTGCTGTTGAATGATGAATCACAAGCCATCTGAGGACTGTGCATAACCTTCATCTGTTCCTTGGAGATCAATGATTGTCCTTTCCACTCTCCTGAATGCAATTGGAACTGAAGCCATGCGATCATGTCGACCAGATTACTGTTAATGGAGCCGGCAGGGCCAACAGCGTCAATAGCTCGAAATGTATTCTTGTATACTGACCATCCTGTTCCATATAAGGACAGGCATAGTCAGGCTGAAGCTGCATCTCATCGACAGAGAACAGGCTTGAGTTCATACCTAGGGGGTCAAATAGAGACTTTTGAACAACCTCTTCCCACGAATTTTCTTTCAATTGTCCAACCAGATAACCTGCCGTCATGTACATCATGTTCTGATACTGCCATTTGTTTCGGAAATCTTGATTCGGCTCCAGATACTGTAATGTACGAACAAGTTCTTCTCTTGTACGTGGGGAGTTGTACCATACCAACTCATGTCTTGGAAGACCGGAACGATGACACAGCATGTCGCGAATGGTGAGACGTTCTGTTGCCACCGGATCGAACATCCGGAAATCTTTCATATAGGTCTTCACAGGTGCATCCCAGTCCAGTATCCCCTGATCCACAAGCAGAGCAGCAGTTGCTGCGGTAAAGGCTTTAGTACTTGAACCGATGGCAAACAGCGTATTGGAGGTAACTTCAAGTTTGGAATCCAGATCACGGTAACCGTAGCCTTTTTGCCAGATGACTTCATCCTTATGGATTACAGCCACCGCTGTGCCGACACCTTTCCATAGTTGAAGTTGATCGTCGATGAATTCATCCAGTCCTTCCAGTGATGCGCGAAGCTGAGTTGTCGTCATACCTTCCCCTCCCGATATTCAATGAAATGGATCGTTTCCTACAATCCACTATGCCTTTTCTGGATAAAGTTAACATCCTACCCGAGACTGATTTTGCGTAGCAATGCCGTATTAACTGACTTCACTGAATGCTTGTCAAACTAGTCCGCATATATCGAACAAGTCCCTCATAGACATGTACTAATCAAGTAGGGGTTCTGCTGCAAGCAAAATCCTGAAGTGAAAACATGTGCTAAAGGGGATGATGTCATGCGCCGAATATCATGGATGCTTGCCATGGTATTGGTCTTATCGGCCTTACTTGCCGCCTGCGGGAAGAAGGATGCGGCAGCTGTGGTCAAAGATCTGAACGAAGTCGTAGGAGAGATGGAAAGTTACCAGGGGGCAGGCGTGATGACGCTGCATACCGGAGATACGCCGCAGCAGTACAAGGTCGAGGTATGGCATCAGAAGCCTTCCTATTATCGTATTGCGTTAACCAATGCCAAAAAGGATGTAACGCAGATTGTACTGCGTAATGATGAGGGTGTGTTTGTTCTGACGCCTAGCCAGAATAAAAGCTTCCGTTTCCAGAGCAACTGGCCAGATAACCAAGGACAGGTATATCTCTATGAAACATTGATTCGGAGCATTACGGGGGATACAACCCGTCAGTTTGCGGACGAGAAGGAGAGCTATGTTTTTGATGTAGCTGCCAATTATAATACACATGCACTCGTCAGACAGAAGATCTGGCTGAACAAAAGTGATTACGCACCGAAACAGGTTGAGGTATCCGACTCCAATGCCAATGTGGTTGTGGATGTGAAGTTTGATTCCTTCAAATTCGGTGCTGCATTTGAGAAAGACGCCTTTGACATGCAGCGTAACATGACAGCCAATACAGAAGAAGGCGGCAAAACAGGAACGGACTCTGGTGTGGCTCCTGCGGAGCAAACAGGTAATGAGGGCGGTAAAGAACCTGCCAATCCTCAGACGGCGCCAGAACCAGACGGAGCTGTCACTGATGGACAGTCAGGTATAGGTGGTGACACAGAGCAACAAGGTACAGAGGGTGCTGCAACAGGTCAGGAAGGCGAAGAGCCGACACTTGCAGAACCGGAAGGGGCAGACAGCTTCGGCGTGATTCAGCCGACCTATGCGCCGGAAGGCGTGCAGCTCAAGGATGATCAGATTCTGGAAGAAGCGGGAGACTATTCGGTTATGCTTCGTTATGAAGGAACATATAATTACACGATATTCGAAGCCAGACCACAGGATCGAGCCGTATCGCTTGCTCCATCCAGTGTAGTGGATCTTGGATTCACACTGGGGATGATCAGCGGAGATGCATTGCAGACTCTGACATGGATGACAGATGGCATAGAATATCGAATCACCAGTGCCGACCTGCCTCAGAACGAAATGGTACGCATTGCAACATCGATGCAGGAAGAGTCAGGCAAATGATTTTTGAACAAATGAACGAATAGTAGCATAAACATAAGGAATGCTAAGAAGCATCGGAGACCCGTTCTCCGGTGCTTTGCTTTGATGTGAGACATGTGTACATCTGGGACCGTTTTTTCTTACTCCGAGCACCCAATAATGCAAAACGCGCTTCTACACATAGGGAACCGGGTAAATAATCGATATAAGCAGATTTTTGCTGGGGTGGAGATTGAAATTTTGCCCTGCCAATCTCGCTTATCGGTCTTCTTCTATGTTCGCATTTGTTCCTCAAACGGCGCACCTTGCATCTGTTTTTGAATGCGAAACTTCGGTTCATTTGACAGTCACATGCTGGAGCATTACGATGGAGTCTGACGTGAGCCGGATTAAGATGATTAGAGAAGGTGACTTAACGTGCAAGGACAATATCGGCCGACCCAAGCGGACATCAATTTGGATCATTTGTGTACTAACGTAGAAGCTTTCCGCGAGGCATTGCCTCAGGGCATGAAATTCCTCGCCTGTGTGAAGGCCAATGCCTATGGACACGGAGCGGTGGAGACGGCTAGAGAACTGGAACGAGTGGGTGTGGATTACTTAAGTGTTGCTTTTCTTGACGAAGCTCTGGAACTGCGACAACATGGGATTACGATTCCAATTCTGGTATTGGGTTATACGCCGCCGGAAGGAATCGCTGTTGCTTGGAAACATGATGTGACCATCACGCTGTTCAGCAGGGAAGTGCTTGATGCCATTCGACATCTGGATGCGAGCACATTCGCTAACCAACTGAAGGTTCATATTAAAATCGACAGCGGCATGGGCCGATTAGGTCTGTTGCCTGGCGATGAGGCATTGGCTTTCATACAGGAAGTGGCCTCCCTCGATCAGGTGATGCTGGAAGGTATGTTTACCCATTTTGCCAAAGCGGATGAAGAAGACAAAACCTATACACTGGAGCAGTATCGACGGTTCCAAAGCGTGGTTCATGCGCTCAGGGATCAGGGATGTGTCATCCCGATTATACATACGGCGAACAGCGCCGCTGCCATTGATACACCGGAATTATCCTATGACATGGTACGTGTAGGAATCAGCCTGTACGGATTGTATCCTTCGGCTCAGGTGAATCATCAGGTGGTGAAGCTGTCCCCGGTATTGACGCTGAAGACGAAGGCGGTTCTGGTTAAAACACTGCCACCCCATTGGGGGATCAGTTACGGAACCCGTTATGTTACACAAGGGCACGAACGAATAGCGACCCTGCCGATCGGCTATGCAGACGGATTCTCAAGAATGCTGACAGGTAAAGCACAAGTGCTTGTGCGCGGCCGCCGCGTTCCTGTCGTCGGTACGATCTGCATGGATCAGTGTATGGTGTCGTTACAATCTTTCGCGGAAGAAGCGGAAGAAATTCAAGTCGGCGAAGAGGTTGTCCTCATCGGTCATCAGTCTGGTGGCGTTATAACCGCAGACGAGGTGGCAATCCAGCTCGGTACGATTGCTTATGAAGTGATCTGCATGATGGCGCACCGCATTCCACGGGTCTACACCCGTGGGGGAGCAGAAGTCGCCAGAATCAATCCACTTTTGACATCCTGACAGGTAAACTGGACGTCATTACCAATAAACTTTTTTTCAGAACAGAAGGAAAACTGTCGGAGCATCTCGAATTATGTATGACGATAAGGATTTAAATCCTGAAATGAGATGTTTGGTCTGTACGAATATTGTTCCCCGTGTTTATAATGGAGTACAGCATACTTGATATACTCGGGGCATATATATTCCTTTGTATAAAAGTTCTGGAAAAACGTAATACTGGTTCACAATGGCGAAAGGTTTGTGGGGGTGGAAGAAAGGTGGCCAACTTGCAGAACACCAAGCGGATCATGATCAGTTTACCTGATTATCTTTTGCAGGAAGTGGATGGCATCGTAGCGCTGGAGAATTCCAACCGCAGCGAATTGATTAGGCAGGCTATGAAGCTGTATTTGACGGAGCGTAAGAAACGTTACATCCGTGAAACGATGCAGCGCGGATACATGGAGATGGCAAAAATTAATCTGACCATGGCATCCGAAGCCTTTCATGCGGAGGAAGATGCGGACAGCACTCTGGACCGCTTAGTTAGCGGGGTGTAGACATTGATCGTAAAACGTGGTGACGTTTTTTTTGCGGATCTTTCTCCCGTTGTCGGTTCCGAGCAAGGTGGAGTCAGGCCGGTTCTGGTGATCCAGAACGATATCGGCAACCGGTTCAGTCCAACTTGTATTGTGGCGGCTATCACCGCCCAGATCCAGAAGGCAAAGCTGCCAACGCATGTGGAAATTGATGCGGCGGCACACGGCTTTGACCGGGACTCGGTTATTTTGCTCGAACAAATACGGACGATTGATAAGCAAAGGCTGACTGACAAGATTACCCATCTGGACGAGGAGACCATGAAATTGGTCAACGAAGCCTTACAGATCAGCCTGGGTTTAATCGATTTTTAAGGCAGCAACCAGCGTCTTGTACGCTGTCCTGCCGTCCGTTGGCAATGGATGTTCCTGTGAGGGAACACACTAATTTCAGACTGTAACCAAAAGAGCGTATGACATCCTTCGGGCTGTTGTACGCTCTTTTGATTAAAGCTTGATGAAAGCGTAGAACATTGGCGATCTTTTCGTTATAATGGAACCTGAGAAACCGTTTACCCGAAAGACCTATATATAGAGGTGGAGGAGACATATGAGCATTTACATCAATCAAGAGAAACTTCAGTTTCATTTACAAACCCGTGAGGCCAGTTACGTATTTCAGGTACTGCCTTCAGGATATTTGGTGCATTTGTATTATGGCAAAAAATTGCGCAATACCGATCTGAGCTGGTTGCATGTTCGTACTGAACGAGCATCCTTTAGCCCTAACCCGGTTCCGGAGGATCGTACGATCTCGTTCGATACGTTGCCAGTGGAATTGCCAGTGTACGGCACGAGTGATTTCCGTAATCCTGCAATCCAACTGGAACTTGAGAATGGCTCAACGGTTTCGGAGTTTACGTATACAGGCCATCGATTGGTCAAAGGAAAGACAGCGCTTACTGGATTGCCAGCAACGTATGTTGAATCCGATGAAGAAGCAGAGACGCTGGTTATTGAGTTGGAAGACCACGTTGCAGGCATCAAAATCGAGCTTTCCTATACAGCCTTTACGGCATTTAATGCGATTACACGCTCCATGCGTATCGTTAATGAGAGCGCTACCTCAGTGAATGTGGTGCGTGCGCTCAGTTCTTCTGTTGATTTCCCGCATGCAGATTATGAATTATTGCAATTGTCAGGAGCTTGGACACGGGAACGTGATATCGTACGCAGACCGCTTGCTTCAGGCCTGCAAGGAATTGAGAGCCGTCGTGGTTCAAGCAGTCACCAGCAGAATCCATTTATTGCGCTGATGACACCAGGCACGGATGAAGATCAGGGTGAAGTCTACGGATTCAGTCTCGTCTATAGCGGTAGCTTCACTGCACAGGCTGAAGTGGATCAGTTCCACACCACCCGTGTATCGCTTGGGATCAACCCGTTCGAGTTCAGCTGGAAGCTGGAGCCACAGGAAGCGTTCCAGACACCTGAGACGGTTATGGTATATTCGGATGCAGGTCTGGATGGTATGTCTCAGTCGTACCATGAACTGTACCGGGAACGTCTTGCACGTGGTAAGTTCCGCAATGCAGAGCGTCCGGTGTTGGTCAATAACTGGGAAGCGACTTATTTTGGATTCAATGCGGACAAGATTGAACAGATCGCTCGCGCCGGACAGAAGCTGGGTATTGAGTTGTTTGTCTTGGATGATGGCTGGTTTGGACACCGGGACAGCGACAATTCCTCGTTGGGCGACTGGATTGTAGATAAGAACAAATTGCCACAGGGTCTGGATGATCTGGCTAACCGGGTAACAGGTCTGGACATGCAGTTCGGATTGTGGTTTGAGCCTGAGATGATCTCACCAGACAGTGAGCTGTACCGTGCGCACCCAGACTGGTGTCTGCATGTGCCAGATCGTCGCCGGACAGAAGGACGTCAGCAACTGGTCCTCGACTTCTCTCGTCAGGATGTACGTGATGAGATTGTACGCATGTTAACAGACGTACTTGGTTCTGCACCAATCACTTATGTGAAATGGGATATGAACCGGAATATGACGGAAGTGGGTTCTGCATTGCTTCCGGCAGACAGACAGCGTGAGACCGCGCATCGTTACATGCTGGGGTTGTATGACGTCATGGAACGAATCACTTCGGCATTCCCGAACATTCTGTTCGAGAGCTGTTCAGGTGGTGGTGGCCGCTTCGATCCAGGGATGCTGTATTACATGCCACAGACATGGACAAGTGACAACACCGATGCGATCTCCCGTCTGCGGATTCAATATGGTACGAGTCTTGTGTACCCGGTGAGCGCCATGGGATCACATATCTCAGCGGTACCGAATCATCAGGTGAACCGGATCACTTCTCTTGAGATTCGGGGACATGTTGCGATGTCGGGCAACTTCGGGTACGAGCTGGATCTGACGAAATTCACGGAGGAAGAGAACGAAATCGTGAAAGCGCAGGTTGAGCTGTACAAAGAGATCCGTGGAACGGTTCAATATGGAACATTCCGTCGCTTGCTCAGTCCGTTTGAAGGCAATGAGACCGCGTGGATGTTTATTGCACCAGACGGAAGCGAAGCGGTTGTATTCTACTTCCGCGTGCTCTCTGAGCCTAATGCGCCACTTCAGCGCCTGAAGCTGAAAGGATTGGACCCTAATGCGGATTACCGTCTGAAAGGCGGCTCGGAGACCTTTACCGGCGATGCCTTGATGTATGGCGGTATATCGGTGGGCAGTGCATCAGGAGACTATCTGAGCGAAATGTTCCGGTTCGAGCGCGTCTAGATAAGTGAACTACATTTTATTTACACGGATACTACGATGACAGAACAACCTTCCAATCGCTGTTATCCCCAGATTTTTTTGATTCCGTTTTCTCAAAGGGAAAATCCGGGGATAGCGTATGCTTCCGATGTAGCTTTCTTTCAGAAAGCTTTTAGGCGAAGTGTATGCTTTCGAAGTAGCTTTCTGCAGAAAGCTTGTAGCTTCGCTTTTTCAGGCTTTTTCTGTCCTCTCCGTCATCGTGTAAATGAGCAGTTTCACTTATTAGATTGCTATTGTATTTAAAGTTTTGAATAAGGAAAGACCGAGGAGCGTTGTGTTGACGTTTTTCGGTCTTTTTTTGCCGTAATGGGGAAGGCTGGAGGATGACATCATTCTGTCAGAACTTGTATGCTTGCGGATTGATGGAAATCTGGACGGGATTTTGTGATAATATAGGGTAGAGTGGAAGAAACAAATGGTTTAACAATACTGTAATTACAGCAGCAAAGCTGCCCTGAAATGATTGTAACGAACGATTCAGGAAGGAAAGAGGGATTTATTTTGTCTGAACAGGAAACGGTTCTGGAACCCAATGAAGAAACAATAAAGGCAGAACGCCATGAACGAATCATCAAACAGGTAGCCAAGGAACTGTCACTGTCCTTGAAGCAGGTCCGCACAACGTCGGAGCTTCTGGACGAAGGCAATACGATTCCATTTATCGCCCGCTACCGTAAAGAAATGACTGGAGAGCTGGATGAGAACCAGCTGCGATCGATTGAAGAACGCATTGTCTATCTGCGCAATCTTGAGGATCGCAAATTGGAAGTCATCCGTATTATAGAGGAACAGGGCAAGCTGACTGGAGAACTGAAGAAATCCATCACCCAGGCTGTAAAGCTGCAGGAAGTGGAAGACTTGTATCGTCCTTACCGTCAGAAGCGGAAAACGCGTGCCAGCGTGGCAAAAGAAAAAGGTCTTGAACCCCTTGCTGTTTGGATCTGGGGTCAACCGAAACAAGGAGATGTACTCCAGGAAGCTGCGCAGTATATCAATGCTGAACTGGGTGTAGAAGATGCGGAGTCGGCGCTTCAGGGAGCCAAAGACATTCTCGCGGAGAACATCGCAGACGATGCTGCCATTCGTGCCTGGATTCGTCGGTACACCTTGGATCATGGCATGCTGACTTCGGAAGCGAAAGATGCTCAAGAGGAGTCCGTGTACGAGAATTATTATGATTACCGCGAATTAGCCAAAAAGATGCCTCCACACCGTATTCTCGCGATTAATCGCGGTGAACGTGAGAGTATTCTGAAAGTCGGTTTGGACGTACAGGCAGAACCGGCCCATCGCCACATGGAAGGACAGATCATTCGTGGTGCTTCTGCCGTGCAGGATATCCTGCGTGATGTGATAGAAGATGCCTACAAGCGGCTGATTGCGCCTTCCATCGAGCGTGAAGTTCGTGGAGAGCTCACGGAAAAAGGTGAAAATCAGGCCATTTCAGTATTCTCGGCCAATCTGCGTAACCTGTTGCTTCAACCGCCGATTCATGGCAAACGTGTGTTAGGGGTCGATCCGGCCTACCGTACAGGTTGTAAACTGGCTGTAGTAGATGATACGGGCAAGTTGCTGGAAGTGGCTGTGACCTACCCAACGCCACCACACAACAAGAAACGTGAAGCTGCGGAAGTATTCCACCGGATGATTAAGCAATATGATATTGGACTGATCGTTATCGGTAACGGTACGGGATCGCGTGAAACGGAGCAGTTTGTTGCCGAGATTATTCAGGAGAACGGTGATGAAAGTCTCGTATATCTGATTGTTAACGAAGCAGGTGCAAGTGTGTATTCTGCATCCAAGCTGGCGCAAGAAGAGTTCCCAGATCTGGATGTAGCCGAGCGCAGTGCAGCTTCCATTGCTCGCCGGGTACAAGATCCGCTGGCGGAACTGGTTAAAATTGATCCGAAAGCTATTGGCGTGGGTCAATATCAGCATGACGTATCCCAGAAGATTCTGGAAGAAAGCCTGAAGGCTGTCGTTGAATCCGCAGTTAACCATGTGGGTGTTGACGTGAATACGGCATCGCCATCGTTGTTGTCCTATGTTGCCGGAGTTAACGCTACGATTGCCAAAAACATTGTGAAGTACCGTGAAGAGAACGGCCGGTTCACGAACCGCCGTCAGCTTCAGAAGGTACCGCGTCTGGGTGCCAAAACCTATGAGCAGTGCGTGGGCTTCATGCGTATTGGCGAGGGCGAGAATCCATTGGATCGTACACCGATTCACCCTGAGTCCTACAAGGTGGTTGATCAGCTGTTCAAGGAGCTTCAGGTTGCACTGGACAAGCTGGGCAGCAAGGAACTGTCAGTGTTACTGTCGGAGCAGCAACCAGAGCAACTGGCCGTGAAACTGGACGTAGGTGTGCCTACATTGCGTGATATTTTGGACAGCTTGCAGCGTCCGGGTCGTGACCCACGTGAAGAGATGCCATTGCCAATCTTCCGTACGGATGTATTGAAGATCGAGGATCTGGTGGAAGGCATGGAGTTGCAAGGAACAGTTCGGAACGTAATTGATTTCGGTGCTTTTGTTGATATTGGAATTAAGAGTGATGGGCTTGTCCATATCTCACAGCTCAGCAACGGGTATGTTAAACATCCGATGGACGTTGTGTCTGTTGGGGATAATGTAACAGTCTGGGTTATGAATGTGGATACCAAAAAAGGCCGTGTCGGCCTTACGATGAAGAAGCCTGCGTCTGCGCAACAGTCTTCCTAAGTAATAGGATTGGAGAACAGCCTTCCCTGACCGGGAAGGCTGTTTGTGTCGACAATAATGGTCCCGTTATCCGTTCCAATTCCTCTGGTAAGTACGATGGCTATGATCATGGGCTTTTGCTTAAAGTTCGTGTTCAAAAGTGGACTTTTTGAACAACCTCTTAAAGTTCGTTCTCCGCGCTGCGCGGTGTGCCATTTGCTGGTTTGTTGCGATAAAAGAACCAGCATTCGTTCAGCAACTTGATTTGCCGGCTGTCCTTTTTGTGAAATGCACGCATCAGTTGATTGCAAAGCCATTGAGGCAAGGGTATCTCCTCCTCTTGCATAATTCATCTGTACGTTAGCATATGTGGCAATAGCCTGGACTGTGCGGGTTAAGTGAAGGACACTGGCAAATCAATATTAATACCAAAAAGCACAAATCCCAATTCAGGGAGATGCGCTTTTCGTTTCTTGTCATTTTAAAATGAGATCTGGAGTGGATTAGAGAGCTTCCATCTCTTCTTCATACCATTGTTCCAATTGGGCCTGAAGCGCCCGGATTTCGGTAAGCAGAGAAATCAAAGGATAATGGCTTTCACGCAGTGCTGCAAAAGATTCTTCAAGCGCATTGATATAATCAAGGCCGCCGATAATGGAAAGATTTTCGTTCAGGAGATCCAGGTTGTCACATTCGGCAATCGCCCAAGGCAGAACAGGGACATCTGCTGCAGTGAGTTTATCTATCTCCTTGTGCAGGCGCAGATTGAGCGCACTGAGTTGATAGGCGTAATCCGCCGGCATTTCCACAAACTGCAATTGTTGTTCCTGCTGCAAGATGACATAGCGCATTGTAGGCATAACGAGTAATAATCTCCCCTCATACATTCTACTTGACAGTGTAGCCTACGAAACGGTTAAAATTCAAGTATTATGCGGGAAAAACAAATGCTCCGAGGGGGTGCAAGGAGAGGATACCGATGGAAAATGAGGAATTGCAACAATGGATTGAACAGGTATCACTGGATCATTTTGGAGTGCCGTTCACCCATGAAGCGTTGTTTAACGGTCGCCTGACCACTACAGGTGGACGATATATGCTCAAAAGTCACCGGATTGAGATCAATCCGCATCAACTCGAAGCCTACGGGCGGGATGAGGTTGAGAAAATTATCAAGCATGAGCTGTGCCACTATCATCTGCATATACGTGGACGCGGCTATCAGCATCGTGACCCGGAATTCAAGGCTTTACTGCAGAAAGTGGGCGGTTCGCGCTATTGCCAATCTCTGCCTGATGGCAAAGGCAGAAAACCTCTGCCCTATCGTTATAAGCTGGTGTGCAAGAGCTGTGGTACGGAATATTTGCGCAAGCGGAAAATAGATCCGAATCGTTACCGCTGTGGTCGTTGTGCGGGAAAACTGGGTCTTCAGAACATCTGATGTGTGCTTCATTCAATACGCTAAAGAAAGTGATGGAAGGCATGTTGACTTGGATTATTAATCATGATAAATTAAGTTAATCAAGATTAATTTTCCCTGATAGCTCAGTTGGTAGAGCACTCGACTGTTAATCGAGTTGTCACAGGTTCGAGCCCTGTTCGGGGAGCCATTTCTTGGAGAGATACCCAAGTGGCTATAAGGGGACCCTCTGCTAAGGGGTTAGACTGCGTAAGCGGTGCGAGGGTTCGAATCCCTCTCTCTCCGTTCTGAATTAAACTTCTCTGCAAAGGGATGAGAACCCTAAAGGTTCGTCGGAGCATAAGCTTCGTTAGCAATACTTCGCAGTCTCGAACGAAGTGAGAGTATCCCTCTCTCTCCGTTCTGAAACACCAAAAAAATCCTCTTCACTTTAGACCAGTTGACGGTCAGTGTGAAGGGGATTTTTTGCGTTCTCATCCTTGGTTGTCCCTCGTAGACGCTTCTGCTTAAAGTGAAATGCCCAACACCTCGTATAAACCTTTCTTGCCAGCTTCTGTTACTTCGACAGAGCGACTTCCTGTTTTTTGACGAATCCAGTCCAGTTCCAATAATCGATGTCTGAGTTGTTCCCCAAACATACCTGAAAGATGATGACGGCGTTCGCTCCAATCCAGACATTTACGAGCGATGGCCCGGCGTGACCCAGGCTTCACTTGAAGTTCAATGCCGAACGTAGTGAACCACTGCGTTCCTTTCTCTGTAATTTGATAATTCTTGCTGTGTGCCTCTGCGGGCTCTGAAAGATAACCCTTCTGTACCAAGGCCTCACAGAGCAAAATTCCTAATTTCCCGGCAAGATGACTATAACAAGTCCGTGCATAACTCAGTTGTTTGAGCTGATCGGATTGTTTGAGAGAGCGTATCTGTACAGGCGGGGCAATACTGGCCATGGTTTCAATCAGATTAGCAATTTCTTTACTTGCCAGACGGTAGTATCGGTGGCGTCCTTGTTGTTCGACTTCGAGTAATCCTCCCTCTACGAGTTTAGCGAGATGGCTGCTTGCCGTCTGGGGAGTGACGCCTGCCATATGAGCAAGCTCTCCTGCGGGCAACGCCCGCCCATCCAGCAAAGATGACAGAAAAATAGCGCGGCTTGGATCAGCGATTAACGATGCAATAACGGTAATATTCGGATATACATTCATACTTCGATCATATCTGAACTATTACTGTATTACAATTTTGTTCTATCGTCCTATACGGGTCAGATCAAGGTTATAAACTAATGGAATTGGAACAGGAGAGGTACAGGATATGAAAAAGATAACGAAACAGGACTTTGCTATAGAGCAGTTGTCCGAGAGTTCAGAAGTGATTCAACATGAAACGCTTAATCCCAGTGTTTTATATTATGGTACGCCCGTACTGCTGTTAAGCACATTAAACGAGGATGGGTCAACCAACCTGTCTCCACTGTCTTCATCTTGGGCGCTGGGGGATTGTTTGGTTCTTGGTCTAGGTATACAGGGCAAAGCCTATGAAAATCTGAGTCGACACCCTGAGTGCGTGATTAATTTGCCAGATGCATCTATGTGGAAACAGGTTGAGGCATTGGGTCGTTATACGGGAGTTACCCCGGTTCCTGAGGAGAAAAGGCGGATGGGTTATACGTTTTGCCACGATAAATTCACCGTAGCTGGACTGACATCTGAATCATCGGTTCAGGTGGCTCCAGATAAAATAGCTGAATGTCCGCTCCAGATTGAAGCGGCTGTACAACACATACGTATTCCTGAACACACACCGTTCATGGCGATTGTGGAAGTGAAAGCGGTGAAGGTGCACGCGCACACAAGACTAATATCTGGACCGAACAAAATCAATCCGGAGGAATGGCATCCGCTGATATATAATTTCAGACATTATTACGGATTGGGAGAGAGACAAGGTGGCAATTTTCGGGCAGAGAATTGACCAGAGTAGAGGTTTTTTATTAGTCAGGGAAAGATTGGGTAATAGTAAAGATAGACACATGTAAGCATATACATAATGAAAGAGGTGATGTGCATGGAAGTGGAATACTTGATGCGTGTACTCATAGCTGGAATATGTGGTGTGCTAATCGGATATGAGCGCAAGAATCGAATGAAAGAGGCGGGAATTCGTACTCATTTTGTGGTCGCCGTCGGTGCTGCCCTGATGATGATTGTGTCGAAGTACGGATTTCAGGATCAGGCCGGTTGGGACAATCTGTCCCTTGATCCATCAAGGATTGCTGCACAGGTTGTTAGCGGTGTGGGGTTCATTGGCGCTGGCATGATCTTCACGCAGCGGCATACGGTCAGAGGATTGACCACAGCGGCTGGCATATGGGCTACGGCAGGCATGGGACTTGCGGTGGGTTCAGGTCTGTATTGGACAGGTGCAGGCGTGACGCTGCTTATTGTAGTCGCACAGATGTTATTGCATAGACCCACACGCTGGCTGGTATCCGCCCGAACAGAGACATTAACCATCCACCTGCAAACGGAGGGAGAGGCTCTGAAGAGTGTTTTGGCACTGCTGGGACAGGAAAAGATCTCGGTCATCGGATTTAAAACAGAACAGCAAAAAAGCACAGACTCCGAAGAAGAGACTGTGCTTGAGTTCACATTGCAACTGCCCGGCTCATACCGGGGCGAGCAACTGATTATTTTGTTACAGGATGTGCCCCACGTTCGATCAGCTGAGTTGAAATGAATTGAACCAGCTTGGATCAAAAGACGACCAAGCTGGTTCAATGATTAATTCCGGGACGGGTTCGATTACTGCCCTTCTCCGACAATCGTTTCCGGACGGGACACCGGTTTGCCTTCAAGCAGGCACTCAATGGCATGTGCTACACCGTGCTCCACATTAGTCAACGTTATGGCTTTGGCTAATGCCTGAATTTCGGGTTCGCCATTCCCCATGGCGATGCCGAGTCCTGCCATTTTTAACATGGATACATCGTTGAAGTTATCTCCGATCGCTGCTGTATCTTCCATGGAGATGTTCAGGTGAGCCGCCAATTTGGTGAGGGCATTACCTTTGGATACGTCCGGGTGCTGCATTTCGAAGTTATGCTCAAAAGATACAACCATGGCTACATCGGATCGGGAAGCGAAGTGTTCTCGTCCTGCCTTTACTTTGTCCGGATTCATGGAGAAGGCCATAATATTGTAGATGCAGGCTTCTGCCGGAATTTCGAGATGGTTGTTTACGCGGTGGTAGTCTTTTTTGTCATAGTGCTTCTTGATGGCCCGAATCATGCGCGCAATGTCCTCACCAGGGTTCGAACCAAGAACACGTTCCATCTCGGCGAGCAAGGTTTCGTGACTGCTAAGCGGAGCATAGATACCTTGCTGCGTTGAGGCCTCATAATAGAAATCATGATCTTCCAGCCACTGCATGACGGAAGCTGCTGTGTCACGCTCAAGTGGAAGATGGAATAGACGTTCACCGTCGGCATCATGAATCGTCGCTCCGTTGGAGCCGATAATTGGGGTTTTGATTCCGCCTTCGCGGCTGATGGTCACCACATCGGAGTAAACACGCCCTGTAGCGATTGTAACCTTCATACCGGATTGCTGTGCTTTTTGAATGGCTGCTGCATTCTCCGGGCTAATCTGGCTGTCTCTGTTCAATAAAGTTCCATCTAAATCTGTGGCAAATAATTTCATATATTTACAACTCCTTATCATCTGTGGGTTCAGGAATGAGAATCTCAACCTGTTGTTCGGCTAGAAAAACAAGCCATTCTTTGGTTGGCCATTGATCCGTAATCAATACATCCACCAATGACCAGTCGGCAAAACGATAACCATAACGTCTATCAAACTTGGATTGATCGGCAAGAACAACGACTTTTTTGGCTGCCTTCATCATTTGGTGTTTAATTTTCCCTTCCTCTTCGGAAGCACTGAAGCCATCCATGGTGATACCGCCAATTCCGATAAAGGCTTTATCTACATAATAGTGGGAGAGAGTCTCGATAACAGAGGTACCGTAGACATAACGTTGTTCCTTATCCACTTTGCCGCCGAGTAAACGAATCTGGACAGCCGTGTGATTGGAGAGAAGATCAGCGGAATGAATCGAATTGGTAATGACGGTACAGGATTTGCCGTTCAAGTTCTCGGCACAGGCCTGCACGGTCGTGGAAGAATCCAGAATAATGATCTCGCCTTGTCTTACAATGGCCGCAGCGAGTTTGCCGATGGCTCTTTTTTCCTCAGATACATCGAGTAAACGGTCTTTGTAGGATCTGAATTCTTGTGGAGGAGGGGGGAGAATCGCACCGCCACGTGTTCGAATAATGGCATCCTGTTCCTCAAGCTTGATCAGATCCCTGCGTGCAGTATCCCGTGATACATCAAACAAGGTGACAATATCATCGGCTGAGATGCGATTGTGTTTGCGTAGATGTTCAACAATGAGCTGCATTCGTTCTTCTTGAAACAAACATGTCACCTCCGGTTGTATGGATGACCGTACTTATACTGATACTTTAATTATAAGTATTCTTAATGCGCTTTGCAATATTATAAGTGAACATAAGTTTTTGTAAGTGTTTTAATGGATGATTTACATTTTTCCTGCACAGTGATGACATTGGCATGAATAGGGGATATGGAGATTAACGGGTCTCTGAAGAGCAGTATCAACAGGTAAAAAAGGCTTGGGAAATAAATTTTAAAAAAAGTGTTGCAAGTTTAAAATGTCCTGTGGTATACTCATTCTTGTCGCCAAGAAAGACAACTTGTTATTAAGGCCCGTTGGTCAAGGGGTTAAGACACCTCCCTTTCACGGAGGTAACAGGGGTTCGAATCCCCTACGGGTCATATCTTCACCACCTCATGAGATCTATATTTTCGATGAGAAATCCTCAAAGTCATTGCTCTTAGAGACAAAAATGAAGCGTGGCACATCCGGTGAAGTTTACAGCAAGAGCCATTAGCTCAGTTGGTAGAGCACCTGACTTTTAATCAGGGTGTCGAAGGTTCGAGCCCTTCATGGCTCACCATTTTTACAATTGAATATGCGGTCGTGGTGGAATGGCAGACACGCTATCTTGAGGGGGTAGTGGGTGTATACCCGTGGAGGTTCGAGTCCTCTCGACCGCATCACAGCAACAACGTTATAAGATAGACTCTCATGATCATTCGTGGGAGTCTATCTTTGTGTTATTCGATATACCTCATTATATTCCGGGGATTTAAAGGCTGAGCATTCAGGAATAATGTGGTATAATTCAAGCAGATGAGTTGATTATTACGGTTGGAAGGCGGTTCTTGTATGCAGTCGATCTATGAGCGAATTGAACACCTGATTGCCGAACGAGGAATGACCAAGAAGGCTTTCTGCCAACAGCTGAAGATTAGCACAGGCAATCTGGGTGATTGGAAACGTGGCAAGTCTATTCCGAGTACGAATAAGTTAATTGAAATTGCTTCGTTTTTTGATGTGAGCCTCGACTGGCTCATGATTGGGCGTCCATCGAAGGAAGCGATGGTGCGGGAAAAACGGGAGGATTATTTTTTTGACGTGTTGCGGCAATTGAATTGCCAGGAAAGCGAATTATCGACTGTGGAACAGTCTTTTATCAGTGAATATATCGAGTTTACCCGTTACCGCAAATCCAAGGAAAGCAAAGATGCAGGCGACTATCGCTATAAGGCTGAGAACAAATCAGAGAACAATTCTGAGGAAAATGAAGCGTAAGTGGTATGAGCAACATCCATAGACTGAATATACAAAAACCTCTAGACTAATCCGAACATACTCGGAGATAGTTCAGAGGTTTTTTGTATTAATCATGTATGCTTCATGGGGTCAGTCCACATGCCTTTATTTACGAAAGACAAGAGTTTCTTTGCCCAGCAGATGGGGGCGGAGTGTGTTCCAGATCTGAAGACATTGCTCCTGAAGCTCCCAAGCTGCCATGCCAAGGAGTCGAACACCGATGCCTCCGGTTGCCAGCAAACTTGCACCTGCGAGCATCCGTCCATCTGGTGGCAGAGTGGATCTGACTTGTTCCAACTCCGCAGTACCCAGTCCCGGGGCAATCATCCACAATGCAGCCGTGTGAGTATAGTGAAGGAGAGACGCTGAGTGCTTGGGGTTATCGGTTTCCGGTGCAAGTCCGAAGCGATCCCAGACAGCCAGTTCCTCACCTTGCCATATCTCCGTCAAGCTGCGGTAACGCTCGAATTGGAACGCTTCTCCCCGATGAATCCGTCCGGCAGACCAGATATCTGCATAGGCCAGGATTGCCTGTTCTTCCAGCTCGAAGGTTACAGCGAGCGAAGAAGAACTGCCCTTGAAAGGAATGACGCATTCAGGAAAGTATTCCAGCGTGGCCCCTTTTCCCAACCGAAAGTGATGATTAACGGATGAGGGAATGGAAGGTGTAGGATGAAGTCTGGTAGCAGATGTGCTGCTCAGCATGACATGGGTGCCTTCACCTAATTCCCACTCGGAATGATAATGATCCCCGTTAAGGACTCCTGGAGAGACGTCTGACGTGTACACACATAATTCGTTTCCTCCTCCGGGAGGTCGAAAGGATCGGCTAAACCGGAGAGGTGCGCTGTAATAACGATCAGTCATGACAGTGCGCTCGCCTTGAAAGGCAAAGGTGGCCCGAAGCTCGCTGCGGCGCGTGACGGGCTCACCTGCACTTTCATTCCGATTCATCTCTGTTCCCGTGGGGACAGAAGATGGATTAATGTGAGTGAGTGCCATGCTCATGGCTGTGTGAATGCAGATGTGCAGCGGAAGCATCGTCATCCATGTATTGATGTTCAAGCCAGTGGACAATCTCGGATACACCTTCACCGCTCATTAGGTTAGACATGACATAAGGGCGGCCTTCGCGTACCCGCTCGGTATCATTTTTCATCACTTCCAGGCTTGCTCCAACGTAAGGGGCGAGGTCGGTTTTGTTGATTAACAGCAGATCTGAGCGGGTGATGCCGGGACCGCCTTTGCGAGGAAGTTTCTCCCCTTGGGCAACGTCGATAATGTAGATGAATACATCAGCGAGTTCCGGACTGAATGCAGCAGAGAGATTGTCGCCGCCACTCTCGATAAAGATCAGTTGCAGATCCGGGAAACGTTCAATCAACTCGTCAACCGCTTCGAAATTCATGGAGGCATCCTCACGAATAGCGGTGTGCGGGCATCCGCCTGTCTCGACACCGATAATGCGCTCTGGTGCCAGTGCATTCTGACGCAGCAAGATTTCGGCATCTTCCTTGGTATAAATGTCATTCGTGATGACAGCAAGGCTGTAACGTGTACGCAGTGCCTTGGACAGCTTCTCCACAAGGGCTGTTTTACCTGAACCTACCGGTCCACCAATTCCGATTCGCATCGGACGACTCCGATCAAATGCCTTGCGTTCCCACTCCGGATGATGCGTATGATTATCTCCTCCACACATAACAATTCCTCCTAGTTAGATAAAAGTTGTAGTTAAGACATAAACAGCCGCGCGGGTAAGGTCTCGTGCCGCATGGCGTAGATTTCCTGGGCGATTCCGAAGCTGTGCATGTCTTCCGGGTCATTTTCCCGAATGAGAGCCCATTCCGCTTCAATATCATCAAGCAGTTTCTGAATCAACATCTGCGCTTCGGTTTGTCCGATGGGCAGCAGGCGAAGTGCGCTGTTCACATAAGCGTTCACTGAGGTATACAGGTGCCCTGTAACGGCTTCGTCCAATCCGATCTCCAATTGATAGTTGATATAACCGTGAATGGTCGTGATGCCGCAATATGCGCCGTATTCCTGTATGGCCTTATCAATCAGGGAAAAGTCCATCCATGGATAGAGTGAACGGGCGAGCTTGAGTAGTCGCTTTCCCATTTTGTGTCCGCTTTCCCTGAGTTCCCGAGGGGAGCGCTGGACGTGGACACGTTTGTCATACAGAGCAAGTAGAGCGGCATCTTGTTGTTTTATGGCTTGATAGACGCCTTTGATGGCAAGACCATCTAGTCGTACGAGACTGGAATGAAGCTGGTTGCGAATAAACTGTTCAAGCTGCGCGGTATTCCGTACGGTACCATCGTGCGTGTAGGCTTCCAAGCCAAAGGAATGAGAGAAGCCACCGATGGGCAGGGCCGAATCCAGCAGCTGAACGTAACGGAGTAGCTTCGTGCCACTGTTCATCATGAGTGCCCCCTTATCAGCTAATCCGTATTCCTATCAAAACATAAAGTACCGCTGTGCCATAGGCAACTCGTCTGCGGGTTCGCAGGTGAGAAGCTCGCCGTCGGCGCGCACCTCATAGGTTTCGGGATCGACTTCGATGACAGGGGTTACGTCGTTATGAATCATGTCTTTTTTGCTGACCGAGCGGCAGCCTTTGACGGGTTCAACCCGTTTTTTCAGACCCAATGACTCTTTGATCCCCGCATCTGCCGCGGCTTGGGAGACAAAGGTGATTGATCCGCTGGCGATGGCGCTGCCATAGGCTCCAAACATCGGTCTGCCAAATACGGGCTGAGGTGTCGGGATGGACGCATTGGGATCACCCATCTGGGCGAACGTAATCATGCCACCTTTAATGACGATCTCTGGTTTAACACCGAAGTAAGCTGGTTTCCATATGATTAGATCTGCCAGCTTTCCAACTTCCACCGAACCGACGAGGTGTCCGATTCCATGAGCGATAGCGGGATTGATAGTGTATTTGGCGACATATCTCTTGATCCGATCGTTATCGGAAGGTGAGTTCGGGTTGAGTTCGAGTTTGCCGCGCTGTTTTTTCATTTTGTCGGCTGTCTGCCAGGTGCGAATAATGACTTCGCCCACTCGGCCCATGGCTTGTGAGTCGGAACTGATGATGCTGAACACGCCAAGATCGTGCAAAATGTCTTCGGCCGCAATCGTCTCGGGACGAATCCGGGAATCGGCGAAAGCTACATCTTCGGGGATGGATGGGTCCAGATGGTGACACACCATCAACATATCAAGGTGCTCTTCTACAGTGTTGCGTGTGTACGGTCGTGTTGGATTAGTTGATGAAGGGATGACGTATGACTCCCCAGCGGCCCGGATAATATCAGGAGCGTGTCCGCCACCAGCGCCTTCCGTGTGGTACGTGTGGATCGTCCGGCCGTTGATCGCAGCCAGTGTATTTTCGAGAAATCCGGTTTCATTCAGTGTATCGGTATGGATTGCGACTTGAACATCATGTTCTCCGGCGGCAGTCAGACATGCATCGATCGCGCTCGGGGTAGTGCCCCAATCCTCATGCAGCTTCAGGCCGATTACACCCGCTTCAATCTGTTCGACTAAAGGTGCGGTGGTGGAGCTGTTGCCTTTACCAAGATAACCAATGTTCATGGGAAAAGCTTCTGCGGACTCCAGCATCCGGTGGATGTGCCAGGCTCCTGGTGTGCAGGTGGTGGCTTTGGTTCCTGTTGCCGGTCCTGTTCCGCCGCCGATCATGGTCGTGACACCGGAGGATAATGCAGTCTGAATCTGCTGTGGGCAGATGAAATGAATATGGGTATCAATGCCGCCAGCAGTTACAATCATGCCTTCACCAGCGATGATTTCGGTGGAAGCACCGATGACCAGTGCGGGATGAACACCATCCATTGTATCCGGGTTACCGGATTTGCCAATGGCGCAGATGTGACCATCACGAATGCCGATATCAGCTTTTACAATGCCCCAATGATCGATAATGATGGCGTTGGTTATAACGGTATCAGGAGTGCCGTCACTTCGCAGAGCAGAGGTGGACTGGCCCATCCCGTCGCGGATAACCTTGCCACCCCCGAATTTGCTCTCATCTCCGTAGACGGCATAATCATGTTCAATCTCTGCCCATAGTTCGGTATCCGCAAGTCTGACAGCATCACCGGTTGTGGGTCCGAACATCGACGCGTATTGCTCACGGCTCATTCGTTTCATGAAGGTTCACCTCCATCTTGCATGGGAGGAGAGAACGTCTTCAGGAATGTCTCCAATTTCTGTGGATCGGGTGCTTGATCCGCAGAACCTTCGGTTAATCCGTTGAACCCGTGAATCTGGCGTTTTCCGCCAAAGGTCGTGAGTTCGACTGGCTTCTCTTCACCGGGTTCGAAGCGGACTGCTGTACCTGCCGGAATGTGCAGGCGATGTCCAAAAGCTGACGTGCGATCAAAGTCCAGTGCTGCATTAACTTCATAGAAGTGAACGTGAGAGCCGACCTGGACGGGGCGGTCGCCGCGGTTGAGGACAATGAGGCGTAGGGTTGAACGATCCGGATGACAGATGATGTCGTCATCTGGCTTCAAGCGATATTCACCAGGAATCATGGTTTCTCCTGCCTTTCTCAGCGTATAGGTTCATGTACGGTAACCAGTTTCGTACCGTCAGGAAATGTGGCTTCTACCTGTACTTCAGGAATCATATCGGCAACGCCATCCATACAGTCTTCGCGTGTCAGGATGGTGCCTCCGTATCTCATTAATTCGGCAACGCTCATTCCATCCCGTGCTCGTTCCATAAGTTCGGAGGTCAACAAGGCGATGGCTTCGGGAACATTCAACTTGAGTCCGCGTGCTCTTCGTTCACGGGCGAGGTTAGCGGCCACGGTAATCAGGAGTTTTTCCTTTTCCTGCTCAGTCCAGTGCAAGGCAATCCGACCTTTCGCTTATAATGTCTGACATGTTCATGGATCATGTTATATGTTAAATATACTCACACAGGGTGAATCCTTTGTCAATAAGCTTCAAAGCTTATTAGCAGTATGCATGAAACGAGTAGGCATGAAATAAAATTATGTAAGCTATATTGACATGAAGAGTGTAACACTCCATAATTTGGATCAACGAACATTTCGGACATAAATGACCTTAATGTTCGTCAATAGACTAAAAAAAGGGAGTGTAGGCTATTGAAGAAGAGGTCGGTCAAGTTATGGAGTATTTTGCTCGGTGCGGTCATTGTGATGACAGGATGTGTGGATGGCGCTGCGCCGCCTGAAGCTTCGGGTTCAGGTGGTACAGGAGAGCCGGCTGCATCCGGGGATACGATTAAAGTTGGCATTCTGCATTCCCTGAGCGGAACGATGGCAATCAGTGAGGTATCCGTTAAGGATGCCGAGATGCTTGCTATTGAAGAGATCAACGCCGCGGGCGGAGTTCTGGGTAAACAGATCGAGCCTGTAGTTGAGGATGGCGCTTCGGATTGGCCTACTTTTGCGGAGAAGGCTGGGAAGCTACTACAACAAGATAAGGTCGCTGCGGTATTTGGCGGGTGGACCTCTGCGAGTCGGAAGGCTATGCTCCCGGTGTTCGAACAGAACAAAGGTCTATTGTTTTATCCGGTGCAATATGAAGGATTGGAATCATCCCCAAACATTTTTTATACAGGAGCCACAACGAATCAGCAGATCGTTCCATCCGTAACCTGGTTACTGGAGAACAGGGGCAAGACATTTTATCTGCTCGGTTCAGATTATGTATTCCCGAAGACGGCCAATCAGGTCATTAAGGCGCAACTCGCGGCTGAAGGCGGCGAAGTGGTGGGTGAGGAATATACACCGCTGGGACATACCGATTACAGTACCATCATTAGCAAAATCAAGGCTGCAAAGCCGGATATTGTATACAATACGCTGAACGGAGACAGTAATGTAGCCTTCTTCAAACAATTGAAGGATGCTGGAATTTCCTCGGATCAGATGACAACACTGTCGGTGAGTGTGGCGGAGGAAGAAATCCGTGGCATCGGCGCAGACGTATTGAAGGGACATCTGGCTTCATGGAATTATTATCAGACAACGGATACACCTGAGAATGCGACATTTGTTGCCAAGTATAAAGAAAAATATGGTGCTGATCGAGTGACAGCAGATCCAATTGAAGCGGGATATGTAGCGGTTTATCTCTGGAAGGCGGCGGTGGAAAAAGCAGGATCAACCGACGTGGAGAAGGTGAAAGCGGCTGCCAAGGGTCTGGAGTTTGATGCTCCGGAAGGTAAGGTAACCGTGGATGGAGAGAATCAGCATATCTACAAAACGGTACGGATCGGTGAGGTGCAGGAAGACGGGCAGTTCAAGGAATTATGGAATTCTGGTTCGCCTGTCAAGCCGGATCCTTATCTGAAAACGTATGAATGGGGAGCTTCCCTCAGCGCTAAATAACATAGAAACCTCGATAACATAGAACCTCGCAATAAAACAGGCAACTCGCTTCAAAGCAGCCAATTCATAGACGAGGGTGTGACAACACATCCTCTCACCGCATTGCGGTAAAGCGTTACTGTGATGTGTTGCTGCCGCTAATGGATATCATGTGAAATATCGAGAGTCACGGTATGGAGGAGGGGATAGCGATGGATATGTTTATCCTGCAGATGTTTAACGGTCTGAGTATCAGTTCGATTCTGTTGTTGATTGCATTGGGGCTTGCTGTAACATTTGGGCTGATGAATGTGATCAATATGGCTCATGGTGAGCTGATCATGATCGGTGCGTATGCAACGTATGTAACACAAAATCTGTTTATGTCCTATGCTCCAGCGGCGTGGTTCGGTGCCTACTTTGTTGTGGCTCTGCCGATTGCGTTCATTGTAGCGGCTCTGATTGGCTGGTTGCTTGAAGTGGTGTTGATCAGGCATCTGTATGGCAGGCCGTTGGACAGTCTGCTTGCGACATGGGGTGTAGGCATGATGCTGCAACAACTGGCCCGTACAATATTCGGAGCGCCGAATGTGGGGGTATCCAGTCCAGCCTGGCTCAATGGGGGATTGGCAATCTCGGATGGCATTGTATTTCCGTATAAACGAATTTTCATTATCGCACTGGTTGCGGTTGTGCTGCTGTGCATGTACCTCTATATCTATCGAACATCTTCCGGAAGACGAATGAGGGCTGTAATGCAGAATCGGAGCATGGCGGGGTGTCTTGGGATTTCGACCCGGCGGGTGGATGGCATGACCTTTGCGATTGGTTCGGGAATCGCTGGAATCGCTGGTTGTGCGTTAACGCTCATTGGTCCGATTGGTCCTTCGCTTGGTACGTATTATATTGTGGATGCGTTCATGGTGGTTGTCCTGGGTGGTGTAGGGAAATTGGTCGGAACCGTGTTCGGTGCACTGGGGATCGGTATGTTCAACACGTTGTTCGAAACCTATACCTCGGCTTCCATTGGAAAGGTGCTCGTGTTCGTATGTATCGTTGCTTTTCTGCAATGGAAACCACGCGGATTGGTCGCGATGCGCACACGGAGTCTCGATTAACATGAAAAAAGGGGGTTAGTTCATGTCAGCATTACTCAAGACTGGCAGTCTGAAAATGAAGATCATCTGGGCGGTTGTACTGATCATGATGTGTCTCGCTCCACTGATCTCCACGGAGTTTCGTCTGAGTCTGTTAGCCAAGTTTTTGGCGCTGGCGATCCTGGCCATCGGTCTCGATCTGATCTGGGGTTATGGGGGTGTGCTGAGTCTTGGACATGGTGTGTTCTTCGGTCTGGGCGGGTACGCGATGGCGATGTATCTGAAGCTTCAGGCTAGCGGAGCAACACTTCCGGACTTCATGGGATGGAGTGGTCTCAGTGGTCTGCCATGGTTCTGGGAACCGTTTCGCTCTTTCCCGGTGGCACTGCTATTGGGGATAGCCCTCCCCGCATTGCTCGCCTTTGCTCTGGGCTGGTTTACATTCCGTAACCGGATTACCGGTGTATATTTTACCATTCTGACGCAAGCCCTGGTTCTCATTACGGTGACATTGTTTGTGGGCAAACAGGAATGGACGGGCGGAACGAATGGCATAACCGGGTATAATTCGATCTTTGGGTTTACACTTCATTCGGCAGGAACGACGATTGCTCTTTACTATATTACCTTGGCTGTTCTGGTGATCGCCTATGTCCTGTGTCGTCGAATGGTAAACAGCCGGTTCGGTCAGGTGCTGGAAGCTGCGCGGGATGGAGAGAATCGGGTGCGGTTCCTCGGATATGATCCGGCAGGATATAAAACGCTGGCTTTTGCTTTTTCAGGTGCGCTTGCAGGCATCGCGGGTATGTTGTTTGTTCTTCAGGTCGGTATTATCTCGCCATCGATGATGGGGATTGTGCCTTCCATTGAGATGGTCTTGTGGGTTGCGCTGGGTGGCCGCGGTACGCTTATTGGAGCGGTCATCGGAGCAGTGGTGCTGAATGCGGCCAAAACAGGCATAAGTGAGGCTTACCCTGAAGGGTGGCTGTTCGTTATTGGTGGGCTCTTTGTAACAGTAGTCTTGTTCATGCCAAACGGAATTGTAGGTGTGTATCGTCATATCGTTCGTTTGCTGAAGCGGAGAGGAGAGAGTGCGCATGTCCAAGTCACTCGGGAAAAACCTAAAGTCTACTGAGGAATCAGAGGTACTGGTAGCTGAGGATATTACGGTAGCCTTTGGTGGGTTCGTTGCTGTCAAAGGCATGAATCTGAAGCTGCATGAACATGATCTGCATTTTCTGATTGGACCGAATGGTGCGGGGAAAACGACGATGCTGGATGTGATATGCGGCAAAACCAAACCCATGTCCGGCTCGGTAAAGATGGCGGATGGTACGGAATTAACAAGACTGAAGGAGCACCAGATAGTTCGCAAAGGGGTGGGACGCAAATTCCAGGCGCCATCGATCTTCGCGGGTCTGACGGTGCAGGAGAATCTGACGCTGGCGGCGGAGACTCGCCGTTCTCCTCTAAAGGCCATCGGTATTCGTCGATATGGAAAAATGAGTGCTGCCATGGAGCATGTTACCCTCCAGATTGCTCTGCAAGACCGCATTAACGCCCGTGCAGGAGCATTATCCCACGGGGAGAAGCAGTGGCTGGAGATCGGCATGTTGCTTTTGCAGGAGCCACGTGTGTTGTTGCTGGACGAACCAGCGGCGGGCATGACGGATGAAGAGACACACAAGACAGGACGACTTCTGCAAGAGATTGCGCGTGAGCGCTCGGTTGTGGTGGTAGAGCATGATATGGAGTTTGTACGAGAGTTTGCAGCCAAGGTGACCGTGATGCATGAAGGGAAACTGCTGAAGGAAGGTACGATGGCGGAGGTACAGGCGGATCCGAAAGTGGCAGAAGTGTATCTGGGCAAAAGGAGGGATGACCATGCTGTCGCTGCAACGAATTGAATCCGGCTACGGGGAAAGCAATGTGCTTCGGGGTGTGAGCTTGGACGTACAGCCTGGGCAGGTGGTGTGTTTGATGGGCCGTAACGGTGTAGGCAAAACGACGTTGATGAAAACATTGATGGGGCTTCTCAAAACACGCAAGGGCAATATTCAGTGGCAAAATCAGGAGTTATCCACGTTGGATACAGCCAAGCGTGCAAGGGCGGGGATCGGTTATGTACCGCAGGGGCGGGAGATTTTCCCGCAGCTTACGGTGAAAGAGAATTTGTTGCTTGGTCTGGAGACAAGTGCACCAGGTGTGAAAATGTTCCCGGAGGATGTGCTGGCGATGTTCCCTGTGCTTGCTACGATGTATGGGCGGCAGGGCGGGGATCTGAGTGGTGGACAGCAGCAACAGTTGGCATTTGCCCGAGCGTTGGCTTCGCGTCCGGGGTTGTTGCTACTTGATGAGCCGACAGAAGGCATTCAGCCTTCCATCGTGGAGGACATTCGGCAGGTTATTTTACAGCTCAAGGCAAAGGGGAACCTCTCGGTTCTGCTGGTAGAGCAGAGTATTGATTTTGTGCGCAGTGCCGCAGATTATATCTATATCCTGGACAAAGGTACCATTACCCTGCATGGGACACCGCAAGAACTGGATATGTCCCAGTTTGAACATCATCTGTCCGTGTAGCTGAAAGTGAGTGTGTGGAGGGAAGAGAAGGTCAGGGTTCAGGAGCGCTTGTCCAGGATATTCGAGTATTTCGGATATAACCGCCGGATGCATTCCGGGCAGATGTCATGGGTGAATTCGGCGTGGGTATGCTTCTCCAGATAACTCTCGACGGAGTTCCAATGTTCCTCTTCGTCCTTGATTTGTTTGCAGACAGCGCAAATAGGCAGTAATCCGCGCAAGGTGCGCACGTCAGACAGAGCCTTCTTCAATTGGCGTTCTGTCTTTTTCTGTTCGGTAATATCCATGTGGGCAATCAAAGCGAGATCGGTATCCAGGTTTGGATTAGCATGAGCTAGAGGGGTGAGTTCCGCACGAAACCACCTCTCTTCGTTGTATACCGTATACACGCAGAGGTCATATGTATGATTTCGATGAAAGGGTGTTCCGCGTTCTTTCAAATTCTGTGCGACAAGTGCCATATTGGCGTTCTTGCCTCGTAATGCCCAGGCTTCCAACAGATGCAGGTAATGTCTATGAATGCTGTTCGCATCCGGGTTCGGTAATAGTTGACCGAGTTCCTGTTCCCAGGCGCGGTTACAACTGTGGATAATCCAATCGTGATCAACGATGATGAGCTGGTGAGTTATGGACTGGAACGACAGCCTCTCCAGATCGGATGTAACATGTCTCATGGATGGGGTCCTCCTTTGGCAGAAATCTTATCTCAGTTCATCTGGGATATCCAAAATATCAGCGACCAGGTGTCTGAATCTAGTTGCTTTGCGTGTGCCGTGAATGAGATTGGACAAGCGATAGGGTGGGATGTCGTGTTGTTCACAAAAGGTCTTCTGGTCCACTTGAAGTTCGGTTAGCCGTCGTTTGATGGCCCATCCGAACGGAGTCACTGGCTTTTTCTTGTTCAAAAGGGTTCACCCCTGGTTAGAATGTAGTATTCAGTCGCCCTTTCTTCATGTAGAATATATAGAAATGCGAGCTGTATATTTTATTATATACGTAAATCCGTCATCTAACAATTAAAAAAGACGGAAAAAAGTGTATTTTGTGATGTAAAATGGCGTAAATACGTTAAATAAACCAATAAAATGACAAAAAACACGTCGGCAAGGAGGTTGCCGCGTGTTTTTTTTGTTTGTCTGAATGAAGGGGACAGGTGTAGGAGGAAAAGGATTAGGCTCTGTAGGCATGAAGTCCAGCTCCAAGCATATGGAAACTGGGGAAAAACGATTTCATGGACATCGAGGTTGGCTGTGCCAGTCCATCCGCAGCCGAGGCGCTGACGGTATTCCATTCATTCTCCAGATCTGCGGCCAGGCGGACCATCAGATCCTTGGTGGTATCGGTGTTCAGGGGAATGACTTTGGAGGCTTCGGTTATGCAGGCATTCATGGCTGAATGCAGATAACCAAGAACCGCCTCCGGGGCCGGGATATCGAGGTGGTGGTTAATCCAGGCATGAACAGTGGAGAGGCAGCCAACCGAATCGTATTTGGCGAAGATCTGTTCGAGCTGACTGAAATCAATCCAGGGGTGCAGAGCGCGTGCGAGTCTGATCAATCGTTTACCCATGGTAGCAGCTTGTTCTCTGAGATCTCCAGGAGTTCGCTGAACATGGACGAGCTTGTCGATCAGAGCTATCCGCCAAGTGTCCTTTTGATCTGCTGCGGTATAGATGCCTTTGATGGCCATACCTTCAAGACGAACGATGCTGGGATGCAACTGACAACGCATGAATGATTCGAGATCTTCAGCATTACGAATGGTACCCTCCTTGATATGGATATCCATGCCGAAGGAATGGGTGAACCCTCCAACCTGAATAGAGGAATCAAGCAGTTTGACATAATCGAGCAGCTTATTCCCACGGTTCACAATCATTCGCCTCCTGTGTTCGTTAAATGTCACTTTAAGTAACATTTATATTTCTTTTTGTTTGCTTTATGTTTAAAAATCCGAATTATATGATAGTTATCATCCCATAAACGTCCGCTTTTTGTCAATAGTATGATTTATATTCAATGTATTAAATCTTTTATTCAATATTTGTGTTATTTTATATAACATTTAAAGTTAAATATTTGTGAAATATAGGGAGGACTATATATAAATGAATCAATAAGATCGGCTCTAGCAGGAAAGAGGGGATCGAATCTAATAATATGCAGTTCATGGGTAAAGATGACGAGAATATGCGATTTTTGATGAAAATGCCTAGTTGAAAAAGAAGTATTAAAAAACACTTTACTTTTAGAACAGAACCCGGTATAATCAATTCTGTTGCCAATTATTTACGACATGCGGTCGTGGTGGAATGGCAGACACGCTATCTTGAGGGGGTAGTGGGCGTATGCCCGTGGAGGTTCGAGTCCTCTCGACCGCATCATACGAACGATGAAGAAGAAGCTTTCCGTTATTGGAAGGCTTCTTTTTTTGTCTTTTTTGAACAGTCTGACATCGGGGTTGAAAAAAAGGCCATCCATTATCGGAGGTAATGGAGCTCTACCTTTCCGGCTACGGGTGGCCTGTGTATTATTTTTGGAGTAAGTTCTTGATATCTTCTTCAATCTTGTCAGGTGTTGTTTTGGGAGCATAACGTTTCAGTACCTGGCCGTTCTGATCTACGAGGAATTTGGTGAAATTCCATTTGATTGCTTTGGAGCCGAGCAGGCCAGGAGCTTCTTTGCTAAGGTGTTGAAAGAGAGGGTGAGCGCTTGAGCCGTTCACATCAATTTTCTCAAACATGGGGAAGCTCACGCCATAATTCATCTGACAGAACTCGGCAATATCGTCGGAAGAACCTTTTTCCTGTGCAAACTGGTTGCTTGGAAAACCAAGAACTTCAAATGGAGCATCTTGAAACTTGTCTTGCAGTTCTTGCAGACCTTTGAATTGAGGGGTAAGTCCGCAGGAGCTTGCCGTATTCACAATCAGTAGCACTTTGTCACGGTAGTCGGACATTTCAACTTCTTGACCGCGAAGGGTATTCACTTTGTAATCGTAGACTGTCATCTAAATCGCCTCCATTGGTATACTCTTATATCTTCTATTATATTGGTTGCAATTAAATAATGCAAAACTAATGTGGTGTTAAAAGAATCAAAACAGGCAAGTTGTGCAGAATACGTGAATGAATTGCGAAGTGATTTTCGTCAGAGTGAGAATTAGATAGCCTTGGAGAGATGGATAGAGTAAAACATTGTTGTAAGCGTTATTATGAATGAGTATTGGCAGAAATCTGCCGATTCGGTGATCTGTGCGGACTTTACACCGTCTTAACGCGGGTGTATGATTCATAACGTAATTTCAATTTAAACTAAATTGTACTTGAAAAACGAAACAAACGATAATATCGCTCGATCTTACTTTAAGATATACGAACGATGTTTTAATCGCTGAGTTTCCATTCATTGATGAGTGGGAAACGGGGGAACCAACGGAATGCACTGTCCAGGACAGTAGGCATTCATGGGGTGAATTTTCCGGTGACAGCCGGAAATAGGGCGACTCTCGCGCCCGAATCCGTCAGCTAACCTCGTAAGCGTTAAAGGGAGAGGCAACAAGCCGTACGCTGGTTCATGGTGTTTTCGCCATGGGTTATTTAAGAAGCGTTCGGGAGGCCTTGGTCCCCCACGCTTCTTTTTTGTTGTCTTTTCACGCCAAGGGAGGAACGAATGATGGATACTGAGATGATCTTAGTGACTGCTCCAAATGAAGCAGGACGTAAATTTATCAAATTGCTGATGTACAAAAAAATGCCGTTTGCCGTTCTAACCAACAGTGCAGGGGAAGAGCGGAGACTCCGCAGAATTGGGGTAGAGCATGTCATTCGCATGAATACGGCTGCAGCTCAAAAATGGTTTTTGCCGCAGGGTAGCGTAGGCAATGTGTTTATTTTCGAGAACAGCCTGAATCTGACCTGTCGTTATTTGCAGATCTGCCGTTCATGGACATCGAAATCCCTGTGCGTCATCACGGAGCAGAGTCATCCAAAGGGTATCTATCGCGGGATGGGCGCAGACCGGATTGTATATTCGCTCAATGGGGAAGTCGGCTTTCTCCTCAATGGTTAATGCCATAGCTTGTGATTGCTCAGGTGTAAGGTGCCTGTTATAATTGACTGTATTAGAATCAATTTCAGAATTCACTCCAGGTATTATGAGATTGATTCATCGATAAACGGAAATTTGAGGAGACTCATGCAGGATGGTGAGTCTTCTTTTTTATGCTTACAAGGAGGAATTGGCGTGCCGGATGTGAGTGGGTTAAAGTGGTTATTTTTTGATGTTGGAGATACGCTGGTGGATGAATGGGAGCCGGTTGATGATATTATCGGACAGTTCGTCCGTGAAGCTTGTGCTTTAGGGTATCCAGTGAAAATTGAGGCGGTACGCGAACTGTTCGCGAGCTGTTACCGGAAATATGAGCAATGGCCCATGAGAGTGGCTATTCGCACATTCATTGAAGACGAAGGCCACCGGAAACAGATTCAGGACAAGCTGAAGTTTCAAAAAGATCTTGAACGTCCTTTTCCTTCAGCGGATTCCGTTCTTCAGCAATTGTCACGGTATTATCGTATTGGCATTATTGCCAATCAGAGTCCCGGAACAGAAGAGAGACTGGAGAGTTACGGATTACGGAAGTATGTTGACGTTCTGGCCTGTTCGGCTGAAGAAGGGGTATCCAAGCCAGACCCTGAGTTATACGCTGTAGCCTTGAAACAGGCAGGCTGTGAACCGGAGGAAGCCGTCATGGTTGGGGATCGGATCGATAACGACATTATACCTGCCCGGAAGCTGGGCATGCGTACGATTCGAATTATGCAGGGTTACGGAAGATTCCAGCCAGACCGATCGGATGACGAACGTGCGGATTGGACCGTTGATTCATTGGATGAACTCCTGCCGTTACTGGTGCCCAATCAGGATTAGATAATTGTTTATTGGAGTTTAGCGTTTTACTATAAAAGGAAACACGTTGCTGTACTGCAACAATAAAGGCTGATCAACTTGGTATTGAATACCGGAGTTGATCAGCCTTTTTAGTATTTGGTCGATAAGAACGAGATTAGAATAACCGAATCGTCTGAATGATCAGATATACATTCAGCACAACAATAACAGCGGCAATGACCCATGAGATGATTTTTAGCCACAATTTGTTGGCGAATGCACCCATGCTCTTTTTATCACTCGTGAACATCACCAGGGGAATTACAGCAAAAGGTAATTGAAGAGAAAGCACGACCTGGCTCAAAATCAGCAGTTCTTCTGTGCCGTGTTCTCCTGCAATGGCTGTGACAATCACCGCCGGGATGATGGCGATCAGACGTGTGACCAATCTGCGCAGCCAAGCCGGAATACGAATGTTCAGGAAACCTTCCATGACAATCTGCCCAGCGAGTGTACCTGTAAGGGTAGAGTTCTGACCTGATGCTAACAGCGCGACACCGAACAGGATACTTGCAACCGTAGTACCCAATAGAGGGGTCAGCAGATGATAGGCATCAGCGATCTCGGCAACCTGTGTCATACCAGCACTGTGAAATACAGCGGCAGATACAATCAGGATAGCCGCATTGATGAACAGGGCAAGTGTCAGTGCGATTGTCGAGTCCATGGTCGAGTACCGAATGGCTTCTTTTTTACCCTGTGGTGTCTGTTCGATCTGACGGGTCTGCACAATGGAAGAATGCAGGTACAGATTATGCGGCATCACGGTCGCTCCTATAATACCAATGGCGATATAGAGCATAGCCGGGTTTTGCAGAATCTCGACATTCGGTACAAAACCATGGAGCACACCGCCCATATCGGGTTTCGCCAAGAACAGGTCGATCCCGAAGCAGAGGGCAATGGTTGCCATCAGCACAATGACGAGTGTCTCCAAAGCGCGGAAGCCTTTGTTTTGCAGGACGAGTATCAGGAGTACATCAACTGCGGTGATGATCACGCCGTATAACATGGGGATGTTAAATAGCAACTTCAACGCGATGGCAGAACCTATGACTTCAGCCAAATCAGTGGCTGCAATGGCAAGCTCACACAGAATCCATAACATCATGACGACGGGCATGCTAAAACGTTCGCGACAGGCTTGAGCCAGATCCCGTCCAGTGACGATTCCGAGCTTGCCAGCCAGCGATTGAAGTACAACGGCCATCAGATTTGAGAGCAGGATGACGGATAGCAAGGTATACCCAAACTGCGAGCCGCCTGCAATATCTGTTGCCCAGTTGCCGGGGTCCATGTAACCTACGGCAACGAGGTATCCGGGGCCTACAAAGGCGAGGAATTTCTTCCACCATGCAGCATTCTGCGGAACTTTCATGGAACTATGTGCTTCTCCAAGGGAAGGGGCCATGCCCGCAGTAGATAATGATTCTCTTGAAGGAGCGTTGAATGGATTTTTTTTACTCATACGATAATCACCTGACTTTGAAATATTGATGCGGAATGAACCGCTTATGATATATCTAAATTTTTATGTTTATTGTTACATTGTACTCCTTCAAATGTTTTTGTCTAGTGCAACTTTTATGTATCAGCACAAAATTCCGATTGCAGCTTGAAGATGCCCCTTCGTATATTACCCAACCTTAGAGAAAATACAGCCATGAAGTTGAAATGCATGAAAATAATAAAGATGTAAAAGCTGATAAAGATCCAAAATACGTTTCAAAATGAGCCAGAAGTTTAAATTGAAAGGAAGACAGTTAAAAATTATATTGATGAGGGAGAGATTCTTAATGGAAGCTTTATATACAGCAGTAGCGACAGTTAAAGGTGGACGTACAGGTTCAGTGACTTCTTCGGATGGTGTGCTCAAGCATGATCTGAAAATGCCCAAAGAGCTTGGTGGTTCCGGTGGTGAAGGTACCAACCCTGAGCAACTCTTTGCGGCTGGATATGGCGCCTGTTATGAAAGTGCTCTTGCCAATGTAGCACGCAAAGCGGGTGTGAAATTGGAGAATGTGGTGGTTACAAGTAACGTATCCATTGGTAAAGACCCTGCGGATGACGGTTTCCAGCTGTCTGTTCGTCTGGACGTTAGTATGCCTGGCGTGGATCACAGTCAAGCAGAGGATCTCGCCCGCAAGGCGCATGATTTCTGTCCCTATTCCAAAGCAACACGCGGTAACATTGATGTTGTGTTAAACGTGGTCTAAGATCTGACTCCCGGAAAGTAACGGGGAACATATAGAGCAGGGTATCCTGGATACCTGATGTTCAAGTACAAAGCCCTGCTGGCATTCGGCAGGGTTTTGTGTTGATTATAATATATGGACATGATGCAGGAGATTAGATGCCAGATCGCGTACTATTTTACATAATTGCACTCCCACTTCATGCTACACATTCCATAAAGGGGGAACGAAGATGAGTATTGAAGAGATGATCGAGCGGCGATTTGTGTGCACAAAATGCAGAGGCACGGATTGTAACATTAAGGAAGTTTCCATGTCAGGAGCAGGTCTGAGCAAGGTGTTCGATATTCAGCATAACCACTACCTGTTTGTGGGCTGTGCTTCCTGCGGGTATGTTGAAGTTTTTGATCCGGATGTGTTGAAAGGGAAAAAACAGGGGCAAGTCGGGACGATTCTGGATATTCTGTTTGGCGGGTAGACATGCGCGAGTTGACATTGATCTGAATTTTCTTTAATATAACTTAGTACTGAGTAGTGTCATTGCATGAACCAAATTTGAATTAAACAGGTGATATCCATGTCTTATAGACCGCGTATTGCAGATTTAGAATTAGCTTATGGTAACAAGGAAGACGGATTGTATGAATTCAAAATGAATTTGGTAGACGGTACAAAATGCCGTGTATTCTACACCCGTTCCCCGGAATGGAAGATGACCAATATCAGCCGTCTGCAGAAAACCCCTTGTCCAGTATGTCGCAAAGATTTCATTTGCAAATGTATGGACCAGTGGGCAAGTGACCTGCATCAACAGATGATCGATGACCAATGGATGGAAAAGGCAGTTACGGAGTAATTGTCGGACAGATACGAGCGTGGGCACAATGCCTGCGCTCTTTTTCTTTATATTTCCGATTAATGCTTGTTCAAAAAGAGCGGTGTTCAGTCTTTTTGAACTACCTCTAGAAATAAATTTAGAATTGGTGAACAAAGTGACTCAGATTGGGTAAGTTACTCTAACCGCAACAATAGGAGGCAGCCAATATGACAGCAAATCAAACAGATGTGCATCAGGGACATCCCATCGTACTGGTGGATGGCGTCTGTCACTTCTGCCAGGGCTTAACCAAGTGGATTATTAAGCGTGACCCGGAAGGGAAATATCATTTTGCTTCTCTTCAATCCGATGTAGCCAAGGAATTGCTGGAGAAAGGCAATTTGTCGACAGATAGTATGGACACCTTTGTTCTGATTGAAAATGGAAATTACTATACACGTTCGACCGCTGCGCTACGATTGGCGAAAGGTCTGAAGTTTCCTTATCCATTGTTATATGTGTTCATGATCATACCGAAATTTATTCGTAATGCAGTCTATAACTGGGTTGCGCGCAACCGTTATCGTTGGTTTGGCAAGGATGAAGCGTGCATGTTGCCTACACCGGAGATCAAAGATCGGTTTTTGTGATTAATAACGGGAATTGTTGGGTAATCACTACAGATCATATCTATTTTGGGAGGACAACAACTTGAAGAAGTGGACTACAATATTTATCGGGGCATTATTAGCAGTGAGCTTGGCAGCATGCGGTAACGACACAGATAATACGGCAACGCCGCCAGCGACTAACAACGAAACGTCTAACGAGGGCAATACACCTGCGGAGCAGGAAACAAAGATCCCTACCCTGGACGAGTTGATTACCAAAACCAATGCAGCTACCAAAGAAATGAAGAGCTTCACAACCGAAGCAAACATTGATCAGAATCTGAAACTGGATGCTGGTGAACAGTCCCAGGATCAACAGGTTAAAACATCGCTCAAGATGGATATTATTAAAGATCCAATGATGATCTATCAAGAAATGAATATGGAAATGTCCGGCCAGGAAGCACAGAACGTGAAGCAATATATCACTTCGGATAAAATCTACTCCCAAGTTGGGGATCAATGGGTTGCAATTCCTGAAGCTCAAACGAGTGAACTGATCGAGCAGATGAAAGCAAGCATGAATCCCGAAGGTGAATTGGAGCAATTCAAAAAGATCGAAGAAGATACTGAAGTGACCGAAGAAGGCGACAATTATGTAATTAACGCTGACGTATCCGGTGATAATGTGAAGGAACTGGCCAAAGCCGTGATGGAGCAAAATGGATCGGATGCCCAGATGCAAGCCATGCTTGATCAGATGAATATCACCAGCATGAAGATGAAATATATGATCAACAAAGAAACCTACCTGCCTGCAGGTACGGACGTAAACATGGTCATGGAGATGGAACAGAATGGACAGAAAATGACGATGGACATGAAGATGACGAGTACATTTTCTAACCACGATCAAGTGGAAGAGATCAAGATTCCACAAGAAGCATTGGATAGCGCTAAATAAATGGGCTATGCCCATTGATATGCTGAAGATCATTTAATGTGGCAAGCGAGCATCACTGTATGCCGTTTGCAGGGCACCTCTGAACTAGATCTGTGTAAGCCGAGAGGTTTACCCGATTGAATTCAGGGGTGTTTTTCTTTTTAACGGAGATTATGGTCAGGGTTCAAGGTGTTATAGTATAGTCATATTTAATTAGAGAGGGGGATATAAAAGATGATTGAATATGCACACATCCACCATGTTAGTCTGGCTGTACGTGATCTGGAAATCGCGAAGAAGTTCTATTCGGGTTTACTGGGCATGCAGGAGATTGAACGCCCAGCCTTCCGCTCTACGGGTACATGGTACGCTATCGGAAATCAGCAGCTTCATCTGCTTCAGCACCCGGAGGGTCACACGCTGCGCGAGGCTGGTATTGATACAACAGACGGTCACTTTGCGATCTGGGTCACCAGTTATTCAGGGACTATAGCCTGGCTGGAGCAGCAGGGGATTGAGTATGAAGCGAGACCTGACAGTGTGGCTGGATTCGCACAGATTTTTGTACTTGATCCTGACCGTAACATTATTGAGTTTGATTCACCCTATCAATCCTAAGGGAAAGGGTTAGAATAAATCCCTTGCTCCACCAGAAATTGTATGCTATATTATCCATACATTCATAGCACGTGACGGAAGCACCGTCCATATACTGCATACTTATGCGGTTATTGGACGGTGCTTTTTTGTGCTTTTTGACAGGGAGGGAAGGAGAAATTGATTGTACTGAAGGCAGTGCTGGTATCCAAAGACAGAGATTACATTAGTGCCTGGCTTGATTATGTGCAGGGAAATTCGTCTGGTCACCATGTGCGTTTCACGGCGTTCTCCCAATGGGATTCGTTCAGGGATCACATGAATGAGCAAGAGGGTCGGGAATTGCCGGATTTGGTTATTGCAGAACCGGAATTTCTGGATAACTGGCTACGCAACGGCGGAGAGGCATCGGGTGTACCTTGGTTGATGCTTAGTGAAGGGATGGATGAGGTGGATGAGGCCAAGCGGCTGATGAAATTCCAACCTTTGCCCACTTTGCTGGAGGCCGTGATGCATGCTTGTCGGCAGCCACGCCGCAAGAAGATGCATCGCCCGGGACAGGAGACTCTCTCTATCGGTGTAGTATCCGCTTCGGGTGGAAGTGGCAAAACGTCAGTGGCCCTGCATATGGCGAAGCAGTTGGGGCTCGCAGGTTATGCTGTTCTCTATCTAAATCTGGAGACGCTGGATAGCACGCTCCCGTTTCTGGAGAAGGGACTTTCCAGAAGTGGGCAGCATCACCCGGATGCGGAGACGGGGCTGTCACGTCTGCTATACGATCTGAGGGTAGGCAGAAAGGAATCTGGCAAGCAGCTACAGGTGCAAGCGAAGGCTGTGGATGGATATGTGATCCGGCATGAAGCGCTGAAATCCGATGTATTCTGGCCATTATCGAATCGGAAAGAACTGTTGCAGATGACTCGTGAGGATACGTTGAATCTGCTACGTTATTTGATTGAATGTGGACAATATGATGTGCTGATTCTGGATGGGGATTCCGGATGGGATGGGCGCAGTGAAGGGGTGCTGGATGCAGCAGATGCGCTCGTCTGGCTGGTTGAAGATGATATAGCTGCCATGCATCGATGGGGACAATGGTTACAGCATGCTGAGCGTACGAAGCCAGATCTGTACGAAGGTGTGCTGGACCGTTCACGCTTTGTGGTTAACAAATATCGGGACAATGTCGTCAATTCACTTCCACGGCCTGATCTGCATCTGGATGCAGTTTTACCCTATATTCCTTCATGGAAGCAGCTTAGTCAGGAGGAGGTCATGCTTAGTTCTCCAATCTTCCAACGCGAAGTGAAAAGATTATGTGCCCTACTGGTACAAGATGGCGAAGAAGAATTGAAGCAGACGGGGCGAATTCAGAAGCAGGATCGGTGGGCGTTATGACGGAGTCAGCCAATCGAATATTGGATCGTGAAGAACATTTTCAGATCATGCGCAGGGAGGTCAGGGCAGGCCTGGATTTAACCTCTTCCGCTGGGGATGATGAACTGTGGCAGGGGATAGAACGCAAAGTTCTCACTGACCCGAAGCTGGATGATTTGACCTCCGGAGAGCGTCATACACTGGTACAGCGATTGTTTGATTCCTTTCGTGGATTGGATATTTTGCAGCCGCTTGTGGATCATCCTGATATTACGGAGATTATGATCAACAGTCACAAGGAGATTTTTGTGGAGCAGGAAGGTGAAGTCAGCCAGATCACTCTAGAATTTGAGTCCAGGGAACGGCTCGAGGATATTATTCAGATGATTGTGTCCGGGGTAAACCGGATTGTGAATGAGTCTTCTCCGATCGTGGATGCCCGGTTAAAGGATGGATCGCGGGTCAATATCGTGTTGCCGCCCATTGCCTTGAAAGGTCCTACGATGACGATTCGTAAATTTCCGAGTGAGCCGATGAAGATGTCTGATCTGATTGCTAAGGGAGCCTTGCATGAAGAAGCCGCAGAACTGTTGCAACAGTTGGTACGGAGCAAATATAACATTTTCATTGGAGGTGGAACTGGATCGGGAAAAACGACCTTTCTGAACGCCTTATCTCAATTCATTCCTGCCGATGAGCGGATTATAACGATTGAGGATTCGGCTGAGTTACAGATTGTAACGGTACCGAATCTGGTATCGCTGGAAACTCGAAATGCCAATACCGAAGGCAAAGGGCAGATATCTATTCGAGATCTGATCAAGTCCTCCTTACGGATGCGACCGAACCGGATTGTCATTGGAGAAGTCAGGGGCGCAGAAGCTTTGGATATGTTGCAGGCTATGAACACAGGACACGATGGATCGTTATCAACTGGGCACGCAAACACGATCTCCGACATGATCAGCAGACTTGAAACGATGGTGCTGAGTGGTGCGGATCTTCCGATTGCGGTTGTACGACAACAGATTAGTTCGGCAATCGATATTTTCGTGCATCTGTCCCGGCTGCGAGACCGCTCACGGCGGGTGACGGAGATCAGCGAAGTGATTGGCATACAGGACGGTGAGGTCCTGCTGAATCCGTTGTTTCGTTTCCAGGAACAAGAAGAGCGTGAAGGCAAAATTATTGGTGGGTTAGTACAGGTTGGAAAGTTGAATCAGGTGGATAAAATTCAGATGGCGGGGCTTGGGGAATGGCTGGATGAATACATAGAACAATATAGTGTTGAATTAAATTCATCAGATAACAACGTGAATTGAAGTTATTGGAAGGTGATTAATGTTGGGTGAAGCCAGACAGATGTTGACGGATTACACCGTATATACGCTTTCCCGGAGACAACGAATGGTCTGTATGCTGATTAGTGGTCTGCTGTTCTTTGGAATCGGAATTCTGTTCTACCATCACTGGTTGGCTGGAGCAATTCTGGCTGCGGGCTGCATATGGGTACCAAAACATTGGACTAAGGTACTGCTGGAACGAAGAAGAATGACACTCAGTTTACATTTTAAGCAAGCGTTATATGCATTATCTTCGGCACTGGCCGCAGGTAAATCGGTGGAAAATGGATTCAAGGAATCGGTAGAGGATTTGCGGATGTTGAACCCGGAAGTGGATACCGACCTGATTCGTGAGTTCACGATATTGCGGACACGGATGGAGTATGGACAACCGATTGAAGAGGCGCTACAGGATTTCTCGGATCGGGCGCAGATTGAGGATATTACGAATTTTGCAGACGTGTTCATTACGTGCAAACGAACTGGCGGAGATCTGGTTGAGGTCGTCCGTCGTACATCTGCGGTAATTGGTGAGAAGCTGGACATTCAGCAGGATATTATGGTCGCGGTATCGCAGAAAAAGTTCGAATCGAAGGTGATGTTTGCCGCTCCATTTATTTTTCTGATATTTCTCAATCTGACCGCCAAGGATTTTATGGAGCCGCTATATAGCGGGATGGGATATCTCATCTCTAGTGGTGCATTGGCAGTACTGGCCTACTGTTATCTGTGGGTTACTCGAATTATGGATATCAAAGTATAAGGAGCTGAAACGATGCTGTTTCCCGTTATAGTCGTAGGGATGCTCGGAGCGGGATGGCTTGTGCTGGATCGAACCCGGGGACAGACCTACCGGCATCTGCGCAAGCTGGATATGGAAGGATTACGACTGAAGAAACTGCATGGTCCTTTCCTGTTTATATTGGACAAGTTCGAGATTGGACGCAGATTGCCTGTGCTCATGTTTCGGATGCAACATGCCATTCAGAAAATGTATGGCATACAGCACAGTGGAGAGAAAACGATGCTCTATTGCGCAGAAATGTTGACCTATACGTGGCTCATGTTGCTGGTAGGTTGTCTGTTAACACTCGTTGGAGATATGGGCATTGGAGGCATGGTAGGTGGACTTGCGTTGGGTATCGCGTTACCCTTTGCACTCTATAAAGACCTCCATACGAAGGTCCAGCGGAGAGATCAGGACATCCTCATGGAGCTGCCCGAGCTGTTGAACCGAATTGTTCTGCTGGTGGGCGCTGGGGAGACCGTTCAGCGTGCCATCGTTCACTGTGTGACAAGCCAGGGAGAACGGGCTCATCCGCTGTACAACGAACTCAGAAAGACCGTGGGGGATTGGAATAACGGTTATTCGTTTCAACAATCTTTTGAACAGTTCAGCCGCCGCTGTGGCGTGCAGGAAGTGACGATTTTCACGACGACGGTGCTGCTGAATTTCCGACGTGGAGGAGGTGACTTTGTATTGGCGCTGCGGGATCTGTCACATGTGTTGTGGGAGAAACGCAAGGCTATCAGTCGGGCGAAGGGAGAACAGGCTTCTTCCAAACTGGTGTTTCCGATGGTACTGATCTTTTTTACGATTGTGGTCATGATCGGTGCACCTGCTTTTATGATGATGAATATGTAGGAGGAATTGGGATGATGGAAGTGTTAAAAAACAAGGTAAGCGCATTTTGGAAAGAAGAGGACGGGCTCGGCACGTTGGAGCTTATTCTGATTATCGGGGTTATTATCATTATTGCTTTGATTTTTAAAGACCAAATAACGGCACTAATCAAGTCTCTTCTTAGCAAAGTGGATACAAAAAGTAATGAATTTTTCCCGGGTTAAGAGGCTGAAGAAGGAAGAAGGGAGCTTCACCGTTGAAGCCTCCCTGATCTTCCCTGTCGTGCTGTTTATTCTTGTGTTGTTGCTCTTCTTTACCATGTACATGTATCAAAAGACATTCCTGAATCAACACGCCTATGCAGCTTCCGAACGTGCAGCTTATAGCTGGGACAACAGCCGTAAGCAGGCGATGACGGGTGAATTTGTCGCTGGAGAACATGACAATCTGTACTGGAGATTGACGGATGATCGTATGCTTGGCGCACTGTTTGGCTGGGTGGGAGCGGATAATCAGGCTAGCGTTTCTATACCTGCTGGTGAAGGGGGTAGTCTCTCGGAACAGAAATTAGCACAAGCGGTGCAACATATGCCTTCAGCTATGAAAGGAACGATTGAGTATCAGAATTCTCTGATTCAGCGGAAGGTAACAACTAAGCTGGACCAGGTAATTTCTCTGCCTCTTCCTTCTTTTTTGTTGGATTCAGGTAACCGTGTTCTGACCCAGGGATCATCCGCCGTTGTTGAACCGGTTGAATTCATTCGAACGGTCGATCTGGTCCGTTACTACGCAGCCAAGTTTAAAGGTAAAGGCGGAGAAGCCACGAGTACTGCTGCGGAAGCAGGGCAGGTTGTGCAGCATTTTGGCAAAAGCAAAAAGTGAGAAAAGGAGGAGGGCGGAGCTGTTTAGAAAAAAAGACGGTGAGTCGGGAGCCGTAACCCTTTTTTTAATATTAATACTAGCCGGAGTCTATATGTTTGTAGCTATATTTATTGATTACGCTCGGATTGCTGCATTCAAGGTGCAGACCGAACGGATGACACATGCTGCGATGAGATCCGTCATGTCAGCCTATGACACATCACTCCGGGAGTATGGTTTATTCGGGTATGGCGATAGCAGTGGGGATGCCATTATGGCTAAAGTGTTGAATGATAGCGTGAAGCCTTCATCGGTAAAAGATGGATTTCCCATTCTGGATATTCAGTGGGATACCACTACGCTGAGCATGGAGCGTGAACTGGGCAGATACGATATATTTAATCGCCAGATTCAGGAGGAGATGAAATATCGGGCTCCGGTTGATTTTACCCTTGAAGTGATCAATCGGTTCAAACCGATGTCGGATGAGATGAAGGAAGCTGCACACACGGTAGACTTGCTGAAAAAATTACAGAAGTTATATGACAAACGTGAGGAATTACTGGATGAAGCCATTGCCAATCAGACGGAATCCGCAGAGAAACTGAAGAATCTTCCGAAGTTGATCATGGACCCGCCTTCACAGGCCATCTATGAAGAGATGCTGGAAGATACACCAGAGACAGCTGCGGAGGCAGCGGCACGTTATGCAGATTATCTGAACAAGAAACAGGCGGATGAGGGACTGCCGTTCAGAGAGCAACAATACATATTGGAATTGGCTCGTTATCGGACTGGTGTTAGTAATGTGGTGACAGGCATCAGTATGATCATACAACCGGCGTTACAGGCCCATCAAACAAAGCTGGATCAAGCACATTCTAAGATCGAAGAAGCGCGCAAGATTAATGAGGAAATGAAACGTGTGATCGCGGAGGGGGAGAACCGTTCACAGAATGCCAGCTATGACAACGTGGGCAACTCGAATCTGCCTGGAACGAGTCCTGCATCTACTGGATCAGGCAGTGAAGCCAAAAGCACGCGCTCCCTCGCCTCAGAGCTTGTGAGGGCAGATAGCCTATTTGATCAGTTGAAGGCACGAGTGGTTTCACAGAATACGGACTTCGACAACGTCAGAAGAGACAATATGGAATTGAATACACAGCTTCGTAGTGTCACAGGCATGAGTGGGGTTCCGATTAAACCGGCGGTCAGACAGGCAAGTCAGATTACCGAACGATACATGGACAGCTACGTACGCAACGGTCCTGCCAACCTCATTCAACAGAGTAAGCAGCAGCTGGAGAGTGGTCGTGGGTCGGATGCCCAGCGGAAAGCGAATGACAAAGAATCCAAAGGGAAATTGAAGGAAGTCAAACGAATCTTGTCGCAGATTCAGAATGGAAGTTCCGGTTCCATGGACGCTTTCAAGCAGTTGGAGGAATATTACAACGCTAATATTGCTTTTAACGAGGCTAGTCGTGAGGATGCCAAAAAGGCAGAGATTGCGGGTGATCCCTATGAATCTGGTGGCGACGCCATGAAGGGAATGGACAGTTTGTTTGGCGGGATGTCGGGTCTGCTGGACAGTCTTGGTGACGAATTATTTCAGAATGAATATGCTTTATCCTATTTCAACTCCATGGACTTTGGGCAGCTATTAACCTGGACTGAAGGTGGTGGAGATGCTGGTGATGTTTTCAAACTGGAGAATCAGGAACTGGAGTATATCGTCTACGGGTTTCATAACCCTTCGGGCAACATTGCTGCGGCATATGCGGAGATCTTTGGGATGCGACTGGCTATTCGGACGGCAGAAGGGTTAATTGAGCACAGTAAGCTGGGAAATCCTCTTCTTGTGTTATCGGCGGCGATCTTATACGGAATTACAAACGCCATTGCGGATATGGTGAAACTAGCGAAAGAGGGCAGTGTGGAGTTGTCCAAGTATATCAAAGTCAAACTGACGTACAGGGACCATCTCCGATTGTTTCTCCTGATGCATAGCAACAATGAACGCAAAATGTCCAGAATGCTGGCTCTGATCCGATTAAATACCGGTGTGAACCCGGATGAGAAACAGACGTATGCTTCGGGTAACATGCGCAGTAGCATCAAGTTGTGGTTTTTGCCTGGGGTGGTTAGAAGCATAGGTGCAGTTATGGGGAGTGCGGATCAGGTTGAAGATGGGCGATTTTTCATTGAGCGGAAGGCGGATTATTCCTATTGAATGATCGGGATCGTTTCGGTGGAGGGATTATGGATAAGCAGCAACAATATGAAAAAGAATGCGCACAATTACAGATTCGTTTAACACGAATAATCAGATTGCAACGTTTGAAGTCTCTGAATAAGCAGATATGTTCTCCGAAAAAGGAACAAGGCAGCATGGTTCTGGAAGCTTCACTGGTGTTACCTGTCTTTCTATTCTTTATCATGTTTCTCATCTTCATAGTGCAAATGACTCTAATCTCCACAGCGTTACAGAGCACGGCGGGTGAAGCGGTGAAGCAGTTTTCAACGAAAATATATCCCGTTTCCCTGGCATTCACACCTTCTGATTCTGCCGGCGGAGAAGGTTCTGGAGGGGGTTGGAAGATACCAGAGTTATCTCTGACGGAATGGGCAGAAGGTTATGCTTCTTCTCTACCCGAGCCATTAAGTGATTGGGTACGTTCAGCAGCGGCCAGTGGTGAACAGCCGCTACAGGAGATCAAGACATCGGTCTTCGAAACGGTGCTTGATCCGACGATCAAACCGTTGCTTCAACCATTTATCGAACCAACGCTGCTGAATATGGAACGTGTTCATGTGAATGGTATTTCGATACCTGATCTCAAAAACAAAACAAATCCATATTTCCGACTTGAACTGAGTTATGAATTGCCGGTAAAAGTCCCCTTTCTCAGTAAACCGCTACGGATTCAGGCTGCTGCGGCAGAACGGGTATGGATTGGAGATACCGGAGAAGGATCAGATGGTAGCGGAGGGGACGAGGATACTGCGGGTTCAGCAACGGTATTATCGAAGCCTGACCCGGCTTACATAGGTAACAATGCAACGATCAAGGTGAAGGTAGAACCAGGAGCGACAGCCAACTTAACGATATTTTACAAGTCAGGTGAAAGTTCTGCAAAGCACATCGGTTGGGCGACCGCAGATGAGAATGGAATTATTGAATGGAACTGGTTTGTTGGTACTCGGACAACAGAAGGAACATGGAGTTTTGTTGTCGAGACAGGGGACGGTGCCAAGACGGAGACTACGTTTAACGTGGCCTCCAGAAAATAAGTGAGGAGATGATGGAGGTGGAGTGGTTTTACATTGCCTGTGGCATCTACGTTATTGCAGCTTTTATTACAGATATTCGTTCCATGAAAATTCCCAATCGATTGACTTTACCCGTGACTGCCGCTGGCATACTGGCCCATATTATATGGGGAGGATGGGATGGATTCTTGTTCTCAGCTGCCGGATTTGCAGCAGGTTTTGGTATCTTGTTCCTGATGTATGCAATTGGAGCGGTGGGGGCAGGAGATGTGAAACTGTTTGGTGGGATTGGCGCATGGACCGGACTCGCTTTTGGCATGCATGTCATTGTTTATTCCGTTTTGTATGCGGGAGCAATTGGTCTAGTAATACTTCTATTCCGTAAAGATTCAGCCAAACGAATTCGAGGCATGGCAGGTAGTCTTGCAGGCTTTTTCATGCTCGGTTCTCTCAAGCTGGTAAACAAAGAGAAGACATTGAAGTTTCCGTTTATGCTGGCGGTGTTACCTGGATTTATCACGGTGCTTATCTCAGGAATTTTCCCTTAAGTGAAGGAGTCGAGAAATTTGGAGAATAACAGCGATCTGAACCTATATAGCAATGGAAAGAGAGGATTGGCATGTATGGACTAACGAGAGATTTTATCCGTAATGGCGGGGCTTTCATGGTTTTGGAGAAAGCAGACGGGTTACGAATGGAGGAATTGAGCCGCGTACAGATGGGGATGTTGTCCTCCAATCAGATTCCGCGACTTCTTCCTGTTCATGTTCGTGAAGTAGACCGAAATGTCACTTTGCAGTATGACATATCAGGCTACAAGATGTTATCCCAGATGTTAAAGTCAAGCAAAATCAAGTTGCGTGTTCTATATGGTCTTTTGTTCCAACTGGCCGATGCCTTCACGGAATGCCGACAATATATGCTGGAGCCTCGTAAATTATGGATTCATGAGGAGTACTTGTTTATCAATGGTTCATTTGAACAAGGTGAACTTGGAATGGTATATGTACCGATCATGGATACGGTTGAAGTCGATTCGACGCCTCAGCAATTCCGTGAACTGGTGATCAGGCTGATGGCCCATGTACAGGAACTGCAGGGAGAAGGCATTCAACGTGTTCTGCAACTATGCGACAATGAACACTGGGATATCAGACAGTTGAGAGAGCTTTTGCTGGAGTTGTACGCTGATGAGCAAGAGAGTGGAGGAAGCGCAGCATTCCTCTCGTCCAGAACGTCGGAAATGGGCGATGCTCCAAGAGCAAGAGGTGCTTCGCATTCGTCCATAACTGAGCGGGATAACATGCGAGCTACTGGTCATTCTCGACCATATCAACCCAGTGCTCCTGATCAAAATGATTCTGTAGAGCCGCAGCTACATTTACGTCAGCCGCAGAAAATGAGTGCTTCTGAGGTTGAAGACATTCCGGAGAGATCCCGAACCTTTCCAGGCAGACGCTCATCTGGACAATCTTCATTGGAGAGCTCTAACGCTATGGATAAGGGACTGAGTAACCCATATGATTCGCTAGAGCGTGTTGATATGGAAGTGGAGGAAAAGTCCGGATCGTCCAAAGTAACGTATATCATATTAGGCTGCATGGTGACTATGGCATTGGTATGGAGATTCATATACATGGAGCAACCTGGACAGACGCAGATGATTCTATCGGCGGTACTAAGCCTTGGTTTACTTGGTGTGGCAGGATGGACGTGGAAGCACAGCAGGAGGAACCCTGATATTGACAAAGAGACTAAGCGGTCGTTTTCATTCAGCCTAGGTAAGAACAAAGGCAAGCAAACGGAAGATGAAGAGGAACTATTTCAGGAGAGTTGGCGCTGGAATACAGCTGATCGGTCTGAGGAACGTGTAAACCAAGCGGTGGAATCAGCTTCAGAAGGTAGTGCGCATTCCCGTTTTCAAAATCTGCATATGACCACTGAACATTCAAAACCATTATTAGTTCAGCACCAGGATAGAACAATAGCTTCAACTTCGGAGTCGATCCGACATAATGCAGTTGCGGAAGCAACCGTAAACTTGCAGAATCTGGCTGGAGGTAATGTTATAACGGGAGGCCCAGTAGTACCTTCATTCTATCTAGAACGAAGATCCGGAAGCGGTGACCAACATGAACGGATGGATGTGCAGGGAGCGTCTTTTGTAATCGGAAGATCAGTGGACATGGTTCAGTGGGTGGATACAGCGACCGGTGTGTCCCGTGCTCATGTGGAATTGAGCCGGAACAAATCGGGCTATGTGATTAAGGATCTGGGTTCCGTCAATGGAACCATTCTTCAAGGCAATATTCTTGCTCCTTACAAGGAGTATCCATTGGCGGATGGAGATACATTTACCCTGGCTGAATCTGTTTACACCTATCGGTCGGTTAGGTAAGCAATGGGTCATTCCCGTAGTGCAATCAGTCCGATAAGCCACGGTGCTTCAGATCTTCAAGGGCCTGGGTTAATGTTGGGAAGGTGAACTGGAATCCGTGGTCGAGTGCTTTTTGCGGAATGACTCTCTGCCCTTGAAGCACGACAACGGATAGTTCTCCCACCAAGGTTTTTATCAGGAAGCTGGGTACGGGGAACCAGTGAGGGCGATGATACACCTTACCCACCGTGCGACCAAATTCATCATTGGTAACAGGGTTTGGTGAGGAAGCATTGACCGGACCCGATACTTGTTTATTTTGAATGCTAAAATCAATAAGTCTGACGATATCCATAATGTGTATCCAGCTTGTCCACTGCTTGCCACTACCGATCTTACCGCCAACACCCAGCATATAAGGCAGTTTCATTAATGGAAATGCACCTTTTTTATGTCCGAGTACCAAGCTAACCCGAATCTTAACGAGTCTTACATTTTTGATCGCATCTGCAGCAACTTCCCATTGCTCGGAGACCCGGGACGGGAAATTCATGGACTTTTGCGGACTATTCTCATCAAAGGTTTCGGTAGGGGAGGTACCATAGATGGCCATGGCAGAAGCTTGAACGACCACTTCCGGTTTTTGCTCCAGTGACTCCACCAATCGGGCTACCCGGGCCACGGTCGTTACTCTGGATTCAACAATCTCCAGCTTCGCCTTGGTTGTCCAGCGTTGGTTCAACGTTTCTCCGGCAAGGTTAACTAGCGCATCCACACCTTCTATCAATTGAGGTTGTTCTTCGACTTGTTCCCACGATATATATGTAAGATTCTTACTTGGATTATGCAAGTCAGGCAGTTTGCGTGTAATGACTTTCACATGGTGTCCGGCTTGCAGCCAGTAATCCACAAGTGCTCCTCCCACAAACCCGGTACCTCCACAAATGGCAATTTTCATATCGAACATCCTCTCTGTATTTTCACTGCGCTGACGTATACTCTCGAATCGACAAACAGCCCCGGACGGTAAGCAATGCCTGTTGGGAACGACTTACCTGACGGAGCATATCTGTATCTAATTAACCAAATCCATATATGGCTTAACTCATCTTTGTAATTTATTTAATCAAATGTTGATAAGGGGAATAATCAATTTTGTTTTTCTCCAAAAATTTTACTAAAAACTTATTATCCCGCTTCGGTGTGGCAATAATGTATCCTTTGATGCAATGATCTCTCGAGACTTCCGTGGCGTTGTCCTCAACTGCAATTTTACCAATCTCTGCAGCAATGGAATGTTTGGCGATGTCACGAAACGGCCCAGGCACAGGCTCCACAAGTTGATCCAAAAAAGCTTTGGCTTCATCGGTCCATAAGTGACGGCTGGCTTCAACCCAATAATTCTGCCAATCCAGTTTGGATCTTCCGTCCGCTTTTGGTAGCACTTTCAAAAACTTGCGCATCATAAAAAATCCACCGATACACATGCTGCCAAGCAATAAAAAAGTCCAGAATGCGATCGTATTCATAAACCAATTGCTGGGGGAACTGCTGGTCAGTATCATCGCGTAGGAGTCGAAAATCATTGCGGAGTCACCTCGGTTCATTGATTTTCACGGAAAGACGGATTACGCCCACCATGTTCCACATATTAGCTGCCAAAAATAGCCTCTATCCCGAATTATAGCGCATTTCTAGATTTATTTCGATAATCGCGTTAGAATAAGGGATAATTCAGATTAAGGGGGATCAATAATGCTGAAAATCGGCTCCCACGTGTCCTTTTCGGACAAGGGATTATTGAGTGCAACGAAGGAAGCGTCCTCGTACGGTTCCAGTTCGTTTATGATATATACGGGTGCACCACAGAATACACGTCGCAAGCCAATTGAGTCCATGTATATTGAAGAAGGCAAGGTTGCCATGCAAGAGGGTGGGATGGAAGATATCGTTGTCCATGCACCGTACATTATTAATCTTGGCTCGTACAAAGATAACACGTTTAGACTGGCTGTAGATTTCCTGCAGGAAGAGATTCGTCGGACACATGCCATTGGTGTGAAAAACATCGTATTGCATCCCGGCGCATTTACAGACAAAGATGCCCACTATGGGATCGGACGGATCGCAGAAGGGTTGAATGAAGTGCTGGAGGGTGTGAAAGAGACGGATGTGAACATCGCTCTGGAGACCATGGCTGGCAAAGGTACGGAGATGGGTCGCAGTTTCGAAGAGATCGCCCAGATTATCGAGAAAGTAACATATAACGAGCGTCTGACTGTGTGTATGGATACATGTCACATTCATGATGCCGGATATGATATCGTTAATGATTTTGACGGTGTACTGGAACAATTCGATCGCACGGTAGGACTTGACCGCATTGCCGTAATGCATATTAATGATAGTAAGAATGCTGTGGGTGCGCACAAGGACCGTCATACACCGATTGGCTCTGGCTGGATCGGGTTTGAGGCGATTAACCGCATCGTGAACCATGAGAAGCTTCAAGGACGTCCATTTATTCTGGAGACACCTTGGATTGGTAAAGAGGCCAAGACACAGCGTCCAATGTATGAAGTGGAGATTGCGCTGCTGCGTGGGGATGTTGCCGGTCGATTTGGCCAGGAATTCCTGACAGAAGTAGAACAGCTGCAACACTTTTTCAAAGCTAAAGAGATTGAGTCTCGTTCGTATATTCTGGATGTATGGACATTGCTCAAAAATGATGCCAAAGCCAAAAAGGCAGATCCGCGCGAGCCACTGGAACGCCTTTATGACATGGTGACTGAAGCTGCACTGTTCCCGCATTTGAATGAAGAACAACTGAATCATCGCTTGATTGCCTGGCTTGCGGGTTAACCCCCGCAGGTCATGGCTTAATTGAAGGAGGAAGAATAACCCGATGGAGATCCATGCTAAACAAGTACGCCCTGATTCTAAAAACCGCGCCGATCGTGCGCGCATGCTCATTTCCTGTCCAGATGGTCCAGGAATTGTTGCTGCCGTATCTCATTTCCTGCACCAGCATGGTGCAAATATTGTTCAGTCGGACCAATATACAATGGACCCTGCTGGCGGCATGTTCTTTATGCGAATCGAGTTCGATCTTCCGCAGTTGTTGATCAATCTACCGAAACTGGAAGCCGATTTTGCAGAAGTGGCAAGCCGTTTCCAAATGGAATGGACGCTATCTGCGGTTAGCCGCAAGAAGAAACTGGCTATCTTTGTATCCAAAGAAGATCACTGTCTGGTTGAATTGTTATGGCAATGGCAGGCAGGCGACTTGGATGCAGATATTGCTCTCGTGGTCAGCAACCATCTGGACATGAAGGACTATGTAGAATCATTTGGCATTCCATATCATCATATTCCGGTTACAGCAGATACGAAGAAAGAAGCAGAACAGCGTCAACTTGACGTCATCGGCAATGATGTGGATGTGATCATTCTGGCTCGTTACATGCAGATCATCTCTCCAATGTTCATTGAGCACTACCGCAATCGAATCATTAACATCCATCATTCATTCCTGCCAGCCTTCGTGGGCGGTAAACCGTATGCTCAAGCGTACAACCGCGGTGTCAAAATTATCGGTGCGACAGCGCACTATGTTACGGAAGAACTGGATGGCGGCCCGATTATTGAACAGGACGTGCAGCGTGTAAGCCACGGTGATGATGTAACCGAACTGAAACGTATTGGACGTACCATTGAGCGTGTTGTGCTAGCACGTGCCGTGAAATGGCATGTCGAAGATCGAGTTCTTGTTCATGAAAATAAAACCGTCGTATTTTAAACTCATGCTTTAATACTGCGCAAGGTTGATTCGGAACCACGTAATAGACTAACAAAAAGGCGACCCCAATTCGTTTACGAAGTGGGAGTCGCTTTTTTCGCATTGATATACTTTCCGCACAAGCCAAGCACAATGCCAAACAGCAGATGTCCAATAACCCAGTAGAGCATGGCTGCCACATCGTACAGGTCTGGCACACGTGAAGATAGTTGAGAGAGTGGGATATAGAGTAGAGACGAAACAGCACCAAGCAAGATTCCTTTGAACATGGGGCGGCCTGACCGTTGTACCCACCACAAATAGAAGATGGCGATGGCAACGGACACGATTAGGTGTAAAGAAAACTCAATGAACTCGGGTAAAGTTGGCGGAAGGCCAGGCATAAAATCGATATTCAGAAGCAGAGTATATACTTGTTCATCAGTGTAGGCCTGAATCATTTTAAGGAAAAATCCCAGGACAACTCCAGATAGAATACCGGTTAAAATACCGAATATCCAGGGTAATGAGTGCTTTAATGATGGGGATGGGTTAGCAGCAGGATCTGGCATGATCGCGACCTCCTATAGATTTTCGAATCCATATTCAGGAATATTATATGTGAATTACGGATGGATATCTAAAAAATGCATGGTTTTCGGCTTAGAGGTTATACTTCATGCGATGGATTTGCGAGGTTCCTTAAGTCTGCTTTTGGAATTTAGTACCTTGTACAGTACGATTTTTGCTTGATAGGCCAAGGATTTTTCATCACAAACAACCGACTTTTCCCGAACTTCTAAAAGAAGGTTATGGAAAAGCTTCACGCCAAGTGATACAATACAAAAGTGAATAAGTCAAAATGAAACACTCAAGCGGATTCACTTATTGTGAAATTCGGTTTGCTTGGTTGATGAGAGGGATTCGCTTGCGCACCCGACTTATCTAAAGACATGAGGAGGACAAACCATGACTGACAAGAACGAAGCGATTCAAAAAGACGAGAATACTACAATCGACAACCTGTCGATTACGACCGTACGTACTTTGGCGATTGATGCAATTGAGAAGGCAAATTCCGGACATCCGGGTATGCCTATGGGCTCCGCTCCAATGGGGTACCAACTTTTTGCAAAAACGATGACTCATAACCCGGACCACCCAACTTGGGTTAACCGGGACCGTTTTGTCCTGTCTGCAGGACATGGCTCCATGTTGCTGTACAGCTTGCTGCACCTGAGCGGTTATGATCTTCCAATGGAAGAACTGAAACAGTTCCGTCAATGGGGAAGCAAAACTCCGGGTCACCCGGAATTCGGACATACTGCAGGTGTTGATGCAACTACCGGCCCACTGGGTCAAGGTATTGCAATGGCTGTAGGTATGGCGATGGCTGAAGCTCAACTGGGCGCAACATACAATAAAGACAAATTCAACGTAGTTGACCACTACACTTACGCAATCTGTGGTGATGGTGACTTGATGGAAGGCGTATCCCATGAATCAGCTTCTCTGGCTGGACGTTTGCACCTGGGCAAACTGATCATGTTGTTCGACTCCAATGACATCACGTTGGATGGTAAATTGGATCTGTCTTCTTCCGAAAGCATCGCGAAGCGTTTTGAAGCTTATGGCTGGCAAGTGCTGCGCGTTGAAGATGGTAACGATCTGCCTGCAATCGAAAAAGCAATTCAGGAAGGTCAAGCAGATACGCTGCGTCCTACACTTATCGAAGTTAAAACGGTTATCGGTTACGGTAGCCCGAACAAACAAGGTAAAGGCGGCCACGGCGGTACTCACGGATCTCCACTGGGTGCAGACGAAGCTAAATTGACTAAAGAGTATTACAAATGGGTTTATGAAGAAAACTTCCACGTACCAGCTGAAGTTCGCGATCACTTTGCACAAGTGAAAGATCGTGGTATCTCTGCTAATAAAGCTTGGGACGAGAAATTTGCCGAGTACAAAAAAGCATTCCCTGAGCTGGCAGCTCAATTCGAAACAGCGATTAACGGCGACCTTCCAGAAGGTTGGGACCGTGATCTTCCTAAATATGCAGCAACAGACAAAGCGCTTTCCACTCGTGTAGCATCCGGTAACGCTCTGAACGGTCTGGCGCACAACGTGCCACAACTGACAGGCGGATCTGCTGACTTGGAAAGCTCCACAATGACTCACTTGAACAACCTGGAGAACTTCACACCTGAAGATTACTCCGGCCGTAACATCTACTTCGGTATCCGTGAATTCGGTATGGCTGGAGCAATGAACGGTATGGCACTGCACAGCGGTGTGAAAGTATTCGGCGGTACGTTCTTCGTATTTACCGATTACCTGCGTCCGGCTGTTCGTCTGGCTGCCCTGATGGGATTGCCTGTAACGTACGTTCTGACTCACGACAGTATCGCTGTTGGTGAAGATGGTCCTACGCACGAACCGATCGAGCAATTGGCATCCCTGCGTATCATTCCTAACCTGACGGTTATTCGTCCAGCTGACGGTAATGAAACTTCGGCTGCTTGGGCTTACGCGCTTGAGAACAAGAGCAACCCGGTTGCACTCGTACTCACTCGTCAAAACCTGCCGATTCTGGAAGGTACGGTTGAAGGTTCGCGTGAGAACGTGAAACGTGGTGCTTATGTTGTGTCTGATGCAAAAGATGGCAAAGCGGTAGCACAAATCATCGCTACAGGTTCTGAAGTGCAATTGGCTGTTAAAGCTCAAGCAGCACTTGCAGAACAAGGCATCCAAGTTCGCGTAATCAGCATGCCAAGCTGGGATCTGTTCGAGAAACAAGACAAAGCTTACAGAGAGTCCGTTCTTCTTCCGGATGTTAAAGCTCGTCTTGCAATTGAAATGGCTTATCCAATGGGCTGGGAGAAATATGTTGGAGATCAAGGTGACATTCTCGGAATCAGCACTTTCGGTGCATCCGCGCCTGGCGACCGTGTTATCCAAGAGTATGGCTTTACAGTGGACAACGTGGTTAGCCGCGTAAAAGCATTGCTGTAATAGCTTCATAAGCGCTGCTATGGTCGGGAGGGCATCATGCTGTCCTGATCCATGGCAGTAAGTTATTTCCGCAGAGATGGGCGGTAACTCGTTATGGCCCTGATCTGTTTTGCCTTTTGTTTTCATTAACTTCAGGGGAGCGGGTACGCATGTCACAATTCGATCAAGTCAGTGTAGTGAAAGAGGCCAACATTTATTATGATGGTCAGGTAACCAGCAGAACGGTTATTTTGGGGGATGGCAGCAAAGTGACTCTGGGCATCATGCTTCCAGGCAGTTATGAATTCGGTACGGATTCCCGTGAAATTATGGAGATTCTGTCCGGAGATCTGAAAGTATTGCTTCCCGGAGAAGAAGAGTGGCAAGAGATTCAAGGTCAAGCTACGTTCCACGTGCCTGCCGAATCCAAATTCAAACTGGAGATACGCAGCGTTACTGACTACGTCTGCTCGTACCCGGCGGAATAACATAAGAAGGGTAAGCAGAACCGCAACCCGCGGATTCGGTTTACCCTTTTTGCTTCTTGAATTCTAACGACAAAGTTCGAGTAGCAAGCTTGTCAGCCCCGTGGATTTGAAGTATCCTTAAGGCAAGTTGTTTAGAATGGAACACGCAGTATAACCGAAATCAGGAGGTTTTTGAGATCATGGCAAAAAAAGTGACATTTGACTATAGCACGGCATTGCAATTTGTAAATCAGCACGAAGTGGATTATTTCGCAGAACCGATTCGTCTCGCTCACGAGCAACTTCACAACGGAACAGGAACAGGCTCCGATTATCTGGGCTGGATTGACCTGCCAACGGCTTATGACAAAGAAGAGTTCGCACGCATTCAAAAAGCAGCTGCCAAAATCCAAAGCGACTCCGAAGTACTGATCGTTATCGGTATCGGTGGATCATATCTGGGTGCACGTGCAGCGATTGAAATGCTGACTCACTCTTTCTATAACAATCTGCCAAAAGACAAACGCAAAACGCCTGAAATCTATTTTGCAGGAAACAATATCAGTTCCACATATGTAACTCATTTGCTGGATCTGGTTGAAGGCAAAGATTTCTCCGTCAACGTAATCTCCAAATCCGGTACAACAACAGAGCCGGCAATTGCTTTCCGTATCTTCCGTGCAGCACTGGAAGAAAAATATGGTAAAGAAGAAGCACGCAAACGCATATATGCTACAACAGACAAAGCGCGCGGTGCACTGAAAGAACTGGCAAATGCTGAAGGGTACGAATCCTTCATTATCCCGGATGATGTTGGTGGACGTTACTCCGTTCTGACAGCTGTAGGTTTGCTGCCAATAGCAGCAGCTGGTATCAGCATCGAAGAAATGATGCAAGGTGCGGCTGATGCATCCAAGGAATACAGCAACCCGAACGTAGCTGAGAACGAAGCATATCAATATGCAGCTGTTCGTAACGCATTGTATCGCAAAGGCAAAGGCACTGAGATCCTTGTAAACTATGAGCCATCCTTGCACTTCGTATCCGAGTGGTGGAAACAGTTGTTCGGAGAGAGCGAAGGTAAAGACTATAAAGGGATCTATCCTGCATCTGTTGATTTCTCTACAGACTTGCACTCCATGGGTCAATTCATCCAGGAAGGTAGCCGGAATATCTTCGAAACTGTTATTCAGGTTACTGAAGTTGCGGAGCATATCTCAATCAAATCCGATCCGGACGATCTGGATGGTTTGAACTTCCTTGAAGGCAAAACCATGGATTTTGTTAACAAAAAAGCATTCCAAGGAACACTGCTAGCACATACGGATGGTCAAGTACCAAACCTGATTGTGAACATTCCAGATATGACTCCATATTCTTTCGGATATCTGGTATACTTCTTTGAAAAAGCATGCGGCATCAGTGGCTACCTGCTGGGCGTCAATCCATTTGACCAACCAGGTGTGGAAGCTTACAAGAAAAATATGTTCGCATTGTTGGGCAAACCAGGCTTTGAAGAAGAGAAAGCAGCGCTCGAAGCGAGACTTTCCGAATAATTCATCGGTCTGCTCATATAGTTAAATAAGGTAAAGTAACTCTATCCGGGAATCACTGTTTATGTAAGATGCAGGATTCCCAGATGTAGATAACCAGGGCAGTTCGTCCGCGTTCGCGCGGGGAACTGCTTTCTTGCAAAATGGAGTTGGACTCAGGAAAAGATCAGAAAGTTGGATTCGGAATGATTGAACGTTATCGCACGGTTCGAGGACCGGGCAATCTGGAAATTGTAATCAAGAAGTCGCGATTTATCGGTCATATTATGCCGGTCACGACAGAGGAAGAGGCGGTTGCCTTTATCGATGAGATCAAGAAAAAACATTGGAATGCGACTCATAACTGCTCTGCGTACATGATTGGGGAGCGCGATGAGATCCAGAAGCAATCCGATGACGGGGAACCAAGCGGAACAGCAGGGAAACCCATTCTTGAAGTAATCAAAAATCAGAAATTAAAAAATGTAGCAATTGTGGTTACGCGATACTTCGGGGGAATTATGCTTGGAGCTGGTGGGTTAATTCGTGCTTATACGGATGGAGCTGTAGCAGCCATTGAAGCCGGAGAAGCCATTACCAACGTGCTGCATCGTGAAGTGTTTGTTGAACTGGATTATACGTGGTTGGGTAAAGTGGAAAATGAGTTAAGGAGCCGGGAAGTCCGTACAGGTGAAACTGGATTCACCGATAAGGTTACGTTGACTTGTCTTCCGCCGGATAGTGAAACCGAGGCTTTTGTAGCCTGGATCACGGATTTGACGCAAGGGCAATCCCGGATCACGGAGGGACAGCGGCTTTATTTTATTGAAGGGGAATAAAATATATGGCTAGAAGAGCAGTCGAACAGGAGTTGTCGAGGGAGCGGATACTGGAGGCGGCGAGGCACCTTTTTATTACCAAAGGATACCGCGCCATTTCGATGCGAAGCATCGGCCAGCATCTGGGCTATAGTCATGGGTCGCTGTATTATCACTTTAAGGAAAAGGCAGAGCTGTTCTATGCCATCGTGGTTGAAGATTTTAATCATTTGGGGCATTTACTGCTGCAAGCTATGGTCAGGCCGGTTCGTGATGATGTGAGCAAGGTAGAGCACATTATGATGGAGTTTATTCGCTTTGGTCTGGAGAACCCATACCAATACGAAATTATGTTTATGATCAGGGACGAAGAACTGTTGTCTTATTGTCGTACCGAACAGGGACGCTGCTTCGAATTGTTCGCATCGATTATAAGGCAGTACATGAATGAAGAGAATTGTACAGAAGAGGACATTCAAAGGGTACCGCGTACGCTATTTTTGGCTATGCACGGATTCATTTCTTATTACATTCAGGACCGTTTAACGTTTGTGGAGATTGAATCGTCTGCGCTGTCTCATGTCAAAGTGCTGTGCCGCAATCTGGGTCAGCAGCCTGGCGTCCAATAATGGCGCTATTGTTGCACCCCTACACTTCAGGGCGGTGATTTGTCATAACTTTAATTCTTTATAACGTTGTCTCGCGAAAGTTTATATGCGCAGCAGACCAAGTCAGGCGGCTCCGACCCGAAATGAGGGTGGACCGCCTGTTTGTGTTTGCAAAATTGAACGAGTGGGTGGCAGGCCTGTTGGGCCGAATCTAACCTTCCATTATTTTGAGGAAGTACTCCCGCTCACGAGGTCCATCGAATTCGCAAAAGTAAATGCCTTGCCATCGGCCAAGCAGCAGTCTGCCTTCATGAATAATTACCGTCTGTGATGGCCCTGTTGTGATCGATTTGAGGTGAGAGGCTGTATTACCTTCGGCATGTCGATATTCGGGATGCTCCCAGGGATACACTTCGTCCAGGCGCAACAATACATCGTGTTTCACATCCGGGTCTGCATTTTCGTTGATGGCGATACCCGCCGTCGTATGTGGACAGTAGATAAGCACCGTCCCGTTCTGCACGCCGCTATTCTGGACAACCTGCTTTACGTCCCGTGTGATATCCTTCATTTCATCTCGTGTGGAAGTGGATATATTCTTCGTATATAACATGTTAAATCACTCCTTAGGATCTCATTTCTTACCCTCGATTGTACCTTAACCACTACATACCAAACAAACCACATATCAAGGTGAAAAAAGCAATTCGTATGATAACGGAGAGGGCAGAAATAACCTGAAGAAGCATAAGCTTCGCCTTTATCACCGGATTTCCCCTTAATAAAAGGGGATCAAAGAAATCTGGGGATAACAGTGATCGGAAGGTTGTTCTGGCCGCGCAGTGTGCAGTGCGATTTTAATTAATTGATCTCATATGTGGCCCAATTATATTCAATAAAAGCATTGACGATTAGCACTGCAAACTGGTAAAGTATCAGAAAAGCAAAACCAAGTAGACTAATGGGAATAATGTTAAAGTAATATAATCCAACTTAGGAAAATGTCGTACCGAAGCAGGGAGACTGCCGACCGGAACTTAAGCCGGAGGCTGGGAGGGAACGCAGCAATGAATACCGTTCTTCGTCATAAGGGATGGACTTGGGGATTCCGCAGTACCGTATTATTATATTTTATCGTACTTATTGTACTTCCAATCATCGGTGTGTACGTCAACTCCTTCTCGGAAGGATGGAGCAACTTCGCCCAGAGTATCATGGACCCGATCGCGTGGAAAGCCGTGCTGCTGACGATTCGGCTGGCCGTAATTGCAACGCTGATTAACGTGGTTCTTGGCACGATGATCGCCTGGGTGTTGACAAGGTATCGCTTTGTGGGCCGATCATTTCTCAACAGTTTGGTCGATCTTCCGTTTGCACTGCCAACAGCGGTGGGCGGCTTGATGATTATGCTGCTTTTGGGTCCGGTCAGTGCCATCGGGAAACTGGCAGAATCCATGGGATTCGAGATTGTGTTTCACCAGCCCGCAATTGTTATAGCGATGACCTTTGTCACATTTCCATTTGTGATCCGTGCGGTGCAGCCTTTGCTGGAAGAGATTGATCCTTCCGAGGAAGAGGCCTCCTACACGATGGGTGCTTCCAAGGCTCGCACATTCATGCAGGTGATTCTGCCTTCCATGGCACCTGGCATGATCAGTGGGGGGATGTTGGCTTTCTCCAGAGGACTGGCTGAATTCGGGGCTGTCGTGCTGGTGGCTGGTAACATTCCGGGAAGAACACTGACCGCTTCCGTATTTATCTACGGGGAGATTGAAAGTGATAATCCAACGGGAGCCGCTGCTGTATCCGTGTTGCTCCTGACGCTCTCCTTCCTGATCCTCTGGCTGATCAATCTGGTGCAGATGCGGGGGAGAAGACGATGAGACGACTCTTAATCGGACTGACGTTTGCGGTATTTATTGTACTGTTGATCATCCCGCTTGGACGCATTTTTATTGGCGCATTTGAAGACGGGGCAGGTGGATTCCTGAAAGGGTTAATGCGCCCTGAGGCGTTACATGCCTTGATGATGACCGGACTGGTTGTTCTGGTGGTCACCCTGTTAAATACATTGTTTGGCATCATGATGGCTCTGTATCTGGTTCGTGCCGGATGGCTGAGTGAACGGATAAAAGGGCTGCTGAACAGCATTGTAGACCTGCCTTATGCCGTATCTCCTGTCATTGGGGGCTTGATGATTGTATTGATGCTGGGACCTAACAGCATTATGGGCGCTTTTTTTGAAGGAATCGGATTCAATGTGGTCTATGCCTTCCCAGGTATGGTGATCGCAACGTTATTTGTTACCTTTCCACTGATGGTCAGAGAAGTTATGCCTGTTCTGCAGGAACTCGGTTCACAGCAAGAGGAGGCCGCATCTACACTGGGCGCCTACGGCTGGAGAACGTTCTGGAGTGTGACCTGGCCTTCAATCCGCTGGGCAGTGGTATACGGTCTTGTCTTGACGGTTGCGCGCTCGCTTGGGGAATTCGGTGCAGTGCTGGTCGTATCCGGTAATATTATGAACAAAACGCAGACAGCAACAACACTGGTATATCAGGATGTTGAAAATTTTAATGTAGCTGCCGCAAATGGTGTGGCATTGGTGCTGGTTACCTTCTCCGTCGGGCTGCTGCTCATGATGGAATGGGCCAAGAAGCGAAAGGAAGTGCATTGATATGCATGTAGAAGTCCGTGATCTGAACAAACATTTCGGTGATTTTCATGCGGTAAAAGATGTCTCATTCGATATTGCCAAAGGCCATCTGATCGGTCTGCTTGGACCCAGCGGAGGCGGGAAAACGTCCATTCTGCGTATGCTTGCGGGTCTGGAGAATCCGGGTTCCGGAGAGATTCGCTTTCACGGAAAAGTGGTGAATCATCTGCCTCCACAGGAGCGGGGCATCGGATTTGTATTCCAGAACTATGCCTTGTTCAAACATATGACGGTATTTGAGAATATTGCTTTTGGACTCAAGGTCAAAAAGACGCCAAAAGCCCAGATCCGTGATCGGGTTATGGAACTCGTTGAATTGACCGGGTTAAAAGGTTTCGAACAGCGCTATCCCCATCAGTTGTCTGGTGGGCAGCGTCAGCGTGTTGCTTTTGCCAGAGCACTCGCCCCTGAACCGCAGCTGTTATTGCTGGACGAACCGTTCGCGGCCATTGATGCCAAGATCCGTCAGGAACTGCGTTCATGGTTGCGGGAGCTAATCGAGCGGGTAGGAATCACTTCGATATTTGTAACGCATGACCAGGATGAAGCGATTGAAGTGGCGGATGAAATCATGATTATCAGTCAAGGTCGTCTGGAACAGAAGGGCACACCTTGGGATATTTACAAAAACCCGCAGACACCTTTTGTCGCTACATTTATCGGGGAGTCTACGGTTGTGGAGGATGCTTCACAGCTGAAAGGCTTCGAACATGCGGTTGAGGGTGAAGGTACACGAGCGCTGATCCGACCGGAGTACATTGAGATCGGTTTGAAAAACGAGTTCACCATGCTGTCTGCTACGGAAAAAGGTACAGTCAAACATCTTCATTTCCGCGGCAGTGAATGGATGGTAGAGGTGGAAGTACAGGGTCACAAGTTAATCACGTATCGTTCCCTGGAGAAAACGACATTGGAGATCGGTCAACAGATTAGAGTCCTTGTACACCGTGCATACTTGTTCAATGATTCCAACAGTTGGGTGGTTGAGAACCGACTGAAGGAAGATCCAATGCCGGTGATGATTTAGATCAAGTGGAAGAAAGGGGCTGCCCATGCAGACGAGGAAGAAGAAAGTCACACTTTTATATGTTGCCCTCATGCTTCTGCTCGTCTGCATGACCGCTGGATGCAGCAAGCAGGAGGAGTCAAGCGAACAGAACGAGCCCGCTGGTAACGATTCGTCCAATACGCTGGTGATCGGTGCTTATAGTGTAGCGAAAGACGCTGTAGGCGAGTTGCTACCCAAGTTCCAGGAGGAGTGGAAGGCGAAGACTGGACAGACAATTAACTTCCAGGAATCTTATGAAGCTTCAGGTACACAGGCAAGAGCCATCGTTGGTGGATTCGAGGCTGATGTGGCCCTGCTCGCGATGGAGAGTGATATCGATAAGCTGGTCAAAGCCGACTTGGTTAGCTCCGATTGGAAACAGACCCCTAATGAAGGCATGATTACTCGTTCGATTGTTGTTCTGGGAACAAGATCAGGCAACCCGCTGGGGATTCGTGATTTTCAGGATTTAACGAAGCCAGGCGTGAAGGTATTGTACCCCAATCCAAAGACATCCGGGGGCGCACAATGGGATATTAATGCCATCTACGGTGCAGGATTGAAACTGTCGGAGGAGCAAGAGGGTAAGAAAGACCCTGCCGCAGCCAAGGCTTTTCTCGAACAAGTGCATCGCAACGTTGAATCATTGGACAAGAGTGGTCGCTCTTCGATGGCGGCATTCGAGTATGGTGTGGGTGATGTAATCGTCACGTATGAAAATGAATTACTTGCCCGGATCGCCAAAGGTGTAGATTATGACATCGTCGTTCCGAAGAATACGATCTTGATCGAGAACCCCGCAGTCGTGGTGAATAAATATGCTGACAAACACGGGAATCGTGAACTGGCAGAAGCCTTTGTCGCCTATCTGCGTACACCAGAAGCACAGCGTATTTTTGCCAAGCATGGTTTTCGTTCAGTAGATCCGGATGTATTTGCACAGACGGAGTCCACATTCCCAACGCCAGAAGGACTATTTGATATCAATTATCTAGGGGGATGGGACGAAGTTCGCAGTACGTTGTACTCCAAGCGCGGCGTGTGGTATCAGGTGCTCGCGGGGCTGTAGTGGAATCGTACAGCATTGAAATGGCCTCTCCATGGTTAGATCATGTCTAACCATGGGGAGGCCATTTACGTGAACGGGAGTTAAAGCAAAAATGCTCTGGATTTATTCTTACAGCACTATTATTGCTGTTCTGGATTTAAGTCCATAAAATACAATTCAGCTTGAGTACTATCCTTGTCATATTCCATGCGAGTAAAGGTGAGATTATCTCCGAAATTATAAATAGGTGTATAGCTTCCTTCTTTTTTAATTACTCGTTGCTTATTGCCTGTGGCTAAATCTACAGCCATAATATAGGGGGATTGTTTGTAGATAAGCTGATTTTCAAATAAAAAAGGCGAGTATCCACCGAGCAGTGAGCTGTCGTGAGTAATGGAATAAATCAGTTTTTTTGTTTTTCGATCTAAGATTTCAGTAGTACTCTCCGCTGTTAATACAATCCATTGCTCATTTGCTGTGAAATCATAAATGTCTTCACGATCTTTAACAATAACTTCAGGTTCGGAATGATCTTTAGGATACAAAAGAATGTCAAAGCGTTTTACATTGTTTGCACCTTTATTTTCGAAAACCGTTTGTTGTATCAATAATCCCTCATCAATAGGCCTTTGTACATCAAGGAAAACACCATCTCTGTTCTTTTTATCTTGTTCATTTAGCAATTGTGTGGTTACCTTGGTCTTGATACTGCTTTTTACATTATAAATAAATGCTTCATTTTTAACGATGTGATTGGTGATCTTCTTCTCTATCCAGCTAATTTCATCTTGATAGGTTCTTAATACAGGGACGGCCATTTGATCTTCGCTAATGCCTTCGGCAAAAACGACAGGCATTGCCTTAAGATCATCTCGCTTCATCCGTAGAATTTGCCATGGTGTATTATTATCCGTTGCGTTAGCTGTGTTCTCTATCCAAAATAAGTCGTCTCCAACAGACACTAGAGTATTAATAATGATGCCTTTCGCAGCGCGGTAGCGAGAAGTATACGTATTCTTTTTCGTGTCAAACTGGATGATCTCCATCTCGGTTAATTCAGTTGTAGAAAAATCTCTGCTAAAAATGACACTGTCGTTGTCATCTTTGTAGCTAGCCACGACGGTATTACGATCTAAAACATCATTTTTGATGGTCACTGAATCCATTGTGAAGGGGAGTTTGAATGCAACGTCGGATTTAACCTCTGGCAGTTCTGGTGCAGTTTGATCATGAGATGAGTCTAGTAAATTGGTTTCAGGTGCAGTTTCCAATGTAGTAGATGACTTTTTAGGTATGTGCTGATCTGTAGTTGGATTGGCTGGAGTTGAATTGGTACATGCTGTGAGCAATAATGTAAGCATTAATGTGATATGAATAGATTTACGTCCATATTTCATATTTATGTTAGAGCCCCCTGTAGAGTAGTGAAGCAGGGAAGTAACCTTCCCTGCTTCTAGTCAATCTTTTATCTTACCATATTATTGCTTGTCTAAAGTGGTTTTGATTAGCCTGCCATACTTTTTCAAGACTGTACCACTTATTACCATGCGTTTTCCCTCTATTTCCTTGGTCGTAAGGGTCTGTGAGTCTTACTTTAGCATCATTTGTTCTAAAATCATAACCTGAGACATTTATTATATGACCGCTTACAGTTCCTATGTAATTTTCTAATTCATTTCCAGTTATTTTTAAATCTAATACAGCTGGATGGTAGTTATCGGATGAATACATGATGGCATACTTCCATGATTCAATTGGAAGTGACGTAGAGTAAGAATAAGTATATTTCGATTGTAGATTATTTAGAACATTGTCAACCACTGTAAAGTCAGTGCCATCTCTCGTAGTTCCTAATTTTTGGGCGTAGTAGGATTGTGATTCTGAACTGCCATTTAAGTAATTTAATACTTGCTTCGTTGTAGCAGGCCCGCACCAATAGGTCGTTTCTTGTTTGAATGGGGTAACACCCACCGTTCTTAAGTCACCAAGAGCCATGATGTGGTATTTGCTTTCAGCTCTTTCCTTATGAATCTGTAATTCTTTTAACTTTTTTGAAAGTTCTTGTTGTTGTTTTACCGTTGGAATGTCTTTCGTAGGTGTCGGATCATCACCGGTACCAGCTGCTAAAACACTCGATGCTAGCAACCCAGTGAAAATCAGGGTGAAAGTAGTGCTTTTTAAAATTTTTCCTAATTTCATGAAAAAACCTCCCTTAACAATGTGATTTTTTGAACTAAGTCCGGACAACTATATATTAGATTAATTTGTATATTATGTAAATATTTTTATTTTGTTCTATTAAAATATGATATTCACTTTTTCAAGACAATGAAATGAAACTTGAGATCTGAAGCTCACCCTTCATTTCAATGGAAGTAGAGATGGAGGTTTTTTTACTGCCAAAGGGATATAATAGAGTTATACTAGATCATGATGGTTACATAGTATCTGCAGGAAGGTGTGAGTTGAATGAGTTCAGAGATCAAATTATCCCAAAGTACAGCGATTCGACTGGAGCAGGCCCGCGGTAAGGGGATGCCTGAAGAAGAACTTTTAAAAGCCATTCAAGCGAAAGACGTTTCCGCTTTTGACGCCGTGTCTGAAGAGGAATACCGATATAACGAATTTTTCTCGTATGCGGACGAGCATGGTGAAAATTTGGAGGCAGCAGTGAAAGACGGGTACCGGATTACTTTTAACACGCGTGGTGGACTCGGAATCTGGTTGGAGAAGGCCTTTAAGGTGCAACCAGAGAAAGACTTCACAGTGGGTGAAGGAATCGTCACCGGATTGCAGTTGAAACCGGAACAGGCAGATGTGCTGGCGGAGCGACTTGCGGCAAACTGGGTCATTACAGACTCGAAGGAAGTACCTGCAGGTCGGGAACTGACATTGAAGCTGCGGGCACTGGTGTAGTTCCAGAGCTGGGTTAATGTGACTTAAATCAATCGGGTCATGGCCTGTGAAAAATGGTAAGGCCTGATCTTCATGCGGATGACCCAGCTGTGATGGGGCGCACCAGATGTGGATGAGCGCAAGCTCCCAATGGAGCGAAGCATGGAGATGAAGTCTGACGTTGAACGGTCAGACTACGGACTATCCCGAATTGCAGTGGAGAACTGCAGCGGGATGGTCTTTTTTTTGCAAAAACAAAGGTGTACGATTACAATCTACATATCATTAATTCAGGGGGAATGCGGATTGAATCAGCTAACATTTCTGGGCACTGGCGATGCGATGGGCGTTCCACGTGTGTATTGCGATTGCGACGTATGTACAGAGGCGAGGCTTACGGGAGAAAATAGACGGAAACGCTCTGCTGTTCTGATTGACAGTGGCGATGGTGCTAGCGAAGGATTCATGATTGACTGCGGGCCGGACTGGAGATCACAGATGGAGGATCAGGGATTGCGTATGGTGCATACGCTGCTCATCACGCATGCCCATTTTGACCATATTGGAGGATTGCCGGAATGGGCAGATGCGTGCCGCTGGCTTGGTGTAAAGGGACGTTTGTATGCACCACGTGAAGTGATTGCGACCATTCAGGGACAGTTTCCCTGGTTGGGGCGTCACATGGACTTTCTGGAAACGGATGATGATATTGAACTCGGCGGCTGGACGGTGCATTCCTGGAAAGTGTGCCATGGACATAACGGGTATTCGTACGCATATCGGCTGGATCGGGGCGGGTATAGCTGGGCGTATTGTTCAGACGCCATTGACCTGAAGCCATCCGAAAAAGAGCCGTTGCAGGGACTGGATCTGCTGGTGCTTGGAACAAGCTTTGTGCATGAGCTTGCGGAATTCTCGACACGTTCCGTGTATGATATGCGTGAGGCACAGGAGCTACTGCGCGAACTGAAACCGGGTCATACCTATTTTACACATATGTCCCATGACGTTGATGTACGGCAGAATTACAAGCTGGATCAAGGCATTACGATTGCTCTTACCGGGATGAAGGTGCCGCTTGGAACCTTATAGCTGGAAACGAATGCGTGACTCAACTTAATGAGCGTAACAAAAATAAATTCAGAAGAGCGTATCCTTTGGAGGAGGTTCTTCGTTTACATAGTGTAAGTCAAAATCAATCAGGAACCAGCAAAGGGGGGCCCCCAAGATGGCCTTTGTGAAGTCCGTGGATTGCAGAATCAACAGACCACATGATGATGGTAAAAAAGATAAATCCGATATTGAATCCGGTGGTAACGCCGGAAAAAATCAATTGAACCAAAGTATCCATGCCGTATTACCCGACCTGATGGGTTCGTTGTATGCGTATTGTTTATCGCTGACGAAATCAGTTCCAGACACGGAAGATCTGGTTCAGGAGACTTGTCTCAAAGTATTGTCGTCGAGTGTCGTTGGAACTTCCGGGATGAATAAAGATATAAACTGGGAAGCTTATCTGATCCGTATTGCACGCAACAGCTGGATTGATATCTTACGTCAGCGTGAGAGATTAGCATATAAACTGGATAGCTTGAAGCCGCTTCTGCACGAGATGGAGGAGGAAAGACGATTCGAGGAGTTGGAGTCTGCTGTTCAACTTCTTGTAGATAAACTACCACCGTGGCAGCGAGTGATCTATGTATTACGTGAATTAATGGGTTATAAGGCGGCAGAGACTGCGGAAATGCTGGATACGACAGAAGGCGCTGTGAAAGCGGCGTTAAGTCGTGCCCGATATGCCATAGCTGAAGTGAGGCACAGATTGGAACAATCGGACGCTGAATTGCAGTGTGAAGCAGGCACAGTGGAAAACAATCGGGAGGAACTGCGCAGCTATCTGCTGGCATTTCGTAATGGAGATACAGCTCGAATCATTGATCTGTGCCTGAATCGGACTGATGATCCGATGGCTGTGGCGGGTACTATTTTGCAGCAGACTTTGCCGTCTCCATCCATGCAGCCAATGATGTACGGGTACTCCACTTCTGGTATGAACTCGATGTCGTATGGAGGTGGGTACACGGTCAACATGGTTGCCTAAACCGAGGAGGCGACACATATGAATGTAGTGCCCTATGTGGTGGAACAGACAGCTCGCGGCGAACGGAGCTATGATATTTACTCCCGTTTGCTCAAAGACCGAATTATTATGGTGTCCGGAGAGATTGAGGATCAGATGGCAAATGCCATTGTGGCTCAGTTATTGTTTTTGACTGCAGAGGATCCAGAGAAGGACATCCAGATGTACATCAACAGCCCTGGTGGGTCGGTGACTGCGGGGTTCTCGATCTATGATACGATGCAATTTGTGAAGCCGGATATCTCCACGATCTGTACAGGTATGGCGGCAAGCTTTGGCACGATATTACTGGTGGGTGGAACAAAAGGCAAGCGTATGGCGCTGCCCAACAGTGAGATTATGATCCATCAGCCACATGGCGGTACGCGGGGGCAGGCGTCGGATATGCTGATTCATGCTAACCGCATCATTCAACACCGTCAGCGTCTTAACAAGCTGTTAGCCGATCATACAGGGCAGTCGATTGAGCGGATTGAGAAGGACTCGGATCGAGATTATTTCCTGACCGCTGCTGAAGCCGTCGAATATGGATTGGTGGATAAGGTCATATCCAGCACATAACAGTAGCCCGGAAGGTCATGTGACCTTTCGGACTTGATTAACCAAGAGGACGAACAGGAAACTGACGTCCTCTTTTTGACGTCCAGATTATTTAGCTAGCCGGTGTCTATGGATCGAATCAGAATAAGAAAAAATTAAATAAAAATTGACTAAGAGTAGGTATAGTGTATATATTATATATATACACTATACCTACTGAAAACTATGTAACATCATTGAGGTGAGAAAAGATTAACATTTTAATATCCAATGCATCAAGCGATCCGATCTATATGCAGATTTTAACTCAGATTAGGCAAAGCATTTTGAGCGGAGAATTGGTTGCTGGAGATAGTCTTCCCTCCATTCGGCAGCTCGCCAAGGATCTGCAAGTGAGTGTCATTACAACCAAACGTGTCTATGAAGAGCTGGAGAAAGAGAAACTGATCGATTCGGTTGTAGGCAAAGGGAGCTTTGTATCCGGAGCTAATCAGGACTTTATTCGGGAGCGGCGGATGAAACAATTGGAAGAGAAGATACTTGAAGTGATTCGTGAGAGCAAAGAACTGGGCATGAGTTCACAGGATGTAATCCATCATCTTACATTGTTGTATGAGGAGGAATAAGCATAATGAACGCTATCGAATTACGTAATGTAACCAAAATCTATCCCTTATTTAAAGTAGATAATGTATCTCTAGATGTGAAAAAAGGATATATCACGGGACTTATTGGTCCGAATGGGGCGGGAAAGAGTACATTGATCAAAATGATTACGGGCCTGATCCATCCCGATAAGGGGAGCCTCAAGACATTGGGCAGTGAGATGCCCAATCAGGAAGTTGACATCAAGCAACGCCTTGGCATTGTGTCCGATGAATGTTTTTACTATGAGCATCTAACGATCCGGGAGATGACACGAATGATCGCTCCTTTTTACACGAAATGGGACGATAAAGCGTTCAATGATTACCTGGATCAGTTCGAACTGTCTCCCAAAAAGAAGATCCAGGACCTTTCCAAAGGCATGAAGATAAAGTATTCTCTCGCCGTAGCTTTGTCACATGAAGCGGATCTGCTGATTATGGATGAACCGACATCTGGGCTTGATCCAGTGTTTCGGCGGGAACTGCTCGATCTGCTTGCGGACATGATACAGGACGAAACAAGATCCATTATTTTCTCGACGCATATTACGACGGATCTGGAACGTATTGCAGACTACATTACGTTTATTCATCAAGGAAAACTGGTGTTCAATGAAGCTAAAGATGATGTGCTAGAAAGGTATACGATTGTAAAAGGGGATATGGATCTGCTTGATTCCGATGTTCGGAAGCATTTCATCGGAATACGCGAGACAGCCGTTGGTTTTGAAGCATTGTCGGATCATAAGGCAGAGGCAGAACAGTTATTTGGCAGGCTTGCTCTTTTACAAAGACCTACGTTGGAAGACCTCATTTATTTTACGGCGAAGGGAGGACGCAAATATGCTTAACCTGCTTCGTAAAGACTTCATTGTGCTGAAAAGTTCATTGTGGACGATTGGATTATACCTGGCGGTATTTAGTCTCGCCTTTATACCACAGAGTGAAATGTCGATGTATTTTGTAGGCATCTACACAGCCTTTGGTTCGGTTATGCTAGCAACTATGATTGATATCAAGAACCATAATCATAATTTCCTGGTCACGCTCCCGGTTAGCCGCAAACAGATTGTGAAGGCCAAGTACCTCTCTGCTATAGTCTATGCATTTTTCGGGGTGCTCGCGTCGTACGGAATTCACGAGCTTGTGAACCTGAATTATCCTGAACTGAACAAACCGAATTATTCACTTATGGATATTGCCATTTCCGTAGGCATGGTGCTTGTGCTAGTCTCCATATACATGCCTCTATTCTACGGACTTAGCAAAAAAGGGGCAGGTATCATCAATGCGATATTCATGGTCTGCATGATTATACTGGCGCAACCCGTTGCGTACCTCATGAGTATGGTCAACGAGAACGGTATGATTACCACAACGACAATGGGATTGGTTTCCGTAGGCATTATAGGTTTGTTTTTAGTGTCCTATCTCATTACCATTCGCTTGTTTGCAAGAAAAGACCTCTAAGCACAGAGCAGGTGCAGGTAAAGAGTATAGAACACCAAAAGTAAAGTCGCCACAAGGCGACTTTTTTGATGTAGCAGGGTGAGAGGCCAATTGCACTTGATATTCTTCGGAGAGAAGTCAGTTCCAGTAAACCCAAACCCTATATTTCTTTCGCCAGCGTAATGAGCCTGCTCATGCCTTCCCGAATCTGCTGCTCATGGGCATAAGAGAAGGACAAACGCAGCTTGCGGTTAGCTGAATCGTCCGAAGAATCGAATACGGTTCCGGGGACAAAGGCAACGGATTGCTCCATGCATCGGTGAAGCAGTCGTCCTGTATCCACACCCTCAGGAAGCTCAACCCAAAAGTTGAGTCCACCCTCGGGGCGGGTCCACGTCCAGTTCGTTTCTAAAAGACATTGTTCCATCACTTCCATACGTAGCTGGATGGCGGTCCGCAGCTTGGACAGATGCTGATGCATGCGTTCTGACTGAAAATAACGTAGAAAAAGCTTCTGGTTCAGAAGTGCTGTTCCGTTATCTGTCAGTGATTTTACAGCCTGTAGTCCTGGCATGAATCGTTGACGGCATATGATGGCTGCAATTCGCAGCCCGGGTGCAACATACTTGCTGTAACTCCGAATATACAGGGTATGTTCGGTGGTGTCGTAGGTGAAAATGGGTGCAGGAGGTTTCTCCTTAAAATAGATATCATAGGTGCTGTCGTCTTCGAGCAGGAAACATCCATACTGTTCTGCAAGTTCCGGTAACTGCTTGCGTTGTTCTACTGGGACATTAACACCAGTCGGATTATGAAAGGTTGGTGTCGTATAGAATAAGCGTGGTTTCTCCGTTTTCATCAGATGCTCAATCTGCTCCAGATCATACCCATCTGGGTGAATATCCGTAAAGATGAGACGAGCACCTTGCTTGCGAAAAATTTCCATCGCAGGGCCATACGTGGGCCTATCCATCAGAACACGATCACCGGGTCTGACCAGACTGCGAGAGATTACGTCGATGGCCTGTTGGGCCCCCGAAGTAATGAGCACTTCGTCTGCGGAGAGATAGAAGCGTTCTTTTTTCGTTAGATGGCTTGCCAGCGCACTTCGCAATTCCAGATCTCCCTGAATTGTGGAATACGTTCCGAGCAAACGGGGATATTGATCGAGCAGATCACGCATCAGTTCTCCCCAATATCGGTTGGGCAGAAGAGAGGGATCGATTAATGATTTGGAAAACTGGTATTCTGCTTCAAGGGACTGTACCCGCGCTAGTGAATCCCAATGCAGCCAGGCAGACACAGCGGGATCATCCGCCTGATCCGTTACAGAAAAAGGGGTTGCTGGACTGACATAATAGCCAGACTTGTCCTTTACATAAACATTCCCACGTTCTTTTAACTCCTGATACGCTTTGAAAACGGTCAAGCGATGTACGCCGAGTAGCTCGGACAGGCTTCGTACAGATGGCAGTTTTTCATGTTCAGCCCACTCCCCCGCTTCTATACGCACAACGAGATAATGGATGACTTGCTCATATAGTTTCAGGCTGTTATCTGTCATCATCATGGTTTTGCCCACCCGGCTCACGCTCCTTTTGAACTCTATTGTAACAGCAAACGGAAGATAACTGTTCTGTTTTATTCATTCTGTTCTGTAGAGAGTGCTATATGATGGAGAACAGATGAAGGAGGGGCTAGCATGGTTGGGATCGCATTTACCGTAATGTGTCTTATTTTTGGAACAACGTTTCTGGCAATTAAAATTGGAGTGGAAGCAGGCATGCCGCCTTTTCTGTCAGCCGGACTCCGTTTTATTGTTGCAGGGGCTTTGATGTTTGCGTGGATGTGGATGAAAGGGAAGGTCAATATTTCCCTGCTGTGGCGTAAAGAAATGCTCATTACAGGTGCAGGACTGACGTTTGGTACGTTTGCGACCTTATATTGGGCTGAACAATATGTGAGTTCGGGCGTTGGTGCAATTTTGTCAGCTACAGGTCCACTTATGATTATGCTGATGCAGACAGCTTTGTTGCGACAAAAAACATCTGCACGCATGATTACGGGATGTCTGATCGGCTTTGCCGGAGTCGTGCTTGTCGTTCTGCCGGGTGTATCCATTGGTGGAAGTCCACTATGGCTATGGGGGTGTATTGCCGTTCTGGTGGGCGAAGTGTGTTATTCGGCAGGGGCAATATACTCCAAGAAGGTTATTAATCAGTTCAAAGAAACGAACCCCGTAGCAATCAATGCAGTACAGATGATGTATGGGGGGCTATTGTTAAGTTTGCTCTCAGCGGTGACAGAATCGTGGAATATGTCAGCTCTGGACTGGGTGCCTGCTGTCTCGTCGGTGATCTATCTGACCGTCGTTGGCTCGATGGTTGGTCATAGCCTGTTCTACTGGATCATGTCTCGTACGAATCCGCTGTTCCCGGCGACCTGGCTGTACATCTCCCCGCCGATTGCGGTTGGTCTGGGTGCCGTTGTCTATAATGAACATGTCAGCTGGATTACGTGGATCGGTGTGGCACTGGTGGTTGCAGGTCTCTTGGCAATGAATGAAAAAGTGATGGGTTGGTTAAAACGAGGTGGGCGCACAAATCCGTTGGTTCAGACTTCCAAAACTGTGGTAAAATAGGTTGCGTGTAATTCCGAACGGGGATGAGGAAGAAACCATGGATAACAGACAAAAACTTGGAGCAATATTGTTGTTTGCAGGTATTCTACTGTATGGTGCAATTCATATTGCGACCGTTATACACATGCCGAGCGTGATGGTTTGGTCTGATACGTGGGGGCAGTATTTTGCAGCCGTCTCTGAGACACATGGCTGGGTTGGTTATGCCTTGGCCATCCTGTTATTTCTCGTGGGGACTTTGTTGTTGTTGACTATTTTCTTTTCTGAACTTCCTAAGAGTACGATGATGCAAGAGATCAGGGAACGTGATCAGGAATTCGAAGAGAAGTACAGGAATGGAAGGCACTAGGCGAAAGTGATTGCAAAATAGTATCGGGTGGCATATTGATTGGTCTGATCATAATAACAGCCCTACACAAGCGAATTATCGCTGTGCAGGGCTGTTTATTTTGTGTTTTGTTCAAAACACATGTTAATGCAAAATGCACTTTTCTAAAATGCTTACTCTGCGTTCAATACAAACTTCTCGATAACCTCTTTTACGCCATCTTCGTTATTGCTCGCCGTAATGTAATCAGCCAGCTCTTTAAGAGCAGGGATGGCGTTACCCATTGCTACACCAAGTCCTGCAACTTCCAGCATCTCATGGTCATTCCAAGAGTCGCCAATGGCAATGCACTCGCTCAATTGGTGACCAAAGTGGTCTGCGAGGAATGTAAGAGCATGGCCTTTAGTTCCCTCATTGTGCATGATCTCGAGGAAGTAAGGTTTGGACTTTGTGATATGCACTTGTGGTCCAAGCAACTCACGCAGGTCAACGGCAACCTTATCCAAGTAATCCGGCTCATCGATGATCAGCAGTTTCGGCGTTTTTTGTTCAATTACTTTGATGAAATCAGATTCGATGTAATATTGTGTGCCGTTCAATTTGGCATAATCACGCAGTTTGTCGTTTTCTTCACGAGCATACAGCTTGTCATCAATGTACGTTTGAAGGTGAAGATTATTTTCCAGGCAATAATCGTACAGTTTGCGGGAAGCCTCCTGTGGAACGTAGCGCTCGTAGAGTACTTTTCCGTCTAGCAAGTTCTTCACCAATGCGCCTTGATACGTAATGATCGGCACATTAAGTCCGGTCTGACGAGCAAGCGCTTGTGCGGAAGCATAAGCACGGCCAGTCGCCAGCGTTACAGTTACACCATGGGCAACCGCTTGTTCCAGCGCCGTTTGCGTGGCAGGGGTTACTTCCTTGTTGTCGTTGATCAGAGTGTCATCAATATCGATTGCGATTAATTTGTAGGTCATCTGAGTTTCTCTCCTTTTTTATCTGTATCTATCTGGTATCTATACCCGACTTAATCTATATCAGTTCAACTAAACGTTTTACACGAGAACGGAGAGGACAGAAAAAACCTGAAGAAGCGGAGCGTTCGCCTGAAAGTTTTCTGAAAGAAAGCTACATCGGAAGCATAAGCTATCACCGGATTTTCCCTTTGAAGAAGGGAATCAAAAAAAATCTGGGGATAACAGCGATCGGAAGGTTATTCAGTCATCGGAGTGGCAGGTGTAAACATTCTTGAGTTGAACTTATATACCTACTCTTCCAGAAAAACAAGGCCGATAAAGTCTTCCAGCTCAAGGTTGCCGAAGTAGTGTTTTACATCCAGCCCCTCAAGTGCAGTACGCACCTCGGATTCCTCATAACGCTTGCCACGCAGCATATCTTCGATATCCGCCACATCGCCTACGCCGAAGAAGTCGCCGAAGATTTTGATATCTTCGATTCGTCCATCTTTGATGTTCATGCGCAGGTCAATAATGCCGACAGGGAATTTGCGGGTATGCTTCACATTGCTTTCCGGAGACAGACCATAGTTCCAGTCCCAGTTGCTATAACGCTCGGCAGAGATTTCCTTGATCTTGTCCCAGTCTTTCTCTGTGAGTGTATATTGCGGGACGTCTTGCGGCTCCATCCGGAAAATGTGACGCAACAGCTCATCGCGGAACTGTTCAATCGTGAGGTTGCTGTCGATCAGATCACGAATGTTGGCAACCCGGCTGCGCACGGATTTGGTACTCTTGGATTTGAATTTCTCGGGATTTACGTTCAGGGATGCTTGAACATGATCCAGATTCAGGTTAAACATCAACGTGCCGTGACTGAACATGCGTCCACGCGTGGAGAATTGGGCATTGCCTGAAATTTTCTTTTCTCCTACTTGCAGATCGTTACGTCCAGTTAGCTCGGCATTGACTCCAAGTTCCTGCAAGGCTTCAACCACAGGCTGGGTGAATTTGCGGAAGTTGTGGAAGGATTGACCGTCATCGGCTGTAATAAAACTAAAATTTAGGTTGCCGAGATCATGATATACCGCTCCGCCTCCCGAGAGACGACGGACAACCTGCACACCGTTATCCTGCACGTATTCGATATTAATTTCTTCAATGGTATTCTGGTGCTTTCCGATAATAATGGACGGGCGATTGATGTAGAACAGCAGATAACTGTCATCCTCCATTGGCAGATGCTTCAGAATATACTCCTCAATCGCGAGGTTTACAGACGGATCTGTAATGCCCTGGTTATCAACAAACAGCATGGTCATTCCTCCATTAATGTATGTGAGGGATCAAGATCCCTTATGTAGTGAACCTTGTAAAACAAACGAAACCGAAATTCCTCTTCTATTGTAAACGAATTGTGGTTGGGACACAAAGGAATTAGAAGGGGTACCGAAGGGTCGCCACGAACGAGCAACATACAGCCTCGCAGAAAGACTTTCAAAACGGGATTGACCCGTACCTCCCACGCCATCCATAATAAAAAGGACATGTAGAAAGGGTGACGGAAGTATGACCGGTTATATTGAAGTTTTCGGACATGGCGGTGACGTGGAGACGGCCGCATCCCGGTTTGGAGGGAACGCTGCGGATTTCCTCGATTATAGTGCTAACATCAATCCGTTGGGCCCGCCAAAGGAAGTGTTGGAGGCGTTGGAGCAAGGATTGATGTCGGTACTTCGTTATCCTGATCCGGGCCATCGAGGGTTCAAATCATTACTCAGTGAACGTTTGGGTGTGCAACAGGACCATATTTCGGTAGGCAATGGTGCTGCTGAAAGCATGGCTTTGATCTTGCTCGGACTTGCTCCGCAGAAGGTCGGCACCGTGGAACCCGGATTTTCAGAATATCGTTCTTTAGCGCGACAATTCGGTGCGGAAGTCCAGCATGTGGAGGGACGAGAGGAGCTGGAGTGGCGTGCTGAACCTGAGAACATTGAACGACTGATGGAACAGGTAGACCTGCTGTTTCTTGGTCAGCCCAACAATCCGAATGGCGTACAATATCCGGTAGAGATACTGCATCGTCTGGCTCGCAAAGCAGAGAAAATAGGTACTGTCCTGGTCATCGATGAGGCATTTATGGATTTCATACCTGAATCAAGACGACAATCTCTTGCACCCAGACTGGACGAATACTCACAGGTGATCATCATTCGATCAATGACGAAGTTTTACGCTATTCCGGGTCTACGTCTGGGGTATGCCTTGGGACGTCCGGAATGGATTCGTGCGATGACGGAGAAACAGGTGACCTGGAGTGTGAATGGACTGGCATTGATTGCAGGTGAAGCCTGTCTGCGCAGTGGAGAACGGTTCGAACAGGACACACTGGCACAGATTGCACGGGAACGCGCGCGTTTAACGGAAGGCTTGGAGTCATATGATTGTGTGGTAACACCGGGGGAAGCGAATTTTATTTTGGTGGGACTGCCAGAACCTTGGACTGCGGCATCCATGCAGGCAGCGCTGGGCAAGCGTGGCATTCTGATCCGTAGCTGTGCGATGTATCCGGGACTTGGTGAGCGACATGTACGCTTGGCAGTAAAAGATGAAGAGGCCAATGAGCGATTACTCGAAGTGTTAGGAAGTGTAATGGAGCAGCCACACCATAAGCGACAAATGATCGGAGCAGGGGGAACGTGCGATGACACTGGCGTTTTATAATTACTACAAGAATGCACAGGCAGACGAGAACGAATATTGTTCCTCTTCGTGGCCCGGGCTGAAGATTACGGCACACGATCAACATATTAGAGCTGCGAGTCCTGATGTTGCAAGTGCACTTTCCAGTGCGGTGTATGGTGGCGGGATGCTCGAACTGGATCGAATATTTAACATCTATGTGGACCGACATTATCGCTGTGATGATCCTCCTCGAGATATCGAACGTTCTCTGCATGAATGGAAGGAGCAGCTTGATCAATGTGCGGGACTGTTGACTGCGGTTCGACTGGAGCATACTTCCATTCAGGAATACACAAGTGAGGAATTCGGAATTTTGTGTTGTACAACAGCCGGGGTGTCCAATGCTGCGCGAGCAGGTTCCGCAAGAACTGTATTTGATACGGAGGGAAACGAGACTGTTGCCGTAGAGCCTTTAAAATCTACAATTAAATCTCAATTCATGAAGCCATATATCCCCGGCACGATTAATGTCATGTTATGGTTCAACGGACGAATGACATCGGGTGCGATGGTGAATGCGATTCAGACTGCGGTGGAAGCCAAAGCGGCGGCGCTGGCTGATTTTGGTGTTACGGATTCAGAAAATGGATTGCTGGCCACTGGAACGACTACGGATGCCATTGTACTTGCGGTGAGTCAGGTGCACGAGCACAAGCCGCTAATTGCTTATGCGGGAACGGCTACGGTTATTGGTGCGGCTATTGGCAGGTTGGTGTATGACACGATCACGGAAAGCCTGCAAGCGGGATAGCAGTGGAAAGAGAGGAACAGGGTGAAATGACATTTCAGATAGGGCAACTGGCCTCCTGGCCGTTCTGGACGGGAATGGCAGGTGCCTGGATTATTATAGGGGCATACATACTTGATCGATGCATCGGTGATCCGCGTTGGATTCCTCATCCGGTGATCGGCATGGGGAAGGCAATCTCTGCGCTAGAGCGTAGCATTCGTTCCCATGTGAGCACGGATTCCGGGCTGAAGAGGGCTGGTTTATTATTTCCGCTGCTGATTGCAGGTGGGGCGTTTGTAATTACCTGGGGGTTCGTATATGTGGTGGGTCTCATTCATCCCGTCGTAGCAGCAGTGGCTGAGGTAGTGCTTATTGCGACCACAATTGCTTCCAAAGGGTTGAAGGATGCAGGCATGGAGGTATATCACCATCTGATTCAGAAGGATTGGCCTACTGCAAGACGTTCACTTGGCATGATTGTTGGACGTGATACAGCTCATCTGGATGAACCGGAGGTCGTGCGAGGAACGGTGGAGACGGTAGCGGAGAATATTGTGGATGCCATCGTGTCCCCTTTGTTCTATGCGTTAATAGGTGGCGCACCACTTGCGATGGCCTATCGTGCCGTGAATACATTGGATTCCATGGTTGGTTATAAAAATGAGAAGTACTTGCATCTCGGCTGGGCTTCCGCCCGTTTGGACGATTGGGCAAACTGGATTCCCGCACGGCTCACCGCCATCCTGCTGATCGTAGGCGCATGGGTCATGAAACTGGATGCGAAAGGCGCAGCACGTATGGTGACCCGGGATGCCAGATTGCATCCAAGTCCGAATAGCGGTTTTCCTGAATCGGCGGTGGCCGGAGCACTGGGGATCAGACTTGGTGGACATAATGTGTACCATGGCGTAGCTTCTTTTCGTGCCTATATGGGTGAGGCAACACGTCCGATGGCAGCAGAGGATATTGTGCGAACGACACGTCTCATGTTCTGGTCAGCGGGTTCTTTTGTAATCCTGTGTACACTGGTAACGCTCGGAATATGGCTCGCTGGAGGTACGTTGTTATGGAAGTAACTGCAGGGCAGAATGGATCACAGCAACGAAATATCCTGTTTGTACGTCATGGCACAACCGCATGGAATGTGGAAAAAAAATATTTGGGGCATACCGATATCGCTTTGCTGCCGGATGCAGAAAGAGAACTGGCTTCGCTACGCGAGCAATTGAGCAACGTCTCGTGGGACTCGGTATACTGCAGTGATCTGCTCCGTTGTCAGCAGACGCTGGCAATAATCGGGCCTTATCCATTGGGACAGGTCAAGCTGGACCCGCGTTTGCGAGAGGTCGATTTTGGTCAATGGGAAGGGTCGACGTATGATCAACTCAAGGATAACCAACAGTACCGGGACTGGATCGATGCTCCGCAGGACGTCACCCCGCCCGAGGGGGAGTCATGGCATTCGTTCACTGCACGTATCGATTCATTTCTGCAAGAGTGCATAGGGTCGGATTGTCCGTCCATGCTCTCTCTTGAGTCAGGCGTGCCCACCATTATTGTGGTCACCCACGGCGGTGTAATCCGGTATGTATTATCTCGTCTCATTGCCAATCTGGAATTCTGGGATACGCAGGTGATTCCGGGGCAAGCGATACAGGTGCGGCTGGAACAACATAGAGATCAGTGGGTTGGCACGAGGGTGACTTTTCCGGGAATCGGGTTGTAAGGATGTGCAATATAACCTATAATCACAACAGAAGTGTGACATCAGCACCTGCAGTTACGTGTGACAGGCGATAATGCCTGAACATGAATGCAGATGGCTCACTTGAATGGGTTAATCCATATCAGCGACCAAGGGTCCCGCGTGCATGCAGTAATGGTTCATGGCTATATCCAGTCATGGATGGCATACGGGTGAAATAGGGAAGCCGGTGCAAGTCCGGCACGGTCCCGCCACTGTAAATCAGGAACAATTCCTGTAAGTCAGGTTACCTGCCCTGGACGTTCAAACCGGTGTTCCTTCGAGGAAAGGACAGCGTTTCGGGCAGTTCTATGTGCATGCACAACAATACGTTGAACATGCCATATCGCCATATGCGAGACGTCATCCCTGATCCTAGACGTAAGGATTAGGGATTTTTTATTGTTCATATAAGATGAACCAGACATTTACACGTTAACGAAGAGTGCAGAACCGATCTGAAGAAACGAAGTGTTCGCTTAAAGCTTTCTACAAGAAAGCTACATCGGAAGATGGTACTGCAATCGGAGTGGGCTTGTGTAACATGGATGGGTTTAACTTGTATAGGAACACCAAGGCATGGGTAGTAGAAGTTCGAGCACGATGCAACAAAATAGTACAAATAGAGAAGGGGAGAATAACAGAATGAATTTCAAAAATTGGAAAAGCGTAGCGTCTCTGCTGAGTGCAGCGGCACTGGCACTGGCTTTGGCCGGATGTGGCAATGCAACAACGAACGAGGGTACAGGTACCTCACAACAACCGGCACAGGAGCAGTCCCAGGGCCAGGCGCAGACGGATCTCAAAACACAATATCCACTTACCGTTACCGATGCAACGGGTGAGTCGTTCACATTTGAAAAGGCACCAGCCAAAATCGTATCTGTGTCTCCAGCTGAGACCGAAACACTATTCGCACTTGGATTGGACGAGCAGATTGTAGGGGTATCCGACTATGATGATTATCCTGAAGCGGCAACAACCAAAGCGAAAATGGGTGGTGTAACCAAGCCAAATGAAGAGTCCATCATTGCGGCTGAAGCTGATATTGTATTCACAGGTATCTCCATGAGCGAAGATGCAGTGAAGAAACTGCGTGAACTGGGCATTACCATTTTCAAAACGGATCCAAAGTCCATCGATGATGTGATGAACAATATTGAAACATTCGGTAAAATCACGGATCATCAAGAAAAAGCTCAGGAGATCATCACACAGATGAAACAGGATGTGACGGATGTAACTGAAGCAGTGAAGGCAGTTAAACCGGAAGAGAAGAAAAATGTATACGTTGAATTCTCCCCAGGCTGGACTGTGGGTAAAGGCGAATTTATGGATGAACTCATTACTGTAGCCGGTGGTAGCAATATTGCTTCGGACAAAGAGGGCTGGTATGAAATTAATGAAGAGAACGTAATTGCCTCCAACCCGGATGTGATTCTGTATGCCAACGATGTGATTGATGAGAACTCCAAAACACTGGATCAGATCATTAAAGCTCGCAGTGGCTGGGATCAAATCACGGCTGTGAAGAACGATGCAGTCATCGGCCTAGATGCCAATCTGCTCAGCCGTCCAGGCCCACGTGTAACCGAAGGTCTGAAAGAAGTAGCCAAAGCGATCTATCCTGACCTGTTCCAATGAGTAAAAAACTGGCCGTGTACGCATCGGCAGGGATCGCGCTGCTTGTGTTAACCGTGCTCATCTGCACGGGCATCGGTTCGGTTTCCTTGCCTATTCGTGACATTGCAGGTATTCTGCTTCATCACTTGCCATGGGTCGGAGACTGGATCACGCCGGACTGGAGTGCAGCAGCCGAACAGATTATCTGGAAAGTCAGATTTCCACGAGTACTGCTTGCTGTGCTCGTGGGCGCATCGCTGGCGATTGCCGGTGCGGGATTCCAGGGGGTTCTTCGGAACCCGCTGGCAGACCCGTTCACTCTGGGCGTATCATCTGGTGCTTCGGTGGGTGCAGCCTTCCTGATTTTCTTCGGATTGCAGTATGCACTGATCGGAATCTGGACGTTGCCATTGGTAGCTTTTTTGACGGGCGTACTAACTTTGTGGTTTGTTATGTCCCTGGCTCGTGAAGGGCGCAAAATACCAACACACAGTCTGATTCTGGCTGGTGTAGTGATGCAAAGTTTCTTGGGAGCGGTGGTTTCCTTCCTGTCGACCATGTCGAAACAGACCATTAATGAAATTATATACTGGACGATGGGAAGTCTGGCTCTGCGTGGGTGGTCGTATACGGCCATCCTTTTCCCGTATTTTCTGTTAGGGCTGATCTTTCTCTGGAGCCGTGCACGTTCCTTGAATGTTCTTGCGCTCGGAGAACGTCAAGCTGCGCATATCGGGGTTGGCGTCGATCGGCTGAAGTTGTCCGTGCTTGCTGTGGGAACACTTCTTACGGCAGGAGCGGTCTCCGTATCCGGTGTTATTGGCTTCGTTGGATTGGTGATTCCGCATATGCTTCGGCTGCTTGTGGGGCCTGACTATCGATTGCTGGTGCCTCTGTCTGCCATTGGTGGCGCCATCTTCATGGTATGGGCAGACACCATTGCCCGATCCTTACTGGCGCCAACCGAAATACCGCTTGGTGTGGTGACGGCCTTTGTAGGTGCACCATTCTTCGCTTATCTGTTACACCGGAACAAAAAACTGCAGAAGGGGATGATGCCATGAGTATTGATTCGGACGAACCGCTATTTGCAGTTACCGGGGCTGGTAAAATGTATGGCAGTCATCAAGCCCTGGATGCGGTGGACTGGCAGGTTACGGAGGGGGACTGGTGGGGTGTCGTTGGTCCAAATGGCAGTGGTAAGTCTACCCTGCTCCAGCTCCTTGCTGGAACGGAGCAGTCAAGCGCAGGCAGTATACGTATGGATGGCCGGGATATCACCTCATACAGTCGGAAAGATCTATCACGCATGATTGCCGTATTACAACAGGATGGTCTGCCTGCAATTTCCTATCCTGTGAGGGATGTCGTGGAGATGGGGCGTTATCCATACCAGAATTGGCTTGGGCGAGAATCAGCAGATGGAGCGGCTGTGGTTGACCGGGTGCTGGAAGAGCTGGGATTGACCGATATGGCTGAAAGGCCTTTGGATGCACTTAGTGGAGGACAGCGTCAGCGGGTGGCACTCGCCAAGGTCATGGCACAGGAACCACGGTTATTATTGCTGGATGAACCCACTACGTTTCTGGATATCAAATATCAATTGCAATTTATGGAGTTATTATCGACATGGCGGCAAAAAAACAGCATTACGATTGTGGCTGTGCTGCACGATCTGAATCTGGCTGCGCAGTTCTGTGACCACATTCTGGCGCTGCGAGAAGGCAAAGTGGTGGGGAATGGAACGCCACATACCTTGATGACTGAAGACAACATTCAGGACATCTTTCGCGTTAAACCTGCGATGGTGAATCATCCTGACAATGGAATCCCTCAGCTCTTGCTGCGGCGGGAGAAGGAATGAACGAAGCGGGGCAACCCATATTTTGATGAAGGAAGTGCTGGCTGTATGAATAATGAACAGGTGTTGGAACAGTTACTGGGTCGGATCGTGGGTCCTAATGAAGAAATTGCGGCAGAAGCCTCCGCACATGTGGATGCATTGACGAAACCACCCGGCAGTCTGGGTAAGCTGGAACAGCTGGTTATTCGTCTTGCGGGAATCACTGGCAAGGCTCGTCCGCGTTTGGATCGCAGAGCCGTCATTGTCATGGCCGCAGATCACGGCGTGGTGGCGGAAGGTATTAGTGCTTTCCCAGCCGAGGTAACGCCGCAGATGGTCCTTAATTTCCTGGCTGGAGGGGCTGCTGTCAACGTACTTGCCCGCCACGCCGGAGCCGATGTAATCTGTGTGGATATCGGGGTTAATGCCGATCTGGAACATCCTGACCTGCTCTCCCGCAAAGTACGTAAAGGTACGGCCAACATGGCAAAGGGTGCAGCAATGACTCGCGATGAAGCAATTCAGGCCATTCTTGCAGGAGTCGACGTGGTATCGGCAGAGGTAGCAAAGGGAACGCAGTTGTTCGTTACCGGGGAAATGGGGATTGGTAATACAACCGCAAGTGCAGCGGTGATGTGTGCATTAACCGGAACTGCACCTGCTTCAGCGGTTGGGCGAGGAACAGGGATTGATGATGCGGGATTGCAGCGTAAAGCCGCCGTGGTTAGCCAGGCACTGAGCGTGAATTCCCCAAATCGGGAAGATGCACTGGACGTACTTTGTAAAGTGGGTGGCCTGGAGATTGCCGGACTGACGGGTGTCATTCTTGCTGCAGCTGCGAACGGATGTCCTGTTGTCGTGGATGGATTCATCTCGACTGCGGCCGCATTAATTGCAAGACAGCTTGCTCCCGTGAGCACGGATTATATGATTGCTTCTCATACTTCACATGAAAGTGGACATGCAGCTCTGCTTCGTGAACTTGATCTGAAACCGATGCTGGATCTGGACATGCGGCTTGGCGAAGGAACCGGAGGTGTGCTCAGTCTTCATCTGATTGATGCAGCCTGTCTCCTCTTGAATGAGATGGCGACCTTTGCAAGTGCAGGGGTGTCCGATGGAACGAACAAGGTTTCGGATGCCGATGTGAGTGCAAGTGAGGGTGATGTAGCGGACTCTGATGTTACAGGTGCTTCGTCGGTTCAAGGAGAGGTCACGCTATGAGTGTGTTGGTGACGGGTGGAGCGCGCAGTGGGAAAAGTTCGTTTGCCGAGCGCTTATGTATGCAGCGTTCCTCAGAGGCTTGGTATGTAGCTACGGCTCAGGCGTATGATGATGAGATGCGCGAGCGTATAAGTCTGCACCAGAATCAGCGCGAGGCATCAGGTTATCTATGGCATACGTTGGAGGAACCACTTGCATTACCGGCACTCATTACACGTATGGGAGAAGACCATACGGGGACGTCTGCACCGACGATTCTGGTCGATTGTCTAACACTCTGGTTGACCAATGTTCTGCTCGCACATGAACACGAAGATGAGCAGGTTTTGCAAAATCATATGGATGCTCTGGTAGAAGCAATCAGGTCGTACCCGGGTCTGCTTGTGCTTGTCACGAATGAAGTGGGCGATGGTATTGTGCCGGAGTATGCGCTTGGCAGAAAATATCGGGATCTGGCGGGCATATTGAATCAGCGAATTGCAGCCATATGTCGTGAAGTGTTCCTGGTGACTGTAGGTATTGCGATTGAGCTGAAAAGCAAGGAGTATCGTTTATGACAGATCGCACTCATCCTCGTAAACATGCGGCTGCGGCCGCTTTTCAATTTTTATCCCGTTTTCCGGTAAAAATGCAGATTGATTTCGTCCCGCCATTACTGCGGGAAAGTGTCGTGTATTACCCGCTGGTGGGTGCTGCGATTGGACTATGCGTGTGGCTCGCAGGGGCCTTAACAGGTGTGGTACTTCCAGCCTTTCCTGCTGCCGTATTAACCTTAACGTTATGGGTATGGCTCACAGGCGGACTACATCTGGATGGCTGGATGGATACGGCGGATGGATTGCTCAGCTATCGTACCCGTGAGCGGATGTTGGAAATTATGAAGGACAGCCGTGTAGGCGCTATGGGTGTGATCGCCTGCGTCCTCCTGCTGATGATGAAAGCGGCTTTGATCGCCGATTTTATCGCACGTGGCAACTGGATCTATGGTGCGCTGTTGATCCTGCCCATGATCTGGAGTCGTTGGTTCATGGTGTATGCCATCTCAGCCTGGCCGAATGCACGTGGAGATGATGGTTTGGCAGTCTTATTCAAGGGATTGGGTGAGCGTAAGGAAGTCCAGCGTGCACGCAGCTCTGCGGTCGGACTGACTCTTCTTGCAGGTGTAATTACGTTTGCTGCCGTATGGATCTTCCGACCGGATATGGGTACTGCCGATGCCATGATGAGCAGCCTAGGAACATTGCCATGGTGGTTGTATCCTGTGTCGGCTGTCATTGTCGTACCTTTTGCGTGTTACATCATCGGTAAATTCGTTGCTGCACGCATCAGTGAAAGGCTGGGCGGACTTACAGGAGATACGTATGGAGCGATGAATGAGCTGTTGGAAGCGGCTTTGCTAACGGTGCTGAGTGTGCTTCAGGGACTCTTTTGGCTGTGAAAAACGAACGGAATGAGTAATGTGAGACATAACACGGAGACTGAGGTGAGGGTACGTGGAAGATACACCTGTGCAACAATTACAACAACCAGCGGCAGTACTCATGCTGCAAGGAACGGCATCGGATGTGGGAAAAAGCGTGATTACGACGGCGCTGTGCCGTATATTCAAGCAGGACGGCTTCAAGCCTGCCCCGTTCAAGTCACAGAACATGGCACTGAATTCTTACGTAACAGAAGACGGTAAGGAGATTGGCCGTGCCCAAGGCGCGCAGGCCGAAGCCTGTGGTATTGAAGCGACGACGGATATGAATCCGATCCTGATCAAGCCTGTGCGGGACATGCATTCGCAGATCGTGGTACACGGTGTACCTTTTGCCCAGATGAGTGCATCAGATTATCGCCAGAAGTTCCTGCCTGAAGCGAAGCAGACGGTGATGGATGCGCTGAACCGGCTACGGGATACCTATGATATTGTGCTGATGGAAGGAGCGGGCAGTCCTGCGGAGATTAATCTGAAAGACCGGGATATCGTCAACATGAATCTGGCAGGTTGGGCCGATGCTCCAGTCATTCTGATCTCTGATATTGATCGGGGCGGCGTATTTGCTTCTATTGTCGGCACTCTGGAGCTGCTAGAGCCACATGAGGTGGAGCGTGTGAAAGGTTTTATCATCAACAAGTTTCGCGGCGATCTGTCCCTGTTGCAGCCCGGACTAGACTGGCTCGAAGAACGGACAGGCATTCCAGTATTGGGTGTATTGCCTTACATAAGAGATATTCAGATTGAAGCAGAGGATTCAGTGGTGCTGGACTCGATGCGTCATGGTAAATCCGGAAAGACAGAGCTGGATCTGGCGGTGATCCGATATCCCCGAATTTCCAACTTTACAGACTTCGATGCCCTTTCCCGTGAACCGGATGTGAATGTGCGTTACGTGACCTCGCCAGAGGAATTGGGAAGTCCTGATGCTATTCTTCTGCCGGGTACGAAGGATACGATAGGGGATCTGGCGTTCCTGCGTGAGTCTGGACTGGAGCAAGCGATTGCCAGCCAGACTGAACGTAATAACGTTCAGCTCGTAGGGATATGTGGTGGATACCAGATGCTTGGAAGACATCTGAAGGACCCGTTTGCAGTGGAGGCGAATCAGATCCAGGAAGCGAAGGGACTTGGCTGGCTTCCGCTATCGACAACATTTCTTCAGGAAAAGCAGACAGTCAGGGCTTCCGGACGGGTGCAACCTCAGAATCCGATTCGTCTGTATGGTGAACCAGATGTGGAAACATCTCCACTACCTATTCATGGATATGAGATCCATATGGGTGTTACCGAGTGCCACGAGCCTGAACGTGTAACTGCACTATTTGAAATATCCCATCCAGGTGGTGAAGCATTCCATGAAGGCTGGGGCACAGTGGATGGCAGTGTGTGGGGAACTTATCTGCATGGTTTGTTTGAAAGTGATCAATTCCGACGTTCGTGGCTTAATGGGTTGCGTGAAGCAAAGGGACTAGCCCCACTTCAGGAGACATATAGTGCGCATGAACGTAAGGAGATGGAGTTCGATCGGGTAGCCGAATCGTTGCGGTCCTCATTGGATATGAAGCGTGTGTACGAGATAATGGGTGTCCAAGCACCCGAGTGAGCTGTTATACAAGAATACCCCCATGTCCGACAAACCGTTTTCTAGAAACGGAATGTTAGCGGCATGGGGGTATTGTATATCCTATGATTAAATGGCGTTTAAAACAGAGATTGATAGGTTAATGGTTAACCTGTTAGTTTATTTTGAAATTCTTCATGGCGGATTGCAGCTCTACAGCTTGTTCATGCAGATGCCGTACCGTATTCGAATGTGAATCCATCTCGCTGAGCTGAAGATCTGCTGTTGAAGCAATCTGTAGCATACTCTCACGGGATTTGGACGTAATCTGTGCCGTTTCTTCGACAGACGCACTCACTTCTTCTGCACCAGCGGATACTTGCTCTGTAGAAGCAGAGACAGTCTGGATGGTCAGATTGACGTTCTGGATCAGTTCATTCAGTTGTTGGAAAGCTGAACCTGCCTGTTGAACGACAGTTGTGCCTGAACCAATCTCTTTGGTTACACGATTCATGGCTTCAACCGAGCGTTCAGCGTCTTCACGAATGGTGCCCAGATAATCCGAAATTTCCTCAGTGGCTGTCTTGGATTGCTCGGCCAGTTTGCGAACTTCTCCGGCAACGACAGCGAATCCGCGCCCGTGCTCACCGGCACGCGCTGCTTCAATGGAGGCGTTGAGTGACAGCATGTTAATCTGTTTGGTGATTTCAAAAATGGAAGCAACAATGGTGCCGATGGCTACCGAACGTTCATTCATGGTCTCAACATACCGCAACGATTCGTTTGCTGTCTGACCTACACGTTCCATCTGCTCAACGGCATTCTGAGCCAGTCGGTTACCATTAACCGCCTCATTGGCTGCTTCGCCAATTTGCTCAGACACTTCAGCAGAAGAAGAAGCGATATGCATGATACCCTGCGTAATTTCTTCCATGGCTCTGGCGTTCTCGGATGCACTGGAGGCGATACTGATGCTGCCTTTTTCTGCATCTTCTGCGGAGCGGCTGGAGTTTCGAACCATACCAGACATCGATTCAACCCGCTGAAGCAGGTCGTTGGAGCCTGACACAACTTCATCGGATGTGGACAAGGCACGGCTAATCATTTCTTTCAGGTTATGCGTCATCGTTTGGAAGCTTGCGGCAAGCTGGGCAATTTCATCTTTGCCATTAATCTGGAGTTCGGCGGTCAGATCACCTTGAGATATTTGCTTGCTATGTTGGACGAGCTTGATGATTGGTTTAGTTACTCTTTTGATCATACTAGTAGAGATAAGCCAGCCGAGCACGAAGACTAATGCTGTAATTCCAAGACATAACCAGAAGACTTGGGTAATCTTGTCTTGAATGAACTGAGCGTCCATGCTTACAGCCATAATCATGTTACTTCCTGCGATTGGCATAAAGGCTGCTTTATGTACACCAAAGGAATCGGAGTAGACCTCACTGATTACCATTTCTTTGTTCTCGATCGCTACAGTCATTGTGGGTTCTACACTAATCTCATCCTGGGCTTTCATGCCTGAGGAAGAGTTGGCAACCACCACTTTGGCTGATCCATCTTGAATGGCAACAATGTATGCGGCATCCAGATTGTGCTCTTTTGCTTTGTCGGCCAGATACGATTCTACGGTCATTGCAGCACCTTCAGAACCGGCTCCGCCACTCTGTACCTGTAGAATTTTGGATGCAGAGGTATTCTTGTATATATCCTGAATGGACGTGTTAAGGACTTTGTCAAACTGCGGGAGCACGTAACTTTGAATAATATTCATCGATACGGCATAAAAACTGATACTGAACAACAGGGAAGCAACCAGCAGAACGAGGAACAGGGTGCCTCTGATTTTACCGGCAACGGTGCGATTACGAAACATATGATCATCCTTTCACGTCATGTTCACTAACATTGTCGCTTTTCCGTAATCATAAGACCTATCTACCAATGAAGAAAGACCTAAATTATACGTTGAGAAAACTTGGGAATAAGCGGATATACCTATATTACAAAATTAACCGGAGGTTGAATAGAACAATTTTCACGATTTGGTGTATTTTTTTCAGAAATAGATGAATCTGTTACATGCATATTACATAATATCAATTAATACCTACCAGAATAGTTTGTTATATGGTATATTGTAAAATGTCTTGTTGGTCGTATAAAAAATAGAAGAGAAAATCGGATAAGTTCCGGTTACACATGTTGAGGAGGATTTATAGTAATGGATACTTTTCTAGTCATTTTGAATGTAGTGATCATGCTGGCATTTCTGGGTGTGCTCTACTGGATGCAGAAGAAACACATTTCCTTTACGAAACGCGTATTTGCGGGTTTGGGTATGGGGGTTGTATACGGTGTAATTCTTCAACTGGTCTACGCGTCTGGCTCTGATGTCATCACGAAGTCAGTCGATTGGTTCAATCTGGTTGGTTCAGGATATGTTCGTTTGTTACAAATGGTCGTGATTCCATTGATTATGGTATCGATCATCTCAGCCATCATGAATCTGAAAGGCAAGCAAAACCTCGGTAAGATGAGTGTTTCGATTATTGCGATCCTGTTGATCACAACGGCGATTGCCGCAGGGGTCAGCATTGTAACGAGCCTCAGCTTCAACCTGACTTCGATTGAGATCGAGGGTGGAGATCGGGAGCTTGCACAAGGACAACGTATGGAGGAACGTCTTGTTGATGTACAGGATCAGACGATTCCACAGCAAGTGCTGGAATTCATTCCTTCGAATCCATTTGCGGATATGACAGGAGAACGTCGTACATCTACACTTGCGGTTGTTATTTTCTCCGCTTTCATCGGTGTGGCTGTACTTGGATTGGATCGCAAAAAACCACAGCAGGCGGAAACATTCCGAGGCATGGTTAATGCGGTCTATGCGGTAGTTATGCGGATTGTAACGTTAGTACTTCGATTGACGCCATACGGTATCTTGGCCCTGATTACGAAGGTAACGGCGACCACGAATCCAGACGAGATTCTGAAGCTGATCAAATTCGTTGTCGCATCCTATGTAGCGTTGCTCGTTATGTTCATCATTCACTTGATTATCATTGCGCTGTCTGGCTTCAACCCACTGACGTATCTGAAAAAGGTTCTGCCAACACTGGTATTTGCCTTTACGTCCCGTTCAAGTGCGGCAGCCATTCCGCTGAATGTAGAGACACAGACGAAGAAATTGGGCGTATCGGACGGGATTGCGAACCTGTCTGCAAGCTTTGGTGCTACAATTGGACAAAACGGCTGCGCCGGGATCTATCCGGCCATGCTGGCGGTGATGATTGCTCCAACGGTCGGCATCGATCCGCTGAGCTGGGACTTCATTGTGACTTTGATCCTCGTAGTTATGATCAGTTCGTTTGGTGTCGCTGGAGTAGGCGGCGGGGCAACCTTCGCTTCCCTGATCGTATTGTCCACCATGAACCTGCCAGTAGCTTTGGCAGGATTGCTGATCTCCGTTGAACCGCTGATCGACATGGGTCGTACAGCATTGAACGTGAACGGGTCCATGACTTCAGGACTTGTTACCAGCAAAATTTTGAAAGAAAATGATCAAGACACATTCAATGATCAGAGCCGTGAACTGGATTCAGCTGTTCAGGCGTAATACAGAATGGACTTGGTAGAGGCTCATATAAGAGCCAAAGCCATCTGCAGTTCAAACAAGTAAAGCCGCCCTTCGGAGAAATCCGGAAGGCGGTTTTTTTTGGCTGCAAATGCATTTTGCTGTGCATGGTATGCGAAGGCTTCTCCTTTTTAATACATGGGCCAAGATGCGTGGAGGTAGGAAAAACCGAGTATGGTCGAGAGGGACATAGGCGGAATATAGTAGAGATCGTAGTCTTCCAATCGGACTTGGGCTTATTTAGTGCTGTTCAAGGGACGGGAAATATGATAGAGTATTCATGTTTTGGCCCTGAGCCAAACCGCGGTTCGTAACCATCCCGCGTAATCAAAACTAGGAAGGCAGTGTATGTATTTATGTTTAACTTAGGGTGGGGAGCGGTATTCGTTCTCGTAACTTATGGATTTTTCCTGTTGTGTTACCGCTTGTTCGGTAAAAAAGGTCTCTATGCCTGGATTGGTGTGGCTACGGTTATAGCCAACATTCAGGTGACCAAAACGATAGATATTATGGGAATCGTACTGACGTTAGGCAACACGATGTATGTCAGCATGTATCTGACCAGTGACCTTCTCAATGAGAAGTATGGATCGGGTGAAGCGCGGAAGGCCGTATGGTTCGGATTTTTCACGTTGATCATGACGACGGTTCTGATGCAGATGGTGTTGTTCTTTGATCCGGCACCGACGGACTTTGCACAGGATTCGATGAAAACATTGTTCGGTCTGCTGCCACGTCTGGCACTTGGAAGTCTGACTGCTTATTTCATCAGTCAGTTCCTGGATGTGCGACTGTTCAGCTGGTTACGCAAGGTAGCACCTGGACGTAATCAATTGTGGATTCGTACCAATGGTAGTTCGATCATTAGCTCATTTGTAGATACACTGGTATTCTGCACGATCGCTTTTGCGTTCATCTACCCTTGGGATATCTGGTTGGAAATCTTCCTGACCACGTATGTCATCAAATTCGTACTGACTGCGGTTGGAACGCCGTTTCTGTATGCTGCACGTAGCTTTAAGTTTAAGGATGAAGCCTAGACCATATTCAAAGAGTATCCCTTAAAATCCCCCTCTGCACAGTCAATTGTAATTCGGACTCTGCAAGGGGATTTTTTATAGAAAACACATTTCCCCGAAACAAGAAAAATCCTTTTTACATTTTTATGAAAAAGTTATAATATAAGCGACCTGTCGTTATGAGCGTGTATCTTTAGCCAACGATGATTTCATACAAAGGGGAATCGCACATGTACTCTACACTGCGTTATACACTGGAAAGCAATGGCACAACCTACGAAAATGATAACATTAATGCCTCGTTATTGGTGGAGTTGATCACCAATCTGGAATTGCAGGAATACGTAGTACTTGGACCTTCGGAGCTGGTGGAGGGAAGTATGTATATGCAGGCTGCTGCGCTTGAGGAACCAGGGCAGATGGTGGCGGAGATTCGTTTGCAGGAAGGTGAGGACGGTTTCCGGCATTACAGCTACAGCACGGCAGATACGACTGTGATTATTCAATGGTTTCTAGATTACTGGGGGAAGCAACAGCTGCCACAGCTGGAATCCTGGCATGATATCACGCATGAGTTTGATTAACGGTAAATGAGTGAGCAGGAATAAGATCACGTAGAATGCAGACGGAGTAATGTAGGATATGCTTCGTATTAATTAAAATCCCGCAACCCATGATATTATGGGTTTGCGGGATTTTGTTTTTGACATAGATCCAATTGGATTAGTCGGTAAGGATTTGCAGCTCTTTAGGATATGTTGTCAGAACTTCGACACCCGTCTCGGTTACAATTACATCATCCTCGATACGAACGCCGCCTGCTGCGGTATATATGCCCGGTTCAATCGTGAATACGGTACCTTCATTCAGGATGTCCATGTTTTCTCCATGAAGGGAAGGATACTCATGCACGTCGATACCCAATCCGTGGCCTACTCTGTGCATGAAGCGCTCGCCATATCCCGCTTCTTCCGTGACCTGGCGTGCTGCACGATCCACTTCGGCGCAGGTGATGCCTGGCTTGACCACTTGGATGGCTGCTTCGTTCGCTGCGAGCACGGTGTTATAGATGGTTTTGAGTTCGGGTGAGATGTCACCAAAGGCGAATGTGCGTGTGATATCCGAGGCATATCCTCCAGCATAGACACCCATGTCGAACATCAACAGGTCACCATGTTGCAGTTTCCGTTCACCCGGTGTACCGTGTGGCAGACCAGTTTTGGGTCCCGTGAGCACCATGGTATCAAAGGAAGGGCCATCAGCACCCAGTTTCTTCATCTGATACTCCATCTCGGCGACAAGCTCGATCTCGGTTACGCCTGTGCGAACATGAGAGAGGCCTTGACGCAAAGTTTCTTCAATTAGATGAATGGCGTGACGAATGCGGGTTACTTCATCAGGTGTTTTTTTCACACGCAATGTGCGAAGTAAGGGGCCAACATCTTCAAAGCTGGCACCACCTAGCGCGGCGGTTAATTGCTCATAACGTGAGACGGTCACGTATTCTTTTTCGAGACCTACTCGGCCCAGACGGCCCTGATAACGTTCAAACAAAGCGTACGGATTATCCGTATCCGTGTGAGTGGCAATGTTGGATACCGAGGAAGCGGCTGCGGCGGCTTCAGCGTCGAGCGCAGGTACAATCAATAATGGTTCTTCGCCACGTGCGAGAACCAGACCAAGGAAACGTTCATGCGGATTGCTCGCAAAGCCAGTTAAATAGTAGATATGTTTCGGATCTGTGATCAGCATGGCGTCCAATCCTTGCCCGGACAGATCGGCTTCAAGACGAGATAAAGGGTTTTGATTCATGAGTGTATATGTCCACCTTTCCATTCATACTATCCTTCTATTATAAAAGATTATGGTGGAATTCCAAACTGCAGTGATTTCATGGCTCTCGATTCCCTTGAATTCGCCGTTTAAGTGGCTGGTATGAAGGGTAATACAGGGCGAAACCGCTTTACAGAATAATAATAGCACCACAACTATAGAGAATAAAAAACGATATGCGAAGGGAGATGTAATCATGAATAATCGAGTAACCGTTCCGCTGTATGCTTCATTATTAAGTGTGGCACTGTTAACAGCATCATGCTCTTCGGGCGATCCCTCTTCAGGAGGAGTGGAGCAGACGTCTCAGGGGCAGGGAACAGGTCAGGGACAGACAGCCAATGGAGGCAATGGTAGTGCGAGTGGAAACGAGAGTGGAGCGCAGGGAGAGGCGGTTATTCCGTATCAGGCTTCCGTTCTGGTTGAAGGACTGAATGCACCATGGGACATTGTGAGTGTGCCTGATGGTCGGATGTTTGTAACGGAGCGCCCTGGTGCAATTCGCATCATTGAGGATGGAAAACTTGCCCCTGAACCACTCATTGAATTCTCAGCTCCGTTTAATGAAGAAGGCGAAGGAGGCCTGTTGGGTCTTGCAGCAGATCCGGACTTTGAGGAGAATGGTTACTTGTATGCGTACCACTCCTATCTGGAAGGCGACGATATTGCCAATCGGGTGTTACGCCTCAAGGTGAATGGTGGCAAAGCCGTCATAGATCAAGAGTTACTTGGTAACATTCCAGGCGGAACGAATCATAATGGTGGGCGGATCAAGATCGGCCCAGACAAGCTGCTTTATATCACGACAGGTGAGCGCTATGAACCGGAACTGTCACAGGACGAAGATAGCCTTGGGGGTAAAATATTGCGGATTGGTCTCGATGGATCGATCCCTGCAGACAACCCATGGCCGAATTCGCCTGTATATAGTATGGGACACCGGAACGCACAGGGGCTGGCCTGGAACCCGGACAACGGTTATCTCTATTCGACTGAACATGGTCAGCGGAATCATGATGAGATTAACCGGATTGTGGCTGGTGAGAATTATGGCTGGCCCGAGGTGGAGGGAGACGACGATGACAACGGCGCATATCAGGCTCCGCTCGCACACAGTGGGAATGACACATGGGCTCCGTCCGGTGTAGCTTTTGTTGAAGAAGGACCATGGGCCGGATCGCTGATTGCTGCGAATCTGCGTGGAGAGCAATTGCTGAAGGTTACTCTTTCGGAAGATGGCACACAGGTGGAGAAGGTGGAACCGATCTTCGAAGATGAATGGGGTCGAATTCGTAATGTGAGTGCTGGTGAGGACGGGAATTTATATGTGCTTACTAACAATCGGGATGGACGAGGATCACCACGAGATGGGGATGACAAGCTGATAGTGCTTACTCCGGAGAGTTAAGTAGTGAGTCAAGTGAGATGAATCGGTGTTGAAGGACGGCTCGAACCGAATTGGTTTCCCCGTATGGTAGTGGATGGAGATAAGTTTAGAACTAACGGATTCCGCTTAACTTGAGTTTAAGTCCTGAATCGCGCTCTATTCTTTTTCTAACGAACCTGACACACCTTATATGAACGTTTAGAGGTCGATGAAGAATGTAATGAACCCAGCCACGTTATATCACCAAAATTCACTTGAAACCTGCGGAAAAACCAGTGAAACTCGTGAATAAGATTTCTGGAGTTCGTTAGAAAATCTTAATGCTCAAAATATAGCATATAGCGTGTCTCGGATTCGTTAGAGGATACTGTGGACATGTCGTGGTGCAATAGAAGATAGTGTGCACATACCGTGCGCAGTATAGGATAGCGTACGCACATCAGTGCAGAAGTAGAAATAGATGGATAATAATTAAAGGAGCTGTCCCCGTCAAGTTCATGACATTTGGGACAGCTCCTTGATTGTAATGTATGTGTCATCCTAATCTTGAATGAGCTACAACGCGAAGTGCCGTACTAAAAGAAACAGCGTTAATAGAATGCTTGTGTCATTCCAAAAAGACTCACAAGTCCGCGTTCTTTACTTACTCTGCGCTTTCCCCTGCCAGTGCGGCAATGCGTTGAGCCGGATCATTCGTGTACTCTCCACCGTGATAACAGAGAACCTTATTGAGCTTAAGGTCGGTCAGTTTCTTCAGGCTTCGCAGCGCTTCAGGCATGTCCGGTGTTGCGGGTGGCGCAGGACCAACCAGTTCATCATCGACCACACGAAGTTCATCGGCAGCGAGCAAGAACTGCTGCTCCCCGAAATACAAGCAGATATGACCTGGCGTATGTCCCGGTGTATGAATGACCCGTGTACCGCCTTGAAGGGGTAATAAGTCTCCGTCTGTCAGAGTTCTGCTAATGTTCACTTCAGGCAGTTGCAAGAGCAGTTGGTCTGCCAAAGCCAGAACAGGAGCAGGTAGCAGAGCACGACGTTCAGGCGTGAACTTGATCAAAGGTTTCTCACCGGTTACATACGGGATTTCATCGGCATGTGCCCAGATCTCTAGGTCGGGAATAGCATCCAGAAGAGCGCCTAGGTTACCGATATGATCGATGTCCTGATGGGTAATAATCACACGTTTGACGTCCGAGAGCTGAACGCCCTCTTGTTCCAATGCGGATTGAAGTTCGGCAAATTGTCCAATCATGCCCGTATCCACCAAGGTAACGCCATCTTCGTCACGAAGCATGACGGGAAATATGGGGCTGTTCCCGGAAGGTGTGGGAATCTGGAGATTTAGCACAGTAATCGAAGTTGTTGGATGGCTCATGGTTATCCGGACCGTAGTCCGGTACACCTCCTTTTCTTTTTTAGCGATGATCGTTGTTATTCAGGGCGATTGTATTTTAAATGTTTTCTATATTTTTTTACCGTATGGAGTAGTGCTTCAAACGTTTCTTCTTCATTACTACCATCCTTAACGATGGACACAAACGAGAAGTTATCATGAACGAGCTTGTTTCTCGTCTGAAACACCAGACTGAGGGCCTCAGCAAAATGTTCCTTTTCGGATTCCAGGGTAATGAATTCTTTACTCAATTCGGCCTGAATAATCTCCATATTGGAGCGTGCACGGTAGGCAGGAGTTTTCATCAGCTGGGTCGAATTAAACTTTTTCTGATATACGTCTCTGTACAGTTGATGTAACATTTGTTCAGTAATGGCACATAGTTCGATGACCAGTGAAGCATATCTTCGGTTTTTGCGTTTTCGGGTGAGCTCACGTGTTTCTTCATGGTCCAATATACCGTATTTTTCATACAGCGTAGAGTCATCTTTCTGCAAGATCTCCTGATATTCCTGTTCGAGTAGTGCGACTTCAAGTTTGGCTTGTTTTTTAACTTTTTTAAAATCTTCTTTTGTCAGCATACTTGTCCTCCCATGGAAACCGAGATGTGATCCTATCATTATCTCATATTGTCCGTCGTTGCGCCTCTAATTTCGGAACCTCAGGTTCAGAAGGGAAGTACCTCATGTCCAATCAGACAGCAATTGTAACAGGAGCCAACTCAGGTATGGGGTTGGCAACCACCATTGAACTTGCAAGACAAGGATATCACGTAATCATGGCATGCCGCAGTGAGAAGCGCGGACAGGAGGCTCTTCAGGAAGCTGTGCGTCAGTCCGGCTCTTCTGCGATTGAATTGATGCTGTGTGACCTGGGGTCACTCGAAAGTATACGCCAGTTTGCCCGCGCATTCCGCGAGCGTCATGATCGCCTTGACGTTCTGGTTAATAATGCGGGGGTAGTGATGGTCAAGCGGAAGGAAACCTCAGATGGGTTCGAACAAAGTATCGGTATTAACCATCTGGGGCATTTCCTGCTGACCTTACTTTTGATAGAACCTCTGAAAGCTGCGAAGCAGGGACGGGTGGTGAACGTTTCGTCAGGTGCGTACAAGGCTGGTAAAATTCACTTCGAAGATCCACATCTGCATAAAGGTTATAATCCGATCAAAAGCTACGCCCAATCCAAATTGGCTAACGTGCTGTTCACTCGTGTATTGGCCCGCAAAATGTCGGGTACGTCTGTGACGGTGAACTGTCTCCACCCTGGTGCGGTGGGAACGAGTATTGGCGTAGATCGCAATACCGGATTCGGCACACGCATTATGGCTTTTGTAGGCAAGCTTCCATTCTTTCTGTCCCCAGCAGAAGGGGCGAGAACGGCTGTTTATCTGGCCACAAGCCCTGAAGTTGTCGGAATCACCGGGCGTTACTACTATCAACAGAAAGAACAGCAGCTGAAGAAACATGCCGTAGATGATGCTTCAGCTGAGCGTTTCTGGACCTGGAGCGAAGAACAGGTGGGGCTAAAGCCTGACGAGAAGTTGTAATTTAACGCAAGCGATTGACTATAGAGTAGAGCCGCTAATTTTTTAGACTTTTGCCTTCACCGCTTGTTGGATCATTTCAATAAAAGCTTCAATACGTTGAATGCCTTGATCTCCCTGACCGTATGCACGGACAGAGGCGGATGAGGCATTTTTCTCATTCTCCCCAAGTACGAGTGAATAAGGCACTTTTTCCATCTGGGCTTCACGGATTTTGTACCCGAGCTTCTCACTGCGTAGATCTGTTTCTACCCGAATGCCCGCAGCCCGGAGCTGACTCTGTACTTGGAGCGCATAGTCGGCGTAATGATCTGATACAGGCAGCAGCTTCACTTGCACAGGTGCGAGCCAGAGTGGGAACGCTCCTGCATAGTGCTCAGTCAGGATGCCGATGAAACGATCGATGGAACCGTATATGGCACGGTGGATTACGACCGGACGGTGTTTCAGGCTATCCTCGCCAATGTAAGTGAGGTCGAATTTCTCCGGCATTTGAAAATCAAGCTGGATTGTTCCGCACTGCCAGCTGCGCTTCAGCGCATCGAGGATATGAAAGTCAATTTTCGGTCCATAAAAGGCACCGTCTCCTTCGTTAATGCGATATTCCACGCCTCGACGATCCAGTACATTTTGCAATGCACGTTCCGCCTGATCCCACAGCTCTTCTGATCCCATGGAATCTTCCGGACGAGTGGACAACTCAATCTTATATTCGAATCCAAAGATATCGTACATACGTCCGATCAGTGAGATCGCCTGATTGATCTCGTCCTCGATCTGCTCTGGCATGACATAGAGATGGGCATCATCCTGGCAGAATGTCCGCACACGCATCATGCCGTTCAGGGCACCTGAGAATTCATGACGGTGAACCTGACCAAATTCCATCATGCGAATCGGTAATTCTCGATAGGAATGGAGTGTATTTTTGAAGATCAGCATGTGCCCGGGACAATTCATCGGTTTCAGTGCAAAAGTCGCATCGTCCACTTCCGAGAAATACATATTGTCCTTGTAATGCTCCCAGTGGCCGGATTGCTCCCACAGCCGGTTGTTCATCATAAGAGGAGTCCGAACCTCCTGATACCCTTCCTGCAATTGCAGCTCACGGGAGAATTGCTCCAGTTCAGTACGAACAGTCATACCTTTGGGCAGATAGAAGGGCATGCCGGGAGCTTCCTCGGAGAACATGAACAGTTCAAGCTCTTTACCAAGTTTACGATGATCCCGTTTCTTCGCTTCTTCGAGCATGTGCAGATGTTCATCCAGCTGGGCTTTGTTCGGGAAAGCAGTGCCGTAAATGCGTTGCAGCATCTTATTATCCGAGTTCCCCCGCCAGTACGCACCAGCGACATTCAGCAGTTTGAACGCTTTGATCCGACCAGTGGATGGAAGATGGGGACCACGACACAGATCGAAGAACTCTCCTTGATCATAGATCGAAAGCTCAGCGTCCTCTGGCAAATCCCGAATGAGTTCAAGCTTGTATGGGTCTTGGATTTCTCCAAAGATGCGGAGGGCTTCCTCCCGGCTCACCACCCGGCGACTGATCTTTTCATTTTCCTGAATGATTTTGTTCATTTCCCGCTCAATGCCAGCCAGATCACTGATGGATAAGGCATGCTCCAGATCAACATCGTAATAAAAACCGTCTTCGATTACGGGTCCAATGCCCAGTTTCACTTGTTCCGCACCGTAGATGCGTTTGAGCGCCTGTGCCAGCACATGTGCTGCGCTGTGACGATAACGATACAGACCTTCCGCGCTATCCAAAGTAACGATGACGAGTTCGCAATTTTGCTCAAGCACCCAATCAAGATCGACATTCTGACCATCTACAATACCGCCAATGGCCTGTTTTCCAAGACTTGTGCTGATGGATGAGGCGACCGCCCCTACAGTGATGCCTGCTTCGTAAGAACGTACCGCGCCACCTTGCAGACGGACCTCAATGGAATGACTGGATTGTTGCAGATCATTTGCTTGGCTGTTTATTTCGTTACCTGATTTGTTGCTTGCTGAGTTACTGTTTTCTTGTTTGCTCATGTGAACCACTCTCCATTTCTTAAAATGAAAGCGCAAAAAACACCCGTCCCGGAAAAGGGACGAGTGCGCTTGGCTCGTGGTTCCACCCTAATTTGGTTATGGTGCACCCTGATCTCGACCAGCCGTCGTGAACAGGAAACAACATAACCCTCATTGGAATCCGTTATCGGGGATCAGACGGTGGACTCTACTGGCAGCATGCCGAACATCGGAGGGACGTCCGAAATGCTGAGGTTCGAGGTCACGGCTGCAGAGGGGTAATTCCGGTCCGTTCGCTGAAGAAGGTTTCACCAATCCCCTCTCTCTCTGGGCAGCACGCAAACGAAATCATGTCTCTGGTCATCGCCAAATATGTTAGATCAACTCATTAAAATTATCCTGAAATGTGTTGCATTCAATATCAATATATTGGAACAGGTGTTATTGAGTGTCGATTATATAGACTGAAAATGGAAAGGTCAAGCGGAACATTTTAATTGGTTTCGGATGGGTCATCCCATATTAAGCGAATGATCGTTCCTTCACCAGGCGTGGACTGTACCTCAATACGGCCTTTCATGGCTTCAATCAACCCTTTGGTTACGGCCATGCCCAGGCCTGATCCAACATCCGACGTGCCTGTATCTGTACCGCGATAGTATCGTTCAAATAACTTCCATACCGTCTCAGGATCCATACCTCTTCCGTTATCGGCAAATTGAATGCTGAACTCATCTGCCTGTTTACCTGAATGAACACTGACGATTAGGGTGGACTCGGGCGGATTATGGAGAAGGGCATTAGCGGTCAGATTATCCACGATTCGTTCAAACGATGGTATATGGACAAGCCCATATACAGGCACTTCGGAAGGTTGGAACAGGATGCGACCTTCGCCATATGCAGGATTCCGTTCCGCGCGCTGGATCAGATCATGAAGTAACGCATTTACGTCAGTTTCTTCCGTTACAGGTTGATATCCTCCACTACGTAATCGATAGGTCATGGCAAGGTCATTGACAAGCCTGTCCATATACATGGACTTATCAAGCATTATGCCTGCGAATTCCCTGACTTCTTCCTCTGTCCAGCTATACTTATCTGCCTCAAGCATATGGGCATAACCCTGGATGGAGGATAGGGGCGTCTTCAGATCATGTGTTATGCCGGCGATCCATTCCTCCCGTAAAGAATCCGTCTGTTTCCGAAGTTCTTCATCTTGCTTCAAAGTGTGAGACAGGGCCTGCATGGAGCGAAGCACTTCAGCATACACGTTGTATTTTCGCTTCCACTTTCCGTTACGACGCTGACTGCGAGGCACTCCAAAGGCTTCGGTAGGTTCCTCGTAATGTCCTCGTTCCAGACGCTGTAACCATTGGAGCATATGCAGCATGGGCGAGCCGAATCGATTGGCATACCAGAAGGCAAGCAAGATGAGCAGAATGATGATGGACACAATCAATACAACCAATGCCGGTTCCAGAATAAAACGGTAGGGATTCTGATCACCGCTCGCTGCTGGATCACCAGGGATGCTAATCAGCCAAGTGGTTTCATTCTGTTCGTCGTACCACGTGGCAATAGACTTCCCTGATCGACTTGGATAGCGAATTTGCAGAACCAATTCCTGAATGCTGTATTCGCTTGGTACACCCACAGTTGGTTTGTTAAAGGAGGAGAGTTCGCGTCCCGACGCATCCAATACTTGAAGATAGGCATTGGCAGCGCGAAGGGCTTCCTGTTGGCCCGGTTGAAGATTAAACTTCCCGTTGGTGAGAGTGAGATCCGAACGAATGTTATTCATTAAGGATTTGGCAGGGTTACTCTCGCCATACAACAAAGTGAAATTCTTCCCGTTCTTCTCCCGGATGAGCATGACAATCTGATAAGGGAAGGGCTTTTGATTTTCCCAGTATGCAATCAATTCCCCCGGTTTATAGTGAGTAGGGACATCGGCGGGAGTGCGGTAGTCATCAATGGCGTAGCCTTGTTCATCCAGCACTTGGAGCCAGCCTTGATATTTATCTACTTGCTTCAGCAATTCGGGGTCATACCGGATCGTATTATCCGGCAGGATCTCTGCTGTATTAATCAATTGGTCCAGACCGTTAAGGGCAAAATCATCGACCAGATTCACTTCATTTACCTTTTGCACGACCCAGTAGGTGGCTACAGACCCAAGCAGGATGATAAGAACGACTGCACCAGCAAGCATCCCGATAAACCGGGTCATTAACCTGCGACGAATACTCATGGACGTGACACATGTTCCGGCTGAATCAGTTTGTAACCCAGACCCCGAACATTGACGAGAAACACTGGATTGGAAGGATCGGCTTCAATGCGCTCCCGAATACGGTGAATATGCACCATAACGGTATTGTCATCACTAATGGCTTCAGAGCCCCAGACTCGCTCATATAGATCTGATTTGGTGAAAATGCGATTGGGATGTTTGCAGAAAAAGAGCAGCAGTTGGAACACGAGTGCCGGACAGGATACGGATTCTCCTTCAACCCGAAGCTCACCAGCCCATTCCAGCACCTGGAATCGTCCAAAGTCGTACACGCCTTCCGATGTGCTGAGAGATGACGTATTTACGTTAGTTGAGGCGTGGTCCGAGATCACTGCGGTTTTAGAAGGTAAATAACGCTTCAGTAATGATTTAATTCGAGCAACGACTTCCAACGGATTAAAGGGTTTAGCAACATAATCGTCGCCGCCGACGGCGAACCCGGTTAATTTGTCATAATCGGTTGTTTTGGCCGTCAGAAACAGGATGGGAGCATCGGTGACCTGGCGTAGGAAAGGACAGATTTCCAGTCCACTTTTGCCAGGAAGCATGATGTCGAGCACGATGCAATGGTACGTTTTGTTGTTGCAGGCCTCTATGGCAGCTTCGCCTGTTGTAACGGTATCAATATCAAGAAACTGCTCTTTGAGCAGAACGGTTTTGAGCATATGCAGAATAGCCTGTTCATCATCCACAAGCAGTAATGAGACGTTATCCATAGTTTAAAAATGACCTCCTGAGACTTCCGTTGTGTTTATTGCTAATCATACCATCCAAGAGGGCTGTATAGCGTATGAGCTATCTTAACGGAATCTTAATTATGCAGCGTCAGAAGGCATGGCAAGTTTAACTACATGTAAGATGGGGTTAGACGAAGGATAAGACTCATTCTGTACACTTAACTGGAACGTATAACGATTAACTGAAGGGATGTTGAGAATGAATAGAGAAGGTCATGTGAAATCAGAACAAAATACACATTCGAAATTACAGAATAGAAGAGGTTGGAAGGTGCTTGCGATTACCCTTGGAGCTTGTGTGATATTGTCTGCTTGCGGCAACAGCAACTCGATTACTTCCGACGAGGCGGAGCAACAGTCAGCCGAACAAACGTCCAATAATGAAGCGAGCGAGAACTCCAATCAGGAGCAGAACTCAAGTTCAGAGGTGAGCACGATGGTTACACCAGACAATTTCATAGATACGTTGATGAACGGTTCAAAGGATGCAATCTATAGTCAGTTTTCTCCGGAATTGAAGGGAACGTTAACGTTGGAACAATTCAAGGAAGCTGCTAACCAGTTTCTGGAGGGTGTGGAATCTTGGGAGCTAGTGGTAGATGCCGAAATGAATCAAATAACCGAGCATAGCTGGAAGGATCAAACTGGAACGAAAGGTGTTCAAGTTTATTTTTCTGAAGAAAATCAGATTGAGGGTCTCTTAATTCAGCCGCTGGAAGCTTATGAGGACACGGATGCCAAATTCACCAAAACAGAGTTCCAATTCCCCATGAAGGGGGAATGGTATGTATTCTGGGGAGGCAATGATGTGTTGTCCAACTATCATTATGCGCATGAAACCCAGCGCTACGCCCTGGATATTATTCGTACACAGAATAATTCAAGTTATCAAGGTGAGGCAACGGCAAACGAAAACTACTATGCTTTTGGTGAACCACTCTATGCTGCTGCGGACGGAACAGTCGTCGAAATCAAAAACGATATTCAGGACAATGTACCGGGTGTTATGAATCCGGAAGAGCCGGCGGGTAACTATGTAGTCATCGATCATGGAAATGGTGAATACAGCATCACAGGACATATCAAGGAAGGCAGTGTTTCGGTCAAAAAAGGAGATAAGCTCAAGCAGGGAGACCCTATCGGTGAGCTTGGAAATTCGGGGAACTCCAGTGAAGCCCATCTGCATTTCCAGGTATCGGACGGCCCGGATCTGTTCACATCTCATTCCATTAACATTCGTTGGGCAGACCAGAGCCAACAAATTACTCGTGGGAACACAATTCAAGGACTTCCAGAGTAATGCTATATATAAGTTAAAGCATTGAATTTACACTGGACCACTACGCGGTCAGAACCATCTTCCGATCGCTGTTATCCCCAGATTTTATTGATTCCCTTATATAAAGGGGAAAATCCGGGGATAAAGGCGCAGTGTATGCTTCCGAAGTAACTTTCTTGCAGAAAGCTTTTAGCTTCGCTTCTTCTGATTGGTTCTGTCCTCTCCGTTATCGTGTAAATATTTACTTAAACATATACAGATTTCTCTGTCAGAATGTTAGAGGTGACGAAAACTTCGCTTCTCCGTTATAATATCCTCTATGATAATAGTACGATCTGGAATGATGGAGGAGTAGCGATGAAGCTGGAAGATGTGCAGATTGAATATGCGCGCCTGGAGGACTTGCCGAGGATTGTGGAAATTTATAATTCCACCATTGAGAGCCGCATGGTGACAGCGGATTTGGAGCCGGTGACGGTGGAGCAACGTGTTCCGTGGTTCGAGGAACATTCACCGGATCATCGTCCGCTTTGGGTGATGAAGCAGGCAGGACAGGTAGTAGCTTGGGCAAGTCTCAGCTCGTTCTATGGACGCCCTGCGTATAATGGAACGGTGGAAGTTAGTGTATACGTGGATCAGCAATGCCGCGGGATTGGGGCTGGCGGACGTTTGCTCGAAACTGTATTTGCGGCGTGTCCTGCGCTTGGAATTACGACGATTCTCGGATTTGTCTTTGGTCATAATGAACCGAGTCTGGGGTTATTGCGCAAGCATGGTTTTGAACAGTGGGGGTATTATCCCGAAGTGGCTGTGCTGGATGGTGTGAATAGAGATTTGGCGATTTTGGGCAGAAAAATATAAGTGCTATGCTTATTTGTGAGATAAGAACGCTGAAAACCTCCAACCTAAATTAATAGGATTGGAGGTTTTTTGTCGTACATATATTCGTCGCTATGTGAAAGTGGAGGTTGGGTTTATACGCCAAGCTGATGCTTAATTCCTTGAATCTGTCCCAGATGGCGTTCCTCATGATAACTTGCAAAGTCAATCCATTGGGTAAGATCCATCTCACCGAATACGGGATGAGAAAAGGACTTGCTGCGTAGCAGGTCAGGGTCATGGTCCAATGCAAAGTTGTTTAGCGCTTGGTGGGATTCGTCCAGATCACTGCGTACGTCTGTGAGTGCTTCGGGCGCTGCTGGAGGCTGAAGATGGGGCGGTGCCTCAATGGAGCGGCTACGGTCCAATGTTAGTTCATAAGGTTTTTTGTCCACAGATACAGTTTGTTCCTTCTCCAGCGCAAGACGCGCTTGTTTCCCAATGACATGTTCCATCAGATTCAGATGACGCAGTACTTGCATGATACTCCATTGTTCGGGTGAAGGTTTTCGGTTCAGTTGTTCTTCTTCGAGTCCCGAGACGCTTTCCCAGATTTGGTTGCGTATATCGTCATTGCGAGTAAACATCGTGCAATCCTCTCCTTATATGGGTTCTATGATGCTAATAGTCTGTGTATGTCCATTACCCAAAATGTGGATGCTTATTCTATAAGCATAAAGAATGAGATGGGTAAATGCGAACAGTAGGCATGATTAACCTTGTTAGATGTAATTTGTGCAAAATAAAAAAAGCCGTTCTCCATGAACGGTTTATTTCAATAATTGCCAAGTCCAAAAAAAGATTGACGGGCAGACCCCGGCAAACTATAATCGGTAACAAGTAACTTGATATGTGAGGAGTCCTGACATGATATGTTAGTAATCGATGAGGTGTATCACCATACAGCATTGCAAATATCATCGTCCGATTTATTGTACCTTATCGAACGACTGAAGGTCAAAAAAGAAAGTGAGATCCAAACGCTCAAGCAGAAGATCGAACAGTTCGAACAAAAGCGTCGAGCGGAAGAGGTCGCTTATCAATCGTTGTCAACCGTACGCAAATGGTTCGCGGGACGCCCCGCATCCCATCATCAGGCGGTGGAATATATGGTTCAGGTGAAGGAACGTTTTCGCAAGATGGAACAGATTCGCAGACGCATACGTGAATTGGATCAGATCGCAGAACGAATTAAGCATCCGGACAGCATTGAGCGGGACGAGATTGAGCTTGCGCCCGATACAATCCGTGAACTCAGACAGCTTAGTGAAACGGAGGATGTACAAGCATGACTTTGGAGACGTTGAGCACCGGGATCGATACGGTCTGGGTCGTACTGAGTGCAGCGATGATTTTATTGATGGAGGGTGGATTCGCCCTGCTTGAGGCTGGCTTTGTGCGTTATAAAAATAGTGTGAACATTATTATGAAGGTTTTTGCTGATATTACGATCGGAACGTTGCTGTTCTATGCGATCGGTTTTGGACTGATGTATGGTTCGGACGTTGGCGGTTTTGCCGGAGTAACGGGCTTTTTCCTGAACGGGGATTTGTCACATCTGGATGTACCGGTATCTCTTGAGACATTCTGGTTGTTCCAGGCTGCCTTTACCATTGCCGTTATTTCCATCGTTTCAGGAGCAGTGGCAGAGCGGATCAACTTCCGTGCTTACCTCCTGTATATCATATTGATGACGGCGATCATCTATCCGATTGGTGGACACTGGGCATGGGGCGGCGGCTGGCTTAGTCAGCTGGGGATGCAGGACTTTGCCGGTTCGGCTGTCATCCATGCATTAGGGGGATTCTCAGCACTGGCTGCTGCAATTATCATTGGTCCGCGTAAAGGAAAGTACACGCCACTTGGCGTAAGTGCCATTGCGCTTCCGAGTAATCTGCCGCTCGCATCTGTAGGTGCATTTCTGTTATGGTTCGGCTGGTTTGGCTTTAATGCCGGCAGTACGCTGAGTGCGACGGATGTAAGAATCGGTCACATTGCGATTGTTACGATGTTATCTGCGGCTTCGGGTGGTGCGGTTACGTTACTGTACACCTTGTTCCGCTTCAATCGCTCGGATGCGCCATCGGTTATTAACGGTTCACTTGCGGGACTGGTCGGAATTACGGCAGGATGTGCTTTTGTTGGCGATGTAGCAGCCATATTCATTGGGGCAGTATCCGGTTTATTGATGATGGCTGCCACCAACTGGCTGGACCGTCGGCAGATTGATGATCCGGTCGGTGCATTCCCGGTGCATGCCGCATCGGGAATGTGGGGAACGATTGCTGTAGGTTTGTTTGCCACGGATGGTGGATTATTCATGGGCGGCGGCTGGAGGTTGCTGGGAGTTCAGGCACTTGGACTTACAGCTCTAGTCATCTGGGGATTCGCCATGACTTGGATCGGATTAAAGCTGATTGGCAAAATTGTACCTGTACGTTCGACGGAAGAAGAGGAAGACCTGGGTCTGGATATTAGCTATCATGGTGTGATGGCAGCCCACCAGGCCCATGAATTCCTGGATGGTGAGGAGCATGTGCGTGCTTACCAGGAAAAGTCTTCTGATCCAAATCGTTAAATGGAATATAGGATAAGGAAGTAGACTGACAAGGAGTGTCAGTCTCTTTTTTCTATATAAATTGAACTACATATTTACACGAGAACGTAGAGGACAGAAAAGAACCTGAAGAAGCGAAGCTAAAGCTTTCTGAAAGAAAGCTACTTCGGAAGCATACACTTCGCCTTTATCCCCGGATTTTTACCTTTGCAAAGGTGAATCTAAAAAATTCTGGGGATAACAGCGATCGGAAGGTTGTTCTGTCATCGGAGTGGTAAGTGTAAAATATTCTTAAGTTCAATTTATATAGAAGCAGGGAAAGACGTCCGGACGGAAGAATATACAGGTGTGAACCTGAATATGTCTCAGCATAGGTGTATTGTCAAAAGGGGAGGATCTATATGATTAAGCCAGAACAATGTGAACGTCTAACCAGAAAAGCCCGTAAAACACTTGAGGAATATGGTTTGGGAGTCGCTGCCGATCTGTTGTTATCTTCAAGCCGCTGGGGAATTCGCCTCGATGTATCCACAATGGACGAATATCGCAGAACAGGAAACTCACGTGTAGGTGGACATCCGGATTTGCCGAGTCGTATGGCGTGGCCGGTAACACAAGAAGGGGTTCCGATGACTTTCCTAGCCCAGTTGAACCTGGTGGATTTGTCACCGTATACGCCGAATGATGGACGCGGGACTTTGCCAGAACGGGGAATGTTATACTTTTTCGTTGGTACGGATGAATCGGCCTGTCCCATTGAACATCGTGTGATTTTTGAGCCAAGTGCCCATAACCTGATAAGGCGAGAGCCAGAAGGGGATACCGCGCTGGATGGAGCCCCATTTGTCGCACATTCGGTGACCGTACTGCCTAATCTTGAGTTTCCTACATATGCATATATCGACGCCAACGCGCTGAACGAGCTCTCACCTCCGCGGCAGGAGACCGATGAGACTGAGGCAGAAGTGGATCTGTATGACCGATACCTTGAATTCGAATCGAGTTGGAATCATCCGAGTACGCTGAATTGGGGTGGGATGTTTGGATATCCTGACGGGCAGCATCCGGATGCTGAGCATCGGGCCTTGTTACAGATTACGCTGGGAGAAGAGTACAGTTATAACGAGCAGGAATGTGAGAAGAAGCTGACCAAGCATTACGGCGGAGATGAGGATCGGACATGGCAGGAACTATCCGATACGCTGCTGCTGTTGAAGATAGATACGCATGATGCCATTGGTTTCCAATGGTGGGATTGCGGGGAACTGCAATTTTTCATTCGCAAGTCTGACTTGGAGGCTGGACGATTCGAGCAAACGTATTGTTCGTTATACTCAAGTTGAGCGAAGATTTGAAATTAAATAGGCAACAAAATGTCCTGAATCCCGTCTATATGAAGGAGGAAGGACTTTTTTGTTCGTAAATTGTTAGATTTGGTGTGTAGTTTGTTTATATATAAAGGAGGAATATCTTGGTTGATAACCGATCATATGTTCTGTATAATGGGATAAAAAGGAAGTGTATCTGTTGATTCAATCTGCGTTCAAACATATTGATGTGGCAGTAACATCGTTAATTGATATATGTGATCAGCTGTCTGAAGAAGATTTGGCTTTGACGCCAATTGAGGGCAAACGGCCTGTTGGTGAACTGCTGTCCCATCTGTCTGTGATCTGCCGAGCGGATGTCTATATTTCCGAAGGTGCATCGGAAGAAGAGATGGCTTTATTTTATGAGGAGAACCAGGTGAATTCGCTCGGTGAGATCAAACAGGCTTTGATCGATAACCAGATGTATCTGTACCAAAGATACAGGCAGTATAACACCGAAGAATTGCTGCATGTCACAGACTCGTACTGGGGAGCTTCCTATAGTCGGCTGGAGTGGTTGCTTGAGATTATGGGACATGTGTATCATCACAGGGGACAATTGTATACGATGCTAACCCTGACGGGCAAGGAGCCCAAATCAGTGCTTTTTAAATAGAAAGGTATTAATCACTACGAGACATACGATAATGATAGGAACGGATAGAATACATATAAGTACGTGTTCAAAAAGAACGGTTTTCAGTCCAACAATACTACAAGCTATACATAAAACATCAGAGAATTCCAGGGTCTTCTGTGGTATGAATTCAGCAGATGAGGCCGAAAGAGATACACGGGATGATGATCAAGTTTGAACGTGTCCGTGAGGATCAGGATATTTTCGCAGACGTATACCTCGGTGGTATAATTCGAGCAGGTAAGGAATTGTGGAAGAGAGAGGAATAATGCCGTGGCACAGCCAGCAACCATTCTGCTTGTGGATGACGAGCAGGAGATTATTAAACTGATGGAAATCTATTTTGGCAACGAGGGTTATCGGATTCTCACTGCGAATGATGGTCTTGAAGCGTTGGAACAATTGAAGAAAGAACCGATCGATCTCATTATTCTGGATGTCATGATGCCGAATATGGACGGAATCGAAGCTTGTATGAAAATTCGGGAAGAGCAGAAAATGCCAATCATCATGCTGTCCGCCAAAAGTATGGATATGGATAAAATCACAGGGCTAAGCATCGGTGCTGATGATTATGTAACCAAGCCGTTTAACCCGCTTGAACTTGTCGCACGGGCGAAATCCCAGCTGCGCAGGTATCATACCTTCAATGAAGGGCGGGAAAATAAAGAGCACGAATGGGTTATTGATGATCTGGTCATTAATACCGATACACATGAAGTTTGGGTAGATGAGCAACCGGTTCGTCTGACTCCGCGTGAATTTGCTGTTCTCGAATTACTGGCTCGTCACCAAGGTTCAGTACTCAGTATGGAACAGATCTATCGTCAGGTCTGGAAAGAAGAATTCATGGAGTCGAACAATACCGTTATGGTGCATATTCGCAAGATTCGTGAGAAGATTGAGCTCGACAGCAAACATCCCAAGTTCATTCAGACGGTATGGGGTGTGGGCTACAAGATGATCAAACCGCAATGAGCATGAATCTTCATGCATGCATACTCATTAGGATTTCATGTGACATGAACAACACAGGCAGGGAGTTTCTACAATGAATGCTAAGTTGATTAATACAGTCCGATGGAAATTTATCTATGCATTTCTGCTGAGCGGCATGTTAACTGCAGTTATTTTGTACGGGGGCAGTCAGGTGGGACAGACTATCCTCGAAGCTCAGACGTATCCGGATTATTCAATACCGGCCCAAGGAATCAGGTGGTTGGTGAACAACATCGGTTCGGTGCCTTTGATGATTGTGGTAGGTGTGCTCGGTTTTGTGCTGTTTTTTTTCCTGTTTTCTCGCAAGGTAATGCGGGTTCTGGATGAAATTACGGCAGGAATTCAGGAAGTTGCCAAAGGAGAGCTATCCCATCGCATCGAAGTGAAGACCTCGGATGAATTCGGAGTGGTTGCTGCAAGCATTAATCAGATGGCTGAACAATTGCAGTTGTCGCTTCAGGAGGAGCGTAATGCGGTCGCTGCCAAAAATGATCTGATTACCGGTATATCGCATGATCTGAGGACGCCACTCACTTCTATTTTGGGATTTCTGGAGTACATCGAGAAGGATCGGTACCAGGATGAGATTGAGATGCGCTATTATGTTAGCATTGCCTATGAGAAATCCCTGACTCTTCGCAAGCTGATCGATGACTTGTTCGAATATACGCGTGTAAGTGGTGGGAGCCTTCCGTTGTCTTTGCAAGCGTTGAACTTGAATTCGTTTCTGATGCAACTGGCTGAAGAGTTTGCTCCCATGCTGGAGGAAGCGGGTATGGAGTATAAGATCATCGGTGGGCAAGAACCACTATGGATTCAGGCGGCTCCAGGGGAGCTTGTACGAGCGTATGAGAATCTGTTCAGCAATGCGATCCGGTATGGTTCGCAAGGTAAACTAATGGAGATTGGGCTGGCCCTTGAAGGTGAAGAGGCCGTCGTTCGCATTAGTAATTATGGCGAACCGATTCCGGCACAGGATCTGCCGCATCTATTTGATCGATTCTATCGTGTGGATAAATCCCGTTCCCGGGATACGGGTGGCACTGGTCTTGGTCTGGCAATTGCCAAATCGATGATTGAATTGCATCGAGGAAGTATCGTTGCCTACAGTGAAAACGGCAGAACGGATTTTGTTACCCGATTCCCTATGATTGCTGCTCCGCCAAGTCATTATTCAGAGAAGTAAAAATTAAGAATTTGGTAAGAAGTTAACTACTTCTTCATTAAGAAATATTCGGTATTCTACCTCTATTACCTATGTATAGAGGAGGATGCCGAATATGAAGTCTCGATTCAATACCGTAAGACTCAGATACATATACATTGGAGGAGCAAGCGCGTTACTCAGCGCAGCGCTCCTGTTTGTCGTTTATCACGTGCTACGGTTTGCCCACAATCACGTCCTTCCAGATGCAGGATGGATCACTCGTATGATGAACTGGGGAATAAACCACATCGGCACAAGGCCGCTCTTTATCTTCATTGGTGGAGCCTTGTTTGCGATCTTTTTCTGGATTCGCTCCCAGAAGATTGCGGAGGATCTCAGTCAACTTGCGCGCGGATCAGCCAAACTTGCAAAGGGGCAGATTCCTTACCGTATTGATGTATTGAGTGGTGGTGAACTACGACTAATTGCTGACAACCTGAATGCGATTGCGTTTCTTATGAATAAGGAAAGGTTGAATGCATCAGACCCAGAAGATGGGTGGACAGAGACGGGGGAAGTGTCAACTGAGGATAATCGATCTGGCCTTACGCTACGTATAGAAGAAAATTTGGAAAATGATCCGTCCCAACTGACATCCACCCGATCCATTTTGCCAATAAAACTTACTCTCTACGGTATTCAAGCTTCTCTGGATGAGATCATCCAAGGGCGCTGCCGGGACGAGGTTGAGGTTCAGCACTGGGTCAAGTTGGCCTATGAACAGACATTGCTGCTCCAACATGCGCTGGAGAATACAGAACGTACAGAACGGGAACGTGGAGTTTCCATTGAACGGGTTCGTAGGGATGCCGAATGTTGAAACACAGGGGCAAGCGGTGGATTTATACCGTTTTTGATGCAGCGGTGTTTGTAGTTCTGATGTTGACCGTCTTCTATCTCTATCTGTTTTCTTATGGCGAACGAATGCTTCGCAATCATCCAGAGGCCATGCAGGTGGTCTCTTCCACCATTATTACGAATGCAGAGGGGAGAGAAATATCGAGGTTGCATACGCAGACCAAAGGGTATTCCGAATATGCAGACCTGAACGCGATGCCGGATATGTTGAAAATGGCTTTTTTGGTTACAGAAGATCGACGTTTCTACAACCATGATGGACTGGATTATATCGGACTCGGGAGAGCTATCGTGCAAGATATCATACATATGGATCTGAGTCAGGGAGGAAGCACCATCACGCAGCAATTGGCAAGAAATCTGTACTTGAACGGGGATAAGACATTAACCCGAAAGGTGAATGAGATATCGATTGCGATGGCTCTGGAGAAAAAGTTCAATAAGGATGAAATTCTAGAAATGTATCTGAATCAGATCTACATGGGACGTCAGCAGTATGGGGTAAAGGCGGCAGCTTGGCGATATTTCGGAATTAAGGATATGCACCAGTTGGAACTATGGCAGATCGCTACATTGGCGGGTATGCCCAAAGGTCCATCCATATACAATCCGGTAGATCATCAGGACCTTTCCAAACAGAGGCGTGCCGTGATCCTTGGCCTAATGCATGAACAGGGACTAATTACGCGAAAACAGATGCTCGAAGCCCGAAACGTCGATTACACGCCTCCTGACACTGTGTTGAGCGTAACAGCTACACCGGGCTTGAGCGAACCCGCATATGTGTCTGCCGTGGATGCTGTGATTCAGGAGGCTTCTCGGCTCACAGGCAAGAGTGAAGCAGAGATTCAAGCGGCAGGCTGGGTTATTCAAACCGGGTTGGCTCGTCAGGCACAACTTGGAATGGAAGAAACATTTGCAGACTCTACACGATTTCCCGACGATCGCCAAGACGAGCAGGTTCAGGCGAGTATGGTCATTATCGACCAGCATAACGGTGAAGTGAAAGCGATGATGGGGGGACGTAATCCCTTAAAAGGGGACATTAACCGGGCGATTATGGATGCAAGGCAGCCGGGTTCTTCTTTTAAACCGATTATTGCATATGGTCCTGCATTGGAGTCGGGGAAGTTCAAGCCAGAGAGTATACTACCGGATAAACGTATGCAATATGGCAGCTATCAGCCCAGCAATCTAGGTGGGCGTTACAGCGGTTCAGTATCCCTGTCCCTAGCGCTGCAAAAGTCCATCAATACGCCAGCCGTATGGCTGCTTCAAGAGACCGGACTGAACTACGCACATCAATTTGCCGCAAGGCTCGGTATAGAACTAGGGAAAGAAGACCTGAACCTCTCGATTGCCTTGGGAGGTGTTTATCAAGGGGTGTCACTAATGAAGATGGCCCAGGCCTACACCGTGTTTGCGAATAACGGTAAGCTGAATACAGCCCATCTGATACGCAAGATTACAGATTCCCATGGACGAACAATATATGCTCATAAATCAGAAAATAAGCAGGTAATCTCCCCAAGCACGGCGAATGCCATGACCAGAATGCTGCAAAATGTAGTCAGTCAGGGAACGGGAAGTCGTGCACAACTGGGTCAGCACAAGGTAGCGGGCAAAACTGGAACAACACAGGCTGCATTACCTGGTGTGGGTAGAGATGCCAATCGGGACTTATGGTTTGTTGGCTATACGGGTAACTGGACTGCGGCAGTCTGGATGGGATTTGATCACACGGATGCAGAACATCATATGAGGTCAGGAAGCGGTGTTGCAGCGGAATTGTTCGCAACGGTAATGAAACGCGCGATGCAATAGACGTCTAAGCAAGGGAGATCAAAGGACAGACGCCCCGTTCATCTTCTAAAATACACATATTCTAGATTTTAATGTATAATATGTTTTTTTATCTCGTGTAAAAGGAGGATGAAATGGGCCGTAAATACAGTAACTCGGATACAGATACGGATATGAACTCGCTGCAACCCAAAACCGGGATCAGACCGGAACGGCCTGGTATCTCCGGATTGGGTGGATGGCTTATTTTAATCCAGATCAGTCTTTGGCTTGCGCTAGTGTTTCTCATCTCGGATGTATCGCAGGTGAATGTCGTCATGGACCCTGCCAGATGGGAAGAAGGCCGTGGTGTCGATCCTCAGATCTACGCGGAGATGATCCGTCCACTCTTGTGGTTTGGCTTCATAAGCAGCAGCATTCTATTGATGATCGTTATCGTGAATCTCGTTCTTTTATATAAACGGAAGAGACAGTTTCCACGCATGATGATGGTGATGTATGTGATGAACGTGATTGTAAGCATCGTAACCTGGATTCTGATTGCGCGTAATGAGATCCCAAGAGAACAGCATGTGCTTGATGCAACTCCGGCTTTTCATCTGATCGTACGATCAATTCTGGTGTGCTGTATCTTCATTCCGTACTTCCTGAAGTCTATTCGGGTAAAGAATACGTTTGTGAAGTAACTGGCTTCAACCGTGACCTGGTAAAATTCAAACGAAAAGGCCCATGACATACCAAGCATTAAGCTTGTATACCGTGGGCCTTTTTGCAACCAAGATAGGGAATATAGTTGGAAGGTTCATTTGGATGATGATTTTGTCCGTAGTGATCCGGGAATTCGGCGTATCATCTGGTTCAATACCTCGGACAACACAAGGCCTACGGCAATGGCGCCGGATAACATGAGTGCCTTGGCGGCCATCTCCATGGCGGCACCGTAATCATTTTGCACAAAACTACGCATTGCATTATACGCCAGTCCACCAGGAACCAGAGGAATGATGCCTGCGACGCTGAAGATGATAACGGGTGCACGAAACATGCGAGAGAATACCTGGCTGATGACACCAACGGCTATGGTCGCTGCGAGTGTAGCAGGAACCGCATCCGCTGCATATTCGAGCACGATATAGATAATCCAGCCGATCATGCCGACGAATCCACCGTGGAGCAGCATGCGCCGTGGTGCGTTGAAGATGATCCCAAACGCGGCTGATGCGACAAAACTGGTCAAGGCTTGTTCAATAAAATGGAGCATATCCTGCATTCCTCCGTCTTACATAAAAAGTGAAAATACAACTGCAATGCCAGTACCTATGGCAAAGGCGGTCAGAAATGCCTCAGCTCCTTTGGATAATCCGGATACGAGATGTCCGGCCATCAGGTCGCGTACAGCGTTGGTAATCAGTAGCCCCGGAACCAGCGGCATAACCGAACCAATAATGATTTTGTCCCGTTCATGACCTACTCCCATGTAGATGAGGAAAAAAGCGAGTAGGCCAATGACGAAGGATGCCGTAAGCTCCGCAAAGAATTTGACCCGTACCAATCGGTGAAAGGCAATAACTGCTGCATAACCTATACCACCACAGATCAGCGCCGGAAGAAAGTCGCTCCAGCCCCCGCCAAACATAATGGTAAAACATCCACTGGATAACGCCGCAGCCGCAAGCTGCACAGCCGTTGAATAGGAGGAGGGCTTGCCTTCGATCTGTACCAACAGATCATGGGCTTCCTGAACAGTGAGTTCCCCTTGTCCGATGCGGCGGGAGACTGCGTTCACCTCGGATACCTTGTCCAGATCCGTCGTACGCTCGGAGATGCGAATCAGCTTGGCAGGTTCGGTTGCATCGACAGAGAAGAAGATACCTGTTGGCACAACGTAACTGTGCGAATGGGGTAAACCCAGCGCTGCGGCCATGCGTTTCATCGTATCTTCCACACGGTAGGTTTCACCACCGCTTTGCAGCATGATTTTGCCTGCGAGCAGACAGATTGCAATCACGCGGGATTGTTCAGTAGGGTTGTTGCCAATCATACCCGTCTCGGTCTGAGATACGGGTGATGAATCATGACGTATGTATTCCAACCGGATCAAGCTCCGTTTCATATGAGATAAGGCGTGGTGCCGACACCATTGTATCATATTTCACACGCCCGCAAGGAATCATACCGCACTGACGCTATGACGATAAAAAAGCTTCGCTCCCAAGACCTGAAGGTCACAGGAGCGAAGCTTCTTGAAGCGGGTTCGGATATAGACGCATAATACCAGCTACATCAACAGTGTAATAACCAACAATTCATACAGCACAAGTGGTAAAATCGTCGGTCCAAACAAGGCGCGCGGTTCAGGGTATCCATGCATCGGGGTAACCTGGAGATACAAAATTCCCCGGTCTGCACTGATGATGACTCCTTCCCATACCTGCCCATCAATATTCTGGACTTGCACCTTCTTGCCTACATGCTGCCGGGCTGTATGATGAAGCATATTCCGCACACTTTGCACGGATTGAAGCATCGGTTGATTGGCTTGATACACGACACGTGTGGATGGCGTGGATGTGGATTCAGACATGATGCACAACCCTTCCTCAAAATAAGTTCATACTTCAAGGTATGCATCTGCCTACAAAAGGTGATTACACAAACGCCATCTCCAGGTTCCCGCGTCCATTTTCATAAGTCACTTTGCCTAGTGCTCCATTCACAAAGGTTAACTGGGGCGGAATATGGCCGAGATCCACATCGTACAGTACTGGGACATCCAGATCCCCAAGCGCGGAGGATAGGGCATCGGTGAAATTGAAATCCGCTGTATCGGAATAACCCGCAGGTCGGCCGATCATGAAACCTTTCACACCTGCAAACCAGCCAGCCTGTTTCATTTGCCACAGATGACGGTAGATATCCCCCGCATTCATCTCACAGCTTTCCAGATACCAGATCGTTCCTTCGTCTGCGCAGTACTGATCCAGATACGATTGGACGGGTGCATACGGCGTACCAATCAGACTAGAGATTGTATCCATACAGCCGCCGATCAGCCGACCCGAGAACGACACAGAGGTATCTGCATCTTCCGAGTGGCCGAGCTGTTTCCAACGCGAAGGTGTATCCAGGTTAAATCCCGGTAGTTCCGGTTTCCAAGCTGATTGATAATGTGTGGAAGACGATTGTGTGATCTGTCCGCCGTATTCGGCCTGCAAAACATTAATCCAGCGTGCAGTCACCGGATCGAGGGCACTTGATCTTAAATCAACATAATTGGTGCCATGCGCTGTTGCTGTTCCGGTGAGCAGAGTGTAGGCAAACAGGAAGGTACTGATATCCGAATAACCCATGACCCATTTTGGCGGCAACGATTTTAAGGCTTCCCAATCCAGCAGGGGCAGGATATCCATCAGGAACTCTCCACCCCATGGAGGGATAATGGCCTGAATATTTGAATTGCGGAAAAATTCATTCATCTCTTCGGCGCGTTCCTCTTTGGAGGCACTCACACATTTGGTGTTGTGGCGGAGCGATGGGCTTTCCAACACGCCAAAACCAAGGCGCTCCATATTGCGTTTGCTTTCCTCAAGATAATGGTGCAGGGATTCGCCAACACCGCTGGAGGGTGCTGCCACACCGATGGTATTTCCCGGAGCGAGTGGCTGCGGATAACGGATGGAACGTTGATTCATGTCTAACCACACCTTCCCTATTAACATCTTTGTTTGTTTTAAAATGAATGTTTCCATTATATAGAATATTTAAGATAAACACAGCCTGCTGACGTAAGATTATGGGTTCACCGGAATATCCAATGTGAAAGGGGACTTCACTTTCATTGGATAGGTGGAGATGTGCATTTGAATTTCCCCCAGCATCTTCGCTCCATTTTCGATAGTAGAAGAAACAATCGTATGACTGTCATCCGTCCCATCGCCACTACTCCAACTGGAGCCAGTAACCTCAAATGACTTCCCTGCACTGTCTGTAACATTATCGAAACCTAGAACGAATCCGCCGTTCATACTACCAGCAACAGAAAAGTCGATAATTAGATCTTTGCCTTCAACCTTGCTGCCAACCATCTTCAATCCAGGTGGTCCACCTGTAATCTGGTGTGACTTCAGATCAAGGGAAAAATCCAGATCCTTTTTATCCAATCCGGAGAAGCCAGATCCTTGTAAGGTCAGCTTTTTCGGTATGGAGAAGTACATGCTTTCGAAGTAAATGGAGCGTTCATCTCCACCTGTCGAGGTATCTGTTCTCCACGCGCGACCTTGTTCGTCGACCAGTTGAAGATCGCTCAGGCCAAATACCTTCTTGGTATTCTTTGGATCAAAATTCACATCCAACACAAGACGGGTTGGATACAGAGTAGCCTCTTTCACATCAATACGCTGCCCATCCACCGTTAACGTCTGATTCACAGGAATAACTTTTTTCATGCCTTTGGTAAGATTCTTGTCTACCGGGAACGTCACTTTCCACTTTTCAGCACTCGCTGTATCTCTTGGCTTAAATACAACACTCAGCTCTTCGGGCGGAGAGGCTCCATCCGTGAAGATCACATCAATCATATTCTCATACACATTCTCGTCTGAAGTCGGCTTAGGTGAAGAGTAACCAAATGCAACAGGAAGATCTTTACCGTTCTCATCCAGCAAATCAATGTCGTAGTTGAATTTCTCAGGGTCTTTCATGCCTTTCATCGTGTAAAAAATAACCATACGTGACTCGTCTGTGATAATGCCTTCAACGGTCACGGAAGCACCATCATGCTCGTCGGTTACCCCGACTTTCTGTAAGAGGGACTTATCGATCGCCATCATTAATCCTTTGTCCTGGCGAATCATGCTCACAATGCCTTCCATGCCAGGCAATTGCTCGACGAAGGACGCAAAAGCGGGAGAGACACGGATACATCCCGTAAATAGCAGGATGAGGGCAGCTGCTGAGATGGAGCTCATATACCAACGCAGCCGGGACTTGCGCTTACGGGCAGCCTGGCGGATTCCGGACTGCACAGCCTGATATGCGGCGGCATCGGGTACAGGCATGGTTTCGTACTCCGTCTTGCGAGCATTCAGACGTTCTTCCAATGTCTCGAATGATTTTTGTTCATCCGTCATGAGGATGCATCTCCTTTCGTTTCAAGTTGATCACGGAGCTGTCCGAGTGCCCGATGTAATCGGGATTTTACGGTTCCGGTTGGGATTTCGAGAATATCGGCAACTTCAGTTAAGGAGAAACCTTCGAAATAACTCAGAATAATAATCTGTTTGCAATCCCGGTCAAGAGTGGATACGGCGGCAGCAAGGTCGGGGTCCGCAGGACGATCCCAACTGCTGGATTCATGAATCTCGGTGACGGGACTGAACCGACTTTTGCGTTTGCGTTCGTCCGCACAGTAGTTGAGCAGTATGCGGATGAGCCAAGTGCCGAAGTAAGAGGGCTCTTTTAATTTTCTGAGTTTGCGGAACGCCCTGAAGGTTGATTCCTGAATCGCTTCCAGCGCATCACCTTCGTTGTGCAGATACGCATAGGCGATACGGTACAGTCGGCTCTGATGCAATTCCATTAAGGCTGCAAAAGCCTCGGCATCCCCTTTTTGTGCGGCGATGGTGAGCTGAGTAGGGGTCACATGGCTCCTCCTTTCATGGATATGTTGAGTATTAGACCGCGTAAGGCGTCAAACGGTTCTTATTTCCTGAAAAAAATATGTAATCGAACAAGAAATAACCGTCAGACCTTCTTTTTGTACTCCAAAAAGAGTCCTGACGGTTATTCAAGGTATTGCTCACGTTATCTAATCATTGTTGCTGCTGCGCTACAGTGGCTGCTTGCAGACATGAAGCTGTAGACGTGTTACCACGTTCAAGTGCAATGTCCAATGCAGTTTGACCTGATGAGTTCAGTACACTCGGATCGGCACCATGCTGGAGTAACACCTCGATGAGTTCAGTTTGATCCGTATGAAATGCTGCGGAGTGCAACGCATATTGTCCATCGCTGTCCAGAATACTCGTGGATGCCCCATGTTCGAGTAAAAGTTGGATAACTTCTGGCGAACGTTCTCCGGCAAGTGCGGCATGTAGTGCAGTATTGGATGGAATAAAGGAAATCTTGGAATGAGAAAGGGCGTTAACATCTGCTCCATGCTCCAGAAGAAGACGAACTACTCCTGCTTGTCCATAATGAGAGGCATATCCCAGCGGAGTTAACCCATCCTGATTTTCAGTATTGGCGAATTCCGGGTCAGCATCAAGCAGTGACTTCAGTTTCTCAACGTGGCCGTCCTGTACCGCCTGGAATAGATCATTCATCTGTTCTGCATGATTCATAGCGAATACCTCCATCCGATGGAATATTAGAATTACAGGGATTCATTATATAGCTTCTTCACAGCTTCCAGCCCAGGTACGGCAAAGCAGGCGAGTGGAGAGGGCAGATCATGGAGTGGGAACCAGCCGATCTCACCAATGGCGCCGCCTTCTTCCAGATTACGAGCATGACCGCTAATCACCTTGGTGGAATAGAGAACAGATATCCAATGTTCCTTCTGCTCTGGCTGGATTGTCTCCGCCGTGCAGAGCAGACTGTCGATGGCGATATCCAGATCCACTTCTTCCTTGATTTCACGGATAACGGCGGTTTCCAGTGATTCATAGGGATCGACTTTCCCGCCGGGAATACTCCAGGTATGCTGTTCGGGCTGACGATTCCGCCAAGCGAGAAGCACTTCGCCCCGTTCATTCAGAATGACTGCGCCTACGCCAATGCGAGGCGAAACTTCAGATTCACCTTTTGGATCTAAGCGTAACTCCGAGATGGATAGCGCAGCTTGTTCGGTCGCATGACGCTGCGAGAAACCACCCGCTGTCATTTCCCCAGATTCAGAAGTACGAGTGGACTGGAATGACAATGGAAGCCGAGACTGTGCTGACCATTCTTCCGCAAGGATGCTCATCGAGATCAGGTCATAATGCATGCCATCCCGCAAAACTGCAGAACGCTGGCGACCCTCTTCCCGAAATCCGGCTTTTAGGTACGCACGTCTAGCCGCTTCATTGTACTCGATGACTTCCAGCGCAATTCGGTTCAGGTTCAATTCGTGGAAGCCATACCGAAGAATTAGAGCCAGGGCATCACTGCCGTATCCTTTACCCCGATCATTTTCTTCACCGATACCAATCGCCAGACGAGCAGACCGATTGTTCCATTCGATCCGATAGAGCGCGGTGAAGCCAATGAATCGATTCCCATCCAGTGTACGTAATGCAAATTCAAAACCGTTGTCTCGGCGGACAGACGAAGAACCCGTTTCATCCGGCGTTAACGGAATAGCGATATCAGTATCCATGTTGCGCAAATATTCATAATCATCCGTAAAGCGGGAGAGACGCATGCAATCTTCCGGGCATGGAGCCGCGAGCCTCACTTTGGAACCTTGAAAACCATTTAAATGACGTGGAGCCATGTTGCACCTCTTTTGTTCGATATGAAATCAATCGTTTCTCCCCATTATACTACGAACAGGAGCGGATACCGAAAAATGGCACCAAACGAGCTACACTCAGGGGAAAAGACCATAAAAAAAAGCAGCCATCGCGGGCTGCTGTACATTCATTATTTCAAATCATTCAGTAAATTTTTCATTTTTTTGTAGTGTCCACTGACCCGATCGACCATGTAGTTATACATGAGCTGATTCTCCGAAAGATTCGCCATTTCCTTGTCAATGTCAACGTTATTGTTGTTATTATTCATGGCTGTTTCGTTGTTCTCGACAATTCGGTACTGTACGATGGAAGAATTGGGATCACTGATAGGAAAGTGTTTGTCATGAGTCCGTTTCATGGCGAGCTGATCTGTTTTGCCATTTTCAACGATACGTCTAAGCTCTTCCTGAAACTCTACCGTTTTCTTTTTGTAGTTAGGCGTGTCTGCATTGGCAATGTTATTGGTGATGGCATTGTGTTGTGCAGTCAGTGCTTGTAACAGTGATTCATTACGTCTTGTCGTATTCGTTTCGATCACGGGCTCAGTCTCCTTCACTGTAGATTGATACAGTTACTTCTATAATAAGAAATAAAGTTGCACACTGTCAACATAACAAAGAAAAAGACAAGCCCATGCCGGAGGTCCCGTGAATAAAAGAACCCTGCCTTCATGATATCTTGTCTTAAACTTTGGCCTTATGAATCAGCCATTAAACAGCTGCTTAAGAGGGACGATTGATGTTTTTGCCGTAATAGATCTCATCCATCTCCAGCTTCAGCCACTCGGTGATTTCCTGTTGTTCCTTCTTGCTCAGCTTATCCTTGGTGTACCCAAACAGATAATTGTCGAGATCGAATTCCCTCAGTTTACACTTGGTGTGAAAAATATTCTCCTGATAGACGTTCACGTCAATCATGTCGAAGCTGCTCTTGATCTCATCCGGAATATAATTCTGAATCGAGCCGATCTCATGGTCAATGAACAGCTTGCGTCCGCTCGTATCCCGCGTGAAACCACGTACCCGGTAATCCATCGTCATAATGTCCGTATCGAAGGAGTGGATCAGATAATTCAGCGCCTTGAGCGGTGAGATTTCACCGCAGGTGGAGACATCAATGTCCGCACGGAAGGTACTGATACCTTCACTGGGGTGGAACTCAGGATAGGTGTGCACAGTGATATGGCTTTTATCCAGCTGCATAACAACGTTATCGGGCAGAGGGCCGGGAGATTCATCGAGTGATTCCTCGGGGATCTCCACGATTGGACCTTCCGAGACCAGCATCGTCACACTCGCACCTTGAGGCACGTAATCCTGCTGGGCAACATTAAGAACGTGGGCTCCGATGATATCGGAAACGTTGTTTAGAATTTTACTCAGCCGGGCGGCGTTATACTGTTCATCAATATATTCAATGTAAGCTTCGCGTTCGTCTTTGGTTTTGGTATAACAGATATCGTACATATTGAAGCTGAGCGACTTGGTCAGGTTGTTAAATCCATGCAGTTGAATGCGCTGCTCTGGCGTAATTGTCATGGTTGCAGTTCCCCTTATCCCATACGACATATCATCGCAGTTATAATACTACTTATACCCAACCTGCCTCGAAAAAAAACATATGTACGTCATTCAAAATACGATTCCCCTCTGATGAAAGCTATGCATGAATGGACTTCAGATGATCTACATTTTTTCAGAATGAAGAATCGTCAAAGTCGGCAATATCGTTCATACGCTCATCCTCAGCTACCGATTGAATATCCTCCGAAGTGACACTGATGATCGTATAATCCTCATTCTGCTGTTTCTTCACGGCTTTTTCCTTGACAAAACGGGGACTGCCTTCCCCGGCATCTTCGTCATAGACGAGCAGAAGCCCGTCGCTTTTGCGCAGCAACAGGTCATCCCGTGCAGTGAACTGCCACGGCCCGATATAAGGTTGATTGCTAATCGCACCGTAATAGTCCACACCCGAGAGGATGGAACGGTAATACTCCTGCTTGTCTTCTTTCCATTGTTCCTCCGGGTTCTGAAAGGCGGTGATGATCGACAGTTTCAGATGCGGATATGTCTTCTTCAGATCAATGACCACTTCGCAGGCCCACAAGTCCACACCGTATTGTCCCGGCGTCAACACCCATTCCAGACCCTCCTCGACAAGGGGAGTGAGGCGGGAGGAGATGGCCTTTTTGATAAAAGGAATACCTTCATGCTTCTGTCCAAAAATCTGCAATTCATGTGCCCGGTAACCGGTGATTAACAGGTTTTTCAGTGTCCGTTCCTCCTTTCAGGCAAGATCCATGGATCAGTGAATTTTCTATATACACACACTAAAGGTGCGGTTACTTCGCGGGTGGCGCATCTGTACGGAACGGATACAGGAATGGCTTCGGAATATCCGTCTCGAATGACATCAGCTCATCGGTTGTGGGATGAATAAATGAGAGTAAACGTGCATGAAGACCGAGACGGCCGAGGTCTCTTGTACGTGCTCCGTATTTTCTGTCACCGGCAATCGGATGTCCGAGATCTTCCATATGCACACGAATCTGATTTTTGCGACCTGTCTCCAGGCGCACTTCCAGCAGAGAGAACTCCCGGTTCGACTTCAGACGTTTATAGTGTGTAATCGCATGTTGTCCGTCATTTGGACGCGAGCTGGAGTACATTTTCAGCGTTTTGGTCTCTTTCAACCAGGAAGATATGGTTCCTTCTTCTTTGGCTACTGTTCCTTCAACAAGGGCAACGTAGACGCGGTCCTGCACGTTTTCTTTCCAGTTGTTTTGCAGCTTCTGTTGTACCTCTTCACTCTTGGCAAACATCATGACACCCGACGTATCCCGATCCAGACGATGGACGACAAAAATCCGGTTCAGCGGATTGGTGCGGCGAACATGCTCTGTCAGTTGGCGATAAGCCGTCAGGTCATCTGTCTTGTCAGTGGCAATGGACAACAGTCCGGCTTCCTTACGGATCACAATGATATCATCGTCTTCATGCAAAATGTTAATGCCTGTCAAGGACGGAGCAGCGACTGCACCTTCTTTTCTAATATATACAATCTGACCTGGCGTTAGCGCCTCATTAAACTTGGTTACGACCTTCTGATCCACGGATACCTGTCCACGACCCAGAATGGATTTTACCGCATTACGTCCCGACTTCAGATGTTGCAGCAAGAAATTCAGCAATTCATCCGGTTCGGTTACTTTGTACTGGCGTGGTGGTTCCTGCTTGCGATAATAGGAATTGCCGGGGCGTTTAGAAGCACTGCCATTTTTGGATTTGTTGCCTCCGGCTTTCTTGGGGGCGGCCGACGATTTCACGGCTAATGGCTTCTTGTTCTCCTCCGTATTGCGTGATGCGGAAGCACCTGATGATTTTGCAGATGAGAAGTTAGACTTGCCGGAACGTGCTGTAGATGAACCAGCGTATGTTTTCCCCTTGGCCGAGGCCGATGTTTTGCCCGTTGGACGTTTGCGTTTATTCATGAATAGTAATCTCCTTCTGAACAGCCTGTACCGCTTGTGTGCATACGATCCGTTCATTTCGTTATGCAGTTCAATATACCACTAACAGTCGACAAATAAAAATAGGTTCATGGAAACTGCTATACATCCAATCCGAAGAGTTGTGAGATTCATAGGATATGGTATCCCATAGCATTGGAGGTGTTACTCATGGGCGTGTTTCTCGATATGAGAACTTCGATGAACTCGGGAACCGTAGGACAGCCCGGTTTATCTTTAGGTCCATCCCCGGAAGCATTCGGCACGATTGGTCTTCAGACCCAGGGCGTGGTGAATCCCATTATTACGTTGAACGGGACAGTGGGCGTTACGGGAGAACTGGGAGATACCTTTGTGGTGGAGCTGGTACGGGGATTCCTATATGATCCCTTCTATGTCATCTACCGTGCTGAAGGGACGGTTGGACAGAACGGCGGTGCCGAATTTCATTCGTTCACAGCGCAGGATCTGTCTGCACCACCAGCACTGGAAAGTGTGTATACTTCGTTTATCTCGGGAGTGTCCACAGCAGTAAGAACCGGGCCAGAGATGTTATACGGTATTGCTGCAGCCAATGGCTAGTTGTGAAAGACCTAATGTGAACAGGCAGAGTGCTTTCATATCGCTTCGCCCAAGGCAGAGTTCGTTTCATACCCCAGAGACCCAGAAGTACAAGGCAATGTAGCGATAGGTTTCGACTAGCGCTCAGCATGAACCCCCCGGCTCAAGGAGTCGGGGGTTTTTGTCATACAAGTATCTGTACATCTCAATGTAGCTCACTCATCTGAAGGAGGTGTCCGTGTGGATTAGTTGGCACGTCCCTTCAGAATGATGTTGTTGGCTTTGCCAAAGTCGATGGCGACTTTACCGGCGAGTGCAGCTGTTCGCTCAGCAAGAATAACCGCGTTAACGCCGCAGGAGAAGAGAGCGACATCAAAGGTATCTTGATTCGTCTGAATCCACTCAAGCGTGTCCTGCATCTGATCATAGCTGTCGAAGGGTAGTGCAGTCACAATGTTTAGATAATACGGCTCACGTTCCAGCGTGGCACGCAGTGCCTCAATCTCTCGGGTAACGAGTAGCACGCGCTTGCCTGCAAGCATCCGCCAGAAACGCGGATTCTGCGCCAGCTCCCGATTGACACAGGCATGACAAGTCAGTGGAGGAGAGATGCCAAAGTGAGCAAACACCATATCGGTCAGGGGTCTTTTGAGATAATCCGGAGCGTTAATGGTGCTGTCACCGGGGGGAAGAATGCCAACGATATCCGCACGTTGCAATGATGCCGCGACCTCATCTCGTAGCTGCGGGTTGGGGAGGCTCAGTCCTTTTTGTCCTAAATTGGCTTTGATGGCCCAACGCTCCTGAAGGACCTGTTCTGTGGGCCATACGGTTTCTTGAGACATGACAATATTCTCGCCATCGCCGACTCGCACGAGAGAGAGAGGACGCTGTTCAAGAAGCGCCGCTTCAAGCTGATCAAGCACACCTTCCATTTCAAGATAGATCGAATTCATTCGAGTGGTTGCCCCCTTTGAAAATTGAACTGCTCTATTCTATGTTGCGGCGCCAGTAACGATATGTACGTTCGACCCGCAGGGCACCATCTTCAGGTGTATATCAATCTATTTCGTTGAAAGGTAGTACATCTGTCGTTACCGCTTCTATCAGCGATTCATATGTTATAGAGTGCTGGGTTGGCAAGCGGGATGTTTCTCGTAAGCAATCAGTCAGGTAGAAGAGGTTTTCGTAGAAGACGGTATCATCACGTTGAAAAAGGTCTGTATCCGGTAAACGGAATTTGCAGCGTTCATGAGGAGGAATGTTATGTCCAGGAAAGTTGTGATTGAGATTAACTTCAACAACTACGGGATGGACCCGCAGCGATTGACGCGGGAATGGCTGAAGCGTCGGGTGAGCATCTTCCGCACGTTCACATTGCATTGCCTGAAGGCACAGACGAATCAGGATTTTCTGACTGTGGTGAAGCTATCCAAGGAATCGGGGGACTTGATGCAGGACATTCTGGCAGGTCAGGAGCCGCTTCCTTCCAATATTCGTTTTGGAACCAATATCGAGAGTGTGCGTGCCATTCTGGCTTTTGCCAAAGGTGCGGAGCAACTCTATATTGCCCGTCTGGATTCGGATGATCTGTATCATAAGACTTTTGTACAACAGCTCTATGATATTCAGCCACAGCCGCAGACGATGGCCCTAATTAACCAGAACGGATATCTGTGGGATAGCGTGAATAACGAGATGGCGCCAGCATTTCATCGTTCTCCGCAATTCTATGTCTATTTATATCAAACGGCCGAATATGCAGCGGGGTACCGGGTCAAGCTTCCGGGCAGAGGTACACATGGCAATGTCATCGAACTGCCGCATGAGCTGCTTGCTCCGCGCAATTATGTCAACATCGTGCATTCCAATAATACTTCAGTCAAACGAGTACCGCCCAACGACCGGTTAAACCGGGATGAGATGGCACAGGTATTACGCGACTTCATGATCTGAGTTGGGAGGGATTCATCCATGATTCAAGGACAAACGATTCTGATTACCGGAGGAACAGGCTCCTGGGGTCAAAAGCTGACCGAGGTACTGCTGGAGCAGGACCCGGCTGAGATTCGCCTTCTGTCACGTAATGAATACGCCCAGATTGCGATGCAGCGTGAGTTTAACCATGATCCGCGTCTGCGATTCATCATTGGGGATATCCGGGATTATCGGGCAGTGGAAGATGCGTGCAAAGGCGTGCATGTACTCTTCCATCTGGCTGCGCTGAAGCATGTTCCAGTCTGTGAGGACCAGCCGGATGAAGCGTTCAAGACCAATGTGATCGGGACGCAGAACATTATTCGGGCTGCGATCCGCATGCAGGTTCCCAAGGTCATTGATGTGTCCACCGATAAGGCGGTAGATCCGATTAACGTATATGGCATGACGAAGGCCTTGGGTGAAAAAATGATGATCCGTGCCAACTGGCTGAGTGAAGGCACTCGATTTGTCTGCATCCGCGGGGGCAATGTGCTTGGAACCAGCGGCAGTGTCGTGCCCTTGTTCCGTCGTCAGATTGATGAAGGCAAGAGCCCGACCATTACGGACAAAGGCATGACCCGCTTTTTCCTGACGCGTACCGAGGCCATACATTTACTGCTTAAGGCGGCTGAGGCGGCGGTAGGCGGGGAGACGTTTGTGATGAAAATGAAAGCTTGTAAGATGACGGATCTGGCCTCCGTCATGTTGGAACAGGCAGGTCGTCCATCCTTTGACTATAAGGTGACAGGCATACGTCCAGGCGAAAAATTGCATGAAGTGCTGATCTCGCCCTATGAAGCGCCGCGCACGTACCAATACGATGCGCAGTATTATGTCATCCTGCCGGAGCATCAGGACAAGGGACTGACCGATCAGTACAGTAGCCTGCCTCGTGTAAACTTCTCCGAGTATCGTTCGGACAGTGCCATGATGAACAAGCCAGCGATTGCCCGCTTCTTGCGTGCAGGCGGCTATATCGACTAGGGCGTGTCTGAAAACTCGTTCGGAGTTTTCAGACACGCCCACCGAAGGGAGGTGGAGCGTTTGGAGGTGGAGGGTATGGAAGAGAATCATCAGCACGAGCAGCACGAAGGAAAAGAAGGGCAGCGGCAACATAATACACTGCAACACATCAATGACCGCTCCCTGAAAGCTGTTGTCGTCGGTCTTGGTTATGTAGGTTTACCCATGGCCGTGGAGATGGCACAGGCAGGTTATCAGGTACACGGTATCGATATCGATACCTCCAAGGTAGCCAAGCTGCGTGCCGGGCATTCGTATGTCATCGGTATAGAAGATGAGGTTGTTCAGTCACTGATGCAGGCAGGCTTATTCGCGGCAAGCACTGATTATGCAGCAGTGGCGCAGGCGAATGTCATTGTAATCTGTGTACCCACTCCGCTGACCGCCGAGCATCAACCGGATATCTCGTATATCTCGGCAGCGGTGGATGGCATGACTCCGTATTTGCAGGAAGGTAGCCTGGTTATTCTGGAAAGCACGACCTATCCGGGTACCACGGAGGAACGCGTAAAACAACCGATTGAAGCAGCAAACGGCTGGCGAGCTGGAGAACAGTTCTACGTCTGTTATTCTCCAGAGCGGGTAGATCCGGGCAGTGTGAATTATGGAGTGAAAAATACCCCGAAGATCATTGGTGGCTCCACACCCGCTTGTCTGAATTACGGTAAACATTTCTACGGCTCGTTTCTTAACGAAGTTGTTCCTGTCAGTTCAACGACGGTAGCAGAGACGGCAAAGCTGTTCGAAAATACATTTCGCAGTGTGAACATTGCACTGGTGAATGAGTTGACTCCTGCTTGTGAACAGATGGGTGTAAACATCTGGGAGGTGCTGGGTGCGGCGGCCACCAAGCCATTTGGTTACATGCCATTCTATCCCGGTCCCGGCATCGGCGGACATTGTATTCCAATCGATCCGATCTATCTGTCCTGGGCTGCAAATCGTCAGGGTTCGGAGTTGCAATTCATCCAGCTGGCGGATGAAACCAATCGGCAAATGCCAGCGAGAGTGGTGAAGCGTGCCGCGGAGCTACTAGAGCAAAATGGTGTATCTGTGGGGGGAGCACGTGTTGTACTCGCGGGTATGGCCTACAAAAAAGACATTGACGACCTGCGCGAATCACCTGCGTTGGACGTTTTCCGGCTGCTGAGCGCAGCGGGCGCAGATGTAGTTTTCACCGATCCAATGGTGCCTGTCTTCCGTAAAGATGACGGGACGATGCTCCAGTCTCGGCCTGCTGCGCCAGAATTGTGGACATGGGCTGATCTGGTAATCATCACGACGGATCATACGGGATTCGATTATCAGGAGATGGCGGATCATGCGAAGCTGATTTTCGATACACGCAATGCAACCGCCGGATGTCATGGGGGAAATATTGTGGTGCTGGGCCAACCTGTTGGTCATGGGAAGGGAATTCGTGAGCAACAGGAGATCGTAGCATGGGTAGGACAAAAAGAAGTGGCAGTCGAGGATACTGTAGCTCACCATGAAGTTGCCATCGATCCCGACAAGGATCAGGGAGATGCCTATGGCAAATCATGACCGGGTGAGTGAACGCTATTACGGCGAGATTAATTCGGAAGATTCTCATGAGGCGACCCGGACCCGCGTCCACTGGATGTGTCGCGAGACTACAGGTAAACGGATTCTGGATGTCGGTTGCAGTCAGGGTATTACGTCCATTTTACTGGCGCGTGAAGGTTTTCGTGTGACCGGCATCGATTTGGAAGAAGAGAGCATCCGATACGCGCAAGCCGAGCTTGCTAAAGAGTCCAAGCCAGTTAGGAACAATGTGGATTTTCGAATGTTGGACATTACGCAATGGAAAGTCAGAACTACCTTTGACACGGTGCTGCTTGGAGAAGTGCTGGAGCATTTTGCCCATCCGGAGACGTTATTGATCCAGATTCATCGACTGTTGCAAGAGAATGGGACGCTGGTTGTAACCGTGCCGTATGGCTTTCATCCGTTCTATGATCACAAGCAGACCTTCTATGCAGGAAATCTGGCGATGTCTCTAATGCCGTATTTCGAAGTCTTGAAACTGGAAGTTCATCATAAATATCTATGTTGCGTAGCCCGCAGACGGCGGAGAACGCAGCTGCATATGTCACCGACTTTGGATCAACTGATGGAGTGGATGGCGCTGGATCATGTCCATTTTGCCGAGGTGGAACATCAGCATCTACGCGCAATGAAGCAGCGCAAGAAGGCGCTGGACAGTGCGGTGGAGCAGGTGAAACGGCTTCGCCGTCAGGAGAGTGGGGGCTCGCTTTAGAGTAAAGGGATGAGGGTCTCGAAAGTCTCCCCTCTACGCGTCTCAGAGCTCTTAACAAAGCACTTATTAGATCACTTATCAGAATATTTAAATGGAGCATTTCTATTCCAAACTGCTGATAAGTGTGACAACAGAGTAACTCTATGTTCTAACGAATCTCACACGCCTTATCTTGGTGATTTGGGAGAGGGGAAGAATGTAACGAATCTCAGCGACGCTATTTCATCCGAAAGCTGCGATAAACGACGAATGGTTGCCTGAAATGCGAGAATAGCGCGCCTCAGATTCGTTAGATTTTCCATTTGGCTGAAATGCACCAAATAGCGTCACCTCAGTTCGTTAGCCACGGTGAAAATGATATGTGTTCTTTACTGAACTTGTGATTTGTGGGAATGCGAGTGTGAAAGCAGTCGCTTGTAGCGGTAGCGTTGACGATCCTGGGTTACATGATAATCGTACGTTTGAGGAGGCAATTAGAGTGGCTTAGTACATGCACCAATACTAAGTTCTAAATACCAATGCTAGTACTTTGTTCGAAGTACCTAGTCAATGAAAGAACAAATCCGTTATGAAATTTTGTAATACGCGTACGACAGGAAGGGGCTCAAAACGTGATCACCATCAGTCTGTGCATGATTGTGAAGAACGAGGAACGCACGCTGGCGCGCTGTCTTGATTCGGTTGCCGGCATCGCGGACGAGATCGTTATTGTGGATACCGGTTCATCAGATCGTACGATGGACATCGCTGCGCAATATACCGACCAGGTCTACACGTATGAATGGAAGGAAGACTTTGCCGCAGCGCGGAATGAGTCATTCGCCAAAGCCACGCAGGAGTATATCCTGTGGTTGGATGCGGACGATGTGCTGCTGCCATCGGAACGGGCGAAGCTTGCGGTGTTGAAGCAGCAGTTGCCGTCTGAGGGGGAGACGGCGGCTGTGATCTTGAACTACACGCTGGCCGAGGGGCCGGAGGGAAGTCCGCTCGTGACGGACCGACGCCTTCGCCTGGTCAAGCGGGATGCCGGGTGCCGCTGGCATGGCCGGCTGCACGAGCAGCTCAGCTTCCCGCCGAGCGGGGTCATTACGGCAGACATTGCCGTCACGCACCGCCGCGAAGCGGGACATCATTCGGCGCGAAACGTGCGCATCCTGCGCAAATGGATCGCCGAAGAGGGCGTAGCCCAAGGTCGCCTGCTGTTCTATTATGCAGGCGAATGTTATGACCGCAAGCAGTATGCGGCGGCGGCACGCGGGTACGCGAAGCTGCTGGAGCAGCCGAGCGGGTATCGCGAGGATCGGCTCATTGCCTGCGCACGACTGGCTGAATGTAATGAACGGCTTGGCGAGCCGGGCCGTAAGCTCGGTGCATTGCTGCAGTCGTTCCAATATGACCTGCCACATGCCGATTTCTGCTGCGCCATTGCGGTTTGCTTCCATGAACGGCAGGAACCCGTCTCGGCGATCTATTGGTATATGCAAGCCGTAGACGTGAGCAGCCGCGATCCGGGTCTGCGCCCGGTGCCCGTGGCATGTCGTACCTGGCTGCCACATGCCCGTCTTTCCCTTTGCTATGCCCATCTGGGCAACTGGGAACAGGCACTGATGCATAACACCAAAGCCCGTGAGTACTTGCCAAATGATCCCGGATTGCTTGCCAATCGGCAGAAGCTCGAAGTAGTGGTGCGTAGAGAGATGAAAGAGCGGGAAGAACGTGGTGAAGTGTCACCGCGTAAGTAGGGAGACGAACTGGGACAGATGAGAATAGAAGAGTTTGAAGCAGGATTAGGAAATAGGGGGAATAGATTGAAGTAGAAGTGAAATAACAACAAAAACTAATTCGTTGCTGGTAGGATGCGATAGGGCGGATCAGTGAAAATAAAGGTTGAGTGGAAATAGAGTGTAAGGCACAATTACGAGCAGGAGCAGAAGGTACTCAAGATTAAGCGGTATAATAGATGTAATAGAGAAAGTATGAGTTTGTCATGTGTTTTAAGTGCGATAACTACGATATTGTTAGTGTGAACGAGCATGTACAGACCACAATTTAGTATAAACAGATAAAGGGAAATATGTAGAACAAGAGCAGAGCAGGCCCGCTTGACCGAAGAAGTCGGTGAGCGGGGCTTGCTTTATGTTATGTACTTCACACTGCTTGTACCGTGTGAAGCTTCTGAAGCATGAATGAAGTGAGTACGACACACGCATCACGATGGTCAGCCATGTAGTCAGGATGTCATTTTGCGTCGAGATTGCTTTACTTTTCGGGTGCCAGACATCGTACATACTGGTCTTTCATCCGCAAGCTTTTGCACGCCCAGCCCCTGCCATCATATATTTCCTCATCAATGTTGAGGGTAATGGTCTCATCTGTGTACTCATTCCAGTTTTCAATCCGGAGTGTGTTTTCACTTTCCCATTCGAGATGATTATTTCCGTGGTGCTCGGCACGATAGATCGTTTTTACTATGGAGTCCTCAGGGGTATTCGTCTTCTTCACATCGACCCACATCGTAACCCCGCCTGCCGCACCACCATAGGGCACACCATAAATCTCGGCGGTATATTCACCGTTCCGGGAAGGCATGGAATAGCTCAATTCTCCTTTCTCAGAACGGTCAAACGTGGAGAAGTATGGACGTAGCCAGAAATACAGGAATACGGCGGCAAACAGTACAAGAATCAACAATGTAAATGTAGTGAGAATCGGGTGTCTCCGTATCCAAGGTTTGCAAGAATCTGTATGGGATGAACTTGAATTAGCTTGAGTCTTTGAATCCATAAGGTTGAACCTCCAATGGTAGCTTACAGAGAAGTTTGCTTTGCAGGAATATATATGTCCATTTCTCCGTAGTGGTCCTGAGCCAGACTGCCATCAATTCTTTCAAAATAGTATGGATCGCTCTTCTCATACCCCGAATGGCTCTGCCAATATTCATCAATAAATGTCCAGACACTGTCCAAGTGATCTATGTTGATCAGACTTGGATGAAAATCACAGACGAATTTGAATACAGCATACTGGTTGGCCGGGACCTCAATTCCGTCCAGCTCTTCAGGGATATGATCTAAACTGATTACTTCTACAGAGGGCTGGTATGTACTGTAATCTTCATTAATCTCATTGGTAAATCCAATATATACGTTGGGATGCAACACGTTAGGAATCGAATGAAAGTGTTTTTCAAAAAAGTTGTTGCCTGCTGAATTAGCTTCATAGTGTTCTTCATTGTCTGCATACCGAATATGGGATCGCTGCCCAATGAGTTTCATAGCCGGTTTTCGTACATATGTTGGTTTGAAAATATATCCATACGGAAGCATCGTGATCATGGACGAAGTCATGCGGGCTGTAAATTCAAGATCTCCAGCTCCCTGTTTGCGATATTGCAGAGGTGTGATGCCGAAGGCCTGTTTGAAAGCACGTATGTAGGATTGCTCATGTTCAAAAGAATAATGTCCGCTGATATCGATAATCTTCCAGTTCAGATTCACCAATTGCTCCAGGCTACGTGCCAATTTGCGTGAGCGAATGTATTCTCCAGGCAGTTGTCCGCTCACATGTTTGAACATGCGATGCAGGTGGAACTTGGATATATGAGTCACGGATGCCAGATGATCCAGCGTTAATTTGTCTTGAATATGGTCTTCTATGTAGTCGAATAGCTTATCCAATGTATTCAGCAAATCATGTTGCATAGCGATCTCCTTACTTCTGATAGTACTTACAGCAATAAATGTTCATTTTTTCCTTATTACCGATGATATCATAACCAAGTACATAATTTAATGACAAGATTGGAGAAACCATCCATGTTTGCTGACAAAAGAACATATACGACGTTAGGTATGCTAACTCGATTATGGACCTTAACGGGCAAGTACCGAATATTCATCATTCTGTTGCTTTTTGCCGCATTTATGGTCTCCCTGATTGAGGTCGGTTATTTGGAATCGATCCGAAGACTGGTCAAAGGCGCGACTGAAGCACAGTTTTCGTTACTCTACTCAGGGTTGATCATAGGCGTTAGCATTGTAGTATTACGATTGATTGTAACCGCATTCATGACGAGGGTCGAGACGTTATTCCAGCAAAAGACATTATTGTCTGTGCAGTCTCTACTGCTCTCATCCTTTAGCAACACAGAGACACGTGATCTGGCACATTATCATACGGGTGACCTAACCTCTAGGGTCTGGACTTCAGCCAAGGAAGCACAGAAGGGGATCAACCAACATGGCATTGAACTCGCGAAAAATATCATTCAGCTGATTCTTGCCTTTGCTTACTTCAGCTGGGTGAACTTGCCGCTGTCGTTGGCTATCATTGCATTCACGTTAATTTATCCTCTTGTAACGGTAGGGCTGGGTAAACGTTTACAAAAACAACATGATCAGTTGAATGCCAGTGCGGCGTCAAGAGATGAGATGCTTACTGAAATCATTCAAGCCCCAGTTGAGATCCGAAGCTATGGACTCGCGGGTTATATACACCATCATTTTAAAGATCGAATGCATCAAGTGTTCAGGCATACAATGTCCGTATCTGTGTTACAACGTCTTTCGGAGGCAGCCGGACAGGTCTCCACATATGGTGGCATGATTCTGATTCTCTATCTAGGCGGCATGCAGGTGTTGAATGGACATATGGATGTGGGAGGGTTGGCGGCATTTCTAGTGGCGAGCAGTCAGTTAACTCGTCCCATAGAGTCGCTGTCCGGGTTGTGGAATGATTTTATCGGTTCAGCTTCTCATGCGTCCAGAATTTTTGAAGTACTGGATCTGGAGAAAAAGAACACGGTTGCTAATACCAGTACAAGTACATATGTACGATCCGAACCAGGTTCAGGTGAACTTGAGAAGCAATCTAAACCGACTGGCATTAAGGTACAGCATGTGTCTTACAGGTATGCGGAACAAGAAGAAGTGCTAACGGATATTTCTTTTGTAGCCACGAAAGGAAAACTCACTGTAATCACCGGGCCAAGTGGATGCGGGAAGACCACGTTATTGAAATTAATAGCCGGATTAGATACACCTGTCACTGGTTCGATCCAGGTAATGAATCAGAAGAATACATTAAATGATATGAACGAAGTTAAGGCAGAGCATCTCAATCAGGTGTATGTTCCGCAACAAGTCTTTATTTTCAACGGCACAGTGGAAGAAAATATTGTTTTTGGACAAGAGGGGATATCTGCCGATCAAGTAGAGGTTGCGGCGCACATGACTCATGCACATGACGCCATTATGCGTCAAACGCTTGGCTATGCAACAGTGCTTCAGCCACAAGACGGGACGATGTCCGGTGGTGAGCTTCAGCGTATTGGTTTAGCCAGAGCAATGCTAAGGAACCCGGATATTCTATTGTTGGATGAACCAACGTCATCTCAAGACCCGTTGCATGAGCAACGGTTGAATGATCTGTTCGCCCGTGTCACTGCTGACAAAGGCACAACGGTTATTGCAGTTACCCATCGTTTATCACTGATTGAACGGGCGGATCAGGTCATCTACATGCAGAAGGGACTCGTCGAAGATACGGGGACTCATCGTGAATTGCTGGACCGTGCAAACGGATATCGAAGCTATATTACGGAGCAGGATGCGGAAGTGGAGGGACATCATGAGTAACAAGACTGAAAACGTAGCGTATGCCGATGAGGTTGAAATGAAAAGCAGTCATGAGAAAAGTGGAGCATATGAGATAAATGAAAATAATGAAAATGAAAATATCGAAAATGAAGCTCATCATCAGATGAACGAAAGTGATGTTCCAGATGACCCAAAACAAGCTGTATCATTGGCGACGGTATGGCCCGTCATTTTTCGCTGGATGAAGCCTTATGGATTAGCTGTAGCGATCTTGCTCATTTTTATCGCAGCAGATGCGGTGTTCGATTGGGGACTTGCCTTTGTACAAGGATTCTTCGTGGATGCTATTCATGATGGGGGACAGGAACAGCTTAATGCCACCGCGATGATTTTCATCGCCATTCTGGCAGGATTTATTGTATTGCTCGCGATGCATCGTTATGTACTAGTATGGCTCAAGGAGTCCATGTACAGAGACATGTCTATGGACTTGCTGAAGTTATTAAACAGGATGCCTTATGCGTGGGTTCGCAGACAGAAGTCCGGGGATGTGATGCTTCGCATCAAAGAAGACACCAAGCATGGTGCAGAAGTTGTGGAGGCTATTGCAGAGGGCGTTACGGTTGTGTTCATCATAGCCCTATCATTGGGATACTTGTATAGAGCAGATGCATGGGTTGCAGCTATCGCCTTAGTGAGTGCTGGGTTGATTTGGTTCACGGCGAGGTTGTATGATCAGCGAATCGTACATCTATCCGATGAGGTCGAATCAAGGGAAGGGGAGTCACAACAGCAGATTCAACAGTATGTTGAAGGAATCCCGGTGATTCAAGCCTATAATGCTTCACCGTGGTTTCTCGCACGATTTCGAACACAACAGCAATCACTGAATCGTGTTCAGGCCAAGTTACAGATGACCCTGAGCATGTCGGATAACGTGGCGATGGCGGTGTTTGGTTTGGCTCAATTGGCAGCGTTATTCCTTATTGCTTTGTCAGCGGCTAGGGGAACTTTGTCTCCGGGGATGGTTGTTGCAAGTAGTCTGCTGTTCGAATTGGTGGTGTGGCCAGTACTCGGCTTGTCCAGCCAGTGGAGTCAGATGCAAGCCAGCGTGGGTGCATTTGGACGTATCTCTGGATGGTTGAAATTGGCGGAGAACAAGAAAACAGACTCATCTAATTCTAAGCACGACGAGCTTGCAAAAGGAAGTTATGACCAAAATCAAGGGTATACACAACAAACAGCATATCAAGAGAAAGAAATTGCTATGCTACGTCTTCAACAGGTTATGGTAACCGATGATGACAGTGGTCGGAGGATTCTGGATCAGATTACACTAAATCTGTTTCCTGGTGAATTGGTTGCGGTAGTTGGTGCCAGCGGCGCAGGCAAATCTACACTGTGCCAAGTGTGTGCAGGGCTGATCGAGCCAACAAACGGAAACATATTGCTGGGTGATAAACATGTTGCAGAGTATATAGAGATGGATAATCAATCCAGACTGACGTATATGCCGCAGACACCAACTTTTTTTACAGGAACGATCGAAGAAAATATCCGTCTAAATATAGACGCTACGTTGGACAAGGTAAAGCTTGCGGCAGAGCAGGCAGGTTTGCATGAATTCATTGAGGCCCAGGAAGAGCAATACGCTGCGATGTTGCAAGAGAAAGGGGCCAATCTATCCGGAGGCCAGCAACAGCGACTATCGCTTGCGAGACTCTTTATGAGGTCATCCGATCTGTACATTCTGGACGAACCAACGTCATCATTGGATATTCAGACAGAACAGAACGTAATGAATCACTTGCTGAACTTTATGAAAGGCAGAATAGGATTACTTGTCACACATCGGATGGAGGTCGCTCGTCAGTGCTCTCGTATCCTTGTGATGGAGCATGGCCGAATTGCCGAGGATGGAACGCATGAACAACTGATGCAGAGGAAAGGATTGTATTATCGCATGAATGCAAAAGCAGCATTTGTCGATGAGTGAGCTTGTTCAAGATAATTAATGGACACGATATACTGAATTATATTTATCCTTATTTAACTTATGAACCTTGATGAGAGATGACATTTTAAAGGAACGAGATTGGAGTTCGTTAATTCATACGGATATCGAAGTGTATCCTGCAAATATATGCACCCGACATGGTATAATAGGAAGAAACGGAGTTGATGGTCAGATGTCTGATTTGCTCGATCCTCGAAACGATTTTGTTTTCAAACGTATTTTTGGCAGTGAGGAAAATAAAGATGTCCTGCTTGTGTTCTTGAACCGAACGTTTGCAGAGTCGGGTGAACAGCCACTGACAGAGATCGTACTACTTAACCCGTATACCGATAAAGATGCTCCTTTGGATAAACAGTCCATATTTGATATCTGGGCGAAAACAGCTGAAGGTAAGCTGATCAACATTGAAATGCAGTTATTTAATAAATATGACATCGAAAAGCGTACCCTATACTATTGGAGCAAGCGTTATTCGAGCCAGCTGCAGGAAGGTCAGACATACAAAGAATTGAAAAAGTGCGTCACCATTAATATTTTGAATTACTCGTTTATCGCGAATGAGCGTTATCATAATGTTTTTCATCTGAGGGAAGACCACACCGGACTTGAACTTAGTGATGATCTTGAAGTGCATTTCATGGAGCTGTCCAAACTGGACGATCAATCCGTTCCGATGGAAGGCGGGCTGATTAACTGGCTTTTGTTCCTGAAAGGTGCTGATAAATCCAATTGGGAGGTATTGCAAATGAATGAACCTACTTTGAAGAAGGCGATGGATACGCTGGAGTTCTTGAGTCAGGATCGGGAAGCGCGTCGTTTATATGAAGAGCGGCAGAAGTATTTGCATGACGAAGCTTCCATGATTGAATGGGCTACGGAAAAGGGCGAACGTAAAAAAGCTCTTGAAATAGCAAGAAACATGCTTTCTCTAGGAATTGAAGTTTCTGTTATTGCAAAGGCAAGTGGCTTGCCGGAATCTGAGGTAGAGTCGTTAAAAGATTAAAGTAAAGTTATAAGGTGTAGTAAGTTCACCAGATGAATGGGTACGGATACACTAGCGTGATATGAGCGTGGCACGTAAATATAAGTTTAATGCAATCGTTTTGTCCAACTAGGGCAGGGCGGTTGTTTTTATTTTGATGAAGTGAAACGTTTTACAGTAAAACGCGGTTGCTCATTCGGGGCTGGGCCGTTAAACTAAAGGGAGCGGCGTTTGCTTGACGGACAAGTCATGAGAACGCCATTTTGTTGTCAAGGATGCGGTATATGTGCCGCTTTCGGATGTCAGAATCGGATCGGACCAAGCTGGTGGAAGAACATCGGTGATAAGTAAGGAGTCTTTACATGAGTGTGCAAACACCTACATTAGAAGAAGCGCAGGGTCTCCTGCAAAAATATTATGGCTACCCCGACTTCCGTGAGGGACAGAAAAAGATTGTAGCCAGCCTACTGGAACGCGAGGATACGTTGGGTATTATGCCAACCGGGGGCGGTAAGTCGATCTGTTATCAGATCCCCGCTCTGTTGTATTCGGGACTGACGCTTGTCGTCTCCCCGTTAATTTCATTGATGAAGGACCAGGTCGATGCGTTGACGACCGCCGGAATTGCTGCCGCGTATATTAATAGTACACTTAGCGGCAAAGAAGTGAATGATCGCATCCGCGCGGCGCAGCGCGGTGAGTTGAAGTTGCTCTATGTCGCGCCTGAGCGACTGGAGCTGGATTGGTTCCGCGAGGAGATGGGCTATTTGCCGATTTCTTGCGTTGCTGTGGATGAGGCCCACTGTGTATCGCAGTGGGGACATGATTTTCGGACAAGCTACCTCGCGGTAGCGCCGTTTGTGGACAGTTTGCCGGAGCGGCCGGTGGTTGCGGCCTTTACGGCTACAGCGACGCCCGAGGTCATGGGCGATATTCTGCGTTTGCTGCGTTTGCAGGACCCGCAGACGTATGTGACCGGACTTGGGCGGGATAATCTGGCGTTTAGCGTGCTGCGCGGCGAGAGCAAGAAGGATTTTGTTCTGAATTACGCGCGCGAGCATGCCAGCGAGCCAGGCATTATATACGCCGCGACCCGTAAGGACGTGGACGATCTGCATCAGCGTTTGTTGCAGGCGGGATTGCCCGCAGGACGCTACCATGCCGGGATGACGGACGATGAACGGTCCCAGAGCCAGGAAGCTTTTTTGTACGATGATATCCGAGTGATGGTGGCGACCAATGCGTTCGGGATGGGGATTGATAAATCGAACGTACGTTACGTTATTCATAACAGCATGCCGAAGAACATGGAAGCATATGTGCAGGAAGCTGGACGTGCGGGTCGGGACGGTGAGCCAAGCCAGTGTATTCTGTTATTCGGTGCACAGGACATTATCACCCAGAAATTCTTGATTGAGCAGAATCCGATGGACGGCGACCGCAAACAGAATGATTACCGGAAGCTGCAGCAGATGGTGGATTACTGTTACACGACGCGTTGTCTGCGCAGTGCGCAGCTGGATTATTTCGGTGAGGTGCATGACGATACACCTTGCGGTACTTGTAGTTCCTGTACGGACGACCGTGAGTTGGTAGACATGACGATTGATGCACAGAAAATATTCAGCTGCATTCACCGCATGCGTGAACGTTATGGTGTATCACTGGTTGCTTCGGTGCTCAAAGGCTCTCGTGCCAAAAAGGTACTCGATTACGGCTTCAACTCTCTGCCAACCTATGGCGTGATGGGTAATCGGACAGAGCGTGAGATCTCGGAGATCATCAACGTGATGGTATCGGAAGGATATCTGATGCTGTCCGAGGGACAGTATCCGGTCGTTCGTTTGCAACCACTAGCGGTGGAAGTACTCAAAGGCCAGCGTGAAGTGATGCAGCGTGTGGTCCGCAAGACAGTGGCGACGGCTTCGGGTACGAACTACGGCGGACGTCGTGGACGCGATGCGATGCCATCTGCGGTCAACGAGACCGTATTCGAACAGTTGCGTCTGATCCGTCGTGATCTGGCAGCCAAAGAGCATGTGCCATCGTACATTATCTTCAATGATGCGACCCTGCGCGAGATGAGTGTGGTATGTCCACAGACAGAACGTGACATGCTGGATATCAAAGGGGTCGGTGAGGTCAAGTACCGCAAGTACGGACTGCCGTTCCTGGAGTTTTTCCAGAAGCAATCGGGCGAAGAAGTGGATACGGATGACGATGCATTTTACGAGTATGAGTGAGTTGAGTATGAATTGTTAATTTTCACTTTCCAATCTTTGAAGTTGGTTGTCGTGTCTCTGTAGAGTGGACAAATGGTGGTGAATTGTCTTTCAAAAGGTGGACATGGACGTTAGTATTGACCGACTGTCGTTTGTACAACATGTAGTCTTATATCGTGGAGTTCATCCTGTATGTTGTGGTTTTCGTTTGGCGGAGGGTATATGTCTTTTTGAAAAGAGTGTCCACTCTCTGAAAGACAAAAGTTGAATATGTCCATGAGACATGGAATGGCTAGTTCAAAAGAGGTTTAGGTGAACAGCATCCGGAGCAGGACGGCTGTGCAGCTTTCCTTTTACCAAAAAAAATATGGTCTGGGTGTCCAGGCAAAGGTTGTGAACCATGAAGGTTATTCTTTCTACATTAAATGCAAAGTACATCCATACCTCCTTGGCCTTGCGGTGTCTAAAGGCGTACAGTGAGAAGGATTTTGATATTGACCTGGCGGAGTATACGATTAAGGACCCAGTGATGAATATTGTGTCTGATCTGTATCAGCGCGGCGCGGATGTGATTGGTTTCTCGTGTTACATCTGGAACATCGAAGAGACGATTAAGGTCATTGATAACCTGAAAAAGGTTATGCCGAACGTGAAAATTCTGCTGGGCGGGCCAGAAGTGTCCTACGACACGGAATATTGGATGAACCGCATTCCCAATGTGGATTTCATCGTGATGGGTGAAGGGGAAGAGACGCTGCATCAGCTTTTGACGGAGCTGGAAGGAAGCAAGAAGTTCCACTTTGTCTATGGACTGGCGTATCGCAAAGGGGAAGAGGTCATTCTCATGCCAGGACGCCCGAAAGCGGATCTGAACGATCTGCCGTCACCGCACCGTTTTGATGAGGATATCCCGGAGCTTGGGAAACGGGTTGTTTATTTTGAGACCAGTCGGGGCTGTCCGTTCAGTTGTCAGTTCTGTCTGTCCAGTATTGAGGTTGGCGTGCGGTATTACGATATCGAACGGACGAAGTCGGACATTTTGTACCTAATTGAGAAGGGTGCGAAGCTGATCAAGTTTGTGGACCGGACGTTCAACATCAAGCGGGATTATGCGCTCGAAATGTTCAAATTCCTGATCGAGAATCATCAGGGGACGGTGTTCCAGTTTGAAATTACAGCGGATATTATGCGTCCCGAGGTGCTCGATTATCTGGCAGAGAATGCGCCACCGGGCACATTCCGGTTCGAGATCGGGGTTCAGTCTACGAACGATCCGACAAATGAACTGGTGAAACGTCGCCAGAACTTTACCAAGCTGAGCCGTACCGTGAACAAGGTGAAAGCTAGCGGCAAAATAGACCAGCATCTGGATCTCATCGCCGGACTGCCGGAGGAAGATTACAATACGTTCCGCAAGACATTTAACGATGTGTTTGCATTGGGACCAGAAGAGCTTCAGCTCGGATTCCTCAAGATGCTTCGTGGTACGGGTCTTCGTCTGGATGCGGAAAAGTACAATTACACGTATATGGATCACGCACCGTATGAGATTCTGGGTAGTGATGTGTTGCCGTTCAGCGACATCGTGCGCTTGAAGCGGCTGGAAGATGTTTTGGAGAAATACTGGAATGCACACCGGATGGACCATACGCTGAAGTATCTGATGGAGCAGGAGTTCAACTCGCCGTTTGATTTCTTCCAGGCGTTCGGGGATTATTGGGAAGGTCAGGGGTGGCAGAAGATTGGTCACCAACTGGAGGATCTGTTCACTCGTCTGCACAGCTTCTTGGAGTCACGGAACACGCCGCATATGGATATCGTGCTGGGCCTGATGAAGCTGGACTACTTCCTCGGCCACAAATACAAACCACGCAAAATCTGGTGGGAAGATCCGCTTCAGAAAGACCAGTGGGCGGGTTATATGAAAACGTTGGCTGAACGTCCGGAAGACGTTCGTCTGCCACGCGTTGCCGGCGCCGCAGGCACGGCATGGTTGGAAAGCAGCGGCACGGGTGCGAGTGCCGCTGGGGCAAGTTCGGCTGCTACCGGGGAAGACGCTGCCGCAGATGCGGCGGGTGTGATCGGCAGCGAAGCCGGGGGTGCAGCGTCGCTCACTTCGGGCGACGCAACAGGGTCCGCCGCGGATGGAGCGGCGGACATGGAAGACGGCAACGCTTCGCGTGCGTTGCCGATGACCTCGGCCATGACCGCACAGACGGTCATGGGTGCCCGTGCTTTCGCCGACCTTGGTCTCGGCGAAAAGGAACTGCAGAAGCACACCGTATTGGATGTGCTTCCGTTCCGGCTTGAGCGTGTGCTAGCTGGCGCCAGCCCGCTTGCCGCGAAAGGCCAGACGCTGCTGGTCGTTGTGTACCAGCAGCATGAAGGGCAGCAGGCGCAGTATTACACGCTGCCGCTGGGAGAAGAAGCCGCTGCCATGTAGATGCAGCGGCCTGAGATAAGCTGCATGGCTAATTGGTGCCATGCAGCAAGAGAAAGCGCCACGACTATGAGGTCGGGGCGCTTTTTTTACAACATCAAAGCTCTCATATTAAGGTACTGTAAAACCATAGAAGACACGGAGGCCACAGAATGGATCTGAAGACATATCTGGCAGAGCATTTTCCAAACCTGACCTTAGAACCGCCTCTTTTTTATAATTGGGATGTTGCAATACGATTCGAACTTGGCAATACACTGATGTTTGGAATGAATACGGAGCATTACATGGAACAAGTTTATCATCGATCACTTGAATTATTTAAGGCTCTTCATAATCAAGAAGATGAGGTCCTATTAATAACGCAAGCTTATTTTGCAGATATGCCTAAACACAAAGTGAAAAAATTGAACCTGTACAGAAAATATATCAAGAAGAAAGGGACGATTAGAGCCTTGAGCCTTGAGATATTTCCAGGTTTGGATTGTGAACCAGATGACATCCAAGACCCAAGAAACACCATGTATAGGTACTGGACTAGCTGTAGAGTTAAGGACTTGAAATATACTCAGTTAATCAAAGCTATATGTAATCATGATGTTGGAATTAAGCCAAAGATTTATCCTAGGGTGTATTTTATTAATATAAGTAAGAAAACGATATTTCACATCTATGATGATAGAGGTTGCGATGTTATTTCAGCATCAAGGGAAGAACTAATGGATATCTATAAAGAATATAACGATTGGATTCTAGATTATGATCGAGAGATAATTAACAATGTATTTCTAGGATAATGAGGTAAAACCTGAAATCTAATTCACAATTCCTGATAATTATAAAATTATTGGTAAAATGTTCTGGGTAGCTCCGAGAAGTTAGATACAAGTTATACTGTAATATTCATGCATTAGGCGATCCGTACTTAGTTTGGCTTGAGAAAAGCAAAGAAGCCGAGAATTTAACCACCCGGCTTCTTGTAAATGATTTTTTTGAAAAAGTTGCAATAAGAACATGCTATCCACACCAAAGAGTGTTGTAAGTTGTTAAGCTTATCATTGTTTTATTTTATCTAACGGTACGTTAATGCTTGCTGATTCGATTGGAGTTATAGTCGTTCCGTCTTGTTCAATTAAGGAAATGGTTATTTCTATAGAGTCTTGATTATCCAAATCTATAGAAATTGATCTACGTTGAAACTCATCTAAAAGGCCTTCTGTTTTAACAACGGTATCTTCTTCAAACAAATTACCATTTTCATCTCGGATCGTAACTTGGAAAATTCGATCTGGAATTTTTTTTGATTGATCCGGTTGATAGTCTCTTTTACTGTACCATAACCCAAATTGTAGTTTTTTTGAAGTTGGTAGGTAGTAGAGCTCTGTAAGATGTATATTTGGATTCTTTAAATCTTGATTCTGTTCTGTAAGCTGAATTGGTTCTTCATCGTTATTATATGGAGTATCCCATTGTAATGGCAATGTCGAACCAGTTTTGAGAGCAATTAGTTCCCTGTCAGCATACCAATAAATCCCAACTAGAATTATAATGACTGAAAAAAGTAAAAAAATTAGTTTTCTTTTCACATAACATCCCTACCATCTTTAGTTAATAACCTAACTGTCCTACTCCGTGTATCCAAGATTTAAATTGATTTAAAATCCCATTGTAGTTATTAATTTCCTTACTAGCAACTAGAGTGTTGGACTTATCTAAAACAGAAGTTTTCTGATGTTGATCGCGCAGGGAAAATGTATTATTTGAAATACAGGTTTGAAAAAAATTTAAGAGTGTTCAGATGTAAGAGTAAGGATTATGGATAAAAAAGAAAAGAAGTTTATCATTGTTATGATTGTACTTGCTGTAGTTGTATTAGGAGTTATATGGTACCTAAAAGTAGGCTATCTATTAAAGAAACCAGAGATGCCCGAGGCAAATATTGCAATTCAGACCCAAATGGTCGATGGTGGTGCGATTAGTTTACGAAATGCTGATTACACCGAAAATCAAATCAAGGTTGGATATGAAGTGAAAGGGTTCAGTTTGGAGGAATATAATATTGCCTGTGAGATTTATCATGACGGACATTTGATTTCAACTTCTGGCTCAACAGGTGGGGGTTTGATAGAACTGGACGAAAAGCATTATTACTTCATTGGTTATGAGAATATAACTCAAATGAATCTGCCTGAATCTATACATCTAAACGTGGAGATTAAAGTGATACCCAATGATTTTAGACAAAAATCGATAACTTCATCATTTGACGTAAGCCTTGATAAAGAAGTGCAATAGATTGAAGAGGGCAGCTATGTCCGCAAAGGTCACCGTTGTTTGATGAAACCTTAATTCAAATGGTATTTCTCCATAACGGAGTCACGGAAAGTTTCGTATTCTGATAACGCTTGTGCAGTGGAGGATTGAGGTAAACTATATTCGGTTATCCCTTCAAGGCTGAATTTGCCTAGGTTATAGTTGATTAATCCATAATCACCAAAGGAGTTTTTCATCAAGAAAAGCACACTTTTATCACCCTTCTGCAGTTCTACATAGTCATCAGCTGTATATTTAACGTCTCCTTCCAGACTAACGGGTTCGATAATCGTTAATTTGCTCTGATTTGAAGGGAAATCTTCGGGTTTCTTTAATATCTTTTCAATCTTGATGTTCGTATTGGTGCGAAAGGATTGCAGGGTTCCATCATCAAATGCAGTAATAACATGCTCTCGATCTCTGAAATCTTCTGTTGCATAACCAATAACGATCAGTTCGGCGAACGCATCCAGCTTATCTATTTCATGAAATGTTAAAGAGTTGGCTGAAAGGTTGACGACTTTATGAATGGGCACGTCCGATTTCGATTGACCATTTACGTAAGCGATTACACCAGCGGAGATAGCCGATACGAATAATACAGAGACTAGTATAACCTTCCCTTTGAAAAAAGACATGATCTCATCCTCTACGTTAGATTTTGGACATTAAAAATATTTCGTTTCATTTCTACTATACACATATCTGGAAATTATTGTAAATTAATTGTGTAAACCTAGTAGAATGTCACTATTGAATTCACAATCGAAAATTTAGTAGAACCCTTAAAAAGGTGGGAACGCTTGTACGTATGGATGGGTACAGGTAAAATATAGATATAATTAAAACTTGAAGGAGAATGACTCCAATGACATTACAAAACTTATTTCATGAAAAACCAACAAAACTATGGAATGAAAGAATGATTGAAGGCGGAGATGAGCTTTTCACAGAAGAGAGATTACTCATGTCTGATCAAGCCCTAGATACATATTTGCACCAATTAACAGCATTACAAGAAACGAAACATCCTGAGCATATTATGAAAGCCGTAGAAGAAGTTGTGGTTAGGTTTAATGAAATGAATGAGGCTAATGATTATTTCATAGAAACGATGGAACGTGAAGAATTGGCCGATTTTATAGACAAGGCAGCTAGGCTGGCTGGATTAAACATTCAGGAGGATGAAGATATTACGGAAGAATGGAGAGAGTGGTAATTCGGCCGAGTTGAAGCATTTTCCAATTTTATAGATAAGGGTGATGAATGTGGAACGAGGACTCATTATATTTTTGAACGGTACGTCAAGTTCGGGGAAGACGAGCATTGCGATGGAAATGAAGAATCAGGGAGATATTCCGTTTCATCATCTATCTGTAGATCAATTTTTGCATAATTATGATCAGTTTATCGACAATACATACCCAGATATGAAGCCAACAAGAGAAGTGGAACACCATGTGATGACAGATATCCTGTTCGCCCCCATCAATTCGTTGTACTGTGCAACCATTAAACTGTTTTCGGAAATGGGTTTGAATGTCATCGTGGATACGGTGATCAGCAATGACAAGTGGTTTAACGATTTTTATGATTTGCTTTCGGATTATCCGATATTGTTTGTAGGCGTGCATTGCTCAAAAGAAGAACTCACCAGAAGAGAGCAGAGCAGGGGAGATCGCGAGATTGGACTGGCCCATTCCCAGTTCGACTATATCTACTCCTATGATGAGTATGATCTGGAAGTGAATACGGAAGAGCTTAGCTCCGCTGCATGTGCGGAAAAGATATTAAGTTATATGAAGTCCGATCAGGAATACACGGCATTTAAGAAATTAAGCAGAAGAGAGGTAAAAACATCGTAAAAGAAATGAATTCAAGGCCAAGGCTGGTAGGCTGGCATTTTGATGATGAGGTGAGATCGGATCATCCGGAAGAATGGAATTGGATAGAGATCACAATGGATTTCACAGATGGTTCCAGACGATGGAGCATCTTATATACACCAGAACGTTTGCTAAATAACTTGTCACGACCAGACATAGACCCACCAGGTCTTCATATGCAGCAACTCATTGTTGTTAGAAGCTATGAAGTGCATGACATTGAGAGAGTACTGAACGTTTTTGATGAAGAAGATAAATTGATCGAGGCATCAAGGGAATATCCAGAGTAGCTTCGAATGGATGAGTTCTATATCAGATGTGTTAATACATGTTTTATGTTTTGAAAAGAAGATTGGAAGGGAGTCTGATTCTCTATGGAATAGAGAAGGGCCTTCCTCTTTTTGTTTTTAGAACTTTGTTGGACAAGGGGGAGAATTCTATGAATCCAGAAGATCATATTCAACACATGTTACAGGCAATCATTGAAAAAACAAAATCCATCATCAACGATAGTCATAAACAATCCTTCGGCTCTTTGGAATATTTCTTGGAGCACATTATAGCGTACCGGGATGAACAGCAATACATGTCTAACGAGTGGCATATCCGCACACCGCGCTGGCTAGGGGAGTATGGGAATACGCCGGAGGAAGAAGAGCTTCTTTCAGATATTTACCGACTGCAAGCGTATATCGCTGAGAAATTAAAGGGCGGATAAAAGGCTTGCCATGTCGCATTAGTCCGGCTCAAATGTCGCAAAAGTACATGGTAACGCAATGTGAAGATCGTATATACTCTCTTTATGTTTCGATAATGAAAATCATTATCAGTATTATACATAAGGGGGATTCACAAATGAAACAAGGAACAAAGGGGCAAGCGGCTGGTAGCAAAGCCTATGCTGCTCACAAATCACGATTATTCATGGGCTTGATGTTGGCCCTTATTCTTGTATTGACAGCTTGCGGTGCTGCAACAGGTACAGATAGCGGTAAGCAATCTGCAGCAACGCCAGCGGAGACACCTGCGAATGCGGAAACGCAGACGGACGGAGCTTTTCCCGTAACGATCAAGGGTATGAAGGGTGACATCACTCTAAACGAAAAACCACAGAAAATTGCAGTGCTTGATGTTAAGTTTCTGGATCAGATGTTAGCGATTGGCGAGAAGCCGGCAGGAAGTGTTATTGCAGGAGGGAATACCGATTTTCCAGAATATTTAGGAGACCAGCCGAATGGCGTAGAAGTTCTGGGTACACGAGACGAGCCGAACCTGGAAGCGATTGTAGCACTGGACCCGGATCTGATCATTATGACCGACTTCCAGGAGAAGCAGTATGAGAGTGTAAGTAAAATTGCACCTACACTCGTACTCGATTTCTACGAAGATTGGCGGGAGACTTTAGCTACAGTAGCTAAGATTACAGACAAGCAGGACGAGGCAGAGAAAGTGCGTACAGCGTATGAAGACAAAATTGCCGGGCTGAAGTCAAAATTGTCAGAGAAGCTGGGCGATGAAACGGTGGCGATCATTCGTCCACGAAAAGAAGGAATTCGTGTTCACGGTATTGAGCATCGCATTGGCGGTATTATGTACAATGACTTGGGGCTGAAAATGCCTGCTCTGGTACAGGAGATTAATGAAGATGGTTCAGTAGAAATCTCGATGGAAAAAGTGCCTGAGATCGGGGCAGATCGTTATTTTGTGTTGTCGGATGAGCTGTTTGCGGCAGAGGCAGAGGCTATGGTGAGTAATCCAGTGTGGAAGTCCCTTGATGCTGTGAAGAATAACCGCACGTATGACGTAAACTCCACACTGTGGATTGCATACTACGGACCGCTTGCGATTAATCTGATTGTAGATCAGGCATCGGAAGCCCTGCTCGGATCGAACTAATATGAACCCATATCTCTCGACAGACTTATGGAAAGAGACGGTAGAGGATCATTCGATTTTGCTTGGTGAGCCGCCTGAACATAGTGTCCGTACCATTGCTTTGAGTGAGCTGCATGACGAAGAGGCGTGTCGAGAGTATATCAACTGGTTTCAGAACTATATCGATGCGCCTGACATGAAAGTCGCAGCCTCCATGTTAGCCAAGCGGCTTGGCTATCTATGGACGACTCCGCTCGTGACCGCGATGACGTTTCATCATCAGCATGTAACCTTTCAGCTGGAGAACAGCTTTCTCTATCATCCGGCGCTCTCAGATCATGAGGGCGGCACACGATTTCCTTTTCTAGCGGTGAATGGGCTTCAGGCTGAAGAACTGACTGGAGACAGGAGCGTATGGCGGGCAAAGGTGCTCGAGGAGATGTTTGCGGTACAGCTTACACCTCTGTTAAAGACGCTTGCTGCGATTGCGCCTCTTTCGATGAGTATTCTCTGGGAGAATATCATGGTACGTATCGGCCGATTATTCGCTCCTGATGAAGCCGAGACTGAGCAGGAAAGTAAGATCATTCGAGAGGACTTTTCATATCTGACGCAGGTGGCATCCGGGGAAGTGTTTGGTGAGAGGAAGAATCCGTTAACCCGCTTCACCGATTGTAAGGACAATGTGCATGTTGCCAAAAGCGAGCGAATTACCTGCTGTTTCTATTACCAGATGTCCGGCGAATATTGTCTCAAATGTCCGAAAATTGACAATGAGAAAGAATCTCAACTAAAATGACAACAGCAACAATTTTACCATTGCTATTGTCAGGAGATGAGAGAAATGCCGCTGCAAGAACAGACAAGTCTATGGAGTGATACAACGATCAAGATGCTTGACGGGTATAGCGGTACTTTGCAGACAGGCAGCGTTTTACACGAAACGGATTTAACTTCAAATGTGCTACTGCTGGCATACGGAGGGGAAGGGGAGCTTGCAATGGATGGAGAGGGTAGCCACATTGGAGCTTCTTTTGCCTGTCATGTGGTGAAGGGAACATCCTTTACGCTGACGGCCAGATCAGACGAACTTTATTATATCGTAATTATGTATGAGGCTTCTTCCATGGAAGGAGCCTCCCATGCGTTGCCCTCGTATCGCAAACATCCGCTGCAAAATTCGTTTATTCAGAACCCTGTGACTCAGGCCGAATGGATTCAGAATGCGGAAAAAATCGTTGCCAAATGGCGTCGTGGCGAAGGATTGGAACGATTTCATGCAAATGCGTTGCTCCAGGGGATGATCTATGAACTGATCATGGAGTATGAACGTGGTCAAGGCGGAGCAGAGTCCGACATGGTGGATGTAGTCGTGTCATATATATCATCGCATTATCGCCAGAATCTGGAGCTTAAGGAGCTTGCAGCCCTCGCTGGATGCAGCGTAAGGCAGTTACAGCGACGATTCAAACAAGAGAAGCAGCTTGGACCGATGGAGTACGTCATCCAGCTACGGATGGAAAATGCATCGCGGATGCTACATCATACGGATGCGTCCATTGGGGAAATTGCTGACAAGATGGGCTACCGCGACATGTATTATTTCAGTAGGGCATTTAAGAAATATTATGGCGTCCCTCCTCTGCGTTATCGGCTTGATGCAGCTAAGGAAACAGATGCAAATTATGCTCAATCCTTGCTGCGGAATCGCATGGCTTCTTCGTACGAGTCGGACCAAGTCCCAGTGATATGCCATATGCGAGGTGAATATCCTGTCACCCGTTCTCCACTGCGTATCGCTGTACTCGATGTTCAATATGCGGATCATTTGCTTGCGCTTGGATTGTCTCCAGCAGGAAGTGTCGGATTGGGAAGTGGAACGTTCCATTTCCCGCAATATATCAGGGCAGGACTTCAGGGTACCGAGATACTCGGAACGTATGAGTACCCTGATCTGCTTGCTGTCGAACGACTGTCCCCGGATCTGATTATTTGCACCGAGGTGCATGATCAGTACTATGAACGGCTCAGCCGGGTGGCTCCAGTTCTTATGTTTAAGCGTAATGAGAGCTGGCAGACCATTCTTGGCCTGTTCGGTGAATTAACTGGTAAGCGAGCAGAGGCAAAACGAATACTTGCGGATTATCACCGACGAACCACATTACTGTCGGAAGAACTGGCTCCGGTACTGGCAGGTAAAAGTGTAGCCCTGATCCGTCCGCTCGATTCTCTCATTCGGGTTCACTCTGCCGCTCATCGTACAGGTGCTGTGTTATACCGTGATCTGGGTCTGCCTGTCCCGTTATTTGTATCCGATACCGCCGACACGGCCTATCATATCTCGGTTGATAGACTACCAGCTGTACAAGCCAGCCATTACTTTTTGCTCAGTAATGAGCTTATGCAGGATGGGATATCCGCGACAGAGCAACGTGTCTGGGGGATGCTTGATACGGATGAGCGACAGCAGATACACTCCGTAGATGCTGCGACATGGATCGGTTGTTATGGACCAACAGGCATCAATGGCATTGTGGATCAGATCGCGCAGGCTTTGTTGGCTTGAGCAGGTAGTTGCTGGCGCTAGCCCGTTTGCAGCGAAAGACGGTACGCTCTACTATTTAAAAAGTTGATATGTTCTTAAAACATCGGAAGGTCGTCAGATTCCCTATGGGATGAAGAGGGCCTTTTTGGGTTTATCACTATAACAAAAGGTTCCAACTGCATACTCACATCCTTTACAACCCTGCGTATATTAAGCGTATTTAAAACCTATTGGATCGATTGGATAAGGGTTTGAGAAAACTAATAATTTTCCCTTATTCGCCAATTCACCTTCGCAATTGTAACAATATGGGTTATCATATACGTAGTTCAGGCACTAGTAGGAGGTAATCCAATGAAAAAAAATTTAACAATAATCATACTAATGGTTGGATTGATAATAAGCATGTACTTCAACTATCAATTCAAAGCGTACAAAGACAATCAAGAAGTTAATTACACCATAAAAATGAATCATGGAACTGAAATTGGTATAAAAGAATCCATCTACAATTTAGATAATGTGATAAAAAGCTTAGAGGACGGCTCTTCCAAGGAAACAGTCATACATGCCTTAGGAAATGTGGCGGTATCTTTGAAAGTCGGTGAAGAATCATTCGTCTTTCTGAATTCCGACTTCAGGGAAGATCAATTATCATCAACTTATTTAATCTATAATGTGTTTAGAGATATGTATACGCATATAAGAGTAGAAATCATAGGCGAAATTTTATCGAATAAGATATCGCTAGAAAAAGAATCGAGAAATCAACTGATTAAGGATATAGGAGTGCTTAAACAAGATTTGGAGTATATCGATAGTCAATTTAACGAGGATATTCTGAAAGAACAAAGTCCTAAGTGGATTGAAAATAAATGGAAAGAGTTAATTGGAGAGATTGTAAATCGAGATACGGAATATAAGTTATATGAAAGAATGAAAACGAAATACAATCTATAAGTGTTTTGTGGAAGATAATTGACATCTAAATAACAACATATCTACGCTATGTTGCCTCCACTTCTTTGTATACCGAGGGTTTCGAAGAAGTGGAGGTAGCAGGTAACCCTGAACTACCTTATTGAATTGCGACAAGTCGCTGCACTCTTTAAGGTAGTGAGGGTTAGTAGATATAAGAACACTTTATGAAATTCTCGATAAAACTTTTTTGGGGAGAACTGATGAAACCATTACAAATTATCAAAATGCCTCCATACTTTAAGATTCTAAATTGTAATATCACCGAGGTTCCTAGATGGATTACTAATAGAAGATAATTCTATTTTATTTTTAGACATTTACCATGAAGAAGATCTCGATACCTACTTATCTAAAAATAAAGTATTAAAGTTAGATAATGTGATACAAATAATAGATAACTCAAATAAGATGAGTTTTATACCATATATCAAATCCAAGAAAGATTTAATAGATCAATACAGGTATCAAGACTGGGACTTTTCTTGTATTGTCTTTGATAAAAATTTAAAGTGTCTTTTCTACATAAGAGGAATAGAGGACACAGGAGAGAATGGAATTAGAATAAAAGAAATGGAGCCAAACTTATATAATAAATATTTTTATAATTATCAAGAATAGAAAGTAACTCTTATGTAGATGAGTAAGGAGGGACATTATGAAGCTTTTTCGTGGAAAAGAAGCCTTAATTCAAGGTACTGATCTTATAAAACCTTCAATATATACGACTCTAGGAACAATTGAACTTTCTCTTGCTGTCTCCAGCGAATGTTATCTTCCTACTCACTGTGCTCAGCTCAAACATGGCGGCACACTATACCAGTATTACTACGACTCGTTTGATTGCGAGTTATTGCTCTGTAATCTGGACCATAATCTTTCTTTACCTCAGGAAGTAGACGAGTGCTGGGGAGCCGTATTTAGAATCAAACCCAATGCGTATAATCAGATAAGCACGTGTAGCTTTTCTGCTTCGTGGAAAGAGGGATATAGCTGGGAAGATTACGGAGCTGACACTGGAGAAAATCTTGAAGCTGTAGAATATGAGAATGAACAATACCGTCTACACATAGGAACTCAAGAAAAACCACTGATAGTGCGAAAACGAAACCAAGGTGATATGATTCCTAAATCTCTTGCTTTAAACTCTGATTTTGAGAAGTATAGTTTTGTCTTACATTCTGATCAAGGTATTGAAGTATCTATGACAGAGATGGATTGCCGTGAGATATGCCAAGTACATTTTTTGATAGCGTGGAAGAGAAAAATAGAAGAGGATATTTCTACTTGGTTAGCTGTAGATCAACCTACGAAAGAAATCTTAAAGGGAGAAGATATTTGGTAAGTTTGCTCGAATTGATCATAGTCTATCGCATTATTACGTTCCGTTCGTCCTGAATACTAGCAGTCGGTAGGGGCTTGAATACAAGGAACATTTGATCAATACCTACCACATAACCTATAAGGAGAAACTATGAACGAAAAAGTTAAAGGGAAATTAAAAAAGCAATTGCTACTCATCGTTTTATTTATTTTTATAATAGGAATTCAATTAGCTACTAGATACTTGGCATATCATCCTCCTGCATGGACAACTGCATTATCAATTTTTAGTTTTCTTATATTTTGTATACTGGGCCTTGTAACTTATCTTGATCTCAAGAAAAAAGAGCAGTTCATAACGATCGGACAAATTGTAGATGTGAAGAAGAATAAAAATATCATTATAGTTAAAGGATTGGGACGAGGTAATAGCAAAGTTTTAATCAAAGATAGTCCTACTCTGAATATGATGCAGCCAAATGATCTGATTGAAATCACTAGATTAAAATATACAAAAATGATAACGAGAAAAGTGTATAAGGACCAAGAGATACAATTTTGAGCAAGTGATGGAAGAGTTGTAGTACTTTACATAAAAATAGAGGATGAATTTTGATATACGTCTAAGGTAGAAGGAGAGAATATAAATGAACAACATAAACTCTCATAATTGCAACCTAAATATAAGGTATGATCTGCCTGATGAAGTGTGGGATAAAGTTTTTAAAGTATATGAGACTATGCCAGGGTGGATTGGTTATAAAAGTGGAATTCCATATTGGTTTGGAACTGAAGAGGATGATGTTTTCATTGAAGCATCCGTTGAGCCTAGTGGATTATCATTTTATGCACAGATGAATAGCGATGTATGGATGTCTTGGATAGAAACGTTTAAGTTGGAAGCGACAAAAGTGTTGGGTTTTGATGTTGGTGAACCTGAAGATGGGTATGTGTGATGAAAGAAGGAGGGGGTAAGATTCATGGGCAGTGAATACCGCCGCAGGATGGCATAGGTGTCTGGATGTGTTGGTGCAGATCATCAATGGTAAGCCCATTCAGTGGCAAGATAACTCAACTGAGCTGCGTAAAATCTATAGTGAAGCATTTAAGGTGGAGGATCTAAACCAATAAAATGATCTAAAAAGGATAAAAAGAAAAAAATGATAAACTCTATTAGCATTGATGAACGGAATGGGACCACATTTAATGAAGAGATCGTTATGAATCCTACATGGGCAGACAGTTTACGTTTTTTGAGAAAGCTCGATGGAGATAAATTTACATTAGTTTTTTTTGAGGTATTAGACACAGGTTCAGCATTAGTTGGAGGCGGACCGGAATATTTTGTAGTGTCTATTACAATGGATGAACATATATATACGCTTATGAACGATAAGCAGGGAAATAGTGAAATTTCTCTAGTTATCGGTGGTCAGTTAGGAAATTATTGCGATAACATTTGTATAGAATTAATACCCATGCTGGAAGTGCTAAAGTATTTTTATGAAACTGGTAAACTACACGAATCACATCAATGGAAGAAAGAATAGTATTGACTTTGAAAGTAACTTGAAGAAAATTGGTTTTATCTAACATTAAATTCAACATATTCGGTTGAAAATGCATTTCTAAGGAGCAGATTCACCGGGGAGAGTAGCGGATGCAGAATAATTGCCAGATAAGTCGGAAACATCACACTGTATTTTTAGGTAGATCATAAAGTAATTGAAAATTTTTCGAGTGAAAGCTTTGTTTATATGAAATGACTTGGCTTGTTTTACTGAAGAACAAATCAAGAGCAAGACCGATAACTTGGAGAACGACAAATCATCTTAGCAAGTACTACTCAACACAGGAACGTTATCTGAATTCCAGAAAACTATACATTCATGAAATGAGTGATTTTATGAATATACAAGATTTAAGGGATTGGTCGGACAAGCACAATGCAAGAAACCGGGCAATCGAGGCTTTTTGGCATAACTTAGAAACCTATAGAGTTGAAGATCCTGAGGAGTTTACAGAGGTATTCTGGGATTATGACAAGAAGTATTTGAAGATTTGGATAGAGGATATATCAATCCATATCAAGAGTTTGGAGTACCTGGACCCAAGTAATAAAGAGCATGAATATATTGAAGTGAAGGTCAGAATTGAATATCGAGCAAATCATATAGGTTATTACAGAATTATTTTCGGTATAGACGGCCAGGTGGAAGATGATTATTTTATTTCGGATTGGACCGGGCTAAGACTATATCAGACAAGGAGCTTGTTAGAAGATATGAGAGAAGAGATCGAAAACGACCTAATCAATGGGGAAATAAAAGAAAAAGAAGCTATGAAATTAATGAAAATCATAGAAGAGAAGAAAGAAAAAATTCGAAACAGCTATGATGAGTCGTGAGCATAGGACGTTATTGATATCATAACGGGAGAGCTTAGCTCAGCCGGAGGTGCAGAAAAATATTAGTTCTTTTTACCTTTAGCACCCTGAGCTCGGCATTAGAAAGATATTTTTCAATTATTTAGATTACTCTGGATATTTCCTTGAGGAAGGTCGACTGATTCCTTGTGGGATGAAGAAGGGCCTTCCTTGTTTGTTTTTGTCATCACAAAGAAAGGTTCCTTTGATTCACTTCATATTCGCATCCCATACAACCCAACATATACTGAGCGTTTAAAAAAAACATTGGACCATATGGACATGTGAGATTAAGTATCCTAATAATTATCCCATAAGATGGTTTTTCTCTTTATTTCACTTACAGAATTTTGGCGTAAGTGTTGAATATCCGGACACTGGTGGAGAAACGCCTGCAGAACTAGATAAAGAGTCAAATAACGTGAGTAATAAACTGATTAAACTGTTGGAAGAATTCTTTGAAGGGTCAAATGTTAAAACTCATAGACTGGTAACAGAGATTGAATGGAAAGATGAGTTTGATTGGGAACAGATTTATTTTGCGATAGGTGATGATGTATTTATTTTAGATTTATATCAGTGGGGTTAACGGACAACCTTACAAATCTCAGTCTGTCGAACGATTCCCGTTAGTTTTTAGTAAGCGTTACAGGAAATTAACAAGTCAAAAAAAATAAAATAATGATAACTTGCGAGGCATTATGAAACTAATAAAATTAAAGGGCAGTAGAACTGAAGAAGATATAAGAAGAGAATTAGTAGGATCGCATGAGTCATTATTTAATGATGAAATAAGATCAGGATTACTCTCTGTTATTAAGAGGTTTTTTCCACAAATGAAAACCGCTTATATACTATTCTGGACACCTGAACAAGGGGAAGACATTTTTTTGTTGCTGATTAATAACGATATAATTGCAAAAGTAGAAATCGATCGTTACGACCACGATATTGAACCTATAATTGAAAGCAAACAACTAGACAATACCTATTTAAAAGGACTTAGGAAATATGCACGGATTAGATTAGCGATTGCACTTGAACTTGCAAATATAGATCTTAAAAATGAAGAGAAAAATTAAAGGAGTTCCTGAATTGAAGAATCAAAAGCATGCAATGATTTTAATATTTCTTTTAATGATACTAGCCCTAAGTGGTTGCATTTCATACAGTGTGAAGACGGATAAAATTGTTGAGGGCGGGTTGATAATTAACTCAAGTTCATTTGGACTGGGAGAGAGCGAAGAAGATGCAGGTATTACAGTCGTAACATACAATTTCAATCTTCGAAATAGAACCAATAAATCAATAATGTTAAAAACAGTTGAACCGATCTTAAGTAAGGATATTCAGGAGCGATTAATTGATAGAGATATTAAATTGGATATAAATATGAAAATTGATGGTAATAGCTCGGAAGAACTGACAGGTACTTTTAAATTAGATACTAAAGGGCTGGATAAAGAAGGAATAATCAATTTAAACATTAATGTTAACGAATTTAATGTAGCAATTGAACAAGTCATAGGAATGAATGAAGTCAATAACTAATTTGAGATATCTCCAAGAAAACATATCAAACAAAGAGGTGTATCTTTATGGAAAGAAAAAAAGATGAAAACAATGAGATGGCTGTAATTCCAGAGCACCATAGCCCTGTTCGACATATCCTTAATGAAGCAAATGGACAACCGAACAATCAGTTTATAGATAGTTTTAAGAAAGCTCTGGATACTCCAGATGCATATGTAATTATGGAGGGTGATTATGGAGGACAAATCTATTTGTCTTGCCCTATGAAACTAGTAAACTGCAGTGAAGAGACATTACATACTCTATTAAAAGATTTAGATACCATTGCATGGGGCTGTAATGAGGGAGAAGGCCGAGGAATATATTTCGAAAAACACTTTCCTGGTGATGGAATTGGTGGAGGTATGGGGGGAGGAGATGTTGAGGAAGGACTATGGATTCATAACGAATTTATAGATTTACAATTATATGATGAAATTCATGAAGTCATATCAGGCAATAAAGAAAGATTAACAAAGTAATAAAATGAATGATCATAAGGCCTATCAACATCGGATAACAAAGTGTTCATGTGGATGGGCAAACTGTTGAAGTACTGCATACAGAGGAAAAGAAATATGCGAGGTGAGTTATGGGCGAAAGAAAAAAATATAAACGTAAAATTGTTCGCTCCAATCGATTATTTTATTGGTATGTTGAACCGGATATAGACGATGAAGGGATAATCAAATTACATATCGTTTCTGAGGATAAGAAGTTAATCGTCACTTATGAAGTGGGACAACACAGTATTAAGAACAAGATCCCATTTATAGTCATTATCGGAGAAGAATTCGAAGGCTGGACGACAGAATATATAGGATACAGAAGAGTACTAACACCGCAATGGAGCGATGAGATCATAACGCCAAAATTGATAGGTGAAATCATTGATTGGTGCCTCTTGAAAGACAAAGAAATAAACATCGTTAATTGGAAAGGTGAACTTCTTCGATCTCTCTCCTGAATGGAGTGTGATTGCATTTGAAAAAAATTTAGATTCGTGTGGACTCTTTTGAAAACGCATACGCGAAAACAAGAAATTTAATTAACATTTAATATAAAAGGAGAGAAGCTAATGCAGATGAATTGTAGACATCACACGGTAAACAAAGTAATCGCTTGTGTTCTGTCATTCATATTTATCATGATGGCAATAGCGGTACCCGCCCACGCTAAAGAGAAACAGGTGGAGACTACACCATCCAGGATTCCTTTATCCAAGTTAGAGGAAACGATTGATGCTTATGTTGCCTCATATGAGAAGTATACCGCTGCCGTTTCGGTTGTGGCTATCAAAGACGGTGAAACTATTGTGAATAAGGCATATGGTTATGCAGATATTGAGAATCAGCGAAAGGCGGATACCTCTACTGTGTTTGAATGGGCTTCCATCTCTAAATTGTTAGTCTATACGAGTGTGATGCAGCTTGTCGAACAAGGAAAGCTTGATTTGGAGACGGATATCCAAGAATATCTGCCAGAGGGATTTTTTAAAAAGCTGAAATATGATGATCCGATTACGCTAATGAACCTGATGCATCACAATGCGGGTTGGGAAGATCAAACAGCGGCCGAGGTATTTTATTACTCCGAGAATGAAACGTTAGAATTAGGAGAAACGTTGCGTAGAAATGAGCCGAAACAGATCTATAAACCGAATAGCATAGTGGGTTATTCGAACTACGGCGTTGGCTTAGCCGGTTACATCGTGGAAGAGATAAGTGGCCAACCTTTTTATGAATATGTCAATCAACATATATTTAAACCGCTTCATATGAACGACACCTCGATTCATCCAACGGGGCAAGATCATCCAGACCTAGTACAAAGAAGGAATGAGATTGAAGGGTATACGAAAGATCTGAAACTGATCCCTGAGAATAGAGGATACGTAACATTTTATCCTGCCGGTGCAGCGATTGGGACAGCAGAAGATTTAGGCAAATTCCTTGCAGCGTTGATGCCAGTAGATGATAGCAATGTATTATTTAAGAACAGGGATACGTTAAACGAAATGTTGTCAACAAGTCTATATTATGACGGGACTTCTACTCCGCGATTTGCGCATGGGTTCGTTGAGATGGAATACTGGGTACCTACACTGATGCATGAGGGGAATCTGAAAGGGTTTTCCAGCAAACTTGTCTTTGATCCCGAATCTAAATTTGGAATGGTGGTCATGACAAACCAGTCTTTTGAGGAAATTTATTATTATGGACTTATTAAAGAAATTTTCGGTGATAATGCCAATTCTAATATAGTTACTTCGGAGGGGGGAGGATATTTTCAATCCGCACGACGGGCAGCATCTAGATTTACTAATTTATTTACGGCCCTTGATATCAGGAAATTCACAAAAGCTGAATTAAGTAGTTCTTATCATGTTGTCGAGCATAATGGTGTTGTTGATAAAATTTCCTTTACTCCTTACATTGATTACTTGCCTATATCGAATGTAAAGGTAAACTTGATAAAGATATCTTTTATTCCTGCTGTGCTTGCCGCCATTTTCACTATAATTGCTTTGATCGGCTATGTAATCCGGCAGCTTCTTAACAAACTAAATAAACGAAGAAAATCTACCACCAATTTTAATAAATACCATCTTGCAATTAACTTTGCAGGTGTGGCACTCCTTCTTAATCTTTTCATCTTACAAACGAAGTTGAGGTTTCCAAATTATCCTGGTTATTCTTCGATACGCATCAATTTAATGTTTAACCTACTATATGTGGTTCTAGCAGTGGTGTTTCTTGGCTTGCTTATCTACAAATTGCGGAAGAGCAGTTACAGCAAAAAGCAAAAGGTGATGTACATCATGTCTGGCATCTCGGCGTTCATCTTGGCTGCTTTTGTTGTGGGATGGCATTTGTATGTTTAGAAGGGCAGAAGCTAAATATAGATATTTCAAACATTACAAAGGCTTGCGGATGACTCCTATATATCATTGATATTATAAGTGGGGAAAATTAAAAAAATAAAGGCAGCAGTTCCTTATGTGGGACTGCTGCCTTTGTGTTAGTATGCCCTTTGGCAACTTGTGCCTCGGCATATTGAAGAAGATCAAGATCATCCTATTTTTTTGTCTCTCAAAATAAATAATTTAATAGAACCGTAAATGATTACTAGAATATTCAATAATAATAGACCTATATATCCATCCGTTAACTTTGTTCGTTCAATCCACTTGTTCACTAACTCTCCCGAGAGAGCCTGTTTTCCTAAATATTTGTTTATATCATTTTGATGTATCTCATCCATATATATAAGTGGAAACTCCATGCTGTTGGAAGAAGCAGCTAGCGGCGGATAGAAATCTACCCATTTCTGACCTGCCCATCGATCATACTTATAATGAAAGTCTGCGCTGGATTCAAGATTGTCCCATCTGAGAAAACCCAATATGAGTAGAATACAAAGTGTAATGACGCTAAATATTAACTTCTTGTTATTCAAATAAACCCCATCCTTATGTTTTTACTATTAACAATACCGTAGCATGAAAACAACTTCATCATTCGTATATTCTATCAGCATTTCCGTTATCTGTAAGTAGGTTGTTTCATTGCAAATGAAATGAGCGTATTCAAAGCCCATTGGACGTATGGACATGGGTAAATGATAGAAAACTGATAAATATCCCTTATTCGGCAATTTTTTCTTCGCAAATATCACCGCATAGGTTATCATATACGTAATTCAGATATCACGCGGGGTGTGTGGTATTTACGAAGTACATAGATTAGATGTTAGCTAAAACTACTCTAAATCAAAAGGAGCGATAAGAATGAAAGAAATACATATAAAAAATTTTAACGAACTGCATAATGTATTTTCAAACTACAGAAAAAATAATTTATGGCTTTTTAGAGGTCATAGCAATGTATCTTGGGAGTTAATTCCCAAAGCAGGACGAGAACCATATTGTCATATCGATGATAAACGCTTTTTTGAATCTTGGAAAAGACGAGCTGTTGAGTTTATTGATTTACATACAGAAAACGAATGGGACTGGCTTGCAGTTGCTCAACATCATGGACTAGCTACAAGATTGCTTGACTGGACCTTTAATCCATTAATCGCTGCTTATTTTGCTGTCGAAAATTATGAAGAATCGGATGCAATAATTTATGCTTACTTATTTAATAGGTCTATAGAAACTAATATTGTTAAAACATTTGAGTATGAAGGGATTGGAAGGGTTAAACCCAACGGAAGAATTCAACGTATTGTGCGTCAAGGTGGGATCTTTACAATTCACAATCCACCTACAACTAAACTGGATGATAACATTACTGGTGAAATGAGACTCGATAAAATAATAATAGATAAATCTTATCGGCAAGAATTAAGATTTGAGCTATCACATTATGGATACAACAGGCTAACTTTATATTCAGATTTAGACGGTTTATCAAGTCACGCAAACTGGTATATGGAGAATAGAAATTATTGGAATGGGGAAGAAATTGACTTTTTGGAGTAATTCTTTAACACATCCTAAAGAGATTCAAAGCAGTAGCATCAGCTAACATAATATTCACGCTGCGGACATACGTCCTTGGTCCGGCATTCGCCAGACACCCAGCATACGCCTGGGTCGTGAATACGGTAACGTTATCCGAAACATTATAATAATGAAGGGTGAGGCAATTGAAAGACAACATCAAAAAATATTTTAAAGAAAATACTCTGAAAGTACTTACCACACTCATTTTGGTTTTGTTGATTTTTCCTTTTTTGTTCAAGCTATCACAAGGAACAGAGGGAGGTTTTTGGGGAAGTTATCTAGGAGGAATACTTAGTGGCCTTGGTACACTGTTTGCGGTTTATATCACAACTATAGAAACCAGAAAAATTCAAAAAGAGACACGTGAAAATTTAGAAAATGAGAAGATGATTCGTCTTCAATACCAACGAAAAATATTTACAAACGAAGTCGAAAAATTGATTGCTGAATATATAACTGATTCTACAGAGTATTACTTCGCAAATCGTTACTATCCAATGGTCAAAGCTGAATTGGATAGATTACAACAGGATATAGATAAAAAAGACAAAGAAATAAATGAAAAACCCGAATTGATTGAGTTGTTAAAAAATGAAAAAGAGACTTTGTTATTTAGATATAAACAAAAAAAGGATGAACAAAGTTTATGGACTCATAAAAGAACGATAGCGATTCAAAATTTCAACTTATTAAAAATTAAACTCTATGGAATTAGAGAGGCATCAGAATTAATTGGACAAGTTAATAAAGTGCATAATACTTCATCTCAAGAAACAGAGTATGTTGAAGATTTCACTAAAGAAACAGAAGAATTAATGAGAACGTTAGCTTTATTTTCCGAAAAACACGTAAAAACTTAAATTTTTTATTTGAAATATATAATGGTTTGAAACAAGTGAATTTTGTAAGTTTCTAGGGAAAGCAGATGCATCGGATAACATCATATTCACGCTGCGGACATTCGTCCTGGGTCCGGCATCCGCCGGACACTCAGCATACGCTGAGTCGTGAATACGGGAACGTTATAGGAAATCAGCTAAAATTCAAGAAAGTAAAACATTTATTATCGAAGGAGCTTGTATATATGAACTCTAATTATGTTCGACGCATTCAAGAAGTTTACTCAGATTTACATATTCAAGATGTTAAACAAAACGAGATCGGTCAAAATAATGACGTATTTATTCTTAATCAATCTCTTGTCTTTAGGTTTCCTAAGTATAAGCAAGGATTAGAAAAATTAAAGCTTGAAACAGAGTTATTAGAAACTATTAGAAAGACTGTAACAATGCAGATTCCCTATCCAGCCTACAAATCATTTGATGAGCTGGAGGTGGGTAAGACTTTCATGGGCTATAAGCTGATTGAAGGCACTCCTTTTTGGAAGGAAGAATTAATAACTATTAAAAGCCAAAACCTTATAGAAACAATTGCCTCACAACTTGTTACTTTTCTTATTGAACTCCATTCTATGGACATACCGAAAGCGGTAGTTTCTCAGAAACAACATGAAAGTGTACATAGAATTATAGAAGATCTGTTTATTAATATAAAAGAGAAACTCTTTCCATTTATGCGATTAGATGCACAAGAAAAAGTAGTAGATAACTTTAATACATTCTTAAATAATACTCATAATCAGAATTTAGAGAAAACCTTTATTCATGGAGACTTCGGAGCAGGCAATATCATATGGAATCGAAAAGATAAAAGAATTACAGGAGTTATTGACTTCGGAGGCTCAGGACTTGGGGACCCAGCATATGATTTAGCAGGAATTCTTTCCAGCTACGGAGAAGAGTTTTTTGAAACATGCACTAATCTATACCCGAATGGAAGACAAATTTTAGAAAGAGCCCATTTTTATAGAAGCACCTTTGCTTTACAGGAAGCTCTACATGGAATAGATCATAATGACCCAGAAGCTTTTGAAGATGGAATTAAAGAATTTAGATAGAACAACTTAATTAATTATTCGTATTAGTGAATAACTTAGTGAAAGTGATTAATATTTAGTGTTTCAAAGAAGAGCTGACATCCTATAACACCATATTCGAACTGCGGTCCATACGGCCCTTGATCTGCCAGAAGTATGTTCGAGAAGAGTAATCAGGCAGATACATCCATTCCCCTAAGATAAGAGCTATCTAAAGGGAATGGACGTCGTGAATACAGGAACGTTATAGGAAATCAGCAGGAATAGAATAAATCTTAAATCACAAGATCCTACCATTGAGAGGGAGTTCTGAATGACTTTAATAGCAACAGCATATGCACATGAATGTATAGTTATGGGAACTGATACCTTGCTCCAGCGGACGGAAAACTATCAGACAAATAAAATAATCGGTTATGGCTCAATACAGAAGTTGTTTTTTATTCGAAAAACCGGAACAGGGATTTCTGTGAGAGGGAGAGCTTCATGGGGAGAAAAGACAATTAAACAAATTTTACAAAATTTCACCCACACAGTGGAATCTAGCATGCGACAGTGTGATGTAGCTGACGCTCTTCAATTATATAAAGTCAAATTTCCCACAGCTCGAAACGTCCTACCATATAGCGGGATATCAAGATACTGAGCCATTTATATATGATCTAGATTTTGATAGTGGACTCAATCTAGTAAGGGAGAACGTGGATCGTAAAGGCTTTTTAAGATATAGTGTGCTAACTAGAATTGATGATACGGAAGTTCGTAATCAAGTGTTACCATTGCCCGATTTTAGTAAGATGCTAGAAAACCAAGTTTTTGACTTCATGGAAACACTTTTTAAGCTAAAAATTCAAGCGGAGAACTTAAAACCAACACCATCTGTTGGATATCCAATAGATTATCTATTCCTTTCCCACGATCAAAGCAAGTTTGTGTCAAACAAGATTGCCAGTGATTTCTTATTGGATTGAATGTCGTATTATTGTGTGATTCAAAGAAGTCGATGACATCCTATAACATAATATTCAAGCTGCGGCTCCTGTCGGAGCCTTGGTCTGCTGGATGCATTTCGAGGAGGGATTTCAGCAGACAACCCCGTTGGGGTTCATGAATACAGAAACGTTAGCTGAAATCACTCAAATGAAATCAAGGAGATGAAATAATGGATTTCACTATGATACAAGCGGAAGAGCTTTTTGAAGAGCCTTTTTTGTCAGAGTATAAAGAAGAATTAAAATTCTTCTATTCTGAACTTGTACATCTTAATACGCAGTTATTCATTATAGAAAAAGTAATTCAATTTAGATTTGATTTATTTACCAATCCCAATCAGAGAATTTTTTTGACACTGTATTAAGTAGCTTTTTTGAGACGAGTATATTACGCATAGCACGTTTGGTAACCGATTCTAAAGACAATTTTAGAATCATAAAGAGTTTTAAAAACAAGATTAGGGATAGTATGAACATAGAATATAAAGAATTTTTCCAAAATACACTCAAAGAAAATAATTTCGAGAAGAATACGAGAGAATTGCAAAATAAAATTAAAGCTAGAAGAAACCAACGTATCGCACATATGATTCGTAATGTTGATGAAGATGAATTGCGTAATTCAACAATTTACCTGAGGGATTTATTCCATTTGCGAGATCAACTAAACTTATTACTTTCTCAGCTATCGTTCGGGACAACAAGGCTGATGCTGCCATTAGCTTACAGTGATCGTGTTGAACACCCAGTAGGTGTTGATAGTAGAACAGATATTGAAAGAATATTAGACCAAATAACATTTGAAAGTGAGCTTATAAATCTTGCGGAAGCTTGTCCGATAATGTGGGAAGCTCGAAAGAAAAAATTGGAGCAGCGTGATGTAGAAGAAATAAATAGATATAGAGCAAAGAGAGGATTACCTGATGCGTAAGTAACTCGAAGATGTAGGTGACTCCAGCTAACATAATATTCACGCTGCGAGCATTCGCTCTGGGTCCGACATTCGTCGGACATCCGGCATGCGCCGGGTCGTGAATACGGGAACGTTAGATGAAACTTAATAAAAGATGGGGTGCTTAATGATGAAGGATCTAAATACAATTTTGAAAAAGATAAATTTATTCTCAAACGCTTATAGAGAGCTTGATGAAATACAAAGGAAATCTAAGTTTCTTCCAGTGGGAGATCAGAAAACAGGAATAATTGGCGAATTATATGTGCTTGTTTACTTGAAGCATCTTCATAATGGATATGCTGATGTTTATTTAAGTCATAATCCTAGTAATAAAGTTTGGGACATTTGTGTGAAATATTTAAAAAACTCAACAATGGAAAAAATACAAGTTAAAACAGTTTCTGAATTCTCTGAATCTCGCTCAACTTCTCCAGTACACTCAGGTTGGGATTATATATATTTTGTATTATTAGACAAAGAATTTGTACCATCTGCTCTTTGGATAGGAGAAAAAAACGAGCCAGGCTTTCAAAGCAGTTTGCCCAAAAGGTTTACATTACCAAATCTAAAAGATACAAAAAAAGTAGGCTCAGAAGTATTTAAAAATAGAGAAAATGAATATTTGAAATTAATACACTCAATGGATACTTCAACATATATTTCAAATATTATTCTTTGATGACACAAAGATTAAGCATCATCTAACATAATATTCACGCAGCGGACATTCGTCCTTGGTCCGGCATTCGCCGGACACCCGACATACGTCGGGTCGTGAATACAGGAACGTTATATGAAATCCTAAAGATTGAGGCGAAAAGAAATGACAACACAATTTAATTTCAATAATTTGAATAACCTTTATGCAGAAGCTATCGCATCAGATGATAAAACGTTAATTTTTGAAGCTCAAATCGGAAAAGGAAGATTCTTATTTATGATGTTTTTATCAGAAGAAGATAAAGATTCAAAAGATAAATTATTTATATACATGAGAAATATCAATCTTATAAGGCCTATAAAGGTATACGGTAATCATAGTAGAGGGCAGTTTGAAGTGTACATAAAAGATGACTTAAAAGAATCTATGATAAAGGAATTACAGCTAAATTCGAGTACAGGTTCTTTTAACTTTATTGAATTTCTTCAACAGCTAAATAGCAAAATTCCTCAAAGCATAAATCGGAATAACAAAATTATAGAATTGAGAAAAAATAAAGATTTAATAAGCGAGTTAGGCGTAGTAGATGAAGCTGATAAAACAGTTTTAAAATGTGAAATGAGACTTCCTGAAAGCAAAAAACCTCAAGATAAAACACTAAGAAAATTATATGTTTATACTGATGGGAATGTTGAAGATATAGCCGAATTAATTCAATTACTTAAGAAATTTAATATGACTGTGGCCTGGACAACAAAAGACAAAAAAAATAACACTTCAAATGTGAAAGGACTGTTAGGCAAGTTGAATAACTAAACGGACTTCATATAACATAATATTCACGCTGCGGGCATACGCCGGACACCCGACATGCGTCGGGTCGTGAATACGGGAACGTTAGCTGAAATTACCGGAAGATCTCTAAAAGGCTTATTTGAGTATTCAAAGGAGAAATTTATTCTAATGAAACAGAACATTAAGAAAATTATGAGAATTTTATTGATTTTTAGTAAGTATGTTATTACAGAGATTTTGGTGAAGTTTATTTTTTGTTATTTAATTGCCGTAGTAGGAGTTGTCTGGGCTTTATCAATGGATGGGGGGAGCTTATTAAGAGGACTGTTAATAAATGTAGCATCTTCATTAGTATCTTTACCATTAGTGTTTGTTTTTTATGATTTATATAAAACTGCGCTTTCATTTAAGTCTACTAAATTGGTTAATGAAGTGATTGAAAAGGATATTAATAATATTTTTTTAAAGTTCACCTTTTTCACTACACATTTTTACAATGAATTCAGTTCTGAAAATAAAATCAATGCATATGAACTAGACGATGAGCTTAAGAAAAATGAGGAAGATATTTTTAAAAATATCTCTTCAAATATACATCATGGTTATTTTATTTTTAGCATATTTGATGATTTTGGTAGAGATATTAATGAAGTACTAAATTCTAATAGTAATATTAGATGGATTAATTTACAGGAACTATCTCTACTTCAGCAATTTATTAACGATTATATGAAATTAAAACGGTGCTTCAGTTGGATTACAAAAGATGATTTTATTAAATACGTAGAATTAAAAAATATAACTATTAAAGAGAGTGAATTTGCAAGTTCTACAAATGAAGATGAAATTTACTATGATATTAAGGAGAGGCTACAACCAGATAAAACAGTTACTTATTATTCTGCTAAGTTTAGTCTTTATGAAAGTCATGTATTAGCTACTGGATATAAGCTCTCAGGTAATAAAGCCAAAGAAATATCTAAATTGTTATTTCAACTATATTCAAGTATTAATAGATGGAAAAAGATTAGAAATATAGAGCAATTGAAATTTGATAATTGCTTTATATCTGCAAACAGACTCTATGTAGATGATAACATTACATTTAATGAGCATATGAAAAATAACTTCTCAATCCATGGTCATTTTTAATTTGAATGTCATTAGATTATTCGATGAAGCTGGTAAAATTAGCTAACATCGTATCTACACTGTGGGCCATGCGGCCCTTGGTCTGCAAGAAGTGTTTCAGAAAGTAATTTCAGCAGATAACCCCTTTGGGGTTCATAAATATAGAAATGTTATCAGAAACACTAAAATGTAAGGAGAGTATGCTTATGATGTTTGTTAATATAGATCCATTTGAAAGAAAAAGTAATATTATTAAGGCTCATCCAGAATTCGATAATATAATAAGATTATTTGATTATTATATTAAATTTATAGATAGAATTACTGATCTTATTGATAATACTATAGTCATGTTCATACTTAAGGAGAAAACGTATCTCTACCAGCACGATCATTTAGAGTCAGCTATGTATACATTGAAAAGTATAAAAGAGTGTGTTAGCATAGGTAATTTTTCTGATGCCAATATATTGATTAGAAAACTAAATGATGATTTGTTTTTTTATTTATTTGTGTTAGAGCTAGACAATAATCAACAAATACTATTTAGTGATCAAGTAGACAAAATAGAACATGAGTTATTCATGAAGAATATTAATTTTTTTATCAAGTGGAATAATGGCAACTTAAAAGATTTTTATATTAGTAGAAATGCATTATCATACATCAAGAATAATAACACTGTTAACGATTTAATCATCAAATATAAACTTGAAGAAGAATGGAAAAGAATAAATAAAAAGCTTAATAATTTCGTGCATAATAATGGAAAAAATTATTGTAGACAAAACTATAAAATTCTTAGTTCTAATGAAATAGATCAAGTATTTTTAGAGTTACGAAAGAAGATTAGTTTCATTTTAAATATAGTAAGTGTCTTAATTGTACTAATTAAACCGCATTACATTATGTCTATTGATCATATTATGTTTTTAGATTTAAATATAACACCACCCGAAGATAGTCAGTATTGGGTAGCTAGTTTTATTCAAGAATTTTTTGATGAACATCTAACACAATACAACCCTGAATTAAAGATATTTTTGAAAGAAAATACGTACATGGAGATATTATAGTGTGACTTCTGATAACAAAATAATCCTGTTATGTCGCGAGACGAATAGGTATTCATTTGAAACATAGAATTTCATCTTTAAATCAAAAACTAGTGGAGGTTATTCTTCCCCAAGCAAATATCCCACAGAAACCTCCAAAGCCTTAGCGATTACCACTACTTCGTAATCTTGAACAAGACGATATTGCCCCTCCAATCGTGAGAGACTCGTTTGACTGATATCCAAACCCAATGTTTGCAGTCTTGCTAGAAATTCTCGTTGTTTGATTCCTTTACTTTTACGAATAGCTACGACTCGGGAGCCGATGATGTTTTTGTCGCCAGGCGGTTCTTGTCTATGCTTCATTATGTACACCCCTCATTTCAACCAAATTGTATGAAAAATAACGGTTGTTTTAATGCGTATATCGAATTAAAATAAAATAAACCGATAATCGCATTAAAAATGACTGCTCACGTCTAGTGTTACCAAGACATGAAACAGTTTAGACCCATCAGAGAGGTGGATGTATGAGCCGGTTGCTTGACTTATTGGAAGAGGAACGGCGCAAGCTTAATCAGCTTGGTGAGGCATCCTTGAAGCAAGCGATTCCGTTGTGGGACAACCCCGAAGTGCAAGAACAGAGCCGAAGGGTGGACGAACTGGTGGCCCGAGTGGGTGAAATGAAGGCGAGACATAACCGAGTTGTACGATGATGAGTGAGGTACATAATGCGTAGGGGAGGAGAAGCAATGGATTTTCCACCGTGGTTGCAACAAGCGATCCAGGCAAGGTTAGATGAAGTATCTGCCCGAATCGAGCATGACCCTGAATTGAGTCGTGTACGTGAGGAAAAGGACGAAGCGTTCCAAGTTTTGTTTGCTGGCAAGGATATCGAGCAGACACCTGAATATGCTGAGTGGGAGAATCGTTACATTGTCAGCAAAAGCATAGAGAATGAGCAGTTGTACATGCAAGGACTGAGGGACGGCATTCAACTCACAGTATCCTTGCTAGGTGTGTCGATTCCGGAGGAGATTGATACGAAGGCTTGATCCACTAAAGCGAACGTATAAATCAGGGAAAGCGACCTTAATCTTCTACCTGAAAAAACCAGCCGAAGCGTGTAACTATCGCTTCGGCTGGTTTTTTAATCTCTACTTTTCCAAAATCCAAATCTTACTTCGCACTTACCGACTTAAACCAATCATTCACTTCTTGCGTGATCTGATCTCCGCCATTGGATTTCCAATTGGCGACGAATTGGTCAAAGGCATCAATTGGCAGATTGCCGTAGATGATTTTGTTGAAGGTTTCCATCTCAGACTGGCGAAGCAGGTTCCATTTGGATACCATGGTTGGTGTTGCAGCGCCAGTGAAATAGTTTTGTTTACGGACGTCGATCTGGGACATCACGACTTTACCTGCATACCAGTTTTCCGGTTTGCGGAATTCGGCCATTTGTTTCTCGTAAGGTGTTTCAGGCTTCTCGCCGTTGGCCAGCTTCACGAGTGTTTTCATGTACAGATCCGGGATACGTGCTGGGCCGGTCAGGAAAGGGAATTCGTTGGAGAAGTCTTTGATCTTCTCTTTGTCACTGGTCGGTTGTCCGTCAATGATATCCCAGTCGTACCCTTTGGCGAAGCCGTATTCATACTCACTGCCCGCTTTCGGGTTAGCAAGGTTATCGAGCAAATAGTTATAGTACAGGAAGATGGCTTCTGGATGCTTCGCATCTTTGTTGATCATGATACTTGCGTTGACACCAGAGTTCTGCCATTTCGTACCGATCTTGCCGTCTGGGCCAGCTGGAACAGGGTAAGCTTTATACTTTGATCCAGGTACGTTCTTCAGCAGGTCAGGTGCAGGCCAGTCCGGTACCCAGTTTGCGCCAGGCAGAATGCCCGCTTTGCCAGCTGTCCAGCTTTCAGCGGATTTGCCTTCGTCCCACAGAGCGGAGTCAGCGTGGATATAACCTTTATCCATCCATTCAGCCAGCTTGGCAAGGGCTTGTTTGGCACCCGGGTTAACGGAGCCGTACTCGAGGTTGCCGTTTGCGTCTTTGTTCCATTGCTCCTCGATTGTGCCGTATGCACCGAACAACCAGTCAAGCTGACCCATCCAGGTGTTGGTGTTATTTTTCAGCGAGATTGCCAGCGGGAATACTTTGTCTGGAGACAGACCGTCCGGGTTCTCGTTTTTGAATTTGTCCATGATGTTCTCAAGGTCTGCAATGGTTTTCGGAGCTTCCAGGTTCAGCTTCTCCATCCAGTCCTCGCGGAGCCAGAGCAGTGTATCGTCGTTATCGGTGTACTCCATGATCGGCATGTTGTATTTCTTGCCGTCCTTGGTGAACGGATACCACAGTTCAGGATGTGCAGCTGCGTGATCTTTCAGGGTCTGACTCGCGTACTTGTCGAACAACTCATCGATGGCGATGAATTGACCGGAGTCGATCAGCTGATTCGTCAATACCGCATTGGTGGGTACGGTGACGAAATCTGGCAGCTTCTCGCCAGAGGCGATCGCCAGTTGCAGCTTTTGTCTGTATTGATCGTCATTGGCCGGATACCAAGTATCTTTATGCTTCATACCCAGCGTTTCGAGCATCCAGCGATCGTGCACGTTATTTTCTTTGGTATCTCCTTGCACGTATTTCTTCGGCATCAATACCGAACTGAACTCGATGGGTGGGTCATATTTTCCTTTGGCAAAAGCAGCTTCTGCTTCAGCTGAGCCGACAGTTCCCGGCGTATTATTTCCATTGTCACTGCCTGTCTCGCCACTGCCGCACGCAGTGATCGTGATGAGCGCGATAACCATGAGCAGTGACCACCATGTTTTTTTGAATTTGATCATTGTTCAATCCCCCTACGATGTATGATCTTTACAGTGTAACTGTACCAATTTGTGCGGGAGTGCATCTATATGAGTTTGTTAGTTTCCATAGGACTCTATTAGTGAATGTTCAAATGAAGTTCGAAAAATTCGGTTTTCAGTCATGTTATTTGTGCTGGTCTCTGTATTCCTGCGGCGTAACACCGAATTGACGCTTGAACACTTTGATAAAATAAGCCGGGTCCATATAACCAATCTCCATGCTGATTTCATACACTTTTTTGGTGGTCGTGACCAGCTTGTGGCAGGCCCGATCCATACGCAGGCGCGAGATGTAATCACTGATGCCTTCGCCCGTTTCGATCTTATAGATCTTGGACAGATGGGTTGGGTGCAGGTTCACATGATCTGCGAGCACACGCAAAGATACATCCAGATGCAGGTTCTTATCTGTAAAATCCTGAATCTTCTTCACATACTCGGAACGAATGTCCTTGATCTCGTTGGACGTGCCTTCCTTGAGTTTGCCAAGCACACTGAGCGACCATTTCCGCAATTTGCTGATGGTAGCGAAAACTTCCCCACTTTGCAAATCCTCAACATCATTGCCCATTAAAGTAGTCAGAGTCAGCTTGTTCCGGTGGGCGATATTGGTGAACGAAGCCGTAATAAGAAAACCTGCCTCCATGCAGTGCTCCCAGGATTCCGACCATTTTTCATCCAGCTCAGCGCAGACCGCGAGGATTTTCTCTTCGGCGGCATCCCACTGTCCGCTTTCTAACAGGCTAATGAAGGTGGGCGGGGTGTACAGTACATCCAAAGGACCTTGTGCCGCAGGTGTCTCGACATCGCTGACACGCATGACAAATTCGCGTTCGTCGCCAACGATCTGCCGGAAATAAGCGGAAGCCTGACGGAAGCGATCGTAAAGCTGATCCGGAAAGGTGAACCACTCGGTGATAACGATGGAGAGTGAGCCTTTCAGAAACTGTTTTACTTTGGATTGAAGCTGAATGGACAGCTTCTCCAGAATGGTTTCTTTACCAATATCGCCTTTCCGTTCTTTCATTTGCAGTAGAAACACCAGATATCCGTGCTCCTCCTTCACGCCCCACACTTCCATAAACTCACCCATAATCTCTTCCGCCATATTGATGATCGCATATTCGATCAGGGTCTGATCATTGCTATCATAGTGTCCGAATTCTTCTTCCAAACGAACCAGCATTAAAGCAGCATCCCCGGTGTGAAAGGGGAGATTGTAATTAGCGAGCTTCCGATCCCATTCCGCAGCGGCGATTCGTTGTCCCTGTAAAGCCCCTAGGAGCAGTCGTCCCTGCAAATGGGGTAGATTCTCTCGCAACGTAAACTGCGTTCGTGTCAGTGAACTGACAAGTTCCCATTCGTTGTTCAATTGATCGATGGCTTTCTGCACAGCCCCCATTAATTCATCGTCTGTCGGCGGCTTCAGCAGATAGTCCACGGCTTCGAACTGGATGGCTTTTTTGGCGTAATCAAATTCGGAATACCCGGATAACAGAATACATTTTATCTTTTTGTCCCGGATGCGGATGCGTTCGATCAGTTCAATTCCCGTCATTTCAGGCATCTGAATGTCCGAGATCACGATATCGATGGGGTGGGTGTCGATCATTTGTAGTGCTTCGTGTGCCGAGTATGCTTTATGCACATGTTCGATTCCCAGCGTGTGCCATGGCTTGGTCATGGACAGGTTATCGACCCAGTGTGCTTCATCGTCTACGATCATCATGTGCATTATAATGTCTCCCTTGGTGGTTGGTATATAAGGCCAATAATTAAAATCAATGGATGCTTCTTGTGAACGAGGTCGCTACGGATTTGAAGGGTTCTTTCGATCGCTGTTCAAGCCCCATTTTCTGAATTAGATGATTATAAGGTTAAAATGGTGCTTGAAAGGCGAACACTTCGTTTCTACAGAATCCCTTCAATCCTTCGCTTGAGTTCACGTAAATTCTAATCATTTATTTTAAACAAGGCCTTATATAAATGTTCACGTGTAAATGGTTCGTTCAAAATCAAATATCAACTTATCGTTAGTATCGTATCAATTCGTATCGGTATTATCTTTATCGGAATTCGTGTCCTCTTTCGGTATCTCCCAGATGATTTCGGTTCGGAATCCGCCAAGTGGGGATGGGCCAAATAGGAGGTAGGAATGACTGCCGAACAGGTGCGTGATTCGTTGGTGCGTATTCCAAAGACCGCAGCCCATTTCTTCTTGTAAAGGTTCCTGCATCTTCAAGTTCAGCGCTTCGTACTGTTCCGGGCTTAGGCCGGGGCCGTCGTCGTCGATGTATATTCTGCCAAAACCATTCAAGCGCTCCCCGGTAATTCGGATTTCCCCGGATGAATAGGACTTCGCTACACCGTGAATCACGGAATTCTCGACCATCGGTTGAAGCATTAAACGTGGCACCGACTGAGAGAGCATATCCTCAGGGATATCAATGTGATACTCAATACGACCATTGCGCAGCTTCTGGATATCCAGATAGTTGATCAGCAGCTTGATCTCTTCTTGTAGCGACGACGTCTCCCGTTCCATACGGGTGGTGTAGCGATAATACGCACTTAGGTTATGTGCCATGGAGACGACGGCTTGCTCGTCCTTCATCTGGGCCATGTTGATGATATAGCCAAGACAATTATATAGGAAATGCGGATTGATCTGGGCCTGCAACTGCTTTAGCGTTGCTTCCCTGGCTCTAATTTTCTCATGGAATACATTCTCGATCAGATCCTGAATCTGATGGGACATATCGTTGAATCGGCGGAACAGGAATGAGAACTCATTCTGGGTTTTGCTATGCAGTCGGACAGAATAATCCCCTTGCTCGACGCGGCGTAAGCCTTTGATCAGCTTTTTGATCGGATATTGCACATTCCGGTACAGCAAGATTGAAGCAGAGATGCCCACCACCAACAGTAAAATCATACAGGTGTAGAACAGATTCTGACTCAGCGAGATGGGTTTCAAAATCTGATACAACGGGATCACGTCCACCAGGTGCCAATCCAGATAAGTGGACTTCACAGAGCTAACCAGATATTTCTTCCCGTTCAGCTTCACGACATCTTGCGTGGTATCTTCTGGAGAGTGTGTATCCAGATACTGAATGAGTTCTGCGGATAACTGCTTGTCCGCGCTGCGATTCAGAATGGGTGAATTTCCTTTGTGATATAAGAAAGGATCGCCTTGTCCGCCCGCCTTATACGTATCCAGCATATTTTGAATGTTCTCATAACTGAAGCTGGCTTCAATCACCAGATTACTTCCCGTGAGCATCCCCGGCTGTGCCAAGGAATCGGTATAGAACCAATAGAAGGATTGCAGCTTGTCTTTTGATTCCGCACCCTGGTCCCCATAGGTCCATTGTCCGCTCATATTCTTTTTCAAATACGCCTCATCATATCCTGTGGTTCGATTGTAGTTGGCGATGACATCTTCATTCTGCTGTGAATGCACCGCATATCGGGTGGGCCATATATCCGTAACGCCAGTTTGCAGCATCATCTTCTCTTGTATCACATAACGGGTCTGCATCCGGTCATATCGATCATCCCACATGTTAAGGCCGTTGAATGCTCTGACATTGGGATCTCGGGAGAGAATCAGGCTGAAATCCATCATCTGATTGATACGGGAGTCGATCTGACTGGACAGAAACGTGAGCTGCTTCGTGTTGGAGATCTGCAGTTCTTTGCTGACGACATCATAGGTGACGTTGTTCGAGTAGGTGTACATGATCAGAATGGGGATGAATAAGACCACAATTAACAAGTTTATTTTGGCAAAAAGACTGAATCGGGATCGAGTCTTGCTTTGAAAAGGGTTGAAGCGCTTCCATATATGCATAAAAAGTCTCCTTCTAATTCGTGTGTAAACAACCTCTTCCAATGATGTCCCTAACAAAACACTATCAAGCCTAACAATGTTATATAGCAGACCTCAGAATGGCTTGATACTATTTATATCAGAGAACCCGATCACACACAAAAACTTTTTTTGGGAACAGGAGAAGCGCTATGGAGGCTAAATTGGAGGGTAAGCGGATCCCACAGGCAAACGTTGGGAACAAGCTGGATAAAAAGAGAAAAAAACGCTACAAACAGCCATGGATTCTGCACTTCATGGTGTTGCCGGCGGCCATTATGGTCTTTATATTTTCATACATTCCGATGTCCGGGATTTTGATGGCATTTCAAGATTATAAACCTGCCCTGGGATTTTTCAATTCCGAATGGGTAGGGCTGAAGCACTTTAGGTATATGTGGGAAAATGATTACTTCCTGCAAATTACGTGGAACACGTTGTTCTTTGCCTGTTCCAAGATTGTCATGAATCTGATCATTCCGTTTGTCTTCGCCTTATTGCTCAACGAGGTACGGAAGATGGCGCTGAAAAGAACGATTCAAACGCTCGTGTATCTTCCACACTTTCTGTCCTGGGTTACGTTATCAGGCATTCTGATCGACATTCTGGCCCAGACGGGTATTGTCAATCAGTTCCTGGTTTCCGTATTTGGTATCAAGCCGATCTTCTTCCTGGGGGATGGCAGCTGGTTCCGGTTCACGATTATTGCGAGTGATGTCTGGAAAGAGTTTGGATTCAACACGATTATCTTCCTCGCGGCACTGTCCGGCATTAACCCTGCACTCTATGAAGCAGCTGAAGTGGATGGAGCAGGACGCTGGAAGCAAACGATGTATATTACCATCCCGGCACTGATTCCCATTGGGATCGTAATCGCAACGCTGGCACTGGGTAATGTGCTTAACGCCAACTTTGACCAGATATTTAACTTATATAGTCCGTTGATTTACCAACAAGGAGATATTATCGATACGTTTGTGTATAGAGAAGGTCTGCTTAGTGGGCAGTTCAGTTTCGCTACCGCTGTGAATCTGTTCAAATCGGTCATCAGCCTGATCCTGATTGTGATCTCGTACCGACTGGCTTACCGATTCGCCGGATACCGAATTTTCTAGAAAGGATGACTAATGAATGTACCATAAAACGATGCCTTACCGCATATTCAGCATATTCAACAATGTGTTCCTGACCATCCTTTCACTGCTCTGCTTGCTGCCTTTGTATCACTTACTGATGGTATCACTTAGCGCATCTGCACCTGCAAATGCGGGTCTCGTAACATTTTGGCCGATTGGATTCACACTGGAGGCGTATGCGAAGACATTTGCCAATACCAACTTCCTCTCCTCCTTATGGGTATCTGTGGAGCGGACGGTGCTAGGTACTGGACTTGCGTTAATCGTTAATACGATTGCAGCTTATGCACTCTCCAAGGAGACGCGGGTGTTCCGCGCACGTAACATCTATCTATGGTATTTTGTCATCACAATGCTGTTCAGTGGTGGCCTCATTCCGGGGTACATCCTGATTCTGAAGCTGGGACTGATGAACACATTGCTGGCCTTGATCCTGCCAGGATTGGTTGCAGTGTTTAACATTATTCTATTGCTGAATTTCTTCCGTACCGTTCCGAAGGACCTGGAGGAAGCTGCATTTATCGATGGTGCAGGACACTTTCAGACGTTTATCAAAATCTACCTGCCTGTCTCCGTACCCGTTATTGCAACGGTTTCGCTCTTCATGATGGTGGGGCATTGGAACGCATACTTTGACGGAATCATCTACATTCGTGATGCGGAAAAGCTGCCACTCGCGACATTCATGCAGACGATCATCGTGCAGGCTGACATGTCGAAGCTTGATCCGGAAGCAGTGGCGAACCTGTCCCAACGGACGATTCGGGCTTCACAGATCTTTATCAGCGCACTGCCGATCCTGCTTGTGTATCCATTCCTGCAACGTTATTTTGTAACGGGAATCGTGGTTGGGGCTGTGAAAGAGTAGTTGAATGTAGGGGTTAGAATAGGGTTGTAAAATGGAGTCACTGAACTGGGGAAGGCCAGGGAGGTGGCTTCTTTGTGTTAATAGGCGTTTGAGTAGAAGCATCAAAAGCCTTTATAAAGACTCTATTTACGTTGAATATTGAATTGGATAGTATTCTATTTTTCAATAATGACTAAAGGACAGATGAAACTTCAATGATTGGTGTATGTTTACTAAGTGGTATAATATCATCAAACGATAGGAGGAATGACTATGAAATGGCAAGAGGTTCAACAAATTTTCCCGAATCAATTCGTGAAGTTTGAAGTTCTTCATTCTGAAGAGACAGAAAATCAAGAAGTTATAGATGAGGTCGCTGTGATCGGTCCTGTAAGCGATGAAAAAGCAACCCAAGAATTACTGAATAGCCGGGATAATACCTTGGTCTATCATACTTCTAAAGATCAAGTCATTGTTAAGGTACGGAAGAATGTAGGTTTAAGTTGGCGGTAAGGAACATGCTTTTAGTAAGCGTGTCGAGGGAATACAGGTGGGAGATTTTGTTTTAAAGGATATTCCAATAGATTTTACTTCATTTAAATATCATAATATTAACGGTTTATTAGGACTGGACATACTTATAGAAGGCAAATTCAATGTAGATCTAGAAAAATTTAAACTATATCATCTATAAATCTAAGATAAAAGTATATTTTTATAATTGGAGATTGGAACGAAGCCCGTTGCCTATACTATGTGGCCCCTGCTATAATTCCGATATATCTATCGTATTGGGGGTTATGACGTGGCAATATGGATGATGCCGGATTGCTCGTTCGCTAGAAAGCCTTACGCAAAGCCTGAATAGGGGCGGACTTTGTGTAGGGCGCGACAAAATGAGATCGTTTGCCCTGGAATCAACATCAACATCATGGTTCAACCCGCAGACTTTGCACCTTACTTTATTTTTCTAATAAAAATAAGGGGCTGAACGCCATGCAAACACCATTTAGTCAGAATCATCAATTCAATTACATTCAAAAACAAGCTGATTTCCTGCTCAAAACGCTACGCTCGGTCGTGGACCCCAAAGTGTTGGATACGGTTCGTTATACCGTTAGCACGAATGCCATTGGCATCTTTAATGAACTCACTCCGGAGCAGAAGCAATTGCTGGAACAGCTATCCACGTATGAGACGACACATGAGTTGCAGACCTATCTGAACCAGCTGGAAGCATATCTGATTCCATTTCCGCAAGTATCCGCGAAGCAGATTCAGAAGCTGTTTCCCAAGGTAAAGAAGCTCAAGGTGCCGGATCTGGAATCCATCGATTACGCACGTACAACTTATCTGAGATGGACCGATATTGCTACCGATCGCTTGTTCATCGTGTATCCGTATGAAGGCAGGTTCCTAGGGATTGAGGGGCGAATTACGGCGACGAACAAGAAGGGATACTGTATGTTCTGTCATCGCCATCAGGAGCTCGGATTCTTCAACGTGAAGACCAAGAGTTATACGCCAGACAATATTTCTTCTGTAGCCCAGTACGTATGCATGGATAACACAGCTTGCAACCATAGCATCACCGATACCAGTATGTTGGAGAAGTTTCTTCTCTCGACAGTAAAATAATGCAAGACACACAAGTAGGGTCGCTCTTCGGAGCGACCTTTTTTGGCGTGTTCAAGCGGAGTTGGGGCGTTATAACCATGCAGCGCTATTAATATCTTTACAGCGTCGGAATGTCGTTGGCATAGTTCAGTCCCAAGTGATGTGCATGGTTCAGCAGTGCCTCATAATGCTCAGGCTTGGATTCCAACGTTTCATATAGAAACTCAACCTTCGATTGGGACACGCCGCAGTAATCAGCAATCCCCACATTAAGCAGATTGGCGATCGATTGCCCATAGTTGCGTTTATGCATCTGTTCTTCCGTTACGCCCGACAGAGCAATCCACAATATCTGTTGATGAGGAAGTTTGTTCGTGCCATAGGCAAACCCGTTGTTCATGACACGATCCACATAACCTTTCAACATGGCTGGCAGATGCCACCACCAGAGAGGAAACACAAAAGCCACAGCGTCGTGCTTCTTCAATCGCGCCATCTCCGTTTCAACCTCAGGCGAGAACACCTGATTTTCTTGGGTATAGTCTGGTTCATCCATCTCTCGGAGAATTGGGTCGAAGCCAATCCCATGCAAATCCAATATCTCATAACCGTGACCGGCCTCAGTAAGACCCTGTGCAAAACGTTGAGCTACCTGAAAGGTCAAGGAATCTTTTCTTGGGTGGGATACTACAACAAGTACGTTCATCTTATCTTTCACTACCTTTCTGGATTGCGGTCTTGTAGCCATAAATCAATGGCTGATGCTATTATAAACAGGTATGAAAACATCTGGAAGTACGCACTTTGATGTTCTATAGGAAGAATGAAGTGCCATAGGAACATTAAAGTACCCTAAATGAATGCTCGAAATGAGCTTAATAATATAAAGAAGAACAGCAAAAAGTTTATATTTTCACTTGGGATACAGCCTGATTATGGAGGGGTTCAAAAATGACGGAACATGGAGAAACAAGCATTCCAAAGAAATATAAAGTTGGTGTAGAAGCGGCCTTGGAAGTGATGGGCGGGAAGTGGAAGCCTTTGATTATTTACCACTTGATGACCGGACGTAAACGCACATCGGAGCTTCGACGATTGATACCGGACATTACACAGAAGATGCTGACAACACAGCTCAGAGGACTGGAAAAGGACGAGATTGTGCAGCGCAAGGTATATTCAGAGGTGCCTCCCAAAGTGGAATATGAGTTAACGGACTACGGTTGGGGACTCAAGCCTGCCCTGGATTATCTGTGTTATTGGGGAGAAGATCATCTGGACAAAATCCACGGGGATAAGTTTAAAGTTTTGGAGGACTTCGATTCTGAAGAGAAGGGGGCGAGAAATTGAATGGTACAGAGCACGTGAAACAGGCAGTTCCCATTCGTTGTGAAGGCGTGGCTGTAGTTCTGTTGAAGAAAAGCCTCGATCAATACCGTGTACTGATGCTGAAGCGGGCTAGTCGTATGTTGCATAACGAGTGGTGTTATGTGGGCGGCGGGATAGAAAAGGGCGAGAAGGCATGGGAAGCTGCACTTAGAGAAGTTCATGAGGAAACAGGTATTACGGAAGTCCGGTTGTATTCTGCGAATCAATTCGAACAATATTATTCACCCAAGGAGGAGTATATCTATATTGCTCCCGTATTCGTAGGCTATGTGGATGAAGACCAGCCTGTCCGGTTAAATCATGAACATACCGAGTACCAATGGATGACGTTTGACGAAGCCAGAGAAAACGCGGCATTACCCGGAATTGATGACATTTTGGATTTTGTTGAAAAGCATTTTGCCAGAAAAGCCCCTTCCGAGTGGCTTCGGATTAATGGAGAGAATAATTAGGAGGTGGAACTCATCACATACAAGACGATTTATCCAAGAGCATGGTTGAGCCTACTATGTATGTTGGTCATTGAAGCTATGTTTTTCAGAAATATTATTTATGATGAAAATGGTATTATGAAGTACTTCCTGATCGTTATATTGACCTTTATTCTCGGTTATATCGTTTTTCTGGTCTTGCGTTTATTTTTCACTAAACCCAGTATTACGCTGGAGAGCGATCATGTGATTTCAACGAAACATCAGAGATATGATGCATCTCAGATTGAGTGTATTTATATGAACTACAGACGGATTGGCATCAAACTCTATGGTAAACGGTTAGTGCCGATGGATCTATGTTTTTATTTTCAACGAGGTCAGGAGTCCGCAGGCCTAGAAGCTGTGCATGAATGGGCGGCGCGAAACGACAAAGAAATAAAACACAAATTGTTTCAAACCTTGGGGTAGACCAGTACGTTTGTTGAATATAAGGAATCGTTGAGGCTGAAGATTTTGGAGGAATAGCGGTGAAAACAATAGAGCAATTTCTAACGAGCTCGATCTGAAGTGGTCGAGGTGTTAGGATTTACGAGATCTGTTATCGCTAAGACGATTATTGAAGTAGATTCTAAAAATCAGTAGGAGAGATGCATATGAGATATTTAACGAAAGAATGGTATGAGCTGTGTCAGCAGACACATCTTCATTTTGGTTTAAGAGTACATAACGGAGCTTACGAGTTCGATGAGAATCTATTTTTAAGGCTGTATAAAAGAAAGGAAAAAGCGCATGTGAAGCAGGAGCGAGAGCTATATAACCTGGACCCACGTTTCATGCTGGAGCATGATGGTCAAGTGCTCACTCGCGTAGACAAAGCTTTCGGTGAGGAAGAAGTGACTGAAGAGGATCAGATCGTTTACCACATGCCTCCGGAAGAACGAGCGCATATCGAGAAACTCATTGCAGAATATGATATACGCCCTCCTTTTGATGAGAAGAAATGCAAGGAAGAGTACAAAGAATCGATGGAGTGGACTTTTCAATACAAGGCGGAGAATTTGCCACAGGAAATCGTTGAACAAATTGCGGATATTCGTGTGTTTACGTTGGATTATTGCACGAGAGAGATTTTACAGCAATTAAAGAAACAAAGTGCGGAAAATAAGAGACATGTGGATCACGCAGCGAAAGAATTTAGAGAGGTGATGATGGCGCAGGATATTCCCGATGAGATACATGGCAGGGTTCAATATCATGATTGTACAGTGACAGAACTGCTGACGGGTGATGAAGTGGTCTTCCGTTTTGACACCCGTGGGGGCTTTACCAATATAAATAAACTTACGCTGGTTGCACCCGAAATCATCAAGCAAGAGGGAGAGATTGTCGGCAGTTACTGGCTGTATCAAGAGCTGTATCGGATCGATAATGGATATGAACTTCATGTTCTATTTGGTGGAGAGAATATGCCTGAATTGATTGTTCGTTGTGCTGATATTCTTGTAGAGGAAGAGTGAGAGTGAGCCCTAAAGGCTGATTATGGAGGAATTGTAGTGAAAATTAGCATCTTAGAAACCAAATTAGCTTCAAGATACGACGAGTTCGATCCTGAACAGGACGGAAATAAAAACACGAAATTTGCTGACATCATTATTGATGGTAGATCCCTTTACCAAAGGCTGAAAAAACATGAATTGGTACCTTGTCTGGGATGGGGTAGCGATGAATATCAAAGACTTCTTATTGATTGTTTTTTACTTACGAAGCCACATGAAACTATGTATTATAGATATCCAATTTTAGTGTGTCCTTGGTGTGGGGATGAAGAGTGTGGATATATTTCTGTAAAGATTGATAGAGAGGATGATGTTGTGATTTGGAGAGACTTCTTATTGAATAAGAAGAAACTACAGGTAGGCCCGTTTTATTTTGATTGGGAAAATTATAAAGAAGCCATTGAAAATACGTTTGGTACAGCCGGAATTCAGTAAGGAAAAAGGAGGCTGATTATGGAGGAAATAGAGATGGAATGGACTACCAGTACCTTTGGTTATTTATCTACTCCCGTATTTGTCGTCGGCATTGCATTTTACTTCTTTCCTGACCTATTATACAAAATATTTGTTCTGATGAGATATCGAGAAATTAAACCGAATCACGAGTTTGAAGATAACCCTCCCAATAGTGATATCCCTAAACATATAGAAATAATATTAAAAGTGCTAGGAACCATTATGGTTATCCTGGGGATTATATGGTTTTGGTTTTCGGAAGAGTTTTACTATTTATTATTTTGACAGCAAGGAGTGGAACAACAATATGGAGTTTTTATGGGCGTTAATCATCGTATCACTTATAAGTTTTATTGTGGTTCTTATCTTTGCTGCAATTGTACGTTATGCGATAGATTCATCCAAAACATCGAAAAAGCTGGATGTATTGATCAAAGAAGTGCACCATCTGAAAACTGAAATCAAAAAACAGCAGTTCGATAAGCAGCGGGATGATAGCAAACATATTATTGATGAGAAAGTATAGAAAACAGAACGGAGGTACACCTGTATGAGCATAATTTACCAGATGGATCAAGATCCTAGTTACATGAGGAGAAGCATATGTTAATTAATCCAACGAAAAAAGAGATCAATGACCTATTCAAGATGCATCATATCAACGAAGAAATCACTGAAATTCAAAGTTTGTCAGGTACCACCGCCGGACGTGTTTATCGGTTGAGTACGAAACTGAATAAACAATACATTCTGAAATCGGATGAACTTGAGCAGATTCATATTGCCCAGCAGTTTCTGCACACGTATAAGAATTCTCAGTTATTGGCTGAAGTTTTGTTGACTGATCGGGACAACACATATTTTATTTATACCTATATGGAAGGCACGACCCATTTCAACCGTGGACAAAAAAGAGACTGGTTATCTCGTCTGGTGAAAGAGCTTTTCAATACATATGTACATTCTTCAGATACGGAATCATGGGGCAGAATAGAGCTCCCACAGAGGACCTGGAAAGAATTCAATCAGATTAGCGTTCATGAAGCAAAGATCAATCTTGGAAGTATTTTAACGACAGATGATTATAATCTGGTTCAATCTATAGTGGATCGCCTGTTTCATGAGCAAGAAGAGAAGTTTCTTTTGCATGGTGATACGGGTGTTCATAATTTTGTGTTTGCTCAAAATGAACTCATCGGCGTCATTGACCCATCTCCAATGGTTGGACCTATCCTCTATGATTTCTTATATGCTTTTAGCTCTTCGCCGGATGATATCAACACCGAAACATTATTTGCTGCGTTCGAACTTTTAGAGCAAGTAGATATGGATAAATCCAGATTGATAGAGAAAGCTCTGGTCCATCTATATTGCCGAATTGGGCTGAGTAACAAGCATCATCCGGATGATCTGCCTGAGTATTTAAAGGTATGGAATGAATGGAAGAGACTTTGTCAGGGATGTTAAAATAGTAAAGTTTTCACCCATATGACGTATTAGATCCAGCAGATGTGTATGTCATTAGTATGCGCACAGGTAGCCACTTTTGGTAATTTGTATTTCCGAAGTTTGTATTGTTACAGCGAGATATCATATCGAATCAAGACAAAGGTGGCAAGCGAGCCATACGTGTATATCCGCCTTGGGGCAATCCAACAAGTAAGCAGGCTCTCAAAACGCAACAGTGGCAGCTTGAATACTTCATGGATAGACTTTTTACAGAACCATTAAACTGTGATCAATCCAGGGTACTTTATGGCAATCAACAATTAAAGTAAGTGAAATAATTGCTCAGATCCCCTAAGTTTTTTTCTCCGAATCCTAGCTTTTCACCCGATCTTTTCGACATATCTCCTCTATTCGTTATTTCCCAGTACCGAAGCGTGTGCTATGTCCTCCATTTGTTAAAAATAGTGAACGTCAGTGAATTTAATTTTTTTTGAAATTAGTGCTTGCCTTAATGTGAACATTAAGCCTTAGGATGTAAAAGAACCGGCCAATACATCCACAAATGAATATAAAGGAGGAGTCAGCATTATGGCTTTCTCGATAAAAGAAGCTTCGGAGCGGCTGGGTTGTCCTGCACATAAAATTCGTTACTACGAGAAGGAGGGACTGCTCCCTTACATTCAACGGGATCAACATGGAAATCGGATGTTCGAGGAAGAACATCTGGATTGGATGCGACTGATGTCTTGTTTCCGGGCAACGGGGATGAAAGTATCTACACTGAAACATATGGTTAGTCTGGCGCTGGATGGTGACTCAACGATTCCACAACGGAAAGCGATCCTTCACGAATATAAAGAGGAATTACATCGCCGCCAACTTGAAATTGCCGAAGCACTTGCAGCGGTGAATAACAAATTGACCATCTATGAAGACATAGAAACAGGAAAGCTTCCATCAGAGAGCAAGTTGCTAGACCAAATGGAAAGCATCGGTAAAGACTAATATTAACGGATGGAGAGATGGAGAAATGAAGCAAAGAGTGCTGGGAAATAGCGATATCGTCGTATCTTCGATTGGACTGGGAGTTATGGGCATGTCTCCGGGGATGTACGGGGAAACCAATGATGAGGAGTCAATGAAGACCATACATCACGCGCTGGAGATTGGCGTTACACTGCTAGATACAGCAGATGTGTATGGGAACGGTCATAATGAGGAACTACTGGGGAAAGCGCTGAAGGGACGTCGGGATCAGGCCATTATTGCTACCAAATTTGGATACACTCCGAACTATGAAACGTTGAATGGCCATCCGGATTACGTGAAAAAGGCTGTAGAAGCAAGTCTTTGCCGGCTGAATACAGACTATATTGATCTGTACTACCAACACAGGGTAGATCCTCAGATTCCGATTGAGGAAACCGTTGGTGCGATGGCTGACTTGGTTAAAGAGGGAAAAGTCCGCTGTCTAGGCTTGTCGGAAGCATCGGCTTCCACTTTACGTCGGGCACACGCCATTCATCCGATCTCTGCGTTGCAGAGTGAATATTCCCTGTGGAGCCGGGATATTGAGGACGAGATTCTACCGACTGCGAGAGAATTGAATATTACTCATATTGCATACAGTCCATTAAGCAGAGGGTTTATCTCAGGTGAGATACGGACATTCGAGGATTTGGATGTTAATGATCTGCGCAGATATATGCCGAGGTTCCAAGGAGACAATTTCGCCAAAAATGTAGAAGTTGTGGATAAAATCAAAGAGATCGCGCTGGAGAAGAGTTGTACGCCTGCGCAATTGGCTTTAGCTTGGACCATGGCTAACAACGCATTGCCGATTCCGGGAACGAAACGAATCAAATATTTGGAGGAAAACGCGAACGCTGCAACGATTGAACTGACACCTGATGACTTAGCTCGTATTGAAAAGGTAAGCCCCAAAAATGAAGTCCATGGAACACGTTATATGAAAGAAATGATGACTCAGCTTAATGGGTAAATAATGTTTTTATAATTTGTTATTAGTAGTGAAGTAGTTGCTCAGTAAAATACAATATATAATACAAATAGAGACTTTCCTTTAGTGAAAGTCTCTATTTGTATTCATTTCCAATCACTCTTCATTTACATTTACAATGGAAAGACATCGTAATATGAAGGCATGACTGAAGAAAGAGGAGGTGAATTCATGAATATTTATAGTCATATTAAGAAGGCTAACGAAATACTTGCGACGTATGTAATATTTGAACAGGGGACGGTAAACCCATTGAAAGTTATCGAGGGGATACAACAATCCTGGCTTCACATCGAGAAATTTATAAAGAATACATATCCGGATTGGACAAAATGGCTAAATGATCAACTTATGCAGATGAATATTGAGGAATTAGTATTTTCAGACGACATGGTTGAGGAATCCAAAAGGTTAATCGCGAGAATGCAGATTGAACGAGAAGTGAAATATTATTCCCATCTGTATATTTCTTTGATTGGGAATTTTCTTATATTCCATAGATCATATGAAGAAGGGTGTGATGTTTGCGAGGGTGAGCTTCGATATTACACAAACTTAGGGAATGGTCATGTGGTTAAAGAGTGTAGAACATGCCGAATGTTTTATAGCGGACAGACAGGAGAACGAATTGGATTGCCCAATGACGTCGTCCTAAGACCCTCAAGAAAAAGTGAACTCGTAAGAGAAGGTATTATCGAAGATAATTAGAATGAGGTGATTAGATTTAGATGGTGATATCATATAATACGATAGATTTATTAAAACGGAAATATTCAGGTACGAGCAGTTTTTATTTTTCGTTATTTCGATACTCGAAGCCAATGGATTTTGCATCACACCAAAAGAACACAGATTTGCTGAAATGCTTGATATTAAGCGACGAGTTCATAGAAGAGTATTCTGACTTTTTGCCGATTAACGACGATAGACTGGACCAAGCAGTAGTGTTGAACAGGTATGAGTTTGAAGGTTCATTAATCAGCATGTTCCTCCAAGGAACGTGTACCGACCAAATAGTATCCAATGAGATAGAAGCAAGAGAATTAACAAAAACGCTACTTTCCGACCTTAAAGTTGATTTGGATCAATTGTTAATTTTTAAATTGGAAAATATAGATTGGTCAAAATTTACTATGGAAGCAACATTATCATGCTTTTATATTGTGTTTTACTCAGCACGAAGATGCTGGCTGATCCTAGGGTTCGATGATGTTTATTAGACAGATTCCGCTCAAGGTAGATTCATCAAAGAGCGGTTGCAAGAGCAACTCCAGCTGTTCCTATTGTGTCAGTTGTGGAATTGCTTACTGGATAATACGATTAACGAAATATGCAAACGATCATATGAATGGAAAACAGAGAAAATGTCGTATGATACGGCGGAATATCCTGCTGGCTTGGCTGAAGCTGAAGGTAAGGGCATCCTGGCATTCATGTCGGTTGCCGACGTTGAACTTTATCGGAATCCATACGATTCGAATGATAAGAGATTGGGAGCGATTCTGGGTGGAGGCACCGAATGGGACGCTGAAAATGGCATGGAGATCGTGATACTTGGCGATAAGGTACTTGAGGTGCGTGAGTATTTGGGTTACGGAGAATTTGCAATCTGGGCTGAAACGGATGAAAACGAATAGGAGCGGAAAAGAGGGCTGAGTACGGTGAACAGTATATCAATGCCACGGAATCTTGACCATATGTTTGAATCAATACGCATGTCTAACGGATTAATGTCAGTTTTTATAGAGGTGCTAACGATCAGTGGGTCAATGTTAGCCAAGTCGAATCGGGAGAGAGAAATGACGATCTGGCTGGCACAGCGAGATCAGTCTGTCGTGGGGATCGGTACGGTTGGTTTCGATATTGATGAGATACCATGGACTATAGACACCTTTGATGAAGAAAAAGAGTTTATGCTGCGCATGATTACTAATGCAATCACCGAAACAGGGTGGAAGAAATTAAGTTATGAACCACGTAAAGACTGGGTCATACAATGTTTGGAGCAGTTTAGGGTGATGATTTATGCCTTCGAAAAATATAATGTTAATCTGGATCATTATCTGCAATGGTCTGAGATTGAAGAGGATGATGATCAACCAACTATCCCGAGAGGGTACCCTAAATGTGGAAAACATGAAACCTATTTGTCATGCCATGGCTGCATTTTATGTAACAATGAAAGTTAGTGAGGAGGAGAATCCGATGAGAGCGTATATACAAACAAATAACAATGGGGACTTCTATAATGTCAATGCGTTTATTGCTAATGAAGGCTTTAGTTCATTGGGTTGGGAAACTATTAAGTTTTTTGATTTACGAGAGATCCAGGATAATAGCCCCGAAAGCCTACTGGTGGGAGGCATAGGCAATGTAAGAAAGCGTCTAGAACAATTAGGATGTGGAAGAACACAAGGAGAAATAGATTATCCAAATGCCTTAGCAGGTTACCTGGGAAGAAAAGTGTGGAGTACAACGATTAATGAACTTTTTCAAGATAAAGAAAGTTGGAATGTGTTCATCAAACCAAAGGATACGACCAAAAAGTTTGCAGGAACAGTGGTGAAAGAATACATCGATTTTATTGGACTTGTGGAGGAGAATGAGGATACTAGCATATGGTGTTCTGAGATTGTCGATTTCAAAACAGAGTGGCGCTGTTTTATTCGTTACGGAGAAATTCTGGATATCAGGCGCTATAAAGGGGCATGGGATTCAACGTTGGATGCTAGCGTTATCGAAAAAGCAATTACCGATTTTAAGGATGCACCGGCTGCATATGGAATGGATTTTGGCGTGGATCAAGAAGGGAATATGAAACTGGTAGAGATCAATGATGGCCATTCTCTAGGATCCTATGGAATCAGTTCAGTAAACTATGCGAAATTCCTCTCAGCCAGATGGTCAGAATTAACGAGTACCACAGATTATCTAAGAGCTTTATAACCAAATGGAAATTGCCGGAAAGGAAGAGAACATGCGAAGCAACAAATTCACACCGTATTTAAGTTTTATAGGTTTTGGTTTATTCATTCTGACTTTGAGTGTGAATGTAAGCTTTAAGCTAGGAATCGAGAAAGGTTTGGATGAAGGTTCCCTTATGCTGTTGTCAGTTGCTAATGCAGTACTACTGGTATATCCATTGGCATGGGGAGTATTTGCTATACTTGAGTTCTACATGTTATGGAAAGAAAAACAAAAGATGAAGTCCAAGCTGGAACGCGGAAAAATGAACAAAGAGGATTTATTAGATCAGATCAAGAAAGTTAAGACCAGCTTGGCAATCAACATCAGTTATATTGTGATTCTGCTGTTTCAGCTTGGATACGTCATAGTAAACTGGGACGAGGTTAATGTTTAGTCTTCTGACCGACCTTTCTGAAGTTTGAATAGAACATACATAACATTTAGGAGGAACATTCATTGAAAGCATTATCGATCGTTAGCCTTATTGGGTTCGTACTCAATTTTTTATTAATCGTAGTTTTTATAGATGGTTCGCAAGAAAGTGCGGAGGTAGCGGCAGGTTTGGGGATTTTGGGTGTCCTGTATGGTCTGCTTTTCTCAATTGTAGCTCTAATCATTTCTAGCAAGAGAAAAAAGGCCCCTGTAAATGTTCATGAACAACTGCTACAGTTGGGTGAATTAAAAGAGAAAAATATCATTTCGGAATATGAATTCGATCAGAAGAAAGAGAAGCTACTTTACAGATACAAGTAGTCCAGATTGCGACAAGGTAAAGAAGATATTCCATTCTCTGCTCATGCAAAAAGCTGAACTTCTGCAAACAAAAACAGGGCGTTCCCTTCACCGGGGAATCTGCCCTGTTTCTGTTTGCAGCTATATTTCATACAGATCTCAATGGTGATGATGCGCGTGGGCATCTGGTGCGTCGCCTTTGACGGTACATAGTACCGAGGTATCGTGCAGATGTTTTTCGGACTCGACTTGGAGCGTCACATGTTTGATTTCTTTATGCTCCAGCATATGTTCGATCTTCTGAACCAGGATCTCGGATGCATAGACATCCATCGTTCCGGCTACCACGATATGTGCGGTCAGCGCATTCAGGTTACTGGTGATGGACCAGACATGCACATCATGAACGCCTTTGACGCCATCGACTTGTTTGATGGTCTGCACCAGTTCATTCACATCGACATTGGCGGGAGTACCTTCCATCAAGATATGGAGGGATGACTTGGTGACATAGAAACCACTTCGCAATACCAGTGCCGCGACAATCACACTTGCAAGTGGATCGGCCCAACCCCAGCCAAAGAACATCATGAGCAGTGCCGCCGCAATGGCCCCAACCGATCCCAACATGTCACTGATGACATGGAGATAAGCACCACGCATATTCAGGTTATTTTCCGTATCGCTACCACGCATCATGATCCAGGCCACCAGAATATTGATGAGCAATCCAATGACGCTGATGATTAACATGCCTACGGTTGCCACTTCTGGCGGGTTGATAAAACGACCAATCGCTTCGTAGAAAATATAGAGTGCAATGGCGATTAACGTAATTCCGTTTAACGTAGCGGCCAAAATTTCAAAGCGTCTGTAGCCGTAGGTTTTGCCGGTATTTACTGCTTTTTCACCAAAAGTGAACGCCAGCAAGGCAATCCCGAGCGCAATGGAGTCGGACAGCATATGACCTGCATCCGAGATGAGTGCGAGACTGTTGGTGATGAATCCACCAATGGCTTCAACGATCATATAGATGGTAATAATAATGAAGGAAAACAGAAGTACTTTCTTATTATTGGTGGTGTGAGCGTGGTTGTGCCCATGGTTATGACTGTGATGATGTCCAGACATATTAAATCCTCTCCTTTGGAGCGAGGCTCCGTTATGTAATATGATTTCTAAAGTGGCTATAATTGATCCTTAGCGATGGTTAATCACTAACGAATGAATATATGAGCGCTTGTTCATATGTTATGAGTTTATTATAGTTGCGCCTCATAATAGTGTCAACCAGATTCATGGAAATGTAAACATGGCCGCGGTGTTTCAGGGAATGTATGCTGGCGAATGAGATTGCTTTTATGCTACCATCTGTGCAGGATCAAAGTGAGATGTACTCGTTACATAGAAGGGCGGACAAACTTATGAAACATCTGCTGCTGGCAGACGATGATGCCAATATTCGAGCACTCCTGCGGCATGTCATGACCAAGGAAGGATACCGGGTTCATGAAGCGCAGGATGGATTGGAAGCGGTCAAAATGATGCAAGAAACGCCGATCGATCTGGCGATCCTTGATGTCATGATGCCAGGCATGGACGGACTGGAATTATGTGATTTCATTCGGCAGCATTACGACATTCCAATCATGTTGCTGACGGCTCGAGATCAGCTATCTGACAAGAGAGATGGTTATTTGAAAGGAACAGATGAATATGTGACCAAGCCGTTTGAACCGGAAGAATTAGTCTACCGGGTAAAGGCGTTATTTCGTCGGTACCATCGCACATCCAGCGATATCATCCGTATGAACCGGATTGTTATTGACCGTAACAATGTGGAGGTTACCGATGGGCAGTCCATTCTCTTTTTGCCGATGAAAGAATTTGAATTACTCTCACAGCTTGCCCAGTTTCCGGGCCGTTTGTTCTCGCGGGATGAGCTCATTCGGCTCGTTTGGGGAGCAGACTACGAAGGAGATGACCGTACCGTTGATGTGCACATCAAGCGGCTGCGTGATCGTTTTGCCGAATATACGGACGATTTTGTCATTCAGACTGTGCGGGGCATTGGTTACAAGATGGAGGTGAAAGCACCTTGAGGACCTTGTACGTCCGGGTATTCCTCATTACGATTGCGGTGATTATGGTCAGCGGCATGCTCGGTTTTCTTTTGTCCAACATCTATTATCATACAAAGCTCAAGGATTTCAATGATGAGAAGCTGGTGGGCATCGCGACGCAAATGAAGCAATTTGTGGAACAGCAACCTGGCACGATGGAGCAGTATCTGAACAATGCCGCCGCACTCGGGTATGAAATCTATGTGACGGATGGAAAAGGCAATGACCAATTCTACGGCCGTGAATTCCGTGAAAAAGATCTGGACAAGCAAGCTGTGGAACGGGTGCTGAATGGTGAGGTATACCATGGCGTCGCCCAGTTTCCAAGTAAACCGTTCATTACCGGCTTCTTCGATAATCAATTAAGCAATACCGTGGGTGTTCATCTACAGCTAGGCAATGCGAATTACGCCCTCTTTATGCGTCCGGATGTAATCCTGCAATTCGGTGAGCTGCGGATCTTTTTTGCGCTGATTGGAGCATTGACGGTGGGCATTAGTATTCTGATCTTTCTGATCAGTACCCGCTATCTGGTCAATCCCATTGAACGTCTGTCCGAGGCGACCAAGCGCATTGCGCAAGGAAAATATAATCTGAAATTGCCTACCGCAAGGCGGGATGAGATTGGACAACTGGCCCAGCATTTCATGACCATGAGTCGTGAATTGGAAAGGGTAGATCAGGCGCGACAGCAGTTTGTATCGAATGTCTCGCATGAGATTCAATCGCCGCTGACCTCAATTCAGGGGTTTGCCCAATTGGTGGCGGATCGGGATCTCCCTGAACAGGAACGAGAGCATTATGCATCGATTATTGAGGAGGAGAGCCGTCATCTCTCTTTGCTCAGCAAACAACTGCTTCTCCTGTCCTCCCTCGAACAAGGAAACGAAGATCTGACCAAGGTAAAGTTCTCTCTGCGAGATCAATTCCGGCAAGCAGTTCAGGTGCTGCAATGGCAACTTGAAGAAAAAGAGCTACTGCTTCGGATTTCGGTGCCCGAATCCATCCAGCTGGTCGGCAATGAAGTGCTACTCATGCAGGTGTGGATGAATCTGCTGGGTAATGCAGTGAATCATCTGCCACAGGGAAGAAGCATCGAGATTCACGCGGAGCAGACAGATAACCAGTGTATGATTCAGATTAGGGATACAGGAGACGGGATTGCTGCCGAGCATCTGCCTTTCCTGTTCGATCGATTCTATCGGGTGGATCGTGCGCGGGAACGTTCTTCTGGACGAACCGGGCTTGGACTTGCCATTGTGCAGAAAATTATCCGAATTCATGACGGTACAATCGAGGTTTCCAGTTCACCTGAGGGTACGGTCTTTACCGTGACCCTTCCGCAGATGTAATCTGTTATTCATTTGCCGTTCATTTTCGCCTCCTATACTTGGGTTATCAAGAGGGAGGTCACAGAACATGTACTTGGCTATTCGGGAAATGAGGTATGCCAAAGGGCGGTATGCCTTAATTGTTACAATCATGGTACTGGTTTCATTTCTGGTGCTGTTTGTTACAGGTCTTGCACAGGGGCTGGCTTATGATAACGCAGCTTCGGTCAAAAATATGGCAGCAACCCACTTTGTGCTGGAACAGGATTCGAATCATCGGTTTACCCGGTCACAAGTGGATCAGGATCAACTTAATCAAGCTCGCTCCGTGGTAGGGGAAGAGAACGCTGAGCCGCTGGGTGTGAAAATGACAACCGTCAGTCCAACCGGCGACACGAAAAAGATCGATGTCACGCTGTTCATGGTGAACCCAGAAGGTTGGCTCGCCCCAGCGGTTACGGAAGGATCTCCGATTACAGATCAGATGAACGGGCAAGTTGTGGTGGACCATAAGTTGTCTGAATCTGGCGTCACGATTGGCACCGTTCTGGTCGATCAAGCTTCGGGAACGGAGTGGACTGTGGGTGGATTTGTTCAAAATGAGTCCTTCAGTCACTCCCCGGTGGTATTCCTGAATGAACAGGAATGGTTTACGCTTCAAGGAGGTTCACGAACTTCGCAAGGATCAGCCGACACCAATGCTAATGCTCCTGTGTACAATGCCATTGCGATTAAGGATGCAGGCGAGCAGGTAGACGGCCTGAGTGCTGCATTGCCTAATACAGAAATCATTACGAAGTCTGATGCCGTATCGGCCATCCCTGGATATAAGGAAGAGCAGGGATCGTTGCTCATGATGATCGCTTTTCTATATGTCATCTCGGCGTTTGTGCTTGCGGTATTCTTCTATGTCATCACGATTCAGAAAACGAGTCAGTTCGGGATATTAAAAGCCATCGGAACGCGGAATGCTTATCTGGCGGGTAGTGTTTCGTTACAAGTTTTGGTTCTGTCGGTTGGCAGTCTGGTGATTAGCGTACTATTGGTTCGACTGTTCGAGTCCATTCTTCCTGCATCGATGCCGTTTCAATTAGGCTTGTCCACCCTTGCTCTGACCTGTGTGTTATTCATACTCATGTCTGTGGCGGGTTCGTTATTCTCGGTGTGGAAGGTTACCAAAATTGATGCACTTGATGCGATTGGGAGGACAGCAGCATGAGAAACCGATTGGTATTACAGGGAATTACACAGACCTTTGAAGATGGTGGCAGTAAACGGACGATTCTGGACAAGTTGCACCTTGAGGTTGCTGAAGGGGAACTTGTGGCTGTGATGGGGCCTTCCGGCTCGGGCAAAAGTACATTCCTGTCCATTGCTGGAGCACTTCTTGAACCAACGGAAGGACAGGTTTTTCTGGACGGGGCTTCTATTATGGGCAAAAGCAAACAAGATATATCCGATGTACGGCTTCAGCAACTCGGTTTTATCTTTCAAAGTGCCAACCTCATTCCGTATCTGAAAGTAGAAGAACAACTCATGGTCGTTGCAAAGCTCGCCGGAACGGATAAAAACAAGGCGGAGAAACGAGTGGATGAGCTGTTGGATACGGTAGGGTTGACCCATCGGCGGAAAGCGTATGCGGAGAAGCTGTCTGGCGGAGAACGTCAGCGGGTCGCCATTGCACGGGCCTTGATGAACGATCCGGCTGTCCTGCTCGCGGATGAACCAACAGCGAGCCTGGATGCGGAACGTGGGCTGGATATTGTCGGCATGATTGCACGGCTCGTGAAAGAGCAGGGCAAGAGTGCAGTGATGGTTACGCATGATGAGCGGATCTTGCCGCTCTGTAGCCGGGTTCTTTTTTTGGAAAACGGAAAGCTGGTGCAGCATTAGAACGAGAATGGTCTGAGAGTCTGGAGAGAACACCGATCCAAGGCTTAAGGGCAGAGAGTATAAGAAGAGGGTCACGTATTCCCGGTGGGAAGGTGGCCTTCTTTCTGTGTTTTCGACTATAATTGGAAGAATAGTGGAATTAGATAGAGAGGAACGGGTGCGGATGAGTAGCTTAAGTTCGGAATTATTTCCGGCGCTGAGTACGTCAATTCATTGGGGAATTATTGAGGCGGAGTTCAGATTAAACGAGATCGTGGATGAAACGCTGGTGAGCAATATTAGCATCATTCCATTTGTTGGGGATCAATGTGTCGTCTTTCAACTGGATAATGGAGATTGGGAGCTGCCTGGAGGGACGCTTGAAGCAGGTGAACAGTATATGGATGGACTGAAGCGCGAACTGATGGAGGAACTTGGGGCAGAAATGCGGTCCTATCAGATTTTCGGTCAATTCCACTGTACATCCAGTGCGTTGGAACCGTATCGACCGCATATCCCGCATCCCCATTTCGTACGAATCATCGGATATGGAGATGTAGAACTTGTCGGTGATCCGCTGAATCCGGAGGATGGCGAGCGGGTGGTTGCAGTTGAAGTGGTAGAGATTGATGAGGCGATCCGAAGATTCCAGGAACAGAACAGGCATGACATTGCAGAAATGTACAAACTGGCTCATATGCTGCGAGAAGAAGCTAAACAGTGAGAGGCAAGGACCAGGTATTCTAATTCCAGATAACTTACGGAGGTAATGATGATTCGAGATAAAATTAACGAGCTGCTGGACACTTTACCCGAATTGGAACTGAACCAAGCATATTGGGGGATTGAGCGTATCCATCAGGAATATATGTTCAAGAAGAAGTTGCAGAATAAGGGAGTTATCGTGTCCGAACTGTACGAGGAATCCGAAGGGATTGTACAGCAATGGGACAGCGTATTTGCCCATAATATCGATGATGTGCTCAAAGAGTCTATCCATTATAGCCAGTACAAGTGGCATATGTTCAGTTATGAACAACAGAAATGTCAGACAAATGATGAAGCACGAGATGCTTTCGATGCCGAGCCGAAAGATGAAGTATATGTGATGTATGAAAGTGGTGGTTGGGTGCTTTTATACGAAAACGCGAATCGGGTCATTGCAGCGGATTTTGATTCGGAGCAGGATATCTATATCTTCGACCGAGCGTTTACATGGACGTACGTGTATACGCACGAATCCATGTGTGGCCCTTATTTTTATAAAATAGAACGAGCATGATTCTGAACAAAAGGGGAGTGATATCTTATGCAGAACCTTTTTAGGAAGATCTTCAATACAGAAGTCAAACCCGTAGTTGCCAAACACGGTTATTCCAAGAAAAATCTGAATTTCTACAAAGCGGATGGAAACCTCACATATAAGATCAACATTCAAAGAGCAAAGGTTAACACCAGTAGTCAAGTCTAGTTTTATGTTAATTGTGGTGTTCATTCCACCGAGCTCCCGGAGTTGCATTCCGTGGGATTGAATGGAGACATATTGGAGTACGTATCTCATTTTACCTGCCGAATCAGAGAAATAGCCCCTTCCGCTTCCTGCTAAAAGCCGGCGATACGGAAGTAGCCAAGTATTATTTACAGGAACTGCACGCCGAATACGGAGCCGAAAAGCGCTGGGCGATATTAGAAGAGAAATATTCAGCCGTATTTGCCGAGTATGGATTGTAAGCTTATCCAAATGTAGCATAGCAATACTTAATTCAGAAGGAGACATCCACATGGCAAACGATAAAGGAACACTCAGAACATGCGAACAAGGACATTCGTATTATAAAAAAAGTGACTGCCCAACCTGTCCGACGTGTGAAGCTGAACGTAAACCGACAGAGGGATTTCTAGCCGTGCTGTCTGCTCCTGCCAGACGTGCCTTGGAGAATGAAGGCATTGCGACACTAATGCAACTTGCGGAGTACACGGAGAAAGAGATCTTGAAACTGCACGGAATCGGACCATCTGCCATGCCTAAACTGCGAAACGCATTGGAAGAAGAGGGATTATCTTTTAAGAAATAACCCTCTTCACTCCTTTCCTTTAATCCAAAACGGAAGTGATCTCCTCCATCGGTACCTGGTACAGCAAGTTACCTTCACTAAGTAGCAGACGATGTTGGCGAAAATCCTGCCGTGCCTGATTGAAGGGCTGACCATCTTCATTTAGCAAATCAATCTTCTGTCCTTTGCTCAATCTTCCGGGCTTCTCCATTTTCTTAAGGACAAACGTCCCATGTTTACCGTACCCGGCATCGAACAAGAAATGATAACCATCCGTACTGAAGCCGGAGGAACCGGAGATGTTTGGATTCATCAATGTAACGCTGGATTCACTGGTGCCCCCTGAGATACTACCGAGTTCAAAATCGGTATAGAAGTAGAACCAGACCTGCTTCTCATTCACCACATTGAGTGCGTAACAATCCGCAATATCAGCTACGCGGTTTTCGTACACTTTATTTCCGTGGTCATCCCAGGCCAGCAGTCCACATGATCCAATTGGATCGGCCCATCCGTAGTTCCCAAATATCCCTTCATCGAAGTAGCTGGTCCAGATCGTTCCCTGTTCTGTGACCTGTACACTCTGAATACCGTCTCCCAGCAAAAAATCGCGGATCGTATTTCCGTCTAAATCACACACTTTGGCATTCGGATCAAACTTTTCATTTCCATAATTCGCACACCGTGCTCCGACGAGCAGCAGATGATCATGTAATGGTTGTACGTAATGATAATTAAACGTCTGTCCCCAAATGACAACTTCCTCGATAGTTTGATCTGTCACAATAAGCACTTTGTACGTATAGCTTTGCTTCAATTTACTTTGGACGAACATACCTCGCTCTCTTTCGGAGATCTGATTCATCAGCAGCACATAGACAAGGCCATCACCGCCCCACTGGGTGGAAACGATATCGAAGCCCTCAACATAATTTGAAATATCGGCAAAAGGTAAAAGTTTTACTTTGGGATTGGTCATATACATATCCTCCTTCGTAGTCTAATGCAGAGTCACCATCTGCATCTATATAAGAGCATTATGACGTACGTGTACTTTGCTGAACATGGTGGAAGTATAGCGAAGGCCTTCTTTAGCCTTTACGGCATATAAGTATGATGTTTTGAAATGGATGCTTTGCCCTTGACACGCGTAGTACAATAAGGAAGTTGTGTAAAATTATATATAATAGGAAGGCGGAGAGATCGCTATAAGGAGAGTGTGAGAATACATACAACGCACGTGAAGTAAGGTGAAAGTATCACCCGTAGATTCAATTTGCAATTACGATGAAGACTCATCTCAGAAAAACAAAACGGGTTAAGGAAGTGTTACGAGGTGGAACCACATATTCAAGAGCAAAAAACAGACTACCGTCCACTAGGCGTGTCGGGATTGGGTGGTTGGCTGATTCTCATCCAGATTGGATTATTTCTTACGATTATCCTGCTCGCAGTACAGTTGATGCAAAACACGTTACCGGCATTAACATCCGAGATGTGGGACTTATTTGTTTCCAAGGACTCCGAATACTATCACGTTCTGTGGGGGCCATTAATTATTTTTGAAGCTATATATAATGTGGTCTTTTTATTGTTCACCATATATTTAGTTGTGACTTTTTATAGAAAAAAAGCAATCTTACCCCGGTTAATGATCATCTATTACAGTGTGAGTTTGGTTCTCTATATGGTTGATTATATACTCGTGCTTCAGATACCTATGATGCGGGAATTGGAAGATGGAAGTGGGATACAGGAGATTGTGAAATCTGTCATTACTTGTGCCATCTGGATTCCTTATTTTATCAAATCCGAGCGAGTTCATAACACATTTGTAAGATAAATGGGTTGCAGGAAATGCCCGATCTTGGATAGAAGCTATCTGAGGTCGGGTTTATTTGATACATACGAACGTAGTTATAGATGTTAAGTTAACCTGTTCAATGTGAAAAGGAGGAGAGATCTTGAAGATTTACCTGGTACGGCATGGGATGGACGAGGAAGGATATCGAGGCGGATGGAGCCAGCGCGGACTCACGGAACAGGGGATCAATCAATCGAAGAGACTGGGAGAGCATTTGCATCAGCATGCTGAGGAGTACGACATACACACGATCATTAGCAGTGATCTTCCTCGTGCAGTGCAGACAACACGGGAAATTGAGAAGAAATTAAACATGCAGGCTAGCTTAATGAAAGATTGGCGGGAGATGAATAACGGAGAATTGGCAGGCATGCTCCATAAGGATGCGGAAGAGCATTACCCAGGGGTTTATTTCAACAGCCTTGAGATGAATTCCCCTTTTCCGGGAGGAGAAAGTCCAAGGGATTTTTATAACCGGATAAGCACAGCTTTCGAGAGTCTTTTCAGAGGTTTAGAGGAGAAAACAGTAAAGTCCAATGTTCTGTTAATTACTCACGGCGGCGTAATTAACATCCTGTATTATCTGCTTGAGAAGAGGGAATGGAGCAATAAGTCCAGCTTTTATCCCATGAACAACACCAGTGTTCATACCGTTGAAAAGGGAAGACTTGGTTGGAAACTTAGCAACGAAAATGGTTTGAGTCATCTAGATTAGTTGATCAGGAAGTGCAGACTCTTCACGCAACCTTATATCCAGAACATTTCAAAGCATATGATTATGATGCGGTTAATCATTTCTTTAGTTCTATAATGACTAACGTGAATTTCCAGTTCTATGTTCTTGAACAATGCCGAGTTGCAACATATCCGAAAAATTGAACTAGATTACTGGTCGAGGAATGATCAAGCGAAAGGCATCTTTGATAATACGTAGGAAAGGGATTATTTTATTGTTGATAAAAAGAATTACAAATGTAGTGTTAGTCGTCTCGATTTTTGTGTATTTCTATTATTTGTATATTATGCTTGTTCATCCGCCAACAGATGGTTTGGAAATAGCACAATTAAAAATTAGATCAACTGCAGCAATCGGAGTTACAGCAATCGCTGCGTATATTAGATTAAAGTTATAGAGGCCTTGATTGTACAACAGATGAGGTAGGCGATAAGGGCCAAACTGCTGTGTGTTTCTTTGTCCTAACAATCTCAGGAGGGTGAATCCATGAAACCGATTGAAAGTTATTTTGCCCCATTTCCGATATTAGAAACCGAACGAACGTTACTCCGGCCGCTTACCTATGATGATCTGGAGGATATGTACAGTTACTGCGCTGTACCTGCTGTATCGGAATTCACCACCTGGGACGCGCATCAGAGCAAAGAAGACACCAAAGCTTTTTTAGATTTTGTCATGAGTCGCTATGAGACCGATCTAATTGGCCCATGGGGGATTGAAGATAAACAAACCAAGAGGCTGATTGGTAGTTGTAACTATCTAGGTAGTGATACCGATAACAGGAGAGTCGAGCTGGGATATGTGTTATCTGATCAATATTGGAATCAAGGCTACATGACCGAGGTAGTGAAACGAATCATCCAATTTGGATTTGATGAAGTGGGGGTTGAGCGAATCCAGGCCAGATGTTTAGTGAAAAACACAGGTTCCGCCAAGGTCATGGAGAGGTCAGGCATGCAATTCGAAGGTGTGCTGAGGAAGTACATGAGGGTGAAAAATGAGCTTCAGGATCTGAAGATGTATGCTATTTTAAAAGAAGACTTCTATACTCGTGTTAAATAAAGAACGTGTTATTGAAAGGGCGTGTGTCATTTATCAGTGGTACACAATAAAAGCAGAAGTAAAAAGATCTTGAAATGCTGCATCAAACGGTCAAGGTTATCGTACTTTATATTGTCTAATTCAATAATTATATGCCAAGCTTTGACCCATTCCTGATCATTGAGGAAATGGGTTTTATTTTTGTTTTTAACAACCAACGTACATAATGTCATATCTTGAACCGGGTGCCTTCCGCTATAATCTTCAAGTTATCCAAACGTGGAATCAATGAAGGAACCAGGGAGGTACAACGAATTGATAGCCAAAAACAGATATAAATCACTCGAACTGGAGACCCCCGGCTTATACGAGCTGGAAGGGCTTGAGGTGGGAGTGACATCGAACTGCAATTATAAATGCGACTATTGCTGCGCCTACAATCGGGATGATGGAGCGTGCATCAATAGTCAGGAAGTCATCCGTATTATTAGTGAGTTGCCTCATCTCAAGCGAGTGCGATTGTCAGGGGGAGAAGTTACTCTGAAATATCAGGATTGCCTGGAGATTGTGACGTACTGTGCAGCACATGGCATTGATACGCAATTGAACAGTAATGCCAGTCTGCTGACAGAAGAACGGATTCTTGCATTGCGTGATGCAGGCTTGTCCAACATTCATATCTCTTTCAATTATACGGATGCGGAGGCCTATGCTGCGTACTACCGTGTGCATCCTCGCATGTATGAGAGACTGGAGCAGAATATCCGTTTGTGTACGGAAGCTGGTCTGGAGACGGTATTGGAAACGTTACTGTTTGAAGGTAACCAAGCGAACATGCAGGCCATTAGCGATAAGGTGTATGATCTGGGTGTGCGCATCCATGAGATCCAGAATAGCATTAAGATGCCGCATACCGATTGGAGTCAGATTGTATCCAGAGAATCCCTCATTCGATCTGTAACGGAGCTGATTGAACATAAAAAGCCAGATACAACGCTCTATTTTACCTGTATGGACCGGTTCGCTGAACAGTTGAATTTGCGTGAACAACCCGGTGTGTATTTCTCGAATTGCGTGGATGGCACGAAACAGCTGCACTTGCACGGTAATGGGGATATTCTCATCTGTGAGTTATGCCATCCTGTTGTGATTGGCAACATCTACAACGGAATGTCGTTGAAGGATATCTATGCCCAACAGCCACCGGCGTTAACGGAATTTTTGGAAAAGCGGCCTTGCCCCGCGTACGATGCTCTTTTTGCAAACGCATAACAGAACAGGAAGACCAGTTGAAGATATGTGATATGAATGTTGAACGAAATATGTACACGATAACAGTGACATTTAGGGTTCTATAGATTAAAAAATCAAGGTGATCTGATTTCCTTAATAGGAAAACGGATCACCTTTTTTGATTGAACTATTCGTTTACACAATAACAGCGATTGGAGGGTTGTTCTGTCATCGTTGTGTCAGTGTGAATGTTCTTTAGTTCAATTGATATGGTTTCAGATTCATTTAAGCTACTCGGCCTAATATGGCTTTAAGAACTTAGATGAAGAGGTGAGCTTCACATGATGAAGATCTATGAGAAACCAACCCGGAAAGACCCACATAAAAGGCCCATTTCCCCAAGAAAGCGCAGATGGCTCATCATCACACTTGTCATCGTGCTCGCAGTAGGTGGAATCCTGTATAGTCTGGCTGACCGTTACCTGATCCGGCATGTACAGGTGGTTGTAGCGGATGACAACACGGCAACGGCAGCACCTAGAAACGCCAATGATTCTACCAGCACTTCAACCACCGCGACGGAAGTGAATGCAACATCAGATGATTGGAATTATTCGAGTGATGATATGAAAGTCAGTATTGAAAAGGTACAGACTGGTTCAGGCTCGGATCAGATTACGTATTATGTCGCTGATGTTCAGCTAACGGATGCAAGCAGCCTGCGAACTGCGCTGGCAGACAATAGTTTTGGAACGAATATTACCGAAAATACGTCAGAGATTGCTGCTGCCAATAATGCGATTTTTGCCATTAATGGTGACTACTATGGATTCCGCGACGATGGTGTCATTATCCGCAATGGAACATTGTATCGTGACAGCCCAACCCGGGATGCACTCGCCCTGTTCAACGACGGTACGATGAAAACATATAACGAGAACGAGATTTCTTCCTCGGAACTGCTGGCCGAAGGTGCAACCAATACGCTATCCTTTGGACCGATTCTGATTCAGGATGGCGAGATCGTCAGTGATTTTAGCAGTGTGAAAATCGATAACAACTTCGGCAACCGCTCCATCCAGGATGCGAATCCAAGAACAGCGATCGGCATGATTGCTCCGAATCATTACGTCTTCGTAGTGGTGGACGGACGGCAGGACGACAGCCGTGGCATGACTCTGGCAGAACTGGCCGATGTCATGAAAGGCCTCGGAGCAACTGAAGCCTACAATCTGGACGGCGGCGGTTCATCCACGATGTATTTTATGGGCAGAGTCGTCAATAATCCGCTGGGACGTAACCAGGAACGTGGCGTAAGTGACATTCTATATCTGACGGAGGGACAAGGATCATGACGATATTAATTCCATCATATGAACCCGATGTGCGTTTACTGAATCTCGTTCTGCAACTGCAAACATTTAAACTTGGACCCATTGTGATTGTGGATGATGGTAGCGGCCCCGGTTACCGTGGAATTTTTGAAACGGCAGAAGCCTATGGCTGTACGGTCCTGACACATCCCGTCAATCTGGGTAAGGGCAGGGCGTTGAAGACAGGATTTCAGTATATTAAGGAGTACGGACCTCAGGGCGGTGTGGTATGCGCAGATAGTGACGGACAGCATCTCCCACATGATATTAAGCGTATCTTCGAAGTGCTGCTCGCACAGACGACACCAGGAATTGTACTCGGCAGCCGTCGCTTCAGCGGTAAAATTCCAGCACGCAGCCGTTTTGGCAACACAGTCACACGGGCGGTCTTTTCACTCACGACAGGTACCAAAGTATATGACACGCAGACCGGTCTACGTGGTTTTCCCTACGCCATGCTGGACTGGTTGAACCAGATTCCCGGGGATCGGTTTGAATACGAGATGAACATGTTGTTAACAGCACACAAGGAAGGGTATGAGATTACGGAGGAGTTTATTGATACAGTGTATCTGGATCACAATGAGTCCTCTCATTTCCGCCCGCTGGTTGATTCATTCCGGATCTATATGCCAATCTTGATGTTCAGCACATCTTCGGTACTATCCGCTCTAATTGATTTTGGATTACTATTCATCATCCAGTATTTCACGCATAATCTGTTTCTGTCGGTAGTCGCAGCAAGACTGTGCAGCTCCATCTTCAACTATACGATTAATCGGAAATATGTGTTCTCCACAGGACGAACCTCGAAAATTCGGCAGTCTTTGCCCAAATACTTCTCACTTGTCATACTCGTACTGCTATTAAACTATGGTTTACTGTATTTTTATAATGAAAAACTGATTATCCCGCTGCTCGCAGCCAAGCTATTGACCGAGGTGTCCATCTTCCTGTTCAGCTATTGGGCGCAGCGCAGATTTGTATATTAACCTGAAGAGAGAGTGAGCCTATGGCTTGCTCTTTTTTTGGTTGAAACGGTTTCATGTGAACCCCGTTATAGGGTACGATGGAGAAGAGTGAACGAAAAGCAGTGATCACAGATCAAGGTGAAATGGACGTGAACCGATGTTGAATCGTGTGCGCAAGGACTTGCGTTATTACCTTCAGGAGCATCAGGATCGGAACAACCGCATTTTGCATTATTTCGCGTTTTTGTCGGCCTTTGTGGCATGGATTTTTTTGTTTATTGATATCAAACTCACGCTGCTACTCGCTATCATTCATTACGCTTTATCCTGGATTGGGCACTTCTATTATGAAGGCAATAAACCCGCAGCTTTTCGTTATCCTCATATCGGTTTTTATGCCGGGTTTACCTGGTTTTTCATGAAGACAATGGAGATCATAACCCGCAAGGATATCATTCGTCCGTGGCTTGACCAATCAGAGTGAACTGAATGTGAATAGGAAGATAAGTGCGAAGTTGGTGTGTAAATATTCTTTAGTTGAACTTATATAAAATAAAGGTGGGAGGTTGATTATGTATCTTCGAAGTGTGGAACTCATGTCGGCCAAGATCGAGAATCGAGACCAATATCCTTTTGACATCCCCACGATACAATCCTTGGAACGCTTGGAGTTTACGAATAACATTACTTTTTTTGTAGGTGAAAATGGTTCTGGGAAATCTACGCTGCTGGAAGGCATCGCTCATCAATGTGGATTCAATACCGCAGGGGGCGGCAGGAATAATGCTTATGAGACACATGCTTCGGAATCCTCGCTGGGGAATTACTTAAGACTGGCATGGCTGCCCAAAATAACGAATGGCTTCTTCATGCGCTCTGAATCTTTCTATCAATTTGCATCACATGTGGATGAGATGCCAGAGTCGCTTCAATATTATGGCGGGCGTTCATTGCATGAACAATCCCATGGGGAGTCTTTTCTCAACCTGTTCGTCAACCGCTTCAGTTCCAAAGGCATCTATCTGCTCGACGAGCCCGAAGCCGCTTTATCTCCAGCGAGGCAACTGTCCTTGTTGCGTATTCTCCACGATCTGTCAGGCACTTCGCAATTCATTATTGCGACGCACTCACCGATTTTGCTGGGATATCCGGGGGCGGAGATTTTAAGTTTTGACGATAGCCATATTCAAGAGGTAGCCTATGAGGATACGGATCACTACCAGATTACCCTCAGTTTTCTGGAGAACCGCGACAGGATGCTGAATGAATTATTTAAGGATTAAGTTCTCAGTTTAAACAAAGGAAGTTACTAAGCCATGAGACGTACAATTTATTATTGAGGAGAGATAGGATGAAAGCAGGTTTGCTGATTGTTGATATGCAAGAGAGTATTGTGCGGAAAAAGATGGACCAGACTTCGATAGACCATGCCTGCGAGTACATTAATCATGTGGCTAATGTGCTGCGCTCGAATGATCATACGGTCGTTCACGTGCAGGATGTGGAGGGCATGGAGGAGGCAGCGTCAGATGAGTATCGCATCATTCCCGAGGTGGATGTGAATGAGAAGGATCTCACCGTTACCAAGGAAGCCTCCAATGCCTTCTGGCAAACTGACTTGGAGCAGGTGTTGAAGAGTCATGGCATTGAATTGGTGATTATCGCCGGGTTTGCTGCAGAGGAATGTGTTCTATTCACCTACAACGGAGCGATGGAGCGAGGTTTCCGGCCGGTGATGTTGCAAAATGGAATTCTTAGCATCCATCCCGAAGCGGTGGCTTCAACGTACAGAGATCGCAATGTGATCTCATATCCTGTGGTTGATTATCTATATAAGTTCAACTAAAGAGGTTTACACTGAGCACTCCAATGACAGAACAACCTTCCGATCGCTGTTATCCCCAGATTTTTTTGATTCCCTTTTTAAAGGGCAAATCCGGTGATAGCGTATGCTTCCGATGCAGCTTTCTTTCAGAAAGCTTTCAGGCGAACTTCCCGCTTCTTCAGGTTATTTCTGTCCTCTCCGTTTTTGTGTAAAAAGTTTAGTTGAACTTATATAATTCAATAATTATTAGCTAAGTGCTAATGGATACTTGGTGAAAAATAAAGATAAGAACGATAATCGGACTCTTTAGGGAGTCTTTTTTTTGTACAAATGTATATTTTCACTAATACAGTCAAAGGTTACTTCACGGTTTAAACCAAACTTTGCCTATATCTGCTGGGGTTGAAACGATATATTGAAAGCAGGGCACAGGAAAAGCACTGTGGACATCGGTAAGGTCGTGTATGGATCGCTATCTAACTCATTAACTAAGGGAGATGTGTAATGAAAATGAACGTGCAAATCACGAGTATTTTGGCAGAACAGAAGGAATTGTTTCTCAACCTGTACAACTTGTACTTATATGATCTGTCTGAATTTTCTGGTGAGGATCTACTTGAAGAGGGGAAATATGATCCAACGAACACCTATCTATATTTGGAACGCGATGAATTACATCCGTTTTTGATTCAGTATGAAGGGAAGGTTATTGGATTCGTACTGGTGTGCTCACCTCCATATGTGCCGGAAGACGTGGATTATACGGTGCAAGAGCTGTTCTTGGTGAAAAAATATCGCGGACAGGGGCTGGCAGCACAAGCGGTTGACTTGGTTTTTGCTCAATTTCAGGGTACATTCAAAGTAGAACAGCTCGCTAACAATGCAGCAGCAGTTTCGTTCTGGAAAAGATATTATGAGCAACATCATATTGAATATACTGAGTCTGCATATAGCATTGAAATTGACAACATCGCTGGCAGCCACCGGATTTTGTCCCAGACTTTTGTGCGTGGAAGAGAGAAATAATATTTAACTTAGAAGGTGAATAGCTTGTTTATTATCGTAGCAACTAAGGGGAATTTGAAGTGGGTTTCAGGTGTATTTCAGGCAGAAGAGGTAGCTAGACAGTACATGGATCTAATACCTGATGAGCTTAAGGAATACCAGGAATTCGTTCAGGTAGAGAAAATCACATATCCTTTTTATATTATAGAGCGTCAGAAATCTCCATTTAGGTTTCTCTGTAAAGATGAAGTGATTTCACTTTTTGATCATACGGAAGTATCTGAGGATGAAGATGAGGTGCACTTCAATATCTACACGGTGGATTCAGATTATAGACCAAAGAAGCCAGGTTCAGACTATATGGGCATGCTGAGACATGATCATGTAACCAATGAATTTATAGAAATGTACCGTAAAGAGAGAACAGCGTTTCTAGATAAACGAAGGATTTTCTAAATGAGAGAACTCGGGAAACCCAGAAATTCAACGAAGTAGTATACGACCTAATTTAATACATGAGGATACCTAGGGATACGACAATGACGTGTCCTTTTTTGTTATATGTCAGTTGCAGATTATGTTAGGGAAGAGCCGAATAAAATGTATACTGTATGCACTAAAAGTAGAGCTATAAACACTTAACAGACTGGGTTTTGTATCCATATTTCATGGTCAGTATTTTATGTATACTATTGCTGATCTTTGTGATAAGTTGAGACGAATAAGATCCAGTAATCATACTATGAGTGAGAGGACTAATATCATGAATTGTGCTAAAAAGCTTGTGACCACTCTATTGATTACAGTTATGTTGTTTTCATCGTTTAATGTAGTATTTGGTGCCGCCGCGTCTTCGGTATCAGACATCGAGGGAAACTGGGCAGAAAGCCAGATCACGAAATGGATCGACAAAGGTTTTATTCATGGTTATGAAGATGGCAGCTTTAAACCGAACAATACCATAACAAGAGCAGAGTTTTTCTCATTGGTTAATCGTTCATATGGATTTACTGAAACAGCATCTGTATCCTTCAAGGATGTTACTTCATCTAACTGGGCATATGCTGAGGTTTCCAAAGCTGTGAAAGCTGGATACATAAAGGGTTATAGGGACGGTACAATCGGTGCCAATAAACCCATTAGTAGACAAGAAGTTGCAGTTATTATCAATGATCTTCTAGATCTATCGAATGAAGCTAGTACTGGGGAGCACTTTACGGATTCGAGTGCAATAGCCTCATGGGCTAAAAATTCGGTGGATGCTACTGTAGCTAAAGGGATCTTGCAGGGCTACGATAATAACTTCAACCCGAATAAACCGATTACTCGTGCTGAAGCAGTCGTTGCGCTGGATCGTTCAGTCAATGCAAAAGCAACGGATTACAGCTTAGCTGGAACATATGGCCCTGAGGCGGGAACGAAGACCATTGATGGGGATGTGCTCATTAGCGCGGCTGGGGTTACATTGAAGAATATGACCATCAAAGGGAACCTATTATTTAGTGAAGGTATCCAAGAAGGAGATGTACACCTTACGAATGTTACGATCAAAGGTGTGACTCGGGTAGAAGGTGGGGGCGTTAGTACCATCTATTTAAAAAATACCGTAACATCTACCCTTATCGTTGATAAGAAAAAGGGACCCGTTCTCATTATTGTAGAAGGTTCAACGACAGTAGGAGAAGTAACCATTCAATCCCCTGCTACGCTACAAGAATCGGATACTACGGGGAATGGTTTCGGCAAGATTACGTTATCTGAGCGATTACCTGTGGGTTCGAAAGTGGGTTTAAAAGGAACATTTGATTCCTTAACCGTTAAAGGCAGCGGGGTTCAGGTAGATATTCCTGAAGGCCGTGTTAAGGACGTTATCGCGGCAGTAACAGCAACGGGGACGACACTTAACTTAGGGACGGACGCAACTATTGTAAATCTTTACTTAGATGCAGTAGCTAAGATTCTAGGCACGGGAACTATTGAAAAAGTGACGTTAAGTTCCGTAGCTAAAGATGGTACGACTTTTGAAACTACAATTCGACTGTTGGATAAAGTTATAACTACAATTCCTCCAACTACTTCTACAAATGTACCAGTGACTGGACCTTCCACTGGAGGAACGGATACAATCGCTCCTACATTGTCCAATGTAACGAGTGGTCATATTGCAGGTGGAGATTCTGTGGTAGGTAGAAGCAATGAAAGTGGATATTTGTATCTGGTTCCTTCCACAACACCGAAAACAGTTACAAGTTTAAATCAATCTGTTGCAGGATTGTTAGGCAAGAAGCAATCGGTAACAGCAAACGTAGATGCCACAATTAATACGGCAGGTTTAGCGTCAGGTACGTACGTCGTATATGCCGTTGATCTCGCGAACAATATATCGATGGCTTCGGCAGAGATCGTTATTGGTACAAATCAGTTAACCGTTTCGAATCCAGTACTCTCAACCGAGAAGATGTATGATGGAACGTCTTCGGCTACAGTAATAGCAGATTCACTAACCGGAGTTGCTGCTGGAGACCATGTAACCGTAAGTGCAGTAGCTAGTTATAATGATGGAACAATAGGTACAGGTAAAACAATTACTGTAGTTTATACGTTGGGTGGAGCAGATGCAGCCAAGTATATTGCACCTGCAAACTATACGATTCATACAGGAGCCATTACAGCCGCACAGTTGACGATCGGCGAACCGATGTTGACTCTTGATGAGATAAATGGAGATTCATCCTTAGCCATATCTGCCGGTTCATTAGTTGGGGTTGTTTCAGGTGAGGATGTGACTGTGAGTGCAGAGGCGGTATATGATACAACTTCCCCGCCTAAAGCGGCGCTTGTATCTGTGGTTTACACATTAGATGGTATGGATAGTGGCAAATATATTGCTCCGGTTAATAATACGAACTACACTGCTTATGTACAATTTAGTGCGGATACAGGGACGATTATAGACATAATCACCACTTCCAAAGTGTATGATGGAACAACAGAAGCAACTGTAATAGCCGGTTCTAGAGTTGGATCTTGTGGAGTAGGTGAACAAGGTATTTGTCCTGGGGATGACGTAACGGTAAGTGCTTCAGGAGATTATAATATTAAAAATGTAGGAACAAATAAGAAGATAAAAATATCGTATACTCTATTGGGACCACCTGTAGAAGTAGGGAATTATTTACCGCCAGACGGTATTGAAGTGAATACAGGTGTAATAACTGCAAAGCAATTAATGATCGATGCTCCTATATTAACAATCTCCAAAGTGTATGACGGAACTCTTACAGCAAATGTAACACCAGGTTCATTAACTAACGTTATTTTTGGAGATGACGTACAAGTAATTGCTGTCGCGACATACAATAATGCATCTGTTGGTACCAGTAAAGTAATAACAACTAAGTATACTCTTACAGGGCTTGATGCAGGAAATTATATTGCCCCAGCAACTCAGACGGTTGGTACGGGGGAGATTACTGCTACACCTTAATATTTATGTATGAAGACCATTTTCATTAGTGACTTTTCTGATGAAAGTATATAAGCAAATAGAGTCTCCACTGTCAAATAAGACTGTGGAGGCTTTTTGATGTTTTCGATTCAAAACAACTTCGCATTTACCAATACATGGGTTATGATGAATTAAGAGGAGTCTATGGGAGTGAAGCGTGTGAGGGGGGCATAAGCATGCCGAAGCATCATTTTGTTATTGAAAACAAAGCGGAAGTGAACGAGTATATCCATGCTTCCTACTCTTGGGACTCTCACGGCAGGAAACATAAAAGTGGGTTAACGCCAGAGAAACATGCGACCCTGGAAGACGAATTTATTGCATACATCTATGATTCCCTTCAATGGTTGGATACATGGAATCCGTCCACCTGTACGAGATGTAGTGGACTGAACAACTATGGAATAACCGTTATTGAAGAACAGAATGCATTGTTGAAGTTTCAACAACTGATTCAAGTCTGGATTGATCTATTTAGCCATGCGACTGATCCGATTGTTCTTACAGGGAATTACAGTATTGATGGAGGAGATCAGAAGGGAAACTACGAGAAACTCGTATACAATAAGGTAGAATTAATCAACGAACTATACACGCTTGCGAACATGGCAAAGTATGCTGAGATAAATGGGAAATGCATTGTGCATTTTGGGATATAAATCGATAGAAAAGGTTCCTGATTAAAATCGTAAGCTGTTGAGAAGCAACCCGACAGAGAGGAGCGAGAGTAATGACTAGTCGTATTGTTGTTACGGGTGGAGCTATTATTCGAGATCATATGGGGAGAGTACTGCTGCAAAAGAGATCAGATTATGGGGATTGGGGATTACCTGGTGGTGGTATGGAGCCAGGTGAACGAATCGAAGAAACCATGATTAGAGAAGTGAAAGAAGAAACAGGGCTTGAGGTGAGTTCTTATGAATTGGCCTCCATCTACACGGGCGAGAGGATGCACTATACGTATCCGGATGGAAATGAAGTAGTATTTGTAATGTTTTTATTTGACGTTATTGCGGAGTTGGAAGGAAAACTCTGTGATGATCAAGTAACTCTTTTATTTGAAGATGAACAAAAGGAGTCATTACAGCTTGTTTTTAAAAGTCTGGATGAGATTGATATTTCCACAATTAACAATGTGCAGAAGCCTATATTTGTAGACTTGAAACAAGGAGAGTCTAAATTACTACGCAAGTGACAGCGTTAATAGAATAACTCAAAATGAATAGAGGTTAGATCATAATGAAAAACTTGGAATTAATTCAACCTCTTATTCCAGCATTTTCTGTTCAAAATTTGGAGTGGGTTGCCGGGTTGAATCTGTATATAAAACAAGACAAATATTATGAAAATATTTCGATAGCAGATATTACATTTCTAATGAAAATCTCAAATGTTACATATGAATTACTTATTAGATTCACTAATATTGAAAGTTTTCGTTATGATCCTCATGGAGTTCTAGTACAGATAAGTGGGTTTAATATTAAAGATCTGAAAGACCACGGATATCATCCGATGAAATATTTCGTTGAGGACTACGAGGACGGAATATTAGGATTCTATTGTGAGGATATTGAATTGATACATGTACAAGAGAGTGAGCACTTAGCTTTGTAGTTCATAGAACATCAATTTATTATAGAAAGGAGTTTTTTTATTGCCTTGGCCGATGGTTCATTTTGCAATTGCATCCGAATTAATATCCAAGCCTTCTCCTGAATTGTTATTGGGAAGTCTCGCTCCTGATTCGATCCATGTAAGAACCAACACCCGTACCGAAAAAGCAAAAACTCACCTCATGGCAGAGGCAGGAAGATTCGCAACAGACGAAGAGCTTGAAGCCTTTTTTGAGTCCAACAAGAAGTTGGCTTATAGTGATCCCAAATTCATGCAATATCTGTGCGGTTACATCGCCCACATCTATACGGACCGTGTGTGGACATTCGATATTTACCCTGCATATGAAGCCAACCCCAATGGAAGAAGCGTGTATACGCAGGATGTCACGAAGCTGGAGTTTATGATTTTACGGAATTGGAACGGGGCCCATGAATGGTTAAATGAGCTGAATGTGGGAAGAGCATTTGATTTAGGTGGATTGCTGGAATCTGAGGTGTACCAGTATAGGGGAGAGAAACTTGAGTTTTTAGCTAATCCTGACAACGAACCCTTGGGAGACTTAAACATTTTATCTATGGAAGCTACGGAAGAGTTCATACATACAATAGGATTGGCGCTAAAGCATTTGTATACAGAATGGAATGTGTATCAAGATTTACGCATCAATATGTAAGCAAGGGAGGGATTTACCTGAAGGTATACAGGAAACAAGTACGCAAAATTGTAGTGAATGATACACTGTTCCTGTACGTTGTGGATGAGCAAGCTTACGATATCGTCATTCGGGTTTATTCGAATGCGCTTAAATCTACATTTGTAGAGTTCGATGTTGCTTGGGAAGATACATGGGATATATTTGTCTATGAACCCAAACTGATATCCAACCTTATTCAATATGCTATAAAACAAGGGTGGGACTACCAACAGAAGAATAACAAAATGAAATTTAACAATGCGACCAGCATTGTAAGGATTCTAATGGCAGAGAAACAAACACGATCATAAGGAACTTGAACACAAATTGAAAGCACGTCTACTGCTCCACAACTCACCTAATTTTAAATTAGAGCTATCTGAAATGAAAGGCAAGGTCTCCAGTTAATTCTGCATCATAGAATCACATAAAGGAGGATGGCTATGGACATCGTTATGACGCTTGAACCGCACGGATGGCTGGATATCCTGGTTCAACCTGATCAGGGAGAACAGATTGAGATTCCGGTTTCTTTTTTGTCGGATGCGGTTGAGGAGATCGCACGTCAATTCGTTGCATTACACAAAGGAGCCACGGAGGTAACCATGACCATGCAGACCGAACCTGGAGAATATCGATTCTGGATCAAGAAACGTTCGCAGGTAATCGTTCAATTTATGGTGTATGAGATGAGTGATAACTTTAGCACGGAAGCCGTTACAGAGGGGCGATTACTTATGTCCGAGGAGCTAACCCTGGTCAAGTTGACCAAGCTGTTCTATAGAGAATTAAGCAAATTAAAGGAAATGGGACCCGAGGAATATCACAAACGGTGGAGTTTTGAGTTTCCCCTGAATGCCTATGAGCGGATAGGCAGGGTCGTACAAATCCGATGAAATCGGATGTTTTTGACGAGAAGGAGGGGTGACATGGCGAACATACATAAGGGGAGATATTCAGCTCAGATTGAGGGCGAATTCGTTGTTTTTATCATCGGCATGAGGATCAATCGTCTGTGGGCTATACATAAATGGTTGCCTGTCTTTAAGTCTATGGGCCCGATGATTAAAGAATTGTATATGAATCCGGAGACCGGATTTCTGAGTACAGAGTATTTTATAAGCTGGCGTGGGGTGACTCTGTTACAATACTGGCGCTCTTACGATGAATTGGAGAAATACGCACGAGGTGGACTGCACTTGGAAGCTTGGAAGAGATTCAACCGCTCCATTGGTTCCGATGGAACCGTAGGGATCTATCATGAAACATACAAGGCTAATTCGGGTTCCTTCGAAACCATATACGCCAACATGCCCAAATTCGGATTAGCTAAAGCGTCTGAACATGTACCAGCGACAGGCAAGATGGAGACATCCAGACGCAGAATGGGCGGAGAGAATGACCCGGCAGTGGAAGCACCAGAGAATCCTTAAAGGCGTTGAACAGAGAGGGGAATGTTATTGAAGGCTAGAGTGCGAACAGAAGATATTCATTCAAAGCAACTTAGCTGGCTGTGTATTGAACCGATGCTTGTTTCGGTACGGGGCAGAGATATTGCCGCCAAGACAGAGATATACCGACAGTTACACGAAGGGCAACAAGCCTTATTTTTGTTCTATTCCTATCACAATCACACTAAAAGTCTGGCAGAATTTTATTGGTTTTCGGCATATAACATCATCGAGATTAAGAGCTGGAATGGAATTAAAAAGGGGATGCATTTTTTTCGTTTAGATGAAATGGTGAATGTACTGGACCAGATTGAAAGTCTGATTACGGACAAAAACAGAGTGGATGAAGCGTGGAGTGAGGTGCTGCCAACGGATCTGGAGAAGGACCCGATTTTGCTTCAAAGAACAGAGGCATTATATTCTACCTATCAGACTGTGGCACAAGCAGCTATTACACACATGAATGAAATGATTCTGCAAAATCAGGAGATGTATCTGGAGGTCGAATAAGGTTAATATGAAAGATGCATAGGGAGCTACTCATGACTGAGTAGTTCTTTTTATCATGTATGAGAACATTGGCTGCACGTCATCGCTTTTTATTTTTATGCTAGAATGGATAGCAGGAAAAAAGCGGAAGAGTTAAATAACATTCTGAAGTAGGTAAGGAGAACAAGTATGAACGAGGAAGAAATGTTGGAGTTATACGGATTGGAGCCTGATGACATCCATCGAGAGCCGATCCGAGAACTGTTGAAGCAAGAGATTGAGAACCGAGAATCACAGGATAACGAGCTTTTGAAACTGCTGTGCATCATGTTATTCTGTATTGGAAATGTGGAGGACACCACGCTGATCTGGCAAGCCAAACGAAAGAATCAGGATGCGGGCAGTTATATTGATGTGCAGTTATTATGTGGTGCGGGATATGAGAAGACTTTATTTTATCTGGAAAATATGGACCGGGAACAGACGCATGAAGAGTTGCTTTACCTTAGACAGTGCGAGCCGTATGACTTTGTTGATTTTTCCAAAGCGGAATGGGTCTCAGACTATAAACAATATTACGGTGTTTGATATATGAGCACACCAGAAGGAGAGATACTATGCCAAGTTTGCATGACAATATCATATTAAGTTACGAAGTCGATTTAGAGAACGAAAGAATCAGGATGCATACTCGTTCGAGTCATGAGGTGCCGAAAAATATGGATGTTTTATTCTCTGGTGTAATGGCCCATGCGTTTGATACACCGCTGTATGGGAGTATTATTTTGGATCTGGATGAGAGGGACATAGAGCATTTTGTTCCTCATAATCGAGAGTTGTTAGAGTCAGGGAAGGGTCAGGGTTGGCCTGTCAGTTATGATTCCTATGACGAATTGCAAAATCAGCTGATAGAAGAGAAATACAAGTACATGGTGATCTCTTCCTCGTATGGATTGAGTGGTTGGATTTTGGCCAAGAACGTAGAGATTTCTGTTCAAGAAACGGGGTAAACGGGATGAAGCGTGAGCACAAGCAACATAAGAGTTGGCTTACTTCGTTTATTCGCAAATCCCACATTATGGGTTATGATGTACCTTGAGAGAAAATTTTACATACATAGGAAGTCTTCTTCTTTTAAAATAAAAGCAAGCAAAGTCATAACCGGGATGGTGTGTTCCGTGGATGAATTGAAGAAACATTTGAGTACGCATCGGGCAGGGCAGGTATTGGACGTAGGCACGGGATCTGGGAGATTTATTCCTACTTTACTTGAACTATTCAGTGGTATCGAACAGATTACTGGAATGGATACGGATATGGATTCATTACGTCAAGCAGAGGCTGCTTACGCGGGTCATGGAAAGATTCAGTTTAAGCCGATGGATGCGGGTAACATGGAGTTTGCAGATGGGACGTTTGATACAGTTTGTATTTCGAATGCTTTGCATCATTTACCGCCAGGTGCACAGGTTCTGGAAGAAATGAAGCGAGTTGTGAAAAGAAACGGTCTGTTTCTCATGAATGAATTAGTCAGTGATGAGCCGAATGAAGCCCAGCTGACTCATATTTTATATCATCATTTCAGTGCGGATATAGATCAGCGTTTGGGAATATATCATCATCACACGTACACACGTCAGGAAGTCAGGGATATCGTTACTGCCAGTGGTATAAGTATACAGTGGACATGCGAATACAACGAACCTAAGCCGGATGTTATGGCAGAACGGGATATACATTTGGTTACTAATGCCTGCAAACAGCATATGGAACGGGCCAAGGCGTTTGAAGATTATGCGGCTTTTGCAGAACAAGGTAATTCTATCATTGAACGTTTGAAAACAGTCGGAATTCAGCGCCCAACGCAGCTCATGATCGTGGGAGATTTGGAAGATTAGACGAATGCTGATCGGAGGATGGAATATGAAGAAGTTAATGATAGTTTCATTATTATTGCTACTTCTTGTGGCCTGTCAGAACAAAGGAAACACTGAAGATGCACAGCAGGATGAAGAAATAACGACATCCCAAGAGACGGAAGATATCCCACCTGAGTACCTTGATGAAACAAACTATACAGGGGATGAATTGGAAATCGTCAAACTTATGAATGCCCGGGTGCGTTATTTATACGAAAAGGATGAAAAAGCATATATGAATCTTTTTGATCCACAGTCTCCTATATCGGGCATGGGAAGATACAAAGTTCGCAAGATTATTTCCATAAGCGATATTATCATTCAAGAGCAAAAGAAACTTTACCAGGGAGCTGTAACGATTACTGAATTAAGAGAGAACGACAAGGAATATATAAATACGATGGTGTTTTGGAAAAAGAAAGAAGATGGCGATTCTGCGCAATGGGTTATTGCAGATATTGATTGATAACATCGTGGCTGATAGATGGAAGATCCATATCATCACACAAAATGAAGGATGATGTAATGATGGCTAGGAGATTAATACTCATTGAAGGATTACCGGGTTCAGGCAAGTCAACGATTGCCAAAATGGTTTCCGAAATCCTGATAGGTCAAGGCAAGCAGGTACAACTATTTCAGGAAGGAAACCTGGATCATCCTGCTGATTACGAAGGCGTTGCTTGTTATCATACTGAAGACTTCGAGGCTTTATTGAGCACGCATGAAGATTACAGAGAGGTTCTGGAAAGCCATGCGATTGCCTATGATCAAGGTTTCCTGATTCCATACCGTAAGATGAAAGAACAGTGGGGAATAAATGTTCCTGACCATGTCTTACAGGATATATTCAGACGGGATATTTACGAAATTCCTTTTGCACAAAATGTAAAGCTGATCACCGAGAAGTGGCAAAATTTCACTGAAAACCTGTTAAGCACGAATGATGATTCCATCACGATATTTGAATGTTGTTTTATCCAAAATCCACTGACCATGGGTCTTGTCAAATGTAATCAATCCAAAGAGCAGAACGTGCAGTATGTATTGGAACTGGGCCGTATCATTCATGCTCTGAATCCGCTTCTCATCTATATCGACCAGAAGGATATATCATATACATTTGATAAGGCGGTCAGTGAAAGACCAAAGGAATGGTCAGAGGGCTTCATTAATTATTATACGAATCAGGGATTCGGGCAAGCGCAGGGTTATCAGGGTGTTCCGGGTACAGTAGAGGTTTTGCAGGAAAGAAAAAGGTTAGAGTCCGAAATCTATGGCTTACTTCAGATGGATAAGGTATGGCTGGATAATTCGGATTATGACCGCGAGGCTTCAAGGCGCAAACTAGAAAAGATTCTGGAATAACCATAATGAAATACGAATACATACCGGAGGACAGTTCTATGACATTTTATGAAGTAGCCCTAATTGCAACAACCGCAATCTTAATTATTATAGGTGTTCGAAGCAAACGGAAAGTAATTCTTAGATGGGGCATAGCCAGTTTGATTTTATTGCTCGTACTTATCATCCCATCATTCATCATGGGATTCATGAATGGATTATCTGATGGATGGTCAGCGAGATGAGTAATTCAGAAAACAAAAATATATCGTATGAGCAGCATAATAACAAATTCAACTTTCGTGTGGCAGGTATTGTGATAGATAAGGGAAGAGTTCTTTTGCATACGACTGGAGCAGATGGAAGTCTATCCTATGTTTTTGAGAAAGGAACTGACTAATCTTCTTGATGCAAAAGGAATCAAACACTTCATTCAGGAATAGAGGAATAGAGGTCTTATGGATATTACATTTATTCGTCATGGTCATAGTGAACACTTGATAGATTACCCTAACCAATTAAATTGTCTGCACCCCGGCCTCACTGAATTGGGGAAAAGTCAGGTCATAGCGTTGCGTAAACAAGTGGTTTTTACGCCTGAGGACGTCATTTTGGTAAGTCCAACGAAACGTACTATTGAAACTGCACTCCTTCTAGCCTCAAACACCAATCTTGCGTTCAGCCCGCTGGTTGGCCCAAGAATGTTCCCTCAGAATCCAGAGTTCGTTCCTTTCGTCTGCGATCAGACCTACTCCAAGGAAGAACTTAGTAATCAGTATAGTGACATAAAAATGGTTGAACTGGGTTTGGATTGTTGGAAAGAAAGTATTAATCAGATGGATGCACATCGGTTCCAGATATTAGCTGAAAAGCTTCTTGAGTGGTGCAGGCAACAGAGCGGCAATACGTTTATCATTTCCCATGATGGTACAATATCGAACTACAGGATTTTACTCGGAGAAAAAGGGTTAACCAAAAGTGATTTTCTTGGTGAAGCAGGGCAGTACACGATCAAGAACTTTTAACGATTAAAGGAGATACCGTCAATCTTTTCTTTACACATTACACAAGGCATCTGTTTTGGTAAGTGGTCAATAACTGTACTTAGGAGGACTTTAAAATGAAGTTATCGGATTATGAATATTTAACTTTAGCTCTGGAAGAAGCAGAACAATCATTTACTGAAGGAACGTATCCGATTGGTGCGATAATCGTGGATGTGGATGGGATTGTCGTGAGTAAAGGCAGAAACCGAGTTTTCTCGGATTGCGACCCCACCGCACATGCTGAGGTGGATGCCATTCGTCGGGCAGGAAAACATTTGCTGGATGTAGAGAAGAAGAAATTCTCGAAGAAGAAAGACTTGACGCTTTATACTACCTGTGAGCCTTGTCCCATGTGTTCGTGCACCATATTAATGTCGGGCATTAAAAAGATTGTATGGGCAGCAGATGATGAAGCGTATGGAGGGCTTCGGCGTTTCAAAGAAGGGCCGCATTTTATCCATATGTTTGACACGTTATCCTGTGTTGCGGCTCCCTATCTTGATTTGGAAAATAGACAAAGAGCTTTACTCGCCAAATGGAATATTGGTAGAGGGATGCTTAATACAGAGTGGGAGATTCCAAAGCAATGATCATAATCCAAAGAAAGGAGATGAAGCCACATGGAATTCGTGGGAGAGAAGGTGAAAATAACAACAGTCACCGAACAGGACCTCGACTTCATTTGTCAACTTGAATGTGACACAACGATATGGAGTTTTGAAGAGAACGTTGAAACGGATGAGGAGAAGGTCCGTGAGAAATATCGCAGCCATTTTGCTGTCGCAGATGAGAAACCGTATGCCTATGATTTCGTTTTACGCCGCTTGAATGATCCGGAGGGTACACCTCTTGGTATTGTTCAGATGTGGAGTTATGTGGATTACCGAAAAAGCTGGGAACTTGGATTCGCTGTACTTTCGGAATATGCAGGTAGAGGATACGGGAGTGAAGGTACCCGACTTTTACTACAATTTGCATTTCAAGAGTTACAAGTTCATAAGGTCGTCGGCATGTGTAATTCACAAAACGTTCGCTCAGCCGCACTGATGAAGCATGTGGGTATGACACGGGAGGCCGTTTTCAAGGAAGAACTATGGTGGAACAATCAGTGGACAGACCAGTATTTTTTCTCGATTTTGGATAGAGAGTTTAAGCCAGTCTAATAGGTACGGGAGGAAATAAGATGACTACGTTGGTTCTGTTAAGTGATTTGCTCTTAGAGTCTAGCGATAAATTGGATCAGAGAATACGAAGCTTATTCGACAGTGAACAGCCTTCCATCGGATATATCCCTTCATGTTCCGACCCGGACCGAAAGTATTTTGAACACACTAAACGTTACTATAATCAAATAGGAATAGATAACATTCAATATTATGATCTTGATCTGGAGTATGAGGAGAGCACATTTGGCGCTATTTTCGAATGTGATGCGATTCATCTATCCGGCGGAAATACGTTTTATTTTCTAAGTTTATTACAGAAGAGAAATGCGCTTGGTCTGTTAAATTCCTATGTGAAGAGTGGCGGCATTCTTATTGGGGTCAGTGCAGGCAGTATTCTGACTACACCTACGATTGAGATAGCCGGGTATGGTGAAGATGCAGATGAGAACGATGTGGGATTGGATGATATGAAAGCACTGGGGCTTGTTGATTTTGAGTTTGCACCGCACTGGGACGGTTCTGAAGATACCCTGAATTCATTAAGAGAATACACGCGTGTTAACCGTACAACGGTCTATGCGTGCCAAGATGGTGGCGGGGTTGTAATGGATGGTGAAAGTGTAGAGTTATATGGAAATGTACGTCTCGTAGATTACAGAGAGAGTGGGTCTGATCATGAGTGATGTTAAGGTCTATCATTATGATGCTTTCTCCACAGTTCCCGGCCAAGGTAACCCTGCAGGAGTGGTTTTTGAAGCGGATCATTTAAGTGAGACGGAAATGCAGCAGATCGCTTATAAGGTTGGTTTTAATGAGACGGTATTTGTGTTGAACTCTGAAGTAGCTGATGTCAGATTACGTTATTTTACGCCGGGTCATGAGATTAATCTGTGTGGTCATGCCACAATGGCATCACTGTATGGTATGAGGACGCGTGGGATGTTGGGTGACAAAGAGTTAATCGCGATTGAAACCAATGTAGGCATATTACCCATACGATTTGAGCGGAATGCCGACACCATTTACATGGAAATGAAACAGGATCAGCCGCAGTTTGTACCGTTCCAGGGTGACATCGAGAAGCTGGTAAGCGCCATAAACCTCACTCTGGATGATGTCGACCATTCTACGCCAATCGTTTATGGAAGTACAGGAACCTGGACGTTATTAATCCCAATTCGTGAACTAAGCTCTTTTATGAAAATGAAACCGGATTCTTCCCTGTTCCCTGGTATTTTACTTGAAAACCCCAAAGCTTCGCTACATCCCTTTTGTTTCGAAACCCGTGATTCCGGTGCGATGATGCATGCGAGACATTTCTCTTCACCGTACTCAGGTACGACGGAAGATCCAGTGACTGGAACAGCCTCCGGGGTCATGGGTGCCTATTATTTAACGTATGTGAAACCGGAGATCGATGAGGTACAGTTTGTGGTAGAACAAGGGCATGAGATTGGAAGAGATGGAAAAGTTCAAGTGAGTGTGATTCGGGATGGTGAGGATATGGATGTCAGAATGAAGGGGACGGCTGTTTTTGTGCGTGAACTGAACGTTGAAAATATAAAAGTATGAAGGGAGATTAACATTTTGCAAATTATTGATATTCGGCAGAAGCCGGACGTGCTGCAAGAAGCAGTACAGTATTTTTGGAAACAATGGGGCTCGGAATCTAGCTTCCATTTCTATCGAGATTGTATAGAGCGTTCTGTGGATACAGAGAGTGATGTGCCAAGATTTTATGTGATGTTGGATAGAGACCGAATTATCGGTGGGTACGCATTATTACGAAGTGATCTGAATAGCAGACAGGATCTCTTTCCCTGGTTTGCATGTCTTCATGTTGATCCAGAATATCGGGGCCAGAACCTGGGTGGTCAACTCCAGACCCATGCAATGAATGAGGTGAAAGCGAAAGGGTATGACAAGCTCTATTTGTGTACTGATCTGACCGATTATTATGAAAAAAATAACTGGGCCTATATCGGTAAAGGATATCTGCTGGATGATGAAGAGACGAGAATCTATGAATGTAAGATTTGATAGTATAAATGGAGCAGTTGCGTCAGGGAAAACAGGTATGATTTTTCATAACTTCAATACGCATTAAGGCAAGATATATTAGAACTGAGTAGAGAGGGGAGAGCATGATGACGCAGGACTTCTATTGTAATGAGGTGCTCAATGGTAAAACAAAAGTAGATGTTGTTTGGGAAACAGATCAAGTACTAGCTTACCACCACACCCGACCATACTACGATCACCATATCGTGGTGATTCCCAAGATTCATATTCAGTCATTCATTTCCCAAGAAGAAGAGAATAATGATGAACTTTTATGGGAAATGATGCGTGTCATTAAAAAGATTGCTGCTGACATGTTAGCTCAGACAGGCTCATCGAAGATTGTAACTAACTTGGGCAGTTATCAAGACTCGAAGCATCTGCATTGGCATATAGTCAGTGGTGAACGAACTTAGGAAACTGTATATCGGATTAACAAACTTCCACCGTTCACATACGGATGTGGAAGTTTTTTTGTTTTGAAACAATAAGCACACCGAAGGACTTTTACATCCACCATAAAAGTTAACTGAGGAAAAATATGCTAGAATAGGGAGTGGTAGTTTAATAGGTTCATAGGAGGAATAACAATTATGATTACGATATTTCTAATGTTGATTAATGTGCTGTTATACGGACTGGGTGTGTATGCACTGATCCTGTTTATTAAGCTGGCCCGGCGTGGGATTCAGGCACTGGATATCTACCTGTATGAGAAACGCGGAGAGCGCTTCTAACGTTCACCATCTCATACTCGAACAGAATTATCATTTTTCTCTCAGTGTTTTATCTTTTCTATTCTAGTATGATTAACGCATCAATCCAGTAAAGAGAGGGTTAATGACATGGATGCTTTTTTAGAACAAATTAATGAGTTAAACGAACTTCAGAAAGGCTTGGTTAGCCTACATCCTTTGTTTGCAGAACATTATCCAGTGGTTGTAGCCTATGAAGCTTTATTATATATCTATGATTATTCATCCAAAACGCAGCAATATGAGTGGGTGAAGACGGTACCGGACGATTTATATATTCCAGATGAATGCCTTGCGGCAATGCCGGTGCATCATATGGACGGAAGAATGTGTGCGATTGTAACGGATGCAGCGTTCAAAGATCTGGAGCAGAAAGTCTATCTGTTCCACGAATATGTTCATTGTTATGTATATGAGAAATATGATGAACGGATCGTAAACCGTCTTCAGATTAAGCACAAAATGGACCAACTGAAGCGCGTAACATGGGAACTGGATTATGAATTTCCGTATGCAGATGAAATCGTTGTGGAGCGGATTAACTCATTGTTGTCTGCTTTGAAGAGTAAAGACCTATCGAAAGTACAAACAGCTAGAAAGGTGTTGTTCCGTTCATTAAATGAAGAACAAGCTGAGTACTGGAGCTGGCTGGAGTGGAACGAAGGTTACGCAAGGTATGTTGAGAATCTGATTCGGGCAAAATTTGGACAGGAAAGTAATCATTTTGGAGATACAGCTCCGTTCAATCGTCTGGTATTCTATGAGTGCGGATCGGAATATATTAGCCTGCTCGTGAAGGAACAGCCGGAGTATCATACGGATTTGGAGCAGCTGTTTGACCGGATGCAATTGGAGAGAATAGAGGGTTAATCACGAACTTACGGTGAAAAAAGGTGGAAAATAGCGGAGTCTCACTATTCCAGTGATCTGTACGTTGCACCAGTAGGTTATATCGTTTTATCCTAAGTATAGTAGAATACTTCCCGATAAAAGGAGATTATTTCTATGCCGTTACCTATGGTTCATCTCAATATTGCTAATCGGATTGCAGAATCTCTGCAAATGCAGGCTGGTCGAGATTCATTCTATCTGGGGAACATCGCCCCGGATTCCATACATATGCGTGAAGGCACAACCAGAGAGGACAAGGAATACACCCATTTTAACCCGAAAGATAATGCAGATTACATTGGTGGACTGGACGAACTTTACTCATCCTATATGCAACAACTCACCGATGAAGGATGGAAGTGGTTTGTGCGAGGATACTTTATGCATGTGCTGACAGACTATTACTGGTTCCGAAGTGTGCATCCTGAATTCGTCGAACGGGTCAATAAGGCAGACCAACACTCAGGCAATAGTAGATCGAAGGATGAACTGGCGCGTTTATATTACCAGGAGACGGACCAGATCGATTTCAATCTCTATCAAGGTTCAAGTTGGAGTGAAGAAGTGTGGCAGGTGCTCAACAGTTCACCAGGCTATGACATGACGAATCGTTTAACTGCGGATGAGATTATTCGCTGGCGGGACCACACGTTTTCATTTCTAAATGGGGAAGAACCGGGAATTACTCCTGAGTTCATTACGGGTGAGAGGGTTCAGGTATTTGTGGAAGAGACCGTAGAGCGACTGATCGCTATGTTGTCTTCATGGGACCCGGAGTTGCGTAACTGGATATGACTACGGATATTTAGATAGTTCAGTTGAGTTACTAGATGCTGTAATCGTTACTTCTCTATTCATTACGAAGTCAGGGAGGCAGGTGGTATGGTGAAATATGTAGGTTTCTTGATGGTGCTCGTCATTGCTACGTCCATTACAGGATGCAGTCAACCGAATGAACCGGACTCGGAAGAAGGGCTTCCTGTGCTGATCACTTTAACGTGTAATCCCAACCTCGCCTCGGAACCATGCCAAGATGTTGAGTTTGATCGAGCTGACGAGATTCGAATCATGATGGAGGCCATACATAAGGCAGAGCATATGCCGGGTATTATTGATTATGGTACGCAGTACAAGATGAGTATTAATAATGCAGATGGTTCGGTTACACGGTATGATTTCTCATTGGGAATGGATCCCAAGATGCAAGGCTTGTTAGTAAACGAGGAAGACACGCATACTGGATATAGTATATCCCTTGAGGATGCTAACCAATTAAGAAGACTGATCCAGCGACGTACAGATTAAGAAGGTATATGGAACGGAGAAGAACCTGTGGATTACAAAATTACCATTGAACCTATGACACGATCGGATGCAGAGGGAGCGTATCGGGTATTCGAGACAACGATCCCGGCAGCATTCGAACAGGAGGGAATAGGCTCGTTACTGGATGATATTCAGGATGAAATAACACACAAGAGAGCATTAATTCACACTGCATTGCAGCCAGATCATAACAAGGAAGCAAATGTATTTTTCCTCGTCGCCAAAATGGGAGATGTGATTGTAGGCACAATCTCGTATGGACCTTGTGGTGAAGAGATTCGAGAATGTACAGATCATCGGTTGAATGATATCGGAGAACTGGGTAGCCTGTACGTTTTGCCCGAGGTTCAAGGTCAAGGGATTGGTTCGGCGCTCATTCTAGCACTGGTTACTGAACTTCAGCGGCGGGGTATTCAGCAATTCTGCTTAGATAGCGGCTATCAAATTGCACAGCAGAAGTGGCAACGCAAATTCGGTGAACCCTATGTGGTGGCGAAGAACTACTGGGGCGAAGAAACAGATCATATGGTTTGGTTGTGTAGAGTGCAGGATTTTGCTGATAAATAAACAGATGTATAAGATGACCACCTGTTTGGCAACAGGAGTCATCTTTTTTATTGCCTTCATCTTGGAGAATCCACCTTGTTACATGTGATCGTTCTTATTTCCTTATTTCGATGGCATTTCATTTTCATCGATCAATTCATATTTTTCAGTATAGGTACCTTTGGCGAGCACTTTTAAGAAGGTGCCTTGATTAAGTGTACTGCTGGTGGTAAATACTACTCGTTTAATTTCTCCGCTTTCGGTGATTCCTTGCAGCCTATATTTATATCTACCGTCATCATCTACAGGTTCATCTTGAAGCTTAATATATACATATTCCTCTTTAATCATTGGATTAAAACGATCAAATGGCTCACGCATGAAGAGATAGAGGCCAGCAATCATAACAATTACAACGAGACAAGAAATAAATATCCTTTTTTTCATCATTTCTCTTCCTTTCTATAGAGCATTGGTGACGATGTTTTTGTAATACCGGATGGTAACGACGGTGAACACCAGATAAATAAGAACATATACTGCCATACTTATGAGGATTGGAGTTAGCATGCTTGCTGCAAGGAGTATAGAGCTTACCTTCAAGGCAAAAGCAGCATGGGTTAATCCAATACCCAGCGGAATTAAATAAACAAAGAGCTGTTTACGGATAATGCCTTTCATCATATCGCTTACTTGAAATCCGAGTTGTCGCAGTGTCCGATAATGGTTTTTTTCTTGTTCAGCTTCTGTCATTTGTTTGAAATACAAAATACTTCCCGTTGAGAGGATAAATACCAAGCCTAAAAATCCAGCAATAAAAATGAGCAGCCCGAAGTTTTGACGCGATCCCTCGTATGTGGAATAAAAGTCCCTGAGTAACAGGTCACTGTCCACACTCGTTCGAAAGATGTCCGAAGCGGTATCAGTTTTCTCACGATCTAACACGTTAAAAACCTCAAAATTCAAAAGTTGTTTGGATTCATCCTCCTGAATGCTGCTTCTCATTCTCTCGAAAGTTGCTTGAGAAACAAGTAATTGATAGCCATAGTTAATGTAATTCATCATATTATTAAGCTTGTACTTGGAGACAGTGAGTAGATTTGTTTCATCATTTGATGCGTATTGCACTTCTTTTGGAGATGAAATCTCCATTCCTTCTATAATGGCTCGCGAACTATGATAGATGGCTTCACCATTTCGGGGACGCTCAAGATCTACTCCAACCTGCGTCATCTGCTCTGCTGAGAAAAGCAAAAACGGTCTATTACGATGGCTTGGTTTTGAATTCTGATTCTGATCCACCCATGCGCCAATGAATCGGATGGCATCCACTTGATAATGATCGAATTCAATCTGCGCATCTCTTAACTTACTTGATATCACAGCGGCTTCCTCCGGCATATTTTCCACTGCAAAATCAAAAGGCATCGCCAATCTTACATCCTTTTCGATGGAATAATATAAGGAATAGGAAAGAGAAATCATCGTAATCGTCATCGCAGACAGTATCGTGATTAAGGTTAACGAATTGGCGTGACCTTTCATTCTGTGCATTAATGGTGCTACCGAAAGGCTATTAATCAAGCCGAGATTCCCATTTTTCTTTTTTCGATAAACATATAATATCCAGCTTATGGTTGTATGGAAGACTAAATAGGTTCCAAGTATGGTACTGACGAGAACGATTAACATCAGAAAAATGAGAGCATCTGCATTGTATCCAATAAAGGTAGACACATAATAACCAAATCCGATCAGACTTACGCCTGCTAAGCCTAAAATGCCTGAAACGATGCTTGGACGTTTGACAAAGGCCTCATTTTGATGAGTAGCCTGAAACAATTGCAGTAATGTACTGCGATACACTGTCCATATCATTTGTACGGATGTAACGGCAATCAGGCAAGTAAACACAGCAATCGTTTGAATGAATGCTTGGGTAGAGAAGGTTAAGTCAAACTTAGCATCAAGCCCTAACAGGTTTATTAAAAGTAAGAGAAACAGTCGCGAGAGCAAAGTTCCAACTGTTGTTCCGATCAATAAAGCGCCTAGACCAAGAATCGTGTGTTCCAGGATCAGTATCCGAGCGACCCAAGCCTTGGACAAGCCAATTAACTGATACAATCCGATTTCTTGACTGCGCCTTCTAATAAAGATGTTTGTCGCATACATCGTAAACACAATCGTAATAAGAATGAGTAATATACCTGCGATTTGAAAAGCCGTTGAGAAGTTCACGCTAGATTGAACCGTTTCAACAACGGTTTGATCATTTTGCAGGGTAGAAAAGATAAAATACAAGCTTATGCTGAAAATCATCGCGAAAAAATAGAGATAATACATTTTGATGTTTTTCCGCATGCTGCGCATCACTAGTTTACGTATGTTCATTTCGGGCTGCCTCCTCCAAGAACGGCCTGCATATCCAGAATGTCTTTGAAGAAAGATTCTCTCGTTTTCTCTCCCCGGTACAATTCAGCAAATACTTTGCCATCCTTTAGAAAGACCACCCGGTTACAATAGCTAGACGCTAGCGGGTCATGAGTAACCATGACAATGGTGACTTGTCGTGACTGGTTGATCTCATGTAAATTTTCTAACAGATTGGAGGCTGCTTTGGAATCCAAAGCACCGGTAGGCTCATCTGCAAAAACAAGTGAAGGCGAATGAATTAATGCTCGCGCCGCAGAGGTACGTTGCTTTTGACCGCCCGAAATTTCAGTAGGATACTTATCAGCTAATTCTTTAATGCCTAAAATTTCTGCAATCTCATTAAACTCATGTTCAGCTTCGGTTTTGCTTATTCTGGTTAAAGACACAGGCAGCAAAATATTCTCTTTCACCGTTAACGTATCGAGCAAATTGTAATCTTGAAAGATAAAGCCCAAATGTTGACGACGAATATCGGAAAGTTGCCTATCCTTCATTTTAGAAATCTCGTGCTCCTGTATAAAAATCTTGCCATCTGTGGCTCGATCAATCGTCGCTAACGTATTTAGAAGAGTGGTCTTGCCTGAGCCTGAAGGTCCCATAATGCCGACAAACTCACCCTCTGTCACGCGAAGGTCGATTCCTTGTAACACCTGTTGAGCAGTTCCCTTTGAACCATAAGATTTACGTACGCCCTCAGCATTTAAAACGGTTTTCAGTGTCATTTGATGTGTCATTCCATACACTCCAATCGAGTTGTTCTATATACAGTGTAGTTCTTTTAAACCTTCAGGTCGTAAGTTCTAGATGATAAAACAGGCTCGAATGTGATATTTTCGTCACATTGCAACGAAAAAGCAGTCAGGCTTTATAAATATCCTGACTGCTTTATGATTACCCGGTTTATAGTAATGTTCGTCTAAGCATTTCAAACGGATTATCACTCGTGAATACCATCGAAATAGATGTTCCTTCTCCAACAGCCGAATCAACTTCAAGTCGAACATGTAACTTCTTGCATATTTCTTTTGCAAGATAGAGTCCCATTCCAGTCGCTGAGTTCTGTATCCTCCCATTTTCGCCCGTAAAGCCCTTATCAAATATGCGAGGCAGGTCATGTGCCTGAATGCCAGGTCCTTCATCTTTAATGGTTACGATCACGGACTCATTTTCATGGAGACCCGTGTGAATGAATAGTTTTCCATGGGTAGGACTGTACTTAATCGCATTCGTTAAAAGCTGTCTTATCACAAACCTACACCACTTTTTGTCTGTGTACACGGCAGACACCGTGTCTGCCGTCAAATCAATGGATATATTTTTTTCCATACACCATGTGGATAGCTCACGAATCTCTTCTCTTAGCAAATCTTTCACTTCTAGCTTTTCGGGGAGTAAGTCGGAGTCCAGGTTGGCTAATCGCGAAATGTATAGCTGTTGATCAATTAATAAGTGCATTCTAAGCCAAGACGCATTTAACCTTTGAGCTAGCTCATTAGAACGATGAGCATCAATGGTGATCTTCATCGCTGTGAGGGGTGTTTTCATCTCATGAACCCATGAAGCAAGATCCGTATGTTCCATGAGTTGGGTAGACTGTTCCTCACGACGCTTGTTTTGATGATGTTGATGAATGTTTTGTAAAAGAATATAAACCATTGGGTCAGGAAAAGAGCTGTGAGGTTTGGGCACATCTTCAAACCAGTCCTCTCCGACATCATCAGAAAGGGTACGAAGGGATTTATAATAGGCGGTTTCCTTGTTATACCTCCAAATAAAGAAGCCCAAAGTGATAATTAGGAACAACGAATTTAGATAGATGAGAGAATGAGGCTCCACACTTATGCCAGCATCCAATTGTATTAAAGCATTGGTGAGCAGAAGTAGTAATCCAATCAAGACAATCCAACTTTTTTTATACATGAGATAAGCGATAAACAATAGGAACCTCCTAAAGAGTAACGGCCATATACCCCAGACCTTTTTTAGTCACAATCCCATCAGCTAAGTTGAGACAGGAAAGCTTTTGACGTAATCTTGTGATGTTGGCTGTAAGCGTATTGTCATTGATGAATTGATCATCATCCCAGAGCATTTTCATCAGTTCATGACGTGAGATAATTTTATTATTGGATTTAACCAAAACCGATAGTATAAAAAATTCATTTTTTGTCAGGCCAATGGTTTGCCCATCCTTATGAATTTCACCGCTTTTTAAATCAAGAATCGCTTGATTCCACTCCAAGACATCGGAGGAAGCCTCTTCATATGTATAGGTTCGACGAAGAATAGCCTGTACCTTGGCGATCAGTACATCCATATGAAAAGGTTTAGGAACGTAATCGTCCGCCCCTAAGTTCATCGCCATCACCATATCCATGGGATGATCTCTTGATGAAAGAAAGATAATCGGAACTTTGGACACGGCACGTATTTCTCTACACCAATGAAAGCCGTCAAACTTGGGAAGCTGTATATCAATAATCACTAAGTGAGGCTGATAATCTACAAAGGAATCCATCACATATGAAAAATCAGTGGGGCTACTTACCTCATATGACCACTGATTTAAACTTTCTCTAAGCGCTTCCAAGAGGAGAGAGTCATCCTCAATAATAAAGATATTCATGTTCAGACATAGCCCTCCTTCAGATGCCACTCCAGTATATCAACGGTCAGTTCGAATTGCCAGAACGGAGTCTTGAGACACGCCCTAACTGAATCTTTCTGAATCGATCGTGGACGATTGTTCGTACAGTGTAACATGTGTGTTTTTATGTACCCGAGGAAAAAGGAGTGAACATATGTCAATACAGTGGAACCCACCCGAGCAACGGTTATCTCCTCATGCAGTACACCTGTGGAGAATTAGCGCCATCATATGGAATGTGATAGGTCTTCTGATCCTTACCGTACTGTTAGTACTCGATTCAATCTATGGATGGAAGACGTGGATTGGTTGGATTTTGTGGGGGGTTACGGCCATATCTGTGCTCTATGCGGTGTGGGATATTTTCATCCAGCCTTCATGGTTATACAAGTACTGGTATTATGATGTGAATGAGGAGTTCCTGCAACTGAAGCATGGGGCGCTAACGAAGGTACATCAGATCATCCCCATGGCAAAAGTGCAATCGGTTACAACGAATCAGGGACCTTTGATGCGAAAATACGGACTCTACTCCGTATCGGTTGGCACGATGGGTTCATCTCATGATATCCCGGCATTGCCAGAGGAAGTCGCGCTCGCACTCCGTCATCAGATCGCATCCTATGCGCGGATTAATGAGGTGGACGAATGATCGATATGAAACGACATCACCCATTAGCCATGCTGTGGAGCTTGTGGAAAATGGTGAAGAATTGGTTCGCGATCATCCTGTTTTTGTTTGTCTTCCGTCAGGACTCAGAGTCCCAATGGCTCTTCTATGGAAGAATTGCCTTTTATGTAGGTATTTCAATTGGTGTGATTTCGATCATCTGGAAGTGGTTTACCTCTCGTTATACAGCAGATGATACGGCCTTTCATATCTATAGTGGTGTGTTCAACCGTACTAGAAGAACTATCCCGTATACTAAAGTCCAGAATGTGAATCGTCATACGACAGTGTTTCATCGGTTGTTCCGCGTGACGTCCATCCGTTTCGAGACGGGAATCAAGGGAGAAGATGCTACTTTTCAGTTACACGTTGTTTCACTTTCCGAAGCAGAACAGTTGGAGAAGGTTGTAGCAGGTTATATGGCAGAAGACGCAGAAACAGTAGAAGCAACAGAGGAACCTGTTACGTTGGATGTAGATGAGCCCATGGAAGAGGAAGAAGCGCAATCTGAACCTGTTATACCGGATAAAGCCATGTCTCTGCCTGCAAAAGTAAAACAGGAACGGGTTGTTCATTATCATTCCACCCGGAAGGATATATTCAAAGCATCCTTTACCTCGCTTAGTTTTCTCGTACTGATTCCGGTCTTGGCTACGCTCTATTCCTGGGTGAAGGACTTCTTCCCCGATGAGGAAGTAACGGAAAGTTTGTTATTAACCTGGCTCGATTCCTGGTGGATTGCTGGTTTGATGATTTTGGTTTTATTGATCATATCTATTGCTCTGGGCATTGTCAGAACCTTTGTGAAGTATGGAAATTTCCAGATCACCTCGGATGCCAACCGCATCTATATCACGAAGGGCATGATGGAGCAAACGTCATTTTCAATCCTGAAAGAACGCGTTCAGGCCGTGAAAATTACACAGTCTCCAATGAAAAGGCTGCTTGGACTAGCGGAAGTAGAACTGACCACTGCGGGGAGTCTGGGGGAGTCCGAACATGAGGTGAACTCGCTCTATCCCTTCCTGCCTGTGAAGCAAGCCTATACCATGATTGAGGAGATCCTGCCATCCTATCGAGTTACGCAAGAGATGGAAAAACTTCCACGAATATCACTATGGCTGCGCCTGCTCAAACCAAGCTTTTTTTGGATCGTGATCACGGGTTTATTGTGGTATTTCAAACCATTTGTGTTAGGGCAGAAGCATGCCTGGTGGATGATTTCGGCGATTCTGTTAGTATGGATTGCAACATGCAGAGTGGTGGACTTTTTCCATACCCGATACATCTTGAATCAGAATTTCATTCAACTTCGAACCGGCGCGCTCACTTCAACACTCTTCATCTCCAAACGTGAGAAAGTCATCGAAGTGCAGATCACCCGTAATGTGTTACAGCGTTGGTTAGGTGTTGCTTCCATTCATACCGTGAACCGTGCCAAACCTGTTCTGCATCATCGGGCACATGACATTCCCCTGGTTATGGCGGAATCATTTCAATCATGGTACATGGGACGTACCCAAGATGTTCAGACCCGTTAAACACAAGAGCAAGTGCAGGAAGACCGCATCAGGTTATTCTGTGCTTGCTCTTTTTACTTGAAGACAGAGGAGGAAGAACATTTTGATGAAAGCTGTGTTCTTTGATGTGGACGGTACATTGCTGAGCGAAATAGATCGGAGTTTATCACCACGTACAGCAGAGTCGATCCAGAAATTAATTCGTAAAGGCATCCAAGTCGTACTTGTCACAGGTAGGCCCTATAACTTATGTAAAGAATTCAGAAATCTTGGAATCGATACGATTATTTCGGCTAACGGAGCATTGCTCAAAGCAGGTAATGAAGTGATACATAAGTCTGTACTGTCTGCACAGATGGTTAGAGCATTCAGTGAGTTTGCCGAGTTGCATGGGCACAGTATTTCATATTTTACCGAGTCTTTTGAGACGAACGGGTTGTGTACAGCAGATGGTCGTGTTACTGAGGCAATGCGAGATACGCTGGGACTGTTGGATTTCCCACAGAAAATCAGCACGTTGGAACAGGACGTATATTGCATTTGCTTATATGCGGATGAGGCGGAGACGGAGAAATTCCAGTCCAGATTTCCTTCTTTACGATTCGTGAGATTCCATCCGTATGTAGTGAATGTGCTGGAAGCGAGTGAAGTCAGCAAATCTACAGCCGCAGAGAAAGTTCTCGACTACCTGAAGATATCCAGAGAGGATACAATGGCCTTTGGCGATGGGGAGAATGATGTGGATCTGCTAGCGTATGCGGGAATCGGAATTGCCATGGGAAATGGCGGAGAACGGATTAAACAAAGCGCCGACTATGTTACCCTGCGGGCAAGTGAAGACGGAGTTACCCATGCGTTGAAGCAATTTAAAATTTTATGAGATGTATGCAATAAATAGATGAAGGATATCCCAATTGTGGGTTTTCATGTAGAATGATATAGCACGTATTAAGCCCTAAAGCATAGGGTGTTTATCGAAGGGTGACTTATGAAAAAGGTTGTTATCGTAATCCTGTCTCTTGTCGTACTTGTTGGTGTATCCTCTTCCGCTTATGCTCATCCAGGCAGACTGGATAAGAACGGTGGACATAACTGTTCAGCCAAATCCAAGCAAAAGGGCCTGTGCACGGGTTATCACTATCATAAAAAGAAAAAATAAGCATGACTTCATATTCTTTAACTGGGGGAAAGAGCGATGGATCATATTAAAGCGGTTATTTTTGATTTGGATAATACGATTCTGAACAGAACGATGACTTTTGACGGCTTCACGCAGAGTTTGATTAACACTTATTTTGGTCATCTTGAGTCAACCGAAGATATAAGTAAGCGAATTATTGAGCTCGACCAAGATGGTTATAAGGACAAATCCCTTCTGTTCAACGAGTTGTTGCATGAACTCCCTTGGGCAGAGCATCCGCCCCATGCAGAATTGATGGCCTTCTATGGCAGAGAGTATGTGCGAAGTTCAGTTCTGATGGAACAGGCGCGAGAAGTCGTTCAGCATCTGCGGGGGAAATATCGAACCGGGTTAATTACCAATGGGCAGACCGATATTCAGTATGGGAAAATCGATCAACTCGGTATCCGGGAGGATTACGACCATATCATTGTTTCAGAAGAGGCGGGAGTCAAAAAGCCCGACCCACGCATATTTCAGCTTGCGCTCGATCATTTCGGTCTAAGACCAGAGCAATGCATCTACATTGGCGATCATCCGGTGAACGATATTGAAGGAGCAGCAAGCGTAGGCATGAGCACCATCTGGATGAAGGTCAACCAGCCGTGGCAAGACAGCATTACGTCGGGTCCTTTACATACGATTGAACATCTAAGTGAGTTGAAGAAACTGCTTTAGAAAGACGGTTATATAAATTGAATATAACATTTACACAAAACGTAGAGGACAGAAATAACCTAAAGAAGCGAAGCGTTCGCCTTTATCCCCGGATTTTTCCCCTTAGGAAAGGAATCAAAAAATCTGGGGATAACAGCGATCGGAAGGTTGTTCTGTCATCGGAGTGGCTAGTGTAAATATTCTTTAGTTCAGTTTACATAGATAAAGATTACTATAAACAAAGTCTGGAAAGCGAGGTACATATGGAGATTAGACAGATGGCTACAGCGTTTTTGAGCAACGGCTCAGACATGCTGATGATGAAGAAGGTAGGCAGCAGACTGTTTGATTTTGAATTTTGGGGCGGCATTGGCGGGCATCTGGAACAAGGAGAACTGAACACGCCCATGACCGCCAGCTATCGGGAGATTGAAGAAGAGACCGGATTCAAGCCAGAGGATGTAGAACACTTTCGACTTCGATATATTCTGTTAGAGGTTAGTGGAGGTGAGATTTGGCAGCAGTTTGTCTATTTTGGTGAGACCAAGCATCGACGGTTTGTGCCCTCGGATGAAGGGGAGTTATTCTGGATACCGCTGGATGAGGTACTGGATTTACATGCGTCTATTCTGATCAAAGCGACACTTAGGCACTATTTACAACATCCGGGAGCAGAGGATATCTGGATTGGCAACGTTCAGAACGGAACAGACCTAAAAGGTACACCACAGGTAATATGGAAAAGAATGCAGGAAACGATATCTTTTGAGCCGAAGGGGGGGATCAATAATGTTGAAATATAGAACGGAAAGAAAAAAATTGAGATGGATAAATTATCTGTTGATCACTGTACTGATTGCTATAATTCTTCCGATTAGTCATGTAGAGGCAGGCTACACGATTACAGTGCAAACGAAGGTCCAATATTACAAAGGACAGCCATACATACATCTAACAGGTGGAAAGAAATCTGTGACGGATAAGCTGAACAAGACATTTAAACTCCACGCAGTGAAAGCAGCTCGCCTGGACAAAGAAGAAAAGCAATCAAACAAAAATTATTTCTACATTACCATGGCCAGTGTAAAATACAATGCCAAAGAAAAGTTATCTGTGGTATATGAAGATCATGTGTACACTGGCGGAGCACATGGAATGGATGCGACAAAATCATATAACTATGATTTAAGAACGGGGAAAGAACTGAAACTAAGCGAGTATGTTAAAGATGATACTCAGATGGAGAAGGTAGAGAAATCAATCTCCAACAGTCTATTAGCCATGTATAATGCAGGAGTTTCTATTTTTGAAGAAAATATTTATGATTTTGAGCTTGATCAAACATCTCAATTCTTTTTATATGACAAAGGAATCGTCATCCGATTCCATCCTTATGAGGTTGCACCCTATGCTAAAGGGTTTGTAGATATCAAAGTTCCATACAGTAAATTCAACCAATAGATTGTATGTAATAAAAGACATGATCCAGTTCGATGAGGTCATGTCTTTTTATATAAAATATTTTAAAATAATCTAGAAAATTCCAACATTTTCTGACATTTTATAGTATATTAAGAGTGTCCGGGAGGTGAGTGATGAGATAATCCATGTCGTTGATCTGTTCGGCTTCTATGTGTCTACATACCGTGTGAATAGCTTAACCCATCCCAAGAAGGAGGTTTTGTTATGAAGCGTATTGGAAACATGTTTCGTAAAGCAATGCTGTTCTCTCTATCATTAATGCTGGTGTCTATCGCGTACTCACCTCATCCAGCTTCCGCTGCAAGCGGGCCTGTCAAAGGTTTTCATGTAAGCGGTACCAAGTTATTGGATGCTACAGGTACACCTTTTGTCATGCGTGGGGTGAATCATGCCCATACCTGGTTCAAAAATGATCTACAAGCGGCTATTCCGGCTATTGCTGCGACAGGTTCCAACACCGTACGTATTGTCTTGTCCAACGGAAGTCGCTGGACAGCAGATTCACTGGCGGATGTAAAGCAGATTCTGGCGCTGTGTGACCAGTACCAACTAACCGTTATGCTGGAAGTACATGATGCCACCGGGTCGGACAGTATTGCGGAACTGCGGAAAGCCTCGGATTATTTTATCAGCATCAAGGATGCCCTGATTGGCAAGGAAGATCGCGTGATCGTGAACATTGCGAATGAATGGTACGGTTCATGGGAAACCGCAGTATGGGCGGATGGATATCAACAAGTGATTCCTGAACTCCGTCAGGCCGGCATCAAGAATACGCTTGTCGTAGATACCGCAGGTTGGGGGCAATACCCTACAGCGATTTTTAATCGTGGACTGGATGTGTTTAATGCGGACCCACTGGCAAATACCATCTTCTCCATTCATATGTATGAATACGCAGGCGGCGATGCAGCAACGGTCAAAAGCAACATTGATCATGCGCTGGCCATCGGCGTACCTGTTATTGTAGGCGAATTCGGATTCAAGCACACCAGTGGTGATGTGGATGAAGCGACGATCTTGAGCTACGCACAGCAAAAGGGAGTTGGCTGGTTGGCCTGGTCCTGGTACGGTAACGGTGGCGGTGTAGAATACCTTGATCTGAACAACGGTCCAGCAGGTTCCCTGACCGATTGGGGACAGACGGTGGTTAATGGACCGAACGGTACGCTGGCAACCTCTGCGCTGAACACGATCTATACAACCCCTGGATATCAACCTGTTCCAGATAACGGTAGTGGGGGAGTTGTCACGATCCCGGCTGCGCCGACAGGTGTAACTGCCACGCCGGGGAATGGACAAGTAGCGCTGAACTGGAGCGCATCACCCGGAGCAGCGAGTTATATTGTACAGCGTACGACAACGAGCGGAGGAACATATACGGATGTAGCCACGAATGTGAGCGGCACAACCTACACCAATACGTCTTTGACGAATGGAACCACGTACTATTACAAAATCAAAGCCGTGAACAGCGCGGGCTCCAGCCCAAGCTCGGTACAGGTGAGTGCGACACCACAAGCGGGTACAACCACGCCAACGTCGAACCTGGTTCTGCAATATCGTGCGGCAGATACCGATGCAACGAACAATCATATCAAGCCCTACTTTAATATCAAAAACAATGGTACATCCGCTGTGAACTTGAGTGGTCTGAAGATCCGTTATTACTTTACGAAAGATGGCTCCGAGGGACTGAATACGATCATCGATTGGGCGCAGATCGGAGCAGCCAACATCACGACCAGCATTGGAAGTGTGACGGGCACGAATGCAGATACCTATGTTGAGATTGGTTTCACATCGGGTGCAGGGTCTCTGCCAGCGGGAGGTCAGACGGGAGATATTCAGCTGCGTATTCACAAGGATAATTGGGGCAATTTCAACGAAAATAACGATTATTCCTACCGTCCAACGCAGACTGCCTATGACGTGTGGAACAGGGTAACCCTGCATCAGAATGGTACCTTGATCTCAGGCATCACACCTTAACGCAAAGCGTATCCGCTATTCAGGCTGACCGTAGCAACGTGTACATGCTGCGGCAGCCTGAACGGGCGAACGGGTTTAACTTTGCACAGGGCAGAGGCTGTTGTTATAGGTTGTTGGAAAAGCCCATTTCGTCAAACTAAGCTGTAATAATTCGATCTTTCGTTCGTCGATTCCGATGTTCTATCGCTTCCTCATAGTCCCCGATCAGTGTATCAAAAATATGCTCCCACGACCGCTGCTCAGCCAGCTTTCTGCCTTCCAGTCCCATCATCCTCAATTGGTTCCCGTGATTTCCCCAGAGACATATCTCCCGAATCAGTGCATCAGCCTGACCTGGCTCGAATAATACACCATTGCGGTGATGGGATACCAGATCCTTTACACCTCCGGCATTGGCCGCCACCACTGGGAGTCCTGAAGCCATCGCTTCCAGTACCACATTTCCAAATGTCTCCGTAGAGGAAGGAAACACAAACAGATCTGCCGAAGCATACATAACAGCAAGTTCTTCGCCATGCATATAGCCTGTAAAGGTGACATTCGATGGGGTTTGCAGACGCATTTTGGGGAGAGATGGGCCGTCGCCAACGATAATCCAGTGTACACGGGACTGCATTTCCTGTGGCAATTGCTGCATGGTAGTCGTGAGTGTAGCGATATCTTTTTCCGGGGCAATGCGTCCAACGTAGAGTAAAATAAGGGGAGCGGTGATGTGGTATCGTTCACGGATATCTGAACTGCGTTTATCAGGAGAGTACAGGTTGCAATCAATCCCGCGGGACCAAAGCTTCAGACGCTGAATGCCTTGAGCTTGCAGGGTGTTTAACGTTTCCTGCGATGGGGTGAGTGTTGCATCACAGGCACGGTGGAACCATTGGATATATTTCCAGTAGAGCGGAATCATGCTTTTCAACCGGTAGTATTCGAGATAACGATCGAAGTGGGTATGGTAGGAGACAACGTGGGAAAGATGATGTTTGAGCGCATACCTCAGGCCAAGCAGCCCCATATTAAAAGGCGTGGCGATATGCAGCAGATCGGGCTGAAAGGCTTGTAGCTGCTTGTGGGTGTTTGCTCTGTTGGGTAGAGCGATGCGGCATTCGGGATACAGAAAAAAAGGGATGTTAGCAACCGATCTGACTTGAGTCTCATGGCTTCCTTCAATGACGGAGTTCGGAGTAAACAGCAGATGTTCAATTCTTCTGCGGTTCAGATGGTTACTCAAGCGGTGGAGCGTGCCAGCAACACCATTGGTTTCCGGAAGATAGGTGTCTGTGAACAAGGCCAGGCGCATCATTACCCCTCCCAAGACTCGTGATGCCAAGATCATAACAGCGGAACATTTTCCAGAGGTCAAGTGCACGTTAACTTGACGATATTCCCTGTAAATTTGTTAAAGGATATACTATACCAACTTCCATAAGTTCAACTTATATAGCGTATTCTGCTATGATGTAATCACGTGTCGGCGTATATATAGACAGAGAGATACAGGAGGCAGAGAAAGATGAACAAGTTACAAGAAGAATTGCAGGAGTTGTTACCACTCGATCAGCTTGAGGAGATGTCAGGTGAAGAAGTAGTGGGGAGTGTTGCCATGGACCTTTATCGGGCTGAGTTTGCGACGATTCGAGAGAGTGGACCGGAACTCCCGCAAGTATTGCGAGATACCATTCTAATCATTGATCTGGATACCGAGCTGTCCATGAACGGAATGACTGGTTTCCTTGAGAATGCCAGCGGGCAGTATCTCGGTGAGACAATAGCAGCGATGGAGCGGATCGGCAATGAGGCAGATGCCGTGATCCTGAGGAAGATCGAGCAGATATTGTCCGAGAGCGGCGTAACGCACGGGCAATTACGAGATAATGTGAATGGCCTGTCCGAAGATGACATCACGACAAGCCTGCAAACACACGGGGAACAGATTCATGAGGTATTGCAGCAAATTGAGCTGGAAGCCGGCAATATAAGCATGCAATCCGATAACGAAGAAAGTTTCGACCTGTTGTATCAGTATGTGGATGCGAATAAAGATCGTCTGAGACAGGAGATGCAGCACTTCTTGTCTAATTGAATGGAAAGAGGAGGCAAATGACAAGCATGAACAAACGATTAGCGATGGAATCCGTTCTGGTTACTCTGTTATTCATCATCGGTTTTGTAGCCTGGAATGTCGTTCAAGGCATGATGATGACCATGAATTACGTACCTGATCTGATGAACACCGCTTCATCCGGTACCCCATTGCAATCCAAGATTGCTTTTGGAACCCTTGTTCAATGGAATATAACATCCATGATCATGGCTGTTGCCGGATTCATTTTGCTCGCCGCTGCATATTACGGTCTTCGATCAGGAATGCAGCGCTGGACACAGCGTTCCTGAAATTTGTCCGCTTAGGCCCCACATTCAGTATACTTACGTTATCGATGTAACACACCATTTACAACTGCCCTGAGTCCATTAGACTCAGGGTTTTTACTATGGCTAATGTTTTTCCGCTTCGAAGGGGAAATTTTCTAGATCCAAGGTTGAGGAGGAATCCGTTACAATGATCTTGTAAGCGCTTATCGTTTTGGATAGAGAGAGGAGGAGAGACAGAGATCATGATTACAACCAATCAGATTTATCTCGATCAGACATTGCACAGCAAAGAGGACGTATTTGATTTCATATCTGCGGAGGCAGAGCGTTACAGCATCACTACAAACCGTGAACAACTTACGGCTGATCTGTGGGAACGCGAACGTGTCTACTCCACCGGACTTCAGGATCACTTTGCGATTCCCCATACCCAGAGTGAAGTTGTAACACGTCCGGCGGTGATGGTCATTCGGTTGCGGGAGTCCATTGATTGGGAATCACATGACGGCAAGCCGGTAAAATATATTTTTGCCATCCTTGTGCCTAAAGGTCATGTAGACGTATCCCATCTGCAAATTATCTCTTCACTTGCCACCTTATTGCTGGAAGATTCATTCAAAGAGGCCATCGCAGAAGCGATGCAGCCGGAAGATGTATATGCGTTGCTTCATCAATATACGGAAGGACTGGTGTCATAATGAAAATCGTAGGTGTTACGTCATGTATCGCAGGTCTCGCCCATACTCCGATGGCTGCCAAAGCATTGGAGAAAGCAGCTCAACAACTGGGATATGAGATCAAAGTGGAACAGCAGGGGGCTATGGGACAAGTCAACAAGCTCACGGAAGAAGATATTGCTGCAGCGAATTTTGTACTAATTGCAGCGGATCAAACGGTGAAGGACATGGATCGGTTTGGCGATAAAAAAGTCGTGCGTGTCAAAATCGGTCATGCGGTAAGTCAGGCAGAAGCCGTATTAACCAAAGCTGTTGAGGCTGTGAACGCACAAGCTTAACCCCACCTTCCACATGAGGAGAGAGTACGATGAGAAAATGGTTCGGTGAAGCAAAAACACATCTAATGACAGGTATCTCCTATCTGCTGCCGGTCATTATCGCGGGTTCCCTGGTCGTTGCCATCTGTAAAATTATCGCACTATCGATGGGCATTACCGATCTTGATCCGTACAAAGATGGAAGCGGATTCTTGCATATTTTATATCTCGTGCAAAATGTAGGATGGAGCGGCATCGGACTATTGACGATTGTCCTGTCCGGTTATATTGCGTACTCCATTGCCGACAAACCTGCGCTGGCCGCAGGGCTGATCGGCGGGGTGCTGGCACAACAGACCAACGCCGGTTTCCTCGGCGCGTTGATCTCAGGCTTCTTTGCCGGATATATCACCTTGTGGGTTAAAAACAAAGTCAAGATTACAGGTCCAGCCGCTGGCTCGGTACCGTTAATCATTTTACCGCTGATTACCGTCGGTTTAACCGGATTTCTGATGGCGGTCATTCTGGGTGGCCCGCTGGGCGCACTGAATGAGTATCTGATTGCTTGGGTTCAAAACATGAGCCAGAGCGGAACGAATACCGTTGTGCTTGCCATTATTCTGGGAGCGATGATTGGGTTCGATCTCGGTGGACCCGTCAACAAAGCGGCATGGATGGCAGGCAACGCCCTGTTCCTGTCCGGTGTATATCTGCCGAATATTTTTATCAATATTGCCATCTGCATTCCGCCGCTTGGTTATGGCTTGGCGACATTGCTGATGAAGAAACGTTTTTCCAAAACCTATCAGGAAGCGGGCAAAGGTGCAGTGATTATGGGCGTGATCGGCATCACTGAAGGTGCTATCCCGTTCACACTGCGTAACCCTGCCAAGATGATTCTGGTCAACATGTTTGCCTGTGCAACGGGCGCTGCTCTGACTGCATTGCTGGGAGCACATATCATCATGCCACCGATCGGTGGGTTATATGGAGCTGTATCGGTAGGTACCCCAATCGCGTACCTTGCCGGAGGCATCGTCGGCGCACTGATCGTGGCGGGAGGCACCATGCTGGTGAACTTCCGTGATGAAGAGGAGAAACAGCCTGCCAAGACTCAGGAAGCTTCGGTGAAGAAAAACGGGGAAGAAATCGAACTCGTTTTTGACTAAAAAAAGCATCTGGAGGGATATAGAGATATGAGTGAGAGCAATCGTACCAAAGTACATGTGATTCCACATACGCACTGGGACCGGGAATGGTATTTTACGACCTCCCGTTCCAAAGTCTATCTCGTCAAACACGTCAAGGAAGTATTGAACGCACTGGAGAATATCGAAGGATTTCATTATTACCTGCTGGATGCACAGGGCTCGCTGCTGGATGATTACATCCGCTGGTGTCCCGAAGATGAGGAACGTATCCGCCAACTGGTTTCAGCCAAACGACTGATGACTGGACCCTGGTATACACAGACGGATCAATTGGTCATTTCCAGTGAATCCATGGTCCGAAACCTGTATTATGGTATGAAAACAGCACAAAAGTACGGACATGCGATGAAGGTCGGTTATGTCCCGGATGCATTTGGACAATCGGCACAGATGCCGCAGATCTATCGCGAGTTTGGCATTGAACGTTTCCTATTCTGGAGAGGCGTATCAGATAATACAAATCCACATACCGAGTTTACGTGGGAAGGATCAGATGGCAGTCGTGTGTTTGCTGTACAGATGCCATTCGGATATTACTACGGCGGTAACATTCCAGAGAATGAGGAAGATCTGATCCCTTATCTGGAGAAACAGATTGGTGCGCTTGAACGGAAAGCCTCGACCAAGCATATCTATTTCCCCAATGGGTTTGATCAGGCACCTGTCCGGTTGAACCTGCCGCAGTTGATTGAACGCTTCAATGCGCTGGATACAAAACGCGAATATGTGATGAATGAACCGGAACGTTTTCTGGCGGAGATCGAAGCGGATAGTCAGGATCTGCCTGTACTTCGGGGTGAATTAATGGAAGCCAAGCACATGCGCATTCACAAGTCCATTTTTTCCACCCGTGCGGATCTCAAGCAACAGAATAACCAGATTGAGAATCTGATTGCCAATACGCTCGAACCTGTGCTTGCCATTAGCCATTCTCTCGGGCATGATTACCCGCATCGCATTGTTGAGGACATCTGGAAGCTGTTGTTTGAGAATGCGGCACATGACAGCATCGGTGGCTGTAACAGCGATACAACGAATCAGGACGTTGCGTTCCGTTATAAACAGGCCTATGATATCGCACTGAATCTGCTTGACCTGCATATGCGGATGATTGCTTCAACGATACAGCAGGAGGAGACATTTGCGTTCACCCTGTTCAACACGCTACCGTATGTGCGAGGCGGGGTTACCGAGATCGAAGCTTATATTCCGGAAGAATCCTTTGTGATTCGGGATACGAAGGGACGCGAGCTAGCCTATACCATTTTGGAAAAAGTAGACCAGACCGATTATGTGCTTGGACAGCACATCGATCTCAATCCAAGTCGCAAAGTGCATCTGCCGGAACGGGTATATCGCGCGAAATTGCTGGTGGAACTGCAAGAGGTTCCGGCGATGGGCTACACCCAGATTATCTTTGATTTCAGTCAAGGTGCTGCACCCGTCATGGAGCGGCGTAACGGGGACACGATTGAAAATGAACATTTCACCATTGCGCTGCAAGCGAACGGCACCTTGCAAATTACAGACAAGCGATCAGGCCGAGTGTATGCGGACCAGATGGTCTTCGAAGATAATGGGGATGACGGAGATTCCTACAACTATTCTCCACCCGAGCGGGATCTAATTGTTTCTTCGGCAGGCAGCCAGATGAGTGCGACTACTACCCAAACGTCAGTATCCCAGACACTGTCCCTGCGTTTCACGCTGGATGTTCCCTACGATCTGGAAGAGCGGGCCGCAGGCATCACATCGGGTGCACTGCCAATGCAGGTGGAGATATCCCTTCGCAAAGGAGAGGAGCTGATCCGCTTCCACGTTCAGGTGCAGAATGAGGTGTTCAGCCACCGTCTGCGTGTCCTATTCGATACAGGAATTGCTTCCGCCCTATCCATTGCAGATCAGCCTTTCGGTGTGATTGCTCGTCCAACCTCATTGCCAGAAGTGGAGGTATGGGAGCGCGAACAATGGCAGGAGAAACCGATCACCATTGAAGCGATGCAGAGTTATGCAGGGTTGAACAACGGTTCGCATGGTATGGCTGTGATGACGGAGGGTGTACGTGAGTATGAGATTGTTGGCGAGCAAATGGATACCATTGCCCTGACCTTGTTCCGTACGTTCGGTTTCATGGGTAAGGAAAATCTGTTGTATCGTCCCGGACGGGCTTCCGGTGAGAAAATTGTAGCAACACCAGACGCGCAATTGCTTGGCGAGCTCTCCTTTACCTTTGGCCTGCATATCCAGACTTCTGGATTCGACGAAGCGAATGTAGCCCGTGCTGCGCGTGAATATTTAACACCGATCAGCAGTTATCAGCTGTGCGACTTTTTGAATGGACGACTGATCTTTGCTTTCCGTGATGAGGAACGTGTGCTGGAACCCGACTACAGCCTGATGTCGTTCAGCGACGATTCCAACGTGGTGTTAAGCAGCTTCAAGAAAGCAGAGCAGAGTGACGGATACATTGTACGTGTCTTCAATCCGTATTTGTCACAGTCTGCTAACGTGAACATGCACTTTAATCAGTCTGTACATGCAGAGCGTGTATCTCTTGGTGAACAACCCCTGGAGCCTCAGCAGAGGTTAACCGAGGGAGAAGAGGTCGTTCGTTTGCCGGAACTCGCACATTGTAAATTGATGACTGTACTTGTATCGATATAAGGTGAGCTTTAGTTATACACAATCCTGATCAGAAGGGAGGTCGGATATCGGTATGATTTTTCCAACTAAACGGTTGAAAAAGCTGTTCCACCTTATTCATGGTGAAGGACAGGAACAGGCTTGGACGAGTCAAGCACTTGCAGACAGGCTGGAAGTTACGGTGCGTACCATTCGGGATGATCTGAAAAAGTTGGATCATATCCTTGCGGGGCATGGCGGGAGCCTGGAGTCTAAGCGCGGACGGGGATATTCCATTCGTGTGCATGATGCGAAGCGGTATAATGAGCTGTTGGAGGAACGGAAGGATGATGGGCAACAAGGTGCGCCAGTACCTGGATCGCCTGATGAGCGTATCCGTTATGAATTGTTCAAGTTGCTTGGTGAACCGGGTCATATTAAGATGGAAGACCTCGCTGATCAGCTGTATATAAGCCGTGCAACAATGAACAATGATCTGAAAATCATTCGTCAGATTCTGGAGAACTACCAGCTTCAGCTTCAGATCAAGCCAGGACATGGTGTGAAGGTCGTCGGAGACGAGCAAAGGTTCCGTTATTGTCTTGCCGAGTACGCCGATGCGCGAGATGAAGAATTGGGACCGGAGGGAATGACTGCTGCACAGGAACGTTTGCTGTATCCAATCGAACCTGCGCACATCCGCGAGATCGTCATTCGCCATGTAGGCAAACAGGATGTTCGTATTGCAGATGTGGCGCTGAAAGATCTGATTACGCATCTGGCTGTTATGGTATTGCGCATTAAACAGGGGCATGAACTGGAGCGATTCGAGAAAGTGGAGGCGAACCTGCAGGATCAGCAACTTGCACAACACATTATTCAGGATCTGGAGTCGTTATATTCCATTCACTGTCCAGTCGGAGAGCGAGATTATCTGTTGCTTCATATTGTTAGTAAAAAAATGACCGCTACCGATTGGAATGGACTCCGAAGTGACCCATTATATGTTGCTGTACAGCAGATGCTGGGTCATATCTATGATCGGTACACCTATGATCTGCGAGATGATGACCGCTTACCGAATGATCTCTATGCCCATCTGAAGCCCATGATTACGCGGTTGGAACATGGCATGAATATGCGGAATCCACTGCTGGGACATATACGTAAATATTATCCACTCGCTTATGAGATTACGATAAGTGCAGTGAAACAGCTACAGACATATGTACCTCATGAAATCAATGACAGTGAGATCGGTTACCTGGCTCTCCACATTGGGGCAGCATTGGAACGTAAATACCAGATTCCTCATCGCAAACGGAAATCCGTATTGCTCGTCTGTGGATCAGGATACGGCACAGCCCGTATTCTTGAATCGAGATTGCGTTCTTTATTTGCAGAGTTGGAGGTTTCACGTGTAGTTTCGCTACGGGAGTACGAGGAGATGGGGAGTGTGCCCGAAGATTTGGTCATTTCTACGATCCGGTTACGGGAGTCCAAAGGCAAGCCGTCAGCTGTCATTGCTGCGATTCCATCGGAACGCGACATGGCAACGATCACGCATCTGGTGCGAACCAGTGATGAGCAGGAGGAAATGACGCTGCTGCGTTACTTTGATCCAGCGTTGTTCGTATTTCGGTCCGATCAGCCTGACAAAATGACACTTATGGCTGAGATGAGCGGGGCACTGTTGGAGAAGGGAATTGTAACGGAGCAATTCTGGCCCGCTGTGCAGGAGCGGGAAAAAATGGCTTCAACCGCGCTTGGAAGAGGTATGGCCATTCCGCATCCCATGGAGCTGAGTTCAACCCGTACGACCGTATCGGTATGTCTGCTTGAGAAGCCGATTCCGTGGGATGAGGAGAATGAAGTACATGCTGTATTTATGTTATCCATCTGCAAAGAGGATTACGAACAGGCGATGGGGATTTATGATCTGTTTGTAGAATTGATCCGGCAGGAGGAGCAGTTGGAAAGCCTACGATCCTGCGGCAGCTTCGATGCCTTTGCCCAACTTGTATGCGAAACGTTGAGTCTGAAAAGTACCGAAGTGTATTAATATATATGTTCACTAAGGATAATACCACTGTCACTCCGATGACAGAATAACCTTCCGATCGCTGTTATCCCCAGATTTTTCTGATCCCCTTTTCGAAAGGGGAAAATCCGTGGATAAAGGCGAGGCGTATGCTTCCGAAGTAGCTTTCTTTCAGAAAGCTTTTGGCTTTGCTTCTTCAAGTTATTTCTGTCCTCTCCGTTATCGTGTAATTATTAAAGGGAACATATATAGATCAGCTCGTTACTATGTGAAACTGACCCAACCTAAAAACCGTCCTTCATCAGATTTGATTTGTCTGATAGAGGACGGTTTTTATTCGTTTACACAAACTATAGATTAGATATGTTTGGATATGACCTCTTCCAGTCCTTGAGCGACAGAATGCGGACCCCGCGCCAGATGTCGTTCATACAGATGCAGGCGGACGAAGCTCTCATCCGTTCCCATCGCTTCGGAGAATATTCCACTGAGTCCACGAGCGCGGCGATCGATCTGTAATAACAGTTCCAACGAATCTCCCATCGGATAGAACAGAACTTCCAGTTCATCCAGATGCCCACGGAACTTGCTCGTTGGCACAAATTCGAATTCCTGCACAAATGGCAGATTGCCGCCCAGCTTCGGCGCATAGTCGTTAGTCACTTCGCGTAGCTTGAAGCCAAGGATATCAATTGCATCGAGCACGGTGTTCATGTCTTTGCTAGGAACAACATGCAATCTGTCCCGGTCGGATGGGTCCACGGCGCTTGAGATATCGAGGCCCGTTTCTACCCACACTTCTGCACGATGCAGTGTAATAGGCAGATTTTCTGGCAGGTCAAATGAGAAGTCTTTCTCCAATTTGGCTCCAGGCTGCAATGTGAAACCTTCGGTGAGCAAATATTTGGCTATAACGGCTGTTTCTTTTACTTTGCGATCATCGCGCTCCCGTATGTAATGGGTTTTGATTGAAAGATAGATTCGATCTACGTTCTGTTCCACATCTCCACCCTCAATGTACACGACCCCCGAGATGATTCCTCCAGGCGTGACCTCTGGTGTATGCAATTCCGTATTTACTTTGGCTGCTCCAACACCTACACTGGCTAACATTTTCTTGAAAAATGACATGCGCTCAACCTCCAGATCAGATGGTTTACTATTTGGGGATAAATACGACTTCGACCTTAATACGGAAACTGGAAGAGAAGCGTTTCAAATTTTAGTAAAAGATATCTCCCTATCAAAACAGGAGAATCGACTTACCTATGTCGAATATTTCGGGAGAAGGAAGTTTTTGTCAGGAGGTCCTCTATGGGCATGGAATGGTACGATATGATCGCAAAACGTAATGGGGGTTACAGGAGCAGAGCTTTGTTTACGCTGGAAGGTAACTCTGCTGAAGATACTTTTGAAGAACGGTTGATTAAGTTTCTGCCTCAGTATAGATCCGTGCTCGATGCAGGCTGTGGACATGGTGAGTTTACGTTGAAAATGTCGGCATACACCGATCATATTACAGGGTTCGATAACTCGGAAGAGATGATTAAGATTGCCCGAAGTGCTCTTCATTCAAGTTTGATTACGAATGTGGAATTTGTATGCACTACGACTAAAGAAAAGATGCCCTTTGCAGATGAGCAGTTCGGTCTGATCTATGATCGCAGAGGTCCAACTTCCATTATTGAGCATGAGAGATTACTGCAAAAGGGTGGGGTTATGATTGGTATTCATACGGATATAACCAAGGTGCGAGAGCGATTGGAAAGAAATGCGTATGAGGAAATCAAGATCGAGGAATTTAACGAGGCACTCATGATTTTCCCGGATGAAAAAGAGTTTGCCATCTTTCTCTCCGATATCCCCGGAAACCCGGATTATACACAGCATGAGTACCGGGGACAGCTGGAAACCAAGCTGGAGGAGAACCGGATTAACGGTAGACTTGCTGTGAGAGAACGCAAGTATATCTGGCAAGCCGTAAGGAGCTGAAGTCGAGTGAACACAGAATTTTCAGAAAAGAAATATGGTGAAACTGGTGTCAAAACCAGCTTCGAGCAGATGGCGAACGGGGAACAGAAATATAAAATGATAGCAGAAGATGGCAGTTATTATTGTAGAACAGTTGCTTCTTCCCACGGAGCATGGCAAAACAGTCATGTACACGTCAGTGTAACGGAGTTTTATGTGGTACAAACCGGATGGATTGCTTACGCCAGTTATGGGGACGATCAGATGCTTTCCATCCGAGTGATGCGTGAAGGAGAGCACATCGTTGTCCAGCCGGGAGTCCATCACAATGTATATATGTCAGCCAATAGCGTTATCCATACAATTAAATATGGGTTGAATACACATAGTGATTGGTCTGCTTCTCCGGAATTAGACTGCGTTACACAGACATTAATGGAGAGCGAAATGCTTCAAACTTACGGATAATATTGGGGGTTAAATACATGCGTAGAAGTACGATATGTTGGCTAACTGGCATTGCGATTGTTATTGTAGCAACTTTCATTGTATATAATAATTTGACTCCGAGCGTTACAGAGCAGGATGTTAGCTTAAAGGGCACGATTCGGCAGACCGCTTCGGAGAAATACGAGGTACAATTATCTATTACACGCAGAAAAGAAGATAAGAGTCAGCATACTGTATATCCCGTTGTGCCTGGCTGGGGCTCAATAACTTTTAGTGATAATAAAAAGGACAACCGATTTATTCAACCCGTTTCCGTCGGCAGCACGGGTGCAATGGAAGGAATTCTTCGTCAAGCGTTACAGAGGCAGTCATCCACGGCAATGACTGAATTTTCAGGGTTCTCCATACCTGATGCAGCGGGCACGTACAAGATGCGTTTTACCATTCATCCTTTGGATGAGAAAGCAGAACTCATTCAGCATCCCATGATCTATTATGTTCATAAAGAAAATGTTCTGGGCAAAGACCTGAGTTGGGTCTCGGGAACTCCACTTGAAATCATTAAGGAGTACGCAGAGTGAATAATGTATATGAATCGAACGAAATCGCCGTACGTTTCTTGAAGATTGAAGATGAACACCACTTGGTGAAGTGGCTGTCTGACCCGGAAGTCCTTCAATACTATGAAGGCCGTGATCGGCAGCATAATCTGGAACTGGTAAGAGAACATTTTTACAATCAGGATGATAATGCTACTCGTTGTATCGTTGAGTATGGAGGAAATCCGATTGGATACATTCAGTTCTATGAGCTTGAGGAAGAGGAACGAACGGAGTATGGTTATGGAGACACGGATGAGATCATCTATGGAACGGATCAGTTTATTGGTGAGGTAGATTACTGGAATAAAGGTATAGGTACACAGTTGATGCAATCCATGCTGAATTTTCTGATTAACGAAAAGCATGCTCGAAAAATAGTCATGGACCCTCAAGCCTGGAACTTGCGAGCGATATCCTGTTATGAGAAATGTGGTTTCCAAAGGATTAAGCTCTTGAAAAAACATGAGCAGCATGAAGGACAAATGCGAGACTGCTGGCTTATGGAATATGCCCTGTAGATACTGTTTAAAGTTATTTTGAATCATACAAAGAAGGAGGAATAATGGATGGATGAAAGATTTCCGATAGGACCATTTGTACACACGGGCGAGGTTACGCCTGCACAGAGAGAGCAGTGGATTCAGGACATTGCTGAGCTGCCTGAACGCGCGCGCGAAGCAGTAAAGGGACTGAGTGAAGATCAATTAAGTCTGCCGTACCGAGAAGGCGGATGGATGCTCAAACAGGTGATTCACCACATGGCAGACAGCCACATGAACAGTATGATTCGTTTCAAGTTGGCACTGACAGAGGATACACCAACGATTCGACCTTATTATGAAGAGCGCTGGGCTGAATTGAGTGATTCAAGAGACCTGGATGTTGAATTCTCGCTTCAGATTCTGGATGCCCTCCATCGTCGTTGGGTGTTTCTGTTAAACGCGCTGACAGATGCAGATTATGCCAAACAATTTTATCATCCCTCATCGGAAGAAACGACAAGACTGGATTACAATCTGGGCATGTATGCTTGGCATGGCAAACACCATGTTGCTCACATCACATCGCTTCGGGATAGACTTGGAATCTAAAGAACCAATAGATCTGTTATGAAAGGAGTGCATCATGACGAACATACATATACGGCTCTTAAATGAGAATGATCCATTTGTAATCTCGCAGGCTTTTCAAGCACAGGGATGGCATAAATCTGCCGAACAGTATCTTCGTTACTTGGCTGAACAACAGAATGGGGAACGCGTAACCTTGGTAGTTGAGTTAAATGGAGAATTTGCCGGATACGTTAATGTATTGTGGGTATCATATTATCCAGCGTTCAAGGAGCAGGGGATTCCTGAAATCAACGATTTCAATGTGCTGATGAAGTACCAGCGCCAAGGTATTGGTTCACGGTTGATGGACCGCGCAGAGGAAGTTATTCAGGAACGAACGGATGTAGCAGGCATTGGTGTAGGCGTATTTTCCGATTATGGCAAAGCGCAAATTCTATATGCCCATCGCGGATACATACCAGACGGTCAGGGTGTACACAAGCACGATCATTACATTCAGCCGGGTGAAGAAACAATTATGGACGACGATGTTGTACTTTATCTTACGAAGAAGTTAAAAGCCACGCAATAATTTCATAATATATACAATGATGAAAGATGTCATGTATACTAGTTGTAAATATCTGTTATGTGTGCCTGGCGTAAACGTGGATTGAACCACGAGGGAGCACATATATTATATGCCGTACGCCTGGGCAAAGTGTTTGATCTTTTGATCAAACACTTTATTTATTATTCAGGGAATGAAAGGAGCGGCAGCAGCAGGTTTCCTGAATGGAAAAAGGGCTACTACCAACTCATCTGCTTATGATTTTTTGACTCCTTATTGTGCAGAAGTAATTTCAGCGCGTGTAGTGCGTGATGGTAATACGGTAACTGGTGCGGGGTTACGGCTTCCATTGACCTGGGACTATACTTGGTCGAAATGGTAACGTCTATGGAGATCGTCCTTCAAGTTCAACAAAAACTAGAGTATCCATATTATGAAGCTGGTAATTTAAAAGATGTCTACATGCACACTAAAGGGTAGGGGATAAAAAGATGACTATTCGCCTTTTTCAAGCAATTGATCAGCCAGCCGTGCTGAAAATGATGACGGATCATCATTTTCAATTTCCTTCGTTTATACGCGATCAGTATCCTGCGCGCTGGGATTCATTTTTAAAAATGACGGATGAACGTATCAGTGCTTATTATGTCATGGTTGACGAAGCAGATGTTGTCATAGGTCATGCTGGTTATATCTTTCAGTCTACTGTTAACCGGTATGAAATCGTTGGCGTTGTTACATGCAAATCACACCTTCGACAGGGAGTAGCACGTACACTAATTACAAATATATGTATAAAAATAGCTGGATTTGGATGTAGTGATGTAATGCTTTACACACTGGATCATGAAGAAAATAAAGCGGCGCTTGTATTTTATGAACGAATGAATTTTCAAAAAGAAGGTGTCGATATGAATTATTATACCTCGGGGTTTCATAGACTTTCCCTTGTTAGAACCCTATAAGGGAACTCCAAGAAACTAATTGTATTGGAAGCATAAAAGTGTACTTCAGTTTAAGTTGCATGTACCACGAAAGAAAGATGATAAAAAAGCTGTCCTGCATGTTATACTCTATTGGAATTTGAGGAATGATAAGCAGGATGTTGAGAGATTAGATGATTAGAGGAGTGAATGATGCATGTTTAGCAAAGTCGGCCAGATTATGTTGTATGTCAACAATCAGGATGAATCATTGGCATTTTGGACGGAAATTGCGGGGTTCCATATTGTGGATGAAGTAAACCTTGACGAGGGTATGAGATGGATTGAGATTGCGCCTACCCCAAATTCGCAGACGAGCATTATTCTTCATGACAAGGCGTTTGTGGAGCGGATGTCGGCGGGTATAAATCTGGGCACACCTTCGTTAATGTTCTTCACCGAAAATCTGGATCAATTATATGCCGACTTGTCTGGTAAACATGTAACGGTTGGAGAGATTGTCGAGATGCCAACGGGGCGTGTCTTCAACTTTGCCGATAACGAAGGAAATTACTTTGCAGTACTGGAACGGGCGAAGTGAATTACAACTTAAAACAGCACTATTGCAAGCGATCGACATCCCATGTCGGTCGTTTTTTGTTGGGAAAAAGCTTATGTTTTCGAATATAAAACACAAGAAAAATAGAGAACTACTGGGTAAAAATGTTATAATAGAGTGTGGATGATTTAATGAAAATAACAAGAATTTGATAGCGGAAAATGAGGAGTGGAACGGGAATTTAAGGAGGAATGTGGTTGTGGAAAAGACAATTAAAAGTGTACAGGATCTATATGATATGCTCGATGCGGACTTCAGATCTGCCAAGCAATTTTGGGAGCCATTCTATGAGGATCGGAACAGACCCATCCCCTTTTTCCCAAACAAACCGGATGAGAATCTGGTAACGCATGTGAATGCAGGTCTGCTGACAGGTGGCAAGGCATTGGAACTGGGTTGTGGCCCGGGCAGAAACGCGTTGTATTTAACCCGCCAAGGCTATCAGGTAGATGCTTATGATCTTTCGGAGACAGCGATTGCCTGGGCTAAGGAGAGGGCGGCAGAAGAGCAATTGGACGTACACTTTGAATGTCGCTCAGTGTTCGAACTGAACCCAGAGCAAGAATATGATCTTGTCTACGACTCAGGTTGTTTGCATCATCTGTTACCACATCAGCGCATTCCCTACATAGATATGATCCATAATGCACTCCGTCCAGGAGGAACTTTTGGAATGACTTGTTTTGCTCCGGGTTTTGGCGATATTGGTGGGCCGGAAACCGTTATGAATGATTGGCAGGTGTATCAAGAGAAGTCGATGCGAGGTGGTCTTGCGTTCACGGAGGAGAAGCTTCGCTACATGCTGGAAGATGGCTTTGAATGTGTGGAGTTCCGTGCAATGAAGGCGATGGAGCAGCATGAACCATGTTTTTGTGTACCTTTTCTGTGGGCCACGTTGTGGAGAAAGAAAAACTCGTAAGAGTAGGGGAATTACATGCATTGAAAATAGAGGAGGAGTGGTATCAGAATGGGAACGCAAACAGGAAGAAGACACTTTATCATTACAGGCACATCCAAAGGGATCGGTTTACAACTTGCAGAGTTATTATTGGCTAAGGGGGATTACGTTTACGGTATTTCACGCGGGCGTTCGGATCTGTTGGAATCAGGCGAGGAATGGAGCGGGCGTTATCGCCATGTTCAGTATGATCTTGCCGACCTGACTGGGATTGATGATTTGATTACACGTGTATTGAGCCAAATTCCGTCTCAGGAAGCCGATTTCATTGGACTCATTAATAACGCAGCGATGCTAGAGCCTCTAAAACCTATCGATCAATGCAGTGCGGCAGAGATCAGTCAGAGTCTTAACATCAGTCTCGCAGCGCCAATGATATTGAGTTCCTCTTTTATTCAACAAACGAATCACCTGTCCGCCAGGCGTAAAGTTGTCAATCTCTCATCCGGTTCGGGAAGTTATCCCGCGCCTTCAATGGCAGTGTACTGTACATCCAAGGCAGGTATGAACATGTTCACCCAATGCGTATCCTTGGAACAAACGGGCAAACAGAACCCTGTTGAGATTATTGCTTTTGATCCGGGGATGGTTGATACGGAATTACAGGCTGTTGCACGAGGCAAAAGTGCAGAGGAATTTGCGCTGTCTGGGCTATTCACCCAAGTATATGAAGCAGGACAATTAAGATCGCCTCGAGACGTAGCGATGCAGTTGATCGAGCGGATCGATGAACACAGTGATGCAAGCCATGTTATACACGCTGTTGAGAGTTAATATGATATATGTATTTCGGTTTGTATTCTTTACGAAGTGTGAAAACCTTTTTGATATAAGCCCAACTTCCCTGTACACTGATAACAGCGATCGGAGCAACGATTCGTATTCGTAACGGTGACCCTGTAACAACGGAGTCTAATTACCTTATTCAACCTTAGAAGATCAGAAACGTGGTGAACTCTCTTGTTTAAAATTATGCTCATTGAAGACGACGAATCGTTATTCAGTGAAATCAAGGAACGCTTAACCCAGTGGTCGTATGACGTGTATGGTGTGCAGGACTTTGGCAAAGTATTGCAGGAGTACAGCGTGATTCAGCCGCAACTGGTCATTATTGATATTCAATTGCCCCAATATGACGGGTTTCACTGGTGCCGGATTATTCGTTCGCACTCCAATGTGCCGATTATCTTTTTGTCCTCACGGGATCATCCTGCGGATATGGTCATGTCCATGCATTTGGGTGCAGATGATTTTATCCAGAAGCCTTTTCACTTCGATGTATTGATTGCCAAGATCCAAGCGACTTTGCGGAGGGTGTACAACTATAATACAGAGCATATTGAACTCCGGACTTGGCGCGGTGCTGCTATTGAATATGTGAAGAATACGTTGACCTGCGGGGATGAATCTGTCCTGTTAACCAAAAATGAAATGTTCATTCTTAAAGTGCTGGTCGAGCACAAAAATCAGATTGTTACCCGTGAGGATCTCATCCGGAGTTTGTGGGATCATGAGCATTTCGTAAGTGATAACACGCTGACGGTTAACGTTAATCGGTTACGGAAGAAACTTGAACCCATTGGACTGGAGCGTTTCATTGAAACCAAAGTAGGTCAGGGCTACATGGCAACGGAAGAGGCGGAAGCATGATCGGCAAGTACATACGGGAAAAGGCTAGTTGGTTATGGCTGTTGGTAAGCATGCAGCTTATTATCTTATTTGTGGCCTACATGGACTCGTCCATTCCATTCCAATCTGTGATGTATATCGTAGTATTGAATGTAGTGGTATGCCTTGTTTTTATCTGGGCGAGATACCTGAAAGAGACCCGTTTCTATAAAAAATTGAGCACCTGGGATCATACCTATGATCTGAGAGAACTCGAGATCGCCGAAAGTCCATATGAGCAGATTGTACATGAGGCCGTCAGTTCCCAGACACAGCGGTATCGTAAGGAGTCGTCACATCATTTTATCGCTCTGGAACAGGAGAAGGACGAGATGTTGTCTTGGATTCATGAGGTGAAGACCCCACTAACAGCGTTGCAACTGATGATCGAGCGCTTGCCAGATGACAAGCTACAGAGCCAAATGACATATGAATGGTTACGAATCCATCAGTTGCTGGATCAGCAGCTTCATCAGAAGCGGATTCCATTTATGCATAATGACTTATTCATCGAAGAGACGGAACTTGAACCGGTGCTGAACGGAGAGATTCGAGCCCTGAGATCGTGGTGCATTTCCAAAGGCATTGGCTTCGATGTCTCCCTCACGGTTACTCGCGTGCTGACAGACAGCAAATGGTTAGGATTTATTATCCGACAGTTGCTGAGCAATGCGGTGAAGTACAGTGATTCATCGGATATCCTCATTGCAAGTCGGGAACAGGATGGACACCTTGTGCTGATCATTCAGGATCACGGGCGAGGGATTGAGGCTCAAGATCTGCCACGTATATTTGATAAAGGATTTACGTCCACCCGAGGCAGAATGGATGGGTCGGCTACCGGGATGGGTTTGTATTTGGTTCGTCAGGTGGTCCAGACGCTTCATATGAGCATTCATGTAGAATCTTTTCCTGGCGAGGGCACAACCGTCGCACTTACTTTTCCGCGAAAAAACGACATGGTGCATCTTTCAGGCGTGTGACAACAATGTCACATGCTTTTTGGTTTTGTTCGGTGAATCGCACGATAACACTGCACATCCCGCCTATGATATAGACATGAGCATTTTGCAGAAGTTCAAAGAGGAGTGAGTGGGATATGTGGATACTGGAAGCCAAAAAAATTCATAAAGTCTATGGTAATAAACTGAACAAACAGGAAGTGCTAAAGGGGATTGATCTTGGGGTAAGCAAGGGAGAGTTTGTCGGTATTATGGGGCCTTCGGGTTCGGGTAAAACAACGCTACTTAATGTACTTTCCTCCATAGATCGGGTGAGTCAGGGCACGATTGATATTGAAGGCAAGGAATTCACCGGAATGAAGGAGAAACAGCTGGCTGAGTTCCGCAAACATCATCTGGGCTTCATTTTTCAGGAATACAATCTACTGGATACCCTTACGGTGAAGGAAAATGTATTATTACCGCTCTCGATTACGAGCATTCCAAAGCAGGAGGCACATCGGAAGTTTGAACAGATTGCCGGTGAACTGGGAATCTACGAATTAAAAGACAAGTATCCATCTGAGATTTCGGGTGGACAGAAACAGCGAACGTCCGCAGCACGAGCATTTGTCCACGAGCCGAGTATCATTTTTGCGGATGAGCCGACAGGAGCGCTGGATTCCAAGTCGGCTTCGGATCTGCTCAGCAAGTTAAGTGATATGAACAATGCACGAAAGGCGACCATTATTATGGTTACCCATGATCCGGTTGCCGCAAGTTATTGCAGCAGAGTAATCTTCATTCGTGATGGTCAGATCTATACCCAACTGAATAAAGGAGACGAGTCCCGGCAATCGTTCTTCAACGATATTATCAAAACCCAGGGCGTGTTGGGTGGTGTGCAGCAATGAGCTTGAGTTATATCATCTTCCGCAATCTGAGGAAAAATCTAAAGAATTATTATCTCTATGTATTTGCGCTCGTGTTCAGCGTGGCCTTATATTTTTCCTTTGTGACGTTGCAGTATGATCCTTCCATGGATGAGGTAGCTGCTTCAACGAAAGGTGCGGCCGCCATAGGCACATCTTCGGTACTTTTAATCGTCATTGTCGGCATCTTTTTGCTCTATGCCAATACGATCTTTATCAAGCGGCGCAGCAAAGAAATTGGGTTGTTTCAATTGATCGGACTGACGAAAGGCAGAATTTTTGGCATTTTGAGTGCGGAGAACAGTATTCTCTATTTTGGCTCCATGGCTGTCGGTGTGTTAATTGGGTTTCTTGCGTCCAAGCTGGTATTGATGATCTTGTTTAAAATTCTCGGTGTCGATGCGATTACGAAACTGTACTTCTCGCCAATGGCCTTGCTGCAAACGGTCATCGTCTTTACGGTCATATACCTGCTCATCATGCTGATGAACTATACCTTTATCAAGGGGCAGAGTATCCTCACGCTCTTTCGGGTATCGGCCACTTCGGAACAACAGGTGCAGAAGATGTCTGTAGGACAGATGATTATAGGCGTCTTGGGTATTGCCTTGATTGTGTATGGATACTTCTTGTCTGCACGGCTGTTCAGCGGCGAGGCAATGGATATGCAGCAGTTAATGTATACGATGCTTCTGATTCTGTTCTCGGTCATATTGGGGACATATCTGTTCTATAAGGGATCGGTAAGTTTTATTTTTAATCTGATTCGCAAAAGTAAAAACGGGTACCTTACCATTCATGAGGTGTTGTCTTTATCTTTAATCATGTTCCGCATGAAGTCCAATGCACTGCTACTCACGATTATTACAACCGTGTCGGCGCTTGCTATTGGCATGCTGTCGCTCAGTTACATTTCGTATTATTCGGCAGAGGCGCAGGCCAAGGAAAGCTTGCCGGAGGATTTCTCTTTTGCTCAGGTGGATGTAAAAAATCGCTTTGTAGCGGAGTTGGAACACAAACAGATTCCATATGAGGAGAATCATAGACAGCCCATTTACATTGAAATTGATGCTCATGAGGTGATGGATGAGTCCATGGCGGACCAGTACCTGCTCAGTAGTGTGGTGAGTGACAACATGGTGGATAACATTAATCTGAAGCCAGGTGAAGTGGTTTTCATGGGATATGGAAATGCCATTAAGCAGTTGATTACCATTCAGGAGAAAGGTCCAATCGTCTTGCATGGATTGAAGCGAACGCTGGACCAGCACCTGATCGGAACCACCAAACAGGGAGTGCTTCCTTCGTACTATACAGGGGGTACGCCGGTTGCGGTGGTGCATGAAACGGTATATCAGCAGCTGCGACAGGATCTCGATCCCGAGCTTCAGAAACCCGAGCGGGCTGACTACTATGGTGTGCGTATTCTGAACGAGGGGCAGGCTGAAGAGGCATATGCCGTATATAGGGAGCAGCAATTGGAAGCCCCAAGTTTCTCCCAGATTGAGTTCAGAAATAACCAACGTAACAATATGGGCTTGATTATGTTCATTGTTGGTTTTCTTGGTTTAACCTTCTTAATCACATCGGGGTGTATCCTGTACTTTAAACAAATGAATGAGAGTGAAGAGGAGAAGGGCAATTATACCATTCTTCGTAAGCTTGGATTCACGCAAAGCAATCTGTTGAGAGGAATTCAGATCAAGCAGTTGTTCAACTTCGGTATTCCGCTTGTGGTGGGACTGAGTCATAGTTATTTTGCCGTGAAATCAGGTTGGTTCTTCTTTGGTACGGAGCTGGCGACACCTACGGTCATTGTCATGATAGTCTATACATTGCTATATTCAATTTTTGGTCTGTTGTCCGTGTGGTACTATAAGCGGGTGATTAAGGAAGCTTTGTAGAATTGGGATCAGGAGTATGCTGATATAGCAAAATAGGTTGAGTAAAGGGCAGCTGTAATGTGTACAGACTGCCCTTTTTCTTGCTTTCTATCCCTGCTCAGAACCGGTGTTATATTCACGGATTGCTTTTTCAATATCGTCTCCAGTCCATCCTTCTTCATGGGGAACGATAATCTGTTGTGTGAACGTCATCTCGTAACGCTCTCCATGAGAAGTGACTTCAACGGTAATCGTATCAACAGTTTCGCTAAACTGTGGCATCTCAAATGTAAGCACCAATCGGCTGGGTGAATCAATCTCCAGGTATTCTCCAATAGCTCTATAATCTTTCCCCTCACGATGGTCTACGATTTCCCAAGTACCGCCGACTTTGGGTTCATTCTATACAACTTTATTTGTCGTTTCGCTGGTGAACAACCACTTCTTCATGAGCTTAGGATTCAGCCAAGCAGCTGAGACCTGGTTTGCAGGCACATCAAAAGAACGTTTCATCGTTAATAGGGTTGTCGATATGTTATGAGTCCATGAATCTGATTCATGTATAACAGTGTAACGAGGGGAGCAGAAAAGAAGATGTCTCAGTTAAACATCAATCAAAGTACTTCAGAAGATTCCGCATATGTTCGCCAGCAATTAGTCGCATACAATGCGACCCATGTGAGCGAGGAATTAAGGCATCGGTACGAAGAATTGAATTTCAATATCAAAAATGAGGCTGGCGAAATTGTCGCAGGAGTGCTCAGTACACTTTGTTGGAACTGGCTGGAACTTGATATTCTTTGGGTGGACTCCGATCAGCGGCATCGGGGATACGGATCCCAATTGCTGCTTGAGGTGGAGCGCATTGCGCGCGAGAAATCCTGTGATTTTATTATGTTGAATACATTCTCATACCAAGCACCGGAATTCTACAAGAAGCACGGATACCAATTGATCACAACCATCAAGAATGCTCCAACAGGGCATTGCCATTATTATTTTAAGAAGGACCTCAATCAAGATAAAATATAGAATACCAAATAAGAGAGAACGTCAGGGGGACATAGTATGGTTACGATCAAAGCCATTGAACTACAGGATCTGCCGGGTTTAAGCAAATTGTATGATGAGTTGATAGGAACACCTTCGAACGAGCAGCAGATGAAAAAGATGTTTCATTACATACAGCAGAATGGTCATTATCACGTGCTTGGGGCATTTTACAATGGCAAATTGGTCGGGTCCGTTATGGGCATTGAGTGTATGGATCTGGTGGGTCCATGCAAACCGTTTATGGTTGTGGAGAATGTGATTGTGTCGGATCAGGTGCGCAGACAGGGGATTGGTCAGAAGTTGATGCTCCAGATTGAGCGGATTGCCAGGGATCTCGGTTGTGATTACATGATTCTAGTGTCTGGCGATCAGCGCAAGGAAGCGCATATATTCTATGAGAAACTAGGCTTCAAGGATGAGAAGGTTCAGGGTTACCGGAAGCATTTCTAATTAAACGATCAGATGAAAAGTTCTTACACAAGTGGAAGGATTACTTAATGAGCATGGCGAATAAGGCATAGTCTTAATAAAAGAGATGAATAAGAGGGAGGCACTCTCGTGTTCAAAAAATGGGCTAATGTCTTCATGATTCTGAGCCTGGTATTCGCCGTCTGTTCCCCCACTTCCCATGCGGCTGCCAAAACGGTCAAGGTAACCGTGACGCTGGTAAGCGCAGAGCTTGTGGAGAATAACTCTGTCGGCAACGAATGGGCCATCGGAGCAAGTGTGAACGGCAAAGATTTGGAAGAGGGCTCGTCGGTTACATTAAACCTGAAATCCACAGGTACATTGAAACTGGAAGCCATCGCCGAAGAACAGGACAAGATTCCTGACTATGGGAGCAAAAGCACCAACGTCAAACTATCTTCGTTCTCCAAATCAACCAACAAGACACTTTCCGTGGTGGTCACCGAGAACAGAGGAAGATATTCTGGTAACACAGCGACTTGGGCGTTCAAGTTTAAGATTAGCAAAAAGTGAATAGGAATCAGTGTGAGAAAGGGAGCTGAGCTCTCTTTTTTTTATGTGCAGATAATGGTGAACTGTAGGAAGACGACGTTTCGAGCAACGCTGATCTTTGTTAAACTAATGAAAGAAATGGATAAAAATATAAGATGAATTTTTAAAATAATACATAGGAGGCTAACACAATCATGCGTATCGTAGATAACATTAAAGTCTGGGGGGAGCCGCTGGAGAATGCCGTAAGTCAGGCGGTGACTTGCTCGCAATATGGAGATGTATTGGGTGTGGCTCTGATGGCCGACCATCACAAAGGCTACTCACAGCCCATCGGCGGTGTTGTCGCTTATCGGAATATGATCAGTCCGTCAGGAGTCGGATATGATATCGCCTGTGGCAACAAGGCTGTGCGCACGAATCTGATGTGGGACGATATTCGGGATCAGATTGCAACGATCATGGATGATATCAATTCGACTATATCTTTCGGCGTGGGCCGCAACAATCCAACACCTGTGGATCATGACTTGTTCGACGATGCGAGCTGGAAGCTGTTTGATACCATCGAACCGGGATTACAGCATAAGCTGAAGACACTTGCACGCAACCAACTCGGAACCGTAGGCAGTGGCAATCATTTCGTGGATATTTTTGTAGAAGAGGCGACGGGAAAGGTATGGATCGCGAATCATTTCGGCAGCCGCGGGTTCGGACACAAAGTGGCGAGTGGATTCCTTAACCTTGCTGCCGGACGTGAGTTCAGTGGCAAAGCTCCGGGTGAATCGATGGATCAGCCACCTACATTGTTTGACCTGAACAGTGAAATGGGTGATATGTATTGGGACGCAATGACCTTGGCGGGCCGATACGCCTATGCAGGACGTGACTATGTCATTGAACAGGTGCTCGGAATTCTCGGGGCAAGTGCCGAATATGCCGTACATAACCATCATAACTTTGCTTGGAAAGAACAACACATGGGTGAAGAGGTAGTCGTGGTCCGCAAAGGTGCAACGCCGTTGGCACCCGGACAACTCGGTTTTGTCGGAGGAAGTATGGGCGATATCTCGGTAATTGTGGAGGGAATCCATAGCGAGGAGAATACCGAATCATACCGCAGCACTGTGCACGGAGCAGGGCGTACGATGAGTCGAACCCAGGCGGCTGGCAAAATGAATTACAAGCTTCGCACACGCATGGGCGGTGAGATTAGCGAAGCACAGATGCATGAGGCAATTCGTGCCTATGGTGTCGAGCTGCGGGGAGCGGGCACAGACGAAAGTCCGTTTGTGTACAAGAAGCTGCAAGACGTACTGAACGCACATGCGAATACGCTGAAAATCAACCATGTGCTGCGTCCCGTTGGTGTCGCCATGGCCGGAGGTAATGAATTCGATCCGTATAAAGATTAGTCATATATGTTCAACTGAACATTTACACGATAACGGAGAGGGCAGAAATAACTTGAAGAAGCGGAGCGTTTGCCTAAAAGCTTTCTAAAAGAAAGCTACATCGAAAGCATACGCTATCACCGGATTTCCCCTTTCAAAAAAAGGAATAAAAAAATCTGGGGATAACAGCGATCGGAAAGTTATTCTACCATCGGAGTGCCAGTGTAAATATTCATTAGTTGAACTATATGTAGAGAGAGGGTGAACTTCATGAGAAATTGTGCGATATATAGCTCTCAGTTTGACCTGGATCAGCTGTTTGAAGTGGTTCAATCCATTTATCCAGAGGATACGATTGAGCGGCAAGAAGACAAGACACATATCCAAGTGACTCAGAAGAAATGGTTCAGTAAGAAAACAAAGGGCTTCAATATCATGACGAGCCAGACACATCCTGAGGAATTTACGACCATGATTCAGGGGATGCTTGGATTTTTGAGTCAGATTGAGGGGCGCAATGCTGCGCTCCAGGAAAAGGTACTGATCAAATGTTCCACACTGAACATGGTGATTGGTATTGAGACGGAAGAGGATATCACGGAAGAATTCTTTGGCGAGTTATTGCGTTTGGCTGATGCGCTGGATGCCGTCATTTTCTGGGGAGGGGGATCTCTGCTCAACGCACAAGGCCAGCTACTGCTGGATGTGAATGGAGAATCCGAAGTGGAGGATTACACGGTGACAGCGCACACCAGTTTCCTTGACGATTCCAGACCCCAATCGGAGTCTGCGATTCAACGTAAAGCGCGGTCAGAGCAACTGTTAACGGAACAAGGAGTTCCGTATAATGCGAACTTGCCCGCCAGAGCCGGAGACGAGTACACGACGATTCGAAGTGAAGCGGAAGTCGCGCGACGTGCGGTTGCTTTGTGTCTTGCTGCGCTTAAGGGGGAGTGTCTGGGAGCTGGTGAAAGTGCGGAAGATACCGCAGCGTTGGTTCAGGAAGTGATCGACAAGTATGAGGCGACATCTTTCTTTTCCCCCGTAGAGAAGGCATTTATCAATCAGCACGGAGCGGAGCAGCAGGAGATCATCTCCTTCTCCTGGGGATATGAAGCCTACCACGTGATGTTGTGGGCGCTCGGCTATGTGAAGGAACTGGATGCACCAACGGAGTTGTGTAACGTAGGGAAGGATGTCGGTTATTTGCAGCAGAAGGATAGCTTTACCGACTTTCTCTCGGATGCCTCTCTGCGTAGCAAGAGCGAGATTTTGGATGAAGCCGACCTCATCTACCGTTATAACTGGGTGTGTGTGGATAGTCGTGTAAATGACAGAACACCTCCCGCTGGTCTGAATGGCGGAGTGGCTTACGAGCGTCATCGTGCATTGAACTGGCTGATCTGTTATCTGGATCAGGACTGGGATGATGTGCGTACGGATACGTAGAACGTGATATTACAGAACATACAACAATACAAACACCCCTATAGCCGTAACAATACGGTTAAAGGGGTGTTTGGCGTGCTTTTATCCACTATGCCTGCCGAACTGTTCACGAATAATGACATCAGCAAGAATCAGCTTTTTCTCTACGCTGCTCTCGGGGTTCGCAATGCGCCACAACATCTGATCCACTGCACGTGAGCCCAGCAATTCCTTGTTCACATTGACTGTGGCCAGTAATGGAATGTTGTCGTATAGATTATCAAAACCGGTGACTACACACTGATCGGGTACACGAATACCCATACTCTCAAGGGCTTCTATGGTGTATAGCCCATAGAAATCATTCGCACATACAAAAACTTCAGGCAGATTATCCGCATTGATCACCGAAGTGAACGTCTGGCGGAACTCGTCCAAGGCCTGATTACTCAGCTCGGGAATCTGGTTAATCTCCATCCCGTGACCCATGAGTACAGAAGTATAAGCAATCCAGCGTTCATAGAAGCTATGAGCATCACTGATATTGCCGACGAACTGGAAGGTTTTGAAGCCCTTGCGGAGCAAATAGAGCATGATCTCGCGCATGGATGCAAAGTTATCGGTGAATATGCTGTCGCTGTGGAAAACAGGGTCCAGATGATCCACCATCACGACCGGAATACCAAGCCGCTTGATTTCAAGCAGAATTGGCGTGGAGATGGAGCCGACGGTGATGATTCCCCGAATGGCATCCGGATTTAACAAGGTGAACAACTGGTCTGCTGATGGTTCCGTTAGCGTCAGAATATTAATGCCTTTCTGATTTAGCTTGGACGAGATCCCGTTAAATACGGGTCCCCAGTATACGGATTCTTGATTTTGATAACGAACATTGGGAAATAAAATTAAGATCGTACCGCTTGAACGGGTGTTCTTCGGGTCCTGAGATTCATTGTTGTTATACAGTTCACCAGACAACATGCTGTTATCTTTGAAATATCCAAGTTTGCCAGCGGCCTTGAGAATGACATCCCTCGTCTGATCGCTAACGCCCGATTTTCCAGACAAAGCCCGTGATACCGCGAATTTCGACAAACCCGTAAAATGTGCAATTTCCTGAATTGTTACCTTCGTCTTCATCATACCATCCTTACACTCGTAGTTCTGCCGTATTCCTTATTTGGAGCGATATCCAACTGATTCTAGTATAGCATGATGTATTTCTCTTAATCTAATAACGGACAGAGAATTCAAAATGTTAGTGATGCACAGCATTTTACGATAGACATTGAACATGAAGGTAAGCATATTTTCAGATAGTATGACGAATTTTGTCTTATGAATTATCATTTTGTTATTTTTAAAAAATAACAAAATAACGAAAATTACTACTGCTTTCAATAAGCGTGTACTTAGTGAACGTACTCATGAATAAGCTGAAATACAGGAAAATTTGAGCTTAATCAGCATTTTATCAGAATAAATAGAAAATGTTAACAACAAAAATGTTGACGCTTACATTTTGCTGTGTTAAATTTTGTTTGTCAAAAACAAACAAGAAAATAACAAATGGTGGTGGTCGTTTATTTTCGATTGGTTGATGAGCGGGGTTAATGATGTAGGGTGAACCATGATTGGTATACACATTCGGGGAGGTTGTTAAAATCATGATGAGAAGATGGAATGTTCTACCTCTGATGTTATTGGCTGTGATGCTTTTTGTATCCGCTTGCAGTGGTGGGGGAATAGCGCAGACGGGGACCGATGCAGAGGGAACGACGAACTCAGGCAACAGCACCGAAGTCGCTGAGACAGAGAAAGAAAGCGTAGCGGAAGAAGCTGTGGTGGATGTTCCTGATCTGGGTGGACGTGTCATCAAGCTTGCGGCCTGGTGGGATCTGAAACCGGCAGGAGAGACGGCTTCCGATAAGGCCAGACTTGATAAAATTGCAGAGGTCGAGAAGAAATACAACGTAAAACTGGAGTTCATCAACGTACCTTTTGAAGAGTACATGAACAAATTCACAACGTCTGCACTGGCTGGCGAACCGTTCGCCGACATCGTTCAGATGGAATACAAATCCGCACTACCCGCTATCCTCAAAGGGCAGCTATTGCCCATCTCCGAATTCACTACACCTGAGAACAACATCAACCAAGAGGCTAACCTAATTGCAAAATTTCCTGCCATTGCAGGCAATGAATACGCCTTCGAATCTCCAACCAGCATCGGTCTGGGACTTCACTATAACCGTGACTTGTTCAAAAAACTGTCATTGCCTGATCCGCAAGAACTGTATAACCAAGGCCAATGGGATTGGGACAAATTCATGGAACTCGCCAAACAGGCAACCAAAGATACCAATAACGATGGCAAAATCGACGTATACGGATTCTCAGGCTGGGCCCTTGATGTCGTTCGCCATTTTACCGCAGCCAATGGTGGCACGATCGTAGATGATGCAAATAGCAAAGAAGGATTGTCTGATCCGAAAACGATTGAAGCTGCCGAATTCGTCAAACGCCTATATAACGTGGAAAATGTCGTGAAGGTCAAAACTGGCGACAAAACCAACTGGGAGGAAAGCAATACGTTCAAGGATGGAGACGTAGCTCTGTTCACCGCCGCCGAATGGCAGTTGGGCGATCTCACCTTTGCAGTCGGTGTTGTGCCGATTCCGAACGGGCCACAGGGTAGCAAAGAGGTAACCTATGCAAACAACGCGGCATCGGCGAAGTTCATTCCAAAAGGCGTGGAGGATCCACAGATCGTCTACCAAATCTATGAAGAGACCTTCGACATCCCGCAGATTGAAGAGTATCCAGGTCAGGATTATCTGGAAAGTCGTTATACCGATGAGAAGGATATTGCGATCATTCGCGAGCACATCGCTGGAACAGGCCGTATCTTGCTGGATGATGCCTACACAGGATACCCTTTCGGAGATTTTGTGAATGATATCATCAAAAACAATGCTTCCGTGACGGCAACAGCCGAGAAATATAAGGCACAGGCACAAGCGGCCATTGATAAACTCGGCAAACAATAAGAACACTTATCATCGAATCAATTTCATAATACCTTCAGTAACTTCAATCAAGGCTAGATATAGATCAAAATGATTCAATTTGTCTATATCTAGTTACAAAAAACGAAAATTTAATGAGTTATGAAATTGATATCACCAGCAAACGATTCAGGCAGGGGGCTCGTGTCGGCAAAGTTGCACGGAGCCCCTTTTTCCTGAACCACCAAATCGGCATTGCTGGCATCAGCCTTGATGAGGAGGACTCGTAGGATGGCTGGAATTCTACAACGCAAGACATGGATATTGTCCACAGTGATCATCGTGGCGGCAGCCTGCATCATTCTATATGTAACTTCCGGCCCTGATGTGAAGAGTGCAGACATTCCACCTGGCAGTCTGCCTGCCATTGAAGTGGATGCGATCTTGCAGCAGACCCGGCAGAAAAAGGGATACGAACAGTATCGATCCGGAACGGGCCAGGCTTCGCAGCCGAATGTGGACATCACCATTGAAGCAGGAGATTACATAAGAGCCGAAGGTGAAGACGTCCGCAAACTGACTAATTATGAAGAAATGGATGGTGTATCTCTCCATACCGGAGAGACCGGACAAGTCGACTGGACCATTAACGTACCGGAGACCGGGCTGTATAACCTGTCCGTGATCTATTTTCCCGTTGAAGGCAAGAGTTCGGCCATTGAGCGTGCATTGTACATTGACGGTGAACTTCCATTTGCGGAAGCCGCCTATTTGCAGTTTGACCGGGTATGGTCGAATGAGAAAGATGTTGTTGAACAGGATAACCAAGGCAATGACCTTCGCCCGAGACAAGTGGAGCAACCTCGCTGGATGGAAGAAACGTTTCAGGACTCAGACGGGTACGAACAGGCTCCATTCAAGTTTTATTTGGAAAAAGGGGAACACACGCTAACGCTAAAATCATCGCGTGAGCCCATGGTGATCCGATCCATTCGCCTTTTCAATGAGAAGACAGCCGTTCCTTACTCGGAGACTGCGGGGGCACAACAATCGGATTCCTCAGGGCAGCCGAAGGATGTACTTATTCGCATTGAAGGAGAAGCCGCAATTGCCAAATCTTCACCTACGTTATACCCGACGAGCGAAAGGTCAAGTTCTGCTGTATCTCCTTATAGCGCTTCCCAGGTACGCATCAATACGATTGGTGGCTTTAATTGGCGTCTGCCAGGACAATGGATTGAATGGGAAGTGGATGTGCCGGAGAGCGGACTTTATCATATCGGTTTTACCGCACAGCAGAATTTTGTCAAAGGCATCTATTCTACACGCAAACTGACCATTGACGGTGAAGTTCCGTTTGCAGAGATGGCCAAAGCACCTTTCCGTTACCAAAGCGACTATCGCATTGACGTCATGGGAGGCAAGGAAGCATACAAGTTTCAATTGGACAAAGGAAAACATGTGCTACGGCTGGAGAACAGCCTCGGTGACTTTGCACCCCTTATCCGCAATGTGGAGGATAGTCTGTACAACTTGAACTCCATGTACCGACGCATTCTGATGATTACAGGTACCAAGCCTGATGAGTTCCGGGATTATCGGGTGGAAAAGCAGATCCCGAATCTGCTGGAAGTATTCAGCAGAGAAAGTAAACGTCTCAAGGACGTGGCTGCACAGCTTCGTCTCTTGTCAGGACAGTCCAGCGATCAGGAAGCCTTGATTAAGACGATGGCGCTTCAACTGGACGAGATGATTGACAAGCCAGATACCATTCCAAGACGGCTTGCGGCTTATAAAACCAATACAGGCGGTCTCGGCACATGGGTGCAGCAGGCACGAGAACAGCCCCTGGAGATCGACGCACTGTACGTCACTTCGATCGACCGCGATATTCCCGGCACAGGCATGGGGCCACTTGCCAAGCTCGGTCATGAAGCGAAGATATTCTATCATTCGTTCTTCATTGATTACAACCAGATCGGCAATGTAGCCACATCGGAAGATCAGCGGACGGTAACCGTCTGGATTGGTAGCGGACGTGACCAGGCGAATACGATGAAAGCGATGATTGACAAGACCTTTACACCAGACAGTGGTATCAATGTCAATCTGAAGCTGGTGAATATGGGAACCCTGCTGCCAGCGACTTTGTCTGGTGAAGGACCGGACGTAGCGATGCAGATTGGCAATGATCTGCCGGTGAACTTTGCGATGCGGAACTCGGCTGTAGATCTGACGCAATTCAGTGATTATAGCACCGTGGAACAGGAGTTCAGGGAAAGTGCGATCGTGCCGTATGCGTATGATTCAGGCGTATATGCTCTGCCGGAAACACAAACCTTTAATATGCTGTTTTATCGTAAAGACGTGCTTGAAGAACTGGGGCTTGAAGTGCCTCAGAACTGGGAAGATGTTGAGGCTCTGCTCGCGATTCTGAGCAAGAATCATATGGAATTCGGTATGCCGATCGTGACCCAGGCCAATATGCAGGGTGTCAATATTCCGCCGAACTCGCAGTATGCAACGATGCTGCTTCAGAACGGAGGCGCTTTCTATCGGAACGATGACAAGGAGTCGGATCTGGATTCCCGGATCGGGATCGAGACGTTCAAGCAGTGGACGGAGTTCTATACCGATTACAAGCTGGAACGGGAATATGATTTTGCCAACCGTTTCCGGACAGGACAGATGCCTATTGGACTAACGGAATACACCATGTACAACCAGTTGTCCGTATTTGCACCGGAGATTCGGGGACTATGGGGATTCGTTCCTGTCCCGGGAACCGTTCAGGCGGATGGAACCTTGAATCGGGACGTACCGGGTGGAGGCAGCGCGGTCATGATGCTGGAGAGTGCCAAGGATCAGGATGCTGCGTGGGAGTTCATGAAGTGGTGGACCAGTACGCCGGTTCAGGCGGAATTCGGACGGGAGATGGAAGGGCTGATGGGTGCGGCTGCCCGTTATCCAACGGCAAACATCAAGGCACTGGATTCCCTGCCGTGGCCTGCGGAGGATTACGCCAATCTCAAGGCTCAATTCGAAACGGTGAAGGGCATTCCTGAAGTACCTGGTGGTTATTTTACAGGCCGCCATCTGTTCAATGCATTTTACAAAACCGTTGTTGGCCAAGTGGAAGCCAGGGAATCCATTATGGATTATACCCAATATATTCAGGACGAGATTCGCGTCAAGCGTAATGAATTTGGTCTTCCGTAAGCAGAGGGAGGGTTAATCGTGCCACAAATATCACTCCGAGACGGACAAAACAGTCCTCCTGAGAAAGCGTCAAGGATGGGCATGAAATCGTGGTGGAGCTGGAAGCTCCAGGAAATGAAGGCCAGCAAACATTCCTATGTCCTGCTTGCACCTTATATGCTCCTGTTCATCATGTTTACCGTGATTCCGGTTGTCATCTCGATCATACTCAGCTTCACCTACTTTAACATGCTGGAATTTCCGCGTTTTATTGGCTGGCAGAACTATACTCGTCTGTTTCTGGAGGATGATGTATTCCTGATTGCCATCAAGAATACGTTGCTGTTCGCCATTATTACCGGACCAATCAGTTATATTGCCTGTTTTGTCTTCGCGTGGATCATTAATGAGTTAACACCGAAATGGAGAGCGTTCATGACGCTGATCTTCTACGCGCCCTCCATCTCGGGCAATGTGTATTTTATCTGGCTGATGATCTTCTCGGGAGATCGTTATGGCATTGCGAATGGGTTGTTGATTAAATGGGGCTTTCTGCTGGAGCCGATCCAATGGCTGAAGACAGAAGCTTACATTATGCCGATCCTTATTCTCGTGCAGCTGTGGCTGAGTCTCGGAACCGGATTTCTGGCGTTTATCGCTGGTTTGCAGACGGTGGACCGGACGTTGTACGAAGCAGGAGCGGTGGATGGCATCAAGAATCGCTGGCAGGAGCTATGGTACATTACCTTGCCTTCGATGCGTCCGCAGCTCATGTTCGGCGCAGTCATTCAGCTCACAACCTCGTTTGCCGTGGCCGATGTGTCGATCGCACTGGCCGGGTTCCCGAGCGTGAACTATGCGGCAGAGACGGTGGTCACCCACTTGATCGACTTCGGTACAACACGGTTTGAGATGGGCTACGCATCAGCGATTGCCACCGTACTGTTCATGATTATGGTGGGTACCAACTTGCTGGTACAGAAACTGCTTCGAAGGGTGGGAGAATAGCTATGGCTGCAATTGCGACAGGCAAAAAGCGGGTAAATCGATCGCTATCGGGAAGTCTCTCCCTGTTTGCCCTTCTGCTCGTATTTGGTGCCTTCATGGTGCTGCCGCTGATCTATGCAATCAACAATGCATTCAAACCATTGGATGAGATTTTCACCTTTCCACCAACGCTGTTTGTCAAAAATCCGACGTTCAGCAACTTTACTGATCTGCTGAATCTGCTGAGTGACTCGTGGGTGCCGTTCTCACGTTATATATTCAACACGGTGTTTATAACCGGCATCGGTATCGTAGGCCATGTGCTGCTAGCTTCCGCAGCGGCCTACCCGCTTGCCAAACACAAGTTTCCGGGCAAAGTATTCATGTTCCAAGTGGTCGTACTGTCACTGATGTTCACACCTGCGGTGACGGCCATTCCGAACTATATGATCATGTCATGGCTCGGATGGATCGACACGTACTGGGCCGTCATTATTCCGGCATTTGCCTATTCACTCGGGTTGTATCTGATGAAACAGTTCATGGAGCAGATCCCGGATGCGCTGCTGGAAGCGGCCAAGATCGATGGTGCCAGTGAATATCGGATCTTCTGGTCCATCGTCATGCCCAATGTGAAACCAGCCTGGCTTACATTGATCATTCTGTTGTTCCAGATGTTATGGGGCAGTGATGGCAATGGATACATCTACAGCGAGCAGCTCAAGACCCTGCATTATGCAGCAGGTCAGATTATTCAGGGCGGAATATCCCGGGCAGGAGCGGGTGCTGCGGTAGCACTGATTTTGATGAGTGTGCCGATCACGCTATTTATTTTCTCTCAGAGCCGAATCATTGAGACGATGGCGAGTTCGGGCATGAAGGATTAAGGGGGAACGATATGGCACCCACAGTGAAAAGATGGCTTGTTCTCCTGGCGGCAGTATCTCTGCTGCTGGTGAATGCCGTGCCTGCGGCGGCCTCCGCGGCGCCGTATGAGAGTTATAACTACAACTACTGGAAAGAGGCTGTTCCTTCACCAGATGCCTATCTGCCCGAGCGTACCATATCAGGCCGTGATCTCGGCATTAGTGAGTTCAAAGACCCCGGTGATGTGAACGTTTCTCCCTCTGGATTGATCTATATTTTGGATAGCGGTAACAGCCGAGTTGTCGTATTGGACCCGGGCTTTAAGCTGCTGCGCGTCATCGATGGATTCATGATGGAGGGTAGCAAGGAGACCTTTAACCTTCCAGGTGGATTGTTTGTAGATGAAGAAGAACGCATATATGTCGCCGATACGGGAAACAGTCGTGTGGTTGTCCTTGATGGAGAGGGGACACTGATACAAACCATCACGAAGCCCGAGTCAGATATCCTATCGACCCAATTCCAGTTCCAGCCCTTGAAACTGACGGTGGACCATGTAGGCCGAGTGTATGTTGTGGCACAGGGGGTCTACGAAGGCATTATGCAGTTTGACGAGAGTGGGAAATTTATCGGATACGTCGGTACCAACAAAGTGGAGCGGGACTACGGCGAATATATCTGGCGCATGTTATCGACCAAAGCCCAGCGCGCACAAATGGTCCTGTTTGTACCAACGGAATTCTCCAATGCGGATATCGACCACAAAGGATTTGTGTATGCGACGAATATTGATCCCGGCTCAAATGAACCGATCAAGCGGCTTAACCCGTCTGGCGAAGATGTACTGAAACGGTTTGGTTATTACGATGTCAAAGGCGATATCCGGTTCCGTAACAATCCCGGTCCATCCAAACTGATCGATGTGAAAGTGCTTGGCAATGGCATGTACAGTGTACTGGATGCGACACAGAACCGGGTGTTCACGTACGACGATGAAGGTCATCTGCTCTACATATACGGTGGCAAAGGAAATCAGGTGGGCACACTCAAAACACCTGTCGCGATTGAACAATCGGGTGAGCATCACTTGGTTTTGGATCGGGGCAAGAACAACCTTGTCGTCTATGAGCCGACCCGTTTTGGTGCCCGTGTGAATGAAGCGGTGGCACTCCACTATCGGGGCGAGGACACAGAGGCCGTGAATATATGGAGAGAAGTGCTTAAGCTGAATGCTAACTATGACATCGCTTATATCGGTATCGGCAAGTCCGTATTAATGGAGAAGAAAAACGAGGAAGCGCTAGGTTACTTCGAACTTGGAATGGACCGCAAGAGTTATTCTGTCGCGTTCAAGAGGCACCGGCGGGAGATGATGAAGGAACATTTCGGTACATTCCTGACCGCTGCAATCGCGCTGATTGTCATTCTGATCCTGACCCGGGTAGCGGTTAAATGGAGACGGAGGAGGCAGGTTGATCGTGAAGCAGGATTTCATTAAGTTTCCGCTGCATCTCATTTTTCACCCCATTGATGCATTCTGGGACCTCAAGTCGGATAACCGGGGACGGCTTCTTGTTGCTTATGCAGCACTGGCGCTTACCATTGTCATGATGATTTTGCAAAAGCAGTACGCAGGATTTCTCGTCAATTACATCGATCCTCGTACGATTAATAGCATCATCGAGATCGCCACGGTTGCGGTCCCTTTCTTTCTATGGTGCACGGCCAACTGGGCGGTAACGACCTTGATGGAAGGGGAAGGCAAGTTCAGGGAGATCGTTCTGGCGACAGGTTACTCGCTCATTCCAATTATTCTGATCTATGCCCCGATGATCGTGATCAGCCGGTTCATGGTGCAGGAGGAGACTGCTTTTTATTATCTGTTCAATAGTATTGCATTCTTCTGGTTTATACTGCTTCTGTTCATTGGCATGATGACGGTACACCAGTACACGGTGATTAGAACAATGATAACGATGGTGCTGACACTCATTGTGATGGGCATTATCGTATTCCTTGGCGCACTGGTCTTCAGCATGCTGCAACAGTTGTACGAATTCGGTTATAACATTTACCGCGAGTTGATTTTTCGGACCTAAAGGAGGCGGCATCCGTGAACAAAAGGCAACGATTATATACGGTGCTGGCTGGTGGTACAGCTGTGATCATGATTGCAGCCGGGCTGCTGTATATAAACAACAGGGGGGTTCCTGCCGTAGAAGCCGCGGCTTATCTGGATACGACAACCAAAGCCATGCCCGTGACGGAGGACCCATTGCAGTTCCTTAGCGACTCCTCGCAGGGGGTGCCTGGTATGCAACTGGTCGCCGAAGATCAGGGGATGGCCCTGTATTATAACGAGGAGACAACGGAAATTGCAGTACGTGACGGGAAAAGTGGAGAGATCTGGTATAGCAACCCGAAAGAACGGGCTGAGGATGGTCTTGCTTCTGCATATGAAAAAGAAGTGCTGTCCTCCCAGCTGAATGTGTCTTTCCGGGATGCGATGGGCACACTGGAGAACTTTCCAAATTTCAGTTCGAGTATTAGCAATAAACAATTCACAGTGGGTCAGATCGATCAGGGCATTCGGGTGAACTATACACTTGGTGATACATCACTTGGTATTGATGCACTACCGAAGTTGATCAGCAAGCAGCGACTGGAGGAGAAAGTGCTTTCCAAGCTGGATGCTACTGTCGCAAGGTACACATCTGCCCGATATTATCCAACCAAGAACAATCCGGATGTTCTGGAACGGCTGGATGGACAGATTTCGAAGCAACTTGTGCTGAACAAGATGCTGGGTGCCTTTGAGACGGCGGGTTATACCGCGGACGATCTGGCTTTTGACAATCAGGAGAATGGAGTCGAAGGCGGAGGCGTATCGGATAAGCCCAGCTTCGTCATTTCTGTGGAATATCGACTTGAGCAGGGGGCACTTGTTGTGACCGTGCCTCTGAGCCAGGTAGAGGAAAGTGGGCAGTACCGCATTCGGAATATTGATTTGCTCGCTTATTTTGGTGCTGCGGATACAAAGGGCGAGGGTTATATGCTCGTGCCTGACGGTTCCGGCAGCCTGATCCATCTGAACAACGGAAAAACCCAGGAAGAGCAGTATGTACAGCGTGTATATGGCGCAGACCCAAATGATAATTCGCTCAGTCGTCCTCAGGTTAGTGAATCCGCGTATATGCCTGTGTTTGGTCTGAAGAACGGGGAAAATGCCTGGTTTGCAGTCATTGAAAAAGGGGATGGCATTGCCAGTATCTCCGCGGATATTGGAGGCAGACAGAATAGCTACAACCATGTACACGCGACCTTCTCCCTGCGGGGGGAGGATGAGCTGGAGATGTACACCTCGCAGAAAATGCAGGAGATCCAGCTGCTTAGCGATGAGCCTTTCCGTGGAGACATTCAGGTTCGCTATCATTTCCTTCATGGAGAAGATGCCAGTTACTCGGGTATGGCCCGCCTGTATCAGCAGCAGTTGATCGAGCAGGATGTACTGAAGCCGCTCGCAGAACAGACGGAGCTGCCGTTCTATGTGGATGTGCTTGGTGCAGTGGATAAAAAGGCTTCGTTCCTGAGTGTGCCCTATCGGACCACCTTAGCTATGACGACGTACGAACAGGCCACCGAAATGGCGGCGAAGTTACAGCAGGAAGGTGTGAACCGCGTACAAATGCGTTATCAGGGATGGTTCGGTGGCGGCATCAGCCATCATACGCCAACCCGGGTGAAATTGGATAGTGAAGTAGGTAGTCGTTCCGAGCTACAAGCATTGTCCGCTAAGCTGGAGCAGTCGGGTGGAGCTCTGTTCCCGGATGTGGCTTTCCAGCATATGTATCACGATGATTTGCGCTTTGCTCCTTCCTCGGATGCAGCTCGGTTTGTAACGAAGGAGACAGCGGAACTGTATCCATACAATCCTGCCCTTAATCGCATGGATCAGAGTAAGGACAGCTATTATTTGCTCTCAGCGGCCAAGCTTCCTTATGTGGTGAGTGAGTTTGCTGACAAATTCAATAAACTGGGCCTTGGTGGATTATCTCTTCGTGATCTCGGGCAGGTCCTGACTTCAGATTATCGGGATAGTCGGGTGATTCATCGGGAGACGGCGAAGAACATTGTGAAGGAGCAGCTAGGCAAGCTGGAACAGTCATATCCGAACCTGATGGTATCCGCAGCAAATAGCTACGCTTGGGGAAGTGCACAACATGTTGTGAATGTACCCGCAGGGTCGAGTCGGTTCAATATTACCGATGAAGAAGTTCCTTTTTATGCGATGGTCATACATGGATACATGAACTATGCGGCATCTCCAATGAACACGTCGGGGGATCAGGATCTCCGCAAACAGTTGCTGCGCAGTCTGGAGCTTGGGGCAGCTCCATATTTTCAATGGACCTATGAAGCATCATCCAGGCTGAAGCTGACGAATTATGATTCGGCCTACGCAACGGAGTATGCATATTGGGTGGATGATGCCGTTGCCTTGTATAAGCAGGCCAATGAAGTGCTGGGAAATCTGGCGAATGAGCAGATTCTCAAGCATGAACGCATTCAGGATGGCGTGGTCCGGATCACCTATACGGGTGGGGCATCCATCCTTGTGAATTACAATGCGGATGCAGTAACCGTGGATGGCACAACGGTTGGCGGGACGGACTATGTGGTGGGAGGAGTGAACCGATGAGAACCATTCGATTATCGCTGAAGTCACGGAGAGCGCTGCTTGGACTTGCATTTATTTCTCCGTGGCTGCTGGGTTTCATCTTCCTCTTTGCCACACCACTCCTGCAATCGATTCGGTTCAGTCTGAGTAATCTGTCCGTTGCTCCGGGCGGGTACGTTCTGGACTTCGTTGGATTAAAAAATTTCAAGGATGCACTTCTGGTTGATGCTACATTCAACCGGATTCTGGTGGATTCAGTTGGAGCGATGGTGCTGAACGTACCGATGATTCTGTTCTTCAGTTTGTTTACGGCGACATTGCTCAACCAGAAGTTCAGAGGAAGAACGATGGCACGTGCGATCTTTTTCCTGCCGGTTATTCTGGCTTCCAGTGCAGTCGCAGCAGCTGAGTCTGCGGGATTAATCAATCTGATGGGGGATGCGAGTGCGGTGGATGCATCAGCCGATGGCGGTGCTTCGTTCAACGTGGTATCCATTGTGCGGATACTGGCGGATGTGGGATTGCCGATGGCCTATGTGGATTACATCGTTGAAGCCATCATGCGGATCTATGAGATTATTAGCAGCTCAGGCGTTCAGATTCTGATCTTCCTCGCCGCGCTGCAATCGGTACCGGGATCGATGTATGAGGTTGCGAAGATCGAAGGGGCGACAGCTTATGAATCGTTCTGGAAAATTACATTTCCCATGGTCAGTCCGTTGATTCTGACGAATGTCATCTATACGATCATTGATTCATTTGCCGGGAGTCCAGTCACACAGGCCATCTACCAAACCGCATTCAAAACCCAGAACTTTGGCTTAAGCTCGGCGATGTCCTGGCTGTACACGCTGGTCATTGGTCTTGTATTGATCGTAGTGGGCTGGGTCTTGTCACGGCGGGTTCACTACAACTGACGGTTAACGTTGAGGGAGGCTTCAGATTATGGCTGCGTCAGGGACAGATCGCATGGTGGTGGTTCCGAAACAGAATTATCACATGCATCGGGTGCGAAACAAAACATCGGACCTTCTCTATTCCATATTCAGATATGCACTGGTCATTGGTATTTCATTTATTATTTTATACCCGTTATTTCTCAAAGTGTCAGTTGCGTTCAAGGATAAGCAGGATATCTACAATCCAACGATCTATATGATTCCCCAGCACTTTACATTGGATAATATCCGGCTAGCGGCGCAAGTAATGGATTACCTGCCTCTGCTGGCGAACACGTTATTGTTTGTTACCATCACAACGCTTCTGACAGCCATGTCCTGTGCGCTTGCAGGATACGGCTTCGCCCGGTTTACTTTTCCGGGTAGCAATGTACTCTTTGTGCTGGTAATTCTCACGATTCTGGTACCGACAAGTACGCTCATGGTGCCGATGTATCTGCATTTCCGCAGTTTTGACTTTCTGGGCATCTTCCAGTTGTTCACCGGAACGAATGGCATCAATCTGCTGAATACGTATTGGCCTTCAATAATTACGGCTGCTACAGCGGGAGGACTGAAGGCGGGACTGTTCATCTATATTTTCCGTCAGTTTTTCAAGGGCATGCCAAAGGAAATCGAGGAGGCCGCACTGATTGACGGTGCAGGTGGATTTAAAACGTTTGCTCGAATCATGTTGCCCAATGCAATATCGCCATTGATTACGGTCATTTTGTTCTCCTTTGTATGGCAGTACAATGATACATTCTATTCGGCATTGTTCATGAGTGAAAGCCCACTGATCTCGCTGAAGGTGGCTTCCTTACCTGCGCAGGCGAACCAGTTGATTCCGCAACTCATGGGATTTGGTTCGAACTCGGGCATTAAGGCCGATCCGAACTATGTGGCCATGATCGTGGATACAGGCATTTTGCTGGCGATTGCACCGCTGATTATTTTGTATCTGTTTGTACAGCGCTATTTCGTGGAGAGTATTGAACGTTCCGGTGTCGTTGGTTAACATGGTAAACCCAATTGGAGGTGTTAGTGATGACGGTGCGTACGATCAACAGTGCTCCGGTGAATGAAGCAGCGACATCTGAAGCGAGAGAACTAATGGCGTTTCTGATCGAGCGTTATGGGAAAGGGATGTTGTCAGGTCAGCAGGATTACAGCAATCTGAACTGGATTAATGAAAACACAGGCCGCAAACCAGCTGTGATTGGCTTTGATCTCATGGAATATTCGCCATCAAGAACAGCGCGCGGCGCGGTCTCCCAGGAGACCCGGGATGCGATTGCATGGCACCGACAAGGTGGCATTGTGACGCTGTGCTGGCACTGGAATGCACCGACGGATCTGATCGATGAACCAGGTAAAGAGTGGTGGCGGGGGTTCTATACGGACGCGACCACCTATGATCTTGCCTCCGCGCTAGCTGATACTGAATCGGATGCATATCAGTTATTGATCCGGGATATCGATGCGATTGCATTTCACTTGCAAGAGTTGAAGGATGCTGGTGTGCCTGTTTTATTCCGACCACTTCATGAAGCGGAGGGCGGCTGGTTCTGGTGGGGAGCGAAAGGCCCCGAACCTGCCATACAGTTATACCGGTTGTTGTATGATCGATTGGTTCAAGAACATCAGCTGCACAATCTCATCTGGGTCTGGAACTCAGAAAAACCGGAATGGTATCCAGGGGATGATGTCGTGGATATTGTGAGTGTGGATGTGTATCCGGAAGCAGGAGACCACAGCCCCCTGGCTGCACGTTACACCAACCTGCGAGAGCTTGTGAAGGATAGCAAAATCATTGCACTGGCCGAGAACGGCTCCATCCCTGACCCTAAGCAAATGAAGGAACAGGATGTACACTGGAGTTGGTTCTGTACCTGGACAGGTGGATTCCTGAGAGACGGGAGTCATAATGAACTAACGTTTTTGAAGAAAGTGTATAACAGCGAAGAGGTTATTACGCTCGATCAGTTACCGAAGTGGAGTTGGTTGTAAGGCTGTCATGGAAAGGATACTCAACTTACCAAAAGCGTCAGCAAGGCATGAGAGAATTATGCCAATGCTGACGCTTTTTATATGAAACGATCTCATGCGAATGGATACAGGTCTCGATGAATGAACTAATTTGCTACAGTTATTTCCATAAATGTTGGCATGATGTACACTATGACTAACGAATACGGATACGGAACGATTTGTTGGAGGTGGTGAGAATCCTATGACGGACTTGAAGGCGTATCATTATTTTGAACAAAGTCTTGGACCTTTCCGCAATCTCTCTAGCCTGTCTAATGAAGAAGCCGAAATAGTTACTCAACAAATCCGTGATCAAGGCCGGAATTTTGCCAGTAAGCGATCAGCGGACTATATGACCATCCGTAGAGCACTTGAATATAAAGCCTACGAGCAGTTTAAGGCCAAGGGAGGAACCCCCACCAATCGATATCCCCACTATCTGACTCTTGGTGCATGTGAATGGCTGTCATCCTGGTATACCGAACCGGATCTAGTGATGATTCTGTGGGAAGATCTGCCTGCCGAAATTGTGAGCTTCACGTATGGAGACCTCTTTCCAACAATGCGATATATGGATGATAAACCTTACCGTAAGCAGATATACACCAAAGATGAAATCCTGGAAATTATTCAGGCCTATGGTTGGCCTCAAGAATGGAACCGTCAAGGCAATCAAGGCCCGGAACGATATATTGAAGTACAAGTGTGGGACGAGCGCATCATCAGACCTTATCGTTGAAAGCCAAGGCGTTTAGGGCGCGTTTTTACCGTTTCTAACAGGTGCAAAAAAGTGCAATTGCAGGAAATACGGGTGTTCGTTATAGTGAGTGAAAGCTTTGACCGGTCAGGAAGAATCTTCTTCAAGAGCCTGTCAAAGCCCCTTTTTTAATCGTTAATCCGATTAAGACTATAGGTTTAAGAGACTAAGGAGGATGGGAAAGCCTATGCAAAAAGTGGGGAAACGCAACACCCGTAATCTGGCCTGGATCATATCGGTTGTCATGGTCATGTCCGTGGTGCTTAGTGCATGCGGAAATAATGAAGAAGGACAGGTAAGTGGCAGCAGTGGCAATGCCGACGATCCGTTGGAAGTCAGCATTATGACCATCACGCCGAGTGCCGTCCCCGCTGCTGATGATAATGTAATCAAACGCGCCATTGAAGAAGCGACTAACTCCAAAATGAATATCCAGTGGGTCTCCAACAATATCTACGGTGATAAGCTCAATCTGACCCTGGCTTCCGGGGATATACCTGATCTCATCATGATTAATGATCCATTTGGAAGTACCTTCACCAAGATGGTCAAACAAGGTGCTTTTTGGGACATCACCCCTTATATCAAGGACTATACCAACCTTAGCGGAGGCATTCCCGATATTGCCTGGGATACAACCAAGGCAGCAGACGGCAACAATTATGGGATCCCGCGACCTCGCCCGGTCACTGGAGATTCTTTTTTCATCATCCGCAAGGATTGGCTTGACCGATTGAATTTGCAGGTGCCAGAGACCACGGATGAGTTGTTCAACGTGATGGAGGCTTTTGTGGAGCGGGACCCCGATGGTAACGGAACCAAAGATACCACCGCACTTGCCGCTTATATCAGTCCTGATGATCTCGGTTGGGGAGGTAATCTGGGCCCAGTACTCGGTGCCATTGAGAATTCTTTTATCGGCACCAATAGCAGTTGGAAATGGGATGAGTCGCAGGGGAAGCTGGTCTACAGGGAGTTGCTACCTGAGGTGAAAGAATCCCTTCAATATCTAACCAAAGCCTATAGCAGCGGCATGATGCCGGAAGATCTGCTTTCGCTCAAGCTGACGCAGGCCAGGGAACTGTTCAAGCGCAATCAGGCGGGCATTATCGTGGACAAGACAGGTACAATGCGCAAAATCTATGCCGATGACCTGAAGAAGGTTGATCCCTCTTTCAAATATACGGATTTCTATCCTTTGACCAATCTGAATGGATATAATCCGAAGGGTTCGGGATACAACGGTATTCTGGCGATCCCAGCGAGTGTGCCGGAAGAGAAGATGAAACGAATTCTCCAACTCGTTGATACCTGGATGAATCCGGAAGTATTTGAAATCCAGCAGTTCGGGATTGAAGGTACGCATTATGAAGTGGTCGATGGCAAAAAGGTAGCGAGTAGTGAAAAATTGACGGCGGATAACGCGTCGGATTTCAATCATATCGTTAACGTCATCGACCTGCCTTGGGATACCACGGGTGAAACGGATGAAGAGACACAGGCCAATGAACTGTTCAAAAAAGTGGAGGCAGAGCGAGACAAAACGAGCGTAGCGGATCTGGCCGCTGGTCTTCAGTCCGAGACTGGGCAGAAAGTGCTGCCTGAACTCAACAAGAAGATCCAGGATCTGAAAGCGAAAATTATTTTGGGCCGGGAGCCGATTGAAGCTTGGGATGCCTTTGTGGAAACCCTGCGGAATGATCCGAATTTCCAGGCGATGAGTGATGAGATGACCGAAGCTTACAAGAAAAGAAATGGACAGTGAATCTGAGGGAAGGAGCTGCACACCATGAGCACCCATGAGCAACGAATGAGTAAGGTTAAGGGGAGGCAGACTTCATCCAAAAAGAAAGGCTTAAACCTGCTGTCCGCACTTCGGCGTGACCGGTCGTTATATTTGCTCGCATTGCCGGGCATATTGTTCTTCCTCGTTTTCAAATACATCCCGATGTGGGGCATCATCATTGCATTTCAGGATTACTCGCCCTTTCGGGGGATTCAGGGCAGTGAGTGGGTGGGCTTGCAACACTTTACAGCACTCTTTGGTAATCCGGATTTTGCTTTGTTGTTCCGAAATACGCTGGCAATCAGCCTGCTCAATCTGATTTTGTTCTTTCCTTTTCCGATCCTGATTTCCCTGGGACTCAACGAACTGCGAAGTGTGGCGTATAAGAGACTGATTCAAACGATTATCTACATGCCGCATTTCCTCTCCTGGGTGATCATTGCCGGGTTAACACTGCTGCTGTTCGCCAAAGGAACGGGACTGATTAATGAGTTATTCACTTTATGGGGGTGGCCCCGCGTGGATATATTGACGAACCCGGACAGCTTCTGGATCATGGTCACCTTGCAAGCGATGTGGAAGGAAGCTGGTTGGGGCACGATTGTGTTCCTGGCCGCCATGGCGAGTGTGGATACTCAGCTGTATGAGGCAGCACGCATGGATGGAGCGGGACGATTGCGCCAGATCTGGCATATTACGTTGCCTGCCATCCGCAGTGTCATCATCGTGCTCTTGATTTTAAGACTCGGAGACATCATGGAGGTGGGATTTGAGCAAATCTTCCTTATGTACAACGGCGCTGTATCTGAAGTGGCCGAAGTGTTCGACACCTATGTATACCGCACAGGGATCGAGCAGGGCGATTTTAGCTACAGTACAGCAGTTGGACTGTTCAAATCCGTAATTGGTCTGGTACTGGTCGTTGTCGCAAATCGTGTGGTTAAGCGCATGGGTCAGGAAGGCGTCTACTAGTTCGATCCGGCACCTATCCATACCCGGTCAGCCATTAATCAATGGAGAGGAGGTTTCGAATGCATCGCATGAAATGGAGTGAGCGGATTGGACAGTCCCTAAATGTGGTTACGCTTGGACTACTGGCTGTGGTCATGTTTTTCCCGCTATATTATGTTTTCGTCGTTTCATTCACGGACCCGGGAGAATATTTGCAAAAGAAAATTGTACTCTTTCCGGAACGCTGGTCTGTTGAAGCCTATACGTATTTGTTATCCACGCCTGCCTTTGCACGCTCGCTGGGGAACAGTGCATTTCTGGCAACCGTCGGCACGGTGTGCAGCCTGGCTGTATCATCCTCTCTGGCTTATGCGCTGTCCCAGAAGCGATTCCACTTCAGAAAAATACTGATGTTCCTGATTGTACTAACCATCTTGTTTAGTCCGGGCATCATTCCAAATTACCTGCTGGTGCGGGAACTCGGGCTGATCAATAATATCTGGGCATTAATTCTGCCTGCGCTCGCCAATGGCTGGACGGTGTTGTTGATGAAAAATTTCTTCGACAGCCTGCCCGCAGAGATCAGCGAAGCGGCATCCATTGATGGCTGTAGTGCCATCCGAACCTGGTACACGATTGTGTTGCCCTTATCGATGCCTGCGCTTGCTGCTTTTGGATTGTTTTTCGCTGTAGGCTACTGGAATCAATTCTTCGCGGCACTGTTATACCTGAATGATTCTGCCAAATGGCCCATCCAAGTATTATTGCAAAACATGTTGCTGAACGCATCCAATATCGATCTGGTTGCGCCTGGACAGCAGGTGGAGACACCGCCGACAGAAATGTTGAAGATGGCCGCGATTATTGTAGCCATATTGCCAGTACTGGTGGTGTATCCATTTATACAAAAGCATTTTGCCAAAGGAGCACTGATCGGCTCGGTCAAAGGATGAATCTGCATTCAGGCGGGTATTCCCGGGAAGGAGGTCCATACAGATGATATTCAAGCGCACAGCAGACCCATTACCCAAAGGGCGTTATTTCAGGCGAAGCCTGATGATGATTCTGTTTATCGCCTGCATTCCGGGAGTCATTACAGGGGTGCTGCTGTATGGCTGGGTCACCGTCAAAATGGAAAAGATTTTGCAGCAAACCCATCTGCATCAGTTTGAACAACGTACCGTGTGGGTTGGCGATCAATTGGATGCACTTGAATTGACCTTCTCGCAGTGGGCCTTCGATCCGGTTTTCGATAATCGTCTGAAAGAGCTCGATTTTGTATTCAAGTATAAACAGGTGCATGAACTGTACCGATTGCTGCTGATGATTCAGAATTCCAATACATTGATCGGCAAAGTTCAGTTGTATCTGGGGGAACCCCAGGCCGTGAAGATGGATTCTGAACGGTATGATTTTATCAAAGACGCTGGGGAGATTGAGAAGTATGAACGGTTGACTCACCAGCCCCAGGCCACATATTGGTCACGTTCCATGGAGGGCACATCCATGATGATGGTGAATCGACTTCCGGGTGGAAGCGACGATGCACTGGGGGCACTAACGATCACGCTAGATAACAAGCAACTGGGTAACATGTTACAGACCTTGTCTCCGTATAATGGCGGGACGACATTCCTGCTGGATGAGCAGGGGAAGCCCATGCTTCCACAAGACCAGGCGCTTGGTGGATTACAGCATGCTGTCCGTGAACATCTGTTGAACCAGGAAGGGAATCTGTCTTCATTTCTGATGGAATATGAGGGCCTGACCTACTCGGTTCAATCGGGCACCTACCGCAGACTGGGTACCGATTGGACTTATGTGTCCGCGGTTCCCCTCAATGAAATTGTAGCTCCAATTGTGTCTGTGCCCCGAATCATTCTTCTCGTCAACGGATCTGGACTCTTGCTGGCTCTGATCCTGTCGTGGGTCGGTTCACTGCAGCTCTATAAACCGTTTACGAAATTACTGCGAATATTTACCGTGGCTTCTGTCCGCCCGAATGGGTCTGTACAACTGGATGAAATCAAGCATATTGAACAGCGCTGGATTGGCGTTAATCAGGAGAGAGAATCGTTGCAGCAACGGTTGGAAGAGCAACTTCCACTCGCTCGGGAAAGCTTGCTGATTCAACTCACGCTGGGTCATCTGTTACTGTCATCCGACCATGAATGGAAGCAACGTCTGGCACAGCTGGGCTGGGTCCTTCGGGATGAGCGGTTCATCATCCTGTTTGCTCACATTCGTCCGAGTACAGTTCTTCTGTATGGGGCAAAGGAGCGAAATCAGAGTGAATCTCAGGAGTGGATCAGTTTTGCCGCAACGGACATGCTGAACAGGCAGTTGGAGGATCTTCCTTACCTTGCCGAAACGATTAATTACCATGACATGTCCATTGCACTGTTGCTCGCTATCCCTCCAGAGGTCCAGCCAGAGACGCCTGAATTCAGAGATGAATTATCTCGGATGGCTCAGCATTGGCTGGAAGCCGTGCATTCGGAATGGAACGTTCGTATGACAGTCTCGATCAGTAAACTCACATCAGATGCCTCCCATATCCCACAGCTGGTCAGAGAATCGAGGACTGTGTTGAGGAAAAGACAATTCTCTTCCAACGCGACCATCATTGATATGAATGAGGAGGCAGAGCAGGATGTGAATGAACATGGAGTATATCCGCTTGAGCTGGAGCAGGCCATCATCTCGGCATTACGTAGTGGTGAACAGGACTCTGCCCTGGAACAGTTCAGCATATTTATTGGCACGTATGCTGGATCTGAAGTGCCGGAGAAGCATGTTCGTCAGGCTTTATTCCAACTGCTGGCACGCATACAACATACCCTTTTGCAATTAGGGGAAGATCCGGTCGAACTGTTTGGGGTAGGGATGTATGAAGAGGTGCTGCAACTGCATGATCTGGATGAATTGTTCCTGTGGTTCAGGGAACGGATTGTGCACGTATGTGTAGAGGAATTCACAGGCAAGGAAGAGAAGCAGATACAGATGGCTGTTCATCAGATGAAGGAGCATGCGCAGCAGCAGTATGCAGAAGCGTTATCGCTGGATGAATTGGCCGATCGTCACGGGATTCATTCCTACACGTTAAGTCGGGCGTTCAAGCAGACATTCGGGCAAAATTTTGTGGACTATTTGACTGAGGTAAGGCTCCACCGGGCCAAGGAGCTGCTTGAATCAACAGACATCAAGATCAGTGAAATTGCGGAGCAGGTGGGCTATCAGCCCAGTTACTTCAATCGTTTGTTCAAAAAAAGTGAGGGAACGACGCCAAGTCGTTACCGGGAAGACATTCACAAGCATACCGGGCACAATCGGGGTAACCGCTCCGTTTAAATCACGCCTTAGTTTTCAGCCGAAAGGAGAGTGGGATGTGACGTGTCACAGGACAAGCCAAATATTATTTTTCTCATGACGGATCAGCAGCGATGGGACTGTATTGGAACGTTCAATGAACATATTCATACACCGAATCTCGATAAACTTGCAGCCGAGGGAATCACGTTCCGCGATGCGGTCTGCCAATCGCCAATGTGTGCGCCAAGTCGAAGCTCCATGATGATGGGGTATTATCCGTCCCAGCTTGGGGTCCGAACGAATTATGGCGGATTGTTCGAGGAAGACAAGCTGCCTTCCGAACCTTTGCCGGAGTTAATGCACCGCGCAGGGTATCAGACAGCGGGATTTGGGAAAACGCATTGGAACCATAGTGATGGTGTAGATGAGCCTTCCACGCGAGGGTTCGAAGTAAGATCGATCGGTCTTTCCCGTCAAAGTGGTCATTATGAACAGGGAGCAACAATGATGGGTGACTTCCATCCCGAAGCACTGGAAGCCTATCATCAGGAGACCAAGGATTTTGGCAGCGGTGAGGAAAATGTCAACGGTTATACAGGGCTTACGAGTCAGATTCCGATGAATCAGCATCGGGATGGCTGGGTAGCCGAGCAGGCGCTGCAGTTTTTGGATGAAGGGGTCGACCCGGAGCGGCCGTTATTTTTTTATCTGTCTTTCCTGAAGCCACATGCCGGGTTCAATGTGCCCAAAGCATTTGAAGACCTGTATAGGCTGGAAGATATTCCGGATATCCCACAACCGCCGTGGGAGGATGAAATGCAGACTCACCTGGCAGCTTCCGATGAACTGAATTCGAATAGTCGACAGTCATACCTCGACAAGAAGAAGGTATGGGACCAGCGAAGTTTGGAGGAGCGAAGGAGGACTACGTTAAGATACTGGGCGAATTGCTCCTGGCTCGATCATTACTTTGGACTCGCTTTGGAGAAGTTGGAGAACCTGGGAAGGCTGGAGAATGCGCTGATTGTATTTGTCTCGGACCATGGAGAGATGCTGGGGGAACGACAGTTTCGCTTCACCAAATACAATCTGTATGACAGTAGCGTGAGGGTGCCGCTTATCTTGTCCGGTACCCACATTGAGGAGCAGAAGCGCGGAACGATTGACCAGGGGCCTGCGGAATTGGTGGATCTGGTGCCGACATTGACACGTGCAGCCGGACTTGAAGCGAATCTGATGCTTCCTGGTGTCGATCTGCTGGGCGATCTCCGGCATCGAGGAACGTTCTGTGAATTTCATGGAAAGGGCGTAACGGCGCCTCATTCGGCTCCGGCCTATATGTGGCGGACCACGGAGTGGAAGCTCATTCTGTACATGGAAGGCTCTGTCGCGGAATCCGCATCCAGAGTGCATGAAACGAAGGGGGAATTGTATCTCCTGACGGTTGACCCTCATGAGTGGACGAACCTGTATGATGAGGAGCAGCATGCTGTAATTCGGGAGCAACTAAAGACCGAACTGCTGATGCATCTGGCGGTCAGTTGGGCGAAAGGGCCCTTTTTCTATGATCGTGGAGGAACCAAGCCGTTAGAGCGGTAGATAGACCATGTTGACCGGGCAACCGGAGGCAAAGCAGTTATTGCTGAACCAGATCAGTCGATCTCATTAGATTGGCTCGTGGGGACAGAGATAACCGGCTTTGCTTTTTTTGTAAGCATATACTAACCAATCGACGGAGGGGAATTGTAAATGAAAACCAAATCAACTGTGGCCAGAGGAACAAAAGTACTATTCACATTGCTGTTAAGTGGAGTTATTGGATGGACTGGTGTTGTTTCACCGGGAGGGGGCGTACTTCAGGCAGATGCAGCAGAAGGATCTGCACCACGTCTGGTTGAAAATCTGGGAAGAGGTCTCACTGCCGTATATCTGGGAGAGAGCAAGGTATATCTGAGCTGGCGTCTGCTTGGGACCGAACCGCAGCAGGTTACATTTGATATCTATCGTCGGACGGGTACAGAAGAGGTGAAGCTGAATGACCAGCCTTTGACACAGGGAACCAATTATACGGACACCAATGTAGATGTAACCCAGAGCCATACGTATATCGTGAAGTCTTATGTGGAGGATAGCTTACAGGATGCGAGTGCCGAGGTCGTATTGGCAGCCAATCCCGAGATCCGCAGTTATTTCAGTATTCCGTTGCAAAATATAACATCCAATCCGTCCGATTATTTTGTGCAGCATGGTTGGCCTGGGGATCTGGACGGTGATGGGGAATATGAATACGTCGTCACCCGCATTCCGGTGAACGGAGGCAATAAATATGTGGAGGCCTACAGTCTGACCGAAGGTTTCCTGTGGCGGATTGATCTGGGGCCATACAGTGTCACGACGATAGATACATATAATGCGCCGCCTGCTTCCGTCAGTGAATTTGGGGTGCCGGGACTTGGAGGCTGGCGGGACAACGACAATATAACGGTGTTTGATCTGGACAGTGACGGGAAGGCTGAAGTGCTGCTGCGTACCTTTGAAGGGGTAGCGTTTGCGGATGGTGAGGTCGTTCCTGCCACAGCGGAGCGTGCACAGTATGTTTCCGTCGTGGATGGATGGACGGGAACAGAAGCGGCACGCACAACGATAACCAATGATTATGCAGCCGATGGTCCGCTCAGTGGGCACTTTGGCATTGCTTATCTGGATGGTGAACATCCAAGCCTGATTACGGCGCTCAAAAATCGTGCGCTCAGCCGCAACTTTCAGTATGTGACGTCAGCCTATGACTATGCAGGCGGTGCCCTGACCGAGCGTTGGAGACATGCGGGAGCGGACGGCGAGTTTTTCCACCAGATTCGTATACTGGATCTTGACGGGGATGGGAAGGATGAGGTGTCATTCGGAGGCTGGGCGCTGGATGATAATGGGGAGACCCTATACAGTCTGCCGGGTGTAGTCCATGGCGATCGTTTCCACATTACAGACATTGATCCGGCTCGACCGGGGCTGGAGCAATTCGGGATTCAGCAGGCGGAGAACGGAAACGTCAATCAATTCCCTTGGTTTTATGCCGATGCGGCGACGGGCGAGATCATTCGTACAGGGGAAATCCCGCAGGATGTCGCACGGGGAACACTGGCAGACATTGATCCAACGCACAATGGGCTTGAGATGTGGTCCAGTTCAGGCAATATCTACAATGTGGACGGCGAAGTGATCAGCTCAGTTCAGCCCTCAACCAATTTCAGAATTTGGTGGGATGGTGATGTGCTCGGCGAGCTACTGGATAAGAATTTTGTGGAAAAGTGGGATTGGGAGCAGAACACAACAACACGTCTGTTTACAGCCGATGATGTTCGCGTGAATTCCAGAAACGCCCCTGTACTCTATGGCGATCTGCTGGGGGATTGGAGAGAAGAAATTCTCTATGAAACGAATGATTTCACAGCATTGCGTCTGTATACAACAACGATACCATCCGATGCCCGCATCTACACGTTGCCACATAACCCCGCCTACCGCAATGGGCTGGCGGTGAAAGGATACATGCAATCCTTGTTGACGGATTATTATCTGGGTGAAGGAATGACAACACCAACCGTCCCGAACATTCTTCCCGTCGTGTACAATGGGGATCATGAGTCTTAAACCAAAGGGAAGGGGATGCTTTAGATGCATGGTCAGATATCCAAAAAGGAAACTTCCTGCTGTTGTTCTGCAAGCCGAAGCGGCAGGATGGAAGTGAAAATTCAATCAGAGGACACGCCAGAATTGACGGCTTCCCGTGACATGAGTGTAGCGTCTGACCATGCATCTCCACTTTCCGTTGACCGCCTACCGCTTAGTACGCTGGCGGGAGATGATGGATACATCGCCGGGCGAAAGGACAGGGACCGCCTATGGATTGAAGGTGGACGTTTCCTTATGGGCACCAATGATCCGGAAGCTTTTGCAGGTGATGGGGAAGGGCCTGTCCGGGAAACCGAGGTGGACTCCTTTTATCTGGATGAATGCACGGTGACCAATGCGCAGTTTGAACAGTTTGTAAGGGAGACAGGTTATCGAACGGAGGCCGAGCGATTCGGCTGGTCCTTTGTTTTTCATTTATTCGTTTCTTCGCAAACGGCTGCTCATGTTCGTACCGTGGTGCAGCAAACGCCCTGGTGGTGGGTTGTTGAAGGTGCGGACTGGTCACATCCCGAAGGGCCTGACTCTGATGTAAATGACAGGGCTGACCATCCCGTTATCCATATCTCCTGGAACGATGCCAATGCGTATTGTGGCTGGGCGGGTAAGCGCCTGCCCTCAGAAGCCGAGTGGGAATATGCAGCCCGAGGTGGATTAATCCAGAAGAAATATCCCTGGGGCGACGTTCTGCGGCCGGATGGACAGCACCAGTGCAATATCTGGCAGGGAACCTTTCCAACTCAAAATAATGCCGCAGATGGTTATGCGGGTACAGCTCCATCCCGATCCTTTACTGCGAACGGATATGGATTGTACAACATGTCAGGTAATGTATGGGAATGGTGCGCTGACAACTATGTTACGGATCATGAAAAGTCTATACTTGCTCAGACTGTTGCTTCTCCCGATGAAGTTCGCAAGGTGTTAAAAGGTGGTTCCTACCTTTGCCACCGTTCCTATTGCAATCGGTACAGAGTGGCAGCACGGATTCCCAATACGCCGGATACATCCACCGGACATATCGGTTTTAGATGTGCATCCGATGTATTGCCGGTATAGCGTGTTATTGATAGGACATACCGAATACGATTATGTATATGAAAGGAATACAAGCGACTCATGTGAGTCGCTTTTTTCCTTTTACTGATCCGAAAGGATAATTCCGTTATTTCACGAATACAACAGAGAACTCAGCGAATTCAAAATTACAGACAAAGGGTGTGCCACATGACGAATCTATTCGAACAATGTTCAGGTCAAACATTATCTGCTAATCTGGGATGGCTGAACGAGCCAGCAGATTGGTCCATTGAAGACGGCAAAGTAACGATAACCGTTTCGCCGATCAGTGACTTTTTTATTGATCCGGGAGGTGACCCGGTGAAAGCCTCAGCTCCATTTTTACATACGATCATCAAGGGAGATTTCAGCATTGTCACTCAAGTACAGGTGGACATGAAAGAACAGTATGATTCAGGCTGCCTGATGGTGAGAGTGGACGATACGAATTGGGCTAAAGTTTGCTTTGAGTATTTCGAAGAACAGCCGTCCATTCTCAGTGTCGTGACTCGTGGTAACTCGGATGATTGTGTATCAGCACCTGTAGAGGTTAGCAAGCCTTATTTACGTGTAGCCCGGGCAGGCAACAGCTTCGCTTTCCATTATTCTCAGGATGGAGAGAAGTGGAAGCTGGTTCGTTATTTCGGACTCGACTGCCCGGAAGAGATCAAAGTTGGCATTGTGGCCCAATCCCCCATTGGGCAGGGGACGACGGTTACTTTTACAAATGTACAGCTTCAACATGGGGTGACCGGAAGTGTTCGCCGAGTAGAATAACATCGATCAGAAGGTAGTTCTGTCATTTATTTCACCCGAATTAGCAAGCCGAACAGGCCGAGTACAGCAAAGGCCAGAAATGCCGTTGTATTGGAAAACACTTCAATCGTGTAACCTGCCATGGATGAGCCGAGGAATTGCCCCACACCCAGCGCGAGAAAGGCAAGGCTGATTCCGATGGATACATTCGGACTGAATAGTCTCGTGGCCCAAACGATGAACACACTGGTCAGGAAAATATACGTGCTGCCAAACATGATTGCAGAGATGAGGCTGGCAGTCATCGATGGCAGAAGGATAACCCCGAGCGAAATAGCCAATAACAGTATGCCTATTCGGTAGGACCACCCAATCTCGAACCGTTCAATAATGCGACCAGCGCATCCGCCGAGTATCCCCATAACCCCCATCACAATCCAGAACAACACGGCTTCCGAATCGGAGGCCCCTTTCTCGTCTGTCAGGAAGTTGCGGGCAAAAGTCCAGTAGATTGCTGAACTAACACCTGTCAACAGACAAGCCATCAGCAGAGCAGAACCCGCTCTGGTTGGTTTCATGCATGTCCAGATGGATTTGGTACAAGGCAGTGTCCTTGTAGGTGGAATAACACGTCTGTTCCACAGCAGAACCACAACACCAATCACAGCAAACAGGATGTAGGTTAGACGCCAGTAATCCGTGAACAGCCAGTAGAGTGGACCCGATATTACAATCCCGAAGCTGGTCCCTGTGTTAATCCAGCTGTTGCCTCTTGCTTGCAGATTGGGTGCAAGCTCGGCATTAACCGTGTTACCGAGGGCTGGAGAGGCCCAGCCTGTACTCAAACCTGCTAGAAATACACTAAGTGTAAGAACCCATGCATTCTGAGACAGAGCGATGCCGGTTAATCCGAGTACTGCGCTGATCCCGGCCAATTGGATGACATAATGATGCCCTTTGCGATTGATTAACAGCGGTGCACTTAGAAGGGACAGACAATATGCAATATACGTTCCGGAGTTAATCGCACCGGACGCTGCATCGTTCAATTGTAAGGCTTCCGAAATTTCCGGCATAAATAGTCCATAACTGAATCGTCCGAATGCATAACATACAGCGATCAGTGCAATGCCTGGAAAGATAATTTTTTTCATTAAATTCACCGCCTTTTAGATAGAACGATCATTATATTTCTTGTGAAATAAAAAAGTGAGTTGAACTACTAACTCACCCGGAATGTCATTACTTGAAACTGGTCTGCGTCATGTGGATCAGTTCGCGGCAGACTTCATTTACATTTTCTGTCTCGGCCAATGCAGTAGAACCCTCCAGTAGCAGGGAGAATCGCAACAGATCTCGATCACTTGCGGAAGGCGCCAATGTATGGATTAAAGTTCTCATATGTCTTTTATGCGCATTCACTGTCTGGACGATAATATGGTCTGCATGACCTCCGAATTCTTCTTTGGCACGTAAAAATAAGCACCCTCTTGATTCATGTTCCTTTAGCCAGGTTGCATGTCCTTCAGCCAGATTGAGAAACATGGGTTGTGCTTTATTGTCTGCATATCGCCTGAGCTGTTCCAAATAACGCTGTTCGCGCCGCAGAAGCACCTGCACGATGAGGTCATCCTTGGACTCAAAGTGGTTATATAACGTCATGATGGCGATCCCGGCATCCGTGATAATCCGCTTTAAGCCAATGGAATGGAAGCCGTGGAGGTAGAATAATTCTTCAGCCACGTTTAAAAGCATTTCCTTTTTGCTGCTCATGATCAGTGATACTCTCCCTTCAAAATGAGATAGAACGATCATTATACTCGTAGGCTATAATAAATCGTTTACATTGTCAAATTCTGTGGCTTATCTCGTCTTGTGCGCTTGAACCGGACAAATGAAAGCACAGCATGACAGGTTATGGCGTTGTTTTTCAGTTATATTAGACATCAAGGAGTGATTAACACATGAACTGGATCAACGCATTACAGGTCGCTATTCAATATATGGAAGACCACTTGCTCGAAAATATGACGATGGAGCAGATTGCAGCGCAGGCCCATATCTCTCCTTTTCATTTTCAACGTACCTTTGCCTTATTAACTGATGTTACTGTAGCCGAGTACATAAGACGCAGACGGTTGACATTGGCAGCACATGAGCTGCTTCAGAGTGATGTTAAAATTATCGATTTGGCACTTAAATACGGTTTCGATACACCCGAATCTTTCTCCAAAGCCTTTCGTAGACAACATGGTATCGCACCCAGTGAGGCTCGAAAGAATAGTAACGCTGTCCAATCGTATAATCGTCTGGTTATTCAAGTGAGTCTAAAAGGAGCAGAACCGATGAAATATAAAATTGTTGAACATCCTGAATTTACGTTAGTGGGAGTGAAGCAGGCTTTCTCATATGTAGATGGGGAACATCTGCAAGGGATCGGGAAGATGTGGCAGGAAGCGTGGACGAGCGGTACAGAGGATCGTTTGTTTGAACTGAACAATGGGGCTATTCCAGGGTTACTCGGTGTCGTTGTGGATCAGAGCGAAATCAAGGAAAAGCAACTGGAATACTGGATTGCTACGGCTTACGATGGTGAAGTACCGGAAGGATTATCAAGCTTCACAATGCCTGCTTCCAAATGGAGTGTATTTGAAGTAGAAGGCCCGATGCCGGAGAGCATGCAGCTACTGTGGAAACAGATTATTTCGGAATGGTTTCCATCCAATCCTTATGAGCACGCGTATATGCCAGAGCTGGAAGTATACCCGGGACCCAACCAACCGCCGCAAATCTGGATACCGATTAAATAAATATTAACCATCTCAAATGCTATACAAATGTAGCCCATAGACAGTCGGATAACCGCCGATGTTTACGGGCTATTTGGTTGTGATTGGTCAGAAATGCGAAATAGTGAAGAGGATGTTCAAGCGTTGTTCATTTTATTGCAGATAGGTAAACATGATATATTGGAACAAGGGTTTATTAATGAGAGAACATAAGGTGAACCGCAGGGAGGCAGACATGTTGCATGAGGAGAAATTCGTTCGAGCGATTATGGATCATGAGGAATTAATGCACGACCTGCGGCGAGTTCGAAGTCTGCAATTGCCTCAATGTTACATAGGCGCAGGATATGTTCGTAATTATATCTGGGATCTTCTTCATGGATATGCCCTTCGCGAGCTGCATAGTGATATCGATGTTATCTATTATGATGCGTCAGACCTGCGTGAGGAACGAGATATACAGCTCGAACAACAGCTTCGTGAAGAGACGGGAAATTCAAAGTGGTCGGTCAAAAATCAGGCGAGAATGCATCTGCGCAATGGCACAGTTCCTTATCATTCTACTAAAGATGCTCTTCGCTATTGGCCAGAAATTGTGACTGCTATAGGAGTACAGTTGGATGAAGAGGATCGGGTGAACATCTGCGCTCCGCATGGTCTGCATGATCTGTATCAACTCGTAGTCCGCAAAAGTCCGTTCTTCACGGATGCTGACTATTATAATCAACGCGTACAGAAGAAGTGCTGGCAGGAACAATGGCCGAAACTAACGATAATAACAGCTTGAATAATAAATGATTTGCGGAATAGCGGGTACAAGAAGGAGTGTCTACGGATTTGATAAAAAAGTTCTTACAAAAAAATGGACTGATCATTGATCTTGTCCTGTTGGCATGTTTTGTGGCATTTCTGATCTTCTGGGGCCAAAGGTTTGCAGTCATGTTTTTCGGAATGATCACGGTGGCTTTTATCGTGCTAAGACGAATCGACTATCAGAAGCATGTTATTCTGAAACGGATTATCCTCACCGGATTTGGCGTGGTTGCCGTCTCTTTTGTCATTATTGAAGCACTTGTATTCACACAGCTTGGTGCGAATGATCCGGAAGAAGCGGACTATGTCATTATTCTGGGTTCGGGTATCAGAGGAACAGAATTGTCATTGACCCTGAAGCAAAGGCTGGATACCAGTCTGGACTACATTCGCAGTCATCCTCAGACACCGGTCATTGTATCGGGTGGGCAGGGACCGGGAGAATCGATTCCTGAAGCGCTCGCCATGAAAAACTATCTGATTGAACAGGGGATTAGCCCCGCCCAAGTCATTATGGAAGATCGCTCCACAAGCACACAGGAGAATTTGGCCTTTTCCAAAAAAATCATTCTTGAGTCCGGGCTGGAACACCCCGAGATCATGATCGTCACCAGTGACTATCATATGTTCCGATCCAAATATATCGCTGCCAAGAACGGTTATGCGGCAGAATACGGCATATCTGCCCCGTCACCGGGATATTTGAAACCGGTCAACATGATCCGTGAATATTTTGCTGCGATCAAAACATTTATCTAATGCATCGGCATGAATACAAAAAGACAATTTCAAGAAGACAACTCCAAGAAGACAGCGATTGACTCCTGACAGCGTGTGAACGTTGTCTTTTTGTATTCAGATATATGAATCTCAAACCATGCTATAATATAGGTCATTAATAGAAGAACGATGTAGGAGTGAATGATCATTACAGCATATCAATTACCTGCTCTATATGAGCAGAAGAAAGTTTCAATGCAAGAGATGGAAGAGATTGTACGCCTGTTGGCCCAAGCACCGCTACTATATGATGATGGACAGAGCATTCAGGTTCAGGATTACATGGGAGGATTGGAGGTCGAACTTGAGCATGTGGTACGTCGTGCAGTGATCGAGTTGTATGGACTGGCTGTTCAGGCCTGCCGCGCCTTCGCTGATCCATTGGCGTACGAGCAGTTTCAGGATGCGCTTGGGTTACAGGCTGAGTTATGGCAGGAGGGAGTGCTCACTCTTGCGAAGTGGATGGACTGGTTGAAGCAGATTAGTGAAGGAAAGAAAACACTGCCAGAGTATAACTTTACAGCCATGCTTGGCAACTTGCCAGACGGATTCATGATCCATGACTTTTATGATGAACTCCGATATCAACTGGAACAAAACTCTGCAAACGCATGGGCGATCGAAGAGCGGGATCGTTTGTACGCAGCTCTGGGTGCGAATTAAATCAAACCAAATGGTCACCAGCGGTGTTTAATCTAATATAAGCATTATGCATGCATAGAAGCATTCCAATCTATATCTTGCGAATTCTTTACCCAGTATGGGAAATGAGGGGATACCGTGAAGAAGGTTGTATTGGCTGGTGGAACGGGATTTGTCGGACAGGATTTTGCACAAAGGTTCAAGAAGCTGGGTTACGAGGTGCTGATCATCTCGCGGCAGGCCGGTCATATTGGCTGGGAGGATCGAGCAAGAATCATAGAGGCACTCGAAGAAGCAGAGATGCTGATTAACCTGGCAGGTAAATCGGTGAACTGCCGTTATACGGATGAGAATCGCAAAGTCATTCTGGAATCCAGAACCCGTACTACGCGTATTCTCGGCGAAGCCGTCCTGGCCTGTAATCATCCTCCAGAGTTATGGATTAATTCGAGTACAGCAACCATATACAGACATGCCGAAGATCGTCCCATGACGGAAAAAGAGGGCGAGATTGGCTCCGGCTTCTCGGTTGACGTTGCCAAGGCGTGGGAACAGGCTTTCTTCGAATTCAGTCTGCCGTCTACGCGTCAGATTGCATTGCGGATTGCGATTGTGCTGGGTGAGGGCGGCGTGATGGTACCCATGACGAACCTGGTCCGTTTTGGCCTGGGTGGTTCGCAAGGAGCGGGAACACAGCAGTTCAGCTGGATTCATATCGAGGATCTGTTCCGCATGGTGATCTATCTGCAGGAGCATCCACACCTGAATGGTGTGTTCAATGCCTCCTCGCCGCATCCCGTTACGAATCGCGAGCTGATGGCGAGCCTGAGAGAACAGATGGGTGTTCGGATCGGACTGCCTTCCCCTCGCTGGATGCTTGAAGTGGGCGCACGTTTTATTCAGACTGAAACAGAGCTTGTCCTCAAAAGCCGATGGGTGATTCCCGAGCGACTGGAGAGGGAAGGATTCACTTTCACATACGGTACGCTAGATACCGCTCTTGCGGAGATTTTGAATAAGAAGAAATGACACTTCATAACAAAAGAAAACACAACAGGAAGGGCAGAGGCATCTGCCCTTTTATTATATATTTTAAGGTTTACGTCATGGCGTTTCGCCATTTGAGGTGGAGGATTCATTTCATTTATATATGTTCAACTAAACATTTACACGATAACGGAGAGGGCAGAAAAAACTGAAGAAGCGAAGCGGTCGCCTTTATCCCCGGATTTTCCCTTTTTAAGAAGGGAATCAAAAAAATCTGGGGATAACAGCGATCGGAAGGTTGTTCTGTCATCGGAGTGTCAGTGTAAATACAATACTAATTAGCTGAACTTATTATCAGTCAGATGAACAGAAAGAGGTTGGGGAAATGCAACTTAGAAGAGTAAGGATCGCGGGAACAGGGAAGTACCTGCCTGAACAGGAAGTTACCGATGAGGAACTGGACCGTCGCTTGGGCGTGCCTGCCGGCTGGGTTAGCAAAGCAACAGGCGTAGGTGTACGCCACTATGCTTCGGGTGAAGAAACCTCTTCCTTCATGGGTGCGCGGGCTGCCGAAGCTGCACTGGCGGATGCAGGACTGCAATTTGGGGATATCGACTGTCTGGTGTGTACCAGTGGCACGAAGGAACAACCGTTGCCAAGTACGGCGGTATTTATCCAGCAGGCCATGGGGCAGCAAGATTCGGGCGTACCTGCCTTTGATATGGATGCAACTTGCCTAAGTTTCCTGAACGGACTGGATGTAATCTCCTATATGGTAGATGCCGGACGTTACCAGCGAGTACTGCTCGTAGCCACTGAGATTGCCTCAGCGGGACTGAATTGGTCGGATAAAGAGAGTGCTGCCCTGTTCGGAGATGGAGCGGCCGCCGTTATTATTGAACGTACGCCTGAAGGATCATCGTCACAGATCGTCCATGCTTCACTTCGGACCTACAGTCGAGGTGCTCGCTTCTCGGAGATTGCCGGTGGAGGCACACGGCTGCATGCATCTAATTACAAGGCAGATCAGCCGGAGCCCTATTTATTTCATATGGATGGACAGGCCATCTTCCGCATGGCTTCCAGACTTCTGCCTGGATTCATCAGCGACATGTTACAGGCGACCGGGAATCGTATGGAGGATTTTCAATTGGTCATTCCACATCAGGGGAGTGCCATGGCGATGAGATTGATTCGCAAGAAGCTTGGGATTGCTGAAGATCGGTTCATGGACATCACACGAAATCACGGCAATACGATTGCGGCGTCCATCCCGATGGGGCTGCATGAAGCGATTAGACAACAGCGCATTCAGCGGGGGGATCGAGTGCTGATGATTGGCACGGCTGCCGGATTATCATTGGGAGGACTCATTTTTGACTACTAGATCTGGGGAAACCGGACATCACACATCTGCTTCTCTCCGTGTGTTGCTTACAGGCGGAAGGGCCCCCGTAACGCTCGATTTGGCACGCATGCTTCATCGGGCAGGCCATCGGGTCTATGTTGCGGAGAGTGCCGTACGGCATCTGACCAGATCATCCAGTGCAGTGGAACAGTGTGCTGTGGTCCCATCACCGCGTCATGACACACGTGCGTATCTGACGGAGCTGGAACGGTTGGTTCAGAAGTGGCAGATTGATCTGTTGATTCCGATGTGTGAAGAAGTCTTCTATGTTGCTCAAGGGGCAGACAGACTGCGTGCATATTGTCGTGTCCTGGTTTCAACTCTGGAGCAACTGCATGAGCTGCACCATAAATATGATTTTATCCAGCTTGCAGGGTCACTCGGTCTTTCGGTTCCAGATACACGCCTGATCAATAGTCAGCAGGAATGGATGGAAGCTCAGTCTGTTCTGGGGAGAGTAGGAGATTGGGTGTGGAAACCGGTGTATTCCCGCTTCGCAGCCAAAGTTCGCATGCCGACACTCATGACCGATGACACGGGGGCAAGGACTGATCAGCAAGGGAATGTAAGCCAGAAGAATCATCGACATTTACGTAACGATCCGCCGGACGAAGGGGAATTATCCTCTATTTCACCTTGGGTTGCACAGGTATTCATTCCAGGTCAGATGTTATGTACATACAGCATAGCGCATGAAGGGCAACTGGTTGCGCATTCCACTTACGACAGCTGCTATCGTACAGGTAGCGTGGGAGCCAGTGTTTTTTTTGAACAGGTGGAACATGAAGGTGCCCTTGCGTGGGTGAGACAATTTGCCCAGGCAACGGGGTTTAGCGGACAGATTGGGTTTGATTTTATAGAAGGTCAGGATAGGCGAGTGTACGCAATTGAGTGTAATCCGAGGGCAACGAGTGGGATTCATCTGTTTCACCCCGGAGATGACTTAGTGCGTGCACTAACTGAACCGGAGACGTTGGTCAAGGAAGGAAAAATGATCACACCCGCACTGGGCAGCAAAGCCATGCTCATGCTTCCCATGCTGGGAAGCGGGGTTCAGCAGATCTTCGGCAAAGGAAAGTTCCGGGCATGGATAGCAGCGTGGCGTGGCACCAGGGATGTGGTCTATGCACGACAGGATCTTCAACCTTTAATGGAACAATTTGGAGTGGTGCTGGCCGCATGGCGCCTGGCAAGATCGCAGAAGTGCTCGCTGACTGAAGCTTTGACTCACGACATAGAATGGAACGGTGAACAACAATGAACAGAGCATTGGTTACAGGAGCTACAGGATGTCTGGGTAGGCACCTCGCGATCCGACTTGCAAAAGAGGGATGGGAAGTCACCGGTATGGGCCGACAGCCTAAGGTTGGTGCAGAACTTGATTCTGCAGGAATCCGATTCCTGAATGGAGATATACGGGATGAGGCAGCAGTAAACGAAGCGTGTGCGGGGCAGAATGTGGTGTTTCACTGTGCGGCACTATCCTCGCCATGGGGCCGATATCGTGACTTTTATAGCAGTAATGTAGAAGGGACACAGAATCTCGTAGATGGCGGTATACGTGGTAATGTAGAGCGATTCATACATGTCTCGACGCCAAGTATATATTTTAACTACAACCCGCGATATGACGTACATGAGAATGATCCGTTGCCATCCAAACCAGCCAATCATTATGCCGCCACGAAGCTTCTCGCTGAGCAGGTCGTGATGGAGGGGCATGCGAAGGGACTTCCGTCGATCATGATTCGACCGCGAGCGATCTTTGGCCCGTATGATCAGACGTTATTTCCCAGAATTGTAGCAGCAAATGCGAAATCGGGCGTGCCCATGATCGGTGGTGGACAAGCATTAATCGATCTGACATGTGTGGATAATGTGGTGGATGCCCTATTATTGTGCCGCGATGCCTCTGACGAAGCGCTCGGCCGAGCTTACAATATCTCCAACGGCGATCCGAGGGCGTTCAGTGAGTTGGTAAGCAGCTTGTTTGGCATGCTGGATATGCCATTGCGTCGTCGCAACATTCCTTATCGGACGGCATATGGAGCGGCAGCATTGCTGGAGCGAGTTCATGGCTTTATTCCTGCGTTGGGTGAACCTCCGTTGACACGGTACACAGTCGGCTCCTTATCCATTCCACAGACATTGGATATTACAGATGCACGGGAGCGATTGGGGTACATCCCTCGGGTATCTATTGAAGAGGGTTTGCAGCAATTTGCAGACTGGTGGAGGGCTGAATCATGCTGACGACAAATCCGGTGGAACTATATCTGGGTGCGGCGGGTTATTGTACACATCCAGAGTTTCTGACGCTGCGCGCTGGTCGGTTGAGCCCAGTACCTTTCCCGGCAGGATTTGCCTGCATCATTCATCCCATACATGGACCGATCCTGTTGGATACGGGATATAGCTCCCGCTTTTTTGAGGAAACGGCTCATCTGCCCAACGCACTGTATCGTCATATTACACCTGTGGTTTATCGTGAAGAGGATAGTGCCCTTCATTTTTTGGCTGGGCTTGGACTGAAAGCTTCCGATATTCGGTATATCATCCTCTCGCATTTTCACGGCGATCACATCGCGGGTGTACGAGATTTCCCGGAGGCTCAATTCATCTATCTGCCCAGAGCTTATAATGCTGTGCGCTCACTCGGTCCGATTGCGGCTGTAAAAGCAGGCTTTCTTGCCGGGCTGTTGCCCGAGGATTTTACGGCCAGATCATTGCCTGTTACGTGTCAGCCTGAGCGGTTGACGAGAATAGGGGAAGGATTCCCTTTTGATGAGGTCTACGATATCTTTGGCGATGGCAGTCTGCTGGGGGTGGATGTATCTGGTCATGTGGAAGGCATGATGGGGCTCCTGCTGTGTACGGAAGAACACGACTATTTCCTGTGCGCGGACGCGGTGTGGTCGAGTCGGGCTTTTCGTGAACAGCGCAGACCTCATGCGCTCGCGGGTATTATTATGTCAAATCGACAGGAATACCATCGTAACTTTGACCGACTGGTTCAGCTGCATCAGCAGTTTCCTCACATTCGGATTGTGCCGAGTCATTGTCGAGATGTACTGGACGCTTGGGGTACAGGAGGGCTGAAACGATGAGCAATACCCTTCGTATTGTGGTTCATTATGCGCTTGCACGTGGGCTGCGAACATGGAAAACGCGAGAACAACTGGAGCGCTGGCAAGAGCGCCGGGTTATTCGGCATGTCGATCAGATCCGTGCCCGCTCTCCGTTTTACCGGAAGTGGTGGGGTAGCTTGAACGCATCCGACTGGAGAAGATTTCCCTTGATTGACAAATCGATTATGATGGAGCACTTCGATACACTGAACACGGTAGGCATTACCAAGGATGAAGCGTTGGCCCTTGCAGGCGAAAGTGAAGAAACGCGTGACTTCAAACCTTCCATTCAAGGCGCGACGGTTGGACTGTCTTCGGGTACGTCAGGGAACCGGGGGATATTTCTGGTGAGTGATCGGGAACAGGATGCGTGGACGGGCACGGTGCTGGCCAAGTTGCTGCCTGGTGGACTGTGGAAACCTGCAAAGATTGCGTTTTTCCTGCGGGCCAACAGTAATTTGTATGAATCCGTGCAGCGTGGCAAATTGCAGTTTCAGTACTTTGATCTGCTGGAACGTGTGGAGACTTTGGTTAAGCGGCTGGAAACCTACCAACCTACCGTGTGGGTGGCTCCTCCATCCATGCTGCGTCTGTTGGCGGATGCCTATGTGGCAGGCAATTTGACCGCTGTACCGGATAAAATCATCTCTGTTGCCGAGGTGCTGGATCCCCTGGATCGCAAGGTGTTGGAGCAGGTCTTCGGACAAACCGTTCATCAAGTCTATCAGTGTACAGAAGGGTTCCTGGGTGCTACTTGTCGTTATGGCACGCTGCATTTGAATGAAGACATCGTGCATATTGAAAAAGAGTTCATTGATCCCGCCACCCGGCGGTTCGTGCCCATTATTACGGACTTCTCCAGAACATCACAGCCGATTATCCGGTATCGGCTGAATGATATCCTGACCGAGGCGGCGCTGCCATGTGCCTGCGGTTCCCCGTTTACCGCCATTGAGCGGATTGAAGGCCGCTGTGATGACACGCTTTATTTTTCAAACATACATACGGGTGAGGCAGTACCGGTCTTTCCGGATTTCGTGACCCGTGCAGTCATTGCGGCTTCGCCGGATATTGAACATTATCGTGTGGTACAGCAAGAGGACGGGACAATGGAAGTATCCCTTCGACTTGGCGGGAGCGCAGTGATGGCTCAGGTTGAGACCAATGTACTGCTGGAACTGATGAAGCTGGGAGAGCGGCTGGAATGTAATCTGCCTGAGGTCAGATTCGTTCCGTATACGTTCGAACCGGGAGTCACGAAGCTGCGCAGGGTGGAGCGACGGCATAACGGAGTGGCGGATTAGAAGCAGTCTTGCGATCTAGGTAAGAAGTAAGCAATTTACCGAGGAAAGAAGGTCACGCCGTGACAGTAGAGGAACACTTAATAGAGGCCGGACAGGGACGGATTAACACAGGTTCTGATGCAGTGAAAAAGACGAAGGAAGGAGCTAACGTTCCTGTGGCCTTAATTACAGGTACATCCAGTGGTTTCGGTATGCTTACGGCAATCACCCTTACCAAGCAAGGATATCTTGTTGTGGCTACAATGCGTGACCTGAGTCGAAGAGAAGAATTGGTGAAGCTGGCTGAACAGGCGGGGATATCCGAGCGTTTGCAATATGTGCAACTGGATGTGACCGATGCTGAATCGGTGCAGAAAGCTGTGAGTACCGTACTTCACAACCATGGCCGAATCGACATACTGGTGAACAATGCGGGATTTGCGGTGGGCGGATTCATTGAGGAAGTATCCATGGAGGATTGGCGGCGTCAGATGGAAACCAATCTGTTTGGATTAATCGCCGTTACACGTGCGGTTCTGCCTGTGATGCGTGAACAAGAGCAGGGGCTGATTATTAACTTGTCCAGCGTAAGCGGGTTGTCCGGTTTTCCAGGGTATGCGCCCTATGCTGCCTCCAAATTCGCTGTGGAAGGGTTTACGGAAAGTTTGCGCCATGAGATGTCTTCGTTTGGCGTTCGGGTGGTATTAGTAGAGCCTGGCTCTTATCGCACGCCGATCTGGAATAAGGGTCTGGGGGAAATTCACCGTAACGAACATTCTCCATACAAGCATAAGCTGGATGCGGTTCTTCGTTATTCCAAACATGCGAGTGAAACTGCACCTGACCCACAGGAAGTGGCAGATCTGATTGGCCGAATTGCGCGGATGCGTGCACCAAGGCTTCGATATGCGCTGGGAAAAGGTTCGCGTGTGCTGATCATAGGCAAAGCGGTACTACCCTGGAAGTGGCTGGAGCGGATCATCGCCCATGGCTTGAAGTAAAGGACACAAGAATTATGATTACGTAATTTCCAAAAGGGAGGGACTAGCCGTGTTCGAAGTTATAGTCATTATGTTACTTCTTATCATTGTGAGTCTGCTCTTTCATATCAATAGCAAGCTGCCAGCGCGTGACCGGCTGAAGGAAGCGATGGAACGTGATCGGATTCAGAAACATAACCAGGATGCTCCAAATTAAAACGCGGAGGTTACCAATGAAAATTGCATTCGTTTTGTTTGATGGACTGACTTTTCTTGATTTTGCCGGATTTTATGATGTGATCAATCGGTTGAATTTCTTTGAACCAACCAAAGGAACGACGTGGGAAACCTGTGCCATGACAGATCAGGTCACGGATGAGTCTGGTTTAACGTTGAAGGTGGATCGAGTGAAGCCTGACCTGTCGGAATATGATCTCGTGTTTATCCCCGGGGGCATGGGAACGCGCAAGCTTCGATATGACGAGGCCTTCGTAGGTTGGCTGAAACAGGCTGAGTCTGTGCCTTTGAAGGTTTCGGTGTGCACAGGCTCTCTGCTGCTGGGTGCGGCTGGTTTTTTATCCGGTAAAAAAGCAACAACACATCCCCGTGCATATGATTTGCTTGAGCCGTATGTCGCCGAGGTAATTCAGAAGCGGATTGTAAAAGATGGAAATGTAATTACAGCCGGTGGAGTAGCCACGTCCATTGATCTGGGGATTTATGTTGTTGGTTTGCTCGCAGGGCAGGAAGCGGCGGCGAATGTGAAACTTCAGATCGATTATCCTTATGAGATGCAGGGAGTGGTAGAAGAATGAACGAAGATCGAAAGCAAGAGACCTATATCATTCGCAATATTCAGCGAGATGAAGCAGACATCTACTGGCCTTTGCGACTGGAAGCACTGAAAACACATCCCGAAGCCTTCGGGGCTTCGTTCGAGTTGTCCATTCAGATCCCCATGAATGAAGTGCAAGAGCGCATACATAATGAGCCCGATGATTATATTCTCGGGGCATACACAGCAGAAGGAACTCTCGCGGGAATGATGGGGTTCAAAAGGGAGTATGGCCTAAAACTCAGGCACAAAGGCATGATCTGGGGCGTCTATGTTGCTCCGTCATATCGTGGAAGTGGCCTAGCTTCGCGCTTGCTCCGCGAGGTGCTGGATCGCGGAAGACATCTGGAGGGCATCAAGCAGATTAATCTGAGTGTTGTTACAACGAATGAATCAGCCCGACGTTTATACGAGCGATATGGATTTGAAGTTTATGGCATCGAACGTAACGCATTGGAAGTCCATGGCCAAGGATATGATGAGGCGCATATGAATTACTTTTATGCGGAGCGTTCAACATTGGATGATGATATCAGCACAGGAGGAGTCCGATGACAGATCATGTTGAACATGAGATCGATGGTGTTTCCTTTGTCTTGAAAGAGTCTCATTCTTTCGATTGGTTACGGCCCTTGGGTATGGTCTTTCGCGTATTCGATCAGCAGGATTCAGGGAATCTCTCCTTCGGTATTGTGCAAAAGGATGGAAAGCGATTGTTCGTTAAATATGCGGGAGCACATACAATTCATGCAAATCATACGGGAAGTCCCCCGGAAGCCATTCGTCATCTGAAATCATCTGTTTCCGTCTACGAAGATTTGGCTCATGACACGTTGATTCGACTAACGGATCACTTTGCAACGGATGAGGGGTATGCCTGTGTCTTCGATTGGGTGGATGGCGAGTGTCTGCATTCCCATTGGTATTTCCCGCCTCCGGCCAAGTATGAAGATCCACGTTCGCCCTACTATCGGTTCAGACAGCTTCCGGTGAAAACACGTATTCTGGCAATGGAGCAGATTCTGAATTTTCATATCGAGGTGGAACGAAGAGGTTATGTGGCTGTTGACTTGTATGATGGCAGTCTGATCTATGATTTTGACAAAGAATTTATGAAAATTTGCGATATCGATCTGTATCGGAAGGGCTCTTTTACCAATACCATGGGGCGTATGTGGGGATCTTCCCGCTTTATGTCTCCCGAAGAGTTTGAACTAGGCGCACCCATAGATACGGTTACCAATGTATTCAATATGGGGGCAACGGCGTTCGGGTTGCTTGGCGGGGAGAAAGATCGTTCCTATGCCAGATGGGATGCCGGAGAAGCATTGTATCAGGTTGTGATGCGTGCAGTGAGCGACGATCGGTCCGAGCGGTATGCAACGATTGCGGAACTCGGTGAGGCATGGAAAGAAGCTGTGATGCAAGGTCAATGAGTGAGTGGGCGGGATTTTCGCAAATATGCAAAATCCATTCGTATGTGCATGTGAAATCCCGTATAATGGAAATTATTAAGGGGGTGCAGACGATGTGCAGATATGCCATGTCAGGACCATATAAAGATATCTATGCCTGCTTCAACTGTCGCAAATCATTCAAACAAGTTTCCAGATACGACGTTAGCCCTGAAGTGGCTGCAAAGCTTGAATATAAGTGCCCGCAATGCGCCGCATCTATGGTTAACATGGGACAGGATTTTCAGGCACCTAAGCAACGTGATAGCAAACAATGGACCAAAGTGATGACGCTGTATCGTCATGGTTTTACCTACCATAATTGCGGGTGCGGAGCTGGATACCGTCCTTCTGATTTACGTGAATTGCCCGAATTTCTGGAGCAGCAGGAAGCTGGTAAAGGCAGTGTAGGCGAACGATTATTGCAAAGGTTAACTTCATAGTTATGCTTCCAAAATCGAACCTGTCACCTATGGAAATGTTGAAAATACAAGCGAATACTTTATATACGATGAACGAGCAGCAGCGCCTCCTAAGCATTAACGAACCGGGTGGTGGGCAGGCTCCAGCCATTTTTATCGGCATGACTTCTGCCGGTTCACTGACCTATTACCATGAGCAGTTACCGCCGAATCTAATGGATGAGTTGGGTAAGGATAGCGAGCTTCCATTGGATATTCCGAAACTGATTCGAAAGGTGGAAACCTTTGAGCCAGTTAACCATGTATGGATGGGACCCGCCTATGCTTTTCCTGAAGCATCAGATGAGTGGGACCTGAAGGTGCAGTTGATCGGTCATGAGCAGCGTTATTTGCTGACGGAGTATTTTCCTGAATTATCGGCTCACTTGCATGAAAAAAGCCCTGTTGCCGCTTATGTTATTGGGGATTCGGCAGTGGCAGTATGCTGCTCTGCAAGGGTCTCCATTCATGGTGCAGAGGCGAGCCTGTATACGGCCCCTGGTTATAGAGGGCATGGATATGCAGCGGAGACGGTAAAGTGCTGGCAGTATTATGTTAAGGAGCGTGGACGCATGCCGATCTACAGTACATCCTGGGATAATCTTGCTTCACAGCATGTTGCCCGCAAACTGGGACTAATTCAGTTTGGTGTGGATTTCAGCATCACCACTCTGAATTCGAGGAAGGGCAGTGACGTCCAATGATCCGCGCTTTCGTACAAAAGGACCTGCAATATGTCATTGAAGCGCATATCCGTATTTATCGAAAAGAGTATAATTATGATGATAGCTTTGCTGAATTTATCACAAATACGGTGAATTCGTTTGGACTTACAGCCGAAGAACAATGGGAACTTGTTCTGTAGTTTGCCGAGAGCTCAAGCATTACAGCCGAACCTGTTGCGTTAACTCGTTGTTGATAGGAGTGGTACAGTGAATCGCAGAAGACTGATTCTGGGTTGTTATCCGTATGCACAGCATTGACGGTAGCAGCATGTTCGACTCGGATAGAAGATCAAGTATTATCAGCAACAATTGAAAGTAACCTGCAGCAGATGGTTAGCGACCCTGTCCTCCTGACCAGCAGCAATCCCAATGATTATATTGCTGGTAACCCGGAGGTATACGAGGACATCCTGAATACGGGTGAGGCAGGACTAGGTCTTCTGTTACGGCAACTCGAATCCAGTCCGGATAATGGTCTTAAGGAATGGATTATGGCTCAGGCAAGTACTGAACTGCTTGGAGAGCATCACCCTGTAGAGACGTGGCATAGTGGCAAGGACTGGCTCAGACAGTATAAAATGAGCGTAGAATAATGGCTTATCTTCTCTATAGTACCTGACTTAGCGGAAGTAATGGAGGAGGCGGAATCGATTCTGAAGAAGCGATAGCGTTCGCCTTAGTCAGCGATCAGAAGAACGATCCGTAACCGGAATGGTTCCCGCAAGTCGTCAAGCACTGTAGTGTGTGATGAGCAAACCTCACCTCCAGTCAGCATGAGCAGCATTGAGAGGTTCCTGGAACCCGAAAGAATACATTATAGAGGTGAAATCCTTGACTAAGAAAATTGCTTTTTTTGATTCAGGCATTGGTGGTTTAACCGTTTTGCATAAGGCATTACAACAGTTTCCGGAAGAACAATTTCTGTATTATGCGGATACCTTGCATGTCCCATATGGAACCAAGTCTGCGGATGAGGTTAGAGGACATATTTTTGATTGTGTGGAAGCCATCGTTCAGGAGGATGTTCAAGCAATCGTTATTGCTTGTAATACAGCAACCAGTCTGGCTGTTAAGGATCTGCGCGCCAAGTACGATATTCCGATTATTGGCATGGAGCCTGCGGTGAAACCAGCCGTGGAGATGAATCGTGACAGTGGGAAGAGAGTGCTTGTATTTGCTACGGCCCTCACCTTGAGCCAAACCAAGTATAACGAACTGGTATCGCGTGTTGATGATCACCACAGTGTGGATTCCATTGCGCTGCCGGAACTTGTGGAGTGGTGTGAACAGCTGGACTTCGATCCGAGAAAAATCGGTGATTATTTCCGGTTCAAGCTAGCAGATCTTGATCTTCAAGGGTATGGCACAGTGGTGCTTGGCTGCACGCATTATCCATTCTATACGTCCATTCTGCGCACGGTTCTGCCCGATCATATACAGATTATTGATGGCAGTACAGGTACGGTGAACCATCTGAAGCAGAGGCTTGGACTGGTGGGTCAGCCTGGAGGCAGAACAGGGGAACAGGTCACTTTCCTCAGTTCATCAGGCCGACCGGAAGAGCAGGAGAAGATGTACAGAGCACTTCAATATCTTGAGATGAACTCCAAGTAAGTTACACCATAGGAGGTGATAGCTTTGCAGTCCATTTACCTTATTCGTCACGCCAAGGCTACGGGGCAGGAACCCGATGCAGAGCTTACAGATGAAGGGCTCAGGCAGGCTGAAAAACTTGCCAATATCTTGGCTCATCATTCCATATCGTATATTGTCTCCAGTCCATGGAAAAGGGCCGTTCAGACGGCTATGCCACTGGGCATAGCAACGCTGCAACCTATACATACGGATGATCGTCTCCAGGAGAGAATACTTAGCTCCGTTAATCTGCCTAACTGGATGGATGTGCTGAAACGTACATACGATGATGTGGATTGGGTGGAAGAGGGCGGGGAATCTTCCAGAACCGCTGCTGCAAGGGGGATCGCACTTCTGGAAGAGTTGTGGAACAGACCGGAACAGCACGGGGCCGTAGTTACACATGGGAACTTGTTATCCCTGCTTATTCGTGAGCATGAACCATCCTTTGGTTTTGAAGAGTGGGCCAAACTTGCGAATCCGGATGTGTATGTGCTTGAGCGACAACGACCAGATACAGGACTGCCCACCATTCGCAGAATATGGACTGATTGAACAGCAAAAAGAGTGCTCCAGCGATTATTCATATCGGCCAGAACACTCTTTTCGTTTATTCAGTGGGATGTTTACAATGCGGCAACAATGATCATAACCCAGCCAGCTAGAAATGCGACTCCGCCGATTGGGGTAATGGCTCCCAATTTGCGAACACCCGTTACACTTAAAGCGTACAAGCTGCCAGAGAATAAGATGATCCCGGCGAACAACAACCATCCGGCAAGCATGACGAGTGAAGAGGATTCGAGGCGGTCTGCCAGCAGTCCGATCAGGATGATTCCAAGTCCGTGGATAAGGTGATATTGAACGCCGGTTTCATAAATTTTGATCATGTCAGCGGATAATTTGCGCTTGAGCGCATGTGCGCCAAAAGCACCCAAAGCGACAGCCAGGAACATCATAATACTGCCTAGGATAATCAGGGTCTGCAATGTGTTTTTCTCTCCTTTTAAGGGTAATTAGATACAACATCAAATGAGTTGTCCAGCATGAATGTTGTTTACAGTTTGCGCAATTGAATCTGCCCAATGGAGTGATCGGCTTCCTTTTTCAGAATCAGCCTGGCCCGTCCTTTGGTTGGCAAAATGTTTTCATGCAGATTCTTGGCATTGATATCCTGCCAGATCTGGTTGGCCGTACGCACGGTTTCTTCTTCATCAATATTGGCGAACCGTTGGTGGAAAAAGGAATCCGTGTTCTGAAAAGCTGTATTGCGTAGCAACTTGAAACGCTCAACGTACCAGTGCCTTATATGTTCTTCTTCCGCATCAATGTAGATGGAAAAATCAAAAAAATCACTAACCAGCAAAGGCGTTTCCTTTTTGATCTGAAGTACATTGATGCCTTCAATAATGAGAATATCCGGCTGACAGATCTGCTTCTCTTCCCCTTGAATGACATCGTAGGCGAGGTGAGAATAGACCGGTGCTTTCACTTCGGGTTTGCCTGATTTCACATCGCCCATGAACTGAATCAGGGATTTGATATCATAGCTTTCCGGGAATCCCTTGCGGTTCATGATGCCCTTCTCTTGCAGCACGGCATTGGGGTATAAGAAACCGTCGGTTGTGACCAGGTCAACCTTGGGGTTATTCTTACCTCTGGCGAGCAGTGCCTGAAGCAAGCGGGCTGCTGTACTTTTGCCCACGGCAACACTTCCCCCAATTCCAATGATGTAGGGAGTGGGGAGAGCTTCTTTTTTCATAAAGGAGGCCGTCAGTCGATTCAGTTCTCGTGAAACTCTTGCATATAAGTCAATAAAGTGGGTAAGAGGCAAATATATATCTTCGACTTCTTGAATCGATACCTCTTCATTCAATCCCTTTAACTGTTCTAATTCGGCTTCCGTCAGTGGAAGAGTGGTCTGATGTTCTTTAAGCTCAGCCCATTCCTTGCGGTTAAACTCGATGTAAGGAGAGTATAAATTCATGAGATCCCGCTTTCTGTATGTAATATAATCGTGGACACAACCTTTAGTGTACCAAATTTCAGGAAACTGACAACACCTTTACATTGTGCATTCCACAATGCCTTTCGTCAAAATGGAGTGAAAAGCAACTTATAGGAAAGTTTAACCCAATTTATGTTAAAGTCAACGTATACCATGCGGAAGGGTGACAGCAAATGATCGTATATGAGAGAGAGCATGATTTTGTTTTGACCGCACAGCATGAGCATGGATTAGTAGCCGGAGAAATGGCTTCCCATTGGAAAAGTGAATTGCTTGCCGATGCTGCGCATCGGGATGATTTAATCCTGGCGGCGAGAGAACACGACCGTGGCTGGATCGAACTGGATTCATCTCCGTTCTGGAATGATTACAGTCAATCGCCGTATTCGTTTCGTGATTTTCCGCTGCGTCCGCGTTTTGTATTCTACCATAAAGGCATTGAAGAAGTTCGGAAGAAAAACCTCTACGCCGGATTACTGTGTAGCTTGATGTATACGGAGCTATTTCAGAAAAATCTGGGGGCCAATGCTCAGGATGATGAAGACATCCGAGATTACCTGAACGAAGAGCTTGAACATCAGTTGAGTTGGGAGAAACAGCTTGGTGGTGATGTTGAAGCGTTAAAACGAAGGCTGCAAAGCGATGTGGAAATCATGTTATTCTGTGATCAGCTCAGTCTGTTTCTTTGTATGGAGGAACCGGGAACACCTGCTGCGCGTTATGATTTTTTTGCAGAAGGACTCAGTTGTACGTTTGATGCCTGTTCCAGACAACCGATTCAGGCAGAGTGGTTATCCAATGAGAAAGTGGGCCTGTCTTTTTTCCCGTTTGATGAGGACTTTACGGTCGTTTTACCCTACAAATCGGTACCGAAGGCAAGTATCCGCAAATTTGGTATGCAGCAGGCTTATCGCCGGGCGGAGTGGAAGGAACGTCGGGTGTTGATTACAAAATTGAAGTGAGAACTCGAACATCCGAGCTCGAGGAATGCACAGCATAGAATATCACAAAACAGGCGGGCTTCTGATGTACAGGGCGTCCGCCTTTCGTATGCATATATAGCATGATGGACTACACTTCGAGACTATTAAAAATACTAATGAATCAGCGTGGGAATAAAGAAGGAAAACACAGGTTATTCCCAGAAATGTTAGTGTACAGCAGAGAAGCGCACGTTAGCGGGAGGACGAAAATGAACACCAGAATAGAGATATTAACGATGTGTATGGTATGGGACAAAATGAATGATCAGGTGCTGCTTATGAATCGGCCGGATCGCAAAGGATTTCCGGGATACATCGTTCCTGGAGGAAAGGTAGATTTTCCAGAGAGTATCGTGGATGGTGCCGTGCGAGAGGTTTTGGAGGAGACGGGGTTAGCGGTTAATGAGATTACGTATAAAGGACTGGATGAGTTCTGTGATCCCGAACAAGGATTGCGGTACATGGTATTCAACTATTTGGCAACTTCATTTGAGGGTCAATTATTGCAAGATCCGCCCGAAGGCGAACTGTTATGGGTGCCTATGAAGCAGGTGTTCGATCTACCTATGCAGGATTGGTTTGCTGAACGTATCCCGCGTTTTTTCCAGGCGGGTACCTTTGAGCGGAGCGTGATCTGGGAGAAGTCATCCGGACGTACTCTGCAAGAGACATTTATGGTGTATAGCGATTCGGTTCTTGAACAGAGTGAAGTTAGATAAGCCTATAGAAAGGTTGGATACAGCATGTAAAATTTCCATTACATGATGGATCATATTGTATCATCCCTATCTATATATTTATATCCATATATTATGATATAATGAAGTTTACTTTTTTTATGGGAGATGACGAGTGACATTATCAAAATCAATCCGGGGCAGATCGTGGTTAATAGATTGAGTGAACTAGTTTGTTGGAACGAAGAATAATATATTTGTAGATTCGCCATACATAGGCTTCTGCAAACAGGACGTAAATGAATATTGTACGATGAAAAGGTGGAGATTGGCATGAAATTGTCGTTCCGGATTTTGGACTGGGAAGAAGAGAAACCGTATGAGCTCTTATTGATGGCTGATCCTTCGAAAGCGATTGTTGACGAATACCTGAGCCGGGGTGTTTGTTTTATTGCCGAGTATGAAGGAGAGATGGTTGGGGAGTTCGTATTGTTGAAGACTCGTCCGGAGACTGCGGAGATTGTTAATATTGCCGTACAGGAAGAACTGCAGGGACAAGGTGTAGGCAAACATATGATTAAGGAAGCGATGGAAGCTGCGCGGAGACTGGGCTGCCGAATTCTCGAGATTGGAACAGGTAACTCAAGCTTTCATCAATTGAAGTTATACCAACGTTGCGGCTTCCGCATTATCGGGGTCGATCGCGACTTCTTTGTGAGGCATTATGAGGAAGAGATTATAGAGGATGGCATCCGCTGTGTAGATATGATCCGTATGGCCATAGATCTGGATGCTGTTACAGAGGATGAAAAGAAATAGGAGATACTCGCTGGGAGTAAGGACCATCTTACAGACGAGGGGAAGAGATCTAAGTGCAACGGTATACGCATATTGGTGTATATGGTTTGGTCGCTTGGGAGCACCAATTCCTGTTGATTCATAAGGCTCGCGGAGCATATCAAGGCAAATGGGATTTACCAGGCGGAAGGCTGGAATTTGGCGAGCAGCCAGAAACTGCTCTTCATCGTGAGATCGAAGAAGAGACGGGCCTAACCCATTTACAATTGGTAATTCGTTCTGCGGAGTCTAGTCTACTTGAATGGGTGCATCAAGGTGAGCCGGAAGAGCTGCACCATATCGGGATGTTGTACGATGTAGTTTTGACCGAAGCGAGTAAGCCGAATCATATCAAAAAAGAGCCCGATGGTGAAGACTCGTTGGGAGCCGACTGGTTTACCCTGGAGCAGGTTAGAGATCTTTCTCTAACGCCGTTTGCAGAGTATATGATTAGTCAAAGTAGAGCTTGATGCGCATCATCAATTATTTTGTTGACTCAAACTTGCTGTATCCAAAGAAGCTGCTCGGATAGTTTATGTCTGGGCTGGCTTTTTTCTGTTGAGCTTCTGAAGAAAAACCCAATTATTTGTTGAATGTGACGTCAAATGGTTAATGTTTAACTTGACGGTTTGTTTTTGAACATAATGGACCACAATTCAATTAAGGAGGTAAAATGGGAGATCGTATGCCTATTTGCTGTAATTAAGCGTTCGTTGTTCTACTCAAATTGCTCGATTTATTCGATTCATCTAATTTATGCATCAATTGAACTAAAAATAGGAAATGCTCCTGAGCGTAAAAGTTTATAGAATAGATATTAGAACACGGACTTCACTTGAAAAAGAGGAGAAGGTGTAACCTTCGAACGGATCAGGACAGTATTCGACATCTGTGCGACGGTATATACAATCATTGTTTTACTATGATTTTGAAAACGCAGACAAACCTTGACGGGAGCGTCGGACTAACGTTACTACCACCAACAGCACGATTATTGGACTTCATGAAAAATTTCGCTTAAAATGTTGAACGAACGCAAATTACGGCTTAGTCAATGATTTCCGTCAAAAACTTATGACTAAATCAAGACGGAGGGAACGTCGATGACGATCGTGGAAGGCAACAAGAAGCCCTGGGAAAGTTACTATGGCCCCAATATGGGATACGTACAGGAACAATATGAATTATTCACTCAAGACCCTGGTTCGGTAACACCGGCCTATCGGGAATTATTTGAACAATGGGGTGCACCGCCGATGTCTGGCAGGGATGCACGTACAACCTCGAATTCCGGCAACGCCCAATCGGCTTCCGGAAACGTAGACATTCAATTATTACAGAAAGCGGTTACAGCGGGCAAACTGGTATGGAATATCCGTACGTATGGTCATCTTGCTGCAGATATAGATCCGCTTGGAATCAGTGAAGATACAGATACATCTTTGCTGGAACCTCAGCATTTTGAATTGAACGAAGAAGATTTGAAAGCTTTACCTGCTTCCCTGATCTGGGAAGGTGCAGATGGGCAGACAGCAACCGGATGGGATGCAATCCAGCGCTTGCGCCAGATTTACACTGGACCCATGGCCTATGAGTTCAGTCATGTGCACGAAGTTCAAGAGCGTGAGTGGCTGAATCGCCGTGCGGAATCTCGGACATCACCTGCCCCGCTTACGCCGAAGGAACGCAAGACGTTGCTGGAGCGTTTGGTGGAAGTCGAGCAGTTTGAGGATTACCTTCACAAAACTTTTGTTGGGCAGAAACGTTTCTCCATCGAGGGTAATGATGTGCTTGTACCGATGCTGGATGAGGCTGTTCGCATCATGGCAGAAGCCGGATCAAGCCACATTTTGATGGGGATGGCCCACCGTGGGCGGTTGAATGTACTGGCTCATGTATTGGGCAAACCGTACAGCAAGATTTTCTCTGAATTCCATCATGCTCCGAATAAGGACATGGTTCCATCGGAAGGTTCAACCGGAATTAACTATGGTTGGACGGGGGATGTCAAATATCATATGGGTGCCAACCGTTTTGTGAAAGACGGTGAGACTGTGCAAGCCCGCCTTACTTTGGCGAATAACCCGAGCCATCTGGAATACGTCAATCCGGTTGTACAAGGGTTTGCGCGTGCGGCTCAGGATGACCGTCGTGACCCTGGATATCCGAAGCAGGACGTAACGAAGGCAGCCACCATTTTGATGCATGGTGACGCAGCCTTCCCTGGAGAGGGGATCGTTGCAGAGACGCTAAACTTCAAAGCTCTGCCAGGTTATCAGAATGGCGGAACTATTCATATTATCGTCAACAACCGTCTGGGCTTCACTACAGATAGCAGTGATTCCCGTTCAACGTACTACGCAAGTGACCTTGCCAAGGGGTACGAAATTCCGATTGTACACGTGAATGCGGACAATCCGGAAGCGTGTATTGCAGCCATTCGTATGGCGGCAGAGTATCGCAATCGTTTCAAAAAGGATTTCCTGATCGACTTGATCGGTTATCGTCGTTACGGCCATAATGAAACGGATGATCCTGAAACGACGCAACCTACCGTTTATGACAAGGTGAAAAACCATCCAACGGTAAGCCACTTGTATCAAGATCACTTGAAGCAAGAATCGGTTATCGATGATGCGTCTATTGCGAGTATTCGCGATGGAGTAATGAACAAATTAAAAGAAGCTTACGACCAGATGAAGAAAAATGAAGTACATGAATATTACCAACGAAAAATCAGCGAGCCGGAAGCCGTTACGATTACGCCAACTGCGGTACCACTGGAGAATCTGCGCAGCATTAATGCAGATCTGCTGAAATGGCCTGAGAGTTTCAATGTGTATCCGAAGTTGCAGCGGATTTTGCAGCGCCGGAGCACTTCCTTGAACGAAGGGGAAAAAGTGGATTGGAGCCTTGCGGAGACACTCGCATTTGCAACCATTCTGGCAGATGGCAAGCCAATTCGGATTAGTGGACAGGATGCTGAGCGTGCTACATTCGCTCATCGGAACCTGGTATTGCACGATTCGGAGAATGGATCAAAGTTCTGCCCATTGCATCACTTGCCACAGGCAAGAGCATCCTTTGCAATCTATAACAGTCCGTTATCAGAAGAATCGGTTGTTGGATTCGAATACGGATATAACGTATATTCACCAGATACACTGGTTATCTGGGAAGCCCAATTCGGTGATTTTGCCAACTGTGCACAGGTTATTTTTGACCAGTTTGTATCAGCGGGTCGCGCCAAGTGGTCTCAGAAATCCAGTCTGGTTATGTTACTTCCACATGCGAATGAGGGTCAGGGACCTGAGCATACAAGTGCTCGTCTTGAACGCTTTCTGCAGCTTTGTGCAGAAGACAACATGACGGTTGCCAACTTGTCGAGTGCTTCCCAGTACTTCCACTTGTTGCGTCGTCAAGCTTCGTTGACTGAAACGGAAGATGCTCGTCCGCTTGTGATGATGTCACCGAAAAGTCTCATTCGGAATCCGCGTGTTGCTTCACCAGCAGTCGAATTCAGCGAAGGCAAGTTTGAGCTTGTGCTGGAGCAAGCTGGACTGGGTACACAGCCGGATCGCGTGGAGCGCATTATTTTGTGCAGTGGCAAGATTGCCATTGACCTGGAAGATGCTTTTGAAAAAGATAAAGCAGATTGGTCATGGCTTCATATCATTCGAGTGGAACAGCTGTATCCGTTCCCGGCAGAAGAGATCAAACGTGTACTCGCACGTTTCAGCAATGTAAAAGAGCTGGTATGGGTGCAGGAAGAAAACAAAAACATGGGTGCCTGGACATACATGGAGCCTCGTCTTCGTGAAGTCGCCCCGGAAGGCACAACCGTTAGATACGAAGGTCGCCCGGAACATGCAAGTCCTTCCAGCGGTTATCAACTTGTGCATAGTATGGAACAGCAACAGATTATTACATCTGCGTTGAAGCAAACGACGAAGAATAATATTCCACTGGGGAGGTAACAGCTGTGAGTGAAATTAAAGTACCTGCAATGGGTGAGTCAATAACTGAGGGAACTGTATCCAGATGGATGGTCAAAGAAGGGGATACCGTTAATCAGGGTGATGTGCTTCTTGAACTGGAAACGGACAAAGTAAATATTGAAATCAGCGCAGAAGAAAGTGGAGTGCTGGAGAAGATCATTCGTCAGGAAGGGGAGACGGTAGAGATCGGTGAAACGATCGGTACACTCTCGGCTGGATCTGGAGGAGGAAGCGGTGCACCCGCTTCCGAACCGGCAGCAGCTGAAGAGAAAAAGGCCGCTACGCCTGCACCTGAAGCTCCAACACCACCGGCACCTGTTGCGGCAGCACCAGAGTCATCCGATAGTAACAAGACAGCTTCACCATCTGCCCGTAAACTGGCACGTGAGCGTGGTATCGAGTTGGATCAGGTTCAGAGCAAAGATCCGATTGGACGGGTATACCAGGATGATGTGAAGAGCCATAGCAATCAGGCGCCTGCTCCTGCTGCTCCACCTGCAAGTAAAGCTCCAGCAGCACCAAGTGCTCCGGCAGCGGGTAGTTCCACCTATACCAAACCAGTTGAGCGTCAACGCATGTCTCGTCGCCGTGCGACCATTGCCAAACGTCTGGTAGAGGCTCAGCAGACAGCAGCTATGTTGACTACGTTTAATGAAGTAGATATGACTGCTATCATGGATGTACGTAAACGCCGTAAGGACAAGTTCAAAGAGAAGCATGAGATTAACCTGGGCTTCATGTCCTTCTTCACCAAAGCAGTTGTGGGCGCTTTGAAAAAATTCCCGACAATCAACGCAGAGATTGATGGCGAAGATGTTGTGCTCAAAAAGTATTATGACATCGGCATCGCCGTATCTGCGAAGGAAGGACTGGTTGTACCGGTTGTACGTGATGCTGATCGTCTGGGCTTTGCCGAGATCGAGAAGAGCATCGCGGATCTGGCATCCAAAGCTCGTTCCAACACGCTGGCATTGTCTGATCTACAAGGTGGAACGTTCACCATCACCAATGGTGGAACATTTGGTTCCTTGTTGTCTACACCAATTCTGAATACACCTCAAGTGGGTATTCTAGGGATGCATAAGATTCAGCTTCGTCCAGTGGCAATTGATGCAGAGCGGATGGAAAATCGTCCGATGATGTATATCGCGTTGTCCTATGATCACCGCATTATCGACGGCAGTGAAGCTGTACGTTTCCTGGTGACCGTAAAAGAGCTGCTTGAAGACCCGGAATCCCTGTTAATTGAAGGTTAATCCATAAGGTTTGATCATAGCTATTATTCATATTCTTTAACAAGAAAGCCCCTGAACTGGAGCGCAGCGTGAGCTGTACATCCGATTCAGGGGCTTCTTGTAATTAGTTATATCATTTATATAGAGTCAGCCATCTCAGCAGGGCTCACTGCATCGTCGTGTTCACTAGAGTCAGGTGTATTCCGCTCTAGCCAGCTCACCACGTGCTGGGCCACTTCTGTTCGGTTCGTCTCATGCAGCATTTCATGGCGCCCACCTGGATACAGGTGGTATTCAATATTCTCCAGATGAAGCTTCTTATACTGAGAGACCAGATTAAGAACGCCTTTGCCATGAAGTCCAACAGGGTCCTTCTCACCGGAGAACAGATATACGGGTTTATGTTTAGGTATGCGCTCCATATTGTGTGGAAGATGAACTTCAAGCAGCAATTTGAAGAAATCACGGAAGAATCCTGCTGTACAGACCGCTCCGCACATGGGATCATCAATAAACCGTTGAACCTCTTGCGTGTCCCGGGACAACCAGTCAAACGGAGTTGTCGCAGGGCGGAAAGAGCGGTTAAATCCACCGAATACAATCGCATTAAGCAGCATGCTGGGATGAGTAGCCCCCTGAATGCCACACTGCAAGAAGGCCAGTTTCTCTCCAAACCGGAGAAGACCACGTCTGCCATTGGTCCCGGATAAAATAAAGGCATGGTACCGTTCATGACCAGCGTACATGAGATGCTGTACCAAGAATGAGCCCATACTGTGCCCCATTAGAAACAGAGGCACCCCAGGGTTCTCCTTGGCGGCTACTTCGCCCAGATTGATCATATCACTCGCCATCCAGCGGAAGGCATCGATACCAGCATTACCGAGCAAGCTGGCACTCTCCACGGTTTTGCCATGACCCCGATGGTCATTGGCATAGACCGCGTAACCGTGTCTGGTGAGAGTGTCGGCAAACTCGGCGTAACGGGCCGCAGTCTCACCCATGCCGTGTGCGATTTGCACGACGCCCTTAACATTGCATTCCGGATCGGGAAGCCAGCGGTACACATGAATACGGGTACCTTCACTACCGACCAAGGCAAAGGTAGATTCCTGCATCTCGTGTAATTCCTCCTTCACAGGTTACATATAAGCTTGATTTATGGCAGATAAGAGCGAAGAACAGTGGTATTTCCATCTAATGTATAAGAACCCAGATTGGCTGGCAAGAGATAACATTGTCCGGCCTTCAATTCAATGTTGTCTGATTCAGCATGTGCCCACGACAGTGTTCCTTCGCCTTCACAGACGACGAGAATCGTGAAGCTGTCAGGATTGGTGGAGAGTTCCCAACGTTCAGTCACGATGCCTTTTTCAACCACAAAATAAGGGCATTCCGCAAGCTTGAGCCATTCACCAGGAGTAGCGTTGTTTGTTTTCATTGTTGAGGCACCTGCGCCCTCATAGGCGGTTACATTCAGCGAGTCTTCAACATGCAACTCACGTGGCTTGCCGTCCAGGCCTGGACGATTGTAATCGTAGATCCGGTACGTCGTATCCGAGTTTTGCTGAATCTCAGCGACAACCACACCCGCACAGAGCGCGTGTACCGTTCCTGCAGGGATAAAGAACGTATCACCAGCTTCAACAGGAACCTGACGAAGGGTATCCATCACCGTACCGTTCTCCAATGCTTCTTTCAATGTTTCACGATCCACACCTTCATTCAAGCCATAGATGATGTGTGCGCCCGGTTTCGCGTCGAGGACATACCACATTTCTGTTTTGCCAAGCTCGCCAGGAGGAAGTGCCTCGTACTCGTCTGTCGGATGAACCTGAACGGACAGGTCATCGTTACAATCCAGCAATTTAATCAAAAGGGGGAAACGTCCACCTTTCTCGGAAACGCCTTTGGTTCCAAGCCATTCTGTGCCCAGCTGTTCACGAACTTCATCCAGACCCTTGCCAGCAAGTGCTCCATTTAATACCTTGGTTGTACCATTGGGATGATCTGCAATCATCCAGCCTTCTCCAATATGTCCTTCAGGGGGCGTAAGGCCAAATTGCTCCAGCGCACGACCGCCCCACACACGTTCTTTGAATTCAGGTTGGAATTGTAATGGGTATGGCGTAGACATCAGTAATCTCTCCTCTAGTATATGAAATGGTGGATCGCTTTAATCAGTCATGGGCATGTAGTCGCCATGAACAAACAAGTGAATACGTTTGCATATGTGTATGTAGAACACAGATCGCAGTAAGAGAACGCCAGTAATGGCTCACCTTGCGACTGTGTCTAGTTTATTGTATTTGGTGAACAAAGGAAATTATTTTTTCTCGATTCCGATCAGAAAAGGAGAAGTCTCTCGCTGTAATTGGCGATACATCACGACCTGTGCCTGTTCTACCGGCAGGGTGGAGGACCATTCCAATACAGCTTCTGCTTCCTGTGCCCCTCCGTCATGACCGGGGTAGAGCACAACCGTAATGATCCCGCGAGGACGTAATAAAGCGAGTGCGGCTTCGAGTGCAGCGATCGTGCTGTCTGTCTCGGTGATGATGGAGGAGTCTGCACTTTCTGAAGGCAGGTACCCCAAGTTGAACATGACCGCCCCAACTTCACCAACCCATGACTCAGGCACCGCTTCTGCCATGCGATCATGACTCAGTTGAAGCATGGAGATGGAGCCAAGCTTGGCTTCGTCATCTTGCTTTCGAATCCGAGCCTGTGCCAGCGTGAGAGCTTCACTTTGAATATCGAACCCAATCACTTGACCACGCTTGCCTACTTGTTGTGCCAAAAATAGTGTGTCTGCTCCTGTACCCACCGTTGCATCTATGGCCAGATCACCTGGCTGCAGACGGGAAGCAATCCACTGATGCGCACAGCTGAGAACTGAAAGAAAGCCCATCTATGCTCGCCTCCAATACTTACCTTGCCAGGAATCCCGCTCTCGCAGCTCACGATCAATGGAGTTCAACACTTCCCATTTGTTCATGGACCACATCGGTCCAATCAGCAGATCACGCGGTGCGTCCCCTGTAAGGCGGTGTACAATCATTTCCGGTGGAAGCATCTCCAGTGTATCTACGATCAGCTTGATATACTCGTCCTGATCCAGAAAACGTAAAAGACCGGCTTCGTATTGCTTCACCATTGGTGTTTTGCGCATCAGATGTAGCAGGTGAATCTTGATGCCCTGTACATCCATGTTGGCGACGGCACGTCCAGTATCCAGCATCATTTCATGCGTCTCTTGAGGCAGACCATATATGATATGTGTACACACGCGTATATTCCGTTTGCGCAGTTTCTCAACGGCTTCTTCGTAACACTTCGTGTCGTGCGCTCGATTGATCAATGTCGATGTGGAATCGTGGATGGTTTGAAGCCCCATCTCAACCCACAGGTAGGTGCGCTCGTTCAGTTCAGCCAAATAATCAACGACGTCATCTGGCAAACAGTCCGGGCGAGTGGCGATGGACAAACCAACAACACCGGGTTGCTCCAGAATCTCTTCAAAATATTCGCGCAGCTCCTCAACCGGAGCATATGTGTTCGTATAGGCTTGGAAGTAGCCAATATAATGGGCAGTAGGCCACTTGAGATGTTGTTTATCTCTTATCGTATTGAACTGGGTGACCAGATCTTCACGTCTGCTGCCAGCAAAATCACCTGATCCACGCGCACTGCAGAAGGTGCAGCCACCTTTGGCAATGGAACCATCACGGTTCGGACAGGTGAATCCGGCATCGAGCATCACTTTGAAAACCTTATTGTTAAATTGGTCGCGCATCTCGTAATTCCAGGTATGGAATCGTTTATCTCCCCACAGGAGAGGGGGCTGTAATGCAGGTGCATTCATCTTTACGGTACTCCTTTGACTGTCGAATTACAGTAATCATACGTGAACAAAAGAAGAAGCGCTATGCGATTTCCATCAATGACGATCGATAGCGATTATTGGTGTCTTCATGAACATTAGCATTTTGCATTATTCGATTTGAATCGCTCAAGGGTACAAGATATGGACAGGAAAAAGCATCCTGATCCATATCTTGCTGATTGGAAGACGCTTATGGGATTTATGCAAAATGCTCACTTTATCATTGTATCAAAAAACTGAAAAAAAAGGGAATCGAAACGCAAAAATAGGCCGTAAAATCAAGGTTTTCTGCTTGCTATAGTTTACACCTTGTGTTATATTTAAATCAACGTCAGACACCATCTAGTGGGTATTATTCATCATAGCATTTGAATCAACGTTGACGTCATGGACCATACTATACCGTGAGGTGATATGAATGAATTCCCAAGTTAAAAACAATGAATTGAATCATGTGTCTGTTGAATTGACGGCAGAAGAAGCCCTGGCTTTAACAGGTGTTCGTTTTAATGGAAATCCGAAAGTGAAAGCGGCTGCAAGACAAAAAGTTCGCGATGCTTTCGAAAAGACATTTGATTTTTCACACCAAGATAAGGTAGACTATGAACTACTAAAGTAGTTGGACCCCAATTCCAAATAAATCGAAGAGGGAATCTTTGAGATTTGCCCAAAGTGGCAGATCCGAAGATTCCCTTTTCATTGCTCTTTACAATTTGCCAGTTCTTCGGCAAAATAAGTCTGAGACAAGTATGGGACAAACGGAGGAATAAAATGCGTTTACGTGGCAGAAAAGGGATAAGAGAAAATCTGGAGCAACAAGTCGATCTTGTTGTACTGGACCCCAAGCAACATAAAGGAAAATGGTCTGAACTGTTTGGCAATGATCACCCGATCTTCGTGGAATTTGGTATGGGTAAAGGTCAATTTATTAGCCAAATGAGTTATAAATATCCGGAATTTAATTTCATCGGTATTGATATGTATGATGAACTGGTGCGTCGTGCCAGTGAGAAAGCTCGTAATGCGTGGAGTCAGGCTGATGTGGAGACACCTCCGAACCTGAAGCTTGCGCTGGCGAATATCGAACAGATCGAAGAAGTTTTTGAGCCGGAAGAACTGGAACGCATTTATCTGAACTTCAGTGATCCTTGGCCAAAAGCAAAGCATGCACGTCGTCGGTTGACGCACCCGCGCTTCCTGAAGAAATATACGGAACTGCTTAATGCAAAAGGACAGATTCATTTCAAAACCGATTCGGAGACGCTGTTTGATTTCTCGCTCAACGCCATTTCCGACTTTGGTCTGCAAATGACGAATCTGTCTCTGAATCTGCATCGCGATGGACTGAACGAAGAACATGTAATGACCGAGTACGAGCAGAAATTCATGGGCAAAGGCATGAACATTCACCGCGTTGAAGTGATCGTTGGTGAAGAGGCCTTGCGTGAGTATCAGGAGATACGTCTGGACAAGTATAAAGTTCGTGAAGCTTCGGATGAGTCTGGCGAAGGTCAGGAACAGGAATAAATCGAAATCTAATTTAAACTCGTTAAAGAAGAGCGACACATGAGGTGAATGATTCATTCTCATAGGTCGCTCTTTTTTTGAATTTACAATCGATGTGCATTACTCCGTAAACTCATGTCTGGTATGAATTCAAAAGTTCTCTGAATGGAACTCTTTGCGGCGATAATCGTTTGGTGTAACACCATTGAACTTTTTGAACATGCGGTAGAAGTAGGAACTGTTGGTGAACCCGGTTCTCTCGGCAATATCGGCAACGGAGTTCTCTGTCTCTATCAGCAGATGCTGAGCTTTGGCTATGCGGGTTTCGTTAATCACATCCGTGAGCCCTTTCAGGGTGAGCTGTTTGTAGAGTCTGCTCACATAGATGGGCGACATGCCCAGTTCATCTACAATCGAAGTTAGACAGAGATTGGGATCGGCATAGTCCCGCTCAATAATGCCATTGATTTTACGAATCAACTCTTCATGCTTCAGTGTGCGTTTCTCCTCGACTTTGGAACCAAGCTCATCAAACATCCGATAGAAGTGTTCATGTACTTCACTGATGTCTTCAGCGTCTTTGACAGGCAGCATTAAACCATCGGAGACGGAATCAAGCGTGAGCTGATTGTTCTTTTTGAGGGTATTTCGTACATGATTCAATGTCATCGTCAGATGGGATAAGGCTAGCTGGAAGACGGTAAACGGATAGGCGGCTGTCTCGCCGACGATGTCTGCATAGACTTGTTTGGCTTCTCTCGTCTTGCCTGTCATTAGATAATCGACAAGTTGTCTTTCCTTACCTGCTGGGAATGCGTATTCTTTCGTGTGATAAGCCATGATGTCAGCGGTATAGATCAGACAGCCAGGTCCCATGAACAAACGATGCAGTGAAGCTTCGGCTGATCGGGTGTAGGATGCAATGCTGTCTTCCAATGATGCTTCTTCCGTGCCGATGGTACAGGAGATGGAGCATTTCAAATGGGTCATTACAGCAGCCTGCATCATACGTAACAATTCTTCGATCCGGTTAGGAGCAGGTTGGCCAAGTTCAGGGAGTTCCTCTTTTTCATTGAAGATGAGTGTGATCAGATCGCCGCCCATGTCTACAGCTTCCGCATTGTAGTGGAGATCAGCCGTCTCGGTGCATATGTTCATCATGGCGTATTTTACAAGCTGGGTCTCGTCACGATACGTTTCATTAAATTCGGTAAAATGGTCAATTCGCAGCAAAACTAGCCTGGATACACGCTGAACGTCAATGGAGGAACCATAGAACTTCATCCGTTCTTCCAGCATACCTCCGGTTACTGTTTCACGGCCCTGCAGAGCCCCTCGCAGAAAATCCTGCCGTAACAAATGAAGACTGCCACGTCGCTCCGCTTCCATCACACGCAAACGTACAAGCACCTTATCAATAGGATGATATAGTTTTCGAGACACAAGGTAGGAGAGCAGCAAGCCTGCGATGAGAAGCCCAACACAAAACAGAACGGTATGTGTACGCATACTCCGTATATCTGAGGTAATCAGATCATACGGTGTTATTCTCACATAACGCCAGCCCAGGTCATCGGGAGCGGTGTACGTAATGAGCGATTTTTCTCCGTCGACCTCTTCAGTAAAGTAAGCGGACTGCTGCATGTCCTGCATGATCGGCTGCATAAATGCTTCGCTGGAGAGATTTTTCATCAATGCACGGTCGCCAAAGTCAGATAAAAGGTCTCCATTCTCATTCACGATAAAGGTCTTGCCTGGTTGATCCACAGCATTCATATTCGGACTGAGCCAATCATCCTTGATATTTACGATGACAGCATAGTTTAATTTGGCGTTATCATTGATCGTGTCATAACAGAGATAGGTGTAGCTGTTAACCTCTGTTGCTTCGGTAGAACCGACCTGATATGTACGCGGGATGGGCACAAAAGGTTTATAGTCATGGAAGCTCTGGAGGATACTTGTAATCCCCTGATCGTCGATCTCCGAGATGGACTGCTGCCCATTGCGCACGTTGGAACTGATAAAGAATTCATTGCTTTTGGAGTTATATACATAGATGGATTCGATAAAAGGAAGGGACATACGGTAGTTGTCGAGCTGCTCCATCGCCGATGTGATCTCATAGATATTGGGTTTGGAATAGAGCAGTAATGAAGAGATGGTGTAGTCTTGATAAATCTGATATGACAATGATTTTGCAGTCTCGGTCATTTTGGCCACTTCACGGCTGGTTTGAGTAAGACTGTTCATATCTGTCCGATATACCTGACGAAGAGCAATACGATTATAATTGACGTACAAAATAGAGGAAGCCACAAGCAAGGTAGCGACAGTGCTGATAATAATGCCGATCAGAATTCGTGTGAAGACCATCTGACTGTCCTCTGAACGTTTACGCATTCCCTTTCCCCCTCGGACCTCCTGTTTTGGGTGAACAACGTAGAACTTCATATACATACGCTAGATTTCATATATGGATGAGCAGAAGAGCAAGAGTAACTTGAATTATATATTATGTATGCGTTTACATCAATGCTGGACAGGCTGTTTTGCCTGCTTTCTCTATATAAAGTTCAACTTTCGCTGGATTGTTCACTAGGTTTAGACTATGCACGATATCAACATTTGTGAACGGATGTGTGTTCATTTCATGGTTCGTTCGTTTTGTTCATAGTTCATTTCGCAGAATCGTTCATTTTCTGACGGGAAGCTTCAGTATCCGTGAGCGAAGAGAGCATCTACAATAAAAAGAGAGCTCCACCAGGCAGCACCGCAAGAAATTCGGGAGGGATCGAGCCATGCTCAAAGAATTGAACAAGAACAAAATCATGTTTCTGATGCTGTTGCCCACGCTGATCTTTTTTCTGATTAACTCGTATTTTCCGATGGTCGGCATCTATTATGCGTTTACCCGGTATGATTTTGAAGGAGGATTATTCGGCAGTCCATTTGTCGGTCTGGAGAACTTTAAGTTCCTATGGCAGTCGGGAATGCTGCTGAAGCTCACAACCAACACCGTAGGTTACAATCTCGCCTTCATTATATTAGGAAACGGTCTGGCGATCTTCTGTGCGATCATGCTTAGCGAAATCCGGGGCAGGTTATTCAAGAAAATTACGCAATCCGTCATGTTCTTGCCGTATTTCATCTCGTTTGTACTATTAAGTGTAATCGCTTACAACATGTTTAACTACGAGTCGGGTTTCGTGAACACGGTGCTCAAACGTTTCGAGGCCGGCCCCGTAGACATTTATAACACACCCTGGATCTGGGTGTTCCTGATCATCATCTTTTATCTGTGGAAAAATCTTGGATACAGCATGGTCATCTACCTGGCCGCCATAACGGGGATCAGTGACGAGTATTATGAGGCTGCCCGAATTGACGGGGCCAATATTTTTCAGCGAATCTGGTACATCACGGTACCGATGCTGAAGCCAACCTTTGTCATCCTGCTGTTGTTCTCGCTTGGCAGCATTATGAAGGGTCAGTTCGACCTTTTCTATCAACTGATCGGCAACAACGGGGTGCTGTACAACGCCACGGATATCATCGATACGTATGTGTATCGTTCACTGAAAGTAACGTTTGATATCGGGATGGCAACTGCTGCCGGTCTGTATCAATCGTTATTCGGATTCATTTTGATCATGACCGTCAACTATATTATCCGCAAAGTAAATGAGGACTACGCCTTGTTCTAGAACGCCCGCAGGGCAGGAGGGAGAACGATCATGAACACGCCAATGAATACTCACACTCGAACGAATACGCGTCTCAGAGATTCAGAATTCACCTTCATGTTTCAACTGATTGCCTACAGCGTCATCATCATTTTATCGATCATGTGTTTGATACCGTTTCTGCTCATTCTATCCGGTTCATTCAGCAGCAACGAGTCCATTGTGAGGGACGGGTATCACCTCTTTCCGACAGACTTTTCCCTGGAAGGCTACAAAATGGTGTTCAAATTCCCGACTCAGGTACTCAAGGCTTATGGGGTAACGGTCTTTACAACGGTGGTGGGAACTACGCTGGGGCTTTTCCTCATCACGATGGCCGGATTTGTGCTCCAACGTAAGGACTTCAAGTATCGGAATACCTTCTCGTTTTTTATCTACTTCACAACGTTGTTTGGTGGGGGACTCGTGCCTTGGTATATTATGCTGGCGAACTACTTCAATCTTACGGATACTTACACGGTACTGATTTTCCCGGGGTTGATGACGCCATTTCTCATTATCCTGATGAAAAACTTTATTCGTTCGGCTGTGCCGGATGAGTTGATTGAATCCGCCAAAATTGATGGAGCGAATGACTTCCGCATCTATTTCAGCATTGTGCTGAAACTGGCGATGCCTGGTATCGCAACCGTAGGTCTGTTTCTGGCACTGGGTTACTGGAATGACTGGTTTACTTCATCCCTCTTCATTAACAACCCAGATATGTACCAGCTGCAATTTTATCTCTATAACACGATGAATACGATTACTTTCATTGACCAGATGGCGATTGGCACAGGGATCACGCTCAGTCAGGATGTGCCTACGGAATCAACCAAGATGGCCATGGCTATCGTTGTGACGGGACCAATTCTGTTCCTGTATCCGTTTGTACAACGTTATTTTGTTAAAGGGCTTACCATTGGTGCAGTGAAAGGTTAGAACGTGAACACGCTGTGGGTATCAGGCTTCTGGCATCATTTCCGGTCTGAAGCATGGCGAGTCTGCGCTAACATATAAAGGTTCACCACAAAAAGGGAGGATGCGTATGCGTAACAAAACAATTCGGCACCTGTCTCTGGTACTTGCCCTGATGTTGTTCGCCGGGGTGCTTGCCGCATGTAATAACGGTTCGGGGGGATCGACGCAAGGAAGCGAGCAGGGAGGAACATCCGAGAACAAAGGCGAGAAAGTTACGCTTCAATTTTACATGCTTGGGGATGCTCCCAAAGATCTGCCTGTCATTGAATCCGAGATTAACAAGCTGGCTGAGGCTGATCTGAATGTCAATGTGAAATTCAACTACACCTCCTGGACCGACTGGGATCAAAAATATAAACTGCTGCTGTCTTCCGGACAGCCGATCGATCTGATCTTTACAGCGGATTGGACATTCTACCAGTCCTATGCGAAGAAGGGCGCGTTCCTGCCGCTGGATGAAATGCTGCCAACAGCAGCGCCAGCACTGAAGGCTCATGTACCTGAAGATATGTGGAATGCAGTCAAAATCAATGACAAAATCTATACGGTTCCATCGACATGGATTGAGTATGTAACCGAGGGAATTGCGTATCGTGAGGACTTGCGCGAGAAGTACAATCTTCCGAAGCCGGAATCGCTGGAGACACTCGAAGCATATCTGGAGGGCATCAAAGCCAATGAACCGAATATGATTCCGATCGCGGATAGTAATGCCAACCATACCCATGGTATTCGTCAATTGACATCCAAACTGGTTAATACAGCAGGTCAACTCCCATATGGACTGGATATCATGTACGACACACCGTCGACTGTGGCGTCCTACTGGGGATCGGCACAGCATCTGGAAGACCTGAAGACATACAAACGCTGGATGGATAAAGGCTTTTTCCCGAAAAACGTACTGAATGTTAAAGATACTTCCAACTCATTGCTGCAAAATGGAAAAGCGGCTGTTGTTCTCTCCGGGGAGAACCCGAACAAATTTAACGCAGATGTCATCAAGGTGCAGTCTACGCATCCAGATTGGAAACTGGCTTATTTCCCATATCCGAATGCGAAAGGGTTTGCACAACCGGTTCACCCGATCCATAACGGATTTGCGATTCCGCGTAGCAGTAAAAACCCGGAAAAAGCATTGGCATTTTATGAGAAGCTCGTGACAGATAAACGCTACAACTGGTTGACTGAATACGGCGTTGAGGGCAAAAACTTCGAGGTAGATAATGGTTACTATAAAATGGTCGGCGATGCACAAACAAACGGCTTCCCGCGTGAAGGCATGAATGGCTGGGCATGGCGTAATCCGGAATTCATGCTCTATGATAAAACCTTTGATGATGTCCTGACCATGTTTGAAGATCTCGACAAAATCAAAAAGCCGGATATTTTCACAGGATTTGCTGAAGACTGGACTCCGTACCAAGCAGAGAAGGCTGCATTAGAGCAAGTGGAAAAACAATATTTGTATCCGCTTAATGTGGGATTGGTGGCAGACGTGGAGGCTGGATTGAACACATTTATGGAGAAGGCTAAACAAGCAGGGTTGGAAAAAATTCAGGCAGAGTACACCAAGCAGTGGCAGGAGTACCTGAAGTCAGCGGGCATCCAATAGTTTGTACTTTCCTTCATACAGAAAAGGTGCCTTCAGATCCGAAGGCACCTTTTCAATGTGGTTGCAGGCTTGTTTGAAGCCGGCGGTTAGAGGCGTGATTGAACGAAGTCTTCGGGAAACAGCCTCCCGTTTGGCATAAAATCATAAACGAGCCTCTTCTGCGGATGAAGGACGAACGTCCTCCAGGAGATCGATAATACTTTGAGCGCTCTCCATCGGATGAACCTTAGCGATTTCCGCCAGATGGCGTTGGCGTTTACGTACAACATCCGGGTAGTGATGCAACAACTTGTTCATCCATTTGACCACTACGTCGAGCGAAGTTATGGGTTCTCCCAAACCTCTTGCAGTAAAATAATGGACGTTTTCTTCTTCCTGACCAGGTATGGGGTTGTGAAACAACATTGGAATTCCTTTGGCCAAGCCTTCGCTGCAAGTCATTCCCCCAGGTTTGGTGATCAACAGGTCGGATACTTCCATCAATTTGTCGATTTCATTCGTGTACCCGATAATATGAATGTTATCTTTGCGATACATGGGGTTCTGTTCCATGCTGATCCGTGCTTTATCGTTGCGCCCCAGACAAAAAATGATTTGAATATCTTCATGCCAGCGAGTTAGCAACGGATGGATCAACTTATCACTTAGCATCCCCCAACCGCCTCCCATTACCAGTACAGTGGGCATGTTCTTGAGGTTGAATCTGCTTCGGATCTCATCTCGTCCGGGATGCTCCCAGAAGTTCGGATGCACAGGAATGCCTGTGACTCGAATTTTGTCTATTGGTACGCCACGCAACATCAGTTTGGACTTAACCTCATCTGAAGAAACCAGATAAAGGTCTACTTCACGGTTAATCCATGTCCCATGTGCATCATAGTCGGTGATGACTGTGCATAGGGGAACCTGTACACCCAGACGTTTCAGTCTGGATATGACAGCACTTGGAATCGGATGGGTACAGACGATCGCATTGGGACGTAACTGACGCACGACGCTGCGTGTGTGTGTATAGAACAGTTTATGCAGCGCCAGTGTTGTCAGCCGGTTCAATGATTTTTTATATTGATGTCTGTATACATATCCCACGAGTTTGGGTTGGTTGGTAACCGTTTTTTTGTATGCCGTTATAATAAGAGGTGCAACCTTGGGATTTAAAAAACTTCCAAGTTCAAGCACTTTCGTCTGCACGTCTGGCGACAGCTTTCGCAAATTGCTGGACAGTGCATAGGCAGCTTGAGTATGACCCGTACCAAAGCCTTCAGATAATAGTAATACTCTTTTTTTCTCCACGCTTGCTTCACCTGTTCCTGCTAGGTTTTTCTGAGTCTAACATATCGGCTTTAAGACCAGAATGCAACTGTTGCAAGTGCGACTAAAGTACCTATTGTGGCACCTGCCAGAACATCGGAAGGGTAGTGTAATCCCAGATATATTCGAGAGAATCCGACAATAAGGGCCACAGGCAACAATATTAGCAATAAGATCGGATCAGTGGTCATAAATGGAACCGTGACCGAAAAAATGGCAGTCGTGTGTCCTGAAGGAAACGAATGATCCGTCAGGGGATTACGGAACGTGATGGTATCCGGCAAGGCCAGATAAGGCCGAATGCGGGGATACAATTTTTTCGCGATGGCTACGGGAATGTGGCTGACCGCAAGAGCGATACAAGCCTGAAGTCCTGTTGTGCTCCATGGAGCCGGAGCGAGCAGCCAGATTAACAAGGATACTGCAATAGAAGAAGTTGCTCCACCCAGATGGGTGAAATAATACAGCCAAAAATTCATAAAACGATTATGAAGTCGGCCGTTGATCCACATAAAAACATTTCGATCATACTCTTGAAACTTTAAGAATAAACGGCTCATATTGGCCTCCTGCCAGTCAGGCCGCCCGTAATGGCGGCAGTATTTCCGGTGATTTTTCTGCATCCGGTTTCGTCCTGATTAGTATATAACCGTTTTTCGTGAACTTGAGGTTATTTCAGGTATATGTTTATCATATTTTTAAATGTTGTCCTTTTCAAGAAGAACACATGTAAAGAACGTAAAATTCATGTTAAAGAGTGGATATATACCCATCTTAACTTTTTGACTTGGGTTAGCCAAAAAAGATACAATGATTCAACATGGCTGAAATGAGGTAAAAAAAATGTGAGTTTTGGTTTAAACTTTTTGAGGTCTGTTTGCGTTATTTGTTATAGAGCCTCTGACGAAGAATGACATGCTGATGAAAAAAGCAGGGACTTTAGAAATAAAAATCAAGTAAACGGCTGAAAATAAGATATAACAGGCATGAATGCGAGGTTGTGGTATCACGAAGTGTCTATTCAGCGTTTAAAGATCACATTTCTGCTTCAGAAAGTGGAATTGGGGTTTTGACAAATGACTGAAAAGAATACAGAATCGATAAAGCAGCCAACTGATAGCAACCAAGCTTTGAAACATTGCCTGATATAATCACGTAGTACACAAAAGAACAGGGTCATATTCTGCAGATCACAAAAAAATAAATTGCAGAATCAGGAAGAGAAATGCTTGAGTAAACTGGGTTTTGAAAAAAAGGGGGTAACAGAGAACGATGTTGGACGCTATATTCGTCACGATGCAGGTCATTCTGGCACTGCTAGCCGTGTACCAATTCACGTTTTCGCTGTTCGGTCTGATTAAGAAAAAGAAAAAGAAACATTATCCGGCGACAAAATCATTCGCTGTACTCGTCGCAGCACACAATGAGGAACAGGTCATTGGTGCCTTGATGGAGAACTTGAAACAACTTGATTATCCGGAAGATCTGTATGATGTGTTCGTCATCTGTGACAACTGTACGGATGGAACGGCTCAAATTGTCAGAGAACATGGGTTGAATGCCTGTGTACGTACCAACGCTGATCTGAGAGGTAAAGGGTATGCCATCGAATGGATGCTTAAATACCTGTGGAAATTGCCACGTCAGTATGATGCAGTTGTTATGTTTGACGCGGATAACCTGGTTGACCGTAACTTCTTGCTTGAGATGAATGATGACTTGAACAATGGTTCGCGTGTTATCCAAGGATACATTGATACGAAAAATCCGGAGGATTCCTGGATCACTGCAGCATACGGTGTATCTTACTGGTACATCAACCGTCTGTGGCAGTTGTCTCGTCATAACTTGAATATGGCGAACTTCCTCGGAGGTACCGGAATGTGCTTCGAGACCAACCTGTTGAAGGAAATTGGCTGGGGCGCAACAAGTCTGGTAGAGGATCTGGAGTTTACGATGCGCAGTGTGCAACGTAATGTGTATCCTGTTTTCAACTATGATGCCAAAGTATTTGATGAGAAGCCTTTAACGTTCAAAGCTTCAGCGCGACAACGTCTCCGCTGGATGCAAGGACACTTTACAGTTGCGCGTAGATACTTCTTCCCACTGCTCTGGCAGTCCATTAAGGAAAGAAGCTTGGTGAAATTCGACCTTGCTATCTATGGAGCCAATGTCTATGTTGTATTGCTTACATTCCTGATGACTGCTGCAATGTGGGTAGACATGGCAATATTCAATGGTCCGCACATTGCGAACATTTATGGATACTTCCCGTTATGGGTCGGATTCGTGGCCATTGGCCTGAATATTCTGACGTTCCTGTTGTCCATGGCTCTGGAGAAGGTTACATTCGCCAAAGTTTATCTATATCTGATTTTGTTCCCGATTTACCTGTTGTCATGGTACCCGATTACGTTCTACGCTTTCTTTACGCAGAACAACAAACAGTGGAGTCACACTCAACACACGCGTGTTGTGCGCTTGGATGAGGTACAGAGCAAACAAGGGTAAGGAACATGCAAGCTTGACTTTGTCGGCATCGGATATAACAAATGTATAATTTCAGAAAAAAGTTGTAGAGATGTTGACAATGCATTTCGTGGATGTTATAGTATTCAAGTGCTTTAAAACGGCTTTGAAACGAATAGCAATGGAATCACAAGTAGAAGTCCGACTTCTCACCTGATCAACATGATGTTGGCTGGTCAACGATCCCAATAATTTATGAAGTGTATACTCATGAAGAATTGTGTTGATTACAGGGATGTCGGTAGCTTGACCGGCATCCCTTTTATTTTTGTGTAACAGGATATTCAAAATGACCTGGAGGTGGACGGTTATTAGTAAAGATCACATGATTAATGATGAGATTCGGGCGAAGGAAGTACGCCTTGTCGGAGCTGAAGGAGAACAAATTGGGATTACGCCCATTCGCGAAGCACTGCAAATGGCGATTGACCTGAATTTGGATCTGGTCAATGTGGCACCACAGGCTAAACCGCCGGTGTGTCGCATCATGGACTATGGCAAATTCCGCTATGAGCAACAAAAGAAAGAAAAAGAAGCCCGTAAGAACCAGAAAATTGTTGACATTAAAGAAGTATGGTTCCGTTCCAATATTGAGGAGCACGATTATCAAACGAAGCTTCGTAATGTAGTTAAGTTTTTGAACGAAGGCGACAAAGTGAAATGTTCTGTTCGTTACCGCGGACGTGAAATTGCACATGCCGCGATTGGTCAACGGATTTTGGAGCGCGTAAAGGTAGAAGTTGCAGAACTTTGTACTATTGAACGTCAACCGAAATTGGAAGGCCGCAGTATGATCATGATTTTGGCTCCTAAAGCCTGATAACATTGGAGGAGGAAACACAAAATGCCTAAAATGAAAACACACAGCAGTTTGAAAGGACGCTTCAAAATTACCGGTTCCGGTAAAGTCCTTCGTTACAAAGCTCACAAAAACCACTTGCTTTCCCACAAATCCAAACGTGCTAAGCGCGTTCTGAACGGTAACCCAGTTATGGCTGCCGGGGATGTTAGACGTTTGAAACAAGGTTTGGCTAACTTGAAAGGCTAATTCTAATTAGTACATTCCGTATGGGGGATCGGCTACGGCCGTACACATACCACGGATACATTTATATTTATTTGGGAGGTTCTTTAATATGGCAAGAGTAAAAGGCGGTTTTGTAGTACGTCGTCGTCATAAAAAGGTTTTGAAACTGGCAAGAGGTTATTTCGGTTCCAAACACCGTATTTTTAAAACAGCTAACGAGCAAGTAATGAAATCCCTGGTATATGCATACCGTGACCGTCGCAACACGAAACGTAACTTCCGCAGACTGTGGATCGTTCGTATCAATGCTGCAGCACGTATGAATGGTTTGTCTTACAACAAACTGATCCATGGTTTGAAACTTGCTGGAGTAGACATGAACCGCAAAATGTTGGCTGATCTGGCCGTTAACGACATCAATGCGTTCAACTCTTTGGCTACTGTAGCTAAAGGCAAAATCAACGCTTAAATTGTATGATACAAGCCGCCGTACCTATATGGCGGCTTTTTTTACGGCTTGGAAGAAATCCGAAGATGAATCTCTGAATGAGTAGAGCGAATAGGCTATAGTCTGAAAGGGAACAATGAAACCAGATGACTTGTGAATAACAGACCATGGGAATACATAAAATACGAACGGTGAAATAATACAAATGAAAACAGGGGAATTCCACTCATCACTAAAGTATGCGGTATGTTTTTGTTATATAACATCACATCGCTGTAACGTTAGTGTGTTAAATCGCTAAATTATTAAGCGTTTTCAATAAAAAAAGAACAAAAATATGTGATATTTGGTGATGAAACATCTGGATTTTAACACTGGTTGATTGTATAATCACCTCTAGTAGGCTAGTCCTAATTTTTCTCTCCATGTCATAATGTTCGGTTTTTCGACAGATGATAGGATGCTTCAAGGGTGAGAATGCGCTTTTTATGTCGAAGAAACCATACATTCTGCATAAAAGTCATTCCTGCTATCTGTTAACCGTTCAAATGTAGGCTGGATTGGAATGAGGATATATCATTAAGGGGGAAAAAGAGAAAATGAAAAAGATGCTCAGCTTGTCTTTGGTAATGTTGCTGGCGGTATCGGTTATGCTCGCAGGTTGCGGTAGCAAACCGAAAGAAGAAACAAATGCCGGAGGAGATACAGGTGGCACATCCACTGAAACTAAATCCGATCTCAAAATTGGTATGGTTACTGACGTAGGTGGAGTTAATGACAAATCCTTTAACCAATCCGCTTGGGAAGCTCTGCAAGCGACTGAAACAGAAACAGGTACTGCAGTTAAATACCTGCAAAGTAAATCCGATGAAGAGTACATTCCTAACCTGAACGAATTCGTTAAAGGTGGATATGATCTGACTTGGGGTATCGGTTTCCAATTGGCTGATGCAATCAAAACGGTTGCTGACCAAAACGCCGATGCTAAACTCGCGATCATTGACAGCGTAGTGGATTCTCCTAATGTTAAGTCCGTAACTTTTGCTGAAGAAGAAGGATCTTTCTTGGTTGGTGTAGTTGCCGGTCTGACAACAAAAACGAACAAAATTGGTTTTGTAGGCGGTATGGAAAGCCCACTGATCAAAAAGTTTGAAGTAGGATTCAGAGAAGGCGTTAAAGCAGTTAACCCTGATGCTCAATTCATTTCTAACTACACAGGTGCATTTGATAAACCTGACCTTGGTAAAGCAGCAGCAGCAACACTTTACAATGAAGGCGTAGATATTATCTTCCACGCTTCTGGCGCAACAGGTAACGGTGTGTTTAACGAAGCAAGTGCTCGTAAGAAACAAGGTCAAGATGTATGGGTTATCGGTGTTGACAAAGACCAATCTCTTGAGTTTGGTGATGAGATCACTTTGACTTCCATGATCAAAAAAGTTGACGAAGCTGTTAAGCGCGTTAACCAAGAAGTAATCGACGGTACATTTGCTGGCGGTTCCGAAAACCTGACTTTGAAAGAAAACGGCGTAGGTATTGCTGATACTTCTACTGCCAACGTACCTGCTGATACACTTGCAAAAGTAGAAGAGTACAAAGAAAAAATCATCAGCGGCGAAATCAAAGTACCTACTGAGTAATTTGATCTTCGTTGCAAAAGAATAATCATTGGGGCCGGTCTTGACCGGCCTTATGACTGCAAGAACAGGAACATTTGATCAAGTCATCATAACAATTGTACAAGGTCACTGTGTATCAACGCTCCGGTAGGAGCTTTTCTTTCGTTTGCGGAACCACACTATATCAGTTATAAGGGTGATTACATGGGTGCAGCAACCCCCGTCGTTGAGTTAAAACAAATTACGAAGCGTTTCCCAGGCATTGTTGCCAACGACGCCATCAGCCTTCAGCTTCGTAAAGGCGAGATCCATGCGCTACTGGGCGAAAATGGCGCTGGTAAGTCAACGTTGATGAATATTGTATTTGGTCTCTATCAGCCAGATGAAGGTTCCATTGAAGTGAATGGCAAGCCTGTCATCATCGACAGCCCTAACCGAGCGATCGATCTTGGCATCGGCATGGTGCATCAGCACTTTAAGCTTGTACAGCCGTTCACGGTAACAGAGAACATTATTTTGGGATCTGAACCAACGAAGGGTCTCAATATTAACTATAAAAAAGCAGCTGCTGAAGTTCAGCGTCTGTCCGAACAGTATGGACTCAAGGTGAATCCTCATGCCAAAATTCATGATATCTCTGTCGGAATGCAGCAACGTGTAGAGATTGTTAAAACGTTGTATCGTGGTGCAGATATTTTGATTTTTGACGAGCCTACAGCCGTATTGACTCCTCAAGAGATCAAAGAACTGATGACCATCATGAAGAAGCTCGTCGCCGAAGGCAAATCGATTATTCTGATCACGCACAAACTGAAAGAGATCATGGAGATCTCTGACACGGTAACGATTATCCGTCGGGGTAAAGTGATTGATTCGGTCAAAACATCGGAAACCAATCCAAATGAACTGGCTGAGAAAATGGTAGGTCGGAATGTCACATTCAAAGTGGACAAAAAGCCGGCTACACCTGGAGCGAATGTGCTCGAAGTCAGCAAACTAACCGCCAAGAATAAAGAAGGCATTGCAGTTCTGAACCAACTTAACCTGAACGTACGTGCAGGAGAGATTGTCGGAATCGCAGGCGTGGATGGTAACGGCCAAAGTGAACTGATTGAGGCCCTTACCGGACTTCGTAAAGTAGAGAGTGGTTCGATTCTGTTGGAGGGCAAGGAGCTGTCCAATCATTCTCCGCGCCATATTTCGGAGTCAGGTGTAGCCCACATTCCGGAAGATCGACATAAACACGGACTTGTACTTGATTTTTCAGTGAGTGAAAATATCGTTCTGGAATCGTACTATAAGGCACCATACACCCGTAAAGGGTTCCTTAACTTCGATGCGATCAAAAAGCAGGCGAAGCGGCTTGTGGAGGCATTTGACGTGCGTACACCAAGCATCGAGACCAAAGCTCGTTCCTTGTCCGGAGGAAACCAGCAGAAGGCCATTATCGCCCGTGAGGTGGATAAGAACCCTGAACTGCTTATCGCTGCCCAACCAACGCGTGGTTTGGACGTAGGGGCTATTGAGTTCGTGCAAAAGCAATTGATTGCACAACGCGATCAAGGTAAGGCTGTTCTGCTGATTTCATTTGAGCTTGATGAGATTATCAATGTATCTGACCGAATTGCTGTTATCTATGAAGGCCAGATCGTTGGCGAGGTGCTGCCGGAAGAAACCAATGACAGGGAGCTCGGCTTGATGATGGCGGGCAGCACCCAAAAGAGAGGTACTGCGCATGAATAACGTATTGAAATGGTTTACCCGAGATTCATTTATTTTGCCTGTAGTCGCCATTGTTATGGGTCTGATTCTCGGTGGGGTTGTCATGCTGATCGGTGGTTACAATCCGATTGAAGCCTATGGCGCATTGTTCACCAAGGTATTTGGAGACATGTACAACTTTGGTGAAGCAGTACGGGAAATGACACCACTGATCATGACAGGACTTGCATTTGCATTCGCGTCACGTGCAGGGCTGTTCAACATCGGGGGAGAAGGTCAATTTCTCGTCGGTATGACCGCTGCAACATTTGTTGGTGTTAAGTTTGCAGGTTTGCCGATCTATCTCCATGCGCCACTGGCTTTGATTGCTGGTGCATTGTTTGGTGGTCTTTGGGCCGCAATTGCTGGTTATCTGAAAGCAGCGCGTGGGGTCAATGAAGTTATCAGTAGTATCATGTTGAACTGGATTGGTCTGTATTTGGCCAACCTTATCGTTCGCCAATTCTTGCTGTTGAAAGGCGAGAATCGTTCCGTGAACATCAGTGAATCGGCTTCGATTAGTTTGACATGGCTCTCTGAACTGATGGGCAACTCCCGTGTACACATGGGAACGTTGATTGCCATTGTGATGGCTGTGCTCTTTTATATCTATATGTGGAAAACAAAACAGGGTTATGAAATCCGCGCGGTAGGTTACAACCCTAATGCGGCTGAATATGCAGGTATGCATGTTAACCGGAATATCGTAAAAGCGATGTTCATCAGTGGTATGCTTGCAGGTCTTGGCGGTGCATTCCAAGTGCTTGGGGTGTTCCAGTACCAGACTGTAATGTCAGGTTCACCGGGAACAGGTTTTGACGGAATTGCGGTTGCCCTGATTGGTTTGAATCATCCATTTGGGGTGTTATTGGGGGCAGTGCTGTTCGGTACCCTCACGTACGGATCTGCAGGTATGAGTTTTGCTGCGGATGTTCCGCCTGAGATTATTCGGATTGTGATCGGTTCGATTATCTTCTTCATTGCGGCACAAGGCATCGTGCGCTGGATACTTAAACCGTTCTATTCGAAGCGTAAGAAAGAGAAGGTGTTGTAGATGGACTTGTTGACAATTGGGCAAATTATCAATACGACGCTTGTCTTTGCTACGGCATTGATTTTTGCATCACTCGGCGGAATTTTTTCGGAAAAATCAGGTGTAACCAACCTTGGACTTGAGGGCTTTATGGTCTTTGGTGCCTTTGCAGCTGGAATCGGGGCCCATTATGCGCAAGAAGCGGGCATGGGCGGAACGACATCTGCCTGGATGGGGGTTTTGCTCGCGATTGTATTGGGCGTACTGGTATCGCTGATTCATGCCGTTGCGTCTATCACATTTAAGGCAGACCAGATTATCAGTGGTATCGTCATTAACTTTTTGGCAGCAGGAAGTACGTTGTACTTGGTTAAACTGTTGTTTGAAGGTTCTGGTGATTCACCGTTGGTTCAAGGCTTCAGCAAGTTTGATGTGCCATTCTTGAAAGACATTCCTTTGCTTGGAGAAGCCTTCTTCAAGAACGTGTATCCAACGACATATCTGGCCATTCTGTTCGTATTCCTAACGTATTACATCATGTTCAAAACGCCATTTGGTCTGCGCCTTCGTTCTGTAGGTGAACATCCAAGTGCGGCTGATACGGTTGGTGTTAAAGTGCTTCGTTACCGCTATATTGGCGTTATGATCAGTGGTGCGCTTGCGGCCATTGGTGGAGCTGCAATCACGTTGACGACTACGGGTACATTCTCACACAATACGGTTTCCGGCCAAGGTTATATTGCCATTGCAGCTATGATCTTTGGTAAGTGGAATCCGATTGGTGCCTTTGGTGCGGCTGTGTTCTTCGGATTCTCACAAGCGATCCGAAACTATGTACAGTTGTTCGAATGGTCACAAAGTATTCCCCAGGAAATTATTTTTATGTTGCCTTACCTGCTTACCATCATCGTTCTCGTTGCAGCGGTTGGACGTTCCTCGGCTCCGTCTGCACTCGGTGAAGCATATGATCCGGGTAAAAGGTAACAACCTTTTCCATATCAGGTTAGTTATTCAGAGTTTTGATAAAGGGTCCGCCTTGTGCGGGCCTTTTTTTTATTTTCTTGAAAACCCATCGACTTTTACATGCTTACCTTGGTTCTCGTGCAGATACCCATATTTTCAGGTAGGGACAAAGAAACAGGCGAATTCAGTCATGGACGAATACACTGTTTTGAACGATCCGAGGAGGAGGGGAAAATATGAAACAACAAGTTACGCGTGATGAAGCGATGAAATTAATAGGCAAAAATATTGTTGCAATCAAAAAAGACGGCACTCGGGTTACGGGAAAGCTGTTGAAAGTATCGGGCAACAAACTGGTACTCAAACGTCTGAATGGCAAGAAAGTACGTACAAAAGCGATTCTGCCACTGGTATTGTTTGATCTGCTCGCTATTGCCACACTGCCTTATGCTTATGGAGGTGGTCCCGGCTTCGGTCCCGGATATGGACCTGGACCAAAACCAGGCCCTGGATATGGTCCAGGCTACGGACCGGGATATGGACCTGGAGGACCTGGTGGCGGGTTTGGCCCGGGTCCTGGATTCGGCCCTTATGGTCCAGGTCCACGCCCACCAGGATTTTTCTAGGATATTCTATAATGTTTTTTCCATTTCGTAGCAGCGGCTTATCATAATGTATCGAATGGCACTATATCCATTTTTTTGATAAAAATGAAGTCCTTTGGTATTGCCTTCATCCACCATGACTTTCGATCTTTTACACCCCCGGGACGCCGCAAAGCTCTCTGCTTTGAGTAACAAAGTTTGCCCATAACGTTTGCGTTGTTCTTTCGGACTAACGGCCATCATATCGACATAGAGCAGTTCCCCGTGCATGAGAAAATGGATGAATGCGACAGCAGCTTTGTCTGGCTCCGGCGAGACAACAAAGGTCATGCCCCTGTTCATTCGCAGGGGTATTTCTTTGCGGATTTTGTTAATTTCTTTTTCACTCATGTGAGAGAGAGGAACAAGTTGAGTGTCAATCAGCTTCATGATGGCGCCATCATCCAGCTTGGATGTGCGTTGCCGAATCACCATGCGGAGCCTCCTTTCAGGACCAGTCGTGCTGCTCGTATATCCTATGCCCGGAGCAAGATAAAAGGTGACTGAATGAAGTGCTGGGATTAGGGCAACCTTAAAGGCTAAAGAGTGAGGTTGAAAGGCTCTCTGAATTTTTATGCAAAACAGGTATTGACTTATCGGTTAGAGGAATCATATAATGTTCCTAACATTTAACGAGAATATTTCATCGGCTATGAAGAGGACGAAGTTTTAAGGGCTCTTTTGCTCAGAGAGTGGCTGGAATTGCTGAAACCACCACCATTATCCCTTATATACGAGCTCACCTCGGAGCTGTTTTCCTGAAAAGCACTGGATGTCACTCCTTTCGCGTATTAGGGAAAATCGTATGTCTGCGTTACAGACAACAGGTATGGGAAACGACTATGTTCGTTTGAGCTATTCGTTTTGTTGTACCTGGTAAGGTCCGTTATTGCGAAATTTCGGACAAAGTTGGGTGGTACCACGGAAGCGATAACCTTTCGTCCCTCGCAAGCATGAACTTGTTTGCAGGGATGGAAGGTTTTTTTTGTAACTTTAAATGTCAGAATGGTGTAAATTCCGAGAGGAGGATGACTGATGGGAGCTCAAATTCCAGAAGTGCGGTCAACAGATGAATTACGTGAAAAATGGATGAAGCCGGAGGTCATTAGCGGATCTGAAATTCTGCTGAGAAGCTTGTTGCTTGAAGGTGTTGAGTGTGTATTTGGTTACCCGGGCGGCGCAGTGTTGTACATTTACGATGCGATGTATGGTTTCGAGGATTTCAAACACGTCTTAACTCGTCACGAACAAGGTGCGATTCATGCAGCTGACGGTTATGCACGGGCGAGCGGCAAAGTTGGTGTCTGTATCGCTACCTCCGGACCAGGAGCAACGAATCTGGTAACCGGTATTGCAACAGCGTATATGGATTCAGTACCACTCGTAGTCATTACGGGGAACGTCATTTCGAGCCTGATCGGTTCAGATGCCTTCCAGGAAGCTGATATTACGGGGATTACAATGCCAATAACCAAACACAGTTATCTGGTGAAAGATGTAAAAGATCTGTCGAGCGTAATTCATGAGGCATTCCATATTGCCAACACGGGTCGCAAAGGTCCTGTACTGATCGACATCCCGAAAGATGTATCAGCGAACAAAACATTGTTTGAACCGACAACTGAACCTGTTATATTGAGAGGGTACAATCCACGGACAGTACCGAACAAACTTCAGGTTGACCGTTTGGCTCAGGCCATTCAGGAAGCAGAACGTCCAATGATTCTGGCTGGTGGCGGTGTGGTATACTCGGGTGGACATGAAGAACTGTTCGAGTTTGTTGAGAAGACAGGTATTCCAATTACGACTACGCTTCTTGGTCTTGGCGCATTCCCGAGTGGTCATGAATTATGGACAGGAATGCCGGGTATGCACGGAACATACACTTCCAATCAGGCTATTCAAAAAGCGGACCTGCTGATCAATATCGGCGCACGATTCGATGATCGGGTAACAGGCAAGCTGGATGGATTTGCTCCACATGCCAAAATCGTTCATATCGATATTGATCCGGCTGAGATTGGCAAAAACATTGCAACCGATATTCCAATCGTTGGTGATGTGAAGACGGTACTTGAAATAGCCAACAAAGAGGTTGGGCGTGCAGAGCGCGCAGATGCATGGAGAGACCAGATCAAACAGTGGAAACAAGAGAAGCCTTACAGCTATACGGATTCAGACGAAGTGCTGAAACCCCAGTGGGTTGTTGAAATGCTGAATGATACAACCAAAGGTGAAGCGATTGTGACTACGGATGTGGGACAACATCAGATGTGGGCAGCACAATATTACAAATTTAATCAACCGCGTTCATGGGTAACTTCGGGTGGTCTCGGAACGATGGGCTTTGGATTCCCTTCTGCAATTGGTGCTCAGATGGCCAATCCCGACAGACTGGTTATCTCCATTAACGGGGATGGCGGAATGCAGATGTGTTCCCAAGAACTCGCGATCTGTGCCATTAACAATATACCAGTAAAAATTGTGATCATTAACAATCAGGTACTCGGAATGGTTCGCCAATGGCAGGAAATCATCTATGAGAACCGTTACAGCCACATTGATCTGGCAGGAAGTCCGGATTTTGTAAAACTGGCTGAAGCATATGGTGTTAAAGGATTGCGTGCAACGAATAAAGAAGAAGCGGCGCGTGCTTGGCAGGAAGCACTTGATACACCAGGACCAGTCGTTGTAGAATTCGTGGTACGCAAGGAAGAAAATGTGTATCCAATGGTTCCGCAGGGAGCAACAATTGATCAAATGCTGATGGGGGATGCTGACGAATGATTAGACATACGATTTCAATATTGGTTAACGATCAGCCAGGCGTCCTTCAGCGTGTATCAGGGTTGTTCGGTCGACGCGGATTTAACATTGAGAGTATTACAGTAGGTCAATCGGAAGAACCTGGACTTTCCCGGATGGTTATTGTCACCATTGGTGACGATAAAACGCTGGAGCAGATTGAGAAACAATTGTACAAAATCATCGATGTCATTAAAGTGGTTGATTTCAGCCTGAAGCCGATGGTAGCTCGTGAACTTGCATTAATTAAGGTAAAAGCTGAGCCTTCTGAACGTCCAGAAATTCTGGGTGTGGTGGAAACATTCCGCGCATCCGTTGTTGATGTTGGTCCAGGGAGCCTGATTGTACAGGTTGTTGGCGATACGGACAAAATCGATGCCATGATTGAATTGCTCAAGCCATACGGCATTCGCGAATTGTCTCGTACAGGCATAACTGCATTGGTACGCGGCAACGTATAAGGCTATAATGGATGAAGAGGGGACGACGGTTAGCTAACATATACAGTTGATCTTTATGTGAGAGTGTCAGTCCCTTAACAGTTGCAATGTAACATTTTAGTGATGTAACGCTTGAAAATATAGCTACATTCCCGCATTAATGGGCGGGTGTCTGAACGGATCGGATCAGACCCAAAGACGCTCTCGACACACCAAGCGAGCCGGTCCATTGAGACACCCGCTCATTAATGAAGGGTTCTTTACAATACAAAGGAGGACTTATAAACATGCCAGTAACTACTTATTATGAACAGGATGCAGAGCTTAACGTATTGAAAGGAAAAACGATCGCGGTAATCGGTTATGGTAGCCAGGGCCACGCCCAAGCTCAAAACCTTCGTGATAGCGGATTGAACGTAGTCATCGGACTTCGTGAAGGTAAATCCTTCGACACTGCAAAAAATGACGGATTTGAAGTTCTGTCCCCGGCTGAAGCAACAAGCCGCGCAGATGTAGTTCAAATCTTGCTGCCTGACGAAACGCAAGCTTCTGTATACAAAAACGAAATCGAACCAAACCTCAAAGAAGGGGCTGCATTGCTCTTCTCACACGGTTTCAACGTTCATTTCGGTCAAATCGTTGCTCCAAAAAACAGCGATGTATTGCTGGTAGCTCCTAAGTCCCCTGGTCACATGGTACGTCGTACGTACGTAGAAGGTTTTGGTGTACCGGGCCTGATCGCGATTGAGCAAGATGCAACGGGTAAAGCTAAAGAAATCGGTTTGGCTTATGCTAAAGGTATCGGTTGTACACGCGCAGGGGTTATCGAAACTTCCTTCCGTGAAGAAACAGAAACAGATTTGTTCGGTGAGCAAGCTGTTCTGTGTGGTGGCGTGAGTGCATTGGTAAAAGCTGGATTCGAAACATTGACAGAAGCAGGTTACGCTCCTGAAATGGCATACTTCGAATGTCTGCACGAACTGAAGCTGATCGTTGACATGATGTATGAAGGTGGACTTGCAAGTATGCGTGATTCCATCAGTAACACAGCTGAGTACGGTGACTATGTAACTGGACCTCGCGTGGTAACTGAAGATACGAAGAAAGCAATGAAAGAAGTCCTGACGGATATCCAACAAGGTAAATTCGCACGCGACTTTATCCTGGAGAACCAATCCGGACGTGCATTCTTGACAGCAACTCGTCGTAACGAAGCTGAACACCCAATCGAAGTGGTTGGCGGACAATTGCGTGAGATGATGCACTGGATCAAGAAATAATCATTAACTTTTAAAACATGCACTTTAAGGTATTCAAGTAAACTTAGAGCTTTAACTGGGAATAGCGGCCGTGCTTATGCGTGAGCCGCTATTGCTGGTTCAGAGAAACAATATAATACAAGTACAGGAGGTGCGAAGCGTGCGTAAAATCTATGTATTTGACACAACGCTGCGTGATGGAGAGCAATCCCCGGGAGTCAATCTGAACACTCGTGAAAAGGTGGAAATTGCCCATCAGCTCGAGCGGCTTGGCATTGACCGGATGGAAGCTGGTTTCCCGGCGGCATCTCCAGGTGACCTGGCAGCTGTCAATGCAGTAGCAAATGCGGTCAAAAATGTGACCGTAATTGGCTTGTCCCGTTCCAGAGAGCAAGATATTGATGCGGTTAAGGAAGCACTTAAAGGTGCACAGGACCCGTGCATTCACGTTTTCCTGGCAACTTCGCCTATTCACCGCCAACATAAATTGCGTATGGATAAAGCGCAAGTACTGGATACGGCTCGTTCCGCGATTCGTTATGCGAAGAAAACATTTTCGAAGATCGAATTCTCACTTGAGGATGCAGGTCGTACCGAGTATGATTTCCTCGTAGAAATGGTGAATATGGCTGTTGAAGAGGGTGCAGCCGTGGTGAATATTCCCGATACAGTCGGTTACCTGAGCCCATATGAATACGGAAACATTTTCAAACATCTCAAGGAGAATGTACACGGCATTGAAAAGGTACAGCTGAGTGCCCACTGTCATAATGACTTGGGTATGGCGACAGCCAACACACTTGCAGCCATTCTCAACGGAGCCGATCAGATCGAAGGTACGATCAATGGCATTGGTGAACGTGCAGGGAACACGGCGATTGAGGAGATTGCTATGGCGCTGGAGACACGTCAGGAATTTTTCCAGGCAAAAACATCGCTGCAGTTGTCTGAGATTGCACGGACCAGTCGTCTGGTTAGCCGTTTGACTGGTATGGTTGTACCTGGGAACAAAGCTATTGTTGGGGCGAACGCCTTTGCACATGAATCCGGAATTCATCAGGATGGTATGCTGAAGGAGAAAACCACGTACGAGATCATGACTCCAGAGTCCATCGGTCTGAAGGAAAGCAAGCTAGTACTGGGTAAACATTCCGGTCGTCATGCGTTCCGTGAGCGGTTGATTGATCTGGGATATGAGCTGGAAGAAGAAGCGTTGAATCGTGCTTTTGCCCAGTTCAAAGATCTGGCTGATAAGAAGAAAGAAGTGACTGACGAAGATCTGCTCGCGGTAATTGAAGAGAAATTGCAGGATGCACCTGAGGTGTATAAACTGGAATCGATCTTCGTTACGTATGGAGATGAATCGGTACCAACGGCCAAAGTCCGCATTGCAACGCTTGACGGGGATACGGTTGAGAAGCAAGCAGAGGGTAATGGATCGGTAGATGCAATCTACAATGCGATTGACCAGGTGAGTGGGGAAGACGTAACGTTGTCTGACTATTCCATCAAATCGGTAACGCATGGTAAGGATGCATTGGGTGAAGTACATGTTGTGCTGACTCAAAATCAAGTTTCGGTACAAGGACGTGGCGTGAGTACGGATATACTTGGTGCAAGTGCACGTGCTTATGTGGACGGTCTGAACCAATTGATTGAGAAACGAAAAACATATACGAACCGTGTAAACGTGAACCTATAGGTTCTGGTGCAGCAGAAAGCACGAATCCTTCATTGAACTGAACTTCAAGCTGGAACGCATATAAACTGCCAGGATGATCTGTCTTAATCTTAACGGATATAGAAGATCGTTCAGTCTGCTTTGATCATTACAGTGAGGTACGTAAAGAGTCTGACTCTCTTGTGGAGGGTCAGACTCTTTTGGTTTTATTTGAGCATTTTGGTGAGCGGTATGATTCGAATTATGCAAAATGCTGATATATATGATTATGACAGTGGAACACAGTGTATGTTATACGGTTATCTATTACATTGGCTTACGCTATCAAGCTGTTACCACGCATAAGCATTAGGTGCATGTCCACCTGGACCCGGGAAAATCTCATCCAGACGTTTGAGCACGGCTTCATCCAAAGTGACATCCAAACATTTGAGCGCGGTTTCAAACTGTTCCAGCGTACGTGGTCCGATAATTGGGGCAGTCACTGCCGGATTGGCTGCAACCCAAGCCAAAGCCACTGTATCCTGCGGTTCACCGAGATCACGACATAGTGCTGCGAAGTCTTCAAGCTGAGTTTGCTGCTGCTCGATCCGTCCAGCGATACCTCCGCTACGTGTTCCTTCCAGCTTCTGCAGCGCATTACGTCCCAGTAATCCACCATCCAGTGGACTCCATGGGATGACGCCGAGACCCAGCTCTTTGGCGGCAGGCAATACTTCCAGTTCAGGCAAACGACAGTTCAGGCTATATTTATGTTGTTCGGACACCAGACCGAGGAAGTGGCGATTCTTGGCCTCGCTTTGAGCAATTGCAATCTGCCATGCAGCAAAGTTGCTTGATCCTACATAACCGATTTTACCCTGATGAACCGCATTCTCGAACGAACCCCACAGCTCATCCCACGATATGGCAGGGTCTACATGGTGCATCTGATATAGTTCGATATGATCTGTCTGCAAGCGGCGGAGGGAACCCTCCAGATGACGTCTGATTTTATAAGCGGATAGTCCGGCTTCGTTGTTGGGGCCGTCTGTATCATCATGCATGGAGCCATAGACTTTGGTAGCCAGCACTACTTTTTCACGTCTGCCACCGCCCTGATTGAACCAGCGTCCGATAATTTCTTCGGTAAGTCCGGAATTCTCACCCCATCCGTAGATGTTAGCGGTATCAAAAAAGTTCACGCCTGCATCGAGTGCTGCGTCCATAATACGGAAAGCTTCTTTCTCATCTGTAGCAGGCCCGAAATTCATGGTACCAAGACAGATTCGGCTGACCTTAAGGCCTGATTTACCCAAATACGAATATTGCATGTTAACTATCCCTCCTGCGTACTGATTTGATTTCAGCTATATTTTACCCCACCAGGAGGGTCAGGAACAACTTGTGAAGGCTAATCTCAATTAGCTTATAGGTAAAATCTATTAAAGTCATAGATTGTATATCTTGGTCAAATGACCTTGGAATATGATACAAAAGAGAGAGTTATTATGAGACGTTACTTTATGAATAATTAATGAATGAAATATAAGGAGTGGACAACCCATGGCAGACGTGAAAAAAATTGCAGTTATTGCAGGTGACGGAATCGGTCCTGAAGTCGTAGCTGAGGCTGAGAAAGTTCTTAAACGTACAGAGGAAGTTTTCGGTTACCGTTTTGAGACAGAGCATGCGTTGTTTGGTGGAATCGCGATTGATGAGAAGGGTACACCTCTTCCAGAAGAAACACTGACGGTATGTAAAAGTGCAGATGCGGTCCTGCTTGGAGCGGTTGGCGGTCCAAAATGGGATAACAACAGCAAGGAACTTCGTCCGGAAACAGGCTTGCTGGGTATTCGTAAAGCGCTCGGATTGTTCTCCAACCTGCGTCCGGCTGTCGTATTTGATTGCCTGAAGGATGCTTCAACTCTGAAGCCTGAAGTACTGGAAGGTACGGATCTGATGGTGGTACGTGAGTTGACTGGTGGGATCTACTTCGGTGAGAAGTTCAGACGTGAAAGTGCACAGGGCGAAGAGGCGGTAGATACTTGTGCATATAATGTAACGGAAGTGGAGCGGATCGTTCGTCAGGCGTTCGAGATTGCGCAAGGACGTCGCAAAAAGCTGGCTTCGGTAGACAAAGCCAACGTATTGGAAACTTCCCGTCTCTGGCGTGAAGTCGTGAACCGGGTAGCACCGGATTATCCGGATGTTGAACTGGAGCATGTACTTGTGGACAACTGCGCGATGCAATTGCTGCGCCGTCCAGCCAGCTTCGATGTCATCGTAACGGAAAATATGTTCGGAGATATCCTGAGTGATGAAGCAGCGATGCTGACGGGTTCCATCGGCATGCTGGCATCTGCATCACTGGGAGAGGGCAGCTTTGGACTTTATGAGCCGGTACACGGTTCAGCACCGGACATCGCTGGTCAAGGCCTTGCTAACCCGATTGCAACCATTCTCTCTTTGGCGCTGATGTTCCGCACAACCTTCGGTTATGCAGAAGGCGCGGACGCTATTGAAGCAGCTGTGTCTGATGTACTGAACGCAGGACACCGTACGAGTGATATTGCTGTAGACAAGAGCACAGCAATCAGTACAACTGAAATGGGCGATTTGATCGTCGCGGCTATTCAGAAACAGGCGTAATAATAGTACCAACAACATGGCAGCCCTTTGTTTCCAGTTATGGAATGTACAAAGGGCTGTTCCTTTATAATTTTGGCACGAAAAATCCTTATTTATAATTATTATAAAAAAATAATGTTTATAATCTTGACTTTGGGAAGTCCGGATGATAACATTTTACTTGTACTTGTTATCAAGTATCAAATCATTTTAATTACAGGAAAAACGTTCGCGTTTTTCTTGATGATGAGCAATCCGCAAGGATGCTTACATAATCCCAAAGGAGGAATTTTTAGTTATGGCAGAACGTTTGGTTGGTAGACCAGCACCGGATTTCGCAATGGAGACAGTATCGGGAGACGGACAAGATTTCGGTTCCGTTAAACTGTCCGATTATCGTGGCAAATGGCTCGTATTCTTCTTTTATCCTTTGGACTTCACATTTGTGTGCCCAACTGAAATTACAGCTTTGAGCGTTGCTTCCGAGCAATTCAAAGCTTTGGATACTGAAATCCTTGGCGTGAGCGTAGACTCCGTACACAGCCACAAAGCATGGATCAATACACCTGTAGACAGCAATGGTCTGGGTCAATTGAACTTCCCACTGGCTTCCGATATCACGAAGCAAGTGGCTAAAGATTACGGCGTTCTGATCGAAGAAGAAGGCGTAGCATTGCGCGGTCTGTTCATCATCGATCCAGAAGGCGAACTGAAATATCAAGTAGTTAACCACAACGATGTAGGCCGTAGTGTTGAAGAAACACTTCGCGTACTGCAAGCACTGCAATCCGGCGGATTGTGTGCAATGAACTGGAAACCAGGCGACACTAACCTGTAAGCCAGGTTAACTTGAACGGTTTTTGTTCAAGCCCTCATCCCGTTAGGGATTGAGGGCTTTTTGCACCCTTTTGCGGGAAGTTATCACGAAGTTAATCAAAAGTGTTTGAACAAGCAGCTAAACGTGTTAATGATGTATTAGAAGAAAGTCTTCTTTTTATCTGTTGAAAGAGGAATTGATGGCCTTCAAGGCGAATAGGGTATGGAAACCCGGTAAATATTCCGGTGCTCTGCATTTATAATCTGTACATGAATGTGATACACTGATGGAACTATTCCTTTTCGGAAGTGCTGGAAGTGTACGGGATTGCATTGTAATAAAAAAGTCCCGGCACGTAATAAGGAGGGTGAACAAAAATGAGTTACTGTTGTGGGGCAAGTATGGTTGGAACGAAGGGCACGCTGAAGCATTACCGCACCCAGGTTCATAATGTTCCCCTGCTGTTTTGCCCGGTGTGTCACCGGGTTGAGGTGCATTATAAAGTGGAAAATGAATATGAAATTCTCGCAGAATACGCGCATGGAGACGGTGCATCCGAGATCGATTTTCAAGATTATGTAACAGAAGATGAAGATGCCATTTTCGAAAACTGTATAAACCGTGAGAGTGAGGATGCCATGGTCATTGTACAGCGCCAGATTGATATGGCTCTGGATCTGCTCAGACTCGCGAAAGAAACAAAAGACGAGAAGTGGGAAAGTGAACTTAAACGTCGATTAGCTGTGATGAGTCAGCGCAGACTGAAAATTCAGCATAATAAGACCGGACTATAGATGATCTCGGATATATCATAAAGTAAAGATATTAAAAACGAAGCTGATTTGCCCTTCTGGGTGAAACGGCTTCGTTTTTGTGCATTGATCCGGAACTAATTCGAGGTTTTTTTTAAAATAATTTCCATTCGACACTTTCTCCGATTGACTCTCTTCTATAAACTTGTCTATGATAAAAACAGACTTGCAAAAGAGGCGGAGCAAAAAAATGTTCGTGTTTGGGAATAGGAGAATGTCAGAATGGGACAAACGTATATGATTTTCCGGATCGACTGTTGGTTACCGGGAATAGACCAGCTTGAGTTCCGGACATGCCATCCATATTTTCGGCTCAGCCCCCCAACGAAAGGGCACCGGTAATGAAAAATAAAATCGGCCCTTCCTGTTTCTGTGATGATATGATGTCCGAATGGCAAGTTTATCATTTACGTGAAAAGGAGGAACCTGACATGATTAGTGAATTTCAGGATACAGTGCCTCAACCAACGGATGGATTCCCGCCCGTACATCTGGATAACAACAAGTATGAGAATGTACTGGAACATCTGGATAGCGGTATTATGTTGTTTGACAGCCACGGTGTATTGACGTTTATTAACGTTCAGATGGCAAAATTGTTGGAGCTTCCAAGAAGTCTGTTGAGCGGCTGCACCCTGATGCAAATGCTGCATCATCCCCAGATGAGCCGATTCAAGAAAAAGAAAATTTTACGTATTTATCGGGAAACCATCTTCCACCGTAAGCGCTATCATGAGTTGATTGATGAATATGGAAGGCATTGGCTGGTTACTGTGACGTACGGGGATCAGATGGACGGAGACTTCTTGTTCAGTGTCAAGGATGTATCTGATTATAAACAGATTGAACAGACCGCTTATCAAAATGACAAACTTGCGATGCTGGGGCGCATTTCGGCATCTATTGCTCATGAAATTCGCAATCCGTTAACCGCAATTCGTGGGTTCATCCAGTTGCTTCGGCCCCATCTGCTGCAGCTTGGCAAAGACGAGTACGCTCGCATCATACTGACAGAAATTGATCGGGCGAACGACATCATCTACGAATTCTTGAATTCTTCCAAACCGTCAGCCCCTCAGAAGACCGTGATGTCTGTCGACTCTTTGCTCAAAGAGGTGGTCTTGCTGACAGAGAGCGAAGGTTTGATGAAGGGATGCGAGATCACGTTGGATGAAGGGGATGCCCCGCTGAATGTGTCCATCGATGTCAAACAGATTAAGCAGGTTATTTTGAATATGGTGAAAAATGCAATGGATGCCATTGAGGAAGTCGGCGAAGAACACACCGGCCTGATTCGAATATCTACCGCTACGGAAAACAAGTTCGTGCAGATCTCCATCGCCGATAACGGTCAGGGAATGGACCATAACACACTTGTGCGTCTGTTTGATCCATTCTTCACGACGAAGGAGAGCGGAACGGGCCTGGGACTCTCGGTGAGTTACCGGATCATCAAGAACCACGGAGGTACCATCTCGGTAGATAGCAAAAAAGGCGAAGGTACGCGGTTTATGATTATGTTACCCTTGGTATATTGAGAAGAGTGGGGCGTAAAGGAGTCGGCAAATAGCCGACTCCTTTGTTTTTTGTTGCCAAAAAGGGTTATAGTTAGTAATGAATACGAATACATAAGCTCCATTAACGGAAGGATGAGATACGATGGATATCCAAGGAATGGAACGAATGAATCAACAATTGATGGATCACGTGGGAAAAGTGATCGTGGGCAAAGAGCATACCATAGAGCTGGTGATGACAGCGATCATAGCATCAGGACATGTGTTGCTGGAGGATGTACCGGGTACCGGGAAAACGATGCTCGCCAAATCGGTAGCCTCCTCATTGGACTGCACATTCCAGCGTATACAGTTTACACCGGACTTGCTGCCATCTGACTTGACAGGTATTCATTTCTTCAATCAAAAAGAAGGGGATTTTGAATTCAGACCTGGCCCCTTGTTCGCCAATCTTGTGCTAGCAGATGAGATTAACCGTGCTACACCGCGTACGCAATCAAGCTTGCTGGAGTGCATGGAAGAGCGCCAGATCAGTATCGATGGTTCAACGAGACAGCTGGAGCGGCCATTTATCGTTATTGCTACCCAGAACCCCATAGATAACCAGGGAACTTTTCCGTTACCTGAAGCGCAGATGGATCGCTTTATGATGAAAATTCGCATGGGTTATCCAAGCAGTGAAGAGAGTGTAGAAATTTTGAGACGCACGGTAGCCAGTCGCTCTGTTGACGACTTGTCGGCAGTGATCAGTCGTGAAGAACTTTTGAAAGCCCAGGATACGTATAAAACAGTGCAAATCAACGAAGATTTGCTACGATATATCATTCAGTTAACCGAAGCGACAAGGCAACATCCCGAGCTCTCGCTTGGCGTAAGTCCACGAGGTGCTCAGGCATTACTCAAGGCAAGTCAAGCCTGGGCTGCACTTCATGGTAGAGACTTTGTTTTGCCGGATGATATTAAAGTTCTGGCGGAACCTGTGCTGGCCCACCGCCTTGTATTCCGTAACCGGATCAGACAACAAGAAGGCTTGGCAGAGCGTATCATCCAGGAACTTCTGAATCAGACAGAAGTGCCAACGGAGAACCTCGCTACAAGCGGGCGTTAGTCTTATGGCATTATTATGGCTTGTCCTTGTAGGAGGCATTGTCGTTGGCATACACGGTGTATGGTTCGGACGACCTGCACTGCGGAAGCTCAAGTACAGCAGACAATTCAGCAAGCTGCGTTGTTATGCTGGAGATGAACTTGAGATGGTGGAGACAATATCGAATGAAAAACGAGTCTCCGTTCCCTGGCTTAGACTTGAAGCGATGATGCCTGTGTCGTTTGTATTTCGTTCTGGTTCAGGTATGGATATTAGCCAAGGCGAAATCTATCAGAACCATAAGAGCATTTTCACACTAAAACCGTTTACGCGTATCACGCGCAAGCATCCGTTCTCATGTACTCAGCGTGGCATCTATCCACTCAATACAGCAAGCATGACAGGTGGGGACCTTTTTGGCGTGTGGCGTTCCACCAAACCGATTCCTTTGCATATGTCCATGGTCGTGTATCCTTCATTAGTGAATGCAGAGGATCTTCCCGCCATATATCAAGTGTGGCAGGGGGAAGTGGAAGTATCGCGATGGATTGTCGAAGATCCGTTCCTGATTCTTGGTGTTCGCCCTTATGGCGCAGGCGACCCCATGAATCGTATCCACTGGAAAGCGAGCGCACGTACGGGTGAATTGCAAGTCTACAAGCAGGGATGGACAGCAGATCCGCAATCATGGATTGTAGTTAACATTCAGGAGTCAGCAGATATGTGGAGTGTAGTCACTCGACCAGAAAAGATCGAACGGGCCCTTCGTTACGCTGCTACAGCTGCAGTGGAAGCGATCAGTAGAGGGTTGCCGGCAGGCTTCGCTCATAATGGTTATCATGTGGGTGGAGGTCGCGATGCACTTCGGATTGAGCCGGATTATGGCACACCCCATCTGGAAAGGGTACTGGAAGCCATGGCTGCGACCGAGTTGAAATGCATGGTGCCTATGGAGCAATTCCTGAATGATGAAGTACGTTTGAACGAAGAAGCACAGCAAATCCGCAGCTATCTGCTGATTACATCCTATGTATCTGCCGCTATGGAGCACGAGATTGCCCGTCTGCACGAACAAGGACATCGCGTGACGATTCTTCCGGTAGAAGACGTGAAGGGTGATACGAAGGCGGTGAGTGCATGAGGGACAGACAGGTAGCGACGACCAAGGGACTCATAGCGATGCTTGCCGTCTTGATGGCGGCCATATACCTTTTTCCGATATTTACGATTGCTTCATTTTACGCCATGGAACATTTGCCGTACACACTATTCATCCTGGTTGTTCTAGTGGGTGGATTGGGACAATTCATTCAGCATAAAATTCCGGTCATTAGCGAGAAAAGTACATTTATTCGTGGAGTAACGGCACTCGTCATAGGGCTTTTCTTCGGAATCGTAGTTGGGATGAGCCTCATTCTTCCAATGCCGGATATCATCACCTTGGTGCTGTGTGGAGTCATCTCGGCTTATGCAGGTCTGACCTTCGAGTCAGCTTTTCATTCTGTTTTGTTATGGCGTTTGCAGATTGCCGGGGTAATCAGTGCGATTGTGCTTACGGTTGCTTCGAACCAGTTGGAATTCATGCAGCCGATACAAGCCTATACCCTGTGGATCTATGTTGCGGGAGTGATCAGCTTTGCCTTCTGGCTGGTTGGACGATATATGTTACAACTGGACCGGGCAATACTTAATGATGGCAAGCGAAAATTAGTATTGCGCGATTTTGCGCGTGCGAATCATCAGCGGTTCATGTGGATGTTTATTGTCATCGTCGCGATCGGTGCTTTCCCAAGTTTGGCTGCGTTGTTGAAGCCGCTACGCGACCGTTTACTCGCATGGATCAGGGGATGGTTTGGCCCGATTTCCGGCGAGGAGCCACCACTACCAATGGACGCCCCTAATCAGCCAATAAATATACCGAAGGAATGGAGAGAACCGCCCTCCGAACCTTCAATCTTCTGGAACATTCTCGGATGGGTAGTGATGTGTGCTTTAGCAGGAGCAATCCTGTGGCTGCTTCTGAGGTTCGGACAAAAAACGATAAACAGACTTATGGATCGATTCAAGGGGATGCTACAACCAGGTGCGAAGAAGGCAGAACCACGTACGGAGTATATGGATGTCAGTGAGACGCTTGAGTCGCCGGAAAAAGTTCGAAAGACTTGGTTTCGGAAGAAAGAAACGCCACCTGTGCAGGATGCTGAACGTGTTCGGTATTACTATCGAACTTGGATTGACAAGGCTGCCCATCGAGGAGTGGGAATACAGGGGACGCACACTCCGCTGGAGGCTGCCCAGACCATCATTCAAAATGGTGTGAAGCAAGAAGAAGATGAGCTGTCTACGAAACTGCCAGATACGTATAACAGCGTGCGTTATGGAGGAAAAGTCCCGGATCGTTCCGATATGGTTGAGATTGATCGAATATGGAAATCTTATCGAAGTAAATAAGTCCGGAATCCCTTTACTTTTCTTGTCACGTTCAAGTATCATGAGAGGAATACACAAGTTGGTCAGAAAAGGAGCAGACATTAATGAAGACAAATCATTGCAAAATTGTAGATTGTACGATCCGTGATGGCGGATTGGTGAATAATTGGGACTTTAGCGTGGACTTTGTTCAACAGCTGTATGCTGGGTTGAATGAAGCTGGCGTTGATTATATGGAAATCGGATATAAAAACTCTCCGAAGTTGCTGAAAGGTGCGGAGGAAGCGGGACCTTGGCGTTTCCTGAATGATGATTTCTTGCGTAAAGTTATTCCTCAAAAAGGAAATACCAAACTGTCTGCATTGGTTGACGTTGGACGTGTGGATGAGAACGACATCTTGCCTCGCAGCGAGAGCATGCTGGATCTGATCCGGGTTGCCTGCTACAGCAAAGATGTAGACAAGGCACTTGCTCTGGTTCAAACATTCCATGATCGTGGATATGAAACAACACTGAATATTATGGCACTCTCCAATGTTATGGAGAATGAGTTGCTGGAAGCATTTGAATTGATCAAAGAAAGCTCCGTAGATGTGGTTTACATTGTAGATTCCTACGGTAGCCTGGATCATAATGATGTGAAATACCTGGTAGAGAAGTTCAAGACTCACTTGCCTAACAAGCGTCTTGGGGTTCACACACATAACAACATGCAACTCGCGTTCTCCAACACATTGGTTGCGGCAGAACTGGGAGTTGAACTGCTTGATGCTTCTGTATATGGTATGGGACGTGCAGCAGGTAACTGCCCAACCGAATTGCTCGTAGCTCATCTGAAAGGTACGAAATACAATCTGCGCCCAGTACTTGGTGTACTGGAACAGCTGATGGTACCCCTCAGAGAAAAAGAAGAGTGGGGCTACATTCTGCCTTACATGATCACAGGTGCATTGGACGAGCATCCACGTTCGGCGATGGCGCTTCGTTCATCGGAAGACAAGGATAAGGTTGTTGATTTCTATGATAAATTAACAACACCAGAAGTGAATTTCGACAAGTAATCATTTGGCATACATCCTTAGAGCGTCTTCCAATTAGCAAAATCTTGACGAAATGATCGTATTCATCTAGGTTTTGTACCCGTAAGCGAACTAAATCGAATTATGCAAAATGATGATAATATAGTCTGAAATACAGTTGCAAACTAGGAAAACATGGACTCTCTCCCGAGATCCATGTTTTTTTAGTTCTTAATGCCTTGTTTTTCTCCATTTTTATGAATAAATATTCCTAGGAGTAACTATTTTTTAGTTCACGTATACAGAATTAAATGTTATTATGTACCAGATAGCATGTGTATGCATGTGAATTGAACGTTGGTAAATATGTTTTTTGTCGAATTGTGTAGCGAGCTTGGCAAGTTTGGTTAATGTAATTCAGGATAGGTGATCCCGGGAAGGAAAACACGGCATGAAGGTTAATCTGCAAGATCAGAGAAAAATAGGTTGGGTCGCTGTATGCGGCTTATTGTGTTTCCTCGCAAGTCAATGGTTTCGTTCTTCTTCAAGCTCTGATCTGATCATATCGGGTTACCCTGTTTTGACACTCTTGGGTGGATTCGCTGCGGCGGCGGCTTGTATCGGCATTTATAATCAAAGCTGGTTGTTTCGGACACAGAAGCTTACCCTGCGGAGGGTGTTATTGACAACACTCTTTTTATTGATTGGTCTGTTTGAACTGGTTCATATCGTTTCATTTGCAGAAGAGATTCCGAACGGAGCGATGATGGAATCGGAATTCTCCTTGATGATGTCAACCATGGGATCTATGGTATGTTCAGTAGGTTTACTGCTCGTGTATACCATAAATGAGAAGGAAATTGCATTACCGCGCAAATTCTTACTGTTCAGTGGCACATTGGGTACCTTTGTTATTTTATACACATTGGCTATTCAGGAATGGAGCATGTTGCCGAATATGCTTGAGGGTGAAGTGCTTGGTGGGATTTTCACCCGGGTTCATTTTATGGTCGGATTGCTGTATGGCATTATTGCCGTAATTTTGTTTGTACAATGGAAAAAAACCAAGGACGGTGACTTGCCGTCCATTCTATGCGGCATTCTGTGTTTCTTTTTTGGGGAATGTTATTTTGTTTCCGCCACAGGGGTGAACGATCTCAATCTGCTGCTCGGATTGCTGAGTAACTGTATGGCATATTTTTTCATCCAAAAAGGGTTGTACACGTCCGTTGTGGATACGCCGTTCCTGCAACAGCAGGTTGCTGAAGCCAAGATGAATTATATTGCCCATCATGAGGATGTGACGGGGCTTCCAAACCGTCGTCGCCTTTCGCAGCGGTTGAAAATGATGATGGATGATGCCGTGGTGGAGGAACAGCTTGTCGGTGTGCTCGTCCTGAATATTAATCGGTTCAAGACCATTAATGATTCGCTCGGACAGCAAGCAGCTAACCGGGTTCTGCGCCAGGTAGGTCAACGTCTGAAACATTCGTCACTTCCAGGAGAAGAAGTATTCGGCCTGGGAAGAGATGAGTTTGCATTGACGATGACAGATTTCAGCACAACGGATACAGCGTTGCGGAGAACAAGATCCATTTTGCAACTCTTCGAGAAGCCAGTCCTGGTTGATGGTAATGAGTATCATCTTACACTTGGAATCGGGATGGCGATTTTCCCGCACGATGGCGAGTCACCGCAGGAGATTATTCAGAATGCAGATACGGCTCTGCACAATGCCAAGGAACAGGGCATGGAATTGAACCGTTATGCTCATGCGATGCAGATGAAAGCACAGGAGCGTTTGCAGCTTGAGAATGATCTGCGCAAAGCGTTGGATCGAGGTCAGTTCTACCTGGTCTACCAGCCGCAGGTTAATCTGCAAAGTGGGCTAATCGTCGGCATGGAAGCATTGGTGCGTTGGCAGCATCCGCAGCGAGGCTCGGTATCTCCGGCGGAATTTATTCCTCTGGCAGAAGAGAGTGGATTGATTGTACCGCTTGGTGAATGGGTGCTTCGTGAAGCATGTGCACAGAATAAGCAGTGGCAGGAAGCGGGTTATCGTAAACTGTGTGTTTCGGTGAATCTGTCCATGAGACAGTTCAGGCATTCGCATCTATTGGACAATATCAATGGCATTCTCAAGGAGACTGGGCTTGAGCCGGTATGGCTTGAACTGGAGATTACAGAGAGTATGACATTTGATAAAGACCGGGCATTCGAGCAGTTACGTAAAATCAAAGAGATTGGTGTGCATATCAGTATTGATGATTTTGGAACGGGATACAGCTCGTTGCATTATCTGAAAGATCTGCCGATTGACCGTCTCAAGATTGACCGTTCATTCGTTAACGAGGTCATGGAGGACAGCAATAACGCTGCGATCGTATCCACCATCACTTCAATGGCACATCATTTACATCTGAAAGTTACGGCTGAGGGCGTGGAGAATGAAGATCAGATGGTCTTTCTTCGCAATCAGCATTGTCACGAGGCTCAAGGGTATTTCTTCAGCAAACCGATTGAAGCCGCTGATTTTGAAAAACGGTTTTTGAGAGATGTGGATAAACCCACAGGATAGGGAACAGCGGGGGCGCGTGAGTGCTCCTGCTTTTTTATAGATGGATGCTTAATGAAAAAAATGGTAAATATGACTTGCATGCTACAGAGGATCATGGTATATTATTCTTTGTAAAATCACTGTTAACTTCCGAACGGAACTTAATTATGAATCATCAATCATGCGGGTGTAGTTCAATGGTAGAACTTTAGCCTTCCAAGCTAATAGCGTGGGTTCGATTCCCATCACCCGCTTAACGATGCAGTACCCAGAGCCCTTGCGATGCAGGGGCTTTTTTCTTTTGCCCTAAAAGAAATATGCGGGTAACCTTTGCTTTTTAACAATGATCTGGTACAATAACGGAGAAATTGATACTACACATGAATGAGAGGTAACCATACGTCCCATGAAGTAAAACACATGAATTGAACCCCAGTTAACTGCAGACGGTTTTATGACGCAGTCAGCCAGAGCGGCTGAGCAATGAGGGGATTCGTGTGTCCAAATTCAGCTATGGGAAAAGGTATGGAGCAAGTAAGCCTTTGAGGTTTACGTGTACCCTGTATTTGGGGTTTCTTTGTTCATGCCGTAGCTTACCTTAGATCTGTCTTTGAATGCTTGATCCAACCCTGAATTGCCAAACCGCCGGCTGATGCCAGCGGTTTTTTTTGTTCAGCAAAAAGGATGCAGGAAGGATGAGGCCTCATGATGACATTGGTACGCTTACATGAAGTATCAAAAGAATGGAACGGCAATGAATTGTTTACAGGATTGAATTTGGAGATTAATGAGGGCGAGCGACTCGCCATTTTGGGTCGCAACGGATGCGGAAAGACGACATTGTTACGCATCATTTTGGGTGAAGAGCATGGTGGTGGAAGAATTGAACGTCATATCCCGCAGCAGGAATGGGGGTTCATGCGCCAGCGCTCGGAGATTGAGGATGGCATGAATGTACTGGATGCGGTCCGGCGTGAGAGCGGTCAGATCTATGAAGTGAAATGGAAATTGGAAGAACTGGAACAGCGCTTGAGCATTAGCAGTGAGGCTGATGATGAGCTGCTTGCAGCCTATACGCAAGTCATGGAGCAATATGAACAGCTGAACGGTTATATGTGGGAGACCGAGGTAGAGAAGGTGCTAACACGCCTTGGATTATCCGCAGAGCATTGGAACAGACCTTATCATTCCTTGAGCGGTGGACAAAAAACAAAGGCTCGTTTGGCAGGCCTGCTTGTCAGTAAACCTAAATTCCTGATCCTGGATGAACCGACGAATCATCTGGATGAGGGAAGCATGCGCTGGCTGGAAGAGTGGTTATCCTCATATGAAGGTACGCTGTTATTTGTATCACACGATCGTACGTTTATTGATCAGGTAGCCACAGGAGTGATTGAATTCAGTGCAGATGCCCTGACCAAATACAAGGGTGGATACTCGGAGTACAAGATCCACAAAGAGCGTGAGTTAAGGGAGCAGGAAACGATCTACCGCAGGCAGGAGCTGGAACGTAAGGCGCTGGAAGAGACGATTCGTAATTATCAGCTATGGTTTCATAAAGCGCATAATTCAGCGACCGATGTGGAGGTGAAGATCACACAGAGCTTCTACAAGGCCAAAGCTAACAAGAATATTTCACGTTACCATGCGAAACAAAAACAGTTGGAACGTTTGGAGCAGGAACGGGTGGATAAACCTCGTGAAGCTGCAAAGTTAAACATGGAACTGCATATGAATACACTGGCTGCACGCCAACTGCTTGCGCTGGAAGAGGTGAGTTTTTCATATACAGGTAACCAGACCTTGCTTCGCGACCTTCGAATCACTGTGGAACGCGGAGATCGTCTTGCCATACGGGGACCTAATGGAACGGGCAAGACGACACTGTTGAAGCTGATGATTGGTGAGCTTGAGCCCTCGCAAGGCAAGGTCACACGGCATCCACAGCTGAGAATCGGTTACTTTTCACAGGAGCTGGAAGGACTTCCCGAGAATCTGACGCTGCTGGACAGCTTGCTTACCCTTCCATCCATGACACAAAGTGCGGCACGTACCATTCTGGGATGTTTCCTGTTTTCCAGGGAGGATGTGTTCAAGCGCATTGGGGATTTGAGCATGGGAGAAAAGTGCAGAGTGGCATTTCTGAGACTGTATTTTGGCGGAGCGAATCTGCTGGTGCTGGATGAGCCGACCAACTATCTGGACATCGATACCCAGGAAGTCATGGAGAATGTATTAAAACAGGCTTCAGGTGCTTTGGTGCTTGTATCCCATGACCGTATGCTGACGAAGTCACTAGCGAATCGCTTGTGCGATCTGGAACTTGGTGGCACAGCAACCCTGTTTGAAGGAAGTGTGCCGGATTGGGAGGAGTCCATTAAACTTCGGGAGCTGGCGCTCGAGACCCGGGAATCCGATGACGAACGGTTGCGATTGCAGATGCGCTTATCCGAGTTACTGTCTCCTGTGAGCGCTGCTGGAAAAGACAGTCTGACACTGCCTGAACACGAGAGTGAACGAGCAGTCGAGGCAACGGAGATTCGCGAAATCCAGCAGCGCCTGAAACAATTGAAAGATAAGGGGGCAAGCACAAATTAGAAGATGGACGGCTTGCTATTTCAATCTATTTTGCATATAATTATGAACGATCATCGATGATTACATCGATATAGGTTTAACTTAAAAGCAAACGTGATGATGGAGATAAGTAAGCAGTGCCTCTGGACAGGGAGGAAGCGCCGTAGATTGAGAGCGTTTCTGTAGAACAAGGCTGCCGAAATTCACTCCGAAGCGGTTCCCTGAACCTGTTTGTGTCCAGACACAGAGGCAACAGTAGGGGCAAACGGTTAACGGTCGTTATTCCGTACAAAGTGAGACAGAACGAGTTGCAGGCCAAAGGGGCCGTGCAGCAAGGGATGTCTAACAAGGGTGGTACCACGGTCTTTTCGTCCCTTCAGGGGAGAGAAGGCCTTTTTTTGTTGCAAAAACACCACAAAAAGGGGGCAATTACACATGAAAGAACGTTTAGAGGCATTAAAGATCGAAGCGCTGGAGCAGTTGTCTGGTGTGAATGATCCGCAGACGCTCAGTGATCTGCGTGTGAAGTATTTGGGGAAAAAGGGTGCATTGACTGAAATTTTGCGCGGAATGGGTGCGCTTAGTGCAGAGGAACGTCCAGTTATTGGTCAAGTAGCCAATGATGTTCGGGCTGCCATTGAGGAAGTCATCGACTCCAAGCAGGATCAGTTCCAGAAGGAAGAGACAGCGAAGCGTCTGCAATCCGAGAAAATTGATGTGACCCTGCCAGGACGTCGTGGACGTCAAGGCGGACTGCATCCACTGACCAAAGTGGTACAGGAGATCGAAGATATTTTCATCGGTATGGGATACCGCGTAGCGGAAGGTCCTGAAGTCGAAATGGATTATTACAACTTTGAAGCATTGAATCTGCCGAAGAATCACCCGGCGCGCGATATGCAGGATTCCTTCTATGTTACAGAAGACTTGTTGATGCGTACCCATACGTCTCCGGTTCAAGTACGTACCATGCAGAGCATGAAGGGCGAAGTGCCTGTCAAAGTCATCTGTCCAGGTAAAGTATACCGCCGTGATGACGACGATGCGACGCACTCTTTCCAATTCAACCAGGTTGAAGGATTGGTCATCAGCGAAAACATTCGTATGAGCGATCTGAAAGGAACCCTGCTGCAATTCGTGCGCGAAATGTTCGGTTCCCATACGGAAATTCGTCTGCGTCCAAGCTTCTTCCCGTTCACGGAGCCAAGTGCGGAAGTGGATGTAACGTGTGTACAATGTGGCGGCAGCGGCTGTCGGGTATGTAAGCAAACAGGCTGGCTTGAAATTTTGGGTGGCGGTATGGTTCACCCGAAAGTGCTTGAAATGGGCGGCTATGATCCGGAGAAATACAGTGGTTTCGCATTTGGTATGGGGGTAGAGCGTATCGCCATGCTGAAGTATGGTGTTGATGATATCCGTCACTTCTACAATAGTGATCTGACCTTCCTGAAGCAATTCGGACGGCTGTAATTTTAAGACAAGATAGATTAACCATATAGAGCAAACGAATGAACCGGGAACACCAATTTATAGATGAAGGAAGTGAACGTCCATGAGAGTATCGACAGATTGGCTGTCTGATTATATTTCCCTTGAAGGTGTGACGCCACAGGAATTGGCAGAGAAAATCACCCGTGCGGGAGTAGAAATTGATGTAGTGGAGAACCGCAACAAGGGCGTGAATAAAGTTGTTGTGGGTTATGTGAAGAGCAAGGAGAAACACCCGGATGCCGACAAACTGAATGTATGTGTCATCGATGCCGGTCAGGAAGAAGATCTGCAAATCGTGTGTGGCGCGAAAAATGTGGATGCAGGCCAAAAAGTAGTCGTAGCCCTGGTTGGAGCGAAGCTCCCTGGTGGATTGGATATCAAAAAAGCCAAACTGCGCGGTGTTGTATCCCTTGGCATGATCTGTTCCGCCAAAGAGCTGGGCATGAACGACAAATTGCTGCCGAAAGATCAGCAGGAAGGTATTCTCGTTCTGCCAGAACAAACGGAGGTTGGCACGCCAATCAGCCAGGTTCTTGGTCTCGACGATCATGTGCTTGAACTGGATCTGACACCGAACCGTTCCGACTGTCTCAGCATGCGTGGTGCAGCTTATGAAGTGGGTGCCATCCTGGGTCGTGAAGTGAAGCTGCCGAGTCCCAAAGACCAACTGGTTGAAGTTGGTGATGCGGCTGCGAATCATATCTCGGTAGAGATTAAGGCACAAGAGCAATGCAGTCACTATGCAGCTCGTTATGTAACAGGCATTAAACTGGGTGCTTCCCCGCTGTGGATGCAAAACCGTCTCATGGCGGCAGGTGTTCGCCCAATCAATAACATTGTTGATATCACGAACTATGTCATGCTGGAATACGGTCAACCGCTACATGCATTTGATGCGGATAAGCTGGAAAAAGGACATATTGAAGTGCGGATGGCCAACGAAGGCGAAACGATTGTTACACTGGATGGGCAAGAGCGTAAGCTGGAACCGCACATGTTGCTCATCACGGATGGCGTGAAACCGGTAGCCATCGCTGGGGTTATGGGTGGCGAAAATTCCGAGGTATCGGAAGGCACGGTGAATCTGCTCTTGGAGTCCGCCAAGTTCGATGGCGGAACTGTTCGGAAAACGTCGCGCCAACTGGGGCTGCGTTCCGAAGCAAGCATGCGTTTTGAGAAGGAAGTAGATCCGGGTGCGGTCATTACAGCTTTGGATCGTGCAGCTGAACTGATTCAGCGTTATGCTGAAGGTGAAGTGCACCAGGGAATCGTGGAAGCTGGAGCGGAAGCTGCGGAGAAACGTGTAATTCAATTGTCGCTGGACAGACTGAATCGTTATCTGGGAACAGATCTGTCTTTGCTTGAGGTTAAAACGATCTTCGCTCGTTTGCACTTTGCATGTGGTGATGCTGATCAAGGATTGCTGGATGTGGAAGTCCCAACACGCAGAGGAGATATTACGCTCGACGTAGACCTGTTTGAAGAGATTGCACGTCTGTATGGATATGACAACATTCCAACCACTTGGATTGAAGGACCGACGACTCCAGGTGCTTATACACGCTCTCAAGCGATGCGTCGCACCATTCGTGGATTGCTCTCAGGCAGTGGCTGGCAGGAAATGATCAGTTACTCTTTTATACACCCGGATAAAGCGACTCTGTTCCCGGCGTTGACAAAAGGAAGTAAAGCCGTGAAGCTCGCGATGCCTATGAGTGAGGACCGCAGTGTGCTTCGTACGAGTATTTTGCCGCAAATGCTGGATGCAGCGGTGTATAACATGAACCGTAAACAGGATTCACTGGCTGTATTTGAAGTGGGCAATGTGTTCTTCACCGAAGAAGATCAGTTGACCAAGCAACCGCATGAGATCCCAGTACTGGGCTTGCTGCTCACCGGGAATCGTGCAAGCCAGCAGTGGAATGTTGGAGCCGAGAAAGTAGACTTCTTCGATCTGAAAGGTGCGCTTGAGCATCTGTTCGCCTATGTAGGTCTGGAACAACGCATTCGCTTGGTAGCAAATAGCCCTGAAGGATTCCATCCGGGACGTTCTGCATCGGTTTACCTGGAAGGGAAGGATGGCGGAGAAGGCATATTGATCGGTACATTGGGTCAATTGCATCCGGAACTGCAACAGCAGTATGATCTGAATGATGTGTACATCGCAGAGATTGCACTTGAATCGATCTACAGTGAAGCAGACGCTGACATCCGTTATCGTGAACTTCCGCGTTTCCCAGCAATGGAACGGGATATTGCGGTTGTTGTGAATGAGGATATTGAAGCTGGAGATATGCTGCGCGCCATTCGTGAATCTGCGGGTGAGTTGCTGCAAACCGTACAGGTATTCGATGTGTTTACGGGAAGTAAATTGGGTGAAAACAAGAAGAGCGTGGCGATGGCACTGGTGTACCGGAATCGTGAACGCACACTGACCGATGAGGAAGTTACTGAAGTTCATGCCCGTGTAGTGGCTCGTCTGGAAGAGCAATTCGGAGCGGAATTACGTAAATAGGACAGAAGAAGATTTTTTGAACAAAGATTAGCAGGAATTGTTTGAAGTCACATCGAATCCTTAGCATTAGAGGATCGATGTGACTTTTTTGTGATTACAGCTTAGAATCAACATACAGACTTGAAGGAGGGCACAACTGTGACTACACCTGATCGTACACGCGTCACCGTAGATATCTACGGGACTTCCTATAAACTGGTTGGCAGCAGTGCCGACTATATGAAACAAGTAGCTAACCTGGTAGATGAGCGTATGAGCGCGATCTCCAAGCAAAATTCCCGTCTGGATACTCCGCGTATCGCGGTACTGGCGGCTGTACATATGGCTGAACAGTCTCTTCAGACTCAGGAAATCCGGAATGAGCTGAAGATGCTTACTGGAGAACGTACAGAACTGAGAAACGAATTGAATCGGTTGAACGCCATACAAAATGAACATCAACAAGAATTGGAACAGCGTGACCAGTCTCTTGCTGAATTGCAGAAGCTGAAGCTTGAAGCAGAGCAGGCGCTGCAGAAGGCCGAAAAGGACAAGCAAGCCGAAATGGCCAAGTTAAACACATTGCTTGAGCAGGAGCGTACCCAGGCAACAGAGCGAGTGCAGAAATTGCAGGCTCAAGCTACCGCACAACTCAAGGAAGCAGAGACTAAGGCAGCGGCACAACTCAAGGAAGCAGAAGTTAAGGCAACGAGACAGCTGAAGGAAATGGAAGAAAAAGCGGCTAATCAGCTCAAAACTGCACAGGCACAAGCCGCTTCACAGCTTAAAGAAGCTCAGAACCGTTCTGTAGCCGAACTGCAACAAGCACAGGCCAAAGCTGCCGCGCAATATAAAGAATTGCAGGACAAGACTGCAGCTCAATTGAAAGAAGCCGAAAGTCGTGCCGTTGCAGAACGTCAACAAATTGAAGCCAAGGCTGCACAGCAAGTTCAGACAGCCAAAGAAGAAGCCGAATCCGCCATACTGTCCGAGTTGGAGCAGGCTGAGGCCAATTTGAAGAAAGCCCAGGAAGAAGCGGCACTGCAATATAACGAACTTCAACAACAGATGGAACTTCGCCTCCAGCAGGCTGAAGAAAAAGCGCTGGAACAGACTCAGGCACTGACGGAACAAGCGAATCAAGAGCGGGCTGCTTTGCAGGAACAAGCGGAGCAGAAGCACCTGACTCAGGTGAATCAATTGAATGCGGAGTTCAAAGCGTTATCCGAGCAGTCGGAACTCGAATGGATGGAGAAAGAAGCAGCCCTCGAGGAACAATTGCAGCAAGCTAAGGAAGCAGCGGCATCTCGCGCAACAGAAGCCGCATCCGCTGCAGAAGCCTTACTGCAAGAAGAACGTGGCAAGCTCATGCAGCAGCTGGAGGAACAACGTAAAGAGGCGGAGACTCGACTATTAGATGTCGAAGAGCAATTGGAAGAAGTGATGACCCAGCTCATCAGTGCACAGGATGTGGTTGCAGAGCAAGAACAGCAGCTTCAGCACGAGCGTGGTCAATTGGAAACATTGCGTCATGAGCATGGGGTCCGTAAACAGGAGCAGGAAGTTCAGACTCGCCGAATCACGGAACTGGAGCAGCAATTGGAACAGTTAAAAGAGGATCGTTCCCAGTTGCAGGAGCTTCTGCGTGAGACGGAGCAAGCTGCCCAGCAATCCCGTGATGCGCAGGAACAATGGAAGCAGAAGTATAACGAAACTGTGGATAGAGAAACCTCTCTCACAGCGCAGCTGCGCAAACTTCAGGATCAACATGCACAGCTTGAACAGGAAGCCCAAAACCTTCGTGAGGCTGAAGTGAAGTCGGAAGAGGAACAGCGCAGGCTGCATAAGGTGCTTGAACAGGCTCATGCTGCGGTGCGTACATTGCAGCATGAGATCGGCACGCTTACGGAACGTGAGCAGTCCTTGAAAGACCTTGCAGAGCAACGGTTGGCTGAGATCGGCGACCTGGAGAACCAAATTCTCGAAGTTGCTGAACAAAATGAAACGCTGGAGTCTGGTGTGCAATCCCTTCATGATGAATTGTCCGTGGTGAAGGAAGAGTCTCGTTTCAACCATGAAGAGGCTGTGCATTATCAGAAGGAAGCAGAGCTTTTGGAAGAGAAACGTAAACAGCTTGAAGTTGAGCTGAATGTTGTTCGGGAAGAGTTGAACCGACTTCAGGATAATTATAAACAAATACGTAACGACTACAGTGATGCATTACAACGGGAAGAGAATTACAGTTCCAAGCTGGATGAATTGAGTACGGAGAAGCAAGAGATTGTAAGAGCGCTTGAAGAAGCAAGACAATCTTCAGCGAAACTATCCGAGCGCTACTCGGAGCAAGAGAGCCGGCTAGCCCAGACTGAGGAAGAAGCGTTGGAGTGGCAGATCAAACACGAAGAACTGTCAGCCAAACAGGCCGAGTTGTCATCCCGTCTGGAGCAGTTGACGAGACGTGAAGAAGAACTCCGCTCCAGCATTGCACAAGCAGAGCAGAACGACCAGGTGTGGCAACGCCGTGCAGATGAATGGGCGTCTCAGGAACAATCCTGGCAGGAACGCTGGGCTGCGCTTGAGAATGAACTGACGGTATGGAAGAGAGAAAGCGCGGCAAGTAGCGAGTTGCTGGAGGGACTGGAGCAAGAACGACAGCAGCTGGATCAGTTACGGGCAGAAGCAACTCAAGAGAAACAGATCATGGAAAATGAACTGCTTGAGATGGGCGAGCGTTATGAACTGGCAGCCAATCAATTACGTTTGTTACAGGTTGAACGCGAAATGGAGCAGGAGAAGGCAGAGCAGCTGAATACGGAATATCGTCAGTTGCATGATGAATATACGAAATTGCAGACGGAATATAACGAATGGATTGAATTGATTGAACAGGACCAGACCTAGCGGAATGATTGTAGCAGAACTGGCTCGTGGGCAACGCACTCTGGTACAATTTGTTATACTAAAGAAGGAGCTCCCGTCGCTGCGGGGGCTCCTTGTCTTGAATACTATTCTTCAACGATAATTTTGGAGATCATGCTGCTGTGTCCCGAACCACAGAAGACCGAACAGGACATTTCAAACTCACCGACTTTGTCCGGGGTAATCACTTTGGAACTGTTCCTGGTGTCCAGCATAAGATTCAGCTCAGGCACGAGTATTCCATGATTTCCGTTTACATTTTCATAAACAATGTTAACCGGGACACCTTTTTTAAGATGGTACTCGGGTTGATCGAATTCGTAGTTGCTTGCCTTGATGACCAGTTCTTCGCTGGCTGTAACGCCAGCATCGGACCCATTACTGCCAGAGTCTGCGGACTGATTCGCCCCTCCGCATGCAGCGAGGACCAGAATTAACATACAGGCAGCGAGCCATGCTATGCCCTTCTTCATCATGTGCCTCCTTAAACGTGATATGGATAAAATGTGAATGATTGCTTCAGTCATCATACCGCAATATATGGATGCCTGTACACGCTGCGTATGTCGTTTTGTTGAAAATTGTACATGCTTGAGTGGATGGTTTGTTACTACTTCAAATGAAATAAACCTCATCCGGCACAGGCCTTCAGAGGTTTAGAAGCATTCAAGGGATGAAAAAGGAGAAGCTGGGATTAGCTTTTGGAGCTTCGTCCGGCATCAAAAGGGGTGGATACCGGGATGAAGAGATCGATAATCCCGATAACCAGCGCAGCGAGAATGGCGCCGAGCAGGCTGACCTCAACATGATCTACAACATATTGACCCAGCCAAATCACCAGTGCGCTAACGATAAATCCGACAATACCGCGACCAAACGGGTTGACCCTTTTGCCGAAGATACCTTCAACGATCCAGCCGAGCAGGGCAATGACAAGAGCAAGCAACAGAGCGCTCCAGAAGCCACCAACGGCGAATCCGGGAACGATCCAGCTGACCACCATTAATACAATTGCAGCGATGACAAATCGCACGACATGTCCCAGGAAATTCATGGTGTGTACCTCCTTTTATTCGGATTGAACTGAGCAGGGCAACTCCAAGAGGCTCGGAGAGGTTGCACAATCCTGACACCTGTAGTTTGTGATGCTATGGTTGAAGTTATGTGTGGAAGGATTCGTTAAATAGCGCAAGAAAGTTTCTTTCGTTATAATACAGATATAGTTTGGAAGGAGTTGTACACTTGGACACGAAAATTTTACAGACACTGGAATATCGCAAAATTTTAAATACATTGCTTAGCTATGCCCAGACCACGATGGGGAAAAAGAAAGCGGAGCAACTTGAACCGATCAGTGAACTTGAAGAAGTGAAACGGTTGCTTCAGCAAACCGATGAAGCCTTTACGTTTGATCGCTTGAAGGGCTCGCCGTCATTTGGGGGAATTGTGGATATTACGGCCTCCATCAAACGTGCTGAAATTGGAGGAACGCTTAACCCTCACGAGCTTTTGGGAATATCCAATACGACCTTTGCTGCACGACGATTGAAACGTCTGATTGCCACTCTGCATGAAGATGAGCCCATCGAATCCTTGTTTTATATCAGTGATCAACTGTCAGAGCAAAAGACGCTTGAGGATGCCATCAAAATCTGTATCGACGATAATGCAGAAGTTGCCGACAGTGCAAGCGTAACGCTGGCGCAGATTCGTCGTGAGCTGCGAGGCGGAGAAGCGCGAATTCGCGAGAAGCTGGATTCCATGATTCGATCCTCTACCGTATCCAAGATGCTGCAGGATCAGCTAATCACGATCAGGGGAGACCGTTTTGTTATCCCGGTGAAAGCCGAATATCGTTCGTACTTCGGTGGGATTGTGCATGATCAATCCGGATCGGGTGCGACATTGTTCATTGAGCCGGAATCCATCGTTGCAATGAATAACAAATTGCGTGAGACCCGTATTCGGGAAGAACGCGAAATAGAAATTATTTTGCAGAAATTGACGGCACTTGTCAGTGAACAGGGAGAATGGCTGCTGTATGATGTCGACTTGCTGGGATCGCTTGATTTTATCTTTGCCAAGGCACGTCTTGCTCGTGAACTGAAAGCAACGCTACCACGCATGAATGACCGCGGATTCATCAAACTCAAAAAAGGCCGTCATCCGTTAATACCGATCGAAAACGTGGTTCCAATCGACATTGAACTAGGCAATGATTACACATCCATTATCGTGACAGGCCCGAATACGGGTGGTAAAACGGTAACGCTCAAAACGATTGGATTGCTGAGCTTGATGGCAATGTCCGGTTTATTTGTTCCGGCAGAGGATGGCAGTCAGCTATGTGTATTTGATGCGATCTATGCGGACATTGGGGACGAACAGAGTATTGAGCAGAATCTGAGTACGTTCTCAAGCCATATGACGAACATCATTCGCATCCTGAAGAACATGACGCCAAAAAGTTTGGTATTGCTCGATGAACTTGGAGCAGGAACAGACCCGGCTGAAGGGTCCGCACTGGCGATCTCCATGCTGGAGCATATGCACCGGACGGGATGTCGCATGGTTGCAACCACGCACTACAGTGAACTGAAAGCATACGCATATGAGCGCAAAGGCGTCATTAATGCCAGCATGGAATTTGACATTAATACACTGAGTCCGACATATCGCCTTTTGGTGGGTGTACCTGGACGAAGTAATGCATTTGCCATTGCAGAGCGACTGGGACTGCCGGGTTACATTCTCGACTACGCCCGTGGCGAAGTGAAGGAAGAAGATCAACGGATCGAGCACATGATTGCTTCTCTTGAAGAGAACCGTCTTACGGCTGAACAAGAGCGTGAAAAGGCAGAGAGCTTGCGCCAGGACATGGAGAAATTACGCAGTCGTCATCAGACGGAACTGGAGAAGCTGGAACAGCAGCGTGATCGTCGGATTGAAAAAGCAGAAGAGGATGCACGCAGCATTGTGGACAAGGCTCGTGCCGAAGCGGAGAAGATTATCGCAGATCTTCGTCTGTTGGCTATGGAAGAAGGGGCTTCCGTGAAGGAGCACAAACTCATTGCCGCCCGCAAACAGCTGGATGAAGCTGAACCGGAGAAGCGCCGGAAAACTGTCAAGAAGACGGCAACAGCACCGAAGACGCGCGCCATCGGTCCTGGTGATGAAGTGCTTGTCTACAGTTTGAATCAAAAAGGCCATGTTGTGGAAATGTCTGGTAGCAAAGACGCGATGGTGCAGCTGGGGATCATGAAAATGAAAGTATCCCTGGATGACCTGGAACTGCAGCAATCGGCTCCCGCAGCCAAACCGAAGCAGAAACCGGTAACTGGCATGAAGCGCACGCGTGATGACAATGTGAAGAGTGAACTGGATCTGCGTGGTACCAACCTGGAAGAAGCCCTGATGGAGACAGACCGTTTCATTGATGAAGCTTTCCTCGCCAACCTGGGCCAAGTTTATATTATTCACGGTAAAGGTACAGGAATTTTGCGTTCCGGTATTCAGGATTACCTGCGTAAGCATAAACATATTAAAAGTTACCGGCTGGGCAATTACGGAGAAGGCGGAAACGGTGTGACCGTCGCAGAATTGGAATAGCCGGACCATGAATCAATGATATTCTGCGGCCTTATGCATGAAGGTCGCAGATTGGGAGAGGGGAACGGTGCGTGAAAGAAAGCATTGACCAATTGCTGTCTCATCCCTTGGGGATGGTACTCGGTTTTTTCTCGGTAGCGATTATGGAGCTGCTTGTATTTCTGGCTTGCTTCGAACTGGTGACCAAATATAAATGCTGGACGGAGATTAAGAAGGGCAATGTGGCCGTTGCGATGGCCACTGGAGGCAAGATTTTCGGGATCTGTAACGTACTGCGTTTCTGCATACAGGCTAAATCTTCGGTGTATGAAGCCATGACGTGGTCATTTGTCGGATTTATTCTTTTGCTCGTTGCCTATTTTTTGTTCGAATTCCTCACACCTGTGTTCTCCATTGATAAGGAGATCGAAGCGGATAACCGAGCTGTCGGATTGATATCCATGATTATTTCCGTCTCGTTGTCGTTTGTTATTGGCGCGAGCATTATCTAGGGGGACCGGTCATGAAAATATTGATACGGATTCTGTTTGCGGCATCGATTGTTTTTTTTGCCATCGGTGTCATCTATGTAATGAATACATGATTATATAAAAGAGAAAGGTTGATCAATATGGAAACAACAGTATGCCCTTGGTGTCAGACGGAGATTGTATGGGATGAGGAGCTCGGTCCTGAAGAAGAGTGTCCTTATTGCCACAATGAATTAAAAGGATACCGTACGCTCAACATTAACATCGATGATGAAGAGAACGATGAAGCTGAGGACGACATCTATGATGTAGATGATGTAACGAACGAGAAACAGACCACGGATCTTTCTGATCTGTGGGGGGATGAAGTCGAACTCAAATTGCCGGAGTTGCGAACGTTAACCAAATACGCGGATGAAGGTAATGATCTGATTCAGTATGAACAAGGTGTGCAGCAGCAACTTGATCATCAGGAAGAAGTACCAGAGTGCCCGAATTGCCGGGAATTCATGATTCTCGCAGGTACACAAACCGCAACACAGGATAACTTCACACCAGTTGCTAACGCTGCTTCAGGTGAAGGGTCACTATTGTCAACACCATTCAAGGTGTTAACCTATGTGTGCTCTGGATGTTTCCAAGTTCAATACAGTCTGTCTGAGGATGACCGTCTACGTCTGATCCAGAATCTAAGTGCGCAGAAATAAGCATTTCCGGAGATTCAAATTAATTTCAAAGCAATCCTGAATATTCATCATGTTTTCCTCTTGCTTGGGGTACGTTAACCCTGAGACCTACCTGTGTACAGTTCACTTCAGGTGGATTAAGGAGGAGCAGATGAAGATTACTTTAGGCCGACAATCCATTCTGCTTTTGGGCGTGAATGGATTGTTTGCGTTAGCCGGAGCATTGTCGGGAACCTTCTTAAATGTGTTTCTGTGGAAAAGCCGCCCGGATTATGCCATGTTGGGTTGGTTCACCATCAGTCAGCAACTGGCTATCGGACTCACGTTCTGGCTTGCTGGCAAATGGGTCAAGGAACACAATAAAATGAGTGCATTACGTCTAGGTACTGCGCTGTCTGGCCTTTTCTATATGATTGTCCTTTGGGCGGGTTCCAACGCTGTAGACTGGATTTGGCCTCTAGGCATACTACTGGGTTGTTCGCTCGGTCTATTCTGGATCGCGTTTAATGTCGTGTATTTTGAAATAACGGATCGGGCAAACAGGGATCTATTTAATGGCTGGGTTGGGTTACTTGGCTCAATGACAGGAATTATAGGTCCATGGTTCTCCGGTCTGGTTATTACCCGAATGACAGACAACACAGGATATCGCTCTATATTTACAATATCGCTCGTCATTTATGTCATAGCGGTAGTCTTCAGTTTTTTTCTCAAAAAAAGAAAGGTGAGCGGTACATACCGTTGGTCGGAGCCTTTGACACAGCTATCCAAACCGGATAGTCCCTGGAGAACCTTGGCTTTGGGTTTATTCGCTCAAGGTGCTCGTGAAGGTGTCTTTGCCTTCCTGATTGCACTGCTTGTCTACGTGGCTACAGCACAGGAGTACAAATTGGGACAGTTCTCACTCATCACCTCAGCCGTGGCACTTGTAAGTTATTGGGCAGCGGGGAAATGGTTTAAACCGCAGTATAGATCAAGAGGTATGTTCATCGGAGCCCTGATTCTTCTGCTTGTGCTCCTTCCTCTACTATGGAAAGTCACCTTTGGTACGCTGTTAATCATGGGGATTGGGAGTGCTGTTGCAATGCCACTATATGTATTGCCAATGATATCAGCGGGATTCGACATGATGGGCACGAGTGGCGAAAATGTGGAGAAAAGGGTTGAACTTGTCGTTTTGAGAGAGTTATGCCTGATGCTCGGCAGGCTTTTTGGATTGGCCGTATTTATTGTAACGGTCATGAACGCTCCGTCTTTACGCATGTTAACCTGGCTTATTATTGTCCTGGGTGCTTTTCCGTTAATCGGCTGGATCTTTATGCACAAATTATTGAATCGAACGGAAGGGCAGGAGCCCTCGGCTTAGAGGGGAGTCAATATATAGGGGGTTCGTAACCAAAAGGGTACAGATCCGGGAAAGAGATAACTTTCCTGGCCCTGTACCCTTAATTATTTATAACGCATGCATAGCTCATATACAGTTCATATCGGATGTTATACGGGAGATGGTTTACTTGTACGTGTGAGTGAGAATAGATCCATATCAGGGTTTTGCTTGCCAGTTATGGCATCTGCAATCAGGGAAGCAGCAATCATACTATACACCGTCCCGTTGCCTCCATAGCCTTCCACAAAGTAAGAATGCGGATAATCGGGATGTGTACCGATCAGTGGCAGACCATCATTCGTATTACCAAACACGGCACCCCAGGCATAATCGACTGCAAGACCATCTAAAGGGAAATAGGAACGGACCTCTTCCAGAAGTGTATCTCCCCGGTGTTTTGCCCGAATTTCACGTTGATCCTCCCGAGGTATTTCTTCATCCAAACCACCTGCGATGATTCTTCCATCCGGTGTTGTTCGCATATACAAATAGGGGCGTGCGGTCTCCCAAATCATGCTGTGCTCAAACCATTCCTTAAGATTAGGTAGCGGCTTGGTAGCAATCGCATAGGTCGTTTTCAGATAGGCTCCGCGATCCTTTTTGATATCCTGTGTCTCGTAACCGGCAGCAAATATGACTTTGTTGGCACGGATTTTACCGTTCGAAGTGTGGCATACTACACCATCTTCATCGTATTCACAGTGTATCATTTCGGTCTGACCATAGATTCGGGCCCCACGCTTATTCGCAGATTCAAATAAGGCATGAACGAATCGATAGGGGTTCACTTCCGCATCTCCCATCGTATACAGTGCAGCTGGTTTGCTGAAGGGGAAATGTGTTTTGATTTTGTCGGCACTCCACAGTTCAGCTTCAAAGCCGTAGCGCTTCAGCGTTTGATATTCTTCCTCCAATAGGCTTACATCATCTTCACTACTTGCAAAACAAAGACTTGTTCGTGGAATAAACCAAGGATCGGTATCCAGAGTACCTGCAATCTGAGTAAGTTGTTTCATGGCTTCCCGGCAAAGTTCATAAAATCGTACGCCTTTGGCTTCACCAAAGGTATGAATACATGAGGTTAGGGTCTTGTCATTCGTGTATTGCAAAAGACCTGTATTGGCAGAGCTGCTGCCTTGGGCAATATCTCGCTTATCAATAACAACCGTGTTAACACCTTTCTCTGAGAGCAGTTTCGAAGTCAGGGCGCCCCCCATACCACCGCCAATGATGAGGCAGTCACACGAGATGTCTTCTCGAAGAGCAGGATAATTGAACGTTGAATTAAAAGTGGAAGGCCAGAACGGTGTGCCATAGACCAGATCCATTAGAAACATCTCCTTTATGATTTTAAATTTGTATACTTTTGTGTGACCGGGCTAACAATAATTGCGCATAAACTTTATGCCGAGGAGGCCATCGAAACATGCAGAATCAAGCTATGCAAGCGTTGAGTCCCAAGGAATTGAACTACATTGCGGACTCGATTACCAATGAAGAACTGCTGATTAAGCAGTGTGCAGCCACAGCATCCATCACACATAACCCACAAATTCAACAGGCACTGAATCATTATGTTCGCTCACATGAACAGCATCTGAATACCCTTGTCAATGCGCTGCAGCAACATCAATCTCTTGCCCCAGCGCAAGTTCAGTAATCGAAGTCAACTCTAACTGTATAGGAGGAAAACGCATGTATTCTCAATCTTTATCATCTAATGGCGCTTTTATGCAGGAGCAGGATTTGCTGAAGTCGATTCTTGCAGATTTAAGACGAACCTCGCGCGAATATACGACTGCGACAACAGAAGCTTCCTGCCCCATGACACGTCGAATGTTCACAGATTTAACAAATGACACCCTAAGATTACAAGGGGAGCTGTTCAATCTGATGCAGCAAAACAACATGTATTCTGTCTCGTCCAAGGCACTTCGTCAGGATGTGGACAAGCAAATCCAGTCTGCACACCAGACGCAACAGAAGTGTCAGCAATTCATCCAGGAGAAGAACACGCAGAACAGTTCATATAGCCAAGCTCCTAATGTGCCTCAGCATCAGCCGAATTACGGTAACCCTTATTACATGTAACCTGTGGAAATGAGGTTTGAAGCACTTGGCTAACCAAGACCATACCACCGCTTGCCTGAATTCAGGGCAGGCGGTCTTTTGTCTTTGCATCAACGTTAAATTCATGTAATATAAGTATTAATTCATTTTCAGGAACCTGGATGACGCTGGAGGGAAAACCATGAAAGATTTGAACGATCTGCAATTAAAAGTTCTGGATCTGCTGAAGGAAGACGCGAGAAGGACTCCCGCACTGCTGTCGACGCTGCTGGGGGAGTCGGAAGACAAGATCAAGAACGCCGTGGCACAGCTTGAACAAGACCACGTCATCGTGAAATACGCAACCGTCGTGAACTGGAGCAAAATAGATGATGAGAAAGTAACGGCCCTGATTGAGGTGCAGATCACGCCGGAGCGTGGTCGTGGCTTTGAAGGGATTGCCGAACGCATTTATCTCTATCCGCAAGTCAAATCCGTATATCTCATGTCAGGTGCATACGATCTGCTCGTTGAAGTAGAAGGTGGCAACCTGCGTGAAGTCGCTAATTTTGTGTCGGAGAAATTGTCTCCGATTGACTCTGTACTTTCAACCAAAACGAATTTTATTCTTAAAAAATATAAGCAGGACGGGATTATCTTTGAAGACCATCAGGAAGACAACCGTCTCATGATCTCGCCGTAAAGGAAGATGTGTCATGATAGTGAATGAACAGACAACCGGAAACAACAAGAAAATGACATCTTATCTGGCACCCCTCGTGCAGCAGATACCTCCATCCGGAATTCGCAAATTTTTTGATCTGGTTGGAGACAACAAGGATATTATCACATTGGGTGTGGGTGAACCCGATTTTGTTACACCTTGGCATATGCGTGAAGCCTGTGTATACTCGCTGGAAAGAGGCATGACCAGCTACACATCCAACGCAGGCATGCCGAAGTTGAGAGAAGCCATCAGCGATTATCTCGATACTCAGTTTGATACCAAATATGATCCCAAGGATGAGATCATTGTTACCGTCGGTGGCAGTGAAGCGATTGACCTTGCTTTGCGTGCATTAATCGTACCTGGCGACGAGATTCTTATTCCTGAACCTTCGTACGTGGCTTATTCACCAATCGCTTCCATCGGTGGCGGTATACCTGTCGGTGTTGAAACTTATGCGAAAGATCAGTTCAAGTTAACGGCCGAAGCACTTGAAGCTGGCATCACACCGAAGTCAAAAGTGGTTATTCTGTGTTATCCAAGTAATCCTACAGGAGCCATCATGACCTATGAAGAGTGGCTGCCTATTGCTGAAGTGATCAAAAAGCATGATCTGATTGTGATCGCTGATGAAATTTACGCTGAATTGACGTATACTCAAAAACATGTTAGCTTTGCAGCTATTCCGGACATGAAGGAGCGAACCATTCTCGTAAGCGGATTTTCCAAGGCTTTTGCAATGACAGGTTGGCGGATCGGGTACATGTGTGGTCATCCTGAGCTGATTGCAGCCATGCTCAAAATCCATCAGTATACGGTAATGTGTGCACCGGCCATGGGTCAGGTTGCTGCGCTTGAAGCATTGACGAACGGTTTGGGTGAGAAAGACCGAATGGTAGAATCGTATAATCAGCGCAGACGTTTGATTGTGCAGGGATTCCGGGATATTGGACTTGATTGTCATGAACCTCAGGGCGCATTTTATGCATTCCCGAGTATTCAAAAGACTGGCATGAGTTCCGACCTGTTTGCTGAACGGTTGTTAACCGAGAATAAAGTTGCTGCTGTTCCCGGTAATGTTTTTGGCCCTCAAGGTGAAGGCTTCTTGCGTTGCTCGTATGCTACTTCTGTAACCCAATTGAATGAAGCTTTGGAACGAATCGGAAACTTTGTTTACAAAGTGCAAAAAGAGGGTTAATACTAAAATAGAAGTATGGAACAACTGTGACATTGCATTATTGGAAAAAAATAACTTTCTTTTACAAAATACTGTGATATAATTTCAATTTGAAATAAGTTTTCATATATTTGGAAACCATTTTTCCAAGGAGGGGTTGGCTTTGTTTTGTGTTGAATATGATTTACCGACTAATCGTGGGCACTATTTGGCAGAAGGCGATCATGGCGACCGATGGTCGGTGAAACCTGATAACGCATCTTTGCATGACATTTCCTTGGAAGATGAGATTCATATGCTTCGTCGCAAGATGGAACAGATCTTCCTCGAAGAGAAATCATTCACATCCGATATTGTAATTGAGATCAGCAGTTTGCTGGATTTAAAGATTAATGAATACATGAAGGCTAACCCGATTAAAGGAAAATAACGTTTTCGCTGGATTGAAACGTTTCGTTTATTGTGTTAGAAGGAAGACCTGAGAGGGTCTTCTTTTTTTGTGTGCAAAGCAAGAATGATCCCCTGATCATACAGGTTATTTTTTTGCGTGGAACAATTGTGATATATTGGACATAGGAGACTAAAGGGGGAACTGGAATGAAGAGATTTTGGGGGCTTACTGCGATCATTTCTATCGTTTTTCTGCTTGCGGGTTGTGGTGGTAAAGATGGTTTTTCCGTTTTCATCATTGATAACCAAGGAAATCCATCTGTAATCTCAGAGCAGTTGCAGGCTAATTTGCAGGAAAAACTGGGCGAGGAACCCAAGGTGGAAGTGATCACCAGTGCGATGTATGATGTTCAGAAAATTATGGTAGAGTATGCGGCTGGTGGACATGATATCTTCATTTTGCCTGAAGCCGACATGAAACAATACGGAAGCAATGGCTCCAACATTCCGCTGGATGATACCTTTGATCCGAAGAAGTTTGAACGGGGTGTATTTGAAGGCGGTGTATTGGTGGAGAAAGGTGAAGGAGATGACGGTTCAGATCTCAAGCAGGAATCACATCTTTACGGTATTCCGCTCGAAGACATGAAGATGTTTAAAGATGTAGAATATGCTGCAAGCAATTTGTTTGCCACCATTCCGGTGTCTGCTTCCAATGTCGAAGAATCCAAGAAAGTGCTGAAGGCGCTGACAGAGTAAAGAAAATACAGAATGGCTGTGGAAGGAGGGAAGCGGATTGTTGATTACGGTCACAGGCGGCATAGGTAGTGGTAAAACCAGGTTTGCCCTCAATTACGCAGCCGGAATTAGCCGGGAGGGCGTATATTTATCCACTGGTGATCATGATCCCGTTATTCCCGAATTGCCATCCGCTCATTATCGTGCCATTCATGCCGGGAACGGTCAGCAACTGACAGAGGTGATCACCCAGATTAATCGGGAATCCAATCTGTTTTTGGCGGATCAGCGCATTGTAATTGTAGACAGTCTGACCTCATGGATGGCTGCCGGTTTCAGGGCAACAGATGATCTGAATCATCAGCGTTCAGAGACTCAACTTTTGCTCGATGCATTGTTGTCTTATCAGGGGAAGTTGCTTGTGATTACCAATGAAATGCATGGTACATTGCATCCTACCGAGGAAGAACGGATATTTACAGCGAGAATGGCCTCGGTTAACCGGATGCTGCAGATCCATGCTGAAAAGATGTACATGCTGGTATCCGGTCTGGCTATCGATCTGAAGAGTCAGGAAATGCGGTATGAAGACGAACGGTAACGAGATGACATAAACGGGTGATATGAAGAAGCCTCCTCGACCACGATCATGGTGGCAAGGAGGCTTTATTTATGAAGTCTATCCTTTTTTTATTTCTGCTTTTTGCTACGTCTGATCCACCAGATGATACATCCGATGACAATGATGGCCAGAATGACGTACACTACAATGGAATAAACGTCCATAAAGTGTAAAATGCTCTCCCATGATGCGCCAAGTGCAGCGCCAACGGAGACAAGAATGACATTCCAGATCAGTGTACCAATGGTTGTAAAGAGAAGGAATAAACCAAATTTCATGTTGGACATGCCTGCGGGAATGGAGATGAGACTACGGACGAGGGGAACCATTCGACAGAACAATACGGTCCACATGCCATATTTGTCAAACCATGCATCGACACGGTGAATATCTTCTTTTTTGATGCGCAGAACATGTCCCCAGCGTTCCACAATTTTCTCAAGGCGTTCGACGTCAATGAGGAGTCCGATACCATAGAGTAACACTGCACCAAGGACGGAGCCGATGGTAGCGGCAATAATTACACCTGGAAGGGTGAGACTGGTATAGGTGGTCATGAATCCGCCAAACGGCAAGATGATTTCGGATGGAATCGGGGGAAATACGTTCTCAAGAGCAATAATGAGTGCAATGCCTATGTAGCCGTATTGTTCCATGAAATCGGTTATCCAGTTTTGCATAATCGTCTCCTTTACTTTTGGTTTCCAAAGATTTGTCGTATACTCGGCAGAGCACACCAATTCTTATATACGTGTAAAGCGATAGACTGGTTTCTGAAAAAATGGCATTCCCGTATTCATTATTATATTAACAATTGGAGGGATAACAATGGGTATATATACACGAACAGGTGACGAAGGACAGACTTCGGTCATCGGTGGACGTGTCATCAAGGATGATGATCGAGTTGAGGCGTATGGCACGATTGATGAACTGAACTGTTTTGTCGGTCAGGCGATCAGCCTTATTGACTCTGCTCAGGGCGAATTCGAAGATCTGCGGGAACATCTGCTGGAAGTGCAGCAGGAACTATTCGATTGTGGGTCTGATCTGGCCTTCGTGAAGATTAGTGAAACCAAATATAAGGTAAGAGATGAAATGGTCACGCGTCTGGAACAATGGATCGACCAGTATGATGCTGAGAATCCAAAAGTGGAAAGATTCATTATTCCTGGTGGCAGTCAGCTATCCTCTGCTCTACACGTGTGCCGTACGGTATGTCGCCGTGCAGAGCGTCGCACCGTAACACTGGGACAACATACGGACATTAACCCATCTGTACGACGGTATTTAAACCGACTGTCTGATTACTTCTTCGTGGTTGCACGGACGGCCAATGCGAGACAACAGGTGGCCGATATTGAATATGTGCGGAGCAAAAAAGTCTTCCGCCGCAAAGAATGAGCCACTACTATTCGCCGATTGTCTACACGGTGACCGAGCAAGAAGATGGCTGGCTGCTGAAGACCGTGCTTCAGCGCCGGCTACTGGTGTCGCGCAAGCTTTTATCCAAAATTAAGCTGACAGAACAAGGCGTCATGCTAAATGGAGAGCGCGTGTACATTAGCGTCAAGGTAGCTGCAGGTGATGTCGTTGAAGTTCGGATGGAGCAAGAGGAATCGGATGATATTTTGCCTGAACCTATTCCCTTTACCGTTCTGTATGAAGACGAGCATTTGCTTATTGTAAACAAGGATGCGGGCATCATCGTTCATCCGACACATGGTCATTACACAGGCACTTTGGCGAATGGAGTCGTTCATTACTGGAAATCCAAGGGCGAGCGATTCCGGTTCAGACCGATTCATCGACTTGATCAGGAAACGTCAGGTGTGCTGGCCATAGCCAAGAATCCTTATGTGCATCAGCATGTGTCTGAACAGATGATTGCAGGAACGGTGGATAAGAAATATATTGCGCTTGTACACGGCAGTCCTGTCCTGGAACAGGGGGCAGTGGATGGCCCGATTGATCGTGATCCTGAAGAGCCGCATCGCAGAATTGTTACACCTGATGGCTACGCTGCAAGAACGTTGTACACGACCTTAACCCGTTGGGCAGAAGGCAGCGCCAGTGCAGTAAGTCTTAAGCTGGAAAGTGGCAGAACCCATCAGATCAGGGTACATATGACTTCCATCGGCTGCCCGTTGATCGGTGACCGGATGTACAAGACACTACCTGTGCACGAGATCGATGAGCAGACCATAGCTGTTCGAGATGAAAGGGACAGCTGGATTGAACGCCAGGCCTTGCATGCCTGTGAGCTGACGTTCGAACATCCCATTCTACAGAAACGTATAACGTTCCAGGCCCCTTTTCCAGCAGATATGGCTGCGCTGGAGCAGCGTTTGAATGATGAGGCAGCTCCCAGAGAAGAACTGTAGGAAGCTGCAACGGGGCCTTTAGTTCTGAACCCTGTGTCACAGTTACCTGCATGGGCTCGTCCTGCTTGGAGCAACGCTGACTGGCTAACTTGTGTGAGGGATGCTTCATGAACCCGAACAATATGCCGTAGGCTAATCTTTATGGTTGTAGATTCTTTAGACCTTGAAATCCTAAGGGCTTAGCACTTAACCCTTTAGTCCTTAAAGTTTTAAGGTCTTGATCCAAAAAAAATAGCGAATGTGTTTTTAATCTCATTCGCAAAAATCAGTAAAATTACATGGCGATGGTATCGATTTGGAGCGACTTTTGGATTTGTGAAGCAAACCAAGGGAAGCGAGAAGTCGATACCGGAGCATTTGGAGGAGCACATACAATGAGCAACTTAAAAGTATATCAATATGCCAAATGCGGTACATGCCGCAAAGCTGTAAAATGGCTTGAAGCGCAAGGCCATGAGCTGGAGCTAATCCCCATTTTCGACACACCGCCATCAGAAGTTGAACTAACAGAACTGATCCAAAAGAGTGGATTGGAAGTGAAGAAGTTCTTTAATACGAGCGGGGAAGTGTATAAGGAGCAGCAATTGAAGGACAAGCTTCCGGGCATGTCCGCTGATGAACAGATTCGTTTGTTGGCTTCCAATGGTCGTCTGATCAAACGTCCGATCGTTACGGATGGAGAAAAGGTGACGGTTGGCTTCAAGGAAGAAACGTACGAGCAGGAATGGAATAACGCGTAAAATATGGATTTTTGGTGGGATCGGTCATTCGATGATTGTTATGATTGTCGAATGAATTAACACTTAATGGGCTCTGAATGTTCAAAATTCAGGGCTTTTTTGGCTGATCGATGGTTGGCGGAACTATGCTATAATGATAGAATTAGTTTCGTATTTTATATGCTAGATTTAGACAGGAGAGAACAAATTCAAGTGAATCAACGTAATGAACCTACTTTGTTGCTGGTAGACGGTATGGCGGTGTTGTTCCGTGCTTTTTATGCGACATCTGCAAGCGGATATATCAGACGTACAAAGGCAGGATTGCCTACCAACGCAGTCTACGGATTTATCCGTTATTTCTGGGATGCGGTTCAGACTTTTGGGCCAAGTCATGTCGTATGTTGTTGGGATATGGGCGGTAAGACGTTCCGCGGTGAAGAATACGCAGCTTACAAAGGCAACCGGGCAGAAGCTCCGGATGACCTGATTCCCCAGTTTGCCCTGATCCGTGAAGTGATGGATAGCCTGGGAATTCCGAATATAGGTGCACAAGGATTCGAAGCCGACGATTGCATCGGAACGCTTGCTAAGTATTACACCGAAGAGACAGATATGAATGTTATGGTACTGACGGGTGACCACGACATGCTGCAACTGATTAATGACCGTACAAGTATCATTATTATGAAAAAAGGCCATGGCAACTACATGGTGTACAACCCTGAAACGCTCATGGCAGAGAAACAACTGACACCTCGTCAAGTCATTGACATGAAGGGTCTGATGGGAGACGCCAGTGACAATTATCCCGGGGTACGGGGAATTGGTGAGAAAACAGCGTTGAAGCTTGTACAGGAATACGGCTCCATTGAAGGGATTTTGAGCAACATGGATAAACTGACCCCTTCGGTGCGTAACAAGATTGAGAATGATCTGGACATGCTTCATCTGTCCCGCAAACTGGCAGAGATTCATTGTGCTGTTCCGGTTGCCTGTGCGCTGGATATCTGTGAATTGCGTCTTGATCCGGATATGGTGATGGACAAGTTTGAACAACTTGAGATGAAGAGCCTTGGCTCTTGGATGGGAGTGGCAATAGGGTGAGCAACATGAAGAACGTACGAACAGGTAAAAAGTGGTGGACAGGGGCTATGGCCCTCGTCCTGGCCTTGCCCGTAATTCTTTCGGGAGCAGTAAGTGCGCCACAGACAGCGGATGCCAAAGCAGCAATTAGCACCAAAGTACAGAAAGTAAAAGCAGCAGGACGCAATTTTACCGTACAGACGGTTACGATTCCGAAGGGAACACCGGTTACGGTGGGACTCGCGAAGAAGCAAGTGGGCCAAACGGCAACATTGCCATCGATAGTGAAAGCTTATGGCGCACAAGCTGCCATTAACGGAGCATTTTTTGAAGCATATAACGGAGCACCAGATCCATACGGTATGTTAATAGCAAATGGTAAGGTCATACATATTGGAAGATACGGAACATCCATCGGATTTAAGGAAGACGGCTCGGCGATCATGGATTCACTTCAGGTGAGTTTGACAGGTAAAGTAACGGATACAAAAGGTAAATCACGCAGTTGGTATGCGACCTTTATTAATCGAACACCTTCAGCGAACGCAAGCATTACGATGCTGTATACGCCTGAACGAGGTGCCACAGTCGGGTTCAAAGGTGGCACTGCGGTTGTCATGGAGAAAGGTATTGTGACCAAAAAAGTGCCCAATACAAATGTAGCGATTCCTAAGAATGGCTCGGTACTGGTCTTCACAGGTAACCAGAAGTCTTCGTCGGACCGTTTCACCGTTGGTTCAACCGTAGAAATGAATTATAAGTATACGAACGCCGCAGGCAAAGAGATCCCTTGGCAAGATGTAGTGACCGCTGTTGGAGCGGGACCACGTCTGGTAAAAGACGGTAAGGTAGCTGTCAATCCGACGAGCGAAGGTTTCAAGGATGCCAAGATTCTTAATGCTTCGGGAGCCAGAAGTGGTATTGCGATCATGGCGGACGGTTCTGTTATGCTGGCTACCGTTTCCGGAGCAACAATCAAGGAGTGGGCAGCGGTGATGCAGAAGCTTGGTGCCAAACAAGCCATGAATCTGGATGGCGGTGCTTCCTCGGGTATGTATGCCGGGGGCAAAATGCTAACTTCACCAGGCCGGCTCTTGAGTAATGCACTGGTATTTGGTGGCTCTGTGCGTTAAAAGAAAGTAATTATGGGAGGGATGATGCCAAATGACACTCACATCTGATCGAAAGTCAGGGGAAGGCAACACAGCAGTTCTGACTATTAATGTAGGTCTGCCGCAGCCGCTCCCTGGGCAGAAGCGTGAAGTGATGAGCGGCATTGTGAAACATCCTGTAACCGACGCGGTTTTCCTGTCATTCTCTGGAATGACAGGGGATGCCCAGGCGGATCTGGTGCATCATGGCGGACCTGACAAGGCCGTTTGTGTATACGATTACAGTCGTTATCCGGCGTTGGAACAGCTGATGGATCGCAAGCTGGACTGGGGAGCTTGTGGAGAAAATCTGACGGTTGAAGGCTGTGCCGAAGAAGACGTACGGATTGGTGATGTGTACGAGTTGGGCGAAGCCACGGTGCAGGTCAGTCAGCCCAGACAACCTTGCTTCAAGCTGGGTGCGAGGTATGACTATAAGGAACTTCCTGTTTATTTTCAGGAGAGTGGACATACGGGCTTTTACTTTCGTGTACTGCAAGAAGGGGAGGTAAGGCCTTCGTCGATATTTCGACGGATCAGCACCGATCCTACATCAATGACGGTTCTTGAAGCCAATCGAATTATGCATCAGGGGAAAGAAAATGCCGAAGGTATTCAGGCGTTACTGGCCATTCCTGCGCTGTCAGACAGCTGGAGGCAGACGTTAATGAAACGATTGTCCAAGCTGGAGATTAAGTAGCAGGGTAATTATAGTGTCATCAAGTAAAGCAATATCAATTCCTTTTTAAACTAACTTGGGAGTGTGACTAACATGACGATCTTAGGCGCAATTGAAGCAGGCGGAACCAAATTTGTATGTGGTATTGGCACGGAAAATGGAGAAGTTCTGGAACGCGTAAGTTTTCCCACGACGACACCGGAAGAGACAATGGCTCAAGTGATTTCGTTTTTTGAAGGCAAAGGCATTGAAGCTCTGGGCGTAGGTTCATTTGGCCCGATTGATCCGATTGAAGGAAGCCCAACGTATGGTTATATCACAACAACACCGAAACCACATTGGGGACAGTATAACGTCATTGGCAAGCTCAAGGAGCATTTTGATGTACCGATGACATTTGATACGGATGTGAATGGTGCGGCACTTGGAGAAGCAACCTGGGGCGCTGCACAAGGTCTTGAGAGCTGTCTGTATATCACTGTGGGTACAGGCATTGGTGCAGGTGCTGTGGTTGGCGGTAAAATGGTCCATGGATTGTCACATCCAGAGATGGGACATATCATTGTACGCAGACATCCGGAGGATACATACGAGGGTTTCTGTCCATACCATGGTGACTGCCTCGAAGGTCTTGCAGCAGGCCCGGCCATTAACAAACGTTGGGAGCAACCGGCTTACGAACTGCCAGCAGATCATAAAGCATGGGAGATCGAAGCGCACTACCTGGCACATGCACTGATGAACTATGTTCTGATTCTCTCACCGCAGAAAATCGTAATGGGTGGCGGGGTTATGAAGCAGGAGCACCTGTTCCCGATGGTTCGCAGCAAACTGCAGGAGTTGCTTGCAGGATACGTTCAGCATCCGGCACTACAATCCGATATTGACCAGTATGTTGTTTCACCAGGACTTGGCGACAATGCAGGGCTGTGCGGTTCACTGGCGCTTGCCAAATTGGCGTTGAATAAGTAGAACAATAAGGGATTGACGAATTTTACCATTGTGGTATGATATGGGCAACAGCATAGCACGGTTAATGAGGAAGCACCTCTCTTGCATGGATTTTGCAGGAGAGGTGTTTTTTTGTGCGCCTGTAGGTAGCATAACTAACCCGTATAGGCTGAAATGTGAAAGGGAGGGAACGGAAAATGGAAGTCATTTTCATGAACAGATTGTCCAGAATGTCAGATCAAAATGCAGAATATGCGCAGCTATGGATTGGAGAAGAGGAGGATAGCTGGCAGCTGGGATGGAGTCGTTACGAGGAAGGAGAGCGTGAGGACAGCATTTGGTACGAAGGGACCTCTTGGGAGGAGCTGCTTCATATCTACCGTCATCAGCTTGCCATACAGATGAGTGAGGGGTACCGACCGCAGTTGCAGGGTTTATTTCACGAGAATGATGATCTGAAGTCACGCAGTTATGGTGGACAGCGGCTCCATTGTTACAGTGAGTTATACGGCAATGAGCAGTTATATACGGATCTCTGCACATGGCGCAGGAAGAGAGCTGTGTCTGACCGGAAGGCACCGTATTTTATAGCAACGAACCGTCTGCTGCGTCTGATCAGTGCCTTTGTTCCGCAGTCGATGGATGAACTGATGCAACTGCCCGGCGTAGGGGAGAGCAAAGCAACCGAGTATGGTACGGAGTGGATGGAGATTACGAATGGGTTGGAGCGTTCAACGACATTCCCGCTGGACTGGGTATACACGGCACTGAAGGAAGAAGAGTATGAGAGCTGGTTATATAAGCAGAGAGAGCAGAAGTACAAGCAGGAACTCGACAAGTTCACCACGCGCAAGCAAGTGCTTGAGGGTATGAAGGAAGGATATACGTTAGAGGAGATTGTTAATCGATCCGGATTATCCCGACGTGAGTTGATTGAGCTGTTAGAGACACTGGATCTCGAAGGTTATGATACCGATTGTCTTCTGGACGTGGAGCTGGCAGTGATGCCAGAGAACGAACAAGAGGCCGTATGGAGTGCGTATGAGGAGCTGGGAGATACGTTCCTGAAGCCAGTATTACATAAGGTGTATGGAGGAGAGAAACCCGACGGAGGAAGTCTGGAGCAGGTCTATGAAAGACTGCGCATGATTCGAATCCGCTTTCGTCGGCATGCAGAGACAGAGCAGAATGTAGGTTAGGTGAAGGAAATGAAAAAAAGACGAGGCGTTTCTCCCACAGGAGCGCTTCGTCTTTGTTATTTCATTTCATTTGAGTTCATACCCAGTCTTTTTTGCGGAAAATGAAGAACATGCTCAGGCCCAGGGTAACCATCAGGCCAATCACAACAAAATAGCTGTATTTCCAGTTAAGCTCTGGCATATTCGTAAAGTTCATACCGTAGATACCGGTAATGACCGTCAGCGGCATGAAGACCGTGGTAATGGCGGTAAACACACGCATGATCTCATTCGCCCGGTTCGCAATACTGGATTGGTAGGCTTCTCGCAAGTTGCCCATCAGGTCGCGATATGTTTCAAAGGTTTCAGATATTTTTACAGCATTCTCATAGATGTCACTGAAATACTTTTGCAGCTGATCATCAATGAGACGCAGATCTTTTTTGTTCAGTGTGTTAATAACCTCTTTCTGAGGTCCAAGCACTTTCTTCAGCCACAGAATCTCACTGCGCAGCCCGATGATTTCATTCAGATGTGACTTTTTGGTGTGCATCAGAATGTCTTCCTCAAGCTTCTCGATCCGAGCTTCAATTCGGTCACCTACGGTGAAATAATTATCAACAATCAAGTCAACCAGCAAGTAGAGCAGACGATCCGGTGTGCTGATTTCCTGTTCCCAGAGAATGGGTTTCAGTGTGCGCAATTCGCTAACCTTCTGCTTCGTAACACTAATGATGAAATGTCTGCCAAGGAACAAGTTCACCGCACGTAGAAATATTTCTTCATCATCGAAACGGATGCTATTGATCACAATAAAGTAATGGTTCTCATAAATTTCAATCTTCGGACGTTGTTCTTCATCACTGAGACAGTCTTCCACTGCCAGATCATGCATTAAGAACAGCGGCTGAAGTACCGCCAAATCGTCTACGTCCGCATCAATCCAGTAAAATCCTTCCGCTGGTGGAGTCAGCGCCTGCTGAATGTCGTCCACCGGAATAAATACACCGTTGTTAACCAACCGGATTTTCATTGTTAATCTACTCCTTCTGCACCCGCCAACCTGGCGGATATTATCATTATGGGCGCAAAAAGAACAAATCAGCCGGTCGGCAGCGGAGCCTGGAGATCAGGGCTGCGTTCATTATATAATCAAACGGAAGTCACGTCCCGCTGCCGGCATGCTGATGTCAATTCTCTATGCAGTTTGTCGGAATTCGGCTGCCAGTCAGGCCTCGGGTCGCCATCCATTTAATATGTCACCTCTCACATAAGGGTTTATAACACCTTGTTTAGTATACCGCTGGTACAAGGTGCTTTCAAGCGCAAAAATGTGTCTATTTCGCGCCCTGAGGCAGTGTATGATAACGGATGATGAACGGTTCCGATCTGGAAAGCAGACGTAGAACTGCAACTTGACGTGAGGGCATTAATGTAATAAAGTAGACGGTGAACCATATTAAATTACAACTTAATACAGCGAAATCTTATCAAGAGTAGGTGGAGGGACTGGCCCGATGAAACCCGGCAACCGGCGGTATACCGCACGGTGCTAATTCTTGCAGCGACCAAGTGTCCGAGTGACACTGTTGTAACTGAGAGATGAGAGAGGCGCATATCTATTTACATATGACCTTTCTCGAAATCCGAGGAAGGTCTTTGTCATATGCCCCGACTTCTCAGCAGTGATTTTCGCTAAGGAACTTGAGATTGTCGTAACTTTGGATGGAACTTCAATTCAATGTTTGGAGACAAGCTCATGGCAGCCTATAACTGTATTGATGTGAAGACATCAAGCCAGCGGTGGCTGCATCTATTTATGCACAAGGAGGAGTTAGACTTACCATGCCAATCAAAATACCCGATACTCTACCAGCAAAAGAAGTACTCGAAGGAGAGAATATCTTCGTCATGGATGAAACTTCTGCATACAAGCAGGATATTCGTCCACTCCGTATCGCTATATTAAACCTGATGCCTACAAAGGAAACGACTGAAACACAATTGCTTCGTCTGGTCGGAAACACGCCCATTCAGGTGGATGTCGTTCTGGTACATCCCAAATCCCATACGTCGAAGAATACGTCTCAGGAGTATTTGGATCTGTTCTATAAAACCTTCGATGAGATTGAGCACCGCCGTTTCGATGGCATGATCATTACGGGTGCACCTGTGGAACAGATGGATTTCGAAGACGTGAACTATTGGAATGAAATCCAGGAGATCTTCGAATGGACCAAAACTAATGTGACTTCAACTCTGCACATATGTTGGGCTTCCCAGGCAGGTTTGTACCATCATTTTGACGTACCCAAGGTTGCGCTTGATGAAAAGTGTTTTGGTGTTTTCCCGCATACGATCAACAAGCCTCATGTTCCGTTGTTGCGTGGATTCGATGAAGTATTCAACGTTCCACATTCCCGTCATACGGAAGTGAGACGCGAAGATATTGAAAAGAATGAGAATTTAGAGATTTTGGCTGAATCCGAAGAAGCCGGTATTTTCCTGGTTGCTACCAAAGACGGCAAACAAATTTTTGCCACAGGACATGCCGAGTATGACCCCTTCTCATTAAAGTGGGAGTATGACCGGGATGCAGCCAAAGGGTTGGATATCGCATTGCCTAGACATTATTATCCGAATGATGATCCTTCCCGTGTGCCACCGGCTACTTGGCGCGCTCATGCCAACTTATTATTCTCTAATTGGCTCAATTACTATGTGTATCAAGAAACACCTTACGATATTGGCCCGCAAATCTAATCGAGATTACAGGAGGATGCAGCAATGGAAGACAACAACAAGTTGAAAATCGAAAGCCGCTTAGCACAAATTGGGTCCATCAATGAACCGGTAACAGGCGCCATTAACTTTCCGATCTATCAATCCACTGCGTTTCGCCACCCGAAGCTTGGACAAAGCACGGGGTTTGATTATATTCGTACGACCAACCCAACACGCAAAGTGTTGGAAGAAGCAGCCGCAGCGCTGGAGTCCGGTGATGCAGGGTTCGCCTGTAGCTCGGGTATGGCTGCGCTGCAAACCATCTTTGCCATGTTTGGTCAAGGGGATCATCTGATTGTATCGCTGGATCTGTATGGCGGAACCTATCGTCTGCTTGAACGCATCTTGTCCCGTTTCGGCGTAACTGCAAGTTATGTGGACACGAATGACCTTACAGCACTGGAGAATGTTCGTCAGCCGAATACCAAAGCTGTATTCATCGAGACACCAACCAATCCACTGATGATGATTACCGATGTTGAAGCTGTCGCTTCCTGGGCGAAAGGTTACAACCTGTTGACAATTGTTGACAACACGTTGTTGACTCCATTTTTCCAACGTCCGATTGAACTGGGTGCCGATATCATCATTCATAGTGCTACCAAATATCTGGGCGGACACAATGATGTGCTAGCCGGATTAATCATAACTAAAGGTGAGGCATTATCTGCGGAAATGGCGTTCCTGCATAATTCAATTGGGGCCGTGTTGTCTCCAAGTGATTCCTACCAGTTGATGAAAGGCATGAAAACGCTGGCTCTTCGCATGGAGCGTCACGAGTACAATGCGCTTACCATTGCCAAATACTTGCTTGAGCATCCGGCAGTAGGTGAAGTATATCATCCAGGCTTGTCGGATCATCCGGGGTATGAAGTTCAGAATAAACAATCCACGGGTAACACAGGTATCTTCTCTTTCAAAGTGAAGGATGCACGTTATGTTGAACCATTGCTGCGTCATATCAAACTGATCGCTTTTGCCGAAAGTCTCGGTGGCGTAGAATCACTTATGACTTACCCGGCGGTACAAACGCATGCGGATATACCACTTGAAATTCGTGACGCTGTAGGTGTGGATGACCGTCTGCTTCGGTTCTCCGTGGGCATTGAACATGCAGATGATCTGATTGCAGATCTTGGCAATGCGCTGACAGCTGCACAACAGGAAGTGGAAGGAGGCGTGCACTCATGAGTGAGTTCAATAACAAGCCCAATTCCGAGTTGAAATTTGATACCAAATTGCTTCATTTCGGTGATGAGATCGACAAAACAACTGGAGCCTCGAGTGTACCGATCTATCAAGCTTCGACGTTCCATCATTTTGATATTTTCAATCCACCTCAGCATGATTACAGTCGTTCGGGTAATCCGACACGTCAGGCTTTGGAAGATTACATCACACTGCTGGAGGGTGGAGCACGAGGATTCGCCTATTCATCGGGAATGGCCGCGATATCCAGCGTGTTCATGATGTTCTCCGCAGGGGATCACATGATTGTAACGGAAGATGTATATGGAGGTACGTATCGTTTGCTTACTTCCATATTAAGCCGTATGCAGATCGAGACGACCTTTGTAGACATGACCAATATAGATGAAGTAAAAGCGGCGCTCAAGCCAAACACTAAGGCAGTTTATATGGAAACACCGTCCAACCCGACACTGCGAATCACGGATATCGCTGCCGTGACTAATTGGTCGAAGGAACATGACCTGATCACGATTCTGGATAACACCTTTATGACACCTTACTATCAGCGTCCAATTGAGCTGGGTGTGGATATCGTCGTACATAGTGCTACGAAGTTTCTCGGAGGTCACAGTGATGTACTGGCAGGGTTAGCCGTTGCTCGCACGGAATCACTTGGCGTACAACTGAAACAGTTGCAAAATGGACTCGGAACTGTACTTGGTGCACAAGAATCCTGGCTTCTGATGCGCGGCATGAAAACCTTGGGGGCTCGCATGGCTCACAGTGAACAGAGCACAGCCAAACTGGCAGCTTGGCTTAATGAGCGCAGTGATATTACCGCTGTCTTTTATCCAGGGCTGAAGGATCATCCGGGCCGCGAGGCACATGAGCGTCAGTCAACAGGATATGGAGCTGTCGTTTCGTTTGACGTCGGTTCAGGCGATCGGGCAAAAGCAGTCCTTAACCGGGTGAAGCTACCCATTGTTGCTGTAAGCTTGGGAGCTGTGGAGAGCATTTTGTCTTACCCGGCGATGATGTCTCATGCGGCAATGCCGGCTGAGGTTCGCCGTGACCGAGGTATTACGGATGGGTTGCTGCGTTTCTCTGTGGGTCTGGAAGACATTGAAGATCTGATTGTAGATTTGGAACAAGCACTTCAGGAATCCTAGAAAAGAAGGGTACCCGAATACGCCTATGCGTATCGTTTAATATCGAATAAATTTGATTATATATGTAAAAATTTTTACTTATTTTTAAAGCACCTGTACATAAGGTGCTTTTTTTCACATGTAACCTGTGTTACGATATGTGGAGTACAGAAATACGATGTTGCCACCAGAACTTGCTTCTCTTGAACAAGTTGGGACGGATCGTTATATAATTTCTCTTCATGAGGGAGGCTTTTTTACGATGAGTACGGTAGACCGTATCTTAGATAAAGCCCTTCGGGGCGAACGTTTAGACTTGGAAGACACGATTCAGCTATTTGAATCCAATGAAGTGGACAAAATCGGGGCAGCTGCTAATGTCATTATGAAACGTATGCACCCTGAACCATACAGAACATTTGTAATTGGGCGTAACGTCAACTACACGAACGTGTGTGATGTGTACTGCCGTTTTTGTGCTTTCTACCGCAGACCTGGTTCGGATGAAGGTTATGTGCTTCCGGATGAAGTTATTTTCCAGAAGATTCAGGAAACGGAAGATGTGAATGGTACGGAAATTCTGATGCAAGGCGGAACGAATCCGAACCTGCCTTTCAGCTATTACACAGACCTGTTGAAAGCCATCAAGGAGCGGTTCCCGAACATCACGATGCACTCGTTCTCACCAGCTGAGATTATGAAAATGGTTGAAGTTTCCGATGGCCTTACATTGGAAGAGGTTGTCCGTGCCATTCACGAAGCTGGACTGGATTCCTTGCCTGGCGGCGGCGCTGAAATTCTCGATGACCGCACACGTCGGAAGATTAGCCGCTTGAAAGGTTCATGGCGGGATTGGATGGACGTTATGCAAACTGCACACCGCATCGGCATGAACACTACGGCAACAATGGTTATCGGCCTTGGTGAATCGATGGAAGAGCGTGCATTGCACTTGCTCCGTGTACGTGAAGCTCAGGACGAATGTATTGCGAACAAGTATGACTCCGAAGGTTTCCTGGCGTTCATTCCTTGGACTTTCCAACCGGATAATACGAACCTCAAGCTGGAGCGTCAGACGCCGGAAGAATACTTGAAGACTGTAGCCATCAGCCGACTGGTGCTGGATAATATCAAGAACATTCAATCCTCTTGGGTAACCATGGGTCCTGAGATCGGTAAGAAGTCGCTTGAATTTGGCTGTAATGACTTCGGTAGCACGATGATTGAAGAAAACGTTGTATCTGCTGCTGGTGCAACATATAAAGTTAACATTGAATCCATTCTCCGTTTGATTCGGGAGTCCGGTTATATTCCGGCACAACGTAACACGCGATATGACATCGTGCGCATGTTCGACGAAGAGAATTCCGTGCATGAAGATTTCGTAATGCAGAACTAATATTTTATTAGAAAATACGCTTATCCATACTGATCGCAGATGAGTATGGATAAAGCCAAGTCCGCCGACTACTCCGTTTGGAGAGACGGCGGGCTTTTTTGATTTTATTCTGCGGATCGAGGTCATTAAACAGTACATGTTACGCAATTGCCGATATTTTATATTGAAATTGAACTGTTACAATGAGAAGGAACTTGTGTAGTCAGACATGCTGGGAAGGGGCTAGCCAACGGATGAAGAGAAGAATACTTGGAAAGACAGAACTGGACGTACCTGTATTGAGCTTTGGAGCATCCTCACTCGGTTCTGTATTTCGTGACATTGACCGAGACGAAGGGGTTCGTACTGTTCATGCTGCCGTAGATGCGGGGATGAATTACATAGACGTTTCACCTTACTACGGACTGACGAAGGCAGAGACAGTGCTGGGCGAGGCCATTCGTAGCTTGCCGCGCAGTTCGTATATTTTATCTACCAAGGCCGGACGGTATGGGGAAAATGAGTTTGATTTTTCACGTCAGCGGATTCTGAATAGTGTGCAAGAGAGTCTGAATCGACTGCATACGGACTATATTGATATTTTATTCCTGCATGATATTGAATTTGTACCAGCAGAGGTCATTGTACAAGAAGCCTTTCCAACGTTGCTGCGGCTGAAAGAGCAGGGAGTTATTCGTCATGCGGGGATATGCGGACTGCCTTTGCCGTTGTTCGAGAAGGTTCTGCCACAGATCGATGCCGATGCCATTATCTCGTATTGTCATTATTCATTGAATGATACCTCATTATTATCGTTGTTACCTTTGTTGGAAAAGAAAGAAATTGGCCTTGTTAATGCTTCGCCTCTTTCTATGGGCTTGTTAAGTACCCGAGGTGCTCCTGCCTGGCATCCGGCAAATGAACGGGTGAAACAGCTCTGCCTGAAGGCTGCCCGCTTCTGTGCAGAACAAGGCAGTGACATTGCCAAGCTGGCAGTGCAATTCTCCACTTCGAATGAACAAATTCCCACAACACTGGTGAGCAGTGCCAATCAACGCAATATCATCAATAACGCAACGTGGATAGAAGAACCGATAGATCAGAGTCTACTGGAGGAAGTGCTGCGCATTCTGGCACCATTGCATAATGAGACGTGGTCAAGCGGACGTCCTGAATATAATACTAAGTATAGCAACATGCCATCAGAAGCATCCAAGGGGGAACAATGATGAGAGCCATTGTATGTGAAAAAATAGACCGTTTGGAGCTGCAAGATCTTCCTCAACCGGAAAGAGCAGAAGGGGAGGCATTGATTTCCATTCGGCGGATTGGGATCTGTGGAACGGATCTGCATGCGTATAAAGGCAATCAGCCATTCTTTACCTATCCTCGCGTACTCGGTCATGAACTGGCGGCTGTTATTGAAGAGATTGGTCCGAACGATGCAGGGCTACAACCAGGGGATCAGGTAAGTATTATTCCGTATCTGCACTGTGGTCATTGTATTGCATGTCGTAGTGGAAAAAGTAATTGCTGTGTGTCCATGCAGGTCATGGGTGTGCACGTCGATGGAGGCATGAGAGAACGAATCAGCGTGCCTGTCTCACATCTGCTCTCAGCAGAAGGATTGACGCTAGATGAGACAGCGATGGTAGAACCATTAAGCATTGGTGCCCATGCCGTCAGGAGAGCAGGAATCAAGCCTGGTGAGCATGTGGTCGTGATTGGAGCTGGTCCCATTGGACTTGGCGTGATGGCATTCGCCAAACAGGCGGGAGCACGTGTTATTGCCGTTGATCGTAATCTGGACAGGCTGGAGCTTAGCCGGACTTGGGCTGGAGCAGATGACCTGGTTCAGGCCAATGAGCGTACTGTAGAACAAGTGGCTGAAATCACCGGAGGTGACTATGCTACGGCTGTTTTTGACGCAACCGGTAACGTGAACTCCATGAATGAAGCCATTCAATATGTGGCGCATAGTGGTCAACTCATTTTTGTAGGGCTGGTAAAAGCAGATATTACCTTCCATGATCCTGAGTTTCACAAGCGGGAGATGAGCATCCTGGGCAGTAGAAACGCAACCCGTGAAGATTTTGAACAGGTCCTGTCGACCTTGCGTCAAAAGAAATTAAGCATGGATGGTTATATTACACACCGTGTGGAATTTGATGAGTTACCTTCTGCAATAGACCAATGGCTATTGCCAGATTCACATGTAGTCAAAGCTATCGTTGAACTATAATATCAATTAATTATAATAACAGAAAAAACGCTCTCTGACCTTGTTGGACAATACTGTCCATCCATAGGGGAAGAGAGCGTTTTTTTATTTTTCCGGATTTGTTACAATGCCCGCATGTGGATCAATATGACGCACAATGGACTTCAACCAGATCATCTCCAGCACGTGTACCTCATAATAAAGTGCACCCGGGATCTGTTTGATCCACCCATCCGCCATAGCGAGTTGTGTTGAGTCAGAAGCTGCTTCCAGCGTTCCAGGTTCACGGCGCAGCCGTTTGCGTACAGCTTTTTCAACTTGAGAGCTTTGCGTAGTCAAAATGCATATTTTGCGTTTGGAAGAGAATCCCCTGAACGCAATGTACACCATTTCATAAGCTATAAGATAGGCGATTACGGAATACATCGCTTGGTCCCAGCCAAAGACAACACCTGCGGCTGTCAGTATCAACAAGTTAAGCAGCATGATTATTTTTTCGATAAGCATCCGTTTCCCGCTAAACACACGTTCAGGTGGACGGGAAGACGGATCACCGATTTCCAGCGTATCCAGTGTCCCACCATACCGCACGACAAGCCCAATTCCGAGTCCGAGGCATAATCCGCCAAACATGGCGGCAGCCAGCGGGTGCTCTACAAGTGGCGGCATGGGATGAAGCACAATGGCACCGATCGAAAAGACAACCAGACCTAGAACAGTTACCAGTACAAATTTCTTCTGCACAATCTTGTAGGACAGAAATATAAACGGAACATTGAATAAAAATAGGAACAATCCAATCCTCATTTCGGTCCAGTGGGCGAACAGTGAGGAAATGCCTGTAATGCCTCCAATAATGATCTTATTGGGGTGTAAGAACAATTCAAGTCCCACGGAGGCCAGAATTCCGCCCGCAATTACAAGTAACAAATTTAACCAGCGGCGGGTAGACGATATTCTGGTCTTGGCGGTGTTTGGCACCGGATTAGCCGATATCAGAGGTGCTTTCATAGGTCAGCCTCCTTTGTGCGGCTTTCGAGCCATTCTCCCTGGGTTAATCACAGAAAGATCGGCGTAGAGCCGCGAACTACGATAGTATGTCTGTTCTGTACAGACATAAGAATTATCCTTCTTTCTGCAGAACCTTCGGTTCTTCTTTCTTTTTCCGATTATCTTTGAACTTGAATATTTTATCCAATAAACGGAATACATGTTTGGACTCTTTGGTTAATAAAGGACCCAGAATGGCCAGAATCAGTACATACAACGCGGCAAACGGTTGAATCATTGGTAACAGTCCACCGGCTTTACCCATGTTCGCCAAGATGATGGAGAATTCACCCCGTGACACAATGGTTAAACCAATATTGGCCGATGCTTTGGGCGATAGTCCTGCACTGCGTCCAGCCAGCATGCCTGCCAGGAAGTTACCGAACAATGTAATAACAACTGCAATCAGAGCCAGCCATACGGCTTCGCCACCCAGGGACAACGGATCAATGGACAATCCGAAGCTGAAGAAGAAGATTGCTCCGAAGAAGTCACGGAACGGCAGAATCAAGTGCTCAATCCGTTTCGCATGTTCTGTTTCAGCAAGCACCAGTCCAACCAGCAATGCACCGATCGCTTCGGCGACATGAATGGTTTCAGAGAAACCGGCTACCAGGAACAAGGCTCCGAATACAACGAGAGAGAATAGCTCATTCGATCGAATTTTTAGCAATTTGTTTAGCAACGGTGTTGCTTTGCGTCCAAGGATAATCACGATAAGCATGAATCCGAGGGCAATGAGAGCGGACATGAAGACGCCTCCGATGGAGGATGAATCACTGAGCACAAGTCCGGACAAGATTGAGATATATACAGCGAGGAATACATCTTCGAACATAATGATTCCCAGTATCATCTCTGTCTCCGGATTGGCCGTTCGTTTCAAATCGACGAGTACCTTAGCTACGATGGCACTGGAAGAGATGGTGGTTATACCTGCGATAATGAGTGCTTCTGCAGCCGGGAAGCCGGACATAAAACCGAATAATAATCCCAGCGTAAAGTTAATTCCGATGTAGATCGAGCCGCCAACTGCAATAGAGCGGCCCGATTTAATTAAACGACCTACCGAGAATTCAAGTCCAAGGTAGAAGAGCAGGAACAGAATACCGATCCGACCCATAAAATCAATAAAAGGCTGACTTTCAATGAAACGGAAGTCCAGATGCCAGATTTTCATGGCATGTGGGCCAACGGCCATACCGATCAGAATATAAAATGGAACGACCGAAAATCTTAGTTTTGCCGATAAAAGGCCGGCTGCCGCAATGAGCACAAGGGCCAGACCTACTTCGAATATCAGATGATCCATCTATTTACCCCCTTCCAGTCAGGAGGAGGGATTTAAACAGTTTCTGCTGATTGCGTTCGCCAACGGCTACCACCGTGGATTCTGCACTGATAACTACCTCCGGACCTGGGCTGATATGTTTTTTGTGATTTTTCTCTACAACGGCGATCACCGTTGCCCCAGAGTTTTGACGTACGTCCAATTCACCGATGGATTTACCGATACATCCGAAGGATGCTTCGATTTTGTACCACTCGATAATCAGGTCGTCAAACGTGACTTCAATATTTTCAAGCTGCTTCGGTTTGTAAGTCAATCCGCCAACAATAGCAGCAATCTGTCGTGCTTCGTAATCGTCAAGCGTAATCATCGAGATACTTTGATCGGGATCATCATACTCGAAGTGGTACATTTCCCGGCGACCGTCATCGTGAATAATAATGACGATTTTGTCACCACTGCTTGTTTCAATCTGAAATTTTTTGCCGATTCCCGGCAAATCTGTTTCGCGTACATCCATGGATTGTTGCCTCCTTATAATTAGGGGCTGGCCACAGAAGACAGGCTTATTTCCCGAAAATGAATAATCTGCTGCTCAAAGGAACATCAAATGATGCGGGTAAACAGAGCCAGAAATTCCTGACACAGCCATATGATTTGAATTTGTCGGTGTGGGTACAACAAAAATAGGTACTGTCATAAACATTCGTTTATCTAACGTGTGCTAAAAGGGTTATAAGTTATGCACAAGCACACCGTCTTAAATACAGAGGTGTCTCCATGCAAAAGCAACCTGTAAATACGTCGTAACGGCTAGTGAAGAGCGTTCACGTATTTTGGTGCCATTGGGGTGAGGGATACATACATGCTGGTAAACTTAATAGGCAGCAGAAATAATCTGCGTTTGAACAGACAATACCACGGTTTAAAGGACAGACCCGTTGTAGGGATTCGCAGCATCAATAACAATGCGAGGACAAGAAAGACAGGCTTATTATGCGTAACCGCAATCAGCTTGGACATGACTTGTGGATATTTGCGAATAACAGGTTTCTGCTGGGATTCGGGTATTTGTAGCAACACTTCCTTATTGGAAGTTGCGTCAACAGACACCCCAACGGCAGACTCGGACTGCATCGGAATAGGGAAGCACAAGGCTTGGAAAACGCACAAAATGATAATAATGGTGTAATGGAGTATTCTAGGTTGTTGTCTCATTTTGGCTTCCCTCCTTTTCCGTGAAACATACTGTTATTAAAATAATAACACATTTTTGTCTTAACTCCAAACCTCTTCATAATATACTGAGAAATCATGACACGCTTTCCATCAATCCGCTTCGTATATCCCCATCGGCCTTGCCATATACTTTGAACAGGAAGGAAAGGAGTGATTCTTGTGGAACTGTTCGCTGTATGGACCGATGTATCGGGGCAAGAGGAAGCAGATCAATTTTATCGTTGTGTCAAGGAAAAAACCAAAGGTTTACATATAAGTAAAAGAGGATTTCGGCTCACCTTCAAACATAATGATGGAAGAGCAACCTGGGTATGCAGAGGGAATGAGAATCACGAAGACTTCCAGCAATGGCTTCCCCGGATCAGTGATCTGCTCTCCCTTGGACTCGCTGACTTCATTATGGAGACACAAGAACGGAACATGGTGGAGGATATGATTGCCAAGGCATGTTCTGTCATGGATGAGCACGAGGTGGAAAAGGTTAATCGGATATGTATGCCTCTACTATTAAATGGTGATCTGGATCAACCCGGACTTCGGGAACGCCGCCGTACTACGTTGGCCAGTGGACTGCGTCAGGATCTGGAGGATGTTCATTTTTTTCATCTTGAAGGCATTATCAATTTCCGCATACGTCCATATAAGCAGGAGCTTCAGGAATTAGTGGAGTATGCGCTGGATGAGTTCTGGATGGATCGGCAGTATGAAGAGTTTATGGGGCTGTTAAAATATTTTGTGTTTTTTCAGGAAGCCAAGGTACCCCTGGTCCATCTTGTGCACAAGGGAATGCATGAATTTCAGGTGCTTGATGCCGGACTTAATCTGTTACCCGTGCAAAAGGATGAGCAGGTCGTCGTAGAGATGCCGGGTCTGGAACTGGAGATGGATATTGAAGATATGATTGTAAGTACACTCATTTCGATCTCTCCAGAGAAAGTCATGTTGCATACGCGCACCCCGGATCTGCCGATCATCTCGACCATATGCCAGATCTTTGAAGACAAGGTGCAGATATGTCATCATTGCCCCGAATGTGAAGTACTGCGTTCGGGATTGTTGACAGGTCTTGACGCAAGTGATCTCGGCAATTATAATAACTGTTGATCCATGATTTTTTCATGTGAACCATTGAACCAAAAGCGTTGACAAAGACAACAACCACATGCAAGATCGGTGCAGAGAGAGGAACCTTGGCTGAAATTTCCTCCGGATATCACGTATGGTTTACCCCTTTGTAGCTGCAATTTTGAAAGTGGAGTTAGAATGTCGCCTTTATGGGGGATTATCCGCGAGTAAGGATCTGCCGGGTCATGCCCGTTATCGTCATGCCAATGAGGGCTGTATTTCCGAATAGGGATGAATCAGCTGAATTAGGGTGGAACCACGAGTATATAACACTCGTCCCTTTGCCGGGACGGGTGTTTTTTGCGTTCCTTTGCATACTGACTGGAATAGCAATAGATAATCAGTCCATGAACATCTGGACACGAAGGTTACATTTACAGGAGGAATGAGACAAATGGCAGTGAACATTAAACTACCGGATGGTTCGGTACGTGACTACGCAGATGGCAGCACCATTGAGGACGTAGCCGCTTCGATTAGCAGCGGATTGCGCAAAAATGCCGTAGCCGGCAAGCTGGATGGTATCGTGGTGGACTTGTCCACAACGCTTCATGAAGGAGCATTGGTGGAGATCGTCACGTTGGATTCACCAGAAGGACTTGAAGTGATGCGTCATAGTACAGCTCACTTGATGGCTCAAGCCGTGAAACGTTTATATGGTAACCAAGAAGTACGCCTTGGCATTGGACCGGTTATCGAAGATGGTTTCTACTATGATATGGATCTTGAACAAGCGCTCAATCCCGAAGATCTGCAAAAGATTGAGAAGGAAATGGAACGTATTGTGAACGAGAATTTGCCAATTGTACGTAAGGAAGTTAGCCGCGAGGACGCGATCAAAACGTTCGAAGAAGTGGGCGATCCGTACAAACTTGAGTTGATTCGTGACTTGCCAGAAGACAGCGTGATCACGATTTATGAGCAAGGTGAATTCTTCGACTTGTGTCGTGGTCCTCACGTACCATCGACTAGCAAAATCAAAGTGTTCAAACTGATGAATGTCGCGGGTGCTTACTGGCGTGGAGATAGCAAAAACAAAATGCTTCAACGTATCTATGGTACGGCTTTTGTGAAAAAAGCACAGCTGGACGAGCATTTGCACTTCCTTGAAGAAGCTCGCAAACGGGATCACCGCAAGCTGGGTAAAGAACTCGAAATGTTCACATTCTCCCAACTGGTCGGACAAGGCCTGCCAATCTGGTTGCCTAATGGTGCGAAGCTGCGCCGTACTCTGGAACGTTATATTGTGGATCTGGAAGAAAGTCTTGGATACCAGCATGTATACACACCGGTTCTGGGGAACGTCGAATTGTACAAAACATCCGGACACTGGGAGCACTACCAGGAAGACATGTTCCCGAAAATGGTTATGGATAACGAGGAACTCGTTCTCCGTCCAATGAACTGTCCTCACCATATGATGGTGTACAAGTCCAGCATGCACAGCTACCGTGATCTGCCAATCCGAATTGCCGAGCTTGGCATGATGCACCGTTACGAAATGTCGGGGGCGCTAACTGGTCTGCACCGTGTACGTGCAATGACACTGAACGACTCACACATTTTTGCACGCCCGGATCAGATCAAAGAAGAGTTCGCTCGTGTTATCGAATTGATTCAAACGGTGTACAAAGATTTCGGTATCAACGAATACCGTTTCCGTCTGTCCTACCGCGATCCGAAGGATACCGAGAAATACTTCCAAAACGACGAGATGTGGGAAATGTCTCAACGCATGCTGCGTGAAGTTGTGGAAGAACTTGACCTTCCATTCTATGAAGCTGAAGGTGAAGCGGCGTTCTACGGTCCGAAGCTGGATGTACAGATCAAAACAGCACTGGGCAAAGAAGAGACCTTGTCTACAGTCCAACTGGACTTCCTGTTGCCTGAACGCTTTGAGCTTGAATATGTAGGAGATGACGGACAGAAACATCGTCCAGTCGTTATTCACCGCGGTGTAATTAGTACCATGGAACGTTTCACAGCATTCTTGCTGGAGAACTTTGCAGGAGCTTTCCCACTGTGGTTGTCTCCGGTTCAGGCAAAAGTGATCCCGGTATCCGGAAACTTCGACGATTATGCGCGTGAAGTGGAATCGAAGCTGAAACATGCGGGAATCTCTGCTGAAGCCGATCTGCGGAATGAGAAGCTTGGATATAAAATCCGTGAGGCACAGCTGGAGAAAATGCCTTATATGTTTGTTGTCGGTGAGAATGAGCGTAATGCAGAAGCGGTATCCGTGCGTAAGCGTGGAGAAGGCGATCTGGGCATGAAACCCCTCGATGAGATTATCGCTCAACTGAAAGAGGAAATTGCAACACGTTTGGTGTAAATGAACAAATGATTTATTAAATGAATCAATTTCATAATACCTTTAGCTGCTTCAATCAAGGCTAGATATAGATCTAAATGGTTCGATTTGTCTATATCTAGTTACAAAAATCCATTTTAGTGAGTTATGAAATTGATTCAGATAACCAGTGCATAAGTTGCGCTGATCAATCAAAAAAAACGCTTGAATGACATGGGATTGACCTATGTTATTCAGGCGTTTTTTCGTAGTGTTTGTTGTGAAAAGTATAGATTAATTGCTTTTTGGAAAACCTTTGCAGTGAGGGGGAGGTTATACAATGAAAAAGCAATTCTCAATTCAAAAAAAACATATACGGGGTTTACTGGTTGGCTGTGTGATGTTCGCCGGGATGATCATTGGACTGGATCAGGCGGATGCTTATACATTTGAAGAGGAAAGTGCAGTACTGCATGTCGAGAGTCGCAACAGCAGCAGTGAAGGTCCAGTTTTTGAGACTTATAGCAAGCCTATTCAGGAATTTCCCGAACAGGTCAGCGTTCAATACAGCGATGAGGCCCAGCTGACAACGATGGTGTATATGGCTTTGCTATGGTCACCACAACCGATGGTCATTCCGAGGCCTGAGCTTCCCGAGAAACAGGTGGCTGATCCGGCTATGCCCGTGCTTGCTCCGCGTTCAGAACAGGTACTGGGCACACAGAAGGTGACAGCAACAGGATATACGGCAGGTGTGGAGTCCACAGGAAAAGGACCTAAACACCCCCAATACGGAATTACGTATTCCGGTGTCAAAGTACGTCGTGATAAAGAAACAGTTTCGACGATTGCAGCTGATCCAAAGTTGTTCCCAATGGGTTCCATTTTGTATATTCCGGGCTATGGATATGGGATTGTTGCAGATACCGGTTCAGCGATCAAAGGCAATAAAATCGATCTGTATTTCCCCACAACGAAGCAAGTGTACAAGGAATGGGGCAAAAAGGATGTGGAGGTCCAGGTGATCAGGCAAGGCGCTGGGAAGTGCACAGAAAAGATGCTCAGCGAATTGGCGGATGCGATTGACGTGTACAAATCCGTACCGGACTCCTGGTTGGACAAGGCCATTTAATTTCACATGTTCACATGAATAACTGAAGTGCTCTCTTCACATAATACTGACTGGGGACGAACCCCGCGGTGCAGCAATGCAGCGTAAATATGAAGAGAGAGGTGATTCGTTGTGGCTAAAAAATCACAAGGGTACCAAACGCCAAACGAGAAGTACAATGCAGAGTTTGGAGAAGAGAATGCAGCAGCTAAAGTGAAGCAATCCGCTCAACACAAAGTACAAGATAATTTCCAAACACCTGATGAAAAATACAATGCCGAGTTTGGTGTAGAAAACACAGGCCAAACAAGCCAAGGCAAAGCATCAAAATACAAAAAATAATTGAAGATTCATTAACTAAAATGATGATTCAGCACCCTGGAGCAGTAGCTCCGGGGTGTTTTACATATGCGAAGCTTTTACAAAAATATCCTCCCATCTCAGTCTCGAGACTGAGAAGACTTCCATCTGCCGCCGCTGTTCTCATTGTCTTGTCTGAGTTACACTGGATACATAATACAGACGAAGGAGACATGAGCGATGAAACGATCTACGCGTGACCGCTGGTGGGTAGGCATACCTCTTATTGCTATTGGTGCGATGATCCTGTTCAGACAATTGGGATATGACATTGATGTAGGATATATTTTCAGAACATATTGGCCGTTATTTCTAATCTGGTGGGGGGTCAAAGGAATTTCCGAGATACGTCGCAACGGGGGCTATGCCTTCATTGGACCGGTAATTGTACTGGCGATCGGTGGATACTTTCTTGCCCGCAACCTGGGATGGATTGATTACTCCATGGGGGAGTTCATTCGTTATCTGATTCCGGTTATGCTGATTGGCGGAGGATTGTTCGTACTGATTGGGCCACGACGTCGTGATCGGAAACATCATGACAAGATGCAGCCACCTCCAGCACCTGAGCAACCTTATAAACCGTTGTCCCCTGAGGATTTGGAGATGCCATCTTCCTTTGACGAACAATTCGAGAAAACATTTGGCAAACCGAAACAGGAACAGAAGAACGATTCACATGGCCCTCATTTCACAGGATCGACGGATTCATCATCACAAGGGCATCAATATAAGAAGAAATATCAATCGTATAACTCCAGTGATTCTGGATATGAAGAACATTATGACGATGGCTACGGGAATGGTTATGGAGATTATGGCAGTGGCAATACCATTAATAAATCAGCATTCATTGGAGATCTGTACATGGGACAGGAAGTGTTCTCGCTAAAACCGATGAACATCTCGGCCTTTATCGGAGATACCGTGATTGATTTGACCAAAGCACAGATTCCTTACGGGGAGACGAAGATTGTCATTTCTTCATTTATCGGTGATGTAAAAGTATTTGTACCAGAGGATATGGATCTGGGTGTGACAGTGACGACGAATTCATTCATTGGAGACATGTCATTGTTGAACCAGAAACGCGGCGGATTCCTGAGTAGTGCTCAAGCTGAAACTGCTCATTATCGTGAAGCAAGCAAAAAGGTGCGGATTATTGTAAGTGTGTTTATTGGAGACGTCAAAGTCAATAAGGTGGGTTAACGCATGATTCGAACAATTCTCAAGGCCAATAAATGGGAACTGATGATGTATTTTGCGCTAACCGGTCTGATTACGCTGGGTGGATTCTATCTATTGTATGGAGAGGTATTAATGGGGGCTGGACGTCAACGGGCATGGACCTATGTTGCCGTTGTTGTGCTGGCCACCGTTATCACCGGATACATCGCTGCTTTGCGGCTTCAGCGCAAGATCGACTTGCTCGATCTCAACATGTTGAAAGTGTCCAAGGGCAATCTGGCGGTGCGCATGCCTGAAGCGGATGATGCTTCGTTTGGTCGTGTATATCAGGAGTTCAATGTCATGATGGATTCAATTGAGAAAAAAATGAGACTGCTTCAGCGCCTCGGTGAGCAGGAAGTCATTGAGAAGGAGCAAGCCTCGGAACGGGCTGTGATTGAAGAGCGCAAACGAATGGCAAGGGACCTCCATGATACGGTAAGCCAGCAGCTGTTTGCCATGCATATGTCGGCTTCATCCTTGCCGCGTTTGCTGGAGATGAATCCGGAACATGGCGGGAAAGTACTGGACCAGTTGATCCAGATGTCACATATTGCACAACGTCAGATGCGAGGACTTATTGCCCAACTTCGACCGGTGGAGCTGGAAGGGCGTGATCTCACCGCGGCACTGGATAGCTGGTTTCCTGATTATTGCAGGCAGAATGGCCTCAAAGGTGTGAAAGAGCTGGAACTGGATGGCGGAATCTCGGATGCCATTGAGCACCAGCTGTTTCTTGTTATTCAGGAGGCGGTTGCCAATGTCGTGAAGCATGCAGAGGCAGGACTGGTCAGTCTGTCCATACGGGAGAGTGAACATCAGATCAGCATGAGCATCAGCGATGATGGCCAGGGATTTTTGCAGCAAGCCGAGCGTCCAGGGTCCTACGGATTATCCACCATGCGTGAACGGGCAGAGAAGCTTGGCGGGCAAGTTCAGATTATATCGAAGCCGGGAGCGGGAACAACGGTACGGGTATTCATCCCGAAATTCCCGAACGTTCCTGAGTGAAGTAGAGGGGGAGACGGAATGAGCGGTAAAGTAAACGTGATGATTGTGGATGACCATGATATGGTGCGAATGGGGTTGAAAACGTATCTGATGCTGGAGCCTACTTTTCATGTGATGGGAGAAGCGGGCCATGGACAGGATGCGCTTGATCAGTTGCGTAAGTTAAATGATAGTGAAATGCCGGACCTGATCCTGATGGATCTGATGATGCCTGTAATGAATGGCGCTGAGGCGACGCAAGCCATCATGACTGAGTTTCCGGGGATGAAGATTGTGATGCTCACGAGTTTCCTGGAGGATGATCTTGTTGTTCAAGCGATTGAAGCCGGAGCGGTCAGTTATGTGCTGAAGACGGTCTCTGCCGAAGAACTGATCTATGCTCTTCAAGGAGCCTATAGAGGCATGCCTGTGATGACAGGTGATGTGTCGCAGGCTTTAACTCGGGGAATCAGGCAGCGTACAGCGAGAGAGAGTGAATCAGGTCTGACTGAACGGGAGAAGGAAGTGCTGTTGCTTATTGCAGAGGGAAAGACCAACAAAGACATTGGAGAAGAACTACATATCAGTATCAAAACCGTCAAAACACATGTGAGCAACCTGCTGATGAAATGCGAGATGGATGATCGTACACAATTGGCTATCTATGCGCATCGTCAGGGCTGGGTGAAAACGAAAGGGTAAAATGCTGTCATGACGGGGAAAATAATCTATTCTTACGTGCTTTTATCTCCTTTTTAATTGTTTTTAAGGTACGGTTAAGGTTTAAAGTACAAAATAAGGACAGTTAAAGAATATCTCTTGGGAATAAGAGATTGGGAGGTAGAGAGGCATGGACGAACGTAATTATAGATCGAACCGTCAAGACGAGGAAAACGAAACCAAACAAACGGAGAACCGGAATTCTTCCGGAACGGACGAATCCTCCTATTATTATTCTTATGGACCTTTTCAGTCCGTGAATCAGGAAGATACAGCAAATCACATGGGAAGCAATAATCAGCGTGAAGAAGGCAATGTAGAGATTACAAAACCTGATCCGGTGAGACCCGTACCTACTTACTATAACAGTGAACCATCCGAGCAAGCGAAAAGATCGTCCGGAGGCGGAAACGGCTCAGGTAACGGTGGAGATCAAGGGAATGGCGGCAAAGGCAACTGGAATTATAATAACCGCAAGCCGCGTTCATCCGTAAGATCACTTCTGTTCTCCTTTATTGCCGGCATGCTGGTCATTACCGTTCTCATGTACACAGCTGACAGAACGAACATGTTCACACCGGAGACTGCACTTACGAACACAGGTAATGAAAGCTCGGGACAGGAAGCGTCCACGAACACAGGCGGAGGCAACAATGTGACAGCGTCGTTACTGCCAACAGGCAAAGAAGATGTTTCTTCCGTAGTAACGAGTACAAGTCCAGCAGTCGTCAAAATCGAAACACTCGCGAAGCAGTCCTCACGCACAGGCACTGGTCAGGGTGGATCGAATACAAGCGATCCGTTATACCAATACTTCTTCGGTAATGGAACGGAAGGCAATCAAGGCCAGAGCCAGCAGCAACAACAGCAAAGCAGTAATCAGCTGGTTCCACTAGGCATTGGCTCCGGATTTATTTTTGACAAAGAAGGATATATCCTGACGAACCAACACGTGGTTCAGGGTGCAGATGTAATCCAGGTAACCCTGGAGAACAACAGCAAGCCTTATGAAGCGAAACTGCTCGGAAGCAGCTTCGATCTGGATTTAGCCGTATTGAAAATTGAGAAAAACAGTGGTGACGATGCGTTCCCTGTAGCTCCATTGGGCGATTCCAACAGTACGCAAGTCGGTGAGTGGCTTGTAGCTATTGGTAACCCGGAAGGTTTCGAACACACCGTTACAGCAGGTGTATTGAGTGCCAAAGAACGTACAATCAGCATTCCGGATGAAGAAACAGGTAAAACACGTGAATATAGTCACTTGCTGCAAACGGATGCTTCCATTAACCCGGGTAACTCCGGTGGTCCGTTGCTTAACCTGAACGGAGAAGTTATCGGGATGAACGTTGCAGTCAGCGCAGATGCACAAGGAATCGGTTTTGCGATCCCATCAAGCGTCATCTCTGAAGCGGTTAAATATCTTAAAGAGAACAAAGAAGTTCCCAAAGAGCCAGTACCATTTATCGGTGCATCTCTGATGGCTCTCACACCTGAAGTCGCTAAACAAATGGGAACAGATGTGACCGAAGGTTCTGTCGTAGCCAGCACGATCTTCCAATCACCGGCTTACCAAGCAGATCTTCGTGCATATGACATCATCACAGGTGCCAACGGTACGCCATACGCGACAAGTCAGGATCTGATTGATTTTATCAAGAAACAGGAAATCGGCAGTGAAGTGACATTGAACGTGGTTCGTGACGGTAAGAAAATGGATCTGAAAATCAAAATCGGTAACAAAAATGATTTTGATACTTCACAAACTACGGATACACAACAGCAGCAACCATAATATTGGGTTAAGGATTGGCAGAACGGAAGGGTTTGAAGGCCCTTCCGTTTTTTTGCCCTGAACTAACGGGATAACAATGAAGTACGCTTGGATGGAGACTTTTACTTGAAGATGCAGATTGTGCTTCTGCCTGTTACAATGGGATAAAACGTTAGGATAAAGGAGAAAGACCATGCGCTCAACTATTTTGATTGTGGATGATGACGAAAAAATTGTGTCCATGCTCCGCCGCGGGCTGGCTTTTGAAGGATATGAGGTACAGACCGCTTCCAATGGAGCTGAAGGTCTCAGCAAACTGATGGACAAAGAACCAGACATCGTTGTGCTGGATGTGATGATGCCGCAGATTGACGGATTTGAGGTATGTCGCAGATTGAGGGAAGCAGGCAGCAAAGTGCCAGTGCTGATGCTTACGGCCAAGGATGAAGTACAGAGCCGGGTGACCGGACTGGACACAGGGGCCGATGACTATCTCGTGAAGCCGTTTGCGTTGGAAGAATTATTGGCACGTGTCCGTGCATTGCTGCGCCGCAAGTCAGATATCGCGGGTACACCGGACAATCGTCTGATGTATGAAGATATTATTCTGGACAATGACTCACGTGAAGTGGTGCGAGATGGGCAACGCCTGGAACTGACTGCCAAGGAATTCGAACTGTTGAATTTGTTTATGCAAAATCCAAGACGGGTACTGTCACGCGATCTGATTATGGATAAAATCTGGGGTTATGATTACAGCGGTGAGTCCAACGTGCTTGAAGTGTACATTGCCATGCTCAGACAGAAGACTGAAGAGTATGGTGGCAAACGTCTAATCCAGACCATCCGGGGAGCCGGTTATATTCTGAGAGGTGACTCCTGACATGTCCATTCGGTTAAGACTAACCGCATGGTATTCTGGCATTTTGGCGGCCGTGCTTATCTTTTGGGGCGTTGTAATCTATGCCTTTGTATACTTTAACTCCTATCAGGAAGTCGAACAGCAATTGAAAGTGAAAAGTGCCCGGATTACGGATCAAATTGGTGTAAATCCTCTTTCGCAGTCATTGGATCTGGACCCATTTACAGAGAGCCAGCTTCAGGAGGCACAGATTTACATTCAACTCTGGGATTATCAGAGTCGTTCAGGCATAATCTCTGGCAACATGAAGAAACTGGAAATTCAGTTTCCGGTCTTGAAATCCAATGAAATTCTTGAAAAGCGTGGCATATCCAAAATCTATGTGGATGGAACGCCATTTCTGGTGAATCAGCTTCCCCTTTCTCTTCAAGGAACCAATGAGGTACGTGGAATACTTCAAGTAGGAGCTAACGTAAGTTCACAGGAGCGCTTATTAGAGGCTTTGCTTAATATTTTGGTATTTGGCTGGCTGGTGGCGATGGCTTTGGCTATTACCTCAGGTCTCGTACTGGCTCGGAAGTCGATGCGTCCACTTGTGAATGTCATTGATGCTGCAAACCAGATTCAATCCGGGGATGACTTGAGTGTGCGAATTCAATATGCAGGACCGAAGGATGAGATTGGGCGTTTGATCGAAACGGTGAATAACATGCTTGAGCGCACAGAACTGTCTTTCCGTGGATTGGAAGAAACGAATGCTGCCCAGCGCCGCTTTGTATCCGATGCATCGCATGAGCTGCGTACGCCGCTGACGACCATTCGCGGGAACGTGGACTTCCTGAAGAAGCTGTGGGATCAGGAGGGAACCGACCGACCGAATCTGGATGAAGAAACGGTAAGACAGATGTCCGTCGAGGCGTTGGAGGACATGGCCGATGAAGGCAAGCGCATGAGCAGATTGATTAGTGACATGCTGTCATTGGCGAGAGCGGATACAGGCCAGAAAATTGAACTCAATCCGATTCCTCTACAGATCTTGGTACAGGAAGTGGCGCGTAGATCGCAATTTCTGGATCATCATGCGGACTGGCGTCCGGGTGATCTGTCAATACTCAATGGTATCTATGTGAACGGCAGCAAGGATTATCTGCAGCAGATGCTGTTTATTTTCATTGAAAATGCGTTTAAATACACACCGGAAGGCTCGGTGACCCTGGATGCTGTATTGTACAAAGGTCAGGTAGGACTACGCATCAGCGACACCGGTATTGGGATGGATCGGGACGAAGTGCCGTTCATCTTTGATCGCTTCTATCGGGCAGATGAATCCCGCGGGGCTACACCCGGCATAGGTCTGGGACTTTCGATTGCCAAGTGGATCATTGAGGAACACCATGGATCGGTTGAGGTTGTGACCAGACGTGGAGAAGGAACCACCTTTATTATCTGGTTGCCGGTTGTCTTTGCTCCGCCTATCGAATAAAGGTATAATAGACAGGACTGCAATTACATCGGCAACGTTGCCGAGAAAGAAAGCGGGTGGCAACCAAGTGGAAGTACTGCGAATTTCGCCGCGGGGATATTGTTACGGCGTTGTGGATGCGATGGTGCTCGCACGTCAAGCGGCACGCAATCTGGATTTACCACGGCCTATTTATATATTGGGTATGATTGTGCATAACCAACATGTGACGGATTCCTTTGAAGATGAAGGTATTATTACATTGGATGGTCCGAACCGGATGGATATTTTGAGCCAAGTGGAGAGTGGCACGATTATTTTCACAGCTCATGGTGTTTCTCCAGAAGTGCGCAAGCTGGCACGGGACAAAGGGTTGACGACAGTGGATGCAACATGCCCTGATGTAACCAAGACCCATGATCTTATTCGGGAGAAGACGGCAGAAGGTTATCAGATCATCTATATCGGCAAAAAGAACCATCCTGAACCAGAAGGTGCTGTAGGTGTTGCACCAGGTCTTGTTCATCTGATCGAAAAGGAAGAAGAGATTGATGGACTGAACGTACCTTCAGGCAAAATTCTGATCACGAATCAGACAACAATGAGCCAATGGGATATCAAGCATATTATGAGTCGTCTGCTGGAGAAGTTTCCGGGTGCAGAGATTCATAATGAAATCTGCCTGGCGACTCAAGTGCGTCAGGAAGCTGTCGCTGAACAGGCGGGGCAGTCTGATCTGGTCATTGTTGTAGGTGATCCTCGCAGCAATAACTCTAACCGTCTGGCACAAGTGTCGGAGGAAATCGCGGGGGTTACGGCCTATCGTGTATCCGATGTGGCAGAGATTCAGCAAGAATGGCTGAAAGGTGTAAATAAGGTGGCAGTTACTTCGGGTGCTTCAACACCAACACCGATTACGAAGGAAGTCATCCTTTATCTGGAGCAGTATGAACATGATAAGCCGGAGACGTGGGAAATTAAGCGTACCGTGAACATGAGCAAGCTGCTGCCACCAGTTAGAGAAAAAACACGTACCCCGTAGGGCAAGGGCATGTAAGTGAAGATCAAAAGTTATAAATGAATTGAGAAGAACCCTGTTACGCAGAACCGAATTCGGAGCCTGCGGAGCAGGGTTCTTTTTGTATATGGATAAGGAATGTGTACCTTGACGCAATAGGAGAACTATGGTATATTTACTTTAACGGATAAAAGCTTAAAAGCGAACAAGCGTTTAAGCGCGACAGAGTTTTTAATGTTTTAATCAGACGCACGTTAAGAAATTATTGTGCTCTCATACAAGGAAGGATGGGAATTAATATGATCGTTATTGCAGGCAAGGCTACTCCGGAGGAACAGATTCAGGATATCGTTGCAGTTATTGAAAAAGAAGGGCTTCAGGTACACATCTCTCGCGGAGAGGATCGCACTATCATTGGTTTGATTGGCAAAGTTGAACCTAAAATGCAGGAGCATCTTCGCCAAATGAAAGGTGTCGAGAATGTCGTGAAAATCTCGAAGTCCTACAAATTGGCAAGCCGTGACTTCCACCCGGAAGATACAGTGATCTCCATCAAAGGTGTAGATATCGGCGGGAAAGAACTTGTTGTCATGGGTGGACCATGTGCGGTTGAATCCGCTGCGCAGATTGATGAGATAGCCGGGCTTGTGAAAGCTGCTGGTGGGCAAGTGCTGCGTGGAGGTGCATTTAAGCCGCGTACAGGTCCTTACAGCTTCCAGGGAACAGGTGTAGAGGGGTTGATCATGATGGCGGAAGCAGGCAAAAAACATGACCTGCTGACCATTACAGAAGTTATGACACCCGAGTATGTGGATATTTGCGCCGAGTACGCAGATATTCTGCAAGTAGGTACACGTAACATGCAGAACTTTGACCTGCTCCGCAAATTGGGCGAGTGTGGCAAACCGGTATTGTTGAAACGTGGCTTCAGTGCGACATACGATGAATTGTTGAATGCGGCTGAATACATTCTTGCGGGTGGTAACCCGAATGTCATGCTGTGTGAGCGCGGTATTCGTACGTTTGAATCCTACACACGGAATACGCTTGATCTGTCTGCGATCCCTGTTCTGCAGTCTCTGAGCCATTTGCCAGTTATTTCAGACCCGAGCCATGGTACTGGGCGCCGTGAACTGGTGGAACCGATGACGAAAGCTTCTGTTGCTGCGGGTGCCAATGGCCTGATCATTGAGATGCATACTGATCCGGATAACTCCATGACAGGAGATGGTGTGCAGTCCTTGTTCCCTGACCAATTCGCCAACCTGCTGCAGGATCTGGAGAAATTGGCACCAATCGTGGGTAAATCATTCAGTACAGCCAAACAACCGGCAGAATTTTTCCCGGCACGTGTAGGCGTGTAATAAGAATTTCATAGTCAAGGTCTGGATCATCATCCGGGCATCTCCTCTGGTCTCGTTCATTGCAACGGAATCAGATAGATGCTCGGTTTTTTGCATATTTTGCAGTTTTGAACGTATTTATTAATCAATAGTGATAAGAAACATTTATGATGTGAAGTTTTTTCCATGATTTAGGTTAAAATAGGGGTCGCTTTACCGCATTAAACCAGTTAAATGTATATAAAAATAGTTGTTATATGAATTTATGTTATTTATAAAGTGTGAGTATATCTAACATCCCTTCAAAAAATACCTTACATAAGTATTGACGATGTCATGTTTTAAAATTTATAATGACGACAGAAAAAAATTCGAATTTAGACATTTTCTTAGTGGGGTTGTTTAATGTTCGGAATATTTGGGAGGACGAATACATGTCGGTTGAAAACGTATTGAAATCAATTCAAGAGAACAACATCGAGTGGGTAGATTTTCGTTTTGTAGATTTAGCTGGTCGTGCACATCACATCTCGTTGCCAGCTTCGGCTGTTGATGCAGACACGTTCGTAAATGGAGTAGCTTTTGACGGTTCTTCTATCCAAGGTTTCCGCGGAATTGAAGAGTCCGATATGGTTATGATGCCAGATCCTGAAGCGACTTATGTCGATCCGTTCACTGCACACCCTACATTGAATGTTATGTGTGATATCTTCACTCCGGATGGCGAGCGTTATGAGCGTGACCCACGCAGCATCGCTGTTAAAGCAGAAGCTTATTTGCAAGAGAGCGGTGTAGGTACAGCAGCATTCTTCGCACCTGAATCCGAGTTCTTCATCTTCGACGATGTACGTTATGAGAGCGGCACGAACAGCTCTTCCTACTTCGTAGATTCCGAAGAAGCTTCATGGAACACGAACCGCAAAGAAGAAGGCGGAAACCTGGGCTTCAAAGTTCGCACTAAAGGTGGATATGTTCCAGTAGCGCCAGTGGATACACAACAAGATATTCGTAGCGAAATGTGTCGTCTTTTGGAAGAAGCAGGCCTGTCGATCGAGCGTCATCACCATGAAGTGGCGACAGCGGGTCAAGCCGAAATCAACTTCCGTTTTGATACACTGAAGAAAACAGCAGATAACCTGCTTGCATACAAATACATCGTGCACAACACTGCACGTCAATATGGTAAAGTAGCAACATTCATGCCAAAACCATTGTTCGGTGATAATGGTAGCGGAATGCACGTTCACCAATCCATCTTCGATGGCGATTCCCCATTGTTCTATGACAAAGCGGGATATGCTAACCTGAGTGAAATGGCTTTGCACTACATCGGAGGTATCCTGTACCATGCTCCGGCACTGATCGCTTTGACTAACCCTAGTACGAACTCGTTCAAACGTCTCGTACCTGGTTATGAAGCACCAGTAAACTTGGTTTACTCCAAAGGTAACCGTTCCGCAGCAGTTCGTATCCCGGTTGCAGCTGTTACACCTAAAGGTTGTCGTATCGAGTTCCGTACACCTGACTCCACAGCTAACCCATACTTGGCATTCTCCGCAATGCTGATGGCTGGTCTGGATGGAATCAAACGTAAAATCAACCCAACTGAGCTTGGATATGGTCCACTCGATAAAAACATCTATGACCTGTCTGATGCAGATAAAGAAAACATCCGCAGTGTGCCAGCTTCCCTCGAAGAAGCGCTTGATGCATTGGCAGCTGATAACGAGTTCTTGACTGAAGGCGGCGTATTCACGAAAGAATTCATTGAAAACTACATCAACCTCAAACGTGATGAAGCGAAAGCAGTAGCGATCCGCATTCATCCGCACGAGTACAGCCTCTACTTCGACTGCTAATCAGTCGGGATCGGAACAGATCTTGTTCCAACTTAAAGCCTCCGGGACACGCTCTCGGAGGCTTTTCCTTGAATTAAACAATGTAGTGCTTTAACTTTGCAGGGTGATAAAGGAATTTGATGGCCTGAATTCAACACTTCAGTGCATATTGCCCTTGAAGCAGATAGAGAATACTGATATCATAGCGATAATATTTACTTTGAGTGCATTTTGCACAAATCCATAGAGCGACTTCCAATAAGTAAGATATAGATCGAAATGATTCAATTCGTCTATACGTTGGTTGGATCAGGATGCTTCTTCCTGTCTAACTCTTATACCCGTGAGCGATTCTAATCGAATTGTGCAAAATGCTGTTAGTATGTCAGAGTTTCGGATGGAAAGGGCGGGGGATTTTGTGACAAAAAGAGCGTATAACTTTAATGCAGGGCCTGCGGCGTTACCACTTGAGGTACTGGAACGTGCACAGGCGGAATTTGTAGATTTTCGTAATACAGGCATGTCGATTATGGAGATGTCTCACCGTGGAGCGGTGTACGAGTCTGTACATAATGAAGCTCAGGAGCGCTTGTTGTCGCTTCTAGGCAATCCAAAAGGATACAAGGTTCTCTTTCTGCAGGGCGGTGCAAGCACTCAGTTCGCGATGCTGCCCATGAACCTGCTCGGAGCAGGACAGACAGCAAGTTACGTAATGACTGGCAGCTGGGCCAAGAAGGCTCTGTCTGAGGCGAAGCTGATCGGCGAGACACATGTTGCTGCATCTTCCGAAGCAGAGAAGTTCATGAAATTGCCGGATGTTTCGAATCTGAGTCTGCCTGAACGTACGGCTTATGTGCATTTGACTTCCAACGAAACGATTGAAGGTACGCAATTCAAGTCATTCCCGGATACCGGTTCAGTGCCTCTGATTGCGGACATGTCGAGTGATATTTTCTGTAAACCATTCGATCTCAATCAATTCGGCATGATCTACGCAGGTGCACAGAAGAACCTGGGTCCATCCGGAATTACGGTTGTGATTGCTCGTGAGGAACTGGTGAGCGAATCGCCTAAAACGATTCCAACCATGCTTCGTTACAGCACGCATGTAGACAACAACTCCCTATACAATACGCCACCTTCCTTCTCGGTATATATGGTGAATGAAGTATTGAAATGGATTGAAGAACAGGGCGGACTGGCTGGTATTGAGCAAAAAAATACGAAAAAAGCGGAATTACTCTATAACACGATTGATTCTTCCGGTGATTTCTACCGTGGTTGTGTGGAAGCAGAAGATCGTTCTCTCATGAATGTAACCTTCCGTCTTGCTTCCGAGGAACTGGAGAAAAAGTTCATCAAAGCATCTGAGGAAGAAGGATTCGTAGGTCTGAAAGGACATCGCAGTGTGGGTGGTCTCCGTGCCTCCATTTACAATGCTGCTCCTTATGAGAGTGTTAAGGCGCTGACAGACTTCATGAGCCACTTTCAGAAGACAAATGGATAATTAGTATAGGTACTGTGACATGGACCTTCGTGTTGATTCCTGTGCCTTACCAGAGCCTTCCACATTGACGTGTGGAGGGCTTTTCTTTAAGATTAGAGGGTTGTCGTCAACATGAAATGAAAAGGAGATTGAACACATATGGCTTTACACATCGTTCTGGTTGAACCAGAAATTCCGGCGAACACAGGAAATATTTCGCGTACTTGTGCGGCAACCGGCACCCATCTGCATCTCGTGCGTCCACTTGGATTTCGAACAGATGATGCTACATTGAAACGGGCAGGGCTGGATTATTGGCATGCCGTTCATATCGAATACCACGACTCATTCGAAGAGGTTCAGGAAAAGTATTCGGAAGGTCGTTTCTTCTACGCAACTACGAAGGCCAAGAATCGATATAGTGATTTTAAATTTCAAGATGGGGATTTCCTTGTCTTTGGTAAAGAGACTAAAGGCCTGCCGCCTGAATTAATTGCTGCGAATCCCGACACATGTATGAAAATGCCAATGACTGGTGACGTTAGATCATTAAATCTGTCCAATTCGGCAGCAATTATTGTGTATGAAGCATTGCGTCAGCTTAATTTTCCGGGGTTAGAGGGTTAAATTCAGGTTATTAATGACGGCTAGAATTCGGTAAAAAAACATTTTTCAAAAAAAAGGACAAAAAATGTTTATTTCCAGCAGGATTCGACAAAATGTTGGCGAATCTATAAACATAGTACAAATGTACCTAGAAATTTAGAGTAAGATAGGAGAGGTGTGCCGTAGCTATGAAGCCAGCTGGAGTAGTTCGCAAAGTTGACCAATTAGGTAGGATCGTATTGCCTAAATCTTTGCGTAAAAGGTATCAAATGAATGAGGGAGATCCTGTAGAGATCTTAGTACAAGGGGACCATATTATCTTGGAGAGATATCGTCCAAAATGTATTTTCTGCGGATCCATCGAGGAAGTCAACGAGTTCAAAGAGCGTTACATATGCGCACAATGTTTAGATGAAATGACTCAGCTTCCACAGCACGGGTAAGAAATAACGTCATGGGGTCCATTGACCCCGTGGCGTTTTTTTGTTTTTTTATTATCCAGCCGATGGTACGGTTCCAAATGAATAAAAGGAAAATACGTAAACTAACGTTGGATGCATATAGGTAAAACCTTATCCCATACGGCATTCAGGATGCCTTGCATATTTTCTTCCTCACTGTTAATACATATGACAGCTTCCCTTGAGGGAAGGATGATGCACAGCTGACCATAGGCGCCATCGGCCCGGTAAGCATCATGGGAACACATCCAGAACTGATATCCGTAACCTTTTCCCCAATCACCGTCTCCAGTCGTTTCGATCTGCTGGGATGTAGCCTGTCTAATCCAATCCGCAGGTACAAGCTGTATGCCTTCCCAGAGCCCCTCCTGAAGCAGTAATTGTCCAAATCGACTTAGTTCCTCATTGCTTATCCAAAGACCAGCACAGCCGAGTGTTACCCCCAGTGGAGAGGTTTCCCACTCTACATCATGAATGCCAAGCGGCTCAAATAACCGTGGAGTCAGGTAATCTTTCACGGTTTGGCCGGTAGCAGCCTGCAGCATGGCCGAGATCATAAACGTATCGCCACTGCTGTATGTAAATTGTTCTCCAGGCATCCGGTCCAGAGGCAGAGACATGTAATGTTTCGCCCAATCCTTCTCGGTCAATGAAGCACGTTCATCCGCCCAAAGAGGCGGCGAGTCATGGCCTGAAGACATTCGGAGAAGATCACGTAACTTCAGTTCCCGCGGAGAGGGGAGATTGTGCTGTGCAGGGGGTACATGATTATAGGTGAAATAATCATCAAGTGTGGCATCCAGATGTATCAGACCTTCTTCAAGCACAAGTCCAACGGCCATACAGGTGAAGGATTTGCTGATGGAATGTTGTACCCGGCGCTGGTCCGTATCCCGGTCCCAATGGGTAAGCAGATGCCCTTTTTGTAATATGCGAATGGAGAAAACATTCAATTGTTGCTCGGTAATTGCTTGGATGAAGCCTTCGAGTTTCTCAGACATATTAACCTCCCTAATATCAGGTGAAACCTGAGTAAAATCGGTTGGTGAAACGTTTCCGTAATTCGATTGCAAAATCAGAACCCATGTTAGTATAAACCTGGTTTGGTGTCAATTAAAGTTGTAATAGCACTGACTAAAATTTCATTTTTTCGCAATAATAGTGTCTTTGGGCGCAAATTCAGACTTAAAATAGCATGTTTTCGAGAAAATAACGCGAAATTTGTAAAAAGGTTATTGACAGGATTTACTCATCGGGCTTATGATTTATTCGAAACGATTCGAAGAAATCGCTTCCACATAAAAAGTGTTGTAATGAAGTCCATGTGAATCAACGTTGGCTATGTTTTGAAACGATTCGAGAAAATCGTTTCGATAACCCATCGTAATACAAGGGAATCTACAACAGCCTGCAATCCAACGCCAGAAAAATGAATGAGTAAAGACAGCAGGCGATGATGAGAGGGGTTACATTATGGCACATATAACGATCGAAACTGGATCGCCAACCTTATGCATGAATACGAGCATACATGTTGTGTCCAGTGACTCCGGAGAGACTTCAGGCGGTACCCTATATCTGTTGCACGGGGCAGGCGATAATGCGAGTACCTGGCAGCGATTAACCACAATTGAGATGTATGCAGCCCAATACGGCTGTACCGTCATTATGCCAGAAGCGAATCGAAGCTATTACACCGATATGGAATACGGCCTGAATTACTTCCACTACATCACTCAGGAGTTACCTGAAGTATGCAAGCGTCTACTCAATCTGAATCCTGATCCGGAGAAAACGTACATTGCCGGTTTATCGATGGGTGGATATGGTGCACTGAAATGTGGGCTAACTTATCCAGAGCGATATCGCAAAGTAGTGTCTTTATCCGGCGTTACGGATATCCAGACACGGCTTCATGATCCCCATATGCCAGCGACCATGATCAAGGAAATGAAAGCGGTTTTTGGAGAACGGTTACAGGTAAAAGCCGATCAGGATATTTACAAACTGTCGGCCAAGCTGCTGGAACAGGGTTTACCTTTACCGGATATCCTCAGTTGCTGCGGCGACAGTGACCCCTTCGTGGAGATGAATCGCGATTATGCGAAATACATGCAGGGGACGGCCTTTGATTTTCGGTATGTGGAGACGCCGGGGGCTCATGAATGGAGATTTTGGGAGCACCACCTGAGAACGATGTTTGATTTTCTGTACAACGACAAGACCACAGTAGAGTGAGGAGATGCAATGTGAAACCTGCAGCCGAAGGACCTAGCAAAAAGCTGAAGGGAAACGTGAAGGGCAATTCGCTCTGGACTGAAATCTGGAAGCACCGAATGACATACACCCTGCTTATTCCGGGGCTTGTCTGGCTAATCTTGTTTGCCTACATGCCGATGGGCGGCCTGTCTCTGGCATTCAAAGATTACAAGGCCAACCTGGGCATCTGGGGAAGTCCATGGAGCGGATTCGAGAACTTCAAATATGTTTTCCGTGATCCAACCTTTATTGATGCCGTATGGCGTACGCTGTACATCAATATTCTGAAACTGATTATTCAGTTCCCGTTCCCGATCATTCTAGCGTTGTTGCTGAATGAATTGCGGATGCGTAGAGGGAAAAAATTGTTCCAAACCGTTCTTACGTTCCCGCACTTCCTGTCCTGGATCATCGTATCCGGTGTAGTCATCAATGTGCTGGCATATGACGGACTGGTAAACAGCGCGCTCGGATTACTCGGGTTGCCAACGATTAACTTCCTGGGATCCGAATCCAACTTTGTACCGATGTTGCTGTTAACTGATATTTGGAAATCAAGTGGATGGGGCGCAATTATATTCTTGGCTGCCATTTCCGGTATTGACCAGGATCAGTATGAATCAGCACAGATTGACGGGGCTTCCCGTATGCAACAGATGTTCAAAATTACTTTACCGAACATCCTTCCAACCATCACAATCATGTTTATTCTCTCGGTTGGTGGATTGATGTCTTCCGGGTTTGACCAGATCTTCAACTTGGCAAATGCCGCTACCAAAAATGTATCGGAAGTACTCGATGTATATATCTATCGGATTACGTTCCAGTCATCTACCGATTTCTCATTCTCGACAGCGGTCAGCTTGTTCCGTTCCCTGGTGAATATGGCCTTGCTGCTTCTTGCTGACAGATTTGCCAAGTGGCTTGGCGGAGACGGTTTGTTCCGATAAGAGAGGAGGAAAAATGAGATGAGCAAGAAAGCTAACAAAAAACCGAGAATTGGTACAGAAAAAATGACACTTCTCGATTACATTATTTTTGCTGTATTACTAGTGCTTGCCCTGATGATCCTGATTCCGTTCTGGAATGTCATCATGATCTCGTTTGCAACACAAAAAGAATATGCTGACAATCCATTTTTGATGTTCCCTAAAGAATGGACATTGGATTCCTATAAGGCATTGTTCGCTGATGGAACGATTCTGTCGGGGTACAAAAATACAATTATTTTGCTAGTCATCGGCTTGCCACTCAGCTTGTTCCTGACAACAAGCATGGCATATGGCCTTAGTCGTAACAAATTTCCGTTTAAGAAATTCCTCTTTTTCCTAGTACTGTTCACCATGATCTTTAATGGTGGTATCGTACCGTTGTATCTGATCATGAAATCTCTTCATCTTACAGGTACGCTGTGGTCTGTTATCCTGGCGGGAAGCTTCAGTGCTTTTAACATGATTCTGATGATGAACTACTTCTACACCTTGCCTGAATCGTTGATGGAATCAGCGAGACTGGATGGTGCAGGAGAGTGGAGAATTCTGTTCTCTGTTGTTCTTCCGCTGGCTACACCAATTATGGCTACAATCACGTTGTTCTACGGTGTGGCTTACTGGAACAGTTGGTATGATGCGATGATATTCCTTCGAAAAGCGGATCAGTTACCGCTCCAGAATGTACTCCGAAATATTATCGTGACATCTACGACGAATGCATCCAATGCATCCAGTGTGGATGCTGCCCAGGCAAGCAACTTCTCAATGGGCATGAAGATGGCGGCCGTATTTGTCACCATGGTACCAATTATGTGTTTCTTCCCAATGCTGCAAAAACACTTTGCCAAAGGGGTATTAACAGGGGCAATCAAGACCTGATTATACGTATAGGATTTTGCAATAAAATTCTACTAAAAACATGGGGGTAAAACATGAAAACGAACAAAAAGTTGTCAGTACGAGCTCTCTTTGCCATCACGCTTAGTGTAGTTATGCTGATGGTGACCGCTTGTTCCAGTCAAGGAGCTTCAGGTGGTAACGAAAAAGATGCAGAGGGAAATTACAAAGACAACCTGACCATCTCTGTAGCTAACCTGACAGAAATCAAAAACGGTAACCTGGATAATGACTTCCACAAGTTCTGGACAGACAAATTCAATGTAACTTGGGACTACAACTATATTGATTGGGATTCATGGGGCGAGAAGCTTCGTCTGTGGATCAACTCTGGCGACTTGCCGGATGTAGCGGTATGGAACTACGTACATGGCGATGCCATTAACAGCATTGAACAAGGTTTGTTCTACAAATTCCCGGATGACTGGAAAGAACGCTGGCCTAACGTGGCAGCAGCTTACAATTTGACGGGTCTTGGAGACAAGTTGGAAGAATTGACTGGTGGAACATATGTCCTGCCTAGACCAATCTATTTCGAGAACAAACCGGCTGACCCACTGACGAACCAAATTGGTGTCATTGCGCTTCGTAAAGACTGGGCTGAAGCAGTTGGTTTTGAACTGAAAGATGCTTATACAACAACCGAATTGAATGAATATGCTGCGCTAGTGAAAGAAAAAGATCCAGGCAAAGTGGGTAACAAACTTGTACCTCTGTCCTACAATGCGGCAGATGCCATGACAAACATGATTATGCCAAACAGTGTGCATGCCATGACTGACTCTCCCTTCTACAAAGGTGAAGATGGCCAGTTCCACTGGGGACCAGCAGATCCTGAAACGCTGACAGGACTTAAATTGATGCAAAAAGCTTATAAAGATGGACTGCTCAATCCTGAGTTCTACACATGGAAAAACAATGAAGGTCAAAACAACTTCAAAGTAACCGGTACAGCTGCTGTAACAAGTCTGGGCGGACTCGCTTCGTACAGACAAGGCCTGGATTCTGATATGAGAAAAAATCTGGGTGTAGATAGTGATGAATTGGTACACACAGCAATCGTTGTGGGCGATGACGGGAAATATCGTAACATGGAGCAAGCCAACTTCTGGTCTGCATTGATCTTCAATCCGGACATCAGTGATGAGAAATTCGAACGGATCATGGATCTGATCGATTACTCCGCAACAAAAGAAGGACAGCTGCTTATTAACATGGGCTTTGAAGGAACCGATTGGAAATATGATGAGAACCAAGAACTGGTTAGCTTGTTGCCAGAAGGAACCGTATTGGAAGATAAATATCCAGCACGTTTCGAAGGTCTCTACCTGCTGGGTGACGACTTCAGTGTTGTAAACCCTGCAATTAAAAAGGATTACCGTGATAGAGCCGTGAAATTGTTCGAAGAAAAAGCAAAACTCGGTACAGAAGGCAAATCACTTGCAACATACGATTGGGATGTCAACCTGTACGATTCCAAAGCTAAGAGTCAGGCTTCATTCGACTACCAGAACGAATATGCCAACCTGATCCTCAAAAACGGAGATCTGGAGGCAAACTGGAAAGAATGGGTGAACAGTAAAATGTCCCTGGTTCAACCTTACTTGGATGAGCTAAACGATAAATTCTAGTAATCATTCAGTAATTAATTTTGAACCCGGTGCGCGGTCTCTCCCCGAACGCAGCCGGGTTCTTTATTTCAACAATTTGTAGTGGAGGATACTATCGATGAATAACGAGCAGTTGCTAGACCTGGTAAAACAGATGACGTTGGAGGAAAAAACAGCTCAGCTTCTTCAGTTGACTGCCAACTTTTATGAAGGAACGAATGTTGAAGGCCAGATCACAGGGCCCATGGAAGAGATGGGAATCACGGAGCAGTCCGTGGATGCCAGCGGCTCCATCTTGGGGTTGTCCGGTGCCCAGGCCATCATTGATGTGCAGCAAGCTTATATGAAGAAAAGCCGTCTGGGCATTCCGCTCTTGTTCATGGCTGACGTGGTACATGGATTCAAAACCATTTTCCCGATTCCGCTGGCGATTGGTTGCTCATGGGATACCGAACTTGCTGAGAAAAGTGCTGAAATTGCAGCACGTGAATCGGCTGTATCGGGTTTACATGTAACCTTTGCACCGATGGTGGATTTGGTTCGTGACCCGCGCTGGGGCCGTGTGATGGAGACGACAGGAGAAGATCCTTATCTGAACAGCTTGTTCGCAGCTGCGTTCGTAAGAGGATATCAAGGAGATAGCTTGAAAGATGAGCCTGATCGCCTTGCAGCTTGTGTTAAACACTTTGCAGCGTATGGAGCGGCTGAAGGTGGTCGGGATTACAATACGGTGGACATGTCCGAGCGTAACTTGCGTGAGTACTATTTGCCAGCGTACAAAGCAGCATTGGATGCGGGTGTGGAAATGGTCATGACTTCGTTCAATACGGTTGACGGTATTCCGGCGAGTGGCAATGAGAAGTTAATGCGTGGCATTTTGCGTGAGGAGTGGGGCTTTGATGGCGTATTGATCTCGGATTGGGCTTCCATTCGCGAGATGATTGCACACGGCGCTGCGGAAGATGACCGTGAAGCGGCGTATCGTGCCATTCGTGCAGGGGTAGATATGGAGATGATGACACCTTGTTACGTTCATCATTTGCCTGAGCTGATTGAGAGCGGTGAAGTGGAAGAGGAGCTCATTGATGAAGCCGTTCTGCGAATTCTGCAATTGAAAGAAAAATTGGGATTGTTCGACAATCCGCTGCGTGCAGCCGATCCGGAACGTGAGCGCGAGATTGTTTTCTCCAAAGAGCATCGTCAGGTATCGTATGAATTGGCAACGAAATCAGCTGTGCTCTTGAAGAATGATGGCAATGTGCTTCCGCTTCAACCGGAAGCTAATGTAGCCCTCATTGGTCCTTTTGCACAGAGTCCAGACATTCTGGGCTGGTGGTCCTGTGAAGGGGTTAAGGAAGATGCAGTTAAGCTGGGGACAGCTCTGCAAGAACGCCTGACGGGTGGGAAAGTTCAATTTGCCCAAGGTAGTGATGTTCATACGATTACAACTGAGCAGATTGCCGAAGCTCTGGAAGTGGCAAGCAAAGCAGATCTGATTGTTCTCGCTCTAGGGGAAGACTCCGAGATGAGCGGAGAAGGCGGCTCACGCACGGATATCCGTCTGCCAGCAGCCCAGTTGGAATTAATCAAACAGCTCAAAGCAGCCGGCAAACCAATTGCCACCGTTATTTTCAATGGCCGTCCATTGGATCTTCATGGTGTCATCGATGAATCGGATGCCCTTCTTGAAGCCTGGTTCCCGGGTAGTGAAGGCGGAGCAGCGATTGCAGATGTTCTGACAGGTGTAGTGAATCCATCTGCACGTCTGACGATGTCCTTCCCGCAGTCTGTAGGTCAGATTCCGGTCTATTACAACCATTTCAATACAGGCCGTCCATTGAACCCGGAGAAGACGGAAGAACGTTATGTTTCCAAATACATTGACAGCCCGAATGAACCGTTGCTTCCGTTCGGTTATGGTCTCTCTTATACATCTTTCGCTTATGGTGATCTTGAAGTCTCAAGTAATGAGTTGACTGCTGATGAGTCCTTGAGCATCCAGGTACGTGTAACCAACACGGGCGAGCGTGCAGGTGTGGAGACGGTTCAGTTGTATGTTCGTGATGTAACGGGTGAAGTGGTTCGTCCGATGCGTGAGTTAAAAGGATATGTGAAACTTGCACTTGCGCCAGGCGAGACGGGTATAGCCACGTTTACATTAAATGAAGAGCAGCTTCGTTATCACCATTCGGACTTAAGTCATCGCAGTGATCGAGGCGAGTTCCATATTCTTGTTGGTGCAAACAGTCGGGATACCCAGAAGAAATCATTCAGACTCGTTTAATCCGGGGGATGGAAAGAGTAATGTGTCAGGCCTTTCACTATGGATGGCCTGATAAACATAACAGGGGAGCGAAGAATGTGGTCAGTATCAAGGATATCGCCAAACAGGCGGGAGTTTCCATCTCCACCGTGTCATATGCGCTGAATGGCAGCAACAAAGTGACCGATGAGACGAGTTCCAAAATTTTGGCCATTGCCAAAGAACTGAACTATGTTCCCAATGCCGCTGCAAGAACACTGAAGAAGAGGGAATCCAAAATTCTGGGTGTATTCTTGACCGATTTTAGCGGAGATGTATACGGAGACTTGCTGAGTGGCATGAAAGCCGTATGTAATGCTCAAGGTTATGACCTGATCGTATGCAGCGGTAAACAATCCCATCGCATGCTTCCGGAACGGATGATTGATGGTGCAATCATTCTGGATCATACGTTTGCAAGTGAAGAACTGATGCAATATGCCGATCGAGGGCACAAAATCGTTGTACTGGACCGTGAGATGGATCATCCCAACATTAATCAGGTTTTGCTGGATAACAAAGCCGGGGCAACACTTGCGATGGAACATCTGATTGAACAGGGACACAAGAAGATCTACGTGGTGACGGGACCGGAAGGCTCGTTTGACTCTGTGCAGCGGTTGAAGGCTGTAAGACAGGTCGCCGAACGTGAAGCGGATGTGGAATGGATTGAGATCACGGGGGATTTTGAGAAGAGCGGTGGGGAGCGAGCCGCAGATCAGATTGTACAGGTGTATGATGGGCCCGCAGCGGTATTCTGCCTCAATGATGAGATGGCCATTGGTCTGTGTGATCGTCTGGCGGAAAGTGCACTTGGCGTTGGGCAGGAGATTGATGTCATCGGATTCGACAATATTGAACTGAGCAAATACGTGCAGCCGAGATTAGCAAGTATTGATTATTCCAAACGCAAGTGGGGATCGCTCGCTGCTGAACAATTAATCAAGATTATCGCCGGCGAACCCGTCGACCATGAACGAATTTACGTAACATTGGTTGAAGGTGGATCTGTGAGTGGTCCTACCCAGTCTGATTCTGTGATATCGCTGCGGAATGACCGGGCGGTTAGCTATTGATCCCGAATACAGCAAGAGACAAGGCTTAGAAGAATTGCATCATTCTTTTAAGCCTTGTCTCTTGCTATTTCGAGGATAGAGCATTAAAGCATTAAAAAAAGCCTCTCCGAAGAGAGGCTTGGCCTTTACAGACCTTTTGTTTTGTCATTGTTGTAGGATGAAGTGAGAATGCCTGTAATGAAGAGAGTCAATACGACTGCAATAATCCAGAATGTCAGTGAAAACGACATACCCTTCGCACCTCCTGCACAAGCTCATTTTCTTCTATTATAACCATTATAGGTAGAAAAGAAATGCTTCACCCTATTATTTGTAAAATAAAAAGTGTGTAGGCACCGGTCTGAGGCTGCCATCTGAGGGGTTATTCACAACCCGATTATTCAGAATAAGCGAGGAAGATCCACCGCCATCCAGATTATAGGCGTCGATGACCCCGAGCTTGTACAACCGTCCTTGTAACTCTTCAAGGGTAGCACCGGAACTTCCACCCTCATTATATCCGTCGACCACAATGATCAATAACTGGTCGTCTTTATAATTGCCAATGACTGTACGTGGCGCTCGTTTGGGTGATACTTTCCACTTGGCGGGAATCGCGGTTTTGCGCCCATTCTGTAGTAGTACCGGCACAAACGTAGCCCCGAATTGCGGCTGCAGGCGATCCAGGGAGTTTTTGTCGAAGAACTTGCCTCCGACCAGCTTGCCGGCATCATTAAGTCCTACAAAGAACAGATCTTTGAAACTGGCCTGAAAACCGTTCACGTATTTCCCGTCCATGACGGTGGTGCTGAGCGGATAACGTTTGCCGCCACTATCAGCAAATCCGCCTGCGTTGATCCCGGCAATTGCACCGTTACGTTTTACAGCCTGCATGGTCGTCTCAGATCGTCCAGGTTCGCTGTCCAGAGCCATCTGCATGGCCGTGGGGTCTTTAAGCTTAATCTTCATGGCATAGCCCTTATAGCTGCCAGGATTGACTCTATACATTTCAATCGTCAATCGGTCACTGTCTACCCGTTCAAATGGAACGCCCAGCTTGGCGGAAATACGCTTGTTATAAATGGTTTCTGGACGATCCGCCTGAGCAGTAGCCTTCTGCACAAGTGTAGACATCGTACTCGTTGTTTTATTATAGAGCTGCGTCGTTCTTTTAATAGAAGAAGAAGTTTGGACAGCAGCGTCTTTTGCCCCTGCAAGCTCTTGGCTAATTGCTTGGGTCCGGGGTGTAATAGTGTCCTCTGACAGTTCGGCAGAAATCAAACCTCCGGGTTCAAGTGGAGGACGAAGCAGCAGCAGGCATAATATCAATCCAACAAAAGGAGCGAGTGCAAGCATAAAAAAACGATTAACCTGTTTGACGGGTGTAATCATTTGAGCAGGTCCATCTTTTTCTGGAGTGTCTCCAGTTGTTTTTTGACTTCGCTCAGCTGGGTATACAGTTTGTTGCTGTTATCCGTTTTGTCACTTGCATTATCCTTGGTAAAAGTCAGCAATTCATTGAAGGATTGCACCTGTCCTTGCAGGTCTGCGACTTCCTTCGATATCGTTGTTAGCTGCTTTTCGTAGTCGGTTTTTAGCGCTGCAATCTGCTGCTGATTATGGGCCTGAAGCTGGTTAATCATCTGTTGCTGGAGATGGTTACTATAATAGTAGGTTCCAACGACTCCTAGTGCAATGAGAACAATCCACATTACCAGAAACAGCTTGATTGAAGATCCGGCCTTGCCTTTGGCGCTCCGGGTGTGATGGATGTCAGAGGGCGGGGCAGATGGTTTCATATCATCACTCCTGGTCATTTATAGGTACAAAAATTTTTCCAGTCCTCATTCTATCATGCCCCTATTGATTACGCAAAAATGAAATTCTTTACTTAATAGAGTAAAAAGAGATTGCATCGGAAGGAAGTCCTAGGATACAATTTCTTATAGATGCAATAAGTAGGAACTTTGGGCAGGTTTTTCGACTTTTTTAGATAGAAATGCAGGAAATTTATACTATATTTTGACCTTTCCGGGCATGGAAAGATGAACGTCATGGTGTTTTTATGACAAAATACAGTGAAAATAGAGCTTATTTAGCAGCTTTACCCTGTATTTTTCTGTTTTTCGACATAATCCGACCTATGCTTCTTCTATACTCGGACTGTCGCATAGACAGTGGAATCATCATGGCAGAAGGTAGAAGTTATTTGTCCAATACATAACAGGGGGAACAACAATGAAAAAAGTATGGCAGGTGGTCATCGTAGATATCCACCCCACCAGCATGCTCGGTACAAAATTGATTTTGGAAGAGCAGCAGGATCTGACGGTACGTGGCATGACTTCGACCGGAACAGAAGGGCTCGATCTGGTGAACATTCACCAGCCTGATCTGATTCTCATGGATTATCGACTTCCAGAGGGCCAGGCAGATCAATATATTGCCCAGATGAAGAATCTGTCGGCACATAGTCACATCATCATTTTGACAGATGAAGACAATGTGAAGCTGTTTCGTCATCTGATGAGTCTTGGTGCAAGCGGCATGCTATCGAAACAGGCTTCCCCTAGCCAGCTGATTCATCTGATCTCGGGGTTACGTGAGGGCCATGTATCCATTCCATTATCGTGGTTAAACAGTGCGGAGTGGGCGCAACCCGTCGAGTCTCCAACCGAAGAACGTGTCATTGAATTAACCGAAACCGAAACTTTTATCATGGAAAGAATTGTTCAGGGTGTAACCTATGATAAAATAGCGAGTGAGATCAACGTTAGCAGGCGCTCGATTGATAATTATCTGCGTAAAATATACGTGAAGCTGGAAGTAAGCAGCAGAGCACAGGCCATTGAACGTTATGCCTTGCATGCAAGGCAGGCGAAGACGGTATCCTGACGAACCGGTTTAGTTCTTCCCATCCTCATAACAGGTCAGGTGTGCATCCGGTCATATTCGATGGCGAGCAGGAATAGGTTGTAGGGCTGCGGACTGCGAGTTCAGTTTCGATAGGGATGAAAGGGGATCGGATCGATGAAATATTTCTTTGCTTCCCGTACCAACAGGCTTTTGTCATCACCGCTGAGGGATATACGTGAGATGTCTGGCAGGGATTATTTCATTTCTCTGGCAGAGGAATTGCCTGCGGAGGAGTTGTTTCCTTTCAAATTGCTGGAAGAAGCAGCGGTGTCTGTCTTTAGTTCAGGCCCTTCCGCATTGCAATATGGAGAGCCAGCAGGCTACACACCCTTGAGAGAGTGGTTGAACAAAGACTGGAATGCACGCAAAGGCATACGAACGGTACCCGAGCAGATTCTGTTGACGACTGGTACCCAGCAGGCCATCGATCTGGTGATGCGTCTATTACTTGAGCCAGGGGACTCCGTACTGGTGGAACATCCCACATCTCCAGGCTGTTTAGAGGTTCTGGAGATGCAAGGAGCCAAGATTGTACCCGTGATGGGTGATCGGGACGGCATACTGCCAGACCTTTTGGAGCAGCACATGCAGCAGGTGAGACCGAAGCTGCTTTTTGCTGCACCCAGCTTCTCGAATCCGACCGGTGCTTTGTGGAGTATGGAGCGGCGGGAGGCTGTCCTTGAGCTGTGTTCGCGCTATGGTGTGTTGCTTGTGGAAGATGATTCTTACGGAGAGCTTCATTTCGATGGCCTGGAGCCAGCGGAATTCTATCGTAAATATCCTTCACTCTTTGCACTGGATACTGCCGATCAGGGTGGACATGTTCTCTACATCGGTTCGTTTAGCAAAACGGTAGCGCCCGCTCTTCGGACCGGATGGGCTGCTGGACATCCTGCGCTGATTCAGGCCATGGCCTCCGTTAAACGGATTGCAGATGGTCAGTCCAGTCCGATGAATCAGCGGCTGTTGTATCAACTGCTCGCCCATTCCCCTTTTCGATGGAGTGATCACCTGTCCATGCTGAACCGGGAATATAAGACAAGGCTCAAACTGATGCTTGAATTGTTGAAGAGACCGGGCTGGAAAGGATGTCAGTACAACATCCCTGAGGGCGGTATGTATCTGTGGGTACAGTTGCCGGATGGATTGGATAGTGGCGCTCTGCTCAAGGCGGCTCTGCCCAAAGGTGTATCTTTTCTTCCAGGATCGCTATGCTCAACAGGTCTACAGGATCAACGTTACATTCGATTGAACTTTAGCCATCCGGGACGCGATGAATTGCTGCTCGGCATGAACCTGATCAGTGAAGCCATATCCGAATTTACGGCTCGCAGCTGAGTCGAATCAAAATAGATTGTAGCAAAATGCAAATTGGTTCATGAACTTAGTGATTACGTTATTGCATCCACTAACATTTTTATATATAATATGTATTAATGAGTTGTTGGTTTCTTTATATAAGCTGCAATTGTGGTGAATTCAGAAAGGGCACTCATATATTTTATTTAACGGGGGAAAATTCAACATGTCTAATATTTTATTCGTAAAAGCAAATGACCGTCCTGCAGATCAAGCAGTCAGCGTTAAACTGTACGATGCATTCTTGAGCGCATACAAAGAGTCCCACCCAGGTGACACAGTTACTGAGCTGGATCTCTACAATACAGATATTCCTTACTATGGCAACACTGTAATTACAGGTGGCTACAAAGCGGCAAACGGCATTGAAGCAACTGCTGAAGAGCAAAAAGCTGCAGCACTGGCTGCACAACTGCAAGATCAATTTTTGGCAGCAGACAAAGTGGTATTTGCATTCCCGCTCTGGAACTTCACTGTTCCTGCTCCACTGGTGAACTACATTTCCTACCTGAGCCAAGCTGGTAAAATGTTCAAATACACAGCTGAAGGCCCTGTAGGTCTCGTAGGCGACAAAAAAGTGGCATTGTTGAACGCACGTGGTGGCGTTTATTCCGTAGAGCCAATGGCTTCTGTTGAAATGTCTGTTAAATATGTAACTAACGTATTGGCTTTCTGGGGCATTCAAAACCCTGAGCTGGTTATCGTTGAAGGACATAATGCTGCTGCAGATCGTGCTGAAGAAATCGTTACTGCAGGTCTGAAATTGGCTTCCGAAGTAGCAGTAAAATTCTAATAGCATTCTTTTATATAGAACTCACCAAAACACCTGTAGTCTCCACTGGAGATTACAGGTGTTTTTGCATTCTCATTTTTTGATATACGTTACATCAAGTTCATTAATGGTTCGTTCGATCATATCATTATCCTCAAGCATGTGTGCATGCTCGGTTAACGCCTGTACTCCCTTGATCGTCAGAATATACTTTCCGCGGGAGAGGCGTTCAAACCAGCCATAATAATTTTTTTGCAGAATCGCCGCTGCAGAACCTACACCTGTCTGTCTGGCAAGGTTGGCGGGAGAGGATTCGCCGTTCGTCCGTAGAGCGGATGCGACACGTAAGGCCTTCTCACGATATGCGGTGACCAGTTGTCTGCGTGTACTGCCTCCCGTATTGTAGTCTCCGCTGCGTTCGTCGAATTCCTTGAGCAAACGTTTCCGCCGGATACCGCTTTTGCGGGCAACTTGCTTATGGCTAGTGAGGGCCGTCTGGGCAGATGGTTCGCACAGTACATCAATCAGGGGAGCTTTGGTTTTGTAAAATGTGACAGTCAGCAGACCCAGACCGAGTTGTCTGCATAGTGCGGTCAGTTCGCTCCAGCGTTGGTTTACGGCGCCGCGTTTGCTACGATTGCGCTCGACGGCCAGATACACGAACGGGCTAAGCTTCAATCGCTGCATGCCCTGCAACAACAGGGAGAGGTTAAATGTTTTTTTCATCTCCACAATGAGTGGTTCGTCCTGGTCCGATCTGACCCCTACGAGGTCACAATGTCTGACTTCCGCCTTGACGTCGAAGCCGCGCTGCTCGAAGAAAGCCTTCACAGGCGAATATAATTCAGTTTCGTATTGCACAGCCATCGTCCGTACTCCTTTCCTGAAGTGGCCTGTCTCTGACCATGTGTTGTCCGGTTTCCTGAATTTAGAACCCTCATTATATCATATTCGTTCTTTTTTTTCTGAGGGCACAAGATGTCTGATAGAACAGGGAAAAGCCAAAATTCGAAGTGGTTGATTGAAAAAAAGAGGTCAACTTATCCGAATTGCCGCATAGGTATGTAATACACTTTTCACAACAAAACAAGATGTTTGGACAGAGGGTGGCGGGACTACACAGGACCGCGAGATTGGTATTCAAGCAGGAGCCGCAATTCTATTGATTTCTTCATACCATTCGGAATGGTTGACAATCACACTAAAGGAGCCATGGGAGGTACCAAGCATGAATATTTTTGAACGCGTTGCGGAACATCGGGCAGAGAGTGACCGTTTGACATGGAACGGAACATTTGAAGATTATATTGCGCTGCTGAGAGAGGACCCGACTCCGGCAATGACGGCTCACGCCAGAGTGTATGAGATGATTGAATCGTTTGGCGTGGAAGAAGTAGGTGGGCATAAGCGGTACAAGTTTTTTGAACAAGAGATCTTCGGACTGGATCGATCGATTGAAAAGCTGGTCGAAGAATACTTTCACTCGGCAGCACGCCGTCTGGATGTACGTAAACGGATCTTGCTCCTGATGGGTCCCGTAAGCGGAGGTAAATCGACGTTGGTGACGCTGCTCAAGCGGGGGCTTGAACAGTTCTCGCGGACAGAGAAAGGTGCCATATACGCCATTGATGGATGCCCAATGCATGAGGAACCGCTGCATCTGATTCCACTGGAGCTTCGTCCTGAAGTGGAAAAGGAAATTGGAGTCCGCATTGAGGGTAACCTTTGCCCATCCTGCCAGATGAGATTGCGTACCGAATATGGTGGTGATATCAGCAAGGTGCCGGTGGAACGAGTCCTTGTTTCCGAAGATAATCGGGTGGGGATAGGAACGTTCAGTCCATCTGATCCGAAATCGCAGGACATTGCCGATCTGACCGGTAGTATCGACTTTTCTACCATTACGGAGTTTGGTTCCGAATCCGATCCACGTGCCTATCGTTTTGATGGGGAGTTGAACAAGGCTAACCGTGGGCTGATGGAGTTCCAGGAGATGTTGAAATGTGATGAGAAATTCCTGTGGAATCTCTTGTCGCTCACGCAAGAAGGTAATTTCAAAGCAGGACGCTTCGCCCTAATCAGTGCGGATGAAATGATTGTGGCGCATACGAATGAATCGGAGTATAAGTCCTTTATCTCCAACAAGAAGAATGAGGCGCTGCAATCCCGGATGATTGTCATGCCGATTCCGTACAATCTGAAGGTGTCCGAGGAAGAGAAAATCTATGCCAAGCTGATTCAGCAAAGTGACATGAAGCATGTTCATATTGCACCGCATGCACTGCGGACTGCAGCCATTTTTTCGATACTTACCCGCTTGAAGGAAACAAAGAAACAGGGCATGGATCTCGTGAAAAAAATGCGGATGTATGATGGTGAAGAAGTGGAAGGATACAAAGAAGCCGATCTGCGCGAGATGCAAAATGAGTATCTGGATGAAGGGATGTCTGGCATTGACCCACGGTATGTCATCAACCGGATATCCAGTGCTTTGATCAAGCAAAATCTTCAGTGCATTAACGCGCTGGACATTCTGCGGGCCATCAAGGACGGTCTGGACCAGCATGCTTCAATTACGAAGGAAGAGCGGGAGCGTTATCTGAACTTTATCGCTCTTGCACGCAAGGAGTATGATGAACTGGCCAAGAAGGAAGTACAGAAAGCATTTGTGTACTCGTTCGAGGAGTCAGCCAGAACGTTATTCGAGAATTATCTCGATAACATCGAAGCATTCTGCAACTGGTCCAAGATTCGTGATCCGCTCACGGATGAAGAGATGGACCCGGATGAGCGTTTGATGCGTTCCATTGAAGAGCAGATCGGGATCTCCGAGAATGCGAAGAAAGCGTTCAGGGAAGAGATTTTGATTCGAATCTCGGCATACTCCCGCAAGGAGCGCAAGTTTGAATACAGCAGCCATGATCGTCTGCGTGAAGCGATTGAGAAGAAGTTGTTTACCGATCTGAAAGACATAGTCAAGATCACAACCTCAACCAAAACACCGGATGCCACACAATTGAAACGAATGAATGAAGTGATCAAACGGTTAATTGAGGAACATGGATATACCGCAGCCAGTGCGAACGAACTGCTACGTTATGTGGGCAGTCTGCTTAATCGCTAATCGGCAACGAACCATTCCGGATCAGGCTCCTGATGCCTGCTGTGAGGCTCCTTCACAGCAGGGTCGGGGCCTTTTTAGTTCGATGAGGGTCTTATACATCTAAAAAGCTGACAAATAAGGTTAATTTTAAAGAGAATTAGTTCTAATGGTATATGTATATTTAGGTATTTTAGTCTATAATCAATACATATATTTACAATTTAAAGTAATATAGTGTTTATTAAGGAGCTGACTGAACCAGATATGAGCAGTATTTCCGCAACAAGACAGAAGCAACTTGATTACATGGGATTAACCACAGGGGATTTAGCCCTGCTTGCCGATCATCGGCCTGTTTTTAAAAAAGTCGTTAATGAAGTGGTAGATCATTTCTACAATCATGTGGGAAATTATCCTGAATTGGTAGATCTGATCGCCCGATTCTCTACGATTGATCGCCTCAAAGAAACACAGAAGATGTACTGGTTATCAATGACGGACGGGGTCGTTGACGACGCATATATTGAGCAGCGAATTGCGATTGGACTTGTGCATTCCCGTATTGGTTTGTCCGAGGATTATTATCTGGGCACTTATATGGTCTACCTAGATATCGCAACAAGCATATTCCAACAGGTTATCCCTGATTCCTGGCATCTGGTCATCCAGGCGCTTAGCAAAATGTTCAATCTGGATTCACAGCTTGTCCTTGAGGCCTATGAGAAGAAAGAAAAAGAAAAGTTATCACAGCTTGCCGATGATCAACAACATACATTGCAGGCGATCACACAGATTACGCAAGAGCTTACGGGCATGATTAGTGAATTAAATGAAAATGCTTCGGCGATCTCGAGTGTAGCGAAAGAAACAGCTGCTTCTCAGGATCAGGCTCAAGTTCTGCTCACTGAATTGACGGGGGAGATCCATCAGATTGGAAAAATGGGTGAACTCATTCGGGAGATATCGGATCAGAGTCATCTTGTCGGTCTGAATGCAGCGATTGAAGCTGCTCATGCAGGAGAGTTTGGACGAGGCTTCGAAGTAGTCGCCAGTGAGGTGCGCAAGCTTGCAGCAAGTTCCCGGGATGCCCAGGGTAAAATTCAGTCTAATCTGGAGCAGATCATGAAGAAACTGAGCAGTGTGCAGCAGGAGTCGGATCATACGTCCCGCGGTGCACGGAGCCAAGCTTCACGCTCGGCTGAACTTGCTGTATTTGCGACAACAATGGAGAAACTGTCTCTGGATTTGAAGAAACTGGAACAGCAGGAATAGACGTTAAAACCATTAGGAAGCTTCCATACCGTTTCAGGCTGTTTTAAGCTATAATGGGTAGACAAACCTGCCGATGTTATAGAAAATGCAGCCGGAGACAGGGGATTTGAAAGAGGTTGAGGTGATCAGATGGCTTCTATCCATGATGTGGCCAAGGAAGCGGGAGTATCTGTTGCAACCGTTTCCAAAGTGATAAACGATTATCCCGATGTAAGTGAAAAAACACGCAAAAAAGTCAATATAGCCATCGAATTATTGAAATATCAACCCAATGTGGTCGCACGTGGACTTGTAAAACGCCGTTCATGGACGGTGGGCGTACTGTTAACGGTTCCGTTTACGAACCCGTTTGTGTCAGAGTTGCTGGAAGGGATCAAGACTGCGCTGGAGAACAGTGGATATGATCTTGTCCGGTTGTCTACTCGATTCGATGACCCGACATACTCGTTCATCAAACATTGCCGCAGCCGTAATGTGGACGGTGTTGTAGTATTCGGGGAAGGTAGAGAAAACGCGAGTATTCAGGAACTGGTGGATGCAGAGATTCCGACGATGTTTGTTGATACAGACATGTTAGGCAAGCGTGCCGGGTACATTACAACGGATAACGCGAACGGGATCTCGATGAGTGTCAAACATCTGCATGAGCTTGGGCATCACAAGATTGCCTATATCTCAGGCACGCTTGGACCTGCCGTAGCCAATCTGCGATTGGAAGGATATCGGGAAGGGCTGAAAGAATGTGGCATTCCGTATTCTACGGTATACCTGGAGATCTGCGATTATTCATTCGATGGGGGAAGCAAGGCTGCCCGGCGGTTGCTGGCACTTCAGGATCAGCCAACGGGGATTGTCTGTGCTTCGGATATGTCTGCCTTTGGTGCGATTCATGAAATTGAAAAGCATGGACTGCGTGTACCGGAGGATATCTCGGTTGTTGGATTCGACAATACGTATTATGCTGAGGTGTTCAAACCAGGGCTGACCACGGTGAATCAGAACATCTATTCCATTGGCATTAAGTCCATTGAATATCTGATTGCCATGATCGAGAATCCGGCGTATTCTCCTCCAGTTGTTACGGAACCCTCCAATCTGGTTATCCGTCAGACGACAGCACCAGTCAATGAATCATAATTTGGAACAAACAAGAGCACAGCCATAGGCTGTGCTTTTTTATCGTAACGTCTTGTTATGATGATAGATAGTTCACTGATTTTCACCGCTGGATAGAGGCTTACCAGCAATCTAAAGGGATTGTTATTTTCACTTATTATGTGTATTGACAATAAAAGGTATAATAACATAAATTTATTTGTAACCGCTTACTTAATATCAAAAAAGTAAGTATGAGTGGCAAAAGTCATACTCACTCGTAAAGGTTGGTGACCATGCATCAGGTGTCCCTGATGCCATCCGTGCAACAATGAAGATTGTTGCCAGCGTAATGATCAACAGAGTATATCCAAGTATGCAGTACATTGTTGTGAAGGGCCCAACGCTTGGCAGAGTCACAGGACGTTGACATGAACCTACGAGGAGGAGATGGAATGCGCGGAAAATGGTTAAGGTTATGCATGGCAGCTGTTATGGTTCTCAGTTTGTTACCCGGCATTGGAACAGAAGGATCACGTGTGAAGGCTGCAGCAGCGGGGGATGCGTTACTGGCTCACTCGTATGAGGATGGTACCACTCAAGGGTGGACGGCGAGAGGCGGAGTAACCGTCGCGGCTACCGGGGATCAGGCATATGAAGGGGCGTATTCACTTCAGACCACGGGACGAACAGCGGCATGGCATGGCCCTGCACGATCTCTGACAGGTGTAGTAGAGAAGGGTGCAGTAGTTGAGATCTCCGGATATGTGAAGCTGGTCGCAGGCTCCGTACCTGCCAATCTGAAATTTACGGTGGAACGTCGGGATGGCAACGAACCTGCGCAGTACGATCAAGTGAATGCAGCTCAGCAAGTGACGGATCAGGAGTGGGTCAAACTGCAGGGTCAGTACAGTTTCCAGCAAGGAACCGACCTCTTGTTGTATCTGGAGAGTGCCGATCCGACCAGTGCATACCTGCTGGATGCGTTCAACGTTCGTCTGGTGACACCTGCACCGGAGAATCCGGGTGAGCCTGGCGAACCTGGCGCACAGCTGTTTGCGGCTGATTTTGAAGACGGAAACCTTGGTAATTGGCGTTCACGGGGCAGTGAGCATTTGGAGGTAGTAACCGGCATTGGTCATAACAGCACACACAGCCTGAAAACCTCATCCCGGACAGAGACGTTCCACGGACCACTGATTGAGGTGCTGGATCATCTGCAAAAGGGAAGTACCGTTCATGTGTCGTTCTGGGCGATGTACGATGAAGGACCGGACAGTCAAGTCATTAACGGTTCATTGGAGAAAGAGTACAATAACGACGCTTCAAGTCGAGAATATGCTACGTTTGCCTCTGCAACTCTGAACAAAGGACAGTGGAAAAAAATCGAGGCGGATGTGGTGATCCCCGGAGAAAATAGCGGCATCACCGGATTCCGCATGTATGCAGAGACACCTTGGAAGACGTCAGCGGAAGTGACGCCGGCGGATACGATTACTTTTTACGTGGATGATGTACTAATCACGGAAGCCGAAAAAATTGAAATAGAGCCGAACATTCCGAATCTAGTGGATGTTGTGGGACAACACTATGCAATGGGAGCGGCAATCGACCAGTCTGCACTGGATGCCGAAGATCCGCATTCCCAGCTGTTGACGAAACATTTTAATAGTATTACAGCTGGGAACTTCATGAAAATGGATGCGATGCAGCCTCAGGAAGGACAGTTTGTCTGGTCAGAGGCGGATCGTCTGGTGAACTTCGCCGAAGCAAATGACATGGAGGTAAGAGGTCATACGCTGTTATGGCATAGTCAGGTGCCGGACTGGTTCTTTACCGATCCAAATGATGCATCGAAACCTGCCACGCGGGAACAGTTGCTTGCACGGATGAAAACCCATATTCAAACCATCGTGACCCGGTACAAAGGAAAGGTTCATACATGGGATGTCGTCAATGAAGTCATCTCAGACGGAGGCGGCTTGCGGAATGAGGCAAGTAATTCCAAGTGGAGAGATATTATAGGAGATGTTGACGGGGACGGGGATGACAGTGATTATATTGAGCTGGCTTTCCGTTATGCGCGGGAGGCCGATCCCGATGCTGTGCTGGTTATTAATGACTATGGAATGGAGGGCAATGGAAACAAGGTGAATGATATGGTGAAGCTTGTAGAGAAGCTGCTTGCCAAAGGAACACCGATTGATGCGGTTGGATTCCAGATGCATGTATCCATGTACGGACCGGATGTAAAGCTCATTCGTGAGGCTTTTGAGAAAGTGATCGCTCTTGGTGTAAATGTACAGGTTACAGAGCTGGACGTTTCGATCTATTCGAGTAATTCTGAACTGGAGATGCCTGTCACAGATGAATTAATGCTGCAACAAGCTTACCGTTATCGTGAACTGTTCGACCTGTTCGACGAGCTGGGAAAACGCGGCGTAATGGACAGTGTTACAGTATGGGGACTTGCGGATGATGGTACATGGCTTGATAATCATCCGGTGAAAGGGCGTAAAGATGCACCATTGTTATTTGATCGTAAATTAAAAGCAAAACCGGCATTTTGGGCACTGGTGGACCCTACCACCCTTCCGATCTATCGTAATGAATGGACAGCATTGAAGGCCAGCCCTTCTTTCCCGAATCACAAAGGACAGGAAGATATTCTTTGGGGTGCTGTAAAAGGACTTGAAATTAATCATCTGGCAGATGGTACATCTGCGGTTACGGGTGAGGCTCGTATGATGTGGGATGCCAAAAAGGTGAATTTACGAGTGGAAGTGAAGGATACTACACGGCGCAAAGGTGATCAGGTGCAGGTTTTCCTCGCGGAAGAAACGCAGGACACGGTTGCTGCATCTTCTGGAGATAGTTTATCTGCCAAGAAGAAAAATCCGCCGTCTGCAAATGGTCAATATACATTTAAACGGGATGGCGGTAAAGGCAAAGATAAAAATACTTACAACGTACAGGAGACAAAAAACGGTTATGTTGTATACGCATCACTGCCTATGTCAGCTGCTTCACTTACCGAAGGCCAGGTCTTGTCTCTGGATTTTCGGATTACGGATGAATATGCTGCCGGAAAGACAGCGAACATCGTTTGGAATGATATTTCCAATCAGCAACCCGACAAACCAGCCAACCGAGGCAAACTGAAGCTCGGTTCTGTCTTGAAACAAACCAAGGTCACTTATGGCAAACCTGTCATTGATGCGAAAAAGGATAACGTTTGGAAAAAGGCTGCATCAGTTAAAACCGATGTCTGGGTGGTCGGAAACTCCGGTGCAACGGCGACTGCACAGCTGTTATGGGATGAGGAATACCTGTACGTATTGGCAGATGTGAAAGATCCTTTGCGAAGCAAATTAAGTTCTAATGCACATGAGCAGGATTCAATCGAGATTTTTATCGACCCGAGCAAAGATCAGACAACATTCTATCAGGAGGATGACGCCCAGTACCGGGTCAATTTTGATAATGAGGCTTCTTTTGGAGGAAATGCACGGAAAGAAAGCTTCAAATCAGCCACCCGATTAACAAGTGGGGGCTATATAGTTGAGGCGGCGATCCCACTGGAGAGTGTTCTTGCTGAAGGGAAAAGATGGATTGGATTCGATCTTCAGGTTAATGATGATGGCGCCGGGGATGGTAAGCGAAGCAGTGTCTCCATCTGGAGTGATGCATCAGGTAATTCTTATCGAGATACTTCCGGTTTTGGCAGTCTGTTACTGACTCGCAAATAGAATATTCAGATATGGATTTGAATACGAAAATGTCAGGTATTTAACATCCGTATTTCTGGAAAAAAGTGTTGATTTTCAAGGCTAGGACGTTTAGACTATATACATTAATATTAAACGGGTTCCGATGTATGACACCGGCTTGAACTAAGTCTGTGTTCACAAGTCAAATGATGCGGAGGGAGTGCCTGTCATCCAGACAGCGCACTCGCTTCTTTTTTACATTTTTGCATACATATGAGGCATTTCCCGGTTGAAAGGAAAGAGTGAGTGGAGCACCTACATGGTACGTACAACTTAGAACTTGTTATTTTATCCTATATTATTGCATCGCTAGCTTCGTACGCAGCGCTTGACCTTGCGGGTCGTGTAAGCCGGACTAGTGGGATGGCGCGGAATGTATGGCTTACCTGCGGCGCAGTCTCCATGGGTTTGGGAATCTGGTCCATGCATTTCGTAGGTATGCTGGCTTTTGTTCTGCCTACGCAAGTCTCCTATTCCACCGGTAAGGTTGTTCTATCTGTTCTGCTCGCTATTATCGCATCAGGTGTGGCCTTGAACATTGCGGGTAGACAATCCGGCAAGATAAGCAAGCTCATGATTGCTGGAGTACTTATGACAGCAGGGATCAGCTCGATGCATTATGTGGGCATGGCAGCGATGTCGACTCCTGTGACGTATGAGGCGGGCAGAGTGGTATTGTCCATTCTGATTGCAGCCATTGCTTCATTCGCGGCATTGTGGCTCATGTTTTTCTTCCGTTATCGTCAATCCAGACATACCTGGGTTTACAAGATGGGGAGCGGTCTCATTATGGGTGTGGGGATATCGGGAATGCACTATACCGGAATGTCAGCTGCGCATTTCCATCATTCACATGGGTCGATGACTAGTTCAGGGATGCAAATTGAGCCAGGTATTCTCGCCTATTTGATTGCATCGGGCACGTTTATTGCACTGGGCTTGACGTTGTTTGGCATATTTATCAATCAGCGAATGACTCAGAAGGATCGACGGATTCATGAGAATGAGCAGTGGTATCAGGCCCTGTATCATAACCATTCGGATGCCATTATCTCCGTGGACAAGGAAGGCATTGTCAAAGGTATTAATGCTGCGGTAACAACGATCACCGGATACCCTGAAAAAGAGGTCATGGATCGTTCCATTGATGAGATCGCTCAGCGGATCGATATCGAGTGGATAAGTGAATTTGATTCCATTGACTGGGATGATAATCGGCTGGAGCAGGCGCACTATATGGCCAAGATGAGGGATGTACGGGGTGAACTTCTGGACCTGAGTATTATTGTGGTCCCTGTTATCATTGATGGTAAACATGTGGGAAGTCACATTCTGATCAAGGACATCACGGAAGAGAAGCAGGCTCAGGAGAGCATTCGTCACCAAGCTCTGCATGATCCGCTGACGGGGCTGCCCAATCGGCGCAAGTTGGATGAAGTACTGGCTCATACAATTCAAGATTCAGAAGAAAAAGGAAATTCTTTTGCCGTTATGGTCATGGATATAGACCGTTTCAAGATGATTAATGACTCTCTGGGACATTCCATTGGGGATGTATTTCTAAGAGAAGTTAGCAACCGGATCATGGCAGCTATAAAAGCTTCTGATCCCTTAGCTATGGAGAATGTTATGCTGGCCCGCATGGGTGGTGACGAGTTCACATTAGTTGTAACCCATGATCAGGCGACAGAGGTACGAGTGGCAGAACTTGCAAAGCAGATTGTGGAAGCCATTCAGTTACCTTACCGTTTGAAAGAGAATGACTTTTACGTGACAGCCAGTATCGGAATTGCGATGTATCCCGATCATGGCGCGGGCGTGGATGCTTTGCTGAAACATGCGGACTCCGCCATGTATGAAGTGAAGAAGAACGGCAAGAATGGTTTTCAGTTCTACACCGCTCAACTGGATTCGGAACTCTATGAACGTATTGAACTGGAAGGTTACCTGCGTAAAGCATTGGAGCGCGATGAGATGGTCTTGTACTATCAACCGCAGATTCGTACCGAGGATAGCCGCATGATTGGTGTGGAGGCTCTTATTCGTTGGAACCATCCACTCAAAGGTCTACTTGCACCCAATGTGTTCATCCCGCTTGCAGAAGAGACGGGCATGATCTATGAAATTGGCAACTGGACACTGCGGGAAGCATGCAGGCAGATGAAGCTCTGGCATGCCAGTGGTGGACCGCTCATTCCGGTATCGGTTAACTTGTCCAGCCAGCAGTTCCATCAATTCAATTTGGTAGAACAGGTCAAAAATGCACTCCATGAGACAGGCCTGGATGCTCGATATCTGGAGCTGGAGATTACAGAGAGCATGATGATGGATGCAACGGTATCCACGGCAATCCTGAACGAACTAACGGCGCTAGGTGTCAAGATCAGCTTGGATGATTTCGGTACGGGATACAGTTCACTGAGTTATCTGAAGCATTTCCCGATTCACAAGCTCAAGATTGATCGTTCATTCGTGACGGACATTACAGAGAGTCACAGCGATCAGGCGATTGTGGCGACCATTATATCAATGGCACAGAATCTCAAGATGGAAGTCATTGCCGAAGGCATTGAGACGAAAGGTCAGTTAGATATTCTGATGCAGAATGATTGCCGCGAGATTCAAGGATACTACTTCAGTCGTCCACTGCCGGCAAGTGAAGTGGAGCATGACTTTTTTGTACCGCTGCGGTTGCAGGGTAATAGTACACCACCGGTACAATCCTAATCCTATAAATGCCAAGCGGCAAGTCCCCGTGTACGTCGGGAACTTGCCGCTTTTTTGGTGTTTTATCTTTTGATAATCTTATCTACAACCTCACAAAAACTTGCGATGGTGCTTCTTGCCATCATACGTAAACCAGATTGGTTTATCCTCAACTCGTGTCTCCACATGTACGGTACGTCCCCAGAGACGATACAGATAAGGCAGGGTGCGTTCCATATATTTCAGATCTAGCTCAATGCCCTCATATTGATGTTTGAGCACGAGTTCCCCAGTCCGCAGATAGTCAGCATCTTGCACGACCAGATAAGGGGAACCCCCGTTGACACGTGAAAATACGAGCTGATCCCGTATGTTTTCCCAGGCCTTGTCGGTAATTTTCCAGTCCGGGCCTTTTTTCTCAAATACGTAAAGATCAAGGTCTTCGGTTAATTGCTTGGTCATGTAATTGCGGATAAAGGAGGTATCGGAATCGAATTCACGCACCTCGAACATTTTGGCACGACCTTGGCCTGGTTTGCGGCCCCAACGTTCCTGTTCTTCACGGGTTGGATTATCCCAGCGGCGTTCAATATCCTCGAAAATCTTCAGTCCCAAATAATACGGGTTCAGACTTTGCTTGGATGGTTGCACCACGGAGGAGTTGAGTTTGGCAAATTCGATCGTATCCTCACTGTTCAGATCGAGCTCGCGTATAATGCGTTGATGCCAGTAGGATGCCCAGCCTTCGTTCATGATTTTGGTTTCCATCTGTGGCCAGAAATAAAGCATCTCTTCACGCATCATACTCATGATATCCCGCTGCCAGTCGGTCAGTACTTCCGAAAATTCCTGAATAAACCACATAACATCCTTCTCCGGTTCAGGAGGGAAATGATGGACCTGTATGCCTTCGGCTGGTGCTTCTTCGGCCTGCACGGCGTCAAGTGACCATAAATCATCATAGCGACCTTCCGGCCGTGGAGCTTTCTCACCGCGCTGCTCCCGCATTTTCATCTCCATGTAACGTTGTTTGTCCAAATGGCGGGGTTTAATCAGCTGTGGGTCCACATGTTCCTGAATCGCGATTACGGCATCGATAAATGCTTCAACCGCTTCCGTTCCGTACTCCATCTCATAATTGCTGATCCGATCGGCTGTAGCGGCCATGCTTTCGACCATATTACGATTGGATTTAGAGAAGCGGGCATTGTTTTTGAAAAAATCGCAGTGCGCCAGTACGTGGGCCACGATCAATTTGTTCTGAATCAGGGAATTGCCATCCAGCAGGAAGGCATAACAAGGGTTGGAGTTGATGACAAGCTCATAAATTTTGCTGAGTCCAAAATCGTATTGCATTTTCATCTTATGAAATGTTTTGCCGAAGCTCCAGTGGCTGAATCTGGTCGGCATGCCGTAGGCTCCAAATGTATAAATAATATCCGATGGGCAGATTTCGTACCGCATGGGGTAATAATCCAGGCCAAATCCATCGGCAATCTCCATAATCTCGGCAATGGCGTATTCTAGGTCGCGGATCTCATCTGTCATCTAACGCTGCCTCCTTCCCTTTTCTGGAAAAAGCTGCGCAAAGCTTTGTACACTTCGCCTTTTTCTTTGATCACATAATACATGAACTGATCCATCTTGATATGACGATAAGCCGACATCAGTGTGCTGCTGCGATTGTACTGATTCACCTCGCCGTACCCAAACATGTTGCTACGCTTCATTAACTCACCGATCAGCTTCACACACCGCTCGTTATCCGAGGTCAGATTATCCCCGTCAGAGAAGTGGAAAGGGTAGATGTTGTAGCTTGAAGGTGGATACCGGCTGTCAATAATATCCAGTGCCTTCATATATACAGAGGAGCAGATGGTGCCTCCGCTCTCGCCACGGGTAAAGAACTCTTCTTCGGTCACTTCCTTGGCTTCCGTATGATGGGCGAGGAAAACAATCTCGACCTTCTCATACTGGCGGCGTAGAAAACGGGTCATCCAGAAGAAGAAGCTGCGCGCGCAGTATTTCTCAAATGAACCCATGGACCCGGATGTATCCATCATGGCGATAATAACGGCATTGGATTGTGGAATGATCTTGTCTTCCCAAGTCTTGTAGCGCAGGTCATCCGGACTGATGTGATGGATGCCTGGTGTGCCGGTCGTTGCATTGCGGCGCAGATTCTCCATTATGGTACGTTTCTTGTCAATATTGGACTGCATGCCTTTTTTGCGAATATCGTTGAATACCACCGTATGTGTCTCAATCAGGTCTTTGTCTTTCTGCTTCAGATCGGGTAATTCCAGCTCAGCGAAGAGCATATCTTCCAGTTCCTCAATACTAACTTCGGCTTCCACAATATCATGACCAGGCTGATCACCAGCTTTTTCGCCTTTGCCGGGCTTCTGTGAAGCAGCAGGATCACGACCGATGACGTCTCCGACCTGACTGTCACCGTCTCCTTGACCGACATGTTTTTGCTTCTGGTAGTTATACACAAAACGGTACTCATCCAGACTGCGGATCGGTACCTTGATGATTTGTTTTCCATCAGACATGATGATGTTTTCTTCCGTGATCAGATCAGGCAGATTCTGCTTGATGACATCTTTCACCTTTTGCTGATGGCGCTGCTGGTCCTGGTACCCTTTGCGGTGAAGCGACCAATCTTCCTTCGACACGACGAACGAGTAAGGCTGGTGTGAATTTGACATGTAGGCACCCCCCATTGATTACGCGGCACAGTTTGGCCTGTCGGTAATTAAGTATATTCACGGGCGAGGACGATATGTGATGAGAGTGGATATAAAATGATACAATTACGCAAGTTCACCTCTGAGGTAAGATGAGTCTTAAGAACAGAACCTGCTCCATTTTTTACATAAACAGTGAACAAGTGTGATATCCTTCCTATACAATAGGAGAAAGACATCGATATGGCATCTAAATAGAGGTTGTTTAAAAAGTCCATTTAGACTTTTTTAAACACGCACTAATATAGAGATGCATGTAAAGGAAGGATTCATGTGAATAAAAAGGCGATTAAGGCTTGGATTATGTATGATTGGGCCAACTCAGCTTATGCAACAACAGTACTGGCGGCAGTATTGCCCGTATTCTATGCTTCGGTGGCTGCAGCAACGCTGGATACGGATACCGCTGCCTCCTACCTGGCCTATACACATTCCATTGGCATGTTGTGCGTAGCTCTGCTAACACCGCTACTTGGTACGTTGGCTGATTTGTCAGGACGGAAGGGCGACTTCCTGCGTGTATTTGCAATTATAGGCGTTCTGGCCACGTTGGGATTCAGCGCAATTGGAGAAGGGGACTGGTTCCTTGCTTCAGCGTTACTGGTCATTTCGACCATTGGTTTTGCGGGTGGTAACACCTTTTACGATGCAATGCTGCCGGATTTGGTTCCCGTGGAACGAAGGGACATGATATCCTCCAAAGGTTATGCCTATGGATATATTGGAGGAGGCTTGCTGCTTGCCGTAAACATGCTGATGATACAGCAACCGGGCTGGTTTGGGATGAGCAGTACACTGGCAGGTACAAGGCTTGCGTTCATCTCTGTATCGTTGTGGTGGTTACTGTTCTCGATACCGATCTTTCGCCATGCTCCGAGACGGCCTGCATCACTGGACATGCCTGGATCATGGAAAGGTTATGCTGTGGTGGGCGTTCGCAGATTGCGGCAAACCTTCCGTCAGATGCGCCGTTTTCCCCAGTTAATCCGTATGCTGGTGGCTTTCTGGTTTTTTAATGACGGCATTAATACCATCATTCTGATGGCTACGATCTATGGGACAAGTATAGGTATAGGTACAACCGACTTGATGCTAGCACTACTGCTGACCCAGTTCATCGGATTTCCGTGCACCTTGTTATTGGGAGCATGGGCACAGCGCTGGGGAGCGAAGCAGGTATTAATCGTGAGTTTATCCGTGTACATATGTATTGTGATTCTTGGTTATTTCATGACACAAGCGAGCCACTTTTATATACTCGCTGGGTTGGTTGGTGTCGTGCAGGGTGTGAGTCAATCCACAGCTCGTTCCCTGTTTAGCAATCTGATGCCAGCTGGCAGAACGGGAGAGTATTTTGGTTTTGTGAATATTACAGGCAAATTCTCTTCGATCTTCGGTCCATTTGTATTTGGTTATGTGGGGCAGATCACTGGTTCCACGCGTTGGGGCATTCTGTCGCTCATCTTCTTTTTCGTCGCTGGAATTGCTGTATTGTTAACCGTGAAGGTACAAAAGGGGATGCAGGATGCTACGCTGACAGATCAGGAAGAAGAGCGAAAAGGGCGAATCGGAGCTGCTGGGAAAAGTTCAAATGTAAGGTTTACGGGCTAGTTTTTCATCGGTTTTCATACCAAGCTTCTTAATGGATCACTCTCATGGCTTCAGGCATTGTTCCTCATAGAACATGTCTGGAGCTTATTCGCGTTTGTGCATCCTGCTCAGAATTGCTCATGAATAAGTGCTTAAACGACAGACAGCAGAATACAGTGAAAGAGTAAGAATTTATGAAAAGGTGAAAATAAAAGATTGACATGATACATTTTGTATCATAGAGTAAAACTATGAATACATAATGTATCTGAGAGTTGTCGAAAGAATACATGTATTTTGCATCACTCTTAGGTGGAATTCCGACGGAATGCTGCAAAATGCTGACCTATAGCGTGCGTAGTAATCGTTTTGCCAAACACAAAAGTAGAGTCTGGTCTATCCCGGCTGCATGCTTATTTTAATGAACAGAGGAGAGGCTGCCATTGATCGACGCTCAAGGTAACGGACTTGTTTTCTTACTATGTGTTCCCCGCAGTGGTAGCTCGTTATCCACCGTCATGCTGCAAAATCACAGTCGTATATTTGCCACCCAGGAAATGTGGTTTCTGATGAGTCTTGTCGATCTGCCAAAGACCGATTCGCGTGCTTATGGTGGCAGCTCCATCATGCGTCAGTTCTACAATGCCATGGTATCTGAGGATGTCTTCGAAAAGGCGTGCAGAAGTTTTGCTCTTGAGATCTACAATGGATTCCTGGAAGGCAGTGGAGCAGACTTCATCGTTGATAAATCTCCGCGTTATTATTACATGCTTGAATGGCTGGATCGTCTGTTCCCGCAGTCCAAGCGCATTCATCTCCAGCGTAATCCTCTGGCCATCGCAGCATCATTCAAAAAGGTAAACCGTCATACAGGTGAAGGATTCGACCTGACTCATAGTCTGCAGAGTAACAAATTAAATATGAAAGCTGTAGATCTCACACTGGGTATGCTCCGTTTGAATGATTATTTTGCCAAACCACACGCCAATGCACATGAACTGCAATATGAACAATTGGTCGCCAGACCTCAGGAAGAACTCGAGAAACTATGTGCATTTCTGGGGATTCGATATGAACAGGGTATGGAACAGTATGGACAGTTTCTGGACAGTGCAAAATCTGACATGTTCTACAGTATGGGTGTGGGTGATCCATTCCTCTCTTCACATCAAGAGGCTCATCAGGGTTCTGTTAACAACTGGAAAAACATATTAGATCCGCAAGAAGTTGAACTGTATTGCCGTGTGATGGGTGCAGATCTGTTCCATCGGATGGGGTACAGTGAACAGCTGGCGGAAGCTGAACAATGGACGGGTGTTCGTTATGAGGCAAGTCCGGATCAAGAGGTTATTGACCGAATCACGCATCAGTTGACGGTAGCGACCGGTTGCCAGTGGCAGCAACAATACCGGATGCAGCCAGCTGATTCTGTTGTTCGTGATTCGCTCGCCAATCGGAATGATCCAGTTGGCGAAGAAAAGGAAAAGACAGATCCGACGTTGGCTGCGCTGGCAACGATCAGGCAATTGCAGGCCGCACTGCGTGCAGCAGATCATCGTCTGGAACGGGGATACAGTGAGCGCGAGCGCTTGAAAGTCCAGCTGGCCTCCGCTCAAAGCAAAATACAGCGTATCAAATCATGGGTACCATTTGGTCATCAGATCAGCGCCTGGGCTTCACAGCGCAAGATTTTACGGGGAGGGAAATCATGAGCGCCATAGCAGGAATTGTTCACAACGATGGTCAGCAGGCGCTATGGGAAGACAGCTGGCGTTTGTACGCAAGCCTGGGGCATGTTCCTGCAGATACGACAGGCGTATGGAAGGGACATGAGGCATTCCTCAGCTGTCATGCCCAGTGGATTACACCGGAATCGGTGAGCGAGAAGCTGCCTTTATATGATGAGGATAGCGGTCTGACCATCACAGCAGATGCCATCCTGGATAATCGGGAACAACTGGCTGATCAATTGCAGATATCCAGAGCGGAACTGGCTATGTTGGCGGATAGTGAACTGATCCTGCGTGCCTATCAACGCTGGGGAGACGATGTAGCTGTCCGATTGCTAGGGGATTTTGTATTTGCCATCTGGGATGATCGGAATCGCAAGCTGTATGCAGCAAGAGATATTACAGGCATGAGAGCTTTTTATTACCGGCATGATGGTTCACGTTTTGCTTTCTGCACACTCATGAATCCGTTGCTCGGGCTTGAAGGGGTACATAAAGAACTTGATGAGACCTGGTTGTCTGAGTTCCTTGCCATTCCTGACATGCATGATTCAGCAGATATCAACTCGACCGTATATCGGGGAATAAGTCAGTTGCCTTCTGCACATACACTTGTCTTCCGGGACGGGAGGCTGGAACTGAAGCAATATCATCGCTGGGATGAAGTGGAGCCTCTAAGGCTTAAATCCGACGGTGAGTATGTAGAAGCATTTCGAGAGGTCTTTGGGCAGGCGGTCGGATCACGACTACGAACCCATAGGCAGGTGGCTGCTGCATTAAGTGGCGGGTTGGACTCGGGAGCTGTGGTTGGTTTTGCCTCCGGAACACTGAGAAGTCAGGGCAAACGGCTGCATGCCTATAGTTACGTTCCCGTGCCGGATTTTACTGATTATACGTCGAAAACGTTGCTGGCGGACGAGAGGCCCTTCATTCGTTCCACCATTAATCACGTCGGCAATATAACCGAGAACTATCTTGATTTTGAAGGCAGAAGTCCACTTAGTGAAGTGGATACCTGGCTCGACATTATGGAAATGCCCTATAAATACTTTGAAAATTCGTTCTGGATACGCGGATTCTATGAAAAAGCGAGCCAGCAGGATGCAGGCATTCTGCTCACAGGAGCACGCGGTAATTTCACCATCTCTTGGGGGCCGGCTCTGGATTATTACGCCAGTCTACTGAAAAGTGGCCGCTGGTACCGCTGGTTCCGTGAGATGCAGCAGTATAGTGAACGGACCGGCATGCCCTTCTCTCGTATAGCTAAAATCACCGGGAAAAAGGCATATCCGGATTGGTTTAGGGCTCAATCCAAAGGAGCCAGTCAGGCTGCATCCGTGCAGTTGATCCATCCTGATTTTGCGCAAAGAACGGGTGTACTGGAACGACTCAAATCCATTATTGTTCTGCAGGGTGGTGCCCAGGCGGATGCACTCAAAGTGCGTGCCGAGAAATTCAATAATCTGGCCATTGCGAACAAAAACGGTGCTGTAGCCACGAAATGTTCTCTCCGTTATCGGGCTTGGGAGCGTGACCCGACAAGCGATGCCAGAGTCATTCGGTTCTGCTTGTCCGTACCGATTGAACAATATGTGAAACACGGGACAGATCGTTCCTTGATTCGCCGGGCTACTTCACCAGAGTTGCCTGACAAGGTCAGACTGAATCAGCGGGTACGGGGTGTACAGCCGGCGGATTGGTTACATCGTATCATTCCGAATTGGGATGCCTTTACGGCCGAGTTGCGTGCGTTGTGTTCTGACAGCAAGGTTGCTGGCATATTAAACACGGAGCGCATCAAGTCTGCTCTAGCCAATTTTCCGAGTCCGAGACCTGAACTTGCTTCTCATCCAGATCTGCGATTGATGATGCATAGTCTGATCGTCTATCGGTTCATTCGGAAATTTTGAATGAGGGCACATGAAAGGAGGTGAATACGATGCAAATGGAAAAAAAGGAATGGCAAGCACCAGCTCTTGAAGTGTTGGAAGTCAATCAAACGATGGCCGGTACTGGCTACAGACAAATTGACTGGGTAACAGTTCACGATGCGGATCTGTACGATCCAACTTCCTAAGTTATTAAGTTTTATGAAGTGTCATCATACTTAAAGGGCGGAATGCACTAAATCCAGCTTTTCGCCTCCGCCCTTATATTGAGCAACACGAATATAAGGGCTTTTTTTACATTTTATTACGAAGGAGGCGTCGTTCATTGTTGCCTGTGCATTATGTAGCGTATGGTTTGCGCTGGTCGAGCCAAATTCCAATGCCTGAATTACAGAGCGTACCCAAGGATGCAGAGATTCGTTCTGATGTCGTGGATGTACACATTGAGTCATCAGATCTGAATACATTATGGGAAAAGTGGGATCTCGGCAACGACAACTTTGTGGCACGGGAAGGCAGCCTTTTTTTCAAAATCGAAGATACAGGTCTGTTTCTAATGGAGCACGGAAAGCGCATCGTTGTATGCCCCCAGCCGGGAGCAGATGAGAAGAAGGTTAGATTATTCATTCTGGGCACATGTATGGCGGTCATTATGATGCAACGTGGCATTCTTCCGCTGCATGGTAGTGCAGTTGTTATTGATGGCTGGGCTTACGCATTTGTCGGACATTCGGGGGCAGGTAAATCGACGTTGTCGGCTGCACTCGCATCACGCGGGTATCCGCTTCTCACCGATGATGTTGTCGCACTGACCTGGGATGCCGGGGGAAGAGCCATCGTATCACCTGGTTATCCGCAGCAGAAATTGTGGCAGCCCAGTCTGGATGGCTTCGGCATGAAGGAACAGGATTATGCAACGGTTCATGCAGAGATTACGAAGTATGCGATACCTGTTCAGCACTATTTTCATGAGATGGCTGTGCCACTGGCAGGGGTATTTGAACTTGCTCCACAACCGGAAGAAGACCATACGTCCGTTCAACTGGTTGAAGTGACAGGGCTGGAACGACTGCATCTGTTATGTTCCCATACGTTCCGTGGTGGACTTGTTGCAAGGCAGGGGTTGGCGCAATGGCTGTTCGAGACCGTCTCAAGACTCTCGGCAAGTGTGGAAATTGGCAGATTGACCAGAACCGGTGCTGAGTTTACAGCATTTGAGATGGTGGATCGGATCACAGATCATATACGCAAAGGAGTGCATACAGGACAATGACAGCGACTACGCCGATGAATGTGGATGACCGGGTAACCCGGAAGGAAGGCAATCTGGTCAGTGATATGGGCAGTGAAAAAGTCATGATGAGCATTAGCTCTGGAAAGTACTATAATCTCGGGAGTACCGGCGGGAGAATCTGGGATCTGATCGCAGAGGAACGCACGTTGGGTGAACTGGTTGAGGTGCTGGCTGCGGAGTATGAGATTGAGCCAGATGTATGTCGTGAGCAGGTAGTGCAATTCCTGGAACATCTGTCCCGCGAAGGATTAATCGACGTTACTCGCGGAGTGTAGAACAATGCTGCGCAAAATAAAGGCCTATTTCTCCCTTCCGCGCGCGATGCGCCGACTGGTCTGGGAAGCTTATGTCCTCCTGGGTTGGGCGCGAATCCTGAAGGCTATGCCATTTGCCAAAATCGCACCAGGGCTAGGGACGCCCATGGTCGAAACACCGATGACCGGACTCGACCGCAGCGAGGTAATCGCGATACGGAATATTTCCAAAGCGATTGTGCTCGCCAGCAAATATACGTTATGGGAAAGCCGCTGCCTGGTGATGGCGATTGCCGGGATGAAGATGCTTGAGCGACGCAAGATAGAGAGTACGTTATATATGGGGACTGCACGGAATAAGCAAGGACATATGATGGCTCATGCCTGGCTGCGAAGTGGGAAATTGATCGTGACCGGAGCTGATACTATGGACCAATATACGGTTGTCGGTGTGTTTGGCAAACGGTGTCCGGAGAAGGGATCTGGGGAGATTGTCTATGATACATGAAAGTGAACTCTATTCATCAAGGTTTCCGAAGGAGCTTAAACTGATTTTGAGTATGATTAGAGGTGATCTGACGGCTCTATCCCCTGAAGAACTCAAGACGCGTTTGCAGGGAACGGATTGGCAGCTCTTTTTGCGGCTTGTCTATCATCACCGCTTGTACTCTGTCCTTTACCTGAAAATGAAAGAACTGAACTCCACGATCATTCCGGCGGATGTTATGGAGAGTCTGCGACAACAATATACAGCCAATACGTTTCGTATGTTACATCTGACAGCTGAGATGGAGCAGGTGTGCGGAGCTTTTCGTGAACGCGGCATCCGCAATATTACACTAAAGGGACCGGCGCTCGCACATGATCTCTATGGTGATGTATCCATGCGTACTTCCAAAGACTTGGATATTCTGATTCCATTCGATGATGTGGAAGCGGCTGAAGGTATTCTTGCCACCCTAGGTTACGTATCCAAGGAAGAGGAGCGCACACATACGGTTCGTAGTTGGAAATGGCGGGAACATCATATTTGTTACACACATCCGGTCAAGAAGACTCAAGTGGAGATTCATTGGCGGCTTAACCCGGATTCGGGCAAAGAAACCGATTTCGAATTGCTGTGGAAACGCAGCCGGTTCAGTTCATACACACAGACACCTGTCCGCATGCTCGAACAAGAAGATCTGTGGGCTTATCTGGTAACTCATGGAGCGCGGCATGGATGGTTCAGACTACGTTGGTTGCTGGATATCGACCAGATGATTCGCAGTATGTCACTTGATGTGAAGAAAGTAGAACGGCGTCTGAAAGCGGAAGGAAGGTTATCGATCGGTTCGCAGGCGCTCTGCTTGGCCTCGGATTTATTTAACACACCGCTGGATGCAGCGTACAGGTCCTTGATGTCCTTGAGTGATCGGGCAGGCAAGCGGTTAGCCAGTGAAGGCGCACTGTTCATGAATGACATGCTGGAAAGTCCAGCTGATATGAAAAATTATCAATCGTATCTGTTTAAACTTCGGAGTACGAAGCAGAAATGGTTCTTCTTTATTGAACGCTTGTATCCAAGTACATGGGATGTGGATCAATTGCCGCTTCCGCGTTCGTTGTTTTTTCTATACTTTCCGTTACGTCCGTTTCTCTGGTTCTGGCGGCGAATTAAAAGGTATACGGTGACGGAAAGGGGTAAAGTATGATCTCGGAATTAAAGTATTTCATGCGAAAGCTGCATCATGTCACGGGGCCCATTCTATATTGGAATCTGCTAGGAATGATCTGTATCAGTCTCATGGAGGGGATCGGCATCTACATGCTTGTTCCGATGCTGAGTCTGATTGGCATATTTGAGATGGGCTCCACAGGCTTAAACATTCCCTGGCTAGGCGAAGTGTTGAATCGTTTTTCTGAAAATAGCCAATTGTTACTCGTACTGTTCACCTTTGTGTTGATTGTCTCCGGACAGGCCTGGATGCAGCGTCTCCAGACGATCCGTAATACGCGAATCCAGCAGCAATTTGTACGAACGCTGCGCATGGAAACCTATGGTGCCATTATCATGGCGCAATGGTCATTTTTTCTCCAAAAACGAAAATCCGATTTTAACCATATATTAACGACTGAACTTGCACGTGTGAGCCAAGGAACGAGCATTATGCTGCAAATGGCAGCCTCGCTGATCTTTACGGGGATACAGATTGGTCTTGCTTTCTGGTTATCTGCCAAGTTGACGGCACTTGTGCTGGTTTGTGGATTGTTATTATTTATCGTCTTGAGAAAATTCGTCAAACGGGCCAAGCAGATCGGAGATCAGACCTCTGAATTTTCGCAAAGTTATTATAACGGCATTACCGAGCATTTCAACGGAATTAAGGATATTAAGAGCAACATGCTCGAGCGTTCACATATGAACTGGTTCGAGCGCATGTGCAGACAGATTGAACGCAATGTCATTCAGTTCAGCCAATTGAACAGTGGAACACAGCTGATTCACCGGATGTCCGCGGCTATCATTATTGCGGCATTCATCTATCTTTCTCTCCGTGTAATGACGGTACCTCCGGCAAGTCTGCTGCTTATTATCCTTATCTTTTCCCGCTTATGGCCCAGATTTACGGCGATTCAGTCCAATCTGGAGTACATCAGCTCCATGCTGCCTGCGTTTCGGGTGGTAAGAGAATTGCAAGCGCAGACGGCGAAAAGTCGTGAAATTAGTGAAGAGATTGCTTCAGCTGGAGATGTTGGAATTGATGGGATTCAACCAATGGCTCTCAAGGAATCTATCACATGTCAGGATGTCTCTTATCGCTATGAGGGAAGTGATACGTATTCATTAATGAATGTGCAAGCTTCTATTCCGGCAAGGGGTATGACTGCAATCGTAGGCAAATCCGGAGCAGGCAAGAGCACGCTGATAGATCTGATTATGGGCCTCGTCAGGCCCGAGACTGGTCGTATTTTGATTGACGGTATACCTCTGTCAGAGGAACGATTACTGAGCTGGCGAAGTTCCATCGGATATGTCTCCCAGGACCCATTCCTGTTTCATACGAGTATTCGTGAGAATCTGCGTCTGGTTGATCCGAATGCAAGTGAAGAACAGATGTGGCAGGCTTTGCAGTTTTCATCCTCTGCGGCTTTTGTACGGAAGTTACCTCAGGGTCTGGATACGATTATAGGTGATCGAGGCATTCGTCTGTCGGGAGGAGAACGCCAGCGATTAGTGCTCGCCCGGGCCATGCTGCGGAATCCTTCGGTATTGGTACTGGATGAGGCAACGAGTGCGTTGGATAGTGAAAATGAACAGTACATTCATGAGGCGCTGGAACGGTTAAAAGGACATGTGACTATTATTGTGATTGCACACCGATTGTCCACGATTCGAACGGCAGATCGTGTGATTGTGCTGGACGAAGGTCGTGTCATCCAGGAGGGCGGCTATCAGCAGTTATCTACAGACCCGGTAGGCACCTTCAGTAAACTACTGAACATGCAAGCGGGTGTTGTGGGACAGTAGGTAGGTTATGACATAGCGCAAAGAGGCGCGCCACAATGGGCGCGCCTTTCATGTAAGCGGGTTGTTGTTATAAGTAGTAACTGATAATTAATGAACCAGTGCTGAATTGGAAGGAAGCGGCAGTTGAAGAGCACCGATCTGTTCCAAATGCTGTACGATCTCCTGCACAGCGTCCTCAATGGACCATTGCTCCGTATCGATGATGAATGAAGGAGATTTGGGTACATCATAGGGGGCGGAAATGCCTGTAAAATGCGGGATGTCACCATTTCGGGCTTTTTTGTACAGGCCCTTGGGATCACGCCGCTCACATTCTTCAATCGAACAGCGCACATAGATTTCAATGAAATCATCCGGTTCAAATAGCTGTCTAACCATCTCCCGATCCTGTTCATGAGGAGAGATAAAGGCTGAAAGGACAAACAACCCGGCATCTAGCATTAACTTCGACACTTCACCAATTCGCCGCAGATTTTCTTGACGATCCCCAGCTGTAAAACCGAGATCCCGGTTCAGTCCATGGCGCACATTATCCCCGTCTAGAACATAACAACGAACGCCTTGGTCGTAGAGATACTGCTCCAGAGCAAATGCAAGGGATGACTTTCCTGCACCCGATAAACCGGTAAACCAGATGGCCCGACTACGGTGTCCATTATGTTTCTCTCGGTCTTGTCTGTTTATGCTGGATGATTGCCAGGTTATGTTGCGCTCTTCCTTTGACATGAGTATCCCGCCTTTTCCCTACCATGATATGTATAATATTTTAACATATTTACAAGATTATAGCACCTTATAGATTTCTTCAAAATAAGCGTGAATCGACAAAATATCGGGTATAGATGTAGTACATACATAGCAGGAGGAACAATGTCATGAGTGAAAACATACAAAACATACAGGTTGGATTTAAGTGCCCGGATTGCCAGCAGGATGTCCGAGTGGAATTTATAGATGAACAGGTTAGCACGGTTCGTTGTAACGGTTGTGACAGAGCGTATACGCTATTGAAACCAACCATCGGTGATGAGATTCTACTTGATTGGGAGCAGGAGGCTTTGTATCACAAGCTGAGGGCAGAGCGGTCTGAACTGGATAATCACAATATGTCGGCCTTGATTATCAAAGTCATCGAGCTACTTACTTGGCGTGATCGGGGAGATGGGCAGACCCGTGCGATACAGACTGTGAGGGAGTGGCTCGCTTCCAGTGGCAAACCCCAGACTTTGCTCGAACTGTTTCATCAAACTCCGCCACAACATGAAAATAAACGTTTCGATTAGGGCGTGTCTGAAACTCCGAAGGAAGCAGATCTTTCTGGATTTTAGTTCCAATCAAGGAATTTTTGCGCAGGAGTGCCGGGACACGTCAAGGGAAAGTGACGAAGCAGGGGGCGAAAAGGCGGTAAAAGATGCACTTCAGCGAGTTTCAAGACACGCTCTAATAAGCAATTACATACATTAGCCGTTCCTGTGGCATATTACCTGAAGGTGTTCGTGTGTGCAAACGACTAACCGAATTTTGCAGGAACAGGAGCGGATAGAATGAAGCGAATGGTTCTATACATACTGTTGGGGCTATTATCCATCAGTATGGTACCGGCACAGGCTGAAGCATCGCCGGTTACCGGAGCTTATCACTTTGGCTTCAAGAAAAGTCAAAATGGTCAGCTGCCCTCCATTGACCAGGAAGGCTTTAAATCGATTTTACAACATAACGATGCCATTTTCCTGGGGGATACGAAGCAGAAGGAATTGTATCTCACGTTTGATAACGGGTATGAGAATGGGTTCACGCCTGCCATACTGGATGTTTTGCGTGCGAAGAAGGTGCCTGCGGCTTTCTTTGTCACAGGTCATTATCTCAAGGATCAACCTGAGTTGGTCAAACGCATGGCGGCTGAAGGTCATATTGTGGGCAACCATTCATGGAGCCATCCAGACATGACCCGCATCTCCAATGAGAAGCTTAGGGTGGAACTGGATAAGGTCAAGTCGGAAGTGAATCGGCTAACAGGTCAACAAGCGACTTTTTTAAGGCCACCACGTGGGATTTTTAACAATCGTACGCTCGCAGAGAGTCATGCCCAAGGGTATGTGAATGTGTTCTGGTCTGTAGCTTATAAAGACTGGGATACGAATGTGCAGCGTGGTGCACAATATGCTCATCAGCAGGTGTTGAAACAACTGCATCCGGGGGCTGTCATTTTGCTGCATTCGGTATCCAAAGACAACACGGAAGCTCTGGGTTCCATTATTGATGAGGCGCGTAAGCAAGGATATGCATTTAAAAGTCTGGATGATTTGCGGACCAAAAGTTATTGATGCATTTTCATCCTGACCCAGCGGCTTAAACTAAAGATCGTTCCTTAGTTTAGCAAAATGTTAAAGGGCATCCTGAGCGATTAAGCTCGGAATGCCCTTTTTATGTTGTATCGGTCTGTCGTTTGCAAGTATTAGATGTGACCACATACAGATTCAGAAGATAGGATCTAGTTATACGGTACGATGTTGTGTGTAATACTATATAACTGTATTATAGATGATTCCGATCGTTTTCGGGCCACAATGACTGCATATTACACACCCAGCAGTGGTTAGTTCCACCCGGGCACCCGTCTGTTCCTGCAAAGACTTCTGCAGGTCGAGCGCATCCTCTTCAGCCATGGTATGCACAACGATCAGCAGGTCGGGATCAATCTGTTCCTTCGCGCTGAGCGTATTTTGCAGCATTTGTTCGAGGGCTTTCTCCCGTTTTCCGCGCACTTTATAGGCAGGTGCCATCTTGCCATCCGTTACTCGGATAACAGGGCGTATCTTCAACAGACTGCCAATCAGGTTCTGCATGCCTGAACAACGCCCGCCTTTGTGCAGATACTCCAGTGTATCAATGACAAACTCCGTGCGCACATTTGGTTTCATTGCCTCAATCAGGTGTGTAATCTGAGTCAGGTTTTGTCCTTTATCGGCCGCATGTACTGCTTTCATCACCATAAGAGCAATTCCGGATGAGAGATTCTGTGAGTCGATGACGGAAATTCGACCTTCCGGAAACTCGGAACTCGCGAGTCGTGCATTTTGGTAGGTAGAGGAAAGTTCAGAGGATAAACTGATATATAAAATTTCATCCCCTTGGTCTATGTAAGGTTGAAATGCCGTCATGAAATCAGCAGGTGAAGGTGCAGCTGTTTTGGGAAGACGCCCATCTTGACTGACACGTTCATATAGCTGTTCAGGCTTAATCTCAGCACCGTCTTTCAATGATTCTTCACCGAACACCACATATAGGGGGATGATACCGATATCGTGTTGCTGGATCCATTCGGGAGCCAGATCACTTGTGCTGTCCGCAAAAATTTTGATTCGTGACATGTCAATCTCCTTTGAAATACAAGAATTTTTAGCAAAATAATATAGATTATATCCATGTGTAAACCCAATCATTTTAATTATAAGGAAACATGACGCTGATGCAAATGGTTACATCATGCTCATGCCTGCCAAAATAAGACCAATGAATGCCAGAATGATGATCCCATTTAACAGCGTCCCGATAATGGCAAAGACTTTCTTGCGATTTTTGAGGATAAGGCCAATGATTCCGAGGATGCCTCCGGCCAGGTTGAGAATCAGGCAAACCAGTGTAGATAAAGAAGCCAGAATTACTGCTGGATGCAGGGCTAGCTCTTCTGCTTGCAACGGGGTGAGAACTTCGATTGAATCGTTTAGAGCCATGGCGGCAATAAAGAATATCAGAATGTAACCCACGACTGCGACCAATCCAATGACAAAGCTGGCGATTCCAGGTCCGGAATGTTTCAGTGGAGCCATGGGTTGCCTCTCATGATCTGGAGGGTATGGTTCAACCATGTTGTTATTATATTGATCCGTGTTGTTATAACCTGAATTGTAGGAATTGTGATTATCCATAATTGTAATATCCCTCCCTTAATCATCGTACTGAGTGTTATTAACCTAATCGGCGTAAACCAATCTTTTTGAACTTGAACTTAAAATACAACGATTGCATACCTGTTTACTTTTCCATAATTATCGATAAAAATCAAGGATTTACGCCAGTTTTCTACGATATATAGGGTAGGGATAGGAATAGTAAGTATAAACAGACATATGATCTGTGAAGCTCCGCCCTGACTGGTAAAGGGTGAGTGGATTCGCTACAATAAAAGAAGGGAAGAGTTGAATTAAGGGAGAGAACTTACATGCAACGAAGATGGATGATGCTTGGAGCTGTAATGACCATGTTATCGGTGGCAATCGGTGCGTTTGGCGCACACATGCTCAAGGATACGATTGGACCGGCGGCCATAGCTACATATGAGACGGGTGTGCAATATCACATGATTCATGCAGTGGCCTTGCTCATTATCGGCTTGACGGCGGGTCAGCTTGGGGCATCTACGAAACTGAAATGGGCCGCGCGTCTGTTGTTTATCGGAATTATCGTGTTTTCGGGCAGCTTGTATGTGCTCAGTATTTCCGGTATCAAGATTCTGGGAGCCATCACACCGATTGGTGGGGTAGCCTTCATTGCCGGATGGTTGTTACTGGCATTAGATGTATGGCAGCGAGGTAAGGATCGCTCATGATCCAGCTGAACGAATCTTGTAGGATCACGAATTATTGAACTGAAAAAGCAACTTGCGTTAGAATGTCACGTCATTCTAACGCAAGTTGCTTTTTGTTTTAAACAGATGAGTTAGAAGTTAGTTACAGAAACTCATCGATTTCATTGGTTCGGAACGTATACACTTGTTTTTCATCTACATGGTAGATGCTCACCACACTGGTATCCCGATCAAAATTCAAAATGCGGCAAGGAATGCTCTGATGTTTACCGTTCTTGTTGTTGACAACAATACGGGTTAGACGATTCTCTTTAATAAGCGTGTCAATCCACGCATCAAACGAATTTCCATCGGAAACATTGGATGTTTGGGGGGCAGGCTTTTTCTCGCTAACTGGTTTTTCTTGCTGATTCTGTGCTTTGACTGGAGCAGGTGAGGCAGGTGTCTGAGTTGCAGTGGACGCCTTCTGTGCTGCGTTGGCTTGTGATTTTTTACGTTCGTTGTGAAGTGTGACGAAGGAGTCCTTCTTGGACTGGAGTGTCGCTTCAATAATTTTGCCTAGCTCTATGCCGGATTGAATCCGAAAGTCCGCAATTTGTTCCTCTTTGTTTATGAACTCCAACAGGGACTGCAGTGCCAATGCATTTGAGCGGCTCTTAATAAGTATATCGACATTAAATAAAAAGCCGATTTCCTCTTGATTGGATAAGGTTTCTTTCATTCATCCCAGCCCCGTTAAAAAGTATGTCAGCATATAAAACGCTTCAATACACTATATCATTAAAAAGGCAATAATCATAGTGCTTGAGACGCAGAAATATGCCGAAACGAAATGAATTAAGACCTGAAGTGCCCCTTAATTTCTACCCTTAATAGAACAAATATTCTTCCTTTTTCATCCCCTGATCATCCTGTTTGCCTGCGTCAGTCGTGCGGGTCTAATCTATAATTTATTTAATCAGGACAGGAAGCAACAGGGGGAATCGGGAATGGGCAATGCATATCAGGATCGATTGAGGTACGTATATAAAGTTACATCTTCGAGAATTAGAAAAGCGGATTATAATCTCCATCTGACCTATCAAGAAGCGACAGTAAATGGAGAAGTGGCATCTATTGGAAGCCATCAGGTGTTTCGTTTTATAGATCATATTCGTGGCTACAAGGAGAGAGAGGCAGATCTGGCTAGAATCAAGCTGGACATAGAGCAATTAAAAGCTTTAAAAACTAATGCTGAGCATAAAAGAACAATGAAGAAATTACATGGAGAACTGAAAAATCTGAAATTTGTCGATGATTACCTGCTGGTGGTCATTGAAAATAATAAAGACTACGATCGGCTGAATTCATCGAAAGCCTTCTCCATCAACGGCAAAAAATACAAGCGTCTATTGGCTACAACAGGTGGTGCCAAAAGTTCGACGGTCATCTATGTGAGTGAGGATATTCACCTGCTTTTGGAGAAAAGATTGAATAACGGCAGAGATCCGAATAAAGAGCTGGTTCCTGCCAAACTGGAGGCATATAAAGCTCTAGCCTGTAGTACAAGCACACCTGTGTCACATCCCGAACGAGTATTGGTTGTTCAGGATTGCATAACCGAATTTGGGGCAGACATCATTCAGATTGATGATACCGAGACAGAGTTCCCTCGTATTGAGAGTAGGAAAAATGAGCCTATTCATATGAACATGAGTGATGGATTCGGTCTAGTCTCACCTGCACTTAGTGAACGCTGGGCAGCTGAGCTGGGACATGCATATATCCCGAGTGGATTTTGTATTCGTAATAGCTTCTGTAAAGGTATGGTATTTACATTTGATTATCACGCATTCGCAGATCAAGTTGCAGGCAGGTATATGGTGGATGATGCATGGGGTAACCCTGTGGATATTCGAGAGGTAGACTTGATCATCACAACGTCCATGCTCAAACTCTGGAGCTCGTACAACAGTATCGACGATTATCTGTTATGTTGCGGTTATTATGGCTACACGTTCAGCGTAACAAAAGTTACACCCGAAGAACTGGAGGACGAGCGTCATTTAAACTACCAGTTCATTCAGTCGCTTCAATTAGATGATAATGAGATTGGTGAACTCATTACTCCCACGGTTAACTCGATTAAAGATGTACTGGGTGAGGACTATCGCAAGGCACTGTTATTCCTCAAAGGAATTCATATCCAAGAGAATGACTACAGAAATAGTCCGGATGATTATATCAAAGGGCTGATGGTAGACCCGCGACTTATAGATGATCCTTTTGTACGGAGCAAAATTTATACATTAATACGTAAACGAATGAATGAAGCCAAGATCGGGGTTCTGAGAGTCAAAGGCAATTTCAGTATTATTTCTGGCGATCCTTATACATTGTGCCAGAGCATATTTGGATTACCTTTAACAGGATTGCTAAGCTCGGGTGAGTTCTACTCCAGATATTGGAATGAGCAGCATGTAGACCGCGTGGCTTGCTTCAGAGCTCCAATGACTTGTCATAACAATATCAAGGTGCTTCGTTTCCAAAACACGGATGAGATGCAGCATTGGTATCGCTATATGAACACGGTCACGATCTTGAATTCATGGGATACGACGACACATTCCTTAAATGGTGCAGATATGGACAGTGATCAGGTTTTAACTACAGATAACACAACGATTCTTGGGGCAATTCAGGAGCTTGATGCGATTGTATGTGTACAGAAAACCTCTGCCAAAAAAATTCCGGATGAGAGGGATCTGATTCAGGCCAACAAAGACAGTTTCGGTGATCTGATCGGTTTTACAACGAACAAAATCACATCGATGTTCGATGTATTAGCCAATTATGAGGAGCATAGTGCAGAATATCAGGAAATGATGTACCGAATTCAATGTGGTCAGCATTATCAACAAAATGCTATCGACCAGGCTAAAGGTATTGAATGTAAAAAAATGCCGAAGCACTGGTATGATATTCGCGCTGCGGTAACGGACGAATCGGCCTTGAAAATGGTAGCGCACAAGAAGCCTTATTTTTTCATATACAATGATCCGGAACAGAAAAAAGAATATACCACCTATGTAGAAAAAACGAGTCAGAAGTGCTTGCAGCTATTTGGAATGACTGTTGATGAATTAGTTTCGAAGAAGGATCTATCTCCGAATCAGGAACAGTTCCTTGCACAGTATGAACAGAGAATGCCTGTATCCACGGCACCTTCTGTGATGAACCGGTTATGCCATCAAGTGGAAGACGAGTTCAACAAGTTAAAGTTAAAACAGACCGAGCGTCCGTTTGATCATACGATATTGATGAGTACCAAGAAATACTCCCAGGCTCGTTACAAAGAGATTCAACGATTATATCAGATGCATAACGAAGAGCTACGTAGTTATATGACTAACTTGCGCAAGAGCAAGGTGAAAAAGGAAGAAAGATCAGCCCGATGGCAGTTGTTTGTTTCACGCTTTAAGGAGCAGGCTTTGGAAATCTGTAATAACGAAGAAGACCTGTGCAATATGATCGTGGACATGTGTTATCGAAATGCCGAGAAATCAAAGCAATTTGTATGGGATGTTTCGGGGGATCAGATTATTCGCAATCTATTGCTCAGCAATGATCATATCATCCATTATCCAGTGAGAGATCCGGAGGGCGATATTGAATACGCGGGAAGAACCTTTAAAATGACCCAAATGCATATGAAGGAGCAACGCCCTTGAAAATCATTCTGAATGAACGTCATCATGCCGAGCAAGCAATTGCACATGGGAAAATGGATAAGAAGCCAACTAAAACGTTGATTTGTTTAGCTAAATACGGGCTTGAACAGGGGAAGAACGCCGAAGATGCATATGCGTTGTTAAATCAGTTTATGACCAAATACTATCCAGAGTACAATGCTGTCCAGTGGGATACATTTCTCAATCGTATCATTAAACAGTCTCAGAAGTATATCAAGATAAGGGAGGAGGCAAGCAAGAGCACGCTAATCGAGATTGATCATGTACCTGTAACGCACGAAGAACTACAAAAGATCAAACAACTTAAAAGTAAACGACTCGAGAAATTGGCCTTTGTTTTACTGGTCTACAGCAAGATTAATAATCGAATCAATGAAAATGATACGTATTGGATTAATAATGAATGGAAAGAAATCTACGGCGATAGTCAAATGGCGGTAAGCAAAAAAGATCAGGGGTTATTGGTTCACAAACTTATTCAATTAGGGTATCTCAAAGAAAGTAAACGCGTCGATTCAACTAATGTACAGGTTTTGTTCGCTGTGGAGCATGCTGAGGTTGCCTTCCAGTTAGTTCGCTTCGATGACTTTGTGTTAGAGTACTCTCGCTGGAAAGGAGAAAATATTAAAAATTGTACCGTATGCGGAAAACGGATGCTGGCAAAATCGAACCGGATGAAATACTGCAAGGAATGCAAAAAAAACCGGCATTAATCTCATTAGAAAACTTCTCTAAAGCTAGACACAGCAATGCTTTGCATGGTTGTTCAAGAATTTCTTTAATGATAAGCCAGAGACAGGTTTCCTAGATATGGGGGAGGTATCAACTTGGAAACAGTCTTATAAAAAATATGCTACATAACGCTTAGGTAGGTGAATTATGTCAAATGGGATAACTTTAGCACATGTAGAGTCTTTAATTAGAGAAGCGGTGAAACATAGCGGTCCGGGACAACCTGGAGATTCTGGGGAAACCGAACTCGCCATCAAGCGGGCACTGGAGGCTGCTGGCGAAGCCTTACAGGCTGCCGGAAAAGCAAAAGAGGCTTATCAGACGACTCGACTTGTGTACCAGAGTCCAGTTGCTGATTTTGAAGAGTTAAGTAACCAGTACCCTTCTCCTGAAATAGGCTGGACGGTACAGACGTATAAGGATGGTAAGAGATATCGTTATGATGGACAGACATGGGTAGAGATTGATGTATTTGGTCAAAACCTTCAGGTGGTTAATTCCGATATGGATGGACTCATGAGTAGAGCTGAACACCTGAAATTAAATGAGATTCCGTTGGAAGTACAGGATCGCGTTATGGTCTTTTGCAAAGAATCACGGGTGTACCCGGAAGTACTGGGGATTCTAGCCCCCTTTCCATTCAATGGCGAGATTTTACATGTAAAGGGCTACTGTGGAGTTTCTGGAGATATCGCAACTGAAATAAAAATCGAACGATCCAAGGATCTCATTCACTGGCAGGATGTGATGGGGAGTCCACTGAAATTTGAAGCATTTCAACATCAAGATGACGGTGAGGCTACATTTGAGACCAAAAAAGTGGAGGCTGGAGATATCTTCAGAATCAACATCATTGAAGCAGCTTCAAACATTCAACATCTTACAATTCAATTAACCATAAGAACATAAAAAAAAAGGAGATTGATTATTATGACACAACCAATTATTACATGGATGGACGCAACACATAGCAAGAAGGTTGTAGAACCGTTTGATTATGGTGTTATTGATGCAGATACCAAAAGTGAGGTTCGAATTTTTAATGTGTGGAATAACAAAGGTGGTGAAACGGATGTGTCCAAAATGGAGGATTGCACCTTTACAACGCGGGATATGGATGGGGGAACTGGTGATACTGCTAAATACGATATTGAAGCTGTTAAAAACAACTGGTTTCATGTGCAAGTGGACTCACTTGGGGAGAACGATTTGGATGAAGAGAGCTCTCGTGTAGGCAAGGACTTTTCGAAGCCAATTGGAACTACGGGCAAAACTACGGTGGATCATACTGGAACACCTTATGCAACACCGCTAGTACCGGGTGCAAAAGAGATATTGGGAGTTAATAATAATGGAGATCCACAAGACGCGGCAGGTAACTATGTAACGCTGTCTATTCAATGTGAAGTACCCTTGAATGCTCGTAGTGGTAAACAAGAGTTCAAGAAACGTATCTCCTATCGTTACGTTTAAGAAAAGTTAATGATGCAGACAGGCTATTATAGCCTGTCTTTTTATTTATCTATGAGGAGGAAAAACTGTGATTTTAGGTCAGAAACAGTACTCTCGTTCACCTGTATCTCAAGCTTATATATGGATTGCCGATTATTATGATGGAACGTATCTGAGTGAGTATGATCTTCAGACACAACATCCACACCGCTTTTACGACATCAACAAAGAGAAGTTGGTGTTTTTCGGATTGATGGGTCAAGGATCCCAAGTTTATTACAATGTTGCTAATGGGGTCTTTCACATTAATGCTGATCGTTACTCCATATCTTATGAATGTGAGGAGAAGGAGTACCCTTTAACCGGGAGAACGTTTGTGTACAATGACATCATCCAATTCAAAAATGGATCCTCAGAAGCGAATATGACTGGATTTTCAGGGCAAGGGAATTCAGGGGCTTTCAGAAATACGATTGAATGTTTTAACTTTGGTTACAAAAAAACAATGAACTTGAATGATGCACAAATTAATTTCCAATGCGTTTGTTCCCTGCCTCTAAAGGAATCTGTATTCTTTCAAATAAAAATTTCTTCTAACCTGGATTTGCCTGGGCAACTCGTTATTCGTAAAAATGGATTTGTCGTAGATCGAATCATAGCCCCTCTGAAGGCAAATCATGCTGGGATCATAAACTGGGACATTCGTTGAGCTGGATTTTGAGATGAGATAGGTGGTGAGAGTATGGCGATTCAAGAAATTCTACTAGATATAGATCTATCTGTAGGTGTTTTTCAAGATACGATAGTTGAGGATCAGAGGTTGAAATTAAGGGAACTGGCTCATGATGCGGACGGTAATCCAATCTATGCTGCTACTGGATATTGGGAGTCCACCGCGATTCGGATTCAGGATAAGATCGCTTCATTTAAAGGTGTGGCTGCACAGGTAGATGTTACGGGGGGCGCAGCATACAAAATCTACTGGAGTACATCTGAGGATGGCTTTGAGTGGCTGGAGTATGAGGAAGTCTCAGCTAATAGCGCTGTGTCCAAATCTCCTGCAAAGTATGCGAAGGTGAAAATTGAGATTTTTGCAGAAAAGAAATATTCGAACTTTTACATAGACGATTTTAACAAGAAGGATAAATACATTAATCCTTATATTGAAAGTGATTCGGGTTCACTAGGCTTAAAGAAACTATATCAATTGAACATGGAACGAGCCTCGGGTACTCCAACAGGGATGGTGCTACGTCAGAAGGTTGAAAAAGCGAAATTTCAAAAAGTAGATAGAATCAGAGTGAGTAAGGGGTGATGTTATGGCAGTTCCAGCAACGACAGGGCAATTGAGAGAGCATTTGGAGGATATGGATATTGGGGATTATATAAAATGTGGTGCAGTCAGAGGGAGTACTATCGCACTAACTACAGTATATAATTTTGGATCTGGCTCTCCTGTGAACAGTGGAGAAATCCCCGTTTCTGGTTTGGGAGCCACAGCAGGAGTAGGTGGAACATTTTACTTTATAAAGGTAGGCAATGGATTGCTCATTTCCGATAGAATGATTTTCAACTCTATCACATGGGATCAACTCAACTCTAAAAATTGGATAGAAGGCGTTGCGTTTGAATCGGGTTCGATTCGCTCTTTAAGTGGCGGTGTATTGTATGCAGACTCAAGTGGAAATAAGTCGAACACTGATTTAGGATTTGGAGCATTTCCCGCAATCAACGAGTGGGATAAGTATCTCATTAATTTTCCTGTAGCAAAGATATTATCAGGAAAAAGTTTAGACGATGTTTTTCATCATCTAAGTAACTATAGCTGGTGCAAAGAAACACCGAATTATGGCACATGGAGAGACAAGGCTGGTAATTCGGCTACAACTGCCTCCAATAATCAGCGCATTGGTAGAGGTAGCAATACCAGAGCGCAGTGGAGTGACATAAACTACTCTGCAAGTGGTGGTTCTTATGCCACTTGGGGCTTTCGCCCAGTATTTGAATATAGGGAGGTGTAGTAAATGGCAGTACTAGGAGATCAATTAAATAATCCTGAAAGTGGATGGAGACGATATGACGATACACATGCGGGAATGAATTATACAGGAAGTTGGTACAAAGTAACTGGAGATAAGTATTTCAATGGTAGTGTGAATGTAACAACCAGAGCCGCAGATAATAACTATGTTTCATTTAGTTTTTATGGAACGAAGGTCAGGATCATATCTGACATTGCACAAGATAGACATTCTGATAATACGATTACTGTAGATGGTGTGACTGAATCATTTAACACATATAAATCGGGAACTGCTGTATTAAATGCAATTGTCTATGAAAAAGCGAACTTACCTCTTGGATTACACAAAGTTACAATCATAGTAGGGCACGATCGTACCAATTTCATCATGGATGCAATAGATATTGATGAGTCAGGACATCTATATGGATATGCTATAGCCACACCTGAAAGTGGATGGCAGAGGTACGATGATACGAATGACATGATTGTGTACACAGGTACATGGTCAACAGAAACACTTGCTGGAAACTATAATGGAAGTGCAAAGTATACATCAACCAGTGGATCAACGATGAGTTTTACTTTCTATGGAACAAAAATAAGAATTATTGGTGGTTTGTATTCAGGTAGAACGACAACAGCTCAAGTTGTTATTGATGGAATTAATGTTGGAATAATCAATGAAGATTCAACAACTTCAAGAACGAAGGCTTTGGTCTTCGAAAAAAATGACCTGTCCCAAGGTAAACATGTTGTTCAAATTAAAACAGTAGACAACAAAACACTAATTTTCGATGCAGTTGATGTAGGTGAAGATGGTTATATGGCAAGAAGCATTGGAGCCTCCTTAACATCGCCTGATACAGGATGGAAGAGATATGACGATTCAAGTTCAGAGATAAAATATGATGGATGGTTAAGATACCCTACGGGACAAGCTGGCTCCTACAACAATTCATTCAGTGCTTCCAATAATACAGTTAACAAGAAAGCTACCTTTACATTTAAAGGAACTAAGCTCAGATTGATAACTATGACTCATTCAGACTCAACCACTATTGGAAAAATATCTATTGATGGTACTCCTTACGATGTTTCTTTTTATAGTAGTTCGGCTATAAATCAAGTTCTTGTTTTCGAAAAAACGGGGCTTGAAGATTCTCTTCACACAATTGAAATATATTCTCCTGAAGCCAAAAACATCAGAATAGATGCTGTAGACATTGACCTTGATGGACGAATGTTTCATCCTGATGAAGTAACTGATCCGATAGATCTCACTATTGGCAAACGGATTCGCTGTTACTACTCTACAAATAATGGAGTGGTGGGGAATTTTGCGTTCTTTGGTCAAGAGACAGCGCCATTTATTACAACTTCTGCTGGTGCAGGTGGAGACTTGTATTTTATTTGTGTAGACAAAGATCGTGCTGGTCAATTGAAACTTATTGCAGATCGAAACATTCAGCATAGTATTAGTTGGGATACGATAAATGCAAGCGGTGTTGCTTCTGGTAGTGGAGTTCCGCTTCCGAAGAAAGGATACTATGTGAGCATGATTCCAGCAATGACATCCAATACAACTCCCCAAGGTATAGCGGCGGCAAGCACAACTTACAGTGCATCCCTTGCAGCATGGAAGGCATTTGATAAAAATACCGCAGATGCAGGATGGCTCATGGAGAGTAATAAGTGGAACGGAGCTTGGATTAGCTATACATTCCCACAACCAACAGTTATTAATAAATATGGCATAAAAGGACCGAATTCTAATGCAAGTACGGATAATGCTAAGAGTTGGAGATTCGAAGGATCTAATGATGGAACTAATTGGACTGTGCTTGACACCAAAACAAATCAACCAGCATGGTCAACAGGGGAATATCGGGAGTATGTGTTCACGAATAAAGATACTTATAAAACATGTCGCCTAGTATTCACTGCAAATAATGGTGGAGCATACGTTCGAACGATGGCAGTTGACATGTTCCAATTGATCGAAGAAGACTCAGTGCCAAGTGTAGATTTATCAATTCTTCGACTCCCTACTGGTGGTATTAATTCTAGTGACAAAGATAACGAGTGGGATATGCACATTGTAAACTCAACACTGAATGGAACGATAATTGCTGGTGACGACAACGTGTGGAATTATAGTGGTGTATCTTCGTGGACTTCCACTACTAATAGCGCTGGTTCGGTAAACAGAACTGGGCGAGGTGCAAGTGGCAATGCGGGGGCAAGCGGATATAATCCAACTTCTTATGTAGCGGCGGCAACTGCTACTGGCTTTAGACCATTAATGACGTTTGAAATTCTTCCAATAAGAAGATCGTTCATTAAACATGAAGGGTCATATAAGAAATACCAAACTGAAGCTTTAACTTGGGGTACAGTATCTGCAACTTTACCATCAGAAGACACTTTTATTAATGATGGGATGGACGATCTATCTGTATTTGATAGAAAAAACGAAGATTTCGTTCAGACTATGACTGCCAATGGATCGTTAGGATCAGGCAAGATGTTCAAAGGAAGTATTGATCTGAAGAAGTACTTTGAAGTAATAAATGTAAGTGTAAAGTAGAGGGTGTATACTCTACTTCTTTTGTTTTTTAAATAATTATTTCAATTAGAAAGGAGATGGCTATATGGCTACAATTGGGCAAGTCTTAACGGAACCCGAAGTTGGATGGAAACGATATGATGATACTGAACCTTCTTTTGAATTTATAGGATCTTGGTTGGCGAGATCAAGTAATTCAGGATACTATAATTCCACTGGAATGTTTACAACGTATAATGTGGCGGCGGCTATAGGATCGAAAGTAAGATTTAATTTTACAGGTTCTAAACTTCGAATAATTCAAAGTAAAGCACACACTTTTTCGGGATCAATTGATGTATATATAGATGGAAAATTGATTCAAAACTATTCAACAACTGGGTCTACTACAGTTGTCAATCAAATACTGACGTTTGAAGTTACTAATCTTACATTTTCTCGACACTATGTTGAAATAATAAACAAAACCCAGCTTTATCTGATGTGGGATGCTATTGATATCGATGAAAATGGGAATTTATCAGAGTATAAAGAACTTGTAAGTAAAATCTTGCTTTCATCAGGTGATAAAGTTGTCAGTATTAGGCAGGGTTCACCACAAGAAAATCTAGTCCCAGCTATGACGAATTATACATTACCATCAGGCACAGTAGAAGCAAGTTCAACATATTCTTCTTACTATGCATGGAAAGCATTTGACAAGGTGAATGACAGTTACGGATGGTTGTCAAATGGAATAACTGGTTGGTTAAAATATACCTTCCCATTAGAAAGCTTGGTGCAAGCATATACTATTAAATCTGGTGATAATAGCACGACAAGAACGCCAAAATCATGGACATTTGAAGGATCTAATGATGGATCAAGTTGGACTGTACTAGATTCAAGAGTGAATGAAACTAACTGGTCAACTGGAGAAAAAAGAACGTATGTATTTAAAAATATAACAAAATTTTTAATGTATCGTATCAATGTGACATCTAATAATGGTGACACCTCATATGTAAGCATAGGCGAAATGGAAATGATGGAGTTAGGATTGTCTACATTAAAATTTCTTCCTAATAACAACGAAACTACATTTTCAAATGAAGGAATGCAGATTGGCAACTTATCTGAATTGGCAGACAAGATAAAAATATATGCAAGCAATTCAGTTGCACTTAGTTCAGGCAAAATCTTTGAGCACACAATTAATATGTCAAAACGCCGAGTAGATAAAATTATGCTTAGCTAAATTTATGGGGAACGCATCTACATGGTGTGTTCTATTTTATTTTGGTAGGAGATGATTAAATGGCAGTTGGTGAGGTGTTAGCAAGCCCTAGTTCGGGATTTAATCGCTACGATGATCGTGATTCTAACATTACCTATGTTAATTTTAGCAACCAATCTACAAATTCTAATAGTCATAATAGCACTTATACCGGTATTGCAACCAATACAGAAATTAAATTTAATTTTTCTGGAACTTCTATAAAGTTGCTAGGTTTCACTCTGAATAGTGGAGTTTCATTTAATGTCTTTATAGACTCAGAAACAAGTGGGAAAGTATATAGTTGTCCCATCAGTACTAATTTTAAAGTTGTAGTTTTTGAGATTGATGGTCTTACTGATACTGAACATTCAATCATTTTTAAAAATTTTAGTCAAACTTTCAGAGTGGATGCTGTTGACATATTAACTGGGCAGGCATTAAAACCTTATAAGCTAGTGTATTTAAATAAATTCTTGATTTCATCAGAAAATAAATATTATAGCGTCATACCTGATATTCCAACGGTTTATAGTGCAGATGTTGTTGATAAAATGACTAACTTCGCGGCTCCTACAGGATATGTAGTAAGCACAGATAGTGATCTAAATAATGGAAATTATATTGCATGGAAAGCTTTCGATGACTCAGAGAGTTATGGTTGGCTCACAAAAGGTGGTGTGTTGACAGGATATCTTAGAGTGCAAGTCCCAATAGCGAAAACCATTAAGGCATATCGGATAAGTAGTGCAGACAACATCCTATTGTCCAATGCATCAGAATGGTCTTTTGAAGGGTCTAATGATGGAATAAGTTGGACTACCCTAGATACAGTAAAAGACAAACCTTTCACAATTAAGGGAGATTCTAGAATGTATTACATTAATAATAATAATAGCTATTCGTATTATCAGTTTAATTGCACAAAAAATAGCGGCTATTCCACTCAAATTGGCTTAGGAGAAGTTGAGTTATTTGAAGAGATATCTCCCTATGTATATCAAACCCTTGTCTTTGTAAAAGATGAAGGAGAACAATCCTTCATAAAAGCTGGAATGAATAAAGAGAGTGCAGTTGATATAAATAGGGTAATTGGGAATTTAAGCTATAGTGGCAATCAAAATACTACTCTTGGCTCAGGCAAACTATTCAAGCAAAAAATTGATAGGTCAAAGCATCCAGCAAATAAAATCATATTAAGCTGAGATATTCTTATGAGGAGCACATCTATAAGGTGTGTTCTATTTGATTTTGAAAGGAGATGTGTAAATGGCTAAAATCTCAACAGTAATCGCAATTCCAATAATGACATCAAATACTGCTCCGAGTGGAATTTCCAGTGCAAGCAGTGCCGATGCATCATTTCCTGCATATTTAGCGTTTAATGGAGTCTTTAACGCTACAGGATGGCGTGGTCTTGGAGCAACTAACCAGTGGTTAAGATATGATTTTCCAATTGCTAAAGCGATAGCTAAATATTCTCTCAGTACCACCGTAGTCTCTAGAGCAGTTAAGAATTTTACATTTGAAGGATCAAGTGACGGATCGAGTTGGACTGTATTAGATACACGCACAAATATAACGACTTGGGTAATTGGTGTTAAACAGGAATTTGTTCTAGATCCAACTAAAGTGAAAAACTACAAAATGTACAGAGTCAATTGCTCAGCTAATAATGGAGATGCTTCGTATACTGACATTTCAGAATTAGAAATGTTTGAGTTGGTGTATTCGAATAAATTCTTGATTTCATCTGGAGATGAATACTATAGTATCGAAAATATGTACAAAGACAATGCTATTCCAGATATGACAAGTAATACATCTCCATCGGGTGTAGCTGAAGCCAGCTCAACTTTTTCGACTTTTTACCCATGGAGAGCGTTTGATAGAATTGTGGATCAGAATGGATGGGTTTCTGCAAGCGGAGTTTTAGTAGGTTGGCTTAGTTATGAATTTCCTTCTACTGTAACTATAACAGGCTATTCAATAAAATCTGGTACAACTCCAGCTAATAGACTCCCGAAGAATTGGACTTTTGAGGGATGGGATGGAGTAAAATGGATCGTTCTTGATTCGAGAGTAAATGAACCCAACTTTGCCGCAGAAGAGTTTAGATTCTATGGATCTAAGAATAAGATTGCATACAAGAAATATAGAATTAATGTTACTGCCAATCAAGGCGCAGGAGATTTTTTATCGATTGGTGATTTAGGTATGTATGAACTCGATAAATACATATCCTCCGTAGACAATTCAGAAACAAGCTTTCTTGAACATGGGATGGAAAAAGGGGTGATTATTGATCTAGAGGATGAATTCATCGAAAGAAAGTCCGTGGTTAAAGATCATAAAAAAATTGGTTCAGGAAAGGTGTTCAAGCAGAAAATCGACACAGCTAAAATACCAATAAAGAAAGCGTCAATTACATGAACTAAATAAAATGAACTATCTATTTATAATTCAGAAAGGAGTGCAGCTGATTAATGGCAACTTTAGGTCAAGCACTGCCGCTTCCAGAAGAGGGTTGGAAAAGGTACGATGATAACGAAATAATCTTTAAGTATTCAAGCGGATTTGTTTCCTCTCCAAATGAAGCATATTACAATGGTACCTCTAGACTAGCTTCAACAGCAAATTCAACTGTAGAATTTCAATTTAAGGGCACAAAGCTAAGGATAATTGGCAACAGGCATAACAGAGGATCATCTAAAATATCTGTCTCTATTGATGGGTTAACTGAAGTTTTCAGTGAAAATCATGTAGATATTGTTCAAAAAGCATTAGTCTATGAAAAATTAAATTTGTCCGATGCTATTCATACTGTGAAAATCACCACAAATGACACCAATTTTGTTCTTTTTGACGCGATAGATGTGACCGAGATGTTCTATAAGACATTTGTGCGCTCTAACAGTCTATATTACTACTATTTAAACTCATCGTGGAATCAACTGTCTAGTGTTGATCCAACTGAGCAAGACTATAAAATTTACGGTATGGATGATTTGTTGATTGTTCCTGAATCTGCGTGGGCACAGTTTCAAGGTGAAGTAGAGTTATTTCACTATACAAACGACCCAGTACAAAAAGTATCCTTTAACATCGAAACCGAATCTTTTACTCTCGAAGAGGAGTGGGCAGACAAGGATATTGAAGTACTTTATTATACAGACGATCCCAATGCAATAGAATCGGTGGTAACAATCGAAACTGACCCCTTCACCCTAGCCGAAGAATGGGAAGACAAAGAGATCAAAATCATTGAATACACCGATGACCCGAATCAAACCGAATCAACGATTACAATCGAAACGGAACCTTTTACAATATACGATGAGTTGGGTGACAGTGTAGATGTTCTATACTACACGGACGATCCATCCAAAACATCAGCAGAACTAAATATCACGGCTAACTACTCCCCATTGGATGAACTTGAGGGAGATTTTGACGTGGTTACGTGGACGAATGATGAAGAGGTAATCGCCGGAAATCGGGATATGATGCTGACGTATGACGCGCTACCGTTTGAGCAATTAATTGTGCAACCAACAGACATAGCGTTATATGGAGAAGTGAAAAAGGTTGTCGCTACGAAAGTAACGGAGAATAGTCCGGAAGGTATATTAAGAATGGCTGCTTCATTCGACTCAGGGCTAACATGGAAGACATACCGTTTCAACAAGTGGCTCGATATGGATATCCAGAATACAACCCTATTCAAGAGAAAAGGAATGAATCTGGACACACTCAACGCCATCCCTGAAAAGGATCTAATAGCTTTAACACGAATCGCCTATTACTTCGATAGCAGTAAGCATTATGAAAACAGTTATTCGCTGGACGAAGTGAAGATGGTCGTTGATGCACCGCGACATGCAGTGGAGTTTAGAGATATGTCACTGCAACTGTTAAACACCACTGCCACAATCAATCTGACCTTCTCTGGTAACAAACTTACAGGTGTGCTGGATGATGCAGATCAGGGCAAGGTTAAGTACCGCGTGTTGTTGAACGGTAAAACGTATTATCCGGCGGATGGCAATTTTACGCGCCTAGCAGCTTCTCCATTCAATATTGAACTCAATATTGACGAGAGAAATGTTAATTTTGGCGTAGAGAATACCTTGAAGGTTGAATTTCAGGACTATTGGGGTGCCGTAGATTACTGGGAAACTAAGTTTATCGGATCGTATTCAGGATTAATGTTTATGGATGAGTCTGGAGATTTCCTTTCAGATACCTTTGGCGGTATTTTGAAACAACTTGATTATGGGGTGATCATTGCCGGACAGACGACGCTAACGAAGAAAGTCAGAATCAAAAACTTGCTTGGATATGCTGTGGATCATGTTTACCTGGAGATGGATAAGAAATTCGAAACGAATGGTGTTGAAGTCCAATTATCCAGACAGGCCGACCCGTTTCTTCCGATCGATTATCTGACCTATGGTCTGATCCAACCGGAGGATAGCATCGATTTTTATATTCGTATCGCAACGGATATTCATGCCAAGCCGAATCCGAATGGTAATTTTGAAATGAATGTCACAGCAGACCGAGTGTAGCTCTCAATACAATGAGACAGGAAGTGAGTGAAATTAATAACGGGGAGACTCTATTAGATAGTTATATACATATTAAAAGTCCGATAAATCGTTTTGCAGCAAAGTATATCCTGTACAATCAAGTAGATGAAGAACTGCCTTCGACCCTAATAGCTGCTACAAGAAAAGTGTCCGAGATCGTCTCCAGTGTATCCGTACGTGTCAGACGGTCACAGGAATTGTGCAATTCACTATCGGTGATGTACAGGTCGCAAGGAGATCTGGGCGCAACCATTCAAGCGGCATCCAAAGTTGATCTTGAAGGCATGCTGTACGTTCGGCCACATAACCGTGCACACGGCAAATATGAATTACTGGAAGCACCTCGTGTAACTGTTAATCTTAAGCCTGTTGCTGATGCAACCACGCGAAGTCAAACTCACTTGCAGACGATCAACTTTGGTGATACACAGCGTATGATGATCGGCAGAGACGAGATAGAGCAATTCGAATCATTTATACATTTCGGTGATTTGGATACCAGAATACCTGATCTGTTATATCTGGAAGAAGCTAAATTGAGGTTATATTACACAGGAACCCTGGCACCTGGAGCACACATTGAGCTGCATCAGCCTGATACACTGTGGCGTGAGTACGGGATTACGTATGCGAACAGACCTCATTCCATTCAGCTCTTATCATCCAGTTATATCATTAATACGATTGAACGTTATGTTGAGTTTGATATGATGGTATTACTTCAAATGTGGAGAGAAGGTATTCTTTCGAATGTTGGAATGATTATTCAGTCCAGCGGTAACACACCGATTTATTTCAACACTCGTGAGTCTTCCAAACCACCTGTTTTGCAGATTAAATATATCACTTCTCAGATCTATTCCATCGGTCGAACCGAAATTGAAAGTGAAATTTTTATTTATGGTGTAGGTCGCAAGGAGATAGCTTCAACGTTAGTTGTACACAGTGATATTGGGCTGGACTGGCTCAAATCTCAGTTGTACGTCCACCGCTATGAGGATCACATGCATTATGATATACCTCAAGTAATCGCAGTCAGCCGTCCGGACCTGGATGTAGATCTGATAATAGCTAAACGTATAGATGCGGAACTGAATTCGAACATTTCTATTGCTGAAAGTAGGACAGAAGAGAAGGAAACATGGGTTGCTGTTTCTAAACCCGAGCTTCATTCGCAGTTCATTACCGCCATACGAACAACTAGAGATACAGACGGCAAACTTGCCGTTAGAACAGGTCTGGACGACGACAAAACTGTAGAAATCGCAGTGTCTCATCCTGACTTACCTTCAGTTATTACGGTAGATAGACAAATGGCTCTGGTCAGTACGTTAACGATATCACAGTTGTTCGATGATAGACGGGATACGAGTTTAATTGTATCCATACCTGATCTTCATACTTCATTGGAAGTTTCCAATTATACAAAAGCAACTTCAACGTTGGGGTCTTTGCTAACGGTCATGTACGACGATGATTCGACTGTGATTTCGGAGATTATGGTTAATAAACCTGATCTGAATAGCGTTCTTCAAGTCAGAGCATTAGATCATGATGAGAGGGCAGGCACTCTTGAGATTCCTTATCTGGAAGAACAGCCTGGGCAATTATATATTTCCAGACCTGATGTACTTTCCATCATTGAAGTCAAGTATGCAGATGTCTTGAATGCACATATTAGTGTCAAGGAAAGAGAATACTTGGATGGCTATCTTCAGGTACGAGAGTGGAAGGATATGCATTCTACGGTAGATGTGAGACAGATTGTAGATATGGCTACTGAACTGACAATTTCCAAGCCTGATCTGGCCGCGTATATCCTGCCAAGAGTTATTGCGAATGAGGAGTTAGATTCAATCGCAAGTATCCGTAAACGGGATGCTAGTGATATAGTGACCACAGTGATTGTGAAGAGTCCAGGGAATCAAGCGTATTTTTACATTTTATAAGATGAGTACGTCATCAAAGAGGGCATTGGCCCTCTTTTTTTGCGTTTAGGCTCTTGCCCAACTCTCAGCATCATCTGTACTTTATTGTGTAACAGTCGTCTTCTCGTTATGATACAATGTGTTTATCACATATTAAGGAATGAAGACCATGCGCCAAGAGGACAGCGTATTTGAACAGATTATGAAGCAGAAGAGATTGAACAGAATCAAGCCTGATACTAAAAAACTTCAAGTTAAACCAATACATAAAAAGAAACTAGCGCAGGAGCAATTAAGTGAATTGGACGTCCAGTCCAAAAAGTCGGTAGCTGAATCAATAGACCGCAGTGTACTTCATAGACGTGTGCTGGGAATTAGAAGAGAGTTAACGGAGATAAGGCGATTAAAGAATGATGAGCACATGTTTTAAGGTAGGCCCACTTTGACTCACTTTGGGTGAGGAGGGTCTTTTTTTATTCCAATGAAAGCATAGTTCTAATATCTAAGTCTGCGAAGAGTATTACCAACAATGCATTTGAACTGTAAGTACCTACATTTTCTCAAACACGGCAGGTGTCCACACGACAATCCAGAATGAGGCATACAATTATCGTGACCTGTGGAAGAGGAGGTGGATCGGGAAATTATGGTGACGATGGAGCCTATTGTAGTCGGAGAGCACGTATTGGTTGGGGTAGAAGTCAAGCTGCCCAAAACAACATTGCTGACCATTAACACATCCAAAGGATATATCATGTGCGGAGCACTCGACGTGGGATTACTTAATGAGAAGCTCGGGGATCGCAAAATTATTGCAGCTCGGGCGGTTGGTGTGCGTACACTGGAGCAGTTGCTGCATGCACCTATGGAGTCGGTAACAACAGAAGCCGAGGCCATGGGCATTACGGTTGGCATGACGGGTGTAGAGGCTTTGTTGAAAATGATCTAATCACTAACAAAAGGGCTCCCCATATGGGAAGCCCTTCTTTAGCGTCGTAATTCAGAACTAGTGCACGTCGCAGCCACCAAAGCTATACACGAACTCTTCTTGAATATTCTTATTAAATTAAGCTTCATCCTTCGTGAACAAGGCAGCCAGGTTTTCTTGGAAAGGTGCGCGGACAACGCCTTTCTCCGTGATAATAGCTGTCACATATTCGTTAGGCGTTACGTCAAACGCTGGATTGTATACTTTAACACCTTGCGGTGCGGTACGTTTACCAAATCCTTCAGTCACTTCCTCCGCAGCACGTTCCTCAATCGGAATGAGGTCTCCCGATGGAGTAGACAAGTCGATGGTCGACAGTGGGCTTGCTACATAGAAAGGAATATTGTGAGCTTTGGCAAGCACGGCCACACTGTAGGTTCCGATTTTGTTAGCTACATCGCCATTCGCAGCAACACGATCTGTTCCGACGATAACGGCTTGAATCCAGCCTTTGGACATGACCATGCCTGCCATGTTATCACAGAGCAGCGTAACGTCAATGCCGGCTTGCTGTAACTCAAATGCAGTCAGGCGTGCACCTTGAAGTACAGGACGAGTCTCGTCTGCAAATACTTTCAGGTGGATGCCGCGTTCCTGTGCGAGATACATTGGAGCAGTTGCCGTACCGTACTTCGCTGTAGCTAGTCCGCCTGCATTACAGTGGGTGAGTACACCCATACCATCTTCGAACAAAGGCAGTGCATTCTCGCCGATCATGCGGCACACTTCTTCGTCTTCCTTCTGAATCAACAGGGCTTCTACTTCAAGAGCAGCATTGCCCTCTTCCAGACTCAGGCCGGATTCAACGACCTCATTTGCTTTTTGCATCATGCGATCCAGTGCCCAGAACAGGTTCACCGCTGTTGGACGGGAAGTAGCCAGATGAGCACATATGGATTTTACGTGATCCAGCCAGCCTTGAATGGTCGTTCCGTCATATGACTTCGCACCCAGTACGACACCAAATGCAGCAGCAATGCCGATCGCTGGAGCACCGCGTACTTTCATGGAGTGGATGGATTCCCATACTTCCTCGGGTGTGTACAATTTCAGCATAAGGATGGTTTCGGGCAGCAGACGCTGGTCAAGCATTTCAAGCTTGTCCTTTTTCCAGATGAGAGAGGACAGAGGCTGATATTCAGGGGTTGTCATGGATGATTCCTCCGTTCCTTATGTTAAGCCTTAGTAGTTGAGACAGCTGTGGATACAATATCCAGCACTTCACCGATGGTATTCAAGCGGCGATTGTTCTTGATTAACGCTTTACCGATAGCTAATGATTTCCGCTGAGAACGTTCACGTTCGGTCGCATCGGAGATGGTATCTATATCCGCCACGTGAGCGAGGCCCACAATACGACGAACCATTTTGGCACCTGCGAAGCCGATCGAATCTCTAAACAATTGTTGCACATACAGATCCTGGTACCCCGGCGCTTTCGCCATTGGATCAACCAGGTCGTTAGCCCAGAGGGCACGGAAACGGGATTCGAACTCAGTCCATACATCACGAACCATATTCAGCAAAAGCGTTTCACGCTCACGCAAAGCGGTCTCATCCTGAATCCATCCTGGCAAGGATGCGTAATTCAAGAGCAGATTCGCAAGGACTGCACCGACATCGAATCCCATGGGGCCGTAATAGGCAAATTCGGGATCAATGACCTTCGTCGATTCAGGTGTAACAAAAATACTGCCTGTATGCAGATCCCCGTGAAGGAGTGCCTGCCCATGTGTCAGGAATTTTTCCCGTAGCAAGGCCACTTCAAGGTGAAGTTCTCCATCTGTACGAAGGGCTTCAGCTTCATCTTCAATGGAAGAATCATAATTATTTTTCTCGGCGATCCGGTAGGGTTCATCAAAGATCAGATCTTCCGTTATTTTGCATTGGTCCGGATTAATGAATCTGCCCTGTTGTTCCTTCTTCAATTGCTGATCCATGCCCAAGTCAGATGTGAAGAACAGCGTTCTTGCCATGAATTCCCCAATATGCTGTGCAAAAAGAGGATAGGTAACACCTTCGATCAGGCCTTTGCGCATGATCACATGATCACTCAGATCTTCCATAACCGTTAACGCAAGGTCATCATCGTAATGATACACTTCGGGTACCATCCCTGGACACAGACGATACTCTTCCTGAAGAATCTCACGTTCGATTCGGGCGCGCACCAGAGACAGTGGCCATGATTCTCCAACCACTTTCGCATAAGGAAGCGCCTGTTTGATAATGATACTTTTATCGGAGTTCTGATCCGTAATGTGGAATACCAAATTCAGATTGCCGTCGCCGATCTCGTGACAATCCAGATTCGCATCTGCCGCAAATGGACCCGGTAATGTTTTGGCCAGTTCAATTGCATCCTGGGGGGTAAAAGGGTGATATTGGGACAAAGGTGCCACCTCCATATATATGAAGAAACAGGAAAACCCACTTCTTTGCTTGGTATATGTCAGTATATCGGAAATAGCGCGGTTTTTGAACTTTTTTTTGAGACAAGCCAAGGCGATCCTGATTCGAACTTCCTGTTCAAGGGTAAAAACAAATAGGCCGGACGGTTGAGAGAAACGCCGCGAGCAGGCCTCTCCGCTACCCAGCGGTGACACATTATTAACTCTCTGTTATACAGTGCAGGACAACCTGCTTACTGCTGCATGACAGACTAATTTTAAATAAAGGATGGGATTAATATGGCTACAACAAACAAAACAGATCAAGCAAAATCGGTGGAACAAGTACTTAATCGTCAGGTGGCTAACCTGAACGTATTGTATGTCAAAATCCATAACTATCACTGGTACGTTAAAGGACCTAACTTCTTCACGTTGCATGTGAAATTTGAAGAGTTCTACAACGAAGTTACGGTGCAAATGGATGAAATCGCTGAGCGTATTCTTACGCTGAAAGGCAGCCCAGCTGCTACAATGAAAGAATATCTGGAGCTTTCCTCTATCCAGGAAGCAGCAGGCGGCGAAGATGCGAAAACAATGGTGCAAAACCTGATCGAGGACTTCGCTACACTTTCGAATGAATATCAGGAAGGTATCGAAGTTGCAGATGCAGCTGAAGATCAACCAACATCCGATATGCTGACAGGTTTCAAGGCTGACCTTGAGAAACACATGTGGATGCTTCGCTCTTTCCTGGGTTAATATAGCCAAGATTTTGCCTAATACAAATGGTCTCTTACGTAAGCTTTCTGAGCCCGGATCATGTTGTCAGAAACGCCCTGAGCGTCTATACTGCTGACAAGAACGAGAGGGGAGAGATGCGCTTATGTTAGAACCAACGATACCGGCTTTAAAAGAATGGGCTTCTGCAATCAAAGCACTTGAAACGGGTCGCCAGATTATGGTGATGCGCAAAGGTGGAATTGTAGAGGAAACCCGACATTTTGAGCTGAAAAGTCCAGCGTTTTATCTGTATCCGACTTATGAACATCAGCGTAAAGAACTGATTAAGTCCTCGGATCAATCCTATGTTGAAGAATCATTGGCCGAATGGGTGCCCGAAGCTTCGACAATCCGCATTACGGCATATGCTGAAGTAACGCAGGATCTGGAGATTCGAGATCAGGAGATGCTGGATCGACTTCTTGACTTTCATATGTGGACAGCGGATTTTGCCGAAGACCGTTTGAAATGGAAACGGAAAGATCCGCTCCATGTATTGATTTTACGTGTGTACCTTTTGAAGGAACCGATGGAGATCCCCGTACTGCCTGAATATAATGGTTGCCGTTCATGGATTTCTATTCCGAATGGTCCGGTGCCGCGCGAAATGACGCCGGTGGTGGACGTTGCGGATTTTGACGAACAGGTACAGAAGATTAACGAGATGCTCAAAATGTAAATGGTAACGTTATTAACGGAGGGACTTGTCCATAATATGGATAAGTCCTTTTTTGGATTAGTGTATAGCAGATAACATAAAAGCTTGAATTGCTGTGATTTTTCTCACTGTACATTTGCAGGTAAGATGTTTTCTAATTTGATTCAATTTGTCTTTTATTATAGAATCAGAAAGAATAATGTTTCCTGCAAGGGACAAAGGTTCTTAGGAAATGACTTGATTATCATTGAGAATCAGTTTAGAATTATTCTAAAGTGTTCTTCCTTTACAGAATCAAGTACAGGAGAAATTCAGGGGAAGCCCTGTTCAGATATAATAGGCGCTTTTTCGTTTTCGACAACAAACATCAATTTAATCAATGGAGGGAAACAATACACATGGCTACGAATTTCGTCATTGAAGGTCTGAAAGCGACGATCGAAGGTAAGGAAATCCTGAAAGGCATCAACCTGCAAATGAAAGGTGGAGAAATCCACGCAATCATGGGACCGAACGGAACAGGTAAATCCACTCTGGCTTCTGCATTGATGGGCCACCCTAAATATGAAGTAACAGACGGTACAATTACACTTGATGGTGAAGATGTATTGGATATGGCTGTAGATGAGCGCGCACGTGCAGGTCTCTTCCTGGCTATGCAATACCCAAGTGAAATTGCAGGTGTTACGAACTCCGACTTCTTGCGTAGTGCAATCAATGCACGCCGCGGCGAAGGTAACGAGATCTCCCTGATCAAGTTCATTCGTCAAATGGAAGGTAAAATGAAAGAACTCGACATGAACCCTGAGTTCGCTCACCGTTACCTGAATGAAGGTTTCTCCGGTGGTGAGAAAAAACGTAACGAAATTCTGCAAATGATGCTGCTTGATCCGAAAATCGTAGTACTTGATGAAATTGACTCCGGTCTGGACATCGATGCTTTGAAAATCGTGGCAAACGGCGTAAACGCAATGAAGAGCGAAGATCGTGGTTTCTTGATCATCACTCACTATCAACGCCTGCTTAACTACATTACTCCTGACTATGTACACGTTATGATGCAAGGTCGTATCGTGAAATCCGGCGGACCTGAACTGGCACACCGTCTGGAAGCTGAAGGATATGACTGGGTTAAGGAAGAACTGGGAATTACAGACGAAACTGTAGGTCAAGAAGCGTAAAGACAAAACGGAGGAGGATTAATCAATGACTACACAAACAATTCTTCCGGTTGAATCTGAAGCGCTTCGCGCCTTGTCGGAAAGCAACAATGAACCCGGCTGGTTGACCGAACAGCGGCTCGAAGCTTTGAAGCTTGCGAGCGGGCTTGCGCTTCCTAAACTGGAAAAACAAAAAATCGAACGCTGGAATGTCAGCGAGTACGGAACATATAAAGCAAGTGAAGCTATTTCTTCTTTGACAGAAGTACCTGCTTCCATTAAAGATCTGGTTCAGGATCAAGCTGAAGGTAGCCTGGTTATCCAGCGCAATTCCGGTACGGTCTACTCCAAGGTGTCTGCTGATTTGGCGGCAAAAGGAGTTATCTTTACGGATCTGGCTACAGCGGTTCGTGAACATGGCGATCTGGTAAAACCATATTTGAACACAGCGGTGAAAGCAGATGAGCATTCCCTGGCTGCATTGCATGCGGCACTTTGGAATGGCGGGGTTTTCCTGTATGTTCCGAAAAATGTGGAAATCGAAGTACCACTGCAAGCAGTCTTGCTTACGGATGATGCATCTGCAACGTTTGCACCTCACGTGCTTGTTGTTGCTGAAGCAAACAGCTCTGTAACTTATGTGGATAACTATGTATCTGGCGAACTGTCCGCACCTGTTTTCCACAACGGTGTTGTAGAAGTATTTGCAAAATCCGGTGCTAAAGTACGTTTCGCTTCGGTTCATCAACTGAGTGTGAATGTGACTGACGTTTCCTTCCGTCGTGCAGTGTTGGAGAATGATGCTTCCATCGAGTGGATTGTGGGCGAAATGAATAACGGCGATACAGCGAGCAACACGATGACCGTGCTCAAAGGCAATGGATCAAGTTCTGATTCCAAAGTCATCGCTGTAGGTTCCGGTTCACAGAAAATCAACTACACCACAGAAGCTCGTCACTTCGGCAAGAATACGCCAAGCCAGATGATTACACGTGCAGTTATGCGTGAAGAAGCTTCTGCAATCATTAACGGGATTACGAAGATTGAGAAAGGCGCTACCAAAGCCGATGGACAGCAGACAGAGAAAGTATTGATGCTGAGCCCTAAAGCACGTGGAGACGCCAACCCAATCCTTCTTATTGACGAGGATGATGTAACAGCAGGGCACGCGGCTTCTGTTGGTCAAGTCAATGCCGAGCAGATTCATTATTTGATGTCGCGCGGAATTAACCGTACGGATGCTGAACGCCTGATCATTTACGGCTTCCTGGCTCCGGTGGTGGCGGATATTCCTCTGGAAGCACTGCGCACCCAATTGCAGTCCCTGATTGAGAAGAAGCTGGGACAATGAACCCGTCCATTCGCGAGCAGTTCCCGATCCTCCACCAGGAAATTAACGGACACCCGCTCGTATATTTAGATAGTGCTGCAACTTCACAGAAGCCTCATGCTGTGATTGAAGCAGTCAAACATTATTATGAGTATGAGAACTCCAACGTGCATCGCGGTGTTCATACCCTTGGAAGCCGTGCAACCGACGCCTATGAAGGCGCACGTGAGAAGGTCGCCAAGTTTATCAATGCCCGCCGTACGCAGGAGATTATCTTCACCCGCGGGACAACGACAGCCCTGAATCTGGTGGCTTCATCGTATGCCCGCGCCAATTGCAAAGAAGGCGATGAAATTGTTATCACGCAAATGGAGCACCATAGTAATCTGATTCCTTGGCAGCAGGTTGCCAAGGAGACAGGTGCAACATTGAAATACATCCCGCTTCAGCCTGACGGTCATATTGAATTGGCTGACGTGGAGAAGACGATTACGAACAATACTAAAATTGTAGCGATCGCTTATGTATCCAATGTTATGGGTCTAATCCATCCTGTGAAACAAATTGCTGAAATTGCACATCGCAATGGTGCTGTCATCGTTGTTGATGGCGCACAAAGCACACCTCACATGAAGGTGGACGTTCAGGATCTGGACTGTGATTTCTATGCATTATCCGGTCATAAAATGTGCGGACCAACCGGAATCGGTGTACTCTACGGCAAAAAGGCGCTGCTGGAGTCCATGGAACCTGTTGAGTTCGGCGGTGAAATGATCGATGATGTAGGTCTGTACGAATCCAACTGGAAAGAGCTTCCTTGGAAGTTCGAAGGCGGAACCCCAATTATCGCAGGTGCGGTAGGCTTGGGAGCTGCCATTGATTTTCTGGAGCAGATTGGTATGGATGAGATTGCACATCATGAAAGTGTGCTGGCAGCTTATGCGACGGAACGTCTGTCCGAAATTGATGGGTTAACGATCTATGGCCCAGCCAAGCGGCATGTAGGTGTTGTTACTTTTAACCTGTGTGATGTTCATCCGCATGATGTGGCAACTGTGCTTGATGCGAGTGGCGTAGCCATTCGTGCCGGACACCATTGCTGTCAACCGCTAATGCGCTGGCTTGAAGTTAGCTCAACAGCTCGTGCCAGCTTCTATCTATACAATAACGAACAAGATGTAGATCGGCTTGTCAGCGCCTTAATCCAGACAAAGGAGTATTTTGGCGATGCAACTTGATGATCTGTACCGGCGTGTTATAATGGACCACTACAAAAACCCGCGTAACCGCGGGACATTTGATAATGACGCTGTCACGGTGAATTTGAACAATCCAACGTGCGGCGACCGGATTTCACTGCAAATTTTGCTGAAAGACGGAATCGTTCAGGAAGCCAAATATACGGGTGAAGGCTGCTCCATCAGCATGTCCTCTGCATCAATGATGACGGAGGCCGTCAAAGGCAAAACGATGGAACAGGCACTCGATATCGCTAACCGTTTTTCCTCACTGATGAAAGGTGAAGAAGTCGATTTCGACGATTATGAAGATCTCGAAGCCCTATCCGGTGTGAACAAGTTCCCTGCACGCATCAAATGTGCCACTCTGGCCTGGAATGCATTACGCAAAGGGATTGACGAAGAGAACAAAGTACAATAACGATAGGGAGGTAGAGCAAGATGGCTAAAAAAGCACCAGAAATGGAAGAGTACAAATATGGTTTTCGCGATGAGCACAAATCCATCTTTCAAACCGGTAAAGGTCTGACTGCAGAAGTGGTTACCGAGATTTCCCGGATTAAGAACGAACCGGAATGGATGTTGGAATTCCGTCTGAAATCCTTGAAACAATTCGAAAAGATGCCAATGCCGAAATGGGGCGGAGATCTCGACGGATTGGATTTCAATGAAATTCAGTACTACGTTCGTGCTTCTGAAAAACAAGGTAAAACATGGGAGGAAGTTCCTTCCGAAATCAAAGAAACCTTTGATAAATTGGGTATCCCTGAAGCAGAGCAAAAGTTCCTTGCAGGTGTATCGGCTCAGTATGAGTCCGAGGTTGTATACCACAACATGCAAAAGGAATTGGAAGACCAAGGTGTAATCTTCATGGATACGGATACGGCTCTCAGAGAGCATCCGGAAATCCTGCGTGAATATTTTGCGACGGTTATTCCGCCAGCAGATAACAAATTTGCTGCATTGAATAGTGCGGTATGGTCCGGAGGAAGCTTCATCTACGTGCCTAAGGGCGTTAAATGTGAAGTGCCTTTGCAAGCCTACTTCCGGATTAACTCCGAAAATATGGGACAATTCGAGCGTACACTCATCATTGCGGACGAAGACAGCTTCGTTCACTATGTAGAGGGCTGTACAGCTCCGATCTACAGCACGAACTCACTGCACAGTGCGGTCGTTGAGATCGTTTGTAAGAAAAATGCACGTGTTCGTTACACAACGATTCAAAACTGGGCACCAAACATCTACAACCTCGTAACTAAACGTGCGGTTGCAGAAGAAAATGCAACGATGGAATGGGTCGATGGTAACATCGGTTCCAAACTGACGATGAAATATCCAGCGGTTGTATTGAAAGGCCGTGGAGCTAAAGGTTCCGTACTCTCCATCGCTGTAGCTGGTAAAAACCAGCATCAGGATGCAGGAGCGAAAATGATCCACTTGGCTCCGGATACAACATCTACGATTGTATCCAAGTCCATTAGTAAACATGGTGGTAAAGTAACGTACCGTGGTTTGGCTTCCTTTGGACGTCAAGCAGAGGGCGCGAAATCCAATATCAAGTGTGATACGCTCATTCTCGATAATGAGTCCACATCGGATACAATTCCTTACAATGAAATCATGAATGATAACATCATGCTGGAGCATGAAGCTACAGTATCCAAAGTGTCCGAGGATCAGCTCTTCTACCTGATGAGCCGCGGTCTGACGGATGCAGAAGCTACACAGATGATTATCATGGGCTTCATTGAGCCGTTCACGAAGGAATTGCCAATGGAATACGCAGTTGAGATGAATAGATTGATCAAGTTCGAAATGGAAGGCTCCATTGGTTAATCCAATGCAGCACCTTTCGAAGCCGTGAAGCTGAACCCAGCTGCTGATGTTCAGCGGCAGATATCGTTTCATGTGATCGAATACCCTGTAGAGCAGACTCTTTAAAAGTCTCTCTATGGGGTATTTTTATTTTCCTACGAGAAAGGTCCTTTTTATACAAATGAAGCGAGCACATTTATTCTTCTCATAATGAATGTTACATATATTTGAATAGATTCAAATATGAGGAGGTATATGATGCGAAGAAGTATAGTCAAAAAGGGAGCAGCCTTGGTATTGTCTGCTGTTGTTGCCTTTACGAGCTCTCCATTATTTTCACCAACGGCAAGTGCAGCAGAAGGTGGAACAGTAACCGGTTCATTCAATGTACTTAGTTACAACGTAGGTGGTCTTCCGGATCTGGTATCCAGTTCGAACCCGAAAGAGTACACCGTTCAGATTTCTCCCAAATTAAATGACTATGACATCATTAATGTACAAGAGGATTTTAATTATCATAATGAGCTGATATCCCAAGTCACTCTTCCGTATTTAACGAAAACAAGCGGAATTGCGGGTTTTGGCAGTGGGTTGAACAGTTTATCCAAATATCCATTCCGCGACCTGAAGCGTATTACCTGGGATAAGAGATCCGGTCTTTTTGACAATGGAAGTGATGAATTGACTCCGAAAGGATTTACCGCAGCTACTTATGAGATTGCACCCCAGGTGAAAGTAGACGTATATAATTTGCACGCGGACGCAGGTGGTGACGATAAGTCGCTTGAGGCCAGACGAGATAATATCAGACAGCTCTCCAGCTACATAAAGGAGCACTCGGACGGGAACGCGGTTATCGTATTCGGGGATACCAATACACGGTACACCCGTGCCGCTGACAATATAGAGTTGCTCATGTCCGAGAATGGTTTAAGAGATCCGTGGATCGATTTGATTCGAGGTGGGAGTATTCCCGCCGATGGAGATGCCCTTATGGATGCAACCAATTTAAATGGACCGAACTATGAGATCGTGGACAAAATTTTGTATCGCGGAAGCAAAGCGTTGTCCCTTAATGCGCAGAGCTACCGTTTGGACAATCAAACGTTTGTTGATCCGAGTGGAAAGCAACTCTCCGATCATTATCCGATTACAGCGGAATTCGTGTACAGTACATCTCCTCAGTACCAACTTAGTTCAACAATTGGAGGGTCCGGGGGAACTGGTTTTAATGATCTGAATCAGATTCCAGATGCCAGACCCAGCTCTGTAGTGCTTAACTCGGGCAACCGTGTAGATGGCATTTCAACGTTATATGGGGATGGAACGAACCTGGCACATGGCGGCCAATCGAACATTGCCACACTGAACCTGGCAGACGGAGAGTACTTAACTCAGGCTACAATTGGTCAGGGGACACGTAATGGAGATAAACGGATCTTTTACGTGGAGTTGTCCACCAATCTTGGAAACAACGTTGAAGGCGGACAAAAGACCTCGGATCAAATCAAACTTGAGGCACCAGCTGGTTGGTATATTGCCGGATTTTATGGAAGAGCAGGACAGGAATTGGATCAGCTAGGCGTCATATACAGACCTCTGAATTAGAAGTGAGTAGTGGTTAAAATGAAATAATAATATGTACATCTCATAGAATGCTCATAACGGCATAGTGCGCCGCTTGGAATATGCGTTGGAGAGGCCATAAAGGTTTTTCCAATGCTATTCTGAGCGGTATTTTTTTGTAATAAAATAAGACCAATAGCACAAGCCATTTCATAGATTTAAGCATCTAATGATAGAAAAGGATGTGAGTGTATGAGCGTGAACCCTTTCGAGGGATATCGGATTACAAGTTCATTCGGCTATCGGATTCATCCCATTCATGGTGGACAGACGTTTCACCGCGGAATTGATCTCGTAACAGAGCCATGGAATGGTCCCGTCTATGCCTTTATGGAGGGAAGGGTACGTTTTGCTTCCGAGGGAGTTACAGGCTCCGGATTCGGGGGTTACGGGCTTACAGTAGCACTCCAGGATCATCGAGGCTACTTGCATTGTTATGCGCACCTTTCGCGTATTGCTGTAACTGTTGGACAACGCGTGAAGCGAGGCCAGCTTATCGGTAATCAGGGAAGCACGGGTCAGAGTACAGGTCCGCATGTACATTATGAAATTCGTAAAACAAGTGCGCCATCGTACGGGTATACAGCCAGTGAAGATGGTGTGACGGAACCTGGAGCATATCTACAGGCCGAATACGGAACTGCATCTCAGGAACAGGAGGCTCCGCCGATGACCACTGAGCAGAAGAGAATATTTGAAGCCATGCAGAAGACGATGGAGATTCAGGGGGCATGGATTCAGCAACAGAAGCAACTTTCCAATATGGCTTGTCCCGCATGGGCGCAGGAAGCACTTGACTATTATCGACCGTTTATTATGAACGACACAGGCAGTTATGAATTTTGGCGATTACTCGTCATCATGTATCGTAAGGAAAAGGGTATCCAGGTTCATTCGGATTCTGACATATAGCCCCCTGCAAAGAACAGGAAGAAGCAAAGGCGAACCCTCAGGTAGATTGCAGGCAGACAACCATTTATCGAATGTTGCCTGTTCGCCCGGTTCGTCTGGCGTGGAGCGTCATATGTTAGGGTATACCTGATGAAGAGGAGGCAATCACATGAGCGAAGTAGGATATGGCTGTGGGGGCAACGTAGGCGGAGTAGGCGGCGTTGGTGGATACAATATGTTTACAAACACTGGTGCGATCTTGGTACTGTTCATTCTGTTGGTTATCATCACGAAAGCATTCTGCGTGTAATCCAACATGAACGTATCGAGATAGACAAAAGGGAAGCCGTGATGGCTTCCCTTTTTACATATGCCAACCTATGAGTTGGTTATTCAAGCTAATGTTTGTTCCTTCGTATGCATGCCTGCGTGCTGTGTAAAAATGAACCTAATGGCATGTTGCATGCTTACTGTACATAAATTTCAACGATAGCAATATCTCTTTCCTTCGCTAAATCAATAAAGGCCGTAGAGGTCTGAACGAGTGGTCGGAAATAATCTGCAGGATTATTCATGACAATGAGTCCCGTCTGACCCGTGGTGAGCAGAACCCTTTTACCGATAAAATTAGGTAGCATGTGTTTGATCAGTTCCTGTGTTGCTTCACCATTTAACTGACCGAAGCTAAGGCTGTACAATTCGCACAGAACAGAGATAAGCTCCTGTTTGGTCTGATACACCCGATTGGTCGTCATGGCGCTGTATACGTCCGCTACAGCCGTTATACGGGCATATGGATGGATCTCGTCGCCTCGCAGTCCATGTGGATAACCACTTCCGTCTTCGCGCTCATGGTGCTGAAGGGCAACCGTTGCCAGAATTTCATCCTGCGTGGATTCTTTAATAATATCGTATCCATAGAACGTGTGTTTCTTCATTTCATCGAATTCTTCCGTGGTCAATTTACCCGGTTTATGTAACATTTCAGAAGGAATCTTGGATTTTCCGATATCATGAAGATATCCTGCTTTGGCTACTGTTAGACATTCTTCAGGGTTGTAGCCCATCCAGCCGGCGATGTAAAAAGCGAGCATTCCGACTTGTAATGAATGGTTGTAGGTATAATCGCTATCCCCGTCCAGCATAAGCAACAAGGAGACAACATCTTTTTGTTTTTCCAACTGCCCCGTTAGGGTAATCAAAATCTCATCGACCTGTGTCTCATCAATAAAACCCTTCTCCATCGCTTGCTGAAATAGAGATTCAGTACCTTTGATCGTATCGTTAAACAGATTAGTTAACAGACGGGTTTGATCGGAAGGTAAGGTTTGTTCATCAGAGTGTAGGTCGGATGTTGTATGTTCTACATCTGCGTAATCGATTCCATGTTGCAGCAGCTTGGATAGGTCATCTTCACTGAGGGTGGAACCTTTCATCAGCATGTGGAGACCCGAACTGTTGTATACATCATTTTTTAACAGGTCACCAGGTTTAAGATCAGTAACATGCACTCTCACGTATAAACCACCTTTTCCTCGACTAATATCGACACATATCATTATAATAACAAGAAAAAAATGGGTTGACAACGACTTATTTACTATTAAGTCACTCTGTCGAAAAAGGTGTAAGGACTCATTGTTTAGTTATCCATAGGGTTCCAGGGTCCTAGTTGATGTCCTTTCCATTCAGAACCATCTTCCCAAATTTCCTTTTTCCAGATGGGGACCGTCTGTTTGAGTCTTTCAATGGCGTAGCGGCTTGCATCATAACAGTCGTTGCGATGAGGTGAGGAAACGGCAATGACAACACTAATCTCTGCCACATCCACCTTGCCGATGCGATGACTGATTGCGCACAGTACACCAGGCCAGCGATCGGAGATCTCCGTACCAATGGCTGCCATCTGAGAAAGAGCCATCGGTACATAGGCCTCGTATTCCAGATGAACGGTGCGCTGTTCACCAGTCATTTCGCGAGTCGTACCTACAAAAGTAAGAGCTGCACCGTGATTCGCGGTAATGACCAGCGCCGTTGTAGCTTCGACAGACAGGGCGGACTCGGTAATCAAAAATAATCCATCTTCAGTCCGATGCTCAGGAGAGGCAGAATGATGCTTTTCACCGGGCATATCCGTACCATCACCTCCGGAGACAGGCGGAATCAAAGCAAGTTCGTCTTCTGACTTGAGTATCGTATCGGCAGGTGCGTACTGCTGGTTAACTGCCAAAAAGGATGTCCGTATCTGAGAAGCTGCCTCCGGATAATCCAGACTCAGTTTTTCTTTTATATCGGCAGCAGTCGGAGCGTCTCCAGTGTACTCAAACTCCAGAAGGGATGTATTTAGACGTTCCGCAATGCCTGCAAATAGTTGAATTGTAAATTTCATGGATATGACTCACCTCTTTTTGATCTCTAAACCCTTTAAATATATCATAACGAAGCGGAAAATGTTATGCTTATCCATTAGAAGAATGAACGTTTATCGAAGAGTGGGGGAGGCGGTGTGATGAGCACCAGAGAGAAGCAAACATTGACGATTCTGCACACCAATGACATCCACAGTCACTTCGGCTCCATGAGCACCATCGCCGCTATGATCAATGAGGAACGTGAACAAGGTGGAAACCTCCTTGTATTGGATATTGGCGATCATATGGACCGTATGGCCGTTGAGACAGAAGGGACGCTGGGCACGGCTAACGTGGATGTGATCAATCTGACGGGCTACGATGCTATAACCATTGGGAATAACGAAGGACTGACCTTTACGCCTGATCAGCTCGCACAGTCCTACGCTGGACTTCTGTGTCCGGTAGTATGTGGCAATGTCGTGGAACAAACCACTGGCCTTCCGCCAGTATGGATGAAACCTTCTCTTATCGTGGAGAAAGGTCCATTTCGCATTGGTTTGCTGGGAGCTACTGCGCCCTTCACTACCTTCTATGAACTGCTGGGATGGGATGTTCTGGACCCGATGGAGACGTTAAAAGCTCAAGTTGAAGCATTACGTGATGAAGTGGATGTGGTGATTATTCTCTCACATCTGGGACTTTCCACGGATCGGAGACTGGCGGAGCAGATTGCTGGAATTGATGTTATTCTCGGTGGGCATACCCATCATGTTCTCGAAGAACCATTAGTCATTGGTCAGACCGTGCTGGGCGCAGCCGGCAAATTCGGCCAATGGCTCGGGAAAGTGGTTCTGGAACGAACAAGTGTGGCAAAACCTCTTGAACTGGTAAGCAGCGGATGTGTTGCTGCCGATAGTATATTACTGGATGATCAAGTCTCTCTGGCAATCGCCACGAATCGCACGGAAGCCGAAAGAACACTGGATCAGACGGCCGTGATCACGGACCGGATGCTGCCCATCCAGTATGATCGGGAGTCTCCATTTGCCGCATTACTTGCGCAAGCTGTTCGTCAATTTACAGGAGCTCAGTTGTCTCTGGTGAATGCGGGCCAGCTTCTCGGAGATCTGCCACAGGGAAATGTTACAAAAGGAATGTTGCATTCCCTATGTCCATCTCCTATAAATGCTTGTACAATATGCTTGAGTGGAAGTCATATTCGTGAAGCACTTGAGCAGTCCTTGTTGGACGAGTTTTCCGGTAAAGCCATTGTCGGATTTGGTTTTCGTGGTCAACTTCTCGGCACGCTGTGTATGGATGGAATGGAAGTTCAATACAATCCACATGCCCCAGCCTATGAGAAAATCCAAACCATTTACATCAATGGGGAGCCTATGGACGATCAATGTGAGTATATCGTTGGAACACTGGACATGTTTACGTTCAATGTGGGGTATCCTTCTCTTGCTCATGGAACCGGTACGCTCTATCATCTTCCGGAATTCATACGCGATTTGCTGGAACTGGAATTAAAACGACCAGGGGCGCTGGACGACAGCCTGCGAGCCCGCTGGCATGAAACTAAATAAAGGACTTGCCTTCTGCTGTAGCGGCGGCTAGTGGTAATTACATCTACGGAGCGGGAGAGGATAGGCTGTGCGTTTAGTACATATAAACTTATTGCAGCCTGGCATGAAGCTGGGGAAACGTATTTATAGTGAAGAAGGCCTGGTATTACTTAGTGAGGATGTTGAGCTGACGAGCCGACTGATTGGGCGTCTCAAGGATCTTGGGGTCGGTTATGTGTATATCAAAGATGCTGCGACCGAGGATATCATTGTTCCAGATATGTTGCAGGAAGAGACCCGAAGGAAGGCACTGGTAGAGATCAAGCAGCAATTTCAGAGCATGTCCGGTATGAAAACGAAGAATCAGATTCCTCATTTCGGCAAAGCGCTTAGTGGTGTGATGAATACCATTCTGGAAGACATCGGCAGTCAGAAGGAAGCCATGATTATGCTGATGGACATGAACTCCAGTGATTTTGACCTGTATAATCATTCGCTGAATGTATGTGTGTATACACTGGTTCTTGGTGTCGCTTCGGGTTACACACGCCAGCAATTAATGGAGATTGGTCTGGGTGCCTTGTTGCATGATATTGGCAAGACACAGATTGCACCAGAAATCCTGAACAAACCCTCCAGATTGAGTGACGAGGAATTCAAAATCATTCAGCAGCACACTACATATGGTCACCGCATTCTCAAAGACGAGCCAGGTATTCCGCTTCTATCTGCGCATTGTGCATTACAGCATCATGAACGAATTGATGGCAGCGGATATCCCTTTGGCCTGAAGGATAAAGAGATTCATGAGTATGCCAAGTGGATTGCACTTGCTGATTCGTATGATGCCATGACGACGAATCGGGTGTACAAGCAAGCCTTGCTGCCACATCAGGCCGTAGAGGTGCTGTATACTGGCTCAGGAACGCTTTATGAACAACGTATGCTGGAGAAGTTCAGAGATTGTGTAGCAATCTACCCTGTGGGTCTTTCAGTTACGCTCAGCACAGGAGAAGTCGGGGTCGTCGCATCGATTCATTCGCGCGTTCCTCAACGTCCGCTGATCCGGGTTCTCAAGGATGCGGAGGGCCAGACCTTATCTTCGCCTTACGAAATCAACCTTCTGACAGCACTGTCTGTGATGATCACAGGTGTAGAGGGTGTGGAGGATACACCTTCATCTGCCCAAAGTGAACGGTTGGAAAGCTGAACAAGCTTGGAAATGATTAGCGCTCATGTCGTAATATCGGGGCCGTTTCGTGATTCGGCCCGGAGTTACCTGAGTGTTTTTTGTCATGTAATGGACAGGGTCTACGTATGCCGAAGCAATCAAAATTGTGCTATGATAAAAGATAACTCCAAAAAGAGAAACACAAGGTATGATGTAAATAAAACTTTTTAGGTTAATAAAAGGAATAAGGTGAAGAACAATGACCATGCTAAACTCAGGATCGGTACAACCGATGCCTTTATCTCCGACGAATGATCCGTGGGATCCGATCGGCTCTCTGCGTACATATGGACGCCATGTGTTGACCAGTGTAGAAATGACTGTGACACATCTGTGCAACATGAGGTGTGAGCACTGTGCCGTGGGAGATATGCTTACGATGCGTGAAGCACCGGCTCTTCCGTTACCCCTGATGCTGAAACGATTGGATGAAGTCGAGCATCTGCAGACGATTAGTCTGACGGGTGGCGAGCCAAGCTTTAGCCAGAAAACAGTGGATGAGATGATTATCCCACTGCTCAAATATGCCAAGGAACGTGGAATCCGTTCCCAGATCAATTCCAACTTAACGCTGGATATCAGCCGATATGAGCAACTTTTGCCGTATCTGGACGTTATGCATATCTCCTTCAACTACCTGAATGCTGACGATTTCCATCAAGTCGGATTTGCGAATAGTGGCAGACCTGTGAAACGTGAAGTAGCGGTGAAGATGTATGAGAAAATGATTGAAAATTCCCGCAAATTAAGTGAAGCAGGCATGTTTATCTCTGCCGAGTCCATGATTAACTTCCGTACACACGACAAACTGGATGGTATCCATCAATTGATTCGTGAGATGGGCTGTGTTCGTCATGAGGTGCATCCGATGTATAATTCGAACTTTGCTTCGTCACTACCGGTTTTATCACTGGACCATATGAGAGCAGCGATTCATCGTTTGCTTGATGTGCGTGACAAGGATATGTGGATGCTCTTCGGTACCCTGCCATTCTTCGCGTGCAGTGCGGCAGAGCAGGATCGGGAACTGATCAATCGACTATATAGCGAGCCAAATGTGACGGTACGTAATGATCCGGACGGACGTAACCGGGTTAACGTCAACATGTTTACGGGCAATGTGTATGTAACGGATTTTGCAGACATTCCGGCATTTGGCAACATTCGTGATCGTAAACTGGATGATGTGTTCCATGAATGGTCAGCTGAACATCCGTTGAATCAAACGGTCAACTGCCATTGTGATATTGCATCCTGTTGCGGACCAAACCTGCTGGTGGCAGATATGTATTACAAAGGTGTGGATTTCAAATCGAGAAAGGCAATCACACGTTGATATTCCAGGTGTATTCCTGAAATAGATAGAAAAGGGGAGTTTCAACTTGGATATTCATACCGAATTTCATCTTGGGCAGCTGGTATTTAATCTGGTCTGTGTCTTTTTGCTCGTATTTTTGAATGGCGTATTTGTTGCAGCGGAATTTTCCCTTGTGAAAGTAAGGCAGACACGCTTAACTCAATTGCAGAGTGAAGGAAACCGTATGGCTGGTTACGCATTGAAGGTGAATAGTAAACTGGATTCCTATCTATCGGCAACTCAGTTCGGGATTACACTGACATCGCTTGGACTCGGGTGGCTGGGAGAACCGGCCATCTCCGAATTGCTCGTTGAGCCACTTATGTATAAGCTCGGCGTAGGAGATACAGGGCTTATATCGACGGTGTCTGTCATTATCGGTTTCTGTATCATTACGTTTCTGCATATTGTGCTGGGTGAGCTTGCGCCTAAATCATTGGCAATTCAAAAAACAGACGGAGTGGCATTGTTTTTATCTGCACCCTTGCTGTTGTTCTACAAAATTTTCTTCCCCTTCATCTGGGTACTGAATGTATCGGCTAATGCATTGCTGCGTCTGGCGGGTATCGAGCCTGCCAGTGAAGGAGAAGCACACTCGGAAGATGAACTTCGTATTTTGATGAAGCAGAGTGCCAAGAGTGGTGTCATCGATAAAGATGAGATCAAACTGATGGACAACATCTTTGATTTCTCCGATATGCTGGCACGTGAAGTGATGCTGCCACGTACAGACATGGATTGCCTGTATACCCATATGTCTTTGGAAGAGAACCTGAAGATTATTAATGCAACCAAACATTCCCGGTATCCTGTGGCAGTGGAAGACAAGGATGAGATTATTGGATTTATCCACATCACTGATCTGCTGCTGGCTGACCCGGAGCAACAACTTGATCTCGCTTCACTTGTCCGTCCTATCTTGAACGTTCCTGAATCCATGGAAATCAGCCATGTGCTTCGTCTGATGCAGAAGAAACATTCTCAGATGACACTGGTGGTTGACGAATATGGCGGTACGGCGGGGCTGCTGACAGCCGAAGAGATTCTGGAAGAGATCGTTGGAGACCTGTATGACGAGTTTGAGGATGAGCGTCCGCATATGGAACGCAGTGGTGATTCATTTTCCGTTGATGGTCGATCTCTTATTGAAGAGGTTCATAAGTGGACCGGAGCCGTCATTGAAGATGAAGAAGTGGATACCATTGGCGGATGGCTGTTCAAAGAGCTTGGAGGAAGTCCGGCTAAGGGCAAAACGCAGGAAATGAACGGATACGTCTTTGAAGTGGAAGAGTCCACTCGTTTGCGAATAACCCGGGTTCGAGTGTACAAGCAATCTGTCCCTCAAGATATGAAATCGGAAGAAAAACCGGCAGAATAGTTCTCATTACAGGACGCAGATTATGGAAATCTGCAAAGATAGAGACCTTCGGATGTTACCTGAAAAGGTAGCGAACCGAGGGTCTTTTTTTATTGGAGCGAGAAAGCGGAGAATTTCTGGGCTTCGTTCAGGCGAATTTCGGATTAACTTTGGGGACAGCGTCATATGGTTATAGTGACGGGAAATGGGAAGGACCTCAGTAGTATTCAGTTGCACCAATGATGTAATAAGGAGGCGTTGTTCTGTGAAAGATCCGCAGCTTCGTGCTTACGCCCCTTTTGTGGGGCCGTTTGATCCTTGTCCGCCGGTAGCGATTCGGACGTATCTGGTACCTCCGCAATTGTTTATTCCATTTCAGCCCATGGGCTGGCCGCAGTACAGTCCGGCAGAAGCGTTAAGATTGGGAACCTTATGGCCTGCATTATACAGCCCTTATACACCGGCGAGATCGAAGGGAAGGAAGGTGGAAGTGGATGGAACCTGAAGTACCGAAACCCTGTGATGCTAAATACTACGAGTTGCTTGAAGAACTTCAGGCGCTGGATTTCGTGTTAGTTGAACTGAATCTGTACCTGGACACCCATCCAGGAGACTTCCAAAGCATTGAGCAGTACAACAAGTTCAGCCAGGAGCGAATGCGGGTAGCGCATGAATTTCAGCAGTTGTACGGACCGTTGATGAATTTTGGGCATGCGTTCTCCAAATATCCGTGGGAATGGTCTCAGACACCTTGGCCATGGCAAGTGTGACGCACCAGCCCCGGGTTTCCTCGCAAGACTATCAGTTCGGGAAGCTCGGGGCGGCCGAAGAAGGAATGTATTTTGATAACGTAGAGGGAGGCGTCTGGCATGTGGGTGTATGAGAAAAAACTGCAATATCCCGTAAGGGTTAGTAAATGTGATCCTCATATGGCAAAATTGCTAGCGGAACAGTACGGAGGAGCGGATGGGGAACTCGCGGCGGCACTGCGGTATTTGAACCAGCGATATGCGATTCCGGACAAAATTATTGGGCTACTGACGGACATAGGCACGGAGGAATTCGCTCACTTGGAAATGATTGCCACCATGATCTACAAGCTGACAAAGGACGCTTCGGTAGAACAGTTGCAAGAAGCGGGACTTGGGCCGAACTATGCGCAGCGTGACTCTGCTTTGTTTTATACGAATTCCTCGGGAGTACCATTTACAGCAGCTTATATCGCTTCGAAGGGTGATCCGATCGCGGATTTGTACGAGGACATTGCAGCAGAAGAGAAAGCCAGGGCTACATATCAATGGTTGATCGACCTGACCGATGACGTGGATCTGCAGGATAGTCTGAAGTTTCTGCGGGAACGGGAGATCGTACATTCCTTGCGTTTTCGGGAGGCGGTAGAGATTCTGAAAGACGATCGGGAGACAAAGAAGATTTTCTGAACAGGTGAAAATAGGAACCTGGCAGTCCGATGAGGGCTGCTTTTTGCTTTGAAGTTATAGAGACGGAAAGAAGTTACGCGTGCTGAAATATGGATTGCTTTCCGATAAAAAAGACGATCCACTTTGGAAGAAAAGGGATCGTCCTGGTTATTATTTTGGCGAATAAAGGCCTAAAACTCTACCACCATGGCAACATTTTGCCACCCGGCTCCAACGGTCCAGAACAGCACTTTGTCACCACGCTGAATCTGACCTGATGTAACCGCTCGATGCATTGCGATGAATGGACTGCTGGTGGAGGTATATCCGAATTCGTCTCCGATGTAGACGGCAATATCATCACCGATGCCAACGTTCGCGGAGACAGCCCGAATGTTTCCAATGCTTAGTTGAGAGAAGCAGGCCGCTTTGATCTCGTCTGGTTCAATCTCGTTGCGTGTCAGCAGGGTACGAATGGACTCCGAAGCGGCATCCACGCAGATGGAATCATCAAATGGGATGAATTTCACATGAAAAGCACCTGCATCTACACCCGTTTTGCCCAGTTTCGCCAGGCCTTCTGCAGGAAAGAGTGAGTTACCATACACACAGGTATCCGTCTGATAGATTGAATCAATGAAACCGACAGCATGTTCATCCCGCTCAACAATAACTGCTGCTGCTGCATCACCGAAATTGGCGAAGTATACGGGATCATCCGGACTGGCGTGAGGAGCCACGTAATCCGAGCCGATGATTAAGGCACGCCGAATTCGAGGATTACCCAACATCTGTCGGCTAACTTGTTCAAAAGCAGCGGTCATGCCTGCACAGTTAGCGTTGCTGTCAATGCAGATCGTGTGAGAAGCGCCATTAATCAGGCGATGAATCATCAAGGAATTCGTAGGAAAGATGTATTCTGGCGTTTGGCTTGCATAAGCAATCAGATCAATATCTGCACCGGTAAGTCCGGTTTTTTCCAATAGATTACTGGCTGCCTCAAAGGCCATGCTTAGTGAGTTTTCGTCATCGTTGTCAATTTTATAACGTGTATCACGACCAAGTGCCTTTAACAATCCACGAATATCTACACCTCTTGCGTCAAAATGTTCAATGTAAAAGTCATTGTGCACCTTGGTTGCTGGATGATAGATATCGATATCTACAATACGAATTCCGGCCATCTTCATTCTCCTCTTGAGCGGAAGGGTGAATTCACAGCTTGTCCGCCTGGTTTATTAAGTGGTAACGGTAGATATGATTTCGAGATTGTTCAGGCCTACAGACCGACCCAGCCTGGACAATTGCATTTTTAGAATCGCGTTGTTCTCGAGGGTCAACACGACTTTTTTGAATTCGTCTTTTTTGAACATCTGAAGGCATCCTTCCAGAAGAGGCACAATCTCCGGAGCAGTAACATTCAACTTTTTGCAATCGATGTTCAGGTCATACTCCTTGGTATTAATAGGAGCGATCGTATCCTGATAGGCCGAGATGGAACGCAAACCGTCTTCTTGAGAGAAAGAACCCTCCAGTTCAATGTTTAACACCTTGTTCGGAACGTCAGTCTTAAGAATGAAATTTCCCATGCTTGATCTCTCTCCTTTAAATGAGTTAAGGCTATCCTGCTAATGGATACACAGCCCCGTGGGACCTCTGCTGAAAGCTTCTTAGATGCGAGCTGGTTCGAAGGATAATTTAACCACATTATAAAGGTATGAATGTAAAAAGATCAATAAAAAAGTCGAATGGTGTATAAAAATGTAGAAAAGTGAATTACTGTATTTCTTCCAAGGTGGCAAGCAATATATTAAATGCACTTATAATGCGTGGAGCACCTACACAAGGCGCCAGATGTAGCAATATTCCCTTGAGCTGATCCACGGTCACTCCCACGCTGAGAGCCATCGTGTAATGCACCCCCAATTGTTCATACTGTCCTTGGGTGATCAGCGAAGAGATAATGGCAACTTCCTTCCATTGATCCGTAATCGTGGTGCGCTGAAAAATATCCCCATATGCCGTCCCCATAATAAATTCGGATAATTCGGGAAAATGTTCTTTGATGGGTGCGAGGGCTTTAGCGCCGTACTCACCAGAAAGTTTAGCAAAACGGTCCAGTCCCTGAGCCACATGTTCACTCATGATATGCTCCTCCTAATTCAAAGTAACGGTGCGATGAGCTGTAGGTGGAATCTCATCGCGATCGGTCAGTAGCTCAATGACAGCCACTTGATTCAACGTCTGTGCTATGTTCAGCGCAGATGAGAATTCGGCAAGGGTTTCTGCACGGAATGCAACAGCACCCAGAGATTCGGCAAACTTGGCTGCGTCCATAGGAACTTCAAACAGGGTGCCATCGATTCTGCCTGTTGTTTTTTCCATTCCTTTGAGTGCCATGTCCAGTTGTTTGTTGTTGACGACAATAAAAATAACATTCAGATTGTTGCATACTGCGGTATTGATCTCCGTGCCAAGCATCATAAAACATCCATCTCCGGTGATGCATACAACGGTCTCTTCAGGTGAAGCGGCTTTCGCACCTATCGCCATACCAATGGCATTACCCATGCATGCAAAGTACGCGTCAAAAACAAAGCTGCCGGGTTTCTTGACTTTATATCGCTGAACCGCATGAAATCCATGGCTGCCATCATCGACAAACAGCTTATGATCGTAAGGAAGCAGTTCACTCATCCCGTCCAGCACAGAAGCCAGAGACAGGCGGGGCAGATCCGGTAAAGGTACAGTGTAATCTATGGGGGTCGTGCTTCTCTTTGGAGAAGAATGCTCTACGAGTGTTCCCAGCAAATATTGCATGTTGTCCTTCAAATCACCCGTGATATGTAAGGTTTGAGCGCTCAGAATCTTACCGACAAACGTAGGATCAGCGTCGAATTGAATGAGATGTTCCGGGTGGTTCTCAGGCTTTAAGTTGCAGATGGTCATATCACTCAGACGTGAACCGAGTACGATATAAAGGTCACTTTGGTTCAGCATGTCGTCTGCATGCGGGAAACCTCCAACACCACAAGGTCCATGGTACAGGGGATGGTCCCACGCAATCGCTCCTTTTCCACCAGGAGTCGTAATGACGGGAATGTTGAACGATTCGGCCAAATGAAGCAATTCATCATGAGCTCTGGCACGACTTACACCTTTACCAGCAATAATTAAGGGACGTTTGGATTGTTGAATTAGAGGAAGAATGCGATTCAGGTTAGATACGCTAAGAAGAGGTTCCGGTTCGGGAATGACAATCCGGCATTGTGATAACAATTCAGTTTGTACGTCAAAAGGTAGACAAAGGTGAACAGGGCCTTTATTGGGGCCAAGTGCAATGGAAAGGGCATGATTCAGTAGGGTGCCGAAGTGATCTCCGCGTTCTACCAGTTTACTGAACAGCGTGGCAGGCCTGAACATTTCGGCCAGATCAGCCAGATAGGAAGAGGAATCCTGACACTGGGGAAGCCCCAGTTCCTGAATGGATTGATGACCTGTAATAAACAGTACGGGCAGATTGTTGGCCTTCGCATGGGCTGCGGCAGTAAGCAGATTGGTTCCGCCCGGACCGGATGTGGCAAAAGCAACGCCAAGCTTGCCCGTCTGAAGGGCATAACCGGATGCGGCAAAACCTGAGCTGGATTCATGACGGCCTGGAATGAATTCTAATCCGTAATCCACCATCTTCAGGACAGCAGGACAGATGGATTTACCAATAATACCAAAGACATGAGTAACGCCTAGATTACGCAGAGTTTCTGCCAAATAGTCCGCAACTGTTCTCATACGGGACACCTCGCTTCATGAAATAGGTTATTAGAACCATACGCGTATTCCATTATTTGAATGCAAGTCGTTGTCTAAGGTTGTCAGAGGAAATATATGCTTGTTATTAGGAAGAGTATCTTTTTTTGTGGTTTTTTGTCAACCTATTTTATAAGTCAAAGTTCCTGATTCTTAAGTTGGTAACGCTTAAAGTGTTGCTGGGTAAAGTAAAAATAAATGGTTATATATTCCTGCAACAAATTACCCACTCAAGTTATAGATACAATTAATGTAAAATAATGACTGAAAATGGTGGTTTTCAGTCGGTGAAATAATATCGTAGAAAGAGGAGGATCTTTATTTTCGCAATAGTGTATAGCGTTGGCAATACGTTGCTTTCTGCTATACTGGAATGGATTGGGGTGAATGGAGTGACAGTGATGAAGATGGCTCTGATTGGGCTGGGTAAAATGGGATTACATATGGTCCATCAAGTTGAGAATACGAAGATGGACACAAAGATTGAGATTGTAGCGGTGTGTGATGCGAATGAGGAAGGTCTGGCGGCTTTTGCAGCTTCTCATTCGGGGGTTAGAACGTATACGGATTACAAGCAATTGATGAATGAACATCAGATTGATCTGCTGTATATTGCAGTTCCGCCGAAATTTCATCATCCGGTTGTCATGGAGGCGCTGGAGCGCAAAATTCATGTGTTCTGTGAGAAACCGCTTGCCAATAGTGTGGAAGAAGCGAAAGAGATGCTGGATGCAGCGCAACAATCGGATGTCGTTCATGCCATCCATTTCTCTATGCCACACGAACCTTCAGTATTGAAACTGCAAGAGATGATTGAGCAAGGCACCGTGGGCACGATTCGCAAAATAGACCTGATTCTACAATTTCCACAGTGGCCACGATCATGGCAACAGAATGCATGGATTACGAGCCGTGAACAGGGCGGATTTATTCTTGAAGTGGGAATTCACTGGATTCATATGATTCAAAAAGTGTTTGGTGCAGTCCGGGTAGTAAGCACTCAGGTTCAATATCCTGAAAATGGGGATTGTGAGCTTGAAGTACAGGCTGCTCTGGAACTGGAAGACGGCACCCGAATTCAGCTCAACGGTATTTCTCAATTTGCCGGGGAAGAACGTGTATCCATGATGGTATACGGCACAGAAGGTACGATTGCTCTGGAAAATTGGGATGAATTGAAGAGTGGCCTGATGGGGCAACCACTATCTCCAGTGGAAGTGCTTGAATCCGACAGTGAACTCCCTGTTCTTAAACATGTCATTGCTCGTATACAAGGCAAACCAGCCAGAATATATGATTTTAACGATGGGTATCAGGCGCAATTGGTGCTTGAAGCACTACGGAACACGGAAATAAAGTGATCAATTTAATTTAATATGAATTAGAATTAAGTCTGTATTTAATGTTTAATTTTTCTTCGTTTGTGGTAATCAAGATATACTACAAAGGAGGTATATTATGGTAAATGGTAAAAAACTAATAATATCTTTATGTTTATTTTTATGTGTCCCCACTCAGATTTTCGCAGAAGAAGATAATCGGAGTGAAAAGGAAAAACTTATTGTGCAAAGTTATGGGATTTCATCTGAATTTGCTAGTGATTTAACTGATGATGATTTAGAGAAACTTCTGGCAAAAGAACCAAGATTGAAATCTAATAAAGACGAATATTTTAAACTGGTACACTTAGTAGATGGAGATAATCAAATAATGAGGTCTTTTAACGAGGACAACTCCAATACAACAGTTACCAAAGTAACTAGAGAAGAAGCTTTAAAAGAAATAGCTAAAGAAATGCAAAGTGAAGTCTCAACACAGAGTGTTGGGGATAGTAAAACTACAACAACATCGTGGCTAAGACTTGAAACAAACATGACTTATTACAATACTAATGGTCAGGTTTCGGTGAGATTTCAATGGCTTAAAAATGCTTATTATAACAAAGAGGATATTCTGGCCATTGGCCTCAGTAACAATGTAGCACCTCTAAATAATACAGCTAGTTTCGTTCATAAAACCGATACTTATAATCCACTGAATATGGACTGGCGTGAGTATTCAGAGAATAATGCAACATTACGATACCATCCTGGCGGCGTCACTGCTCAGTTTAATTTGTTTTCACCAGCAATGAATTACAGGGATGAGAGAGGATATCTTAGTTTTACCGTCAAACCTAGGGAAAGTGGTAAATGGACCTTAAACTCATTTTATGATACTTTAGGATACTATAGACACCAAGAGAAAGTTTTTTCAATTTCACCTAGCGTTTCTATTCCAATAGGAGGTTCTTTGTCATTAAATCAACAAGATAAGTTTTCAGAAGTGGATAGTTTCGCTCAACTACAATATAAATAATATACTTTCAAGGGAGTGAAGCAGATGGGGGCAAAAAAATGGCCTTTCTATATCATCATCCTACTCATTCTCTCCAATTTGGCTATATCCTATATGTTCTGGAATTCGAACATCCAGTATGATCGACTTCAGGATAAAATGAATCAATCTTTTACAACGTATGCGGAGAATATTCAGGATCAATTACAAAAAAATGCTGAACAGGGTTTGGAAGAAGAAATGTACCAGTATCAAGCGGCAGCTTCCAAATTAAATGCGGTAGCTACAGGCACAACCTATTACCGTGAACAGCCGCTAGTAGGAAATGTTTCAATGAATCTTGAACGATTTTTTAGAGACTATCCACGCTACCAGCATAAGTTGACTGTGTCAGAGATAGAAACTTTACAGGAATTGTTATCGGAGTGGATTACGAAGCCTGCAGATTCAGACACGAATAACAAGCTTAATGATTTCCTTGTTTTGCAAAAATAAAAAATAACCAGTAACTATATACAAAACACCCTCAGAGTAACTTTCACTCTGAGGGTGTTTTGTATATGCCTCTGAAATGGAATCAAAAAAGATGATTTCTATAAATAAAAAAAACATCTTTTCTTCAGCTCAGCTGTATCAGTAAGAGTTTAAGCAAGCTTAAATCGTTTAACCAGTTGATCAAGCGCGTCGGACATTTCATTTAATTGTTTGGATGTATCCGACATTTCCTGGAGAGAAGCAAGTTGCTCCTCTGTCATCGCGGATACTTCTTCCGTGGCTGATGCCGTATCTTCCACTACAGCCGATACTTCGGTGATGGACTTCATTACAGCCTCACTTCCGGAAGTGAGTTCCTCGACAACAGCGGATACATCCAGCACCTCACCACTGAGATCATGAATATGCTGAGTAATGGTTGAAAAAGCATTACCTGCATCCTCGATGGTTTGTAACCCTTCATTCACATGAAGTGTGCTCTCATCAACCACCTGCACCGTACTTTGAACACCAGCGACCACGGTTTCCAATATGCTTGTGATTTCTTTGGCTGAGGTTGCGCTTTGGTCTGCCAGATTACGGATTTCCGAGGCAACAACGGCGAATCCACGTCCATTTTCCCCGGCGCGAGCAGCTTCAATTCCGGCGTTAAGTGCAAGCAGATTGGTTTGTCTTGCAATACCTGACATGGAATCTGCAATGTTGATCACTTGATCAGACATCTTCGAAATGTCGTTAATGGCTTCCTGTACAGAGAGGAAGGATTGCTCAATGGAACTCATTTTGCCTACAGCATTATCAATACGCTGTTGCCCATCCACAGCAATGGATTCGGTACGCACGGCACGTTCAGCCACGTCAGCTGCCGAGGAGGCGACACGATTAAGCCCAGTGAGGGATTGCTGCATCGCAGCTACCATTGTTTGAGTTAGAGCAACCTGTTCGTCAGCGCCTTCAGCGACGCGTTCCATAGCAGTAGCAACTTCTTTTCCGGCAATATGACTATCGGAGACCCCTTTATCCAATCGATCCGAAGCTGTGCTCAGAGTCATGGCATTGCTCTGAACATCCAGCATCATTTGCTGCAAACCAGCGAGCATGATATTGGCTGACTCCGCAAGTTCACGGGTTTCGTCTCTCATTGGGGTAGCGATTCTCAGCGTCAGGTCACCATTGGAAGAACCGATGTCATTCAGGGCTTGCTTCACAGTACGGATGTTTCTAACAATGGCACGGGACAAAATTAACGCAGTGATGAACGATATAATGGCGACAACGAGAAGTGCCCCGTACAGTTCCAAGTTCAGTATGTTGTTTTTCTGCTTGAGCGCTTCTGTACGGGTATCGGTCAGCGTAAGCTCGTTGGTACGAAACGTATCAAGGGCGGAGCGTATTTGGTCCATATCTCGTTTACCTGGGTCATTGGCAAAGAAATCTAGAATGGCTTGCGTATTATTCGCTTGGCGAAGGGCAACTACAGGTTCACCAGCGATCTGAATCCAGTTCTCCATATTACTATGTATGTCTTCCAAGAGTGCGGTTTGGGCCGGGTTGTCCGAAATTAATAACGCAAGTTCATCTTTGAGAGTACCCAGCTCTTCTTTTCCTTTGGTGTAGGGATCGAGGTAATTGTCCTCACCAGTAATGACGTAACCACGTTGCCCCGTTTCCATGTCTACCATGTTTCTTTCGAGCTCATAGGTTAGGGCATGTACTCTCATATCGTGATCGACCAGAAAATCCAGTTCCTCTTGAAGCTTACTTGTACTGCTCTGAATCAGGAGAATGCAACCGGCAAGTACAGCCAGTACAAGCAAATAACCCAATCCAATCTTATAAAAAATTTTGAAAGTCCTGCGCTTATTCATGTTTGTTATTCCTCTCTATGGGGTATATGTAATTGTCGAAAAAACTGGAAATTTGATTTTTATAGGCCTTTAGATTGGATGTCTAAAGCACTATTTTTTAGTATTATACGTAAAGAAAGTTTGTTTGTACATAGTTTGTTTAACTATCATATAATGTTTGTTGTTTTTGTATAAGGTTAGGGTTGCCGAGGTTTTACAATCGTTGGTTTACACGTTCAGATGTTATGTTTATCATGGAAAGGGAACAATTCAGATGACATATACATATCCCAATCCGAAAGGAACATTGGACATGACCAAAGAGACGGTATTACGCAAACCGGAAGCGATGATTTTTGACATGGATGGTACGCTGTTCCAGACAGAGACCCTGTTGTTGCCAGCGTACCAGCAGTTATTTGATACATTGCGTGCTGAAGGACATTTTGAAGGAGAAACCCCACCAGAGGAACGGATGCTGGGAAGTTTGGGCATGTTGCTCGAAGACATATGGAAAGTCGTTATGCCTGAGGCGCCGGAAGCGGCACATCGTCGTGCAGACGAACTACTGCTTCAACTGGAGATTGAGGGGCTCGATGAAGGTAGCTCCCAATTGTATCCTGGAGTGAAAGAAACGCTACAAGCATTGAAAGACCGAGGAATACGGCTGTTTGTTGCCAGTAATGGGCTGGAGGATTATGTGAAGGGGGTAGCGTTCGCACACGAGATTATGCCTTTCTTTGAAGGGGTATACAGTGCAGGCCAGTACAAGACGCCCTCCAAAATCAATTTAGTACAGATTCTGCTGGAGAAACATCGGATTCAGGACGCCTGGATGGTCGGGGATCGCTCCTCTGATGTGGAAGCGGGTAAAATGAACCATCAGACGGTCATCGGCTGTGCCTATGCCGGATTCGGTCGGGATGAGGAGCTAGCAGGCTCCGATGCGCTGATCTCTGATTTTAAGGAACTACTGCGTCTGTATGATGAAGCGGAATAAGCGAGTCAACGGATAAGAACGTCGATAATTATACGAGAGCGCCCAGGCCCGATATGTATCAGCGGGTTGGGCGCTCTTTTATTCGTGATCATCAGATCATCTCTTTTTGCGTGCTTTCTTCAATGCAGATGTTCTGTTGCTTGCAAGCCGGGTGGTTCTGATTTGTTTGACTGGGCGACTGGCCCGGTTACGGTATACCCATAATGCATATTCAAGCGGCTGAGTGATGGCCTTATAATATATATCCCGCTCACCGATGCGGGCGAATACTTCACGTGCAGGCTTGGGGTTAACTTCGAGCAGGTAGATACGACCGCTCTTGTCAATCGCCAAATCCAGTGCCAGCTCGCATAAGTCCCCATACGTATCTTCCAGAAACGAAGCGACATCAATCCCGAATTTCTCGGCCGTCGTGTTAATTTCTGCTCGAAGTTCCTCGTCAGCAATCCATTGCTTCATGAGTCGATTCATCGCTACAGCCTGACCCCCGCCATGCAGATTGGAGGTTACACTTTTCTCTGCACCCATGCGTCCTGCACATCCGGTAAGTTCCCATTGTCCCTCGCCGTTCTTCTGAACCAGCATGCGGTAATCATGCACCCGTCCATTGGGAAGCTGAAGTTGAATGCCCTTCTGTACAAGATATTTGTCTTTCATATTCCAGTGCTGGAGCAACGCACCTAGCCGTGATAGATGGACTTTGCGTGGCGTGATAATACGACGCTTCTGATCCCGTCCCTGAACAAGTACGGTATTCGCCTCGCTACTGCTGCGTTCAACGCGCAGAATACCACGTCCGCCGGTTCCGTTAATGGGTTTCAGGTAGACCAGAGAAGACGCTTTGAGCATCCGGTTCACATCGGACATATCCTGAAATAACACCGTTTCCGGCAGGTGTTCACGAAAGTTGGCTTTTTCCGAAAGGGTCTGATGGATGGTCCATTTATTACGCAGTGGTCTGTTCAGAAAGAGCAGATGTCCATATTTCTCCCGAAAAGCAAGCAGTTGCTGGAATCTGCGGTTACGCTGAATCCGGCAGCGATCAAAGATCAGATCCGGGAATGATCGCCATTCCCGAGACCAGCCTTTTTCCTCATGAAAAACCATCGCCTCAATCTGTTTGCCTCCTGGGTGTACGTCGGCAGGTGTGAATACATAGATATCGAGTCCCCGCTTGCGCCCCTCAAGAATCATTCTGCGATAGATGCTTCGTTCTTCAAGAGCGCGATGTTCATTTAAGTACAACGTCATAATGCCCAGAACAGGTGAGGACACAAACAATCACCTTCTTTTTGCAGTATTCCTGTCTATCATCGTTTGGACTGACGGGCAAGATAAGCGCTGTAGTGAAATATACGTTCCAGTGACCGCCGCCTGATCTGTGGTTCATCGAACTTCATGGGCTTCGCATTGGCTTCGAAGAACCAGATTTCCCCCAGATCATCAATGCCCAGGTCCATGGACATTTCTCCGAGCGTGTAACCTGACCCTCGTTCAACCTGTCTGGCGATCATCAATGAAGTGGATTTCACACGTTTCATCAGGGTAGTTGTCATTTCTTCGCCGAAAAGTTCGGTCAACAGCTTCTCGGGGTCCTCTACACTTCCTCCTCGCGGCACATGAGTGGTAATGCTGCGGGAGCCAGCAAGTCTCGCACCTACACCGGTTACGCTCCATTGACCCTTGCTGTTCTTTTGTACAAGAACACGCAAATCGAAGGGACGTTTACGAGAGGAGGCCAGTTCAATGCCTTGTTGCATGATATAGGGCGTAAGCCCGGTTTCTTTGCGAATTCGTGCCCATAACTTGGCGAGTGTAGCCGTCTTATAGGTCGTGCTTTTCCGTGTGGTCTGTATTTTAAGCCGATAGGGAAGGCGCTCTTTTTCCTGGAATTTCAGCATCATGATCCCTTTGCCAGCTTTGCCACTCTCGGGCTTGAGGTACAGATAGGGATGTGTCCGCAGAACGGCACCGAGAGAAGAAGCGCTGCGCATCCGCCGAGTATGGGGAATCAGTTGCTGAGTCGATTTGGATTTCTTGAGCCATTCGAACAGGTTCCATTTATTGAAGAAGAATGGGTTATACAGTTCGATTCCCGATTGCATGCATTCGTCAATCTTACGCTGAACGGAAGGTTTTCCTTCGTCTTCCCGGTTGGGAATACGATTGTACAGCACATGGGGAAGGGGGAAAGGCTGTGAAACCCACTTTCCACTCCCCTTGTTGTACGTATATCCTTTCACGGTGGGGCCACTCACGTTCAGATCCCGCACAGTCACAATGTACACCACATATCCCATGCTCTCGCCTGTCTGCAGAATATCCTGAAAATTTTGATGATTCCCCCTGAACATCCGCTGATTATCATGCATGGTCAAAACAGCAATGACAGGTTTGAAATCATCATGAAGGCTCATCAAATGCCTTCCTTCTTCCGGAACTTGCTCAAATACAGGCAGTGTTCCAAAATGTGCTCCACCGACGATTTTCCCTCCACCCGGAGTGAAGGGTGACGGAAAATGGAGCGCCCGGGTTTGGCGTTCGCTTCGAACATCCATACATGTTCCTCCTGATCAATGCCCAGATCAAAGCCAATCTCACCAATCAGATGCTGGTGCTGGGTTTCAATCGCCTGGGCCAGTGTAATAGCGACGGATTTGGCCTGTTGAAGAACTTCTCCCGAACGGTCGCCGAAGTTGCGACTGAGAGCTTGCTCAGGGGTCATTAGGGAGCCACCATTTTTGATGTGTGTTGTGACGCTGCCACGTCCTGCCTTTTTGGCGCCAATTCCGACAACAACCCATTGATTGTTGCCATTTTTGTGCATGTGAAAACGAAAATCAATTGGACATTCATCAATCTCAATCAGTCGTATTCCCTGTTGAACGACATATCCGCGAAGTTGTTTGCCGTGTCTTCCCTGAAGCATGCGCATCAGACTGTTGAAGGACCCGAAGCGCAGGAGAGCATTACCACCTTTTTTGCGATAACGCGCGAAATATCCACGTTTGGGCGAGTAGGTCAGGCGATAGATCCCATTCCCCAGACTTCCGGCAGTAGGCTTATAGTAGACAAACTGATGGCGTTCCAGCATTTCTTTCATCTGTTCCACCGACGGATTGGTAATCGATTCAGGGATATACCGTCCTGCTGTCGGTTCATTTTCCAGCAATGTATAGATATCCGATTTGTTGAAGAAGCTCCAGTTGAAGAATGGAATTTTCCGGCGAATAAATCGCTCCCGCAGTTGGTTAATCGCTGGTGAGAAGTCTGAACGGCGGCTCGGCAACCGGTTGTAAACGACATCGGGCAGGGGGACCGTTCTGCGGGTGAAGCTTCCGTTATCATTCAGAAAAAAACCGGATACCGTCTCGTTCTGCCAATTGATATCCCGGGGAGTAAAGGCATAAATATAGGATTTCCGGCTGCCTTCCCGGAGTAACTGTTTGATGAACCCTGTACGGGAACCGAATGGATTCGTGCTTGTCGAAGGCCCATCGGAGAGTACGCCGATCAGTGGACCTAACTGGACTTCATCATTTTGCAAGTTCCGGAGATAAATACTGCCCCGTTTGGGAACGTTCATCAGATTACGGATACCTGAGGCGAGATAGAGATGTTTACCTGCTTTTTTGATTGGTTTGATCGTCGCAGGCACCCGGTCACGCCCGAAGCGAAGGTTCACCGTTTTTTTGCCGGACAGGTTGAGGCTCTTCATTAAAGCGTTGGATACATAAACCACTTTATCCGGTTGCTTGGTGAAATGCAGATTGCAAAAGGTCAAACTCATGATTTATCCTCCTATCCTGAAAAGATCCTTGTGCTCCATGGCAAGCGGGCGCTGCGGGCCTCAGCCGCCGTGAATCGGGATGGGTTTCAGGCCAGCTTTGCTGGATGTATTCGGCATTTTCATTGGACGAATGATGTCCGTGAGAACATGTTGTTGCAACAGATAACGGGCATAGGCAAGCGGCCGGGTATAAGTCAGGGCATGCATGCGTCGGTCGCCCGCTTCTGCGAATGAGGTACGGCCTGGTTTGGAGTTGACTTCAATTAGCCAGAGTTGACCATTGGTATCTGCTCCAAAATCAAGCCCCAATTCGGCTAGCCTGCCGAAACGACTCTCCAGCAGGGTGGGGATAAGAGCGGCAGTCTGCCGGATGCTCTTCAGCAGAGCTTCCGTGCGGACCGTTCCATATCGCTGGAGCAGATATGCATGGGCGGGATATGCTCTACCGCCTCCGTGAAGATTGGACGTGAGCGAGCCCTCGGGTCCTTCTCGCACCATACATCCTGTCAGCGTCCAGCGACCTTGCCCGTTCTTTTGTATTAGAGCCCGTATGTCGAACGCTCTTCCTTGATGGCTGAGCTCCAGATAGGGCTGCACGATCATCTTGCGCTCAGCCTGAAGTGATGCCAGCCAGGAAGATACGGCCTGAGTGTGATTGAAGGTGATACAAAATTTTTCATTATCCGCGTTACGACCCTCCGCGATCCATGTGGTTGGAGTCGCTCCCCGAGACAGGCGAAAGGTATTCTTGCCATGGGTACCTGATACCGGTTTGAAGAACAGCCCCATGGGCCAACGTTCCAGCCATGTTTCCCAGGGGATATGCAACCCAATCCGAGTTGTCGGTACGAGTTTTTCCCGCAATTCAGGATTTCGGGACAGCACACGGTGCACTTCCCATTTTCCTGGCAGGGAAGCAGACCAATAACGGTGCTGATCTGTGACATTGGTGGATATCCGTTCCTTGAGCTGCTGTCTAACGTTTCTGGGTAGAGGCCGAAGACAACGGTCCATGATGAGGTCGACTGCAGGAACAAGGATCTTCTCCCACTTCCCTTGATGATAGGCATATCCCCATTGAAGAGGAGAATGGGCTGCATCAACCGATATCGGGATCACAATAACCTGAAGGGCATATCGCATACTCCCCAGACTGAGACGACGGCAGAAAAGTTCATCCGTGAAGGGAGGTGAGCCTTCGGTCGCACGTACCAGAATGGCCAGTGTTTTTGTCTGAGCTGATGGAAACATTACGCTGCACCTCTCCTCTAGGAATCACTTTTCAAAACCCGGCCAGGTACGTGGAGTATTCCAGCATGGCTTTGACCGAAGGACGGATCTTGCTCTCACTCAGTGGTGTATTGTCGTTCTTGGATGGTTTCGAGTTGACTTCGAGCAGCCATACACGTCCAGTGGAATCCAGAGCCAGATCAATACCAAGTTCTCCAAAGTGAGCAGGGATGGCACTCTCGATCCCTTTGGCGATATCCAGTGCTGCCGTGTGCAATCCTGCATATGCGGAAGCTTTGGCTGATCCGGACAATTGTGTTTTGGCAACGGCTTCCTTCACGGTGCTGAGACTGCCACCCCGTGCCAGATTCGATACGTAGTGACTTCCGCCCGCAATCCGGGCTACGATGGAGGTTACACTCCATTTTCCGGTACGATTTTTTTGCACGAGCGCACGGAAATCCACGGGTCTGCCACTGTGATCAATGAGAGTCAGCCCTTGTTGGATCTGGTAACGCGTTGTTTTCATTTTCCCAGACATACTGGCATACAGTTTATCCAGAGAAGCATACGTTTGCTTCCGGGTACCCCCGACTCCAGTCGCCAAAGTCAGGAAACTTCCGTCCGTCTGACGTGAGACCCGGATGATGCCTTTGCCCAATGAACCGCGAACTGGCTTCAAAAATACAACCGGATGTCGGTTACACATTGTCTTGAGCATGGAGGAAGTCTTGAGCAAATAGGACTCGGGAAGAACTCGTTTAAGCGTTGAAATGGACTTGAGTGCGTCAAATACTTCGTTTTTGTCCAGAAACTTTTCATTGAAGGTTTGCGTACCGTAGAGCGATTTTACTTCTTTCATAAAATGCTGTACGCTAGGTTTGTTCTCAAGCTTGCGGGACGTTAGCCGGTTATTGACGACGTCTGCTACAGGCAGAACAGTCTTTTTCCAGCCGTCATCATACACCCAGCCTTTCATATAACCCGTTACCGCTCCAATATCCTCCGGTGTGAAAAAGGATACATAGGCGCCCTGCTTACGGCAGGCGTTCACCAGTTCTTGACAGAACATCGTGATGGAGCCAAAGGGCCGATCGGGCTGATCGGGATAATCCTGGCTAACCAGTACACTGATGTAGGGTCCAAGGCGAAGCGTACGGCTGGCTGAACGATAGGATACCCTCAGGACCGAACGCGGAACAAGACCGGTCTTGCTGGCAACCGTCTGATTGATGTGCAGTCCGTCATACCTTGGTACCGGAATGACAGTGACTTCTCGGCGGAAAGAGCCGAATTGCAGCTGAAGCGGCCTTCCTGAAGGGATTTTAAGTGCCTTGAGCACCCCTTCGCCCAGCATGATGACGTCGTCCTGCAGGATGCCCGAGCCGGTAACCTGAATCGTTACTTTTTTAGTGGACATCACGGATCTCCTTCCGGGCGGCAACTTGATGTCTGATCTCGAAGTTGAACGGCATCTGAACATGGCATGTGCTTCATCATATGAGGACATATAACCCTTGGTGATTGACCCATATGGATTAAATGCATTTCATTAGGGGCACGTTATCGAAGGCTTGTTTCAGATCGCCCTTGTTTGACAGGAGAGAAAAGCGTGTATTAACACGGATGAACAAACCAATCTGAGGAGGAATAATAGTGAACATTTATGACAAAGCCAATGATTTGGCCAAAGCACTGAGAGAAAGCAGCGAGGTGGAAGAGATTATTTCCGCGATGAAGCTGATTGAAGCTGATCCGGATGCAAAAGCAATGCTGGATAACTTCCGTGATCAACAAATGGAATTGCAACAACGCATGATGAGCGGGGATATGCCAGCGCCGGATGAGATGGAGAAAATGGAGAAATTGTTTGAAGTACTGAGCTTGAACCTGAACATCCGTCGTTTGTTTGATGCGGAGCGTCGCCTCAGTGTCATCATTGAAGACGTGAACAAAATTATTGCAGACAGCCTGGGTCATCTGTACGGTGGCGCTGAAGCGTAAATGCTTGTCTTGTTTTTTTACCTAAACCTTTCATATTAGCTCCTTATCGTTCATAGACTAGACATATAGAGTCGATCAAGAACGAAGGAGCTGTGAAGGGTGAAGAGGTTGAAAAAAGCAAAACATGTGATCTATCTGCTTATCGCGTTGTCGATGCTGGTCATTGCACTGCCGCGGATTTCCTTTGCTGGAGGAATGGACTGGGTTAATATTTTTGGCATCGTATGGGTGCTGTTCTCTTTATTAATCGTTGGTGCACATCTGCATTTTATTCTCGGTGTGGATGAAGAGAAGAAACGTGCACTGGAAGCCGTTCGCCGGGCGAAGCTGCGGCAGTGGGAGATGAAACTGCTGGACAAGCAAGAGCGGAGCAAGTCTGTATAAGGAATAGAATTACATTCAGTATGCCAGGGCAGGGCCGACAGATTCGGTTCTGTCTCTGGAAAAAAGACCGGATTCCCCTTCATATCAGGGGGTCTGGTCTTTTTGGTACATATAAAGATTAGAGATCAATCGGATGATTGAATTCAAGCGGTGGATTTCCCTATGAGAATGGGGTAGGAGATGGGGTTATTTTCCTAAGGGCGTGTTATAATAGATACAGTATAGTACAGATGCATCTTCGGGGGTGGTACAGATGGACGGACAAGAAGAGAACGTAACGAAGCATGAACAGTTACTTCAACATATTGAACAACTGAAGGTTGGCAGTAAAATATCGGTACGTGGACTTGCGCGGGAGCTGGGCGTAAGTGAAGGGACAGCTTATCGTGCGGTGAAAGAGGCCGAGAACTTTGGGCTGGTCGTGACCAAGGAACGAATTGGGACCGTGCGGATTGAGAAGAGACCTCGGGGCATGTCGGAACAGTTGACCTTCGCGGATGTCGTGACCATTGTGGAGGGGCATGTGTTGGGCGGAAACGAGGGCCTCGCCAAACCGCTGCACAAGTATGTGATCGGTGCGATGAAAGAACAGGCAATGGCCCGTTATATTGACGCTGGAAGTTTGCTGATTGTAGGTAACCGGGAGGATGCTCATTCCCTTGCCCTCGAACAGGGAGCTGGCGTGTTGATTACTGGTGGCTTCGGGACAAGCCGTGAAGTAAGAATTAAGGCTGACGAGCTTGGGCTACCGATTATTTCATCCAGACATGATACATTCACGGTGGCTTCGATGATTAACCGTGCGATCTTCGACCGGCTGATTAAGAAAAAAATTATGCTTGTTGAAGATATCATCGGTCAGAAACCTCGCTTGCAGGTGCTAAAGGTGACCAGTTCAGCCGCAGATTTTCATATGCTGGTGTCGGAGACGGGTGAACACCGCTTCCCAGTCGTAGATGAATGGAACCGGGTCATCGGCATTGTGAGTCTGAAGGATGTCAGTGAGCTTACGGCAGATCAGAGTATTGAGAAATGCGTGATACGCCGCCCGATTACGGCCTCACTGCAGACTTCTCTCGCTTCAGCTGCCCAGATTATGACCTGGGAAGGCATCGACTTTCTGCCGATCGTGGACCGGAACCGCAAACTGATTGCGTCCGTCACACGCAAGGAAGTACTACAGGCCATGCGGGATGCCCAGAAGCAGCCCCAACTGGGAGAGACGTTTGATCATCTGATCTGGAATGGGTTTGCTGAGGAACGCGGAGAACAGAATGAACTGTTATTTCACGGATTCATCATTCCCCAGATGGCAACCGACCTGGGCACGATCTCAGAAGGTGTTTTGTTGAATGTGATGACTCAGGCCGGCAGGAGGGCAGCTTGGGATGTAACAGGGAACGACCATGTGGTGGATAATGTGACAACGTATTTTGTTCGACCGGTACAGATTGAAGACCAGATTTTGGTTCGACCGGTTATTCTGGAAACGAGCCGTCGTACATGCAAGATGGACATTGTAGTTACTCGTGAAGGCAGTGTGGTATGTAAAGCGGTGATGACATTACAATCCATTGATCATGCCTAATCGGGCGAATGATTCCAGGCATAGACAAAGAGAGTACTCCCTGATCGAGAAGCAATGCTGAGTTCCGTTGAAATCGCGGTTCAGGCAACGCTCGATGTAGGGCAGTACTCTCTTTTTTGCAGACCAAACGATAACACTCCAAGATATCATGCAGATTGTCCGGAGGTTTTACCTGATCCATTACTGGACCGTTGTTGAAGCCTGGCATAGTAACTGCGGTTACGTATTCCGGCGAATACATTGTATGCACCCATAATCAGAAATAGCGCTTCCACAATCACAGATAAGGTGGAACCCGTGAAGACAAACATGAGGATTAGCGCAAGCACGATGAGCATGCTACCCATCCAGATATTCGTCCAGGAGCGGTAAAGACCAGCGCTGGCAGCATCCGAGGTTCTGCGTGAACGAATGCTGTTCAGAGCTGCAAAGACCATGACAACGGCAAAGATAGCGATCAGAGCATATTTGAGTACATCAATGAACACAAAGACGCAGCTCCTTTTCTGGAAAGCATTTACTGCCCTTATTGTACCATGCAGAGATGAAGACAAGGGCAGTTTTTTTGCTATTACGCAGGAACATGCATGCGAATCTGTACCCAAACTTGCAGTACGCCTTCCATAACCAGCATGGTCTTGACCTGAACGGTGTACTCCTTCTCCCTGACAGAATACACTTTCTGATTCAACATAATTCGCGTCATTTTGCTGTACTCGTCGATGTTAAATACATCTCTGCCCCGCAGCACCTCAAGTTCGTCCCCGAGCTTCTGTAACATCACTTTCAGAGAAGCTTCGTCCGGGCCTTTATCAGATTCTTCTGCGCGCACCTTGATTTCCTTGATAACGGTTTGGCGTTTACTGTATTTTTTCAGCGTTTTGATATCCTCCTCATTCTGATGCAGCTGAAGCTGCAGCTCCTGATTGTTCAGCCACAACGCATTGTAACTCAGGTGAAATACACCGTTGTAGACGACACATCCAGCGATCATTCCCAGAACAAATACAGCGGTCATTCGCATCAGCGGGCGGTAACGGGAGAATGGCGGAATCCTCATGAACGCTGTTCCTGTCTCATATTAGCTCCGACCTCCGCCGCACACCCATTTCACTAATTCGGTTCCCATATGCGCGCCCATAAAAGCAGAGATCAGATACAGGATTTGTTTGACCGCCGGAGACAGATTGCCATCCAGGAAATTGCTCTCGATGACACGCATGGGATCGATGGTTCCACCGACAGCAGCTGCGAGGGCCCATATCTTTATTTTTCCGGAAATATCGAGCATCGTCTGTGTCGGAGGCTGAAGCGAGATCACCGCTCCAATACCTCCGATCATCGCGCCGCCCAGCACGATCCCAAACGCAATAAAGAAATCAAGAATGGCTTTGGACAAAAATGTGCTCATTGGCAACACCCCTTTCAGACCCAGCAGCACACCTCCTGTCTTTGGTCTGTCACAGGGGGAGCGGCTTGTACTTCTATTGTATGGGCGTGCCCCCGAACGTTATGATAAAATAGAATAATAAAGTCTCCTTTTAAGAGGTTGTCACGAATTTTAATAGGTGATTCCATTTTTTTATTTATTTAATTCATATATATGAGAAAGATAGGGCAGCAGACGGATCAGAAGATCGATGCTGTGACTATCTGCGGCGAAAGGAAGAAAAAACATGAGTTCTTTTGTGCATTTGCACGTTCACAGCGAATACAGTTTGCTGGACGGCGCTGCGCGTATTCCGGATCTCGTGGGTAAGGCTGCAGATCTTGGAATGACAACACTGGCGCTGACCGACCATGGCGTGATGTATGGTGCAATTCCTTTTTATAAAGCATGTATGGAGCGAGGCATCAAGCCGATTATTGGTTGCGAGGCATACATGACAGCAGGGTCCCGCAAAGAGCGGGGAAGCCGCAAGGATCAACCGATTCATCATTTGATTTTGCTGGCCAAAAATATGACGGGTTACCGTAATCTGATGAAATTGTGCTCGATTGGACATCTCGAAGGTTTTCATTACAAACCACGTGTAGATATGGAAAGTCTGGCTGCCCATCACGAGGGCATAATCTGCCTCAGTGCGTGTCTCGGCGGGGAAGTACCACAGCATCTGCTGCATGGACGAGAAGAAGAGGCAAGACGTGCGGCGTTACGCTATAAAAATATTTTTGGTGCCGACTTCTATCTGGAACTTCAGGATCATGGGCTTTCCGAGCAAAAAAGGGTAAATCCGCAGTTGATCAAACTGGCTGCTGAACTTGAGATTCCACTTGTAGCGACCAATGATGCGCATTACCTGTCGGAAGAGGATGCTGAACTTCAGGATGTGCTGATCTGTATCGGAACGGGCAAGACCGTGGATGATGAGAGTCGGCTTCGGATCGGAACCAATCAGCTCTATCTGAAAAGTGAAGAAGAGATGGCTCGCTTGTTTCCTCATGTACCGGAAGCTTTGGCGAACACCGTCCGCATTGCGGAGTCCTGTGAATTGGAGCTGGAATTCGGCAAATCGATTTTGCCGGAGTACAGACCGCTTCCTGATGGGCTCAGCCCTTCGGCGTATCTGCGTCAGCTGTGCGAAGAAGGAATGAAGGAGCGTTACGCGCAGTCCACACGCTGGACAGACGCGGAGCTTCGATCCGAACTTGAACAACGACTGGCGTATGAACTGGGTGTAATCGACAGCATGGGGTTCTCGGATTATTTCCTGATTGTCTGGGATTTTATCGCCTATGCGCATAAGCAAGGGATTGTTACTGGACCAGGCCGGGGCTCCTCGGCAGGTAGTTTGGTAGCTTACACTTTGCACATTACCGATGTTGATCCGATGAAATACAACCTGCTCTTCGAACGATTCCTGAATCCCGAGCGGATCTCGATGCCGGATATTGATATTGACTTCAGCGATGAGCGGCGGGATGAAGTCATTGATTATGTGGCGCATAAATATGGCAAAGCCCATGTCGCCCAGATTATTACGTTTGGAACGATGGCTGCCCGAGCAGCCGTACGTGATGTGGGGCGGGCATTGAATGTGCCTTATGGCGAAGTGGACAAGGCTGCGAAGCTTATTCCAGCGCAGCTCGGCATTAACATCGAGCGGGCCATGGAAGCTACACCTGAACTGAAGGCGCTGTATGAGACCAAACCGAAAACGCGTGAACTGCTGGATATGGCCATGAAGGTCGAGGGCATGCCACGTCATGCTTCGACGCATGCTGCGGGAGTGGTCATCTCCCGTGATCCGCTGACCGATGCGGTGCCGCTTCAAGAAGGCAGTGAAGGGACCGCGTTAACCCAGTATTCGATGGAAAACCTGGAGTCAATAGGGTTGCTCAAGATGGACTTTTTGGGTCTGCGTACTCTCTCAATCATTGAGCGTTGTGTGCGCTGGATTGGGGAACATGGAGAAATTCCGGATTTCCGCCTTATCCCCGATGATGATGCGTTAACGTACGAGATGCTTGGGCGAGGCGATACGATGGGCATATTCCAACTGGAATCTGCCGGGGTACGCCGTGTGCTGAAAGAATTGAAGCCAAGTGTATTTGAAGATGTAATCTCTGTACTTGCCTTGTATCGTCCAGGTCCAATGGAGTTCATATCCAAATACATTCAGGGCAAGCATGGACAGATCGAAGTGGATTATCCCCATGTGGATTTGGAGCCTATCCTGAAAGATACGTACGGGATCATTGTATATCAGGAGCAGATCATGCAGATTGCCTCCCGGATGGCGGGTTTCTCGCTGGGGGAAGCAGATTTGCTTCGCAGAGCGGTCTCCAAGAAGAAGCGGGAAGTGCTGGATCTCGAGCGTGGACACTTTGTACAGGGTAGTCTGAAACAAGGGTATAGCGAAGAAGAGGCAGACCTGGTCTATGATATGATCGTCAAGTTTGCCAATTATGGCTTCCCGCGTGCTCATGCCGCGGCATATGGTGTGCTCGCGTTCCAGACGGCCTATCTAAAGGCACATTATCCGGTTCATTTTATGGCGTCCATGCTGACAGCTGTGATGGGTAGTCATCGTAAAGTGGCAGAGTACGTGGTGGAATGTCGGCGTATGGACATGGAGGTGCTTCCGCCGGATGTGAATGAGAGCGGTATTCTGTTTACGCCTGTATTTGTGCCGTCCGGCAGTGAAAAAACTGAGGATCAGGATTCATCCAGACAGACTGCGGAAGCGGATGCAGAGCGTGACACCGGAAGTCCTGTCGAAGAACATGCCGCGAACGGTAACGGAAGTTCTTTCGATGAACATCCCGTTCATGAGCATGATGGGTATTCGGGACAAGCCGAATATGGTGAAGCACCTCTGCCAGATGATCCCGGTCCTGGGCCGGAAGAGGACAGTGGCGGATATGAGTGGCAAGCAGCGACATCCATGCCTGAGGCATCGGACAACCGGAAGGAACCGGGATTGGTGACGGCTGCTTCAACGGAAAATGGCAATGACCAGGGGCAAGAAGCGTCTTCTTCGCACGCGGATGATAAAAAATTAACGGGTGCAATACGATTTGGTCTGGCTGCTGTGAAAAATGTCGGTACCCAGGCGATGGAAAGCATCATGATCGTAAGACAGGAGAGACCGTTCGACAGCCTACTCGATTTTTGTCGTCGTGTGGACTTGCGTGTATGCAACAAACGTGTGATTGAATCGTTGATTCAGGCAGGCGCTTTTGACACCTTGCCTGGACACCGGGCCCAATTGCTCGCGATGCTGGATGAGACGGTAGAGGCAGCGCTGAAATGGCGCAAGGAGCGCGAGGATCTGCAGATTCAATTGTTCGACTTCGTGGAGACGCCGAACTGGGAGATCGAATATCCGGAAATCCCCCCTTATTCTTCAGGGCAGCAACTGGAGCTGGAGCGTGAGTTGTTAGGCTTGTATCTTTCCGGGCATCCGCTGGATGACTATGAAGATGTGCTGGAATCGAGTGGAGCTGACCGGATCATGGAGCTGACGGAGGCGGCTGACGATACGATGACCGTCGCCGCGGGAATGGTCGTGTCCGTGAAGTCGATTACGACGAAACAGGGCAAGGCTATGGCGTTCATGGAGCTGGAAGACCAGATTGAACGCTGCGAAGTGGTTCTCTTTCCCGAAGTATGGCGGCGTTGCCAGCAGCATGTCGGGAAAGGTGAACTGCTCGTCGTGCGTGCCAAAGTGCAGCAGCAGGACGAAGGGGTTAAGCTGCTGGCTGAGGAAGTGGCGCCGTTGTCACCGGCGGCACTGGAACAGCAGCTGCGCAGCCGTGACCGGCGCGGCAAGCCCGGCAGCGGCAGCTCTTCGCGCCCGGCGCAGGCGGCTTCGCCGCGGCGGCCAGCGGGCGCAGGAGCCGAAGCGCAGCGCAGCAGCGCAGGCGGGGAGGCTTCCGCTGTGCGTAGCAGCGGGAGCCAAGGCTCTGCAGCGACGCGCAGCGATGCGGCGGGCACGGGCGCAGCCACGGCAGTGGCTTCCCGGGCCGGCGGTGCCGCAGAGGCGGCTGGCAGCCCGGAGCAGAGCCGCGGAGCGCGGGCGGTGGAGCAGCGGGTGTTCGTGAAGATCGCCCCGCATGCGGAGAAGCCTGAGCTTCTGGCACGTCTGAAGCAGCTGCTTCAGGAGCATCCCGGACCTGTAGCGACGGTGCTCTTCTATGAGCAGCAACAGAAGCTGCTTGCGCTGAGCGATGCCTATCGGATTAAGCCATCACCAGCCCTGTTCTCCGATATGGAGAAGATGCTGGGTGAAGGCACGGTCAAAATTAAATAAGAGGCTGTCCCGCAAGTGATAGCTCTTATTCCCATAATATGAAACCTGTTCGGCTAAATGCTGAACAGGTTTTTTCGGTTATTATTTTTAGCGCGGTTTATTGACGACAGGATTTAAATAAACGAATTGAAGATCAGTTATAGGCCAGCTGCAGACCAGAGCGGAATGTACAATCCTGCAACATGTCCATAGTGTTAATGGTCTCAACCATCCGCACATTTTATGAACATTTTAACAGGTTGCTGCATACACTTGAGAACACCGAAGGACCTCGCGGTCCTCGGGGGATTGATGCGGGAGGTCGAGATATGTCATATGAAATCGTAGAAGCCATGCTGGCCCGGCGGGGTGTACGGATTGATGCAATCGCAGCAATTGTATACCGTCTGCAAAAAGGGTACCACCCCGAACTGACCTTGGACGACTGTGTAACCAGCGTGAAATCCGTTCTGCAGAAACGAGAGGTGCAATATACGCTCTATACCGGTATTGCTCTCGACGAACTTGCGGAGAAAAAACTCTTGCCCCAACCGTTACAGGCTATTATGGAAGCGGATGAATCCCTGTATGGAGTGGACGAGACTCTGGCCCTCGGCATTACTCATGTGTATGGTATGATCGGTTTAACCAGCTTTGGTTATCTCGATAAAGAAAAAATAGGTGTTATTCATGATTTGAACGAACATGCAACAGCCATTCATGTCTTTTTGGATGATCTGGTCGCAGGGGTGGCGGCTGCCGCATCTGCCCGGATTGCACACAAAAATATTAAAGCCAAAAAATACCCCTCAGACCTGTAACCCCCTGCATTTCCATGCTTATATGCTGTTGTCACTCCAATGGCTCATATGAAGTCATCAAGGGCGGCTGAGGCTGCCCTGATAGGCTTGATACCGCTTATCGGAGGGGATGAACAAGAAGATTTCGTCAACCATATGAGTTATTCGTGGGGGACAAACGTCCCTCATGATCCCGAATTCTCCCCAAAGGTCCCGAACCCTTTCTTGCAGAAAAAAAGTGAGGTATGTTATCATTAGTCCAATATACGGGCTCTGAACATTAGCTTAGGGGGCGGACAAGGCATGTGGACGGTGATTTACATTGCGCCGACAGCAAAGGTTGCGGACAAGATCAAGACCAAGCTTTCGGAAGAAGGTTTTCTGGTACAGACCCGTCCCATCAGTTTATCCAAGCAGCAATTTGAGATTCGCGTCCCTTCTGGGGAATTGGAAGAGGTCCAGGAAGTGCTGAATTCCATTCTGCATTCCTGATTCGTTCGACATCGACGTGCCTTGGCAGATGAAGAAGTACCATCGGTACATAAGGGACTAATCGCGTAAGCGGAGAGAGGAATCGACTTGCATGTATTGTATGCTGCTGTCCTTCCTTCTTTTTTTGTTAGGACAAGGACCGACCTGGTTGCTCCCGGAGACCCTACCAAGATAGATTCAAACATCGGCGCAACAATCTTTCGGTTATTGCAGGTAACATCAATCGTGCTGACAGAAGCCGCTGATCCTTGCCCTGTACCGGCGGATTTTTTTGTTGTGAATGCTGGACAAGGCCCATGGCAGCGTGTGGGTCGTAAGCGGTTTACCGTAGCACGCGGATGAAGCTGCCACAAGCAGCGAACTGCAGGTTGCGGCCATCAAATCAACGGCTGGAGAGGTGTAGTTGTGTTCAAAGATATATTCCAGAAGAAACGGAAGTACGCTACCATACCTTCCGAGCGTGCACTTCCCGGCGAAGGCCAGGAAGTCCTAGAACGCCCAAAACGTGAAATACCTGAAGGGCTTATGAACAAGTGCAGCAAATGCGGCACCATTCAATATAGCAAGGAATTGGAGAAAAATCTGAAAGTATGTCCTGCTTGCGGTTACCATATGCGCCTTAACGCTATGGAGCGCATTGCTATGGTACTTGATGATCAAGGGTTTGTTGAGTTTGACGCTGATATGATATCGGTTGACCCACTTGGCTTTCCTGGATATAGCAACAAACTGGAACAACAGCGCCTGAAATCGGGTCTGAAAGAAGCGGTAATTACGGGGGAAGGAACCATTGATGGCCTGCCTGTAGTTGTCGCTGTCATGAGTTTTGATTTCTTCACGGGCAGTATGGGTTCGGTTGTAGGGGAGAAAATCACCCGTGCCATTGAGCATGCAACGGAGAAACGCCTGCCATTGATCATTTTCTCCACATCAGGTGGTGCCCGGATGCAGGAGAGTATTCTCAGTCTTATGCAAATGGCCAAAACAAGCGCAGCTTTATCCCGTTTGGATGAACAGGGCGGGCTGTACATTTCGGTCATTACGGACCCAACGACAGGTGGAGTCTCGGCAAGTTTTGCGAGCCTTGGCGATATTAACATTGCCGAACCTGGCGCTGTATTTGGTTTTGCCGGCAGAATCGTTATCGAACAGACGATCCGTCAGAAGTTACCTGATGATTTCCAGACGGCTGAATTTAATATGCAACACGGTCAGTTGGACATGGTTGTGCACCGGAAAGAACTTCGGGCCACTCTTGGCAAGCTTTTGGATATGCATAGTGAAAAAGGAGGGGTCTAAATGGCGGGTGAGTTGCCATATGAAGCGCCTCTGATTGAGATGCGCAAAAAGATTGATGAACTCGTACAGTTTGGACAGGAAAAAGGCATCGACTTCACGGACGAGATTGCCCGCCTGGAAGAACGTTACCATAGACTTGAAGAAGAGATCTACACGGGCATAACGGCAGCTCAGAAGATGCATCTGGCGCGTCATCAGCAGCGTCCAACTGCGCTGGATCTGATCCAGCTGATATTTACAGACTTCATTGAGCTGCACGGCGACCGCATGTTCGGAGACGATCTTGCGGTTGTTGGTGGGCTTGCCAAGTTGAATGGAAAGACAGTAACGGTAATTGGACAACAGCGGGGGAAAGATACGAAGGATAATATCGCCCGCTTTTTCGGGAGCGCTCATCCGGAAGGTTTCCGAAAAGGGCTGCGTCTGATGAAACAAGCGAACAAATTTGGCCGCCCTATTATTACGTTTATTGATACTAAAGGGGCGTATCCGGGTAATACTGCAGAAGAGAGAGGTCAATCGGAAGCTATTGCTCGCAACCTGATGGAAATGGCGAAGCTTTCGGTCCCTGTTATTGTTGTGGTCATCGGCGAAGGTGGAAGCGGCGGTGCCCTCGCTATGGCTGTGGGTAATCGTGTGTTGATGCTGGAACATGCGATCTATTCTGCGATCTCTCCGAACGGGGCTGCTTCGATTCTCTGGAAGGATGCATCCAAGGCAGATCAGGCGGCTGAAGCGATGAAAATAACAGCCAAAGACCTCCTGGAGATGGAAGTCATTGAAGATATCATCCCTGAGCCACGCGGCGGTGCTCATCGGGATTATGAAGCGTCTGCTGCTTTCATCAGCGAAGCTTTGGTCCGTCATCTCGACGAGATGAAGGGTTGGAGCGGAGATCAGCTGAAACAGGATCGTTATGAGAAATTCCGTAAAATTGGATCGGTCACGTTTGAACCTCAAGCACCCATTGAAGCCCCTCAAGAGCCTGTAGAAGTCGATGTGGCGAGTAATTTGTCGGGAAATGCTGAATAATGTGACGAATTTCCTATACAAATGAGCAAAAGTATAGTAAATTTAATAGTTGGAAAAAGAAAAATAGATAAAGAGATATACCTTTAAAATCGGAGGAAACCCAAAATGCGCAAAACGAAAATTGTATGTACCATTGGTCCATCCAGTGAATCTCTGGAGAATACCAAAAAATTGATTATGGCCGGTATGAATGTGGCCCGTCTGAACTTCTCCCACGGTGATTTCGATGAGCACGGCGGACGGATCATTGCGATTCGCCAAGCATGCGAAGAGTTGAACAAAACAGTAGCGATCCTGCTGGACACCAAAGGACCGGAAATTCGGACAGGTAAACTCGAAGTTGAGCCGATTGAATTGGTTCAAGACGAGTACATCACTTTGACAACAGAAGAAATTCTGGGCACCAAAGAACGTCTTTCCATTACGTATACAGATCTTCCGAATGATGTTGAACCGGGATCTACAATTCTGATCGACGACGGTCTGATCGGACTGACTGTGGTGGAAGTGCAAGGCACCGAGATCAAATGCCGTATCGTTAACGGCGGATCGATCAAAAGCAAAAAAGGTGTTAACGTTCCGGGCGTTGCCATTTCTCTGCCGGGTATCACTGAAAAAGACGCTAACGATATCGTATTTGGTATTGAGCAAGGTGTCGACTTCATCGCGGCTTCTTTTGTTCGTAAAGCGAGTGACGTACTTGAGATTCGTGAATTGCTTGAGAAACACAATGCTGGACATATCCAAATCATCTCCAAAATCGAAAACCAACAAGGTGTCGACAACCTCGATGAAATCCTTGAAGTATCTGACGGCCTGATGGTTGCTCGTGGAGACCTGGGTGTTGAGATTCCTGCGGAAGAAGTACCATTGGTACAAAAACGCATGATCGAAAAATGTAATGTTGCGGGTAAACCGGTTATCACAGCTACACAAATGCTGGATTCCATGCAGCGTAACCCGCGTCCAACACGTGCGGAAGCAAGTGACGTGGCGAATGCGATCTTCGACGGTACGGACGCTATCATGTTGTCTGGTGAGACAGCTGCGGGTAAATACCCAGTTGAATCCGTTCTGACTATGTCCCGTATTGCTGAAAAAGCAGAATCTGCTCTGCCTTACCAAGAGCTGTATCTGAAACAACGTGTTGCTCAACAAACAACCGTTACAGAAGCAATCAGCCAATCGGTTGCCCTCTCAGCTCAAGATTTGAACGCAAAAGCGATCATTACTTCTACTGAATCAGGACACACTGCACGCATGATTTCCAAGTATCGTCCAGAATCTCCAATCATCGCTGTGACAACGGAAGATAGAACTTCCCGTCGTTTGGCTCTGGCTTGGGGTGTAACTCCTGTCAAAGGAAGACTGGTTGATTCCACGGATGCTTTGTTCGAAAATGCAATTGAAGGCGGCGTAAAATCCGGACTTGTTAAAGAAGGAGACCTGGTTGTGATCACAGCTGGTGTACCTTTGGGACGTTCCGGTTCTACCAACCTGATTAAAGTAAGCCAAATTCCAAACAACGCTTAATTGCGTTTTTGGATGGAGAAGCAACAGGAAAGAAGCAATGGGGCGTTAATGTCCCGTTGCTTTTTTTCCATCTTAATGACACTTTACAGCGATGTAACACGTATGAATGGTAGAGCGAAGGAGGCCGATAACATGCAGGAACAGATCAACGGTAGCTGGTATGCGGCACGTCTTCGTGTGCGCTATCAAGAAAGTGACCAGATGGGCGTGGTCTATCACGCGAACTATTTGAACTGGTTTGAAATCGGTCGCACTGAGATGATTCGCCAAATGGGGTATACATATCGTAAAATGGAGGAACAGGGGTTACTGCTTCCCGTAACCGGACTGGATGTGAAGTATCACAAACCTGCCCGATATGATGATGAGATTATCATTTTCACCCGTATTGCTGCATTTAGCGGTCTGCGACTGAACTATGATTATGACATAAGGCGCATGTCTGAAGAACCTGATGAGCATATGGCGATTGGAGAACGGGTATGGTCAGCTGATGAATCACTCCCCGGTGAACGGCTGGTTACAGGCTCTACCCAGCATGTATGGGTGAATGGGGACTGGAAGCCGGTTCGGCTGGATAAGGCAGCCTCTGAGCTATACAGCGCGCTTGAAAAGGTGTGGCTTTCGGGAAAGGGGTAATACGTCAATGCGAAGATGGATGTGGGCTTTACTATTAATCATTCCGGTGATTGAATTATTTGGTTTCATTCTGATGAGTGACTGGATTGGAGCCGGAAAGACATTGCTTCTCATGATCCTCACGTCCTTGATTGGTATAGCAATGTTGCAGTTTGAAGGGCGAAAAGTACTTGTGGACGCCAAATCCGAGATGGAACGTGGTAAGGTACCTGGAAGAAAAATGGTCGATGGTCTTTTTATTTTTGTCGGTGGTTTCTTGCTTTTGATTCCAGGCTTTGTCACGGATCTGATCGGGTTTACACTGGTGTTTCCGTTAACACGTCCGGTATACCGTCTGTTCTTCCTGGGATGGTTGGAGAAAAAAATGAAAAGTGGCAACATCACGTTTTATCGTCGTCCGAAATGAATGAAACACGAGTTGTTATGCAAAAAGGCTCCGCTCAGCAGATGATTTCTGTTGAACGAAGCCTTTTTTTATTTGTCCTGCGTGCTCATAAGGTCATGCTTCATCGGACACGTCCGTTGATGATATATGTTCTGAGGTCGCGTAACACGTTAGCCCGATTGAACGCATCGAGAATGACCAGACTGACAGGACCAATAATCAAGCCCAGTACACCGAATAGCTTCAATCCTACGAACATACCAACCAGCGTGGCGAGCGGGTCGAGTCCTACACTGCTGGCAAGTACCTTCGGTTCAATAATCTGACGGGCGATCAGCAAAATAAGATAGATAACACTAATCCCAATCCCCAGATACAGATCCCCATTCATAAACAGATATGCTGCCCAAGGCACCATGACCAGACCGACACCCAGATAAGGAAGCAGATCGACCAAACCAATCATCAGAGCGATGGTGAAGGCTGAATTGACTTGCAATATAAGCAGTCCAATCATGACGAATAGTGCTGTAATCGAGATCATGATCAACTGCGCTCTTGCGTATCCGAACAGTGCCTTCTTAAGGTCAGTCCATATGTCGGATATCGGCTTGCGAATGGAAGAGGGTACCCAACCTGAGACGGTGATGCTGTGTCGGGTCCAACTTTTGCTAATGAAGAACGTAGACAACAGAACAACGATTAATACCGCTCCCATGTTAGGCAGGGAAGTCAGCAGACTCAGAATCATGTTGAAAAATCCGGTGACCAGATCTGTCACGGCTGTACCCACCGTTTCAGTTGTTTTGCTAATATTGCTGTTGATGGTTTCCTGGTAGTTAGGATTTTCCTTGTAAAACTCATTGATCTGCGCAATCAAGCTCTGAATCGTGTCATTCTGAGTCCAGCGCACAAACGTGTCTTTGATCTCATCAACGTGGAGATCGAAACTTGTCGTCAGTGAAATGACTTCTTTCACCATCCGGGTAATAGCCGCAGACAGTACCACCGCAATGGCTCCAAAATAAAGGATCAATGAAAGAGTCACAGCCAGCCAGCGGGGAAATCGTGCTCGATGCTGAAGCAGCTTCACCAATGGATTCATGGCATAGGCGATAATCCAAGCGATCGCAAAAGGGTATAAGAGCGGAAACAGCAAGTATATGGCAACGGCGATCAGAACGGTCGCAATAATCACCCATAAGCCGCGGAGCAGACGTTTCATTATAATTCTATCCAAGCATCAACTCTCCTTATTTCAATTAAGCCAACCTATGTATGATGCACGAAGCAGTATTAGAAATAGATGGCTATCTTAATTAATATAGAGCATTTACAAGGTTTTGAAACGCCGGGAGGTTAACCTATACCCGAATCTTTCTTTTGCCTAGAGTATGCCTCAGTATTACAGAATATAGCAATAGAAAGTTCTTCATACGACAGAATTGGTTAAAAAACATTAAATGTCAACCTTGTTTTTGTAAAGGCTTTCAAAAATGCTTTATCACTCCGATAAAGAAGTTTGATGTGCGAATGAACTCTCATGATGTTCACATAAACGACAAAATCCAGTATGATGTTATAAGTAAATACCGATTGACAGATAGGAAAACCGTATTTTGAATTATTTGGTAATTTTAAAATGAAAATGTTTACAAAAAGAGGATAGGTGCATTTTGGCACTTATATGACACTCTGGAATGGTTCCTGATTTCGCTTATTAAAGGAGAGATGTAATATGACAGCTACCAAAGGTCTGGAAGGCATCGTTGCAACAACCTCTTCGATCAGCTCTATTGTAGACGGTGTGCTTACATACCGTGGTTACGATATCGACGATTTGGCTGAACATGCCAGCTTTGAAGAAGTTGCCTATTTGTTGTGGTTTGGTAAATTGCCGACAACAGATGAACTGAAATCCCTTCGCAAAAGCCTGAGCGATTACGCGCCGATTCCGAGCGAGTTGATTGCACAAATCCAATTGTATCCGAAAAACGTCAGTACCATGGCAGCACTTCGTTCCGCTATCTCTGCACTTGCACTGTACGACGAGCAAGCTGATGAGATGACAACTGAAGCGAATGAGAACAAAGCCGTTAAGTTGCAAGCACAGTTGCCAACGATTGTGGCAGCCATCGCCCGTATTCGTCAGGGCAAAGAACCTGTGGCTCCAAAAGAAGGCGCTTCCATCGCAGAGAACTTTTTATATATGATGACTTGTGAAGAACCATCCGAGACCGCAGTAAAAGCATTGGACCAAGCGCTTGTCCTGCATGCGGATCACGAGTTGAACGCTTCGACATTTGCAGCCCGCGTAACGGTTGCAACGCTGTCGGATATCTATTCCGGTGTAACTTCCGCCATTGGCGCACTGAAGGGACCACTGCATGGCGGCGCGAACGAAGCCGTTATGAAAATGTTGAATGAGATCGGTACGCCAGATCGTCTGGAAGCGGCAATTCAGGAAAAACTGAACAACCGTGAAAAGATCATGGGCTTTGGACATCGCGTATACAAAAACGGTGATCCACGTGCCAAACATCTGCAGAAGATGTCCAAGGAACTGGGCGAGCTGAACAATGACACACGTCTGTATGATATGTCTGTGAAGATCGAGGAGCTGGTAACAGGACAAAAAGGACTGAAGCCAAACGTAGACTTCTATTCTGCTTCTGTATATACCCAACTGGATATTCAACAGGAATTGTTTACGCCGATCTTTGCCATCAGCCGGGTATCTGGTTGGACTGCGCACATTTTGGAACAGCTTGCGGACAATCGCATCATTCGTCCACGTGCGGAGTACACTGGCCCTGCAGAACAGAAATACGTTTCTATTGAACTTCGCTAATAGCCGCAAAACCAGTATAATAATAAGGACGAGGTGAAGGGTTGGAAAGCAGAGGCGTTACTTGCTTGGGCTCTCAGGACCCTTCCTTCAACAAGACTAGTGGTATTATAAATACTGCATATATGAAACCTAGGAGGAATTTTAACTATGAAATTAGAAAAATTTGCTCACCCAACTGAAGGCGAAAAAATTCAAATTGATAACGGTACACTTCAAGTACCTAGTAACCCAATCATTCCATTTATCGAAGGTGACGGTACAGGCCGTGATATCTGGAAAGCTTCCAAGCGTGTATTGGATGCAGCTGTTGAAAAAGCATATGATGGCAACAAAAAAATTGCATGGTATGAAGTGTTTGCTGGACAAAAAGCATTCGATACATACGGTGAATGGTTGCCTAACGATACACTTGAAGCCATTCGTGAGTATATCGTAGCGATCAAAGGACCATTGACTACGCCAATCGGTGGCGGTATCCGTTCCCTGAACGTAGCCCTGCGCCAAGAGCTTGATCTGTACACTTGCTTGCGTCCTGTTCGTTATTTTGACGGTGTACCTTCTCCGGTAAAACGTCCTGAGCTGGTAGACATGGTCATTTTCCGTGAGAATACGGAAGATATCTATGCAGGAATCGAGTATGCTGAAGGTTCTGAAGAAGTGAAAAAAGTAATCCAATTCTTGCAACAAGAGATGGGTGCTAACAAAATCCGTTTCCCTGAGACTTCCGGTATTGGTATCAAACCCGTATCTTCCGAAGGTTCGAAACGTTTGGTGCGTGCAGCAATTCAATACGCAATTGATCATAACCGTAAGAGTGTTACCTTGGTACACAAAGGTAATATCATGAAATTTACTGAAGGTGCATTCAAAAACTGGGGATACGAAGTGGCTGAAGAAGAGTTCGCTGACAAAGTATTCACTTGGGCACAATACGATATCATCAAAGATAACGAAGGTACAGATGCAGCGAATGCAGCACAAAAAGCCGCTGAAGATGCTGGTAAAATCATCGTAAAAGATGCGATTGCTGATATCGCTCTGCAACAAGTATTGACTCGTCCAGGTGAATTCGATGTGATCGCAACGCTGAACCTGAACGGTGACTATCTGTCCGATGCACTTGCAGCGCAAGTTGGCGGAATTGGTATCGCTCCTGGAGCGAACATCAACTACGTAACAGGACATGCCATCTTCGAAGCGACTCACGGTACAGCACCTAAATATGCGGACAAAGATGTCGTGAACCCTGGTTCCGTTATTCTGTCCGGCGTAATGCTGCTTGAGCACTTGGGATGGCAGGAGGCCGCTAACCTGATCTACAAAGGTATGGAAACATCCATTAACAATAAAACAGTAACGTATGACTTCGCACGTCTGATGGACGGCGCTACTGAAGTGAAATGTTCTGAATTCGCTGATCAAATCATTAAAAACCTGTAAGGGGAGATGTGAATCGTGACTATTCAGCGCAAAAAAATCACAGTAGTCGGCGCCGGGTTTACCGGAGCTACGACCGCATTGATGCTTGCCCAAAAGGAACTCGGGGATGTTGTACTGGTTGATATTCCTCAACTGGAGAACCCGACGAAGGGGAAAGCACTCGATATGATGGAAGCAAGTCCTGTGCAAGGATTTGACAGTCATATCGTCGGTACTTCCAACTATGAAGATGCTGCTGGTTCTGAGATTGTAATCATCACGGCGGGTATCGCTCGTAAACCGGGTATGAGCCGTGATGATCTGGTCAATACGAATGCGGGTATCGTGAAGTCCGTTTGTGAAAATGTGAAAAAATATTGCCCTGATTCCATCGTCATTATTCTAAGCAACCCGGTGGATGCGATGACTTATGCAGCTTATCAGACCCTGGGTTTTCCTAAAAACCGTGTTATCGGTCAGTCAGGTGTTCTGGATACAGCACGTTATTGTACCTTCATTGCGCAAGAGCTGAATGTATCTGTTGAAGATGTTCGTGGATTCGTTCTTGGCGGCCACGGAGACGATATGGTACCTCTCGTTCGTTATTCGAGCGTAGGTGGCATTCCAATCGATACGCTGATTCCAGCAGACCGAATCGAATCCATCGTTCAGCGCACACGTGTTGGCGGTGGTGAAATTGTAAATCTGCTCGGTAACGGCAGTGCATATTATGCACCGGCAGCTTCACTCGTTCAGATGACCGAAGCGATTTTGAAGGACAAGAAACGCATTATTCCAGTGATCGCTTATCTTGAAGGTGAGTATGGCTACAATGATCTGTTCCTCGGTGTACCAACCATTCTGGGCGGTAATGGCATTGAGAAAATATTCGAACTTGAACTGACCGCGGAAGAAAAAGCAGGATTGGATAAATCTGCTGACTCGGTTCGCAACGTCATTTCGGTAGTAAACCTGTAAGTTTGAAAACTTTTTGAACAGAGATAGAGAGAAAACCTCCGGTAAACCCGGAGGTTTTCTTTTCTTTGGATAAGTTCCCCAGTATAATGGGATGTGATGTATAGCACACCGAAAATGTTGAGGAGGATGAAAATTTTGGGAATGATTATGTATCTGCTCCATATTGTTGGAGCACTGGCGATGGGGTTCTATCTGATTCTGCCATTCGTGGTCGGTAAAATCCGTACTTTGAATGCTGCAGCACAAGAGGGAGCATTTGCGTCGCTACGTTCATTGAACAAAGTCGCGCAGTATGGACTTGTGATTCAACTTCTTACAGGCGGTTACCTGATGACAAAAGGTGAGTATTCTCATATCTGGATGGCGGTCGTTGTCGTTCTGCTCTTGGCTATTGCGGCTATTGGAGGAATTATGGGTAAACCGCTGCGACTGGCTGCAGAAGGTGTGAAAAACAAACGTGATGTAGGTCCTGAACAAAGCAAAATCCGTATGTTCAGTACACTTTTGGCTGTATTTTTGCTAATCATGGTGTACCTGATGGTGAATAGCCAGGTGATCTAAGTACGTTGGACACGTTTAATTTACCATTACGAAATGTATTGTTAGCGGTATGTTAAGCGTTTGCACACGTAACAAGGACAAGCTGAATAAGGTGTAGATGATGCTTACGTTATAACGAATGAAAAATAGACAGCCTCTTGGGCTGTCTATTTTAGTTGTTGCGATGAAGAGATCGGCAGAGAGTCAGGTTATGTGAACTGGAGCTACAGAGATGGCTATAAAACACGTCACCATACATATCCCATCAGACACGGTCTGTATTGATTAGACTGTACTCACAGCATGGACACGAACTGCATTCCGACCATTGCGCTTGGACTCGTATAAGGCAGTGTCAGCGTCGCGTAACAGGGACTCCAGCGAATCCACACCTCCATTGTACTGAGCAATACCGAAGCTTGAGGTCAGCGTAATAGGGACTCCCTGAACATCGAGTGGTTCATTCAACAAGGCAACTCTCAGTTGCTCCGCAAGTTTTTCGGCCTCCTGGAGCGAGGTATTCGGAAGAGCGATCACGAACTCTTCTCCTCCATAACGAGCAAACAACATTTCAGGGCTCAGGTACCGATTACAGACGGAGACAACATGAATGATAGCCTGATCGCCAACATCATGCCCGTACGTATCGTTGATGCGTTTAAAGTGATCAATATCAAATAATATAAATGAGGCAGGTTGCAGATTAAGGAGGGCTTCACTTAAAATTTCCCGACCTTTATGCAAAAATTGAGTGCGGTTGTAAATTTTGGTCAGACCATCGAAATAAGCCAGTTGCTTCAGTTGTTCTTGCAAGAAACGTTGTTCCGTTATATCGATAAGCATAATCAGACTACCCACGGTCTGCGCATCTTTGTTATACACGTAAGATGTCCTGACCTGATAACATACGGTCTCTCCATTTAACTGCCAGTACAGATCCATTTGCAATCCTTCCCTGCCATATTCAACCGGAAAAGTCTCTCCAGCAAGGTTAAGCCATATGTCATCCAAGGGTCGGCCGATCATGGTCGGATTAATCTCCGGCAACATGTCACGCATAGATCGGTTGTAATCGACCAGACGATTCGAACTATCCAGTACGATAACACCTTCACGCATGCTCTCGAAAATACTGTCCTTGGCGATCGGGACGATGGTCAGGAGACGAGAGGATAGAATCGCCCAGATGTACATGGCAGATGTGATACACATGAGCACCGGGACAGGGTCCATGCCGCCTGGCGTCAAACCAAGCAAGTACAGAAAGGCTGCGACCATGGGAATAATCTGCGAAGTGATCAGCGTAAGTAATTGACGACGATACATCTTCTTGGTGTGTTTCCATTGTCCGATCAGAATAAGACAGGCACACAACAAACAGGAGAACGTGAATGCACCGTGTACAACATACCATTGGCCTACTGCGATATCCATCAGAGGTACAGAACTATCTTCTCTTAGCCATACTTTTTTATAAAAAAGATGATGAAAATCATTGGTTGCTACCATACATAGCGTAATGGAAGGGATTACAAACAGCGCGGCAGTTACCTTTTTGGATAACGTTCTTCCGGTATATTTTATCATCAGGATGAGACCAAGAGATGCGGAGAAGGGCATGCCTATATACTCCACGGTGGTCCAAAACTTCATCTGTTCCAGCGTGTTGCTGGCCAGCTCAATGGCATACCCGAAGGTATATATGGAGAGTGCTGCTGTGTAGAGAATGAATACTCTGGAACTGGGGATCTCGGATCTTCTGAAATAGGTATATAAACACAAAAAGACATTCAGCACGGCTGAAGTGGCTACAAGTGTTATATATGAATTAATGTGCGATTCCATTGTCAGGTCTCCATGTTAGGTTGGAATGATCAAGCCTGTAATGTTAGTCAAAGCATATCTGCATACTGTACATTGTACATCAGCCCAAGCAGCATAGGAATACACTTTGTATCATGAAACAGTCTAATTTCGAATAAATTTCGAATTTTCGGCAAATTGATGAAGATCAAATATCTTAGTCTTCTTTTTACAAAAGTCGGGATCAGTCTTCATACAACCATGATATTTTAGGATTAGCCTTGTCTAAAGTTGAATGTAGTCAAGATCGATATGTTTCCTGATGAATGGGAATAGTCACCATGTCATCTGTGATATGATAGACCGAGCAAGTTTACTTCAGGGGGACTGTCATATGAAAATGAGCAAACAAAATGCAGCACATTATATATGGGGCGGGCAGTGCGATGGTTGGCACCTCGTTCAAAATGAAACACTCAGCATTATTCATGAACGAATGCCCGCAGGAACGGCAGAAATCCGACATTATCATTCGATAAGCCGTCAGTTCTTTTTTATTCTCAGCGGTGAAGCCTGTATGGAACTTAATGGAGACACGTTTGTGCTGGAACCCCATGAAGGGATTGAGATTCCTCCGGGAGAGCCTCATCAGATGATGAACCGGAGCGAAGAAGAAGTGGAGTTTCTCGTTATTTCCAATCCTGGCACCCGTGGGGATCGAATTGAACTGGATTCATTGTAGTGAGTGTGAGTCATTAGATATTAATCTGATCATAAAGGAAGAGATAGATGAGACCGTTCCGAATTCGCCTTGCCATCATTATGATGGTGCTGATCGGCGTATCCGTCATTGTGGCTGGATATACGATGGGCAGAGTGTTTAAGACCACGCATACGACCGCACTGGAGCAAACGATGGTGCGCGAGATTAATTTGCTCAAAGCAACCTTCCCGTTCCATGATGCAAGTGATCCAACCTCGCAAGCTACACGAAAGTATTATTCAGATCGGGCGCTGGAATTGGATCGTCTGACGGATTCCCGGGTAACTTTCATCAATAAAGATGGCACGGTTATCGGAGATTCCGAGAGTGATCCGGCATCGATGGATAACCACTTGAACCGTGAGGAGATTAAGGGTGCCGTTGGAGATGGATACGGGCAGTCCATACGTTACAGTGAAACGTTGGGACAGGACATGCTGTATGTGGCACTACCTGTGAATTCGGATCAAAGTGACATGATTGAAATTCCGAGCGGCAAATTTGATGGCTACATCCGTCTATCCATGAGTTTGCAGGCTGTGGATCAGGGTCTTCAGCGTGGATGGATGATCATGTTTGCTGCACTGGGACTGCTGTTCCTGATTGTCGCGTTTGTCAGTTATCGGGTCGCACGCGGATTAACCTCACCGATTGAGCATATTACGAAAGTGGCCCATCGCATTACCAAGCTGGAATACGATGCGAGAGTGGATGTCACGCGTAGAGATGAGATCGGACAGTTGGGACTTGCGATAAATGGAATGGCAGACAGCTTGCAGTCTCAGCTGAAGACGATTCGTGACAATGAAGCGCTGCTACAGAGTGTCCTGGCGAATATGACCGGAGGCATTGTCATGATCGATGCAGGGCAATCCATTGCGCTGGTCAATCGGGAAGCGGAGCGTATGCTGGGTATTCAGGCAGGTAAGGTTACAGGTAAGCCTTATACTGAACTGAAAAGACACTACGAATTAACCCGTACCATTGAAGAGAGTGTTGCCCTCAAAGAACGGATGCATGAAGAAGTGAGTGTGTTCAACCCGGAGGAAAAATTGATTCGTATTGATGGGGTACCCATGTCCGAAGATGATGGAGGGTATCGAGGCATGTTGTTCCTTTTACAGGACGTGACGGCGATCCGTCGACTGGAGTCGATGCGTAGTGAGTTTGTCGCGAATGTTTCTCACGAGCTCAAGACACCTGTTGCTGCGGTCAAAGGGTTTGCGGAAACGTTGCTCAGTGGCGGGGTACAGGACAAGGAGACGGAGCGCTCATTCCTGAAAATCATCTATGATGAGGGAGATCGACTTAACCGCTTAATCGGGGATATTCTGGAGTTATCCAAAATTGAATCCAAACGTGCGCCGCTGCAATGCTCCCCTGTTCATGTGCACTCTTTCTTCGAAATGGTGCTGGGCACCTTGTCCAAAGTGGCGGAGAAAAAGCAGATTCGTCTGGAAATGCATGTTCCCGAGGAACTGTACATTGAAGCAGATGAAGACAAAATGAAACAGATATTCATCAATCTCTTATCCAATGGAATCAACTATACGCCCGACGGTGGACGGGTGAAGTTGCAGGTGACAATGGATAACGATGAGGAAGTCGTGTTTGCGGTGTCGGATACGGGAATTGGCATACCGAAAAAAGATTTGCCGCGAATCTTCGAACGATTCTATCGCGTCGATAAGGGCAGATCCCGTAATTCCGGAGGCACGGGTCTGGGGCTTTCCATTGTGAAACATCTGGTGGAATTGCATCATGGCAAATTGTCTGTAGAGAGTGAACTGGGCATGGGTACAACCTTCCGTGTTATTCTTCCATTCATTCAAGACGAAGAGATGTAGGTGTCAGGTATCAAAATGTAAAAAGTATGTATTGTTTTACACAGCGTTAACAATTTGGTGCTATGATAGAAAAAGTGTTGTGGCAACAGACAACCTATGAAGAGAGAAGGGGTATCATGGCACAGCGTTTGCTAGTTATTGAAGATGAACCTACATTATCAAGATTACTCACATATAACCTGACACAAGAGGGTTATGACGTTACAGCTGAGGATCACGGATCTGCAGGATATGATCGGGCCTTGTCTCAGGAATTTGATCTGATTTTACTGGATCTGATGCTCCCGGGTATGAATGGTCTGGACATTCTGAACAAGTTAAGAATTCAGGGTGTCAGTACACCAGTTATCATTCTGACGGCGAAGACCGGTGAAGCCGAGGTTGTACAGGGGCTGAAATCGGGTGCCGATGATTATATAACCAAACCATTTGGTGTATCGGAATTATTAGCCAGAGTGGATGCGGTATTAAGACGTTATTCCAATGGTGAAGATTTACCACAGCCTGAGGACAAGGATGGTTCACGAATTATTTTGGGAGAGCTGGAGATCTATCCTCTGAAGTATGAAGTGACACTGGGTGGACAATCCATCAGTCTGCGTCCGAAAGAGTTTGAAGTACTGCTATATTTGGCCAAAAAGCCAGGTGTGGTGCTCACAAGGGATGATCTGATGAACGCTGTGTGGGGCTTCGATTATATTGGAGGTCAACGAACCGTGGACGTTCACGTCAGCTCATTACGTAAAAAGCTGGAGCTAGACCCGGAATCGGTTCACATTGATTCGATTCGCGGTGTAGGTTATAAATTGGTTGTCAAAAGAAAAACTCCCCATCATTCAAGTTAGCAATGATCGGGGAGTTTTATTTTACGTTCATTTAACATAAAGGAAGATTTTTCTTTACGTAGAGGGAGTAGCATGGACTTATCTGAGTGATACTTTGTACCTACATAACCTACCTCAAGACGGAGCTATTACGTAAAGGAGATTGCGCATTTATGCCTATGTTGCTCGAAGTGAAACCCGATCAGCCTCTTGTTGTTTTACATAATGAAGAATTAACTACACCCGAAATGAAGCATAATGAAGTAACGGCTGTTGCTGAAGAGCCTGTAATCGATTTGCATGACTATTATCGTCAGGTTCCTGTCGCCGGGGTCCATACGACCTGTGGAGAAGCTGCGACGATGATGAATCAGGGTCAGGAGCACCCATGCATCGTATTATGTGATGAGCAGATGAAACCGACCGGATTATTAATGCGTGAGACGTTATATCGGATGTTGAATGGTCGTTTTGCCGCAGATCTGTTCTACCGTAAACCGGTCATACAAGTAGCGAATGCATCTCCGGTTATAGCGGATATTCATATGGAAGCCACAACGATTATTGATATTGCACTTGGACGCACTGAACAGCATTTCTATGATTGTCTGCTCGTTACGGAACAAGACAGATTGCTCGGTGTGCTGACGATGCGTGACGTGATGTCTCTATCCAGAAGACTGCAACAGGCTGTTACGGAAGAGCGGATACGTACAGTAACCGAGAGCAGACAGGAGATATCCAGAATTAATGATGCAGTCACCAAGCTGGTGCAAGCGGCTAATCAGACTGTACATGAAGCCCGTGAGATCATGGCAATATCCGAGCATGGAGAAGAGAGTCTGAAGCACGTCGATGCTTCCTATAACCGCGTACATCAGCATATGGAGAGCCAAGGACAACATGCGGATTACATGCTGGATTCGATCAAAACCGGCTCGGGCATGGCAATTTCCATTCGATCCCTGGCAGATCAAAGTGGACTCCTTGCGCTAAATGCTTCCATCGAAGCAGCTCACGCGGGTGAATACGGACGAGGCTTTCAGATTGTTGCAGGTGAGATTCGAGCGCTCGCGAAACAGACCCGTGAGGTTGCTGGGAACATGTCTTCATTGCTTGAGAATATCGGTGGCTTGACCCTCCAGACAGTAGAACTGGTTAAGGCAAGTGGAACCGAGATCGACGATAGTTCAGTGCATATGACCTCTGGGGGAGCAACGTTCCGGAAGCTGAACAGTGCCGTGAGAGATTTGTCTCGTATAGCAGAGGAGATCGCCATGGAAGGCGGGAAAGCTGGAGAAGTCGCAGAGCATATTCGAATAAAGCTGGATGAGATGGTTGCGGATAGTGAGTGATATATAAGCAATAAATAAGGCAGGCATCAGCAATCAGATTGATCCATTAAGCAGATCATGAAGGTTAAGGATGTCTTTTTACATTCCGTTAACATGAAAGTGATACTGTTTTTACAATGAGAGGGTAGGATATTAAAGATGGCCGAGCAGTGATGAAGGATTATCAGCATCGGTCTCAACGTAAAGGGAGTTTCAGTGTCCCTGCAGCGAAGGAGAAGTGAACATCCATGAAGGACCTCATTCACATTGAAAATCTTAATTTATATTATGATACGCATCACGCGCTTAAAAATATATCGATGGATCTGCCGGAGAAAACTGTTACTGCGTTCATCGGGCCGTCAGGTTGCGGTAAATCGACATTGCTTCGCACATTGAACCGGATGAATGACATGATTCCGGGTGTTCGTGTGGAAGGACAGGTTATGCTGAATGGCTCCGATATTTACAGTAATGAGATTGAAGTGGAGACACTGCGTAAACGAGTTGGTATGGTGTTTCAACAACCGAATCCTTTCCCGAAATCCATCTATGATAACGTCGCTTATGGACCGCGCTTGCACGGGGTAACCCAAAAGGCTGAACTGGATAAGTTAGTTGAACAGAGTCTTGTTCATGCGGCACTGTGGGATGAAGTGAAGGATGTATTGAAAAAGTCGGCACTTAGTTTGTCCGGTGGGCAACAACAGCGTCTCTGTATTGCACGGGCGCTGGCTGTACAGCCTGACGTTCTGCTAATGGATGAAGCAACATCGGCACTCGACCCGATCTCCACATTGAAGATTGAGGAACTGGTGAAGGAATTGCATCACAAGTACACGATCATTATGGTTACCCACAATATGCACCAAGCGGCACGGGTATCTGGACGTACGGTATTTTTCCTGAATGGTGAAGTGGTGGAGGCAGCTGATACGGAGACGTTATTCTCCACACCGCAAGATTCCCGGACCGAGGATTATATCTCGGGAAGGTTCGGTTAAGCGAGCTGAATTGAAACGATCCCGGCATACCCGGAGATGATGGACAAGGAGGACATGAAATCTATGATTCGCAGAAAAGAATTTGATCAGGAGCTTGAAGAGCTACGTACCTTGCTCAAGCAAATGGGTGAACATGTAGGAGCGGCACTGGATGGTGCCATTGAGAGTTTGCAGACGATGAACGCGGAGAAAGCTCAGGTCATCATCAAGAATGATGCGAATCTGAATGCCCTTGAAGACAAGATTATGGAACTTGGCTCTAAACTGATCATCACACAACAGCCGGTGGCGAAGGATCTCAGACGTATTATCGTTGCTTTCAAAATTTCCAGTGATCTGGAGCGTATGGGAGATCTCGCGCTCGACGTGGCGAAGGTAACCCTTCGGATGGATGGACAGAAACTGATTAAACCTCTGGTGGATATTCCACAAATGGCAGAAATCGTGAAATCCATGATTGATGAATCCATCGAATCTTTCCTGAAAGAAAACACAGACCTGGCCTATAAAATGGCTCAAACGGACGATCAGGTCGATCAATTGTACAGTCACATGATCAGTGATCTCTACACGTTAATGACGGAGCATCCGAATCAGGCTTCTCAGGCTATGTTGCTGATGATGGTTGGACGTTACATTGAACGTATTGGTGATCATGCAACCAACATTGGTGAGAGTACGGTATACCTGGTGACAGGTAAACGTCCGGATCTGAATCAATAGAAAGAGCATTGTTTTGGAATTGGGGAATCAATGCTTGGCAAGAATAGCAATAATACCGAAATGAAGGACTTTCTCCCGGGTGGCCTGTGCACAGGCTGTCTGCGGAGAAGGTTCTTTTTTTGCGAGTAAAAATGATGTGAAAAGATGGCTATTCTTTTTGATGTGACAGGTGGGTATGGTATCATGAGAGTAGATGTAATTTGAAAAGGTTGACCATATGATACGCGAGGTGCTGGAATGGACAAGTTTATTCTTATAGATGGAAATAGCATTATTTACAGGGCGTTTTTTGCAATGCCGCCTCTGACCAATTCGAAAGGTCTGCATACGAATGCGGTATATGGCTTCACCACGATGCTGCTGAGACTGCTTGAAGAGCATAAGCCTACACATGTCATGGTTGCATTTGATGCAGGCAAAATCACGTTCCGCCACGAAGGGTATCAGGAATACAAGGGTGGTCGGGAGAAAACACCACCAGAGTTGTCTGAGCAATTCCCTTTGCTCAAAGAACTGCTGAAAGGACTTGGCATCGCTCAGTTTGAGCTGGCTGGATTCGAAGCGGATGACATCATCGGAACGTTAACCAAACGCGCAGATGAGGCGGGCAGACAAGTGCTCGTTGTATCGGGTGACAAAGATATGCTGCAGCTTGCCTCCGAACATGTACATATCGGGCTGACGCGTAAAGGGGTAACCGATATCGAGCTGTATGATCCTGCTCAGATTAAGGAGCGCTATGGTCTGACGCCGTTGCAAATCATTGATCTCAAGGGTCTGATGGGCGATGCGTCCGATAATATTCCGGGGATTCCCGGAGTTGGAGAGAAGACAGCATTGAAGCTTTTGCACCAGTTCGGATCGGTAGAAGATGTGCTGAACGGCACAGGTGAACTGAAAGGCAAAATGAAGGAAAAGATCGAAGCACACGCCGAAGATGCCCGGATGAGCAAACAACTCGCGACAATTCACCGAGAAGTACCGCTGGAGCAGACGTGGGAGGATATGCAATTCGCCGGATTAAAAGAAGAACATGCTGGCCCTGCATTGGCCAAGCTGGAATTCAAATCTTTGCTCGAACGCCTGTCATTCAGTGGCAGCATCGGTTCTGAACAGGAAGCGGTCCCTGCTGCCGAGGTGCAATCCTCCATTGCAACAGAGGACACGATCAGTGAGCTGTTCAGTTCGCTCGATTCCATTGATGTACTCCACGTGGAAACACATGGGGATAACCCACACCAAGCGAAACTGATTGGACTAGCTGTAGGTTCTGCTGGAGCATATACATTCATCTCTCCCGAATTGCTTCAATCCGAGGCAGCAGCTCCGGTGCGGGCATGGCTTGGTAATTCAGAGCAGCCGAAGCGCGGGTATGATCTTCATCGTGTAGACCTGGCTCTGCATGCACATGGCATTGAATTCGCTGGTGCGTCATTCGATGTACAACTGGCGGCGTATTTGCTTGATCCAACGGAATCCAACCAGACGATTAGTGGACTCACGACCAAGTATGGTCTGCCATCACTTGTGGAGGATGACACGGTTATGGGCAAAGGGGCTAAGTACAAGGTGCCGGAAGTAGAGATCTTGGGCGATTTCCTATGCCGCAAAGCAGCTGCAGTAGCAGCCATTATTCCACTTCAGGAGCAGGTGCTGGAAACGGATGAGATGAATTCGCTGTTCCATGAGCTGGAAATGCCGTTGTCACGCATATTGGCAGACATGGAGAAACAGGGCATCAAGGCCAATACAGCCGATCTGCAAGCCTTGGGCAGTGAGTTTGAAGAGCAGATCAGCAGGTTGATGGCTGAGATCTACAAGCTGTCAGGAACGGAATTCAATCTGAATTCACCGAAGCAGCTGGGTGAGATTTTATTTGATAGACTGGGCTTGCCAGTGGTGAAGAAAACCAAAACCGGTTATTCCACAGATGCGGAAGTATTGGAGAAATTGGCTCCTTATAATGATGTGGTCAAGCATATTCTGCAATATCGTCAGCTTGCCAAGCTGCAATCCACTTATGTGGAAGGGTTACTCAAAGAGATTTCCGATCGCGATGGCAAGGTGCATACGTATTACCGTCAGACCATTGCTGCAACGGGACGGCTTAGCAGTCAGTTCCCGAACTTGCAGAACATTCCGATTCGGATGGAGGAAGGTCGCAAAATCCGGAAGGTATTTGTTCCTTCCGAGCCAGGATGGTCCATTTTGGCAGCAGACTATTCCCAGATTGAACTGCGAGTACTGGCCCACATTTCGGACGATGAGCGCTTGAAGGAAGCGTTTGTCAACGATATGGATATTCATACGAAGACCGCTTCGGATGTATTTGGCGTCAAGCCTGAGGATGTGGATGGTGATATGCGTCGTTCCGCCAAGGCAGTTAACTTTGGTATCGTGTATGGAATAAGTGATTATGGCTTATCACAGAACCTGCACATCACACGTAAAGAGGCTGCGCAGTTTATTGATCAGTATTTTGAAGTATTCCAGGGTGTGCGCCGATACATGGATGATATTGTGAAGGAAGCTCGCCAGGATGGTTACGTCAAAACGTTGTTGGAACGACGTCGCTACCTGCCAGAGATTAATGCCAGTAACTTCAACCTGCGTTCTTTCGCAGAGCGTACGGCGATGAATACACCGATCCAGGGAACTGCGGCAGATATCATCAAGCTGGCCATGGTACAGATGGATGAAGCGCTGCGGGAACGCCAGCTGAAGAGCCGCATGTTGCTTCAGGTGCACGATGAGCTTGTATTCGAAGTGCCTGCCGATGAATTGGAATTGATGAAGGAATTAGTACCTTCGGTCATGGAAAAAGCATTGGAACTGTCGGTTCCACTGAAAGCCGAAGTCAGCTTTGGTGATAACTGGTACGAAGCGAAATAAATCAAGCGCCGCGCGGTTTTTCCGGTATTTTACAATAGACCTTTCCATGTTTTCGATATAAGAAAAGGGTCCCGCTGAGCGCCATCTTCCGTTATAATATAGGGGAGGTGAGAACATCATGCCGGAATTACCGGAAGTCGAAACAGTCAGAAGAACATTGAATCAGCTTATTGTGGGCAAGACCATTGATCATGTTACCGTTAGCTTGCCGCGGATTATTCAGCGGCCGGACGACATAGATGCATTTGCACTGGAACTCGCGGGACATACCGTCATTGGGGTGGAGCGTCGAGGCAAGTTTTTGCGTATTTTGCTGGACGGGCTGGTGCTTGTCTCCCATCTGCGGATGGAAGGAAGGTACGGTGTGTACGAGCAGCATGAAGATGTGGAGAAGCATACCCATGTGATCTTCCATTTTAATGATGGTACGGAATTACGTTATAAGGATGTGCGTCAGTTCGGTACGATGCACCTGTTCAATGCAGGTGAGGAACTGGTATCGAAACCTTTGCTGAAGCTGGGACTGGAGCCGCTTGATCCGGCCTTTACGGTAACTGCATTCCGTGAGGCGGTTGGCAAGCGCACAACCAAAATCAAAGCTGTGCTGTTAAATCAGGCATATGTGGTCGGCATTGGGAATATTTATGTGGACGAGGCTCTATTTCGCGCAGGTATCCATCCCGAGACCATCGCCAAGACACTGACGGAAGCTCAGTTAACGGTGCTCCATGAAGCGATTGTGGCTACGTTGCAAGATGCAGTGAATGCAGGTGGATCTTCCATCAAGTCCTATGTGAATGGACAGGGTGAGATGGGCATGTTCCAGCATCAACTGAAGATCTACGGACGTAAGTCAGAGCCGTGTGCAACATGTGGTACGTTAATCGAAAAAACGGTGGTTGGTGGCCGTGGTACGCATTTTTGTCCGAACTGTCAGCCGCTGAACATGAACTGAATGAACGAAATGATGAAATCATAGCACCCTTGGATTCCTCCCTCCATATACTGATATGGCAGAAATAAGCGGGCGTATACCCATACTGGCATCTTCAGTTGGCACGAGTACCGCACAGAGGAGGAATCCGGGGTGCTGCATCATTTTATTTCATTGCTGGCGCTTGCTTTGGCGCTTAGTTTAGATGGTTTTGGAGTCGGGATTACATATGGGTTACGGAGGACTAAGATTCCCCTGTTATCTATCGCTGTTATTTCGATCTGTTCGGGATTGGTTATTGCCTTGTCGATGCAAGTAGGTGTGCTGTTGTCCCATGTGGTGTCACCGGATATCGCTTCGATTGTGGGAGCCGTCATATTGATAGGCATTGGTGCATGGTCACTGTTGCAACTTATTCGAAAGCAGGGCAAAGAACAGCTGGAAACAGACACTAGAACGAACGAGGGAACGGAAACAACGGCAACTGGAGTTGGAGAAGCACAAGAGACACTGACGGATTCAAAAGGCAGGAACCAGGTGCTTGCGCTGGATTTGGAGCAGTCGGCTTCAGGTGGATCGCTGGAACGCATGGTATTTACACTGGAGCTGCGTAAGCTTGGGGTCGTCATTCAGATTCTTCGCAGTCCCTCCAAGGCGGATATGGATAACTCGGGGAGTATATCTGCCCAAGAAGCGATGTGGCTTGGTATTGCCTTGTCTCTGGATGCGTTTGGAGCAGGATTGGGAGCGGCACTTCTGGGATTCCCTACACTATGGACGGCACTCATTATTGCGCTGTTTAGTGGGGCGTTTCTGTCACTCGGCATGAAGGTTGGCCTGCGATTCTCAGCTCTGCGCTGGATGCGAAGACTGTCTGTATTGCCAGCACTATTGTTAATGATTATGGGAATAATGAAGCTGTTATGAGGTGAAACGATGAATATAGGCTTAACCGGCGGGATCGCGACAGGCAAAAGCAGTGTTTCCGCCTATCTCGCCAGTAAGGGAGCGTTGCTCATCGATGCAGACGTGATTGCCCGGGAAGTTATGATGCCCGGGCATCCCGTTTTGGCCGCCGCTGCTGAGCGGTTCGGACAAGCCATACTGAACGAAGATGGAACACTGGATCGGAAAAAGCTCGGAAGCATTGTTTTTCAACAACCAGAGGAACGAAAGGCATTGGAGGCCATCACACACCCGGCAATCCGTAGAGAGATGCGCGAACGGGCCGCCGCATACGCGTTGCAACATCCGGATAAACTTGTGGTATCTGATATTCCTTTGTTATACGAATCGGGTCTGGAAGATGGTTTCGAGGAAGTGATGGTTGTATATGTTCCCAGGTCTGTTCAACGAGATCGCTTGATGAGTCGGGATGGAATGACTGCGGCACAGGCTGAAGCCCGGATGGATGTACAGATGGATATTGAGCGCAAAAAGCAGCTTGCAGACATTGTCATCGATAACAGCGGCTTATGGTCAGAGACGGAGCAGCAAATTGACTCATATCTACAGCGTAAGGGTTTGTTATGAAAATATTACGCAAGAAACGTGTACTGCTGTTGATGTTTGTGTCCTTTGTACTCGTGCTATTTCTGAATACAAACTGGATGGCATGGTTCTATCCGATTCATTATAAGGAAGAGATTCGCGCCCAATCCCAGAGTTATGAGGTTGATCCGTTTCTGATTGCTTCCATTATCAAGGTGGAGACCAATTTTAAGACAAGCAAGGAATCCAAACGAGGTGCCATTGGGCTCATGCAACTGATGCCGGACACCGCGAACTGGATACTGGAACAAGCCAAAATTCCAGACACTTCGCTGGAGGAATTGAAGCACGAGCCTGAACGAAATATTCAATTAGGCACATGGTATCTGCGGAATCTGTCCGATCAATTCGATGGCAATGAAGCGGTTATGATCGCTGCCTATAATGCGGGTCCAGGTAAAGTAAACAGTTGGCTCAGAGATGGTGTATGGGACGGCTCATTCGATACGGTGAAAGATATTCCGTTTGGTGAGACGCGTCACTATGTACAAAGGGTCATTTACTATTATAATCAGTATGTAAAGATCTATAATACGTTCTGAGTATATAAGTAGAAGCACAGAGCAGACCGGTTGTTCACCGGCCGCTCCATGCTCCTCTGTGTAGCGTATTACGATGCAGATATTATTGGTATTGACCTGCCAATTGCTGTTCTGCAATTGTTACCAGACGCTTCGTGATGTATCCACCGATCGAACCGTTCTCGTAAGAAGTCATGTTACCTTGGTATCCGTCTTGTGGGATGCTGATTCCGAGTTCTTGAGCAACTTCATATTTCAGTTGTTCGAGGGCTGCGGAAGCTTTAGTTACCACCAAGTTGTTGGAGTTACCGTTGCTTTGTGCCATTGCTGTTCACCTCCTCGCGGGTTGGTAAAAGTATTATGTGTCGGCAATGCGTTTTTCATTACAAAATGAGTACAGGGAATATGTGGTAAAAAGTAAAACGTGGGAAGTGATCTGATTTGAAATGTCCTTATTGCGCTTTTCTGGGCACCAAAGTCCTTGATTCAAGGCCGGCTAATGAATCAAAGTCGATTCGTCGCCGTCGTGAATGTGAGCAGTGCGCCAGAAGATTTACAACGTTTGAGATGATTGAGGAAACACCATTGATCGTTATTAAGAAGGATGGCAGTCGGGAAGAGTTCAGCCGGGACAAGATTCTCCGTGGGCTTATTCGTGCCTGTGAGAAACGCCCAGTCTCTGTAGAGACGCTGGAGATGATGGTATCTGAGGTAGAGAAGTCTTTGCGTAATACAGCCGATGCTGAGGTCGAGAGTCGCCAGATTGGTGAGCTATTGATGGAGCAGCTGTTTCCAGTCGATGAAGTGGCGTATGTGCGCTTTGCTTCCGTGTATCGCCAGTTTAAGGATATCAATATGTTCATGAAAGAACTAAAATCCCTGTTGTCCAAAGACAATCTGGAGGATTAGTGAAGTGGGTAAGGGGAGAAGAGCAGTCTGGGGTTCCAGTCCGTATGTGCCAGTGAAATCGGTTGTTCTTCTCCAATCACTTTGGAGCTTCAAAAAGTGATTGACAGCGAAAGCTGGATTTTATATGATATAGGAGTCGCCTGCGGAACGTAGCAGTGCTGGACAAGCTATTCATTTCATATCCTGGGGCCTTAGCTCAGCTGGGAGAGCGCATCGCTGGCAGCGATGAGGTCAGGGGTTCGATCCCCCTAGGCTCCATATAGCAGTAAAAAAACACGCCTTTAATGGCGTGTTTTTTTGTTTTGCACTTAAATTATCCATGATACGTTGCCAGACTAGCCTTCAATTCATCTAATTACCGCGAAAGACTCAATGTAACCTTATCATTCACCATCTCCAAACCAAGCACGATGAAGTGAATGTACGCCCTCTTGAATATCCTTCATACTCAAACCGCCAAAACCGATCTGAACCATGGATTGCTCAGCCTGAGCTTGTTGTGCCCAGAAGGGCGATACAGGATAGACTTGGGTACCTTCCTTTTCAGCAGTGGCAATCAATTGCTGCTCATGCATTCCATTATGTACACGCAGCAAAATGTGAAGTCCTGCATCCTCACCAATGATTGTCACGTTAGAACCCATCAACTGCTGAATCGTTGAGATTAGTGTGGATTGCTTTTGTCGGTATACTTTGCGCATTTTGCGAATGTGGGCTTCCCAATGTCCATTTCTCATAAAAAGTTCCAAGGTATTCTGATGAAAACGTGAAACGGTCTGATCATACAGGCGGTAGTTATGCTTATTATGAAGCTCCAGCAAGTTTTTAGGCAGAACCATATAAGCAATACGTAATGAAGGAAGCAGGCATTTTGAGAAAGTCCCCAGGTACACTGTATGTTGATGGCTATCCAGACTCTGCAAGGAAGGTATCGGCTTACCGACATATCTGAACTCGCTATCGTAATCGTCCTCGATAATAATGCCATTCTGGTCTGCTGCCCATTTCAGTAATTGCATTCTCTTGTGGAGGGGCATGACCATGCCATAGGGGAATTGATGAGACGGTGTAATATACACGATGCGGGACTGACTCTCATAAAGCTGCTGAATATGAAGCCCATCCGTTTCCAGCGGAATCGGACGAAGTTGTAGACCATGATGTTGAAAAATCGTCCGAGCACCGTCATAGCCAGGCTCTTCCATCGCTATACTGTGGTTATCGGGTCCTAATAATCCAGATAACACGGCAAGTAAATATTGAATGCCAGCACCTATCATAATTTGATCTGGTGAACAATTCACGCCTCTTGACCCGTGCAGGTACTTGGCAATTTCCATTCGAAGGCCAGGTTCTCCGAGAGGATCACCATAAGAAAATAAGGCCTGATGGTTCTGTTGTAAGCTTAGATTGGATAATTTACGCCAAGTGGCAAGTGGAAAATGCTCAGCATCCACATCACCATATCGAAAATCGTACGGGATCGTTGGATGAGCCAGTGATTGACTTTCCGATCCTTGTTTACCAACATGAGGCGATGAGGATAAGGAATCCAATTGCAGATCCATAACGTATAAGCCACTTCTTGGTTTGCTTAGCACATAGCCTTCTGCCAATAACTGCTGATAGGCCAAATCAACGGTGTTACGGCTAATGTGTAAGTGTGCAGACAGGGATCGAATGGATGGAAGCCGTGTCTGGGCTGGCAACTTTCCGTTCATAATTTCTTTCTTAATATATTGATATAGCTGGGTGTATAACGCTTCTTCGGACTCTCTCTTCAGCAATAAGGTTAAATCGATCATCTATAACCTCCTATTGGTTTTGTCAACTGACCCTATAATATAGTTTAGTTTTGTAACTACTTATGGGGTCAATGGACGATTACAATTATATCACGTCCTGTCTGGGTGGGAACAGCACTCCATGACGGGGATCACCATTGCTTTAGGAGGAGACTTGAATTGGATAAAAAAACAGACTCCATTGGACAAATGGAGAGAGGTCAACAATCCGCACTGAATGTGGGTGCATTTCATAATCATCCCGGTTTCCGGCGTATGTTTGCCCCTGATCAATTGACAATAGGCCTATTTCTACCGCTTAGATTTTATACGGGTAACATGGATGTTCTGAAGGGTCAGGCTGACCTGGTAGATATAATCGATCAACAACATTTTGCATCCGTGTGGGTGCGTGATGTTCCGCTATTTGATCCTGGATTCCGAGATGCCGGGCAGGTATTCGATCCATTTGTTTATCTGGCCTACCTTGCTGCAAGAACCAAAAATGTATCCCTGGTAACAGGAAGTGCCATTTTCACGCTTCGCCATCCGATTGATTTAGCCAAGGCAGCCGCTTCCATTGATATACTTTCGGGCGGACGACTTGTACTAGGCATTGCATCAGGTGATCGTCCTGCTGAGTTTCCGGCATATGGATTACATGTGGATCATCGGGATGAGCGTTTTCGTGATACCGTAAAATTCTTTCGTGAACTGGTTCAGCATAACAGTCCCACGATTCAATCTTCGCTTGGTCAAATGAGTGGGCTTGATTTGTTACCTAAGCCTGCAACAGGTGGTATACCACTTGTTGTGACAGGTTCAAGCAGGCAATCCTTGGATTGGATCGCAGAGCACAGTGATGGTTGGCTTACCTATCCTGAAGCGACGGCCAATGATTCCGGTCCTCGCATGCTTGGACGTAAGATCAATGCATGGCGTGAAAAAATACCTAATGGCATGTTCAAGCCGCATATGACGAACGAATGGATTGATCTTGTGGAAGATGTCAATTATCCTCGAACACCGCTTCGTGGCGGGTACATATTACGTACAGGACGTGCAGGTCTGATTCAGCTATTGGAGGAATGGCGAGCAGTCGGCGTTAATCACGCTGCACTTGGCATTCAATTTTCGAGTCGGCCACCCGCCGAGGTGATTCAGGAGTTGGCGGAGGAAGTGTTGCCGCTATTTCCGACACATACAGGTACAACTCCAATAGCTACCGGATGGTAAGAGAATGAAGTCAATTCATACTGAAATCTACTGGACAACCTTTACACACAGCCTGTTCAACGACTTACCGGTGAATGTAGCTGCAACGGAGCGAGGATTATGCCTGATATCTATGCCGAATGATACCCATATGAATATGAAGGAATGGGTCACCAAGAAGTTTGCTCATGCAAATCTAGTTGAAGATCAGAACAGGCTTTGTCCATATGTGGAACAGTTGCAATGGTATTGTGAGGGGAAAAGTAAGGCATTCGATATTCCTCTTGATCTACAGGGGACGAAATTTCAGATATCAGTGTGGCAAGCGTTAATGACGATTCCATATGGGCAGATTCGCAGTTATTTGGAGGTCGCGAAGATGATCGATCATCCCAATGCCATACGTGCAGTCGGCACCGCCAATGGAGCGAATCCGATTCCGATTGTCATTCCATGCCATCGTGTCATAGGCAAGAATGGAACATTGACTGGTTATAGTGGTGGATTAAAGATGAAAGAAAAGTTGCTTCAACTGGAAGGATACGATAGGTACACGGTTTCGGGCTACCCTAGGTTTCAATTTTAAAAGTAAAATTATTTTCACACATTCGCCCATTCCCTCCGCGAATGCCCTTCATACAGTATAAAGTGCCTTGTGTTGAAATACTGTAGAACATTTGATCAATAGGGAGTGGGACGTGTGAAATCATCAACAAAGCTAACCGGACGGGTTATTTATAAAGGAGATCCGGGATATGAAGCGGCGCGTAAAAACTGGGACCCGCATACCGACAAATATCCTAAAGTCTTTGTATTTGCTCAGAAAACGAAAGATGTCTCCAATGCCATCAAATGGGCTCGTGAAAACAATGTACCGATCAGGCCGCGTAGTGGCAGACATGCGCTTGAGGTCAATCTTTCACAGGTTAACGGCGGAATTGTCATTGATGTGAGTGATTTGAATTCCATCAAGCTTGATAAAAAAAATGGAACTGCTGTTGTTGGAACAGGAAACCGAGTGGGAAGAATTGCGAATACCCTCGCGAAGCAAGGATTCATAGCTCCTTTTGGTGATAGCCCTACCGTAGGGATCGGTGGAATTACATTAGGTGGGGGAATTGGGCCTCTCCAGCGTACCATCGGTCTTATCAGTGATAACCTGCTTGAGGTAGAGATGGTGGATGCCAACGGAAAAGTGATTCGGGCCAATAAAAATCGCAATGCAGATCTCTTTTGGGCCTCACGAGGAGGGGGCGGTGGTAACTTCGGAGTATACACCCGTTACAAATTCAAAGTGCGCCGTGCTCCAGCGAAGGCGACTGTATTTAAGATTACCTGGCCATGGGCTCAATTCGAAAAGGTGCTCAAAGTATGGCAGAAATGGGCGCCCGCTGTGGATACAAGATTGGGTAGCGAATTATCCATCGGACCGAAAAAGGGCGGCAATGTTGTCATGGAGGGACTGTTCTTAGGGTCAAAAACAGAGGCTCTCCGTCTATTGCAGCCGATTACGAGTGTTGGCACACCGACGAGCTCCATTGTTCGTTTGTTACCTTATACGGAAGTTGTAAAATTCTTATTGCTTCCTGATCCGATCGAGACTCAGAAGTTCAGTAACCAGTTCTCGTCCGGATTTGGACGAAAACCATTCCCCGACAAAGCCATTAAATCGATGCGCGCATTTTTGGAGAACTTGGAAGAGGGGCCAGGCGGGTTCTATTTCCTCAACTGGGGCGGAGCAGTAAGTCGCAAATCACCTAGATCAACCGCCTTCTTCTGGCGTAAAGAGAAGTTCTATGTGGAATGGACCAGTACGTGGCTCAAATCATCCCATGCCGCCAAAAATATCGCACTCGCTCGTAATACTCGCAAGAAATTGCAACCATACATTGTGGGTTCCTATATCAATGTTCCAGACCAAGGGATCAAGAATTCCGGTCCAGTGTACTATGGAGCCAACTATGCCAGACTGCGGAGAGTCAAAGCCAAGTATGATCCGAAAAATGTGTTCAACAATCCGCAAAGCATCACGCCGGCTCGGAGAGTATAATCCATTGTAACCTGTTCAATTCCTATTCAATGAGTGAAGAAACACGCCTTAATTGGCGTGTTTTTTGCTATGTATGTTAGTATAAATGCCAAAACCGAAAATGAAATCAAGTCATTGATATAGAGAGCAGGTACACGCCATGATTGATGTAGATCAATTAGCCAACACATTTGCAAGCAGTCATTATGAGATACATGAGGTCAACCGATTGGTGATCCAGCCCAGAAGTATACTGCGTGAATTTAAAACTCTGAAGTACGGGTTTCTTTTTGTAATGCGTGGAGAAGCACGAATGACGGTCAATGGAACGATATACGAACTACAATCCGGGTCCGTGTTTCATGCGGCTCCAGGTATGAAGATGGATTCCCGAGTGATCAGCGAAACCGAGTATGAATACTACGCTGTATTCTATGGGGCGGACAAGATGAATGAGGAAAAAAAACAAGACGTCCACAATGCATTGAAGGTCCATTTCAAAATGGATCAGGCAGTCAATCCGAGGATCGTAGAATTATTGGCGATGTTGCAAGAACATGCTTATCATCCGGGGGGAATGGAAAAGCTTCGAGTGAAGCAACTATTTCTGAGTATCATGGTCGAGGTTCTAATGGGGTATAGGCAGCGGGAAAATGTAACTTCTCCAAGTGAACAGGTCATTGAGGAAGCTCTGTCCTACATTAATGTCAATTACATGAATCCACTAACACTGGACGAGTTAGCAGAGACACATGGCATGAATTCGAAGCAGTTTTCCTATTTTTTTCACAAGTATACGGGATTTCGACCCATTGATTATGTCATCCATCATCGGATGGAGAGGGCAAGGGATCTGTTGAAGTCTGGGCATTTTCTTATCCGTGATGTTGCAATCAGTGTAGGGTATCCCAATCCGTTATATTTCAGCAGAGTTTTTAAAAATAAATTCGGTGTATCACCCTCAGCATATGCGGATCAGTTAGAAAGCCATTAATACTAATTCCAACATGTACTTGAATTAAATTAGATAATAATACATATGGAATTCGTGATTTGTGTATTCGCATGAGCGCCCATCCTTGCTATCATATTTAATGATAATGAGAATCATTATTAATATATGTTTCCAATACGTGAACCGGCCCATCATTGGGCAGAACATATTTAGAAATGAGGGCATACAGGATGAACGAGCGTGAAGTATTTGATGTAACCATTATCGGCGGAGGACCCGCTGGTTTATTTTCGGCCTTTTATAGTGGACTGCGTGAGATGAAAACGAAAATTATTGAATTCCAGCCCTATCTAGGAGGGAAGGTACATGTCTATCCTGAAAAGATGATCTGGGACGTAGGAGGATTACAACCTGTTCCCGGTGCCCAGTTGATCGAACAGATCGTCAATCAGGGACTGACATTTCAGCCAGAGGTAGTTCTTGGAGAAAAGATCACGTCCATATCCAAAGATGAACAGGGGTATTTTGCACTGCACACAGCCTCCACAAAGGTGCATTACTCCAAAACCGTGATCTTGGCTATCGGCGGAGGAATCCTGAAACCAATCAAACTGGAGATTGAAGGAGCAGAACGTTTTGAAGTGTCCAATCTACATTACACCGTCAAATCACTCTCCCGCTTCAAAGACAAAACGGTTCTCATTTCCGGTGGAGGGAATGCGGCGATTGATTGGGCGAATGAACTCGCACTTATTGCCAAACAAGTCTATCTGACGTATCGGAAAGATACTTTGAAGGGGCATGAAGCTGAAATATCTCGTCTTGGCAACAGTTCGGTCGAGTGCCTGCTTAATACAACGATCGAGAAGTTGGTCGCTACAGATGATCATCAACAGATTGAGACCGTTGTGCTGAAACGCAATGAGGATGGCGCAACACTTGAGCTGGCAGTGGATGAGGTCATCATTAACTATGGCTATGAGCGTGATAAGGAACTGCTGGTCAACAGTCATATTCAGATTGATATGAAGGATCATTGGATTGCAGGAACTCCGGTCAGCGAGACATCCGTACCGGGTATATATGCTGCGGGTGATATTTTGCATCATGAAGGAAAGCTTCATCTAATTGCCGGTGCGTTCCAGGACGCAGCCAATGCTGTGAATCGAGCGAAGTTGCATGTGGCACCTGATGCGAATGCACACGGGATGGTCTCCTCGCACAATGATTTGTTTACTCAGAAAAACCGCGAATTGATGAAAGATTTGTACACCAAGTAAAGCGGATCTGAAGTGAACGTATTTTCAAAAGAAAACTAAAAAAGCCGCCCTCGGTCTTATGACCAAGAGCGGCTTCTTCATATGCCATTTGCGTATGCTAGTCAATGAGCTATTAAGCTTTAACTTGTTCTCCAGCAAATACTTCAACGTTCATTGGAGCGGCCATGAATGCTGCTGCTTGTTGTACAAATGCTTGGAAATGTGCGCTTGTGTTGTGGGAAGCTGTAGCAGCTTCATCTTTCCACAGCTCGATCATCGTGTATTGTTGTTCGCGTTCTGTGCTCTTTGCCAGGTCATAGCTGATGTTGCCTTCTTCTTGACGTGTTGCAGCAATGAGTTCTTTCGCAGATGCGAGGAATGCTTGCTCTTGGTCCGGTTTAACTTGCAGATGTGCGTGAATGATAATCATAGTGAATAACCTCCATATTGTGTTTGTTGGATTGTGTTAAGAATGTATGCTTATTGACCAATATAATCATGACTTACAGGGAAAACGTCCCTGATATTATGCCCAAGTTGTGATTGTATCTACTGGCAGACGGTAGGAAGGGTGACCTTCTTTAGCCGATTTACCGATCGAAATCAACATAACCGCTTGATAACGCTCCTTGTCCATACCAAATGCTTCTGCAATTTGATCTTTTTCGTAACCACCAATGGGGTTGGTATCATAACCGTGAGCACGTGCTACAAGCATTAATTGCATGGAAGCAAGTCCAGCGTCGATCATGTTGACTTCGCGAATAGCGGAAGCAGGCATATTTTCATAATAAGGCAATACTTTTGATAGTTGCATATCTTTGACTTCTTGTGGCATATAACCGAGCTCTACAGCTTTACCAAAAATTTCTTCCATATGTTCGGCGTTGTTCATATCAATAAATACGCCAATGACTGCAGAGGAAGTCAGCACTTGATTTTGATTGAATCTCGCAAGAGGAGCAAGCTTTTCTTTACCTTCAGTCGTGTCTACAACCAGAAAACGCCAAGGCTGCAAATTGATCGAAGATGGTGCACGGGAAGCTTCTGTCAGAATTTCAGTCATTTCTTCACGGCTGATTTTCACTTCAGGATCGTAAAGCTTAACAGAACGGCGACCGTAGGTAATTTCGTTAAAATCATTGGTTTTTTGGAATTTGCTTTCAATTGTACTCAAAATGGATCTCTCCTCTATATATGGGTTCAGAAATTGTTCTGCATACGTTCCAGGAAATCGGCGAGAGCCTGAACTTCGTCTTCACTGAAATCCTGCAAAATCTGGTTGATGAAATTGGTCTTCTCTGCTTTGTAGCCTTCAATCTGCTTCCGACCGTGGTCCGTCAGACGAACAAAAGTTACCCGATTATCTTCGGGGTTCTTGCGTCTTGTAACCATCAGGTCCGCCTCAAGCTGCTTCAAGTGGCGTGTAATCGCAGCACTATCAATGTTAATGATTTTCTGCAGCATGGATTGGTTAATCTCATCGACCTGATCCAGCTCATGCAGAATTTCAAAGCGAGAGGAACTGATGCCGGTACAGCGTTCGAACTTGGGACTGATTTTGTTGCCCAGCACGTTCAACAGGTTGATGATCTGTTCTTCTTTGGAAACAATACGTGTCATGACTAGACCTCCCGGGTGAATCTGAATCATGAACAACGGCGTATGTTAACCAATAATGAAAGTTGCAGTATACAATGCCATTGTCTAATGATTATTTGAATGCTCTCGATCATTGATGTATCAATATTTGATGCCTCAATCATTGATGGCTCAATTAATATATCATGCCTTTTATCATTTTGCAACAGGTTCAGAAGAAGAGGATGATTATACCTGTATTATCCCGGTACGTAAGCATTGTCGTCTGTATAGGATGTCCATCTGCATGAGTTTATATCGATTGCTTAAGTTATTGAGAATTATTATCAATTGGTCTATAATAAAAGGAAATGTACATAACGAGCGAACGTAACAGGCAGTTCATACAACAGCTGAGAAGGCATAAAGATGTATTTGGACGGGAGGGTAAGTATAAAGGATATGAATTTGAATGATCACATCAGGCTGTGGAACCATGTTTTTGTCAAAATACTGGATGTGCGCCAAAACGCTTTGCATCCTGGCGAGAAGCTGAAGAATTATCAACTTCCAGCGAGCACCTATTTATATATCATCGATGGAAGTGCACGGATACGAATGGATCAACACAGATATATCGTGGATGGATTCCACATTGTTCATGGGGGCAAGCAGGCGTATTTAAACATGGAGACGGATTCGGGCGTGGCATATTATATGATCTTGTACAAAGCCATTCTGGCGTTGCCCTGTGGTATGGAAATTCAACATCTGATGGACCATGAACGTCCGTTTCAGGACCAATATGCACTTGTACCAACCCGTCCGCTGGACATGTATCAATGTATGGAGGAATTGAAACGGGAGTGGGAACAGTCCACGAAACTCGCAAAGTTACATGCTAAAACCTTATTTTATCAATGGGTATATTTTTTGTTGGCAGACTTACATGGACAATCCATTCAGCCATATAAACCGGATACGGTCACACAGGCGATTGAATTTATGAATGCTCATCTGCATGAACCTATAGCTCTTGATGTAATGGCTGAAGCATTGGAATGCAGTGTGGGACACTTGTCCAGATTGTTCAAACAAAAGTTGAACATCAGTCCCATTCAATATCTTGGACAGATCCGAATGGAGAGAGCTGCACATCTTCTGGTCCATACGAATGCTACGTTGCAACAGATTGCAGAGCAGGTGGGCTATCCGGATGCACATTCACTGAGTCGCAGCTTCAAAAAAATCAAAGGACTCTCTCCAATTCGTTACAAAAAAGGACTAAGCCCACGGTTTAGTAATTCGAAAAAGGCATTGGAATTGAACCATAAGCAAGATTTGCCCAGTGTGATGCAAGAAAATGCCCTTCATCCGCTACATTTCTCTCTATATAATGATATTGATTATCAATATCAAAAGAATGTTGGAGGGGAATTACTGATGCAAGGAAAATTCAAAATGACAGCACTAAGCATGATGCTGTGTCTCACGCTATTACTCGCCGCCTGTTCCAGTCCTGCACCGTCTGCAAGTGGTACACAAACAGAAACCAATGCGGCTACTACACAAGCGGGTAACCAAGCAGCGGAGGCAGGAAAATCGACTGCACAACCAGAAACGAGAACGGTCTCTACATTAAGAGGAGATGTGGTGATCCCGGCCAATCCCCAGCGAGTTGCTTCAGATCAATATATGGGGTACCTGTTGAAATTGGGCATTGTACCGGTTGGTGTAAGAACGTTTATGCTGAACGAAGGATGGATTGAAAAGTCTGGCATTGCTGCCGATGTTATAGCGGGTATTGAGGATTTGGGAGGAGAGTTCCCAATGAATCTGGAGAAATTAGTGTCACTTGAGCCGGATCTCATCATCGGTTCCATTGATAAAAATATTGAGGATTACGAAAAAATTGCAACGACCGTCTTTTTACCTTATTGGGAAGGCGATAAAACTTCTGGCCCACTGGAAAAGCTACGCCGGATTGCTGGTGTTTTTGGAAAAGAGAAGGAAGCAGAGCAATGGATCACGACATATGAAGGGAATATCGAAGACACTAAGCAGCAGATTGATGGTGTGATTAAAGAAGGCGAGACCGTATCCATCATACAAATAGGATACAAAGCGTTGTATGTACTTGGTGCAGAAGGTGGGAACTATGGTAGTTCCACGATCTATGAGATGCTGAAACTGCCTCCAACTCAGCAAGCACTCGATATGAAGGATGGATTCGAGACGATCTCCCTTGAAGTATTGCCTGAGTATATGGGAGATCATATCTTCTTATATGGTTCGGGTAGTGAAGATGCCAAAGAGATCCTGAACAGCGAGGTGTGGAAACGTCTGCCTGCTGTGCAGAAAGGACAAGTCTACGCCTATGGTTCCTTGGATGGTACAGAGGATGAGTTCGTCATGGAAGATCCGTATTCACTGGAGTTGCAGTTGGATAGTATAAAGAATTTACTATTGGGAGCTAAAAAATAGAGTGTAATCAGGCGATTATAGGATTCGATTCGAACAGGGAAGGGACGTCAGCATGAAAGAAAATGATTGGATAAAACGACTGGAGCAACTCTATTTCACTGCTGTCCACGTCTGCCATTACTCTAGCAATCCGGGGGCTGTTCAGCGTCGGATCTGGAAAAGGTTCGCTATTTGCAGGGTCATTGCTGGCAAGGGATCTTTGTCTATGGATAACGTTGTACATACGGTGTCTCAGGACGAGTGGTTTTTGTTGAAGCCAGGAATGCATGTTGAGTTTCAGACGGATATGGAAGCACCTGTCCGATATCAGATCATTTTATTTTCCTGTGTGGCACTTACCCTGAGTCGAAAGGCTTGGCTTACTGAGGCATTTGATTTCCCTGTTACGGGCAAGCTTCATATTCCTTCTAGCACACGTGATATTCAGGAGATGATGGATACCCTGGTGAATGGAAAACACGCTTTCACAAGTCTGGAAAAGACGCGCAGGAAACATCTTTTACATCAGTTGTTGATTCAATTAATGATTCACGTGAAAGAAGAAAGCCCACCTGTAGCAGGTATGGATCGTGCACTTGAATACATGACGCATCAGTATATGAAAGACATTCGAGTCGATCAGATGGCCCGCATGGCAGGGCTTAGTGTGAATCATTTTATAAGAACGTTCAAACGGCAATTAAACATGACTCCGATCGAATATATCCTGAAACAACGTATGGCGAAGGCCAAGCAGCTGTTATTTTCTTCAGATAAAATCAAGGAAATTGCGGAGCAAGTAGGTTACAGGGATGAGCACTATTTCAGCAGAGTCTTCAAGAAAAACGAAGGTGTCGCCCCGACGTTGTATATGAAAAATAAAGTGAGTCGCATTGCCACTTTGTATTACGGGTTGGATGATTACGTGATAACGCTTGGTATGACGCCAGTGTCCGCGCTATCTTATGGTCAGAGAGTGGCTCGCCATGTTGCTGTTCCTGCGCTTCAAGCACACAGTCATCAGGGACTTATCCTGAACAGCTTCAATCAGAACTATGATGGGTTGAGGCGAGTCCAACCAGATCTGATCATTACAAGTGATCGTTTAGAGCCGAATGAATCTCTGCATCATATCGCACCCACCGCTGTGCTGGAGCACACCAACCATTTTGGCGAGAGACTTCTGTATATGGCGGATATTATGGGCCGTACAGAACAGGCTGCACAGTGGATTGAACAGCATGCTGATCTAAGCCTTGCTCTTCGTGGACGCATTCAATCGAGGTGGGGGAAGCAGAGTGCCATGTTCATCCGGGTGTCCTCTCATTTCTACCGAATGTATGGATTGAATAACCAGACAGGCGCTCTCTTGTACGATGATCTGGGATTTCAATTGCCACGTTATTTTCCGGAAAAACAGTGGGCTGTGGAGACGAAAGCTGGCGATATGCAGTTATACGACGCGGATCACATATTTGTAATGGTCGATCCGACGGAGGAAGCGCACGCTCAACTTCGACAATTGCAGCAATCCAGTGAATGGTTGGCATTGAGGGCTGTTCAAGAAGGCTGTGTCTATAATGCAGGAGATATTTTCTTCAAAACGCTGGGTCCAACCGGACGCATGTGGGCTATGCGATATGTAGCAGAGCAACTGGGTGTTACCGTGCGGTGATATTGTGCAAGTGAAGAGCGTGGAATAATCCATGGCAAGCCTGTTCGCTTTTCCCTACTATAGTGATAATGATTATTATTATTAAATAGTAGAGGGGATTTACTACAAATGGTAAGACAGAGAGCAGCAACGATGATACTGTTGGCCTTGCTTGTGCTCGTTCTGGCGGCATGTGGCAAGACAGCAGAAGTAACGGAAGCAACGCCTCAGCCACAGGATACATCTGTGGAAGAGAGTGGTACTCAAACGATTGAACATCTCAAAGGAACAGCAGTTGTACCGCAAAAGATAGAGCGTATGGTTGTATTATCCGCCGCCTACATCGATCACATGCTAACGATTGGTGAAAAACCAGCAGGCGTTAATGTAGAGGTACGTTACGGCGGAGATTACCTGCCTTATCTTGCAGATCAGCTGGCCGGTGTTCCAACGGTAGGGTCGGCAGATAGCCCCAATCTGGAGGCTATCCTGCAGATTGATCCGGATGTCATCGTTGTTGAGAGTCGAACTGCTGAGAGTACATATGAGCAGTTGGAGAAAATCGCTCCGACGATTGTACTTGGTAACGAATGGCTGGATTATGAAGATGACACAACGTATTGGACACAGGATCTGTTGACCATTGCCGGGTTATTTAACAAGGTTGATCTGGCCAAGGAGAAAATCGCTGAGGTGGAACAACAGGCAGAACAACTAACAGCGAAGATCGAACAACTGGATCAGAAAAAGCTGGCTTACTTGCGTGTAAGAGAGAAGACCTTGCAAATTTATGCGGAAAAAGGCCATCCAACCAACACACTCTTGTATCATGATCTTGGATTTGTACCCACTGCTGTGACGCCTGCCGAACAACGTGAGGACCTGTCCATGGAGAAAATCGCGGATATCGATGCCAATTTCGTCGTTCTTGAGGTTGATCCGAATGCCGAGGAGTATTTGAGCAACATCAACGCAAGCTCGCTCTGGAAGGGAGTACCAGCTGTTGGTGCAGATCAGGTCTATACGACAGACTCGTTCTGGCTGTTTAAGGGCTGGGGGGCAATCGGTCGCAGCGAGATTATTAACGAAATTGAAGATATGATTCAATAGATGGAACGTTATTCAGGGCATAACCTTTCAGAGATGTCGGCAACATTACAGCATTTTTTTGTGACGACGATCCGAGCCAGCTGCGATGATTTCAAGTATGCTTTCCATGTGAAGGATCTGCTGAATGAAGAGAAACGAAACTCGATATTACGTGAACAGGCGATACAGCAAGGGCTTCAACTGGACGGCAAAGGGGCTGTGGCCGTTGGTACACTCTTTGCCAAGCGCTATTCGGTGTTGGTGATGGCCGTAATCTCCGCATTTAGTCTATACGACACTACACTTAGCATAGCCGATGATGATGTACGGTTTGAATTGAATGGAGCAGGTGGCATGCGATATGAGACCCGGCTTGAGAGAATCTCTCTGGAGGGTGAAGATTCTGTTCAGCGCAGGTCAGAGAGTACCTTGCTCAAGAAGAAAATGCTGCTACATCTGGAAACTGTTCTGCGAGCGGTTGCTGATGGTACAGGGGCGAGTTATAACGTCATGTGGACTCTAGTTGCGCATAATGTGCAACAATTGTATGTACGTATGGTCAATGATCAAATAATATGGCAGACGAATCAACGCCTTGCACAGATCCAGGAAGATCAAAACATATGGCTTGACGAACAAAATGAAAATGCATTTACGTTTGCCATGAAGCTGCATCGCTTTGATCACCCTGAGTGGCAAGGACCGCCGTTCTTGATACGCCGATATTGTTGTTTGGCTTATCAGGTTGGAGACGGCAGTCATTCACATGGTTATTGCAACAGTTGTCCGAAGCTGGATTCGGAATCCCGATTGCGTAATCTTCTACAGCAGTGAACTTACACTTTTGTACCGCATCGTACGAATCTGTTTCAGACGATCCATGTTCTCTTCGAAACTGGCGCCAGAAGCCTGGGCGAGACCACGTCCAAAATCCTTTTTATACAGAAAAGGGGCTTCCGGGTACAAGGCAATAATGTGGAGCTGATTCCACTCCGGGTAATCTGGGTGATGAGTCCATACTTCTTCGGTTTCCAGCGCATAGAAGCTTTGGCACCATTTCCGTTCACTCAAAATGAAATTCATGGCTGGTCCATTCCCGTGGATCATGATGTTGCGGAATTCTTCCAAGGAATCCTGCTGAACATCGACATGTTCCACAACCTGCAGCGGCTTGAGCCAGCGTCTGCGGGTTTGTTGGTTTTGGAGGGGAAAGTTACTGCTTGGTGTACTGACGAGCAATTCCTGACGAACGATGATGGTATCAGGAAACGACTGGATCTGGTTCAGTTCGCTCATGAGAGGTGCAGCCAGATCATAATTTTGAAGTTGTATAACGTGTAACATGTTCCATAAGGGAAATTCACCGTGTTTTTCTGTCGTTAATTTGTGGGTGTATATGTTGTATGTTGTGATGGACTCATTCATATTTCGCATATAAACCGGAATCACGTGGGTGTTGAGGTACTCATGATATGCTTTAAGCTTTGGCTTGGGGACATGGAAACTCAGTGCGATATAGTAGGTGTTGTCTAGGGATTTCATGATGTCTGCTCCTTTTCTAAGGTTAAGTGACGAGTATTGGTTTCAATAGCTTGATGTGTAAATGTTACAACAGATACGTATGCACTTGTTGCCTTAAACGGGAGCTTTTATATCTGAATAAGGAGGATCGATATGTCCACATTTTATCTACCGGATCACGCGGGGAGCGGTGTATTTCAAACAACAAGTCTGGGACCACATGCCAATTGGTCGTTCTGTGATCTTACCCCGTGTAGAGATACAGTCGTCGATGAGCGTAGTGAACATGCAGGATTCGTCCTTGCATTTAACCTGAAGGGTGAGCAGCAGTGGTGTAATCGAGATACGGGACGTAAGCATAGGTTGTTGAAAAATCACTTTGGGATCTATGAGGGTGGTACATTTGCCGCATCCAATGTATATGAAGAAGGGCAGCGAAGTGTGCAACTGGGGTTACATATCCGAAATGAATACTATCCGATGCTGTTTGAGACGATACGTCAGACTGGAGCGATTGGGACATTTAATCATCTGCCGAAAAATGCAGGGATCGATATACCGCCTGTGGCAGGTCGGGTTATTCAGGACATGATACAGTGCAACTACACGAATGAGATCCGTGAATATTATTTGGAAGCCAAGTTGGCGGAATTAATTGCAGTGCTTGCCGGAGAGTTGACAGACCGATCGCAGCCCCATGTGCAAGAGGTGAGACTGAGTGACTCCGACCGAGCTGGATTAGAGGAAGTCAAACGAATTCTGGATACCCGTTATGCTGACGCACCTACAATTCCGGAGCTGGTTCGACCGGCCATGATGAATGAAAATAAGCTTAAACGAGCATTCAAGCAGCAATACGGCAGATCCATTCATGCGTATGTCATTCAGAAACGGATGGAAAAGGCGCGTGAGCTACTGGAGAGTGGGCAAGTTGGTGTATCGGAGGCCGCCCATCTGGTTGGGTATGTGAACAGCAGTTATTTCATCAGTCGTTTCAGGCAAACGTATGGCTATAATCCGAGTAAGCTCAAGGGTTAATAAATGAAGTGTCACTTTATTGCGTTTTGCGTTGAGTAGATGAATCAGATATACTTCAGGTTATTGATCAATTCATAACTGAACGTTGGAAGGGGAAAATGATGGCTAAAGATACAGCAGCGTCGGTTAATCGGCGAAATGATATTATCTCTGCGGCAATTGATGTGTTCGCGGAGATTGGCTATTATCGGGCGACTACAGCTCAAGTGGCTGAACGGGCACAGATCTCACAGCCGTATATCTTTCGTTTTTTCAAAACCAAAGAAGCTTTATTATTAACTGCAATTGAGGTCTCATGGACACGAGTGATTGATTCGTTTCGAATTGTGGTGGAGACGGCGACGCCAGATCAGTTGGAGAATGATCTCATTGAAGCCTACGATAAGATTCTGGAATCGCACAAGAGCGAAATTTTGCTTCAGATGCAGGCACAAACGATCCGGGAAGAAGTCATTCGTCAGGCCATGCAAAAAGGCATTAGTGATGTACGAAGCATGGTACTGGAAGCTTTCACAGTTGCAGGTATTGCTGAACCGCTGAAAAGAACCATGATTTTCCTGGCGATCGGGATGTTGTGTAATTTATCTACTGCACTGGATATGCCGGAGCTGAAGGATCGATAGAGAGGGATGGGAATTCCCTTTTTGAATTTTAGTTATTGATCAATCACTAATTATGGATTATATTGTTGTTAGGTAAGTAATTGATCAATAACTAAATGGATGAAAGGGGTCGATCTACGTTGAAAAGAGCTATTGTGATTGGAGCCACAGGTGGAACAGGTGCAGCGATTACGGAGGAATTGATTAAACGAGGCATTTCTACGATTGCTTTTGGGCGCTCCCGTCAAAAACTGGAGCAACTTGCGGTAAAGTTGGGATCTCCAGATCACCTGCAAATCGCAGTGGGAGATGCATTTCGGTCGGATGATATTATCGCTGCTTCCCAGGAAACGGATGTCATGTTTCATTGTGCGAATGTCCCGTATAACGAAATGGAGAGCAGGCTGATTCCGCTGGGCGAATCCGTGATGGCGGCGGCAGAACACTTGGGTCTGAATGTGGTTGTAATAGACGGAATCTACCCTTATGGTAGAAGGCAAATGAGGGAGGTAACGGAAGAACACCCGAAACAGCCACATACCCGCAAAGGCAAGACACGACTTGCCTATGAACAAATGTTATTCAGCACAAGATGGAGCAGAGCTCAGGTGATGATCGTTCGTTTGCCGGACTATTATGGTCCAACGGCTAACCAGGCTTCCTATCTGGGTTCAACGCTTGAAGCAATAGCGAAAGGCAAGATGGCTTTTTTTATCGGCAATATGAAAGTACCCAGAGAGTACATCTATTTACCGGATGCTGCGGTTATGGTGGTGGAGCTGGCAAGCAGGGAGACGACGTATGGACAGAACTGGAACATTCCTGGAGAGGGGATCATTTCGGGTCATGAGATTGTGCGTATGGCACAGAAGGCTGCGGGGAGAAGAAAACCTGTGATAGCATTAGGAAAAGTGGGATTGTCGTTGATTGGACTGGGTGTACCCGTTATGAAAGAAATTGTAGAGATGTTATATCTGACCGAGGAACCCCTGATCTTGAGCAGACAGAAATATGAGGAACAGATTGGTCCAGTTGTGGCAACATCTTTTGAAGAGGGAATTGCGTTGACGATTAAGGAGTTACAGGGTGAGTGAAGGGGAAGATATTTTTTAAAGAAAAGTAATTGATTAATCACTAACTATGGTGGTTTCATAGGCATATTGATTAGGGGGCGCACAAAGCTAGTCCTGGGCATAGAGTGTACTATTGTAAAATGCGGAGATTTGACGTGGTGTACAAGGAGGGGGGATTTTCTTGTGAGCGGTATGTCCAGAAAGAAACGCAAAATTTCCTCAATCAGCACAGTTAAACGGAAAGACAAAAAATCAAAAAAGCACTCTATCCCAAAGAAGAAGAGTAAGTTATGTAAGAAAAGCAGACGTTCATGCAAAAACAAGAAAAGCCACAGGATTCCTTTCCTTCGCGGCCCACGGGGTTATCGGGGAATGAGAGGATACACCGGAACAACTGGAGCTACCGGGTTAACCGGAGATCCTGGGTCTCCAGGCAAAAGGGGAGCAACCGGACTAACAGGACGGACTGGGGTCACTGGGGCTACGGGAGTTACGGGTTCAACTGGAATCACGGGCAGTACCGGAATAACTGGGGCTATAGGGGCAACTGGAGTTACCGGACTGATGGGCACCACAGGTGTGACTGGAACTACCGGATTTACAGGTCCAACCGGTCTAACGGGTGAGGCGGGAGCAACTGGATCTACAGGAAGCATAGGAGTTACAGGTGCAACTGGCATCGGATCGACTGGAGTCACAGGAACAACCGGCGCAACTGGTCCAACTGGGATTGGTTTGATGGGACTAACTGGAACTACTGGCGAAACAGGAACAACTGGAGCAACAGGAGCAACTGGTGTCACTGGCGAGACAGGGCTAACAGGTCCGACTGGATTAACAGGTATAACGGGAAGTACTGGCGCAACAGGAACCACAGGAATTACGGGTGCCACTGGTGAGACGGGTGTAACAGGTACGATTGGTGTAACGGGACCAACCGGGGCGACTGGTGCGTCAGGACCGACTGGGGTAACTGGAGAAACAGGAAGTACGGGTACCACAGGAATTACTGGCGTAACTGGGACGACCGGTATAACCGGCGCGATTGGAGCCACTGGAAGTACTGGTACTTCAGGGAATACAGGCGTGACTGGTATTACTGGAGAAACAGGAAGCACTGGCACAACAGGTATTACTGGATTTACAGGAACTACGGGTGCGGCCGGAACAACTGGTGTAACCGGACTGACTGGTACTACTGGGATAACTGGATTCACAGGTGTTACAGGGGTGACCGGTCCAACTGGAGCAACCGGGGAAACAGGAACCACAGGAACCACAGGTGTCACTGGCGATACTGGAATTGCCGGTACAACAGGAACGACTGGAGTAACCGGAGTTACAGGAGCTACAGGAGCTACAGGATTTACTGGCATTACAGGTTCAATCGGAGCAACTGGTGCCACTGGAGAAGCGGGGCTAACAGGGGTCACAGGTCCGACAGGGACTACTGGTTCATCTGGTAATACCGGAACCACAGGTGTAACTGGAGAAACAGGACCCACGGGCAACACTGGAGCGACTGGTATCACTGGTACTTCTGGAACAACAGGCACTACGGGGGCAACTGGATTAACTGGTGAGACGGGAGCTACTGGAAATACTGGTGCTTCAGGAATTACTGGATTTACGGGCAGTACAGGTGCGACCGGAGCAACTGGTGCCACTGGAGAAACGGGTCTAACAGGTGTGACAGGACTCACCGGAGCGACAGGAAATACTGGTCTAACGGGACCCACCGGTGTAACCGGCACAACCGGGGTCACAGGCGAAACAGGAGCAACAGGTACGAATGGCGTCACGGGTACCACAGGAATTACCGGACTGACTGGCGCCACTGGCGTAACTGGCACAACTGGTGTCACAGGGGAAACGGGGATTACAGGTACGACCGGCCCAACTGGGGAGACGGGACCCGCAGGAACCACGGGCATTACAGGAGAGACGGGAGTAACAGGCGTTACAGGTCCGACAGGAGCCACCGGGGTTACTGGAGCAACGGGAAGTACGGGTACCATAGGAATTACTGGCGTAACTGGGACGACCGGTATTACTGGATTGACTGGAAGTACTGGTGCGACTGGAGCCACTGGGGAAACGGGTATAACAGGACCGACTGGCGCGACCGGAGCTACGGGAGTTACTGGTGTTACGGGCAACACAGGTGTGACTGGATCTACTGGAAGTACTGGTGCTACGGGATTAACTGGAGTAACTGGAACCACGGGCATCACAGGTGCGACCGGTGAAACAGGAATTACCGGCACGGCAGGTGAGATAGGGCCGACAGGCGCTACTGGAGAAATAGGAATTACAGGTACGACAGGCACAACTGGTGAGACAGGTTCGACTGGATCTAGTGGAGAAACAGGTACCACCGGAGTTACAGGTGCTACAGGATCTACTGGGGAGATAGGGGCAACGGGAAGTACAGGTACAACCGGCGTTACAGGCATAACCGGCAATACTGGTTTAACAGGAGCCACAGGAATTACTGGTGCAACTGGGACTACTGGAGATACCGGTCCAACAGGGGTCACAGGAACGACAGGTGTGACGGGATCAACTGGCGCAACTGGAGAAACGGGGATCTCAGGTGCAACCGGAGTTAGTGGCACAACAGGAATTACGGGTGCTACTGGAAACACCGGCACGACAGGTGGAACTGGAGAAACAGGGTTCACAGGACTAACGGGAGTTACCGGTCCAACAGGACCGACAGGGTTAACAGGGGTAACCGGAGCTACCGGACTTACTGGTGTCACTGGGGAAACGGGTCAAACAGGATTCACAGGCACGACAGGAGCGACGGGACCGACTGGGGCGACTGGAGCAACTGGAATTACAGGTATCTCGGGAGTGACTGGCGTAACCGGCCCGACGGGAATTACGGGAGCGACCGGGGCCACTGGTGTCACTGGAGAGACGGGTCTAACAGGAGGTACAGGTGCAACTGGTATTACAGGTCCTACGGGTGCGACTGGACCAACTGGTATTACCGGAAACACGGGTACAGCTGGTGTAACTGGCCCAACAGGAGAGACAGGACTAACAGGTATAACTGGAGCTACTGGAAGTACGGGTGCGACGGGAACAACTGGCGTTACAGGTGCAACCGGAGTTAGTGGCACAACAGGAATTGCTGGTGTAACTGGCGCGACAGGACTCACCGGGGTTACTGGTTCAACTGGTAATACCGGAATTACTGGCATAACCGGGGTCACCGGCGAAACAGGACCAACCGGCACAACTGGCTTAACTGGCGTTACGGGTACAATTGGTGTGACCGGAGCAACAGGCGTAACTGGAGAGACGGGTCTAACTGGGAGCACAGGAGCCACAGGAATTACTGGTGCAACCGGAATAACTGGAGATATAGGTCTAACAGGGGTCACAGGTCCGACTGGTGTGACGGGACTGAACGGTGCAACTGGAGAAACTGGCATTACTGGAACCACGGGTATCACAGGCGTGACCGGAGCTACCGGACTGACTGGTGTCACTGGGGAAACGGGTCTAACAGGATTCACAGGCGCGACGGGACCGACTGGGGCCACTGGTGTTACTGGGGAGACCGGTCTAACTGGAAACACAGGTGTAACGGGCCCTACCGGTTCTATTGGCCCAACTGGTGAAATAGGACCAGCCGGCACGACAGGTATAACTGGAGTAACGGGAACAACTGGTATTACGGGAGTAACCGGAGGTAGTGGCACAACAGGAATTACTGGTATAACTGGCGCGACAGGACTCACCGGGTCTACTGGTTCAACTGGTATTACCGGAGCTACGGGCATAATCGGGGTCACCGGAGAAACAGGGCCAACCGGCACGACTGGCTTAACTGGTGTTACGGGATTAACTGGAGTAACAGGACCCACGGGAATCACAGGCGTGACCGGTGCTACAGGAAGCACTGGTGAAACAGGAGTTACCGGAACGACTGGTCTAACGGGACCCACCGGGGTCACAGGCACAACCGGAGTCACTGGCGAAACAGGACCAACCGGTACGACAGGTATTACTGGATCTACCGGCATTACGGGTACCACTGGGGAAACGGGGATTACAGGTGCGACCGGCCCAACGGGAAGTACGGGTACAACCGGCATTACGGGTCTAACGGGAGTCACTGGTGCGACTGGAGAAACAGGAACCACGGGCATTACAGGAGAGACGGGTGTAACAGGCGTTACGGGTACAACAGGTGCGACCGGATCTACTGGCGTCACTGGTCAGACAGGTCCAACAGGAGTCACCGGGGTTACTGGAGCAACGGGAAGTACGGGTATCACAGGAATTACTGGAGTAACTGGGACGACTGGTATAACTGGCGCGACTGGAGCCACTGGGGAAACAGGTCTAACAGGGATTACCGGAATCACTGGTGCGACCGGATCTACGGGAGTTACTGGCGTTACGGGCAACACAGGTGTGACTGGATTCACTGGAATTACTGGTGCTACCGGCATTACTGGTGATACAGGGTTAACAGGAGTCACCGGCTCAATAGGACCCATCGGCACAACCGGAGTCACAGGTACGACTGGAGCAACAGGAAGCACGGGTACAACCGGATTTACTGGCGTAACCGGCACAACTGGCGTAACTGGTGTCACAGGGGAAACAGGTCTAACAGGAAGTACGGGTCTAACAGGAAGTACGGGTCCCACCGGAGTTACCGGGGTAACTGGAACTACTGGAGTTACAGGGGCAACTGGTTCAACGGGTATTACTGGTGAAACAGGAATAACCGGCACGACCGGCGTAACTGGGGTTACAGGTACTACAGGATTTACCGGAACGACGGGAGCAACTGGTGCCACTGGAGAGGCGGGTGTAACAGGCTCTACCGGTGCGACAGGTGTAACGGGACCAACCGGTGCCACTGGCATAACCGGAACTACGGGTATCTCAGGTGTGACTGGAACAACCGGAGCTACTGGCGTAACGGGCACAACTGGCATTACAGGGGAAACAGGTGTAACAGGAATCACTGGTCCAACTGGTGTAACGGGATTAAGTGGAGCAACAGGAACCACTGGTAGTTCAGGAGAGACGGGTGTAACAGGCGTTACAGGTACGACAGGTGTAACGGGACCAACCGGTACGACTGGCATAACCGGAGTCACAGGTACTACTGGAGTTACAGGAGAAACAGGGAGTACTGGTTCCACAGGAATAACTGGTGTAACTGGATTTACAGGTGCTACAGGGACAACCGGACCAACGGGTATTACTGGTGAAACAGGACCAACCGGCACGACCGGCACAACTGGCCAAACTGGTGAGACGGGAGTAACTGGATTCACTGGGGTTCCAGGTACTACAGGATTTACTGGCACGACGGGATCAACCGGTGCCACTGGCATAACCGGCACGGCAGGACCAACTGGTGTTACGGGTGCGACCGGAGCCACTGGTGTCACAGGGGAAACGGGTATAGCTGGGCTCACGGGTACAACTGGCATTACAGGGGAAACAGGTCTAACAGGAGTCACAGGTACGACTGGTGTTACGGGATTAACTGGAGCCACGGGCATTACAGGAGAGACGGGTGTAACAGGAGTTACCGGCACGACAGGACCAACCGGAGCCACTGGTGCGACTGGCATAACTGGAGTCACAGGAATAACTGGCGTAACCGGGCCGACTGGTGCTACTGGAATTACTGGTCAAACTGGTGTGACAGGATCAACCGGAGTTACTGGAGTTACGGGAGTAACTGGACTTACTGGATTCACTGGGGAGACGGGTCTAACCGGGATCACAGGTGCGACTGGACTGACTGGAGCTACTGGAATTACAGGTGCCACCGGCACAACTGGCCAAACTGGTGAGACGGGTCTAACAGGGGTCACAGGTACGACTGGTGCGACGGGACCCACCGGGGCTACTGGAGCAACGGGAACGACGGGAGTTGCTGGCGTAACAGGCGCTACCGGTACGACAGGTGTAACGGGACCAACCGGAGTTACTGGCGTAACAGGTACGACTGGATTAACAGGAGTCACAGGGGAAACAGGTCTAACAGGGGTCACAGGAACGACTGGTGCGACAGGACTCACCGGTGGTACTGGAGCAACGGGAACCACGGGAGTTGCTGGCGTAACAGGCGCGACTGGAATTACGGGCGTGACTGGAGCTACTGGAGAGACGGGTGTAACAGGCACTACCGGTACGACAGGTGTAACGGGAGCAACCGGTGCCACTGGCATAACCGGGACGACTGGTGTTACGGGTACTACAGGTGCGACCGGAGCGACTGGGGTCACGGGTACGACAGGAGCAACGGGAAGTACGGGGACTACGGGAGTTACTGGTTTAACCGGTACTGGTGTAACTGGGGTCACAGGGGAAACGGGTCTAACAGGGGTCACAGGTACGACTGGTGTGACTGGAGCCACGGGAACCACGGGAGTTGCTGGCGTAACAGGCGCGACTGGAATTACGGGCGTGACTGGAGCTACTGGAGAGACGGGTGTAACAGGCGCAACCGGTACGACAGGTGTAACGGGAGCAACCGGTACCACTGGGGTCACGGGTACTACGGGAGTTACCGGCATAACCGGAACTACGGGTATTACAGGTGTGACTGGAGCAGCAGGAAGCACTGGAACAACCGGAGCTACTGGCGTAACGGGCACAACTGGCATCACAGGGGAAACAGGTGTAACAGGAATCACTGGTCCAACTGGTGTTACGGGATTAGCTGGAGAAACAGGAACCACGGGCATTACAGGAGAGACGGGTGTAACAGGCGCTACTGGTACGACAGGTGTAACGGGACCAACCGGTGCCACTGGCATAACTGGCCCGACGGGTACAACGGGCTCAACTGGTATTACCGGAACCACGGGTATTGCTGGCGCGACCGGAGCAACTGGGGCTACAGGGATCACAGGTGTATCAGGAGCCACAGGCACTAACGGACTTACTGGAGCCACAGGTACAACGGGTGCAACTGGCCCCACGGGAACAACTGGAGTTGCAGGAGCGACTGGTCTTACAGGAGCCACAGGAAGTACGGGTTCAACAGGAGTTACAGGTATAACAGGCGCGACCGGAGCAACTGGAGAAACAGGAATAACGGGAGCTGCAGGCCTAACTGGCATAACCGGCATAACCGGCACAACTGGAACTACAGGTGCAACGGGCACCACAGGAACAACCGGAGGTGCAGGAGCGACTGGCTCTACAGGAGCCACTGGTTCAACTGGAGCAGCAGGGAGTACAGGAGCCACAGGTGCAACAGGGACAGCCGGCATCACAGGTGCAACGGGCCCGACTGGACCAACTGGTGCTAACGGACTTACAGGAGCTACTGGCATAACTGGTGTAACTAGTGCAACTGGAGCTACGGGAGCAACAGGCATCACAGGAACTACAGGTGCGACTGGGGCAACGGGGCTGACAGGAGCCACGGGCCCAACCGGGCCCAACTTTGCAACACAAGGATTCTCGGCCTTCCTGGCTACACTTTCTACAGCAACGAGCGCACAGTTAACCAACTGGACGACAACGAGTCCTTATTACGGTAATGCCAACTTCAATGCAACAACAGGAAATTATACGGTCCCGGTGACAGGAAGATATTCCATTGTGGCGACGATCAATTATGCAACGACTGCAGCGATCGCCCTATCACTGGGTGCTGGGGTTAACCCTGCCTTTCTTGTCCAAAGAACATCACCTACGGTTACAACGCTAGTTAGTGGTTTATTGCCTGTGCTAAATGTGGCGATTACACTACTAACACTGCGGGCAGTACTGGGAAGCGGTGCAGTTACTTTGGCGGTAGAAGTGGCATTGAATGCGGGAGATGTGATCGGACTGTTCTATGCCGCAAACGGGTTGACGCTCACCTTGAACCTGGGCAGTGGTGCTACGAATGGTATTGTGTGGTCTGTGCATGAGATCACCTAAAAACTTCTTAACGGATTGCGCCTATGGACAAATTCGTAAAGTTGTAATAAGTTAGTTTGAAGATATTCGAAATATCTTTTGGAAATTGGACTAACAAGTGAGGTGGATTGCATGATTCCTATTTTGGGACGCATCAATGAATTAAGCCGGAAACAACGCAGCAGCGTCGGCTTGACGAAAGCAGAAAAAAGTGAGCAGCAGGAGCTTAGAAAACAATATTTACAGGCTATTCGAGGTCAGGTGCTGACAACCATGTTGGCAGTATCCGTTGTGGACCCACTGGGTCATGATGTGACCCCTGAGAAATTAACCAATGAAAAATTGCAGCGCCGTGAACAAGCCGGCCAATAGCATTCCTCTAATAAGACAGACCAAGGTTACATCTTGGTCTGTCTTTTTTTCATTTTCTGCAAAAGCACCCGTCTAGAAGGAAGCGCACAAGAGGGCGAAGGCACCGTCCCGTTAGGTATTTCGTGCAGATTAACAAGCATGTCAGTTATTTTTAGTTTTGATGACAATAAAGCTGCCGCGAACTTCAATTCATCCCCGATAACTCATATAATAACGCTAATATATTTCAGGAATACAAGGTGAAATCATAATTATTCCAATATAACTAACAACAAACTTACATCAAAAATAATCAAGAAAGAATAGTTCATATATGTATCTCGAAAGGGTTGATCAATCATGAGCCTGGAAGTTTTGAATGAACGTGTGAAGACTGATCTGGATTATTTGTCATTTGGTGGCGCGAACTGGGTACGTCCAAGAGAACATGCGGATGGTCATGTCTATGATGTCGTCATTGTGGGTGGAGGCCAGAGTGGATTAGGGGCGGCATTTGGGCTTCTTCGTGAACGAATCTCCAATATTGTGGTCATTGACGAGAATACATCGGGGCTTGAAGGACCTTGGGAGACATATGCGCGTATGGTTACTTTGCGTACACCTAAGCATCTGACTTCCATCGATCTGGGTATCCCCTCGTTAACCTTTCGCTCATGGTGGGAAGCACAGGTAGGGCCCGAAGGTTGGGAAGAAGTAGACAAGATCCCGCGTGGAGACTGGATGAATTATTTGCGCTGGTATCGGGAAGTATTGAATCTGCCTATGCTTAATGAGGTGAAATTGACACTGGTTGAGCCAACAGAAAACGGAATACATCGACTTCATGTGAACAAGGCAGGAACTCAGATGGATGTCATACTTGCTCGTAAAGTAGTGTTTGCTACGGGAATACAGGGGGGCGGAGAGTGGCATGTACCTTCCATGATTGCCGATAGATTACCTCGGGAGCTGTATGCTCATACGTCTGAAGCGATTGATTTTGAACGGTTAAAAGGTAAACGGGTTGCAGTGCTTGGTGGCGGCGCTTCTGCTTTTGATAATGCCAGTTATGCGCTTGCCACTGGTGTGGCAGAAGCTCATGTATTTGTACGGCGGGAACAGCTGCCTAGTATTAATCCTATTCGTCAGATGGAACAATCCGGTATGATCGAGCGATACCATGCTCTTCCGGTTGCTGATAAATATGAAGTGATCTCTCATTTCTTCAAATTCAATCAACCGCCAACCAACGATACGTTTAATCGTGCGGCAGCCTGGCCTGGATTCGAACTGCATTTGAACTCACCTTGGCTGAGTGTAGAAGCAACAGACCAAGGCGCGATTGTGCATACCGCACAGGGAACATTTAGTTTTGATTTTCTGATAATTAGCACAGGTCTTCTCAGTGATCCGGCACTCCGGCCTGAACTCAGACTTGTTGAGTCGCATATCGCACGTTGGGAGGACTGTTATCAGGCTCCGCCAGAGCATCGCAATGCATTGCTGGACGCACATCCATACCTGAGTTCTGGATTTGCGATGACTAGCAGAAGTGAGCAGGGTGAGGAGCAGTTGCATGGACTGTTCGTATTCAATTACTCTGCACTTGCCAGCTGTGGTCTGTCCGCATCGGCAATATCGGGGACCAAGAGTGCGGTGCCGAAACTGGTCACTGCCATAGCGGATCAGTTGTTCCTTGATGATCGGGAGGTTATTTTGCAACAATTCTATGCGTATGAAGAACAGGAATTTACGGCTACGTGGGCGAAAACTGGTGCCCTTGGCTGATTAAATGCACCCTATAATAGGGTGAACGTGTGGCATCTGATGCTGCACGTTTTTTTGTTTTTCACATGATGAAGGTTACACTTGCCTTTAATTTGTTGTAAAATGTCGGTTGGAACATGTTAAAGGCAGGGATAATAGATGAATGAAATGAACTATGAACAATTTAGAGCCCATTTGAAGAAAGTGTCACGTAAACGAAATGTACCTTTGATTAAGATCGTTGCATTTCAAGAGAAATACATGAAGATTGAAGAAGTTCAATTTTACGATGTGGAACAAAATCATATGAGTGTTCAGGCTTGTAATACGTTGTGGATGCATCTGGAGAATAAATCTTTCCGTAATATGGTGTCCCAACATTTACATTTTTATAGAGACATGGAGAATCTGGGTCGGCATTCCTTTGAGAATCTGATCAAAGAACTATATGATACGTCTGTTCCTGTGCTGCTCGATTACAATCCCGCTCATTATTACACCTCGGGGCAGCTCGCTGAGATTTTAGTCATGGACGAGGAGAGGCTGATTGAACAATTGGAGATGGGCCGCTTCAAGGGGGCTTTTATTAATGAGGATGGCAAATGGCTTAAACCCAAACCGGATGCAATGGTTGTAGAGTCATAAACGCCATACATTTCCCATGAAAAGCAAAATCCTGCAACGCCACGCATCAAGCGCTGGAGGCTGCAGGATTTTTAATGGAGATCCGAGGGCCACGAAATGCCAACTACAAGAACATGAAGTAAATAACTTCGATCGATCGTTAAATACTCAAGTGTTGCGGCGAACCGTAAATCCATCTTTGCACCGATTAGGAGTGCCAGGGATTGAGACGATACCTTGTCCCTGAATCATGATCCCTTTTTGAGAGGTACGAAAAGCAGGAGATTGTCCATTCAGGCGGCACATGTTGAAGGTTACGGAAGTAAGCCTTGCCATGGAGGCGACGGAGCTTCCTACAGTGGGGGCTTCAACAATCCACTCTGCAGAGGACTGCGGACCCGAATAATACTGAATGGTGCGGAAGGTCCAGCCTAGGGTTAGATTAGAAAGAGTGATGCACCAGGTTTTGCGCGTTAACTTGGAGATGACTGCCCGAATGCGATGACCAGGGGAAACGGGATGTGGAATAATGGTTTCCGCGTCGGGTAGGATCTCCCACCAGGCATAATAGCTGGGCTTGCCTTGAATCCAGTCGTGACCTGTTCCGGTCTGAATGAGACTGCTGTTCTCGAAGCCATCAATGCCAATCCATGCGGATGAATATGAGTTACGTGTACTAGGTAGAACATAGGGGACAGTCCATTCCGCTGAGATGCGGCGGTATTGGTTCTGTGTTCCTGTACGAGCGTAGCCACTCCAGTTGGAGGAGATCCATCCAAAGCGAGGAGAGGCATCTTTCTTTTTCTGATGCAGGGCACAGGGTTTTCGCCGTTTGTGTGGACGATCTGTCATCAGGTCACCACCTTCGATAAAATAGGGACTAGATTATCAGATGCGTGTTCAGGAGTCAGGGGAAGGGACAATTGGACAAGAAAATAAGTCGAAAGATGCGGGTTTTTGAAGGTTTTTAAATTATTTTGAATGAAAGTGGTTGTTTTTTGAGGGATTTATGATACTATAGAAGCAGTTGGAGGAATGAAGATGCTGACTGAAGAACGATATGCTGCAATTATAGAGCGCTTACATTTACAGGGAATTGTGAAGTTACAAGAGCTTGTTGATGTGCTGGGTGCTTCTGAATCAACGATTAGACGTGATTTGATTGATCTGGAGAGTCGTCAGATGCTCAAACGCATCCACGGCGGTGCCGCACTGGTGAATGAAAAAACGCTGGAACCGGGCATGGAAGAAAAAACGTTCAAAAACATTCAACAGAAAACAACGATTGCCCGTTTGGCTGCACAGGAGATCGAAAATGGGGAATGTATCTATTTGGATGCAGGAACGACAACGTTAGCCATGATTCCTTTTATTGAAGCTAAGGATGTAACGGTTGTTACGAACGGACTTTCACATGTTGAGGCATTGGTAAGCAAACGTATTCGCAGTTACTTGCTCGGCGGTATGATGAAAATTCATACGAAAGCAGTCATCGGCAGTATTGCATTACAGAACATGGATAACTTCCGTTTTGATAAATGTTTTCTTGGGAGCAATGGAGTGGACCCCGAAATGGGGTATACAACACCTGATCCGGAGGAAGCCTTGATTAAAAGGCGTGCACATCAATTGTCGGGAAAATCTTATGTGCTGGCTGATTCCAGCAAAATAGGGGAAATTACTTTTGCCAAATTGTTTGATTTGGAGGAGGCCGATTTGATTACCGAGCAGATGCCAGAACACTGGCGGCCTGGAATCGCCCAGAAAACTAAAATAATTGAGGGATAACGATGATATATACGATAACACTAAACCCGTCCATTGATTACATCGTGGAAGTGGATGAGCTGAAGCTTGGCGGACTGAATCGAATGAATCGGGATTTGAAGCTCCCGGGCGGCAAAGGCATTAATGTTTCTCGCATACTGAATCAACTTGGAGCAGATAACACGGCCATTGGTTTCCTTGGTGGATTCACCGGACGTTTCATTAATGACAAGTTGCAAGAAGATAACATCCGGACAGACTTTGTCACGATTGCAGATGATACTCGCATTAACATTAAGCTGAAGCATGGAGAAGAGACAGAGATTAATGGTCTAGGACCTGCAATCAGTGCAGAAGAGGCAGCGCAGTTGCTACACAAATTGTCTTCATTGCAAAAAGGAGATATTGTCATTCTCTCCGGAAGCGTGCCACCGTCACTTGGAACAGATTTCTATGATCGTCTCATTAAAGTCTGCAAGCAAACGGGTGCCGAATTCGTAATTGACACAACTGGACCTGCACTAATGGAAGCTCTTGTACATGAACCATTGCTGGTGAAGCCGAATCATCATGAACTGGCTGAACTGTTCGGTGTAACTATTGAGACTCGCGAGGAACTGGTGTTATACGGGCGTAAGTTGCTTGAAGCCGGTGCCAAACATGTGTTGATCTCCATGGCAGGCGAAGGTGCACTGTTCATTACCAAAGCGGAAGTTCATCATGCGAATGTGCCAAAAGGTACGGTGAAAAACTCCGTTGGTGCCGGAGACTCCATGATTGGCGGATTCGTAGGTACCTTTGTACAGAGTGGAGACCTGCTGGAAGCTTTCCGCACAGGGGTTGCATCTGGAAGCGCAACTGCGTTCTCGGATGATCTGGCAACACGAGAATTGATTGATGAATTGCGTAATCAAGTAACCATTACGACAATCTAGCCTAACGGCCATATAAAAGATTTTTACTGTAATTGTAATGTAGTGAGGCCTGCCTAGGCAGGCCGACTGAACTTAAGGGAGTGTACCAAGATGAGAATAACAGACTTGATGATCCAGGAAACGATGATCATGGACCTGCAAGCCACAACCAAAGATGAGGCTATTGATGAACTAATTGCAAGCCTGAACCGAAGCGGACGAATTAATGATCCTGTTCTGTTCAAGGAAATGATCTATAAAAGAGAAGCTGAATCCAGCACAGGTATCGGTGGCGGAATTGCAATGCCACATGCCAAAACAACAGCGGTGAACGAACCAACAGTTGTATTTGCCAAGAGTAGAAAAGGGCTTGATTTTGAAGCGTTGGATGATCAGCCAGCTCATGTGTTCTTCATGATTGCGGCACCAGAAGGCGCAGGTAATACCCATCTGCGTACGCTTGCAGCTCTTTCCAGGTTGTTGATTGATAGCGATTTCATCTCACAATTGATGAGTACAGATACACCCGCGGAAGTTAGTGCATTGTTTGATGCCAAACAGGCGGAAGCAGCAGAGAAAGAAGCAGCCAAAGAGAAAGCAAAAGCTGAAAAAGCAGCGAATGCGGCATCCGCTGCTACTACTGGTCAGCAACAGAATACTTCTGGTGTGATTGTAGGTAATGCAAATTCGGAAGATTTTGTTGTTGCGGTTACAGCCTGTCCAACAGGCATAGCGCATACGTTTATGGCTGAAGATGCACTGAAAAAGAAAGCTCAGGAAATGGGCATTAATATTCGCGTAGAGACAAATGGCTCTGAGGGTGCACAGAATGTGCTCACTGCTGACGAGATTGCCCGCGCCAAAGGGGTTATCGTTGCCGCAGACAAAAATGTGGAGATGGCACGTTTCGATGGCAAACCGGTATTACAAAGACCGGTGAGCGATGGAATTCGCAAATCCGAAGAGTTGATTCGCAAAGCTGTTAACGGCGATGCACCGATCTATCGCAGTCAGGGCGGAAATGCCAAGGAAGAGGGCGCAAGCGCTGGCAAGATCAGTGTAGGTAGCAAAATCTATAAAGATCTGATGAATGGTATCTCGCACATGCTGCCGTTCGTTGTAGGTGGCGGTATCCTGCTTGCAATCTCCTTCTTGTTCGAGCAGATTGCCAGTCCTGAAAATCCGATTGTACAACTGCTTCAAACGATCGGTGGCGGAACAGGTGCATTCCACTTCCTGATTCCGGTACTTGCCGGATTTATCGCGATGAGTATTGGTGATCGCCCGGCCCTGATGCCTGGTATGGTCGGTGGATTGATGGCAGTTAACTCGAACGCCGGTTTCCTCGGTGGTTTGGCGGCCGGTTTCCTGGCAGGTTATGTAGTCATTGGACTCCGTAAGCTTTTCAAAGGTTTGCCAAAAGCGATTGATGGTTTGAAACCAATCTTGCTGTATCCGGTATTCGGCTTGCTGATCGTGGGTGCCATCAGTTTCTATGTCTTTGATCCAATCTTTGGTTCCCTGAACACATGGCTTGTAGATGCATTGGGTAATCTGGGTACAGGTAATGCGGTATTGCTGGGCTTGCTGCTTGGCGGTATGATGTCCATCGATATGGGTGGACCGTTCAACAAAGCGGCTTACACATTCGCGATTGGGGTATTCACATCCAGTGGTAACACAGACGGTGCATGGATGGCAGCGGTTATGGCAGGCGGTATGGTGCCTCCTCTGGCGATTGCACTTGCAACAACATTCTTCAAATCCAAATTTACAGAGCAAGAACGCAAATCAGGCCTGACTAACTATGTACTTGGATTCTCTTTCATTACAGAAGGTGCAATTCCATTTGCTGCGGCTGATCCATTGCGTGTATTGACTTCTTGTATTCTGGGTTCCGCTGTTGCTGGCGGATTGACACAACTGTGGAGCATTAATGTACCAGCTCCGCACGGCGGGATCTTCGTTGCAGCACTGGCAAACCACGCACTGTTGTTCCTGCTCGCTGTTGCAATTGGTGCTGTGATCTCCGGTCTGATTCTGGGCTTATGGAAGAAGTCACCAACGCTCGTGAAGTAACAAATATAAGAAACATCTCCTGGGTGAATTTCACTTGGGGGATGTTTTTTGTTTCGACTTGTGTAAAATGCTTATTTAACTTTTATATTAATACGTGGTAAAATAAAGTTATATTATGAAACAAAGTTTCGTCTAATGAAACTTGTGCGGGAGGTATTGCAATGTCTGATGTCATCAAAAGTCAGGTGCAGAAGCAGTTTGCGAAAAATGCAGGGAAATACGTGACGAGTTCGGGGCATGCCAAGGGTGAGGATCTCGCGTTGCTTGTGGCTTCGTCTCAAGCCACTCCAGATATGAATGTGCTCGATATCGCCACTGGGGGAGGGCATGTCGCCAATGCCTTGGCTCCACTTGTTCAGCGGGTAACCGCTCTGGATTTAACGGAGGAAATGCTACAGGTGGCTGAACAATTTATCCAGGGGAATGGACACCGTAATGTAGATTTTGTGGCCGGAGATGCAGAGAAAATCCCTTTCGATGATGATTCCTTTGACCTTGTCACTTGCCGAATCGCTGCCCATCATTTTCCGGACGTTTCTTCGTTTATTAATGAGGCACTACGAGTTATAAAGCCTGGTGGCAGGTTGTTGTTGATTGACAACGTGGCACCTGAACGCGACGAGAATGACCAGTTCTATAATGAAGTGGAGAAGTGCCGGGATGCAAGTCATGTTCGGGCATGGCGCAAGACGGAATGGATTCATATGCTGGAGTATGCCGGATTCCGGACGGAAGCGATGGCTTCCTTCCAGAAACGCTTTAAGTTTGAAGAGTGGTGTAACCGTGCAGCACTGCCCGAGCGGGAGAGGGAGGAACTTGAAGCAAGCATGTTGAGTGCCCCTTCCATCATCCGAAAATTTTTTAACTTTGAAGTGACGGAACACGGGAAGCTCGTCAGCTTCCAAGGAGAAAGCGTGTATATTCAGGCGATTAAACCTACGCAATGAAAAAGTAAATGGTTGTAGACCGAAAAAATAAAACAGGCAGAGTACCTTGGATAGGTAGATCTGCTTGTTTTATTTTCTATATACTAAATTAAACGACAGGCCATTTCACTTTACGCAAGGCATCGAGCAACTCAGACGGTGCATTAAGATTGTCACGGACCAGATCCCGCGGGGTTAACGCCATCCACTGATTCAGTGACACATCCTCAAAGCGATCACTCCGAAATATCTCCAAAAACCATAAGGTATCTGTACCAGTATTCTGTATATAGTGTCCCATTGCGACGGGAACATATCCGACATCTCCAGCCCGATAATCAAAGGTACGAGCAATACCATTGCCTCCGAAGACGGTCATTCTTCCCTGTCCTGTCAGATAGTATTGCCATTCATCCGCATTGGGATGCCAGTGCAGTTCACGCATGGCGCCAGGTCGGATCTCAACGAGTGCTGCCGCAACGGTAGTTGAGATGGGGAAGTTGGTTGAGTCTACAATCCGCACGCTTCCGCCGGGTGTGATGAGCGGTTCCTGTGCTAGCAAACGGTGTTTGAATGTGAGAGGAACGGTGCCGTATGGAGACTGAACTTCCTGGCTCTCAATGGAACCCGGAACGGTATCTTGGAAAATATAGACTTGTTCCTTCGGCATCGACTGAAAAGCAGATTCGGGCACGCCAAAATTAACAGACAAAACCTCTGGTGGTGAATGGGCAAACCAATCGGATATGGATAACGTATTCAGATCGGAGAAGGACCCGTCATCAAACACGAGCAGAAATTCACAACCATCTTCCAGTCCTTGAATGGAATGGGGCAGACCTTTAGGGAAAAACCAGAGATCGCCAGGCCCGACATCGGCAATAAAATTACGTCCGTTCTGATCTACCGAGGTAATTCTTGCCGTTCCCCAGATCATATAGGCCCATTCGGATTGCTGATGCCAGTGCAGTTCCCGTACACCACCAGGCGTCAGACTCATGTTCACACCAGCCAGTGTAGTGGCAATAGGGAGATCCCGTACGGTGATTTCACGTGACCAACCGCCATGGTTCAATTGCATATGGGTATCGGAAAAAGACATTCTCAGATTGGGCAATAACCCGTTATCTGTAGCTGGAGGTACCAGCATATCGGGGTTTTGTATATCTCTCATGACGTCTCTGGGTCCCAGATCAGGTCCTCCAGCGCCATCACTGCGAATAGGTTGCGGGATGATGAATGGTTTTTCGTTTGGTTGCTGTCCTTTACTCATTGAGTGAATCCCTCCAGTTTCAGTAGCATGATGCACACGACATTGTCTCGTTATGTTTACACCTATGAATCAGGGCCTGGATAATATGAAGGACAAACGACAAAAAAAGACGTGACCACAATGTGGTCACGTCTTTATACGTATGTGAGAAGGTCGAACAATCCCTGAATCCGATTATCGAATCAGATGAAGGCAGAATTCCAGATCGGATTGAAGATGCTCTTTCATCAGTCGTTCGGCAGTCGTCCCGTCATGTGCCTTGATTGCTTCGCAAATCTGATGATGCTCTTCAATGAGGAAGGGGCGCTGATAATATACAACCGTCTGACGGAATAGATAAATGACAGATTGCATTTTGTCGAACAGATCAATCATCAATGCATTATTACTCGCACGCATGATGATTTCGTGAAACTCTTTATTGGCTTCCATAATCTCTTCTTTGCTTCCGGTATGTCCCACTTGAACGCAATGCTCAAGAGCCGCCACTTCCTGAGCGGATAAGAAGGCAGCAGCAGATTGAGCTGCATGTCCCTCCAGTAACTTCCGTAATTCAAACGTATTTCTCAGATCGGTCTCCGTTAGCTTGACGACCCGTTTGTTCACGACTAATCCTTCCTGTTCCAGACGGCGGATGGACTCTCGGATCGGGGTCCGGCTGACATTCAGATCGGTCGCCAGCTTCTCTTCCACAAGTTTGGTTCCCGGAGAAAGGGTGCCTTGCAAAATCATGTCCCGCAGCACTTCATAGGCCTGCTGATAGGCTGGACGGGACTTGTCCGTACTTGGTTGCATTGTATTTCACCTCTACCTTTACTTTAGCGAAAATGAAGGCAATAAACAACAAGATAAAAAACCGAATTTTAATTTTCGGATACATAAATAATAAAATTGTATACAAAAATTAAAATGTTGTGTACAATAACGAATGTGAACAGCAATGATAGCGATTACAAGAGTGAAAAGCAAAGAATTCAGGCTGGAGGGATTGCAAGATGAAGAAACGAATTGGATTTATTGGACTTGGTATTATGGGACGTCCTATGTCATTGAACCTGATCCGGGCGGGCTATGATGTAAGCGTATACGATATTAATCAAACGGCTGTGATGTCATTGGCTGATGCGGGAGCGCGAGGCGCAGCATCTCCAAAAGAGGTAGCTGAGCATAGTGATGTCATCTTCACGATGCTGCCCAACTCAGAGCATGTCCGCACCGTTATCACGAGCGAACAAGGTGTACTGGCAGGAGCGAATACGGGAAGTATCATTATCGATATGAGCTCGATCTCGCCGGTCGTTTCCAAAGAGCTGGCTCAGCTTGTATCCAAATCAGGTTTGTATATGCTGGATGCCCCCGTAAGTGGTGGGGAACCCAAAGCTATAGATGGCACACTCGCCATCATGGTGGGTGGCAATGAAATGATTTTTGAATCTGTGAAAGAGGTTCTGCAAGTGGTAGGACAGGATGTAACGCGAGTCGGGGATAATGGTTCAGGTGCAACAGCCAAGCTGGCGAATCAGATTATCGTGAACCTGAATATTGCCGCCATGTCCGAAGCGCTTGTATTTGCAGCCAAGGCTGGCATTGATGTAGAGAAGATGTATCAGGCGATCCGCAGCGGGCTCGCTGGAAGTGCGGTACTGGATGCGAAAGTGCCACTCATTCTGGATCGTAACTTTGTCGCTGGCGGACGCATTGATATTAACCTCAAAGACATGACCAATGTGATGGAAACGGCGCATGATATCGGGGTTCCATTACCGCTCAGCAGTCAGTTGCTGGAGATTTTCCATGCACTGAAGATTGATGGGAAAGCCGCAGATGACCATGGCGGAATCGTTCAATATTTTGAGAAACTCGCAGGTGTAGAAGTGAATCGGGTTCAATAAAAAAATTAAAAAAGAAAAAAGATTTTGAATAGATATAGATATGAGGTGGAGAGACATGACCTATCAGACGTTATCGGATATCCCCGCAGCTCTTCGGACAGACAACTCTTCTGAAGCATTGCGAGGACAGATTAAACAATTGCAGGATGCGAGGGCTCGCAAAATTATCGTGTTGGATGATGACCCAACTGGTGTGCAGACGGTTCATGATATTGATGTGTTGACGCAGTGGGACAAGCCACTGTTGCAGGAGGCGTTTCGGTCCTCCGAATCGTTATTCTATATTTTGACCAATACACGAGGGCTGGATGCAGATACAGCGGAACGTATTAATCGGGAGATTGCCCGCAATGTGCAAGAGGTTGCAGCAGAGGAAGGAACGAGTTTCACCTTTGTGAGTCGTAGTGACTCCATGCTACGTGGTTATTATCCGCTGGAGACGGATGTGCTAGCCGAAGAAGTGGCACGTGTCAGCGGACGAGCATATGACGGACAACTGATCATTCCAGCCTTTTTCGAGGCAGGACGGGTTACGATAGGCAACACGCATTATATGGTTGAGGGCGAACAATTGATTCCAGTTCATGAGACGGAATTTGCCAAGGATAAAGTATTCGGGTATGAGCATGGAGATCTGCCATCATGGGTAGAGGAGAAGACTTCGGGCCGTATTCAGGCTAGTCGCTGCCTGACCATCTCACTGGAGGAGATCCGTCAAGGAGTCGATGTGGTCAAAGCGATTTTGCTGAAAGCTGAAGGCAATGTACCGATTATCGTGAATGCGCTCTCTTATGCAGACATGGATGTACTTTCTCTGGCTTTGCTGCAAGCAGAGGATGAGGGGAAAGCTTTTATTTTCCGGACGGCGGCCTCCTTTGTCAAATCGTATGCGGGCATCTCGGATCAGGCATTTTTGCCAAAAGAACAGCTGATTGCAAGCGGACAGGAACAACATGGCGGTATCGTTGTTGTTGGTTCCTATGTACAGAAGACGACACGTCAACTGGAACAACTGCTCACGTTTCCGGGCATTATAAGTCTGGAGATCGATGTCGAGCGGGTATTAACGCCGGATGGATATACGGAGGAAATTCGACGTGTGATTGATGAAGCGAACAGGCAGCTTGCGGAGGGGAACAATGTTGTTGTATACAGTAGCCGTAAGCTCATCACCGTCGAAGGACATGAGGGTAATTTCAAGATCAGCCAGACGGTATCGTCAGCTTTGGTTGAGATTGTGCAATCTCTTGAAGTCGTACCGAAGTTCATTATTGCCAAAGGTGGCATTACATCCAGTGATGTGGCAACGAAAGGTTTGGCCATACGCAAAGCAAGGGTGCTCGGTCAAGTGGCTGCGGGTATTCCTGTATGGTTGACAGGGGAAGAAGCCAAATTCAGTGGTATTCCATACATCGTATTTCCGGGGAATGTTGGCGGGGAACGTGCGCTGCTGGAGACGGTAGAGAAGATCGAAGCTTAAGCTATTACGGAAGGTACGCAGTGTTCAGGTCGTTTGGACCAGTGTAATACTGCGTGCTGACACAACATAACAACTTGGGGGAGGCTATTCGGATGTATTCCGTATTCGGTCTTAGTCATGATGCAAGTCTGCTGCTCTACGCACTGATATCCATTCTTGGATTGATTTTGTTGATTGCCAAATTTAAAATGAATCCGTTTGTGGCCCTGATCGTGGGCGCTATCTTTATGGGATTGATCTCAGGTATGCCTTTCACGGATATCGTGAAGTCCTATCAGGAAGGTGTTGCAAGCGTTCTCGGATTCATCGCGATTGTCCTGGGACTTGGAACCATGCTTGGTAAACTCATGGCCGAGTCCGGTGGGGCCGAGCGAATAGCCCAGACACTCGTACGTGTCTTCGGGGAGAAGAACGTACACTGGGCGATGATGGTTGTTGCGCTGATCTGTGGTATTCCGGTATTTATCCAGGTCGGGATCGTGCTGCTGTTCCCGCTGGTATTTGTTATTGCGAAGCATACAGGAACATCGCTGATCAAAATCGGACTTTCACTTGTCGCAGGTCTTGCCGTGGTGCACAGTCTGATTCCGCCTCATCCGGCGGCGATGCTCGCTGTAGGAATCTTCAATGCCGATGTTGGTAAAACGATATTCCTGGCTCTGATTGTATCCCTTCCAGCCGCAGCGATTGCAGGTCCGCTCTATGGAACATGGATTTCCAAGCGAATCAAAGTCGAGACTTCAAGTGAGCTGATGGAACAGTTCACCGAGACCAAAGATCGGGAACTGCCTGGTTTCGGCATCACGCTCTTTACGATCTTGCTTCCGGTGATTCTGATGTTGCTGGCTACGATTGTGGATCTGATTCTACCAGAGACGAACGGGTTCCGTCAGGTCGTTGATTTCATCGGTAGTCCGATTATTGCACTGCTGCTCGCTCTGCTCTTTGCTTTCTATTCTTTTGGATATGCACGTGGTTTCAGCAAACAGCAGATATTGAAATATACGAATGATTGTCTGGGTCCAGTTGCTTCCATCATCTTGCTGATCGGTGCAGGCGGCGGATTCAACCGCATCCTGACAGACAGCGGTGTAGGTGATGCGATCGCAGGATTTGCCCAAAGTGCGCATCTTTCTCCACTCGTGCTGGCCTTTGTCATTGCCGGATTGATTCGTGCAGCGGTAGGTTCAGCTACGGTGGCGATGACAACAGCGGCGGGTATTGTGGCTCCAATCGCCATGACGATGCCGGGGGTAAGTCCGGAATTGCTGGTGCTCGCAACGGGAGCGGGTTCGATTATTTTGTCCCATGTAAATGATTCAGGGTTCTGGATTGTCAAAGAGTACTTGAATCTGTCTGTGCCGCAGACACTGAAGACATGGACGGTCATGGAGACCATTCTCGGATTTGCCGCCTTTGGCATGGTGTTATTGTTGAGTGTCTTTATCTAATTCGAAATAAACCATAACGCCCATAAACCTAAAAACACGCCGCTATGGCGTGTTTTTTGTTATATTTACTGCTTTCGATCCATTACGTTAAGAAGGGGTGATTGTGGTCTTTCCAGACTGCGTTGTACGAAAACGCTGCTCGTAGATCTCGTTTACCCGCTTTAAAACAGCAGGGCCTTGCTCTGTGAAGCGAAGCGCTGTCGCTTTATTTTTAACCAGAAATGTACCTGATTCGTGTCTGGTTGTAGATAAGGCCGCATTGTAGAGCAGCGAAGCGCCATGGCTTGGATGAGGAAAGAACCATTTCATGATAGGTTTGATATAGAAGGGCAGGCCGGATGTTTTGTTGCCCCTTAGTGTATTATTTCCACCGGGATCTACGCTTAGTAATTGTATGCCATCCGCTTTGGTAGACTTGGCAACCTCGCGTGTCCATAGGGATAAGCCGAGCTTCGAGGTGGCATAAGGACCAAACAGCTTTTTGAATTCGGCTGGACGTTCCAGGATGTTTAGATCAAATTGTCTGACCATATTGAACGAGGTGGTGGAAGTATTAATAACTGTTTTCATCTGTCCTTTGAGCAATAGCTCAACTAATTCCATGTAGATGATGTAAGGGACTACCGTCTGAAGTTCAAAGTGTAGTTCATGCCCCTGATCAGAGAAACGAAGCTCCGAAGCGCTGCCACCCGCATTGTTAAACAAGACATCAATTGAATTGGTATCGGATGTAATCTGATTCAGTGCCATTCTCAGACTGTCGTAGTTGGTCAGGTTAGCTTGAACCAAACGGAGTTGACCCGAACGTAAGGCATTCTGAATTTCAGTATCGTCGGAGGGGAAAGCCGAACGGTTGAGACCGATCACCTGCCATCCTTCAGTTAGTAATCTGCGGGTCAGTTCGAGACCAATTCCTGACGTTGAACCTGTGATGAGAGCGGTGCGAAGCTGATTTTGTATATTCATGAATACCTCCAGATAGAATGGAATTACAGAACGAATCTGTATGCTGCGCTCATTCTATAACTTGGAGTCGACTCCAAGTCAAGAGGGTAAAATAGAACGAATCATGCTTGACTTGGAGCTGACTCCAAGTTGTAATATGGAGAGAGATGAATGCGGAGGAGGGCCATAGGATGAGCCAGAATGAAGTGTTCTCCATTAAAGAAACGTCGGAACAGGCCGGATTATCGGAAGATACGATTCGTTATTATGAGAAGATCGGACTTCTTCCCCGAGCTGAACGCAAAGCCAATCGCCATCGGGTATACCGCCCACAGGATATTCATACGATGAAGTTGATCACTTGCCTGAAAAAAACAGGCATGTCTCTGGAGGAAATGAAGCCTTATCTACAGATGTCCATGGATTCGGATCTGGCAGATTTCCCGGAGGAACGGGAGATGCTAGTGAACCATCGAAAGAAAGTTGAAGCACAGATTGCTTCGCTACAGCAGGTGGTTGATTTTATCGACGAGAAGTTGGATAAACGAAGTATGTATCCTGATGAATGCCCTATTACCGGGGAGAACCAGATGTCTGTGTTAGAGAAAAAGAACATTTTCTCCTGATGGTCACGCTCTCCATTGGAATCATATAGCCCACGTTATGTTGACGTGGGTCTCTTTGCTGTTTGTAGCATTCCATATTTTGTGTATGGCGAAGTCGTGTGATATCGCTTTTGAGTGGGAAGGGCTGTTGGAAAGAACCTTAAATAAGCCGGGATATGATATATTAATGATCAAGATTACATTTTTTTTGATAGCAACTAAAGCTGTAGATTGAGAAGAATTCAAGATAAGAGAGGAACGACGACATCATGGACTACTGGGGAATACTTGGTATTGAACCGACCGAAGATATGAATGTGATTAAAAGGGCGTATGCCTCGCGGTTAAAACACAATCATCCGGAAGAACATCCTGAAGCTTTCAAGGAACTTAGAGCAGCTTATGAGCAAGCTAGAAAAATAGCCTCAACAGGTGAGGATCAACCGATGAAGAATGAGTCTGACGATGATCGTACAGACTTTTTCACGGAAGATAAACAGGATTTAGCTCAAGGTATACATATCGAAGACTTACATATATATCCTCCAAAACAGGAAGATCCGCTACGTAAAGCTGTAAACCATTTTCTGGAGAGAGCGATTAGCCTGTATGAGGATTTTGACTCACGCATTCGTTACGATCAATGGGTGAACCTTGTGGAGGATGAGCAATTCTGGAGCATTCAGATTCGGGAAAGACTACACATCGAATTGTTAGATGTTCTGGCAGAACGAAGCTGGCTCCCTGGTTTGGTATGGAAATTACTAGATGATACGTTTGGCTGGATGGACAATGAACTGGAGTTAAGCGAGCGATTTTCTTCATCGTTTCTAAGTCACATTCGTTATCAAAGTCAAAGTCTATATGATTTGCATCTTGAATTTTTACACCAAGCGGCAACAGATGGTTTGGAGATCGACGAATATTTATATATTCGTGAATTTGCAAGACGTGCACTCATTCATCAAGACTTGGACACAGCGCACGAGATGTTGGGCAAAGCTTACGAGCTGTATGAAAAAGACCCTGTGTTACTGCGCTTGATTGCGGTATATTCGATGAACGTTGAGGATTGGGAAACCGCGCTCCATATGTACTCTCGGCTTGCGGTTATACTACCGAATGAGCCTCAAATCCTCCGTAACTTGGCAGACATGTTACTGAAATGTGGACACACGGATGAAGCCCTATCCATAAATATGCAGTTGTCGGATGCAACTGAACCAGCAATCTATTGTCCTGCTTTATCATCTGCAGCGCAATGTCTGATCCTGTTGGGTAGAAAGAATGAAGTCATAGTCTTATATAAGGCAGCGTTAGAACGATTCCCAGCGGACTTGGAACTACGAACTCGTCTATGGCATGTAAGAAATGAATATGAGCAAGAACGCATTACGATTTTGGAAGAAGAGATTCAAAATAACAGTCATCCTCGAATGGAACAAATCGAGGAACTGATTGAGCTTTACCGTATAAGGAAACGATCAGACAAAGTATTATCCATGATTGAAGGATTTGGATTAGAGGTGCTGTTAAGCAGTAATGCGTGGTTCTCGGCTGCTCAAATTGCATACGATGTTGATCAAAAACTTGCTTTACAGTACCTTGATCAGTCTGTCGCAATGGCTGCAGAAGAAGCCTTTGTTCATCAAGAGGCGATATACTTACGCACGAAGGTCAATTATAATCTCGATCATTATGAGGCAGTAATATCAGACGGTCTTATTCTGAAAGAATATATGGCAGAAGAGCCTGGAGTCTACTTTTATCTCGGTGAATCCTATCGAATGCTTGAAGAATATGAACAGGCTATTGAGAACTATTTGCAGGCAAAAACATTAAATGGTGGTGCAGGCTACGAATTTGGATTAGCTTTTAGTTACTATCAATTAGAACAGTATGATAAGGCTATAACGTGCTTTGAGACTTATATGAATGAAGGTAATGAAAGTGCTGATCTCTATTACTACCTTGGCATCTCGTATATGAACGTGGACAGATTCAAAGATGCCGCTCAGTGTTTCCAAGCTTCTTTGCGCATCGAGAGTTATCCGAGCACACTGTATTATCTATTCACAGTCTACAGAAGACAATGTGAGTTTGATCTTGCGCTGACTGTAATTGATCAATATTTGGAAACTGGAGACACTTCGTATCGGGGAGAGGCTCTTGGCGCAGCAGCGGATATTCATTTTTATAGAAAGCAATGGAGCATTGCCCATGATTTCTTGCTGACATTTTATCATGACATACCAGAGAGTCTCTATCTTCAAAAAATGATTGCTGTCTGCCTGCTTGCGGATCGTAAGTTTGAGGAGGCAGCAAAATGGATTCTGAAGATTCAGGATCACGAGCCTAATAATCCATGGACGCTTTTACAGATGATTCGCATCTTTGCCGAACTCAAGCAGTGGGATGAGCTGGACAGCGCTATGGTGCATTATTATAAAACGGTAGAACCTGCCAAAATTGATGGTTACAGCTATTATTATGGGGGCTTACATCTTTATCAAGCACGTAAATATGATGTCGCTCGCAAAATGTTGACCCGAGCTTACGAGTTTGGTTTGCGGGGGGATACATGTAGTTTACTGAGTTTATCCTATATGCATCTTGGTCAAGGAGAGCCAGCGCTTGTTTATGCCAGAGAGGCTGTGGCAGACCGACCCAATCATCCGGATTACCTTGCACGTCTGCAGGATTTGGAAGAGCGTCTGAGTCAACGGGGGGCCTGGTTCAATAAGCTGAAGTTCAATATATTCCAGATGGGGTTGAAACAAACGGTACCACTTCAATTCCCTGATCTTTTGAATGATGAAGAGCTCAGACCGTATTATAACGTGGAGGTATACAACGATGCATTCTTTGCTTGATGCAAGACAGCAGTGGACACTGGCGGCGGGAGCTATTTTACTTGAGGCAAATGCTTTGGAATTCGCCACAGGGTATGATATTAAACAATTGGATGGGAAAAGGGAAGGCATCATTGAGATGTTTGGTCGGGCATGGAGTATTCGGGACGAGCAGTCATTCCATCAGCAAATGGAAAGTTTTCGAGAAGGAAGTGGACACCATGATAAATTTGATCAACGCAGGGCGCTATTGTCTGTAATGACTCATCAGGAGCAAGAAAACTACATCCTTGGTCTGGAGGATGAGAAGCTCAGAACTCAATTAAGGATAATCCAGCTCTATGACAGTCGCCTGAATGCGGCAAGCATCAGTGCCTGGGATTGGGGAAGGGCCATATCAATTACACGGATGGCGATGCAGGTCGGTTATGTAGATGAGGAGACAGCTTGGACGTTTATGTATGAGATGGCCCAGCGAATTCAAAAAGCATATTCAAGTTGGACAGAATATGGACTTGCCTACCTCATAGGACGTCAGTATGGATTTGAAGAATTGGAAACGGGATTAGCCCTTGAGCACTTTTCGCTTGTGGAGCATTTATTCGAACGGGCAGACAGTCCATGGAACCTGCTACCGTGGGAAGAAGCAACCATAGGTCTGTCTGTTGGGCCAGAAAGAGAGGGATAAAACCTTGACCCTACAACAATTAAAATATGTAATTGAAGTTGCCACGCGTGGCTCGATGAATGAAGCGGCCAAACGGCTATTTATATCGCAACCCAGCCTGTCGAATGCCATTCGGGATTTGGAGCAGGAGTTGCGCATTACCATTTTTGAACGTACCAATAAGGGCATATCGCTGTCCAAAGAAGGCGTCGAGTTTCTGAGTTATGCACGTCAGGTGGTGGAGCAAGCTGAACTGCTGGAAAACCGGTATCTGAACGCCAAGCCATCGCCGCAGCATTTCTCCGTATCGACGCAGCACTATGCATTTGCGGTGAATGCCTTTGTTCGTCTGGTACAGCAGTATGGTCAGGATGAATACGAGTTGGCACTTCGGGAGACGAAGACCTATGAGATTATCCAAGATGTGAAAAGCCTGCGTAGTGAGATCGGCATTCTGTATTTGAATGAATTCAATGCCAAGGTAATTAACAAATTGTTAAAAGATGCAGGCTTGGTCTTCACGAGCCTGTTCACAGCCAAGCCCCATATCTTTATCAGTGTGAAGAACCCGCTGGCGAAGCAGGAGTCCGTTGCGATTGAGCAACTGCAGGATTATCCGTACCTGTCCTTTGACCAGGGGGAGTACAATTCCTTTCATTTTTCCGAAGAAATTCTGAGTACGTTATCTCATCCCAAAAGCATACAGGTCAATGACCGCGCAACGTTGTTTAACCTGTTGATTGGTTTGAATGGTTATACGATCTCTACTGGAGTACTCAGCTCGGACTTGAACGGTAATGAGATTATTCCTGTTCCGCTGGAATGCGAGGAAACCATTAATGTAGGCTGGATAAGCCACAAGAGCACTTCGCTCTCCAATCTGGGCGTAGAATATGTCCAGGCACTGCATGAGGCCATAGGGTCTTAATGATGTTGAAAGGTTCGTACAAAGGCCGTTTCCGTATGATCGGAAACGGTTTTTTTTGTTCTACGATGATCACTCAAGTATAGGCTGGTATGTTGTCATCCCGTGTAATAGAATGAAGGTATCTGTCGAATAGGTGTAAGCGTACGAAGGGAGAACGGTTAGTGAGAGTTCTGTATCGAAATAAAAGTGAACAGCATGAGCTGACGGTATATGATACAAAAAGGCTTTATGGAGAGAAGGGACGGTTTCGTGTATTAGAATTCTCCAACGCAGCTGTGCAGGGTGCAATGGATCTGGATGAGCCTGCCCGAATGGTGCTGGAGTATCCCAGAGCGATGGTGCATCTAATGGAGCAGAATGATCCTGAATTTGATACCGTATTTGTGGTCGGACATGGTATTGGCACATTGCCAACCTACTTGTCTGATCGTCAGGTCAAGGTGGCTGAGCTGGACGCAGAAGTCGCAGCGTTGAGCCAAACCTTTTTTGGATATGAGGGAAGCCCTGTGCTCATTGGGGATGGTCGTGAATTATTAGGACAGGAACCTGCTGGGACATATGATTATATTATTATTGATGCCTTTACGGCAACGGGTACACCCGAGCAGTTTATATCCAGTGATTTTTTTGCGATGGTCAAGGACAAGCTGGACTCGGATGGATCTGTGATTCTGAATGTGTTCGGGCGTGCGGGCAACGATCGGCTTGTCAATGCGATCTATACTACACTTCAGGGACAGTTTGCCTATACACGTGCATTCGCATTACCCTCTGAAACAGCGGATGAAGTCCAAAACCGTATTCTGATAGGCAGTCATCACCCGATCGAATTTGAAATTCGGCACATGGCAGGGTTTGTTGAACAGGAGCCGGAAGAAGGATATATCATTGTTGATTAAGGTTGAGTCTGAATAGTAATTCTGCCAGGAAAAGTAAAATGTCATTAAATCGTCAATCTTACGATGTAATTGTTAAGATTTCTCAAACTCTTTATTCGATCTTAACAACTTTCGTATAAGATAGAGGGAATATGCCTTTTCATGAAAATCCGGGGGAAGTTATAACATGATCGCAGAGAACAGAACATCCAGATTACGAAGAAAAATCAAAAATATCAAGAAGATCAGCCTTACGGCTTTGCTCGGCGGGTTGGTCACCATTTCAGTTTTAATGACGTTGACCATCATGGTTATCTCATCTTATACATCTCAGAAACAGTCACTCATTGATAACACTTTGTCGCTGAATTATGCGAGCGCAGTGCAAATGAGCCAAACGCTGGATTCGCTTTTTTATTCCATGCAGGATAGCTTGAAATATGCAGCCAAGTATTTCCCGGAGATGGACTACTCTGATACGGATCAGTTGAATTCCACCCTGGATTTGATTCGCAATAGCAGTAACTTTTTCAACTCTGTAGCTCTGGTGGATGAAACGGGAGTAGTCAGGTCCATCTCACCCTACTCACAGGCGAGTGTAGGTCAGCATGTTAGTTCCGATGCAGCAAAAGCGGCGATTAAATCGAAGGCTTCGTATATCTCCGAAGCGTACCAGACGCCAAGAACGAAGCGCCGAATTGTATTTGTCAGTGAACCGATCTTCGATTCAGCGGGAACGTACCAAGGGACGATCGGTGGAAATATTTTTTTGCAGGAAGATAATATCTTGAGTCTCTCGTTTGGGAGTCAGCTCAAGACAAGCAATGGTTCCTACTTTTTTATTGTAGATAAGAAGGGTACCTTGTTATTTCATCCGAACACGAATCGAATTGGTGAAAATGTCAGTAAGAATGAAGTAGTGCAAAAGCTGCTTCAAGACGAGACGGGGAAAGAACAATACAAGAACCTGGCAGGTGTGGATTCACTTGCGGGTTATTACAAAGTCCCCTAAAAGACTGGGGCGTCGTGATTGTGTCACCAACCCAAACGGTCTACGATCAGTTAAATCATCATATCCGTATGTTGTTGCTATACACTTCAGTGCCGTTCCTGATTCTGACGCTTATTGTAGTGCGGGTTGCACGCAAGCTGGCCAGTCCTTTTGCCATGCTGGCTGATTTGGTGAATCAGGTTGATAAGGGACAAGTGGAGCTGCCTGTGATGAAGCCTCACTGGAACAGAGAGGCAGATCTTCTCACGCGGACAGTGGTTGGCGCAATGGCGAACTTTAGGAAGCAGACGAACCAGCTGGTCTATGACGCCAGAACAGATGTCTTAACTGGCATGAACAATCGCAGAACTTTCGAAGAGGTCATCCAGGATTGGATACAGAACGAAGTTCCATTCTCCATTATTGTTCTGGATATTGACCGCTTCAAATCCATTAATGATACATTCGGGCATCATGCAGGGGATGAAGTGCTGAAACACATTGCCAATATCATTCAATTGTCTGTCCGACCAGAAGATGTCTGCGCCCGGTTTGGTGGAGAGGAATTCGTAGTCTTGTTAAGGAATTCCGAGTCTAACGTGGCTTTTGAGATTGCTGAACGTATCCGAATAACGGTCGAGGAAAGTATTTTGCCTATTGATCGTTCCGTCACCATCTCGGCTGGGATTGCTGAATATCCGAAGCACTCCACAGCAGCGACAGAATTATTTCACTTGGCAGATAATGCGTTGTATCAAGCGAAGGAAGAGGGGCGTAACCGTACGGTTACGATCCAGACGGTTATCACATAATCAAAGAAGCTGATCCCTAGGAACAAGGGACAGCTTCTTTTGTCTTTTATACCTCTTGTGAGGATCTGGCCAGAACCTCATTCGTATACGTTTCTCCCCAATCTCGCATGCTGAAGATAATCGGCCGTAGCGTTTCGCCAAATGATGTGAGGGAATACTCCACTTTAGGTGGGATCTGGGGGTATATTTCACGATGAACAATTCCGCTGCCCTCCAACTCTCGAAGCTGCAGGGTTAGCATACGCTGGGTGATCTCAGGAAACAATTTGCGGATCTCATTAAATCGCAAAGGACCGGAGAATAAGTGATACAAAATGGCACCTTTCCATTTGCCTCCGATCACACTAAGTGTAACTTCCACGGAACAGCCGTATGGCGCGGGACATGCCTTGGTTGCGTCCTTTTTCATTTTAAGTGCACCTCCATTATACGGTGAATGTCTATGGTATCCATTTGGGTGGTTATATCACATGAAGTACGTATAGTTCATGAAAGAGCATATCACTTATTATTCAGATTATAAACCCTAATCCTAGGTCAGGCAGATGCGAGTATATCAAAAAAAAGAGCCCCGGTTTCGTCTTGCGAAACATCGAGGTCCGTAGTGATAAAACGATATATTATAGCAGGGCATCGAGGGAATAAGCCCCGGCACCAGCAAGGGCAACACCGAGTAACGATCCAAGCATCACAAGGTTATATTCGAATCCTCCGTTCAGATTCCATAGTCCTTTGTCTGCGTGCACTTTGACTATGGCTACAATCATCGGAATCATGAGCAGAACGACACCAATAATCATCCATAGACCGGCTCCAAACAGGAATCCTCCGATCAATTCAGCAAGTCCGGCACACACGGCCATGGTCCTGGCAGGCTGCAGACCAATCGCCCGGAAGAATTCAGCCGTCCCTGATACACCCTCGCCACCAAACCAGCCAAACAATTTTTTGCATGCATGTCCGATCATAATAAAACCAATTACGAGACGAATGATGAGTAAGCCTGTGTCCAACATATGATTATTTCCTCTTCTCTGGATGTATAAAATGGTGAACGTATATACGTCACTTCAGTGACGATAGAATAGCGTCGCATAGCGCCATCGTCCCAATATTATCCTTGGCGCTGGAACGTGGGATAGACTGATTCTGGCAACATTCGATGAAATGAGCCATTTCGCCGACGAACCCACGCAGATAAAGGTCCCGATAAGCTCCAGACATGGGGGAGCCAGAAGGGGTATATACAGTATCTTGCTCCTCAAGAGATTTCCAGGGAAGGCTGTCCGAGCTGCGGGATTGATGAACAGTGAGTGTGTTGATCTCTTCAGCTGACGCAAATCCGTTATCGAAGGTGACGAGTACACTTTCGCTCTCCCGTGACCATGCACTCATGCCTGTAAAGTACGCACTGCCCACGACGTCATTCTCAAATACGAGGGAAATACTCTGATTAATATACTCCCCATCCTTCACGGTTGTGCCTGTAACCCGCACGGCTTCTCCAAACAGGAACCGCATCAGATCGACCATATGAATGGCAGCAAGCTTCATGAACTGCTCCTCATCCTTGCAAAATGGAGTACTGTCCACAGCGAACTTCATCTGGAATGAACGCATCTTACCTAGCGAACCTCCATCAATGAGTTCTTTGAGCTTCATATATATCGGAGCATACCGTTTCATAAAACCGACCATGACGACGACGCCAGCTTGCTCGGCCGCTTCTGCTACAGTGGCGGCTTCCGCTGCGTTCCATCCGAGCGGCTTATCCACGTATACATTTTTGCCAGCCCGAATACATTCAAGGACAAGAGCGGTCTGGTCTACAGGCTGGGCGACCACAACAACTCCGTCACAAGGTTCCTGTTGTAACATAAGCTGAGCGTTGTCATACGCTTTTCCGTTGCTCCCAAATCGCAGCAGAGCTGCTTCAGAGCGTTCGGTACTGCGGGTGGCAATGGCCTGAATCTGCGCTCCGGCTTCAACAACAGAAGGATATATATTCGTGGATGCATGAAACCCGGCACCGATAAAGCAAAGATTGGCTGTTTTCAAAGTGGATCTCTCCTTTATTTTTTCATTCGTATGGATGGTTTTTTGTTTAATGCTACGATAGGTTGTTTGTAGTTGAGAAAAAAGGACATATGTCCTATTCGTGAATGGATAAAAAAGAAGTTGCATTTTTATTTTGGAGCATGTATACTCTGAATTACGGTAAAACAAGGAATTGCTTCACCGGAACGCTTTTCATCGATGGGATGAGGAGATACATATTATGCGGTCGTGGCGGAATTGGCAGACGCGCACGGTTCAGGTCCGTGTGGGCTAACCCCCCGTGGAGGTTCGAGTCCTCTCGACCGCATCTAACAAAAAAGGTTCGTGATTTGCTCTAGGGCAATTCACGAACCTTTTTTATTTTGTGGATCATTCGTGTGAAGCCTACATTTTGCTATCGGCATTCTAATGCTGATGTCGGCGCTGGCGCATAATGACTGCCGTGATGATCCCGGCAATGGCTCCTGCAATACCGAATAGCGTAACACTGGCAACAACTTCAAATGACTGGAGTCGAAACAAAAACGCTACACCACTGCCAAAAGTGGTTCCGGCCAGAAATCCGAGCGAAATTCCTAATTCTTTGGTTAATTTCATCGATTCACCTACTTGGAAATGTGAGATATGGATTTGCAAATATTGGGTACAGGCAGTAAAGTGTGATCAGGAAAATCATCACATTTTATTTCCTTTTTTCATTTTGTGGTTTTAACCAGGTAATTATGCATGATATCTCATATGGGAGGTAAGAGCGAATGAATATGAACGAACGAATTGCAGCGTGGAATGAGGAAGCACAGGAGTGCACTTGCGGTCATCAACACCGAGTGGTGGATATGCTGATTCATCTGGAAGCTGGGGCCATTCAGAGGTTACCAGGTTATTTGTCTGAGAGAGAATACGATCGGGTGACGGTTGTTTATGATCGACATACATTACGGGCCGCTGGATCTGATGTCCTGAGCAGTATACGGGAAGCGGGAATTCATGTAGATGAGATCGCTCTGCCGGAGAATCGTACGGGTGATATCGTTGCTGACGAAGCAGCTATTGTACAGGTCATGTTGGGTGTGAATCTGGAAAGTCAGGCTGTGATCGCCGTGGGTTCAGGTACCATCCATGACTTGGTGCGATTTGTATGTTCCAAAATGAACAAGCCATTTCTGTCCATACCGACAGCGGCTTCAGTGGATGGGTTTACCTCTGCAGGTGCGCCCTTAATTGTAAGCGGAGTCAAACAGACCTTTCAGGCTGTTCCGCCCGAGGCCATCTTTGCCGATATGAATATCCTGGAGCAAGCTCCCCAAGTCATGACGGCTGCCGGATTCGGAGACATGCTTGGCAAATATACTTCCCTTGCAGACTGGATTGTTTCTCGTGATCTGGGCGGGGAGCCGTTCTGTCCGGTCGCTTATCGGATGACAGAAGAAGCGCTGAACAGCTGTATAGACCATGTGCAAGCGATTGCTGAAGGACGAGCTGAGGGAGTAGCTGTATTAATGGATGCACTGATCGTTTCCGGCATCTCCATGCTGATCATTGACCATTCCCGTCCGGCATCCGGAGGTGAGCACCATCTGTCCCACATCTTGGAGATGGATCTGATGCAAGCGGGTGACAGACCGGTTCTGCATGGTGCCAAAGTTGGCGTAGCTTGTGCATTACTTACTGTAAAATATAAAGAACTTGCACAGACATCGGGTGAACCTGTGTTTGGAATATATGACCATTTGCCGGATGCTGCTCAGCTTATCGAATGGTTGGAACAAGTAGGTGGACCTGTGACTATTGAACAATTGGGTGTAACCCCGGAGATGGTGGAGCATGCGTTCACAATAGCGCATACCCTTCGCCCTCGTTATACCGGATTGAAATATATCAATGAAGTGTTGAACACGAGGTAAGGGTGGCTTTTCATGAAGAACGATCTTCTTGCGTTGTATAAGCTTGGCTTGTAGAGGGCTGTAATGGCTCTGGTTGGAAGCAGAAGGCAGAAAAGGGGAGATTATCTGACATTACCGACAGGAGAGCCAGGAGAGTGCTTCAGGTTCGGGAGAGAAGGGATACCGTTTATTTAAAAAGGCTCTGGCCTCCTTAAGGGAGAGCAGAGCCTTTTGGCTGTTCGCTTATTTAGTTGTTGCGACGATCTTTCAAGATGACATCTGCGAACAAAATAGTTTTCGGGATGCGGAAAAATTGCTCCGCTTGTTCCTGAAACGCAGCAGAAGGCAGCGTTCCCTGATGCAGCCATTTGCGGAAAGTGCCGGGATGAACCCCGATCCAGTGGCTGACATCTGTCACCGACAAATCATGGACCATACACAAGCCTGTCAAAATACGGTTACTAACCGGAGAACGGGTCACTGTACGCTTCATGAAGCGAGATGACTCGGGTTGACATATGACAGGGCTATTGCGGACCACTTCTTCATTGAAGAGAATATGACGCGGGTAGCCGAGTAATTGGCAAGTCTTGTCCAAATTGGTACTGCCGGGTATCCGTCCTTCGTACACCCACGCACTGACACTGCGTGAAGAGATGGAGAGGTCTTCAGCGAGCTGGGACAACTTGATATCATTGGCCATCAGCACGGCAAGAAGAACACGATTGCGGATTTGACAGCGTGTCGGTTTGCGGAATCGTTTAACACGGACGCCTTTTCCCAAGTATTTACGGTTGATCAGAGACCACGCCTGGATGGAATGTTGTTCTGGTTGATTAGGCATATTTCCTCCGATTTTTTTTAACCAAATACTACAATAAACAACGGGGTACTTTCAAGTGCCGGGTTTACCGGTTACAAATGCGTCAATGCGTCAATTCACGATAAAGAGGGAACTACGAACTAGACCATGCGCAATTCACATCCTAGTATATTCCTAGATTACAATGTTTCACTAAAAATGAGGGAACAATTTGAACAGGAATAAAAATAATATAGTCCTAATTACTCATTTATAGGTCTAAAGAACTTTTATCTGTTTTTTGTTGATATGATGCGGTTTATTTCCCTGAATTCCCCAAAAACATGTGATTTTCGTTGCCCGGTTGCAAAGAGGATGTGCACAAATCTGAAATGATAAATCCGCAAGTTCAGCATGACATGTGACCTGTCAAATCTCTTACTCTTACATATATTGTAGGGTACTCAAGTGTAAGGGAGAGGTGAGGAACGTGAATCTATCTGTGAATACCTTTGCTGCCATCTCGGGAGCATTTGTTACGTTTGCTTTTGGCGGGTGGGATCAACTGCTGAGCCTGCTCGCGGTCGCGATGGCTGTGGATTATATCACAGGTTTGGCAGCGGCGGTTAGAACGGGGACCGGATTGAATAGCAACATTGGGTTCTGGGGGATTGCTCGCAAAGGGCTCATGCTGACCGTTGTCTTGCTTGCCCACCGAATTGACCTGCTTATGGGAACCGATATTATCAAAGGTGGAGCCATTTATTTCTATCTGGTGAATGAACTGATCTCGATCACCGAGAATTATGCCAAAATCGGACTTCCATTGCCAGGAAAGCTCAGACAGGCCATTGCCGTGTTGAAGAAGCAGGAAGATCAGGAGTATCTGACAAATCGGGAATGGTCCAAACCGCAGCCGACCACGGACAGCATCAAGCCACAGTCTGAAACAGGACAAACTTCGCAGAATGAATCCACAAAACAGACGGAGGAAGGATCTCAAGAGAAATCCGAACCGAAAGGAAACGGTTCGGATTAGTTTTTCATCTCAAGAGAACGTTTCCAAGTATCCTTTCGTAATAGAGAACGTTATGATATATTTTGGATACACGAAAATTCATTCATTTCTACTATTATACTAAACGAGGTGCTTGCTCAGATGATAAAACATATTGTCCTGTTCAAAATGAAAGATCGCTCAGCAGAAAGTATTGAAGCTGCTGCCCAGGTGCTTCGCAATCTGGATGGTAAAATTGATGTTCTGATTTCACTTGAAATCGGGATTGATGTGCTCCGCTCGGAAAGATCATTCGACATTTCACTCACAGCGGAATTTGCGTCACTGGAGGATCTTCAGGCGTATCAGGTGCACCCGCTTCATCAGGAAGTAATCAAGTACATGAACGAAGTCAGAGAACAGTCGATTGCAGTGGACTACGAAATCTAATCTGTCATTCACACTACGTTGAGATAAAGGGGACTCTGCATGAGCGATTTAAGAGACGTTATGGAATTTCTATATATTTTTATTGTGTTTCTGATCGCTTGTCCTGTGATGATATTCTGGCTTAAGCGAAGAGGGAAACGTAACCGATAACTCACTGAACGGGAAGTGAACGAATGTATTATGTGAACAGAGAACAGATTGCCCGCCGGCTTGCTGCTGTACCGGAAGTGGCCGAAGGGCTTCGCCGGGTAGCTCAGGCCTGGGATGGCAGTCTCATGCTGGGGATGGTACAGGAACGTTGTCTTCACCTGGCGATTGAGATTGTTACCGATGTGGGGAGTTATCTGATTGACGGCTTCATCATGAGAGATGCGAGCAGCTATGATGATATTATTCAGATTAATTATGAAGAAAAGGTTTTTGATAATGCGACCTATGAGGTAGTGCGTCAGCTTGTCACGTTACGTAAGCCGCTGGTGCAGGATTATTACAGTTGGGAGCGGTCTGAGCTTCATCCGCTTAGCGTAGAGTTACCGGGTATACTTGAACATTTTACTACTCAGGTTAGCGACTACGTGGAAAAAGAACTTAGTCCTTTCAATGCGGCACAGCCCGAGGGACAGCGTAAGGAATGAGGGAAATCGCATGACAAATGAATCAAAAGAATTCAATGAAGTAAATACTGAAAGCAAAGATGCAAATGAAACACCTTCCGGATTCCATCCGGTATATATGGTTGAACTCTTGTTCCGGGAACGTCCGGAGGTGGATCGCCTGCGATTGCAGGAAGCGATGATTCGTCACACAGGACAAGTCAGACTGGATGTGAAGCAAGGTGGCGCAGAACAGGACCATGAAATGCTGGTTTTCTATCATCTGAACCACAAGGTATCTTTCCAGGAAGGAGATATCCCTGCACAGACCTGTATGCTTCCTGTCAACGAAATTGCAGATCGTGCACGCTTTGGCGGGGCTTTGCAGCAAGCCTGGCATTGGCCGGAGGCAGGACAAGCTGTAGAAGCTGCGCGTTACTCCATTCGGATACATGACATGTTCACAGCAGCCATGCCTCGTAAACAGCGCCTGGAGCTGTTCCAGAAGACTGTACTGGCAATCATGGAGAGCTTGACCTGTGATGCGCTGTATTGGTATGGCAGTGATAAGCTGGTTGAACCGGAAGCATATGCGCAAGCTCAGGAACGAGAGGAACATCTGTATGCGGCCATGAACGTTCGAATGTATCAGGCTGGAGGTACGGAGGAACAGCGTGAGTTGGTCATGGACACAGTAGGACTGTCTGCGCTGGGTGTACCTGATGTACAGTGTCACTTCGTCGGTCTTGATCCGGATACGGTGGCCCAGACATTACTGGGTGCAGCGTATTACATATTTGATCAGGGGGATGTTCTGCAGGATGGACAGACACTGGGTTCTTCCGGCGGACGTCGCTGGCGTTGTGAGCATCAGGCGGCACTGATTGCACCAGGACGCTATGTCGTTGATTTGCACCCTGGGGATGAGCATGCAGCGGCTGATCTGGAGCCGGCTCGCCAGACCTGAGTTTATGCGAAATGCTGAAAAATAAGGGTGCAAAGAGCACGTTCAGATTATTTTTAACATCTGGAGTGTCAAGTCAAGCCTGTGCTGCTTATAATGCATCAACAGAGTAGGCATTCGCCCGGATGGGTGAGCGACAGGCTGTTGCTTCTGATCCGGTACTTAAACGACAGTAAAGGGAGAGATGTGACGTGAAGGATTCTAACAAAAGTTTGTTGTGGGGAGCTCTGATCGGCTCCGTGGTAGGTTCAGTAACGGCATTGTTGCTGGCACCGAAATCAGGACGCGAACTTCGTCAGGATATTACAGAGGGTGCTCGTCAGGTATCGGAGAAGGGTCAGGAACTGGCTGGCAAAGTGGGAGAACAAAGTTCGCAGATCGTATCCAAGGTCAAAGAGACTGCGGATGTTGTGATTCAGGATATTCAATCCTGGCGCAACTGCGCTGAAGGAAAAGAAATTCGCATTTCGGCAGCCATTACAGAACCTAATACGGACAATGCAGCAGATGAGTCCGGAATCGACATTGTAGCGAAGCTTCCTGTGGATGAGTCCAAGGACGACAACTAAGCAAAGCTTGGGATTGCAGGCTTTCCTCGATTTAGAGGAGAGCCTGCTTTGTTGTGTGCCCATGCGGAGATGGCACAGTGCGCGGGATTTTATTTGAACCCTGCGATGAAATCGGGTAAGATGTAGGTACCTTTTTGCCAGAATGTTCATACGGTAGGAAGAAAGCTTTGGAAACAATCGTTTTGAGAACCAATTCAATGAAGAAGGAAGCGGTGTGTTCGTGCAGCAAGCAATCGCTATATTAGACTCCGGTGTGGGGGGATTGACCGTCGCCAAGGAAGTGATGCGTCAGCTCCCGCGGGAAAAGATCATTTATTTTGGGGATACTGCCCGGACACCGTACGGACCCCGTTCGTCCGAACAAGTGAAACAATTTACGGAACAAATCGTTGATTTCTTGATCCAATTCGATCCGAAGGTTATCGTTATCGCCTGTAACACAGCGACAGCAGCCGCGCTGGATTATATCCGTGCCAAGGTGAATGTGCCTGTGATCGGTGTTATACATCCGGGAGCACGGGCTGCTATAACAGCGACACGTACAGGACGCATTGGTGTGATCGGTACCGTAGGTACCATTGGCAGTGGGGCTTATACCTCGGCACTCAAGCAATTGTCCCCCTATATCGATGTGGTCAGTCAGGCTTGTCCGGCGCTGGTGCCGTTGGTGGAGCAAGGTGAATTTCGTTCCGAGCACACGACACATACGGTGGAGCAATCATTGGATGAGATCAAACAACAGCCAATAGATTGTCTTATTCTGGGTTGTACGCACTATCCTTTTCTCATGGACACCATTCAGGATGTTATGGGACAGGAAGTGAAGCTAATCAGTTCGGCAGATGAAACGGCACGGGAAATCAGTACGATTTTATATGATAAACGAAAGCTGGCCAGTGGGGATGAGACCCCGGTGCATCAATTTTTCTGCACTGGCGACCCACGCATGTTCCAGAATATCACCCGTAGATGGTTGGGAGAGCAGATCTCGAAGACCCCTGTGGTTTGGCAGGTTACGCAATTACCATAGTTATACGCAAAAGTACGCATGAATAGGACTTATAATTAATGTACATTGGCTGTACGACATCCCGGAACTGTGACGTTCCGGGATTTTTTGTCATGATTCTGCATCGACAGGCAATGAGCATGATTCATGTCACATGACGGACAACCCGGCCTGCATACATATGTTACAGACACGAAAATGGGGAGAACCGGACAGGAGAACGGTCTTTTCCTGTGGAAAGGAGAACAACATGGAGCAGCAGTGGATTATCGTTCAGCGGGGAGATACGCTGCCGAGAATTGCGTCAGCACATCATATGACGAAAGAGTTACTCGCTGCACTGAACCCGGAAGCGGCCTCTCAGCCTTACCTTCTGGCAGGTCAGATGCTGCGTATTGTCCCCGGGACAGGTCGCAGATATGCTGTACCGTCTGGAGAAAGTGTAGTGGGGACTGCAGCGCGCTTTGGTCTGGACGAAGAGATGTTGCGCCAGGCTAATCCCGAAATCGCCAATATTGCCGACTGGGTTGGGCGCTGTATTCATATTCCGGCTTCGAATGGAAAAACTATTGTAAAGATTCAGGGAGAGTACGGTTATCGAGAATTAATCAGGGATATAGACAAACTTGAGAATCAATATCCTTTTATCGAGACCGGTTCAATCGGAACAAGTGTCATGGGCAAGTCACTGCCTTATTTGCGTATCGGGCAAGGACAGAGACATATTCATGTTAACGCTTCCGTTCATGCTAATGAGTGGCTGACAACGGCAGTTCTGATGAAATTTATTGAAGAATATGCCCAGTCATATAGCACGCATAAGGCATGGCATCAATTCCAGACAGAACGCTGGATGCAAGAAACGACACTCTGGGCAGTGCCGATGGTTAATCCGGACGGGGTCGAACTGGTTCAGGAAGGTGTGGTCAACAAGCATCCACATGCACAGCAATTGTTAGCTTGGAATGCCGGCAGATCACATTTCACACATTGGAAGGCCAACATCAGAGGCGTGGATCTGAATGATCAATTTCCCGCCCATTGGGATGAAGAGGCAGCGAGAAGAGGCGTAACCTCACCTGGCCCCCGGGATTATGCAGGAACAGCTCCATTGACAGAACCGGAGGCACAGGCACTTGCGCAGTGGACGCAGCAGCACACATTCGCCGCGGTTGTCTCTCTGCATAGTCAGGGACAGGAGATTTATTGGAATTACCGTGATCTCGAACCCAGAGAGAGTGCACCGCTGTCGCGCAGACTTTCCAAAGCTTCGGGCTACAAGGCAGTGAAGCTCGGCGGCAGTGATGCCGGATACAAAGACTGGTTTATCCAAGATTTTGGTAAACCGGGCTTCACGGTGGAAGTTGGATTGGGTGTTAATCCGCTTCCCGTAGAACAGTTTGATGATATCTGTATAGAAGTCGGCATGTTGCTGGCTGAACTGTTATCCAATGGGTAATGGAGTTAGGGTTTGGTTATGAAGGTGTGAAACTTAACGGTAGATCATTCGTATAACAGGAACGGACGCTATGAGCGACGTTCCGTTTTTATTTTTTTGAAATCACATACTATGTCATTCGTTCTGAATGGTTTTTGAACGGGTAATGGTGGATGTGCCGTTTCGGCGACATATATTTATTATACGGAGGGATTCAAAATGAAGTGGAGAAGACTGCTATCGTTCAAACGATGGACACAAGTTTTCAAAAGGCTCCCCCGGCTGCTCCGGGCTCCGCAGATTCCTTTGGGAGAAAAGCTGTTGTTTATTATTCCGGCGCTGTTATACTGGGTACTTCCTGACGTCATGCCGTTTATGCCCATTGATGATATCGGGGTCACTTTGATTCTGATGAACTGGTTTGTAAGCCGGGCAGAACGTAAATATCCTGTGCTTCAGGAGGGGGCACCTTCTTAATTTGCGGCCAAATGGATCATTTTAACATTGAAATCACATCAATGTTATTGCGAAGAGCGGTAACTTTCTTTACAATAGATGCTGTAGTTTAAGAATGCTGAAATTGTTGAAACCAGCAATTACAATATAGGAGATGAAGAGAATGAACTGCAAAATTACGCGTAATGCTGCTAAAGTATTGAAGCTTGAATTGGACAAGCCGGAGAACGAAGGAAAAAAACTGCGCGTTGTCATCACCCATGCACATGGTGACCATGCTCACTACGGCCTGGATATCGACACACCAAAAGAAAATGATACGGTTGTATCTACCGATAAAGAGATTGATGTCATTCTTGCGAATGATCAGCCTTTGTTGAACGGTGTTAAAATTGATTACCTCTACTTCCCGGAAGAGGGCTTCGTTATTACGAATCCATCTCAAGGTAATCACGGCGACCACTAAGGGCGCGAAGAAGGGGAAATCATGGCTAACGATATCCGCGTATGCGAAAAGTGTAATCATGTCCGACTGAAATCGATTGTGCCCAAGTTGCAAAAAATGGCTCCAGATACGGAGATCAAGATTGGGTGCAAATCCTATTGCGGCCCTTGCGCGAAACGTGCGTTTGTCTTTATCAACGGTCGGTATATCAGTGCGCCGACAGAAGAAGAAGTGCTCGCCAAAGTCGCAAAGTTCGTGAAGTAATAGGATATAACAAGGTGAGTGAACGAAAAGTTCAAACATCCGCAAGGAGGGGCGATGTGCCTCTCCTTTTTTTGCGCTTGAATAACAGTGAACACAAGCTGCGTTAGAATACAGTGCCCTTAATCATTTCATAAATTTCGAAGATATCTTCTCTAATTTCAATGGCAATGACCGTGGTATCCTTTTTCAGAAAATGTATATGTCCCATTCGTTCTTCCTCCAGTTCGACCCAACCTGTATCCGCTAGCTTCTGAAAATAATCCAATGGCGGGTAGAGTCCTTGCTCCCCTCCAATATGTTTCAATTCATATATCACGCCTTCTTTAATGTTTCGATTGCCTGAATCGGTTATGATTTTAATGAGCTTTGCATTGGTTGGAACCGGGATGTCTGGGTTCATGGATGACGCTGTATATCCTTCTATCACGTATGTTGCAGGACGGCAGCCTTGTAACCAAATGAGGAAGGGCAACATACAGAGAATTATTATTATTTTTTTCAATTGAATTCCTCCTGACCGGGGATGAGTACTTAATAAACGCAGCAAGACAGGTTAAGGTTACGACAAAAACACAAAAGAGGAATAAGGAAGACTTGTGTTATCCATCCTAAAGAGGTAACAGGAACATGATCATCCCAAGGAGGAATACTCATGCCGAAGCGTTATGATTCCAGTTTGCAGGCTGATACCACTGTATCTCAGGCGCAAAATGCGGTGAACAAGCTTCATTATGCTGTATCTCAGGCCATGTCTCATCCGACGGCACAGACCATTGTACAGGCGGAACGACGTCTGGCACATACGGAGCAGGCGATGCGACAAGCAGAGCTTTCACTCGGAGGGCAAGGTGTTGAGCTGGCAGAAGAGATGTTCATCGAGGAGAAGAGACGATTGAATTCCATCCAGAGTCAGCACGGTCAAGGGAATCAATAACGTTCCTGTTCACACCAGAACCCGCAGGGCAGCGATGCTTTGCGGGTTCTTCATGTCTTTTGCAACGACTCTCGATTGATGGGTCTACTCCGACAGTATGTCGAATGGTCGCTTAAAATTCTGTGAGAAGGTTAATAGAACAAGAGCAGGCAAAATTCCATACGGGAGGTACAGAATGACAAAACATATTACAGATTGTACGATTCTGAACAACGGAGTAACGATGCCATGGCTAGGATTTGGAACTTATAAAGCAAAAGGTAAGGAAGTGCAACAGGCGGTCGAGACGGCTTTGGAGGTAGGATATCGCAGTATTGATACCGCGTCCATCTATGGCAATGAGGAAGAAGTGGGACAAGCTATTGCAAGCAGTGGTGTTGCCCGTAACGAACTGTTTGTGACGACCAAGCTTTGGAACGAGGATCAGGGATTTGATTCAACGTTGAGAGCATTTGAAGCCAGTCAGAAAGCACTTGGATTGAATGTGATTGATCTTTACTTAATTCACTGGCCTGGCAGAGACCAGTATAAGGAGACGTGGAGAGCATTCGAACGTCTATATAGCGAAGGAAGCATTCGTGCGATTGGTGTGAGTAACTTTCAAGTACACCATTTGCAAGATATCATAGATGAAGGCGGAACGGTGCCTGCGGTGAATCAGGTAGAGCTGCATCCGGGTCTGATCCAGCAGGAACTTCAGGATTTCTGCGGGGCACAGGGAATTCAGCTGGAGGCATGGAGTCCTATTATGAAGGGCAAGCTGAACCAAGAGTCGACACTTAAGGCGCTGGCCCAGAAATATGGGAAAACACCGGCGCAGATTATTCTGCGTTGGGACATTCAAAATCAGATTGTGACGATTCCGAAGTCGGTTACGCCGGAGCGGATTCGTGAGAACGCAGATATCTTTGACTTTGAATTGTCACCGGATGAGTTGAAGTTGATTGATGCACTGGATTCGGATAAGCGGACTGGACCACATCCGGATCAGCTATTTTGGGATTAAGTGGGTAGTCGCTAAGTGGTGTGTAGCATATAAAAAAAGCAGCAGGATCAGGGGATACTCCCCGATCCTGCTGCTTTTGTGTTATTTATTTGAATCGGATGGTGGAACTGCGCATCCGTCATCTGTGCAGACACCGCTGCCGTCAGCATCTGTTGTACTGGATTCAACCATGGTGAAAGGGGAACGCTCGTCCCATGCTTTCTGAATGGCGTCCAGGAACACCTCGTCCGGCTGAGCGCCCGATACGGCGAACTTGCGGTCGAATACGAAGAACGGTACACCACGGATGCCCAGTTGCGCGCCTTCCGCTTGGTCAGCGCGGACATTTTCGGTGAATTGATCGCTGGACAGTACTGCCGCAGCTGCATCACGATCCAGACCTACTTCTTCTGCCAGCTGAGCCAATACTTCAAGGTCACCGGAGTGTTTACCTTCAATGAATACAGCTTGGAATATGCGCTCGCTTAGTTCAAGCGCTTTGCCTTGAGTATCCGCCCAGTGCGTTAACCGGTGAGCTGAGAAAGAATTGGTAGGAATCATGGCATCGATATTGTATTCCAGTCCTGCCGTGCGAGCATTGGCATTCATCTGAGCATTCATGCCTTGGGCCTGCTCCACGCTAATATTATATTTGGAAGCCAGGTATTCCGTATTGCTTTTGCCTGGGTTCAATTCAGCATTTGGATCAAGCTCGAAGCTTTTGAATTGTAGCTTCACTTCATCACGGTGTGGAAACTGTTGTAATACATTCTCCAGGCGGCGTTTGCCGATATAACAGAAAGGGCATAGAAAATCAGACCATATCTCAATATTCATTATGTTAAACCTCCATCATTCTTTTAGTTGAAACTAATATAGTTACAATTATAAAGCTACTTTCTATAATTCGCAAGGAGTTTGCTATTTATCCCGGTATGCCTTGGACCAATGGTGGGGTTGGATCTCATCCAGTCTTTTGAAAACCAACTGACCATCAGGGTCGTATACGGCAGCTTTCACTTCTTCACCCCAATAAAACAAGCGTTCCTGGCATACGCCGCAAGGTGTAAGGACCTTGAATTCCGAATGCTCGTCATCACGAGCGATACAGAGGGAGTGGGTGACGCGTTCATTCAATTTGTGGGCTTCCAGATAAGCTCCTGTTTCCATACATAGATGCGTGGCATCGTTAATGACCTCTGGAGCTACGCTAATCAGCAGGGAACCAGCTTCGGTATAGACGGCACCCGCACCGCCCCATCCCTGAGGATAACGTTGCTGCACAAAGTTTACGGCTGCATCGAACAATTGTTGTTCAATATTAAATGGTCCTGTGTGTGATGTCATGTAATGAGAGTGCCCCTTTTTTTAATCCAATTCAATTCAATATTTCGTGTATTTGTTTAGCTTGTCATTACGATATTGCTCATTGTGATGTTGCTGCTCCACTGTCTTCCTCTCGAAAGCGCTGAATCAAATCATAGGTAATTACGGTGTCCGAGACGTGCAATCGCTTGGATGCCTCATCATGAGCGGGACGGCATGCATTGATATCCGTTTTGTCGCGTGTGGACAGGTCATAACAAGCACCGTTCTCATAGATATAATCATCCGATGGAATATAGAATACAGAACCATCCGAGAATGCGCCATTACGCAGCACAACCGTACGTGCAGACCCGTCATATACGTCGTTACCCATATGATAATAGGACTGGTCGGATACGCCGAGCAGATGCAGCACGGATGGCGTGATGTCCAGTTGACCCGAAGGTTCGTCGATGGTTCCGACAGCTGCTCCGTCCGGTAAATGCACGAGCAGAGGTACCTCGTTCATGATCTGAGCCATATCGAGTTCGTTCAGTGAACGTCCCAGGAACTGTTCGTATTGGGCTTGTTCCTTAATCGAGTTGTCGTGGTCCCCGTAGAACATAAAGATGGTATTTTCCCATAATCCCCGACTTTTCAGATCCTCCACCATCTTGCCGAGCGCCGAATCCACGTAATGAACCGATTGCAGATAGTCACCGAACATCGTTCCCTGGAACTCGCCTACATCCAACTGCTGCTTCTCTTTAGGTAAGGCGTATGGATGGTGACTGCTGAGTGTAATGAGGAAGGAATAGAATGGTTCGGTAACCTCACTGCTCATTTTCTCAACGGATTGGCGGAAAAAGGATTCGTCAGACAGGGACCAGCCAAGCGGGTCATCCTGTACAAAATCATTTTTGCTATAAAACTTGTCGTACTTCATGTTCTGATACATCGTATACCGATTCCAGAAGCCACTCTCATAAGCGTGAAATACGTTGGTGCTATACCCGTTATCCTTCAGAATGGAAGGGAGGGAATCATACGTATGGTCTGCATAGCGTACAAATGCGGATCCAACCGGAAGCGGATGAAGTGAGATGTTTGCTCCAAAATCGGCATCTGACGTTCTACCCTGACCTGTCTGGTGATAAAAGTGACTATAATACTGACTTTCTTTCATTAGTTCATTAAAATGCGGTGTAATCTCCTGACCGCCAATGCTTTGTCCAATCATGAAGTTCATAAAAGCCTCACCCTGGACAATGATGACGTTGCTGTCCTTATATTTGCCGAACAAGGCATCGTTCTGCGGTTCAGTTCCTTGCCTTTCAGCGAAGAATGCCTTTGCTTGTTCAACATCTGCGGGTTCAGCCTGCGGCCCTGAGCCAATGTGATCTTTGGCATAGTTGTACAGATCATAACCGTGAAAAGCGAGAAGTCCGGTCACATTGTACATGGATACATTCCACCAGTTGTTATCGAACAGGCCCTTGGCCCATGTTTTGCTGTAAAAATAAATCGGGCCGACTGCGAGACCCAGTCCCAGCACAAGGGCAATGCTGCCAGCAGTGAGACGGCGGCGCATCCCCGCCTTGCGATCATTATACGTATAACTTCCATAACCTTGAACAGACGCACTGGAGTACTTCGAACGGTAACGTCTGCTGAACAGTACGATAGCTGCGAATGGAATGACGACAAGCCAATCAGCAAAGAACCAAAGATCGCTTGTGTAGATCAATGTAGCAATACTGTCACCCAATGCGTCAACTTGTCTGGCCTGCAACAATACCGGGATGGTCAAGAAATCCTGGAAATAGCGATAATACACCATATCGGCATAGATTAGTGCGGTAAGCAGCAAGTTAAGCACGACGAGAGACACGATCATGCCTCTACGTGGCAGCCACCAGGTCCAGAAGGAAAGGAGCAGAAGTGATCCAATAGCAATGACTTTATCCAGTAGTCCCATCGTAATGTTATAGGCGTGCAGATTGTGATGGAGCCACATGAGTTTGAGCAACATGAGCACAAGAAAAATAAGATATAACGTTAGTGGATGATTCAGAAGCCCGCGTGGCATGGAGCTGCGCGTAGGCCGAGTGACAACCATATGTATGTCCCCCTTGCTTTCGTTGTATTGTAATCGGAATGTAAAATAGGGCTCCATCCATTATAGCGTGGCCTCATGGGTTTTCAACTATGCCTCAGGGTGAATTGATTTCTATCCAAACGAAGGCCGATGACGGCGAATTCATATGATCGGAAAAGCGCACAAAAAAGTGCCCTAGCCAAGGATGGCAGGAGCACTTTGAATTGGCATTGATTATGAAGATTGTGGTGCTTTATTCCGTGGGGGCAGTGGGCCCAAATACTGATAGTACTGGGTTTCAATTCGTCCGTTGAACAATTTGCGACGCTTGTCTGCCTTATGACCGAAATACTCCTCGAAAGCTTTGGTCGATGTGATTGCGAAAAAGGACCATGTTGGCATGTCAAGGTAACTGCGCCCTAATGAGCGGAGCAACTTCTGAACTTCTTTCTCTTCACTCAAACGTTCACCATATGGAGGGTTGGTAATGATGACACCGTAATCACCCTGTGGTCTAGCGCGATGAGCGGGCAGGACGCTGACTTCAATATCTTTGGCGAAGCCAGCACTCTTGATTGCTGCCATAGCAACTTCAATCGCTTCGGGATCAATATCGCTACCTGAAATCTGTAACGGGATATCGTCACGTACAGCATCGAATGCTTCTTCGCGTGCCTGTTCCCACAATTCTTCAGGAATGACAGCCCAGTCCTCGGAGTTGAAGGTACGACGAAGTCCTGGTGCAATGTTCCAGCCGATCATAGCGGCTTCAATTAGCATTGTGCCTGATCCACAGCATGGATCATAAAAGGGACGGGATACATTCCAGCGACTGAGCTGGATAAGAGCTGCAGCAAGTGTTTCTTTGAGCGGTGCTTCGGTTACGAGCTTACGATAACCCCGTTTGTGCAGACCTGGTCCCGTCGTATCCAAAGTAAGCAGGGCGCGATCGTTCAGCAGAATGACCTCAATCACATAACGAGACCCATCCTCTGGGAACCACTCTGTGTCATAAGTCAGCTTCAGTTTCTCTACGATTGCTTTTTTCACGATCCCTTGTGATGCAGGTACGCTGCTCAACTGAGATTTTTGGGAGCGACCCTCTACAGGAAATTCGCCGTCAGCAGGAATCCACTCTTCCCATGGAAGTGCTTTGGTGCCTTCAAACAATTCGTCGAATGTTGTAGCAGGGAATTCACCCATTTTGACCAATACCCGATCCGAACTTCTCAGCCACAGATTACACCGGCAAATATCAATATAATCCCCAGTGAAGAAAACCCGTCCATTGTCGATCGTAATATCCTCATACCCCAGTTGCTTCAGTTCCCGGGCAACAACAGCCTCGAGTCCCATCGCCGAGGTCGCAATCAATTGCAATTGAGCCATGTGATTCATTTCAACTCCATTTCAAGCTGGAGAAGGAATATCCTTCTCTCTGCTGTATAGTAACGGTGCGGCCTTGCCGCTTTCCGTGAAAAAACTTACAATGAGAAATGCGGTGAACGTATGCATTCCTCTTTCGAGGGAGTGCACCAGTCAACCACCTGTGTTGATAACAAACATTTATTATAGAACATTGGCATCCATATGGAAAGCAGTCCAAGTGTCCAAGGAGGATTTTAGTGGTGAATCTGACCCCTGATGAATATGTAAATCAATTATTTCAAGAGGATGACCTTTTGCTGAAAGTGAAAGAGGCCATCCGTTCGAACGGTATGCCGGAAGTTTCGGTTGCTGCGGCGTATGGACGTTTGCTCACGTTTCTGGCCAAGACATCCAAAGCAGAAGCTGCGCTCGAAATCGGCGTGCTGGGCGGTTACAGTGGGATCTGCATTGCACGCGGATTGCGTGAGAGTGGAACCCTGACTTCGCTGGAACTGAAAGAGGAATATGCGGCAATGGCGCGTGGACATCTGGAAGAAGGCGGATTTGGCGAAAAGGTGGAGTATCGGATTGGCCCGGCGGCAGATAGCCTGGAGCAATTGGAACAGGAAGGACGTACATTCGATTTCTTCTTTATTGACGCAGATAAGGAGAATTATCCGGTATATCTCGACTATGCCATTAAGCTGGCTCGGCCAGGTGCTGTCATTGTGGGTGATAACTGTTTCCTGCGTGGTCGTACGCTGAATCCGGACAAGCAGGGTCCGGCCGTGCTTGCGGTTCGTCGCTTCAATGAACAGATGGCAAGTGACCCGCGTCTCATCACCACCATGTTGCCAGACTACGATGGGCTCGTACTTGCTTGGGTGAAGTGAGAAGAGGTTGAGGTAACAAAAAGAAGAGACGACACACCTTGAATGTCAGGGGAGTGTCGTCTCTTCTTTTTGTCCAGATTTATAAAGGATGAGTGCTTTCTTATACTTCCGGTGTTCCGTACGTTTCGAACCATTTTTTGATGGTGTCAAAATCATCACTGAAGGATAGTCCAAGCATCAATAACACACGAGCTTGTTGTGGACTCAGGTTGTCGCCGGCAATGATACCTTTTCCACCCCCGTATACACTTCCTGAACCCGTCCGAGTGGTGGTCACGAAGATTACACCTTCCTCAATGGCTTTGGTACGAGCTTGTCCCATAGCTCTGGAGATACCGCCAGCTCCTGTGCCGGAGGTTACGATGCCTTGTGCGCCGTTGCTCACGAACCCTTCGATGGCTCCGCCTCCAGCTTCTTGATAGGAGATCGCAATTTCCACCTTGGCGAGATCAGCCTTTGTGATTTTACTCAGATCGAATACAGGCTTCGCTGTGCCTTCAGGTTTCAGCGCGCGTGCAGGAGCACGGTAGATTCGAATATTTTCTTCATCAATATATCCTACGGCGCCGAGCATCGGTGTTTCAAACGTATCTGTCCGATAATCATTTGTTTTGCTTACGCCACGTGCGAGTTGGATGGTGTCATTCAACATGAGTACTGTTCCGAATGAAGTGGTACGACCACTGCCTGCAAGTTTGATGGCGTTGTACAGATTGGCTTGAGCGTCAGAGCCGATGACGGTCCATGGACGCATGGAGCCTGTGATCACGACCGGTTTGTCACTCTGAACCGTCATATCGAGGAAATAGGCGATTTCCTCCATTGTATCTGTACCCGTGGTAACCACAACACTGTCATACAAGGCAAGAGCTTTATCTACCGTCTGCGACAAGTCATAAAGATCAGCCATGCTATAGGAGCCTGAGCCTGAATTTCCGAATTGGAGCGTGCTAACATCAGCAATCTTCTGCTTATCCGGTAATGCGTCTACCATCTCTCCAATGGGAAGTGTACCTGCCTTGTAGTTCTGGAAGCTGGTTGCATCCTCGGATTGACCAGCAATCGTTCCGCCAGTTCCGATCACCAATACATTAGGGAGCGCAGATTGCTTGGAGGAGTCTGGTACAGCAGGGATGGAGGTATTGCGAGCCGGAGTAGTAGGTGCTGTCTGAACAGCGCCTGTTGTACCTTTTACCTCCGTGGCTGCGTGCGCAGCGTAGGTTCCGATCGGGGACAACGAGATCGTTAATGCTGTTAAAGCTGCGGTACTCCATACGGCCCAGGGACGAAGATTGGATGTTTTACTCATGAATAGCACTCTCCTTCAAGTAAGTGTGATGTTAAGTTTGTTAAGAAGAATATGTATACCATTTCAAATCGATTGTATTTCATGTAAAGTAATATGACAATTGTAGATATAGATAGAGTAATCGGTTACATTCATAGATATTAGGAGTATATTTATTATTTATAAGGTAAAACGAAAGAATATTCACTCTGGTAAAGCTAGAATCGAGATGAAATTAGTAGTTTTTAGGAATAATCAGACATTTTGTGTTAGTTAATATTACATATTGAGGCTTTTGTCCTGATAAAACGAAGCTTTTCAAGAGAGGGAATGTTGAATGCGAGTTTATAGCAGAAGTGGACCTTTCTACAATTAATATTTATCACACAGGCTAGCATAACGAGAGGTAATTAGTAACGTGTAGTAGGTAATGGGTCTCAATTACGTTCCAAAGATTGGTTTCGTTATGGAGTTTTGTTTATAATAGGGGGGATCAACATATGTAAATAAATATATAATATTGATTGGAGGAGAAACGATGAAACAGGCACCCAGAAAGTATGCAAATTACATTCCGATTCGTGAATTAGAGAGTTTGGAAGAGCGGCTATCTCCCTTCCAGGTGTACGCAGAGCTTCGTGATAACACTCCAGTCCGATATGATGAGCATCGAGAATGTTGGGATGTTTTCGGTTATGAAGATGTGAAGTATGTGTTGAAAAACCCGAAACTGTTCTCTTCTGCACGTGACCGTGCCAATACGAGCATGCTGACAACAGACCCTCCCAAGCACAAACAGCTGCGCGATCTGGTGAATCAGGCGTTTACACCCAAAGCCATTGAAGCGTTGGCTCCTCGTATTCAGGAAATTACAGATGAGTTAATTGCTCCACACCTGTCAGAAGGACATATGGAGCTTATTGATGACCTTGCGATGCCATTGCCCGTCATTGTGATTGCTGAATTGATCGGAGTCCCTGCGACGGATCGTCAAAAGTTCAAGGACTGGTCTGATGTGTTGGTGAAAGGTGCGCGTGATGACAGTGAAGAGGCTTTTCAGGAGCTGTTGGAGGAGAAAAAAAGAAATACACAGGAACTGCATACCTATTTCACTGGCATTATGGAAGAACGTCGGTTGCAGCCGCAGGATGATCTGATCTCGTTACTGCTTGCTGCGGAGATTGATGGTCAGCAGTTAACCGCCGAGGAAGTGGTCGGTTTCTGTATTCTCTTGCTTGCTGCTGGTAATGAAACAACAACGAACCTGATTACCAATGCGGTTCGTATATTGTCTGAACAACCCGATCTACAGCAGGAGCTGCGCGAACATCCTGAACGGATTACTCCTGCGATTGAAGAGACGTTGCGATATTATCCGCCAATTGTTGCAATTGGGCGGGTGGCCAAGGAAACAGTAGAGCTGAATGGACAGACGATACAGGCTGGAGAACAGGTGATTTCCTGGGTTGGATCCGCCAATCGGGATGGTGCCCAATTCGAACGCCCGGAAGATTTCATCTCTGATCGCAAGCCGAACAGGCACATGGGATTTGGATTTGGCATTCATTTTTGTCTGGGTGCACCGCTCGCTCGTTTGGAGGCAAGGGTAGTTCTGCATACGTTGCTTCAGCGCATGGAGCACATCCAGCTTGTGCCGGGAACGGATCTGCAACCGATACAAAGTGCCTTTGTGTTTGGGGTGAAACATTATCCGATACAATTCAATCTAATAAATAAATAATGAATGGCACATGAATGACAAAAGCCGCTCTCAGGCCAATTAGGCGCTGGAAGCGGCTTTTTCAGATGGAACGGTGAGATGCAATAGTTAACTAATGGATAAGGAATCAGGATTCCCGGATTGAAGCAGGTTTGTTGTACAGTTTGAATCTGACCCAAACCATATTGAGCAGCAGCAGTCCACCAGAGACGATAAACAGACCTTCAATCCCGATGAATCCTGCCATAAAACCTCCAATGATCGCTCCAAGCATGTTGCCCAGCGCCAGGGTGCTCGTATTAAAACTGAATGCCCGGCTAATCATGCTATCTGATGTATAGGAACGGATCAGGGCATTAACGCTCGGAAGCAGGCCACCCATGAACACACCCATCATGAAACGAACAAGAATGAGCTGCCACACGGTCTGAACAAATGCCTGCGGGATAAGCATGAGTCCTGTTCCTATGAGTGAGAACGTAAGCACCTTGTGAGGGCCAATCCGGTCACTCAGCTTCCCAAGAATCGGAGACATGGCCATATTGGATAGTCCCGTAACTGCACCGACAAGTCCTGCCCAGAAGGCCACATTTACATCCGATGCATGCAATTTCTGCACATACAGCGGCAAGAGTGACATGGGGCTAATCATCGCAAACTGCAACAGGAACGTCACAGCAAACAGTGCGGGCAGTTGAGGTGACTTGTTCAATTCCTTCAGACCGGATAATACGGATTGTGCCGGCAGTTTGGCTGCTTCTTGACGGTCGAATTTCTCTCTCACCAGGAACATCGCGAGCATGGAAGCGACGAAGATCAGTCCACCTGTAATGTAGAAAATGGGGCGAAAGCCTACCGCATCAGCTAGCAAGCCACCGATGAGCGGACCCAGGATTGTGCCGGCAACCTGCCCGGACTGACTGATTCCCATGGCGAAACCCATGCGGTCCTTCGGTGTGGTACCCGATATCAGCGCAACAGCTGCAGGGTTGAAACCGGAGATGGTACCGTTAAGCAAACGCAATAAGAGAAGCTGCCAAGGGTTCTGTGCCAGACCCATAAGGGCAATGACGATGGCCATCCCGAATCCTGAACGCAGCAGCATAACCTTTCGACCATACTTGTCCGATAACTTGCCCCAGAGCGGTTGGAACAGAAATGAGGTGAGGAAATTGGCTGCAAATATAAATCCGGCCCAGATGCCAATTTCATGTTCGCCAACAACGCCAAGATCTCTTGCGAGATAAAGGGACAAAAATGGGGTAATCATGGTCATGCCCGAATTGACCAAAAATTGTCCGAACCAAAGCACAATGAGGTTTACTTTCCATGTTTTCAAAGTGCTTTCACTTCCTTTCAAAGATATTTCTGTAATTCTCTAAAAAACACCATTCTTTCATTATAACATAATTGGCATATGGGGGATGGGTGTAAGGAATGTCATAGTATTGTCACGTAGAACGCATCTGCATGTGGTTGTTACGGCAGTTTAAAAAGGGCATAATGGTAATTATGAGTCCAAAAACTATTGGAGGCTTCTTATATGAGCTATAATGATCGACTGATTCGGGCAAGTTTCAAACAACAGGTAGACCGTGTTCCGGTATGGTACATGCGTCAGGCTGGACGTTACGATCCTGAATATCGCAAAATTAAAGAAAAGTACTCCTTGTTAGAGATTTGCCGACAACCCGAGCTGGCGGCTGAAGTTACACTTATGCCGGTACGTAAACTTGGTGTAGATGCGGCTATTTTGTATTCCGATATTATGAATCCGGTTGCCTCACTGGGCATTGATTTTGACATTGTAAAAAATATTGGACCGGTCATCGATAATCCGATTCGATCCGCTGCAGATGTGGATCGTTTGCGTCCTATCGACGTAGAAGGAGATCTGTCACATATTCTCGAGACCATTCGAATTCTGGATAAGGAGCTTGACGTGCCTCTCATTACATTTGCGGGCGCACCTTTCACCATTGCGAGCTATCTGATCGAAGGCCGACCTTCGAAAGGGTATATCCGCACCAAAACGATGATGTACAGCGAACCTGAGGTGTGGCATAAACTGATGCAGAAGCTTGGTGATATGGTTATTACATATGTCCGTGCGCATATTGCGAATGGCGGTAAGGCATTCCAGTTGTTTGACAGCTGGGTTGGAGCACTTTCTCCGAAAGACTTCAGAACATATGTGTTGCCTACGATTACTCGTATCTTTACCGAATTATCGGATTTGAATGTACCGAAGATCTATTTCCCTGGTGTTGCATCGGGTGAATTGTTGCCGGCATTGCATAATCTGCAAGCTGATGTAATTGGATTGGACTGGAGAGTATCGATTTCGGAAGGTCGTGAGCGACTTGGCGGCAAATTTGCCGTGCAGGGTAACCTGGACCCTTATGTGTTGACTGCACCGATGGAACTGATCAAGGAGCAAGCCAAAGTGATTATTGATGAAGGAATTAAGGAGCCGGGGTATATTTTCAACCTGGGACACGGACTATTTCCTGAAGCATCTCTTGAAAAGCTCAGAGAACTAACGGCTTATATTCATGAATATTCTGCCGAAGCATTGAAGACTGGGGTGACTGTAACTAATGACTAATACGATAGGTGTACTGGTGATGTCATATGGCACACCAGAAAATATGGAGAGTGTTGAAGCTTATTACACACATATCCGCAGAGGACGTCCGCCTGAACCTGAGCAATTAAAGGAACTGACGGATCGTTATGAAGCCATTGTTGGCGGTGTATTCCCCCTTCGGGAGAACACGGACAATCAGGTCAAGGCTCTTCAGGAGACGTTGAACCGCGATGAGCGTGGCAATGATGTGGAATTCCGTTGTTATCAGGGACTGAAGCATGCCTATCCGTTTATTGAGGATGGCGTGGAACAGATGGCGAAGGATGGAATTCAGACAGCGATTGGTATTGTACTTGCGCCTCATTTCTCAACGATGAGTGTAGGTAGTTATATCAAACGTGCGCGTGAAAAAGCAGAAGAGCTGGGCGTTCATATGTCCTTTATTGAAAGCTATCATCTGCATCCGAAGTTAATTCAGGCGTTGTCCACGCGTGTCAGTGCCAAGTTGGATGCGTTCGAGGAAGCTGGAGCGAAACGCGGAGATGTGAAGGTGTTGTTCAGTGCCCACAGTTTGCCAGCACGTATTGTGGAGATGGGTGATCCATACCCGCAACAATTGCTGGAGACTTCGGAAGTGATTGCCTCACGTGTAGGCATTACCAATTGGCAATTTACTTGGCAAAGTGCTGGACGAACAGCTGAGCCGTGGCTTGGACCGGATATTTTGGATACGTTACAGGAACTTTCTCGTGAACAGGTAGAGGATGTACTTGTGGCACCAATCGGGTTCGTCTCGGATCATCTGGAAGTGCTCTATGATCTCGATATTGAGGCCAAAGCGATTGCCAAAGAGATCGACATGCGCCTGATGCGGATTGATTCTCTCAATAGTGATCCTCTATACATGGAGACATTAAGCGACGTTATTATAAGCCAATGGCAGCAAGGGTCGGATGAGTAATGGGTGACAAAAAACGCCGTGTTGTTGTCGTCGGCGGTGGCCTCACCGGCCTCAGCGCGGCATTTTATATCCGCAAGCATTACCGGGAAGCGGGCGTTGAACCCGTGATTACTTTGGTCGAGAAAAGTTCGTCCATGGGAGGCATGATTGAGACGCTGCACCGGGATGGATTTGTGATTGAAAAAGGGCCGGATTCTTTCCTGGCTCGCAAAACAGCAATGATTGATCTTGCCAAAGAATTGGAGATCGATCATGAGCTGGTCAGTCAGAATCCGGAGTCGAAGAAAACGTATATCATGCAGCGTGGTAAGCTTCATCCTATGCCAGCAGGACTCGTTCTGGGTATTCCGACAGAACTAAGACCATTCCTGAGAAGTGGGCTGGTCTCTCCGGCAGGCAAGCTGCGGGCGTTGATGGATTTTGTCATCCCGCCGCGTCGTACAACAGAGGATGAATCGCTCGGTTATATGATTGAGCGTCGTCTTGGAACAGAAGTGCTGGAGAACCTGACGGAACCGTTGCTCGCGGGAATCTATGCGGGTGACATGCGGCGATTGAGCCTCCAGGCTACCTTCCCGCAGTTCGGAGAAGTAGAGCGCGATTACGGCAGCTTGATTCGGGGCATGATGACTGGCCGCAAACCGGCTGAGACGCATACCGGAACGAAGCGAAGCGCATTTCTGAACTTTCGTCAGGGACTGCAGAGCCTTGTTCACGCCCTCGTACATGAACTGCAGGATGTGGATCAACGTCTGAACACCGCGGTCAAGTCGCTGCAACGACTTGACGGAGCGGAGACCAGATACCATGTTGAGCTGGAGAATGGTGAACAACTTGAGGCGGATGATGTAGTGGTTACTGTGCCGACGTATGTCGCGTCGGAGCTGCTGAAGCCTCATGTGGACACAGCGGCACTGGATGCGATTAACTATGTGTCTGTAGCCAATGTGGTGCTGGCTTTTGAGAAAAAAGAGGTCGAGCATGTATTCGACGGATCAGGTTTCCTTGTTCCGCGGAAAGAGGGGCGTAATATTACGGCTTGCACGTGGACATCGACGAAATGGCTGCATACCAGTCCCGATGATAAAGTACTGCTTCGCTGTTATGTTGGTCGCTCCGGTGACGAACAGAACGTAGAGCTTCCGGATGAAGCGCTCACGGATCTGGTTCTCAAGGATCTGAGAGAGACCATGGGCATCGAAGCGGTACCGATCTTCTCCGAGATTACACGGCTCCGCAAATCGATGCCACAGTATCCGGTGGGACACCTCCAACATATTGCCACTCTTCGTGAGGAACTTGGCAGCAAATTACCGGGCGTGTACATTGCGGGTGCCGGTTATGAGGGTGTAGGTTTGCCTGATTGCATCAGACAAGCGAAGGAAATGTCTGTCCAGGCTACACAAGAACTAGCGACAGATTAAGCACAGCAAGAGAGCTGTCTCGAACGTAGATTTATCTACAGAAGAGACGGCTTTTTTTACATGAATATCTGGAAGTTAATCGAGTTAATACCCTTCCAATCGATACAGTTCCAAGGAATGATGGAAATCCAGAATATGCCTGATATAATGGTATGTATGGCTGTGAAGAAGAAGAGGAGTTGCTTATGTATCCCCCAAGATCAGAGCGAAGTGTAAAGAAGAAAAAGGGTAGTAAACGCACCCGCAATACAATCACAATCATCTGGACAGTTAATATTGTATTGATCATTGCAATTGGTCTGGTGGGCATTTTTTATGTCATTAATACACGTCAGCAACAGGCAGACCAGCCGGTGAAGCAAGAAATAGTCGATCAGGATCAGCCTTCCATTGGAGACGATGCCAAGGGCGGCGATCAAGTAAGTTCTCCAGACACGGAATCTGATGAGACTTCGGATGAAGGTGCTAAAGCAACGGATGGAGAGACAACAAAGGATGCAGAAAAGACATCCGGCGTAGCGACCCCTGACGCTTCAGGCAACTCCAGTGGCGGGAAGACGGATTCCGGAACGAAAAAACCTGCGGCAACTTCGACACCATCCAGCACCAAGGGAAATACAGGTGCGGATACAGAATCAGAGACGTCGAAACCTTCCAATTCAGCGAAGGATATCACGATTAACTTTGTTGGCGATATCCAGTTCTCAGGTAAAGTTGCTGAACTGCTGGATAAGAACGGTTATGACTATCCCTTTGCCAAGCTCGGCAGATTGTTCAAGGATGATGATCTTACCATCGGTAACCTGGAGACACCCATAACCCTGGGTGGTACCAGTGCAGCTGACAAAACGTATGTCTACAAATCATCGCCCAAAGCATTGGCGGCAATGGCCTCTGCGGGTTTTGATGCTGTGAATTTGGCTAATAATCATATTCTGGATCAGGGCGTAGAAGGCTTGGTGGATACGTTAACCTATCTCAAGGAGTATGGCATAGCTCACACTGGAGCAGGGATGAACAGAGATGAAGCTTATGCACCAGCTTACCTGGAACGCAAAGGCATGAAGATCGCACTGCTTGGCTTCTCCCGAGTGGTACCGGAAACGAGTTGGAAGGCGGAAGGCAATCGGGCTGGTGTGGCTGAAGCCTATGATTCCACAGGAGCAGTCAAAGCGATCCAGGAGGCCCGTCAGAAGGCAGATCTGGTCATTGTGGTTGCACACTGGGGAGAGGAACGGGTAAGTACTCCGAATAGTGACCAGACCCGATTGGCTCATGAGTTTGTAGATGCAGGTGCGGATCTGGTCATAGGTGGTCATCCTCATGTGTTGCAAGGGTTGGAGTACTACAAAGGGAAGTGGATTGCATATAGTACGGGGAATTTTATTTTCTCCAGATCAACAACCGAAGAAACGTGGAAAACGGCTGTGTTTCAGGCACGCTGTAGTAGCGACGCGAATTGCAGTATGAAAGTCATCCCTTATGAAGCAGGGCTTGGTCAGGCCATTCCGATGATTGATGAGGCGAACCGACTTCTGCTGGAGCAGATGGCAAAGCTTTCTCCAGGCATTCGGTATGATGCAAGTGGAGTCGCTTCGCCAAATTGAGAACCTTTTTGAGGAGGGAATCGAATGAACAACCTTTGTGTAGCGCACCGTGGATTTTCTTCCATTGCACCAGAGAATACGATGGCTGCATTCCTGATGGCCATGGAACGGCCAGAAGTTCAGTGGATGGAGCTGGATGTGCAGTTGTCGCGTGATGGTGTGCCCGTGATCATTCATGATTTTACAGTGGATCGTACGACGAATGGCAAGGGCCTGGTTCGGGAAACCGATTGGGCTGATCTGCAACGGCTGGATGCCGGAGCATGGAAAAACAAGACCTACAAAGGTGAACGGATTCCGGCTCTAAGTGAACTGCTTGATCGTTCGTGCGGCAGAGTGCGTTTGAACATCGAACTGAAAACGCAGGGGGATATGTACCCTGGCCTGCCTGCCGCAGTTATATATGAAGTGAGAAAAAGACATATGCAGAATGATGTGGTGATCACTTCATTTGAACCTGCTGCTCTGATTGAAGTGAAGAAACTTGCACCGGAGATCCAGACGGGGCTTATTATCGACGCACGACCAGGTGATCTGTTAACCGCACTGCGGCAAATGAATTGCACATTCCTCTCGATTGGATATACCAATGTAGATAAATCCTTAATGAACGAGATGCGGAGTGCAGGCATTCGTGTGATGGCTTGGACGGTGGATGACAAGACGATTATGAAGAGACTGGCGGCAGTAGATCCAGAGCTTATGTTGTGTACAAACCGACCTGACGTATGGGAACATGCATTTCAGGAGACGAGCAGCCGATTCTTCAGACCGTAATTTACTCCATATACACTAATGAATCCGATAAAGGTGGTTATATACCCATGTTGACTAACATTCGCAATGTATACTGTGTAGGACGCAATTATAAACTTCACGCGGAAGAATTGGGCAACGCAGTTCCGGATGAGCCGATGATCTTTATGAAACCTTCTCACGCAGTCGTATCCCTGAATGGTGAAACCCTTGAGTTGCCTGCTACCCAAGGTGAAGTTCACTATGAAGCTGAACTGGTCGTGCAAATTGGCCGTAGTTATGAGCCAGGTGTGGCGGTAGATGAGCTGGTAGATGCGTATGCGTTTGGTATTGATTTTACGTTACGTGATGTACAGACTGTGATTAAGAAAAAGGGTCACCCTTGGACAGCGGCCAAAGGGTTCAAAAATTCTGCGCCGGTTACTGCATTTCAGGCATTTCCTGGTGCAGCAGCGTTGCTGGAGAAAGACTTTACATTGACCAAAAATGGTGAGGAAGTTCAGCGTGGTAATATTCGTAACATGATCTTCAGTTTACAGGATATTGTGGATTATGTAGGTCACCATTACGGCCTGGGGCCGGGCGATGTCATTTTTACAGGAACACCGGAAGGTGTTGGACCAACACAAGCAGGAGATGTGCTCGAACTGGCATGGGACGGCGAATCCTTGGGTGCCTGCACGATTGGGGTAGCGCAATAAGGATTACACATCATACCTGCTTGAGATGAAGAGGGTACAAGAAAGGGGCGTGCATACGCTCCTTTTTGCTGTGCTATCGTGGTTGTCTTCAAATCTCTATCGTAAGGATACGTCGCTAATTACGCTAAGTTGTATGCTGTATTTGCACTCTGCGTGACCAACTCTTCCAATTCAGCTTGTTGTGCAGCATGGTGCTCCGAGCTGATACTTCCCCTTGCGAGTCGCTCATCCAACTGCTCTCTGAGCTGCCTTACTTGTATAGCAATGACCTCATTCAAGTTCCCGTTGTTTTCTTCCGTAATCGTCCTCAGCGATTTGCCACTATACAGTTCCTGATACAGATCCGCTTCTGAAGGCTGATTCAGAGCGCTGAGCAGCTCGTCACTGTTTCCCTCACGAGTATCCAAATCAACGATGGACCATTTAGCAGTAGGTATGGGAGAGATGGCGGATTGGCCCCATGCAGTTCCGGCGAAGGACATGGTAACAATCATGGTGCCTATAATAATGACTCTTTTCATGTTCATATGGATAATCCTCATTTCTGTAGTTGAGTACGAACTGAATCGTAGCTTTTCATTGATGTTTCGATCTGAGAATAGTGTAAACGGGAAACCTGAAGTGAAACTTAAAACAGGATAAGTAATTTCAAACCGGCGGGGAATGACTGTAAAAGTAGATCTATATTTCAATTCGCACTTGACAGGTTGGGTTAGTTGGTTATATGATGATCTCAATTATTTTAATACTCATTAAATGAACAGTGAAATAATTTGAACTGAAAACTGAAGTGAGCTGATTGGACCACCAAAGGCTCCCGGGACTACTCCTCTAAGGAATGTCCGCGGGGGCCTTTTTTTGTGCGCTGTTGAAGCTTCAGATGAATAAGGAGGATATGGAATGAGCGATAGAGATTGGGAAGCGTTGGAGCGGACGGACTGGTTATTCCGCAAAATGGTCAGACGATTCGTCAAAGAGCGGGATCGCATCTCTGTAGAGGGCATCAGCCTGCCGGGCATGCTTATCCTGCACAAAATCATTCGTGAAGGTGAACAACGGCTTGGGGATTTGGCAGAACAGTTGGACTTTACATCCGGTGCCATTACTGCTCTAACGGATAAGTTGGAGAAAAAAGGACTCACCATCCGCAGACGAAAGGAAGACGATCGCCGGACGGTTTTACTGGACATCACATCCAGCGGGCGGGAGATGTATGCGAGAAACAGCAACATCGGTGCCCGATGTATCACGCTTCTGTTTGAGGGTTTTACAACGGAGGAGCTGGAGCAGCAAAGTCAATTCTATGAGCGGGTGGTAGCGAATCTGGAGGGGTTCTCGGACACGGTGCTGGAATTGGCGGAGAGCAATGGGATACAAGAACACGAGCAGTCTTCCACACGTGACCTTGAGCAGAAGCAGCGAGACAATACCGGGAAGAGTAACTATCTCAGTTATTGAAGTTGTATCAAGTAGTGATATTCGACATTCCATTCTACAAACATTCTAGGGGAGAGATGATCAATGGGACACTCAACAATATATCCAACTGGAGCAACGCTATACAATCCGGATAAGGCTTGGAGCGGTTATACCGTCTATCAGGCAGGTGAGGAAGGCGTAGTGTTGATCGACATGAATGGCAAGGAAGTTCACCTGTGGAAAGGATTGTTAGGATTTCCGGCCAAAATATTGCCTGGCGGCTACGTGCTGGGCAGCACGGGTCGGAGAGATCCAAAGTTCGGTATTCAGGATAATGTCGATCTGGTCCAAGTGGACTGGGACGGCAACATTGTATGGAAATACAATAGCTACGAACACATTGAAGATCCGGGATATGAGCCACTGTGGTATGCCCGCCAGCATCATGATTACCAGCGTGAGGGTAATCCAGTAGGTTACTATGCACCCGGGCTTGCGCCGAAGACAAAGAGTGGTAAAACGCTCATCCTGGCTCACAAAAATGTGAGTAACCCGCAAATTTCAGATAAGCCATTGCTTGATGATGCCATTATCGAAGTCGATTGGGACGGAAAGGTTCTCTGGGAGTGGCTGCCTAACGAGCACTTTGAAGAATTAGGTTTTGATGAAGCTGCTCGAAATGTCCTGTTCCGTGATCCGAATACACGCTCTTTCGGTCATTTGGGTGGTGGTGTGGGTGACTGGTTACATATTAATTCTGCTTCTTACGTTGGGCCCAACCGCTTCTATGAAGACGGAGACGAACGGTTCCACCCCGACAATATTATCTGGGACGCCAGAGAGGCTAACATTATTGCCATTACAGACAGACAGAGCGGAAAAATTGTATGGAGACTTGGTCCCGACTATACTTCACCTGAAGCGAAGCACATCGGCACGATTATCGGGCAGCATCATGCACATATCATTCCCCAGGGTCTGCCTGGTGAAGGGAACCTGCTCGTATTCGACAACGGCGGCTGGGCAGGTTACGGCCTTCCGAATCCGGCTTCCCCATTTGGATTGAAACATGCGATTCGGGATCACTCCCGTGTGCTGGAGATTAACCCGGTCACCCTGGAGATTGTCTGGCAGTATACATCGGCAGAAGCAGGTTACTCGGTACCGACGGATTCCTATAAATTTTATAGCCCATACATCAGTTCCGCCCAGCGTTTACCTAACGGAAACACCCTAATAACCGAAGGCTCCAATGGCAGATTGTTCGAAGTGACAGCGGAGCATGAACTGGTCTGGGAGTATGTCTCCCCTTACACAGATGGGCGGAATACCAATATGGTCTATCGCTCATATCGAGTTCCTTATCAGTGGGTTCCGCAGTTGGAAAAACCGGAGGAGGTTGCCATCGAAGCCATTGATGTCTCCACCTACAGGGTGCCGGGAGCAGCACCCAAAGGTTCTGCATCCATCGTGAGCGTAGAGACAACTCTTCCATTTGTGGAGGGTGCAGCCTGTGTGGCGACGTCGGATGAAGGCAAGTCGGGCGGTTAGGCTTCAAGAATCATGACTAGATCGAATGGGGTGTATATTGTGAGAAAACCATCCATAGTAACTGGCGTATTGATATTATTCCTGGCTACGGTACTCCTATTATCCGGATGCAGTTCAAACGCAGCAGGATCGGGAACCCAAGCCGCAACCGGTAAAAATGCCGATAATGTAAAAATTCGAATCGCAGATACAAGTACCAACCCCACGTTCAGGGTAGCCATTGCCAAAGGTTTCTTTGAAAGCAGGGGCATTGATGCAGAGAGTATTACGTTTGGTTCGCCGGCTGAAGGTGTAAATGCACTATTTATCAAACAGGTAGATATTGCGTATGGGGCAGATTTCCCTGTTTTGAATGCTCTGGCTAAAGGGGAATATTCAGTCATCGCTTCTGCAGGTCAGGCTACGGATGAAGCGGCAGCCGCCTGGAAGCTGTATGCAAGGGAGGATATTCAGAGTGGAGCGGATTTGAAGGGCAAGAAAGTAAGCTTCATTCGAGGCACATTTATTCCATATCTATGGGATGAATATTTGAAGGATCAGGGATTGGCGCTCAGTGATGTGACGCAAATTGGTCAGGGGGCTTTTGATGAGTCCTACATCGCACTGAAACAGGGAGACCTTGATGCCACTTGGGTAATCGGTTCCGCGTTAACTGATAAATTCGATGCACTCGAAGGAGTGCATCAGCTGACGGATATGTCCGAAACGCCTATACGCCTTGGTATGGGACTGATATCGAGTAATGAATTCATCCAGGCAAACCCTGAAACGGTAAGTGATTTTCTTGCGGCGCTTGATGAGGCATCCACGTATGCACAAGCGCATCCTGAAGAGGTTGCAGATCTGATGTATAAAGAGACCAAACAGCCTAAAGATGCCACGTTGAAGGACCTTCCGATCAATCCATGGAAAGTTGGATTTACGCAGGCTGCTTATGACAGTTTGGCAGGTCAGAAAAAATATATGGTGGATACCGGAATCATTGAGCAGGATTTTGATCTCGACACCAAACTGAATCTAACTTCACTCGAACAGGCGCTGCCGGATAAAGTGACATACAGTAAATAATTTATATTCAAATGGGAGGTGTCCGTTATGTCTTTACCTGCAACTCAGCATACCATTCATATTGAACAGCTGCGGAAAACGTATCATGCCCCGACCAATGGGGATGTGCATTATATCATTAAGGATGTCGATCTGGTCATTAAGGGAGGAGAATTCTTTGTCCTGCTTGGTCCCAGCGGGTGCGGGAAGTCAACGTTGCTGAACATGATCGCGGGTTTTATCTCCAAGTCGGGTGGACAACTCAAGGTAGATAACAAGGAGATTGACAGACCGGGCAGGGATCGGGCGATGGTATTTCAGCAGGCCGATTCGTCTCTCTTTCCATGGTTAACCGTGAGGGAGAATGTTGAATTCGGGCTTCGAATGTCCAAGGTGCCTAAGACACAACGGCGTGAGATCTCCGATCGTTACATTCAGCTTGTTGGACTGAGTGCTCATGAGGGCAAATTTCCAAAAGAGCTTTCGGGTGGCATGAAGCAGCGGGTTCAATTGGCCCGTGTACTTGCGAATGACTCGGCAATCTTGCTGATGGATGAGCCATTCGGTGCACTGGACGCGATGACGCGGCGGACCATGCAGAAGGAACTGGTGAATATCTGGAAAGAAACTCATAAAACCGTTATCTTTGTCACCCACGATATTCAGGAAGCGCTATTGCTTGGTGAGCGCATAGGCATTATGTCCGTAGGTCCATCTTCGAATATAACGGATATTTACCACAACAACTTACCTTACCCGAGGAACATCGCCTCGTCTGAGTTCAACACTTTGTATGACCGAATTCAAGGCCACTTTGAAGAATAACTGAGGTGATATACAAGATGAAATGGTTGGAGAAAAAATGGGTCTCTATCCCGCTTCTGTGGGTAACGGTCATCTTAATCTGGCAGCTCGGTGCCCTCATCTATGGGCCTGACGTAATCCCTGGTCCGTGGCACACGATTCTGGGAGCACGTGAACTGATTGCTGATGGTACCCTGATGCAGTATATCGGAATCAGCTTCACTCGTGTACTGGCGGGATGGGTACTGGGAAGCATTATTGCTATTCCGGTAGGATTGATTATTGGCAAGGTGCATATCATCCGGCTGTTCGCCGAACCATTCCTTAACTTTATACGCTTTATCCCGCCAATTGCCTTTATTACCTTATTCTTGGTGTGGTTTGGTATTGGAGAGCAATCCAAGATCGCGCTTATTATGTACGCAACCTTCTTCATTGTTGTGCTGAATACACTGACAGGTGTGCTCTCCGTTGAAGAAGATAAAATCCGGTCAGCCCGCAGCATGGGAGCCAATGAACGGCAGATTCTGCTGCATGTGATTGTTCCGGCAACAACTCCGTATATCTTCACGGGTGTGAGACTGGCGATGGGAACTTCGTATATGGCCATAATCGGTGCTGAGATGATTGCCTCGAATGAAGGAGTCGGTTACTTGATCTGGAATTCAAGACTCTTTTTCCGGACGGATTGGATTTTTGTCGGGCTGATTTCCCTGGGCTTTATGGGATTCCTGACGGATCGATTGTTCAACTGGTTTGGTCGCAGAGTACTCTACCGATATGGGGTCATTGGCGGAGCGAAGCGGGTCTGAATTAGAACCTGGGAACACTGAATTACAGACGTTACGTAAAAGGGAAGTTATCTTGTTTTAACATTTTATCAAAAACCTGTTTTGGCACTTCTAAATGAGGCCAAAACAGGTTTTTTGTGTGCTGGCGTAAGGAGTTTCGGCATTGGCATCAAACCGTGGTATAATTGAATTTCAAAAATACAATAAACGTCATGCGGGTTGTACATACGCTGCATGCAGGAGACATTATGGATTGGATTATTGGCGCCGTATGCGCTTCTATGGTGGCAGGTGCTGCCTATGCGAAAAAGTCGCTAACCCTGTCTGGCTGCCTGGCAGCCATCATGATGGGAACGATATATTACGGAGCGGGTAACCTGTTCTGGTTTGGCACGTTATTGTTGTTTTTCATTACTTCAACGTTGCTCTCCAGATTTCGTAAAGATCGGAAGCAGGAGCTCGAGAAATCCTATGCCAAGTCAGGAAATCGGGATGCCGGACAAGTGATGGCTAATGGTGGGATGGGCATGTTCCTATGTCTGGGATACTGGATCTTTCCACATCCGGCATGGGTATATGCTTTCATTGGAGTAATGGCTACCGTTACATCGGATACATGGGCAACCGAACTTGGGAGTCTCAGTCGCAAGCCGCCGCGCTCTGTTCTCACATGGAAGGTACTTACGCCAGGTGCTTCAGGAGGTGTCTCACTTCTCGGAACCGTGGCTGCAGCCGTAGGCGGGGCACTGATTGGTGCGGGAGCATTCTTGTTTTCCTGGATCGCCGGGATAGAAGGGCTTGGTCTGTTTAGTTGGACTTTTGTCGGCCTTGTAGGTGGGTTGGCAGGTGCTTTTGCCGATTCCTATCTAGGCGCAACGGTGCAGATGATGTATCGTTGTACCGTGTGTGGCCGTGAAGTTGAGGTACATGAACATTGCGGGCATCCGACGGTTCGGGCTCGTGGCTGGGCATGGATGAGTAACGACCTGGTGAACGTGCTTAGCTCGGTGATTGGTGGATGTGTGGCGATTGGTTTAGGTAACATTTTGGCGTTGTAAGGGGGAGTACATTTGAGCACGGTACAGGGAGACAAATCGGAGGCTATTTTGGATGCGGCTTATGGTATTTTTGGCTCGAAAGGTTTTTATGAGACGAAAATGTCTGATATTGCAGACGAAGCCGGCATCGCAAAAGGCACCATTTACTTATATTTCAAAAGCAAGGAACAATTATTTATCGCAGTATCCAAGCGGGACTGTAACAGCTTTATCAGCCGCCTTGAATATGCTTTGAATTCGCATGAGAACACAGGTGATAAACTTGGAGCAATAGCCAAGACCCACCTTACGTATTATTATGAGCGCCGCAATCATACCAAGCTCTTCTTTATGGCACCCAATAATGATCCGGATTTGATGAAATTCATGAAGGCATTTATGAATCAATACATGAGTATGGTGTGTGAGGTACTGGAGAGTGCAAGTGTACCTGAGCCTGTATTGCTCGCTGAAGCCTACATTGGAATTCTGGACCGGCTGAAGATGGATATTATGTTGAATCCAGAGTTTAATGAAGAACATCTGAACAAACGAATTGCTTTTGCAGCAGCATTGTTTCTGGACGGATGCCGTTCTTTTTTACAAGTGTAAAGTGAGTGCACGGATGTACGTGATATTGAATTTTAATTTACAGAGAAGTGGGTACGAGCAATGAACATAATGACGGTAGAGCAAATTGCAAAAAGTTATGGCGAAAAAATATTGTTCAAGGATGCTTCATTTGGCATGGCTGATCAGGACAAGATTGGTGTCGTTGGGGTAAATGGAACCGGTAAATCCACGTTTTTGCGTGTGATTTCTGGTATGGAACCTGCAGATGCGGGACAGATCTCGATCGGTAATGACGTACGTATTCAGTTCCTTGCACAGAATCCGGATTTCAATCCGGATAATACGGTACTGCAACAAGTATTCGAAGGTGACAGCATGGAAATGAAAACTGTGCGTGAATATACGGAAACGATGGAATTATTGGAACTGAATTCGTCCGATCAAGCCTTGCAAGAGCGGTTATTACGCTTGAATCAGCAAATGGAGCAGCTTCAGCTCTGGCAGATGGAGAGTGAAGCGAAGAGCATTTTGTCCAAACTGGGTATTCGTCAATTCGATGCACTGATGGGCACATTGTCTGGTGGACAACGCAAGAGGGTAGCTCTTGCTGCTGCGCTGATTCACCCTTGCGAACTGCTCATTCTGGATGAGCCGACGAACCATATTGATAATGATTCGGTCGTTTGGTTGGAGCAGTACTTGCAGAAGCGCCGCGGCGCACTGCTTATGATTACGCATGATCGGTATTTCCTCGATCGTGTGGCGAATGTCATGTTGGAATTGGATCATGGTCGTTTGTTCCGATATGAAGCCAACTATACACGTTTTCTGGAACTGAAGGCGGAGCGGGAAGAACGGGAAGCCTCTTCCGAACAGAAGCGTAAGAACCTGCTTCGGACAGAGCTTGCGTGGATTCGTCGCGGTGCCAAGGCACGGACGACGAAACAAAAAGCGAGAATTGATCGCTTCGAACAACTTAAAGATCAACAAGGAATCCAGCGCTCGGGTTCATTGGAAGTATCGGTGGGCTCCACTCGTTTGGGTAAAAAGATTCTGGAGATCGAGCATCTTTCCAAATCCGTGGGTGGTCGCAAGCTGATCGAAGATCTGAGTTATATTGCCGTACCTGGAGATCGGGTAGGGATTGTCGGACCGAATGGTAGTGGTAAGTCCACGTTGCTCCAGATGATATCTGGCAAGTTGGAACCTGATGCAGGTGTAGTTGACGTCGGTCCTACGGTCAATCTGGGCTATTTCACTCAGGAACATCAGGAGATGGATGAAACTCTTCGTGTGATTGAGTACATCAAGGAAGTGGCCGAGAATGTGAAAACAGCCGATGGCTCTCTGATTACAGCATCCCAGATGCTGGAGCGGTTCCTGTTTACCCCGGCCTCCCAGTGGACGCCAATCTCCCGTCTGTCCGGTGGAGAGAAGCGTCGTCTGTATCTGCTGCGTGTGCTGATGGCTGCGCCGAATGTATTGCTGCTGGATGAGCCGACGAATGATCTGGACATCCAGACACTCGCTGTACTTGAAGACTACCTGGATGATTTCCCTGGTGTTGTCTTTGTGGTATCCCATGATCGCTATTTCCTGGATCGTACTGTGGATAAAGTGCTGTCTTTTGAGGGCAACGGTGCTGTACGTGTACACGTCGGCGACTATAGTGAGTATGCGGAATGGATGCTGAAAAATGCGCCTGGAGCTACGCAAGAGAGTGAGACAGGAGCAGCGAAGGTGAAGCAGTCATCGGAGAAAACGACGCCTGCTGTGTCAGCGGCTAAACCGAAGTTGAAATTCAGCTTCAAAGAGCAACGTGAATACGATCAGATTGATGAAAATATTGAGAAGGCAGAAGCCAATCTTGTCCGGATTAACAAAGAGATGGAAGAGTCTTTTAGCGATTCTGCACGTCTGCAGGAGTTAATGGCGGAGCAGGTTGAGGCTGAGCGTCATCTGGACGAATTGATGGAACGCTGGACCATTCTGAATGAACTTGCAGAGCAGATTGAACAGAGCAAATCTTGATATTTGATTAACTATCGCCCTTTTTTCCTTCGTGACGTTATTTCGCATAGGAGGAGAGGGCGTTTTTTTTGTCTGCGAATTTGTGATTTAATATGAAACGTTTAGTATATTCATTACGTTGTATAAGTAAAGAATTCCATAGAAGGGAGAGAACACCACACTTATGTATAAGCAAATGAATGAACAGTTGGCAGTGCTCAAGGAAAAGGGGAGAATTTACGAGAAATGGACCAAGCGTCTGGAGAAGCTTCAAACGGAAGAAACCGAATGGGAAGCAAAGGTAAAGCGTCGTCTGGAGCATCTCCAGAAGGAGCAGAAAGACGTTGATCGACTGAACAGTATGACATTGTCAGCATTTTTCTTTCAACTGATTGGTAAGAAGACAGAGCGTCTGGAGAAGGAAGAACTGGAACTGATGGAGAGCAAGGCTGCATACGACACTGCTTGTCGCATGTTACAAGACGTACAGGAGCAACGGATTCATGTGGAGCAGGAGTTGGAGGGCCGGCGGCAGTATCAGTACTGGCAGAGCGATTACAACGCCCTGTGGGGGAAGAAGGAAGGTCATCTGCTGGACCAGGATGCGGAATTGCAACACATGGCTGAGAATCGGGAACATCTTGCGAGTGAGCTACAGGAACTGGATGAAGCTTTCCGGGAGGGAGAATATCTGCTCTACGCTCTTGAACGTGCAGAGAAGGCTTTGGCTTCGGCAGGCAATTGGGGCGTATATGACATGATGGGTGGTGGGGTCATCTCCACACATATCAAGCGAGGACGAATGGATGACGCTCAGGTCGCCATCATGGATGCAGGTAAGCGTCTACGACGTTTTCAGAAGGAACTGGAGGATGTAGAGATGGCAGTACACGCCGATCTGCATCTGGGAGGTCTGCTTTCCTTCGCAGACTATTTCTTCGATAACCTCTTCGTGGACTGGATGGTTCAGGACAAAATTCGCAAAGCCGAACGTCAGGTGAAAGATGGACTGAGCGCGGTTCGGAAGACGATGCATGTACTAAGAAATGAAATGCGTGACCATAAGGCAGAGCTAGAGATATTGGATCGTAAATATCATGCATATGTGGAACAGGCAGATTAAAAGACATGGAAACAAAGGACACTTCCGATTGCACACCGATTGCTGTGCTTGGAAGTGTCCTTTTTGGTTAGACAAGACATATAGATGTCATCCATGATGATTTCGTAGGTAATTGATTCTGTTTTACTTGGTTGTAATGTAGGCAGCGAGCAAACGTGCCGTATTCAGGACAGCATCCTTATGTGTACGCTCCATGGAATGAGACGCGTGAACCCCTGGACCGATCAGTGCTGCTCGAATATTGTTTCCTCCACGTAATGCGGCACTGCCATCTGAGCCATAGTGAGGATAAATGTCCACGACGTAATCCATTCCATCTTGTTTGGCCAGTTCAATGAGACGGCTGGTCATATCGTAGTCATACGGGCCAGAAGAATCTTTGGCACATATGGAAACGTCGGTTTCCTTACAACTGAGGTCATCACCCATGGCTCCCATGTCTACAGCGATCATTTCACTGATTTCCGCAGGGATATATGATGCGCCATGTCCGACTTCTTCGTAGTTCGAGATGAGCAGAGAGACGTTATGTAATGGTTTCCAGCCCTCACGATGTGCAGACTCAAGGATGCCGAATAGCGCAGCTACGCTGGCTTTGTCGTCCAGGTGACGTGACTTGATATAACCACTCGGCGTGATGACTGCACGAGCATCGAAGGAGATAAAGTCACCGACAGCGATCCCGAGTTTCAACACATCTTCCTTGGAGGAGACGACTTCATCGATGCGAACTTCCATATGGCTTTCGGTCCGTTCAAAGGTGCGTGCATCCGGATAGACGTGTACAGACGGGTGAAGGGAAAGAATGGTGCCTGTGTATGTTTTTCCATCCCGAGTATGGATGCTGCAATATTCGTTTTCGATACTTTGCATGGAAAAGCCACCAACAGAGGTCAGTTTTAATGTGCCGTAAGATGTAATGGAGCGCACCATGGCCCCTAGCGTATCCACGTGGGCGCTCAAAGCAATCGTCTTGGACGAATCCTGCCCTGGCAATGTAAGCACTGCACCGCCCTTGTTATTCAGCTCACAGGCGATGCCCAGTGATTCTGCTTCCTTGCGGATCATCTCGATAATATGATGTGTGTACCCACTTGGACTTGGTGTGTCCAGCAATTTTTTCAGAAAAGTCAGAACGTAAGATTCATCAATGGTAAAACTCATTGTATAATTTCCTCCTTGGAACGTGGGTATGGTATGAAACAAAATACAGCCTGTCTGGGGGAGTGAATGTGATACTACCATTCCTGACTCGCCAGCAGGCTGACTCTGTTGGTTACAATGTCCCCGTAGGGTTTCCTTTGTGCTGACTCTGGATCGAATCCTTATCTAATAGGCTGTCTGGTTCACTTTTTGAGTCTAGTGAATCCATTGTTTTGAAAGAATCGAGCGAAGATTTGCTTGCCGTCGAACTTTCCAATTCAGATACACGCAATTTCAGTTGCTTGTTCTCGCGTTGCAGTCGGTATTGGCGATAGATGCCATAGGAACCTACAATAATTCCACCGATCAGGGTACAACCGAGAATGAGCAAGATCAGCGGAATTTGTACCGTGTTAAATAACAGGTTCACTTGTACGGAATCCACATTAATGACCGCAAAGATCCCCGTGAGCAGTGCAAAAACAAGACCTGCTATGAGTGCCCATTGCATTTTCATGGTGTTGCCTCCTTGTTGAACAATTGAGAGCTAGATATGCATTACCCATATTCGGGTATGTTGCATCTTGCAATGATGATAAAATCCCCTGCCCAAACGGGCAAGGGATGCAGGTCACATGGAAAGACAACCTTATTTGGTTAGTTGCTCCATCTGTTCAATCAGTTCCTTGAAGACACTCATAGCTTCACGAATTGGCTGTGGTGTAGACATATCCACACCTGCTTTTTTCAGAATGTTGATGGAGTAATCACTGCCACCGCTCTTCAGGAAGCCAAGATAACGGTCAACGGCCGGTTGGCCCTCTTCCAGGATTTGCTTGGAGAAGCTTGTCGCTGCGGAGAAGCCTGTAGCATATTTGTAAACGTAGAAGCTGTTATAGAAGTGGGGAATACGAGCCCATTCCATTTCAATATCTTTGTCGACAACCATGTCTTTACCGTGATATTTAACGTTCAGATCATAATAGATCTCGGATAACAATTGTGGTGTCAATGCGTCACCTTGTTCCGCACGCTCATGAATGATTTTCTCGAATTCAGCAAACATGGTCTGACGGAATACCGTTGTACGGAATTGATCGGCATAATAGGTCAGCAAATATAATTTTTCCTTCGGATCTGTTGATTTGTTAAGCAGATAATCCATGAGCAATGCTTCGTTGGTTGTAGATGCAACCTCAGCAAGGAAAATGGTATACTGCGCATCGCGATACGGAAGTGTTGTATCCGAGTAATGTGAATGCAGAGCGTGACCCATTTCATGTGCCAATGTGAACATGCTGTTCAGGTTATCTTTGTGATTCAACAAGACATATGGGTGAGTGCCGTAAGCGCCCCAGGCATAAGCGCCTGAACGTTTATTTTCATTCTCATATATATCGATCCAGCGGTTATCATATCCAGTCTGCAATGCGTCTGCATAGTCCTTGCCGAGTGGTGTCAGGCCATCTTTGACAGTTTGTTTCGCTTCCTCATAGGTAATATCCATTTTGTACTCATCTACGAGCGGAGCGAACAGGTCATACATGTGCAATTGATCCACACCAAGCAACTTTTTGCGAAGGTCCATATAACGATGCAATAACGGAAGGCTCTCGTGAATGGTGTCTACCAGATTCGTATACACATCCGTTGGAATGTTATCTCCATAGAGGGACATTTCCATTACGGAAGGGTACTTCCGAACATTGGCATAGAACATATTTTTGGTTACATTCGCATTTAGGGCAGCCGCGATTGTATTCTTCTGTTTGGCATAGGTTTCGTATACCGCTTTGAAGGCACGTTCGCGAACTTCACGATTCGGATTCTCAAGGAACTGAATGTAGCTGCCGTGTGTCAGCTCAACTTCATTACCATGTTCATCCTTGATTCTCGGAAATTTGAGATCGGCGTTATTCAACATGCTGAATATTGTCTGTGGTGCTTGTGAAAGGTTGCCTACTTGAGCAAGCAAAGCCTCTTCGGTTTGGCTAAGAACGTGGGCTTTTTCCCGTTTCATCTCTTCCAACGTAAATGTATATGCTGAGAGTTTTTCGTTCGCAATGAATGCGTCCAACTCATCGTCAGGAAGGGAGAGAATCTCCGGTGTGACAAAAGAAAGTGCTTCACCAACCCGTACGCCTAATTTCTGGGCTTTTTGGGACAGGTTTTGATATGTAGGATTCGCTGTGTCTTCATCTTGATGCATACGTGCATACACAAAGAGGCGTTCTATTTTGAGGCTGATCTCATCTTCGAACTCGAAGCAAGATTTGAGTACGTCAGGTTGATTCAGTTTGCCTTGAAATTCGGAGGCCTTCTTGGTCAAAGACGATACTTCTTCATATTCCTGATCCCAGGCATTCTGATCGGCAAATAAATCTTCCAGTTTCCAGCTATGCTCGGCTGGCACCTCGGAACGTTTCAATAATTGACTCATGGAAATCCTCCTTTGATGATCTGATGAATGGCTGGACGAAGCTGCCTTCGTCACGCTCGCTTGTGCGGAGAGAGACGAAGGAATCAGACTAAGTACCAGTATAACAGATAGCGATTTCTGGTATTTCAACGGCCTTCCTCCTTACGATACGAATAATCTCGTATAGTATGACCTTAGGCACGTTGAAATATTTGAGCAGCAGGGCACCGTGATTAGGTTCCCATGTTATACAAGAAATAAACGATCAGGAAAAAGGCGAAACAAATGAGCAGGGTAGCAATAAGCGCCATTCCCCGTCTTAGTCGATCCGGGATGGAATTGCGTCCCAGAATAAGCACAATACCAAGGGAAAAGGCAAGGATAATAAAGATGACGACATTGCTTGAGTCAAGCGGCATGGGTTAGACCCCTTTGAAGGCAGCCATCAATTGACGCCATTCATCCTCACGGTTCTCAAAATCTGCTTTTGGGAAACGGCGTTCAGCCCAGTGCATTAACGCAGGACGGCTAAGGAAAGTATGGCATTCTTCGCCCCACTCTTCCGAAATTTCTCGCAGTACGAGATATTTGCCCTGAACTTCTACAGTCATCATATTCCACTTGTCTGTTTTGTATATTTCATGTTTTTTTATCATAGGTAGTCTCCAAACTAACGGTTTTGGTAAAATGATACCGTACCCTACGATTCAAAGCAAATTTTTTCGACATTTATGGAAAGATAAATTGCAAAATGGAAGCCCATACAGTATAATAAGGGTATTCGCCATAGATGGCGATATTTTTAGGAGGTTTTTCATTTGAAAGGTACAGTTAAATGGTTTAACGCAGAAAAAGGCTATGGCTTTATTTCAGTTGAAGGCGGCGAGGACGTATTCGTACATTTCTCCGCAATCCAAGGAGACGGCTTCAAAACATTGGAAGAAGGTCAAGCGGTAGAATTCGAAATCACTGATGGAAACCGTGGTCCTCAAGCAGCTAACGTAAACAAACTGTAAGAATTTTTCCGGTCAACGGACTTCTTATACATGATAAATATTAATAGCTGAATATTAAGAACCCAAGCACAGTCCCCTCAAGGAGGCTGTGCTTTTTTTGATTCTATATTTTCGTTCTAATTATCGGGTGCATACGGTGTGGATTTCCTGTGTGTTCAAGACGCACGATGGGTCATGCTGGACCATAACTTTAATCCGAAACCGATCAGGGCAGCCAGGGAAAAAGCCATCGCGGTGAGATAGAAGGTTTGTCTGCCTGCATGTTCCAGGATCAGTCCGCCCAACGTTCCACTTAGCAGTCCCGAGGCACTGGACCACACGATGGTGAACAAAGCCATACCCGTAGCTCTGTAGTTGTCTGGAACAAGGCGAATGATGTAGCGGACCGCCGTAACGTAGAAAATACCGAAGGTAACGCTGTGCATCGTCTGAATCGCAACGACAGCTGCAGGTGTATCGGATATGGACATGAGAAGCAAACGAACCGTATACATCAGTGCAGCAAAAGCAATGAGCGGCAGTTCTTTATACCGGTTTCCATACTTGCTAAGCAGCAGGAATATGGGGATCTCACTTACGGAAGAGATCAGCAAAGACCAACCGATCAGCCCCTCGCTGGCACCCAGCTCTTTTAGCGTGATGGTAAGAAAAGCTTCGTTCATCCGATGTCCCATGGCTAGCAAAAATACACAGCCAAAAAAGGTGAGCACATCTCTGCGTTTCAAAATAGCCCATAGCCCCGAAAGATCCATTTTACTACTACTTCCCGAAGGTTGATCCTTCAATTGAAAACTGATAAGTAATGTTGTCGCAGCGAGACCGACACAAACCCAGATCGTCCATCCTGGACCAAAAGATCCAAGGAAGTACCCGATACTTAATGCGAAGAAGGCATACCCAATCGATCCGAAGACTCGAATGGAAGTGAAATTTCGACCATACTTGCTGGCCGTTGTGATAGCCATCGTATCGGAGAGTGGATAGACCGGATAATAGAAAAAGTAAAACAGGGTCACGAGTACAAATACCTGACCGAAAGTCGTTGCATTGGCGAGCATGATACCTGTAATCAATTGACCACCAAGCAGAATGATCATCACTTTGCGCACCGTTTGGTAGCGGTCGCTGGCCATGCTCCAAAACATATTGGAGAACACAGAGATGAGGGGCCCGATCCCGTAAAGGTAGCCGATCTCCGCCCGGCTAAAGCCCAGATGACTAAAGTAAAGTTGGAAATAGGATACCACCAGAACGGTGGAACCGAAGATGGTGAACATGAGAGCCCGCAGCCAGTTCTGATCCGGGCGGGCGTTGTGACTTAATTTCATGATGAGAGACTCCAATCCTGATAACAGTTCAATTGATTTTATTACCCTTTCAGGGATGATGATTTACTGGTAGACGGCACGGACATTGTAGGTTCTTGCTGCGTGCGCCGGATGACAAGCCAGACAATGATAAGTTCGGCGAGCAGGCCAAGGGATTGGGCAACAGCTCCAATCATGCCGTTCCAGGCAGGAAAAATACTAACAAGAATAAGCAGCACAATTACCGTGCAGATGGCATTCGCCGTTTGCGAACGAAACATCGTTTTCGTCTGACCGCGAAGCAGAATGATGCCATTGCTGAAATCCAGAAAAGGGAAGATCAGCGGAAATAAGACGAACGCACGCAGTGTCCAGAGACTTTGTTCCAACAATTCACCCTGCACGCTCATGACATTTTCGAATACCCATGGTCCCAAGGGGGTATAGGCAATCGACACCGTCATTGCAAACGGAATAAATCCGGTGATAAGCGCGAATTTTCGTACCAGTTTGGCGTCCACAAGGTAGAAATTAAGCACGATCTGATGAATGTATGTAAAAAAGCTTAGCATTAACTGCATCAGACTGCTTGCTATGGCAAAGGAAGAAATGGCTAGTGCGATCCCGGTCGTTTTGCCAAGTACGATGTTAATGACCGGTCCTATAAACAGCGCGACAAAGCTGGATAGCAGCAGCGGCTTATAAAAGCGAAATACGTCTCCCTTGCTCTCGACGGGGTGATCCTCAAGCTTGGCTGGCATCTTGCGCTTGATGCTGTTTCCTTCCAAAAAGCTGACCAGCGCTTCAATCATCATGCCAGCAGCAAAAATGATAGCGCCTACACGTCCGCTGTCAATGCTGTCTGTATATATGAAATACAGGGATAGTCCATACATACCGGCTAAACGGAATACCATGCCGATTGTTAACCACTTGGTTCGGTTATTCGTAATGATGATCCCCTGATAGATGTTGCGGATCACTGAAAAGATACTCACATACATGAGAATTTCATATACGTCGATGACTTTGTTCAGCAGATCTGGACTTACACCAAAAAGGTATTTGAATACCCCGGTACCCACGGGAGAGTATACGATGAGAAAACCAATGAGAAGCACACAGGCAAGAAATATTTTGGTCACAAATGTGAGGGCCTGAAAGGAAAGGCGATCGCGAACCAGTGCGGAACAAGTTTGCCGCAGCAGGGTGGAGGGGCGTTCCGTGAGGGTTAACAAGCTACCGGCGATAGCATAGCTAGCAATAACCGTCTCGGGATGAGCGGAACGTGCTAATGTACTGTTTATAATGACGTGAGAAATAGTGACGAGAGAGGCGGAAATGCCAAGTGGCACAAAAAAAGAAAATAACCGTCTCCACGAAAGTGATTCACTTGACGACATGTCAACGACTCCTTTGATGGATGAAATATGCCTAGTATATCACAAAGCTTTGAACGCCGATGCGATTTTTTGTGCGGAATATGCGGCAGATCATTTGTACAATTAAGGGGATCATATTATAATAGGAATGGTTAAAAATCGCTCTAATACGTATTCAACCAAGTGGAGGCACATTTATTTTGAGCCAATCAAATCGAAAACGTCATCAATATCCGCGTGGACCGCTGGCATTGATGAGAGGGGTGTACAAATACACCATTCCGGAAACACGGAAGGCATTGAATGGATGGCGTGCCCAAGCTGAGGCGATTCCGAATGAGGAATTACGTACGCAGGCACTTGCCAGTCTGAAGGATAAACAGTTTCACTGTGAAGGCGGAACCGTCTACGCTTTAGCTGATTTGCCCAACAGACACATTCTGATTCCGCTGATCGTTTCATATCAAACTATTAGTGATTATTTGGACAATCTGTGCGACCGCAGCACCTCGATGGACCCGGATGACTTTCGTCTTCTCCATCAATCCATGCTTGATGCGGTAGATCCCGAAGCAATTCCCGTCAATTATTATGCCCTCCGTGAGGAGCAGGATGACGGTGGATATCTGCGGAATCTGGTGACCACATGTCAGGAACTGACCCGTCAGTTACCAGGCTATGCGTCCGCCAAGCCCCAAATTCAGGATCTGGCAGGCCTATACACGGACCTGCAGGTATATAAGCATATCAAGCCGGAACTGAGAGAAACGGCATTGCTCGAATGGTGGTCGGAGCACCGTCATCGCACACCTCAGTTTCGTTGGAACGAATTTGCTGCTGCAACTGGCTCTACACTGGGCGTATTCATGCTGTTTCTGGCTGCGAGTGACGATCAGTTGACCGAAGAGCAAGCGGCCTCGATCCACACGGCCTACTTCCCACATGTATGCGCATTGCACATTATGCTCGATTACTTAATTGATCAGGATGAGGACCGCATCGGGGGAGATCTCAACTTCTGCAACTATTATGAGAATGTTGAGACAATGCTGGACCGAATTGCTTTTATTGTGGAGATGGCACGCAGCGATGTGCAGAAGATTCCGGGAAGCTCCTTTCACCGGATGATCATCGAAGGACTAATTGCCATTTACCTGTCTGATCCCAAAGTCAGCGAACAACAGGAAGTTCGCGTCGTGTCCAAACGTCTGATGAAGAATAGTCCAATGACAAGAATATTTTTCTTCATTTTCAGTCGCTGGATACGGAAAAATATGTAAGTCAGGTGTGTTGTTGCGGAGCCTGAAGTGAAACTAGAGGAGGAAGAAACATCATGACAGCAGTAAAGAAAATCGCAGTATTAACGAGCGGTGGTGATTCACAGGGGATGAACGCAGCTGTTCGTGCGGTTGTTCGCAGCGGACTGTTTCACGGTCTCGAAGTGTACGGAGTCCAACGTGGATACCAGGGTCTTTTGAATAATGACATTTTCCCAATGGATTTGCGGAGTGTAGGGGATATCATTCAACGTGGGGGAACGGTTCTTCAATCGGCACGTTGCAAAGAGTTCTACACCGCTGAAGGTCAGCAAAAAGGAGCGGACATTCTGCGTGCGCGCGGCATTGACGGTCTGGTTGTTATCGGTGGAGATGGTTCCTACAACGGAGCGAACAAACTGAGCAAGCTGGGCATTAACACCATGGGTCTGCCAGGAACGATTGATAACGACATTTCATTCACTGACTATACGATCGGATTCGATACAGCTGTAAGCGTAGTGGTTGATGCGGTGAACAAATTGCGTGACACAATGTCTTCACACGAACGTTCTTCCATCGTTGAAGTTATGGGTCGTCACTGTGGTGATATCGCTCTGCATGCCGGACTTGCTTCGGGCGCTGAAACGATTCTTGTTCCAGAAGTTCCGTTTGACATGGACGAAGTGGCAGATCGCATGAAAGCCAACTTTGCACACGGTAAACGTCACAGTATTATCATCGTTGCTGAAGGCGTGGGCAAGGGTGAGGATGTAGCGAAAGAATTGATGGAACGTTGCCCGACGTATGAGCCGCGTGTAACCGTTCTGGGTCACATTCAGCGTGGTGGTACGCCAACACCTTTCGACCGTAACCTGGCAAGCCGTCTGGGAGACTTCGCTGTTCGCAGTCTGATTGCAGGCGAGACAGACAAAGGTTGTGGCATTATCAAGGGTGAGCTTACCCTGACGGATATCGATAAAGTGGTTAACACGAAAAAAGATTTCGATATGGAGACTTACGAGCTTGCACAACGTTTGTCCCAATAATTCGATTCATAAGCAAAGAGCACAATCCCACATTGACGAGGATTGTGCTCTTTTTGTTGTTTTCAGGATTTAGTACATCGATGCTACGCCTTGCGGAGTGCGGCTTGTTTTTGTACCAGGAAGAGTCTCCAGAGAAGCGCTGTTGCTCCTACAGCAAGGCCGGCAATGAGTCCGATCCAATATCCAAAGGCGCCGAGTGGAGTATACGTAGCTGTGAGATAACCTACAGGCAGACCAATGATCCAATACGCAACGAACGTAATAACCAGTGCCGGATTAACATCTTTGTAGCCCCGCAATGCTCCCTGGGTCGGTGTGGCAATTGCATCCGAGATCTGAAAGAAAATGGCGTAGATGAGGAAGTGCTGCGTAAGTGCAATGACCTCTCGATCGTTGGAATATACACCTGCAATCTGTTCGCCAAACACAATCAACACAATAGCTGTCAGTAGTGAAAGGCCGATGGCTCCACCAATTCCAAGCAGGCTGTATTGTTTGGCGTCTCTCAGACGTCCTGCACCTGCTTCAAAGCCCACAAGGATCGTAAGAGCCATACAGATGCTCACAGGCAACATGTAGAGCGTAGAAGCGAAGTTCAGTGCCGCCTGATGGGCAGCGATCGTTGTGGTGTCAAAACGGCTCATCATTAAAGTCACAGCAGCGAAGATGGACGTTTCGAAAAAAGTCGCGAATCCAATCGGCACACCAATCTTGAGTAACTCTTTCCACTTCGCCAAGGATACACGGGTCCATTGACGGAAAATACCGTATTGTGCGAAAGGTTCGACCCGATGGACAAAAAAGAGACTAATGAGAAAGATGAGCCAGTACGTACATGCTGTAGCAACACCAGCACCAACACCGCCCAATTGGGGAAAGCCCCAGCGGCCGAATATCAGCAGATAATTCAAAAAGATGTTAACGGGCAGAGAGACTAATGTAATGAACATCGTAGTCCGCGTCTGGCCGAGTGCATCCATGAAGCTGCGCAGCACGGTATATCCGAAGAGTGGGATAATGCCAAAAGCGAGTGCACACAGAAAATAGAAGGCGACTTGGGCAACCCGAGGTTCCAGAGGCATTCCGTTCAGGATAGGTCCAAGTAACAACGCCCCAGCTCCGATAACGACAATACTGACAGCGATCCCCAGATACAGCGCCTGTATGACGTTATACCCGATCTGATCATTACGTTTGGAACCTAACAGATGTGAAACGACAGGTGTTATACCGATCAGAATCCCGCTTAGTCCAGTTTGAACTGGCATCCACAGACTTGTACCGATTGCGACGCCTGCAAGGTCGGCTGGGGAAAACTTGCCTGACATATTCGTGTCGAAGAACGACATGGCCGAGAGGGCGATTTGAGTGGTGAAGATGGGCAAAAATATAATCAGGAATTGCTTCACTTTTTGGGAAAAGCTTGTTGTGTTCATGTTCACTGGCAGTGCCTCGCTATTCTAAAGAGATGTCATCCGAGTGTCATATATGGACAGCTATTCATTGTAGTGGATTTTGTCCGTTTTGGATAGGGACAGATACGGAGGAGAGGCACAGCGAAAAAATGGAGCACCAAAAAAACCTTGCTCCGCTTCAAGCGGAACAAGGTTGGATGAATGGCGAAATATGAAAGAGTGCGGATTACTTATATTGTACACCTGACGTGTATCGGTTGGAGGCATTCCAGAGCAGATATTCATGCACATCCATGTCTTTCATTGCTCTAATCTGGTCTTCCACTTGTTTCTTGCCATACTTGATATAATGTCCACTGCCCAACCAGCTTGCTGTGAAGTCCTGGATCCACGGACGAATGACGGGTTTGAGTTCCTTCGTAGGGTCCAGTTTCTTGTGTGTGTCTTCCATCGAGCCCTTGATGGTCGTGTAAGGATCTTTGTCAGGGTCCTTGACCCCATACCAGCCAGTTGAATAGTGACTCGGGTATACCATCGGTGAGATGACGTCCACATTTTCGGATATTTTAACAAAATCTTGTCCAATGCCTTCAGCCGCAGGTACAGAAGCTGCATAACCAAAAATATCAACCGAGACACGAACACCTAGCGGTGCCAGTTCCTTACGTGCATATTGCACGAATTCAGCCACAACATCGACGCGTGACTTGTCGGATTTGGTATATTTCAGTACATCGGCACGAGTTTCGAACCCTTCCGGGAAACGAACATAGTCAAACTGAATCTCTTTGAAACCAAGTTTGGCCGCTTCCTTGGCAATCTCAATATTGTAGTCCCATACTTCCTTGCTGTACGGATTCACGAAGCTGTCGCCCTTGCCATTCGCCCAAACAGATCCATCCTTATTGCGGAAGGAAAGCTCTGGATTCTTCTTGGCAAGAATCGTGTCTTTGAATACAACGACACGTGCAATGGGGTAGACCTCGTGTTTTTGTAATCGTTTCATCAAGGCATCGATATCGCGAATAAAGGGTTGCGATTTGCCCATTTTCTGTAGCGCTTTGTTTTCTGTGGGATAAGTTATGTATCCGAGATCGTCTTTGATATCGATGACCATGGCATTCAGCTCTGTACTGTCTGTCAGATCCAGCAATTCTTTCATACGTGCGCCGCCGGCGCTGTAGGCCGTTACATAAATACCTTTGACCACGGGTGCGTCAGGTTGTGGATCGATTTTGGCAGGTGGATTATCGGCATCAATAACGACCTGATCTTTTTGAGATTGGATAATTGCGGTGTTGAAACTGTTGGTTAACGATTGGAACTGGGGATTTCCCTGGTCCGCCACTGCGGGGGCACCACCAAAGCTTCCAAAGGCCATAGCCAGTAAAGCCCAAAACATGTTCATTCATTTCCACTCCCTTATGTGCATTCCATGTATGAATTATACATTAAAGCCTCCGGGCTTTTAACCATATTAATCAAGTAATGAAACACATGGAAAAAATGAAAACCGCTTCCTGCTGAGGAAATCCCCTGCAAGAAGCGGCGCGATCAATCTAAAAAAAATTATTGAATGTAAATCTCATTTTGATGCTCACAAATACTGTACTGAATGATTTCCATTGCGTCTCCCTGTTCCAGGATGCCCAGCCCATCCCGGAGGACAATCAGTGAGTCGAGTTCATTCGGTTTCAAGAAAGGGAGCATTTCCGGGCACCATCTGTTGACAATCTCAAACAGTTTTACCGTTTCCATATCCACATTAATCACCCTTTCCTACTCGAATTCCAAAATGGTAAGTCATTCGGCGCGATTCGGGAAAGCATATGGCCTGTGAAAATTGAAGGGTTGAACCTGCTATACAACATATTTAGGAGCCGTACACCGTTATTATACCACAATGTTGTGAATTGTTAACCGTACATGTGTCTCAACTTCTGCGGAATGAACCCATAACACCAACCGTTTCCACAATGTTAACAAAGGCTTTTGGATCTGTTTCCTTGATAATGCGTTTGATTTCAACCAACTCGTAACGGGTTGTAACGGTCATGAGCATGTCCTTTTCAATATCCGTGTACGCCCCTTGAGTCTTGATTTTGGTAACTCCGCGAGGCCGAACCAGTAATTTACCCAACATGGCTTCGGTTTCGTTCGTAATAATGTACAGTGTTACTTTGACGTGACTGATGTGGATCAGATCCAGCACCTTGCCTGTAATGTAGATGGATACCATGGAGGCCAGAGCTATATTCCAGTTATCACTCAGATATCCTGCGAGCAAAATGATCGCACCGTTCATGCCGGCCATCACTGTACCAATCGGAAAGTCTCGATTACGTGTGAAAATGGAACCGACAATGTCCAGACCGCCTGTGGAGCCGCCGACTCTGAAGGAAACGCCAGTGCCCAGTCCAATAAGCACACCACCAAATACAGAGCTTAACAAAGGGTCTGTAGCGACAGCAAAAACAGGCAGAAGCGCGATGAACCAAGAAGTGGCTGCTACCGAGAGAATACTTAATGTAATGAAACGACGTCCAAGAATAAACCAACCTGCAATGAGCAGGGGAATGTTAAGAACAAAATACATTATACTAAGATTCAACGTTGTAAAATAACCCAGAAGCATTGAAATACCGGACACCCCGCCGCTTAAAAGCTGATGGGGGACCAAAAACCAGTTAAAGCCGCAGGCAATAGCTGCAGCACCCAAAATGATCACTAAAGAGTGCCAAATTATTTTGGGCAATTTAATCACCTCATTTATATTTAAAACCAGATTGCTGGTAATCTTGAATTGTTTTGTGATATAATGATTTGTGGATATTCTTGAGTAGGAAACTTTTCCCAAATGGAACGATTTAATTTGAAATGTTTCAAACACATGTATGTAGTTTTAGTCTTATATTGGGGACCCATTCATGGAATTATAATCGTTCGTGAAAATAATTCGCCCAGTTGGGATACCCTATAAATATTAACGCTACTTAAGAATACAGACAACAAAGTGGATTGTCCACCATGTCCACCATATAAAAGGAGCATGAATAATTTTGACAAATTTAAACTTCACAGATTTCAATCTTGAACCACTGGTGCTGCAAGCCATCACTGAGCTCGGGTTTGAAGAAGCAACACCGATCCAATCCAAAGCGATTCCTTTGGCACTTGAAGGCAGAGACTTGATTGGTCAAGCACAAACGGGTACGGGTAAAACAGCTGCATTCGGTATTCCGTTGATCAGCAAAATCACGAAAAGTGACGAAAAAATCCGCGCCCTCATTATGGCACCTACACGGGAACTTGCAATCCAAGTTGCTGAAGAGATCGAAAAACTTACTCGCTTCAAAGGTCTGCGCTCCCTGCCAATCTACGGCGGACAAGATATCGTTCGTCAGATTCGTGCACTGAAAAGAAAACCACAGATTATCATTGGTACACCTGGACGTCTCCTTGACCACATCAACCGCAAAACAATCAAACTTGATGATGTACAAACTGTTGTATTGGATGAAGCAGATGAAATGCTCGACATGGGTTTCATGGAGGATATTCAATCTATCCTGAAACAAGTACCAGACGAGCGTCAAACAATGCTGTTCTCAGCAACAATGCCTCCTAACATTCAAAAATTGGCTCAACAATTCTTGAACAATCCTGAGCACGTATCTGTAATTCCTAAACAAGTTAGTGCACCGTTGATTGACCAAGCTTACATTGAAGTACCTGAGCGTCAAAAATTCGAAGCACTTAGCCGTTTGCTGGATATGGAATCTCCTGAACTGGCGATCGTATTCGGACGTACTAAACGTCGTGTTGATGAATTGGCTGAAGCTTTGCAAAAACGTGGATATTCTGCTGATGGTCTCCATGGTGACCTTTCCCAGAACCAACGTGATACAGTAATGCGTAAGTTCCGTGACGGCAGCATTGATGTACTCGTTGCAACAGACGTAGCTGCACGTGGTCTCGATGTATCCGGCGTAACTCACGTTGTAAACTTTGACCTTCCGCAAGATCCGGAGAGCTATGTTCACCGTATCGGTCGTACAGGTCGTGCAGGTAAAGAGGGTGCTGCATGGTCCTTCGTTACACCGCGTGAGATTGATCACTTGCACTTCATCGAGCGTGTAACACGTCACCGTATTCCACGTAAACCACTGCCAACAATGGCAGAAGCGGTTGAAGGCAAACAACGTTTGACAGCAGAGCGCTTGCTGGAAATCGTACAATCTGGGGAACTGAACGAATACAAAGGTATCGCGATTCAAATGCTTGAGCAATATGATTCTGTTCAACTGTTGTCGGCTGCTTTGAAGCTCCTGACAGGTGACAAAAAAGACGCTCAAGTTGACCTTACTCCTGAAGATCCGATCCGTGCTAAACGTCGTAAACCGGATGTACGCTCAGGCGGACGTAAACCATCTGGCTACAGCGGTAACCGCAGCAGTGGTAGCGGCGGCAGTGGTGGTGGCTACAACCGTGATCGCAACAGCAGTGGCGGCGGACGTGGTGGCTACAACCGTGATCGTAACAGCGGCAGCAGCACTGGCGGTGGAAGCAGAGAAGGTGGTTACAACCGTGACCGCAAACCGCGTCCAAGCAACAACGAAGGACGTCGTCCAGCGAAAGATTCTTCTTTCGAGTAATATAAACGTATGAACTGGAAAATGGAGCAGGCAACTGCTCCATTTTTTTTATTTTCAAATGGTTGTACCGTCTTTTGCTCACTATCAAAAGCGCTGGTCGAGGGTATAGCTGATCTCTTTTCGGGAAGTACTGGCTTTTCCTATCTATAATAAGGTATATTAATATTAGACTTCAGGTAATACGCAAGGCTGCGGAGGAGGAGAAATGTTTGGAATTTAAAGGAGCTATGGGTGGGATCTACCGGCTTACAGAGTGGATTACGAGACTGGCCGCAACCAATCTGTTGTGGGCTATTTGTTCGTCTCCGTTCTTGTTTTTCTTGATTATGAAACTGCTCGTTATGCAGCAGAACCTCGCCAACGAATCATTGCAAATGAACTGGGCTATAGCCATTGTGGCACCGCTTACACTGTTCCCGGCGACTTCGGCGCTGTTTACGGTTGTTCGTAAATGGAATATGGGCGACACGGATGTGCCGATCTTCCGTACTTTCTTTGTAGGTTACAAGGAAAACTACAAGCAAAGTTTGATTGGGGGCATTTTTTACACACTGCTGTTCGCGATTATGTATCTGGATTATACGGTATACATGACGCAGTTCCGCAACATGCAGCTCGTGGGAATCATTATGCTTGTGCTGCTTCTCTTGTTATTTGTATCACTCTTTAACTTTTTCTCGATGGTTGTACATTACCATATGTCCATCGGGCTCATTATCAAAAATGCGGTATTGCTAACGCTGATCAGACCTTTCCGTGTATTCTCCACATTGCTGGGAAGCGGATTGTTGTTCTACATCGGTTTCCGTTATCCGGTCTTGTTCATCTTCTTCATTATTAGTATCATCGCCTGGTTTGCTTTCTTTAACTTCTACGCAACCTTCAACAAAATGCAGGAGCAGATGGAGAAGATGCAGTTGAAGAAAGAAGAAGAGGAAGCCGCTGCGCTGGCTGAGAAATCAGCAGAGAACGGTGAAGCATCTGAGTCATCAGACGACAAAAACATTACACTGCAAAAATAAAACATGATGGATCGCCATTTACTTTTTACACAGTTAGGGATATAATAATTGTACATCCTGCGATGTACGTTTCGGTTATTCGTTGTTTTGAACCAATGATGATGTCTTCGGGAGATCAACACAGAATGTTGCTGAAAAGCCCTGTCTATACGACATGGGGACTTCAAAAAGCATTTTTGCGGTCACCCACCTGCCAAGCAGGTTCATAAGACAATGTAGCCGGACGGCATAGGCGGGTTCCTAAATTTTCATGTACAGCACCCTGACTTTTCCTCTTTTGAAGGAATTTCAGGGTGTTTTTATGTTGTGATGAATGGTTTTGATTGGTTTTGTGATAAATATGATGCTTACCCTTTTGTTACTACTTGAACAATGTTACACTAAGATACATAAATGGAACGGTTACATTCAAAGGAGGAAGGGTCTTGACCTTAAAGAGAACGCTCGTCGGTATCATCCGCAGCATGGAGGGAACCAGCGATCGAGCCAAGGATCCCAAATTAAAAACACGGTACTATAACTTATCCAAAGACAGAGCCTGGGAAGAGGTTTCTTCGACACTCAAAAAGATTCCAGGTTATAAAGTGCTGCACGAAGTGCCTTCTGTTGGAGAAGTTATACTGGAGAAGCGGACTACCTTTGGACGGACGATGGATATTACAGTTTCCATTATCTCGGTAAGTCCTGTTCGCAGTGCGGTGGATATGTATTCTGCTTCCCGTGGTTCACTTGGAGACTTGGGCTCTAACTATCGGACGATTATGAACTTATTCTCTGTACTGGATAAAAAGCTGAGCAAGTATAAAGCAAATGATTGAAATAGATGATGAATAACAAAAAGCGAGAGAAGGTTAACCTTCCTCGCTTTTGTTCTGAACGTATGATAACTTCTACAGCAAAGCTTTTACAGCAGCAATCGCTTGCTCGAAGTTAGGGGAGTCTGTCATTTCAGGCAGATACTCCACATATGTAATCCGGTCTTCAGCATCCACCACAAAAATGGAGCGCATGTCCAACTGGAATTCTTTGATCAGGACGCCATAGTCTTCACCGAAAGAACGTGTTTTGTAGTCTGACAATGTTACTACGCGGTCAACGCCAGCTGCTCCGCACCAACGGGCTTGAGCGAACGGAAGGTCAACACTTACTGTCAAGACAACAACATTGTCTCCGAGTTCTCCAGCTTCAACATTGAAACGACGAGTTTGCGCATCGCATACGCCAGTATCCAGGGAAGGAACAACGCTGATTAATTTGATTTTGCCTGCGAAGTCTTTCAGGGATGCATCTTCAACCAGGTTCTTGCTCAGTGTGAAATCGGGTGCTTGATCGCCCACTTTCAATTCGGGTCCGATCAATGTAATAGGGTTGCCCTTAAATGTGGCTGCACCTGTACGTTCTTGTGTCATAATAATGTTCCTCCTTATAAATTGGTGATCCGTGCCAAAATCCATTATAATCTTTTATGAAAGGCATTGTCCAATTCGGGCATGTACCATTACGATGGATCAGAGATGTAAGTCCGATCTGAACAGGGTGGAGTGAAAGAAGAAATTTATGATATTTATTCGCTATGAGAACTGGAAAGGTTATCTGAAGTATTTCCCTTTGACGTCGCTTTTTTTAATTGCCAATGTAGTCATGTTTATTGTGTTAACGGTGAACGGTGGATCAACGAACAATATGGTGCTGCTGAAATTCGGGGCACTCACGAATTATGAACTGTTCGCAGATGAGTGGTGGCGTTACATTACATCCATCTTCCTGCATGCGGGCTTCAGTCATTTATTGTTTAACAGTTTTGCGTTAATTGTATTTGCACCACCGATGGAGCGACTGCTTGGGTCGGTAAGGTATGGAGTGTTGTACCTGGGTGGCGGCGTATTGGGCAATATTCTTGCTGTTGCTTGGTACAACTCGATTGGGAGCATCACCATCTCGGTAGGCGCTTCAGGAGCGATCTATGCCGTCTATGGTGCATTCCTGTATGTGGCCCTGTTCCAGCGCACCATGATGGATGAGGCTTCGCGCAAAACGATGTACACCTTGCTTGTGTTCGGGATTATATTCTCCTTCGCCATGTCAGGCATTAACTGGATGGCTCATTTAGGCGGATTGCTGGGTGGATTCTTTATTTATGGACTGTTGATCAGATTGTGGAAACCCCGCAGCTTAAAGCGGTAGTCAGAACGTTCTCAAGATGGAATGCAATCAAGGATAAGTAGGGTATAACAGATTGGAGCGATCAGGCGAGTGGAATTAAGACAGTTGCATTACTTTTTGAAAGTGGCACAGAAGGAACATGTAACACAGGCTGCTGAAGAGTTGCATGTGGCACAGTCGGCGGTGAGTCGTCAGATTCATCAGCTGGAAGAAGAACTGGGCGTGGACCTTTTTATGCAAAAGGGGCGAAACCTGCAGTTAACTGCCGTGGGACAGCTTTTTTGCAAACGAATTGAAGGCATATTGAAAGATCTGGATAAAGCAGTCGGGGAAGTTCATGAGTTTCTGGACCCGGAGCATGGGGAGATTCGGATTGGATTTCCGCATAGCTTGGGGATTCATCTTATTCCTTCCGTTGTGGCTGCTTTCCGTCAGCGTTATCCTAACGTAAAGTTCAGATTCAAGCAAGGGATGTTTCCTACACTCATTCGTGATGTGTTATCAGGAGAGGTAGACTTGGCATTCATATCTCCTTTTCCGGAGAAGCATGATCAAGTGGATGGGGATATTGTACTCACGGAAGAGTTGCATGCCATTCTTCCTCCGAATCATCCGTTAGCTGGTGAGGAGACGATCGCGCTCGAACAGCTCAAGGATGATAAGTTCGTATTATTTAGCAAAGGTTATTCTCTTCGTCCTATTGTGTGGCATGCATGTCTGGAAGCTGGTTTTACACCCAAGATCGCTTTTGAAGGTGAAGAGACCGACACGATTCGTGGATTGGTCGCTGCGGGCATGGGGGTCAGTCTGTTGCCTGAGATGGCGTTGTTCCAGACGAACCCGTTGCAACCGGCACATGTGGCCATTTCTCATCCCAAAGTAACACGCACCATCGGGTTGATTCACCGTGCAGATGATAAACTGCCGCTGGTTGCCCAATCCTTTCGTTCATTTTTGCTTCATTATTTCGGTTTACAACAAAACAATACCCCATCCGATTGACGGTGGGGTATTGTTTTTGTGTTATTAAGTTTGAAATTAATCGCGGCTATTGAAGATTCCGATGTAACGGATCAATTCAAGGAGTGAGATTAGCGCTGCAGCGACATAAGTCAAAGCTGCGGCATTCAGAACTTTAGCAACACCTTTTTCTTCTTCATTGCGGATGTAACCTTCGGATACCATAATCTCTCTTGCTCGATTACTGGCGTTGAACTCCACCGGCAATGTGATGAGTTGAAATGCAACTGTAGCAGAGAAGAAGAGGATACCGAGCCCGGCGAGGTTCATGGCGCCGAACATGAATCCTGCAATCAGTAAGAAAGGGGCTAATCCGGATGCGAAGTTCACAACTGGGAAGATCCGGTGACGGAGTACCAGCATGGGATAACTTTCTTTGTGCTGAATGGCATGACCAACTTCGTGACATGCTACCGAAACAGCTGAGATTGAGTTTTCATAATATACTGGTTCCGATAAGCGTACAACGCGGTTGATCGGATCATAGTGATCAGAGAGCGCGCCGCGTACAGGCTCAATAGGGACATCATGCAGGCCGTTAGCGTCAAGCATCTGGCGAGCGGCATCGTAGCCGGTGATTCCGTTCTGGTTCGGTACATTGGACCAGCGTTTAAAAGTACCTTTAACGCGAAATTGCGCCCACAAAGAGAGCAAAAAGGCGATAATGACCAATACGAACATACCGTTATTAAAACTCATATTCATTCCTCCGCTTTCTAATAATAAGCTACATCATGGTGTTCTCGAGCAAGATTTTCAGTGCCTCCATTGTACCGGCACTTTTGGTAAGTAGTCCTGCCATCATCTTGCGTGCTTGTACAGGTTTCATCTCCCCAAGTAGCGGTTTGAGTTCATTAACCTCTCGCTCAAGTTGTTGCACGTGAAGCTCCAAAGTTGTCAATTTGCTGGCAACTTGTTCTTCCGTGCTAACCAGACGCCACTTCTCAAGAGATTGCTTAATCTCGTCGAGACTATACTTCTCTTGTTTCATCTGTACAATACGTTCAAGCCTGGTTAAAGTTTCATTACTATAGAGACGATAATTTTTTTGTGTACGTTCTTCGGGAGAGATTAGTCCAAGCTTCGTGTAATAATCAATCGTCCGTTCACTAACACCAGCGGTCTTGGCAAGTTCGCCAATCCGAAAAAGTTTCATATCCCCAATGATATTCACCTCGCTTGCAAGTTCAAATGTAGGGAATTGTAGTTTCCGCTTGCGAATTTATATACTACGCCCAATTTTTCTTACTAATAAGTATGATACATGATCTTTAACCGTACAGTCAAACGTTATGCTTTCGGTAATCAGCATGCTTCATTTCTATATCTATGTGCTCATAGAATGTGATTATGTACTTAAGTGCAAGAAAAAGACGTATGACTTTATTCCCAGAAATAATTTTCAGTTTTGATGAAAATACTCTTGTCAACTTTCCTCTCTTCTGCTTATAATGACATTAAGAGTTTCACGATATGTGAAGAAACTTAACATAAGAGGGAGTGGGGTATATGAGAAAGAAATGGTTAGTTTCCGTGTTAGTAATGCTTACTTTATTCGCTTTTCCGGTCAGTGCATTCGCAGCTGCGGAGGGGCCGACTAACATTGAACTTCAAAGTGGTTTGAACTCAGCCTTTACGTTTCTGGCTGTTGTACTCGTGTTCTTGATGCAAGGGGGATTTGCTTTACTTGAAGCGGGTTCAACACGAATGAAGAATGCAGGACACATTGCGGGTAAGACCATCCTGACATTGGGAATTTCAGTTATTGCCTTCTGGGCTTTGGGCTTCGGTCTCGGTTTCGGTAACGGTAACAGCTTCTTTGGAACAACAGGATTCTTCCTGAGCGGTGACAAGATGGCTGCTTCCTTCGAATCACTGGCTTTCTCCGATGTTCCACTGACTGTTAAATTCGTATTCCACCTCGCTTTTGCGGCGGTATCTCTGGCCATTGCCTGCGGTGGTATGGCTGAACGTGCAAAGATGAGCGTATATATTGTTTTCGGTACACTTTATACCATTATCATGTATCCGGTTGTTGCTCACTGGGTATGGGGCGGCGGCTGGTTGGCTGAGCTGGGTATGCAAGACTTTGCAGGATCGACGGTTGTTCACTTGACTGGTGCGACTGCAGCCTTGGTAGCGACCATCTTGTTGAAACCACGTATTGGTAAATACAACAAAGACGGCAAACCTAACATCATTCCAGGTCATAACCAAGTGTATTCCGTACTCGGGGTAATTATCCTCTGGATCGGTTGGTTCGGATTTAACCCAGGTAGTACGTTAACTGCCTTGGACGATGGATTCTTTGGTTATGTTGCATTGACTACTAACGTAGCTGCTGCAGCTGGTGGTGTTGCTGCACTGTTGATTTCTTGGGCAGTTCTTGGCAAGTCCGATATTCCTAGCATGTTGAACGGTGTGCTTGCGGCACTCGTTGCAATTACAGGTGCTTGTGCCTTCGTTGAACCTTGGGCAGCTCTGGTTATCGGTGCTTTGGCTGGTGTTATCACATTCTTCACAGCACAGTACTTCGATCGTAAAGGAATTGACGATCCAATCTACGCTTTCTCCGTACACGGTGTTGCTGGTATGTGGGGAGCAATCTCCACAGGTTTGTTCGCTACACCAGAACTTGCTGAGCATGCGGGTGTAGGTCAAGCGGGTCTGTTCTATGGCGGTGGATTCCACCAATTGGGCGTACAGCTTCTCGGTCTGGTAGGTGCTTTTGCCTTCGTACTAGTAATGTCCTTCATTATTCTGGGCGGAATGAAAGCGATCATGGGCATCCGTGTTACTGAAGAAGAAGAAACAATGGGTCTGGATATCAGTGAGCACGGTACTTACGGATACCCTGAACAAATGAAAAATGTAGATTCTAAATCCAATGGTGGTACGTTCAGCTCCTGAGGTGAATGATGCTGAATCATGCTTCAAGGAGGCTGGACATGATGGAACCTATCTCGTATACAAACTATTCCTGGTCTTATCAGGGAATCGATGGTGCGGTGTCTTCTCAAGAACTGCGCCAGGCACGTGTGATATTACAGAACGAGCTCCAGGAATTGTTGTCCGCTTCCTTGTCGCCGATCGAGTGGTACCAAACGGTAAATGAACTGCATGACCGGATTGCACGGAAAGCAGTAGAGTTATGCATTCAGGGGATGGTTGAGGAGGGCTTCGGCCAACCTCCCGTCCCCTATGCCTTTATCGTATTTGGCAGTTCCGGCAGGGAAGAAGCAACGTTATGGAGTGATCAGGATAATGGCATGATCATTAGCGATACTCCGCATGAAGATAAAGAGAAATATTTTGCTCAGCTCGGACAGCGGATGACGGATATGTTGGAAGAGCTTGGTTACGCCAAGTGCGAAGGCAAAGTCATGTGCTCAGAGCCGCTCTGGAGAAAAACGCTGGCGTCATGGAAGCAACAATTAGCAGATTGGAGCTCGGATCTAAATTGGGAGCCCGTTCGTAATCTGATCATTGCTTCAGACATGCGTTTTGTTGCAGGGGAGCAAAGCCTGGCAGAGGAATGGATCACAAGTTTTTATGAACAGTTTAGACTGGTTGCTGAACTTTCGGATGCAGTTCTTCGCAATACGGTTAAACATAAAGCGACATTAAATGTACTTGGTCGTGTGGTCACAGAGCGATTCGGTGAACATGCAGGTGGATTTGATGTTAAGTATGGCTTGTATATTCCGCTGGTGAACAGTGCCCGTTATTTGGCTCTGCAACATGGGATTAAGGAGTCGTCTACGTTAAAAAGAATGGAGAGACTGACATCCCTTGAGGCTGTTCCGTTTACATTACTGGATGCATGCCAGCGGGCCTTCATTGCTGCTCTGAAATTCCGTAGAAGTACACCAGTTGTCATCCAACGTGACTTGCAGCATAGCAGTGGGTTCCTGGATGAGAAACAGATGAAACAAAAACAGATTCATTATGAGCTCAGGGATACGCTCGGGTTGGTACGACGAGTGCATCGTGCTTTGCAAAGACAGTTGCGTTTTGCAGAAAGGAGACGTCCATGAGAGAGCCGGTAAGGGGCAATACAGGATTCTGGAATTCGCTGCGTCAGGGAGGGGTTCCTTCCGCCATCGCTTCCATCATGGGAGCCCCTACGGCGCAACACATGGCGTTTATCCGCTCGATGATGAGAGAACAGCGCCGACCTGAGGTGCTGCATACGCCTCTAAATGAGTTGGACGCGGTTGTATTTGATCTCGAAACGACGGGTTTCTCTCCCCAGCATGGGGATGAGATTATCTCATTTGGTGCAGTCCGTATACATGGTGGTGTAGTGCTGGAAGGAGAACAGTTCTATACGGTGGTGCAGTCCAAGACTGCGGTTCCGGAACATATTACTGAACTGACGGGTATTACACAACAGATGACGCTGGACGCACCAACTTTGCTGGAGGGGCTGCATGATTTCATGTCTTTTGTAGGTGGAAATGTTCTGATTGCACACGCAAGTGCGCATGACCGAGCCTTTCTGAATGCAGCTCTGTGGCGGACTTCCAAGGTAAGGTTGACGCATCGTTTAATCGATACGATGATGCTGGCCCGCTGGCTTGAACCAAGCAGGCCGGGGTACGGTCTGGATGAATTGCTGGAATCCAGAGGTATTCCAATCTATGGACGTCACCATGCGTTGGAAGATTCGAAAATGACTGCGCAGTTATGGTCCTGCTACCTGGAGGACATGACTCGTAAAAATGTGGAGACCTTGGGGGATCTGTATACCCAATTAAGTCACGCATAATGGAACGGGAAGCAGATTGTATGAAGGAACAATGTGGTGTGACTGATCTTGTTGTACCTTGGAGGATTCAATCTGATAACCGTTCAGATGCATATGAGATCGTAATCCGGCTGTAAGGTCAGGTGAGCCGATGAGGTACATCTGGAGTAAACCGGCGAAAGCCGGAAGCGCTTGGATGTCCTCTACGGATGGAACGGGCCTTGTATGCGGATGAGAATGGAAGATGCCAATGAGCTTAGGTTCGGAGAATACGCACCGAATCCATTCGGCATCGTCCAATGCAAAATGGTGCAGCGGGTCAGGTGCTACGTTACGAATGGGCTGAAACCGACTGATTCGTATGCCGCCCGCTGCGGTTTCACCCAGCAAAACCCCGCAGGCTTCTTGCGGCAGCGAAAGGAACATGTGCTTTGACATCTCTTTTTCTATGGAAGAAGGGATGTAGAAGATGTTTTGCTGCCCGTGAAGTGCTGCCATTTGTATTCACCCCTCTCTCTTTGGCTCCTGCTTAGGCAGGAGTCCTTTTTCATTTTATTTTGTGTGCTTCCGATTGTAAAATTTTAAAGGAAAAGGGTACAATATTAAAGAGAACAGTTGGGAATCATGTTTTAATGAACTGTCATAGAGCGTGATCAACATTTAGCATGCACAGAAATTATGGTTTCAGTTTCAATAGGCTAATTATATAAAAGGGTGGCGGGTTATGAAACGAAACATATACATACTCCTTGGTGTTGTCTTGCTGGTTGGTATTGCACTGGCCCAGAATGCGGGTGACGGCATTGCAGCGGTCTTTAAGCAGGAAGAACCGATGCCTACAGAGACGGGACCACGTGCGGGTCTTCTGGCACCTGCTTTTTCTCTGACAGCAATGGATGGAAAGACGTACAGTGTGGGCGGTGCCAAAGATAAGGCCACGTTCGTCAGTTTCTGGGCATCCTGGTGTGAGCCATGTAAGCAGGAAGCTCCGGAACTGAATAGAATGGCTGCGAAATACAAGGATAAGCTTGATCTGTATGGCGTTAATGTAACATCTTACGATAAACTCAAGGATGCCAAAGCTTTTGTGGATGAGTACCAACTGACGTTCCCTATTCCCTTGGACGAGAAGGGGACTGTATATGCTCAATATAATGGAGTGGCTTTCCCGACGAATGTTCTAATTGACTCCAGAGGGGTTATACAGGAGGTAATCTTGGGCATTTTGCCTGAAAAAGAGTTGGAACGCAAGATTAAAGAGCTTGTCGCAAATTAATTTTTAGTAAAAAAGGAAGCCTTTGCATCCATGAAAAATGGATACAGAGGCTTCCTTTTATTTTCCGGGAAATAAGCTTTAGTGGTTGCTTAACCCGTGAGCAGGAATAGGGAGTGTACCCGGCTCATCCTGCAATTTTTCTTGGAGTAATGCATAGCGGAAACTGTGCACGAGAGCTTCCCAACTTGCTTCAATCACGTTCTCGGATACACCAACAGTGTTCCATGTGTTCTCTGTATTTTTGGATTCAATCAATACACGAACTTTGGCAGCTGTGGCATCCTTCTCATCCAATACACGCACTTTGTAGTCCGACAGATGCATGTTGGCAAGTGAAGGGAAGTATTGCACCAGCGCTTTCCGAAGCGCATTATCGAGTGCATTCACCGGACCGTTTCCTTCAGCAGCGGTATAGACACTTGTTCCAGCCACATTAAGTTTGACAAAAGCTTCAGAAACAACGGATTTTCCTGCCGTTTTCTCCACAAGCATTTTGAATGATTCGAAAGTGAACAATTCTTTCATGTCACCGTTCGCTTCACGAATTAACAATTCGAGCGATGCATCTGCACCTTCGAACTGGTAACCCTGATGCTCCAGATCTTTGATTTTCTCAATAATCTGACGTGAATTGGCACTGCTTGGATCGAACTCAAGACCCAATTCCTGTGCTTTGGACACAATATTACTTTGTCCAGCAAGTTCCGAAACCAGCACACGCTGTTTGTTACCGACAAGTTCAGGCACAATGTGTTCATAAGTACGGGAATCCCGGAGGATGGCAGAGACGTGAATGCCACCTTTGTGAGCAAAAGCAGCATTACCAACATAAGGCTGATTAATCGGCATATTCACATTAGCAATTTCGCTGACGTAACGGGCCACGTTTGTAAGCTGTCTCATTGAATCTTCTGTAACACATTCATAGCCTAGCTTCAGTTGCAAGTTCGGAATGATGGACGCGAGATTGGCGTTACCACAACGCTCTCCATACCCGTTCATCGTTCCTTGAACCTGACGAGCTCCGGCTTGTACAGCGCTGAGTGTATTAGCGACAGCCAGCTCACAATCATTATGTGTATGAATGCCGAGATGTGCATGAGGCAGGCTTCTGTGTAGTGTAGATACGATCTCATGTACCTCGTTCGGCATGGTCCCACCGTTCGTATCACACATGACAAGCCAGTCCGCTCCAGCCTCGTGAGCCTTGGTCAAGACAGCTTGAGCATACTCCGGATTATGTTTGAATCCGTCAAAGAAGTGTTCTGCATCAAAGATCACTTCCATACCATTCTGTTTCAGATAGGCAATGGAATCATAGATCATGGACAAGTTTTCTTCCAATGTAGTCTGCAAAGCGGTATGCACATGGAAGTCCCATGATTTACCGACCAGGGTGGCAGCCTGTGCCCCCGATTCGATCATGCGCTTCAGGTTGGCGTCTTCACTAGCGATGCTGCCTTTACGGCGTGTACTACCAAAAGCAACGACCTTTGCGTTCAGGTTCAATTCCTTGACTCTTTTGAAAAACTCAATGTCCTTGGTGTTGCTGCCGGGAATTCCGCCTTCAATATAATGGACACCCAGGTCATCAAGCTTTTTGGCAATTTTGAGTTTGTCGTCTGCCGATAAGCTGACACCCTCCCCTTGTGTGCCGTCACGTAAAGTCGTATCGAAGATGGAAATGGCCTTTGACATGAAGATCCTCCTTTGAGATAAAGCGCTTTTTTAAAAGTTTGGATTGTAAGTTGGGAAAAGCAGTTAAGTACGTTAATGGACGAATCCTTCGATTCGGCAACGCTACACTGTGTTAAACTCGATGCGCTGATTTGTCCTAAAGTCGTCAATTTGTATAATTAATTATTATAGCACCATTATAGCCAAATGCTACATAGAAATCGCAGTTTCATGTAACAATTATCGGATTTTAGAGCAAAACGAAGGATGTTATTCATAATCCGGATGTATGTTATAATCTATTATTGAATTTTAATTGGAATATATGGAAGAAAAGGAGGGTTGATTTTGACTTTTTTATGGGAAAATACGATTATTGCCCTGATCACTTTAATTCTTTTTGTGAGTGTTGGTTGGCTGATTATTCGATCTTTAATCAATTCTCGCAGAAAATAAAAGCCCGTGACTGAATTTACATAACGGGTTTGATATACTATAGAAGAAAGCGAATTAGGTTTCATTAATTAGTGTGCATGAAAGGGCGGGGGTTCATGATGTCTTCAGAGGGCAATCCTCCAGCGAATGTGGATCAATATTACCCTACTGCCGGACGGGTGATTCTGCATGTGGATATGAATGCTTTCTACTGCTCTGTACATGAAGCGGAGGAACCGGATCTATATAGAGGAAAAGCAACAGCCGTTGCGGGCAGCAGTGAACTGCGCAAGGGTGTAATCGTCACCTGCTCATATACCGCCCGTAACCGAGGGATCTCAACAGGTATGGTTGTAAACCAAGCCATGAAGAAGTGCCCTGATCTCATTGTGATTCGTCCTGATTTTCATTTATATCGCAAATATTCAAGAAACTTCATGCAAATTGCGTATAGTTATACCCCTCTACTTGAGGCGACGTCCATTGATGAGTGTTATCTTGATATTACAGGTTCGAGGCAATTCGGAAATCCAATGGAGATTGCGGAGAGCATTCAGCGTAGAATCAAGGATGAGTTGGGGCTTCCTTGTTCCATTGGCATTGCACCCAACAAGTTATTGGCGAAAATGGCTTCAGATCTGAAAAAACCGAACGGTATCTCCATTTTACGAATGAGGGATGTCCCCCGGATTCTTTGGCACAGGCCATGTAACGAAATGTTTGGCATTGGCAAAAAGACGGCTGAAAAGCTAAAAAAACTGGGCATTGAAACGATTGGGCAATTGGCCAAATCAGATGAGAACATGTTGACCGAACTATTCGGAGTCAATGGAGCGTGGCTCAAAAATTCTGCGAATGGCATTAACCATTCCGCGGTTCATGCTGAACGGGAAGCCAATAAATCCATTGGGCATACGACTACTTTACCGGCGGATGTATCAGATGTGAATGATATTCATCGGGTTTTCCTCAATATAAGTGACCAGGTAGCCAGAAGATTGCGCAAGCACGAAATGTTTAGCCAGGGTATTCAGATTACGATTCGGACACCGGATATGAAGACGATCACCCGATCACGTTTGATGGAAGTACCAACGGAGGATGCATCGGTCATCTATCGTGAAGCCTGTCAATTATTTGCGAAGCATTGGGGCAGTGGTAAGCCTGTACGCATGCTGGGCGTGACACTCCAAAACCTGATTCCAAGAGAAGAATCTGCTGTGCAGATGGACTTGTTCGAATATGAGCAGAAGCCCAAGAAGGACAATCTGATTCGCATTATGGATCAGTTACGTGATAAATTTGGTGAGAATGCTGTTGTGACCGCAGGCATGCTTGGAGATGATCCTTCCGTGCTGCTTCGCAATCATAAAGTGCGGGGCACTTCCCTGCAAAAAGATAACTTGCAAAGTCTTGATTAAATAAGGGATAATAGAGACTTGTGGTTGGAAAATGATTTGTAATTATTCTTACTTTGTATTAATATGTTTCTAGATAAAAACACTGTACGTTTCGAATTTTAGGAGGAGAGAATGTAAATGAGTAAATATACTTGGGTTGAAAAAGACACATGCATCGCATGTGGCGCTTGTGGAGCAACGGCTCCAGACATCTACGATTACGATGATGAAGGTTTGGCAGAAGTTATCTTTGACGGAGATGCTAACCATGGTGTCAAAGCTATTCCAGACGATTTGTTTGACGATATGCAGGATGCATGTGATGGCTGCCCTACAGATTCCATCAAAGTAGCGGACGAGCCTTTCAATAAAGAAGGCTAAGTATTTCTCCTATGAACACAGAGCACTTTCTTTTGTCTTAACGACAAGGGAGGGTGCTTTTTTTTATGACTCCATTACACTGTGAACATATGATCGATGATCAAGGACGAACATTGTCGAAAACTCATTTTTTCACCGGGTACTGAAGTCCTATGGATTTAACGCCTGATTATGCCGATATATAATGATATACGCAAAAGGCGAAATAGTGGAGGATCGGATGCAAAATACTCATCTAAGAACATATGTCAAGAAACATCCCGACAACAAAATGGCTTGGTACTTGCTTGGAAAGGAGTACTTGGGCGAAGGGCAGGAGGCGAAAGCCAACTATTGTTTCCAGCAAGCAGGAGAAGTTTACGAGGCATTTGAACGTAGTAAAGCACCTGCTGACATCTGGGTGGACTATCAGGAGAAATTGGTGGAGATGTCTGAGCAAAAAGAGAAAAAACAACGTAGACGCAAAATGTGGCTTACGTTGTTAATGCTGCTTGTGCTGGCAGGTCTGCCACCTGCGGATGCTCCGGGCTTCAGTCGTGAAGCAGCTGACGCACTGTCAGCAGCACTGGAATCCACAGATGACATCGCAGCGCCTGTAGAAGCGGATAAACAGACTGGGACTGCATCCATTGCGCCAAGTAATGTGTTCACCGCTGCGGCATTTGGTGGAGGCAACCATGGAGAAGCTGCGCTCGCAGCTGCCTGGTCCGGATCAGGCCCAAAAGTAGCGACTTCGGCTGTATTGGGTATGCAAACCTCAGATGACTGGTCTTTATGGAAGCGAAATATGCCTGTGAAATACATAGTACAAACCAATACGAGCGGGAAATTAACGGCACAGAGTTATGATGCCAAGCAATGTAACTGTGAACCTCCTGAAGTCACGCCGAAAATCAAAAAGATGGCCTTGGCGTGGACCGCCAAGCAGGAAGCCGCTGCATCATTATCAAGTGCAATCGTTGCCTATCGCAAAAAAAATAACGCTTGGCCCAAGAGCGTAACGCAAATGGCCCAGCCATTTCCGAATAATATTCTGGGGGAAACTGCGCCAGGAATGACCGAGATGTTTCCGAAGCTGTTAGCTTTGCATCAAGGAAAGGCACAGGAAGGAAAAAGCGATTCGAGTGGTCAAGAGAATGGTTCAACGACTTCGAATTCATCTCAAGGCAACAATACCGCTTTTGCAGATACGCTGGGAGGTCAGCCTTTTTTGCAGGAACCGCTTGAGATTGTCATTGATAAGGATAAACACAAACTTGCATTAATCAGTGGGGATACCATTGTTCGTATGTATGATGTGGGACTTGGCGGTGATCGAACACCGGAGGGTTCATTTGTTATTACAGATAAAGTGGTCAATCCAAATGGACGCTCGAACGGGGAGTTCGGAAGCAGAGGTATGCAACTCTCGAATACGAATTATGCCATCCATGGAACCAACGAGCCAGACAGCATCGGACTGGATGAGTCCCTTGGATGTGTGAGAATGCGTACAGGAGATGTAGAAGAGTTATTCGCTCTCGCTCCGCAAGGCACTCCGGTACGCATTGGAGAAGATGTGCTGCCAGATCTAACGCTTGTTCCAGAAGCGAAGCAGCGTTATCAGCATACGCTTGTTCCTAAGCAGAATAATCCGAACAAAACGTATCACTGGCTGAATTAATCTGCTGGATATGTAGAATCAGATGGAATCAGCCTGAATCATCTACATGTTGGCAATAATGATAAGAGCACCAATGATGATGATCAAGCCGCCTACACTGGCTGCTGTCCATGCAATGGCTTTGCGATTCACTTCTTCTTTCTTTTGCTGTAATGCAGGTGGTTTACGTTTGGGAGCCATGAGTTATTCCTCCTTATTGGAATAGAACTGGTGTAGAGTAACCATGCTCTCATTGTAAAGAATTCAACTCGTCATTTCCAGTAGGCGGGTGGATTTCTTGTGAGCATTTTGCATCATTCGATTTGTGCTGTCTATGCGCAAACTACTTTCCTTTTTAATAAGAAACAGATAGACTTGTGTGTAGAGTGTTTTTTTACATATGAAAAGACGGAAAACGGCTTTTTGGCGTACCGGACCAGAACGGAGTGAGTGATTTGTTATACAGAAGTCTTGCTAAACCTTTGTTGTTCAAAATGGACCCTGAACAGGCCCATCATCTGATTATTGGCGGCCTTAGTGGCGTGGGCAGTATCCGTCCGGTTCCTTCCGGGCTGCGTGTGATGTACGGCGTTCGTGAAACGTCTGATCTGGCTGTTGACATGTTTGGTTGTCATTTCCCTACACCTGTCGGTCTGGCTGCGGGTCTGGACAAAAACGGACAGGCCGTAACGGGCTTTTCTTCCATTGGCTTTGGATTCATGGAAGTGGGAACGGTGACGCCACTTGCACAACCAGGAAACGATCAGCCACGGTTGTTCCGTTTACCTCCAGATGAGGCTTTGGTGAACCGGATGGGCTTCAACAATCTGGGTGCGGAAGCCATGGCTGGTGAGTTGGCGCGTCTTCAGGATCGTCGCATTCCAGTGGCTGTTAACATCGGCAAGAATAAGGCAACTTCTAATGAAGAAGCTCACCTGGACTATTCGAAGTGCATTCAGGCGCTATACGATTATGCTGACCTGTTTGTGGTTAATATCAGTTCACCAAATACACCGGATTTGCGTAATCTGCAACATGGGAATGAATTGAAGGAACTGCTCGCTGCGGTCATGAACGAGATGAACGTGCAGCATGCACGAGCGGGTGGAGCGATCAAATCCGTGCTGGTGAAGATCGCACCAGATGTGAATGATCAGGAACTTGAATATATGGTTCGCACGATTGCAGACAGTGGTGTTGCAGGCATTATTGCAACGAACACAACCATCAGTCGCGCAGGACTTTCCCACCAACATGCGAAGGAAACGGGCGGTCTGAGCGGTAGACCTTTACGTGACCGTTCAACGGAGATTATTCGCCAGATCTATCGCCAGACCGAAGGCAAACTTCCGATCATCGGTTCAGGGGGCATTTTCACAAGTGAGGATGCATACGAGAAAATTAAAGCCGGAGCAAGTCTGGTCGAAATATATACAGCATTGATCTATGAAGGTCCTGAGGTGAATCGGCGCATTCATGCCGGACTGCGTGAGTTGCTGCGCAAAGACGGTTATGGTCATATCTCCGAAGCGGTTGGTGCGGAGCATCGTTAAGAAAGAATGTGAATCCCCAGAATGAAAATATAGAAGCATGGAAGAGCGTAAAATGGTTCGGGACTCTTCCCCCCACCAAACATCATGTATAATGGAATAGAACAGGGGACGCTATAGAGACAGGAGGCATAAGCATGGACGGTAGAGACTGGGGTACATTTTTACTTCCTTATGAACAAGCGGTAGAGGAATTGAAAGTCAAGTTTAAGACAATGCGGGCGGAGCTGAAGAAACGGGAAGAGTATGCCCCGATTGAATTCGTTACCGGTCGTGTCAAAAAAATATCCAGTATTCTGGAGAAATCCAGACGACTGAATGTGTCGCTTGATGACGTGGAAACAGGCATTGAGGATATTGCAGGTATCCGCATTATGTGCCAGTTCGTAGATGATATCCGTCGGGTTGCCGAGTATATTCGAGGCCGTAAGGATCTCACGGTATTAATTGAGAAAGATTATATTACGAATTTCAAGGAGAGCGGCTATCGCAGCTTCCATATGATTATTGAATATCCCGTTCAGACGGCTCTGGGACAAAAGATCGTATTGGCCGAGATTCAGATCCGGACGCTTGCCATGAACTTCTGGGCTACCATTGAACATTCTCTGAGTTACAAGTTTCGGGAAAGCTTGCCGGATGACATGCGTGCGAGGTTGAAAAAAACGGCTGAGGCCGCTTTTGTACTGGATAATGAGATGTCTGCGATTCGACTGCAGATTCTGGAGGCCCAGAAGGCCTTTGAGGATGATTCCAATATTGTATCAAGAACATTGAATATCATTCATCAACTGTACTTCTACCACCTTGTCAGTGAAGCGATTGAGGCACAGAAGCGTTTTAACGATTACTGGGAACGACATGACATGGAAGGGCTCAAAGACTTGCTGGATGATGTGAAAGAACTTCTGAACAACGCCAGAAAGGGCGAAAATCCGGATGAGCAACTATGAGCCACTTTACATTGACTACTTAATCTACTTCAATCGGGATCAGGATTATTTCGAGTGCCATGAGGTGCTGGAAGAATTGTGGCTTGAGCGGGATCGGGATTCTCTCTATAAGGGATTGTTGCAGATTGCTGTTGGTTTGTACCACTTCAGGAATGGCAATCTCCGCGGAGGCATCATGATGTTACAGAGTTCGGTTGATCTTCTGGAACCTTATCCTGATACGACTCTGGGAATTGAGCTTGGGATTTTGGTACAGGAAGTAAAGGAAATCGTGAAGCAACTGTCTGAGCCCGACGCTCAGTCTGTGACTTATAGGGATTTGTCCATACGTATTGTTGATGAGGCACTGGAACAGGAGATACTTACAAGATCGCTTGAGCTGAAGCCTAATATTCCTCAGCGCCGGAGTCCTACCAGAGGACGAATATATGAAGAGAAGATGAAGGCGATGGATCAGGGGGAAAGTTGAACCGTAATCAGCGTTAGCATTCAAATGAGCATTCCATGGATCTGAAGTTCCATGTATATGAAACACCCCGACGATTCCTGTAAAGGAAAAGGTCGGGGTGTTTTTGAATGTTGCGTCATATTTCTATCCGTTAGCTTGCCGAAGGAGCGGCACTGCCTTTATATTTTTGGAAGAATTGTTTGTAATCATCCAGTGTATAGCCTTGGTCACTGCCATTCTCTTGCAGTCCGCCAACCATACGATCCTTCTCGACACCAGCCTCATAATACACGAGTGTAGGCGTGAATTCGATGTTGTAATCAGTCCATCCCGCTTCGAATTCGCGCAGGTTGAACTGCGGAAGTTCGATACCTTCACTGTCAACTAGTGGCATCAACTGAGGTGTTGTGGCACGGCAGTGTGAGCAGTCGGAAGCGAAGAAATACACAAAGAAGCTATCTTTGTTATCAATTTTGGCTTTGAGATCAGTGGGTACAATAATTTGTTGATAGTTCGGATCACTAAGTAGCTCCCGAGTAGCTGGATTGAGCTTGGAAGCAGCGATGCCATAAGCATTTTCCACCGAATCCATCTGCTTCTTGGATTGCTGGTCTACGACAACCAATGCTGCAATCATAATGATTAAAATACCCAGGAAAATCAGGATGGCAGCACTTTTCTTTTTCTTCTTGGACTTCATTGGACATCCCCCATCGATCATATCGAAATATAGTTTTGGCAAAAATAGAGGTTGGGATAATATGCATAAACACCCGAATTTTTGCTCAGGAATCAATCTACTTGCCATTATACTACATTACACGCTGTAGTGGAATAGATACGATATGATAGGAAAGCAAAGCTTGGTTATGATAAAATAAAACGATAATGCAATCTTACCAAGACAGGATGAGTGGGAATATGGGTGTAAAGCTACCTTCAATATTTGCCGAGCGAATGAAAAGTTTGCTTGGCGATGAGTTTGAACAATTTATGAAATCTTATGAGCAGTCTCCACATGCGGGGTTGAGAGTGAATACGCTGAAGATATCGATGGAACAATTCGATGAGATTGCTCCATTTGATCTAAGATCTATTCCGTGGTGTGAGACAGGGTTCTATGTACCTCATGGTGTTAAGCCGGGTTTGCACCCTTATTATCATGCAGGCCTTTATTATATACAGGAACCAAGTGCTATGGCTCCAGTTGAATTATTGCAAGTGGCACCTGGGGATCGCGTGCTTGATCTCTGCGCTGCTCCGGGCGGGAAAACGACACAGATTGCAGCAAAGCTGCAGGGCAAGGGCGTGCTTGTCACGAATGATATCCATGCCGAACGCACGAAAGCGCTGGCTAAGAACGTGGAATTGTACGGGGTGCGGAACGCCGTTGTGTTGAATGAGTCGCCCGAGCGGATTGCGAATGCATTTCCTCATTATTTTGACAAAGTATTAATTGATGCGCCTTGCTCAGGTGAAGGCATGTTCCGCAAAGATGAGGACATGGTGAAATCGTGGGAACATCATTCGGTGGAAAAATGTGTGCTCATGCAGCGGGATATCTTGGAGACTGCGGCACGATTGCTGGCTCCGGGCGGCACAATCGTGTACTCGACATGTACCTTTGCACCGGAGGAAAATGAAGCAATGATTGCGGAGTTCTTGAATGTAAACCATGATTTCTTTGTCAGGGACATTCCTGAACAGAAAGGATTCGCTCCAGGACGTCCGGAATGGGTACGTCAGATGATGCCAGAGAAGGCAGAAGAGACGGAAGCTGTACTGGATCAAACGCGTGGCACCGCAAGATTGTGGCCTCACCTTTTGGAAGGAGAAGGGCATTTTGTCGCTGTACTACAGCATCGTGCAGGGCAAGGATTGGAAACAGATCAATCTGGAGTAGTTAAAGAAGGAGCAATGGAGTATGGACAGGTCGTGGATGTGTCCAGGATTGAAGTAGAGGGGAACAAGGATCACTCTATTGCTGCTTCTTCAATTGCTATGACCAAGGCTGATCGTAAAAAGGAACGTTTGTTGCGAATCGAATCCAGAGAGTCCCATGACCGACAGGCCGGTGGCGGCAAGAATTCGGGCAGACAGGGCAAAAAAGGTAAAGATTACGGTGGACGTAAATCGGAACGGGGTCAGGGACGCGGAGTTGATCCGGCAAGTATTGATCCGGTTGCGGTTTATACTCAGTTTATGAAAGAACAACTGGAGGTTGAGTTAGCCGGAGAAACGGTATGTTACGGAGACCGGGTATATCAATCATCGGTTGGTGCAGCTCGGTTGGAGGGACTAAAAGTCATTCGTCCAGGCTGGTTTATGGGTACGATCAAGAATGGACGATTTGTTCCGTCCCACCCGCTTGCGTGTGCTTTGAATGCATCTGAGGCACGGCGAAGCGTGAATCTGTCATCCGCTGATGGCGAAGCCGTGAGGTACCTCAAGGGTGAAACGTTGAATATTGAAGAAGAACGAGTGGTGCTCAAGGCGGACACAGTTGCCAAAGGGTACGTTCTTGTATGTGTAGATGGTTATGCTGCTGGCTGGGGAAAATGGCTGGATGGTGTGCTGAAGAATGAATATCCGGCAGGCTGGAGGTGGACATCGGTATGAGTGGAAAAGGCAAACAAACGCTGCGTCTGGACAAAATATTGAGTCATATGGGTGTGGGAACACGAAGTGAACTCAAAAAAATGGTGAAGCAAGGCAGAATCCATGTGGATGGCAAGGCAGTGAAGGACAGCGGCGTACAGGTGAATCCGGAGGTCAACGTCATCGAGGCTGATGGAGAGCGAATTGTGTACCGGGAGATGATCTACCTGATGCTGCATAAACCTCCAGGTGTCGTGTCTGCTACCGAGGATAACAGAGATAAGACGGTGCTGGATCTGTTGCGCAAAGAGGATCGGGTCTTTAATCCGTTTCCTGTGGGACGACTGGATAAGGATACAGAGGGACTACTCATTCTCACGAATGATGGTCCACTTGCCCATGATCTGTTATCTCCACGCAAGCATGTGCCCAAAACCTATGAAGCCCGTGTACTGGGTAACGTGGATGAGGAGGATGTACAACGTTTCAAAGCTGGGGTACAGCTGGATGACGGGTACGAAACACTGCCTGCCGAGCTGACTATACTTGGTCGGGAAGAGACAGAAGAAGGGACGATCTCGTCGATCTCACTTATTATTCACGAAGGAAAGTTTCATCAGGTCAAACGTATGTTTCAGGCTGTGGGCAAGCGAGTGATCTATCTGAAACGCGTAGCCATGGGTGAGCTTGGGCTGGCTTCGGATCTTGAGATCGGAAGCTATCGTGAATTAACCGCAGATGAGTTGAGCCTTCTGCGGAAGTAAAAGCTCCCGACCTTCGCGAAGCGGAGCAGGGAGTCGTGGAGGGAAGCGAAGCCCCGATACTAACGCCGAAGGCGAAAAGCTCCCGATCTTCACGAAGTGAAGCAGGGAGCCGGGCAGAGAGCGAAGCCCTGCCCGTAATGGTCCCGGTTAGCTTGGGCGGGAGCGCCGCTAACCAGCGGTGTGCCCGGCAACAAGCGTTCCTACGACAACCGTGACATAGCAAGACCCGACCTAACACCGTTGAGCAAGACGGGAGTCCAGAGGGCAGAGCCCTCTGGGGCCCTCCCTCGGAAGGGAGGGTTTGGGTGGGTGCGACTACTAACAGATGAGGATGAAGTCAAAATGACCTATAAATTAATAGCGCTTGATGTAGATGGAACACTGCTGAATGATCATCATGAACTTACCGAATGGACTCAGGAGACCTTGATCCGTGCTTCCCGTCAGGGAGCAGAGATCGTTCTATGTTCAGGCAGAGGTCCTGCGAACACGATTCCTTTTATGGAGCAGATGGGACTGGATGGATATGTGATTACACATAATGGTGCCGTAACGGCACAGGTGGATACACGTGAGGTGGTTCATCATTTTGCATTAGATGGACAAGGCCTGGAGCCGATCATCGATTACTGCCGGACTAATGGCGTGCATTTTGATATCAATACGGCTTTTGGTCTGTACGTGGATCAACCGGAAGGTTTGGGGTTGCAGGTGCGTGAGATGTACTACAACTTTTTGGCGGAGCCGCTGAAGCTACCCAAGTGGGTTGACATGACAGAGCCACTGGCCAAATTCACTGCATTTGGTCCGATTGAACAGATGGATGCAGTACTGCAGGAGTGGTCTACCTGGAATTTGCCTTATTATATGACACGGAGTGGTGACTTTTTTATTGATCTGATGCATCCCGAAGCGTCCAAAGGCGCTGCGCTCAAACGGCTTGCCGAATCCAAAGGAATCTTGCCTTCGGAGATCATGGCGATTGGCAACTATTTCAATGATATTACGATGTTGACCTTTGCTGGTAAAGGCATCGCCATGGATAACTCACCGGACGAGGTGAAAGCTGCTGCGGACGAGGTGACACTGTCCAATAACGAGCAGGGTGTGGCACACGCAATCCAAAAATATGTGTTATCCGTCTAACTTTACATCTTATATTTGAAATGCACACTTCCCTCATAATCTACCGTCCTCAGGGGTATCCTAAGAGAATAACGTTAGGAATGGAGGAGGACAGGTAATGAAACATGATGTGGAATTGGTTACTGACCTGCGTACATCAGGTGGAGAAGTACAGGATGTGATGGTCAATGGTCAATATGCAGGCTCACTGTTCCTTGTATATAGAGAAGGAGATCGCTTATCTGGTAGTCTTCAGATCGAGCAGGAGTCTCTGCCAGATGATACAGAACAACGTATCGTGGAGAAAGTGCATGCCTATGTCCGTTCTCTTGCAGATGCGTTGGAGGCTGCATATTATGAAGTGTTGGTCAGTTGTGGCTCACTACACTCGGTTCTGCACAAGCCTGAGTCAGAGAGCGCATGGTCGTCCGAAGACATGGTTCATGACGAGGAACGTTATGACGATATAGACAGCAGTGAAATTAAGGTAATCCCTGGTTCACAAGCCGAATCGTTTACATATGAAGATCGGGATCATGTTCTGGAGATGGAAATGGTAAGTGCCGGACGCAGCATATCAACGTATATATTCAATGATGCCGATGGGCAGGAACTTGCGGAAGCTTCCTTAAAACAATATGGCGCCGATGCGCAAGGTGAAATACACTGGTATGACGAGCCTGAAGAGAATCAATTGGAAGCCGCGGCAGAGTTGCTGGTCAGAGAGCTGGATGAGGATATCATCGATACGATTACGATCCGCATGTGGCATCAGGGCAACGAACTCGAGGCGTTAGAGTGGATACATCGCGATTTCTCCGAGGAGTTTGAGGATACGAATGAATCGCATCTGGATGAGTTGGAGGCTGCCGAAGAAGCAAGTTATGTCATGCTGAAACGTAAGGATCGGGAGTTCCGGGTATATGAGCTGTTTCTTCAGGAGCGTGGTGGATTGCCTGTGGGAACAGCAACCATAGACACTTCTCAATCCGATCTGACGGGATACATCGATTATGAGGTTCCTGGAACGAGCATACAGCGAAAGAGCCTGGTCGAAGTGCTAATGCAGGAGTTGGACAAGGAAATGGAGTTTGATACGCTGCACCTTACGATGTTATATCGAAATCAGATTATTGATGAAGCCAGAATAGATGGGTAAAAGGCAGTCGCCTTTTACCTTTTTTTTGTTTTCATTTTGACGAAAAATTCATTTCCCGGTATAGTACCATTAGTTTAATAGAGATCAGGAAGTGGAGGAGGACAATCATGCACTCATTCAGGATTAGTAGCGAATATATTAACGATGGTTTTCAAGCCGTTCAGGCGAAGCCTGAGGATACGGAGGATGTGATCTCACTGCTGGTGGAGACAGCCGAATGGCTACAGAGTCAAGGCTCTTCTCAGTGGAACGGCTTGCTTAAAGGAGAAGATTCACATGATACGGCAGGGGCAATTCGACGTGGGGACGTGTTTGTTTTCAAAAAAGGTGCGGACATAGCGGGCATGGTCATTCTCATGGTTCAGCCCAGCCCGTGGGATGTTCATCTCTGGGGTTCAAAAGCTCACGCTGAGGATGGCGCAATCTATCTGCATCGGCTGGCGATTCGAAGAAAATATGCTCAGGGCGGTCTGGGACGATCGATATTGCAATGGTCCAGTAGCGGCATACAGTTCGAAGGCAAACATACGGTCCGCTTGGACTGCGGAGCGAGCAACGCGACGTTGAACGCCTTTTATGCGCGGAACGGGTATACTTTTTTGGGGGAGACCGATGGTTTTAGCACATATGAGAAGCCAGTGGAGTTGCTGAACTAAATGCTGGGTATGGCTATCCGATGATTACGTTGCAGTCAACCGTGAGATTGATGGAGGGATTGCGGCTTTTGCTTCTGAGGGGCACAGTTCGTGAATATGTTGTATATACGACTTGGATGTTCCGGCTTCCCTATGTCATAATGGACAATAGAGCAGTACGTAGACAAAATAAAGGGATGAACATTCAACATGGGATAGGGTAATTGAGAGAGATTCTCATTTTAGATCTTTACTGAACATATGTTCTGATATATCATGGATGTAGATGCATTGAGAGAACTTAAGCTAGAAAGGGGGAAACTAACGGTGAAATTGCTGCAGGCGCTTTTCTTTCCTCCGGAGCAGCCCGGAGGTGTATCCTCTATGATTCCGTATATGCAGGAGAGGTTTACAACCCCGAGGTGGGAAATGGATCTGTTCTCGTTGCCGAAGCGAATTCGCAACAAGGGCAGAGAGGAAGTTCAATTTCAAACGTTTGATTGGACCGAATATCAGGATAGTCCTGTTGTCCAGAAATATATTCAAACCTATCGTGATTATCTATGGTGGACCAAACTGCGCATTCAGAAGCCCTATGATCTGATCCATGCCCACCACCCGATTGCAGGACTCGCGATGAAAACGGTTTTCCCGGATACCCCCCTCATTCAGACGATTCACTCCAGTTATGAACGAGAATTAATTCTTAATGGACGCATTGAACCGGATGGACCAGAGCATCGATTCCTGCTCGCGATATATGGGGAGTTGGAGCACCAGGCAGAGCGCCTCTTGACGGTGTCGGATTCGTTCCGTCGTTATTTGGCCCCCTACGTGAAGGAACCGGATGTCATCGGTGTGATTCCCAATGGATTCGATGAGAAGCGGTTTAAGCCGATTCCCCATGATAATGCCATACCACAGCTGGTCACGGTATGTCGGCTTGTTCCGGCGAAAGGACTGGATATTCTTTTCAAAGCCTGTGCGGAACTGAAGGGTCGAGGTCATGATTATGTGTTACACATTATTGGAGACGGACCGATTCGTCCTGATCTGGAAGAATTGGCGCAGCGGTTAGGGATCTACAATGAGACGATCTTTTATGGTTATACACTGCACCCTGAGGAATTCATGCCATTCTTTGATATTTTTGTACTTCCTTCACGGGCAGAAGCATTTGGTTCCGTCTTCGCTGAAGCGGCGCTGAGTTGTCTTGCCCTTGTGGGTACGGATGTAGGCGGTATACCGGAACAGATCGAGAACGGTAGCAATGGGTTGCTAGTACCGGCAGAAGATCCTTCTGCACTGGCTGAAGCTCTTGAAAAAGTGATGTTGGACCCGGCTTACCGTTATGAACTTGCCCGTTCGGCGTGTGAAAAAGCCAAAACACATTACTCGCTTGGCAGATCGGTGAATGAGCTGAAAAAGATGTATCTCCAGTTCCCTAGCCAAGCCTAAAACCGAGAGTAACAAGTGCAAGCCGCTGTGCTATACAGCGGCTTTTTTGTCATTTCTAAGGAAAGACTACGCGCGATAACTTGTGGTCATGAATCAAATGATGCTCATATTCATGAAATACATAACCGTAAAGTTATGTATTGTTGCGTCCACGAAAGGCACCCCAGCGGTTCAGCACCAATTTGGCAGCCCAGATTAGCGCCATACTTCCGAAGATGGGGTACAGGATGGATAGCAGAGAACTGAATCCAAACTGGCTGAGTGAGTAACACAACAGCATAATGGTTAATGTAATGAAACGGGGATGCACACGTATATGTTGTCTGAGTTGCAAGGTCATTCCATAGATATCGGCTACAAAAGTACTGAATATTTCCATGAAAATAAGGGATACATATACGGATTGCACTGCCCATCCAAGTTGAAAAGCAATGCTGCCCATCGGGATCTCGAATTGGATGATGCCGGGCATCTGTGCTGACATGGCAAAGTGAGCTGCCATCAGCATGAAGCCTACGCCAATGCCTCCCAGCACGCCGCCCCACTTCAATACACTCCGACTGCGGATTTGGTTACCTACAGGCACAAGGACGGCTTGAGCCAACACCAGATTGAACGAAGTGTACAGCAGTGGAGACAGCCACACCTGAATGGGGTTTGAGTCTGTCGTCAGTGTGATGAATCGCGAAGCACCTGGATGATGAATGGTGCTGGTAATCATGAGCAGGGATAACAGGAGCATCATGGGAACGACGATGCTATTCATTTGAAGGATGGCCTGGATGCCCCGACCAAGAAGCAGATAAGTCCCTACCAGTGTGACAATCAGACCCGTCTGATAATGTAAACCCAGATGTTCAACAAAAACGGAACCTGCTCCGGCAAGCATGACACTGTTCACGCCAATGAGAATGAGAAGGGTCACCCAGGTAATCCATTTGCCTGCCTTGTGGCCGAATAAATGTTTGTTCAGATCCTCATAAGAGCGGGAGCCGGTATCGTGAGCAATCAGCATCATTTTGGTACCTAACCAGACAAAGAGCATGGTGGATAAGCCTATGGTGATGGTGGCCCATTTGCCATACTGGGTAAAAAACTGCAAGATTTCCTGCCCTGTGGCGAAGCCGGCTCCGACAACCGTTCCGATGTATGTAAATGCGATCTGCAGCACCCGAAATGCCTGTTTCATGTGTTTCCCCTCTCAGGCCCCTGTATAGTTTGGACATGCGGGTACCATGGTACAAGGTATGCTTGACCCACGAAAGACATGACAATCGATAGCAAGCTCTGGCTTGAAATGCAGCTTAAGGACAGCCCTCGGGCAATTTCGCTTGAACTTATAGATAGATATATGATACTTTTACCTCATAGGATAGGCTTGGGAGGTCAAATCATGGAAGTATTGAAACAACGAATTTTACAAGAAGGTGTTGTCATCTCGGATCAGGTATTGAAGCTGGATGGTCTGTTGAACCACCAGATTGATCCTGCATTAACGATGGAGATGGGACGGGAGTTTGCTGCCCGGTTTCGTGAAAGTGGAGTAACTCGGGTAATTACGGTAGAATCCTCAGGGATTCCGGTTGCTTTTGCCGCAGCTCATGAACTTGGGGTGCCGCTTGTATTCGCCCGTCGCAAAAAAACGCTTCTGGCTGATCCTGATGCCTACTGTGAACGTGTGCCGTCCTTTACCAAAGGAATCGTAACAGACATTATGGTATCCCGCGAGTTCATTCATGAGAATGACCGTATTCTGTTCATTGATGATATCATTGCCAATGGGGATGCTGCTCGTGGAGTCATCAAAATTATTGAGCGTTCCGGTGCTGAACTCGTCGGATTTGGCGTTGTGGTCGAGAAAAGTTTTCAGGCAGGGGCACGCACGATTCGTGAACAGGGTATTCCGGTGGAAGCCTTGGTACGTATTCGTTCTCTGAACGATGGAACGGTACAATTTGACGATAACGAAATGTGACATTTTAAAGGAATAGGGCCTATTTTTTGAACTATGCCTTTGCATGACCGCGGATTTCATTTATAATGGGGTTATGTTAGGGAGAGGAGGCAACACCATGGGGAACCAACCGGCAACAGAACAATTTTTTATTGATAAGCTGGCGGAATCGAAAGTTCATTTTGAACGTGCCCTGGATTGTAAACATACGGAATTCGATGACCTTTATCCCTATATGATTGAACATCCTCAATTTTTCTGGTACAAACGCTATGTTGCCTGGTCAGAATTACTGACGATTGTAGGCTTGTGCGAAGAGTTGTCCTTCTCTTGGAAAGAACAATTTACACCGCATCAAGTGGAGTACCTTGAAGAACGTGTGATGTCCGCCAAAGTGCTTGATTTTTGGTTCGAGAAGAACGACAGCAAAGAGCACGCGCAGCGGTAACTTTCAGTCGGGACATAATTTCGAATGACATGACAGTCCAATACAGTCACGTGAGACCTAAATGACATTTCATTTAGGTCTCTTTTTGTAAATAAATTTGGAATATAGGAGCCAAGAACATGATCAGTGATACAGAATTGGATGCCCTGCGTCTGTCAGGTGAGAAAGTAAGAGTAGTACGGGACGAGCTGGAGTCAAACGATGTAACCGGGATTGTGGTTGCCTGGGATGGCGAGCAGGTACTTATCCGGCGGCAAAATCGACGTGTCGTCAAGCTGGATCGCAGTTACCGATATCAGCTGTTCAGCGAGCCGCGCCAGAGTCCACTTAGTGAGTAGCAATCGCTAATAATGTGGCAGAACCATGAGCGTTTATATGTTTGGAATTACCATGATTTCTTGGCATAATTGGCTCACTCGGGAGAGAAAATAGGTACAGTGAGAACGATCTGTAACTATAGCTGAGAGGGTGTGCTACAAGACATGACATTGATGAATGATAAAGTTCATGCCTACAAGGATCAGATTGGAGCATTAAGCGATGTGCTGCCAGGAGTGGTGAAGTCGTATCATGAGTTTACCGGAGAATGCTTTCAGCCTGGCGTGATTGATGCGAAGACAAAACAGCTAATTGCCCTCGGAATAGGACTGTTCGCCAACAATGAGGTGTGTACTTTCTACCATGTAGAAGAAGCTCGTGCCAAGGGTGCAACTGACCAGGAGATCATGGAGACCGTTGCCGTAGCCGGAGCTGTAGGAGGCGGACATGCCCTGTCTCAGGGTGCGATGCGAGTGCAGAAGGCGTTGCATTAAGTCTAGGTAAGGGTAGTACTAGGATTAGTCCATAAATGTCTAATCAAACAAAAGAGGAGGTTCCGGGTGATCCGGAGCCTCCTCTTTCTATATCATACTTACATTTTCCCCAACATTTTATCGTACATAAATTGTCCAGTTACCCGACGTGCTGTCACGTAACGATCATTGAAGTATGGATTCGATAACTTCGTAATACTTACACCTTTACTACTGGAAGCATGTGCAAATTGTCCGCCGCCAATATATACACCTGTATGTGAAATGCCTTTGCCCATCGTATTGAAGAACACCAGATCACCTGTGCGAATGTTACTTTTGGATACCGGAGTACCTGCTTTGGCTTGCTGCTGCGAAGTACGTGGCAATTCAATGCTGTATTTGTTGAAAAGATATCTCATAAACCCGGAACAGTCGAAGCCGGCCAAAGTCGTGCCACCCCACTTGTAAGGTATACCTGTCATGTTGTTCACTACGGAGTTGATACTGCTTGCCTCTGTGCTTGTTGCCCCGGATGTAAATAGTACAGCTGCTCCAAAAATGGAGATTATCAGTTTTTTCAAAATCAATGTTCTCCCTTCGATGCCTACGGAGTTAGCTAAGGGTTCGGTAGAAGGTTCCCTATATTTCCTATGTATAAGAATAATTCACCCAAAATGGTTCCCCCGTTTTCAAACATGAAACTCGGCAATGAATAATTAAGTTTTTGTAACTATTTGAAACTATATTGCATAAATGCGTAATTGTCAAACCCATTTAAACCCCTTCGTAATACCTCAATGTTAGCGGAATTACGGTTTTTATATGAAAGAAGGGATCAAGTTTGGGTATCATTCATGACAAAAACGTCATTATTGATTCGTTTAAGACGATTTTGGACAAATAAATAGGTTTGTCATGAGTTAAAAGAACTATTCCGTAATGTTCAATTTGAGAGATTATATTCATTAAGTTGCATATATTGACAAAAATCGATTTTTTGCATATCATCTTCTTATCCAATCCACATATTGGATGAAAATTGATTTTATTGTGTTATAAATTCAAATAAAGGAGGTTAAGGGACTAATTTTATAAGTAAGGTAGAAGTGGGAGATTTATAAAAACAAACATAGGAGAGTGTTATCTTTGAAAGCAAAAAAAATAGTTACTTTTATTCTGGCATGTACGATGGTCTTCTCAGCAGTTGGTATAGCTGTTCTTCCTGTAACAACGGTATCAGCCGCTGATGCAACAGGTACAACAGCAAGTATATCTGATATTCTGAAGAACCAGCTGCCAGATGGAGGTTGGAGAAAAGACTATAAACAAACAAGTGGAGAATGGGCGAAGTCCACCATTGACAACAAGGCTACATACTCAGAAATTAGAAGATTGGCGAAGGAATTCAAAAAGACCAATGATCCGCGTTACTCCACAGCTGCAATCAAAGGAATTAACTTTTTGATCAACATGCAGTATTCAAACGGCGGATGGCCACAAGTCTATCAAAGCTCGGGATATCACAAACACATCACTTACAATGATGATGCGATGATTAATGTAATGATCATGTTGGATGAAGTAGCAACGCGCAAAGGTGACTTCTCGTTTATCGACAGCACACTTGCTAACCGCAGTAAAAATTCAGTTGCCAAAGGTGTGGATGCGATTCTGAATACACAGGTCGTTTCAGGCGGTAAGCTGACAGCATGGGGACAACAACATGATTCCAGTTCCCTTAAACCAGCAAGCGCAAGAATCTATGAAGTACCATCGCTGACGGCTGGAGAGAGTGTAACGATTGTTAAATTCCTGAAAACCAGACCTGCTAACGCTAAAATTACAGCATCCATTAAAGGAGCTGAAGCTTGGTTTAACAAAGTCAAAATTACGGGTTACAAGTATGAAAGAGCAAACGGAGACAGCAAAATTATCGCTGATTCCAAAGCTGCACCGATCTGGGCTCGCTTCTATGAAGTGGGAACAGATAAACCGATCTTTATTGGTCGTGACGGGGTAGTTAAATACAAACTAAGTGATATTGATAAAGAAAGAAGAGGCGGTTATGCATGGTATGGCAACTGGCCTTCCAAGCTGTAACTCGTAACATGCCTAAGGTTTCATAGAGTTAATCCCTAGTAACGATAAGTAAAGCCCGAATCAGACATGGACGTCTGGCTCGGGCTTTATTGTTATTATTTTCAGTGTTGACATGATAGATTGCACATGATATATTATTTCTTGTCGCCGAGATATATATCACGGAGATATACAATATGCGGTCGTGGCGGAATTGGCAGACGCGCACGGTTCAGGTCCGTGTGGGCTAACCCCCCGTGGAGGTTCGAGTCCTCTCGACCGCATCAAACAAAGGTTCCTCGTTAGGCTAACGCCTTTCGGGGAACCTTTTTGTTTTGTACCATAAAATCGTCTAATAGGTTACTGAGCGGACACGTGGATACTATCGATATTCGGACCTTCAGTACCGGTCGTTACCACTTTAATGGTATTGGTTCCCGAGTTCATGGGCATCTGAATTGTTTTTTCACCCCAGGTAGACCAGCTTCCCGTTGCAGTAAATGGGGTATTGCTGATTACTTTGGTCCCATTTACGAATACATCGAGGTTACGGGTGCCACTTTCCAACGCATAACGAAACTTTACGTTTTTGGTGCCACTTATCGTATTGTTGATGTTATTCCATTGAATGCCCGAGTTCGTCAACGCATTGAAATTAACATATCCTGAGCCTGTGTAGCCAGGATAGATCGTCTCAATTGCAGCATCGGAGAGAGTCGTTCCTGTCTCTGCTTCGTACGTAGTGCCACTCCCCGTATTACCTCCACCGCTGCCCGTAATATTAGCGACAAACGTAGTTACACTTTGAGCAGGGAGTTGAGCAGTAAAGGTTGCATTGGACACCGTAATTGGTGCTCCGCTTGCCAGATTGCGACTGCTATCGGTTACCCATGAGGATACCGTGGAAGCATTACCGTTTTGCAAAACAAATTTCTGACTCGTTGCAGAAGTGCTTCTGTTAATCGCCACAATGACAACCTTGTTATCCCCTTTGTAGGCAGAAACGAATGTGTTCGTATCCGGGTTCTTGGTTGCATCTACTCTAAGATAGCCTGGACGTACAAATTTGGAGAAGTGAGCCATATTATAACCGCGTTTACTAATCGTTCCGTCTTCTTTCATCGGACCATACTGTCTGCGGATGTACCACCATACATAAGCCTGGAAATCACCCTCGACCATAGCACTGTGCATGTGATAGGAAACGTCAAGCGCTTCGGGCCAGCGGTCTGCTGAGTTACTATCGCTATTCGGATAATAGACTTCAGTCATCCAGAGTTCTTTACCGGCTCCTTTTTGCTTGAAGAGCGGATATGCGAAATCTTTGATCTGGGTCCCGTACGTGTGTGCTCCCAGAATGTCCATATTAGCGAGCGCCTGCGGGTCATTCAGAATTGGGTCAGATATGTTTTTGAGATACTGGAAGGATTCGGGTGCCATCACTTTTGTGCCTTGAATGGAGCCTGCATTTTCTTTCATAAAACGGAGGATTTCCTGAGGCGTCCACCAGGTCCAGTCATGTGCATAGTCCGGCTCATTTTGTACCGAAATGGCATACAGGTCCACGCCGTTATTTTTCATGTAGGTTACAAAGTCATTAAGATGCTGTGCATATGCAGTATACTTGTCGTACTTTAGGCGTTTTGCATTGGTATCTCCATTGCGGTTAAAGGTTTCAACCATGTCGCTCGGAGGATTCCATGGGGATGCAAATACGATAGCACCCTTTTCAATAGCACGTTTGGCTGTGGCAACCTCACGTGACCAGTTATTTCGGTCTGGATCAACGTAGATTCTGAGTACAGAAAAGCCTAACTGGTTCTGATCATTGCCAAAAGCAGTTTCTCGTTGCGCTGCTGTCAAGTCACCGATCCATGCCGGATGGTTGATACCACCAAAACCGCGAATGAGTTGTTTTTCAGAAGATAAATTAATGGTGGCATCACTTGCTGCCGAAACTTGTGTAGGACTGAGCATGAGAGGTAGAGCTGTTAAGCAGGCCAATAAAACGTTAATCGTCTTTTTTAATTTGAATTTCACTACTTTCATCCTCCTCAAATAGCAAATAGTAAAATAGCTGATGGTCTGGCATTTTATTTATGTAAACCCTTTCAAAACCTCCTTCCTTAAATCATAGGAAAATATAAAGCACTTTAGCTTCTTTCAATTGTTGATTCTACTAAATTATTCCTGAACTGAAAACCTGACAAATTACAGTATTTTTTCTAATTTATTTCTATTATCGATATATTCAATGACGGTTCTTGTCTGAAAAGAAGAAGGCCGAATGGAAAAACGATGCTCATTTGAAAGTGGAGTTGTCCAGTGGGGGATGTCGATATTTAAGGAAGGCTTTGGCTTACATATAACTCCCTTCATTATCAAACAATGAGAACACAGATCTACGGGGAGGGAATCATGATGAAGGAAAAGAGAAAGCATTATCGATTTTTGGCCAGTTGCATGACATTTTTGATTGTGATCTACGTCGGTGTTTCGGCAGGAGGGTCTACAGCCGCAGCTTCTGAGTCCCCATCGAATCATAAACGGTTAGCGATCATCATTGATGACGTTGGTAACGATATGAAGGGAACGACAGAGATTCTGGCAATGCCAGTCAAACTGACGGTAGCGGTGATGCCATTTTTGCCAACAACGAAGAAAGATGCGATCGCTGCACATGAAAAGGGAATGGATGTGATCGTACACATGCCCATGGAACCCAAGAAAGGAAGACCTGAGTGGCTGGGCCCGGGTGCAATCACATCCAATCTAACCGATGAAGAAGTACGGGAACGCGTGGAGAAAGCGATTGATGATGTACCCCACGCCATTGGCATGAACAATCATATGGGTTCTAAAATCACTTCCGACAAACGCATCATGTCGATTGTGCTTGATGTATGCAAGGAGCGAGGCCTCTTTTTTGTAGACAGCCGTACGAATTTTCGCTCCGTGGTAGGAGAACTTGCGATATCCAAAAATATGCCACCTGTAGGTAATGACGTTTTTCTGGATGATCAAAACTCCAAGCAGCACATTCGCAAGCAAATGGATCTGGCTGTTCAGCGCGCAATTGACAAGAATATTTGTGTTGTCATTGGTCATGTGGGCCAAACGGGGTTAAACACATCTGCTGTGGTTCGTGATTCCGTTTCCCGTCTCCAGGGTCAGGTTGAGTTTGTGGGTATAGGTGATCTGGTACGCGAAGTGTGGAACTGGCATGCTGCTCCTACACTACCGACAGGTAATAAATAATGCCGTTGGCAATGGATTGGGCGATTCGTTTTTGCTCAGCGGGATCACTCATTCTGGCACGATCTGCCGCATTACTCAAAAATCCGGTTTCGACAATGACGGCAGGTTGCTTCACGTAATTCAATAAATAAAAGGGCTTGCCCCATACGACACCATGTCCAGTCCGATACAATTCGTTCATGGCGTTCTGAATGGATTGGGCTAGCAAGTAGCTCCTGCCTTCCTTCTGGTGCAGTACCACGGGGCCGTGTGCAGATGATCTGGGACTCCAGTTCGCATGAATACTGACTACGATATCTGTACTCACTTCTTCGCTGAGGCTTTTACGCTGGGCAAGATCCCGGGTATGACGGGAGCGGCTGTTCAGCCAGCGGTTCTCATCACTAAGTGCATAATCCCCAAGTCGGTTGATGATAACGGCATAACCTTTGCTGCGAAGCAGGAGATACACCTTTTGGCTAATGGCGAGGTTAATATCTTTTTCCAGCACACCTTGGGCTGACGTTCCACCGTCAATTCCTCCATGGCCTACGTCAAGCAGGATAACCGGGGCTGCAAAGGCATGATGGCTGGAACGATAAGCATCTCCATCGGTCACCGGCAGCATGGATGGACTGTTCTGGGACGGAGTGGACTGAGCTGAACTTTGAGATACGGCAAAATCAAGATAGGCTGCTTTTCCATGAGCGACATGGTGGGGCAGGATGGGGAGGCAATGGAAGCTGATTAGCAACGCCACCGAAGCGGTCAGCAGCTTATACATGGGAATACACACTCCTTCATGAAATAGGTATCGGATGCAGTTTAATGACTGTATGGATACCTTTGGCATTAGACTGTGCATTCTGAGGGTTTTCATACTTCTTTCAACAAAAAAATGTTTAACCATTGCACATCCTGCACACAATAGAACTATCGTAAGCTCCGTGAATGAGCAGGAGCGAAGGAGGCAGAGGTTATGGCCAAAAGTGATGAGTTGGTAAAATACATTACGCAGCGTGTTGTTCATTATATCGATACACCCAAGGATGAGCGGAAAGGCCGCGCCAAAAAGAAAGAGCCGTGGGCAATGAAATGGTTCGGTATGATTCCGTTTGCTGTATCCCTGTGGGTGGGGAAAAAGGAAAAAGCATTGGAGTCACAGCCTCATAAACGAAGTTCTTCGGGCAAAGGGTGACTACCGCTAACCTGATTTCGCTAATGTAAAACCAAAAGAAAGACGCAGTCCCTTTGAAACATGGGAAGGCGTCTTATTTGTTGTTGTCTTAAGAATTTCCTGTTGATCAAGGCTTCACGATGTAAAAATGACCATCTTGTTGCAATGTGCTCAAAGGCACAAAGCGTTGAATGGACGTATTGCCGCCAATCGCTATATACGGAATGGACTCTGAATCCTGATCGCTATGCCATAGCTGATAACCGCTAACCGGTAAAGGACCGCCGTACATGACATTACGATGATCTGCTGAGAAAACAATCTCTTGATTCTTTTCATGCTGTATCACATCTTGTACACGGTCAGTAGGAATAGGCTTGGATGTAATCCACAACAGATTGTCAGCTGGATTGAATACAGGTCGCAGATGCAGTGGATCAACTGATAAAGATGAAGTTGTGGATAAATCAGTTATGCTGGCAGAGACCTGTTTGGACTCAGTCTCTAGCCGGTCCAGGAACTCTGACGGTAATACATCTCCGTTCGTAGCATCAATATAAAGTGCCTGATGATTCCGTTGTTCCACTTTCCAATAAGCCAGCAGGGGGAGAGCATAACGAAGATGAAGCTCTCCTCCGCTAGCAAGTAACGTCTCAAGGTTGACAGCTTGTCGATCCAAGGCTTGTCCAAGAAGTTCACTGTTGTACGGTGAGGACTCTCCTTGACCATATTCACTAAGCAGCAGCTGTCCCTGATCTGTGGCGGTGATAATCATATAACCGATCGGTTTGCCTTCAAACTCAGCTTGCACGAGCCAGCTATGTGTACCCGGACCCAGAGGGTAGAAGTCCAGTTCGGCGTTCTTCCAATGTGCTTCGGCGTTAGCCGTACCAAGTGCAACAGCTTGTTGCTCTGCAAACCGTTGTACAGCTGTGGGAGCTAATTTGTCATTCGCAGAGGCAAGATGTTTGGTACTGTCACCTGTTGGCGATGCGAGCACGAGTGAGGTTATTTTTTGTTGTTCAGCATTTGCAATCGACCATAAGGAGAATAGGGCAACACAACTGAGTAAGCCCAAGGTCATACATGTTGTTCTCCGAACACTGTTCCATCGTATATGAGAGAATCGTTTCAAGTTAACACCTTCTTTTCCATTATCCATTGCCTGGTCGGTCCTAATTTCATTCTAGGGGACAGGCTATGCAAAGGTTGCTGCAACCTGTCGGGCGGCTGATCATGAATAAACACTACTTTTGCCAGCATTTGCAGGAAAAGTAGTGTCTTCGTCTATCTTTCGTCTATCTTAAGTGAAACATGCCGCTACTAATCGCAGTCACTTTCACTTTGGGCTCATATTGCCAGATCATTTCGGTTCGGCGTGTCTCATATTGCAGTTTCATGGCTTCACGATCGATAACCGCCTGTTTCGCTTTCTCTTCTTCGGCATCTGTCTCGGTGTCGATCTGTAATGCGGCCTCTGCCGCCAGTTCTACATCTGCTCCAATGGGTTCAGCGTTAGTTAATGCAATAACGGGTCTCAGGGGTACAGGTGTCGTGCGATCAGAATGTCCGGTCTCTGTGCCGGAGGTTAAGTTCTCCGTGGATTCTACTTCAGGCATATCTTCCCGGAGTACCGCTTCATAGTATGTGTCCAACACGTCCAGCTCCAGATCAAGTCGCTCTTGAGCTTTCTCTGCCCAGCTGTAATCGAGTTTCTGCAAGCGATTCGTCAAATGAGATTCCAAAGCAGCCCCTGCATCGGATAACGAAACTTTAGCTGTCTGCACATGCATGTTCTCCGCGAGCCTCGGACTGAGGTCACGTCGATTCAGCTTCGTGCCGAATTTCTCTATAATTTCACCTGAGCGAAGGGAGATGCCGAGAAAATGCAGTTCCTCCCGTTTCAAGTCACAGGCAAATTCAACTTTGAAACAGACACCGAGCCAAGGTTCATATACGGCTGGCGCTGTAGCGCGCAATTGCCGTTGGGCTGCCTGTTCGAACAGATTTACGAAGGCACCGCCTTCACGGGCTGCACCGAAAATCTGTTGAAGCCTGCGACTGCCGTACACCACATCTTCACGCAATATACGCCCTGGTCCCAGCTGGGGCAGAGATGGCGTGATGCCGAAGTAACGACCCAGAATGGTATCCTTCGGTGGCTCACTTGGGGTATTTCCGTTGGTTGCACCATTCGTACCCGCAGGTGATGTTTGCGCCGCTTTGGCTTCTACTGCTTCAATGGCCTGCTGATAGCTGTCAGGATCGAATATAAATGTGAAAGACATGGTCTCAGCTGGTGCTCCGGTTCGCTCCACAAACCCCCAATAATAGGGGCGGTTCGTCAACGCTTTGTCCGCTTCAGGCGAGAGTTTGACCGTCACATGGGCAGGGGAACGCTCCATAATCTGACAATCAAGTGATTCCAGATAGGTCAGAACATAAGCCTGCACTTCATGGGGGGACATGGTCATGGATCAGCTACCTCCTTTGCGAAGATCTAACCCGGATACAGCAGGGCCCTCATCCGCGACTTCACGCTGAATGGAGCTCAGCGATTGTCCAAGTGAATCCATCTTGCGGCGAATATCTTCTTCATTTTGTGATTCCAGCATGATTTTGTACAAACTTTTCTCAATAGACTCCTTTTTCTCCAGCCGTTCCAGAATGACATCCAGCCCGCCGATCACCATCTCGAACATATTGATCTTCTCATGCAGCAGATTCAGAATGTGTTCCTCTATGGTTCCGGTTGTGGACAGGTTGAAAATGTTCACGTCATTCTGCTGTCCCAGCCGATGCACCCGACCGATCCGCTGCTCTACCCTCATAGGGTTCCAAGGCAGATCGAAGTTGATCATATGGTGACAAAATTGCAGATTAATGCCCTCACCACCCGCTTCGGTTGCAATCATGGCCTGCACACGCCCGCGGAAGAGATCCATCATCCAGTCTTTTTTGCCCCGATTCATGCCACCCCGATAGGGGACAGCCGTAAGCCCGTTGTTGCGGAAATAGTTTAGCAGATACTCCTGCGTGGCCCGATATTCGGTGAAGATAATCACTTTCTCATTCATGTTCCGAACCAGTTCCATCGTTTTCTCGGCTTTGGTATTCTCCTTGATCGCTTTAATATGGGCAACGAGTTCCCAAATCTTGTCCCGAAGGGGCGAATCCAGCGGAAGTTTCTTCGACAGATTCACCAGTGTTACGAATACAGCATCCCGACTGCTGCACACTTCCCGTTGTAATGTGACAAGGGAGAGCATGCTGCTCAGGTTGCCTCCGGCTTCCTGGTACTGGTCTTTAACAAAGGAAGTCACGCCATCGTACAACGCCTGTTCTTCAGGCGATAGTTGCAGATTCACATTGGAGACGTTTCGTTTGGTAAATTGAACGGGGCCTTCGCCTCGGCGGTTGCGAATCATGACTTTGGATAACTCGTTCTTAAGCTGTTCCTGATTTTTCGGAACCCGCTTGTCGACGACAAAGTTGGCTGCAAAGTCACCCTGACGACCCAGCTGACCCGGCTTCAGCAGGTTGATCAGATTGAACAACTCACTCATATCGTTCTGCACAGGTGTAGCTGTGAGCAGCAGGCAATACTTTTTGCGCAATTTCAGCATGAATTGATAGTTGGTTGTTTTCTTATTTTTGAGCTTGTGGGCCTCATCAATAATGATCATGTCGTAATCGGTATTTAGCAGCATATCTTTATGCGGATCACGTTTGGCTGTATCCATGGAAGCAACAACTACTTCATTCTGCCAGGAGTAGGCCTTTTTCTGGGCAATGGCAGGGATGCCGAATTTCGAATTCAACTCTCGTACCCATTGCAACACAAGAGAGGCTGGCACGAGAATGAGTACCTTGGATACGAGACCCCGAACCATATATTCTTTCAGAATGAGACCGGCTTCAATGGTTTTGCCCAGACCCACCTCATCGGCGAGAATGGCCCGGCCTGACATTTCAAATAATACTCTGCGAGCAGTGTCCATCTGGTGAGGGAGTGGGGTAAGGCCTTGTAGATGCTTGAGACATTGGATCTCGTCAAAATTGGGAATCAGGTTGGTCTCTTCGGCTTGAATGCCCAGTTGGAAGAGTCGATAATCTCCCCAAGGACCTCCTTTATCCAGTCGTGATTCCAACTGATTGATCCAGCTCCGATCAAATTCCAACGGAACAGGCAGCTCGGCTACAGGTTGATTTGTGTGGTGCGGGTTTTTCCGGTTCATGTTGCTTCCTCCCCTGCCATACGTGATGACGTTTTATTCGTAGGTAATAGTATGGACGAATGAGAGTCAGTTCATAACTCAACCTTCCGATCGCTGTTATCCCCAGATTTTTTCTGTCCCAAAAAATTCACAGATGTCGTATTCATGCGTATGAGGGTGTGTGAAGAAGTTTGTCCGAGCAGGGGAGTCTATGAAGATGGACTATGATAAAAGTTGCATGGAAAATCAATATATGGTGTTATATACTGATTTAATATCACTATATGTGGTGTTTCATCATATTTTAGTTGTATAGTGAAAATGTAGCTGTTATTCCGGGGAGGTTGAATGTAGCGATGAAATCAAACCAACGATCGTACCAATTAGAAGGACTCAGCGAAAAAATATTTCTGGACCGATACGCCTGGAAGGACGCTGATTCGAATCATGCCAAGGTCGGGGATGTTGTATTGGTATTAACGAAGGATGATCCCAAGTTCCCAACCAAGGAAGTGGGCGAAATCATTGAACGTCAGGGTCAGCTCGTACAAGTGAGGACTCGAAGCGGAGAGTTGATCGAGACAAACGTGGAGAAACTGACACTCAATATAGAGAAAACACCGGAAGAGATGTGGAGCCGTCTTGCCAAAGCGATGGCTTCTGTCGAATCCACAGCTGATCAGCGTGCAACGTGGGAGTCCAAGTTCCGCTCCGTGTTGGAAGATTGGAAGTTAGTACCCGGAGGCCGCATTGCTGCGGGTGCGGGGGCAAGCGATGAGCTGACACTCTTCAATTGTTATGTCATTCCGTCTCCGCAAGACAGTCGGGGTGGCATCATGAGAACCTTGACCGAAATGACGGAGATTATGGCACGAGGGGGAGGCGTTGGCATTAATTTGTCCTCTTTGCGTCCTCGCCGGGCGGTGGTCAAAGGTGTCAACGGATCATCCAGCGGTTCCGTATCGTGGGGTGGCTTGTTCAGTTATACGACTGGACTGATTGAACAGGGAGGAAGCCGCCGGGGTGCGCTCATGCTCATGATGAATGACTGGCATCCGGATGTGCTTGATTTTATTACCGTGAAACAAACGATGGGGCAGGTGACCAATGCCAATCTGTCTGTATGTGTGAGCAACGCATTTATGGAGGCTGTCAAGCACGACGGAGACTGGGATTTGGTTTTCCCCGATACGAACGATCCGGATTATGACACTGATTGGAACGGGGATATGCAGCAATGGAAAGCCGCAGGTCATTCGGTGGTGCACTATCGTACACTGAAGGCTCGCGAAATCTGGCATACCATTATTGAATCAGCCTGGAAATCGGCAGAGCCTGGTGTGGTATTTATGGAGTACTATAACCAGATGTCCAACAGCTGGTACTTCAATCCGATCATCTGTACTAATCCTTGCGCGGAACAAGGCCTGCCTGGCTGGGGTGTATGTAATCTGTCAGCAATTAATTTGTCCAAATTCTACGATGAAACAAATCATGATGTGGCATGGGATGAACTGGCAGAAACCACTCGTATCTCGGCTAGATTTTTGGACAATGTCATCGATGCAACACCATATCATTTTGAGGAAAATAGACTGAATCAGCAGCGTGAACGCCGGGTTGGGCTTGGCACAATGGGACTGGCAGAGCTGATGATTAAGCTGCGTATACGATACGGCAGTCCTGAATCCCTTGAATTTCTGGATAAACTGTATGGATTCATGGCAAAGGAGGCCTATCTGGCATCAGTAGAGATTGCAGCAGAGAAGGGTGCTTTCCCAGCATTTGAAGCTGAACCGTACTTACAGAGTGGATTTATGAAAAACATGGTTGCGACCTACCCTGAAGTGGGGGAGGCCATTCGTAAAAAGGGCATTCGAAATGTCACACTGATCACACAAGCGCCAACGGGCAGTACAGGTACGATGGTGGGCACATCAACAGGTATTGAGCCGTATTTCGCCTTCAAGTATTTCCGTCAAAGCCGTCTAGGTTATGATGAACAGTTCGTACCGATTGCACAAGATTGGCTGGATGAACATCCGGGTGAAGCTTTACCCGACTATTATGTGACGGCGATGGATCTGTCGGCTGAGAATCATATCCGCGTGCAGGCAACGATTCAGCAATGGGTGGATAGCTCCATCTCGAAGACGGCCAACTGTCCGGCTGATTTTACGGTAGAGGATACAGCTGAGCTGTACGAACTGGCCTTCGATCTTGGCTGCAAGGGAGTAACGATATATCGCGACGGCAGCAGGGATGTGCAGGTGTTGTCCACGTCGAAGAAGGAAGAGACCAAGGCTGGAGAGCAGAACACGGCGGAAGCTGAAGAGAAGACAGTCGTATCTGCAATAGAAAACCCGAATAATGCGGAAGGGCAGGCAAGTGATGGAACTTCCAATAGCCAGGTTGGGGTTAGAACGCATTCTTCCGATCAAATCCCTTCCTCTTCTACAGTGCTGGATAAGCAATACAGAAGCCGTCCTCAGGTACTGCGCGGTGCGACATACAAAATCAATACGCCATTCGGGATGGCTTACATTACGATCAATGATCTGGAGGGAACGCCGGGAGAAATCTTCCTGAACGTGGGCAAAGCAGGATCGGACGTATTTGCCATGGCTGAGGCCCTCGGTCGGGTATGCTCACTGTTTCTGCGATACGGAGATCATGGGCACAAGGTGGAACTGCTGATCAAACATCTCAAGGGTATCGGCGGTACGGGTGCGATTGGTTTCGGAGCTAACCGGGTGGAATCGATTGCTGATGCAGTCGCCAAAGCATTGGAAAGTCATGTACAGAGCAATGTGCAGGAGAATGAAACTGGAGCTTTACAAGAACAGAACCAAGTGAAGAGCGCATATCCACAAGTGGAGGATCAGAAAAACTTTACCGAATCGAGAGATTTATGTCCTTCATGCGGCTCGGCATCCCTGATGAATGTGGAAGGATGCAAAACATGCAGCAACTGTGGGTACAGTAAATGCAATTAAATCTCAACTAGAACGACAATTAACGACATATATTTTGTTTTGGTTATGGTACTGTAGTTTGGTAATTAATCGAAATACAGTACCATAACTTGATATTTTACATAATGGTCTAATATTTTATTGGGTTATAAATAAAGGTTAGCTAATCTCAAATACTTAATGGGATAAATACAACTTACTTAGTTATTCTCGTGTATCAACTCTGTAAATCACGTTGATACAACTATTCTATATGAACCATTTAAATATGAAGCTCGTTTGATATTGAAGTTTTAGGAGGATTTTATGTTTGAAGTAAACTGGAACAAATTTAATATTAAAAATGCTGATAAAGAAGAGGCGTTTGAAAGAATGTGTAGGCACTTATTTATGCGTAAATTTAAAATAAGCGGGTATGAATTTTCTGTAAATTATAATCAGACAGGTCTTGAAACAGAACCTGTAAAATCAGGTGAAAAATTCTATGGGTTTCAATGTAAATATTCTACAAGTCATAATTCGACTTTATTTTATGACCAAGTATATAATTCATTGAAAAAAGCTTTCACTCTCTATGAGGGAAAACTAGATGAGATCTATATCTATTCGAATCTAAATATTAAACCAGAATGTACAAGCGAAGAACTGTCAAATGATAAATTAACAACATCAAGAGTTATGATTCAAAAGGAAGCTAGAAGAATGAATATAACTATACATTGGATAAAGGAAGAAAACTTTACCCATATACTTAATGAAGTTGAGAATCATGATATATATCGTATGTATTTTTCTTCGCAAAATGAAATTGCATTTATTGATTCTTCCGTAACAGTTGAAGAAAAAACTTTTTTGAAATCAAACTCTTTTTTGGAAATATCTATTAATGGCTTTGAGTATACACAGATTGAGAAGGAAATTCTAAAAAACAATTTCAGTGTTATTCTGGGATATGCCGGTACTGGAAAGACAGAAATATTAAAGAAAATTTATGTGTGTAGTTCGGAAAAATTTTTAGAAAACTACTCCCAAAATAATAAAGTTTCAATTGAATCTATTCCTATACCTATATATATCAGATTAAGAGAATGTGTAATGGGTGATTTAGAATCACTTATTAGAAACAGATTGAAAGATTATTCAATTCCTTTTGGTGATAATGGACAAAAATGCTTATATATTTTTGACGGGCTAGATGAAATTAGTATTTCAGATGTTGATAAAACTATTTCTTTTATTAAAATGTTAAAAAGAAGAAAAAATACTGAAAATATCATTGTGTCTTCAAGACTAAATTCTCCTAACTTGACGTTCTTATATAGGGAAATGGATCCGAAAGTTTACCAAATTGATGCTTTAAATCATGAATTTATTGATAAATACTTTGTTGCTAAAGCAGTACAGTCTAAAAGCGAAAAATATGAAAGTGTCAAAAGTAAGATCAAGAGTTTGCTAATAGAGATTGATGACATATTTTCAGTGAATTTATTATGGGAGTATATTGAAAATGTTGATGACTCTACAACTAAAATTGATTTGATTTCTCATACTTTTTATAGCTTATTGAATAGTTCTAAAAAAATAAAAAATTTGAATTTGCCTGAAGTGAAGATTACTAGTATAGAGGAAATACTTCAAGAAGTCTCCTATTTTTTACAGTTAAATAACAGCCTCAATTTAACCGTAAATGATTTTCAGAATATTATTAGTACGTTGTATAGCAAGCTCACATACTATGAAATAGATTCGATAATTAATTCTCTAACTGAATTGTTTTTTGATGTAGCCCATGGTGAGAAAATTCAAATTAGATATTCATTTAAGCATAAACGTTTTCATGAGTACTTTCTGTATAAGAAAATAAAACATAATTTTTATAATGATCCATTTTTATTGAGAGATTTGGGCTTGTTTCCAGACAAAGACTTTGTACTCAATATTTTTCTTTTCCAAGAATTGAAAGAAAGCATTCGAAATAGAGATATTCTCAAGAACTTGTCTCTACGTTTCTTTGAAGCTTACTTAGGGAGAGATTACTGGTACTATTTTGAAAATGGATTAATTGGCCAGAGGAGTGATTATGGTGTTGGTGATGAAAGCTATCTACAATCAGACAAATTAGTAGATGTCATTTGCACTAAAGAATACAAAGATCTAAAATCGTTTATCAATAACCAAGGAATCGGGATTAAATCATTTCTTTCTCAAAATAATTATTGGGATTTCATTAAAAAATATATTCTTCGTCAGAATGTAGATATTCGTTTATTCCTAAAAGCGGAATACAATTTAAGTGATGATTTTGAAGAAGAGGCTTATAAATTGAATCCTTGTGCATTTTGGTTTTACAAATGCAAACAAGATAAAGCTTCATTCAAAAAAATATATACTAATGTGATTAGTAAATTTAATCTTGAAAATGTTGACTCTGAGCTAAATTATCTATATAGACAAAATAGTGCGATGAAAACTTCTGGTTATTTCGAAATAGGTCTCGAATTTTACGTGGATCAATTGGAGAAAATTATACCTGAACTAGGTAACGATCTTCTAGAGGTATTATGCTTTACACTTCTAAGAACCCAAAATATATACTATTTATATGGAGAAACGCTTCAAAAACTAAGGAACATTTTGAAAGAGAGACTCAATAGTTCTACAAAACCAAGCTATAAGCTCAATTCAATTATTGTTCATAATTTGTTAGCTGGAAGTAGAACTGAAGATAATAAATTTTTGATGGAAAGATTCAATGAAGTAAATAAAAATCATTACGGAACATGGGAACGTAATCTTGAGGCTAATAGCTATATTACGATTTTGTTAGAGAATGAGGAGAGACTATGTTCTCGTGAATATGCTCTCGGTGTTGAGATCAGAAAAACTATTATTGATTTTCATACAACCAAATCGGGTGCTCTGGAATTAATCATAGATTGTGTGAAAAAATATAATTTCATTTATGATAATAGGTTTTCTTATAACAATTCTCAACTGATAGGAGAGATAATATCTAGATTTGAGTTTGATGAGAATCAGCTTAAAAAATTCATAAAAAATTTGCTGGACTATAAAAGTGTGATTTCTATAACAACAGTTCTATACAATGTATTTCTAAGGAATAAAACCTTGTTTAAAAGTATAACCAACATCAAAATGTTAGTTAATATCAATGAAGAAGAACTAAAGAACCTATCCTATTATGATATTAACACCGATAGTAATTATCTTTTTGCAGCAATGATGTCCTGCTTCGATATGTCAAAAGCTGACGAGTTTTTGCTAAAAGCAATCAATAACAGTATCTATAGACCTGCTTTCAGAAAAGACGATATCATATCATATTTACTACCAAGGTGTATTTTTTTAGGACATCAAAGTAATTGGTTTGATGAGTATGAATTAAAAGTTTTGCTAAATGACACGTATTCAATGTTAACGATTATGAAATCAACAACTGATCAAGGAGGAAATCTTGAATATTTTAAATACGTTTTAGAACTATGTATTCCCGATTCGCCTATATTAAATGATATTTATAACGTAATATCAGTTGATATATTTAGTCATTTTGAAACAGATTCACCTACAGTAGATTTGAAAAACATCTCGCTTAGTGAGTTGAATGAGTACTATAGTTGTAAAATTCATGGGATAAATTATTCTAAAATTAACACATGGAAAACTCTTGTGGAGATTGAAAAATCTGTGGATAGTGAATTGACACAGATCTTTGAAGTATTGAAAAAAGCGTCTTTCCCTGAACAACATGGTGGTAAAATTAATAACTATTTTCACATAGTCACATCTGCACTATTAGATGATGATAGTACAAAAGAGCAAATTATTACTTTTATATTAAAACAAGGTGGAAGATATGGTCTAATCAATATGATTTCTGCATTTTCCATCCTTGGAAAAGATGATCTGGCTCGAAAATATATCCATCAATTATTTTTATTATGTAAGGCGCTAGTATATCCTAACAAGGACTATTATTTAGTTAATCAGCTTCAAGAAAACGAAATATCTGAAATAAACAATTTAGTTGTCAATAGTAAGAAACTTGAATGGATATCACATGATGAGAAACAAGAAATGATTTATCTAAAAAATCCAAATATCAAAATTATTTGGTTCGAAATTGATAAAGATTACCCATTTGATGAGCCGTGGGCAACAAAGCACCCTGATTCTAATGCATTTAAAGTTGATTATACAATAGTGAACAATGGAATAAATATAGACAGTTTTTCATTAGTTTATGTGGATGGATATCGTGCGTTATTACCTCTGCCACAAAACAATACTAATGTAATCCGGAGAAAAAATTATCGACTTAGCCTTTTGTTTAACGATGAGAAAATTCTGCATAATTATATTAAAAGAAGTGGGTTAATTGTCGAATAATGAATATTTTAATTAATTTTTTATACCAAGAGATGAAAATAACTATATTTTATTATCCTGTTATTTTTCTCATCCAAATTAAAAAGGAGGGGATTAGATGCGTCAGCCGATAGAAGAACCTATATTTTATTCTTATCCTGGAATGGTAGCGGTGGTGACTTCACGTCATGAGGGAGTCCAGAATGTGATGGCGTCCGGATGGCATACATACATCGGATCATCACCAGGCGTATATGGCATCTCCCTTCGTAAGGAAACATACTCCTATGAACTCATCGAGAAGAGTGGCGTATTCGGTGTTCATTTCCTGCCGGGTCATCGATCGGAGTGGATTCAAGCTGCAGGAACGTTCAGTGGAAGAGATACGGATAAATTCACAAGATTCGGCATTCCATATGAGGAAGGAATCATGGTAAGTGTACCCATTTTGACAGACGCTTATTTTGCTTATGAATGCAAGGTTATGGACATGACGACATATGGTGACCATGAATGGATTGCAGGCGAAGTGTTGCAGCGATATCAGGATCAGAAATACATTCTGGAGAATGGAATGGTTGATCTGGAGAAGTTGCAAATCCCAATGTACACAGGGCGTTCAGCATACCGGATCATGGATGCGAGGACAGAAGAAAAGATTCACCCGTTCCACCTCTAGGGTCCTAGGCAAGAAGAAGCAATTATGAGCAAAACTTTCAATCCGGTCTGACATAGGTTTATAATGGATATTGGCTGCTGAGCAAGTCGGCAGCCTTTTGTTATGAATTCAATTGTTTCAATCGATGTGTGCGTGGGTATGCTGGTTTGCGCAAGCGGGACAGGTAATTTTAGCCACTCGATGAAAAGTACTATATTTAACGACAAAATTAGAGTATGATTTTACAGCTATATGAGCTGGCAGGAAAGGTTACATCGGTTTAATCGTTTGTAACTATTGCTGTAAAGTATGAGGCTTATTTCGGGCGTATAATGCTAAACGTGAACTCACGAATGAATATAAAGAATATTTTAATAATTAAACTTAATGGACAGGCAACTCGTCTTCTTTAAGATGATAGAATTCACACAGAATGTAGCATCATCGGATAGTGCTTCGAACAGAAGCTTTTCTTATGTTGTAAATGAAAGATGGAAGGTGCAATACGTATGTTAATGACAACCAGAACGATCAGGAGTTCCTTTATGCCCCCAACACCAATGTTGTTGACTCACAGTAACAAGGAGGGGCATGCATGTCACAATCTTTAAATAGTAAGAGACATATGAACGGACTTGACGGCTTGCGAGCCATCGCGGTACTTGCGGTAATCGCGTATCATCTGAATTTGGATTTTATTCCGGGCGGACTGCTCGGTGTAGGTATATTCTTTGTTCTATCGGGATATTTGATTACAGATATTCTCGTGTCACAGTGGCAGGAACATGGACGCATTTCTCTCGGTGATTTCTGGGTAAGACGGGTAAGACGTCTGCTTCCAGGCATGCTGACCATGACAGCTGTGGTGATGATCTGGTTGGCCTGTTCAGATCCATCCCGGCTCGCTGCGCTTCGTGGTGATATCGTTTCGGGTGTATTATACATAAGCAATTGGTGGTATATCTTTCACAACGTTTCCTATTTCGAAAGTTTTGGCCCTCCATCTCCGTTTGGACATTTCTGGTCACTGGCTGTGGAAGAGCAATTTTATCTCTTATGGCCTCTTCTACTGATCGCAGCAATCGTAGTGTTCAAAAGAAAGGGATGGTTGGTCGTCTTCATTGTCGTCGCAGCTGAATTGTCTGCTGGCGCAATGGCCATCATGTATAATCCGGATCTGGACCCGAGCCGTGTATATTATGGAACAGACACGCGGGCATTTGCACTGCTGGCAGGTGCTGCTCTTGCCGTGGTGTGGCCTAGTCGCAAGCTGTCGAGCTCTCTGCCTGGCATGAACCGGATTGTGCTTGATGTATCGGGGCTGGCTGCACTCGCATTGTTGATTTACATGATGCTGAATAGCAGTGAATATGATCCGTTTCTGTATCAAGGGGGTATGGTGCTTCAGGCTATCGCAACAACGTTGCTGGTAGCGGTGTTGGCTCACCCTTCGTCTTTCCTGGCACGTATTATTGGAGCGAAGCCGATGCGCTGGATCGGAGAGCGATCCTACGGATTATATCTGTGGCATTATCCGATTATTATTTTAACGAATCCCGCGGTGGATACGGGAGGAGCGCATCCTGTACGGATCATTTTACAGGTTGCTGCAACGGTTGTACTGGCCTCATTGTCCCTTAAATATATTGAAAATCCGATTCGGTACAACGGATTCCGCGATTCTTGGTCCCGTTTATGGGGAAGAGGGCGGTCATCGATCGGTATACGTAATGTATGGTGGAAGCGAGCGGGTCTGTTGGTGACGATTCTGCTGTTGTCTTATACGGTATCTCAGATGATGGTCTCCCATGCAGCCAATTCCGACTCCCATTCGGTATCGATGTCCAACACATTGAATGGAGAGAATTCTGTAGCAGAGGAACAGGGCCAGGATGTTGTACCAGCAATTACAGCGACGTCAGGCTCTGGCCAAAAGAACGATGCTCAGAGCCATAAACCGGAAGCGGGAACGAAAGATGATCCGGGGAAAAATGAAAAGCCGACAGGAGAGTCTACTCCAGAATCGAAACCTGGCGACCAGAACGCTTCTGCAAATCCGGGCAAGGATGGTCAGTCTGATGATAAGCCGGCTGGTGACTCTGTGACCAACGAGAATGATGCTCCGGACGACGCTGAAGTGAACCAATCTGATGGTACGGATGATGCACCTGATTCAGCTCAGGCAAATGAAGAAACAGCTCCTCCTGCCGAGGATGGAAAGGTTCATTATACGGTCATTGGAGATTCCGTGATTTTGGATGCAAAACCGTATCTGGAGCAAAGCATATCGGGAGTATACGTGGATGGACATGTCGGCCGTCAAATGTGGCAGGCTGGCGATGTATTGGAAGGCTTGAAGCGAAACAACCAAATGGGCAGCAAAGTGGTGCTGGAGCTTGGGACAAATGGTTCTTTTAACTCCAAAAACTTGAATGCTGTGCTTGATTATCTGAAGGATGAAGATCAGGTATATCTGGTTACTGTGCGCGTACCTCGTCCGTGGGAACGAACGGTGAACAGGGCTTTGAATGAGGCTGCATCCAAATACAGCAATGTCTCGCTGATTGACTGGAACAGTGCAAGTGAAGGACATGACGAATATTTTGAAAAAGATGGCGTGCATCTCACTACGCAAGGCTCCGAAGCTTTTGCAGAACTGGTGAAAAACAGTATCCAATAATCACTATCACTAATCCATTTACAATAAGATTTAGCACTTATACATTATATATGGCCTGGGTGTAAGCTACCGATGGCTGCAACAAGAAAGAGCTCTCATGGTGAGGGCTCTTTTTATATGTTATGAACAATAAATCGGCAAAGCAAGTTCTAACAGGGGAACCGATATTTTTCACCCCTGCATCCGTGTATCGTCACCTTACGATATGATAGCGTTACCATTTACAATAAGTGTAATCAAATCGCCAAGGGGGAATATAGAGATGTTGAAAAAATGGCTTTCGGGTTTCCTGGCAATCACATTGTTCTCCATTGTTCTTGCTGGCTGTGCTGGCGGGGATACTTCAGAAGGAGGCAGCGGCAATGACAAAGTAACCGTCACTCTCTGGCACAACTGGACTGGACAGGATGCAAAGGCGGTTGCGATGCGCAAAATTATTGAAGATTTTCGCGCGGCGCATCCTGATATTGAAGTCGTGGATGAAGGCCTTCCAACCGATGGTCTCAAAACCCGGCTTCGCACGGTGGCAGCTGCCAACGAGATGCCAGATCTGTTCGTGATGTGGCCGGATGCCATGACCAAGGAATTTGTGAAAGGTGACCTGTTACAGCCTATTAATGCAGAGCTGGACGCGAAGCCGGAGTGGAAAGACAACTTTATCCCGAATGCACTGGATGGATACACCCTGGACGGGAACATCTACTCCGTGCCCATGAATCTGGCACCAAGTTCCTTCATTTATTACAATGAAGCACTCTTCAAACAGTACAACGTGAAAGTACCTGAGACGTGGGCGGAATTGGAACAGGCGATCGCCACATTTAATCAAAATAAAGTCATTCCCATGGCACTTGGTAACAAGGCCAACTGGGTAGCGCAATCGACGATATTCAGTACACTGGCTGACCGGATCACCGGCACAGACTGGTTCTTGAAAGCGGCAGCACAAGAGGGTGCAAGCTTTACCGATCCACAATTTGTTGAAGCCCTGAACAAGATGCAGGAGCTGGGCAACACCAAAGCATTCCAGGATGGATTCAATAGTATCGATGAGACGCAGATGATGCAGCTTTATTTCCAAGGTAAGGCAGCGATGGTCATGAACGGTGGATGGGCGTTGGCGAACTTGGTGAACAATGCACCTGAAGAGGTGTTGAACAACACCCATATTACGATTCTTCCTCCAGTGGACGGAGGTCAGGGTGAACCAAGAACAACATCTGGTGTTGTAGGAACCGGGTTGGGTGTAAGTAAAAAGCTGAGCGGTGCACAAAAAGAGGCAGCGATGGAGTTATTCTACGCGCTCGCAGGACCGGACGGTCAGAAGGCCACATTGGATAGCAGCACATTGGTGAGTTACAAGATTGATCTGGACAAAACCAAGGCGCATCCATTGTTCGTTGAATTATATGATCTGATGCAGGAAGTGAAGATTACGCCAGTATACGATTCCAAGCTGGGATCGGCAACGGTTGAGGTGATTAATAATGCTTTGCAAGAGTTGCTTATGGGAGGTAAGGCCGAAGATATTGCGGCCAAAATACAGGCGGCTCAAGCCAATGCTGTTAGTCAGTGACATTCGTTAAACTAGACAGCGATTGCGATTGTACATCTTGACGATGAATTAACAATGAACTTATAACATCACATAAGTGGCTGGTTAATCGTTAAAACCCCTTCCCGGCAGGGGAGGGGTTTTAAGTATAGATGTAACTAGCTCGTCGCAGGTTGGGAAAGGCATTCATGGAGGGGAAGTGAACAGATGAACGCACTGCGCAGTCGGCGTTTTATTATGCTGGGGCTGGCCCCGGCAGTCATCATTTATGCATTGTTTGTATTTGTACCGGTCGTGTGGTCAGCGTACTACGGGTTCTTCAATTGGTCGGGCATCGGGGCATCCAAATATATCGGTGTGGATAATTACATTGAGATCTGGCATGATCCTGTATTTTGGCGGGCACTGAAAAATAACGTTATTTTTGTGCTGGCATCTGTATTTGGACAAATTCCGCTAGCGCTGATGCTGGCGGTCATCTTACACAAAAGCAATCCATTACAGCGGTTTCTGCGCTCAGCGGTATTTCTGCCGATGGTGTTATCCACTGTAGTTATCGGTATGATCTGGCAGTATATCTATCATCCACAGATCGGGATATTGAACTTTCTGCTGGACGCTTTGGGGCTGGAAAGTTGGAAGCTGCAATGGCTGTCCGCTGACAAAATTGCAATTTTCTCGTTGGTACCGCCGCTGCTCTGGAGCTTTGTGGGGTTGTATCTGATTATCTTCATCTCGGCGCTGCAAAATATTCCTGGTGAAATTCATGATGCTGCCAAAATAGACGGTGCTTCAGGAATAAGGAAGCTGGTTTCGGTCTCTTTGCCCATGATCTGGGGGACGGTTCAGGTTGCGATCATTCTATGTATTTCAGGCAGTCTGAAATCATTCGATCTGGTCTACATCATGACCAAGGGTGGGCCGGCTCATGCGACAGAACTGCTCGCTACGTATATGTATAATTCGACCTTTACAACATACCGTTATGGTTTTGGTAGTGCCATCTCCACAACCATCGTACTGATCTCCCTGCTGCTGATCGGAACAAGCCAGTGGGTGACCAGTCGCAAACGAAAAGAGAATCAATAGAGAGGAGGAGCTATCATGCGTGTGACACCTGTATCCATGCCATCACCACGAAGTGGCTCCGGCCATCCGATTCGCCGCCTGCGCAGCGGAATTGTTTGGACGCTGCTGACGGTCTATGGTATTTTAACATTGTATCCGTTCTATTGGCTCGTGATTAGTGCATTCAAAACGAATGAAGATTTCTATAGCAGGCCCTTTGGTCTGCCGGAAAACTGGAACGTCGCCAATTTCAGCAATGCATGGGAAAGTTCCAAGCTGGGAACCGCTTTTGGCAATTCACTCATTGTATCGGTTGGATCACTTATTCTGACGCTGTTTATTGCAGCGCTGGCTTCATTCATCCTGGCCCGTTTCCAGTTTCGCTGGAAAGGGTTAATCATGACGTTTTTCGTTGTAGGCATGCTCATTCCGATCCATAGTACACTTGTCCCTTTATTTATTCTAATGAAACAAATGTCCCTGCTAAATACGTACTGGGCATTAATCTTACCGTATACGGCCTTTGCCTTGCCTACGGCTATCTTCGTGCTTACTGCCTATCTGACAAGTGTTCCACGTGATATTGAAGAGGCGGCTTTCATTGATGGAACGGGACTGTGGGGGCTGTTTACCCGAATCATGCTGCCTATGTCTGTCCCTGCGTTGTCGACGGTTACGATCCTGAGTTTCCTGCATGCGTGGAATGACTTTTCGTTTGCGCTTGTGTTCATCAACAAAACTGGATTGAAAACGCTACCGCTGGCAATTGCGAACTTTGCGGATGGATATCAGACCGATTATGGATTAACGCTTGCTGCCATGACCCTGTCGGTCATTCCAACCATTATCTTGTATCTCATATTCCAGGAACAGGTCATGAAAGGCATGACAGCCGGAGCAGTCAAAGGGTAAACGAAAGCGCATCCAGAGGAGGAGAAACGTTTGGCACGCTGGCTCACATCTTCGTTACAAAGGAAGCTATCGGTCGTCGTGACGGCTTCAATGATTGTGCCATTGTTGGCCTTGGGCCTGTTCGCCTTTCTGATCTCTTCCCGCATCACAGAGCAAAAAACAAAACTGTCCGGCATGGATACGCTGAAGCAGGTGGAAGCGAATCTTCGTTATATGCTGCAGGATGCCGAGAACCTGTCCATTTTCCTGATTGGAGAACGGGATATTCAGCACTATCTTAGCCAAAATGAGGACCATGAGCTGGACCGGGTGGATATCCTGGGCAGGATGACCAATCTGGCTGCTTCCAAGAAATATATCGCCAACATCGCCATATATCCAAGCCGATTCGATGCCACATTGTCTACTGCTACCTGGTACGAATCCAATAATTCAAACTTATCTTATCCACCTGTACCGAGCGGAGAAGAGGTAAAAAAATGGACGGGGGTATATCCGGTTCAGAATTATGCGGGGATACAAAATGTGATCACATTGGTTCGACCGATCCGTAGTATTCATGATTATCGACCTATCGGCTGGCTGGCCATTAGTCTAGACGAGAAGGCAATATCCAAAGGATGGGCCGCTCTGGGATTGGGTAGAGGAGTAGGCAGACTGGAACTCATCGGCAATACGGGAGAGATCTTGTCCTCGATGGACAAATCACGGCTTGGGCTTAAGGTGGAGGATGTTGAACCAGGGGTCACACCTTTAATTCAGGATGTTGGTAGCGGGACAACCACGTATGGCAGTGGTGAGGATAAACGGACATTGCTCTATTATCCGGAAGAACTGACGGGTTGGACGTTGGTTGGAACGGTTCCATACGACCAGTACAAGTCCGAGAATCGCTACATCCTTATTCTAACCGGGTGTGCCGTTGCTATGTCTGCTGCGATCAGCGCTGGACTGGTCTGGTTTACCGTGCGGCGTGTGACGAGGCCGCTTCGTGTACTTACCCGGCATCTGTCCCGAATTGATCCGGAGCGCCCACTTCCTTTGTTTCGGTCTGAAAGTGATGACGAGATCGGCAGGCTTGGGGAGAGTTACAATTTGCTGGGTGCACATATTCAGCTGTTGAAGGAAGAGGTTATTCGAGGTGAAGCTCGCAAAAAAGAAGCGGATCTTCGAGTGCTTCAGGCGCAGATTAACCCACACTTTCTGTATAACACCCTTTCTTCGATTCACTGGATTGCCCTGATGTCTGAAGAGAAGAGAATCGCGGATATGGTTGAGGGCCTGAGTGATTTTCTGCGCATCAGTTTGAATAATGGTCAGGATTACTGTCCTGTGGAACAGGAGATTGCTCATATCCGTCATTATGTGCGTGTGCAGTCGATTCGTTTTCCGGATCAATTCGTGTTGCATTATATCGTAGATCCAGCGCTTGAGCAGCGAATGATGTTGAAGCTGTTGCTGCAACCGCTCGTTGAGAATGCGATGATTCATGGCATTCAGCCCAAAGCAGGCATGGGCACGATCACCGTTATGATTCGCAAGGATCCGGATAATGAACGGATGAATGTGCTGGTGCTGGATGATGGTATGGGCATGGAGTCGAACAGGCTGGACCAATTAAGGATAAGCATTAGGGAATGGAAAGGAAAACAGCCGGAAAGACACCTAAACCAAGGAGGTTATGGACTCTGCAATGTCAATGAGAGACTGCTGCTCCATTATGGACCGGATGCACAGCTCGAAGTGGACAGCAGGGTTGGTGGAGGTACCCGGATTTCGTTTTCCATTCCAATCTTGGAGGGATCGCCATGAGACTATTAATTGTTGATGATGAAGTGATTATTCGTACAGGGCTTGCCAGCGTCATCGCTTGGCCTGAACTTGGAATTGAACTTCTTCAACCTGCTGCCTCGGCAGAGGAGGCCTTAACACGCATGGCTGAAGAACGCCCACATATCCTGATGACGGATATCCGGATGACAGGCAGATCAGGTCTGGAACTGGCAGAAGAGGGTCTGCAATTGCTACCTGAGCTGGAGGTCATTATTTTATCCGGATACGATGACTTTTCTTATGCCCAGCAGGCAATTCGCCAAGGTGTTACAGATTATCTGCTCAAAACAAGCAAGCCGGAAGAGATCATCAAGACGGTGTTACAGGCCAAACAGCGGATCACGGAACGTTGGGCAGAGAAATCCAGAGAGGGACAGCTTATGCGGGAGAATCGAGAACGGCTGTTTGCCGGATGGATCATTGATGGTGATATCGCATCTGGTGCTTGTCCTTCATTTTTGCAGCCTGATGCTCTGAAGGCAACAGTTGATGGTCTGCATGATGCACAGATGCTCAGACAAGTCCTTGTTCTTCGCGCAGAGGGTTGGGATCGATCCTCGGATGCACTATTACGATTTGCGGTGCAAAATACCCTGGAGGATGTGCTGCCTGGTGCCATTGCTCATGTAGAGAAACAGCAAATTATCTGTGTAGTCTCATGGCCGCCTGTAGAACAGGAGTATCTGTTCAGGCTGGAGAGTGCATTACGTCGGGTGGAGCAATTATTGAAGTGCACCCTGCGCGCAGCAATAGGTTTGTCTGTTTGTGGATCTGCAGATCTTCACGAGAGCTACAGAACCGCTTCAGCTGCATTCCGATATCGAGGTTTAATAGACTATAAAATGTGGCATTATGAGCACGTTCAAGATCGCCAAGGTGGTAAAACCATACTTACGCACGAAGAGGAGACCACACTTGGTACCTTGCTGCTGGATAATGATTCGGTCACGTTAACGACATGGACGCGGGAACTTGTGGCTAATCTTATGGCAGAACCGGAAGTCACGCCAGAATCGTTCAGTGCCTGTCTGCACTCTGCCGTCATTGCAGGTCATCGCTGGCTGACCCGCACGATGCGAGCCATAGGGCGGGAAGAATCCGCAAGGCTCGAACCTTGGCAGCCGGAACCGGATGCCGAAGCTGTGGACCTCGGGGATATGCTATTCCACCATCTGTATGGTCTGATGCATGTCTATCATAGCCGAATGGGGCAGGGACAGGCTGCACATGTGCAAAAGGCCATTGGTTATATTGGATCTTCATTGGCACAGGATATTAATCTACAGCAGGTAGCTGGACATGTTCATTTGCATCCAGGCCACCTCAGTGAACTGTTTAAAAAAGAAATGGGTGTGACCTTCGGTGATTTTGTCACCGATATGCGTATACGCAGAGCGATGGATATGCTCGCGGTGTCTCCAGCGAAGGTCAGTGAAGTCGCTGCCATCAGCGGCTATGAAGACGTAAAATATTTTAGCAGGCTGTTCAAAAAACATACTGGCAAGACCCCGAGTGAATATCGCGAGGAGGCATTGTCGTTCAAGCCTTCCGGAAGTTAGAAGTGAGCAGATAGCGAAGCCTGTTTTGTATTTCTGCAAACGTTTTCGATGTGACATTACTCAGGGCTCTTGGGGAGCGAGGGCATAAAGATGAAGATCCATAGTTCAAGTCAGGATTTATCGGGACAATGGAAGATACAGCATTTTGAAATTGGGGAAAAGCGGGCAATGGATGTGGCAGCTGCTGCGCTGGATGATCGTTTCTGGATCGGGGCTGAGGTGCCCGGCGATGTACATTCCGCACTGGTGGAGCGCAGTATCATCGACCCGCCCTACTACGGTCATAATGATGCCAAAAGTCGCTGGATTGAGCAGAAGGAATGGTGGTACCGTACAACCTTTAATCTGGTCAGAGATGCAGAGACGGAGGAGCATTTTGAACTGGTGTTCGAAGGATTGGATACGTTTGCAACGGTCTACGTGAACGGCCATGAAGTTGGAAAAACGGCCAATATGCTTATGTCACATGCATTTGATGTAACGTCTCTGGTACGCAGCGGCTGGAATGCAATTGCTGTCAAGTTTGATCCGCTTCACCTGCATCACCGGGACAAAGAGACCTTCGACTGGTCCTCGTATACCAAGGAACGGCCATGGTTGCGCAAAGCGGCGATGAATTTTGGCTGGGACTGGGGTCCACGTATGGTTACGGTGGGTATTTGGGGTACGGTAAGGCTGGAAAAACGAACGATCGCCAAACTGGAAAGTGTGTATGCTCGAACGGAGTCAGTCAGTACAGATCTGGCTGTCTTACGTGTCACGGCGGATGTGAAGTCGGTCTTGTCTTACCGTAGCAGACAGAAACGTGAGCAGGCTGTGGTTGCGTCCTGTAAGGTTCGTCTGCTGGATCGCAGCGGAAACGAGGTGGCAGGTGCCACTGAGCTGCCTGTAGAAGGTGGCAAGGCGGATACCACATTGAACGTTACGTCACCAGAGTTATGGTGGACTCATGATCTGGGTGAGCCATATCTGTATACGCTGGAGGTTACATTGTATGCAGATGGCGTTGAGGTGGATCGGTATAGCGAGCCTTATGGTTTACGAACGATTGAGTTGGCTCTTCACAATGAACGGGGTGAAGATGCATTTGCTTTTATTCTGAACGGAGTCAAAGTATACGCCAAGGGTGCCAACTGGATTCCGGCTGATCATCTGATCGGGGCCATCCCGAATTCACGGTATCGTGAGCTTGTCGAGCTGTCGGTGGAGGGGCATATGAACATGCTGCGTGTCTGGGCCGGTGGCATATATGAGAAGGATGTTTTCTACGATGAGTGTGATCGGCAAGGGGTGTTGGTGTGGCAGGATTTTGCATTCGCCAATGCGCTGTTCCCGGATTTCAATCGTGATTTCATGGACAATGTAAGGCAAGAGGTTGAAAATAATGTCCTGCGCCTGCGCAATCGTGCCTCTCTTGCCCTCTGGTGTGGGAATAATGAGATAGACTGGCTCTATGATATGAAGTCTGCAAGTGGAGATATTACCAGTCCGTTCTACGGTGAGCTGATCTATCATGAGCTGATCCCTGAGATGCTGGAACGACTGGATCTGTCTCGTCCGTATTGGCCTTCTTCTCCGTTCGGGGACAGCAATGGTCAGGATGCCAATGATCCGGATGTCGGGGATCGTCACAACTGGCAGGTATGGCACGGTTCGGTCTATCCGAGGAAGCACGGAGAGGTACCACTGCTTGACTACAGTATCGAAGGTGTGACGTTCAAAAATTATAAAAACGATCATGCGCTGTTCAGCAGTGAATTCGGTATGCACGCCTCGGCGAATCGTTACACGCTGGAGAAAAATATGCCCACAGGGCAGTTTTACTGGGGCAGTCCGGAGATGGCCTACCGTAACAAGGATACCAACCACCAGAAAGGCATTCTGCTGATGGAAGGTTACACAGGCATTCCGCAAAATATAGAGGAGTACATGAACTATTCCATGCTGACTCAAGCAGAAGGATTGCGCTATGGGATTGAACATTTCCGACGCATCAATCACCGTAACAGCGGAGCGCTCGTGTGGCAATTAAACGACAGCTGGCCGGGAACAAGCTGGTCCATGATCGACTATGAACTGCTGCCGAAGGCATCCTTTTATTATGGGAAAATATTCTTTCATCCTATCCTTTTATCATTGGAGCATGAGCCAAGTGAGCCGCTTGCGTTGTGGGTTGTGAACGATACACGGGACGTCTTGAAAGGCCAGTTACTGCTCAATGTCTATGCATTGCATGGAGAGAAGATCTATTCGAGCACACATGCTGTTGAAGTAAATTCACAATCCTCACTGTGTATTGCTGAATTAACTGAAGCAGAGGTGCTACAGGGCAGACGTGCGGAGGAAGTAATGGTTGAGTTGGTATCTGAAGGGTTTGCGGCGCCGAACAATCGGTACTTCTTGCGTGATCCTAAGGATGTGACTTTGCCTGAGTCTCAATTGAGTGTACATGTGAACGAAGAGGAACAGTCTGTAACGGTTACAGCCAGTGGTGCGATAGCACGATTGGTGAAGCTGGAGCTTCCCCTTGGGCGTGTCCGCTTCAGTGACAACTATTTCGATCTGCTCCCTGGTGAGAGCCGGACAGTGAGACTCCGTCATCCGGAGCGGTCGTCTCTGCCGCTGACGGAACTTCGAGTTAGTGCCATGAACGGCAGAGAAGGGTGAGAAAACAGACTTTGATTCTTTTTCCAGGTTTAAGGTGGTATTCCTGATCAGGGATGCCACCTTTTTTGCTTTTGTATCAGGTGAGATGATACTGTCCTCGTTTCAGGCGCTTTTCCCTACTCCATAAGCGAAACTTCCAGTCGGGTTCACAACTTGGTACATTAAGGTTAGAATAATATAGAGAAATCGTTTTCAAAGGAGGTGGATTCATGTCATTTATCTTTTTTCCGGAGATGATTATATTCATTCTGATGTTAATCTTGTTGATCATTGGTATTGTATATATCGTTCGTAAAAGCAAACAAGTCCTGCGCCGCTTAAGCAATTTGGAGAAAGCGATCTATGAAAAAGATAACATGTCTTCCTATCCGAAGGACGTTGATGGTAATCAAGAAGGGGCATCCCGAGAGGACTCATTTGCTCCACGCAAACGTAAATGAAGAAGGATACGGATTACATAAAAAAGAGTTTCAACAAGCCAAACAGCCGATTCTTCCCCACCAGGGAGTGATCGGCTGTTTGGGCATTTGGGAGGTATTTGTATCCCATCTGAAGCTTTATAGGTTATTTTATCTGGTTTAACGGGTTTTAAAGAAAGGATTCATAGCGTTGCTGGAAAGAAGATTCCATCTCCACTTGTCGTGCAAGTTGCTGTTGTACCTTTGCTCCGCGGATTGCCTGAAGTTCCTGAAGTTGTGCAGTGGACCCGAATTGATCGGCAGCCATTCGAACAAGCAGTTCTGAGAGCACGTCTGCGTCTTCGAGCGCGGCATTCAGTCCAAACGCACCGGTTGGCGTCATTGTATGAGCGGCATCACCGATGAGCACAACATTGTCCTGTGCCCAAGATTGGCAATAGCTGCTTTCAACAGATAACAGAACAAAATCACTCCAGCTCTGAATGTTGGCAGCTACAGAATCAGACAGGCAAGGAAATGCGGATACAAGTTTATCTACAAAAGGAGCAATCGGTTTCTCTCGCAGCTTGGAGTAAGCTCCCTCGGGAATGTTCCATCCGATCTGAACATAACCACCGAATTGGGAGAACAGTGCAAGCTGTTGCCCATCCATACTGGCCATCCGAACAGCTGGTTCCCAACCTACAGGTGCCGGAATACGTGCCCATAACAGGTCATATCCGTGCTTGCGAATCTCGGGATTCAAACCGGAGTGTTTGCGTACAGCAGAGTATCTTCCATCTGCACCGACAATAACAGATGCTTCAATGGAGGCAGGAACGCCGTTTTGCCGAATATTAATACCAACGGTCTTGCCGCTCTTGTCTCGTAACAAACCGGTCATGATGGTATTAAACATCACTTGTTCATTTGTACTGTGCTGCTGAGCGTGTGATACGATGGCTTCCAGGAGATGATTTTGGGGTACATGAATGCCAACATGGGATTCTCCATTCCCCGGCGAAACGGTATGAATAATCTTCCCATTCTCCCAATACTGAATCTCTTCCAAAAGCAGCGCTCCGCGTTCCTGGATGAGTGAATAGAGGTCGTGTTTACTTAGAATCGCTTCGCCGTCCACATTGAGCAACTCCCCGCGGAACGACTTGTGCAGGTGTGGTTGTCTCTCAATGAGAATCGTGGAGATTCCTTTTTGATTCAGTAGATAAGATAGCAAAGCACCGCCAGGACCTGCGCCGACGATGCAAACATCTGATTTAAGTTGTGAAGATCTATTCTGATTCATGTGCATAAGTCCCTTGCATTATAATGGTGACGCTTTATTTACTTTATAACAACAGATTTATTAAAATCATTAAGTAACTAAAAGTAACTTAAGGATATAGATTATTATAAACAAAGCCATCGCAAGAAAGCAAGAGGTGTATGCCAAAATAAAACACACGTCTTCCCGTCAAGTATAGGATATACCAAACAAGCGCATTTTTCACAAACATAATAGTGTAAATATGTTACAATAAAAGGTAGGTTATGATGAAAGGCAGGAGGAACGTTTATGAGCCCGGATACGGAGCGAAACTCTCAATTGGCAAATGTAGATCAATTGTTGGAGGCCTTCTTCAGATATAAAAATAAGGTATTGGATCAGCAGCAGAAGACCGAAACCAACTGCAAACTGAATCCGACAAAAAGCCATATATTGGGCATGATTTTACGTGAAAAACGCTGCATGGCGGTGGATGTGGCCAGACAACTCAGTTTGTCTTCCGGCGCAACCACCATTGTGCTGAATCAACTGGAAACGGAAGGGTTGATCCAGCGGGTGCGCAGTGAAGAAGATCGTAGAATTGTGTGGCTGTCTCTAACGGATGAGGGAACGCAGCTCGCCAAGACACTTAATGCGAATCGCGGCCGAATGACGTGGGAATTGTTGCAAGCACTTTCCGAGGAAGAGCAACAGCAGATGTTCGGTATGCTGAAGAAAATTGAGCTGAAACTGCTGGAGAACATGAAGTCGTTTGAGCAGATTAATCGGTAGTCCATATATGATTTGATGGATTGAAGACGTCAGTCCTCATGAGTTCGTCCCTAATTGCGGGGGGATGAACCTTGAGGACTGGCGTTTTTGAGTTGGTTTACAAATGAAAGCGAACCAAATGGTCGGTCATGCCTTCCTGGATCAAAATCTCCTTTTGCTTGCTACCCATCAGGTCAAAGTGGGGGAATGGCTGCCGCCGATGAATGTATCGCGGGTCCAGTCCATGATCGTTACACCAACGCTCCAGACGTTCCAGATCTGCGCAGCCGACTTTGGTAACACTGGTAATGCCGGGGAATCGATTGTCAATCCAGAAATGAGTAAGGTAGGCAATCTCACCACGAGCCACTTGTTCTTTCCACGCGGAAAGCTCCTGCCGTTTAATTCCAAATGCCATAGATACAAGTTCCTTTCCAAACGGGTATTGTCCTGAGCATATTGTAACATCTTATATACAGAATCAATCAGAAATCTTCAATCTAGACTAGTCTGAAGCCAGTTGAATGGGTATATGAATATGACAACATTTTTATAACAAAGACTGGATTATGTTAAAATAAACCTATACAACAAAGGGTTCACCACTTCTATAGCGGAAAGGGATTGTCATCATGGAAATATTTATAGCCGTACTTGTCTTACTGGTGCTGATCGGTTTATCGAACATCCTGAACCGGTTTGTACCTTTTATTCCTGTTCCGCTCATTCAAATCGTGCTCGGTGTAGCTATAGCTCTACTTCCTGCGGGGGTACACTTGCCGTTGAATCCGGAACTGTTTTTTGTGCTTTTCATCGCACCTTTGTTATATAACGATGGTAAGCGAACACCAAGGAATGAGTTATGGAATCTGCGGGCACCGATACTTCTGCTTGCGCTAGGGCTTGTATTTGTAACCGTCGTCGTGGCAGGGTATGCCATTCACTGGCTGATTCCTTCGATTCCGTTACCCGCTGCTTTTGCTCTTGCAGCCATACTGTCCCCGACAGATGCTGTGGCCGTTGGCGCCATGGCCGGCCGGGTACATCTGCCCAAAGGCATACATAGGCTTCTTGAGGGTGAAGCATTAATGAATGACGCATCCGGCCTGGTCGCCTTCAAATTCGCGATTGCAGCCACGGTTACGGGTGTATTTTCCCTGGCGAATGCAACCTTCAGTTTTATTCTGATTGCGATTGGCGGACTTCTCGTCGGGGCATTGTTATCTTTTCTGTTAATCAGGCTCGGGGTGTGGATTCGCAGGCTGGGCATGGAAGATGTAACCATTCACATGCTGCTGCAAATTTTGACTCCGTTTGTCATCTATCTGGTGAGTGAAGAGATTGGGGTATCCGGCATTTTAGCGGTCGTAGCAGGAGGCATCATTCACGCCATTGAACGTGACCGCGCAGAATCGGTTCAGTTGAAGATGCAGGTGGTATCTGCGAGCACATGGTCTGTCATTTTATTTATCCTGAACGGTCTGGTGTTCGTCATTCTGGGCGTACAAGTTCCGGATGTGCTGAGTACCATTTTTGAAAATGTCTCGTTTAATAATCTGCAGGTGTTGGGATATGTAGGTTTGATCTCGGTGCTTCTGCTAATCCTGCGCTTTCTCTGGATCTATCTGTTCTGGCAGGGGAATGAATTGCTGCGTACCAAATCCTCTATTGGCAGACCACGATTCAAGGAAATTACGATTATTTCCCTCTCCGGCGTGCGGGGGGCTGTGACATTGGCGGGTGCCTTTTCCATTCCCTACGTGCTTCAGGATGGATCGCCCTTCCCTGAGAGGGATTTAATCATTTTCCTTGCAGCAGGGGTTATTCTCTTCTCCCTGATTGCTGCAAGTGTGTTTCTTCCGGTTCTGGCTAAGGATGATGGTAAATCCAAAGAAGAAACACCGCAGAAGTCAGAACGGAAAGCGCATGACATTATGCTGAATGCGGCAATCCGAGCTGTCAAATCCGAAATGAACGATGAGAACAAAGCTGCGGCACTGGCGGTCGTCTCCGACTTGTCCAAGTACATCAGACAGGCTGCAGGTCAGCTGACCGCCGGTAAGCGCAAAGATATTCAAAAACAAGAAACAGCTATCAACCTGATTGCCACTCGTGCGGAGCGTAAAGAAATCGAAGTGATGCTGGACGAAAATGCGATTGCTTCTGATGCGGCCTTCAAATGTGACAGCTGGCTGGATCGTAAGGAAATGATGCTGGCGAATCGCACCAACACTCAGATCATGACTTCGATCAGCGAGATTGGGCGTGTGTTAGGACATCTGTTCACCAATCGATCCCAGAAGCCGAGCCAACCATTCATGCTTGAAAATGCAGAACTGTTCCGTCAGGTGAAGCTGCGCACCTCTGAAGCGGCAATTAAGGCCATTCGTGCCCATATGAATGATGGGAATCGAGTGGTAGCGTTATCGGTCATCGCCAAGTATGAGCGAGTGATTGCCAAATTGCGCACCTGGAACCAGGGCGTGACGGAAGATCCGTTCAATCAGGAGAAACTCGAATTGCAGATGGTGGCCATTCAGGAACAGCGCAATACGGTGCAACAACTGTATGAGAACGGCGAAATCAATCGTGATGTGGCTGCGAAATTGCGCCGGTTTATCAACGATGTGGAAGCGACTGCGTTGAAAAACACATAATCCGACAAACCCGATATTTTAAATATGCTATATGGTTTGATATAATATGTAACAAGCAACACGCATCATTGCAGAAATGTACTTATATCGATCAGTGAAGGAGAGATGAGACATGGCAGAACAACAAATTCGGTTGGGCAAGACGGATCTGGTCGTGAATCCCATTGGACTGGGTGCGAATGCAGTAGGAGGACATAATATCTATCCTGACATGCTGAATGATGAGACGGGTAAGGAAGTGGTTCGTACAGCCTTGAAACAAGGCATTAACTTTGTGGATACAGCGTACATCTATGGACCGGAGCATTCCGAACGACTGATCGGTGAAGTATTAAAGGAAACCGGTCAACGTCAGAATACGATTATTGCAACCAAGGCGGCCCATAAATTTGTAGATGGCAAGATTGTCGTGGATAACTCACCTGCTTTCCTGAAAGCGGCTGTAGATGAGGCGTTGAAACGTCTGCAAACCGATTACATTGATCTCTTCTACATCCACTTTCCAGATGAGAACACGCCGAAGGATGAAGCAGTAGATACGTTAAAACGGTTAAAAGATGCTGGCAAAATTCGGGCCATAGGCGTATCCAACTTCTCCATTGATCAGTTGCGTGAGGCCAATAAGGACGGGCATGTAGACGTACTGCAATCTGAATATAATCTGTTCAAAAGAGAAGCGGAGAAAGAGCTGTTGCCGTATACAGCTGAGCATGACATTTCTTTTGTTCCTTACTTCCCTCTGGCAGCGGGGCTGCTGGGCGGTAAATATAATCGTGATACCACATTCCAGGACGGACGCGCGAAGAATCCGCTGTTCACAGGTCAGGCTTTCATTGAAAATCTGGATAAAGTAGAACAACTGCGCAGCATTGCGCAATCCAAGGATGTTGAGGTCGCTCATCTGGTTCTGGCCTGGTACCTGACCCAGCCTTCCATTGATGCATTGATTCCGGGCGCCAAGAAACCGGAGCAGGTTATTAATAATCTGAAAACATTGAATGTAGAGCTAACTGCTGACGAAATCGCCGTTGTGGATCAGATCTTTCGTTAATTAGTTCGGATGAATCGGGAAATGCTAACAGGGAGTTTACGTATGAAGACAAAGTGAGGACACAACATGAACCTGAAGGCAGCCCGATTCATCGGATTGTTCACGCTGATTATTGTGCTGGGCAGCAGTTCTGCCTATGCGAAGCCTGTACAGAAGAACCGTCAGTATTATGAGGAACGAGGAGAGATCGTGTGGGAGGTTCCCACACAGGATAAACTCATCGCCCTGACGTTTGATGATGGACCAGATCCGATTCAGACCCCGCAGATTCTGGCGTTGCTCCAGCAATATCAAGCCAAAGGAACCTTTTTTGTACTTGGCAAATGGGCAGAGAAATTTCCTGAACTGATTAGGCAGGAGCAGCTCGAAGGGCATGAAATCGCCAATCATACGTATGCGCACACGTATGCAGTCCGATCAACAGGTGCGGATAAGTACATGAACGATATGAACGCAGCGGAAAGTTCCATCATTGAAGCTGGTGCGGAGCGTCCTTTGTTGTTCAGGCCACCGGGCGGCTACTACAATGACATGGTCATTCAGGCTGCCAAACAAAAGGGGTATACCATTGTCCTCTGGTCCTGGCATCAGGATACACGGGACTGGGCTTCTCCAGGTGTATCGGCTATCGTTAACAAAGTGTTGAAGAACGCACGTAATGGGGATATTGTACTTTTTCACGATAAGGTGGAAGGCAAGTCACATACGATAGCAGCACTTAAAACGATTCTGCCTAAACTGCAGCAGCAGGGATATCGATTCGTGACGGTGTCTGAACTACTTGCTGTGAAGGCACGCGAAGCCGCAAAGGATGGAACTTCACCTTCGTCTTTGTTGAAACATGTACAGCCCTAACATGACATTTGAATCAAAAGCCGCTGGCCTCGATATAAAGGGACCAGCGGTTTCTTTATATTGGTCTCCCATATGTCTCCATATAAATATAGAACTAGAAGTAGGAGGTTGTTGTCCGCATAGCTTTCGTTTTGAAACCAAAACGTCTACAATAGATGGAGCTTTGTGATTAAGGGTTATATAGTATACATGATATGAATTACAACATAGAGGGAGTGAATATGATGAATGGACAACAACGAGTAAATATTAAACCGGGTCTGGAAGTGGACATCGTGCTGAAGCAGGATCAAGCTACAGGCAAGCTGACACGTGGCATTGTGAAGGATCTATTAACCAAGTCCCCTACGCATCCACACGGAATTAAAGTACGACTGACGAGTGGCCAAGTAGGACGTGTGAAACAGGTCATTACAGGAGGCTCGAACTAACTGTGGCCAAAAGCGGGGAGATGATCACTACCGCAGAGGTAATGGCCCATCTGGCTGCAGGTAACGAACGTCAGCAGGACGCAAACCGCGTGTTAAAGAGCAGTGGACTGCTTGATATATTAGCTGACTACCATCCGTATCCGGCAGGTACAGTACCGATTGATATTGATGTTCCGGGCAGTGATCTGGATCTGCTGTGTTACGCAGAGGATCTGGATGCCTATGAAGCTGAGATGCATGATCAGATCGGTGCCGTTGGTGAGTTTCGATGTGTTCGTGGGGGTGGGGATCTTCCAGACCAACGTCCTTATGTGACTTTTAATTTGCAAGTGGGACATTGGCCTGTGGAGATTTTTGCCCAATCTGTGCCAGTCAACAGGCAGAATGCATACCTACATATGATTGTGGAGTGGAGATTGTTACAATTGTGGGGAGACGCGGGACACCGTGAGATCCGCAGACTGAAACGGGCAGGGTGGAAGACGGAGCCGGCTTTCGCTTCTGTACTTGGACTACGGGGAGATCCCTATGTGGACATGCTGCATTTGGCAGAGATGAAGCGTGAAGATCTCTGGAACTGGGCGCGTTCACGCACGTCTTTTTAAACGGTTTAACCTAACCTTTGGTCAGATCAGAAAGATGGCTACAATCGTCGTTACCGCGAGTCCCAGCAGCACAGGCTTCAGGTTGCGTCTTGCCAGTTCAAAAGGACTGACTCCGCAGATCGCAGCAGCAGGAATCAATGCCCATGGAATCAAGGTTCCGCCACCTACCCATATGGCTGCAACCTGACCGAGTGCTGTCAGCACAGGTGCGGAATCTGCCGACCCTGCAAACATGGACGCAATCGAGCCAACCAGGGATATCCCCGAGAACCCCGAACCATCCATCCCTGTGACTGCTCCGGTCACCGTCATTGTAATGGCTCCCACCGTATCATTCAGTGGCACCAGTCCAGCAAGTGCAACCCCGAGATCATTCACAATTCCGTGTGAACCTTCAGGAAGTGGATTGTGGAACAACTCCGTAATGGCAGCATCCCCCAGATAAAAGAACGCGGCTATCGGAATAACCGGGCCGAATACCTTGAAACCGAACTGAAATCCTTCTATTAAATAGTTGGTCGTTTCTTCTGGTCCCGCATGTCGATGTGCGGCCAGGGTGACAGCGATCAGTATAACCACAGCAGTCCCGCCAATCAGAGCTGTTGCGTCACCACCCTGCAGCTTCAATACAAACATCAGAATCACATCCACTGCGAATAACAGAGGGATAAGCAGAGCGAATGCTTTTTGCAAACGGGGTGACATGGCTTGACGTTCGACTGACAGATTGCCAGGTAGAGAAGTAGACACAGCCTCTGACGAGGAGAGAGGTACCGTTGTCACTGTACCTGATTTCATCTCTTTGCGCAGCATCCAGAAGGCTGTAAGTGTAGATACCGTTCCCATGACAATGACCAGAGGTATGCTGGCCGTCATGACGGAAGTAACCGGTATACCCGCCGCATCAGCTGTAAGTTTGGGAGCCCCCTGAATAATGTAATCCCCTGACAGTGCAATCCCATGTCCGAACAGGTTCATCGCAATGGCAGCACCGATCGGAGGGAGCCCTACACGTACCGCTACAGGAAGTAGTACAGCACCAACCAGGGCTACCGCCGGAGAAGGCCAGAAAAAGAGCGATACGACCATCATGATCAGTCCAATCCCCCAATATGCCACCTGAGGAGAACGGATAAACCGGGTGACAGGTGTCACCATGACTTCATTAATGCCAGTTCTGATCAGAACACGGCTCATCGCCACAATAATCGAGATGATGAAGATCGTACTTAGCAATTCTTTCGTCGCATAGATAAAACTGCTGAAGATCCCAGCGACTGACCCGCTTAAGGTTTCCGTTGCCAGAAGTCCAATGGTCATAATACCCGCGACACAGATGATGGTGGTGTCCCTGCGCCGGATCATTACCGCAATGATCAAGACGATAAATGCCAGGTAGACATAGTGTAACGCAGTGAGTTGAATATTCATCGAACAGGCCTCCCTACATCCTGGTGACAAACCCGAGGAGTGATATATCGTATGCATGTCAAGATCGGGCGTTCGTGGAGTTCGGGCCTTGCCGCAGCATTTATTTTTAGGGAGAGTGTTCTGAGCTATAAATGAAGGATTTTTTTTACAACTGGAGAATTTATTACAATATGAAGCGTGTTATCCAAACTTGGAGCGGATAGAAGTCACCAGAATTGACATGTGCAGGTCACGGGACCGCATAGACAATGGCAACCAGGGGTGATTACAATAAACATGCCATCATAAGGAAGAAAATAGAAAAAACTATGTTGAACTAAAAAGTGTGTGTTCAAAAAGTCTGGTTTTCAGTACCGAGAAGATGGAATGAAGTTAGAAATGGAGTAGCGGAGCGTAGGGAAACTACGTGAGCAACCACAATGTTTCCAAAGGAAACATACTTCGTAAGCCTCCCGCTTATTTCGGCTGAATTTCATATTCGAAGCTGATGATGCCGCTAGGTATAATTCGTAATCAAAAGCGGACTTTTTGAACTACCTCTAAAAGGGCGGGAATCCATAATCTATGAGTTTAATCCGTTCACTTCGTTTTAAGTTTATTGTGGGACTTTCATTGATCATGCTGCCACTGTTCATGCTGCTCTATTACAACAACGTCTACGCCATGAAAGTCGTACGTGACAAGGTATCTCTCACCAATATGAATCATCTTGCCAAGAGTGTGGAGCAGAATGAACGTGTATTACAGGAGACGAATCGGTATTTATATAGTCTGGGCGAGCGGGACCCGGATATTATCTCCCTGTTTTTTCTGGAATACGGCAGTGGCGATTATATCATTGCGAAGCAACGCATTATGAATAAATTCATGACAGATATCGGTTTCTATAATCTGATCGATTCCTTTTTTCTATATGATGCCGTTAATGATGATCTGCTGCTCGCCACTTCGGGCAATTACGATGTCAAAAAATCGGTTGTGCAGGAGAGCATGCCGGTCCAAATGCAGCAGTTGGAAGGCGATATCCAGAAGCCGGAATGGAGCATCGTGCGTGGGGGAACGTGGAATGCGCTGGTGAAAACGGTGCGAATCAACCAGCAGTTCTACGCGGGTGCATTGGTTGATATGAATGCACTGAACCACACGCAGCAATTCACAGAATCCGGTGACAGGGGAGGCGCAGTCATTGTTGGATCCGACGGTGGGGCATTATCGGATTCCACATTGAACACTGGACAGATCAAGCTTGCTGCCGCACATCTTCCCGGTCTGAAGGACCCGTATCAGGTGATCTCTGAAGTTATGAACAAGGGAGAGGCACGTCAATATTTGATGCTGGGCATTCCCTCAGCCATGTCCGAGATGAATTATATCGTGCTACTGCCTGAGGAGGATATGATGCGTAACCTCCCGTTCTTCCAGCAGATCATTCGCCTGCTTCCCATTGGTGCCGCGGTAATTCTGGTTACTGCACTGATCTTTTTGCGACAACTGTTATTCCGTCCGATGAATTCACTGATCCGGGGCATGAGAAGGGTGAGCCGCGGAGATCTCGATGTGAAGCTGGAGCCTCCATCTTCCTCGGAACTTGAATTTATGACGCGAAGCTTCAATCAGATGACCAGCGAGATCCGCCATCTCAAGATTGATGTGTATGAGGAACAATTACGGACGCGCGAGGCAGAGTTCAAACAATTACAGATGCAAATCAATCCTCACTTTTACCTGAATTCACTTAATATTATTCATAGTCTCGCTTCCTTGCAAAAGCATGAGCTGGTGCAGCAGATGGCTGGCCATCTGGCTGATTATTTCCGATTCAGCCTGCGTGCAGGCAAACGTGTTATTCGTCTGGATGAAGAGCTGGAGCACATTCGTCATTATTTAGAAATTCAGAAGCTGAGGTTTCCAAGCCGATTGGATTTTGAACTGGATATTGAACCGGATCTCGGAAAGTATGTGATTCCGCCATTGACGATTCAGCCCTTTGTGGAGAATGCCATTATTCACGGATTTCAGCGGCGAACGCAGCCATTTTTCATTCGGATCGTGGCTTGCCGTGGGAAGATGTTATCTGGTCGTCTCGAACAGACGGTGCTTCAACTGATGATTGTAGATAATGGTGTCGGATTTGATGAGGAACTGCTGGAACGTCTACAGCAGGGACAATACGCTGAAGACCCGGGTGGACAGCATATCGGTATATGGAACGTGGCTCATCGGCTGTTAGTGAAGTATGGTGATCAAGCCAGTTTGCAGTTTAGAAATGAGGCGGATAACGGCGCTGCAGTCATCATTGATTTACCCGCTCAGACCGAAGAGGAAGAAGGGGGAGCCTATGCGGAACCTGTTGATCGTGGATGATGAAGTGTATGCATTACAAGCGATGGTGGAAGGTGTTGACTGGCATGCGGCCGGCATTGACCAGGTGTTCAGTGCTTGTGATGCAGAAGAGGCAAGAAAGGTCCTGAAGACAAGTGCCATCGATATCATGATCTGTGATATTGAGATGCCTGGCGAAACAGGGCTTGATCTGCAGAGCTGGGTGCTGAAACATGATCCAGGCATGCTGACCATTTTCCTGACAGGGCATGCGTTGTTCGATTATGCTCAGACGGCCATTAAGCTGAACAGCTTTGATTATGTATTGAAGCCTGCTCCGGCAGATCAATTGATCAAGGTGGTAAGCCAGGCGGTGGAGAAGATCAAAGATGGAGAGCAGCGCACACGTACCAACGAAGTTTATGAGACCGTATACAAACGGTGGAAAACCCATAAACCGCTGCTGACAGAACGTTTCTGGAAAGATGCCATCTCACAGCGTATCACGTTAACCAAACAACGGCTGCAAGAGCTCGCAGAATTGTATGGTGCCGAGATTGATCCACAGGCACGTGTGTTACCCATTGTGATCTCGGTAGAGGAGTGGGTGCGTGAATTTGATTTGCGTGATGAAGAGGTATTAGAGTATGCCCTTCGTAATGCAGCGAGAGAAATGTTGCTTGGCGACAAGCCGGGTGAGGTGTTTCAGGATCATAGTGGATTGAATATTGTGCTTGCTTACGAGCAAGATGGCACGATACCAAGTGCGAGCGAAGTGGCACAACGTTGTCAGGGGTATATTCAGGAATGTGGTACGTACTTCTACTGCCGGTTGTCCTGTTATGTTGGTGTTCCCGTGGCTGTAACGGAGCTGCAAGGCATGTTGAATGAACTGATGGATATGGAGCGGCGCAATATTAAGGAGCTTGAAGAAGTCTTTGTCTACGATGAACGGGGTAGAGATCAGGAAGATCGCTTTTTGCCGATTCCGTGGTTTTCGGAGTTATCCATTCTTTTTGAAACGGGTAAAGTTGGGGATTTGCGCGAACGTGTGGATGAGATCTTCGAGTTGCTTGCTGCTCAGGAGGGATTGTCTCCTGAAATGCTGCGTCTATACTATCATGCGATGTTGCATGTGGTCTATCCGTTGCTTCATCAGAAAAATGTATCCATACGCAGTCTGTATCCAGGGGAACGTGAGCCGGAAGAGAGTGTAGTCACAAGGTCTTTGCCACAGTTGAAGCTGTGGACGTCTGATCTGATTGATCGTGTCATCCCGGTGTTGTATCCGGACGATCACAGCCCAATGACTATTGTGGATCAGTTGTGTATTTATATCGAAACGCATATTGGCGAAGAACTGATGCGAGAGGAACTTGCAGCGTTTGCCGGGTTCAATCCCGCCTACCTATCCCGTTTGTTTCGGAAAGAGAAGGGGATGTCTTTGTCCGAGTTTATCCTGCAAGGCAGGGTAGCCAAAGCGAAGACACTACTGTCCCAGTCCACCGTCAAAGTGACGGATATCGCTGGCAAGGTGGGCTACTACAATTACTCGCATTTCACCAAAATGTTCAAAAAGTGCACAGGTATTACACCACAGGAGTTCCGCAAACAGTCACGTACCGTATAACTCATGGCGCAGCATGCTGCGCCTTTTGTTTATTTTATTTTGGAACTAAAGTCATAATTTGATAAGTCAACAGGTCACCACAGCAGATAGAGGTCTTACTCGCCCCGCCGTATACTTGAACCACAGGAGCCACAACGGAGCTTCATCCTGAGGAAGAATTCAAGAGGAGTGAGGGAGAACAAGTTATGAAGACACAACCCCAGGCGGGTAAGGGAGTACGGATATCGGAAATACCGGGAGGAACGGTCCGAAAGCGCAAGTCTGTGTGGCACAATCTTGGCAAATTCAAGGTGCTGTACCTCATGTTCTTGCCAGGCGTCCTGTTTCTGCTGGTGAACAACTATATGCCGATGTTCGGCGTTCTGATCGCATTCAAAAATGTAAACTATGCTGATGGTATTTGGGGCAGCCCGTGGAGTGGATGGGACAATTTCAAATATTTGTTCTCGACCAGTGATGCATGGGAAATTACCCGGAATACACTCGCGTATAACACCGTGTTTATTGCACTCAATCTCTTTGTAGGTGTCGGGCTTGCTATTCTGCTCAATGAAGTGAAGAACAAGGCGATGTCCAAGTTGTATCAATCGCTCATGCTACTGCCATACTTCCTGTCCATGATTGTGGTCAGTTATCTGGTTCTGGCTTTCCTGGGCAAAGATTCAGGCTTCATGAACTCTACCATTCTACAGATGTTCGGCGGTCAGCCGATCGACTGGTATTCCGAGCCGAAATATTGGCCTTATATTTTGCCACTGGTGAACACGTGGAAGAATATTGGATATTATGCCGTCATCTATCTGGCAGCTGTTGTGGGGATCGATGAAGAATATTATGAAGCTGCTATACTCGATGGAGCAACCAAATGGCACCAGATACGCTTCATCACCGTTCCGTTTCTCGTACCGTTGATCGTCATTATGACGTTATTGCAAATAGGCCGTATATTCTATGCAGACTTCAGTCTGTTCTACCAGGTTCCACTGGAATCCGGAGCACTGTTCCCTGTAACGAATGTACTGGATACCTATGTATATCGAACGTTCCTCATCGGTGGAGATATCGGGATGTCATCCGCAGCGGGTCTGTACCAAGCGGTCGTTGGATTCGTACTGGTTCTTGTATCCAATACCATCGTTAGGCGGATGGATAAAGATAATGCATTATTTTGAGAGGAGGCAAGTCAGCTGTGAAATCACGTGATCCACTAGCCGTATCAAAGCGTTCCGCATCCGTTATTCATGCGATGTTTCTATTCTATGCCATTGCCTGTATCGTGCCGATCCTGCTTGTCTTCGCCATCTCATTCTCGGACGAGACAACAGTTATTGCAAATGGGTATAAGCTTATTCCAGAGAAGTTCAGCCTGACGGCCTATGAGTTTCTGTTCAGAGATATGGATCAGATCCTCCATTCCTATGGTATATCTTTTATCGTTACCGTTGTGGGTACCATTACAAGTGTCGCTCTGACTGCACTGTATGCGTATCCGCTCTCACGGAGAGATCTGCCGTATCGTGGTTGGTTCGCCTTTTTCATCTTCTTCACGATGTTGTTCAATGGGGGGCTGGTACCTTGGTACCTGGTCTATGTCAACGTATTGGATCTGAAAAACTCCATACTGGCACTCATTATGCCGCTACTGCTATCCCCATTCTTTGTACTGGTCATGCGTACATTCTTCGCGAACTCCATACCGGTATCCATTCTGGAATCGGCTCGAATTGATGGTGCAGGAGAATTGAGAACGTTTACACGTATCGTGCTCCCGCTCTCCCTTCCGGTAATGGCAACCGTCGCGTTGTTCAGTACACTGAATTACTGGAATGACTGGTACCTTAGTATGATTTTTATATCGGATAACCGGACGATCAGCCTTCAGTACCTTATGTACCGGACGCTGCTCGATATTCAATATCTAACAACCAACTCCAACGTCTCTTCACAGATTTCGTCGCAGGGTGGATTGCTGAATCTGCCGAACAAAACACTGCAAATGGCGATGGCTGTGGTCGGTATTGGTCCAATTGTACTGGCCTATCCATTCTTCCAGCGTTATTTCATCAAAGGTCTTACGGTTGGCGCTGTGAAGGGATAACTCTGGCCGGTTAGCGGAGTGGGCAAGGTAAATGAAGATGGACTGAAAGGGCATATATAGAAGTGGCTATGGGTTTATTTTGTGAATTGGGGCAATTGGCTGTACGGTTCAACACATGACAGGAGGGGTTCAATTGGTTAGATCATTAAAGGTATGGTCACGCATGATGGCAACGGTTATGGCGCTGAGCCTGGTGCTGGCAGCTTGCTCATCAGACAAAGGTGGAACAACAACACCTGGAGCCGAAGGCGGAGGAGAAAGTGAGGGTGGGGGTAAACCTTATGAAGTGACGCTGTTCTACCCGGGAACACCACAGAAGGATGTCGCTCTGGTGGAAGCCGAGATCAACAAGAAGATGGAACCGAAGATCGGAGCCACGCTCAAGATCAATGCGATTGACTGGGGACAGTGGGATAACAAGCTGAATCTCATGATCTCCTCGGGCGAAAAATCAGACATTATCTTCACAGCGGCTTGGCAGAACTACACAGTGAATGTAGCTAAAGGCGCATTCTTGCCACTGAATGATTTGCTTGATGCACATGGTCAGGATATCAAGAAAAACCTGGACCCTGCCTTTCTGGAAGGTTCCCAGGTGGATGGCGTGAACTACGGTGTTCCTACAAACAAGGAACTCGCTGCCACACGTGGCGTGCTGGTACGTAAAGATCTGGCTGACAAGTATAACCTGGACCTGACAGCTGTTAAGACTTGGGCTGATCTGGAGCCTCTGCTCAAAACAATCAAGGAAAATGAGCCAGCGATCACACCATTCTATATGTCCAATACCAATGGTAACGGGCTGTTGGAGAATCTGGATTGGGATTATCTCGGTGATGCTTCCGTACCTGGAGTCATCTCCAAAACAGCAGGCGGAACAACGGTGCTGAATGAAGTGGAGACCCCTGAATTCAAAGAAGCGGCTGAACTCGCTCGCAAGTGGTATCAAGCAGGATATATCAACAGTGATGCTGCGACTTCCAATGTGTTCCCGAAAGACCAAGCGAAGGCTGGAAAAGCGTTTCTCTGGACGGATGGTATGAAGCCAGGCAAGGATAAAGAAGAAGAAGGGTATGTGGGTTTCCCACTGACTCAGATTGAGATGACACAGCCGACCATTACGACGGGTGATGCATCTGGAGCAATGCTCGCGATCTCCCGTTCTTCAGAGCAACCGGAGAAAGCGATGCAGGTCATTAACCTGCTGCATTCCGACAAGGAAATTAACAACTTGCTGAACTTCGGAATTGAAGGAACACATTATGTGAAAAAAGACGGACAGGATAATATCATTGCTCTTCCTGATGGCGTTGATGCCAATAGTCGTACCTACAATCCAGGTGCACAGTGGCAGCTGGGTAACCAGTTCCTGAACTTCCTCTGGGATAATGAAGATCCGCAGAAATGGGAAAAGTTCAAAGAGTTTAACGCCAAAGGTGTGAAGTCTCCAGCACTGGGCTTTACGTTCAACAGCCAATCTGTCAAAAATGAAATTGCTGCGGTCAACAACGTGAACAAACAGTTCAAGCCAGGTATGACATCGGGTGCCGTTGATCCGAACGAGATGATTCCGAAATATCTGGAGAAACTCAAAGCAGCGGGCATTGATAAAATCATTGCTGCCAAACAAGAACAACTCGATGCATTCTTGGCTAAGCAATAAATGATTATCAGGCCATGACAGTGAGACTGGTGTTACTACAACCTCTTGTCAGCGGTGAATATGGAGGACGTTTTCGGTGAATAACCGAAGACGTTCTTTTTATTGTTATTTTTTTGATTTGGATTGTTAATCATAATTAGGAAAAATATGATATAATCAGGTGGTTGATTGGGGGTGTTCGTGTGTCGAGAACCAGACTTGTGTTCTCTGGGGCTTTATTGCTTTTTGCAATCATCTTTACATTTAACCACCATCTTGGTTTTTCTGTTGGAGATACCATGCTGTCAGCAATAGGTATATCACCGTATACTACATCTTATTTAAGTGGTGTTCATATCACACTTTTCCTCGGATTGGGGATCTTCGCGTGTGGGTTCTACCTTACTCGCAAAGAGATTGGGAAGTCGTTCCCGGGTCTTGCGCAAGGGTTATGGATCATAGTTCTCGCTATCGTTCTCAGTTATTCGTACATGACGGATAAATTCATGTATGTAGCTAAGTGGGGAGCTGAAGGCATTGACGGTGTATCCTATGTACAGAATACAAGCTCCTGTTCTTATAATGTCCGAAGTAATGGTGAGACCCGAGCAACCTGTGATCTGACACTCAAAAATTACGGCAGAGAGTCCGTGTCCGCTGTGCTATTGCCTGATCTCGCGCGCAGTTACAAGTTTAAGGACGACCCACTATATGAAGCATTGCAGTCTGTGCAATTAAGACCAGTACATATTGAGATTGGACGCCATGGAACATTTACGGGCGAGTTGGAGTTTTACGGGAAAGCGGAAGCTCCGCTGCTCGTCAATGGGAAACTTATGGATATTGTGCTGGATGTAGGCGTGGATGGTGCGAATACGGTGTTTGATTATGATATTCCATAGTTTATATCTTTGTAGAAAAAACAGAATGAGTACATAAACAGAACTAGAATAAGGTTTATTTTGAATAGAAAGATTAAAGATATATACTGAAATCGGGATAGAGAGCTGGCTAATCGCTGGCTCTTTTTTTGCGTGGAAGTTGTAATTAGTGCAGAAATATTGGTTTTGTCTCCTTTCCCCTTGAATTGGTAACGCTTACGCTAGATAATGGGAATCAGTTTGTCTCAAAAAAATAGTTTGTCTTTACCGCTTACATCATTACAATTAATGTCACGACAAATAAAGACAAGGTGAGATGAAAAGATGTCATATCGGACAAATCTGTTTTCCAAAATGGTCATTCTAATTCTAATTATGCTAATTCCAGTTGTGCTTCTGTACTGGTACTCCAATCACAAAACGACAGCTGTTCTCAGAGATGAGTTGAATCGATCCAATAGCAACCAGCTTGAATTTTTCCAGAATCAGGTGAACACACACATCGAGCTGTTATCATCATGGCCGAACCTGCTCATACATGATCCTGATATTGCCAGCTTCCGACGAATTTATGCGGACAGTAAATATTTTGACCTAGATGCTATTAATTTGGTTAAGCGTATTCAGAATAAGCTGAGTATTCAGGAGAGTTCATCCAATTGGGCGACAAAGTTATACCTGTATTCCCCTTCGCTGGGCAGGGTAGTTTCCGAAAGGGACGCACGTTCTTACGATAAAGAAGCGCTAAGGGAAAATATCAGTTCCGGCTGGGATGTACGCAAAATTCAGGATGGGGAAGATGATCGGTTCATGTTTAGCTGGATTACGGTATCCCCATACGGTATTAAAGATCCGGTTAATAATGCGGAAACGATTATCAAACTGGAGTTTGATAGTGACAACATTCGGGATATGCTCGACAAATTCAAGGACGATGGCAGGCATGATCCATTCTATTTCCGAGAAGAATCGGGAGTTATCTATAACCGGACTTCAGATCGTTCACTAACGAATCAGTTGATGGAAGAACTGTCCATCCATAAACTTCAGGACGTGGATAATCGTACAGTGGTGATCGGGAACGAGCCTTACATGGTCAACACTGTGAAATCCAGTACAACAGGCTGGTATTTGGTGGACTATATGCCTCTATCAGATATTTTGAAGCCTATTCATCAATCGAACATGTTGTTCTATTCTTCCATGATTTGTTTGTTGTTGATGAGTTTTGGTGTGGCGTACTTGTTATATGTTCAGGTGCAGGTGCCAGTGAAACAACTCATTCGTGGGTTCCAGCGATTAAAGCAGGAAGATTATTCCGTGAGGATTAAGCCGAAGGGCCGCAATGAATTCAGTTTTCTGTCCGAACGTTTCAACTTGATGGTGGAGCAGATCCAGCAGTTGTTTGAACACGTTTACCTGGAACAAATTCATGTGCGTGAAGCCCGATTGAAGCAGCTGCAATCGCAGATTAACCCGCACTTCTTCTATAATTGCTTCTCCTTCATTACGAGTATGGCGAAGCTGAAGCGCATGGACGCCGTTGTAGCGATGTCGCATAACCTCTCGCGATATTATCGGTATACAACAAGACAGGAACGGGACGTGGTACCGTTGACAGAGGAGATTGAATTTGTCAGCTGTTATCTGGAGATCCAACGGATGCGTATGGACCGCATTCATTACAAGCTTGATCTGTCCGAAGAGATGCTGAGGCAGGAAGTCCCGCCGCTGATCGTGCAGCCACTGGTGGAGAATGCGGTGATTCACGGTATTGAAGCGGATGCGGAAGCTGGAGAAATAAGAGTATCCGGGGAAAAACAGGGCGGTGTCATGGTTCTTGTCGTAGAAGATGATGGGCAAGGCATGACACAGGAGGCACGTGAGGCGCTTCTGAATAAGCTCAGGGGAACGATGGATCAGGAGATGGGCTGTGGCCTGTGGAATGTGAATCAAAGACTCCAGCTTCGATATGGGGAGCAGGCAGGGATTGATATAACGGAATCGGAACTTGGTGGATTACGCGTTACACTGTCTTGGCCTGCCGAGCAGGAGTATCTTCTGGAGAACGAAGAGTGAACATCTGGAACGTTTAGAGCATGTTGAAAAATAGAATCCAATGTAGAACGAACGAGATAGGGAGTGACTAGCTTGATAGATATACTGCTGGTAGATGATGAAACGTATGTAACAGAAAGTCTGGAACTCACGATCCCCTGGGGAGAACTTGGGGTAACGACCGTGCTGCGTGCAGCTTCTGGTAAGGAAGCATTAGAGATTATGGAGGAGAATGCAGTAGACATCGTAGTCACGGATATTCGAATGCCTGGCATGTCGGGACTGGATCTGATTGCAGAGGTAAGCAAGCGCTGGTCTCATATCCGCTGTATCTTGCTGACTGGTCACAGTGATTTTGCTTATGCGAAGAAAGCCATTCAGTTGCAGGCAGCGGATTATATCCTCAAACCCGTAAACGATGATGAGTTTATGGGATCGGTCTCAGCAGCCATCACATCTCTTCGTGATGAGTGGGATGAATTCGATAAATATCACCGGCTCTTATACAGTCGGAAGTCTGACTATAAGATTTTACGGGAAAATCTCATGCATGATCTGCTGCTTGGTCGTGAGATAACGGCGCGGGCACTCCGGGAACAACTGCAACAATATGAGATACATATTGATCCGGAACAACCGGCAGTGATGATGCTGATTCGTCTTACAGGACGCTTCTCGTCAATGGACCAGCAGTCCCTTGATCTAATGGATTTTGCCGTAGGTAATATAGCGGAGGAAGTACTCGGAGAGCAATTTAACGTGTGGTTTGGTCGCGGACCCCATGAGTGTCTGGTTATGTTTTTACAGAGTCAGGGACAGATTGAAGCTCCACAGATGAACTTGGAAACGTTGAGGATCTCTGCTGAAACCTTCCGTGAGCATGTCATTCGATATTTGCAGGGAGATCTGTCCATGGTGGTTACACCGTCATTTCCCTTTAATGAGTTGACAGCAGCTTATCGAAAAAGTCTGGGTTCCCTTGTCCTTTCCGGACCGGAAGAACACCAGATTATATACATGGACATGGATCAGGCACTTAGCAAACGACCCGACAATGATGCGACGCAGGCGCTCGAAGAGCTGTACAAGCCGCCTGTACTTCCGCAATTGCTCGAGACCAAGCAATGGGAAGCGGCAGCACGCAAGCTGAACACGGTCTTTGATGCAGCCGAACAGGTACGTTTGTCGAGAGAACATGTGTATGAGATGTATCTGTCCGTAACCAATGCATTTATGTATATCGCTCATAAACAGGGGCATCTAGTGCATGAGATTGATCATGCGGGATTCGATCTGCTTCTTGCTCATCAGTTAATTCAGTCCCCTGAGAAGCTGCGGCGATGGGCAACCGAGATGCTGGCGAAACTTCAGGAAGAATTGTCTGATCAGGAAGGTGTGCAGAGCCGCAGACATGTGATCAAACAGGTTCAGGAACTGGTGACAAGAGATACAGGACAAGACCTGTCGGTGAAGATGATTGCGGACAAGGTATATTTGCACCCTGTATATCTATCGAAGATTTACAAGGCAGAGACGGGGGAAGGTCTTGGGGATTACATGATTCGCATGCGTATGGAGCGTGCGCTGTATCTGCTCAAGAATAGCAACAAAAAAATATACGAGATTACGAGTGAGCTCGGCTATCAAAATCCGCAATATTTCAGCAAAATGTTCAAAAAACATTATGGCATGACACCCAATGAATTTCGGGATCAGGCATAATTTCAACAACATTCCAGAATATAGGTTGGCAAAGGTGCAGAAATCTTGATTTCGTATCATAGGCTCAAAGGCCTGGTCAGCCTATAATGAAAGGGTAACCAAAACGATTTAAGGGGGAACAACATGAGAGCGCAATCAACGAAAAAGAGATTCTTGACGCTTCTCGCTACAACGCTGTGTCTAACTGTCGTTCTTGCAGGATGTTCAGGAGGCAGTGGGGGCGGAGATAGTGCCACACCAAGTACATCTGGAGTTGAAAACGAATACAAAGAAAAATATGATCCGGAAGTAACCATTACGACTGCATGGGGAATTGACCCTGAGCTGAAGTTTAAAAATGGTGAATCCATGGAAAATAACGTGGCAACCAAGTGGGCCAAGGATCAATTCGGTATTAATATCAGTTCATTATGGTCTGTAACGGATACGAATGGGGCGTTTGCAACCAAACTTCGCCTGGCAATGTCTTCTGGTCAAGATATGCCGGATATCGTAACCGTGGGTGATAACCTGCTTGCGCAGGATCTGATTGATTCCGGTATGTATCAGGAAGTTGGTCCACTGTTCGACAAATATGCTTCGGACACTTGGAAGAAAGCAATGGAGCAAGACCCGAACGTATGGAACCAATATAGTCGTGATGGCAAAAGAATGGGTATCCCTGTTCTGGACTACGCATACAACAATGATTACTTGCTCTGGATTCGCCAGGATTGGCTGGATAAGCTGAAGCTGGAAGCTCCAAAAACAATCGATGAGCTTGAAACCGTAATGGATGCATTCAAAAACCAAAACCCGGATGGATTGTCTCCCGATAAGGTCATCCCGCTCAGCATTGGTTTCAAAACATCCATGAACACTTGGATGGGAGACCCATCCTGGATCTTCGGAGCATACGGAACCTTGCCGTTCCAATGGAATCTGGCTGCGGATGGCAAGCTGGAGTATGGTTCTATCAATCCAGGTATGAAGCAAGGTTTGACCAAATTGAGCGAATGGCTCACAAAAGGTTATATCCCGCAAGAAGCAGCTCTATGGGATGAAAACAAAACGGCAGAGCCAGCAGTTGCAGGTACAGCCGGCATTATTCCAGGTCCTTACTGGATGAGCGGATGGCCGCTTCTGGATACTGCGAAAAATGTACCAAGTGCTGTTTGGAAACCAATTGAGATTCCAACTGGTCCTGAAGGTAAAGCAATGCGTCACGGAACACAGTTCGTTAATGGTGTTACGTTGATCAAAAAAGATATGGCACACCCTGAAGCATTCTTTACGTATCAGAACTATCTGTTCGACAATTATGCGGATCCAGCACCAGGAAGCCAGTATGATAACGGTTTGTTTGAGAAATATGACTATCAACTGGACGCTAATGGAAAACAAATGCCGATTGACGAGATCGAAGGCGGATACGTGAACGTTGTACGTTATTTGCTTGTTCGTGACGGTGCTCGTATTCCAGATGCACAGATGAAAGCACTCTTGAATTTGGCGGACGGCAAAGAGCCTGAAACGAAGCTGGAGAAAGATGTTGCTGTAAACTATGGTAAAGAAACGCCAGCGGCAGCGAAAGTGTTGCTGAGCCAAGAAGAAATTTCATTCAAAAACATGTTCACAGGTCCGACAACGCAGACGATGAAATCCAAGCTGGACTACCTGAACAAAATCGAGAATCAGGCATTTAACGAAATTATCTATGGTAAAAATCCGGCTGATGCGTTTGATACCTTTGTACAAACGTGGAAATCCGGTGGCGGTGACCAGATCACACAAGAGGTCAACGAATGGTATGACGGTGTGAAAAAATAGTTTTAAGCAGCGCCCAGACGACGATCGTCTGGGCGCTTTTTTTGGTTTATTCAAGCTGAAGCAAAGTGGTTGAATTTGTGCCATTTATATTGCTTTTATGTGCTGTTTGGACCCCGTAAAAGGTTGATATAATCGCATTATAAGCCACTCAGGGAGTACTTGAGTAGGAAGAAATACAGGGGGAGCAATCATGAGAACTTTGAAACGCACTTGGCCATTCCACGTTATGCTGTTGCCAGCCATTATCTTTCTGATCATCTTCAGTTATGTGCCTATGGGCGGGATCATTATGGCATTCCAGAATTACAAGCCATGGCTTGGGATTAGTGGCTCTGAATGGGTCGGGCTGGACAACTTTAGATATTTGTTTGAACGTGAAGACAGCTTACAGGTCATCTGGAACACATTGATTATTGCTGTACTTAAACTGATCTTCAACTTATTTATTCCATTTGTTTTTGCTATTCTTTTGAATGAGGTTCGCAAGATGGCTGTACAGCGAACCATTCAGACACTTGTCTATTTACCTCACTTCTTGTCCTGGGTCATTCTGGGCGGGATTTTGATAGATTTGCTGTCAACCGGAGGGTTGGTAAACCGGGTTCTGGGAACTTTCGGACTCGGACCATATTTCTTCCTCGGAGACAACAGTTGGTTCCGATCTACAGTCATTCTAACAGATGTGTGGAAGGAATTTGGCTATAACATGATTGTCTTTCTGGCTGCCCTTGCGGGAATTAATCCAGCATTGTACGAAGCAGCAGAAATTGACGGAGCAGGACGCTGGAAACAGACATTGCACATTACAATTCCTTCGCTCGTGCCGATGCTGATGGTTGTAGGTACACTGGCTCTTGGTAACGTACTGAATGCCGGATTTGACCAGATTTTCAACCTGTACAACCCGCTCGTATATCAAACGGGTGACATCATTGATACATTCGTATATCGTTCTGCGATGCAAAATGGTGAGATGGGCTTCGCAACAGCGATCGGATTGTTCAAATCAGTCATTAGTATGATCTTGATTCTTGTATCTTACAGCTTAGCCAAAAAATACGCTGGATACCGCATATTCTAATCGAATGAACAGAGAAAGAAGGGACCACGATGTATCATAAATCATTGCCTTATCGCGTGTTTAATATAGTCAATACCTGCTTTCTGATTTTGATCGCCATCATGTGTATCGTACCGATGATTCATGTACTGGCAGTATCCTTTAGTACGAAGGCTGCTGCCGATGCGAATCTGGTCAACCTTTGGCCTGTAGGTTTCTCACTCGAAGCTTACAAAAAGACGATGAACAATCCAATTTTCTTGAACTCGCTCTGGATTTCACTCCTACGTACAGTGATTGGTACAGCGATTACCTTGCTGATTACGTTCCTGGCGGCGTATCCGTTGTCCAAAGAAAATAGTGAGTTCAAAGGCAGAACAATCTACTCCTGGATTTTCGTATTCAGCATGATTTTCAATGGAGGACTTGTTCCATTCTATATGGTTATCCAGAAAATCGGGCTGATGGATTCCTTCTGGGTACTGGTACTCCCAGGGGCAGTTAACACATTCCTTGTCATCCTGATGCTGAACTTCTTCCGCGGTATTCCGAAAGAGCTGGAGGAAGCAGCGCTGATGGATGGAGCCAACCATTTCAGAACATTGTTCAGTATCTTCCTTCCGATTTCCTTGCCGTCGATTGCAACCATTGCATTGTTCAGCATGGTGTTTCACTGGAACTCATGGTTTGATGGATTGCTCTATATGAATAATGCCAAGGATTATCCACTTGCTACATTTATGCAAACGGTCATTATCGGACGTGACATGAGCAGCATGAGCATGAATCCAAAAGAGATGGAGTCTCTCTCTCAAACGACGGTAAGAGCGGCACAGATCTTCATCGGAAGTGCACCAATCTTGATTGTGTATCCGTTCCTGCAACGTTTCTTTGTTAAAGGTATGACGTTGGGCTCAGTTAAAGGCTGAGCCTGTATCACAAATTAAATGGAGGCTGATACAGTGAGCAACTTGGATGAAAAGACATTCGTTCTGGGAATGGATGTATCTTTTATGGACGAGATTGAACAACATGGTGGGACCTACAGTGATGTGGACGGCAAGGAACAAGACTTGCTGTCCATCCTGAAGCTCAATGACGCTAACGCCATACGGCTGCGGATCTGGAATGATCCTGTAGGTGGGTTCTGCAATCTGGAGCGGACGGTGGCAGTAGCCAAACGGATTAAGGAACAGGGCTTGCAGTTTTTGCTGGATTTCCATTATTCCGATCGGTGGGCCGATCCCGCTAATCAGTGGAAACCAAGGGCATGGGAACATCTCTCCTATGAGGAGCTTCAACGTGCGGTATGCACGTATACCGCTGATGTCCTGAGAACGTTGAAGGAACATGATGCTCTTCCAGACATGGTGCAGGTCGGCAACGAGATTACACCAGGCATGTTATGGAATGAGGGACGTGTCGGTGGAGAAGAGCACGATACGGATGAACAGTGGGAGCGTTTTGCAGGCCTTGTGAAGTACGGAATTGCTGCGGTCAAATCCGTTGACGCCGATATCCAGATTATGATACATATTGATCGTGGTGGAGATAACGCCGAGAGCCGCAAGTTCTACGATCGCTTTGAAGAACTGGGTGTGGAGTTCGATATCATTGGACTCTCTTATTATCCTTGGTGGCATGGTACACTCGACGCGCTACGTGACAATCTGCATGATCTGGCTGAGCGTTATGGTAAACCTGTCAATGTCGTTGAAACCGCTTATCCGTGGACGCTTGAACAGCCGGAAGGCATCGAATGGATTTTGAATCAGGAAGACTTGTTGTTGCCAGGGTACCCTGCAAGTGTGGAAGGTCAGACCAAATATCTGAAGGATCTGTTGCAGATCATTCGCGAAGTTCCTGGTGGTTTGGGTCATGGATTCTATTATTGGGAACCTGCCTGGATACCTAGTAAGGAAGAATGGTCCGTAGGACATCCGAATAACTGGGGTAACCTCACGATGTTTGATTTTAAAGGTCGTAAGTTGGAATCGTTTACAGCGCTCGCTGCTGTAGAAGAATCAGATGCAGAGACATACGTGTAATATCGTTGTATTCAATAAAAATTGTAATTCAAAAGCAAGGGAGTTGTCCTTATGACATACAAATTTCCACCTGTAAGTTCCAAAGCCCCGCACATGTTGCATGGCGCAGACTATAACCCGGAGCAATGGCTCCGCTATCCTGAAGTTCTGGAAGAAGATATTCGCTTGATGAAGCTTGCCAAGTGTAACGTGATGTCCATTGGTATCTTCTCTTGGGTATCCCTTGAGCCGGAAGAAGGCGTATATACGTTTGAATGGCTGGATCAGGTGTTGGATCGTTTTGCAGCCAATGGTATCTATGCATTCCTGGCTACACCAAGTGGAGCGAGACCTGCCTGGATGTCCGCCAAGTACCCGGAAGTACTTCGTGTCTCCGAGAAACGGGTCCGCAACCTACATGGTTTCCGTCACAACCATTGTTATACTTCACCGGTATACCGTGAGAAAGTCACTGCGATCAATACAAAACTAGCAGAACGTTATTCGGATCATCCGGCTATAATCGGCTGGCATATCTCGAACGAATTCGGCGGAGACTGTCATTGTGATTACTGTCAGGAAGCATTCCGTGGCTGGGTTCAGAAAAAGTATAAGACACTGGATGAACTGAATCATTCGTGGTGGACCACATTCTGGAGTCACACGGTTACAGACTGGAGTCAAGTGGAATCTCCGGCTCCACATGGTGAGACACAGGTACACGCGATGAATCTGGATTGGCGTCGCTTCGTTACCGATCAGACAGCTGATTTTATTGTGCACGAAACGAAACCATTGAAAGCTCAGAATCCGGATCTGCCAGTTACAACGAACCTGATGGAATTTTACGGTGGTCTGAACTATTGGAAGTTCGCCGATATTCTGGATTTCCTGTCTTGGGACAGCTATCCAACATGGCATGACGCAGATGACGATGCAAAACAGGCCTCCCGGATCGCAATGATGCATGACATCGTTCGTTCCATCAAAGGTGGACAACCGTTCTTGCTGATGGAAAGTACCCCAAGTTCAACCAACTGGCAAGAGGTTAGCAAGTTGAAAAAACCTGGCATGCATCTGCTCTCTTCTCTTCAGGCTGTGGCACACGGTTCCGATAGTGTTCAGTACTTCCAGTGGAGAAAAAGCCGGGGGTCCAGTGAGAAACTTCATGGTGCGGTGGTAGACCACGTAGGAACGGCACACACTCGAGTGTTCCAAGATGTCACCGACGTAGGAACGGCTCTTGAAGGCATGGAAGCTATTGTAGGAACAGCGGTTCCGGCAGAAGTTGCAATCATTTTTGATTGGGAAAACCGCTGGGCCGTTAATGATTCCCAGGGTCCGCGTAATATCGGTGTGAAGTATGAGCAGACCGTGGAAGAGCATTATGAAGCGTTTTGGAAAAAGGGAGTCGCTGTAGACGTTATTGATATGGATGCAGATCTGTCCAAGTATAAGTTGCTGATTGCGCCAATGCTCTATCTGGTGCGTGAAGGTGTCGGCGAACGCATTGAGAAGTTTGTGGAGCAAGGTGGTACGTTTGTAGCGACCTACTGGTCCGGTATTGTTGATGAAAATGATCTGTGCTTCCTGGGTGGATTCCCAGGCCCACTGCGCAAGACGCTTGGCATCTGGTCTGAAGAAATTGACGGACTGCATGATCGTGATCTGAACGGAATTATTCCTGAGCAGGGTAACGAGCTTCAACTCACTACAGCGTATGATGCAATTGAACTGTGTGATCTGATTCATCTGGAAGGCGCAAAGTCATTGGCTACGTACCGTTCTGACTTCTATGCCGGACGTCCGGCATTGACGGTTAACCAGTTGGGTTCAGGAAAAGCGTATTACGTGGCGACGCGTCTGAAAGCGCCATTCTATGATGATTTCTATGCGCAACTCATTGCTGACCTGAACATTGAGCGTGGACTTGAAACCGAGTTGCCTGCTGGTACAACGGCACATACGCGTACAGATGGTACGGCTGATTATGTGTTTGTACAGAACTATACACCAGATGAGAAACTGGTTGAATTAGATGGACAGTCCTATACGGATCTGCTCAGTGGTGATGCTGTGGAAGCCAGTCTCAGCTTGCAACCATACGACATTCGTGTCCTGCGCAGACCGGCTGCCCGGAAATAATATACATTCCATTTATTATTGAATAAACGATAGTAGTATAAGAAGAGATTGCCCTGAACACCTGTTATCGGTGTTTGGGGTGTCTTTTTTATTTTATGTTTTTGGCTGTTGAACCACTTTTTCTGGACAAGATAAAGGATAAACGTGTCCGCGCAGCGAAGACAAACAGGTAACTTGTAACTCAAGACTTTCAGTCTGGGAGGAATTGAAATGAATCAGAGAAATCTGGACGGCAACAGCATTATTATTCGGCTGGAAATGACAACTAAAGATATCAAGTTTGGCGAAGTGGCTTCGGCCATCTCGGAAGCTGGTGGAGACATCATTGCCATTGACGTCATTTCGACCAATCAGGATGTCAGTGTGCGCGACTTGACCGTCGCGGTAACAGATGCACAGGATAACAGCAAAATTATAGAAGGCGTACGCCAGCTCAAAGGTATATCCATCATTAACGTATCAGATCGAACGTTCCTGCTGCATTTGGGCGGCAAGATCGAAGTGACACCGAAGACCCCGATTCAGAATCGGGAAGACCTGTCACGTGTGTATACCCCGGATGTGGCTCGGGTATGTTCGGCCATTGTGGAAGAGCCGGGGAAAGCTTTCTCGCTGACGATCAAGCGGAACACGGTAGCCGTGGTATCCGATGGCAGTGCGGTACTTGGACTGGGCAACATTGGTCCCCGTGCAGCGATGCCCGTCATGGAAGGTAAGGCCATGTTGTTCAAACAGTTTGCAGGTGTGGATGCCTTCCCAATCTGTCTGGATACACAGGATACCGAGGAAATCATTCGTACTGTGAAAGCGATATCACCTGGTTTTGGCGGTATTAATCTGGAGGATATTTCGTCACCGCGTTGTTTTGAGATTGAACGTCGTCTGAACGAGGAATTGGACATTCCGGTATTTCATGATGACCAGCACGGCACGGCGGTTGTGTTATATGCCGGTCTGATCAATGCACTCAAACTGGTAGGCAAGTCCATCACGGATGTGAAGATCGTGGTCTGCGGTATTGGTGCAGCAGGTGTAGCATGCAGTAATATTTTGCTGTCTGCGGGAGCAAGCCGACTTATTGGCGTCGATCGTGAAGGTGCGATTGTACGGACACAAACCTATGAGAATGAAGTCTGGAGTGACTATGCGGCTCGCACCAACCCGGAATTGGAAACTGGTTCGCTGCGTGATGTCATTCGTGGAGCGGACGTGTTTATTGGTTTATCACGCGGCAATCTGTTAACTCGTGAAGATGTACAGACTATGGCCGAAGATCCAATCGTGTTTGCGATGGCCAATCCGGTACCTGAGATTATGCCTGCTTTGGTGGAGGACATCGTGGCTGTTATGGCGACAGGTCGATCGGATTATCCAAACCAAATCAACAACGTGTTATGTTTCCCTGGCATCTTCAGGGCAGTTCTGGATTGCCGGGCTACCGAGATTAATGAAGAAATGAAGCTGGCAGCCGCTCAAGCGATTGCCTCGGCCATTACGGATGAAGAGCGCACACGTTATTACATTATTCCGAGTGTGTTCAATGATAAAGTAGTCAAATCAATGCGTAATCGCGTCATTGAAGCAGCTGTTAAGACGGGTGTAGCGCGGCGTATTCCACGTGAGCAGGCTCGTGAAGGTGGGGAATCGTAAGATGTCAGAGAACCCTCTTCAACCATCCAACCAGAGCGTAAAAGGACAAGAACAGCTGGACAATGTAGATGGAACAACCGCAGGAGAGGCTGTACTGCGCGCTGCCCGATCTTTTGTCCAAGGGGACTCGTCCAAGCATACGGATGGTCATGACTGGCAGCATATTGAACGGGTAACTGCACTTGCGGTCGAACTCGCTCACCGTATGGGTGCAGATCCATTTGTCTGCGAACTGGCCGCATTATTACATGATGTACCGGATGAGAAGCTGAATGAGAGCTTGGAAGCCGGGATGGCGAAACTGAATGCCTGGCTGGATACCCAGCCGCTTGATTCGGATACACGCGCAGCGGTTGTGGGTATTATTAGTACCATCTCGTATGCGGGAGGCCAGCGTCCTGCGGTCAGTTCGCTCGAAGCACAAGTAGTACAGGATGCGGATCGTCTGGATGCGCTGGGTGCGATTGGAATCGCGCGCACCTTTGCCTTCTCAGGAGCGAGGGGGCGCGAGATGTATGATCCATTCCTTCCCCCACGGGAGCACATGACCCGTGAGGAATATCGCAATGGGCGCAGCACAACGATAAATCACTTTTACGAGAAGTTGTTCAAGCTCAAAGATCTGATGAATACCTCCTATGGCAAGGAAATGGCGGAGCAGCGTCATCATTATATGGTGCAATTCGTGGACCAGTTCAAAAGGGAATGGGAGGGCACGGACCGTTAGACAGGCATGATAAGCATGACGATCCACAGAGGTTGAATAAGTAACAGAGGCGAATCTTTGAAGTGGCGAAAATCCATTTTGAAGATTTGCTTCTTTTTAGGTTCATCATTTTGGGTTAATAATGTGTATTAACATACATAAATGAATTAATCATCTATTTTTAGTGAGTGATGAAATGAATTAAGACAAGGTTTACGACTTATGACATGGCAACGGAAGGTCTTCCATGGTACAATAAATCGTTCTCCTGAATGAATTCAGGCAAAAAAAGAAATATGGGGTAATAATGAACATGATTATCAAATGTAAAATTTCAGGTTCGGTAAAGAGGAGGGGTCACCACCATGTCGTTTGGTGCACGTGTACTTAAGACGGGGATCGCGGTCACGCTTGCCTTGTACCTTAGCAGCCTGTTCTTGAACCCGCAATCTCCCGTGCCTGCCGCAATCGCGGCTATATTCGCCATGCAGCCTTCCATCTATCGTTCCTGGAAATACTTCCTGGATCAGCTGCAAACGACCACACTCGGAGCTATTGTGGCCCTGGTGGGAGGTATGGTGTTGTCCAATGAGCCAATCGCTGTTGGATTAATAATTGTACTTGTTATCATGATATGTCTTAAATTGAATATGGGCGAGACGGTTGGACTGACATTAGTCACTGTTGTCTCCATTATGGAAGCCTCAGGTGACTGGCACTTTGCACTCAATCGTTTTCTGCTAACACTGGTTGGTATTGTATCGGCGTTTCTCATCAACATTACGGTATTTCCTCCGAAACCAAAGGTTCAGTTCGTGAAGCAGATCCAGAGTGTTTTCAGCGGCATGTCGTTGCTTCTGCGAACCTCGATTTCGGATGAGATTAAGGAAGTTGTATTCCGGGAGGAGAAAAACAACCTGGGCGGTTCCATTAAGTCTCTATCCGACAAGTATAACTTGTTCGAAGAGGAACAGAAGAAGATGAAGCGTTCGAAATTCAGCGAAACCCGGCAGATGGTGGTCTACAAACAGATGCTGCTGAGTCTGCAAAAAGGATATGAGGTGCTGGATTCGGTAGAACGTCACTATTTCCAGGCACCACGGACACCAGCCATGGATCTGTTTTTTGACTCCCATCTGGAACTGGTTATCAAATTCCATGAGCATGCACTGCTCAAGTTCGAGGATAAGCTGAAACCGAACGGCGAAGAGGCCGCACAGTTTGTATTGGACAATGATCGTTTCATGGAGCAGGCGATTACCGAGTTTGATATCGACAAGGACGGGATGTTACGATTATCCATCGTGGCGGCTGCGATCTATGATTATGGGTATCAGTTGGAACGTCTGAATCGACTTGCCGAACATGTGCACAGCTCCAGTGAAGATAAAGAATCACAGGACAAAATTTTGAATTGGCTTAAGTGGCCTTAAATTCAAGTTCAAAAAGTCTGGTTTTCAGTACCAAGAAGATGGAATGAAGATAGAAATGGAGTAGCGGAGCGTAGGAAAACTACGTGAGCAACTACAATGTTTCCGAAGCAAACATACTTCGTAAGCGTCTGCTTATTCGGCTGAATTTCATATTCGATGCTGATGATGCCGTTAGGCATGATTCGTAATCAAAATTAGACTTTTTGAACAACCTCTAAGTGCGAATTGCACATCGGCTTCGCGATCATATACAATGGAACTACAACATAGCCCGGACAAACGTGTCCGGGTTGTTTTGTCATACATACGGCTGAATGGCATGAATGAATTTTAACGAATTGAGGGATAGACACATGATTATAGAGGAATTGGACGCTGAACTAATAGAATGGTTGAGTGGCACAAATCTCGAGCATAAGCAGCATGAAGCCATGCAATTGCTGACCGTAGCTGAGGATCAGTGGCCGCATCAGGCAATGATCAGTATGGGCGAAGTCATTGCGATAAGTCCGCATCGACTTAGACTGGCTCTGTGGCAAGGTACACAAACCAGTATGAACATGAGCAAAACAGGCAAGGCTACCTTGATTGCGGTTCAAGGACATCGATTGCTGCATATCCGTATAGAAGTGGAACTGCTGCCTGAGATGAAGGGGGCTATGCATCCTAGAGATCGTTTTGAAGCCAAAGTGCTTCATGTACGTGTAGATCACGCACCCTATGCGGAGATCACTTCAGGAATAACCTTTCAATTAAAAGATGAACTTGGAGCGATTACCCGCTGGAAAGAGACAATTGAAGAATTACGAAAGTAAACATGAGTTGCTAAGTCAGTTGAGGACCCGGTGATTGGGTAATAATGAAGAAGAAAACAACAAAAAACGCCTCCGCTTGCATCGGGACGTTGTCACTGGTAGAATAAAAAATGGTTTTCAGAAAATTAGAACTAATTAACATAAAATTAAAATGTTTACTTTCTAATAATTATACCATTGCCTTTTCGGGCTTGTCAAATGGGATTTTGAGGACACAATCCGGGGAAAGAGGGGCTATTAACATATGAGTACAGAGCAGCAGTGGAGTGAGGAACAACAACGGGTCAACACGGTGACCGATCAGATTGAGCGCAAGATCACGACGTTAGAAGAAGAAGTAGGTTCCTTCCGGGACGAAGTGGTTGGCATGAGAAAAGACTTCTGGGACGAAGTCACAATGAACTTTAGCGAAGCAGACGATGTTGGTGAAACTTCAACCAGCATGCGGCAACAGTCACAGGTATTGTCCGATCGGGAGCGTAGCCATCTGAATACAGCGGCTGCGTTGGACAAAATGAAACGACTGCATCATTCACCGTATTTTGGCCGGATTGATTTTAAAGAAGATGGATATCCAAATGCAGAACGTATTTATCTGGGCATTGCATCGTTGCTGGATGAAAAAGAAGAATCCTTTCTGGTCTACGACTGGCGTGCGCCAATCTCCAACCTGTATTATGACGGGGCACCGGGCCCGATCACGTATCATACGCCCAGTGGGGAGATTAGCGGTGATATCGAGATGAAGCGGCAGTTCGTCATTCGGGACGGACGGATCCGCTTTATGTTCGACACGGGGGTTACGATTGGCGATGAGTTGTTGCAGGCCGTGCTCAGTCGAACTTCGGATGCACAGATGAAGAGTATTGTAGCGACCATTCAGAAGGAGCAGAACCGGATTATCCGCAATGACCGAACACGCATGCTCATTGTGCAAGGCGCAGCCGGCAGTGGCAAAACATCCGCAGCGCTCCAGCGTGTCGCCTATCTTCTCTATAAATATCGCGAGCATCTGCAAGCGGATCAGATGGTTCTTTTTTCGCCGAATCCAATGTTCAATAGTTATGTCTCCACGGTACTGCCTGAGCTTGGGGAGGAAAACATGTTGCAAACGACCTTCCAGGAGTATCTGGAGCGCCGTTTGGGTCGTGAATATCAACTGGAAGATCCGTTTATTCAGCTCGAATATGTACTTACGGGCACGGAAGAACCCGATTATGAAGTTCGCATGTCCAGCATTCGCTTCAAGTCGTCCGAAACTTTCCTGAAAGTCATTACACGTTATAAGGAAAGCATGTTGTCAGGTGGCATGAAATTCAAGCCGGTTCGCTTCCAGGGCCGAGCGATTGTCACGTCAGAGGCTATGGCTGAGAAATTCTATAGTTTCGAGTCGTCCGTGAAGCTGGTGAGTCGACTGGAGATGTTACGGGACTGGATGCTGAAAGAACTGTCTGCCTTTGGTAAAGGTGAATTGGATGCGCCTTGGGTTGATCAGCAGCTTGATCTTATGGAGCCGGAGGATCTGCAACGTGCATATCAACGGTTGAAGCGCAAGCAAAAAGGAAAGACCCATACATTTAATGACTTCGAGCAGGAAAGAGAAATTCTGGCACGTATGGTGGTCAGTGACCGACTTAAACCGCTGCGCAAATGGATCAAGTCATTGCGATTCGTTGATGTACGACAGTTATATGCGCATCTGTTCAATGATGAGGCTCAGATGGTCCGTTTGCTGGGGGATGAAGCCTTGCCTGCCCAATGGGAAGAAATCTGTAAAATGACTTTACGCAGATTGAAGCTTCAGGAGTTGGCCTATGAGGATATTACGCCGTACTTGTACCTGCGTGAGCTTATGCTTGGATTCCATATTAACTCCAACATTCGTCATGTCATTATTGATGAGGCACAGGATTATTCTGCGTTTCAGCTGGCCTTTATGAAGAGATTGTTCCCACGGGCGAAAATAACAGCACTCGGTGACTTCAATCAGGCAATCTACGCCCATTCTTCCGTGCTTAGTGGAACAGGCCCCTTGACTAATCTGTACGGACCAGACAATACGGAAGTGATTGAGCTGACCAGGAGTTATCGATCTACACGGGAGATCGTGGAGTTTACCCGTGGTATGGTACCTGGCGGGGAAGAGATTATTCCATTTAACCGTAGCGGCGAGAAGCCTAAAGTTATCGTTTCTTCTGATTGGGAGCGTCATATGAATGTCATCACGACAGACCTGAAGCATTTGATTGAGGAAGGGTACGAATCAGTTGCAGTTATCTGCAAGACCGCCGAAGAGAGCAGAGATGTACATGCTGCATTGAGCAAGGCACTGCCCACAGCACCGAAGTTAATCAAGAAAACGACGCTGGCTTTTGAGCAGGGTGTTCATGTCATCCCGGCGTATTTGGCTAAAGGTGTGGAGTTCGATGCTGTCCTGATCTATGACGGCTCTGCAGAGCAGTATGCCCAGGAGCATGAACGCAAGTTGTTCTACACGGCCTGTACGCGAGCAATGCATCTGCTGCACGTTTACTGCGTGGGCACACCAAGTCCGTTCATTACCGCACAGTCTGAAGAATGGTATGATCTTGGCAAAGTGTCTGCTGCGCAAGTGGACTGACATAGCACGTTCATATGCATGAAGAAGGCTTCCGTTCACTGGAACGGGAGTCTTTCTGTATATGGTACATAGATTGGGAAGAAGCTAGCTTAGCGAGGAAGCATACGAGATGAGGTTCCAGCCAGGTATAGTTGATCGGATTGAACAAAAAACTTGACGTGAATTCGTAAGGATTGGTTCCGTGGATAAATATGACTTCATAATTTGTATTGCGGCACAATGGATGTGATTTTTCTTTACACATGAGGTCCAGACTCATATAATCGTAACAATATATTTTTTTTGGATCGTTTATTAAAGGAGGCAACCATATGAATAAATCATCTTTTGAACGGCCGCTTATGGCCGATTGTGTATCGGATCTGGTCGCTACAGCCCGGGGAGATTTGCCAGCGACTTTGGTCATTCGGGGAGGTACGCTGGTGAACGTGATATCGGGTGAGATTTTGCCTGAGATGTCCATAGCTGTACAGGGAGCTCGAATCGCTTATGTTGGCAAAGATGTAAGTCACACCATTGGAGAACATACCCGAATTATCGAAGCAAACGGCAAGTATATCGCTCCTGGTTTGCTGGATGGGCACTGCCATATTGAAAGTACACAAATGAAAGTAACCGAGTTTGCGAGAGCAGTATTGCCTTCAGGCACGACCGGAGGTTTTTTCGACCCACATGAGATCTCCAACGTGCTCGGTCTCAAAGGTCTGAGACTGATGCTGGACGAAGCACGAACCACACCGATGGCTGCTTATATGCAGGTGGCTTCTTGTGTGCCTTCCACCCATCCGGGACTGGAGACAACGGGTGCCTATATAGGGCCTGAAGAGGTGGCTGAGGCTCTTTCCTGGGGTCCGGACATGATTGGCCTTGGGGAAGTGATGAACTTCCCAGGGGTCGTCTATGGGGACGAGACAATGATCGGTGAGATACAGGCGACTCTGCGGGCAGGCAAAGTGGCAGACGGTCACTTTACCTGGGCTGCAGATGACTGGCGTCTGCCAGCTTACGCAGCTAGTGGCGTAACAGGGGATCATGAATGTGTGACCAAGGAAGATGTTGTCGAACGTCTGCGACTCGGGATGTACGCAAAGATGCGCCAAGGTTCGGCATGGCATGATGTGGCCGAGACGATCAAAGCCTGTACCGAGCTTGGACTGGATACACGTCGGATGATGCTGGTGACTGATGACCGAAGCTCCGAATCGCTGCTCAAAGAAGGACATATGGACTTTGTTGTTCGTCTGGCGATCTCCCAAGGCGTGAAGCCGGTCACGGCTTTCCAAATGGCTACCATTAACACGGCTGAGCGCTTCGGGGTTGCGCGCGACATCGGTGCGGTTATTCCGGGCAATATAGCTGATATTATTCTGCTGGACGGCCGTCTGGCGGAAGTACGTGTGGGGATGACGATTGCTGCCGGGCAAGTTGTGGCCGAGAATGGGAAAATGACGGCGGTCTGGGACAGCTTCACGTATCCTGAGGAAGCACTGAACACGGTGAAGTTGGAAGCTAATATTCAGCCAGAGGATCTGGAGCTGGCTACACCCATCACAGAGGGTACGATTGGTGCCAAAATCATTCATGTGACAGAGAACCATGTGGATACGAAGGAGAAACACCTGCCTGTTACAGTGCATAACGGCAAGGTTGTGGTTTCAACTTCAGGGGAAGTATGCAAAATCGCGGTATTGGAACGTCACAAACAAACCGGTAATCGCGCGGTTGCGCTGGTTGGAGGCATTGGCTTCACATCGCCTGCGGCGATTGCGATGACGGTTGCTCATGACAGTCACAACCTGTTAATTATCGGTAATGATGATGCTTTGATGGCCGAAGCCGGTAATCGTGTCATTCGCATGCAAGGTGGGGTAGCCGTGGTAACAGCTACAGGTGTAACTGAATTCCCGCTGCGGATTGCAGGTTTGATGTCAACCGAGTCTTTCGAAGTGGTTGCAGCCCAATCAGCCGCAGTCAGTGAAGCCTTACAGTCCGCAGGATGTACGTTGAATAATGCATTCATGACACTTTCCTTGTTGGCGCTGGTTGTGATTCCAGAATTGCGTTTGTCTGACAAGGGGCTTGTGCGGATCTCTGCAGAAGGCATTGAACTGGTGTCCCTTTTCGATGAAGTGGTGGACGGTACACCGGTAACTCCATCAGGTAATGAATGAACGGAAATGTCTATTAGAGCAAGAGCATCATTAAGTTAAAATACATGCAAAGCCGCCTTAGGGCGGTTTTTTTTGTGCATTTCTGGAGAAAACGCTTTCTAGGTCTTCTGGAGCTTGGTGCACATATGGCAATAATGACTGAAGTCATGAAGAAAGTAGGGTGAATTTAGAAAATAGCGAATAATTGTGACTTTAGAACTATACATACAGAACTACGAATTCCCGAAATATAGTTATATGATGCTTTCGTCGTAAGTCTTAGAGATGATATTGCATATAGAAGCAATCCAAATTCGTCGTACTTAAATAAGTCTCCATAAAATGAATATGAAACGACACAATTTCATCCGGATTTGCACGTCAGAGCTGATAACTTCAGAGGGAGTGTACAAATATGAAAAGCAAAAGGGGTTACCGTTTTATCTTATTACTCAGTTGTTTGATCCTGTGTGCGAGTACAGCCTATACTTCGAAAGCCGTTGCCATTGGTTCTGTGGATAGTTATGAAACGATTCATGGAAACCTTGATGTGCCGGTAAGAGCGACGTGGGTGTGGGACACGACCCAGATTCGAAGCAATCCTCAAGAGGTGCTGAATTTTGCGACAACGAACAAGATTAATACGATCTATCTGCAGATGAACCGGGATGTGAAAATTCCTGATTATAAAAGTTTTATCCGTCAGGCGAGAGCCAAGAATATTGCGGTTGACGTAATGGATGGAAGATCAGCCTGGGGGCTGACGGAAAGTCGGGAACAGATTGCTTCTTTCTTAGACTGGATCGAGGCATATCAAGCAGAGGCTCTGTCTAATGAGAAATTTGCTGGTATTCATCTGGATATTGAGCCACATGTGCATCCGCAATGGAAAATCAATCAGGCTAGTGTGATTACGCAGTGGCAAGGCAATGTGGAATACATTGTAGGGCGAGCATCACGGATGAAGATGCCGGTAGCCGCTGATCTGCCTTTCTGGCTGGATAACTACAAAATTCCGGGTTCAACGATGGCTGTTAGCAGCTGGATGATCCGCAAATTTGACTCCATCACCATCATGGCTTACCGCGATACAGCTGCTGCAATCTATAGTGTAGCGAAGGATGAGCTTGCGGAAGCGGCTCTGCTGGGCAAGACGATCTCCATAGCTGTGGAAACGAAGCAAAGTAAGGAAGGTGACTTCATTACTTTTTATGAAGAGGGATCTGCTTATATGGAAGCACAATTGAAGTTGGTCGAAAAAATGGCTTCAGCACATGCGTCCTTTAATGGGTTCTCCGTACATGAATACACTTCATGGAAGACGTTGAAAAAGTGAGAAACTGTTAAACTTCAAAGTGTATCTCTGATAGCAGCCAATGAGACGAGTTCTAACTGAGCCAATGTGGCCCAGATCAGAGCGTTAGCTCACTCGTTCGCAGGAAAGTTGATAAAGAAAATAAAGAAGGTGCTTGCAGCTGATGAGCTGTGAGCACCTTCTTTATCTTCTTCTTCTAAACCTGAACCAGGGCAGACTCCATGGCTACGTTCTCATAGAACATTTTGCGATACTGTGAAGGTGTTGTGGCTTTATGTTTTTTAAACGTAGTGATGAAGTAACTTAGATGCTCAAAACCCACATCCATGGCGATATCGACAATTTTGTGATCTGTATTCTCCAGCTGAACGCAGGCCTGTTGAACACGGTAATAGTTAATGTAATCTACAGGGGTTTTCTGCACCATCTGTTTGAAGAAACGGCAGAAGTGTCCTTCACTCATATTGGCCTCATCGGCCAGCTCTTTCAGCTTCAATGGTTCGGGATAACGCTTGTGGATATAGCCGAGCACGGATTTCAGCCGCTCTACCTTGTCATGACTCCCTGTAGCCACAGTGCCTTTGAGCGGAGCAGGTCTCATATGTTCGAACATTCGGGCAAATACAAGATACAGGTAAGCTTTCGTTGACATTTCACACGTTTCTGTTCCAGCAGCATGGTCCGCAAATATGCGTTTCAGGTGATCGAGAATTTCTTGTCCCCAATCCTTATCTGCCTTGATATGAAAAGGGGGAATCACCGTTTTGCGTACCAGTGGACCGATAAATTTCTCTTGGACCGTATCGAAGGTGCGACTGCCGAGCAGCTCCGGATTAAACACTATGGAAGAGAATACACAGGGTACATCGCCCTTCAGATAGCCCGCATGAATTTCACCTCGATTGATGAAAATGGCTTCTCCAGCTTGAACCTCAACGGTGTTCATATCAATCTGAAAGACGGCACAGCCTTCGGTTACCATGGTGAACTCCATCTCATCATGCCAATGGCAATCGAGAATGCTGTCTCCATTGAGTTGCTGGATATCCGGGTACACACTGACTGGATACATGGCATTGCCGTGAATTCGGTCTTCCCGTAATCGTTCACGTTCCATATCAACGCCTCCTTTTACCGCATTATTAATGTAATCGTTTCCAAAGTTTGGTGTTGATGTTCAAGAATCGGATGGATATTATCAAAATCGTGATATATTTGGTCAAAATAAGAGAAGAAATTCATTATTAATATCAATATTATTATAGTATAACCGAAGGGGGAAAGAAAACATGAAATTTACTGATGGATTCTGGATGACTCGTGAAGGGTACCAAATTCAAAACCCGACTGACATTCGTGATATTGTGCAAAAAGATAATTCTTTGACCGTATATGCGGCAACTAAATATATTCGCACCAAAGGCGACACGTTGAACGGTACATTGCTTAAAGCAACATACAGCTCACCTATGCCTAACGTTATTCGTGTAACCTTGAATCACCATAAGGGCGGAGTGAAAAAAGGGCCTGTATTTGAGCTTAACACGCAAGATGCAAACGTTGACATCTCGAAAAATGAACAAGGTGCTGTTTTGAAAAGCGGCAACCTGGAAGTTCAAATCGACAAAACAAACGGTTGGGACGTCAGCTTCCTGTATGAAGGAAAGCGCATTACAGGTAGCGGTCAAAGAGCGGCTGGTTATATTACAGGTCCGAGCAAGGAAGCGTACTTCCGCGAACAGCTGGATCTTGGTATTGGTGAATACGTTTACGGACTTGGTGAGCGCTTCACGCCGTTTGTTAAGAATGGCCAAATCGTAGATACCTGGAATGAGGACGGCGGTACAAGCAGTGAGCAGTCCTATAAGAACATTCCGTTCTATTTGTCCAATAAAGGATATGGTGTATTTGTAAACCATCCTGAACGCGTATCGTATGAGATTGCATCTGAGAATGTATCTAAAGTGCAGTTCAGCGTAGAAGGCGAGACGTTGGAATACTTCATTATCGGTGGCGACAATCCAAAGGATGTACTTGATAATTATACGAAATTGACAGGTAAACCAGCGCTTCCACCAGCATGGACATTTGGTCTGTGGCTGACAACATCATTCACAACGGATTATGATGAAGCAACGGTTAACCATTTCGTAGATGGTATGGCTGAACGTGATCTTCCGCTGTCTGTATTCCATTTTGACTGCTTCTGGATGAAGGAATACCAATGGTCTGATTTTGTATGGGATGAAGCGATGTTCCCGGATCCGGAAGGCATGCTTGCACGTCTGAAAGAAAAGGGTCTTAAAATCTGTGCTTGGATCAATCCATATATTGCAGAAAAATCCTACTTGTTCGATGAAGGTATGGAGAACGGTTATCTGGTGAAAACAGCGGATGGCAGCGTATGGCAATGGGATATGTGGCAAGCAGGTATGGCTCTGGTTGACTTCACGAATCCGGATGCTGTGAATTGGTATAAGAGTAAGTTGGAAGTTCTGCTTGATCAAGGTGTAGATTCCTTCAAGACAGACTTCGGCGAAAGAATTCCGACAGATGTCGTGTACTTCGATGGCTCTGATCCGGTTAAAATGCACAACTATTATACACAGCTCTATAACAAAGCTGTATTTGAATTGCTCGAAGAGAAAATTGGCAAAAACGAAGCTGCCCTGTTTGCACGTTCTGCAACAGCAGGTGGTCAACAGTTCCCGGTTCACTGGGGCGGAGACTGTTCTTCGACGTATGAATCCATGGCTGAATCACTTCGAGGCGGCCTCTCGCTCGGACTTTCCGGTTTCGGATTCTGGAGCCATGATATCAGTGGTTTTGAAAGCACAGCGAGCCCTGACGTATACAAACGTTGGGTACAATTCGGATTGTTATCTTCTCACAGCCGCCTGCACGGAAGTACGTCGTATCGTGTGCCTTGGCTGTTTGACGAGGAATCCGTGGATGTTGTCCGTGACTTTACGAAACTCAAAATCAGCCTGATGCCGTACCTGTATAATTCTGCGGTGGAGTCGACCGTAAAAGGTATTCCGATGATGCGCGCTATGCTACTGGACTTCCCAGAGGACCCAACAACATACAGCCTGGATACGCAATACATGTTCGGTGATTCGATTCTGGTGGCTCCAATCTTCAACAAGGAAGGCGATGTGCGTTACTACCTGCCTGAAGGAACTTGGACGAACTATCTGACAGGAGCGAAAGTACAAGGTGGACGCTGGATCAGTGAAAACCATGACTTCAAAACACTGCCAATGATGGTTAAGCCAAACAGCCTGATCGCTGTCGGTGCTGTAGATAGCAAACCGGATTATGACTTTGCCAATGATGTGTCCCTGCACTTGTTCGAACTGGCTGACGGTCAAACGGCTCAAGCTGTCGTTGTGAACCAAGCTGCTGAACAGGAGCTGACTGTAAACGTTACACGTAATGGATCAGTGCTGGAAGTTCGTGCTGAAGGCGCAGGCAAACCATGGAACATCGTGCTTCGCGGCATTGAGAGTGTCTCGAGTGTTGAAGGTGGTTCCCAAGTGTCTGGTGCAAATGGTGTTGTCGTTACGGCAGCAACAGGCGCAACCTCGCTTACAATCCAACTGTAAAATGATATAGTAGAAGAAAGGACGGTGCCGCAAGGTGCCGTCTGTTTGTCTACGATGATAGGAGATTGAATGAAATGAGTACAACAAATTCCGGTTTGCACTGCACGATATCATCAGAGGTGCTACATCATCTTGTAGAGATTAATTTTGGAAGCGATACCAAAGTGAAAAAGTTTGGTCTTCTGCAAGGTGGACTTTTTAATACAACCTATCGAATTCAGCTTGAAAACGCATCAGTTACGGATGTAATTTTACGTCTGGCTCCAGAGCGGGGAGAGATGGCGGCCGGTTCTGCGAGTGATCCGCTTTTTTCGTTCGAACGCACGATGATGGCGGCTGAACCGAACGTGTATGAATATTACCGCAAGGCAGGCATCCCTGCACCAAACATGATTACCTGCGATGACAGTGGATCAATTATTCCGAGAACCTACATGTTTATGGAGTTTATCCCTAGTAAACAGCTGGACCATATATCGATTTCGGAGACAGATAAAGAGCGATTGTACCATCAGCTTGGCGCCTATACCGCCACCATGCATCAGATCGAGGGTGCATCGTTTGGATGGCCGCAGGGGGATGGGACGATTAAAGGCTCGGATCAATGGTCCGAGGTGCTGCACTCTTTTGCAGAAGAAACCGCACTTAAAGCAGCATTAGCCGAGTATATGCCAGGTGTCGGGGAAGAAATCACAGCTATCTTCATCAAAAATAAAGACTTATTCGATCAGGTGACCCGTCCGGTACTCGTTCATAATGACCTGTGGGAAGCCAACGTACTTGTTCATGTGGAAAACGGTGAGCTAAATATTGCGGCCATCATCGACGGAGATCGTTCCATGTTTGCCGACAGAGAGTTTGAAGCCATATTGTCAACAGAATCGATGGCTTTTCATGAAGGATATCATCGTGCACTCGATCCATCTGCTGAAGGACAGGCACGCAGGCTTGCGTACCGAATACTGTCATCGTATTTCAATGCTTACGTTCATGAACATCAGGTCAATCAACCCGAAGATGGTCAGAAGTATCGCCAGCGTACACTGGATTTACTGGATCAATGGAAGCAACTTGAACACAACTAATTTGTAGGAGGAATGAAGGATGAAGGAGTATCATCAATACCCGATGTGGGACGCGTCACTTTCACTTGAGGAACGGTTGGATGATCTGATTACACGATTGACAACGGAGGAGAAAATTCGACTAATTCCTACGCGCGAAGCAGCTGTACCAAGACTTGGCATTCCAGCCTACAATGTTGGGGGCGAAGCTGCCCACGGGGTGGCGTGGAAAGGGGAGGCAACGGTGTTTCCGCAACCTCTCGGTCTATCAAGTACCTGGAATACGCGGCTCATGCGGGAGATTGGTTCCGTTATTGGCGATGAAGCAAGGGCATACCATCACCGTGATCCTGAGGTTCACGGGTTAACATTATGGGCACCTACAGTTGACCTAGAACGTGATCCACGCTGGGGCAGAACGGAAGAGGGATACGGGGAAGATCCGGTCCTCACGGGAGAGATGTCGGCAGCACTCGTCAAAGGCATGCAGGGAAATGATCCTTTTTATCTGAAAATGGTCGCTACATTGAAACACTTTTTTGCCAATAATAATGAGAAAGATCGGCTGAATTGTTCATCCAGCATCGATCCGCGCAACTTGCGTGAATATTATTTAAAAGCATTTGAGACACCATTCGTGGAAGGCGGAGCCTTGTCCATGATGACAGCTTACAATTCCATTAATGGTACACCTGCCATTGAAAGTCCATATGTGAATGATGTGGTTAAGGGTGAGTGGTCGATGCCTGGTTTTATTGTGTGTGATGGTGGGGACCTGTCTCAGACGGTCGATTATCACGGTTACCATACCAGCCATGCCGAGTCGGCAGCAGGTGCGTTGAAGGCAGGGGTGGACTGTCTCACAGATGAAGTTGATCTTGTCGTATCTGCTCTGGAGGAAGCTCTTGGCCGGGATCTGTTGGAGGTAGCTGATCTGGACCGAGCGATCCGCAACATCTTCGGTGTCCGGATGCGACTTGGACAACTGGATCAGTCGGGACGTAACCCTTATGCCTCCATACCTGAGTCGGTATTATGTGCACCAGAACATGCTAAACTCAGTTATCGTGCTGCTGCCGAATCAATTGTTTTGCTAAAAAATGATGGCTTGCTTCCTTTGCAACCAGAAGCATTGCAGAAGATCAGTGTCATTGGACCACTTGCGGATGTTGTCTATACCGATTGGTACAGTGGCACACTGCCTTATCGTGTATCCATCCTCGATGGATTGCGCAATCGGCTACCTGAAGCAGACGTGACTTATGCCGATGGGAATGACCGTATTAGTCTGAAGACATCAGACGGACAGGTTATAACCCTCGGTGCCGAAGGCACACTCGCTGCTGTACCAGAGAGTAGTGCACCTGCAGCCCAGTTCGTACATCAGGATTGGGGCTGGGGAAGTCATACGCTGAGAAGTGTGAACAATAATCGATATGTAAGTTTAACCGAGCAAGGCATCTATCAGGCGAACGCACCAGAAATCGGTGGCTGGTTCGTGAAGGAAGTTGTACAATTCGATCCCCAAACGGACGGGAGCAACACCTTGCGGACATGGAATAGTATTCCCGTTGGACTAAGCGAATATCAGGGACGTTCTGTTTTAATACCAATACCACCGCAGACAGAACAAGCGACCGGTACAACTCTGGATGATAACGGTGACTCTGGACGCACAAGTCAATTACCAAGCAACATATCCGAATTTGCGACCTTCGAGATCGACATCGTGACACACGGAATAGAACAGGCCGTAGAAGCAGCACGCCATAGCCAGGCATCTGTCGTTGTTGTGGGCAATAGTCCATATATCAACGGCAAAGAAGAAATTGACCGCCCAAGTCTGCTGCTTCCGCCAGATCAGGTGGAGCTTGTCAAAGCTGTATGTGAGGCCAATCCTAATACGGTGGTTGTCATTATGGGCAGTTATCCATTTGCCTTGCAGGAGTTGAAAGATATTGCCCGGGCAATCGTGTATATGACACATGCAGGTCAGGAATTGGGGAATGCGCTTTCGGATGTGCTGTTAGGTCATTATGCCCCGGCAGGGAGATTGAACATGACATGGTATGAAGATGAATCCCAGCTCCCTGACATGATGGACTATGACATCATTCAGAATGATATGACCTATATGTATCATGATGGACCGGTACAATATGCATTTGGTCATGGTCTGACCTATTCGGAATTCGAATACGAGGCGATTCGTGTAAGTCGTGATACTACGGCGGAAGCCACCACTGATCAATTGAAGATTGAAGTAGAGGTATACAATAAGGGTAAACGTGACAGTGATGAAGTCGTTCAGATCTATGGATCTGCACATACCTCACGTGTGAAACGTGCTCAGAAGCAATTGCTTGCTTTCCGTCGTGTTCATGTCAAAGCAGGGGCGCGTATTACGGTACGTTTCGAGGTTCCTGTTCAGAAGCTGGCGCTATGGGATGTTACCCGAGATCGATACTGCCTGGAGACAGCGACCTGGGCCATCCTTGCAGGGCGTTCTTCCGCAGATATACGCCAGTCGGCTGATATTGAGATTGAAGGTGAGACGATTCCTGATCGTCCGCTGCACTTGCTTACCTTTGCCGAGAATTATGATGCTTGTGCAGGTGTTCTGTTGGATGAATGTTTGGAAGGACGTTCGGCAGTTCGGGCAATCACTCGGGAAGAACCCTTATATCGAGATGGTCAGTCATCTTGGATCTCTTTCAACCATAATGCTGTTCAGGAACTGCACGGATTTGAAGCCAGAGTTGCAGCCTTTGGGGAAGCGGGGATACTGGAGATTCGTTCTGGAGGACTGGAGGGCGATCTGCTTGGTGTGTGTGACGTTTCCGGACCTGGAGGCAGTGTGAATGGGAAAGATATCAAGTGGACAACAATTCAGTGTTCGCTTGAGGCTCCACATAAAGTGAATGAACTGTATATTATTTTCAAAGGTGGAGCAGCGTTACGGCACTTTAGGTTGTTGTAGTTGTAAATATTGAACCAAAGGAGCTGTCTTGCACGAATACGTGCAGGGCAGCTTTTTTGTGTGAACAAGCGGTAACATCCAGCATGTCCTGCATAATCAACCTCCGAAACAACCACAATAATGCTGTTGTGTGTAGAACCTGTAAAGGTGGTTGTGGTATGAACGATAAAAAGTGGGACCTCGTCGCACTTGCTTCCATCCCTTTAATTATGACTTTGGGTAACTCCATGCTTATACCGATCCTGCCACAGATTGAACGTGAATTGAAGGTATCTGCATTCAAGGTCAGCATGCTCATTACAGTCTACGCTGTAGTTGCCATCCTGCTTATACCTCTCGCAGGTTATTTGTCGGATCGTTTTGGCAGAAAAGCAGTGATTATTCCCAGCCTCGTCATTGCAGCCGTCGGAGGTGCTGTGGCTGGCGTGGCAGCATGGATGCTCAATGGAAATGTAGCCTACTGGACCATTCTGGGTGGCAGGTTATTGCAAGGAATTGGCGCAGCAGGTGCGTTCCCTATTGTCATTCCATTGGTTGGGGACATGTTCAATGATGAGAATGAGGTGAGTAAAAGCCTGGGAATCATCGAGACCTCCAATACATTTGGTAAAGTAATAAGTCCAATTCTGGGTGCAGCGCTGGCTGTCTGGTTGTGGTATGCACCATTTATGGCTATTCCTGTATTATGTGTGCTTTCGTTGATTCTGGTTATTTTCCTGGTGAAAACACCCCGAAAAAAAGAAAAGCCTCCCACCTTTCCTGAATTTGTGGCTTCCATTCGTGACGTACTGAAAGAAAAGGGACGCTGGTTGTATGCGTTGTTTGCAATCGGTGGTATTTGCATGTTTGTCATCTTTGGTGTGTTATATTACCTGTCCGAGACACTCGAGAGCGAATTCGCCTTGAAAGGTGTTCTCAAAGGACTTGTCCTTGCGATTCCGCTGGCAGCGCTATGTCTGTCTTCATTCCTGGCAGGGAAGTGGATTGGCAAAAACAAAACACGAATGAAATGGCTTGGCTTCACAGGGCTTGCGCTTCTGACGGTATCCCTTGGCGTTATAGGTTTATTCGATAATATCTATGTTGTAGTGGGTCTATTCACATTGGGAAGTGCCGGAATAGGCGCAACGTTGCCGTGTCTGGATGCCTTGATTACAGAGGGCGTGGACAAAAAACAACGGGGTACGATCACAGCTCTGTTCAGCAGCATGCGCTTCATTGGCGTATCTCTTGGTCCACCGGTAGTGTCTTTGCTGATCGGATCTCATCATTTTCTGCTTTTTGGTGTGCTCGCCGCGTCCGGCGCAGTGGGCGGGTTGCTCACATTGTTCGCAGTTAAGCCGGATCACGGCGACCAACCTACTTCAGGAAGCGAGCCAAAACAGGATGAAACACATATGGATATGATCGAGACGAGTAGAGGGTATGGTCCAATCGGTCGCAAAAAAAGCCCATTCTAGATAGATGGTTGCTGATAAGTCACGTTCATTCCAGTGGTACCTTAAGGTTAAACACCCAAATCTGTTGATAAAAAAACGCGTTTACGCCTAAGAAAGCAGATGAGTTTGCTTTCTCGGTGTAAACGCGTTTCTATGAGCAGCATGATTAACGAATCATTCGTGTCTGCTTTTACTCGACTGGCCCGCTTCGGTGTTGCTAGTTCCAGTTTGTGAATTCTTGGATTGATCTTGATCTGATTCTGATTCCGTTGCAGGGATATGAGTATGCGCGAGCAGAGCATGAGGTTCAATGGAGAAGCTGCCGCTTCGTTTTCCCTGAACCAGATATATAAGCAAGAACAAAATCATGAACATCACGGAATAACGGTACATATCGGTATAACTGGTCATGGACGCAATGGCACCAAGTAGAAGTGCACCAGTCGCAATACCCAGATCCAGCGAGTTCAAAAACATGCCGTTAGCCATCCCCCGTTGTGAAGGAGAGACCACCTGAATCATCCAGGTCTGGAGAGAGGACTGCATGGAACCATAGCCAATCCCGTAGATAAAGGCAGCAATGAACAGGGTGGACATGGAGGTTGCGTAAGAGAGCAGAATGAGCCCGATAGCAATAAATATGGCCCCTGGAATGAGCAACGCTTTGGGACCTTTGTTGTCATAGATCCGTCCTGCAAATGGTCTAACCAGTAACACGGCGAGTGCATTGAACAAAAAGAACAGCGCAGGATTGGCCAGATTGGCTTCCTTGCCATACAAGACGATGAATCCAACAAGCCCACCATACGTGATGGATAACAGGCAATTCAGCACACTGGGCAGAATCAGCTTGCGGTTGAAAGGTGTCTTCTGCTTCGATTGCGATCCTGAAGCGCTGGTTGCAGCCTGTGGCATAATGTTCGCACTGTTATCGGTTCTGCTGGCTTTTTTGCGTGTCAGCGAATAACTCAGTGGATAGATGACAACGAGGACACCCGCAGTACATAACATCAGGGTTACGAATCCTGCACCTTGGAGCAGAGTGACCCCTATAATTGGACCCATAGACATAGCCAGGCTAGTCGATAGCCCGAAGTAACCCATGCCTTCACCCATTCGTTTAACGGGCACAATGTCCGAGGCCATCGTTGGAAAAGCGGTGCTACTCATACCAAACCCGATACCAAACAACATTCTGAGCAATAAGAGCACAGCTATACCTGCAGCAAAATAATAGCCGAGTGTTGCCAGCAGGGCTATGGAAAGTCCTATATAGATCATGGCGTTACGAAGGCCCTTCTCCAATGCTTTCGCGGAATAAAGACGGGCTGCAATGGCACTTAGGGCAAATAGACAGGTAAAGAGACTGACCTCAAACGCATTTGCGTGAAATCGCTCCTGAACGTAGGACGGAAGTGGAGAGACGATCATGTGCAGCTGCAAGAACAGCAAAAAGTTGCACAGCATTAGCAGAATAAAATCGGTGGTCCATAGCCTAACTTGTGTAGATTTTTCTTTCATGATGATGTATTCCCCCTGAGTTGTGATTCATTACAGATTGCGGTTAATGAGGGAAAGAGTATGTTTAAATGCTTCCATCTGGTCTTCGGATATACCTTCAGCAAGTTCTTTATTCATTTCTCTTTCAATCGGAACGAGGATATCGATTAACGCTTTGCCTTCCTTGGTGAGATATAACAGATAGGCTCTACGATCCTGTTCGCTGGTCCGGCGTTCTACCCAGCCTTTCTTTTCAAGCAGATCAATAATCCGGGCAGTGGTTGGTTGGTCTTTGAAGACACGTGAGGCCAACTCTTTCTGATTCACACCTTCACCTCGGTCAACATTAAAAAGGACAGAAAATTGTTCTGTCGTAATATCATAAGGTTTGAACCGCGTAGCAAGTAAAGCAACTGCTTTACGATGCGTGAAACCCAGCATGAATCCAACAGATTGTTCCAGTGTATAGTCCATGTGATTGCGAGACCTCGCTTTCCATTATAAAAATGTTCCAATCAATTAGTTGTTATAACAACTATATGGCAAACAAGTATTTTTGTCAAAATGAAATATTCTTATATCGAACATATGTGTACGCGATGCAATGATCAAAAAATACTGTTAGAATGGAGATGAAACCGCTTCTATGGCATCCATGTCCACAGTGTTTGAAGAATGGAGAAAACCAATTCGCTCTAACCGATGTTGGAGAAGACCAAGGAGAGCTGTGTATGCTAAAGAATATTCCTGCAATAATCCCTCCAGAGCTACTGAAAATCATGTCTGAAATGGGGCATGGAGACGAGCTGGTTCTGGCTGATGGCAATTTCCCGGCAGCCAGTCATGCCAAGCGACTGATACGCTGTGATGCACTGGGAGTCGTCGAACTGCTGGAAGCCATCCTGCAATTATATCCACTGGATACCTATGCCGAGCGTCCCGCTGCTGTCATGCAGGTTGTGGAAGGGGATCAGGTGATACCAATCATATGGGAAGACTACCGCCGGTTAATTGAAGAATACGAAGGCATAACGGATGCATTCGATCATGAAGAGCGATTTGACTTTTATGAACGTGCTTCGCGTGCCTATGTGATTGTTGCAACCGGAGAGCGTGCACAATATGCTAATCTGATTCTGAAGAAAGGCGTCATTTTCCCTGATGCCGATCCTTCTCAGCAACAGCAGAATGCTGAATCGAACTCGAACTGAAGAATTACGGCGACGGAGCAGCAGATGCTTTGGTCGCCTTTTTATTTTTGCCAATTCGAAGTCAATATAACAAAACACACAGAATTGCCATGGACTCGATAAGCAAGATGCAAACTGGAAGCGCGTATGGACGAATAGCGAGTCCATGTCCAAGATACTACAAACTTTGATGCAGATGATGAATGGGGAAAGGGAAGGGATTGTTTTACAATAGGTTTACATACAAACGATGAGACGATTGTCTCCATCCCAAAGGAGTTGAAGGAAGTGCGGCACCGAATCAGACAAGCAGATCTTGCGGATCTTCAAGAAGTGGGACGATTGTTCAATGAGTACAGGATGTTCTACAACCAAAATGCTGACATAGAGGCAGCATGTCAGTATATTAAAGAACGAATGGAACACCATGAATCGGTGATTTTAGTAGCAGAAACAGTTGTGGAAAGTGATCATCGGACAGATGAAACCAACGATAAGCCACTCTCGAATGGTTTGAATTGTGCCGCATTCGTTCAGCTGTATCCCAGCTTCAGCTCGGTATCAATGGGGCCCATCTGGGTACTTAATGATCTGTTCGTGCATCCCGATTATCGTCAGCAAGGTATTGCAAGGAAGCTGCTGCAAGCATCTAAGCAATTGGCATCTGAGCGTGGAGTTCTTCGTATATCGCTCTCGACTGAATTAAGTAACAAGCAAGCTCAAGCTTTATATCAATCCGAAGGATATGCACAGGATACCAAATTCATGTATTATGAACTTAGTCTATAAGCATGAATGGCAGACCCGTGTAGTCGGGAAAGAGGGAGGGAAGTCACAACATGATGCAGTGGATTGCCATGATCACGATGTTAATTGATCATATAGGGGCTGTCTTTTTTCCGCATATTATAGAACTGAGAATCATAGGTCGTATCGCTTTTCCAATCTATGCTTTTGCAGTGTATATCGGGTATAAACATACACGAGACGTACAAAAATACATATGGCGGCTGTTCTGGATTGCAATTATATCGCAAGTACCGTTCATGGCCGCGTTTAATCATTACTCTTTGAATGTGGTATGGACTCTGTGGTCAGCTCTTTTGGTCCTGTTCGTTATCGATAAACTGCCATCCCGCCTACTGAGCATTCCGATTGTAATTGGAGCAGGTTGGTTCATGGAAATTAGCCAGATGGATTACGGGATGTATGGGTTATTATTGGTCCTGTTATTCCGTTATTTCCAAGGTCCTGTACTTGTCGTGGCGCATGTTGTGTTGAATGCGCTATATCTCCTGCTGCATAACAGCTCTGTGCAAATGTATAGTGTGCTGGCAACCGCCGGTATTGCCATTGCTCAGTATTACCAAGCAGGATTCCGCATGAAGGGGCCGCGTTGGGTGTGGCGCTATTTCTATCCAGCGCATCTCGCCATCATTGCAATAATCCGCTGGATGTAAAAGAATGATCCAGGCACACGAAGCAAAGAAGCCACCTTGTCGTCAGTGAATGACGATGAAGGTGGCTTCTCTTCGTGTAACTTATATTAATTAAATGCTAATGATAAAGTGAACTTACTCCATTGCTGTAGAAGTGCCATTATGGCGCCGGATTGCAGACGGGAAATATCCAATCTGAACGGCGTAGTCTAACATGGCGGAGATGAAGCGATCATCTGTTTTCGCACATGAGATTCCGGCAGGTTCCACATAAGCAGTTGTGACAGGGCAGGCATAGACATAAGCTGAATCTTTAGCACCGTCGCCTTCAAGCTGTGCAATAGCCAACTGAAGAGCTTCGGGCTCTTTGCTGATGTTTGCATCAAACAACCAACGTGTGTATTCCGCGAAAGGTAGTGTTTCGACTGCATAACCAGCCCGATTCACAGAACGGATCAGTTCATCATAGCGGATTGGCTCTGGATTACAGATGTGGAATACACGACCGGCTGTATCCTGACGCAAGGCCAGATGAACAATGGCTTCACTTGCATAATCGATAGGTGTAAAATCAACCATCCAGTCAGCAGCAGGAGCCTTGCCAAGCAATAACATCGCTTTGATCATACGATAGAAGGCGTTGCTATCAATATTGGATTGGAAGCGTCCAGTCTCAGAGTGACAAGTGAGATTACCTGCGCGATAGATGCTGACAGGTACACCTTCCTCTGCGGCAATCATGAGCACTTTCTCAGCTTCAAGCTTGCTGTCCGAATACAGGTTGTCCACATGCAAGTCAGCCGGAAAACGATCATATTGCAGTGAGGATTCCCATTGTCCGCTAAGTGCGAGATCTTCCGGAATACCCATCGTGGATACATGGTGGAAGGAAGCTCCAGGTTTGCTGCGAATCAGATCCAGCAATGCGACCGTTCCTGCCACGTTTGTTTTGGCGAACTGCTCAGCATCCCCGAAATGACGTACGTCTGCAGCACAGTGGATGACACGGTCAATTCGTTCTTGGACATAAGCCGTTTGATCAGTTGTCAGACCGAGATGGGGTTGTTCGAGATCCCCTTCAATAATCTCCACGCGAGCTGCGAGTTGATCAGTTAGTTGTTTGCCGAAATAGCCTTCCAGCACTTTAGTCAAACGATCCATTGCAGTTATTCCATTGGATGGTCGACGAACCAGCGTATAGATTCGTGTACTGGAATTCAGAATTAACTGTTGCAGCACATGAGAGCCCAGATAACCGGTTGCTCCGGTCAGTAACACATGCTCAGGTTCACGAATGACCGGATACCCCAACTGGGACGCCAGTTCCACAGGATGTTCGGATAATTGTGTGATCATGCCATCCGTCACCGCTGAATGTGTAACTTCTGCTGTACTTTGAGACAGTACCCCAACACGACGAGCGAGAGCACGGACTGTTTTCTCGGCAAAGAAGTCGGCAATTTTCAGCTGTGGATAATGCGGCTTCAGAATGACCAGTACATGAATGACCCGGAGTGAATCACCACCTACATTGAAGAAGCTGTCTTCGACACCGAAGTCATCGTGCTGAAGAATTTCTTTCCATGCGTCCAGGATAATGGATTCCGTTTCCGTCTCAGGCATGACCCGATCAGGGCGATCTTCATGTCGTTCCACATGAGGCAGGGATACCATCGCTTTGCGATTGATTTTCCCAGTCGGAGCAATCGGCATTTCATCCAGCTGACAGATCCATTTTGGTACAAAATAAGAAGGTAGTTTTTCCGTCAATTCTGCCTTGATATCCGCAACAGAAAGGGTGCTGCCATCTTTCGAAGTAAAGTAACCCACGAGCATATTCTGTCCGTCGGATTCTTTCTTCGGAATAACGGCAACGTTCTGGATCTGATCCAGACGCGCAAAGTGATCTTCAATCTCCCCGATCTCAATCCGGTGACCACGAATTTTTAGCTGCGAGTCACTGCGACCGACATATTCCAGTAATCCGGTATCGAGCAATTTGGCAATATCGCCAGACTTGTAGATTTTCTCACCTATCGCAAACGGATTCTCAATGAATGCTTGCTCTGTACGTTCTGGCTGATTCAGATAACCTTTGGCCAGTGCAGGGGTAGAAATGTATACCTCACCAGGCACACCTACCGGACAGAGCTGATGTTCTTCATTCACAATGTATACTTTGTAGTTATGAATCGGTTTACCGATAGGGATGTTCACCACATGTTCGGGAACCTGCTCACTGATGCGGTGAGTGGCTGTGGCTACCGTACATTCGGTAGGTCCGTACACATTAACAATATCAATCTGGTTTCCGAATTTGCGCTGGAAGGCACGAACCTGTTCACCATAGAGAGCTTCTCCGGCTACAGTAATGATTCTGACTTTGGCCAACTTGTGGAAACCTTCTTCTGATAAGTAGGAAGCGAGCTGATTAAAGAAAATCGTAGGTAGTATTGTAATAATGGTTGTTCCTGTCCGTTCAATTGCACTTGCGAATTCTTCAACAGATACTCGTTCTTCCGCAGACAACAGATACAATTCTGCTCCATAGAACAAGGCGCCAATGGTATCCCACACAGATGCATCGAAGCTGTATGTAGCAAACTGGGTTAATACATCACCTGGTTGAATGTCACAATCACGCTGAACGACACTGCCAAGATTGGTTACACCCCGATGGGCAATCAGCGCACCTTTGGGCTTACCTGTTGAACCTGACGTATAGATGATATACGCCAGATCATCTGGCTGAATATCGAGATTGGGGTTGCTTGCTGCGAACCCGGCTAGACGACCATCCACAGCGAGAATCTGACGGACAGTAGCTATACTGGAGAACAAGCTGGAAGCTTGGTCATAAGAAGCCTCCGTTGTCAGAACGAATGATGACGCCGTATCTTCGACAATATAGCTGTTACGTTCTTGTGGATGCTCAGGGTCGATCGGAACATATGCACCACCTGCCTTTAGAATACCGAGCAGGGAGATGATGGTTTCCAGACTTCGATCCATAAAGATACTGACGAATTCACCTTTCTGCAATCCATTGGATAAGAGAACACGTGCAACCTGATTAGCTCGTTCATTCAATTCTCTGTACGTATAACTTGTAGATGGCGATGTAATCGCTGGCGAATCCGGAAATGCTGCTGCCGTTGCTTCGAACCAGCCATGAACCGTCTGATTCGCTGGTTCGAGAACGGAAGTATCATTCATTTCACGGTACAGCAATCGATCTGAGGCGGAAAGTATATCCACCGCACCGATGGCTTTGTCACTGTCACGCACGAGGGCGAGTAGAAGAGTCTGATAGTATTCTGCATATCTCAGCACGGTAGATTCTTTCAACAGTGAACTATCATAGAACAGATCGAGAATGAGCATGTTCTGATCATCTCGAACGTTCCAATTCAATATTTGTGGTGCTTGAGGCAACTGTACGCTATTCAGCATAAACAACGTTTCAGGGTATCCACCGGTTTGCAGCGTGTAATCAATCTTGAGCTGCTCTGAAACCTGATGACATAGTTCGCCAAAGGTCAATTTGCCCTGAATCTGTAATGAAAGATAGGAAGCTGCCTGATCGGGAGCTAGCACACCTATGGTAAGTTCCTGTTCAGCTGACAATCGGAATAACAAGGCTGCATAAGCTGAGAGGAGTACCGGGTACACCATCTGTTCTCCAAACTTCTGTTTAAGTTCACGACTCAGAGAATCTTGTAATGTAATTTGAGCAGACTGATAAGAGAATGATTGTTGACGTCGCCCAAAATCCAGTGGAATCTGCAGAACCGGCAAGCTAGATTCCATGGAATGGGAAGATGATGATTGGTTTTCAATCACTTCAGTTATTCCTCCTTGGTTCAAACCGAATGTTTGTGGATTTGAATTATTGTTTGCTTACATTGAAATGAGAGATCAGTTCCTGGAGTTCCTCAGACATGCTGTTAAGGCGTGTGGAGGAGTCTACCAGTGTAATCAAAGATGCTTTTTGCTCATCAACAGATGAGGAGATTTGCTCACTGCTATTGGCTGTCTTACTTACACTTGAAGACAAGTCATCTGCTGTAGCGGTCATTTCCTCCGTACCTGCAGAGATTTCTTCTGTTGCGCTTGAAACTTCCTGAATCTGATTAGACACTTTTTTCGCTGCTTCTAAAATATCTTCGAACAATTGTCCTGTTTGATCGGCTACGCTGAGCCCTGTATCTACTTCTGACGTACCTTGTTCCATAGCACGTACAGCTTGTTTAATCCCAGCTTGAATCTCTTGGATCAATACGCCAACCTGGCTGGTCGCTTGTTCAGACTGCTCGGCAAGTTTGCGTACTTCACCTGCCACAACTGCAAATCCTCTTCCTTCTTCACCGACACGTGCTGCTTCAATGGATGCATTAAGGGCAAGCAAGTTCGTCTGGCTTGAGATTCCCGAGATGATATTGAGAATATCGCCGATTTCCTGTGAACGACTCTCCAGAACCTCAATGGCAGAAGCGGTATTCTTAACCGATTCCGTAATCAGATTCATCTGTTCAGATACCTGACGGACAACGCTGTTACCTTGTTGCGAACGACGTTCCATCTCATAGGCTTCATCCGCTACACTTGCGGAGCTGCTGGCAATCGTTTGGATTACAGTAGCCATCTCGGACATGGCACGTGCACTATCCCGGGTTGCCTGTTCCTGTGAACGAATGTTGGACGTGATTTGGGTAACATTATTATTGATAGAATCTGCATTCTCACTGTTGCGTTCAGAAACTTCATATAGTTCTTTGGCAGATTGATTCACTTCTTGGGATGTAATTTGCACTTTTACGATAGTATCGTTGATCTTGCGAACCATCGTGTTGAACTTCTCGTTAACGAGTCCCAGATCGTCCTTGCCTGTCGGAATGTTGACATTCAAATTACCCCGACTTACGTCATCAATTCCTTTGATCAAGTGACGGATAGGGGAAAGAGTGTTTTTAACCACAAGGTATTGGATAATCAGGAATAATAGCAAGAAAGCAACCAGGATGATAATTCCGTTTTTAAGCAAGGAGTTCAGTCCTGCCGGTACAGCTGATGCATCTGCATCAATGGCAAAATAGGAAAAAATTTTACCGTTGCTGTCTTTGATTGGATAAGCAATGGTTGTCCATGTTCCGAAATCATCGGAGTAGAACGTTGTGAACGTTGGGCGATCCGTATTGAGCATTTCTTTCAGTGCATTGGCTACAACGACTGGCTGCTCATACATGTCACCGATATTTACGTTCTCACTTTGAAAAGCCTCTCTTAGGTTGGTCGGCATCGCTACAAGGGAAGTTAATCTCTTGTTATCGCCACCAAGTTCAACACCGAAGATGTAGGCTTGTGCAATGTTAGGATAATATTCTTGCATTTCATCGAAATACGCTCGTAATTTCGTTTGAGTTGTTCCATCATAGCTGCCTTCCGCAATAGCAGCTTGTACTTCGGTGGGATTGATATCTTCAGCCCACTTTTTGGTAATTTGTTCCACCTGTCCGTGCAGCTGATCAACAAGAACTGTTTTTTGAAAATAGTAACTGCTTGCAATCAGTGCTACCCCGATGATAATGATATTAGTAAATGAGAGTAACAAATTTTTGGAGAAAAACGACATGCTTTTCCAACTTAATGATTTCACTAAATTCCACTCCTGATCTTCTTTGAATTAAGAAACTTTAGGGTTGCTTTGGTACAGTGAACTAGATCATTCCGTGATCCCCTCCAAAGGAAATTTATGCGACCATGGTCTTGGTTTATTAGTCGCTTTCGTAGAGACTTATGTACCGTATGAACCATAGGTGTCTAAATATTAAAACACATCTATAATTAATATGTCGTATAAAATGTCGTTAAATTGAATAGTATCGTTAAATTTTTTTTAATATTTTACGTATTTATGGACATATCAGACGAATTATAGGTATTTAGAACTGTTTATTTAAAAATTTCCCATTTTTTAGCTTCATTCTGTATTCTATAACATGGTGGGTAAAAATACATCCTTAAACATTGGAAAAAATAAGATGCAAAGATGCAACAGAAGGCACGGATATACATCGGAAGCGGTTTTATCTATAATAACTACATATGCATTTCTCAAATTATGAGCAGGCGGGGGTTTATAGATGAATCTTAAACAGATAGCAGCGGAGCGTGCGGCAGAATATGTTGAAGATGGCATGAAGGTTGGATTGGGTACAGGTTCAACAGCTTATTATGCCATCTGCCGAATTGGTGAGCGGGTACTCGATGGCTTGAATATTCAAGCGGTTGCCACTTCGGAAGCTTCGGACAAGCTTGCACGGGAATGGGGTATTCCCATTGTTCCATTTGACCAGATTGGTCGTCTGGATCTGACCATTGATGGTGCAGATGAAGTAGATCCCGAATTTAACCTGATTAAAGGTGGCGGCGGGGCTCTTTTGCGTGAAAAAATCGTGGCGGCCAATAGTGACAAATTAATTATTGTAGCGGATGGCAGCAAAGCAGTGCAAAAGTTGGGTAAATTCCCGTTGCCAGTTGAGGTTGTTCCATTTGCTTCAGAGTGGACCTTCCAGGCGCTCGAAAAACTGGGGTGTCAACCACAGTGGCGGATGGATGGAGAGCAGCGTTACCTGACAGACAATGGAAACCTGATCGCGGATTGCCATATGGAAGCGATTGATCATGCTGCGGACCTGAATGTTCAACTGAACATGTTACCGGGTGTAGTTGATAATGGACTATTTGTGGATATGGCTAGCACAGTCATTCTTGCCAATTCGGACGGTAGTATCGAAGAGCTTCATCGTTCTTAATATGGAGGAGGGCGCTTTGCATCGTATGAAAGAACGACCACTCGTCGATGGTGAACTTGTTCTCCGGTGTGCGGAGAACAAGGATCTGAAAGAACTCTATGAATTGATCTACAGTGATGACGTACCTGAATGGAAGCAATGGGATGCACCTTATTACCCACTCGAACACGAAAGTTATGAAAGTTTCGAACAAGGTATGTTGAAACGTATGGACGTGGATCCAAGTGATTCCAAACCGGTATCGATCCGTATCATTGAATCCGACAAACAAATTGTAGGCACGATCAGCTATTATATAGAAGATGAGTCATCCATGTGGCTGGAAATGGGGATTGTAATATACAGATCTGCCCAGAGGGGACGCGGGATTGGCACACGTTCACTTGTCATGTGGTCAAGTCATTTGTTCGAACATCTGCCGTTGGTTCGGGTTGGATTGACTACTTGGTCCGGTAATGAACGAATGATGCGTGCGGCTGTAAAAGCCGGGTTACAGGTGGAGGGGCGAATGCGGAAGTGTCGTGTCGTTCGCGGGGAGTACTATGATTCAATTCGTATGGGAATGCTTCGCGAGGAGTGGGAGCAAAAGCTGTCCTCTAATGCGAGCCGAAATGTAAACAACTGATGGAGGATTATTGAAATGCTGAACACGGAGGACAACCGGGAACTGTCGTTACAATTATTCGTGGTTCTTGTTCGGGCCTACAATTCTGTGACCTCACGTTCCAATCGGGACATCCAGAGTCACGGACTGAATACGACAGAATTTGGTGTGCTTGATTTGTTATATCATAAGGGACCACAGGCTTTGCAAAAGATCGGTGAAAAGGTGTTAATGTCCAGTGGTAATATTACGTATGTGGTAGATAAGTTGCAGAATAAAAATCTGCTGTTTCGTCGGCCATCCAAGGAAGATCGTCGTGTCATTTACGCTGAATTAACCGAGGAAGGAAGACAGCTGTTTACAGAGATATTTCCTCAACATCATCAGGTTATCATTGATGCTTTGGAAGGTCTTGACCCTTCCGAGAAAGTGGATGCGATTAAGATGTTGAAGAAGCTTGGACTGGCTGCAGAAGGGAAAACTGACTTGCGTTCATAACGCAGGTCAGTTTTTTTGTGTAACTCGAAAAGTACAGGCATATACTGGCTGACTGACTTGCAAGGCCCTACATAATATAGGAAGATTGTTCTATACATGTATACGGTAAAATACATGATCATCAAAAGTTCATGTATAATGGAACAGGACGATTAAGAGCGGAATGGATGGATTGGATCAAGTAGAGGAACCTATCCCGATTGAAAGTTAGCTAACATCGATCTCATTCCATATTAGTCACGAATGATGAATGAGGTGTGAAGCGGGTAGAGGAGGGGTGCATCTATGAGTCATCAAGAAGCAGGAGAACGTTTACTCCAGGAATCGGGGAACTTAGCTGATAAAATAACGGAGAAACAGTATCTCAGACAGCCCGATTTACTTGAGCGATTTGGTGAGAACGGAAAAATGCGAACCAAACAAGATTCGCAGTATAGCTTGAACTATTTGGCAGAAAGTGCGCTCGTACAGAGTCCAGGCCTATTTACTCATTATATTACCTGGCTGAAAGTTCTGCTTGAAGGTTATCGGGTATCACAAGAAGACCTGGCAATTAATCTCAATCTGATCAAAGAGACATTGGAAGAAGAATTTGACCATCCGTCAAAGGCGCTTCTGCTCGATTATCTGGAGATGGGAATATATAGAACAACACAAATGGAACCACAGGTGGGTTACATTAACGAATCCATGCCATATGGAGAGGCCGCACAATCGTACTTGCAGTGTTTGCTTGAGAATAAACGGAAAGAAGCTTTTGAGATCATTGAAGCTCAGTTAGAGGCTGGGGTGACGATTCGTGATATTTATCGTTATATCTTTCAGCCCACCCAATATGAAGTGGGGCGATTGTGGCAATGCCATCGGATCAGTGTGGGGCAAGAACACTTTTGTACGGCAGCGACCCAGTCATTCATATCACGTCTCTATTCTCGCTGGTTGATTCATACGGGGCAGGATAAAAGGTTGGTTGCCACCTGTGTAGGCAGTGAACAACATGAGATCGGACTGCGTATGCTCACAGATGTGTTCGAGATGGAAGGCTGGGATACGCACTATCTGGGAGCCAATGTCCCCAATGGAAGTGTAGTTGAGGCCATAGAACGCCATCAAGGCGATGTAGTTGCGATCTCTGTCACAATGACGTATCATCTTCATCTCGCCAAAGAGCTGATTCATCTGATTCGTCATCATCCGGCAACGGCACATGTGAAGATTATGGTTGGGGGATATCCCTTTAATATTGATCAGGAGTTGTGGAAAACGATAGGAGCCGACGGTTATGCTCCGGGAGCCGATGAGGCAGTTGCGGTTGCGGAACAATTATTGGCTCAGCCAGCTATATGTAATCATCTAGATATGGTTAGGGATTAGGAGAGGGATGATGTGTTGTCTAATGAGAACGGAGAGATACAGAGGCTACGCAGAACGATTGAGCAGTTATCGGATCAGATGATCCGGAGCAAAGAGCAAGAGGAACGGACGCTTGCGGAATTCTCGGATATGAATAATGAACTGGTGACACTCCAGCGTCTGCTTGCGAAGAACAATAACAGTCTTGAAGCTGCACGTCAGCAAGCAGTAGATGCAGGGGAATCCAAAAGCGCATTTATTGCAGGCATCAGTCATGATTTTCGTACGCCATTAAATGGCATATTGGGGATGGCTGAGATGCTTAAGCTGTCCCCGTTGTCTGAAGAACAGGAGAATTCGGTTTCCGTTATACAGGATGCTGCCAGACTGCTGCTTAAGCTGATTCAGGATCTTCTGGATGTGTCCAAACTTGAGGCAGGTCAGATGCAACTTGAACGGGGAGAAGTGCATCTGCAAGAGACGATAAATTATATTGTTCGTTTGCTCGACCCCCAAGTCAGAAAGAACGGAAATCAGTTATCGGTAGATTGTGACCCCAGAATCTCTTCTCCTCTTGAAGGGGATTCAACGCGAATTACACAGATTCTGATCAATCTAATTCAGAATGCGAACAAATTCACATCAGAAGGCTCTGTTGGGATACGAGTCGCTCTTGTTAAAGATGATGAGAGTAAACAAACGATTCGATTTGAAATTGAAGACACGGGCATTGGTATTTCGGAAGAAGATCAGACCCGACTATTTCTACCTTATATGCAGACAAAACGAGGACGGTCGAGGGAGTATGAAGGAACAGGTCTTGGACTATCGATCTGCAGATCGCTTGTTGTCCTCATGGAAGGTCAGATTGGAGTAGATAGTATAGAGGGTGAAGGATCAACATTCTGGTTCGAACTTGCACTGGGCAAGAAATACGATAACCAGTCCGTTCACGAGTTTAGCACATCTTCGTCTCAGGAAATTCAGGGTCAATCTGTACGTGAGGAAGCCCCTTCCGTAACTGTCTTGCTGGCCGATGATAATGTCATTAACCGGCAACTTGTGATGTTGCAGCTCAAAAAACTGGGAATTACCCAAGTGGACGCCGTCTCGAATGGGGAAGAGGCAGTAGCTGCTTTTCTCAGCAAAAAATACAGTTTGATTCTCATGGATTATATGATGCCACTAATGGACGGCTTGGAAGCAACACGCAAAATCCGCTCGATAGAAATGGATGAAATGCGTCATATCACGCCAATCATTGCGATGACTGGTAATGTCATGCAAGGAGAGAAAGACAAGTGTAGGGAAGCTGGGATGAATGACTTCATCGGCAAACCGTTCACGCTCGAGATTCTGAGTACGATGATCCAGAAGTGGCAGCAATCGGCTGAACCGACAGAGGTACTGAATATGAGCATCGTGCATGAGATTGCGGAATTAAACACCGATGGTGATCGTACACTCCTCGGTATGTTATTGGACATGTATCGTACAGACACCCCTGGCAAGATCGAAGTGCTGCGCAGACATATTGTCTCGGGGGACCATACTGCTGCAAGGGAGGTAGCCCATGATTTGAAATCAGTGAGTTTGAGTCTGGGAATTAGTTATCTATCGACTTTGTTCGCTCAGATCGAGCAGTTCGCGAAGGAAGGCCAGCCGCGTAAAGCAGAACCGTTGCTCGACGCTTTGCTTCCCGCTTATCAAACGGCCTGTGCTGCGCTGCAACGAGTAAGTAAAGATTGATCACATCTTAAGTTAGGAAAGAAAGGTAGGCACGTTCATGTTATTCTACGTACTTGCGGCACTGATCTTGATCGTTCTTGTTCTTCTGTGGGCAGGAGGGCTCTACTTTTTCAAAACTGCCATTCGGCGTACGCCCAAAACGTTTTTGGTGGACAACCCAAATCTGATGCCTGAACCGGACAATGAAATTATCAGTAGTGCTGCTGACCTGAAGTGGCTGGATGCTCAGCCTGCAGAAGAGATATCTATACAATCGCATGATGGATTAAAACTGCACGGTACATGGCTTAGTTCCAATAGCGGGTCAGATCAGACGGTTATTCTGGCACATGGTTATTCGGGGAAAGGCAGAGAGATGGCCGGATTTGCCCGATTCTATGCGGAGAAGCATGGATATAACATATTAATGCCGGATGATCGGGGTCATGGACAGAGCGAAGGTGACATTATTGGTTTCGGCTGGTTAGATCGGAAGGATTATGTCCAGTGGACCAACTGGGTGCTTGAACAAGTGGGTACACAAGGAGAAATCATATTGCACGGCATATCCATGGGAGGAGCAACTGTACTGATGACAGGTGGCGAAGCCCTGCCGATTCAGGTTAAAGCGATTGTCTCTGACTGTGCGTATACATCCGTGGAAGAAGAACTGACGTTCCAGTTGAAGCAATTATACAAGCTTCCTGCATTTCCCTTTATCCCTGTCACCAGTCTGATCTCTAGATGGAAAGCAGGATATTCCTTCAGAGAGGCATCCGCTCTCAAACAGCTTGCCAAAGTCAACGTGCCTGTGCTGTTCATCCATGGTGAGGCCGATACGTTCGTACCAACGGAAATGGTGTACAGGTTGCATGAAGCTTGCCCAACCGAAAAGGAATTGCTGACTGTTCCCCGTGCGGGTCATGGTACAGCGTTTCAAGTCGATCGTACTGGATATGAGGCGGTATTGGAATCCTTCTTAGAAAAGAACCTGTCGCCTTCGAGCTTCGTATCCGAAAGTTCAGAAGCCAAGTGAAACCGTGACCTTGAGCCGTGCACATCTCCCATGAAAAGGTATACGGAAATGAATTGATTCCTGTGTGGCATTTCGGGTATTAAGTAGAAGTGCAGTTGATTTTCTAAACTATGGGGGTGTCTTGATGGGCAATGAAAAATTTGAGGCTGCGCGAAAAGCAGAGGCAGGTTATCATTCCAACTTCTATCAGAATAATGAACTATTTGCCTCAGGAACCTGGATGTCTAGGCCCATGCCTATGGTTATGGATATGCTGGAACGTCTACTTGCTCACAAGCAGGAACTGCGTGTCCTTGATCTGGGATGCGGAGTAGGAAGGCATACGATACCCATTGCACAGCGTCTTGCACAAACGAACAGTGAAGTCATCGGTGTGGATTTGCTGGACGAGGCTGTAGATGGGCTTCGCAAGTATGCGAAAGAATATCAGGTTGATCATCTTGTGAAGGCAGTAAAAGCAGACGTTGAGCATTATGCTGTTGAGGCAAACTATTTTGATTATATTGCTGCTTGTTCTTGTCTGGAGCATGTGTCGAATAAGCAAGCTTTCATGGAAGCGCTTGAACGATTACAAGCGGGAACTCGAATCGGTGGCATTCATTGTATTACGATGAGTACGAATGTGGAAGAAACAGAACTCAATACAGGCCGCGAAATTGAGCCGTTAATTGAATTGAATCTGCAGACAGTTGAAGCGATCGCTTTGCTCGAGGATGCCTACAAAGGTTGGAATATTCTACTTCAAGAACATGTTACACAGACGATTGAAGAAGAAAAGTATGATGAACCAACACAGTTTCGTTGTGAACTGCTTCGTTTCGCTGTACAAAAGCAATAAACTCTCTGCCGGGACCTAGTAATAGCCCGGCACTCTTATTGTTCGTTGGGAAGGGGATAGTTAAGGATGAATACATACGTGATTGGGATGGATGGAGGAGGAAGCCACACGCGTGTGGCTGTCGCCGATCAGTACGGAAAGCTCTTGTCCTATGTACAAAAAGGTGGTTGCAACCGTTATCACGATACTCATGCCGAGCAAAATGTGCTGGAAGGTATCGCTGAAGCTATAGCCAAGGCTGGGCTCAAGCCAGACCAGATCGTCTCCATTCAAGCAGGAATGGCAGGTCTGGATCGGCCTGAAGATACAGTATGGGCGGAAGCGTTACTCGCTCGAACGGGGATTACTGGCAGAATCAGTGCAGTAAACGATACGCACATCGCACATACTGCGGCCTTCGATGGTGAGCCAGGTATTGTCGCTATTGGAGGTACAGGCTCTCTGATCCTTGGCAGAACGGAACGGGGGGCTTGGCTCCGCAACGATCAGTTCGGTCATTATGCACCGACAGCAGCACGTTTTCTGGCTTACGACACGGTTCATTCCATACTGGCAGGACGTTATGAGTCGCAGGATCAAGAATGGATTGAGCAGGTTTTAACGTATTGGCATGTAGGCTCTATCCGGGAGCTTGCTGCGCTGGGAGTGTCTGGTTTTGCTGAAAATAAACAGGCTACCAATCGGAGATTTGGTCAAATGGCACCTTTGGTGACTGAAGCAGCTGCCCGGAATATTCCCCTCGCGGTTAGGGTATGTGACTCTGCTGCCGATACAGCTGTTGTGGGTATCCTCATGCTGGCATGCTGTTTCGATCAGCCAACAGTGTCTATCGCGCTTACCGGAAGCTGTCTGAGTTCACCGTACATGGTGGAGGCTGTTCAGAAAGGACTGGATGCTGCCTATAGGCCCGAAGGGAAAAGAATTCAATACATAACAAGCAACTTGCCGGCAGTTGGCGGTGCTTTGCTGGATGCCTATCATTTGGCGCAAATCAAGGTTTCGGATAACATCCCGAATATGCTTCAATGCGAGCTGAATCGTTATACGACTTGAACTTTGAGAGGCTAACGACTACAATACGATAACGGAAACAAGCAAGGTATAGGAGGAATCAAGGTGTTAATTAATTTGAAATCACGCATTCAGGAGCCGGAAGTGCAGGAGCTGTTGTCCTACTCGGTCTTTCCTGATCCGGATCACTTGAATCGTGCGTTGCAACAATATGTAGAGAAAGACGAACTGAAAATGGCCGGCTACGAAGATGAGGGACAATTGATCGGTCTGATTGGATATGAGAAGACAGGAACAAGTGAGGTTACCATTCATCATATCTCGGTTTTGCCTGAAAATCGCTTTAAAAATTACGGACGTGGTATGATCTCACAACTGTTGGCAACATACAATCCGGATAGACTGATTGCGGAGACCGAGCTGGATGCCGTGGAGTTTTATCGGAATACGGGATTCGTCGTATACAGTCTGGGTGAGCTGTATCCAGGTGTGGAGCGGTTCCGTTGTGTGCTTGAAAAAGAGGAAGACGCAGACGAAGAGTAACGCGAACGCAGTCTCTACTGTCTGGCATAGAAAACAGATTATAATTAAAGCAGGATGTTGGATTTGGCAATGAGCTGAGTCGGACGTCCTGTTTTTTTGTCGTTTTTATTATAAATCCAGGAAAAAAGTATTGCTTCAAGAGATTGTTTCATTATAGAATAGTTTCACAGAAGAATAGTTCGTCAAGTGAACTATATGTATTTGGAAAGGAGAATGAAGAATGAGCACACCCGATGCAAAAAGTTTGGTGAACCGCTACCTGGATGCTTCCTTTATGGTCAATAAGCGGTTTGATACGCGGATACGTGAACAAGTGGGGCAGACCATAACGACCGATCAGTTCTGCGCACTTCGTCTGATTGAGGAGAAACCTTCCTGCACACCCTCCGATCTGGCAGAGCTTCTGTGCATAGGCAAGAGCAGCATTACCGCTTTGGTCAACAAGCTGGTGGATCGCGATCTGGTCCATCGGGCCGGAGATGAACGTGACCGCAGGGTCGTATATTTGACGCTGACGGAGACTGGAAGACAAGTGTATAGGGAAACAGAACAGGAAATACAGCAGATTCTGGAGCCATATCTGGTTCATTTTAAACCGGAAGAGGTTCGTAATTTCATTGAATCTTTTGAGAAGCTTGCAGCTTTGCTAACGCATGAAGGAGGACAGGAGAACGAATGAGAACGATATTGAAAGCACGATGGTGGTTTATGGGGCTATGGGTTGTTGTAGCTGCCGTATTAATGTTTACCGCCCCTAACATGAGTGAACTGATTCGGGAAAAGGGACAGTTTTCGGTTCCGGAAGGATACTCTTCCACCCGTGCTGCAGCGATTCTGAATGAAGCTGCAGCGCAAAAGGGAGAACAGCAAGGCAGCCAGATCGCTCTTGTATTTTATAATCCGGATGGTCTGGGTACCACGGGAAAACAAGAGGCAGAGAAGGCTATTAAGCAATTGGAGGCCGACAAGCAGAAGCTGGGCATTCTGTCCATTCTGGAACCTTTCTCTCAGCCTGAGTTGTCCGAGAAGATGATCTCAGCTGACGGCAAAACCATTCTAACGTCGCTATCCATTGATCAGGGAGATCGTACGGTCAAGGAAATGCGGGAAGACCTGAATGAAGCATTGAAGTCCGTCAATGTGGAGCACTACATAACCGGTAAAGGTTTGATTGACGAAGATACCATTGAAAGTTCCCAAGAGGGGCTTAAGAAATCGGAATATATTACCGTTGTCTTTATTTTACTCATTCTGTTCCTGGTGTTCCGTTCGTTTGTAGCTCCGTTTGTACCGCTACTGACGGTGGGGATCAGCTACATTGTATCGCAACAGATTGTCGCATTCCTGGTGGATGGGCTCGACTTCCCGATATCCACGTTTACCCAGATCTTTATGGTCGCAGTCATGTTCGGGATTGGTACGGATTACTGCATCCTGTTGATCAGTCGGTTCAAGGAAGAACTGGCTCATCATGAGAATACGTGGGATGCCATCATTGCTACCTATCGTACTGCCGGTAAAACGGTACTCTTCTCCGCACTTGCCGTGCTGGTTGGATTCATTGCGATCGGTTTTGCCCAGTTTATGTTGTACCGCTCTGCGGTTGCTGTAGCTGTGGGTATCGCTGTGATGATGCTTGCCTTGGTGACGATCGTACCATTCTTCATGGCGGTGCTGGGCAAGAAGCTATTCTGGCCGTCGAAGGGTTCACTGGATCATGCCGAGAGCAAGATCTATGGTGCAGCTGGCCGCTTCTCACTGAAACGTCCATGGGCTGCGCTGCTCATCGTCGCGGCTGTTTGTGTGCCACTTCTGGCAACCTACGATGGCAAACTGTCGTTCAACAGTCTCGATGAGATTGGTGAGAAGTATGATTCAGTAAAAGCATTCAACATTATCTCTGACAGCTTCGGACCAGGTGAATCATTGCCGGGCCAGATCGTTATTCAAAACGATGAAGCGATGGATAATGCGAAATATATGGCCGTTGCTGAAAAAATTAGCCGGGAAGTAGAAAAAGTACCTGGGATCTCCGGTGTCCGCAGTATGACACGACCTACGGGTGATGAGATCAAAGATTTTGAAGTTACACAGCAAGTGGGAACATTATCGGAAGGACTTGGTGAAGGTAAGACGGGTCTGGACAAAATCCGTGATGGTCTGAGTGAAGCGAGCAGTCAACTAAGTAAAAATGAACCACAGTTAAAAGAAGCTGCTGATGGAGCAGGTGAACTGACCAAAGGAACCACCCAGTTGCAATCGGGTATCTCGCAACTCAGTGAGGGACTTGGCCAGATTGAAAAAGGTATCCGGGATGGTTCCGCAGGTGCGGGTGATCTGAAAGCAGGACTTCAGCAAGCCAAAACGAGTGCAGATCAACTCGCGCAGGCGAACAATCAGTTGCTTGAAGCCTATCGTCAGGCGGGAGCAGGAGTCGCTGCATTGGGCGATGGAACCCGTGAACTGGAGCAACAGCTGAACGGGGTTTCAACGGCTTTAACCAGTCTGTCTGAATCCTTCACAGCACTCGAAGAACGTTATCCTGAATTGCAGCAGGATGCGGACTACCAGCGTATCAAAGGTACGATAGGTGAAACAGGTTCGGGTACAGCGCAGCTCGCTCAAGGTTTGGGTCAGATTAAGACCAAGCTGGGAGAAGCCGCTGCTGGAATTAATCAGGCGAATGAAGGCTTTGCCTCCGCAGCAGCCGGACAGAAGGCTCTTGCCGATGGTCTAAGCCAGATTGTAACTGGAATCAGTCAGCTTGAGACAGGTCTGAAACAGGCCGCTGATGGTCAAGGAAAAGTCATTAAGGAGATACCTTCCATCCAGAACGGGCTTGGTCAGCTTCAAGGTGGACAGGAGAAAATCCAGCAAGGCTTCTCGGATCTGAGTGGTCAGCTGACACAATTGACAGATGGTTTGAATCAAAGTGTCGATGGTATTAAACAGGTATCCGGGGGACTGGATTCAGCGCAGGACTACCTGACGCAATTACAAAATTCACCGGATTCCGATCTGGCAGGCTGGTACGTTCCTGAAGAAGCACTGAACAGCAAAGACTTCACACAGGTATTTGATACGTATCTGTCCCAAGATCGGAAGACGATGACGATTGATGTTATTTTCGCCGAAAATCCATACGGAACAGAAGCCATTGATCGTGTTCCTGACATTGAGGCGGCTGTACATCGTGCGGTACAAGGCAGTACGCTTGAAAAAGCCGATATTGCCGTAGGTGGGGTTACCAGTACGTTTGCAGATCTGCAGGAGATCTCGAATAACGACTATACACGTACTGTAATGCTGATGCTGGCGGGCACATTTATTATTCTGGTCGTGCTGCTTCGCTCAGTCATTATGCCACTGTATCTGATCGTTTCCTTATTACTGGCTTATTTCACATCAATGGCGTTAACCGAAGTGATCTTTGTTAATATCCTCGGATTCGCAGGCATCAGCTGGGTTACTCCGTTCTTCGGGTTTGTCATGCTGATTGCACTTGGTGTGGATTATAGCATCTTCCTGATGGACCGTTTCAATGAGAACAAAGGCATGAAGGTACAGGATGCGATGTTGTACGCGATGAAGAACATGGGAACCGTTATTCTATCTGCAGCGGTCATTCTGAGCGGTACATTTGCTGCGATGTATCCATCCGGTGTTCTCTCGATGATGCAGATTGCCACAGTAGTCCTTAGCGGACTGGTCTTGTACTCTCTGTTGTTCCTGCCATTCTTCGTCCCAGTGATGGTGAAGATGTTTGGCCGGGCCAACTGGTGGCCGTTCCCGAACAAGGAACAATCAGATTCCGTTGATTCGGATCGAACCATAGGCATGTAATGCATTGCAATGGATTAGGCTCTGCCGCGTTATGCGGCAGGGCTTTTTCTTTTTTTACCTCTACAGGAAAACTACAATCTTATGCAAAAGAAAGGTGCATGCCTAAGGACACCATCCCGCGCCTTGTCTTGCCGCTCATCATAAGATATAGAGCAGTTCATTATTGTTCAGAGAAATCACAGCAGAGAGGGGCGACGGGATGGTATATCGATATGTGGCTATAGGAGATTCATTAACGGTAGGTACAGGAGCGTTGCTGGGCACCGGCTTTGTTCCTTTATATCGGCGAATGGCGGAAATGAATGTTCGTACGTTTGTATCCATGGAAAATATGGGCGTGAATGGACTGACGTCGGGGGAAATGTTGCAGATGATCTCTTCGCATCCCCGAGTGCGGCAATCGCTCCGTGAAGCGGATATCATCACCATTTCCATTGGCGGGAATGATCTGATTCGTACGTTTAAAGCAAGTAATGGCATTCCAAATGCCAGCAAAATGACACAGGTGCTCGGAGAAACCCGTAGTAATGTATCCCAGATTATGCGGCACATTCGTCAGTTAAAGGGCAACAGTGAGTATATGGTCCGATCCATCGGATTGTACAACCCGTATCCACAAGCGACGGAAGCTGCGTACTGGGTGCGCCAATATAATTCGTTTCTGAATGGAGCGGGATCAGGCAACTATGCGTGTGCTCAGGTCTATGACAGGTTTGAAGGCCGTGAACGTGAACTGTTGTTCTGGGACAGAGTTCATCCCAATGCAAGAGGGTATCGTGTCATTGCAGAGCAGCTTAATCGGACCGGATACTATCCATTCTCTTGATCACTTTGGAACAGAACTAGACCGAGCGATGGACTTCCTTTAAGATAATTAGAGGACAGTTCCATTTTGTGAGATAAAGGGGTTAATATTTGGTGCAAAACATCGATTCCGGTTCCCTCCATCATTCAGAGCAGCAGCGTATATCCGAAGTGTTGGCCTTATATGGTTTCACATCGGACTGGAAAGGTGAGCGTGGAAAGGGTGGGATGAATAATTCTACCTACATGCTCCATGTAGACGGGGCTAATTACGTCATGAGACAATATGAAACACATAATGATTCGATGAAAATTGCCTTTGAACACGAGGTGCTGGAAGCCCTCCACCGTTCGAACTTTAAGCTTGATACACCTTCACCTGTAAGACGGTTATCTGGTGAGGGAGGTACTTTCCTTGCTGTAAAAGAAAACCTCACAGGTCACACCAAAATCGTGACTCTATTTCATTATCGGGAAGGCGTCAATCCCATCTGGCATACACCAGATCAATTGATAGGGCTCGGTAAAGCGGCGGGGGCCCTGTCTTCTGTTATGGCTACGCTGGATATACCACTTGAACCTGTGTATCCACCATACTATCGAATTCAGGATGCGTATCCGCTCTGTTCACCAGAACGATTATTACAGCTATGCACATCACCACCGGAGCAATTGGTCGCATGCTCGAATGAACTGAAGCAGTTGAGGCATGTGCTGCCAGATCTGTTTGAAGCCCTGCGGGGTATGGAACAGTTGCCGCATCAATTGGTTCATGGGGATGTGAATGCCTCGAATGTGTTGGCAGATCAGCAGGATGGTGAAATCTGTGCCATTTTGGATTTTGAATTTGCGACATGGGATTTGCGGGTAATGGAGCTGGCTGTTCCGATGTCTGACCTCCTTACCATGGACAAGAGTGAAGATTGGATGTGGCAGGCACAGGAAGGACTGATCAGGGGATTTCGGGAACATGTGAGCCTGAAACCGGAAGAGTTGCTGGCCATACCTCAATTGATTTTGCTGCGCAGTCTGGATGTGGTCATGCATTTCATCAGTCGCATGTTCGAGGGTACAGATGAGCCGGAAGTGGCTGTGGATCAGATTGTGAAGCTCAAACAGCGGATCGACTGGATGCGTCATCATGAAGAACGACTGCGTGAGATATTGGTGTATTAATATCGTTGCTATAAATAAAGTGCACTGTTTCTGCTCAAACGAGGGCAGAGATCAGTGCACTTTATTGATTAGAAGAGGTATATATTTGCGTGTTATAGCGTAAATCGAACGATTCTACAATCCACGCTTGCGGAACCAACTGCGGACAGCCCAGCGGCGCTCCTGACGTTTCTTGTATTTGGGCAATGAACGATACACGTTCAAGGATTGCTCGTAAGCCTGCTTCGCATCTGCATTGCGTCCGAGGGAACGATGAACTGAACCGAGCAGGTAATAAGCTTCACTGGATGAGGAATGAATTTCCTGAAACTGATGCACATAATCCAGCGCTTTGTCCTCATGCGTATCTTTGAAGGCTCCAGCAAGGGTGAGATACGGACGTCCGTACTTGACTCTGGGGTTGATCTCGAGGGCTTGCAAAATATGACGTTCGCCTTTTTCGATGTTGCCCAAATGAAGCTCAGTCGTCCCTAATGCCTCCCAATACTCAGCTGATTGCTCGTACGGGCGTTCCAGTTCAAGCAATAACGCATGTGCCTCAATGTATCGTTTGCGCTCAATCAGAAGGCGAGCCAACTCCAGCTTGGAAGAAACTTCATTGGGGCTCATGGCAAGCTGTTGCCGAAGCCGGGAAATGTTACGTATACGCTTGAGAGGTTTCGTGAAGCTTGGGAATACGCCAACATAGCGACGATCCAGGAAGTACAGTATTACGAGTAAAATCAGAATGGCAATGAACGGATTACCTATAATCCGCCATAGAAGGCCAAAGATAAGAAATTTAATAAGCACAAGTTCAACTCCATTTATGATGTAATCGCGTTTCGTACACTTAAAATATACTTCGATTGATCCAGCGGGTTAACCCCTCTGCGTTTGCGAGTATGAGTCACATCTGCAGGACAATCCTGATATCCGGCAAATGAAGTCGTGAGCACCCCGCGGCCACTTGTCTCGGAACGCAGCTTCACTGGATAATCCATGGAGGTGGCAAGAGGAACAAGCCCTTCAATAATACAACGTCCGTTACCAATGGCGGGTGCTTCGAAGGTTGCACGCATATGTACCAGGTCGCTGAGTGCTTTTCCGCCATATTCTTCCGGGACCGTCAGTCTGAACTGAAGGAGGGGTTCCAACAACGTCGTACCTGTTCTCGCCAATCCGTCCATGATTCCCATCGGCGTGGCTACGACAAAATCAAGCGGATGGGTATGCCAGACATGATGTTCCCCTTCCACCAGCGTGATGCGCAGATCGGTTACTTCCCAACCGAGCATGCCTTGAGACAGTGCTTCGGGAATCCGCCGTTCGACTTCATTCTGATAACGTAGCAGCAGATCATCTGTCCTTACAGTTGAGGTATAGATCAGACCGCTTCCACGAGGCAAAGGTTCAATTCTGAAGCGTAGGATGGCCCAGCAGGGCTTAGGCATCGTGTAGGCAATGTAACCTTCTCCTGCTGCAAGGGGCGTTTCCTTATAGATGACGGATGGCGGGTCGAATACGACATCCAGTCCGAAACGACTCATTAACAAGCTGGATAAAATCTCAAGCTGAATGGTTCCCATAACCTTGAGATGCAGCTCTCGTTCCTCCGGCAACCATTGCAGATCAAGCAAGGGGTCTTCGTCCGTCAACTCCTGCAATGCAGCTACAAGATCGGGGTAACGTGCCGGGTCCTTGCCATGTACTTGTACGGCCAGCAAAGGCAAAGCCATCTGTGGCAGGGGAGGTACACCTTCAGGATTGCCGATAATGTCACCCACATGGGTGTCACTCAGTCCGTATAGCGTAGCGATCTGCCCCGCGTGAACGGCACCGGTATCTGCCCATTTTCGTCCATCCATGCGGCGAATCTGCGTTATTTTTTCCTCAAGCTCCCGCGTCGAATTATAGATGGTATCCCGGTTGTGGAGACTACCACCATACATGCGGACGTAGGCCGTGCGTCCCATCGTGCGGTCACGTTCAATCTTGAACACAACACCCGATACGGGAGAATCCACTGGCTGTGGAGGTGGAGGCAGAAATGCAAGGACTGCGTCCAGCAATGCCGTGACGCCAATTCCTTTGCCGGAAGCACCGTAACACACAGGGAACATCTCACCCTGATGCACATACCGCAGGAATGCTTCATTTAGATCCCTTTGGGATAACTTAGTCTCTTGAATGTAGGCTTTCATGACTTCTTCGTCCAGCTCGGCAAGTATCTCGAACAGACCTGGAATGGAAGGTGTGCCACCGGACAGCGTATCTTGATTCTCATTCCATAGGGAGTCGATGCCATGAAATGACTCTTCATGGAGTTGATACGTTTGGATTTCGCATGCGAAGGGAGACAGGGTGGAACGAATCTGCTCCATTACCGCTGGGGCAGACGCGCCAATCCGATCCATTTTATTGATATAGATGATGGTAGGAATGCGAAGTGAACGAAGGGCATGCCAGATGGCTTCACTTTGGGACTGAATCCCCTCCACTGCTGATAGAATCAAAATAGCGCCATCCATTACGCGCAGTGTTCGCTCTACTTCGGAGCTGAAATCAATATGCCCAGGCGTATCAATAAGGTCAATGATGGTGTTCTTCCAGATCAGAGAGGTCATAGCTGCTTGAACGGATATACCACGTTCTTTCTCAATGTCCAGCGAGTCTGTGGCTGTTGTTCCGTCATCCACGCGTCCCGGACTGCGGACGACACCACTTTCATATAACATATGCTCGGTGGTAGTTGTTTTCCCCGCATCCACATGGGCGAAGATGCCGATATTCCTGCGATTTAATTCGTTTAACATGGAATGTTAAGCTCCTCTGACAACGGAATGCAATGTTTCCGACAATTAATAATCCAGATTATCATACCACATCTTCCATATGGAAGAATATGTGGATATATATGATTAGGGCGTGTCTAAAACTCGCTGAAGTATATCTTTTACCGACTTTTCGCCCGCTGCTGACTCACTTTCCCTCGACGTGCCACGGCACATATGTTCCAGTCTGTTTCTATTTTAACGTGAACTGTTCATGGTTCTGCGGTAGGCTGCGGGCGTTGTGCCGGTTAATTTTTTGAATTGACGGTAAAAGTGGGGCAGGCTGTCAAACCCGCAAGCATCAGCTACGGCTGCCATCGTCTCATCACCTTGTACCAGATGCTCTTTCGCCATAATGACCCTTCGCGCTAATGCGTAATCCGTCAGAGTCATGCCCGTGTATCGTTTGAAGGCACGACTGAAATGAGCAGGGGATACAGAGGCGTACTGGGCCAGTTCTTGCAGGGATAGGCCATTCCGAAGGTTATCGTCAATATGAGAGATCGTAGAAGAGAGCCACAAGGGACCTGGAGTAGATTTACTCGGATTCGCAGGTCCCGAGGCTTCCAGACGTTCCAGAAAAATAAGCAATAGTTGCAGCCTTAACAGGGCCGCATGTGCGCTCAGATGATGTCCAAGCTGAAATTCGGTCTGAATATCATCAATAAGGGCGGTGACCTGTGATTGCTCCTCTGTGTCCAGATGCCTCTTATACACCCGTTGTCTGCGGCAACGTTCAAAAAGACTCAGCAAGGAAGAAGCAGCTCCCCCGGCGGTTGATGCCAGCAATCCCGGGCTGAAGAACAGTGCGGAAGATGTGACAGGGTTGCCTGCATCCGGCAAGGCGCGGTGAACCGTACTGCCTGGAATAATGAACAGATCTCCTTCCTGCATATCCTCAAGTCCTGTATCAATAAAGATGCTGCCCTGACCACGATATACATAGATGATCTCATGCCAATCGTGAAGGTGATCCGGCAATTCGTTCTGGGGGGATTTTGTATCGCTGTACACCAGGCGGAACGGAATACCGGATTCTGCCTGAATAGTCGTACGAACAGGTGAACGCTCCATATAGACTCCTTTCCAAACCAGCGTCTTCATCGAGATGTTATAGCTAGTCATGAGAGAGTATATTTACCGCAATATAAGCAATTTAATTTCCTTTTATTGATGATACAATGAATTTAAAGCGTTTACAATATAAGGGTGCTAAGCCTTTGGGCGGCATTCTGAGTGTACAAATAATCGATGAGGTGAGTGTCCATGTCGGCAAGCACGAAACGGCCAAGGTTGAAGCTGAATTTGCTCGGGAACGACGGTCAGCGCAAGTGCAAGGAGATTATGGAGCGTCCCGTGAAGGTTTTGCAGATTGGAGAAGGTAATTTCTTGCGGGGATTTGCAGACTGGATGCTTCATGAGAGTGCCAGACAAGGCAAATTCCATGGGAGTGTAGCTGTTACTCAGCCACGGCTAGGAGGCAAAGCCAAGCTGGAGCAGATTCGCGATCAGGATGGGTTATATACCATGATCACGCGTGGGCTGTCTCAAGGGAAGCCGGTTGAGCGGACAGAGTTGATCTCCATTTTCTCACAGTGTATCAATCCGTATGAGGAATGGGATGCCTTTCTGAACTTGGCGGAACTGCCTTCACTTGAGTTCGTTATTTCCAATACAACCGAATCAGGATTGAAATATATGCAGGCAGACTATATCGAGGGTGAACCCGTCCAATCATTTCCGGGGAAATTAACGGTTTTCCTGCATCAGCGATACTTGAAATTTGATGGGGACCCATCCAGAGGTTTGATTCATCTGCCATGCGAGCTGCTCGAAGGCAATGGTGATGTGCTGCGCAGTTGTGTCCTCCGTCACAGTGAGGATTATGGGTATTCGGATGGCTTCCGTGCATGGATCGAGAACCATAATCATTTCCTGAACAATCTGGTAGATCGAATCGTCACAGGTGCGCCGACCCAGGAGGAAGCCGATTCCCTGACGAATCGCTGGGGTTATGAAGATCAGTTGATTAATACGGCAGAGCCATATCATTTCTGGGCCATTCAGGGTGATGAATCATTGGACAAAAAGCTACCGCTCAAGCAAGCGGGCCTCAATGTACATTGGGTGAAAGATCTGAAGCCGTTTCAGATACGCAAGGTTCGGATTTTGAATGGGGCACATACCCTAATGTCATCACTGGGAATTCTGCAAGGCAAGCAACATGTGAGAGAAACGATGGAGGATTCGCACTTTGGCCCATGGATCCGGGAAGCTGTACATCAGGAGATCGTACCTGCTCTGGATATGCCGGATCATCAGCTGGAACAGTACGCGGAAGAAGTGTTCGAACGTTTCCTGAACCCGTATATTGATCACAAATTGCAGGATATTGCATTAAATACGATCGGAAAATTCAAGGTTCGTGTGCTGCCTACACTATTATCCTATGAGCAAAACCAGGGAAGCTGGCCAGAACGTTTAATTCAGGGGTTTGCGGGATTACTGTGTCTCTATCGTCCTGTAAATACGCCAGAAGGTTACAAGGCACAACGACTGAATGGGGAGGACATTCTGTTGCGGGACGACCCGGATGTCCTGGCTGCTTTGGCTGCACACTGGGAAGGTTATGACACGCTTAACAGGAATCAGAACCAACTGGCTGACCGGGTAACGGCTGTGTTGTCGGATACCCTGATCTGGGGCGAAAATCTGAATGCAAGAGAAGGGCTGCGTGAAGCACTTGTTCGTGAAATTGGTTTGTTGGAAGGTGAAGGGAAATGAACACCACAAGTACAATCAATGACTGGATTGCCATTCAACCACAGGATGATGTCATTATAGCGCTTCGGGATTATGCCAAAGGAGAACGCATTACACTGCCAGACGGAGTTTCTTTTACCTTGCTGGATGACGTGCCCAAAGGGCATAAGATTGCTGTGCATACTCTGGCACCGGGTGATGATGTGATGAAGTATGGTTTCTCCATCGGCATTGCCAAAGAGCAGATTGAGCAGGGAAGCTGGATTCATAGTCACAACTTGAAGACGGGTCTGCACGGGTTGCTTGAATATGAGTACCAACCGGGAGCACGGGTTCAGACGGATATGCCTCCGGAACATCTACGCTCATTCGATGGATATTTGCGCCCCAATGGTGATGCAGGTATTCGTAATGAGATCTGGATTGTGAATACGGTTGGATGTATCAATAAAGTGTGTGAAGCATTGGCACGTATGGGTCAGTCCCAGTTTGGAAGTCGGGTAGATGGTGTATATCACTTTCCGCATCCATTCGGATGTTCACAGCTTGGCGATGACCTGAAATATACCCAACAGTTGCTGGCCTCCTTGGTGGAACATCCGAATGCAGGGGGCGTGCTGGTCATCGGTCTGGGCTGTGAAAACAACCAAGTAGACGAGTTCCGTGAATGTATTGCTCCGGAATACCGAGGCAAAGTACGGTTTCTCAAAGCACAGGAAACAGATGACGAGCTTGAGGAAGGGCTTCGACTGATGGAAGAACTTGTGGAGATCGCTGAACATGAACAGCGGCAGCCGCTTCCGCTCAGTAAACTTAAAATTGGTTTGAAGTGTGGCGGTTCCGATGGTTTATCCGGTATTACAGCCAATCCGCTGGTCGGTGCAGTTGCTGATATGCTGGTGGCTGCCGGCGGTACGGCGATTCTGACGGAAGTTCCGGAGATGTTTGGTGCGGAGACGATCTTAATGAATCGGGCTGCCAATGAGCAGGTCTTTCACGATTTGGTGGATCTTGTGAATGGTTTCAAACAATATTTTGTAAACCATGGCCAGAACATCTATGAGAATCCTTCACCTGGTAATAAGGCTGGCGGCATCACAACGCTGGAGGAAAAGTCACTTGGATGTACACAAAAGGGAGGACGTTCTTCGGTAGTCGACGTGCTGCGCTATGGCAAACGTGTAACTCAAACCGGTCTGAATATTGTAGAAGCACCGGGTAATGATCTGGTGTCTGTTACGGCACTGTCTGCAGCCGGTGCACATATTGTGCTCTTCACAACAGGGCGGGGGACTCCCTTCGGAGGTCCGGTACCTACTGTCAAGATTGCGACCCAATCCGATCTCGCGAATCGCAAAAAACACTGGATTGACTTCAACGCAGGTCAGTTGTTGGAGGGTCGCACGATGGATGAGGTGAAAGTACAGCTGTTCAGCCAGCTGATTGACATTGCTTCAGGGCGGTCACACACTCTCAGTGAGCAGCATGGATTCCGGGAGATTGCCATTTTCAAGGATGGCGTAATTCTCTGAACCCAATCTGGCTGGATGCTGCTTATCGTCTGCGATGCATAGTATGGTGAACCGTAGCCAATTCCGGTTGAAATGTGCACGACAACCGGAATTGGCTTTATTTAGATTCCACGGATGCCAAGGGCTTTGGTGATGCTTGATAATGCCGCTGGTGAAGCATGTTGTTGCAGTTGAGCCACCAGCAGTTCACGCGCTTCGGCAACACTGCCTTCAAACGGCTGAATGCCGTGACGTTCCATCCAGTGACCAGCAGTCTCGTACGCAGAGCTATTCCAGGCGACTTTGCCTTCTGCGAGCCCTTCTTTTTCTTTGGTGCCACTAATCACAATGGCTGCACAGTCCTGAAGGTCGAGAAGTCCACGGTCAAATGCTTTTTTGTCTTCTTTTGCTCCGAATCCTGCTTGAGAACGAAGGGCACGTCCATCGATGCCTTCCTGTTCTGCAACTAACGCATGGAGTTTGAACGCTTCACGGGATAGTAAACCCGCCTCATACTGTTCCTCGATGGTTCTGTAGTCGGCAAGCAGTTGGTGCACCCAAGGGAAGTATTCACTCGAGACAAGAAGCGCTTTCTTTTTGACGAACTTTCCATATGCAGCAATGCCCTCTTCGGCCAGGCGTGAACGCCATAACCAGGGATCCAATTCATCATCCTTGTGCCAATGTTCTTTGGGGGTTAACGATGACAGTGAAGGGTATTCGGTAAATAGGGGAGCAAGAGGCAGCAGTCCTATAGACTGGATACGCTGTACTGCTTCTTCGTACGTTACAACGGGTTCATGTGTCATGATATCAGCAGGCTCCTTTAAGCAGTATGGTGAAGCGATTATTTGGTTGAGGCAAGGTATATCCGACTCACTTCCTCGGCATGCTGACGAATCTCGCTGCGAAGTTGGAGAGGTTCGATCACTTCAGCTTCACGTCCCAAGCGGTAAAAGAATCGTACGGCCCAGTCCCATTCTCCTGGTGGACAAATGAATGACAATTCCCAGAGATCCGGGGCAATTTCAATCATCTTTTCGCCGATATGCTCATCCTGTTCGGCTTCAATCATCCCCCGATAACTCAGTCGCACCGTCACCCGAGTTGGAGGCTGTTCTGGAGGGATCGGCTTGCTATGCTGTTGCTGTGCCTGTTCGTTCAGCACCTGTGTATCCTGTGGTTCGATCGCCTTGACATCGATAATTCGGTCGACCCGGAACAGACGCTGCTCACCATGTTCAATGGAATATGCTTCACAGTACCAGAAGCCGGAGGAAGCATACACCCGTGAAGGGCAGATATGCAACCATCGCTGACGCGATACGGATCGATACAGCACATTGAGCCATCCATGTTCAGGTATGCATGCCAGCAGCGCGTCCAGATGAGGAAGGATGTAATTGCGGTCTGGAATATGATGATGCAGCTGTTGGAGCATGGGATCGATTCGCGACATGATATCATCCGGAATGATGGCCTTAACTTTGTTCATCAGGGTCCAGCGTTTCTCATGAAAGGGCGTGTCGGCGTAGCGACTCAGACCTTCAAGAGCGAATATGAGCGTCGCTGCCTCAACCGGGTCCAGCTGCAATGGGGGCAATACGTAACCCTCCATAAGTCTGAAACCGCCTCCCGGACCGGAAATGGCAATAATGGGCACGTTCATCTCGGAGAGGGACTGAATATCCCGGAGAATGGTGCGACGGGAAACTTCAAATTTCTCGCCCAATGAGTGTGCTGTTTCGTGACCATGCTGTAATGCCATAACGATGGCGGCAAGCCGATTTGTTCTGTTCATGTCAGCCACTCCGTTTCGTTCATTGCCCCGCCGGAAGGTGATGTCGTAGTTATAATTCTATTCTAACAGCTTATAAGTGACATCATGAGTGTCACCAATATTTCAGCTGCATCATGATTTTCCAATAGATCAGCTACATGGTTCACACAAGCAAGTTCCGGCGGGCTTCATTAAAATGTGTGTCTCGTCCAATTCGCTTTGCATACTGATATTTCCTTCTATCAAAAATACCACAGATAATGCCAAAAACCCGTATCCGATGTAGACGGATACGGGAAGTAGCAGCTTTTGGCTTACAGAAGACGATAAAGGTATGGAATCTATACCAATATCTTCACTGAAGACAAATATAAGCTTAAAAGGGGGATGTACATGTGACACTTTGTATCACGTGCTTTTCCTTTGCAATATAGGGCTCCATTATGACCCATATAGCGAAATACCTTATTTCATTTCAAGCAAATGTACCCCACGGGATTCAATATCAACACTTCCCGAAAGCTCGCGATTGGTGAGCAGATCAAGTGCCTTGGCTGTCCCGAGATCATAGGATTGCGTGGAAGCGTTATGGTTCATGACGAACAGGTAGGGTCTGCCGTCTTTGGTACGTGCGCTTACTTCAACACCTTCCGGTGTCTCCAGTAGGGACTCTACATTCTTGGCTGCTGCAAGCTGTCCCAGCAGACCATCGAGGAAACGTTCATCCGGGTCGGATGCAACGTACCAGGCTTCACCTTGACCATAGATGTTACGTGTTACAACAGGCATGCCTTTATAAAAGTCGTCTCCATACTCCGCGATGACTTCGGCTCCTTCACTGTGCAGCAGGTCACACAGCATGCCGCAGCCATATTCTCCTTGAAGATCGCCGTAGGCTTCTTTGAGGACTATGCGGTTCTTTTGCTCAGGCAGCAGGGCATCAATCTCTTCCACCCAGATTCCGAGCAGTTTACGGAGTTCTCCCGGATACCCACCAGTGGTCACGAGATCGTTCTCGTTGACAATGCCGCTGAAGAAGGTCGTCAGGAATGTTCCACCTGCTTCAACATACTTCTCCAGTTTGGCGGCAAATCCTGGTTTAACCATGTAAAGGACAGGCGCAAGAACGATGTCGTATTTGCTAATATCCGTATCCACACTGACGATATCTACCTGTATGTTGCGGCGGAAGAAAGCGGCGTAATATTTATGAATCTGATCCACATAATTCAGGGCAACCGTAGGTCCACTTGATTTTTCGATGGCCCACCAGTTATCCCAGTCAAACACAATGGCTACTTTGGATTCAACAGATGCATCCAGGGTGGTGTCACCGAGTACCTGCAATTCCTTGCCCAGTTCAGCGACTTCGCGGAATACACGTGTATTCTCGTGTCCGGCATGCTCAATAACTGCACCATGATACTTCTCACAGGCACCGATGGAGCGGCGAAGCTGGAAGAACATAATGGTATCAGCCCCGTGCGCAACAGACTGGTAACTCCACAGACGCATGACACCAGGACGTTTCAGTGAGTTATACGGCTGCCAGTTCTGCTGACTTGGTGTTTGCTCCATAAGCATGAACGGTTGACCATCTTTCAGTCCGCGCATTAGGTCATGGGCCATTGCCGTGAAGCTGACGGGTGTTGCGAGACCGGGATAGCTGTCCCAGGAGACGATATCCATATATTTTGCCCATTTGAAATAGTCCAGCTGCTTGAAGAATCCCATCAGATTGGTAGTCACGACAGAGTCGGGAATGTGTTTTTTGATTGCATCGTACTCCAACCGATAACAGTCTAGCATGCTGTCGGAGTTGAATCGGGAGTAGTCCAGTGAGATTCCCTGGAACGTGGAATTGTTGTTACCCCAGTGTTCGCTCAGGTTGCTCGGTAGAACAATCTCGTCCCAATCGTAGAAGGTATGCCCCCAGAAATTTGTGTTCCATGCTTTGTTGACCTGTTCCAGGGTCTGATAGCGTTCTTTTAGATACACCCGGAATGCTTTCTCACAGTTGTCACAGTAACAGTCACCGCCATATTCGTTGGAGATGTGCCATACGAGAACAGCGGGGTGATCCTTGTATCGTTCGGCCAGTTTATCTGCAATCTTCTCGGAATATTTGCGATAGGTCGGGCTGTTAGGACAGGAATTATGGCGCCCACCAAATTTGCGTTTGCGTCCATCGGCATCTACACGCAGTACGTCTGGATATTTCTTCGCCATCCAAGCCGGATGGGCAGCAGTGCTCGTTGCCAGGCATATATAGACACCGTTCTCATATAGACGATTAATAAGTTGGTCGAGTTCTTCAAAATGATAAGTAACTTCATCAGGCTGAATCAGTGCCCATGAAAATACGTTGATTGTGGCAATATCAATGCCTGCCAATTGGAACATGCGCAGGTCTTCAAGGTGGGTTTCGTGATCCCACTGTTCCGGGTTATAATCGCCCCCGTAGAACATTTTGGGTAGTTTGCTGCTAATCAATGTGTTCACCTCTTGTATAAGAATAATCCTATACTATATGATACATATGACTTTTAAAATATAATAAAAGTAATGAACTATATAAGAATACGGAAGTATAATTCGGCTTATATCCAAGGGGGCATCTCATGTTTATCTCACCACGACATCAACGATATTTCATGACATCACGTGATCAGCCGCTGCCCCTTTATATTGAGAGCCTTGGCTATAATGGCAATCAGGAGAAGGTATCCAGACCTGTGGGGTATCCATGTTACCACTGGCTTCAGACCGTAAAGGGAGCGGGAGAATTCAAGTTTGCCGGGTCCACGGTCATACTGGGGGAAGCATCAGGTATTTTGTTGCCCCCGAATGAACCACATGAATATGTGCGTGCCCAAGGAGAGTGGGAGACACTTTATATTACATTTGGCGGTTCCCAGTGTCCTGCTATTATAGAGTCGCTTAGTCTGGGTGAAGCAGCATTCTATCAGTGGGAACAGAGCAGCCCGTTTAACGATTATGGCCAGGAAGTGCTGGATTCGATCAGCAGTGATCAAGATTTGTCGGGACTCGAAGCGTCAGCGGATATATACCGATTTCTGATTTTGCTCAAAAAACATGGCATGACAGGCAATCGTTCTTCGATCTCACATGCCGTGGAGAGGCTCGCTCCGCTCATTGCATTCATGGAACAGCACTATGCGAATCCCGAGATTGGTCTCGAACATATGGCTGAGGTCACGGGGATCTCATCCAGACATCTGAACACCTTGTTCAAACAATCCTTTGGCATGACAGCCTACAGTTATTTCATTTTGCTGCGCATTCGCAAAGCCAAGGAAATCATGACCGGCGATACTGCCCTGACGATCCGGGAAACTGCAGTCCGGGTGGGCTTTCGGGATTCAAGCCATTTTGTAGCAACCTTTCGCAGGATAGAGGGAGTCACTCCTGAACAATTCCGGAATTTATACTAATCTGTAACGAATTGAATAAAAAGTGATGCCAGGAAGGTATTGATGCATGAGGGTGATTGCCGTTATGATGGTATCGATTCCTGAGATTCGAAAACGTTTAAACGGATGCATGTATCCGTTCTACCTAGAGAGGATGATTGAAGATGACAACAACGATACCCTTATGGGACCATGCTGCACCTTATGCAGCGCAGGGCCATGAAGACGAAATGCCACATTTGATTCCATTTATTCAGCCCGGTTCCGAGAGCGCTGTCATTGTGTGTCCAGGTGGCGGCTATGGATTTTTGGCGGATCACGAAGGTGCTCCAATAGCCGAGCTGTTGAACCGTGCGGGCATCAGCGCATTTGTCCTGAAATATCGGGTAGCGCCTCACCAGCATCCTGCACCGATAACAGATGGTCAGCGTGCCATACGTTATGTTCGTGCGCATGCTGAGCAGTATGGCATCAATCCTGCCAAGATTGCCGTACTTGGTTTCTCCGCGGGCGGACATCTTACAGCAACACTAGGAACGCTGTATGACGAAGGACAACCGGATCATAAGGACCTCATTGAACGCCAAAGTTCACGCCCGGATCGGGTTATCCTCTGTTACCCCGTCATTACGATGGAGTCTTATGGACATGCTGGTTCCCGTGAAAATTTGCTTGGATCTGACGCGTCTGCCGAGCAGATCAAGGCATTCAGTGCGGAACAACAGGTGAGAGCGGATGCTCCAGAAGCGTTCATCTGGCACACCAGCGATGACCAGGCAGTACCTGTGGAGAATAGCTTGCGTTACGCACTTGCCCTGGGCGCGCATGGTATTCCCTATGATTTGCACGTGTTTGAGAAAGGCTCTCATGGTCTCGGATTGGCCGAAGACAACCAAGCGGTCCGTGCCTGGTCTGATCTGTGCTTGACGTGGCTTAAAAATCAAGGCTGGTAAACATATTAGCGCTCTCGAGCGAAGGAGAAATGACGATGAAATTGCAGAAAAATGACAAGCTTCTGTTTATCGGAGATTCGATTACGGATTGTGGTCGGGAACATCCTGTAGGCGAGGGCAGTTCGGGTCTGGGCCATGGTTATGTTGCGCAAGTCCATGCACTGTTGCGATCCATCTATCCGGAATTGATGTTGCGTATCCAGAATGTGGGTAATGGTGGAAATACGATTCGTGATCTGAAACAGCGTTGGGATCGTGATGTGCTGGATCTAAAACCGGATTGGTTGACGATCATGATCGGCATTAACGATGTGTGGCGTCAGTTTGACAACCCGCTGTCAACAGAATCACATGTGTTCCTGGAAGAATACGAATCCACATTGCGTGAACTGGTGGCTTCGGTTCGTCCCAATCTGAAGGGTCTGGTACTGATGTCTCCTTATTATCTTGAGGCCAATCCGGAAGACCCGATGCGAGCCACGATGGATATTTACGGAGAAGCGGTACGCAGGGTAGCCAGCGAGTATGATGCGGTGTATGTGGATACACAGGCTGCATTTACTCCATTTTGGGATCATTTCTATACGGCTGTGCTGACTTATGACCGGGTACATCCGGATGCAACAGGCCATATGGTACTGTCCAAAGCATTCTTGGATGCGATCGGATTCGAATGGTCAGGCGGCGTCAAATCTTAAAAAGGACGTGATGGCATGAGCAACGTAACTGTAGCAGTACAAACTCCGGCATTGCTGGGGGAAGGCCCGAGCTGGGATGTGGAGAACAATCGATTATTGTGGGTAGATATTGAAAGCTTCAAGGTGCATGTGTATGATCCGGCTACAGGGCAGGATCAGGCTTATGATGTCGGTGAACATGTCGGCGCGGTTGTTCCGTATCGTGGTAACGAGGTTGTGGTTGCTTTACGCAGTGGATTCCATACGTATAATCTGCTTACGGGTGAGCTGCATGCCATTGAGGACCCTGAAGAAGATAAGGATACCAATCGTTTTAATGATGGAAAATGTGATGCACAGGGACGCTTCTGGGCAGGCACGATGAGCTTAAATAATGAGGCCAAAGCAGGATCACTGTATTGTTTGGAACAAGGACAACCTGTGCGCACGATGGTACAAGACGTGTCTACATCCAACGGCCTGGGCTGGAGTCCGGATCGGCAGACCATGTATTACATTGATACCCCGACACGTGCTATTGACCGATTTGATTTTGATCTGGCAGCCGGGACGATACAGAATCGGACAAGCATCATTCACATACCTGAGGAATTTGGTTTTCCGGATGGCATGACGGTCGATGGTGAAGGCATGTTGTGGGTTGCGCACTGGGGTGGAGGAAGAGTTACACGCTGGAACCCGCATACATCAGAACTGTTACAGCAGATCGAAGTGCCCGCAGATCAAGTAACATCCTGTTGTTTTGGTGGACCGGAGCTTGAAGATTTGTACATTACAACAGCACGTACCGGGATTAAGGAAGAACGTCTGAAAGAGACACCTGATGCTGGCTCACTATTTGTCATCAGACTGGGGATTAAAGGCCAGGAGACTCACGGTTATGGTAGCCAGAAATAAACGGTTGCCAGTCATGCAATGAACTTCTGCCTGGTTTGCCAGGAAAGAAACGATGCTATTTTTTAAACTTTTATATGAAATGTCGAAAGATGCTGCTAAAACAGCATCTTTTTTGTTGTGTAAACAAGATAAAACACTGAAAATATTTTACAAAAATAGGATTTTGGACAGAGGTGTTTGTCTTTTGCTATCGAATGTTATTTATTGAAAGAATTATCCAAATAACGACGAATGAAGAGTAGTTTTGTAAGCGCTTAAAAAATGACTGGAAGGGGGTGATATTTCTTGTAATCTGAATGCATGAATTCGTCTGACACGCCATTATCAGCACGCTGAGACAGCGGAAAGACCGGAATGCAGTTACCAAGTTGAAGAGGAGGCTGTGTAAAAATGAGAACGTTTATGGGGAAATTACGGATCATGAGTCTGACGGTTGCCGTGGTAACGGCTTCGCTGGGAGGACTCGCTGGAACCACAGCAGCGGCACCGAGTGAAGCCTATGAGTGGAAAAATGTAGTGACTGGTGCAGGAGGCGGATTTGTACCGGGCATTATTTTCAACGAGTCGGAAAAGGATCTGATCTATGCCCGTACAGATATCGGGGGAGCTTATCGCTGGAATGCGGCTAACGAGAGCTGGATCCCGTTAACGGATTTTGTCGGGTGGGATGACTGGAACAAAAACGGTGTAGACGCACTGGCTACGGATCCGGTTGATCCAGATCGGGTGTATATGGCAGTCGGGACGTATACGAATTCGTGGGACAAAAATAATGGCTCCATCTTGCGCTCTACGGACCGGGGAGATACATGGCAGACCACAACACTTCCGTTCAAAGTTGGCGGCAACATGCCGGGACGTTCGATGGGTGAACGTCTGACTGTGGACCCGAACGATAACAGTATCCTGTATTTCGGTGCACGAAGTGGTCACGGACTTTGGAAAAGTACCGATTACGGTGTAACCTGGAACGAAGTAACAAGCTTCCCGAATCCGGGAAATTATGTGCAAGATCCTTCGAATGAATATACCAGTGACATCGTAGGTCTGGCATGGATTACGTTTGACAAAACAACAGGTTCGGCAGGGCAGGCAACCCAGACAATCTATGTGGGTGTAGCGGATAAAGCTCAAAGTGTATATCGCAGCACAAACGGTGGCCTGACCTGGTCAGCTGTTGCTGGTCAACCTACAGGTTTTATTCCGCATCATGGTGTGCTTGATTCCAATGGAAGTCTTTATATTACCTATAGCGATGGTGTTGGACCCTATGATGGGGAGGAAGGTGACGTTTGGAAACTGAACACGTTGACAGGTGTCTGGACCAACATCAGCCCTGTGCCAAGCAGCAGCACGGATAATTATTTTGGATACGGCGGATTGGCTGTGGATGCACAGAATCCCGGTACATTGATGGTTGCGACATTGAATTCCTGGTGGCCGGATGCCACCTTGTTCCGCAGTACAGATAGTGGAGCGACGTGGACGCGCATATGGGAATTCGAAGGATACCCGAACCGGAAATTGCGATATACACAGGATATTTCGGCAGCGCCATGGCTCACCTTTGGTATCACGCCTGCCCCGCCTGAACCATCTCCAAAACTGGGCTGGATGATCGGTGATCTTGAAATTGATCCATTTGATTCGGATCGCATGATGTATGGAACAGGTGCTACGATCTATGGAACGAAGAACCTGACGGACTGGGATGATGATAAAAAAATCAATATTTCAGTGATGGCGAAGGGTGTTGAGGAGATTGCCGTACTGGATCTAATCAGCCCGCCTAGTGGTGCGCATTTGTTAAGTGGAGTAGGGGATGTCTCCGGATTCCGTCATAACAATCTGGATCAGGCTCCAGCTACCATATTTACGAGCCCGAACTATTCTTCCACAGAAAGTCTGGATTTTGCAGAGTTAAGTCCGAATACAATGGTTCGCGTAGGTAAAGCAGATTATGCTGCTGATCCAAATGCGAAATCCATTGGTTTATCCAGTGATGGAGGTACCACGTGGTATAAAGCCAATGCAGAACCTGCTGGCACAACTGGAGGCGGTACTGTAGCCATCTCTGCAAATGGTAACCGATTGGTATGGAGCACGTCAGACAAAGGCGTACATTATTCGACTGGCGGTAATTCCTGGACGGCAAGTACGGGGATACCTGCACAGGCGAAAGTGATTTCGGATCGTATAAATCCAAACAAATTCTATGGATTTGCAGCGGGTAAAATCTATGTGAGTGTAAATGGTGGAGCTTCCTTCACTGCCTCGGCGGCAACTGGACTTCCGATCGAAGGAAATGCAGATCTGGATGCTGTTCCGGGTGTTGAAGGCGAACTGTGGTTTGCTGGCGGTAGTGAGGAAGAAGGTCCTTACGGGTTATGGCATTCCACGGATTCAGGAGCGACATTCACGAAGCTTGCCAATGTAGAGGAAGCAGATAGTATCGGATTTGGTAAAGCTGCCCCTGGGCAAAGCGTTGTCGCGTTATACACGGTTGCACAGATCGATGGAACACGTGGATTCTTCCGCTCCGATGACGGTGGGGCCAATTGGGTCCGGATCAACGATGATCAGCATCAGTATGCTCGTGTAACCACAATTACGGGTGATCCGCGTCTGTATGGAAGAGTATATCTCGGAACGAATGGCCGCGGAATTTTGTATGCTGACCGTGTTGGAGGTAATAATGGCGGAGGAGACGGCGGGGGTACACCAGTGACCAACTCGGTGATTACACCGGTTACAGCCGAATTTGATCGTAAAGCAGACAATCAGGTTAATATCCCAGTCACGTTAACGTTGAACGGCAATACACTTGTATCTATTCGTAACGGGAATGCAACGCTGGTTTCGGGTACAGATTACACGTTGACAGGCAATGAGGTCGTGTTGAGTAAAAACTACCTGGCTTCACTGCCGAACGGAGCAGCTGCACTAACCTTTCAATTCAGCGCAGGCACTCATGCGACCTTGAATCTGCTCATCAAAGACACGACAGCCGCACCAACTGGAACCATACGCATTGAGATGTTTAATAGCAACACATCGGCGACGGGCAGCTCCATTAGTCCCAAATTCAAACTGACGAATACGGGCACTACAGCATTGAATCTGTCCGATGTGAAAATCAGATACTATTACACGATTAACGGGGAACAGCCTCAGAACTTCTTCGCTGACTGGGCGACTGCTGGTAGTGCGAATGTAACAGGCACGTTCAGTGCACTCAATCCAGTACGGACAGGTGCTGACCACGTGCTTGAGATCGGCTTCACGGCTTCGGCTGGAACACTGAATGCGGGACAAAGCACGGAAATCCACACTCGCATCTCCAAGAACAATTGGACCAACTATACACAAACCGATGATTACTCCTTTGCAGCTAGTCAGACTTCCTATACGGACTGGACCAAAGTTACCGGTCATATAGCGGGAAGTCTTCAGTGGGGAATCGAACCTTAAGTGTGCAATGTAGCGAAATAAAGGTTTGAAAATAGGAGTCCTGCTTCGCCAAATGATCGAAAGGCGATTCAGGGCTTCTTATTTTGTCGAAATATAGTGTAAACTATAGAGAGTTACCATTGCTTAAAGGATCGTTTTAGGATATAAAAAGATGTACAATCATTTTAAAATTAATGTAACCGCTAACACTGGAAGGCGTTTATAACCGATATATAATAGTTGGTATAACCTGTACAGATATAGAGGAAAGATTAGACAAGGGGGTCGCGATCATGAACCGGTTGTGCAAGGTGCTGATTGTTGACGATGAGTTTCTGGTAAGACAAGGTATAAAGCACCATATGAACTGGGAAGCTGAAGGATTTATCATTGTGGGTGAAGCTTCCAACGGTGAAGAAGGATTACAGCAGGTGAGCCTGTTAAAACCGGATATTGTGATTACCGACATTGTCATGCCTGTCATGGATGGCGAGACTTTTGTCCGTACACTAAAAGCCAGTAATCCGCAGATTGAAGTGATTGTACTTAGCAGCTTCAGTGAATTTGAATATGTTCGTTCAACGCTCCAGCACGGGGCAGCGGATTATATACTGAAACCGAAGCTGGATACGAATGAATTATTGCAGGTCCTTCAACGCACAGCGGGTAAAATTCCAGAGTTACAGTTCGAGCCGTCACACGATGGCTGGAGACTTGGTCAACTGATGGAGAAGATGCTGTCCGGATTTACTTTGGACGAGGATAGCGAGATGCCGATGATTCGAGACACCTTTCCACACGAATCCTTTCGCTTGCTAGTGTACAAACCAATGGATGCTGAAGGGCATCCGCTAAAGCTGGATCAGGAACAGATCGAATTCAGGCTCCGCAGTGATCTGTCTGAAGTGGAATGTGCAATGGTTCCGGCAGAGGGCGCACTGCCTGTCATGCTTCTTAATGTCGATCCTGCGCGAGATGAATGGATGGTTGATCGCATTAGACAGTTGGCTAGTGAAAATGCAGCGGGACAAGGCAACCCCGGATGGGTGCTTAGTGACAGCTTTACTTCATTTGAACGGATGGGTATCGTATACCGTGAACGCTTGATCAAGCTAATGGAATATCGCTTCTATTATAAGGATCGACCAATCCTCGTGTATGGTGAACTTCCGCCGATGCATCCGGCAGGTTACCAGTTCAATGTGAATATGTTTTTGCAACATGTGAAGCGTAACCGGGTCGAAGCAGCAAGAGAGTACTTGCAGGATCATGCGACAACACTTGGTCGGGATTATGTTGCCGATGTGTTTGAGATTAAGTCATTTCTCGGTAACCTGATCTTCAACGTAACGATCACCCTCGCGGATATGGACGTTCAGTCTGCAGGGCTTGAAGAGAGCAAATATACGTATTTTAAAAATGTGGACGGGGCTACGAGTCTAAATGAAGTCATGACTGTGCTTGATCAGTTTATGACGGAAGTTCAGGAGTGCACTGTTGGTGCGGGTGGAAAACGAAGTGATCCGAATATGAAGATGCTGCTGGATTACATGCATGAGCACTTTGACCAGCCGCTTGGGCTTGCTGAAGTAGCCAAACACTTTCATTTTAATCCATCGTACTTATCCAGTTATTTCTCATCTCACAAAAAAGAAGGATTCAATGAATACCTGAATAAAATTCGGATTGAAAAAGCGGAGGAACTGCTCCGATCCGATGATGTGACAATTTCGGAGATTAGCAGTATGGTTGGTTATTCCGATCATAGTTACTTTTGCAAAGTGTTCAAAAAATTCACCGGACTATCACCAAGCCGATACCGGCGCAAATTCTGGGCATAAAGTCAGAAGGATAAGATCATGAAGAAATGGATGAACCAATTATCTCGTCTCGGATTATTTCCCAAGTTGTTTCTGGTTATGGTCGTCAGTATTGTTCTCGTCTCTGCACTCATACTATGGACGACCATTCACATGTCTACCAATCTGTTTACCGAGACGTTCAGTATCACGAACTCTAAGGTGCTTAATCAGATCAAGACGAATTTTGAATCCTTTAATGACGCAATTGCTGCCGTATCCAACAATGTGACGCAAAGTGGAGCGATTCGAGGGTTCCTGTCCGAAGGAGATGCCGATTCCCTCACTATGGCAAAATCCTTCTATAATATGAGGGAAACGATGGATCGGATTCAATCCATAACCGAATCCTACGAAGTCGGGATAACGATTATCGGGATTAATGGACGCAGCTATTCCACCAATCGTGCCCACCTTCAGATGTCAGTGGATGAATTGAAACAGGAGCCGATCACGATGGAAGCCGCTGAGACGCCCAGTCGTCTGATCTTTGATGATTACCAAAACGATGAAAATGTCGGAACTCAGCAGATGATCTCTGCCACGAAGGCGTTGACAGATCGAGCCCGCAGCCGAATATATGGTACGCTTTATGTCACCATGAGAGAGGATGCGTTCCGGCAGTTCTACACCAGCTTTACAAGTCGAGGCAATGACGTGGTCATTATGAACGAAAAAGGTGAGATTGTTTCTTCGAATCGTGAAGACTGGATCGGGACAACTCAGCTGGATTTGCTGTCATATGCTCGAGAAATGAACAAAACGTCTCCGAGAAGCATCAATGCTCGTGTGATGGATCAGGATAGCGTCGTTCTATCCGAGTATTTACCGTTCTATCGGTTTTACATTGTCAATGTAGTGGATAAGGATCTGGCGATGGGTCAACTCATCGACATGAAGACAGTTGCCTTGATCTGTGCAGCTATTGTTGTGGGGGCACTCATTCTCGTGTTTCTCATCACCAGCCAGATTACCAAGTCATTGCGCAGACTTGTGAAGCAGATGTCCAACATTACGAAAAGTGATCTGGACAACTATATTCCCGTGAGCGGCAGCTACGAGAGCAGGCAGCTGGGTCATGCTTACAATTACATGCTTGATGAACTCCACGATTATGTGGATCAGTTAGTACAGACACAGCATGAACAACGTAACGCAGAGCTTGCGGCATTACAGAGTCAGATTAATCCTCACTTCTTGTACAATACCCTTGCTTCCGTCAAAGTTTTAGTGCAACAAGGTAACAAGGACAGGGCAGCGGAGACCATTAATGCCTTGATTGGATTGCTGCAAAATACGATTAGTGATGTGAGTCAGACCGTTACAGTTGAACAAGAAGTCGAGAATTTGAAAAATTATGTCTTCATTAATCACGTCAGGTACGGTGGCCGGATTAAAGCAGCCTTCTATGTTGCTCCGGATTGTACTCACTACCACGTACCGAAGCTGGTGATTCAGCCGTTTATCGAGAATGCTTTTTTCCATGGATTTATCAAAAAAGAGACGGGTACCATTCATGTCATGGTTTCCAGAGCGGGGGAATCGCTCATCTGTGAGATCATGGACAATGGTGACGGAATTGAAGGACTCGTTATGGGAGAAACATTGCCTAATCCGAAAAACAATCGTCAACTATTCAGCGGCATCGGCATTCGCAATGTGCATGATCGCATTGAGCTATTATATGGTTCACCTTACGGTGTCACCATTATGAGCAATGTTGGTGAAGGAACGAGAGTGACCGTAACACTACCATTAATCACGAGTTGAGTTGAAATCTAATCCAACTAAATACACCCGAAAATGAGATCCCTCGCTTCTGTATTTCTACAGAGACGGGGGATTTTCACGTGTCAGAGGTAAAGTGAAAATACATATTTGTACTATTTCAAGATCAAGAAAATACAAAATCAAAAGAAATTACAAAAAACCAAATTTAATGCAAACGGTTTCTGTAAAGGTTTTCATTGTGGCAATAAGATGACAAATCCGTACAAAATTATTACTAACGAATGGAGATATGGGAATGATAAGATGAATACATCGAAAGCAACCGCTTTCAGAAAACGTAAACAAATTACACACAAAGAGGTTGAAGGGGAGTTGAATGTTTTGAAGAAAATGTGGGTATTGATGCTCGTTACAGTATTGCTGTTGTCTGCATGTTCATCCGGTGGTGGAGGTAATTCCGCTGGTGGTGACGAAAAAACAAACGAAATTACGGTCTGGGCTTGGGACAAAGCTTTTAACGTTGCTGCAATGGAAACAGCAAAAGAAGCATACCAAAAAGCAAATCCTGATGTGAAAATTAACATCATTGAATACGCTCAAGCTGATATTATTCAGAAACTGAACACGGGTCTTAACTCCGGAACTGCCAGTGGTCTTCCAAACGTAGTTCTGATCGAAGACTATCGCTCACAAAGCTTCCTGAATGCATATCCTGATGCGTTCAAAGATCTGTCTTCCAACGTTACGGCTTCCGACTTTGCAGATTACAAACTCGGACCAACAGCGTTTGATGGCAAACAATACGGAGTACCATTTGACTCCGGCGTTGCTGGCTTGTACTACAGAACAGACTTGCTTGAGCAAGCAGGCTACAAAGCTGCTGACCTGCAAGACATCACTTGGGATGACTACATCCAAATTGGTAAAGATGTAAAAGCTAAAACAGGTAAAGAACTTCTTTCTCTTGATCCAAATGACCTCGGAATCATTCGTATGATGATTCAAACCGCAGGCAAATGGTATTCAGCAGAAGATGGTAAAACACCTGACATTGCAAACAATGCTGCTCTGAAAGAAGCTTTCACTACGTACAAAGCGATGATGGATGCAAATATTGTTAAATTGCACTCTGACTGGAGCCAATTCATTGCAAACATGAATAATGGTAGCGTAGCTTCAGTACCTACTGGTAACTGGATTTCACCATCCATACGTCAAGAAGCTTCCCAATCTGGCCAATGGGCTGTAGCACCTATGCCGAAAATGGCTGGTCAACCGAACTCTGTGCACGCAACGAACTTGGGTGGTAGCTCATGGTATGTTATGAACAACGTTCCTGGTGCAGATCAAGCAGCTGATTTCGTAGCAAAAACTTTCGGTTCTGACAAACAATTGTATCAAGATCTGTTGAACAACATCGGTGCAATCGGTACGTACAAACCGGCAGTTGATGGTGAAGCTTATGCCAAAGAAGACGAGTACTTCGGCGGACAAAAAATCTTCACAGACTTCGCAAATTGGACTGAACAAATTCCAAGCGTTAACTATGGTATCAACACATATGCCATCGAAGACATTCTGGTTGTAGAAATGCAAGCATTCCTGAACGGAAAAGCAATTGATGATGTTCTGGCTGATGCACAAAAACAAGCTGAAGCACAATTAAACTAAGATACCCAAGGTAACTTATAGAACCCCAGGAAACATCGGAGCCGTCTCCCTTGTCCGGCGCAAGTCGAACGGACATGGCGAGAGGCTCTGTGGGTTCTACCCATGTTCCATGGAGAGAGAGGAGCCATACTGTGAAAGCCATGAATACAGGAGACAGTCTCCAAAAGAAAAATAATTTGACTGGATGGGCTTTTGTTTTGCTGGCTGTTGTCGGGATTGTTGCATTTTACTTCTACCCGATGATCCAAGCGCTGCTCTTATCGTTCAAGTCTGGTGTAGGAGCCAATCTTGAATTTACGGGCCTTTCTAACTACAAAAGATTGTTAGTTGACACAACGTTCCGTACAGCATTATCGAATACATTTATCTACTTGATTGTTCAAGTACCTTTAATGATTATTCTTGGTTTGTTTATTTCCGTATTGCTGAATGACAGCACACTGCGCTTCCGGAGCTTCTTCCGTACAGCGATTTTCTTGCCTTGTGTAACTTCATTGGTAGCATACTCTGTTGTATTCAAATATTTGTTCGCACCAGATGGAATGGTGAATCAATTCCTGATGGGCCTGCACATTATTGGAGATCCAATCCAATGGATCACAGACCCGTTCTGGGCTAAAATTACGATCATAATCGCCGTTACTTGGCGTTGGACCGGATATAACATGATTTTCTATCTGTCATCCCTGCAAAACATCGATCAATCGATCTATGAAGCTGCAAGAATCGACGGAGCGAATGCTTTTACACAATTCTTCAAAATCACAGTACCGTTGCTTAAACCGATTATCCTCTTCACGTCGATCACATCTACGATTGGTACATTGCAAATCTTCGATGAGATCATGAATATTACCAAAGGTGGTCCGGGTAACGCGACCATGTCGATCTCACAATATATCTACAACCTTTCGTTCAAATATTCACCAGACTTTGGATATGCAGCAACGGTTTCGTACTCCATCGTAATTTTGATCATTATTTTGTCCATTATCCAGTTTAAAGTGGCAGGTGATAATAAAAATGGCTAAAGCTAAAGCAAAACGGATTTTCACATATGTGTTCTTATCCATCGTCGCCTTTGTATCCATTTTCCCATTTTTCTGGATGCTGGTCAGTGCAACAAATGCATCAGTTGATGTAACGAAGGGCAGATTGTTGCCAGGTTCAGCTTTTCTTGATAACTTCAGCAAATTGCTTGATTCGACAAACCTAGTGCAGGCTCTGGGGAACTCAGCTATGATTTCGGTCATCTCCACTGTGCTGGCATTGTTAATCGGCTCCATGGCTGGTTATGGTTTTGAAGTATACCGCACGAAGTCCCGTGATATCGTATTTAATATTCTATTGTTGTCCATGATGATTCCGTTTGCAGCGATCATGGTGCCACTATATCGAATGTTCGCAACGATCTCTGGGGTTACTCCAGTTATCGGAATTAACACGATGGCAGCCGTTATCCTGCCAACCATTGCAACAGCGTTCCTGATCTTCTTCTTCCGTCAGAACACCAAAATGTTCCCGAAAGATCTGCTGGAAGCTGGTCGGATCGATGGTCTGAGTGAACTGGGGATCTTCCTGAAGATCTACATGCCAACAATGAAAACAACATATGCAGCGGCAGCAATCATTACATTTATGAGTAGCTGGAACAACTATCTGTGGCCACTCATTGTATTGCAAACGCCTGACCAACAAACGATCCCACTATTGATTTCTAATCTTGGTGCTGGTTATGCTCCGGATTACGGAGTAATTATGACAGCGATCGTTATTGCAACACTGCCTACAGCAATCGTATTCTTCATCATGCAGAAACATTTTGTTGCAGGTATGGTAGGTTCCGTGAAGTAATGAAAATGGCATAATCCGTGCAAATGAACGGGTGCAGGAAAGAAGAGAGGACGCCAGTTATGGCGTACCTCTGTCTTTTTTGTTTGTTTATGTAAAGCAAAAAGGAAATCCAGATGAAACCTTGAATAAGTCAAACTATAACGTTTTAAAGGGAGAGAGAGCCGATGAAAGCAACAAAGGCAGATATCAACTGGTTGGGAGACGTAAGTGTATTTGAGGTGAACCGTCTTCATGCCTATTCAGATCACCGTTATTACCAAACGATGGACGAGGCTGTAGGTTTAGGCGCGATGTCCATGCGTTATGATCTGAATGGTACGTGGAAATTCAACTATGCGATTCGTCCAGATAGCCGTTCTGAGTTTTTCTATACATCCGATTTCTCCAGTGAAGGCTGGGATGATATTGAAGTTCCGGGACACATCCAACTGCAAGGATACGGACAGATTCAATATGTAAATACACAATATCCTTGGGACGGTTTGAACGAGATTCGTCCACCGGCATTGCCACAGGACAAAAATCCTGTAGGTAGTTACATTCGTACTTTCCACCTGCCAACTGGCTGGGAGTCGAACCCGGTATATATTTCTTTCCAAGGTGTAGAGTCTGCATTCTATGTATGGCTTAACGGACAATTCGTAGGATATGGGGAGGACAGCTTCACGCCGTCTGACTTTGACCTAACGCCATTCCTTCAGGATGGAGAGAACAAACTCGCGGTTGAGGTGTATCAACGCAGCACGGGCAGCTGGCTGGAAGATCAGGATTTCTGGCGTTTCTCCGGCATTTTCAGAGATGTGTATCTGTACACCGTCCCAACTGCACACGTTCGTGATGTTCATGTTCGCACAGATCTGGACAAGTCCTACACGAACGGTACATTGCAATTGGATCTGAAGCTGGAAGGAAAAGCCGTTGCTGGATCGCGGGTAGAGGCTGAACTTCGTGATCGTGAAGGCAAGACCGTTAAGACGTTTGAATCCAAAGTTAATGATGGACAAGTAAGTCTTCGTGAAGACATTGGTACAGTGAACCTGTGGAGCGCAGAGATTCCATATTTGTACCGTCTCTATATTCGTGTATATGATGCTGCGGGTGCATTGGTAGAGGTTGTTCCTCAAGCCGTTGGTTTCCGTACATTTGAAATGATTGACAAAGTAATGCACATCAACGGTAAACGTATCGTATTCAAAGGTGTGAATCGCCATGAGTTCAACCCGCGTCGTGGACGTGCGGTTACGAAGGAAGACATGCTGTGGGATGTTCGTACCATCAAACAGAACAATATGAATGCCGTACGTACGTCACACTATCCAAACCAAAGTCTGTGGTATGAGCTGTGTGATGAATACGGACTCTATGTTATTGACGAGATGAACCTGGAGACACACGGATCTTGGCAGAAACTTGGTGCTGTTGAGCCTTCATGGGTTATTCCAGGTGACAAACCGGAATGGCATGATATCGTTATGGACCGCGCTGTATCCATGGTGGAGCGTGACAAAAACCATCCGTCCATTCTGATCTGGTCTTGTGGTAACGAATCACACGGTGGTGAAGTCATCTACAAAGTATCCCAATACTTTAAATCGGCTGATCCTACACGTTTGGTGCATTATGAAGGTGTATTCCATGATCGTCGTTTCGATGAGACAAGTGATATGGAGACTCGCATGTATGCCAAACCGGCTGACATTGAGGAATTCCTGAATGCAAATCCGACCAAGCCTTATATTAGCTGTGAGTACATGCACGCTATGGGTAACTCTATTGGTGGTATGCACAAGTATACGGAGTTGGAAGACAAATACCCGATGTATCAAGGTGGATTCATCTGGGATTACATCGATCAATCCATTTACAAAAAAGATCGTTACGGCAAAGAGTTCCTCGCTTATGGCGGAGATTTCGGTGATCGTCCATCAGACTATTCGTTCTGTGGTAACGGTATCGTCCATGCTGATCGTAAAGTGACTGCGAAAATGCAGGAGGTCAAATTCCTGTATCAGAACATCAAACTGTTCCCGGATCGTGAAGGCGTTAAGATCGTGAACGGTAATCTGTTCGCAGATACATCTGCACTGGAACTGGTATACAGCCTGGAGCGCGAGGGACATGAAGTGCTGCGTGGAACATTGGAAGTCAACGTGGATGCGCAAAGCGAGACGGTAGTGAAGCTTCCGTTGGAGGCAGCCTCCTTGGTAGGCGGCGAGTACGCTGTGAACACTGCACTTGTGTTAAAAGCTGCTACACTGTGGGCTGACAAAGGCGAAGAAGTGGCATTTGGACAGTTTATTTTCACACAGGATCAGGTAAATGATGCAGTTGAAGTGGACTTGAACCTTGTAAGTGATGTACAAGTTATCGAAGGTGACGTTAACATCGGCGTTCGTGCTGGCAAAACGCATGCGCTGTTCTCCAAACAGTTCGGTACACTGGTTTCCCTGAAATTGTCCGGTCGTGAGACCATTGCAGTACCACCTGCACCGCTCTTCTGGCGTGCAATGACGGATAATGACAAAGGCATGGCGATGGGCTTCGAACTGGGTGCTTGGTATGCAGCAAGCCTGATGCCACGTTCTGTAGAGTGGAAAGCGGAACAGAAACCGGATCAATACCGGATCGAGTTCACGTACAAGCTCAATATTTCGGCGGATGTACAAGTAAAAGTGGTCTATACTGTACATGCAGATGGAAGCGTACGTGTGCATAATGCGTACAAAGGTACAGCTGGATTGCCGAACCTGCCAATCCATGCATTGTCCTTCAGAACGTCACCTGACTTCGAAAACGTGGAATGGCTCGCGATGGGTCCCGAAGAAAACTATGCAGACCGCGCATTTGGCGCACGTCTAGGAATCCATGGTAGCAAGGTAGCTGATACTGTAGCTCCATATCTGGTACCACAGGAATCAGGCAACCGTACGGGCGTACGTTGGGCCAAATTGACAGACAACGCGGGACGTGGCTTCAAAATTGAAGCATCCGGAACTCCAGTCGAGCTGAATGTATCACCATATACGGCATTTGAGCTGGAGAACGCACAACATGCGTACGAATTGCCTCCTGTGCACTATACGGTCGTGACTGTAGCAGGTAAACAAATGGGTGTCGGCGGTGATGATAGCTGGGGTGCTCCAGTTCATCCGGAATACCTGATCCCTTCAGACGGCGAACTGACATTTGAATTTGTTATTCGTGCACTGTAAATAAAAGATAATTTGCAATAAAGAACAGAGGTCTTCGCTTGTTGGAGGCCTCTGTTTTGTTATGTCCATGAATGGCTTGAGATGTGATCTATGAAACCGTTCTCTCTCCGACCTCGTAATGTACAAGACAGGAAACATAAGAGGGGGTTCAAGATGAGTAGAAAAGCAAAGACAGGTATATGGGTGACGGTGTTGGTCTTTCTGGGCATCATAGTTGGATGTTTCATATGGTACTTCAATACCGCTTCGGGTGAACGTGCACTCAAAACGATGAGATCCAATAACTCGGGCGGCCTGGAGCGGGTCGTTAAAGTGTACAGTAGTAATGGTGAATTGATTCAAACCTATGATGGCAAAATTGACGTGGAAGATACGGAATACGGGAATAAAGTATTATTCGATCTCAATGGCAAACGTGTCGTAATCTATAATGCAACGATTGTTGTTGAAGAGAAGTAAAGCATAATTTGCCAGCCTTGACGAAGCGCTGGTTCGGAATTTGGCATGACACCCTATTTCTTATATGGTAAAATTAAGGAAATGACATAAGGGTCGGGTGAGATTTTTATGGTGGATATGTACCTTATAATCACTGTTGCAATTTTGGGAATGATCCTGTTCTATAGCTTGATCGCTTATTTCTTGATTCGTTTCATTTCTAGAAAAGCATTTAAGCTTACGTTAACCAAATATGAAATGATGGAGATTATGACTTGGCTCGGCGTGCTGTTTATTAGCTTCATGATGATTAAGAATGGTTCAATAAATCTTCTCTTGCCGGTTGTTGTACTTATCATTCCATTGATCAATTTGCGACTTTCCAATCGGAAGCATCGAGAGATGAATTAGTATAGCTTCCTGAGTGTGGTCATACACAAGGATGATAAACATTAGGAAAGGTTGACGGAGTTTACATCACTTGTCAGCCTTTTTTAGTTTCATTACGAATGTTGAAACTGAACAAGGAGGAGTTTAGTAATGCTTCTGGGCCGATCAACTGACACTTCAGGTTTAACGCAAGTTGCCAATCTTTCGGATGAGTTGCAGGCTGTTTTTGATCAAGCAGAAAGCAAATATCAAATAGTTGATATTGAGCTCTTCTTTGTTTTCAGGTGCCTCCCTGAAGAATACGATAGAAGGTCCACGGTCAGGCATGTGAAGAAGGAGAATGTCATCTATTTTGATCTGGTGGTCAGCGAGGATCGGTATAAGACATTAAGCAAGAGCAAACAACGGTATGTATTTAGCCATGAGTTCTATGCTTTTATGAGTGAGAAGCTCCAGAAATACAAGATTGAACATCTAAACGCGAATGAATTTGTCGCAGATATGGGTATGTGGCTGAGGGAGATCGGATGGTTGCAGACTGAAGAGGAAGCTGAAATAAGTGAATTTGAAGAAAAGTATAACTAACATAATAAATTAAACATAAACAACAAAAATAGGCCCTCTTTCGAGGGCCTACTTTTCATGGGAGAGGAGAAACCGGACGAAGAGCTTATGGGGAAACGTAAGTCTTCTCCGCGGTTGTCTACGACACTTGTGATGTCGATAATTATAGAATCGCCCGATTGTTTCCTTTTTATACATATGCGTCAACAATTCGTCAACAATTTTCCAAGGCAAATGAAGACCGAACATTTTTCAAACTGAACCCGAGTGTGGTACGATAGCCGTATCAATAAACTTACATAGAGAAAAGGTGACTCGTCAGTGAGAGTGGTATCTGGGAGTGCGAAAGGCAGGCCGCTGAAGGCTGTTCCTGGCACAGGCACGCGACCGACCACCGACAAGGTGAAGGAAGCGTTATTTAGCATGGTTGGTCCTTATTTTGAGGGCGGCACAGCATTGGATCTGTTTGCAGGCAGTGGGGGTCTCGGAATTGAGGCGCTGAGCCGCGGCATGGACAAGGCTGTTTTTGTTGACTTGGAATCGAAAAGTATTGAAGTGATCCGCATGAATCTGAAGGCGACCAAGCTGGAAGACCAGGCGGCTGTATACCGTAATGATGCAGGTCGTGCATTGAAGGCACTCGCCAAGCGAGGCACAACGTTCGATCTGGTGTTTCTCGACCCGCCATATCGCATGAAGAACGGGCACGAGTTGATGCTGACCATGCACGAACTGGAACTTCTGGAACCCGAAGCAACCATCGTGCTTGAATATGAATCCAAACATGATTACCCTGAGCAATTCGGCCCGTTTGAACAAACGCGCAAGGCTTTGTATGGGGAGACGGCAGTATCCATCTATTATTATGCGCCTGAAGCAGTTGAAGATGGAGAATCCATTACACCGGAAGAGGAGGCTCCTCATGACTGAAATGATACATCGACAGGAACGGATCGCCGTATATCCTGGAAGTTTTGATCCCGTAACGATGGGGCATCTCGATATTATCGCCAGAGCGTCGAAGCAATTTGATCGCGTCATTGTGGCTGTGTTGAACAATATGAGCAAAAATCCGCTGTTTACGGTGGAGGAACGCAAGGAACTGATCACGGAAGTAACCCGCCATCTACCGAATGTGGAGGTGGACAGTTTCCGTGATCTGACGGCCAATTACGTTCGGCAAAAGGAAGCACAGGTTATCGTTCGCGGTATACGCTCAGTAACTGATTTTGAATACGAGCTGCAATTGGCATCGACCAACAGCAAGTTGAATCCGGATGCGGAAACGATATTTATGATGACGAATCCAAAGTATTCCTATTTAAGTTCCAGCATCGTCAAAGAAATCGCTCATTATCATGGAGATGTCACAGATCTTGTATCACCTGAAGTGGAAGCTGCGCTCCGTCAGAAAATCAGCGAGAAAACCGGCGGTTAAACCAGAAGGTAAGACCTGATAGACTAATCATAGTTGCAAGAAGTAACGCTAGACCCATGCAGGCAGCAGGGAAGGCGCTCCATATGGCGTTAATCGTGTATGTGTTGCCTGGATTATGTATGAAGAGCCAACTGAATGGTGTTGACAGGTCCTGGTCTGCATTCGTCTGTAATGTGGTCCAGGCTTGTGTGCTATATCGGCTGAACGGCATCCAGAGGAACAGACTGATAATAAAGGCGATGATCCCATGAATCAGACGAACTCCGGCAAAATACAACATGGATTTGCTGTCGGGTCCAGTTCCTTTCAGGACAGCAGAGACTTGCAGATGGGAGCATAGACCGCCCCATCCCAAAACAGCTGCAAGCAGGGACATCAGCAGGGCAGGTGTAAGCGAAGTTTGGCTCAAATGGTAGGTGCCCAAATGAAGCTCCAAAAAGGCTGGCCACAGCGCAGCAGAAGAACCAGGAGTCACATAAAGGGAGAGTAGCCGGATAAATACGGCAAAACCGATCATGTATCCTCCGGTCATCATCAAAGTCTGCACAGCCTGGGATACGGTGTCACCTAACAGTTTGCCAAACCCTCTTCCATCACGACTATGGGCTTCCCTGGCTGCAATCATCATATCAGACCATATGCTACGTCGTTTGATCTTAGAGTGGTGGGGGAGAGATGAGCGACTTGTGGAACTTGCAGGACTTGCAGTCTGAGGACCACGAGAACTGTTATCCGCTTGGAGGGCTGTCGAACCAACCCGATCTTTCTGGTTACCCGGTGCAGGCAGGAGACGCACGGCAAAAATGGCAGCAATCCAGCCGCTGATCCAGTGAACCACTAAGAGGAAATATCCGGCAGCAGGCTGGTGAAGAAAAGCAGCACCAACGACCAGGATAATCATCATTGGATTGGCAAAATGAGCTGCTGCTGCAAGGACAACCGCCTGCTTGGCGGTAATTTGTCTATCCTGAAATAAACGGGATACCGCATCTGCTCCTGCGGGGAATCCGCCGCACATGCCAACAGCGATAGCGAGCCCAGCGCTGCCTGGAAGTCTGAACCAGCGTTGCATTAGTGGTCCGAGCAAGGCACCCATCGCGTGGGTGAAGCCAAACGCAGTGAGCATTTGGGATAACATCAGGAACGGAAGCATGGCAGGAAAGATGATTTTCCACCATATATCCAGACCTTGAATAGAGGCATCAAACGCTTCTTTGGGGGAAGCAACTACTGCAATGACCAGTGCTAAAGCGCCGGTACTTAGAAGTATCGTTCGTAACGGGCCAGAGTCTCTAACCTCGCTCTGTATTGTCATCGTTTCACCTCATATCAAATAACGCCAATTCGGCATCTGAATCGTTATGGACGGCCGAATGACGCCCCAAGGGCGGTTCGGCCTTGACCGGACAGGCTATGGTATACAGCGGCCTATCCGGCCTGTACCATTGTATGCACAGGGACCAGAGTGTTAGACTTGAAATAAATATTAAACAAGATGAGCTGAGTATCTGCATGACAAAGAGAGCGAAACCTAACCGGAGAATGGAAGTATTCAAAGGGTGGTATTGCGATCGCTAATTAGTGTAAAGTTCAGCTTGTATAGAGATACAAAGAACGGAGGCTCATGCGATGAATCGGATTCGGAAATCTGGCGGATTCAGAGCTTCGATCTTTGTGATCGTGGTGGCTCTGGTCGTCTATGTTGCCGTGTACATGCCAACGCCGTATATCATATATATGCCTGGCAGTGCAGATGAAGTAAAACCAATGGTAACCGTTAAGGGCGGAGACCAGGATGAACGCGGTGTATTTATGATGACGACTGTGTCGGCAACCTATGCCAATGTGTTTTTGCTAGGGACCTCTCTGTTCAATCAAAATGCTCAAGTGGATAAAAAGGAAGACCGACTGCGCGGCAAAAGCGAAGCGGAATACTCTGCTGAACAAGTATGGTTCATGAGTGACTCGCAATCCTCCGCAATGGAGGCTGCGTATGAGCAGGCTGGCGTTGCGTACTCCATTGTACCTGAACATATCTTTGTATTTGGACTGTCCGAAGACCCAAAACCGGAAGGAGACATTGCTCCGGGCGATATTATTCTGGGAGTGAACGGAACAGCTACGCCGGATAATACGGTCCTTTCTGCCCAGTTAAAAGATAAAAAGGTCGGAGATACGGTCGAAATGCAACTGGAACGTGGTGGAGAGACCATTAGCCGGGACGTGAAGCTGATTCAGGTCAAAGACAGTAAAACGGGTGAAACCCGCCCGGGACTCGGCGTAATGATTGGTGCGGTTCAGAAGGTGAAAGCGGAAGATCCGGACAAACAGATCTCCTTCACCGATACCCAGGTTGGTGGTCCTTCTGCCGGATTGATGTTTACTTTGGAGATCTATAACCAGTTAACACCTGGAGATCTGACGAAAGGTCATCGAATTGCGGGTACAGGTACCATTACCAAGGACGGTGTGGTGGGTGCAATTGGTGGTGTAGTGCACAAAATTGTAGCTGCTGACCGGAAAGAAGCGGAGTTCTTCTTCGTGCCGAAGGATAATTACAAGGAAGCGGAAGCCAAGGCTGAACAAATTGGCACCAAAATGAAACTTGTGCCTGTGAGCACGGTGGATGATGCGTTGGCTTACCTGAAAACCTTGTCCGTGAAATCATAGGATAATGATCGGGTGGGAAGAGATTGAGTCGAGTTGAAACGGATGAATAAGTACGGATGATATCGGAATGAATTGATTGCAGCGAATGAAGTGTGATCAAGAGAAATGAGTGTATCAGCAGATTCAAAGGGTGCAAGTGAACCAAAAGAATCAAGAGAAGAGAATCCCCTTGTTGTGATGTGCCTGAGCGGCGCGCAGCAAGGGGATTTTTTTACTTGTACAGTTGAGTGTCGAATATTTAAGAATCAATGATCCGTAAATGATGGAATGAAAAGCTCTATATGAGATGAAGCCTCTTTGTCAAAAGCGGATTACACTCTCACAGGCGACTCATAGTAGTCACTGAACATCCTGCGTGTGTCCCTATTCTCACAAGCGAGCCCATACGCAACCTGAGCTTGGATATCCAGTTCAAGTTGATTGTGTGTGAACGTCGACGGTTTCAGCACAACAGGCAGTGACGCGGTTTTCTTCATCTGTTTAAGCAGGCTCTGTCCTTGAGTATTAAATCCGAGGACTCGGAGATATCCGGGTCCGGCAGCCAATTGCTCTGGTGAACACTCAGCTTTCGTGTGATTCAGAAGCAGGTGGGCGAGCATACGCTGAAGTTTTGTTCGTGTGTAACGTTTGGTCTTCAGTGCATTCAGGAGTGATTCGACTGAAGGCTCCGGGAGCTGAGCGAGTGTACGGCTCAGCCGGTGTTCCAGGCCTTCCGTGACTTCGGCGATGCGTTCCAGCTCGAAGGCACGGCGGGTGGCCGCAAGGTGCAACAGCGGCTGTGCAAAGCGCTCCCAGTGTATGGGAGCGCGCCCTTCCTGCCATTCGCGATGCAGAATGGCAAGGGTTGCCGCCGGCACGTATGGCGCGGCGGCATCGGGGCCGTCCGCCATCAGCAGGCGGCGGACGGCTGTGGCACTGGCGATCGCCCCCGGCCCGGGCGTCGCCTCATGATACGCGGCACCGGTACGCGCCGCCGTAAAAGGCTGGATCGCGCTGCCAAGTCGTTGCAGCGCGATCAGGTAGTGCAGCCCAAGCGAATTGTTGGGCTGCTCCAGCAGTGCAGCGGCGTCGTGAGCATCGACGCCGCCGGGCGCCAGCGCTGCCGCCGCGCCTGCGTACGCGGCGGGGTAGCTGGCGCCTTCCCGCAGGCGGCGCGCGATGTCCTCGCGCATCCCTGCGGGCTCTACAGCCAGCACGCGCGCAATGCGCTGCAGGCTGTCCAGGTCTCCGGACTCGCTGCCAAAGCAGAGCGAGTCCACAACGCCGGTGCGGTGCAGCAGCGATACCGCACCGAAGGCAAACCACTCCGCCGGTTGGACCGCGTACGCCACCGGCAGTTCAAATACCAGATCGGCGCCTGCGTGCAGCGCCATCTCGGTGCGGGCCCTTTTACCGACGATGGCGGGTTCGCCACGCTGGAGAAAAGGGCCGCTCATGACCGCAACAACGGCATCTGCGCCGCTTAGCCGCCGAGCTTCCTGCAAATGATGGACATGCCCATTGTGCAAAGGGTTATATTCAACAATGACGCCTACGGCTTTCATGATTAGACGTACTCCTCTCAAATGAGATGAATGGGTATGTACGTATGCTGTTATAGATATACTTCTTTATGCCAGCTTAGTGGGTAGCTTTACGCCAATATTGTACAATCGCACTCAACATTCTAAAAACGATTTTCATCCATTCCATCATAGGCGATGACCTCTATTAGATCAAATCATGGAGTTTGTCAGACCAATGAAAAAAAGCACAAATCCAACATCAGCAGATGTCAGACCGTGCCTTCAAGCGATGACCCCATGATATTAAAATGGTAATGGTGGTTTAATCAACCTTATTAGACTACCTAATTTTGCATAAGATTTGTCATATTCAGAACACCTAGACACTCTCCGGCGCGGGAGAAAGACTGGCTTTCGGCCCAAAAAATTCATAATGAATGTTGTCTGCTGCAACTCCAAGCGCCAGAAGCTCCGTATACACTGACCGCATGAACGAAACGGGTCCGCACAGATAATAGGTGGCATCCAGTTCCTCAATCACTTGGCGAAGCCAGACCGCATCCATATAACCTTCCTTATGAAAATGACTGCTCGTATGATCAGCATCCTCAGGTTGTGTATAACAATAATAAGCATTAACGCTCTCATTAAGTTCGGCCAGACTGTTCACGTGATCACGGAACGCGTGAGATTGACCATTCGGACTTGCATGTAAAAAAGTAATTGCACGGTTTTCGTTCAAATGAACCAGCGTATTTAACATACTGATCATGGGCGTTAAGCCAACACCGCCACTAAGCAGCACAACAGGACGTTCATCCTCTGCATCCAGCGTGAAGTCGCCAGCAGGAGCGGATAGTTCCACTTGACTACCTTCTTCAATGTGATCGTGGAGATACGTGGATATGACTCCATCAGGGCGCTCTAATCCACCTAGCTCACGCTTAACGGAAATGCGATAGTAGGGTTTACCAGGGGCATCTGAAAGGCTATACTGACGAATCTGGGTAAATGACTGTGCCTCTGGCTGGATTTTGATACTAATGTATTGACCGGGTTTATAGCTGGCGATAGGCTGACCGTCGTCTGGAACGAGGTAAAAGGACGTGATGATTTCACTTTCTTGGACTTTCTTGGCAACTTTGAAGGTACGAAATCCTTCCCAGCCACCCGTCTGGTTTTCCGCTTCCGTATACATGTCCTGTTCGATTCCGATAAAGGCGTCTGCAATGACATTGTAGGCTTCGCCCCACGCCGTGATGATTTCATCCGTTGCCGCGTCTCCAAGCACATCTTTGATGGCTTGTAGCAGATAGGTGCCTACAATCGCATATTGCTCAGGAACGATACCCAGGCTGCGATGTTTATGTGCAACTTGCCGGACGGCAGGCAGGATGGAGGACAGATTATCGATATGCAGGGCAGCGGTGTATACCATATTGGCGAGGGCGGCTTGCTGTCGTCCCTGTTTCTGATTTGCGTGATTAAAAATGTTTAGCAGTTCCGGATGAGCCGTAAACATCGTTTCATAGAAATGGCGTGTGATCGCTTCGCCGTGGACTTCAAGTACGGGTACTGTAGACTTAATGACTCTAATTGTGTGCTCGCTTAACATACATTTTCCCTCCCGATATAATATGAAATAGTTGGATAAACAATCGGTCATGGAGCTGATCGTGCTTCGGTTTATAGCAAGTATAGATAGGGGGCAAGCAGGTCTATGTGATATAGATCACACTAAACGTTAACGAAATGTGACCGATGTTTGCAAGGAACTACAACTAAAATGACGACTTGTGATTTATCTTGAAGTGAGTCTATAATAGACCAGATGGAGTAAACGGCTGTGTGGTCAGTGTTTTTAAAAAGGGTGTAAAGTTAAAAGTGTTGACAAACGTCTTGAAAAATCGGTATAATGATTTTTGTTTGTTAAGTCAATTTCATAATACTTTTAACGGTGAAGCGTCAGAATACATACAGTCAGGATTTATTGCTTTACAAAAGCAGGCTTGACCTGTATAACTGTCGTGATACGTTTGATACGAACTATGAAATTGGTTTCGTTTGGAGTGATGGAAATGTTAATGCCATTTCGCAAAGTGGCTACCAGTGATGGCCCCCTGAAGTTTAACGAACAGTGGGATATCAAGGAACTGGTTTCTAACCGACAAGATATCACAGCCGTTACCCCGCTGACTGCGGACTTATCTGCAGCATTCAGAGAAGGTGACGTTGTGGATGTTCATGGCAAGCTGACTATAGGAGTGGACATGTTGTGCTCCCGTTGTCTTAAGCCGATCAATGAACATTTTCATATTGATTTTCATGAGCAATTCAAGCAGGGAAAACAGCCAGAGGATTTACACGAAGACGATGATACGCTCTATGTGGATGGAGATAGCGTTGATCTGAAGGATTATGCCGAGGAAGTTTTTCTGCTGGATCTTCCGTTTATACCGCTATGCAGCGATACATGCAAAGGGTTATGCCCCAAGTGTGGCCATGAGCTGAACGAAGGTGACTGCGGTTGTGATAACCAGGTTATCGATCCGCGGCTTGCAGGGCTCAAGGATTTTTTTAAATGAGCATGATTGAAAATCGAACATTTTAAGACTACCTGCAAAGGTTGATTTTGATAAGGAGGTGGGAATAATGGCAGTACCTCAACGGAGAACGTCCAAGACGCGTCGCGACAAACGTCGCACTCACTTTAAATTGGCTGTACCGGGCATGGTGAAATGTGAACAATGTGGCGAACTTAAACTTAGTCACCACGTGTGCAAAGTGTGCGGAACGTACAAAGCAAGAGAGATCATCTCTCAATAATAGTTGGACATTAAGTAGCACTTCATTTCGATGAGGTGCTACTTTTTTTGGGGTTAGAGGGTGTTGGTAGAGTGCGTTAGCAGGCATGAAATCCGTGCTATACAAGGGTGAATTGTTTTTGTTAGGCCAGCCTTTCTTTTTGACACGGGATGAGATATACTATAGTTTAGTACCAGGTTCTAAGATTTGACGTTACATATAGATGAACCATGATCCGTTTGAGAACGACCCTGGTGACCAGGGATGCAACTATAGAAGCAACAGGAACGAATGGTTGAACTGGCCGGATGGGACGGTTCCGTAAACGATACAGCGGGGGGTGTCAGGCATCGAACGTGTACCGAAGAGACAGAGGCAACAGCAGTTAACCAAAATGATAGAAGAAAACCCGTTTGTGACGGATCAGGAACTTACGCGCCAATTGAAGGTGAGTATTCAGACGATTCGTCTTGACCGGTTGGAACTTGGAATACCCGAACTTCGGGAACGGATGAAACTGATGGCAGAACGCTCGTATGATCAGGTACGCTCGCTGCCCCTGCATGAAATTATCGGTGATATTGTGGATTTGCAGCTGGACAAGAGCGGTATTTCCTTGTTTGAGATTAAGGAAGAACACGTATTTTCCAGAACAGGCATTGCACGTGGACACTATGTCTTTGCACAGGCCAACTCATTGGCTGTAGCGATTATTAATGACGAGATCGCGTTGACCGCATCAGCAGACATTCGTTTTGTCCGTTCGGTTCATTTGGGAGAAAAATGTATTGCCAAGGCTTATGTGAGATCGATTCCGGGTCAAAAGGGCAAAGCCAAAGTGGAAGTATTCACCTATGTAGGTGAAGAGATGGTGTTTCAAGGCAACTTTGTAATCTACCATTCAGGTGGAGAAGACAGCGGAGAAGGAGGTCATTTGGAATGAAAATCGTCATTGATGCCATGGGAGGCGACAATGCACCTGCATCCACGGTAGAAGGTGCGATTGCCGCAGCTACGGAATGGGCGGATACACAGATCGTCCTGATCGGCGATGAAGCCAAGCTGGAACCTCTTTTGAGTCAGTCAGGTGTGAGACCTGCCAATCTGACGGTCCGGCATGCTTCGGAAGTTATTGGATCGGATGATGAACCCGTTAAAGCAGTACGTCGCAAGAAAGATGCCTCCATGGTGGTGGCAGGCCGCATGTTGAAAGAAGGCGAAGCGGACGCGATGATCTCGGCGGGCAATACCGGAGCGTTGATGACAGCGGGTTTGCTTGTTGTAGGTCGTATGGAAGGCATTGAACGTCCGGCACTTGCGCCGATGATTCCAACGATTGATGATGTGGGTGTACTTGCCCTTGATCTCGGAGCGAATATGGATGCCAAACCGGAGCATCTTGCACAATATGGCCTGATGGGCAGTTTGTATCGGCAGAAAGTACAGGGAATAGAATCCCCAAGAGTGGGCTTGCTCAATGTAGGAACAGAACCAGGCAAGGGTAATGAGTTGACCAAACATGCGTATCCCTTACTGGAGCAACTCCCAATTCGCTTTGTTGGTAATGTAGAGGCACGTGATGTGCTGACCGGTGCTTGTGATGTGCTTGTATGTGACGGTTTTGCAGGAAATATACTGCTGAAATCGCTGGAAGGCACAGCAGGTGCCATTTTCGCCTTGCTTAAGGAACAATTCTCATCTTCCCTCAAAAGTAAACTGGCTGCGGCTGTACTGATGCCTGAACTGCGGGGGTTGAAACGTAAGCTGGATTATACGGAGCATGGCGGAGCGCCGCTCCTTGGTTTGAGCAGGCTGGTTGTGAAAAGTCATGGATCTGCTGATGGCAATGCCATCAAAAATGCTGTACGCCAAGCTCGGATTGCAGTGCAGAATCAGCTGGTAGAGAGCATATCTAAGGAAATTAGCGGGAAGTGAGTGACGACATGAATAATTTGCGCCCAGTAGGGATTATTGGTACAGGGAAATATGTGCCTGAGAAAATTTTGACGAATAGCGACCTGGAGAAAATGGTCGATACCAATGACGAGTGGATCGTCAGTCGTACAGGAATCAAAGAGCGTCATATTGCTGCACCCGATCAGGCAACTTCCGATTTGGCTTATGAAGCGGCTATTAAAGCTCTTGAATCTGCAGGCATGACAGGCAGTGATCTTGATCTGATTATTGTTGCAACGATTACCCCGGATTCTTCGTTCCCATCGACAGCCTGCATCTTGCAGGACAAACTGGGTGCAAAAGGTGCGGCGGCATTCGATTTGTCGGCTGCTTGTTCCGGATTTGTATACGGGTTGGCGAGTGCTACGAGCTTCATCCAAAGCGGCATGTACAACAATGCACTTGTTATTGGTGCGGATTGCTTGTCTCGTATTACGGATTATACAGACCGTAACACATGTGTCCTCTTTGGTGATGGAGCAGGCGCAGTGGTCGTTGGTGAAGTTCCGGAAGGCCGCGGATTCAAAGCATTCGATCTTGGCGCCGAAGGTGCTGGCGGTAGTCTTCTTCAGATGGAAGGCGGCGGTTCCCGTTTGCCTGCTACAGCAGAGACCGTTGAAAATAAAAAGCATTACATTTACATGAACGGTCGTGAAGTGTTCAAGTTTGCAGTACGTGTCATGGGTACGGCTACCATTGAGGTATTGCGTAAAGCAGGTATGGAGCGCACGGATGTGGATCTGTTTGTTCCTCACCAAGCGAATATTCGGATTATTCAATCTGCGATGCAACGCCTTGAACTTCCTGAAGAGAAAGTTGTAGTCAACGTGGACAAGTATGCAAACACATCTGCTGCTTCCATTCCACTTGCTCTGGTAGAAGCTGCCGAGGAAGGTCGCATGAAAGCCGGAGATACTGTTCTTATGGTCGGATTCGGTGGCGGTTTGACATGGGGTGCATCCGTACTCGTTTGGTAAACTAGAGAGCTGGGAGATGAATGGGATGGGTAAAATAGCATTTGTATTTCCCGGTCAGGGATCACAGGCTGTAGGCATGGCGAAGGACGCGTATGATTCCGTGCCTGCGGCAACCGAGATTTTTCGTACAGCGGATGAAACATTGGGTTTCTCGCTGAGCAATCTCGTATTTGAAGGACCGGAGACCGAGTTGAAACAGACATCAAATACACAACCGGCTCTGTTGACAGCAAGTATTGCCTTGCTTGAAGCCTTCAAAGAAAAAGGAATTCAGCCTGACTATACGGCCGGACACAGTCTGGGAGAATACAGTGCACTGGTGGCAGCAGGCGTTCTATCGTTTGCTGATGCAGTGAGCATTGTACGGGCTCGTGGTCAGTATATGGAACAGGCAGTTCCGGGTGGACAAGGAGCTATGGCTGCTGTGTTGGGTGCGGATCGGGAAGCGCTGGGGGTGCTTTGCCGTGACGTATCTGAAAGTGGTCATGCGGTTGAACTTGCGAACATTAATTGTCCAGGACAAATCGTCGTTTCTGGTGTAAAGGAAGGCGTAGCTGCAGTCGCGGAGCGAGTGAAAGAAGCTGGCGGTAAACGCGCCATTGCATTGGAAGTAAGCGGCCCGTTCCACTCTTCATTGATGAAGGGTGCAGCTGAGAAGCTGGAAGAGAAACTGAAAACCGTCACGTTCTCACCGGCAACGGTTCCTGTAGTCGCTAATGTGACGGCAAGACCTGCAGAGAATGGACAAGTTCAGGATTTGTTAACAGCTCAGGTCTATTCTCCTGTATTATGGGAAGACAGTGTGACATGGCTTATTGAGCAAGGCGTGGATACGTTCATCGAGATTGGATCTGGCAGTGTATTGACCGGTTTGATTAAAAAAACAGATAAAACCGTTAAACTCTACAATGTGAACAGTCTTGAAACGCTCGAAGCAACGGCAAGTGAATTAGAAGGAGTTATATGAGTTAGACTAAACTTTTTACACGAGAACGGAGAGGACAGAAAAAACTGAAGAAGCGGAGCGTTCGCCTAAAAGCTTTCTGAAAGAAAGCTACATCGGAAGCATACGCTATCACCGGATTTTCCCTTTAGAAAAGGGAATTAAAAAAATCTGGGGATAACAGCGATCGGAAGGTTATTCTGTCATCGGAGTGGCAAGTGTAAACATTCTTTGGTTGAACTGATATAGATTTGGGGAAAGGAGGAATGATTATGTCTAAACCATTAGAAGGTAAAAATGCACTCGTTACCGGAGCATCCCGTGGCATCGGGCGCAGTATTGCACTGGCACTGGCTGAGGCTGGAGCGAACGTGGCCGTGAATTATGCGGGCAGTCAAGCGGCAGCTGAGGAAGTGGCGGAAGCGATTCGTGCCAAAGGAGTCAAGGCGATTACACTTCAAGCCAATGTTGGCCTGATGGATGAAGCTGAACAAATGGTCAAAGCTACACTCGAAGCATGGGGCAACGTTGATATTCTGGTGAACAATGCTGGGATTACCCGTGATAATCTGATCATGCGTATGAAAGAGGAAGAATTCGATCAGGTTATTGAAACCAATCTCAAAGGTGTGTTTAACTGCCTTAAGGCGGTTACACGTCCAATGATGAAACAACGGTCGGGAAGAATTATCAATATCTCCTCGGTTGTAGGTGTGCTTGGTAATGCTGGACAAGCGAACTATGTTGCTGCCAAAGCAGGAGTCATTGGTTTGACGAAGGCATCCGCTCGTGAACTGGCTTCTCGCGGAATCACAGTCAACTGTGTTGCGCCAGGTTTCATTGAGACGGATATGACAAAAGAGTTGTCTCAGGAACTGGTGGACGGTATGCTGAGTGGTATTCCGTTGTCCCGTTTGGGTCAGCCGGATGAAATCGCCGGTGTAGTCACGTTCCTGGCTTCACAGGCTTCATCTTATATGACAGGGCAGACGCTGCATGTTGATGGTGGCATGTACATGTAATTCTTCCCGGACTTGAACAATAGTCGGGGAACAGGCGCTGGACGATCCGAAATGCCGGAAAAAGGCCGGGTTCCCCGGCCGGGAGCCGCATATGTCTTCTATGGCATTTTGCCTGCGATTCTCGTATAATACCAAAGAAGGAGGTGAACCGGATGTCCGATGTATTGGAGCGTGTAAAACGCATCGTCGTCGACCGCTTGGGCGCAGACGAAGCTGAAGTTACACTTGAAGCATCTTTCAAAGAAGATTTGGGTGCTGATTCTTTGGATGTAGTGGAATTGGTCATGGAATTGGAAGATGAATTTGATTTGGAAATCTCTGATGAAGATGCAGAAAAAATCACGACCGTAGGTGAAGTTGTAAACTACATACAATCTCATACCTAAAGTCATTTTAGTCCCGCACATGTTTTCGAACAGGCGGGACTTCTCATCATTCATTGGTTTTTCTCATTCCACAAGCAGCTCTACTCAAGCAGATCTTCCGATCTTGGTTGAATAGATGCCTGTTTGCGGATATTCCCACAAAATACTTGCGTAATGCAGTCGATATAGAGGTGAGTCGGTTTGAAACAAAGAGTAGTAATTACCGGAATGGGCGTAATGACATCGCTCGGAAAAGATTTGGAAACGTTCTGGGGCAGTTTAATGGCAGGAAAGTCCGGAATCTCTCAGATTGAGGCGTTCGATGTGAGTGAATATACGACACAGATTGCAGCCGAGATCAAGGATTTCAACCCGGAAGAATACATGGATCGCAAAGATGCTCGCAAAATGGACCGTTTTGTTCAGTTCGCTGTGGCAGCCGGCTTCAAAGCCGTTGAAGACAGTGGTCTGAAAATTAACGAGAATATTGATGCAGAGCGTTTCGGTGTATCCATCGGATCAGGTATTGGTGGATTGGGTACTTGGGAGGACCAACATAATGCATTGCTGCAAAAAGGTCCAAAACGCGTAAGCCCATTCTTCATTCCCATGATGATCTCCAACATGGCTTCAGGTCAGATGTCGATTTCTCTTGGTGCCAAAGGTCCGAACATTAACGTTGTTACCGCTTGTGCAACAGGTACACACTCCATCGGAGATTCCTTCAAGCTGATTGCCAATGGTGATGCAGATGCCATGATCTGTGGTGGTGCGGAAGCAACAATCAGACCAACAGGTCTTGCAGGGTTCTGTGCGATGCGCGCAATGTCTACACGTAATGATGATCCTGCGAAATCAAGCCGTCCTTTTGATACAGAACGTGATGGTTTTGTTATGGGCGAAGGCGCGGGCGTTCTGATTCTGGAATCCCTGGAACATGCTCAAAAACGTGGTGCACGTATTTATGGTGAAGTGATTGGTTATGGTCTGACTGGCGATGCACATCACATGACAGAACCAGATCCGGATGGAGCAGCACGTTGCATGAAGATGGCACTTCGCAATGCGGGCATTGAGCCTGAAGAAGTGGATTACATCAATGCACACGGAACTTCGACGCCTGTAGGCGACAGATCCGAAACGCTTGCGATCAAAAAGGCGTTTGGTGACCATGCGTACAAGCTCGCAGTGAGTTCTACTAAATCCATGACGGGCCACATGCTTGGCGCGGCTGGTGGAGTAGAAGCGGTTATCTGTGGATTGTCACTGACACATCAGACACTGGCTCCAACGATCAACCTGGAAAATCAGGACCCAGAATGTGATCTGGATTATGTACCAAATGTTCCACGTCAAACTAAAGTCAATATTGCCATGTCCAATTCATTTGGATTCGGCGGTCACAATGCCACCATTATTCTCAAAAAATTTGAAGCATAAGGGGCTAGTTCGTTTGAGTGAAGATCTGAAGCAGTTACAACACAAACTTCAAATCAAATTTGACAACAGGCAGCTTTTAAAACAAGCGTTTACCCATGCTTCTTATGTAAACGAACACCGGTTCAGTCAGCATCAGGACAACGAGCGTCTGGAGTTTCTGGGCGATGCCGTGCTGGAACTGACTGTATCGGAATACTTGTATCATTTGTATCCTAACCGTCCGGAAGGTGAATTAACTAAGCTGCGGGCATCCATTGTCTGTGAGCCTTCCCTCGTCAAATTTGCTGAAGCGTTGGGTTTTGGGCAGTATGTACTTCTTGGTAAAGGTGAGGAACTAACTGGAGGACGGACACGGCCGGCTCTGCTGGCAGATGTGTTTGAATCTTTCATTGGTGCATTGTATCTGGATCAGGGGCTTGCGCCTGTTCGGACATTTCTCGACCAGCATGTCTTCCCATTAATCGTTCTGGGCAGCAAGCTGCAAATGAGTGACTACAAAACGGAACTGCAGGAACTTACTCAGCATCACAATATGGGAGCTTTGGAATACCGTATCGTTGAGGAACGGGGACCTGCCCATGAACGTGAGTTTGTCTCGGAGGTCCATATGGGTCAAGAACGGCTTGGCAGAGGTACAGGGCGTTCCAAAAAGGAAGCGGAACAACAGGCTGCATCTGCAGCACTTGATCGTTTGAAGCTTCCGGAAGCCGGAGCTTAACCGATAGCGCATAGACAAACGAAGAGCAAAGAGCAGCCCGCGGGTCCGCCCCGGCGGAAGTAATCGGCCGGACTGCTTTTTGCTCTTTTTTTTGTAAAGAGGTTCAGGAGAAGGTTACCTGATCGTTAACTAAATAAGTTGAATCTTATTTTATTTCAATTTAATTAGGCGCTGGAATGCAATACTTGAAATTTGCAAGAGGAGGTGACGAGAAACCCTATGTTTTTAAAACGGATTGAATTGGGTGGATTCAAGTCATTCGCCGACAAAACGGAGATGGAATTCGTTCGTGGCATTACGGCTGTTGTAGGTCCGAACGGAAGTGGCAAGAGTAATATATCGGACGGAATCCGCTGGGTTCTGGGGGAACAAAGTGCCAAGTCGCTGCGTGGTGGCAAGATGGAAGATATCATTTTTGCAGGCAGTGACGCACGGAAGGCCGTTAATTTCGGCGAAGTTTCGCTAACGCTCGATAACGAGGATCACGCACTTGCATTGGATTTCGGTGAAGTGACGGTGACTCGTCGTGTACATCGCAGTGGAGATAGTGAGTATTTTATCAACAAACAATCTTGTCGTTTGAAGGATATCACGGAGTTGTTTATGGATACCGGCATTGGTAAAGAAGCCTACTCGATTATTGGACAGGGGCGAATCGAAGAGATTCTGAGTACCCGTTCAGAGGATCGCAGGGGCATTTTTGAAGAGGCTTCAGGTATCGTTAAATATAAATCCCGCAAGCGGGATGCTACGCGCAAACTGGATGAGACAGAGCAGAATTTGCTGCGGATTCATGATCTCGTGACCGAGTTGGAAGATCAGATTGGACCGCTTAAGGAACAATCGGAGAAAGCGATCCACTATAAGGAACTTCGTTCACAGCTCAAATCGCAGGAGATCTCGATGTATGTGTACCAGATCGAACAGATTCATGCTTCCTGGAGTAAGGCGAACGAAAGGCTGCAATCGCTAAAACAGGAAGAGGTTGGACTGGCGGCCATTGTCTCTACGCATGATGCCAAGCTGGAAAATGATCGGAATGCGCTGCGTATCCTGGAAACAGAGACAGAGCAACTGCAATCCGCATTATTGCAATTCAGTGAAGCAACGGAGAAAAGTGAAGGGCTTGGTGAACTGCTCAAAGAACGCTCGCACCATCTTCAAACGAATCAGGAGCAGCTCAAAGTAACACTTGCCGCCAGTGAAGAGAGACATTCCGAACGGGAAACCGAGCTCCTTGCACTGCGTGAGAAGTTTGGCAAGCTTGAGCATGAACTGAATGATGTGAGAAATCAGCTGTCGCAGGAAGAGGCCAAACTCATCGGTGTCACAGGTGGCATTAGCCAGCAGCAAGAGGAAAGCCTCAAAGGAAACTTGCTGGAGCTGATGAATCAGATGGCCCAGACACGAAATGAAATTCGTTACGTGGACCAGCAGAAAGAAACGCTGGAGCGCAGAATGAATCGCGCGGCTGAGGAATCGGGCAAATGGGAAGATCAGAAGGAAACACTGGAAAGTCGTAAAGCGGACATTGAGAAAAAGGTTGTTCGTTTGGGCAAAGAAATCAGTGATCTACGTGGTGGTTATATTACGGAAAGTGAACGACTTCAGTCGCTGCAGAAGCTGCTCGAAGAAAGTCGGGGCACAGTCCGTAAATGGGAACAGAAACGTGAAGCTCAGGTCTCCCGCCGCGATACGATGAAAGAGATGCAGGATGATTTTGACGGATTCATGCTCGGTGTCAAGGAGGTTCTCAAGGCTTCACGCAAAGGCACACTAAACGGTGTTCATGGAGCTGTGGCTGAACTCGTTAAAGTTCCCGAGAAGATTGAACTTGCAGTAGAGACAGCGATGGGCGCATCCTTGCAGCATGTGGTCATGGAAAATGAATCAGTTTCCAGACAAGCGATCGCTTTTCTGAAGCAACGTCAATTAGGCCGTGCAACGTTCTTGCCTCTGGATGTCATTCGTCCTCGTGCCATTGGAGCGGCTGAACGTTCCATGATTGAAGGCATGGATGGTTTTGTCGGGATCGGTGCTGATCTCGTACAATTCGAATCCAAGTATGCTTCGATCATTGGCAGCCTACTGGGTAATGTTATCATTGCCGAAACGCTGGAGGTCGCGAATAAAATTGCGGCTCGCTGCCAGTATCGTTTCCGGGTCGTGACGCTTGAAGGCGACGTGGTTAATGCGGGTGGTTCCATGACAGGTGGTAGCCAGCACAAGAAAAATGTGAGTCTGCTCAGTCGGAAACGGCAGCTGGACCAGCTCGACCAGGATATTTTGGATACGGAAAATCAGATCGTGAAGCTGCATCGCAGTGTGGATGATGTAAAAGTTCAACTGGAGCAGTGTCAGGACAAACTGGACGAACTTCGTCAGTCCGGTGACGATACCCGAAATGCAGAACAGCAGGCTTCGATGGAAATGAAGCAGGTAGAGCATGAGCTTCGCCACGTGCTTGAACAGGTTGCTGTTGCCGGGCAGGAGAAGAGCGGATTCACCGAAGAGATCAAAGAGCTGGATACGGCTCGCATCGTCGCTGTGAAGAAGCTGGAGCAGCTTGAAGAGGAAGAAAAAGCGACTCATCGTGCCATTCATGCAGCCGAGTTTGCTCGGAAAGCCAATGAATCCGCGAAGGAAGAATTGCAGAGTCAACTCACCGAATTGAAAGTGCGCGAAGGTAAGCTCGATCAGGAGCGGTTCTCCAATGGGGAACAATTGCGGCGTCTGGAGCGTGAAGTGGAGTCGCTGGTGAAAGATCTTCGTCAGAATCGCACGTTGCTGGCTTCAATGGAAGCAGATCTCAAAAAAACACAGACTGAGAGTGTCAAGCAGATTGAAGATCTGAACCAGTACAAGCTGAAAAAAGCGGAAGCATCCCAAGAGCTGGACTTCAAACGTGCTGCCCGAAGTGAGTTGTCGAAAAAGCTTGAGCTTGCTGAAAGCGAAACGAAGGAACAGCGCACGCAGTTGAAAGCGGTGGAAGAGCAGATGCGACAGACGGAAATCTCCGTCAACCGCTTGGATGTTGAGCTGGAAAATATACTGCGGAAGCTGACGGATGAATACGAACTGGGCTATGAGCTCGCCAAAGAGCGTTATCCTGTGCCGGAAGATGTGGAGCATACACAGGCTGAGGTACAGAAGCTCAAGCGCAGCATATCCGCTCTGGGTGAGGTTAACCTGGGAGCGATTGAGGAGTTCCAGCGGGTCAATGAGCGTTATGAGTTCCTGAGTGAACAGAAGAATGACCTGGTGGAAGCCAAAACGACGTTGTATCAGGTTATTCGGGAAATGGAAGACGAGATGGCGAAGCGATTCAAGATCACGTTTGATGCGATCCGCCGTGAGTTCGGTACCGTGTTTACCAAGCTGTTTGGCGGGGGACGTGCTGACCTTGTTCTGATGGACCCGGAGCGCTTGCTAGAAACGGGAATAGATATTGTGGCTCAGCCACCAGGCAAGAAACTGCAAAACCTGCAACTGTTATCCGGTGGGGAGCGGGCTTTGACGGCGATGGCTCTGTTATTTGCCATCCTGCATGTCAAACCTGTACCATTCTGCGTGCTGGATGAAGTTGAGGCAGCGTTGGACGAAGCCAACGTGGTACGTTTTGCCCAGTACTTGCGTGAATTCTCCGAACAAACACAGTTCATCGTTGTTACCCATCGTAAAGGTACAATGGAAGAAGCGGATGTGTTGTACGGTGTTACCATGGAAGAGGGCGGCGTATCCAAGCTTGTTTCGGTTAAACTGGAAGATGAGGAAGCTGTAATTGCCTGATCTGATCCAAACCTGCGAGACACATGAACTCATTGTAATCATTTAAATTTGATTTAGATTGAGCATCTTTGAAAAACGTTCAGATTATGTACACGATGGAGGGGCTTTATGAGTTTTTTTAAGAAGCTGAGAGACAGCATTGCAAGCAAAACGGAGTCGGTTACCAAACAGTTCAAGGATGGATTGGAAAAGACACGTAAAGGGCTTGTGGAAAAAGTGTCGGATCTCGTTATCCGCCGCAAAAAAATTGATGAAGAGTTCTATGAAGAATTGGAAGAGATTCTGATTGGAGCAGACGTTGGCGTGAATACGGTCATGAACCTGATCGAAGACCTGCGCGTTGAGGTGAAGAAACGCAAAATTGAGGACGCGGCTGAGCTGCAGCCTGTTTTGTCCGAGAAACTGACGGATCTTCTTCGCGGTGAACAGAACAATGAATTGAAAATGAATCCGAATGGCATTACCGTCATTTTGTTCGTTGGCGTTAACGGTGTTGGTAAAACAACAACGATTGGCAAGCTGGCTCATCGCTTTAAACAGCAAGGTAAAAAAGTCATCATGGCAGCCGGAGATACGTTCCGTGCGGGAGCGATCGAACAGCTGGAAGTATGGGGACAACGTGCCGGTGTCGATGTGATCAAGCAGCAGTCCGGTTCTGATCCAGCAGCTGTTATGTATGATGCGGTGCAGGCAGCAAAACAACGGGGCGCAGATGTTCTCCTCTGTGATACAGCAGGTCGTCTGCAAAATAAATCTAACCTGATGGACGAGCTTAACAAGATCTATCGTGTCATTCAGCGTGAAATTCCGGAAGCTCCGCATGAAGTACTGATGGTACTGGATGCAACAACAGGTCAAAATGCCTTGAATCAGGCTAAACTTTTCGGTGAGAAAAGCGGCGTGACTGGTCTGGTACTGACGAAACTGGATGGAACAGCTAAGGGTGGGATCGTTGTTGCGATCCGTCAGGAACTGGACCTGCCAGTGAAACTCGTGGGACTGGGTGAGAAGATTGACGATCTGCAGCCGTTCGATTCGGAGCAATTCGTGCATGCCTTGTTTGCCGGATTGATCCAGGAACAGCCAGCTGAAGGTGCTGAAGAAGAGGAAGCTAATTCCTAGATCTTAATAAATGGAATAAATGAGTAGCGTTAGCCGTATTGCCAGTGATATACGTGATAAGTGTCACGTGTAATGTCACTGGCAATACGTGTATAATGGGAATATAAAAGGCAATGCTGTAGGGTTAGAAAGGACGGTTGAAATGGCCAATACTTATACCTATTCACGCCGTGAAGAAGTCGCCAATGCGGTGACACATGGAATCGGCGCTGCACTCAGTGTAGCTGCACTGGTGCTATTGATTGTATTTTCAAGTATTAAAGGCACGGCTTGGCATGTGGTCAGTTTCACGATCTATGGGATCACTATGTTACTGCTCTATACGAGCTCAACACTCGTGCATGCATGGAAAGATGGAAAAGTGAAAGATTTATTTGAGATTTTCGACCATTCATCCATTTATTTGTTTATTGCCGGATCATATACTCCGCTTTTGTTTATTGCTGTTCGCGGCACACTTGGATGGACCCTGTTCGGTATAATCTGGGGAATCGCATTATTCGGCGTGATCTTTAAGGCGTTTTTTACGAAAAAGTTTCTATTCATGTCTACGATTTTCTATATCGCGATGGGCTGGCTCATCGTTATTGCCTGGCAACCGCTTATGGCTGCCATTCCTACTGGGGGAATCGTGTTGCTGGTTGCTGGAGGTCTAATGTATACACTGGGAACGCTATTTTATGTGTGGCGTGGATTTCCTTACCACCATGCGATTTGGCATCTCTTTGTGCTAGCAGGCAGTATTCTTCATTTCTTCATGGTACTGCTGTACCTGACACCACTTCGCTAGAACACCATAAACGGATGCATCTCCATTGGCTGAGACGCATTCGTTTTTCTTCTACATAGAGGTGGAGCGTGGAGGTACAGATCGGGATTGCTTGTTATGAAAAAGGGTAGAAACTACCTGTATAGCAGCGAAATGGGACGTCATTAGAGCTGTTTTTATTGTGACAAGTATTTTTGCTTGACAACCTGATTTGTTTTAGGTATTATTAGGAACGTTGCAAGAGTGTAAAGTGTTTTTCCTTGACGAAGGGAGTGCCCCGATGTGAGTCAAGAAAACCGGCTTGAGAAGACAAACCGGATTAACTTGCTGTTTGCTTTTTATGAATTGTTACTTACCGAGAAACAGCAGACTTTTCTAAAGTATTACTTTCATGACGATTTTTCACTTGGTGAAATTGCAGCCGAGTTTGAGATCAGCCGCCAGGCGGTATACGAGCATATCAAGCGTGCCGAACAAGTGCTGGAAAATTACGAAAGCAAGCTGGGCTTGCTGGAAAAGCATGAACGGCGTAATCGCAATCTTGAAGATTTGCAAAATGCATTGGAACGCGCAGGCGTCTCCATTGATAACAACAAACAAATACACGATATCGTTGCTCAGCTTAGTGAATGAAACTTTGGTTGAGCGGAACGTATCGGTCTGGAAAACAGTATTAAAGCTTAAGGAGGTGGGATCATGGCATTTGAAGGATTAACGACCCGATTACAGAATGTGTTCAGCAAGCTGCGCGGCAAAGGCAAGGTGTCTGATGAGGATGTAGCCGAAGCTATGCGCGAGGTACGTCTGGCATTGCTCGAAGCGGATGTAAACTTCAAAGTGGTCAAGGAATTCATCGCCAAGGTGAAAGAGAAGGCTGTTGGCAAAGAAGTGATGGAGAGCTTCACGCCAGGAATGGTCATCATCGACATCGTTAACAAGGAACTAACGGATTTGATGGGTGGAAGCCAGGCGAAATTGGCTAAAGCGAACAAACCGCCTACGGTGCTGATGATGGTTGGTTTGCAGGGTGCTGGTAAAACAACCACATCTGGTAAACTGGCTAAAATGCTGCAAAAGCAAAACAGCAGACCATTGCTTGTTGCAGGCGATATTTATCGTCCGGCAGCGATCAAACAGTTGCAAGTACTCGGCGAGCAGATCAAAGCGCCGGTATTCACACTGGGAGATCAGACAAGCCCTGTTGAGATTGCACGTCAAGGTCTTCAACATGCCAAAGATAACGGTAATGATTATGTCATTATCGATACGGCTGGACGTCTGCATGTCGATGAAGAGCTGATGGAAGAGCTTCGCCAGATTCACAGCGTAGTGAATCCGGATGAAGTACTGCTTGTCGTAGACAGCATGACAGGTCAGGATGCGGTTAACGTAGCAGAACACTTTAACCAGCAGCTTAATCTGACCGGGGTTGTCCTGACCAAGCTGGATGGAGATACTCGTGGTGGTGCTGCGCTTTCCGTCAAAGCAGTTACGGGTTGTCCAATCAAGTTTGCTTCCCTTGGAGAGAAACTTGACGCGTTGGAGCCGTTCCACCCGGAACGTATGGCTTCACGGATCCTCGGTATGGGTGATATGTTATCTCTGATTGAGAAAGCACAATTAAACATTGATACCGATAAAGCCAAGGAAATGGAACGGAAGATGCGTAATGCAGAATTCACGTTTGAAGATTTCCTGGAGCAGATGGATCAAGTGAAAAAGCTGGGACCAATCGATCAGATCATGGATATGATCCCCGGCATGGGCAAGATGAAACAAGCCAAGGATCTGAAGGTTGATGATAAACAAATGGGCCGGATCGAAGCGATCGTCTACTCTATGACGACCGAAGAGAAACGGAACCCGGACATGATCAACCATAGCCGCCGGAAGCGTATTGCTACGGGGAGCGGAACATCTCTGGCTGAAGTAAATCGTCTGATCAAGCAGTTTGATGAGATGCGCCGCATGATGAAACAGTTCTCGGATATGATGGGACCTAAAGGCGGTAAAAATAAAGCTATGAAGCAGCTTAAAGGTATGGGTAAAGGAATGAAGTTTCCTTTCCGTTAATTAAGCGAAGCTAAATCATATACAGATTTCATTGAAGGAGGTGAATTTTCAAATGGCAGTTCGTATTCGTCTGAAACGTATGGGTGCTCACAAAGCTCCTTTCTACCGCGTAGTGGTATCGGATTCCCGTTCCCCACGTGACGGTCGTTTTATCGAGGAGATCGGTTACTACAACCCGGTTGAACAACCGGCTGTTGTTAAGATCGATGAAGATAAAGCATTGGCATGGCTTCAAAACGGTGCACAAGCATCTGACACTGTCCGCAACTTGCTTAGCAAAGCGGGCGTGATGAAGAAGTTCCACGAGTCTAAATTATCTAAATAAAGTGCTGATTCGGAGGGTCATCTATGGAAGAATTAGTAAGCATAATTGCTAAGGCTTTGGTCGATCATCCGGAAGATGTGACGGTTCGGACGGTTGAGAAAGACCGGCTTGTCGTTTATGAGTTAACCGTTCATCCTGACGATGTCGGGAAGGTAATTGGTAAACAGGGACGAATCGCAAAATCTCTTCGCACGGTCGTCACATCAGCAGCAGTTAAGATGGATAAACGGGTTACCGTTGATATCATATCTTAAAGATATACGAAAGGGGGTTAGGATGCATGTCCTAGCCCCTTTTCGTGCATGCTGAACTTAATATGTTGGATTAGATATTGAATTAAAATATTTTTGGGTATGAGTGACTTCGGAGCAGTGCAGGGGACGGGATCGATTCTGGAGAAGCGTTAGCGTTCGCCTTAAAGCTTTCTGAAAGAAAGCTACATCGGAAGCATACGCTATCACCTCATTTTCACCTTTTAAAGTAAGTTCGAAAAATGAGGGGGTAACAGCGATCGAAAGAACGAACCGTCGCCGGAACGACCGTACGAGAGTCGAAGTAGCTGTTTAGTTTGATTTAATTTCGTAGGAGGATCTATGGCAGAGTTTATGAATGTAGGTAAAATCGTCAATACGCATGGAATTCGCGGCGAGGTAAGAATCATGCCTTTAACTGATTTCCCGGAAGTGCGTTTCGCGAAAAATGCAGAGCTGTTTTTCTTTACACCAGATAATCATCCAGTCATGGTCAACGTGGAATCTTCACGTTTGCATAAGAATATGTATATTCTTCGTCTGAAAGAGTATGGCAATATTAATGAAGTCGAGAAGTTTAAAGGCGGCATGGCCAAAGTGTTGAAAGAGAACCTGGCTGAACTGGAGGAAGGTGAATACTACTTCCATCAAATCGTTGGGTGTTCTGTCATCACTGAAGAGGGTGAAACGCTTGGCACCATCTCTGAAATTTTGACTCCTGGTGCCAATGATGTATGGGTTGTCAAAACGCCAGCAGGCAAAGAAGTACTGATTCCTGTTATTGATGATGTAGTACTTGATGTGGACATTGAACAGCAGCAAGTGAAGATTCATCTGATGGAAGGACTGCTGTAACATGAAAGTGGATGTATTAACATTATTCCCGGAGATGTTTGACGGCGTATTCGGAGCAAGCATTTTGGGTAAAGCCCAAACGAAGGGGCTGGTGTCCCTCGGTGCAACCAACTTCCGTAATTATGCGACAAATAAACACAATACGGTCGATGATGCTCCTTACGGTGGGGGGGGAGGCATGGTGCTGAAACCAGATCCGATCTTTGCTGCTGTTGAAGATGTGCTGGAGCAACGCGGAGAAGCCGCGGCAACGATGAAAGCTCCACGTATCATTTTAATGTGTCCGCAAGGTGAGACGTTTACACAGAAAAAAGCAGAAGAACTTGTACAGGAAGATCATCTGATTTTTATATGCGGACATTATGAAGGTTACGATGAGCGAATCCGCGAATTTCTCGTGACGGATGAACTATCCATTGGTGATTACGTACTCACTGGTGGGGAGTTGCCTGCTATGGTTGCGATCGACAGCATCGTACGACTTATCCCCGGTGTGCTTGGCAATGAGACAAGCGCAGTAACCGATTCATTCAGCACCGGACTCCTGGAATATCCACATTACACACGCCCACCCGAGTTTAGGGGCATGAGAGTGCCGGATATGCTGTTGTCAGGACATCACCTGAACATTGAGGCGTGGCGTAGAGAACAATCTTTGCTTCGTACGCTAGAGCGTAGACCAGAGATGTTGGAAACGGCCGACTTGACGGACAAAGAGCGAATTTGGTTGAAAAAGATACGCTCAAACCGTGAAAATAACATTGAGTAATATGCATCGTATGAACACGTAAATATATCTTTTTTTAGAGTTCGAAAAGCTAACCTTGATACCACAGGTTGGCTTTTTTTATTTATATTGTAAGAAGAGAGCTGGATTTCGATTGGTCCATCCTATAAAATATAGATATATTTTAAAACTAAGTTTCATTAAGTGAAACAGGAGGGGGTGTATGAATGACTTACAATATGATTGGTCTTGATCATATTCAGCTCGCAGCACCAGAAGGTTGTGAGGCGGAGGCGCGTCATTTTTTCAATAATGTATTGGGATGGACCGAGATTCCCAAACCTGAAGCTCTAAGAAAACGGAGTGGTGTATGGTTCGATTGTGGCAGACACCAAGTGCATATTGGTGTACAAAAAGATTTCATTCCCGCTACAAAAGCTCATCCGGCCTTTCATGTACAACATTTGGATCAGTTGCGTGATCATCTAAATCATAACCATATTCATATTGTCGATGACGAAGCAAGGGTAGATGAAGGTGTACGACGATTCTATATAAATGATCCTTTTGGCAATCGTCTTGAGTTCTTAGAGTGGGTATGAATCATTCGTTTAAAACGGTTCTTGTTGACGTGAGTACTTTCTTGCAGCTTTGAACATTTTTGCATGACCACATAATAGGGTTGTAAAAATAAGGGGTTTTCTTTATGGTGAACTCAGCTGGATTTGAATAACAACGATATGCTGAGGAGGAAGGTTATGAATCATCAGCCTTATGAAATCGCCAGAGTAGATATTAGCCAGGCCGGAGAACGCTGCAAAATGCTTTTGGGAGATCTGAATGGGGACGGCAGACTTGAGATGTTGCTGGTACAGGCAGATGGGGGCATAGACGATCGGTATGTTCCGCATCAGGTCTGCTGCTTGACTGCGTTTGATCTGGAAGGAACATTACTATGGCAGGTGGGAACACCTGATCCGAATGCAGGCGGTCCAGGCTCAGACTATCCCGCTCAGATCGCAGATTGGGATGGTGACGGAAATAATGAAATATTGTGTGTCATGGACAAACAATTTCTCGTGTTGAATGGCGAGACTGGAGAGATCAAAGAAACACATGATCTGCCAGGTGATGAAGCACATGATTGCATTATTCTCGCCAACCTGACGGGTAAGCAGCAGAAAATGGACATTATACTGAAAGACCGCTATAAGACGTTATGGGCACTCGACCATGAATTTAATTTGTTATGGAAGCATGAAGGGAATCCGGGACATTTTCCATGGGTATATGATATTGATGGAGATGGGAAAGATGAAGTGATGGCCGGATATGACATGCTGGATCATGATGGGACGTTGTTATGGTCTTGTCATAATCTCGAGGATCATGCCGACTGTATATGGTTTGGCGACGTTGACGGTGATGGGCAAGTCGAGGTTGTTATTGGTGGCAGCGTCACGGTCATGATGGACCGCTATGGTAATGAGAAATGGCGTTATGAAGATTCAATTGAATCACAGCATATTGCGCTGGGCCATTTTTGTACTGGAATGGAAGGGTTACAGATTGCAGGCTTGGACCGGATTATCCGGGGGGATGAGAACGGTAAGGATGGGATGTTCATGCTGGATCGTGACGGAAAAGAAATATGGAAAGAAAATCGCACGACTCGTGGGTGGTTAACGATTATAGAGCCTGTATGTAACTGGGATGAAGGTGGACTTGATTATATTTTGGCGTATCGCCGAGGTGGAGATGTGTTGCCTTCTTTGGTAGATGGAGACATGAAAACGGTTACTGAATTCCCGAAAGAGGGATATGTGGTGCATGCAGACCTGGTTCAGACGGGGAAAGAACAGATCATCATCTATGACGCAGAGGAAGCAGTGATGTATTCCAGCTCTCCGATGACATTATCACTTACTGATGCAAAAAGAGCCAAGCCACAGCTTAAAAGGCTGTATAGCTCGACTCTGTATCCCGGCGGGGAAGTTTAAATCTAGGTTTCATTGGTCATTCTCGGATGTAGATAATTCGTTCTGTGGACTGGATTCGGGCTGAAGCAAGGACGCCAGGTCAGTACCTGTCGTGACCGTCAAGCGAGGTAGCTTCATGGGAGGATCTCCTGGATGCACAAATCCAGACTTTACGGTAAAGGCCATACGATATCCATGTTGCTGTAACTTGTAGATCATCTGTGTACTGGTATAGCCAAAAGGATAGGCCAGATAAGGTGTGTCTATTCCGGTTTGCTTCATTTGCTGGATATCATCATCCAGAAGACTAGTGTCCAGACCGACAGGAACACTGTTGCCACAGCGGATAAATCCCTTGTGATGCAGGTTATAGGTATGGCTGTTGAATTCAAATACGTCAGTTGCCGCCTGCATCTCTTGCTTGGAGATGAAGCTGTTAATGGCGGGATCAAATTCCGAAGGTTGCTCCTGAATTTTACTGCCTATGACAAACAGCGAGGCGTGGAAATTATATTTTTGAAGCACAGGGTAAGCTAACGTATAATTGTTCTGGTAACCATCATCAAAGGTAATTACAATGGACTTTTGTGGTAGGGAGATCTTCCCGTTGACATATTGTTCAAGCTGATTCAGTGTAATCGTACGGTAGCCTTCATCGTGCAGGTATTTCATATTTTGCTCGAAATCCTCCAGATTAATGATGGATTTATTACCTGTTTCGTGATTGTTCAGTTTGGGCTCTATGTAATGATACATCAGTACAGGCACTTCTGTAGCGGTACCTTGTTCAATCTTGAAGGTGGAACGATCCAGCGTAGATTGGCTAGAGAAGTCAGTATGTGATAGCTGGAATGCTTTGCCTTTGACCATATCCCAGGAGGTACAGGCTTTGTGTGACATGGCATTCGTCGGATGAGTTACGGCATATGCATACAGTGTAATGGAGCATGTGAGGATGGCGAGTACAGCAAGCGTGATCTTTTTCCAATATTTCATGAGTCTTTGGGTTCTCCTTTGAAGTGTCATTAAGTTATATCATAGACGATATTTATGTACGGGAGGTTACATTATTTTTTCCTGTATCAGGTTGGCATGCCGAAGAGAGTGTTCATAAATTGCCATGTGGGAGAATGTATTTAAGAATGAAGTCTACATGTGATGGATGAGTTTCAAAGCGGCAGATTGAACAATAGGCATTTTGTTTAATTTCTCTTGTGTTTTGATATGCTGCGTGATACAATAAGTCTGTTATGTGGAATACGGCGGTCCTCTATGGATAATGAAGGAGACAAGGTGATCTCTGGAAGAAGTATGAACGCCTGTACGGAAGGAGGGAGTCATAGATGAATATCGTTCAAGCGATTACACAAGAACAACTTCGTAAGGATATTCCGAGTTTTCGTCCTGGTGACACTTTGAAAGTGCACGTTAAGGTAATCGAGGGAACTCGTGAGCGTATCCAATTGTTCGAAGGTGTTGTGATTAAACGCCGTGGTGGTGGAATCAGTGAGACTTTTACAGTTCGTAAAATTTCTTACGGTGTAGGTGTGGAAAGAGCTTTCCCGCTTCATTCCCCTAAAATCGATAGAATCGAAGTGGCTCGCCGTGGTAAAGTGCGTCGTGCGAAGCTTTATTATCTTCGTGAACTACGCGGTAAAGCAGCGAGAATTAAAGAAATTCGTTAATATAACGGATACCGGGAAGGGCTTGGAGACAAGCCCTTTTCGTTTTTGTCCGGGAAAAGTTGAACCGGAGGTACACTTCCGAGTAAAATGGTATGGCAACACATGCAGGGAATAGTCCGGGAGGCTTGTAAAATCAGTTATTGAAGTGTGTGTTCAAAAGACCGGTTTCAGTACCGACTTTTTGAACAACCTCTTGAAGGCATTTGAATTGTGGATTAAATGTACTGTAATGCTTGGTCAAAGATTACATAACTGATGTAAATGTTTTGTATCCATCCATTGAGTTATTGGAACGATGCAGAATGCTGGATGTGTGTACTGCTATAAACATGTACTGTGAAGAGAGGAAGATCTTGAATGGAACAAGAAGTTCAACATGACCGGGGAAATCCTGCCGAAGAGAAAGACAGTCGATCCAAAAAAGCTAAAAATGAAATTGTTGAATGGCTTAAAGCCATTGTTATCGCATTAGTTCTCGTCATTCTGATTCGGTGGTTGCTCTTCAAACCGTTTGTTGTGGACGGACCGTCCATGCAGCCGAACTTTGAAACGGGTGAACGGGTGATCGTCAACGAAATCTTATATGATATCAGAGAACCGAAGCGCGGTGAGGTTATCGTCTTCCACGTACCAACCGAAGGTCGAGATTTCATTAAACGTGTTATTGCTGTAGAAGGTGATACGGTGGAGGTTCAGGACGATACCGTGATGGTTAACGGTAAAAAGGTTGATGAAACGTATATTCAAGGAGCCATTGATGCTGCTGAAGCGAATGGTGGAACATATAATGTGAAGGATTTCCCGAATGAGCAGTTCCCTGATGGCAAAGTGCCGGCAGGTCATGTGTTTGTTATGGGAGACAACCGTCCAAATAGTACAGACAGCCGTATGATCGGTTATGTTTCGTTAGAAGATATTATTGGTCGTGCAGATGTGATTTTCTGGCCGATCGGTGAGATCAAGTGGATCAACCACTGAAACTGAAGTAAATAATGAGGTGAAGACAAGGTGACGATACAATGGTTTCCAGGTCATATGACTCGAGCCAGACGCCAGATTCAGGATAAGTTAAAGCTCATCGACGTGGTCATCGAACTATTGGATGCCCGTCTGCCTGTCTCCAGCCGTAATCCGATGATTGACGAAATATTGCTGGACAAACCCCGGATGATTTTGTTGAACAAATCGGATTTGGCAGATGCTAAAGTGACGCAAGAATGGATCGAATATTTCAAAAAAGAAGGAATTACCGCTTTTCCTGTGGATGCCTCGACAGGCACCAACGTTAAAGACATTCCAGTACAGGCGAAGCTTCTTCTGAAAGAAAAAATTGATCGTCAAATTGCCAAAGGAATTAACCCTCGTGCGGTTCGTGGATTGATTGTGGGTATTCCGAATGTTGGTAAATCAACCCTGATTAACCGACTGGCTGGACGGAGTATTGCGTTAACAGGAGATCGTCCTGGTGTCACGAAGGGGCAACAGTGGATCAAGGTAGGCAAAGAAATGGAGCTTTTGGATACTCCGGGTATTCTTTGGCCCAAATTCGAAGATCAGAATGTAGGTTATCGTCTTGCCGTAACAGGTGCGATCAAAGAGGAAATTCTGAATGCAGAGGATATCGCCTTTTTTGGAATCAGCTACCTGATGCGTTATTACTGGGACGCCCTGGAAGAGAGATACGGACTTCAGGAGTTTTCCAAGGATGCGGATGATTCAGACAGTGTTATTGCGATTATGGAACAAGTGGGTCGTGTCCGTGGTTGTGTTGTAAGCGGTGGACGTATTGATCTGGAAAAGGCATCGCGAGCATTTCTGCGAGAACTGCGAGCGGGTAAAATGGGACGGTTCTCCATGGAAGCTCCCTATTAGAAAATGGACTCTACACGATGAAGATCACCATCCTCATCTGTTCATTTCATATATGCACGTGCCGAAAGAAGCGGCCGTTACCGGATTACCGGGAGCGGTCGTTTTTTGTGTATCAAAACTCGGAAGTAGAAACGGAAATGGCGTTAAAAACGATAAAAATGGAAGAGGATTGAAGAAGAGTACGCTTAATGGAATTGCCTGACCTATATATCAGGTGTGTCAAAATCGTGCTATGATAAATGGTGGTGCAATTTAGATTAGACGAGGTCTGATATATTCAATTTAAACCATCAAATACCGATAAATGAAGACATCACTATCTTTATTGTTGTAAACCTCAAGGAAAAGTTTTGCTAAGAGATACAGGTTGTACAGAACAAAGACAGAGAATCTACGTCTATATTATAAAAAGTTGTAAGTGATACGCATGCAGAAGAAGCGTGGGTAGAGGAGATGAGCGTTATGGTTGAAAATAATGAAGAGATCGGGTTGAATCTACTGGATACCCCGGTTGGACCGAAGAAGAAAAAAGAAGCCAGTGAACCTCGAGATCTGTTGCTCTACGAGCGGGAGTGTTGGGACAGTGGGTTTGAACGTATTGCTGGTATTGATGAGGTAGGACGGGGATGCTTGTTTGGGGATGTTGTCGCAGCGGCGGTTATTTTACCGAAGGATCTCATTCTGGAAGGTGTGAATGACTCCAAGAAATTGACGGAGAAAAAACGTGATGCACTATATGACGTCATTATGGAAAAGGCGCTGGCGGTAGGAATCGGGTATGCGGATGCAGAAACGATTGACCGCCTTAATATCAAGCAGGCTGCGAGACTCGCGATGAAACGTGCTGTTGAAGCATTGGGGGAACTTCCAGATTATATGCTGGTGGATGCCGAGAAGGTGGATCTGAATGTACCTCAACTGTCCATTATTAAAGGTGACGCCAATAGTCAATCGATCGCAGCGGCATCTATTATTGCCAAGGTAACGCGAGATCGGCTGTGTAAGGAAGAATGGGATACGTTATATCCGGAATATGGTTTGTCGATACATAAAGGATATGCAACAAAAGTTCATCGGGAGCAAATTATGGCGTTGGGGGCAACCCCGATGCATCGGCGCAGTTTTCTGGGCAATCTGCTTGGAGAGCAGCAATCGTTGTTTTAACAGAGGCTTGAAGGAAGGAGGGGGAGAGATTTGAATATCGGTTCCATGATTAAGGGGTTAATGGGAGATAGTAAGCCCGGCAATGCCAAACCGCTTGAATTAAAGGAAGGTCAGGTGGTTCGTGGCTCCGTCGTTAGTGTATCCGATGATGGGGGAGAAGCGGTTCTGCAGATTCAAGGTGTGCAGGTGCGCGCCAAGTTGGAGACTCCACTCCGTCCGGGTGAGACCACGTTGCTTCAAGTACAGCCTCCAGGTGAAAATGGCATAACGGTAATGAAACCTATGGCGGGAACACTTGCTGAGCTGCCACAAGCTTCGCTGAACAACCTGCTTAAGGATGTAGGACTGCCGGATACGAAAGGAAATCGGGAACTGTTACTTGCCATGCAGCGTAGCGGATTGCCGCTAACGAAGGATAATGTGGCTATGGTCCAAAATATGATGACAGCTAAACCTGCACAGGTACCTGTGGAAGAATGGGTGCAGGCGACGGGAATTGCTTTTCAGCGTGGTCTCCCGGTTACGGCGGAAACGGTAAAAGGATTACATCAGACGGTGTTTGGCCCCCCTCTGCATCAGTTGTTAAGCGGGTTGGCTGATCAGTTGGAAACGATGTTGACTCAAACAACAGGTAAACCGGCATTGCCTGGAGAACAATCGGCTGCCATGAAACCAACTGTTGTGGCTGGTGTGCCTGTATTGCCGAATGCAGCGCAGATGGAAGAAGGGTTGGCTACATCAGGTAATGGCCGTCAGGTAGCTGGAACAGGAACTCCTGTTTTGTCGACGCAACAAGGACAAGCGGCATTGGCAGGAGCTATATCTATGACGGATGGCGGGACAGAGGATGCAGCTAATGCGGTGAAAGGAAACCTGCAGACCGGCGAAGGAGCAGGAAATGCTGAAGCCGCGACGAAGGCAGTTGCCAGCAACGTTGAGACGGCTGGCAAAGGGGGCGCAGGTATTCCGTCTGGAACCGGAATACCTGGAGAGGGCCCGCGCGGGGCTGACGCGGGCCAAGCTGGGAGCCGCCCGGGTACACCAGGGGCGGCAGCAGAATCTGTGGCTGGCCGTGTAAATGCAGGCCAGCCTGAAGCAGGCGCGGCCGGTCGGACTGACGGCCGCGCTGAAACGCCTGCTGCTGCGGGGACTCCGTCCGCAGCAGGCCAGGCGGCGCCAGCAGCGCCTACGGCAGCGCAGCTGGCGCCCAAGCTGCTGGCGCTGCTGGACGCCCTGCGCAGCGCGTCCACTGCCGCACCGGCACAGCCTGGTGCGGCAGCACAGGCCGCCCCTGCATCGCAGGGCGGCCAGGCGGCCGCGGCGCCGGAGGCGTGCCGCGCTGTTGCCAGCCGGCGCTGATGCGCCGCCGGCTGGCGGTAGTGCCGCAGCACCTGCGGGAGCTGCGGCAGTGCCCGCGCCTGTCACCCACGAGGGGGACCCGTGGGTGGGGCGCGTGCTGAAGCTGCTCGGTGCGGAGCACGAGCAGCAGGCCGTTCACGGCGCGGCAGCGCAGCCGCGCGTGGGGGATGCGGCGAGTCCGGCGAATGCGGACACGCTGAAGGGTTTGCTGCTGCAGCTTGCCAGCAGCGAAGGTGCGCCGGCGGCACTCAAGGATGCCGCGGGACAAGCGGTGCAATATCTGACAGGTCAGCAGTTATTGCTGACGACAGATCGCAGCGCTACATTTGCACAGATGCACTGGTTTATTCCGATCACTGGACCGGACGGGGAAGAAACGGCGTCTGTTCAGATTCAATCACGTCGTGGACCTCGTGGAGAGCTGGATGCGTCCAACTGCCGTCTATGGTTTGATTTGGACATGAAAAGTCTTGGGCCAACTCTGGTAGATGTCCATGTGGTTAATAACATTGTCAGTCTGCGTGTATTAAATGATCGGGAAGGGATGGGGCCGCTTCTGGAGAGCGGACGAGAGGTAATCCATCAGGCATTGGACAAGTTGGGCTATCAACTGCTGACCTTCAAGGCGGAACCGTGGCCTGCGGGCCAGGAGCCGGGCGCGGAACGAAAAACGAGGGCCTCGGACTATAGTCCTGAACGATACAAAGGGGTGGACTTGAAGGTATGAAAGACGAGTCGTCACAACCGGACCTGCTCTCCAAAAAGGCGGTTGCCCTAAAATATGTTCCTGGAGAGAGCGAAGCACCTGTTGTTGTAGCCAAGGGGCGCGGCAAAGTGGCAGAAGCCATTCTGGATAAAGCCAGAGAAAACGGTGTGGCTGTTCAGGAGGATGCAGCACTTGTGGAGGTGCTCTCCAAGTTGGATCTGGATGAACAGATTCCAGCTGAACTGTATCAACTGGTCGCGGAGGTGCTAACGTATGTCTACCGTGCAGATCGAATGGCCTCAGGACGTGAGGAACATGAGTCATGGTAGAACGTAGATTGGGCCGGGGGCCGGATCTGAAGCTCACACGACAGCAGAAGGGTCGATTAGGTGAAGAGGCTGCCTGTCAATGGCTGCGAGAGCACAATTATCGGATCATTAGACAGAACTGGCGTTGCCGTAGCGGTGAGATTGACATCATTGCTTCCTACGAGGGCCTGATTGTCTTTGTAGAAGTAAGGAGCAGAAGTGGAGCCACTCAGTACGGTACACCTCAGGAATCGGTGGATATGCGTAAAATGCAGCAGGTGCGCTCAACCGCATCCGTGTATTTGCAAATGACGGGAGAGACGGAACTTCAGATCCGTTTTGATGTAATTGCCGTAATGCTTGATCAAGCAGGAGAGACTGTCTCTGTGAATCATATTGTTAATGCTTTTTAAGAATTACACTAAAAAGTTATTGCTGTATTTATTGATACGAAATGTATCTTTTTAATGTGGGTTGGTCAGTTATTTCGAAGTACAAGTTTAATTATGTCTTATCTTTTCATTTGTTTTAGTTTTGAAATTAGTTAATATAATAAAGTCGTAGTTCCTCTTCATACAGGAGCTGCGGCTTTTTTTGTTTTAACTATGAAATCACCAAACAGAGGATAGAGCATTGATAATAAAATCAGTGTATTTCATAAATTTATAGATACAAAATGTATCATTTGTAATAAACTAAGAAAGTTGAAATTTAAAGAGAGGTTGGTGGGATGTATGAAAGAGCTTCAGAATACTTTGAACAACACAGTAAAACAAGTATGGGAGTGCCCTCGGATGGAAGTGCTGGATATCAGCGAGACCATGGACGGTGGACAGGGGATTTGGCAATATGTTTGGGACGGAGAATTCTGGAAGCTTGAACTTATGGTCAGTTAATTTAAGAGGTTAAAGAGGAATGTTTGATCAATAAAATAAATGGTGAGGTGTAGTGAGAAGATGCAGACAAGTATCAAATGGATAATTCGACTAAGTACACTATCTTTATGTTTCATTTTGTTTGGAATCATGTATTCCGGAGTTTCTTATGCAGCCGATCTATCTAGCCAGGCAACTGTATCAGGTAAAGTTATTGATCGTCAGGGATTACCTGTCAAGGACGCTACTGTCAAGTATTGGCTTAATTATCGTGGGGATACGTCAGAGAAAAGCGTGAAGACGGATGGGAATGGGCGGTATCGTATTATAGAGTCCGTTGAAGACAATACGGACATTACTTTTGTAGTTGAAGCAGAGGGTTATGTGACGTACAGACACTATGGCTCCTACGGATTGTCCGGTGGAGAACAAATACAGCTAGATTTTCGTATTTATGAACCTTCCACAATTGTGGGAACAGTCAAAGATCAGGCAGGCAGACCTGTTCCAGATGCTCGTATAAAAGTAACAAGTGTCTTTGATCGTATAGTGAAAACTGATCAGCATGGTCGATATGCGGTTACAGGAATTGATTACGCTTATAATCCGAACATTGCAATATGGGTAGATGCCGATGATTATATGTTATATGAACAGGATCGCTTGGGTGTGCGGGAGGGAGGAACCTTGAGAGTGGATGTTGTTTTGGCAGAGGCGGCACACGTGCGGGGAAAAGTTGTAGATGAATCGGGCAATCCAGTAAGTGGGGCTAAAGTTAATGCTGGAGGTTCGGCAACAACAGATGCTCAAGGCAACTATTTAATAAAGCGCGTACCAACAGGGGCTAGAATGATAACGGGAGAAGCAGCAGGATATTTAAAAACGAGCCTGAGCGTTACTCTTTTAAAAGGAGATCATAATGCGTTTAATATCGTACTTAAGAAAGATGCAGATATTACACCTCCAGTAACCAAGTACAGATTAGTTCCTATTACAGATACTGTGAACGGGAAAATATACATCAAAGGATTTACATTCAGACTTCAGGCAACAGATGAAGTCAAAGGTTCGGGCGTAAAAACAACGCAATATCGAATCAATGGGGGAGAATGGAAAAACTATGAAGGACCCGTCAAGTTTTATGCCCCTGATGTCAAGGTGGTAGAGTACTATAGTACAGATGTTGCAGGTAACCAGGAGAAGTACAACAAAATGGATTTTGTTAATGGCACATTTGAAGGGAATGGCACGTTTGAAGGGGCGAGTTACGACGATTGATTACTCGTTGATATGATATGTGAATAAATAACATGAGAATAAAAGACGGTTCTGACTTTATGATCCCTCGTGGTGAATCAAGATTCAGAGTCGTCTTTTCTGTTGTAATGACCCTAACGGTACTGACCTTTGCCTCCCCTTTGAATCTCGTGATCAGATGGGTGTATAATCAAGAAGGTAAACTGGTATTTTATTATGTCATAAAGAAATTATATTGAATGTACAAGGCCGCGAATCACTATTGCGGTTGCAAATGATTTTATAAACAGGGAGGTACGGCCGATGAGTAAAGCTACGAAAACAACAAATGAAGTCAGAAATGCGATTCAAAACCGTCGTACGGTGAAAAAGTTTAAGAAAGAAGCTGTCCCTACACAGCAAATCATAGAGTTGTTGGATACGGCAGTTTGGGCTCCTAATCATAAATTGCGTGAACCTTGGAGATTTTTGTTGTTTACCGGGAATGGGCGCAAAAAGCTGGCTGAGGCCATTGATGCAGAAATGGGAGAAGACAACAAATTCTCAGCCAATATTACGCAAGTTCCAGCCGTTATGCTTGTTGTTCTGGAGGAAGATCCAAGACAGAATATCTGGGACGAAGACTTCGCTGCGGTCAGTGCGTTAGTACAGAACTTTATGCTTGCAGCCTGGAGTGAAGACATTGGTACGTTCTGGGTGACCAAGCCATTCTTGTACGCTCCCAAATTCCGCAAACCTCTTGGCATAGAGGCGGGTGAGAAGATTATAGGTATGATCTATATGGGATATCCCGATGTTATTCCTTCTGCCAAAGAACGCACACCAGCCAAGGACAAACTGACTCTTTTTGAATAATGAACTATTGTCATACGTAGCTACAGCCAAGTCCCTATCAGTTTTAGGAAAATTTACGTACAAGTCCCTTTCTTCATGAAAAAGAAGGGCTTGTACGTTTTTTTGTCATGTTGGCGTATCCGCATTGTAGACCCTGCATAAGAAACCCTTTTTGATTTTCCTCCGCTGTCTACAGGTTCATGTCCATTTCACTGCCTTTGGGTAAATCGGCCTGTTCTTTCCTCCATATGATTCTCAAAATAAATTAAGATCCAGTTGACGATACTGTATGGCTTCAGCCACATGAGCCGTCATAATTTCACCATCATGGTCCAGATCGGCAATCGTCTGTGCCATCTTGATAATGCGATCATGTGCACGCATGCTCAAGTTCAACGTTTGCAGCGTTTGCTCTAACAGTTGCTCTGCCTCTTGGGGGAGATGGATCGTTCGTCGCAAAAACGTGCCCGAAAGCTGACTATTCCAACGGACTGAACTTTGGGCATAACGTGCAGCCTGAATTTGATGAGCGTGGATCACTTTTGCCTGCATTTCTTCAGAGGAAGGGGAAGCAGCTGATTTACGCCACTCGCCTGGTGGAGGAACCTCGACCTGAAGATCAATGCGGTCCAGCAATGGTCCTGAAATTTTGGCGCGGTACGCGGCAACACGAGCGGGACTGCATATACAGCGCTGCTCCTCCGAATGAGCGGACAAATATCCGCAGGGGCAGGGATTCATGGAACATGCGAGCATAAACTGGGCGGGAAATGTGAATGCTGCACGCGCCCGGCTAATCGTCACTGTGCGATCCTCTAACGGCTGCCTTAATACCTCCAGCACTTGACGTTGGAACTCAGGTAATTCATCCAGAAACAATATACCCCGGTGGGCTAGGCTAACTTCACCGGGTTTCGGGATACCACCGCCTCCAATCAGACCGGAGGTGGATATCGTGTGATGTGGGGAGCGAAAAGGTCTGTCTGCAATCAGGCCTTGAGGCGTTTCTTTCAACTTGCCTGCGGCACTTAATACTTTGGTGACTTCCAATGCTTCATCTTCTGACAACGGAGGAAGGATGGAAGGCAGACGTTTGATTAACATCGTTTTGCCCGTGCCTGGCGGCCCAACGAGCAATATGTTATGCATGCCTGCTGCAGCAATCATAAGCGCGCGTTTTACATGGTGCTGCCCCAGAACATCGCTATAGTCATCTGCACATAATGACGTTTGTCTACGCCTTCTGTCGGCCACCCCTTGAGTCTTATCTGTTATAGGAGTAGCGAGGTGAGAATAATTTTTTAACACGACCGGTCCTGCATTGGCTTTAATTGGCACTCCAACCGAACTCGCAGATTGATCTAAGTTTTCCGGGGTGATATCTTGCAAATGGCGAATGCCAAACACTTGAATACCTCGAATCAACGACGCTTCCTCCACGTTATCTGAAGGGAGGAGCACGGACGTAAAGCCCTGTCGTTTGGCCAGATCCACCATGGATAAAATCCCGGGCACGGACCTGATCGAACCGTCCAATGCCAGCTCGCCAACCACTAATGTCCGTTCCTGTGGAGGAAGTACTAGCTGACCGCTTGTCATAAGTAAACCAATAGCAATGGCCAGATCAAAGGAAGATCCTTCCTTGCGCAGATCAGCGGGGGCCAGATTGATTGTAATCCGCTGTAACGGATACTGATATCCACAGTTTTTAATCGCTGCACGAACACGTTCAACGGCCTCACGAATGGCTGAATCTGGTAACCCGATGATGGACGTCTGTGGCAGACCATTGGATAAATCGGTTTCCACCTCGATCAGAACGCCATCAATTCCGTACAAACACGCACTATGCAATTTTCCGTACATAACAAAGAAACACCTCACTCGATTCTTGACTCCGCATAACACGGGCCAGTCTACGAATTAAGGTGCTTCCTCAGCTTCTACTAAGCATTTTATATAAAAGGAATCATGGAGTCAACCTGTCATATCATCGCTGTAGTCATTGTTCCTGATCCCTGAATTTTAGTGCTGGATAGAAATTATTACATAGCATTGGTGAAAAATGCTTTAAGTATGAACTTGCATTATAGTTATCAAATTTGGCCTGAGAAAGGGTGAATCTGTTCGATGGGCTCTTCTATCATTGTTGTTAAATCATGAGTATATACTGTGGTTATCTATTCATATTTATATTTTACACAATCTAATTTAACATAATTAAATTGAAAGGTAAAATCATTTGTGCTCAATTATTCTGTTTTTTTTCTAATTTGTGATAAGATAGATTTATAGTTCCTTTGTATAAAGGAATAGAATGCACAATAGGCAGGTGAGAAAGACATATGCAGTCGGACAGTTTGAAGCTGGATAACCAATTATGCTTTGCCATATATGCTTGTTCACGTGAGATTACGAAGATGTACCAGCCCTATCTGGAGGTGCTCGGCGTAACGTATTCCCAGTACTTGGTGTTGATGGTGTTGTGGGAACGTGAGGAATGTACGGTTAAGGAGATCGGGGAGGCGCTATATCTCGACTCGGGAACGTTGACACCACTTCTCAAACGTTTGCAGTCGGCAGGACTTATTAATCGCGAACGCTCGGCTCAGGATGAACGAAAAGTATTAATTACACTAACCGACTCCGGCCGTGAGCTTCGTAATAAGGCATTGTCCATACCTGCATCCATTCAGGGAGACGCGTGTTTGAACAGCACGGAGTTTGAAGCTTTGCTGGGTCAGTTCAAAGGATTACTGGAAAAAGTCCACGAAACCAACACGAACGCAACCAAAAAATAAAATGTAGCTTTGCATCGAGGAAACCTTGGCTTTTAGCTGAGGTTTTTTTCCATATATACCCAAACATTCACAATATGGGATCATACTCATATCAAAATACTGTCTATTAACCATTACTTTTTTAAGGAAAGCGTTTTAAAAACGTGTTACAATGAATTGGGTTTAAGTGAAAATAGTCAACATTTTTCTTTTGTTAGTCTACCAACCCGCCTTGTTGCAGTCACGTTGATAGGAGGATTCGAGAATGAATATCCATGAATATCAAGGAAAAGAAGTACTGAAACAGTATGGAGTCACCGTTCCAAACGGAAAGGTTGCTTATACAGTCGATGAAGCGGTTGCGGCCGCAGAGGCATTGGGCAGTCCGGTGACTGTTGTTAAAGCGCAAATTCACGCAGGTGGCCGGGGTAAAGCCGGCGGCGTAAAAGTGGCGAAGAGCACGGATGAAGTTCGTGCCTATGCTTCCGAAATTCTGGGTAAAGTATTGGTGACACACCAGACTGGACCAGAAGGTAAAGAAGTAAAACGTCTTCTGATTGAAGAAGGATGCGATATCCGCAAAGAGTATTATGTGGGTGTTGTTGTGGACCGTGCCACAGGCCGTGTAGTTATGATGGCTTCCGAAGAAGGCGGTACTGAGATTGAAGAAGTAGCTGAAGCTACACCTGAGAAAATTTTCAAAGAAATCATTGACCCAGCTATTGGATTGCAAGTGTTCCAAGCGCGTAAACTGGCTTACAGCATCCAGATTCCGAATGAACTGGTGAACAAAGCCGTGAAGTTTATGCTTGCGTTGTACACCGCTTTTGTCGAAAAAGATTGCTCTATTGCCGAGATCAATCCTCTCGTTGTTACCGGAGATGGAAACGTTATCGCGCTGGATGCGAAATTAAACTTTGACTCCAACGCCCTGTTCCGTCACAAAGACATTTTGGAACTGCGTGACCTGGATGAAGAGGATGAAAAAGAAATCGAAGCTTCCAAATACGACCTCAGCTACATAGCACTTGATGGCAACATCGGCTGTATGGTCAATGGTGCGGGACTTGCGATGGCAACGATGGACATTATTAAATATTACGGTGGGGACCCCGCGAACTTCCTTGACGTTGGGGGCGGTGCAACAACAGAGAAGGTGACTGAAGCATTTAAGATCATTTTGTCCGATGCCAAAGTAGCTGGAATCTTTGTTAACATCTTCGGTGGCATCATGCGCTGTGATGTTATCGCCAACGGTGTTGTTGAAGCCGCGAAGCAACTTGGCCTGACCAAACCGCTGGTTGTTCGTCTTGAAGGAACTAACGTGGAGCTTGGCAAACGTATTCTGGGCGAATCTGGCCTGAATATTGTTCCTGCCGATTCCATGGCCGATGGTGCACAGAAAATTGTTGCCCTCGTAAAATAAGTTCATTCCTTAGTACCGGAGCTGTCCGGGAATTGAAAAATAACCGTAAGGATGTGAAGCAACGTGAGTATTTTGATCGATAAAAATACAAAAGTCATTACGCAAGGCATTACGGGTTCAACGGGAATGTTCCACACGAAGGGCGCATTGGACTACGGAACCCAGATGGTAGGCGGAGTTACACCGGGTAAAGGCGGAACTAATGTGGAGATCACGCTGGAAGACGGTACAGTAGCCAGTCTGCCGGTGTTCAACACTGTGCAGGAAGCGAAGGAAGCTACAGGCGCAACAGCGAGCGTCATTTACGTTCCTCCGGCATTTGCGGCAGATTCCATTATGGAAGCTGTTGACGCAGAGCTGGACCTTGTGATCTGTATTACGGAAGGTATTCCGGTTCTTGACATGATCAAAGTTGACCGTTTCATGGAAGGTAAAGATACCGTCCTGATCGGACCGAACTGTCCAGGTGTTATTACACCAGGCGAATGTAAAATCGGTATCATGCCTGGTTATATCCACATGGCAGGGCACGTTGGCGTTGTTTCCCGTAGCGGAACACTCACGTATGAAGCCGTTCATCAACTGACGACGCGTGGCATTGGACAATCTTCTGCTGTAGGAATCGGGGGAGACCCTGTAAAAGGCTCCGAGTTCATTGATATTCTGAAACGGTTCAATGAAGATCCACAGACTCATGCGGTCATCATGATTGGTGAGATTGGTGGTACAGCTGAAGAGGATGCGGCAGATTGGGTACGTGAAAACATGACCAAACCGGTTGTTGGCTTTATCGGTGGCGTAACAGCGCCTCCAGGCAAACGGATGGGCCATGCTGGCGCTATTATCTCTGGCGGTAAAGGTACAGCCAAAGAGAAGATTGCGAAGCTGGAATCTTGTGGTATCAAAGTAGCACCAACGCCTGCTGAGATGGGCTCAACTTTGGTGAGTGTACTTGAAGAGCGTGGTATTTTGAATTTGTGCACGACACATTAATTCTTTTTCGTTATAATAGAAGAAACGGCTCGGAAATGATTTGTTTCTGGTAGACCGACTATTATGGATACGGAAAAGGTAAGCAACCTTTTGTCCTTAAACAGGGCGAAGGGTTGCTTTTTTGCGTTTTTTTACGGGAAAAGGGAGAGAAGTTACTCCTCATCTGCGTAAACGCTTGCATTCCGTGATCACATAACACACAATATGAGGGAAGAATCTCTTCCCGCTTCGGGAGGTTTATGGTATGGAAGAACGCTGGATCTTGTTTGGGTTGCATGAGATGGAGGGTATTGGCAAGAAAACAATCTCAAAACTAATTCTGGGACAACATCAATGGTCCGATCTTTTGAATTATGAGGAAGGTGACTGGACTAGTGCAGGCTTGCGCAAAGATCAGGCTGCCCGTTTGGCTAGTCAATTTAATTACGACTGGATTGAGCGTAAAAGAGAACGCGTTTACAATCAGGGGATAGAGGTTATTACTTATCTGGATCAGAATTATCCTATATTAATGAAGGAAACCGTTCAGCCTCCATGGGTAATGTATGGTCGAGGGGATATAAGTTTGCTACACAACCCATCCATTGCGATGGTCGGAACTCGTATGCCAACCGTGTATGGACGCAAAGTTGGTGAGAAGCTGGCAGAACAATTATGCAATGCAGGACTAACGATCGTAAGCGGGCTTGCCCGCGGTATTGATAGTGTATGTCATGAGGCCGTATTACGTGCTAAAGGAAAAACGATTGCCGTATTCGGAACCGGGATTGATAATATATATCCACCCGAAAACACAAGTCTTGCCGAGCGAATCGCGGAGACGGGGCTGCTTTTGTCGGAATATCCACCAGGTACGAGAGCGCGTCAAGGATTATTTCCGGAACGGAATCGAATCATTGCCGGTCTGACGCTGGGGACATTAGTCGTTGAGGCTGACATTCGCAGTGGTTCACTCATCACAGCAGATGCTGCTCTTGAAGCAGGCCGGGATGTATTTGCAGTTCCTGGACCCATCACATCGCCGAAGAGTCGGGGCGCTCACAATCTAATTCGTCAAGGAGCCAAATTGGTCACATGTGCAGCAGATGTTTTGGAAGAGTATCGTTTGGACTTGCCAAATGCAGAACAACTTCCTTACAATAGAGGACGTTCGGCAGAAACACCTGAGCCTTCCGGGCAAGGGATATTCGCTGAGGTTAAGCTCTCTCCAGATGAACAACGTGTGATTTATCTGTTGGAAAAGGAGGAGCAATCGTTGGATCAACTGGTTGAACAGCTAGGTTGGGATTTTGGACATTTGCATTCAGTTCTGTTATCTTTAATCATAAAAAAGCAGATTAGCCAATTACCAGGCACCAAATATGCGAGGGTATGACGATGCTACAACCTATGTAGCGTGTGGAAATATATAATTAGCTGAAGTTATTAACCTATGCATAAGCTTACAGAAACAGTTACATGACAGTTTCATGACTGAGAGGAGGATGAACCTATGGCGGATGCACTCGTAATCGTGGAGTCGCCCTCAAAGGCGAAGACGATAGGCAAATATTTAGGCAGCAAGTTCATCGTGAAAGCTTCGATGGGACATGTTCGCGATTTGCCAAAGAGTCAGATCGGCGTTGAGGTGGAGAATGATTTTAATCCGAAATATATTACGATCCGCGGCAAAGGTTCAATTTTGAAAGAACTGAAGGATGCACGAAAGAAAGTGAAAAAAGTGTATCTCGCAGCTGACCCGGATCGCGAAGGCGAGGCTATCGCATGGCATTTGGCCCATGCCCTTGAACTGGACGATACGGCAGATTGCCGGGTTGTATTTAATGAAATTACAAAACAGGCGGTCAAAGATGCGTTCAAAACCCCGCGTAAAATCAATATGGATTTGGTTAACGCGCAGCAGGCAAGACGTATTCTGGACCGGCTCGTTGGATATAAAATTAGTCCATTATTATGGAAAAAAGTTAAAAAAGGTTTGTCCGCAGGCCGGGTTCAGTCCGTGGCTGTTAAAATCATTTTAGATCGTGAAAATGAAATTGATGATTTTGAGCCGGAAGAATACTGGAGCATTACCGCCAAACTGACAGCAGACGGCAATCCGTTTGAAGCCAAGTTTCATAAACTGAACGGGGCCAAAACAGAGCTCGGCAGTGAAGCGGAAGTGCAAGCCATCCTGAAACAGATCGAAGGTGCAGACTTTACGATCAAGGAAGTCAAAGAGAAGGAACGGAGTCGGAACCCTTCCGCCCCGTTTACCACGAGTTCTTTGCAACAGGAAGCAGCACGTAAATTGAATTTCAGAGCTTCCAAGACGATGTCGGTCGCCCAACAACTATATGAAGGTGTAGACCTTGGAAAAGAAGGCACAGTAGGTCTCATCACGTATATGCGTACGGACTCCACACGGATTGCGGCATCTGCACAAGAAGAAGCCAAAGAATATATCGTTGGTAAGTATGGGGAGCCATTTGCACCAGAAACACCACGAAATTATTCCAAAAAAGCTGCTAATGCTCAGGATGCGCATGAAGCAATTCGTCCAACTTCAATTCTGCGTGATCCGGATTCAATCAAGTCATTTATGAGTCGTGATCAGTTCCGGTTGTATAAACTGGTTTGGGAACGTTTTGTAGCGAGCCAGATGTCTTCGGCTATCCTGGATACACTCTCTGTAGATATTGCTGCGGGGGATACGATTTTCCGTGCAGCAGGTTCGAAGGTGCGATTCCAAGGGTTCATGAAGGTGTATGTTGAAGGAAATGACGATGGTACAACCGAAGAGGATCGTCTGCTGCCTCCGTTGAAAAGTGGAGATGTGCTTGAGAAACAGGAAATTGAGCCAAAACAGCATTTTACACAACCACCACCACGATATACGGAGGCAAGGTTGGTTAAGACGCTTGAGGAATTGGGAATAGGGCGTCCGAGTACATATGCGCCAACACTGGAGACCATTCAGAAGCGCGGATATGTTGCGATTGAGGAAAAGAAATTCATGCCAACGGAGCTTGGCGAACTGGTCATCGAACAGATGGAAGAGTTTTTCCCGGAAATCCTGAATGTAGAGTTTACCGCGAACATGGAAGGTGATCTTGACCATGTGGAGGAAGGTTCCGAGGATTGGGTCAAAGTACTTGCTGAATTCTACGAATCTTTTGAGAAACGGCTTGAGTTTGCGGAAGAAGAAATGAAAGAAATCGAGATCGAAGACGAAGTATCGGATGAGATCTGTGAGAAGTGCGGCAAACCACTTGTTTATAAACTCGGACGTTTTGGCAAGTTTCTTGCTTGCTCTGGCTTCCCTGATTGCCGGAATACCAAACCGATTATCAAAGACATTGGCGTAACTTGTCCGAAGTGTAAGGAAGGCCATGTTGTTGAGCGTCGTAGCAAAAAGGGACGTATCTTCTACGGTTGTGACAAGTATCCTGAATGTGATTTTGTCTCATGGGACAGACCTTCAGCCAAACCATGTCCAAGTTGTGGATCGCTAATGATTGAAAAGCGGAACAAAAAGGGTGCCCGATTGCAGTGTACATCATGTGATCATCAGGAGCCGGTGGATGAACCGGATGACGAATCAGCGGATTAGTATATATGGGGGTAAATGATTTTGACGAATGAACAACAAGTAACCGTAATTGGTGCCGGGCTGGCAGGAACAGAAGCTGCCTGGCAGATCGCAAGTCGCGGCGTGCGCGTGAAATTATACGAGATGAGACCTGTGGTGAAAACGCCAGCTCATCATACAGATAAATTTGCAGAACTGGTGTGCAGTAACTCGCTGCGTGCGAATGGATTGACGAATGCAGTTGGCGTGTTGAAGGAAGAAATGAGAATGCTCAATTCTCTCGTATTGTCTGCGGCAGACAAGCATGCCGTTCCAGCAGGTGGAGCACTTGCTGTGGATCGTGATGGATTCTCAGGTGAGATTACGTCTACGTTGCATCAGCATCCACTCATCGAAGTGGTGAATGAAGAACTAACTTCCCTGCCGGAAGATGGCATCGTTGTTGTTGCAACGGGTCCCCTGACTTCACCGGCACTGTCTGAGCAAATCAAGGCACTTATGGGTGAGGAATATTTCTACTTCTATGATGCAGCAGCACCGATCATTGAAAAAGATTCAATTGATATGAACAAGGTGTACCTGGCCTCCCGTTATGATAAGGGTGAAGCGGCATATCTGAACTGTCCGATGACAGAAGAAGAGTTTGATGTCTTCTATGAAGCTCTCATTACTGCTGAGGTCGCTCAATTGAAAGAGTTTGAGAAAGAAATCTACTTTGAAGGCTGTATGCCAATCGAAGTGATGATGAAACGTGGAAAACAGACGGCTTTGTTTGGTCCTATGAAACCAGTAGGTCTGGTTAACCCGCACACGGGAGAGCTGCCACATGCGGTTGTTCAGCTTAGACAGGATAATGCAGCGGGAACGTTGTATAACCTGGTGGGCTTCCAGACACATCTGAAATGGGGAGAACAAAAACGTGTCTTCTCTCTCATACCTGGGCTTGAAAATGCAGAGTTTGTCCGTTATGGTGTAATGCACCGTAATACATTTATTAATTCTCCTAAACTGCTTCTTCCGACGTATCAGTTTAAAGAGCGTCCAAACCTGTTCTTTGCAGGTCAGATGACAGGTGTAGAAGGATATGTGGAGTCTGCTGCATCAGGGCTTATTGCCGGCATGAACGCAGCCAAAGCAGCTCTTGGACAGGAACTCGTAGTATTGCCGGTAGAAACAACGCTTGGCAGCATGGCTCAGTATATTACAACAGCTGACTTCAAGCACTTCCAGCCAATGAATGCAAACTTTGGTTTGTTGCCGAAGCTGGAAACGAAAATCCGTAACAAAAAGGAAAAAAATGAAGCTCTTGCACAGCGTGCCCTGGATGGTATCAACAGTTTTGCTGCGGCAGAAGGTCTAACCGTTCCGGAACGCGTATAAATTATTCGTGGGAGGAGGCTGATATCATGGATATGTCATTTCATGCTACAACGATCTGTGCTGTTCGTCATAATGGCAAGGCAGCAATCGCTGGTGATGGTCAGGTGACCATGGGCCAAAGCGTTGTGATGAAGAATACAGCCAAGAAGGTAAGACGATTGTACCGTGGACAGGTTGTTGCCGGGTTCGCTGGTTCTGTGGCGGATGCCATCACCCTGTTTGAGAAATTCGAAGGCAAGCTGGAGGAGCACCATGGTAACCTGCAGCGGGCTGCCGTAGAGCTTGCCAAGGATTGGCGTCAGGATCGAATCTTGCGTAAGCTTGAGGCATTGTTGATTGTAATGGACAAAACAGGTATGCTGCTCATTTCAGGTGGCGGCGAAATTATTGAGCCCGATGATGATGTTATTGCCATCGGATCAGGCGGGAACTTTGCCTTATCTGCTGCGCGTGCGTTGAAACGTCACGCTGTGAACCTGGAAGCGAAGGACATTGCGCGCGAATCGCTTCAGATTGCCTCTGAGCTTTGTGTGTACACGAACAGTAATATTATTGTAGAAGAGTTATAAGCCAAAGAAATCTCCCGTAGTGGAGCATGATTCTGTAATCTGCTCCAGGACGTCTAGGGGATTCTTTGTCCTTGTGAGGTAAGATAAATTCAGCATACTGGTAGGAGGGAAGCAATATGAATACTCAAGCGCTAACACCGAGACAGATTGTTGCAGAGCTTGACAAGTATATTGTAGGTCAAAAGAAAGCCAAAAAATCGGTAGCGGTAGCGCTTCGTAATCGTTATCGGCGTAGCCTTTTGCCTGAGCACACTCAGGATGACATTGTACCTAAAAATATCCTGATGATTGGACCTACCGGTGTGGGTAAAACGGAAATCGCCCGTCGCCTTGCTAAACTGGTGGGTGCGCCATTTGTAAAAGTGGAAGCTACCAAGTTCACCGAAGTGGGTTACGTTGGACGTGATGTTGAATCAATGGTGCGTGATCTGATTGAAACATCACTGCGGATGGTGAAACTGGAGCGGACTGAAAAAGTGAAGGACAAGGCTGAGGAAGCTGCCAATGAACGAATTGTACATATTTTGGCTCCCTCACAGTCGAAGTCCAAGAATCAGCGTAATCCCTTTGAAATGATCTTTGGCAATAATGGTAACAACGTTCAGGAACAGGATGAGCCAGAGCCGGATACGGGAGTTGCGGAGCGTCGACGCAAAATCAAGTTTGATCTGTTGTCCGGCAAGTTGGAGGATGACATCATTGAAATTGATGTAGAGGACACCGCTCCTAACATGATGGACATGTTTGCTGGTCAGGGTAATGATCAGATGGGTATGAACATGCAAGAGATGTTTGGCAGCTTGTTGCCTCGTCGTACGAAAAAACGTAAGCTCGCCATTAAAGAAGCGCGTAAAGTGTTGATCCAGGAAGAAGCAGGCAAATTGATTGATATGGATGATGTTACCCAAGAGTCCATTCGCCGGGCAGAGCAGACAGGTATCATTTTCATTGATGAAATCGACAAGGTCGCGAGTCAAGGACGCGGCAGCGGTCCGGATGTATCCCGTGAGGGAGTTCAACGGGACATTCTGCCTATCGTCGAAGGCTCAACGGTAATGACGAAGTATGGCCCTGTCAAAACGGATTATATTCTGTTTATGGCAGCTGGCGCATTCCACGTCGCTAAACCCTCTGATCTGATTCCCGAGCTTCAGGGACGCTTCCCGATTCGTGTGGAACTGAGCAGTCTTACACTGGAGGAGTTTGTATCCATTCTGACTGAGCCGCAAAATGCATTGACGAAGCAGTATGTTGATTTGCTGCGCACCGAAAATATTGAGATTGAGTTCTCGGATGATGCCATTCGTGAAATTGCCAAATTGGCTGAATCCGTCAATCAAAATACAGAAAATATAGGTGCCCGCCGCTTGCATACGATCTTGGAAAAGCTTTTGGAGGATTTATCCTTTGAGGCCCCTGAGCTTACATTGGAGCGTATGGTGATTACTCCGGAGTATGTACGTGAGAAATTGAATGACATTGCACTTGATCGTGATTTAAGTCAGTATATCCTGTAACATAGGTTTACCAATGTAGTTGTTAAAATGATTGTATCAATGAACGGCATGCACTGGAGAGAGTACTTACGGGATCGACGAAGGTCATTATTCCTTTATCGAATCGCAAGCTCTTCTTACCGGAGGCATGTCGTTTATTTTTGTTTATATCTACAGTATTACGATGCTATAACCGATAAAAGATGTGAGGTTGTTATAAGGATCGACAAAACCTAGGACTTGTGCCGCATGTATACCATGTTAAACCCTATCGGAGTGGTGGTTATTCTCTGTTTTTATATCCAGTGATTCCCATTATAAGAAGTTTCCTTATTCCAAGTCTGGTCATCGGTTTAGTTGCAAGAGTGGTAAATCTTGCGTAAATGCGCAAAAACAGAAATTGTAGAAAAGGTTGAAGCAAGCAATTGTTTTCTAGACATTAAAATATAAAGACCCTGCTTAATTGTTAAGAAAGTGTTGGGATGAAAAGACGTGAAATCTTAATTCGTGAAAGATAACTTGTCAATTGATTAATATACAGCTTAGTATGTATACCTACCATATAGTCTCTAAACCCTTAGTGTAACGGTAAAAAATTCTAACATTATCGAGTATGAAATATTCGGAAATCTACATAATTACGGGCGTTATACAGTCATGTCGAGACGCTAAAGGTTTTTTTTATTTTAAGAATGTTTAAGAACAATCAGGGAGAGTATTAACATACTTTTGATTTGGGCCTGAACATTTACGAAAAAATTCATAATTTGCAGAAAATACACAAAAAGGCCCGTCTTTCAGAAAAGATAGGGCTTTTTTCTTATTGTAATATATCCCAAACTCGAAGAAACTTATGTTATACGACAACATCAGAGTTAATTCTACTTAAGTCCTAGAAAACCGTGTAAAAGCGAATGTTTTTGTCGAAAAAACATAAGAATTTTCAAGGAAAAAGATTCAATCTTTTTCCATAACTTCTAAAGAGAGGAGGGAGATTGTGAATCTTTTAAACGATATTAGCTTTAAAAGATTGCAAGGTGCACTCGATGCGTCCAACATCAGACAACGAACGATTGCTGACAACATCGCGAATGCCGATACCCCGTATTTCAAGCGCTCGGACGTTTCTTTTGAAGAGATGTTGCAGGGGCAAATGAATGGAGATATGCCTGTTCTTAAAGGTAAAGTAACTGATGCAAGGCATTTTGTCATAGGTCCTTCCTCTTCCGTTCCAACGCCAGTAGTTAATATGGACCAGTCAACGTCCATGAATAACAACGAAAACAATGTCGATATAGACAGAGAAATGAGTCTTCTGGCGGAGAATCAGTTGCGTTACAACGCTTATATCCAGCAAGTGAACGAACAAATTAAAATCATGCGCGTTGGCGTGGAAGGGAGATAACCTAAATTGAACATTAGTAATAGTTTTAGTATCAGTGCATCAGCGCTGACGGCTCAACGCTTGCGGATGGACGTTATATCTTCCAACATTGCGAACGCAGAGACGACGCGCGCGAGCGTATCCAATGGTGAGGCGGTTCCTTACAAACGAAAAATGGTGGTGCTTGAACCAAATAAAACGTCTTTTGGTACCATGTTACAAAATCAGATGCGAGGCAACGGTTCAGGAGATGGCGTCAGAGTCACTGAGATTCGCGAAGATCAGTCACCACTCAAGCCTGTCTACGATCCTTCTCATCCAGATGCCAACGCAGAAGGATATGTATTTATGCCTAACGTGGATATTGCGAAAGAAATGGTCGACATGATCTCAGCTTCGCGTTCCTATGAGGCAAACGTAACAGCATTGAATTCAACTAAAGCGATGATTACTAAAGCTTTGGAGATTGGAAGATAATCTGCTTTGAACTGAAAACAAGAAATATATAAACCAGTCATGAAGGGGAGGGACCATTAATGATTCAGAACAACATGTTTAGCACACAGGGGATACAGCCGCTACAGATGAAGAGCGCAACCGAAAGCAAGCCTTCTACACCAGCCGAAACCATTCAGAGCTTCGGTACATACTTACAGAACGCATTAGGCTCTGTCGCTGCACAGGAGACTCAATCGCATGAAATGTCGAATCAATTTTTAGTAGGGAATGCGAATGTGGATCAAGTGATGATCGCTTCAGAACAGGCCCTGTTAAGCCTACAACTCACCACTCAAGTCCGAAACAAAGTGGTCGAAGCATACCAGGAAATTATGCGAACGCAATTATAAAATAATCTACTTGCGCTCAGGCAATAGCGCTGATCATTACAACAAGCAGCTGCGATGCTGCTCCTGATCGTAGACCTATGGAACGGCTAGGGCTGCGTAAGGACAGACTAAGCAAAGTTTCGGATGGGGTGACAGAGTGAATGAGAGAATCGCCCAGTACAGGGATAAGGCATCCCAGTATTGGAATAGTTTTAGCAAAAAGCAAAAAGTATTATTTATATCCACCTTCCTGTTTCTGATTTTGGCTGCAGTTGTACTCACGATGCAATTGTCCAAGACCGAATATGAAGTTGCGTTCACAGACTTGAATGCAAGTGATTCAGCAGGCGTTATCAGTTATCTAGATTCATCTAGTATTCCATACAAATTAAGTTCGGATGGCAAGACGATATCCGTGCCAAGCACGAGTGTTGCGATTGCAAAAGTGAATGTCGGATCTCAAGGGATTATTCAGAATGGTTCATTGGGATATAAGTCATTCGAGGAATCATCATCCCCGATCGGGATGACGGATAAAGAGTTTGATGTAAAGTACAACAATGCTTTAAATGGAGAAGTTGAACAGTTGCTTCAACGGATGCAAGGGATACAGGACGCCAAAGTGCTGGTCAATATGCCGAAAGATAACATCTTTGCTGGTTTAGAAGAACAGGATAAAGCATCAGCGTCGGTAGCTCTCCAATTTAAACCAGGTTATCACCCAAATCAGGCAGCGGTAGATGGATACTTTAACTTGGTTAAGACCGCAATTCCTAATCTGCCTATTGAGAACATTACGATTACCAATACGGATGAAGCAGAACTGATTCCAACTGCCCGAGGTGGTAGTGGCGGGTTGTCTTCTGAAGTTCAAGAAAACATGGCATTACAGAAGAAGTTTGAAAACGATGTTCGTAATAACGTGAAGCAATTTCTTTCTCAAATTGTAGGCGAAGACAAGGTCAATGTTTTAGTAGTCTCCAGGCTTAATTTTGACAAAGAAACACGTAAAGAAAATCTGGTTCAACCTGTAGATGTAGAGAATATGAAAGGCATCGAGATCAGTGTGCAGGAGATTCAGAAGAGCTATACTGGTGCAAGCAACCCAACTGGTGGCGTTGCTGGTACAGGGCAAGAGGAAGTTCCAGGTTATCCATCATCTGATGCGACAGGGAACTCCACCTCGGAAGAATCATCAAGCACTATAAACTACGATGTTAATCGCATTGCCAAGGATATTATTTCCAGTCCTTACACTGTAAAAGATTTAACCATTAACGTTGCAGTTGAACCACCAAATGGAGAAACAGAATTACAGGGACCCGTTCAGGACGCAATTGAGAACATTTTGGTTAACATTGTTCGCGCTTCATTGGCAGACTCAGGTACCGTAATAAGTGACGCCGATCTGACAAAGAAAGTTTCAGTCATGTCACAAGGGTTCCAGACTGCCTCCGCAGACAATACGGGCTTCCAGCTATCCTCAACGATGATGTGGGGCGGAGGCGCACTTATAGCAGCATTGATCGCAGCGGTTGTTATTTTGTTAGTACGCCGTCGCCGCAAACAAAACGAAGAAGAAGAAGAAGAGATTCCTCTTCCAATAGCAACAGAGTTCCCGTCCATTACGCTGGACAGTGTAACGAACGAAAGTCAGGTGCGCAAACAATTGGAGAGTTTGGCCAAGAAAAAGCCAGACGAATTCGTCAATCTGCTGCGTACATGGCTGGCTGACGAATAGAGGTGAACGCATTGGCAAAGGCAAGCAGTCAAGGGCTGACTGGCAGACAAAAAGCAGCAATATTGTTGATTACATTAGGTCCGGAAGTTTCGGCACAGATATTCAAACATCTGCGTGATGAGGAAATCGAGCAACTCACGTTGGAGATTGCCAACGTTCGCAAAGTTGATTCTTCCGAAAAGGACATGATCATGGCCGAGTTTCACCAGATCTGTCTGGCGCAGGAATATATCTCTCAGGGCGGTATCAATTATGCGAGAGAAATCTTGGAGAAAGCTTTGGGTTCTTCCAAAGCACTTGAAGTTATTAATCGTTTGACAGCTACGTTGCAGGTCAGACCGTTTGACTTTGCACGCAAAGCAGATCCCAATCAGATTTTGAACTTTATTCAGAATGAAAGTCCGCAAACGATCGCGCTGGTTCTGTCTTATCTTCAGTTCGAACAGGCTGCAGCGATTCTGTCATCTTTGCCGCAAGAGAAGCAGGCAGATGTCGCTCGCCGCGTTGCAGTTATGGACAGTACTTCGCCAGAAGTTATCTCTCAAGTGGAGCGGGTTCTGGAACAAAAGCTATCTTCTACCGTGACGCAGGATTACACGAATGCGGGTGGTATCGAATCAATCGTTCAGATTCTGAACGGAGTGGATCGTGGTACAGAGCGTACCATTTTGGACTCTCTCGAAATTCAGGATCCAGAGCTTGCTGAGGAGATCAAAAAACGCATGTTTGTATTCGAAGATATCGTCAATGTGGATGATCGTTCGATTCAGCGTATTATTCGAGATATCGACAACGCAGATCTACAACTCGCACTCAAAGTGGCAAGCGAAGAAGTTCGGGATGCCGTGTTCCGGAATATGTCGAAACGGATGTCCGAGACATTCAAAGAAGAGATGGAGTTCATGGGACCTGTGCGGTTGCGTGATGTTGAGGAAGCTCAAACACGCATTGTAGGAACGATACGCAGATTGGAAGAAGCCGGTGAGATCATTATCGCACGCGGTGGAGGAGATGATATCATTGTCTAATTTGATTAAATCTTTCCAGTATGTACCTGTTGATGACCGCAAAAGACTTGAAAATCATCATCATTATGGTGGTACTGAGGAGTCTGAAACGGAGTTAAATGGTGAAAGTGCTGAAGGTTCTGAAGCAGAAACGCTTCAAGCACGCGTGGACGAAGAAACACAACGTCTTACCGCAGAGATGCTGGAAGATGCCAAGGAGTTTGCAGAAAAGCAAGTACGTGAAGCTTCAGAAGAAGCAGAGCGCATGCTTCAAGAAGCCCGTGAACAGATCGATACCTGGTGGCAGGAACAAAGACAACAGGATGAACATCTGACCGAAGCACTTCGTTCACAAGGTTTCCAACAGGGTTTTGAAGAAGGCAAAGTACAGGCTGAACTGGATCTCCAGGTGCAGATCGAAAAGATGATGAAGGAAGCTCAGGAAGTGCTTCAGGAGGCTTATGTAGCAAAAGATCAGATTATTCAGGAAGCCGAACCATTTCTTGTTGATCTCGCTTGCGGGATTGCTGAGAAAGTCATTGATAAACAACTTACCGTTGAACCCGATCACACCTTGGAACTGATTCGTCAGAGTTTGTCACGTAAACGGGAACAGGGCTTGATCACACTGTGTGTGGCTCCTGATCAATTTACATTTGTGCAGGCAGCTCGTGAAGAATTGTCTCTGTCCATTGATTCTCAGGCAGAATTGCAGATTTTGCCCGATTCGACGGTCAAAGATAAGGGATGTGTCATCCGTTCTTCGTTTGGAAGTGTAGATGCGAGAATTGACACACAACTTGCTGAGATAAAGAAAGAACTGGTCCGCATAGCACTTGAGGATGAGGAGCGAAAAAATCAACATGAAGGTTCTTAGTTCACAGCGATATATGGAACATTTGCGGCAATTTGATCCCGTGCGCATTAACGGCAAGGTTACTCAGGTCATTGGTCTTATGGTTGAGTCCGAAGGGCCGGATGCAAGTATCGGTGATGTATGTTACATCTACCCTGGTAAGTCGGCCAAGCCTCTCCAGGCTGAAGTCGTTGGGTTTCGTGATAACAAAGTGCTGCTTATGCCACTGGGTGAACTGCAATCCATAGGTCCTGGTTGCGATGTAGTGGGTACGGGTAAACCACTCGGCGTTCAGGTAGGCTCTGAATTGCTCGGTAAAGTCCTGGACGGACTTGGACAACCGCTCGACGGTTCCCTCCTTCCATCCAGAATGCCGATGTACTCTACATCCAATACACCGGTCAATCCAATGGATCGTCCACGTGTACTTGAAACGATGGGTGTTGGTGTAAGAGCTATCGATGGATTGTTGACCGTAGGTAAGGGACAGCGTGTAGGTATATTTGCCGGTTCAGGTGTTGGTAAGAGTACATTGATGGGCATGATTGCCCGTAATACAGCGGCGGATGTCAATGTTATCGCGCTTGTAGGTGAGCGTGGACGTGAGGTACGCGATTTTATTGAACGGGATTTGGGTCCGGAAGGACTGGAACGCTCCGTAGTCATTGTTGCAACATCAGATCAACCTGCCCTGATTCGGATCAAGGGAGCGGTTATTGCAACCACCATTGCAGAGTATTTCCGGGACCGTGGAATGAATGTGATGCTGATGATGGACTCGGTTACCCGATATGCGATGGCTCAAAGGGAAGTTGGTTTGGCCGTAGGTGAACCTCCGGCAATGAGAGGATATACTCCATCGGTATTTGCAAGTTTGCCCAAACTGCTTGAACGGGCGGGTACAGGGCCTACGGGCTCGATTACAGCCTTTTACACTGTTCTGGTTGATGGGGATGACATGAACGAACCGATCGCGGATGCGGTGAGGGGTATCTTGGATGGCCACATTGTGTTAAACCGGTCCATTGCGAATAAAGGTCATTTTCCTGCGATCGATGTGTTGGCCAGCATAAGTCGTGTCATGAAGGATATTGCCCCGGAAGAGCAGCTGGAAGCCGTCAATAATATGAAACGTTTGATGGCTGTCTACAAAGAGTCAGAAGATTTGATCAATATTGGAGCTTACCAGCGGGGATCAAATGCAGCGATAGACGAATCGATAGATCAGATTGATAGCATATGGAACTTTACAAAGCAGAAAGTCGACGAGAAAGTCACCTTAAGTGAAGTGCAGGAACGTTTGATTCTTGAATTTGCAAGGAGATGAATGGGTAAACGATGAAATTTCGATATCATTTCCAGAAAGTTGTTGACCTGAAGAGTAATGAGAAAACACAGGCAGAGTGGATGTTATCCACAGCGATCGGTAAACTTCAGACGGAAGAAGAGCATCTGATACAACTTCTGAACGATAGAAGTAATCTGGTGGGGATAATCCAATCTGCTACGGAAAATACAGCGTCTGTAAACAGTCTGCAGGAAATGCAGCGTTATGTACATCACCTTGACGAGTGCATTTCACGCAAAAACAGTGATGTTAAACATGCTCAGGTCAATGTGCAACGGAATCAGACCTTTCTAAACGGTAAGATGATTGACGAAAAAGTATGGCTTGGAGCGAGAGACAAGGCGAAAATCAAATTTCAGCAGGAGATGCTCCTCCGGGAACAGAACGATCTGGACGAGATGGCTACTGTACGCTTCGCTGCCAAAGCCGGACGCGCGAATTGATGTGAGCCGGACGCGAAGTTGTCTCGCGAAGGAGGAATGAACGATGGCTGTTAAAGACGATAGCGACATGGAAAAAGAGTCGGGAGGCGGTTGGGAAAAATTTCTCATGATTTCAATCCCAATTGTATTCACCGTAGTATTGCTAGGCGTATTGCTTACGCTTTTTAATGTAGATATTCGTAACAATTTGTTTGAATTTGCCAACAAAATTCCGGTAGTTAAGGAATGGGTACCTGATCCTGTGCTGGATCCTGAGAAAGAGAAGCTGGAGAAGAGCGAGCAGCAAGTTGAAAGTGCTGAAGCGACAATCGAAAAGCTGAAGTCCCAAGTAACCGCCAAAGAAACAGAGCTCAAGGCAGCACAGGAAGCGACAACAACTGAAGCGAAGAAAGCGACGGACCTTCAGAAGAAGTTGGATGATGCAGAAAAAGCTGCTGAAACCGCTACGGCGGCAACACCGGAAACGGAATCCGATTATCAAAAGCAAATAAAAGATTTAGCTAAAATGTATGCTGATATGAGCCCAAGCAAAGCTGCACCGATTTTGCAAAATATGACGAATGAGGAAATGGTACTTTTGTTGAATGCCATGCAATCATCTGCTCGGACCAAGGTGCTTGAAAAGATGGACCCGAAAACAGCCGCCGATGTCACCATGATGATGAAGGATGCCAAACCGTCCGGAGATCTGGCACTGGATGCACTGCAATCCAGATTGAAGAAAGAAACCGAAGCAACATCAACTGCAGCAACAACGACGAGCAAAAACCTGGATAAAAACCAGCTGAGTCAAACATTTGCTTCGATGTCTGCTTCAAGTGGTGCCAAGCTTCTATTGGAAACATACAAGTTAAGTCCTGATAAAACATTGACGATCCTGAATTCAGTAGACGATGCGACACGCTCTCAATTGCTTGAAAACATGTCTTCTGAGGATTCGGTAGAAACTGCAAAGATTTTGAACAGATTAATGGGTAACAAGTAGTTCTGATTAAACTGATGGAACCGAGAGGAGGTGAAAATAAATGTCGATCGTGTATCAAATGACATCCACAGCATCTGCAAAAACCGCAGGAACTGGTCAGACGACTGGAGCACAATCAAAAGGTTCAGCTGCAGGTGCTGTTAGTGGTGAATTTCTGCAAACTCTTGCACAGTCATTATCCGGAGGATCTACAGAAGGTGATAGCTCAAGCGCTACTGGAAGCTTAACAGCTAATCCATTGGTATTTTCCTTTGCCTCAAGTGAAGACGGGGAAGCGACCTCAATCACAGATATACTGAATTCGTTGTTCGCGGATTTGGAATCTCTTGACGAAGCTTTGGAAAATGATCCAACGCTACTTGCAGGCTTGCAGACTCTAATTCAACAGATGTATACACAACTAAATGATGCTTCTGGTACTAATGCAGAAGGTTCTGACGAGTCTTCGGATGGAGCTGGCAGTGCCAATACAGTACCTGCAATTGAACTCTCACAGCATCCGGCAGCAGTACGTTTTGTTTTGCAGGATATGCTTACACAATTAGTAGCTGCGATGAATGAACCAGAGAGTACTGTTGCGAAGAACGCTCCCGAATTCAAGCATCTGCTACAATCTCTGCAGAGTCAGCTTCAAGAGACTGGAGTGGATACCACTAGCAACAAAGGATGGACTGAACTGAAATCCATACTGGATACATTGGCTGCAGTTAAGGATCAGGCTGTACAAGTGGCTCCAACGACTTCACTTCAAGCGACCAAACAGGATTCAGTTGTACCACAAGTTCTTGTTGCGGCAGCGGCTAATTCTGGAATTCAGGTGAAAGGTGACACGGAGGCGACATCTGCTTTAAATGCAGGTGCAGAAGTGGATCACTCAACCATCATTACTGCAGGAGAGCTATCGTTGCGTACATCAGGTACAACAGCAGGAAAACCGGCTGAACCTGTAATGCAAACATCACAGTTTGCCAAAGAAATGACACAGTTTGTTGTCAGCAAGCTGGATATTGTACAGCAAAAAGGATTTTCCGAGGCGACCATCTCACTTCGTCCTGAGCATCTAGGAAAGCTGGATGTACAGATTACTTTGCAAAACGGGCAATTGGTTGCACGGTTTATGACAGAACATACGATGGCCAAAGACATGCTTGAACAACAAATGATGCAGCTCCGTTCTTCACTCCAAGCTCAGGGGATTCAAGTAGAACGACTTGAGGTTACGCAGAACAGTTCAATCGGATCACAGATGTATCAGGATGGAGGCCGTCAGCCGGGAAGTAACTCTCAGCAACAGCGTCGTTCACGTGAGCGTGAGGAACAATCGGATGATGCTATAGCTACAGCAGGTATTCAAGAAGAATTGCGTAATTGGCGTAGCGAGCAAGTCGAAGGAAACGAATTACAAAGAGATACGTTTAGTGCAAAGGCTTAAACAGAAATGAGGTGAGCAAATGGCTAATGAAATTGTTTCAACCAATAATACCTGGCCGAACTATTCGGCAGCTAATAAAGCAACCACAAGCGCTGCAACAAAAGAATTGGGCAAAGATCAGTTTCTAAAAATCCTGATTACCCAGCTGCAAAACCAAGACCCGATGCAGCCGATGGAGGATAAGGAATTTATCGCTCAAATGGCACAGTTCAGTTCAGTGGAACAATTGGTCAATATTTCGACTCAACTTAAAACATTGAACCAGTCACTTGGTGCTGTATCCGGCATGATTGGCATGGAGGTAAGTTGGCTTTCTTCTAATAAAGAGGATAATGGAACTCTTCGACAGGGTATCGTGGATTCCATCATTGTAAGAGATAGCGTTCAATACGCGAAAGTGGGCAATGACGAGATTAAGCTGGATGAGATTATTCAGGTGAATTATCCAAAACAGGTAGAAGAGAATCAAACTCCGGTAGAGAACGTTCAGAATGTAACTCCTGAATCGAACGAGAGCCAGGAAGCTGAATCAGCTGTTGAAACGGGTGATACAGAAGATAGCGGTAAGACGATATGAGTGATCGCATAACGGTTGGACAATTATATGCAGGCCCGATTACTCCGAATATGCTTCAAAGACCCAAAACGGGAGAAGCCTCGGCTGTACCCGAAAAGCCTTTTGCGAAGGTCCTGGAAGATAATCTTCTAAAGTTGAGCAATCATGCTGCCAAGCGATTGGAACAGCGTGGTATTGAACTTAAAACGGAGCAAATGGAACAGATTGGTTCTGCTTTGGACAAAGCTGCTGCCAAGGGAGCCAAAGAGTCATTGATTTTGATGCAGGATATGGCTTTTATCGTCAATGTCAAAAATCGTACAGTGGTTACCGCTATGGATAGTGAAAGCATGAAGGATAATGTGTTCACTCAAATTGATAGTGCCGTAATCATTTCTTGACCGGCTGGCCCTTCTCGGGAGCCGGAATGCCGCTGACCGACTGATGCGGTAACCAAATGAAGACTGGGAGGATTTTTAAAAAATGTTGAAATCAATGTACTCAGGCGTTTCCGGGATGCGGGGTTTCCAAACAAAACTCGACGTAATTGGTAACAATATTGCGAACGTAAACACGGTTGGCTTCAAAGGCAGTCGGGTTATGTTCAAGGATATTATGAGCCAAACTACGGCAGGGGTAACTGCCCCTGGCGATGCATCTGGTGGTGTCAATGCGAAACAAATCGGTCTTGGTGTAACAGTAGGTTCAATTGATACGCTACATCTGGCAGGTAGCCCCATGACAACCAATAATCCAACAGATCTTCGGATTAATGGAGATGGATTCTTCCTTGTACGTTTGAGTGAAGATCAGGAAGTACCTTACCTGACTCGGGCGGGTGATTTCCATGTGGATGCTGCGCGTAACCTTTTGACATCGGATGGATTGTTTGTTCTGGATAACGGTGGTGGAAATATTACTATTCCAGACGACGTCGTTTCCTTCACCATTGGTCAGGATGGAACGATTAACCAGACCATGGCAGACGGAACCATCGAAGCGGGTCCGCAGATTGGAATAGGTAAAGTTGTCAATCCTGAAGGTCTTGAGAAAATTGGGGGCAACTTGTACCGTATGACAGCGAACGCGAATCCGGATGGGGTACTTGAACCATTGACAGCGAACAGTGCTGAGGACGGAACAGGAGCAATCATTGCTGGACAGCTCGAAATGTCTAATGTGGATCTGACTGGAGAGTTTACTGAAATGATCGTAGCTCAGCGTGGATTCCAGGCAAACTCACGGATCATTACAACGTCGGATGAAATACTTCAGGAAGTTGTTAACCTGAAACGTTAATAGCTGATGGTGATTTTTAAAATGTGGAGGAGCTTGCTCCTCCCACTCTGATCGAGGGGGCTTAGCATGATTTCGGTTACGCGGTTAAATGGTTCTCCCATGTGGTTAAATGCGCTGATGGTTGAGATTGTGGAAGAGACGCCGGACACGTATATTACTCTGGTAACTGGAAAGAGACTGATTGTGCTTGAGAAAGCCGATGAAGTTATTTCCAAAATTAAAGATTACAACCGTGAAATCGGGGTTCAGGCAGCCACTATCAAAGTGCAGCAAACGGAGGAATCCTGATGAAAAAGATGATGCCCTGGCTTGCAACAATGTTGCTGGCAATAACACTCATTGTGGTGGTTGTGTTTGTATTTATGCAAGGACAGAATGGGACTAAGAATGACACACATACTGCTGCAGCTTCTGAAGCCAAGAGGATGACTGCGGATGAGATTGTAGAAGTTTCCTCAGAGCTTGGAGAAATTAAAACCAACTTGGCTGATACAGATCATGTTGTAGTTGTCAGCTTCTCATTCAAGTTGTCAGACAAAACAGCCAAAGAAGATTTTGAGAAAATTAAAGAAATTACAGTGAAGCCTATTATCATTCAGACATTTGCGGATACCAAGTCTGAGGAGCTGGCTACAGCGAAGGGCCGAGTACAATTTAATGAGAGATTAACTGGACTCATTAATGAAGCTTTACCTGAAGGTAAGTTGAGCAGCACTAGTTTTTCAGCTTTTGTGATGGCGCCGATGTAAATGAACAGAACACGCTGTAGACCTGTAAGGGGGTGAGAACATGGTGGATGTATTATCACAAAATGAGATTGACGCCCTATTAGCAGCCCTTTCTTCTGGTGAAATGGACGCAGAAGAATTGAAGAAGGAAGAAACTCAGAAGAAAATTAGATCGTATGATTTTAAGCGGGCAGTACGTTTTTCCAAAGACCATATTCGAAGCTTGACTCGTATTCACGAAAACTTTGCACGCTTTCTCACCACTTATTTTTCAGCCCAGCTGCGGACGTTCGTTCAAATCAATGTCGTTCAGGTCGAACAGTTGCCTTATGATGAGTTTATCCGTTCTATTCCTAAGATGACGATATTGAACATTTTTGAAGCGGAGCCACTACAGGGAAGAATGGTGATGGAAGTTCATCCGAACGTGGGATATGCGATGTTGGATCGCCTGCTTGGTGGAACCGGAAGTGCTCCGACCAAGATCGCATCGATGACGGAGATTGAGACGACTATCATGGAGCGGATATTCAGCCGTGCATTTGAAAGTTTGCAGGAAGCATGGAAGACCGTGTTGGATATTTCCCCAAGGATGGAAGCGCTGGAGACCAATCCGCAATTTATGCAGATTGTATCTCCCAATGAGACCATTGCTCTGATCTCGCTCAGTACCAAAATTGGTGACACGACAGGCATGATCAATCTATGTATTCCGCATGTCGTTCTTGAACCTATTATGTCACGGTTGTCAACTCATCAGTGGTTTGTTTCAGAGAAGAAAACGAGAGCGCCGGAAGAATATGAAGCTCTAAGAGAACGTGTGAACAAAGCCAAATTACCCATCGTTGCGGAATTGGGAGAATCCAGAATTTCAATTGCAGAATTTTTGGGCCTGTCCGTTGGGGATGTCATTACGTTGAACAAACCAGTTGATGAGGGACTTTCCATTAAAGTGGGTGACAAACTGAAATACATGGGCAGTCCGGGAACAATCAAAGACCGTGTGGCTGTGCAAATAGACGAGATTGTCACCGAAGGAGTTGAAGAATTTGACGAGTAAGGATTATTTATCCCAAGAAGAAATCGATGCTTTGCTCAGGCAATCGGAATCGATAAACAGTTCGGAACCTGCTGAGAAGACGGTTGATGATTTTTTGACCGAGCTGGAGCAGGATGCCTTGGGGGAGATTGGCAACATCACATTTGGTAGCGCGGCAACAGCTTTGTCCACGCTATTGGGCCTAAAAGTAGATATTACAACACCTAAGGTTTCCATCATTAGTCGAACACAGTTTGAAGAAGCTTTTCCTAAACCGCATGTTGCCGTTCATGTGAATTACGTGGATGGATTCGAAGGCATTAACTCGCTTGTCATCAAGAAGAGAGATGCTCAAGTCATCGCTGATTTGATGTTGGGTGGCGAAGGAAATCCGGCAGATGAAGAACTGAATGAAATCCATATTAGTGCCGTACAGGAAGCGATGAACCAAATGATGGGTTCCTCTGCTACTTCTATGTCCACGATCTTTAACCGTTTTGTGAATATTTCCCCACCGGGAATCGATATTCTCAATTTGGAGAGTGGTGAGGGCGTAAGTAACCTTCCAGAAGATGAGACGCTGATTCAAGTTTCATTTCGTCTGTTAATCGGAGATCTGATTGATTCCAATCTGATGCAGTTGCTTCCAGTACATTTTGCCAAAAACATGGTAGACATGCTAATTGGAGGCGCTCAGGAGTCAACTGCAAGCGCACCGGTGGCATCAACACCTGAACCTGCACCAGCAGCTGTACCAGCAACGCCACCACCCGTTGCGGAGCAACCACCCGTTCAGCACCAACAGGCTCCACAACAGCCTGCTCAGGACTACAACGGGTATGGACAAGCTCCAATGGGCATGCCGCAAGGAATGCCGCCACAGCAGCCGTATGGCATGCCGCCGCAGCAACCTTATGGTGCACCTCAACATTACGGTGGAATGCCAAATAGGAATGTTAACGTACAGCCAGTTCAATTCGCCAATTTGCAAAATGGGGCGTATGGTCAGGTAGACGAAAACAATTTGAATTTATTGATGGACATTCCCCTTAAAGTCACCGTAGAATTAGGAAGGACCCAGAAGCAAATTAAAGATATTTTGGAACTGTCACAGGGTTCGATTGTCGAACTGGATAAGTTAGCCGGTGAACCTGTCGATATTTTGGTGAATAACAAACTGATCGCCAAGGGAGAAGTTGTTGTTATTGACGAAAACTTTGGTGTTCGTGTTATAGATATCGTTAGCCAATGGGACCGAATTCAGAAATTACAATAAGCACAATTTAGGGAGGACTTGAATCAAGATGGCAAACCGAATTTTAGTCGTAGACGACGCTGCATTTATGAGAATGATGATCCGGGACATTTTGTCCAAAAATGGATATGAGGTTGTTGGTGAGGCACAGGATGGCTCACAAGCAATTGAGAAATTTAAAGAGCTTCGTCCGGATCTGATCACAATGGATATCACGATGCCTGAGATGGATGGAATTGCAGCTTTAAAAGAAATCAAGAAGATTGATGCTAACGCAAAAGTGATTATGTGCTCTGCGATGGGTCAACAAGCGATGGTAATCGACGCTATTCAAGCAGGTGCCAAAGATTTCATCGTTAAACCTTTCCAATCTGACCGGGTTATCGAAGCAATTAGCAAGACACTGGGCGTTTAAGAGACATGATGATGGCTCAGGGTGATTTTCCAGAAGGAGCTGGCGCGGGAGCCAATTATTATTTACAGCTTGTATGGGTGATTGTTGTCCTGGCCGTCATCCTGGTCCTTATTGTTTATCTGATCCGGTTTTTAAACAAACGGAATCAGCAAATGTTCCGGGACGGCACAATTCGTACTCTGGGCGGGGTTGGACTGGGACAAAACAAGTCGCTGCAAATTATAGAAATTGGTGGGAGTGTATATCTGCTTGGTGTAGGTGAAGACATCCAGTTGATAGATAAGGTCTCGGATCTGGAAGAGGCGCAAAGAATCATTGACTCATTCGAACGAGATGCTGCTGCACAACAAGGGAATCTCTCGCCTCTCATCGCCAAACTCACAAAACGCTTCCGTAAAGATGAACCGCCGCGGGAAATGGAACTAGAGGACACAACTTCTTTTCACGAAATGTTTGAATCCAAACTTCGGCAGATGCCTAACCGTAAAGAGAAGATGGAGAAGCTCCTGGATAAAGACAATACTACAGATCGGTCGAGGGATTCATGAAGAAAAAGATTTGGTTAGCGTGTTGTTTAATGGGACTTATCAGTCTGGCATCTGTCACGGTTGCCTTTGCCGAACCGATCCCGAATATTGATATTCAAATCGGAAACGGTGACGGAGGCACACCAAGCACGAGTTCACTGTCCATTATTCTGTTAATTACGGTGCTTAGCATTGCACCAGCAATGCTTGTACTGATGACCAGTTTTACTCGAATTGTCATTGTACTCGGTTTTGTACGTACATCTCTGGGTACACAACAAATGCCGCCCAATCAGGTGCTGGTAGGTTTGGCGCTATTTCTGACACTTTTCATTATGTCGCCGACGTTGTCTTCCATAAATCAGGTAGCGCTTCAGCCCTATCTCCAGGGAGACCTTACGCAAACCGAGGCACTTGAAAAAGCAGCGGATCCCATAAAGAAATTTATGTTTACTCACACCAGAGAAAAAGATCTGTTGCTATTTATGAAGTACAATCAGACGGAACAGCCAAATACCTACCAGGATATTCCGATTACTGTTATGGTGCCGGCATATGTAATCAGTGAGTTGAAGACAGCATTCCAGATGGGGTTTATGATTTTCATTCCGTTTCTGGTTATAGACATTGTTGTCGCGAGTACACTCATGGCAATGGGGATGATGATGCTTCCGCCAGTCATGATCTCATTACCTTTCAAAATACTGCTCTTTGTCCTTGTGGACGGGTGGTATCTGGTAGTCAAGTCACTGTTGCTGAGTTTTAATACTTGAGCCGGAAAGTTAAAGGAGGACGGTCATGACTTCGGAATTTATTATCGGTCTGGCCGGGAAAGCGGTATACACGTCATTGCTGGCCAGCGCACCCATGCTTATACTAGCTCTGGTTGTAGGACTTGCAATCAGTATTTTTCAGGCCACCACTCAAATACAGGAACAAACATTAGCTTTTGTGCCCAAGATTGTTGCCGTGCTTCTGGCAGTGCTTTTGTTTGGACCTTGGATCTTGAATATATTGGTCGATTTCACGTACAACATTCTCGATAATCTATACAGATACATAGGGTAGGCTTTAGCAGATGGAGACATTATTGCAAAGTTTCCCTGTCGCTCTGCTTATGTTTTGTCGAATCACATCATTTTTTGTAACTGCACCGATTTTTTCGGCTCGAAATGTACCTGCTTCAATCAAAATTGGGTTGTCTGCTTTTGTCACATTGACTGTATATTTGATATATGGGATAAACCAGACCGTACCTACAGATCTGAGTTATATTTTGCTCATCATCAGAGAGATTTTGATTGGTTTGCTCTTGGGGTTTGTTGCGTACCTATTGATGACGGCTGTACAGACAGCAGGTGCTTTCATTGATATTCAAATCGGTTTTGGTATTGCGAACGTGTATGATCCGATGACAGGCGCTTCAGCACCGCTCACAGGTAACTTCAAATATGCTTTCGCAGTACTCTTATTTCTAACCATGAATGGTCATCATTATCTGCTGGATGCCCTCATATACAGTTATCGCTGGATCCCGTTGTCAAATGCATTTTTTCTAAGGTTGGCCGATGGGAGTATTGCTGAATTTTTGATTCGTACGTTAGGAGAATCATTCATGCTTGCTTTTCAGATGGCGGCACCAATGGTAGTTGCTTTGTTTTTGACGGATGTAGGATTAGGATTTTTGGCAAAAACGGCTCCTCAATTTAATGTGTTTGCTGTCGGAATGCCGCTTAAAGTGCTCGTCGGGCTTGCTATTTTGCTTTTGCTGGTTCCCAGCTTCGCCTTTGTATTTGGTCAATTGTTCGAAGTAATGTTCAGATCCATGGAAAAATTGCTTGGGACCATTGGGCAAAGGCCGGGATGAGTGAAACGGAGGACAAGATTCGAATGAAACTTCAACTCGACCTCCAGTTATTTTCAGGGGAAAAGACGGAGAAAGCTACCCCGAAAAAGAGACAGGATACACGTAAAAAGGGACAAGTTGTCAAAAGCATGGAGATATCCGGGGCCTCAATCCTCTTGTTCACCTTTTTAATCATGATGGTTTTCAGTGATTTCTACAAGGAGCGTACGGTTAGACTCTTCACGGATATCTTCATCAATCGCTTGAGCATGGAAGTCACCGATGAAAATGTAATGTCGCTCATGATGCGATACGGTGTAGAAGTAATGTTGCTGCTTGCTCCTGTTCTGCTGGGTGTGGCATTAGTTGCTTTGATCGTTAACTACATGCAGGTAGGTTTTCTACTTGTAGGTGAAGGCCTGAAGCCGAAACTGGAGAAATTGAATCCCATCAAGGGATTCAAAAATATTTTTTCTCTTCGTTCTTTAGTTGAATTTGCTAAGTCCATTTTGAAGATGACCATCATCGGCTATCTTGTGTTTAGCACGATTACAAGTTACCAGTCCGATATTGCATCGCTTTCTCATTTTTCAATGGATGCTATTTTACATTTTGCTGCTTCAATCACTTTAAGTCTTGGAGTCAAAATTGCCGTAGCTTTGTTGGTACTTGCTATATTTGATTACATGTACCAGAAGTATGATTATGAGAAGAATATTCGCATGTCCAAGCAAGATATCAAGGACGAGTATAAGAAAATGGAAGGTGACCCGCTGATCAAAGGTAAAATCCGGGAACGCCAGCGTCGTATGGCTATGCAACGAATGATGCAGGAAGTACCGAATGCAGATGTAATCATTACGAACCCGACCCACTTTGCGGTTGCGCTAAAGTATGAAGGTTCCGAGATGGAGGCACCGCAGATTATTGCCAAAGGTCAGGATTATGTCGCCTTGCGTATAAAGGAAATTGCCAAAGAGCACGGTGTTATTACGATGGAAAACAAGCCGCTGGCACGGGCATTGTTCCAGAGAGCCGAGATTGGTGACGCCATACCGGCCGATTTGTTTCAAGCGGTAGCTGAAGTGCTGGCTTATGTATATAAACTAAAGGGCAGAACGAAATAAAAGGGGATCGGAGGCCGTACATTCATTGAAAACAAAAGATTTAGCTGTCCTTGCGGGTATTATCGGCATTGTGTTGATGATGATTCTCCCGATCCCAATCTGGTTATTGGATATGTTGCTCGTCGTCAATATTTCAATTGCACTAATGATACTCCTTGTTGCCATGAACAGCAAAGAAGCGTTGCAGTTTTCCATTTTTCCAGCTTTGCTGCTGATCACTACACTATTCCGACTGGCACTGAACATTTCGACAACCAAGCTAATCCTTGGTGAAGGGGATGCTGGAGCCGTTGTTGCTACCTTTGGTAGCTGGATTGCTGGAGGGCAAATTGCGATTGGATTTATCGTGTTTTTGATCTTGGTTGTCGTTCAGTTTATCGTTATTACCAAGGGTTCGGAGCGTGTAGCTGAAGTTGCTGCCCGATTTACCCTCGATGCGATGCCTGGTAAACAAATGAGTATCGATGCGGATCTGAATGCGGGTCTGATCAACGAGCAACAAGCTCGTGAGCGTCGTTCCAAAATTGAACGCGAAGCCGATTTTTATGGAGCAATGGATGGAGCAAGTAAGTTCGTAAAAGGAGACGCCATTGCAAGTATTATCATCCTCCTGATCAATTTGATTGGTGGATTCATCATCGGGATGACTGTGCATGGTCTTGATTTTGCTGAGTCACTTGCCACGTATTCCGTTTTAACTATAGGAGATGGATTAGTTAGCCAGATTCCTGCCCTTCTTATTTCAACGGCAGCAGGTCTCATCGTTACAAGAGCATCATCCGAAGGAAACTTGGCGGAGGATATTACGGGGCAACTGTTTACATATCCAATACTCATTTATATTGTAGCTTTCGTTATTGCCATGCTTGGTTTCTTCACACCGATTCATGTTATTACCACGCTTCCGTTGGCAGGCGTGCTGGCATTTGCCGCTTGGCGCATGCAGAATAATTTGAATTTGAAACAGGAAGCGGAAGAACAGCTGGAAGAAGAGCAGCAGATTGAAGAGGTCAGAAGTCCTGAAAGTGTAATTAACCTGCTTCAGGTTGACCCTATTGAGTTTGAATTTGGTTATGGTTTAATCCCGCTGGCTGATAATCAGCAGGGTGGGGACTTATTGGATCGGATTATTATGATTCGGAGGCAGTGTGCTCTTGAACTGGGGTTGGTTGTTCCGGTCATACGGATACGAGATAACATCCAGCTCAGACCCAATGAGTATGTTATCAAAATTAAGGGTAACGTGGTTGGCGGCGGAGAACTGTTGTTGAATCACTACCTTGCCATGAGTCCTGGTTATGATGAGGAGTCTGTGACAGGTATTGAAACAACAGAGCCGGCTTTTGGACTTCCCGCACTATGGATTGATGAAGTAACCAAAGACAGAGCTGAACTTGCAGGGTATACGGTCGTAGATCCGCCATCTGTTGTGGCGACACATCTGACGGAACTGATTAAGAAACATGCGCATGAGTTACTTGGAAGACAAGAAACGAAAGCGCTTGTGGATAATCTCAGAGAGAACTATTCTGCGCTGGTAGATGAACTGATTCCTTCAGTCCTCTCCATTGGTGATGTGCAGAAAGTGCTTGCCAAGTTATTGCGTGAGAAAATATCTATTCGTGATATGGTTACCATCTTCGAGACACTGGCTGACTATGGTACGTATACGAAGGATCCTGATGTTCTGACTGAATACGTTAGACAATCCCTCTCACGTCAGATTACTCAGCAGTTTTCACAGAAAGGTGAGACACTTCGAGTGATCACGGTTGGACCTGGTCTTGAGAAAAAAATTGCTGAAAGTGTGCAACAATCGGATCAAGGTAGCTATCTTGCGTTAGACCCTGTATCTACACAAAGTGTGTATCAGAAGCTGAGTGAACAAGTTAACCGTTTGATTCAATCAGGTCAACAACCTGTTGTATTAACTTCTCCAACTATTCGGATGTATCTGCGTCAGGTTATTGAACGTACTATGCAGGACATTCCTGTACTTTCCTACAGCGAGTTAGAGCCGAATGTTGAAATTCAAAGTATCGGGGTGGTGAACTTATGAGAGTAAAACAATACGTTGTTGAGACCATGCCCGAAGCTATGCTTCAAATTCGCAAAGACCTGGGAAGTGATGCCGTCATTCTGTCCACCAAAGAGATCAAGGTGGGCGGTGTGATGGGAATGTTCCGCAAAAAAAGGATCGAAGTTGTAGCTGCAGTGGATAAGGAAGAAAACAAGCAAACGACGAAGCCAGTACAAAATCATTTCACACCTGTACCTCGTGCATTTGTACCTGAGGCCTATCGGCAAACAGCTCGTTCTTTTGTTGCGGCTTCGGATGAGTCGGCTACAACGAATATAGCTGATCAAAGTGCACAGGAAACATCTGCGGCTGCGCCGTCTATGATTGAATCGAGTAAGCTCGGTTCAGACATAGACAGCGGCTCAGGTTCTTCGAGCACGGATCATAAACCGCGACCGCAAGGGGCGGATTTTTCGGGTTCAACAACTGCGACGAAGCAAACTGTCTCAGACCTGCAGCAGGACAAGTTGATGACTGAATTGCAGGATCTTAAACAGATGGTGACCAAGCTTTCAAAGCAAGGTACTTCTGTGGATGCTGTGCCAGAGGAACTGCATACGATCCGAGAACGTTTGACAGAACAAGAGGTTTGGCCTGAAGTGTGGGAATCCTGGTTTGATTCAATACAAGCAAAATGGTCTGAGGATGGATTGAAGGAACAGGATGTAGAACAAGCTGTAAAACTTGAGGTCATGCATTTCTTGGAAGAACGTATTGACGAAGGCATTCTTCCTACTACTCGAATCGTCTATGTAGCTGGACCAACCGGTGTAGGGAAAACCACGACAATTGCGAAATTGGCGGCTGAACAAATGTTCAAAAAACAACGTAAAGTTGGATTCATTACATCTGATACGTATCGGATCTCGGCGGTAGAACAGCTTAGAACGTATGCATCTATACTCAATGTTCCACTTGAGGTGGTACAATCGCCCGGTGATACACAACGTGCAATTTCTCGATTAGAGCATTGTGACCTGATCTTTATGGACACCGCAGGTAGAAACTACAGAAATGAATTACTTGTCTCGGAACTGCAAAGTTTGCTTGCTCCTGTCGAGAATAGTGAAACCTTTTTGGTCATGAGCATGACTTCCAAAAGTGCTGATATGGTTCAGATCACAGAACATTTCAGTAAATATGGCCTGGATAAGGTGATTTTCACCAAAATGGATGAGACTGGGAGCTGCGGTCCGCTATTTAACCTGTTGCATCGTTTTCCACTCAAGCTTGCATATGTGGCAAACGGCCAAAATGTTCCAGACGATTTGTTGAAGCCGGATGCAGATTCGTTGTCTAAACAGTTGCTGGGAGAATGGACACAATGAAGGATCAGGCAGCTTCACTTCGAAGTATGGTCTCGGCGCCAATGGAAATGGAAGGCATTGAGCGAGATATCCGTTCCTCTAAAATCATTACTGTAGCTAGTGGTAAGGGAGGTGTTGGGAAATCCAATTTTACACTGAACTTTGCACTGGCATTACAGGCTTTAGGGAAAAAGGTACTGGTGTTTGATGCTGATATTGGAATGGCTAATATTGATGTTCTTATGGGTACGTCTTCATCCTATAATCTTTACCACCTGTTGTACCGACAAAAATCCATAAGGGAGATCATACAACTGGGTACCAGCGGCTTGCCTTACATTGCTGGAGGATCAGGCATGAAAGAATTATTTTCATTGTCTGACCGTGATCTGGAGTTCTTCGCCAGTCAAGTGGAGGATATTGCTCAGGAAATGGACTATGTCATTTTCGATACAGGGGCAGGTCTTTCCAGAGAGAATATGACGTTTATCGGTGCTGCCGATGAATGCCTGATTATAACCACACCTGAACCGACTTCAATAACCGATGCTTATGCTTTAGTCAAAGTTATGCACGGCCAGGAAAATGCTACACCCTTTCGGATGATCGTTAACCGGGTGGAAGACGAACGGGAAGCGGAACGGGTGGCAGATAAAATAGCTGGAGTGGCAAGGCGGTTTTTGCAGACGGATATTCCGCTACTTGGGTATATTTCTGAAGACGCACAGGTAGTCAAGGCGGTTAAAAGACAAATGCCCTACAGTCTGGCGTATCCCAATGCCAAAGCCTCCAAGGATATAGAGAAACTTGCTCTTCGTTATTTGGCTGTACCTGCAACTCCGGAGTCCGGAACCTTGACAGGAATCAGGGGATTTATGAATAAGTGGCTTAAACGAACAACATGATTTCTGAATAAAGGAAACAGGGGTGACACAACATGGCGGTGTATCAAGTATTGGTTGTCGATGATTCCGCTTTTATGCGTAAGATTGTTACGGATTTAATTGAAGCGGATTCGGAATTTAAGGTAACGGCAACGGCATCAAATGGTAGGGAAGCTATTCAAAAATCGCTAGAATTGAAACCGGATATTATCACAATGGACGTTGAGATGCCCGAAATGAATGGGTTGGACGCATTAAAATCAATTATGAAGGAATCCTTCGTTCCTGTAATTATGTTATCTGGTATCAATGAACAAGGCATGAAAGAAACCATTATGGCGCTTGAAGCAGGGGCATTTGACTTCATTCGCAAACCATCCATTGTACATGACCAGGATATCGCTCAAGTTGGTAAAGCCTTGGTTGAGCGCATGCGTGCTGCGATGAATGAGATCAAACGAAAAGCTGATCGTGATTTATCCATGAAAAATAGAGACATGATGCGCGGAACGGTTGCTCCCCCAACTCAGCCAGTGCAGAAAGAAATGCCAGCCAGGGATCGAGTGGAGCCTGTGAAAAAAACGATCGAACCTGCTCATACGGATCAACGCTCTATACGAGAGCGGACTGAAGTCTTTCAGGCTAAATCAAAGAAACCCATTGCGCCACTATCACCTTCGAAACCAGGCCGCGTAGAGAATAAAACAGAGCCTTTGCCGAAGCCAGAGCGTAGTTCGGGGACAAATGCAGAAAAAGCAGTGAGGTCAGCTAATCCAGTACAGACTCCTAAGGAAATTCGACTACCTAATGCAGCTCGGGTGGCAGCTGATCAAATAGCAGCAACTTCTGCCTCTGCAAAAACCAAGGATTTAGCCAAATCTAATCCTGTTCCAAAAGGTGCAGGGGGCCCGGAAGGGTCGTTTAACAAGCTTGTGGCGATAGGTTGTTCTACGGGTGGCCCTAGGGCTCTCAAGACATTGCTCGAGCAGTTGCCTGCTGATTTGCCAGCACCGGTCATTATTGTGCAGCATATGCCGCCCAATTTCACCCGTTCTCTGGCTCAACGATTGAATACGTTCAGTCCCCTGCATGTGGTTGAAGCTGAAGAGGGTATGGTCCTGAAAAAAGGGACTGCTTATATAGCACCTGGCGGATTCCATGTGAAAGTTAACAAAACAGCGGACGGGAAGTTTATCGTGAAGCTGACTGAAGATCAACCAGTGAATGGACATAGACCTTCAGTGGATACGATGTTTGAGTCGCTTCTGCCGTTTACATCTTTACAAAGGCATCTTGTTTTGCTGACGGGAATGGGAAGTGATGGAGCACGTATGATGAAGAGATTATACGAAGCTGGAGTTACATCAACCTTTGCCGAGAATGAAGAAACATGTGTTGTATATGGTATGCCGCGTTCTGCTGTAGAGCTGCAATGCGTTCGTCATCTTCTGCCACTGCAGGAGATCGCGTCTAAACTTGTTCAAGCAGTGAAATAACGGAGTGTAACTCACGGAGGAGGTGCCTCACAATGGACATGAACCAATATTTATCCATGTTTATTGATGAGTCTAATGATCATCTGCAATCCCTTAACGAAAACATGCTTCAACTTGAAGGCAATCCGGAAGATCTGGGAATAGTTCAGGTCATTTTCCGCTCTGCTCATACCCTGAAGGGTATGGCGGCAACGATGGGCTTCGAAGATTTGGCATCACTGACACATAAAATGGAAAATGTGCTGGACCTGGTGCGTAATGAGAAGTTGAAAATGCAGGATTACATTTTTGATACCATGTTCAAGAGTCTGGATGCTTTGGAAACTATGGTTCAGGATATTACCGAAGGTGGACAAGGTAAAGCGGATGTGTCCGCTATCGTAGCTTCACTTCAGGCAATTGAAAATGGTGAAATGACAAGCGGAGATGCTCCTGCAACTGAAAAAAATAAACCGGCTAACGCTTCAATTGCTTCGGCTGTGGAGCTGGATGAATTCCAATATTCAGTGCTGGATCAATCGATTGCTGAAGGCCACCGTGTATTTTATGTAGATGTGCTTGTTAGTGAGCATAGCCAGTTAAAAGGTGTTCGGGCTTATATGGTCTTTGATATGCTCGAGCGTTCAGGTGAAGTCGTTAAGGCTTACCCATCCGTTCAGGATATTGAGCAAGAGAAGTTTGAGCGCAGTTTCTCGTTGTATTACATAACGACTAAAGAGGCGCACGAACTGGAAGAAGGCATCATGAGTATCTCTGAAATTGAGAGTGCAAAGCTGATCCAATTGGATCAGGAGACTCTTCAGCAGATGGCCAATCAGGTCGCAGCCACAGTTGAAGCGCCAACCGCACCGACTACTGTAGCTGAGGTTGCTTCACCGGATAAGAATTCTGCATCCAAAGAAGAAGCGAAGACGGCACCAGCCAAAACAGCTGCGCCGAAACAAGCTGCTGCACCTTCACGTACCATTCGTGTCGATATTGAACGCCTCGATGTATTGATGAACTTGTTCAGTGAATTATTGATTGACCGTTCACGTCTGGAGCAACTGGCCAGTGAAACAGGCAACAATGATTTATCCGATACGGTAGCACACTTAAGCAGAGTTAGCACAGATTTGCAAAACATTGTATTGAAATTACGGATGGTTCCGGTAGATACCGTATTTAATCGATTCCCGCGCATGATCCGTGATTTGGCTAAGACACTTGATAAAAAAATCGATCTGGTCATTACAGGTGCTGAGACGGAACTGGATCGTACCGTAATTGATGAGATTGGTGATCCGCTGGTGCATTTGCTGCGTAACGCGGTTGACCATGGTGTGGAATCCATTGCAGAGCGTGTAGCTGCTGGTAAACCAGAGATGGGTACAGTAAACCTGCGCGCTTTCCACAGTGGAAATCACGTATTTATCGAGATTGAAGACGATGGTAAAGGAATCTATCGTGACAAGCTCCTGAAAACCGCGATCAAACGTGGAGTTGTAACTGAAGAACAAGGTGCCAAGATGAGCGATGATGAAGTAAATCAATTGTTGTTCGCACCTGGTTTTAGTACTGCGGATATCATCTCGGATATCTCTGGCCGGGGCGTTGGTTTGGATGTAGTAAAATCGAAAATTACTTCGCTTGGAGGTAATGTAACGATTCATTCGACTCCAGGCAAAGGCACGAACTTCTCTGTTCAACTTCCGTTGACTCTTTCCATTATCGCTGCAATGCTTGTACGACTTGGTTCAGAGAAATATGCTGTTCCATTGTCCTCCATTGTAGAGACAGCCATTGTACAGCGTGAACAGGTTCGCAATATTCACGGCAATAAAATGATCACGTTCCGTGAGTCACTGATTCCATACTTGTCCTTGAGCGAAGTGTTCTCCGTACCGGATTTCAATGATGCTGATGAGCAGGAAACAGAAATTGTCGTGATTCGCAAAGGTGACCGTCTTGCAGCTGTAGCTGTTGAGGAATTTATTGGACAGAGTGAGATTGTTCTCAAATCAATGGGAACGTATCTGCCTGCTATTGAAGGAATCTCTGGAGCAACCATACTCGGAGATGGACAAGTAGCCCTGATTCTTGATCCTAATGCATTTATTAAATAAGCATATAGCTAAGTCTTACATTTAATAGGGAGGTTTTTTACATGGAAGAAGAGTTGAAAGTCATCGTCTTTAAATTGGGTACCGAAGAGTATGGTATTGAGGTAGATAAAGTTCAGACGATTGAGCGCATGATGCCAATTACCCGTGTTCCCAAGACACTTTCTTTTGTAAAAGGAGTCATTAATCTACGCGGTGTTGTAATTCCGGTCATTGATCTACGCGGTCGTTTCTCCCTTCCTGAATCGGAGTATACGGATCAGACTCGTATTGTTATCGTAGGCGTAGACGACATGCAAGTTGGCTTTATCGTAGATTCTGCCAATGATGTTATTGATATCAAGAGCAGCGCAATCGATAGCCCACCAGAAGTGGTTGGCGGCGTCAAAGCGAGATATCTGCGTGGTGTGGCCAAATTGGAGGATTCACGCTTGCTGATTATGCTTAACCTGAACGAAGTATTAAATAAAAGCGAGATTGTACAGCTGGAAAGTGTTGAGGGCTAGTACCGTGGAGATGTTCAACCGATTTGAGGTATTCCAGATGGATGTGCTCAAAGAGGTCGGTAACATTGGAGCAGGCAACGCCGCAACGGCGTTGTCTCAACTCCTCAACAGACCGATTGACATGGGTGTACCTACAGTACAAATGCTCCCGTTTGAAGAAGTTGCCGAAAAAGTGGGCGGGGATGAACGCATCGTTGTTACCGTATTTCTTCGTGTAGAAGGGGAAGCACCGGGAAATCTTTTCTTTATGATGACACCAGAGGCTGCTAAAATGTTGTTGAATAGACTTGCCGGGTTTGATTTGAAAGAAGGACTTGCTTTCACAGATATGGAGCAATCAGCGCTTTCTGAAATTGGAAATATTTTGGCTGGATCCTATCTTTCTTCTTTGGCAGACTTCACGAAGTTGTCCATGTATCCAACCGTTCCTGGACTTGCTATTGACATGGCGGGTGCCATTCTGAGCTATGGCTTGCTGCAATTCGGCGAGATGGGTGACGATGCATTGTTGATTGACACATCTTTCTTTGAAGGTGAAGATCAGGTTGAGGGTCAATTTTTCCTGATTCCAGATCCGCCATCATTTGCAAAGATATTTGAATCGCTAGGGGTGCCACTGAGCCATGATTGAGGACAAAAGCGTCGTTAAAGTCGGTATGGCGGATTTAAACATCGCTCATCTTCCTGGCGTAATCCGTACGACTGGCTTGGGCTCGTGTGTGGGATTAACAATGTATGACCCGCATTTGAAGCTGGCTGGAATGGCGCATGTCATGCTTCCTACTTCCGAGATTGCCCGTGAAGGGAAACTGAACACTGCCAAATATGCGGATACGGCGTTGCCTGAGCTTTTGGAAAAAATGATAAAATTAGGTGCTTCTCACTCACGTATCGTATCTAAAATGGCCGGAGGCTCTCAGATGTTTGCCTTTGCTGGTGCTGGGGATACGATGCGCATTGGACCACGGAATGCAGATTCTTGTCGAGAGTGGCTGCAAAAACTCAATATCCCCCTTCTTGCAGAAGATACGGGTGGTAATTATGGACGAACGATTGAAATGGATTGTGAAACTGGCCTTTTGACTATTCGAAGTGTACAAATGGGTGTAAAGGAACTATAAGACTATGATAGGAAACTACCGCATTAATCTTGGAGCAGGCATCGTTGGATTTATTCTTACTTTTTTTGTAGCATACAGCAGCAATGTGCTGACGACCAGTTTAATTCGCGGATTGATCGGATTCGTAGCCTGGTTTGTCCTTGCATATGGTTTACGTTGGGGATTGGGATTGTTGCTGAACCCTCAGGCCCAGGGAAATGGATATGGTTATGATTCACCAAATGCTCAAGATCAAAGAGGTTCACAGGTGGACATTAAACTCGAAGACGATGGACAAGAGCTGAATGACTTGCTCAAGAGTGGACAGAACGCTTCATCTGGGGACGATCTTCCGCCATCTGAGACGAAAGCTCCAACGGGATTCGCCCCTTTGGATCCGCCTAAACTTGTCCGGACCAAGGATCCGGAGGAATTGGCGCAGGCCGTTCGTCACCTGACAGACAAATAAGGAGGGTGAAAGCAATTGAACGAGCGTAAAGCTTCACATTTGAACCATTCTGATCTGTGGGAAAAGTGGAAAGAACATGGAGATCTTGAAGCCAAGAAAACTTTGATTGAAAAGTATCTTCACATTGTAAATTATGTTTCCGGTCGCCTGGCAGTCGGTTTGCCTAAAAATGTTCCCAAAGATGATTTGGAGAGTAATGGTGTTATGGGATTGATTGATGCATTGGAGAAATTCGACTATGAACGTGGTCTACAATTTGAAACCTATGCATCATGGAGGGTCCGCGGAGCTATTCTTGATGGTCTGCGTCAAGGTGATTGGGTTCCGCGTTCTGTTCGGGAGAAGGCCAAGCGCATTGAAGACGCCTATCAACAGCTGGAACAAAGCTATCTCAGGTCCGTTAGTGATGAGGAAATGAGTGAGTATCTGGACGTGTCCACCAAAGATTTTCAACATATGCTTCAGGAAGTGGCGGTCATGTCACTTTGCTCGCTGGAGGACCCGATTCGTGAAGAAGAGTCTGAGACGCGTCTGTCTTTAATGGTGGATGAGAAAGCGAAAAATCCGGATTATAAAGTGAATGAGTTTTATTTAAAGGAAGCTTTGGTGCAAGGGCTGGACAAGTTGACGGTAAAAGAGCGGACAGTTGTTTCACTCTTGTATTACGAAGATCTTTCTCTTAGTGAAATCGCAGAGGTTATGTCACTTTCTCCGTCTCGTATATCCCAGTTACATTCCAAGGCAATATTACGATTACGCGGCACGTTGGACAAACAGAAAGATTTGTTGATGCGTAAAGATTAATAGAGAGAAGTAATATATTGGAGCTTGGGGAGTGGAAAGTCTAAAAGGGGGAAGAACTGGAGTGACACAGCGGACTGCTTTGGAACAATGTTTAAACATTGTTTTATCGGACGACAAATGCACAGCCTACCTTGAATTTTCCAAAGAGGAAGAAGGCTTTGCCTGCACGATCGATGAACTTGAACAATTTGTGGCGGAAAAGGGTATTAAGCAAGGTGTACTACGAGAGGCATTATTACTTTTTGTGAGTAACCCTGAAACCTATGTAAAAGATAAATACAAGATTGCCGAAGGTGTCGCTCCTATTCAGGGAACAGATGGATTCATCAAGATCCTGGTAGGGATGGATGATACGAACGAACGACGACCGCTTGAATCAGAAGACGGAACCGTCGATTACAAAGAAGTGACCCGGTTAAACAATGTTCGCAGTGGTCAGATCATTGCTGAGCGAATCGCTCCTGGTGATGGTATACCAGGCAGGGCAGTAACAGGCGAGGAAATTCCTTATCGTTCCGGAAAAGAAGCTCGCTTTAAAGTCGGGAAAAACGTTGTGGTTAACCCGGACGGTTCTGCAATGTATGCTGCATTGGATGGGCTCGTTACCAAAACGGATGGTAACAAACTGAATGTATTCCCGGTTTATGAAGTCAATGGTGACGTTGACTACAATAACGGTAATATCGACTTTGTAGGCACAGTTGTCATACGAGGCAACGTACTTACCGGATTTAAAGTAAAAGCAGCAGGTGATATTCGTGTCGTCGGAGGTGTCGAAGGAGCGGACCTGGAAGCAGGTGGTTCAATCGAAATTACCGGTGGCATTATTGGTTATAACAAAGGACTGGTACAAGCAGGCCATAATGTTAAATGTACCTTTATTCAAGAAGGCAACGTGGATGCCGGTGAAGATGTGCTGGTTTCCCAAAGTATTATGCACTCCAATATTCGTGCTGGCCATGGTGTCATCTGTGCAGGTACCAAAGGTCTTATCGTTGGCGGCTCCATTCAGGCTGGTCAGAACGTCTCAGCGCGTGTTGTAGGCAACAGTATGTCCACGGTCACTGCCATTGAAGTTGGTGTGCTGCCGAAGCTGCGTAACGAACTGAATGATTTGCGCAAAGAAGTCAGAGAGCAGATGGATTCCTTGGACAAAACGAAGAAGGCTTTGACATTGTTGGATCAGTTAGCTGCCGCTGGACAATTAAGCCCAGATAAGATGTCGATGCGAATCAAGTTGAGCGCTACGCAGAAATCGGCTCTTCGTGTGAGTGAAGAAACGAAAATGCGCATCTTTGAAATTGAAAAGGCACTTGAAGATACAAGCATGGCTCGTGTTGATATTTTGAAGATGATTTATGGAGGCTCTAAAATAGTTATCGGCAGATACACGAAATTTATTAAAGATCCAGTCAGTCGAATTTCATTTTATTATCACGATGGCGATATTACGATGGTTCCATACGTTTAAGTACAGCATTCAGGCACATGAAGAAATCCATTCGAAACCGTGAGGTGAGCGTATGAGTTTCAAAGCAGTGGAGTTGCAGATTGCGGTACCACGAACAAGCGAGGCGGGACGTTATCAAAGTGAAGCCCAGCAGAGGCCGATTACAGATCAGAATCTCTTGGCAGAGCAAACGGCGAAAGAAGCAAACGAAGCAAGGCAACGAAGTGAAGCAATGGACGAAACTTCACAGACTTCGGTGCGTGATGGTCATACCAATGATGGGGATCAGCAGAGTGGTTCCGATGGACAGGAAACTGCTCAGGTTCAGGAAACCGTCAAACCTGCAGAGCACCCGTACAAAGGAAAACATATTGATCTGTCTTTATAATAGATAATTGTGATGGACATGCAGTCTTGCGCACCGATGGTTGAATCAGAAGGAGAGAACCCAATTTGTCACCATGGATCATTATTGTCATCTTAGGAGCCTGCGCTATTGCCTACGCATATATCATGCCCCGGAAAAACAAGGCGCAGGAGCCAGGGCATCAACTGGTGCAGGAGATGGAATCTACGCTTGAGCATTACATGACCGAGATTGAAAATGATAATGATGCTCTCATTCAACGTGTGGCTGAGATGAAGGGAGAAGCGACAGCAGCGGATCAACGTTTGCAATCGCAACTCCAGGAATTACAGCAACGATTGGATCAGTTGGAACAGAACAACATGAACGAACCTCTTGCATCACATGTTCCACACTCAGGTAATGTACCCGTACAAGCTTCCGAAGGTTTGCAAGCACAAGCGCTCGTGAAAAGTGTGCAAGCAGAGGCGGCCCAACAGGCGCTAGAAGCAGATTTACCGACCAGCAAAGTCGAATCTTTACCTGGGCGTGAATCGATTAAAGATCGATATGTAGAACTCTTTAATTTACATGCAGAGGGTAAGTCGATGGATGCCATATCCAAGCAGACAGGCATTCAGCGTGGTGAGGTACAGTTAATACTGCAACTGGCAGAACGGGAGGAAAGCTAAGTCATGGACAAGCGATCCTTATGGATTGGTCTGGGGAGCGGCATGATTATTGGTGCAGTTTTGCTTCAACTGGCCACAGTAGGACAAAATGCATTATCTGATAGTAACCTTGACCCTGAGCAGACTGCCAATATGACAAAAGAACAGCTTGAGACAGTTGCGAAAAGCCTGGATATGAAATTGGTAGGTTCTGAAGAGGAATTATACACAGAAGCAGAGTGGGTGGCGAAGAAAAAACAGGAGAGCAGTGAGTTGCAGGGGAGTACAGCAACACCGCCCGAGACAGTAACCTCTACGGAGACACCTGACGAGCCTGAGAAGCCACAAGATCCTGCTACAAGTGAAGTTGAAGGGCAGAAAGAGATAACTGAACCGAAGACAACAGAACCTGCAACGCCGAGCAATCCGAAAGGCGCAACGGTATCATTCAAAGTACGTTCTGGCAATAGTCTGGCGATCGTAGCATCTAACTTAAAAACCGCTGGAATCGTTGATGATGCGCAAGCTTTTATAAAGGCTGGCAAAGCTGAACGAATCAACACCAAAATCCAAGTGGGTACTTATGCGCTCGAAAAAGGCGAAAGCTTCAAATCCATTATCGCAAAAATTACGAAAGAACCGTCAAGCTGAGCATGCTCGGACAGGACGGTTTTTTGCGTATTTAATCGTATGATTTGAAAATCCAATAATAAGCAATGTTGAGTTCCAGTTGAAGTATAGAATGCTAGGTTAGAAGCAATAAATATAGAAGTAGATTAAGTTTCAAAGAGTGTTGCATCAGGCTGTCAATTGTGCTATATTAGATAACGGTGTTAAAACACACGCATGTGCTAATTTTGTTGAGGGTGCTTTCCTGATGGAGAGTCTTGGCGAAAAATGATGCCGGCGGAGGACACAATAAAACCATATTAGGAGGTGTGTGAAGATGGCAGTAATCTCCATGAAGCAGCTTCTCGAAGCTGGGGTACACTTCGGTCACCAGACTCGTCGTTGGAACCCAAAAATGGATCGTTATATCTTCACTGAAAGAAACGGAATTTACATCATCGATTTGCAAAAAACGGTGAAAAAAGTCGAAGAGGCTTACAACTTCGTTAAAGGAATCGCAGGAGAGAATGGTAAAATTCTTTTCGTGGGTACTAAGAAACAAGCTCAAGATTCCGTTAAAGAAGAAGCTGAACGTGCTGGTCAATTCTACATTAACCAACGCTGGCTCGGCGGTACCCTGACTAACTTCCAAACTATTCAAAAACGTATTGATCGTTTGAAACAGTTGGAAGCTTGGGAAGAAGACGGTACATTCGCTGTATTGCCTAAAAAAGAAGTAATCTTGCTTCGCAAAGAAAAAGATCGTCTGGAGAAATTCTTGGGCGGTATTAAAAATATGAAAGGCCTGCCAAGCGCCCTGTTCATCATCGATCCACGCAAAGAGCGTATCGCTGTTGCGGAAGCTCGCAAATTGGGTATCCCAATTGTTGGTATCGTTGATACTAACTGCGATCCGGACGAGATCGATTATGTTATCCCAGGTAATGACGACGCGATCCGCGCTGTTAAATTGCTGACAGGTAAAATGGCTGACGCTGTAATCGAAGCTAACCAAGGCGAAGAAACTTCCGCTTAATAGATTCGAACATATGCAATAAACTAAATGAAAAGGGTGGTTGGCAGGTGGATAACCTCTCACTGCCCTTTTTTTAGAGTGTACGTACAATACTTAATTTTGGAGGGAATTTATAATGGCAGTTAATGCGAGTGCAGTAAAAGAACTTCGCGAAAGAACGGGCGCTGGTATGCTCGATTGTAAGAAAGCACTGGAAGAAGCAAACGGTGATGTAACGAAAGCAGCTGAACTGTTGCGTGAGAAAGGTCTTTCTGCAGCAGCAAGCAAAGCAGGCCGTGCAGCAACTGAAGGTGTTGTAGAATCTTACATCCACGCTGGTGGACGTATTGGTGTCCTCGTTGAAGTTAACTGTGAAACAGACTTCGTTGGTAAAACGGATCAATTTAAGGATTTCGTTAAAGATGTAGCTATGCAAATCGCTGCAGCTAATCCTAAATTCGTTACACGCGAAGAAGTTCCTACAGAAGAGCTGGAAAAAGAAAAAGAAATCTTGAAAGCTCAAGCTCTTAACGAAGGTAAACCAGAGAAAATCATTGAAAAAATGGTTGAAGGCCGTATCGGTAAATACTACGAAGAGTACTGCCTGATGGAACAAACTTTCGTTAAAGATCCAGACAAAACGATTTCCCAATTGCTGAACGAAAAAATCAGCCAAATCGGTGAAAACATCTCCATCCGTCGTTTCGTTCGTTACGAACTGGGTGAAGGTCTTGAGAAAAAAGTAGACAACTTCGTAGAAGAAGTAATGTCCCAAGTAAACAAATAAGACGGTTTTATAAACCGGCAAGCAGGATTGATTTTCGAAGATATAAGAATGATGAAACTTCGAAGCGTAAACTCCCTTATATCCCAGGAAAACAGTGCCTCACCGGTTAAACGTTTTTCCTAAAAGAGCGGAACACAACTGTGTTCCTTTCTTTTTAAGCAGGAGGCCATGCGCGAGAAGTTTTGTTGGTTGAACACCGAGCGTGTTCAATTCAAAGTGGAGGGTGAATAATTGGAACAGCCAGTATTTAAACGTGTTGTCTTAAAGGTCAGCGGAGAGTCCCTTTCCGGTCAAAACGGCTACGGTATTGATGCAGACACGATCTCGTCGATTGCCCAACAGGTAAAAGAGGTTGTTGCACTTGGTGTTCAAGTTGCTATTGTATGTGGCGGCGGAAACATCTGGCGTGGAATTGCCGGTAGCGAAAACGGCATCGATCGTGCAACTGCAGATTATATGGGTATGCTGGCGACAGTAATGAACTCGTTAGCACTCCAGGATGCATTGGAACAGATTGAAGTACCTACGCGTGTACAGACATCTATTGCAATGCAACAGATTGCAGAGCCTTATATTCGTCGTAGAGCTATTCGTCATCTGGAGAAAGGCCGGGTCGTTATTTTTGCAGCAGGCACAGGTAACCCGTTCTTTTCCACTGATACAACAGCAGCACTGCGCGCAGCGGAGATTGAAGCAGAAGTTATCTTGATGGCCAAAAACAAAGTCGATGGTGTATACTCAGCAGATCCGTTTAAGGACAGTACAGCTGTGAAATTTGATCAGTTGACTTACATGGATATTCTTAACAAAGACCTTGGTGTAATGGATTCGACGGCATCCTCGCTTTGTAAGGACAACAACATCCCGTTGATCGTATTTGCCATTACGGAACAAGGTAACATCAAGCGTGTTGTTCTGGGTGAACGTATCGGAACAATCGTTAAAGGGAGTGTAGATTAATGCCACAAGCGGTTAAACAACATGCCGAAGAGCGTATGGAAAAAGCAATTCAAGCATTGCGTCGTGACCTGGCTACTTTGCGTGCAGGCCGTGCAACTCCAGCTCTTCTGGACCGAATTCAGGTTGAGTATTATGGGGCTATGACGCCATTGAATCAACTCGCTAATATCAGTACTCCGGATTCCCGTACACTGATGATTCAACCTTGGGACAAATCTTCCATGGGTGATATCGAGCGTGCCATCATGAAATCGGATCTGGGACTTACCCCAGCGAATGATGGTAGCATGATTCGTTTGTCTATTCCGGCATTGACGGAAGAACGCAGAGCGGAACTTGTGAAGCTGACGAAGAAGTTCGGTGAAGAAGGTAAAGTAGCGATTCGTAACATTCGCCGTGATGCGAATGATGACATTAAGAAAATGGAGAAGTCAGACATTTCCGAGGATGAATCCCGGAGACATCAGGACGATATCCAAAAATCGACCGACAAGTTTATTGCTGAAGTCGATAAGGTACTCGCTGCCAAAGAAAAAGAAATCATGGAAGTGTAAGACAAGCGCAGCCCCTCCAATACGGTGGGGTTTTGTCTCTTTTTCTAAGCTTCAGATGAAGAAACTTCAGGGATTTTGGAGGAACAGGAATGATCAAACGGGTTCGGTCGTGGTGGAATGGGGCTGACAAGCAGGAAACGCTGACTATATCCGAGGACAATATCCCGCAGCACGTCGCCATCATCATGGACGGCAATGGACGATGGGCCAAACGTTTGGGACTCCCGCGTATAGCCGGGCACCAAAATGGCATGAAGGCGGTCAAACGTGCGACCATCGCGGCGGATGAACTGGGCATCAAATATCTGACGATGTACGCTTTTTCGACAGAAAACTGGACGCGTCCAAAAGAAGAAGTGGATTTTCTGATGCGACTTCCGCAAGAATTTCTGGCTATAGAGCTGGATGAACTTATAGAAAAAAATGTGCGCATTCGCATGATGGGCCAAGAGGAACATTTACCTTCCCATACCATCAATGCCTTGCGGGAAGCCATTCGTCTTACGGAACATAATACAGGTCTCGTTTTGAACTTTGCAATGAACTATGGAAGTCGTCGCGAAATGACGGACTGTGTTAAACAGATCGCTCTGCAGGTGAAGTCGGGGGAACTATCGGCAGAGGACATAACACCTGAACTCATTGATAGACATATGCTGACGGTTGACATGCCCGATCCGGATCTGCTGATCCGGACGAGTGGAGAGTTGAGATTAAGCAACTTTATGCTTTGGCAGCTTGCATATAGTGAATTATGGTTTACGGATATATACTGGCCCGAATTTGGCAAAAAGCATTTGCTTGAAGCAGTAGCCGAATATCAGCGCAGAACAAGGCGTTACGGCGGTTTGAAATAGATGGAGGATGAAGCCGTTGAAACAGCGATTAACGACAGGAATCATAGCAGGTGTGTTGTTTTTAGGTTTTTGCATGCTGGGCGGACCCTGGTACCATGGTTTGGTATTGCTTATGGCTCTCATCGGTTATTATGAATTTGTTAAAATGACCGGGGTGATGCCTTTTTCAGGTGTGGCCCTGATTGGATATGCTGGTGTGTTTGCCATTGTATTTCCTTGGGAAATGCTTTGGGAGGCAAGGCCGCTATCCTTATTTCAGGTCATCTGGATTGTAATGCTTGTACTGATGACAGCTTCGGTTGTCACCAAGAATAAGGTTCCCGTAAATACAGTAGCCATGCTTTTCCTCGGCGTGCTGTATATAGGGATCGGTTTCTATTACATTGCAGAATCCAGACATCTGCATCATGGATTGTTCTGGACGTTCCTGTTGCTGGGCTCCATATGGGCCAGTGATGCAGGGGCTTATTTTGTAGGGAAACTCATTGGTAAAAACAAACTCTGGCCTTCCATCAGTCCTAACAAGACTATAGAGGGTGCACTGGGTGGCATCGTGATTGCAATTGTCACTTCTGTTGTTTTTGCATTAGTGTCAGATGGTTTGCTTTCCTGGCAGAGAGCAATCGTGATCGGAATTGCCTGTGCAGTCGTAGGTCAGATGGGTGACTTGATCCAGTCTGCATACAAACGTGTATATAATATCAAGGATTCAGGTAGTCTTCTCCCAGGGCATGGAGGCATTCTTGATCGGTGCGACAGCTGGATTGTTGTGTTTCCATTCGTACATATACTAATGCTACTGCCCTACTAAAGAAGAACATGAGTCTGAGATAACAGCCTTGTTCGCCGTAGGCATTGGATAATTAAAGATGAGGTGCAGCATGAAAAAAATTGCGATTCTCGGGTCGACCGGTTCCATCGGAACCCAGACACTAGATGTAGTAGACATGCATCCGGAACTCTTTCAAGTGGAGGGACTGGCTGCCGGAGGCAATACAGACTTGCTGATCGAACAAACCAAACGTTATCGACCGAAGAAAGTATCGGTGGGTTCCAAGGAATTGGCTGAGAAGGTAGCTCCACATTTGCCTGCAGGAACGCAACTATTTTACGGTAACGAAGGACTCGTAGAAGTTGCGGCAGGAACCGATGCGCATACGGTTGTTACAGCGGTGGTGGGCAGTGTTGGATTGGAGTCAACGCTTGCTGCCATAGATGCAGGCAAACAGATCGGACTGGCCAACAAGGAGACATTGGTTACAGCGGGGCATATCGTCACGACAAGAGCGGCTGCCAAAGGAGTCTCTTTACTGCCCGTTGATAGTGAGCACTCTGCTATATTCCAATGCTTAAATGGTGAAAACAGAGAACGCCTGACAGGCATCACGCTCACCGCTTCAGGCGGATCATTCCGTGATCTTACCCGTGAACAGTTGAAGAACGTGACTATAGAGGATGCGCTTAAACATCCGAATTGGTCAATGGGCTCCAAAATCACGATAGACTCGGCAACGATGGTAAACAAGGGACTTGAGGTCATTGAAGCACATTGGTTATTTGGTCTTCGATATGATCAGATTAATGTATTGCTTCACCCGGAGAGCGTTATTCATTCCTATGTGGAATTTGATGACACCAGCATCATTGCTCAACTGGGGAATCCGGATATGCGAGTTCCCATTCAATATGCACTGACTTACCCTGACCGCTTGCCATCACCAGCACAGCGTCTGTCTCTTGCTCAAGCTGGGAAATTACATTTCCGTGAGATGGATATGGAACGTTTCCCGTGTTTAAGAATGGCTTATGAGTGTGGTAAAATGGGAGGAACCGCAACAACGGCGTTTAATGCAGCCAACGAGGTTGCTGTAGCCCGTTTCTTGCGTAAAGAGATTTCATTCCTTAAAATAGAAGATATTATTGCTTCTGTGCTGGAAGCACACCACAATGTGGACGAGCCTGATCTGCAGGAGATCGCCCGATGTGATCAGGAGAGTCGCAAGCTTGCATCCAGTCTGTAATCTCTTTTTTCATAACAAAATGGAAGAAGTGATTCTCTTGTGCGGCATCAGAGAATAATGATAATCTAGAGGGACAGACTGCGGTATGTGCCGTGAAGGAGGATGGATAGGGATTGGAAACCATACAAGTGGTATTTCTAACGGTGCTCATGTTCTTTGTCATCGTGACGGTTCATGAATGGGGGCATTATTACTTTGCCAAACGCGCCGGTATTCTTGTACGGGAATTTGCGATCGGTTTTGGTCCCAAATTGTTCTCATATAAAAGAAACGAGACCCAGTTTACATTGCGTTTGTTACCTTTTGGTGGGTATGCACGGATGGCAGGGGAAGATCCGGAACTGGTAGAAATCCAGGAAGGACAGACCATTGCGGTAAGATCTGCAGATGACCAGGTGAAGATGATCTATCTGGACCAGCTGGATAACCGAAAAAATGTAATACGTGGTGAAGTCATCTCCATTGATATGGAGAGAGCCCTGAAGCTTCAACTCGATGTAGATGGAGAGATTCAGGAGTATCGTATACATCCCCAAGCGATGTTGGTGAGTCGTGGTAAACAAACACAGATTGCACCGAAAGATCGTCAATTCGGTAGTAAAACCGTTGGACAGCGTGCATTGGCTATTTTTGCGGGACCGTTGATGAACTTTATCTTGGCTTTTGTGCTGTTTGCTGTATATGCGCAGATGGCAGGAGTTCCAGTGGAGAATCCGAAGAATCTTGAGATTGGTGAAGTGCTTGAAGGTGGGGCAGCCGATCAGGCGAACCTGCAAAAGGGCGATATTATTGAGACCATCAATGGTACTGCTATTGGTACGGATTCACAAAAAATGGTGACAATGATTGCCGATTCCAAGGATAAGCCGATGGAATGGACGCTGCGCCGGGGAAATGAAACGTTTAATATAACGATTACTCCACGTGCTGTAGAAGGACAAGAGGGCGGAAAAGTGGGAATCGTACCTACGTTACCGACTCGCTCTGTTGGATTTGTAGAGACCTTTAAAGTCTCAGGCGTGGCGATGGTTGATACAACCAAGGTTATATTTGAAGGGTTCAAACATTTGATCAACCAATTCAACATGGACGATATTGGTGGTCCGGTTCGTACGTTTGAAGTGACAGGACAAATTGCTAAACAAGGAATTGAGCAGTTAACGAGATGGGCAGCCATTTTGAGTCTGTACCTTGGGATTTTCAACCTGTTACCAATACCTGCACTGGACGGAAGCCGTCTGGTATTTTTGGGAATTGAAGCGCTACGTGGCAGACCTGTTGATCCAAACCGCGAAGGCATGGTGCATTTCATTGGATTTGCGATGCTGTTTGTATTGATGCTGGCAGTAACTTACAATGATATATTACGTTTAATTAACGGATAATTACGGTTGGACTACGCTCTGGACATTCAGAGATAGTCGTTATGGGAGGACGCTGGAGTCTTATGTCAAAGGAAAATGATAAACAGTTCGTGACTGAAATCACACCACAGGGTGAGGATTTCTCACGCTGGTATATTGATGTTATCAAAAAAGCTGATCTCATGGACTATGCACCCGTACGCGGTTGTATTGTGTTCAAACCAGACGGTTTTGAGATCTGGGAACACATCAAGGATGAGTTGGATCGTCGTTTCCGGGAAACCGGTCATCGCAATGCATATTTCCCGATGTTCATTCCTGAGAGCTTCTTTCAAAAGGAAAAAGAGCACGTGGAAGGCTTTAACCCTGAATTACCGTGGGTTACAGAAGCGGGGGGAGAGAAGCTGGAAGAACGTCTGGCAATTCGTCCTACATCCGAAACGATTATTGGTCACATGTATTCCAAGTGGATTCAGTCTTATCGGGATCTTCCGGTACTGATCAACCAGTGGGCCAACGTAGTTCGTTGGGAAAAAAGAACGTTGCCTTTCCTTCGCACAAGTGAGTTCCTGTGGCAGGAAGGTCACACTGCGCATGAGACAGAAGAAGAAGCACGTGAAGAAACGATGAAAATGCTTGAGATTTATCGTGAAGTGGTTGAAGAGTATTTGGCTATTCCTGTAATTGTAGGTCAGAAAACCAAATCCGAGAAATTTGCGGGTGCGGTGGATACGTACTCGATCGAAGCCATGATGAAGGATGGACGTGCAGTACAAGCAGGTACATCACACTACATGGGAACGAACTTTGCAAAAGCATTTGAAATCCAGTATCTTAGCCGGAACAATGTGCTGGAACTGGCTTACACCACCTCCTGGGGAGTAAGCACACGATTGATCGGTGCGTTGATTATGGTTCATGGAGATGACCGTGGTCTCGTACTTCCTCCGAAGGTAGCACCTACGCAAGTGGTCATGATTCCAATTGGACCTCCGAAAACACGTGATGCTGTTGTGGGACGTGCAGATGAGTTGTTCACTGAGTTGAAAAAAGCTGGAGTTCGTGTGAAAATGGATGATCGCAGCGATGTTCGCCCAGGTTGGAAATTCAATGAATACGAGATGCGTGGTGTTCCGATTCGTCTGGAGATCGGTCCACGTGATATGGAAAATGGCGTTTGTGTGCTCGTATCACGCATCACAGGTGAGAAAAAAGTGGTAGAACAAGCGAACCTGGTAGAAGAAATCCAGTCTATGCTGACACAGATCCAGGTAGATATGCTGGAACGTGCTCGCACATTTATGTCGGATAACTTCTACTCCGTGGATACACTGGATGAGATGAAAGAACTGATGGAAAATAAACGCGGGTTTACACTGGCTGGATGGTGCGGTTCAGAAGCTTGCGAAGATAAAGTAAGAGAAGTTACAGGCGCAACAAGCCGGAACATTCCGTTCCAGCCTGCGGAAGAAAAGCATACGTGCCTGGCTTGTGGTGAACAGGCAGAACACACGGTTGTGTTTGCAAGAGCATACTAAGTCAGGATCACTTGACGAAAAGCACTTATTCACCAGTTGAGTAATGAATGGAGAGCTTCTGTCGGATAAAATGAGTCGGTGCGAGTTCGGATCGGTGACATTTTTGAATGCAGGGGCTTTTCATGCTTTAAAGGGGGTACAAGGAGGAACACGATGAGCGGATTCGAGGAGAAGAGAAAACGGTTTGAGTTGTTGATGAAGCAGGCAGAGCTACCGGCTGGTCTGTTAGAGCCCTATTTTTTGGATGGATGGATTGAACAAGTAGAGACCAACCGGAGTAATCGGGAATGGAATATTCTGATTGCGAAGGATACGTTGGTACCCGCTCCAATCTATCGCACTTTTTGCCTGCATATTCAGGAGAAGATGAATCATATCGCCAAAATTTCATTTGGCTTCAAATATACGGATAAGGTACAGAATGGCGATATCGTCAGTGAATATTGGAATCTGTTTCTGGAGTGGGTTACCCGTGAGATTCCATCTGTAAATGGTTGGATGAACCGGACAACTTTTGAATGTGAAGAGGATCTCCTACAACTGACAATGAGTGATGCAACGTCGATGGAATTGGCTCGTAAGAAACAGATTGATCAGGCTATTACGAAATTCTATGACAAGTATTTTCATTTACCGCTCCGCATCAAGATGCAGGTGGGCGAAGTGGCCAACAATAAAGAGGCGATGGAGCAGTTCCAGGCCAAAAAACGTGTTGAGGAACTTGAGGTCATCGAGAAGATGATGAGTGAAGTGGACACAGAAATCCCGGTCGATGAGGAACAGGGCGATGTGCGTTTGCAAATGGGTTATGATATCAAGGAGCCGGCAGTGCCTATGCAGGAAATCCAGGATGAAGAGAAAAAGGTTACGCTTCAAGGTTCGGTGTTTGGTCTGGATCGTAAAGAACTGCGAAACGGAAATACACTGTTTACATTCTATCTAACCGACTTCACGGACTCCATGCAAATGAAGATGTTTGCCAAAACAAAAGAGGATGTTAAAATTCTCAGTTTGCTGGCTAACGGTAAATGGGTAAAAGTGCGTGGTCGTGTAGAATATGACCGGTTTATGCAAATTCCTGAACTCGCCATGATTCCTTCGGATCTGATTGAAGTCAAAGCACCGCCATCTCGCAAAGACAATGCACCAGAGAAACGGGTGGAGTTCCATTTGCACTCTACGATGAGTACGATGGATGCTGTAACTTCGATCGACAAATATGTGAAAATGGCAGCTGAGTGGGGACACAAGGCGATTGCTGTCAGTGATCATGGTGGTGTACAGGTATATCCCGAGGCTTCCAAGGCTGCTAAGAAAAACGGGATTAAAATGATCTACGGCCTTGAGGCCAATGTAGTGAATGACTCCGTTGCGGTCGTCATGGCTCCACAGCCGTTGGATCTCCAAACAGCGACATACATCGTATTTGATATCGAGACCACGGGTTTGTCGGTAACACAGAACAAAATCATTGAGATTGCAGCAGTGAAGATGCAAGATGGTAAAGAAATCGACCGTTTTGCGACGTTTGTGAATCCGCATGAACGCATTCCCTACAACATTCAGCAATTGACTAATATTAATGATGACATGGTAAAAGACGCACCTGAGCTGGAGCCTGTTATCCGTGATTTTGTGCAGTTTGCTGGTGATGGTGTACTTGTTGCGCATAATGCACGTTTTGATATGGGCTTTATCCAAGCTTCCCTGAAACAAATTGGATTGCCAGAGTTACCTAACCCTGTCCTGGACACGTTGGAACTGGCGCGATTGTTATTTCCAAAAAATAAGAACCACCGTCTGAATACGATGGCGGATAAATATAAGGTCGGACTCGAAAGCCATCACCGGGCCATTGATGATACGGTTGCACTCGCAGGTATACTGATCGGATTATTGAATGATGCTGCCCAGATGAAAGGGTTGACGAGACTCGATCGCTTGAATGATTATGTCGGTGTCGACTTGTCGAATACAAGACCTTTTCATTGCGGAATCTATGCACTGAATGATATCGGCAAGAAAAACCTATATAAACTGGTGTCTCTCTCTCATACGGAACATTTCAAGCGGGTACCGTGCATTCCCAAATCGAAATTGATCAATTTGCGTGAAGGCCTCGTTATTATATCGGGCTGTGAAAAAGGTGAATTCTTCGAAGCGGTGCTTAACAAGTCGCTTGAAGAAGCGGAAGAGATCGCCGAGTTCTATGACATATTGGAAATTCAACCACTTACAATGTATATGCATCTGGTGGATAAAGGTTTGGTGGCTACTCCTGAAGAAATCAAGACAGCAATCCGTAAAGTCATTGATATCGGGACGAAGCTATCTAAACCTGTTATTGCCACAGGTAATGTTCATTACTTGGAACCTCGGGACAAACTATATCGGGATATTACCATTCACGGAATTACAGGATTTAGTCCACTGAAAGATCAACGTAAACCGGATGCACATCTTAGAACGACAGAGGAAATGCTGGAAGAGTTCAAGTTCCTAGGTCAAGACAAAGCTTACGAAGTCGTCGTTACCAATACAATCGAATTGTCTGACCGATTTGAGGAAATTAAGTTGTTCCCGGACAAACTGTTTACTCCGATTTTGGAGGGTGCGGACGATGAAATCCGTAATACCTGCTATGACACAGCCAAGTCCATCTATGGCGAGGAATTACCGGAAGTGATCGTGGCACGACTGGAGAAAGAACTGATACCAATTATTAAATACGGTTTCTCTGCCAACTACCTGATCTCGGAACGATTGGTTAAAAAATCGAATCAGGATGGGTATCTCGTAGGTTCGCGGGGATCGGTTGGTTCCTCTGTTGTTGCTACATTCTTGGGTATATCCGAAGTTAATCCATTGCCTGCTCATTATATTTGTGTGAATTCGGAATGCAAACACAGCGAGTGGTTCTTGGATGGTAGTGTGCGGAGTGGATTTGACCTTCCCGAGAAAGAATGTCCGGATTGTGGTAACACACTTAAAGGAGAAGGCCAGGATATCCCGTTTGAGACTTTCCTTGGATTTAAAGGAGATAAAGTTCCCGATATCGACTTGAACTTCTCGGGTGATTACCAGCCTCATGCTCATAACTATACAAAAGTATTGTTTAGTGAAAAGAGCGTTTTCCGTGCGGGGACCATTGGTACGGTGGCTGAGAAAACAGCATTTGGTTTTGCCAAGAAGTATGAGGAAGAACATCACAAGAAATGGCGCGGAGCTGAGTTGAATCGTTTGGCTTCTGGGTGCACTGGGGTGAAACGGAGTACTGGACAGCATCCCGGCGGTATTGTCGTTGTGCCTGATTATATCGAGGTCGAAGATGTTACACCAGTTCAGTTCCCGGCTGACGATGTTAATGCGGAGTGGAAAACAACACACTTTGATTATCATGCTTTTGAAGAAAACTTGCTGAAACTTGATATTCTGGGGCACGATGATCCGACTATGATGCGGATGCTACAGGATTTGACAGGGATTGACCCGACGACCATTCCGATGAATGATCCGAAAGTCATGAGCATGTTTAACTCAACTGAAGCTTTGGGCGTTACACCGGAACAGATTCGGTCACCAGTAGCAACATTTGGCGTGCCGGAGATGGGAACGAAGTTTGTACGTCAGATGCTTGTCGAATCCCAGCCGACGTCTTTTGCGGATTTGCTGCAAATTTCCGGTTTGTCCCATGGTACAGGGGTATGGCTTGGAAACGCTCAGGATCTGATTAAGAACGGAACGTGCAACATTAAGACGGTAATCGGTTGTCGGGATGACATCATGTTGTTCCTGATCTATAAAACGGGAATGGACGCAAGTCTGGCCTTTAAGATTACCGAGAGTGTTCGTAAGGGACGTGGTTTGCCACAGGAATGGATTGACGAGATGAAGAATTGCAAAGTGCCTCAATGGTACATTGATTCTTGTCTCAAAATCCAGTACATGTTCCCGAAGGCTCACGCGGCCGCTTATGTTATTTCCGCAGTACGTACGGCATTCTTCAAGCTATATCATCCGATTGAATATTACGCAACCTACTTTACGGTTCGGGCGGATGAGATCGATATCGAACTGATGTGTCAGGGATATGATGCAATCTACCGGAAAATTACGGAGATCGAGCAATTAGGTTTCCAGGCACCGCCGAAAGAGAAAAACATGCTACCTGTTCTTGAAATGGGTCTGGAAATGGCAGCACGCGGATTCTCGCTGAAACCTATTGACTTATATCGTTCGGAAGCGACGAAGTTCATCGTTGACGGAAAAACACTAATTCCTCCATTTTCAGCTTTGGCAGGGATCGGGGATAATGCAGCTCGCAATATCGCTGCGGCAAGAGATCATGGTGAATTCCTGTCGGTGGAAGATTTCCAGCAGAAATCGAAAGCGAGTAAGACAATTGTTGAACTCCTGTCGAATATGGGATGTTTCCGTGGCTTGCCAGAGAGCAATCAGCTTTCCTTGTTCTAGGATCAGATTTGAATAAGGGAACAGGCATTAATCGGGGATACGTAATTTTTTCTTCATTAGTAAGTAATCTGCCTGAATGATCGCTTACTTGTCACTATTACCAGACTATGTTATAATTTTTGAAGTGAACGAGATAGTACGAATTTCTAAAGAGTGGGGAAACCCACTCTTTAGTCTTTGGTATACAAGAATCTTGGGTATTTAATAATCTGCCAGTGCTATTTTGCTGGTGTAACCTAAGTTGGAGGTTATTGGTTTTGAGCACAACGAACATTAAATCTACCGTGGAAGAAATGATCCAACCCTACTTGAACGAACAAGGCTTCGAGCTGGTTGACATCGAATACGTCAAAGAAGGCAGCAACTGGTTTTTACGGGTGTATGTCGACAAAGAGGGTGGCATCGACATCGACGATTGCGTCTTGATCAGCGAAAAGCTGAGCGCCAAGCTGGATGAGAACGATCCGATTCCAACCATCTATTTCCTTGAAGTGTCTTCTCCCGGTGCGGAGCGTCCACTGAAAAAACCTGAGGACGTTACCAAAGCCGTAGGCAAAAATGTTTTTGTAACAACCTACGAGCCGGTGAACGGATTGAAGGAATTTGAAGGCAAGCTGTTATCCTTTGATGACGGGGAACTCGTGATCGAAGCAGGTAAGAAACAGCATGCTATTTCTTATGATAAGGTTGCCAGTGCGCGCCTAGCTATTTTGTTTTAAGTGCCTTGTTCACTTTATTAATGAAAAAGACACATCTCACGATAACGGCAAGGTGCTCATGAGTTCAGAGCCTTTCGCCGTTTTACGTATGAGATGCCATGTTTGAAAGGGGGATCAACATTCATGAGTATGGATTTTATTGAAGCAATGAATGAATTGGAACGGGAAAAAGGGATCAGCAAGGATGTGCTGTTTGAAGCGATCGAGGCTGCACTAATTTCCAGCTACAAGCGGAATTTCAACACGGCCCAGAATGTGCGTGTTGACATGAACCGTAATACGGGAGTTATTCGGGTGTATGCCCGTAAATTGATCGTGGAAGAAGTCCTGGATTCACGTACCGAAATTTCATTGCCTGCTGCACGAGAAATCAACCCACACTTCCAGCTGGAAGATATTGCGGAGATTGAAGTTACGCCGCGTGATTTCGGACGTATCGCCGCACAGACTGCCAAACAGGTAGTGACCCAGCGGATTCGTGAAGCCGAACGCGGCCTGATCTACAACGCTTTCGTAGATAAGGAAGAAGATATCGTTACGGGAGTGGTGCAGCGTCAGGATTTGCGCAATATCTACATCGATCTGGGCAAAATCGAAGCGGCTTTACCGCTGACCGAATTGATGCCGAACGAGAAGTTTGTTCATGGTGACCGTATTAAAGCGTATATCACCAAGGTCGAGAATACGACCAAAGGGCCGCAAATCATTTTGTCCCGTACCCATCCGGGCCTCTTGAAACGTCTCTTTGAACTGGAAGTGCCTGAGATCTTTGACGGTGTAGTTGAGATTCGCTCCGTCGCTCGCGAAGCAGGGTTCCGCTCCAAGATTGCCGTACATTCCCGCAACGAGGAAGTTGATCCAGTTGGATCTTGTGTAGGTCCTAAGGGAATGCGCGTGCAGACCATTGTGGGTGAGCTGCGCGGTGAAAAAATCGACATCGTTCGTTTCTCCGATCAGGTAGACGAATATGTAGCTAATGCACTGAGTCCTTCCAAAGTATTGGAAGTTCATGTATTTGAGGAAGAAAAGATGGCTCGGGTTATCGTTCCGGACTATCAACTTTCGCTCGCTATTGGTATTAAAGGCCAAAATGCCAGATTGGCAGCCAAATTGACCGGCTGGAAAATCGACATTAAGAGCGAGAGCCAGGCGGAACAGGAATTCGGCAGAGAAAAAGATTCTTCTTCTGAAATGCATCAGGATTCCGTCTCCGTCGACTAAAGTAAAGTACGGGGGGCGCTGACGTATGAAACCAAAAAAAGTGCCGCTGCGCAAATGTGTGGCATGCCAAGAAATGATGCCCAAAAAGCAGCTGATCCGCATCGTTAAAACGCCAGAGGATGAAGTGCTGATCGATTTGACTGGCAAAAAATCCGGACGTGGTGCCTATTTATGCGGCAAAGAGTCCTGTTTTAAACTCGCACTCAAAAACCGGGCTTTGGATCGGGCGTTAAAAGGCAAAGTTTCACCTGAAATTTACGAGCAATTAGCAGCTGACTTCATCGCGGTTGAGGATGAATTCAAAGCAGCACAGGAGCGTGAACATGACTAATATTAAAACGCTGTCTTATCTGGGACTCTCTATGCGTGCAGGTAAACTTGTAACAGGTGAAGAAATTGTACTTAAAGCGATCCGTTCTTCCGAAGCTAAAATGGTTATTGTTGCGGGTGACGCCTCAGCCAATACACAAAAGAAATTTCGCGATAAATGTGGAACTTATAAGGTTCCTCTGTTAATCGGATTTGACCGGGATAGTCTGGGTTCAAGTATCGGTAAAGACACGCGTGTTGTTCTTGCAGTAACGGATCGAGGGTTTGCAAAAATGATCTCCAAGCAAGTCGGTATAATGTCGGAGGTGGAGTATATTGAGTAAACAGGAAAACAAGGATAAATTGCGAGTTTATGAATATGCGAAGTCCCTTAATATGAGTAGTAAAGAAATTATAACCATTCTTAAAAAGCTGGAAATTCCCGTAAACAATCATATGAGCGTCATGGAGAATGGTTCAGTCGGTAAGGTGGAACAATTTTTTAAAGATATAAAATCCACTGCGGCTTCGAAACAAGGCAACGATGCAAAACCAGTTGCTACTTCGGCAGTACGCAGTGACAAACCAGTGGACAGCAATAAGCCGGCCGGCGGAGTGAACACGCCGATTAGCAGTAACCCATCCGGTAGTCCCGTACAAACAAAAATACAACAGGAAAAGCAGGTAGGTATGAACAATAGACCAAATTCCAACAATAACAATGGCACCCAAAGACCCAGCGGCCAAGACAGCCGCAACAGAACAAACTCTTCCCAAGGCTCAAGCCAAGGAGGACAATCAACTAACCGTCCAAGACCAGCTCAAGGTGGACAAAGCAGTACTGCGTCCCGTCCGCAAGGATCGGGTCAACGTCCGAATAACAGCGGTGGCGGTCAAGTAAGAACTTCAGGACCTAACAGCGGTGGTAATACAGGTACTGGCGGCAACCGCAGCGGTGGCCAAGGTCAGAGCCAAGGACAAGGTCAAGGCCAACGTAGAAGCGGTCCAGGTGGTACTACTGGCAACAACAATAGTGGTAACCGTTCGAACAGCGGTGGCGGTGGACGTCGTTATGATGACAACCGTGGCGGCAACTTCCGTGGTAACCGTGGTGGCAAAAACAACCGCAACAGAAATCAACAACAGTACCAACAACGTGAGAAAATTGATAACACACCGAAGAAAATCATCGTTCGTGGTGATATGACTGTTGGTGAAACAGCGAAGTTGCTCCATAAGGATGCTTCTGAAGTTATCAAAAAGCTCATCGCTATGGGCGTTATGGCAACAATCAACCAAGAGCTTGATATCGAAACGATCCTTCTGCTTTCAGGTGAATTCGGTGTTGAGGTTGAAGTGAAGATTGTGCTTGAAGATGACCGTTTCGAAACACTGGAAGAGAATGATGATGCTGCTGACTTGCAGGCTCGTCCACCAGTAGTTACGATCATGGGTCACGTTGACCATGGTAAAACGACTTTGCTTGATGCCATTCGTTCCACGAATGTAACAGGCGGCGAAGCAGGCGGAATTACGCAACATATCGGTGCATACCAAGTTGAAATCAACAACAAAAAAATTACGTTCCTGGATACTCCGGGTCATGAAGCGTTTACAGCGATGCGTGCACGTGGAGCACAGGTTACGGATATTACAATTATTGTCGTAGCTGCTGATGACGGTGTTATGCCACAAACAGTTGAGGCCATTAACCATGCCAAAGCTGCTGGGCTTCCGATTATCGTGGCTGTCAATAAAATCGACAAACCGGGTGCTGATCCGGATAAAGTAAAACAAGAATTAACTAATTATGAACTCGTTCCGGAAGAGTGGGGCGGAGATACCATCTTTGTTAACGTGTCAGCGAAGCAAAGAATGGGTCTGGAAGGTCTGCTTGAAATGATTCTGCTCGTAGCAGAAGTGAACGAATACAAAGCGAACCCGGACAAACGTGCCCGTGGTACAGTGATTGAAGCCGAGCTGGATAAAGGACGTGGCCCAGTTGCCCGTATCCTCGTACAGCACGGTACATTGAAAGTCGGAGATGCTTTCGTAGCAGGTAATTGCTTCGGTCGTGTCCGTGCGATGGTCAATGACAAAGGTCGCCGTCTGAAAGAAGCTGGACCTTCAACACCTGTAGAAATCACAGGTTTGACTGAAGTTCCAGGTGCGGGAGATCCATTCATGGTGTTTGAAGATGAGCGCAAAGCGCGTTCCATCGCTGACAAACGTGCGATTACGCAACGTGAATCCGATCTGGGTACACATACTCGTGTAACGTTGGATGATCTGTTCCAGCACATCAAAGATGGCGAGATCAAAGATCTGAACGTAATTATCAAAGGTGACGTACAAGGTTCGGTTGAAGCATTGAAAGGTTCCCTTGCGAAGATCGAAGTTGAAGGTGTGCGCGTGAAGATCATTCATAGCGGCGCTGGTGCAATCACTGAGTCCGACATCATTTTGGCTGCAGCATCCAATGCCATCGTGATTGGTTTCAACGTTCGTCCTGATAATCAGGCGAAAGCAACTGCAGATCAAGAGCAAGTAGACATTCGTCTGCATCGCGTAATCTACAGTGTTATCGAAGAAATTGAACAAGCGATGAAAGGAATGCTTGATCCGATCTACAAAGAAAAAGTTATCGGTCATGCTGAAGTTCGTAGCACGTTCTCCATCAGTAAAGTGGGTACCATCGCTGGTTGTATGGTTACCTCGGGTAAAATTACGCGTTCTGCGGAAGCACGCCTGATTCGTGATGGCATCGTGCTTTACGAAGGTAAGCTGGATTCCCTGAAACGTTACAAAGATGATGCCAAAGAAGTAGCCCAAGGCTATGAGTGCGGTATCACACTGGATAAATACAATGATCTCAAAGAGGGCGACGTTATCGAAGCCTTCATTATGGAGACAGTACAACGATAAGCAAGGAAGCATGAGGTGAACAACAATGGCTAAGATTCGTACAGGTAGAGTGGGCGAGCAGATCAAGAAAGAATTGAGTCTGCTTATCCAGTCTGAACTGAAAGATCCACGTATCGGCTTTATTACCGTAACGGGAGTCGAAGTGACAGGAGACTTGTCGCAAGCCAAAGTTTATCTGAGTGTCTTCGGTGAACAGGAACAAAAAGATAACTCGCTCAAAGCACTGGCAAAAGCAAATGGATTTTTGCGTTCCGAGCTGGGCAAACGTATCCGATTCCGTCATGTTCCCGAGTTGATATTCAAGATCGACGAATCAATCGCCTATGGCAGCCGAATTGAGAAGCTGCTTGGCGATATTGGTTCCGACAAGAACGAATCCCAGTAACAGAATAGAGGAGACGGCAATGCACACTTATGAACAGGCGCTCCAGGCCGGAAAGCAATTTCTACTGGAGCATGATGATTACCTGGTCGTGTCGCATGTACAGCCGGACGGTGACGCAGTCAGCTCGACGGTAACGGTGGGCTGGCTGCTGTCATGTCTGGGCAAGACATTCACGATGATTAATGAAGGCGAAATTCCACAACGCATGCAATTTTTGTGGGAAGCCGGCAACATTGTGAACATGACCGAACAACCACCGCAGCGAAAATATAAAGCGGTTATCTGTGTGGATTGTGCAGACTTTGCCAGAGTAGGCTTGACGCGTCATTATTTCGAAGAAGATGCTGTTATTTTGAATATTGATCATCACCCTACGAATGACGCTTATGGTACAGTCAACATTATTAAGTCAGATGCTGCTGCAACGGCTGAAATTTTGTTCGATTTTCTTAACCTGTTCCAAGTAGCATGGGATAAAGATGTTGCAACTGCAGTCTATACAGGATTGCTTACGGATACAGGCGGGTTTCGCTATGCCAATACCAGTCCAAATGTAATGACAACGGCCTCCAGATTGCTTGAACATGGCGTGGATGGACCCTATCTCGCCCAGACCTTGTTGGAGCAGGTGACTCTTCCACAAGTTCGGATTTTGAATCAAGCACTATCAAGCCTCAAGATGACAGATGATGGCAAGATAGCCTGGGTTGTAATTACACCAGATGATATGGTCGCTTGCGGAGCAGCTAATGAAGATCTTGAAGGGGTAGTGAACTATCCGCGCAACATTCAGGGCGTGGAGGTTGGTATCTTTTTCAAAGTGATCAACGAGAGTGCCGTCAAGGTTTCTCTGCGTTCGGCTGGCAAGATTGATGTTGCTGCATTAGCACAGACCTTTGGTGGAGGCGGGCATGTTCTCGCAGCCGGATGTCGTCTAGAAGGTAGACTTGAAGATATTGTCGCAAAAGTACTGAAGCAGGTGAATGCACAATGGTAAAGCCATTTGAAGGTATACTTCCGGTATATAAACCAGCGGGATTTACTTCTCATGATGTTGTAGCCAAAATGCGTCGCATTCTCAAGATGAAGCGCATTGGGCATACGGGCACACTAGACCCACAAGTTACAGGCGTTCTGCCGCTCTGTCTTGGACGGGCGACACGCGTGGTGGAATACATGCAGGAGCTTCCGAAGGAATATCTGGCTACGCTCAGATTGGGATTGTCTACTGACACAGAGGATATGACAGGGGAAGTCATTGAGCGGTCTGAGACAACTGTGGAAGTAACACAGGAACAGGTTCAGCAGGTGCTTGAGCAGTTTCTGGGCACGATCTCTCAGGTGCCACCCATGTATTCTGCGGTAAAGGTAGACGGCAAACGTCTCTATGAGCTTGCTCGTGAAGGGAAAACGGTAGAGCGTAAGAGCCGTGAGGTCACAATCTATGAGCTTGAGCTTACAGGGATTGAGACTCATGGTGAGACGACCGATATATCCTTCCGGGCCTTGTGTTCAAAAGGTACCTACATTCGGACGTTGTGTGTAGACATTGGCCGACAACTTGGATATCCATCGACCATGGTTAGACTTGAGCGTACAATATCAGCAGGTATTTCTGCAGATCATTGTCTTCGTATTGAAGAAGTGGAACAACTTATGGCCGATGGGACTTTGGCGGAGGCGCTGATTCCTGTTGACGAGGCTATTGCTTCGATTCCAGCCCACAAGGTTGGAGAAGAACAGGCCAAAGGAGCACTTCAAGGTCAGAAACTGTCTGCACGTCTTCTGGAACCGCCCGTGGAGCAACCTGGTTTGCTGAGGTTGTATGCTCAAGACGGTACGTTTCTGGGGATATTTGAACGGGATGAGCTAAAACCAACGGTGAGGGCAGTTAAAGTCTTTTTGCCGGAATAAAGAGGTCTCGGGCTTGGAGCTGTGGTGATGCTCAAGTCTGGCCTATCAAGTGAAATGCAGGTGAATGATTGTGAAAACCGTAATGCTAACCTATCCGCAGACGTTACATTCGACTGAGCTGAGCACACTGCCCCAAGTGCTCGCGATTGGTCAATTTGACGGACTGCATCTCGGACATGCAAGTGTCATTTTATCAGCTGTCCGCATTGCACGGGAAACGGGCATGCAGGCAGCGGTCATGACCTTTCATCCACATCCGAAGGAAGTTATGCGCAAAGGGGATTACGAGGGTTATTTAACTCCCTTGAGAGATAAAGAAGACATCTTGGCAGGAATGGGCGTTGATGTGCTCTATGTGGTGGAGTTCAATGAAGACTTCTCCCGGTTGACGCCGCAACAATTCGTACATGACCTGTTGATTCCTCTTCAGACAAGAACAGCGGTGGTTGGTTTTGACTTCCGTTTCGGTCACAAGGGTGCAGGAGATGAGCAGCTTCTTCGTACATTGGGAGAAGGAGACATGACGGTGGAGACCGTTCCTCCTTTCCTGTTAAATGGTGAAAAAGTGAGCAGTTCTCTCATTCGTGGTCTGTTGAAGCGCGGGGAGATGGATGAGGCCAGTCAGTGGCTTGGCCGACCTTATAGCATCAGAGGAACCGTCATTCACGGGGAGAAGCGTGGACGAACCATTGGATTTCCGACAGCCAACCTTGAACTCACGGATCATTACGTTACACCATCGAAGGGTGTCTACGCTGTTCGTGTGCAGCATGGTGAACAGGAACTGCATGGCGTAATGAATCTTGGCGTGAAACCTACGTTTCACGAAAACGGGATGAAACCTACGTTTGAAGTGCACCTGCTACATTTTGATGGACACTTGTATGACCAGGAACTAAAGGTTGAGCTCGTTCACTATATTCGTGCAGAACGCAAGTTTGACTCGATTGATGCATTAATTAGCCAGATTCGTGAAGATGCATTGACTGCCGGCCGCCTGTTATCTTAAGGTTCTGGATTAAATGCATGTTTACATTTACTTTAACTAGGCAATTATGATATACTGTACTACGTTGTCGATTGAGACAACATTAACCTTGGCTTGGTTACTTGCTCTCACCGGCGGTGACGAGGCTAATGGCGATTATATTGAAGGAGGTGAACAGGATGGCATTGACTCAAGAACGTAAACAACAACTGATCGACGAGCACAAAACTCATGAGTCCGATACAGGATCTCCAGAGGTGCAAGTTGCTATCCTTACGGAAAACATCAGAAGTTTGACAGACCACTTGCGTACGCATAAGAAAGACCACCACTCACGTCGTGGACTTTTGAAAATGGTAGGTCAACGTCGTAAGCTTTTGGCTTACGTGAAAAACAAAGATGTTAAACGTTACAGCGCACTGATCGAAAAACTCGGATTGCGTCGTTAATTATCGTACATGTTTTCAAAACCAACCTGGCTGTTATCCGTCATTCTTTTGTCTAAAAGGACAAGCGGAACCTACAGCCGGGTTGTTTTGTAGATGAACATGTTGCCATATATTTGTAGATGGGGCTCCGTGAGGAGCTTTTGTTGTGCAGGTTAGCATGTTGCAAGATCTATACATAGCTAATGAATGCAGGACAAGCAGGAAATACTGTGAATATGCAGAATCCATTGAATTAGGAACGAATAAAAGGAGGGGTTTCATGGAACAGCGTGTTGATATGCAGCTTGGTGGAAGAAAGCTTACGCTTGAGACCGGGCGTTTGGCCAAGCAGGCTAATGCTGCCGTTAAGGTAACATACGGGGATACCGTTGTATTGTGTACCGTGACAGCATCAAGTGAGCCGAAAGATCTGGACTTTTTCCCACTAACGGTAAACTATGAAGAAAGATTGTACGCCGTAGGTAAAATCCCGGGTGGATTTATTAAACGTGAAGGCAGACCTAGTGAGAAAGCTATTCTTTCAAGCCGTCTGACAGACCGTCCAATTCGTCCATTGTTCCCGGAAGGCTTCCGGAATGATGTACAAGTTCTGAATATCGTTATGAGTGTGGACCAGGATTGCGAACCACAAATCGCTGCAATGATTGGTACATCTGCTGCACTGAGCATCTCGGATGTTCCATTTAGCGGACCTATTGGTGGCGTGAAAGTTGGACGTATCGATGGCGAGTTCATCATTAATCCAACGATTGCACAGCTCGAAGTAAGTGAGCTTGAGCTGGTAGTTGCAGGAACCAAGGATGCCATCATGATGGTAGAGGCTGAAGCAAACGAATTACCGGAAGAAGTAATGCTTGAAGCAATCATGTTTGGACATGATGAGATCAAAAACATTGTTGCGGTAATCGAACAACTCGTGCAAGTGGCTGGTAAAGAAAAAATGGCTGTTAAATTGCATGCCGTTAATGCTGAAGTCAACAGCAGTGTGCGTGATTTCGCAAGTGCTCGTCTGGTTGAAGCTGTTAAAATTGCCGAGAAGCATGCTCGTCAAGATGCGATTGATGTAGTGAATGACGAAACGGTTGCTCACTTCGAAGAGAAATATATTGAAAGTCCTGAATTGCTCAAAGACGTGAAGGAAGTTCTGCACGATATCGTTAAAGAAGAAGTGCGCCGTCTGATCACGCATGATAAAGTTCGTCCGGATGGACGTGGACTTGCTGAGATTCGTCCAATTGAATGTGATACTTCCCTGCTGCCACGTACGCACGGTTCAGGTTTGTTCACACGTGGTCAAACGCAAGCACTTAGTATCTGTACTTTGGGTGCGCTGGGTGATGTTCAGATTTTGGACGGAATCAGCCTTGAAGAAACGAAACGTTTCATGCATCATTATAACTTCCCACCATTCAGCGTAGGTGAAGCTCGTCCATTGCGTGCTCCAGGCCGTCGTGAAATCGGACATGGTGCTCTGGGTGAGCGTGCTCTTTCCAAAGTCATCCCTTCCGAAACAGATTTCCCATACACGATTCGTTTGGTATCTGAAGTTCTGGAATCCAACGGTTCAACTTCCCAGGCAAGTATCTGTGCCAGCACTTTGGCGATGATGGATGCAGGTGTACCTATCAAAGCTCCAGTTGCGGGTGTAGCTATGGGTCTGATCAAAGACGGAGATCATGTATCCATTCTGAGTGATATTCAAGGTATGGAAGATCACCTGGGTGACATGGACTTCAAAGTAGCCGGAACACCTGAAGGTGTAACTGCAATTCAAATGGACATCAAAATTGATGGTATCGATCGTCAAATTTTGTCTGAAGCATTGGCTCAAGCCAAAGAAGGTCGTTTGCACATCTTGAGCAAAATGACTGAAGTGATGAATACTCCACGTGAGCAGTTATCACAATATGCGCCTAAAATTACAACTATGCATATCAATCCGGACAAGATCCGTGATGTGATCGGTGCAGGTGGTAAAATTATCAATAAAATCATCGAAGAAACCGGTGTTAAAATTGATATTGAACAGGATGGACGTGTCTTTATCGCTTCTTCCAACCAGGATATGAATGATAAAGCCAAATCGATCATCGAAGGTATTGTGCGTGAAGTACTGGTCGGCGAGATTTATGTCGGTAAAGTAAAACGCGTTGAGAAATTCGGTGCATTCGTTGAAGTTCTTCCGAACAAAGAAGGCCTGGTACACATCTCACAACTGTCAACAGAACGTGTTGCCAAAGTGGAAGATGTTGTAGCCATCGGTGATTCCATTACGGTAAAAGTAACGGAAATTGACCCACAAGGTCGAATCAACTTGTCCCGCAAAGCAGTTTTGACTGCTGAAGCTCCGGCTCAATCCTAGGATACCGAAGCGACAGGTTATAAATTGGATATATTGAATGAAGAGACAGAATGTGAATTTCTGGCTCTTTTTTTAACGTTTAAATACGTAAAGCAAGGATGGAATCATGGCTTTCTATTCATATTTTCGCCCTTGTCCTCATATGATGGGGACAAAGACGGCGGGAGGATGGAGCTGTGGGAAACCAATCCAAAAAACTGGCGGCTGTTCTGGCGGGTGTGACTGCGGTCATATTGATCGGACAAGTTGGCAGTGTACGCACATACATTACGGAGATCCGTGATGGACCAGGTACGCAGAATGCTTTTGACATGTTCAAGGAAGCAACCGGAGAAGATGCGCTGTTGTCGGCGATTCGGGATAAGGCGGCTGAAACGAAAATTGCTCCGGTGAATGCCAGGGTGGATCGGGTATGGAAAGCCATCCCTGGTTATAATGGCATGGAGATTGATGTGGAAGCGACATACCGAAAGGCACTGAGTGGAACATTAAATACCAAGATAGCGTACGTCTATCGTCAGATTCAGCCGGAGATTCAGCTAAAGGATCTGGGTGCACATCCGATCTATCGGGGGAATGCGAGCAAGCCTATGGTTTCTTTTATGATTAATGTGGCTTGGGGGAACGAATATATTATAACGATGCTGGATACGCTCGATGCCGCGAAAGTGAAGGCCACTTTTTTTCTGGATGGAAGCTGGTTAAGTAAAAACGTTGAGCTTGCCAAGGAAATTCAGAAACGTGGACATGAGTTGTCCAATCATGCGTATTCTCACCCTAACATGAGTCGATTGAGCGCAGAGCGGGCCAAGCTGGAAATTAGCAAAACCCAAGATCTGCTCCATAAAACACTTGGTGTGGAGAATCGTTGGTTTGCTCCGCCTTCCGGTGACTTTAATCAAAAGACCGTAGATATTGCTTCTTCCATGGGACTGCAAACCGTATTATGGACAGTAGATACGGTGGATTGGCGTAAACCAAGCTCAGATGCCGTTGTTGCCAAAATTGCGAAAAATACCGAGGCTGGCACGTTAATTCTAATGCACCCCACAGCTGCTGCTTCCGGAGCTCTACAGGGTATGATTCAGTCCATACGGGCTAAAGGTCTGGTGCTCGGAACTGTAAGTGAGACGTTGTCTTCGGAACGTGTAATTGCGCCTGCGGTTGAGTGAACGTTGTTTTTTTGTTAATATCAAAAAGTTGGAACCAAATGTCGATTTCAATTTGAAGATTGAGATCAAGGCAATTATAGAGATGTAGGAGGGCCAACCATGAAAAAAATTCAGCTGGGCAATGGCCTCAGAGTTGTCATGGAACAGATACCGACCTGCCGTTCTGTGTCTTTCGGAATATGGGTCAAGACAGGTTCGCGCAATGAGCAACCTGCAAGTAACGGAGTATCACATTTTATTGAACACATGCTGTTCAAAGGAACGGATCGTTATGATGCGAAGGCAATTGCGGAGCAGTTCGATGCGATCGGTGGTAACGTGAATGCGTTCACTTCCAAAGAATACACATGTTATTATGCTAAAGTGTTGGATGAACATTTGCCGATTGCGGTTGATGTGTTGTCCGATATGTTTTTCCGCTCCAAAATGGATGATGGTGAATTGATGAAGGAGAAAAACGTCATTCTGGAAGAAATCTCGATGTATGAAGATACGCCGGATGATATGGTTCATGATCTGATGGCCTTGGCGGCCTATGGTGAGCATCCGCTCGCATACCCTATCCTGGGTACAGAAGAACGTCTTAAAGCGATGGATTCCAGCCATCTGCGTGCATATATGAAGGAGCACTACACGATTGAGAACACGGTCATTAGTATCGCGGGTAATATTGATGACAGTGTAATCGATCTGATGGAGAAGCATTTTGGTGCTTTTGATGTAAATGGAGTAACGGAAGCAGTTACGATGCCGGCATTCCAAAGCGGACAGCTCTTTCACAAAAAGAAAACGGAACAGAATCATATCTGTATCTCGTTCCCGGGCTGTAAAATCGGAGATCCACTTCAATTCGCTATGGTTGTTCTGAATAACGCCATTGGTGGAGGCATGAGTTCCAGACTGTTCCAGGAAATTCGTGAGAAACGGGGTCTTGCGTACTCCGTGTATTCCTATCATAGCTCTCATGCGGACAGTGGACTTTTCACGATATACGCGGGTACAGCACCGAAACAGACAAAAGAAGTGCTTGACCTGACCAAAGAGGTTCTGCGCGACTTGGCTGTAAACGGCTTGTCCGAAGATGAACTGCGTAAAGGAAAAGAACAGCTGAAGGGCAGCCTGATTCTTAGCTTGGAAAGCACAGGCAGTCGCATGAATCGTCTCGGTAAAAACGAGCTGATGCTGGGAAGACATCATACGCTGGATGAGATGATCACCAAGATTGAGCAAGTGACGATGGACGATATTAACGCGGTACTTGATCTGATGTTTGCTGAGCCGTTTGCACTTGCCATGGTTGGCGCTTCAGATAAGACGATCGCTGGATTGAGAAGGGATGATTTTGTTGCATTACGTTCAAATACAGAAACTGCCGGGCAATGAAGATATTAAGTTGCCACAAAAAATGTCGGAGCTGGCATCCGGCTTTGATGTAGTAGCTGCACTTCAGGAGGAAGTTGTCCTGCAACCGGGTCAGCGTACGCTGATTCCAACTGGACTTGCGATGGCAATGCCAGCTGGATTGGAAGCACAGATCCGTCCTCGGAGCGGACTGGCTTTTAAACATGGAATTACCTGCCTCAACACACCGGGTACTATCGATGCGGATTATCGCGGAGAAGTTAAAGTGCTGTTGATTAATCTGGGTCAGGAACCGTTCACGATTGTACGGGGAGAGCGCATCGCACAGATCGTCTTCCAGACCGTGCCTACGGTTGAATTGACGGAAGTGAATGAACTTTCGGAAACGGTACGTGGCGAAGGTGGATTCGGTCATACCGGGAAATAATAAGCGTAAATATACCCATTTTTTAGAGTCGTCCCTAACAGGGGCGGCTCTTTTTTGCATTCGAGAAAGAGACGGTAGAATGCAATTATTGTTTTCACCCCGCTGTGGGCCCCTGCATACGATAAGGCATACATGTGGTGAAAGGAGTGACGTCCCGATGCTGACCGGAGTCCGGATTGTAGTCCTGGGCGGAGATGCGCGGCAGCTTGAAGTCATTCAAAAGTGCGCTGAGCTGGATGCAACGGTAAGTGTAGTGGGTTTCGATAAAATGGAGCGTTCCATTCCGGGTATCGAACACCAGGAACTGGAGGACGAAGTGTTTGCTTCCGCAGATGTACTGGTACTGCCTGTTGTCGGTTGCGATGACCAGGGAAAAGTAAGTACTTCGTTCAGTGACACGCCGATCTATTTGAAAAAGGAACATGTTGCAGCATTGCCGGAGCATTGCATTGTGTTCACAGGTATGGCGAAGCCGTTCCTGCGTGAACTTTGTCTAGATAACGGGCTGAGACTTGTTGAAGTACTTGATCGTGATGATATTGCACTTTACAACTCTATTCCAACAGCTGAGGGAGCCATCGCCATAGCTATTCGGGAGACGGACTTCACAATCCATGGTTCGGAATGCATCGTGCTTGGCATCGGTCGAACAGGGTTCACAATGGCCAAAACACTGCAGGGACTTGGAGCAAATGTACGGGTGGGGATCAGGCGGGAAGAGGATGTTGCCCGCGCGACTATAATGGGCTGGAAGCCTTTTATGACAACGGATTTGGCCGCTCAAACCGGGGAAGTTGACTTGCTTTTTAATACGATACCGACTATGATAATCACAGCACAAATCCTGTCCAGAATGCCGCAAAAGGCTGTCATTATCGACCTCGCATCCGCTCCTGGCGGCTGTGATTTCAGGTATGCTGACAAACGCGGTATCAAAGCGCTACTTGCGCCTGGCCTCCCCGGCATTGTTGCTCCAAAAACGGCTGGCGGCATTATTGCCGACGCGTTGATCCGTTTGCTTTTGGAAGAACAGAACGCACGGGAGGTTAAATCATGAACTGGCAGGGAAAAACGGTAGGTTATGCAATTACGGGTTCTCATTGTACGTTTGAAGAGGTTATGCCGGTAATTAGCCGCTTCGTGGCTGAAGGTGCCAACGTCATTCCGATTATTTCCAATTCGGTACTGACGACGGATACACGCTTCGGTACGGCGCAAAATTGGCAAAAACAGTTGAAAGATATAACAGGGAATGATATCATTTCTACAATTGTTGAAGCGGAGCCATTAGGGCCTTCCAAGCTGCTTGATGTGCTGGTTATTGCTCCATGCACAGGGAATACCACAAGCAAGCTGGCTAATGCGATGACCGACAGTCCAGTGCTGATGGCAGCCAAAGCACAGATGCGCAATCAGCGTCCGCTCGTGCTCGCCATTTCCACGAATGACGGTCTGGGCTTGAATGCTGCGAATATCGCCAAATTGCTCGTGGCCAAATACTTGTATTTTGTGCCATTTGGGCAGGACGATCCAGTGAAAAAACCAAACTCGTTGGTCGCCAAAATGGAATTGATTCCAGAGGCTTGCTGGAGTGCTCTTGAGGGCAAACAGCTTCAGCCGATGATTGTGGAGCGTTCTTCACAGGCTTGATGGAACAATGATTCGGTGACAACGTTTATGCGCTTGGAGAAATGAAGAAGGGTTCGAGAGACAAAGAAAATCATGGGGGACGGTATGCTGGCTTGAACAGCTGCTTGTGTCCACGTTCCTGTCTATAAGGGCATTCCTGCTTGCCGACAGTAAAGGTTAAGCAAGCGGGAGAGGTCTATTGTGAATGTATGCGTCATGATCTCGATAACTACCGCGACCTTTGATTTGCGATTGTCCCAGACAATCACAAAACCAAGGAGCGGCATGGAATGCCGTATAAATTGCTGAAATTATCGCATCAGAACGCTCCCTAGGGTGATCCATTTGTTGATTTGACCCGTGTCCAGTCTTCTTGCGTACACAAATGGAGGAATAAAGATGCGTATCATGGTACAGAAATTTGGAGGCACGTCTCTCTCCACTGTTCAGGCGAGAGAGCATGTGCTCCGTCACGTTAAACGTGAACTTGAGGCAGGATTGAGTCTGGTCATCGTGGTGTCTGCGATGGGTCGTCGCGGCGAGCCATATGCGACCGATACGTTGCTGGACTGGGCTGCACAGAACGGAAACGCACTATCCGCACGCGAAAAGGATTTACTGCTGTGCTGTGGTGAAATCATATCTGCGACGACTTTGAGCAGTTTACTCGAACATGAAGGCATTCCAACTACAGTGCTGACCGGTGCACAAGCAGGTTTTGTGACGGACGACAATTTCGGGAATGCCCGGATATTGGATGTCCGTCCTGTTCGTGTGTTGGAGCAGCTTCAGCTTGGCCGGGTGGTTATTGTAACCGGATTCCAAGGTCAGACGGAGAACGGGGACTTCACGACACTGGGTCGTGGGGGAAGTGATACGTCTGCAACAGCTCTCGGTGCAGCATTACGTGCTGAAATGGTGGATATCTACACAGATGTGAACGGGATTCTTACTGCCGATCCACGGATTGTTGAGGATGCGCGTCCACTGACTGTTGTGAGTTATGCAGAGATCTGTAACATGGCCCACCACGGGGCCAAGGTTATCCATCCACGTGCGGTTGAGATTGCGATGCAATCCCAGATACCTGTACGGGTAAGATCTACTTTTGCAGACACGGAAGGAACGCTGGTTACGCATCCGGAAGGATTCCAGGATGTGCAGACAGGCATTGTTGACCGCTATGTAACAGGTATCGCCTATGTGAGCAATGTAACGCAAATTACGGTGGATGTACCTGGCGGTGCAGATCGATTGCAACTAAAAGTATTCAAAACCATGGCTGAGAATTCGATCAGCGTTGATTTTATTAATGTTACCCCCTCGGGAGTTGTCTATACAGTTTTTGACAGTGATTCCGAGAAAGCCATACATGTATTACAGGAGATAGGCCTCAAGCCACAAAGCCTGTCCGGTTGTGCCAAAGTTTCCGTCATTGGCGGAGGCATTAATGGTGTACCTGGAATTATGGCTCGTATCGTTGAGTCCTTGACACTGGCAGACATTCAGATCCTGCAATCGGCAGATTCGAATACAACGATCTGGGTGCTCGTAAAAAAAGAAGATATGGTTCAGGCCCTGAGGGCACTTCACGCCTCATTCGAACTTCATTTGTAAACAACTGAAGTTAGAGGAGCCAAACCTGTTTTGAAGGAGGAATCGAATTGGACTTTGGAAGATTGATTACAGCAATGGTCACTCCGTTCAATGAACAAGGAGAGATTCATTGGGAGGAAACGGCACGTCTAATCGACTATCTGATTGTAGATCAAAAGTCGGAGACGCTCGTGGTTTCCGGAACAACAGGGGAGTCTCCAACACTTAGTGATACTGAGAAAGTTCAATTATTCGAATTTGCAGTGAAACATGCGGCTGGTCGGTGCAAAATTATAGCCGGGACAGGAAGCAACAACACCGCGCATTCCATCCATTTGACACAGGAAGCTGAACGTGCCGGAGTGGATGGCATATTGCTGGTTGTTCCGTATTACAACAAACCGAGTCAAGAAGGTTTGTTCAAACATTTTGAAGCAATTGCGAACTCAACCAAGCTGCCTGTTATGCTCTACAACGTGCCTGGACGTACAGTAACCAGTCTGTCAGCCGCTACAACACTTCGTCTGGCTCAGATTCCTAACATCGTAGCTACGAAGGAATGTGCGTCTATGGAGCAGGTTACGCTGATTGCAGCAAGTGCTCCGGAGAATTTTAGAGTCTATTCCGGTGATGATGCTTCAGGCTTGCCAGCGATTGCAGTTGGTGCTCATGGGATCGTCAGCGTGGCGAGTCATGTCGTAGGGGCAGAAATGAAGAAAATGATCGATGCCTTTTATGGCGGTGCGCCTGTTCAAGCTGCTCAGATTCATCAGCAGCTCTTCCCGGTGTTTAAAGGTCTGTTTGAGTGTCCACAGCCTCTACCAAACCCGGTAGCGGTGAAATATGCGCTGACATTGCGTGGTTTGAACGTTGGCTCTGTACGCTTGCCCCTTATTCCGCCAACGGAAGAGGAGCAGGTCTACATCAAAGGTCTGCTTAATTTGTAATCATTTAGGTTGCATATGGAACTATTTTATTAATCATGAGAATTTCCATCAGATCAGCAAAAGAACCGCTCCTCTCCTTTGAGGTTGCGGTTCTTTTTTTGACGAGTAATGTGAGGTTTCTTTTTCATTGCTAAGGGGAAACCTACAGGTTAACGAGAGAGTGACTTGTTTTTTTTGTTTTTAATCATGTATAATGATGTCAAGTGACTGGGTGCGGTATTTTTTTGAAATTGAAAGCGACATCGTTTCGTGGTGTAGCTTTGCGGTGAAAAAGGAAGGAACGGCTAAGAGGAAATATCTCAAATCCAACTTGTTGGTGTAAGGGAATAACTTCGAAGAACTTCTTCCAGATATCGTGAATAAAGGTGTTCTTTTGCATTCATCCCGATAGGTGGGTATGTAATGTATGGACTACTTTTCTTAACTTACAATAAATAATAAGGTACGACGTCCAACTACCATAGGAGGTTTAGATTCATTTGTCTAAGAAAAATAATAACGATAAACTGATGATTTTTGCATTGGGCGGCGTAGGCGAGATTGGTAAAAATATGTACGTCATCCAATACGCTAACGACATTGTAGTCGTAGATGCTGGTCTTAAATTCCCTGAAGAAGATATGCTTGGTATTGATATTGTCATTCCTGACATTTCTTACCTGACTGAGAACCGTGACAAAGTAAGAGGAATTATCCTTACTCACGGACATGAGGATCACATTGGTGGTCTGCCATATGTTCTCAAACATCTGAATGTTCCTGTATATGGAACAAGACTTACACTTGGACTTGTAGAGAACAAGTTGAAAGAAGCGAACTTGCTGGGTGAAACCAAACGTATTCTGATTGATGCGGATTCCGAGATTCAACTTGGAACTGCATTGAAAGCATCGTTCTTCGCTACTAACCATAGTATTCCGGATTCCGTTGGTGTATGTGTCGAAACACCGGAAGGTGCAGTTGTTCACACAGGTGACTTCAAATTTGACCACACTCCAGTCAATGGTCAATATGCAGATCTTCAGCGTATGGCACAGATCGGAACGAATGGCGTACTTGCTTTGTTGTCCGACAGTACGAATGCTGAGAAGCCTGGATTCACACCATCGGAGAAAAATGTGGGTATCGTTCTGGAAGATATCTTCCGTAAAGCAAGCCAACGCGTTGTTGTAGCTACATTTGCTTCCAACGTACACCGTATCCAACAGGTAATCAACGCAGCAGAAGTAACTGGACGTAAAGTTGCAGTTATCGGACGCAGCATGGTCAACGTGGTCGGTATTGCTTCGGAACTGGGTTACCTTGAGATTCCGGATGGCATGATCATTGAACCCGAAGAAGTAGGCAAGATGGCTGCTGATCGTGTCGTGATTCTCTGCACAGGAAGCCAAGGCGAGCCAATGTCAGCACTGACACGTATGGCTCGTTCCACGCATCGTAAAGTGGACATCCTGCCAGGAGACACCGTTATTATCGCAGCAACACCGGTTCCAGGTAATGAAAAATATGTAGGCCGTACGATTGATGAACTGTTCCGTCTGGGCGCTAACGTGCATTACAGCGGTGCTAACAGTGGTGTTCACGTATCTGGTCACGGTAGCCAGGAAGAGCTCAAACTGATGCTCAACCTGATGAAACCGAAATTCTTCTTGCCGATTCACGGTGAATTCCGTATGCAGCGTCGCCACGCGGTTCTTGCTGAGTCTGTAGGGGTAGAACCTGAAAACATTTTCATCACGGATATCGGTGAAGTGATTGAAATTCAAGGTGGAGCAGCACGTAGAGCTGGTAAAGTTACTGCAGGTAACGTGTTGATCGACGGCTTGGGTGTAGGCGATGTGGGTAACATTGTACTTCGTGACCGCAAATTGCTGTCACAAGATGGTATCCTTGTTGTTGTGGTAACACTGAGCAAACAGGATGGAAAAATTGTTTCCGGTCCTGACATCATCTCTCGCGGATTTGTGTATGTACGCGAATCGGAAGGGCTACTGGATGAGGCCAACCGGATCGTTAGCAGCACATTGCAGAAGTTGATGAGTGAGAACGTTAACGAGTGGGCTTCACTCAAAACGAATGTTAAAGATGCACTGGGACGCTTCCTGTATGAGCAAACTCGTCGTAGACCGATGATTTTGCCAATCATTATGGAAGTTTAAAATAGCTAAAACAAAAACATATATTCAGGCACACAGTCGCCCCTTCTCTACGAGTAATATTGGACGGTTCCTCGTAGAGAAGGGGCTTTTTTTGCGTTTTTCTACGAGAACGTCAATATGTGAAGCAATTTGATGTGTCGGGTATAAGGCGGTTGGAAAAATCCCCATACTAAGGAAATACATTAAATGTTTTTGGGGAAGGGGATTAATGAAATGAATGAACATATGAATGGCAAGCAGGCGTCAAGATCCAATCAGCCGGAGGTTGAAGCACCGGAGATCCCGTTACAAGAGGACAAGGATATCTCTCCCGTAACGGAGACTATTCAGCAATTTGGGCAGACACAGTCGCCGGCAGGTGAATCCAACATTTTCTGTATGACGATTATCGGGCAGGTAGAAGGGCATCTAATTTTGCCACCACAAAATAAAACAACAAAGTATGAGCATATCATTCCACAGCTAGTGGCTGCAGAACAGAATCAGCGTATTGAAGGTATTCTGATCATTCTGAACACGGTAGGTGGAGACGTAGAGGCGGGTCTGGCCATTGCAGAGATGATTGCTTCCCTGAGCAAACCTACGGTGACTGTAGTCATTGGTGGAGGGCATAGCATTGGAGTGCCGATTGCGGTAGCTTCTACATATTCTCTGATTGCCGGAAGTGCAACGATGACGATCCATCCGATTCGGATGAACGGCCTTGTCATTGGTGTACCTCAAACGTTTGAGTATATGGAGAAAATGCAGGAAAGGGTTGTTCGATTTGTGACTTCGCATTCAAATATCTCTGAAGAGATGTTCAAAGAACTGATGTTTAAGACCGGTGAGTTGAATCGGGATATTGGTACAGCTGTAGGAAGCGCAGATGCAGTGAAATATGGATTGATGGATGCGGTAGGCGGAATTGGGCAAGCCATTGCTCAGTTAAATCAGCTCATAGGAGACAAAAGACAGACTCTGCAAGCGGGAGGTTATACCCAATGACGTTATATACGGTGATGCCCCCGGAACAACTCTGGTCGGGAATGTGGAAAGAGGGTGAAGATACAAGGGAGATCAAGATGAATGGTTTGTTAATGCAGGTGAGACCTGTGAATGACAATGAAGCCGTTATTGTGCGTTTACTGGATTGTCCGCTTGAAGCGTATCTCAATCCTGCCAATATGCCGGGTTCGACCATTCCGCTTTCAGGTAACTTGGGATCAACATAACGCGACGAATTCAGACAAATTGAGCAGAAAAAGAACATATGTACGGATTATATTTGTATGGTATAATATTCTTCTGGGGGTGACCTGATTTTGGCCAGAAGAAAAAAGAGGAAAAAAAAGGGCGCTGGTTTTAGCGGCGTTTTAAAATATGAAATTTACGGGATTGTGCTTATTACCCTTGCTGTCATTGCATTATCGGGTGAAGCCACCGTTGGACGTTCGCTTTCCAAGATGTTCGGACTGATGCTTGGTAAGTTTTATTTTGCGATTCCACTTGTTGGTATTTATTATGGTCTCATGGTGATGATTCACCGGAAATGGCCGAGTGGCTGGACCACGCGCAAGACAGGACTGGTATTGCTGGTCTTTGCCTTAACTCTGATGAGTACCGTCTCTGCAATGCACCAGAAGCTCATTCCGGTGGGTGCGCTTGAGCCTGGTGCTGTGATTACACAGGTACATAATGATATGCAAACCGAGTTGCTAACTCCTGCTGCGCCAGGTGAGAGGGACTCCATGCTTAACAAGGATATCAGTGGTGGTTATCTCGGAGCTGGGCAATTTGCCCTGTTCCTGTGGCTGTTCGGTAGCCTTGGGGCAAGACTCATCATGATCGTCATGTTTGTCATCAGTTTTATGCTGATTACGAGTCTTTCTTATGTGGATTTGATCCGAATATTCCGAACCAAGATCTGGGATGCCGGAAGTTCAATGTACAAGAAGCTGGAGGCAAGGCCCTCTGCACGTTCTGCTTCAACTTCTGATGCCAGGAAGAAAGGGAACGCTCGTAAAGTGGTACCTGTCCCTGTTGAAGATGATGAAGACGAGTATGAGGATGAATTAGAGGAACAGCATCTGCCTAAACGAAAAGCGCCAATTTTCTTCCAACTGTTTGGAAAATGGGGAGCTGATCGGGAACAGGCGAAATCAGGACGTGAAATCGATCAGGCGGATTCGGCAGAAACAGAACAGATTGTCTACCGTGCCGAACAAGATCACCGTCCAGATGCTTGGCAGGATGCAACCGAAGACGTAGCGGATAAATCCGCTTCATCACATGTTCCCGTTCAGGCTAAACCTAACTCTGCGCCGATCATTCGAGACTTTTTCGAGCATGTGAGAGCAGAAGATTCAAGTATTGAAGATGATCTGGATGATGCTTATCCTTTCCCGGATGATCTCACCGATACTAACGCTGTTCAAGAGGGCGAGCGTGCCATTAAAATAACGGATGAACTGGTAGAGACAGAGTGGTCTGCATCCGATGCGGGAACGGGCGTGCCGAATGCTGTGGATGACATTCAGAGTGGAGAAGAAGTGCTGAATGATGCAACGTCGGTAACAGATAGTCCAACTTCTGATGGGCAGGACGTACAACCAATCAAACCACCACCTCCGCCACCGAAGCCGTACAAGCTGCCTTCATTCCGTCTCCTTGCCAAGCCGAACAATGGGGGCAAAGCGGGTGACCAGAAGGATTACATGCAGACAGCGCGCAAACTGGAAGCCACACTGGAAAGCTTCGGTGTTCGCGCCAAAGTACTTGAAGTGGTTCGAGGACCTGCTGTTACAAGGTATGAAATTCAGCCCGATATTGGTGTTAAAGTCAGCAGGATTGTCAGTCTTACTGATGATATCGCATTGGCTCTGGCCGCAAAAGATATCCGGATGGAAGCGCCGATTCCCGGGAAGTCCGCAATAGGTATCGAGGTACCTAATGGCGAGGTGTCGGTTGTAACGATGCGTGAAGTAATGGAGACAGCAACGTTCCAGGATGCAGAATCCAAAGTGACCATTGCATTTGGCCGAGATATCTCTGGACAGACGATCATTGGTAACTTGGCTCGTATGCCCCATTTGCTGGTCGCAGGTGCTACAGGTTCCGGTAAGTCGGTATGTATTAACGGCATCATTACCAGCATATTGTACAAAGCGAAGCCGGATGAAGTGAAGTTCTTGATGGTCGATCCCAAGATGGTTGAGTTGAACGTATATAACGGAATTCCCCATCTGATGGCGCCGGTAGTAACGGATCCTAAACGAGCGTCACTTGCGCTCAAAAAGATCGTGGTTGAGATGGAGAAAAGATATGAACTGTTCTCCAAATCCGGTACGCGGAACGTTGAAGGATACAACAATCTGATGAAAGATAATCCTGCCGCTGTTCTACCGTATATCGTTGTTATTGTGGACGAGCTTGCAGATCTCATGATGGTTGCAGCCGGAGATGTGGAAGATGCGATTGCGCGACTTGCCCAGATGGCTCGTGCAGCCGGAATCCATCTGATTATTGCCACACAACGTCCTTCCGTTGACGTTATTACCGGGGTAATCAAGGCTAACATTCCTTCCCGGATTGCCTTCGGGGTATCCTCACAAGTGGATTCCCGAACGATTCTGGATATGGGTGGGGCTGAGAAGTTGTTGGGCCGTGGAGACATGCTGTTCATGCCTATGGGCGCATCGAAACCGGTTCGTGTACAAGGCGCCTTTATGAGCGATGAAGAAGTCGAAAATATTGTTAATTATGTACGAGGTCAAGGTGAAGCGCAGTATGATGAGTCCATTGTACCTGAGGTAGATGACTCCATTCAGGCAGCTGATGAAGTACAGGATGAGTTATATGAGCAAGCTGTACAGATTATTTTGGAGGCAAAACAAGCTTCAGTCTCCCTGCTACAACGTCGTATGCGGGTTGGTTACACGCGTGCAGCACGTTTAATTGACTCCATGGAAGCCCGAGGTGTAATTGGTCCTTACGAGGGCAGCAAACCACGGGAAGTGCTGGTTTCACTCGAACAGTATCAACAGAATAAAATAAGCTCGTAGTGTAACATGTAACATGGTTACAATGAATCGTTTAAGCCCTCAACCTTATTGGTTGAGGGCTTTTTGCTTGCCCATCGGACTGAACTTTTGCCATCTACTCCAAAGATCGGATGTTTTGGTGCATAGGAAGCAAGCAGGCTTGTCATAATAACCTTAGCGATTCTGTTAATCCCACAAGAGAAAGGTAGAGCACAGTCTATGCGAAAAATGAACCTATGGCTTTTCACTGCTATTTTGCTGATATCCGCATTGGGAATTCGTTATTTGCTTCCTGGGAATGCAGCAACTGAAAGTTCAGCCGAGCGTACACCGCAGGTAGAAGAAAAGGCCTTACCTACGTTTAGCAGCAATACAGTGAAATATGGAAGTTACGGTCAGGATGTATACGAGCTTCAGGGTCGTCTGAAGTACTTGGGATTTTACAATGGTAAAATCGACAGTAATTTTGGCAGCAGCACGCTGAAATCGGTCAAATGGTTTCAATCCGAGTTTGGCATGAAGGCAGATGGTGTGGTTGGAGCTGCAACCAAGCTCAAGCTGTACAATGCTTCAACCAAATGGTCGCCAACAGAACCGCCACTTCACAAGGAATCCTCAGGTGGGGGTGAGGGCAGCGGCAGCAACACAGCAGACAAAGAGCAGGATAATATGGGGTCTGCCAATGCACTCGGTCTCTCGGAGAATGAACTCAAAATTATGGCTAACGCTGTCTATGGCGAGGCCCGGGGGGAACCGTTCGAAGGTCAAGTCGCAGTAGCAGCAGTAATTCTGAATCGCGTAAATTCACCAAGTTTTCCAAGTACGCCTTCTGGCGTAATCTTTCAGCCTGGTGCATTTACGGCTGTAGCGGACGGACAGATATACCTGGAACCGAACGCACAAGCCAAAAAGGCAGTTGAACAAGCATTGAATGGCTGGGACCCGTCAGGCGGATGCCTCTATTATTTTAATCCGAAGACAGCAACATCCAAATGGATCTGGACCCGTCCACAGGTGAAAACAATCGGGCAGCATATTTTTTGTATGTGATGATGTTGGAAGCAACCAGAAGGCTTGACTTCGGTTGCTTCTTGCCTTTTGATTGGGTTAAAATGGTTGTTACGTTTAAGCTTCACGATTGCACGATAAATGACGCCGTAAAGGGGTTTTGACATTTGAATACATCAGGATTCGAACGAGGTAGCAAGAGAGAGTTTCGTATACATGTGCTTCCGACCAAACGTTTCAAAACGTTCGCGATATCGCTATATGCAGGAGTTCCTTTGCGGGAAGATACGGTAACCAAAGTAGCCTTGACACCTTTTGTTCTACGGCGCGGCACCGAATCTTATCCGGAAACAACGCAATTTCGTGAACAACTGGAACATCTGTATGGAGCAGGTTTTGGTTTTGACGTGTATAAACGCGGGGATTACCAGATCGTACAGTTCCGGATGGATACCATTAATGATTCCTTCGTTGGAGGGGATGAGCAGTTACTGGATCGTTCATTTGCCTTCCTTGGAGAGGTTCTTACCCGACCTGCACAGGAGAATGGACATTTCAGGACGTCTTATGTACAAGCAGAGCGAGAGACTGTACGTAAAAAGCTGGAGTCCATCGTGAATGATAAAATGCGCTATGCTGCTGAACGCAGTATTGAGGAAATGTGCAAGAACGAGCCGTACCGGCTTCACCCATTGGGTGAGCGCAAGGATCTTCCCGGGATTGAGCCTGACACACTGACTACCTCTTATCAAGAGTGGCTACAGCAGGCGAGCATGGATCTGTATGTGGTGGGGGATACGACACTGGAGGAGGTTGAGAACCTCGTTCAGCGTCATTTTAATGTGGATCGAACATCCTCCTCCGATTATCAGACACAGGCAGCGGTTCGAGGGGATAAGGAAGTAGAGACTGTAGTTGAGCGACTGAAGGTGGGTCAGGGAAAACTTAATATGGGACTACGCACATCGATTACCTATGGAGATCCTCAGTATGCAGCAGCGCTAATGTACAACGGGATTCTCGGCGGATATCCTCATTCCAAGCTGTTTGTGAATGTTCGTGAAAAAGAAAGTCTGGCGTATTACGCGTCTTCCCGATATGACGGACACAAAGGCATTGCAACGATTCAATCCGGGATTGAAATCCCCAACTATGAGAAGGCTGTCACGATCATCAAGCAGCAGCTGGAAGAAATGAAAAGCGGTACAATCAGTGATCTGGAAATGTCCCAGACCAAAGCGATGATCCGTAATCTGCTTAAGGAAATGCAGGATTCTGCCTTTGAAATGATCGCTTATGACTTCAATCGGCAGTTGTCTGGCAAAGAGAGAACGGCTGAAGAACTGTTGACTCAGGTAGAACACATTAGCAAGGAAGATGTTCGTGAGGCGGCAGAACAATTCCGTCTGGATACGATTTATTTCTTGCGGGACGAGAAGGAGGAATAATCGGTGGAGAGCATTCGGTATGAGCATTTGCAGGAGACACTATATTACGAAGTGATGGATAACGGACTGCATGTCTATATTTTGCCTAAACCGGGATTCCAGAAAACGTATGCGACGTTTGCAACCAAGTATGGATCGGTGGATAATCATTTTCAGGTTGAAGGACAGGAAGAAGTGAAGGTTCCGGATGGGATTGCGCATTTTCTGGAGCATAAAATGTTCGAAGAACCAACGGGCGATATTTTTGCGACGTTTGCGTCTCACGGTGCCTCAGCTAACGCGTTTACGAGCTTTGATCAGACGGTTTATTTGTTTTCAGCGACCGAATATGTGAATGAAAATATACAAACATTAGTCGACTTTGTGCAAAATCCTTACTTCACGGATCAAAATGTGGAAAAGGAAAAAGGCATTATTGGACAGGAAATTAACATGTATGCTGATAATCCGGATTGGCGTGTTTATTTTGGACTGATCGAAGCTATGTATCAGAAACATCCGGTGCATATCGATATTGCAGGAACGGTGGAATCCATCAGTACGATCACGAAGGAAACGCTGTATTCCTGCTATAACTCCTTCTATCACCCGAGCAATATGCTCTTGTTTGTGGTGGGAGGTGTCGATCCCCAGGAAGTCATTGATATGGTTCGTTCGAACCAGGAACAGAAGGACTATAAGCCACAGGGCAGTATTCAACGCTTCTTCGAACAGGAGCCTGAGCAGGTAGGAGAAGCCAGACGGGAAGCGAAACTGGCGGTTTCCTTGCCCAAATGTTTATTTGGATTCAAGGAGACAGACGTTGGACTCACTGGAGAAGAACTGTTACGGCGAGATACGACAACGCAGTTGATGATGGATCTTCTGTTCGGCTCAAGCACGAGGTTATTTCAGAAGCTCTACGATGAAGACCTGATCTCGGACAGCTTTGGACATGAGTATAACAGTTCGCCGCAATACGCGTTTTCAGCCATTGGTGGGGATACGAAAGACCCGGACCAACTGCTGGCGCGTATACGTGAAGAAGTGGATGCTATTGTGCAAAAAGGGTTTGATTCTACGGATTTTGAACGTTCACGAAAAAAGAAAATAGGCGGATATTTGCGTATGCTCAATTCTCCGGAGAACATTGCACATGAATTTACACGTCAGCAATTCCGTGGGGGTGATTTCTTCAATATGCTGCCGCTCTATGAATCGATTACACTGGAAGATGTAAATCGCAGACTGAGAGAGCATATTCGTTGGGATCAACTGGCCGTATCGCTAGTCGTGAGTCCTTGATATGGAGAGGGGAACAGGACATTTGAAGGCAATTGGGGAAATGACTGTACTGGTTACTGGCGCAAGCGGTGGTATTGGAGCGGCTATCGCAGAACGCTTCGCCAGAGTGGGAATGAATGTTGTTATACACTATATGAAATCGCATGAAGCAGCGAATGAAGCCGCCAGGCGGTGCATGGAACAAGGCAGTGGAAAAATCATGACCGTGTCTGCGGATCTTCGCAGCCGGGAACAGATTGAGCGCATGCGTGAGAAGCTGGAGTCGCACAATCTCATGCCAGATATCCTTGTGAACAACGCAGGCATCTCGCACTATGGGATGTTGGCTGATGTTACAGAGGAGATCTGGGATGAAGTGATGGCGATTAACCTCAAAGGCACGTTTATGTGTACACAGGAAATGATGCCGCACATGATCTCCCAAAGGTATGGCCGAATCATTAATGTATCGTCAATCTGGGGACTGTCTGGTGCTTCTTGTGAGGTGCTGTATTCCACAACCAAGGGTGGGGTGAATGCATTCACCAAAGCGCTTGCGAAAGAACTCGCACCTTCCGGAGTAACCGTAAATGCCGTTGCTCCTGGCGCCGTTCAGACATCCATGCTGAACCATCTGGATCAAAGTGAACTGAAGATGCTGGAAGAGGAAATTCCGGCAGGAAGACTTGCTCAACCTGATGAAATCTCATCACTGGTTTATTTTCTGGCCCTCCCTGAATCGGGTTATATCAATGGGCAGATTATCAGTCCAAATGGCGGTTGGTTAACGTAAAAAAGCAAAAAACTTGACTAGCTATGAACGAAACAGGTGAAAGTCGCCGAGATGCAGCCGTCTTCTCGATTATTTTCAAAATGCTCGTATATAAAATGTCTCGAAAGCACATATTACAACTGTTGATTTTAAATCTCATGCGACAGCTAAGGAGGATTTATCATGTCAACAGAAAAAACAGTGCTCTCCAGTTTTGACACATGGAAGAAGTTCCTGGGTGACCGCGTACTGCAAGCAGAGAAGATGGGGATGAGTGAAGATACCATCAACAAACTTGCGTATGAAATCGGTGACTTCCTCGATGAGAAAGTCGATCCGGCGAATCATTCCAACCGGGCATTGAAAGAACTATGGGATGTCGGCGATGCAGATGAGCGTCGTACGATTGCGTGCCTGATGGTCAAATTGGCCAAACAAAACGCATAAGATTTCAGATGAAGAGCTCCCGCAAGGGGGCTTTTCTCTAATGATTACAAACGGATTACAGAGCTGTTCTTGTAATTCATTTTCATTTTATATATCATTAACGTGACCCATTTTTAGAAGATGTCTCAGATTGTTGTCCAGTGGACACGTTCTGTTGCTGTCGAATAATGTGGAATAATGCATTACGGGGTGTTGAAATGGAATCTAAACAATGGTACATGGAATATAAAATACATAAGAACAGACCTGGTTTGTTAGGCGATATTGCCTCTATGCTGGGGATGCTTGAAGTAAATATATTGACCATTAACGGTGTAGAAGGCAAAACCCGAGGTATGCTACTTGAATCGGATGATGATGAGAAGATTCGTTTGCTTGGTGAAATGCTTGCCAAAGTAAACAGCATCACCGTATCGGCTTTGCGTCAACCTAAATTGGTGGATATTCTGGCCGTACGTCATGGCAGATACATTGACCGTGACTCGGATGATCGCAAGACATTTCGTTTTACACGAGATGAACTTGGGTTACTTGTGGACTTTTTGGGTGAAGTATTTAAGAGGGAAGGTAATCAGGTCATCGGCTTGCGCGGCATGCCTCGTGTTGGCAAGACGGAGTCCATCATTGCGGGTAGCGTATGTGCAATGAAGCGTTGGACGTTTGTTTCCTCGACACTTCTTCGTCAGACCATAAGGAGCCAGCTCTCCGAGGACGAATTGAACCCAAACAATGTGTTCATTATCGACGGTATTGTTAGCACCATCCGCTCCAGTGAGCGGCATTACAACCTGTTGCAGGATATTATGACCATGCCTAGCACCAAAGTTATTGAACATCCGGATATTTTTGTACAGGAATCCGAATATGATTTTAATGATTTTGATATTATTATTGAACTTCGCAACAATCCGAATGAAGAAATTATTTATGATACGTTTACGGCTAGCTACACCGATGAATTGTAAGGAACCGTACGGAATCATGGAATAGATTAGCAACAACTCAAGAGATAAACATAAGGAGGAGATGGCATGTCTGAACTGGGTCAGCAGTTAAGAGAGGCCCGGCTGCAAAAAGGGATGAGTCTTGACGATGTACAGGAAATGACAAAAATTCGCAAGAGGTATCTGGAGGCCATAGAAGCAGGAGACTACAAAGTGCTGCCGGGCAGCTTCTATGTGCGTGCTTTCATTAAAACCTATGCGGAGACCGTGGGACTGAACCCTGATGAGCTGCTGGAGGGACACAAAAAAGACGTACCGGCAGAAGAGGCGGAAGCAACAATGGAACCGGTTATTCAGAAGCGTTCCAGCCGTCCGGTTGAGCGTAGTAATCGATGGATGTCAGTTGCACTGATGTGGACATTCCCGATTCTGATTGTTGTTTTATTGTATGCTTACGTTGTGTTGAATAAGGATGATCCTGAGGATAACCAAGGGCTGGACTCGGTCAAAATTACAGACAGTCAACAGCAGCCTGAGGATAAACCGGATCAACCTGCAGACAACGGACAGGCGTCTAACCCTCCTGCGACGGATTCAGGCACTGATGAGGGTACTGGTGAAGGTGACGCTGGTGGTAACGGTGGTGGTGCGGACACTGAAGGACAGACGGATGGTCAAACTGATGGCCAAACAGACGGACAGACGGGTGAAGATCAGGAAGAACCGACAGACAATTCACCTTCTACTGTAACGGTTGCAGAAGATGGGAAATCCGGGAATATTACGAACTTCAAAGTCAACGGAAGTGCAGGTAAGCCTGTTACGGTTACGATCAAAGCAACAGGTCATAGCTGGCTGGAAGTGTACAAGGGCGAGAACTCCAGTGGAGAGAAGTTGGAATATGGTAATACAGCCGAAGGCGACAGCTTTACCTTTGAGCTGGATAGTGCAGGTATGTATATTAAGTCCGGTTACGCTGCAGCGACCACGATTGAGGTTGGTGGGCAAGTTGTAACGGATGGCAAGGCGACCAATCGGATCCGTCTGCAGCTTGGTGAAGATAGTGGCAGTACTGCTTCTTCTACAGGTGTTGAAAATGGATCTACGGACGGTACAGAGGGTACCACTGGCAGCGAATAACCGAGTCAACTGCAGGAGACAATAACGTTGTCTTAACTTGCAGTTAACTTTTGGTGAAGTGAGGTGGATGGCTATGACAGTCAGCTGGATCGTAACGGGTTTAGGGATCATTGTCAGCCTCCTGGGTTATTACCTGACTCCAAGTGCTTGGGGTTACGGAATATTGGGTTTTGGACTTGCACATGTGCTTCTGGGTGTGCTCGATATGTTCAGACAGCCCAACCGTAGCCGCTATTAGTTGGAAGCTGGACCAGCAAGCATTTTTGGCAACCACCTCAAGTGGAAACCAAAAATGCTTTTTTCTTTGTACAAAATGGCTTGAAATTAGACTTTTGCTTAAGGTATCCTCTATAATGTTACAGAACATACGATTAACTGAAAGGGTGACTGGTTTGAGTTCAGAAAATTCATTTGATATCGTGTCCAAAATGGACTTGCAAGAACTGACAAATGCCGTTACACAAACCGAGAAGGAAATTGGCACTCGTTATGACTTCAAGGGCAGCAAAAGCAGTCTGAAACTGGATAAGGATGCGTTAACGATCGTATCTGATGATGAGACCAAACTCAAGGCTGTCATTGATGTGCTGCAATCCAAAATGGCGAAGCGTGGTCTACCATTGAAAAACATTGATTATGCCAAAGTGGAGCCAGCGTCTTCTGGTACAGTCCGCCAGCGTTTGAATTTCAAACAGGGGATTGATCAGGACATCGCCAAGAAAATCAATATTCTTATTCGGGACTCCAAGATGAAAGTGAAGAGTCAGATTCAGGGAGACCAGCTGCGGGTAACTGGTAAGAGTAAAAATGATTTGCAAGCAGTAATGCAGCTGTTAAACGGTGCTAACCTGCCTCTGGATTTGCAATATACAAATTTCAAGTAATATGGCCTTTTTGTAGCAAAAGTGTTTTTTGACACGCTATTGGGCGTATATTATACTAAGTGTGCATTGCTGGCAGTCATGCATCAAGTCCAGTCCTCATCGTTTGCTGACTTTGTGAAAAGCAGTACATCTTCTGGAAGTCACCGGGACGTTTAAAGCGGTTTTGCTTTTGAGCGGTTGACTTTATTTTTTGCGTTTCTACATAGTGGGATCATGTTAATTTGGATTGACATTGAAACTGTACATTTCATGTTCCGGATGATGATAACGGGATTATGATGAATGTTTGGAGTAATGGAGGATATGAGGGAGGGCGTCTTGTGAATTTACCCAACCGGATTACGCTTGCACGAATTTGCTTAATCCCTTTTTTGATGGTGTTCCTGCTCGTGGATTTTCCATTTTATCCAGAGCCGCTTCAGCTTGGAAGCTTTTCGCTTCCGTATAATCAACTGATTGCTGCTGTTATTTTTATCATCGCTGCAAGCACAGATGGAATTGACGGATACCTTGCGCGGAAAAATAACATGGTTACCAATCTGGGAAAACTGCTTGATCCACTAGCAGACAAGCTGTTGGTTACTGCAGTATTGATCTCGCTTGTGGAGATGGGCAAGCTGGATTCCTGGATTGCAGTTGTTATTATTAGTCGTGAGTTTGCAGTTACCGGCTTGCGTCAAATTGCATTGCTGGATGGTTCGGTTGTCGCCGCCAGTGCATGGGGCAAGCTGAAAACGGTAGTGCAGATTGTGGCGATTGTGCTGTTGCTGTTGAACAATTTCCCGTTTTCATACACGGGTATTCACGTCGATATTATCGCGGTATGGGCAGCAGCGCTTATTACCATCTGGTCGGGTATCGATTACTTTATCAAAAACAAAAACCTGCTTCATTTAACAAAAGCATAATGGTTTGCTTTTAAAATGGGTAATCAAGAAGGAAGCATTGGGTCAGGGGCAATAGGAATTTATCCTATTGCCCTTTGATCACTCACCACGTGTACAGGAGGATGCTCAATGAAGGCAGAAATCATTGCAGTTGGCACAGAGCTGCTGCTTGGACAAATCGTCAATACCAATGCCAGATACCTATCCCGTGAATTGGCTGCGATGGGGATCGATGTATATTTCCAAACGGTGGTTGGGGACAACCTGAATCGGCTCAGTGAAGCCATTCGCATTGCGCAGGGCCGTGCAGACGTTATTTTATTTTCCGGCGGCATTGGGCCTACCCAAGATGATCTGACCAAGGATGCGCTTGCAGCTGTTCTTAACCGGAAATTGCATATCGATCGAATGGCTATGGACAAAATCGAGAGCTTTTTCAGAGATCGAAATGTCGATATGACAGAGAATAACCGACGTCAGGCGATCGTTATTGATGGCGGGACACCTCTGGCCAATGAAACAGGCCTTGCGGCAGGGAATGCAATCTCTGACAATGATAAATATTATGTGGTGATGCCTGGACCACCTAAAGAGCTAATCCCAATGTTTGAACAGGAAGTCAAGCCTTGGCTGTTCCAGCATGTACTCACAGAAGAGATGCCGATCTACTCCCGAATGCTCAAATTCGCAGGTATTGGTGAATCTGCTCTGGAGGATCGACTTCTGGACCTGATTGACGCGCAGACAGACCCTACGATTGCTCCTTACGCGAGCGAAGGCGAAGTTACAGTACGTGTCTCCACCAAGGCCGCGAGTGAGGGAGAGGCGAAGCTGAAGCTGGATGCGATGGAAGTCCAGATTCGGGAACGTTTGACAGAACATCTCTACGCGAACGAGGATGTGCCTATAGAGTACACCATTGTAACTATGATGTCTGACATGGGTCTGACGCTTAGCGCAGCGGAGAGCTGTACAGGAGGGCTTGTCATGCAAAGTCTGACTTCTGTACCCGGAAGTGCGTCGATGCTTAAAGGCGGAATTGTGTGTTACTCCAATGAAATTAAAGAAAAGCTGCTGAATGTGCCTCATGATTACCTGGAAGGTGAAGATGCACCTGGCGCGGTAAGTCCAGAGGTTGCTAAAGTGCTTGCTGAGCAGATCCGCATGATTGGCGATGCTGATTTTGGCCTGGCCGTTACCGGTGTAGCTGGACCGGGATATTCGGAACGCAAGCCACCTGGACTTGTCTTCATCGCTCTTGCTGAACGTGGAAAAGAGACGGAAATTCATGAGCTGCGCATCAATGGTAATCGTGAGACGGTTCGCATTCGTTCAGCTAAAGCGATTCTCTATCGCTTATGGCAAAAACTTGTGGCAATGGATTGATTAGTTAACCACATGGATTGCATTTGCAGTTCCAAGCAAGTATAATTAAGGAAGACGGAAGAACCGTAGAATTAGGCTTTGCAGCCTTGTTTACGGTTCTTTTTTCTGTTTAATGGAAAGTTTCTTTGAGGAAGAGGCGCCTCGGCCTTCACAAAAAAACGAATGTATGTTCGAAAAAAAGCTTGGCAAACGTGTTAAAACAAGGTATCATTATCTTATAAACAGTAAAGGGTGTGAGCTTATTGTCAGACCGTCGTGCCGCGCTTGATATGGCGCTCCGTCAAATAGAGAAGCAATTTGGTAAAGGATCCATCATGAAACTGGGTGAGTCCACTCATATGAACGTGGAAATTATTCCCAGTGGTTCCTTGGCTTTGGATATTGCATTAGGAACAGGCGGCTTGCCTAAAGGCCGTATTGTTGAAATATATGGACCTGAATCTTCAGGTAAAACAACTGTCGCATTGCATGCGATTGCTGAAGTACAACGTGTTGGTGGACAAGCAGCATTTATCGATGCCGAGCATGCTCTTGATCCTCAATATGCAAGCAAATTGGGTGTTAACATTGACGAATTGCTTCTATCTCAGCCAGATACGGGTGAGCAAGGGCTGGAAATTGCAGAAGCTCTTGTACGCAGTGGTGCAGTAGATATCGTCGTTATTGACTCCGTAGCTGCATTGGTTCCAAAAGCAGAGATTGAAGGCGAAATGGGTGATTCACACGTCGGTTTGCAAGCGCGTTTGATGTCTCAGGCGCTACGTAAATTGTCTGGTGCAATCAGCAAATCCAAAACAATTGCAATCTTCATCAACCAGCTTCGTGAGAAAGTCGGCGTTATGTTTGGTAACCCGGAAACAACACCTGGTGGTCGTGCTCTGAAGTTTTATTCCACAGTACGTCTGGATGTACGTCGTATTGAGAGTATCAAATCAGGCAATGACATGATTGGTAACCGTACTCGTATTAAAGTTGTGAAAAACAAAGTAGCACCTCCGTTTAAACAAGCGGAAGTGGATATCATGTATGGTGAGGGTATCTCGAGAGAAGGCAGTATCATTGACATTGGTACAGAGCTGGACATCGTTAATAAAAGTGGTGCATGGTACTCATACGAAGGCGAGCGTTTAGGACAAGGACGTGAGAACGCGAAGCAGTTCATGAAAGAGCATAAAGACATTGCTGAAATCATTGAACAAAAGATTCGTGTAGCTAGTAACTTGACTACTGCAGTTCCTGCGCCAACTAGTGAAGAGCAACAAAAAGAAGCAGAAGAAGAACAAGAACTGTTTGAAATCAACGAGTAATCCTCCCAAACCCTCCCTTGTGGGGAGGGCCCGGAGGGCGTTGCCCTCTGGACTCCGTAAACTTGCCTGATTGAGTTTGGCTCGATCTGGATAAGGAATTATGGTGGGAGTGCTCTCGCTGTCCAACAGCCCCTGTCCCAGTGGACAGGGGCTGTTGGCACGCTGACTGTCAGAGGTGACTGTGGAGATAAAGGCCGGGCTGAGTTCCCGGCCTTTTGTGTTAGCGTCCGCTGTCTTCTGTTAAGATGCGCTTAGTGTAGTTAGCATGAAAATGTGTTATGAAAGGGGAGACCTGAATGGATCAACATGACGAGGATTTATATGAAGAAGCAGAACGGGACGGCCTCTCCCAATTTCCGGATAATGAAGAACTTACGATTACACGGGTAGAACGCACGAAGAGTAGGCAAGCTCGTTATCGAATTACTTTTGGCATCCACTCCATTACGGTTCTTGAAGATGTGATGATTAAATACAGGATGACGCAAGGTAATACGTTTATGAAGAAGGATCTGGAGGAAATCATCGTAGCGGACGAGCGGCAGCGGACGTATGCACAGTCTCTGCGCTTTCTGGAGCATAAGCCGCGTACACGTCATGAATTAAGTCAGAAACTTCGTCAGAAGGAGTTTGCCGCACCTTTGATTGAAGAGGCGCTGGATCGGCTTGAGCGGGAGAACCTGGTGGATGACGATCTATTTGCGAAGGAATGGACAAGACAGCGTATGGAGGGCAAGCGGAAGGGAAAACTGTGGATAAGGCAAGAGCTGCGTCAAAAGGGCATTGCCAATGATCTCATTGTTGAAGCACTGGAAGGTGTAAGTGCGGATGCGGAATTTGAGACTGCTTTGAGCGCCGGACGCAAAAAATGGAATCAGGTCAAAGGGGACGTCAAAGAGAAGAAACATAAAACGCTTCCCTTCCTGATGAGACGTGGTTTTTCAATGGATATGGTGCGCCGGGTCGTGAATTGTTTAATTGAAGAAGATGAGGCTGTGGACCCTGAAGATGACGAAGCGTTGTTATGGGATTAGCAGACTGGAGTCTCTATACTGCATTCTCTTGACAATTTCTTTCGTCAAATACTAAAATGGACATGAGTCTGTAAGAAATGGACAACCCTTTTTCCTTCCAAAAAAGCGGTTTCGGTTTCTTAAGATTTATACCATTCTTAATTATGGGTTCGCTGGAAACAGTGAATAGTACGTGGAAACATGTACATGTGAAATGAAAATCGGCGGGGGATCGCCGTGAGTATTCGTTATTCCCAAAAATATGTAAGGTTTGAAAACTGCAAATTGACCCAAGGAATGCCTTGGAGGAACCAACGAGGAGGTGAACAGTATGGAAATTGCAATCACGATCGCTCTCGTTGCAGCCGCGCTATTCATTGGGTTCGGAGTAGGATATTTTATTCGCAAATCTCTTGCAGAGGCTAAAATCTCTAGTGCGGAACAAGCTGCCGTACAAATCGTGGAGAACGCGAAGAAAGAGGCAGAAGCACTGAAGAAAGAAACGGTGCTGGAAGCGAAGGATGAAATTCATCGCATTCGCGCCGAGGCTGAAAAAGACACTCGTGAACGTCGGAATGAAATTCAACGACAAGAAAGACGATTGTTGCAAAAAGAAGAGTCGCTGGATAAAAAATTGGAATCACTCGAACGTAAAGAAGAGCAAGTGGCTAACAAAGAGAAACGAATTGATGAGACACAACAGCAGATCGAAATGATCTACAAAAACCAGGTGACGGAGCTGGAACGTATATCCAACCTCACTATGGAAGACGCACGCAGTATCATACTGTCCAACGTAGAACAGGAAGTTCGTCATGAGACGGCTCAAATGATCAAGGACATTGAACAACAAGCGAAGGAAGAAGCGGACAAAAAGTCCCGCGAGATTATTACACTCGCCATCCAACGTTGTGCGGCTGACCACGTAGCGGAAACAACGGTATCTGTTGTTACCCTGCCAAATGAAGAAATGAAAGGACGGATTATCGGTCGTGAAGGACGTAACATCCGTGCGCTTGAAACCCTTACAGGGATTGACCTCATTATCGATGATACGCCAGAAGCTGTTATTCTGTCGGGCTTTGACCCGATTCGCCGTGAGATCGCCCGTACTGCACTGGAGAAACTGGTGGCTGATGGACGTATTCACCCGGCACGGATTGAAGAGATGGTTGAGAAATCCCGCAAAGAAGTGGATGAGCGCATCCGTGAATACGGTGAGCAAGCTACCTTTGAAGTGGGCGTGCATGGTCTGCATCCGGATCTGATCAAAATTTTGGGCCGGTTGAAGTTCCGTACAAGCTACGGTCAGAACGTCTTGAAACATTCCATGGAAGTCGCTTATCTGGCTGGACTGATGGCTGGCGAACTCGGAGAAGACGTAACTCTGGCAAGACGTGCAGGTCTATTGCATGACATCGGTAAAGCGCTGGATCACGAAGTGGAAGGATCACACGTCGAAATTGGCGTGGAACTGGCGAAGAAATACAAAGAACATCCGGTTGTAATCAACAGTATCGCGTCCCATCACGGAGATTGCGAAGCGACTTCGGTCATTGCCATGTTGGTTGGCGCAGCAGATGCGCTCTCCGCAGCAAGACCAGGCGCACGCCGCGAAACGCTGGAAACGTATATCAAACGACTGGAGAAGCTGGAAGAGATTTCGGAATCCTTCGAAGGTGTCGAGAAATCGTATGCCATTCAGGCCGGACGCGAAGTTCGCGTTATGGTACAGCCTGAGAAGATCGATGATGCTGAAGCCTTCCGCTTGGCCCGTGACATCACGAAGATGATTGAGAATGAACTCGACTATCCGGGTCACATCAAAGTCACCGTCATCCGGGAAACCCGTGCGGTTGAATACGCAAAATAGAGCATTACGGAAAAGTGGCCGCAGTAGTGGGCCACTTTTCCTGTTGATAGCCTGTTAAAGGCTTTTTGTACGAAATACACATCATGGAGCATGAGATAGAGTCCTGCAAAGGTTCAACATTCGAAGTAAGAGGACTTTGCAGGAATTGAGGAGGCAGTAATCAATGAAAGTTTTGTTTATTGGTGACATTGTAGGCAACGTGGGACGTAAGGCATTAAAGGAAAATTTACCGTACCTGAAATCGAAGTATAAACCACATGTGGTCATTGTAAATGGTGAAAATGCGGCAGCAGGTCGCGGAATTACCGGTGCGATCGCAAATGAGTTTTTCAACTGGGGTGTACATGGTATTACACTTGGTAATCATACCTGGGACAATAAGGATATTTTTGATTTTATAGATGATGAGCCGCGCATGATTCGTCCAGCGAACTTTCCACCAGGAACACCAGGACGAGGATACACAGTAGTCAAAGGTGAGGGCAAAGAGTTGGCCATTGTCAATCTGCAAGGAAGAACGTTCCTGCCTGCCCTGGATTGTCCATTCCGTGTGGCTGATGAGATTGTAGACGAGCTACGCCAGGATTATAAATGTATTCTGGTCGATATGCATGCCGAAGCGACGTCAGAGAAGATTGCCATGGGATGGCATTTGGATGGACGCGCGTCGCTCGTTGTAGGTACACATACGCATGTACAGAGTAACGATGATCGGATTTTGCCTGGAGGAACGGCTTACTTGACGGATGCGGGCATGGTAGGGCCGCGTGATGGCATATTGGGCATGGAGCGTGAGGCCGTGCTGCGCAAGTTCTACACCCAGCTCCCTGTACGTTTCGTTGTGGATGATGGCAAATGGCATTTCCATGGTGTCTTAGTAGAAATTGATGAAGCTACAGGTGCGGCAACACGCATCGAAAAAATTCGTCTGATGGAGGACGAGTGGCGCATGGAATAGGGGTATTGTCCCATTTTGCAGGGAAACCCGTCTAAAAAGAAGGAATTTTTTTGCCTCCCGCGAATAACATCTAGTAAGTGGAAACAAACTTTCAACATTCCCAGGGAGGTACTTACCATGGATGTATTAAAAGTTTCAGCAAAGTCCAATCCTAATTCTGTAGCCGGCGCTCTTGCAGGGGTTCTTCGTGAACGTGGAAATGCTGAACTGCAGGCAATTGGAGCGGGAGCACTGAACCAAGCCATTAAAGCGGTAGCGATAGCCCGGGGATTTGTAGCACCAAGCGGAGTTGACCTGATTTGTATTCCAGCTTTTACAGACATTGTGATCGACGGCGAGGACCGAACGGCCATTAAGCTGATTGTGGAGCCCAGATAATACATGCAGTATGCATTGAACCTGTTTACGATGATGTAGACAGGTTTTTTTGCGTTTTTTGTAACAAAATATGGAGGAGGGTTTAAGATGTCCGTGTCTGATTGGCGCGTAGCTGATTTTCACTGTGATGCACTGAGCAAAATATTGATGCAGCCAGCTCTTTCGTTCGAAGATTCTACACAACTGGATGTGAATTTGAAACGCTTGAAAGAGGGTAAAGTCGGATTACAGGCATTCGCCATCTATTTACCTGAAGTACTTGGCAGAGGTAAGTTTGAACATGTGATGGGGCAGTTGGAGATCTATCGTAAGCGCGTAGAGAGGAGTCAGGAGCGACTTGGCGGCACGCAGACGTTGTTATGGCGCGAACAGGTGGCTCAGGTGGGGCAAACAGAGGATCCGTGGGGATTAATCACACTGGAGGGCGTGGACGGTCTGGAGGGCAACCTGTTCTATCTGGAGTTATGTTATCAGATGGGTGTTCGAATCATTGGACTTACGTGGAATTATGCCAATTGGGCGGCTGACGGAGTAATGGAGAAGCGTGGAGCAGGTCTGACCGAGAAGGGGAAGGAACTGGTGCACCGGTGTAATGAAATCGGGATGCTGTTAGATGTGTCACATCTAACGGAGAAAGGGTTCTGGGAACTGACTGACTTGAGCAAGCGTCCTTTTATCGCCTCCCACTCCAACAGCTATAGCGTATGTCCCCATGTGCGTAATCTGAAAGATGATCAGATTCAGGCCATCATTGCCCGCGAAGGGCGGATCGGACTGACGTTTGTCCCTTGGTTTGTTAAGCAGGAGGGTGACGTACGTATAAAAGACCTGTTACCTCATATCGAGCAGATTTGTTCTCTGGGTGGGCAGCATCATCTGATGATGGGCTCCGATTTTGATGGGATTTCAACATATATTCAGAGACTTGAACACTTAGGACACTATCCAAGAGTGACGGAGATCCTGCTCAAGCATTATGATGAACATTTGGTGCGTGGCTGGTTGTGGGGGAATGCGACGAGTTATCTGGGGGAACACTTGCCAGAGAATAATCTGAAAATGAAGGGGCTCCCGTGAAATAGTGAAGTGGGCTCTGGGACAGACCCCATGGGTGGAATGAAGCTCGTTTTCCAAATAAAGGCGGGAAATGATGGTGAAATATGTGTATTTCATGAATTTTCACCAGTTCGTTTTCATTTCACTCCAAAAAGGGGTATAATACCATTGGATTGTTAAGAGCCTGAGTACAGGCCATAGATAAACAAGGAGTGAAATTTACGATGAGTAAAACAGTACCTGTGGGCGTATCTGCCCGTCACATTCATGTATCCCAAGAGCACGTTGAAATTTTGTTTGGTAAAGGGTATGAACTGACTGAATTTAAAGCTCTGTCCCAGCCTGGCCAATACGCTGCTAACGAAACTGTAGCGGTAATTGGTTCGAAAGGACAGTTTGATAAAGTGCGTATCCTTGGACCTGTTCGTCCTGAAACGCAACTCGAGATCTCCATGACAGATTCATTTGCCATTGGTGTTAAAGCACCTGTACGTGAATCCGGAAGCATTGAAGGCACTCCGGGAATCACGATTAAAGGTCCTGCTGGCGAAGTAACAATTGATAAAGGTGTTATCGTTGCTGCTCGTCACATCCACTTCCATACTTCGGATGCTGCTAAATGGGGTATCGAAGACAAACAAATGCTGAAAGTACGTCTGGGCGGAGATCGTGGTCTGGTACTGGAAAATGTACTGGCTCGTGTATCCGATTCTTTCGCACTGGACATGCATATTGATACAGATGAAGCTAACGCTGCTGGCGCTCGTAATGGCGACACTGCTGAAATCATCGACTAATAACATGAACAGCCTTCAGCCGCGAATTACGCGGTCTGAATAACGTATAAACCTGAGCACAGCCAAGAGGGGCGGTTAATTCCAACCCTGATGGCAAGGCTCAGGTTTTTTTATTTGTTTTTGGAGTTCTTCTGAGCCTTGCATGTTTCGGATTAGACGAAGGGACATGCGGTTTGGATGTGGAACTACAGCCCAATTCATGCTATAATTTGCTGTAATGCTCTTTTGCTGTTCCAAGCAAGAACTTCATGTGGAACAGGGATGAATGAACGAATTTTTATTAATAGAGGCTGTAAGGAGTGACCGAAGGAAATGGCTAAAGACTCAAAAAAGGATTACTCCCAATATTTTGATTTCTCCGATGCCAAAGTAATTTCGCAAGATGAATTCAGCAAAAAGATAAGAATCCGGGGCCGTGAGATTAACATCAAATCGGAACCCAATCATCGTCAGGAGAAACAGCGGGGCAAGGAAGATGTCCAGGTGCTTTACGAAAATGCCGTTCCCGATGAACTGAAAAACATAGGGAAAGGCAAACATTATATTGTATATACGTATGGATGTCAGATGAACGAGCATGACTCGGAGACCATCAAAGGTCTGCTTGAGTCTATGGGGTATCAGGCCACAGAAGATCGCAAAGAGGCTGATATTATTCTGCTCAATACGTGTGCCATACGGGAAAATGCGGAAGATAAGGTTTTTGGTGAGCTTGGTCACCTGAAAACGCTAAAACTCGAACGTCCGGGATTGTTACTTGGCGTGTGCGGGTGTATGTCCCAGGAGGAAGGCGTAGTCAACCGGATCATGCAGAAGCATGGATTTGTGGATATGATCTTCGGTACACATAATGTGCACCGGTTGCCACATCTGATCCAGGAAGCGCTGTTCAGCAAAGAAATGGTTGTTGAGGTATGGTCCAAGGAAGGCGACATCATTGAGAACCTGCCGAAGAAACGTGAGGGTATGCGCGGCTGGGTGAACATCATGTATGGCTGCGACAAGTTCTGTACATATTGCATCGTTCCGTTCACACGGGGCAAAGAACGCAGCCGTCGTCCGGAAGATGTCATTGCCGAAGTACGGGATTTGGCACGCCAGGGCTTTAAAGAAATCACCCTGCTTGGTCAAAATGTGAACGCGTACGGCAAAGACTTCACCGACCTGAACTACAGCTTTGGCGACTTGATGGATGCCATCCGACAAATTGATATTCCGCGTGTACGCTTTACAACCAGTCACCCACGTGACTTTGATGATCGCTTGATTGAAGTGCTGGCCAAGGGCGGAAACCTGGTGGAGCATATCCACCTTCCGGTGCAGTCTGGCAGTTCGGAAGTACTTAAGCGTATGAGCCGCAAGTATAGCCGGGAACACTATTTGAACCTGGCTGGCAAAATTAAAACGGCCATTCCGGAAGTTGTGTTGACAACGGACATTATTGTTGGTTTTCCTGGGGAAACAGAAGAACAATTTGAAGATACACTTTCCCTTGTCCGTGAAGTAGGGTATGATTTTGCCTATACCTTCATCTATTCCCCGCGTGAAGGTACGCCTGCTGCGGTGATGGAGGATAACGTACCGATGGAAGTGAAGAAGGAACGTTTGAAACGCTTGAATGAAACCATCAACGAATACAGCCACCGAAGCAATGAAGAGCAACGCGGTAAAATCGTTGAGGTGCTCGTTGAAGGTGAGAGCAAACGGAATTCCGAAGTTCTGGCAGGACGTACGCGCAGCAACAAGCTGGTGCATTTTGAAGGACCCAAAGAATTGATCGGTACTTTCGTACAAGTGGAAATCACCGATCCGATGACTTTTTATATTCGGGGCAACCTGCTCTCCGAGCCGGTAGCTGCCAATCAGTAATACACACACAAATAAGATGAATCTTGGAGGCTTAATATAAAGGTTTGGACATACCGCGCAAGTAGCGAAGGGAACGGAATCGATTCTGCAGAAGCAAAGCGTTCGCCTTTGTCACCGAATTTTAAACCTTTGAACAATATAATCAAGAAAATTCGGCGACAACAGCGATCAAAAGAACGATCCGTAACCGTAGCGGTCATGGAGCAATCGTCTGAATTTATATTGAGCCCAGGTTCTCATCTTATATCATCTCATAGAATGGAGCGATTTCAGTGGCGCAGGAAGAAGTGCAGTACAACCATTATGGAATGCCTACCTACGATACGCGCAATCTGGTCATACGCGACGACATTATGGGAAAAGCCAAAGAGTTGGCTGATATGCTCGGAACGAGTGAGGAAGTTAGACAGTTTCAACAGGCTGAAACCAAAATTCGTGATCATGAGCGCATCCAGCAGTTGATTGCAACCATCAAGAAGAAACAAAAAGAGATCGTTGCTTTTGAAAGCTTCAAAAATGTGGAGATGGTCAGCAAAATCGAACAGGAAATTGAAGATCTGCAAAGCGAACTGGACAGCATTCCATTGGTTACGGAATTCCAGCAGAGTCAGAGCGATATCAACTACTTGCTTCAGCTTGTGATCTCTGTAATCCGGGATACGGTTTCCGAAAAAGTGAACGTGGAGGCTGGAACGGATTCACCTCCGACCAGTTGCGGTTAAATGACGGAAGGGTGCGGACGCAGTCCGCGCCTTTTTTGACATTCATTACATCATCGTTAACATGGGGTGGCTATCGCCAAGTACTCGGAATATACTTCCAAGCAAAGCTCCACACTGTGGGGTTATTTTGTGTGGCGCGCTGATTTTTTAATGATAAAGGCACATGACATCAAGAGCTTGATACGTACAGTGCAATAAAGGAGAAATGAATAATGAGTATTTTGGACAAAATGGTGGAAGACGGAGACGGACGATTTTGGGGATTTCTTGGCTGTCGTTATATTATAGGAGACGGCAAAGAAGTACAGATCGCGCTGACAGCAGGCGAACATCATACCAACTCCATGGGGATTATTCATGGGGGCGTATTGACTTCACTGATGGATCAGGCGATGGGTATGGTTGCAACAGCAGCAATGGAAGTGGACGGCTGTGTGACAACGAATCTGAACGTACATTTTCTCGCACCCATGAAACAAGGGGAATTAACGGTGACAGCTACGGTACTTCATCAGGCTGGACGCAGTGTTACGACTCAATCGGAGGTTCGTGATGCATCGGGTACGTTGGGATGCATGGCTACGGCGACTTTCCGTATAGCACGTCCAAGAACATAACGCAGGAATCCCGCAGTTGACAAAAAATATTATTATGTCATAATGAAATTATCAAAATGAAAATAGTCGGTGGTGCCCATGAGCGAAAACTACGAACACTTCAATGCAGAGAGCGACGAACAGGCAGCACGTGCCTATAGTTCCAAGAAATATCGTACCCCCGATGGTGTTCCTGCGGATATCGTTATGTTTACCTTGACCAAGCGGGAGCGCAAGACGGTGACGAAGACACTTCCCATTCGTGAACTGAAAGTGATGCTGATCAAGCGCAAAGGCTGGCCTTTTGCTGGTAGATGGGCGTTACCGGGTGGATTCTGTCAGGAGAACGAGTCCATCTACGGTGCAGCTAAGCGTGAATTGATGGAAGAGACAGGTGTGGACGGTGGACATCTGGAGTACTTGAATGTATACAGTCAGCCAGGTCGTGACCCGAGGGGCTGGATCATCTCTCATGCATTTTTCGCACTGGTGGAAGAATGGATGCTTGATCAACGCCAAGCGGCAGATGATGCTGAGGATGTTGGGTTGTTCACGATTCAGGAGGCGCTGCAAGAACTGGAGCTGGCCTTTGATCACAGAACAATCATCGAAGATGCTTATCGACGTATTCAACAGCAGATGCTGGAAACGACGATTGCTCGTCAGTTCCTGCCACGTGATTTTACATTAAGTGAATTATATCAGGTTATTCAAAGTGTAGTACCGGATTTTGAAGAACCAAACTTCATTCGCAAGATTACGTCTACCCGCAGTCGCAAAGGCATTGTGGAAGAAGTACGGGATGAAGAAGGTAACCTGGTGAGTTCCAACCAGTACTCACAGCGTCCGGCGCAGCTATATCGTTTTACAGAACTCGTACCACGCCTATCCATCTATACGTAATAATGTGTAGGTGTGTCAATCTGAATTGAATCAGGATCAACCATTTCTCGGCTAAGGGAGTGTTGACGATGAAAGCACTGATTGTCATTGATTTCACGAAGGATTTTGTGACAGGTTCTTTGCCAGTAGGTCAGCCGGCAGTTGAGATCGAAGAGACTATCGCGGCTGTAACGGAAGCTTACTGTAAGAACAAACATGAGGTAATCATGGCTGTGGACCTACACGAAGAGAATGATCCGTATCATCCGGAGACTGCGCTTTTCCCACCTCATAACATCCGAAATACAGAGGGAAGACAGCTCTACGGTCGTCTTGCCCAAGTGATGGAGGAACGAAAAACCGATATTCGGTGGATGGATAAGACGAGATACAGCGCATTCTGTGGGACAGATTTGGAACTCAGACTGCGTGCACGTGGCATTACAGATATTGCACTCATTGGGGTATGTACGGATATTTGTGTATTGCATACGGCAGTGGATGCTTACAATAAAGGTTTTCATATTACGGTATATGAAGATGCTGTTGCCAGCTTCAATCCGACAGGGCATGAGTGGGCACTTGAACATTTTCGTTCCAGCCTAGGTGCTTCGGTGGTTAAGGCAAGCGAGACGGTCCTGGCGTGATTTAATCCATAATCATGTCTGATTGACCTAATGTTAGGAACCGGATGAATGTGGTGAATGATGTATAGAATTGTACGGGAGACTTGTTTTTGAATACGGATGAACAGAATCATGAAGAATAAGTCTCCATATGTTAACCCGTGTCCACAGGTCAAATCTGCGGGCACGAGCGGAAGTCAGAGAGGATGAGACAAATGCAGACGACTAGCCTGGCTTTACATACGGATAAATATCAAATCAATATGATGTACGCCCATTGGGTGAATGGTACACACAAGCGGAAGGCGGTATTTGAAGCCTATTTCCGTAAGCTTCCTTTTGGCAACGGATATGCGGTGTTTGCCGGATTGGAACGAATTGTGAACTATATCAGCCAGCTTCGGTTTACGATGGACGACATCAAATTTTTATCCAAACAAGAGGAAAATTACGATCCGGTCTTTCTGGAAGAGTTGCTCCAGTTTTCATTTCAGGGGACAATTCATTCGATGAAGGAAGGTGCAATTGTTTTTCCTGACGAACCGCTCATTCGGGTAGAAGGCTCCATTATGGAGACACAATTGGTGGAGACGGCGATACTTAACTTCATGAATTATCAGACGTTGATAGCAACCAAGGCTTCGCGGATCAAACAGGTAGCACAGCAGGATACCTTACTCGAATTCGGTACACGACGTGCACAGGAAGCGGATGCTGCCATCTGGGGCGCACGTGCTTCATATGTGGCAGGATTCCATGCAACGTCCAATATGCTGGCCGGAGAGCGCTTCGGGATACCAACAGCAGGTACACATGCCCATTCCTGGGTACAGAGCTTTATGAGCGAGCAGGAAGCGTTTGATGTGTATGCGAAAGTGTTGCCTGATCAGGTTACTCTGCTGGTCGATACCTTTGACACGTTGAACAGTGGTGTACCTCACGCCATCAAGACAGCCAAGAAGCTGGAGAGCCAAGGTAAAAAGATGAATGCGATTCGTCTGGATAGTGGTGACCTTGCGTACTTGTCGATTCAGGCACGTCAGATGCTGGATGAGGCTGGCTTGGATTATGTGAAAATTGTAGCATCCAATGATTTGGATGAGAATACGATTTTTAACCTGAAGGCTCAAGGAGCGCGGATTGATACATGGGGAGTCGGCACACAACTGATTACGGCCTCTGACCAGCCATCTTTGGGTGGGGTATACAAATTGGTGGAGCGTGAAGTGGACGGTGCCATGCTGCCTACGATCAAAATATCTGCCAATCCTGAAAAAGTGTCCACGCCAGGTAAAAAGGAAGTGTTCCGGATCATTGATCCGAAGCATGGCAAGGCGATTGCAGATTATATCTGCTATCCAGAGGAAGAACAGCCGCTACAGGGCGGACCGCTCAAGCTGTTCAACCCGCTACACCCTTATCTGAAAAAGACCGTTACCCGCTACGAAGCGGTAAATATGCTGGAGCCGATCTTTGTGAACGGACGCAAGGTGTATGAGCTGCCTAATTTGGATGAGATTCGGGCGTACCATAAGGAACAGATGAACCTCTTCTGGCCTGAATACCAACGGAAGCTCAACCCCGAGATCTATCGTGTGAACATTAGCCCTGCGGCATGGAATATGAAGCAGAAGCTCATTGCGGAACATGTGAAGTCCACAGAGGAATGATCTACACATAAGAATTACAGAGAGGCATAACCAGTGAAGAATACTGGCTTATGCCTTTTTAGTATGATCCAGATGATGCGGATCAGAAATGTAAGAAATCTCATGGACAGAATGCCTATGTAGCAGGCTATACTGGAATTTGGCTTGTTCGTTCAAGAGGTTGTTGTTCAAGAAAGGACTTATTGAACACGCATTAGGAGGGGAAATGCAGTAATTATTTCTCGGGAAAGCGCAGGAGACGCCAAATCTTGCATCTTTTCGGAGTGTTGCTTCGACATAATAGGGCAGCTCCTTCAATACCGATTGATTATCTGGCATTGTTTCAATCCCGTAGTTGCCGGGGATGAGAGTAAGAGGAGGTGCAGACATGAGATGGATATTAGGACTGGTCTGGATCGCTTTTATTGCCTATGCAGTGTTGTTGGCACCGGGGCAGTCACCTGGAAGTGATCCGATATTCAAAGAACTGATCACAATGCAAAGCAAAGAACCTTGGTTACTTACGGTATTTTCGTGGTTAGGTATTTTCCCGGCAGTGTATGCCTGTATGCTGTTAAGAACATCTGTGAAAGAACGAAGCCGTGTTCCGGCTTGGCCTTTTGTCTTGCTTTCTTTTGGATTGGGTGCGTTTGCCCTGCTTCCTTATTATGCGTGGTCATCATCTGCGAATAGAACTTCGGGATACGCAAGCTTACATTTTGGTCGTCAGCGGGAGTCGGGAATTGGACGGGTTGCAGCCCACAAGCTGACGCATGTAGTCCTTCTGCTGTTGACGCTGGGGACGGCATTCTATGCCGTGATGCAAGGTCATCCGGATGTATTTATGGACGCGTTCAATCAATCTTCCTTTGTACATATCATGACGATTGATTTTGTTCTGCTGAGCTTACTTTCCATGATTGCGATATACAGGGATGCTAAAGCGAGTCGACGTTCACTAGCTTGGGCAGCGGCAGGAATCATTCCCATTGTGGGTCCACTAATCTATCTGTTGACGCTAAGGAGAGACAGAGCTTGATTATTAACATCAGGAAGAATCCAAAGGTAAAAGGTAGTCGTTAAGCCTGAATGCGAACAATTCATGTGCTTAATGGAAAAATATATCAAAGTCGAAGAAGGAGTGGCTATCGATGAAAAATCATTTCAACGCATATGTTGTCCGTAAAGAAGAACAGGGCGGAGTGAAAGCTGCTATAGAACAACTGAAGAAGGAAGACCTGCCAAATGGAGATGTAACGGTACAGGTGCAGTATTCCAGTGTCAATTATAAAGACGGACTCGCTACCCTTGAAAAGGGCGGTGTCGTTCGTGAATACCCGATGGTACCGGGCATCGATCTGGCAGGAACGGTGGAGGAATCCGTAAGCGGACGTTTTGCACCGGGAGATCGGGTGATCAGTACAGGATTTGAACCTGGCGTATCCCATTATGGAGGGTACAGCGAGTATGCTCGACTGCGCAGTGAATGGCTGGTGCCTCTGCCACCGGGTCTTAGTGAGAAAGAAGCCATGGCGATTGGAACTGCAGGATTTACGGCTGCACTTTCGGTAGATGCGCTGTTACAGGCTGGAGTGACACCGGAGACGGGCAAGGTTCTGGTTACGGGTGCAACAGGTGGTGTTGGCAGTATGGCAGTTGCGATTCTGGCGAAGCTTGGTTTTGAAGTAACAGCCAGCACAGGCAAGAAGGAGCAGGAGGAGCCATTGCTTCGAAACTTGGGGGCTTCAGAGGTAATTACTCGTGAAGAAGCCGATGCTCCAGCTAAAGGCGCCATGGGGAAACAGCTATGGGCGGGAGTAGTTGATCCAACAGGAGGACCGGCTCTCGCGGAGCGATTGAAACAGATCCAATACGGAGGTGCGGTTGCGGTATCTGGTTTAACTGGAGGCACAGCTTTTGAATCGACGGTACTTCCATTTATTTTGCGTGGTATCCAGCTTATTGGTATAGATTCTGTATATTGTCCAATGGAACGTCGGGAACGATTGTGGAAACTGCTTGGCGGAGAATGGAAACCGGAGCGCGCGCTGGAACTGGGAATCCGTGAAATTTCCTTAGACCAATTGCCTCATACGCTGGAGACGATACTCCAAGGTGGTGCAGTAGGTCGTACCGTGGTCCATACGATATCAGATCTCCCATCCGCATAAGATTCTAAGTCCTTAGACATGCTAATTCTACCTGAATAGGTCACAGTACACGTGGCTGGAAAGGAAGGATTGGCATGTGGTTTGGTAGAGAAGACCGAATTCTGGTTGGAAGAATAATCAAGTTAGTACTTCTAAGTGGAGTGTTGATTGCGAGTGTCTGGTCCCTGGTGGCTTGTTCAGCATCATCCATTGAGCAGGAGCGAAAGGTCTATACGCGCGAAGCGACGAATGAAGGAAATGTGCGGGCACAGAGTCAAGGACATGGATTAAACGGTGCATTGGTGAATGAGATCAGTAAGAGTTTTGAAGCAAAGGGCATCCAGCTGATGAATAACATGTCTGCCGATGATGATCATGGTGGGATCTCTTATATGTATTTGTTAAATGGAAGTGGCAGACACATCGTGAAAGTCCATATTTTCAGGGATAAGGTAGCACGGGTTGCTGGCATGAAACAAATGTACAGTGAGAATGGTGACGAGGCTGTCTTGGAGAATGTGCTTGGCCGAACAACGATTCGCAGCAAAGATTACGTTTCACTGGTGTATACGGCTTCTGGTGGGGAAAAGGACGAGTATGAGCCGGATGTTCTGCAGGTGTTCCAACATGTGCTGGAGCAATTAAGGTAAGAGGTGAGGCGAGCACCAAATTTTTCAATTCATACCGTACAGCTGAAAACAAACCCGAAAAACCCGTCTGATCCTTCAGACGGGTTTATATATTTCACGCATGACATGCCGTAGCTCAGGCAAAATGAGTTTTTCCATAGCCAATTTGACAGCTCCTTTGGAGCCCGGCATGGAGAAGACGGCTGTGCGTCCAATCGTTCCGGCGACGGCTCTACTCAGGATGGCAGCCGAACCGATATCCTCGGTATAACTCAGAAAACGGAAGATTTCCCCGAAGCCCGGCAGTTCCTTGTCGAGCAGTGAGGACACCGCTTCGTAGGTCGTATCTCGGGGGGCAATCCCTGTTCCGCCACTGAGCAGCACGGCTTCGATATCATCACGAACGGCTGCATCTTGCAGGATGCTTCGAATGTTCTCCGTTTCATCTGGCGTAATGATGTATTCAACAATCTGATAACCTGCTTCATTCAGAAGCTGATGCATGAGCTGGCCGCTGGTATCGGTGTCTTTGGTGCGTGTGTCCGACACCGTAACAATCATGCACGATACCGTGTCAGGAGCTTCCTGGCGATGTTGTTCCACTGAATTGGTCATGAAACTTCCTCCTTCAATCAACATGTCCTCATAGCATAGACTATCCGTTAGAATCAGGCAATGTACTGGGGAAGAGTTGAACGTTATTGCACAACGAATGCAGGTGGTGTACACTCGCTAGATATAGATAGACTAGGTTACAAGAGGATAATCAGAGAGGTGTTTAAGCATGAACGAAACGATTTTAAAAGAAAAATCCATACCTGTATATATACTGTCAGGCTTTTTGGGAAGTGGCAAAACAACACTGCTTGTTCAGTTGATCGAACATTGGCAACAGCAGGGATTGCGTCCCGCAGTAGTGATGAATGAGTTGGGCGAAGTTAATCTGGATGGTCAGATTGTGGATTCCACCGTTCCGATGACAGAGATGTTAGGTGGATGTATCTGTTGTACCGTACGTGGCGACTTGGGATTGCAGCTTGCTGAACTTGTTCAGGAGGAATCCCCGGATGTGATCATCATAGAAGCGACGGGTGCGGCAAATCCAATGGAAATTTTGGATGCGGTCACCGAGACTTCACTCTACATGCGATTGGAACTGAAAAGCCTCATTACCGTTGTGGATGCAGCGCATCTATCTGGATTGTACCAGGAGCAGAAGGGGCAGACCTTCAAACTGATGCAGGAGCAGATTCGTTGTGCGTCTGTGCTTCTCTTGAACAAAACAGATCGGGTGAGTGCACAGGAACTGCAAGATTTGGAGCAGCTTTTGGCAAAATGGAATGGCTTCGCACCTGTAATACCTACGGTCAAATGTGCGGTGGAGATGGATCTGTTGCTTCGCAGCGGGGCAGACGTGCACGTCCATGATTCAGCTTCTGAAGCAGGTAACCATGCTCACCAAGAGCATCATGTGCATACGGAAACCTGTGGTACACATGGCTGCAATCATGTTCATGAACATACAGATCATACACTCCAAGGCGATGCTACGAATACTGACGTATCCCATAGCCATGTCCATGCCCGCAGTCACGAGCATTCCGCTCCTCATGCATCACACGAACATGTCATGGTGTATACGCATTATTTCAATCATCCGGTGAATAGCGAAGCATTTGAACAGTTTGTATCAGCTTTGCCACGAGACGTGTATCGAGCGAAAGGTATTTTATCGTTTAGTGACACGGCGAGCCGCTTCTGGTTCCAGTATGCTTACCGTGAATCGGATTATATGAAGATCACACCTCAGGGAGATGTCCCTAATGTTGCTGTGTTTATAGGTGAACATTTTGACCAAACTGTCATTCGTGACCAATTACTGGAATTGGAAGCGATAAAGTAGGCTAGATGATTCAATGTTCCTCCGTACTGGGTATTAAGAAGCATAGCAAACTTTGCCTGGGAGGTAACTTTAAATGACACAACAACAATATCAACAATGTATCGATGCTTGCCTGGAATGTATGAATGCTTGCAACGTATGTTACATATCGAGTCTGAAAGAATATGATCTGGCGATGTTGCGTGATTGCATTCGATTGAATCGCGAATGTGCGGAGATTTGCAGTTTTGCTGCACAAGCGATGACGCGTGGAAGTGATTTCATTGCCGAAATATGCGAATTGTGTGTGAAAGCTTGTGAAGCTTGCGCCGCAGAGTGTGGTAAACACCAGCATAGTCATTGCCAAGCATGTGCAGAGGCGTGCCGCAGATGTGCAGAAGCTTGCCGGTTGATGGCAGTCGTAGCGTAAATATCATTTCTCTGGAATATATAATTAAAACGGATAATATGTTGGTCCCCTAAGGAAAGCAGCGAACACAGGCATCTGAGACGATGTGCCTATGTGTTGCCTTCAGTAGGGGATTTTTAATGCAGGTTGCCAAGTCTGATCATGGTATGTATAATGATGGCAATGAATTGAAACGAAGAATATCAATGATCGGGAGAGTAGCCAGATCCATACATGACAGCGAGCCGGGAGAGGTGGAAGCCGGTATGACATGACCTGAGCGAACCGCACCCGTGAGATGGTTATCCGAAAAGATGTACGCGTATCCCGATTGGGGATAGGCCCTATCTGTTTGAGGGTAATCCGGTTTGCGACCGTTATACGCATCGAGCGGAACGGGTTCTACTGGTATGTGCGTTGATGCATATTAAGAGTAGCTGTTCACCTAGAGTGGTACCGCGGGAACTGTTAAGTCAGCTCTCGTCTCTTATGTAGAGACGAGAGCTTTTTTGTGTTTATTTTCAGCTAATAATGAATGGATAAGGAGTGTTCGACATGTTGATGAAACAGGCTGCGGCCGATATTGCCCCTTTAACGGGATTGAATGAAAAAGAGGTTATGAGATTGCTGGAGGTCCCACCGCAGGCGGAGATGGGGGATGCAGCATTCCCTTGTTTTGTATTGGCGAAGTCATTAAAAAAAGCACCCGCAGTCATTGCGACCGAGCTCGCAACTGGATTGCAGGCCTCTGGCATTGAAGCGACTCCCGCCGGGCCGTATGTAAATATCCGTTTCAATCGGGAAAAGCTCGCGCCGAATCTGCTAAAAGAACTGGGGAATGCCGCATTTGGTAAGCTTCAGCTTGGTCAAGGTTCACGTGTTGTGATTGATATGTCTTCCCCTAACATCGCGAAACCCTTCGGAATTGGACATTTGCGTTCTACTGTAATCGGTGCAGCATTGTATCGGTTGTACAACGAAGCCGGTTATACCTCCGTAAGTGTGAATCATCTGGGAGACTGGGGAACCCAGTTTGGCAAGCAGATCGCAGCATACAAAAGGTGGGGCAATGATGAAGCCTTGCAGGCAGATCCGATCCGTACGTCCCTGGAGCTGTATGTGCGCTTCCATGATGAGGCGGAGAACGATCCTTCTCTGGAGATTGAGGCACGGGAGTGGTTCCGCAAGCTGGAGCAAGGGGATGAAGAAGCACAGCGGTTATGGGCGTTCTTTGTGGAAGTGAGCATGAAGGAATTTAACCGGATGTATGAACGTCTGAACGTACAATTTGACCATACGCTGGGGGAAAGCTTTTACAATGACAAGATGGGCGCGGTGGTCGAAGAACTCAAGGCGAAAGGTTTACTTGAAGAGAGTGATGGAGCACTCGTGGTACGTCTGGAGGACGAGAACATGCCTCCGTGCCTGATTATCAAAAAAGACGGAACAACAATCTATCCTACACGGGATTTGGCTACGGCGGTTTATCGTCATGAGGTGATGAAGGCAGATCGGTTGTTATACGTGGTCGGAGGCGAGCAGAAGCTTCATTTCCGTCAGGTATTTGCGGTCCTATCACGTATGGGACATGAGTGGTCTGCGAAGTGTGAGCATATCCCGTTTGGATTAATGCGTTTTGAGGGACGGAAAATGTCTACGCGTCGCGGTAAAGTCGTCTTTTTGCAAGAAGTATTGGATGAGGCAGTCGCTCGTGCACTACAGATTATTCAGGAGAAAAACCCGAATCTGGAGAACCCTCAGAAGGTGGCCGAGGCTGTCGGTGTCGGTGCCATTATCTTCGGAGATTTGCGTAATAATCGGCTTAATGACGTGGACTTCTCACTGGAGGATGCGGTGAGTTTTGAAGGGGAGACCGGACCTTATGTGCAATATACGCATGCCCGGATTCAAAGTGTACTTGCCAAGGCAGAAGAGGCGAGCCGTATGGAAAATGAAAACCATCTGACTAACGGCACGATTGCAGATGATGTAAATGAAACAGGGACGACTTCCTCCAGTATCGGAGATACCTCATGGGCATTGCTGAAACTGCTCAGTGATTATCCCGAGTATCTGGAAAAAGCAATTCATCGGAATGAGCCTTCGGTCATTGCCAAATATACGATAGATGTCGCTCAAGCGTTCAACCGCTTCTATCACGCTGAACGGATTGCGGATGCGCCAACTGAGGTAAGATCTTTCCGGGTAGCCTTGGCCGAACGGACTGCCGAACGCCTTGCATACAGTCTGTATTTGCTTGGTGTGCAGGCTCCGGAACGGATGTGATCCCAATGACATGGAGTACACGTGGTCTTTTCAAGAAGTCCGATCAAGCTACACCAGACTCATCAGGTCGAGGTATATTGCTTAAACAAGTGAGCAAGCGATTAGGTACTGCTCAGGTGCTGAATCAAATTAATCTGGAAGTGAAGCAGGGCGAATGTGCTGTGCTTGTGGGCAGAAACGGTTCTGGCAAAAGCACGTTGCTACGTATATTGGCGGGCAGTTTGTTACCTGATACAGGATCGATCCAGCGCACAATGAAGGGTTCTGATGGGTATGCAGTAGATGGCCTGCCACGGTTACCTTTCACCTCTGGAGAGTACTTGTGGGACATGGGACGGATTCGGGGCATCCGCCCCGAAATACTACGTGAGCGGATTATAGAACTTAGTGAACTTTTATATCTGGATACCGCAATCGATCAGAAGTTACCGCTACTGTCCAAGGGCACACTGCAAAAAGTAAATCTGATTCAAGCCCTGTTACCTGGACCGGGTGGTCTTTTACTGCTGGATGAACCGTTGTCAGGCTTGGATATTCCAGCTCAAGAGGCAGTTGTATCCCTATTGGGACAATGGAAGGTTGAAGGAACGTCCATCGTTACAGCTTGTCATGAACCATTGCTTATTGAACGTTTGGCAGACCAAGTGGTTGTATTAAAAAAAGGTCGCGTGCTCCGCTACTGGAGTCGTGAGGATGTATTACAAGCTGGCGAACCAGTTGTACATATTCAAAGTCTGACGGAAGCTGAAGAGGATTTGGCTAACGATCCATCCATTTTAAAACAATCGGGAGTGCTGTCTTTAGTTCGTAATACAAGCTCGGAAAAATCAAATTCATGGATGTGGGATTGGAAAGTGGTTCAGAAATCAACAGATGATGTTCTTAGAATGATCCTGGCATCCGGAGGTTCGGTTGTGTCTGTACAACAGGAAGAAAGTCAATTACATATGGAAAGTCTGCTGGAAGGACAACATCCAGCTGTATATTCGAGTCGTGGGGTCGTCCCAGAATCTATGGGGTTAAGCCCTTCCATGGACGCTGAGGGGAGAAAGGTCCAATGATCTATCTAACCCGATATTTGTTAAGGCATCACATCCGTTCACAGAAATATTTTGCACCAGTTATCTTTTATATCATCACCATGCTGCTGATCTATTCCTACAAACCTAATCCTATTGCAGACAGTTACAGTGTCACGGCTATGCTCTTATTTCTGGCAGCTGCTTGGCTCGGAGTAATGGTGATGAATACGGAACCTGCGAGGCAGTATCAACTGCTTGTCCTTCATGCAGGAAGCAGGCGTAAGGTTGTAACAAGTCAACTCATCTGTGCCTGGATAATGCAATTCATGCTCACCGCAATCACTGTGCTGTATCCCGTGTTCGGGGGAATGTTCGATAGACAGCCCACAGGTGAGGAGTGGATGATGACTTGGTTAGGACATCTGGTGCTATCCCTGTTGGGATTGGGCATCGGTGTATTTTTTCAAAAATCGTACATTCCCTTGCTTAGTCGTAGTATGCCGGCCCTCATTATTGTACTATTACTATCATTTATCCAGGGTTCCTTAAGTGAACGTCTACCTGAATCGTTACAATGGCTTGGGCGCATTCTGCCACCAGCCTTTTATCAGGTTCGTGAAATGATGTTATTCGATGAATTAAAAATGAACTCCTTTGTTTTGGTTACGCTATGGACTGTGCTCTATGCATCGGGGTTATTAATCATCCATGTGTGGCTGTCCGGTAGAAGAGATCTACGGAGTTAGAAGCCGCGCTTCCCGATAACTTGAATGTTGCTCTTGGTTTGGTTAGGATAGAGGGACATGGAATGGATAACATTGTACGGTTGAAGGGGGCGCTCGCATATGCAAAATACAGACATCCAGAATGGTGACATGCTGGACAGCGAACACTCCAGGGAATTGTTTGCCTATTACGGATTGGCCGTGTACTACGGTCAGGCGCTTGAACAGCAGCTGGTCAATCTGATTTTATTAATGAAAATGTCTCAAGGCAAGGCCGTATCTGAAGAGGATCTGGAAGATCTGTACGAACGAAAAATGAGCAGTTCACTAGGGCAGCTCATTCATGAGGTACGCCATCATTTCACCTTTTCTGAGGAAGAGACTCACCAATTGAATGAATTGTGGCAGCAACGTAACCGAATCGTACATCATTACTTCAAGGAACGAATCCATGAGACATTCAGTCCGGAAGGGCGATCACGCATGATTAAGGAATTGGAGGATTTCAAAGACCGTGCACAGGAGCTGGAGATCAGTCTTCAGCAATATACGGGTGCCTGGATTGCAGAGCTTGGTCTGGATGCTGAATCCGCAGCAGCTTTGCAAACGCTGGAACGTATGCATGCCGAGAGCATGCACGCAAGGGCTTTGGAAGAGAATGAATGAAAAGCAAACGCAAAACGAAACGACGGATTGTTATTACGGCTCTGGCTGTAGTATTGGTTGGAATTCTATGGACTGTGGTTACGGCAGCACGTATATTGGCATATACGGATGAGGATTCGTCCAGGATATCGGATGCAGCGATCGTTCTGGGTGCAGCCGTGGAGGGGGATAACCCTTCACCTGTATTTCGTGAACGTATTGAACATGGGATTGAATTATACCGTCAGGGCACCGTTCATAATCTGATTTTTACAGGCGGGTCAAGTGGTGATGGAGAACATACGGAAGCTGAAGTAGGTCAGAAGTATGCCATTGCACAAGGAGTAGATCCAGCGGACATTCGCGTAGAGACCGAATCTCGAATCACCGAGGAGAATCTGATCAATTCAATTCCGATTGGTGAACAGGCCGGTTATCAAACGTATACGATTGTGAGTGATCCTTTACATATGAAACGGGCCATGAAGCTGGCTACCGGACTGGGTATGGATGCCGTACCTTCTCCAACACGAACTACGGCTTATCGAACCTGGCGCAGCAAGTTTCCTTTTCTCGCAAGAGAGACCGTGATGTATATGGGGTATACGATCAAAGGATGGATAGACAATCCGCAGCTGCCGTGAGGTTGTGCGCGGATTGTTTTTTGTCTGAACGAAATACACAGTATCGGAGCATAGCTCCAGATAAAAATAAAAAACCGATCTGTACCGCAAACCCCTAAGGTAGCCGTGTAGATCGGTTTTGTGTTGCCTGTTGAGCGCATATCATTTCTGATTAGTTAGAACAAGAATTTCTGTATTAACTATGTTATGCATTGCCTCCGGCAAAGGAGGTTGAGGTTGGAATGATCTCACCCGACGGATTCTCGCTGGTTGCACTCGCTGCTGCTTGCGCACCTTGCTGGAGCTGATACATTTTATAATAACGGCCTTTAAGCTCCATCAGTTCATCATGTGCACCTTGCTCAACGATACGCCCGCGATGCAGAACCAGAATCTGATCTGCCGAACGAATGGTGGAGAGACGGTGAGCGATGATGAAGGTGGTACGTCCTTTTTTGAGGACTTCGAGTGCGTTCTGAATTAGTGCTTCCGTTTCCGTATCAATATTGGCAGTCGCTTCATCGAGAATGAGGATGGCCGGATCAAACGCCAGTGCCCGAGCGAAGGAGATCAATTGACGCTGTCCAGCGGACAATGTACTTCCTTTTTCGATGACAGGTTCGTCAAAGCCTTGAGGCAAATGAGCCAGTATGCGTTCGGCCCCTACATCACGCAGCGCCTGTTCAATTCGTTCACGGGAGATCTTCTCATCGCCGAGACTGACGTTGGAAGCGATGGTGCCTGTGAACAGATACGGGTCCTGCAGTACAATCCCCATGTGCTCCCGAATCCACTGTTTGGGTAGATCCTTGACATTCTGACCGTCAATCGTGATTTTGCCTTTTTGCGGATCATAGAACCGGAACAGCAGGTTGATGATTGAGCTTTTACCCGAACCGGTATGACCGACCAGAGCGACCGTCTGACCTTGGGATGCTTTAAACGAGATATTGTTAAGCACGTAATCCTTTTTATAGGCAAAGGATACATCGTCAAATACGACATTTCCCTTATATCTTGGCATGGAGCCATCGGTTACGGCTTCTCCCTTTTCATCCATCAACTCAAAGACGCGACCAGCAGATACGAGGGAGGAGTCGAGGTTGGCGAGCTGATTCACCATGCCGGTAATCGGCTGGAACAAGCGGCCCAGGACATCGACGAAAGCATACAGAACACCCAGTGAGATAATACTTGTGCCATCCAACACGCTGGAACCGAAGTACCACAGGACAACCGCAAAGGCGATATTCCGCAATACGTTAACCAGGTTGTGTGAGGTGAAGGCATTCAGGTTAAGCATTTTGTTCTGGTGTTTCATATAGTCATCATTCAGATCTTCGAATTCCTGTTTGGTTTGTTTCTGATGGCGGAATACGCGGATAATGGACATCCCTTGAATGGACTCGTTAATAATTGCATTGATCTCACTCAGTCGTGATCGAATGATCGTATTGTAGCGAGTGGCGAATTTGCGATAGAGCACAATCCACGCAATGAGCATCGGCACGACGAATAATGAGATCAAGCCGAGGCGAACATCGAGCAGGAAGAGTGCGACATACACACCCGTAATTGTGATGATACCCGAGAAAAAGTTCGAAAGAACGGCAACGAACAGATCCTTGACGGCTTCTGTATCGTTCGTGACCCTAGATACAACTTTACCTGCGGGCAGATTATCAAAAAAGTGCACCGGCAGTCGCTGAATATGGGCATACACATCGTTACGCAGTCTTTGAATGACTTTATTGGCTGAAGACTGCAGCCAGAATGTTTTACCGAACTCCATAATGACCGAGATCACGAGGAAGATCATGTAGTACATAATTAATTGATAGATGCTGGGCATCTCCGGTTTGTAAAAAGCAAACAGTTCACCAGCGGACAGGGGGGCTGCCGCATATTGGCCGGTCACTTCGCCTGCGCGTGTAACCGTAAGGGTCCCATCCGCATAGACGCGGTCCCCGTCAGGTGCACTGACCGGTTCATTTACAAAATAAAAACTTCTACCGGCTTGTAATACTCGCACTTCAGAACCTTTGTTTTCATCCGGTTCGAACAATCCTTCGCGTTTGTAGTTCTTACCGTTATAGACTGCGGCTTCATCCGAAGCTGTCGTCTCATAGAAAGGCTGCTCAATCGCGAGCAAATGATTGTCGATCATGGATTTGGCGATGAACGGCCCGGCAAGCTCGGCCGCAACACCAATGGTAAGCATAATTAAAGCAGCGATAAATGTTCCTTTGGCTTTTAAGGCGTAATCAAGCAGCCTTTTGCCTGTATTAGACTTCAATGAATTGACCTCCTACGTGGACAGATTGGACTCGACCTGTTGCCGTTCATACTGTTCACGGTACCATCCGTTCATGGCTAACAGTTCCTGGTGAGTGCCTTCTTCCGTAATTTTCCCGTGCTCCAGTACGATGATTCGGTCAGCATGTTCGATAGCGGACAGGCGATGAGTCGAGATCAGCGTAGTTTTACCCGAGCGTTTGTTGCGAACATTTTCAATGATTTTAGCTTCAGTACGTGCATCGACAGCAGACAAGGCATCATCCAGGATCAGAATATCAGGGTTAGCGATAAAGGCACGCGCCAGCGATACCCGCTGTTTCTGTCCACCGGACAGAGAGATTCCTTTTTCACCAACGAGTGTATCCAGTCCATCAGACAAGGTTCCCAGATCTCCGTCAAAAGCGGCGGTACGAATGGCTTCCATGATCACTTCATCACTGGCACCAGGTTTACCAAATTGAATGTTCTGACGAACCGATTTGGAGAACAGGACTTGTTCCTGTGGTACGTACCCAATCCAGCTGTGCAAGTCATCTTTGGCGATATCCTGAATGGGATGACCCGAGATGCTTAATGTGCCCGAACCGGCAGGGTATTCGTGAAGCAGTTGTTTGAGCAAAGTAGACTTGCCGCTGCCCGTACGACCCACAACACCCAATGTTTGACCACGTCGCAGTGAAAAGCTGATATGACTGAGATTGTCGACAGTGGAGCTAGGGTAACGGAAGGTAACATCCTGCATCGCAATTTCTTCCGGATTCGTAACATGAGCAGGTTGCTCTACATCTTGTACAGCAGGTTCTACAGATAAAGTCTCGTTGACCCGATCAAGTGAAGCGCTACCGCGCTGCATCAGGTTAATCAATTCGCCGATGGCGAACATGGGCCAGATCATCATCCCCAGGTACATATTGAACGATACGAGATCTCCCAGGGTAATTTCATTATGGAATACAAGATATATGCCGTAGGCAAGTGCAATCACATAACTGAGTCCAACGAAGAGTCGGATGGTTGGTTCGAACAGGGCATCCATTCTGGCAACGGCCAGGTTTTTGCGATATACATCTTCGGTCACATCGGCGAACCGTTTCTCGTCCAGACGTTCCTGCACATAGGCGCGCACGACACGAATACCAGCGATGGACTCCAACACCTGGTCATTCATATCTCCGAATGCATCCTGTGCCAAAGTGTAACGTTGATGTACAGCTTTACCATAGATCATCATGGCAATGGCGATAAAAGGTAAAGGCAGGATTGCCGCCAGGGTCAGTTTCCAGCTGACCAGGAAGCCCATTGCGAACAATACGGTGGCCAGAAAGGCCGTAGAGTCTGTTAAGGTCAGCATGCCGAAGCCTGCTGTGGTGGCAATGGAACGAAGATCATTGGTGGCCCGAGCCATCAGATCTCCCGTTCTGTTTTTCTCAAAAAAGGGAGGAGTCATCCGTAACAAGTGGTCCATGAAGCGTGAACGAAGCAGCCGCTCCACGAGATTGGCACCACCGAACAGTTTGTGCATCCAAACGTATGTAACCAGATAGATAATGATGACCGTTCCCAGAATAAGCAAGATATAACGGGTAAGTGAGGTGCCGGTAATGGAACCGCGCACAATCTCGTCGATGGCATTGCCAAGAAGACGGGGAGGCAGCAGTTCCGCAACGCCCACCAGAATGAGCAAAATGACACCGGTCAGGTATCGTTTGCGTTCCAGCCGGAAGAACCAGGCCAGGTTTTTAAGTACAGAGAACAAGTGTTATCCCTTCCTTTCAATGTCCGTGAAATGCAGATTCCGTTCATGTATGCCGAATTGTACCCACAAAAAAAGACATACCGCACGCAGGCGGTATGTCTTCATATAATCATACGGCAGCATGGCTCGGAGAACAGAGCCGCTACCATACATAAGTTCGATTGTGAGTAAACATCACAGAGGTTCTAATGAAAGAACGCCTTGTCATGCCGACTTATGAACAGAATAATGATTTCGGGTGTGCTCCGGTATTTAATTGTGTGCTGAATAGACCTATCATATGTTTGTTAAACACCGTAATCACCCTTTCTTTTTTTGGAAATAAATGCAATGTAGACCTCGTATGTTTGCATCTTAACACCGGCTTTTACAATCTGTCAAACATTTTTCACAACTTATTTTGTCTTTATGTGGTCACTCGGGTTTGTATTCAGGTCCTTGTAGCGATATGATGGAACATATATATACAGAAGGAGCTGACACCAAATGAGTACCATACATGTATCCGATCAAGCTGCTCGCTGGTACAAGGAAGAACTGAATTTGAACGAGGGAGACAGCATCCGATTTTTTGCCCGTTATAGCTCTGGCGGAGGTCTTCACCCTGGATTTTCGCTCGGCATTGCTGTGGAGAAACCAAGACATCCTGCGGATCAAACCGAAGTGTCGGGGATTCAATTCTTTATGGAAGATCACGATTATTGGTATCTGAAAGGGCACCAATTGCATGTGGATATCGTTGATGAAGGTCAGGATATCGAATATCGCTATACTGAAATATAAGGTGTGTCTGAAAACTCTGCAGGAAGCAGATTTTGAGACACGCCCTAATCCTTGAAGTATTCTGCAAAGCAATAGATGAATCACAGGTCGCCACCGGCTTCCGAGTAGGAGGAGGGGATAAGCAGTGAATCTGCCAGCCCGAGATTTGGCCCAGTATATCGCAAAACGCTCTCATATTGTTGTAAAAGCGGCGGTGCGGGCTGAGAACGAACAAGGTGAATTGCTGCTGATTCAGCACGCTGAGCATGGTTGTTGGCGTATGCCAGCCGGTGAGATGCGTCCAGGTGAAGCCATTGAGGATGCTGCACATCGGGAGTTATGGGAAGAGACAGGTTGGACGACCGATAACATGACACTGGAAGGTCTGCATTCGGGGCCTGATCTTCGGTATCTGCATGCGAGCGGAGATGAAGAGTATTATGTCATTGCCTTGTTCCGGACACAGATCATTCAGGATGACCTTGTGGAATCGCGTGTAAATAGTGATGCGGGTCTGAAGTTTTTTGCGCTGGAGTCGTTACCACCTCTGAATGAGATTAGCCGAATCCTGTTAGCGCAGGATATTGCGGAATAAAATAAGTGTTGACGCAAAAATGACCTCGGTATCCACGATAAAGTGGGTACTAAGGTCATTTTTTGTTTTCGGATTTCCGTGCACTCCGTGATGAATTACACCTGATCCAGTGGTTCATCATCCATCGCAAAATCAAAATCATCAATATCAAATACCTGTACAGGTGATTCCGATTCAATGATGCGTGCAATCAGTTCAACCTGATCGGTGAGAATCGGGATACTCAGGCGCTGAGATGTCAGCAGCAGTTCGGTCTCGATGGGATCGAAATACTCTCCGTACTGTGCCGTATCTACAGCATTGATAATGGCAATGGATACATGGTCACCAAATAGAATGGAGGGGCTTTTGGCCCATGGAACAAGTAATGCACGCTCTATTTTTTTCTTATTCAGTGGTTCCTCGAAATAAGAAATCATTTCATTGATTTTGGATTTCACATGCTGGTCATCTGCCGGGTTATCCATCATGGGATCAGGACTGGTCTGGAATTCATATAGCTCAAGGATGGTGGTATAAGGAACAATATATTCAACAGGCGCGGGCGGCGCTAGCAATTGACCGTAAATGGCCACCATCACGGCTTCTGTAATAAACTGACGTGACATGGTTCCTTAATCCTCCTGCGCCATTAATAGTTGCAAAGTGAATCTATAATTTCCTGCAACAGCATAACCATAATAGTACGTGTTCAAATAGGACGGTTTTCAGTACCGAGAAGATGGGATGAAGCTAGAAATGGAGTAGCGGAGCGTAGGGAAAACTACGTGAGCAACCAAAATGTTTCCTTCGGAAACATACTTCGTAAGCCTCCCGCTTATTTCGGCTGAATTCCATATTCGATGCTGATGATGCCTCTGGGCATCCTTCGTAATCAAAAGCGGACTTTTTGAACAACCTCTAATGTGGATTATTCTGCTGTAGACTCGTGTACATGATTTGCATGAATAGAAGTATATCACACAACGATGGGAAATACAGCCAATCTGCAGAGCATGTCAGGTTACACCCTCACAACCCGGATCAGGATTTGCCCAGTAGCAATGATAAAATTCCCGCCGCAATCAATGGCCCCACAGGCACACCCTTGAACAGGGCAACGCCGAGTACCGTTCCGATTAACAGCCCGGCAACGACAGTTGGTTGTGTACCCATCAGCGTAGCACCGCGTCCACCGAGATAAGCCACTAGTAATCCTACGCCAATGGCGAGCAGTGATTTCCAGTGCAGGAAAGACTCGCCGATCGTCTGCAAACTCATTTTGCCACTGGCAAGAGGTGCCATTACGCCAATGGTCAGAATGATAATGCCCAGTGTAAGTCCGTATTTTTCAAGCCATGGAAATGCCTGATTCAGGTTCAGGACTCGTAGCAACAACAGAAATACCATCGCTACGGTCACCGGTGTGTTGCTGCTGATAATCCCGAGGGCTGCAAATCCGAGCAACAGCAGGGAAGTCATGTCCATGGTCTTCATTTCCCTTCAGTCTGTCCACGTTGTCTGCTAACGATATGTTCCGCAATGTACCTACCATGCCAGCGTCCGGATTCAATAAAGACTTCATTGGCATTACGCCCCGAAGCGATGACTCCGCCCACGTATATACCAGGTACGCTGCTTTCCATCGTCTGTGCATCATATACGGGTTTATCCATATCATCGGACATCTCTACACCTACGGAAGCGAGCAGATGGCGATCCGGGCGGAAACCGGTCATGGCCAGAACAAAGTCGTTATCCAGTTCACTAGTGGAACCATCCGTGTGTATCAGACGAATCGAATCATCCAATATTTCATTCACGCGTGATTCCAGATGCAGTGTGATACGGCCTTTTGTCACCATGCTTTCGAATAGTGGACGTACCCATGGTTTGATGTGTTCAGACAGGCCACTGCCGCGATAAACCATATCAATATGTGCTCCGACACGTACCAGTTCCATGGCCGCGTCCACCGCGGAGTTGCTTCCGCCAATAATGGCAACACGCGTACGGGTATAAGGGTGGGCTTCCCGGAAGTAGTGGGTTACTTTATCTTTGTCTTCTCCAGGGATGCCTAGATAATTAGGATGGTCAAAATAACCGGTAGCTACAACTACATTGCGTCCAACATGTACGATGGCCTCCCCGCGTCGATTGAGCGTATGTACCTCAAACGTGCCATCATCCTTGCGTTTGATCTCACGGGCTTCCTCATAGTTATGAACACGCAGGCCAAAATGTTCGGCTACCCTGCGATAATAGGCGAGTGCTTCATAACGAAACGGTTTATCATTAGGTGTGCTGAACGGGACGTTTCCGATCTCAAGCAGCTCGGCTGTGCTGAAAAACTGCATATGGGTTGGATACAGATAAATAGATTGGACGATATTGTATTTCTCAACAATCACAGCGGACAGTCCCAGCCGCTCGCATTCAATGGCAGCAGACAGACCGCATGGGCCTCCGCCGATAATAATGACATCTTCCATGTTCTTAATCCTCCTTATTTCAAGCAATATAATCCTACCGTAAATAACGGGCTAATGCCAGTTCAAGCGTGAGTTAACCCAGACAGGCTTCCTTGAATCCAAAGGAGTTGACGTGGAGAAAAGAAAAGACTAATATCAAATTAGACATTTATCTAAATGAAAGTGAGATGAACGATGATGCAGCTGGAGAAAATTGTGGCTTATCATAAAGCGTTGGCTGACCCGACCCGGCTTCGCATGCTGCTGCTGTTGGCACAGGGTGAACTGCACGGACAGGCCCTTGCCGAGCGGCTCAATCTGTCACAGCCAACCGTGACACATCATGCTTCCAAGCTGAGAGAGGCGGCGCTGATCAAGGAACGACGGGAGAAAAATACCGTGTATTTCACACTCAATCCTTCGTTTATCCGCGAAAATGCACAGGCTTCTGTTGATTTTATCTTTAAACGAGAGGAGGTTACGGATATGAGTGATGTGAACGAAACATTGAAAGCGTCGGTCATGAGAAATTTTTTCTCCAAAGATGGACGATTGCGTCAGATTCCAGCTCAATACAAGAAAAAGCTGATTGTACTTGGTCACTTGGTCGAGCAGCTTGAATTTGGTCGGAAGTATACGGAGAAAGAAATCAATACGTTTATAAAGCAATACCATGAGGATTTCGCCACCATTCGGCGGGAGTTTATCATGCATCAGTTCATGTACCGGGAAGAGGAGATCTATGAATTGAATCCGAAGGAGATGTGGACGCGTTGGGATCAGGTCAAATAGATTAAGACTGGTAAAATAGTTTTGGGCTTGACAACAGCAAAGTGTAGTGTGTAACATAATGGATAATTCTACAAGGGAGGCGATTGTTTATGACAAACTTAAATGCTGTATACGTTAATTTGAATATGAACAGCGTCTCCGGAACGGATCAATGCATGTAATTTTGCGTTAAGTGGGTAGCACTATCCATTGTAACGTGAAGTATCGTAACATGCTCAGATGAAGCCACGGGTGACGCACCCGTGGCTTTTTTGTTTGCCGATAAAAGGGTGTTCCTGAATTATTTATAGCGGATAGTTAAGTATTATGTCCGGTATAACGATGAAGGGGTAGCTCTGTGGTTCGGCTAACTACTTATTGCCGCGGGTGTATTCTTACCCGTGGTTTTTTGTTTTGATCTGAACACCGGAGATGATGGTTCACTCGGCTTGCACGAAGTAAGTAACTTATTTTGGGAGGAATTTTTATTTTAGATAACCATATTAAGAAGTACGGCTGGTCTGCAAAGTGGCAGGAACGGTGGCAAGAGACAGGAATGGAAGAGCAGGAGAGAAAGCCAGCCAGAATTATCGCAGACCATGGACATCTGCAACGTTTGATTACAGAAGAGGGCGAATGCTGGGGCAGAATTTCCGGCCGAATGCGTCATGATAGTCTGGAGACCAGCTTGGTACCAGCGGTTGGGGATTGGGTGGCAATTACGGGTCAACCAGGCGAAGAAGCAATTATTCACCATCTGGTGCCACGTCAGAGCCGGGTATCGAGACAGGCCGCAGGTCCGGTGACCAAGGAACAATTAATCGCCGCGAACGTAGATACACTGCTGATCGTGGCAGCACTTAATCATGATTTCAACCTTAGACGGCTCGAAAGATACGTGCTGATGGCTTGGAATGGTGGGGTAAGACCAGTCATTGTCCTGAGCAAAAGTGATCTGTGCAACAATGTGGAGGAACAGATCCGAAGTGTAGAAGGAGTAGCTCCAGGCGTTGAAGTGCTCGCGATATCCGCTGTGGAGGACCAAGGCAAATCGTTACTGGAAAGATATTTGCAACCAGGGTTGACTGTTGCGCTCACAGGATCTTCAGGCAGTGGCAAGTCTACGCTGGTGAACTGGATGATGGGTGAGGATGTGCAGCTTACACAATCCGTCCGTGAGGGAGACAGTCGTGGGAGACATACGACAACACACCGGGAGATGTTTGTACTTCCACAGGGAGCTGTATTAATCGATACTCCGGGAATGCGCGAGCTTAATCTCTGGGATGAGGGCAGTGATGGATTGTCGCATGCTTTTGGAGAAATTGAAGAACTTGCCGCCACGTGCAGATTTCTGGATTGCAGTCATACACGGGAAGCTGGATGTGCAGTGAAAGAGGCCATCCAGGATGGTTCATTGGATGAAAAAAGACTGAGCAATTATCTGAAGATGCAGAAGGAATTGCAATATCAGCAACGTAAAGAAGAAGTGGCAACGAGAAGGCGTACAGCCTCCAGCAAACCGGCCAGTAGTCGCAAACCCAAGCACTCCCGTAGTGTGAAAGAGTGGGAGGAAGCCTGAAATCAGGCGGGCATCATCTGCTATCTTGCATAAGATAGGTCAGGAGGGATGTCATTATGCCAGATTACAGGATCATTGTCGATCTGTCTGACCATATGTTATATCTTCTGGATGGCAATCAGGTGATCAAGGGTTATCCTGTGGCAACCGGAAAGATGCTCACACAGACTCCGAGCGGGGAATTCACTATTATTAACAAACAATCCAATCCAGGAGGACCATTTGGCGTGTTGTGGATGGGACTGTCTGCACCCCATTATGGCATACACGGAACAAATGAGCCATGGTCCATTGGCAAATCCGTCTCCCATGGTTGTATACGCATGTACAACTCGGATGTACTGGATCTGTCTTCCAAGGTATCGGTAGGCACGAGGGTAACGATCCGGCCGTAGGGCCGGATTTTACTTTATAAGAGGTGCTTAAATGGATGAGTTTGGAATTATAGAAATAAGAACATATAATATGGTAAAACTACGGCAGTTACGAGAGAAAGCGAGTGATAGCCATGCAGATCAGGCAGGCGCGTGAAGGGGATGCGCAGGGAATAGCCCATGTACATACGGAGAGTTGGAAAACAACGTATCGCGGAATTGTGCCCGATGATTTTTTGGATCATTTGACTACAGAATCAAGATTGTCTCAGTGGGAAAAGCATATTCGCTCTGGCGAAAAGGATCAGATCTTGGTAGTAGCTGAACAGCCTGATGGGAACATTGTCGGATTTGCTTGTGGGGTAAGGAGCGTGAAGGCAAATTAGCTTATGATGGAGAGCTGTACGCCATATATTTGCTGAAGGAAGTTCAACAAACGGGCATAGGTCAGCGACTGTCTACACATGTGGTTAATCATCTGCGAACCCTTAATATGAAACGTTTGATCATATGGGCCTTGGAACGTAATTCAGCTTGCCGCTTCTATGAGAAGATGGGAGGTACTCCAGTCCATACACAGTCCATCCGCATCGCTGGTCAAGATCTGATCGAAGTTGGCTACGGATGGGAAGACTTGAACCTCTTTGGAGAGAAGAGCCTGCCTGACAGATGAAAGATGCGCAGGGGGCGGAAAAATACTGTGGATTGTGTTGTTTTCCTTAAGCTTCAGGGAATGGAAGGTTGTTTCAGGTCTACACGTTTGCGTAATTCTGAACAAGGTTAATGATGTATTACACCGTTATGAAGGTGTGACATTTAATCTTGATCAGGAGGCGTATTCCAATGACTTTAATGGACACCGAACATACAACATGGACGAAACAATATATTAATGGCCAATGGGTAGAGGGCTCCGGCGAGAAAACAATGGAGAATATCAACCCTTATACGGGTGAAGTTATTGCCACGTGGCGTTCTTCCAACAAAGAAGACATAGATAAAGCTTATGAATCAGCTCAGAAAAATTCGATAGAATGGGCGAAGTCTTTACCCGCTGAGAAGGAAGAGGTACTGCGTAAAGTTTCTTCCCTGATGGCAGAGCGGAAAGAGGAGATCATTCAACTGCTGATCACGGAATCCGGGAGTACTCGTATCAAATCGGAGGCGGAGTTCGCAGCTGCCAAACGCATTGTGGATGAAGCAGCCTCTTTTCCTTATCGAATGAAGGGTGAAATTATCCCATCCAATACTCCTGGCAAAGAGAACCGTGTGGTTCGGGAGCCCAAGGGAGTGATTGGTGTCATCGGACCATGGAATTTCCCTTTGCATTTATGCCTGCGATCCGTAGCTCCGGCGATTGCTCTTGGCAATGGCGTGGTTATTAAACCAGCATCGGACACTCCGATTACAGCAGGCTGGCTCATTGCCGATTTGTTTGAACAAGCCGGTCTACCTGAGGGCGTACTTAATGTCGTTGCTGGAAGTGGCAGCGAGATCGGGGATTACTTTGTCGCTCATCCGGTTCCAAAAGTAATTTCATTTACGGGTTCTACGGAAGTTGGACAGGGAATCGGCAAATTGGCGGGTGAACATTTGAAAGAAACGGCACTGGAGCTAGGCGGTAACAACGCCATGGTTGTGCTGGAAGATGCGGACATTGAACGAGCTGCCGAAGCGGCGGTCTTTGGCAAGTTTCTGCATCAGGGACAGATCTGCATGGCTCTGAATCGGTTCATTGTGCATGCCGATATTTACGACCAATTCGTCGAATCATTTGTTGCCAAAACGAAGAATGTTCAGGCTGGTGATCCGGCGGATGCCAAAACACTGGTTGGTCCTCTCATTCGGGAAAAAGAGGTAGAACGATTGTTGGAGCTTGTGAACAAAACCAAAGCTGAAGGAGCACGGTTATTGCTAGGAGGGACCAGTAAAGGCAGTGTGCTTTCTCCTACTGTACTTGCCGATGTTAAACCGGAACAGGATATTGTGCAGCAGGAATTGTTTGGTCCAGTGGCAGTAATCATGAAGGCGCAGGATGAGCAGGAAGCTGTGCGTTTGGCGAATGATACCCCGTATGGACTTAGTGGTTCCGTATTCACCAAAGATCTGAATCGAGGATATCAGGTTGCCCAGCGTATTGAGTCTGGTATGGTGCATGTGAATGATCAGTCTGTGAACGATGAAGCACATGTGATGTTTGGCGGTGAGAAAGCATCGGGAATTGGACGCTTCGGCGGTGATTGGGCAATTGAGAAGTTTACACGTACGCGTTGGATCAGTATTCAGCACCAGTATCGGGATTATCCGGGAGTATTATAAGTCGAAAAAGGGTGAATTAACAGGGTCACTTTTGGATGATCACAATGGGTTACCGATAGATCGACAAATCATGCAAAAGTCCGTATCCAGCTTGGTGGGACGGGCTTTTGCACAATTGTACACCTCATAAAAATCCTGTTTCACATCAGAGTAAAAAAGCTGTTTGGGGCTGTCTCTATCTGGTTATTTATGGATACACGGAAGAACCGATCCGTAAATCCAATGGCAAAGGGGCCTGAAATTCATGTCCATTGACCGCTTTATTCTGAGGAAGCTGAATACCTGTCAGGAAGAACATACACGTGCCAATTTGGTTCGGCTGTTTGTCATTCGTATTCGTAAAGCCGAGATTGCGGAAGAACATGATGCCGCCTATGTCATAAGCAAACTGAATTGAGTGATAACTGATATGGATCCGCGATCTGCTGTTGATGTGTATACAACTCAAAAAAGGAAGCTTGTCTATAACGACAGCTTCCTTTTTCATGTCTTGTAATGAACGCAACTTAATGGATTTCTTTTAATATAAGGATAGAGCAAGGGAGTCATTTTCACTGCGACTGTGGAGAATAGCTTCTCCATTGACAATCTCAATACTAATTAAAGAATGCAGACATTTTTGGAGAGCGCGTTTACCGTTGCTAATTTTATGCTCCAGAGCACTGCTAAGCAATCTTAATGTCTTCTGCATAGGTTGTTTGTTTTCTTGATTAAAATATACAGGGATTGATTTGTTTTGAAAAGTTATTAGGGTTCTCACTTGAAATCACCTCACGGTTGTTATTTCATACAGGTAATATTAAATTCCAATGCTTAAAATTACCTTAAAATCAGCTTATGAAAACATAAAGGTGGGTAATGTTTGAAAAGTGTTCACAATTCAATTGTGGGCGAAGGAATAAAAGTCCTGAAAAACGGAACTTAATTACCATTTAAATGGAACAAAAATAAAAAGTTTCGCATCCTCGCAATATTTAAAGGTATAACTGCCACGAAAGTTCTGAGTCGAATGTACGATATTTTAATATATACGTGGGTCATATGTAACGAAATTACAGGTGGCACATTGCAAACAGGGTGTTTATGTAAGAAAATAGGGTTGATATAACGATTCATTCTCTTTTTTTTGATTTAATCTGACATTAGGACAATTTACATATGAGACCATGGGAGGGATTCAGATGATTCTAACCGTGTATTCCGGCCGCGAGGAAGGCGAATGGTTCGACATCGAGGTTCCGGACGAATGTACCATTGAACATTTGAAGACATTACTCGGCGTTCGGATTTTTGGACAGGCACCGGGAGACGGCATTCAGTACATCCTTGAGGCCAAGTTTCCGGAAGGTCTGTGGTTCTCTCCGCAGAACGCACAGCAGTTAATGGAAACAGGGCTGCGACAGGGCAGTTGCGTACGTGTCCAGCGGGCTTTTTCAACGACTTCGGAAGAAGCGCCTGTATATGGAAGACGTTCATTGTTTCAGCAGGACAGCAACGAATAGGGCTTTTGAACGTATACATTCTATTGAACGAACTAAAGGAGGTCTTCTCTTCGTGAATGTGTTATATCAGCGTTCTCCAAGAATGACACCGGTTCTTAAGGAAGAGGGACTCGAAATACTCAGGCCTCCAACAGAACCGAGCAAACCCACGTTTTCCATGATATCCATTATTGTGCCGATCATGATGACCATGGTCAGCATTGGTTTCTACGTATATATCAACATGACCGGTAAAATGGGCAACAGCAATTATATGATGTTTCAAATGATGACGGTCATGATGATGCTTACTTCTTACACCATTCCATTCTTCGTGTATCTGAGCAACAAGAAATCATATCGCAAAAAATTGGAAGAACGCAAAACCATGTACCTTGCTCAACTCGACAAACACCGGGAAGAACTGAAGGAAGCGCAGGCGGAGCAAGTAAAGAGTCTGTACGAAATTCATGGTGATCCGGGTGTATGTCTTCAAGTGGTGAAGAATCGGAACAGTTCCTTATGGGAACGTTCACCAGAGGATGATGATTTTCTACAGGTGCGCATTGGCACGGGAGAGATTCCATTCCGAATCAAACTTCAGGTTCCGCGGATTGACGGCTACGAAAAGGATGAGCTAATTGAAGCGGCCCATGAACTTGCGGCTGAATTCCAGACGGTACCGGATGCTTCCATTACATTGCCTTTGTTCCAATCGAAGGTTATGGGTCTGGTCGGTGATCGGGAGGAAGTGCTCGCTTCCCTGCGAGTCATCATCTCACAGCTGACAGTGAGGCATTCACCGGATGAACTCAAGCTTGCTGCATTTTATGAAGAGAAGGACAGTAAGGAATGGGATTGGCTTCGCTGGATGCCCCATATCTGGGATGAAGACCAGGGACAACGCTATATGGCCGACAGGCACAGCGGTGCGCATCAATTGGCGGACAGCTTGTTTTCCGTGTTGAACCGGCGCCGTAACAATAAGGAAGACCGTTACAAGAAAAGCGTGCAAACGCCTTGTTACGTTGTGATTCTCTCCGATACGCAATTAATTGAAGAAGAACCGTTGCTTCCGCTGCTGCTGGAGTCAGCTCACGAGATTGATGTATGTACCATCATACTGGCTAACCGCAAAGAGTCTTTACCGATGCATTGTCAGTTGATTATGGACGCCTCCAAAGGCAAAGGTGTGTATATCAAAAAAACGGAAGATGCAGATGTTATTCAACAAACGTACAAGCCTGATGTGATCTCGAAAGAGATGGCAGAGGCGCTTTCCCGTTATATGTCACCGATCCGGTTGAAGCGTTCATCTGCTTCGGATATCCCGCAAGTGCTTCCGTTATTCGATATGCTGAGCACATCACGCGTGGAAGATCTGGATGTGGTGTCAAGATGGGGACAGACGAGATATCCTGACACGCTGCCTGTGCCAATGGGTGTAAGAGCTGGGGGCAAGAAAATTGCGATTAACCTGCATGATAAAATTGAACGTCAGGGTCATGGTCCTCACGGTCTGATTGCAGGTACAACCGGTTCAGGTAAAAGTGAGGTCATCCAGTCCATCGTAGCCTCGCTGGCTGCTGAATTCCATCCACATGATCTGGCCTTCATGCTGATTGACTATAAGGGTGGCGGAATGTCCAACACATTTGTCGATCTGCCTCATGTGGTCGGTACAATCACCAATCTGGATGGAAATCTGATTGAGCGGGCGAATATCTCACTTCGTGCCGAACTGGTCAGAAGGCAAAAGATATTAAATGATGCGGGAAACCTCCAGCACATTGATGAATATTACAAGATTCTGCGTTCCAGACATGAACAGCCACTGCCACATCTGGTCATTATCATTGACGAGTTTGCTCAATTGAAGCGGGACCAGCCAGAGTTCATGGATGAATTGATCAGTATCGCGGCTATTGGCCGGACACTTGGGGTTCATCTAATTCTGGCAACCCAGAAGCCAGCCGGCGTTGTGGACGATAAAATATGGAGTAACTCCCGTTTCCGAATCTGCCTTCGCGTACAGAGTGAGGGAGACAGCAGGGACATGATCAAGATTCCGAATGCTGCCTGGATTACGAAGCCTGGGCGCGGATACTTCCAAGTCGGCAGTGATGAAGTATTTGAAGAAATGCAATTCGCCTGGAGTGGTGCGCCTTATAACCAGCAGGAGGATGCAACGACCGTATTACCTGTTATGGAAGTGCGCTTGAACGGTAAGCGGGAGCCTCTGTTAACCGGGGAGCGCCGAGCTGTTCTCAAAGGTGAAGATGTTCCGAAACAACTTCAGGTATTTATTGACTATGTTGCGCAGTCTGCAGCGGATGCGGGTATCCGTCGTTTGCCAGGACCATGGTTACCACCTTTACCAGAGACACTGGAATGGGAAAGTCTTCCGGACTGGCAGGAAGAAGAGCATTACGATTTGCTGCTTGATGGCGGGGCCAGTGGTCTGAAACCACTGGTTGGTTTGTTGGATGATCTCCCTAATCAGCGTCAGCAGCCACTTGCATTGCCTATGGATCAAGGCCATCTGGTCGTGTACGGTATGCCAGGACTCGGAAAAACAACATTTGTCCAGACCTTGCTTATGTCCCTGGCCCGTTCACACAGAACTGAGCCTTGGCATGGTTACATTATCGATATGGGTCGTATGATGAAGGACTTTGCAGCACTTCCTCAGATCGGTGGCGTGATGATGGCTGAAGAGGAAGACCGGATCAAGCGGTTATTCCGCTATATTCTCAAGCTGTCGGCACAACGCAAAGATATCATCTCGGAGGCGGGGGTTAAAACGATTTCCGCCTATCGCCGGACAGCTCATGCGGCAGTCCCGCAGGTTGTTGTGGTTATCGATGGTTATCTTTCGTTCCGCAATGCCTATCCGGAAGAAAATGAGCTTCTAGAGACGATTCTGCGTGAAGGCGGCAGTCTAGGCATCACCTTCGTGCTTACTGCGAATCGGGTAACAGATGTATTTGAGAAATTCAGAAGTAATATTCCCAACGCGGTTTCATTTGAATTATCTGATCCAAGTGATTATTATTATGCCGTGGGAAGACCTTCCAAGGCACCAAGTCAACTTCCACCAGGAAGAGGTCTGGTCAAAGGGCAGGTACCTCCGTTGATGTTCCAGGCGGCATTACCTTCCTCCGGGGCAGATGAGGGCAAGCGTTCATCGGCACTGCGCCGTACAATCGCTGAGATTCGCCAAGGCTGGACCGGGGAAGAAGCGCCGCAGATTGCTCCGCTTCCGGAAGAGATCAAACTCAAGGATCTGCTCATTCGGACAGGATCATATGGCCAGGCTTGGGATACATCGTCTGTAACGGTCCCTGTGGGATTGCTTACGGATGATCTGGAACCATTCCAGCTTAATCTGCGTGAAGGTCCACATTTCATGGTAACGAGTCCGATGGAAGGCGGCAAAACGACATTTTTGCTGACCTGGATGTTGTCACTGGCTTATCATGCTTCTCCGGAAGATGTGCAAATATACACGGTAGATATGCGTTATGGCTCAGGTGGACTGGGGGAAATCAGCAGTTTGCCCCATGTCCGTGGACACGTATCGCGAGAAGAACAGCTTGCACCTGTGATTCAACAGTTGTACGATGAAGTTCTGAAAAGAGGCGAGATTTCCGGTGGACCGGAACTTGTGCTCGTCATCGATGATGCGGACACCTTGTCCAAGCAGCTAAACGATTTTAATGTAAAAGATCAATTGGGAGCGATTGTTCGTCAAGGAAGGGATCGAGGTGTACACGTGATTCTGTCCGGAGTTCCGGCAGACTTCCCGACCTTCGGTTCTGACTGGGTAACGGATGTGAAGGCTTCCCAAAGCGGAATGCTGTTCGGGACTTTAGACCCTAACGATCTCTCGTTCTTCCGTATACCTTATTCGGAATCCGGAGGTAGTTCAGGTGGGCTGAAGGTACTGCCTCCGGGTCAAGGTTATTATGTGAAACGTAAATATTCCAGGGTTAAAGGTGCAGTTCCATGTGATGACAGCTGGAAAATGACCGATTGGATTTCTGAAATTCGTGACCGATGGCATGTTGTAGTTTGAGGGGAGGTGGCTCATAATGTTGACGGTTCATGATTCTAAGCAAAAGGTAGTCACGTTACAAACAAAAGAACTTTTTTTCCTGGCCGGCATTCTCGGTTCAGACCGACTGCTTGGTGTGGAAGATCCGTTTCGCGGCTATATGGCGGAGGATATCGCGATGGAGTGGGAGCGCGTCAAGGCCTCCCTGCTTGACAAAGGATATCTGATTCAGGATCAGGAGACGGATGAGCTGATCATGACACCGACCGTTTTCTCCAGGGTAGCCATTGCCGGACTGTCCGACAGAGCTTGTTGGATTCGCTACACGATCAACGGCAAGTCGTATGAGAGTTATGTACACTGCACGGATGAGCGGGTCGTTGAAGTCTCCCGTGTTGCGGACGTGCCGGATTCGTTCCGGCTCAGCGATCTGGGAAGTGTTCGTGAAGCCATTGATGTTCTGATCGAGCGGATGAAATGGAGCGGCCATTCTCCTGCGGAGAAACCGGCATTAATGTGCTCCAAGAAAAAGTTCTATGATGTTATGAATGAGCTGGAAAACAGCGAGGTACAGACGGTAGCTGATGAACTCGCTCAGGAGACAAGTGATCCTGAGGGTTCACTTGCGCTGGCACGCTGTCTGGTGGGTAAGGAGTCAGATGGGGAGCTTCGGTTGCTTGTGTGGAATGAAGAGGGATGGAAGTCGCAGTCGGCAGCATTTGCTGCAAGCGCGGTATCCAACTGGTTGTTCCGGATGAGCACTGCCGCTTCAGATGATTGGCTTGTTGCAGCACTGACGACTAGAGAACAGTTTCACGAGATGCTGCTGGACTGGCTTAAACAGCCTGCAGGGGAAGAGGAAAGGTGATGGTAAATGCGCATTCGTGTGGAACCGGATGTGCTTCGGGCACTGAGCAGGCAGATTCAGTATGCAGCGGAGCAAATACAGCAAAAGATGACAGTGTTGGATCAGGCGATTCATTCGCTGGAGTGGGAGGTTGAATCCCGCGCAGCGGTGATGAATGAATGGAATCACAGTAAACGACTGGGCGAGGATGCGCTTCGTCGATTGATGGACTTAAGCGTACAGCTGGGACGCAAAGCGTTGTTATTCCAGCAGGCAGACATGGAGTATCGTTCCGTGCTGAGTCATGTGAACACGGCCTATGGTAATGCGGTCAATATGCTGAATGTTCTTCAGAACAACCGTACAGGAGAAATCATGCCTGCACATTCTGCAACTGTAGCTGTAGTATCCGATCCCCTTTCCGCAATGGCGGCCGTATATCGTGTACAGGATGCCGCTCCGCCTGATGGCTCCCCGGCTACACTGGTACAGGCCATGCAGCCTGAGCCTGTAGCATGGAGATTCACAGACCCTTCCTTTCGGGGAAGAAGAGGAACCGAGCCTGTGGTTTCCTGAACAGGGTGAATAAAAAGGACAGCAGAAAGTGAATATATTTTTGTAAATAGGCTGTTAGGAGAAGTTTCAAGTGCTGAAAATGGGGTAAATAGGATTAGGTCCTTCGGCTTTTGTCCGATCGATCCTGGTATAGTACAATTTGAACAAGTAAAAATTTAATTGCACAAACCAAGGAGGAATTTACCAATGGCAGGACGTATTTTAGTTACCCCAGAGCAGCTTGATCAGGTTTCCAACCAATTTAAACAAAGCGGTGAGCAAAGTCAGCAAATCGTATCTACATTGACTCAATCCATCACAAGCATGGAAGGACAATGGGAAGGTATGACAAAGCAACGCTTCTTCCAAGAGTTCCAAGAAGCTAGCAAACAAATGCAATCGTTCGTTCAAACGCTGAACAGTATCAGCGCGGAACTTACAGCTATTGCTAACAAATTCCGTACAGCTGACCAAGCTCGTTAATCTGCTTTACATAGATCAGGCCGATGTGAAGTCTGAATTCGTCCTGAATTATAGGTGGGTAGCAAGCTGAAGATGTACAACTACAGCAAAAACCGGGCGTTTTCACAACACCCGGTTTTTGCTGCAACTATGACACTAGGACAGAGAGAGGGATAAGCATGTCTTTTCAACCAAATCCCGGGGATGAAGTGGTGATTAACGACATTGCCTATACGATTGGGCAACATCCGGCTGCGCCGGGTCTGGCTTATGCCCAAGCCGGAAGGCAGGGGATTGTTTATCAGTTGATACCCCGAAATGGTTCCATTCATGGGGCCAAAGCACTAAAAGTATTTTTTCCTAAATTCCGTATTCCGGCTATGGTATATCAGTCTGAGCATATGGAGTCCTATAGTGAACTGCCAGGTTTGCAGGTATGCAAGCGTGATGTGCTCACTCCGGAAAGAAACGGAGCGCTCATTGGAAAACATCCCGATCTGTTATATGCGGTGTTGATGCCTTGGGTGCAGGGTCAGACCTGGTTCGATGTGATTAGCGATCAGAGACAGCTGACGGCAGAGGAGAGCCTGAAGCTGGCCAGAGCGCTTGCCGGAACAGGTTCGGCTATGGAGCAACGTGGACTGGCTCATTGCGATATGTCCGCTCCCAATGTAATGATTCCGTTTTTTTCCGAAGTGGAGAACCTGGGGAAGACGTCTGCGGTTGAACTGGTGGATGTCGAGCAAATGTACGGTTCCAAGATGGATCGTCCGGATGCCCTGCTTGCCGGGTCACCCGGTTATGCGGCCCATCGAACAGTGCACAGTGGTTTGTGGAGTTCATATGCCGACCGATTTGCCGGAGCCGTTATTATTGCTGAAATGTTAAGCTGGTCGGACCCTGTGATTGTAGAGAAAGCCTGGGGCGAAAGCTATTTTGATCAACATGAAATGCAAACGGTGAGTGAACGGTATTTTGCGATGCGGGAGTCGCTTGAGAAGCGGTGGGGCTCCAAATTGTCTGAGCTGTTTATTCGCGCCTGGGAGAGTCACGATCTGAGCAGTTGTCCGACGTTTGGGGAGTGGTATGTTGCACTGGCTGCGGTAGACGTGCATCAGGCTAATGCGGTTGCTACGGCTGCGAAATCGGAAGAAGAAGGTGCGAATCAGCCGGAAGCTATTAATGCGAATCTGAACAAGAGCTCAGAACCTGCAAGTGAAACGTTGAATGCTCAAAACGAGAATAATTCCCAAACGCAGCACTCTCCTGATCAGGAAGCGGTTGTGAACCGTCTGTTCCTGCAAGCAAGAGCCCTGGAGGACGAAGATAAACCAGCGGCTGCATTGGAAGTGTACCGCTCGTTGTATCATTTCATTCCTCATAACAGTGCGATGCAGATGGAAGTTGAAGCTGCAATCAAGGAACTGGATGCGAAGCTCAATCCCAAAGAAGACACGGACAAGCCCGTACCTGTGCCATTCTACAGATCCAAAAAGTTCATGATTTCCTCTGCTGTTCTTATTGTATTACTGGCAGGTGGTGTGCCAACGGTCAAAATACTCGCCGATCAGGCAGAGGTGAAGCAGCAAGAACAGCAGGAAGCCATCAGATTGGCAGAGGTTAAGGCTGCGGAAGAGGCTGAAGCTGCGAAGGCTGCTGCACTCAAGCAGCAGGAAGAGCAAGAGAAGCAAAAGGCTGCAGATGCTGCAAAACTGGAAGCAGAGGAAAAGAAAAAACTCGCTGAAGCCAAGCAAAAGGAAGCTGAAGCGAAGAAAAAAGAAGAAGAACGCAAGGCATTACAGGCCAAGTACGACAAACAGGCAAAATATGAGGCCTATCTGGTGAAGCGGGAGCAGCAGAAGAAAGAAGCTGCCAAGAAAGCGGAGCAGGAAAAATACGATAAACAGGCAAAATATGAAGCTTATCTGGTCTGGAAAAAAGAGAATGATGCCAAGCTTGCAAAACAGGAAGCGGAGCGTAAGGCGGCAGCTGAAGTTAAACGTCAGCAGGAGATTGCTCAAAAAGCTGCGCTCAAGAAAAAACGTGCCCAGAATGTGGTCACGTTGATTGCTAATTACAATAAAACGTATAACGCGCAAAAAGGCAGAAAAATTGAAAATGCGGAATCGTATGCCCGTGATTTCAAAAATCTATATAATACCGATGCTGCCTATTTCAAAGGTGTCGGCAAAGTGGCCGCTCGAATGAGCGCCATTAACAAATTCCTGAGCAACAACAGCTATACGTTGCCTAACTTATAAAAAAAAAAGTGAACGATGGAGGTGACTCATCCTAGATGAACTATACGATTCAAGCATCGCAGCGTACACCTGCACTGATTATATATTTAATTGATATTAGCGCCTCCATGAATATGGTTCTGGAAAATCGTCGGCGGATTGACGTCGTCTATGATGCTTTATCTCTCGCGATCCGCCAAATGGTATTTCGGTCGACCAAGGGAAATCGTCTGACACCTCGCTATCGCATAGCTATATTGGCTTACAGCGATGATGTATATGATTTGTTGAACGGAATCAAAGGAATTGACGAAATCGCTGCAGTTGGTTCGTTGCCAGACCTGACACCAAAACGGTTTTCGGATTCTGCGAAGGCTTTTCTACAGGCAGAGAAGATATTACAGGCCGAAATTCCGAATATGCAGGATTGTCCTGCGCCACTCGTATGCCACATGACGGATGGGGTAGCCACAGGTGAAGATCCTGAGCCTATTGCGAAAAGAATCATGGGCATGAGTGTACCGGACGGTAATGTGCTGGTGGAGAATATCTTTATATCCGATCATCTGTTGGAAGGACCGATTGCTGAACCTAGAAGATGGAAGGGAATCTCTTCGGAAACGAATCTGCAGGATGAGCATGGAGAGAAGCTGCGTAATATGTCATCCGTCCTGCCCGAAAGTTATCGGGAGATGCTTGTTGAGGCTGATTATTTGCTTGCACCCGGTGCACTCATGATGCTGCCAGGTACCTGTGCAGAATTGGTATCGATCGGGTTCCAGATGTCCGCTGCTACGCCTGTGAGATAGGAGGGGAATCATGAGAGCAATGCGTTTGGCAACATTGTCTGCTGGAGATAAGGGGGGCCATGCCGAGCAACGGCATGGCAACTTTCGCTATGTGAGTGTACAGACCGATGAACAGCCACTAACCCGCTATCAGGGCACATTCAAGTGCAGGTATGGTTATGGCAGAGCGGCTGAGACGGTACATCAAGGAGATACCGGACAGGACTTTGCTGCAGTCCGCATGAATGGCAATGTCTGCAATTTTGTATTATGTGATGGGGTAGGCATGAGTTATCTGGGAGACTTTGCAGCACGTTTTCTGGGGAATGCTTTGTTAGACTGGCTGGAAACGACCCAACACCCTACGCGAGATGGCGTTGAGCGTCTTCTGCATGATCTTACCCTTCCTGCATCGGAGCAACTGGAGAAATTACAGCCACTCGAAAGTTCTCCGCTGTTGCTGCGTGAAGTGTTAATGGAGAAGCGAAGCCGGGGCAGTCAGGCCATGTATGTGTGTGGACGGATTGAGCTCACGGGAGGAGGTCGCAAAAGTCGTGTGTGGCTTGCGTGGCAAGGAGATTCGCGTATTCGCCTGTGGCGTAATGGGCAGGAGCAGTCTGAATTATTTCAGGTTCATTGCAAGACGAATGAGCGTTGGTCTACACTTGAAGGACCTGTCGGTGGTAAGCCGCACATCTGCGAAATGAAAGGGTCCGCAGGCGATTCACTGCGTCTTCAGTTATACACGGATGGATTAAATGATCTGGATGCCATCCAGGCCTATGTGCCCGATGAACACATTCAGGTACTACTCGATGCTACACATACCGGCGGTCTTGAAGATGATGCCGCTTTCATTGAGCTGGAATGGTGAGTGCCCCTTATAAAGTTGTGGGCCGATCCCGATGTTGCTGTGACACTGGTGTAGATCGACGGTGAAAAAACTTGCTGGTGTTGATTTAAAAGACACTCTTTTTGGGTAATCTTGTGAAGAATTGACTTTAAGTACAACCTCTTTAACGATGAGCTTGAACGTACATTCTTACATAATTGCTAAAATGAAGGAGTGGAATGGATAATGACACAACATAACGGCAAGTCACGTTTCCAAGGCAAGGTTGCGATTATTACCGGAGCAGGCTCCGGAATTGGGAAGGCTACTGCGGTCAAGCTGGCTAAAGAGGGTGCAAAAGTTGCACTGTTTGATCTGGTGAATGATCGAATCTCGGAAACGGAAGCAGAGATTAATGCGCCGCACCCCGGTGTGGCGAGAGCATTCGATGTAGACATTTCCGACCCGGCACGTGTGGAAAAGGCAGTGCTCGAAACCGTGGAATTATTCGGTGGTTTGGATATTGTTTTTGCCAATGCAGGAATTAACGGAGTATCGGCACCCATTGAGGAAATTCAGGTTGAAGAGTGGCAACAGATTATTACTACGAACCTGAATGGTACGTTTTTCACTGTTAAATATGCATTACCTCATTTGAAAAGACGGGGTGGCGGCAGCATTATCATCACGAGTTCCATCAACGGCAATCAACGCTTCTCAAGCTTTGGTATGTCGGCGTACAGCACGTCCAAGGCAGGGCAGGTTGCATTTGCGAAGATGGCTGCGCTTGAGCTGGCGAAGTTCAAGATACGTGTAAACGTGATCTGCCCAGGGGCAATTGCGACGAATATCGATCAAAGTACGGTCAAAACGGATGATTTGCAGCAGATCATTATTCCGATGGAGTTTCCGGAAGGTCAGCAGCCACTTGCGGACGGTCCGGGTCAGCCGGAACATGTTGCCGATCTGGTAAGCTTCCTCGCATCGTCCGAATCCAGACATATCACCGGAGCAGAGATCGTGATTGATGGTGCCGAATCATTGCTCAGCTAAGTGAGCATTTTGGATAAATTTCATTTTTACTAAGTCGTGTCTTAGGGTGTGTCTGCGATAGTCGTTCCTCTGGAACGGCTTTTTTTGTTATAATGCTAACATTCGAATAGTGATGCTGAAGAGCAGTAGGGTACATTCATTAGGAGCGATCATATGCATATAGAGTTACCGATACAAGAGATTATTCCGGAGTTAAGACAGTTATTTCGGGATCAAGATACAGGTGTGTTAATTGCAGAACCGGGTGCGGGAAAAACGACCGTGGTACCGCTGGCTTTGCTGGAGGAGCCGTGGGTTGCGGGACGGAAGATCATAATGCTGGAACCCCGAAGGCTGGCTGCGCGTTCAGCTGCGTCGAGATTGGCGGCTACGTTAGGGGAAAAGGCGGGTCAGACTGTAGGATATCGTGTACGCATGGATACACGGGTGAGTCAGGCGACGCGCATTGAAGTTGTGACGGAAGGGGTGTTGACCCGGATGTTGCAGCAGGACCAGGGTCTTGAGGATACGGCGATGATTATATTTGATGAATTCCATGAACGTCATCTACATGGGGACTTGGGCCTGGCCCTGGCATTGGAATCGCGAGCGATGTTACGTCCAGATTTGAAACTGCTGGTCATGTCGGCGACCCTTGATCCTGTTCCCGTCTGTGCATTGCTTGGTGAGGGTACAAGATCAATTCACTGTCCGGGACGCACGTTTCCGGTGGAGACACGATATGTATCGAGACCGTCAGCCATGCCACTGGAACAATTCACGGCTCAGACGGTGAACAAGGCATTGGCTGAACAGGAGGGGGATGTACTTGTTTTTCTTCCTGGGGCAAGAGAGATACACCGTACAGAACGGGAGTTATTAAACGGTTCTCTTCCTACGCATGTGAAAGTTCATTCTTTGTATGGCAGTATGCCAGTGGAACTGCAAGATGAGGCCATACGCCCGGCGGCTGAGGGCTGGAGGAAAGTGGTATTGTCTACGTCCATTGCGGAATCCAGTCTTACGCTGGCTGGCGTTAAAGTTGTGGTTGATGCGGGGCTGAGTCGAGCGTCGGCATTCTCGCCGCGTACGGGCATGAGCCGACTTGTTACCCTGCCGGTATCCAAGTCGTCAGCCGATCAGCGGCGGGGGCGTGCGGGGCGAATCGCCCCAGGTGTGTGTTACCGGCTATGGAGCGAAGAGGTTCATGGGGGACTGCCTGAGGCAGCTCGCCCGGAGATTACCTCCGCGGATCTTGCGCCGCTGGCGCTGGAGCTTGCCGTCTGGGGTGTCCAGTCCCTAGCAGAGCTGCAATGGCTGGACACCCCGCCTGACGCCGCCTACGGCCAGGCACAGGCGCTGCTGCGCCAGCTGGGCGGCCTGGACGACGCAGGCCGCATCACGCCCTTCGGGCGGCGGATGAACACGCTTGGCGTGCATCCGCGACTGGCCAGCATGCTGCTCCGTGCGGCGGAGCTTGGGCTGGCCAGCTACGCCAGCATGCTGGCGGCACTGCTGCAGGAGCCTGCCGGCCTCCGCAGCAGTGGCAGTGCAGGCGCGGGCACGGACCTCCGCCCGCGCGTAGAAGCGCTGCTGACCGCGGACAGCAGCGGCATGCCGCAAGCGGCAGCGGCTGCCCTAGACGGCGCGGCCGTGCGGCGCATGCTCCAGGAGAGCCGCCAGCTGCGCTCGGCGCTCGGCCCGGCGGCCGATCCGGTGCGACCGGATGAGGACAGCTGCGGATTGCTGCTGTCCTTCGCCTATCCGGACCGGATCGGGCAACGCCGGGAGGACGGCCGCTATCTGCTGAGCAGCGGCCGCGGCGTACGGCTCGCAGCGACAGAATCGCTGAGCCGTTCAGCGTATCTGGTCGCAGCCGAGGCAGACGACCAGGGCGCAGATGCGCGCATCCTGCTGGCTGCGCCGTTGCAGGAGCAGACATTGTTGCAGGCAGGTCAGCACTTGCTGCACAATGAAGTGCAAGTGGCCTGGGATTCCAATACCCGCAGCGTGCGCGCACACAAGAGACTTCGTATTGGCGCCCTTGTCATCAAGGAGAGCAGTATTGCACAGCCACCTGAAGATCAGGTGCTGGAAGCACTGATAACGGGAATACGAATGGAAGGGCTCGATTGTCTGCCTTGGACAAAAACATCCAGACAACTTGTGGACAGGCTGCGGTTCCTGCATCTTCATCTACCCGAGTGGCCCGACTTGATTGAAGATGATCTGACTGAAGAGTTGGCAGAACATCTTACGCCTTATCTGACAGGCATGCGGTCGGCAGCCGACCTGAAGAGATTGTCGATGCATGATGTATTGCTCGGTGGACTGAGTTGGGGTCAGCGACAGCAACTAGACGATGAAGCACCGACGCATATACAGGTGCCAAGTGGTTCCCGAATTCCCGTAGACTACAGCCGGCCGGAGGACCCTGTGCTGGCGGTGAGACTACAGGAGATGTTTGGACAACAGGAGACACCGCGTATTGGTGGTGGGCGAGTTCCGTTGACCATCCACCTATTATCACCGGCGCAGCGACCTGTGCAGGTCACCCGAGACTTGGCCAACTTCTGGAGAGAGACGTACTTTGACGTCAAAAAAGATCTGAAAGGTCGTTATCCGAAGCATTACTGGCCGGACAATCCACTTGAAGCGGTTGCCACAAATCGGGCCAAACCACGGGGGAAATAGATGAATTACGCGGGAGCGCTAACGAACCTGTGACGTCTTATTCAGCGATTTGAAGCGCCTGCAGCAATCTAAGGAATCTGAAACACGCTATATTCGAAAAATCAGCCGTTTATAGCGGGTTCATCAGTTGATTTTGGTAAATAACGTGTCTCAGGTTCCTTCCAAAATAAAATGAGGACCAGAAGGTTAAATAAGACGCCCTTGGTTCCTTAGAAATCATCTAGACAATTCGCCAGGATCAGCCAGTCTGGACTTCATGATGTTTTGGATTCTGACATCCCTCAATGTATTACATGCCTGAGTTGAAGGTACATCCTGATGAGGCATGAAAAGGAATGAACCTCAGCAATTAATTGCTATCCACACATATTATATTGACTTGCAAGCGTTTGAAAGAAAACAAGACGGGTAATAACATAGCGAACCACTCAATAAGATGAGGAGGGATTCACTATGCAGAAGAAAATCGTAGGTGTGTTTAATACAGAACGTGAAGCATCGCAGGCTATCGAGGGTCTGAAAGCACAAGGATTCACTTCAGACGAAATCTCCGTTGTTACACAGGATCGGGATGAATTGAAGGCGATTCGGGAAGAGACGGGTACGAAAGCCCCTGAAGGCGTGGCTGCGGGTGCAGCAACAGGTGGTGTACTCGGTGGCGTAGCCGGCTTGCTCGCAGGTATCGGTGCACTGGCCATACCCGGCATAGGACCAATTCTGGCCGCAGGCCCTATCGCAGCAGCATTTACCGGTGCAGCTGTGGGTGCAGGAGCTGGCGGATTGGTGGGTGGACTGGTTGGTCTCGGTATTCCGGAAGAGGATGCCAAACAGTATGAGGAGTATGTACAGAATGGCAAAATCCTGTTGCTCGTAGACTCTACGGATCGGGACACGGATGTGTATGATGTGTTCAGCAGCAACAGCCAGTATAATCGGGACAGAGCCCAAGTACATGGTGGAGATGTGGCTGCCGAACGTCCGGACCTGGATATGGAAGAACGCAGATTGGAAGCCCAAACCAAGGCAGCGCGATTCGGTAACAATACATTTCTCTAATCGTTCTATCGATTCGGTTGATATGTAATAGAACTCAATGACATAATACCTGCAATCGGAATGACATATATGATCCACCAGATGGTCATTAGCCGGTTTCCTTAAGGGAAGCCGGCTTTTGTCCCTGTGTGTGACATTGTGCATCAATAATGGCGGATGGTGTTTTTACCCAGTCAGGCAGGGAATAACAATACATAGAGCAATACAGCCAAAGCGAGTCCAATCACCAGTAGCATCATGGTCAGAAAACGAATTAATCCGGTTGACGCCTGATACGTTTGCTCATTGATTTGTGTACGCTTCCGATGATAGGCTGTTGCCGAATACACAATGATGGATATACCGCCAACCAGAGAAGTGATACCGGTAATAATGGCGGCAATATGTGCAAGACGATCATACGTCGAGGAGTTAAAACCAAATCCGGCAGCAAGAAAGCCGATGCCCGCCATGGCAATGCCGGTGCGAACCCAGGCTAGAAAGGTTCGTTCGTTAGCCAGATGCTGCTGAACATATTTGGAGTCGATCGTGGCGATGTCCTTGTCAGCTAAAGAAATATGAATCCCCCCGTTCATCAGATATACCGCTTCATTGTCATTATATCTCTTATCGTAAAACCTAGAAAGGACGGCTGAATGTATGTCTCGCAGAGAACGAATTACAGAAATCGAGAGCTTAAGGGGACTGGCCTTTGCAGCGGTGGTTCTTCAGCATTCCATCGCACACTACTCTCTGGTACCGGAAACGAAACTGGAGGATGGCGTGTTATTGGCTATGCTGCTGATGCTCTCCAAATTTGCAGTTCCTTTGTTCATCTTCATAACAGGGATGGTACTTTTTTATAATACGGGAGACAAGCTGCATTACGGCAAGTTTATGAGAAAAAGAGTAACCGACGTCATCGTACCCTATCTCATCTGGTCACTCATTTACTTTACACTTGCACCGCGAGGCTGGACGGGATTTGGATGGAATGACATTCCAGACTTAGGCTTGAAGCTGATTACTGGCAAAACAACTTCACACTTTTGGTACATTATTATGCTGATTCAGTTTTATCTGTTATTTCCGCTCTTCTTGCGAGCCATTCATTATGTATATAACCGCTACGAGGCCAAGGGGCGTATGATCGCTCTGCTTATTTCGGTCGTAGTCTATCTAGTGCTCGCAGATCAATTAGGCAACATTGCCGAATTCATGGGCTGGCTGAATATTCCGGTACTGACAGATGCGTTTACAACGTATGCAGACCGCAATTTCCTCTATTTCTTTATTTATTTTGTGCTTGGTGCAGCCGCGGGCTTATCCGTCCAGCACTGGAATGAATGGATTCATCGGTTACGCTGGGTATATTGGACGGTGTTTATCGTGCTGGGTCTTCGGTTTACATATTTATTAATGCTGGAGTTTCAGAAGCCGGAGGGAATCAAAATTACATTCTACACGGTCAGCCTGATCCGGCCTGATATGGCGCTCTTTCTGATTGCTTCGATTATGGTCATGTACCAGCTGGCCGGCAAACTGCATAACCTTAGGGTTACACGATTGCTGGGATGGATTGGTGGTGTATCGTATGGCGGATATCTGATGCATATGTTGATGCTGCGGTATAGCTACATTCCGGATGAACTTTTTTATGTTGCCATGGGCTGGAACCCTGTCGTCCGAATGATCATTACCTGGTTGTTGGCTCTCACATTATCCTGTCTACTGACATGGCTTATCTCTCGGGTAAGCTGGGGCAAATGGATTGTGGGAACCGTACCTAAATCTTCGCGCAATAAATGAATCCATCAATACATGAAAAATTCATAATAGATGACCACAGCCGCACAGGAGTGTACGGGCGTTCGGAAGTATAGACAAATTGAACCGTTTCGATCTATATCCAGCCTTGATTGAAGCAACTAAAGGTATTATGAATTTGTTTCTTTTGAATAACGATTAAAATTTCATTACATGAAAAATTCACAATAGAAAACCTTTTTCCATGCTTCCCTCAGGTTAACGCGAATTCACACGATTTCTTGCTCGCCCTCCTTGAAGATGGATAAAGGGGAGGCAAAGCGGAGAAAGATGGCAGAACCCGAACATAAGTTTTATAATACTAGATATATAGGTTCTGACAGGAGGGGAATGAACGTGGCTTTTATGATTGCACAGCGGGCATTTATTAAGCTGTATCTGATTACGATGGTTGAACAGCACAGGGGATATGGTTACGAGATGCTGGAGGCGATGAAGCAGGAATTCAAAGACTACGGTTATGTACCACCCCAGAGCGAGGTATATCGGGCACTGCATGAATTGGTACAGCAAGGTGTTTTTTATCGCACGAAGAAGCTGAAGGGTAACGATCCGAAGGTCGATTTTCAGGAAATCGTTTTATATCATTTTACGGATGATGGTGCGGAGAAAGCCGAATTATACAAGAAACAGGTCAAAACAGATCTGGATCGTTGTCTAGGCATGTTACACAAGGCAGAAGAGGACAATTACGGTACGAAAGGAAGATGAGCATGAATAGACAGTTACAGTGGGGTGTACTCGGTACGTCAACCATTGCCAAAAATGCAGTCATTCCGGCGATCCAGCAGTCCGAACGTGGTGAGGTGCTGGCGATTGCCAGCCGTAGCAAGGAAAAGGCGGAAACCCTTGCCGAAGAACTCGGCATTGCCAGATCGTATGGCAGTTACGAAGAACTCATCGCTGATCCAGACATCGAAGCCGTCTATATTCCTTTACCTAACCATATGCACAAAGAATGGACCATCAAAGCTGCGCAGGCTGGCAAACACGTGTTGTGCGAGAAACCAGCAGCCCTGAATGCAGATGAATCCGCAGAAATGATAGAGGCATGTCACCAGCAAGGCGTTCTTTTTGCAGAAGCAATAATGTATCGATATCATCCCAAGCACAGACGTGTGCAAGAGATTATAGCCAGTGGAGAGATTGGCATCGTCAGAGCCATCCATGGTAACTTTACCTGTAATACTGCTGATGATAAGGAGAATGTAAGGTTCAAAAGAGAGATGGGCGGCGGATCATTATTCGATCTTGGCGTGTATCCGATCTCGGCAGCCCGGATGTATCTGGGACAGGAGCCGGAAGCGGTGACGGTACACGCGCTATTCTCGGACGAGCATGATGGCGTTGATATGATGGCATCGGGACTAATAGAGTTTCCGAATTCGGTAGCTTTAACTTTTGACTGTGGCATGTGGGCGTCAGGACGAGCAGAGATGGAGATTCTCGGGACGGAAGGGCGAATTGAACTGCCAAAAGTGTTTGGTTGGGAGAACAGTGATATTCCACCTCAAATTATTGTGCACACGGATTCTGTCAGCCGTGAGGAGCGTGTGTCCGTGTCGAATTCCTATGTGCTTCAGGTAGAGACGTTCGCAGCGGCTGCACTTGAAGGAGAGGCTTTGCCTTTCAGTCCGGAAAATACCATTCAGAACATGCGTGTCATTGATGCGTGCCTGGAATCGGCGCGAACTCGTCAACGTGTGCAGCTGATCGATTAGACCAATTCAAACCAGACCAAATGTACTAGAAAATGCAGACTCCATCTTCAGGATGAGAGTCTTTTTTTCCATCTTAAAATGTTAGAATTATAATATTTTACAATTAAATCGTCTTCATTTGATATTTACACCAAAATCATGTGATATAAATAGTCATGGGATGACTTGTTTACTATAATCTAGCAGAACGTACAACTAGACAGTTACAGCTTGCACAATGCATATGTGGCAACGTTCATCTACTATGAGGATCGGGAGGCAGGATTGATGAAAAAACTACTATCAACCGCTTTACTGGCATTGTTGTTAACATTCGTTTTCTTCACAGGTTCACAGTTCACCCCAGCCCCACAGCAGAAGGCTTCTGCTGCAACATGTACCATTATCAATACGTTTACGGGTGTAGCAAACTATTTGAGTGCAAACGGAACGTTACCATGTAACTTTATTACCAAATCACAGGCAACAGGACTCGGCTGGGTAGCTTCACAAGGAAACTTGGCTGTCGTCGCTCCTGGGAAAAGCATCGGCGGAGATACATTCGGCAATCGGGAAGGGCTTCTGCCAGCAGCGAGCGGACGGACATGGCGCGAAGCGGATATCAACTATACTTCCGGCTTCCGTAATTCGGATCGGATTGTGTATTCCAATGATGGACTCATCTACAAAACGACAGATCATTATGCATCATTTACACGCTTAAAATAGAGGAAGGGGCAGTCATGAATATTGTGATTCTGGATGGAGTAGACTTTGCGAGTAGTGCTGAACTTCATCAGCAATTAAAGGATAAGCTAGCTCTGCCAGATTTTTATGGCGGTAATCTCGATGCATTGTGGGATTGCCTGACGGGTACGATTGAACTTCCACTTGAGTTAAAATGGACCAACTACCGAATCAGCGAAGAACGCCTGGGAAATGAAGCAGACCGGGTACGTGATTTAATGTTGGAGGTACAGGCTGAGCAGTCTGGATTTCAATTGCGTGTTGAGAAGTAGGCAGAAAATGAAGGCAGTTCAAATACGATCAGCCCAACCTAACAGACCACATATGGTCTGTTTTTTGGTGTTATAGGAGATTTTTCAAAAAGTCTGTTATTGATTACGAAGCATCTGAAAGAAGAGCGAGTTTTTTTACTTTGCTTACTTGACGTTAAAATTATTTTCACGGAGGTATTGATTTCTGCATAATGTACGTTAAAATAAAATTAACATGAAAAATATTTTAACGTTAGGGAGTGGGAAGCCATGAACGATAGCACAGCAGTTGGCAAGCAAGGTATAGGTGAATTAATACGAATCAAGCCCTATATGCAATTTATGCTCAGTAGAGTTGTATCCAGATTTGGTGATTCCATTGATTCGATTGCATACAGCTGGATGGTGTACATTCTGACTGGTTCGAAAGTGTTGATGGGTACGTTACTGGCGGTGAATTTCTTGCCCAATATCCTCCTGGGTCTGTTCGCCGGGGCTTTGGTTGATCGCATGTCTCCCAAAAAAGTGATTGTGATCACCAATACGGGTCGCGGGTTATTCGTTGGGATTACAGCCCTGTTATTCGGACTAGGGCAACTCGAAGTGTGGCATCTGTTTGTCATCACGATTCTGAATTCTTTGCTGGAATGCTTCACTACTCCTGCGGAAGTGTCCAGTGTGCCCAGATTGCTTCCCCAATCGATGCTGCTCTCCGGTAATGCCATGTCGTCTTCCGCAACTAGAGTGGCAGAACTCGCAGGACTTGCAGTGGCTGGTGCACTCATTGCTTCAATAGGCATTGCCTGGACGATCTTGATAGACGCTGGGTTGTTTGCGCTAAGTGCTTTAATTATGAGCCGAGTAGGATACCCTGGAGTGTCAACATCTGCTAACAGTGAAAATGAGACATCAACTGAAATACATTCTCTTCGATCCGAAAAAAGGAGTATATTCTCCGAAATGGCGGAAGCCTTTCATTTTCTCCGTAAACAGGCCTTATTGCTAATCGTTTCAATCCTGTTTGCCTTCGTTAATTTCTGCCTGATGCCATTCAATGTTCTCCGTACACCGTATGTCATTGAAACGCTGCATGCTGGCGCTTGGGGATTAAGTCTGCTCAGTGGGCTGATGGTGGGAGGCATGTTGCTTAGTGGTGTGTGGTTAACGCAAAGGGGAGCAAATTACCGTAAAAGTGTGCTGGTCATCAGCGGTATTGTTATGTTGGGTCTCAGTTATGCGATGACGGCACTTCCGGCTTATATGAATTCCTTCCAACTGCCGGTTGCGGCGACCTTTTGTCTACTGATGGGCATAGGGATTCCACTGGCTACGACACCGCTGGCTACCTATCTTATGGAAGTAACCCCTTCCGAGATGCTAGGCAGAGTGTATGCCCTTCAGAGTATGCTTGTCTTGAGTGTTGCACCACTTGGGAGCCTGGTTTCAGGAGCACTTGCAGATTGGATGACTATGCCTGTTCTGTTTATCGTCTTCGGTATTATGCTTGCCATGTCAGCAGGTATGCTGCTATTTAGCAAAAGTTTTCGAACTGCCCTGTAAAGTACATTCAGAGGCGATCATTATCCGATTTTAGGTAGCATGTCATCTCTGGGATGTTTTGACCGAAGCCCTGAAGCAGCGGTATAATAGAGTCATCGATGGGCAACAGGTACCCCGGAAATGAGGATACAGGGATGCAGCACAAAGTTCTATCCACAATTGAAGAAATTAAAATCTACTCCGATCCGTATCGGATACAGATTATGAATATGTTTAACAAGCAGGGCAGACCATCCACAGTCAAAGAAATCGCCGATCAGATGGGTGAGGTACCAGCCAAAGTGCATTATCATGTGAAAAAGTTGGAGAAAATTGGTCTGCTCACCATTGTTTCCACGCGGGAGATTAATGGGATTATTGCGAAATACTACGAACCATTCACCGGAGAGATCCATCTCCGTCACGAAGATGAAGATAAGGAAAACTCACCATTGAAACAGGTATTTCGGTCTGAAACGCTCAAACTATTAAATGAGATGTTTGAACAAAGTCGTCAGCGATTCATGCATCAGGCGGAAAACGAAGATCGGATGTTTCTCTCGGACATCACGCTGTATGCAAACCGTGAGGAAGTAGAGCAATTGTATAAGAACATCATTAAACTCTGTGAACCCTATACAACAAAAGAGAATCAACAAGGGGAGCATGAGATCTTTCAGTTATTCTCTGCCCTCTCTAAACCGTTAGTGAAAATACCTGTGTCTAAGACAGATGCAAAAGAGAAAAAGAAAGCTACGTCCGGTAAGGGCAAATCAACTTCTAAAACGTCTCGAGCTGTTTCTAAACGGCAGGAATCTGCATCATCGGGTAGTGAGTCGGAAGATTAAACGGACGGAATATAAGTGTTCAGCGTTATCGCTGGAAGCAAGTAACGGCAACCGTGGGAGACTGTGTTGGAGAAAACTAGAAAAAGCCGCCAATGGCGGCTTTTTAATGCTTGATAAGACAGGATAACGTTCGTATATCCTATTGAATCAAATTTAATTTTGACGCATAACCGTTCTAGTTCATAACCACGTTACATGTTCTCATCATAGTCCTTCACATCACGTTTGGCTGCAGTTGCAGGGGAGTTGGAGGTACCGTATTCTTCGACCGCTTCCCAGGCATCTGCATTATCGAACTTACCGGCGTTACGCTGTCTTCCTTCTCCAGCACCACTTGGAGGCATGGTCATGACCTCTTCTTCAACGGGACGATCGTTGCTGACTTCCCGGTTAGGCGTGTCATCAATACAATAAGCGGTATAGGGGATAGCTTCAAGTCGTTCGAAGGGAATATCTTCTCCGCACGTTACACAGGTTCCGTATGTACCTTGTTCCATACGTTCCAATGCGTCGTTCACTTGATTGAATTCGTCTGTTAATGTATCGTCGATCGCCAGATCACGGCTGCGTTCAAATGTTTCCGTACCGGCATCTGCCGGATGATTATCGTATGATGACAGCTCACCGGTTGAATCTTTCAGCGACTCGACTGGAGCACCGTCTTCCATGCTGGATTCAAAATGACGCTGCAAGTTTTCGCGTTGCTCCAAAAGGGCGTTTTTCAGTTCTTGACGTTGATCTTTGGTTAAAGTACTCATAAGGACATGCTCCTTTCCCGTTGTGGGGTGTATGTGTCCTTACCCGAATCGGATGAAAAGCAATCATTTTCGTGAGGAATAGGGTCGTATCATTTTATATCTGACGGATTATGTGTTATAAAAAATAGAGAGAGAAAATGCCGTATGTTTTTCACTGGAAAAAGGAACCACGGCTTGGCTTATAATGGAGGTTGTCAATATGGATGAACATATGAAACGAAGATTGGATAAACAAAGACAATTGTTCAAACAATTGGGTGTACAGCTAGATGCGTTATCGATTCATGAAAAACAATTCAATTATAAACTTCGTGGTTATGATCCGGATGAGGTGGACGCTTATCTTGACCTGGTCATCAAAGATTACGAACGTTTCTATGCCAATATTGCAGATCTGATGGACAAATGGCAAGAGCAGCAGTTAACGATTCGGGATCTCAAGTCGTCCGCGAAACCAGTGGAAGATCCGACCAAGATTGATCGCAAACAGCTGGATGATATTGTGAAACAACTGGAATACAGTGTGCGACAACTCAAGATCAGAGCACGTCCCGAACAGGATCTGTTCTCTGAATAATGTCAGCTTGTCTAGAATGATATTAAAAATGCTCAAAATAAAGGTGGTTAATCATGAGTACTCATTTTTCGGTCAGTGTGCATTGTTTGTTGTTATTGTCACTCAGCGCGCCTGAACGAATCACGTCTGCACATATTGCAGGAAGCGTGAATACCAACCCTGTCGTCGTCAGACGGATTCTGGGCGGGCTGAAAAAGGCAGGATTGGTGAATTCCTCTCCTGGAACAAGAGGTTTCTATTTGGCGAAGCCATCCAATGAAATTACATTAGACATGATCTATCAGGCTGCCAAGGATGAAGGTCCATTGTTCCCGATTCACGGCAATTGTAACCCGGATTGTGAAGTGGGCTTGCATATAGACACCCTCTTGACCAATCTGTATCAGGTTGCAGAGTCCAAGGTGGAGCAGTTCTTCGCATCCATTACCCTTGAAGATATGGAACGTTCCAGTTCCCAGATGTTAGCTGTCCCATCGCAGGCAGAGTAGATTGTAATCAGAGGTAAAGGAAAGGTGGGTTGTTATATGAAAATTGTAGTCATCTCCGACACGCATTGTTCACGAAAATCACGCAAGTTACCGACACAGCTCCTAGAGGTATTGCCGAGTGCAGATCTCATTCTTCATGCCGGTGACTGGTCGGATTGGAGTGTATATCCATTGCTTAGCGAGTATGCACCTGTTGAAGGGGTAGCTGGTAATACGGACCCGTCCGAAATCGCTGAAAAACTGGGATATTCCCGCATAGTTGAAGTGGAGGGGCTTCGTCTGGGTCTTGTGCACGGTCATCTAGGGTCAAAGGGTACAGAGCAGAATGCAATTCATACCTTTGCAGGCCAGCATGTGGATGCTGTGATCTACGGACACTCACACATCCCGGTGATGCATACCGTCGATAATACGCTGGTATTTAATCCGGGGTCGCCTACGGATCGGCGTTTTCAAAAGCAATATTCATTCGGCATCATGACCATAGATCAGGGGAAAATACAGGCTGAGCATGTGTTCTTTGACCGGGATTAGAGAGATATGCATGGATTGCTAACTATAAACTTTTAAAAGGCATCTTTGAACAGAGGCAGATTCTGTTTCAGGGGTGTCTTTTTTGTTTTTTTGCTCATTTTGTCACTTGTGAAGTTATCTCTGAATGGGGAATGTGCCCTGTTCTTTATCTGTCATTCATCTGTTGGCGTTTCCCCCTATGGTGAGGTTCAGTGGAGTGATACAATGCCTTTACGACATAAAATGAATACGTTTACATAAGGAGATGGATCATGATGAAACTGTCTGTATTCACCGTGGCTACCCCAGATCTGAATGCAGAAGAATTGGCAGCGGCAGCGGCAGCAGCAGGGATTGATGGAATCGAGTGGAGATTCCGCGGAATTCCTGAAGATGCGATATCCGAGGAGCCTTCTTACTGGAGAAATAATCGATGCTCCGTAGATCCGAGCCGCTGGGAGGAACAGGTTCCTGTTTTCCGTGAAGCGGCGGAAGGGCAAGGAAGGAAATCCATCGCACTTGTACCGTATCTGAATTGTGGAGATCTGCCTGCCACCGAGCAGGCGTTTCAGGCTGCGGTTGGGTTAGGAGCATCAATGATGCGTGTGGGTGTTCCTGGGTATGATCGCAAGACCAGCTATCCTGAGTTGTATCGTAAAGCGGTTGAATATCTGAGTGAAGTGCAGGATCTGGCCAAACAGTACAACATCAAGGCCCTCGTAGAGACGCATCACCAGACGATTGCACCCACGGCATCGCTGGCCTATCGACTTGTGCAATCGCTGGACCCGCAGCATGTGGGTGTATTGTACGATCCAGGCAATATGGTGCATGAAGGATATGAGAATCATCGGATGGGACTTGAGTTGCTAGGACCTTTTCTGGCTCATGTGCATGTAAAAAATGCCGGGTGGTTTGAATCAGAGAAAGATTCGCAAAAGGCTAATGTGACTGAGAAGAGCGGCGGGGCGGCTCTGAATACAGCCTGGAAATGTCACTGGACGCCGCTGACTGAAGGCATGGTCGATTGGATACAGATGGTGCGGGATCTTCGTGCCGTCGGGTATGACGGATATTACGGAATAGAGGACTTTAGTGGTGCCTTGGAATCCAAGGCGATGTTACAGCATTTTGCAGACGTTTTCGCCGAAATTGAGCGTCGTGTGGACGAGGAGGAGCAGTCATGAGTATCGTAAGAGTAGCGGTGATTGGTATAGGAAATATGGGAGCATCACATGCCAGAACGTTGGTTGCCGGAGAAGTACCCGGTGCAGAACTGGTCGCCGTATGTGATGTAAGAAGAGAGATGGAGAGCTGGGTATCCAGTCATCTTCCGGCAACGGTCACCTATTGGCAGGATGCTGAGCAGATGATGGCTTCAGGTACGATTGATGCAGTCATCATTGCGACGCCGCACTATGACCATCCGGAACAGGCTATTCAAGCGTTCCAGCATGGCTTGCATGTCATGATTGAGAAGCCAGCCGGTGTGTATACGAAGCAGGTACGCAAGATGAATGAAGCGGCCGCAGCCAGCGGTAAAGTCTTTTCCATGATGTACAACCAGCGGACCAATCCACTCTACATTAAGCTGAGAGACTTAATCGCTTCGGGAGAACTGGGTGAGGTACGGCGGACCAACTGGATTATTACAAACTGGTACCGATCCCAGAGTTACTATGATTCCGGCGGCTGGCGGGCAACTTGGGCAGGCGAAGGTGGCGGTGTACTGATTAACCAGGACCCGCATCAACTGGATCTGTGGCAGTGGACCATCGGCATGATGCCGGTGCGAATGCGTGCTTTCTGTTCGTTTGGCAAGTATCGGAACATTGAAGTGGAAGATGATGTAACAGCTTATGTGGAATATGAAAATGGAGCTACAGGTGTGTTTGTAACCACAACAGGTGAAGCACCGGGTACCAATCGATTCGAGGTCAACGGAGACCGAGGTAAAATCGTAATCGAAGATGGAAAACTTACATTCTGGCGACTTCGGGAATCTGAGCCTGAATTCAATCAGCGGTTTACCGGAGGTTTTGGACAGCCAGAATGCTGGAAATGTGAAATCCCGATTACAGGTGTGGAAACGGGGCACCCGGGTCTGATTCGTAACTGGGTAGATGCGATTCGTACAGGCGCACCACTCATTGCTCCCGGTGAGGATGGTATACACGGATTAACATTGTCGAACGCGATGCTGCTGTCTACCTGGACGGATAATTGGGTGGATCTGCCAATCGATGAGGATCTATTCTATGAGCATCTGCAGGAACGCATTGCTGGATCAACGACGAAGAAAGACAAGGCATTCAGTGGCGCTCAACCTGCTGATCTGAGTCAGACGTTTAAATAAAGACGATTTGTTAGACGAATTCATTTTATCAAAAATTTTATAATGGGGATGGGATGACATGGCTAAAGATGGCATGTTTTATGCGCCAAAGAGCGTCACAAAAGAGGTGGTATGTGGTCCGGGTGAGTTCACCATTGCGGCTGTAGCCTTGGATCATGGGCATGTCTACGGCATGGTTGGGGGATTGTTGGAGGCCGGGGCTACCCTCAAATGGGTGTATGATCCGGACCCGGCGAAGGTAGAGGCATTTCGAAAGCAGTTCCCACAGGCTCAAGTCGCAGCATCGGAAGCTGAGGTGCTCGCAGATGATGAGGTGTTGCTGGTGGCAAGTGCAGCGATCACTTCAGATCGTGCGCCGCTTGGCATGAGAGTATTGGCCGCAGGCAAGGATTATTTTACAGACAAAGCTCCGTTCACCACGCTTGAGCAATTAAAACTTGCACGAGAAGAAGTGAAGCGAACAGGCAAAAAGTACATGGTGTATTACAGTGAACGACTGCATGTAGAAAGTGCGATCTATGCGGGGCAGCTCATCGAACAGGGGGCAATCGGCAAAGTAGTGCAAGTTATGGGGACGGGGCCGCATCGATTGAATGCGGGCGGACGACCGGATTGGTTCTTCAAGCATGAGCAGTATGGCGGCATTCTCTGTGATATCGGGAGTCACCAGATCGAACAGTTTCTGACGTTTGCATCATGTACGGACGCTGAGGTAGGGTTCAGCCGGGTGCATAACTTCAATCATCCACAGTTCCCGGAATTGGAAGACTTCGGCGAAGCTTCTCTGATCGGCGACAACGGAGCGTCCGGTTACTTCCGAGTGGACTGGTTCACACCGGATGGTCTGGGCACATGGGGCGATGGGCGTACAGTTATTCTGGGAACGGACGGTTATATTGAGCTGCGGAAGTATATCGATGTTGCGAGAGAGCCGGAAGGTGATCAGGTCTATCTGGTAAACCATGAAGGTGAGTTTCGCTACAGCGTGAAGGGCAAGGTCGGTTATCCGTTCTTCGGTCAACTCATTCGCGATTGTCTGGACCGGACCGAGACCGCCATGACACAGGAACACGCATTCAAAGCGGCAGAACTCTGTCTGATCGCACAGCACAAAGCGATGAGCGAGCGCGTGGTGTGGAGTAGCGGAGCGAAGTAAATGTTTTAGGTGAAGGGGAGCAAAGGTTGATTACTAAAGATTGTCCGCAATTTGAGTGAGGAAAGAGCAGCCCAAATGTTAAACTGCATCCAACAGGTTAGTTATGTCTAACGAATGGAGCAGTTCACACTGGGGCTGCTTTTTTTAGTATGTTCGTAACTTCGCAGATGGATTAATATGGGTTATATTATATGTAGTTCGGATATGGATTGATAAGAGAGGTATTTACGAAGTTCGTAGATATGATGTTATCGGAAATCGGACAAAGAGACTATAGAAAATGAAAAGAGTGAAATTACTTTATGGGTTTAGCTGTAAGTTTCAAATTACAAAAAATCATAGATGGCAAAGCGATTTATAACTATGGCTTGAACTTCAATAATTTTGAAGGGGAAATAGAAATAGATTTAAGTGAAACAAGTAACTCTTTAACAGAAGATGAGAATCGAGCAAAAATTAAAGCAATCTTAATTACTCCTTGCAATGGGGAATGGTCAAATTCTGGTCTTGCACTTAGAGTAGTTTCAAAAATTTATAGGAGCTACATAAAGGAACAAAAGTATATTGAATCAGGAGGACACTATGCGGGATAATTAGTGTGCATGTTATCCACTGAAGTGTCCGACATCCGATAACAATATATTCACGCTTAGGACATCCGTCCTTGGCCCGGCATATGCCGGACACCCGACATACGTCGGGTCGTGAATACAGGAACGTTATACGCAATTATTGCATTTTGAATATATCAAACATGATTATTTTATTTAAATGCATGAAGGAGTAGAAATGTTGAAATATTCAAATAAAGTTGATTGGTGTTCATGTAATCAAGGGTGGATAGAGATAAAGAAAGATAGTCGAAACGGGCAATTGTTTTTTAAGTGCTCAGAATGTATGGCAGAGTTTAATTTATATGAAGATATTAATAGATTAGCACGAGATATAACTAGAGATGAAAACCCTTTAGATCCGTCAAATATTGAAATAATTAAACATGAGTACTACAAACTAATAATTAAAGAGTGGGAAAACAAATATTTAATACGAAATGACAACAAAGTGATTAAAAAATGGAATGATGAGAAAAGAGAATTCGAAAGAATTTAGGAAATGAAAAAAGTTTTTTCAGATTAGTCAGGAAGGCAATAACAGCGTATAACATAATATTCAAGCAGCGGCTCCTTTGGAGCCTTGGTCTGCGGAGGGATTTCGAAGAGGAATTTCAGCAGACAACCCCTTTGGGGTTCATGAATACAGGGACGTTATCTGAAATAAACCTACTCCATTTTAGGAGCAAATAATGAATATCACTTTCTCGAAATGGGTGCAATATTATCGAAGAAATAATCAAAACCTCAAATATATTCATTGGGATGACAACTATAAATTAACAACTATTGAAAGAGAAATAATCAATAAGTCAATTCAACAGTTTCAATTAGGAGAAAACTCTGAAGGTAAACATCTAATTAAACGTGCGCAAGAATATGTACATCAGACACAAGATCAGGATTACTATGAAGCGCTTATAGAATTCATTAAAGAAGAACAGAGGCACGCTAGAGATCTAGGCAGATTTATGAAGGTACAGGGAATCCCACTCCTTCGTAGACATTGGGTGGACAATGTATTTAGAAGATTACGTCGATATGCGAGTCTAGAACAATCAGTCATTGTTCTATTAACTGCTGAGATCATTGCTAAGTTGTACTATAGAGCCTTGCAAAAATCTACAAAGTCAGAAGTATTAATAGATTTATGTAATCAGATTTTAAGTGATGAGGAGAAACATGTTCAGTTTCAATCCGAAACACTTCATAAATTTGCTCAAAATAGAAACGTTCTCTTTAACAGAATAGTTTATATCCTTCGTAGAATCCTTTTTGAAGGAACGCTAATTATAGTGTGGTATCAACATAAGCCTGTATTTAAAGCTGGGGGATATAAACTCAAAAGTTACTACTATGAATGCCGTCATGAGTTTAACTTAACAAAGAAGATTATAGCTAATTCACAGTAGAGGTTTACGTCAGATAACATTATATCCAAGCTTTGGGTCCTGACGCTCCCTCGGTCAGCCCGAAGGGAATTCGCAGGGAAGTGGAATCAGGCGGACACATCCGCACCTACTAACGGCATCGCGTTCGCCCCGAACGTGGCTTAAGTCGGTGGGGCGTCGTGGATACATTAACGTTATAGGAAATCAGCGTATAAAAATACAAAATAAATTATTCAAACTCTGAATAGGAGTGAAATCATGCTGGAAGCGGTTATTTTCGATATGGATGGTACACTATTTCAAACAAACAAAATCTTAGAGTTATCGTTAGAAGAAACGTTTTCTGTCTTGAGGTCTCGTAATGAATGGTCGAGTGAAACTCCGACTCAAAAATATCGTGAAATTATGGGAGTTCCTCTACCAGTAGTTTGGGAAACGTTATTACCGAACCATTCAAACGAAATCAGACGAATTGTGGACGAGATCTTCCTAGAGAAGCTAATTGCAAATATTAATTATGGCAACGGTGCACTTTATCCGCATGTCAAAGAAGTTTTTGATTTTTTAAAACAGGAAGGCTGCTTAATTTTTATTGCAAGTAATGGACTAATCGAATACCTCAATGCTATCGTTAACTGTTACAAGTTAAATAATTGGGTGACAGAAACCTTTAGCATCCAACAAATAGAGACTCAGAATAAGGATGACTTAGTTAGATATATTCTTATGAAATATCACATCAACAATGCTGCTTTAGTTGGCGACAGGATCTCTGATATCGAAGCAGCAAAAAACAATGGATTGAAGGCTTTCGGTTGTCGATTTGACTTTGCCCAAGAATGGGAACTTAAACAAGCGGATTATATTATTGATGATTTACTTGAATTAAAAAAATATATTTAACATCATGGGTAGTGGAGTATTTATGTAAGTATTTTCGAAGCAGACGCTGATATCCGATAACATCATATTCAAGTAGCGGCTCCTCAGGGAGCCTTGGTCTGCAAGGATCTCGGAGAGGAATTTCGGCAGACACCCCCTTCGGGGTTCATGAATACAGGAACGTTATGTCCATAAGAGCTTTAAAACTTAATGACACTTTTTGGAGGTTAATTGATGGGAGCATGGGGAACTGGAATTTTCGAGAACGATGATGTATTAGATTGGAAGGCAGATTTACTTGATTCTGATGACATCGAATTAATTGAAGAGACGATTGAAGAAGTATTAGAAGAAGATTATATTGAGTCAGATTTAGCTTCCAATGCTTTAGGCGCAATTGAGATCCTTGTAGCATTACAAGGTAATCCTGGGAAAGAAATATTGAATAAACAAAGTAATACAGAGGATCTATATGACTGGATCGATAAACATAAAGGTAAAGGAAAAAAACTTATTTCAAAAGCTAAACGAGCAGTTAAGAAAATTAAGAAAGATTCAGAACTAAAAGAGCTATGGGAAGAATCAGAAGAATACCCAATCTGGTTAAATACAATAAATGACTTAGAAAATCGATTGTAAAGAAATTGATAGCTTTTCGAGAAGAGGGAACTTCACATAACAAAATATTCAAGCTGGGGCTCCGTTGGAGCCTTGGTCTGCTGGAAGGGTTCCGATGAGGCAATTTCGGCAGACAACCCCTTTGGGGTTTATGAATTCAGGAAAGTTAGCTGAAATTAATGAAGAAACTTTATAAACCTTTACTAACTTCCAGAAAGGATAAACATGTATAAGTTAATAACTTTATTGATTTTAGTAGTTCTGTTGGGCTGTTCGGATAATACGCGAAGGAGCTCCGAACAAAATGATGCAATAAATGATAGTACTTTGAAGGAGGAACTTAATGAAATGTATACCTATAAAGCTATTACTGAAGAAGATGAAACATTAGAATCCTCAAAATTTCTGGATACAGGCATTATTGCGGGTGAAGAAAGTGCGAAGTTTAGAGGAGCGCTTCTTACTTTGTTTGGTGAACCGTTATATAAGTCAGATAATGCTGAAGATGCGTACTATTATTTAATTGAAGTAAGCGATGATACGAGTAAGTGGTACTTTACTGTTTATGAAGGTCCTTCAGGACCTACGATTGGTTATGATGAAAAGGAAAACCAAGCAAACGCAAGGGAAGCCTCCAAAGCTTTGCTAGAGAAAATTAAAGAAACCACACCTTCTGATTTTAATGAAGTCATATATTACGAAGACTTTGACTCGAAAATTACATATGGATGTAAGAACGGAGAATGTTATTATAATGAAGAAAACGAAGAAGGTCGTTAGAACTCGAAGGTATTTCATAGGAGTCATTAACTCCAGCTAACATAATATTCACGCTGTGGGCATACCCCCTTGGCCCGGCATACGCTGGGTCGTGAATACAGAAACGTTATCTGAAAGAACTTAAAGCTAGAGAATAATTATTGAAAACAATAACAGATTTATTTTGAAGGAGTCCTATGGAGAAGTGGGAAAAACTTATTGAAATATTGCTAGATGAAAGTGCTTCAGATGCCGAGCGAGACGACTCAGCCATGGATCTAAGTGAATATAATCATAAAAATGTAATTAAGACCTTAATGATAACGGCAAAACATGATAAAACTGACAACATAATAAAAGCAAGCTGTGGTGAATCCCTAGCCATGATTTTTATACAGAATGATCGATTTGAAAAAGAATTTTATAATTATCTAAGAGGCATAGCTAAGACAGAATTTGAAAGCAACATCATTTCAAAAAGAAACGATTGGAAGAAATACTTAGACATAGAGACATAGAGACATAGAGACATAGAGACATAGAGACATAGAGACATAAGGAGTAAGGAGAATCGGAGAAGACGTATCCATCAGATAACATAATATTCAAGCTGTGGCTCATTCGGAGTCTTGGTCTGTGGAAGGAATACGGAGAGGCATTTCAGCAGACAACCCCTTCGAGGTTCATAAATACAGGAACGTTAGCCGAAATCCGTAGAGGAGAATATAGATTATGAAACAGAGATACAAATGTCCTTGCTGTGGTTACTTGACCCTTTTCGAACTGTTTGAAATATGTAGCATGTGTAACTGGGAAGACGATGGACAGGACGATCCGTATGCTGAAGAAAGGTGGGGAGGGCCAAATGGAGACTATACATTAAGTGAAGCAAGGACGAATTTTATAAGATATCTCCATATGTATAGAGAGCCAATTGAAGATGAATATGAATACTCACTAAAAAAATTATTAGTCCAAAAACATCACATATCCATACAGAACAATGAAATGGCGTTATGGAAACAAATAATTGTTGTTGAGACTAAGTTAGATAAACTTATAGGGGAAAAGATCACTAAATACGAAAAAGATTTAGAAAATCGTAGAAAGAACGGATATGAAGGTGACTCAGAGGACATCGGCTAACACAACATTCCTACGTCGTCGCTATCGCTCCTTGGTTGCCAAGAGGATTTTCTGAGAAGTGGAATCAGGCGACTCATTCATCGGCTAAGTCTGACGATCCGGACCCAGGGTCCTTAAGCGGTTTGAACGTCAGGAATGCGCCAACCTTATATGTAATCATTTTAAAACTAGGAGGAAACATGCCAGCATATTTTTCGATAGAATACTCATTTCCTTATAATGATTTTTCTATTAATTTTACTCAAGAAATTTACGAAACCATATTTGAGGACTTTCCTTTTAAATCAGGTTATTGGAATTCAGAAAGAAACAGCCTTGAAGAAATCATAGCATGGAACTCTAAGTTGCTTTCAGATAAGTTTAAGTTGGGATTTGATCAGCATGTCAAACATAATTATAAACAAATGTTATTACAGTCAGATCAATTTAGTCACTTAAGATTATTCTGGATGTATCGAACTGATGAAATTGTGCTACATCTGATCTTACCAGAAAACGAGGTAGAGTTAGAAAATCATTATTGGAAATTTAAAAGAGAACAAATCGCACCTTTGCTAAATTTATCATTAAAAATTTGGGAGAAACACGAATTGAATATGGTACAAACATATAAAGAATTAGGAGAATCTACTGAAATAGAACATGTATTAAAAGGAGAATTAACTGCTTCAGAACCATTTTCAATTATAAAGTCTGGAATTTTTGAAAATCATCATAATGATCAAGACAACCGTGAAAAAATAGTGATAAATAAAGGCATGCTTATAATTGAAAAAGAGTATATGGATTTACTTGATAAGAGTAGATGACTACATATAACATAATATTCACGCTGCGGGCATACGCCCTTGGTCCGACGGACACCCGACATGCGTCGGGTCGCTAATGTACAACGTTAGCAGAAATCATGGGAATGCTTAATTAAAGATTAGATAAACTATTATTTAAGGACGGTGATTTCAATGAGTAGCTTGTTACTAACCTCTTGTGGTTTTTATACTGAAGATATTAAAAATCAATTTCTGGATCTTATTGATAGAGATATTTCTCAATTAAAGGTCTCTATTATTACAACAGGATCCCCCATGAAAGAAAATAATAGATATGCACAAAGGGCATTGCAAGAGTTCAAGGATATGGGGTTTCAGCATATCAATTTTGTAGATATAGAATTTGATGATCCGCAAATTCTTTTACATAGAGATGTTATATATATTAATGGCGGAAATCCATTTACATTATTGTATTACGCGAAGAAAAGCGGTGCGGATGAAATTATTAAAACACTGGCCGCACAGCATGTAATTATAGTTGGAGTAAGTGCTGGAACGTTATTACTGGGACCGAATATTAGCATTGTCGATTTCTTTACTCCACAGATGAACACTATGAATTTAACGGATTTTAAGGCAGTAGGTGTAACCGACAAGCTTATTTTTCCTCACTATGATCGAGAGGACATATTTAAAGATAGTACTAATAAAACAATTGAAGAGAGAATAGTAGAATTTGAATCCAATGAGAACTGTAAGGTGACAAGGCTTAAAGATGATGAATATATCTCAATCTTAATAAATCAAACACTTTGAAAGTCGTAAATTCATTATAAGTAGCTCGAAGAAGCTCATAGTTTAGGAGGAGTCTATATGATATTAGAAAAAGTTATAAATAGAATTGCAATACAAAGTGAATATAAGGACTTGGTTGATAAGTATGTGGATCGTATCCTTAACGAATTCAAAGCTAAGATTCATAGCATTTATATGTGTGGCTCGATTCCCAAAGGAACAGCTCAACCTTTTAAGTCAGATGCAGACTTTACTATTATATGTGTAAATCCCAAAGATATCGATTACGAAAGATTGTCAAATATTAAAGACAGGCTTTTGGAAGAATATCCAGTCGTAACTAAGATTGATACGACCATTTGCTCGATGGACGATGTATTAAGTAAACCGAATGAGTGGGGTTTTTGGGTTAAGGTCATTTGTGTTTGCATGTATGGTGATGATGTTGGCGAAAAAGTACCACCGATAATTATTTCTCCAGAGTTCATTTTAGACTTAAATACAGAGACCAGGGAGGAAGTAGATCGTGTACATCGTTCACTTTCTAATGTTAGTGATCACTCAATGAAAACTAGATATATTAAAGGTTACTCTAAGAGATTAATTCGTGCATTATACTCTTTGGTTTTAGAAGATACAGGGGTATGGGAAGATGAAATCATTAAGATGAAGACTGCCATATTAAATTATTGTGAGATTAACTCCGCTTTAGTTGAGTATCTATATGCTTGTTACTTGGATAGTAGCAATGTACTTGTTGAAGAGTTTTTGAGAATTGCAGATGAAGTATATCGCTGTTTTGAGAACGCTTTAAATACAATGGCTGCTTCCAGAAATTCATTTGGCTAACAATATATTAACGATCGTAATCACCTTGAGAAGTGAGTGACCACATCCAGCCCCTAAGCCCGTCGGACATCGCCAATACAAAACGTTATCTGAAACTGGCAAGATTGAAAGGAGAAAATATGATACTTGGGTTGTATGAAGCACATTTACCAGTAAGTAACTTACATCAATCTATCGAATTTTATTCTAAATTAGGATTAGAGCTGGCCTGGAGAGATGAAGATACAGCGTTCTTCTGGATTGAAAAAGAAAAGAGTAGGGTCGGTCTATGGCAGGGTAAAGAGCATAAAACTTCTTATCATCCATCATTAAGGCATATAGCATTTCGAGTTAGTTATGAAGATCTTAGAGACAGTGTGAAATGGCTTCAATCAATTGAAATAGAGCCTGTCCCTTTTGGAAAAAGAGATTCAATAAATCCATTTGTCAGGCCTAATCAGGGAAATGCTTCAGTCTACTTCAATGATCCAGATGGAAATAGTTTAGAATTAATGTGTTTTGTAAGTGTACCTGAAAACTTGAAGAATATATCCAATAAATTATCAATCGAAGAATGGGAAGACCTTTTGAAAGATAAAAACAAAAGAATGTATTGTTGTATTTAAAAGAAGTATCAGCATCAGATAACATAATATTTAAGCAGCGGCTCCTAACGGAGCCTTGGTCTGTCAGATGGAAGCGCTTCAGAAGACACATTCAACTACGTTCAACGTATGAATACAGAAACGTTAGGTGAAATAACTGCTAGTGGAAGGAGATTTAAATGCATATTAGAGGAATAATTCTTGAAGGATACTCAAATGCCGGGAAGACTTCAGTATTAAAAGCAATTAAACGATATCAATCACAAGAAGAATCCTCAGAACGGAGCGTAGTTATTCTTGGAGAACATTATTCTCAAATTTTGAATAATAAACATGGAAAATATGTAAGTCTAACCCGAGAAGGACACATTGAGTTACTTAAAGAGCGGGTTGAAATGCTAAAGAAACTTAACGAATGGGCAATTCAACTTGGTCCTGCATCTAGAGGATCTAGGGGACTATTTTATGTTCTGGAGAGGTTTCACTTAAATCATAGAGCTGCGTTTGTAGATTCGGATTTGGATGAGATAAATAAAATAGAAGAACAGCTTGAGTCTTTAAACGCTAGGTGTATTTTGCTTACAATCTCACCCGAAGTCGTAGAAGAAAGAATTAAAAGTAGACAACCCGAAGAATGGATCGATAAAACAGAAGAAGAAGTAAGATCGTCAGTAAGTGAATTATTAAGAATCCAAAATGATTTAAGACATCAAGCTCAAATCTCAAGAGTGCCAACAATAGAAATCAATACAGATGGTAAGGATTGGGATGAGTATGTAAGGGTAATCATGGAGGACAACGACATCGCCTAACAAGATTTTCAAGCATCGTCGCTAGTGCCCCTTTGTCCGGTAGAAGTTATAAGTAGAGGAGTGAATTCAGCCAGACGCACTCGGCATTCTCCGGGCGTTGTGAACACAAAACGTTAGGTGTAATTATTGTGAAAGTGAAATGAGGGGTACTATGAAGTGGGTCATATGTTTAGTTGGAGATGAAAAGGAGCTTTATGAACTTTCAAAGTCACTCAATACCGAAAAGCTAACAATTTTCAAAGAAGCAGGTGAATATCGATTAAAGTCATCAGGTATCTCCTCTACTGATAATTATAAAGATGTTTCAAAAAAAGTAGAAAATCTAGTGAAGCTAATCGATGGTGTGACAAAGTTAGTATTGGGAACACATAGGAGAATTACTGTATCGGATATTTATCTCCTAAAATATTATGGCGGACGCACTTTCTTTATGAGTGCGGAGCTTTCTGGTTCTGCAAGTATGAAGGCAATTCCGCAAATAATAAAAGCTGATGGAACAATTGAAATTTCTAATCCTGCTGATTCTGTACCTGATTTGTTAGAGCTGTGTGAAAAAAACGAGGTAATTGATAAAGTAATAAAATTGATATCGTACGATGATGAAAGTTGGGTAGGATTATATAAAATTTTTGAAGTAATAGCTAAAGAGGCTGATATAAAATCTTTTCCTTCAATTTCTTCAGAGAACCTTAAGAGATTTACTAGGACTGCTAACAGCTATAAAGCAATTGGAATGGAAGCAAGACATGCATTAGATTATGAACCTCCTAAAGAACCGATGTATGTAACAGAAGCAAAATCTTTAATTTATTTATTAGTAAACGAATGGATTAGACAGAAAAATTGATGCAATTATTCTAGGGAGGCAATAACTACACCTAACATAATATTCACGCTGCGGACATTTGCAGGATACCCAGCATGTGCTGGGTCGGGAATACAGGAACGTTATGTGAAAGTGATGTAGACATTGTATGGAGGGAGATTATTCTAGATGATTCGAAATACAGTACGAGCATTGATTATCCAGAATGACAATCTTTTATTAATAAAGAAAAGGAGAGCAAATATAGGTATTTATTATGTACTGCCTGGAGGAGCTCAAGAAGAGAACGAAACATTGGAACAGGCTTTAAGTCGCGAGTGTATGGAAGAGTTGGGTATTGAAATATCGAGTAGTGGGTTAGTTTGTGTAAGAGAATACATATCGCGCAATCATGAATACTCTTTCATAATGAAGGAAGTTCATTCTATTGATTTTATTTATGAGTGCAGCACTCATTTCCTAAATAATGAATTAAGAAGCCTACAAGCTGATGTTGGACAGGTTGGGATTGAATGGTTATCCATTAATGAAATTAAGAGGACAGTGTATAGGCTAGAAGAATCTTTAAAACATTATAAATTTCCTAGAACAACTAATGAATTCTTTAAAGAATATTTTTCGGATCAAGTAATAAAACCATATTCTAGCGTAATATTTGAAAGTAATCCATAGAAAACATCACCATCTCATAACACCATATTCACATATCGTGCATTCGTACTTTATTTTTTGGGGGCATCTCAAGGATGAGTAAAAAAACAATAATTATTGAAGATTACAACAATCAATGGCCTGAAATGTTTTTTGATCTGAAATCCATCATAGAACATGTACTCGGAGAACTAGTACTAAGAATTGAGCACGTTGGTAGTACCGCAGTACCTGGACTAGCGGCAAAACCTATTCTAGATATAGATGTAGTAATTGATTCTATGGACTTGCTTCCAGATGTAATTCAAGGATTAGAAAGTTTAGGTTACTATCATGAAGGTAATTTGAGTGTTGAGAACAGAGAAGCTTTTGCAAGAAAAGATGCAAATGTTCCTTATAGCACAGTAAAAATACAGAAACCTGAACATCATTTATATGTTTGTAATAAAGAGAGCAAAGAGTTATTAAGACATATATCCTTCAGAGATGCATTAATTGGCAACCCCGAATATGTAGTCGAATATGCCAATTTAAAGAAAGAACTTGCTATTAAATATATAGAAAATCGTCAGTCTTATACGGATGGGAAGACCGAATTTGTAAATAAAGTACTTAATGAATATGGAAAGAACTTGTAGGTTGCTCAATGGAACTAAAACATCCGATAACTAATATTAACGCTGCGGGGCTAACGCCCCTTGGTCTGCCAGAGATATTTCGAGGAATTCGTATCAAACAGACAACTCCTACGATGCTAGGTCTTCGACCCAGTCGCTGGTGTTCTTTAAGCTCTCGGGTTTGTGAATAAAACAACGTTATCGGAAATCTCACAAAGGATATGAGAACGTGAATACTAAAGATTTTAGAAAGCTAATCAGGGTGTATTTTGCTCCGAAACTACATGATGTTGGGTTTATGGGAACCGATCATCACTTTGTTAAAACGACTAATAATCACTTTATTTATACTCTGGTGATTCAGGCAGATAAATTCGATGGATCTTGTGTTATGGAGATGGGGGTGCATCTAGATTTCCTCGTGCCATATACCTGGAATATAGTTTTAATACAACAGAAGCCGTGGTATTTTGCTCGGTTAATATATTTTACGTAGAAGAACATATAGGAACCTATGCCATAGAGTTCTTTTTGAATGGTGAGATTGCTGATGATTATCTGGATTTTGGGGACGTGTTACTTAAAGATAGGATTACTAAGGTGAAGCATAACTTGAAGGTTGCAAGAAGGGCTCTGAAATTAGGATTTGAAACATCAGACATTTCTAGTATTACGGAAGTCCCACTTGAATATTTAGAAATATTAAAAAAGAAATATAGTTGAACGTTAGACGAAACTCTTGAAATTCGAAAAAATATCCAGTGATTTACTCCAGGAGGCTGAGGAACAATGGGGAATAAAAAGCCTAAGATCATTGCTATTGCAGCAGTATCGGGGGGAGGGAAAACCACTATTACGTCATGTCTAACCCAAGTGCTAAATAATGCAAAGACCTTATATTTCGATGAGTATGATTTAGAAGGACCCGACGATGTTGTTAACTGGGTTGAGCGAGGCGCTGATTGTAATGAGTGGAACCTAGAGCCACTAATTTCTGATCTGAGAAATCTTATTTCTTCAGAAGATACGGAATTCATATTGTTGGATTATCCATTTGCAAGGTTACACGACAAATTGAAAAATATTGATCTGACTATTTTCATAGATACACCTCTTGATATATCAATGGCAAGAAGAATATTAAGAGATTTTAGAGACAAGAATGCAGAATCTATTTTAGATGATTTAAGTCTTTATTTATCAGGAGGGAGAAGCGGATATGAAAGTATGTTGAAGACGATAAAACCGAATTCGGATCTGATTATTGATGGTCTGCTACCTACTGAGGAAATAGTTAACATCATATGTTATAGGATAAAGAGCTGATATCAAGTATATTCGAGCATGCCAAAGAATCGTCTTACATCTATCTATGTTGCGTCACTGACGCTCCTGAGTTTGTCCGTGGATATGCAAAGGATTGGAATAAGACAGGTAACCATGGACCGCCTAACTGCGCCGCGGCTACCCCTTAGGTCGTTTAAGGCAGTGAGGACTCGTGGATACACGAACGTTGTGAAATTATAGTCATAAATACAGCAACATTTCAAGGAGGATTATATGAAAACGACCCTCTATATGGTTAGGCATGCTGAATCACCATACAATGAAGGAAGCGAAATTACTAGAGGACTCACCACGAAGGGCAAGAGGGATATTGAAAAAGTTATTGAAATACTTAAAGTAGAAGGAATAGATGTTATTATATCCAGCCCGTATAACCGGGCAATCCTTAGTGTTGAGGGATTGGCGCAATACTTAGAATTAGATATCGAAACATATGAAGATCTAAGGGAAAGGTTTTTTGCTGAAGAAACTATTGATAACACTGAGTTAATGTCAGTTATTAGAGATAAATATAATGATTTTGATTATTCTTTACCAGGTGGGGAGTCTAATGCTGATTGTCAGAATAGATCGATATCAGTGATTAAAAACATATTAAAAGAACACGCTGGGAAGAAAGTAGCTATTGGAACACATGGACTTGTAATGACTTTGATGATGAATTATTTTGATTCAAGTTATGGTTTGAATTTTTTAGATCAATTAAAGAAGCCAGATATTTATAAATTACGTTTTGAAAATTTTGAATTAATAGATGTAATAAGACTGTGGAATGAATAGAGATATTGTCAGGGAAACGGTAGCAGCCTGACACATTGTTATGGTTAACGAGATATGGAAAGGAAGAAGCATATGAATATTAGAACAATCAACGCGAATGGAATAAAGATTGCCTACGTTACTAGTAGTGACAAGTTAATCATCGATGTTCAGTCCGCTTTAGATCTTCTGGCGACGGTCAGTTATCAAGCGGATAGTAACCGTATTATTATAAACAAGTCTGAAGTGTGTGATGAATTCTTTGATTTGAAAACACGTCTTGCTGGAGAAGTTCTTCAAAAGTTCATTAACTACCAAACCAAGATCGCAATCATTGGTGATTTTTCGAGTTATTCGAGTAAGAGCCTTAAGGATTTCGTATATGAAAGCAATAATGGAAAAGATATATTCTTCCTGCCTGATGAAGATCAGGCTATTGAGAAACTGAGCAAGGCTTAAGCGAATTCACTTGATGTATTCTGAAAGCGTTCTATAATGACATTCCTGCCTATTTCGATGCTCATTGGTATGGAGCAGTATCAAATCTATGTAAAAGGAAGATGATTACGATGGAAAAAGGCAAAATTATATTTTTGAACGGTGTAACCAGCTCTGGTAAAACTTCAATCGTAGAAGCACTGCAAGACTACTCTGATCCATTTTTCTACGTTGTAGCTAATGATCTTTTTGAAAATACAATTGGAGATAAACATCTTCAAACAGATTACTGGAAGTATTTGAGTGAAGCCATCATTATGATGTATCACACGGCAAAGTTATTTTCGGATAGCGGGAAGCATGTTCTGATCGATGGCATACTTGTCGAAAGACCTGAGCTCACGCCACATTATGAACAAGTCAAAAACATTTTTGACGGGTACCCATTGGATATCGTTGAGTTATATTGTCCTTTGGACATTTGTCGTCAGCGGAATATCGAACGTGGGGATCGAAGAGAAGATCAATCCGATGAGCAAAATAAAATCATGGCACCCAACATTCACTATAGTTATTCGGTTGATACGAGTGTGAATACACCGGAAGAGTGTGCAGAAATGATTATTACTTCCCTATTCAAACCACGTCATGGAACATTGGAAACTAACAAATAATACACAACGAAGCTGGGCATCCAATAACATGGTATTCCAGCTTTTTAATTATCTAGGGGGATAAAATGAAGGCTTCAATTGCGATACAAACAAGAAAAAGCATTGTTGATGATTTAAGACGAATGGGAATCAGTGAGGGTATGACGTTAATCGTCCACTCCTCCTTGAAATCCATAGGGAAAGTTGTAGGCGGGCCTGTAAGTATCATTCTAGCTTTAGAAGAAGCCGTGGGAGAGAACGGAAATATTGTGATGCCGACTCAAACTGAACATTTGTGTGAGCCCACAATACATGATGGTGGTGACCTAACTGTAGAGGAAATCAAGATTATAAAAGAAAACATGCCTATCTATTATCCTGATCTGACGCCGACTTCGTATATGGGGATTATTCCAGAGGTGTTCAGAAAGCAAAATAATGTGTTCCGAAGCTCACATCCTCATATGTCATTTGCTGCTTGGGGTAAAAAAGCTGAACAAATAACAGCAGATCATAAGCTGGATTATGCATTGAGCGTAACTTCCCCATTAGGCAAGGTCTACGAGCTAGGCGGGTATATTCTATTACTTGGTGCTCCAACGAATAGTAATACATCCTTACATTTGGCTGAGTATAGACAGCAGAATACATTTGTTAAGCCAAAAGTGTGGGGAGTGAAAATGCTGATCGAGGAGCATGAACAATGGGTCACGTATAATGATATTAATAATGAATCGGATGATTTTGATCAGATTTTTGATGAGTTTAACATGAACACTAATAGTGTAACAGAGGGCCTGGTAGGAAAAGCTGTGAGTTATCTGATACCACATAGAGAAATGGTAGATTATGCTGTGGGCTGGATGAATCGGAGAAGGAGCTAATTTAATGAGGTGCACTATTTCACGAGAAGGGAATGTCTAATAATGACCAACGAAATGGAACAACGAATTCAATCTTTCGAAGAGTGGGGGTTGTTTGTAAAGAAGATGATAACTCTCGATGAGAAGATATGGAATGCCAGCATCGAAGAAGGGAAGTGGACGATAAAATCAATCGTGAGTCATATGATGTTATGGGATCAATATTTTTACGAGGAGGCTATTAGAAAGATCGCCTTGAAAAAACAGGTTACTGTGAAGCACTTGGATTTTGATGAGTTTAATTGCAAAGCTATTGCATACGGAAACAGCACTGAAACGAGAGAAATTGTTGAAAAGGCTATATCTTATCGCCTAAAAATCATTAATGACATCAGTGTATTATCGGAAGAACAGATACATCAAACGTATTTGGACGCCGAAGGCAACGTATTTTATATTCCTCAATACCTTGAAGATTTTATATGGCATGACCAACATCATATGACACCGTTAAAGGAATATATTAGTAGCCTAAGAGCATAAAGGGTATGAAAGAGGCACAGTTTAATCGTTTTAATCCGGGAGATGACAAAATGAAAGGCAGGCCACAAATTGTTTTAGATATCGCAGGTGTTTTGTTAAGTAACATGTCAGCTACTTGCTGGGAAGATATGGCTGAGGAATATAATCTATCCTCAGATACATTGAAAGAGCATTTCAAAGGCATTAAAAGAGAGCTTTGGATGGGAAGTATGAAAGAAGAACAGTTTTGGGAATGGTTAATCGAGACATATCCTACGGTACCATTAAACAGAGCTAAGGAAATAATATTAAATGCAATAGTTCCGTTACCGGCTACTCAATGTCTTGAAGGATGGAGTAAACTTGCTGATATTCATCTACTAAGCAATCATTGCAAGGAATGGATAAAGCCGAATATGAGTAGTATTAACAAATTTGCGAAAAGTGTAACGATCTCTAATCAAGTTGGTTTATGCAAACCTGAAATTGAGATATACAAACTTGTTGACTCCTTTTTGCCTGTTGGAGAAGAGGTTTTATTTATAGATGATCAAGAGAAAAATTTGAAATCTGCGAAAGCTCTTGGGTGGACTACAATACTTGCAGATGAACATTGTAATTGGATAAACAAACTACACTCCAAATTGCTTTAGATGATGATCTAAATGTTTATAGATGCCTATACCCCATTGCTCAGGTGTTAATTTACCGAAAAAAGGATGAGGGTGAGTGGAGCATTTTTCTGGACCACCACGTTGGAAAGTTGCAATCTTTTGTTTCAGTTCCTCTTTCTCTACCATAAACTCTCTGTTGTCTTCTATGATAATTGTTGGGATGGTCGACATATTATGAGGTAATGGCTTTTCATTATAAAACATCGATTTGGCAAACCTCCCAACGAACCTCCCCAGCAATCCTCTAGGTGGAAAAGCGTTCCCCATGGGAATGTCTTGAAATGCCGAGCAGTGAGCCAGCATTTGAGCAGCCTGCATGCTACCCCATTCAGGTTTGGTATTCGCACAGAGTCGATCAATACGCTTCACGATTTCTGCAGCATGGGTTTTATTAAAGATACTTTTCATAAGAACACCCCAATCATCTATCTTTTTTGATTTCACTTTTCCATAGCGATTAAAGGTTTCGGAAGTTTGAAATCGAGAATATGATAGTATGGGTATTTTAACCAATTTAATTCGATTTAACAATGAATAGATTTTTTTGTTTCTCCAGTTAGGAGTGATTTACAGCGAGTTATGGCAAAAAAGTAGAAAGGAGGAACGTCTCAAGTGATTTACGATATTTTATTACAAAAATTCGATAATATAAAGATAGTTAAACTTACGGGTGGCTATACCAATACTACACTGTTACTTGAAGGTTCGAATCCATTAGTCATTGCAAAAATATATAGTAATAAAAATATAGATGCTAAGACAGAAGTTAGTTGTCTAACCTTTTTAGACAGTGCTGGAATGACTCCTCGAGTTCATGATTATTTTGAAGAAAACGAATTGCTATTCGTGATCATGGATTACGTTCCTGGTCTTAATGGTCAAGAGTTTCTAGAACAAGGGGACCTAAATCAACGGAGAACAATATTTGAGCGACTTGGAACATTTCTAGCCAGAGACGTACACTCTCTCATCAGGGATAATTATGAATTGGATTTGCCGCTTATGAACCTGTTTGATCCCAAAGGTGATGAGCACGATCTTGTTCCTGACCATTTGAAGAAATTGGTCGAACATGTTCTTAGTGTACCGGGTACAGGAAAATCAACCTTAATTCATGGAGATTACGGGCCGCATAATGTACTTATCTCCAATGATTCGATGCATATTATTGATTGGGAATGGGCAGCATGGGGCCATCCCTTGTATGATGTTGCATGGGTCATATGGTTTGTGAATCTTCATTATCCGCACTTCGCTAAGGAACTGTCAGAAGTTTTCTTGAACGCGTATAAAGAACATTCAGATCTTCCAATAACAAACGATTTAATCAAGGCTTATTCAACATCCAAAGTGATACATATAATAAATCGAATCAAGTACGCAAATGCAGATGTAAAGGCCGAATGGCTACGGAGGTTGGCGTGGACTTTACAGACTCGTTTTGTATAAAACGTGTAAGATAGCCCGTGTGGCAAGAGGTTTACATAACAATGTGAGAGGAGTGATGTCGTATGAGAAACAATATGAATATGAGTAGAAGAAATGGAGTTGCCAGAGGTGTTTTAGTCTAGCGTAGAGGACCCAAGGAAGGGTTCCGAGGGATTCCTCTGTGTAATTTTCACGAGGAGGAATTTCAAACAATGATTCATTTAAAAAGATTGTCTGTGGATAACTGGTATGCTTGCACTCAACTAAATGTAACTGAAGAACAGAAGAAAAGTTTTCCCGTGCCAGTGGTATATTGGATTGCTGAAACCAAGGTCGTGACAGACTTTCGCCCCATGGCCATCTATTTCTTTTCCGATCTGGTTGGTTTTGCTGTGTACTCCGATAAGCCGGATCATGAGGATAACTATTGGCTTCTTGCTTTAATGATAGATACAAAATATCAGGGCAGAGGTTATGGAAGAGAAGCGCTGAGGAAGTTAATTGATCTAATGAAAGAATCGCTGAATTGCAAACGAATCATGATTGGACATAGGCCGGAAAATGGTATAGCAGGGAGGCTATATGAATCACTTGGTTTTCACAGAGTAAATGATGGACTAATCGATGGCGAAGTCGTTTGGTTTCTAAGCTGCAAGTAGAGCCAAAACACACGCGATTTGGATCGTAGAGAGGTTGATTGTCCTGAAGCATTTACAAATCATTTTCTCATTAGTATATATTATGTTAGGAATTGTGATTATTACGATCTCAAAAATAATTGAAGAGGTGATTCCAAAATTAGGCTATGCGGCATTTCAGTCAGCGGCAGCTGGCAGTTATACTCCGATTGATTATCAAGTGGATTTTGAACTTAATTATTGGATTGGGGCGATATGTATTCTGGGTGGGGTCGTCTGCTTAATTAGTAAAATGAATGTTGTCCGAAACTACATTCGTGAAATGAATTTAAGAAACAGAGCGTTTGATGAAGCTCATAATTATGATGATACAAGAGGACAGAAGTAGTATATGATATAACATAAAAAAGGAAGGGGCAGATATACATGATTACATTCCAATACTTTGAACCGGAAGATTTTGATCAACTGATCGAATGGAGTGGGGATGAAGCGTTTCTGCTCCAGTGGGCCGGGCCTCAGTTTCATTATCCACTTTCCAGGGAACAACTATCTGATTATTTGGATGGTGCGAATGATAAGAACACTTCGAATAAGTTCATATATAAAGTGGTGGATGAATCGACTCAGGAGATTGTGGGCCATATTACTCTGGGTGGTATCGATCGATATAATCGTTCAGGGCGCATTGGTAAGGTGCTCCTTGGCAAGCCATATCAGGGTAAAGGGTATGGGAAGCAAATGATCGATGAGGCACTACGAATTGGATTTGAAGAGGAAGGCATGCATCGGATCAGTCTGGGCGTTTTTGATTTTAATGCATCAGCCATCCGATGTTATGAGAAAGCGGGCTTTGTACAAGAAGGACTTATTCGCGATGCTAGAAGATATGAAGATACATTCTGGAATCTAATCGAGATGAGCATTTTAGAAGATGAATGGAGAAGAATAAACGCCACTTAATGCAGAAGGAGCATACCTATGCGAGTAAAATCTCGACTCCAGGGTTGTGCTCTTTTGTAACATTTAGATTGGGAGTGATGAAATGATCATCATGATTAACGGAGCATTTGGTTCCGGAAAAACTTCGGCAGCAGAAGCACTTCAGCCCTTAGTTGCCAACAGTATGATCTATGATCCTGAAGAAATAGGTTATATGCTCAGAAAACTTCTTCCGGAGAATTGTAGAGAGGAGAGGGAACGGACGGATGATTTTCAAGATATCGAACTGTGGAGAATTCTAACCGTAAAGACAGCTAAGGAAGTAAAGCAGAAATACAACAAACACTTAATCATCCCCATGACCATCTATAAAGAGGAAAACTTTCATTACATCTATAGCGGGTTTAAAGAGATCGATCAGGACATTCATCATTTTTGCCTAACGGCTACAGAAGAGACAATTTATCATCGGTTGGCTAAACGTGGAGATGAATATGGAGGCTGGCAGTATCAACAAGCACCAAAGTGTATTGAGGCTTTTAAGAATGAACAATTTCAAACTCACATTGCTACAGATCATCTGGAGACCATTGAAATCATAGATATTATATTGAAGAAGGTCCTATCTAAGTAAATACCATTTGTTTTTAATAGGAGGGTTTTATGATGATGATTGTACATGTACTCTTAAGAAAAGAATGGGAAGATGCTTTGATCAATGGGGTATACAGAGCAACGTCTTTAGAAAAGGAAGGTTTCATTCATTGCTCACCCGTGGATAAGATTGTAGCTGTGGCTAATTATAATTACCATGGGACAAAGGGGTTAGTATTACTTGGCTTGGATGCATCTAAAATAAAATCCAAAGTTGTATGGGAAGATCTGTATAATGAAGGCAGGGAATATCCTCATATTTACGGTGAGTTAAACCTAGACGCGGTAGTTCATACATATGATTTTGAGCCTAATGAAGAAGGGAGATTTTCGCTACCTCCTGATTTAGAGAGAATGCAGTGAGTTCGGATCTCTTAGATAGACGCTGATACATTTGAAGAAAATGAACAGAAGAGGATGGATGGTAATTGACGATAGTGACTTTTGAAGAAGTAACCGAGCAGCACCTCCCTGAAATTAGAGCTATTTATAACTATTATGTATTGAATACAACGATTTCGTTTCATACGGAAGAATTAGATCTTGATCAGATTAAAACCTCTGTGATGAACAAGGATACGCGTTATAAAACTTACGTAATCCTTGAAAACAATCTAATGATGGGCTATGTACTGATCACCCAATATAAGAGTAAACAGGCATATGATATTTGCGGAGAAGTCACCATATATCTAAAGCCCGACATTTTGGGAAAAGGCTTGGGGAAACAAGCATTAAGTTTTATTGAGAAGGTTGCAAAAGAACAAGGATTCCATACGTTAATTGCGACGATTTGCATGGAGAATACCAGAAGTAAATCATTATTCGAGAGAAATGGATATGAGCAATGTGCTCTATTTAAAGAGATCGGATATAAATTTGATAGAAAACTGGATATTGGAAGTTTCCAAAAGATCTTGTAAGGAGAATAGGAAATGAGTACAAACCTTTATATTATATCTGGTCCCGCTGGAGTAGGGAAATCTACAACTTCAAAGCTGCTGGTTCAGACTTTAGAAAAAAGTGCATACATTTCTGGAGATGCGGTTAGTCACTTTCCAGTTAAAGGGCGAGGTAAACCTTGGCTTGATAAGGATACACACGACTTAAATTGGAAAAACATAGCCAGTATAGTGAAAAATCTATTGGATTATGGATACGATGTAGTTTTGGACTATGTAGCTTTTCCGGAAGACGTTAATGGATTATTAACAGAATTAGCAGACTATAATGTGCGCATAATTTATGTTGTACTCATGGTTGATCGTCAAACCATTATTCGTAGAGATCGCTTGAGAGCAGAAGAGTATCAAATGAAAGAAAGAAGTGTAATTCTGCTTGATGAGTTTGAAAATAATCTGGATGTGAAAGTAGATAACAAGCTGTATACTAATCATTTCACAGAAGAACAACTACCTGAAATAGTAAGTGAAATTATAAATAACGAAAAATATCGATTGAAATAATCCGTACCTCGTCACTTTGCATGATTGATTGTAAAAGAGACAGCGAAAAAGCTGTCTCTTTATTCATCTAAACCAATTTATGTTTAACTTTATACAAACCTACTGAAGTTACTCTTCTTCGTTTAGAAAAGCAAAACTACTGTCAACAAGCCCCTGTAAATACTCGTCAAAGCTGTTTGCAATCACTACGTATTCGTCAGGATCGTGCAAAAAGCGAACGATTTGACCACGTACACCTTCATCAGTAGGGTTAAAATCAATATAAAGTCTGGATGTTCCACCATTATTCATACAGTCTGAAAAGTGAATGTATTTTTCTGGAAGAAGCCCTTCACGATTGATCTTAGAGTCAACGGCATCCTCTTCACCTTCGTATTCTAAAAGATAAGAGACGTCTTCTTCATTTTTTGAACTTTCGAGCATTTGTTGGGTAGAGAGTAAGTAATATGGATATCTACCTTCTCCAACATCTGAGCCTAGAATACAAACCGTAATTTCTTTATCTCCGTACTTCCTCCAATATGTACCATCAATATTTTCAAGTAAACCGATGAGTGATTCTGGACAATTTGGATATTTTGATCTTAATGTAGTTATATCTTCTTGTGTAGCACCGCTCGCTGTATTTAGTTCTTCAAGTTCTTCTGTTGATAATGATGCTCTCAATCCATTTAAAAATTTGTTCACCAAATCCATTATGTTGACCTCCCAGTCATAAAATATAAAGCAATTATACGCAGATAAAGTAAAAGTACTTCGTTGGTATGAAAAATCTTTCTCATTACAATATGTTCTGTATCCTAAGATCAGTTTATCATTTTTCTCTAGTTTATTGGCAACTACAAGGTTTAATTTTAGGTCTGGTGATAAAGGTGTATGGGATTAACTGCTAAGGTTGGATAGACCCTCCCATGCTTTCGTAGTACAATTATGTAAGTAATTGGAATGCTTAGTTTTATAGTAACGATATAGAGGAGCGGAATACATTGTCATTACATATGCTGCACGACAATTTTAATAAATAAGATAGGCGTTTTATTTGGATTCTACTCACTAGCTCAACAACCAGGATGTGAGTGAATGAAAATCTTCTATAATATTTGAAAATTAATGAATACGATTACATCATATGAGGGGGAAGATCATGATATATCGGAGAATAACCTATATTATTGCGACTTCTTTTGTAGAAGAGTTGAACGCTCTATTTAATGATATTTTGCTGACATCACAGTTAAAATACGGATCAAGACTTATTGGGAGATGGCACACACCAATCGACGATGAAACCAGCGAAATTTTTGCGATGTGGGAATACGATACCCTTGAACAATACGAAGAGATTGAGAAAAAGATAAAATCAGATACAGAACACGTAAAGCGAGTTCAAGCCCGTTTTGATCAGATTGGAAGACATCGGTATAAAGAAGTAATTCGTGACGAGAAAAGGCAAGCGTTTTTCACATCGACAGTAGATCGCGAACAAACGATTTTGAAGTGAATACAAAAGGAGCTGAGAGAATGATGGAGACAGAACGACTTATGTTTCGGAAATATACCAAAAATGATTTTGATTTACTTTTTGAGATGACAAGTGAACCGAATATGATGAAGTTTATAAGACATGGAGGACCCTGGACGAAGGAAGAAACCATGCAAAGTCTAGAAAAGTTCATTAACTGGAATAAAGACGATAAGGGGCTGTTCCTCGCATTCAATAAAGAGAATAACAAGCTAATTGGTACCTCTGGACTCATTCCTCAAATCATTGAAGGCACGGATGAGCTTGAAGTCGGTTATTGGGTTGTAGAGCAACATTGGGGAATGGGTTACGGATACGAACAAGCAAAAGCATGGAAAGAATACGGTATGGATCACTTGAAACAGAGACGATTAATATCGTTAATTCAACATGGCAATGTGGGCTCTATGAAAGTCGCGCAAAAGAATGGCATGAAACACGAGAAGGATGTAGACATCATAGGGAAAAATGTAGCAGTTTACTCGATTGAGGTGAAGTGAATATGACTCCATATCCTGAACTAGAAACCAAAAGATTGCTGCTAAGAGAGATTAGACAGAGTGATTCCCAAGACATATTTCATATTTTTTCTTCAGATGAAGTTACAAGATTCTACGATGTAGAAACTTTTACGAATACGAAGCAAGCAGAAGATCTCATACAAAGGTGGAAAGAACGATTCGAAAATGGTCAGGTCATTCGCTGGGGAATCGCTTTGAAGTCGGACGGTAGAGTTATTGGAACATGCGGATTTCATGGTTGGTTGAAACAACATCATAAAGCTGTGCTGGGATATGAGTTAGCACCGGAGTTTTGGCGACAGGGTTATATGACCGAGGTTGCTCAGAAAATCGTTGAATATGGATTTAATAACCTTGAATTAAACAGGATTGAAGCCTTTGTAGAGCCGGAGAACACGGGATCAAGAGAATTGCTTAAGAAAATTGGTTTTAGTGAAGAAGGCATATTAAAAGAGAATTATTATTGGAAAGACCGATTTGTTGATAATGTCCTCTATGCATTTTTGAAGAAAGATTATGTATGAAAATACGAATTATTGGATCTTGCGGTAGTGGGAAATCAACATTAGCCAAAGAATTATCGGATAAATACGGTATTCCTTCTTATGAATTAGACAATCTCATCTGGGACAGAAGTGCCGAAAATCTGAGATATCCTGAAAGTGTTAGGGATGACTCGATCCAATCTATTGTCAGTACAGAGGCTTGGATCATAGAAGGAGTGCAGTGCAAAGATTGGACAATTAAGTCCATCCAGGAAGCAGATTTGATTTTTGTATTAAATCCAAATGTTTTCATCAGAGATTATCGAATTATAAAGAGGTTTGTATTGTCCAGAATGGGCTTGCAACCGTGGAATTACAAGCAGTCCTTCAAGAACTTATGCAAGATGATTGTGAAATGGAACCATCAATATAATATAGAAGAAGTTATATGTACAATTAACGAAAACCATAAGACTGCAACAATTACAAAGAATAAAAAACAAGTAATACAGTTGATTGAACATCATTTGGAAGTGGTTGTAAGTGAAATTGAAAAGAACGTTAGAATCAAACAAGGATTGTTGAAAGAGGAGATACAGTGGTGAATATAAAGATACAACCAGTCACACGAGAGAATTGGGAAAAGGCGCTGAAAATCTCTTTGTATGAACACCAAGCGTCATTAGTTCCGTCCGTTATTGAGGGGATCGCTTACGCCTATATAAAACCGTGGGATGAAGCATTTGATCCTTACATACTTGAGATCGATGGGAAGGTATTTGGTTTCTTTTATCTAAGTTATACTCCAGATAGTACAGATAATTACTGGATTGGTGGTTTTCAAATCGATAAATCCGATCAAGGTAAAGGAATGGGTAAGCGTGCTATAAGAGCCATTTTAGATTACATCACGAAAAAGCATCCGTTATGCAAGGTTATTTCATTAACGGTTGAACGGGATAACGAAATAGCACAAAATTTGTATAAGAGCATGTCCTTCATTAGTGAGAATAGAACCAATTCAGATGATGAAGTGATCTACAGGTTGGCAATAGAATGAAGACTCAGCATTATATCTATATGAAGAAGGTTATAGAGCATTTGGTAAGATAGATGAATATCTGGCTGAACAAAACAAAACTAGGAAGTGATAAGATGATTAGTTTGAGAAAAATTACGCTGGATAATCGTCGTGCCATATTTAATCTGGAGGTCTCGGATGATCAACGGCAATTCGTGGCCTCCAATCTGTCGAGTGTAGCCTCATGTTATGTTCTTTCGCAAAATGGAGGTCATCCATTTCCTTTTGCTATATATATGGAAGATCAACCGGTAGGATTTGTGATGATTACCTATGGCATTACCGGATATGATCTACCCTCTATCGCAGATAGTAGTTATTGCATTCTGAGACTAATGATTGATCATCAATATCAGAACCGCGGATATGGACGACAAGCTATGGTAGAAATTTTGGAATATATTCGTACATACCCAGCTGGACCTGCACAATATTGCTGGATTTCCTATAGTCCCGAAAATGTCAGTGCGAGAAATTATATGAAAGCTTTGGTTTCGTAGACAACGGCGAAATCTGTCATGATGAGTTAATAACCGTATTGGAGCTTTAAATCATAGGAGAAGGGAGTCTTTTATATCACTGAATTTTATGATCTCGAAAGAGAGATAAAACGAAATAAAGCGGAGAGCTGCATCATATACCGAGAAAACTCAATTCAATATGAATATTATCGAAATCGAAAAACGAAAGAAAAACAACATAAAGTGAATTCAATTACAAAAAGTGTGCTCTCCGCATTGATGGGAATCGCTATACAGCAGGGTTACATTGAGAATGAGGATGTTCCAATTGCGTATTATTTTAACGATCTGGATGACAGCAAAAAGGGGATTACGATTAAGCATCTATTAACGATGTCCTCGGGCTTGCACTATCCGGGGAATGAAGCGATGATTCCATCTAAGAATTGGACAAAATTTGTTCTTGAACAATCTGTTGAATTCGAACCAGGAATCCAAATGAAATATAGTTGCGGAAGTTCTCATATACTTAGCGCCATATTACAGAAGGCGACTGGTATGAACACTTCGGAATTTGCAAAAAAGAACTTATTTGCACCTCTAGGTATTAACGATTTCCATTGGTATCAGGATACACAAGGGATTGCCATAGGTGGTTTTGGTTTGCGAATGAAAATTGAAGATATGCTAAAGTTTGGAATGTTATACGCTCAGAATGGGAAGTGGAATTCTAAACAACTCATCTCTGCTGACTGGATTGCTAGAAGTGTAAGTCCTTCTCTTACTTCCGAAACCTTATATAGCTACCACTGGCGCATAATGAAAAACATCAAGGAAGAAGGTGCTAAAAATAAAACGTTTTATGCTATGGGTATGGGCGGTGGACGAGGGCAATATATCTTTGTTAACCAAGAGCGAGGATTGGTTGCGGTATTCACAACGATTATATCCGATGATAACTTGTTACCACTTCACTGGTTTAAAAATTATATTCTGAAAGAATAGTTGTTTATGGGAGAGATAACATGGGCCACTGGTTTGATCTAGATGAACTTGATTCAGAGTTAATAAAATTTGCAGTTATGATCGCGAAGTACAACAATAAATTCATCATCATAAAAAATAGGAAAAGAGGAGGTTGGGAGATCCCAGGAGGCAACAAAGAAATAGGGGAAACCATTGTACACACTGCTAGCAGAGAACTCTATGAAGAGACAGGCGCAGTGCGTTTTGAATTAACACCTTATGGAGTATATGAATGGAATGGGAGCTTTGGTATGGTCTTTTATGCTGAGGTTAAATTGCTCGAGAGCTTACCGGAGTCGGAAATTGATGAAATAAAGCTTGTGGATGTATTACCTAAAGGGATGAACTTCGGAGATATGTTTTATCAGTTCTCGGACAGATGGAGTGGACTTGAGAACCATGAGCTTAAGAAGTACAACATCGAAATAAATGTTTCGAATGAGTTACCTTTAATTAAAATAAGCTAGTTTTAGTTGGAGGAGAACTCTGTCTTGGAACTATAGGAGATGAAAAAAAACTGGTGGATAAGAAGAAGGGACTCATCAAGTCACTAGTACTTTTATTGCTTTTAGTTTTGTTGTGGAATTCCTTTCGAACTTCAATTTTTGAAGCAGTTACTGTTCAAAAAATTAGTGAGAATGAGATGATTGTAATTAATTTTGATAACATTGAAAGAACAATAACCGTTCCAATGGATATGTCAAAATTAATTGAAGAGAACAAGGAATACACTATTTTGTACGATAAAAGAGTTTTTGATAAATACAGACTTCGATCCATAAAACCATAGAATTTTAGATGTATTGGAAAGGGTGGGGAGCAACGACCATGATAACGTATAGAACGTTGACCCTTGATGATGTGAACCAGTTGCAGGAAATAGATCGTTCCGAACATATTGATCTCATATATGAAATGAGAGAGAACGAATTGGTAGAGCTAAAACAAGATCATCAGTGCTCAAACTGGGATGCAAAGCTGTTGGAGGAAATTCAAAATCGATATGTCTATGAACTAGAACAAGGCGGCATGGCGTATGGCGCTTTTGCTGAGGATCGATTAATTGGATTCGGGGTGCTGGCACATCAATACAGAGGCAGAGAACGTAATCAATTACAAATTGACTTGATGTATGTCTCTCAGGCGTACAGAAGACAAGGTATTGGAAAACGTATTCTGAACCAGTTAAGTGAAGAGGCCAAGAAACGTGGAGCGCAGTATCTGTATATTTCCTCCACAGAGACGAGATCGGCGGTATCCTTTTACAGAAGCCAGGGCAGTCAGATTGCAAGCGAGATTGATCAAGAACTCTATGACAAAGAGCCGAAAGATATACACATGATAAAGGAGCTGGGCACATGACAACGGTTGGCATACTCGGAACCATTCATAATCCAGAACTCAGGGAGCGATATCATTGTTCCCTTTCCCTGTACAAGGATGTGATTCAAGAGTTTAAGCCAGATATTATTTGCGGTGAAGTTCATCCACAGAGCTGGTTGAGGTATCTGAAGGACAAAAATGATAGAGGATACTGGGGAGAACCGGCCAGTGAGTATTGGGAGTTAATATTCCCTTTGTGCGAGGTGCAGAACATCACATTTGTCCCTATTGATTGGTTTGAATTGGATGTGTGGAATGCTTTTGATCCATTTAACGGCTATTCGAGCGTGGAACGCAAAGAACTTGAACAACGGGATAATCATTGGTTTGCTGAACAAATGGAGACGTATAGGTTCGGCGAGATTCCTTTTAATTCAAATGAGTTCGATAGCGCAACCAAACAAAAATATGAATGGTTGTATCAGGTAAATCCGAAGGCCCAGAACTTTCGCTGGGTTGTACGTAATCAGATTATGATTCAAAGAGTCAAAAATACAGTTGAAGCTCATCCAGGAAAAAGAATCCTCTGTATCATTGGAGCCGATCACAATTACATCTTCCAAGAAGAGCTGCTGAAAGAACCTGTTGAATTACTGTATCCATTACGGTGAACAAACCGTTGGTAGAATTGCAAATGAAACTTATGATTTAAGGAGATTCCTACTTATTTTGTGATGGGTAAATATGATTATATGACTACTGCGAATGCTGCACGTGATTATTTTGACGTGTTGGATGCACCGATCAAAGATTTCATTGTATTCAATGAGTCTGCGCATTACCCACAGTTTGAGGAGAAAGAAAAATTCGTACACTGGTTACAGGAGTTATTCTTAAAAGATGCCTAGAGAGGAGCAAGATCCTATTGTTAAGCCCATTCATTGAGCTTGAAGAAGAGAGTGATGAGAGTTACCGGTGCTATGTTCTGCAAAATGCAGTGCAAATATTTAAACATTCCATACAGGAGGAGGATTTAAACGATGTCCGAATATATGTGTCCACGAATACACAGTTAGATTCAATTACTAATAAAATAGAAGACTATGTTAAATGGTTTTCAACTTGTGAGACAGTCTTTCAAAAATATTATGAGAATGAACTTCATGAAAAGGTACATAAGGACTGGTTTAATGAAATTGAAGTGTACCGTGTAGATATAACATTTAACAGCATAGCGGATTACGGCGCAACAATATCTTGTGGAGACAATATCCTGCAAGATCACATCATGATTGTTGATTTTAATAGAGAACAAATCCAAGCAATCCACTTAAATGGATAGATGGAGTAATTTGTAATAAAAAGTGAAAATAAACACGAAATATATCGCTTTATTTTCCATATATGTGTTATTATGTTGGTGGTAGACGAAAAATTCATTTGTTTGATCGATAGGAAGGGAGGCACGAGTTCTCGAATCATTCAATCTGTATTGATAGATTAACTGTACTGCTTGTTAAAAAATAATAGAATAAGCGGAGGTATGGGTATGTTCAAAAAATGGAAGAAGTTTGGCATCAGCAGCTTGGCGCTAGTATTACTGGCTACGGTGGCCTTTACCGGATGGAGCACTAAAGCATCAGCAGCGGACGCTTCGCAAATCGTGTCTGAGATGGGTGCAGGATGGAATCTGGGCAACCAGCTGGAAGCAGCGGTGAACGGTACACCGAATGAGACAGCTTGGGGCAATCCTACGGTAACTCCAGAGTTAATCAAAAAAGTGAAAGCTGCTGGCTTCAAGTCCATTCGTATTCCAGTCTCCTATTTGAATAACATTGGAAGCGCTCCCAACTATACAATCAATGCGGCATGGCTGAATCGAATTCAGCAAGTCGTGGATTATGCGTACAATGAAGGTCTGTATGTCATCATCAATATTCATGGCGATGGATACAATTCCGTACAAGGTGGATGGCTGCTCGTGAATGGTGGCAATCAGACTGCCATCAAGGAAAAGTATAAAAAGGTGTGGCAACAGATTGCCACCAAGTTCAGCAACTACAATGACCGTCTGATTTTTGAATCCATGAACGAAGTATTCGATGGCAACTATGGTAATCCGAACTCGGCGTATTACGCCAACCTGAATGCCTACAACCAGATTTTTGTGGATACAGTTCGTCAAACTGGAGGAAACAACAATGCCAGATGGTTGCTGATTCCGGGCTGGAATACCAATATTGACTTCACCGTTGGTAATTATGGCTTTGTTCTCCCAACAGATAATTTCAGATCCTCGGCAATTCCTAGTTCGCAGAAGAGAATCATGATCTCGGCACACTACTACTCTCCGTGGGATTTCGCTGGTGAGGAAAATGGAAATATCACACAATGGGGCGCAACGGCTACGAATCCTGCCAAAAAGTCTACTTGGGGACAAGAGGATTATCTGGAATCACAGTTCAAGTCCATGTACGATAAGTTTGTGACTCAAGGCTATCCTGTGGTGATTGGTGAATTCGGTTCGATTGATAAAACGTCGTACGATTCAACCAACAATGTATATCGCGCTGCTTACGCCAAAGCAGTTACAGCAAAAGCCAAGAAATACAAAATGGTTCCTGTGTATTGGGACAACGGGCATAACGGTCAACATGGATTCGCTTTGTTTAACCGTTCAAACAATACTGTGACGCAGCAAAACATCATTAATGCGATCATGCAAGGCCTTCAATAATTTCCTATTTATCTGTATCCGTGAAAACGGCGTGTTCCTGCAAAAGGGACATGCCGTTTTTTGTGCGACGGGATGTGAAGATGAACAACATTTACCAATGCATTTTACATAAGCCATATACAGAATTCATTAAATCCCACACTACCTTTTATATACTTAATTTGCTTGATATAGCGGACTAAAAGGACTAGGTGGTAGACAGAATGTTAAAAAAACGTGATTTGCAGGAATGCCATTCACTGTACAGCTTAATGATGGACCCCGCAGTTTCTCCTTACGTTCGTTATGCATGCCAATCGTATGAAGAATATCTATTCCTGACCAAACAATTGATGGCCGAAGAAGAACAAAAGACGGTGATTTCCCGAACGATTTTGAATGAAACAGGCCAACCTATTGGTACGATTGATCTGTATCATATCGAGCATCAAACCGGTTTCTTAGCCACATGGATTGGATCACCGTATTTTGGTAATGGTTACAGCCAAAGAGCGAAATCAGCCTTTTTCGTTGAGCTGTTTCTGGAACATGACATTAAAACGGTATTTATGAAGATTCGTAAGCAAAATATAAGGTCCAGAAAAGCGGTAGAAAAACTGCCATATGTGAAGTTAGCCAATGATGTGTATCCAGATGTATATCAATTCATCAATGCCAAGGAGCAGCTCTATGATCTGTATCATGTAGAACGGTCAGCCTTTTTCGAAAATAGTATGGATCTGCACCATGTAGTAGCTACCTAACCTGTTCAGAGAGCGTACAACAGCGCCGTCAGTGATGACGACGCTATTTGCTATGATGAAATGGGATGAGATTCGTTGATATAAATGCAGGAATATGGAATAGTGAACCGAAAGACATTAAGTAGATAACCTCATAAATAGTGGACGGATAATAAAAGAAGGCGTGACATGAACAATATTAACAAGATTTGTTATAAGAAAAATCGTAATCACGCCCATACCAAAGAAGTTTAACTTTAGGAGGGATGAGATTGTCTGAACATGAGGAAGAATTTAAGGGAGGTAATGTGAATCAGGTTGTCAGAATAGGTGAGACGGTTCGCCGGCATGCCAAACCAAATCCATATGTGCATGAACTGCTTTTACATCTCGAAAAAGTTGGTTACGACCATGCTCCTCGATTTCTGGGAATAGATGAACAGGGGAGAGAGGTACTTTCTTACCTCGAAGGAATCGTTCCAGGCAATGACTACCCTGAGATCGAAGAGTATATGTGGTCAGACGCAACTTTGATCCAAATCGCTAAACTGTTGAGAAGTTACCATGATGCAACCGTTGGATTTACAACAACATCAGAGTCAATGAACAGATATCCAGGCATAACAGAAGATGAAGTTGTATGTCATAACGATTTTGCGCCGTATAATATGGTGTACAAGGGTGGACGTCCTCAAGGGATTATTGATTTTGATATGGCAGGTCCGGGTCCGCGAATGTGGGATATCGCTTATGCCTTGTATACATCCGTTCCCCTCGCAGATTTTTCACCAGAGATGGATGGAAAAGGTGTTGTACCTTACACTAGCCATGCGCACGGAACTGTTCGAAAAGAACGCATTGCATTATTCATGACTACGTACGGGCTGAGTGTGTCAGCAGATTTGAAGGAATGGGTCATATCCCGTATCCGTTTTATGTGTAAAACACTGACTGATCGTGCGGCTGCGGGGGAACTCGCTTTTATAAAAATGATAAAAGAAGGTCATCTGGCACACTATGAGAAAGAGCTTATCTTTCTGGGAAAGCATTTCGATGACTGGACCTAATGAAGGAGTGATGCTTCAATGTACAAACTTAAAACAACCATAACAGACCAAAGTGTCATTGAATTTATTGAACAGGTTGAGAATCCAAAGAAACGTGAGGACGCCTATCAATTATTGGATATTTTCACGGAGACGACAGGTTATGATGCAAAAATGTGGGGACCGAGTATTATCGGATTCGGTGCATACCATTACAAATATGAATCGGGCCACGAAGGGGATGCACCTCTGGTGGGCTTCTCGCCACGAAAAGCAAAGATTAGTTTATATTTTGCCACAGGGGATAGCGAGCGAGAAGATCTATTAAAGGACTTTGGAAAACATACGACAGGAAAAGCGTGTGTGTACATCAACAAGATAGCAGACATCGATGTGGATGTGTTGAAAGCGCTAGTGGTACAGTCTGTCCGGTTTCTCAAAGAAACCTATCCGGATCAATAGAATAACTCGACAAGCTTTCTACACACACTGAATAACTTGAGAAAAGAGACCGCGTCTCTCTTCGCCATCACATATGTGATTAATGTTTAAACAGGCTGTCTTGCAGGTTAAGACAACCTGTTTTCTTTGCATTCTGATCTCATCCATCGTATATATTGACCAGTGCCAGGATCAGCTATCAAAAAAGGATACGCTAAAATCCTCCTACCGTGTAGCTTCCCCATACGCTCGAATCTCGATTAACTCCGCGTACCTGCTGCCATTGGTGGCATCAATGCTTACCCTAAGCGCCTGTACATCCACAGGTATATCCAGGGAATGAATGATTTTTCTTCTGCGGTTTTCCGTTACACGTACAATCTCGATCCATTCCCCAGACCCACTCAATACTTCCACCCGATAATCGCGCACAAGTTCAGGCATGACGCGGAACGTTGTGCGATGATGATGCAAATTAACCAGGTCCTCGTTCACATCATCGTTGAACGTCAAGTGCAGTTCAGCAAAGGTCTGTGGCTCTTTCCATGTCAGTTGCACCCATTCCGACTTGCCAGACTGCATCGGCTGCGACATCCACTGCTGCGGTCCGCCGAAAGGGCGGTGATAACCGTTGATCGTATTGTCCGCTGAATAGGCCATGGTCTCGGAGAGAGTACGACAGCAGAATGGCTGACGCGCCAACCCTTGCATGGACCATAAGACGACAGGCTGATCCGTGGCATGATCCTCCAGATTTTTGGACACATGATTCTCTTCTGTTCTGAAGAAGATCAGCACCCCGCTTTGTGCTTCTATCGAATGGTAGAGAGAGACCGCTTTATTGGAGCGGATGATAATAAAAGCATTCTGCGGTTCTTCCGGTCGCCATTCGAGCGGAAGCTTCACCCACTGCGCAGTTCCTGTTGTAACGTTAACAGTCGCCGTAACTTGTAACGAATGCGGGACGTAGTTCTCCTTACGCCCCGTATCCCACAGCTCTACCGTCAGCGCGGTATCGCTGGATGCATCCAGCAGCAGCTCCAGACCACTGAGCAGTGGATGCACAGGCAGCAGCAGGGCAACATCCGTACCCAGCGGGTACGTCTCGCCAGGCTGCTCCAGAGCGATGCCCGTCAGCGTGCTGGAGGCTGTAGCCTTGGCACGCCGGGCCAGATCCAGCTCATCGTGGCTGCGCACCCCGATGATGGATGCGTCCTGCCGCAGCAACGTCTGCTGCAGCAACGCAAGATGCCTCGCGTGCAGCTCGCGCGGCGACACCCCCATGGCCGCGCAGAGCGCCGCGCCCGTACCTGCGGCTTCGCCGATGACCGCGCATGTCGCCATGACGCGGGTCGTGCCGAAGGCGACATGCGAAGCGCTGATGTCGCGTCCGGCCATGAGCATATTCCGCACATTCGCGGAATACAACGAGCGGAACGGCACGTGATAGACGCCATCGGCATGCATATGCTTCGAGCCGCTCGCTTCGGCGTACATGCCCTGCGGGGGATGCAGGTCAATGGACCAGCCGCCAAAGGCAACGGCATCCGGGAACTCCCGCTGGCTAATAATATCGTTCTGGGTGAGCACATAGTCACCCGTAAAGCGGCGGTACTCCCTTTTGCCAGGCAGCGAACCGATCCACTCCAGCGTCATATGGTCGGCTTCGAATTTGCCGGAGTTCTTGATATAGTCCCAGATCCCGTAGATCACGGACCACAGTTCATCACGGATCAGCTCATTGTCATGAACGGTGTCATGCTCACCGCCCCATTCAATCCACCAGTAATGACAGCCGGAATCCCCGCTGCGAATGACCCGGCGAATCGGAATGCTCGTCTGCGTGATATCCTTGGCAAAAGAGGGTGGGATATAACGGACAGGTGCGCCCATATCCTTGGTATAAAAGAGGAGCGTACTGCCCAGCGTGATCTGATCGGCCACCTCCGGCGCCCATTCTTCACCATATTCGCTGCGGGCTTCCCGGCCGAGTGCAAACTTGGCACCTGCCAGAAAGCCAACCAGTCCATCGCCCGTACAGTCCAGATAGATCTGACTCTCGAATCGAATTTTGCGTTCAGAGCCCATCATCCATCCGGTAACGGAGGTAATCATGCGCTCATCTCCATCCCCGGTGGCCTCGACTTCGTGGACATCGGTATTCAGGTACAGAGTGATGTTGGATTCAGCTCGAACGGCTTCCAGAATGACCAAGTCCCAGAGATAAGGATTGCCCTCCGGATTACGATACTGATTCTCTACAAACAGTTCCCCCATGATGCCCGTCTCGCGGGCATAGCGATTAATGCCGTGGGCGGTAGCGCCACAGACCCACACGCGTACTTCGCTGCTGGAATTGCCGCCGAGTACGGGGCGATTCTGCACCAACGCGACTTGTTGGCCCAGTCGTGCCGCAGATATAGCCGCGCATACGCCAGCAAGGCCACCCCCGATGACGGTGATACCCGGTTTAACGAGTTCGTGTTTCATAAGAACACCTCTCTCATTGAATGTAAAGGAGCCTAAGCTCTTATTTCATATCTATAATTTCATATTAGTTCTATATATTTACTTTTCAAATACACTATATTATCATCGAGCATATACTTTATTTCACAACAAAGGCAGGTGTGTCATGGACCTCCTTAACCACATCTACTGGAAGAAGAAAGCTGCATTTGCTCTGGCAGAAGATATCTACGACGCTTGGGTGGTCTTTGCTGTTGAAGAGGGCGTATTCCGTTACGAGATTGGGGGGCAGACCGGAGAGGCGGGTTTCGCTGATCTGGTGTTGTGTCCACCCCACGTGCCTTTTCGCAGAGAGACGATAACCCCGCTGACGTTTCACTATATGCAGTTCCGTTGTGACGCCGCAGAGGATGAGTGTCTCCTACCGCCAATTGGAAAATCGCAGATTAATGATACGAAGCGGTTAGCTTCAACATATGCTTATCTGCGTCAGGCGAGAGAGGAGAACGATGCGGTTACAACAGGATGGAAGACCCATTTATTGATGGATTTGTGGCAATTGTATCAATGGGAGCGCAGACAGAGCAGGCTAATGGAACGAAAGTTTACCGAAGATGCTCTCATGTCTGAAGCGGCTGTTTTGTTGGAGGAGTGGGCAGGAGAGGCGGTCAGTCTCCGAGCATTGGCCGAGCGCTTGGCTTTGAGTCCAGTTCAGTTCACCCGAAGGTTCCGGGAGGCCTTTCAAGAAACACCATCCGATTATCTGAAAGCGATCCGTCTCAAAAAGGCAAAAGCTTTGCTGGCAGATAGCGGTCTGACCCTTGCACAGATTGCTGAGAGATGTGGATATGAGAACGGATTTTATCTGAGCCGCGTATTTTCGTCCACCATAGGAATCAGTCCCTCGGAGTATCGGAGAAGACATCAAGTATGAGGTAAAGCGTCTCGTCCATCTAGCCATCCATTCATTCACTCACTCATTCATCCATTTATTTCTTTCTTTACACCAATAGAACATATCTGTGCATTTCACATGAAAGCAGGCAACGAATATCACAAATCCATGCAAATCATTCGACCCCGGCTGTAAATGGCAGGCAGGTGCTATAATGGGGTCATTAATTGTAGGGGAGCGAGCGCAAAGGAATGAAGAAGCCAAATTGGAAGAGTTGGTTGCCACAGCGGCTCAGGTACCGTCTGTTCGGTGCATTTGTGGTGTTAATTCTCTTGCCGTTCAGTGCATTGAATGTCTACAATTATCAGCAGATTGAATCCTTGGTCGAGCAGAAAATCAGTGAACAGAGTCATGAGCAGCTGGTGCAGATGTACCGCTCTCTGGAGGATCAGATGAGTATCGCCTTCAAAACGCTCATTTTTCTGGAACAGGATTCTGCGGTAAGAAGTGTGCTCACCTCCCCGGACAATCGTACTCAGCTTGAGAACAAGTCGTTGGTGGAAGAAAAGTTCAAGATGATCAACAACAGTTTCTTTCTATATAATCCTTCGGTGTACTTTACCTTGCTGGATTTTCATGATAGCGTTTACACTTCGTATTTGCCGAAAAAAGCACTGGCGTATGGCCCCTATCTGGAGCAATTCCGCGAGCGTCTTGGAGAAATAACGATGCCAAAAGGTGGTGCAGATTCGCACCCGCTTCAACCGGAAGAACTTTTCTATCGCTGGGATGCACGGGATACCAACCATGTGCTCAGGGAGTTATCCTCCAGCCCGTACCTGTTGTCACTGTATGCCTACATGAAAGATAGCGGCGGCAAGCGGTACGGACTGGCTCGGATCAGCATTGATTACTCCTACTGGTTCCAAACGATGCTGAAGGATTCACAGAGTAACCGGGAGTACTTTCTGATTACAGGTAGCGGAGAGACCATCGCCCGTTCATCCAAAACAGCGGCGCTTTCCCCGGAGGTTACCCGTGAAATAGCTCTTCATCCGGCACAGGCTTATCTGACTGATCCTGCCTCGGATACGCTGATTAACTACGTGTACATTGAATCACTGGACTGGTATATGGTGAATCGCATTCCACTTTCTATTCTGTTTACAGAGATATCTGAGCTTAAGCAGCGTTACTTTCTGACCTTTTTTGGTTTCACAGGCGCATTTGTGCTGATGGCTTTTATGATCTCGGCGACGTTTACGCGCCCTTTGTCGCATCTACAGAAACAGATGAAGGATGTCGTCCGCAAAAACCTCAAGATTCGTATTCCTGAGGGCCACAGCCGTGGAGAAGTACTGGAACTGACACGTACGTTTAATACGATGCTGGAAGATGCCAATCAGATGATCAACAGACTCAAGGCGGAGGAACGCCAGAAGGAAGCGGTACATTTTCATATGCTCCTCGCCCAGATGAATCCGCACTTTCTCCTGAATACATTGAATACAATGAAATGGAGTGCGATCCGCAGCGGGAATGAGGAGATATCCGAGATGTGTGTTTCCTTGGGCAAATTACTGGAGGTCAGCCTGAATTCACAGGTCGAATTGGTATACCTGAAGGATGAGATCGAGCTGGTTCAAGCCTACCTTCATATCCAGCGGATTCGTTACCGCGATAGCTTCGAGGTAACTTGTGAATTTGACGACAAGCTGGAGTACGCGCTGGTGCCCAAGCTGAGCTTGCAGCCACTCGTGGAGAACGCCATTCACCACGGTGTTGGACCACAGGAGCAGCTTGGTCAGATCCGTATCAGCATATATAGGCAAGACACAGGAACACTGATGCTGGAGGTGGCAGACAACGGAATCGGAATGGAGGAATCCCGGCGTCAGCAGGTAACCCGGACGCGTCCGGGGATCGGTCTGTCCAACCTCAGGGAACGATTGCGGTTATTGTTCAAAGGTCAAAGTAAACTTGAAATAATGGATAATCAACCAGGGACATTAGTAAGGTTCAGCATTCCTTTTTTATTGTCGACGCCTTACGTACAGAAGCGGTCTGACTAGGGCGTGTCTGAAAACTAAGAAGCGCGAGTTTTGAGACACGTTCCGGACGACTGGAGAGGGGAATCTGGAACATGTGGAAGGTACTACTTGTAGAAGATGAGGTATTCGTACGAGAATCGGTGCGAGAAATTATTTCCTGGGAGGAGCTGGGCTTCACGGTCATCGGAGAATCCGGTAATGGGACCGAAGCGCTGGCGATGATCATACAGGATACACCGGATCTGGTGCTGACCGATATTGTCATGCCGGGTATGGACGGTCTGGAATTACTCAAACAGACCCGTCAGGCGGGGCTGAAGACCAAATTTGTGATGCTCACCTGTATGGGAGAGTTCGAATATGTACGCCGTGCGATGGAATATGGGGCTTCGAATTATATTCTGAAGCTGTCCATGAGTGTGAATTCACTGCGTGATACACTACGTAAAGTAAGTGCGGAACTGGGAGCTTCGGCTGAAGCCCGGACAGAGACAGATCATCATGAAGTGTCGACTTCCCCACCGGTTCTCACATCAACGCCTGATTCGCCTACTTCACTGACGGTCTCTTCTGCGCCCCCGACTGAGACGGATCTTCTGTTCACACCTGTTCGTGAGCCGGTTGTGAAGCATCCAGAGATTAGTAAAATTATAGAGTACATCGGACAGCATTATGATCAAGACATTACCGTCAAATCCATGTCACGATATGTGATGATGGGCGAGAATTATGTGAGTGCTTTGTTTAAAAAGAAAACTGGTCATACCCTCATTCACTACCTGCACGGGGTACGGATGGAGAAAGCCGCTGAATACTTGCGCGAGACGGATCTTCCTGTACAGGAGATTGGTTACCGGGTAGGGTTCGGAAGTGATAATTATTTCATCAAAATATTCAAGCGTTGGACCGGTTGCACGCCCAGCCAGTATCGCCATCGCTCGTGACTCACAGGATGAGTAGAAGGAATATGTGTATCGAGTGCTCAGGCAAGCACAAGTAAATCCGTATTTTTGTTCAATTCGAATCATGGATATGTATCTTATGAACCCAGCAAGGTCCCTGCTACGATGTAACGGAAGGTACACTTCAATTCAGGGAGGTCATGTGACCAGATGAGAATCAAAAAAGGATTAACCGGGTTAATCGTAGGTGCGCTGATGCTGGGCTTGCTTGCCGGCTGTGTTGGTAAAAATGAAACGAACGGTGGAGATAACGGAGGTGGAGCGGCAGGGGGAAAAGTGAAGCTCACCATGTGGGGCGCGGTGCCGCCCGAGAATGGTCCACAGGAAGTGGTGGATACCTGGAATGCGGAGCATCCTGATATTCAGGTGGAATATGTGCGGTTTGTGAATGACGATGATGGCAACCTGAAGCTGGATACGGCGCTTTCCACGGGGCAGAACGTTGACCTGTACGTAAACTATACTCTCACGAATCTGGATAAACGCATCAAGGGTGGAACAGCACTGGATCTGGGCGAGTTCACTGACTACAACATTGATGAGAAAATGGGGGAAGACGCGGCTTCCTGGAAAGTGGACGGAAAATATTACGGTATGCCAACCAAGAAAAATGCTGCTTTCTTCGCTTTAAATATGAAAGCGCTTGATCAGGCCGGGCTGAGTGTTCCAACAGCCTGGACTTGGGATGAAGCCCGAGAGTATGCACTCAAGCTGAAGTCCGCTGGCTTCAAGTACGGATTGGTGCAGCATACCGCTTCCTATGTAGACCCGCTTGATTCCGTTCTGGTGAAGAACGGCTATGTTAAGGCAGACGGTACTTCCAACCTCGATGATCCGCTCGTCACCAAATGGTTGGAGACGTTGAACGGAATGATGAAGGAGGATGCAACGACGCCACCACTTGGTGAGCAACTGACTTCCAAAATGCCGGTGGAGAACATGTTCCTTGGCAGTGAGTCTGCCATGATCAACATTGGCGAATGGCTGATCCGCACATCGAACAATATGACCGAGTTCCCTCGGGATTGGAAAATCGCTTTTGCCCCTGTACCGAGGCTGGCTACACAAGAAGCAGATATGGTGAAAAGTGGAGGACTGGGTGACTTTATTGCGATCAATTCCAAGTCAAAAAATAAAGAAGCCGCATGGGAGTTCCTGAAATGGTACGCCGATGGAGGAATGATGCCGATGGCTGCGGGTGGGCGTCTGCCTTCCTCCAATGCGGTCGATCAACAGACTGCTATTGATCATCTGCTAGGCGATTATGCCGATTCTTATGACAAGGAGTCTCTGGAATTCGTGTTGTATGGTGACGAGACACCTACGTTTGTCCGCAGCATTGCGCAGGAAGTGGTCGATCTGCGTGCACAGGAGTACGAAAAGTTCTTCCTTGGTAACCAGACTGCCGAAGTTACGGTACAGAACATGGTCAAACGCCATAATGATTGGCTGAAGCAGAATCAATAGAAAGCAAAATTAGAATGTAGTTGCACTGAGATCGAAGGCCGTCCCCAAAGGGGCGGTTTTTTTATATAAGCAATAGAACAATTCCATGTTGTCTCCCTTCCGAAAGGCACTGCCGAAATGCATATATCTGTGATATCAGGTACAGGGTTATGTTCCTTAAATGTTAGAGGACATCTTGTTATGCTTAATTCCAGAACAGATGTTAAGGAGTGGGGGAGCATATGCATAAATCCTGGATGAAACGGCAGAGCAGGCTCGGGTATCTGTTTATTGGGCCCAATATGATTGGCGTGCTGTTGTTTTTTATTATACCGGCTGTCTATTCGTTCTATCTCATGTTCACCGATTACAAATTCATGAGCCCGGAGACGAATTTCGTCGGGCTGGATAATATCCGCCGGATGTTGAATGATGATCTGTTTGGCGTGGCGCTGCGAAATACATTTGTCTTTCTGTTAGCTGTTCCGGTATCAATGGGGTTGGCATTTATCGTGGCTGTAGCACTGAACAAGTCGGTGTACTGGCAAAAAACGCTGCGTGCCCTCTATTTCATGCCCTATATCACCAGCGGCGTTGCCATCGCCTTTGTTTGGATGCTGCTGTTTCAGCCAACATCGGGGCCGATTAACGGTTTCTTGCGCGGAATTGGTATTACGAATCCACCGGGATGGTTATCGACAACGGAATGGTCCATGTACGCGATTGATATCATCTGGATTTGGTTCATGCTGGGTTACAACATGATTATTTATCTGGCCGCCTTGCAGGAAATCCCGGAGGAATTGGTTGAGGCAGCACGGATTGATGGAGCCCGCCCCTGGCAGACGATACGCCAAGTGATCTGGCCGCTTGTGAGCCCGACTACTTTTTTGCTGCTGATTACCGGGCTGATTATGACCATCAAGAACTTTGGTATCATTCAAGCGATTACCCAGGGTGGGCCGGGGAACAGTACAACCGTGTTGTCGCTTTTTATCTACCAGAATGCCTTCCGATATTACGAGATGGGATACGCTGCTGCCATTAGCTGGGCGCTCTTTGCCATCATCATGATCTTCACTGTATTGCAGTGGCTCGGTCAGAAACGTTGGGTTCACTATTAAGGAGGGAGGGAATCGTTATGGAGAAACCAATTGCCACGAACGCGAAGCCCACAGCTCCGCAATCACCTAAAGTCCGCATGGAGTCCTTGACGCAGATTCGGAGAATCATACTGACACTTCTGATGTCCGGTTTTGCTTTATTGATGATTATGCCGTTCATCTGGATGATCAGCACGTCGTTCAAATCTCCTGCGGACGTATTCACCTATCCCATCCAGTGGATACCCTCCAGCCTGAACTGGGAGCACCACATTAAGGTCTGGAGCGGAGCGGATACCTTTGCGACGTATTATCTGAACTCGTTGAAAATATCGCTAATTAGCACGGTCGGAGCTGTATTTCTCTCGGCGTTTGCAGCCTATGGCTTCGCACGGATTCAATTCAAAGGTCGGGAGACATTGTTCCTGATCTATCTCTCGATGATGATGGTGCCTCCGCAGGTGCTCTTTGTACCGAAGTTTCTGATGTTTGAGTGGGTCGGCATATATAATACGCATTGGGCCTTGATCCTGCCCGGAATGTTCACGATCTTTGGGGTGTTTATGCTACGGCAATTCTTCCTGTCAGTGCCTTCAGAGATCTCGGAAGCGGCGTTCATCGATGGTGCTGGACACTTGCGTATATTCTTCAGGCTGATACTGCCCCTGGCGAAGCCTGCGCTGGCTACGCTGGCGATCATCGATTTCTCCTGGCACTGGAATGATTATGAGAATGCGCTCGTGTTCCTGATTGACAAAGACCTGTACACCGTGCCGCTCGGACTGCAGAACTTTATTCTGGAGAACAATGTAGACTACAACGGCATGATGGCTGCTGCCACGGCAGGCATTATTCCGATGATTATCGTCTTCCTGGTGGGGCAGCATTATATTATCCAGGGCGTGGCCGGAAGTGCCGTGAAGGGCTGAAGCTGCTGTCACTGTGATCCCATATAATAACCCTTTTGCTGAACGAAGAGATTTTCGCGGCAGAAGGGTTTTCTGTTGAAAGGGAGAATTAATCCATGATCAGAATTTATCAATTGGAGGAGATTCTTGTGGAAATGAAAGTCATCACTTTGCCTGCTTTTCACATTGTAGGATACTCAATCGAAGCGACTATAGAAGAGTTCGAATCGGGGCTGGGCAAGAGCCACTATCATAAGCTTGTTGAGAGAAAAGGTGAAATTCAATATCGAAAAAATGATAACGTCATGTTGATGCAGATATATCCGATCAATGAAGATTTCAACGCAAAGACTGATAAATTTACACATCTATTGGGATATGAAGTAACTAGTTTGGAGAATGTCCCATCCGAGATGATAAGTCATGACGTCCCTGACAGCCAATATGTGACGTGCACGCATCGAGGGATTGAGTCAGCGATTGGTGATACATACGATTATGTCTATGGACAGTGGATCTGTGAGAACGGACATGAACCCAAAGACTATGATTTTGAAATTTGGGATGAGCGTTATCAACCGGAAAGTGCCAGCAATGAGATTGATATATATGTAGCGGTGCAATCATCGTTATAGATGGATCTTTCCGCAATACAATAGTTCAAACTTCGTATATAATATAAAATCATATGATTCCATATGACTACATAACTATCGCGAGGTGCACTAGACTTATGCCAACCATCTATGACTTTACCGTAACCAGAACCAGTGGAGAGCGTTTCCCACTCTATCAATATGAAGGAAAACCTGTGCTCATCGTAAACACGGCAAGCAAATGTAAATATACGCACCAGTTTGATGACATGCAGAAGCTGTATGACCAGTACAAGGATCAAGGGCTTCAGATTATTGGTTTCCCGTGTAACCAGTTTGCAGAGCAGGAGCCTGGAAGCAGTTCGGAAGCGGAATCGTTCTGCCAGATTAACTATGGTGTGAAATTTCCGATGTTCTCCAAACTGGATGTGAATGGAGAAGCGGCGCACCCGCTCTACGACTTTTTGAAAAGATCAGGGCCTTTTGCTGGCTTTGATGAAACAGATATACAGGCAAAACTATTGAAATTGATGGTGGCTGATAAAGCACCAGAATGGTTACATGGAGATGCGATCAAATGGAATTTCACAAAATTCCTGATTGATGCAGAGGGTCGGGTGGTCAGACGCTTTGAACCGATCGACTCCATCGACGAAATTCAAGAAAGTATTAAACAGCTTCTATAATTTCACTTTCATATATCCTATAGGGACATGACTGGAGTCATTTCCCTCTCCCGAACAGGAGGTGCATGAATGTGCCGAGTATGATGCAATTTAGTGCTCCACTAGAGTATAGCTACCGTTCCACCAGTATGTTTAACCCAGGGAAGTCAGATGGATTCCATTCACATCCACACTATGAAATTTATTATTTTCATGCTGGAGAATGTACCTATATCATAGGAGACCGGGTATACAATCTGGAGCCGGGTGATCTGGTGCTGATGCATGGCTTGACTCTTCATCGACCGCATCCGAAACCAGGCAGTGCTTATGAGCGAAGCACACTGCATTTTGATCCGTCTGCCATGCGCAGCAGCCTGCATCCGGACCGCATGGTTGAGGTGCTCAAGCCATTTGAAGAACTCAGAAATTGCCGAGTCAATCTGACGGGAGAGACCCGCTCTGAATTCGAAGCACTGTTGCATGATCTTCATCAACTGTCTCAAAGTCAGACCAGTTACAGGCAGGAGCGCATGAATGTGCGGCTGTGTGATCTGTTGTATTTTATAGCAGAGATCTGCCAGGGAGATGTAGAAGAACACCTTCCTTCATCGGAGAGGGAGCGGCATGTGCAGCACATTATCCGTTATGTGGATACGCACTATATGAAGGATATTGGTCTGGATGATTTGGCACTGGAATTGCATCTGTCGAAGCCATATCTGGCAGGCATGTTCAAGGAAATGACAGGGCTGACGATATTCAAATACCTGTATGACCGTCGCATCAATCAGGCGAAGCTGTTGTTTCAGTTCCAGCCGGAAATCACCGTGACAGAAGCAAGTCGATTGTCCGGTTTCAAACGCCTTTCACATTTTAGCCGGATGTTCAAACAAAGTGTGGGATGTTCGCCTGATCTGTATCGTTCCCAATTGCATCGTCAAACATAGAAGCCTTCTGTGAGCTGACCAGCTTGTCTGGTTGGCTTTTTTTGATGATTTTCTTTCAGGAAATGCATATCACCTTGTTTAGAGGACAGGCAGAACAGGTAAAGAAAGGGTAATGAAACCAGAGGAGGCGATCATGAATGAAAGAGCGCACACCGGATCAGAATAACAGTGATACCCGTCAGGAACGATCCCATGACAATCCCGAACAATATAAGACGGAGCACGAAAGTTTGCTTGACCGACATGAAGAAGAACAGACTGTAGATCCAATTCCGATGGAAGATCTGAATATGGAGGCTCAGGAAGAGAAGAATAAAGATCAGACGAAAAGCAACTCGTCTACCGAAGAGAAATACCGGGCAGATTACCGTAAAAAGGCGAGCGAAGGGTAATTACAATTGCTGTTTTGAGCAAAGAGGTTGAAGTGTTTTCGGTGAATATATATTTAGTGAAAATAAATTAGTTTGTTGACTAATGTATGTTACTATATTATAGTTACTATGTTGGCAATGAAAAACACCATTTTGGGAGGCGAATAAGAATGACTACTTTTTTTGATGCGTTAAAAAACAGAAGATCTTATTATGGAATCAGCAAGGAATCCACAATTTCGGATGCCAAAATCCAGGAAATCGTAGAAGAAGCGGTGAAATATACACCAACTTCCTTCAACTCACAAACATCCCGTGCCGTTGTATTGCTCGGTGAACAACATGATAAATTGTGGAATCACACAGAAGAAATTTTGCGTGAAGTGGTAGGTAATGAAGAAGCCTTCAAATCCACAGCTGAGAAAATGACCGGATTCCGCAGTGGATATGGTACGGTTCTCTTCTTCGAAGACAACAATGTGATCGCACAGCTTCAACAGAATTTTGCAGCTTATGCAGATAACTTCCCGATCTGGGCTAACCAATCCAACGGTATGTTGCAACTGGTAATCTGGACTGCTCTGGAACAAGAAGGTCTGGGTGCATCTTTACAGCACTACAATCCGTTGATTGACGAGAAGGTTAAACAAGAATGGAACATTCCTGAGAACTGGAGATTGATCGCTCAGATGCCATTTGGTAAACCAACAGCAGCACCGGGTGAGAAAGAATTCCAACCGATTGAAGAGCGTGTAAAAGTACACAAATAAATCAATTTCATAATACCTTTAGCTGCTTCAATCAAGGCTAGATATAGATCAAAACGTTTCAATTTGTCTATATCTAGTTACATAAATTCATTTTAATGAGTTATGAAATTGATTTAAGTAAGCTTCGCATTTCCCAACATTTAACCACATACGGCCTCGCTTCAATTTGATACGATGATAGTTGATCGTAATCCAATGAAGCGAGGCTTTTTGATGTGAATACTAGATTAAAAGACATAACGAACCAACGTTTATGGAAAATGGCTTTATGCGGGATATTAGCTCTTGGATCGGTGGCTGGATACAGTTCTCCCGTTCAGGCTGCAAGCGTACAGCAACAGTTTCAGGATACGCGTACCAGTTATGCCAAGGATGCCATTACACATTTGGTGGACAAAGGCATTGCTGCCGGTACGTCAGAGACTACGTTTGAACCGAAGAAAGCCGTTACTCGTGCAGAATTTGCGACATTTGCGGTGAGATTGCTAGGTTTGAAGCCGGTTAAAAATAATATAAATCCCTATCAGGATATAAGCATGAATGCTTGGTATTACGGCAACGTTGCCGCCATGACGAATCTTTTTATTTTGGAGGGTAAGGGTCAGGGAACGTTCCAGCCTAATGCTTCCATTACGCGTGAAGAAGCGGCTGCTTTACTTGTTCGAATGTTAAAACAACAACCCGTAGAGACATCACTCTTGTCTTCAACCTATTTTGACGCAGATGATATCTCGGACTGGGCACGCCCTTATGTGCAGACGGTATATCAGCTTGGACTGATGAAGGGAAGCGGGGGCGTGTTCCGACCACATGATCAGGTAACGCGCGAAGAAGCAGCCGTCATGCTCGATGCCATTTTACAAAAGAAAACATGGTCTGAGCAGTTACAACGTGGGGATGAGCTCGGCGTTCAGCTGGGTTGGCAATATAACTCCACTACAGCCGAATTCAAGAAGCAAGTGGAGCAGTCTGAAGTGAATACGCTGGTCCCGCGCTGGTTTTTCCTGAACAGCAGTATGAAAGTAACAGATCACGCGGACCCGGCATTGATTTCCTGGGCATCCGCCACAGACAGGCAGCTATGGCCATTGCTTGGTAATCGTTCAGATTCGGCACTCACCCATCAGATGTTATCCAGTTCGGTCAACCGAGCGGCAGTGATCTCACAGGTAGCCTCCTATGTCAAAACCTATAAATTGGACGGCATCAACGTCGACTTCGAGAATGTCGATCCTGCGGATCGTGAAGGGTTAACCGCATTTGTAACCTCCTTGACGGCTACGTTGCACGCACTGGGTGCAGTAGTGTCTGTGGATGTATCACCAGACCTCGGTACAGATTGGACGGATGCATTTGATTATGCCAAACTGGGTGCTGTATCGGATTATATGGTGCTGATGGGATACGAGGAACACTGGAACGGTGATCCGAAAGCAGGATCAGTGGCGTCTCTTCCATGGGTGGAAAAGGCATTGGATACTATGCTCTCTGAAGTAGTACGTGCCAAAACGATTTTGGCCTTGCCGCTATATACACGAGACTGGTCTTCAGTCAATCCGGCAGCTAGCTCCTGGGACATTACACTGGCAGAACAGGGAATCCGTGCACATGCCACGGGATCTGTAAGACGATGGGATGCAAGTCTGGTTCAATATATGATCGGGTACAACAGTAACGGTATGCCGAGATATATTTGGGCAGAGGATAGTCGTTCGTTATCAGCCAAAGTGTTGATGAGTGAGCAACGGCAAATTGCTGGACTGGCTTACTGGTATATGGGCGGCGAAACAGCCGATGTATGGAACGCCATTTCGAATGCATCACGATTTGAATCTTATAACTTCTAAATATTCATGAATCTGATAGACTCAAACGAACCGTGATTCCGGCGGATGGTTTGGGTCTGTTTGTTTTGGTATAAGATAAGCAATAAGAGGACGCGTTAAGTTTGACTGAACGGTTTAATGTATATAAGGACAAAATATATATATATTGAGCTAAACATTTACACAATAACGGAGAGGACAGAAAGAGCCTGAAGAAGCGAAGTGTTCGCCTTTATCCCCGGATTTACCCTTTGTAAAAGGTATTAAAAAAATCTGGGGATAACAGCGATCGGAAGGTTGTTCTGTCATCGGAGTGACCAGTGTAAATATTCTTTAGTTCAATGTATATAGTTCAGGAGGAGAAGGAGCATGCGAGAGGTAGATTGCATAATCGTAGGTGGAGGGCTCGCAGGGCTTCAGGCAGCCATTCAGCTTGGACGTTATTCGGCCCATCAGGTGTTGGTGATCGATGCGGGAGAGGGCAGATCGACGTTGTGTCGGACGTATCATAATATTCTCGGGTTCCCCGATGGGGTGTCCGGCGAAGAACTCCGTGCCCGAGGCAGGGTGCAGGCAGAGCGCACCGGTATATCTTTTGAGAAAGATCGTATTGTTAAAGCAGGGCGTCAGGGTGAGAAAATTCAATTATTCGGTACTTCCGGATCTGAATATAGGAGCAAAACCGTGCTACTGGCAACAGGGCTCTCGGATAGAGTTCCGGACATTCCAGGATTAACCCCTACGCTTGGCCGAACGGTCTATGTCTGCCCTGATTGCGATGGCTATGAGATCCAGGATCAACGTACAGTCTTGTTGGGATCTGGTGAAGCAGGTGCCAATATGGCGATGATTTTAATTCAACGTACGAATGATCTGTTATATATCAATCATGAGCAGGCGCCCATATCTGCAGAACTTCATCGCAGCATGAAAGAGGCGGGCGTTCGCTATCTGGAAGCAGCGGTTCAGGAAGTACAGCAGATTGAGGACGGCCATATCACCGGTGTTCTGACCGAAGATGGACAGATTTTTGAGTCGGAGCGAGGGTTTATCGCATTTGGAGGCAATCGTGTACACTATGAACTGGCGGAGCAGCTTGGAGCTGTAATCGCAGATAATAAACATGTAGAAGCTGATCCACGCAGCTTGCAGGCAGCGACGAATGTATGGATTGCCGGAGATCTGGGGTTACATGCAGAGCAAGCAACGGTTGCGATGGGTGAAGGTTCCATTGCCGCGATCTGGATTCATAAGGCGTTACAGCAGATGACAAAGGATTTACTTTGAAATTGACCTCCTAATATGAGGTTGGTTATTCAATTGTTCATTACCAAAAAGTCCTCCCAAGCCATGCATATGGCAGGAGGACTTTTTGAGCTATCTTTTGCTAGGGAGGAGAAGATTACTTTTATTTGTCTGATGAATCCGTTGACTTGGAAGAAGACTTCTCGTCCTTCGAATCATGTGAGAAATCTTTGCGAATGTTTTCTACGATATCGCCAACGACACCTTCAATCATATCGGTTGGCCCGGGATTCTTCTTGTCTGGATGGATAACTGTGTTCACGCCTGGTTCAAGTTCATCATTTGTTTTCTCATGTTTGGCTTTGTCGCTCATGGGAAATCCCTCCTTGTTCCGTAATGTTCAGGTGTTTCTTAACATATCCAAACACCATTACGTATATGTAAACGATTAACCGCTGGAACTCATTTGAAACGTGATGCTCGATGATCAGGACTCTTACAGGATAGAAATGGACTGATTAATCTTGGGCAAGCAGTTTATATTATAGATAACCGGTTATTGTTATACATGTTGCATGAATCCAATGAACGATTACTTTCAAGGAGGTTATTCAAATGAGTGAACAAAATCATGTCATCCATAAAGATGGCCAAGTTTCTACTGACAAGGTGGACAATGCAATTGAGAAGATTGCGCCAGAAGAAAGAGAACAGATTTTACAGAACTTTGATGCATTCAAAGAATACCTGGGTAAGCGAATCGCTATGGGTGAATCCATTGGACTCAGCGAGGAACAGATGGCCAAAATCGCCGAAAAAGTAGCAGATTATCTGGCAGATCGGGAAGAACCTCGTAATCGTGAAGAAAAACTGCTTCAGGAGCTGTGGAATGTCGGTAAGGAAGATGAACGCCACATGCTGGCTCATATGCTCGTTCGTTTGGCACAAAGCTCCACACCCAATCATTAAGATTAGCAAGTAAAGAACCCCTGAATGGTAATGCCTTCAAGGGTTTTTTGCCGTTCACGAAGACGATAGACAGAAGTGATGACGCGCGTTGTAACTATTTTTAATCTGGCTGATACTTTTACAGTTCCTATTGCAAGTATGATAGGAAAAGAAAGAACGTTGGAATCGATAGTTCACATGAGCGTTTGAGAAGCAAGACTTCCGGTTAAGGAATAGTAACGTTCATATTAAGGAGAGATGTAACCTATGAAGAACGCGGCAAAACAATGGAAACTACGAATGATCGGTGCAGTTGTTGCTTTACTTGGTATGATTGTGCTGACTACATATTTGCTTACCCCTGCGAATGCTCAAGGTAGTACGGACGCGCAACAACCTTCTGCGAAAGAAGCTCAAGCTGCAAACTCCGAGATGTTTACAGCCTATGTAGAAGGCTTGCACCAAGAGAATGGCAAGTTGTATATGACAGTGGACAAAATTGGCTGGTATCAAGGTGAAGAAGCCGATGCGGTTTTTGCACAGCGTAATCCGGAAGCTGGTATAGATGGTGCTCCAGATGGTTACTATATTGTTAATGACAGCAAAGAGCAGGAACAGGTTGAAGTTAGTGCCAATGCTGAAGTATTGATGCAGTTGTATGATCGGGATGGTACGATGCAGGGCGCAGACATTCAGTGGAATGAACCTGTGACATTATCCAAGTTTGAAACGTTGTATGAGAATACCCGTATTCTCGATCTGTCCGTATTCCCGTATCATCTGACGGTGCAGGACGGAAAAGTCACTAAAATTGTACAACAATACATCCCATAAAAATGAGATGAAATTGATCAGTCAAGCATTCCTCCTGTTCATTGGAACGGTGAGGGATGCTTTTTGGTTATGACAAATTCATGAAAGCGATTGTAATTAATGGTAGGTACATGTATCATTATTGGAATGGCGTTTTTACATAGTTCAGGAGGAGCCTCATGCTTAAAGACATGATTGCATTAACCAAACCCGGACTTCTAAGGCTGAATGTGTTTGCGGTGGCGGTAGGATTCTGGGTAGCTTCAAAATGGGATATCAACTGGTTATCTCTGCTCATGGTCGTGATTGGATCAACTTTGGTTATTGCTTCAGCTTGTGTGATCAACAATTATTGGGATCGTGAATTGGACCAAAAGATGGAGCGCACCAAAAAAAGGATGGATTACATCAACCATCTGAAGCCAGGGTTTGTACTTGGCTATGGCATTATCCTCGGTGTTGTGGGACTAGCAGTACTGTATCTTTTGGTGAATCCGTTATCAGGTTGGATGGCTTTACTCGGATGGTTTGCTTACATCGTGATATACACGATGTGGTTGAAACGCAGTTCGACGTGGAGCACGTCACTGGGTGGAATTGCAGGAGCGATGCCGCCTGTCATCGGTTATACGGCTGTAACGAATGAAATTGATGCAGGTGCCTGGTTGCTTTTCGCGCTTTTGTTCCTGTGGCAACCACCACACTTCTGGTCATTGGGTATTCGCCGGGTGGAGGAGTATCGTGCTGCCGGTTTCCCGTTGTTGCCAGTGGTAAAAGGGGTGAAACGCACCAAGCTTCAGATGATCCCTTATGTTTTTCTGCTGCTTCCAGCCGTATTCCTGTTGTATTACTACAACTACGTTGGTCTGGTATTTCTGATTGTATCTCTGATCGGTGGGCTCATCTGGTTCGTGCATACACTTAGCGGACTCAAGACACAGGATGATGAGAAGTGGGCAAAAGTGAACTTTCTGATCTCGGTTAATTATCTCATGCTCGTATTTATTGTCATGGTCGCCAATACGACATGGTCCTAATTAGACGATGAACAGATCCTTTTGAGAGAGATTTCACCTTAAGTTAGCTGGCTTGATCGAATGAAAAAGCACACGATGGAATAGCGTTTGGACAACCTTGGGTTGTTACAACATATTCTCTGGGGTGCTTTTTTGGTATAATAAAACAATTGAATCATATATGTGGGAATTATAATGCAAGATGGGAAGTGGCAGCATGAGTAATTTGGAACAGGCCGTGCGATGGAGACAAGAAGGCAAGGTGCAGGAAGCGATTGAGCTTCTGCAAGAAATTACTGGGCAGGAACCCGAGAATGCGAATGTCTGGTATCAGCTGGCTTGGGCACATGATTCGCTTGGATTGGAGCGGGAAGCTGTCCCGCATTATGAGAGGGCACTGAGTCTTGGGCTTTCTGGTGAGGACAGGGCAGGCGCGATACTCGGACTGGGTAGTACATATCGAACGCTTGGACAGTACAAACAGGCGAAAGCTTGGTTTGAAAAGGGGATGAAAGAGTACCCGGCGTACCGGGAATTTGAGGTATTCTATGCCATGGTGCTCTACAATCTGGGTGAACATGCAGAAGCGATGCAACGACTGCTCGTGCAACTCGCGGATACATCAAGTGACAAGAGAATCAATGACTATAACCGAGCGATCCGTTTCTATGCAGATCAGCTGGATCGGGTGTGGGAATAGATCCATTACACCGAAAAGGGGGATGGATGAATGAACTCCAATCAAGATCTGAAACAGGTAAATGAAAGGTTGGATCAAATTGAGCAGAAATTGGATAAACTGGGAGGCAGCCAGCAGAACAAACGCTCACCTGGCGTACGCTTCCTGATTGGTTTTGGCATCACGATTGCGGTTATATCTGTTCTGCTTCTGACACTTGGTGTTATTCAATTTGTGAGTAACGGATAGGAGAAATTGATCATAACGACACAAGTAGTCCGATCTCCCAATTTACATGGCTAGGGCAAGCCACTGCTGCACCTCTTCAATGAAGCGCCGCGTAGCGGGCGATAGATTGCCTAAAGACGGACAGGCCATGCCGATCGTGCGATAAGGGTCTCCAGTGAGTGGTACGAGCGCGAGCGAATCGGTATGATTTTGAAGAACCATCTCCGGAAGCAGGCTGATGCCGAGGCCGTTACGGACCATCGCCATGATGGCTTGATCTTCTGCGACTTCATAGACGACATTGAGCTTGGCTGCATGCTGCCGGATCAATCGTTCAATCTCGTTATCTCCGCCCCACTTGGGCAGAATAAAGGGTTGCTCCAGTAGAATATCAAATGAAACAGATTCCTCTGAGGCGAGAGGATGATCCAGAGGCAGGATGCACATCATCCTGTCTTTTTGCAATGGGATGGTCTCAAAAGGCGATGAATCGCCGAGGGACAGAAATCCAAGATCGATGGCGCCTCCAGCCAGCCAGCCCTCAATCTCAGCATAATCGCCTTCCCACAGCTTAATCTCAATTCCTGGGTGACGCAGGCGAAATTGCTTCAGAATACCAGGCAGCCACTGTGTGGATACACTAGCGAATGTACCAATACGCACGGTACCAATCTCGGCACCGCGAATGAGGGAGATCTCCTGGTTCATCAGTTCCGTCCAGCGCAGAATCTCACGTGTGTATCCCAGAATGCGTTCGCCTTCAGCGGTAACCCGTACACCGGAGCGGCCGCGATGGAGCAGTGAGAAACCACATTCTGTCTCCAGACTGGCGATGGCATGGCTGACCGCGGACTGGGTGATGTTCAATGCTTCTGCTGCTTTGGTAAGACTGCCATATTCGACAACGGTATTCAAAATTTCGTATTTGATCAGTGACATGAATGGTTCCGTTCCTTCCCATTTCAGATGCATGAGTTTATTTCATATAATACATTATAAATATTCATTTTTATAATGCAAAGAGATCGTTTATACTTGCCAAGGCGAGTTAGTTTGACGCACGATCTCACAGATCAGAATACATAGAATGAAGGTTGAAGTAAGATGAATGGTGTACAGGTAAATCAAGGTCAGGCAACAAGAAGAGCGGACATACAGATGCTGCTCGCAACGGTCATATGGGGATCATCCTATCTGTTTATGAAATCGGGCCTGGAGTCCATGCAAGAATTAAATCTGGTGGCATTTCGTTTCGGAATTGCCTTTATTGCGGCAGGGCTTCTTTTTCATCGGCGGTTGTTTAACATGGATCGTAGAACACTTGTGGCAGGCGCCATTATGGGAACAGCTTTATTCGCTGCATTTGTGTTCATCACCTACGGTGTGCAACGAACAACGACATCCCAAGCGGGATTTCTGATAAGTTTGGCCGTTATTTTTGTACCCATCCTGACGACAATCCAGCATCGTCGTATGCCGGACAAACGATTGACGCTCAGTATCCTGGTTGCAGTTACCGGGCTTGGGTTGCTGACGCTTCAACAGGAGCTGAGTCTGCACACGGGAGATATTCTGTGCATTCTTGCAGCACTCGTGTATGCGATCTATATAATGATTGCTGGCAAGTACACACCAAAGCATGATCCGCTAACATTGGGAACGGTGCAATTAGGTGTTGCGGCGATGTGGGGTATAGCGGCTACATTCATGCTGGAAACGCCACGTATGCCCGACACGGCTGAATCTTGGGCAGCGATTCTTGGGTTAGGTGTGTTGTGTAGCGGATTGGGGTATATTTTGCAGACACTCGCACAGCGTCATGCTTCACCCACGAGAACAAGTCTGATTTTTTCACTCGAACCACTGTTTGCAGCAGCCTTTGCATTTACCTTTCAAGGGGAGTCACTAACGTTACAAGGATATGTCGGAGCAGCGCTGATGTTGGTCGGTGTTCTGATTACAGAGATCAAGCTTCCACAGCCTATCTTCTGGCGCAGAAAACGTCCGGCTTTACAGTCGGAACTTGGCGATCAGGGAGCACCGGGCGTATAAGTAAGGGACAAAGGTCCTTTCGTCATCTTCTATGGAAGGTGAGGAGAGGACCTTTTTTGTTATGTTGAATACCTTGTGTAACAGATAAATGGCTACCTAACAAAAACAGAATAACATAACCTTGTTTTGTTGATTTTTGTTTTTTATGCTACACTGAATGGAAAATCAGGAAAAACGGGTGAGTAGGATGGCCAAAAGAGTAACGATGCAGCAAATTGCGGATGCTGCGGGGGTGTCCAAATTCGCAGTCTCTCGTGCACTCACGGGCAAGCCTGGTGTGAGTGAGCTTACACGCGAGATGATTGTCAGAACGGCGGGGCAGCTCGGGTATTTCAGAACCGAACCGAAGCGTTATCCAGGGGAGACACCGATGTCAGCGGAGATGAAACCAGAAGCGGAGCGTCAAGGTACTGTATTGATTTTGTTTCCCAACATTCGTTCTCAGAATCGCTCATCCTTGTATTGGGGGCCTGTGTTCGATGGCATATCTGAGAGGCTGAATGAGAAGGGATTGGATATTTTAACGTTAACAGAACCCTCTTCAGATCGGATGTTCTCCGTTCTTAATCCGGAAGCGATCAGCGGAGTTATTACCGTGGGCACCATCTCAACATCGGTATTGCTGGAGATATACAGGCTGCGTATTCCGCTTGTGATGGTGGATCATGAAGACCCTGCTGTATACGCAGATTCGGTTTTTACAGACAATATGAAATGTATGAAAGAACTGGTTCTCATGCTTGTAGGAAAAGGGTACAGAAGGTTTCAGTTTGCCGGTCAACTGCCTGATGCAGCAAGCTTTCGAGAACGCTGGCTTGCATATCGTACGGTGCTGGAAGAGAAGCAGTTGGAGGGGGATCAGCAAGAAGACTTACTGGGACCAGAGTATGAGCAGATCCGGAGATCTATTGCTGAAATGAAGCTTGAGGATATCCCTGAAGTGATCGTATGTGCCAATGATCATACGGCTGTTATTGTCCTTCAGGCACTTCGAAGCCGAGGTATTCAGGTACCTGAACGCTGTGCCGTAACCGGGTTTGACAATACGCAGACAGATGAGCCTATTCTCGCTTCGGTGCATATTAACAAAGAGAATCTGGGCACGAGAGCGGTAGATCAGCTGTTGTGGCGAATCAAACATCTAGATGAACCTTATGAACGCAAGCTGATCTATTCGGAATTGATTATTCGAGATGAATATAACGCCAGTATAGAGTAATGAGGTATGCACGTATTGGATCATTTTAACGACGACTTACAGGTGAATAAGCTCAGATGAGAGACATGGAGAGGTTGGAGCTTCATGTCTTTTTGATATGTAGAAACCATTTAACAAATTAAATTACAAAACAGATTGACGACGAGAAGCATATCGTGTTAATTTTGTTTTGTAAGTTATTTATTTTTATGCTAACAAAACCTAACAGAATATTGGTTAACAACTCTAACAACAATGGGGGCTGTCATGAGTACAATACAATCACATGTTTTTCAGAATTGGACGTTCAAGGCTTGCGAAGATCAAGAGTGGATGCCGGCTCAGGTGCCAGGCTGTGTGCATACAGATTTGCTGAAACTGGGCAAAATTCCAGATCCTTTTTATGGAACGAACGAGAAGGAAGTACAATGGATTGATAAGATTGATTGGGAGTATCAAACGGAATTTGACGTTGCCGAAGCGTTGTTCTCGCAGGAACATCTGGAACTGGTGTTTGATGGTCTGGATACATATGCTGATGTGTATGTGAATGATGTGCATGTGTTATCAGCAGATAATATGTTTCGGGTATGGAAGGCAGATGTGAAGTCCGTATTGAAGGGGAACGGCAATATTCTCCGAATACGTTTTCGGTCTCCAATACAGGAAGATCTGCCGAAGCTGGAGAAGCTCGGCTATGCATTGCCAGCATCCAATGATCAGTCCGATGTCGGCGGACTTGGCGATAAGAGAGTAAGTATTTTTGCCCGTAAAGCTCCATATCACTATGGCTGGGACTGGGGTCCGCGCTTTGTAACCAGTGGAATCTGGCGTGAAGCACGTCTTGAAGGTTGGACACAGGTACGAATCAATGATGTGTATATCCAGCAAAATGAAGTGAGCGCTACCTCAGCTTCATTAACGGCTGTTGTGGAAGTCGAGACATCACAAGCGGTAGATACGGTCATTCGTATCGGCGCAGATGGTCAGAGATGGGAAAGATCCGTATCGCTACAGCCCGGAGCTCAGACGGTGGAGATTCCAATCTCCATTAATGAACCGAAATTGTGGTGGAGCCGTGGGCTTGGTGATCCACACATGTACACTTTCCTTGCCGAAGTGCTTCAAGGTGAGCGAGCTGTGGCTGAATCTACGCTCAAAACAGGGCTTCGTTCAATTCGCCTGGTACGTGAGAAAGATGAAGCGGGAGCATCCTTTTACTTTGAACTAAACGGGGTTGCGGTCTTTGCCAAAGGTGCAAACCATATTCCGAATGATAGCTTCATCACCGAAATTACTCGTGAACGTTATCGACATGAGATTGTATCTGCTGCCGAGTCCAATATGAACATGCTTCGTGTGTGGGGTGGCGGGATCTATGAGCAAGATGACTTCTACGAACTGTGTGATGAATACGGCATCCTGGTATGGCAAGACTTCATGTTTGCATGCAGTATGTACCCGGGAGACGAAGCGTTCCTGAACAGTGTGAGACATGAAGCCATTGATAATGTGAAGCGTCTGCGCAATCATCCAAGTATTGCACTCTGGTGTGGAAACAACGAGATTGATTCGGCTTGGGCTCACTATGTTGAGAATGGTGGCTGGGGCTGGAAGAAGGAATTTACTGTCGAGCAGCGTGAAAGCATCTGGGCCGATTACGAAGCCATCTTCCATGATCTGCTGCCAGAAGTGGTTGAGGCGTATGCTCCAGGTGTGGATTACTGGCCTTCTTCACCACTTGTATCACTGACAGGGGATGAGAAGCAGCATGCGCATCCGTCCACAGCTGAAGGGGACATCCACTACTGGGGCGTGTGGCACAATGTAGAACCATTCGAAAACTACAACGTGCATGTGGGTCGTTTCATGAGTGAATACGGATTCCAGTCATTCCCAGAGTACAAGTCAGTCCGGACTTATGCAGAAGAAGAGGATCTGGCTCTGGAATCGGAAGTCATGCTTGCGCATCAGAAGAACGGGGCAGGTAATCGTCTGATCAAACAGTACATGGATATGTACATGCATGAATCGAAGGATTTCCCATCGTTCCTGTATATGAGCCAAGTGCTTCAGGCAGAAGCGATGAAGACAGCGATTGAAGCGCACCGTCGCCGCAAACCATTCTGTATGGGCACGCTTTACTGGCAAATGAATGACTGTTGGCCGGTGGCTTCATGGGCCGGTATGGACTACCTTGGTCGCTGGAAAGCATTGCAGTATTATGCGAAACGCAGCTTCAGTGATGTATTGGTATCCGTAGACGGAACCAAGGAAGATACAACGGATATTTATGTCATCTCGGATCAGCTTGAGCCAGTGAATGGCCAATTGCAGGTACGACTGATTGGATTCGATGGCACGGTGTACCGTGCAGAAGAGCATGAAGTAACAGTGGCTTCCAACTCGGGTCAACAGGTATTGTCCTTGAGCCAGGCTGAATGGCTCGAAGGACATGATGCAGCAACAACGCTTTTGCGCCTGGATCTGAAGCAGAATGGAGCAGCTGACATTGTGCAGGAGCATTATTTTGCACCATCCAAAGATCTTGCATTGCAGCCTGTACAAATTAAAGTAACTGAGGTTACTGAAAATGATGGCAAATATCTTCAACTGGAAAGTGATGTGCTTGCCAAACAGGTATGGATTTCCTCCGAAGCGGAAGGCGTATTCTCGGACAATTTCTTCGACCTCATTCCAGGTATTCCGGTGAAAGTGCAGTTCACTTCCAGAGAAGGGCTGCAATCTGCCGATGCGGCTTCCAATACAGGACTCATTCAGGTTCGTTCCATGGCTGACTTTATCAAACTATAATAAGGCGTAACATTAGAACGGTTGAGATCTCTCTATGAGGGATTTCGACCTTTTTTTATGTTGGAGCACCGAAAACAAACTAAACCAAATCAGAAGTGGGCTTCAAAGACAGCTTCAATGTTGCTATAATTGATAATCATTATCAATTATAGGTGGTTTTTTAGTCACAATGCCAAAGTGTTGTGCGTGTTTGATTGCTTAGGAAAGGGAGACTATATGGGAATTCAGAATGACATCAAGCTATGGGATCAGGTTCAGGTTCGCGTGCTTGATGTCCGTCTTATATCACTGGCAACAAACGAGTTCATACGAAATTATGTGTTACCGACCAGTGCATTTGTGTATGTTCAAGGCAGGGGACAGGTGTGGCTGGACGAAGAGGTGTGGTCTACAAGCCAGTTCTTGCTGCTGCACGGGGGAAAAGGAAGACGTCTGACACTTGAAGCGACCGGGGCTACGGAGGTACATCTGATTTTGTACAAATCAACGTTACCCTCCAATGTGCTGGTGGAGTACCGAATGATGCTGAACCAGCGTAATCCGTTTGAAGAGTCCTGGGCGACAGCGCCGGATCATGCACTTGAGCTACGTGAGCTTGTGCGGAATATACATGAATGCTGGTCAGGGCAGGAGCAAGTGGGCAAAATTCAGGTCAAAGTGTACTTCTTTCAACTGGTACAGCTTGTATTGTTACAGCGGAATCGCATGCTTAACGAAGTTCAGCAGCCTTCGCTTACCGATCAGGTTTTGCGATATATCAAAGCTCATTATCGGGAAGCGATCTCGCTTGATTCACTTGCCCAGTCCTTGAGTTACAGTCCGCAATATTTATCACGCAAATTCAAGGAACAGACGGGATGTACACCGACAGAATATGTGATTCGGTTACGAATGGGTGAGGCAAGAAGTCTGCTTACATCCACTGAAGCTTCATTACAGGAGATTGCTGCGTATGTGGGTTATATGGATCCGTTCTATTTCAATCGTATATTCAAAAAAGAGACCGGGATAACACCGGGACAATATCGGATGAAGCAGCAGGCAAACTCGAAATCAGTTTCGAAAAGTACATCAAATGCAACAAATGAATCCATTGTAACCGAGGGAGAGGAACGTTATCCTTTAATTGATGATGATAATCATTATCAATATGAGGGAGATGAGGAAATCAACATGTTTAACCATTTTAAATCAGCGATTATGTCGCTTGCGCTTGTACTCACATTGAGTGCTTGTGGAACAGCCCAGCAGGGGGCAGAAACATCCGAAGTTGCGGCTGAACCCGAACAACCGGCAGTCGTGGAAACCCAAATGGTAAATACGACCTTTGGTGAGGTAGAAATTCCTACACATCCGGAGCGAGTTGCTGCCATAGATTATCTGGGAACGGTGCTTGCTCTTGGTGTCAAACCGATTGGTGGAGGCCAATTTCTGATGAACAGTCCTTATCTGGAAGGTCACATGGATGGTCTTGAAACGATAGGAGATTCCGTTGAACAATTGATGGAGCTGGAGCCGGATCTCATTATTACATTGAATCCGGACAAGGCCGCTTATGAGAAATACAGCAAGATTGCTCCAACCGTTTCGATCGCATCCATCACTTTCCCAACACTGAAGGACGAAGTAAACTATTTCGGTAAAGTCCTTGGCAAAGAAGCGGAAGCAGAGAAGTGGCTGGCTGATTTCGATGAGGAGATTGCCAAAATCAAGCAGGAGGTGCAGAGTGTTGTTCCAGCTGACGCTACATTCTCCGTTATGCAGGAATATGATCGCCAAGTCTTCATTTTTGGTAATCAGTCGGGCCGGGGAGGACGTAACATCTACGAATTGCTTGGATTGCAAGCACCAAAGAACATTCCATCCGAGTTGATGCAGGGCGCTTATCATGAATTCTCCATAGAACTGCTCTCGAAATATGCCGGAGATTACATTGTGCTGACCAGTAACTCTCAGCTGAAAGAGCTTCAGGCAGATCCGATCTGGGGTTCATTGCCTGCTATCAAAAATGGAAAAGTGTACATATGGACGGAAGAACAATCCTGGTTCCGGGACCCTATCGCCTTGTTGAAACAGACACAGGATCTCGCTGAATGGATTATTGGACTTAATACACCGTCTAAGTAAGAAGCTTCAAAAAAACCGTGCCGCCCAGTTTGTTGAGCAGCACGGTTTTCATATTTTTATGTAGGACTGAACAGTAGAAGGGGACTAGCTGTCTGTACGGAGAAGAAATAGCGGTGTGATTGCCGTATAAAAGATATTGGTTATTGTTTCTTTTGTTCGTTCTGAATTTCTTGCAGATCCTCCAGTTGCAGTGTGAGGTCATTCTCGGGGTTTGCGCTCACGATGACTTCCGATTGTGATTGTTGCTGACCTGGTTGGTTCGACTTGGCGGCAGGTTTGATTACGTAGAGACTTTGAACGGAGTTGAGCAGGCTGGCAGGGGTGTCTTCATACGTTTCCAGGAAAAGCACATAGTCTTTGGTAGGGATCAGCTTGAGGTTATCATCATTTATAATCTCGGTGTTGCCTAGTTGTCCGCCAAGTTGCTTCACTTCAATGTGTTCCCCGGCAGTGTAACCGCCCTTATAGGATTCAGCGACCTGAATCGTGTGGATCGTATAGATTTTCTCAAAAGAAGACGGCTCTCCGCCCGGATCGGACGCTGGGTTTAACTCGTTTTCATTCGCAGCATCGGTAGCTTGTACGATATCGTTTAAAGCTTCCACACGAGTCTCAACCACACTGCCTTTCACAATGGTATTTGCTCTCTCGGACAGGTCGCCAATGCTGGTATAACTCGGGTAATCTTCAGAAGCAATGATGGTCAAGGGTGCATCGGACGGGGACGCGGTAGGTGTAACAGAAGAGCAGCCAACAGCAGATAGAATGAAAATGGAAGAGAGAAGAAGCGTTAATACTCGTTTTTTGTTCATGGACAGGAATCCTCCTTGGATTTTGGAATGAGTTCGTAGCGGATTAGTACTTGGATCTTACGTTGTTGATATCAAAAGTTTGGGGTTGGGTCATGGAATTGCGGTTGCGGGAGTAAGACATAATGGAAGGACTGCTTGTTGTCGGGTTGTCACCGAGCCATACGGAGTGTCCGAGTTCGTGGACGAATACGCTTTGAATGAAGTTGGATAAGTTGGTCGCGTCAGGGGTGATCGTGGATGCATTGAGTTCGATGCGGAAGCTTACAACTTGACTGCCGGATACGGAGGCGTAGTTGACACCATATGCTGTGTTATTGAAGTTTCCTGCGGTGATGGTGTTCGGAGAGTTACTTGTTTTGGTGAATTGAACTTTGGCACCTGCATTGTTCCAGTTGGCAAGGGAAGCGTCCATAGGGGTCTGCCAGGCGGAGGCGTAATTATACGTGCGAATGGGGATGGTGGTGCTGGGATAACCGTAGGTTAGAAAGGTTGCCGCATAGATGGTACTGCCGAACATGGCAATCGCCGAGAACAACATGATGCTCATCAAAAACTTCCTTTTCATACTTAAAACCTCCAATAAATGTATTTTATTCTCTATTATAGTAACAAGTAATATTGGAGTTGAAATGAGTCCGAGGTCGTTGTTTTTGTCGTGAAAAACATGAAATATATCTTGATCCGACCCTAACGGTGTCAAAATAAGTCATTTTCTGTTCGATGTGCATGCATAATTTCCCTAAAGTTACAAACAATACATCCAACTTACACAGGGAAAGGTAGTGCTTGAGCATGTGCAACCGTTTTTCATTGGCAGCCGATCTGGACGAAGTCAGAGATCATTTCAAGATTCAGCGAGTGATGTATTATTACAAAAACCGATACAATATCAGCCCAACTCAGCATACGCCGATCATTTTGCATCAGGATGGTGAGCGTGTATTGGATGAGTTCCGGTGGGGGTTCATTCCATTCTGGGGTCGTGATGCCGTTAACGCGAATCTCATGACCGTGCATGAGAATCCTTCCTATTACAAACTGGTAGAGACCAAGCGCTGCGTTATTCCGTGCAACGGATTGTATTACTGGCGGCAAGAGGGCAAAAAAAGTTATGCGGTTCGTGTTGTTATGCCAGATCGTGGCTTGTTTGGCATTGCTGGTTTATATGAAGTATGGAAAGACACACGGAAAGAGCCGCTTCGGACCTGCACGATGCTTATGACAGGCGCGAACATGGTTACACGCGAATTTGGCAGCAAAATGCCAGCCATTCTCTCCGAAGAAGAGATCAACACCTGGCTTGATCCTGCCAATACACGAGTGACTCAGTTGCTGCCACTGATCAAATCCTATAACAGTACAGAGATGAATCTGTATCCGGTAACACCGATGGTTGCCAATGACGAACACGACTGTTTCGAATGCGTGGAAGAGATGGATCAGAAGCTGGCCTACATTCGGAGTTTCTGAAAATCATTTGAATAGAGTGAAGAAGATGAGGGGGCCGAGAGTCTGAAGACACTCTGCTCTTTTTTTCCTTTCTGAAAATGAAGAGTTGCAATTGCGGTGAAACGTAACTATAATCATTACAGTAAGTGAACGCATATATTCATATATCTATTAAAAGAGATATTTATAATCAGGAGGGAACCACGAATGAATCCAAAGTTTAACCAGATGTTCGAACAAGTTTCACTACCAACTGGCATTACACTGAAAAACCGTATCGTGCTCGCTCCGATGACTCATATGTCCTCGAATGCTGATGGTACTATTTCCGACGCTGAACTTGCTTATTATGCACGTCGCACCGGTGGTGCCGGCATGTCGATTACAGCTGTAGGGCATGTGACCGAGACTGGTATTGGTTTTCCGGCTCAGTTTGGCGTCTATGATGATCGCTTCATTCCCGGCCTGAAGAAACTGGCTGATACCATTAAACAACAGGGCTCTGTAGCCGTATTGCAAATTTTCCATGCGGGCCGTCTGACACCAGAACAAGCCGTACCTGCGGGTCAAGTGGTTGCTCCTAGTGCAGTTGCGAGTGAGCGTCCGGGATCTCCTGAACCAAGAGAATTGACGGATGCCGAGATTACTTCCATTATCAAAGACTTTGGTGAAGCGACACGTCGTGCAATCGAAGCCGGATTTGATGGTGTTGAGATTCACGGTGCGAACGGTTATCTGATTCAGCAATTCTTCTCCCCGCATTCCAACCGACGTGAAGATCGTTGGGGCGGAAGTGCCGAGAAACGTCTGACATTCCCGCTTGCTGTAGTGGACGAGATTCAGAAAGTTGTTGCCGAACATACGAAACTGCCGTTCATCATTGGCTATCGCTTCTCCCCGGAAGAACCGGAAACACCGGGACTCACGATGGAAGATACGTACCTATTAGTGGATGCGCTGAAAGATAAAAACCTGGATTACCTTCATGTCTCTGTGAACGAGTTCTGGTCCAAACCAAGACGTGGCGAAGCAGATACGCGTTCAAGAATGGAATTCATTCTGGATCGTGTGAACGGCAAATTGCCTGTGATCGGTGTGGGTGCGATTCATACAGCTGCTGAGGCTGCTGAAGCGCTTCAAACAGGAGTACCATTGCTTGCAATTGGACGTGAGCTGATTATCGAACCGGATTGGGTTGAGAAAATCGAGAGTGGACGGGAAGAAGACATCGAAACGATTCTGACCAAATCGGATCAGGAGCGCTTGGTTATCCCTGACGGATTGTGGAATGCAATCATCCACACGCCGGGCTGGTTCCCTATGGCAGAAGATAAATAAGATACACTTCAGAACTGGAATGGAGGGGGCGAAAGCTCCCTCTTTTTGCACGTGGACCAAATTCTCCTAGTGATCGCACTGTGGTATGATGGAGGAACAGGATCAACTGGATAATCAACGGTTTGGAGTGAAGGAATATGCTCGTAGCTGAACGGTATGAGAAAATAGTGGAGTGGGTGGATACGCAAGGCAGCATGCGTGTGACCGAACTTAGTGAGCGCTGCGGGGTGACGGAAGAGACGATTCGTCGTGATCTGGACAAGCTCGAACAGGCGGGCAGGCTCAGACGGTCCCATGGCGGGGCGGTCAGCGTGAAATACAAGGAAGAGTTACAGTCGGAGATTCCGTATCCGGAACGGGCTGTAGCCCATGCAGAAGAGAAGCGCAGAATTGCAAGCGAAGCGGTGAAAATGGTGGAATCCGGTGACCGGATCGCCCTGGATGCAAGTACAACGGCGTGGTATATGGCGGCAGGATTGCCGAACATTCCACTGACGGTATTAACCAACTCGATTAAGGTCGCCGCAGAGCTGAGTAACAAGGAGCAGATTCGTGTGATTGCCACAGGTGGGCAACTGGCTTCGAAGTCACTGTCTTTTGTAGGACCGCTGGCGGAACGTTCACTGGATGCTTACCATGTGGATAAAGTGTTTCTGTCTTGTAAAGGTGTGCATCTGACCAAAGGTATCAGTGAATCCAATGAATTGCAGGCCTTGGTGAAGCAAAAGATGATCCATATTGCGGATGAGGTCATTTTACTTGCAGATTCCAGCAAGTTTAACATACAGGCGTTTACCAGAGTCGCTGAGATGAGCAGTGTGGGGAAAGTGATTACAGATCAGGGTGTAGACGAAGATCAAGTTAGCGCATTGATCGAACAAAATATTACGTGTATACGTGTGTAAATCAGAAAGGAATGAATGTCATGAAACATCCTTTTCATCTGAAAGCGGTATGGAATGGTGGACGTAACAGTGAGGGAACCATTGATGCAGGTGGATTAAAAACGGTCATATCGATTCCGCAGGAGATGGGCGGACCCGGTACGGGAACCAACCCGGACGAGATGCTGCTGGGTGCAGCCTCGACCTGTTACCTGATCACGCTGGCAGCGATGCTAGAGCGTTCGGATATTACGCCGGATGAGTTGACGCTGGAGTCAGAAGCAACGGTGGATGTTACAAATAACGTGTTTACGTACGAACGGATCGTACATAGACCCCGGATCGTGCTCAGCGCAGATGCCTCTGAGGCGGATCTGACCAAAGCCGAGCGCTTGGCGCACAAGGCTGAATCATCCTGCATGATCTCCCGAGCGGTGGCAGGAAATGTCGAGATGCAGACACAGCCAGTCATTGTTACCACTGGAGCTAACGCGGTGTGATATACTAAAGAATAGACGATTCAAGTCGTCATTTGTGCAAAATAAGGAGAAGTTCGGTATGACCACACAGAAGCGCAAGACTAACCGCTGGGTACGTTTAACACGTGCGATGAAGCTGAATTTTCTCAAATTGTTACGTGCTCCCGGAGGTGCCCATAAAGTATCTACCGGATTTGCAATAGGGTTCGGACTGGAACTGATCGTGATCTCGACCGCATCCCTGATATATCTCGTATTTTATCCCATTGTGCGACTGTCTGGAGGTTCGATGCCAGCAGCGATTGTTGGTAACGTGATTGGAAAACTTACGTTTTTGCCTATTATTCTGATGCCGCTCGCGAAGCAGATTGGTTCCTGGATTCTGCCTGCTCACAGCATGGGACAGGGACTGGTACACGAGAGTGCATTCATGGAGCTATTTCGTGGTAACTGGTCGGCGGTGAGTGAACTGTTGCTAGGAGGATTAGATATTCTGGCAGGTATGTCTGTGTTCGGTGTCATTCTGGGTGTGATTTCGTACTTTGTCGTGAAATTCTTCTACGTCAGAGCACTCAACCGGCGTTATGAACGCCGGCTGGAGAAACGCCGACAAGCGGATCTGGCGTCGGTATCGCCTCCGGTATTAATCAGGAAGCCATCACAATCATAATCGGCAGCATTAACATGGACGCAGCGGTGGTCCACAGGATGCAACGGGATACAAACTGCGGAGAAGCATTGAACTGTTCAGCCAAAATAACGGCGTTCACTGCGGTCGGCATCGATGCGAGGATCAGCAGCACACTGAACAACGTACCCTCGACCTGTAGCGCGGTCAGAATTAGCCAGGAGAGGATCGGTGCAGCTGCGAGACGGACTACAAGCCCGGTCCAGAAGGCTCGGCGTACATTGGGCAGCCAAGGCGCTGTAGCACCTTTTGGTCTGAGCATCTGTGCTCCCAGAATGGCAAGAACGACAGGAGAATAGCCCGCAGCCAGCATGGAAATCCCTCCATCGAGTGCGTCAGGCAGGCTCAGATTGGACGCGCGCAGCGCAATGGCGATACCAGCAGCATAGATGGATGGCATGCGGAAAACGGAAAGAATCGCATCTTTCACCGTGAATTCGGATCTCGCGGCAAAAAAGATACCTACCGTATTGACAATGATCATCTGTCCAATGACGTAGACGGAAGCCTTGTCCAGTCCAAGCTGACCAAAGGCAAGCAGTACAAGCGGGAGCCCGTAATTCACGCAGTTCGTAAACGTGGAGACGAGGGTGAGACCCGCTTTTTCGCTTGCACCCAGACGGAAAACCCGGCTGAGCAACTCGGCGAGTGCCCAGAGGGTAATCAGATTAATAATGGAGAACCAGAACGTGCTGGTGACGTCTGTCCAGGTAATCTCGGCATGCAGCAATGTATTGAAGATGAGCGCAGGGCTCAAAATATAAAGGGAAAAGGTCGAGAGCGACCGGGTATCCCAATTCTTGAAGCGTTTTAACAGAATACCTCCGATCACGGGAAGTGAAATCGGCAGGAATACATGGTATAACGTGAGTAAAAATGAGTGAAGCAATGCAGTTCAGTCCCTTCTGGATGAAAAACCTATCTTATCATAGCAGAAGATGCACCTCATATGAATGGATTTCAGTATGATCGTGTGCATTCCACCCGTTGTTTAACCCATGATTTTACGGATGTGCAGCGACAGCGGATTGCTATTTTGATATGGCAGATTTATTATAGAAGAGGTGCAACAAGATTACATACACATAGAGGAGGAAACTGTAATGAGTGAATCAAAACGCTTGCTCGTACTTGCTGGCTCTTATGCCGAAACGGAAAATGAGGGCATTTATGCATATGAATTGAATGAGGATACAGGCAGCTTGTCCAAACTTGACGGCATCGCTGGTGTGAAAAACCCAACGTTTGTCAACGTGGATGCTGAGGGTAACAAACTGTATGCGATTGGTGAAACAGCGTCAGCTGAAGGCAATAAAATGTCTGAAGCTGTAGCTCTGAGCATTGATCCTTCTACAGGAAAATTAACGTTGCTGAACCGGAATGACTCCATTTCAGCTCCACCATGTCATATCCAGCGTGATCCATCCGGAAAATACTTGATCCTCTCCAGCTACCACGGTGGTCTGGTAGGTCTGCAAGCCTTGACGGATAACGGTGAAGTTGGAGCGCTTCTGGACGAGAAGAAACATGAAGGCCAAGGTGCGCATCCTGAACGTCAGGACAAGCCACATGTGCACTCCGCATTCTTCAGCCCGGATGGCAAATACATGATGGTACAGGATCTGGGTGCGGATAAAATCGCGATCTATTCCATTGATGCAGACAAGAATGAACTTGTACTGCACAGTGAAACCAAAACGCATGCGGGTGCAGGTCCACGTCACTTGGCGTTCCACCCAAATGGTCAATTCGCTTATGTCATCAACGAAGTGGATTCTTCCATTACTTCGTTCCAATATGATGCAGCAGCGGGTACGTTGACTGAATTGTCTACCGTATCCACATTGCCAGATGGTTATGATGGCAAAGAAAATACAACAGCGGAAATCACAGTTTCCAATGATGGACGTTATGTATATGGTTCTAACCGTGGACATGATAGCATCGTTGTATTTGCAGTAGATGCAGACAAAGGTCACCTGACACTGGTTGAGCATGTGTCTGCTGAAGGTGAGCACCCGCGTCACTTTGCTCTGACACCTAACGGCAAACTGTTGATCGCAGCTAACCGCGATACCAACAACATCGTGACATTCACAGTAGATCAGGAGAGCGGACGTCTGAAATACACAGGTCATAGCACAGGTGTATCCAAGCCGGTATGCGTGAAACCTGTATATCTGTAAGCCTTACATCACACGGTAAAGCACCAATTTTTTGCAAGAAACTCCTGAATGGCAGGGTCATTATAAAAGAGACCACTTTCTTTCTTTTTAGAGAGAGGTAAAGTGTATCCTTTGTAAAGGACATTTTGAAAAAGACCTAAGCAACTTGTTGAAGTTGCTGTCTGTATTTTACAGGCGGCAACTTTTTCAAATTCCATTGCCCTCGATCATGATTGTAATATGTTATATAACTCTTAATTTCTCGTTTCACTTCTGCTAGAGCCTGTTCAAAAAGCCCTCAATTTCAGAAATAAAATAAAAATGCACCGATGCATTAAATGGTAAAATGGAGGTATCTAGACCGCCAAAAATGCCATTATGCGAGGTGTATTTTCATAGAGTTGCAGTTAGAACTGCTACCCTATCACGACTATAGCACACCCGGCTTTGATGCTGAACTTATCGATTATATGGATCATGTGGATGACTCCACTGTACTTGAGAAGATTGCGCCCCTTTTACAAGGATGGCCGTCTTCTTCCTGTTGATCCAAGAGTCTACTTTCGGATGCACCATTTATACTTCACTCGCCCAGAAATTTCTTCATTCAGAGAACTGGAGAGACAATTAAAGAACCGAAGAATCAGGCATGCAGTAATTTTATTGGCATTCCCACCATCAAAAAGGTACCTGTACATAGCAGCTTGAGCCATTTCAGAACCCGAATAACCGCAGAATTATTTTACGCCATTCTATTCGATATTATCACACAAGCCTTGCTTGCGAAAAAACGTATTCCGATCCAGATGCCACTTGTGGCGTGCAAAGAACGAAGGCGAACCAGAACAAGTTTTAAATCGGCTACTGTAAGCATTCCATTGTTTGTCCGATTCCCAAGAGGCCCATGGTCTTGTTCTCGATTATACTCCCTAATAACACGGCTGATGTTAAAGTGATGCTGCCGCTCGTTGAAATGATAAGAACATTGAAGGACTGAAGGTTGACTATTTGGTGGCTGACTTGGGCTACTTCGATGCTGAGGATCAAAAGACGACACTTATGAAGCACGATGTGGCGGTCGTGACGGAAATTAAGAAAAATACAATCGTTCCCGACCATTGCTCTTCTGATGGAAAACCAGTATGCGAACAAGGTCATGCACTTATGTTTGATGGATTTGAGAGAAACACGTACAATGCGTGGTTCCGTGGGGATAATGCGAAATGCTCTGCCTGCCCGCTGCAAGGTCTTTCTGATAAACAGTTTGGTTATTCTTTTAAGGAAACCCCCTTTTTTTCTATGGACCTGTGCGCAAGATAACACGTTGCAAACATACATGCTACAGTTCCGAAAGCAGGTTGAACTGGCGTTTGCGCAAGAGTCGAATCAACTGTTCTCCGTCATGAAACACAAGAAGGTTCCGGTTCGGACAACCAAACAACGTGTCGAGAAATGGTTCACAGGCTCGTAGTATACAATTATTTACTTTATTATTCTAAAATGTATACGCTTACTATATAATGTGTGTTAAGAACGTTTCATGAATATATCTCTGGGGGGAACATTCAATGTGGATTTTTATTATTGTTTTTAACTTAATGGGACTCATTTCTGTTTTTAGTCCCCGTACTTCTTGGTTATTATCCAACTGGTGGCGTTTTGAGGGTGATGCAGAACCGAGTAGCGTTTCTCTCTTATTTTACCGGATCGGTGGAGTTGTTTTCTTGATCGTTGGTATCTCATTACTTTTTAGAGAGATATGAAACCACTTTCTGGATCGATTCAAGCTGTCAAGAAAGTCACTGACGGCTTTTTAATGTCTCTGTTGTCTGAATTTTAGTTATTTTATAAAAATTGTGTGAATATTTACGTAACAGAGCATGGATTGAAATAGAGAAAAACCAAGGCAATAATATAAAGTGTACCCTTTGTAGAGGACACTTTGAAAAAAAATCAGATGACTTGTTGAAGCTGCTGTCTGTATTTTACAGGCGGTAGCTTTTTCAAATTCCATTGCCCGCGATAATGATATTATATGTCATATAACTCTTAATTTCTCGTTTTATTTCTGCGAGTGTTTCGCATTCTTTGATATTCGTCTCATCTTTAAAATGCCCAAAGAACGATTCTTGGGGGGGGGGCATTATCCCAACAGTTGCCTCGACGTGATATAGATTGACTTAATCCCATTTTCTTTACCAGGGATTGGAATTGTGGGCTCAGATCATGAAAGCCTTGATCGGAATGGATCAACGCATCCTTGGTTATATGGCGGTACTTCTTCAGTTGATGGAGCGTGTTAAGCGCAATTTCTACATGTAACGAAGAAGATACCTCATACGCTAAAATTTCATTCGTCTGTGCGTCTTTAATGGTCGATAAATACGCGCGTTTATTGCCTTTGTACGTTAAATAGGTGATGTTGGTTAACGACACTTTTCCAGCTTGACCTTGCTTAAAATGGCGTTGTAATTGGTTTCGACATGTCCGATGCACTTTCGTTGTTTTTGTCATTCTACGGGCTGGATTAGCCTTTCGAATGGGACAGATGATTTCAAATTTCTTCATGATCCGGCGAATCCGCTCCAACCTCTTTTTTTCATTATAAACAAAACACCCTATAAGTTAGACTTTTTTCAAAGTGTCTATCTTATAGGGTATATTTTAATATAACTGGTTTCACTGAACATTTTGTAGCTTCTTAATAGGCTTATACTTTATCGAATATTAGCTGTATCATAGATTGTCCACATCAGAGGAACGAGTTTTACAATAGCGCTAACTGTAGTTTCTGCTGCGAATTTACCTTTAGTAGCATCAATAATCCATTCTCCTCCTACATTCTGTTGTCCAGCAGACGGCCAAGCCGGTGAGTGATATGCCTGATTACTATTTAAGTAATCATACCATAATGATACGCCATCAGAAGGCCAGTTATAAGCGATACTGTATCTTAAATTAGTAAGTTTGAAAAATTGTTGAGTTTGATAACTAGAATATACCCAGCCTTCTGAGAAACCACCGCTGATTAAAAATGGAACACTTAGTCCACTTGCCAGTACATGCAAATCAGCAGCCATGGGGCGAACATCAGATAAAGACAACTCTTGGTGAGGCAGGGAATTGATATTTTGTAAAGATTTTTTAAGAGTTATGCTATGTTCAGATTTTACTTGATTTAGTGTTTGCTTCAGTGCAGTTTGATCCGCACTTTTAGAGATAACAAATCCAAAGGCATCCTCAATGGTTTGATTTATAGGAGAAACCTTGGTGTTTACTGCTACACCCGTAATATTACCATTGGATTCAAGTAGATTGAACGAAATACCGTCTTCACGTTCCTTTGTCGCATATTTATTTCCGTTTTCATCTTTGCCGAAGTTAACGGCCTCAATCTCAATATTCTTCCCATTAAGTTCAAAACTGACTTCTAGATATCCTTCATCTTGGGAGAACTTAATGTTTTCTAAGCTTGCAAACTCATTCAAATCGGCCTTGTTATAAGCAATCCCCTCAAAAGCTTGTGGTTTAGATGCATCTGCAAAAACATTTGGTCCAATAGATAATAGAGCCGCCACCAAAAAACCGGAAACTAAGGACTTGAATTTCATAATGATTCCTCCTTCAAATTCGGTTGTTTTTAGAAGAATTTTCCATCTTCATATATAGTGAAACACATATGATATTTTTTGTCAAATAATTACATATATTTTATTTACTTAATTATAAAATGAGTAAATTCAAGAGGGGATAGATCTAGATCATATATTCGTATAACAATGAATTAGTTTCATTAGTTCCCCCCACGTAACTACCCCACTTCAAAGTGCGTACTTCCTGAATGGATAGTCAGGGTCTACAATGAGTGAGTAGCCAAAACAAACACTGCATGCATCTGAACAGACGAATTGGTGCAGGCTAAATATCTGATTATTATTTTTACAGGAACGACTCATACTTGAACAACAAAGGAGAAATAAATGATGAAATTGCAATTGGCACTCGACTTGGTAAACATCCCTGAAGGTATCGCACTGGTTAAAGAGGTTGAACAATATATTGATATCGTTGAGATTGGTACTCCAATCGTTATTAATGAAGGTTTGCACGCGGTAAAAGCGATGAAAGAAGCATTCCCTAATCTGCAAGTTCTTGCAGACCTTAAAATCATGGACGCTGGTGGTTATGAAATCATGAAAGCAGCTGAAGCTGGTGCGGATCTGATCACTGTGCTTGGAGCAACCAATGACAGTACGATCAAAGGTGCAGTAGCAGAAGCGAAGAAACAAAACAAACAAGTTCTTGTGGACATGATCAACGTGCCTAACCTGGAACAACGTGCTCGTGAAATTGATGCGCTTGGCGTAGATTACATCTGTGTACACACAGGTTATGACCTGCAAGCTGAAGGACAAAGCCCGTTCGAAGATCTGCAAACGATCAAAGCTGCTGTGAAAAACGCTAAAACGGCTGTCGCTGGTGGAATCAAGCTGGAAACATTGCCAGAAGTAATCAAAGCACAACCGGATCTGGTTATTGTAGGCGGCGGTATCACAGGACAAGCAGACAAAGCCGCAGTTGCAGCTGAAATGCAACGTCTCGTTAAACAAGGGTAAGCAGATGAGCAAAACACAGTACGCAGCTGACATCTTGAAGGAGCTAAAACGTACGCTAAGCCAGATCGACGATGCAGAGATGCAAGCGATGGCTGAACACATTCTGGCTGCAGAACAGATTTTTGTGGCTGGAGCAGGTCGGTCAGGTCTTATGGGAAAGGCTTTTGCCATGAGATTGATGCAGATGGGGCTTCGTGTATATGTGGTAGGTGAGACCGTTACACCTGGGATCAGTTCAAAGGACTTTCTCTTGTTATGCTCAGGCTCAGGAGAAACAGGCAGTCTTGTAGCGATGGCTCAGAAAGCTAGTTCGGCAGGTGCACCTGTCGGTCTGATTACGATCAAGCCAGAATCCACGATTGGGCAATTGGCGACTACGGTCGTGCGCCTTCCGGCTTCAGCCAAAGAGGACACGGCAACTTCCGGAGCGGATGTAACCATTCAGCCGATGGGCTCGTTGTTCGAACAGGGACTGTTGATTGGCATGGATGCACTCATCCTTACGATGATGGAAATGAAGGGAATGACCGGAGCGGATATGTTTGGCCGCCACGCGAACCTGGAATAGCGATTAGATGAAAGAAAGACCGGAATCCTTTGATTGCAAAGGGTTCTGGTCTTTTCTGCGATGCACAGTCATTTATCTGTATAGGTTTTATCCGTAATTTTCACTTAAACTTTGCATCCCGACCAGGCTGTAGTAGAATTAATAGATAGCTGTATCGAATGAATGTACTTATTACATCATGCATGGAGCGGAAAGCTTACCTCGTGTGAAGTTTCCCCGTGATATGCGTAATATACGCGATATAAGATTGAAGATGAGGGGGCTCGGAGCCATGGCGTCTGAAGTGAAGGAACGGATTAATCTGAAAGAAATCAACTGTGAGAAGGAATTGACCCTTGCGGTGATCGGTGGCAAATGGAAACTGATTATTTTGTGGCATTTGGGTCTGGAAGGCACCAAACGTTTCAGTGAGCTGAAACGCCTAATCCCTCATATTACCCAGAAGATGCTGACCAACCAGCTACGTGAACTGGAGGAAGACAAGCTGATTGAGCGTAAAGTGTATGCAGAAGTCCCTCCACGGGTGGAATATACGTTGACAGATCACGGTCAAAGCCTGATGCCTGTCCTGCACGCAATGTATAACTGGGGTAAAAATTACGGTGAAAATGTAATCTGGAAAGAAAGCTAAATAAGTTATAGTCAGAATGACCGCTAGGTAAATGGATACTTCCATTACCTGCGGTTTTTTTATTTACTTACAAATTTCGGTAAATGAATCAATAGTTTACTCCAAACGCAGCGGGCAGAAATAGACTTAAGAAGCGGAGCTAAAAGCTTTCTGAAATAAAGCTACATCGGAAGCATACGCCTCGCCTTTATCACCGGATTTTCACCTTTGAAAAAGTGAATCAAAAAATCCGGGGATAACAGCGATCGAAAGGCTATTCTGCCAGCGGAGTAATATGGAGTAACCCGTTTGTCTGCTCTACCATAAATCCATACCAAAAGTCTCATTGTTCGCAGATGTCATGTATATATAAGCGGAATATGATACGATGAGAGATATTGGAAAATGCAAGGAGGATGACAACTAACGATGGAAAAAATACGTACACGTGCTGAGGTAAACCAGGAAACGACTTGGGATCTGAGAGACTTATTTGTAACTGATGTAGAGTGGGAGCAGGAGCTTCGATCACTTCCTGAGGCTGCTGCACAGATCGAAACGTTCAAAGGGCGTCTGGGCGAAGGCGCTGAGCAATTGCTGGCTTGTCTGGATGCGCGTGAAGCTTTGCAAGAGCGGATTGGCAAGACGGCTTCCTATGCCCGCCTGAAGCAGTCAGAGGACAGCACCAATCCGGTCAATATTGAGAATTCAGCCAAGGCAGGAGATATCCTATCGAATCTGTCGTCGTCCTTGTCTTTTGTCAATTCGGAGATCGTTGATCTGCCGGATGGAACTGTAGAGCGTTATATTCAAGAACTTCCGGGATTGGAACCGTACGCCCGCAGTTTGAAACGTTTGATTCAAGAAAAAGCACATCGGCTTACGCCAGAGACCGAGAAGGTACTCGCTTCACTCGGAGAGGTACTGGATTCGCCATACCGAATCTATCTGCGCGGTAAACTGGCAGACATGACGTTTGAAGATGCCCTCGATGGAGAGGACAATAACCGTCCGTTATCCTGGTCATTCTATGAAAATAATTATGAGATGTCGTCCGATACGAAGCTACGCCGTTCTGCTTATGCTGCGTTCAGCTCGACATTGAATGAGTACAAAAATACGTTCGCAGAAGGTTATGCAACCGAAGTGAAGAAACAGGTTGTTTTATCCAGACTGCGTGGTTACGACGATGTTACAGATATGCTTCTCAGCCCACAGCAAGTGAGCAAAGAGATGTACAATAATGTGCTCGATATTATCCAGCAGGAACTCGCACCTCATATGCGCAGACTGGCAGCTCTCAAGAAACGCGAGCTGGGTCTGGACAAGCTGATGTTCTGTGATCTGAAGGCCCCGCTTGATCCTGAATTTAGCCCAGCCATTACATATGATGAGGCGTGCACACTCATTCGTGAAGCACTTGATGTGCTTGGGCCGGAGTATGGCGAGATCGTAGAGCGCGCATTCAATGATCGTTGGGTGGATTACGCAGATAATGCAGGCAAATCCACAGGGGCATTTTGCTCCTCTATATATGGTTCGCACTCCTATATTCTAATTTCATGGGCGAACAATATGCGCGGGGCCTTTACACTTGCGCATGAAGTAGGACATGCAGGCCACTTTATGCTCGCGGGACGTTACCAAAAGCTCACGAATACACGGCCATCCCTTTATTTTATTGAGGCACCGTCGACCATGAATGAAATGCTGCTGGCAGATCATCTATTGAAGCGTTCCGATAATCCGAGAATGCGTCGTTGGGTCATTTTGCAACTGTTGAATACGTATTACCATAACTTCGTTACACATCTGCTGGAAGGGGAATTACAGCGCAGGGTGTATGCACTCGCAACCAATGATGAGCCCATTACAGCGAAGACGTTAAGTCAGCTCAAAGGAGACATCCTTTCCGAATTCTGGGGACCTGATCTGGTTATTGATGAAGGGGCCAAACTCACGTGGATGAGACAACCTCATTATTATATGGGACTATATCCATATACCTATGCGGCAGGCTTGACGGCTTCCACAGCGGCTGCACAGCAGATCCGGGAAGAAGGACAGCCAGCTGTAGATCGCTGGCTTGAAGCACTCAAAGCCGGTGGAAGTCTCACGCCGCAGGAGTTAATGAAGCTCGCGGGTGTGGATATGTCCGGACCTGAGCCGATTCGTTCTGCAGTTGCGTATGTCGGCAGCCTGGTCGACGAACTTGAACGTCTGTATTCCTGATCTGGTTCATATAGTATACGGACAAGGCAGAACGGGTTGTCTGCATGCACCGCCTTCCTTGCGTGGGGGCGGTGCATCTTATTTTGCAAGGGGAAAGGAACGATGATGAATGGCGTTAACAAGCGTGTCCTCATCGATCGGCCGATTAAGCGTAGATGGCTTCGGTGTTTTTGATGACATGAATGGAGTACCGGGTTTTGAAGGCAATCAGGGTGGCTTTTTTTCGGGATTCAATGAGTTTGCTGCAATGAATGCATTTGCTTCGATTTTCATTGGCGCCATATTTCTCATCATTGCGGGAGTTATTGTTTTTGTTATTATTTCAGGAATACGCTCAGGGGCATCAAATAACGCGGCAGCTTTGTTAACCCTTCATTCTACGGTGGTGGCCAAACGAACGGAAGTCTCAGGTGGAAGCGGGGATAGCAGTGCGACTACTCGTTATTATGCTACATTTGAATTCGACAATGGGGAGCGTACTGAACTATTTGTTGGCGGAAACCATTATGGCATGATGGTGGAAAATGATCGAGGGATGCTGACGTATCAGGGCACACGGTTCAAGCATTTTGAGAGAGATGTACAGCCCCAGTCGGGGGTAAGCAAAGGTCAATTTTATACGTAAAAAAAGAACTGCGGCTCCTCCCAGGTGGGAGAGAGTCGTTTTTGGTATGCCTAAAAGAAAGAAAAACCGAAGGGTATTCAAACGCTTACAATGGTGATATACTCGTAAAATAAAGTAAAACAGTATTAAACAAAAACAAACAAACAATAAATACAGAATAAAGTACAGGGTTACGGACTGAATCAAGAGATGCCGTTTGGAAAATAGGACTGGTTCGAAAGGTTGGTGAAGCGCGGTGAGTGTGCTGGCTTATGATTTGGGCGCCGGGAGCGGGAGAGCGCTACTGGGACATCTGAATGATCGAGGGATTGAAACGAGCGAAATTCATCGGTTCAAGAATGAACCGGTGAAGGTTGGCGAGCGGATGCACTGGGATATTCTGCGATTGCATCATGAATTGTTGCAAGGGCTTACGCTTGTGAAGCAGCAGGGGGAACAGCCGGAGAGTCTGGGGATCGATTCCTGGGGCGTTGATTTCGGTCTGCTCGGCAGTAACGGGGAGTTGCTGGGTAATCCGTATCATTACCGTGATACACAGTTTAACGGCATGATGGATCAGGTACTGCACGAGCTGACCTCTCAGCGAATCTTTGAACGTACAGGGATTCAGTTTCTTAGCTTTAATACCCTGTATCAATTGGCAACGCTTCAACGCAGTGGCTCCCCGTTGCTTCATGAAGCAGAGCGTTTTCTCATGATTCCGGATTTGCTACGTTATTTCCTGACAGGAGAAGCGGTGAATGAGTTCACGAATGCAACGACAACGCAATTATACAATCCATCGGTGGGGCAGTGGGATAGTGAGTTGCTGGCGCATATTCGCATTTCGGAAAAACTGTTCGGTGAAGCCGTGCTGCCAGGTACCCGTGTTGGACAATTGCGAAGCAGTATCTGTAACGATCTGGGATTGTCTCCGATCCCCGTGATCGCTGTTGCGGAGCATGATACGGGTTCAGCCGTTGTGGCTGTTCCTGCAACGGAACGTTCATTTGCTTATCTGAGCTGTGGAACCTGGTCCCTGATGGGTACGGAGATAGATCATCCTGCGATAAGTAGCCAGAGTCTGGCCTTGAACTTCACGAATGAAGGCGGGGCGGGCGGAACATTCCGGCTGCTCAAGAACATCATGGGACTGTGGATTTTGCAGGAAAGCATGCGGGAGTGGGATCGCCAGGGACAGGGAATTAGCTACGATGCGTTATTGGTGAAGGCGGAACAGGCACCTCCATTTGCCAGTTTGTTTGATCCGGATAATGAACTATTCATGCCAGCAGGAGATATGACGACCCGTATACGTCAGTATTGTCGTGATACAGGGCAAGTAGTGCCAGAGGATCAAGGTGCTATTGCCCGGGCAATTCTGGAGAGTCTTGCATTGAAGTATAGAAGAGTGCTGGAATGGACGGAACAATTGTCGGGACAGACGTTCAACGGATTGCATATGGTCGGTGGAGGTATCCAGAACCGCCTGTTATGTCAGTGGACAGCAAATTCCATTGGAAAACCGGTATGGGCGGGTCCGGCAGAGGGCAGTGCCATCGGGAATATGGCTGTGCAATGGATGGCAAGCGGAGCTTTTAAGGATATCTGGGAAGCCCGTAAGGCCATTCGTGATTCATTTCCGGTAACTGCATATGAGCCGCAGGACAGGTCAGTTTGGGAAGATGCTTACGGCAAATTTCTGCATGTGACGGCTTCAGCTAATTCACAAGCGGGGAGTGAGGTGTAACATGCTGGCAGCCGAGCGGTATGACCGGATTGTGGAGATGGTGAATGTAAAGGGCAGTATGCGTGTATCTGAGCTTAGTGAGCGCTGCCGAGTGACGGAGGAAACCATCCGGCGGGATCTGGATCGGCTGGAACAGGCAGGACGATTGCGTCGTTCTCATGGTGGTGCAGTGAGTGTGAAGGAAGATCAACCGGAGATCCCTTACCGGATCAGGGAGACAACTCATGCGGAAGAGAAGAAGCGGATTGCACAAGCGGCTCTGGCGATGATTCATCCGGGTGATCGCATTCTGTTGGATGCCAGTACAACGGCAGGCTATATGGCAGCGAACATGCCGGATTTTCCGCTGACGGTCTTAACTAATTCCATTCAGGTAGCCACGGAACTGAGCAGTCGTGACAAGGTGGAGGTCATCTCAACAGGAGGCCAGCTGGCACCTCGCTCATTGTCTTTTGTAGGGCCGCTCGCGGAGCGTTCTCTGGAAACGTATCATGTGGATAAATTGTTCTTGTCGTGCAAAGGCGTACATCTTGAAGGCGGCGGAATCAGTGAATCCAATGAACTTCAGGCAAGACTGAAGCAGAAAATGGTTGGCATAGCCGATCAGGTTATCTTACTTGCAGATGCCAGTAAATTTGGTGTTCGTGCCTTTGCCCGGGTATCCGGGTTAAATGCAGTCCATATGATCGTTACCGATCAGCCATTGGAGGCTGAACAGACAGAACGTTTGAGCGGATACGATATTGGTATCATCACGGTTTAAGCTTTTATATTTTATTTATATAAATTGAACTAAATTAAAAAATCTGGGGATAACAGCGATCGGAAGGTTATTCTGTCATCGGAGTGTCCAGTGTAAATATTCTTAGGGCGTGTCTGAAACTCCGAAGGAAGCAGATTTTGCTGAATTTTCGTTCCAAGCAAGGAAGTTTTCCGCAGGCGTGCCGGGGCACGTCAAGGGAAAGTGACGCAGTATGGGGCGAAAAGGCGGTAAAAGATGCACTTCAGCGAGTTTTGAGACACGTCCTAGTCAATTCATCTACTAATCAGTTAATAGGAGCGTGTAATTATGAAGGTCTCCTTATTCATTACCTGCCTTAGCGATGCCATCTATCCCCGAGTAGGGGAAGCCATGGTCAGATTGCTCGCCGCTCATGGCGTTCGGCTGGATTTTCCGCCGGTTCAGACCTGCTGCGGTCAGCCTTCCTACAATAGCGGGTACTGGGATGAGACTCGGGTAGCGGCCAAGACGATTCTTGAAGCGTTTGACGACAGTGATTTTGTAGTTTGTCCATCCGGATCGTGTACGTATATGATTCATCATTATCCCGAACTGTTCGCGGACGAACCGGTATGGCTGGAGAAGGCAAAACGATTGGAAGCCAAAGCCTATGAGTTTACTCAATTCCTCGTTCAGGTACTCGGGATAACCGATCTGGGCGCACATTTTCCGCACAAAGTAACCTATCATCCATCCTGCCACGGCAGCCGTCTGCTTGGTGTAAAGGATGAGCCGATGGCGCTGCTCTCTCAGGTGAAAGGACTGGAATTGGTTCCACTTCCATTCGCTGAGGATTGCTGTGGGTTCGGGGGTACGTTTGCCATTAAAATGTCCGATATTTCAGGAGCGATGGTGACGGAGAAGGTCGATCATGTCAAAGAGACACAAGCCGAAGTACTGGTGGGGCTGGACATGGCCTGTCTGATGAATATCGCAGGTAATCTGCGTTATCGGAATGAACCGGTGCGTGTGATGCATTTGGCGGAACTACTGTATGAGGGGGTACGAACAGGATGAGCCAACCGGGAGTGATGGATACGACGGTCAAAGAACGTGCCGGACTGGCCTTGAATGATGATTTTCTGCGTAAAGCGGTCAAATTCACGACAGAACGATTGCGTAATGGGAAGAAGTCTGCCTCAGAAGAACATGGAAACTGGGATGAATGGCGGGAACGTGGACGTCAGATTCGTCTGCATACGATTGCGTATCTTGATTATTATCTGAATGAATTTGTAAATAACGCCCGTGCGAATGGGGTTCATATTCATTTTGCAGATACATCGGTGGAAGCAGCGGCAATTGCGCTGGATATTGCTGCGCATAAGCAAGCTTCTACGGTGGTGAAATCCAAATCGATGGTGTCGGAGGAAGTACATCTCAATCATGTGCTGGAGTCGGCGGGTATTGAAGCCATCGAGACCGATCTGGGTGAATACATCATTCAGCTGGCAGGCGAAGCCCCTTCTCATATTGTCATTCCGGCCATCCATAAGAACCGCTATCAGATCGCAGAGTTGTTGTCGAAGGAAGCGGGTGAAATTCTGGAGCCGGACACGACGGTACTTGCCGGATTTGTTCGCAAAAAGCTGCGCGAGAAATTCCTCGAAGCGGATATCGGCATGACCGGCTGCAATTTTGCGATTGCAGAGACAGGTTCCATGGTTTTGTTCGAAAATGAAGGCAATGCCCGTATGGTATCCACTGTTCCCAAAACGCAGATTACACTCATGGGCATGGAGCGGATCATCCCATCGTGGACGGATCTGGAGGTCATGGCAACCTTGTTGCCGCGCTCTGCAACAGGTCAGAAACTCACGATGTACATGTCAGGCATCACAGGTCCTCGCCGTACAGCGGATGCGGATGGACCGGATGAAATGCACATTATTATCGTGGATAACGGTAGATCCCTTCAGCTCGGTGATCCCGAATTCCAAGAACTGCTGAATTGTATTCGCTGCGGTGCTTGTCTGAATGCCTGCCCGGTATATCGCCATATTGGAGGTCATGCCTACGGTGGAACATACAGTGGCCCGATTGGCGCGGTACTGACACCTGCACTCAATGGCAACATTGATGAATGGAATGATATTGCCGGTGCTTCGAGTCTTTGCGGAGCCTGTTATGAAGCATGTCCGGTCAAAATTCCGCTGCATGATATGCTCGTTTATTTACGCAGACGCAAGGTAGAGGATGGTCATGGAAACAAAATGGAGAGCATGGGCATGAAGGGCTTTGCTGCCGTGGTTTCCAATTCGAAACGCTTCAGTGCGGCCATACGTCTGGGACAGATCGGGCAGAAGGCAGTTGTACGCAACAACGGCATTTCTCTCAAGCTAGGTCCACTCAAAGGCTGGAATAATTATCGGGTTGCGCCAAGTCTCGCCAAGAAATCTTTCCGGCAGCAATGGAACAAGCTGGATCAAGAATTGAACCAGGAGCAACCAACCATGAGTTCTTCCGTTCGCAGCCGCATGGAGCAGATTATTCGTGAACGAGAGGAAGGGGAGGATAAGCATGGTCACTGAACATCAGCAATGGCTCGCGCAATTGGAGAAGAAGTCCATGGAGCAACAGGAGCAGTTCATGAACGACATTGCTTCGAAATTGAGAAGACCAAGGCAACGACATGCGCCGACCCAACCCTTTCGGGGAGCACCCGACTTTTGGACTAAGCTGGAATGGGATGAAGAGAAGCGTATTCAAGCATTTACCGATAACTTTGTGAGTGTAGGCGCCCACATTGCCCGGGTTCAGAACATGGAAGAAGTATCTCAATTCATTGCCAACAAATCTCATGAGCTGAGTGCGAAATATATCATTCGCCAAAATGAACAGGCGCTAAAGGATCTCGGATTGGAAGAGCAGTTACCGGATGTGCAGATCGCAGTCTGGAATAGTCAAGCGGATGAGAACTGGAGGGCACGTGCAGCTGAGGCTGATATCGGTGTGGTCATGGCGGATTATGCGACAGCATACACAGGCTCGGTCACTGTACTTTCTTCACCGGAAAAAGGTCGGTCCGTCAGTCTGTTGCCTACGGTACTCATTATCATTATTCCAGTGGATCGACTGTACACCAGACTGGGTGAGACGCTGAATCGATTTGACGAAGCGGGAAGAGAGAATCTTCCGGCAGGCATCCACTTTATTTCAGGGCCAAGCCGCTCTTCCGATATTGAAAATGATTTAACCATTGGCGTACACGGACCAGGTATTGTATATGGTTTGATTATGGGTTAACGGTGTGTTGAGCGTGATAGCGCATCATTATTATGATAACTGTCCTAGATGCAGAATTCGTCTGCTGAGGGCAGTTTTTTGTTTATGTTTTATAGTTAAAAACTATTAATATTATATTTATTATATATTTCACCTATTAATAATGAGGGTGTATAATCCATCTCAAGAGAGAATTTATATGGGATACGAAAGAGACAGAGGAGGAGAAATACAGATGAGTATATTTTCTTATCAAGTTCCGTTTATGGATGGCCACGAGGGTGATTTTTCTGCGTTGAAAGGCAACGTACTGCTTATTGTGAATACTGCTAGCCGGTGCAGCTACTCCCGCCAGTTCAGTGAACTTCAGCAAATGTATGAGAAATATCGTGATCAGGGGCTGGAAATTCTGGCGTTTCCGTGCAACCAGTTTAATGACAAGGAACCTGGGAGTAACACCGAAATAGCAGAGTATTGCAGAAGTCAGTTTCAGATATCCTTTCCGATTTTGGAGAAGGTTGAGGTCGTTGGGCAATCGATGCATCCTTTGTTCCGTTATCTGATTGAAGAAGCGCCGTTTGAAGGTTTTGATCTGGATATGAAGGAAGGACAGTGGATGGACACCTTTGTGAAGGAGAAGTATCCAGAGCTGTATCAAGGAGACGGGATCAAATGGAATTTCACCAAATTCCTGATTGATCGTAATGGGGACGTCCATGGCCGTTATGAAACGACAGTAGCTCCGTTAGAGATGGAGTCGGTTATTCAGAATCTGTTGAAGAAATCATAAGTATAACTTAATCCCTGTCCTGAGGTCCTATGACTTTGGGACTGTTGAAGATTAGAACTGGAAATGTTAGGGTAAAAGAAGATAACAAGGTCATCCATTTTTTTTAATCAAAAATGACCAATATACCATTTCGGTCAGTTGGTTCTCTTGTGGTTTTATAGTTATCTGGATGAAATATGAAAATGTGCAAAAAATAACTTGAATGTGTTGTTCTGAAGAGGAAGTGTAATCGCGTCTGTAGTCACGTCATTATTTTTTAGTTGTAGAACTCTTAACTTGGAAAGAAGGAGTGAGTGTCATGCCACCAATTTCAGTGCCTCAACCGAAAACATTTGGCCCACTGGGCAACTTGCCGCAATTGAACTTTGATGAGCCAGTGCAATCCCTGGTGAAGCTGGCTGAAGAATATGGACCGATCTTTCGAATGGAGTACCCTGGACGAAGCGAATTGTATATTTCCGGTCACGAGCTGGTCGCAGAGGTAACGGATGAATCCAAATTCGACAAACGGGTGTGGGCACCCCTTGCGAAGGTTCGTGCTTTTGCAGGAGATGGACTGTTTACGAGTTGGACCGAAGAACCGAATTGGAAAAAAGCCCATAACGTGCTGCTGCCAAGCTTCAGTCAACGTGCCATGCAGGGATACCACAACAAAATGATTGACCTGGCTGTGCAGTTGGTTCAGAAATGGTCGCGATTGAACCCGGATGAGACGGTTAACGTTCCGGATGATATGACACGGCTAACGCTCGATACGATTGGACTGTGTGGTTTCAACTATCGGTTTAACAGCTTCTATCGGGAAGAACCACACCCATTCATTACGAGTATGGTTCGTGCGTTGGATGAATCCATGAGTTCATTGCAGCGACTGCGTCTGCAAGACAAGCTGATGATCACCAAAAAGAAACAGTTTGAACAGGATATTCGTTCGATGTTCTCGCTAGTGGATCATATTATTGCCGAGCGCAAAGAGCAACCACAGGAAGGCGCAGACGATCTGTTGTCTCACATGCTTAGCGGCAAGGACCCGGAGACGGGAGAAACACTGGATGATGAGAACATCCGTTATCAGATTATTACCTTCCTGATTGCTGGACATGAGACCACAAGTGGACTGTTATCCTTCGCCGTCTATTATCTGATGAAGAATCCGGAGACGCTGGCTAAAGCTCAAGCTGAAGTGGATCAGATTCTGAAAGATCCAGTTCCAACGTACAACCAGGTTCGCAATCTGAAGTACGTTCGTATGGTTTTGAACGAAGCATTGCGGTTATGGCCTACAGCTCCTGCATTTTCCCTGTATGCAAAAGAGGACACGGTACTTGCAGGTCAATATCCTTTGCAAAAAGGCGACAGCGTCAGTGTACTTATTCCCAAGCTGCATCGCGACCGTGAAGCATGGGGAGACGACGTAGAGGAATTCCGTCCGGAACGGTTCGAAGATCCGAGCAAAGTGCCGCATGATGCCTACAAACCTTTCGGTAACGGTCAACGGGCCTGCATTGGTCAGCAGTTTGCACTTCAGGAAGCAACGCTGGTACTGGGTATGGTGCTCAAGCATTTTGACTTCATAGATCATTCCGATTATCAGTTAAAGGTGAAAGAAACCCTGACGCTCAAACCGGATAACTTCACAATTCGTGTACGTGCACGTGGCGGTCAGCCAGTCATGGCGGTTCCGGGTGTAGCGGTCGAAGAACCGACGCCGGTTGCCAAAAGAACAGAGCCGGATGCAGCGAATGCCCATCACACACCGATGCTTGTTCTGTACGGTTCTAATCTGGGTACGGCCGAAGGAATTGCGCGTGAAATTGCCGATACTGCCAGATATCAGGGATTCCGCAGTGAGGTTGCTGCGCTGGATGATCGCGTTGGTAAACTGCCGAAGGATGGTGCCGTTATTATTGTCAGTGCATCCTATAACGGTCAGCCGCCAAGTAATGCCAAGATGTTCGTTGAGTGGATTGAACATGCGGACGCTAATGAATTCAAAGGTGTGCGTTTCGCCGTTCTTGGTTGCGGTGACCACAACTGGGCCAGCACCTATCAGCGTATTCCGCGTTTAATAGATGAACAATTGTCTTCCAGAGGAGCAGAGCGGTTATCACCGCTGGGTGAGTCAGATGCCAGCGGAGATTTCGAGAAACAGGTGGGGGATTGGACGGAGCAATTATGGCCGGATCTCGCACGAACGATGGGATTGAAACTGAACACAAGCTCCAATAGCGAACGCAGCTCATTGTCTGTACAATTTGTCAGCGGACTCGCCGTGACACCGCTTGCGGATACGTATGATGCACATGTGGCAGCAGTACTGGAGAACAGGGAGCTTCATGACGCGGGCAGTGAACGTAGCACACGTCACCTGGAGATCAAATTGCCTGAAGGCATAACCTACAAGGAAGGGGATCATCTGGGCATTCTGCCACAGAATCCACCGGAGCTTGTGGAACGTGTATTGCGTCGTTATGGATTCACCGGAACGGAGCATCTCGTTCTGGATGCATCCGGTCGGAGTGCAGCGCATCTACCGTTGCATCAACCGGTTAACCTGTATGATCTGCTCAGTCATAGTGTTGAGCTTCAAGAAGCTGCAACTCGTGCACAACTGAGAGAAATGGCAGCATACACGGTATGTCCACCGCACAAGAAAGAGCTTGAAGCTCTGCTTGATGAGTCCATGTATATGGATGAAGTGCGGAATAAACGGATCTCCATGCTGGATTATCTGCTGAAATATGAAGCATGTGAACTGCCGTTCGAGCGCTTCCTTGAATTACTGCCTTCATTAAAAGCCAGATACTATTCGATCTCCAGTTCACCACGTGTTCAGCCTGATCAAGCGAGTATTACGGTTAGTGTTGTGCGTGCCCCGGCATGGAGTGGACAGGGAGAATACAAAGGCATTGCATCCAACTATCTGGCTAACCTGAAGTCGGGTGATGAGATTGTCATGTTCACACGGACACCGGAATCCGGGTTCCAACTGCCGGAGGATGCACAGGTTCCCGTCATCATGGTGGGTCCGGGTACAGGCGTTGCCCCATTCCGTGGTTTCCTGCAGGCAAGACATGTATTGAAGGAACAGGGTCAAGAGGTTGGCGAAGCCCATCTGTACTTTGGATGCCGGAATCCCGAACATGATTATCTGTACAAAAATGAACTGGAAGCAGCCCAGCAAGAAGGGCTTGTAGAGCTTCACACAGCCTTCTCCCGAGTGGATGGGGAAGAAAAATGTTATGTACAGCATCTGATGAGAGAAGATGCCCGTCATCTGATTCCTTTGCTTGAAGAGGGTGCGCATCTGTATATCTGCGGTGATGGTAGCAAGATGGCACCTGATGTAGAAGCTACACTCGAGCAGGCATACGCTGATATTCATGGCAAGTCTGCGAAGGAAGCAGAAGATTGGCTTAATCAGCTTCAGCAGGAAGGTCGTTATGCCAAGGACGTATGGACAGGCATCTGAACTAAACATGTGAAAGATCAGCTTGATCCGTAACTGGCTGAGCGGTGAGATACAGAAGCAGTTCTGTTCTCACCGCTTTTTGACATAAAATGATTCTTCAGCAGAAGAGTGGGTGCATGGGTTATAATTATATATTGGAAGGGAGCACCCGTATGCAGACATTCGGGAATCAGTATAAGATTTGCGAAAAGAACCGGCTTTACTTCCGGCTACACGACCGTTTCAGGCTCTTTCTTCCAGCGGTTGGCCGATAGATCGACTCAACGCTGGAGAGAGGAAATAGAATACGGGAAGGGACTCTGCCTTTTCCCTGGAGTTCAAGATAATCCAGTCCCACGCCTACAAGTCTGATATTGTTAAATGCATTCCAAGAAGGGAACGTTGTGCGGATTCCCACTCTGATGCCTCGCTGTGTTCGAGGAATATCGAATACCCGAATGGAATTCAGACTAAGTGGAATGAATAACTGACGGTTTACTTTGATAAACTGCTTTGAATAGACACGACGAATACGTCCCGGTTCCAACCCGGAGAGTGGAGTATTCAGTTCTGCAAGGTGCCCCTGGAGTTCTGCCAGACGCTGCTGAAGTGTTTTTCCAGTATGGAGATGCTGCCAGCTCATAAGTATTCCTCCGTTCGCCATTTGTACCTAGTATATGAAGGAACGGGGTCGGAAGGTGTACGTTTGACAGCCCATGTTCGTTAAGGCTAACGGGGTTTCTTTTATAATAGAGGAGTGATTCAAATGATCGTAGAAATGTATAAAGACCTCATTAAGGATGAACGTGGCAATTATTATATGGCAGTGCAGATCGAGGGCAATGAGCTTACGCTCGTTAATGCATTCGTCGAAGCGGCATTCACGCCTGAACTGATCTACAATGAAGAGTTTCGTACCAAGCATAAGGAGATGGAAGGCGGATTTGTAGGCAAAATTGCGATGGACCTGCTTCGCCATGATGTGGTTATGGGTATGAAGCAAATCGACCGCAAACTGTTGAATCTGTCAGATGTGGAGCAGCAGTTCACGGTAAATTATATTGATACGATTGAATTTTATCGTCATCCGGCGTGGCAACGGAAGGTGTAGAAGGAAAGTCATCTCCTCTGAAACTAGAGAGAGGATTCTTCACATATCAAGTTGGCTATTATCTACCTGAATATAATGAAATATAAAAGCGCAAGTGCAAGGCAGTAAGCCTTTGCAACTTGCGCTTTTTGGCGTATATGGTCAACGACGTGGGAGCCTTAGAAACGAACCAGATTATTGACGTTGACAGGTAAGCCCGTGGCGATGGCACGATTAGCCGCAATCCCAGTCAGGATGGATCTGGCACCGTCTACGTGGTTCGCAGCACGATGGAACGGATCTTCTACAGGCTCTCCAAACAGATCATTCAGCAGAACCGGGTCACCTCCGCCATGTCCACCCGCTTTCTCTTCCACTTCAACCTCATATGGCGCACCGAACATTGGAAGAACCCGCAACGTTTTACCGATCAACGCACCTTCCTTACTCTTGTCACCCAATGAATTGACATAGGATTGCTCCACAATGTTCATCTCAATCCGGCCTTTGGTGCCATTAATGGCAATGCGATAACCTTCCCATGGCTGGTAGGCGACGAGGGAGTAGGTCAAAATCGCTTTGTTCCGATACTTCACAAGAACGCCCATCGTATCCTCAATGTTGATGCCATCCCCGAATACGCTCTGATCCCGCTGGTAACCATCTTCTGATTCTGCATCCAGATACATGGACTTCATATGAGCATCCGAATCCAAATGCAGTGCAAAAGGATCCTCTTTCGCGATCGGATTGCCTGTTGCCCGATTGTAGAACTGCGTTACACCGCGTTCTTCTGCATTTTCTCTGCCGTAATACATCAGATCACCGAATGCGAACACGGTATCCGGCTGTGAGCCGATCCAGAAATTCACCAAGTCGAAGTGATGGGTAGATTTGTGAACGAGCAGTCCGCCGCTATTGCGCTTGTCCCGATGCCAGCGGCGGAAATAATCTGCCCCGTGGCGGGTATTGAGCAACCATTCGAAGTGAACGGAAGTAACTTTTCCAATGGTATCATTCAGAATAAGTTCCCGAATTTTGGTGTGGTGCGGTGCATAACGGTAGTTAAAGGTTACTCTCACGTTCTGGCCAGTCCGCTTGACGGCATCCAGAATCTCCTGACATTTCTCCTCATCGATGGTCATGGGTTTCTCGGTGACAACGTCACAACCAAGTTCCATCGCACGAATGATGTACTTGTGATGGGTACGGTCAACGCTGGTTACGATGACATAGTCAGGCTTCTCGTTCTCAATCATCTGATCAAACTGATCTGCAGGATAAGTGGGTACCTCAGGATACTCGTACTTTTCCTTCAACAGTTGATTCGCGTAGTTCATACGGACTTGATTTATATCGCAAAAGCCGACAAGCTCGGATGTATCCCTGTAATCCCGGGTCAAAGCACCATAAAAAAATTCGGCGCGGCCGCCGGTTCCGACTAATACATAACGTTTCTTGTTACTCATGTCTATCGCCTCCTTGAATATAGCTCTAGACTATAACAAGGGAGTACTTCTTTCGCCGCATTTTATGCGTAACCGCTTTCAAATGCCGCATATTTTGCTATAATTTATGAAAAGGAGAGAGGGCGACATGACAGAACCTTTTCGTGCAGATTTTCATGATCCCACGGATTTGCTACACATCGAATATGATCGTCGCATTGGATACTTCTCGATGACGGATGACCATCTGCATGATCATTATGAGTTGTATTATCTGTTGTCTGGCGAGCGTATTTATTTCATCAAGGACCGGACATATCGGGTGAAGGCTGGTGATCTGGTATTTGTTGACCGAAATACGGTTCACAAGACATTGGAGAGCGGTATGCCCGACCATGAGCGGATGGTGCTCTATTTGAAGCCGGAGCTGTTTGCTGCCATGTCGATTTCACCTAACTTCGTTGAAGAATTGAAGGAGCCCTTCTGTTGGGAGATTCCCATTGTAAGATTTCCTTCTCAGGTCACGGAGGTTTTGGAGCGGATGGTTAGCGAAATGATGGATGAAATGCTTCGTCCCCAACCCGGAAGCAACCTGTTGCTTCGTCACCGGGCTATTGAATTGTTGGTGCATGCCTATCGGAATCAGTATCTTGGCAGATTATGCTCCGATGATCGTGAGCCGGTTCTTCATCCCAAAACACAGGCCGTCGTGCGTTACCTGAATGAAAATTATCAGAAGCCACTGACATTACCGGAGGTGGCGGGTATGTTTCGCATTAGTCCGCATTATCTAAGTCGATTGTTCAAACAAACGACGGGGTTTACCTTCAGTGATTATCTGAATCTGTTACGGGTGAAGGAAGCACAGCGTTTGCTGCGGGAAAGTGAGGAATCCATTACGGATATCGCCTGGCTTGCGGGATTCAGCAACTTCTCTCATTTTGGCAAGATGTTTAAGCGTACCGTTCAGGTATCACCAAGAGTCTACCGACAGGAATACAAGGAATCGGGTTCCGTAAGGACCTTAAAAGAGGGAGAGAATATAAAATGATTGAAGCAAGATTGAATGAACTGGGGATCATTTTACCACAGGCCAGCGCGCCCGCAGCAAAATATGCCAATGCCGTTATTGTCAATGGAATCATGTATGTATCCGGGAAAGGACCTGATACCTCTGAACGTGGCAAACTGGGATCAGACTTCACAACAGAGCAGGGATATGATTTTGCCCGGAACGCTGGGCTGGAGGTGCTCGCTGTCGTTCGCGACGAACTGGGTTCACTGGATCGGGTAAAGAGAGTGGTTAAAGTGCAAGGCTTTATTAATGCATCTGCTTCGTATCAGGAGCATCATAAAGTGCTGAACGGATTCTCCGATCTGATGATGGAGGTATTTGGGGATCAGGGGGCACATGCTCGTTCAGTATTCGGTGCAGTGTCTGTGAGGGACAACTTGCCGTTGATCATTGATTCTATTTTTCAAGTGGAGGAGTAGGTATAACGATGACAGAATCGCCTTCATTTAATCCGATCATGTTAACGATACCCGAGAGCTTCCATACGGAACGCCTCTCGATTCGAGCACCACAGTGGGGGGATGGCGCAGCCGTTAATGAAGCCGTCCGTGAGAGTGCGGAGCAGCTGCGATTGTGGTTACCTTTTGCCGAGAAAATCCCTTCATTGGAAGAGTCTGAAGTGACTGTTCGCAAAGCAAGACTGAAATATCTGGAGCGTACCGATCTGATGCTACATTTGCGTGATAGACATACGGATGAATTCGTAGGCAGCAGCGGGTTACATCGCATTGACTGGAATGCACGCTGTTTCGAGATCGGTTACTGGATTCGAACCTCACGAGCTGGCGAGGGTTTGATGACAGAAGCGGTGAGAGGCATTGAGCAATTTGCCAATACTCATTTGGAGGCTAATCGATTGGAGATCCGCTGTGATGCTCGTAATGTGCGAAGTGCCAAAGTAGCCGAGCGAGCGGGCTATACACTGGAAGGTATATTGCGCAAGATGCGGCGGGACAGCGCAGGTACGCTGGTGGATTGTATGGTTTTCTCCAAAGTTAGAGGCAGTGAGTTCGAGTAAGGGGAGGGTAGGTATGGAGCGAATTGGTCAGGGAAGAACTGCGGAAATCTATGTGTATTCGAACGAGCACATTATGAAGTTATATCGAATGGATTTTCCACTCGCAGCAGTCCAAAATGAATTCAGAATAAGTGAGTTGGTATTCAAAAAAGGAATCCCCGTCCCACAAGCAGTATTCCTTGATAGAAGATACGCCGCGTGCAGGCATTGTTTTTAGAAGAGTGGAGGGTAACACCCTGTTATCCCTTATCATTCAACAACCTGCTATACTAGAGCAGCTCGCATCCAAAATGGCCGAGTGCCATTACAGACTTCATTGCGAGAGAGATGATGAAGCAACACTGCCCTCCCAGAAGAAGATTTTATCCGGAGCGATTCGCAATGTTCGATTATTGTCCGAGAACGATCAAGCGCGAGTCCTTTCTTACTTAACAACACTGCCTGATCAACAGCAGATCTGTCATGGCGATTTTCACCCTGATAACATTATGCTGAGTGAGGCTGGTGATCAATACTGGGTCATCGATTGGATGACTGGCATGTCGGGTGATCCAGCGGGTGATGTGGCTCGAAGCTGGGTAATATTAATGAGCGGCACTTTGCCGGAAGATACGGAGCCTGCGATACGAATGGGATTTGAAATGGCTCGTGAATCACTGGTCGAATATTATGTTAATCACTATATACAGCTTTCCGGTATTTCCCGGGAAACGATTGAATCCTGGATGCTGCCCGTTGCTACCGCGCGTCTTGACGAGGATTTGCCCGCTCAAGAAGCGGAACAGCTGCTAAAGTTTGTTCAGGAACGAATTCGTCGGTTAGACGAATCTAACTATATTATATAAAAAGAGTAGAGAAAGAGAGGGGAGTATTCATGCTGCATTCATTAAAGGCCATACAATTATATAAGTCAGGTAACACGCCCGAAGCCCAGCAGCAATGGTTGCAACTGCTGGCAGCAGCGGAGAAGCCCCGTATTAACCTCGAACGCATTCATTCCATTGCCGAACTTGAGGGAACAAATCCGGTGCTGGACTACACCGAGCGTACACTTCACGTACTGGAGAAGCTTCAGGTTTCTTTTTGGGTGCGAGAAATTCTGGAGGACGTATTAATCTGGTCAGAGACGGCGAAGGCCGGATCATTAGAGCAACGGCGGGTATGGCAAAAGCAAGGCGTTAACCTGTTTGTACACAATGTGGGGTCCGCTCAGTTATATGATCTGTACGCAGGGGCAGGCCACCTGGATAGCGAGATGGGTAAAACCAATGAGACGAGTATCAATCAACATGGATCTGCGAGCGATGCCCTAAGTAAGAATGAGGAGTTAAGCAAGCATACTACGCCTTCTTCACACATGCCAAGGCATGAGATTATTCGTACTCTAATTGCTACGCATGGACTTATCGGCCAATACATACGCGGCGAGATTCCATTTGCCGAGAATGCGCCGCTTCACACCTTAATCGTTAAAGGATGGCTGTCTACAGATGAATTGCACAACCTACTGATGGCATTAAATGAGTGTATTATTGCAGGCGTTGACCCAGCGCTATGGAATCAGGTTCAGGCTGAGGTAGAGCGAATTGTAGGCTGGATTATCGCCGGACCGGATCATGAGGACTGGAGCGTCAAGGAACGGTTATCCCGCTTAAGAAGCTCATCTATTCGACAAGGAGAAGCTATGGACGAGGCTTATGCCAAACTCCAAACGGAAATGGATGTGGAACCCATTCTGGCTCCGTTGGCGCATCGTACGCTGTGGTATGTGGAGTCGGCCATGCAGGATTTTTCGTTGCAAGAGATGGTGAAAGTGTTCCTGTTGACGCTCCGCAGCGAAAGTATGAATCCAACATGTATGGAGAGTCAATCCGATATGGTCCGTCATATCAGCTTCGAACCGTTGATGAACACGATGTATTACGACTATAAAGGCGTCAAGAAGCTGAATATTTACAAGAAACGAATGATTGAAAAGTATTTGGAACAGTATTCATGGGAACAGATTGCTTCCGGGGAGCAGATCGTCTATCCCCATCTAACCCATCGTATTGAACGTCATACGGATCTGCCGGATACATTATTCGTGACCTTCGAATTTTCTCCAGCGGCGGAGAAATTGATCGCATTCTGTATTGAAGCGGAAAAGTCGCCGTTATATGAGAAGGCTGTGCTGCTTTTATTCGATCTGTTCGGGTTGCGCCGGGATGCCTATGATCGGTTCCATAACGAAGAGACGTATTTGTCCGATATGAACAGTTCCGGGGATTACAAAAAAGTGCTGCTGGACTATATCGTTGGTAAACGGGTACTGGATATTGGTCCAGGTGGAGGAATTCTTCTGGATCTGATTGAGCAGGAAAAACCGGAAGTGGAGCCGATTGGTATCGATATCTCAGCCAATGTGATTGAAGCGCTGGAGCGCAAAAAACAGCGCGAGGGACACAACTGGCAAGTCATGAAGGGCGATGCCCTGCAACTGGAGCAGTATGTGCAGCCTGGCACCGTGGATACGGTTATTTTTTCATCCATTCTGCATGAATTGTATTCATATATTGAATTGGATGGTCGAAGATTTAATTCCGATACGGTTGTGGCAGCGTTGAGAAGTTCATTCCGTGTGCTGTCACCTGGAGGAAGAATTCTGATTCGGGATGGTATCATGAGTGAGCCGGAGGCACAGAAGCGCAGGATTCGTTTCCTGGAACCGGATGGGATGCGCTGGTTGGAGCGGTATGCAGAGGATTTTCAGGGACGTGCAATTGAATATGAGCGGGTCTCAGACAACGAGGTTGTACTGCCGATCAACGATGCGATGGAATTTCTCTACACGTATACGTGGGGCGAAGAGGCATATGTGCATGAGATTCAGGAACAGTTCGGTATTTTTACACCAACTACCTATGAGAACTGTATTCGAGAAGCACTAGGTGAACAAGCGGAGATAATCACTTTCGAACATTTCCTTCAGGAGGGGTACACAGAAGCACTCGGAGAACGGATAATCTTCATGAACGAAGATGGTGAACCTGTGCCTTTGCCAGACAGTACCTGCCTGATTGTCATTGAGAAGAAGAAAGGGTTGGCGAAAGGATGATGAGCGAGACCAGTACGGTTTTGTATTTTGTTAGACATGCGGAGTCTCGATATGTTGAAGGACAGGAGCGCGAGCGTGGACTGACAGAACAAGGTCATCAGGATGCGAGAACGGTTGCTAGTCTGCTCCATGAGGAGCAGATTCAACTGTTCTATTCCAGTCCTTACAGGCGGGCGGTAGATACGATTCAGATTCTGGCAGATCGGTCAGGTGGAATGGTGGTGACAGAGGAAGATCTGCGTGAACGCCAGTTATCGAGTTCGGATGTGAAGCATGAGAGTTTCCATGAATCCAAGGAACGATTGTACCGTGATCCTACGTATGCATTTCCTGGTGGGGAATCTGGTGAACAGGCTCGCTCAAGGGCAGTAGCGGTGATTGATAGAATTCTGGATAAACATAGGAGTCAGAAGGTGGTCATCGGAACACATGGAGATATAATGACGCTTATTTTACAACACTATGATTCTTCTTACGGATATGACTTTTGGGAGAGTACTTCGATGCCTGATATCTATAAGCTGGAGTTTAATAAAATGCACAACTTGGTCCAGGTCACTCGATTGTGGAAGTAACAGAGCCGTATATGAGACAGGCATTAGCCAGGATGATAGTGTAGAGGAGGAAGTTGGACGGATGAAAATTACGCTGTTGCCTGATACATACTATGTTGAAAATCTAAGCGTATCTTCATTACAGGAAAGAATGTACTGTATATTTGATCTCGAAGGTACAGGCATTAATCCTGTGGTGGAGAGTGTGACTCAGTTTGGTGCGATGCATTACCAAAGAGGTCAACGATGTAATACAACATTTTCTTCACTTACACGCGCAAACAAACCTATACCAGAAGCTGTGGCGAAATTAACAGGCATTTCGAATGAGGATATGGTGGAGGCTCCGTCATTCGTAGAAGCATTTCAGTCCTTTCAGGAATTTATTGGTTACAATGTGCTTGTAACACAAGCAGGATATGAGTATGATCTGCCCATACTGAAGCGGCATTGTGATGAGTATGGTCTTCCGATGTTGACCAACCCGGTGTTGGATACAAAAGCGATGTTTACCTATATTCATCCTGAGATTACCGAGGTCGTCTCAACGGATTTTCTGATTCGGTATTATGATCTGAATACAGATGGGATTCACAGGCACAATGCGTTGGCAGATTGTGGTGTAATTGCTCGTATCTTTGAATGTATCCTTCGCGAATATGAGGAACTTCAATTGGATCATTTTACAGCCGATCCCAAGCAGATGATGAAGCGTTTTGTTATACCTGAGATGTATTTGACATGATGAGGAACTGGAGGGGAGATCAAATGAGCAAAACGGATGTGGAGAAGCTACTGACAGATCTTAACGAGGGACGGATTCTGAACCAGCAGACATTCGAAGGATTGGATGTGGAAGTTTACCTGGATGAGCGGGATGCCTCTGCATTTGCTGACGAATGGATGCAATCCTTTGAACGATGGGCTAAAGCATCCGCTGTGGCTGAAGAAGAGGTGCTGCGTGCATGTAGGGAACAGGCGTTCAAACAGACCTTAGCTCTCACCGGCGAACCTGAGTTAGCGGGGTATGTGAGTGATGATATGGGTTTAATTGGCGCTGTACTGTTACAGGATGTGATGCAAGATTCCTTTGTGAATCAACTATTGGAGAGTTATCGTCAAGGTCGGTTGCCCCTGCGATAAGCGGGGAGCGACCAATATGGTTGTTTTCGTTTGTATAAAAAAATAGCATCAAATGTACATTGTGAGTCGGCTGAAACATGAGTTACAATTCACCTAAGCAATAAATGAGAATGATAATCATTATATGTAAAACATTCTCATGGTTACATCAACAGATCACATAGGGGTGAAGGGTATCATGGTAGGTTTTATTAAAGGTTTCAAAGGGTGGGCGATCACATTACTGCTCATGGGTCTAGTGATTTCAGGATGTAGTACAAATACCGCAACGAATGCGGAACAGACTCCTGCAACTGAAAGTGCAGCTTCTGGAGAAAATACTACTGAAACCGAGACAGAGCCTGCGACACGGGTTGTACAGGATGAATTTGGAGATGTGACGATTCCGGTTCAGCCACAGCGGATTGCTGGAATATATGTAGAAGATTATTTGAAGGCGCTCGATATTACACCTGTAGTGCAGTGGTATCATCCGTTGTGGGGTGTGCAGGAGTATTTAAAACTGGACGTTCCGCAATTTGATATAACAGGAAGTATTGAAGCTTTGTTGGAATATGATCCGGATCTCATTATTGTGGATGGTGTAGTAGATGCGGAGAAATATGAGATGTATTCCAAGGTAGCACCGACGTATCGTCTACCTGAAGGCATTCTGCAGGATTCCAATCAAATCTTGACAGCCATTGCCGATGTTGTAGGTAAACCGGACAAGGGTGAAGAAGTTTCAAAGGCATTTGAGGCGAAAATTGCGGATGCCAAGTCGAAGTTGCAGGAAGCGGTCGGAGACGAGACTGTTGCGGTTGTCCGACTGAATGTTAACGATGACACGCTGGCGTTGTTCGGCATCAAAAACCGTTACACCGGATTTATCTACTCGGAGTTAGGTCTGACCCCGCATCCACTAGTAAGTAAAATGGAGGAATACCAGGAGATTCTGTCAGAAGAAGCAATTCCGCAGCTTGATGCGGATCACCTTATTATTTTCCCTTCTAATGGGGAGTGGTCATCTCCAGAGAACAAGGAAGCCTTGAAGGTACTAGACAGCAAGTTGTGGAAATCCCTTCCGGCGGTTAAAAACAATCAGGTGTACATCATGGAAAGATCACATTGGCAATCAGGTGCGATTACAGCAAATTCGATGAAAATCGATGATCTCTTGGAAAAAATGACTCCATAAGTGAATCAATTTCATAAGACCTTAGTCTATTTTAGTGAGTTATGAAATTGATTCGAGCATAATCCCATAAGAAAGTTCTTCAGCCAGGGTTGAAGAGCTTTCTTTTTTCGTATACACTATTTTAAATGATAATAATTCTCAGTTAAGGACGATGAACATGTGCCCCATGATAATACAACTGATTCCCAAGCCCTGGCTATGCACACTTCAGCATATGGAATACGTAGATCATAATACATCACATATCGATAAACGTTTGCTATACAGAATATCGTCCTCCCACTCTCTATTCGTTGTAACGTCTGGGAAAGGTTCAATGGTTTGCTCAGATCGGGAAGTTCATTTGGAAAAAGGAATGATTATGTTTGTTCCGGCTGGAACATCCATTAAAATAGAAAGTTCTTCTTGGACTGAAAATGAATTGCAATACTATAAGCTTGATCTGATGGTGGCTGAATTGAAAGAAGAGAATTCGAACCAATTGCATATTCAAGATACGACTGAGCAACATAGGTTTCTTAATGGGATACAGACTCAAGCATCGCTATCTCTTATCGAGCTGAATTACAGTCCGTGGAGTTCTTGTCTTGAATCAATGGAACAAATGTTGCGTCAACAGATTAATAGCGATTGGCTAGAGCAATGGGAGGTACAGCTTCGTTTCCAGGAGTGGTTTCGTGCTCTGCTTCGCCAGAGTAATCCTGAAACAGAAGCGCCCGATGAGCGTTCACGTATTAAAAGTTCAATTCGCTATATTGGCGACCACTATGATCAGACCATAACCGTGGATGAGCTTGCTGCAGATATTGGTCTTACCCGAGCGAGCTATACTCGGCAATTCAAAAAAATTACAGGCAAGCTTCCGCTTGATTATGTGAATACGGTTCGGCTGGAGCGTTCGAAGCAACTATTGCAGCTGACGGATGACCGCATCCATGAAATTGCACAAAATGTGGGATTTAGTAGCGAGTACTATTTTGGTCGCCGTTTCAAGCAATACGCTGGTATTTCACCTGGGTTATATCGCCGTCATCACCGTCAAGAGGTTCGTGTCTTTGCTCCGTATCTGGAAGACTTTGTGTTGGCCCTTGGCGTAAAGCCTGTACTGCAATGTTCGCATCACTCATGGGGTAGACAGCATTATTTGGGATTGGACGATGTGCCCGAATTCGATGTGAGCCAGCAGGATGCGCAGTTTAACCTAGGCAATGTACCTGACTTTATCATGCTGGACAAAGGATATGATCGATGGAATCTGGATCGCTTTGAGCAGGTAGCACCTACGTTTTACGTGGAACATCTGGGAGAAGATTGGCGTTCCATTTTGAAATCCACAGCCGATGTTTTGGGGAAGGTGAATCGGGTTCAAGATGTAATCGGTGCGTATGAAGACAAGGCAATGGAAGCCAAAGGACGGTTAGAACAATATATGCGTGGTCAGACGGTAGCTTTTTTACGTATATCTGCATCCGATATTACCCTCTATGGGGATCAGCAGGGCTACGTCGGGCCTGTAATTTATCAGGATCTTGGATTGACTCCTCACTCCCGTGTGCAGCAATGGACAAGACACGAGCGGAGGATTCTCATTGGATTGGAGCAGTTAGGTCAGCTTAATGCGGATCACTTGTTGATTACATTTGACACTGGAAATTCTGCTAAACCTGGAGATGAGCGCGAACTGCTCGAAAGGGACGAATGGAAACGCCTGCCTGCGGTGAAGAGTGGCAATGTGTATGAAGTGGATTTTATGAGCTGGATGAACTACGGTGTGATCTCTCATGGGAAGAAGATCGAGGATATTCTGCGGTTTATGGCTTGATGGATGAATTAACTTGAGATGTTTTAATTAAATAGATCATATTCTTTTCTAAGCTATCAAAATTTTGTGATGTAATTCGCGGGCACGCTAAGAATCTACGGGTGCTGCCTTTTTTGGTTAATCTATAATCTGCTTGATTAATAGACCAAATAAAGGGGTTTTAATTAGGTTGTGGAATATAATATAAAAGATAGGATGCAACCTAAAGGAGAAGAATAATGATCAAGGATAAGATTCCAATTTGGTTCTGGTGTACCTCGATAGTAGTTGCCATTATGCTGATATTCAACTTGTTTCAAGTAGATTCTCGTATTAGCATGCTTGCATTAGGCATTATTAATATTGCTAATGCAATTCGGATGTGGAAGAAAGATCGAAATTCAGCAATTATATTTTTGATATTAGGTGTTCTTGGTTCAGTTTTATTTTTCAAGTATCTATTTCAATAATCATCTTGAAGCTTGACCGTCATTTATATGGCGGTCTTTTTCGTTTGAAAATTTAAACAGTGGAGGTATCACAATAAGCGAAAAACTACAAAAATACCCTGGTGGCCACGTGTGTTAATCGATCCTGATCACTAAGATGATTGAGCTAATGCAACTGCTCAAAAGGCTTGTTTCATCTTATTTTAGTGTAGCGTTTACAAAAAAACAGGATAACGAGCACAAAATGCGAAAGCGGATGTCCTTGACTGAAAGATTGCGACATACCATTAGAATGAAGGCTGATCTGTAACGCAGGGATTGAGGTTTTCAAGCATAGCCATAAATGGCGGATGGGAGAGCTGTAATGACAATACGGGTAATTCTGTTGGAAGAAGGTACGGCAGAGATGAAAGGGCTAATGGGCAGTAAAGGGGCTGATCTTGCAGAACTTATCCTTGCAGGGTGGTCTGTCCCAGCCGGATTTGTGGTCACAACGGAATACTGTCGCGAGTTCTGTACCCGTCTTGGACATCTTTCCGGTGAAGGAGAGGAAGAGATTGTTAACGCAATCCGGCATCTGGAACAGCAAACCGGCAAGTTCTTGGGACATTCGGAGAATCCGCTACTACTCGCGGTACGCACGGACCAGGACCAGGATCGAACATCAGCAGCTTCGACACAATCACTGCTCAATGTTGGTCTGAATGATGTTACTGTGGAAGGATTCGCACGTCAAATTGGTGATCGGTTGTATGCACTCCAATGTTACCTAGATTATTTAAAGCAATATGGACAGCTGGTATATGCAATTCCATCTGAATTTTTCACAGAAATATCGAGTCACGTCAAGGGTCAGGATGAAGCTGAACTTGAATTAACCATTACGGAATTTAAATATTTAATTGAAGCGAAGGGACGTAACCCATTTCCTCAAGATGTTCAAATTCAATTCAAAGAAGCAGTGCGTGCGGTATCTCATTCACAGCGTATCAAAGCATCCAGTTCTCAGGACGAGATCATGCGTAAACCATATTATATTTCTTCGGAGCAAAGCGCTCCTGTTCTTATACAGACGATGATGCATGGAACATGCGGAGATTTAAGCGGGATTGGAACAATATATACGCGTAATCTACTTACAGGAGAAAGGGGAGTCACTGGACAATACATCCCAACCGGGAACGTCAGCCAAACAGATCACGGTCTGGAGCATTTACGGAATGAAGAACCTGAGCTGTACGCACGTTTGCTGGAGATAGGTAGCCAGTTGGAGATGCATAAGGGAGAAGTGCAGGAAATCAACTTTGTGATTGAATCCGGCGCGTTGTATGTTGCGCAGATTCAGCCAGCCCGATTATCCTCAACAGCTGCACTGAGGAGTGCCATGGATTTTGTCGATGAAGGACTCATCACCAAGGAGGATGCACTTCTTCGCATCCAACCTGCGCATATCACGGAAGTGCAGAAGCTTTACACAAATCCTATTTCTAACAGAGAAGCGAGCACTGGAAATCTGCCCATACAGAACCAGCCAGTAACGAATGATGAATGTCCAGCATCTAAGAATAACTCAAGTTCACCTTCATCAGCAGATCTGCAACTACTGCTCGAATGGGCTGAAGAAGTTAAAGAGTTGACGATACTTGCTAATGCTGATCGACCACAGGATGCCATCACTGCAAGACTAATGGGGGCTGAGGGTATAGGTCTGTGCAGGACTGAGAACATGCTGTTGTCACCTGCACGGTTACCTTTTGTACAAAAAATGATTCTGGCTGACAGTGAATCTGAGCGCAGGCGTGGGTTGGAGCGTCTGTTACCGATGCAGCAGTCTGATTTTGAACAGATATTCGAAGCGATGGATGGATACCCGGTAACCATTCGATTGCTCGACTCACCGTTACATGAACTGCTACCGGATCTGGGAGTGTTGGAGAAACGGCGCGAGTGGTTACAAGCAGAGGAGCAGCAGGAACCAAAAGACCATCAGATTGAACTGGAGGAACTGGAGCGTGTAATTCGCAGAGTCAGTGAATTGCATGAACATAATCCGACATTGGGGCAACAGGCTTGTCGGCTGAGTACGGTGTTCCCGGAGATCGTTGATATGCAGCTGGAAGCGATTTTCCGCGCAGCGGTGAAAGGCATCCGGCAAGGCTGGTGGGTACGTCCCGAGATTATGATCCCGCAGATCGGTCATGTGCATGAACTTCAGGAGATGAGAGATCTGGTAGATCATGTGGCTGACCAAGTGCTTGGTGAGGAGAAGCGGCATTGTCACTATAAAGTGGGGGCGATGATCGAAGCTCCGAGAGCTGCGCTGACGGCGACTCACATTGCTCGGCAGGCAGACTTTTTCTCGTTTGGCGCGGATGAGCTGACAGAGAAGACGTTTGGATATAGCCGCCAAGAAGCCGAGAAGCGATTCCTTCAACGTGATAAAGACTCTCGTACGGTAACGAATAATCCATTCCATGTGCTGGACACTGAGGGCGTTGGACAACTGGTGGAGATGGCGGTTGTTCAGGGTCGGATTCGTAAACCTTATCTGAAGACAGGGGTCTGTGGAGAAAATATTGTGGATCTGGATTCCATTACGTTCTGCCACCGGATTGGGTTAGATTACGTAAGTTGTTTGCCTGAACAGATCCCTTATGCACGAATTGCGGCTGCACAAGCAGCCATTAAGGGACAGAGAGAGGGTGCGATCACACAGAATGCAGATATAACCACAATTGCGTAACGCTCACCCTGTCCTACAGGGAACTTCCATGGAATAGCAACCAGAAAACTGTTATACTGAAATATGCGTTTTGTAAAATGAACGTAAAATTTCAGGGTAAGGGTTGAAAGCGACCATGTATAATTCCAAAAATGAACGTACTTCATCACGGACCTTATTTGCCGTGTTATTCATTCTGATGCTGCTGAAGTTATCACTGCTGCGGTATTTCTTTTTCCAGGGTCTGTCCGGTATCGGTCTGTTAACTGACGCATTAGGCGCACTAACCGTGGTATGCCTGCTGGATCTGATCGTTCCCAAAGGCTGGAAGCGAGCAGTATACGGAGGATTCAATATTCTGTTTTCTCTGGTTCTGTTCGCGGCTACGCTGTATAACGTTCATTTCAGTTCGGTGCCCACCTATACCGCGCTTAGTGAGTTAGGGCAAGTTGCACAAGTGCGAGGCAGTATCGGACCGTTGGTACGAACGGAGCACTTTCTGTTTTTTGCAGACATCGTGCTGGCATTGCCAATATGGTTGATCATGCGCAGACGTTCCGGCGGACGTAACCACAGCAGTTACCGCGATAGCGGTCTGACGTTTGGCAGAATTCGCAGACGTTACTGGGGCAAGCTGGGCGTCGCGCTTACTGCTGCATTCTGCATCGTGCTGTCTGGCAGTTTTATTGTCAAAGGTGAAACGATTGATAACGAGCTGGTGCGGGCCGAGAATCTCGGATTCCTGAACTATCAGGTATCGTCCGCCATTCTGACGAGCAAAGAGAATGAGGCCATTGCGAATGGCAACATTAACGAAACGATCGCCAAGATCAATGAGCTGGTTAGCCAGTATCCGTATCAGGATAAACCAAGTGACGGTACAGCCGTGAAAGCCAAATATTTCGGTCAGGCGAAAGGCAGTAATCTGATTGTACTGCAATTGGAGTCCTTTCAGAATTTCCCGATTAATGCTTCATTGGACGGTCAGGAGTTAACACCGGTACTGAATGATCTGGCGAAAGAAAGCTATTATTTCTCTCATTTTTTCCAACAGATCGGACAGGGAAACACATCAGACGCCGAATTCATGTCGAACACGTCGATCTATCCAACCGGAGTTGTTCCCATGTCAGCAGGCTATAGTGACCGTGAACTGCCAAGTCTACCCAAATTATTGGGAAAAGAGGGATATGAGTCCGAGACGTACCACGTCAATGACGTCACCTTCTGGAACCGGAACAAAATGTATCCGGCACTCGGATTCACTCGTTACTTCGACAAGCCTAGCTTCGAGAACGACAGATTCAATGACTTTGGACCATCGGATGAAGAGTTATATCGTGTAGGTGTGGAAAAAATGACTGCGCATCAGGCTGCGAATCAGCCGTTCTATGCTCAGTTCATTACGGCATCGAGCCACTCGCCGTTTACGGTTCCCGCTGATCGTGCGCGAATCACGATTCCTGCGACCATCACGAACAAACTGCTTCACGATTATCTGCAAGCGATCAACTATACGGACTATGCCATCGGTCAACTCATTAATGAGTTGAAGTCGAATGGATTATGGGATAACACAACGCTAGTGCTTTACGGAGACCATTTCGGTCTGCCTGCTGACGAAGAGATTACACAGCAAATCCAGGCCAATCTGGGCGTTCCTTATGACGGTAAAGTAAGTCGTTTCAATATTCCGTTCATGATTCATACGCCAAAACAGACCAAAGGACAATTGATCGAGCAGCCTGGCGGTCAGCTGGATATGCTGCCAACGATCATGAATCTGATGGGCGTTTCGCTCCAGGATGAGAAGTTCACTGCATTCGGGCATGATCTGCTGAACATGGATCATAATGCCTTCGGTATCCGGTATTACTTGCCGACAGGTTCATTTGTTAACAATGACATCATGTTTATCCCTGGTGCAGGCTTTGACGATGGAACAGCCTATTCGCTCAAAACCTATGAACCGGTAACGGATTTGGAACCGTATCGTTCCGATTATGAACATGTGCTCAGCCTGATGAAATTGTCTGACGAGTATGTGAAGTTGTTACCGAAACGTGCGCCATAAGTTAATATTTCTCGAATAAGATTTAGTAAAAACGTCACCGGTCTAAGAGCTGGTGGCGTTTTTTGCATGTTTATTGCACGAGTGTGGTAATAAAGAGGATAACTAAAGTTTGAAACTGTAATAATTAATGTTACAATGGAACAAGCAAGAACGAAGTGAGCAAGAGCGCGTAATATTCGCAGAACTCATATTCACAGAACGCATGAACCTAACAGACGAGAGGATTGAATATATATGAAACTGAGTGTACTTGAACATGGACATATCAATGAAGGCCGAAGTGTACAGGATACGTTGCAGGAAACGGTGAAACTCGCGCAACATGCGGATCAATTGGGGTACTCCCGTTTCTGGATGTCGGAGCATCATGGTAGTGGTGCACTGTCTTTCTCCAGTCCGGAAGTTATGATTGCACATGTCGCAGCACATACGGATCGGATTCGTGTAGGTTCCGGCGGTGTAATGTTGCCTCATTATAGTGCTTACAAGGTTGCGGAGAATTTCCGTCTGCTGGAAGCTCTGCATCCGGGACGGATTGACCTTGGGATTGGCAGAGCACCGGGCGGCATGCCGATTGCCAGCAGAGCGCTCAACGAAGGCAAATCATCGAATGTACACTTCTTCCCACAGCAGATTGCGGATCTGGGTGGATACTTCCACGAGCAATTGCCAGAGGATCATCGGTTCGCATCTCTTGTAGCCGGGCCATCGGTTCCAACCGTTCCTGAAGTATGGTTGCTGGGTTCCAGCTCCGAAGGTGCGAGAATTGCTGCGGCGCAAGGGACATCGTATGCGTTTGCCCAATTCTTCGGAACACCCGGCGGCGAAGAAGCGATGAAGCATTACCGCAGACATTTCAAGCCGTCCATCCTGAATGACAAACCACATTCAATGATTGCTGTGTCTGCATTCTGTGCGGAGACAGAGGAAGAAGCCGCTGAACTTGCACGCAGCAATGAACTTTTCTTCCTGCGTCTGGGACGAGGTCTTGAGCAAAGTTCATTCCCATCTTTGGATACGGTGAACAACTATCCATTTACAGCGATGGAGATGGAACAGATCCGTCAACGCCGTTCTTTTTCTATCGTGGGTACACCAGATCAGGTGAGGGACAAAATTACTGCTATGGCTGAACGTCATGAAGCGGATGAAGTCATTATCGCGTCAGCGGTCCATTCGTTTGAAGCACGTCTGCGCTCATTCGGCTTGATTGCAGAAGCCTTTGGACTCAAGCAGGACTAATGGTAAGCAAGCGGGAATAACTACTCTGAACAGACTGGAATCTTGCACTTGCAAGGTTCCGGTTATACTCTTGCGTGATCAGGGAGAGGAGAGATTCACATGCGCAGATGTGTCATTAGTGATATTCATGGCTGTTACGATGAATTTAACGCACTGCTTAAGCTTGTAGATTATGATCCACAGCAGGATGAATTGATTTTGCTCGGTGATTATGTGGATCGAGGTCCAAGCAGCAAACAGGTCATCGAACAGATTATGCAGCTTCAACAACAGCACAATATTATTGTGATCAAAGGCAATCACGATGCCATGATGGTCAAGGCACTGAACCAGGATGTTGAGCAATATGACCAACACTGGATTCGTAATGGCGGATTACAGACGATGGCAAGTTATCTGGAGCTTACTTATGATGATGAGCAACAGATAGATTGGGAAGCTTACGCTGAAGCCAAACAGTGGATACGTACACACTATGAACACCATCTTCGTTTTCTGGAACAGCTTCCGCTGGTGTACGAGATTCCCGGTTATATTTTTGTGCATGCCGGGATCAACCCGGATATCGAGGATTGGAGAAACCAGTCCGAGCGGGACTTTATTTGGATTCGTGAATCATTCTATTCCAGACCAACGTCGATTAGAGAGACAGTCGTATTTGGACATACACCCGTGAAGCATTTGCATGATGAGACAGGCATCTGGTTTGACCCGAGCGGAGACAAAATTGGCATTGACGGTGGTTGTGCCTACGGAGCGCAATTGAACTTGCTGGAGATTAGCGAGGACGGCAGTCTACAGACCTTTTTTGTACGGCAAGGGCAGAGCGCGGAAGAGCCTGAGATTTAATATTTTCGTTGCGCATCAGGGTTTCGTATGCTAATTTATAAGGTTGTACGATGGAATAAATACGATACATATCATATCGACTTGAGGGGAATGAACCAAGTTTGGCTATCTATAATCTGGATCAACTGCAACATCACATTTTACTCTGCAATGGTGGAACCTGCATGCGTAATGATGGAGAAGAAGTAACACAGGCGGTGCGGGACGAGATTCTCAAGCAGCAGGCGGGAGGATTCATCCATACAACGCGTACCAAATGTAATGGTCGGTGTGACGATGCATGCGTAACGATTGTGTATCCACAGGGTGACTGGTATGGCCAAATGACACCGGATTCAGGCAGAGCGCTCGTTCAGGCCTTGTGTGAAGGGGAGAAATTGGAGAAACACCTGATTGCTAATGTGGCCAAGACCTCTGTAAATTAGAATTACAGAGAGGGTATTGTTTTTTTCTAAGATGACTTACCTGAGAATGATTTGCAATCAATTCGCTGTAACGGGATTGGAATTAAGCCTTATTAGCGCTATAATCAGTAGGGTATGATTAAAATATGACATGTATTATTCTAAATGAGAATTGACGGAGGGCTATAAATATGGAGAAAGCGTTAATCTTCGGTCACAAAAATCCCGACACGGATACGATCTGTTCGGCAATCGCCTATGCGGATCTGAAAACAAAATTGGGTCAGGACGTTGAAGCTGTGCGTCTCGGCGAAGTCAATGGTGAAACCCAGTTCGCACTGGATCAATTCAAAATCGCAGCACCACGTCTGATTAAAACAGCTGCAAATGAAGTAAATAAAGTCATTCTGGTTGACCACAACGAGCGTCAGCAAAGCGTAAGCGATATTGAGGAAGTGACTGTCGTTGAAGTTATCGACCATCACCGTATTGCTAACTTTGAGACAAGCGGACCTCTGTATTTCCGTGCAGAGCCTGTAGGTTGTACAGCAACCATTTTGAATAAAATGTACAAAGAAAATGGTATCGAAGTGAGTGCGCCGATTGCTGGTCTGATGCTGTCTGCCATTATCTCCGATTCCCTGTTGTTCAAATCCCCGACTTGCACAGAGCAAGACGTAGCCGCTGCGCGTGAATTGGCTGTCATTGCTGGTGTAGATGCAGACAGCTATGGTCTGGACATGCTGAAAGCCGGCGCGGATCTGAGCCAAAAAACAATTGCTGAACTGATTTCCCTGGATGCCAAAGAATTCGTAATGGGTCAATCCAAAGTGGAAATTGCACAGGTTAATGCCGTGGACGTGAATGATGTTCTCGTGAAGCAACCTGAGCTTGAAGCAGCTATTGAAGCGATTATTTCGAGTAAAGGTCTCGACCTGTTCGTATTTGTCGTAACAGACATTCTGAACAACGATTCCGTTGCTCTGGCATATGGTGCATCCACCAAAGCGGTGGAGAAAGCCTACAATGTGACGCTGTCTGATAGCAGAGCTATCTTGAAAGGCGTAGTATCACGCAAATCACAAATTGTACCGGTTCTGACTGAAGCATTCAACACGCTGTAAATCGGACGGATTAGCGTATTCGTACGCTGATATGTTTTGCAAATCGTAGCAACACCATCCTAGCCTGCTCTGATCCGTAAATGGTCAGGACAGGCTTTTGATGTGGAGGAGGAAGAATCATGATCAAAAATGAAAAAATCAAAGCAGCAGAAGTACAGCTTACCGGATTGAACGGTGAAGATCTGGGTGTGATGTCCACGCAGGAGGCTCTTCTACTTGCGAAGCAGCATAAGGTAGATCTGGTGTGCTTGTCCTTGATGACGAGTCCGCCACCATGCAAGCTGATTGGCGCAGGAGCAGCCAAAGCGGAAGCGCAGCAGGCGAAGAAAAAAGCGAGTAAATCCCCCGATAAACGTAAAGTAAAGGAAATTCGGTTGAACCTTGCGATGGAGGATCATGACCGGGATACGAAGCAGTCTCAGGCGGAACGCATTCTGAAGAAGGGTGATTCGGTAAAGCTCGTCATTCAGGTGCATGGAGCCAAAGAAGGCGCTGCAGGCAAGGAGTGGGCTGAGCAACTGAGCAAAGCGCTGGCTGAATTCGGCAGCAAAACGACGGGGGTTCAGGTAAGTGGTAAACAGGTTGTGGTACAACTGGACCCGAATGCGTAAGCTGTCAGAAGTGATCTTCAAAGTAGCACACAGGTAAGGCAAATGTTGATAACGCAGTTAGTAAAAGAATGTGAGGAAAGCCCAATGAGATGGCAGGGTAACTGCTGCATCATTGGGCTTGTTTGACGTCACTCGGATTGAGATATCGTGCGTACTATTCAATGCGCTGCCGTTAACGTTCCAGTAGTTCAGCTTCGTAAATAACGACTGCCCCCAAGGCGTACATATAACTGTCCGGGTAATACAGGCGTAGAACCAGCGGCCATATTATTCTGACCGTTTTTGGCGAATCGGGATAAATAAAAGAAGTCCGGATAGATCACCATATCCATTAAGTAGGCGGAGACCCGGCTACCTGGAAAGCGGAACTGATTCAGGGTACGTATAATGTCTTCGCCACGTGCAATGCCAATGCCGTGTCCATAATACCAATTCTCGCGCAGATGATCGTATTCTCTCCCTGCCATTCGGGGGTTTCGGGAGAGACATCAGGATTTTTGAAATACAGTACATCTCCTGGAAGGGCGGTTTCACTACCGTTTTTTTCTGTCAATCGCAGGTCACTGTCATAATGCCAGTCAAAGAGTAACAGATTTCGAAACAGGGAGTTAAAGGCGTCTTCGCGAATACTTCCCAGCACGCCACCATACAGCACAATGACGGTGGCTGTTGCACATTCAAAGGCGTATAAGTGCCCATTCCTCCAGATATCCCGGATGCCATCGGCGGGGGTGACGTTCGATTTTAGCTCGAATCCACCCTCAGCATTACGATTCCAGTAGGCAGGATTACATCTGGATTTTTCAAAGGATGCAAAACTCACCCCGCTTCGATCAAGCCCTTCTGCTGCGTCCACGAGAGAGCCCCTCAAATCCCATTCAAATCGAAGATGATCCATGGATTGGTAGACATACCTCGTTGGACGATTCTGGAGTTGCTGTAACCAATACCATTCAAAATCAGACCAGTCCGAGCGGTTCAGCTGGGCAGGTTGATTGGCGACAATGATCATGATTCATAACCTCCGTTCCTGTTCGAATATTCAACATTGTATAATCGGGAGAGCACGGGTATTGTGTAGTATATGACGTGATGTGTTCGAATTGGTATGTACACATGAAAGTCGTCAGTATCCAAGATTAAAAATGTCGATTCATGCGTGGATTTTGCCTGACCTCGTTTATAAATCATGGCATTTGGGGTAGTACTCTATAGATGAAGTTATGTTCAGGTCGATCTGTTCATACGGAATACATTCAGATTCTCATAAAGGAGGACATGTGGTGTCGAAATCCATTACAGAGAGCCGGTCTCTGTTCGAACAATTATATACGCACGCACCGATAGGCATTGCTGTCGCTTCACATGTGAATGGACGTTGGTTGCAGCTTAATCCGGCATTTTGCGAGATGCTCGCGTACAGTGAAGATGAACTAATCGATACGTCGGTCATACATATGATCTATGAAGAAGATCTGCACATGGAGGAATTTCGCAGCAAGTTCTGGGAAATGACCGATGAAACACGTCCGATGTACGAGACGGAGGTTCGTCTGAAACGAAAGGACGGCTCGCTATTATGGGCAACGATTAGAGCTTGCATTGTGAGGGATGAAACGAATGGTGAGCCATTGTATCTGTTGGTACAGGCTGCTGATATTACGAAGCAAAAGGATGCAGAGGAACGCCTTATTGTGAAGCGAAAGCAACTGGAAGAGAGCAGCCGCATCTCTCGTCTGCTGGCAGAGTCTTCCCTTGACCTCATTGTCATTCATCAAGCTGATCCTGATCGTACATTTAAATATGTATCAAATGCATGTAAAAGCATGTTGGGCTATGAGCCAGAGGAAATTATAGGTAAGCCGGGAATACTCGTTATCTATCCGGATGATGTACCTATGGTCGATGCCTACGTGGAAGAGCAGAGGCAGGGTCTGGCTCCTAAACGGATCAGTTATCGTCTTTTGCATAAGGATGGATCTACGGTGTGGGCAGATACCATTACACATTATGTGTATGACGATGCAGGTGAACTGATAGAGATCGTCGCCGTAACCCGTGATATTTCAGCCAGTCAGCAACAACAGTTAAGCCTGCAGGAGTACAGATCGTTATTTGACTGTAACCCGCTAGGAGTTGCTTCTCTGGATTTGGAAGGCAATCTGTTAAAGGCAAATTTAGGTCAGGAACAATTGACAGGACACACCAAGGAGGAGCTGCTGAGTCGGCCTTTTGATCACCTCGTCGACCCTGTGGATCTGGATCAGACTCGTCATCATTTTGAGGAAACGGTGAAGGGCACTGCACAAAGATACGAGATCGGTTTGATTCACAAAAATGGGCAGCGAATTGAGACGAGCGTGATTAATGTTCCCATTATCCTTGAGGACAAAGTCGTTGGGGTCTACGGGATCACCAGTGACATCACAGAGTCCAAACGTTACGTCGAGGAAATTGAAAATCTAAGTTATGAACGGGCACTGATTCTGAATGGCATGTCTGAGGGTGTGATTGGACTGGACCTGAATGGGAATCTGAACTTTGCCAATCCGGCCGCCGCGGAGATCATCAACTTCTGCCCAAGTGAAATGAATGGCAAAGCGCTCGAACAGTTGATGATCCAGATGCAAAGCGAAGGCATCCCTTATCCATCCAAGGATACACCGATTTTACAGGCTGTACGTGAGGGACGAAGTCTGCCGCGTACCGAATCTCTTTTCTGGAGACCAGATGGGTCCAGTTTCCTGGCTGAGTTCCAATTGAAGCCGATTATGGATCAGGGGAGAACCCGTGGAGCCGTTCTGGTTTTCCGTGATATGACATCCGTGAAGGATATTATTCGTGCAAAGGAAGCAGCAGAGCATGCAGACCGTGCGAAGTCCGAGTTTCTCGCCATTATGAGTCATGAGCTTCGTACGCCATTGAACGGTATTATGGGCATGGCTCATCTGTTGATGGAAACTGAGCTGGATGAGGAACAGAAAGGTTTTGCGGAAATCATCATTGACAGCGGTGAGTCTCTTTTGTACATTTTGAATGAAATTCTGGATTTCAGTAAAATCGAGGCAGGCAAAATGGATCTGGAGCGCACACCAGTAGATATTAAGGCGATGCTGGGTGGTGTGATTGAGCTGTTTGCACTGAAAGCCTCCGAGAAAAATATTGAACTTTACTGTGAAATGTCAGATCACATTCCTGAACGTGTTCGAGGGGATGAGACGCGGATCCGGCAGGTGTTGATTAATCTGGTGGGGAACGCTGTTAAATTCACAGAGCAGGGCCGAATTACGGTGAAGGTAGGCGTTGATTTCTCAGAGGAGCATGGTCAGGATCACCTGATGTTGATCTTTAAGGTCCAAGATACAGGAATCGGGATTCCAATGGAGAAACAGCATCAATTGTTCCAATCCTTCTCACAGCTTGATCCGGCCATCAATCGCAAGTTTGGCGGCACAGGTCTGGGACTAGCAATCAGCAAGAAACTGGTGGAATTAATGGGCGGAGCAATTGGCGTCCAGAGTGAAATTGGTGAGGGAGCAGAATTTCAGTTCACCCTGGTGCTTGAACGATGGCTCGATGAAAGTAGTGACCCGATCGAAATCGCCGGGAATGATGAACTGCTATTGGATCGAGCAAGTCTTGCGCATGACATCAAAATTTTGATTGCTGAAGATCAGGCGGTCAATAGTCATCTGCTGGAGGAAATGCTGCGTAAATTTGGTGGGGTATGTGATATTGTTGAAAATGGTGCGCAAGCCGTAGAGTCATTGAATAATGTACAATATGATCTGGTGTTCATGGATATTCAAATGCCGATTATGGATGGCATTGAGGCCACCTGCAAAATCAGGCAGACTCATCCGGAGATCCCGGTCATCGCAGCAATAACAGCCTTTGCAGGCTCAAGTGACCGTGAGGAGTGTCTGAAATGCGGAATGCAGGACTTTATCAGCAAACCGTTCCATTCCACAGAGATTAGCCGTGTGCTGAATACATGGGTCCCATACATCCGGTCTCAAAGGGTAAAGTAAAGGAAAAATAACCTGCGCCTTGAAAATCAAGGTGCAGGTTATTCTGTCATTCAGTCCAATTCATAGGCTCCTGACCACAAGGATCAGGACCATCCTCCGATTAACCCGGAGAGGGTTACGCATTCGTCATCTTCCAATTCTGCAATCAGAGTGAGTTCTTCGTTGTCTTGTGGATCAACGGAGAATAATTCACGGCGTCCGTCTTCGTGTACAATAATGACTAACTGATTGCCGCCCTTTGTATCAAACTGGTACTTAACTCCGATACCAGGTAGTGGGCATTCCCGGATATTCATGAAACCTGTCACCTCTTTAGCTTTTGCTTAATTAAAAATCTAACCGTTCACACAGTACGGATGTATTCTACTATCCATAACACCGTTTGGCAAGTCACAAATAAAATTGTTTTGATGAAATTAACGTTTTCCGCGATGTGGTCGTGCACTTTGGCGCTGTCTGGCCCGTCTGCGGCGAACGAAAATCCAGATGAGCAGCGCAACGATTAACAATAAGCCAAGGACTGCCACAATGATAATATTCCGGATATTGGGAACCTGTACAGTCAGATCTAGCTTATTCATCTGGAGTGGTGAAACGTGCCAAATGAGCGTTTTTCCACCATCCTCCACCTGGTCCGCGTTGGAATCGGCTGCCTTGATGGGCAAAGACAACTTGAAGTCAAAGTTAACATCTTTTAACAAGAGATTCTTTAGAAAGCTAGGCACCTTGTTAATCTGATTTTTGATCTCACCATCCGGCATGGACTCCATCAGATCGGCTTCTGCTGTGATATGCATTTTGGAAGTGAAGAAGCCGGCTGTAGTGGATTGTTCGACCTGAATGCCTTGTGGTAACTTGGATGTATCAAAGCTGGTCGTATTGTTTTTTTCATAATGGGTTGTCGCTGTGAGTTGCTTCTGATCTCCCTGTTCCGAAACCTCTGCCTGGAAATTATTTCGATTCAATGCATCTGCGATCAGAGGCATGAGATTGTCTTGTCCGATCTTTCCAAGGGCAGAGTTGGTTACATTAAGATTGAGATCCAGATCCGTTGATCCATCCATATTAACCGTTAGATGCGCTTCTCCATCTGCACAGGCGGATAAAATAGATAACATAAGGACTAGTAAAACAGTAAGCATTAGCTGACGTAAAGGGATGCGAGTCGACATGTCTTTCAACCTTTCTGTGTAAATATCCAAATTCCAATTCATAGAAGTATAGTATACACTGTAAGCATGGCGGATGAAACTTTGAACCTTGCAACGAGATAAGCATGATACCATGTGAATATGGGAATAATTGATTTATTAAAATTAAAGATTTCGTATTTTTGTCAATGTTCGGTCAATTCAAATGGGGCTTCACCGTGTACACTAGTAGTAGTGTGATGAATATACGGAAGCAGGGAGGTTACATTCATGACATATATCATTATTATGGCTGTTATTATGGTCGTGGGCATGGTCGGAATGGGCTGGTTCTATCAGATTATGGATAAAGACCAAAGCTAGTATTCATTAATTGTGGAAATGAAGAGACAAGCCTATAAGCTGGCTTCGCTAATGCGAGGCGGGCTTATTTGTGTGGCAAAACATTTTGTAGTATGACCTTACATTGGCACGTAATATATATAACCAGTCATGTTGCACAATTTGACCGATGGACAAATATTTTTCGTAAAGATGGGATTTTTTAGCTGCTCTTTTGTATAATAGGGGATAGTTTAACTCGGGATATTCCCGAAATTCTGCCAAACAGGAAAGGGTGTACATAAATGAAATTTGGTGAGTATACGTATACACGTCCCGATCTGGAACACATCAAGACATCTTTCCGTGAGCTGCTGAGCGGTTTCGAAGCTGCGGCAACGGTTGAAGAACAAAGCGGATTCATGGATCAGATTAACGCGCTGCGCAGTGATTTTGAGACGCAAGCCCAATTGGTCTACATCCGTCATTCCATTGATACCAATGATGAGTTTTACAAGGCGGAGAACGAATTTCTGGATGAGAATGCACCAATTGTGCAGGAATACATTACGGATTTTTACCGCGCACTGGTTAACTCCAAATTCCGCAACGAGTTGGAACAAAAATGGGGTTCACAGCTGTTCCAGCTGGCGGATCTTTCATTAAAAACGTTCAGCCCGGAAATTATCGAAGAACTCCAGAAGGAGAACAAACTTTCTACAGAATACAACCAGTTGATCGCTTCGGCCAAAATTCCGTTTGAAGGTGAAGAGCGCACATTGCCACAGCTTCATCCATTTGAACTGTCCACGGATCGCTCCATGCGTGAGCGTGCTTCGGAAGCCAGATATACGTTCATGGCTGAGCATGAGGCTGAATTCGATCGTATTTACGACGAACTGGTTAAAGTACGTACACAGATCGCGAAGAAACTGGGATATCCAAGCTATGTGGAACTCGGCTATGACCGCATGAACCGTACGGATTACAACGCCGAGATGGTAGCCAACTTCCGTGCACAAGTTCGCGATTATATCGTGCCTGTGGCGACCAAGCTCAGAGAGCGCCAGCGTAATCGGATTGATGTGGAGACGTTGTATTATTACGATCAGGGCTTCAGTTTCAAGACGGGTAACCCGACTCCGAAAGGTGACGCGGACTGGATTATCGATAATGGTAAAAAAATGTATGCTGAATTATCGCCAGAAACGGATGCCTTTTTCCAAATGATGACCGAAAATGAATTGATGGATCTGGTAAGCAAAAAAGGTAAACAGGGCGGCGGATATTGTACGTTCCTGAACGATTACAAAGTGCCGTTTATCTTCTCCAACTTCAACGGTACATCGGGTGATATTGATGTATTGACGCATGAAGCAGGTCATGCTTTCCAGGTCTATGAGAGCCGTGATTTTGCAGTGCCTGAATACAACTGGCCAACGTATGAATCCGCTGAGATTCATTCCATGAGCATGGAATTCTTCACATGGCCGTGGATGAACCTGTTCTTCAAGGAAGATACGGACAAGTACAAGTTTGATCACCTGTCTTCCGGTCTGTTGTTCATTCCGTATGGCGTAGCCGTGGATGAATTCCAGCATTTTGTATATGCGAATCCGGAAGCTACACCAGCGGAACGCAAACAGGCATGGCGCAACATTGAGAAGACCTATCTGCCACACATTAATTACAAAGATAATGCGTATTTGGAGCAAGGTGGTTTCTGGCATAAGCAGGGCCACATTTTCTCATCGCCATTCTATTATATCGACTATACGTTAGCACAAATCTGTGCATTCCAGTTCTGGAAACGTAGCAACGAAGACATGAAGTCCGCATGGGCTGACTATCTGACATTGTGCAAAGCCGGGGGAAGCCTATCCTTCACTGGATTGGTTGAACTGGCTGGATTGAACTCCCCGTTCGAGGATGGTTGTGTATCCTCCGTAATTGGGGATATTGAGGCATGGCTTGACGGCGTGAACGATAAGGCGCTGTAAGCCATCGTAGATAGCTTTTAGTGAAAGCATCTTCCATCATAGAATGAGTAGTGGGGGAGCTTTGAAATGGATAAGTAAGACGGCTTGGAGACCTGCGGGTGTCTGAGTCGTCTTTTTCATTGCGGGTAAAAATCAACCTCAGTGTAACATTTATCGGACTCATTGTGATTTATTTCACTATATCTGAAAACGGATTCAGTTACAATGTAGATAGTAAATCAGGGGTTACAGGAGGCTGGTTCAAATGGCAACACATGCATATTATGTTCCGCCCGTGAACTTGATGGGTAGAGGATGTTTACAGGAAGCAGGCCAGATGATAGAACAGATGGGTATCCGCAAAGCGCTGGTTGTAAGTGATCGTCAATTGATTGCTTCAGGCGTTGCTGAACAGGTACTGTCTATATTAAGAAAATCAGGGTTAGACTATGTCGTATATGATGAGGTTCAGCCTAATCCAACATGTCAGAATGTACATGACGGACTTCGAGAATTTCAGGATCATGGCTGTGACGCCATTATATCGATAGGCGGAGGTTCACCGCAGGATGCTGCCAAAGGCATTGGCATTGTAGCTACCAATGGTGGCCATATCCGTGAATATGAAGGATTGCATCAATCGAAACATAAGTCCGTGCCACTTGTGGCTTTTAACACAACGGCTGGCACATCGAGCGAGGTGACAATTAACTACGTGATTACAGATGAGGAACGTAAAGTGAAGATGGTGATGGTGGACCGTAACAGTCTGGTTTCCCTGTCGGTTAATGATCCGGAGCTGATGCTCAGCAAACCTGCAAGTCTCACAGCGGCCACAGGAATGGATGCATTGACCCATGCCGTTGAAGCGATGGTTACACCGGGTGGATTTACAGTGACAAGTGCGACAGCTGCAGCAGCTGTTGAACTGATCTTTGAATATCTGCCAAGAGCCGTGAGGGACGGCAGTGATCTGGAAGCGCGGGAACATATGACGTACGCGTGTTTCCTGGGGGGAATCGCTTTTAATAATGCAGGCCTTGGTTATGTGCATGCGATGGCGCATCAACTGGGTGGCGTGTATGATCTGCCGCATGGTGTGTGTAACGCCATGTTACTCCCCTATGTAGAGGAGCTTAATGCCAAGCATGTACCGGGCAAATTCCGTCATATTGCCAAGGCGATTGGTATGGATGTGAAGGGTAGAAGTGATGAGGAATGTTCGGATTACGTCATTGAAGCCATTCGACAGTTATCGAAGGAAGTGGGTATCCCTGAGAAACTGTCTGAACTCGGCGTGAAAGATCCTGATGTTGAACTGCTTGCCGATAACGCGATGAAAGATGCCTGTGCACCAGGCAATCCATATCAACCGTCCAAGGATGAAGTGATGGAGCTGTTCCGCAAAATTATATAGACCATTTTAGGAACGTTTAGGAACGGATATAGAAAAAGTAAAGTACAGTATGATCCTGCGAATGAGCATGGACCAAGCAGGGGCATAAAATAGACAGACAAAATGAGCCGGGATTGAAAGTCGGCTTTTTTGTCATGTTTGCAATTCTTTTTTACTTATTTTTCCACTTAATGATTGCACAAAAACTAAAGGATTTTGCTTCTCTATTATCGAATACAATATGAATAGCACCGGCACGAGAAAGGGTAATCTCACCCGCAACTTGATGTCGATGTTTTCCAGCAAGATTCCCCAGTCCGTTTCGTGTTTAATGTTAAATAGGAGTAGTCTATTACATTGTTCACGAGCTACACCTTAAGCTCTACATCTAACATTCACCTCAGTAAGTCAGTCAAGGCAATTCTACACCGCATTATCTCTATTTCAGGCTTCACAATCCAAAAAGTTCAACTGCAAGTTGAATCATCCAGCTACACATCTGTACAGCAAGCTCCTAATCAAGACAACAGTGTCCACACAACAGAATATCGATTATGGGCTCTGAAATGAATCAGAACGAATGCACGTGGAGGAGGCTGTAATGATGGCGAAAAAAGAAGTTGTAGCGATGCTACTTGCCGGAGGGCAAGGTAAGAGGTTAAAAGGATTAACCAAATCACTGGCGAAGCCAGCTGTATATTTTGGAGGAACATACCGAATCATTGATTTTCCACTGAGTAACTGCTCCAATTCGGGTATTGATACGGTTGGCGTGTTGACCCAGTATGAACCACTCGTCCTGCATTCTTACATAGGCATTGGCAGTGACTGGGATCTGGATCGTAAAAACGGCGGGGTATACGTACTTCCACCTCATGAACGTGAAGACGGTAGCAACTGGTACCGGGGGACAGCGGATGCGATTTTCCGCAACCTGAACTTTATTGAACAATTCGATCCGGAGCATGTGCTCATTCTGTCAGGGGATCATATCTATAAAATGGATTACGAAAAGATGCTCCAGTATCACAAAGAAAAAGATGCAGACTGCACCATATCGGTCATTGATGTCTCATTGGAAGAAGCCAGCCGGTTCGGCGTGCTGAACACCAATGATGACTATAGCATCTATGAATTCGAAGAAAAACCTCCTGAGCCCAAGAGCACACTCGCTTCCATGGGTATCTATCTCTTCAAGTGGGATGTATTGAAACGTTTCCTGATCCAGGATGAACAACAGGCATCCACCTCCTATGATTTTGGTAAAGATATCATTCCTTTGTTGCTTGAACATGAAAAATCCTTATATGCGTATCCGTTCGAAGGGTACTGGAAAGACGTAGGTACCATTCGCAGTCTATGGGAATCCAATATGGACCTGTTGGACGAAGACACACCGTTTAATCTGAATGATCCGGACTGGCGTATCTTTACTCGTAACCCGAATCAACCTGCACAATACATCTCGCCATCGGCCAAAGTACGGAATTGCATTATTAGTGAAGGCAGTGTTGTGCATGGTGAGGTTAATCATTCCGTTCTGTTCTATGGAATTGAAGTTGGGGAGAACAGCGCTGTTATCGATTCGGTCATCATGCCAAGGGTGAAAATCGGTCAGAATGTGAGAATTCACCGAGCGATTATCTCAGAAGGATTGGTTATTCCAGATGGAACACAGATTTCGCCTTCACCGGGAGATGAAAGTGATATTTTGCTCGTGGATCAGGAAGAGCTGGAACGTCAGCTTCGCCAAGGAATAACCAGCAAGGCCTAATTGAAGCCAAAAGGACGGTGCATGCGATGAAACCATTGATCGGAGTTATTAACCTTGACCATGAACTTGAGGAATTGAAGGAATTGACGTACTTTCGCTGCGGAGCCGCGGTGCCTTATGCCGGGCGTTACCGTCTGATCGATTTTGTTCTATCCAATATGATGAATGCAGGAATTGAGAGTATAGGGGTATTTGTACGGCGAAAATATCGTTCACTGATGGACCATCTCGGTGACGGCAAGCCTTGGGATTTGGATCGCAAGCATGGAGGTATGTTTATTTTGCCACCGGACTGGAACGATCCAACAGATACGTCACAGGGGGATTTGCAGCATTTCCATAACAATTTGGACTTTTTCCACAGAGGTGCAGGGCAATATGTCGTGCATGCGGGTAGTCGCCATGTGACCAAAGCAGACCTCCAGGATGTCTACAGGTATCACATCAGCAAAGGAGCGGACGTTACTCTGGTTTGCAAAAAAGTGGATCAACTGCTGCCTGAGCATGACGCCTGTGTCAAAGTTGACCATGACGGGGACGGTAACGTAGTGGACATTCACCAAAGCGCCAACCACCCGAATATATATACAGAAATTTTCATCATGGAGAAGGAATTGTTCCTGCGCCAAGTGCAACGCTGCATCGATCACGGCGAGAGCCATTTCTTCCGGGATGTCATTCAAAAAAATCCGGATGGATTGAATATCGCTGCGTACGCATATGATGGCTATCACGCAGTTATCAATTCCATCGACAGTTATTATCGCAATAGTATGGAACTGCTCAACACAGGGCAATATGAACAACTGTTCAAGGAAGATCCTGTTCAGACCAAAATTAAATATGAAGCCCCAGCCAAATACCTGGATACCGCTGATGTTAAACATTCACTGCTTGCCAATGGCTGCATCGTTGGTGGCGAGGTGGAGGACAGCATTCTGTTCCGCGGCGTACAAGTGGCCAAGGGTGCCAAAATCAAAGGTTCCATCATCATGCAAAAATGTTACATTGGCGAAGGAACGGTACTTGAGAACGTCATTCTGGATAAAGACGTGAAGCTGACCGGAGGACAGACGCTGATCGGCGACCCGTCGAATCCATATATTTTAGCGAAAAGTACTATTATCTAATACCCACACGTAACCGATATCTTCTATAAATATATATAAAATAAAAATCTTGTAGGATGGATGTAAGGTTCATACTTTCGACGCATGAATTGCATCTTCGAAAGTTCTCACCAGCATGCAAACGTAGTGAAGGGAACGAAATCGATTCTGAAGGAGCATAGACTGTCTCCAAATTTCAACCTTGTACTATATAAATTCAACTTAAACATTTACACAAAACGGAGAGGACAGAAAGAACCTGAAGAAGCGCAGCGTTCGCCTTTATCCCCGGATTTCCCCTTTTCAAAAGGAATCAAAAAAATCTGGGGATAACAGCGATCGGAAGGTTATTCTGTCATCGAAGTGTCCAGTGTAAATATTCTTTAGTTCAATTTATATAGGTTAATCAAGAAAATTTGGAGACAACAGCGATCATAAGAACGATTCGTCACCGGAACGGCCACTTTGCACAATGTTGAGCAACTGAGTGTATGAACCGCCACCGTCCTGCAGGATTTCCCCGGGAGGAACCTACTTTTGTTTGACAACAAGGAAACGTTCAAGAGTATCTTTACACGGAATCTGGTCAGCAAATTGGGCAAACCGATTGAAGAAGCAACACAGGAAGACGTATACCACGTACTGGGAAGCATGATCCGTGAATATGCAGGCCAGGATTGGGCAGCGTCGAATCAGGGGTTTAAGCAGCGCCAGGATAAACAGGTCTATTACTTCTCGCTGGAATTCCTGATTGGACGTCTGCTCGGCAACAATCTGTTGAATGTGAATGAATTGGAATTGGTGCGCGACAGTCTGGCTGAGCTGGGCTTCTCCTTGGAAGAAGTGGAAGAGCAGGAGGCCGATGCAGGACTAGGTAACGGAGGTCTCGGACGACTCGCTGCCTGTTTCCTGGATTCACTTGCATCACTTGGATATGCGGGACATGGCTGCGGCATTCGCTATAAATACGGGTTGTTTGAGCAAAAAATCATCAATGGCAATCAGGTCGAATTACCTGACAATTGGTTGGATAAAGGCAACGAATGGGAAGTCCGTCGTCCAGACAAAAAGGTGGAAGTACAGTTTTGGGGAAGGGTAGAAGCTCACGAACAGGATGGAGAATATCAGTTTGTTACAAAAGATGCCGAATCGGTTGTCGCCATTCCCTATGACGTGCCTGTCATCGGATATGGTCAAACCCATGTGAACACATTACGTCTATGGAGTGCTGAGCCGAAGCGCGAGACTTCACTCGACACCCCTTCGAACTACTACGGCTATCTGGATTATAGCCGTTCGGTTGAATCGATCTCGGAATTCCTTTATCCGGATGATTCCCAGTATGAAGGAAAGCTGCTGCGATTGAAGCAGCAATACTTCATGTGTTCAGCAGGCGTGCAAAGTGCGCTGCGTACATTCAACAAGCTGGAGCTTTCGTATGACCGATTGCCGGATAAAGTGGCTTTCCACATCAACGACACGCATCCAACCTTGGTTATTCCAGAGCTGATGCGCATACTGATTGATGTGAAAGGTTATGGCTGGGATGAAGCATGGGATATCACGACACGAACCGTATCGTACACCAATCACACAACGCTAAGCGAAGCGCTTGAAAAATGGCCTGTATCCATGATCAGCAAGCTGCTGCCACGGATTTACATGATTATTGAAGAGATCAACAAACGCTTCTGTGGCATGCTGCTGGACCGGTATCCGGGAGATCAGGATCGCATAGGGCATCTGGCGATCGTTGCGAACGATCAGGTGCGGATGGCGCATCTGGCGATTGTAGGCAGTCATAGCGTGAATGGTGTCGCTGCATTGCATACCGAGATTTTGAAGGAACGCGAGATGGCTCCGTTCTATGCACTGTACCCAGAGCGTTTCAATAACAAAACGAATGGCATTACCCATCGCCGCTGGCTGATGCATGCCAATCCGAAACTGTCAGATCTCATCACGGATACAATTGGTAACGAATGGATAACAGAGCCGGGCAAGCTGGACCAGCTGGCAGGTTTTGCGGATAATACATCATTCCAAGAGCAGTTTCGTTCGATTAAGCGGGATAACAAGGAACGACTTGCTGCGTATATTCTGGATCATACTGGAACGACAGTGAATCCGGATTCCATTTTTGATGTGCAGGTGAAGAGGCTGCATGGGTACAAACGACAACTGTTGAACATTCTGCATGTGATGCATCTGTATAACCGGCTTAAGAATGATGCTTCGTTTGATATGGTGCCGCGTACGTTCATCTTTGGAGCCAAGGCAGCACCGAGTTATTATTTTGCCAAGAAAATCATCAAGCTGATCAATACGGTATCTGACACGGTAAATCGGGATGCAGCGGTGAATGACCGCTTGAAGGTATTTTTCCTCGAAAACTATTCCGTCTCTCTTGCAGAGAAAATTATTCCAGCTGCGGATGTTAGTGAACAGATCTCAACCGCAGGCAAGGAAGCATCGGGTACAGGAAACATGAAGTTTATGATGAATGGCGCCTTAACGATTGGCACGATGGATGGAGCCAACGTGGAGATGGCGGAGCAGGTTGGGGAAGAAAATATGTTCATCTATGGTCTGCGCGCAGACGAAGTACTTGAGTATTATCGTTCCGGCAGCTATCGTCCGAATGAGATTGTGCAACACGATGAACGCATTCGCGAGGTCGTGGAGCAACTGGTGCATCCAGGTGCATTCTGTTATCGTGACGGGGAGTTCTGGGATATTTATGACTCCTTGCTTGCTCATGGTGACGAATACTTTGTATTGCGTGATTTTGCTGCTTATGCAGACGCGCATGCAGTGATTGACCAGGCGTATCGGGATATTCCGGGCTGGACTCGGAAAGCGATATTGAACACGGCTCATTCCGGCATATTCTCCAGTGATCGTACCATTAGTGAGTATGCGACAGATATCTGGGGTATTCATCCGGTGTCCGGGAACTGGAAAGGTTAAGAATAGATTGTTAAACAAATAAGTCCCCTTGTACACAAGAGCTATCTCTGCTGGTAAATCAACCAGCGTAGAGAGTATCTCCTTGTAGAACAAGGGGATTTTGGCATACAGTGTATCATAGTGTTATTCAACTTGAAGAGAACCGCAACTCGCGTATCTTTCGTCATACAAGTTCGCACACAAAATCAAAAAAATGATCTGGATCTCAGTCATACTACATAAGAAATCGCTTGATATTTTGAATTAGATAGGGGAGCCGTCACTATGGATCATTACACACGAATTCAGCTTGCTATTGAGTATTTGGAGCAGCATTTGCAAGATGATTTTAATATCAGAGAGACGTCCGCTGCTGCGAGCTTTTCGGCGTTTCATTTTCAGCGTTTATTCCAGGCGATCACGGGATTCACGGTACTGGAATACGTGCGCAGACGCAGATTAACGGAAGCTGCAGGGGTGCTGCGGGGCTCATCGGAAGGCATATTGGACATTGCGATGAGCTTTGGCTATCAATCTCAAGAGGCATTTACCCGTGCATTTTCAGCCTACTTTGGAATGACACCCGCGAAGCTGCGTAAACTGGAAGCGGATCAGTTGTCTCTTCTAAAGATGCAACAGAGCATTGATTTTAATGATTATCGAACCCAGCTTGGTGGAACATTCCACATGAACACACCCCGTCTGGTCACACGGGAACCGAACTGGATTATCGGCTATGAATACAAGACAAATTTGAATGACAATCAGCATTATGCTGAAATACCCGGATTTTATCACGATTTTGGCATGGAACAGAAATTCATGGCGATCCCGGAGAGGACACGCCCTGATATGGCTTACGGTGTGGCCTGTCATTTTGAAGAGGATGGAGCATTTTCTTTTATTGTGGGTGAAGAAAGCAGTGGAGCATCACAGGGACTTGAACCCGGTTTTACTTCGATTGAAATTCCGGGTGGCTTGTATGCAGAATTCACCGTGGAAGGATCTGGGCAGGATATTCGGAAAATGATCTATGGCAGCTGGTTGCCGCAGTCGAACTATGAACGGAGGGAAGGACCAGACTTTGAAGTGACGGATGTCTGGAAATCGACCCCTGAACAACTGGACATGAAGATCTATATCCCGTTAAAATAGACCTTACCGCTTCGCGGAAATCAAAGTCGGAGGACGGGATGAATGAGCGAAAAGTCGTGGCTCCACTCCAAGTGGATGCTGACCATTGTTGCTTGCATGGCAGTGCTTTACCTACTAATTATGGGCATTTTACTGTTTGTCAGTGGACGAACACCTGGCATGTATTATCAATATAATCTCGTACCCTTCGAGACGATTCGTCCACTTCTTATGGAGAGGGAGAGGTACAATACAGATACCTGGATCAAAAACCTGTTTGGCAATATCGTATTGTTCATTCCGCTGGGCATCTGGATTCCATGGTTGTTTCGGAGGTGTCGTTCGTTCCTAACCTTTACATCGACAGTTGTCTTGCTTCTACTGGGTGTTGAGCTCACACAATTGATCACGCGTGTTGGTTCGTTCGATGTGGATGACATTATTCTGAACACGATCGGTGCCTGGATAGGTTACGCCGCGTTTAAGTTGTTTTTATGTTCACAAAGAAGGACTCGGAATTGAGCCGCAGATCGCGGTCCATGACCGGGTCTTTTTGCATAAGATACCTTTCACATGTTTACAAGGGAATCTTTTCGGATAAAACATATTAACGGCTTAATATAGTGAACAGAGATTATATATTAGACAAAGATGAGAGCGAGGTGGGCGATATCGTTTGGTGGAAAGAGAGTGTGGTCTACCAGATTTACCCGAGCAGCTTCAAGGATTCGGACGGGGATGGATATGGCGACTTGCAGGGGATCTATGAGAAACTCGATTATTTGGAGAATTTGGGCGTGGATGTAATCTGGCTCTGTCCCATCTACGATTCACCAGGACATGATAACGGATATGATATTCGGGATTATTACGCCATTCTGCGTAAATATGGCACGATGGAGGATTTTGATCGGTTATTGGCAGCGGCACACAAGCGCGGGCTCAAGATCATGATGGATCTGGTGCTGAATCATACGTCGGATGAACATGCGTGGTTTGCCGAGTCTCGTTCATCGAAGATGAATCCGAAGCGGGATTATTATATTTGGCGTTCAGGTAAAAATGGCCAGGTGCCGAATAACTGGGAGTCCTATTTTGGAGGTTCGGTGTGGAAGCATGATCCTGAGACAAATGAATATTATTTGCACCTGTATTCGGAACAGCAACCGGATCTCAACTGGAACAATGCACAGATGGCAGAAGAGATGTATGAGATGGTGCATTGGTGGCTGGAAAAAGGGGTAGACGGATTCCGTTTCGATGCAGTAGCGCATATCGCCAAGGCAGAGGGGCTGCCAAGTGCCCACAATCCGGATAATCTGCCGGTGGTTCCAGCGTATCAGCTCTTTTCCAACCTGGAACAGGTACACTCCATCCTGAAGAAACTGAATAACATGATCCTGAAACCTTACGGACCCATGACGGTTGGCGAGACTTCCGGACTTGGACCTGAGCAGGCACTGGCCTATGTGGGGACGGATCGTGACGAGCTTAATATGGTTTTCCAGTTTGAGCATATGTTCATCGATGCCAAATCTTCTGGCATTGGTAAGTGGAACTATAAGGAATGGAAACTGACCGACCTCAAAGAAATCATGAGCCGGTGGCAAACGGTTTTGCACAATAGGGGCTGGAATGCCAATTACATGGGCAACCATGATCAGCCACGTCCGGTTTCCCGTTTTGGTGATGACGGTAAATATCGGGTACGTTCTGCTCAGATGCTGGCGACATGGATGCTTACACTTGAGGGAACGCCCTACATCTATCAGGGGGAAGAGATTGGCATGACCAATGTTGCTTTCCCGGATATCGAGCAATACCGGGACATCGAGACGAAAAATTATTACAATCATTACATTGGTCAAGGTAAATCGAAGCATGAAGTCATGCAGGCGATCTGGCTGAAGAGCCGCGATAATGCCCGCACGCCAATGCAATGGGATGATACGGAACACGCAGGGTTTACCCAAGGTCAGCCTTGGATTCAGGTGAATGATAATTATTCTGAAATTAACGTAGCCGATGCCGAAAGTGATCCGCAATCCATTTTGCATTATTACCGTAAGCTAGTTGCCCTTCGCAAACAACATAAAGTGCTTATCTATGGCGCGTATGAACTGCTGCTGCCGGATGATCCGGATATCTATGCCTATACACGAACATTGGATGATGAGCAGATGTTGGTCATTCTGAATTTCCGTGGACATGAACCCGAGATGCAGTGGCCGGAAGGCTGGAATTCCGAGCATGCCAAGCTGATCATCAGCAATGTAAGCAGACGATATTCTACCGATGAAGGTGCGATTCAGCTTCAGCCGTACGAAGCAAGGGTGTATCGTAAGCAGCGCTGAGATGGATGATCGCAAATTTTGCGTTGGTGAAGAGCTATGATTTATAATAAATAGAATCAATTTCATAATACCTTTAGCTGCTTCAATCAAGGGTAGATATAGATCAAAACGGTTCAATTTGTCTATATCTAGTTACAAAAATTCTGTTTTTAGTAAGTTATGAAATTGATTCGGTTTTCAAAATAAATCAAAACATATGTCGGGAGGAATCCAAGTTGTTGAATATTACGTTCCACGGTCACTCCAGTGTACAGCTGGGCACAGAAGATAAGTCACTGATCATTGATCCTTTCCTGCGTGGCAACGAGCTTGCTGTCACGAAGCCGGAAGATATCAAGACTGATGTTGTGTTGCTGACACATGCACATATGGATCACATCCTCGATGCTGAACCGATTGCCAAAGCGAATAACGCCAAAGTTGTGGCTATTGTAGAGCTGGCTACATATATGTCCTGGAAAGGTCTGGACACGCTCGGGATGAACATGGGCGGAACGGTAGATCTTGATTTTGCTCAAGCCAAAATGATCCAGGCGTTCCATACTTCTGGGATCGTGTTGGAAGAAGAACAACGGATCATGTATGCAGGTTTGCCTGCTGGATATATCATTAATATTGGTGGCAAAACCATTTTGCATGCCGGAGATACAAGTCTCTTCGGGGATATGAAGATGATTGGTGATCGCCATGATATCGATGTAGCTTTCTTGCCTATTGGTGGACATTTCACCATGGGACCTGATGATGCGCTGCAAGCGGCAGAATGGTTTAATGCCAAACTGACCATCCCGGTACATTATGATACATTCCCGGTGATTCGTCAGGATGCGGAACACTTCGTGCAGCAGCTGGCTGCAAAAGGGTTGGAAGGCCGTGTGCTGGCCCCAGGGGAATCCATTACCCTGTGATGCACATTTAACCCCTGTTCAATAATAAATGGATTGATAGATAAAGACGAATATCACGTCAAGATAACTGACGCGATATTCGTCTTTTTTCGGTTTCAGGTTCAATTTTCACAGATAGAGTTGGTACAAATGACAAAAAGATTGAAATTCCATTGTTGAACTCCGTTTCGGAATGATATAAAAAGTTACACGGAAACCAACCGGAAATCCGAATTGACCGCAAACAGGGGGAGCGTTCATGTCATTTGTGAAATCATTATTTTTTCAGATTATTGTAGCGGTAATCATCGGGATTGGCGTAGGCATCCTGTGGCCCGATCTGGGCAGTTTGCTGCAACCGCTCGGAACAGGCTTCATCAAATTAATCAAAATGATCATCGCACCACTGATATTCATGGTGATTGTGACAGGTATTGCCAAGATCGGTGATCTGAAGTCTGTAGGTCGCATCGGACTGAAAGCCATCGTGTGGTTCGAGATTGCAACTACAGTTGCGCTGGTACTTGGATTGGGAACAGCCAATCTGCTTCGCCCAGGTGCGGGAATGAACGTGGACCCTTCAACCATAGACGCAAGTGGCATCGAAGCGAAAACGAATGGTTCCGAGTTGCCACATACGGTAGATTTTATCATGAATATTATTCCGACGAGTGTTGTGGATGCTTTTGCACAGAATGCGCTACTGCAAGTACTGCTCGTGGCCTGTCTGTTTGGGGTGGCACTGGCAGCAACAGAAAGTAAAGCGAAAGAAAATGTACTGACGTTGATTGAGAACCTGCTCGGAATTGTGTTCCGCATCATTGGTTATATCATGAAACTCGCGCCAATTGGTGCATTTGGAGCCATGGCTTACACGGTAGGTGCCTATGGGGCTTCCACATTATCATCCTTTGGTCTGCTAATTCTGGCCTGTTACGGCGCAGCACTGCTGTTTCTGGTCATGCTGGCATTGGCTGCCTGGTGGATTACCGGGCTGAATTTCCTGCAATTTGTGAAGTATACCCGTTCTGAAGTGATGCTGGCGATTGGAACCGGATCATCAGAAGTGGTGATGCCACGTATGATGGACAAGCTGACCAAGGCGGGTTGTGACCGTGCCGTTGTGGGTCTTGTAGTGCCGACGGGGTACTCGTTTAATCTGGATGGCGCTTCAATCTATCTATCGCTAGCGACAGTTTTTGTGGCTCAAGCCGTAGGAATTGAACTGACATTTATACAGCAGATTACGATTTTGTTGGTGTTAATGTTAAGTTCCAAAGGCATGGCAGGAGTGCCTGGCTCCGCATTCTTGGCTCTGTCCGCCACGGCAGTAGCCGTCAATGCTTTCCCGGTAGCAGCGGTTGCTCTGCTGCTTGGTGCAGATCGTTTTATGGATACAATGCGTGTCTTCACAAACCTGATGGGTAACTGTGTCGCAGCATTTGTGGTCGCAAAATGGGAAGGCCTGCTGGATCAAAAGCGAATGCGTGCCGTACTATCAGGTGAGATTAGTGCTGCTGAACTGGAAAGGGAAGAACAGGCTGCGCTTGCTTTATTGAAGTTGAATATGCAGGAAAAACAGGGTAAAGCCGTAGTATCACCGGAGATGTCGTAAGTAGCGTGTTCCCTTTGTATTGACTAAGTCAACTGACAGTACTTAAAAAATAACAATCCACTACAACAGTAAAAACAATAAAATACATTTAAGAAGTTCAACCAAGTTCAACCAAAGTAGACCGTCTGTTACCCACATCAATCGTGGGAAGAACAGGCGGTTTTTTGTTTTACCAATACAGATATCATGGAGTTTACGAACGCAGGTTCCAAAATAAATGTTACAGAGGAAAGATTTATGGGGAATGTGTAGAAGAGGCGAAGAATATACATATTATAGTTTCAACTTGTATATACATGTTTACTTATGTAATATAGATATGAAGTTAGCCGAGAACATCACATAATAGCATTACAATTTATTGGAGGCGTTAACATGAGTTCTAATAACACAACTCCGTCATCTTGGTGGAAGACATCAACGGTGTATCAGGTATATCCAAAGAGTTTTAATGATACAACCGGATCGGGTACGGGAGATATTCGTGGATTAACCGAGAAGCTTGATTATTTGCAGCATCTGGGTATCGATATTGTGTGGTTGCAGCCGGTATATGTATCCCCGCAGCATGATAATGGGTATGACGTAGCGGACTATTATCGGATTAATCCGGATTATGGGACGATGGAGGATTTTGACGAACTGCTGAAAGGTCTGAAGGCTCGTGACATGAAACTGATGATTGATATCGTGGTGAATCATTCCTCGACCGATCATGAGTGGTTCCAGCAATCTCGTTCTTCCAAGGATAATCCGTACCGGGATTATTATATTTGGAAAGATCCTGCGCCGGACGGCGGTGTGCCAAACAACTGGCAATCCAAGTTCGGTGGACCTGCATGGCAGTATGATGAACAGACGGGACAATATTTCCTGACTTTATTTGATAAAACGCAGGCAGATCTGAATTGGGAGAATGAAGAAGTACGCAAAGCTGTACGGGATATGATCAAGTTCTGGGCCGAAAAAGGTGTAGATGGTTTCCGTATGGACGTGATCAACCTGATCTCGAAAGACCAGCGTTTCCCGGATGATGATGGCAGCGTATCACCTGGTGATGGACGCAAGTACTACACGGATGGACCGCGTGTGCATGAGTATATCACCGAGATGTACGATGAAGTATTCGGGCCTCACAACATGGTGACGGTAGGCGAGATGTCCTCGACAACATTGGAACATTGCATCCAATATTCGAACCCGGCTTCCCGGGAGTTCTCAATGACGTTTAACTTCCACCACCTGAAAGTGGATTATCCGAATGGTCAGAAATGGGAACTGATGCCGTATGATTTCGAAGCGATGAAGCAGCTCTTCAGTGAGTGGCAGACAGGCATGCAAGCCGGTGGAGGCTGGAACGCACTGTTCCTGAATAACCATGATCAGCCGCGGGCGCTGTCCCGATTCGCCGATGATGGTGACTATCGTGCCGAGAGTGCAAAGATGCTTGCAACGACTATACACGGAATGCAGGGTACACCTTACGTCTATCAGGGTGAAGAGATCGGAATGCCGAATCCGGTCTGGAATGACGTCAGCGAATTCCGCGATATCGAATCGACGAACATGTATCGCTTGCTTCAGGAAGAACGGGGCAAATCCGCTGAAGAAGCTTTCAACATTGTAAAAGAGCGTTCCCGAGATAACTCGCGGACACCAATGCAGTGGAATGGAAGTAAGAACGCCGGATTTACTACCGGAACACCTTGGCTGAAGGTGGATGAAAGGTATCCGTCCATTCACGTGGAGCAGCAGCTGGCTGACCCGGATTCAATCTACTACCACTACCGCAAATTGATTGCCCTGCGTAAACAGGTTAACGTGCTGACTGACGGTCTGTATGAACGCCTCGACGATGCACATCCGGACGTATTCGCGTACGCACGTACCAATGGAAGTGAAACCCTGATCGTTGTATCAAACTTCAGTAAACGAGACGTTACGTTCTCGCTTCCGGAAGCGGTGTGGAATGATCATATTACAAATAAATCAGTAGAGTTACTCATTGGAAATACAGAGGTAGCGCCTGTACTGACACAGGAAATCTCCCTCAGTCCGTATGCATCCTATATGTGGCTTGTGCCACAACAGGACTAATCACATTTTATAAATAGGAAGTGACACTATGGCAATCGATAAAAAACAGGTTGAGGAGATCGTCCGGGCGGTCGGCGGCAAAGAGAATATTGAAGCTGCAACGCACTGTGTTACACGACTCCGGTTTGCCTTGTACGATGAGAGTAAAGTGGATACCGAAAGTCTGGATCAGAATGATCTGGTCAAAGGACAGTTCTCTTCCCAAGGACAATTTCAGGTCGTTATCGGGCCTGGTCTGGTGGATAAGGTCTATGATGAGATGATTCAGATCACCGGGGGAGATCGTTCTTCCAAGGATGATGTGAAGGCCGTTGCTGGTAAAAAGCAAAATCCAATTCAGCGAGCGATTAAAACACTGTCGGATATTTTTATTCCGATTTTGCCTGCGATCATTACGGCAGGTCTTTTGCTCGGGATTAACAATATTCTGACAGGTCCAGGCATTTTCTTTGATGGAAAATCACTGGTGGATGTTTACCCAGCCTGGAAGGATCTTGCGTCCATCATTAATACAATCGCGAGTACAGCCTTTACGTTCCTGCCGGCTCTGATTGGTTGGGCAGCTGTAAAAAGGTTCGGCGGCAGTCCGCTGCTCGGGATCGTGCTTGGGCTCATTTTGGTACATCCCGATCTGCTGAGTGCATATGGTTACGCTGATGCCGTGAATAATGGCACGGTGCCAACATGGAATTTGTTCGGTTGGGAGATTGAGAAAATCGGTTATCAAGGGCAGGTTCTGCCTGTACTGGTATCCGCCTATCTTCTTGCGAAAATGGAGATTTTCCTCAATAAAAGGGTACATGACTCCATTAAACTGCTGGTCGTTGCACCAGTTACGTTGCTGATTACCGGATTCCTGGCCTTTACGATCATTGGTCCAGTGACATTCGCCATTGCGAATGCGATCACATCTGGCTTGATCTATGTATACGATTCCTACGCGGCGCTGGGCGGTCTGATCTACGGTGGTCTGTACGCTTTGCTTGTTATCACCGGTATGCATCACACGTTCCTCGCAGTGGATGTGCAGCTCATCGGTAGTCAGGGCGGTACGTTCCTGTGGCCGATGCTGGCATTGTCCAATATCGCACAGGGTTCAGCGGCACTTGCGATGATGCTTGTCCTGCGTGAAAAGAAAATGAGAGGACTTGCGGCAACGTCCTCGGTGTCGGCCTTCCTCGGGGTAACCGAGCCGGCGATCTTCGGAGTGAATATCCGTTACCGTTATCCGTTTATCTTCGGTATGATCGGTTCCGCGATTGGTGGTGTGCTGCTGACGATGAATAATGTTCAGGCAACCTCCATCGGTGTAGGTGGCGTACCTGGATTCCTGTCGATTTTCCCTAACAAATGGGGCGTCTTCTTCATCGGCATGGCGATTGTCCTGGTTGTACCGTTTGTACTGACCGTTATTTTTGGCAGAGCCAAAATGAGAAAAGAAGATCGTAATGAAAGTAATGAAAACGTTGCTGAGCCTAAAGCGGCTACATCGCAGTCTGCTTCGGGCGTTATCTCTTCGGCTGCAAATACAGATCTGAACCAGCGCACACGTAGTGCTGCTCAAGTAGGGGATGAAGCCGTGAATACACTGGAAATCATGGCGCCATTAACAGGCCAGGCCGTTTCACTGGAGCAAGTACCTGATCCGGCTTTTGCCGAGAAACAAATGGGTGAGGGTGTAGCGATTGAGCCTTCCGGCAACGTGGTGGTTGCTCCGTTTGATGCTCAGGTAGCTCATGTGATTAAGAGTAAACATGCGGTGATTCTGGAACACGCGAGTGGTTTACAGGTACTGATCCATGTCGGGATTAATACGGTATCCCTCAAGGGTGAAGGCTTCAATATGCATGTCGAAGCTGGCGAGCATGTCAAAGCTGGGCAAAAGCTGTTGGAATTCGATCGTAAGGTGATTGAAGATGCGGGATACCCGCTGATTACACCGATTATCATTCCGGATGGTCAGGATATGGTTGAACGGGTGGAAGTCACGACAGGTGATGTTACATCCAATCAGAATGGTGTGCTGAAGGTTCATCTGAAAGGTTAATTGAATACAACAACATGACGGGGGCTGCGTGATGCGCAGCTCCTTTTTGCTGTATGATCGTTATTTTCATGACCATCATGGTAAACTGTATATAAAATGGAAGAATCACATTTTTTAAATAATGGTGGTTGGAAAGTACCTTCTGACAAAAGCAAGCTTCAGGCATGTTCGAGTAGTGGCGTTCATATGGTGAAGAAAGAGTTCATAGAGGAGGAGAGCCATGACACGTATTGCGGTGATGGTCATTCATGGGCTGGGTATGCGAAAGGAAGGGTACGCGGACAAGCTGATTGCTTGTTTGCATAAGGAATTGGACAAGGTGATGGTCTTGCCTGGAGCATCCAAACAGATGCTGGATATCGAACCTGTATATTGGGCGGATGTATTTGAGGAGCGGGAAGAGGCGCTGTTTCAACAGCTCGTCAGCTCTCCGGGATTGAATTACCAGACGCTGCGCCGATTTGTCATCCATTACCTGGCTGATGCGGTTGCTTATCAACCGGTGGAAAATCAAGGCCATAACTATGATGCCGTACATCGAACGTTGAATCAGGCGATGCACACTCTTGCACAGCGTAATGGACCGGAAGCTCCACTCTGTGTGGTTGCCCATAGTTTGGGTGCCGTAATCGCAAGTAACTTCTTCTACGATCTGCAATATCCGTCCAGTCGTGTACCTGAAATTGTAGATGTGAACTCGGCTTTGGAGCGGGGGGACACGCTGACCCATTTTTACTCGTTTGGTACAACCCTGCCCTTATGGAGTTTGCGTTACCATGACTTTAGTCGCCCGATTCAGGTGCCCTCCTCCCATGTGGATCACTATTATGCCGGTCTGGAAGGGGAGTGGGTGAACTTCTATGATCGGGATGATATTCTGGGTTATCCGTTACGCCCCATTGATCCCGCTTATGAGAAAGCGGTCAAAGAAGATATTGAAGTGAACTCCGGGGGCTTGGCCTTGAGCTGGAATCCGCTAAGTCATGGAGGTTATTTCTCCAATGCAAGCATGAATCGCAGAATCGCGCAGGGGCTCGCACGAACCTGGACCTGGGTAAACCGTTCATAATATAAAAGGTAGTTCAAAGACGATTTTTTTGAACACGTATTGTAAGTATTAAAATTAGGAGGGAATATGTATGGAATGCAGGACAGGCTGCGCCGCATGTTGTATCGCGATTTCAATATCATCACCGATACCGGGCATGGCTCATGGCAAGCCGGCAGGTGTACGCTGTGTGCAGCTTACCGATGATAATCGCTGTGGAATTTTTGGCCAAAAAGAGCGTCCTGCTGTATGCAGTGGATTGCAGGCTGAGGAAGAGATGTGCGGTAGCACCGATCAGGAAGCCTTTGATATTCTGACCTGGTTGGAGCAAGAAACCGCACCGACCTTAATTGCACCGCATGTAATGTGAATGACTTGTTTTAATTAAATAGGATATTTATACTTAATATGGAAGAAGGTCGATCAGAGAGGAGACTCGAATAGAATGGGGTTTGTTAAACGTTTTGTATTGGTTGTTGTGAATATGATCGGAGAGTTATGGATGGGCTTTTACCGACGTAACTCGGATTATTATGACCATCAGACTTCGGAGTCCAAGAGCAAGATTGGGTATTATGCATTTATTATTGGAGCAACGGTAGTTACGGTGGGTATTGTGGGCTGGATGTACAACCGAATTTATTCTTAAGTATTTATTTGATTTCAAATTGAATGAGAGCAAATACTGAAGTTGAGTCTGTACAAGTAAAATAGAGTATCCGCAGGATGTGACATCAAGTGGATACTCTATTCGGCATGGGATCAGACAAAATATGATCATTGAAGTGAGGGCGCTGATTTCTTTTCTTTTAACATATGTACGAGAATCATCTTCAGTACGGAAGAGACGATGAAGAAGATAAACAGGATGCGGAACAACTGATATCCGGATACAACCGAAAGGTCAGCATTCACTTCATGTGCCATAATACTCATCTGATCCATGCCGCCAGGGGCCATACTGAGTAGCGAGGTTGCCGCCGAGAGAGAGAACACATTCATTAACAGATAACTCAATCCAAGCGCACCAACAATGAGCAGTACACTGCTAATCACCGCTAGGGTCACTGTTTGTGTCTTACGTTGCAACTGTTCCGGCTTGAGCATCAGTCCAACGTGACTGCCTATCATCAATTGCGATACGTTCAGCAGGGAGGTTGGCAGACTGGGCGTGTGCATGGCTGTACTTAATTGGATGACACACATAACGATCATGGGACCCAGCATAAAGGCCGTAGGAAACCGGAGTTTGCGTGCAACCCATGCACCAGCTACACAGAGCGGAGCATAGAGGAGGATCTCGGGGAAAAGGGCTCCCCACGTTGCTATGTCAATGAGCGGCTGACCTGAACTGCCACCTGCGGTACCTCCAATCCACGGACTGAACAGCAGGAACGGAACACAGAAGACAATCATGATCAGCCGAGTCACCTGCAAAAAGGTAACCAGCGTCAGATTGATGGATTTCATCTCTTCTGCAAGGGACACCATCTGGGATAGTCCTCCTGGAATGCTGCCAACCAGCAGCGAGGGGAAGTCAAAGTCGGTTACCTTCGATGCGATGTAGGCCGTAAGCACACACAATCCGATTAACAGCAAGGTCATCAGCAGCATCATGGGAAGTTGTTGCAGAATGCCGTGCAGTGCCTCTTCTGTTAAGGTGAGTCCAATTGAATAGCCAACGATCAGAATGCCATAGTCCCGGATGGAGGCAGGCCACATAAGCGGCCATTTGGCGACTTGGGAACCAAGCAGCATGAATACCATTGGCCCAAGCAACCACGGGATTGGTGTATGAATGGCTGTGAACAGCAATCCGCCAAGAACAGAGACACCCAGACTAAGAAAAAACCGAAAGACAACGTAGGAACCGAGCTTGCGCATCAGTTCCATCCGTTTAGCCTACCGGTTGAATGAGGTGGTATGAGATTCAGGTATGCATTCAGGTTCAATGAAAGAATCATGTTCATGTGTGATCACTCCTGATGATGAGATACGTTGCGTTATCTGCGGAACAACCAAGCTGCTTCTGTTCAACTTATCAAGATCCTGCAAGAGCCGTAGCGGAAGGCTTGGGTTCTCTGAACATTACATAATACATCAGTGATGAAATAACGTATAGACTGCCTGTGATGCTGAATGTGATCGCGTAACCCCAATACGTTCCGTACGTGGTAACCAGATAGGATTGCACAGGTCCCATGGTCGCCCAACCAATCATGAATGAGGTCTGCATTAGTGAATTGGCAATGCCGCGGCGTTTGTCTGATATTCGATCCACCAGTATGGCTGAATGAATGGGATTGGCTGCGTTCATCAATGCTTGTCTGAATAAGAAACTCAGCGAGGCGATGAACAACAGATTGGTGAAGCCTGTTAATAGAAGGAAGGGCAGCGACATGACCTGGAAAATGACAACAGCTCGTACGCTCCCGACCTTTGCTGCCAAAGTAGGACCAATCAGCATGGATACAATCGTCATAATCTGACCGAGTGCAATCAACAGGCTCATGCCGCTCAGAGAAACCGAGAACCGATTGGTGAAATACAGATTCAGATAAGGTACAACCAGTCCTGAGCCTAATCCGATTAATAACTGGGTCACTACAAACTGACCAATCAGTCGGGAATCTTTTTTCTTCGTGATCAAATCGTCCGTGCTTAGGGTACTCGTTGAACTTTCTTTTAGATCTGCATTGGGCTGAAGAACCGGTTGAGCCGGAATTGTTGTCTGCGTAGCAGCCGTGCCTTCGGTTACAAATAACAGTGGAATAAACGCAGCCAGTGTTGCTGCACCACCTATAAATAAAACCGTCTGTAATCCGCTCACTTTGGCGAGTCCTGCCGTATGTAACAAATCTGCGAATACGCCGCCACCCAGGCTACCAAGCACCTGGGAAGCGAGCACAAGGGAAGAATAATAACTGAACATCTTAAGCCGCTGGCTTTTCTTGACGTTTTCTGCCAGATAAGGAATGGCGAGTACCTGGAATACACCAGCGAAAAGGCCAGAGAATACCGCAAACCAGATCAGTCCGGTAGCCGAATAATCGAAGGAGCGTCCGATCAGAAAGATTCCGCTGAATAACGCCCCCGTAATGAGTAGCCGCTTGCGACTGAACAGATCACCGCATAGACCGATAGGAACAAACATAATGGCTGTTGCGAGTGATTGAATACTTACAATCTGGCCGTTCATTGTATCATTATAGCCCAGACCCTGAATGTACAGATTGTACAAGACAGAGAACATGCCATTTCCGATCTGATACAGGATGCTAGCCAGGAAAAACAGTTGAATATTGCGGGACCAGCCGCGAATTTCATCATGAATATGTCGTAAAACTCTCAAGTGGTTCCCTCCAGTCTGCCTGTGCAGTGATTCCAGTTTAACAGGAAAGGAGAGTTTGCGGAAGAATTGACCACTGTTTATTTTGGTATAGGGGTATCAATCACACGAGCGATGACGAATCCATCGTAACCTTTGCTACCGACGGTTTGCAGTGCCGTAGCTTCAAGCCGAGGGTGTTCGGCAATCATCTGCAGGAAGGCTCGAACGCCTTGAACTCTGGGGTCCGTGCTGTCCGCTCGGATCACTTCGCCGTCCCTGACAATATTGTCACCAACAATGAGACTCCCCGGCCGAGTCAGTCGTAGGGCCCATCTCAGATAATCGGGATTACTCGGTTTGTCCGCATCGATGAAGATCATATCAAAAGGTTCCCTGTATTCTTCCTTAACATCGGGAAGGGTGGTCAGGGCAGGACCAACTCTCAGGTCGACCTTGTGCATTAGTCCTGCACGTGTGAGATTGGCACGTGCCAAGTCCGCATGGTGTGGTTCGGATTCCAGTGAGACGATGTGTCCATGTTCAGGTAGCGCTCTTGCCATCCAGATGGTACTGTACCCACCCAGTGTGCCGATTTCAAGTACACGGGATGCACCTTGGATTTGAAGCAGGAGCTGGAGTAACTTTCCTTGATTCGGTGTTACGTCATGAGCGGGCAGTCCAGCTTCGGCATTGGTTTGCAGTGTTTGCTCCAGCAAGGTATCCGAGGGAATCAGCAGATTATTCATGTAGTCGTCGACTTGAGTCCAGGTATGCTGAGAGTTGTTCGTATTTATATTTTTCATTTTCACATGTTCCTTTCCTTGTCTCTTGTATTGGATTTCATAACTCAACTATAAATGGAGTCGATATATAAATAAAATATATAATATGTATGTTAATATAACTTTAGATTATGCATTTGACATGGAAGAGGTGTAGCACATGAATCTGCATGGATTACGATTATTTCATGCCATCGTGAGATATGGCGGGGTCACTCGTGCCGCAGAGGAATTGAATATTAGTCAGCCAGCGGTATCTTCCCAGGTGAAGAAGTTTGAGCGTGAACTGGGAATTCGACTTTTTGTTTCGGAGGGAAGAAGATTGGTGCTTACGGATGCTGGGATGCAGTTAACAAGTTATGCCGAGCGTCTGTTCATGCTGGAGCAGGATGTCGAGAATTTTGTGCAGGATTTTCGCGAGGGCAAGAAAGGAATGATCCGTCTTACGGCAACTTACTTGCCTTCGAATTTTCTACTGCCGGCCTGGATTGCGCGGTTCAAGCAGATGCATGAGGATGTGGAGCTGGTTGTGAGCACAACCAACACCCGGATGGCTTTTGACCAGTTGCTTCGCTACGAGGCAGAGATTGCAGTGTATGGTGGAAGTGGAATCACACATTCGGGTGTCCAATGGGACGAATTGTTTGACGATGAGATGTGGTTTGTTGTGCATCCAGACCATCCGTATGCGGGCAAAGAAATTGAGCTGCATGAGATGGTGGCAGAACCGTTCATTATGCGCGAAGAAGGCAGTGCCACACGTGAGCGGCTAGTGTCCCTTTGCACCACAAATAACCTGGCCGCTCCCCGCATTGAGCTTCAGTTCAACGGGCTGAACGAAACGATTAGTGCGGTGAAGGCAGGTTATGGGGCCAACTTTATATCTTCTTTGGTTGTGAAGGAAGATGTGCATCAAGGCAGGCTGGCACGTGTGTACGTTCGAGGTGTACAACTGAGAAATACGATTGCCGTATGTACAAGAGCAGGGGAAGTGTTGTCGCCTGCTGCACAGCAACTGGTCAAGTTTATCCGCCAAGAGGCTGCTTTGATGAAATAAATAGCGTGATTGTACTTAAAAATGAATAGGTTACTTTTTCGACTACTTGCTTTCACCTTGTTGTGGACTACCCCATGCATGTAATCGGGCATAAAGGGTTACGCCGCCAATGGTCAGGACAGGAATCCAGACGGCGACCATGGGTACACGGTGGAACAGTAACGCGGCTACAATGACGCCAACCAAATAGATAACAACAGCACCTGCACGAAGGTAGGAGTCTGTAGATAAGGCTGTGACCAGTGATCGGATATTGGCATGTCGCAGCCTCTTAAGGATGCTTACGGTGTCCTCAACCACAGCGGCGAGATTATTGGTGAGCACGGTTGTTGAGATGCCGGCTATTCCAATTCGGCGTGCTGCAGTCGTTTGCATCCCCATGGCGATGGCTAGTATGACAATTAAGAGATAAGACAGTTGTTCTGAAAATGGACTAATCATGGCGATCGCGAACAGCAGGAGCAATATGCTTTCAACAGTAAATACGGCTGTGACCTTAGAGGACCAGCCATTTTTGGTCTGCACATGTCCAACCATATGTGCTGCAATGGCATTTCCGGCAATAAAACCGATGAGGGCTAGCAGTGACCGCAACACGACAAATTCCTGCGCACGGGCGATGGCAATACCGAGCAGTACAATATTTCCCGTCATATTGGCTGTGAGCACATGTCCGAGTCCCAAATATCCAATCAGATCGACCATCCCCGCAGACATACATAGCAGGAGCATCGCGTACTTTTGGAGGGTGTTTTGATTCATCATATCCGTCCTTTCAAAAAACGTAACCCCTCCAGTATACAGCCATAACGCAGGATTCTTCAAAATGAAATTCATGGCGCGGGACTATGGTGCCGTAAGCCAATCAAACATATTGTTCACCGCTGACTCATGTATTCTCTGGTGAAAATGATGATCCTGCCCGCCATAGGCGTGAAACGTAACGTTAGCACCTCCGCGCTTCAGCCAGTGATACATTCGAGTTCCGTGACTATAGTTCACCTGTGTATCTGATGTACCGTGCATGATTAGTACAGGGCAAGAGAGTTTGTTTGCATTCGACAGGGGAGATCGGGCGAGATAAGCTTCCGGAACTGCGCGCGGGGAACCACCCAGCACCCGTTTTAATGTGCGCCTCAGGTCGGTTCGTTCATGGTAAGTGCGTTCGACATCGGCGACACCGCTCCAAAGAACTAGCTTATGTACTTTGTCCGGTCCTTCATTGTAGACAGTCGCGGTATGTACGGCATTAATCGCTCCTCGGGAGAAGCCCATTAAAGATATCCGAGTCGAGTCAGCGAAAGGCAAACGCTGAACCAACCGGTAAGCCGCATGCACATCTTCGGCATCTCTTCCGCCATACTCGTCACGTCCTTCACCGCCTTCGTTACCACGATAGGATGGAGCGAACACGATATAACCTTTCTGTACAAATTGCTCAAGCCAAACGGTATTAACCCCGCCATAGCTGCCAAGTCCGCCGCGACAATAGATTAGTACCGGCCACTGTTCCGGTATGTTATCCGTATCATGCATTGTTGTAGCAGGGTAGTGGCTGGCGAGCGGCTGTAGATGTAGAGACTTATGTATGGAAGCGAAGTCCGGAAAGGTAGAGAAGTCAGAGAATGGATGAGAAGTTTCATCTGTGAGAGCAGATAACGAACAACCGTGTGGCAGAAATAAATAAGCTTTAACCCGAAGCGTATCGGACGAATACGTCACTTGATAGAGCAGGAAAATCCACCTCTTTTATTAGTAATAACGGGCCAAATGACAGGGATGCTTCTATATGATGCACGTAAAATAAGATCCCATACCTTCCGGCCCAATCGCCAGCCCGAATGTGAGAAATTCGTTTATTGGCTCCATATGATTTATAATGGTTCAGGAGACATGTGGATTGACCGCTGTCCTCATATTTATAAAACTAACTTTAGTGTGCAGAAAGAAAGGGAGAAAGCTATGATGAACGCTCCACATCCAATTGATCAATTCAAGAAATTTAAATATGAAATTACCAGATTTATGATGATCTATAAATTTGCTCTGGATCAAATGGAGACCAAGATTGAAGTCCTGAAGGAAGAGTTCCAGTCTCTGCATGATTACAGTCCAATTGAGCATACGAAGTCCAGACTGAAGTCACCTGAGAGCATTATGAACAAGATGTTCCGCAAAAATCATGAGTTAACGTTTGAGAGCATCAAGCAAAATATCAAGGATATCGCCGGGGTGCGGATTACATGTTCCTTTATCTCGGACATCTATCGCATTAAGGATATGCTGTGCAATCAGAGTGACTTGCGTGTGTTGGAGGTCAAAGACTACATCGAAAATCCGAAGCCAAATGGCTACCAAAGTCTTCACTTGCTAGTCGAAGTGCCTGTGTACATGTCCAATGGTGAGGAACGAGCTTGTGTGGAGATCCAGATTCGTACAATCGCGATGGATTTCTGGGCGAGTCTGGAGCATAAGATTTTTTATAAATACAATAAAGATGTTCCCGAGCATTTGACCAGAGAACTGAAAAGTGCGGCAGACTCTGCCAATGCGCTGGATCAGCAGATGGAACGACTTCACCGGGAAATTCAAGAGATCAAAGACGCCGAGAACGAGCGGGATGAAGAAGAACTGCGCCGTATTATTATTAACAACCAACAGTTCACACTGCCGTCCAACTTGCTCAAGCTGCTGGGTAGCGGGGAGTAGTACTCGATGAAAAGTACAACAGCCTCATTGAACACGAATTCCACATCGCGTGTGCGAATGGCATTAATTCTGGGGACGCTGTCGGCCTTCGGGCCGTTGTCCCTAGATATGTATTTGCCCGCATTGCCCACGCTGGCTGATGAGTTCGGCTCATCTACCTCGTATGCTCAGCTCAGTCTGACGGCGTGTATGATTGGACTTGCAGTTGGTCAGTTGCTTGCAGGACCTTTAAGTGATGTACGTGGTCGGCGAACACCGCTCATCGCAGGGCTTGTACTCTATACCATCGCTTCTATACTCTGCCTGGTCAGCCCCACGATGGGCTCTTTTGTTGTGCTGCGATTCATTCAGGGGGTAGCCGGAGCGGCCGGTATTGTCATCTCGCGAGCAATCGTCAGAGACGTATACTCGGGCCCGGAACTGACACGGTTCTTCTCCCTGTTAATGCTGATTAACGGCGTAGCCCCGATTGCGGCACCGATCATTGGTGGACAGTTGTTGACATATACGTCGTGGCGCGGCGTGTTTATTTTGTTGAGTCTCATCGGTATACTAACGCTGTTTGCTGTCATTTTCGGTCTTGGAGAGACACTGCCTTCCAACCGCAGATCAAGTGGGGGATTGAAGCAGACCTTGATTACGTTTCGCCAAATCGCAGGGGATCGTCAGTTTATGGGTTATGCGTTAACCCAGGGCTTCGTAGCAGCTGGCATGTTTGCCTACATATCCGGTTCACCGTTTGTGCTTCAGAAAATATATGGGGTATCCCCGCAAATGTTCAGTGTTTGCTTCGCCATTAACGGGCTAGGCATTATTCTGGCTAGTCAGATTGCTGGCAGACTTGCAGGGAAAGTATCTGAAACCCGCCTGTTAATTGCGGGGCTGCTAACCGCGGCGCTGGGAGGAACTTCACTGCTCATCGCGATCCTGGCGGGAGGCAATCTGATCTCTGTGCTGATTCCGTTATTTTTGGTGGTATCCAGTGTCGGGTTGGTCAATACCGCGTCCTTCGCCCTGGCTATGGCCAATCAGGAGAAGTCGGCAGGCAGTGCGTCTGCACTTATAGGAGTGATGACGTTCCTGTTTGGAGGTATTGTCGCTCCGCTCGTAGGTCTGGGAGGAGAAGGAACAGCTGTGCCAATGGGAATCGTTATCGCGTGTGCTGATCTCGGTGCATTGGTGATATATTTCTTAATGGTCAGTAGAGGCAGGAAGCGTCAGAACGATCCGCCACTGAGTTAAAAGTACTGATTCTGTACGCCGTAATATTGTGGAGTTTAGTTGGCAAGTTTACTTCTGTTTAAAAGAACGAATAAAGAGCCCCACTTGGAAGGAATCATGCTTCCAAGTGGGGCTCTTGCTTGTAGGTAAGGCAGGGTAAGGACAGGTTTAGCAGAGCGCAAACAAAATCTGTGTATTCAACAGAATACCTGGCGTCTGGAATGGATAGAAGTATCCCACTACAAAACCAAACAGATTAATGGCAGGCCACATCAGGTAGACATCATTGTAAGTGAATACAAGGGACCATCGGTTGTAGCAAAAGTTGGGCAGTGCACGTTCTTCATTATCCCGAGGTGCCACTGCACCCGTTTGTGCAAATTGCACGGCTTGAGTGAGACTTTGTGGCTGTTGCTGGAGGAAGAGCGGAAGCAGACCCGGGCTGCTTTTGATCAGGTTATACAGAAAAAGCATTTCTGCCGGAGGCTGACCTACCGGACGAGGATAGGCACTAAGCAGCGTAGGCAGATTGCCTTGAGCCAGTTGCGCAGGTACGCCCGGTGCTGTACCTGGGATTGTACCCGGAATGCCTCCAGGGATATATGGACCTGGTCCTCCGCCTGGAATGAATGGAGGATAGGAGCCTTGGCCGCCAGGTATACCAGGAAATGTCGGACCTCCCGGTGTGCCGCCACCTCCACCACCTGGGAACAGTGGAGGCAGTTGAAATGAACGGTCTTCTCCATAGCCTAAGTAAGGGTTATATTCGTAATACATGTACAGAACATCCTTCCTGTCGTCGTATTCTGCATTCAGCATATGGCGGCATCCGCCTATAGGTGAATGCCGTCAAGAAGATTTTATATGATCTATATAGTTGAATTAATCATTTACACAAAACGAAGAGGATAGAAAAAACCTGAGAAAGCGAAGCGTTCGCCTTTATCACCGGATTTTCCCTTGAGAAAGGGGAATCGAAAAAATCTGGGGATAACAGCGATTGGAAGGTTGTTCTATCATCGAAGTGTCAGTGTAAATAATCTTTAGTTCAACTTTATAGCGCAGAGCATAATCGAATTGACAAGTGAACTGATAACAATTATCATTGTCAATGGAATTAGACAAAAGTACATACGGATATTATATGTATCAATAATAGTATCAATATTTTTGAACGTAGATATCTGTCATAATAACGCCGAATAAGGTGTTCATATTGAAAGGGGTTAATAAAGTGTTAAAGAGAAATAGAAAGATGATTATGCTTCTAATTACGGTGATGGTCATGTCCATCTGGTTAGCAGCGTGTGGAGCGAAGCCTGCAGAGAACGGAGCAGCAGGAGAGAACGATACAACAACGGAGACAGAGACGCAAACAGAAGCCCCGACAGAACGCACATTAACAGATGCAATGGGACACGAAGTAACCATCCCGGCTAATCCGGAGCGCGTTATCGCATCTTATCTGGAAGACCATCTCGTTACACTCGGTGTTAAGCCAGCAGCACAGTGGTCCATCAACAACGGCAGTGGCTTGCAGGATTATCTGCAAAACGATCTCAATGGCATACCTGGTATTGCAAGTGACCTACCTTTTGAAGCGATGGCGAGCTTTTCACCAGATCTGATCATTATGGGTTCTGAAAGTACAGTTGAAGGGGAGAAATATGAACAGTACAACAAAATTGCCCCTACGTATGTCCTCGGAGATGAGGTTAACAAGGATTGGCGTCAGGCTTTGCTCAAGATCGGCGAGATTTTGAACAAATCGGATGTAGCACAGAAGGCGCTTGACGAGTATGATGCCAAGGCAAAAGAAATCAAAGAAAAAGTAACTGCTGTCACTGGTGGAACAAAATCTGCTGCGGCGTTGTGGTTGTTCAATAACAAGTTTTATGTTGTAAGCAACAATGTATCCAGTGGTGAAGTGATGTACAATGAACTTGGACTCGCAGAGCCCAATGTCGTAAAGGAAGCATCCGCAAAGGCAACAGGTAACTGGTCTGAGATTTCACTGGAGAAGATCGCAGAAATGGATGCAGACTATCTATTCCTGGTGAACAGTGACAAGGGAGCAGGCTCAGAAGCGTTGCAAGATGCCGTGTGGCAGAGCATTCCTGCTGTGAAGACCGGCAATGTGTTCGAATTTGAAAGCACAAGCAGCTGGTTATATAGCGGTGTTCAAGCCAATACTCAAATTCTTGAAGATATTCAAAGCAGTATTGTGAAGTAACACCAAACCATATGTGAGACATTCGTTTAAACGCTTTGATGCCATTAGCATCAAGGCGTTTTTTTGTTTTTATAACAGATATGGATATATAATAACGAGGAAGTAACGTAAGTGAACCAGTTTAACGTAACATGAGCAGGGAAGGGGATATTTACATATGTATACTTTGGATCCACGTGAAATAACGGGAAGAGACAACTATAAACTGATGAGTGGTTCAGTGGTGCCACGTCCAATTGCTTTTGTGACGACACGTTCAGATGAGAATGGTGTGATTAATGCAGCGCCTTTTAGTTTCTTCAATGTGGTTAGTTCGGACCCACCACTGTTATCCATATCCATTGCACGTAAAGACGGGATCATGAAAGATACCGCACGCAATGTGCTTGCCCATAAAGAACTGGTCGTGCATATCTGTGATGAAGCAATCATAGCCGAAGTGAATGAGACAGCAGCCATACTGGAACCCCACGAAAGTGAGCTTGAGCGGACAAAACTTACTACAGTGCGAAGCACCAAAGTTTCAGTTCCTGGAATTCAGGAAGCACTCATTCGGATGGAGTGCGAGCTGTATCAGCACATTCCGATCACGAACGATGAGGGCAAACCAGCCAGTGATCTGCTGCTAGTACGCATTGTACAGTATCATTTCAGCGAACAAGTCTATAATCCTGATAAGGGCTATATCCTGATGGATCATTTGAAACCAGTCAGCCGACTGGCGGGTAATGATTATGCCAAGCTTGGGGAGAGATTCACAATAATTAGGCCTGAATAGTTCTGACAGATCGAATATTTAATAAGGAATGGGTTTGATCCGGTAGCAAAGGCGGACAGCACGTGCGAAACTCGCATATGTTGTCCGCCTTTGCTTGTTGATATGAACATAAACGTGACAGGGAGTGAATAGACTTGTACTATATCCTGCACATTTCATATGAACCTATTTTATATATAGGTTGTTGAAAAAGCCTAATTTGATTACGAAGGACACGTACTATATAGGGAGGTTAAGCCGATGAACCAGCTTGAGGGAACTACAGGCGCAAGTATTATGGGAATAGGGACGGCGTTGCCAGCCCACCGTATTGAGCAAAAGGATGTGTCTGCCCGTCTCGCACAGGCGCTGGAACATGAGCCGGATGCGAGAAGATGGGCGAAGCGTATCTTTAATCAGTGTGGTGTGGAGACTCGTTATACATGTGAACCAAATCTGCTTGAGCCTGTGGAGGCTTGCCGATATTTACCCTTTACTTCTGCGGAGGAAGTCCCGACTACAACCGAGCGTATGGCCAAATACAAAGCTGCTGCTATTCCACTTGGTCTCGAGGCGGCAGGACAGGCCCTTCACGATGCAGACGTATCTTCCGTGGAACTTACGCATCTCATCACGGTTAGCTGCACGGGGCAATTCCTGCCTGGGCTTGATGTTCGGCTGATCCAGCAGCTTGAACTGTCACCGCAGATCAACCGGATTCCACTGGTGTTTCAAGGATGTGCAGCCGGTCTGAAGGCGATCCAATTGGCGAATTCAATCGTAACGACAGATCAGAAGGCTAAGGTTCTCATCGTGTGTGTTGAACTGTGTACGCTTCACTTCCAGCCATCTGCCAAACGGGACGACCTATATGCTGCATCGTTCTTCGGAGACGGAGCATCTGCCTGTGTCATTGGTGCCTCAGGAACAGGCCGCAATGAATGTTTTCGACTGGCCCGTGGGCACTCGACGCTGCTCCCGGACTGTGCAGAAGAGATGATCTGGGAAGTGGGCAATACAGGCTTTGATCTCTACCTGTCACCTCAGATTCCGAAGCTGCTTGGTTTGCATCTCGGTTCAGAGGTAGAGCGTTTATTGGAGGGAAGTGCTTTACCGGAAATATGGGCGATCCATCCAGGAGGCAGAGGCATCGTGGATGCCGTTCAGAAGCTGTATCAGTTGACAGATGAACAGGTCTCCTACAGTCGAAACATCTTGCGGGATTATGGCAATCTGTCGTCCGTGACGATTCTTTTTGTTCTTCAAGCCATCCGAGAGGGTTACAGACAGAAGGAAGAGCATTCCAGTGGGATAGCGCTAGCCTTTGGCCCGGGACTGACCGCAGAATTACTTCCTTTTACATACATTCCTGTCCCCGTTGCGAATAGAACACCTGTGAATCATGGCATCCAATAGATCGCGAATCACGTAACTGAATTCCCAATCTGATCGCAGAGGAGCTAAGGTATGGGTTATCGCAGACTTGCTGTCCTCATCAGCCGATATCCGCGGTTCATTATTCTCTGCTGGGTGTTTATCATCGGGATGTCAGCGGTCTGGGCGTGGAAGTTACCTGACATTGTACAGGATCACGGGTTGAAACAAGTTCACGGGGATGCGCAAGCGGTTGAGCTTGTTCTGGAGGACGAATTCGGTTCTCCTGCTGATCCGGTTATTCTGGTTTTTGAGAAAAAGGAAAATACCTCACCGTTAGAGTTCCGGCAGTGGATCAGGGATCGTCTGACACAGGTCCAATTGTTGCCTGCGGTAACCTCTATCACATCTCCTCTGGATGCTAGAGAAGGGATGATGCTGCAAGAGCATAGGGCTTATGCCCTCGTGAAGATGGATGTGCCCGCGCATCAGATGGGTCCTCCGCTGAAGCAACTGCGCGCCGTGCTGGCAACAGACGGCCCAGGTACGTTCGAATTGACGGGAAAGGCGGTCGTGCAGCAGGATGTCAATCATCTGAGCTTTCGTGACCTGGAACGGGCAGAGATGGTGGGAATTCCGATTGCCCTGATCGTTCTGTGCTTCGCATTCAGGGGGCTATATGCTGCATGGATTGCCGTCATGATGGGGATTAGTGCTGTGATTACGGCTATGGGGGTCACGTCTCTCCTTGGTTATCATCTGGAACTGTCCAACTTTATCATTAACGTAATTCCCATGGTGGGCATGGCACTCAGTATAGACTTTGCCCTGATCATCCTGAGCAGGTACAGGGAAGAACTTCAGCGTGTCTATAAAGATGAAGACGAAACTAAGGATCAGGGCAGCCTTATGGTTATGCATAGTGAGGCTCTGCGGAGCGAGATTCTTCAGCGAACATTGCGTACAGCAGGCAGAGCGGTGTTGTTCTCGGCAGCTTGCGTGCTCCTTGGACTGTTGGGTCTGCTCTGGATCAGGCTTCCGATGTTTCTGAGTGTATCCTTGGGGGCCATCATCGTTCTGCTCTTATCCCTACTGTTAAATATAACGCTGCTGCCAGCCCTACTGTCACTGTCTGCGGATCGTGTCTTCAGGCGAAATTCAGTCCATTCGTTACCGAGACGTTCGGTCTGGCATAGATGGTCAGCGATGGTCATGAAACGACCAGTCAGAATGGCCATCGGAGGTACGGTTGTGCTGCTCATGTGTGTATATCCAGTGACCCGGCTGGAACTGTCCATCCCGGATGCCTCTTCACTGCCAGAGAGAATGGAGTCCCGCCAGGCAGCAGAGCAGTTTAAGCATGATTTGGGACAAAAGGATACCTCCACCATCGAGATGGTGATTGGCGGACAGCAGGAGCTGTTGACTGCTTCGCACTGGCAGATGGCCCACAACAAAGCACATCAACTTCTGCAGGACTCGGGCGTATTGAGCATTATTTCACCATGGGGTCTGTTACAGCCGGATCAAAATAGTGTGCAAAGCCAAAACCATTTTCGAATTTCACCGTCATCGCTTACATCTTCCATAGAAGGCAAGGAGTCAACAAGGAAGGCATGGCTGCGTTCAACGGTTTCTGATCATTCAATTCGATTGGTAGCCACCGTGCGTGGGGAGCCCGGTTCGGAACAGATCGCAGACTGGCTGGAACGAATGAGGAAGAGCGATCATGCCCTGGGTTTCAACGACGTAAAACTACGTTATGGTGGTGAAGCTGCGAAACAACATGAAATTATGCAGGAAGTTACAAGTCAACTGCCCAAAGTGCTGGTATTTGTAGTAGTCACCAATTATCTTGTGCTACTGGCAGCATTCCGATCGCTGCTCATTCCAATCAAGGCGATTGTGATGAATCTGCTCAGTTTAGCGGCTTCATTTGGCATATTGGTGTGGGTGTTTAATGAGGGCCATCTGGGGATGGAGCCGTCAGCCATTGCCATTATGATTCCGGTATTCATTGCAGGATTGGTGTTTGGCATATCCATGGATTATGGTGTGTTTATGCTCAGCCGGATTCAGGAAGTCTATAGACGAACCGGAGACAGTGATGTGGCCGTCCAACAGGGATTGGCTTCAACGGGGCGTCTGGTTACATCCGCGGCGGCCATTCTGCTTGCGGTGACCGTACCGTTTGCTTTTGCAGAAGTTGCAGGTGTGAGACAGTTAGGGATTGGGATATCCGCCGCGGTATTGATTGACGTTACTCTGATCCGTCTAATACTGGTACCCGCACTGATGAAGTTGATGGGCCGGTGGAACTGGTGGTTGCCGGGTCAGATCAAATGAAGGATATTTCCGAAGCCCAAAAGCAGGCCAGGAATATCCTTTTTTTGGCTGGAAATCATGTGAATCCATCCAAAACAGGCAAACATGTTCAATTCTTGGACAAGTTAAAGTCCTATAATGGATGGGATCAATTCCTTATGACGGTCTTTCATCTACGTTATCCTACGAAAAACAGGAGGGACACAGGCAATGTCGGATATAGAAGCCTATCTGCAACAACAAACGAATCTTCGTGGTCGTTCCGCGTATCAAGTAGATCAACCTATGGAGTTATGGCGCAGTCAGTTACGTACACGTGTGAAAGAACGACTGGGCGGTTTTCCAACGATGCCAGCAGCGCTCAATCCTGTATTACTGGAGCGCATTACATGTGACGGTTATATCCGCGAGCGGGTAGAGATCACGACCTATGCAGGACTTCGCATGCCTGTGTACATGTTGATTCCAAACGATGTAAGCGTTACCGATGTGAAGAGACCTGCGATCGTTGCTTGTCATGGGCACGGGTACGGTAGCCGGGAGATATCCGGTATGGAGCCGGATGGGTCACCACGGACAGGAGAGCCTGGGTTGCACAAGGATTTTGCAGTAGCTCTTGTGAAGCGGGGATATGTGGTTGCTGCTCCAGAACTGCTCGGATTTGGTGATCGCAGACTGGAAGAGGACCGCGATGCGCCACCAGGGGCAAGTTCCTGTACGAAGATCGCTGCGCATCTGCTTATGGTGGGGAAGACCCTTGCCGGGCATAGGGTATACGAAACAACGCGTGTGCTGGATTATGTATCGACTCGTCCTGAAGTGGATTCGGAGCGAATCGGGAGCATGGGCATCTCGGGTGGGGGTCTGGTAACCGCATTTACAGCCGCGCTGGATGAACGGTTTCGTGCAGCTGTAGTGAGTGGTTATGCAAGTACATTCCAGGGCAGCATACTGGATCGGAACCACTGTCTGGACAACTATGTGCCAGGTATCCTGCGTGAAGCGGAGTTACCGGATATCATCGGCCTGATTGTGCCTAGGCCACTCTTGATAGAAGCCGGAAGTGATGACCAGGTATTTCCGATCCACACAGCAAGAGAGGCGTATGCGCGTTTGACACACATATATGAGCAGGCGGGAGCACACGAATCGCTGAATGCGGATTTCTTTACAGGTGGACATGAGATTAGCGGAGCGAAAGCCTATGACTGGCTTGATCAAGTTCTTTGAAGCTAAAGTTGTAGATCATGCAGATCATGCACCAATCAGATTCTGATTCGAAAGGAGAATTCAGTGATGAAATGGTCAACAGCGGTAAAGCTTCTATTCTGTCTTGTTCTGTTTGCAAGTACGATCGGCGTAGGTCTGGGAAGCAGTGGAGAGCAAATTGTTGAAGCGGCCACTGACAATTACAGATTTGATTTTGGTTCGGGTTCTGTTGAGAGCGGTTACACAGGTGTTTCCGCAGGAGATGGCTATACTGCAACGAAAGGATATGGGTTCAACACACCTGCCAATATGCGAAATGTGTCTGCCTCGGGAAGCGGAGTGATGAGTGACGCCGTACAGTTTCTGACGTTTGGTACAAAGAGCACCAATACCTTCAATGTGGATCTGTCCAATGGCCTCTATGAGGTCAAAGTGGTTCTGGGCAATACAGCCAGAGCGAGTGTAGCTGCAGAAGGTGTATACCAGATCATTAATATGACGGGCAACGGGGCGACGGACCAATTTCAAATTCCGGTGACTGACGGGCAATTAAACTTGCTGGTTACGGAAGGAAAGACAGGCACCGCCTTCACACTTAGTGCACTCGAAATCCGGAAATTATCCAATCAGACGGTAACCAACCGCACGATCTACATTGGTGGCGACTCAACGGTCTGCAATTACTATCCGTTGGTTAGCAGTGTACAGGGAGGTTGGGGACAGCTGTTTCCGTCCTATGTGAACAATGCCACCTTCCAGGTTCGCAATATGGCGTCAAGTGGTCAATTTGCGAGAGGTTTCCGCGATGATGGTCAGATGGAGGCGATTCTGAAGTATATCAAACCGGGAGATTATTTTATTTTGCAATTCGGAATTAACGATACCAATGCTAAGAACAATACCACGGAGGCTCAGTTCAAAGAGATTATGCGGGATATGGTACGCCAGGCGAAAAATAAAGGAGCGACGGTCATCCTCTCCACCCCTCAAGGTCGGGCAACGGACTTCAATTCAGCCAATGTGCATCAAGCAGAGAACCGCTGGTACAATCCATCCACTCGTGCTCTTGCTCAGGAAGAAGGGGTCACTCTTGTTGAACTGAATAAGTTGAGTTCGGCCTATTTCACGTCCATTGGTCCAGCTGCAACACTCGCTCTGTATATGACAGGGGATAGTTTGCATCCGAATCGTCAGGGTGCTGCACAACTTGCTCGTATTGTTGCCGAGGATCTGAGAAGACAGGGACTGAATGGATTCTGACGATGCTATCTGATCTGCAATCTGTCTGCATGATCATCATGATTAGAGATTGATATGAACCGTGTATGAAAAAATAAAAAAATACCCCCGGGAACATGCCGCTAAACCGGCGGCTGATCCTCGGGGGTATTCGTTATGCCCAGGCTTAGGATTACTCCATCATATCCTTGGCTTCATGGTTCACCTTTTTCCCTTTTAACAAAGGTTCCAGTTCATCTTGAACGCTTTGCTCCCACAATGGTACATCTGTGCGATAGGCGGCCCGTCCGTTCAGATGTCCGGCGACCGGAGCCGTGATGAATACGAACAGGATACCTAGCAACAAGCGTGCACTGATGTAGTTGTCGAAGTACCAAAAGAAGAAAAACGTAGCGCTTAGTACACAGAACACACCAAGCGTCATACTTTTGGTTGCGGCATGGGCTCGCAGATATACGTCAGGCAGACGAATAAGTCCGAACGCACTGAGTGCACTAAGTAATGCACCAAGCAGTACGAGTAGACCTATAGCTGTTTCAGCGGCTACATTAACGATCTCCATCATTTTTGAATACCGCCCCCCGTTCAATATAACGTGCAAATGCCACCGTACTTAGAAAAGCCAGAATACCAATCAGCAAGATGATATCCAGATAGGCCTGGGTTTTCAGCATCATCGACAGAACGGCAACGATGGCAATTACATTGATCCCGATGGTATCCAGTGCCGTAATCCGGTCAGCCATGGATGGTCCCCGAAGCACCCTGTACAAGCAACCCAGAATGGCTAAGGAGAGAATGAGCAAAGAGATGAACAACAGTGAGGATAACATTAACGCGTCACCTCCATAATTGCTTTTTCAAATGTGTTTTGGATATCATCTCTCAGTTTCTGTTCATCCTTGATATCCAGTGCGTGGATAAACAGTTTGCGTTGATTACCCGAGATTTCAAGTGGCAGGGAACCTGGTGTCAATGAGATGAGTAGACAGAGCAGGGTAACCTCCCAATCCGAGGACAATTCAGTCTTATATGTGAAAATACCCGGACGTATATCGAGCTTGGGCTTGATAATCTGGCGTATAACCTCAATGCTGGCACGCACCAATTCCTTGAACAACAGATTAATCAGTTTGATGATGGCCCAGACCCGCACAATATAGAAGCGCTGGGGGAAGAATCGGCGCATCCCCCCGATGAGAAGCAGTCCGAGCAGGTAACCTATGAGAAAACCAACACCATTCCAGGCATTGTTCAGAAACATCCATACAAAGGCAATGATAAGATTCAGTACAATCTGAAAGGCCATAGACATCTACTCCTTCAATACGGCATCAATATAAATATTGGGATGCAGTAGAATATCGCCTGCGCGGGAGGTCAACTGGAACATGCCTTCAGCCCCCACACCCATTACGATGATGAATACAAACAGAATTCCGGCAGGAATCAGCAGGCCGTTCACCGCGTAAGGGCGTCTTGTAACCCCGGCAGGCGGTTCGCCCCAGAACGCTTGTATGAAGATACGTAGTACCGAATATAACATCAACAAGCTGGAGAGCACCGCTATACCAGTTAGACCATACAACCCTGCCTGCAGGCCGCCTTCGAAGAGAAGCAACTTACCCGGAAAACCACTGAATGGAGGCAAGCCTGCCAAGGCAAGTGCGCTGATGAAGAACATCCAGCCGAGCAACGGATAGCGATGAATTAGTCCACCCATGTTGTCGAGTTTTGATGTTCCTGCAACAGCGATCAAGGCACCGCCGAGCAGGAAGAGCAATGTTTTGATCAACATGTCATGCAGCATATAGAAGAGCAGACCTTCCAGTGCAGGACGACTGGCCGATGCCATACCGAAAGCGACAAACCCTACGCCTGCGACCACATTGTAGATGAGAATCTTGTTTACATCCCGATACGAGATGGCACCGATGACACCAAGAACCATCGTGGCACCTGCCATCCATCCGATCAGTGCATGGAAGAAATCTGGATCATGATAGAAGATCAGTGTGAATGTTCGCACAATCGCGTACAGGCCAACCTTGGTGAGCAATCCAGCGAACAGCGCAGTGACGACAGCCGGTGGGGCGGCATAAGAGCCTGACAACCAGAAGAACAGGAACAGTCCCGCCTTGATGCTAAATACGATCAGGAAGAGTACGGCAATCAGGGTAACGACCCCGCTCTGTCCCACTTCAGCAATTTTGACGGACAAGTCCGCCATGTTCAGTGTGCCAGTAATCGAGTAGAGGAAGCCGATGGAAGCGACAAACAGTGCTGAAGAAACGATGTTAATCAAGACATATTTGATCGTTTCCCGCAGTTGTCTTTCGGTACCTCCCAATACGATCAGTGCATAAGAAGAGATGAGCATCAGTTCAAAGCTGACAAACAAATTGAATAAATCTCCGGTTAGGAATGAACCGTTAACTCCGGCGATCAGGAAATGAAAGAACGGATAGAAGTGATGCTCTTCCCGCTCCTTGTTCACACTGCGGAATGCATACAGCAGACACGCCAGTGCGATGATGGAAGCGGCGACGACAAGTAGCGCCGATACCATGTCCGCAACAAGCACAATCCCATAAGGAGGTGCCCATCCACCCATATTAAGCGTTAGAACTCCAGTTTGAGCCACACGAGTAATGAGTATCGTGGAGACCGCTGCGGTGAACAAAAGTCCGATGACACTAATGATTCGCTGGATGTTCGTTTTCCGGAAAAACAGAAGGGCCAGAACACCTGTAATCAAGGGCAACAGAATCGGCAAGACGACGAGATTATTCATATGGGCGCCCCCTTACTTCTTCCATATCGTCTGTTCTCAGCTTCAGATAGGAGCGATAGGAGAGAACGAAGAAGAATGCAGTGAGCCCGAAATTAATAACAATGGATGTTAATATCAGCGCCTGTGGAAGTGGATCGACATAGCGTTCAGCCATCTCCCCAAGCAGTGGTGGTGATCCGGTTTTGAGACGTGACATGGTGATCAACAACAGATGCACGCCATGGGTTAGTATGGACATACCAAGTACGATTCGGAGCAGGCTCCGCGACAAGATTAAAAAGACGGCAACCGCAAACAGAATGCCAACGGCTACGCACATCAATATTTCCATATCAGCGATCCTCCCCGATCTGTAGAATGATGGTCATGGTGACACCCAGGACAGCGAGATACACGCCAAGATCGAACAGCATGGCCGTGGCAAGTTCTGTCTCTCCCAGTAAAGGAAGTTCGAAATAACCGAAGGTTTGGCTGAGGAACGGGACTCCGAATATAAATGAACCCGCACCCGTCAGTAGGGCTATACCCAAGCCGATTCCTGTTAGAATACGGAAGTCAACGGGCAACGCTTTGCGTATTGTATCTGTACTGAATGCCAGAGCAATCAAGACAAGTGCAGCCGCTGTGACCAAGCCGCCGATGAAGCCTCCGCCCGGATTATGGTGTCCTGCGAAGAACAGGTGCATGGCAAACGTCAGTATGATGAACACAACAACCTTAGTGGTCGTTTGCAGCAATACATCATTACTCTGTAAAGGTACAGTATCCCATGAGGATGAGCTGCGTTCCCGGTTACCATACTTTTTCGTATTGTCCGTTTCATCATCCAGATCAGACTCGGAATCCTGATTGTCCTCCTTCTTGCGGAACTTCAATCGCGCTCCGAGATCCTTCGCTTCAAGGTTCAGATTAATCATGGAATAGATGGATAGTGAAGCAACGCCAAGTACCATGATTTCCAATAAGGTATCGAAGCCACGGAAATCTACCAGTAATACATTCACGACATTTTTACCACCGGCCGAGTCATACGCTTCCTGAAGGAAAAAGGTAGAAATGCTCTCCAGTGATGCTGTTCCGCTTGCAGCTAATGCAACAAAAGTCATCACGACACCGACTGCAATCGCCACGATCATATTCACCGTGAGATAACTGCGGCTTGATTTGCCACGTTGCAGTTCAGGCAGATGGTAGAAGCAGAGCAGGAACAGTGCTACGGATACCGTTTCAACAATCATCTGTGTCAGTGCCAGATCCGGCGCCCGGAAGAGTACGAACAGCAGGGTTACAAGGTAACCAACCGCTCCGGTCATAATGACTGCCGACAGTCTGTTCTTGGCAAATGGAATCGAAACCGCGGCACCGATTAGGGTGACTAGCAGGACGACTTCATAGAATGAGAAGGGCGCATTGCCCTGCAGATTCCACGTAATATTTTCACCTGAACGGAAGAAGGCATAGACCAGTAAAGCGACTGTGAATGAGAAAATATAAACGAGATAACTACGAACTGAGCCATTCATATAGGCTTCGGTCCATTTGCGTGCATAATGCTGAAGATTATCCAGCACGACATGGTACATATTGTTAATCGTTAATCCTTGTGGATAATGCTCATAAATATTCCTCCATCGTGGCAACAGCTTGTAGAGAGTGATTCCGAGAATCACGACTCCGATCGTCATAATCAGTTCCGGAGTCCATCCATGCCACAGAGAGAAATGTACATCGAAGCGTTCGTTCCCATTTAACAGGGAAGGAAGCACAGCGGCCATTGCCGGTTCGATCAGTGATCCGGCCAGCAGGTTCGGGAAGAGTCCGAAGATGATGACAAGAATACCGAGAACAACGGGCGGAATGAGCATACCGGCGGGCGCTTCGTGCAGCTTCTCGGCAGGAATCTCGCTTTGGCTACGACCGAGGAATGTTTTGAACACGATAATAAGCGCATAGATCAAGGTAAACACACTTGCAAGCCAAGCGAATACCGGCAGTAGAACACTCCAGGACCCAAGTCCAAAGATTCGCAGATGCGTGACTTCGACCATCGCCTGGAAGAATAGCTCCTTGCTCAGGAATCCGTTGAACGGCGGAATACCCGCCATGGCAAGTGAGCCGATCAGGGCTACGGTGAAAGTGATTGGCATGAATGATGCAAGTCCACCGAGCTTCCGAATGTCACGTGTACCCGTCTCATGATCGACAATGCCTACGACCATGAACAAAGCGGCCTTGAAGGTCGCATGGTTAAACAGGTGAAGCAGCGCAGCGGTAATCGCCACGGTGTACATCGCAGAGGACTCGCCATATCCGAAGTAGAGAGCAGCAGATCCAACCCCGAACAGGGACATGATCAGACCAAGTTGAGAGATGGTCGAATAGGCGAGAATCGCTTTGAGATCGTTTTTTTTCACCGCCAGGAATGATCCATAACACAGAGTCAGAAGACCAACACCGGTGACCAGCCAGAACCAAAGTCCCTGTCCACCGAAGATCGGTGTGAACCTGGCCACAACGTACAGTCCAGCCTTAACCATCGTGGCTGAGTGCAGATAGGCACTCACTGGTGTAGGAGCTTCCATGGCATCCGGCAACCAGATATGGAACGGGAATTGGGCTGACTTGGTGAAAGCTCCAATCAGAATCAAGACAAGCGCTGGCAGAAATAGTGCGCTTTCCTGAAACTGCCCCAACCCTGCAATGGTTGCACGAATACTGAACGTTCCGGTAATGAGATACATCATCATGAATCCGGTAAGCATGGCGAAACCGCCAAATACCGTAATCAGGAATGATTTTTGTGCTCCTGAAGTCGAGGCTTTACGTTTGTAATGAAATGCAATCAACAGGAATGACGTAATACTGGTCAATTCCCAGAATCCGTAGAGCACGATCATATTATCAGACAGCACCACGCCCAACATGGCTCCCATAAACATCAAAAGATACAGGTAAAAGCGGTTCAGCGCTTCTTTCATATCCATGTAGAAGATGGAGTAGAGAACAACGAGCACACCGATTCCGGTGATTAGCAGTGTCAGCATCAGGCTTAGACCGTCCAGATATAAGTTAAATCCTATGTCCAGTGAAGGAATCCATGGGATATTTCCGGATACGGTGTTGCGCTGGGACACAGCGGGTATGAGGCTCGCAAAGTATACAAATAATAGTGCCGGGACAAGGAGAACCGGCCATCCCAAATGTAATTTACGGAAGAAACGATGCAGCGTGGCAAGAAGAATGCCAGCCGCAAAAGGCAGAATAACAGCAACATGAAGCAGGCTCAACATTACACCCCCAATGTTTAGTATTTCGACTACTCTCTCTGTGACATACAGGCGCATGATCCTCAAAGGATATGCTTGCTCTCTATATTCATAACCCAAGTATGTATATACAGAATCGTGTCTATTCTTTGAATGGAAGAAACACGGTGAAGATTTCAGTATAATATTGTATGGGCATGTATAATGAAAAAACACAAAAGATCCGATAAATAGGAAAACGATTAGGTGACATCCCGTGTACCCTTTGCAGCATAGTTATGTTGAGAAGCAAGATGGTTTCACCGTGTAATGGAGGAAATAATGTCATTCAAAATCAGAACCGTGCTTACAGTCATCTTCGCTGTGTTATCCTTACTGGTTACCCTGACGATTGGGTCTATATTTAGCCAAAAGTCATTTGTTGCTGTAGAGACTGAGATTGGTCACTCGCTTACAGGCACGGCATCCCAAGCTTCGGACAAGCTGGATCGGTTTATGTCCGCTCGCGCGGGTGAACTGGATCTGCTGGGCCGCATGGCTGCGCTGGAAGATGGATTCAAACCAGCTGAGATTCAGATGTTGCTGGATCAGCTACAAGATAGCTTTCCCTCATTCTCATGGGTTGGATTCATGGACCCGAAGGGAAAAGTGTTAGCTGCGACGGATGGCATCTTGCTTGGGGAAAATTTATCGGAGCGACCTGTGTATCAGGAGGGAATCAAGGGTAAGTTTATTGGAGATGTGCATAATGCAGTACTTCTTGCCAAGCTGCTTCCGAATCCAACGGGAGAGCCGTTGCAATTTGTTGATATCAGTTTCCCTCTGAAAGATAGCAAAGGTCATATCCAAGGTGTGCTTGCTGCACATTTAAGCTGGGCCTGGGCGAAGGAAGTGGAGGAATCGGTGCTCGCCCCATTGAAACGGGAGGAAAAGGACATTGAGTTCTTTATCGTGAGCAAAAAGGAACATACCGTGCTGTTGGGACCAAAGGAATGGATCGGTAAACCGCTGGTATTACCAGGCATTGCAGAGGCCCAGCTTAACAAAAGCAGTTGGTCCATTGAAGAATGGCCTGATGGAAATGACTATGTAACAGGGTTTGCTTACAGTCGGGGTCACCTGGATTATCCCGGATTAGGATGGACCGTAGTTATTCGCCAAGTGAAGTCCACTGCGTTTGCTTCTGTGTTTGACCTGATGTGGTTTAATGTGTGGGCAGGACTTGCCGTTACCGTGCTATTTGCACTTATTGGCTGGTTTGTCTCGCGTCTGATCTCTGCTCCAATTGTACGTCTTACCAGAGTAGCCAACCGACTGCGGGTAGGAGACGATCTGGAGATTCCAGAGAACAAAGGAATTAAGGAGATCGAAGTATTGTCCCGATCACTTCGGGATATGCTGACCTCTCTTACGAATAAAGACTCAGAACTGGTCGTGATGCAGAATCTGGCACATTTTGATCAGTTGACCAGTCTGCCGAATCGTACTGCCCTGGAAGCGTACCTAGAAGAGTCACTGGAGACCGAAAGTGAAAATCACACCCTGACGTTCCTCTATCTGGATCTGGATGGATTCAAACGTGTCAACGATACACTTGGGCATCAGACTGGAGATGTATTGCTGCAGAAGGTCGCCCAGCGTCTGTCTGCTCTTGGTCAGGAGAAGGGTATAACGGTAAGGTTGGGAGGAGATGAATTCCTGATTGTACTTCGGTCTGTTGGAAGTCAACCGAGGGAAGAAGCCAGCGCTTATGCAGAAGCCATCATTCAAAGTCTGAACAAGCCGTTTATTATTGAATATGAGCGAATTCGGATTGGATGTAGCATCGGAGGTGCCGAATATCCGACCAACAGCAATAACCCAAGTGAGATTATCCGGATGGCGGACGAAGCTTTGTATGAATCCAAACGTGCAGGTAAGAATAGAATGACATTTTATTCCGATTTGAAGCAGGGGAGTTAGCGTATAATAGCATTAGCTAAGAGTTCTCAATCACCTTTGTACGAATCTGTGTATAGACAAGGAGGGGTGAAATGTCTGGACAATATACAACGGTACCTTACGGTTATGAGCCGCCTGCGGCCAGCCGTAAAGGCACACTGACTTTTTATGACTCGTTTGAACTTGTGACCGATGAGCAACTCGAACGTGCCGCTGCAACGGCGGATTCCCGTTCATTCGTACAGCTCGTGCTGTATCCTTTACACGAGAGCACGTTTAAGCGAATGAGCAAGGATACGATACAAGCCTATTACAAAAGGGAAGATCGCCTGCATGATTGGCGGCGGGAACATCTAACCTCCCGTATACGTGTGGAAGGACTGGAGGGCAAGAGAAAGAAATATACGCCTGTGGACAGCGCACTGCGCCATATTACTGCGGAATACCCGGCCCCTCACTTTCTTTATTTGACGGTAGAGATGGCCAATATGTTTGCTTCATTTGATTCCTTCAAGGATTGGATCAAAGAGCTGCGTCTCATCATTGACGGATCGTCCGTAGACCTGCATCCTAGGTTGGAGCAAAATCGTCATCGCTGGGAATGGGCGGAATGAAGACATAGAATTAAGATGTCGATGTTGGTAAAAAGATCAGCTCGATGATTGTAAAAAACAAAAAAAGTTGTGTTGTACACCGTAATTCCGGTATACAGCACAACTTTTTTATTATGTTTTTGCAACGAAGGACGAAGTCAGATCAAGTGATGTAACGGTTTTATTTTTACCTGTTCGTTTGGCGGCATACAGACAGGCATCGACTTCCTCGAACAATTTGTCTTTGCTCAGATTGGGACTGTAGCTTTTGAGGCCGATACTCACCGTAATGGAAGCTCCTTCAAGTTCCAGATGGCCCATCAGGGCAATCTTCTGACGAATCTGTTCCACCAGGGCGTAGGCTTGCTCGAAAGACTGCTCAAACATCAATAAGGCGAACTCTTCGCCACCGTAGCGTGCTGCAATATCACTTGAGGTAATCGTCTCCTGAATGATCAGTGACACTTTCTCCAGAATGATGTCTCCAACCCGATGACCATATGTGTCATTAATGGATTTGAAATCATCAATATCGATCAGAGCCAGATGCAGACTCATGCCACTGTTGGCGTACTCGAATGCTTTTTCATAATAATCCTTGAATGAGCTTTGGTTGTAGAGGTTGGTTAAACCGTCTGTTTTGGACTGTTTGGTCATAATGGCGTTTCGCACAATAAGGTCCTGCTTGGCAAGCATGCTTGCCTGAAGATCGTCCAGCACTTCGACTCCGCTGGTTACGATAACCTGTGCTACATATGTACCAAGAATTAGAAAAGCCGGAATGGATACCATGTCAAATGAAGAGAGGTAGGATCGGTAGGCTGAGTCGAACAGAACCAAAAGATAACCCATCATCTGCATCAGGAAGACAATCCAGACTCTCTTTTTGCTGAAGAACAGAACCGAAGCGAAGATGGGTAACAGACAGATCGCTAATATAATCCGAATGTCATAATTGACATGAATAATCGTCCAGGCGATAACCGTGCTGGCTACAGACATGGCGTAGAAGGAATATGAACTGAAGCGTCGATCAACCCAACTCGCGATCAAAATGCAAGAACTGCTGATGGCCGTAGGCCAGAACAGGACATTCATCAAGAAATCTATAGGTGTGCGATCATACTCCAGAAACAGGAAACAGCCAATCTGAATGGCGAGATGTGCCATAATGACAATCCAGTAGGCATGGAGCATTTTTTTGATCCATTTGGAATGCTTGAACTCGTATTCTGTTGGAATGTGGCTATTGTGCGTATGGAAACTCTTCATATATCACCGCTGACTGCATCATAATGGTACGACAGAATTACTCTCGTATATGATGATTATAAATCACAATGAACAAAACGCAAATCATTAAATTCAAAGCATGAGAAGTAAGCTTACATTATATTACAGAGAGAACAGAAACTTTCCGAAAAGGGACATACAAATTTCGGAGGGAGCGTCATAGACTAATAATAGGCTCCGTTTCATAGGATTATAATTCTTGCTGAAGGGGAGGTGACTTCCATTCCTCTTGTCGTTCGTTCAACCGTCAACGCTACGGGGGCAATTACGTTTACGGGCAATACGCTGGGCCTGAGCCGTTCCGAAACGGTAGGGGTGCCTGGTACACAGGACAGCATCGGGGCGTTCACGACGACTAACGCAGACGTGCGTTTCGGAACGTATCCGCTGGGAACAACAAGTCTGTATCAGAGCAACAGTTCAGCAGCCATTCTTATACTGCCTGCTGGAAGTACCGTTCTGTATGCAGAATTGATCTGGGGCGGCAGTTACATCAATGGTACAGTCAACCTGAGTGCTGCCATCAACAATCCGGTTACGTTTATTACACCCGCAGGGACTTCCAGTGTGACTCCTGATCCACTTACCTACAATCAATTCGATCTGGGGGGCGGTGCTGCTGGCTATGTACGTTCCGCCAATGTGACTACACTTGTTCAAAGCGGGGGAGCCGGTACATATATCACTGGATCAGTGGTAGGGACTATTGTTATTCCAAGTGATTCCACGGCCAATCATGCGGGATGGACACTTGGGGTTATCTATCAGAATCCCAATCTCCCTTTTCGCAACATGTCTTTGCGTGCAGGCGGCGTACTGGTGCAATCTACTTCACCACCAGTAGTAACAACATTGACAGGATTCGCAACCCCCCTCTCCGGTGCACTTGGAGGAAGAACGCTGTTCAGTGCCCAGGAGGGTGACGCGAATCGGACAGGAGATCAGGCGTTATTTGGACCCACCTCAGCGACATCAGTGGCCTTATCGGGACCGAACAATCTGGCAGCGAACTTTTTTGCCTCCCAAATCAATGGAGATACGGGAGCACTTAACACAACAGGCACCTTTGGCACACGAAATCAGACCAATGGAGCTCCAGGCTCGAACATTGTTGGCGGTCGTCAAGGTTGGGATATTACCAATGTGGATGTGTCTGCAAGACTGATTAACAATCAATCCTCGGCAGTACTGACGCTAACCACTTCAGGTGACGCGTACATTGTGAACGCGAATGCGATACAAGTTGATATCAACGCACCCAGGATTACAGTGGCCAAGGCTTCTGTGGCGACTGGAGCGGTCGCGGGAGACAGCGTCCTGTACACGGCAACGATTAGTAATGGAGGTACAGCCAGTGCTGCCAGTGTGGTATTGTCCGATACTTTGCCACCGGGTCTGACTTTCATTCCAGGCAGTGTCACGGTGGGCGGGGTGTCCCGTCCAACACTGGATGTGACCGCAGGCATACCACTGGGTTCATTAAATTTAAGTACTAGTATTGTCGTGACCTATCGGGCCCTGATCGTGAATGATACCAGCATCCTTCAACTCGTCAATTCGGCAAATGCAGCATTTACCTTTCAAAGCGTTGCAGGTGGTGCAGTCATTACAGGAGTCATTCCGTCGAATAGTTCTACACTTCCTGTGTATTCACCTAACCTGTCCATTGTGAAATCGGCAAATACAACAAACGCTACGGTTGGAGATCAGGTAACGTATACACTTCAAGTCGTTAATGGAGGAAACGTCGCAGCCAACGTTACGATATCCGATAATATTCCAAGTGGAAGCACCTATGTTGCCGGAAGTTTTCGCGTGAACGGAACGGTTATTGCAGGAGCCAATCCGGTTACAGGGGTTAATTTGGGCAGTCTTGCAGCAGGAAGCACAACGACCATAACCTTTCAAGTCCTGGTCACGAACCTGCCTACACCGCCTACGTTGGTGGATCAGGCTACAGCTCCGTATTCATTCATTTCCGCTGACGGACGGACCATAACGGGTACGGTGGTGTCCAACACACTGACGATTCCGGTAACCTTGCCGAATGTAACTGTTGTCAAAAATGCAACGGTAACAGACGTTGCAGTTGGAGAAACCTTTACCTATTCGGTGGTCACGACGAATGGTGGCATACAAACCATTAGTAATGTCGTCCTAACGGATAGTCTTCCGGCGGGTCTTAATTTTGTGCCCGGAAGTGTGGTTGTCAGGGGTGCCAGTGTACCAGCAGCTAATCCAGCCAGTGGTATAGCCCTAGGTACATTGACGGCAGGAAGCTCCGCAACCGTGACATTTCAGGTTAATGCGCAGTCCTTGCCTAGTACCGGTTCGTTCGTCAATCGGGCGGTCGTATCTTATAGTTCAGGCACGTTTACAGGGATCTCCAACTCAAACTCCATCACAACGCCTGTATACCAGCCTGTGATTACAATTAATAAGTCGGCGAATCAGACCAATGCCACATTGGGAGATCAGCTTGCGTATACACTGCTCGTGACGAATAGCGGGAATATTGCAGCACAGGTGAACGTGACCGATACGATCCCGGCAGGTCTCACGTTTATTCCCGATTCGGTAACGGTGAATGGTACAGCACGTCCAGGTGTCAGTCCTTTAACCGGGATCACGCTGGGGAGTCTCCTGCCTGGTGGGAGTGCCACGGTGGTATTTCGCACGTCACTGACGACGCTGCCATCCCCGCCAACTTTGGAGAATCAGGGAACTGGAAATTACACGTACCAGCTTCCGAGTGGACGTAATCTGTCAGGAAGTAGCCTGTCCAATATCGTTCGCATACCCGCTTCAGCTCCCAACATATCCATTGCCAAAACAGTCAATACAGCAGACGCCACTGTAGGGGATGTGCTTACCTATACGGTTGTAACCACCAATTCTGGCAGTGGGGCAGTTCAGAACCTGGTTCTCTCAGATACGCCTTCTGCTGGTTCAGAGTTTGTATCCGGGAGTGTCACCATTAATGGTGCCGCGGCAAGAAATGCAAGCCCGGTTTCGGGTATTGCTCTGGGGACGTTGAACAGCTCCAGCAGTGTAACCGTGACCTACCAGACAAGAGTGACCTCCATTCCTGCTACAGGTTCGGTCAGCAACCGGGCAAGTACAGCTTTTACGTCAGGCAGTTTTAATGGCGTTTCCTCATCGGTGACAGTGAATACGCCGATTTTTCAACCTGTCATTCAAGTGGTGAAATCGGCCAGTACAACGAGTCTGACCGTGGGAGATACCTTTAATTACGCCATCCAGATTACGAATACGGGCAATATTGCAGCGACGGTTACGTTAACAGATCCGGTTCCTGCCGGAGCCATATTCAATACCAACAGTGTCATCATTAATGGCTCGCCTGTACCTGGTGTCAGCCCAAACTCTGGAATCAGTCTGGGAGCACTCGCCGCGGGCGCAACCGCGACAGTCACTTTCCTTGCAACGGTCAACAGCCTGCCAGATGCAAGACAGCTGATTAATCAGGCTATTGCATCCTATAGCTACGCTCTTCCGAGTGGAAGGAATATTTCAGCTTTTGTTTCATCAAATACAATCACCATTCCCGTATCCCTGCCGAATGTAAGCATTGTAAACAGTGATAACCTAGATTACGCCGTATCTGGAGATATCGTTCGATATACTTCAGTCATTCGTAACAACGGAACAGTAGCAGTGAACAACGTGGTATACGCGAACCCGCTTCCTTCGAACACCCCATTTATACCCGGAAGTGTCATTGTGAACGGGACGTCATTCCCGCTCTCCAATCCGACCGCCGGCATTCCAATCGGTACATTGGCCCCAGGGGCTGAGGTAACCGTAACTTTTGAGGTGAGGATAACTATGCCGATCCCTTCGCAGATTAACAATCAGTCGACGGTCAGCTTCACATCCGGTTCATTTTCGGGGTCATCATCGTCCAATACCACACAGACTCCGGTCATACAGCCACAGATTTCACTTGTCAAAACGGCGAATACAGCTAATGCAACCGTAGGTGATACGGTGGTATATACCGTGACAGTGAGTAATGCCGGTAACCTGGAGGCCAATGTAACGGTGACCGACACCATTCCGGCTGCAACGACTATTGTGCCGAACAGCGTGGTGGTATCCGGTGTGCCACAGCCGGGAGCAACACCAGCAGCAGGTATTCCGGTCGGTATTGTAGCAGCGGGAGCGACAGCTGTCGTCACGTTTGCGGTGGTTGTGAACTCACTTCCATCGCCGCAGCAGCTCAGCAATTTTGCAACATCATCCTTTACATTTACACCTCCTGATGGAAGGACGTTAACAGGAACAGCCACTTCAAATACACTGACATTTCCCGTCTCTTCACCCAACGTTGCTGTTGTCAAAAGCACTTCATCAACTGCTGCTGCCGTGGGCGATACAGTCAGTTATTCCATTCTGATTACGAACAGCGGTATTGCGCCGGTAAGCAATATTCAATTTTCAGATCCGATTCCTGCCGGAGCCACTTTCAACACAGGCAGTGTTACCGTGAATGGGGTGGCCCAACCCGGTTCCAATCCGGCAGGGGGGATATCACTTGCTACACTGGGACCTGGAGCCTCCGCGACCGTGACATTCAGTGTCAGGGTCAATGAGATTCCACCAGGGGGGCAGTTGAGCAATCGCTCCACAGTCAGTTTTACCTCTGGAGCGTTCTCAAGCACGACGTTTTCCAATACAGTGGTCACTCCGGTGTACCAACCAATTCTTACGGCTCAAAAGATAGCAAGCACACAAAATGCCACCGTCGGGGACACCGTTAGCTATACGATAAACGTGAGTAATCAGGGGAACTACGGAGCCCAAATCAATCTGACGGATAACCTGCCAGCGGGTACCATTCTTGTTCCGAACAGTGTCATTGTGAACGGTCAACCGTTACCAGCTGCAAGTCCGGCAACGGGCATTCCCGCAGGCAATGTGGCTGCCGGGGCTACAACCACGATTACGTTTTCCGTAGTTATTGATACGTTACCAACCCCGCAGCAGCTCGTGAATCAGGCTTCCGTTGCGTTATCCTTTACATTGCCAGACGGGCGGAATATTACAGGCACAGTGTTATCCAATGTGCTTACCATTTCGGTTTCGGCACCCGATGTGGATGTGGTCAAATCCACGACATCCACTGCTGTTTCCGTCGGGGACATCGTAACCTACAGCATCGCCGTAACCAATAACGGAATTGCGAGTGTTAGCAATGTGATTTTCACAGATGCGGTGCCGGCAAGTACAATTCTTACCGCAGGCAGTGTGTATGTTGATGGTGTTCTTCGCCCAGGTGCGAACCCTTCAACAGGAATAACGCTTGGTTCCATTGCACCGGGCGTGACCGTCACGGTTGTGTTTAGTGTTCAGATCACATCTCTTCCGGCAAGTGCAGTATTGAACAACCAGTCAACCGTGAGTTTCACATCCGGTGCATTTTCTGCTACCACATTTTCCAACACCATTACAACACCGGTATACCAACCCATTCTGGCAGCAGTCAAAACAGGAGATCAGGCCATTGCAACTGTGGGGGATACGGTGGTATACAGTATTGCCATTACCAATACCGGGAACTATGGAGCATCTGTCACGTTAACGGATACCATCCCGGCTGGAACGGAGCTTGTACCGAATAGTGTTATTATTAATGGCGCTTCAGCACCTGGTGCTGATCCGGCTTCGGGTATCCCATTGGGTGTTGTATCCACAACAACTACGGTTCTGTTCTCCGTTGTGATCGTGACGCTGCCTCTGAGCCAGTCCATAACCAATCAGGCTTCAGCCACCTTTTCCTACACATTACCTGATGGAAGAACACTGGGAGGCAACATTACGTCGAACGCACTCAACATTCAGGTATCTGCTCCAAATGTCAGCGTAGTGAAGACCACTCCTGTCATTGATGCTGTGGTTGGCGATACGATCGTATATGAGATGGTTGTGAGCAATAACGGAATTGACCCTGTCAACAACATTGTGATCACCGATCCGATTAGCCCAGCCACTACATTTGTTACAGGCAGTGTTCTGGTGGACGGCGTCCCGCGTGCCTTAGCTAATCCGGCGCTCGGTATTGCTCTTGGTACGCTGGCACCGGGAGCATCTGTAGCTGTATCGTATGTGGTTCGGGTCAATTCACTTCCAACGCCACCTCAAGTGAGCAGTCAGTCTTCCGTAAGCTTCACGTCTGGCGTTTTCTCTGGAGCGGCCTATTCCAATACAGTTATCACACCGATCTATCAGCCGATACTGGCATTAACGAAAACAGCCAGTACCTCCAATGCAACGATCGGTGATACCATCATTTATTCCTTTACCATTAACAACAGTGGAAATCTCGGAGTCAACTTGACCTTAACGGACAATATACCGGATGGCGCCGTACTGCTTCCCAACAGTGTTCTGATCGATGGTGTTCCACAACCCGGAGCCAACCCGGAATCAGGGATTGTGGTTGGTACGATACCGCCTGGAGGATCGGTGAACGTAACGGTTACGCTTGAAGTTACGGTGGATTCGTTGCCACAGAACCAGCAGCTGATCAATCAGGCCACTGCCAACTATACCTATAGTCCGCCAGATGGCCGTCTGTTGACTGGGATCGTATCTTCCAACGTGCTGGTGATCCCTGTATCTGCACCTAATGTTGTTGTTGTCAAAAGCACAAGTGCCATTGATGCTGTGGTTGGCGATGTAATCACCTATACGGTTGTCGTAACCAATAGTGGTATTGAAGTGGTGAATAATGTTGTCATGGTTGACCCTGTGCCAGCAGGCACGGTATTTGTAACCGGAAGTGTAACCGTGGATGGCGTGGCAAGACCTACCGGTAATCCGAATACAGGAATAACGCTCGGTTCCATTGCTGCTGGTGCTTCGGTGACCGTTACATTCCGAGTAGAGGTCGTTGTGTTATGAGTCCCAATTCCGGTCCGTTGTCCCACTGGCTTCAGAATCAGTCGTTGGTTCGATTCAGCTCGGGTACGACTGAACTGGAACAGGTGGCGTATTCCAATACAGTCATTACTCCATGGGTCGGGCCCAGGCTGGAAGTGAAAAAGCAATGCAATGTAGCTGTGGCTACATTGGGGCAGTCCCTGACCTACCTGATCGAGATTGTGAACACAGGCAATTGTACAGCTATCGTTCATGTAGTGGACTCTCTATCCCCAGAAACATCACTTCTTCCAAATAGTGTACTGCGTGACGGGATTCCCCTACCGGGGGCATCACCGGAGCGTGGGTTGCCTCCTGCAGAGATCGTTCCTGGGGCAACTCTGAGATATCACTTTCAGGTCGTAGTCATGCGGATACCCGCAGGCTTCAAGCTGCTCAATCAAGCTCAGGTTAACTATGAGTTTGGGACATCTGAGGGCAGGACCGTCAGAGGTGTGGAGAAATCCAACACGGTGGAGGTGAGTATGGTTTCGTCCCGGCTTGAGGTCAGCCTTCAAGCCGAGCGGGGCCAGACTTTCTCAGGAGACATTGTTATGTACACCGTCATCGTGAGCAATCCGGGTTTTATTATAGCTACGAGTGCTCAGGTAACGATTGCATTGCCTCAAGGTGTTGTTTTTATTCCTGCCAGTGTGATTGTGAATGAAATGTTCGCGCCTCAAGTCACGCCCGATACCGGAATAGAGCTTGGGGAGATTGAGCCTGGAAGTTCCGTTCGGATACAATACCGTGTTCAGGTCGTGGGGAGAAGCGATACGAACGGAATATCAAGCGTAGCTGTACTAACGTATATCTCGGCAGGTCAGCAGGAAACGGTCTACTCCAATGAAGTTACCTTGGAAGTGATACAGCCCCAGATCTCTGTGGTCAAAAGTGTACTCCCGGTAACGGCCACATGGGGGGATGCCGTCCGATATAATATTACCGTCTCCAATGCAAGCAGCTATGCGGTGGATGGCACCCTGATGGATGTATTGCCATCAGGTATGACATTTGTCGAAGGCAGTCTGGGCTGGAATGGGGTTAAACGTCCCGGAACCAATCTGGCCAAAGGGCTTAATCTGGGGACGTTGACTGCCAGATCTGTTCTGAATATTCAGTTCGAGGGCAAACTTGCAGAACGTGGTGAACTGATCCCTGATCAATACAGATATGTGAATCATGCCAGCCTGATGTATACATTTCGCTTGCCGGATTCACGGTCAGTGCAGCGGATGATTACATCCAATGAAGCTGTCGTCGAGTTGAAAACGCCGATAATCCAGGCCTATGTTCAAGTGGAACCGACATTGGTTGAGCAGGGAGGCACGGTCACGTTTCAGGTACGGGTGGTGAATACGGGCAATCTGCCGGCACGCGTACAATTGGGGGGCATTTTACCTGAGGGTGCCAAATGGCTTGGGCAAGCTGCGGGCCAGATCCAATGGAGCATTCCGGAATATTCCACGCCAAGAGTTCTGCATGTGGGGGAAATTGAGCCGGGAACGGAAAGGAACATCTCTTATGTAGCGCAGTTATCTTCAGAACAGACAGGAACGCTGCAAGGGGCCCTGACCGTCATGTACACGTATGAATGGAATGGACAAAAACGTGCAGGAGAATCCCGATCGAATGAGTACAGCATCATTGTGGAGTATGGTGAAGAATAGGGGGGAACACGGTTAACGGTAACTTGCCTGAGGAATTTGCTCAATCTTGGGTGCCATGACATTACACAGACGTAAATGAATGGTATACTAATTGAATATGAACTCGGCAATCAACCCGTGGAATCGGGACGTCGGAGTAGAGGAGGCAGCCACATTGGCAAAAGCAAAAGTAGCAAAAAGACCTACACGGGATGAGTTTGAACTTGAAGAGTTGGGAAATCAGCTGGTTGAAGCCTTTCGTGAACGTTCGGAAGTACTGTTGACGGTATGGGGCAAGGAAGATCAGGTGCAAGGAGTCATTGTCAAAATGGACTCCCGTACACGACTCGTGCATGTAGAGTATACAGAGGAAGAGTTCACGGCGAAGGTACCTTTTCTGGATATCATGCGAGTGCAATCTCCACGGTACTGAACGAAAAAAACAGCTTTTGAATAATTAGGGCATCCGCCCTGTCAAAGTCGTTCTTCCTGCATAAGATAACCCATACCTGTTGCAGAGGAGGTACGGTCAATGAGCGAAGTATTAGGTGGAGAAGCAAGAGGCTACGGATACGGAGGTTTCACTTCTGTAGGTGCCATTCTGGTTCTGTTCATCCTGTTGGTTATCATCTCCAAAGCGTTCTTGGTATAATTGCATATCTCTAAAGAATGAAAGGAGCTCTGCCATCGCGGCAGAGCTTTTTTTGTACGTTCAGTCATTGGCGAAATTTGTAGAAAATCGGTGTAAGTCCTGTAGTCGTTATGTTAGAATATAACCATCCCTAGAGAAAGAAAGAGGTGTTTTGATAATGAGCAAAGAGTTAACAGAATCTTTAAATGAACAGATGAACTTTGAGTTTTATTCCGCTCATGTATATCTGGCTATGGCAGCCTATTGTTCCAGCAAAAGTCTGGATGGATTTGCGAACTTCTTCATCGTGCAAGCGGAGGAAGAGCGATTCCATGGCATGAAAATATACAAATTCCTGAATGATCGTGGACAACGTGCCACACTGGCGGCTTTGCCAGAACCGAAGAATGAATATGCTTCGATGCTGGATGTATTTGAGCATGGTTATGCTCATGAGCAGCAAAACACGAAAAAATTCTACAATCTGGCTGACATCGCCCTGAATGAACGTGAACATGCAACGATGTATTTCCTGAAATGGTTCATTGATGAGCAGGTTGAAGAGGAAGCATTGTTTGACAACATTATTCAGAAGCTGCGCCGCATCGAAAAAGACAGCAATGCCTTCTACATGCTGGATGCAGAGTTTGGCAAACGTTCGTTCACTGCCCCAGCTGAATAACTGTACGTTGGGAGTCGAGAAGATTCCAGCGACAAAAAATCATCTACATACAGCATGAGGTAATGATCCTGAAGCAATGGGGGCAATCCCCCTGCAAGGGATGATGGTTTGATGCCATATGCTGATTCAAGACGAAGAAGGCCTGCACTTGTGCAGGCTTTTTTTGCATGCAAAGACATTTCGTTATTTTATTGATATGCTTGAATCGTAGCAAAAGTCTATCAAAATCCTGAATATGGGTAATAGAGGATATGTCACAATTGAGCTATCCTGGCGGGATCTTTTTTTGCGCAAATCTATCAAATTCGTTTTAAATTTTAGGTTTATCTGACAAAAGTGTAACTCTACCGTAGCCTTTGAAGCGAGAACAAGAGCTGCTATCTTTGATAGTATTAGGATTAATCGCCAAGGGATGAAGGTAGAACAACATGGACACCCGGGGAAATATAACACATAAGGGAGACTTTTAATTATGCTACATATTCGCAAATCTATCATGGTCACACTTGCAATTCTATTAATCATTCCACTATTATTGCCGCAGTCGGTATCTGCCAAATCAACTACATCGAAGGATAGCGCAAACAAAGCGAGTTCCAAAATCATATACCTGACTTTTGACGATGGGCCAACGGCTCACACAGGTCAGTTACTCGATATTCTCGATCAATATAATGCGAAGGCAACGTTCTTCATGTTGGGTCCTCAGATGGAGCAATTTCAGAAGGCTACCAAACGCATCGTAGCTGACGGGCATGGATTGGGTCTGCATGGTGTGACTCACGTTCCAAGCAAATTCTATAAATCTGCCTATAGCGGATTGAAAGAGATGCAACAGGCCAATGTAAGTCTGAACAAGGTTGCCGGAGTTAAAACAAGTCTCGTTCGGACGCCATATGGTAGTAAACCATATCTCAAGCCGGCATTTCGTAATGTGCTGCTGGGTCAGGGTGGGTTCCATTTATGGGATTGGAATGTGGATTCGGAAGACTGGAAATACAAGAAGGATCACCAGAAAGTCTATAACAGTGTAATGAAGCAGATCCACAATGTGCAAAAGAGCGGAACAACGCCTGTTGTGCTTATGCACGACCAGGAAGCGACGTTGAAGGTCCTGCCACAAGTGTTGAAAACATTGAAGGCAGAAGGGTATCGTTTTGAAGTATTAAGCAAGAAAGTACAGCCGGTTAACTTCTGGAATGACAAGCGTTAATCTTTTGAACTACGAATCAGACATTAGATCGATCCTGACTACACGTTGGACACAACTCACAACGAAGGAGGTACACATCATGAAGAAACAACCATTGTGGATCACCATTCCGGTAACGACAGCCGTTTTACTTGCGCTGGCAGGGTGTGGCGGACCGGATTCGAATGCTGCATCATCAGAGAATAGTTCTTCACCAACGACAACAGTGGGTGAACAGACCCAGAGCGGAAGCGGTGGTGCTGATTTCTCTAATGAAAATGAAGCGGGAACCCAAGAAAACACGAATACAACAGATAGTGAAGAAACATCCGGATCGAAGGCGAATGACAACCAAGCTGCCGCTGGTCAGGTGGGTGTGAATGAGGTAATCCAGCAAGTTCGTAACCAGTTGACGATGAAGGATGCATCTTTACCCACATCTTTTACGTTAGAGAAGGGCGAACATTTGGGTGCGGCAATACCATCCAACACTGCTGATGCGTTTAAAGTAAACTTCTACGCTACGACTCAGTCTGTTGCTATCAATGATGCTTCGTTAACTGCATCTGGCAGCAAGGTACCTGTACTGGCTTCTTATGAAATGAAGACCTATAAGGACCCGAATCAGTCAGAAATTTTCCCTGAGACGGACCTGAAAGACATTCCAACAGACATGGCTGTGGATCTGGGACATGGCATCCAAGGCTTGAGTGAAGGTGCGGCAGGCAGTCAATATCTGACATGGCAAGAAGGAAGATGGACGCTGCAAATTCGCTCGGTTTCCGAAGATAAGATGAATAATCCGGGTATTGCAAAGAAAATGGTGGAGTATCTGGAGTCACATACATTGCCTGTACCGAAAGATAAAGGGTATATCAACGTGGAATATCCAAGTGGAGGAAAGTCTGTTCATGTAACGATCTCATGGCAGGACGGTCATAAAATTTATCAGCTCAAGACCAATCAAGTGCCACTGGAAGCTCTTGGCATGGCTGTATCTGTAAAATCATAAGCAATTCACAGATATTCTGCAATGTACAAGAAGTGAATGTCAGATTGTTATAATAAACATAAAAAAAGCTTGGCCAAGGAAGTGTTTTCCTGGACCAAGCTTTTATTACGAGCATGTTACTACGACTGACTTGTGCAGCCGGGTACATGCCTATTTATGTTTTAATGGGTTAAAGCGGTACTTTCATTTGAACCACCCTTTTTCCTTGGAACGAGTAATAGCCTCAATGCGGTTACTGGCATTTAACTTGTTGAGAATGATGGAGATGTAGTTACGTACCGTGCCCGTTGTAATAAACAGATGTCCGGCAATCTCCTTTGTGTTCTTCCCGTCTGCCATGAGGCCGAGTACGGCGTTCTCGCGTTCAGTCAGAGGATTCTCTTCTACATAAGCCTCATCGACCAGGTCGGGAGCGAAGATACGTCTGCCATTCATGACTTGGCGGATCGCCTCGGCAAGTTCTTCAATTGGACTGTCTTTGAGCAGATAACCACGGACACCACCCTTAAGGGCACGTTCGAAATATCCGGTCCGGGCAAAAGTGGTCAGGATAATGACCTTGCAGCTCAATCCTTTAAGTTCTTCTGCGGCTTCGAGGCCGCTTTTCACGGGCATTTCTATATCCATCAGACAGATGTCGGGTGCAAGCTCTTGCACCAGAGCAAGGGCTTCCTGGCCGTTGCTGGCACGTCCGACGACTTCCATATCTTCCTCCAGATTAAGCAGGGAAGACAAGGCACCGAGCATCATGCGCTGATCTTCTGCGATTACAATCCTGATCATGATTCTGCCTCCTTTATCGGTTTGCGGACGAGTTTGGGCACATGAATAATGATTGCTGTACCCTGGGTGTCTGTACCAGAGCGAATATCCAGACAACCATTCACGAATTCAAGTCGTTCCTTCATGCCCAAAATTCCTGTTCCGCGCCGATCCGTTTTGCGAGTTCGTTCTATTCCGACACCGTTATCCTGCACGGTTAGTACATTATTGGCGGGTGTTTCCTCAATGACGACGGTACAAGTTGTTGCCTGACTGTGTTTGACCACATTGGTGACAGCTTCTTTCAAGCACATGCCAAGCACATTTTCATTCAATTGCGACGTGTCTTGCAGCTTCGGGTTACCTTCGAGTACAAATTCAATCGATGCGGCCTTCAGAATCTGCTCTGCCCGGAACAGTTCATCGACCAATTGCGTACCACGCATGGTTGTTACCATTTCGCGGACTTCCTTCAGAGCTGTACTTGCCGTTTGTCTGAGGTCGTTCAATTCAATCTCGGCCTGATCGGGATTATTGCGGAGCAGCCGCTTCGCCAGATCGGTTTTCAGACCGATCAGAGAGAGCTTCTGTCCAAGGGTATCGTGCAGGTCACGAGCGATACGTTGACGTTCTTCCATTTTCACGAGATCATCCAGTCGTTTGTTGGCATTCTCCAATTGGCCTTCCAATTGTTCAGTCTTATTTTTGTTATACGTACTGATTGGAAGCAGGATGGAGGCCATTAAGCTGATAAATACAAACGGGAACTGACTCACGAGCAATGAACTCTGATTGATAAAACCATAATTAATGGTTAGAAAGCTGGCTCCTAAATTCACCGAGTAGAGGGTGAAAAAACCGGCTTTATTTTTAATATTCCCAATAAAAAAAGCAAGAAACAATGAGAAATAGGCATAATCATAGGCGATGGTCATCGTAATGGATATGGCAATGAGCAATCCAATCCACATGTACACCTGCCAGCCCTTGGTAATGAAGGCGAGCAGATAACAGACGAAGAAGACGAGGATGATAATAATGCCGGTCACCATCGTCCATAATTTGGAATATTGTGAAATGTAATAGAAGGGCAGGATGAAAAAGACCAGCCATACATAAGGATTTAACCCTGTATTTTTATAAAAAATCTGCATCCACTTTTGAATGTAATTCTCCTCCTTGCACTTGTACTCAACTTTAGCATGACTGTAGCATGACTATGGCTTGAATACAAGAAAACGAATCCGACAGAGTTAAGGCTTCTCTGTCAGACCCGCTGGATTGGTTACTCGGATAGGCGGTTGAACATACGGCTTGCGGGATAAGCTTTTGAGCTGTTTGAAACTAATAAATTGTTTGGAATCTTCATCCCATAAGCGGAAGCGCAGGGCAACCAGACTGGAACGTAGTGTAATGGTCGTTGCTTTTTGCAAAGGCGGTGTTGCATTATGTGCCTCTTCCAGGAAATAGTTCGGTACACGCGGGCTCAAGTGATGCACATGGTGGAACCCGATGTTACCACTGATCCATTGCAATAATTTTGGCAATTTGTAATAAGAACTGCCTTCAACCGCTGCTTTTACATAACTCCATTCATCTTCATGTTCAAAGTACGTTTCTTCGAACTGATGCTGAACGTAGAACAACCAAATGCCGAAGAAACCGGAGAAGAAGAATACAGGTGCTTGCACCATAACAAAAGCCTGCCAGCCAATTAACCAGCACATGAATGCATAGAGTCCAACAATCAAGGCTGTAGTCAAGTGAGTATTAATACGCTCTTTACGTCTTGCGCCTTTGCGGTTAAAGCGATAAGCAAGAATGAACACATAGATTGGTCCGATGCAGAACAATACAAATGGATTACGATAAATCCGGTAGAAAAGACGACCCCAAGGGGAAGCTTCTTTGTATTCGTCAACCGTCATGACCCAGATATCGCCTACACCACGTTTGTCGAGATTACTGCTGGTTGCGTGATGGATGGAATGCTCGGCTTTCCATTGTTGATAGGGTGTCAGTGTTAATACGCCTGTAATGGTACCGAGAATATCATTGGCACGTTTGCTTTTAAAGAATGAACCGTGACAGCAGTCATGGAAGATAATGAATGTCCGTAGTACAAATCCGGATGCCACCAGGGCAATTGGGAAGGTTAGCCAGTAGGAAACTGATAAGCTAAAGTAAGCTGCAGCCCATAGCAAGAAGAGTGGGAGCAATGTATTGATTAACTGACGGATACTTAATCTGAGATCATTTTTTTCGTAAGGGGTGACTTCTTTTTTTAGCGCCATTTCTTTGGTTCTACTCATTGACGTATGTCCTCCTTCAATCGTTATAACTGTAGTCAGCTACAACTTCACGTTTCCCGGTAAGACTTTCCTCTAGGAAGCGTTTTTATCATTGTAAAACAAACCGACCATGACAGTAAGTCATAAACGTCAGCCCTTTATAATGATGAACATCAATGATGGACCATGACATTTGTCATGGGTGTATGGTGATGAATGGCTTTGCAGAAGAGAAAAGAGAAGGGTTTTGTAAATTCCTTTGCACAAATTACGTAACAATTTGTATTATGTATACAAATTTTGTTGTGGGCATGGTAAAATCTATCTTTGAGTGATTATGACAACTTATGAGACGGGTCGATTAGGTTGATTTCTGATGGATTGGATGGAATGCATAATGAAGAAACGAATTACGGATATTCTATTTATTATGGCAGGTGCATTTCTGTTTGCACTGGCGGTGAACCTGTTCGTCATCCCGAACGATTTGGCTGAAGGCGGCGTCACGGGTATCACGATTATTTTGTATTACCTGTTTGAATGGTCCCCTGGACTGATGAACTTGATCCTGAACGGTATTCTGTTAATTGTGGGATATCGATTTCTTGATAAAACGACTACGGTGTATACGATTATTGCGGTCGTATTCAACTCGTTGTTCCTGCATCTGACGGAGAGCTGGACGATTGCATCGGATGAACTCTGGATCAATACCATCTTTGCTGGAGTATTTGCCGGTCTTGGTATTGGCTTGATTGTTAGAGTGGGAGGCACAACGGCGGGTACCGTGATCTTGGCCCGACTTGCCAACAAATATCTGGATTGGAATATCAGTTACGGACTTCTGTTTTTCGATCTGATTGTGGCCTTTTCCTCATACTTCATCATTGGCCCACAAGGATTAATGTGTACGATTGTCTTGCTGTTTGTCGGAACCAAAACGATGGAGTTCATTATTGAAGGACTCAATCCGAAAAAAGCAGTTATGATTATTTCTTCCAAACAGGATGAAATTGCGAAGCAAGTCATTGAGAAGATGGATCGCGGAGTAACCGTCCTGTCCGGTCATGGCTATTACACGAAAAATAAGAAAGAAATTCTATACATTGTGATTAGCAAACAGGAAGTTTCCATGCTGAAGAAAATTGTACGAGCAGAAGACGAGATTGCTTTTATCACCATTCATGATGTGCGTGATGTCTTCGGTGAGGGATTCATTGAACTCTCCAAAACTTGATGAAATGAATATGTATATATGGAAGAAAAAAGTTGCGGTGGAATATGACCGCAACTTTTTTGGTAGGTTAATATTATCCGGTATTAATCTAGTTCAAACAGAATATTAATAGTGTTTTCTTCTCTTTATTCCACAATATTCAACCGTTACATGACAGTGTTTTTTACACTTTGTAGGGACATATTTCGATTCCGTCCTAGCAAAAGAGTGCAAAGATAAACACTATACAGATACCAGGAGCGATGATATATTGAATTTAATTAATTTGTTAATAAACTTAACTAACTAAGCGTTTAGCATAATTTCCAAAAGCGTTTTACAATCAGCAAGGTATATATCGAAACGGTTTTATTCGTCTATATTTTGTACCGGAGAGCGCCTTTAATCGAATTATGAAAAATGCTAACTATAAAAGGAGGGGATAAGATGGCTGGCACACCGCAATATATCCGCAATCTGAATGAAAATCTGATTATGGATGCTCTGATAACTCAGGGAACCATGTCGAGAGCGGATATCAGCCGTCAGACCGGACTGAGTAAACCCACGGTGTCGTCGGCGGTCGAACATCTGATTGATCGTAATCTGGTGAGGGAAACAGGGAGAGCTGACAACGCTCAGGGTCGCAAAGCAACGCTCATCCGTTTCAATGAAACGGCTTATTATGTCTGTGGCATAGATCTCGGAGCAACACGTATTCGGATCGCATTATCCGATCTGAATGGAGAGATCATCGCCTATCAAACGTATCCCATGGTAGTTCAAGCAGCCAATGACCAAGCACAAGCGACGATACTGGAGCTTCTTCGAAGTCATATGAACGCATTGCTTGAGGAAAATCATCTGAACTGGAATCAGATTCAGTGCATCGGGTTTGGCATACCGGGTGTAGTACTGCCCGAAACGGGGCGTATCAGTCGTATTGTGGACCCGTTAGTGGGTCTGGAACAAGCCTTCTCGCTGGAGTCGTTGTCTGGAGCATTCCCCTGTGAAGTAATCTTGGAGAATGATGTGAATCTTGCGGCGCTAGGGGAGTACAGGAGCGGTGCAGCAGCAGGTTATCCTTTGTTTGTTTTTTTCTCCATCGGGACAGGTACGGGCGCTGGCATCATGGTGCATGGTCAACTGCTTCGAGGTCTTGGTGGGTTAACCGGAGAGATTGCCGAGATGCTGATGGAGGATGGCCGTCGTCTGGAGGAAGTGCTATCAGCCGATGGTCTGATGCAGTTGGCGAAACGTCATCTTTATCTGCATGATGAACTATTGGTGGCTGCTGATTCGGGAGCGGATGTAAATGTAGATGCAGATGCTCTTCGCAGACATTTGACTCCCGAGAAGTTATTTGAAGCTGCACGCAGTGGAGAAGTAGAAGCGTTAGAGATTCTTAAGCAGTATAGCCAGATGATTGCTTCAGCTCTGCGTCAGATTAGCGTGGTGCTTGCTCCTGATCTGATTGTGCTTGGCGGAGGCGTAGGGGGGAACGGTGATGTGTTGTTACCGTTATTGAGACAGATCATATCTGAGCATTTCCCGGTGCAGCCACAGCTAATCTGCTCCAAGCTTGGTGAGCAGGCTGTTGTTACGGGTGCGGTACAGGTGGCTCTACAACAAACGATGCTGAATCTTCAACAGGAAGCCATGGAATAGATATTAGATTTACACATGTGAGGAGGGAAACGGGATGACAGAATCCGTGAAAAACGTAAGTTATGACCGCCAGTCCAATCAGGATGGTACGGTTGGAGGGGAGCGATCCGGCTGGATTGCAGGTATTGACATTGGAGGCACCAAAACATTAATCCTCTTGTCATCACAACAGGCTGGAAGTGAAGTTCATGAACGTCGCTTGCCTACTCTTGCCAGTGATCAGCCGGATGAGTTCTTCCGTTGGTTATTCGCTGAATTGGAAACGTTCTGCCGTGAAGTTGGTTGCAGCTTGGGTCAACTTTCGGGTGCAGGCTTGGGATTCCCTGGTGTGATTCTGCAGGAGGAGGGAATACTGCGAAGTGCTCCGGCTTTTCAGTGGCCTGAGGAAGATATTCGCCCTGTTATTGCGAAGTATTACAGCGGCAATATCATGCTGGATAATGATGTGAACATGGCTGCGATGGGAGAATATGATCAAGGGGCAGCACAGGGACATCAACACTGTGTAATGGTCACGGTTGGAACAGGCATTGGATCTGCTCTTATCCTGAATGGACAGCTGTATAGCGGTCAGAATGGAGCAGCAGGCGAGATTGGGCATTTCATTGCAGGAGACGAAGGGCTCTATACCGGTTACGTTGCGGATGCGGATTCCTTTGGCGTATTCGAGCAAGCGACTTCAGGTACGGGAATTACCGAACAGGCGAGGCGTTATTTTGCAGATGGAAAAGGAAGTGCCGGTTCCCTGATCATGAGTCTGGCAGGGGAGAAAGTGGAACAGATCGAAGCCAGACATGTATTCAAAGCAGCCGAATCCGGTGATGTTGCTGCACTGGAGATCCTGGAGCTGCCCATGCGTTATATGGCAAGAGGTCTGGCGAATATTATAGCTTTACTTAATCCTTCCATTATTGTGATCGGCGGTGGCGTGGCAGCATCCAACCCATCCTATTATCTAAATGAAGTACGTACACGTCTTGAGCGTTACATTGTTCTGCCTGCACGTTTAGCTGTAGCTGAACTTGGGAACAAAGCAGGCGCGATCGGGGCATTGGCTGCAATCAGGTCGAGTCTAACACGGACATATCAATAGAGAATAGGCGAAGCGACTAAAGAATTAAAGGATGGAGATCCGGATGAGAAGCAGACATATGAAGGCTTACACAGAGAAAACAAAAGCCGATTCCAATGATGCAAGACGTGTTTTACTCAAATTGCAGGGCCTGTACCTGTTTATGGGACTTGCGGGAGGAATGTTTAACCCGTACATTAATCCCATTTTGGTTGCACAAGGTTTTTCCAGTAAAGAAACCGGATTTATCATGGCATTTGGAACACTCGTATCTATTATTCTTCAACCTATATGGGGAATTTTGGTAGATAAGTTTAAAAAGACACGGTTCGTACTGGTGATAAGCCTGCTTGTTCCTGCATCGTTAGCGTACTTCTACAATATTCAAGTGTACATTATATTAATATTGATTTATACTTTATGCACTATATTCCAAGTGACTCAAATACCTGTGGCTGACTCCTATGCGGTTACCGCGGCGAGGGCAGCCAATACCTCATATGGCATGATCCGACTCTTCGGCAGCATAGGAACGGGAGTTGGTGGATTCGCAGCAGGGATGTATCTCTCCCAGTTTTCCATTCACATGTTATGGCTGCCATTTCTGATGTTTAACGTTCTGAGCGCCATACTGGCAAGTACACTTCCCCGGCAGACGAGCATCTCCTCGTCCTCGGTAACCTTCTCCGTAGGTTTGGCAAGATTGCTCCGAAACCGGACATTCCTTCTATTTCTAACAGGTTGTTTCCTGGTTAACCAAACGCTTACTGCATTTAACTCCTTTTTCGTTATTTCATTTCAGATGGCTGGCGGTTCTGTGACCATGACAGGTACGGCGCTGTTGCTCGCGTCGATTACCAATGTTCCATCCATGTTGGCGGCGGCATTTATCCTCCGAAAATGGGGATATGAACGGACGATGCTGCTTGCAGCCGGGGCGTATATGTTACGTTGGGGAATCCAATGGCTATGGCCGACACCTGAGGTGATGATTGGCGTTCAGGTGCTGCATGGATTATCCTTCGGATTCTTTTATATCGCAGCAGTGGAATATGTGGCTTCTGTTACGGGACGGGAGATGCAGGCCACAGGACAAAGTTTATTTAACATGGTATTTGCCGGCCTGGGCGGAATTGTTGGTAATATGCTTAACGGATATTTACTCGATTCGGGCGGTCCATCATTGATGTATCTGTCTTGCACGATCAGTGCGGCACTAGGATCAGTGATTCTGTATATTGTTAGCAGGCAGGCCAAAGAACAGAGAAGATCATACTCATTAGAATAGAGATGGAAGGAGTTGGAGCCTATGAAAGTAAATCTAAAGCGGAATTGGCACACCAAGTTGTTGTATTCCTATTTTCCTATTTTTCTGCTTACGATTTCCATTCTGATCTTTCTCTCCTTCCTGATTGTCAACGAACTCTCGCGTAATGAAACGCAAAAGGCCGACATGATCTCCACCCGCTATATCGTAGATACACTCGAGCGCTCACTAGGCGACATTGAACTTCGGTTGCTAGAAGACATTGGTGCGAACAAAACATACAGTCGCTTCCTGGAGGCTGGACAGGGACAATTATCGAGTCAGTTCATCTATGATGCGGCAAGCGGGCTGGGACGGATGCTGGATCAGCAGGATATGATTCAATCCATTTATCTCTATCGCATATCGGATTCTCAGATCCTGACGCCCAGAGGCATGATGCGCTTGGAAGATTTCCAAGATCGTGCCTATATTGAGCAAGCCTTGAAAGATCGGGAGAACCTCGGTTGGAACCTGCCGCGTGAATACAAGGAACGTTCCTTTGACGTACCTTCACAGGTGATTAGCATGAATAAGTGGCTTCCGCTACCTTGGGGCGGGGAAGGGTTGCTCGTCATTACGATCCGCATGTATGCAGTAGAACGGCAGATTGATAACATGACGAATGAAAAGTTGTCTGTTCTTCAGGTTCGGGACAAGAGTGACAATCTGATCTATACCGCGCATCAAATGGACCCTTCAGCCGGCGAAATCCTTAATCGTGTGTCTGCGGACAAGCTTGGTCTGGTCTTCGAGAGTGGCATTCAATCCGGACAGCTGTATTCATGGGTATCGCTTGTCTCCTATGTGTGGATCGGCATTGGTTTATTAACGATAGTTGCTGCAGTGGCGGGCCTGATCTACATTACTCGCAGAAATACTCGACCCATCCAGCTCATCATGAATCGAATTCAGGCGCTACAGCCACGTGCCGAGGAAGATGAAGCAGCTCCGTCCGTCAAGGATGAACTGGCTCTCATCGACCGTGCGCTGGAACATCTGATTGCTCAAACGGTTGACTATGAGAAACAGCATCATGAAAACCTGCTGATTCATCGCAGACAGTTGCTTGTTGATCTGATGGAAGGAGAGCGAATGGATTCGTTCCGTCAGCGACTTCGCCATCTGCAGCCACTAGAGGAACGATTCATGGAACCAAAGAGTGTTGCTGTCCTCATTGCGGAGATGAATGGTGATGATCTCTCAACAAATCAGAATATTTTGAAGATTGCGCTCATGAATGTGGTGGAAGAACTTGTGCAGAACGAGACCCAATTTGGTGGCTGGGCTGAATGGTTTGGGAACCGCAGGCTTATTGTGGTGATCGCATCGGATGAGAAGGAAGGACTGGATCGTGAATTGCTCATGGATCTGGCTAAACAGATGCATATGTGGATTGCGGAACACTTCCGACTCCGGTTTACCTTTGGCATTGGACGAACCGTATCGGGCTGGGAGGAGATCACGAGATCCTATGCGAGTGCAGATGCGGGTTTACAGCATAGGCTTACCCTTGGTAAAGATGCGATTGTTCTCAGTGAACAGCTGCCGGATCGTATTGAGCTACAATCGTACAAATACTTGCAGATGCTCGCTGACTTTGTCCGTGAATTCAGGCTTACGGGTGATGGCTGGCGGATACAGCTGGATCAGATGTTTGTTGCGTTCAGCGAAGATCAGATTACAGATAATGATATTCGTATGTTGCTGCAGGCATTAATCCAGATGTTGTCCCGTGAATTCGGGGAGCTGTCTGAGCGGTTGCAAAGCCAATTTGACGAGGAAATCCTGACTCGCCTTCGCAGTGATATTCAGCAGGTGGAGACACTAGAGGGAATTCAAGAGATTTTGCAGGAATGGCTTAAAGAGGTCTATCGCAATTATGTGTCTGTGAATGAAACGAAAAGTCATCGAGCGATGATCAACGAGCTACGGATCTATATTGAAGAGCATTTTGATGATCCGGATCTGTCGCTGAAACATCTGAGTGATCGGTTCCAAATCTCGGGTAAATATGCGAGTTATTTGTTCAAGGAAGAGTTTGAGATGAAGTTTGTTGATTTTCTGGTGAAACTGAGGGTCGAAAAGGCCTGCCGTCTGTTGTCTGCATCCGATATGGCTGTTCAGGATATTGCTCTTCAAGTGGGATACGCCAATGCGATCTCCTTCGGAAGAGTGTTCAAAAGGATTATGGGCGTGACACCAGGGGACTACCGCAAGCAGAGTGGAAAACAAGGGGAACAATAACGATTGATATTGGACGTGTCAGAACATGCAAGCATCGCATGAAAAGCAATATCCTTAGAGATATTTCATGAAATCTCTTGTATGAGGGGATAAGGTTCGTGCCTTATCGTCCTTTTACAGGAGATTTTTTCATGTTTAATACAACATGTTAGGCCCATTAAGCTGGTGCGTTAAGGAATTTTACGAATGACCTATACTAGTATTATGACAATCCATTAATTCATAGGGAAGGAGTTGAAGATGATGTATACATATGGACAGCAAGTGTGGGGATCGGTAGATATCAATAGGCGGGTTACCATCACAGCAAGCAACAACACATTCACATTTAATGTAGATGACTCGTCATATACGATAACTATACCTGATGGTACCTACATGACCACTCGCCAAAGGCATGAATCGGAACTTGTGCAGGCCATTTCGAAGGCGGGGGCAGCCCAGAACATTCCTGTGAAGTTTATTTTGGGCGGAATGCATTATGATGAGAAGTATAATGTGTTGATTTTGGAACATACGGACACGAGCAACGAACATGTCATCGATCAATTTGCGGGAAATGCCCTCGATACATTGTTTGGTCAAGTGAAGTTTAATCTTCCGCCGAGGGATTAGTGCATGAAATGCTTTTAAATCTGCTACACATGGAGATCACTACAGATGTGGTCTCTTTTTGTTATGGTTTGATGGGATACCCAGCGGAAAAAGGATTATTGCGAATTCGGTTATGCAAGACTGTACACAAGAAATCAAGGCGAACTGAACACTATGTGTTATTATAGTTAACATATAAAGTGTGAAAATTGTATATTGTCAGGAAATATGTTTATATATCGCGGTATTTAACTTAAAAAACGTGAATTTTACATTTTGAAAATAGTTTATTGTCTAAATATCAGATCGTATGTAATGATTAGTGACATTCACAGGTGCAACAAAATGGAATGAACAAAGTGGAGTGGCAATCATGTGAATTCATTCAGAGCATGTGCGAAAGGGGAAAGGTCAAATGAGATTATTTCAAAGACGTAAGGCAGGCAAGGCAAGTTCAATCCTCGCAGTGGTAACAGCATTCACTCTATTATTATCTGCATGTTCGTCAGGAAGCGAATCAACATCTTCATCAGGAGAGTCGGGTTCGGGGGAAAAAACGACTTTGAAAGTGGAAATCTTCGACCGGGGAAACACACCGGCGGGCTACACCATTTCGGACAGTTATCTGACTCGCTTCATTCAAGAGAAGTTTGGTGATCCAAACAACATTGATGTTCAGTTTGTTCCGGTACCACGCTCGGAGGAAGTACAGAAGCTTAACGTTCTGATGGCGAGTGGCTCTGAAGTACCTGATATCGTCTTTACCTACGATTCGGGAACATTCAACCGTTATGCACAACAAGGTGGTTTGACGGAACTTACGGATCTGATCAATCAAACGGGTCCTAACCTGAAAAAGTTGCTGGGAGATGAAACGCTGGCCTACGGTCAATACGATGGACAACAGTTTGCGGTTCCAGGTAAACGTCTTGTACTTGGCAAGTATGCATCCTATGTTCGTCAGGACTGGCTGGATGCACTCGGTTTGCCTTCACCTGAAACAGCTGAGGAGCTGCATACAACACTGAAGGCCTTTAAGGAAAAAGATCCGGGTAAGGTCGGCACAGGACTTATCCCGATGGGGATGTCCATTGCCTCGGCTCAATATGAACCCCTGATCTGGTCATTCATTGAACCACTGACGGAAGAACAAAAATATACGTTAACACAACAACTGGGTTCCAATGACTATCCAACATTATTGCCTGGTTTCAAGGACGCTCTGAAGTATATGAACACACTTTATAATGAAGGCTTAATGAGCAAGGACTTTGGACTCGATAAAGACAAGAAAAAGCTGTGGGAAGATGTATCTAACGGCAAAGTTGGATTCTACACCGAGGATGCAGGGGAGATTTACATCTCTGGTACGTACAAAAACCTACAAACCAATCAACCTGGTGCAGTGATGACACCGATTGATGCATTCAAAAACTCCGAAGGCAAATTCGCCAAACCGGCATATGCACCCAATGCGATGTATGTCATGATTCCGAAATCGAGTAAAAATGCGGAAGCAGCGATGAAGTATCTGGATTGGATGGCTTCGGGCAACAACCTGTTCGACCTGCAATTCGGCGTTGAAAACGAGAACTATGAGCTTGTGGATGGAGTTCCATTGATCAAAGATGATGCTTCTCCTGAAATCGCAGGTCGTATCTATAATTCCGGTGACATTGCCATTATCGTCAATGGTAAATACGTTGGAGATGACAAGAAAAATGAAGAGGCTTATGTCGTACAGGTAGAGTCGAAGTATCGGGATGATATGCGCAAGTCGGTAGCGATTTCCAACACAGACACCATTCAGCCGGTACGTTTCTCCAAACCTATTGATGCAGAAGCGCGCTACGGTAACGGCCTGAAAGACAAATTCATGGAGTTCTTCGTGAAAACAACCATTTCCAAACCCGCTGATTTTGAAGCCACATATGACAGCATGATGAAGGATTACATGGCGAGCGGTGGTCAAGCGATCCTGGATGAGCGTACAGAAGCTTACAATGCAATGAAATAAGTAGAGTAGAGATCACATCGAATGCGTATGGCAACAACGAACAGGGATTTCATCAAGGCGATGACAATATCGTCTTGATGAACAAATCCTGCATGACATGGGGGGAAGGTTTATGAAAACAAGCATCTATTTCCGCAGAAACTGGCAACTATATGCGTTGCTCCTACTGCCCATGATCTACTTCATTATTTTCAAGTATGGGCCAATGTATGGCGTGCAGATTGCGTTTAAGGATTTTAACTTCTTTCAAGGTATCTCCGGTAGTGAGTGGATTGGCTTGGATGCATTCAGAGAAGTGTTTCAAAATCAGGGATTCTACACTGCATTACGTAACACGTTAGTGCTTAATATGCTGGATTTGCTGGTTTCCTTCCCGGCACCACTGATATTGGCCATCTTATTGTTCGAGCTGAAGAAGGCTTGGTTCAAAAAGTTGGCACAGACCTTACTGTACATTCCTCACTTTATTTCGTGGGTTATTATTGGAGGGATCGTGCTTCAGGTATTCGGTACACAATCCGGTTTCATTAACAATATCTTAATGAGCATGGGATTTGATCCATTGCCTTTCCTTTCAGACAAAAACTATTGGCTCTTCACGTATCTTGCGGTAGGCGTGTGGCAGAGTGCAGGCTGGGGAACGATTCTGTATCTGGCATCCCTGACAGGGATTAACCGGGAACTGTATGAAGCGGCAGAAGTGGATGGAGCAAGTCGGCTACGCAGAATCTGGCACATCTCCTTGCCCGGCATCAAAACGACGATTGTTACCTTATTGATCATCAATGTCGGCAACATGATCTCTATCGGCTTCGACCGACCATTTATTATCGGAAACGTGGCTGTACGTGAATACTCGGATGTGCTTAGCACATTTGTCTATCGTGTCGGTTTACAATCTGGTCAGGTTACGCTCGCAACAGCTGTAGGTTTGTTCCAGGCATTAGTTGGACTTGTCTTCATACTCGGAGCGAACTATACGTCCAAGAAATTAACCGATGAGAGCATTATGTAGTGGATTGATTCACATATGATCTGTAAGGAGTGAGTGAGATGTCTGAAAACACGGCGAATCGAATATTCAACACGGTAAACGTCATTCTTATTATCATTACGATGGTGCTGTGTCTTGCACCATTCATTCATATTATTGCCATCTCGCTCAGTTCGAACCGGGCGATCGGTTCAGGAGAAGTTTCCTTTTTCCCCAAAGAGTTGTCCTTTGAGGCGTATACCAAAGTATTCGCAGATGGATCGATGATTCGTTCCCTCATCTATACGATTTGGCTTACCGTCCTGAGTACGGTACTAAGCATGGCGATGACCATTGCAGCGGCATACCCACTGGCGAAGAGTAATCTGAAAGGGCGCAAGTGGTTCATGCTTGTCATTGTGGTGACGATGTTCTTCAGTGGCGGCATTATTCCCGAATATATTCTGATCAAAAATCTGCATCTACTCGACAGCACATGGGGACTTATTCTGCCTGGATTGATTAGTCCGTTCTATATGATCATTCTCATTACCTTCTTCCGAGGTATTCCCGAAAGTCTCGAAGAAGCGGCGGGCATTGATGGAAGCAGCCACTTCGGAACACTTATGCGTATTATCTTGCCGCTATCCCTTCCGGTTATGGCGACACTGAGTTTGTTCTACGCGGTAGGACGGTGGAATGGTTTCCAGGATGCACTGATGTATATTACCAAGCCTGAGCTATACCCTTTGCAATTGAAATTGTATCAGATGATTCAGCAAAACCAGATTACAGAACTGATGCAGAACGAAGGCATTGGTGCCGTTCAAGTCCTGCCTGAGAGTCTGAAAGCAGCCAGCGTTATTTTCTCAACGTTACCGATCCTGCTTGTGTATCCGTGGTTGCAGCGATACTTTATCAGTGGCGTAATGGTAGGTGCTGTAAAAGGTTAACAGTCTCGGGAGGTCCATGACATGACACAACGAATGGTAGAGAAGATGTCGACAGAGCAGCAGTATCTTGTAAATCAGTCCATGACGATGATGGATAGCTTCTATGATAAGGAACTGGATCTGCTTCGGAGTTTCGAAGAAGAGGATTCATCGCAGCACAGCACACGAGCCAGTGCGCATTATGCGCTCGGGTTGTTGATTCGAAATGAGCCTGGTGATGTGGAACGCGCGATACGGGTGTTCCACAAGGTGCTCGATTTTCAATATGACGCTCCAGATGAGATCTATCACGGAACCTTCGCGACCCGACCCAATGATGTGCATCCACCAGCGGGTCACTATGCTTGGAAATCTTTTGCGCCAGGCACGGCCTATTTCCTGGAACGCACCTTTGAGAAGGTGTCTGCGCAGTTTATCCATAAACTACAGGAAGATGGATCTCTGCTCACAGAGGCCGCAGATCCCAAACAACTGAAGCAATTGTTTCATTCGGCAGTGAATCAAGTTCTGCCACCGGTCTGGATCAGTTATGATCCTAACTGGCGCGAGTTTATCGCTTGTGTCTGTGTGGTCGTAACTGCCGAATTCGCCGAACTTATGCCGGAGACCCTCATGAAACGGATGGACCATGCGATGGAATTGGCTGTCCAAGGGTCAATTGAACGCAGGTTATCCGATGTAATCCCCATGAATACGAATATTGAGTTGATGCACATTTTCATCACCCACTACTATGGTCACCGCTTGAACCGGACAGAATGGATTCAGCATTCGGATGAACAGGCAGAAGGGTTGATGAAGGAGTTTGAACAATACGACGGTACATTCGCCGAGTTTAATACGACAACCTATTATGGAGTGGATCTGTCCGTGCTTGGCATGTATCGAAAGTATGGACTCACCGAACGTTTGGTTGATATTGGACACCGGATCGAACACGGGCTGTGGAATAACATTGCGCTATACTACAATGCCAATCTGGAGAATCTCTCCGGCCCGTTCTCTCGGGCGTACGACATGGAGATGCGAGAGCATAGTTCAATCGGTGTATTTATCTATCTTTTGCTTGGTGAAGGGTATGAGTATCTAACAGGAATCAACTGTGAGTCAGGCCATGATCCACTGATTGCGCTCCTTGGGGTGGATGTGCCTGCGAAGGCTGTGCCGTATTTCAAGGCTCATCAAGAAGATCGTCTTGTAAAGAAACAGTTCATGGAACTTTGTGAGCGCAATGATCCAACGTCGAATCGGAATCTGTGTACAGCCAAAGCCTGGATTGGTGAGGATCGGATGATTGGGGCCATGTCCGGAAGTGTGAATACCAACGGCCAGATGCATCCCGCCACGATCCACTGGCAGACAGAGACGGGGGAGCGTTATTATCTTCGCTTGATCCGCCGTGAGGTAGGCGAGGGGTGGAACAGTCATCTGCGCGGAGTAACGTTCGATGCAGATCTCACGCCAGATTCATTAACCATTAATGTGGAGCTGGATACGGCGGAAGAGATCGACGTTTATTTTGAAATCAGAGGGCCAGCCCTTCGGCAACAGGACATTACACCAGCGTTATGGCAGTTCCCAGGACTTACGTGTACCGTGAAGGCTGAGGCGCCTGAACCATCCGTGTTAATGTACGTGAATCATGCGGAGATCATCTATCGTTATGTGCCTGGAAAGACGGCAAACAAGATGAGATTTGAATTGACTCTCCGTGAAGACAACGGTATGAGGAATAAATAGGTATATAAGATGAACTGAACATTTACACGAGAACGAAGAGTGCAGAACGGATCTGAAGAAGCGGAGCGTTCGCCTGAAAGCTTTCTGCAAGAAAGTTGCATCGGAAACATAAGCTATCACCGGATTTTTCCCTTTGGAGAAGGAGATCAAAAAAATCTGGGGATAACAGCGATCGGAAGATGGTACTGCAATTGGAGTGATCTAGTGTAAAGTTTATTGGTTCAACTTATATAGATAGAGATAAATGGAATATGAATGGGAGATAGAATGAGAGACAGGAGGACCAATCATGTATACAGACAAACAGGAATATTCGTTCTCAACATGTTGGAACATCAAACGTCATACGACCGGACAAGGCATGATTGAAGAGATCAAGTCTCTTGGATTCAGACAGGTGGAGCTGAACTATAACGTTACGGAAGAGTTGCTGAAGACGATAGAACCGATGATTGAACGGGGAGAGATCGGTGTATCCAGTGTGCATAATACATTTCCGCATGTGCCTGATCCGGATTACGGGACGGATTCCGTCCTGCTCGGGTTCGATGATGAACCGCGCCGCAAACGGGCGATTGAACTGCTACTTCGCTCAGCAGAGTACGCACATCGTTATGGGGCCAAGGCTGTTGTTGTACATCCCGGTGAGGTCCCGTTCGAATACAATATAGATGAAGCGTTGAAAAAGATATACCACGATCAAGGACCGGATTCAACGGCATATCAATCTTTATGGCAAGAGATGCTGGAGAAGCGGAAAGATGGCAGCGCACATTACCTGAACCGGATTCAGGAGAGTCTGGAAGAGGTATGTGACTTGTCGGAGCAGCGAGGATACGGCGTGAATTTCGGTATTGAGACCCGTTCACGCTGTTATCAGATGCCGACTTTGCACGAAGCGGGAACCATCATTGGACAGATGAAGGGCGCGCCGCTTGGTCTTTGGTACGATATTGGTCACGGCATGATGATGGATCGAATGGGCCTATATGATAATGTACGTGAGGCTAACGCGTTGATTGATCACGTGGTTGGTGTGCATATTCATGAAACCGTAGGGCTGGCAGATCATTGGTGTCCATACATCCATAGTAAAGACATGACCTTCTTTGACTCCTTTTTGGATATCATTGATCGTTCGCCGGTGAAAGTATATGAGTTAAAAGCCGCGTGTACACCGGAAGAGATTGATGAAAGTCACGGATTGATTACGTCCCGCATTGCTGAACGTCATGCGGCGCGTCAGCGCGGATAGGGAGCATATGCATCAAGCATGAATGCACCTTATAGGAAAACCTCATAGGAAAGTAAACCAACAAATAGAGCGGTTCAGAACAAATCTCAGGTTGCATTCGAGGGTGTTCTGCCGCTCTTTTGTTGTTCTTTTAAACGGGTACATGTTTTTACCGTTTCTCAGGGAGTGTTACGTCACCGAGAATCCCTGCCTGATAGCCTTTGACTACAGCACCGATTCGGGATTTCACACCAAATTTCTGTGTAATAGAGGTGATATGATACTCCACTGTACGTTGACTGATCGCCAGATCCTGTGCAATCTCCTTATTAGTCATCTCCAGTGCAATACGGTTAAGCACTTCGCGTTCAGTTGTAGTGAGTGATTCCTCCAGATTAGGGGATAACATGGTCTCTGGAATAAGAACATGACCCAACATACTTTGGTGAATGGCGTTGATAATCTGTCCATACGTTGCTTGTTTCGACAAGTAGGCATGGACGCCTAGATCATAAGCTTTTAACTGGAATTCGTGATAGTTGTATCCGGATAGCAGTATTATTTTGACGGATAACCCGTACTGTTCTTTCAATTTTCTCACAACCTCAAAACCATCAAGCTGGGGCATACGGATATCCATCACGACAACATCTGGCCGCAGCGCCTCTACTTCGGATAAGAACAGCAACGGATCGCTGAATGTCTTCAGTACTTGTATGCCCGGTTCGCGGGTTAAGCGGTTATTGAGACCTTCCATGACCAAGGGGTGATCATCAAGCAGTAAAACTGTAATGGGTTCGCTCATTGTTCAGTAGCTCCTTTGGTTAAAGGCAAACGAATGTTGATTGAGGTTCCTTTGCCAAGGCTGGAATGTATGGTGAATTCTCCACCGAGATGCTGAATATTGCTTTGTATGGATATCAAACCGAAGTGCCCTGTTGCAGTGTCAAATGTGGTGTGAACATTGAAACCTAAGCCGTCATCCTTGACTTGAATAATGAGATTGTTATCCTGTGTATGTACCTGAATGGAGCAAAACGACGCCTGTGCGTGCTTCATCACATTCATGATGAGTTCACGGATCGTCCGAAAGACGGTGGACTTCAGAGGTTCTTGCTTCAACTCTTCAGAGAGGGCGTTGTAGCTCAGTTCCAAGATGATGCCACTTTGCATTTGAAGTGTACGGATGAGCCATTGCAACGCTTCCTCCAGATCGCTTCGATCCATAATATGAGGGTAGAGATCATCACACAATTGGCGTATATCTCTCTGGGAAGCATAGAGGCACTCCAGCCAAACAGCCGTTTGATCCTTATGCGTCTCTCCGGTATCATGCAATTCCTCCAGATCACGAGACAGGAAAATCAGGTTTTGAAGCAGTTGGTCATGCAGGAAATAAGAGGTTTTCATACGCTCTGCCTGTTGGGCTTCCATCATAATATCATTGAACTGCCGATGACGGCGTATCTGGTGCTCATGAAGAGCTGTCTGCTCTACACGGTATTCATATCGCTTCTGCAGATCAGATAAGAGTTTGCCATTGACGAGCATTCGAATCGCTTCAAGCCTGCCTTTATCAATGATATCCTGTTCTTCTGCTGAAAAAAGGGTGCGATTTTCTTTGTGACCAATGCCTAGAAATCCGATCATCTCCGTCGTTGGTTCACCTGAAAGCTCCAAAACCTGTGCCAAATCATATTTCTGTTGTAAAACTTCAATATCCAACGCCTCGTTATCGATATTCTGAATGGAAGCAAAAACCCCTGTGCCTTCCTGAGAATATCTGTGCTTATCATCAATCCATATGACAATTACGCCTTCAATATCTAGCATCTTGTGGAACATCTCGGCAAACACCTGAATCATGTCCCGCATGTTTTGCTGCTCAGCCATTCGCACAGTCAACCGCAGTTGCTGGTGTTCCAACCAGTCTTTGTTAAGTTTGTTTTTCTTACGTGAGCAGGTGAGCATGTACTGATACACCCAAGTGATCAGCAAAAACGAGACAAACAATAAGCTGATATGAATTAATGAATGCAGGTGAGAAACAGCCAGAAACAGTAAAAATACGGTTGAAACATATAGTCCATGAATCATCAATCTTGGCATAACCAGTTTGAGGTCAAGCATACTCCGTTGTACAAGTACATAAGTGAACATCCATGATAAAGGCAGAAATCCAATTAATGTGTACTCTACAGGCAATAATGGTTCACCTTGAAGCAGGGTTGGAATAGCAAAACAGATGATGAAGGGAATCAGGCTGACAATAATTCCTGTTAACATGAGCAATAGCTGGTTCTGCTCCTTGCGATTGTAGCTTTTACGATTAACCCATGTCATCCAGATTAAGATCAGAAGGGTTGCACAAAGAATAAAGTTAAGCAGATTGGTTGGACCGGACGGTGCAACAGGAGTACTGACGGTAGTAATGCCTTGATTGAACTGAACATCGGTCATCATCCACTGCTTGATGTACAGAAAGGCAAGGCCAGTAGAGTAGGCAACCGCAATACATCTGCTGATGATTAATAACCATCGGAAACGATGCAGACGGGTACGGAATACAAAAGACACATAAAAAGCAGTTAGACAGTAAGGTAACCATGCCGCACAAAAGGCCAAAATATAATTGGATAAAGGCAACTGGGATGTGTATATCGTCAGTATACATATGGCCATGGACAGGTTAAGGAGGTAGAACAGACGCATCACTCGTGAACCGGGTTGGCTAAACAAGGCATAGGTTCCGGTCAACAATAGCAATAATTCTACTATGGATGAGAAGCCGATGTTGAACCATTCACGTGGTCCAGGCTTCATTGTATGTTGGGATGCCTGACCATGAGAATTCTCAACGCCGATGGTGTAGGCTTCAGTCACTAAGAATACACCTTTTTGATTGAGTAACTGGACTACTCCTTTGGGTTCCAGCGAGATAACGGTGTCACCTGATCTAATCCCGGATGTATATCCTAAACCTTGTGGATCTACATCATGTACTGCCCAAGAAATGGAGGCATTTGGTGTCAACGAAAGTCCGATATAAGGATTCATAAATGAAGAGATATGGATATACGTGGCTGTCAGTATAAAGCACAACATCGTTACAAACCACATGAAACTAAATTTATATGTAATGAACCTATCTAATGAAATGTTTAATCCCATGGAAAAAATCATCCGTTCTTATAGAATGCATCATTGGTAAAAAGAAGTGGAAAAACAAGCCATGCAATCAGTGGCATGGCTTGCCGTACATCACTATATGTTAATGTAGCAGAGTACCTAACATTTTGTACATCAAAACTGATGATTCCTGCCTGAGCATAGGTTGCTTCGATCTATAATCCACAGCACCGCTGCTGGATACAGATACTTCTGGACCGTAGAGACCTAGAGCAACCACAAACTGTACACCTTCTTCAGCCCAACGATCCTGTGAACCGGCAAGATTAGCAGTTAGAGCAGATGCACCAAGTAGTTGTTGTGCCGTTCTCGAAATAATCACCGCGGCCTCTTGCCTTGTTATGGCTTGGTCAGGATGGAACAATCCACGGGTATTACCTTTCACAATACCCAGCTCAAGGGCGGTTTGAATGTATGTGGCATAGGGACTTGATTGGGTATCTTTAAATTTTGGTGATTGAGTCGAAATGGACATTCCGCTTACGCCCACGACCTGTGCTACAAACTCCCCGCGACTTACAGGCTTCTCTGGTTCAAAAAGGGATTGATCTTGTGGATACAGGCCAATCTGTGTTAAGCGATAGATGTACGGAGCGTAGGGATGGTCTTCTGGTACATCCTCATAAAGCCTCGCTTCAGGCAATTTTTCGGACCAGCTATCTGACTTATTGTAATAGAAGTACGTGATTTCCCCTGACTGATTTTTTTTGAAACCAGCAAGCTTGCCATCCTCATCCATGAACAGCATATCCTTAACGGGTGTTAAAGTGTGAGTGCCATAAGCATCTATAACCTGAAGACCTGTCTCTGTTGCTGAAATATCATACAACCATGCGGGTAAGCGGATATCCCGATATAGTCCCTCGTAGGTGCGGAGTGAAGACTTGGGTACGCTATAATCACTATAATGCGTCTCGTTGTTTGGATAAAAATGATCCATAAATGCTTGAAAAAGCGCTTCTCGCACATCTGGTCCATCACTGTTGGAGACGATAAATAGTCCAGTCTTCTCGTTGGGCAACAGCCACAGATTGGAGTGGAATCCGTCCAGATCGCCTGCTTTACTCACGACTTTCCGTCCATGATTATACTGCGAATAGGTGGATTCGAATCCGTAACCTGTGCCAGGTATATCCGGGTGTATGGAGACATCCAACGTTTGCATCGCTTGGACGGATGACGGTTCTAGTATACGTGCACCCTGGTACGAACCTTGATTGAGCTGCGCAAGCATAAAGTGAGCCATGTCCCGTCCAGTCGTAATTAATCCGCCCTCAGGAGAGCTGTCCGGTACATTGGGATATTGCGTAAGTTCCTGTCCTTCAGCGCCATAAGGAGTTGCGAGTTTACTCAGCGTGTCTTTGCTTAGTGTAAAATGGCTATCCGACATATCAAGAGGGTTGAATATATGCTGCTGTACATGAGTCTCAAAAGGAAGTTTGGACTGTTTCTGAACAATGTAGCCCTGGAGTGCGTAGCCATAGTTGTCGTAACGGAAAACTTCTCCTGGCGTGCGGACAATGGACGGTTTGTGGTCTTGGATGAATTGCTCAAGCGGATAAGAACTATTCAGATCCCTGGGTATAGCTGCTACATCCGTAAAATCAAACCCGCTGGTGTGGGTCATCAGATGTTCCAATGTTAACGCTGTTCCGGTATGGTTGATCAGATCCAAACCATCTGTGTATGTGCTGACATCGTCATTAAGCTTTAATTTTCCTTGCTCTACTAATTGCATAATGGCAGTTGCTGTCAGCGTTTTGGAGATCGAAGCTACACGGAACAGGGTGGAGTCGGCATCGACGGGGATTTGTTTTGCCACATTGGCATAACCATATCCTTTATTCAACACAATCTGTTGGTCTTGAACAACCGTGACAACGGCACCTTTCAGAGCAGACTTCACTTCAGGTTGTGCGAAGAACTGATTCATGAATGATTCAGCTTCCTTCGGGTTTACTTGGGCAATGGCTAGGCTACTTTCTGCCGATACACTGGTCATTGTGGTAAAGCTCAGGGATGCAATGAGCATGATGTTGGCTACGGTACGTTTCCACTTGTAATTCGATTTGTAGCTCTGTTGTTGATATTGTTGTTGAGTTGGAGATGTTGCTACGTGAGATTTCATGAAATTCTCCTTTGAGTTGAGATATGTTGGCTCTCTTACATTTAAGTACATCTATAATCTATCAGTTCGACTACATTGGCGATTCCGTAGTACGCACTTATTACGGCAGGACTTCCGCAAACCTTTTTGCGTGATCCCGCAATCGTAGAGGGTGAAGAGTGAGTTTCGAAGGATCTTGAATATATGAAAAGAGGTATTTGTCATGATGGACCCAACGGGGGTCTCGACAAATACCTCTTTTTGTTTCGTCTTTTATTATCCATGCGAAGCAACATAGTACTAAGGAATTGGGAAGAAATTTTTTGAAGCTACTGGTACATCCGTCGTTCAAGTTCGGCATAGGCAATCGCAGGATTATCACTGGAGTTGTCAATATAAGCGACGGATGAAGCAGGGAGCGGCCAAGCTACTTCTTTACGGACGAGAGAAGCTGTGAAGGCATCCCAGTTTGCAAGTTTCCATTCATCCAGTGGAGATTGTCTCGCTGTAATCCGCTTGTGATACAACGCTTCATTCTCCAAATAAATATAGGCGACCCGCACATCCGTATCATCGAGAGAACGTCCAATTCGTGCAAGTTCCTGAGCAATCCAATCCGGGGTACCTATTTCTTTGGTAAATGGGCCCACAACGATTGTATCGATACCCAACTTAACGTTATCGAGAGCTGCGTCCATTGTAATGCGATATCCGAGATCACGGCACAACTTCTTGTATTCAGGTGAATCCCGATCAGATGGATCAAGTCCCTGAAGGGTCATAATTGCCTCAGCTGCTGGACGAAGCAGGATATCCATATCAAAGAAAGCAGCTTTATGTTTACGGGAAAGGGCTTTGGCAAGGGTGGTCTTGCCACTCCCGGCCCCGCCGAGAAAGAAAATTAGTTTGCTCATGAATGTAATGCCTCCTTTAACTAGATTCAAAAAACAGGATATGTAAATGAAAAATACACGAATATATAGATTCATCATTAGAGTTCGTGAATGAAAGGACTTGTTTATTTTAACATAAATAAAGAAGCTTGTTGGCTAGACAGAAAAGGAAGGATAAGGTAATATCATACCTAGTTGTTCTATGCATAGGTTTCCGATGTATATGAAAAGAAGAGATTTGAAAGTGTTATTTTTCAAAATCTAAAAATTCTTGCTAAATGAATTGAAAAGGAAGGAGTGAGTGCGTTGCAGGTTAACAAACAAATGATTAAAGGCAGTACCGAAACATTGATTCTGACCCTGCTTCAGGAACGACCGTTGTACGGATATGAATTAATCAAGGAACTACATCGTCAATCCGAGGGTGTGTTTAATCTGAAAGAGGGCACGTTATATCCTATTTTGCATGCTATGGAGATTGAAGGATGGGTAGAGTCGTACTGGATGGAGGTTGAAGGCCGTAAACGTAAATATTATTCGATTCGTGACAAGGGCATGGAGGCTTTACAAAGTAAAAGAGCAGAGTGGAATATGTTCCGTCGAGCTGTGGATCGGGTGCTTGGGGAAGGAGGCCTGACATGACGAATCGACATGAACGAATTCAGCATTATCTTGATCACATGTGTGTTCAGGTTAAAGCTCGCGAAGTACATAACGACCTGCGTGATGAGTTGGGAAACCACATGGAAGAAATGATGTTGGACAAAGAACAAGAAGGTTATACAGAGGAAGAAGCAATTGCATATGCCATTGAACAGATGGGTGATCCTTCAGTAGTGGGCAAAAGCATGCACCGCTTGCATCGTCATCGAATGCATTGGGGGCTGCTAGTTGGAATTGCCAGTTTGCTAATCATTAGCCTGCTGCTGACATGGATTTATACGACAAATATCTCAGTTGAAGGGCTGCAGTTTTTGTATAAAAGTCATCTGCTCTACACTATTTTTGGTTTAATACTGATGGTGTTTTTGATGTATTTTGATTATCAAAAATGGAAAAAATCTGCCTGGTGGATCTATATTTTGTTAAGTGGTATGTTATGGATTAATCCGCTGGTATCACCGATTAATTATGGTGTACAACGGTTCTGGAGCATATTTGGGTTAACAATTGATCTTACGACGATATCCATGTGGGTATTGCCCCTTGCCATAGGTGCGATTATGATGGATAAGCTGCGTACTAAGTGCGATGTACAATCTGTCTTAACTTATATTCTTCTTGTGGCTTTGCCGTCTTTTAGCCTGTTACAAGCTTCAGATTGGGTACGATTGCTTCCATTCGGAACGGCAACTATTATCTTGTTTGCCTGGATTACACGAAAATGGCTTTATACGTTTGTAGGGGCTGCAATTGTGGGACTTGTCACTATGATGCAATTGTTTTTGAGTGGTGAGTACAGGCGGTTTGAGAGACTCACTGCCGTGTTTAATCTCCAAAATGACCCGCTAGGGCATGGTAGCTATAACCAATCAATTATGAGCATTCTTAATTCCGCCGGATGGTGGGGAAACGGTTCTAAGACGTCTTTTGACTACTTTAAAGGATTTTATATGGACTATCCCGGTGTAATGCTTATTGATGTATTTGGTTGGCTAGCAGGTATAGTGCTGTTGCTTGGAATCGTATGGTTTCTTACTAGTATGCTGAAAATGCTACCTCGTGTACTCGATGAATTTGGTCGCATGATCGTGTTCAGTATTACAATGATGTTCGCATTGCAAATGCTTTACTCGCTGGCGATGACTACCGGAAAGGTTCCAATTGTTAGCGTTACTTTCCCTTTTATTGGATTTGGCTCGCACCTGATCTTAGAATACGCCATGATGGGTTTACTGCTTGGAGTATATCGACGTAAAGACACCATTTCATTAAGAAGCAAACCTAGAGAGCCGATCACGACAATGTCAAAATAAAAAAGATACGTGATCGGATGATATAAGTCATATAATACGATGTTTAATCAGACTGATGTGCTCTTGCGTCAGAAGGAAACCAGATATGACGCAGGTTTACCCAGCCCTGGCTGTTGAAAGATAGACCACGTACTGAAGGCAGATAAGCGGTTTCTACCGGTTTTTTGGATAAATGGAACAGTAAATTCTTGTCAACCAAAAATTGCTCAATTCGATCTAATTCACAAGTTCGATCCGCAGCGATGGGAGAGGCGACGATGGTTTGCAAAATCTTATGAATCGTTATACAAGCAGAATCTTCCAAATGCTCAGACAACGTGGAGTAAAGATCGTATCTGCGCAGTTCTTCATCCCTGTCCCGAATCAGCGAGAAGAGAATCAGATCGGACTCCAGCCGCAGATTTCCTTTGAACTGCTCCATCGTAGCAGTACGGACGGTACAAGAGAAACCGCACTGCTCCAGTATGGACGCCAGATGTTGAGCATCCCTGCGATATTGTGGAATGGTTGCTATGTGTAAGGAGATGGGACTAGCCGAAGTGAGTCGTTTAGTAATATCTCTAAATCCCTCTGGGTCAACCATCTTGGTACTCACCACACTAAAATCAGGCACAACGACCTCAGAGTCATCTGCATGTCGTTCATCTCTATACATTCCAGCAAGGCATGACTGAAGGTGTGCTCTTACTTCCGGATCGTTTAACGGTCCGGCTTTTTGCGTATTACATGTGAGTAATTTATGAACCATCACACCTGCACTAATCTGAGTCCAGTCTGCACCCGCAGACGAAGACGGATTATGAACAAGATGGAAAAACGGAGTTTCGATATCTTGGCTATCATCCATTTTGGCCGAAGCACTCCACGGAATTTGCAGGATATCTACCCGGTCCATATGAGCTCTACCCTGAAAATAAGATGAAAAGGCTTCGAGTCTGCACACGTGATCATCCCAGGCAGTGACCTTGAAGGGCCCTGTCCCAACAGGTTTTTGCATCCCGTGCACATCACCCGAGAGCTTCATCTTCTGTTCGTTTTTTCCTGGTAAGGGTACAATCGCCGCACGACTTGTTGTCAGAAAGGACAAAAACAATTCGTGAGGGTCTTTCAACTGGAAACATACGGTTAAGGGATCGACCGCTTCAATAGATAGAATTTGTTTACTTACATCACGGTACAGTGTCCGGCGATCTGTAGATTGCAGCCGTTCAAACGTATGCACAATATCATGGGCCGTCAACAACTGACCATCGTGAAATGTAATCCCTTTTCGCAAATAAAAGATCCAGGTCTTTCGGTCTGCACTGACATCCCAGGTATGAGCGAGACATGGGAGAATCTCTCCCTGTTCACCCCGCTGAACTAACCCGTCAAAGACATGGCTGGTCACAAAGGATTCAGCCAACAGATTAATGTACAGCGGATCAAGCGCATGAAGCTGTTGGCGCAAGGGCAACCGAAGTGTATCAATCTGCTCATTATTGGTGCCGGCTTCTGTATGATGTCCCGAATATCCAAGCAACCACTGGTTTAGATGATCCTGCATGATTGTTGAACTGGAGAATGCACTCACCTGCTCGGCAGCCTCCTGCAACTCCCGGCGATTCATGGCCTGCATCATATATTCTGCGGCGATTTGATCAGCCGGAACAAGCAAGGTCAGTGAAGAACGCCGACCCCGACCACGCTGGGAAACCCAACGAATCCAATCATGGGCAACCATCTTTTTGACAATCGTTAACGTATTGCGGTGCGTACAATTCAGCAACTCAGCGAGATTGGCGAGTGTAAGTTCATGTTCTGTATGGTGACCGTAATGACGATGCAACAGCAGGTATTGCTGATGTAATTTCAAAGTGTTGATTCCCTCCTGGAGGTGAACTCTGACGTACTCCTCTAAAATAAGAAGTTTTATCGATTATAATTTCTATTTATATTCCTATTTTATCATCTAGAATATAGCATAGAAAGGTTAATGGAGGTTTTTCCCATGATTGATAAAATAATGGCTTCACCGCACCGCGCTCTAATCACGCTACTATCTGCATGGATGCTGGCAATCATTCACCAGTATTTATTCTATGGTAATGAGATTGGCGTATCGTATCCTATCTTTGTAATTCTCTTTTATGTGTTCGTGTATCTGTTTGCGCAGGACCGCATGAGATCTTTCAAGTTCATTGATGCTTTTGTGGCGGCTGTAGTGCTGTTGTTGTCGCTAACGTTCCTGTTATACGACAATGAACTGTTGCGTGTTCTTAATTTCCTGGTTGTACCTGGCGTAATTATCTTACATATGACGTATCTGATGGGCAGAAAACAGAAGCAGTGGTGGGAGATCGGTTTGATTGGTACAGCTATTGACCATTTGCTGCCGCAAGCCATACGGCATTGGGGGACCGTTGCGGCCATTGCCGTGAGAGCAGGCGGGCGTGGTATGGGCAAATCACAGAAAACCGTTGTTTTCAAAGTGCTCATTGGTCTTGTGGCGTCCTTGCCTATCCTCATTGTAGTCGTTGCATTACTGTCCTCGGCTGACGGGGTCTTCGATCAATATTTAGCCGGTTTTCCAGAGTGGTTGAATCAGCTGGCTTTTACTCCAGGGATACCGAGAATCATCTGGATTGTCATCGCAGGTGTATTGCTGTTCGGTTATGTATGGGGATTTGTACAGCCGATGCAGTATGAGGCAGAGAAGAGAGCGAACGCACATTGGAAAAATGGAGCAGCACCCACGGTTGATAAGCGTGATCACACCTATGTATTCTCTCCTGTGGGCCCGGCCACTGAGCCCGAACGCACTCCGGTTCATCGGGAACCATTCAGATTGGACCCCATCATTGTGGGTACGATGCTGATTGTCATCAACGTTGTGTACGTTTTGTTCGTACTTGTACAGTTTTCGTATCTGTTTGGTGCGGGAGAGGGGCAACTTCCGGTAGATCTGTCTTATGCAGAGTATGCAAGAAGTGGATTCGCGGAGTTGATTCTCGTCACAGGTATTAACTTCTGTATTCTTATTGTTGCGTTGCAGTATACCCGTCCGAGTGGCAGAGCGGGTTCCATCGTGCATCAGGTGCTGCTTCTGATTCTGGTCAGTTGTTCGGCAATCATGCTGTATTCCGCGTTTATGCGCCTTAATCTCTATGAGCAGGCTTATGGATATACGTACATTCGCTTCCTGGTGCACGCATTCATGATCTTCTTGGCACTTCTGTTGCTGATTGCCGGCCTTCGTATACGCTACACATCCATACCGCTGATCCGCTGGTATATTGTGCTGGCGCTCACAGCTTATGTTGCAGTCAATTATGTGGGCATGGATAATCGGATTGCCGAGCTGAATATTGAACGTTATCATCAGACTGGCAATATTGATGCAACCTACCTGGCAAGTCTGTCGGCAGATGCGGTTCCGTTACTTCGAGCGTTTGCTCTGGAAGAGTATCCGGATCTCAAGAGGGAAATGCTGGAACGTCAAGCCTACTTGGAGATGGATACATCAGATCGTTCCTGGCCCTCTTATAACGTTGCAAGACACAGAGCTGAGCTAGAAATGTCCAAATTGAGAACGGAATAGTTGAATAATAGCTGTTTTCATGGACGGATTTATGCAAAAACAATATGTAAGTGTTATAATATAAAAACTAACCTATAAAGGGGGTGAATCCCTTGTTTGAACTGCAGGAGTTATTACCATATTTATTCTCGATTGGACTCATCTTCACCGTCAGTTATGCCTATATTGCCCATCTTCACTGTGGCATGACAGAGTACTGGATGGAAGGTGGCGTCGGTGGTGGACTTGAACCTGTACTTCCCGCCTTGTGTTTGGACAGACAACACAGACAGGAAGACTGGAGCCGCATGATTAGACGAAGAGAAGCGCCCGATGAAGATGAACCAGATTGTCATTCCTCGTTGAAAGATTGGTCAACAAATCAACGAGGAGGATATATATGGAACATAAGACCAACAAGGGATTCACTTTTACATCGGGCAAGGGACGGATCTATGGCCTGATTGCCATTTTGTTTGCAGTCATGCTGCTTGCCGGATGCAGCAACAACGTGTCGGAGATTACTTCATCGACACCGGGATTTTTTAACCACTATATTGTATTTCCGCTGTCGTATCTGATTCAACACATTGCTACTATATTTAACGGAAGCTACGGGGTCGCAATTATCGTGATCACGCTGGTCATCCGTTTAGCACTGCTGCCGTTGATGATGCGTCAAGCCAAGTCCCAGCAGGGAACACGAGTCATCATGAACGCCATGAAACCCGAGATGGATGCGCTCAAGAAAAAATATGAAGGCAAAAATGATCCTGCTGATCGGCAAAAGCTGTCTCAGGAAACGATGGAGCTATACAAGAAGCATAAGTTCAATCCGCTGAATATTGGTTGCTTGCCAATGCTCATTCAGTTGCCTATCCTGTCAGGAATTTACACAGCCATCCGACTTACACCGGAGTTGTCCTCCCATTCGTTCCTTTGGTTCAAACTGGGAGCGCCGGACTACGTGCTCGCTGTGGTGGTTGCGGTCATTTATCTGATTCAAGCGAAGGTATCACAAGCCAATATGGCGCCTGAGCAGCGAAAACAGTTCGCCATTATGGGATATCTCTCCCCATTGATGATGGCATTCTTTTCTCTAACAGCCCCGGCAGCCATGCCGCTTTACTGGACAGTTGGGGGTTCATTCCTGGTACTACAGACATTATTGTTCCGCAAAATGTACCCGGTGGAACACCCACAGGAGCCTGTGGTTGTGGAAGTTAGTCAGAAAAAGAATAAAAAATCTAGTTCATCCAAATCTTCTCGGAAACCTGCAAAGTCTTAATCAAGTCGGTCGCAGGAGACTACTGAAACATGGGGACTACTGGAACTTGTTGAACACTAAAAAAACATAATGAAGAAGCCAGATCCATATGGATCTGGCTTCTTTTTGTGCTATCAGGTGTTCCTTTTTTTCAGTCTTTTACGAAAGCTGATGAGCAGTATAACGTCCGCTGCCTGTTCCCCAATATCACTTAATGATGATATACTTACCTGATAAAATATGATATTGATTATCAATATCAATTAATGAGTGATGTATACATTGGAAAAAGCGAAATGAGGAGTGCGGATAGATGCAAGAGGAAGAAGCAAGACAGGGATTTGCACCGGAGATGATTGAGATGATGGCGAGCATTTGGACACGTTCGATCATTACATTAATAGATGTGCGCTTTCAGAATATAGCGTCACAATACCCGTTGGAGCAATATAAAATGCCTAGTAGCATGTTTATATATACATATGGGGGAGAAGCGCAAATCCAACTGAATGAAACCACATTTGGGATAGAACGCTTCGCTTTAGTTCACGGCGGGAAGGGGAGCCTGCTCAGTATTACGCCTAAAGAGGAGATGGTAAAGACCTTTATGGTGTTTTATAGAGCAGAATCACCTCTCTTTTTCAAGAAACATCTGCAGCAATTACTGGAGCAAGTAAATCCATTTGTTCAACAGTTTGGTTATACACCAAGTAATCCCATCTTGGTACGCGATTGGTTCCAACGGATGATGAATGGCTGGAAAAATGGCAAGGCGATGGACCAGCTACAGGCGAAAAGTCTTCTATACCAATTGATTCATGAGGTGTACAGGGATTTTGAAGGTGGTGAGATTCGGTATCTCCAGCCAGATCCAGCCGGTTCTGCCAAGATATATCTCGATAAACATTACAGGGAGCCGATTATGTTTCAGCAAATTGCCGATATGTTTGGGATCAGTGGTGGACAATTAACGCGGTTGTTCAAAAAAAGGGAAGGGATGAACTTACAGGAGTATCTCATTCAGAGAAGGATTGAAGCTGCCTGTCATGACTTAAAACATACAGAAGCGACGGTTAAAGAAATCGCAACTGGAGCTGGTTTTGCAGATGAGAAAAACCTGTTCCGAATGTTTAAGAAGCATTATAAGATGACACCAAGTGATTATCGGAAAATAAACGCACTATCCATGCAGGTTGATGGTATTGATAATGATTCTCATCTCCCTTACGATGAGAGGGAACTAGCGAGTCTAGTCAAGTCTTATAGAGATGGGGAATCAACGATGTTTGGAACATTAAGAAGTAAAGAAATGATTTTGGCGGCGGCGATAAGCATGATGCTCTTATTGACAGCGTGTACGTCAGGGACGCCAGCGAATAATGGGGGAACGGCGAATACAACACCTGCTCAGACACAGCAGACGGCACAACAGGAGGGGACAGAGACAAAAGCTACAGAAGCAGTTTCGCAGACCAGAACGATATCCACAGTTAAGGGTGATGTTGAGGTACCTAACAACCCTCAGCGAGTTGTAGTCGATTATTTGGTTGGTGATGTGGTAGCCCTAGGTGTAACTCCACTAGGTGTGGCTAGAGCTGCACGGGGAGAGACAGAGCCTGTATATGCTAACCAGATTACAGACTCCGTAAAAGTAGCTATGGAGCCGGAAGATATCATGACGCTTGAGCCTGATCTGATCATTTTGGCATGGAGCGATGAGTCGTATGATGATTTATCCAAAATTGCCCCGACCATTTATGTTCCCTATGGTGATATGACTACAGAAGAGCGGATACAATTTATTAGCGATGTTTTGAACAAACAGGAAGAGGCTAAGGATGTTTTGAATGCTTATACCGGAAAAATTGAAGAAGCAAAGCTAGCTTTTCAGAATGCGGGCCTATCCGATGTAACGATTACAGTTGGAGAATTCAGTGATAAAAGTAACTACATAGCTGGAGCCAAGCATGCGGTTGGCGAGCTTGTTTACAATGAATTTCAATTGAAGGCACCTTTAAAAGTCCAAACGGATATTATCGATGCAGATAAATATTGGGGCGATGTCTCCATGGAAGTATTACCCGCTTACTCTGGGGATTATATGATCTTCTTAGGAGATGGAACCGTTGCTTCTGATAATGCAGTGTGGAATGCCATACCTGCTGTGCAACATAATCGGATCGTAAAGGTGGATTCTTCGCTATCTTGGTCTACGGACGTAATGACTTCCAGTGCATTGATTGATTATATTGTTAGTCAATTGCTGGCATTAGCTAAATAAGAGTTAGAACGAAATTTTAATTGAACACTCCAAATTTTCAAACATGACCAGTCGAATTTATGGACGTTAATATCCATATTCGTTTGGATTGTCAATAGGTGATGAAAGGGAAACGAGATGAAAAGCAAGCCTGAACAAAAACGCCGTGGGGCGATGAACTTCACCATGTACATGGTAGTAGGGCTTGGATTAACGGTTCTCATGTCGGCGGCATCAATCATGTTTGGTGCTGCTGATATGAGGTTAGCAACGGTATGGGAGGCTATTTTCCGATTTGATCCAATGCTCACTGAACATCAAATTATTCAAACCATGCGTCTTCCGCGTACCGTAGCTGATCTGATCGTTGGGTGCAGCCTTGCGGTATGTGGCGCTATCATGCAGGGGACAACGCGCAACCCGTTGGCCGACTCCGGGCTCATGGGGATTAGCTCTGGCGCAGCATTTGCAATTGCACTATGCCTGGCCTTTCTGCCGGGTTATTCGTATTGGCAGATGATGTTGTTCGCTTGTCTGGGAGCAGCGATCGCCACCGGTATGACTTACTTTACCGCGTCACTGGGCAATCGCGGAATGACGCCTCAGCGGCTTGTGCTGGCAGGTCTGTCCATTTCAATGTTGTTTGGCGCACTCAGTCAGTATTTGGCGATCAATTATAACCTGGGCCGAGCATTGACATTCTGGACAGCGGGTAGTACAGCGGGGGTTAAATGGGGGGAATTGCTGATTATCTCACCGCTCTTTGTTGGTGGTATACTGCTGGCGCTGGCGCTATCCCCTTCCATCACACTGCTCAGTTTGGGAGATGATGTGGCAAGTGGACTCGGTATTCGCAGCGGACTGGTCAAGATTTTATCGACAATTATTGTACTTGTGCTGACTGGATTGGCTGTTGTTGTGGTTGGCCCGGTTGGTTTTGTGGGTCTGATTACCCCGCATATTGTGCGATATATGGTAGGTGTCGACTATCGATACATTATTCCGGCAGCTGCGTTATATGGTGCGTTGCTGACCGTATCGGCCGATTTGGCTGGACGTTTGATCAATAAACCGTTCGAAACGCCGATTGCCATTATATTTTCTATCATTGGTGTGCCGTATTTTCTCTTCTTGGCTCGAAGACAAAGGAGGGAATACGAATGATCAAGCGGCGTTATACGGTGAAACGAGGTATTGTCATCAATGTAATGCTTATGGTGCTCATTCTTGTGTTTGCTGTTATTAGCATGAATTCGGGCAAGATGAATCTTTCACCGCTAGAAGTGCTGAACGTTCTCGTGGGAAACGGTACCGATAAGCAAAATCTGATTGTGTTTGATTTTCGTTTGCCACGAATTGTACTTTCGATCTTGGTAGGGCTGGGAATGGGAGCGGCGGGGGTCGTGATGCAGAGTTTGCTGCGCAATGACATGGCTAGTCCGGGAACACTGGGAATTAGTTCGGGATCGGGTTTGTTCGTCCTGTTCTTCGTTGTATTCATTGCATCCACAGGAAAGAGTTCCTTCATTGCCCTGCCTCTATTGGCTTTTGTTGGCGGACTATTGGCGGCTGGGTTGATCTTCTTATTATCGTATCGCCGCGGACGAGACATCTCGCCAATCGGTTTGATCTTGACGGGGGTTGCGCTAGGAAGCGGGTATGGGGCTCTGACGACTTTCTTGACACTCAAGCTGGATGATTCGCAGATGAACTTCATGCTGTATTGGCTGGCAGGGAGTTTATGGGGCGATGATTGGGGCTATATTTCCATACTGACACCATGGGTCTTGATCTTACTCGGCTATATTTTTTACAAGGCTCGCATACTGAATGCCCTCCATCTGGGCAATCAGACAGCACAGGGGCTTGGTGTTTCCGTGAAACGACAGTTTTTGGGGTTGTCAATCGCTGCTGTTGCTTTATCCTCTGGCAGTGTAGCCGTGGGGGGAAGCTTCTTTTTTGTTGGCTTGATCGCTCCGCATATGGCCAGAAAACTGGTCGGTCCCGATCACAAATTGCTCATTCCGGCTGCCAGCTTGGCCGGGGGACTAGTCGTGGTGTTGGCTGATACGATCACGCGCACGGTTAGCCTGGTAGGAGATGTGCCGACAGGAATCGTCATTACAGTCATTAGTGTTCCTTACTTTCTTTATTTACTAGCGAAAGCCAAATAGGAGGAAGATGACTGAATGATATGGTATGAATATTTTGTGGAAAACGGCTCGGTAGGACTGTGTGTTGCGTTTTAAAGCAGAATGCACGATATGAAGTTTAAAGATCGAAACTACACTGTATTACCGCTATGCTTATCAATAAATAACATATAAAAAAGGATGGGGGTGTCTTAAAAGCCCTTAATAAGCGTATCGGCAAAAAGAAATAACACTCATACGTTCAAAAAAAGATCAAGCAGAGGTTTATTCTGCTTGGTCCTTTTTGCATTTTTCCGTCTTGCGCCGAACGGAAAGGGTGTACCTTCCTCTCTGCGCAATCGTTCCCGCATCTCGTTTTTTGTCTCATATAGGTTAGACTGATCGCGATCTCCCGATTGCCTTTGGCTTTGGTGCTTGATGCTTTCAGATTGCTCAGCTTGGCCTGGTACTTGACGACAGCCTTTTCCAGACGAAGGTGTACTGATTCGCATTCGCTTCAAGCTTGGTTCCGTCTAGAAAGTAGTGTTCCAAGAATACGTGTTGCTCCTGAACAAGCAACCTCAGCACGTGGGTAAACACGGTTTCCAGCACTTCGTCGTTGAGGGCAGATATTCCTGTGCCGAAAGAGGGCACAAACATCTATGATAGCGAAGTCATGCATTTAAATAAGCATGCCATCTGGATCATTTGAAAGATATCTTAACAAATTGAATGATTTTGCAATGGACGAAGTTTGTGAAATCCTGCAATGATATAGAAAATAACGACACATCAATCAAACGAAGTGAATGTCACACAAGTCTACGACATGAAGGAGGAGTGTACATGGCATCTCGGCAAAAGCGCGGTTTGAAAAACCAGGCCAAGTGTGTTGTAATGTTGGTTTTAATTATTAGTTTGGTTGCAATGGCTTATCCTTATCCGGTATCAGGTGAGGCGTCTGTAAATGAGAATACGGCAGCAGAAAATCTGCCAACGATTTATGAGGAAATTGATGCAAACGGTTTCAAACATCCCGGAATCGGACTCACGAAGGACATTCTTGAGAATATGCGCACACAGGTGCTGGCAAAGCAAGAGCCTTGGTACAGTTATTTTAATCGAATGACAGAATCTCCAACCGCATCCAGAAACGTTACGTCCAGCAATCAGAGCAGTGCGGATCCGACAAAGCCTGGCAGCTTAGATTTTAACAGTCAATCCTTCAACTCCAAATTTATTGCGGATAGCTTAAAGGCCTACACACAAGCCATCATGTATTATGTAACCGGGGAGGAGGTGTACAGGGCTAACGCGATGGGCATCATTCGAATCTGGTCCCAGATGGACCCTGCCAAATACACCTATTTCATTGATTCGCACATTCACACTGGAATTCCATTGAATCGCATGGTGACAGCAGCAGAGATTCTAAGATATACGAGCAGCACAGCGCAAGACCTGGAGTGGACAGACCAGGACACAACCGATTTTAGCAGTAATCTCATTTATCCGGTCATTGATACTTTCCAGCATAATAACGGGTATTTTATGAACCAACATCTGTATCCGCTCCTTGGAGCGATGTCAGGATATATATTTACAGGAGACCGTGATCGTTACAATGAGGGTGTAGAGTGGTTTACCGTGAATGAAACCGCTGTGGATCAAGGGCAAAATGGTTCGATCAAGCAGTTGTTTCGATGGGTGGACACTAATATTGTGACAGGCGAAGCCGTGGTTCCACCAAGAGTGCAGCATGTAGAGATGGGCAGGGATCAGGCCCATGGCGCTGGGGATCTCACCAATGTGGAGATCTTGGCCCGCCTGTTGGAAGCACAGGAAACCAAAGTAGATCCAGTGGCAGGAACGGTGTCCACTGCGGACAATGCAGTTAATGCCTACGAATATCTGGATCAAAGGATATTGAAAGCGGCCGATTATTTTGCACAGTTCATGCTGGGCCATGATACGCCATGGACACCGGTGGCGGCTCATACGGATGCCGATGGCAATCCAACCATTATCTATAAAGAGCTGGCTGAAGGATACAGAGGACGTATTGGCGGCAACGTATATGGTCTCTACTATTATTACAAATATGCGGCAGGTCTAAATATGGAAGAGGAAGCTCCATACTATGCCGATATGTTTAAGAAGCGACTGCCTTTCTATTGGGAATCTCCGGATGGCGGCGCCGATTATTGGATGTTTATCCCTGAAGAAGCAGCAACTGAGGGAGCAACAACACTTCCAAAAGTATCGACGAATGCGGATTGGAATGAAATCGAACACCGAGCTACAAGTCTGGATTCACATTCCGAGATAAAACAAGAGGGTGAAACATCCTTTGTAGAGATTACAGCCACGGAAGAGGGGAGTCGAATCTCCATCGTCAGCACCAGCACTCCCGTCAAAATCATAGGGCTACGAATACGGACGAAAGGTACAGCCAAGCTTGTAATCAATGGGTGGGAGGATGCTCCTTTAATTTTGCCAGATACCCAGGGGCAGTGGAAATATGTATCCTATACCATGCACAACCTGCGAGGTCTAAGTGATTTGACGTATTTCAAAATTCAGGGAGCGGACACTGTGGTGGATATGGATCACATCCATCTAAAAGCTAGTGAACAGCTGACGCCACCTGTCTTTAACGAGAGCGGAAACTCTCTTGATTTGTATACGTATGTTGGGTCAAATGCAGCATTGCAGTACGATTTTACTGCCACGGATGCAGGCGCAGGCGCCAACGTTACCTACCAGATCGATCATAAGCCTGAGGGGGCTGTGTTTGACGAAAGTACGGGTGCTTTTTTGTGGAAGCCGGAGCAGGTCGGCACCTATTCCATAGTGGTAGGAGCGACGGATGGGACCACCATCACAGCCAAACAAGTCAAGATAATCGTGAGCGCTGACCGGTTGTCTGCCGTTGCCGCAGTGATTGCTGCCTATAACCCGGAAACCCGCTATGTATCGGGGAGTTTAACACACTACAACAGCATTTATGCTGATCTCATGGACGTAATAGCAACGGTTTCAGATGACGAGTTTTTGCAAAAGCTGGTGGAGTTGAGGAGTGCGGTAGTAGGTCTACAAGAATTAACACCGCAGCTTCAGGATGGAAGTATGGACTATTCCCATATGCTGACTGGAGCAACCTTCTTCAATGAAACGCTGAATTTATTGGATAATTACGCCGGAAGTTTTGCATTTTACGGTAACGCCGTCAATTTGACACACACCATGGATTTTGGACCGGATTATCAAGTCACTGCGGATGCTTTCTCCCTCCAGGTAAGGGCAAGCTTCCCCGAGCGGATCGGCGGTACTGCGATTTTTGGTTCTAATGATAATGAAACATGGACACGGCTAACGCCAGGGTTGACCGTCGTATCTGAAGATATGCAGACACTTGAAGTCAGCGAAGGTCACAGGAATACTGCCTTCCGGTTCTTCAAGATTCAGATGATTGAGCCATCCAGTACGATGCTGGAGTTGTCCGAATTCAGAATATTTGGAGAACGCCATGAAACGAATAACAAGATTCAATCGCTCACAATAAGCTCCCCCCAGAATGTACAGAACCGCGTTGATGCAGGCAATACGGTTGTGTTGACCTTTGAATCCAGTGAGCCGATTCATGATGTGCAGGCAGTGATTCAAGGTCAGGAGGCAACGGTGCATTCCACAGATCAGCTGAACTGGACGGCATCTGCGGTCATCGACAATCTTGCGCCTACAGGTCCTATTCGGTTTGCCATCGATTATAAGACGGCTAATGGACTGTCCGCAGGTCCTGCCATCTTCACGACGGATCGATCTTCGCTGTATTTGGTGAACCAATCCAAGCTCCTCGATGTATCCAGGCTGGCCACCGTAACTGCCTCAGATAAGCAATATGGTACAGGCGGACTCAGTAAGGAGCAGGTAGGTTATCTATTGTTCGATGGAAATACGGGGACTTTCGGAGATCTGGCAACTGGTGCCGGAGCCTACTATACGTTGGACTTTGGACCAGATGTATCCGTAACGCTGAGCGATATCATGCTAATGCCCAGAGCCTCCTATCCCGCAAGAATGAACGGAGTGGTCCTGCAAGGATCGAATGACAATAACAGCTGGACGAACTTGATTGCAGCCGTCACAGGAACAGCAGAAGGCAAGTGGACTTACATTGGCGGGGACAAAATAATCGATCATGATGCTTACCGATACCTGAGAATTTACAACAGCGCTGCATGGAACGGGAATGTGGCAGAAGTGGAATTGTACGGACAATATGATATTCGGAGCATCGATTCCAAGGTAGTCAGCCCCGATGGATATACGAAAGGAAGCTATTACCAATACATGCAAGAGGTTGAGCGGATTCGAGCACTCTTCAACAATCCTGTATCTGATCGGCCTGCTTTGCTGGAGGAGTTCTACCAGGCTCAAGAGCAGCTGGTTTCTCTTGCTTCCCTGCCTGCACAGAAGATTGCCGTGACGCCTTCCATGGTGGCGGCCTCCACGCCAGTCTATCAGAACAAGGGGACCAAAGAGCAGAATGGTTGGCGTGCCGTGGACAGTAATGTGCACACGTTTACGGATACGATGGAAGCTGTAGCATGGATTGATATTGATTTGGGAGAAAATCAGGCGGAGTCATTGTCAAGCTTCAAGTTTTATCCGAGAAATGGTAAGGCTTCAGAAATTACGCGTGTTAACGGAGCTATTCTACAGGGATCTAACGATGGCACGCATTACACCGATTTGTATACCATCAGCGGGATCAGCAGCGTCCAATGGCATACGGTTTCGATAACCAACGATACAGCTTTCCGTTATCTGAGGTACTATTCACCAGGCGGTTATGCCAACGTGGCGGAACTGGAATTGTACAGCAAGCCCACGGACCCGACGCTGCTAGTCATGTTGCTGGAACAAGCGGACACCTTACAGGAAGAAATCTATGATGAGGCTGGTTTTACCGCCATGTTGGCGGCCAAATCACTGGCCACGGAAATAGCGGAAGATCCTGACAGCACCCAAACACAGATTGATTCCGCAGCCAACGGGCTGCTTCAGGCCATACAGGCACTGGTTATCCAGACGGAAACGAACGAAGAAGGATGAAAGGAGGTGTTGTAGCAGGATGAAAAAAACGTTGATTGTTACCATGTTGTTCAGTCTGTGTATAGGGATGTTCGGGTTTGGTTTTGCCGCAAAAGCAGAAGCAGCAGCTGAATTCACGCACCCTGGTCTGCTGCATACACAAGCTGATTTTAACCGCATGCAACAGATGGTAAGCGCAGGTGCACAGCCTTATCTGGATGGATGGAATCAGTTGCTGAACAGCTCGCTTTCACAGTCTGGTTGGACTCCGCGTGCGACTGCTACGATTGTCCGAGGGGGGACAGGCGACAATGTTGCCTTGTTGTATAACGATATTGCCCGTGCATATCAGAATGCTTTACGATGGAAAATCAGTGGTAATACGGCTAACGGTGATACCGCCCGTGACATTCTGAATGCATGGTCATCGACGCTAACCACACTCACCGGTAATGCTGACCGTTATTTGGCTTCCGGGTTGTCCGGATACGAGATGGCTAACGCAGCCGAGATCATGCGGGATTATCCTGGATTCAATGTGACACAGATGCAAAATATGCTGTTGAATGTATTTTATAAGCCGCTTAATGAACGCTTTCTTATTGGCAATGAATTCGGCGGAGACCACAACGACGCCTATATCCAGAATTACTGGGCGAACTGGGATCTGAGCAACATGGCGGCTACGGTTGCGATTGGTATTTTCTGTGACCGCCGTGACATTTATGAGGTAGGAATTGAATATTTGAAGCACGGTAGCGGAAACGGCTCCATCTATAACGCAATTCCTTTCCTGCATCCGAACGGGCTTGCACAGTGGCAGGAATCCGGACGTGACCAGGCACACACGATATTAGGGATTGGATTGATGGCTGCGATCAATGAAATGGCATGGAATCAAGGGGATGATCTGTATGGATGGGCGAACAATCGCTTCCTGCGCGCTGCCGAATACGTTGCGAAGTATAACAATGGAGATGACAATGTCCCTTTTGCGACCTATGAATGGGGCTCTGGAACGAACGGCGCTGTTCAGACCCAGACAGTGATTTCGAGTGCGAGCCGTAATGAGTACCGTCCGGTTTGGGAGATGATCTATAACCACTATGCACAACGCAAGGGTCTATCCGTACCCAACATTGCTGCTCGTGCCAATCTGATGAGACCTGAGGCAGGCCCGAACACCGCATATGCTTCAACGTTTGACCAGCTTGGTTTTGGAACACTTCTATATACCCGTCCGGCAGGGACCGGTGGTTCAGCCACACTTCCCAATGGGAATATAGCTAATGGTACGTACCGATTCGTTGTGCGTCTGGATGGCAAAGCGATGGAAGCAGCGGGTACTTCAAGTGGTGCACAAGTTCGTAAATCCACCTACACGGGGGGAGCCCATCAAAAGTGGAACGTGACTCATCTTGGCGGTGGCCAATACAGTATCAAGAATGTACAGAGCGGACTCTCACTGGATGTAGCAAGCGGTGCATTGAGTCATGGAGCCAACCTTCAATTGTGGAGCAATAATGGCGGTGATCATCAGAGATTTGCCTTCATTCCTACAGGGCAAGGTTATTATCGAATCACTCCTGTGCATTCAAATAAACCCGCTGACGTGGTGAATGCATCTTCCGCAGAAGGAGCTCTGATTCAGCAATGGAGATATTTGTTAAGCAGTAACCAGCAGTGGAAACTTGAACCATCCTAATAAATCATTTTAACGAATCAGCTTGCCTTAAAAGAAAGCATGTGTTGAATGTAAATGTCCCGAAGCCCCTGAACAAGGAGGCTTTGGGGCATTTTTTTGCATTGTTTTGTACCAGATAAGTGCAGGTCCGCGACTGGGTTGAAAGAAATTAGAATGAAGTGAAAGATTTTATACTGGATTTTAGAGAATGATTTTGATAGCTTAAGCAATATGAATAACTATTGTTGTTCTTATTTATGATAGCGCATACATTATCGTGGGGACGGGATAGTTCACGATGAGCGAAGCTAAAGGGGATGGATGAAAATGCCTGAATACAGAAAAACCATCTTTATCAAATTTATATTGTCATATACCGTGCTGTCTGTGGTTCTGATCGGCATTATGGGTGGGTATTGGTATACCCAGGCTAATGAAATGATGGAGGATGAGATTGCCAAGGACAATAAAAACCGCCTGATTTCCGCCAAGGATTATATCGAGCAGACGATCTTAAAGAAATATGAAGACAACCTGCAAAATAAAGCACTCTCCATTCGGTTTATTCAGAATAACTTCAACTTGAATCTATTGTTAACGAAGAGCTGGGAGGGGAATTTGAGTCGAATTGCATCCTTTCGGCAGGAATTGGAATTCTACAGGATTGAAAATGAAGGGCTAACGAATGTTACCGTTTATTTTCCGGCCAATCATTATGTCGTGGATGCCAGTAACTTTCATATGAAGAGTGATACATCCGAAGATGCAGCTTTCATTCTGAAGCTGAACGAAGTGAAACCTAAAGAATGGCTGTTTCGGACATTGGCGGATGGAAGCAAGGTGATGACCTATGTGATTAAATTGCCATACGAGACACCTGGCGTGCCAACCATGGGTTATTTCTTTATGGATGTAGGAGTGGAATATCTGCAGACAGCGGCCTCTCGAATCTTGAGTTCCCCGGCAGACCAGCTGTATATTTTCGACTCTTCGGGTAAAGAGCTTCTTCACACGGGGGAGTATAATGAGGCGCTCGGTGGTTTATTGCAGAATACCATTCACAATCGCCAAAGTGGAGAACAGATTATAGAAGGAGCGGAAGGCAAAGCCGTTCTGTCTTATCTGGAGTCCGCGAACTCGCAGCAGGATTGGACATATGCGATGTATCGTCCGATGAACTCATTTGTCCTGTCCTCTGAACAGTTGAAAAACAGCCTTGTAATTAGTTGCGGCGTAGTTGTTCTATTTGGTTTGCTGCTATCGTTCTTTTTCTCCAAACAACTTTACATTCCGGTAAAAAGACTGATGATGCAGATCAAAGGTTTACATACATCAAGTGCTGTCACGTCCTTGGGCAATGAGTACGCTTTTATCGGTAACACTTTTCATCTAATGGAGGAAAAGATCGTAAACCTCGAAACCCAAGCGAGAAAAAATGATTTGAAAAACCTCTTGCTTGGCGTAAGCCTGGAGATCGAAGCGGAACAGTTCATTCAACCGGGATATCACTATTGCACCGTCTATCTCCGGATTCCAGAGGAGGGGGGCAGTACAGGTCTGAAGATTCATTATGAAAAGATGAATCGGTCTTTACACAGTATTTTCGTTCCACTGAATGAGAATGAGGCGGCTATCATTTATTATATTTCTCCTGATGAACAGAACGCAGAAAATCGTATAATGGCCGATGTGCAGGCGGCTCAACATTCTGCTGAGCATGATTCCCGGTTTGGTGCGGCAATTGGGAGTAGGGTAGACCACCCAGAAGCGCTCGCTGATTCTTATCAAATGGCCAAGCAGGCAAGCAGATATCATTTTTTATATGGAAAAGATTCAATTGTTGCGTATTCCAGAGTTCTGGAGATGAGTACAGCGCCTTATCTGTTTCCATACGATCATTTCAAAAATGCACTACAGGCAGGAGATCAGGAAGCGGTCGCTGATTTTATTAATCATTTTCTGGAGGTTCTACAGAATGGTCATATGCAGATCGAGACTGCGGAGCTCGCTGTGCTGCAATTAATTATGCAATTGTATCAATCGGTGCTTGAGTTGAAGTTACAGCACTTCCTGCCGCATTCCAATATTTTTGACGAATTGAAAAAGGATACGCTGATCGAGACGGTCGAAGGAATTCGCAGGCTGTGCATGCAGATTACCGAACATTTGAAGTATGCCGGTAACCATGCACATACGGATGTGATTCGTACGTTGAAGGTGTATATCGCAGATCATCTGCATGAAGAGTTATCCCTGCAAATCCTCTCAAAAGAGGTTTCACTCGCCCCTGCTTATATTTCTACACTTTTCAGCGAAGGGACGAAAGAATCTTTTACGGAATATGTAACCCGGCTGCGGCTGGAAAAAGCTGCGGATCTGTTGCGTGATCAACCACGTCTCGCTGTGTCAGTTATTGCAACGCAAGTCGGTTACCGGAATCCTCAGTATTTTCACAGCAAATTCAAATCACGCTACGGCGTAACGCCTGTGCAATATCGGAATTCACAGCTGGCCGCGCTGGATTCTCTATCTCTGGATAAGGAATAGCAGAAGCAAGTATGAAGCTAGAAGGTAAGGTGCATATGACTGTTGTTTGGAGCATCTAACGAATGTTACCCAAGCAGCGGTCATTTTTTATGAATTCGTAAGATTTTATAAGAAACCGTGAAAGAATTTATATAGAATCGAATGAACTTGCAATAGAAAAAGCGCTTACATAATTCTAAGATTGAAGTGTGGCTTGAGGAATTTTGGATGGTTGGAAAGGAGCAGTTATCATGAACCCGGTGCACAATCCGGAAGTGGACGGCAAAAAGAATATATTCAATGAACAGCCGTCAAAATGGGCAGCAACCTGGAGGGAATACAAGAAGTGCAGATATCTGTTTCTGCTGCTTGCTCCGGTAATGATTTGGTACGCGGTGTTTGCATACGGCCCAATGTACGGTATTCAACTGGCCTTCAAAGATTTCAGGATCATGGATGGAATCTGGGGCAGTCCGTGGGTGGGCTTCAAGCATTTCGAGTTTTTGTTCTTTCAATCTCCTGACTTCTTAATGATTCTTAAGAATACGATCATCATCAGTTTTTTGCATATTCTGTTTGGATTCCCGGCGCCAATTATACTCGCGCTACTGATCAATGAGATCCGGTCAGGTGCCTTCAAAAGGGTAGCACAGTCGCTGACCTACCTGCCGCATTTTTTCTCCTGGGTCATTCTCTCGGGGATATTGATCACGCTGTTGTCTCCATCGTCTGGTGTGGTCAATTATTTGCTCCAGCTTGTGGGATTGGAGTCGGTTTATTTTCTGGGAGATCCGAATCATTTCCGGTCGACACTGGTCATTTCGGCGATCTGGAAAGAAGTGGGCTGGGGCACGATTATCTATTTGGCCGCACTTGCGGGTGTACAGCCCGAGATGTATGAGGCTGCCGTGATGGACGGAGCGAGTCGCTGGAGGCAGACCCTCAGTATTACGCTTCCGACAATTATGCCGGTCATCGTACTGATGTTTATTCTGCGCATTGGCAATGTACTGGATGCCGGCTTTGATCAGATTTTGAACCTGTACTCACCTGCGACTTATAGTGTGGCGGATATTCTGGACACCTATGTTTATAGGGTAGGCTTGCAGAATTTTCAGTTCAGCCTGACGACAGCGGTCGGTCTGTTCAAAAATGTGATTGCTTTTGCGCTGGTACTGGCAACGAACTATATGGCAAAAAGGTTTGGACAGCAGGGGCTCTTTTAAACAGAATAAGCAGATTGGAGGACAAGGCAGTGAAGCATAGCAGGGGCAGTAACCTTTTTCAGGCTTGTTTGATTACGTTCATGATTATTTTGTGTATTGTCATGCTGTATCCGTTTGTCCATATGCTTTCGATCTCGTTCAGTACGCCGGCAGAAGCATTGAGATTGGGTATCCATCTGTATCCTCAGCAGGTATCATTTTTTGCCTGGGAGAAGGTACTGGGTAATCAGGATATCTGGATGGGGTTTGGCAACACCGTTTTTCGTACCGTGGTGGGGACCGTTTGCTCGATCCTGTTCATGTCGTTTGGAGCATATCCGCTATCCCGTAAATACTTGCCGCATCGCAATGTGTATACGATGTTAATTGTGTTCACGATGTTCTTTAGCGGGGGCATGATTCCTTCCTATTTTCTGATCAAATCGCTTGGTCTGCTGGATTCGCGGCTGGTGTACATTATTCCGGGACTGATCAGTACGTTCTCCATGCTGATTCTGCGTAATTTTTTTCAGAACATACCTGATGAGCTGGAGGATTCAGCCAAAATCGACGGGGCAAACGATCTGCGTATTCTGTTTCAGCTGGTTCTCCCGTTATCGATGCCTGTTATCGCCACATTGTCGCTATGGTCTGCGGTAGGACACTGGAATGCCTGGTTTGACGCGGTGTTATATATTCAGGACCCTTCCAAGCAAGTGCTTCAGACGTTCCTGAGACGAGTGGTCATCACGGGAGAGAATCTATCCATGTTCGCGGCAGACGTTAAGGGCTCAGAATTGGGTTACCAGGAACCGATCAAAGCCGCTACACTGATGTTCACGGCACTGCCCATTATTATTGTGTATCCATTTCTGCAAAAGTACTTCGTAAAAGGAACGATGGTAGGCTCGCTCAAAGGGTAACACGGGTTCATTCAGGCTGCCTCAGGGTGTCTTGATTCACATATGCGAATCGTTAGATCAAAAAGGAGGAATTCAGAGATGAGACAAAAGAAATTCATTACCGGTATGCTGGGATTAGTGGTATCGGCTTCATTACTCGTAAGCGGTTGCAACGGTGGTGCGACTACTGAAAACAGTACAGGTGAAACTTCAGATGGGAGTAATGAAAAGCCAATTGAGATTTCAATCGCAAACAACTGGAATATCCCCAAAGCCGATAACAATTACGTGCAGAAGTTTCTGGAAGAGAAATTTAATGTGAAGTTCAAGAATATTTCCTTCGAGACGGCAACCTGGAAAGAACAATTCAACGTCATGTTGGCTTCCGGCCAGATCCCGGACATTATTTCCGTAGACGGCACCGTAGGCGATGTGGTGCAATGGGCGGATCAAGGCATCCTTGCGAGTGTATCCCAGGAAGAGATCAAGCAATATATGCCTAAATACACGGCGGACGTGGAGAGCGTTGATCCAAATGCCTGGGACCCGGGTACATACAACGGCAAGAACTGGGGTGTTCCCAAGGTATGGGGGGAAGGTGCAACGGGTTTTATACCCGCATATAACGGACAATGGCTGAAAGCTATTGGTTACAATGAACCGCCAAAGGATCTTGCCGAGCTTGAGGATGTGCTGACCAAATTCATGAATAATGACCCGGACGGCAACGGTAAAAAGGATACGTACGGCTTGACCGGACGAGGCAAGGATGCCCAGGCACAACTGTTCAATACGGTGTTCGCAGCTTACGGAGTAGCGCCGTACCAGTTCAAACTGGACGCGAATGGCAAAGTAACGTATGGCGCAATTACAGAGGAAGCGCGCAATGCGCTGAAGCTGTTAAATGAATGGTATAAGGCGGGCATTATTGATCCTGAATTCATCACGGATGGCAACAGTGAGATTCAAACCAAATTTGTCAGTCTGCGTACCGGAATCATTGAAACCGGAATGTGGCACCACCTGTATGATGATGGATACTTTGGCCTGATCTCCAAGGATAAAGGCATTGAACTTGTTCCTGGTGTTCCATTCTCTGGGCCGGACGGCAAAAAGTATGCGATGGCCAACGGAGCTTTGCAGCCTCCTTTGTTGTTTGGAGCACAGCTTGAGAAGGATGACGCCAAACGTATTAAAATTTTGCAAATTCTGGAGTATGTCACGACGGATACGGAAGGCTACTTGACGACAGTGTTTGGGGAAAAAGGAAACTCCTATAACCTCGAAGATGAATTGGCGGTCGTTACGGAAGCGGCAGCAGGTACGGAGTTAATGAGTGAATTGGGTGCAGGCTTCTATAATCCATTCGGTGCCAAAGTCAGCTCCATGATGAAGCATCACTACTCACCTGAAAAGCTGGCTTTCAAAGAAAAGTTGACGAATGTGGAAGGTGTAACCGTCCTGAGTGATCTGATGCAGTCGACGGTGATGAAGACCAAAGCCCAATATGAGGCCATTTTGAACACACTACAGGCTCAATATTATATTAAAGCAATTTCTGGTGAAGCGAATACCGATAAAGATTTTGATGATTTCCGGTCACAGTGGCTGAACTCCGGGGGGCAGTCGGAACTGGATGAGGCCCAACAGATTTACGAGGAACGCAGTAAATAAAAATGACTTTCAGGGATGATGGCAAGATCGTTAGTAGATGATCCTGGGAACGGTGCTCATCTGCTAACCGTCTCATCTCTAGGTATGGAGGAGAACGGATATGCAGACTGTAAATACGCATCTGGTGGTTTATCCAGCCCCGATTGGTGCTGTAGTCAACACGGACTTCACCGTGAATGTCCGCAAGCCAGGTGGGGAGTGGCAACCTTTGTTCAGCTACAATGTGAAGGTCGATATGCATGATGTCCGCAATGCATCGATGGTCACGTTCGATTGTAATGGGCCGGTGGAACTGGAGATTGTGAAAAATGAAGGGGGTGTTCAGGCTGCGATCATCCGCCCAATCTCAACAGGATTAAGCTATGAGTTGGAAGCAAACCGTATGTTGCTTCATCTGGAAGGTCCGCGGCAACTATCCTTGGAAGTGGACGGAGATCGATTCCACAATCTGCACATCTTTGCTAATCCGCTGGAGCAGGATGTCCCACTGGTTTCGGATGATGGTGTCCTGCCGCTTGAACCGGGAATGCATAACACGGTAGATATTCTGGGGAATTTGGCAGATGTGAGTTCAGTAGTGAAACCCAAAGTGTTATATTTTCAACCAGGTATCCATCATTTCGATACATCCCGTTTAGAAGTACCTTCGAATACAATGATCTATATCGCCGGTGGCACAGTCATCTATGGAGGGTTTATTTGTAGCCATGTGGAGGATGTGGTCATTCGTGGCAGAGGCATTCTGTACCTTTCCGATTTTGAGAAAACGACCTTTTATCGTGGGGTAGAAATCAGTTATGCCCGAAATATATCGATTGAAGGTATCACAGTCATTGATCCACCCCATTATACGGTCCTGATTGGTCAATCGGAGTCTATAGATATTTGCAATATAAAAACTTTTAGTACACGTGGCTGGTCGGATGGCATTGACATGATGGCCTGTTCAGATGTGAACATCGACAGTGTATTTCTGCGTACTTCTGATGACTGTATTGCGATCTATGCTTCAAGGGATGAATTTCGAGGCGATACCCGGAGGGTTCGTGTTACCCGTTCGATCTTGTGGGCAGATGTAGCGCACCCAGCCAACATAGGCACACATGGCAACTATGAAGGAGATGGAGATGTGATTGAAGATATTGTATTCAGCGATATTGATATCCTCGAGCATCACGAACCACAGCCGGATTACTGGGGATGTCTTGCGATCAATGCCGGAGACAACAACACGGTACAGAACGTAGTGTATGAGAATATCCGCATCGAACCTTTCGAATTGGGTGAACTGTTCAATGTGAGAGTGCTGCAAAATGCAAAATACAATCCTGCTCCGGGGAAACAGATCCGGGATATTCTTTTCAAAAATATTACGTATAACGGAAGTTGTCTGAACCCATCCCATATCGAAGGCTACGATGAAGCGCGGAAGGTAGAGAACGTGAGATTTGAGAATGTAACTGTTAATGGGGAACATTTCTCTATGGAGAGAGATGTTATTCTCGGACCTCATACCAATGAAGTGGCAGTGAAACCAACGTAAGTGTGATTTTGAACTGTACAATGGACCGTTAACACGCTTATCCGCTCACGGGGAAAATAAGCAAGCGACCCCAAAGGACAAGATTATCGTCCCTTAAGAAGTCGCCTGAATGGTGGCTTTTTTGCTTTGGTAACCCAAGTGAATTGGAACTGTAGATGAATTGCTTACCTGTCAGCCTTTATATGGCCGGCTCATCCGACAGCTGGAAACGGGAAACGAAATACCAGATGAGCTCGCGACGTGAAGATACCTTGGTTTTGGCAAAAATGGATTTCAAATGATCCTGAACCGTGTATACAGAAATATGCATCGTGGCAGCAATCTCTTTGGAAGAATAGCTACGCAGCACATAACCCAGCAGTTCCCGTTCTCGACTGGATAATCCATGGCTTTCGGCGAGCAAGGGCAGCAAATCCTGCGGCATTGCCTGCTCCAAACGAATAGCAATCTGATCCGGTCCCGCGAGCTGTTGCATAAGACTGGCATGAAGGATGAGATAACGCCCATCCGGAAGTTGGATACAGACTTTGGAGGGCGAGTCGGGAGCGAGTGGCGTATCTTCAGCCCGTTCAGCCCGATTCTTGCGCTGCAAGTGGGAACTCACTGCACGTACCGGACGGGGCAGAATGTCTGGCCCTACATGTTCCAGCGTACGCAATTGGGACAGCCAATATTGAGCCGGGGCGTTCAGCGATAAGAGCTGGAACGTGTCCGAGGTGATCAAAATTCCAGGTTCCTCGGGACTTTCACTCGTGATCTCATCCATCAGTGTCAGACTCGTGGAACGCAGCATGGATGCAATAGAAGTAGTCCAGCTTTCAATCAGCAACCGTTCCTCCTCTGTAAAAAAAGCATTCTCGGTCTTACGATACAGGGTCAGGTATCCCCAACAAGCGTCTCCATTGACCAATACAGCGCGCAGTTCATCACCGAACCCCGCTGGCTGAAGAATGTTGAGATAACGTGAGCTTTGTTCAGGTTGTGCGTTCATGGACGTATGAAGTGTTGCTGTATGTTCACCGCTGCGAATTAATTCAGCGTATTTATGTATATCTTCTTCCATGTATTCATTGATGAATAACCGATCATGAATGGCTTCAATGCCATCTTCTGTCACAGCTCCTGTGGAGAGAAGAGTCAGCGGATCAACGGTGGTGAAACAGTATGCGTCATAAGACACCGCCGAATGGATCTGCTTCAGAACAGCTTCCCGATAGGTACGCGAGGTCCAGGTTCCTTTTTCAAGAGAAGTGATAAGTCTGTGGTTCCGATCAATACGTGATGTCAACAAGATATCTCCTCTCGCTATGCTTATATCCCAATGTTCTGGGATTGTAGGTTCGGCGTATCCTTCTATAATGAAATTAGACGAACAGCGAGTCAAGTCTAACTTCAATTCAAGAGGAGTGTAGTATCCATGAGTCACAATCCATCACCCATGAGCTGGGAAACGGCAGATGTACACCGCTACGAACAATCGATAGCCCTGAAGATTCCGGGTTATTCTCATATGCATGATCTAATGGAACGACTGCTTGCAGCGTCTCTTACAGATAACAACGATATTCATATACTTGTAGCCGGAGCGGGAGGGGGAAAAGAAATTGCTTTGCTTGGATCACGCCATGCGGAGTGGACATTGACCGGAGTAGATCCCTCACAGCCCATGCTGCAACTTGCCGAGAGTCGAGTCGCTGAAGCTGGCATCGGTTCCAGAGTGAAGCTGCAACCTGTCACGGTTGAAGAATTGCCGGAGGATATTTTATATGATGGGGCGACGAGCATGCTTATGTTGCATTTCCTTCAGGGGATGGAGGCCAAGAGAACGTTTCTGACCAGCCTCGCAGCGAGACTTAAACCGGGTGCACCACTGATCATTGCGGCTGTAAATGCGGATCTTCGTTCCCCCGCATATCCGTTGATGATGCAAGCTTGGAAGGATCACATGTTGAGTACAGGTGTTCTTCCTGAAGAGTGGGAGCGCTTTGCTGCTTCCTTGGGCCGTGAATCCGATCCCATATCCTCAGAAGAGATGACTCAGCTACTGACCGAATGCGGTTTCTCACATATTACACGTTACTTCGGGGCGTTCTGGGTGGAGGGATATTATGCAAGTCGAAACTAACGTGAAGTCTGTGAAAGATCAGATCTGGGTGGTTGGTGGTTATGGTCAAGTAGGTCAGATGATATGTACTCAGCTGGGGAAATTATTCCCGGGTAAAGTGTGGGCAGCGGGTACACGCATGAACCGTGCGGAAGAATTCAGCCGATCAACAGGTGGTGCTGTACTGCCGCTTCAACTGGATGTAACACGACCTGTGGAGCCGTCCATGTTACGGTCTGTGAAGCTCGTGATCATGTGTGTGGATCAGAGCGATACCCGGTTCGTTGAATCCTGTGCACAAGCCGGTACCGATTATATTGATATTTCTGCAAAATATGATTTTCTCGCCCAAGTTGAACAATTACACACCAAAATGCAACGTTCCAAATCGACCGCGATCCTCAGCGTTGGATTATCACCGGGAGTGACTAATCTGCTTGTACGCGAAGCGACCATGCATATGGATCAGGTGGAGGAAGCAGATATTACCGTAATGCTGGGACTTGGCGAGAAACACGGGAAGGCTGCCGTGGAATGGACCGTTGATCAGATGAATGCCACCTACCAGGTGATGCAAAAGGGCAAACCTGCTGAGGTACAAAGTTTCGGAGATGGCAAAAGGATTGATTTTGGAGCGGAACTGGGGAACCGGAAGGCCTATCGATTTAACTTTTCGGATCAGCATGTGGTTGCTCGGACGTTACGGATCCCAACCGTATCTACCAGACTCTGTCTGGACTCACGCTGGATCACAAGATCCATGGCAATCTCCAAACGTGCAGGGTTATTTTCGTTGCTGCGGACACCATCTATTCGCAATGGAACAGTTAAGGCATTTGGCCTTATTCCTGGGGGAGAGCCGATGTATGCGGTCAAGGTTGATGCCGTCGGATGGGAAAATGGTGAGCAAGTACGCGTCGAACAACAGCTCGTTGGCCATAAAGAAGCAGATGCGACGGCGGCGGTGGCAGCAGCCGTGGCAGAACGCGTGTATAGAACAGCGTTGCCACATGGTGTTTTTCATATTGAACAGGTTCTTTCTTTGCAAGACATTCAGGATGCACTTCATACGCCACTAAAGGTGACAACCAAGATCACCTAGCTTCATGTCTTTTGCGGGTACCCTCCGATCTGCTATGATGGAACAATAATCATGGTATGAATGGAGGGAGATCATGAACTGCGTTGCTGTATTACCTTATTATAAAGTACAGAGAGAAGTGACGGGTCTCGCCCAAGAGATTGAGATGAATGCCCGTTCCATGATTCTGTATTCAGATAAAATCGTGACTAAATACCGCGAGTTCAACATCACGGAAGTGTTTGACATGTCATTTCGACGAATGGGCGATGAAGGTGGATTTTTCTATCTGCACACAAGTACAGGCGTGTATCCATATATGGTTGAAATCGACCCTAAACCCTTTATACAAAGTTTCAGAAAGATGACGATCCAAAATTTAAAATGACTTGACCTTGCCGTTACGTGAAGGCTTAACCTCGGATATGGAAGGAACGATAACCAATCCAGAGGAGCCGTGAATGTAATGAGTATATTGATTCAGCAAGCGACCATCCTAACGATGAAAGATGCCGATGCCCCCTTCATGGGGGATATTCGTGTTGATGGAGATCGCATCACGCAGATTGCGGACCACATTCTGCCTCAACCGCAAGATGAGATTATCGATGGCCGTAATAAGGTTGCCATGCCGGGACTGATAAATGGCCACCAACATACACCGATGAGCCTGCTCCGGGGATTCTCGGACGATCTGAAGCTGATGGACTGGCTCGAACGCAAAATGCTGCCTGCTGAAGCACGTATGAACCCGGAAGACATCTATTGGGGTGCCAAGTTATCCATTGCCGAGATGATTCGCTCCGGTACCACTGCCTTTGCGGATATGTATATTCATATGGATGAGATTGCAGAAGCGGTTAAGCAAACGGGTATGCGGGCATCGCTTACACGCGGGATGGTATTTCTGGAGGATGATGGTGGACGCAGGTTGCAGGAGGCAATCGATCTTGTAGAGCGCTGGTCTGGAGCGGCCGAGGGACGGATTACAACCATGTATGGACCGCACTCACCCTACACCTGTCCCGTGGAGCCGCTCCGTGAAGTCATTGCCATGGCTGTTGCGGAGGATATTCCGCTGCACATTCATCTGGCTGAAACGAAGGAAGAAGTCATGAAAGTTCGTGAGCGCTATGGCATGACGCCGACAGAGTATTTGGAAGAGGCGGGGATGTTCGAACAGGCACACGTGCTGCTTGCACATGGTGTACACCTGAATCGAAGGGATATCGGCAGATTGAAGGGTATGCGCGGCGGTGTAGCGCACAATCCGGTCAGTAATCTGAAGCTGGGTTGTGGAATTGCTCCGATTACTGAGATGTTGGCTCAAGGAATTAACGTGGGAATGGGAACGGATGGAGCGGGAAGTGCCACAACCGTGGATATGTTTGAGGAGATCAAAGCCGCGACCTGGCTGCAAAAGCTGGACTATGGTGATCCCACACGCTTGCCAGCCAAGGACGTTCTACACATGGCTACACGCGGAAGTGCTAATCTGCTTGGCCTTCAGCATGAAGTGGGGATGCTTGAGGTGGGGTGCAAAGCTGATCTGATCCTGATTGATCTGGCCAAACCACATCTTCAACCGGTACATGAGGTAGAGTCGCTACTGGCATATAGTGTAAACGGTGCGGATGTGGACACCACGATCGTGAATGGTCAAATCCTCATGAGAGGCAGAAAGCTGCTCACGATCAATGAGGAAGAACTTTACCGTGAGGTGAAGGTTAGAGCCAAACGAATCGTTGAGGGAATTTAATTTTAGATCAATTTGATCCAAACTGGAAAATGATTTGTATTCAAAACGCTATGGAGGCTTAATCCATGGCGTTTTTTGTCGAATTACAATTGGGAATAGTTCCATGGACCTGTTCAGAATCGGTTCAGAATGACTCGTTATACTGAGCATGTAGTTGTTCAAATTTGAAATGTACACGAGGAGGAACATGAATTGAAGGGGAAACAAAACAAAAAACGGCTTAAGCCGATATTGAAAAAAAGCATGTTGACTGCACTCGGATTGGGCATTGCATTGCCTATAGGTGGAACGCTTCCGCAGGTCAATGCGGGTGCGGCTGGCTCAGATATCATTATTTCACGACCTGTACTTAGTGAGGATATTCGATGGTTGAGTCGTTCATCGGAAGATTCAAATCAGCATTCTCTCGTGTCGTATACACCAATCGAGGCACTGGATAAGACAGTTATCATTGATTTAAATACCCAGTTCCCACTGAACACATACGATTCGGTCGGCGCTAGTTCAGATGATGATAGTGTGGCTCGCGTATACGTAAACAATGAAAATAAATTGGTGGTTATTCCCTATACAAGGGGTAAGATCAATATCGAATTGAAAGCGAATTATACTTTATCTGGAGAATCTGTTACGGATAATTTCGAACTTTATATTAGTAAACAAGGTGATGTGAATAATGATGGCAAAGTGAATTCTTCGGATGCAGCAGCGCTATTGAAGCATCTTCGTAACGAATTGAACCGTCGCTCTTATTCTGCTGTTGAGATGAATCGGATGGATACTAATCGAGACGGTGAAGTTTTTTGGTCTGATCCTCAGGCTTTGCTGGAAGGCTATTCTGTTGCAAAGCTTGGTGCCAAGGATAACCGTTATGTATTGACATTTAAGCAGTTGGACGATGCACCGTATGCATTGAATGCTCAGCTAATCGGTGAGATGAAGACCGGAGTCAAGATAACCAGTACATTCGAATACTTTGACGCAGATAGAGATTACCATAATACAACGCTTTATCAATGGTACCGGGGTTTGGATGCAACGGGAGAAAGCAAGACAGAAATCCCGGAAGCAATAAGCTCTGAGTACACCATTACTGCTAACGACGTGGGGAAATACCTTTTCCTCGAAATCACACCTCAATCTACTTCCGATGAGCAATTCCGAGGAAGAACAGTGATGATTGGTGGTAAACAAGCTGTTGAAGGACCTCCATCACCCCCTTGACTTTAAGTAGGGGATAACAATTACGTTCATCAGTGCCATCTATCAAATAATACAGACTATGGAGGTTATTACATGCTTCAACCGAAAAAGAAACGTCCAAGAATCAGAAAAACAATGTCAGGTTTGATCGCACTGACGTTACTCTCGTCGCTCGTATTGCCGAGTGTAGCAGGGGCGGAGCCGATGGAACCATCACAGGTACAGTTTACGGATGTCAGCGTACAGGCTGGGCAGAGCGTGCATGTTCCTGTGACGTTAAAACAACCGCATTATGCGGCAGTTACCGCTTATAATATGCAGATTGATTATGATTCGTCTGCACTGGAGATCGTACGTATCACGCCTAAATATGACGGCGGCAATTTTCCATCCATAGTGGAAAATAATGAATCAAATTTTCATTATAAGATTGATAACGAAGCTGGCTGGGTACGGATCATCTGGGCTGATTTGACTGCAGGTGACCATCCAGTACCTGTGGAACAGCAGCTGTTTGATATTGAGGTCAAAGCCAAAAATAATGCGGCTCCAGGAACGAAAAAACTCACGGTAAATCGTGAAGATGCAGAACACTGGAATTTCACGAATGTAGAGCACGAGAACTACACTGAATTATCCGGTGGAACAATCACAATTACAGCAGCAAACTCAGGTGGTGGCAATTCGGGTTCTCCAGGTTCCTCTTCGGGAGGAAGTGTATCACCTACTACACCCGTGGTTACCCCAGTTCCATCTACTCCAGCGGTAACCAAAGGCGTAGACATCTATGTAAACGGACAGAAACAGGAACAATCTGCGACGGCCACCACATCAACGGTAAACAATCAGGTTACCACCACGGTTCATGTGGATAATGACAAAGTCATCAATCAGATTGGAAGTGGATTGCGAACGCTTCTGCTACCGATTACAGGTACTGGCAAGGGCGCGGTCGTTGGTGAATTAAATGGCAAGCTGGTCAAAACGATGGAAGGAAGTAATGCCGAAGTTGTCATTCAGACTGATAGCGGTACGTACACACTTCCAGCTAACCAGATTCAGGTGGATCAGATTCTGAACCAATTCGGAAACACGATTCCATTGGAAGACATCACCATTCAAATCGCTATTGTGCCTAGTGCGACATCCAAGCAAACAGCAATTCAGGCCGCAGCGGACAAGCTGGAGAACACTACAGTGGTTGCAACTCCGGTTGATTTTGAAGTGAAAGCGATTTGGAATGGGCAGCAAGTTAATGTGGATCGTTTTAACTCCTATGTAGAGCGCTCTATTACTTTGCCAGAGGGTGTCGATGGTTCAAAGATCACGACAGGAGTTGTGCTTCAGCCAGATGGCAGCCTTCTGCATGTGCCGACCAAGGTGATGAAAGGTAACGGGCAAGATTCTGCTATTATTAATAGCTTGACGAACAGCACTTACGCCCTGATCTATCATCCGGCAACATTCAGCGATGTAACGAATCACTGGAGTCGTGATGACGTACAGGATCTGGCATCCCGTCTGATCGTTGAAGGTACTGGTGAGAACGTATTTGCGCCGGACCGGAGTATTACGCGGGCAGAATTTACGGCTGTTTTGTTAAGAGGTTTGGGTCTGCACTCCCCGATTAGCGCAGAAGCAGCATCATTCAAGGATGTGAAGACAGGCAGCTGGTATGAGGATGAGGTTCAGACGGCTGTGTCCTATGGCCTGATCTCAGGTTATGCTGACGATACCTTCCGTCCGAACAGCGAAATTTCTCGTGCGGAAGCGCTGACTATTGTGTCACGTGCGATGAAACTGGTCGGTCTGGCACAGGCCGACGCGTCAGAGACAACAAGTCTGCTGAGCACATACAGCGATAGCGCTAAAGTACAGGCTTGGGCAGCTGAGCCGGTTGCATCGGCGATTAAACAAGAGCTGGTACAAGGCGATGATGGCAAGCTGATGACAGATGCAGACATTAGTCGTGCACAGTCGGCGGCGATTGTGAAAAGGTTACTTGCAAAAGCCGGACTAATCTAATCAAATTTTGGACACTTACACTAACTTGAAATGATTTATTTCAAGTAAGCTGTAGGTGTTTTTTTGCATATCGTTCTTTGAACAACCTCTTATAGGTGCAATGGTCCAGTTCATTATCAGTTCACAATAATTTGTTACGATATGAACATCAAATAGATAGATATTGTGCATGATCAGGAGAGGAAGAGATCCATATGAAAATACTAGAAGTTAAAAATGTGAAGAAATCATACACCTTATATGGAAAAGAAAGAGTTCCTGTACTCCATGGTTTGAACCTTAGCTTTGAGACGGGGGAGTTCGTCTCCATCCTCGGCGAATCTGGCTGTGGTAAATCCACGCTGATGAATATCATTGGTGGCATGGACTCCGATTATGAAGGGGACGTCGTTGTTCGTGGCAAGAATTTAAGTGCCATGACCGAGAAAGAAATGGATGATTATCGGAAGAATAATATCGGCTTTGTCTTTCAAAATTTCAATCTGATCCCGCATCTGTCTGTCCTCGAGAATGTGACGATTGCAATGCAAATGACAGATACAAATGAGAAGGATCGGAATCAACGTGCCGTTGATATATTGACAGAGGTCGGGCTGAAAGATCATCTGAACAAACGTCCCAACCAGTTATCCGGCGGTCAGAAGCAACGGGTTTCCATCGCACGGGCTTTATCCAACAATCCAGACATTATTCTCGCAGATGAACCGACGGGTGCCCTGGATAGAGAAAACGGAGATCAAATCCTCGCTTTGCTCGACAGTATAGCCAAAAAGGGAATGCTGGTAATTGCCGTAACTCACTCCCAGAAAGTCGCTGACTCCGGTACACGTATTGTGAAGGTTGAAGAGGGGCGCATTAGTGATGATATTCACCTGAAAGATCCTTCTACGGCTGTTTACGAGAGTGGTCAGGATTCTTCCCGCAGCCTAAGCCTGCTTGCTTCATTCAAGATGGCACTTAAAAATATGAAACTAAACGGCAAACGTAATGTATTGGTAGCATTGGGTGGATCTATAGGTATATTAAGTGTACTCCTCATGCTCTCCTTGGGGAATGGTATAACGACGTATATGAATGACGAAATCAATTCAAGTATGGACCCTTTGCTCGTGGATATAACGAAGCCGAGTGAAGAAGCCAAAGACATGCAAGGCCCCGAGGCATTGATGGCACCAGGTGAACAATTTACCGAAGCTGATGTAGAGACAATTCGCAATTTTCCTAATGTGGATCATGTAGAGACGATCACAACCATTACAGGAAAATCGACTATGGTGAATGAAGAACAAAGTGTGGGACTTACGCAGTTAACGACGTTAACGGATGCTTTTGATCCAGCACTAATGACAACGGGTGTTCTGCCGGTAGAAAATCAGATGTTGTTACCTCTCGATACGGCGAAACAATTAAGTGGAAATGACCAAGCTGAATCCATGATCGGCAAGTCCGTGTTTCTATATATCAATGAGATGGATAGCAATAATAAACCAATAACTTTGGAGAAAGAAGTAACGATCTCAGGAATCTATGAAGCAGCAGATCCACGATCTCCAATGCAACAATCCCCGGGATACATCTCATCAGAGACGTTGGAGCCAATGTATACGGACAAAGGAATAACGATTGGACCGATTCAGGTTAACGCCTATGCAACCGATATGAAATATGTAAATGATATCAATGAAGCTGCTGTTGACGCTGGCTTCGCAGGCTCCCAGATGGCCAAGGTCATGGAGAATATCACGACATATGTAAGTATGGCTTCCATTGTACTCGCGGGTATTGCAGGCATTTCGTTGATCGTATCCGGTATCATGATATTGGTAGTACTCTATATTAGTGTCGTGGAACGGACGAAGGAGATTGGAATACTTCGGGCAATTGGAGCGAGAAAGAAGGATATCAAGCGAATATTCTTCTCCGAATCTGCCTTATTAGGTGTATTTAGTGGTATTATTGCGGTAATCTTTGCAGTGGTCATTAGTTATGTGTTAAATATTCTATTGGACAATGCATTTGGAGCAAAACTTATTAATCTCTCAGGATATTATATCTTGTTCGGTATCGTGGTAAGTACAGCGATTAGTATCGTGGCCGGTTTGATGCCATCATCAAAAGCAGCGAAATTGGACCCGATGGAATCCTTGCGATACGAATAAAACCAATTGCGGAAAGGATAATGGTTACATGAACACGATTTTGGTGGTAGACGACGATTCCCATATCCGCAAATTAATCCGAATCTATCTTGAAAAGAATCAATTTTCCGTGCTGGAAGCACCAGACGGTCAAGAGGCATTAGATATCCTGTCTCATACGAAAGTTGATCTGGCAATTGTGGATGTGATGATGCCACGAATAGACGGTATTGAACTTACCGAAGATATCCGATCTTATCTGGATATCCCGATTCTCATGGTAACTGCCAAGGGAGAATCGAAGGACAAGGTTAGAGGATTTAATGCAGGTTCAGACGATTATCTGGTTAAACCTTTTGATCCGGTAGAGTTAATCCTGCGTGTAAAATCGTTATTGAAACGATACAACAAAAGTTCATCGAACATCATTCAGATCAGTGGTATAACGATTGATTTGGGCAATCTGATGGTCGTTGCCGATGGTCAAACCATCGAATTGAAAAAGAAGGAATGTGAATTGTTATTTTCTCTGGCGAGTTCGCCAGGGAAAATATTCACACGAACACAGCTTATAGATGATATATGGGGCATCGATTATGAAGGCGATGAGCGTACGGTCGACGTGCATATCAAGCGGTTAAGGGAGCGGCTTGAACCTGTACCTGAGCTAGTGATCTCAACAATAAGAGGACTTGGATATCGCCTGGAGCGGGCATGAACATGTTGAGGAAAAGCTTGCGACTTCGAATCGTAGCAACTTTTATTGGAATTGTTCTAGTGAGTCTGATTCTCTCCTTTATGCTCAATAGTGGGACACAGGAAAAGACGCCAGATCGTTTTATGGTTACCTTTGCTGAAGACATCGCCACAATGATTAACCTGATTGATGATCCGGAAAAAGTGGAATCCAGCTTGGGTATCTTTGCCCGGTACGGCTTGAATATTACTCCCGTGAATCAACAAAGTGAAGTGTTGTCTTCCTTGCCAGAGGATAAAGTTCAATCGTTATTTGAGGCGGGTACAACCGATGCAATGTTTATGTCCAGTAAAGAAGGAATCGCGACCATCGGTGTTCCCGGAACGAGCGAGGGGATAGGCACATTTTTGATCCAAAGCGATTTCTCCTCTCTTTTTCATACACTGCGAAACACGCTCTTAACCTCACTGTTAACGGTACTGGTCATTGGTAGCTTATTAATTTTGTTGATGTCCGGGTACATTGTGAAACCGATTAAGAGATTAACGGTTGCAGCGAAGGAGATGTCATCGGGAGACCTGTCGGTCCGCCTGAAACATAATAATAAGGATGAGTTTGGGGAACTGATGGAGAGCTTTAATCATATGGCCAGTGAGTTGCAAAAAATTGATTCGGTTCGTGATGACTTTGTCAGCAACGTCTCTCATGAAATGCAATCTCCGCTCACATCGATCAGAGGGTTTACCAGAGCACTGCAAGATGGTGTTATCCCATTGGAAGAGCAGAAAGAGCATTTGGATATCATCTATGAGGAAACGCTGCGCTTATCGAGGCTCAGTGATAATCTGCTTCGGCTAGCCTCGCTAGATTCCGAGCATCATCCGGTTCATTTCACCACATTCCAGTTGGATGAACAATTAAGAAGGACGATCTTACTGGCGGAGCCGCAGTGGGCGCAGAAGGACATCCAGATCGAATTAGACCTACTGCCCTGCGAGATCACAGTGGACAAAGATTTGTTTGATCAGGTCTGGCAAAATTTAATAAACAATGCGATCAAATACACCAGTTCACAGGGTACCATACATGTGGAGATTGAGACGTCATCTTCATTCGTGAAGGTACTGATTAGAGATTCAGGACAAGGTATACCTGAGGAAGCTCTACCGTATATTTTTGATCGATTCTACATGGTGGACAAAGCGCGGAGCAGCTCGCTTCGAGGTAATGGCTTGGGGTTGTCCATTGTCATTAAAATTTTGAAACTGCATCAATGTACAATTGATGTAGAGAGCGAAGTAGGAAAAGGTACGCAATTTATTGTCACGATTCCCAGGTCGGTTATTACATCTTAGGCAGGTCAGAACAGAGAGAGCAATATGGAAACAATCGGTCCCTGCGCGTTCAGGATTCAGATTGCTACCATATTGCTTTTTGACATTTGTATTTGCGACAAGTTTTCACATATAGTTTTGTTTAGCAGTGGATCATTTGATAAAATAGAAGAGACGTTATGTGAATCTATGAACTTATTTAATTTAATCATACAGAGAATGGAGTTATCCAATGAAATATCGCAATATGGAAGATTGTATTAACGATCTGGAGCAGCACGGTCATTTGATTCGGGTCAAAGAAGAGGTTGATCCACATCTCGAGATGGCAGCGATCCACATGAAAGTGCACGAGGCTAAAGGCCCGGCGTTGTTATTCGAAAATGTAAAAGGCTCGAAGTTCCAGGCCGTATCGAATCTGTTCGGCACGGTGGAACGAAGCAAGTTCATGTTCCGCGGTACGCTGGAAGGCGTACAACGGGTAATGGCAGTTCGTGACGATCCCATGAAGGCGCTTAAGACGCCATTTCAGCATGTCCGCACAGGTCTTGCTGCATGGCAGGCGCTGCCGAAACAGAAGTCTATAAGTCTACCCGTTTCCGCGCAGGAGATTCAAATCTCGGATCTGCCGCTCATCAAGCACTGGCCCATGGATGGTGGAGCATTCGTGACGCTGCCGCAAGTATATTCCGAAGATCCGGATAAGCCAGGAATCATGAATTCCAATCTGGGGATGTATCGGGTTCAGCTGAGTGGCAACGATTTTGAAATGAACAAGGAAATTGGATTGCACTATCAGATTCATCGCGGCATTGGTATACATCAAGCCAAGGCTGTCAAAAAGGGAGAACCGCTGAAAGTCAGTATTTTCATCGGGGGTCCACCAGCACATACACTCTCAGCGGTGATGCCTCTGCCTGAAGGACTCAGTGAGATGACTTTTGCAGGCCTGCTCGCTGGACGTCGTTTCCGGTACAGTTATAAGGATGGATATTGCATTAGCAATGATGCCGATTTTGTCATCACAGGTGATATTTACCCAGGTGAGACGAAGCCAGAAGGCCCGTTCGGAGATCATTTGGGTTACTACAGTCTGACGCATGAATTCCCGCTAATGCGTGTGCATAAAGTCTATGCCAAACCTAATGCCATCTGGCCGTTTACGGTTGTTGGTCGTCCACCGCAAGAGGATACGGCTTTTGGCGATTTGATTCATGAGATTACCGGAGACGCGATCAAACAGGAGATTCCTGGCGTCAAAGAAGTGCATGCGGTCGATGCGGCAGGGGTCCATCCATTGCTGTTTGCCATTGGTAGTGAACGATACACGCCTTATCAGGCGGTGAAGCAGCCAACAGAGCTGCTCACGATTGCCAATCGTATCCTGGGAACAGGGCAGCTCAGTTTGGCCAAGTATCTGTTCATTACTGCAGAGGATCAGCAGCCTTTGGACACCCATAAAGAAGTTGAATTCCTGACCTATATCTTGGAACGCATGGATATGCAGCGGGATATTCATTTCCATACCCATACGACCATTGATACATTGGATTACTCGGGTACAGGGCTGAACAGCGGCAGCAAAGTTGTTTTTGCAGCCTATGGCGACAAGATTCGGGATCTGTGCACGGAAGTGCCGGAGTCTTTGAAAAACATTCGAGGTTATGAAAATGCGCAACTCATTATGCCGGGCATCGTTTCGATCCAGACATCGGCCTTCACGAGTTATGCGGATACAGCACAAGAGATGCAAGCATTCACGTCTCTATTGAAGGAACAAGGCGGTCTGGACTCGTGTCCGATGATCATTCTTTGTGATGACAGTTCGTTCCTGAGTGCTAACCTCAGCAACTTCTTATGGGCAACCTTTACTCGAAGCAACCCTTCACATGACATGTATGGGGTTAATAGCGGATATGACCACAAGCATTGGGGCTGTGATCAGATTATTATTGATGCGCGTACCAAACCTCATCAGGCACCACCGCTGATTGCCGATGCTTCGGTCGAGAAGAGCATTGAACGTTTCTTTGTTAAAGGGGCGAGTCTGGGTTCGATCAAAATCTAATTTGTGATGTTTTAAGAAGTTCAAACATAAGAGTTTGAACTTCTTTTGCTTATGCTGATACAGCGATTTTTCACAGAAAAGTGAATAAATGTTCAAAACCGGGACTAATTCAGATACAGGAGTGAGGATAAAGTCTTATATGTTCGTATTTACCTTTGCGATTAAGGTCGTTTGAACTATGTATGAAATGAAGAATTATAACGATATAAAGAAGTATAGGTATTTTTGTGGACCCAATCCATTGGGTGCTGTTACTATAATGAATTGTTCAGGGGGAATACCGATTTGAGAATCCATATTATGAACCTGCAAGACGGAGACCGTCTGACTGCGGATACATTCAGCGATGCAGGATTACACGTTCTCGGGAAGGGAACTGTGATCAAAAGTGAGGATATCTCCTTGCTTATGCAGCACCGTGTAGATTATGTAGATATTGAATCACGTGAAGAGGAAATTACTGAGGCCGAATTTTTTGCTGCAGCGGCAAAGCATGCTTCCGGGTCAAGCGTAAGCACGAAGGAAGAGCCGCCTGAAGAAGAGATGAAGTCCCAATTTATTCAGACTGTACATAATTATCAAAATGCTTTTCTCGAAGCTCTGACTGTTGGCAAGTTCAACGCCACCATGGTGGATGATGCACTGCAACCGATGGTTGAGGGACTGGATGAGCAGAAAGATGTCGTTCATCTCCTGATGATGCTGGAACGCGATGACGTCAATAACTATACACATTCAATCCAGGTAGGTTTGTTGTCCTTCTACCTTGCGAACTGGCTCGGATATTCTCAGAAGGAAAGTTACCAGATTAGTCGTGGTGGCTATCTGCATGACATCGGAAAGTGTAAAGTATCCCATCGGATTCGGAACAAAACTGAACCGTTGACAGCGGACGAGCAGCTTGAAATGCAACGTCACACCATATATGGTCATGAAATTATCAAAAATTCCATGACGGATGAAGCGACAGCACTGGTTGCTCTACAGCATCACGAGCGGGAAGATGGCTCCGGTTATCCGATGCAGCTCGAGAAAAGTGAAATTCATCCATATACCCAGATTGTATCTGTAGCCGACATCTATATTGGTATGAGATCCGGAAGCCACGGAGGCAGTAATCCGAACCTGATCAACAACCTTAGAGATATCTATGGAATGGGATTTGGTAAACTGAATGAAAAGCCGGTTCAGGCTTTGATGCAACATTTGCTTCCTAATTTCATCGGCAAACAAGTTTTGCTGAGTAACGGAGAAAAAGGTGTTATTGTCATGAACAATACGTCTGATATTTTCAAACCGCTCATTAAAGTGGAGTCTGAAGAATATCGTGATCTCTCCAAAGAGCGTACGCTTGCTATTGATGAATTGCTTATTTAATATCGATAGTCATTGCTATTTTCATCATTACATGAAAGACGGGTCTCCTGTACTAAGACAGGGGACCCTTTTTTTGTTATATCATCCTTGATATGTTGTTCGACAAGAAAAGCAAGCGTATACTTTGCAAAGACCTTATTTTTCCTTTGTAGGAGCGATCGCCATGATTGAAGTGACAACCGAGATTACGATACATGCCTCGATTGAACAGTGCTTTGACTATGCCCGGGATATTGATGTACATACACAGACCGTCTGGAAACATACGAGAGAGCGTGCAGTTGCAGGTGTAACAACAGGAAGAATTGGAGCAGGGGATACAGTTACATTTCAGGCTACTCATTTTGGTGTCAGACAGAAGCTGAAGTCCCGTATCGGGCAGTTTGAACGACCTTTCCTTTTTGTAGATCAGATGGAGAAAGGGGCTTTCAAGAGCATGCGACATGAACATCATTTCAGCGTAATTGGAGATCAGGTAACTTGCATGAGAGATACACTTCGATTCGAAGCTCCGCTGGGATTACTGGGATGGGTAACCGAACGACTTGTGCTCAAGAGATACATGCAGGCATTTCTGGAGAGTCGCAATCGTAAGCTCAAAGCGATGCTTGAACTGCATCCAGAATTGAATGAATAAAGGAGAGAAGACGTTTGATGGATAATGAATATTATGTAGGCTGGGGCACACTTGCCTTGATTAATGCCGGACTGGCTCAGGGAAAAAACAGAAGTGGTCGGAACTGGTTTCTGATTTCCCTGTTAGTTGGTCCGTTAGCAACCCTTTTTATTGTTGTGTGGAATAAACTGGACTAGGGCATATCTGAAGTCTCGCCTTAATTCAACGATCAGCATTCCGATTGATATAACGATCGATCATCCAGAACAGAAGGGCTGCTGCACTAACGCCTGCACCTAACCAGCAAACCGCTGTCCAGCCCGCCCATGCATATACTTGGGTAGAAACGATGGAGCCGGTCGCACTGCCGATGGAATAAAAGATCATATAAGCGGCCGTCAGGCGGCTCTGCGCTTCAGGACGAACTTCGTAGATCAGGCTCTGGTTGGTAACATGTACAGCCTGCACGGCGAGATCAAGCAAGATAACGCCCAGGATCAGGAACCACAGGGAGTGATGGACATAACCGATGGGCAGCCAGGACAAGAGTAGAATGACAAGTGAGATGCCGGTAGTTTTTTGCCCAAGTCCCCGATCGGCGAGCTTACCTGCACGAGCAGCAGCCAACGCTCCCGCCGCTCCTGCGAGACCGAATGCGCCTATGACTGTATGAGACAGGGACAGTGGAGGGCTACTTAGTGGCAGAACCATGGAAGTCCACAAGATGCTGAAGGCTGTAAAAATCAGCATGGCCAGTATACCGCGTACTCGTAATACAGGCAATTCACGGTACAGTAGCAAGACAGATCTGAGCAATCGGAAGTAGCTTTGTTTTACTTGAGGGGACTGCTGCCTTGGGAGCACAAGATATAAGGCGACAATTCCGAGTAATGTAAGGCTGGCGGAGAAGAGATATACCGATCTCCACCCGAGCCAATCGTTCAGCGTACCTGCAACCGTTCGTGCAAGCAAAATGCCAATGACGATTCCACTGGTTACCTGTCCGACAATGCGACCACGTTCAGAGGGGGCTGCCAAGTGTGCAGCGAAGGCAACAAGCGTTTGTGTAATGACCGCGAGTAGACCGACGACAGCCATGCCCGTGAATAAGAGGGAGCTGGACTGTGAGGTTCCTACCAGAACCAGTGCAAGCACAGATAAGAGCATCTGAATGATAATCAGCTTGCGACGGTTTAAGAGGTCACCAAGTGGAACGAGAAGGAACAATCCCAGTGCATAACATATTTGAGTCACTGTGATGACAATACCTATGGACGAAGGAGAGAGGTTATATTCTTGAGCAATGGAGTCCAGCAAAGGCTGAGCATAATAGATATTGGCGACCGCAAGTCCGCTGCACACGGCAAAGAGAAGAGCGACTAACCGTGAAATGGCGGGACGATCCTTATGGGATAATTGTGCATCTGGAGAAGAAGTTTGCATGAATGGATGTCACCTTTCTATTGTGTACCGATTGGTATGATATGTTTCCGCATAACCATACTTTAATTGTGGGAATCCTGTCAACAGTGATTTAGGTGAGGGTTGAACTAAAGAATATTTACACAGAGACTGCGATGACATAATAACAATCCGATAGCTGTTATATAAAGATTATTTGATTCATTTATAGCCAAAAAATTCCTTTCCGGTTATTTGGTTTTGACTTTGTAATAAGAGTGAGATTACAATATAATAAATACTGATCGATACATAAAGAGGTGGATTTTATGGTTAGACAACGGGAATTTGATACGGATAAAGCACTTGATGCAGCGATGCATACGTTCTGGGACAAGGGATTCGAAGCGGCATCTTTGAGTGATTTGACGACTGCGATGGGCATTCAACGCCCCAGTCTGTACGCAGCTTTTGGGGATAAAAAGGAATTATTTGAAACAGCGCTTCGCAGGTATACCACTCAGCATGCGGCTCAAGTCAGAGCCAGACTTCAGCAGGGCACCTCCGTGCGAAAAGCCTTTCGTGGACTGTTTGAACATATTGGAGCAGAGGGAAGTGTGACCGAGCCCAGTCACGGCTGTTTTTGCATTAATACAATGGTTGAACTGGCCCCGCATGATCCCAAATTTGCTGTCCTTACAAGGGAGCATCAGATGTACCTGGGTGTTCTTTTCAAGGAAACGATAGAAAGAGGGCAACAGAGCGGGGAGTTGTCTGCGGATATGGATGCGATTGCGGTCGCACAGTCTCTGGTCGTATCAATGATTGGACTGACTGTATTGATGAAATCAGGACCAGACCGCTCTTTTGTAGAGCAAAGCATCCATGTTACATTGTCTTTACTGAATTAGTGGGGGATGATGTTTGTTTAAATTGATGCGGAATTGCTACAATATAGTTATGAATTGAGCAGGTATAGGAGGAGATCAGGAATGAATACGAAGTTGCGGTGTGCCGTTTTGGATGATTATCAGAACGTTGCGTTGACGTCGGCGGACTGGAGTGCGTTGATGGATCGGGTGGAGATTCAGACATTCAACAACTATATGGGTTCGGAAGAAAAAGTCATCCAGGAATTGCAGGATTTCGATATGGTGGTCCTGATGCGGGAACGCACACCGTTTCCGGAGAATGTCATTTCGCAGCTCCCGCGGTTAAAACTTCTGATTACAAGTGGTATGCGCAATGCATCCATAGACCTCAAGGCTGCGGAGCAGAACGGGATCATTGTGTGTGGAACCGAGGGCAGCTCCAACCCGCCGACCGAACTTACGTGGGCGCTCATTCTGGGACTGTCCAGACAATTAGTTACGGAAAATAATGCACTTCGCTCCAATCGAAACTGGCAGAGCACGGTCGGGTTGGATCTGTATGGGAGAACACTTGGATTGCTCGGTTTGGGCAAAATAGGTACTCGTATGGCTGAGATCGCACAAGCATTCGGTATGGATGTGATGGCCTGGAGCGAAAATCTGACACGAGAGAAAGCCGAAAAACATGGTGTCATCTGGGCCGAAACCAAGGAGCAACTGCTTGCACAGAGCGACATCGTATCCATTCATCTCGTATTAAGTGATCGAACGCGCAACTTGATCGGACAAGCTGAATTTCAACACATGAAACCTCATGCGCTATTAATTAATACGTCACGAGCGGGCATTGTCGATCAGGAAGCTATGGTGGAGGCATTGCAGAGTGGTTGGATTGCAGGTGCAGGTCTGGATGTATATGAGCAGGAACCACTGCCTGTTAACCATATCATGCGAACATTGCCCAACGTCTTGGCCACACCACATCTGGGTTATGTAACTCGTGGCAATTATGAGATCTATTATCATCATACCGTAGAAAATATAGAGATGTTCCTGAAGGGAACACCGATCAGGCAACTGCTTCCTTAGAAGGAATGTATGCTGAATAACCATTTACCCTATAGTTGTATAGACTCAAAGACAAAAAAGGTGCTGCCAGGAAATAACCATCCCTGAGCAACACCTTTTTTAGTGTAACTGTGTAGAAAAAGAAATGAAGAGATAGCCTCAGCCGGAGCTGTAAGGTATTCTGCTCTATTTCAGTCGCCAAGTTTAACGGTGCGGTCCTTGCGAAGAAGAACGGATCATGGCAACGCTCGATTCGCGAACGATTAGGCGCGGTTCAAATTGAATGTGCTCGTAGTCGGTCGTGTTCATCTCCCGAATTCGTTTTAACAGCAGCTCGGTAGCAAGTCTGGCGACTTCTTCTCCCATAATGGATACAGAACTAATCTGTGGAGACGAGACGGTAGTCCATTGATTGTTATCCACGCCCACTACTGCCACATCTTCGGGCACACGCACCCCCAACTCCTTGAAGCGATTAACCAATCCGATGGCAACCATATCATTAATGGCATAGACCGCATCTGGCATATGCGTAAGTCCGTAGAAATAATCGGCAGCATTGGCCCCTGTATTCAATGAAAAGTCCTCACCAAAATAGACGAGAGAAATATCCACATGGCCAACGGCATGTTCATAAGCACGGAAGCGTTCTTCAATAATGTCCTTGGGTGCTCCTGCATATGCAATTCGGGTTCGACCGATCTTGAACAGATGTTCCATCACCAATTTGCCTTCAGGTTGAGACAAGGAGACGATATCCGCCTTCATGCCCGGTTCCAGTTTCTTTCCGTAATTAATCATGGAGATAGGGAGGGGGGCTTTATCAATCAGTCCGGGCAAAGTTTTGGGATACGCGAGGGGCATGAAGATCAGCCCGTCCACATGCAGTTTTTTCACATTACGAATGGTTTCCAGTTCCGTTCGCGCATTGCCCGCCGTATTAATCTGCACGACATGGTATCCATGCTGCTTCGCGGTTTGCTCCACGGACCAGGAAATTTCCGGAATGATGGCGTTACGTATGTCGGGTACAACGAGCGCGATCTGGTGCGTTTGCCGGATTTTCAGACTCTGTGCAGAGGTGTTGGGTACAAATCCAAGTTCTTCAATAGCCTGCATCACCTTATCTCGTGTTTTACTGCTGATGCCTTCTGAATTGTTGATGGCCCGGGATACGGTAGCGATGCCCACGCCAGCACGTTCTGCCACGTCCTTGATCGTAAGTTTCTGTTCTTTACTCAATGTATGGTTACCTCTCTTTATCGGAAACGATTCCGAATTATCGGGATATGTATGCATTTCACGATGTTTATATAACTTGATTATAACATTTGAGCGATGAAGTATCCCATGAAAGGACCAGATTTATGTGGAGGCTTTGATTAAATTTCAATCGGTCTGTCATGATATCAGTCATAACAGCTGTCGTATATATGTTAATAACATGGATCACATCGCTTGTGATACAGCAAAGACAACTAAAATTAAAGTATGAGCATTCAAAATTGAACTTGATATGATCACGAGATAGACATATTCGTGGAGAAATTTGTTTGACAGCGTATCTAAAATGTGACATATTTAATTTACGGAAACGTTTCCGATTATATCATAACTTATGATCTGGGAGATGAATTGAATGAAAGCATTACGTTGGCATGGAGTCAAAGATTTACGTCTTGAAAATATTAATGAACCTCATCCTGAAGAAGGTAAGGTCAAAATAAAAGTGGAATGGTGCGGCATCTGCGGCAGTGATTTGCATGAGTACACAGCAGGGCCGATCTTTATTCCGGCTCAAGCACCGCATCCGCTAACAGGGGAACAAGCGCCTGTAGTTATGGGCCATGAATTCTCAGGACAGGTCGTTGAAGTAGGCGAAGGCGTTACCCGTTTCAAAGCGGGCGATCGTGTTGTGGTAGAACCAATCTATGCATGTGGACACTGCGAAGCTTGTAAACAGGGCAGATACAATCTGTGCGATCAGATGGGTTTCCTTGGTCTCGCTGGAGGCGGAGGAGGTTTCTCCGAGTATGTAACTGCTGCAGAATCCATGGTCCATGCTATACCAGATTCAATCTCGTATGAGCAAGGTGCATTGGTTGAGCCTTCGGCTGTAGCACTTCACGCAGTACGTCAAAGCAAGCTGAAAGTGGGCGATACCGCAGCTGTGTTTGGGGCAGGTCCGATTGGACTTTTGGTCATTGAAGCACTCAAGGCTTCGGGAGCGTCGGATATTTATGTTGTGGAGCTATCGGATGAACGGAAAGCAAAAGCCGAAGAGCTGGGTGCCATTGTGATAGACCCAACGCAGTTTAAAGTGGTGGAAGAGATCCATCAACGTACACAAGGCGGCGTTAACGTAGCCTATGAAGTAACGGGTGTTCCACGTGTACTGCAACAAGCCATCGATTCGACACGTATTGGTGGAGAGTTGATGATCGTCAGCATTTTTGAACAGGAAGCACCGATTCTTCCGAACTCTATTGTCATGAAAGAGCGTACGGTCAATGGTATTATCGGTTATCGCGATGTATTCCCGGCAGTCATCAGTCTGATGGATAAAGGTTTCTTCCCGGCAGAGAAGCTGGTGACCAAACGAATTACGTTGGATGAAGTGGTGGAGCATGGATTTGAAGCGCTGCTGAAAGAGAAAAACCAGGTTAAGATTCTGGTGAAAGCAGAATAATAGAGCAGCAAACGAAAAAAGAAGTATGAAGCCGGGTTGAAATTACTAAAAATCCAGTAGACAGCGGCAATAGGATGATTACAAATAGACAACGTATCTTTCGATGCGATTGTCTATTTTTTTTGTATAGATCGGGCGGAATTTGTTGCATGTACGGGTGGTTTTACATAGTATAAAAAGATACAATTTGTATCATCTTGGTGTGAAGGGATTTATCATGAAAATATGAAGGAGGAAGCGGACATGCAGAGACATGCGAAATGGACAGCCGTCATTTTGACTATCGTTGCAGGAGTGAGCTGGATGCTTATGGGTAACTCCAAGCCAAGAAACAACACGTCAACGAGTCAACCACCTGCGACTGAACGTGGGCTTGCCAAGGTGTCGAACGCACCGATCATTTCAGCGGATGTAACTTCGAAGATTGAACTGCTGGGGAGACCTTTTAGCAAAACACCCTATGCCAATAACGTCTGGGACATGCAACTGTACAACGGCAAAATATATTTGGGTCACGGAAATAGCAGCAATCTGGGCGTAGCGCCGAATTCAGGTCCTATTCCAGTCATTTATTATGATACAGCGAATGCAAAATTCAAGACCCAGTCGGTAACCAACAGCAACCCGGGCATTCTACCATCGACCAAGATGTATGTGGATGAGGAACAGATTGATATCTACAGAGTATTGAACGACAAGTTATATATTCCTGGCAATGATTCCGATAGTGAGCAGTGGGAACTTGGCAACTTCTATCGTCTGGATGGGGATGTATGGACCAAATATCGCAATCTGCCGCTTGGTGTACACGTATACGATCTGGCATCCTATCAAGGCAAGATGTTTGCCGCGCTGGGTACGGACTCCAAACCAACTATATTAATCTCTCATGATGAAGGTGAAACTTGGCAGAAATATGCGACCATCAATACGTTTGGCTTCCGGGCGTATACGATGTTCCATCTTAATGGCAAATTATTTGCCTCTGGCATGATGTATCCTGCCAATAAAATATGGAATGATAAAACCAATATCCTGGAGATTAATGAACAGCTTCAGAAACGGGACGTTGTCATCTATGGCAACAAAATGCTGCCTGGGCTAACCTATCAAACGGGCACGATTCCTTATAATAAAATAGGCAAAAATGTTAACTTTAATAATAAGTTGCTCTATATAGCCGGAGGCGTGTTCAATGATGGACAGCTGCTGCCCAAATCGTTGAATGTCATGACCGACATTAATCAGGCAAGACGAGTTAATCTGCCAGATGCCAAGGCGCTTCCTACCGATGTGCTGTTGCGGGATGGCAAGGTATATGTGCTTACGTACACCCGGCAAAGTGCTAATCTCTATATTAACAGGGTCTATCAATCGACTGATCTCACAACGTGGAATGAGATTTTACGCTTTAACCAGGACACGTACGCCAAGTCATTCGAAGAGAATGACGGAGATTTCTACTTCGGTCTCGGTACCGATCCGGATGTATTATCGACTTCGTCAGGCAAATTACTTCGTGTAAATCGCGGTGATATCCCCGTGAATGCTAATTAAATTGGAAGGAAGATTATGGATTATATACTATGCTACATCCACATTATTGGTGACCGGGAAAATACCTGAAGATGTAGTAGAATACGGGTGGACTGCTGCGGCAGTTTGTTCTGATGGAGGCTGCCACAAGGTAGCTTTCTTTTTTTGTCCATAAGATTAGTATGAATGCCTAACTTCGAAAATTTGAAAATAAAATTAAGAAACTATAAAATGGATAGAGAAATAACCTTAAACCAGTCAACTGGATTAACCTGTTACGATATACAAAAGCATGACGCATTTCACAGGAGTGCGGAGTTCCATACTTCCAATTGCAAAGGAGCAATATACTATGAACGTACCTTCAGCATTATTCAAACCCTTCACCTCGGACAAGCTAACCTTGTCTAACCGAATTGTGATGGCACCCATGACACGTGGATTTTCACCAGAGGGCGTACCTGGACCAGAAGTTGTTGAATACTACCGTCGTAGAGCAGCAGGCGGAGTGGGGCTTATCATTACAGAAGGCACAGGTATTAATCATCCGTCTTCCGTCAGTGGGGCGAGTATTCCATTGTTCCATGGTGAAGATTCACTGCAAGGATGGGCTAACGTAGTGAAAGCAGTACATGAAGCAGGTGGCAAAATCATGCCACAATTGTGGCATGTGGGTACAGCGCGTCGTTCTGGCGACTTGCCTAATGCTGAAGCTGAACCGGTAAGTCCGTCAGGTGTTAGCATGGCAGGAGAACCATCACGTGAACCCTTGACGGAAGAGGAGATTCAAGGTCTTGTTCAAGCATTTGCCCAAGCCGCAGCGGATGCACAGCGAATTGGGTTTGACGGCATTGAGCTGCACGGAGCTCATGGCTATCTAATTGACCAATTCTTCTGGGAGCAGACGAACCGACGGACCGACAAGTATGGCGGTGATTTGGTACAGCGAACCCAATTTGCAGTTGAAGTGATTGAAGCTTGTCGTGCGGCAGTTGGTCCTGATTTCCCAATTGTGCTTCGATTCTCCCAATGGAAGATGGGGAATTATGATGCACGCCTGGTGGAAACGCCGGAACAATTGGAGCAATTCCTGGCACCACTCAGTGCTGCAGGCGTGGATATATTCCATTGCTCTACACGCCGGTTCTGGTTGCCAGAATTTGAAGGTTCCGAGCTAAATCTTGCGGGTTGGACACAAAAAATAACAGGCAAACCAGCTATTTCAGTTGGATCGGTAGGGCTGGAAGCTGAATTTGTCGACAGAGCAACGGAGAACCAGGGAACAGGGGATGCCCATCTGGATTTATTAAATGATAAGCTGGAGAATAATGAATTTGATCTGATCGCCCTGGGCCGCGTTCTGCTGAGTGATCCAGAATGGCCTGCCAAAGTTCGTGAAGGTCGCCCATCTGAAATCATTCCTTTTACAACGGAAGTGTTGCAAACACTCCATTAATAGAAGCCTAAGAACGTTTGGTGAAAGGTGAACTAACGCTGAACGGCAACGATTTACAACGAAAAGTAAAACAAAAACGAACAAATAGGCCGCCTTTGGGCGGCTTTTTGAGCTACCTATAATAATAATTTCAACATATGAAAAATTCACAATAGAAAAGCACTTTTCTACACCGTTGCTCCTATTGATTGTCCGCATCCACCGCACACGCACCTAGTCACAACACCATTGGGTTCCACATTTCAGGTTCTATAGCAACCATTTTTTTCGCTGCATATATGTCAGCACAACGATTCAATCCTCAGAAGCGCTCATTTTGAAAATCATTCACCTTGTGATAAGGTTAGGCCTGAACCTTTGAATTACCGTGACAACATTACATAAGGAGGATGAATATCCTTGTATAACTATAGGTACAACTCGAACAATCAATGGAAAAAAACATTGCAGATGATGTGTCTCATGCTGGGGATCGTTCTGCTTTTATCGGCATGCGGCCAAGCTCAGAAACCTTCTTCCGCAACGGACTCGAACATCGATTCGAACACAGACTCCAACACAGGGCAAACTTCCTCATCACCGGAGCAGAATACCGTTCCATCGCAGGAACAAGCGCAAGAGGAAGCTGACCCGGTGCAGGAGCAGCTCAGTTCACTGACGTTAGAAGAGAAGATTGGACAGATGATACTGGCTGGTGTTCAGGGAACAACGCTGGATGCTCAAGCCAAACAGATGATTATGGATCAGAAGGTAGGGGGCATTATTTTCTATGCCAACAATGTAACGACGCTTGAGGGAACAGCCAAGTTTGTGCAATCCATCAAGGACACGAATCAGTCCAATCCGGTACCGATCTTCATGAGTGTGGATCAGGAGGGCGGCAAAGTCAGCCGTATGCCAGAGACGGTGGAATCCATTCCTTCCAACAAAAAGGTAGGCCAGACGAACGATAGCGCGCTCGCTGAAACGATGGGGGAATTGCTGGCGAGACAGGTTCAACTTGCAGGTTTTAATGTGGACTTCGCTCCTGTACTGGATGTGAACAGTAATCCGAAGAACCCGGTGATCGGAGATCGTTCATTCGGCAGCTCGGCTGAACTCGTGTCACGTATGGGGATTGCGGAGATGAAAGGCTTTCGTAATGAAGGCATTATTCCGGTAGTGAAGCATTTTCCGGGTCATGGGGATACGTCCGTAGACTCCCATCTTGATCTGCCTGTCGTGAACAAAACGGAAAAACAACTGGCTGAGCTGGAATGGATTCCGTTCCAGGCCGCGGTGAAGGAGCAAGTTGAAGCGGTCATGGTTGCACATATTTTGTTCCCGAAGCTTGATCCGGATCATCCGGCTTCTTTATCGGATGTCATTATTGGTGAACATTTGCGCGGCAAATTTAAGTATGACGGTGTCGTCATCACAGATGACCTGAGTATGGGAGCAATAGCGAAGAATTTCAAGTTGGACGAAGCTGCTCTAGCAACGGTTAAAGCAGGAAGTGACATTCTTTTGGTAGCTCATAGTTATGAAAGTGCCAAGACGATTTTTGACACGTTAATGAGTGCAGTGAAGTCAGGCGAAATCTCCGAATCTCGAATTGATGAAAGTGTATATCGAATCCTGGCACTGAAGCAACAATACAAGTTATCGGATGACCAGAAAGCTTCAGGAGATCTGAAACAATTGAATGCAGATATTGTGGATTGGCGTAAGCAAGTCGATGCTCGATAATCAATCCTGTGATATGATTTTGGCAGAGGTGAGACCCAACCATGTATACCATTATGATTATAGAGGACGACCCCAAGATTGCGGGATTATTGAAATCACATATTGAGCGCTATGGGGACAAGGCCGTTTTGGCCGAGGATTTTGAGACGATAGTACAACAGTTTGAGCAGGTGCAGCCGCATGTGGTGCTTCTGGATATCAATTTACCGAGCTACGATGGTTTCTATTGGTGCCGCCAGATTCGTACGCTGTCTACATGCCCGATTCTGTTTATCTCCGCTCGGAGCGGAAAAATGGATCAGGTTATGGCACTGGAGAACGGGGCGGATGATTATATTACGAAGCCGTTTGAACATGAGATTGTTATAGCCAAAATTCGGAGTCAGCTGCGCCGGGTGTATGGGGACTATGCTGTACGTGACGAAGAACGCAAGGTGGAACTGGACGGTTTGGTTGTGTATCTGGAAAGACAGGAGATTCAACTCGCTGATCTTAAAGTGCAGTTGACGAAGAAGGAAACGATTTTACTGGAGACATTACTGCGTCGCAGTCCCAAGCTTGTGAGCAGGGAGACGATTCTGGAGAAGCTGTGGGATGACTCTTTTGTGGATGACAACACACTTAGTGTTAACGTTACCCGGGTGCGTAAACGATTAGCCGAGCTTGGCATAACGGACGCACTGGAGACGGTCAGAGGTTCAGGTTACCGACTGAACAATAACTGGAAGTCCTCTTCACCGTCATGAGATTGTTTATACGAGAACATCTCGCTTTAACTTGCTGGGTTGTTGCTATCTTGTTCACCGTTATTGCAGTGTTCTGGTATGACGGTTACAACGATTGGGTCACGGCTGCTTATGCCGTAGCGTTGGGATTATTTTTATACGGTGCATATTTGGTCTATCGTTATTATTCACATCGCTCTTTTTATGCCCGGATGACACGATCGATGGATTCGCTGAAGGAATTTGTACCATTGAACGAAACAAGTCCTTTATCACTGGCGCTGGAGAAGCTTCTGGATTCACAATACGGGCAGTATCATGCTCATCTGCATCGGCTGGAACAACGGCAGCAAGAATATCTGACGTTTATGAACCAGTGGGTACATCAGATGAAGACACCGTTATCCGTCATTGAGTTGACCGTGGAAGGTCAGGAAGATGACGACCCTAGGCTCATAAGCATTCGAGAGGAAGCAGACCAGATGAGACGGGGATTGGAGACTGTGCTGTATGTGGCGCGTTTGGATACCTTTGAACAGGATTTCAGTGTCGAACCCGTGGTACTGAAGAACGCTGGTGAAGAGGCGATCCATGAGCTGAAACGATTCTTCATCCGTAATCACGTTTATCCAGAGATGCATATCGATTCTTCGCTGGTTGTGCAGTCCGATGCCAAGTGGATTCGGTTTGTCTTGGTACAGTTACTGTCGAACGCAATCAAGTACTCTGCGGGCAGCGGGCAAAAGATCTATCTGCGTGCGTATGAAGCGGAACGCTCCATCATGCTGGAAGTCAAGGATCAAGGCATCGGGATTCCAAAGTCTGATCTGAACCGGGTATTCCAACCTTTCTTCACCGGGGAGAACGGGCGGCATTTCAAAGAGTCCACAGGCATGGGGCTGTATATTGCAAAAGAAGTGCTGACGAGAATGAACCATCGGATCGAACTTGAATCCGTGTATGGCGAAGGAACGACCGTCCGAATTACATTCAAATCCTGAAGTGGCAGGTTGAATATAAGATTGTGGCGTGAGGTGTGTATTTTTGTTGAAGAAGTGTGAGTAGAGTATGAATTACAGTGTAGGTGTAAGTTTAGACGTCTATTGCCTGGTTGAGGCGAAGACGTCTTTTTGATTTTCATGATGCAACCTTACAACATTGTCATGTTGATGAAAGGTTAAACCATAGGAGAATGGCCGAAACTTCGATAGACTGTAGTCATAAGAGTACAGGAAAGGCCACGCACAAAACACATGCTCACAGCATGAAAGTAACTTAATTTTGAATTCATACATCACTAAGGAGTTGTAACCATGGAGATTTGTTCTGTGAAACAGATCAGTAAAATCTACAAAGGCATCGTATCTTATGAAGCGTTATCCGGTATTGACCTCAGTATTCAGGAAGGTGAGTTTGTTGGCATCATGGGACCATCCGGTAGTGGCAAAACAACCCTGCTGAACATGATCTCTACCATTGATCATCCAACATCAGGTGAACTGCGGATTGCAGGGAAGAATCCGTTTGAATTGAATCAGGACGAACTCGCGCTGTTCCGGCGCAAAGAGCTTGGATTCGTTTTTCAATCGTTCAATCTGTTAAATACACTGACAGTCAAGGAAAACATCGTACTGCCACTGACTCTTGACGGCGTTTCGCTAGCAGAGATGAACGCACGTGTTGAAGAGCTGGCAAGCAAGCTGGGCATCGAGAGTATTCTGAACAAACGGACATATGAGATCTCGGGTGGACAGGCACAGCGTACGGCTATTGCCCGAGCGCTTATCCATTCCCCGAAGCTGATTCTGGCCGATGAGCCCACAGGTAATCTGGATTCGAAGGCGGCCAGAGATGTGATGGAGATTCTTGAAACACGCAATCAGGAGGATCAAGCTACAATGCTGTTGGTCACCCATGATGCAGTTGCAGCGAGTTATTGCAGTCGGGTCGTCTTTATCAAGGATGGCAAATTGTACAATGAAATTCATTACGGCGATAATCGCGCAGCCTTTTATCAGAAGATTATTAATGTATTATCCCTAATGGGAGGGTCAGGACATGAATTTTCGCCAGTTCGCCATTAATAACGTTGTTCGCAACAAACGAATTTATCTGGCTCATTTTCTGAGCAGTACATTTTCCGTCATGATCTTTTTCACCTACGCATTGCTCCTGTTCCATCCCGATCTGAAAGAAGGGTTAAAGGGATCAAGTGGTACGGTAACGTTGCTTGCCAACCAGGGGTTTATGATTGCAGAGGTCATTATATTCATCTTTTCATTCCTGTTCCTGCTCTACTCTGTTGGTTCATTTCTGAAGACACGCAAGAAGGAGTTTGGGATATTCCTGATCATTGGCATGACACGTAAACAAATGAACCGGCTGTTGTTTATGGAGAACATGTGTATCGGATTAGCTTCAATTATTACCGGTATTGGACTCGGGCTTATTTTCGGCAAATTGATTCTGCTCATCTGCGGCTCCATGCTGGCTGTCGAGAACAGCCTTCGATTCTATTTTCCGCTGAAAGGCATTGCCCTGACGGCTGGCGCATTTCTACTGCTGTTCGTTATCATTGCGATGTCGTCATCCTTGCTCATACGGAAAGGCTCGCTTATTGACCTTGTGAAATCAGAGGAAAAACCAAAACCGGAACCCAAAGCATCGCGTCTGCTCGCATTGCTATCCGTATTGTTCATTGGCGGAGGCTATGCAGGGGTATTCACTTTTGTATGGGTAAGCTTCTCGTTTCCGCTATTAATGGCAAGTGTCGTGGTCGTTATTGCAGGTACGTATTTACTGTTCACGCAGCTCAGTGTATATATCATTCGGGCACTCAAAAGAAACCCAAGATTGTTTTTCCGTAAAACCAATCTGCTCTTCTTATCGGAACTTACGTATCGAATGAAAGATAACGCGATTATGTTTTTCATGGTAAGCATCATCTCGGCATCTTCATTTACGGGAATTGGTACCATGCTCGCGATTGCTGACCCTGGGTTGTCGTCCATGTCGAATCCGTACGCATTCAGTTATATGAATTCATGGGATACTCCCCAGTCAGAGCGACATATTCAAAAGATTGAAGAAACGTTGATTGATAATCAAGTTCCCTACGTGAAGGGCAGTTATGCTCCTATAGGTGAAAATAATAATGGAAAGATTATCAAACTGAGTGATTATAACCGTCTTGCGAAGGCACTGGGGTATGAAGAACGTACGTTGAAACAGATCGATGAGTCATTTATGACACCAAGCAATTTGGCGATTCGCAAGGCGTACCGTGAACAGGTTGAACAAGGAGTCTCGGGAGGAAAGGTCAATCTCGAGGTTGATAATCAGCACGTACCTGTCCAGCTATCGACACCTGGTACTGATATTGTGATTCCTTTTCAATATGAAATTTATCTCTACGTCGTAACCGACGAACTGTTTAATAAGATGAGACCTGCGTATAACGAGGAAGTTGGCATGCCTGAAGGTTTCTATTCGAGTCGAACGATACAATTTATCGTGAAAGATTGGATGGGTACACGCAGCTTCGCTCCTGAATTGATCAAATCCATTCAAGATGATTATTCCGACAAAGGTTATTATGAGGTCAGCGCACTTGTGGTGGATTGGCTTAATTCCAAGCAGACCAATGGCATCATTCTAATTTTGAGCGGCCTGATCGGCATTGTTTTCTTCACCTTTGCAGCAAGTTTCACGTATTTCAGACTCTACGCAGATCTAGAACGGGATGAAGCGCAGTATCGCATGATTGGCAAAATGGGACTCAGTCGTCCCGAACTCCGTAAGATCGTAACAAGGCAGCTATTGCTTATGTTCTTCTTACCACTCTTGGTGGCGGTCATCCACAGTTCGGTTGCCTTTGTAGCGTTACAGCAGCTGGTTGATTTCTCGGTCTTCGGATACAGCCTGCGCATCTTCTTGGTGTTTGCTTCCATGCAGATTTTGTATTTTGCACTTGTCCGCTGGCGGTATCTGCGTCACATGTATTCCAAATTAGTCTAAAATAGCATGGCCCAACAGACACCGAACGCATGACTCGGTGTCTGTTGACTTTTCTATCCCAGGCACAGTACTATTTCATTAGATACAGAATGTATCATTACATAGTTTTATTCAGTAGTTGAAGAGATGGATTACAGAAAATAGCAGGCTGACGCCTGAGCGGGAGGACATATATGAGCATCACGATGTCTCGTGGACGAGCTTACATTCAACGTTTAAATGATGAGCGGAATGTATGGCTGGAGGGAGAACGTATCCAGGTAACTGGGCATCAGGCCTTTCAGGGAACACTTCAAACGATCGAGAGTTTGTTCAATCTGGTGGATGATCCGGAGACAAGGGAGACTGTGGCCTACTGGGATGAACAGACGGGAAGTTACGTGCACCGATCCTTTCTTGTGCCTCGTTCACTTTCTGACGTGAACAGCAGGGCAGATGCTTTTCGTCTTTGGGCCGATCGGACGTACGGAGTGATGAGCCGATTGTCTGATTATGCCCGATCCCGCTTGACGGGTTGGTATGCAACACGACATGAGATGACAGCACATGACCCGGCTTTTGCGGGTAAAATATCCGATTACTTTGAACAAGCCAAACGTAAAGATGCTTTCCTGACGATTGTCCAGCGCGACCCGCAGATTAATCGTTCCTTGCCTGTCGGGGAAGATGAGGATGCCATGCTGCGGATTGTCAGAAGCAATACGGATGGCGTAGTCATTCGCGGGGCCAAAATGGTGGCAACAGCAGCGCCTTATGCGGATGATATCATCGCTTATCCCGTTCAACGAATTCCAGGCCACCTGCCAGAGCTGGCCCATATGGTCATTGTAGCCGCCGACAGTCCGGGTTTGCACATGATGTGTCGTGAATCTTTTGCCACAAAAGATTCGGATCACTCACATCCACTCAGTGCGCAGTATGATGAGATGGATGCCGTGTTATTTTTTGACGATGTATTCGTGCCTTGGGAACGTACATTACTGCACAATAACCCTGAAGCCGTATGGCAGATTCGCTGCAATGCAGCTTCCTCCAGTTTGGCTTATCATCAGAGCGTCATTCGCTTACACTCGAAACTGGAGTTCGTTACAGCTGTGACCTCAGCCATTGCCAAGGAGATCGGGGTGGACGCTTTCCTAAATGTGCAGGAACAACTTGGTGAGCTGATCAGTCAAATGCAAACCATCGAGGGACTGATTATTGCTGCTGAAGCACAGTCCAAGCCGGATACATTCGGCAACTGGCTGCCCGAATTCAAATACATTGAAACCGCCCGTAATCTGGGCAATCGGTATTATCCCCGCGCTGTGGAGATATTGAAGACGATTGCTGCGGGTGGTCTGATTCAGATTCCTTCAGGTACGTTTGAGATGAATGAAATGATGGGCTCCATGATGGGCAAATACCTTGGCGGAGTAACGATGCAAGCCCCAGAGAAGATTCGTCTCTTCCAACTGGCGTGGGAGCTGACAGGAAGTCCACTCGGAGCAAGGCATGACCTGTATGAACGCTTCTATGCGGGTGATCCCGTGCGCAACCGGGCGAGCCAATATGTGCAGTATGACAAGCAACGTTTATCGGCGAAAGTTGAACCTTGGCTTCGTTCCGGTAAGGAATGATCTGATAGTCTAATACGAATGGTCCAATGAAGGATGAAAAGCCTGAATCAAGAATGAGAACGATCCTATTTTCATAAAGCCTTGGCTTGTGCCAGGGCTCTATTTCTATTTATTTAGATTATCTTTAGAAATGATTTAGGTTGAATTAAGAGACGTAGTATATAGTAATAATGTAGAGATAGGCATAGAGTATAGGAAATGAGAGGAATAACATGAGATACACCGTATTAATTGCAGATGACGAACCAGAGATTGTGGAACTGCTTCAGCTCTATCTGGAGAAGGACTATACCATTAAGACTGCGGTGAATGGAGCCGAGGCGTTACAATGTATACGTTCAACACAGATCGATCTGGTCATACTGGACATCATGATGCCTGTAATGGATGGGTTGCAGTTGATCAAACAGATCCGGGCCACACATCACATGCCTGTTCTGTTCCTATCCGCCAAAAGTCAGGATCACGATAAAATCCTTGGACTGGGACTTGGGGCAGATGATTATATAGCGAAGCCATTCAACCCGCTTGAGATTGTCGCCAGAGTAGAGGCGTTGCTCAGAAGAGTCAATCATTTTGATGCAGCGGAGGTTCCCGCTGCCAAAGAACAGAATCTTGTATTAGGTGATCTGACACTGGATCGATCCCAATGTATCCTTTTTCGTTCAGGAAGTCCTGTAACATTGACCTCTACAGAGTATAAAATCATGGAGTTGTTGCTCGATCAGCCTGGCCGGGTGTTCACCCGTAAAAAAATATACGAAGCGGTCTGGGGCGACTATTATGCGCACGAGGACAGCACCATCATGGTACATATCAGCAACATTCGGGAGAAGATCGAGCTTGACTCCAGACAACCGGAATATCTCAAAACGATAAGGGGACTGGGATACAAAATTGAAGCGCCCATGGAAAGCTAGAGAAAAGAGACTGTTGCAGACATCCCTGACACTGGACTTCTTGCTGTTCAATTTCTTTTTGCTGTTACTGGTATTGATCGTGTACCTTATGGTGTCACTGGACGTCGTGGATTTTCGTATATCGGATCAAGTGGTTGATCCGGATCTGAATGTCGAAGCCCATGTGTACGTTGCAGAGCTGGAGAACGAATTTTACTCCGGTGGAGGTTCGGTGTCGAAAGATAAAGACACAGAGATTCAACGTCTCAAGGACAGCGGTGGCTGGATTGAGATTCTGGATGCGAATCGCAATGTCATTCGTCATGTGGGAGACAAGCAAGATGCGTTCACCTGGTACAGTGAAGCCGATCTGTATGCTGGATTGGAGAACCGAAGCGATCAGCCGTACTATTACTCCATTACTCCGTTTTCGACAGAAGGATCAGCAGCGTATGTGTTGCTGAAGATCCCGCGTGATCTGGTCAGCGTAAGGATTAATGATAATCAGTTGATTACCAATCTGAAGCACCCGTTGTCTTTTTACATTATGATTGGCATCGGTTTAGTGTTGTCATTGATCTTCGTATATAGCTATTGGGTCGCACGGAGAATCAAAAAGCCACTCAGTATTCTCTCCTCGGGTCTTACGCAGATGATTCAGGGAAATTATAGTACACGGATGTCGATCTCGGCCGAGAGAGAGTTTGTCCAGATTGGTGAGACCTTTAACTACATGGCGGACGTCATTGAGAACACCTCTGCGGAGAAACGTTACGCCGAGGAGAGCAAACAGCGACTGATTGTAGACTTATCACATGATCTGAAGACACCGATAACATCTATACAGGGATACGCGCAGGCATTGGTGGAAGGACGTGGGGAGGACAAGGACAGGCAGCAACGATATCTGGGATATATCTATAACAAGTCCGTTCAAGTTGCACGCATGATACAGAATATGCTGGAGCTGCTCAAGGTGGATTCGCCCGATTTCCGCATGCATATTCAGAGAAGAGAAATTGGAGAATTCGTGCGCGAGATCATGGCAGATACTTATGGGGAGATTGAACAAAAACAGTTTGTCCTTCATGTACTTGTTCCTGATCAGGAGATCTACGCGAGGTATGATCCGGAGCTGTTATCCAGAGTCATTCAGAATCTGATTACCAATGCTCTGTCTTATAATCCGCCCGGAACAGAAATGCGCGTGGAACTCATTCCGCTTCATACCCATGTGGTGATTGAAGTGGCAGATACTGGAGTCGGCATACCCCAAGAACTGTGGTCAACCATTTTTGACCCGTTTGTTCGTGGGGATGAGGCGCGCACAGCGACTGGAGGCACCGGGCTGGGATTGTCCATCGCACAGCGTAATACGGAGAAAATGGGTGGAAGGTTAATCCTTTCCCGGCGAGGGCGAGAGACCACCGTGTTTACCATTCAGATTCCAAATTAAATAAGAGAAGAAATGTCCATGTGGAGGGGAATATATTGTTCAAAGGAAATACGTTTGTCAGGTTCAGTATTGCACTGGCGCTGATATTGGTTAATATCTATTTATTATCACGTGTGAGCTTCATCTTTCAGCCGCTCGTTACCATGATCACGGTAATCACCGTGCCGATGATGTTATCGGTGTTCTTTTATTATCTGCTAAGGCCGCTCGTGAATTATATGGAGAAAAAGAAAATAAATCGCACGCTAAGTATTTTGCTAATCTATCTGGTTATTGCTATTCTGGGTGTGTTCTTCATCATTGGATTATGGCCATCGTTACGTGAGCAGCTGATCAACCTGGTCGATAACGCACCAAGTCTAATTAATTCATTAAGTGAACAGCTGAGAGAGCTGGAGCAAAATGGTGCCATACAAGCCTTGTTCCCTGAGGGTTCAACACCTTTCTCTCAGATCACGGAGTATATCAACAAAGGATTTAACTTTGTGACCAACTATGTAAGTGGATTTTTCTCACTCGTGTCCAGTTTTGCGATCATCTTGTTTACACTACCGATCCTTTTGTTCTATATGCTGTTACAAGGTGAGAAATTTGGTCGTAAACTGGCACATATCGCTCCAAAACGTTTCCAAAATGACAGCCGTGAAGTCGTGCTTGAGATCGATCAGGCGCTGAGTGGTTTTATTGTGGGAAGAGTCTTGGTGAATCTGGCGTTGGGTGTACTGATGTATATCGGTTTCCTGATCATTGGACTGCCGTACGCATTACTGCTCACGGTAATCGCGGTCATCATGAACTTTGTTCCGTTTATCGGAGCGATTGTGTCGTCCGTGCCTATTGTGATCATGGGTCTCGTGGTATCGCCATCGGTTGCCATCTGGTCTCTGATTATTATTCTCGTCGCTCAGCAGATTCAGGACAACCTGGTTGCACCCTACGTATTTGGTAAAAAGCTCGATATTCACCCGCTAACGACGATTATTCTGGTCTTGGGTGCAGGGGACCTCGGTGGAATTATTGCCATCCTGATTATTATTCCGGTGTATATGATTGTTAAAATTCTTTTGGTTCGAATCTATAACATGTTCTTCAAGGACAAATGGCAGAATGCATAGAATCTAAATTATTTGAAGGAGTGGATCACATGTCTGAAATTATCGAAAAACCATATAACGAGCCTGAATATATCGCACCTCAATCTGTTCAAATGGGTACCATTCACATCTCGAACGATGTGCTGTCCAAGATCGTGGGGATGGCTGCTCAATCAACGGCGGGCGTATCCTCCATGTCCGTTGGACTGACTGAAGGCATTGCCAAGAGCATCAGTGGCAAAAGTCTGCAAAAAGGGATTGATGTGCACGTCAAAGACGATCAGGCCACCATCCAGCTGCGCATCAACATTCAATATGGTAACAAGATGCACGAGGTCTGCCGTGAACTTCAACATAATGTTCAACAGGCTGTAGAGCAATTAGCCGGCGTTATGGTGAATGAAATTAAAGTGCAGGTCGTCGGCGTATCCATGCCGGAGACGGTATAAACGAATGTAAGGAATAACGATTATAGGATAAACGGTTGGCAAAAACAGCACCTTCCCGATTAGCAACTTAACTGGGAGGGTGCTGTTTTATGTTTGCGGTAGTAGGTGGGAGCTTCGCCCATCACTTTTTTGAACATTTTGGAGAAAAGCAATTGATCCGTATAGCCCACAGAACGGGCAATATCACCAATGGTCAGACCGGGATCAAGCGTCAGTTCAGCTGCCCTGCGCATCCGGTAATGAACCAGATACGACTGAATACTGCTTCCCATCTGGTCCTTGAAGAGAGAGCACAGGTAGCTGCGCTGCAAACCGACATGGGCCGCGATGGATTGCACAGTAATGGCATTGGCATAGTTCATTTCAATGAAGTCCATTACCTGCGTCACGTACGTTTCCTTCGAATAATCCTGAATGGGTTGAAGGTGCTCTGAATTGGCCTGATCAATTAAAATGGAGAAGAATTGATACAGCAAACCAGTCATGCTAATCTCCCAGCCTTTATGGGTATTGCGGGAATTGACCATTCGGTGCAGACAGGATCGCATCTCGTCATCCTCATTGCCCAGCTCAAAGATCGGGTGATGCTCCGATAGACAGGCCTGCTGTAAAAAGGAGGAACTATTGCTGCCTTGAAAAGCAACCCAGCTGTATTCCCATGGGTCATCCTGATCTGCTTCGTAATGAACAACAGAGTGCGGAACGATGAGAAATCCTTGGCCTTTGTGCAGGGTATACGTTTTGCCACCGACTTCGAAGGTGCCTTTGCCATTCAAAATATAATGAATTTTGTAATAGTCTCTCATGGCAGGGCCAAAGTGGTGACCTGGTGTACAGGCTTCCGTGCCGTAATGAAGGAGCTGTAGCTCCTGAAAATGATTGTTCTTGAACATATACGTGATCAAGGGTATTCACTCCTGTACGATTTCGTCTCAACTTGCATTTTAACATATTAATCAGTGTAAAAGATGAATGATTAAAGATTAGTTTATATAGATAACAATCATTTTTCCATATGTTTAAAGTGAAATGCCATATCGTTTTTCCAGGAAAATGTCTAAGATGAAAAGGAATTCAACAAACCTACAGGAAAGTGAGAATAACGATGCCCTATACTGCGAGTGAACAACGATATGATGAGATGAAATATGTACGTTCCGGTAAATCTGGAATCAGACTGCCGCAAATTGCGCTGGGTTTATGGCAGAACTTTGGTGGCAACCGTACATTGGATATTCAGGAAGAGATGATTTTGCGTGCCTTTGACCTCGGAATTAACCATTTCGATCTGGCGAATAACTATGGTCCACCTCCAGGATCAGCGGAAGAGAACTTTGGCGTGATTTACAAAAAACATCTGCGTCCTTACCGGGATGAACTGCTCATCTCCTCGAAGGCAGGCTACCATATGTGGAGTGGACCTTACGGCGAATGGGGCTCCCGCAAAAACCTGATTGCCAGTCTCGATCAAAGTCTTGGTCGGATGGGGCTGGATTATGTAGACATTTTCTATCATCACCGTCCAGATCCGGACACACCATTGGAAGAAACGATGACGGCGCTGGATCATATCGTGCGGCAAGGTAAAGCACTGTATGTGGGCTTGTCCAATTATAATGCAGAACAGACGCAAGAAGCGGTAACCATTCTCCGTCGTCTGGGTACGCCATGTCTGGTTCATCAGCCAAACTACTCGATGCTGAATCGCTGGATTGAAGATGGTTTGCAGGACGTACTGGATGAACAGGGTGTCGGTTCCATAGCGTTCTGTCCACTCGGTCGCGGTCAGTTGACCAATAAATATGTCGACAAGATCAAGGAAGAACGAGCCAATCCAACAGGCAATTTGAAAAAAGAAGCTTACACGGACGAGCGGATTGCCAAGTTCGATGCGCTTCAGGCAGTTGCCGAGCGAAGAGGACAGACGATCTCTCAACTGGCTCTGAACTGGATCTTGCGAGGTAACCGTGTAACTTCTGCATTGATTGGTGCCAGTCGTGTGTCCCAGATCGAAGAAAACGTAGCTGCACTTAACGCACCGGACCTGACGACGGAAGAGCTCAATGAAATTGAGAGTATTTTGGACGGCATGGGTAATTATCCTTGGTAACCGAAAAATTATAGTTAGGTTAAAACTTTCGTGAAATAAAAGATTGAAAAATGAAATGGTGCCTCCCTGATGTTTCAGGTTGGTGCCATTTTTTATATGTCATTTTCTTTATAGGAATAGATCTATTATAATAGTTCATTAATTGACCTATGTTTATTTTTTTCGGAATGAGCCTAGTTCATAGCACCTGGTCCTAGGATTTAGGGTATAATATATAGAAGCTTTACATTTGAACTACGAAGGAGAGGCTCCATTTGAACTTTGAACAGTGGATTTCGCCTGAAAGCTATAACCTGACATCCGAGATGGAAAATCATCCATCAGACCGGATTGCACTTAGATGGCTCAGCGATCAACGAGAATTGGAAGAGATCACGTACGGTGATTTATTCAAGCAGGCGAATCGTCTTGCTGGAGGTTTGCGTGAACTTGGACTAGAGAAGGGTGACCGGGTGTTGGTCATGGTACCACGCCGTATCATTGCCTATGTCATTTACATTGCTTGTCTGAAATTGGGGATAGCCGTTATTCCTTCTTCCGAGATGTTACGGGCAAAAGATCTGGAATATCGTCTGCGTCACTCTGAGGCGCGGGCTGTTATTGTATGGTCCGAGACGACCTCGGAAGTGGAAAAGATGGACGCGGATCTGCCGTCACTGGCACATCGCATCGTGGCATCACCGAATGGAGAAGTTAGCGTACCTGCTGAAGGCTGGGTCAATGTGCATGAATTAATGCAGAATCAACCTGACGAGATGGCTGCGGTGGAGACTCATCGGGATGATACGGCTATCCTTGCTTATACTTCGGGCACAACAGGTAATCCCAAAGGAGTTGTACATAGCCACGGTTGGGGATATGCCCACCTGCGGATCGCTTCTTCGTTATGGTTGGATATTCAACCTTCGGATACGGTATGGGCAACAGCGGCACCCGGATGGCAAAAATGGATCTGGAGCCCGTTCCTGTCGGTACTGGGAAGAGGAGCGACCGGACTGGTCTACAATGGATCATTCCAGCCCAAGCGTTACCTGGAACTGATGCAGGAACATCAGATTAATGTCCTTTGCTGTACACCAACCGAATATCGGCTGATGGCCAAAGCGGATGATCTTGGACATTATGACCTGTCCCATCTGCGCAGTGCCGTGTCAGCGGGTGAACCGCTCAATCAGGAAGTCATTGAAATCTTTCAGCGTCACTTCGATCTGACCATTCGAGACGGATATGGACAGACCGAGAGCACATTGTTAATCGGCAGTCTCAAAGACGCGCCGGTACGCATTGGCTCCATGGGTCAGTCGATCACACCTGGGTTGATTGAAATCATTGACGAAGACGGACAACCTGTTCCTGCGGGTGAAGTCGGAGATATCGCGGTACACAAAGAGATGCCAGCTTTGTTCCGGTCCTATTATCAGGATGAGGGACGGAAGGAAGCGAGTCAGCGTGGCGATTATTTTGTAACAGGAGACCGTGCACGTAAAGACGAAGAAGGCTACTTCTGGTTTGAAGGACGCAGTGACGACATCATCATCAGTTCCGGTTACACGATTGGACCATTCGAGGTGGAAGAAGCACTCATGAAACACGCCAGCGTGAAGGAATGCGCGGTGGTTGCGAGTCCGGACGAGATCCGTGGCAATATTGTCAAAGCATTTGTCGTGCTGAGAGACGATTCACTGGCTTCACCGGAATTAATGCGTGAATTGCAACACCACGTCAAGGAAATCACAGCACCTTATAAATATCCACGTAAGATCGAATTCGTTACGGATCTGCCGAAAACAAACTCCGGTAAAATCCGCCGGATCGAACTGCGCGAACAAGAAAAACGGAATGGTTAGATCATTTTTATAGATGGAATTTTGCAAATTGATCACGCGTAGTGAAAGAGAAGGAATCGATTTTGCAGAAGCGATAGCGTTCGTACAATATATGAAACAGGAGTGAACACAACCATGAGTCAATTTGAACAAACCTTTGAAAAATCATTGGAACAATACGCAGAACTGGTTGTCAAAGTCGGCGTAAATATTCAAAAAGGACAGGATCTGCTCGTAACCGCTCCTATCGAAACACTTGAATTCACACGTCTGATTGTGCAAAAAGCCTATGCGGCTGGTGCGAACTATGTACAAGTGGACTTCGATGACGACAATATTACCCGCAGTCGTTTTGAGCATGGCTCCAATGACAGCTTCGACTACTATCCAGCGTGGAAAGCGGATATGATGGAGAAGTTTGCAGAAGCAGGCGGCGCTACCCTGACGATCAAAGTTCCAGATCCTGAACTGTATAACGGTATTGATTCGGATAGCGTTTCCCGGGCAACCAAAGCGGCTGCTCAGGCACGTAAAGGGTACGCAAAATATACACGTAACCATGAAATTAGTTGGTGTCTGATCAAAGCACCGACCAAGGCTTGGGCGAACAAAGTATTTGCCGACATCCCGGAAGAAGACCGAATCAACGTGATGTGGGAAACCATCTTCAAAATGAACCGTGTTGATGGCGGAGACGCCGTACAAAATTGGAGAGAACATCTGGATACCCTGAATAACATGAGTGATCTCCTGAACAAAAAGAACTATAAGAGCCTGCATTACCGTGCGCCAGGTACAGACCTGAAAATTGAACTGGTCCATAACCATATCTGGGGCGGTGGAGGCAGCGAAAATAAACAAGGCGTATACACGGTCGCTAATATGCCGACTGAAGAAGTATTCACCATGCCGAAGCGCAGCGGAGTGAACGGGTATGTCAGCAGCACCATGCCTCTGAACCTGAACGGGCAACTGGTAGATCAGATGAGAATCACATTTAAGGATGGACAGGTTGTAGCCTTTACGGCAGCCTCTGGCGAAGAGCATCTGAAGAACCTGTTTGCCACCGATGAAGGAGCGCGTTATCTGGGTGAAGTGGCACTCGTACCGCATGACTCCCCAATCTCTAACCTGAACCGCATTTTCTACAATACGGGTATTGACGAAAATGCATCCTGCCATTTGGCTGTGGGAAGTGCATATCCTTTCAATATGAAAGATGGCACAACCATGTCCAACGAAGAGTTGCTCAAGCATGAGTGCAATGTGAGTTTGACTCACGTTGATTTCATGATCGGTTCCGCAGAGCTGGATATCGATGGTGAGTTACAAGACGGTACAATTGAGCCGGTATTCCGTAAAGGCAACTGGGCATTTTAATTTCTAATCTAGTTATATAAGTTGAACTAAAGGTTATTTACACTGACACTACGATGACAGAATAACCTTCCAATCGCTGTTATCCCCAGATTTTTTTGATTTCCTTTTCTCAAGGGAAAAACCCGGGGATAGTGTATGCTTCCGATGCAGCTTTCTTTCAGAAAGCTTTTAGGCGAACGCTTCGCTTTTTCAGGTTTTTTCTGTCCTCTCCGTTATCGTGTAAATAATTAGTTCAACTTAAATAGTAAAAGTAATAGTATTGAACGAGAAAGTGACTTCAACTTGAAGTCACTTTTTTCGATTTTTCATAACATGGATTACACAGGTTTCACAGGCATACATATTTCACACCAATGTTGATTGAGCAGTTCCCAACGATATCGTTCTATAACCGGCTTGTTGTCCATCTGATAACCACTTGTTTGTAAATGAGGGATGATCACATTCCATGCTTGCTGAATATCTTCTGCCATGTGCTTCACTTTACAGATGAGATAATCTCCCCCTGATAATTCTCCAAACTCAATATAGTCATCTTCCGCACGTTCAGATTCAGTGATGACAATACAGGCATCATATCTGCATTTCTGGAGCGGTGTGGTAGTCGGGTCATCTTGGGGGATACCCAATAATGTTGCTGATTCGTTAAGCAATTGTTTTTTGTCTGCCCATTGTTTCAGCGTATTCATCGCTTGAGTATTGGCTGGACCGTAAGGACCGACTTGTCGAACAAAGGCGATACGATATGACGGGAGGTTTTCGATATACATTTCCATGAAAATCATCCTCTCTGTACGATTTCTCTTACATGATGGATGCTAACATGGTATAAAAAAAATTGCATAGCTTATTATTGATTCCCTACGATGAAACTCATAGAATAGGGATAATATGTTGGAAGACTGTTCCAAGAGAAGAAAACGAGAGGGGCAGGATCACGGGTATGGATATCACCTATGCTTTCACAGATGAACGTTTCAGGCAAGTTGTTTTGGATCGTTTTTGTAATCAACGCGGGTTCATTCAGGAGAGTGACGTTTGTGAGGTTGAGATATTACAACTTTCCAATCACAATATTAGCAATCTTGAGGGAATCGAGTATTTCAGGGGTCTTCAAGAGCTGGATTGTGCCTATAATCAATTGACCGGTCTGGATCTTACTCAGAATCACAAGCTGAGGATTTTACGTTGCAGAGAAAATCAGCTTCTTACACTGGACCTCAGTCCCAATAAAGAATTGCAGGTGCTGGATTGCAGCTTTAATCGACTTCGTAAATTGGATCTTTCTCATAATTCCAAGCTTGTTACGTTGGAGTGTCACTGGAATATGTTGTCGGAGCTGGTTACAGAGCCCCTTGAGCAGTTGGAGGAACTCAGTTGCAGTTATAACTCTCTTTTCTCACTTGAACTTGAACACAATAAGCAACTGCAGCGACTCGATTGCGCCAACAATTACATGTTGGAACTTGATGTAACCGGTTGTCCAAACTTAATTGAACTTCGCTGTCACCACAACCATATCAAACAGTTAGATCTTCGTTCGAATTTGGTTTTGGAGAGTGTCCGGTGTTTTAACAATCATATTAGCGAGCTGGACATTCGCCATAACGTGCAACTACGAGAGCTGTACTGTTCAGAGAACAAATTAACAGAGTTGGATTATAGCCATAATCCCAAGCTGGAGAGACTGCAATATGCAGACAATCTGATTTTTGAATCCAATCATGAAGTTCAGGGGATGGGTGTATTTCAGTACCATGGATCGATGTCTAACTATCAGATGCGCTTGCTGGTTAAGGGCAATGAGCTTGTAGTCACTGCGCAGGTTTCAACCAAGATAGAGATGGAAGCTTTATCCCCATACATGGAGGCGACGTGGAAACGGTGGGACATACTTGGTGAGCAGGCGCTTAAAACCATTGCCGAGGCCCATCCGGACGAGGATATCAATGAATTGGTTATGGCTGATGCAGAATTTCAGGGAGATCAATATTTCCGATTGGGTTATGATGCGGGGGTTACACCTGCTGGCCGACTGTACATATACGCGGAGTTTGACGATGAATTTCAGATGTTGGACACCTTGATCTATGAAACATATTAAAGCCACGAGATCGTGGCTTTTTTGCTTTGTTATATTGTATGTTATTCAGCGTGCATTTTGTTGAAGCTAACATATTCGTTAATCGGTTTACGGTAACCGCGAGGACGCTGTTTGGCTTCCGACTTTTTGCCGATCGTAATCATCATGGCAGGTACATAATGGTCGGGAATATCCAAACTCCGTTGCAGTTCTTCCGAGTCAAAACCAATCATTGGACAGGTGTCCCAACCGCGATCCTGAGCGATCAGCATCAATTGCATGGCAGACAGGCTGGCATTGCGAATCGCATCCTCACGTTGGAAGAATCTGCCGCGAGATTCGTAAAATTCAGTAACACTTTGGGATTCCTGCTCGTATTGAAACGGAGTGAGTGCGCCCAGGTTCAGCAAGCCTTCGTTAATGGTGCGGATATGATGATGTGCGTTGACATCGCCCAAAACCACGATGACCGCAGAAGCTGTTTTTACTTTATATTGCTGGGAAGCTTCATAAACTTTCTCAATCTGTTCTTCATCTTTAAGCACAAGATAGTGGGTGTGTTGCAGGTTAAAGGCAGATGGTGCGAATTTGTTCAGGGCAAACATCTCTTGTAGTTCCGAATCCGAAATTTCAATTCCTTCTTCAAAAATAACGGCCGATCTACGGTTTTTGACCAGATTCTCTAACTCACTCATGATGGTTTCCCTCGCTTATGTATGATTTATAAACTGACTATAACACACTTAGTTACTTTATGTAAGTATTATTTTAGAATAAGACAAGGTTTGCCTGCCATACGCTAAAATAAAACACTAGAGGTGATTCATGAGAACATTCATCACAAGGTATAAGGGAGGACATAACCCGCATGAATTTCGGGTATATGTGATCCAATCTTCAACCTTAAAACGTTTTGTAGTTATGGAAATTATTCTGGGCTCAATCGTTTACAACGTCGCACTTTACTTGTGCCATAATGCACTACTTGCTGGAGTGGGTTCTTGGGCCGGAACGGAAAGCATGAAGAGATTGCCACTGGTCTTTAAGAGAATTGTAGGTACATGATGAGGTGTACAAAGAAGGATTGGAGCAGAAGAGGGCCAGTTTCGGCCCATCTTTTGCTTCAGCTGAGCTTTGGGTCCCGAACCTACCTTATTTGGCACGTTCCAAATACTGCTCCAGCGTAAGTTTCTGATTGGTAATCTCACCAGCAATATATACGCCTACATACCGAACATGCCATGGCTCATAAGAATAGCCAGTCAATTTCTCCTGATCTTTGCCATAACGGATGATGAATCCGTATTTGTGGGCATTGGCTTTCAGCCATTTGCCTTCTTTGGTGTTGCCGAAGCTTTGTTGTAGATCATAACCGGCCGAAGCGCTGGAGATATCCATGGCCAGACCAGTCTGGTGTTCGCTTTGTCCTGGACGAGCACTTGTTTTGTTGGCAACAGCTTCACCTTTGATGCTGGCATTACGGTCAAAAATCGATTTTTGGGTCGCATAAGAGCGATAGCCAGACACCGCTTTGATATCAATACCGTCTTTTTTTGCAGCAGCAAATAATTTTTCGATCGCGGTTGCAGCCACTTTACGCATTTGTTTCTTCGGACTGGAGCCTGAGAAGCTAAAAGGAATATTAGGTACGACCAAATCTTGAGGTGCATAAGTCGAAGGTAGATTTCTCTTTTTATTGACAAGCACAACCGTACTGGACACATTGGTCACCGTTGCCACATTTTTAATCGTTTTGATCGTACGACCAGGTGCATTATCATGCAGAAATTGAGTGAAGCTGGAGCTTGCCGCAGATGCGACGGGATTCAGACTTGGAGTAATAGGAAGTGTAGTAAAAGCAGAACCTGCTACAACAGAGCCTACGAGAATTGTAGATATGATGGATTTACGAGTAAAAGATTTCATGATGTGTGTTCCTCCTCGGATTATATGAATCTATATACCGAGTATACTAGAGGATTATATCCATAGGTTCTCCAATTGTTTCCGAGTTGTAAACAAAGTTTGCTATATACGTTGAACCAAAGATATTTACACTGGACACTACGATGACAGAACAACCTTCCGATCGCTGTTATCCCCAGATTTTTTTGATTCAATTTTATAATGGTGAAAATCTTAGGATAGCGTATGCTTCCGATGCAGCTTTCTTACAGAAAGCTTTTAGGCGAACGCTTCGCTTCTTCTAGTTGTTTCTGTCCTCTCCGTTTCGTGTAAATGTTAAGTTCAATTTATATAAAATCTTCTTTTTGCAACTCTCGTAGAGGCAGTATACATAAAAAAGCCGTTGCATTAGATGCAACGGCTTTTGATGTGAAGAGAGATAATGCTAGATTACTTCAAGTATGCTGGAGACTGTATTACAACATGCAGGCGTCAGATGCAGCGGAGCTTCCTACAGTTACGGCGCGGGTGTCACGTACACGAACGTTACCGCTAAGGACACCGGAATCACTGCTTAATTTGAATGAAGGATAATTTTCTTCCGTATCCAGCTTCATGTGTTGTTCAAGGTTCAGCTGCTGCTTCGGATCAACGTAGAACGGAACCAGGTTGGTTTCAATCTGCGCGTCGAGAGCTGCAAGTTCATCAACAATGATAATCGCGATAACTCCGTTACACCCGCAACCTTCCAGGTCATAGATCACTTTGAAATATCCGGGTTGCTCATTCAGGCTTTCGGTCAAACGTTTTGCAGCCAGATCAGTAATTTGAATATACATATAGGTACACTCCTTTATATCTTGTCATGGTTGTAAGTGGTAAAAGAATTCATTCAGCTTCTATTCACATTATACCACTTTGTCAAAAATCAAAGCATTTATTTTCTTGACTGATCAGTCTGGAAAAGGTATTCTATATTTATTGAATAGGGAGGTGAGGTCTGAAATTGGGAAGAGCCAAGGAGTTTGACACGGAGACCGTTCTAAGAAAAGCAACGTCTGTATTTGGAGCGTACGGTTATGAAGGTACATCTTTGAGCTTACTGTTGAGTGAACTTGGTATTGCGCGGCAAAGCTTGTATGACACCTACGGAACTAAACATGATTTATTTGTCTCTGCTCTTAAATTCTATATTCAGCAGAAGACAGAGGCGGGGATCAGACTATTAAACGAATGCACAAGTGTGAGGCAAGGCGTGACAGAGTTGTTCAACGAAGCAGTTAATGTGTTGACAGACAACGAACGTCGTAATGAATGTTTCATCATTAATAGCGCGGTTGAACAGGCACCACAAAATCACGAAATCGCGGCCTTTATTCAAACCACTAACCAACAAATGGAAGATGTTTTTCATACTGCGCTGTTACGAGGCCAGAAGAGTGGCGAACTGAGGCACGCAGAGGAAGAATTGCCCGGGCTTGCCCGTTTTCTGAATTATTCCCGACTCTCATTGACCTTTACGGCGAAAAGTGGTGCAAGCGCAGAAGCGTTGCGAGATTTTGTACAGATGACCCTAAGGGCTATGGATTAACGTTTTACATGATTGGAGCAAGAATTCTTAATGGGTTTTTGAAAATGAACGCTTAGGGCGTTTATTTTTTGACTATTATAGACCGATTGGTCTGGAAAAATAACGCGAAATAAACTGAAGGAGGAAATAAGCATGATCAATGATAAACCGTTGACCCTTATTACAGGAGCTAATGGAAAGACAGGAAGACGTATTGCGGAGATGCTTCAAGAGCAACAATATCCAGTACGTTTGGCAGGAAGAACTAAACCATCTCATTCTGGTTCTGCCGATAATTATGTCTATTTTGATTGGTATGATTTCGAGACCTATGCTCCGGCGCTGAAAAATGTGAATCAGGTATACCTTGTGGTGCCAGTCATGGATATGACCCCGGAAGACGTTGTGATTCCGTTTATCAAGGAAGCGTTATGGGGAGGTGTTAAGCGATTCGTTTTACTAGGCAGTGCTTCGATCGATGAGAATGGTCCTATATTTGGCAAAGTACATCAGTATTTAAAAGCCCATGCTCCTGAGTGGGCCGTATTACAGCCTTCCTATTTTATGGAGAACTTTACGGAGGGGCCGCATCGGGAGACGACGAAACAACTCGGGAAAATTTACAGTGCTGCGGGTGAAGGGAAAATTGGATTTGTTAGTGCAGATGATATCGCAGCGGTTGCTTTCCGTGCTTTGAAAGATGTTGTTCCTCATAATACGGAGCATATCATTACAGGGCCGGAGTCGATGTCCTATGGACAGGTTGCAGACGTCTTGAGCCATGTACTGGGTCAGTCCATCCAGCATGAATCTTTGTCCGACGATGAATTGAGGAACAGCATGATTCGCGCAGGAATGTCAGAAGAATACGCTGCTGCCCTCGCAGGACTGGATGTGCCTATCCGGGAGGAGGGGAGAGAAGATCAAACGACAGATACGGTGACAAAAATAACGGGGAATAACCCGATTTCATTCGAGCAATTTATTCAAAATCATATAGAGGTATGGAAATAATGGAAGAAATATTTTCATATCATGAGAAGACGGTGCCTAGTGCCCGTCTTTTTGCATATTTACCAGCATGTTAACATCGTTGATTCAAATAGGGATCTCTCCCTAACCAGCGACACCACGGAACAGCAGTGATTATACGAACACACTTTTGGGGAAATAGATGAGAATGAATGATAGGGCGTGCACTTCAGCGAGTTTTGAGACACGCCCTAGATAAAGGGGCGAAGAGTGCGGATGATTCAGTTTGAAAATGTATCTAAACAATATCCTGATGGAACTACGGCTTTGCGTCAGGTTAACCTCAACATTAACAAAGGAGAACTGTTCGTCATGATTGGTCCAAGTGGATGTGGCAAAACCACCATGCTCAAAATGATCAATCGCCTGATTGAACGAACAGATGGAACAGTACGCATCAATGAACGCCCAATCGATGAATACAATATTCACGAATTGCGATGGAATATCGGATATGTGCTGCAACAGATTGCATTGTTCCCGCATATGACGATTGCCGAGAATATTGCGGTTGTTCCTGAACTGCGAAAATGGAAGTCAGATCAAATCAAGAAGCGCGTACATACGTTGCTGGACATGGTTGGATTGCACGGAGACACGTACAGTGAGCGTAAACCTGCCGAGTTATCTGGAGGACAACAGCAGAGAATTGGTGTGTTGCGAGCACTCGCTGCCGATCCCGAGATTGTATTGATGGATGAACCGTTCAGTGCACTCGATCCGATGAGCCGCGAGAAATTGCAGGACGATATTCTGGATATCCAGCGTCAGATGAAGAAAACAATTGTGTTTGTCACCCATGATATTCAGGAAGCGATGAAACTGGGGGATCGCATCTGCATTATGAAGGATGGACAGGTTCTACAGGTAGGCACTCCGGAAGAACTGATCCAGCATCCAGCCAATGATTTCGTACGCGAGTTTGTGGGGAGTCCAATTTCCGATATGAGCGAACAGTCTGCATTTGATCTCGAATCCATCATGTCGCCGCTCTCACCTGGTCATGTGCCAAAATCAGCTAAAACTGCCGTTCCCGTATCCATTACGTTGACGGAGTTAGTTGATATCATGTCTTTCCATGACCATCTGCTGGTTGAACGTAACCGCCAGATTATTGGTGAGATCAGTCGGGCTGATCTGATGAAATATTGGTCCGGTCAGTTACAGGAGCGAGGTGATGGACATGAGTAGATTCACGGAGGTGTTCAGCGAGCGTAAAGGTCAGTTATTGTCTTCGCTGCTTGAACATATTCAGATCTCATTTATCGCGTTGTTCTTTGCTGTCCTAATTGCTATTCCGCTTGGTATCTACTTGACACGAAAGCCAAGAGTTGCTGAACCGATTATCGGGGTTACGGCTGTATTGCAAACCATTCCTTCTCTGGCGCTTCTCGGATTGCTTATCCCGTTATTCGGCATAGGCACACTGCCTGCAATTATTGCACTGGTGGTGTATGCGCTGCTCCCGGTACTTCGCAACACGTACACAGGCATATCCGAAGTCGATCCTTCCATGGTTGAAGCGGCGAATGCGATGGGCATGAATAGTCGACAACGACTGATCAAAGTGGAGCTGCCGCTGGCGATGCCTGTCATTATGGCCGGAATTCGGACCGCGATGGTCCTGATTGTAGGAACGGCGACACTTGCTGCCTTGATCGGCGCAGGAGGCTTGGGTGCATTAATTTTGCTAGGCATTGATCGGAATGATACGGCACTGATCATCCTAGGAGCTATTCCAGCTGCATTGTTGGCCATTTTGTTTGATGTGCTATTGCGTCAGTTCCAGCGCTTGTCATTCAAGAAAACTTTGGTTACCTTGGGTTCGCTTGCTCTGATCGCGATACTTGTGATCACCATTCCCTTTTTTGCGAGGGGAGGGCAGAAGGATCTCGTGATTTCCGGGAAACTGGGGGCGGAACCCGAAATTCTGATTAACATGTACAAATTGCTGATTGAAAAAGATACAGACCTGACCGTTCAACTAAAACCCGGATTAGGCAAAACGCCATTCCTTTTCAATGCACTCAAGTCGGGTGATATTGATATCTATCCTGAATTCACAGGTACAGCCATCTCCGAATTCATGAAAGAAACGGCAGTGAGCACCGATCGGACAGAGGTCTACGAACAAGCTAGAGACGGAATGCTGAGTCAGTTCAACATGGTGCTTCTGAACCCTATGGATTACAACAACACGTACACTTTGGCTGTACCCCAGAGTATCGCAGATCAATACAATCTCAAAACGATTTCCGATCTCAAACCGGTGGAGCAACAGATGAAGGCGGGATTCACACTTGAATTCTCGGATCGGGAAGACGGATACCTTGGCATCCAGAAGAAGTATGGGATTAAATTCCCGAACGTGGCGACAATGGAACCCAAGCTTCGCTATGGTGCTGTTCAGCGTGGCGATATCAATCTCGTAGATGCCTACTCCACAGATAGTGAGTTAAGACAGTATGAACTCGTTGTGCTGGAGGATGATCAGGAATTGTTCCCGCCTTATCAAGGCGCACCGATGCTTCGTCAAGAAACGGCAGATCAATATCCACAACTGGTTGAGGTGCTGAATCAGCTTGCTGGCAAAATTACCGATGACGAGATGCGTCAGATGAACTATGACGTGAACGTAGATGGAGCGAATCCTGAGCAGGTGGCAGCAGAATACCTTAAACAGGCTGGTTTGCTGTAACGTCGTGTATCCCTACAATAGATGTACCAAGAGGAAGAGGAGGAACCATGATGACACAAGAAACTTATGACTTGATTGCGATTGGAACAGGAAGCGCGGCAAGTTCTGTAATCACCCGTTGCGCTGAAGCTGGATGGAAAATCGCTGTAATTGATGAACGTGAGTTCGGCGGAACGTGTGCACTGCGCGGCTGTGATCCCAAGAAAGTGCTGGCTGGAGCGGCTGAGCTGATCGACTGGAATGAACGGATGCAAGGCAAAGGAATTCAGGGACAGGCGACCATTAACTGGTCTGAACTTATGGCATTTAAGCGTACCTTTACCGAGAGCATACCCAGAGCAAGCGAGGATAAATTCAAACAGGCCGGAATGGATACGTTTCATGGTAAAGCCTCATTCGTCGATGAAGACCATATTCAAGTTGGAGAAGAAGTGCTTCATGGCAAACACATTCTGATTGCTACAGGTGCAAGACCTGCACCACTTCAGATTGAGGGTTCAGAGCATCTCATATACAGTGATGACTTTCTGGATCTGGAACAGCTGCCGGATCGATTAGTTCTGGTAGGCGGTGGCTACATTGCATTTGAGTTTGCTCATATTGCCGCCAGAGCCGGGACGGAAGTTCACATACTACATCGGAGTGAACAGCCGTTGAAATCATTTGACGCGGAGCTGGTGGAAGCTTTGTTGCAAAAATCGAAAGAGATCGGCATTCATGTTCACTTGAACGCGGAGGTGAAATCCATACGGCAAGAGGGGAACGCCTATGTCGTACATGGTACACGCAATGGTGCAGATCACCAGTGGCAGTGCGGACTAGTCGTGCACGGAGCCGGGCGCATTCCCAATGTCGATGGCCTGGAATTGGAGAATGGCAACGTCAGCTACAGCAAAAAGGGGATTACGGTGAACGAGTATTTGCAAAGTGAAAGCAATCCACGAGTGTATGCTGCTGGCGATGTGACCGACACAAAAGGACTGCCTTTGACCCCGCTAGCTGGACAGGAATCCCGCGCGGTATCGTTTAATTTGTTGGAGGGAAATCAACACAAACCATATTATAAAGTCATGCCTACCATTGTGTTTACTGTCCCTGCACTTGGATCTGTAGGCATGAGTACGGAACAAGCCGAGAAAGAAGGCTACGAGGTACAGAACAATGATACGTCGAAATGGTATACTTACAAGCGAACGCATGAAAAAGTTGCCATGGCCAAAGTGGTGATCGATAAATCAACCGGCCGTATTCTGGGTGCGCATGTGCTCGGTAGCAAAACAGAAGAATTGATTAACCTTTTTGCAATGGCGATTCAATTCAATCTAACGACTGATCAGCTAAACACCATGAATTTTGCATATCCTACTGCTGCATCGGACTTGGGTTCGCTATTGTAGAAGTGATGATGTCCCCTCTTTGGGACGGAAGGAAGGATGAGAATAGCGATGTCAACGGATTTTATAGGGCTGCATGAAGGCAAGTGGACCACGGAACCTGTTGCTGCGCGGATGGATAGGGATCGTTTCGTCGTGGAAGCTCAGGAAGGTAGTGACTTCTGGGAAAAAACATTCTATGGGTTCTGTCATCGGAATGGACACGCCATGCTTGCACCATGGGATGGAACGGAAGCCATTGAAGTATCTTTCGATCTGAGTTCATTTACCGAATTGTATGATCAGGCGGGATTAATGTTATGGTACGGAGAAGATCAATGGATCAAGGCTGGGGTTGAAGTCAATGATGGTGTCGCTCATGTTGGAGCCGTTGTGACGGATACGTATTCCGATTGGTCACTGTCTCCTGTGCCAGAGTGGGGCGGACGAATCGTAACGATTAGAGCCTCCTACAGTAACGAGGCCGTTGTCATACGTGCTCGGACAGATGAGCATGCCTGGCGAACGATTCGAGTTGCGCGGTTTGCCCATCCGATGAACAAAAAAGCCGGTCCGTTTCTATGTTCACCGAAGCGTGCAGGGTTCGAGGTAGCTTTTACGAAGTGGAGATCCACGGCACCGGATGAAGACTTGCATACAGATCCGCCAATTACGGATTAAAACAAGTTAAGCCAAGCATATCTAACTTAAAAAGTAATAGAACACGAATAGGCAAGTCTTCCATCAACGGAGGACTTGCCTATTCGTGTTTAAACATCGGACTATGGAGAGTACTTGAGAGAGTACTCCAGGTACTCGTATCATACTACACCGTGTGCATCGAGCTCTTTTGCTTCCTACAACGAAGATCTTTGCGAACCTTGGTGAATTTAATGTTTATTTACTCGTATCCGTATCCAGGGACTGGGTTTCGGTCTCTTTTTCATCCTCATCACCATTGGACTTATTGAATTCCAGCATACGCTCCTCGTAATCGTCCAGGAACCATAGTGGATCCATACTGTCTTCCTCACCGTTGTAATTGATCACGATTTCTTCGCCAGCCTTGATATCTGTATACGCGTAGAAGTCAAAGGTGTGGTTATCAAAATTGATATCATAAGTAGCGTTAGGTTCATAAGAGTGGTTGATCAGACTGCCGTAGCCGAGCAGAATGGCGGTATGATTCGCCCCATATTCGAACACGTAATCTTCCAAAATCGTTTTTTCGACATGCTCATGATCTTCATTCGAGTAAGGCACGACGGGTGCCTGATGGATAAGCGTTCCTTTGGCAATATCAACGGTAGCAAATACCCCGCGGTTAAATTCACCACCATCACCTAACTTGGATTGTTTCACTTCAATCATAATCTTCACCTGATGCTCTTCGAAGAGCTCCGTTCTGTATAGTAGTAAATCATTAAGGCAAAATTTTAACCTATACTTTCATATAAGGCAAATTTCCGCCAAAAAGGTGGAATAATTTTTAATATGGCGTTGAGTTGTGCAGGATATAACGCTTATAATATACAAAGGAGCTTTTTGCATAAATCCCCTGAACGTCTTCCAATCAGCAAGATATAGATCGAAATGATTTTATTCGTCTATATCTTGTACCCGTGAGCGGTAGGATTCGAATTTATGCAAAATGCTGAAGAATTAAGTCTATATAGAAAAGGTGTCATGAATGAGCATATTAAATGTAGAAAAATTAAGTCACGGTTTTGGTGACCGTGCTATCTTTAACGACGTTTCATTCCGCCTCTTGAAGGGCGAACATATTGGTCTGATCGGGGCCAATGGTGAAGGTAAATCCACCTTCATGAACATTATTACAGGCAAGCTTCAGCCGGATGAAGGCAAGGTAGAGTGGTCCAAACGGATGCGTGTTGGTTATCTGGACCAGCATGCTGTATTGAACAAAGGCCAATCGATCCGTGACGTACTTCGCGGCGCGTTCCAGTATTTGTTCGACATGGAACAGGAAATGAATGATATGTATGGCAAAATGGGCGATGTGACTCCAGGGGAGCTTGAACAACTTCTTGAAGACGTAGGTACGATTCAGGATACACTGACGAACCAGGACTTTTACATGATCGACGCGAAAGTGGATGAAACCGCACGTGGTCTGGGTCTGACAGATATCGGTCTGGATAAAGACGTCAATGACCTGAGTGGTGGACAGCGTACCAAAGTACTGCTTGCCAAGCTGCTGCTTGAAAAACCGGATATTTTGCTCCTGGATGAGCCTACGAACTATCTGGATGAATTGCATATCGAATGGTTGAAACGTTATTTGCAGGAATATGAGAATGCTTTTATTCTGATCTCTCACGATATTCCGTTCCTGAACAGTGTTATCAACTTGATCTATCACATGGAGAACCAGAATCTAACTCGCTATGTGGGCGATTATGATCATTTCCAGGAAGTGCATGAGATGAGAAAACAGCAGCTGGAGTCGGCGTACAAGCGCCAACAACAAGAGATTGCTGACCTCAAGGATTTTGTAGCGCGTAACAAAGCAAGCGTAGCTACACGCAATATGGCGATGTCCAGACAGAAGAAGCTTGATAAGATGGATGTCATCGAGATCGCCAAGGAGAAACCGAAACCGCAGTTCAACTTCCGTGATGCAAGAACATCCGGCAAGCTCATTTTCGAAACCAAAGGTCTTGTGATTGGTTACAACGAACCGTTGTCCAGACCACTGGATCTGCGTATGGAGCGCGGACAGAAGATTGCCCTCGTTGGTGCGAACGGAATCGGTAAAACAACCCTGATGCGCAGTATTTTGGGTGAAATTCAAGCTCTGGAAGGAACCGTTCAACGCGGTGAACATCTGGAGATTGGTTACTTCCAGCAAGAGATGAAGGATGCCAACTACAATACGTGTATTGAAGAGATCTGGCAGGAGTTCCCTTCGTATACCCAGTTCGAGGTGCGTGCTGCACTTGCGAAATGTGGTTTGACTACAAAACACATTGAGAGCAAGGTAGCTGTACTAAGTGGTGGGGAGAAAGCCAAAGTGCGTCTCTGTAAGCTGATCAATAACGAAACCAACCTGCTTGTGCTCGATGAGCCGACGAACCATCTGGACGTTGATGCCAAGGAAGAGTTGAAACGTGCGCTCAAGGCTTACAAAGGCAGCATTCTGTTGATTTCCCACGAACCGGAATTCTATCGTGATGTGGTTACGGAGACTTGGAACTGTGAGTCGTGGACGACGAAAGTATTTTAAGGTCATACTAGCGAGCTTGCGAACAAGCTCGAAGGGTGAAAAAAGGCGCGAATTTTGCTTGCAAAACAGGCAGAACTCGCGCCTTTTTTGCATGGTTTTAACGAAAAATGTTTGAGTCGAATTCATAGTTGACAGCTTGAATAAGGCAATAATATAATTCAGGAAAGCGATTACATTTATATATTAGAAACCTGTTTCACTGCATAGGGGCAAGGAAGATACGGTATTCCAAATGGGTATCATTGCACTTAGAAGGGAAGACGGGTCTTTTTTTGCTCTTTAATGAAACCGGTTTCATTGAAATAAGGAGGTGGACCTAGCTCGTTACTGACCGCTGGCTGCTGAGGACAGGCCGGACAACAACACCGCGCCTTCAAGAACCATGCTTTCATCTTCCAAGCCAAAGGAGAGAATGAACATTGGATAAACTCAGGAAACCCATGATATTCATGTTATCTGCTACACTTGCGCTATCCTCCGGACCGCTGATGCTGCCGAGTAAGGCATATGCTGATCTGAACAGTATACCCGCCACGTTGTTGCAGGACGATTTTTCGGATGGGGATTTCACGGCATCACCAGCATGGAACGTAAGCTCAGGCAATTGGGAAGTGATTGCGGACCCGACAGATGCATCCAACTCGACGCTTTTCCAGAGCGATACCAATGAAGGCATTATCTCTACTGGAGACTCCATGTCGGACATGACCGTGTCCATGCGCTTTTTCACGGGAGCCGGTCAGGGGTATCCGGGAATATTGCCGCGGTTTCAGGATAAGAGCAACTTTTACTATTTTCAAATGCAAGTTCCTAACAATAAACTCGTTTTCTCGAAAAGGGTAAACGGGACAGATTCACCACTGAAAACAGTGGACTATGCGTTTGTCAAAAATACGTGGTACACGCTCAAAGTGGTGCTTTCGGGTACCTCCATTCGAGGGTATATCTCGGAAAACGGCTCCGATCGGTTGGTATTCGATCTGGTCGATCCTACATACGGGTCAGGTACCGTTGGCATTCGAAATAAGTGGCAGTCGGTACATATCGATGACGTCACAATCGCGGAGCAGCCGCCAGGGAACGATATTCAGCTATCCATTGCAGAGCAGACGGCATCTTCGGTTTCCCTGCAATGGTCTGAAATCTCAGGTGCATCAACCTACCGCCTCTATCGTTCCTCCACGCCTGAAGGCGGCTATTCCCTGGTAACCAACACCGGAACTTTGGGACACACAGATGAAGGATTAAGCGGGGATACGGTGTATTATTACAAGCTCGCTTATGAATACGGAGGCCTAACCGAGTCATTATGGACTGCTCCGCTGGAAGTTCGGACGACAGCGGCGGCACCACAGGCTCCTGGCGAATTAAAAGCGGTAGCACTCAATGCCACGAGCGTGAAGCTATCTTGGCCCGCCGTGGACAAATCAACTGGCTATCGTGTGGTTCGATCTGAAGCTGGCAGTGACCAATATGAGCAGGTTTACGAAGGGAAGGGGCTTGTTTTCACAGATGAGGGACTTGAGCCCGGCAACAGCTACAGCTATCGCGTGACGGCCTACAACGCAGCTGGGGAGTCAACGTTCACTGTTGCAGAAGCCACGACGTATTCCATTGACTCTCCTGCAGAGTTTGCTGCAACAGCTGTGACGGATACATCAATCTCTCTCGGATGGAATGTCCTGCCTGGATCTGATGTAACGTATACAGTGTCCCGTGCAACCAGTACTACGGGAACGTATCAGCAGGTCTATAGTGGTAATGAAAGCACGTTTACAGATAGTGGTCTGACGATGGGCACAGGATATTTTTACATCCTCCAGGCGACCGTAGACGGCGTATCTTCTCCCGCATCCGCACCGTTGGGTGTTGCCACAGTTCGCACAAGCATTACTCCGGGGCAATTGTGGCCAGATCTGGACGGGAAGCCGATCGATGCGCATGGAGCTGGTTTTTTCTATGATGAACAGACAGAGACCTATTACTGGTATGGCGAATATCATAAGGGCGGCTGGCCAGCGGTTGGTGTGCGTGTGTATTCTTCCAAGGATCTGATGAACTGGACGGATGGAGGCATGGCTTTAACGACGCTCCAATCGATGGATGATTTTGACAATGACCCGTTGATCTCTGAATTGTATGCGGGGCGTGAGGACCGCGTGGATATCTGGGCAGATATTCGCAAAGGACGGATTATTGAACGACCAAAGGTCATCTACAACGACAAAACGAAGAAATACGTAATGTGGGCCCACATGGACGGCGACAAGGACCCTTATAACGATAATGCAAACTACGGTAAAGCGCGGGCTGGTTACGCGATCAGCGACTCTCCGACAGGGCCTTTCGTGTATCAGAAGAGTTACCGAATGGACAGAACCCCCGAAGGAGAGAAAGATTACTTCCCAAGTGATGTGGGGATGGCTCGTGATATGACACTATTTAAGGACGATGACGGCACTGGCTATCTGATCTACTCCAGTGAGGAAAACCTGACGCTGTATATCTCCAAACTGACTGAAGACTACAGTGACGTAACAGGGTGGCATAAGGAAGGACGAACGGATGACAAAGGCAATCCGGTACGTGATTCCACCTATCAGGCGGAATACGGCGTCGATTACGTGCGTGTGTTCCCTGGAGGGCAACGCGAAGCGCCAGCGATGTTCAAGTATCAGGGTAAATACTATATATTAACCTCCGGAGCTTCCGGATGGGCCCCTAACGAAAATAAAGTGACGGTGGCGGACAATATTTTCGGGCCTTGGTCAACGCAGACCAATCCGTTTGTACGTACGTTGCAAAGTGATCCCGATCCAGGCAAAGCATTTGGCACCCAGACCACATCCGTCATTCCGGTTGATCCGGAAAAAGGCAAATTCATTTACGTAGGGGATACGTGGAACGGTGGCAATTTCTCGAATGACGCTGCAAAATACGTGTTCTTGCCAATTGAGTTTGGAATAGGCTCCGACATCGCGATTAAGTGGTATAACAGCTGGACGCCTGACCTGCTGAATTCGATGGGCAAGGTCGATATCGCTGATCCGCTGCCAGAAGCTGTGGCGCTTGGCAAAGTACCCTCCTTGCCTACGACATTGAATGTGCGCGACGGGGATGAACTGGTGTCAACGCCAGCAGTATGGACGATTGATAATCGGGCCATGACGGCGGAAGATTTTGCTAGACCTGGACCGCTCACGTTACAGGTAACGACACCGGAATATAACAACAAAAAACAGGCGGTTCGTGTAAACGTCATTCCAGAGAATACACTATATTTTGTGAATAGCGGAGGTTATGAAACGGCTGATTATAGTCTCATGGGTGCTTATATGAAAGGGACGCTTGCCAATCCGGGAACAGCGGATCAGATGTACGCTCCGGCAGAGGGACGTAATTGGGGGTATGTCAGCCCAGATGCACTGGCATCCGGTTCGAATGGCGGGGATATATTCTCGACCGTACGTTATCTGAACGGTGGCAATGTCAGCAATTCTCCTAAAGGCACGGATTTAACCTATACATTTGATGTGCCGAATGGGACATACGACGTGTACGCCGGATTCAACGATCCGTGGACCAATGCATCACGCAGAGCGAATTTCATCATCAATGGCACCAATACCGGTGCAGTTACTTTTACACCTGCCAGTGTGAGAGCGCACAAAGGCATTAGTGTATCGGACAACAAGCTTGAACTGACCGTGCGCAACACGGCATCGCAGGACCCGATGATTAGTTGGATTATGATCGTTAAACCAGATGCGGCACCACCTGCCAATGACAGTGCTGGCCTCAATGCTGAGGCGCTTGATTCAACGAGCGCAACGCTTCATTGGGATGCACGTCTTGGTGCAGCAAGCTACAAGCTCTACCGCTCAGATCGTGAGCAAGGTGAGTATAGAGTGGTCTATAACGGAAATTTGAGAGAATACAAGGACAGTGAGTTGAACCCCGGCACAGATTACTATTACAAAGTGGAAGCTTTTGATGCGTCTGGGCAATCCGTGAGTGGTTTATCTTCCGCATATCAGGTACTTACGGTCCAGCAGACCGCTGCCGATGTAGCTACAGGCATTACGGAACTGGAACAGCCTTCTACAGGTGCAAAGAAACTGAAGTTACCGGTAGTGCCGCAAGGTTTCACGGTGACGATCGCTTCCAGTTCGGTACCGTCTGTCATTCAAACCGATGGAACGATTGTCCCGCCATCAAAGGAAACAACGGTACTACTTGCGTTGGAAATAACTCGAACTTCTGACGACAGTAAAGCTCTGACTGTGCCTTTGACGGTGAAGGTACCCGCGTATGTTCCTTCCCCCGGAGGTAACCCTGGTTCGGGCGGTAGTCCAGGCGGCAATTCCGGTGGTAGTCCAGGAAATAATTCTGGTTCAGACAACAATGGCGGACAGTCAGGAAGTGGTAGCCCAGGTGAAGAGAATTCTTCACCACAACCTGAGCCACAGAAAGACCGTACTGTTCTGGAGTTGCAGGGACAGTCCGACCAGAAGGGTGTAGTGCAGTTCAAAGTGGATGATTCCACCATCAAAGAGGCTTTCAAATTTGCGCCTAGAACAGAAGCGGGTCAACGCTTGGTTGAACTTCGACTGAAGCCGGTCTCGGGAGCAACTGCATATGAAGTGTCTCTGCCTGCCTCTGCGTTGTTGGATCAAGGTGAATCACATGTGTTCAACATCGTAACTGAGCTGGGGACGTTGGAGCTTCCTGCGACACTGTTAACGAAGGATGCGGTTAGTGACGGTATTGCGTTAATCCGATGGGTCAGAACGGAGCTACCGAAAACAGTCGCAGATCAGCTTGGCACGAAGCATGGGGTTCAACTTGAACTCCAACTGGATGGTCAGGCTTGGCCATCAGGAAGTGAGTTGGTGCTTCGTTTGCCTTATCAATCATCGCCAAATGCTCAGCAGGATCGAATTGTAGCGTTTGCCATTGACAGGAACGGTGTGGCAACCCCGTTGCCGCAAAGTCACTATAATTCTAATAGCGGGCAGATTGTATTTTCCGTAACACCACTTACAGGAAATTATGCTGTTGTCTCTGTAGAGCAGACATTCGCAGATCTTGCAGAAGTGCAGTGGGCCAAGAAAGCGATGGAGGCATTGGCTGTCCGAGGCGTGATTGATGCTGAGGCAAGCGGAGATTCCACTCAGTTGCATCCAAAACAGGAGATGACCCGCGGCCAATACGTACAGTGGCTGATGACAGCACTGGGCTTGAATACGGCTTCCGGAAATGCGTTCTCTGATGTAAACGAAAAGGCTTCTTACTACGAAGCAGTTACAGCTGCGCGTTCGCTCGGCATTACCGGGGGGACTGGTGACGGGCGTTTCTTGCCAGAGTCCACGATCACCCGTCAGGAAATGATGACGTTGACAGTGCGAGCTCTTGCAGCGGCTGGACTGGTTGACTCCGAGATGCCTGCAACAGATAGTCTCACTCGTTTCCGCGACGCTTCCAAGATTCGCTCTTATGCTCGGGATAGTGTGGCATTACTTGTGAATTTGGGCATCGCCAACGGGTACAAAGGTGAGGTGAAACCTCTTGCCGAAGCGACCCGAGCCGAATCGGCTACGTTGCTATATGCGATGATGAGCAAACTCGTATGGAATAAGTGATGATACACCAGAATCGGAGCGTGTGAAAAAAGGCTTACTTTGACCTGAAACCCAGGTTGGAGTAAGTCTTTTTGCGTTACCCTAACAGAGGTGGATTCGCACATATTGTTCCTTTATCAGCGAAACTGATAAATGTCATAAAATCATTGAAATTGACCCTAAACACCCGGTGTGTTAGGTTTTAGATAGAAGAAATTTAATTAATGTGATCATTTTAGTCGGAATTAAAATCGAAGCAATGCGCGAGGTGGCAAACAGTGGAACTTCAAGTGACAAACAGCCCTTTTAATCAAGAACAAGTTGAACTGCTTAATCGTCTTATTCCTACGTTGACCGATGGACAACGGACTTGGTTGAGTGGATATATTGCAGCAATCCAGGCAAGCGCAACAATAGCGGCTCCAGCTAACCTGGTACAGGCTCCGCCAACTACAGGTATTGCGCCTGTCAGTGCTCCGCCAGTGTCTAGGGAAGTGACCGTGCTCTTCGGTTCACAAACCGGGAATTCCAGTGGCCTATCCAAGAAGCTGGCCAAGAAACTTGAAGAGCAAGGTCTTCAGGTAACGTTATCATCGATGGGCGATTTCAAACCGAACGGACTCAAGAAAATTGAAAACCTCCTTATCATCGTTAGTACCCACGGCGAGGGTGAACCACCGGATAATGCGATTCCGCTGCATGAATTCCTGAACAGCAAACGAGCTCCGAAGCTCGAAGGACTCCGTTACTCGGTGTTGGCTCTCGGAGATACCTCCTATGAGTTCTTTTGTCAGACAGGTAAGGACTTCGATAATCGATTGCAGGAATTGGGTGGTACAGCTCTTGTACCGCGCGTGGACTGTGATGTTGATTTTGATGAAGCAGCTGCGGAGTGGATGAATGAAGTACTGGCATCATTAAGCAGCACATCTGGTGCTGCGGGCACAGTAACCACTGAAGCTGTTACAGCTGCGGTGAGCGGCGGGGAATCCGAATATGATCGCACGAATCCATTCAAGAGTGAAGTTTTGGAAAATCTCAATCTGAATGGCAGAGGCTCGGACCGTGAAACACGTCACATTGAGTTGTCTTTGGAAGGGTCCAATCTGGATTACGAGCCTGGTGACAGCCTTGGGGTATTTCCTGAGAATCACCCACGTCTTGTGGATGAATTGATTGCAGCCATGGGATGGAATGCCAATGAGCGCGTGACTGTGAATAAAAACGGGGATCAGGCATCTGTGCATGAAGCGTTGCTGCGTTATTTCGAAATTACAGCCGTAACGAAACCAGTCGTGGAACAACTGGCGAAGCTGAATCCGGGAAGCGGGCTGACAGCGTTGCTCGCAGATGATTCCGAATTCCGTACAGTCATGAATAGCTGTGATCTGCTGGATCTGGTTCAGGATTATAATCTGAAAGGTATTCCTGCTGCAGAATTCGTAGCTGTTCTTCGCAAAATTCCGGCACGTCTGTATTCGATAGCGAGCAGCTCGAAGTCTTTCCCGGACGAGGTTCATCTTACGGTTCGTACGGTACGTTATGAAGCACGTGGCAGAGAGCGTTACGGTGTATGCTCGGTTCATCTGGCTGAACGAATCGAAGCTGGCGACACCCTGCCTGTATATATACAGCATAACCCGAATTTCAAGCTGCCTGAGAACCCGGATACACCGATCATCATGGTTGGCCCAGGTACAGGTGTAGCGCCGTTCAGATCTTTCCTTGGTGAACGTGAAGAAACAGGAGCAGAAGGCAAGACATGGCTGTTTTACGGGGATCAGCATTTCGCCACCGACTTCCTATACCAGACCGAATGGCAGCGCTGGCTCAAAGATGGTGTGCTCACGAAGATGGATGTAGCCTTCTCACGTGATACGGAACAGAAAGTGTATGTACAACATCGCATGCTGGAACACAGCAAAGAGTTGTACCAGTGGCTTCAGGAAGGTGCAAGTGTATATATCTGTGGTGACGAGAAAAAAATGGCACATGATGTGCATGCTGCGCTTACCACGATTCTCGAACAAGAAGGCGGCTTATCGCCTGAGCAGGCATCGGAATATCTAACACGGTTGCAACAGGATAAACGTTATCAGCGGGACGTCTATTAATTACCGGCCCAGCCGGATTGCATTATCCCGCAGAGACGAGAGGAGAAAGCAGCATGGCTTATAATAACTTACTTAACCCACAGCGCACGAATAGCGATGTGGAAGATATAAAGATCAAAAGTGATTACTTGCGCGGAAGTCTGACCGAAACGTTGGCTGATCGTATCACGGGTGCGATTCCCGAGGATGACAACCGTCTGATGAAACACCACGGCAGCTACATGCAGGATGACCGTGACCTGCGTAATGAGCGTCACAAATCCAAACTGGAGCCTGCATACCAATTTATGTTGCGTGTGCGCGCTTCCGGGGGTATTGTAACACCAGAGCAATGGTTAATGATGGACAGTGTTGCACATAAATATGCGAACGAGACGATTCGTCTGACCACACGTCAGTCTTTTCAACTGCATGGCGTACTGAAGTGGGATCTCAAGAACACCATTCGCGAGGTGAACGATTCGTTGCTAAGCACACTTGCTGCATGTGGTGACGTGAACCGTAACGTGATGTGTAACCCGAATCCGAATCAGTCCGATGTTCATGCTGAAGTGTATGAGTGGGCATGTCAGGTGAGCAATCATCTGGATCCTCGCACGCGGGCCTACCATGAACTGTGGCTGGACGGAGAGAAAGTGATTGATTCCCAGGATTCCGACGAAGAAGTTGAACCGATCTATGGCAAAGTATATTTGCCACGTAAGTTCAAAATCGGTATTGCTGTACCGCCATCCAATGATGTAGACGTCTTTTCACAGGATCTTGGCTTTATTGCTATTGTGGAGAACGGCAAGCTGCAAGGCTTCAACGTTTCCGTTGGCGGTGGCATGGGGATGTCTCATGGTGACGCCAAAACCTATCCTCAGGTGTCCAAAGTCATTGGGTTCTGTACGCCAGAGCAAATGATTGATGTTGCAGAGAAAACAGTCATGATTCAGCGTGATCACGGTGATCGTGCGGTTCGTAAACATGCTCGTTTCAAATATACGCTGGATGACCGTGGTGTGGAGTGGTTTATCGAAGAGTTGACTACCCGTCTGGGATGGAAATTGGATGTGGCACGTCCATATCATTTTGAGACGAACGGAGATCGATATGGTTGGGTAAAAGGCAATAATGGCAGATGGCACTACACGCTTTTCATTCAGAATGGTCGTGTAAAGGATGTTGACGGCTATCCGCTCATGACGGGTCTGCGTGAAATTGCCAAAGTGCATACGGGTGATTTCCGTCTGACAGCGAACCAGAATCTGATTATCGGTAATATCAGCAGCCAGAAGAAGAAAAAGATTGAAGCACTCATTCAGCAGTACAACCTGACCGATGGTGCGCATTACTCTGCGCTGCGCAGAAGTTCGATGGCTTGTGTTGCACTTCCGACCTGTGGTCTGGCAATGGCTGAGTCCGAACGTTACTTGCCATCTTTGATCGACAAACTGGAGCCAGTACTGGACGAAGCAGGGCTGAGAGACAAAGAGATAGTCATTCGCATGACGGGCTGCCCGAACGGATGCGCAAGACCGATGCTGGCGGAGATTTCGTTTATTGGTAAAGCACCAGGTAAATACAACATGTATCTCGGAGGCAGCTTCACCGGACATCGCTTGAACAAGCTATACAAAGAAAACATTGGCGAAACCGAGATTCTGGACACGTTGACTCCAATGGTTAATCAATATGCCAAAGAGCGCAATGAAGGTGAACATTTCGGAGACTTTGTCATTCGTGCGGGATATGTTCCAGAAGTGCTGGATGGTCGACAATTTCACGCTTAAATGAGTGGGTAATATGAACGAAAGTTAAGACTGATTTAGCGCGGAAGCATTCCTTATGGAGTGCTTCTTGTTTGTTATATATGATGGGAATAGAGATAACGGTAGTTGTTGCAGAGAGATTTATGAGAGGATAAACTGTGGCTAAACTTTAAACGGAGATGGATAATCACCGGAGTTATTCCCATTTTTTCGTGTGTATTAACTTGTTGAAGTACGCTCAACAAGATATAATGGCATAGTAGAAAGCAGATTACATGTTGAAAGTGAGCGGAAACGATATGGGTCGTAAGTGGAATAATATTAAGGAAAAAAAAGCTTCAAAAGATGCAAACACGAGCCGGGTCTACGCTAAATTCGGCGTTGAGATCTATGTAGCTGCCAAGAAGGGCGAACCAGACCCGGAAGCGAACCGTGCACTGAAAGTCGTGCTGGAGCGTGCCAAAACGTATAATGTACCCAAAGCCATTATTGACCGTGCGATGGAAAAAGCAAAAGGCAGCGGGGATGAGAACTATGAAGAGCTGCGTTATGAAGGCTTCGGACCGAATGGTGCGATGGTCATCGTTGATGCACTCACCAACAACGTAAATCGTACAGCGCCGGAAGTGCGCTCTGCGTTTAACAAAAACGCTGGTAACATGGGCGTCAGTGGTTCTGTTGCTTACATGTTTGATCCAACAGCGGTTATCGGTGTAGAAGGCAAGAATTCCGAAGAAGTACTTGAACTTCTGCTCGAAGCAGATGTGGATGTACGTGATATCGTGGACGAAGACGATGCTGTGATTGTATATGCAGAACCGGATCAATTCCATGCTGTACAAGAAGCATTCAAAGCTGCGGGTATTACTGAGTTCACAGTAGCTGAGCTGACGATGCTTGCGCAAAATCATATTGAACTTCCAGAGGATGCACAAGCTCAGTTCGAGAAACTGATCGATGCGCTTGAAGATCTTGAAGATGTTCAACAGGTTTACCATAACGTAGAGTTCATTTAAGAGAACTAGGCGATATGTGATTTGATTGCATAAAAAAAGAGTGTCTGTCCAATCTCCCGGATTGGACAGACACTCTTTTTTGTTCGTTTATGAGTCAGACTGAAGTGTTCCAGGGGACTGCTCTGATTTTTCCGATTTCCCCCCACCGAACTTGAACAACACAATTCCGCCTACAATGACAAGTACACCGAGCAGTTGATTCCACGAAAAAGGAATTTGCTCCAGACCGAGCCATCCCATGGAATCAAACAATAGAGCAAAGCTCAGTTGGGACGTCAGTACGATTGAGATCGCATATGTGGGGCCAAGCAACTTCATCCCTTGAACGAGACAGAAGACTACACCAACGCCGATGGCTCCACTGAGCCAGTACCAAGGTTGCATATGCTGAAAGCTGAATGTATTTTTGCCTTCCACTAGCAGAGAAATGAGGAATGAAGCAATGAATCCGGTGAAGAGGACCATCGTTGTAGTGGACCATGAACCGGTACGTTCATTGACTTTGCTATTAAAAATCGTTTGCAGACTGACAAGTGCACCTGCCAGTAATGCAAGCGAAATACCTGTGATTAACATGGTTGTCGAACTCCTTATTCATAAATGTTGTGACCTGCTATCTCACGTAGACCCGCCCGATCCTTGATCATAATCAATCCTTGATGTCGTTCAATTAATCCGTCTGCACAGAGCTTCTGGATGACCCGGTTCAGATGTCGGTAACTGGTGCCGATCAGATTCGCGATGTCAGTTAGATTGAACGCGTCCAGCTCTTCGTGAACGACGTTGCCGGCTTCTTCTGTCGAGATGGAGAGCAGGTAGCTGACTAGACGAACCTCAACGGGATACATCAGGTTGAAATTGGAGAAGTTTGAGTCGATGTAGAATTTGTGTGAGATGATTTTGAGCAAAAATTTAAGTAAAGGTGCATAATCGCTGGCAAGCTCAGCGAGCCATTGATAATGAATGCGAAGCATCACCACAGGCGATACGGCCTGAACCGTGTTGACAATATCGCTTTCGCGGACATACTCTATGTCGCCAACGACTTCAAGCGGTGTTTTGAAACAAAGCACCAGCGTTTTATCCTGAGCAGAGGTTGTGAAAATCTTGATTTTGCCCTCGACCAGTACGTATAAATATTCGGAAGCTTCTCCTTCACGACAGATCAGTTCACACTTCTCGAAGTGGCATAATGTCATATGTGGACGCAGGGGCTCGTGAAATACCGTTTCGAGTTGATATTGTTTCAGATAGTGCATTAATTGGTGCTCGTTATGGATCTCTTCCACGCTGTTACTCACCCCCGACTATATTCTCGAAAAGCTACAGTTTCATAATGATAACGCCCGTGATCATCAAGGCAATGCCCAGAAATTGCGGCAGTTTCATCTTTTGTTTCACCACGCCAAACCATCCGTTACTATCCACCAGAAAAGTCAGGAACAGCTGCGCAATCAACAGGGCCGAGATCGTGAATGTAACCCCAATTTGCTGAATGGCCGTTACTTCGCTGAAAATAATGACGGCGCCAAAAGCACCTCCAGCCAGGTACATGGGTTTTACTTGTTTGAGTCCTTGAAGGTTGGTGTCACGAACGAACAACAGGATCAGCGCCGCTAATATGAATCCTGTTAGTTGTGTAATCGTAGCGGCCTGCCATGTGCCCATATCCGTGCTAATCCGAGTATTGGCAACCCCTTGCAGCGTGATACACGCACCACCCAGTAATGCAAAAATAATTCCTCTCATATGTACTCTCCTTATTCAATCACTTCGACTTCTATTTAATGATAAACTCATCCCAAACGCCAAGGACAAATGTCCTAAGCTCTGAAGTCACAGCATTTAGAGTACAATAAAGAACCCCGAAAATCCAGATGGGGCATGAAGAGATGCGAGGCATATGGGCTTAGTAGTCATTTTTCATAATCTCTAATTAACCTGTTGGACCTATGTCAAAAAAGAGTCTGCCGACTCGACCCTGGAGCGTAGAAAGTATGTAAAGCTCCGAGGTACGCTGGGCAATGAGATTAGAAACAATCAGCTAGATACTCTCCGTGCACATTAATCTAGTATTAAATCACAGTATACAAAGGCTTCTCGCCTACAAAACGAACACACAATCCAGGAAAACGTTCTGCCAAACTGTCTGCCAAAAGCTTCATCCCTGAAGCCTCGCTCTCGGCATGTCCCATCATGATCAGTGCCTTGGACTTGCCTTGTTGCACGGCATCACGGATATATTCCGGTGTCTCCCATTCGAATCCTTCTCCAGCGATAATGAGATCCAATTGCTCGTTCTGAATCAAGGGAATCGTTACAGGGCCATTGCCACGAAAACCTACCAATACCGCTGCGCGTCTACAGACTAAATCCGCATTGCCTGCAACGCGTACATACTCGATCCCAAGGCAACTTTTCACATGGTGAGCAATAGCTTCAACGGTTTGTCCTTCGGGAAAAGAAAGGACGTCTGCTTCCGGTAGTCGTTGCTCCACATCAGAGGACCACCCCAAGGCTTTAATCAATCCTTCGGTAATGCCATCCGGTTGAAACCGATGGATGATATCATGACATCGATAGATGGAAATGCCTGCTTCGTCGATCAACATTCTTTTGTCCACATAAACTGAATCATTTGCAAGCCAATCCGTATGGCTGTGATGGCTATAAAACGGAGATTCATGCGCAATGATCAAGTTAGCACCGTGCTGTATGGCTTGTTCAATAACATAATGTGTGGGCATAAAAGCAATGATAATACCTGTGACCTCTCGATCAAGTGATCCCGTAATGAGCTGATCCACCGTGTTTTCCGGCAATTCAATGTTTTCTGTGAGATGAAGTACAATGTCTTGAACAGTAAGGTCCATAGGATGCATTCCTCCAATGACAGGATATAAAGGTAGTGTACCATTTTGACATGTGAAATCTACTGTCTTCCAGATTATAGGGGTCATTTTTACTGTTTGCGGTTAATACTTAAATATACAGTTTATAGTCAGTTACGATAACAACGGAGGAATGTATGGGATGTGTACCGATGTTGGATTCATATAGTTTTCTCTAACAAGAATAAGTATACTTACATAGAGTCTTTGTCTTCATTAATGGAGCTGATTGCAGCGCAAGTAGTTCTACTTTAAGGCCAATAAGATTCAATTGAGGATAAGCATGAATTTGCATATACAGAACAGATTGTGAAAGGGGATAACTACGATGACATCAACAAATATTATGGAACGTCTGAAGAACGAGACAGCTCATTATCACAGACAAGTAGAACAGAACCCTTATGCGAAAGCCATTATGAATCAAACTGTGACTATAGAAGAATATAGAACATATTTAGAGAAATTTTATGGATTCCTGAAACCGCTGGAAGATCAGGCTGTACAGCAGCCTTTCTGGGGAAGCACGGGATTGGATATCGAGATTAGAGGCAAGGCTGGACTGTTGGAAAAAGATTTACGAAATCTGGGTGCAAGTGAAGAGGAGATCAGCCAAATTCCGCTCTGTGAAGAACTGCCGGATATTTCAACACCTGCGCGTTTGTTCGGATATCTGTATGTCATTGAAGGGTCCACGAACGGTGGACAGATTATGACCAAGCGTTTGTCGCAGTTTCTGCCGATTGAAGCTGATCGCGGTTTGGAATATTTCAATGCCTATGGTACAGAGACAAGAACAAGATGGAGCGAGTTTATGGGTTTGCTGCAGCAGTCCATCAGTACTCCAGAAGATCATGACAATATGGTGCACAGTGCATCAGAGACTTTCCGACTGCTGGATCAATGGATTAATACGTAGGGCGGACTTTTTTTTCATATTTTAAAAGGTATCTATATAAGTTGAACTAATCATTTCAACTTATATAACATCATGAGAGGGGATTTTCCTGGCCATGGCCGAACCGAAGTCCAAGAAAGAACAAAATTTGTTAAACCGCACATTGCTTCAACAGGGAACATACACGAATGATCCAATTGATCTGAATAACTGTGATAAAGAACCGATTCATATCCCCGGTTTTATTCAACCTCATGGTGTGCTTTTGGCCATCAATACCAGTCATATGCCAACGATTGTTCAGTGTAGCCAAAATACGGAGGACCATCTGGGTATTGCCTATGAGAACGTTCTGGGCATGCCTTTGGAAAATCTGATCGGCGAGCAAGCTGTACGCAAACTGTTGGGCAGCAGCTTCAATGCAGCTGTAACCTCTGATTTGCATTACATGGATCTGACCATTAACGTATCCGGTGAAGACCGGATATTCTCTTCTGTTCTTCATGAAAGTGAAGGGCTGCTTATTCTGGAGATCGAGCCTTTTTATGATAAAGAGGACATGGAGACCACTGACTTTGAATGGATATCCCGATTCTTCGGTCGGATCAAAAGTACAGATAGTCGCGTGGAAGCAAGTCAAATTGCGGCTGAACAGGTGAAGGAAATGCTCGGTTATGACCGAGTGATGATCTATGAGTTTGACGAGCAATGGAACGGTAAAGTTATTGCTGAAGCGCGTGAACAAGAACTCGAACCCTTCCTGGGACATCACTATCCGGCTTCAGATATTCCAAAACAGGCCCGGGAATTGTATCTTCGCAATTGGTTGCGAACCATTGTGAATGTGAATTATAAACCCGTGGAGATTGTGCCTACGCTACAACCGCTCACAGGCAAACCGCTGAATTTGAGTCTTTCGGTCCTGCGTAGCGTTTCTCCTCTTCACATCGAATATTTGCATAATATGGGTGTAGGTGCGACGGTTACGATCTCGCTCATTCATAATAATCAGCTGTGGGGACTCATTACATGCCATCATTATTCGGCTAGATATGTGCCCCATCGCGTACGGAATCTGTGCAATTTCCTGGGCGCGTTCTTCTCGAATGAATTGTTTCAGCGGCAGCAACTCGATAATTATCAATCGGAGATTCAATCACGTGAAGCCGCTTCACGAATTGCCAACATTTTTATCGGTAACACAAGTCCTGCCCGAGTACTTGAGGAATTACAGGGAGAAGAAGAGACGGTGCTGAATCTGATGGGTGCTGCCGGAGCAGCAATCTGTTACCAGGACAAGTTGTTGTTGTATGGTGAAACGCCAAACAGTGGACAGATTCGTGAACTGGCAGGTTGGCTTGCAGGAAAGTCCGAGGATTATAGTTATCATACGTCGAAACTGAGTGCAGAGTATGAAACATCCAAAGCTTATCAGGATAAGGCTTCCGGGGTTATTTATGTTGCCATTTCCCCTGGACAGCACAACTATATGATCTGGTTCCGACCTGAGGTCGTTCAGGTTGTCGATTGGGCGGGTGACCCCGCGAAGGCAGTGCTAAAGACAGATGATGGCATGCGGTTATCTCCGCGTAAATCATTCGAGAAATGGCGTGAGGTTGTAAAATCAACTTCGTATCCTTGGACATCCAAAGAGCTTAGCGTGTTACCTTTACTCAAAACCATTGTACGTCGGCAGACAGAGAACCAGTTGGTTCAGGCCGAAGAACAGGCGCTTCAGAATGCTCGTATTTTGCGACAAAATGAACAGCGTTATTTGCAGTTGATGGATTACTCGCCTGTGGCATTCTTTACTTTGACTGACGGCCAGATCATCTACTGCAACACGAAGGCTGCTGAGCTGCTCGGATTCGAGAGTTCCAAGAACCTGACAGGTAAGGACTTCAGAGAATTTGTACCTGACAAAACGAGAGTCACGTTGCAACAGAATTTTGAAGAATTACAACACAATAACACAAGTTTGATTACCAGCCAGTCGTATTTTACTACAGCTGCAGGTACCTCATTGTTGCTTGAAATTACACTTGCTTCTGTTACGCATGCGGGCAAGCCATCTGTAATGGTATTACTGCACAGTGGAGCGTCCCACCATGAACAGGACAGCTACTCGGAAACGACAAGCCAGCTGCAGAATTATCTAACGACAGATCCATTAACGGATATGCCGATCCAGACGGTGTTCAGGTCACAGCTTCAGGATGACTGGGATGACTGTTTACAGGAAAAATGCAGTCTGGGACTGCTCATTATAGATATTGATGATTTCCGCTCATATAATGCAGCTTATGGTCTTCAGGGAGGCGACCTGTGTCTGCAATGGATCGGTGAGGTGCTTACGGTCGTTAGCGAACAGCACAATGCTCTGATCTCTCGCCTTCGCGGAGGTACATTTATGTTGAAATTGAAGAGCACAACATCTGAGCATTCAGCGCAACTTGCAGAAGAGATCAGACAACATGTGCTGGCTCTGCAGATTCAGAGGGAATCATCCGGTCCAAGTGGCGTAGTAACGGTCAGTGTGGGCGGTGCAGTTCTGGTGCCTGATGAGCAATCAAATGTAGCCGATCTGATTGAAAATGCGAGTCAGGCGCTGGTGCAAGCCAAAAGTGAAGGTAAAAATCGCGCAATTGTCGTGTGAATACGCCTCTGCAACGTTCGTTTGGCAACCATATAATCATGTTTTGGAAAAGTGAAGTAGACTTGTTGAAAAGAGGGCAGAGATGCCTTCTTTTTTTGATTCAAGGAATGTCTTAATTTCGTCACCGCAGACACAGGACAAGTGTTATAATGATCCCTATGGATACACTTGTTCGTATTCTGTCTTGGAGGAGGGTGAGATAACGTTCTATGAAAGACAATTCAAGACAATTGGAATTTATGGAAATAGATCTGAGCGAAGAGCCTGAAACAGCAGCTGTTCCGGTTCCTGATCGTTCAACCATTGTGCAGCAGTCTGCACATGATACGATGCAGCATCGTGGAGGCATATTGTCCTCGGAGAAACGTTTTGTAGAAGAAGCTACGCAGTGGGCAGAGATGGAGGGGGATGCATCCCCGTGGGTTCCCTTCATGAGTTACTGGCCAACGTATGGCGTGATGAACGAAGCCCAGCGCAAGTGGTATTTGTATTGGAGGAAGGAAGTTCGTCAGGGGAGTTACCCGGATACCGATCTATCCTATCTATTTGTTCATATCTACGAGCTAATTAACGGCATTGGCTGGCAGAATCCTGAGGATGGTTATGATCAATTAAAACAGTTATGGGTGAACTACCGTGAACGGCTCCCTCAATTAAATATATATATGCAAGAATGGATGGTCGATTATGTGCTGGTCCATCAGATGGAGACGTCTTTATCCGAAGTGATGGACCTTTCAGGCGGATACCTGCCAGCAGAGATGCTGGATATGGAGTTGCAACGTATTTTACAGGATAAGGTATCGGATATCTCGCTGAATATGCTGCAAAGATACTATGATTACGATATTACACTTAGCAAGTTCTACAGAGATGGCGGCAAAGAGGTGATGGAGCAGTACATCCCACGGGTCATGGTTTTGGTTGATTCGTACCTGGAACGTACGCGACAAGTTGGACTATTACCTGAGTTTGAACCCAACGATGAACACACGGTGGAGCGCATCCTGTTCCGCAAAGCAGTCTATGATGATTCGATCTATGGAAGATCGGTATCGTTCAGATATATGCCCATAGGTGAGCAAGCTGATTTTGTGCAGATGGTTACGCGGATCTACCGATGTACTGAAAATAAACTTCGTGAACTGCTCGGATTCAGAGGCCGATTGCGAGGGCAGACGCTTGAACCCGAACTTGCAAATCTGATTGAACGTTACTTGGACAAAGCATATACGACCGAGCAGGCTGAGGCTGTGGAGCAACCGGTGATTCGGATTGATACGGAGAAATTGGCATCGTTACAGCAGGAAAGTGAGTACGTACGATTGGCACTTACAATTGAGGAGGATCACCCTTCTGAAGTGAATGATGAAGAGGTTAACCACGCAAATGTTGCAAGTAATTCAGTAGATGCGCTAGAAGCAAGGGATGAGATCACTCCAACTGAAGGTTCTATGGAGTCGGAGCCATGCGCAGTAGAGATTGCAACAGGAGCGCAAGTAGAATTAATTGGGTTGCAGTGGGACGAGTCTGCTGAGACGGATCTGGATGAAGAATGGCTGCTTTTTGCCAATGAACTATCCCCTCAGCAGGTGCAAGCGATTCATGTTCTACTTGGCGAAAGCCCGGATATCGAACTGATGCGTCTGGCTGAGCAATATGGAACGATGCCTACGCTTCTGCTGGATGAAATTAATGATGTGGCTATGGAAACGATCGGTGATCTTCTGATTGATGGTGATCGGATTGTTCCTGATTATATTGATGTGTTCGAACATGTGAAGAGGTGATACGCAGTGACAGAACTTAAAATACCGAAGCGGTTGACCACCGCACTTGTAAATTCATTAACAGCGGGTGTTGTCCCGCGCATAGGACTGGAGCAGATTGCTGTTGGCCGGAAACCGGAAGTGGAAGCCATCTTGCGGGATATGGACAATATTGCCGAAGGCGGCGCTGCGTTTAAACTCATTACGGGCCGTTACGGCAGTGGTAAAAGCTTTCTTTTGCAGATGATTCGTAACTATGCCATGGATCGTGATTTCGTTGTGGCAGATGCGGATCTGTCACCGGAGCGACGATTGGTGGGTACCAAAGGTCAGGGACTTGCGACATACCGCGAACTGATGACTCGTCTGTCTACACGCACACGCCCGGATGGGGGAGCGTTGGAGCCGATTTTGCAAAAATGGATCGCAGGGCTGCAACAATCGACGATGCAGAGTCAGAACCTGCGCCCGGATGATCCCGCTTTGCCGCTGGAGGTAGAGAAGCAGATCTATGCGGTGACGGGTGAGATGCAGAATCTGGTTCACGGCTTTGATTTTGCCAAGGTGCTGGCGTCCTACTGGAATGGGTACAAGCTGGCTGATGATGATCGCAAACAGGCGGCACTTCGCTGGCTACGAGGAGAATTTGCAACCAAAACGGAAGCGAAAAAAGAACTGGCTGTTGGCGTCATTATCGACGATGACAACTGGTACGACTACTTCAAATTGTGGTCTGAATTTACCGCGCGCATTGGTTACAAAGGATTGTTGTTGTTCATTGATGAAGCGGTGAATCTGTATAAAATTACAAATAGCGTCTCACGTCAAAGCAACTATGAAAAATTGCTGACCATGTTCAACGATACAATGCAGGGCAAAGCGGAGCACCTGGGCATATTTGTAGGCGGTACACCGCAATTTGTGGAGGATGAACGACGCGGACTATACAGCTATGAAGCGCTTCGCTCCAGGCTTATTGATGGTCGTTATGCGACCAAAGCTTACGCGAATTATACAGGCCCGATCCTGAAGCTTGCGATGTTATCGCATGAAGAGATTCTGATTTTGCTCCAGAAGCTGCGGCAGATTCATGCCCTTCATTTTGGATACAGTGCGAGTCTGACGGATGAACAATTGGTTGATTTTATGCAAACGGCTGTGAACCGACTGGGTGCGGATGAATTGCTGACCACACGTGAAGTGGTACGAGACTTTATGGATGTTCTGCATACGTTACACCAGAATCCCGAAGTGACGTATACTCAATTACTTGGCGAGCGAGCCGTCAAACCTCAGGAAACGGGTAAAGGCGCAGATGCTTCAGCAAATACGGATGATCTGGACGATTTCCTGGCGGAGTTTGAATTATGAGTGATAATCCGTTCTATCGACTGGCGCCGTTTGTTCAGGAATTTATTTATAAAAAAAGATGGGAATCGCTTCGGCCTGCCCAGATTGAGGCCTGCAATATCTGCTTCCATACCCCGCATCATATGCTGATCGCGGCAGGTACAGCCTCCGGCAAGACGGAGGCGGCTTTTTTTCCTGCATTGACCGAGCTGTATGAACGGCCTTCCAAGTCGGTTGGTATTCTCTATATTGGACCTCTGAAAGCCCTGATTAATGACCAATTTGAACGTCTTAAGGATCTGCTATCCGAAGGGAATATTCCGGTGTGGCATTGGCATGGGGACGTACCTCAGGCCGAGAAAACAAAACTGATGAAGAATCCGTCTGGTGTGCTCCAGATTACGCCAGAATCGCTAGAAGGTCTGCTCATGAATCGACCGAATGCGATCCCGGCGCTGTTTCATGACCTGCGTTATGTCATCATCGATGAGGTACATGCCTTTATGGGAGCAGATCGGGGCATTCAGGTGCTCAGCGAACTTGCGAGAATCGAGCGTATGGCTGGCTGTACACCGCGAAGAGTTGGCTTATCCGCTACACTTAGTGACTATGATGCGGCTACATCTTGGCTGGCTGCGGGAACGAAGCAGGGTGTCGATGTAGTCTCTTCCCCAGGTGGTCGCAAGCTGCGATTGCGGGTGGAACATTTCTCTTTTCCTGACGCACAGGACGAGGAGCAGGCGGAGCAGCTTCATAACGCACGCAAAGCCTACTACGACTTCATCTATGAGAGTACACATCGTAAAAAAGCGCTGATCTTCACCAACAGCCGTACCGATGCAGAAGTTACTATTCTTGAGATGCGGCGAGTCGCGGCTCGCAGGCAAGAGCGTGATGTGTTCCATGTGCATCATGGAAGCATCTCGGCTATGCTGAGGGAAGAGACGGAAGCTGCTCTACGCACCGGATCGGGACCCGCGGTTGCTGCGGCAACGGTCACGCTTGAACTGGGCATCGATCTGGGCGAGCTGGAACGTGTGGTTCAGCTCGGTGCACCGTATAGTGCGTCCAGCTTTGTACAACGTCTGGGGCGTTCGGGGAGACGAGAAGATATGGCATCGGAGATGCTTTTTGTATGTCCGGAGGAAGAGGATGAGGAAGCCCAATTGCCAGCACGTATGCCGTGGACGTTGATGCGTGCGATTGCTGTTATCGAACTATATGTAAAAACGAAGTGGGTCGAGCCGCTTGAAGCACGCAAAATGCCCATAGGTGTGCTCTACCATCAGACGATGAGCATGTTGAAAAGCATGGGGGAGGCGGAGCCGAGAGATCTTGCAGGAGCCATCCTTTCGCTGGCTCCATTTGCGTTGATTAGACCTGATCAATATCAGGTATTCCTGAATTACCTTATTGAGACGGATCATCTGCAATGGACAGAGGAGCGAACGTTGATCATCGGTCTGACTGGTGAGAAAATCGTGAATAATTATCGCTTCTACGCAGTGTTTAAGGACGATGAGGAACATAAGGTGCTGAACGGATCTGAAGAAATTGGATCGATTACAACCGTACCCCCTCCTGGCTATTGCTTCTCGCTCGCAGGCAAACTGTGGAAAGTGGAAGAGGTCGATCACAAGCACAAGGCTGTGTATGTGAAGTCTGCGAAAGGTAAAGTAGATACGTTATGGCTTGGTGCGGGAGGAGATATTCATACGTCGGTGGTACAGAAAATGCGTGAAGTGTTGTCCGACTCCACCATCTATCCCTACCTGTCACCACAAGCCGTCAATCGACTTGAACGGGCACGCCGCTTAGCTCGTGAAAGTGGACTGTTGAAGCAGGTCGTGATTCCGGCAGGGGGAGATTCGATGTACGTTCTTCCTTGGGTTGGAAGCAAATCGTTCCGTACATTGGAGCGCTTGATGAAGCATAATCTGTCCAAGAAACTTGCCTTGCGTTCGGTTGTGCCCATGGAGCCCTATTATTTTGTGGTGTCTGGCAAAGTCGATGAACGAACATTGTTAGCCGAGATTATGAGTGAGTGTCGGACGGCTGAAGACGCATCTGCGTTACTGGCTGAAGATGAAGCACCTTATCTGGGCAAGTATGATGAATTTGTCGCACCGCCTTTGATCCGTGAGGCTTTTGCCGTGGATGGGCTGGATCTGGATGGATTGAAGGCAGGTTTACAACAAACATTGGAGTGGGATTCCTCGAGTACCAAGCGGACATGACGTTTTTACGTAATAAAATTTTTATACGGAATAGGGTTGACACCATCTCACCTCCCATGTAATATATGAAAAGTCGTCACACACGAATTACATCAAATTGCATATATCATTTCGTATAACCTCGCAGGCCGAAAGTGTACACAGGGCGAGGGTCTCTACGGGAAGCCTATACTTCCTAACTACGATGCCAAGGAATCAATGTATTCCTTGCTCGTAGTTAGGATTTTTTGCATTTAGATGGTGTCTGTGACCTTGGCATGAACCAAACATGCGGGCGTATTTTTCTTATCATCAGGAGGTTTATTCACAATGAAATATTATCTGTCCGTTCTCGCGGGAGCGATGAGCTATGGCATATTATCCACGATTGTGGTTCTGGCGTACGGCGAAGGATATAAACTTGGAGAGGTTGTGGGAACACAGCTGATTACGGGTTTTCTTCTATCCTGGATGCTGGCGCTGTACACACGGTTTAGAACCAAACGCAAGTCACAGGCAAACGGCAAAGCATCAGGAGCCGTGGCACAGGTATTCAAGCGGTTGACGTGGAAACAACGTCTGCTATTGATGGCTGCTGGAACACCAACGGTAATTACAGGGCTCGTCTATTATCAGTCTTTACGTTATATCCCGGCATCACTTGCAATCATCCTGTTATTCCAGTTCACATGGATTAGCGTATTGATTCAGGCGATAAGCAAACGTCAACGTCCTGACAAAGTCACGTTCCTGACCTTGATCATTTTGTTCGGCGGAACTTTGCTGGCAGCTGGTTTCCTGGAACAGGGACTGGGTGAGTTCAACGGTCTGGGTATTGCACTTGGACTAATGGCAGCCGTAAGTTATTCCCTGTTTGTATTGTTCAGCGGCAAAGCAGTTCCTTCAGCGCATCCAGCTTTCCGTAGTGCGTGGATGGTTACAGGCGGATTGATCCTGCTGTGCATTTTGTTCCCACCGACATTCCTCTTTAACGGATTGATCTGGAGTCAGTTGCTTGTATTTGGATTGCTGCTCGGATTCTTCGGGGCTTTCATTCCACCTGTATTGTTCGCTATCGGCGTTCCACATATTGGTGGTGACATGGCCGGAATCCTGGGTGCAGTGGAGCTTCCAATTGCAGTACTGTTATCCTCTATCGTGCTTCATGAGCATGTCAGCGGATTGCAATGGTTCGGGGTTATCATTGTGCTCATTGGTGTAGCCCTGCCAGAGTTGTATAAATTACGCATGAGACGAAGTCGAAGTACCCCGATATATTCCTGAGTTATACGAAAAGGGATATGGCGAAGCATGAACGGGAATAACCGTAGATAAGCCTGAGAAATCAGGCTTTTTTTAATGAAATATTTTTGCTCAAACACAATAGCCCAGAGGGGTCATTTTCATTATCCTGCGAATCAGGTATGCTTAAAGAATATATCCGTCTGTGGATTGATTATTGATGGGACATCGAATGAGGAGTGTTTATATGAAAAGCTGGTTTGGAAAAACGTGGCCTTGGTTAACGCTGGGTCTGACCGTTGTTGTACTGCTCGGATCATTTTTGGTTTATTTTATGGGCAAAGACGTATCCCCCGGATCGGGAAGTGCGGTAACTGCACAAGCCGAGACAGCGGAGGATTTGAAGGGATATGAAGTCATTGATGTGGACGTAAGTAACGATGGTTTTGGACCAGACGTTATCGAGGTGAAAGCTGGCGTACCGACCAAAATCAACTTTATTCTGACCCGGTCGGTGACACATGTCAAATCGGTGGGATCACAAAAGCTTGGCATGGATCTATACATGCAAAAAGGACCTAATTATTATACGGTCGACAAAGATCTGCCAAAGGGAGAATACGAGATTCATTGCGGTATGTACATGATATATGCAACGATTAAGGTCGTATAAGCAGAAGGAGCATAGTTTCGGGTCACCGAGCTTTGCTCCTTTTTTTGGTGCGTGATATCATGGACAAGTGGGTAAAATCGATCAGGAGGTGGCGAAAATGAAAGCGCTATTTATTGGAGGGACAGGCACCATCAGTACGGCCATTACGGAGATGCTTGCACAGCAAGGCTGTGAGCTTTATTTGATTAATCGAGGCAATCGTAATAACGATTTGCCTGCAGGAGTTAACGTACTTCAAGCCGATATTAATGACGAGGCGCGTGTAGCGGAGTTGATTGCTGATCTGGAATTCGATGTTGTGGCAGACTTTATCGCTTTTGTACCGTCTCAATTGGAGCGAGATTACCGTTTGTTCAAGGATAAAACGAAGCAGTTTATTTTTATAAGTTCAGCATCGGCGTATCAGACACCTTTGGCTGATTACCGGATCACGGAAGGGACGCCATTATCGAATCCATATTGGGAGTATTCGCGTAACAAGATTGCGTGTGAAGACTATCTGATGAAACAATATCGTGAGCAAGGATTCCCCGTGACCATCGTGCGTCCGAGCCATACGTATGGGAACCAATCCGTACCTCTCGGTGTTCATGGTGCACAAGGCAGCTGGCAGGTTCTTAAACGCATACGTGAAGGTAAACCTATTATCATCCATGGAGATGGCACATCACTGTGGACCATTACGCACAATACTGATTTTGCCAAAGGGTTTATCGGGCTTATGGGAAATATCCATGCCATTGGTGAATCGGTACATATCACCTCAGATGAATCCGTCACGTGGAATCAAATTCATGAGATTATTGCTGGCGTGTTGGGCGTTAAGCTTCATGCGGTACATGTTCCGTCCGAGTTCTTGGCAGCATGCAGTGACCAGGATCTACGCGGCGGTTTGCTAGGGGACAAAGCCAATACCGTTGTGTTCGATAACAGTAAACTGAAACGGCTTGTTCCGGAATTTGTAGCAACGACAAGAGCCGATCAGGGCATTCGATGTACAATTGAGCACATTCTGGCGCATCCTGAATTACAGACCGAAGATCCGGAATTTGATGTGTGGTGTGACAAGGTTATTGGCGCATTGGACGAGGCGTTATTGAAGATCAGAGATGAGAAGTAAGAAGGAAGGCGTTCATCATCAACTGTTTACATCCATGCGCTGAATCGTTATAATCAAGAAAAAATGACACTTGTTAGGGGAGGCACCCCAACTTAGGACATCGTTCCTTTGTTGGGGTGCCTCCCTTTTTTGGTGTGCCAAAAAGGAGAGCAGACGTTGAAGAAATCAGGAAAACGTGTGAAGAAACAAGCGGAACAGTTAACCAAAGTGGTGCTGGCATTTGCGTTATTATCACCTCAAGCCCTGTTGCTTGAATGGGGTGCAGCCACGGTAATGGCTGAAACGGTTGAAACGATCGAGATTGTATCCGATACGTCCAGCATGAAGGCTGTACAGTCCTCTAAGGTGAAAGTAGAGATGAACAGTGATGGTAAATACAGAATTGTGTTACTACCGAACACGAATGTATTTTACGGTGGTGATACAGGGAATGTATCTACGATTATCGACCACAATGGATCACCCGTGAACTTCAAAACATTGCCGCTTAATTATTACCGAATTAACAATAATGTAATTGAAATGTCCCGGCAAAAGGATAATGTTGAATATATTTTACGTGTATCTATCGTCAATGCCACGTCACAAGGTGGTTACATGAAGGTTGAACTGGAAGCCATCAACCGCAGCGGATCGGCACTGAATTTGGGTGGAACATTTTATTGGGATACGATGGTGAATGGCAACGATGCTTCTCCGTTTGAAGTCATCGAGAATGGATGGCGCAATTACAGCGGCGGTGTTCAGGTCACGGCTTTTTATGCGAATACGTACAATGTTGTGAATGCGGATCGTATATATATGGGCCAGTACAGCAGTCCAGACAGCGCGCAACTTACAGGGGGTTCTTCACCTTCGGCATTTGCTCCAGGCCAGACCGTAACGGCGAGTGATACAGCTGCACAGTTCTGGTGGAATGCCAAGGCAACAGCGAATCAGGCTTCACGCAAATTTTCGACCATTGTGGGGATTGGCCCCAAAAATGTTCCGCCTTCATTTACACTAACAGCACCCTCTTCGGGTCAAACCTATTACAAAGGCGAGCAACTGCAGATCTCCGGTACAACGCGAGACACGGATGTAGGCGACCTGTTGACCGTGAAATGGTCCATTGATGGTGGGTCCGAGAACATTCTGACCCAGATGACTGCAACGGGTTCGAATCAGTCTTTCAACACCAATTATACGTTGCCTGATACCCTGCCAGATGGCACGCACACATTGCAAGTATGGGTCATGGACGACAAAGGTGGGGTATCCTCGGCAGGAACCGTTAACTTTACGGTAAGGAGTTTTGTTGTGCCTGGAACGCCGACGTATACACTGGTTAACCCTAATAACTTGACGGTGAACTGGGATAAGAAGGCCAATGATGCATCCGTTACGTATGAACTGAAGAATATGACAACCAATCAGATCATGGATACAGGTGCGTCAAACAGTCGGCAGGTGACAGGGCTCGCTCCGAATACGAGTTATTCTTTTGCTGTACGTGCCAAAAATTCAAGTGGTTCCTTCACGGGGTACTCCAGTCCATCCACCAAATATACATTGGCCAATCCACCCGCTGCTGCGGCTGTGACACAATCAGGCAACTCTGTTACTGCGAGTTGGAATAATAATAGCAACCCTGCGGGCACCCAATACAAAACGGAAATACGCAGTCCAGCCGGGCAGGTCCTTGCATCAGGAACAACAACTTCCACACGTACAGCGTTTGGCCTGACCGGACTCGCGGACGGAAAATATGAAGTATTCGTGGCGGCCCTGAATGGCGAAGGGATACAGACCCCGTATATATCCGCTGGAGAGATGATTAAAGATACGACGGGTCCAACTGCTCCTTCCGTTACAGTCACTCCATCCACATGGACAAAGGAAGATGTTCTGGTCACGGTTGAAGAAGGAAAAGATGCCTTGAGCGGAACTCAAAAGACTGAAGTGAAAGTCGCTCCTGCAGGAGAATGGCGTGAATACAGTGCTCCGTTTACCGTAAACAGTGAAGGCAACACAACTGTTATGGCACGCAGTATTGATGCGTTTGGTAATACAGGACAGGAAACCGCTGTGACAGCCAGGGTAGATCGGACGGCACCAACGCCACCTGTTATCTCGTTGAATCCGCCCGAATGGACAAAAGCGGCAGTAATTGTGACATTAACGGAGGGTATGGACGAAGCAAGTGGCATTGGTCTGACACAGTATAAGCTGGGAAACGAGGGAGAATGGATCGACTACAGGACCCCTTTTACAATCAGTGAAGAAGGAGTAACCGAGATTTATGCACGAAGTGTAGATCGGGCCGCCAATGTTAGTGCTTCCACTTCGGCAACAGCCAGAATCGACAAGACTGGGCCTGAGCAACCAGCGATTACGTTAAGTGAAGAGCATTGGACGAATCAGGATGTAACTTTTGCAGTAAACAGTGGTGAAGATACAGGCAGCGGGCTTGCCAAGAGCCAATATCGACTTAACAAAGAAGGTCCCTGGATCGATTACACGGGCGAAGTGACAGTTACCGATGAGGGAGAAACGATTGTATATGCACGCTCACTTGACCGTGTAGGCAATGTTAGCACGCCCGCTCAGGCTACGATTCGAATCGACAAGACAGCTCCAACCGATCCGGTGATTAGTATAAGTCCATCCGGATGGAGTAAAGAACATGTGCAATTCAACATCGCTGGAAGTGTGGATGAACAAGCGATTTCCTATGAATACAGCCTGAACGATGCTCCTTATATCGCAGGCAATACAGGTACAGTTAGTACAAACGGTGCTACCACAATTCGGGCGCGAGCAAGGGATACTGTTGGTAATGTGAGCAAGGAAGTCAGTCGAATCGCCTATGTAGATCAGATCGCTCCAACGATTACATTTGCACCGAACGGAAATGGCTGGACGGACATGGACATATCCACTACGATTCAGTATGCTGACGCACACTCAGGCATTCAGGAGCTGGAACGATTCTATCAAGTTACGAACAGTGCAGAATCACCGGAACATTGGCTTGAAGCTCGCTCTGACGAGCATAAAATATCCATTGAATCGGAAGGCATCTGGTACATCCATGCCAAGACCATGGACAGAGCTGGTAATACATATGAGACAACATCTTTACCTTACCAAATTCAACGCAAGCCCCAGCAACCGAGTCATGTGAGAATGACACAGATCGCTGAGACTTCAGCTGAACTTACAGTGGATTTGCCGACAGGGGAGAGGTATACCGACGGATATCAGTATGAGATAACGAATAAAACGACAGGACAGTCATGGACACTGGATTATCCTAACCACAGTATAATTGATCACTCCCTAAGCGGTGGTCAGGTCTATGAATATGAAGTTAGAGTGAGAAACCATACCGGAGTAAGTGATGCAGTAAGCGCTCAAGTATTAACTACCCCGGCAGCTCCAGGAACGTTGCATGTTCGAAAAGTAGATTCCCAGCCCAATTTGGCCGAAATTCAATTTGATTCAGTACGGGGAGCAGATGCTTACCGCATCATCGCAGCGACTTCGGACGGAACCACCGTGTTTGATCAGACGGTATCTGATCCGAGTAGCCTTCCCTATGTCAGCAACCTCGTTCCAGGAACCATTCATCACATTTCGGTAACGGCAATGAATGAAAGTGGAACAGGGGGTAGCAGTAGAACCGGATTCCTCACACTGCCGGCAATGCCCGGGGAATTTATGGCCGTTCAAATTCAGGAGTATGATATTTTATTAGAATGGGAGACAGTGACTTCTGCAACGTATTATGGTCTTTCACGCGATGGAACAGCCATATATGAAGGAGAGCAGACAGAGTTTCTGGACTCGGGTCTGGATAGCGGAACGGAGTACAGCTATACGTTAATTGCCGGAAATGAGACAGGACCAGGGCCGTTGGCAGGATTACCTTTGCTGAAGACGTTACCGGGGCAGGTATCCGGCTTACAGATATCAGATGCTTCCACAGCGAGCCTTCGTCTGAATTGGGAAACAGTACGAGGAGCCGATCGTTATGAGTTATGGTTGAATGGAGAGAAGTCGGGAACGGTTCCTGCCGGAACCCAAGAATGGGTCTTTGCGGGACTTAGTTCAGGAACATCTTATCAACTGGATGTACAAGCAGTGAACGGAAGTGGACAGGGGATGCGCAGTTCGGTATCAGGAACAACGCTACCAGAGAGCCCGTCGGGACTTCACGTTGTTCAAGTAACTGAACAGGCAGTGATCTTGAGCTGGGAGCCTGTCGTTGGAGCAACGAAATATCGGGTGGTCATTGATGGACAGAGCCATGAGATATCAGATACACAACTCGCAGTTCACCATCTGTCAAGCAGTCGTAAATATACCTATGAAGTACAGGCAGGCAATGCTGCCGGGTACGGTGCATCCACCAGTAGTACATTTCTTACGCTACCTAGCAGGCCAGAAGGAATGAATGTCACTTGGACTGGTGAAACAAGTATGGGACTTGCATGGCAAGCTGTAGATACAGCAAATCTATATATTGTGAGAATCAATGGAACAGAAGTAGGCAGAACATCAGAACTGACCTACACGGCTGAGGGATTGTTGCCAGGTACAGAGTACGTTTTGGAAGTTCAGGCTGCGAATACTTCTGGTTCCGGTGAGAGAGCGCAGCTCATCCGATTGTCCAAACCGGTGTCGCCTGCCGAGGTACTTGTTGATCCAGGAGTACATCGGGCAAAAGTTTCCTGGAATGTTGTGGAAGGTGCTGCTGAGTATGTGATTGAGCAGAATGGCAAGGAGATCTATAGGGGCATCGAGAATGAAGCAACGATTACCGGTCTACAGGACGGGACGTGGCATCACTATCAACTATGGGCGATCAACAGTCAGGAGACTCGTTCTGAAGCGACGGAAGTATCCCTGCTGACTTTGCCTGAGAAACCCGTTGAGATTGAGGTATATGATGTGGCAAAAAACAGTCTTGTTCTGGATTTCAGCAACACAGGTGTTCAAGGTGCAGATCATTACATCATTGAAAGGGATGGACGAGAAATCGCTCAGATGGATTCGAGTGAGACCCTGTTTGTAGACAAAGATCTGTCCCCAGGAACGAAATACATGTACGTGATTCGGGCAGTCAATGCGAGTGGAGCGGGGGCACCGCTTACTTTCAGTGTAATGACTCAAACGTTGCCATTAGTTACAGAAAGTATCACGGTGAAAGCTGGAACACACACGCTTGATCTGACTTGGGATGTTGTAAAAGGAGCAGTTGCATATGAAATTCGCAATCGGGTAACGGGAGAGCTTCAGAGCGTGTCTAAACCATCTGTACATCTCAACAGTATGCTGGATGGCACAGTGTATGAATTCGAACTCGTTGCGATTAATGAAGATGGTCATCGTTCAGAGTCTATTCAGATTCAGGTTTTAACGAAACCCATAGCGCCTCAGACGGCAGGTATAACACACATCACAGATCAGACCGCGACACTGGACCTGAATGGCAGCTCCACACGGGGAGCAGAGCAATTCATCATGATGAGAGATGGCGTGGAAATCGCGAGGGTTCCAACAGATCAAGGTGCATTTGAAGATCATGGATTGACACCAGGAGAGTATTACACGTATACCATCCAAACATCCAATGCTGCGGGGGTGAGTGATTCCGGTTTTGAAGTTCAATTGCGGACATTGCCTGCGACTATTATTGAACCTTTACATCCAAGCATGATTGGGGAAAAGGAGGGATTGATCTCTTGGCCAAAGGTACAAGGCGCGGAGGGATATACCATACGTATCGGAGATCAGATCATCACCACAATTGAAGAAGGGGATATCACAGAGATGAGATTAACGCATCTGGCGAGTGCAACCCGATATGATCAGGTGCAGGTTATTCCTTATAATACGGCTGGTTCAGGCAGCCCACTGACTGTGACCGCTTTTTACACCTTACCTCATGTTGATTCACTGGAAATGAAGATATATCCGGAGACAGATCATGCCAAACTGGAATGGGACTTTCCTTATGTAAACGAAACATTTGTTGTATTGCTGGATGGCACTGATGTATATCGGGGCAAACAAAAAGAGTTTATTGTAGATCAACTGGATGCAGGCGAGCAGTACGAGATTGAGATCTACACAGAGAATGATCAGGGAGATGCATCGAAGAAGCTGGCGTATTCTGTCCTGACCAAGCCAGCAGCTCCTGTCAAAGTGGAGTATCATTCGGCGAAGGACCGCATTCGTCTTCTATTGGAACAGAGCCGGGTTGTAGGTGCCGATCAGTTTATCATTGAGAGGCATGGTGTAGAGATTGCTCGTGTTCCTGCTGATGAACTGTTCTATGATGATGAGGGACTCGAACCAGGCGTGAACTATATTTATACGGTCAAGACTATGAATGCCTCGGGCAGTAGTGACGGTGGTTACTATCTTCCTGCTATGACCCTGCCCGGTAGCGTTACTTCCCCTCCTGTAGTAGAAGACCGTTCAATGTATGGTGCAGACATTGTGTGGGAGCTGATTCCTGGTGCTGCGGGTTATCGAATCTATCGAAATGAAGAGCTTATGGGTACAACAACGGAGACATCCTTTCATGTGTCTGATTTAAACAGTGCAGAGCATTATACTGACTTTGCAATCATTCCATTCAATGAGGCAGGAGAGGGTGAGGCGCTTCAAGTACCGGAATTCGAGACGCTACCTTCCGAGGAACTGACAGTAGCAGCCATAGCGCAAGGTACGAATACGATTAAGCTAACTTGGGAACTGGGTTCAATGAATGAGGTGATTGTGATCACCCATAAAGATCGTGAGATATATCGTGGCACAGACCGAAGTTATGTATGGACAGGACTGAATGCAGAGCAGAATTATGGGGTGGACGTATGGACGGAGAATTCAGCGGGTGAAAGAAGTGAAAGCAAACGGGCAACAGCCATGACTTTTCCGTATCCACCATCCGTCTGGAGCGGTAGTGGTGCAGCTTCAAATCCAGCAGATACTTCGGTAAAAGCCGATGAGGTGAGTTCACAACCTGAACCCTCTAAACAAACTGATGTACTTGTGAAAAAAAATATCAAATTTATTGATATCAGCCAAACTTTCAATAAGGACCAGATTACCTGGCTGGCGGAACAGAATATCATTCAAGGTGTAAGCGAAACCCGCTTCGAGCCACGCCGTCCGATCACGCGTGCAGAGTTTACCGCACTGATCGTACGATTGATGAGTGTGGACACGACGGCCAACGTGCAGCATGGCTTTCAGGATGTAAACGACGATGATTGGTTCGCTCCTGAGATCAAGGCAGCAGTTCATCATGAGATGGTTCAAGGCATGGGGAATGGGAGATTCGCTCCGCATGCGCTGGTGACACGAGAACAGGCATCCAAGATTATAGCGAACGTTGTTCGTAAAATCAGACCGGAACGGCTGACTTCTCCAAAAGCATTTATCGACCAGACGGATGTATCCGATTGGGCCAAAGAAGAAGTGGAAGAGCTTGCAGGTTTGTACATGATTACCGGATATGAAGACGGCAGTTTCCGCCCGATGCAGCACTTGAGCCGATCCGAAGCCGCAGCGCTGATCTTCCGATTAAATAAGCTGATGCAAGTCATTACCGCTTGATTGGTTTTTAATGCTATAATAGGTTGCCAATATGATAAAAAAAGGGTAATGAACAATGGTGATGAATAATGAATAATAAATTTATCCGGATATATGAAGATATTGCAGATCGTATTCGGACTGGAGAGATTGAGGCAGGTACGTTACTTCAATCGGAACTGGATCTATCGGAAAGTTATCAAACGTCCCGAGAGACCATTCGCAAAGCGCTGAAAATGTTGTACGAAGAAGGTTATATTCAGAAAATTCAAGGCAAGGGCTCGATTGTACTGGATATTCGCAAGATCGATTTTCCCATCTCAGGTCTGGTTAGTTTCAAGGAATTAGCCAAAAAAATGGGGCATCGGGCTCAAACGTATGTGAAGGTTTTCGAGGAGCAACAGGTCGATCAGGCATTGTACAAGAAAATTAACTTTGGTCTGAATGAACAGGTCTGGGAGATCAGACGTGTGCGCAAAGTGGATGGAGAGCACGTCATTCTGGACAAAGATTACATCAGCCAGCGGCTTGTTCCTGGGCTCAGCAAAGAAATCTGTAATGATTCCATCTATCAGTACATTGAGCAAGAGCTGGGGCTTTCCATTTCGTTTGCCAAGAAAGAGATTTTGGTGGAAGAACCCACCGCTGAGGACAGGGAATTACTTGACCTTGAAGGTTTCCACAATGTGGTTGTGGTAAGGAGCCAGGTTTACCTGGAGGATGCTAGTCAATTTCAGTATACGGAGTCGAGGCATCGACCGGACAAGTTCAGATTTGTGGATTTTGCACGCCGTAGATAAGTTAATCAAGATCGATCAGAGAGTACCTTTCACTGCATTATTTGGGTGGATCGGTACTCTCTTTGGTTATGCGGGAAATCCGAAGATCGTCCATCAAGAACCGCTTAATGTCAATGTTCTTCCTTCATGCTGGAGCGTATGATCACGATATACACGAGGCCAAGGAGTGAGGGAATTGAATCACGTGACAGCGAAATCAAACGTCCGCATATGGGAAGAAACCAGAGATATTCCAACCTATGGTACAGGTAAACCGGACAAAAATCCGATGTTTCTTGAAAAGCGAATCTATCAGGGCAGTTCGGGTAAGGTGTACCCGCATCCTGTGATCGACAGCATTGAAGATGAGGCCAAAATGAAGTCGTATCGACTAATTATTCTCGAAAATGAATATGTACGTATCGAGATGATGCCCGAACTTGGCGGACGTATCTATCGTGCGCTGGATCGGACCAACGACTACGATTTTGTATATTATAACCGGGTGATTAAACCTGCACTTGTGGGTCTGGCAGGGCCATGGATTTCCGGTGGAATTGAATTCAACTGGCCACAGCATCATCGGCCCAACACGTTTGGCCCAGTGGATTATACATTTGGCAGTAACGAAGATGGAAGCGCTACCGTCTGGGTGGGTGAGATTGATCGTATGTATGGTACCAAAATGACCGCGGGCTTCACATTACATCCTGGCAAAGCCTATCTTGAAATCCATGCCGAGGTATATAATCGTACCAACACACCTCAAACCTTTCTATGGTGGGCCAATCCAGCTGTAGCCGTCAATGATCACACGCAATCTGTGTTTCCGCCTGATGTAACGGCTGTATTGGATCACGGTAAACGGGATGTATCCCGGTTTCCGATCGCAACCGGAACCTATTACAAGATGGACTATTCCGAAGGTGTGGATATCTCGCGATACAAAAACATACCGGTTCCAACATCCTACATGGCGTATAAGTCGGATTATAATTTCGTAGGGGGCTATGACCACGGAGTGCAGGCAGGTTTGTTGCATGTAGCCAATCACCATGTCTCACCCGGCAAGAAACAATGGACCTGGGGGAACGGTGCATTCGGGCAAGCCTGGGATCGCCAGTTAACGGACGAGGATGGACCTTATATTGAATTAATGACCGGGATCTACACCGATAATCAGCCTGATTTTACATGGTTACAGCCCTATGAAGCCAAATCATTTTCGCAGTATTTTATGCCGTATAAAGGAATTGGCATGGTCAAAAATGCAACGATTGATGCAGCGGTTAATCTGGAAATGGACGAAACGACTGGAATGGTAACTGTGATGGTATATGCGACGTCGGTTTTTGAACAAGTGACCGTTGAAGTGATAGGACCAACCGCGGTATATCTCCATGAGAGATGTAATATCTCACCTACGGAACTATATAAATCTTCATTCCCGTGGAGCGGACAAGATGAATGGCATCAATTGAAGTTAGCTGTTCGAACTGCGGAAGGAAAAGTACTTGTGTCCTATCAGCCTGAACGTTCTGAGATTCAGGAAGTTCCAGATCCGGCCACACCACTTCCGCTACCATCCGAGATTCGTACGAATGAACAACTATATCTGGCTGGTCTTCATCTGGAGCAATATCGGCATGCGACGTATGAACCGGAACCTTATTATCTGGAAGGCCTGAAGCGTGATGCAACGGATATACGTCTAAACCTTGCGTATGGTACATTGCTGCTGCGTAGAGGGCTGTTTCAAGATGCAGAGAAGCATTTCAGACAGGCCGTACAATCGCTGACGTGGAAAAATACGAATCCATATGATAGTGAAGCATTTTACCAGCTCGGTCTGAGTTTGAAACTACAAGGGAAACAGGAAGAAGCCTATGCAGCACTGTATAAAGCCGTATGGTCTGCACAGTATCAGGATACGGGTTATTACATGCTTGCTCAGATCGATACGGGTCAACATCGGTACATGGAAGCGTTGGATCACATCGAACGTTCGCTGATTCGTAACACCAGAAATTATAAGGCTCGGCATCTGAAGGTGGCTCTGCTGCGTAGATTGGGTCAGGATAAACAGGCGATCCAATATGCGCGTGAGACATTGGCATTGGACCCGGTTGAATTTGGAGCTGCACATGAATTAGTCCTGATCTATAGCGAAGCGACTACACCTTCAGAGAAAGTACAAGCGGAGCAAGCACGTGAGCATTTCCTTCGTCTGATGCGAGGAAACGTTCATAATTATCTGAATGTCGTCGCAGATTACGCGGATTGTGGATTGTGGGAAGAAGCACTGAAGGTACTCTCTTATGTTGAATCCGAAGTTGCACAGCCTTATCCCATGGTTGGCTATGCGCAGGCTTACTTGTATCGTCAGTTGGGGGATAAAGAACAGGCCCGAGAATATCAAAAGCAGGGGAAAGCTGCTCCAACCGATTATTGTTTTCCTAACACACTATTTGAATTCCTGGTACTTCAGGATGTATTGGTAGTGGATTCGAATGATGCGCGTGCTCACTATTACCTGGGAAATTGGCTATATGATCATAAACGCTACGAGGAAGCGATTACTCATTGGGAAACTTCGCGTGAGGCGGATGCTGCATATTCAACTGTGCATCGGAATCTGGGACTGGCTTATTATAACAAGTTGAATCGGCCCGATCTTGCACTGGCATCCTTAGAGCAAGCTTTCCGGTTGGATTCACAGGATGCTCGAACCTTCTACGAGTTGGATCAATTGCGCAAGAAGATGGGGTATTCTTGTGAGCGTCGAATCAAACAGCTGGAAGATCACATGGAGTTGGTTCATCACCGTGATGATCTGTATATCGAGTGGGTGACTCTATTAAATATGCAGGGTAGTCATCAGGAAGCATGGGATGCTCTTCAGGCACGGCGGTTTCATCCCTGGGAGGGTGGAGAAGGCAAGGTAACTGGACAATATGTTACGGCACTGACAGAACTGGCGAAGCAACATCTGGAGAAACAACAACCTGAACTCGCATTGGAGCTGTTGCAGAAGGCTTTGGTTTACCCTGAGAACTTGGGTGAAGGTAAGCTAGAGGGAGCTGGAGACAATCCAGTTTACTTTTATCTGGGCTGTACCTACCAGCAATTGAAGAATAATCAGGCTGCAGAGGAAAGTTTCCTAAGAGCGTCAATCGGTCTGAACGAACCGGCAAGCGCGATGTTCTATAATGATCAACCGCCTGAATCGATCTATTATCAGGGACTGGCCTGGCAGAAGCTTGGCAATACGAAGGAAGCAAACAGACGCTTTAACAAACTGATTGATTATGCCGAAAGACATATGCAAGATCACATCCGAATGGATTACTTTGCGGTCTCTCTGCCCGATTTTCTGGTATTCGACGATGATCTCGATCAGCGCAATGTAGAACATTGCCGTTACATGCGGGCATTGGGTCTCCTGGGACTGGGTCGGACGAACGAAGCAAAGGATGAGTTGGAGCGAGTACTGGAGAAGAACCCGAATCATCAAGGGGCAATCGTCCATGTATAATTGATAATCTACATCATCAACCATATCCCATTTATATCGAAGGAGTTATATAATCCATGAACGATAGTGTAGCAGGTAGCCATATTCGCTTTGTATTGGACGCAGAAGATAAGGACATTCGTGCGGGTCGCATGACTGGCAGCAGTGGCAAGAATCCACGAGGGGAGTCGTATGACTTTACCAATTATTATATGGTCCGCAACGATAAGCCCTACATTCCTGTGGTTGGTGAATTTCATTTCTCCAGATTCGCTTACCTGCAGTGGGAGGAAGAGTTACTGAAGATGAAGGCAGGCGGGGTGAACATCGTCGCTTCCTATGTCTTCTGGAATTTTCACGAGGAGCAGGAAGGCGAGTTTAATTGGTCGGGAAATCTGAACTTGCGGCACTTTGTGGATCTGTGTGGCAAACATCAGCTGCCTCTGATCGTGCGGATTGGTCCATTCTGTCACGGGGAAGTTCGCAATGGAGGGATGCCGGATTGGTTATTCAGTTATGCATTTGAAGTCAGATCGAATGATGAAGGGTATCTGTATTACGCCAAGCGACTATATCGCGAGATTGCCCGTCAGCTCAATGGCTGTTTTCACCAGGAGGGTGGGCCCGTTATAGCCGTACAGTTGGAAAATGAGTACATGCACGCTGGCGCACCCATGGATGCCTGGGGGTACACCCGCGAAAAATACATTACCTCCGGCCGGGATGGACGAGAACATCTGAAGATGCTTCGCCATATTGCCGAAGAAGTCGGCATGAAACCCTTGTTCTATACTGCCACGGCTTGGGGGAATGCTGCGGTGCCTGAAGAAGGCACGTTGCCGATGCTCGCGGGGTATGCGTACACACCATGGATTCCGAATCAGCCTCCAAGCCGCGAGTATTTATTCCGGGATCTGCATATGAATCCTGTGGAAGAAGTGGATTTTGACAGTCTGGAGTATCCTGCGGCGTATTGCGAGCTTGCTGGCGGCATGCAGGTCAGTTATCACGCTCGGCCAGTTGTTGATGCGGACAGTGTTGAGGCGATGACCATTGTGAAGCTGGCAAACGGCAGTAATCTCGTCGGATATTATATGTATCATGGCGGTACCAATCCGGTAGGGCAAAAATCTTATATGAACGAACAGGCATTGCCAAAAATGACTTATGATTATCAAGCCCCACTCGGAGAATTCGGACGTATTGGTGAATCGTATGACCGTATTCGTACCTTGTCCATGTTCCTGGAAGCATACGGTGAGCTGCTTGCGCCAATGGGAAGTGTTGTACCGGATGGTCAACATGCGATAACACCGGAGAACACGATGGATATGCGTTGGTCTGTTCGCCAACAAAATGGCTCGGGATTCCTGTTTTTGAATAATTATCAGGATCATGTGGCGTTGCCTGATCGTGATATTCAATTGGCGTTGCATACCAGCAATGGGGCTGCTTCTTATCCCAGAGAAGGAACGATGCAGCTGAAATCCGGCATGGCTGTCATTCTGCCATTCCATATGAATCTGAGTGGAATGAAGATCATTAGTGCTACCGTTCAGCCACTGACCCGATTTATGGTAAATCAGGAGCTTACGGCTGTCTTTTATGCTCATGAAGGTATGGAGCCTGAGTATGTTATGGATACATCATCTGTTACAAATGTGGATATGCCTGAAGGCACAGTATCTGAGCAGGGAAATGAAGTTGTGATTCACCCGATTGCCGGCAAGGACCATCATCTGAGAGTCACAACATCCGACGGAATAGTCATACGTATCATTACGTTGACCCGTGAAGAAGCATTGCATGCCTACCGTTTCCATGTGGGCGGAGCAGAAAGGCTTGTGATTAGCAGCAGTCATTTGTATATACAGAATGAAATGCTCATATGCACATCTGTGGAGGAACCGGAGATGGAGGTATCCTTTTATCCGGCACCAGAACAGATTACCGCTTCTGAATATACCGTCTCATCCCAGTCTAAGCAAGGAGTATTCGATACGTACACAATCCAAGTTTCGCCTTACAAACCTGCTGTAGAGGTTGATTATCCGAAAGAGTATGCAGCAACACTGAGATTGGACACAAAATGGCCGGAACAGGTAGATGACGTGTGGGTTGAGATTGATTATGAAGGGGACGTAGCAGCAGCACATATTCATCATCAGATGTTAACCGACCATATTCACTATGGGCATAGCTGGATGCTTGGTTTGAAGCAATCCCGTCATTTGCTGGCTGATCATGCGTTACGACTGTCCATAACGCCAATTCGAAGAGGTACGACTGAGAGTTATGTGAATCAAGCTTATGTTGAGCGCTTTGAGGGTGTGGAGATCGGGAAGTTCAATCAGATTCGAGTGATACCTCAGTACCGGGTGGGGTTGGTGCTGGCGGGAGTTAGGGAAGACGCTTAGTCTAGATTAGGGATTAAACAACAGATAAACAAAAGTTAACTGACATTAATAATACAGAGGGTTCTTTCTCCGAATGATTGTGAGGAGAGAGAGCCTTTTTTGCTGTGTGATGTAAAAACAAATGATTCCTAATCATGGTAAAAACATCTTGACTAGTAAGCGTTTTCATTTTATTATAACTCCATAACCTTATCGATAAAGTTTATTTAAGTTAAATCATATAAATAAATAAGGTTATTATTGTTTTTGTTAACTACCATAAGAACTTCGATTATCAACGATTTTAGTTAACTTATTGCCTGGAGCAGGGTTAATTGAAATAAATAAAAAAATACAGGAGGTTCCAAACGAATGGTTAATCTGAAAAAGTGTACAATCTTCACGGTTATTGCTGCTCTCATGTTCATGGTACTGGGGAGTGCAGCCCCCAAAGCATCTGCTGCCACAGGTTTTTATGTGAGCGGTAACAAGTTGTATGATTCCACTGGCAAGCCTTTTGTCATGAGAGGTGTTAATCACGGACATTCCTGGTTCAAAAATGATTTGAATACCGCTATTCCTGCAATTGCCAAAACAGGTGCCAATACAGTACGCATTGTTCTTTCGAATGGTAGCCTGTACACCAAAGATGATCTGAACGCTGTTAAAAATATAATTAACGTGGTTAACCAAAATAAAATGATAGCTGTACTCGAAGTCCATGACGCCACAGGGAAAGATGACTATAATTCGTTGGATGCCGCGGTGAACTACTGGATTAGCATTAAGGAAGCTTTGATTGGCAAAGAAGATCGGGTAATCGTCAACATCGCCAATGAATGGTATGGAACGTGGAATGGAAGTGCGTGGGCTGATGGTTACAAAAAAGCCATTCCGAAACTAAGAAACGCGGGAATCAAAAATACGCTAATTGTGGATGCAGCAGGATGGGGACAATTCCCTCAATCCATCGTCGATTATGGACAAAGTGTATTTGCAGCCGATACTCTAAAAAATACCGTCTTCTCCATTCATATGTATGAGTATGCTGGCAAAGATGCTGCAACGGTCAAAGCCAATATGGAGAATGTGCTGAACAAAGGATTGGCGCTGATCATTGGTGAGTTCGGGGGATACCACACAAATGGTGATGTGGATGAGTATGCTATTATGAGATATGGTCAGGAAAAAGGCGTAGGCTGGCTTGCCTGGTCCTGGTATGGAAACAGTTCTGGTCTGAACTATTTGGACATGGCTACAGGTCCGAACGGAAGCTTAACCAGCTTTGGCAACACCGTAGTGAATGATACCTATGGTATTAAAAACACTTCCCAAAAAGCGGGGATTTTCTAATCCGCCGATGAAAAAGGAACACTCTGACGTTCACGTCAGGGTGTTTTTTTAATAAAAGTGCTTAATCCATATTGGTTTTTGAATTTTTCCGTTTATATTTAAAATCTTTTGTTTTCAAAACAAAACAAAGATGATAAACTCGGATTAGGAATAAAACAAACATTATCGGAGGGAAACGAATGGTACAGAGTTTATGGAATGCATCGCAGGCATCTGAGAAAACAACAGGACTGGAGCAATTGGTTTACCGATCCAACCTGATTGGAACCGATCGCAGTGTATGTAACATTTTCGGTGGAAATACGTCTACCAAAACGACAGTGAAGGATTTTCGTGGTCGTGATGTAGAAGTAATGTATGTGAAAGGTAGCGGCTCCGATCTGGGTTCCATGGAAGCGAAGCATTTTACCGGACTTGGGCTAGAGGACATTCGACCATTAATTGAACGTGAATCCATGTCAGATGAAGAGATGGTTGAATATCTGGGACATTGCATGATTGATGCCAAGCACCCGCGTGCCTCCATCGAGACTCTTCTGCATGCGTTCCTTCCATATAAGCATGTGGATCATACGCACCCGGATGCGATTATCAGCCTGTGTTGTGCGCATAACGGCAAGGAATTGGCGAGAGAGATCTACGGTGATCGTTTTGTATGGGTGCCTTATGTACGTCCTGGGTTTACGTTATCTAAAATGATTGCTGAAAGCGTATTCTCGAATCCCAATGCCGAACTCGTACTGATGGAAAAACACGGACTCGTGACTTGGGGAGAAACATCCGAGGAATGTTACGCTCAAACGATCAAGATTATCAATGAAGCGGAAGCATTCATTGAAGGACGGGTGGACGAAGGAAGCTTGTTTGGTGGTGTGAAGCACCCGGCACTAGCGGCAGATGTTCGTCGTCAGATCGTATCACGCGTGATGCCAACGATTCGTGGAGCAGTATCGGATAGCAAAAAAATGATTCTGTCCTTTGACGATCAGGAGGATGTGCTTGCTTTTGTGGGAGGAGCGGATTCTCCGCAATTGTCTCAGGTGGGTGCGGCTTGCCCGGATCATCTGGTACATACCAAAGTGGTACCTCTGTTTATTGATTGGACGCCAGATGCGGATGACATCGAAGGCTTAAAAGCGAAACTGGTGGAAGGCGTGGCAGCCTACAAAGAGCAATATCAGCAGTATTTTGAAAGCAACAAAAACGAAGGTGACGTCATGTTCGAAGCGGCTCCTCGCGTTATCCTGATTCCTGGTGTGGGCATGATCAATACAGGCAAGAGCTGGGCACTTTCCCAAGTAAGCGGTGCATTGTATCACAGAGCCATTGCCGTTATGCGTGGAGCCACTAGCCTGGGTCAATTCGTATCACTCAGTGCAAACGAATCTTACAATGTGGAGTACTGGCCGCTGGAATTGTACAAATTATCTCTGGCTCCCGCAGAAACCGAATTCTCCCGCAAAGTGGCATTTATCACAGGTGGAGCAGGCGGTATCGGAAGTGAAACAGCACGTAGATTGGTATCTGAAGGCGCTCATGTCGTGCTCGCTGATCTCAATCTGGAGGGCGCACAGAAGGTAGCGCAGGAGATCAATGATCAATACGGTGCAAATCGTGCTTATGCGCTGAAAATGGACGTGACCGATGAAGAAGCCGTTCAATCTGCGTATGCAGATGTTGCGGTGCAATATGGCGGAGTGGACATCATCGTGAACAATGCCGGATTGGCGACATCCAGCCCATTTGATGAAACGTCCCTGAAAGAATGGAACCTGAACATGAATGTACTGGGTACAGGGTATTTCCTTGTGGCTCGTGAAGCCTTCAAGCTGATGAAACAGCAGGGTATTGGTGGAAGCATGGTATTTATCGGGTCCAAAAACTCGGTGTATGCGGGTAAAAGTGCCTCTGCTTACAGCTCGGCTAAAGCACTGGAAGCTCATCTCGCACGCTGTATTGCAGCAGAAGGCGGGGAGTATGGCATTCGTGTAAATACGATTCTTCCTGATGCTATTCTACAAGGGTCAGCGATCTGGAACGGTTCCTGGAGAAACGAACGAGCAGCGGCATACGGTATCGAGCCGGATCAATTGGAAGAGTATTACCGCAAACGGACGACATTGCTCGTAAATATCTATCCAAGAGATATTGCGGAAGGGATCGCATTCTTTGCTTCTTCGAAATCCGAAAAAACAACCGGTTGCATGATGACCATTGATGGCGGTGTACCGGCAGCATTTACACGTTAAATAGGAGGGTTCTTGCGATGGATAACCAAGTCAAGCAAGCGTATGAAGCAGCCAAGGCATTGTATGCCCAGCACGGAATTGATACGGACGAGGTGCTGAACAAACTTGCGGATATCAAAGTATCCGTACACTGTTGGCAAGGCGATGATGTTAAAGGCTTTCTGAATAAAGATGGAGAGTTAACAGGTGGTATTTCCGTGACAGGTCAGTATCCGGGGGCTGCGACCACACCTGCTGAACTTCGCAACGATTTGGAGCAAGCTTTCGCTCTGATTCCCGGCAAACATAAGGTCAATCTGCATGCGATCTACACGGATACAGACGAAAAGGTTGAACTGGATCGGATTGAGCCGAAGCATTATGAGAACTGGGTGAAATGGGCCAAAGAACAAGGACTCGGTCTGGACTTTAACCCAACGTGTTTTTCCCATGAAAAATCAAGTGACGGATTCACGCTCAGTCATCCGGACCCTGAGATTCGCAAGTTCTGGATTGATCACTGCAAGGCGTCTCGCCGGATTGGCGCTTACTTCGGCGAACAGCTTGGTCAGACCTGTGTAACCAATGTATGGGTGCCGGACGGATTCAAGGATAATCCGGTGGATCGGCTGACACCACGCAAACGTCTCAAGGAATCGCTGGATGAAGTATTCGGCGAACCACTTAACCCGGAGCACAACCTGGACGCGGTAGAGAGTAAGCTGTTTGGTCTCGGTTCGGAAGCGTATGTGGTGGGCTCTCATGAATTCTATATGGGTTACGGTTTGCAAAATGATACGTTGATCTGTCTTGATGCGGGTCATTTCCATCCAACAGAGGTTATTTCCAATAAACTGTCGTCCCTATCTTTGTTTACTAGCGGCATTCTGCTTCACGTAAGCCGCCCGATGCGCTGGGACAGTGACCATGTGGTAATTATGGACGATGAGTTGCTGGAAATTGCCCGTGAACTGGTTCGACATGATCTGCTTGCGACCACACATATTGGATTGGATTTCTTTGATGCAAGTATTAACCGTGTTGCTGCTTGGGTTGTAGGAACACGTAATACGATCAAAGCCCTTCTGCGTGCGATGCTGGAACCGGTGGATGCCTTGAAACAAGCCGAGTTGGACGGAGATTACACCCTGCGTCTCGCGTTGACGGAAGAGTTCAAATCCTATCCGTTTGGCGCAATCTGGGACTACTATTGTGCTCAGCAAGGCGTTCCAGTTCGTGAAAAGTGGATCACCGATATCAAAACCTATGAACAAGACGTATTGCTACAGCGTGATAAATCATTGGTGTAACCGCATTTATTTTTTGTATAAACCACTACGGAATGAAATTTCCGTGGTGGTTTTTTTGGCATAATCGCGCTGAAATGCATAACTAAGGCGATTGCTTCCATACTAGGAATATAGATCCGTATCGCATACGTATGTCACGCAGAGGAGGATTACTAGAGTTGAATCTAGCCCACAACAAACTGTATATTGCTGCACTTGGCGGCGTGAATGAAATAGGGAAGAATATGTATTTCATCCAGTACAATCAGGACATCATTGTGATTGACTGTGGTTCGAAGTTCCCCGATGAGACCTTGCCGGGTATTGATCTGATCATTCCGGATGTAGCGTATCTGCTGGAGAATCTGGATAAAGTAAGGGGTCTGGTGGTCACCCACGGACACGAGGATCATATCGGTGGCATTCCCTATCTGTTAAAACAAATGAACATCCCGGTGTATGCATCCAGGCTTACGCGCGGGCTGATCGAACTTAAACTGAAAGAGCATGGGCTGCTGCGCCAGGCGGACCTGCACACCATCGATGCTCATTCCAGCATTACGCTGGGAGGGATCGAAGTTTCCTTTTTCGCAACCAGTCATAGTATTCCAGATTGTTTGGGTATCTTTTTTAAGACTCAAGCAGGCAATGTCGTGCATACCGGAGATTTCAAATTTGATATGTCGCCTGTACATGGACCTTTCCCTGATCTGCACCGCATGGCCGAGATAGGTAAGCAGGGGGTTCATATATTGCTCTCCGAGAGTACTAATGCAGAAAGACCCGGATTTACACCTTCCGAGCGTATTGTGGGAGACCACATTCTGGATGCCTTTATCCGTGCAAAACAAAAAGTATTTATCTCCACCTTTGCGTCAAATGTCAGCAGGGTACAGCAGATTGTGAATGCAGCATTCGAGACGGGGCGCAAACTGGCACTGTTGGGCAGAAGTATGGTTAATGTGGTATCGGTGGCCAGTGAATTGGGGTATTTGCAAGTTCCTGACGGATTGTTGATTGAAGCTATCGATTCGGATCAGTTTCCACCTGAACAAGTCGTTGTATTATGTACCGGTAGCCAGGGAGAAGCGATGGCAGCATTATCACGTTTGGCATCAGGTAAGCATCCTCACGTAAGAATTAATGCCGGGGATACGGTCATTATTGCCGCCGGAGCCATTCCGGGTAATGAACGGAATCTTGCACATGTGATTGATAATCTGTATGTACTCGGAGCGCGTGTCATATATGGTTCCAGCGGTGCAGCCGGGATGCATGTATCCGGACACGGCAGTCAGGAAGAACTCAAATTGATGCTGACCCTGATGAAGCCGGATTATCTCATTCCGATCCACGGTGAGTTCCGCATGTTGTATCAACACAGACTGCTTGCCGAGTCCGTAGGAATAGAGCGTGATCATGTGTTCATCGTGAATAATGGGGATATGGTCCAATACAAAGACGGCACTGCTTCTCTGGGCCCCAAAATTGCGTCAGGCAACAGTCTTGTAGACGGTCTGATTATGGGCGATGTCGGCAATATTGTACTACGTGATCGCAGGCAACTATCATCCGATGGCATGCTGGTTATTGTGACTACACTGAGCAAAACGGAGAAACAGATGGTCACGTCACCCGAAATTATCTCCAGAGGTTTTGTGTTCGTCAAGGACTCGGAAGAATTCATGCATGAGATTCATGAGCTGGTTCTGAACCGGATGGGTGAGTTGACCGGGGCTGGTGTGAATCAGTGGAATGTGATCAAAAGAAAGCTGAAAGACGAGATCGGTCACTACATTTACGCTCAAACCAAAAGAAGACCTATGATCTTGCCTATCATTATTGAAGTCTGAGGCCGTACGGAATAGGGAGCATTCTTGTGCTAGTGGCCTGTGCAAACGTGTATATGGAAGCTTAACAGCCTGATGAATGTCGGATCATACTTCTGTATGAACGTCACATTGCCATCGGGCTTTTGCTGTTTATTCGGAGTTGTACCACGTGATGTGTATTAAATTGAGTATGAATCAAATTCGCCATAGGTTTGCGATTCGAAGTATAATAAAAGGTAAACAAGTTAATGAAAATAAGAGGAGTCTTTATGAATAAAACGATTTCTGATATCGCTCAGATGGCAGGTGTGGCGAAGAGCACGGTCTCTCGCTTCCTGAACGGCGGATCTGTTAGTGAAGATACACGCCAGAAGATTGAGCGTATTATCAAACAATACAATTATGTTCCCAACACATTTGCACAGAGCCTAAAGGCGAAGAAGACCAGTATTATCGGTACGGTTGTGCCACGTCTTGATTCTTTTGCAACATCCCAGACATTGATTGGAATTGATGAAGAACTGCGGAGTAATCAGTATCAGATGCTGATCGCGAATACAAGCCAGGATATGCAGCGCGAGATAGACGCCATATATGATTTTGCAAGACAAAAGGTGTCGGGTATTATTCTGCTGGCTGCTGAAGTAACTGAAGCACACTTGAAAGCAGTTGAGGATATAGGCATTCCGGTGTTATTGGTGGGTCAGCAGCATGAGCAACTACATAGTCTGGTTCACAATGATGATCAGGCCGGTTATGAGATGGGTAGATATGTTGTAGGACAGGGTCACCGCAAGATTGTGTATATGGGGGTTAGCGAGAAGGATCAGGCAGTAGGTATCCATCGCAAACAGGGTTTCCAACGAGCAATCGCCGAGTGTGGTGATTGTGAAGTGAAGTATTATGAGACGAGCTTCAAGATGTCAGAAGCCATCATTACCGCTGAGGCTATACTGAAAGAGATCACACCAACGATCATTGTAGGGGCTACAGATAATATCGCACTGGGTGTGATGAAGATTGCATTTTCCAATAAAATTCGCATACCGCAAGAATTATCTGTTACCGGATTTGGCGGATATGATATTACGGAGATGATTCATCCCACGCTGACGACGGTGAAATATCATTATTTGCAGGCAGGCAAAGTAGCCGCGAATCATATTATTCGTCTGGTAAAAGGTGAGTCGGTGGAAGAACGAACAACACTTGATGTAGAACTAATTCCTCGAGAAAGCGTTGACAAATTATAAAAACATCCTTTATGATAATTCCATCGAACCGGTTCCATCGTAAATATCCAATGCGGATATGCGAACACGGGCAGGCACTAATGCCATATGGAATTATTTTTTTTGCATCTAACGGAACCGGTTCCTATATTTTGAATGGAGAACAGCTATGAAAATGACTAGAGAGCAGCGCTACAGACGAATTGAGCAAGCGGAGCCTGGAGAGATTGCGAAGCTTGAAGCACGGATATCCGAATGTCCATGGAGACAGCGTTATCACATTCAGCCGATAACAGGTCTGCTTAATGATCCTAACGGCTTTGCATATTATCAAGGCTATTATCATCTGTTCTATCAGTGGTTTCCACTTGGAACAGAACACGGCATGAAATACTGGTATCATACCCGCTCGAAGAATCTGGTGAACTGGGAAAATGTCGGCATTGCAATCGAACCGGGTGATCCATATGACTCGCACGGAGCTTATTCCGGAAGCGCGATTGAAAAAGACGGCAAACTGCACTTGCTGTACACAGGCAATACGAGGGATGAGGCTTGGGTCAGACATCCGTATCAATGCTTGGCAGTCATGGATGAAAGCGGTTCAGTAAGCAAGCTGAATCATCCGGTCATCTCTTCGGTTCCAAAGGGATACACGGAACACTTCAGAGATCCCAAAGTGTGGCAAGAAGGAGACACGTATTATTGTGTAATCGGAGCGCAGCGAACAGATGAGACGGGATGTACGGTGCTGTATCGCTCAATGGATCTGACAAACTGGGAGTTTCTTGGTGAAATTCGTACGCAGTTAACCTCCTTTGGTTACATGTGGGAGTGTCCCGATTATATGGAGATGGACGGGAAAGGTGTGCTTGTCTTTTCCCCACAAGGCTTAGATGCCATGGGAGATCATTATCAGAATATTTTTCAATCCGGTTATCTGATTGGTGACCCGCTGAATCTACAGACGAGAGAGTTCAATCATGGTGAATTTCAGGAACTGGATCGTGGATTCGACTTCTATGCTCCGCAGACGATGCAAGGCCCGGACGGAAGACGCATTCTGGTTGGATGGATGGGACTTCCCGATCTGGAATATCCGACAGATGATAGTGGTTGGGCTCATTGTCTGACCATTCCTCGGCAGCTGTCATTCCGAGACGGCAAGTTAATCCAACAACCTGTTGCAGAGATGGTGCAATTACGTCTGCAAGAGGAAGGGACTCATATTAACGCAACGATTGACAATGAGAGCCGATCCTTCGCTGGTTTTGAGGGGATTGCCTATGAGCTGAAATGTGAGATAAGCCATGTAGATGCAGAGGTTGTAGGCATCGAATTCCGGGCAAATGGAACTGAAAAAACGGTTCTTCTGTATGACCGAATTCAGCAGAAAGTTGTCCTGGATCGGACGAAGTCTGGTACCAAATTGGCAGAGCAGAATGGCGTTGTACGACGGTGCACGTTTACTGCGGACGTGGTTAAGTTCCATCTGTTCGTAGATTCTTCTTCGGTCGAGATTTTTGTGAATGATGGGGAAGAGGTCTTTACCAGCCGGATTTTCCCAAGCCGGGATAGCGTGGACATTCGTTTCTTTGCACACGGCGGTAAGGCTGATTTGGAAGCAACCCAATGGGATTATTAAGGATTACGTGAGAGGAATGAGATAACATGTCGGAGAATCAACGCATTGCCCAGGAAGTCATACATGCCATCGGGGGCAAAGAGAATATCGCATCTTTTGCACATTGTGCAACCCGTCTTCGGATCATGGTGAAGGATAAAGAGAAGATTGATCAGAAAACGGTCGAGAATATCGAGAAGGTGAAAGGTGCTTTTTTCAACTCAGGTCAATATCAGATTATCTTCGGTACGGGAACGGTGAATCGAATCTTTGAAGAGGTCGAGAAGCTGGGAATCGAAGGATCGTCCAAGGATGATGTGAAGAGTCAGGGGAAAAAGGAAGGAAACGCTTTTCAGCGGGCTGTCCGTACGTTTGGTGACGTATTTGTACCCATTATTCCGGTGCTGGTTGCCACAGGTTTGTTCATGGGCTTGCGCGGATTACTTACTCAGAATGAGATTCTGGCGTTGTTCGGTGCAACACCTGATGATATCTCGCCTAATTTCCTGTTATTCACTCAGATTCTGACGGATACGGCCTTTGCATTCTTACCTGCACTTGTGGCATGGTCCGCGTTCCGTGTATTCGGCGGAAGTCCTGTACTCGGTATCGTACTGGGGCTAATGCTGGTCAATCCGGCATTACCGAATGCTTACGCGGTGGCAGATGGATCAGCACAGCCGCTGCATATGTTCGGCTTCATACCTGTCGTGGGGTATCAGGGATCCGTTCTACCTGCATTCTTCGTTGGTTTGATTGGAGCTAAGTTCGAGAAGGTTCTAAGAAGACGAGTGCCCGAGGCATTGGATTTAATTTTGACTCCTTTTATTACGTTAACCGTCATGATTACGCTTGGACTATTCGCGATTGGTCCTGTGTTCCATTCCCTAGAAGAGTGGGTGCTGCATGGAACAACTGCCGTATTGGATCTTCCGTTTGGCATCGCAGGTATCATCATTGGTTTCTTCCATCAGATTATTGTCGTTACCGGTGTGCATCACATCTTTAATTTCCTGGAGATTCAATTGCTGGAGAAAACGGGATTCAATCCGTTCAACGCCATCATTACCTGTGCCATGGCAGCACAAGGAGCAGCTTGTCTCGCAGTCGGTCTGAAGACCAAAAATATGAAACTCAAAGCACTCGCGTTACCTTCGTCTTTGTCCGCATTTCTGGGCATTACCGAGCCAGCTATTTTCGGTGTTAACTTGCGTTATATGAAACCATTTATTATGGGACTGGTTGGTGGTGGTGTAGGTGGTTTCATCGCTTCCCTGTTCCATCTGCAGGGTACAGGTATGGCTGTAACGGTTATTCCCGGTACATTGCTCTATCTGAATAGCCAACTGCCATTGTACATCTTGTCCAACGTGGTTGCCATGGCCATTGCTTTTGCACTTACTTGGTTCTTCGGATATAAGGATCAACCGGTTGCAGAGGAATCGGTGAGCCATGACAACAGTGGAACGTCATCAGCTGAAGTTAATAGTGTGGATTCTAATTCACAAGTCGATTCAACTAAAAATGTGATTACAAGCAATCGTCCTAGGGTAGATTTACTCGAAATCGCTTCGCCAATGAACGGTACCCTTGTTGCTCTGGAGCAGGTTCCTGACCCTGCATTTTCGGAAAAACACATGGGTGAGGGCATTGCCATTGAGCCATCAGAAGGTAAAGTGTATGCACCATTTGACGGTGTCATCGCACATGTCATGAACAAGAGTAAACATGCGGTGATTCTGGAGCATGAGACAGGTGTACAGATGCTGGTTCATATCGGAATTAATACGGTTGGACTGAAAGGACACGGTTTTACCGCACATGTGAATAGCGGAGATCGTGTAACTGCAGGACAATTGTTGATTGAATTCGACATGGATGTCATTCAGGCTGCGGGTCTGCCGGTGATAACACCTGTGCTGATTCCAAGCGGAAATGAAACCATAGCGACCGTTACAGCAACGTCAACAGGTCATGTTCAAGCGAATGGGGAAGCAGTACTGGTCGTAAAATTTACTGAACCACAATAATGGCACGTTATAAGGGAAATGGTAGAGATTCATCTCTCCCGTTTCCCTTTTTTTGTGTACACTCGTATGAAATCAAAGAAACAGCTCATTGGTAATCTAACCAATCCAAGTGAGTTAGCGCGCAAGGTAGCATCATTATTTTAAAGTTATCCAATCCACGCCTATGAAGAAACAAACGTCAATCTTGGGCCTACAGACCAGCATGCCGTTTCAATCGTTCTGCAATCTGCATCAGATCTTCCGCGGATATCCCTGGCGCAAATTCTTCCGGCAGATCCGGCAACTCAGGTACTGGCCCTCCATAACCCGGCAAGCCGGCAAAAGCCTCCAGTTTTCCACCATCGGTTGGATGTACTCCTTTCCAGATCTGGGCAATGCCCTGATAATCCTTGTCACTAAACGTGTACAGCCTGCGGTGCTCGCCCATCGCTTCCCATTTTCGTGTCGTTTCAAAAGCTTTGTTATCCAGTCGCGGAATAGGGAACATCTTCGTTACATCCACACCCGTTGCAATCTCCAATGCCTTGGCATAGGCCAGAACATGCACACCTCCACGAACAAGCAGATAACCTGTCATTTCACGGGCTGTCTTGTTGTCCGTCATTTCGTAGACTCTCATTTTGTGCGTCCTGGCTCCGCATTCAAGAAAGAAATTATGCAGCAAGTCGAAGATCAGATTGCCACTGCTCACGACGTACGAGCCATTCCAGGGTCTTCCCATGGAGTCATAAGGCAGCGCTGTCTGGGCCGATTCGATAAAATGTGAAGTCATACGTGCATCTTTGCCTACACGCAGCGGGGTGGAGTCCGGGGCGCCTGGTGAAGTGGAACCCTCAAGCATCAGGTTAATCGTATTGGCAACAAGTTCGACATGGCCGAATTCTTCGGCGGTTATACTGGCGACGATATCGTAGAAGGGACGTAGCTTGGACCCGCCTCTGAAATTGAAAGATTGAAACATATAATTATTCAACGTTGACATTTCCCCGAACTTTCCACCCAGTAACTCCTGAACCGCACTAGCTCCATTGGGGTCTGGATTATTCGATATGGGCAGTTCGATGGCAAGACGGTCTACACGCTTAAACATGACATTTCCCCCTCAATCCTAGTTACTGTAAAAGTATGAAGGGTTACTTGTACGTTATTCGATCATTTGTGAAACAAAAAACGTTCTGCCAGAGCTTTAGGCTCTGAGCAGAACGTTAGATGAGTTCTTATTTGGAAGCTACGCCAACAACGCTGGTTCCATTTTTCGTGATTTTGTACGTAACAACATCTCCGTTCCAGAAGTGGAACTTAAGGGTGACTTCGCCATCATTGGTTTCATTGAAGAAGTTTGGTTTCAGCTCAATCACATTACGATCGTAATCTGGGCTAAATGTATAGGAGAACTCTTTGAACGAAGTCCAGTTCTGTGGACCGGCGTTTTCTCCGTTTGCATATGTCGCTTCCATGGTAGCGAGTTGATTGCCGTTAAACGTAGTCGGAATGGCAAATGCACTGGTCGTACCAGTCCCATCGCTCAACGTAGGCGTGTCATATTTAATGATATTGAAGTTCCAGTCGGCACCTTGGTTGAATCCTGCTGTGAGTGTGGCATTTACACCTAAATCACCAGCGGCTGTCAATTTGGTTAACAGGTTGGATTTTAACGTAAGTACATCTTTTCTGATCGTATAGTCTTTACCTCTGACAAGAGGCGTATTGCCATTCTTCAAAGAATTGAATTTGTTGCCATTCAGATTAAGTTTTACTTTTTTATCTTGGATGGCTTCATTTTGTTTAAGATATACGAGGTCCGTTTCAGCTGTGGATGATCGACCAGTCCAGCTGGCTTGCATCGTATTGAATAATTCTTGGTCAGACCAAGTAAAGCTTGTGCGTCCGAAATGCTGCCCATTGTCCCATAACATCGTTGCCATCTGTTTTTGACGCAGGTAATGTCCAACGAATTCGAAGAATTTCAGCTTTTCGCCTTGCTCAATGACACCTGTGTGCTGATCAAATCCAAGCAAGCCATACTCACCAACGATCACTGGGATACCTTTAGCTGTAAAAGCATTGTATACCCGATCGAATGTATCGGTAATGTCTTTTTGTACTTCTTCGTTATACGTGGTGTTACCTGCGATGTTCACACTGAATGGCCAGAACCCGTAATAGTGAACGGTTGCAATAATATTGGTGTCATTCAATTTCTGAATGGTCTTATTCAGTTCATCCAGATCAGGTTGAGCGGAAGAGGTATGCATCGTTGGAAGCACAAGTGGACGTGTCTCGTTGTTTCCACCGGAAGTTCTTACGATCTTGTGAAAAGAAGTATTCAACTCGTCCAGCATGCGATATCCAATCGCTGCATCTGTTGTGCCGCCTTCAGAGAAACGTGGTTCGTTAACACTTTCGAACATGAGCTTATCGGGTGCATCTTTGAACTTGTCTGCAATCTGAGTCCAAGCAGCGTTGTAACGTGCAAGCACGTTGTCATGGTCTTTCTCCATGTAACTGATCCAACGCCAGGAATCATGGTGAAGATTGATCATGACATAGAGATCGGCATCGAGGGCCCAGTTTACTACTTCTTGAACCCGGTTCATGTAAGCGGAATCAATTGTGTAGTCGGGTGCATCACCGATGTGGGCTTCCCAGGTCACAGGGATACGGATACTGTTGTAACCCTCATCTGCGATTGATTGAATCAGTTCCTTTGTAATGCGCGGGTTGCCCCAGGCAGTTTCATCTTCACCAACGGCATCCAGAGAGTTACCCAGATTCCATCCCGGCTCCATGGCGTTCACGTAGGCCTGCATTTTGCTTGGCGCAGCTGAGGTACTGGCCTGTTCACTATTGTCAGTTGCAGCGGAAGCCATAGCCGAAGAGAACAGAGACAGAATCATGGCAGTTACAAGTGTAAGAGAGAGGACCGGTTTACGGTTTTTTTTCATCAATATAGTCTCCTTATCAGATAGAATGGTTGAACTTGAATAGCTGTTAAGCAGGAGTGAAAATAGAGCTCAACGCAAACAAAAAACTACTTGTTTAATACTGGAATCACCACCGATTTATGTACTGAAAGCGTTTTCGTAATTTACTATATCATGATTTAATTTTGGACAATACCTGCATAATTTGGAGAAAAATCATGTGGAAATTAGTGGTTATGATCATTTTGGAATATCATATCTCATAAACGTGACTTAATTTTTCACATGAAACGTTTCCGTTGATAAGAGCATTAGCTCTACAATCTGTTTGTTCATATACTGTGGGGTGGTTGGAAAATCCTCTTCAATCCAGCGAATTATAAGACCCGCGACTCCATGCGCCCGGTAGATATATAGCCATTTGGGATCGATTGGTGATCCTTCAGCAAGCTCATATTCGTATTCAGCGACAAACAAATCTTCGATGACTCGTGCCATTTGATAACGGAAATCGACCTGAATGTGATCGCTAAGTAACAATTTGTATAATGCGGCTTGTTCCTTTAAATACATAAACAACGTAATGTCCTCGGTATGCATTTCTTTCAAATTCACTTTGGATATGGATCTGTAGGGATTTTTAATTTGTTGAATGAATTCCTGTAATACATCCTGAATAACCTCTTTTAGCAGATCCTCTTTGGTTGCAAAATTGGAATAGAATGTGCCCCGATTATAGTTGGCCTCCCGCACAATTTCAGAGATGGATATCTGATGAAACGGTTTTTGAAAAAGCAACTTCATAAACGTTTCTTTGATATCCGATGTAGAGCGCAGGACGCGTTTGTCTAACCGATCTGTCATTATCATGTCACCTCGTTAACAGTATCCTTCATATAAGCCATTTCTGCAACTTGGTATACAAGAAGGGATGATTTGTACATTAACATACAAATCCGGGTACATTACGGATTGAATAAGGCCCCTGTTATAGATATATTGAGGATTGTTTAAAATTAATATTATTGGAGGTATTCATATGACATTTCCCGTATTAGAAGGAAAAGTAGCTATTGTTACTGGTGCAGCCATGGGCATGGGTGAAGCAACTGCCAGACTTTTTGCCGAGGCCAAAGCAAAGGTTATCGTTGCTGATTTTAACGAAGAAAAGGGGCAGGCTGTAGCTGAAGCTATTCGTGCGGCTGAAGGTGAATCCGCTTTCGTGAAGGTCGATATCTCCAAGTCTGAAGAAGTACAGGCCATGGTGAAATTTGCAGTCGAAACGTATGGACAACTGGACGTGGCCGTGAATAATGCCGCTCTTACTCCAGATGATAAGCCAGCAGCAGAATTTGACGAAGCCTACTGGCAGCGTTTGATTTCAGTTGATCTTACAGGTACTGCCCTATGTATGAAATATGAACTTCAGCAAATGCTGAAACAAGGCAAGGGCGGCTCCATTATTAACATTTCTTCTGTAAGCGGATTCCGGCCACAACCAAACAATATCGCGTATGTTGCTGCCAAACATGGTGTGGTTGGCATGACCAAAGTGGCTGCGATGGAAAACGGACCACATAACATTCGAGTGAATAATGTTGCGCCAGGAGCGATTGATACACCGATGCTTCGGGGGGCTTTGGATCAATTCGGTTTTACAGCTGAGGAGTACGCACCGCAGTTAAGTCTACTTAATCGTTTTGGACAGCCTGACGAAATCGCTCAAGCCAGTCTGTGGTTGGCATCCGATGCATCATCTTATATTACTGGAACAACGATTCACGCAGACGCAGGGTATACATCCCGTTAATCCAATTGACAATTGTTCTAATTCTTGTTAATCTTTTATCCAATCCGCATAATTGTGATCTGGGAATGTTACCGATATGGGCATAACCTGAGCTGGCTTGTTTACACGTAATCGTGTACCCAGGCTGGTTCGGGTTTTTTCTATTTTGTCTTTTTAATATTTCTTGCGATTTGAGCGGATAGATGAGTTACATATTTGGAAGGAGAATGATGATGACGAATTTTAAATTTCCTAAAGACTTTCTGTGGGGTGGAGCCATTGCTGCCAATCAGGCGGAGGGCGCGTATCTGGAAGATGGCAAAGGGCTGAGTATCGTTGACTTGCTGCCGACCGGAGAGAACCGCAGAAGCATTATGAAAGGAAATGTTCCAGCTTTTACACCGCTCGCTACCGAGTTCTATCCTTCGCATGAAGCGATCGATTTCTATCACCGTTACCCTGAAGATATTGCTCTATTTGCAGAAATGGGATTCAAAGCACTGCGTGTCTCCATTGCCTGGGCACGGATTTTCCCAACAGGAGAAGATGCGCAGCCGAATGAAGCAGGATTGCAATTTTACGATAGCCTATTTGATGAATTGTTGAAGAACGGCATTGAACCTGTGGTTACATTGGCTCACTTTGATGTGCCTGTGCATCTGATTGAGAAGTACGGCAGCTGGAGAAGTCGTGAACTGGTAACGTTATTCGAGACTTATGCTGCTACGGTATTCACTCGATACAAAGACAAGGTGAAATACTGGATGACTTTCAATGAGATCAACATGCTGCTACATCTTCCTTTCCTTGGGGCGGGGCTGGCGTTCAATGAAGGGGATAACATCAAGGAAATTCAATATCAGGCTGCTCATCATCAACTGGTTGCAAGTGCACTTGCAGTCAAGGCGTGTCATGAGATTATTCCTGGTGCCATGATCGGTTGTATGCTTGCGGCAGGAAGCTTCTATCCGTATACCTGTAATCCGGAAGATGTGTTCCAGGGTATGGAAAAAGACAGAGAGTCCTATTTCTTCATCGATGTGCAGTCCCGTGGGGAATATCCGGGTTACGCCAAACGTTTCTTCAAGGACCACGAATTGAACATCGTTATGCAGCCGGGTGATGCGGAAATCTTGAAGAATCATACCGTAGATTATATCGGGTTCAGCTACTATTCTAGTCGTACAACCAGTACCGATCCGGAAGTCATCAAAAATATGACCAGCGGTAATGTATTTGGCTCGGTAGCGAATCCATATCTGGCGAAGTCCGAGTGGGGTTGGACGATTGATCCCAAAGGGTTCCGCATTACCGCCAATCAACTGCATGACCGTTATCAGAAGCCACTGTTTGTTGTTGAGAATGGATTTGGTGCCAATGACGTGGTTACACCGGAAGGTGAAGTGGATGATGCGTACCGGATTGACTACTTGAAACGACATGTAGCTGAAATGGGTGAGGCCATTCAGGATGGGGTTAACATCATCGGTTACACCAGCTGGGGACCTATTGATATTGTAAGTGCATCCTCAGGTGAGATGAGAAAACGTTATGGCTACATTTACGTGGATCGTAATAATGAAGGTCAAGGTGAGCTGACACGACTGAAGAAGAAAAGTTTTGAGTGGTACAAAAATGTAATCGAATCCAACGGAACGAATCTGGGTGACGAGTAGTTTATATTTTTCTGCATTAAAATGGTTTTATACGGCAATAAAACATCGGAAGTTTCATCTATATAAATTGAACTAAACATTTACACAAAACGGAGAGGACAGAAAAAAGCTGGAGATAACACCGATCGGAAGGTTGTTCTGTCATCGGAGTAGCTAGTGTAACTATTCTCTAGTTCAATTTATATAACCATGGGACTTCCGATTGTACTCACATTGAAAGCGTTGACATATAGTCAGGTTCGCGCTATACTTGACGCAAATATATCGTTTCTGGGATTGTTACTACACGAAGTAGGCAAAACCTAAGCACCAAAAAAAGCAGACCACCATGTCTTGTTTATTTTGTGATGCTTCAGGTTTTTTTTGTATGCCCAAAAGACGATGTATAACTGCCAAGAGAGTGGAACGTGACGGGGGGATTGAAGTGAAAATAGCAAAGGTTATCAACAATAACGTCATTAGCATCTATCAAGCAGATGGAGCAGAGCTTGTGGTGATGGGGCGTGGGATTGCCTTTAAGAAAAAGCCGGGGGATAAAGTAGACGAGACCCGTATCCAGAAAGTATTTGCATTGAAAAACAAACAGACATCCGATAATTTCAAAATGCTACTGCGCGAAGTTCCGATGGAACTGATTGAAATTGTGGAGGAGATCATCACGTATGCGCGTGAAAATCTGGGACGAAAGTTGAATGAGAACATTTATGTATCCCTTACGGATCATATTAACTTTGCGATTGAACGCTATCGGGAAGGTGTGGAGATCAAGAACGCATTAATGTGGGAGATCAAGCAATTGTACAAGCCCGAGTTCGGACTTGGCCTGAGGACGCTGGAACAGATCAACACTCGAATGAATATTGAGCTTCCAACCGATGAAGCGGCTTATATTGCTCTTCATATTGTCAACGCAGAGATGAACGAAGAAGTTATTACAACGATGAATATTACGAAGTTTATCCAGCAGATTATTAATATAGCGAAATATCATTTCAAAATGGAATTTGATGAGGACTCTCTCAGTTATTTTCGCTTTATCACACACCTGAAGTTCTTCTCCCAGCGTGTGCTCAGTGGTACGCATTACGACAACAACTATGATCATTTCTATGACATGATTAAGGAAAAACATCCGGATGCCGCAGCGTGTACGGAGAAAATTGAGTTGTTTGTCAAAAAGGAATACAACCATGAGTTGACCAATGAAGAAAAATTGTATCTGACGGTTCATATCGAACGGGTGGTTAATCGATAATATTTAAATGTTGACAAAAATGGTTTAATTATAATAATATGTGATTAACAGGAATTGAATACGATTTAACTGGGATTGTTACTGGTTATGCAGGCAAAACCTAAGTCATGAGAAGGTCAGGACCATTGTGTCCCCTTGCTCAAGGCTTAGGTTTTTTGCGTGCAAAAAATTCGGTAAAGAGCCTGTTTGAGAAAAAGTGGGGGTGCAGATCATGAGTCAAGAGAAACTGGCCAAAGAGATTGTAGAACTGGTCGGCGGTGAGAAAAATGTGGAATCACTGGTGCATTGTGCAACACGATTGCGGTTTGTATTGAAGGACGATGCCAAGGCAGACAAAGCCAAACTGGAGAAAACAGAAGGCATCATCGCAGTCAAAGAAAATGGAGGACAGTTCCAGGTGGTTGTTGGTAACAAGGTGCCTGAAGTCTATAGTGCCATTGGACAGATTAGTAACATTCTGGACGATTCGTCAGATAAAGAAAAACCTCGCAAAGCAGCCAAAGGGCTCGGGGGGATTATCGATATCATATCCAGCATTTTTGCACCACTTCTGGGTGTTATGGCGGGAGCGGGTATTCTAAAAGGGTTATTGTTGATTGCAAGCAATATCGGATGGCTGGAAACGACAGAAACAACATATACGATCCTGTATGCAGCAGCAGATAGTCTATTCTACTTCCTGCCTCTGTTGTTAGCGGTTACAACAGCACGTAAATTCCAGGGAAATATGTTTGTCGCGATGACGATTGCAGGAGCACTGATCTATCCGTCCATCGTCACGTTGAAATCAGAGGGAACACCAACGGATTTCTTCGGCATCCCTGTCATTTTGATGAACTATTCATCTACAGTTATTCCTATCATTTTAGCTGTCATCGTCATGAGCAAGTTGGAAAAGTTCTTTAATAAAACACTTCACGATAGTGTGAAAAACTTTGTTACGCCATTATTTTTGCTAGTGATTATGGTACCACTGACACTGTTGGTATTCGGACCATTTGGTGTCTACGTTGGTAATGCAATTGCAGCGGGACTCGTTGCCGCATTTGGATTTAGTCCATTGCTCGCTGGAGCCGTTATGGGTGCAAGCTGGCAGCTGCTCGTTATCTTCGGAATACACTGGGGTCTGATTCCCGTATTTATCAACAACGTTGCCGTGTATGGACAGGATGGGGTTAAACCAGCTGCGACAGCTTCAATCTTTGCTCAAACGGGTGCTGCTTTTGGGGTTATGCTGAAAACCAAGAACAAAAAACTGAAAACATTAGCGGGATCATCCACATTGACGGCTTTGTTCGGTATTACGGAACCGGCCATCTATGGGGTAACATTACCACTTAAACGTCCATTCATTGCAGGAGTTATCGGTGGTGCAGTTGGTGGAGCTATCATTGGTCAAGCGGGCACATTAGCATTTGCGTCCGGCGCACCGGGTTTGCTGACCTTGCCAATCTTCTACGGACCAGGTGGACAAGGCTTCCCAGGATTGATTCTGGGTATCGTAGTATCCTTTGTCGTCTCGGCTGTACTGACATACATCATGGGTTTCAAAGATCCAGTTGAAGAAGAAACAAAAACCGAATCTGCTGCATCTACCGAGCAATCTGTTCGTGCAGCGGATGCCTCAGACGAAGTTGTATTTAGCCCAATTGAAGGAACAATTGTGGAATTGTCAGAAGTTCCAGATCCGGCGTTTGCATCCGGAGCAATGGGTAAAGGAATCGCGATTGAGCCAGCTGTAGGTAGAGTCGTAGCACCTTTTGATGGTACAGTTACCGTTGCATTCAAGAAAAAACATGCCTTGGCAGTTGTGTCAGACACGGGTGCTGAAATATTGGTTCACGTCGGAGTCGATACCGTCAAATTGGACGGTCAGCATTTTACCTCTCATATCAAAGAAGGGGACCGCGTCCGAGCGGGAGATCTGTTGCTTGAATTCGATATTGCACAGATTAAGGCTGCTGGTTATCACACGGTAACGCCGATTATCGTAACGAATTCCGCCAACTACGAGGAAGTCATTCCGCAGGCTAAAGGCAATGTTCATAGCCAGGAGCTGTTATTGAAGTTGTACAGCGGAAAGGGACAGGAATAAAATAAGAATAGATACAAATTCGATACTTTAGAGTTTTCATGGTTCCGTTGACATGGTGGAATTGGAAAATTATAATTAGAATTGTACATCTATACATGATAATGAAAGGTGGATTATTGAATATGACACATGCGATGAGACTGCGTTTCCTTCCTTTGAATCGGTAATAGAATACGTTCAAAGGCTCTGACCATTGGTTCAGAGTAAACGGGATCAGTCTGTCATTTTCAAACATCTGACCTTAAAATAAGTGTTACACTCGTTTTCTCGTTTACATTGAATCACAGGCCCTTGCCTGTGATTTTTTGTTTTCTTATGACTATTTTTAATTAGGTAAGGGTTTCAATACAAATTATAGGAGGTACCGCTATGATGACGTTACTGTTCTATTGATACGAGCTGGCACGATCAGCTCGTATCGATAGAAGCGTGCTTCGCTATCGATACGAAATAAATCTTATTTCGGAGGTAGCGAATATGGAAAAGATATGTTTTGAATTAGAACAGGTTGAGATGACCTATATGGATAAAACAGTACTGAATATTGAGCGACTGGCTGTTCATCAACTGGATCGCATCGGTATAGTGGGTGGTAATGGTCAGGGTAAAAGTACGTTGTTGAAACTCATTGCAGGACAGATCCAGCCGACAGCCGGAAAGGTGAAAAGGTACGCGGAGTTTGGCTATTTGGAACAAGTGGAACCACCCCAGGCTAATGGAAATCTGGAAGTTGACGGGGCTTTACTGAGTAAATTAGCCATACCTCAACATGATCAACCATGGAGTGGCGGAGAACAGACCCGTATGAAACTGGCTCAAATGTTCACTCATTACCACGAAGTATTGTTGCTGGATGAACCAACAACCCATCTGGATCAAGAGGGCATTGTGTTCTTACTGGATGAATTGCGTTATTACTATGGGGCGCTTGTGCTGATCAGTCATGATCGTGCAGTTCTGGATGAGCTTGTAACCACGATCTGGGAAATTCATCAGGGAGAGGTTCACGTCTATTCCGGCAATTATAGTGACTATCAGGCACAGAAAAGACTGGAGCGTGAACAGCAGAATCAGGCCCATGAACAATTCTCCAAGGAGAAAAGACGATTGGAGCTGGCCGCCAGGGAAAAGATGAAGAAAGCCGAGAAAATAACACAGGCTGGAAGCATGTCCAAAAAAGAATCCAAGGCAAAAACAAACCGTATGGTTGAAACCAAATCCAAAGGCACCAGTCAAAAAGCGGTACACCGCGCAGCTAAAGCGATTGAACAGCGTATGCAACAACTTCATGAGGTAAAAGCGGTACAAGAGGATCGGCCGATTATCTTCCGTCAACCGAAAACACTGGAGCTGCATAACCGCTTTCCGATTATGGCAGATCGCCTTACGCTTGAGGTGGAAGGTAACGTATTGTTGGAGAGTGTAAGTTTTCAAATTCCATTAAAACAAAAAATAGCGATAACCGGAGCCAATGGCAGTGGGAAAAGCACATTGCTTAACCATGTTTTCCATGCTGGAGATCACATCACGATGTCTCCAAAAGCGAAGCTTGGTTATTTTCAGCAAATGAGCTATCGTTTCACGACAAAAGAGACCGTATTACAATTCCTGAAAAATCGTTCGGAATATGAGGAATCAGAGCTTAGAAGTGCGTTGCACGCGATGCAATTCACTGGTAATGACCTGCTTAAGAATGTTGGTACATTAAGTGGAGGGGAAGCGATTCGTCTTCAATTATGTCACTTGTTTCTTGGACAATATAACATTCTATTGTTGGATGAGCCGACGAATTTTCTTGATATGCATGCATTGGAAGCGTTGGAGCGTTTTATCAAGGCGTATGAGGGGACCATTTTGTATATATCTCATGATCAGAGGTTTATTGAAAATACAGCGGATCAACAATTTCAGATTACAGAGCGCCAATTGCTTCAGGTGACTAGATAATAACGAATAGAGCAAAAGAAGTAACGAAAACCGCCAAAGTGCTTTTGGCGGTTTTGTCATTTTCAAAGATAGGCAGATCGGATACCTTATGTAGCTTCTATTAAGACTCCGCTTTTACAACCGTTGAATGCATGTTACCTGTAAGTCGTTGTGGGGGGAAAACCATACGCACAGGTGCAATGATAATCGCAGCAAATACAGCTTTGATCAGATCGCCTATAATGTAAGGATAAAACCCTTGAATCATAGCCTCAGGTAGGTCCATTTTGTATGCATAGGCAAGCCAAGGAACCCCGGATACATATACGAGCAGTGAACCAAACAGTTCAAATATGATAAAAGCGAGAATGAATCCTGTGACACCTTTGATGTTAATTTTTGCAAGCAGCAATCCAATTAATAATGCCGAGATCGGCCACATCATCACATATCCTCCGGTAGGTCCAAGAAGTACTGCAAGTCCTCCGGTCCCGTGCAGTAATGGGAAACCTAGAGCGGTGAGCAGAACAACCATGGTAACGCTTAGAAAACCATAAAGTGGACCAAGTAATCCTCCAGCCAGCATGACAGCCAAGGTCTGTAATGTTATCGGTACAGGGGAGAAGCCAATGGGAATACTTATGTAACCAAAAAGTACTAAAATTGCGGCCATAAGTGCGCTGAATACAATGCCTCGCAAAGATAATTTCATGTTTGAACAATCCTCTCCATTTTGGTAATATGATTGTTAACCAATTAAATAAATGTGGTTAACGATTAGGATCGTACCACATAACAATAGAAAGGGAAAGGACTAATTTACAATGCAAGGCAACATGCCAATAATTATATTAGAGGACGTTCGAGTGCATTATGCTTCCGAAGGTGGCCAGTTGAGAAAAGCGCTGGATGGGGTTTCACTTACGCTGCACCAAGGAGAATGGATTAGTATTGTAGGAGCGAATGGTAGTGGAAAAAGCACGCTCGCTGGACTACTGATTGGATTCACTCCGCTATCGGGTGGAGTACGGAATATTTCGGATAAACTTACCGTTCGGGGTGTATTGCAGCAACCGGATGCACAGGTACTGGGCGATACGATTGAAGAGGAGTTTCATTTTGCGTTGTCACCATTAATGAATACTGTAGAAGAACAATCGGAGCACAGGCAGGAAGCATTACATACCGTAGGACTTCATTATCCGCCGGAGATGGCCATCTCGCAATTATCGGGTGGACAGAAACAGCTGCTAAACATTGCTGTAGCGCTCGCGGCCAAACCGGATGTATTGATTCTGGATGAGCCGACAGCCATGCTTGATCCGGGAGCAAGAGATCGTATCGAGGCCATCGTTCAGAAGATTACCGAGCGGGGGACAACGGTAATCTGGATAACGCATCATCTGGAAGAGGCGACCTTGTGTGATCGAATCATTGCTGTCGAACGAGGGCGCTGTGTGTACGACGGGGACCCGCAGTCCTTTTTCTATAAAACAGCGATGAATGAGAAAATCACCGGAGAAAATGAGCAGCTAACCGCTTGTGATCGGTTAGGGTTAGACCCTCCGTTCACTGTAAAGACTGCGTTATTGCTCAAGCACAAAGGCATGAGGCCAGAAGCCATGCCACTGCGGCCCGAGCAATTGGCTAAGGAGGTCGCACGTTGGAGATCGAATTAACCAATATACGTATAGAAGCATCGGATTCGAGCAAACGTGCACTGCTTGAAGATGTGACTATACAGTTAAACAGTGGGGAAATCACCTTGCTACTGGGCTGTACGGGTTCGGGAAAAACGACTTTGCTACAGACACTGGCTGGCCTGAAACCTCCTGATGCAGGCAGTATTACATTGGATGGTACGCCTTTCTGGAAAGAAGGGAAAGTGCCGCACTCGATTTTATTGCAAATGGGGCTAGTATTTCAATTTCCGGAGCAACAACTGTTTGCCCGAAGTATTCAGCGTGAATTCAACTATTCACTGCGTCCCTATCAACTTTCCGAGAACGAACAACAAGAGCAGATCACAAAAGCACTCAACCAATGGGATCCGCCAGTGTCTCCGGAGTTGGAACGGCGATTTCATCTGGATAGGTCGCCATTTGCACTAAGTGGTGGCGAGAAGCGCAGGCTTGGACTTGCTCTCGGAAGTGTGACCAATCCACACTGGCTTCTGCTGGATGAGCCGAGTGCCGGGTTGGAAGCGCAAAGTGTCGAACTGTTGCTGGATGCAATGGAGCAACATCGTCTGGCAGGTGGTGGAGTTGTGGTAGCAACCCATGATCTGGATACATTCTTGCCTTGTGCGGATCGGGTATTGTTGTTGCAGGGAGGTCGTCTAATCGCCGATCTCACACCGAGACAACTTCACGAAAGGCCTGAACTGCTGGAGCAGACAGGGATCGGCCTGCCACCTTCGATGAGACTGGCGCAGCAGTTCAGAGCAGCGGGTCTTGAGCTGCCCTTTACCGCGATGACGCCAGAGGAGATGGCTGAAAGCATTGTTCAGTCCACGTCCGTTGGGGTGGGAGCTCAGAACGAATCGATAGATGCGTCTGGGATAGGGAATATGGTTGCCCAGAGCGATGTGCTTGAGAATATAGAAGGGGAAGATCCGAAACTTCTTCCGAACACCTTGACTCATTCAGCCGGATTATATGGCGTAATGGATCCTCGTCTGAAGTGGATTTTGTATATTTTGCTGGTCACCGCCGCGATGCTTCAACAGCGCTGGCTGGGATTAACGTTAACGCTGGTGCCGGTAGTGGCCGCACTTGCCGTTCTTCCGCGTCAGACGTTGGCTGGATGCATGAAATTAATGAAGCCACTGTTATTATTTTTCCTCATATCAACGGCGTTATCTGGAACCACCCTTTCAACAGAAGCAGGCGGTCTGCACTTTGGTTTTTCCCTGGCACAGGCGGAGGGCACTTTGCTGAATGTATATCGTTTGTTTATCGTTACTTTGGCAAGTCTGTGGTTTTCACTGACGACGCCTTATGGCCGAATGGTAGAAGGGCTGAACTGGGTACTCGGTATCGGTAAAAAAATGAAGCTACCCGTAGCTTCGTTTGCTCTTGCTGTATCGTTAATCTTTCGGTTTATCCCGATGATCTGGAGTGAGTGGCAGCGATTCTCACTGATCGTTCGGGCACGTGGGAAGGCTGCTTTAAGACCCAATACCGTGCGAATTCGTGACCTAGGTCCGATGGTCATTCCTTTGTTAATGGCACTGTTCCAACGTGCAGAGGATATGACCATTGCGATGGAAATGCGTAAAGTTCGAGAAAACTCTTTGCTTGGAGCACGTTCTTCGTTATTGGGATGGTCCAAGCGCGATACCTGGATTAGCATGGCTGGTCTCATTGGTTTTGTACTATTAGTATGGATTCGCCAATGGTGATGGCGATGATGATCGTGATGGATCCGGTGATGGATCAGAACTTTAAACGCAGTGTTTTCCAATAATCATGCATAAATGCGTTTGACCTCGCTCACAATAAGTGTACGTTGATCATCTGAAGTGGATCAGGAGGGACGAACGATGAAAGATAAGTTTTTGCGTGAAGAACGGCAAGAATATACTGATGTGTCTACGGTGGAATCGCAGCGAAACGATATCACACTCGAAGAATTCCCGGAGGGTCCTTACGGTTCATCTTTGTTATCCGAGTCTCTTGGGAAAAGTTCTCCGTGGCGGGTGGATCAGCGGTCTGCACATCGTTTTGATTATGAAAATCATGAGCTTCATGAAGGAGAGGTACGGGATTACCCGGGTCAGGATGTCTTCGACCAAACGGTTCCGGATAACGTATCCAAGCCTCAATACCCGGAAGAATCGTAATGAGATTTTGATATAAAGTAGAGCGTAGCCTCCAACAGGTTTGTCCTGTTCGGGGGCTATTTTCGTTAGAGTGGTTTAAAATAAAATCTCCTCTAATTCCACATTATGGGTTATTATGTTTGTAGCTTGGAGTAAAATTGGTGTAATATGCGGAGGATTCATAATGAGAGAGATCGATTATAGCCATTATTTCTGGCAGGATGATAAGATCAGATTGCATGCTTTGCGTGAGGAAGATTGGGAAGATCATTATTATAATCGCTTTGACACACCTGCCCGTCGTTTATTGGAGTGTGCAGTAGAACTGCCACCTACGAATGCGGAGGCGAAGAAATTTACGGAAGCCTTTTCCGATTTTTCTCTGGACAGAGGACGGATCGTGTTCACGATTGAGAATATGGATGGTGAGAATGTCGGAGGTGTGAATCTGAACAGCATTGATGAAAGGAACGGCACCTTTAGTATTGGCATTCAAATTGACCGGGATCATCGCGGGAAAGGCTATGGAACCAGAGCCGTTCGAATCTTGCTGAAATATGCCTTCTTCGAGTGGAGGCTTAACAAATTCAACGATTATGTACTTGAAGGCAATGAACCTTCCTCAGCCATGATGAGAAAGCTTGGATGTGTCCAGGAAGGTGTGCGTCGCCAGGTGATCTATACGGATGGAAAATACCAGGATCTGATCCTTTTTGGATTAACCAAAGAAGAGTTTATGGTTAAAGAAGGGCTTGTTTGAAGTAAGAGCGGATAAGTTGAAATTAAATGTATTTTAGGAGGCATTATGAATCAACCCATACAAACCGATGAATTAATCATAGATTGCAAGGATATTTATTTGCGCGAGTATCGACTTGAGGATTTGGAGAAATTGCAGGAAATTACGTGGCAACCTGAGGTGTATGAATTCCTACCAGGATGGAACGCTACGATTGAAGAGAGGACCCTGTGGCTCCGCGAATATGAAATTCCTGAGAATCAGCGTTTTAAACAAGCTGTGATGGCCGGAGAGGATATCGGAGAGTTATACTTGCGTATGGCTATCGTACTCAAAGAAAATGATGAATTTATAGGATGGTGCTGCTCGGGCATCAAGGATGAACTGCCAGCACCCAATCGGGAAATTATGTACGGTATTTCGAAAGTTTTCAGGAACCGTGGCTATACAACCCAGGCAGTAAAAGGAATGACGGAGTATTTATTTGAGCATACAAATGTCGAGGTACTGAATGCCATCGCATTGATTACCAATCAAGCATCCAATAAGGTAATACTGAAATGTCATTTTGAACCGGTCAGCTCGATCGAGATCGAGGATGAAAAATATAACCATTACCAACTGCGGAAGCAACAAGGTCATGTTTAATGCATTTGTCTCAAGATGGTTGTATTGACGTGATGATGTCAGGATAAGAACATAGTTCCCCGAAAAACAGCTATAACATTAGCATTTCAAATCAGGTTAGACAGTTATTACTGGCTGCCTGATTTTTTTCTGTTTTTCATTGTAAAAAACGACTAAGGAAGCATTGTTAGGAGACGTACTCTAACATGAAATTGGAAAGTATAGTTTATAGGACCAGCTTATATTAATAATTTTCTCCACGATAATAACGCTCCAATTTGTTATCCAAATGAACAAGCTGCGCTTTTTTCTCCTCGATATCATTCAGTAACTTTTGTTTTTGATCTTCAATCAGTTGGGTTCTTTCCTTCAGGGTTGAAGTTCCTTCATTTACCTGATCATAATACTTTTTGATGTCTTCCACACTCATCCCGGTTTCGCGAAGACATTTGATAAAAATCAGCCAGTTCAGATCATCCTCCGAATAAAGACGGTTATTCTGCTCACTTCGCGCAGCAGGTTTCAACAGTCCCTTCCTTTCGTAAAAGCGGATCGCTCCGATCGAGACCTCAACTTTTTTCGCTACTTCTCCAATGGTTAACATGTTAAACCCCTTTTATAAAAAAATTTGACCTACACTAAGTGTAGCATAGTAACTTATACATTGTTCAATATAAATCAATTTAGGGAAAGAAGGATTCGCATGAAAAAGACTGTCTTTGTAACCGGAGCCAATAAAGGAATTGGATATGAAATCGTCAAGCAGTTGGGTGAAGCGGGTTGGAAAGTTATCCTTGGCGCACGCAGTGTCGAACGGGGTGAAGCAGCTGTTTCGGAGTTAACTTCCAGGGGATTAGACGTAGAATTGGTACAGATCGACATGAACGACTTGAAGAGCATCGAGCAGGCAGCCGAGACGATTCACAAGACGTATCCCGACATAAACCTTTTGATCAATAACGCGGGTATGCCGGGTGCGTTCTCTCAGTCTTTTACGGATACCCAGGAGGAAGATTTGCGGAACGCCTTTGAAGTGAACTTTTTCGGCACCTTCCGTTTGAATCAGCGATTGTTCCCGTTAATCAAAGATAATGAAGGCACAATCATTAATGTATCGACTGACATGGCTTCTCTGGACCATATGCAAAATGCGGAATTTACGTTAAATGCCTTCGATTATAACTCATCCAAAACGGCCAACAGCGCCATGACACTTTCGATGGCTTATGAAGTGAAAAACAGCAGGGCTCAAGTCTTTGCGGTAACGCCCGGATTCACATCAACAGATCTTAACGGCAATGCCGAAGGTGGTAAATCCAAAGAAGCCGGCGCTGCGATTATCGTGGGCTATGCGACTGATGGCAAACGTCATAACGGGGAGTTTCTAGATGAGAACGGTGTGTACCCTTGGTAATCGACCGTTGCCAAAAACAACGATAGTATGGAATGAATTTTAGAGCATGTCTTCAAACATAAACTCAAACTCAGGAAAGCCACAAGAGGATGGGGATGATGGTCAAAAAAATTAGGTCCAATCTTGCTGCTTCCAGTGAATGCGTAGAAGATTTTCTAACGAACACAGGACGTCTTATTCGGCCTTTAGGTACGCTTCTTAAATTGTAAGGAACATCAGACACGCTATTTCCCTAAATCCCCTGAGAAAAACGTAGTAAACGGCTGAATATTGTAATATAACGTGGCTCAGGTTCATTAGATTTCTGCGGGAGCTTCCAAATCCTTGAATAAGACGTCTCAGATTCGTTAGCCTGAAAGTCTGAAAGCTTGAGACGCATCGGGCTACCACTCGACCAATCGGATATCCAAAGAATCCCCCACTCATTTCTCAACCGAAATGAGTGGGGGATTCTTCATGCAATGAAAAGCGGAATTACTGTGAGGATTCGAATGAAGATGAAAGAAAAGCAGCGTTTGGAACGCTTGATTAGAGCTTGCTTAATGATCAAGTACATCTTACGTAGAGCTACGATAGCCAACGTAAAGCCTACTTGCAGCCGAAGCTCAGCCTAGACATCAGCCTTATACAGTGGCATCAAAATCGTAAATTCCGTTCCCAGGCCTACCTGACTTCGTGCCGTAATCTTCCCACTATACGACTCCACAATGGAGTGGGTAATGGCTAGACCGAGACCAGCGCCACCTTGTTTGCGCGAACGAGAACTGCTTGTGCGGTAAAATCGCTCAAAGATATGGGGCAGATGTTCAGGTTCAATGCCCGTGCCGTTATCCTTTACGGACAATTCAGCCTTATGGTGCGTGGCATATAACGTTATGGAGATGGCCCCATGCTCTGGATCGGTGTGTTGCACCGCATTATGGAACAGATTCAGCACAACCTGCTTCAGCTTATAAGGATCAGCCAGTACATGGACCGCAGCCGTCAGGTCGAGATGAATGTACCTCTGCTGAGCCATCATGGTCAGTTGTGGTTGCATTTCGAGTAGCAGACTGTCCAGCTGAATGACCTCCTGCTCCTGCTTTGGAGCCTGATCCAGCTTGGTTAGTAACAACAAATCTTCAACTAATTTGTTAATTCGCACGGATTCGCCGTGCATGCTGTCTAGCGCTTTATATAGTTGATCTTGATTGGTGGCAGCACCCCGCTGTAAAACTTCAATAAAGCCATGAATGGAGGTGAGAGGGGTGCGCAGCTCATGGGAAGCATCGGACAAGAAACGCTGCATCTGTTCTTTCGATTCCCGCTCTGCTTCAAACGAGTTCTCCAGCCTTTCAAGCATGCCATTGAATGAAAGTGCGAGCTGATCCACTTCCTCTTGTCCCTGAACGACGGAAAGGCGTTCTGCGAGACTGCCTGCATCGATCTGCTGTACTTTATTCACCATGTTGGACAGCGGAACGAGTGTCCGGCGTAATACCTTGGTGTACAGAATAAGGCCAGCCACCATGGCCAACAGCGATAACATGATGAAGATCAGAAGTTGTTTAATAATCAGATCTCTCAGTGGTTTCGTAGCCGTACCCATCTGGACCATCGGTAAGCCGCGATTGCGTGGACCGGGTGAGGCGAAGACAATCAATTGCTCCTTACCTTGGCTATCCGTTACGATCCGGTAGGGAATATGTTTTTGTTCTTTTAACTCATCTGTAATGTCCTGATATTCAGCTGTTGAGAGATGAGGGGCGTTCAGACCGTCTTCCCCAAAAACATCCTCGAACGTACCTTGGTTATCAAACAGAGCAAGTGAACGGTCAGGAATAAACAATACCCGATTGCCAGACCCGTTACCTGCCTGTCCACCGAAAGGGTTGTTGGAAGAGCCACTACGTGACTGGATTCCGAGCCAAACTGGGGGCATGGACATGAGCTGTTCTTCCATGGTTTTCGCCTGATTGCGGTAGAGAAAGCTTTCCATGATCCAGAATTGCAGAATGCCGATTAACAATAGTAGCCCTGCAAGCACGAAGAGAGAACGTGAGAGCAATTGCGAACGCAGGGAACGCGGCCAGATCCATTGGTGTAGACGTCCTAAACGAAGTTTATTTTTTTTAGGCAGCGAGTTCATCAGAGATCCACCCTATACCCGACACCTCGAAGCGTGCGAATGAGTCTGTGCTCTTTATCCCCGAGTTTGTCACGCAAGGACCGAACGTACACCTCTACAATATTTTCTTCCCCGCCAAAATCGTACCCCCACACACGGCTCAGAATGGTCGCTTTGCTAAGTACAATCCCATGATTAAGCACAATAAATTTTAACAGTTCGTATTCGGTAGGAGATAATTCCAGGACTTGATCCTGATAGGTGATTTCTTTGCGCTGATCATCAATTCGGAAGGGACCATGAGTGACGGCTCCGATTAATAAAGGAAATTGATTACGCAGTCTGGCCTGAATCCGGGCGAGCAGCTCGTCGAAGGCAAAGGGCTTGATCATGTAATCGTCAGCACCTAGCCACAAGCCCTTAACCCGATTCTCGACTTCGTCCTTCGCTGTCAGCATAATCACGCCAACCTGGGCTCCGGTCTTACGCAGACGCTCGACCACTTCGAAACCATCCATCTCTGGCATCATGACATCCAAAATAGCCATATGTGGCCTGAATTCAAGCGCCAACTCAAGTGCAGCTGCTCCATCGGGTGCTGTGCGCACATCGAAGCCTTCATTGCTTAATCCAAGCTCCAGAAATTGCAAAATATGTGGTTCATCATCAGCCAATAGTATTTTAATTCCGCTGCTAAGCTTCATAATGTACGTTCTCTCCTTGCTTGATCCATCTAGATTTCTCCCTCACTTCGGAGGGACTGTATGTAGTATTATCGCTTGCCAAACTGAAATTTAGCTGAAAGGATTGTGAATTATCCTCAGACAACATTCAGCGGGCACTCATCCCAGCTTTATTTTGGCATGTCACAATACTAGACATGAAGAACTTTGAAGGAGTGATTACCATTGAATAACACCAAAAGAAGGATGGATCTTGTCCTTCTGCCGATTGCATTACTGGCGGCATTTCTGAATGGGTACGGCATCTGGAACGATCAATATGCCAATTCCTATTATACGACTGCCGTTGGCAGTATGCTCAGCAACTTCCATAACTTTTTCTATGCATCACTCGACTCGGCAGGCTCGGTAACTGTTGACAAACCACCTGTTGTCTTCTGGATCCAGACGGCCTTTGCCTATGTATTCGGATTGCACGGATGGAGCGTTATTTTGCCTCAAGTATTAGCGGGAATCGGTTCGGTGCTCCTGATCTATTTCATGGTGAAACCTACATATGGCCTTGCAGCAGCACGAATCTCAGCACTTGCGATGGCGACCGTGCCTGTCGTGGCGGCAGTCAGTCGGACCAACAATATTGACAGCATGCTGGTGTTTACGCTGCTGCTGGGTTCATGGTTTTTGTTCAAAGGCAGCAAACTAGGCAGTGCTTGGCGAATTCTGGTGGCCTTTGGGTTAATAGGCTTAGCCTTTAATATGAAAATGCTTCAAGCCTACATGATTCTCCCGGCGTTTTACTTGTTTTATCTGGTCGCATTTCAGGCGAAGTGGAGAAGGAAGATCATCCTGTTGATCGGCAGCACAGCGGTTCTGGCGGTGGTTTCCTTATCCTGGGCGGTCACTGTGGATTCTATACCCGAAGACGAGCGGCCTTATATCGGCAGCAGTGAAACAAACTCGGTCATGGAACTGGCATTTGGATACAATGGCCTGTCCCGTCTAACGGGTCAGCAGAACACAGCAGGTAACGCGGGGATGACGAACGCTGCTGGACAGGGCAATAATCGTGGCAATCGAGGGGATTTGACTTCTGCTCCTAATCAGACGGGGAGTGGTGCCCCTGGTACGGGGCAAGATGTCAATGCACCGGATAACGATAATATGAATGGTTCGAACGGCATGAATGCCATGGGCGGTATGAATGGGCCGAATGCCAATTTCCCGAACGGGCAGATGCCGAATGATATGGAAATGCCAAACGGAAGAAATTTCGGCGGTAATGGTGGCGGAGGCATGGGAGGCATGTTTGGTACGGGGGAGAAAGGTCCTCTGCGTCTGTTCCAGACTGAATTATCAGGTCAAGCCAGCTGGCTTCTGCCAGTTGTATTGCTTGGATGCATTGCCATATTTGCAGGATTAAGACGGAGAAATATTACGAACAAGCACAAGGAGGCTTTGTTCTGGCTGGCCTGGTTGATTCCCGTTGCTGCCTTTTTCAGTGTGGCAGGTTTCTTCCATCAATATTATCTGATTATGCTTGCACCTCCAATTGCGGCGCTAACTGGCGCAGGGTTTGTAGCCATGTGGAAGTTATATCGTGAACGAATGGGCTGGCAGGCGTGGTTGCTTCCGGTATCCGTGCTGCTGACGACCTTGTTCGGCTGGTATATCATGCAGGTGTATAACGATGCGATTGGTGCAGGCTGGTCCATTAGTGAATTGATCGCAGGTATTATGGTCACGGTCATCCTGGTCGTTATGCTACATCGTACACATCGCTGGAAACAGGGCTTCATTATCGCGGGATTCATGGTCATGCTGATCGGTCCGATCTATTGGGCATTCACCCCAATTACTTATGGTGGTAACAGTATGATCCCGGCAGCAGGGCCTACAGGTTCCAATGGCATGTTTGGTGGAGCCGGCATGGGTATGCCGATGGGTAACGATGCAGAAGTCACAGAAATGCCTTCAACGGGTGGCCGCGGCGGAATGGGCAACCGTAACGAAGAAGTCGATACAGCTACACTGAATTATCTGAAAGAGCACAATACAGGCGAAACGTATCTCTTCGCCACAACAGACTATAATCAGGCAGCACCTTATATTATCGACGAGAAAGCTTCGGTAATTACGCTGGGAGGTTTCTCCGGGTCAGACCCGGTGTACACAACGGAGGAACTGGAGCAACTTGTCAAGAGTGGGCAAGTGAAGTACTTCATGGTTGGTGGCATGGGTGGGCGAGGCGGAAACTCGGACATTAGTGATTGGATCAAAGAGCACGGTACCGAGATTCCAGCCTCAGAATGGCAGACAGTCACCGACAGCGGATCTACGGATAGCGTAGACGCCGGAAACAGAGCTGGATTTGGATTCGGCGGACAGACGACTTTGTATGAAGTGAAATTGTAGCCGAAATGAAAATCTCGAACGAAGTCCATTGGAAAAGGGAGGGGACAAACATGGCTCAAACGTACCGATACAGCATTATTATTCCCATGTATAACGAAGAAGCGGTGATCGAGGAGACCTATCGGCGTCTGAAGAAGGTCATGGGCAGCACAGGAGAGAGCTATGAACTGCTGTTCGTCAATGATGGCAGCATGGATCGAAGTGCTCAAATGATCCGTGACTACGCCCGTTGGGACGAGAGTGTGAAGCTGATTGATTTTGCTCGTAACTTCGGTCATCAGATTGCGATAACAGCGGGTATGGATTATGCAGCGGGGGATGCCGTCGTCATTATCGATGCGGATCTGCAGGACCCTCCCGAACTGATTCTGGATATGATCGCCAAGTGGAAAGAGGGCTATGAAGTGGTGTATGCCCGTCGCACCAGACGAAGTGGGGAAACCCGCTTCAAGAAATGGTCAGCCAGTCTGTTCTATCGTGTACTGCGTGCCTCAACGGATACAGATATCCCGGTGGACACCGGAGATTTTCGCCTGATTGACCGCAAAGTATGTGATGAGATGAAACGTCTTCCGGAGAAAAACCGGTTCGTGCGCGGGCTGGTCAGTTGGGTCGGATTCCGTCAGACTGCCATTGAATATGAACGTGATGAACGCCTGGCAGGCGAAACGAAATATCCGCTGAAACGCATGCTGAAGCTGAGCCTGGATGGTATTACGTCATTTTCGCATAAACCGCTGAAGCTCGCAGGTTATGTAGGTGCGATCCTGTCGGTAGGCGGATTCATCTATATGTTAACCGTTATTGGTTCGGCCATCTTTACGGATTCAACGATTAAGGGGTGGCCCTCCATTGTGAGCATCATGCTGATGTTTAACGGATTCATCCTGATCATGCTGGGCATTCTGGGCGAGTATGTTGGGCGAATCTATGATGAGACCAAGGCGCGTCCGCTATACATTGTGAGAGACGTGGTTCAGGCCGATGCCCAGCAAGCACAATCCCGATTGACAGCCCGAGTTGCTCACCATGACTAATCGTCTGGTCACACTCTTCAAGTTCGGAATTGTGGGTGTCGCGAATACGGCAGTGGATGCAGTGGTGTTTGCTTTGCTCGCAGTGATCGGTGTACCGGTTCTGATTGCTCAAGTAATCTCGTACAGCTGCGGTGTTGCGAACAGTTATTGGCTGAACGGCAGGTGGACTTTTCGAGATACAACACGAGGGGGCGGCGATAGAGCGAAACTTATTCGTTTTCTAATCACCAATCTCGTCGTTCTCGCGTTATCCGCGCTGATTCTGATGATTTTGCACGACATGCTGGGTTGGAGTCTCGTGATAAGCAAGATCCTGGCTACCTTAATGGGAATGGTTCTGAACTATATGGCCAGCAGATATTGGGTGTTTCGTATAGCTATCAAATGAAAGGAGTGTATGATGTAATGCGAATTAAAAAAGCAGTTATTCCGGCAGCGGGCCTCGGAACCCGTTTCCTGCCAGCGACCAAAGCACAGCCCAAAGAGATGTTACCGATTGTAGACAAACCGGCCATCCAATATATTGTTGAAGAAGCAGTGCAATCAGGCATTGAGAATATCCTCATTGTGACCGGACGCAACAAAAAATCCATTGAGGACCATTTTGATAAATCGGTTGAGCTTGAACATTCTTTATATGCCAAGGGCAAGCAGTCCTTACTGGAAGAGGTGCAGGCGATCAGCGAGATGGCCAATATTCATTTTATTCGTCAAAAAGAACCGCTTGGACTAGGGCACGCGATTGGGTGTGCACGGCAATTTGTAGGGGATGATGCCTTCGCTGTACTGCTCGGAGATGACATTATGGTGTCTGATCCGCCAGCACTTGCACAGATGGTCCATCTCTATGAAAAGACAGGCAACCAGATTATCGGTGTTCGTCAGGTAGATGCGGCAAATGTAAGTAAATATGGCATCATTGATTCGAATGGTGCAGAGGACCGCGTTCACCGGGTTACCAATCTGGTCGAAAAGCCTTCTCTTGCAGAAGCACCATCCCGGACAGCTGTAATGGGACGATACATTCTGAAACCTTCCATCTTTCCCATTCTGGATCAGATCGAGAGAGGGGCAGGAGGGGAATATCAGTTAACGGATGCTTTGAAAGAAGTAAGTCAGGCGGAGGAACTGTTGGCCCTTGAACTGGAGGGGCGCCGCTACGATATTGGTGATCAGTTCGGATATATTCAGGCGATCTTGGAGATCGGACTGATGCGCAAGGAATTACAGCCCATGTTGACACCTTATCTTCAGAAGCTTGCAACCCAGTGGGCATAGGGATTGATATGTAGCTTCCTGTAACGCTACAATGAGCAAGAAGTTCAAGTTGCTCTTTGAGGAGTGAGGAATAGTGAATGAGTCTATCATCAAGGACCTTATTAAGTATATGGACGTGGAGGACAACGCCGCCATTCAGTACGTTCAGACCGAGCATCGGATGAAACTGGGACTCTTTTGGGGAATACAGGAAGGTAGCCGTGTTCTGGAAATCGGATGTGGTCAGGGAGATACAACGGCCGTGCTTGCACATCTGGTAGGGGAGAATGGGTACGTTCATGGTGTAGATATTGCACCAGAGGATTATGGTGCACCGCTGACCGTAGGGGAAGCGGCAGCCAAGCTGCGGAAATCTCCGCTGGGTGACCGAATTCGAATGGATTATGATTTTGACATACTAAGTGATCAAGTCCAATTCGCCGAGAATGAGTTTGACGTAATCGTACTTTCCCATTGTTCATGGTACTTGAAATCGTTTGACGAACTCGCCCAGATTCTTAGCAAGGTTAGGACGTGGGGACATCAGTTATGTTTTGCCGAATGGGATGCACGAGTTACAGATGTGAGCCAGCTCTCCCACTGGTTATCCGTTCTGATTCAGTCCCAGGTCGAATGTTACAAGGAGAACAGCTTCTCCAATGTGCGCACGCTCTTTTCACCGGAGGATATCCAAGAGCTTGTCTCTGCGGCGGGTTGGATGATTAAGGAAGAGACTTCGATCCATTCTCCCGAGCTGCAGGACGGTCGCTGGGAAACCGAAATGACACTGGCAGAAGCGCCTGTGGAACTGCAAATGCTTCCGATCCCGGACAAAGTGAAAACACTTCTTTTATCCGAACTGAAATTACTTAAAACACATCATGCCTCGGGGCCTGGGAGTCCACTGGGAACGTATGCGATTGTTGCCAAAAAGCAGTAAAGAAATAGCCATTTGCAGCAAATTTTAAAAAATGTGTTTACTTCATCACAGTAATTTTGATATTATAATCGCAATATCAAATGCGACGAAGAGACGAGTAGATAAAATTCATTCTTTCAAAGAGAGCTCCGGCAGCTGAAAAGGAGTAAAGAATCTTTTATTGAATAAAGACTCAGAGCAGCACATCGGAACTTGACGTTAAGGGATGGTGTGACAGGAGCTCCTGTTACAGAGCTAGAGTATGAACGGTCTACAGCAAGCATCATGGTTGTATTCCTTACTTGAAGAGGCGGATATGGTGACATATTGGCGAATCTGGGTGGTACCACGAGAGTTCAATCTCGTCCCTGAGACTATTGTCTTGGGGATGGGATTTTTTGGTTTTTCCGGGGCTGTGATTACACGCTTTGGAATTGCCTGAATAGTGTTAATTAGGAAGTCAATTTCATAAATACGTTTTAGTGAATTATGAAATTGATTAGAAGAGAAGCATCACTCAAACCGAAAGGAAATGATGATTAAATGTCAGCAAAATTGAAAGTCGGTATCGTCGGAGGAACGGGAATGGTAGGTCAGCGTTTTGTGGACCTGCTCGATCAACATCCATGGTTTGAAGTAACAGCTATTTCTGCAAGCGCCAATTCGGCAGGTAAAACATATGAAGAATCCGTACAAGGCAGATGGAAACTCGCAGTTCCTATTCCGGAAGCTGTGAAGAAAATCGTGGTTCAGGATGCTTCCCAGGTAGAGGCGTTTGCCAGCCAGGTTGATTTTATTTTCTGCGCGGTTGATATGAAAAAGAATGAGATTCAAGCGCTTGAAGAGGCTTATGCCAAAACAGGAACACCTGTCGTGTCTAACAACTCGGCTCACCGCTGGACGGCAGATGTACCAATGGTTATCCCTGAGATTAACCCGGGACATCTGGACGTGATTGAAGCTCAACGCAAACGTCTGGGTACCAAAACTGGATTCATTGCAGTAAAACCTAACTGCTCGATTCAGAGCTATGTGCCAGCACTGCATGCCTTGCGTGAGTTCAACCCGACTCAGGTTGTCGCTTCCACGTATCAAGCAATCTCTGGTGCAGGTAAAAACTTTACGGACTGGCCTGATATGCTCGATAATGTCATTCCATATATCGGTGGCGAAGAAGAGAAGAGTGAGCAGGAACCACTGCGGATCTGGGGTAGCATCGAAAATAATCAGATCGTCAAAGCATCGGCTCCATTAATTACAACACAATGTATTCGTGTTCCGGTAACGGATGGGCATCTGGCTACTGTGTTTGTAAACTTCGAGAAAAAACCAAGCAAAGATGAAATTCTGGAGCGTTGGTTGCAGTTCAAAGGTCGCCCACAAGAGCTCGCTCTGCCAAGCGCACCAAAACAATTCATTACGTATTTTGAAGAAGAGAACAGACCACAGACGAAACTGGATCGTGACATCGAACGTGGAATGGGTGTCTCCACAGGCCGACTGCGCGAAGATTCACTCTATGATTACAAATTCGTTGGATTGTCCCACAATACATTGCGTGGAGCGGCAGGCGGTGCGGTTCTGATCGCAGAATTGCTTAAAGCTGAAGGATATATTCAGCCGAAATAATCATGAAAGATTTATGAGAAGCAACAGATTTCTGAAAAGAATGATTAGATGAAAACCATCACTCGTTGATGGTTTTTTTCTATTGTGGACAAGAAATGGTAAGCGAAGAAGGTTCACTTATGCGGCGATTCAGGAGATTATTATATTAATTTTTATATGGAAAATATTACATTGTAAATTCATGAGATTTCAGTTATTTTTATTAACGGCAAACGTTTCCTCTCTAATTTAGAAGGAGATTGTCTTAGCAGGTAGCTATTATATAGACGAAGAAAGGAGGACTTTATTATTATGCAAGCAGCTCCTAATCAAGCCGTACATAAACCAGGACCACAGCCAGTTAGTTTTGGTAGTTGGATGCTCACGTTATTGCTTTTGGCTATTCCACTTGTAAACATCATCATGTTGTTTGTGTGGGCGTTCGGTAATTCCAACCCTTCCAAGGCCAATTATGCAAAAGCATCATTATTATGGATCGCCATCGGAATTGTGTTTTACATTCTTATCGTAGCTTTGGGTTTAACAGCAGTATTTTCTGGAACTGATTACTAGGTTTACGGAACGCAGCAGTATCGTAGCAATAATAGTAATAATAGCAATACAAACCAAAACGCCGACAATCATGTCGGCGTTTTTTAAGCATTCCAGTATTTTGTTAGGCGGCAGATGTCTTATCCGACTTTTGCAGAAGCTGAGAGCGACGACCGAGCAGATAACCTGTCAATGATGCGAGCATCTGTTGGAATACCATGCCAAGCACAACCGGGACAGCAACAGGTGGCGGAAAATAAGAAACGGCCAGTACCGCGCCTGCGCTGATATTACGCATCCCTCCATTGAACACCAGAGCTACCTGATCGGCCTCATTCCAGCCGAGCAATCGGGCGATGAAGTAACTTAACGCATAACCGAATGATGCCAGGAAAATAATGATGACCGCAAGACCAGCCAACTTCCAGTTGAAATCGGCCAAGTAGGGTGCAACGACAGAACCGTTAATCGCGACGACAGATGCCATAAACAATTTGGACAACGGATTCAACCTTGGTCCCCAGACTGGGACAATGGCGCCTTTGGTCCACTCATTCAAAAGCATACCTACCAGGGATGGCACAACAATCATCCAGAACAGGCTGCTCATCATGGCTGCCGTATCCAATGTGACACTGGTGCCGATTAACAGGGATAACACGCCAGGCACTACAAAAGGAGCAAGCATGGTATCAATCAGGATGATGGAAAGTGTAAGTGCGATATTGCCCCGATAGATACTGACCCAGATGAAGCTGCTTATTCCTGTCGGAATCACGGCTGCCAGAACAAGGCCCGTTATGGTGTAGGCATCTGTAGGGAAGACCAAATGACCCATGCCCAGAGCAATGAGAGGCATCGCCAAATGCAAAATAAACAGACATACAAACAGGGGGAACGGCTTCTTCAGCACGTTCACAAAATCCCGTATCCCAAGACTGATACTTCCAGCGAACGTCATGAACGCAAAAAGCCAAGGGGATAAAAAGGTATAAGAAGAAAGAAAACTCCCGCATAACACGCCAATAACAATGCTGATTGGGGTAATCAGTGGCATGATGCGGTTCAAGCGTTGGTTTAAGGCTTGAAGCATAATCATGACATCCCTTTACCGTGTGATTCTACTATTATACATGTTAATAACGCTGGCTGCAGACCCATTTGCAATGAAGCAGTCTGAACAGGTATCATGGACTTGGAACAAGGATTCCGATAAGGAGAAGGGGAGATGATCATGTTCATAAGAAAAAGAAAGCACACGTTAATGATGACAGGCCTTATTGCATCAAGTATTCTGCTGATTTCAGCTTGTTCTGTCGTGGAACAAGCCAATCAAAGTTTAAATTATGTGAGTGGGGCTACTGATTATATAGAACAGGTATCGAACGCCGGGGCTGATCTGCAAGAGCTCGCATCGGGTGCGGTGAATAATCCGGAGATTACGACGCAGATTCAGGAGAAGATCGATCTGATTCAAGCAGAAGCAAGCGAGTTTTCTCAGCTGACGGCACCAGCGATCGGAGAAAGCATTCATGAGAATCTGGTTAGCTACAATACGCAATTAACGGAAGTCGTGGATAATTTCGAGAATACGATTGCAGAGCAAGGTTTTACGGCTGAAAACTGGGAGAAGACAGGCATTCCTGAACTGATTACCAACATCAATAATTTGAAAGATCCGCTAAGCGGGCTTCAGGGAGAATAAGATGAATTAACCTAACTACATGAAAAGATAATGAGTTTGGGTTCTTATACATGAAAAGGGCGAGATATCGGAGTGATTGAATGACCGATATGTTCGCCTTTTTTATTTTCCGAAAACTCATGCATATTTAATGTCACTGGAGCTAGACTATATCAAGTAATCATGAGATGCATATGACATTTATCTCATATTCATGTGAAGATGATCTATGATTTGACAAGGCTGTGACAGAGGCGTATGATAAAAATATAAGTTAATAAAATATAGTTACTTACTATAAGTTTATAATGTAACTAAATATATTTTGCCAAAGGAGAACTGCGTCATGACTGAACACAATGGAAAAGTAATCATTATTACAGGTGGAGCTAGTGGGATTGGTAAAGAGACAGCACTTCAACTTTCGGATTTGGGTGCGACTATCGTTGTCGCTGACTATAATGAAGATGGAGCGAAGAAGCTGGCCGCAGAGATTGAAGCAGCAGGCGGAACAGCGGGCGCGTATAAAGTGGATGTATCCAAAGGGGACGAAATTAAAGCTCTAATCGACTGGACAGTAGAGCAATATGGTACGCTAAGCGGTATTTTCAATAACGCAGGGATCGGACTTGTGAAGCCGTTTCTGGAGATGGACCCGGAATCATATCACAGAGTCATTGATGTAGACCAACACAGTGTGTACTATGGCATGTATTATGGCGCGAAAAAAATGGTTGAATTAAATGTACAAGGTACCATTGTAAACACAGCTTCGATCTATGGAAGTGTTGCTGCAGTAGGCAGCTTCAACTACAATGCAGCCAAAGCTGCTGTTGTCATGATGTCCAAATCCGGTGCACTTGAACTTGCTGAGCATGGAATTCGTGTAGTTGGTGTAGCACCTGGCTTTATCGAAACACCGATTCTCGGTGATGACCAAGCCATGAAGGATGCGCTTGCTACTCAACATATGCGTGGAGAGCTTATTCAACCGGAGAAAGTAGCCAGTGTGGTTACATTCCTGTTCAGTGATGCAGCAAGTGCAGTGAACGGGACAACCGTTGCCGTAGATGATGGATTCCTCAGCTTCAAAACCAAATAAGTACCCTTTAAATTTAAGGGAAGTCATCTGAGAAAAAAGAAAAACAGAAAAAACGGTGCAGAACGATTTATTCGTTTTGCACCGTTTTTGTATTTTCATTATAAAGTAATCGTAGCGTATGATATGGAAATAAGTTTGTCGAATTATCCCGAAAATTCAGAGATCATGATACAATTAGCAAGGTTGTATCTTTTTATCATTTTGTGGTGTGTCATATACAATTCGAACTCCAAGAGAGCCATAACTCTCCTCTTTGTAGTGACATTGAGAACAAGTTTTGGTCGAGCATAATGCATCGTTATGAACTTGTAATTTTTCGTTACACAGTGGACATTTATTTTCAAAAAGAGTCTTCAACACGTTAAACATGCTTAATCACTCATTTCGGATTAATTTACTTGGTTTTCATTATAACTGATAATATTCGCCGTGTATACCACTTTTGCATTGTATCAAATGAGATTTATATTGCACGAAAGGAAGCGTATAACCGATGGATCTTCTGCTTTTTGTCATCATGTTTATACTGGGTCTGGTCGGTTCATTCTTCTCAGGTTTGTTGGGTATTGGTGGGGCCATTATCAATTATCCGCTACTGTTATATGTTCCATCCTGGATGGGATTGGAGCCGTTCTCAGCACATCAGGTGTCGTCGATCAGTATGTTTCAAGTGTTTTTCGCTTCACTTGCCGGTGTGATTGCATTCCGCAGAAAAGTAAAAACGGGTAGAAATGGTGGGGCGATCGTTCACCGCGGATTGGTGCTATACATGGGCTCCAGCATTCTTGCTGGCAGTCTGATTGGCGGCTTCATATCCGGTCATCTGGACGGACAGGTTATTAATCTGATCTACGGCATTCTGGCGATCATGGCGATTGTGCTTATGCTGATTCCCGGAAAGGGAAAGCTTGATACATCAGCTCCACTGGTGTTTAACCGATGGATTGCAGCAGGTACTGCCTTTGCAGTAGGCATTGTATCAGGAATTGTTGGTGCGGGTGGTGCCTTTATCCTTATTCCCATCATGCTGACGATTCTCAACATCCCCGTACGAACAACGATTGCTTCTTCACTGGCAATTGTATTTATCTCCGCCATTGGCGGCGTTATAGGTAAAATTACGGGTGGAGACATTCCGCTAGAACCCATCATCTATACGGTGATCGGCAGTTTGTTAGGGGCATCTCTTGGTTCACGGGTTAGTTCGATGATCAATGTGAGGGTACTTCGTTATGCATTAATCGTACTTATCGCCATCACGGCGGTTAAAGTCTGGTCTTCTATTCTGTAAAATCATCTACGTGGGAATGAACAATGACGATTTCGTAACCAAACGGTTGGATCGCCGTATATAGGTTATGAACATGAGCTGAAGCGTTGGGTACACGATCAAATGAGTTCAGTTTTCGTCCATGGAGCACCTCATACTCCTTTCATGGATACATGTTTAACATTAATAGAAGTTGAGGTATCCACCCTATGAATAACGTACTTACAGACCAGGCTGATGCAGGATATCGGCTAGCTGAGCAGAAAGCATCTCAGTATTTTACTTCTCTTAGACAGCAACTTATGGCTAATACGTATACGACAGCACTTACCAAAGATATTTATGTGTGGCAAAAAAAACATATTCATCGTTTTGCCTGGCTTTCTCTTTTATCACCAAGCAAAAGAAAACCGGATCCCCGGGATGTTCATAGATATATCCATTGGCTGAATGCTACTGGTAAGCTGGATGATTACCTGGATCGGAGTATCTCATATATTTATATGCGAGATCTGGGGCAAGCCCTTGATTCTCCAGATACGCAATCCCGAATTCAGCACGTTGTCCAGAATACCAAAAAGTACTTTATGGACTCTGCTACTGGGCGCAAAGGACAGCCCGATTATATCAGTCTGGCTGCGTTGTACCGGTGGGGACAGAAGGAGCACATAGAATCCGCTGTCATCTGGGTGATGAACAAATTAAAGAACGTAGCATCCAACATCCCAAAGGAGCTGGATGCAGAGCAGGCACAACGGAAGCTCATTAAGATCATTCTCGGCGTGGTCCTTCATGTGGACGATGAGATGAACGAGCAGACACCACCTGAAGAACGGGCTCGGAGATTTGATGCGGCGATCCGACTCGGCTATTCGTACGGTTTGACGTATCCATTTGTGGATGATCTGCTGGATTCTCAGGCTTTGACTGTTCAGGAAAAAGAACAATACTCCCTGATGATACGCGATGCACTTCTTACCGGGGTCGTGCCTGATCTGGGAGAGTGGAAAGGAAGCAATCTTGAAGTAATTGAATATGTGCATTCCGAGCTTCGGGAAGCATTTGAGTATATCAAGAACTACCAGCGTCCAGAGAAACAGCGCACGTTCTTAGAGCAATCTTATGTCTTCTTTCAGTCTCAGGAGATTGATCGCAGCAAGAAATTATCCAATGCAAATTATACCAATGAAGAATTGTACATTCCGATTATTATCAAATCTTCTTCCTCCCGTTTGATTGTCCGATCTGTTCTCAGTGCGCCAGTGGATGAAGGCTTCGATCTGCGGACGTTCTATTACGGGATATATAATCAGCTGGCCGATGATTTTGCCGATATGTTTGACGATATGGAAGAAGGGGCAGTAACCCCTTATACGTACTATTTGAAGTATCGAGAATTGCGCCCTGATCTGATTAATCCATATGAATTGTATTGGGCAGTCATCTCTCATCTGATCCATGATGTTTACAACTCGGACGCCAAGACCCGAGAGGTCATACTGGATCGTGCCATTAACGGGCTGAAGCGTTGTAAAGAACGATTGGGTCAGGAGAAATATGATGAAGTGATGATGATTTTTGCCAGTGGGCAGCCTGAGTTCAATCGACTGGTTCAACAGATGGTGCGAAAAGCGGATGACGTTGATTTCCTGGATAAATTGTTACGGGATCAGGTCGTGCTTCAATTGAAAAATGACAAGCAGGAGAAAGAGGAGTTCAAGCAGACCATTCGAACGGTTCGCGAACAGATTAATGTGGAGTTGCAGATTGCGAAACCAAATGGACTTCATGAGATGAAAGAAACGCTGATCGATGCAGCCAATTACAGCTTGCAGGGAGACGGAAAAAGGCTACGCCCGATATTGACTTGGGTTATGGGTGTGCGCGAGTATGGCCTACCTGAATCATCCATCGTTCCGCTGCTCAGATCGCTGGAGTACATGCATACCGCTTCCCTGATCTTCGATGATCTTCCTACGCAGGATAATGCTTCGACAAGGCGTGGACGTTCCACGTTGCACCATGTGCACAATAGCGCCACAGCAGAGCTTACCGGTCTATTTCTTATCCAGAAGGCGATTGGAGAGCAATCCTCATTGAATCGCTTTGATGCGGCAACCGTGCTTACTCTCATTCAATATTCGGCCGAAAAAGCAGAGGATATGTGTATGGGACAGGCGATGGATCTGAACTCCAAAGGCAAGGCGTTGACGCTGGAGCAGTTGAACATGATCTGTTTTTACAAAACAGGCATTGCCTTCGAAGCTGCCCTGGTCATGCCAGCCATTCTTGCCCAAGTGAAGGAAGCGGAGATGGCTACGCTGAAGAAGTTCGCTTATCATGCGGGGATCGCCTTCCAGATCAAGGACGACTTGCTGGATTTCGAGGGAAATCACCTCATTCTCGGGAAACCTGCAGGTCAGGATGAGCGGAACAACAATTCCACCTTTGTGTCCATTTTGGGTGATGAAGGCGCAAAGAAAGCGATGTGGGAGCATTATTGTCTTGCCGCAGATGCATTGAACGAGATGCCGAAACCTATTTCCTTTTTGAGACATCTGTTGGATTATCTTGTTGGTCGCGAGCGCTAACCCATTTTTCTTAGAATTCATTGTTGCATATGATTTATAATGAGATATAACGACAAAGGTCGGGATTCCATATCGATGGATTCCAGGCCTTGTTTGGTTTTATAGACACAAATTTCTTGGAAAGATTTGTTTCAACGGCTGAAATTCTGGGTATTAAGCAGGTACTGTTGTTTTTAAACCGGCTAATTCTTATAAAATAATTTATACTAGGCGAATATTAAATTTCGACAACCTTTATCTTGAGTTTATATGCCAAAAGGAGAGCTTACAATGCAGGTTCAAAAGGTCGATCATCATGAATTGTTCGAACAGATCTATAACCAAGCGCCTATTGGAATTGCACTCGTTGCTCCGACAGGACAATGGATGAAAGTGAACCCTGCTTTTTGCTATATGCTAGGTTATACAAGTGATGAATTCATGGATCTCAGTTATCAGAATATTACGCACCCCGATGATTCACCACAAGATGTGATCTGTATTTACGAGCTAATTGAAGGTAAATCAAATGAGAATAAATATGAAAAGCGTTATATCAACAAAAATGGTGACATCTTATGGTGCTCCATGCATGTTTCCTTGGTTCGAAGTGAAATTACGGATGAGCCGCTTTACTTCATTTGCCATATTGTTAATATTACTGACCGCAAAATGTCCGAACATAAACTTCTTCATAGTGAAGAGATGTTCAAACTTATTACAGATCATGCACAGGAGATTATCTATATTGCTGACAAGGAGGGGATTTGTCGGTTCTGCTCACCGTCAGTCCAACATTTATTGGGTTATTCTCCGGAAGAAGTGGTCGGCCAAAATAATGACGCATATTTTCACCCACAAGATCTGGAACGGATCTCACAGATGGACTTGACTAAAGGCAATCTGTTGACTATTAGAGTCCGCCATAAAGATGGACATTATTTGTGGTTTGAAACCACATACAAGGTCTTTGGTGATGCTGAGCATGGACAGCAGATTCTTTCAATTGGACGAGATGTATCCGAGAGAAAAAAACATAAGGATATCAGTGCAGAGGCGGAACGCATCGCTTTAATTGGCAGTTGGGAATGGGATATGGTCAAAGACCAAATTACACTTTCAGATCAGATCTTTGAGATTTTTGAACTTGAACGCACCTGCAAACCATATCGTATAAGTGATGTTTTTGATGTTATGGATTCCGAAGATATAACCTCTTTACAAAAACATATTACAGGAGTAAAACAGGGTGAACCACTCGATTTTGAATACAAACACATCAGCTCTGACGGAAGTGAGAAGTATCTTCACTTGCGTGGGTTGATTACGCTTGATGAGCATCATCAGCCAATCCAGCTGAACGGAACACTACAGGATATCACGGAACGCAAGCGCATCGAATTTAAATTGCAGGAATCTGTGGAGCGTTACACGTCGCTTAAGAAATACAATCATGACGCCATTATCTCGTTTAACATGGATGGTAATATCATGAATGCGAATCCAGTAGCGGTGACAATGACGGGCTGTCCCGTGGCTGAAATGATTGGCACAAGCATAAGCAGATTTATCGGAGCCAGTAATCTGGGTTTGATTCTGGGCAGTAATTATGAGATGGCTGAAAAGGAGATCAACGCTGTTCGGCACACGGATGGATCTGAGACAGAGGTCTTGGCTACGCTTGCTCCGATCATTGTTAACAAATCCAATGTCGGGTTTTACCTGATTGCGAAGGATATTACGGAGCAGAAAAAACTGCTTGTAGCCAAAGAGACAGCGGAGAGAATGAATAAGGCCAAAAGTGAATTTTTGGCGATGATGAGCCATGAAATCCGTACACCTATGAACGGTGTAATTGGGATGACGGATTTGCTCCTGGATACCCCCGGACTTAGCGGGGAACAAAAGGAATATATCGAAATCATCCAGAAGAGTGGAGATTCTTTGCTGGCCATTATTAATGATATTCTTGATTTCTCCAAAATCGAGTCAGGCAAAACTGATCTGGTAGATGATCCTTTTGATCTCGTAGAGATCGTGACCGAGACGGTGCAAATCGTAAAACCACTGGCTCGTGAAAAGAAGCTGGATGTTCGTTTGTGTATAGATGATGCCATTCCATCTCCGGTGTATGGTGATGCTTATCGTCTTAAACAGGTACTTACCAATATCATCGGCAACGCCGTCAAATTTACTTCAGAAGGCGGCGTAGAAGTGAAAGTGGGAGTTAGGGAGCAGTGCGGCAATAACGTGCAGCTTTATTTTAAGGTAAAAGATTCGGGCATCGGGATTCCGGTTGAGAGGAAACAACAATTGTTTGAACCATTCTACCAACTGGAGAATTTTATGACCCGCAAACCTCAAGGTACCGGTCTTGGCCTAGCCATTAGCAAGAAACTGGTGGAGCTCATGCAGGGAGAGATCTGGATCGAGGAATCGCATGAGCCGGGTACAATATTTATGTTTACCGCCCGATTTAAATTAAATAACGGTGAAGAGAGCAATAGTTTAGATCAACAGCAGAAGAAGAGCAGAACATCAGCCTTGCGGATTTTAATTGCAGAAGACAATGAAGTGAATCAGCTCGTCCTTAGCAGGATCATTGAGAAAAAAGGGCACTTCGTGGATCATGTGGCGGACGGTGTTGAGGCGGTCGAGGCGGTCAAACACAATTCATATGATGTTATCTTCATGGATGTGCATATGCCAAGGCTTAATGGATTCGAAGCGACAAAAGTGATTAAAGAATTGAAGCCCCCTGAGGATTGTCCATATATTATCGCAGTAACTGCAAATGCCGTAAGAGGAGACATGGATAAATGCTTAAAGGCAGGCATGGATGCATATGTAAGCAAACCGATTAAAATCGAATCCATTATGCAGGCATTGGAGACCTATTACATCAAAAATAATCTCTGAGTGCACTAAAAATCGATCGGCATAGAGCCGCTAGCTTATCATAAATAGGCTAGCGGCTTTTTGTTTTTGTTTCAACTATTGAAAACCGTGCCTATGGATTTTTGATCCACAGTTTGGAGATGTCCATATAACCGAATTCTGCGATTTGCATGCCGAAGATACTCTGATCCAGTTCAGCCTGCTTGTTCATGTGACAGCCATGCAAGATCCAGTAGTGATCACGTAGCAAAGCTTCCGCTTCATCCAGGAGCTCTGTACGGTCTGCCTGATGTAGTTGGGCGAAATGATCCAGTTTCTCATCCAGCAGGGACTGGAAAGCAGGAGACATACACATATGAAAATGATTGGACAGGTTTTTGAAAAAATGAATCATGCCGAACTGCCAGTCTTCCTCCAGTATCTCCTCAGCCAGGATCAATTGTGCGCTCAAGGTTTCCTCTGAGTTGAGATAATCCACAACAGCCTGCATGCTGATGTTCAGACCGATGGACTGTGCACGACCCTGAAACCACTCCGCAACGTCTGCATCCTTATTATGCTTATACGATAATGTTATCGTCTCGCCTTGGTACCCACAGTTATGCAATAATTCACGAGCATGCTCAAGAGAGGCCGCTGTCCAGTCTTGGGCTGCACTTCTCCAGGGCAGGAAGCTGCTGGCTGGTGTAATTCGATTTCCACCGAGATCTCTGACAAGTGCGGCCGAATCATAGACGATCCGCAGGGCTTGTCGAAATAGGGGATGATGATGGATACCTTCCTTGTGAAAATTGAAAAGCATATACTGACAGCCCAATGTCGGATAATTGATACTGTTCGTCTGATCACAGCCTGTTGCGAGACTCAATCGATCTGTACCTGGTAGCTCATAATAGCGATCATTCGGACTCAAGTCAGGCACAAACCAAAAATGGACTTGATCCAAATGTGGCCGGATGTCGTAGTACGCATCGAAAGCGGCCAGCTCCAGCACATCTTTATTCTGCTCTATGATCTGAAAAGGACCGGTACCTATTAAGGTATTGGTTACATTGTAATCGTAGGGCAGGATTGTCATCCGAATACAACTGAATAGATGCAAGAAGAACCGATTAGGCCGATGTAGAACAAACTTGATGCAGTAATCTCCAGCTACTTCGGCACGTTCGATATCCCGATACAACCAGATGGACGGACTATGCACATCTATCAACCGTTGCAACGTCGCTTGCACATCCCGGGACGTCATGACACGGCCGTTGTGGAAACGTACACCTTTCCGGAGAAAGAAGGTCCATAAACGATGGTCCTCGCTGTACTCCCACATGTGAGCCAGTGCTGGCAGGAATGATTCCGTCTTGACATCATAAGTGATCAACGTATTACAGACCTGACTCAGCAGATAGGTTTCAAATGCAGTATAAACAAAGGCTGGGTCCAGATCACATAATTGGCGAGACCTCATGATGCGCAGGATATCCTTACCAGAGGCAGTTTCATCGTGGCTGTGAAATCCCATCTGTTGATGAAGAGAGAGCATGAGCTGTTCACGAAGTGTATCATCCATCTGAATGGTTCCGATGAGTTCAATGGCTTCTTTCATTTTGCCTTTACTCAGAAGTTCCGTAAAGCTCGCTTCCAGCGCTTCATTCATGCTACGCAGCATCGTTAGCTCCGAATGACGTCCACGACCACGCCCAGGCTGCCAATGGATGAAGCCTTGTTCCTCCAATTTTCTGAGAATGAATTTCACATTACGAGGGGTACAGCACAAGGCGGCGGACAGGCTGTCAATCGTTACCGCTACAGGTTCATGAAGCTTGAATGAAAGCTGTTCAGCCCCTGCGAGCCTTATAAAGTGTGTATGTAGGGTATCCATGGTCATGACTCCTCTATTAAAGGTGAAAAGTGTGATCATATGTTTACACTTTTCTTTCCCCCTTTTATCCTTACAATTATACATTAGTAGAAGTTGTTCAAAAAGTGCCGAAAACCGGACTTTTTGAACACGCATTGGAGAAGTCAGAATAGGAGAAGTTCGCATGAAGCAATATTTAAGGCAAATTCACCCCTTGGCATGGACCATTATTATCGGAACCATGTTTGGACGTCTTGTGACGTCGATGAGTATCCCGTTTCTATCCATCTATCTGACCCGTGTCCTGGAGGCGACCCCGACTCAGACCGGTATTACCGTGGCGGTCAGTTCGCTGGCAGGTGTAATGGTCAGTTTTTATGGAGGTTATATCTCGGACCGGATTGGTCGCAAAATCGTGATGTTAGTCTCGGTCTTTAGCTGGGCAGGTGTATTTTTTATTTTCTCGGCAGCAGAGCATCTATGGGTGTTCTTTGTGGCCAATACGTTAAACGGATTATGCCGTGCAGTATTTGAGCCCACCTCCAGAGCGTTACTATCGGATATTACTTCACCGCAGAACAAATTGCTGGTGTTCAACCTCAGATATGCTGCGATTAATCTAGGTGTAGTATTTGGGCCGATTATCGGTTTTCAGCTGGGATCATCTGAATCGACGTTTCCGTTTGTAATTTCCGGCTTGGTATACATAGCCTATGGACTTGTATTATTTATGCAATTCAAGCTACAACATGCCAATCTGCCAGAGCGTCATCAGGCAACCGCACCACGTTTGCGGGAAGCACTAATGACCACCGGTCGCGACCGGGTATTTCTGCCGGTATTGATCGGTACCACATTTTGTGTTCTGGGTTACGGGCACTTTAGTTCTACGTTGGCACAGTACTTGGCGAGGAGCCCGATATTTGAAAATGGGAGCCAGATGTTCTCGTACATGCTCTCCCTGAACGCCGTGACGGTACTTATTATTCAATATCCACTGGTACGAACCTTCCGAAACTTTCCACCACTGGTTCCTCTGATTGTGGGTAACCTGCTGGTCGCAACCAGTCTGATGATGGTCGGAATCGCTGAAGGTGTACTCATGATGATGATGAGTGTCATACTATTTACCATTGGGGAAGTGCTGTTGTTCACGATGATGGATATGCTTATTGACCGGATTGCGAAGCCGGAATGGAAAGGAACGTATTTCGGAACCATCGGCTTCAATAATATCGGTAGTGTCATCGCTCCTGTAATGGGCGGTTTACTGTTAAGTCAATTTGGAGCAGCGAATGGACTCGCCGTTTTTGTACCGATTGCGCTGACGACTGCACTAGGAGTGCCTTTTCTTCTGATCGCGCATAGACGTCTTGTCGCCAGAGAGAAGCAAACAGAGCACACATCCATGAGTATGTAGCGGGAATTGAAAAGATTAATGACATGAATTAAATAACAATTCAGTTAAAATTATCTTGACGGATGTTAATCCAGCGCATACAATAAACAACAAATATGTGAAACAGGTGGGATGATGATTATGTTTATGCCGATACAGATTTCGAATCGATAACTGAATACGCATGAGCATAGTGACATTAATCCAATTTTTTTGCAATGATCGCGTTGGGACAGTCATGTTTGTGCACCCCTGTCGTGGACGCTCATCATTATTGCGATGCAGAGGAGATGCGGGAGATGCTTTGCATTTCATCCGGTCTCTTTTGGTTATAAGCTGTAGATGAACATTAGTTCATCTATGGCTTTTTTGCATGCATTCCACCAATCCGTTCACATGGAAAGGAGCATTTGAAGCGTTATTTTATTAAAAATCACATGTTAAAAAGGAGAATGTACAATGGTCAACATATGTTCTACATATCAATTATGGGCGGGAAATGCCGATTTTAATGTCATTATGTATGACTCATCCTAGTGGGGATAACAGCGATCGAAAGGTTATTCTGTCATCGTAGTTACAGTGTAATGTTCTTTAGTTCATTTTATATAAATAAACCGATGAAGAGGTGGGACCTGTGCCCAAAACAGAGAAACGCTCGATGTCATGGCTGCTGCGGTATCTGAAACCCGTAAAAGGACGGCTGGCCGTGCTTTTGATCATGTTGCTGACATCAACGGGACTTCAGCTTTTGAATCCTCAAATTATCAAACGATTTATCGATACAGCAGCGAGTGGGGGAGTCCTTACCAACCTCATTCAGCTCGCAGGAATATTCCTGGTTGTCGCCGTGTTTAATCAACTCATCACGGTAGCGGTCAGTTATCTTGGGAATGATGTGGCCTGGCGGGCCACGAATCAGTTGCGCGGAGATTTGCTGAAGCACTGCCTGCGTCTCGATATGCGTTTTCACAATGTGAAGACACCTGGAGAGATGATTGAACGTGTGGATGGTGACGTAACGAGTATCTCCAATTTTTTCGCGATGTTCATTGTGCAAGTGATCGGGAGCTTTGTACTGCTGGCTGGAATCCTCGGGTTCATGTTTAGCGTCAATGTGCCTATTGCGTTGGTCATGACGGTGTTCACATTGTTATCGATCCTGTTCATGGTCTTCATCCGAAATCTGGGTGTGGACTCTTCCAAAAATGAGAGGGCGGCAAGTGCTTCCCTGTTTGGATTAATTGAAGAACGCATTGCCGGGATTGAAGATGTGCAAGCAAATGGTCATGTGCCTTATGTAATGAACCGCTTTTACCGCACGATGCGCACGGTATTCCGTAAGGGGAGAAAAGCTTGGCTGCTACGGGTTATTCCGTGGAATACAACGGTAGTTCTGTTCGCACTGGCGGTCACTGCGGTGCTCTTGCTGGGTGTACATTACTATATGGAAGGTCTAATTAGTATCGGAACATTATTTTTGATTTACCAATATACGCAGATGCTGAATGATCCAATTGAGATGCTGGGAGATCAGGTGCAAGAGTTCCAAAAAGCCAAATCCGGCATGCTGCGCTCCAGAGAGCTGTTGTCCATGCAGAGTGAGATTGCAGAGGGCACAGAGGAGCAATTGCCGGAAGGACCACTTGGATTGGAATTCAGCCAAGTGCACTTCAGTTATAACCAGGATAAACCGGTATTGCAGGACATTACTTTTGCTATTAAACCTGGTGAACGTCTAGGGATCATTGGTCGCACAGGTAGCGGCAAATCGAGTCTTAGTCGTGTTCTTCTCCGATTGTACAATCTGGATCGGGGCACGATCCGTGTAGGTGGAACGGATATTACGAAGCTTTCTTTACAAGCACTCTATCGCCGGGTAGGCATGGTGACACAGGATGTACAGCTGTTTGATGGCACACTGCGTGATAATCTGACCCTGTTCAATGGGGATGTATCGGATCAGATGATCAGAGAGACGACGGATCGACTCGGTCTAAGTCAATGGATTGATTCACAGCCAGCAGGACTCGATACGTATCTGGCAGCAGGTGGAGCTTCATTGTCGGCAGGGGAAGCACAGTTATTTGCCTTAACCCGCGTATTCCTGACCGAACCGAGTCTGGTTATTCTGGATGAGCCTTCGTCACGTCTGGATGCTGCCACGGAAGGCATGCTTCAATCTGCGATTGACCAGTTAATGAAACAATCTACCGGAGTCATCATTGCTCACCGTCTGGCTACGCTGGAGAAAGTGGACCGGATTATGGTGCTCGGGGATGGCAAGGTATTGGAATTTGGAGCGAGAGAAGAACTTGCCAGTAACCCGGCATCGCACTATGCCAGACTGCTCATTACAGGCCGAGAGGAGGAATTGGCATGACTGTAGCAGGATTTATAGGCCGTTTGTTTCGATTCAGGCCATTCTTGTTTGTAATCAACGGATTGTTATGGTGTATATTTCATTCCTTGCCGTTAGCGATTGGGATCGGGATGCAGTGGTTTTTTGATCGGACGACAGCGGGTTCCAATGACTATATGTGGCTTGCTGTGCCGCTCATCTTTATTGCTGTGATCCGAATGGCGCGGGTGGGTACATTTTTTGTAGCCTTCTATGCATGGGTTACGTATCTGTATCATGTTCAGGCAATTTTGCGAACCAACATGCTCGCAGCGATCATGCGCTGGCCGGGACGTAATCTTCCAGCTTCACCAGGGGAAGCGATGAGTCGTTTTCGGGATGATGTCGATGAAGTCGTTGAGTATGTAGAATCATGGGTGGACTTTTGGGGGCGGCTTGTATTTGCTGTTGTGTCCATCGTCATTATGGCGAACATTAATTGGCAGATCACGTTGGTTGCTGTGCTGCCATTGGTGGTCGTGACCTTGCTCAACAACCTGTCCGGGAATCGGGCTCGGAAGTATGCTCAGGTTAATCGGGAATCGACTGGGCGAATCACCAGTTTTATTGCGGAAACGTTTGGGGCTGTTCAAGCCCTGAAACTGGGCCAGGCCGAAGAGAATGTCTCTTCACGTTTTAACCAGTTGAATGAAGATCGCCGCCAGGCTGCACTACGAGACAATCTGTTCAAGCAGTGGATGAGATCAATGAATCAGCATGTTCTAAGTATCTGTACCGGATTGATTCTACTGATGTGTGCAGCTGAGATGAAAGCAGGGAACTTTACCGTAGGTGATTTTGCCTTATTCACCAGCTATCTGGCCAATATCGGATTTAGCATTTCATTATTTGGCTATATGGTGTTTCAGCACAAAAGGCTTAAGGTATCCTATGATCGTATGCGTAAGCTATTCCGTCCAGGGGAAGAAGACCAGATCATGGATTCGAGAGAAATCTACCTGTATGAAGATCCACCGGAGCTTGTAAGGGAAGAGAGAGACCCCAAGGAGAAATTGCAATCCCTTGAGGTGAATAAGCTGACTTATCAATATCCGAATTCTGCAAATGGCATAGAAGAGATCAGTTTCAGTCTGAAACGCGGACAATTTCTTGTCATTACGGGACGGATCGGATCAGGTAAATCAACGCTAGTACGAACACTTCTTGGACTATTACCCAAGCAAAAAGGGGACATTCACTGGAATGGAGAAGCTGTTGATCCAGCTACGTTCCTGATGCCGCCTAGAGCAGCATATACCCCGCAAGTGCCAAGATTGTTCAGTGATACGTTGAAAGAAAATATCGTACAGGGCAAACAGGGTAATATCGAGCAAACGCTTGAAAAAGCCATTCGTCTGGCTGTGATGCAAAAGGATATCAAACATCTGGATCAGGGGCTTGAGACCCCGGTTGGACCAAGAGGAGTGATGCTGTCAGGCGGGCAGATTCAACGCGCGGCTACAGGACGCATGCTAATGACGGAGGCGGACCTGTTTATCTTTGACGATCTGTCCAGCGCACTGGATGTGGAGACAGAACAACAGGTATGGGAAGGACTGTTCCAAGAGCCGGATGTGACCTGCATCGCGGTTTCTCACCGAAGGGCAGCACTTTCCAAAGCAGATCATATTATCGTGATGAAAGATGGACGCATTGAAGCTGAGGGAAGCTTGACCGAATTGCTTGCCACCAATGAAGAGATGCAGCTGCTGTGGCAAGGGGAGCAAACCCATGCCAAAGTTGGATAGCTATAAAAAGTTAGAAACGAAAATAAAAAAGCAAAAAAGCCTTACAGACGACTCTTCAAAAGAGGATAGTCTGTAAGGCTTTTATCGTTATAACGAGTGAAACGATGGAATATGTTTATCTCATCATCTGAGCAATCAAGGAATACGCAATGATGACCAGGAAGATAATAGTGATATGGTTAATGGAGAAGATAAACATCCGTTTGGACCATTTCTCTGTTTCTTTCTTATCAAAGGTAGCCACACTAAGAATGAGCCAGGCCAAGCTAACCAGAAATGCCACAATAGCGACAAACGGACTCATCGGCCAGAATAAAAAGCTGGAGATCAGTAACAGTACCAAATACACATTCGTCTGAATGTATGTCCGTCTAATACCTTTAACGACAGGCAGCATAGGAACGCCAGCAGCCTTGTACTCGTCAAAACGACGAATCGCAATCCCGTAGAAGTGAGGCATTTGCCATAAGAGCATCGTAACGACCAATGCCCAGATCTCGAAATGACCCAGTTCCGGTGAAATGGCTGCCCAACCGATGAGCGGAGGCACAGCACCCGAAAGACTTCCCACTTCCGTGTTGTAGATCGTTGTACGTTTGGTCCACATCGTGTAAGGGAACACGTAAAGCAACAGACCCAAAATACCAAATACAGCAGCGGATGGAGAAGCAATGTACAGCATGATGCCACCGATGACGGTGATTGCAATACCGAGAATTAAACCCGACTTGGTATCTACGCGTCCCGTAACCGTAGGACGTTTCTTCGTACGTTCCATGATCGCATCAATATCACGATCATACAGATTGTTAAACACCCCTGCAGCTCCAATAATGAGAGAAGACCCAATAAAGGAAAGGATGATCGGTACAATATTAGCTAAGATTGAAGCATCAAATACATATAAAGCCAAACTTAAACCCGCAAACATGGCGATCAGGTTGGACTTGATGATTCCGATTTTGATCGTATCGAAGAATACTTTCGGAATCGAGCTATACTCCAGGCTGATATTGGTCTGTGAACCATTATTCAATGTTTTCAAGAACTCACTTCCTATATCTATACTTGTATATTATGTCGCTATTATACCATTCAATACACTATGTGATTTAATTAACGTTTTAGTATTTAAAATAATGTCATTTGATTGTGAACAATTTAAAAACAAGGTGCTTTTTAATTGTTAAATAATTATTTCTGTGTTACAGGAGGGGATTTAATTTGATATCTCCGGCTGGGTTGAAGAGGACAGATGAAGATATGTCTTGCAAAATGCTCAGGTTTTGTTTATTGTAGATATAAGATATCTTTAATAGTCTTATTTGAATATGTTCTTGTAAATCTCCGATATTACTTTTCTTAAGAGAAAGCGGAGGTTATTTTTAAAGATAAATTAGAGATATTAAATGTCTTGAAAGGGTGAATAATATGAGTAATATGAATCAACTCTTGGATGTACTTATTATTGGTGGAGGACCCGCGGGGCTTAATGCAGCACTTGTGCTCGGCAGGGCCCGTAAGAACGTCGTGGTCATTGATGATGAGACACCGCGAAACTGGGTCACAAGGGAGACTCATGGATTTGTGACGAGAGATGGGGCCAGTCCTCGTGAATTCCGCAAAGCGGCCAAAGAACAGATTGCAGCGTACCCTTCAGTTCAATTTGCATCCGACACGGCAACAGCGATAACAGGTAGCGATGGCGATTTTTGGGTCACCACTACCCTGGGAGCAAGGTATCACTCCAAAAAGATTTTGTTTGCGGTAGGTAAGAAAGATCTGCCTCTGGATATTAACGGATTAACAGAGGTTTACGGCAAAAGTGCGTTTGTGTGTCCATATTGTGATGGATGGGAATTAAGAGACCAATCGCTGGTCATCATCGTTAATGGCGATAAGGCATTACATATGGCAAAAGTCATATCCGGCTGGACAGACCATTATACAATCTGTACGAATGGATCAGGTTCATTAACTGATGAACAGCGTGAAGAGCTGAAACAGCATCATGTTACTGTATTTGATGCGGCGGTTCAGTCTATTGATTCTGAAGAAGGAATGGTAAAGCAAGTTGTACTGGATGACGGTACAGCGATCCCATGCGTGGGTGTCTTCTTCCAACCGAAACTGTTCACTGGATCAGATCTGCCGAAGGCCATCGGTTGTGAAATTACAGATTCCGGAACGGTTATCGTTGATGGCTCTGGCAAAACATCCGTAGCGGGTGTGTATAGTGCTGGTGATGCAGCATCCGAGATGTATCAGGCAATCACGGCTGCTTCTCTGGGTGCGTTGTCTGCGGTAAGCATTAATAATGAATTGAATTTTGAGAAGTGGGATGAGCAAAGACATCATTAAATTAAATGAATAAGCGTCAAGAACTATAGCGTCATAGGTTCATACATTAGGGGATTGCATATGCAATCCTCTATTTGTAGTTGTTCAAGCTAAACGTTGAACAGTTCAAATGAACGTAATTCAGGCAGAAGAAAATTTGATTTTATATTAATTTTGGTTTAATGTATTATCAAATGATACATATTACTATCATTTATATAATCATCAAAGGAGAGATCACTTATGAATGAAAGCAGAACGGCCATCATATGGCTAAAGAATACCTTGCTCCATGGCGTACAGATAAGAGGTGATCATCATGAGTGATGCAACTTACATTCCACAGCCCAAAATGTATGGGCCACTTGGCAATCTGCCCTTAATTGATAAAGATAAACCAACGCTGTCGCTAGGTGTCCTGGCTGAACAGCATGGACCGATATATCGACTTACTGTTCCCGGTTATTCCGGTTTAATCGTATCTGGACCAGATCTTGTCGCGGAGTTATGCGATGTGTCCCGTTTTGACAAGTTTGTATACAATGAACTCGAAAACGTACGTGCCTTTGGAGGTGATGGTTTATTTACAAGCAAAACATCGGAACCCAACTGGAAAAAGGCTCATAACATCCTGCTTCCCACCTTCAGCAAGCAGGCTATGAAAGGTTATCATCCCATGATGGTCGATATTGCGGAACAGTTGATCAATAAGTGGGCACGACTCAATTCCAACGATACGATTGATGTTGCGGACGATATGACACGCCTTACGTTAGATACCATTGGACTATGTGGATTCAACTATCGGTTTAACAGTTTTTACAGACAGGATCACAGTCCTTTTATTGAAAGCATGGTTCGGGCATTAAATGAAGCGATGCAGAAGAGCTCGCGTTTGAAAATTCAAAATCTGCTTATGGTCAAAACCAAGCGACAGTTCCAGGAGGATATACAGACGATGTTCTCTCTGGTAGATCAGATTATAGAGGAACGTAAAGCGAGTTCAGCACCCGAAGAGGTCGACTTGCTCGCACGTATGTTAAATGGCAAAGATCCGGAGACTGGCGAAATGCTGGATGATGAGAACATTCGTTATCAGATTATTACGTTTCTGATTGCCGGACATGAGACAACGAGTGGTTTATTATCCTTTGCCCTATATTTTTTACTGAAAAATCCGGAATCGCTTCAAAAGGCGTATGAAGAGGTTGATCAGATATTGGTCAGTGACTCACCACAGTACGAGGAAATTCTTCAGCTTCCCTATATTCGCATGATTCTCAGTGAATCGCTACGTCTATGGCCAACCGCTCCGGGATTTGACGTATATGCCAAAGAAGACACCGTCATAGGTGGCAAATATCCCTTGAAGAAAGGGGAAAGTTGCAGTATTCTTTTACCCCAGCTACACCGTGACAGAGAGGCATGGGGAGAGGATGCGGAACTTTTCCGTCCGGAGCGATTTGAAGATACGACGAAAGTGCCTCATCATGCGTATAAACCTTTTGGTAATGGGGAGAGAGCGTGTATCGGCATGCAGTTTGCTTTATATGAAGCAACACTGGTGCTTGGCATGGTCCTCAAACATTTTGAACTGATCGATTATAGCAACTATGAGTTGGATGTTAAACAGACGCTAACATTAAAACCGGGAGACTTCCGAATCCAGGTGAAAGCGCGCGCGGCTTCGCAAATGATGAATAAGGCTATTGTAAATGCAGAAGAGAAACCTGGTCCAGTTGTTCATAAGAATGTAGCAAGGGACAGTCAGACGGGAGAAAATCTGGTCGTTGAAGCAAATGGTCGTCCATCACTCCTGGTGTTATATGGTTCCAATCTGGGAACGGCAGAAGGCATTGCCAGAGAGCTTGCGGAGAAAGGGCGTTCGTATGGAATCCCAAGTGAAGCAGCTTCTCTGAATGAGTGGGTTGGCCGATTACCCCAACAAGGTGTCGTTCTCATCGTTACTGCTTCGTATAACGGTAAACCACCGCAAAATGCTACGGCATTTGTCGACTGGTTGATGGGAGCGGAGTCAGAGGAAGCACAGGATGTGAACTATGCCGTTCTGGGCTGTGGAGATCGGAGCTGGTCCGGTACATACCAGAGTATTCCGCGATTGATGGATGAGAAGCTTGAAATATTGGGAGGTAAAAGAATATTATCCCGCGGTGAAGCCGATGCCGGAGGTGATATGGAAAAGCAAGTCGATGCGTGGCAACATATGTTGTGGCCTCAGTTGTTGAATGCGTTGGGAATCAACTCGGAAATCGTGAAGCCATCCACACCAAGCGCAAACAGACTTCAAATGGAGATTGTCCGTGAGAAAACGGATATGCCGCTTGCACGAACTTATGATGCCAGCTATGCCACGGTTGAGGTGAATAAAGAGCTTCAGGATCTGGGAAGTGGAAGAAGCACACGACACATCGAGGTATTACTGCCCGAAGGCATGATTTATCGAGAAGGCGACCATCTCGGTGTGTTGCCTAGCAATCAGAAGCAGAACGTGGATCGGATACTCCGTCGGTTCGGACTAAGTGGAGATGTTCAGATCCAATTAACATCGGACATGACACATCTTACGCATCTTCCACTGAACCGTCCGGTCAAGGTGTATGAGTTGCTCACTCACTGTGTGGAATTGCAGATGCCTGTCACCAGAACACAGTTGCATGAGTTAGCTAATCATACGGTATGCCCACCTCATAAGCGTGAACTGGAAGGCATGTTGGACGAAAATAGCTACAGGGATTATATTCTTGCGAATAGAGTCACCATGCTGGAACTGCTGGAAAAGTATGAGGCGTGTGAGCTGCCATTCGAAAGGTTCCTTGAACTATTGCCTCCACTTAAGCCTAGATACTATTCAATATCCAGCTCGCCAAGCCTGAATTCCGAGCAAGCGAGCATAACCGTATCGGTAGTAAGAGAGCCTGCATGGAATGGTAAAGGCGAATATCTGGGAGTTGCTTCATCGTACCTCGCCAGTTGTCAATCCGGAGAACGTATTCTGATGTTTGTACGTACACCTGAATCCGATTTTCATCTGTCGGAAGAGGCTGACGTTCCGATGATCATGGTGGGACCGGGGACGGGAGTTGCACCGTTCAGAGGTTTCCTCCAGGCAAGAGCTGTCATGAAACAGAGAGGTCTGCCACTGAGTGAGGCGCATCTGTTCTTTGGGTGCAGGAATGATTCAGATTTCATATATCGTCAGGAGCTTGAACAATACGAGCGAGAAGGGATCGTTAAGCTACACACTGCTTTTTCTCGTGCGGAGGGCAAGCCGAAAACGTATGTACAGCATCTAATGAAGGTGGATTCCGAGCAGTTGCTTCACATGCTGATGAACAAAGGGAAACTCTACATATGCGGAGATGGAAGCCACATGGCTCCTGCAGTGGAAGAGACTCTGCGGCAAGCGTATCAGGAAGTGCAGGGAGCAACGGTGCAGCAAGCGAAAGACTGGCTCATTCAACTTCAGGCCGAAGGGCGCTACGTGCAAGACGTGTGGGCAGGTAATAAACGAACAAGTGAACCTTCCAAAGAAGTACATCAGGAGGTACATTAAGACGGATTCGAATCCAATATGTACTTTCACAGTCCTTAAATCTTTTATTTTAACAAACAGCCGCTTAATCTGGAGCTTTGCATCCAAATTAGCGGCTGTTTTGATAGGTTGATACATCTTATAAAGTGCATTAATGATTACAGATCATAGCTCATAAAGTTGCTCGTATTTATTAGTCAAATATCGGATCAAAGGAGCAGAGTTAATTCCTTTCCCAGTGATGGACTGGATTAGCTCGTTCGCCGATTTTGATTTACCAAATTGATGAACATGAGTCGTTAGCCATTCGGTAATTGTCTCGATATTGTCTGATTCAATCAAATGATCATAATCGGGGAGATCGCGACGAATGGCTTCGTGTAACTGAGCTGCATACACAAAACCGAGCGTATAGGAAGGGAACAAACCAAAGCCTGCTGTCCAATGTCCATCCTGTAAAATCCCATCCAGATGAGTAGGGGGACGAATCCCCAGATATTCCTCATATTTATCATTCCACGCATCAGGTAACCCTTCATAATCCACTTCTCCAGCGATAATGGCCTGTTCCAGCTCATACCGAATAATGAGATGCAGGTTGTAGGTAAGCTCATCGGCTTCAAAGCGGTTAAACGTAGGTTTTACGGCATTTAATGCAAAATAAAAATCATCCAGATTCACATGTCCAAACGTTTCAGGTTTGATTTTTTGCAAGCTGAGATAGTTATTTTCCCAGAATCCTTTATGCCTGCCAATGAATTTCTCATAAAAGATCGATTGTGATTCATGAATGCCATATGAAGTGAAGATGCCCAGTCCGGTATGAATCAAATCGGGATTAATATTCTGCGTATAGAGCGAGTGTCCGCCTTCATGCAGTGCACTCCACAGGGAAACACGAACGTCATTCTCTACAAACTTGGCTGCGAGCCTTGCATCATATGGATTAATGGCAGAACTGAATGGATGGACAGTTGCACCGAATTGCCCGGCATCAAAATCGTACCGAATGGCATCTAACAGTTCAATACCTAGCTGTCGTTGTTCTTCTAACGGGAAAGGTCGAGTGAATATGGATGTATCCGGTTGCTTGGAGGAAGCCGCGACACGGTGGATCAGAGGTAACAGGGCGGATTTCAGTTCACTGAAAATGCGGTTCAATGTGACGGTATCCAGATCGGGGTCGAATTGCTGCACGAGTGGATCGTATGCATGCTGCTCGTACCCCCAATAACCGGCAAACTTCAGGCTTGCATCAAAGATCAGCTTCAAATGCGGCGCGAAAATGGAGAAGTCATTGGCAGCTCTGGCTTCGAGCCAAGCAGCGTTAGCAAGACCTTGTTGGTGTACAAAAGCCTGATATTCTTCTCTGGGAATCGCGCTCCAGCGTTGATATGTTTTCAGGTGCTCCGCAACGATTCTTCCGGTCAATGCATCAACGTTCGCATTTCGTGCTTCTTCCTCCAGTCTCAAACCAAAATCCGGTTCCGTCTGTAAACGAAATAACTCTCCCGCTAATGTCGCTTTGGCACGGGCGGCGTATGAAGCACCTTTTTTGGGTGCTCCTGTGCGGGCATCCCAGGCGAGCAGGGTTTGAACCTGCTTATAATGCTCTATTTTTTCGATGTGCTGCTTAAGCGCAGGGTCCAAACGTTCGAGTGTGGTCATGAATGATGACTCCTTCCAGATAAAGGATGAAATTTAAGTTGAATATTACCATCGGAATACTTGGATGTATATAGTTTCACGCTTTTTTCATAGTTTACAAAAAATGAATTAACACATTAATAATGCTTATTTTACAAAAACACGCCTTTCCCTTAGCCTGAAAATACCAAATTTCACTAATCCGACATGAACACTTGCATATCATTCGGGATCGTGAAATCGGATTTACCATTATGCATGAGAGCGAGAGGGGTTACATGATGAGAAATCGAACCAAACCTGCATTAATCATGATTCTGGCATTCCTGCTTCTGGCAGGTTGCGCATCGGGTGGACAAGATCAGAACACGCAAGCTTCATCATCATCAGGGGACAATCAATCCCAAGAAACGGGTGCTGAAGTCAAGACTGGCGGGACGTTGAACGTTGGTTATCCAACACAACCGGTCACGCTGGATGCACACGTTTCTTCCAATACAGCGGTTAAGGATATTTCACGTGAGATCTATGAGCAACTGGTGACGTTGGATAAAGATGCACAGGTCATTCCACTGCTAGCTGAATCTTATGAGATCAGTGAAGACCAATTATCGTATACATTCCATCTGCGCCAAGGTGTGAAGTTTCATAATGGCAAGGAGCTACAGGCAGAGGATGTAGTGGCTTCCCTGAATCGCTGGATCAAGCTGTCCAGTCATGGGAAAGCGAATTTTGTAGGTGCAGAGGCGAAAGAAATCGATCCATCTACCGTTATCCTGCAATTAAAGACACCATTTCTGTTAACTCTGCAACTCCTTGCTGATCCGATTCCGGCAGCAGCCATTTATCCGAAGGAAGTCGTGGATGAGGCAGATGACAAAGGCATCAAATCCTACATCGGAACAGGTCCGTTTAAGTTGGAGGAGTGGAAGCAGGATCAATATATTCATTTGAAAAAATATGAGGATTACTCTGCCCGTTCCGAGCCAAGTAATGGAGCTGGCGGCAAAAAGGAAGCGCTGGTTGATGACTTGTACTTCCGCTTTGTCACAGACGAGTCGACCCGATTGGCCGGAATTACGTCTGGGGAATATGACATTGCCTTAAATATCTCTGTGGATAATGAACAGCAAATTGCAGGCAACCCGGAGCTGCAAACGTTCCTCAGTCCAGGAGGAATGATTGGCTACTTCTACAACAGCAATGACGGCTTGTTCAAGAACGTCAAGCTTCGTCAGGCGGTTAATGCAATTCAGAATGCGGATGACATTCTGACGTCCGCATTCCGTGATCCACAATTTTATGTGAAGACGTCCTCTCTGGTCCTTCCGGAATATCCGAACTGGTACTCGGAAGCGGGCAAGGAAGCTTACAGCCAGGCCAATGCGGATAAAGCAAAGCAATTGCTTCAGGAGGCCGGTTATAACGGCGAAGAGATTAAAATTTTCACGACGAGAGATTATGTGGACCAATATAACGTAGCCGTTGTTTTGCAGCAGGAGCTGGAGTCGATTGGGATCAAGGTCAAGCTGGATGTCTATGATTGGCCAACGTTGCAGGAGAAGCTCGGGACAGGTACAGGATGGGATATCTATCCAATGAGTTATGCATTCCGGCCTACGTTCTATCAATACTCGTTCTGGGGAGGCGGAGCGGGGCTGTTAAAAAGCGAGAAGCTCAATGAGCTGCTTCAGGGAATTCGCACGTCAGAATCGGTAGAAGCCGCAAGGCCGCTGATTGATGAATTGCAGCAATTTGTATGGACCGAAGTTCCATTCTCTCAGATCGGACATACGAAGCAGGTTACAGCGCTATCGAAAAATATCAGTGGATTCCAAAATATTTTGGGCCCTATATTCTGGAATACAACTAACAACAAGTAGCTGAAGCAAAGGGCAACGGATGAAAAGGCGTACCATCGCTTTTACAGGAATACGCCTTTCCGTTTGCCAACACGAGAGTGAGGTGCCCTCTTATGGGTGGATATATCGTTCGGCGGTTATTATCTTTGATTCCGGTTTTGTTCGTCGTCGCCATCGTTGTGTTCTCCATCATTCATGTCACACCGGGTGATCCGGCTGCCATTCTGCTGGGGGAAGAGGCGACAAAGGCCGACATTGATGAGTTAAGAAGCAAATTGGGGCTGGACAGACCAATTTATGAGCAGTTTGGCATTTGGATGCTGGGGCTGTTGTCGGGGAATCTGGGGGAGTCGATCTTTCTGGACAAGCCTGTGACAGAAGCATTTTTTGAACGGTTGGCGCCCACATTATCCCTCGCCATCATTGCACAGGTAATCGGTGTTTTTCTTGCCTTGTTCCTTGGCATTACAGCGGTCAAGCGAAGAGGCACGATCGTGGATCAATCGGTGATGGGATTCTCGATGCTTGGCATTTCAATTCCGAGTTTTCTACTAGGATCACTATTGGTCATGTTCTTTAGTGTAAAGCTGCGCTGGCTACCCGTTGCAGGATATCAGCCGATTAGCGAGGGGCTGTGGCAGCATATCAAATACCTCCTGTTACCAGGTATCGTGCTTGGCATCATACAGGCAGCGCTCATTACTCGAATGACGAGATCGTCGATTCTCGATGTGATGTCCGGCAACTTTATCAAGACCGCGAAAGCCAAGGGAGTCAAAGAAAAAACGATTGTGTATACGCATGCGTTACGTGTTGCGTTTATCCCGATTTTAACGGTGATTGGGGAATCATTCGGTGGGCTGGTTACAGGCGCTGCGGTCATTGAAACGTTATTCAATATTCCGGGCGTCGGGCAACTCATCGTGAACTCGATTAGTCGAAGAGATTATTCGGTGATTCAGGGTTCGGTGCTGCTGGTTACGGTGGCTTATGTGTTCGTGAATCTGATTGTTGACTTGTTGTACGGTTTGGTCGATCCACGGGTTCGATTAAGCAAGAAATAAACGGGAGGTGGACACCACTTGATAACCAATTCGGGAACGACCATCGCTCCGTCAGGACTTCACAAGAAGAGGAAAAGCAGACGTATCGCATTCAGACGTTTTATGAATAATCCCTTGTTAACTACAGGGGCGGGAATTTTGTTGGTTGTTGTTCTGCTGGTCATCGTTGGGCCCTTAATTACACCGTACGGCCCGTTACAGATTGATCCGGTGAATCGCCTCAAAGGTCCGAGCGGGCAGCATGTTTTTGGTACAGATAACTTTGGGCGTGATGTATTCACTCGGGCCGTATACGGGTTGCGTATTTCGGTTGCAGTAGGTTTCGCTGTTACGGCCGTGGCGTCATTGATCGGTATGATTGTGGGACTATTATCCGCAAGTTACTCGGTGCTGGACCACATATTTATGCGTATCTGTGATGGCTTGTTTGCTTTTCCATCCATTCTGCTCGCCATTTCCATTATGGCTGCACTTGGTCCGAATCCGGGAAATGTCATTATTGCCCTGAGTATTATCTTCATTCCATCCATGGCTCGAATCATTCGTTCCAAAGCACTGGTAATTCGTGAGCTGACTTATATTGAAGCGTTGCATGCACAGGGAGCCAGCAGTTGGCGGATCATCTGGATTCATATGGCACCCAATACACTGTCCCCGCTTATTATCCAATCCAGTTTTATATTTGCCGTATCGATCCTGACGGAAGCTTCGTTAAGTTTCCTTGGTGCGGGTATTCCTTCACCGTCCCCAAGTCTTGGGAATATGCTCTTTGACGGGAAAACGGTAATCTATAACGCTTGGTGGATGACAGTCTTTCCTGGGATTTTCCTGGTACTCGTTGTGTTGGGGCTTAATCTGTTCGGTGATGGTCTAAGAGATCTGCTCGACCCGCATGCCAATAAGGTGAAAAGGGGGAGACGACGTGGGAAAACAACCGCTGCTTGAGGTGAAGGATCTGAAAGTATCCATTTCAACCGAAAAGGGAACGATTCACCCGGTGGAAGGTGTATCCTTCCACGTCCTTGCTGGTGAGACGCTCGGCATCGTAGGCGAGTCCGGGTGTGGAAAAAGCGTAACCGCCGAATCCATCCTCAGATTGTTTGATGAAGACTACGTGGATTACTCCGGTGAAGTCCTCTACGAGGGAACCAATCTATTAAGCTTATCGAAAAGACAAATGGAACGCATTCGTGGCAATGAACTCTCCATGATCTTTCAAGACCCCATGTCTTCCCTGAATCCGGTACAGACCATCGGTAAACAAATTGCCGAGAGCTTGAAGCTGCATCAGGGCATGAATGGCAAGCAGGCGCGCCTTGCTGCGGTCGACCTTCTCCGAATGACGGGAATTCCTTCACCGGAGAAGAGAGTAGATGAGCATCCACATGAAATCTCAGGGGGTATGCGACAACGGGTCATGATTGCCATGGCGTTGGCCTGTAATCCCAAACTGCTGATCGCGGATGAACCAACGACTGCGTTGGACGTAACGATTCAGGCTCAGATTCTGGAACTGATTGAGAGTCTGCAATCGAAGACGGGACTGGGGGTCATCCTGATCACACATGATCTGGGTGTCGTCGCAGAGACATGCACAAGGGTGGCTGTTATGTATCTGGGCCAAGTCGTGGAGGAGGCCAGTGTGGACGATTTATTTTTCGATCCGAAGCATCCCTACACGTCAGGTTTAATGAAATCCATTCCACGAATAGATGGTGAACAACACAGCAAGCTGCACGTCATTGAGGGAACGGTTCCACCGCTGCATCAGATTCCCGAGGGATGCAGGTTTGCTCCGAGATGCGCTTATGCTGATGAACAGTGCCTGCGAGCAGCACCTCCATTGAAGCAGGTGGATGAGAAACATTCGGTACGCTGCTGGTATCCCGGAATAGCAACGATTCAGGAGGAGACACATGAACTCGAAATCATTGGTTGAGTCGAAGCCGCTATTACAGGTGAGCAATCTGAACAAACATTTCCCTGTTCGATCTTCTTTTGGGCGAACCAAGGGACAAGTCAAGGCAGTCAATGGTGTGTCCTTTGACATCCATACCGGGCAAACCTTCGGTTTAGTAGGAGAGTCCGGTTGTGGCAAGAGCACACTTGGTCGGTCCATTCTCAGACTAGTTGAACCGACGTCCGGGGAAGCATTTTACGAGGGTACCGACATTCTCGGATTAAGCAAAAAAGAATTGCGAAATTACAGGCAACATATGCAGATGGTTTTCCAGGACCCATATACCTCGCTGGACCCTCGCAAACGTGTGGGCTATTCAATTGAAGAACCGCTATTAATCCATAAGAAGGGCAATAAACGGGACAGAATGGAGACAGCCTTGTCATTGCTGCGCAAAGTCGGATTCAGTGAAGAGCATTATGAGCGCTTTCCTCACGAATTTTCCGGCGGTCAACGCCAGCGGTTGGGTATAGCCAAAGCGCTGGCCCTTGGGCCGAAGCTGATTATATGTGACGAGCCGGTATCGGCGCTGGATGTATCGATCCAATCACAGGTCATCAATTTACTGGAAGAGGTTCAGGAGGAGCTGGGAATTTCCTATTTGTTTATTGCCCATGACCTTAGCGTGGTACGCCATATTGCCGATCGCATTGGCGTAATGTATTTGGGCGAAATGGTAGAGCAGGGACCCGCAGAAGCGTTGTTCGCCGAACCACTCCATCCGTATACCAAATCCTTGTTGTCAGCGGTACCCATTCCGAATCCGCGTGTGAAGCGGGAGAGAGTGGTATTAAGCGGGGAGATTCCCTCTCCACTTAATCCTCCCTCGGGCTGTGTTTTTCATACCCGTTGTCCTTATGTGATGGAGACATGCCGTCAGGTCGTTCCGCAGAAACGCTTCGTCACACCTGAGCGCGAAGTGCAATGTCATTTATATAACGAATAGTGGTCAATTCAGCATGGAAGAGGAGGAATGCAACGATGAGTTTTCGTATCACAGCCGAAAAGTGGAAGGACGAGGCGATTCGGCTCCGCCGCCATATTCACCAGAATCCGGAGCTTGGACACCAGGAGTTTGAAACGGCTAAACTGGTTGCCCAATTTTTAACGGAGGCTGGCCTTGAAGTACAGACGGGTGTAGGTGGAACAGGGGTGGTTGGGCTTCTGAAAGGTGGACGTGTTGGCAGAACGATCGGCATTCGCGCTGATATGGATGCCCTGCCTATTGAGGAGAAGACCGGATTGCCATATGCCAGCACTCGCGAAGGTGTGATGCACGCTTGCGGGCACGATGTGCATACAGCGATTCTACTCGGAACCGCGGCGGCATTAAGTGAGCACAGAGATGAGCTTCGGGGAACGGTGAAATTTATTTTCCAGCCTGCGGAGGAAGTACGGGGGGGAGCTACGGATCTGATTGAGGCAGGCGTATTGCAGAGCCCTGAGTTGGATGCGATTATTGCCCTGCATGTATGGCCGGATTTGCCCGCAGGCAAAATTGGATTACGGAAAGGAGCGATGCTGGCTGCGGCAGATGCTTTTGATATTCGGGTGACGGGAAAAGGGGGACATGCTGCGTATCCGCACCGCACGATTGACCCGGTTATTATTGCTGCCCAGATCATAACTGCGCTGCAAACGGTTGTATCCCGCAACCTGTCTCCACTGGATTCTTCCGTCATCTCGATCACGAAGCTGCAAAGCAATAGCAATGCCTATAACGTTATCGCAGGTGAAGTTCAACTCAGAGGTACGATCCGTACGCACAATCCGGAGACACGTGAAGCCGTGCCAGTATATATGAAGCGTCTCATCGAGACGATTGCGGAAGGTTTTGGTGGACAAGCGGAATTTGACTATTACCGCGGCGGTTCTCCTGTTATTAATGATGATCACGTAGTCGACGTGATTGAACATGCAGCGGAGTCTGTGATTGGTAAGGATTCGGTCGTATATCTGAAGGAACCATCCATGGGTGCCGAAGATTTTGGCGCGTATCTTGAATATGTGCCTGGAGCCATATTCCGGCTCGGAACGGTGGCAGAGGGAGATGCCCGCTCGCAGCTTCCTCTTCACAGTGATTCGATTATCTTTGATGAGCAAGCCATTGTCACAGGCATATCGGTTCTTGGCGAAACGGCCATTCATTATTTGAACCAGAGCAGTGATGATGAATCAAGGATTGCATTAGGCGTTGCGGCAGGCAAAGAGGAAAGGGGGAATGCAAATGGCTGAGTTGCAGCAACAAACGGAATTGAATGTCGTTCTGCATGAAATCAATCGTGATCTGCTGCTTGAATACAACAAAGAGATCGCTAAGGAGATTCGTTTGTCCGGATCAGAAGAAGAACTGCGGGCATTTCGTTATATTCAAGAGCAATTGGAGAGCTTCGGTCTGACCACGGAGCTTACGTTTAACGAGGCCTATATCAGTATCCCGATCCGAGCAGAACTCCGGGTTGGTGATATCTCTTTCAGGGCTATTACACATTCGATGTCGGCCCAGGCGGAACAATTGAACACGGAATTGAGATTCCTGGATCTGGAGCAGGAAGACCAGAACTCCAGGGAAGGTCAGCGGATCAACAGCGCGGTGATCGTGCACGGACTGGCGAATTGGACTACCATTCACCGTTTGCAGCAGCAGGGTGCCAGCGCAATCATATTTATTAATAGTGGTGCGTATACGCATGAGATGATCGTTTCTTCCGTGTGGGGGAATCCGACACCAGCAGATGATGGTTATCCTGCCATTCCGGTGTTTTCGGTCAATAAGGCTGACGGAGAGCGGATTAAGTCGCTGATATCCACGCGTGATGGTGGTTCGGTAGAGGTTACGCTACATGCCGAGGTGAAAACGGGTTGGGTCAAGATCCCTACACTGATTGCTGAGATCCAAGGCACGGTGGAGCCGGAGTCCTTTATACTTTTCAGCGGACATGTGGATTCCTGGCATTATGGTGCGATGGATAACGGCTCCGCTAATGCAGTCATGGTGGAAGTGGCACGCGTATTATCTCTGCACCGTCATTCTCTGCGGCGTTCTGTTCGATTCGCTTTTTGGTCCGGGCATTCCCATGGCAGATATGCGGGTTCAGCATTATACAGTGATCTTCATTGGGAGGAGCTGCACGAGAATGGCGTGCTCCATATCAATATTGACTCTGTGGGCGCCAAGGGTGCCAGTAATCTGGCTGCGGCGAACACCATGGCAGAGACTAAGGAGTTATGTGAGCAGGCAATCCGGGTTGTAACGGATGAGGCTTTCCTCGGTTCGCCTTTTGGCAGGTCGGGGGATCAGTCCTTTTGGGGTGCCGGACTTCCGTCGGCTTTCATGGGGTTATCCTATCAGCCTGAAGGCTGGTTTGGCTGGTGGTGGCATACGACGGAGGATACGTTGGACAAAATTGACGGAGATGTTCTGGCACGGGATTGCAAAGTGTATGCAGCAGCAGTTTACCATGCTGCGTCATCTCCGATCATTCCCATTGATCAGAGACCAGCTGTTCAGACGTTATCGGACAGAATCGGCTATTACGCCGAGCTTGCCGGGGAGCATATAGACTTTTCACATATAACAAGCAGGGTACAACATCTTCAGGCTATTACGGATCGATTCTATGGACGAGTTGAACGTGGTTCCTTGCCGGATACGTCAGTTTCAGAGGTGAATCGAACGATATTGGCACTCAGCAGATGGCTTGTTCCCATCAACTACGTTCAAGGCAGCCGTTATGATCATGATCTTGCAGGCAGTCATTTGCTGGTACCCGCTCTTGCGGAAGCCGAACAGTTGGCTGCGGCCACGGTGGACAGTGAAGTCTTTTACAGGTTAAGAACATCACTTGTACGTCAGGTGAATCGTATCGGTTATGAGATTAAACAGGCGATTCTTCTTGTGACCGAAAGCGAGAGGCATGTCCATTCCAACTGAATTGCATAAAGGAGAGAACATCATGACTGAACGAAGATTTATTGGTAAAAAGGTAGTCATTACTGGGGCTGCTGGTGTGTTTGGACGTTGGATTGCAAGAGCATATGCAGTCGAAGGGGCGAAACTTTATCTGTCCGATATTCGAGAAGACGCTCTAAGGGATGTAGCGCATGAACTGAAGCAGGAGGGTGTGGAGGTGCACTGGCATGTGACCAACCTTGTTGACGAACACTCCGTCAATGAATTGGTTCACGTGGTTGAACACCAATGGAATGCGCCAGATATTGTGATCAATAATGCAGGGATATACCCATATCGCACACTGATGAACATGACGCTTCAGGATTGGAATGATACGATGGATCTGAATCTGGCAGCACCGTTTCTACTCACACAGCAGTTTGCCAATCAGATGATTGTAAGCGGGGTGGAAGGCTCCTTCATTAATATAAGCTCGGGAGCAGCTTCCACCGCCGGTGTTGGCATGGGGAATTATTCCGTTTCCAAAGTAGGGATCGAGATGCTCACCAAAACCTTTGCACTGGAATTGTCACCACATCGCATTCGGGTTAATGCCGTTGTACCGGGATATGCACCCGGCAGTGAGGTTAGTGTGATGACACAGGCACATACGGAACATATGATTAAAATTACACCGTTAGGTCGGACGTCAGGTCCCGACGATGCTCCTCAAGCCATTTTGTATCTAACCTCGGAACTGGCTTCATTTATAACGGGCAGCATACTGACGGTAGATGGCGGACGCACGGCGGGCAGACTGAAGTAGCGAAGGAGTCCTATACTATGATTGCAGCTGGCAAGTCATTTTATGGCAATGCCAGCTTGGAAGGAAGCTCGAACTCTGGAACATACAGGTTACTTTGGAGTAGAGCGGCTCGAATATCCAGCATCAGCTTCTCGCTCGCAGTACCAAGCGGAGTATTTCGTTTACGCAAAACGCCCACGATGGGGCCAACCTTCAGATCGGCAATGGGTTGGATAACGGTTCCCGGAATAGCAGGAGAGATCGTAGCTATGGGAGCAATCGTTATGCCCAATTTGGCTTGTACATAATATTTGTGAGATCGGATATTACTTATTTCGATACCCTGATAATCACTGTCAATTTTCTCGGCCAACAGCTGTTCAATTCGAATTCGAATCGGGCAATTCGGAGGTGTGAACAGAAACGGTTGTCCTTTGAGATCCTGCAAATGTATTTCAGTAGCTTGAGCGAATGGATGCGTGTTGTACAACAATAAGGCCATGGGTTCAAAAAGAAGAGGCTGAAACTCGGTATCCAGACTGGTTTCTGGAGAAGGGCAGACGGCAAAGTCAAGCTGTTCATCCACAACCAGCTCATTTAGCAACTTGCTGTCCCCAATACGGATGCTGAGTCTGATCTTTGGATTTTTCTCCACAAACGAAGACAGAATCGCCGGAAGTCTGTGGCTCGCTGTTGGCTCGGATACTCCGATTCGCACATAACCGGCTTGTCCTTGCTGGATGTCCGAGATCGTATTCGTTAAGTACTCATATTCTTTAAGAAGCTGATCGGCTCTGGCGTAAAAAATTTTCCCCGCTTCCGTCAATTTAATCTTTTTTCCTCTGTCAATTAATTTCACACCAAGATCACCTTCAAGCTTCTGAATGTGTTGTGTGATGGCGGGTTGTGAATACTGCAATGCTTCTGCTGCCTGCTGAAAGCTTCCAAGCTTTACAATGGTTTGAAAGGTCTTAATCATTCGCATCTCCATGGCAAACACCTTTCTATAAATATATGTTTTGAATAATGATTTACAATTTCTCGATTAGTATAGCATGATTAATACATACTATTCCAATTGGATTTAAATATTTTGATAATCTGACCATGCGCAGTCGCTTGGTTTATTTTCTTACTCCTGAAGTGTTAACGTTTACATTAAAATTTGAAATAAAAATGATTGACAGTACTTATTTGAGCGGGTTTAATTATATAGACCGATTGTTATAATTATTTGAAGGAAGTGGCTTTCGTTGAGTGAAAAGTCTAATGCTAGAGAGTCCATTGTCAGCACAGCAGCGAGACTGTTTTTTTCACAAGGATATCATGCGACCGGTCTGAATCAGATCATCAAGGAGAGTAGTACGCCGAAAGGGTCCTTATATCATTATTTCCCGCACGGCAAAGAAGAGCTCGCGCACGAGTGTATTCAAAAAGCCAATGAACATATCCTGCAGACATTTGAGCAAACCTTTGCAGCCCATGACAACACGGGGGACGCCATTCAGAGATTTATTCATGATCTGGCTCATGAAACAGAAGCAGCTGGTTTTACCGGATTTCTGCCATTCAGCTTCTGGGCAGCTGTGGAGACCTCATGTATTAGTCAGCAGTTGCGTGTTGCCTGTCAGGGGGTATTTGCAGATTGGCAGGATGTCATTAAGAAACATCTGATTCTGGATGGCATTGGTGAAGAGAAGGCGCGGGAGACGGCACTTCTGGTCATTTCCTTGATGGAAGGCGCATTGATAATCAGCCTGACGAATCAGGATAAACAGCCTCTGCTGACGGCTGCTGATTATTTGTCGGTTGTGGCGAAGAATGCCAGACACATTCAATAAGTTATACCAAGAGACAGAGAAAAAGAAAGTTCGATACGTTTGAGGAGGATGGGATCGTGGAGGTTTCCATGAAGGCTGATTCTGCACAGAATCAACAAGAAACAAAGCAATACAAGGTATTTCCGATTTTGTTCGCCATGCTGCTGAGCGGCTTTATTGGTCTGTTTGGAGAAACAGCATTAAACGTGGCTTTGACACCACTTATGGGTCTGCTTGAAGTAGGACCTACAACGATTCAATGGTTAACCACAGGTTATCTGCTTGTATTGGGAATCCTGGTACCGGTATCCGGTATGCTGTTGCAGTGGTTTACAACCAGACAATTGTTCACAACGTCCCTAATTTTCTCGATTGCAGGCACACTCGTTGCTGCGCTTGCACCTAGCTTCGAAATTCTGTTGGTGGCCCGGGTACTTCAGGCTATAGGTACAGCGCTGTTGTTGCCACTGATGTTTAACACCATATTGGTTATTTTCCCGATTGAAAAACGTGGTGCTGCCATGGGATTGATCGGTTTGGTTATCATGTTTGCGCCAGCAAGTGGTCCGAGTATCTCCGGTCTGATCCTGGCTAACCTGAGCTGGCACTGGATCTTCTGGATTTCCTTGCCGTTCTTCATTATCTCACTGGTATGTGGCTTGCTGTTCTTGCCGAATATTTCGAAATTGACCAAGCCCAAAATTGACGTACTGTCCATTATCCTGTCCACACTCGGATTTGGTGGTATTGTATACGGGTTCAGTAGCGCAGGAGGACATGGGGAAACTGGCGGAGGCTGGACGAGTCCTGTCGTTGTTGCCACTCTCGTTATTGGCGTATTGTCCTTACTGTTATTCAGTATCCGTCAATTGAGAATGAAGCAGCCGATGATGGATCTGCGTGCATTCCGATATCCAATGTTTACGGTTGGTCTGATCCTGATCTTCATCTGTATGATGATGATGCTGTCTTCGATGTTGATTCTGCCAATGTACTTGCAACAAGGTATGGCGGTTACAGCTTTGACAGCAGGCCTGGTTCTATTGCCAGGTAGCTTGCTGAATGGATTCTTGTCTCCGATCATGGGACGTCTGTTCGACAAGTTTGGTCCAAAATGGCTTGTTATTATTGGGATGGCTATCGTATCCGTTGTCTTGTTCTTGTACACAGGCATCGAAGCGACAACTTCCCTGGGTATGATCATTACGTTGCACGTGTTCATGATGATCGGTATTTCGATGATTATGATGCCTGCACAAACGAACGGTCTAAATCAATTACCACCTGAGTTCTATCCTCACGGAACTGCGATCATGAATACACTTCAACAGGTATCCGGAGCTATTGGTACAGCTGTTGCGGTAAGTATACTGAGCGCAGGACAGACTCGCTTCTTGAGCAATGTGACGGATCCGGAGAGCCCTGAGAATCAGTTGGCAGGTTTCACGTCAGGTGTACAAAACGCGTTTGTCTTTGCACTGGTTCTTGCCGTGATTGGACTGATCATTTCACTATTTGTGAAACGGGTCAAAGTTGGAGCACAAGCTGGACAACAAGGTCCAATGCACTAATTATTATTAATGACGCAATATTAAGAGCGATGCGTTCCTTACCCAAGGACGCATCGCTTTTTTGTGTATTATTATGTCTTTTTTTTGTTGACGTGAAACGGGTTTCAGCCATTAGAGTAGGAATATAGCCGGAATACAGTGGTTCAACGAATGAATTTCAGAGCAAATACTTCATGTTCCGGCAAGATTGTATATGTTCATACTAATATAAAAGGGTAATATAGGATGTAATAGTGCAATTTTGAACCAATTCGAAAACGGTTTATATTTTATCTTTACTCAAGGAGACAACGTTATGATAATCATCAATTCCATCGGCAATAACATCGAAAAGATGCTGTTGCACTACGAAAAAAATCACCATTTAACTATACAGGCTTCGCTTATTAGCAATAGCTCGGTTGTATACAGATTGCAGGATTATTGTCTCAAAGTATATGCTTCGCTTGCAAAATTGGATGGGGAAATGGAAAGCGAGGCTCTTAGGTCACTGCAAAGTCATCCATATGCACCTAAATTGTATGCGTATTCACCAGGAGAGTACACCCTGACAGAATGGATTGAAGCATTCAATCTGAAACAGTACCGTGAGACATATGGACACATTCCTCCCAACTTGATATACGATATGTTCACGACGGAAATTCAGCAGATTCATGCTGGATATTGGGACTGGGATGTCATTCGATATGAGAATTTACTATGGACGGAGACAGGTGATGTGAAAAGAACAGACTTTTGGTTGTGTGAACCTGTGAAATCCAGACGTGAAAGTTTGTATAAACAGGTCATTCGGAAAATTGATAACATCTACAATGGGGATCGCGCCGAAATGGAGGCGATGGAGCAGTATTTCTATCGTCACCAGTTGACGTCATCAGAGATTGAACAAGCCTTCAGTGATTTCAGATCCCAACGGCCAAGACTGGCGATAGCACAATAAATTCATAGCCAAAACCCCAAAGAGTTCGAGAATCTTTGGGGTTTCTTTCTGTTATAAAGTTGCCTTATTTTAATCGAGTGTACGTTATTTCTTCACCAGGGCTAAAATCTCATCAGCAACGAGATCAGGGCGATATTGATGGATGTAATGATCGGTATCTTTAATGGTTATTTGTTTCGATTCATTAGACCAGGATTTGAATTCAGCTTGAGTTTTATCCCATTCGGGTTCACTGGCACCGAGGTAATCAGCCGTCAGTATGGTGAGTGGAAATGTTAAGGTTTGTTTGTGATCTACGACCACTTTGGCATTGGCAGCTATTTCTCGTAATTCATCCAACGTGTTAGCATTACCATAGTTGTACAACAGCGCAGTTGTATCCAACTTTTTCAGATCGTCGGGTACAAATTTCAGTTCATTACGATTAGCATTGGAAGTTTTGACAACCATGTCAGATTGCATGGAGAGGCGGAACAGTCCGGTTTGGATACGGAATTTATTCGCAAAACCACCAATTGTATCTGCCAAAGAGTCATCGTCATTCGAATAATATTCGGGACTTCCTCCATCAATCATGACGATGCCTTTCACGAGATCCGAGTACTTCTGTGCGAAACGGATGGTTTCCAGCGAGCCGAGTGAATGTCCAACTAATACATAAGGTGGCTTCTGCCCAGATACCTCTAACAACTCGTGTAATTCCTCTGCCACGGTATCGACATCACGTTTCTTATCGGTCTGATCACTGTATCCATATCCAAATCGGTCATATACAGCGAATTTTGTGTTGGGAGCAAGCTTTTCATATAATGGATAATAATCTACATAGGGATTAGCGGTCCCCCAGCCGGAGGCGAGCACGACTGTTACGTCGCCTTCTCCACCAGTATATAGATGCATATTGTCTCCATGGACTTCGTACAGCTTACCAGGGGGGACGAGTATTTTGGCATCCTGCCTTAAACCCACTTGTTGGTAGATGACGCCAGTACCCAGAAGCAACAGAACTATCGCCAGGTCAAATATCAAAAACTTAATTAATCTTTTACGCCATTTCTTCATGTTCTCTCACATACTCTCCATGTATTTTCTCTATCATATATGCCCAATCTTATACGAGAGAAAACAGAGTCTTAATTCTATCTTAATTAACCGAAAATTGAATATCAACGGCCAATGAATTAATATAAAGCTACGATATGAATAGATATTATTCAAAAGTTGAGGCACAGATTGAATATATAGAACAGAAGGTATGCACAATGACAAAATACGAAAATCAGATCCCGACATCGGCCGGCATGAGCTTCAAGTCTCTGATCAGTATATTGAGAGATTCCATGCGTGGCAATGTAGAGCGGAGGCCGGTGGGCGTAATGCCTATGGAGATATGTGAACCTGCTGAATCCTTTAATGCATCGGATAACCCACAGGTTACATGGTTCGGACATTCGGCATTTTTGCTAGAAATCGAAGGGCACAGATTGCTGTTTGATCCGATGCTTGGCAATCGTCCATCACCTGTATCCTGGGTGGGTACCAAACGTTACAGCACCAATATACCAATTCAACCGGAAGATTTCCCGGCTCTGGATGCAATCATTATATCCCATGATCATTATGACCATCTGGATTATGACTCCATTCGCAGATTAAAGGATAAAACAAAACGGTTTATCGTACCGCTTGGGGTACGTCGACGGCTGATTCAACTGGGTGTGCCTTCGGAACAGATTACCGAGCATAACTGGTGGGATGAGTTATCGTTCAAAGGTCTAACATTGGCTTGCACGCCAGCGCGCCATTTCTCGGGCAGAGGACTATTCGACCGTAATTCTACCTTATGGTGTTCGTGGGTTATCGCTGGACAACATACGAAAGTATTCTTTAGTGGTGATAGCGGATACGGTCCTCATTTCAAGGAAATTGGCAGTAAATATGGTCCATTTGACCTGACGTTGATGGAATGTGGACAATATGACGAGCGGTGGTCCAACATTCACATGATGCCGGAAGAAACAGTGCAAGCACACTTGGATGTTGGTGGTAAGTTGCTCATTCCGATTCATTGGGCCGCATTCACACTGGCCTACCATGCCTGGAATGAACCCGTTGAACGAATTACGAAGGCTGCACATGCCTTGAACGTTAAGATTGCAACACCCAAAATCGGCGAGAAGGTTGTTCTTCATACGGAGAATTATCCTGTACATCCGTGGTGGAGACCGGAATTAGGATAAAAATAAAAGCGTTCAGCTCATCAAATGAGTGGACGCTTTTTCTATTACATTTTACATCAGGATTGACAGTGCACTGTAGATTAACAACATACCCATCACGATATTGACAGGACGCTCGTATCTCATTAAAAAGCTCTGGAATAACAGACCACCGAACGCCCAGGTCATATTGGCACTAATACCGATAAACGTGAGCAGCAAGGAGAATGCGAGTAGTTGAACATGGGACTGCCCAAGAGGCAGAACAAAAACGGATATGGCAGTAAGCCCATACAGAATGACTTTGGGATTGATGAATTGCAGGGTGAACCCGAATAGGAATGAATAATGATTAACCTTGTTTTCTTGTGCATCTGCAGGTTTACTTCGCATGATTTTGAACGCCAGATAGAGCATGTACACACATCCCAACAGGTTCAAGACGGGGGTAATTCTAGGGATATATTGATGAAGAATAAGGTTGAAATAACTGGACAAAAACATAATAAGCAGGCAGCCGGCTGCAACTCCACTGATAAACGGAAGGGTGTTTCGGAACCCCTGATTTCTTGCATGCGTCATGGAAATGATGTTGTTGGGTCCGGGTGTAAATGAAGCAATGATTGCGTATGTCACTAAAGGTATGATGTTCATGTGTCCTCCACGTATTCTTGGTTGTATGATATAATGGTATGAATTGTACGTTATAACGTACGATCTTTATTATTGTACAATATGTGCGTTATAAAGCACAATGAAATTTTAAAATGAGGAGGATGGATTCTGAAAAACATTAATAGTATTCTTGCGCAGAACCTGAAACAGCTTCGAGAACAAAGAAAGCTAAGTCTGGACAAGGTTGCCGAAATGTCCGGCATTAGCAAAACCATGCTTGGTCAGATTGAACGTGGCGAATCCAACCCATCGATTGCAACGGTATGGAAGATTGCCAACGGCTTGAAAATTTCTTTTACTGCTTTGATCCACGAGCCGAAGTCAGATACGACTGTTGTAACGGGCGATGATATTCAAGTATTGATAGAGGATGAGGGAAGGGTTCGGATTTATCCGCATTTTCCTTTTGAAGAGGGTCGTCGTTTTGAAATATATATGATGGAGATGGACCCCAAGTCTGAGTTGAATGCTGAACCGCATATCGAAGGTACGGAAGAATTTATTACGGTCTTTGAAGGTGAAGTTACGATTCGAGTAGGGTCGGAAGATTATACGGTGAGTTCAGGGGAGTCGATCCTTTTTGGAGCGGACAAGCCTCACGCCTATGTTAACTCAGGTGCTAAGATGAACAAATTAAACATGGTCATTCATTATCCGAAGTGATATGTAATTCAATGAAATGCCAACAAAGCAGCCTGATGTAATGAACTGCAACTCCCTTGTTAGTCGTCTCTAACAAATGGGGTACAGTTCACTACATTGGCTGCTTTATTGATGTGTGCACTAATGGAGTCTAGCGCATATGATATGACTCTTAGTTAAGGTTTTTCTTTGGCCTGACGCTGAATTTCCTTGGCTGTTAATGCTTTGTCATACACTCTTACGTTATCCAGACTGCCTTTGTAGAACGGATCAGCCGCATAACGACTCTTGCCTACATAAGCTTCCGTTACCTGCAGATCTTTCGGGTTGAAGGTGATCTCAGAGCTGCTTGCAACCGATGTACCATTCACATACAGAGTACCTACATCACCCTGAAGGGTTACAGCCACATGAACCCACGCTTTGGAAGGCAGTGGATTTGCAGCAATCAGACTCTGATCCCGACCCTCATTATGAATGGTGAATTGTAGCGCTCCATTATGCTGGGAGGGAGTAAGGAACATATGCCTCGTCAAGCCATTTCCAAAGTCGAAAATACGCTGCCAGGACCCGCCGCCGTCCCAATTGACCCAAGCGCTAAACGTGAAATCCGTTGTATCTGTAACGAGGCCAGGTAACTGGATGAAACTGTCTGTCCCGTTAAAAGTGGCAGCCTGATTTTTGCCACCAGCAGCAGAACTGACCACGTTAAAAGCTTGTCCGTGATATTCATTTTTACTGGAATCCTGTGCGACTTTGGCAAGTTTCTTGTGCTCAAAAGTATACTCCCCGAGCAAAGGGCTTACCGCTTGCTGTGGAATGATAACGTTAAACGTTTTGGAGCTTAGCGCAGTTCCTTTACGAATCGTTGCGGTTAATTTTACTTTGGCATCGCCCTTACCAGCGCGCGGTCGCTGTACTACACCTGTAGCGGATAGAGCCGAAGTGTTGGAGCTTTTCCACGTAATCTCTGCATCACTTGTTCCCTTGGTAGGCAGAGATAGGTTGAAGAACACATGATCCGTATTGCTAATGCTCAGATCCTTTTTCACCGCATCTACAATGTCTTGATCGCTCCGTTCAACACCTTGACTTCCCCAGATGGCTACCCCGGAGGAGGAGAGGGCGCTAAAGGTCAGAACCGTACTTTGAGATTCCGAGTTCCATTCATGCGTGAAAACGCCTTTGTAGACAACGTTATTCGATGTGATCTGAACCTTGTTGTCTGCGCCAAGACTCCATGTTCCTGTCACGGCACCATGAATCTGCCCATCTGCCTTGAACTGAACCGTCTGGGATGGCTTGATGTCCGCCGTGATGTCCTTACCATGATTCACCCACTGGTACTGACCAGCAATATCCTGAGTTGTCAGTTGCGTTGTATCCTCTCCCAAAGCCGCATAGCGATAGGGAGAAACAACGGGCCATCCATCTGCATTCATATGCATCTCGTGTACGCGAACTTCATGTTCTTCGCCACGCCCTGGAAAGCGAGTATGGAAGATGAGAAATTGTTTGCCAGTCTCCGGATCAACATAAGCAGAGTTATGTCCTGGCGAAACATAGCCGCTACCTAGGCCTGTGCCTGGATCACCGATCTGTCTCTCGAACAGGAAGTTCCCCATCAATTTGACTCCAAAAGGCTCGATAGAACGATCATCAAACAACGGTTTATCCTTGTCCGCTTTAACGTTGATCATATCGTTTCCTTCCGCATCAAGGAAAGGTCCATCCGGTGTTTGGGAGCGGGCTACACGAATGTTATACCCTCCATCAGCACCTAGTCCACCGTAAGACAGGTACAGATAATAATAATCGGTTTCTGGGCTGTAGAGCATGTAAGGTGCTTCAATACGACTATGGTTGCCACCTGTGAGCTTCTTGCCATAACCTTGATTCGGCAGCGGTTTGCCTGTCGTCGCATCCATCTCAAGAATGAAAATACCCCCGGAGTAGGAGCCATACACCATCCATAACTTGCCGTTTTTATCATAAAAGACATCAGGATCGACCACATTGGGATGAATCGTTGCATCGTAAATGGTACCATCCTCACTGATCTGATCCCACATGCCGGATTTCAACAGAATGCCTTGATCCTTATAAGGCCCTTCGATATTGTCTGCGACAGCAATGCCGAGCGCTGATCGGGGAGAGTCGCCTTTACAAGCATTGTAGTACATATAAAATTTACCGTCCGCCAATTGAATGACATCTGCTGCCCATAACGTATCCGTCTGCGCCCATTCCAGCGCTTCAGCGAATTCCTTGGTTACATTGGGGACAACGGGGTTGTTATCCGTAACACCCGATGCGACCAAATCCCAGTTCAAAAAGTCTTTAGACTTAGCGACTTGCAGGTGTGAACCAAAAATATAAAACGTATCATCCACCTTAATGACAGAAGGGTCATGAACGGAAACATTTTTGAATGATGGAGCAGGATTTGCCAAAGGTGTGGTGGAAGTCTGCGAGTTACCAACGGTTGCCCCTGAACCATTTGCGAACACCGAGACCGGCGCCAAAGCTGTTGCAGTAAGTAATGTGGTGCTTAGTACAGAAATGTTAAGTACGCGTACCCAATAACGTTTCATACGTTTCCCCTTTCCTATTCCCCGGAATGAAAAATCAACCGATACTTGGCAACACACGATAAAAGGTTCGGCAGACCTCCTTTGCGTATTTCATTATATCAAGCGCTTTCATTTGTTATATTATCAATTGGTTTATATGTTTGTAAACCATAAATGTAATGTTTATAAGACTAAAATGAATAAATGAAGAGAGCCGGTAAGAGCTGATAAGGCTCATTACATTCAAACAAAACAGGTATTATTCTCAAATTTAGGATTGAAATTAGGTTATGTGATGGGATATTATTACGTTTAGATTAGGTGTTTAACTATTTATCAATCATTTTATACTTATACGAATTAAAGGTGAGTATTCTGTAACGACAATTCCAAACTACATAGGAGGTAAGAACATGACCACATATCAAAACCAATTAATCGCACAATACACGTTCGAAGATGCTGTTCAGATTGGGAAAGACAGCTCCGGGAACGGAAATGATAGTTTGGCAAAAGGCGAGTTACCCCCTGTCATATCCGAGTTAAAAGGAAGATCGGCGGTAACTTTCAACGGGGGAGCGAATGGAACTTCTTATCTACAATTACCGTCGGATCTGCTTCGTGATGTAAGCGATAACACGGGAATTACTATTGCAACTTGGGTATTTCTCGGCAAAGGGTCCAATGTGTGGGAGCGCATTTTTGACTTTGGTAACGGGGAGAAGGGGCCGTATTTGTTTCTGACGCGTCAGCTCCTGGGTACGTTATATGCTGGCGATAATCTGGTTGTCCACCCAAGTCGAGGAGTTGCAAGTGGAGAATGGTTGCATATTGCACTCTCTGTGGCAGGCAGCCAAGGGGGAACGTTGAGCAGTGCGGGTCCGATTGTGTATGTGAATGGGGAGAAGGCCGCAGACGGTTCAATCAGTCAGACATCCAGTGGCAATTATGCCAAATTGCGCGAATGGTTTGATTCGTTCACCGATCCTGAGAATTATAGTCAGAATTATATCGGACGTTCCCAGTATGCAGCGGATGTGGATTTTGCAGGTTCGTTATCCGACTTTCGGATCTATGGGGCAGCGCTCACCATGGATGAAGTCATTGAAGTGATGTGTGAGTCACTGACAGATGAAGCGATTGTGAAGCTTGCGGCGGACAAGTACTTGTCCTTCCCAAACCGAATTATCACCAAAGATGTGTCACTGCCAGCAGATTTGCTGGGTGGTAAAGTGAAGGTTCAGTGGAATTCCAGTGAGCCGGCAGTCTTGTCCGAGAACGGAGAGGTTCAGGCAATCACATCGGCACAAGAGGTTACGCTCCGTGCGCTTCTGCACAGAGGAGATCGTAAGCTGAGCCAAAGCTTTGACGTGTCTGTTGTGCCGGCGCATCTCCCACCTTATACGGTCACCATCCATGGGGATCAAAAGGTGGCAGACATCAGTGAAGTCATGTATGGGCTTTTCTACGAGGATATTAACAACGCGGCAGATGGCGGAATCTATGCAGAGCTTGTTCAGAATCGATCATTTGAATCCTTTGCATTCGATACGTACTCGCATGACTCTGGAGAATGTGGTTGTTCGACAGGGCGAAACCGTGAGCCTTTGTTTGCTTGGTCAGGCGATACGGAGAAAATGCTCGTACAGCATACGGATGGACTGAACGTTCACTTTAACGTGGAAGACCCTGAAGTCAATGCTTATTATGTAACGGTTCAGGATGGGGCAACGATTCGAAATCGCGGATTCTCAGACTCCAACCAGCATTGTGCCATGTCCATCAAGCAGGGTGAATCGTATGACTTTACCGTATGGGCAAAAGCAGAATCGGCAGGAATGATCACCGTTCAATTACAGAATGGAAGTGACACTTCCATCAGTGATTCGGTAACGCTACATGTTGAAGGCGGGAACACATGGAAGAAATACGATTTGCTTCTGACTGGAACGGAGACTGTACTTGGTCAACTGGCACTTACGTTTAAAGGTGAAATCTCCATCGATATGGTGTCCTTAGTCCCTCAGAATGTATGGGGAGCTGATCCGGCAGAAGAAGGAATATCGGCTACAGCACATGCCAACTATACAGGTAATCCGAACTATCGATTGAGAAAAGATCTAATCCAGGCACTCGCAGATATGCATCCGAAGTTCCTGCGTTTTCCGGGAGGATGTATCTCGGAGGGATCTTTCATCTGGGATAACGTATATGACTGGAAGGATTCTGTGGGTCCGGTTGAGCTCCGCAAAGAGAATTATAATGTCTGGGGTTACATGATGACGATGGGGCTTGGCTATATGGAGTACTTCCAACTGGCGGAAGATCTGAATGCCGCTCCGGTTCCAGTCATGGCTTGCGGTGTGTTATGTCAGGCACGCTCGGATTACGCTCACCCTGCGGGTGGCGCTTTAAGGGAGTATTATATCCGGAACTTTACAGACCTGATCGACTTTGCGCTCAGTACAGACTTTGAACACAATGAATGGGCGGCGGTACGAAGCCAAATGGGACATCCTGAACCGTTCGATCTTCGTTATCTGGGCGTAGGTAATGAGAACTGGGGCACTGAATTTTTTGCCAACTTCGAAGTATTCAAACGTTCAATAGATGAGTACATGAAGCGGAACTATCCTGATCATGAACTGCACATTATCTCGACGGTTGGTGCTCAGGCGGATGATGATGCGTACCAGGAAGGATGGAAATTCCTCAGCGGGAATCTGACCGGGTCAGCTCAGGTCGCTTTTGCAGATGGTGCTGAGGTGATTGAGGAGACCGTAACTTGGTATGAGAATCAGGACAATTACATGGACACCATTGCAGATGAGCACTACTACCGCTCCAATGAATATTTGCTGAACAACGTAGATCGATACAACTACTATGACCGGGCTTATCTTGAAGACGGAAATATCGATTGGAAAGAAACATCCAAAGTATTTGTTGGAGAATATGCTTCAACGGACAAAAATACGCTGGCAGGTGCGGTCGCAGAAGCTGCGATCATGACTGGATTTGAAAATAATGCGGACGTTGTTCGTTTGGCTGCCTATGCGCCATTGTTCAACAAAGTACTGACGGACGGTACCTATCGCTGGACGCCGGACTGCATCTGGTTTGATGATGAAACCGTGTGGTATACACCGAATTATTATGTACAGCAGCTTTTTGCAAAACATGTAGGAGATCAGGTGCTTGAGACTTCATTCTCCACCTATAGCAAAGGCAAACCGTTGAATCTCATTCCGCGTGGCGGTATCGAAATTGCAACAGGTCATGCAGACATCGTAGTGAAACGAGTCACTGTGACGTCCAATGAGGATGGCAGTTTGATGTTTGATGAAGATTTCAGGGAACGTACAGAGCCTAGTGAGGCATGGAGACAGATTCCTGGATCGGAAGGATACACGTTAATCGCTGGGAAAGGGCTCATCTTGAGCGCACAAACCAGTGGATTGAACGGATTGTACCTGCTGAATGACGAATGGACCAACTACAAAGTGAGCGTTGAGGCTGAACGAATCTCGGGTGAGGATGGTTTTTACATCGGTGTGGGACTGACGGATATCTCGCCCGAGAACAAGGATGTCATCGAGTACGCAATCAGCTACGGGGGAAATGCCACAGGAGTGAAGGTGTACAAACAAGGGATCGAAGGTTACACCTTGGGAGATTATTCATCCAGTTCGGCAGCAGGTAACCTGAGAGCGGCCAACTATGAACCACTGGAGAATGGGACCGATTATACGATCACGGTTAACTATGGTGGGGACACAGGAAAGAATCTGATCTGCTCCTATACAGACGGTCGCAATTCGAGCAACGTTCTGGATTACAAGCTGGAAGCTTACAACCGGGAAGTATTCCACTCTGTGACAAAAGACGCAGGGCATGTATATGTGAAACTGGTCAATGCAGATGGTGTGGATAAATCAACCCGGATTTGCCTTCAGGATCTGAAGGTTGATGCTTCAGCCAGACTGATCACGCTTACTGGAGAAGATCATTTGGTGCATATGCAAAATGTGAATCAGAAGAATGATGAGAAAGTGATTCCCCAAGAACAGGAGATCACACTGTCCGATACATCGGTGGTGGTTAATTTACCTGCTCATTCAGTGAATGTATTAGTTATGGATATTCTGATTTAAATCTATAGCGTGAACAAGAGACCGCGGATATCGCGGTTTTTTGACGTTCCAGGGGAGAGAGTCAACAAAAGATACCCAAAGTAAATAGCCCACACTATTGCAGTGATCTGGCTGCTCCTATAATAAATGTTGAAGGAGGAGTCAGCTTATGCGTTCCAACTACAAACAATTTATCCGAAATGTTCCGCTTCATCTCATGATTCTGCCTGGACTGCTCATTATAATTGTATTCGGTTACATTCCGATGGCGGGACTTTCTATTGCCTTTCAGAATTTCTCTCCCATTGCCGGATTCAAAAATATGAATTGGGTGGGTTTGGACAATTTCAGGTACCTGTTCGATCTACCGGGGTTCTCGCAGGTTGTATGGAATACGGTATTTATATCGACGATGAAAATTGTTTCCGGCTTGGTGATTCCGGTACTTGTAGCCTTATTGCTCAATGAGGTTCGTAAGACAGGTTTTAAACGAACGATTCAGACCGTAATCTATATGCCTCACTTTTTCTCATGGGTTATTCTGGCGGGAATCATCGTGGATGTGTTATCTCCAAGCACGGGGATCGTTAATATGTTGTTGAAAGCCGTGGGGATTGACCCGATTCAATTTCTGGCCAGTAATGAGTGGTTCCCTTACATACTTGTTATTACAGATCAATGGAAAGAATTCGGATTTGGTACGATTATCTATCTCGCTGCCCTCACTAATATTGATAAGTCTCTGTATGAGGCCTCTGTTATGGATGGAGCAGGAAGATGGAAACAGACATGGCATATTACACTGCCAGGCATTCGACCGATCGTAATTTTGATGGTAACGCTTAGTCTGGGAAATGTACTCAACGGCGGTTTTGACCAAGTGTTCAACCTCTACAATCCATTGGTATATGAATCAGGAGATATTCTGGATACGATGATCTACCGGATCGGATTGCAGGATGCACAGTATTCTGTATCGACAGCATTGGGTCTGATTAAATCTGTCGTTTCCTTCATTTTTATCGGACTTGGTTATTTCTTGGCCTATCGATTTGCGAATTATCGGATATTCTAGAAAGGAGGCAGAATCATGCACCACGCTTCAAGAGCCTATCGGTGGTTCCTAGGGTTTAACTACGTCATCCTGACGATTCTTGCCTTGTTATGCCTGTTCCCGATTGTGAATATATTAGCGATTTCCTTTAGTTCGAGTGATGCGGTCAAAGCGGGCAGTGTCACATTCTGGCCTGTGGATTTCACATTGTCCTCCTATCAATACATTCTGGAAAATCAGCAGTTCCTGAACTCATTCGGCACGAGCCTTCTTCGTGTAGTTCTGGGGGTAACGACCAATCTGATCTTCACGATTCTGGTAGCTTATCCGCTCTCCAAAGAGGCTGCGAAATTCCGTTCAAGAACGTTTTATGCGTGGATTTTTGTATTCACCATGCTGTTCAGTGGAGGATTGATCCCGGGTTATCTGGTGGTTAAGGAAGCGGGCCTGTTGGATTCCATCTGGGCTCTGATTCTGCCCGGAGCCGTTCCGATCTTTAATGTGCTCCTTATGCTCAACTTCTTCAGAGGTTTGCCGAAGGAGCTTGAAGAAGCCTCCTGGATGGATGGGGCAGGACATTTTCGCACACTATGGAGCATTTATCTTCCGATCTCTCTGCCAAGTATCGCAACCATTACGTTGTTCGCCATGGTAGGACACTGGAACGCCTGGTTCGATGGCATGATCTACATGAAGAGTCCGGAAGGCTATCCGCTCGCTACGTATCTTCAGTCCATGTTACAGCAGGTGACGATGATCCAGAGCGAGATGATGACGCTGGAGGATGCGACGCTCTTAAGTCAGGTATCGGATAGAACGACTCAAGCTTCCCAGATCTTTTTGTCCGTTATTCCGATCCTGCTCGTGTATCCGTTCCTGCAGCGGTATTTCGTCCATGGGCTTGTTGTCGGCAGTGTAAAGGGATAAGATCGATAGGAGGAAAACCGTTGGAAGGAAGGAGCCGATTTCTGGCTCCTTTTTTGCAATTTAAGAGAGTGAGGAGAGGAGGAGGGAAATATTGCGATTCATCCGGGGAAGATGGAGGGAGTCATCCATTGTCGTCAAATTGATGATTGCTTTTGTACTGGTCATTCTGCCCTTGTACGGGATAAGCATTATGATTACGCAAGTCAGCTCCAAGCAGATGCAGACGGAGGTGGAGAAGGCACATGAGTCCAAATTGTACTTCTACCATAATCATCTGCAATTCGAATTGGAGCGAATGAGTGCGATGGTTACCGAATTTTCATTTGATGAACCCATGTCCACACTAAGTACACGAGCCGCGATTATGAGCAGGTATGAAGTTACGTCCAGTCTGAACAATATTCACAACAAGCTGAGTCAGATCATGGTAACGAGTCCTTACATCAGTGATGTCGTGTATTACGTTCCTGCTCTGCATAAACGGGTCAGTGCGGCGGACGGAATTCGGGACGTAGAGGATACTGAGTGGAAGAATCTGCTCGCCACGATGGGCAATCTGAATGGCGAACTATCGCATTCCAATAACGATCTCTATTTCCTGAAAAGTAATCCATATAACATGAACCATGAGGAACCACCCAATTTCATATTAGGAATACGCTTGTCTGCTGAAGAATTGAAACACCGATTGCAACAGCTGTCGGAAACGGGTGAAAGTGAGATTACACTGAGTTTCGGCGAACAGCAGCATGTGGTGATCTCTTCATCTGAGCAGTCTGCACCGATGGAATCAATCCGATCCGTATTGCCTGAACCAACCGTATCCATGCAAGTTACGAAGTTCCAATCTGATCCGTATCTCTATTATTCGTTGCATGACAAGGATCACTCGTTCACGCTGACTGCAAGTATCCCACAAGATGTGCTTAGGGCACCGTTGGAACAATACAAATTGTGGTTATGGATGGTGACCTTTATGTCGATTGTCATCATTATCATCTTCTCGTTTTCAATTTACAGATCGATTCATCAACCTTTATCGGTACTCATTCGAGGATTCAGAATGGCAGAGCAGGGCCAGACAAGCGTACATATTCCTTCATCCAGAAGGGATGAATTCGGCTATTTGTACTCTCGATTCAACCATATGATAGAGCGCTTACATATATTGATCGATGAGAATTATGTTGCACGGATTCGAACAAGTGAGGCAGAACTCAAACATTTGCAATCCCAGATTCAACCTCACTTTTTATACAACAGTCTGTTCAGCATCAAGCAAATGGCGGAAGTGGAGAATGTGGAGCTCATTCAGGAATTCACCGACTACCTGGGTCAATATTTCAGATACATGTCCCGGGATTCCCATAGCGAAGTATCGTTGGGAGCTGAGATTGACCATGCGCTGGTCTATACATCGATTCAGAAAATTCGGTTTGGTTCGAGGATTCAATTGGAATTGGAGGATCTGGGTGCGAGGTACAGAATGATTTCGATTCCCAGAGTCATCATCCAGCCAATCGTAGAAAATGTGTTCGAGCATGCACTTGCGAAGCGTAGTCAGGGAGGTACTCTTCAGCTTTCATACCAACAGGGCCAGGGATACCTGTCCATTCGTATTGAGGATGATGGGGATCAATTAACAGACGAAACCTTGAATTACCTGCAATCTGCCTTCGAGGAAACAGAGCGGAAACATGGAAACGAAGAGATAACCGGACTCATGAATGTGAATCAGCGATTAAGAATCAAATTCGGGGCCGCTTATGGTCTTACAGCGCAGCGAAGTGAGCTGGGTGGGATGTGCATTCTGGTGAAAATTCCATGGGAAGGGGAGTAGCGTTATGCAGCGGATGCTTATTGTAGATGATGAACCCGTTATTTTGGATGGACTATACGCTTTCTTTCAAAAGGCGAACTTTCAAGACATGGAGATTATTAAAGCGTACTCTGCCTTTGAAGCCATCGATTGGCTGAACTCGGTCAAGATTGATATTGTACTCAGCGACATCTGTATGCCTGGTATGGATGGCATGCAATTGATCGAGCAGATTATGGATCGGTGGCCACGATGCAAGGTACTGTTGCTGACCGGTCATAACGAATTCGATTATGCACACCAAGCCATTCGGAACCCTTGCGTTGTGGATTACCTGTTAAAGACAGAGGGAATGAGTCACATTCGAGCTGCGGTAGAACGGGCGTTAACACAGATATCGGAAGAAAATGATTTTCGCTACCAAGCTGCATGGTTTCGTAGTAAATTGCCACGAGCGTTGCCCCAGTTACAGCGTCAACTGTTACTGGATGTGCTTAAGCGAACGGATAGACATGATATCATTTCACTTCAAGAAGAACTGGATGCTGTGCAATTGCCTTTCGAATCGGATCAACTCGTTATTCCTGTGATCATACGGGTAGAGGAGTGGAACAACTATCAGTCTCAGGCGGATCGTAGTCTCATCCGGTATGCCGTTGCCAATGTTGCGGAGGAGCTGTTGCAAGACAAGGCTAAGGTGAAGGCAATTGATCTGGACGCTCAGGTTATCGCGTGTTTTATTCAACCGCAGGAAGAGCTTCATTCACACGTGTCTACTACACAAGTGGAACGAGGGAGTCAGCTGGACAGCTGGAATCAGACCCTTCGTTTTGTCTATGGCACACTGGAGTCCGTACAGCAATCCTGTGCGGACTGTCTGAACCTGTCTGTATCCATCATGGTCAGCGAGCAGGCGGTAGAGTGGAACAGGGTTAATCAGGCCATTGCGCAACTACGTCTGTCGGTTCATGAGAGTCCGGGGCTGGGGATGGAGAAGCTGCTGCGTGTCAATATCCAGGATGAATTGCCTTACACCCCCAGCATTATGAATCAACAGGGTGTGGTAGCACTACATCTGGAGCAGATCAAACAGCGAATAACCGCAGGGGATCGGGAATGGATAGAGTCCTTTCATAAATGGACCGAGGCTGCGAAGGAAGGGCTTCAAGATCCGTTCTTCCGCATGAAAACCTATACAGGTGCAGCCAATGTACTCATTGAAGTTCTGCACGAATTGGGGTTGTATGAGTCGGCAATGGAAGAAATATCGCTTTCCCGAATGCTGCATTTTGACATCCATACCGCATGGTCCGACCTGGTCATCTTTTATCAATCTGCATACGAATGGATGATCTCCAAACGAAGTGATGCCCGCCTGAATGACCAATCACAGATTCTGATTACGATCCATCATTATATCAAGCACCATCTGGAGGATGACCTCTCACTCACACGGATCGCTCAGGAAGTCTCTCTTAACCCTTCTTATCTGTCGCGTTGGTACAAACGGATTACAGGCAAAGGCATATCCGACTACATCCATGACCGCAGAGTGGAGCGAAGTAAAGAGTTACTCCTGGGTTCTTCCTGCAAAATGCATGAAATATCGGCAAAGGTTGGATTTAGCGATCAGCATTATTTTTATCGTTTCTTCAAAAAAGCAACGGGCTGTACCCCTCAAGAGTATCGGGATCAGAAAAGTTAGATGATAAATCAAATGGTAAATCAAAGATACCAGATGTCAACGGGATACACTCGAAGTGATAGCGCTTTCTTTATAAAATAAAAATATATATAAGATGAGTTAATTTAAACCACGAACGGAGAGAGCAGAAAGAACCTGAAGAAGCGGAGCGTTCGCCTTTATCAACAGATTTCTCCCTTGGAAAAAGGGGAAAAGGAAATCTGGGGATAACAGTGATCGGAAGGTTATTCTGCTATCGGAGTGGATGTTTAATATTTAAAGTTCATCTTATATACCTCACGGGAGGAGAAAAAAAGGGGGATTCGCATGAATATATCATTCAAGAAGTTCTCATTATTAACATTAACTATGGTGCTGGCCACCACGCTTGCAGCCTGTTCGTCTGGTGCGGGAAGTGCCGAGAATGAAGCTGAGCCGAACACACAGCAGGATGCAGGAGGACCACTTACGAAATATGACCCACCCATTAAATTGACATCCACCATGAATGAAACGGGGAAAGAATCGCTCGCCCAAGGAGATACACACGCCAATAACATCTGGACTAGAGGGTACAAGGATGAACTTGGTATTGATGTAACGTACGAATGGATTGTTCCGGATGCCAATTACAACGATAAGATGAATGTCACGCTGGCGAGTGGTGATCTGCCGGATGTATTGAAAGTGAGTGCTGTTCAATTCGAACAGCTGCATGAAGCGGGGATGTTGGAAGATCTGACGGAAGTATATGACAAGTATGCATCCGAACTGGTTAAGGAGTTCATGTCCGCTGAAGATGGAGCGGGTTTGAAGCCGGTAACGAAGGATGGCAAAATATACGCCATGGTGAGCTTCCCAGGCTCGCTGGATTCCTCGGATATGATCTGGATTCGTCAGGACTGGCTGAAAAAGGTCGGTCTTGAAGCGCCCAAGTCCATGCAGGATGTCATCCAGATTGCAGAAGCCTTTACCTTCGAAGATCCAGACGGAAATGGCAAAGATGATACGTATGGCATTGCCTTGAACAAGGATTTGCCTATCAACGCGTTCTTGCTCGGCTATCATGGTTATCTCGAAACCTGGATTAAGGATGCATCAGGTCAAGTCGTGAACGGAACGATCCAACCGGAAGTGAAAGAAGGATTGCGTGAGCTTCAGACTCTGTATCAGAAGGGTGTGCTTGATCCCGAATTTGGTGTGAAGGACTTTGCAAAAATGATGGAGGATGTGAATGCAGGCAAGTCAGGCATGTTCTTCCTGCCACAATGGGCACCTTTTCAGGTTAGCAGTATGATCAAAAAAGACAAGAACATCGACTGGATGGCTTACCCGGTTCAATCGATTGATGATCAACCAGCCAAAACACAGAATCATCTTAGTCTGGGCGGTATATTTGCCGTTCGCAAAGGCTACGAGCATCCGGAAGCGTTAATCAAGTTGCTCAATTTCCAGGCTGAAAAAATGTTCGGTGAGTCTGCCAAGGAAGAACGGGCTGCTTATTTGAATGGACTGACAGGTCTTGGTTTTCATAATGCGACGGTCTCCAACCTGCCAGCCAACAAAAATGTGAAGGCACAGGATGAAGTAGAGCAGGCGCTCAAAACAGGAGATACGTCCGGATTGGAACTTGAAGCGAAGCTGTTCTATGACGATATTATGGATTATCGGAATGGGAATCTCGACAAGTGGCATATGGAGCGTATCTTTGGCCCAGAGAGTTCACAAGGTGTGATTAAGTATTATCGGGATCATGACCTGATTGTCATGAATGAATTCATCTATGCACCTACGAGAACGATGAATACCAAGCAAGCTACTCTGGATAAACTGAGAGCCGAGACGTTTCTAAAAATCATCTATGGTAACTTGTCTATTGACGAGTTCGATAACTTCGTTGCCAATTGGAAGAAACTTGGTGGAGATCAGATCACACAGGAAGTGAATGATACCATCGCTGCTAACCAATAGAGGATTGGATTCATATCATCCAAGAACGAAAAATGAGAAAATGGTGCGCTCCCCAAAGGGAGGCACCATTTTTATGTTTTTGATCATTTGCGTTTCAATAACAGAATTCCACTGATTTCTGACGTTTTGTAGCGGTATACCACTTTGAATCCAATATCATTGTCCAGCAAGCAGTTCAGTGCATTGATCAAACGTGCACCGGGAACCAATGTAAATGTACATGGAGACGTATTACCAATCACACGCACACTTTGGATTCTGCGCGCAGAACCGGGAACGAGCGGATTTCTAGACCAATAGATTAATACCAGATCCGGTTGTGGAACAGCATTGACACGAGCCATCTAATCATCTCTTTTCTATTAAAGGTTCTTAATAGTAGATGAAGAGGTGAGGAAAAGGTGTTAGACGGAAGACATGCTATTTAATAAACAGACGGATACTACGATGAACTCCATGATGAGATACAGTTTTCCCAGTTCGTCGATGGTTGCTTATTTATGCGTAGAATGCTGTTTCGATGGCAACGTATCACCTGGGTTCCTATGCCGTTGTTTTTATAGGTAAGCAAGGACAAACTGGACATGGAAAGTGTAGCCGTCTAAACTAGATAGACCAGACACAATAAGAAGGGATGCGCCGATCCACACATGTTGCAGAAATTCGGGTTTACACAATATGAAAGTCAGGTATACGAAGCCATATTTGCGCAGGCTGAACCACTTGATGCTACATCCATTGTTAATCACTCCAACGTTCCCAAAGCCAAGATCTATGAAGTGCTCAATCGGCTGATCGACAAGGGAACGGTGCTGACTACGATGGATGGGAAGAAAAAACTATATATGGCTGTGGATCTTCAGTCTATTATTCACAAGATCAAGGCTGATTTTGAGAAAGATATTGAGGAATTGAAGAGTTACAAAATCAAACGAACATTCACAGATGAGCATATCTGGACGTTAAAGGACGAATCGTCCATCGGATCGAATATTGAACAGCTTATCGAGGAAGCAGATTCATCCATTCTTTTTCTGGCTTGGAATGAACGAATGGAGAAATATCGTGAACTGCTGGAGCAGAAGGAACAACAGGGAGTATATGTTGAAGTGCTTGCTGTTGGGGGTATGGAAACATCCTTAACCCGGAAATACTCGTTAATTCCATTGCTTGATGCGCCGGAACCTTCACAGCTGCTCATTGTAGATCATGCCTATCTGCTGTTTGCCGGTGTGGAACACGATTCATGGAGAGCCATCAAGACGATGTCCAAACCGATTGTTAAAGCGATGACTGATTATTTCTATCATGATGTTGCACTTACTCAAATTACGAAAAAATACGGTGATCAATTGTTACAAGATGCTGAAATCGAGCGCCTACTAACCAGGTTGATCTATTAAAACTATTCTCTCGGAGGATAGTTTTTTTGTTATATCTCCGTATGAAAACGATCATGAAAATAACTATTGAAACTTTCAGTTTTATAGGTTACTATCGTAGTTGTAACTTTTTGAGGAGGATTCAACATGAATAAGAAAGTATACGTGCTTGCTATTGCAGCATTTGTGGTCGGAACCGTTGAATTGATTTTGGGCGGCATTTTGGATCTGATTGCTACAGATCTTCATCTTTCCCTGGCGAAAGCCGGGTATTTAATTTCTATTTTCTCACTGGTCTATGCGTTGTCTGCGCCGATCTTATTAAATATGACGGCCAGATTTGAGCGTAAAAAAGTATATATGTGTACGTTGTTTGTATTTCTGATCAGTAATCTGATCTCTGCGTTCAGTACCAGTTTTTATATGCTGATGGCGGGTAGAGCACTCGGAGCCGCAACGGGTTCACTTATATTTGTACTCTCCCTGACACTTGCAGCGCGCATTGTGGAACCACAGTATAAAGGACGCGCCGTGGGGATCATTACCATGGGAGGCAGCGCATCACTTATCCTTGGTGTACCACTCGGTATCTTTGTAGGCAACATGGCAGGCTGGCGTGAGGTGTTTATGTTGATTGCTGTTCTGACCTCAGTGGTTATGGTAGCCATCTGGATTGCAATGGACCGTGTGCAGCCGATTCCTGCTGTATCCCTGAAGAAACAGCTTACGGCGCTGTGGAATCCGAAAATGTTGGCAATCCATGCTACGACGTTGCTGGTACTCGCCGGTCACTTGACTTTATATGCGTATTTCACGCCATTTCTGCAAGAAACGCTGGGAGCCAGCGCGACGATGGTTACCTTTATCTATATGATGTTTGGTATCGCCGCTGTGGCAGGGGGAGGCATCGGAGGCATGTTATCTGATCGTTTGCATCCTGCTAAAGCGATTGTCATTGTGCTGATTCCCTTTATCGTGAGTATGGCTGTCATTCCGTTCAGCGTAGGATTGCCTTTGATCGCCTTCTTGCTGCTGTTAAGCATCTGGAGTGCACTGAGCTGGACCGTTACACCCGTACAGAATAGTCTCATTATCAAAACTTCACCGGAGACAGCAGAAACACTAATCAGCACCAATTCAGGTATTGCACATGCAGGTATTGCACTGGGTACCTATATCGGTGGTATGGTGATCGATCATTCATCGATTCTGAACACCGGATGGGTTGGTTCTGTGCTGATTTTGCTTGGTTTGGTGTCTGCCATCTATGCCATCAGCGTTAAGGAAAAAACAGTTCAGGCGGTTGCCTAAAATGTGCACGTACAAAAACTTGAACCTCTGCATTCCCATAGACAATGGGGTGTAGAGGTTTTTTTTGCTGTATCAGAAGAGCACGCAAGAGTGGATTAAACTACTTTCATGTGCAGCAACACTTGCTTTATCCATCGTAATCTATATAATTAAAATAGTTTTAAAAAGTATTGTCTAATGTCGAAATACACGATGTGTACCAAGGGAGCGGTGAACATGACCACGAAGACGGAAAAACAAAAAATGCTGGATGGCGAGCTGTACATGGCTTCGGATCTCGAATTGTCTGAGGACAGGGAGTATGCAAGAAGAATGACACGGACATTCAATCAAACGACGGAAACAGATGGTGAGCTTCGCACCAAATTATTGAAGGAATTGTTTGGATCTACAGGTGAACACCTGGGCATGGAACCTAATATCCATGTGGATTATGGATATAACATTCATGTAGGCAATCATTTTTATGCCAATTTTAACTGTACGATATTAGATGTGTGTGAAGTTCGTATTGGAGACCATTGCTTAATGGGGCCTGATGTACATATCTATACCGCTACTCATCCACTCCATCCGCATGAACGCAATACGGGTGCAGAGTATGGCAAGCCAGTCACGATTGGAAATAATGTATGGATTGGTGGTAGAGCCGTTATTAACCCAGGCGTTACCATTGGAGATAACGTGGTCATTGCTTCCGGGGCTGTGGTTACGAAGGATGTGCCGGATAATATGATCGTGGGCGGTAATCCTGCTAGAATCATTAAAGAGATTGAAATTTAATTAATTTATGGACATAAGATAGGAAGTGCTACGAAATGATGACTGAAAAAGAGAAATCTCAATTAGGGCTGCTGTATAATGCGAATTACGATAAAGAGTTGATTGAAGAGCGTCTGCACGCCAAAGGACTTTGTTACGATTATAACCAGCTCCATCCAGCCAAGATCAATGAAAGAGAAGCGTTAATCAAGAAACTGCTGGGGAAAACGACGGATCGTTTCCTGATTGAACAGCCATTTGTATGTGATTACGGCTATAATATTGAAATTGGTGAGAACTTCTATAGCAATCATAATATTGTCATGCTGGATGGGGGCAAAATTACTTTTGGTGATAACGTTTTTGTTGCTCCAAATTGCGGATTCTATACTGCAGGTCATGCTTATGATGTAGAGCAACGTAATGAAGGTCTGGAGGTCGTTGGACCCATCACGGTGGGGAATAATGTGTGGATCGGAGGAGGCGTGACTGTTCTCGCTGATGTAACCATTGGTGACAATACAATTATTGGTGCAGGGAGCGTCGTTACCAAGGATATTCCATCTGGTGTGATTGCTGTGGGGAATCCTTGCAGGGTCATTCGCAAAATAACGGAAGAAGACAAAACAAAGTACAGCAGGGATATAGCGAAAAACATATAGTAAAGAATAAATGGTAAACAACGTGATAGTGGCTAATGAGAATGCCCGATGTATATCATCGGGTGTTTCTTTTTGAAAATATAATTCCCCAGACAGAAAACATGCCAAGGTATCGTATAACCGACACTTTTTCATGTGATTTGTCTGGGGGATACGGATGTATCTGTTACATTTGCTTAAAAAACCTTAACGCTGCAAACTTTTTCCGTTACTGCTGATGACTTCTTTGTACCAATGGAAGGATTTTTTACGGTAACGTTCGAGTGTTCCTGACCCATCGTCATGACGATCAACATAGATATAGCCATAACGTTTTTTCAACTGGGCAGAAGACGCACTGACAACATCAATACAACCCCATGATGTATATCCCATAATCTCCACGCCATCTTTAATGGCTTCGCCAACCTGAACCAGATGATCATTCAAATACTGGATGCGGTAGTCATCTTCGACGGTTTTCTCGCCGTCAGCACCCGTGATCAACTCATCGACAGCGCCAAGACCATTTTCTACAATAAACAGTGGTTTTTGATAACGGTCATAGAACATGTTAAGCACATAACGCAATCCTTGCGGGTCGATCTGCCATCCCCATTCACTTGCAGGCAGGTAAGGGTTAGGTACACCACCAAGCAGGTTACCTTCTCCTGCGACTTGTTTCTCCGGATCTGCCGTCTGACAGATACTCATGTAATAACTGAAAGAGATGAAGTCTACTGTATTGAGCAGCATTTCCTCGTCGCCAGCTTCCATCTGAATCTCAATCCCATTTTCCAGGAAGTAACGTTTCATATAACCGGGGTAGCGACCTCTTACATGCACATCACCGAAGAAATAGTTGCTATGCTCGAATTCCATGACTTTGATCATATCGTCTGGATTCGGTGTCAGCGGGTAAGTAGGCATGCTGAGCATCATACAACCAATCTGTGCCGTAGGAATGATCTCATGACAGAGCTTCACAGCAGAAGCACTGGCTACAAACTCATGATGGATCGCCTGATACAGATCTTGCTTGCTAAGCTGCTCCTTCGGCGTATAGATACCACCACTCATGAATGGTGCTTCGAGAATGGAGTTGATTTCGTTAAAAGTAAGCCAGTATTTTACTTTGTTCTTATACCGTTTGAATACGGCAGTTACATAACGCTCATAGAATCCAACCATTTTCCGGTTAACCCAGCCGTCGTATTCTTTGGACAGGTGAAGTGGTGTCTCATAGTGGGACAGTGTAACCAGTGGTTCGATCCCGTATTTGTGACACTCGTCAAACAGATCATCGTAGAATTGCAGACCTTCTTCATTCGGTTCCAACTCATCACCTTTCGGGAAAATCCGGGACCAGGCGATGGAAGTACGGAATACTTTGAAGCCCATCTCGGCAAAAAGTTTCACATCTTCCTTATAGCGATGATACAGATCGATACCGATCAGCTTCATGTTATCTTCAGTTGGTTCTTCCGTGATTGGCCCCATGATGCCTTTGGGAGCTACGTCCTGAGTAGACAGGCCTTTGCCGCCTTGATTGTATGCACCTTCAGCCTGGTTGGCTGCAATTGCGCCACCCCACAGGAAATTTTCCGGGAATTGATAAGTATGATTACTCATGTGTATCGCTCCATTCATCAAATTGATATTAAGATGATTCATATATGACACAAAAAAAGCTTAAACGTTGTAACGGGTTACACGTCAAGTTTTACTTTTGACCTCAAATTAAGGCATACTATTATTCTAAATAAGTTCAACTAAAATTTACACGAAAACGGAGAGGACAGAAATAACCAGAAGAAGCGAAGCGGTCGCCTGAAAGCTTTCTGAAAGAAAGCTACATCGGAAGCATACGCTATCCCCGGATTTTCCCTTTTAGATAAGGGAATCAAAAAAATCTGGGGATAACAGCGATCGAAAGGTTGTTCTGTCATCGAAGTGCCAGTGTAAATAATCTTAGTTGAACTTATATAGTTCGTTAGCAAGAAGGGAGTCTCCGATGTCCAAGTTTGATGAAATTATGAAGCGGTCTGGTTACTCAAAAGCGACAGTGTCACGCGTGATTAATCATTCTCCGCATGTTAGTGATGAAGCAAGACAGATCATAACGGATATTATGAAACAGTTGAATTATATTCCCAACCGAAATGCGGTATCGTTATCTACCGGGCAGACCAAGCAGATTGGGATTGTGACCTCTACCACAAGTGAGATCATTCTTACATTCATGAATCAATTCATTGATACAGCCATGGATTTTGGATTTCAGACGATTATCTATACATCCCGTGGAGATCCGGAGATGGAATTACAGGCTTTCGAAGATCTGCGCAGCAAACGAGTGGATGGACTAGTTATTATTGCTTGTGTCAATGATCCTCGGAAATTAAAGGCGTATATGGAGTATGGGCCCATTGTCTCCTGGCAGCGAATGGGGAATGACGAGATTCCGTCTGTTGCGATGGATCAGGCAGAAGGGTATAAGTTAGCTCTAGAGCATCTGGTATCAAAAGGATACACCCGAATTGCGAATGCATTTGGTAGGGCTGAAAGTTTGAATACCCAGAGCCGCCGTAAAGCCTATGAATCTTTCATGAAGAGCAGAGGGTTGCAGGTGTGGACTGAAGCATATCAATATTCCGTATTTAGCTCTTCCGATGGCGAAGAAGCGATGCGAAGAATGGCTGAGGGTCCAGAACTTCCACAGGCCGTATTATGTTCGAATGATTATGCAGCCATCGGCATTCTGAGTGAAGCACGCAGACGGAATATACAGGTACCGGAACAACTGGCCATAGTGGGGTTTGATGATATCGAGCTTTCCCGTGTTCTCGGAATCACGACTATACACAATCCGATTGCGGAGCAAGCCACCCAGGCTTTCCATCAATTGTGGGCGGTATTGGGTAAAACAGAGTTGAAGTCAGAGCAACTGACATACCATCTGATTGAGCGTGAGACGACTTGAATCCGTAAGAACTGATGTGGGAATCTGGTTTTATGGATTCAATAATTATTCAAATTTGAAGCATCTTCGAATCAAATTCATACGTTATACTGAAGATGGGCTTCAGAACGACATATCTGAACGGAGATGTGGTGTGAAGGTTTCTTATCATGTTACAAGTTACATATTTCACAAACGATTAGCGGGAAAGGTGAGAATGGACTTTATGAAGACAGTGACAGGCCGATTCAGAATTGCGGGCATATGGGAGGGCGTATCCTTACTTCTATTGATTTTTATTGCTATGCCTCTGAAATATTTTGCAGATATCTCTTCCGCTGTAGCCGTAATGGGCATGATTCATGGTATTTTGTTTCCTTTATACCTTATTGCACTAGTGCATTTGGCTCTGGTCAAAAAGTGGAAGATAACACGCTGGTTGATGGGTGGACTCGCGGGTCTATTGCCTTTTGGAACTTTCGTATTCGAATCTTATCTTCGGAAGAGAGATTGGAAATAAAATTTAATAGAAAACAGCAGGCGACTAATTTGGAGATTATCCAAATGGTCGCCTGCTGGCTTCTGTACGAGTACTACTTTACTGTACCTTGCTGACGATCAGACAGCAGGCTTACTCCGATATCGCCAGAGGCATCCGATACAGGTGCATACGCCGTGAAGGAAGTAACAACAAGCAGGGCAGTGAACAGAAATAAGAATGATTTTTTCATACCATAACCTCTTTCATATGGGGATATATTCCATTTGATTCTAACGCAGATAGGCTATACTTGAAAAGAAAAAATTTAAATAAGCAAGCCATCGAATGACTGAAAGGATTGAGTTTCTGTGAAAGTTATTCATGAGTTAACATCCATAGCAATGGTTGAAGAGGCGATTCAACAACATGAATTGGTTTTTCTGTATGTATCTCGACCAGAATGCAGTGTGTGTCACGCTTTACTCCCCAAGATCAGGGCATTACTTGAGTCATATCCAATGGTATACCTAGGTCACATTGACGCTAACGAAGTGGAAGAGGTTGCATCCAAGTATCTTATTTTTACGGTTCCAACAATGATCATGCTTGTGGAGCAGAAGGAATATATTCGAGCGGATCGTTTTGTTCGCTTGGAACGCTTGGAAGAGCAACTGCAACAGATTCACTCCATGTATATGCAGGATGAGGAATAAAAAGCTAAAGCCTTATGAAGGCGGCTCACAAGTGAGCCGTTTTTTAGCGTCCGCAGTGGCAATATAGCTATAGATAAAGGATGCGATGCCTGAACTCACAAATTAAAGTGTTGCCATGAAAACGGTTTTATGATAATTTAAACATTATAAAAACGTTTTTATAGCAAAGGAACAAAATCTATGACAAAAATAACGATTAAAGATGTAGCAAGGGAAGCGGGCGTATCCATATCGACGGTTTCCAACGCCTTGAATGGTGTAGATGTCTTGAACCCGGAGACGAAATCACATGTTCTCAAGGTGGCAGAGCGTTTAAACTATGTGCCCAACCTGAACGGCAAGCTATTGAAGTCCGGTCAAACCAAAATGCTGGGTTTTTTCACCACAAGTGTATCGGGTCCGTATTTCTATAAGCTGGTGGAGTCGATGTCTCGCGAATGTGACCGGCTTGGGTATGGCCTGAATGTATTTGTAACCAAGGATAAACACGTAATTATGAGTAACATTCTGGGGCGACGGGTGGATGGTGTCATCATCTACGAAGAGCTTCGGATCGATGAGCAAGATATTATTGCTATGGAGAAAGATAAGATCAAGGCTGTTTTTTTGGATCGGGTTTATCAGAGCGATACGATGGGAAGTGTCATTTTTGACTCGTATGTGGCGGCTTACGAAGCAACCAAGTATTTAATTGGGCTAGGGCACAAGAAAATTGCTTATATTTCGGGTGTGGACACGATGTTTGATAGTGTGCAGCGGAGAGATGGCTATCTGGCCGCCCTGCGTGAGTATCAGCTTCCAATTGATGAAGATTACATTATACAGGGGTATTTTGAGGAGGAGAGCACGTATAGTGCTATAAAATCTTTTCTTCACTTGCACCCTGGCAAGCGGCCTGATGCATTTCTTGCAGGGAACGACTTGAGTGCAATTGGCTGTATGCATGCGTTGAAATCTGAGGGTTTCGAAGTGCCTCAAGACGTTAGTGTCGTGGGTTTCGATGATATCGACATCGCACAGTATTTTTCTCCACCGCTCACAACGGTAAGAAATCAAATTGCAAGGCAGGGTATTCTGGCCATCAATCAACTGGTCGGTATGATCAAGGAGAAAGAACAAGGGGCCGCACAGAAATTGGCGGGTGAGCTGGTGGTTAGAGGTTCGAGCCATGTGAAGATCGACCGGAAAGATTATCTTACATAAGCTGACTTATCTTCTCCGGTCTTTTTTTACATAAATAAAAGCAAAGGGGGTTTTTATGTCAAAAAATAAAAACGTTTTTATAAACATGCATGATGGAGGGGAGTAAAAGAACGTGGATAAATTAGCCGTAGAGACATCAACCGGTAAAAATGTGATCAGTCCCAATGGAAAGAAGCCCATAGGACAAAGGATCAAGGAATTCATAGTTGATTATCGAAGACAATGGGAGATTCAATCAATGATTATCCCTGGCATTATCTTTATGATTATTTTCTGTTATATCCCGATCTACGGGTTGACGATTGCATTCAAAAATTACACAGTCATTGATACACTGGCTACTGCTCCATGGGTAGGACTGGATAATTTCAGAATCATTCTATCTGACAAATACTTCTGGGATGCAGTGGTGAATACACTGGGGATCAGTTTCTTGAAATTGGGTATAGGCTTCGTCATTCCCATCATTCTTGCAATCATGATCTACGAGTTAAACAGCGGACGATTTAAGAAATTTGTGCAAACGGTTTCATATTTACCTCACTTTTTGTCCTGGATCGTACTCGGTGGAATGCTGATCACCTGGTTTTCCACAACGGGCTTATTTAATCAATTGTTACTTAGCCTGGGAGTGATCTCTCAACCGCAGAACATCTTGCTGGATGCAGGCAAGTATTGGTGGATTGCTACGTTATCGGATATTTGGAAAGAGGCAGGCTGGGGAACGATTCTGTATCTGGCGATCATGGCGAAGATTGATCCTACGTATTATGAAGCTGCCAAAATCGATGGTGCAAGCCGTCTCAGACAGATCTGGAATATCACATTGCCTAACATGAGATCAATCATCAGCTTAAATCTGATTCTAACTGTAAGCGGTTTATTAGGGTCTAATCTGGATCAGACACTGGTTCTCATGAACTCCCAGAACCGCGACAAAGCGGAAGTCATCAATTCATACGTGTATCGTATGGGGATGTCTCAGGGTGACTTTTCATATGCAACGGCCGTTGGCTTGGGTGTCTCAATCATTTCTGTCATTCTACTCGTCACGGCGAACAAAATTACGAGCAAATTAAACGATAATCAATCTGTGTTGTAGAAGGAGGCATCCCGCGTGAATGGAAAGGTGGCAAAAGAAGATCTCGATAGTCGGATCTTTGATACCTTAAATATAATTTTGTTAATCATTTGTACGGTCGTTATTCTGGTTCCGCTCTGGAATGTCATCATCTCTTCCTTTAGTTCAGGCAAAGCGCTGGCGGAAGGTGGATTCATCTTCTGGTCACCGGAATTCTCGCTGGAGAATTACAGAGCTGTATTCAATGATCAGGGCATCTGGCAGGCCTTCTTCATATCGGTGTCCAAAACAACGATCGGCGTTGTTACACATGTGTTCTTCTGTGCCATGGTTGGTTACGGTCTGAGCAAAAAGTACATAAGAGGCCGTAAATTATACGTTGCCATGGGTGTTATTACCATGTTCTTCTCGGGCGGTATGATCCCAACATACCTGTTAATCAAATCACTTGGATTGCTTAACAGCTTCTGGGTATACATTATTCCGGCGTTATTCAGTTTCTATGATGTCGTGATTCTGATGAATTTCTTCCGGAATGTCCCGGATTCACTTGAAGAATCGGCCAAGATTGACGGCGCAGGGGATTGGCATATTTTCCTGAAAATCTTCATTCCACTCTCCATGCCTGCCATGGCGACGATTGCGCTATTTAATGGGGTGGGGCAATGGAACGACTTCATGACGACCAAGTTATATATTACCGATCAGTCACTGTATCCACTTCAGATGATGTTGTATGAGATTATCGTTCAGTCTCAGACACAATCCATGCAAAATGTCGGCGGTTCAGCTGTGATCGAAACAACGACCAAAGGCGTGCAGTTGGCCACCATTGTCATTACAACATTACCTATCGTGCTGATCTATCCCATCGTTCAGAGATACTTTATCTCGGGAATGATGCTGGGTGCGGTCAAGGAATAGAAGAAACAAACACCCATTTTGAGGAGGAAAAAACATGTTGAAGTTGAACAAGGCATCAGGCAGAAAAGGAATTAAATTGTTCGCAACACTGCTCACGGCCGTACTTATGATTACAGGTTGCAGCGGTGGATCTGGGGGATCCAGTGAAGGGAACTGGGTTTCCATTGAAGATCGTTATACGGTTGACCCGGAAAAGCCGGCTTGGCAGTTGGATAAAAAGGAAGAGGCTACCGACCTGACGTGGTACGTCAATGCAGATTGGTGGAACACCGATTTTGGCAAGGATATTGTCACCAAGAAAATCAAAGAGGATCTGAACATCAATATTAAATTCATCACGGGTGATGATACCAAGTTAAATACCTTTTTCGCCGGTGGGGATATGCCTGACTTGCTGACTGTATTTGACTCGAATTCTCCAGTGGTCCAAAAAGCTGCAACCTGGGCGATGCCGCTGAATGATCTGGCGGAAAAATATGATCCTTACTTCAATAAAGTTGCGGCTGCCGATACGTTGAACTGGTTCCAATTGGCGGATGGTAAAACCTATGGTTACCCGAACTATTCCAATACGCAAGAGGATTATGATAGCGGTAACATTCCTGCCAAAACGGCATTTATCATTCGTAAAGATGTGTACGAAGCTTTGGGTAGTCCGGTCATTGGAACACCAGAACAATTCCAGAGTGTGATGAAACGAATTAAGCAAGAGTTCCCTGCGCTAATTCCGTTTGGGTTCAACTCCATTGGTGAAGGAACAGGTTCACTCGGAGATACGTTGCAAGATTTCATCGGTGTTCCGCTGGAGACCGAATCGGGAGAATTCTATGATCGCAATCTGGATGAAGATTATCTCACGTGGTTGAAGACATTGAACACCGTGTACAGAGACGGCAATATCAGTGATGACAGTTTTGCCGATGATGGAACCGCTTTTGAGGAAAAAGTAAAGTCCGGTAAATATGCGACCATGCTGCTTGACGGTACACCTCAACAAGGAGGAAACCTGCAAATCTACATGAGTGCGAACCCAGGCAAAGAATATGTTGCTATCGATGGACCGCAGAGTACCAAAGGCAATACACCAACATTGAATCAATCCGGAATAACGGGGTGGATGATCAATTTCATTTCCAAGGACTGTAAAGATCCGGCCAAGGCCATTCAGATATTCACATACTTGCTGAGTGAAGAAGGCCAGACGCTCATGAATTACGGAATTGAAGGGGAGACCTACCAAACTAAAACCGACGGTACTGTTGAATTGCTGCCAGCGGTGAAAGACCTGCAACTCAATAACGCGGATCAATTCAAAAAGGACTATCGGATGGGTGAATTTATGTTCTTCGGTCATGATCGCCATAAAGCGCTGAGTGCAGATGCATTTCCGGAAGCCATCAAACAGATGCAGGAGTGGGGCAAAGGCAAGCTGAAACCACACTTTATTCTGGAGAATATTAGCCCGGATCAAGGTACACCTGAAGCTCGTGCGTTGTCAGCGATTAATACGAAGTGGAATACAACGTTGGTCAGTATGGTACGTTCCAAGGATGATGCCTCCTTTGACAATGCACTGGCTGTTTACAAGTCATTCTTAGGCGAAAACCGTTGGGATGAGATTGTGAAGGTTCGCAGTGAGAAGATGAAACTCAACAAAGATAAACTAGGCATTCAATAAAACAATATGGAGGAGAATCCTATGACTACTTTCAAAATGTACAAATCGACAGGAGAAGATGAATTGTTTGTATCCGTGTCCTCGGATCAATTGCAACCTCTTGCTTCAGATATGGAGACAGCGACCATTCTTCTGGATGATCAGCTAACGTATCAGGATATGGACGGATTCGGTGCTTCTTTTACCGATTCATCTGCCTATTTGATCAACCAAATCTTGAATGAGGAGCAGCGGGATGAGGTCATGAACCGATTATTCCATCCGGAGAAAGGGATCGGACTGTCAGTCATCCGTAATCCGATGGGAGCTTCGGACTATGCGAGAACGATATACAGTTATAACGATATGCCAGAACAGCAGACAGACCCGGAATTAGCCCAATTCAGCATTGCACATGATGAAGGGGACGTTATTCCTTTAACGCAAAAGGCGTTGGCATTGAATCCTGAACTGAAGCTATTTGCTTCACCATGGAGTGCACCCGGCTGGATGAAAACGAGCGGATCAATGATTACCGGACAGTTGAAGACTGAATGGTATCCCGTTTATGCCGAATATTTTGTGAAGTACATTCAAGCCTATACAGAGCAAGGATTACCGATCCATGCCGTCACACCACAGAATGAGGCGCTTTATGAACCGGGGCATTATCCTGGTATGTTGATGCCAGCCGAAGCGCAAGCAGATTTCATCAAAAACCATCTCAAACCAGCCTTTGTCAAAAACGATATTTCTACCAAAATTCTCTGTTACGATCACAACTGGGATCAACCGGACTATCCACTGACCGTGCTGGAACAAGCAGGAGAGGAAGTAGACGGAGTGGCCTGGCACTGGTACGGGGGCGATGCTTCTGCTCAAACGAAGGTCTATGAAGCATTTGCAGGCAAAGAAGTGCACTTCACCGAAGGTTCAGGCGGGGAGTGGATCCCGCCCTTTGAACAGGCCTTCTCCAATGTGATGCGAACGGGAATTCAGATTCTTCGCAATTACAGCAAGTCTTTTGTACTGTGGAACATGGCACTTGATGAGAACAACGGGCCTACGGTTCCGGGTTTTGGACGCAGTACGTGTCGTGGTATCGTGCAGGTGAATCAGCAAACAAAGGAGCTTACCTATACACTTGATTATTATGCCCTGGCTCATTTTAGTGCTTTGATCCGTCCAAAGGCTGTTCGCATTGAATCAACGTCCAGTAATGATTCCATCTTGTCTGTTGCGTTCAAAAATATAGACGGTTCCGTCGCATTAGTCCTCTTCAACGATGGAAAAGAGACGGAGAATGTGCAGATTAATCTGCGAAATGAAGAGCTGTTATGTTTCCAAATGGAAAGCAAAAGTGCCATATCCATTTTAATTCATCCCAATATGTAAAAAGCTGAGCATCAGGGCTTACGTCTTACGTTGTGACTACCGTAGTTTGTCTGCGATACTCCGTGGGCGTGAGCCCTGTATGCTTTTTGAATTGTCTGGAGAAATAGTACAAATCACTAAATCCGAGATGCTCGGCGATGGCCGTTATTGTGTTCGGGGTGCAGGTCAGCAGCTCTTTGGCTTTATCAACTTTTTTACCTGTAATGTATAAGATCGGAGGAACACCGATCTGCTGTTTGAAGAATCGAATGAAATAATTGGGATGCATGTAAGCGATCTGGGCCAGTTCCTGAACTGAAATATTTTCTTCGATGTTGGAATCGATGTAAGCCAGAATGGCAGATAATTTCTCCATGACAGGCACGTTAATAAAAGAGATCTGATCCAGATCGAGATTCATTATATAGTGGGACAATAACTCGGTCAGTTTGCTCTTGGCCATCATATGGGCATAGACTTCATTGGATTTTGCATATGTCAGGATACTGCTGAAGATTTCCTGAATCAACTCAGGGTGATCTATCGTACAAATGTGCGGGAACTTTAATATTTGGAACAAATTGATTCCCCCAACCTTTGCACTAAAGTGACACCAATATTTGAGAAAAGGACGGTCGTTAATTGCAGAGTAGGATTGTTTGATCCCCTCTGGCATTAAGATAAGCTGATTAGGCGTAGGGTAATACTCTTCATTGCCAATCTTGAGCCAACCTTCACCCTCACATATGAAATAAAACTTGCTGTAATCAGGCGTGTAATCCAGATCTCGCCAATCGGTGTCGCACCGATTGTAGTTGACCATAAATAATTCAACTTGCAGATTGGACAGGTAGTTCGTAAGCAAAGTTTGGTGATTCATATTCTTCATCTCCATACAAGGTTAGTATTGTCCATCTAAAAGTTAGTGTTCTGCATGTCTATCCTTCCGCCGTAGAACTACAATACAAATGCAGACGATAACGGAAGGAATGAGAAAATAGCATGGATAAAAACGAATATTTGCAACAGATCGAAGCAACGATTGAGAACGGTAAATTCAAGGACAATTGGAGTTCGCTTAGCGCATTTCAAGTTCCTGAATGGTACCAGAAGGCGAAATTCGGCATTTTCATCCACTGGGGACTGTACTCCGTCCCGGCCTATGATAGCGAATGGTATTCGCGAAATATGTATATTCAAGGCTCCAAAGCTTATGAACATCACCTTGCGGTGTACGGACCTCATAAGGAGTTTGGATATAAAGACTTCATTCCGATGTTTCGTGCAGAGAAGTTCGATGCAGATGAATGGGCAACGTTATTTAAACAGGCCGGAGCCAGATATGTTATGCCTGTAGCCGAGCACCATGATGGTTTTCAGATGTACAAGAGCGATATCTCTCACTATAACACATATGAAATGGGCCCCAAACGGGATCTTCTGGGTGAGATGAAGGTTGCTTATGAGAAGCAGGGACTGACCTTATGTGTATCGTCTCACCGTGCAGAGCATTGGTTCTTCATGTCTCACGGGAAGGAATTTGAGTCAGATATTCAGGAGCCCCTGAAGCGTGGTGATTTCTATTGGCCTGCCATGCCGGAACCGGATCATCATGATCTGTATGGTTCGCCTCCAACCGAGGAGTATCTGGAAGACTGGTTGATTCGTTGCTGTGAGCTGGTGGATCAATATCAGCCGAAGGTTTTCTATTTTGATTGGTGGATTCAAACGGTTGCATTCAAACCCTATCTTAAGAAATTCACTGCTTATTATTATAACAAGGGCGAAGAATGGGGCGTGCCTGTAGCGGTCAATTATAAACATGAGGCCTATATGTTTGGCAGTGCCGTTCCGGATGTGGAGCGGGGGCAGTTTGCTGAACTCAAGCCCTATTTTTGGCAAACCGATACGGCTGTCGCTAAAAACTCATGGTGTTACACGGAAAATAATAACTATAAATCGGCCGAGGAAATCCTTCGGGATCTCGTAGATATTGTAAGCAAAAACGGAAGTCTGCTGCTGAACATTGGACCCAAAGCAGACGGCAGCATTCCGGATGAAGATCGGGACATTTTGCTGACCATCGGCAAGTGGTTGGAAGTAAACGGCGAAGCCATCTATGATACATCCTTCTGGCGTACGTTTGGCGAGGGTCCAACAGAGGTGAAGGAAGGGCAATTCACGGATGGGGATACGAAGGTATTTACGAGTGAAGATATACGGTTTACGGTAAAAGAAAGCAGTCTGTACGCGACGGTTCTTGCCTACCCGGATAACGGGGTGATTCACATTAAATCGCTGAAGGAACATTCTCACCATTTTCAAGGCGTTATTCAGGACATTCAGGTCCTTGGGTACGAGGAACAACCGCAATGGGAGAGAACAGCGGAGGCACTAACGATTACTACAACCAACGTGAAGAGTATAGCACCCGTCGTTTTCAAAATTGAATTGGATTAAGAGGGAAAAAGAATCGGTTAAAGAGCCGGTTCTTTTTTTTGTTTTTCAGGGTCTGTTTGGACTATTTTTTTAATAGGTGTATTTGCGTGAATGCGCAAAGTGTAAGGAGAAGTATAAGCGACATGAGACATATAAAAGCATTAAATAGACTTATTTTCTATATTTTTCAATAAAAGTACTTGTATATATCGAATAATGATTCTATACTATACCAAGAAAATCCAATTAAATTCCTAATTGCCTAGTATATGTAATTTAAACTGTTTTCTAACTCACTCGAACCACGATCGAAATACATATTGACTACTCCTTAGCAAGCGTTCTGCTAACGCTCCAGATCACCCTTCCACATGAATGCTTATAGACATTCACTCTCGTTGCATCACTCAAACACCCACACCTTTCACTCTCATGGCTTAACCCGAGTTGTTCCATCTCCTAAACGTCCAAGCGAAAAATCATAGAATGATCCAGTTATCTCTTCTGACTCATATTGTTCCCTAACCAGACCTGTAAAGGAGGTGAGGCTTTATGTGAAAACCAGGGCGTCTATTTCGTCCGTAATAAAGATCATTTTACCGTTTTATTCTGCAGAGAAGGGCATATGTACCATACTAAATTACAAAACCGGGTAAAAGGAGTGGAAAAGTTTGATAAAGATTAATCGGTTACGCAAGCCCATCTCCATGGGGCTCTCGCTTCTCCTTGCATTTTCGATCGTTCATCCGGTTTCAGCTGAAAACTCCCCATCATCCAAATTGGATATGAAATCTGGACTCGCCAAAGTTACGGAATCCAAAGTAAACGCCAAGTTGACCAAAGAATTTGAAGGTAGTGAATATGTTACCTATCTGGTGAAAATGAAGGAGCAGGTGGACACAGCAGCGGTCTCCAAACAGGCGCTGGAAAAGGCGTCGATCGCCAAACAAACGGCCTCAGCCACGAAGCTGTCCGTTCGGAATTCAGTCGTCAGCTCTCTGCGGGAAACGGCCTCACGTACACAATATACATTGGAAAGTTATCTGGAAAAGGAAATTGACCTGGGCAAGGTCAAAGAATATAAAAGCTATTTTATCGTCAATTCATTGGCAGTAACGAGTACCAAAGAAGTCATGGAACAGATTGCGCTGCTGCCTGAGGTAGAGAAAGTTCTACCGAATGAGACAAGATACTTACAGAAAGCGGAAGTAAGTAAAGAAGCGGCGAATGCGGCTCCAGCCAAGGATGTTGACCAAACGCCAGCTAAAGACTCGGCAGTCGGAGTTAAAGAGAAGGAACCTGCTGCAAAGGACAAGCTTGCGACAGAGAACGTGGAATGGAACCTGGATTACATCAATGCGCCAGCCGTGTGGGATCGGGGCATTGATGGAACAGGAATTGTCGTTGCCAATCTGGATAGCGGTGTGGATTACACCCACCCGGCGCTTCGCAGCAAATGGCGGGGACTGGATGCTTCGGGCAATATCGTTGATCCCGAACTGAGCTGGTATGATCCGCATAGTAATGCTTCCCTTCCTGCGGACGAAGACGGACATGGTACTCACACGATGGGTACGATGGTTGGCTCTGAAGCGGATGGCACCAACCAGATCGGGGTTGCTCCCGGTGCAAAATGGATTGGTGTACGGATATTCAATCCGGAAACAACGGATGCCATTATTCTGGATGGCGGACAGTGGTTGATCGCTCCGGTCGATGCGGAAGGCAATCTGCATCCTGAACTTGCACCGGATGTCGTAAACAACTCATGGGGCGGAGGCGCAGGACTGGATGAATGGTTCCGACCTATGGTCCAAGCCTGGCGTGATGCGCAGATCTTTCCCGAGTTCTCCGCAGGTAATGTAAGACTGACGAATCCGGGTGGTCCCGGCTCTGTCGCGAACCCTGCCAATTACCCTGAAAGTTTCGCCACGGGAGCCACAGATATTAATGGTAACCTGGCTTCCTTCTCACTGCTGGGTCCATCTCCGTATGGTGAGATCAAGCCAGAAGTATCTGCCCCTGGGGTAAATATCCGTTCAGCAGTTCCGGGTGGTGTATATGAGGGAGGCTGGAACGGCACGTCGATGGCAGGCCCGCATACAACTGCGCTTGCCGCACTCCTGCTACAGGCCAATCATTCCCTTACTGTGGATCAGCTGGAGCAGATCATTACAGATACAGCAACACCGAGAACGGACAGTCAATATCCGACCTCCCCTAATAACGGTTACGGTCACGGCATCATTAATGCCCTCGATGCTGTGGGTTCTGTGCTCGAAGGAATCGGTACGGTATCCGGCAGAGTAGTTACAGCCGGAGATGATCTGGAAGAGCCGGTACTGGCACATACCCCTGTCAATTCTGCCTTTACAGGCATCGATATACCATTAACCGCTCATGTGACAGATAACGTCGCGGTAGTCTCCGTCGAGGCTTTTGCGAAAACGACAGGTACCAACCAGTACGTCTATCTGCCGATGAATCGAATTGCTGGAGATAGCAAAGATGGTACGTATACAGCGACCATTCCGACATTTCTTATTGAGCCACAAGGCGTGGAGTATTATATCCGCGTGAACGATTACGGCAACAACGGTTTCGAAAGTCAGGTATACAAAGTGGCTGTGTCCAATGGTGTTCAGCCAGGATATCTTCAGGATTTTGAAGAAGATCAGCTGGGCTTCACCACTGGTGGGACCGGCAGTACCTGGGTATGGGGAGCGCCAAGCAGCGGTCCTGGAAGTGCATACTCCGGTGAGAAGGTGATTGCAACCAACCTGCAAGGGACTTATGTGGCGAATAGTAATGCATATCTGCTTGCGCCGCCAATTGATCTTACCGAGAGTCCGGAAGGTGCATTATTATCCTTCAAGCACTGGTATGATTTGGAGAATAACATCGACTTTGGCAAGGTATACATTGCTTCCGAGGACAGTGACTATGTGTTTGAAGAGTTGCTGAGCTTCACGGGTACGGGTGGCAATTGGAAGAAACAATATGTGGACCTTCGCGAATACGCGGGACAGCAGGTATTTATCAAATTCAATCTGACCAGCGATAACTCGGTGCAAAAGGCGGGTTGGTACATTGATGATTTCGAAGTAGAAGCCTTGGATGAGATTGCGCCAGGGGCACCTGCCGGATTGTCTGCGACTGCTGATATTCTGGGCAATGTAGCCTTGAGCTGGACTGGACCGAGCGATGAGGATCTCGAATCCTATATCGTATATCGTTCCACAACAGCAGGTACAGGTTATGAATCCATTGGAACTGCAACAGGAACAACGTTTACGGATACGTCTACCGTGACGGATTCGACGTATTACTATACCGTTGCCGCACTTGATTATAGTGGCAATGAAAGCGACAAGTCGAATGAGGTTTCCATTACAGTAGAGGTGCCTCAGGACATCTATATCGATCATTTTGACGGCAGTGATGATAATGGCTGGACTCATTCGGGAACCAAAGATGAGTGGGAACGGGGCATTCCGGTAACGGGACCTGCCAGCGCTGTATCCCCGCCGAATGTCTGGGCGACTGATCTCGACAATACGTACGAGAATGGCTCCAACTATTCACTCGTATCTCCGGTTATTGATTTGACGGATGTATCCGAAGGAACCCTTACGTTTAATCATTGGTACGAGATTGAGAGTGGATACGATTACGGTTATGTGGAAGTCACCAAGGATGGTGGAACCACATGGTCAGAACTTGGCAAATTCTCACACAGTACAAACGGCAAACAATGGGCACCGGTATTCTATGACCTGGATGCACTTACCGGTAATGAAGTTCAATTCCGGTTCCGTCTGACCTCAGACAACAGTGTTGTGAAGACAGGCTGGTTCATTGATGATTTCCGTGTACTGGGTGTTGCTGCGGAGACCGTAACCGAGGACAGTGCGGTTGTGCTTAACAGTGACAAACCGAAACCGTCCTATGATAACCCTTGGTACAAAATTTCGCGGACAGACAAAGCGGAATTCAACAAAACGAAACAGCAACAACCGGAAGTTGAAAAACCAGGAACAGGTTCGGTTAATCCACAAAGCCTGCCTGCCAGTGCAACGGTTACCGTGCTGGAAACCGGTCGTTCAGTGAAAACGGATTCGGCTACAGGCAAGTATAGCTTCACACACGTAGCGGGTGATTACACGTTAAAAGCTGAGGCATATGGGTATTATCCTCGAACTCAGCAGGTAACGATCACCGACGGCAGTGGAGCCAAAGCCAACTTTAATCTGGAGGCAATTCCGCATGGACAGATTGAAGGTGTAGTCACCGATGAGCGGACAGGACAACCACTGGCTGATGCTTCCGTTCTCGTGGTGGAGGATGCCAAGGTAGGTGAAGTTCGCACAGGTTCAGATGGCAGCTTCGTTATTCAGGTACTGGAAGGAAGTTATACCCTGTCCATCCGGGCTGCGGATTATTACAGTAAAACCGTTACTGTAACGGTGCCTGGTAATGGTACGGCAGAGGCGAATGTTGCCTTGAAACCATTCATCGGTTTCCCAGGGGAAATTGCTTATGATGATGGAACAGCAGAGAACGCACGAGCTTTTAACGCTGCGGATAACGCTTGGGCAGTTCGAATGACACCAGAGCTGGAGACCGCTCAACTGACAGGTGCATCGTTCCGATTCTGGAACACCGAATGGCCTGTACCTGGAGGTACAGCGTTCCAATATGCCGTCTATGATGCTTCGGGTACTGGCGGCGCTCCGGGACGACAACTGGCTGGACCATTTGACGGTACTGCACTTCGTAACGATCAATGGACAACCGTTGAATTCCCGGAACCGGTCATTGTAACGGGTGATTTCTATATTGTGTATGTACAGAGTGTAGCTGGAACTGGTGCTCCGGGACTGGCTACTGATGAGAATGGTACGAATGCAGGACGAAGCTGGCAGCGAGTAGGTGGCGCATGGAGCACTTCACCTGCAGAAGAAGGTAACTACATGATTCGTGCAGTTGTGAGATATCCTGTGAATGCACCTGTGCTTACGACACCAGCGAACACATACACGAATCAGTCAACTTTTACGATATCGGGAACGTCTCCGGCATCCGGTGCCCAGATCAAGTTTTACAACGGCAAGGATCTGGCTGGCACTACAACCGTGGCGAATGGGAAATTCTCATACGGTGTGAAGCTCCGTTCTGGGATTAATGCGATTACTGCCGAGGCAGTGGTGGATGGCAAAACAACCGACCGTTCACTCCCCGTCGTCCTTATTCTGGATCAGACCAAACCGCAATTGACGATTCTCACGCCTGCTCAAGGGGATCGCATCAATGCAGAAGTGGTTCACGTAACGGGTAATGTCGTGGAACAATTCCTCGATAAAGTAACCGTTAACGGACAAACCGTACAAGTGGGCAAAGACAGAAGTTTCAGTCATCGCGTATTGATCAATGAAGGCGAGAACACGATTACCATTACAGCAACCGATATCGCTGGCAACAAAACAACCGTAACACGTACCGTCTACGTGGAAACGGCATTGCCAGAACTTACGAACATTACGCCAGCTGAAGATGTTCGCATCACATCAGGGGAGAGTGTCACCGTTTCATTTGACAGTAAACCTGGTCTGCAAGCCTCTTTCCGAATTCAGCTACCGCTGAATCTGAATGCCCAAGGGGCAGGAGAGATTCCATTGGTGGAGACTGCGCCTGGTCGTTACACAGGTACGTACACTACACCTTCATCCCTTGTTCTTGAGGGCGGAGTTATCGTGATTCGTGCCCAGGATGCAGCTGGCAATAAAGTAGAGGCGGAAGCAGCTGGACGATTGTTCGTCAGCGCAGCTCAAGAACAATCAGTTCCAGAACCAGATTCGAGCCCAGCAGAGACGGAATCTAATGAATCTGGTTTACCGTCCACTGAGGGTCTGCAACCTTAATTATCCAAAGTGTGAACCGGATGTTAACTGCGTTTTGACTATCTAAGCAAGAAGCCGATAAGCCGAGGTATCAGGGCTTGTCGGCTTTTTGTTATATTCTCTTTTCATAGCTGACGCCTAAGATTAGTTCGAGAGAATTGCATATACTGCATGGTTTGCAGCATTAGGATCAACAAATACGTTAACAGGAGGAGTGAACTGTGGGAGTTGATGCATTACAACGATCCCAACCGCTACGAAGTAAATGGCTCAAAACCAAAATATTGCTGAATAACTCGGCTATCAAACCATTCATCCCTGATACGCAGCGATATAGCCAATCTAACCTTAAGTCCATGCTGGGGAAATATAGAATGGTATATATCAAACCTGAGATAGGCACCTTTGGAATGGGAGTCATTAAGGCTGAGATGGACAATCATCACCATTTTGCCTACCAGATCCATCAAAAGCGCCTGACGTTCAACAGCTTCGAGTCGTTCCATCGAAGTCTGACCCATCTGGTTAAGCAGAAAAGCTATCTCATTCAGCGAGGTATTCATCTCTTGCAATATCACAACAGGCGCTTTGACATACGGGTAATGGTCCAGTTGAATCCCCAGCAGAAATGGGAAGCGACGGGGGTCATCGGCCGACTGGGTCATCCGAAGAAAATCGTGACCAACTACCATAGTGGTGCCAAGCCAATGAGCATTCACACCTTGCTGAAATCCCATGCTTCCGACAAGCGGATTAATGAATTGATTCAAGAGATGAACCGCTTGGGCATTGACATAGCTCGACACATGAGTAAAAAGTACACTCGTTTGAAGAGCATTGGGGTGGATATCGGGCTTGATCGAAGTCTAACGCCATGGATTATTGAGGTAAATGCCAAGCCAGATCCCTATATTTTCAATCAGCTAAAGGATAAGACGATGTATCGCAAGGTGATCCGATATGACCGTCAGAACAGACCATAATCGATAACGGTGTCTAAAAGAAGTTAGAAAATACAAGGTTCCACAAGGGTTGATGGGCGTACGACAGTTTGATATGCGACCAAAATGCCTCAAAGACGTATAATATCCCTTAAGTCATTATCAGATGGAAAGGGAGATGAACGATGAGAACACAAGTGAAAATATTTGAAAATGCAAGTACTGTAGAGTTGGAGAAAGAAATGAATGAATTTTTAAATGGGATCAATACTGTAAATGTAGTAGATATCAAGTATTCTCAAGTAGTCGTTTCTAACGGTGGTTATGTTATAAATCATTTCTCGGCTATGGTTATGTACGCCAAATAAATTTAATAATGAACTTCAGAAAATGAAGCATCCATTGGGATGCTTTTTCTTTTGCGCTCATAGGACAGAAGGTGAGTCGTCTCTTTCTTCACATTAATGATATAACATGATATATTAGGATGTAGAACATGAGAAGTATGGGTATTTATGGAGGTGCTTGTATTGGGGAAAGACTCGGCATCCAAGCCGATGTATGAACAGATCTTTGAATCCTTGCGCGAACGGATACAGCTTCATCAATATCAAGTGGGTGAGCGTGTTCCTTCGGAAAAGGAATTATGTGATGAATTCGGAGTTAGCCGGATTACGACTAAAAAAGCGCTTGAGATGCTGGCGAGTGAACAATTGATTGTTCGTCAGCCGGGACGGGGTTCTTTTGTAGCTGATACGGCAGATATGTTACAGGAAAGACCTACCAAATCTGCTCCGCGTGCTGCGGTTAAAGATCCAGAGAAGAAGCTACTCATTGGCCTGGTCATTACTAACTTCAGTGACATGTATGGTACAGAACTGTTATATGGGATGGAAGAAGCTTCGCGAGAGCATGATTGTTTCCTCGTACTTAGAAGATCCTTCGGGATTCCGGAGCAGGAGGAACAGAGTATTCAGGAGCTGCTGGAATTGGGTGTGGACGGATTGATTATCTTCCCCGCACAGGGTGAATACTTCAGCGATGAGATTCTTAAACTGGTCGTTAACAAATTTCCTTTTGTCCTGATTGATCGGTATTTGAAAGGCATTCCGGCTTCATCTGTCAGTACAGATAACGTAGGCGCGGCGAGAGAAGGGACGAATTATCTGTTCAACCTTGGTCACCGACACATCGCTTTTCTGACACAGCCTCCGGCAAACACCACACCGATTGAAGAGCGGATTGAAGGCATCATTGAGGCTCATCACGATCAAGGAGTGCTGGTAAACAGGGAATTGTGGTTGGAATCTTTTCTTTCGACATTGCCCAGTGTGTTCGATCCTCAAGTCGAGGTCCGTGATGTGGAGACACTGGTGGAACATTTACAGAAATACCCGCAGATTACCGCACTCTTTGCTGCGGAGTACCATATTGCTTTACTTGCAGAGCAGGCAGCAGATCGGCTTGGTCTGAGGATTCCGGAAGATGTGTCCATCATTTGTTTTGATAGTCCGAACGCTGCCGAAGGAAGCCGTGTAACACATATGAGACAGAGCCAGTTTGATATGGGAAAACAGGCATTCGAGATGGTGCTTCAAAGTATGCAGAACAACGAAATTGCAGTGAACAGAGTCGTTCTGCCTGCCCGCTTGGTGAAGGGGAAATCGACGAGTACGGTGAAACAAAAAGGTTAATTTTAATGGCTTAATATTCATTGTGTTCAATCAGGGACTTCGTGTAAACGAGGTCTCTTTTTGGCGCGGATAAAATGGGGATAATCAGTTGGATTGGTATACTATTTGTTGTCGTTAAATCAAAATAACATGCTAATATACAAATAAATATATTGACATAACATTATATTCGTCTTAGGATGATGAAAGCGGTTAACAAAATGGATTACATAAGGAGGACAACATGCTGACACCCAGAGATGATCAAGACATTTCCCCCTCGATATACGACATGATTGATAAGGTTAACAAACGTATGCCGGACCATCCGGAACTCAACCAAATGTTCAAAAATTGTTTTACCAATACGATGCTGACCACGATTCAGCGCAAAGAAGATGGAACGACTTTTGTGATTACAGGAGATATCCCTGCCATGTGGTTACGTGATTCTGCCGCTCAGGTCAGACCTTATCTGGTTCTCGCTTCAGAGGATGAAGATATCGCTGACATGATCGCTGGACTGGTTGAACGTCAACTGAATTATATTCTCCTGGATCCTTATGCAAACGCTTTTAATGAGACGGAGAGTGGAAAAGGACATCAGGAAGACCTAACGCAGATGAATGATTGGATCTGGGAACGGAAGTATGAGATCGACTCTCTGGCTTATCCGATTCAGCTCAGTTATCTCTTGTGGAAGAATACGGGCAGAACAACTCAATTCAACGATACGTTCCGCAAAGCAGCCGAGATCATCATGCAGTTATGGCAAGTGGAGCAACATCATGAGACGAAATCACCCTATACGTTCCAACGTCTAGATGCTCCCGAAACCGATACACTCAGCCGAGATGGACGAGGTACCGAAACAGCCTATACAGGCATGACCTGGTCGGGATTCCGTCCCAGCGACGATCGTTGTGAATATGGTTATCTGATTCCATCCAATATGTTCGCTGTTGTTGCGCTTCGATATCTACAGGAAATTGCTAAAGCGGTGTTCGAGGATGAAACGCTGGCAGCGACTGCTAAGCAGTTGGAGCAACAGATCAACAAAGGTATTCAGGATTATGGCACCGTTGAACATCCGGAATATGGCACCATATATGCATACGAAACAGATGGGAAAGGCAATCACAATCTGATGGATGATGCCAATGTGCCGAGCCTGCTGTCTTTACCTTATCTCGGATATGTGGATGAGAACGACGAGGTGTATCAGAATACACGCCGTTTCATTCTATCCTCGCACAATCCGTATTTTTATGAGGGAACAGCAGCTGCTGGAATCGGCAGTCCGCATACACCGGAAGGGTACATCTGGCATATCGCTTTATCGATGCAGGGGCTGACTACAGAGGATCGCAATGAAAAACTACGATTGCTCCAGCTCATCCAACAAACGGATGCCGATACAGGGCTGACCCATGAAGGCTTTTCGGCTAACAATCCACATGAATATACACGTCCATGGTTTTCATGGTCCAATATGCTCTTTAGTGAACTGATGATGGATTATTGCGGATTCCGCGTACAGAAATAGAATTGCTTACAGAAATAGATAAGGAAGCAAGAGAGAACCTGCGAGTACATCATAACGTTCGGAGTTCGTCGAATTCCGACAAGAGGAGAGCGAACCATGAGAAAAATATCATTGAAAATGCCGGTAGCAGCAGTTATGACATCCTTGCTCATCTTAACTACAGCCTGTTCGGGCGGAAGCTCAAGCACGGGCACAACCAGTGATGGCAAGAAGGAAGTAACCGTATCGTTCCGTTCTTCAGGATCTGAAGATACACTTACGAAATTCTTCCAATCAGGATTGGTGGATCAATTCGAAAAGGAAAATCCGGATATCAAAATCAACATTGCGCCTGTATTGGCAAGTGAAGGTGATTACACGTCCAAAATGGTTTTGCAGATGAAGTCGCCTGACACGGCGCCAGATGTCATTGCCGAAGATACATCTATCATCAAATCCGATGCTGCTGCGGGATATCTGGAGCCGCTGGATACACAGGTTCAGGGATGGTCCGATTGGGAAGAACACATCATCGACAACCTGAAAGCAGGGGTTACAGGTGAAGACGGCAAGGTGTATGGCGTTCCGGCTACTTCGGATACACGCGGGATCTGGTACAACAAGGAACTGTTCCAACAGGCGGGTCTTGAAGTTCCATTCAAACCTGCGAGCTGGGCAGAAGTACTCGAAGCAGCACGTACCATCAAGCAAAAACTGCCAAGTGTGACGCCACTAAATATGATCGTGGGCAAAGCAAACGGTGAGGGTGTTACCATGCAAACGCTGGAAATGCTGCTCTATGGTACAGCGGATACGCTTTACGACGACACCACCAAGAAATGGGTAGTTAACAGCCCGGGCCTTCTGGATTCTTTCAAATTCATAGATCAAGTGTTTAACACGGATAAAACAGGTCCGACCATGCAAGTTGCCCTGAATGGACAAGCTGGCAGTATTGCGTTCCAGCAACAGTTCCCACAAGACAAACTGGCGATGGCTGTAGATGGTAGCTGGGCAGGTTCAACATGGGCCGAGAACGGCGCTGCTCCAATCGCCAACGTCGAAGAGAAAATAGGCTTTGCGCCATTCCCGACACAAAATGGGGAAGAGCCAGGGGCAACTACGATGTCTGGAGGCTGGGCTTGGTCTGTTCCTGCACAAGCGAAGAACAAGGAAGCAGCTTGGAAATTTATCGAGTTCCTGATGAATAAGGAAAATGCGACTGCACGCGTAGTAGCGGAAGGCAGCCTTAGCCCACGTAATGATTCCACAGAAGTTGAAGGGTATACGGATCGTCCATATACCAAAGAAGCACAGGAACTCTTGAATGTGGCCCACTTCCGTCCAGCGAATGATCAATATGCAGCGGTATCCGCACAATTGCAAAGCATTGTTGAGAGTATTGCCTCTGGTAAGCTGACGCCGGAAGAGGGAGTTACGCAATTGAAGGACAACGTATCCCGTTCCCTTGGCGCGGACAGCATCGAAGAGAAATAAGGATATCGATATATTCGGAGGGGGAGGCACAATCTCCCCTTTTTCCGGTTCGAATGGAGAGTGACTTATGAAAAGGAAAGCACCAGGTTCATTTCTGTTTCTTATGCCTTCCGTACTGTTATTACTTGTGTTTTTCATTGTTCCCATCATTCTGACGATCTGCTTTGCCTTTACGAATATGGCTCTGACCGGTGCGGCAGCCAAGAGTTTGGAGTTCGTTGGATTCCAGAATTTCATTAATATGTTCCATGATCCGGACTTCCGGATTAGTGTCTGGCGCACGCTGGTCTTTCTCATCTTCTCCGCAGTGATTGGTCAGGTACTGCTTGGGTTCATTCTGGCCCTTCTAATGAAAGAGAAAAATGTGACGTTCCGCCGGGTCATTGGCATCATCGTCATTGCCGGTTGGGTGACACCCGAGATTGTCGTGGCATTCTGTATGGTGGCCTTTTTCAGTGACAATGGTTCATTGAATCAGATCCTCGGTTGGTTTGGAGCGAATCCAGTCTCCTGGTTGTTCAGTTTCCCTATGGTGAGTGTCATTATCGCGAATATCTGGCACGGCACAGCCTTTTCAATGATGGTCTATCAGTCGGCACTGGATGATATCCCGAAGGAAGTTGAAGAAGCTGCGATTATTGATAGTGCCACCGGGTTCCAGATTGTCAGACACATTACGATTCCAATGGTAAAAGGGTCCATCGTAACCAACATGATGTTGGTCACCCTACAGACACTGGGTGTGTTCACGCTGATCTATACGATGACCGGTGGTGGCCCGGGTACTTCAACACAAACCTTGCCGATCTTCATGTACAACCAGGCCTTTGTGAACTATCAATTTGGATACGGCACAGCCATATCTCTGGTTCTGTTGTTCATCGGTATTATCGCCAGCCTGTTCTACATGCGATCTATGAAAGTGAAAGTGTAACCATGAAGGAGGTTCGATCCCTATGGTCAAACATGGGCTTCAACGCAAAATCCAGTACGGGATTCTAGTTTTTCTAGGGCTCTGTTTTTTATTGCCGCTGCTCTGGATCATTCTGGCTTCATTTGACCCGAACGCGCAACAGGGTATCAAAATGCCCAGTACCTGGACCATTCAAAATTTCAAAGATGTGCTCGGGGACTCGAGCAATCTTCGTTCATTCGGTGTAGGCCTGATTCTGTCGGGAGGGCAAGCGATATTGGTTGTTCTGGTATCTGTTCTTGCTGCGTATCCGTTATCCCGTTATGAAATGAGATTCAAAAAAAGCTTCCTGTTATCGATTCTGTTCATGACAGCTCTTCCGATTACTGCCGTGATGGTTCCGGTATTTCAAATGTTTCTGTTCTTCAAAATGCAAAATAGCATCATTGCCACGATGCTGTTCCTGACTGCATCCTCACTTCCTTACGGCATCTGGATGATGAAAAACTTCATGGATTCGGTGCCAATCGATTTGGAAGAATCGGCATGGATTGACGGTGCATCCGTGTGGAACGGATTGAGACGAATCGTGGCTCCGCTGATGTTGCCAGGTATTGCAACGATAGCGATATTTACCTTTTCAGGAAGTTGGGGCAACTTCTTCGTGCCATACATCCTGCTCCAGACACCGGAGAAACTTCCGGCATCGGTTACGATTTATCAATTCTTCGGCAGCCACGGTATGGTTGAATACGGCAGATTGGCTGCATTTTCACTACTTTATACAATGCCTTCGGTTGTGCTATATATCTTCTCCCAGCGTTACATGTCCAAGGGCTTCAGCATGGGTGGGGCAACTAAAGGTTAATGACAGGAGGTACGCAATATGACTACCAAAAAGACGGCACATCTTATCTCACATACCCATTGGGACCGCGAATGGTATATGCCTTATGAACACCATCATGTTCTTCTTATTGAGCTGATGGATAAACTGTTGGACACGCTCGATCAGGACCCGGAATATCGTTATTTCCATCTGGATGGGCAGACGATTATTCGTGAAGATTATTTGCAGGTTCGGCCTGAACAGCAGGAGAGGCTCGACCGTTATATTCGTGAAGGACGCATCCATTTTGGTCCATGGTATGTGTTACAGGATGAGTTTCTGACCAGTAGCGAGGCCAACTTGCGTAATCTGCTCATCGGTCATCGTGATGCTCGACCTTTGGGCGTGATATCCAAGACGGGATACTTCCCGGACTCATTCGGAAATATGGGACAGGCACCGCAGATTCTGCAACAGGCGGACATTCATAACGCGATCTTTGGGCGCGGGGTAAAGCCTACCGGATTCAATAATGCCGTGGTTGATGCAGACAGTTACGAATCTCCCTATTCCGAGATGATCTGGCGTTCGCCGGATGGTTCGGAAGTGCTCGGCATTTTGTTCGCGAATTGGTATTGCAATGGGATGGAGGTTCCGGTTGATTCGGAGAAAGCCCGAGCCTACTGGGACAAAAATCTGGAAGATGCCGAGAAATTCGCCTCGACCCCACATCTGTTGTTCATGAATGGTTGTGATCATCAGCCGATCCAGACGGATCTGCCAGAGGCTTTACGCACGGCAGCGGCCTTGTATCCTGATGTGGAATTTATTCACTCCAATTTTGACGATTACATTGAGGCGGTTACGAAGGAAGTCCCTGAGCATCTGGCGACTATTGAGGGTGAGCTTCGCAGTCAGCACACGGATGGTTGGGGAACACTGGTGAATACGGCATCCGCGAGGGTGTATCTGAAACAGTTGAATCAGCAGGGGCAGACGTTGCTTGAAAAAGTAGCCGAACCGCTTGCTGCGATGGCCCATATAGCGGGGGTAAAAGATTATCCGCACCATCTGTTGACGCATGCTTGGAAAATGCTGATGCAGAACCACCCACACGATAGCATCTGCGGATGCAGTGTCGATGAGGTTCACCGTGAGATGGTGACCCGCTTTGCGAAAAGCAGACAGCTCGCAGAGAAACTGGTATCCCAGAGCGCGCAGGCGATTGCCGAGTCCATTCGTGTGCAACATGCTGAGGCTTGGGGAGAGGAAGCGGTGCTGTTCACTGTGTTCAACACGAGTGGATGGAATCGAAATGGAATCATTGAGATGGACCTAATTGTGGACAAAGCATTTTTCTCAGAAGGTCCTAATCCTCAGGCACTTGCGCAGAAGGTGGAAAAAGATGCACTGCCAGCGTATCAGCTGATCGATTCGGATGGACACGTGTATTCGGCAGAAATCAAGGATCTGGGTGCACATTTCGGCTATGAACTTCCGAAAGATCGCTTCCGACAGCCTTATATGGCTCGTAAAGTAAAAGTGACTTTTCAGGCGATGGATGTACCTTCTCTGGGGTATAAGACGTATGCTCTCATTCCCGTCGAGAAGCAAGCAGAGATTGCTGAAGTTCCCGATACGAGTGAACGCATCCAGGTTCAGGGAATGATGATGGAGAACGGTCAAATGCGGGTGACGGTTGAAGAGAATGGTACGGCAACGATTGAAGATAAGGTCTCTGGTGCTGTATACAGGGGATTGAATTCATATGAGAATACGGGTGATATCGGCAATGAATACGTCTATCGCCAGCCTGACGGAGAAATAACGCTGACCACGGAGCATCTGAAGGCAGATTTGCGGATCGTGGAGCAGTCTCCATATCGGGTGGTCATGGAGAGTGTATTACGCTGGGATATTCCTGCTGGAGCAGACGAACTGTTCGAACTGGAGAAGCGCCAAATGGTTCCTTTTACAGAACGGAAGGCGCAGCGGGTGAAGAACACTGTTCCGTTGGTGATTAAGACAACGTATACGCTAGAAGCAGGCAGTAATATGGTCAAGGTAAAGTCTGAATTTAACAATCAGGCCAAGGATCATCGGCTGCGCGCACTCTTTCCATCCGGACTGGTGACAGAGGAACATTATGCAGATTCCATCTTTGAGGTTGCCAAACGTTCGAACACACCGGCCAAGGAATGGGTGAATCCGAGTAATGCGCAGCATCAGCAAGCATTTGTACATGTGACTGATGGTAATCACGGGTTGATGATTGCGAACAAAGGGCTGAATGAATACGAGATTTTGCAGCATGAAGATGGCAGTACGATTGCGGTTACACTGTTGCGTGCCTCTTCGGAGTTAGGAGATTGGGGTGTGTTTGAAACACCGGAAGCCCAATGTCTGGGACCTCAGAGCGTGGAATATGCGATTATTCCATTTGCGGGCGATGCGGCGCAGTCAGGTGCATGTGCATCCGCATACGTGTATCCGATTCCGTGGACGACTGTACAGCTAGGGTCATTAGCGCGTACGTTTGAGCGGGAAGGTCATGTCGAAGCTAATGGGCAGAAGGTGGAACTACCTCTGTCGAAGCAATGGCTGGCGTGGAATGCACAAGGTTCGACACTGGCATTCTCCTCACTTAAGATCGCAGAGGAAACCGGAGATTTGATTGCTCGGTGGTATAATTTGAACTCCCAATCCGTTGAATTGAACGTTCAGCCTGGAGTTGAATGTACCTCCGCCTATGAGAGCGATGTGCTAGAACGGGTTAAAGGCACGTTGAAGGGACACAGCCAGACGGTATCGGGGTACAAGATTGTTACACAAGGGTATGCGTTACGTTGAGTTGATTATTGAACATTATACTATTAGAAACCTCCTGTTCACGGTAGTGTGGATAGGAGGTTTTTGTTAGTCAAAACATTGTCTTATTGAAGGATGCTACAGCGGCATTATTGCTCGTTTTAAGTTCTTTTTATCCAATAAAATAATTAATTTCCAATATAGAAAAATGTGGTATTATTGTGCTAGTTTGTTGTAATGGAGGTAGACCTAATGATCTATATTTTATTTGTATTCATCGTTGTAGTGATTATTGCACTTAGCCTTTGGGTCCTGAGTTTAGCACGTAAACAAAAGAAATCAACGGTGCTTACTGAGGAGAATTACGACTTAAAAGCCATTACTATCGCTGATATAGACAGGATGGAGGATGGCTCTGGCTTCGAGATGTACTTGTACAGATTGTTAATTGAGTTGGGCTATTCCGGGGTCTATAAAACGTTAGGAAGTCGCGATTTTGGTGCTGACGTAGTTTTCACTGATCGGGAAGGTGTTAGAAATGTCATCCAAGCAAAGCGATATTCAATAGAGTATCCAGTCGGAATCAGCGCTGTGCAAGAGGTCTTTTCTTGCATGAGATATTACAAGGCTAAGAAAGCAATCGTAATTACTTCATCCCATTTCACAGAATCGTGTGAGACATTAGCTGGTATTAACTTTGTAAAGTTGATTGATCGAACTGACTTAATTCATGTGATTGAGGCTTTTAGAGACGGTGATATGATTGAGGCGCGTGACATCATTGAAGGGGAACCGAGGATGATACTTGAATCCTGGTCGGAAGCGAATAGCAACACGCTACATGAGGTTCGAAAAGATTACAAGGCAGAAAAGTATGTAAAAAAAGTGATGAGTAAGTGAACATACATATTATTCAGTAGATTTTGTGATGAATGATCAACAAACGAGTGTCCTATTAAAAATGAATGATACGTTGATTGTTCATGCGTAACCTAAGTGGGAAGAGGGTGTAGAACTTTAGTGAGAAAATTAAGCTGGAGTGCTTTGTTTTTAGTGCTTTTTTTGTACTTTATTTCGATGTATTCACTATATTCTCATATGAATAATAAATGGCTAGTTATTCCTCCCAACGATGTAATTCTAATTCTTTCTATTTTAGGACTGACTCTAGCTATACTTGGTTTCAAAGATAAATCGAACAAGTCTACGAAGGTAAGAAGTTGGGTCTCGACGGTTCTCTCCGTAGTATTGATCTTCATCCTTTTGGGTGCTTTATCATTTACATCGATATTTTCAGGATCAAAACAATTAATTACAACTACACATTCACCAGATAAGAACTATACAATAAGTTTCTATAAAACTGATGCTGGTGCCATGGGATCTTTTGGAGTTATAGGGGAATTGAAAGGACCTCTTTGGTTTAAAAGAGTATTTTATTATGAGCGAAAGACAGATCAGGTAGACCTCGAATGGATCAATAACCACACGATTTCAATCAATGATCAAAAAGTTGATTTATTAAACGGGGAAACTGTACATCGTAGCCCTTAAATTTATAAGATTTTCTTTAAAAGTTAACTGATAGCTAAAGCGAAATTCCTTTACGGAGTTTTGCTTTTTTTGCGTTATATGAAAAAAGGTGAAGAGAAGTGCTCTCATCAGATGAGTATAGCTCACATAAGTTGATACCCGCCTAGGATACGATAGGGATTGTAATGAAAAATTTTCAAAGAAGTTGAACATGTCGTGATTTTATACATTAATTGTCGTGAGTTTCTATTAAAAATAGATTAAGTCTGTGATAACTTATAGATAAATGTCAGAATATTATATAGTATGGAGGTAAGACAACCTTGACCATTCGAATTGGTAAAATTAGCATGTGGCATGTTCATGCATGGGATTACATCAAGCAGGCACAGGAACATGAGGATACAGTCATCGCCGCTGTTTGGGATGAAGATGCCAAGCGGGGGCAGGAAGCTGCGGAACGCTTAAACGTACCATTCTATGCTTCACTCGAAGATATGCTCGCCAAGGACGACATCGATGCCGTTATTGTAGATGCGCCAACTCGCATCCATGAAGACGTAATCACCGCTGCGGCAAAAGCAGGTAAACACATCTTCACGGAAAAGGTTATTGCGTCGACACAGGCGGAATCCAATAGAATCCTTAATGAGGTAAAGGCAAACAAGGTCAAAATGACGGTCTCCTTACCACGTCTGAATGCAGGGTATACGCTAACGATTCAGGATGTACTTAACCAAGGATTACTTGGCAAAGTGACTTATGTTAGAGCGCGTTTATCCCATGATGGAGCGATTTCCAACTGGTTGCCTGAACACTTCTATGATCTGAAGGATTGTCAGGGCGGTGCGCTGATTGATCTGGGCTGTCATCCAATGTATCTCGCCAAACTGTTTCTGGGTCAGGAAGTAACTGCGGTTAACGCGAACTTCGGATATATTACAGGCAAAGAAGTGGAAGATAATGCAGTCGCAACCTTGTTTACGGACTCGGGAGCAGTCGGGGTTGTCGAAGCTGGTTTTGTGAACAGCTATTCTCCGTTTACAATTGAGGTTCATGGTACGGAAGGTACACTACTGTATGGAACACCCGATGAAAAACTATTAATTCGCACGAAAGCAGCACAGGGGCAGTATCAAGAGTGGACTGAGCTTCCTTTGGCAGACCAAAGAGAAAGCGCATTCAAACAATGGGTTGCACATATACAGAATGATACAGATGCAACTGAAAACGTGCAGATTGCTATGGAGCTAACCCGGTTGATGGAAGCTGCAAATCTCTCTGCCAAGGAAGGGCGCAGAATCGCTCTGAATGAGTTGAAGGATTAGATTTTATTAGGGAGGTGTGCAATCTTGAGCCTGTATCCTTATGAGAAAATGCTTGAGCGGCAGGATCTCCTGGAGAGACTGGATATTCTAATGGTTTGGGGACATTATGAGATTCGTGTGATGCGATTTCATCTGACTTCTTTTCCAGCGGGCCGAGTTGTGGATTTCCATAATCATGCGGAGTTCGAGTTTCATTTTATCCCGAGAGGTAAAGGCAAAGTTATTCTGGATGATCAGACACATGCACTCTCGGAAGGTATGTTGTATCTAACAGGACCGGGTGTTGTTCATTATCAAGAGGCGGACGCCGAAGAGGATATGGATGAACTATGTCTTCATGTGGATATCGTTCACAAGCCAAGAGAGCATGTTGATCCCTGGGAAGCCGCTGAATCCGAGGAAACGATGGAGAAGTTGAGAACGCTTCCGCTGGCTCCGGTGAATGATTATCATCGGGCGATGCATTGCTTTTTGGAAGCTTATGAGGCCTGTGATCACAAATTAATAGGATATTATACGTCCATTAAGCAACTGGTCATTAGCATATTACTCAAAACCGTGCGAGCATACGACACCGGTGGCAATCGACCAGAAGCTCCTGTCCGGGATATGTCGGTGTATCGCTATGAGTATGCAGTACAGTATATGGAGGCGAACCACCCTACAGTGGTGACGCTGGAGCATGTAGCTGAGAAACTTCATATTAGCAGCAGACAATTGCAGCGAATCTTCTATCAGGTACAGCCCGAGATGCCGTTCAGCCGCGTACTGGAGGATATTCGTCTGCGCGCCGTGTGCCGCAATCTGGAGGAAAGCAGCGTATCCATTGAACAGATCGCTCTCGCTTCTGGCTTCAATAATGCCAACTATTTGCATGCTGTATTTCGTAAACGTCTGGGGATGACCCCGTCGGCTTTTCGTAAAATGAAACAACCAATACTTAAGTGAGGGTGAATATATATGAGTAAAGTATATCGTATCGGAATTATTGGCTGTGGTGGAATCGCGAATGGTAAACATCTGCCGAGTCTGAGTAAACTGGATAATGTAGAACTGGTGGCTTTCTGTGATATCGTTCAGGAACGTGCGGATGAAGCCAAACAGAAATATGGTACTACTGAAGCCGAAGTCTATACGGATTATCAGGAATTGCTCAAGGATGAGTCTTTGGACATTGTGCATGTGCTTACACCGAATATTTCTCATGCCGAGATTTCTATTGCTGCTCTGGAGGCAGGCAAACACGTGATGTGTGAGAAGCCAATGGCGAAGACATCTGCTGAAGCGCAGCTCATGCTGGAAGCGGCAGAACGTACCGGCAAGAAACTGACGATTGGGTACAACAACCGTTTCAGAGAAGACAGTCAGTATTTGAAGAAGGTGTGCGAAGCGGGTGACCTGGGTAACATTTATTTTGCCAAAGCACATGCGATTAGACGTAGAGCAGTACCAACTTGGGGTGTTTTCCTGGATGAGGAGAAGCAAGGTGGGGGTCCGCTGATTGATATTGGTACACACGCACTCGATCTGACGCTCTGGATGATGGATAACTATCAACCGAAGGTTGTTCTGGGCACGACTTATCATGAGCTTTCGCAACGTGAAAATGCAGCCAATGCCTGGGGCCCATGGGACCCGAAACAGTTCTCCGTAGAGGACTCGGCCTTCGGCATGATTGTGATGGAGAATGGGGCAACGATCATGCTTGAATCCAGTTGGGCACTTAACTCACTGGACGTGGATGAGGCCAAATGTAGCTTGAGCGGCAGCGAAGCAGGTGCGGATATGAAGAACGGACTGCGCATCAATGGCGAGAAATTCAGCCGTCTATATACCAACGAGATTGAACTGAGTGCAGGCGGGGTAGCTTTCTATGATGGTAAGAGTGAGAGCGCGCCGGATGTGGAGATGAGAAAGTGGATTGAAGCGATTGAGAACGATCAGGAGCCAGTCGTTACACCAAAACAAGCGCTGGTTGTATCTCAGATCCTGGAAGCACTCTATGAATCTGCTCGCACTGGCAAAGCCGTGTACCTGAATAACGCTAGCGAAGCATAGAACATACAAAAAAAGAATAGATTACAGAACCCTTTGTCCTGTTATTTGGGACAGAGGTTTTTTTGGTGTTTTGGATACTAGCTATTGGTCCATACCAGACTCTAGTTCGGCACATATGATAGGAGAAAATTGAGCTGAAAAGAGGGTATGTCTTGACTAAACACAAAACGGGTCATGGTGTTTCCATTGTTGTGTGTACCAATCGGCCGCAATTTTTTGACAACATCCTGCAAAATTACAGTCGGCAGCGTTATCAAAGCAAAGAGCTGATCATTGTTCTGAATCATGACCGTATGAATCTGGGATTATATCAAAATCGCGTTCGAAATCTTGCCAATGTTCATGTATATCAAGTACCGGAGAGTATTTCATTAGGACAAAGCCTGAACGCCGGAATAACAAGGGCACGCTTTGCGTTGATTGCCAAATTTGATGATGATGACTACTATTCGCCGTATTATTTAACAGAGCAGGTGAGAGAGCTCAGACGGACTAAGAGTGACATTGTGGGCAAACATTCGTGCCTTGTCTACTTGGGGGCGTCCAAGACACTGCTGGTCAGATCTCCAGCTGAAAAGAATAAACCGGTTGAATTTGTACAAGGGGGTACTCTCCTATTCAAAAGGGAGGTCTTGAAAAAAGTCCGCTTTACGGACCGTTCAATAGGGGAAGATGTAACTTTCCTGAGACAATGCAGGAAAAGAGGATTCAAAGCGTACGCGACCTCACCATACAATTATGTCTATCACCGCAGACAGAACAAAAAGAGTCATACGTGGAGAGCCGATGATAGCTTTTACCTGGAGGGAAGCACAAAACTTGCAGTTACAGAGGATTTCAGACCCTTTGCCAATAAGAAGTTATAGAGGAGAATAACGAAAGTAAAGATGCATCTGCTGCGTGCAGATGCGTCTTTTTTGTGCCCAAAATGGTTCAATTTGGAGGTGGTGAAAAAAATATTTATGAATTTACTAGAAAAAAGTATTGCATATAAGTTTAGTCGGAATTATATTAATGGTATAAGGTCTAGACCATATACAGATCGGAGTGTTTAGATGTCCAGTACGTTTTCATTTCGTTTTGAGAAAGTATCCACCAAAAAGGTTAGTGAATTCATTAGGGAACAACTGGAAGAAGCCATTATTTTGAAAGAATTAATGAGTGAAGAACAACTTCCAGCCGAGCGAGATCTGGCAGAGATCTTTAATGTAAGCCGCATTACGGTTCGCGAGGCACTTTCCTCACTGGAAGATAAAGGATTGATTGAGAAACGGGTGGGTGCCAAAGGTGGAACGTTTGTACTGCCTCTGACAGCCAATTCGCATAAACGGACCAGAGAAGAAATTAAACGAGATTGGGCACAGATGCTGAAAGTGTTTGAATATCGAACCATCATTGAGCCAGAGGGAGCTTTTCTGGCTGCTGAGCGGATCACCGCAGGCGAACTGGAGCTGCTTGAGGGCTATATGAAACAAAGTATAGAGCCAGATTGTACAAGGGAATGGTTCAGGGCGCTGGATGTGAAATTTCATCTGACGATTGCCAAAGCGTCAGGGAATCCATATTGCGAGAGAGCCGTCAGACAGATCCGGACCAAAATTAATCCGGCGCTGGATTTGATGCCTTATGATGACCGGATACGTACCGTCAACCACGGTGTACATATGGAGATTCTTGAAGCACTGAAAGCACATGACAGTATTAGGTCCCGGGAGACGATGAAAAGACATATCGAATTCTCGGCTGACGCGATCTATGCCCGTTTGGTTTCTGAATCGGACGAAAATGAAGGGAATGACAGCGAATGAATCATTCAGAACTAATACAGCTGGCTCAGCCACTACAAGCCCAGTTAAGCGCCTGGCGCAGAGATTTGCATCGCCATCCGGAAATCGGCTACGAGGAGCATCGCACATCCGCTATCGTAGCTGAGCATCTGGAAAGCCTGGGGCTGGAAGTTACACGCAATGTGGGACAGACCGGGGTTACAGGCCTGCTTCGCGGAGAGACAGATGGACCAACCTTTGCCTTGCGCGCGGACATGGATGCCCTGCCAATCCAGGATCAGAAAGCGGTGGAATACCGCTCGCAAGTGGAAGGCAAAGCGCATCTGTGTGGACACGACGCTCATACCTCCATCCTGATGGGTGCAGCCCAGCTGCTTACTGGCCTTGGAAGACCGAAATCAGGCAACATCAAATTCATTTTCCAGCCAGCGGAAGAAGGACTTGCAGGTGCAAGAGCCATGATCCAAGATGGTGTTTTGGAGAATCCGAAGGTTGATGCCATTGCTGGATTACACATGACACCTGGACAGAACACGGGAACCTTGGGCGTAAGTCAGGGCGTTGCATTTGCATCTGCTGATCCCTTGATTATCAAGGTCTTCGGCAAGGGTGGACACGCAGCTCGTCCGCATGAAGGCATTGATGCAATTGCGGTATCTGCTCAGGTTATCACCGCATTGCAAAATATCGTCAGTCGCATGGTCGATCCGCTTGAACCCGCTGTAGTCACGATTGGCAAAATCACCGGAGGTTATATGGGAACAGCCATCGCCCCGGAAGTGGAGATGATCGGTACGGTTCGTACACTCTCACCTGCCATTCGTGAGCGGATGCCAGCTTTGATCGAACAGGTTGTTAAAGGGGTCTGTGATTCTTTCGGCGCAGGCTGCGAAGTTGTTTATGGCGATGGATACCCTGTTGTCGTGAATGATCTCGGTATGGTTGACCTGCTAACAGAGACCTGTGATCGGGTTAATGCGGAGAAGGGATGGAATTATATCAAACCCTCCACAGGGGGCGAGGATTTCGCTTTTTATTGTGAGAAGGTTCCGGGTGTGTTTTTCAGACTAGGATCTGGGAATGATGAGGAACGTACTCGTTATCCACTTCACCATCCCATGTTTGATCTTGATGAGACAGCAATGCCTTATGGTGTGGGCATGTTGTCTGCAGTAGCACTTGAATTTTTGGCAAGGAATACAACTTCTGAGGGGGAGCAATCACAATGAAAAAAAGACAATGGACAGGCATGTGGATCACGTTACTGGCAGTCGTAATGGTACTCAGCGCTTGCGGAGGAAAAACGACAAGCACGAATGATGGTGCCGCAACAGAAGGAACGGGCAGTGGAAGCGCAAGTACAACACTGACCATTGCTGCAGCAACAGACATCGAGAGTTTCGATCCGCACAACAACAACAATACATCCAGTGAAGCGGTTCTGGTCAACGTTTTCGATTATCTGATCAAAAATGACAGTGAACAGAAGAAAGTTGCGGGACTTGCGACTTCATGGGATCAGGTAGACGATACAACATGGAGATTTAAGCTGCGTGAAGGTGTGACCTTCCACAATGGCGATCCATTCACTTCGGCAGATGTAAAATACACGCTGGAGCGCGTTGCCAAGGACGAGACACTGAAACAAAACAGCTATTTCAAAAATATTGTAGAAGTTAAAGTGGTGGATGACTATACCGTAGACATTATTACGGATGGCCCAGATCCATTGCTCCTGAATCGTTTGTCCAAGATGGGAGCAGGTATTCTGCCGGCAAAATATATTGCAGACAACGGTTTTGATGCTTTCCTGAAACAACCGGTTGGAACAGGCCCTTACAAGTTCAGTAAATGGACGAAAGATGATCGTGTGGAACTGGTGAAAAACGAGAGCTACTTCGATGGAGAACCAAAATGGAATGAAGTGGTATTCCGCGTTATTCCTGAAGCCTCCACACGTGTATCCGAATTGCTTGCTGGTGGTGTAGATGTGGCGTCTTCGATTCCGTCCACCGATATTGCCCGGATCGAAGGCGAAGCAGATAAGAAGATTGTCAAAGCACCAATCCAACGTGTGCTTCAGTTGATCTTCCGTCAGACGGAAGGCAGCATCACGGCTGATCCGAAAGTGCGTGAAGCGATTGACCTGGCTATCGACAAACAAGGAATTGTGGACAGTATTGCCGGTGGAGCGGGTATCGTAACTCGCACATCCGTAACGCCAGGCAACTTCGGTGCTGATCCATCATTGTACAAAACTTCACTCTATGATCAAGAAAAAGCGAAACAGCTCCTGCAAGAAGCTGGCTATGCAGAAGGTGAAGCCGAGATGACCATCTCCGTTTCATCACAGTACAAAGAACAGGCTGAAGTTGTTGCAGCGATGCTGGAACAAGCCGGATTCAAAATTAACCTGGATGTCCTTGAAGCAAGTGCATTCAGTGAACGTTACAGCTCCAAATCATTCAAAGAAATCTTCATGATCGGTATTGGTAACTCCTTGTTCGACGCTTCGAATAACTACAATCGTTATATGTTGGAAGAAGCAAAAGGCGAATCGGATTATAACAATCCTGAAGTAGAAAAACTGCTTCAATCGGCATTGGTGAACATGGACCCTGCAGCTCGTGAGAAAGAGTATCAGCAAGTACAGCAGATCTTCTCTGAAGAGCGCCCAGCTGTATATCTGTACCAAATGGAAGGTGTCTACGGTACGAATGCTAAAGTGAACTTCGCGCCGCGCAGTGACGAGATGTTCTATGCTGACGAGATTACACCTGTTGCACAGTAACATCGGGTATAATAACCGGTCATTGAAAAGTTAAGGCCGTGAACGGCAGGGACTGGATAACCATGTTCCTGCCGTTCTTTTTTAAGATGATCGAATTTATACGTTTTCAGCGGAGCTGAAGGATTCGATCATCGCAAGAAAAACGTCAACTAACTGCGGTCTGTCTTCTGTGAAAGTTCGTCGATAAGTGTTTTTCTTTATAAGGGAGGTGAACAAGGAATGGGCAAATACGTACTTAAGTCATTACTACAGATCATTCCGGTGCTGTTCATTGTTTCATTAATTGTGTTCATTTTGGTTCGAGTTACCGGTGATCCGGTTGCGCTAATGTTGCCCGAAACGGCTACCGCTGAAGATCGTGCTGTCTTGACGCAGGCCCTCGGTTTGGACCAGCCTTTATATACGCAATACGTGAAGTTTCTGGGCAGTGCGTTACAGGGAGACTTTGGTCAGTCTTTTCGCTACAATCAGCCTGCATTAGAGCTTGTGCTGGAGAGATTGCCTGCGAGCTTTGAACTGGCGGTAGCCGCCATGTTCTTTGCCGTGCTGATGGCTGTGCCACTTGGTGTCATTTCAGCTGTCAAACGCAATACGTTTACCGATCTCATCATTTCCGGTATATCCGTCATTGGTAAGGCGATGCCAAACTTCTGGATGGGGATTATGCTTATCCTCTTGTTCTCCGTCATGCTGGGCGTATTGCCGGTCTCTGGTCGTGGTGGATTGTCACATCTGATCTTGCCGGCATTCACGCTTGGCGTTGGACTGGCCGCGCAGATGACCCGGCTGATTCGCTCCAGCATGCTGGAGATTCTGAACCAGGACTATATTCGAACAGCCCGTAGCAAAGGGCTAGGCCGGATGGTTGTCATTGTGAAACATGCGTTTCGGAATGGACTGATTCCGGTCGTAACGATTATGAGTTTGCAGTTTACAAGTCTGATCGGGGGAACCTTGATTACGGAAACGGTATTCTCCTGGCCTGGACTGGGTCAATTGCTGGTCGTTGCAGTCAACACACACGATATGGCGATCGTGCAGGCAGCAGTGTTTGTCATTGCGGTTATCGTTGTAGTAACTAACATCTTGACGGATGTAGCCTACAGGCTACTTGATCCGCGCATCAAATACGACTAGAAGGAGGTGCAATCATATGACAGGCAGCAATGAAATGCCAATTCCGGGTACAGAACAGGAACAAGACAATGGGCGTGCACCAACGGGATTTCGTTATATCTGGCAACAACTGATCATCAGCAAGACCGGAATGTTTGGTGCTGTGCTTGTATTGTTGGTTGTGTTAATTGCCATAGGTGCACCTCTATTAACGAGTCATGATCCGGCAGCGGTGAATCCGCTCAATCGACTTAAACCACCAGCATGGCTTGAGGGCGGAACGGCCGAATACTGGCTCGGTACGGATAATCTGGGTAGAGACATGTGGAGCCGAATTGTATATGGTGCTCGGGTTTCCTTGATCGTGGGTATGGGTGCAGTGATTGTGTCAGGAATCATTGGCGCCATTCTGGGGCTGGTATCCGGATTCTACGGGAAATGGGTAGACGCTGTAATCATGCGTGTAGGTGATGCATTCATGGCGATTCCAACCATTCTGTTCATGCTCGTTGTGATGGCGATTGTTGGCCCGGGTATTACGACACTGATCTTTGTCATCGGGGTGACGAACTGGGTTCCATTCACACGTGTGGTAAGAAGTGAGGTTCTTAGTATTAAAGAGCGTGATTTTGTTCATGCGGCCAGATCGATTGGCGCGAAGAATGGAAGATTGATTCTAAAACACATTCTGCCGAATATCCTTTCATCCTTTATCGTGATCTGCGGTATGAATGTGGGCACGACCATTATTATGGAAGCTTCACTCAGTTTCCTGGGTCTGGGTATCAAACCACCCGATGTATCCTGGGGAGGTATGCTCAGTGATGGCAGACAATACGTTGCAACAAGCTGGTGGGTCGCTACATTCCCGGGACTAGCCATTACATTTACCGTACTCGGTGTTATTTTCCTTGGAGATTGGCTGCGTGATGTGCTTGATCCACGTACGGAGACAACCCAAAAATAAACGGAGAAGGGAGCCATCATTATGAATCAAAGACCAATTATGCCGGAGGATCTGCTTCACTATCGTTGGATCAGTCAGCCGGTGATCAGTCCTAACGGACAAGTGGCTTATGTGGAACAGACCATAGATCAGGATAAAAACGAATATAACACACAAATTCGAGGAATTTCCCTCGATGGTGATGAAGATATAGCACTTTCGGATGGAACGAAGGATTCCTCACCTGCTTGGTCGCCGGATGGCACACAGCTCACATTTATTCGCTCAGTGGATGGTGGCAAAGGACTATGGACGCTCCATTCAGATCAAAAAGAGCCGGTCATGCTGATAGCTCCCGCACGTAAAATATTGAGTTATATCTGGTCACCAAACGGGAAGTACATTGCGTTTACCAGCAAAGTGCAACCGGAGGACCAACAGAAGAAAGCTGACGCCCAACAGGAGTCTGCACCTGTGCTGCGAGGTAAAGTCTTCGAGCGTACAACGCCGAAGGCGGAAGGGGCCGGCTGGTGGGATGGTCAATACAGCCATTTGTTTGTATATGAGATCAAGAGCGGGCAGATTACGCAGGTGACTTCCGGGCTATGGAATATTAGTGCTCCGGCATGGTCGCCAGATAGCCAGCACCTTTCCTTCATATCCAAGCAAGTGGAGGATGAGGAGCTTGATGCGGATCTGCTGTACTTTACGGATGTATACAGCATTCGATTGGGAGAGAGTGATCTCTTCAAAGTGACGGATTCCAGTCTGGCGATTAGCCAGTTTTCCTATTCACCCGATGGACAGCAGTTGATCCTGATCGCCAGTGATCGTGAATACGGAAGTGGGAGTCACAACAGATTATATGCAGTCCCCGTTCATCGAGGTGTACCCAGGTCAATCGCACCACAAGTAGATCTGCAGATTGGTAACGCAGCACTGGGAGATATGAAGTCGGCTGGTGCATCACCTTCTCCTATCTCGGATAACCATCATCCGGAACGTGGTGTATATGTACTCGGAACGCATAACGGGAATGTGGACGTGTATCGCATTCAAGAAGATGGGGCTTGTCAAGTGGTGACGGGCGCTGGTGAAAAGGATGTCTATCAGTATACCTTAACGCCGGATGGTACCTCGCTGGTTATCGCTGCATTGACTGCTGAACATCCTGGAGAGTTATATCGCGTGGATATCGCCAGTGGTGAAATGTTCAGACTCACCCGCCGAAATGATGAATTCTTGGCTGAATTAGCTGTTAATGTACCTGTACGTGTAGAGTTTAAGTCTTCCGATGGATGGCCGCTTCAAGGTTGGTTAGCTACACCGGCAGTACGTTCATCCAATGGCAAGCTGCCACTGATTTTGCAAATTCATGGTGGACCTCACGCGATGTATACGGGAACATTCAGTCATGAGATGCAGACACTCGCTGCACAAGGTTACGCTGTGCTGTGGATCAATCCTCGCGGAAGCATGGGATACGGTCAGGAGTTTGCCAGAGCATGCCGTGGTGACTTTGCCGGAGGCGATTACCGAGATCTGATGGAAGCTGTTGATTATGCCCTGGCTACATATGATTTCCTAGATGCATCACGTTTGGGTGTAGCAGGAGGCAGTTATGGTGGGGTGATGACCAACTGGATCGTAGCGCATACGCACCGTTTCAAAGCGGCTGTAACGCAGCGTTGCATCTCCAACTGGTTGTCCATGTATGGAACGAGCGATATCGGAATTTCCTATGTCCAGGGAGTGATTGGCGGTAATCCGACGGAAAATGCTGAATTCCTGTGGTCTCGCTCACCTCTTGCCCATGCACATCACATTGATACGCCACTTCTGATTATGCACGGAGAGCAGGATTATCGGACACCGATTGCGCAAGCGGAGGAATTATACACCACGCTAAAACGATACGGCAAAAAGACCAAACTGATTCGTTATCCAGGCTCCAACCACAGTTTACTCAAAAGTGGTAAACCTTCACTTCGGATCGATAGCTTCGAACAGGTGAATGCCTGGTTCAATAAGTATCTCGGCAATGAGGAGGGGGAGCAATGAGTCGCACTCAGCTGTCCATTCCTGTAGGGCTTCTTGTAGAGAATGTGCTGACAAGTGGGGTGCAGGGAGACGTGATTATTGAATGGTTACAACGTCGAGACTACTCCCAGTTGCTGCCTCTGGTTAAGGAACCCACGATGGATTTCGATGAAAGACTACAGACCGCAGCTGACATCGGAGACGATTGGGAAAAAGCGATACGTCACGGTTATGAGTTCAAGTTTCTGCATATTAACGGGTTGAAACGATTGCTCGATTTCCGGTTTGATCGTAAGGTGGATCGGGATTATGTTCAAGATGAACTGTCACTGAAGCATATTCGTCTGACCGCACAAGAGATTGAATTGCTGCAATCGTTAATTGGCAGACAATGGCTCGTGCAAGTAGAAGAAACAGAGGCAGCAGAAGAAGGTAGAACAGAGGGCGCATCATCCTCCCACCTTCCTGTCCATATTCAATTAAAATTCCCATAATAGACCAGCAGAAGCCGCGATGATTGCGGCTTTTTTGGTATGTACAGGTAGAAATGTGGACTACTGAATTCAAAAGTTGAAATCGGACTTCGTATGATTTATATTTATATTAAATGATATTATTATCTATCAAAAATACAGGAGTAAAAAGGGGGGACCTAGGATGTCCATTCAAAATGTTCTGGGAAAAATTCAAATATCGGATGATGTGATCTCCAAAATTGTCGGCAAGATCGCGAATACCACGAGTGAGATTTCCTCCATGTCGACAGGGCTTGTAGAAGGCATCACCAAAAAGTGGAGCGGCAAAAGTCTGCAAAATGGCATTGCCATCCGCAAGGTAGAATCCAGATTGGAGATTAACTTAAAGGTTGTCGTTCGATATGGAACGAAAGTGCATGAAGTTTGCAGGGAATTACAAAACAATGTGAGAGTGCATGTGGAACAACTAACCGGATTAACCATTGATACGGTGAACGTGATCGTTGAGGGGATATCCCTTAACCAACCTGATGCGAGGTTCTAGTCCAAGTTCAGCTACCTAGAGGAGTGACAGCGATGAATAAGATTTCCATTATAAAAGCCAGTCCACAATCCTTAGTCGGCGGGCAATTAAATCAGATGGCACTTGAATATATGGCATATTCGCTTGCAGGTACCAAGGATAAAGGCATAATAGAAAAAACATTTAACAAGTTATGGCGTTCGAATCAGAACCGATTCAGTTACCAATACGCTTATGAAGCCAAAATGGGTAACCAAACGTTAGGTATGATCATGTGTTATCCGACTACTATAATGAACAAACTCGCTTTGCCAACGTTCTCCAAGCTGTTTGAACTTCGTAAATGGAGCCTGATCAAGTATAATCTTCAACATTGGAAAGAGTTCTACTCTATGGTGACATTGAAAGAAGCAGAGAACGACGAGTACCATATCGGAACATTGGCTACATTGCCTGAAAGCAGGGGGCTTGGCGTGGGGACGCAGCTCATTCAATTTGCTGAACAACAAGCTGTAGAACAAGGTCTGTCCAAATCTTCGCTCACGGTTAAAAAGGAAAATGCACGGGCTATCCAACTGTATGAACGTTTGGGATACCAAAGAGTTGGGGAAATCAATAAACCTGCGCTATCGCTGTACCGGATGTCCAAAATACTGGTGTAGTGCTTTCTAATACGAATAGATGAGCACTGGCTGGAAGAGCCATATACATAAGCCCACGCCGTGATCGTGTAATGGTGTGGGCTTCTTTGCAGTCATTTATCGTCAAAACGTGTTGAGATTCGCAAAATAGGCGATGACATAATCACGAAAGTTCTGGGCAGTGCGAGATAGATAACGTCCCTCTACCCAGGCAAGATAGAACGTTAGTTGACAATCAGTACCATCAATATGAAGGTAGGAGAGCGTATCGTCTTCTCTCTGCGAAGCTGCGGGAGCAAAGGCGATTCCCAAACCGGCCTGCACGAGACCTGCAATGGCAGCAGGTTCATCTCCTTCACATATGATATGTGGAAGAAAACCAGCTTGTCTGCAATACATATCCGTTATTTCTCGAAATGAATATCCTTGTTTGAGGGATATGAAGTCTTCATTAACTAGTTCTGCAAGTGAAATCCGGTCGCGTCCAGCAAGCGGATGCGTTGGCGGAACGGTAAGCAAGATTTCTTCCGTGATTAGAGGGATATGCGTAATATCCGCACGATCAATGCACTGGGAGGTCAGGAAGAAATCAATTTCGGACTGTTCAAGTAGTTGCAGTTTTTCTTTTTCGGTTGAAGCTTGTGTGATCTTGAAATTCACATCCGGATGTTGCGTGAGGTAGGCAGATAATAATTTCGTTAAACGGTTTAATGTGGTTGTAGCCAGTGAGATTCTACCTTGTTCGTAACCGGCTAACTCCATGGCTTCTCGTTTTCCTTCTTCCAGATTAGCCAAAGACTGATTGACCCGCTTCAAATAGGCTTTACCACAAGCGTTCAAACGAATCTGTCTGCCGACACGATCGAACAAGGGAACCCCCACTTCATCCTCCAGACGGGAAATGATCATACTTAGTGCGGGTTGGGCCATATGCAGTTCATGAGCAGCCTGCGTCATGTGCTCGGTGCGAGCTACGGTTTGAAAATATTTCAAATGGGCGATATCCATGATTGATCCACCTTTTATTGATAATGATTTTATTATTATATTATACGAATATATATATTTTTTCTAATGACGAAACTGAATTATACTTGGAGCATTCTCAATACGGAGGCTCTACAATGACACGACTAACAACTCATTCCACGATCGAACCTAATGCCACCCCTCATTCCGATAAGCTTATTCGAAAAATTGCATGGGTGGTTGCACTTGGTGTGCTACTGAACCCATTGAATTCATCGATGATTGCTGTGGCGCTCATGAGGATCGGAACAGAATTTCAGGTGAATCTCGCAACAGTGACCTGGTTGCTATCCGGTTTCTATCTGGCAGGAGCCATCGGACCTTCACTTGCGGGCAAGCTCTCGGACCTCTTTGGAGCGAAACGAATCTTTCTGAGTGGACTGTCGCTTGTTCTGCTCAGTAGTGTGGTGGCCGTATGGGCACCAAATTTTGGCATGCTTTTGGCCATGCGTATTATTCAGGCTTTGGGTAGTGCTGTTGCATTCCCTGCGGGCATGTCCATGTTGCGAGCTGCTGCCACACAGCAGGGTGGGAAGGATGATCCCAATCGAATTGCTTCAGCTCTGGCGCTGGTTTCGATCATGGCTAATGTCATGGCTGCATTCGGTCCCACACTTGGGGGAATTCTGGTCGGCTCGATCGGTTGGCAATCGATCTTCTGGATAAACATCCCGATCACCTTGGCAACGCTGTGGATTGCTCGTGCATGGCTGCCTAAAGACCAAGTTGCGCAAGAGGCAACGATTGCGAACGGAACAGTAGCTGCACCTGTTTGGAAACGTATGGACATCCCGGGTATCGGAATGTTTGTCCTCATGCTGACAACGCTGATGCTGTTCCTGCTGTCTTTGTCGGACGGCATGTCCTGGTGGCTGCTCATCGTTTCCCTGATTACAGGCGTAGTGCTTGTATGGTGGGAAAAGCGTGCAACAAGTCCGTTTATGAATATTCAGATGATTACTTCTAATCGGCGACTCCGGTTTGTCTACGTTCAATATATCGGAGTTAATATTGTTTTCTATTCGTTGTTCTTCTGCATTCCGCTATGGTTAGACCAAGTGAAGGGATACGATCCCAAAACAACCGGCTTGCTCATGCTTCCTCTGGCAGGGTTAGGTGTGATCATGACTTCAGTCGCGGTCAAGTGCAATAAACGTTTTGGTTATCGCACCACCATCATCGTGGGGAACCTTCTATTGGTTGCAAGTACACTACTGTTATTGCTACTTGGTAAAAATAGCTCCATGTTATTGATTCTGGTCGTAAATGCCGTACTGGGTATTCCCAATGGTTTCAACAACATGGGTCTGCAAACAGCGCTGTATGATGTGACATCGCCGGAAGAGACCGGGGCGGCTTCAGGATTGTACGTTACGTTCCGTTCGATTGGCAGTATCTTGTCCACGAGTTTACTGGGCATAACCTTCGGTGGTGCCATCCGCTCTGAAGGGCTGCATACCATTGCCCTGATCACTGCGGGTCTGGCTATTCTATTACTGATAGGTAGCATTTCAAGAGTAAAGTCAAAGGTCTAAATACGGAAAATTTCTAGGGAATATAGTGTAGGAAAAAGGCGCTTTATGCGTCTTTTCTTTGTATTTCAGAGATTTTCTTTAAAAAAAGTAACTTGACTTTTGAGGGTGTTTAAGCAGGTACTTGACAGGGGTGTGGTATAGTATAAAAAGTTCTTTTAATGAAGGAAGACGGGATAAATAAACAAGATGGGGTGTACGTGGTGTATCAATATAAGGATCAGGAATATGAAGCAGTACATTTTGAGGGACGCGATCTGAGATATGGTGAACTGATAAGCTGTGTTTTCAAACAGTGTACATTCATGAATGCTTCTATGGAAGAAATCGAAACCAGTAACTGCCGTTTTATCGAGTGTGACTTCAAAGGGGCTTCAATGAATGGTTCGATTCATACGGAATCAGCTTTTGAAAACTGCACTTTTGGTGGTGCGAATCTCTTTGCTTCCAAATTCAGCTCTTGCAAGATGACAGGCTCGGATTTCTCGGGTGCGCAAATGGATGGCATTACACTAAGTCACGGTGATTGGTCTTATACGAATCTGAGACATACCCGATTAGGTAAACAGGATTTGCGAGGAATTCGTTTCTTTGAAGCTGACTTTACGGACACGGATTTCACCAAAGCGGATTTGAGAGACTGTGACCTTACCAGAGTCGTATTGAGCAGAGCCAAGCTGCAAGGAGCCGATCTCAGAGGGGCCAATCTGGAGGGGATCGATCTGAAATCACTGGATATCAAAGGTGTACGTTTGGATCGCGAACAAGCTGTTCTGTTTGTACGCTCGTATGGTGCGAAAGTAGATTGAGTTGAACATACTGAGCAGGAAGCCGCCCTTAAGGCGGCTTTTTTGACTTTAAAGCTTTCCGATTCAAGAAAATAGGCAGGAATAAAAGATATAAACAAGAAGTAGTTAACATAAGTTTCAAATAAAAGGAGGTCACCATGACCGTCACATTAATTATTTTTGTTGCTGTTATTGTCTTTGGGCTTACAACAGGCACGATCACTACGATTATGGTATTTAAACTACTACGTAGCAATAAAGAGAAACATCACCTGTGCAAGAGCATTCTGATGGATGGAATTCCAGCAGAAGCAATAATTCATGATATTGTACAGACTTCATCCAGTAGGGATGGAAGGCCGGGCGTGCGATTGGATTTAACTGTAACCCAAGTTGACGGTCGCACCTTTCCAACAATTGTAGAGACTTATATCCCGATCACACATATTCCCCACTTCCAGAAAGGAAATGTCATTAACGTAAGATACATTGCGATGGGGAATGAACGAAAAGTTGAGGTTGAGGATGCCTATGTTCCGTAAAGTGTACGCATTGGAGGCCTGTTATCAGGCATATCAAAGACCATTACCTGAAACAACTCAGGTAGTGGTTTTTGATATTATTTTCAATTGAAAATGGTAACAAGCGGTTTAAGTTATCAACAGTCAGTAGTTAATCCTCTTCTTTTGACATATTTCTAACGATCAGAAAAATAGCAAATATACCTAATAAAATAATAATTCCATTGGTTATTGGAAACCACATAACCGAATTCACCTCCACTTTTTGAGATGCAATATGTTTAGGTTTAACCTTCCGCAGTTTTATTTTTAGCTCGTTTCAACCGCACGGCAACCCAGCTCATGATCAGAGCAGCAATAATCAGAAATACGGTCACACCTGCAATGACGACAAAGAAAGATTGGTCAAATGCAGCAAAGGCGGCATTTTTGAGCGATTCAGCAGACGCGGCAGGCAAGCTTTCGGCAGCAATAAGCGCTTCATCCAGACTGTCCTTCGCATTGGCTGGCACACGAATCCCCGCAGGAATCTTCATAGCGAGCGTGTAGAAAAGGGTAGACATGCTTCCGATGATGGCAATACCGGATGCTCCACCCAGCTCATAACCTACTTCCTCAATGGAAGCGGCCATACCCGCTTTATGAGGTGGGGCATAACTCATAATAGAATGCGATGCAGCAGTCATCCCTGAGCCAAGACCTGCACCAAGCAATGCCAAACCGAGAATCTGCCCGGTAAACCCTGCATTGAAATACATCAGGTACGTCCCCATGCCAAGAGCGGCGATGAAGAGGGAGAAGCTTTTGATATATACAACATCCACACGGTGCATAATGGCCCCCGTAACAGGTCCGGCAATGAGTGCTGCAACAGGTATGGATACGGTGAATAGTCCAGCTTGAAGCGGTGACATGCCTTCCACCAGCTGAAGCCGCTGAGTGACCATATATTGCACACCCATTTGTGCAAACAAGCCAACGAGTGCGGTGATAAAACCGGTGCTGAATCTTGGGATTTTGAACAAGGACAGATCCAGAAGCGGGTTGGGACTGTTATTCTGACGGCGAATAAAGATGATCAGGGAAAGAACACCGATCACAGCAGCAATGATAGCGAGTGTGAGAGATCCTTCACGTCTTGTGAATTCCTTAATGGAATAGATAATTCCGACCATGGCAATCATGATCTGAATGGAACTGGTGAAGTCCCACTTTTTCGACGCATCCCCTTGATGTTTAGGAATCATTTTCAAAGCGAATACAAACGCGATAATGGCTATGGGCAGGTTAATCAGAAACACAGAGCCCCACCAGAAATGTTGAAGAAGCAGTCCGCCGACAATCGGTCCCAGTCCTGCACCACCGGATGCAATGGAACCCCATATGCCGATCGCGAGTGCGAGTTCTCGTTCATTCGTAAACGTAACTCTGATGATCGACAATGTCGCTGGCATCATCATGGATGCGCCTACGGCAAGAAGAATTCTGCTCATGACCAGCACAGCCGGTACTGGAGAAAAGGCAGCAGCAAGGGAAGCGGCAGAAAAGACCAGCAAGCCCAGGGTGAATATTTTTTTGTGACCAAGACGGTCTCCGAGCGTTCCCATTGCAGGCAGCAAACCCGCCATGACAAGGGAGTAACCGTTCAGAATCCATAATTTCTCCGAAGCTGATGCACCGAGATCATGGGTCAAGCTGGGTAAAGCCGTGTACAGGATGGTCATATCCATCACAATGAGTAATAGTGCACTTGAGACAATAACAAGAATCATCCAACGTTTGAATTTTGACATGTTTCCCTCCGACGATATGAATAACTTACAATTCCAGACTAAACTATCGGGTAACCCTATAGTCAAACTTTTCTTTACACACTATAATGCATCTATATTGATAAAACTTAGACCACATATGTACATGGAGGGCCCAAAGATGGCTGGACATCACGCACAACACTTTACCACCAGTGAATTTGCCAAGGTCTGCGGAGTGACCAAACATACCCTGTTTCATTATGACGAGATTGGGCTGTTAAAGCCTGAATATACCAATGACAAGGGCTACCGCTATTATGGTGTCCAACAAACGTATGTGCTGGATGTCATACATGTGCTGAAGAAGGCCGGAAGCTCACTCCAGGAGATCAAGTCATTTATTCAAAATCAGAATACGCCATTGTTAATTGAGCTGTTTGAACAGAAATTAAAGGCACTTGAGCTGGAGCAACAACGAATCAAACGTATGCAAAAGCTGTTAAGTGGTGCCATTGAAATGACGAAACAAGCCACGGATGCTTCGCATGAAGGACTGAATATTGAACAATGTGAGCTGGAGTATTTTATTGCTGTTCAACTGGAGCAAGGGGATGGGGATAAGGAATTCTCCCGTAAGTTCATTGAATATCGAAGTCATTGTGATGAAAAGATGATCGATTATGAGTTTCCGGTATGGACAATCTTACGTCAGGAGCACTTTGAGGCAGGAGAATACTATCCGGATTACTTTGGCAACAAAATAAAAGCTCCCATTTCAGGGGAAACGATATGGATTAAGCCTAAAGGGATGTATGCCGTCATGAATCATCGAGGTTCATACGAAAGCATGCCAGAGACGTATTCCATCATGAAAGAGGATATAAAAAGAGAAGGAGTGCAAGTCTGCGGACATGTATATGCACTGGATCTGCTCAGTTATTTTGCAGAAAGTAATCCCGATGAGTACATCATCAAGATTTATGTAGAGGTGTGTAAGGCTGATATTTCAGTGGAGTGAAGGGGAAGCGGAAAGACGTTGAGGTGATTGAGGTAGCCGTATCTTGACCAGTGAATATATTCCATGTTAAGTTTTCTGTATTAAATTTTGAGCGTTCAAAGGGGGATAGAGTCATGACTGAATTAGAGGTTGTAGATGTTTATGTGGACCTGTCAACGAACATGAACAGTGGCATGGTTCACAATATTACTAATCAGAATCCGACACTTTATCCCGTCTATGCATAGATCTACTTGGCGCTGAATGTTATATCGTCAGGTTTCTTTATCGTATAAGCGATCTAAATTCTGATTATGTTCAAATATTAAAGTGAGGGAATCCATGCCATGTTCGATGGTGAAATCCCGTCAATTTACTTTTATATTTCACATAAAAAGGATGATTCGTATGTCTTTAATCAATGTTACCAACCTGACCTTTGCCTATGAAGGCAGTTACGATAATATATTTGAAAATGTTAGCTTCCAGTTGGACTCCGATTGGAAATTGGGTTTTACCGGAAGGAACGGCAGAGGCAAAACGACCTTTCTCAATCTGTTACTTGGTAAATATGAATATAGCGGACAGATCTCGGCGAATGTTAGCTTTGAATACTTTCCTTTCCAGGTAGAGAATAAGGGAGCCATGACCGTTGATGTCATCGGCGAGATTCATCCTGAATATCTGCACTGGCAAGTTGTGCGCGAGTTTAACCTGCTAAAAGTGTCAGAAGATGTGTTGTATCGGCCTTTCGATACGTTATCCAACGGAGAACAAACAAAGGTGATGCTGGCTGCTTTGTTCCTGAAGTATAATCGATTTCTGCTCATTGATGAACCTACCAATCATCTTGACCTTCATGCAAGACAAATCGTCAGTAATTATCTTGGCAGCAAGAGTGGGTTTATTCTGGTATCTCACGATCGGGCGTTTCTGGATCACAGCGTGGACCATATCCTTTCCATCAATAAGAGTAACATCGAGATTCAGAAAGGGAATTTCTCCGCTTGGTGGGAAAATAAAAGAAGGCAAGATCAGTTTGAACTTGCGAGTAATGAGAAATTAATAAAGGATATCAAGCGTTTATCCGATTCAGCCAAACGGACCGGTGGATGGTCGCATGAAGTTGAAAAAACCAAAAATGGTACGAGAAATTCCGGCTCCAAGGTGGATAAAGGATATATTGGGCACAAGGCTGCCAAAATGATGAAACGTTCCAAAAATATCGAACAAAGGCAGCAATCTGCGATTCAAGAGAAATCCAAACTTCTAAAAAATATCGAGAGTGCAGAACGTTTACAGATTCATCAGCTGGATTTTCACAAGCAGGAACTTGTTGAATTGGAACATGTGTCGATATCATACGGCTCCAATACGGTGTGTAAGGATGTCAGTATCACGGTTGAAAAAGGGGATCGTATTGCCCTGTATGGTAAAAATGGATCCGGCAAATCAAGCATTCTTAAACTGATCTGTGGTGAAGATATCCCTTATACAGGTCTTTTCCGAAAGGATCATCAGCTTAAAATCTCGTATGTGTCGCAGGACACGTCCGATCTCGGAGGGCATTTATCTGAGTATGCGGCCACGCAGGGGATTGATGAAAGCCTGTTTAAATCGATACTGCGAAAGTTGGATCTTTCCAGACTGCAATTGGAGAAAGATATCTCAACGTTTAGCGCAGGTCAAAAAAAGAAAGTGCTCATTGCCAAAAGTCTGAGTGAGAAAGCTCATCTGCATATTTGGGATGAACCACTCAACTTTGTAGATGTCATTTCACGTATGCAGATCGAAGACTTACTCTTGGAATACTCGCCAACCCTGCTTTTTGTAGAGCATGATCGTGAATTTTGTACAAATATTGCAACCAGAATTATCGAACTGTAAGTAACGTGAAAGATAACCATGCTAAGAGCCGCCAAATGGCGGCTTTTAGTTTTACTTGTGAGGAAGTATGCTATAATTTTATAGTCTAATCCAATCATATGATGGATGACCAGATCAATTGTAGACTAATTCGCCAAGAGGTGTACTACCATGAAAAAGGAAATGACAACAATTAAACAAACCAGGCTTCATTCCATTTTGGACGAGGCCACCAAATTGCTGATTGAAAAACCGAATGCTTCCATGAATGAAATTGCAGAATCTGCAAAAATCGGAATCGCTACGTTACATCGATATGTGGAAAGTCGCGAACAGCTTATGGTATATCTGGGATTACGCGCAATCGAGGTGGTCAGTGAGACCATGAAAGAAATCCAACTGGATGAGGAGCACTGTGAAAAGTACATACCCGAACTGATTGAAGCGCTGATTCCATTAGGCGACAAAATTTATTTTTTGGCTCATGACACCACTATTAACTATAATCCCGAGATTGAGGGAGCCGATCTGAAACTGAGAGAACCGGTACTGCATGCGGTCGGTCTGTTACAACAGAAAGGTTATTTCCGCTCCGATCTTGATAAAACCTGGATTGTCGATGTGCTGTATTCCATCATGTTCCTGACGTGGCAGCAGGTTGTAAGTGGTCATATCGCGAGAAAAGCAGCCCCTGCGCTTGTGGTAGATACGTTTTATCATGGATTTAAGCAGAGGTGAAAATAGTGAGACTAACTCAACAGCATCACCTCGTTACTCGATGACCAAATGACTTCATAAAGTCGCTAATTTGGTATTATCCCCTTTTAGTAGACAAGAGAAAAAAGACATCTGTTAAGATGGACTTAATCTTGTCAAACGAAAGGGATTTTTTTCATGGCTAAAAAAGGACAAACTTTCCGGCGGTACTCCTTGGAATTGAAATTGGAGGCGGCCCGGCTGGTCAACGAGGAACATATGAGCATACGTGAAGTAGCGACACGTTTAAATATTCAAAATAAATCTCAGGTACAAGTGTGGGCAGCAAAAGCGAAACAGGGAATGAGTCTAGAACCTGCTCCATCCAAACGGGGACGCCTTAGAACCAAGTTTTCTAGTATGGAAGAAGAGATGGCATACTTGCGGGCGGAGATTGAATACTTAAAAAAGCAGTATCCAAATCTACACAAGGAGTGACGAGTAAAGATGCCAGATTTCAAATTATAGAGGATCTACGAGCACACCATCGCCTGGTTTGGCTCTTGAAGTTAGCTGCGGTTTCTCGTTCGGGCTATTACAAGTGGAGAAAAAGCAGACAGGCGACAAGCGAACGTAGACAAAAGGATCATGAATTGGAATCGCATCTGCTTGCCATCCATCGCGTTCATCCCTACTTTGGTTACCTTCGAATGACGGTAGCTTTACGGAGAGAAGGCCTTCGGGTCAACCACAAAAAGGTGTACCGATTAATGAAACAATTAGGCATCTGCTCTGTCATTCGAAAGAAACGTCGATTCTTTGGAAAACAAGTTTCTGTGGTGAACCCGAATCGGCTAGAGCGCCAGTTTCAGGCGGATACGCCACGAACGAAGCTGGTTACCGACATTACCTATATTCGTGCTGGAGAACATTTTGTGTACCTCTCTGTCGTTCAGGATTTATACAATAACGAAATTGTAGCGTGGCATCTTTCTGAACGAAATGACCTCGCTTTGGTCCATGACACGTTGGATAGACTCTGTCAGCATGTGGATCTGAGTGGCGTAATTCTGCACTCGGACCAAGGATTTCAATATACCTCAAAGCCATTTAACCGTAAACTGAAACAACTCGGCATCCTAGGCAGTCACTCCAGGCGTGGGAATTGTTTAGATAATGCCTGTATCGAGTCGTTCTTTTCTCATTTGAAGACTGAGAAAATTTATTTGAATACAGCGGCAAACAAAGTAGAGGTTGAACAGCAAGTAAGCGAATACATATTGTTTTACAACCAAAACCGATTTCAGAAAAAACTAAACGACCGTTCCCCAGTAGAATACCGGGAAACGGCCGCAGCTTAAATCTTGTCTTTTTTGTATTGTCTACTTGACAGGGTTATGACCAATTTAGCGGCTTTTTTGCTGTTTTACCTGTTTCAAGCGGAGATATTGAACTAACCTATTCTAGTTATCTGAGAATGTGGCAAAACCGATTATAAACAAAATGAACGATTACATAATATTATTTGTCTTATTAATGAAAACACGGCGAAGGGGGGGCTATAGAATGACTGACAGAGAAATTTTTGAATTGTACAAAGAGCAAGTGTATTACTTCTGTTATTATCTGATGAAAAATCAAGCAGATGCTGAGGACATTTGCCAAGAAGTATTTGTCAAAGTTATTTTGGCTGACAGAACTAAGGTAAGGAACATGAAATCATGGATATTGCGAATTGCTTCAAATGAGTGTCATAGCGTTATGAGAAGACGTAAATCTGGATGGATGAAAGAAGTGCGCCATTTTTTGTTGTCCAAATCCCGGAGTTATAACCCTGTTGAAGAGGGAGTGTACCAAAGGGAGACAAAAGAAGAACTACAAGGGTTATATAGCGGGCTTCCTGACAAGATCAGGACGGTTGTTGTCCTTCGATTTATTAATGATATGACTGTACCTGAGATCTCTAAAGTTATGAATATACCGGAAGGGACTGCAAAATCCAGATTAAACAAAGGGTTGAAACTTCTCAATAAAATGGTTGAACCTCAACTAAAGGAGCTGAGTAATAATGAATCAGTATTCTAATTCTAATAAGGAAAAAAATATATCTCATCCGGATTATGACTTGATGTGGACAACCATTGAAAAAGAAGCACATAAACGACGAGTCAATCTGAAATCTTCACAAAAGCCTACTGGATATCGAGCTAAAACAGTTCCTATAAGCATCATTTTTACTTTTTTCTTACTTGTTGCTATTCCTGTATTCGCCAGTATGACGATTGATTGGGATCGAATCGGAGGCCGGGGCGTCGCAAGCGCAATAAATAATGGTATCGGTCAGCAATATGATCTTCAGTCCGCTAGTTCAGGTGTGACCATGAATTTAAGCGGTGTTGTAACAGATGGAGAAAAAATGAAGATGCTGATATCTCTTGACACATCAATCGATCTCTCTCCATATAGTGAATTTGCGACTGAGGAAAATACTATAATAGGAGAATCCGATGCGAGAGCGAACGTATATGGTTATTTGGGGCACGATCCTGATAGTCAGAAACTCATTGGGATCTATGAAACAGCTGATACTTTAAAGGGTGGTACCAAAGAGTTTACATTCGAAGCAAAGAATCTTATTCTTTATCGGGATAGGGATATTTTCCTGAAATCTAATCAACATACTGGAGAATCAATAGTTACTGGCGTTTCACAGTTTCCGGCGATTCATATTGAATCGGTTAGACATGCAGATAATCAAACGGTCATCCGTTATAAAGTCGAGGTAGTATCATCAGATTTGGAAAGCGTCAATCCTCGCTTGAGAGTTGATACCGGGGCCCAGGTTGTAGATGCTATTCCGACCATCTTGCCTAACGAAGAAAAAGGATTGTTGATTGAACAGGTATTTGATATATCGGAAGCGGATTGGGCGAATGCGAACCTTCATTTCAATTATGTTGAAGCAGCAAAACGATTGACAGGTACTTGGAAATTCGATTTTGTCGCAAATGGGAAAAAAGCAAGTGAGTCTATTTACACTAAAAAATTGTATACCAATCCTGAATTCCAAGAAAAAACAGGAGTTACTTTAGATCAACTCAAAATAAGCCCCTTGGATCTCCAGATTCTAATCGATGAAGAGGGTTCGCTTAAAAAAGGTATTATTCATTACAATACTGCCCAGTTAGTTATAGGCGATAATACAATAACTGGGGGAAAAACTTTGATAGGAGACGATCGCGGCGGTTATCAGCATTTATTCCAATTTGAATCCCCTGTGTGGTATCAAAACTGGTCTAATGTTCCAATGAAACTCATCTTAAAAGATGCCGTTGTTGAGAAACGAGATACCACTAAAAACTGGATTCATTTAAATGAACCCAAGAAACAAAAGCAGTACACCAAACTCACTGTCGATGGACTTGAAATACAATTCTCTTATTATAGGGATGGGGAGAATTTAATTGTAGAGTCATATTCCAAAACACCTAGTTTCAGAGGTGTGAACCAAACTACGTTACGTATTAACGGCAAAGAAGTGGTACCTGAAGTTACACCTAAGGGCATGGTATCTTCAGGCAATTACATTGATACCTACAAAGGTATTCCACTTGACGCAAGGATTGAACTAAATCCTGGTATATATAAATATAGCGATCCACACCGGAACGTAGAAGTTAAACTATAAGGTAAATTTATTTAAAAAGTCAGGCTAGAACGTTCAATTGAATACGGATATAATTGCGAACACCCAAAAAAAGTCGAATGTATCGTTAGATACACAGACTCTTTGAGGGTGTTTTTTTGCGTTCACAACAGCGTTTCTCAGTGCGTAAGCTTCCAAGACTTGATTTTCTCACATATTCAAATATTAATAGAGTTCAGAATTTAAGATTTTCAGTTTACAAAAAATGATATAAATTTCTAGTAGATTCAAATCATTACCAAATAAAGACAAAATATTCAAACGAGGAGGCCGGACAGAAATACCTGCAATTGTGCAGTTCGAATCAGCTCAAGTACTCATTCCATCAACCCAAATCAGGAGGGATTCCATGCTTTACACCATTATTGTGCCAGTCAACCAGGACTATAACATTTTGAACCTGTTCACAGATTCGTTGCTCCGGACGGTAAGTCCATCCACTCAGATTATTTTCATTAACGATGGTTCCGGCTCAGCAGTCTTTCAACATCTGGATAAACTGAAGCAAGACGTAAGAGAAGGTGTGACCATCGAGATTCTTCAGCATGATTTCCCACTCGGTTGCGCCGTGTCGATTAATAGTGCACTCAGTCTAGCCAAGGGAGAGTACATTTTCTTCCTGGATTCCGACACCATTCTTCAACCGAACTGGCAACCAATGATGAAAGAGACACTGGATAGCGATATTACGATCGGCATGATTGGAGGCGTTCTGTTGTATCCGCAAACCGGAGGCGTGCAGCACTGCGGCATTGCTTTTGCGGACACCATCGGCCGACACCTGTTCCTGAACGCATCCCCTGATGATATCCCGAAAGAAACCTTCTCTGTTCAACTGGTGGTGTTCGCCATGTTCGGCATGAAGCGGGAGGTCTACGAGACCATTGGCAACCTCGATGAGAAGTTCTTTAACGGATACGAGGATTTTGATTATCAGATGCGGGCACGAGCTGCCGGATACGATACGGTCATTAACCCGAATATTCAGGCATATCACTGGGAACGCAGCAGCGGGATTCACCGCAACTTCAACCGCAAGAACAATCTGGCACGCTTCTGGAAAAAGTGGGGCGGTCAAATCGAAGCTGATGTGTGGCCTTTCGTTTTCAGTCATCTAAAAGCACAGCTTAAAAGCCAAGAGGAATACCAGCATCTGCCGATTGTCGGCATTGACCTTGCCGAGGTTCGCAGTGATGCAGATACATTCTGGACCAAGCTGGAGGAAGCTGACTTTGCACCGGTTGCCGAAGTACGTGACTATTCCAACCGCTTCAATTCCAACGGAGCCATCTGGCTGCCGCAGGTACTGGGTAAGGAACTGATTCATAGTGAGAACCGATTGCTGTTTTTGGTGGACAATTTCGCCCGTTTGCTGGAGAACCGCTACTGGATTGAGATGAGACATGCTCATCGAGCCAAAGATCTGATCATCGATCTGTATGGCAATGTGATCACGATGGATCGCATATACGATGGATGCTGGCCTGGAACCAAAGTTCGGTAATTCACTCACAACGAAAATAAACAGGGAGGTACTCAAGGTGAACGAAAAAGAGAGCACGCTCGATCGTGCCGTACGATTTACCCGCAATCTGGAGTGGTTGGAACAAGTCGAAAAGGTAATTCCGAGCGGATGCAGCACTTTAGCCAAAGCACCTGAACGTTTATTTCCGGGGCATACCCCCGTATGTTGTGCAGAGGCTTACAATTCCCGATTCACAGATATCGACGGCAATGAATGGCTGGATTGCGAAATGGCCATGGGTACGGCATCATGGGGCCATGCCAGACATGAAGTTCAATTAACTGTTATTCACCAGTTGAAAAAAGGGACAAGCTTTTCGGTTCCGGCTGACATCGAGCTTGAATGTGCGGAGTTAATTCTGGAGCGGTTCGAGGGTCGGTATCCGTCGCTGCGCTTCACCAAGAGTGGTGCCGATGCAGTGAGTGGAGCTGTACGTCTAGCCCGTGCTGCAAGTGGCAAAAGCAAGGTTATTGCGACGGCTTATCACGGGTGGCATGATTGGTCCGCCTATGGGTATTATGGTGGGCAAACGAAAGAACGTGGTATCCCGGTGGATATCGAGCGTTCAACGATCTGGATCAACAAACCTACTGCGGAGCGAATTGAGGCCCAGATTACCTCATCTCCCGAGGATATTGCATGTATTGTTCTGTGTCCCAACGAGTGGAAAAGGGACGCGCTGGAGGAAGTCGTAACCCTATGCCGATCTTTGGACATCATTATCATTTTCGATGAGGTGACTTCCGGTATTCGAATGGGTAAACAGGCTACAGCAGGAGAATATGACATCTGGCCTGATCTGCTCTGTATCTCCAAAGGTATGGCAAACGGTTTACCGCTCGCAGCGGTGATGGGGCCCCAGCATCTGATGTCCTTGTCAGGACAGGTCCGATTCAGCAATGCCCATTCCAGCGAAACAACAGCGCTTGCGGCAGCCATCGCCTGTGAACGGTTAATGAAGAATGCGAAAGTATGGCCGACCTGGCGTGATCCGGCAAACCGGATCATGGATCGTCTGGAATCTGAACTTGTGTTACTCGGATTAACGGATCAATTGGAAGTGAAGGGGACGTATGCAAGCTTCTGCATTCAATCCCTGGCCGAGGATAACTTCCAAACGGACCCTTTCCGCGAGTTCATGGTGAAGAGAATGGCTCACTTCGGCATCTTCACCAAAGGTTACTTTATTTTCTCGGATGCCCATACACGGGAAGAATTGCTGTGGGTCGAGGAAGCGCTGTTACAGATCCTGTCAGACTGGAAAGAGATTCAGAAGCAGGAACATCTTCATGCGATGCAACTTTCGAAAACGTTTGAAGCTTAATCCATAGATCATAATCGATAATCGACTAGGAGGAATTATTCAATGAAAGCACTCGTATATCAGGATCTCAAACAGGTGACTTACCAGGAGATTGAGGAGCCAACCATTCAAAAGCCGAATCAAGTTAAGATTAAAATCTATGGTTCAGGTATCTGCGGGACAGATCTGAATATTGTCAAAGGCAAAGTGCCTGCAAATAAAGGAACGATCATTGGTCATGAAGGCGTAGGCACAGTGGTTGAGGTGGGCGACGAAGTTCGTGGTTTCAAGATCGGTGATCGGGTATTGGTTGATCCCACGCAATCATGCGGGACCTGCTCATACTGCCGCGAAGGTCTGTTCATCTACTGCGAGAATTTTGATGACTATCAAGTAGGGATGACGACACACGGAACCTTTGCTGAATATTTTGTTGGGGACGAAAAGTATATCTATGCCATCCCGGATTCAATGAGTTGGGAAACGGCCATGATGATTGAACCACTGGGGTGTGTGCTTCAGACGTTCATGAAAGCAGGGACTAAGCCAAGTGACTCTGTACTGGTCCTCGGTTCTGGTGCAATCGGTTCCCTGTGTCAGCTTGTGAGCAAACGATTAGCAAGGCTTACGGTAGGCACGGAAGTGGATCCATACCGCAAAGAGTTCGCTTCAGGGATCGCGGATCATGTGTTCTATCCTCAGGATCTGACACTGGATAAAGTATACGAGATCAATAATAACAAAAAGTTTGATATTGTAGTGGACGCGGTTGGTAACCAGCTTCATGTGGGATTTGAGATGATTGCCAAAGGCGGCAAAATTATTCCTATGGGATATGACGACAGTTATGAAGTGACGTTCAAATCAACAGCCGTAATTAATGATGGCATTAGTATCATTGGCGCAGTGGCTAACCACTCGATGATCAGTACGGCACTGAAATTTGCCCAAAGCATTCCGGAACTGGAGCAGATGGTGACAGCCAAGGAACTGCTGAGCGATTATGAGCAGGCCTTTAATGGAACGATTGGTTATGACATGAATTCTGGAGAGAAGTTACCGATGAATTCGGTCAAAACAGCTCTTATCCTATAAGAGGTACGATAAGCATGTAGACATTAGCGCGTTTGCCGCTGCGAAAAGTTGGAATTCGCAGCGGTGAAAACCGCAGAAGGAAGGGATATCGATTGAAATTGCTTCAAGATTTGCCGAAGAATCCACGCTACTCCATTTTACTCGAACCGGTATGGGCCATTCCGGGCACGATTGTTCTCTTCTATGCTCCTTTATATATGAAGGAAGCCGGACTTTCGGACATTGAAATCGGTTTAATCAATTCGGTGAATCTTTATTTTGCCTTTATCTTTCAATTGTTTGCGGGTTCCATTACGAATAAGCTGGGACGCAAACGAACAACGCTGATCTTTGATTTGCTTGCCTGGAGTGTTCCCATGTTTATCTGGGCTTTCTCCCAGAACTTCTGGCTGTTTCTAATCGCCTACTTGCTGAACGCAACATCAAAGTTTGTAACGGTCGCCTTTAACTGTCTGATCATAGAGGATGTGGAGGAACACAAACGATCGAAGGTTTTTGCCATTCTCAACATGATTATTACAGGGGCTGGGGTACTCACGCCAATTGCCGGAGTTGTCATTGCTGATTATGGTATTGTGCCTACACTCGCCAGCATTTACTTTGTCGGGGGCATTCTGATGACGGCCATGTTCTTCGTTCGTAACCGATACACGGATGAGACCGAGGTCGGCAAGGAACTTATGGGGTTGCATAGCAAAACCCGTGTGTTTCAGAGCTTGGGTTCCAGCCTGCGCCTGTTCGGCAAATCGTTCTACAAACGGAGACTGTTCCCGATCATTTTGATTACCGTGTTGTCCAATCTGATTTTACAGCTGAATTTCTTCCAGGTCATTTTCTTCAAGGAACAGTTGAAGTTTGATGACCGTGTCATTTCGTTTATCCCAGTAGTGACTGCGGTAACCGTCATGTTGCTCTATCTGGTCATCATTCCGCGACTGAAACGGCGTTCGGAAGAAAAGTATGTTGGTTTTTCCATCGTGCTTAGTACGGCCGGGGCCATCCTGTTTCTATTGATTCCTGTGGGGAATATAGGGATGTTGTTTCTCACGCTAATCGTGCTCGCTGCGGGTAACTTCATTCTGCAGACGTACCGGGATGCCCTGCTGATGAACCGATTGGGCACACATGAGAAAGCCGACATGTTCTCGGCCGTGCAGACGGTCATGACGCTAACAGCCATTCCATCCGGATATCTGACAGGTTTGCTCTACCATCACAATCCAACGCTGTTATTCAGCGTCATTCTTGGTCTATACGTCGTACTTATGGTCATCATGTTTTTCCTGCCCGATCCGCAAAAGCACTCCCAAGTGCTGGAACCTTACAAAAATATGTAGAAAAAGGGGTTTACTGTATTTGAAGCGAATATGTAGTACAGAAAAAAACTAGATTAAATTTTAACTTGGGAGGCTACTTACAAATGACTAACGTATTGACAACAGAAGCACGGAATCAGTGGAGCTGGATGAACGAACCCGAAACCTGGTCCTATACGGATCAGGGAGGTGTGCTGGTGGAAGCGAAGGCGGACACCGACTTTTTCCAGGATCCTGCGGGCAAGCACATTCGTGCAACAGCACCATTTTTGTCCATGCCTGTGAGCGAGGACTTCGAAATCACAACCCAGTTAACCGTGGATATGAAAAATCAATATGATTCCGGTTGTCTGATGGTGATGGCAGATGATCTTAACTGGTGCAAAATTTGTTTTGAGTATGATGGAAAAGCACCTACCATCGTGTCGGTGGTCACACGTGATGGTTCATCCGATGATTGCAATTCGGTGGAAGTCTCCGTACCTAATCCCTATCTGCGTATACGCAAAGTAGAGGGATGCATATCATTCTTTTATTCACCCGATGGGGATGAGTGGAAACTAATTCGTTATTTCGGCATGCCGATACAAGGGGAACTTCGAGCTGGATTAGTTGTTCAGTCGCCGACTGGAACGGGCTGTACGTGTCACTTTTTATCCGTGAACGTGACTCATCCGGACTTGACCGCACGCTTCTAATCCGCTCCCCCGGCCGATCATTGGAGGGAGAACAGGTTCATGGTAAAAGCATTTATATTTGATTTTGATGGACTCATTGTCGATACAGAGACGCCCTGGTACTATGCGTTTCGCGATATTTATGAAGAACATGGAGTTGAACTTGGTCTGGAGCTTTGGTCGAAAAATGTGGGGACATCCTTTGAGGAGTTTCATCCATTTCTATATCTGGAGCAGGCGCTCCAAAAAAAGATAGATCATGATCATATCAAACTGCTCTCTGAACAGAAATATGAAGTCTATTTGGGACAGGCCGCTATTCTTCCAGGGGTGTATGAATTGCTTCAATCTGCGAGGGAGAAGGGGATTCAGCTTGCGGTTGCTTCCAGCTCCACGCGGGACTGGGTGCATGGTTACTTGCAGAAGTTAGGCATTATCGATTATTTCACAGTCGTTCATACATCCGAGGATGTGAAGCGAGTGAAACCGGACCCTGAACTGTACCTTCTTGCTCTCCAGAGTCTTGGGATCGAGGCTTCCGAAGCGATTGTGTTCGAAGACTCCCCTAATGGTTTGAAGGCAGCCAATGCCGCAGGTATTCGTTGTATCATCGTGCCTAACGAGGTAACGCGTGGTCTGGAATTCGCCATGCATGAGCTGCGGTTATCCTCGCTGGCCGAGATCGATATGGAGGCTCTTTAATCCAGATACTGCTTGCGTAGCTCGATAGGGGAGATCCCTTCGTATTTTTTGAACACCGATCCAAAGTAACTGGCACTGTTGAAACCAACGGCTTTGGCTATTTCATGAGCGGTAGTAGCGTCATTTTCGATGAGCATTTCCTTGGCTTTCAACAACCGATATCGTGTCAGATACTCCAATGGAGTCATTTGAAACTCTTTTTTGAATATCCGATTCAGGTGCTGTTCGGTTACGTCCATCTGCTCAGCCAACATGGGGAGAGAGATATCCTGATGATAATTTTGTTTGATAAAAGTAATGAGTTCATCCAATCTTAATCGGGCATCAGAACGTTCGTAAGCACTATAGCGTTCACCTTCAATGGTTAATCTGACCAAAAGCATGTACAGTAATGCGGATACGTGCCAGATCTGATCCTTGTGCCGGGACTGCAGCGCCAACGTAATTTCATGCAACAGGATATGAAGCATTCCATCCGGCTTGAAGGCGCGCAGCTCCCCGATCTGCAAGGTATGCAAGAACCGTGGCAATAAATAGCCATTGAAAGACAGACAATCAAATCGTAATGAATCACTCAGATTGTGGTAACGGTAGGTTACCTCCGGGAACAAGATGAGAGCGGTTCCTTTTTTGATCGAAAATTCATGATTCTTTGCTGCGATTCGCCCTGTTCCTCCGATGCACTGTACAATGCTGTAATCCCGTGAATGGTCGCTCCAATTCATCAATTCATCAACGGTCAACTGGTTTTGCCCTGTAATCATGAGCGGCATATCGGTATCCAGTGGATTCCCCATGCTAGGTTTCGGCATCGTCGTGTTATTCCTCTTTTCGTTAAAGGATCATGTGCGTAAGTGGCGTGGTTACAGCGTTAAAAGAAACCTAGAAAGAATTATATTACATAAATGGAATTATTTTAATTGATTGGCGAGCGATAATAAAACGTTTTCAAAAATATAGTCCAACAATTCTTTATTGGATGCATAAGCATAAATCGTAGCTTGATCAGTCTCTATTTATAGATCTAAAATTACGCCTGCCTTGCCAACAGAATGCGAAAAAGTATACGCTATAACGGATGAGTAATTAAGGAAAGGGATGCAAACATGAAGAAAGTCATCGTAGTCGGATCGGGTATTCTGGGGGCATCAACAGCCTATCAATTAGCCAAACTGGGCGCAGAGGTCATCATCATAGATCGAAAAGATATAGGACAGGCGACGGATGCAGCTGCCGGTATCATCTGTCCATGGCTGTCACAGCGACGCAATCAGGACTGGTATCAGCTCGCCAAGGCTGGTGCACGGTACTACCCTGGCATCATAGCGGAGCTTGAGAGTGAAGGAGAAACCGAAACCGGGTATGCTCAAGTGGGTGCACTCAGTATTCATACGGATGTGGACAAAATCAACAAGATGGAAGAGCGGGCCCACCTACGCAAAGCGGATGCACCGGAGATTGGTGAGATTACACCTCTTGATGCAAAAGAAACCCATGAGCGTTTTCCGCTGCTGGAGGAACATTATCAATCGGTACATATCAGCGGTGCTGCACGTATAGATGGACGGGCGCTGCGCGATGCCTTAATCCGTTCTGCACAGCGAAATGGAGCGGAAGTGATCCATGGAGACGCCACGCTTCAATATGAAGCAGATCGGGTCATGGGTGTGACAGTTAATGGTCAGAGTTTCCTGGCAGATGAAGTCATTGTCTGTGCAGGTGCATGGGCCAATGCACTGTTGAAGCCACTAGGCATACACTTTAAAGTGCACTATCAAAAGGCACAAATTATGCATTTACATGTCACAGATGGGGAGGATACGGGCAACTGGCCTGTGATTATGCCACCGTCTGACCAATACCTCCTGGCCTTTGATCAACAGAAGATTGTGATTGGAGCCACTCATGAAAATGATGTGGAGGGTTATGATACAAGAGTAACCGCAGGGGGCATGCAGGAAGTTTTGAATAAAGGTCTGGAACTGGCACCGGGTCTTGCAAACAGTACATTCCAGGAAGTACGAGTTGGGTTCCGTCCGTTCACACCTGGCTTTCTGCCTGTAATGGGGGCTGTGCCGGGCTGGCAGGGTCTGATTACAGCGAACGGACTTGGAGCCTCTGGCCTGACAATGGGCCCTTTTATCGGAAGTCAACTGGCGAAACTAGCTCTTGGCATGGAACTGGATATCGATATTGAGCCATACACTGTGGGCAAAGCAATGGATGAAATTGAAAGAGGTGAGTCATGACATATTCACAACGTTTATCTGATGGAGCGAACTCGTCCGACATCATACATTTGGAGCATCAGATCGGTACGACGAAAGAAGAACTGCGAATAGCCTTGGAGAAACAAGAAACATATGAACGCGAGTTGGCCGATTTGAAGTCATCACCAATCGGGAGTGCATCGAAAGAGGGTTCGGACGAGAAAGTCTTAGTGGAGAAGGCGAGCCACACGCAGAACTTGATTGAAACCTTGTCTGCACAGCTGGATCAGCTACAGGAAGCATTGGCGAAACTGGGCGATTAATCGGTTTGTATCGCTTAACTCTCTGGAACACTGGCAAAAATATACGATGCGTATAAAATGAAAACCCCTTATAATAAAGGGGTTTTTCTGATTTAGTTCGAATGATGTATATCAATAAATGGACGGGTGGTATAAAATGGGATCAGGTGCTGAACTGTCAATTCAGGTACCGATGTAACCAATCACGAAACTATTCTGAGAGGTGGCTTCCGAATGTACAAAGAAGTGATACGCGTTGAGGACATCACAGGGTTCCAGTCCAGATCTGAAGAGTTTTTTCCACTGCGCTGGTTTCGAAAAATGCTGTCCGAACATACTGTGTATTATCACGAAGATACAGACACCTGGAATGTGTTCAGATACGATGATGTGAAGCAGGTCCTGAGCAATCATGCTTATTTTTCAGCTGAAGGAACGCGAACGACCATTGCGGTCGGAGCGAAGAACAACGAAGGCACACCTCCGGACAAATTAAATATTTCAAGTATCGATCCGCCCCGTCATCAAAAAAGTCGTTCGCTGTTATCCGCTGCTTTTACACCCCGTAGTCTGAAGAACTGGGAGCCACGTATTCGCAACATTGCGCAGCAGCTGGTAGCAGATATTGAGCCGAATACGACCATTGATATTGTTCAAGCGTTGGCTGCTCCGCTGCCTTCGATGGTTATGGCTGATCTGCTCGGCATCCCGCTCACAGACAGCCATCGCTTCAAGAACTGGGTAGATATTCTGTTTCAACCCACCAATCCGAACACGGCTGAAGAGAGTGAACTGAAAAAGCAGACTGCAGCTCAAGAGTATTATCAATTTCTGTACCCGATTGTGGTTCATAAACGATCCCATCCTGGTGACGATATCATTACGGATCTGTTGAACGTTGATGTTGAGGGGGAGAAGTTCACGGAGGATGAGGTTGTTCGCACGACCATGCTCCTGCTCGGAGCTGGTATTGAGACAACAAGCCATATGGTTTCCAATACGTTCTATTCCTTCCTATACGATGACCCGAGTCTGTATGGTCAACTAAGACAGAATCCCGAGTTGGTTCCGCTCGCAGTGGAAGAAATGCTTCGTTATCGGTTTCATAATGCCAAGCGACATCGGACAGTGAAGCAGGATAACCAACTGCTCGGAGTAGACTTGAAAAAAGGCGATGTTGTCATCTCCTGGATGAGTGCAGCCAATATGGACGAGCAGATGTTTGAAGACCCATTTGAGCTAAACATTCATCGGCGGAATAACAAAAAACATCTTACCTTTGGCAATGGCCCACACTTTTGTCTGGGTGCCCCGCTGGCAAGAATGGAACTAAGCCTTGCCTTAACTGCATTTGTGGAGAAGATTGCTCGGATTGAACCGGTGGAGTCTTTTGATCTGGAGAATAATCTAGCCACTTCAGCTCCGGGGCAGTCGTTAACCCATCTGCCAGTGAAGATCGTTGGGTAGTGGGAAGGTTTCATACAGGATACAACCTAAAAAGCGGCAGATCAGACGTAAACGTCTTGATCTGCCGCTTTGCTATGCAAGCATGTAAGAGGATGGACAACTTAATTTGAATTCATGGAAACTTTTTGTCTAACAACCTGTTTGATTTCTTCCTCTTTCGCTTGTTTGGTGCGTTTAATAAAGAAGGAAAGAACCAATCCTACGACAGCGATACCGATGATCACGACATAAGCATCATTGATACCCTGGATCATGGATTCTGTGGCAAGCTGTTGTTGAGTGAGGCCATTGGCTGCACCAGTCGCCATCATATCCTGTACGTGTGCCGTTGTACGGGAAGTCATGACACTCACGAGCAATGAAGTACCTACAGCACCCGCAACTTGTCTGACGGTGTTGGAGATGGCTGTACCATGTGCGCCGAGTCTTGGTGGCAGTTGGTTAAGTCCCGCCGTTTGAATCGGCATCATGAGCAAAGCCATACCAATTCGGCGGCCGGTTGACATTAATACCAGGTAACCATAACTGGTTGAATCCGTTAAATCGATGAAACCGATTGTTGTCACGATGGTGATCACCATCCCGATCACAGCCAGCCATTTGGCGCCAAATCGGTCAAATAATTTTCCGGCTACAGGCATCAGGAAGCCCATAACAAGGGCGCCCGGAAGGAGCAATAATCCAGACTCCAGTGCGGTGTAACCACGTGCGTTCTGGAGATACAAAGGAAGCAACATCATATCAGCATACATGATCATTGTAATCGCGATACTGATGACCGTGGTCAGGGAGAACATGTTGTACTTGAAAGCCCGCAGGTCAAGCAGGGGAGTTTCAGATACGAGTTGACGCCATGTAAACAGGGCAAGAGCCACAATTCCTGCAGCAATACAGATAAGTACTTCTGCACTTGACCATCCCAGACTTCCTGCTCTACTGAAGCCATACAGCAATGCGCCGAATCCGATGGTGGATAACACAACACTCATCGTGTCGAACTTCGTGCTGACCCGTTCGGATACATTCTTCAGGTATACGAACGCAAAGGCAATGACAATAAGGGTTAATGGAATCATGCCGTAGAACATCGTTTGCCAAGAGTAGTTCTCCAAAATATAACCGGCAAGGGTAGGCCCGATGGCAGGGGCAAAAATGATGGCAAAACCAACCATACCCATTGCAGATCCTCGTTTTTCAGGAGCAAATAAGGTCAAAATAACGTTCATCAAGAGCGGCATGATAATGCCGGCGCCCGCTGCTTGAATCATGCGTCCTGTCAGCAATGTACCGAAATTAGTTGCAAGAGCGGATACGATGGTACCAATCAGGAAAATAAACATGGAAGCTTGGAATAATTGCTTGGTTGAAAAGCGTTGCATGAAGTAGGCCGTGATGGGGATCAGCACCCCGTTCACCAGCATGTAACCTGTCGTTAACCATTGTGCGGTTGCGGCGGAGATGTTAAAATCACCCATCAGCTCAGGTGTAGCGACACTCATGATCGTTTGATTCAACGTTGCAAGGAAGGCTCCCAAAATCATGATAAACAGGATGGGGCCTTTCTTTACGGATAATTCATCTTGTACTCTAGCCTGACTCAATCCTTTTCATCCTTTCAATCCACGCGTGACTAAATTTACAATGTGTTGTATAGTTTACATTGTATTTATTGAATTATATACATATTCGGACAGATTACAATTTACGTTATGGTGTGTTTTCGTTGTTTATTTTACACAAAATTTTAATTTGTTGTTTAAATGAAGAATAAACGACTGTTTGTTTAAAATTGTAATGCTTAAATTTGAAGGAGGGATACGTGTGAAAGATGAGAAGAAATCAGCCGTGGACCCAAGGATATTGCGAACGCGTCAGTTAATTCGAGGTGCATTTGTTGAATTGCTGCAGGAAATGGATATTGAAAAATTGTCAGTGAACAAAATTGCCGAACGAGCGACGATCAATCGGGTAACCTTCTACCTGCATTATCGTGATATTACGGATATGATGGAGAAGATGGCCGATGAGATGATCGAGCATATTGAACGGATCGTGGATGAATATGCCCCTCATTTTGAGAAGCAAAGGACGGAAGAGGCTTGGCCTGTTCTAGTCAAGTTACTGGAGCATTTTGCTGAGAACGCCTCATTCTATCAGGTGGTTCTTGCTACGAAGCGCACACCGATCTTTACTGAACGACTGCTCAAATTGTTGAGTACGCTGGTCAAAGCCAAAATTGATCGGGTCGAGATGGAGGATGAACTCGAAGAATCCGGCATTCACAAGGAGATTGCAATCTGGTATGGTTCTTCCGCCCTGATCGGCACCATTGTCGCCTGGCTGCGCAACGACATGCCATATTCCCCGCATTTTCTGGCGAAACAATTCTCGTTGATTCGCTCGTACTCGTATAATGACCTGATATAATCAAACTACGATTACACCTAACGTTAATAGAGGAGGAATAATGTAAATGAAATATAGTGCAGAACGTATCTATGTGAGATTTTGGAATGTGGAAGATGCCTCATTACTTCTGGATCTACAAGTTCGCAATCGTGCGGAAATTGAGAAAATCTCTGCGAGTAATCGGGATGAGACTTTCTATAGTTTGGAAGGACAACGGTCACTCATTGAAAGCTGGAACAAGAAGAGAGAAGAAGGGAATCGCTATTCTTTTGGCATTTTTCTACATACAACGGATCAACTCGTCGGTGAGATTTCTTTGTTCGAGATCATATTGGATTCCAACCCAAAATGGATCGCTGGTTATGTAACGGATATTTTGCATCAAGGAAAAGGATATATGAGTGAAGCCCTGCAATGTGTGCTGGAATTTGCCAAGCATGAAACTGAAATTACTCGAATCGAAGCTGGCGCTGTACCCGATAATACAGGCTCCATTCGTGTCCTTCAAAAAGCAGGATTCAAGGAGAATGGGTCACAGTCTGTGCCAATCCAGGGAACGTTGAAAGAACATACGATGTTTGCTGTGGACTTACTATAAGCAGGATGTTTACTATTTACTTTGCTATTTACTATATAAGTTGAACTAACTATTTAAACGTAACGGAGAGGACAGAAAAAACCTATGGCTACTATACTCGTTGCTGACGACGATGCGAACATTCGCGAACTTGTCTGTCTATTTCTCAAAAATGATGGATTCACCACTGTGGAAGCTGCGGACGGTAAGGAAGCTCTCACCGTGTATGGCGAAACAACAGTTGATCTGGTTGTGCTTGATATTATGATGCCTGTCATGGATGGCTGGGCACTGTGCAAGGAACTCCGAAGAGCCAATCCCGACCTCCCATTACTCATGCTGACGGCGAGAGGTGAGACTTGGGAGAAGGTGAAAGGCTTCGAACTGGGCACGGATGATTACCTGACGAAACCGTTCGATCCATTGGAGTTGACCGCACGTGTCCGAGCATTACTGAAACGATACAAAATTGGCTCCACACATACAATCCAGTTTGGCAACGTAATTCTGGACCGTCAGACATATAAGGTGATGAGAGGCGCGGAGGTGCTTACGTTGCCACTTAAGGAGTTTGAACTTCTGTATAAGCTTGCTGGAACTCCAGGCCAAGTCTATACACGTGAGCAGTTGATCGATCAGATATGGGGGATTGATTACGCCGGAGATGATCGAACAATAGATGTACATATTAAACGTCTGCGCGAACGATTCGCAACTACACCTGATTTTCGAATTGAAACGGTGCGTGGGCTAGGGTACAGACTTGAGGTCCATGAATGATTCGATCCATATATATTCGTGTGGTACTGACCTTTCTGGGGTCTGTCATCGCTGGTACGGTCATTTCATTTTTTGTGTCTACCTGGATATTCGAAGAAAAGTTGAACGAAAACGCTCAAATTAACCTACGAAACTTCGGGCAAGACGTTGTGCAGATTTATAAGGCCCTTCCAGTGCGTGAAGCGGACTTGTACGTCAGTGGAATGAAACAGCTCAGCTCCTATCATATTCGAATTTACGAAGCTTCGGGTGAGTTCAAGTCTTACGGAAAGCTTAACGGACATAAGTCTGCAGCTGTGACGAGCGAGCAATTAAAGAAAGTGTTAGATGGGGGCGTTGTTCAAGAAACAACGAGTGGGATTGCTACAGGGTTCTTAGGGTTACCGTTGAAAACGGAGACGGGGACGAAAGGGATATTTTTGGAAACACTTGCGCCGCCTTCAACCTCTTTTGTGATCAGGTGGGGCTTAATCTTTGCAAGCTGTTCGTTGATTGCAGGAAGCTTGTTGATTCTTGTTGCTTCTGTATATCTGGTGAGACCGATCAAGAAATTGACCAAAGCGACCAAGCGGATTGCAGCTGGAGATTTCAACGTCAAGCTGAACATTAAGCAAACGACTGAGATTGGTACGTTGGCTCGCAGCTTTGAAGAAATGATGCACGATCTGAAGCAGCTGGAGCAGATGCGCAGGGAATTCGTTACGAATGTTTCGCACGAGGTTCAGTCTCCACTCACCTCGATATCCGGTTACGCTTCGGCACTGAAGCAAGTTAACCTCTCGGAGCAAGAGCGAAACCGTTACCTGGATATTATCATCTCCGAAGCGAAACGAATGTCAAAAATGAGCGATAGCCTGCTCAAGCTGAGTTTGCTTGAATCGCAATCCCAGCAACTGCGGCTGAGCTCCTTAAGTCTTGATGAACAGATCAGGCGAGTCATCGTGGCGCTTCAGCCGCAATGGTCGGGGCGAAACATTCAATTCGAGCTTGATTTGGAGAACGTTAAGGTAACGGCTGACCACGATCAGTTAAATCAGGTATGGACCAACATTATTGGAAATAGCATCAAGTTTTCCGAAGATGGCGGTATGATTAAAGTCCGTATCGAAGAGGATTTCAAAAATGTGACTATTCGAATATCCGACACGGGCATTGGTATTCCGATGGAAGACCAGAAACGTATATTCGAGCGCTTTTTCAAGGCAGATCGTTCCCACAGTCGTAAATATGACGGGAGTGGTATGGGACTAGCAATTGTTAAACAGATCGTGTCCCTTCATCAGGGTGACATTCGAGTGGAAAGCGAACCTGGTCAAGGCACGACCTTTATCATCACGTTGCCAATCCATCCACCAACGGATAATTAGGCTCGCAGGATAAGCCAATGAATAGTATTTCCATTGGATGATTGAATACCGAATTTCCATACCATGTGTAACATGCAAGTTTCCTTGCATGGTTACACATGGTATTTTTTTGCTTGTTCATATTCCGTTCATATTCCGGTCACGGGGAGTACATCTTTGTTGGTTAGGCTTGCATTAGCAACCTGTTAGACCAATATACAGATGAGGATAGGAGCAGATGAACGTGAAACACCAAGGAGACAAAGGAGTAAAGAGTCAAAATAAAAGCAAAACAAAGAAAGTGTTAGGCATTTTGCTTAAAGTGCTTGCCGCAATCGTTATAGTAATCCTATTTTTTATAGCCACGGTGTATACCGTTAACAAAATCAGTAGTTATTCGGAGCAAAAAAGAATGGAGCCGTATGGTCAACATGTATCCGTGGATGGGAAAAATATGAATGTGTTCATTCAAGGCGAAGGCGAGGAAACGATTGTACTTTTGCCGGGTTTTGGCACAGCGTCACCTGCACTTGATTTTAAGCCGCTCATTTCTGAATTATCTCCCGATTATAAAGTCGTCGTGGTTGAACCTTTTGGTTACGGATTGAGCGATCAGACCGAAAAGGAACGCAGTACAGCGAATATCGTCAGTGAAATCCACGAAGCGTTACAGAGTCTACATATTGATCGTTACATCTTGATGGGTCATTCCATCTCGGGCATCTACAGTCTGGATTATGTGAACAAATATGCAGATGAAGTAAGTGCATACGTTGGGCTGGACACCAGTGTTCCCGCGATTAGTGAACAGAAGGTTGAAGCATCAGAAATCGTACCGATTCAATGGTACCGTAACTTGGGTTTCCCACGTTTGCAATTGAAAATGAGTGATGATCCATATGCTGGGCTACCGTATGATGAACAAACCAAAGAACAATTGAACATTTTGATACAAAAGAACATGTTTAATCCAACTCAATTAAACGAGATTGTAAGCATGTATTCCAATTTTAAAGCAGCTGAACAGTTAACATTCCCTGTTGATCTTCCGGTTCTTTTCTTTGTTCAAAAAAATCATCCGGCAGTGGACAATTGGGTTCCCGAGCACGAGAAGTTAATAGAGAACTCTGTGCGTGGTGAAGTGGTGCTGTTGGAAGCAAATCATTATTTGTACCGTTCCCATGCCAAAGAAATTGCTGAAAAATTCAGGGGATTTATGACACAACAGTTCAAGACAGGAGAAGATGAGCGTGACACAACCAGCGGAAAAGAAAACAAAGAATAGATCAAGGGCCAAAAAAGTGAGAAACATGATACTAAAAATAGCAGGAGCAATCGTAATCGCCATTATTCTATTTCTAGGTATTGTTTATATCACGAATGTGATCAGTAGTAATTCAGAAGCGAAGAAGATAGAGTCCTATGGTCAGCATGTATCTGTAGACGGAAAAAATATGAATGTGCTCATTCAAGGTGAAGGCAAGGAAACGATTGTACTTCTACCCGGTTATGGAACAGCAACACCAGCGCTTGATTTCAAGCTACTTATTGATGAATTATCACCATATTACAAAGTTGTTGCTGTTGAGCCATTCGGATATGGATTAAGTGATGAAACTGAAAAAGAAAGAACCACAGAGAATATCGTAAGTGAAGTTCATGAAGCTCTGCAGCAACTTGATATTAACAAATACATGCTCATGGGCCACTCCATTGCAGGCATTTACGGCATTGATTATGTGAACAAATATCCGGATGAGGTAACTGCCTTTGTCGGTATTGATAGCAGTGTATCCACCCAACCAAGTATTACAGATACCAAATTCCCATTAAAAACATTCGCTTTCCTCAGAAATACAGGTCTCTTAAGATTAATGATGAAAGTGGGTGCAGACCCCTATGAGGGACTTGCATTTGATGAACAGACGGTAGAGCAGATGAAATGGATTACGAATAAAAACATGTATAATCCCACGTCATTAAACGAGATGGACCATATTTATACCAATTTTAAAGGTGCTCAAGGTTTAACCTTCCCTAAAGAACTTCCACTTCTTCTCTTTGTACAAGCAAACAATGAAGGTGTAGAAGGATGGATACCGCTGCATGAAGGGCAGATCAAAGATTCGGTACATGGAAAAGTAATCACCATGGATGGTGAACATTACTTGCACCATACGTTATTTAAAGAAATAGCTAAAGATGTTAGAGCATTCATGAACGAAGCGAAGTAACGATCCTGTAAAAGTATATTCGTGATTTACCAGATGTGCATGAATGAATTTGAAATACCGTCCTGCGGGGCGGTTTTTCCATAATTGATTAATTCGGCCGTTGCCGTGATGAGAGAGAGGCATTCAAATGAGATTATTTGAGATACTTTTAGTTTTATCCTGTTTCGCTTTACTCGTAGACCTACTATTTATTAAAAGAAGTGCAAAGAAAACAGGATTAGGTTTGGGGATAGGAAGTGGCGTGATATTCGTAGTTCAATTGTTGGTTGAAGGATATAGATGGCAGATGCTTTTGGTATATATCTTGACGGCTCTATTCATGCTTATTGTTTTACTCAGACATTCCGAAAAGATGATGAATCTAAAAATAGGGAAGTTTTTGAAATATAGTTTATCTTCCCTGATTGTCATTCTGCTGGTTGGTTCTACTGCCTTGTCTGTATACTTACCTGTCTTTAATTTGCCGAAGCCGGATGGTCCAGAGAAAGTGGGCACTCAAACATTTCATTTAACAGACCAGAACAGAGACGAAATCTTCACTGAAGATCAAAGCGACAAGAGGGAACTAATGGTTCAATTCTGGTACCCTACTGAAAACAGCATTAATAGCAAGCGTGACACGCTGTTTCCAAACAATAAAGAAATGTTCAAAAAGTATATTCAGAGCTTCTCTACTTCTTTAAAACTGCCCGAATTTGTGCTCGACTACTTGAAGTATAGTCAAACCAACTCTTATGAAAATGTAGAAATATTACCTTCCACAAGTCCTTATCCCGTGGTACTGCTATCTCATGGTATGGGAACCAGTAGAGTTCTACAAGCATCACAGGCCGAGAATCTGGCCAGTCATGGGTTTATCGTGGTCACCATCGATCATACGTATAGCACCTTTGCTACCCTTTTTCCAGATGGCCGTGTAACGGATTACAAAAAAAGTACGACTACATTAGATGAACGTACAGAAACAGGGGATGTATGGACGAAAGACGTGGAGTTTGTGATCGATCAAATCGAAAAGCTGAATTCAGGTGCAATTGAAAGTCAGTTTAAAGGGAAAATCGATCTAGATCACATCGGCGCGATGGGGCATTCTTTTGGGGGCGCAACCGCGTTTAATGCAACGTATTTAGATCAAAGAATCAAGGCTGGGGTCAATATGGACGGGTCATTATATGAAGTGGAAAATAGGGATGATATAAACAAGCCGTTTATGTTCATCCGATCGGGAAGTTTTGAAGACTGGTTAGCCAATTTTGAAAAGGATCGAAATTCGGATGACGAAGTAACTAAATTTCTATCAGATGAGCTGCACATTATGAAGAATGTTATCGAACATGAGGGGGATGTGATTTATATCGAAGGAACCCAACACTTCAATTTCACAGACCTTCAATTCTATTCGGAGTTGATTAAACTGTCAGGGATCACAGGAGACATCAATGGTAAAAGAGGATCAAACATCGTAAACGAATATGTACTCGATTTCTTTAACAAGCAACTGAAAGGTACCGGTGGAGATTTGATTCAGGGACCGAACAATTTGTATCCGGAGGTGAAATTTGTAGACCCAGAAGAGCTCTAATCAAGCAAAACAAACATTTAAACTCAGGAGATGATGTGAATGGGACGACAAAAGGGAAAACGCACTTCAATCACCGCCTTAACTCTGGTGTTAACGATGTTAGCTCCAATGTCAGTCATGGCCGCACCAGCTACGAGTAACAACAGCGATCTGACGTATGAATCAACCAAGAAAATAGTAGCGGAGAAAGCGAAGATCCTTACCGAAACGTATGATACGACCAGTGTGCAGTATGCATTAATTGATGGTGGAGAGATTGTGGTGTCTGGTCAGACAGGCAAGAACGATCTACAGGACAAGGTGCCACTTACTTCCAATACGATCTATGGCATAGGATCAACTAGCAAAATGGTGCTTACAGCCGCTGTAATGAAGCTGGTTGACGAGGGAAAGATTAATTTGGATCTGCCTGTTGTGAACTACTTGCCTGATTTTAAAATGAAAGATCGTCGCTACACACAAATTACACCACGCATGCTGTTGAATCATTCCTCCGGTCTGCTGGGCAGCTCCGGCAGCAATGCCACATTGTATGGGGATAATGACACGTATTCACACGATACGTTTCTCAATCAATTGGCGAATCAAAACCTGAAAGCAGATCCTGGCGCATACTCGGTGTATAGTAACGACGGTTTTACGTTAGCCGAGATTTTGGTTGAACGTGTCAGTGGCATGAGTTTTACGGCTTTTATACACCACCATATTACGGAGCCTCTGGATATGAAGCATACCAAAACACCACAGGATGTGGTTGACCCGGCAGACATGGCGGGAATCTATTCCCCTTTGGTTGAAGGCCAGCTTCCACAAGAGAATTATAATATCATCGCTACGGGAGGCATTTATTCTACTGCTGAAGATCTGGTGAAATTCTCACAAATCTTCACGGGAGAGGTCGAAGGCATCCTTTCCAGTAAGTCGGTCGAAGCGATGGCGCAAGAAGAATACAAAAGAGGCATGTGGCCGGAGGAGAGCGATACGTCCATTTCTTACGGGTTAGGGTGGGATAGTGTGAACCTGTTCCCATTCAGTGAATATGGTATCAAGGCCGTTACCAAAGGTGGAGATACGATATCGTATCACTCTTCATTAATCGTACTGCCCGAATACAATCTGGCTGCAGCCGTTACCTCATCAGGTGGGACAAGTGCCAAAGATCAGTTCATTGCGAGTGAATTATTGCTTAGCGCACTTGAGGAAAAGGGCATCATTACAGACCGTAAGCCGGAAAAATCATTTGGGGTGCCAGTGAAGGCAGATATACCTACAGAAATATCCACGTATGCTGGTATATATGGCGCTAATAATTCGGTTAAGAAGATCGAAATGAATCATGCTGGACAACTGACTGTATCCTCACTTACAGCTCCGAGTAATCCGGCCCAAGAATACACATACACAGCCGATGGTACTTTTGTGAACGATGAAGGCACAGAAAAGTTGAAATTTGTTACGGAGCAGAATGGAAGTACGTATCTGTGGTCTCGTTCTTATATATCCTTGGCAGGACTTGGACAGTTGGCTTTCTCCGAATATACAGCGGAGAAGTTGATTGCCAATGAATTACCCCAGGACATTATCGCCTCATGGGAGCAGCGTGAAGGTAAAAGATATTACGTGGTGAACCAGAAATATACATCTACAGTTTATCTGCATTCATCACCAATTCTCTCTTTTCATATGAACGAAGAGACTCCAGGGTATATGTCCAATAGTAAGATTATTGGAGCCAATAAAGCAGTCACCGAGCTGCAAATCCCTGGCATGGCTGGACGTGATACCAAGGAGATTTATTTCTCCGAAAAGAATGGAGTAGAGTACATTGAAGCCGTAGGAGGCGTATACGCCAGTGAGGAGCTTGTAAAACCACTCTATTCGGGCAAACAATCTGTAACTACGATTCAAGCAGACGGTTATGCGAAATGGTTTTCGATACCCGCAACGGTGAAAGGAAAAGTCATGACGGTGAAAATGCCTGCTAATGGCGCCTTTGCCGTATATGATCAAAAGGGTGTGTGTATCAATCACACTGTCATCAGCGGTAAAAATGAGGTTGTGTTACCAGAAAACGGCCGCATTGTATTTGCAGGTGACGTTGATTCCAAATTTGAAATTTCATTGAAATAGACGAGTGTTTATCCCCTTTAAGTGTCTACTTAAAGGGGATATTTTGATGGATAAAAAAGGAAGAATTAAGGATCATGAATCATGATGTATTCAAAATATTTTGCCTGTTCATATTCGGTTCATATAGACGTCACGAGCAGTACATTTATATTCGTTAAGCTTATTTTAGCACCAAAGCAAGATACTCTAATAAAGAGATACTGACAGGAGAAGATGCGAATGATACAACAGGAGAAAACCATCATGGTCAAGAGAAAAGTCAAAAAACGAACCTCAATTGCAGCTTTAACTCTAGTATTAACCATGTTAGCCCCACTATCAGCAATGGCCGCACCGGCTGCAACGAATAACAACAGCACCCTAACGTATGAGACAACCGAGAAAACCGTGATTGATAAAGCCAAATTGTTGACCGAGACGTACGGTACGACCAGTCTGCAATATGCGCTCATCGATGGTGGAGAGATTGTGGTGTCCGGTCAGATGGGCAAGAACGATCTAAACGATAAGGTACCTCTTACTTCCAGCACCATCTATGGTATCGGTTCAACCAGTAAAATGATGCTTACAGCCGCTGTGATGAAGCTGGTTGACGAAGGCAAGATCGATTTGGATGTGCCTGTTGTGAACTATTTGCCTGACTTTAAAATGAAAGATAACCGATACAAACAGATCACACCCCGTATGTTACTGAATCATTCCTCCGGTCTGCTGGGTAGCTCATTCAACAATGCCACCTTGTACGGAGATAATGACACGTATTCCCATGATACATTACTGGAGCAATTGGCGAATCAAAACCTGAAGGCAGATCCCGGCGCATACTCCGTCTACAGCAATGATGGCTTTACGTTAGCCGAGATTTTGGTCGAAAGAATAAGTGGCATCGGTTATACCGCATTTATACACAAGTATTTTACGGAGCCTTTGGATATGAATCATACCAAAACACCACAGGATGTGGTTAACCCGGCAGACATGGCGGGAATCTATTCCCCTTTTTATGAGGGACAACTTCCAAAAGAGAATTATAATATCATCGCTACAGGAGGTCTTTATTCCACCGCTGAAGATCTGGTCAAATTTTCACAAATCTTCACGGGACAGGTCGAAGGCATTCTTTCCAGTAAGTCTGTAGAAGCTATGGAGCAAGAAGAGTATAAAAGAGGCATGTGGCCAGAGGATAGCGATACGCTGATGTCTTACGGGTTAGGTTGGGATAGTGTGAACTTGTTCCCTTTCAACGAATACGGCATCAAGAGCGTTATGAAAGGCGGAGATACGTTATCTTATCAGTCTTCATTAACGGTACTCCCGGAACACAACATGGCAGCAGCCGTTATCTCTTCGGGTGGGTCGAGCTTAACCAATCAATTCATTGCGAATGAATTATTACTCAGCGCACTTGAGGAAAAGGGCGTTATTACAGAACGTAAGCCGGAAAAATCATTTGGCGTACCCGTGAAGGCAGAAATGCCTACGGAAATCTCCAAGTTTGCAGGTATATATGGTGGCAATAATTCAGTTACGAAGATCAAAATAAATCCGGCTGGACAAATGACTGTATCTTCACTTACAGCTCCGAGTAATCCGGCTCAAGAATACACCTATACAGCAGATGGTACTTTTGTTAACGACGAAGGTACAGAAAAGTTGAAATTCGTTGTGGAGAAAAATGGGAATACCTACTTGTGGTCTCGATCTTATATATCCGTTCCAGGGCTCGGACAACTGGCTTTCTCAGAATATAATGCGGAAAAGCTGGAAGCCAACGAATTATCCAAAGAGGTTACAGCCGCATGGGAAAAGCGTGATGGTAAAAAATATTACCTGGTGAATGAGAAATACACATCCATGGTCTATCTCAATACTTCATCGATCCTGCCTATTCAGTTGAACAAAGAGAATCCAGGGTATATGTCCAATAATAAGATTACTGGAGCTAACGAAGCAGTTAATCCATTGCAAATTCCGGGTACTGCCGGACGTGATACGATGGACATTTATTTCTCTAAAAAGGACGGAGGAGAGTATCTTACAGCTTTGGGTTATGTATACGCCAGTGAGGAGCTTGTAAAACCCATCTATCCGGGTAAACAATCCGCAACAACCATTCAAGCAGATGGATATGCCAAATGGTTTTCGGTACCAGTGAATGCGAAAGGAAAAGTCATGACGGTGAAAATACCCGCAAATAGCGCCTTTGCCGTATACGACCAGACTGGAATTTGTATTAATTACACCGTGGTCAGCGGTAAGAATGAAGTTGTCTTACCAGAAAACGGCCGTATTGTATTTGCAGGTGAAGCTGGCTCCCGATTTGAAATTTTATTAAAGAAGTAAAATGAATGGAGCTCCAAACAGTTGTACAACAAACGAACTCAACAGGAGAGAACCATCATGATGAAAAAAATATTAATCATTTTGCTCAAAATATTCGGAGCCATCGTTATCGTTTTTGCATTATTTATTGCCACTGTTTTTATCGTTAATGTATTTAGCAACAAATCGGAGGAAGGGAAGATAAAACCCTATGGTCAGTCCGTAGCGGTTGACGGCAAAAACATGAATGTGTTAATTCAAGGAAAAGGCGAAGAAACGGTCGTATTACTTCCCGGATATGGAACACCCGCCCCAGCCCTTGATTTTAAACCGCTCATTGATGAGCTATCGCCATTTTACAAAGTCGTTGTCATTGAGCCTTTCGGTTATGGATTAAGTGATGTAACTGAAAAAGAGCGTACCACGGAAAATATGGTTAGTGAAATTCATGAAGCGTTACAGCAGCTTAATATTCATCGTTACACGCTCATGGGTCACTCCATTTCAGGAATTTACGGACTGGATTATGTGAACAAATATCCTAACGAAGTAAGTGCCTTTGTCGGGATTGAGAGCAGCGTTCCAACGCAGGGAGGCAATGATGATCCATTTCCAACCGAAACCTACAAACTGCTTAATAAATCAGGATTCTACCGATTGCTAATGAAGCTGGCCCCTGATCAATTGATTACACCCGACGTTGATGAAGAAACCAGAGAACAAATTAGAATACTTTCACTCAAAAATACATTTAATCCGAACAACCTGAATGAAGGAGAAAACTTTGGTCCTAATTTCAAAGCTGCCGAGAACTTGTCCTTCCCCAAAGATCTTCCTGTGATTTTCTTCTTACAAGCGAATGATACCGAAACGGAAGGCTGGATTCCATTGCATGAAGAGCAGGTCAAAGATTCTGTGCATGGAAAAGTGATGACATTCGAGGGAGAACACTATTTGCATCACACCCGATCCAAAGAAATCGTTCAAAATTATAGAGAGTTTATGAGTGAGATAAAATAGTGTCGCCAACAAAAGAAGTCGCGAAATCGCGGCTTTTTTTTTGTTCAAGAGATGATGAACATACAAGCGCAGTTACTTTATTGGAAAATTAAGGTTGACACAACTTGTCATCGCGTATACAATCGTATACATGAATGCGTTGTATACAAATGTATACGCGTAATGGAGGTGGCAATATGAGAGATCGTGATATGAATGAAACGGATCGAAGTGTACGTCAAGGTGAGCGTCCGAAACGTGATATGGGTGACAATGAGCAACGTGGTGAACGTTCAAGACGTGGCAGAGGACATGGTGAACATCAGGGAAAACGGGGCCATGGTGCGCAAACATTCCGCCGCGGTCGAATTCTTGTATTTCTGGAGCAAATGCAGAATCGAAGAACAACGCTCGCCAGACAACTTGGTCAGGAGGAGTACGAACATATTCGCCCGATGATTAGTGGGGAGCTGAAAGCCATTGATCAGGTCATCGATGAGTATATTCACCTTTTCGAGTTGCAAAATGAAGATGTAAGTCCCAATAAGAATCTGGAGAGTGAGAGTGAATAAGTATGATTCGTCGTTTTTTTTCGTATTATCGACCCTATAAAAAACTGTTTTTAATTGATTTTGGATGTGCTGTTATCGCAGGTTTGCTGGAGCTTGCTTTCCCCCTTGCCGTCAGCAAATTCATTAATGAATTGTTGCCAGGTCAGGATTGGCCTCTCATTATGCTTGCCTGCGTCGTGCTGTTATCCATCTATGCACTTAATACCGTATTGAACTATGTAGTTACATATTGGGGACATATGCTGGGCATTAACATTGAGACCAACATGCGTGAGAAGATGTTCGCTCACTTGCAGAAGCTGTCCTTCCGGTTCTTCGATAATCGCAAAACGGGCCACTTGATTGGTCACCTTACGAATGATCTGAATGATATTGGCGAGGTTGCTCACCATGGACCTGAAGATGTGTTCATCGCAGTGATGACCTTAATCGGATCGTTCTGGCTGATGGCTAACATTAATCTGGAGCTTGCACTGCTTACCTTTATCATTATCCCAATCATGGCTTGGGTCATTATCGTATTTGGTGGTCGCATGACGAAGACCTATCGACGACTCTTCGGAGACGTCGGCAATTTTAATGCGCGCATTGAAGACAACGTTGGTGGTATTCGTGTTGTACAATCATTCGCTAACGAACAACATGAGAAAGAGCTTTTTGCTGTAGACAATGAGAATTTCCGTAAAACCAAACTGCTTGCCTACAAAACGATGGCGAAAAGTATCTCGGTCAGTTATATGATGATGCGACTGGTTACGGTATTTGTCATGATTAGCGGAGCCTGGTTTTATATCGATGGCAGAATCAATATGGGTGAATTCATGGCCTTCCTGCTTTTGTCCAATATCTTCTTCCGTCCAATCGAAAAAATTAACGCTGTCATTGAAAGTTATCCCAAGGGCATCGCTGGTTTCAAGCGGTATCTGGAGATCATTGATACGGAGCCTGAAATTGCGGATAGCAAAAACGCCGTTGAATTCGAGAGTGTGAAGGGTGATATTCGCTTCGAAAACGTCTCGTTCGGATATGAATCCAGTCGGCGTATTCTGAATGATATCAGTCTGTCCGTTCGACCAGGCGAAACGGTAGCCTTCGTTGGACCTTCGGGTGCAGGCAAAACGACCATTTGCAGCTTGCTGCCAAGATTCTATGAGGTAGAAGAGGGACGCATCACTGTAGATGGTGTGGACATTCGGGACGTTAAGCTTCAATCATTGCGCAAGCATATCGGAATTGTTCAACAGGATGTATTTTTGTTCTCGGGGACGATTAAGGAGAATATTGCTTATGGTGACCTGCGTGCCACGGATGAACAAATCTGGGATGCCGCCCGTCGTGCCTCGTTGGAGGAATTAATTCTTACGTTGCCAGACGGTATGGATACGGTCATTGGAGAGCGTGGAGTCAAGCTGTCCGGAGGACAAAAGCAACGGTTATCCATTGCTCGTATGTTCTTGAAAAATCCACCCATTCTTATTCTGGATGAGGCAACCTCTGCTCTGGATACGGAAACGGAAGCACTGATCCAGCAATCACTTGCAGAATTGTCGGTGGGTAGAACGACACTTGTGATTGCGCACAGATTGACGACGATCAAGAATGCGGATCGAATTATTGTAGTGAATACAGATGGCATTGCTGAACAGGGTAACCATGAGGAATTGGTCGCCGCTGGAGGCATATACAGCCGTCTTCATCAGGTGCAATACAGTCACTCTTAATCCATATAAATTAAACTATAGAATGTTTACACTTGATACTCCGATGACAGAACAACCTTCCGATCGCTGTTATCCCCAGATTTTTTTATTCCTTCTATAAAGGGGAAATCCGGGGATAGTGTATGCTTCCGATGTAGCTTTCTTGCAGAAAGCTTGTAGGCGAACGCTTCGCTTCTTCAGGTTCTTTCTGTCCTCTCCGTTTCGTATAAATGTTTAGTTCAATTTATATAGAAACTTAAGTAGCTGACTAAGTATCTGGATAAAGTATCTAAATGAAGTAAACCTTGCTGCGCATATGCGTGGCTTTTTTCTGTTTGAAAGTTAAAAAGGAGGTTATGAAATGCTAAGGAAAATATAATGTTGACAACGTCCACAAACGTGATTATTATAATGTTGACAATGTCCACTAAAAAGGAGGGTTTGACATCGACTCTCAGTACATAAATCCAGATATACTGGCTGACATGCGACGTTTTAACCGTTTTTATACCAACATACTCGGTGTACTCGACAAGCATATTCTCGGAACAGGGTATTCGTTTGCAGAAGTACGGGTCATTATTGAGATTGGGATTCGGGGAGAGAGCATTGCGAACAATTTGGTGGATACACTGACTATTGATCGCAGTTATATGAGCCGAATCGTAAACAAGCTCTCCAAGGAAGGATTGTTGGTGAAAGTGGATTCTGCTGCCGACAGCCGGGTCAGTCTGATTCGTCTAACAGCCAAGGGTGAGGAACTGTATGCCCAATTGAATGATCGATCCGACCAACAGATTCTGAAATTAATGCAAGAATTGAATGAAGAAGAGATTCAAGAGGTATACACCTCCATGATGAACATACAAGAGAAGTTGAACAAGAAAGCAGGAGAGACAACACGATGATACGATTTGAATGTGATTATAACGAAGGTGCGCATGAACGCATTTTACAAAAACTGATGGAAACCAACATGGAACAGACGAGCGGGTATGGTACGGATGAACACTGCGAACGTGCGAGAATGCTTATTCGTCAGGCCTGTGACAATGAGCAGGCTGATGTTCATTTCTTGGTTGGTGGTACACAGACGAATACAACGGTGATTTCCTCTATTTTGCGACCATATCAAGGTGTGATTGCTGCGACATCTGGACACATTGCGGTTCATGAGACGGGAGCTATTGAAGCTACGGGACATAAGGTGCTCACGGTTCCAAGCGAGGACGGAAAGATCACGCCAGAGCAGGTTAGGGCAGTCTACGATGCACACATGAACGAGTCGTCACCGGAACATTGTGTACAGCCAGGCATGGTCTACATATCTCAGCCAACGGAGAACGGAACGATGTACAGCAAGGCAGAGTTGCAAGCATTGCATACAGTGAGCAGAGCATGTGGTCTTCCATTTTTCGTGGATGGAGCACGCCTTGGATATGCACTCGCTTCACGCGATTGCGATATGACACTTGCTGACCTTGCGCGCTTATGCGATGTGTTTTACATTGGAGGAACTAAGATTGGGGCATTGATGGGAGAGGCGGTTGTTATCCTGAATGATGCGCTCAAACCTGATTTTCGTTATATGATCAAGCAAAAAGGGGGTCTGCTTGCCAAAGGCAGACTGCTCGGAATCCAATTTGAAACGTTGTTCGAAGATGGTCTGTATCTTGATATTTCCCATCATGCCGTGGATATGGCCTTGAGAATTCATGATTCACTCGAACAGCAGGGAGTACGCTTCCTGTACGATTCACCAACCAACCAGCAGTTTCCGATTCTGCCTAATCTGTTGCTTGAGAAATTACGCAGTGGTTATACGTTCACCTTCTGGGAAAAGGTTGACGATACACACAGTGCGGTACGGTTTTGCACCAGCTGGGCAACTCGTCAAGAGAATGTGGATGCACTGACTCGCGATATCGCTCAATTATTGCACGGAGAGATTCACGTGCCTGAACGGGTCGAAGCATTGGTTTAAATTTAAATTTACTGAAAAAAGGACAACCCGTCGTGGTTGTCCTTTTTTGGTTTGCCTTTTGCGTGATAGTTGTGAGATAGAGAATACATACTCGGTTACTCATTCAAGACGATATCATATTTCTCTTTCAGCCGTCGGATATCAGCTCTTGGCGGTGCACCGAACATGCGTGCATATTCGCGGCTAAATTGAGAGGCACTCTCGTAGCCAACCCGGAACGCTACATCAGCTGCATCTGCAGATTCGGCCATCAGGAGTCGACGGGCTTCCTGTAATCTTAATTGTTTCTGGAATTGTAATGGGCTCATGGCTGTGATCTCTTTGAAGTGACGATGGAATGAAGAGACGCTCATGCTGGCAGTCTCAGCCAGATCTTCAACTCGAAATGGCTGTTCCCAATGATGAACGATGTACTCAATCGATTCCCTGATTCGATATGTGCTGCTGCCTTCCACTGCAATTTGCGCCAGTTCTCCTCCGTAGGGGCCCTGAAGGAGGCGGAACAGAATTTCTTTTACGTATAATGGAGCCAAGAACGGAATTTCTCCCGGCGTATCCAGCAATCGAACAAGCCGAAGTACAGCGTCCTGAATAGACGATTCCATCTGACCCACAAACATGGCTCGTCTGGCGTTTTCGTTGAAAGTTACCTTGATATTACATTCGTTCAGTACTTCGAGAATTTGGTTCGGTGTGAATTCGAGCTTGAGACTTAAGTAGGGTGTATCAGCAGATGCCTTGATAATCTGCCCGATGACCGGGAGATTCATGGAAGCAATCAGGTAATTAGAAGGTCCATATTCATAACGCTCCTGCGCTAGCAATACTTCTTTCAACCCTTGAACAATCACACAAAATGAAGGTTTATATACTCTGTATGCTGGCTCGCTAATCCTTGAATGGTGATAAACAAACAGAGAAGGAATCACCGTTTCCATTGCACCGTTATGATTGGAATGGCGTTCAATGAGGTCACTTAATTCCTGTTTTGGTTGAAATAATTCTTCGGTCATACGTATTCCTCCTCACGGGTTTTACCTAGCTATATTATAAAGCTTACCGTACAGAACCAAAAGGGGGCCTGAGAGGATCAGGCAATCAATTAAGACGATTGATATACCGCTTGCAACCCATGACTCGGCATACTAAGAGTATGTTAACAGAGCCAAGCAATTAAAGTTTATTTGAAAAGTTGGGTGAACAAGGTGATGAAATGGTTATCAAGCCAGGTCAGGCGAATTTTGATTGACAGGCTCGAATCACAGATCAAGTTGGAAGAGAATTCCGTACATCGAGATATATACTTCACATGCTGGGTAGAGCTAGTTTCCGAAGAGGTGGAGACAACATCCTTTTACAAAACAAATTCAAGGAGAGTGTGAACTATGGAATATGTGAAATTAGGACGTACAGGTCTGGATGTCTCCAGATTATGTCTGGGCTGCATGAGTTACGGTGTACCCGAACGCGGAATGGCACCATGGTCACTGAATGAAGAGCAGAGTCGTCCGTTTATCCAGAAGGCGTTGGATGCTGGTATTAATTTCTTCGATACGGCCAATATCTATTCCGATGGAACCAGTGAGGAAATTGTTGGACGTGCGTTGAAGGACTTTGCGCGTCGGGAAGAGATTGTGCTGGCGACCAAATTATTTTTCCGGATGAATGAAGGACCTAACGGGGCAGGGTTGTCCAGAAAAGCGATTATGAACGAAATCGACAACAGTCTCATGCGTTTGGGTACAGATTATGTAGACCTGTATCAGATCCATCGATGGGATAACACAACTCCTATTGAGGAAACGATGGAAGCTCTTCACGATGTGGTTAAAGCCGGAAAGGTCAGATACATTGGTGCTTCTTCGATGTATGCTTGGCAATTCATGAAAGCTCAATATACAGCGGAACGCCATGGCTGGACGAAATTCGTCTTGATGCAGAATCATTATAACCTGTTGTATCGCGAAGAAGAGCGTGAGATGCTGCCCTTATGTCTGGAAGAAGGAGTCGGTGTTATTCCGTGGAGCCCTCTTGCCAAAGGACGTCTTACCCGGGATTGGAATGAACAGACTGCGCGTTCAGGAATCGACCCGGTCGGGAAGGCATTCTATGAGAGTGCGATGGTGGATGCGGATCGTCAAGTGGTGGAGAGAGTCATGAAAGTAGCTGAGCAACGAGATATTCCTCGTGCACAGGTCGCTCTGGCCTGGTTGTTGCACCAAGAGGCAGTAACAGCACCCATTATCGGTGCGACCAAGCTTCATCATCTGGAGGATGCGATCTCAGCCCTTTCCGTGAAGCTGACTGCGGAAGAGATCCGTTTCCTCGAAGAAGCATATGTACCCCATCCGGTAACAGGAAATCTCAGTTAATCCGAGTGCTTTATCTGAAAAAGTCGCCATGTGGCGGCTTTTTTTTGAATGATGAGAGAAGTGAATTGACAGTTCCTTTATATTAAAGTTATTATAGATACATTAGATCCTTAATTGAAAAGGAGATTATATTCTATGAATAACGGACATTCATCCCATCAAGCGAACGAATCGTGGAGTGGTCATTCCACTCCTTTTACAACGTTACAGGGTACACCTATTTTATCCTTGCTCCAGCCGTCCCATGGGGAACGAATCCTTGATGTAGGTTGTGGCAATGGTGATCTGACAGCCGAAATTGTAGCCGCAGGAGCGCTGACAACAGGTATAGATTTTTCAGAAGAGACGATTAGGCAAGCTAAACAGAAATACCCTGATATGAATATTCAAGTAGCAAATGCTTGTCATTATCGGACAGAAGAACCGTTTGATGCGGTTTTCTCTCATGCCGTTCTGCATTGGATAAAGGATGCTCCAGCTGTAGTACAATCAATACAGTTAGCGCTCAAGACGGGCGGGCGATTCGTGGCTGAGTTTGCTGCAAATGGCAACACGGCTATATTAATTACAGAGGTACGGGAAGAACTGGATGCCCGTGGATACGGATGGGCAGGTCGGAATCCGTGGTATCATCCAACCATTGGCGAATATGCGAATTTACTGGAGCAAAACAGTTTTCGAGTTAGTCTGGCCCAGCACGTGGACCAATTGACCCCGTTCAAGCCAGGTGTCCGAAAGTGGTTGAACAGCTTCTCGGAGTATTTATTCAGCGGCATCACACCTGCAGAACAGGAAGTTATTATGGATGCTGTCGAGAAAAGGGTACAGCCCCAACTGATGCGGGATGGACAATGGTATCTGGACAGAAGCCGACTGCGAGTCGTAGCTATTAAGGAATCGGGGAATACGAGATGAAAATGGACAAACCCAAGCTTCAGGAGCAGTTACTCGAACCGGAAACGATTGTATTCCTGGAATCCAAAGTGGAGTACAAACACAAACTGATCGAGAACATTACATTGGATCAACAGGAAGCGAGTAAGGTTTCGTTTGAAAATGTTGTATTTAGACATGTGACAATCTCGGAGTCTACCTTGGAACAATTTGAATTCACCGATGTCCGGTTCGAACACTGCGACTTCTCGAATGTTAATCTCTCTGGTGCCTTCATGCACCGGATCGAATGGCATAACTGCAAGTTTGTCGGAACTGATTTTTCCAATAGTCGATTGCAAAATGTCAATTTCCTTCATGGCTTAGGAGACTACAGCAACTTCCGTTTTGCGCATCTGAAACAGGTCTCCTTCTCCGAATGTACCTTGATTGGTGCGGACTTTGCCTATCTTGCACTTCAAAAAATGGCGTTCAGTCAATGTAACATCGACCAGGCTTCCATGACGGGGACCAAAATGAAGGATTTGGATCTTAGCGATTGCGAATTTGACTCCTTGGTGCTGACCATGGAAGATCTCAACGGCTGTGTGATCTCACCACATCAAGCCGCTACATTTGTAGGATTAATGGGTATCATTATTAAATAAATGGCATAATCATAATATCAGGGTTGCCAACATAGTAGAAGTGTGTATAATTGGAGACACATTAGAATAAAAAAGGTTTTCTAGGGTTCCGCGGCGGTTGTGTCGGTCTGGTCCGAGAGAAAACCCGCAACCTGTTGGTTGTGCCACGGAGGGATAAAAGCCTGGGAGATGAACTGCTACATGCAGTTTGTTTCCCGGGCTTTTTTTGTTTTTTCCCTAATGTGCCCTTACGGGTTGTACAAAAAATGTAGTAGAGAAGGAGTGTTACAGGAATGAATAAGACTTGGATGTCGGTTGTGATTGCTGCGTTATTTGAAGTGGGTTGGGTCATTGGATTAAAACATGCCAGCGGGCTGCTGGAATGGGGCCTTACCCTGATTGCGATTATGATCAGTTTCAGCTTAATGATTGCAGCTTCGCGTACCCTGCCAGTAGGAACCGTATACGCAGTATTCGTTGGCCTTGGTACTGCTGGAACGGTACTTGCAGAGATTCTTTTGTTTAATGCACATGTCCAAACTGGAAAAATGATACTCATTGGTGTACTTTTACTCGGCGTAATTGGTCTTAAAATGCTAAGTAAAGAGAAGAATAAGGAGGTGCAGCTATAATGAACTGGGTATTTCTTATCTTGGCAGGCGTATTTGAGATGATCGGAGTGCTTATGATAAACAAGTTGCACAAAGACCGTAATCTCATTTCATTGGTTCTATTGATAGCCGGGTTTGGATTAAGCTTCTTGTTCCTGTCCCTTGCAATGGAAACACTTCCGATGGGAACAGCATATGCCGTGTGGACGGGAATCGGCGCCTCTGGCGGTGCTATTCTGGGTATGGTGTTTTACGGAGAACCTCGAAATGCCCTAAGAATTTTGTTTATCGCTATGGTGCTCGGATCGGCAGTCGGTCTTAAATTGGTTAGTTAAATAAGTGGAATTAAAAAGTTAATGTACAGATTACGTTTTTAATGGTATCCTTATACGTTACGTGTGAAATAAAAGATACGTCTTATTGATAGATGTGCGTAAATGAAGGAGACAACATGACATTTAAGGACTTAAATATTATCCCCTCTATTATGGAAGGGTTAAGCAAAGCAAACTATACTAATCCTACCCCTATACAGGAACAGGCCATACCAGCTGTATTAGCTGGCAGAGATCTGCTGGGATGTGCACAGACAGGAACAGGCAAGACGGCAGCATTTTCGGTGCCGATTATTCAATTATTGAGCGAAAGATCTAAAGGACCCAAGTCCGCACGACATATTCGCTCATTGATTTTGACACCAACAAGAGAACTCGCGATTCAGATCGCGGATAACATTAAGGTATATAGTCGCTATACGGACATCCGTTGTACGGCTATCGTTGGTGGTGTTTCGCAAAAAGTACAAGAGCGTGCACTGAATCAAGGTGCAGATATTATTATCGCGACGCCTGGCAGATTGAACGATCTGATTAACCAGAAGCGTATTGATCTGAAGATGGTTGAGATTCTCGTTCTGGATGAAGCAGACCGGATGTTGGACATGGGCTTCATTCATGATGTGAAAAGAATCATTGCCAAGATGCCGAACAAGAAGCAGACGCTGTTCTTCTCAGCAACGATGCCTCCTGAAATCACCAAAATGGTTAAAACCTTGCTGGTTGATCCAGTCAAAGTGGAAATTACACCGGTATCTTCGACAGTAGACCGCATTGAGCAGTCTATATATTTGCTGGAGAATGGCAAGAAGCAGCAGATGTTGAACCAAATTTTGGAGGATAAATCCATCGTCACGGCATTGGTGTTCACACGCACGAAGCGCGGCGCTGACCGGGTTACACGTGATTTGGCCAAAGTGAATGTTACGGCACAGGCTATTCATGGCAACAAGTCTCAGAATGAGAGACAACGGGCACTGAACAACTTCAAGAGTGGTGCAACACGTGTATTAGTTGCGACGGATATCGCGGCAAGAGGAATTGATGTGGAAGAACTGTCGCATGTCATCAACTTTAACCTGCCTAACATTCCGGAAACGTATGTTCACCGTATTGGACGTACAGGTCGAGCAGGGAAAAGCGGGATGGCCATCTCATTCTGTGAGAAAGACGAACTTCCATTCCTGAGGGATATCGAGAAAGTAATCAAAAAGACGATTCCTGAAGTGAAAGGTCATCCGTATCCGATGACAGGTGTACCTGTGTTTGAAAAAACGAACAAAGTACCAAGCGGTAAACCTGCCTTTAACAAATCATCTGCAGGCAAACCGGCCAAGTCCAAGGCGAACCCGGCACGCAAGCCCAAATCCGAGTGGTTTGCCAAGAGTGGCAAAACTACCAATAGTCGTTCAAACGACGGTAGACCAGGCAGCAGTAGATCTAACAGCAGTAGCAGTAGATCCAGCAGCAGTAGCAGTAAATCAAACAACGGCTCATTCAATCGTAGCAGCAAAACAAGGAACGATAGAGCCAACTAAGTTTTCAATAAAATGCAAGATGAAACCTTCTCCATTCACGTGGAGGAGGTTTTGTTATGTACAGGATCTTATTTACATACGAACTTACATTCGGTATCATTATAACGTCCATTGGGTGAAAGGGAGGTACTGACTTGAAAGATACGATGATTGAATACGGTTTGAAGAAGAAAGGTGCGATCAAGGATTATCCATTTGGGCCTAATCCAGTCGCGATGAAGGTTGCGGGTAAGATGTTCGCGCTTATTTTTGAAAACGAAGAGAACTGTCGCTTGAACTTAAAATGTGATCCCATTATTGCAGAGAACCTGAGAGAGCAGCATGAAGCGGTTCAACCGGGATATCATATGAACAAAAAACACTGGAATACCATTACGCTGGATGGTTCCTTGTCAGATGAGGACATCTACGTGATGATTGATCACTCTTATGATATGGTTGTCAGATCCCTTCCCAAAAGCGTTCGGGAATCTTTGGCCGAATAGTGAAGCAATTCATTTAACTCACATTAATCGTCACTTAACAGGTCACTGACCTGGAGTTTCTCATATGTCTCGGCTGAAGTTTGTCTATTCGTCGCGTAGTCGATTTTATAGATACAGGAGTAGATGACGTTTAATACGTATTCAAAAGCAATCTGAGAAGAAAATGATCCAATCTTGGCAAGCTTCACTTCATCATTGGGAACTCGGATACAGATCGTGCTGAGCTTCGCCAGTTCGCTGTGACTGGTCGCTGTGATGGTGATAAAAGGAATGTGTTCGCGTTTAAAATGATGGGCCGCTGTAATATAACTCTGAGATTTTCCATGATAGGTAAGGAAAATGGCACAATCTTTTGTGGTCAGGTTGACGGTATGGTGCGCCCATTCAGACAGCTCGGTTGCAATGACTACATATTTGTTGATTTTGAACAATTTATTTTGAAAACTTTTTGCCCGGATCTGTGAATCGCCCATGGCGTAGATGAATATCCGTTCAGCCCGATCCAGTAATTGCGCTGTGAGTGACAGCAACTCATCGTCCATATAGGCCACATTCTTCTCGACGGTTTCTTTCATTAATTCGGCAATTTCTTTAGCCACCTGAAGCGAAGACTGACCCAGGCTGAACGGATAATTTGGGTCCACATTGGATATGTTCTGGGCGGAGTCCTGCTCAAATTCCCGGGCAAGTCTGATGATGAATTCTTTGAAGCCAGTGAGTTCAAGTTTGTGAACGAGTCGATTAATTGCCGAATGCGAGGTATAGGTGACTTTCGCGAGTTCTTGCACATTTAGGTGAAGAATACGGTCCTTATGCGTCAATATGTAGGAAGCAATGCTTTTTTCATTCGGTGTAAAGTTATGCATGTCGATTAATTGAGTTAGTATTTTCAATAAGTTCACCCCAGGTAAGTTGAAATAACGGCGATTACGGGCGTTCATTAAACATTTTGTTTAAAGACAGACCGTTAGGCATACCTAAAAATGGTCGATTGTACCGTTATGGCGGCAAAGCCTTTATTCAGAGCTGTCTTCTTTTATAATAAATGAAAAAGAGCCTTGGGGGGAATGATTATGTTAACCATCGGATACATCGGTAATGGCAAAAGCACGAATCGATACCATCTTCCATTTTCATTGAATCGGGATCATCTGAACGTAAAGACGATATACGCACGCAATCTGGATAAAACCGAGTGGGATCGTATACCTGACGTAAACTACACGGATGATGTCTCCACGTTGATGAATGATGAGGAGATTCAATTGGTGGTAGTCTGCACACATACAGAGTCCCACTATTCGTACGCGAAAATGGCACTCGATCACGGAAAACATGTGCTTGTGGAGAAACCGTTCATGTTAACCCAGGCGGAAGCCATATCCATCTTCCAATACGCCAAAGAGAAAAATCTGGTGATCCAATGTTATCAGAACAGACGTTATGATTCGGACTTCCTTACAACGAAGAAAGTGATTGAATCAGGGAAGCTGGGGGATCTGCTGGAAGTAGAGATGCACTACGATTACTACCGTCCGGAAATTCCGAACAACATCTCTCATTTTTCCAAATATCATAGCTATCTATACGGACATGGGGTGCATACCATCGACCAAGTGTTGTCCTACTTTGGCAAGCCGGATACGATCCATTCCGATGTGCGTCAACTGCTTGGTGAGGGAAGAATGAACGATTACTTTGATCTGGACTTTTATTATTCTTCGCTTAAAGTGTCCGTCAAATCAAGCTTTTTCCGCTTGAAGCCCCGTCCTAGCTTTGTGGTATATGGCAAGAAGGGTGTGTTCGTGAAACAAACGGAGGATCGGCAGGAGGAGCATCTGAAATTGTTTTATCTGCCCAAGGGACATGCTGATTTTGGCGTGGATCTCCCGCATCACTATGGCGTCTTGACCTATCTGGATGATGAAGGAATCTATCACGAGGAAAAAGTGGTTTCGGAGATTGGCGACTACGCCCGAGTGTATGACGATATCTATCAAGCCATTGTACATGGCAAGGATAAGGTCATCAAAGATGAAGAAACGATCACGGCGATGGGGATTCTGGAACAAGGTATAGCCGCGTGCAAGTAAACCAATAAGCATTTGAGCTTACGATTATAGATCACTCTCGAAGAATAAGTAGGTTAAGATGAATAACAAAAGCCACCTTCTGGTGGCTTTTGTCGTTCGATTTCAATAAATTTCAATTTTAGATATAGCTGATGATAGAACCATCGGTGATCAGATAGAATGCTATTGGATTGTGATGGATTAAGTTAAATCCACAACCACTTTAACCGTTCCTTTGGCCTGAATGGCTGTATTAAAGGCTTCCTGGATATCATCCAGTTTGTATACCTGGGTTACAAGAGTAGATAATTCAGAATGGAAGTGGGTCAGATGTTCCACAACCTTACTGAAATCCTCGTGCGTGTATCCACTGGAACCTTTCACTTGCACTTCTTTGGACATCACCTGTTGCAGGCTGATGGGCACCTCAGTTTTGTACACGGCAATAATGGAGATTCTGGCCTGCGGTTTGACGATCTTCATGATCTTCTCGAACAACACCGGAGCACCAGCCGCATCGATAAATACATCGACATTCGGCACCTCAACGCATTATACGTTCACGGTGCCGTAGTGTCCAGCAAGTCCCTCTTCGAGGGTAGTAGTCGAGGTATTCACGGTCAGAGCACCGAGTCCTGCAGCTTTGGCGAGACGCCATTCATCGATATCCACAACACATACCTGTTTCATTCCCTCAGCAATCAGACTTGCAGCAGCCAGCAGGCCAATCGGACCCGCGCCCATGACGACAATCCGATCTTCAGGCTTCGGATCTGCACTGAAAGCCCCATGTCGACCTACACTCATAGGCTCAATTAATGAGGCTACTTCTGCCGGGACACTTGTATCTATTTCATATAAGTTATAATCAAGCTTGGCTTCCTCCACCAGAACGTACTGGGAGAACCCGGAGCATTCCAGCGATTTGCGTCTTCCAACTTTTTTCGCGGTAATGGGATTAATGCCTACACGCATCCCGATGTGAATCTCCGAAGCAACGTCAGATCCGATCTCAACAACTTCACCAACCATCTCATGTCCAAATTCAGAGCCCAGGCTGATGCCCATATCCCCTTGACCCACTTTAACAATGTTAATATCAGTTCCGCAGATTCCACCGCGCAGATTTCGTACCAGAACATCGGTTGGACCGACAACCGGCATTGGTTTTTCTTCCACACGAATATCATTTTTCCCATAATAAATAGCTGCTTTCATCATGACTCACTCCTTATGACTGGTTATCATTCACTGCTTGAGCGACTGAGTACGTTTATCATGATGCAGCGATGTTTCCGTGTTGTTTGAATATTGTTTATGAGATATTAATTTAAGAGTTCATAGATAGACGCTTTAAACAATTTTTTAACATCTGGACATTATAATGAGGACATGTAGCTCGAAAGGATGATTAGATGATCAAAATACTTGTGGTAGAGGACGACATTAAACTGAATCGTATTATCTGTACATATCTAACCAATAACGGATATCATGCTATCGGATGCTTTAATCCGCGAGAGGCGTATGATTTGATGTATAACGACATGTACGATCTTCTGATTTCCGATGTCATGATGCCAGAGATCGACGGATTTGAGTTTGCCGAGACGGTAAGACAGATTAATAAAACTATTCCCATTCTTTTTGTCACAGCACGTGACGATATTGCCTCCAAACAAAAGGGCTATCAGGCAGGGATCGATGATTATATGGTCAAACCCGTGGATCTGGACGAGCTGGTCCTGCGTGTAGGTGCGCTGTTGAGGCGGGCCAATATTGCCCATGAGAAGAAACTGAGTGTAGGAAGTTTGTTAATGGATGCAAATGATATGACAACAACGGTGAACGGCGAGGAAATTTCCGTGACGGTGCGAGAATTCAATATCCTCTACAAATTGCTTTCCTATCCCAAACATACCTTTTCCCGTGCACAGCTGATGGACGAATTCTGGGGTATAGACAGTCAGACCAGCTTGCGTGCAGTGGACGTATACATTGTGAAACTTCGGGACAAGTTCTCCGTGTGTGAGGACTTTAAAATCGTGACCGTTCATGGACTTGGCTACAAGGCCGTATTGCAATGACCAAGACACAGATCCCAGACGTAAGAATTAAAAAGCCACTACTATCATGGAAAGAGTTTCTCGGTACGTATCTCATGTTATCCACGTTAACCGCCGGACAAGCACTCATCTATAACGCCTATCTACCTGTGGACTATGTCCCCTGGCCTTATATTGTCGGTATTTCGGGTTACTGGGTCATCGTCAGTCTTATTTTTTGCCTGGTGACGGCAAGGCAGAAGTATAATGCCTTCGATAAGCCAATGCGTAAACTGAGCGAGGCTGCGAAGCAGGTAGCGGAAGGTGATTTCTCCGTGTATCTCGAACCGATTCATCGAGCGGACAAGCAGAACTACGTGGATGTGATGTTCGAGGATTTTAATAAAATGGTAGAAGAGCTGAACAGTATCGAAACATTGAAAAATGATTTCATCTCCAATGTCTCTCACGAGATTAAGACACCGTTATCGGTGATCCACGGGTATGCCATGGCGTTGCAGCAGGATGATATACGTCCAGAACTCCGAAAAGAGTACACAGACACGATCATTTCTTCCACAAACAAACTCGCGACCCTCGTCGTTAATATCCTGAAGCTGAACAAATTGGAGAATCAGGAGATTATCCCTGTTGCCGAGCCTTATGATCTGTGCAGGCAGCTTGCTGAATGTGCTCTATATTTTGAACAGACCTGGGAAGAAAAAGATATTGAATTCATGGTGGATATCGAAGATCGTGCCATCATTCATGCGGAAGAGAGTATGCTGGAGATCGTATGGCATAATCTCTTCTCCAATGCGCTCAAATTCACATCTCCCGGAGGAAAGATCATCCTCAAGCAGACGTCGGATGAAGACACCATTATAGTCATGGTATCGGACACAGGCTGTGGCATGAATGAAGAAACGATGAAACATATCTTCGATAAATTCTTTCAAGGGGACCCCTCCCATCACGGAGAGGGGAATGGCCTTGGCCTCGCTCTTTCGTTGCGTGTCATCGAGTTGGTAGGGGGTGCTATTTCGGTGGAGAGCGAACCCCAGAAGGGCACAACCTTCACCGTTAAGCTAAAAGTGGGAGAGTAACATATAGCCTAGTTGCGTGATCTTGAATAGCTAAGCCTGGATTCGAAACCATCGAATTCAGGCTTTTATTCATATTTCGTAAACATTTCATAAGCAACTTATAAACATTTGGTCGGTACGATAGGAGCATCCAATGAGGGATACAAGAAAATATTTGAAGGAGTGATGCCAAACATGACTGAGATGATCAGAACTGAACATAGCTTCGTCGGCTATGAATATAAAGACGTTATTGTGAAGCAAGATGCTGAATCATTGTATACGGACGGATATGCGCACTTCGGCTGGATTCTGGAAGCTACTTCAACACCATTTCAAAACGTGGGTTCCGTCACGATGAAGTTCAAGCGGTATCGCAAGATTCGCAACAAAGCGGAGTTGACCCGCCTGCAAAGACAATTCGAATCCTGTGTTACCGAGATCGCAACATTGGAACGATCCAAGATCATGGGCGCATCTGCCGTTGCTTATATCATTGGAATTGTCGGCACAGCATGTATGGCTGGCTCGGTGTTTGCATATCAGGCTAACATGCTGCCTCTTACCATTACGCTAGCGATCCCTGGTTTTGCAGGCTGGATTATTCCGTATTTCAGCTACTGCAGGCTTCGCAAGAAAAAATCCGACAAGGTGACGCCGTACATCGACAAGAAATATGACGAAATATACGAGGTATGTGAAAAGGCGAATGGTCTGCTCACCAAGTAGTATGAATATCCTATGAAAATGAAGACATACTTGAAGTCCATGTGGGCCCGTTACCTTGGAAATAAGCAAGATCGAACGGCCATGATCAACGTTGCGTCCCTTGTTATCAATGCTTTGATCGGAATAGGCAAGTTAATCCTGGGGATCTATCTGCTTTCCGGATGGTTCATTACGAATGCTGTATATTATCTGATTCTGTGTATAGCCAAAGGACAGGTGCTTCAACAATATAAAGTTGCTAAAAGGATGGAATCTCCCCAAGAAAGATATACTTTGGAGCTTACGGTCTATAAGCGCGGAGGTCTTTTCCTGTGTTTTCTGGGCGTGTCCTATTCAATAGTCTGCCTGCGAATGTATCTGATCGGCGATGCCTTCATCTATAGCGGCATGATTGTGTATATCGTATCTACAGTTGCTTTTACCAAGCTGGCTTTTGCCATGTACGGTACCTGGGCTAATCGTCATCTCCATAACCCGATCATGTCTACATTAAAAATGATTAATTTCACCGATGCCATGGTATCCATCGTCGTGACGCAAGCGACATTGCTTACCATGCAAGCCTCACCTTTTGCATTAAAAACCAGTAGCCTGTTTGGCATGGGGTGCAGTGCTTTATTTTGTTTGATGGGAGTTCGGATGATGTTCCACAAGAAAAAGGAATCCAATATGGAGCAGGGGAGTGCAACAAACGAACAGGGAGATGAATGAGGAGGGATTCACATGGAATGGTGTTATGTACTCCTGCTCAATATCATTTTAATCATGACCAAAATCATCGCAGAGCAGTTCACAAGTCGTTGAGGGGGATTTACCATGCAAATTATGGACAACAGCTTTTTTAGAAACAACACCGCCAAAGTAAATAACATCATTGCCACGATTCTATGGCTGACACTGGTCGCATTCTGCTTCTTCATAAGTAGTAACCAGGTTGAACTTGCAGTTGTATTCTCGCTGTTCGTTGAGCTTTCCATTGCAACATTTTTGATGTATCGTAAGAAAAAACCGGTCACGACCATGGTTGTGCTAATGATTGCGATTCTGACTGCAACCACTCAATATATCCAATCTCCCGGAGCAGGCATGCTCATTGTGGTTGTGCTCTGTGTCATCTCACTCTATCTGAACCGGGTTCTGTTGTATGGATTCGGAGCCATGTATAACATTGCTTATATCGTGATCTATTACGCGGACCATAAGCAATATGATACGACCTTTTTCATGACCATTGGGTTCATTGAACTGACCATTGTTGCTCTGTATTTTGTATGTAAACGAGGAAGAGACTTGATTCAGGTCGCCCTCGACAAAGAAGCAGAAGCCAGAGAGCTTGTGAAGGCACTCGATAATATGGTGAAGGTGATTCGAGAGAACACATCTACGTTAAATACCGATATTGCCAGTTGTAATGATGATATCCGTAATCTGAAGCAGATGAGCGACACCGTAACATCGAACATTCAGGAAGTGACGGAAGGCATTCGCGATCAATCGGGCAGCATTACACATATCAGCGAGATGATGAACACGGCAGATGCGCAGATGGTGGAGATCAATCAGATGTCACATCGCCTTGCCCAAATCTCTTCCGATAACGGACAAGTTGTTCGTCAAAGCTCGGATCGAATTGTGCAAATGGGCAATCAAATGAATATGATTAACGGAGCGGTAACCGACTCGATGACGACAGTCCAGGAATTGAACCAAAGCATGGATGATGTGAATACCTTCCTGTCGGCCATTAACCAGATCTCGGATCAGACCCATCTTCTGGCATTGAATGCCAATATCGAAGCATCAAGAGCAGGGGAAGCTGGAGCTGGCTTTGCAGTCGTAGCCCATGAAGTCAAGAAGCTTGCACAGGAAAGCTCCGATACGGTTAAACAAATTAATGAGATCATTCATAATATCAAAAGAAAGACACAGCTCGTGGTGGAGAAGGCCACCATCGGCAATGCTGCCGTAAAAGAAGGAGAAGCGATCACGGGACAGGTACTTGAGAGCTTTGACCACATCAGGTCCACATTTGAGCATGTTGATCAATACATAGCTAAGGAATTAGACATGACGGATCAGATGAGTATGATCTTTACTCAAGTACGAATGCAAGTGGATCATATTTCCGATATTTCGCAAGAACATGCCGTCGCAACAGAAGGTGTACTGGCAACGACACAAGAGCAGGAAAATAACATCGATGTTATCTACGAATTCATTGGCAGAATTAATCATTCAAGTCTGCAGTTGCAGGAACTCATTGGTAATCATAATAAGGAGTGATAACGATGGATCAACAACAACAATTGGCAATGGTACAACGTATGCGTCAAAATGTCGTCGGCACAGGTGCAGCTCTTCAACCCAGTTCCGCGTATGCTGTCACCGTGGAAGAAGTCATGATTCCTACGAGAAAAGGCGATACGCGTGTACTGGTGTACCAACCAGATAGGGATCATTCGGCTCCTCTGCCAGTATTCTTCAATATGCATGGGGGTGGCTTCATCTTCGGACAAGCAGAGATGGATGATCCATGGTGTCGTCTGATCGCTGATCGTGCTAATTGTGTAGTTATCAATATCGATTACAGTCTTGCACCTGAGCATAAGTTCCCAACTGCGGTACACGAATGTTACGACGTTGTACAGTGGGTCCACGCCAATCCCGAATCCTTATCGGTTAACCCGTCGCTATTCGCCATTGGGGGGCATAGTGCTGGTGGTAATCTTGCTGCAGCAGTATGTTTATTGAATCAGCAACGTGGAAGCGAGCTGCCAATTATTCTTCAAGTTATGGATTATGCCGTGTTGGATGTGGCAACAGATCCGGCCGAGAAACCTAGTTTTGAAGAAGCCATTCCAGCCGATATTGCCAGAACGTTCAACGCGATGTACCTTGTTACGCCAGAAGATGCACATAACCCGTTAGCTTCTCCAGTGCTCGCAACATCATTAGAGGGTCTTCCGGAAGCACTGATCATTACCGCGGAGAAAGATTCACTGGCTCAAGAAGCAAGAACATATGCAGCAGGGCTCGAAGCAAGCGGTGTGAAGGTGACTCTTAAGGAGTATGAGGGAGCCGCTCATGGATTTACGCATTTCGGCGATCTCCAGATGGCTGAGGATGCCTGGTATCGGATGAGTGACAAGATTAGAGAGGCATTTTCCAAATAACGTAACGTGCATGAGAATGATGTTAGAAGGAATCTGGTTACCTTGAAGTCGCCTAATGGCGGCTTTTTTGGTTTATTTGTGTAGTTGTATCAAGCACTTGTTGAAACCAAGCTTCTGAGCTTGCGGGTGTGTTAATAAACTAGATTAGGAGCGTTCTGAGATTATAACGATATCGTTAAGGGTAAGAGTTGTTAATTAGAGGAAATAATGACCAATACCAGGAGGTTAATTATGAACCAATATAACAGTCCATCCGATATCGCGATTCTTGGCATGGGAACGGCTCTACCTGCTCACGCCGTAGCGCAATCAGACATTGCAGAGCTGATTGCTTCTTCTCTTCAGGAACGGCCAGATTTAGCCCGTTTTGCCAGGCGAATATTCAAGTCCTGTGGTGTTGAAACACGATATACCGTGGAACCGAGCTATCTGGGTTCACTGGAAGAGTGCCGTTATCTGCCCTCTGGTGATGTATCAGACATCCCGACAACCGAAGAACGAATGAATACATACAAGCGAGAGGCGCTTCCGCTCGGGATCGAGGCGGCAGAGAGAGCACTGAAGGATTCAGGCGTTTCTCCAAAGAGCATCACGCATATCATCACGGTCAGCTGCACCGGTCAATACCTGCCGGGTCTGGATGTTATGCTCATCCGTCATTTGGGTTTGTCTGCCCGAGTTAATCGATTGCCACTGATCTTTCAGGGGTGTGCCGCAGGGTTGAAAGCCATTCAGATGGCACGAGATGTCGTGCAGGGTGCTCCGGGATCACAGGTTCTTGTTGTCTGTGTAGAGTTGTGCACACTTCATTTTCAGCCGGTGCAAGATCGGGAAGCGCTGTTTGCAGCTTCATTCTTCGGAGATGCTGCTTCTTCTTGTGTGGTGGGTACGCCAGAACCTCAGCATAAGAATGTTCTGAGTCTGGGAACGGGTTATTCTGTGCTTCTTCCGGATTCGACTGAAGATATGACATGGGAGGTCGGGAACCTGGGGTATGATCTGTATCTATCACCTCGTATTCCGAAGCTGCTGGGTGTTCATCTGGAAGAGGAGCTGCGTCTGTTACTTCAAAGTGAACAGCTTCCTGAACTGTGGGCTATTCATCCGGGAGGTCGCGGGATAGTGGACTCTGTGCAGAATGTCATGAAGCTGCGAGACGAGCAAACGAAATACAGCAGGGATGTCCTCAGAACGTTTGGTAACTTATCCTCCAACACCATTCTGTTTGTACTGAATGCGATGCGTGAGGACATGAAGGCACAGGAGCAATCCTCTACAGAGGGTGTAGCCATGGCATTTGGACCGGGACTCACCGCAGAACTGATGAAATTCACTTATGTACCGTCATTATCTTCCGTGATGGAGGAGCACGATCATGTCTTTCTTTAGAACATTGTCCATTCGGGCCAAGGAAGATGAACTGATGGATGACTTCTCGCTGGGAGGCGAGGAGCTGCGTGAAGCACTCCGACATCTGAGACGGCTTAACAAAATATTTGCAGCACCTGGCCCAACTCTGGCTGGTGTGGAGAAGTTATGGAACTCTGTCGGAAGGCCGGATAAGCTGACTCTTCTGGATGTGGGGGCAGGTTCAGGAGATGTGAACCAGAAACTACTGCAATGGGCGGATCGTCAGGGTGTTCAATTGGAGATCACACTGGTTGATCTGACAGAAGAGGCGTGTGAGGAAGCGAGACAACTATTCCGTGACGAACCCCGAGTTCGGGTACAGCGTGCCGATCTTACACAACTGCCTGATGCTTCCGCAGATATCGTGACAGGCTCCCAGTTCGTGCATCATTTTGACGGAGATCAGCTGGTTGATATGGTTTCTCATATGTTGCGAGCATCCAGGCACGGTGTCGTCATTAATGATATTCACCGGCACCCCGTATCCTATAAGGCGGTCTGGATTACAACACGTATGATCTCGCGTAATCGTTACATCCGTCATGATGGCCCGCTTTCCGTTGCCAAAGGCTTTACAGGGAGGGATTGGCGGGAACTCAAACAACGGCTAAATCATGACACGATGACCTATGAATGGAAGCCTTTATTCCGTTACTCTGTTGTTATTCCCACGAAAGGCAGGTGATCTTACGTGTCGAAATCGATAGATGTCATCGTTATCGGAGCCGGAATTGCTGGCAGTACGTGTGCAATGCAACTGGCGGGGAAAGGGCATCGGACCCTTTTGCTGGATCGCCAGGAGTTCCCGCGTCACAAAACTTGTGGTGAGTTCATGTCACCAGAAACCAGGGAGATGCTGGAAGTTCTGGACCTTCACCTTTTGGACCAAGCGAAGAAACCCAGCACCATGGATCATGCCAAAATCGTTATGCAGCAAGGCGGAGTGATTGAAGCACCGCTGCCAGGATTCGCTTATGGCATAAGTCGATATGAGCTGGACCAGATTTTGCATCAGAAGGCTCTGGCGGCCGGAGTCCAGATTGTGACCAAAGCGACCATAACGAGCATCGAGCAGCTTGAAGATGCCAGTTATGAGGTTCAGGTGAAACAGGGAGATGAGCGGATTAGCTACAGAGCCAAAGCCGTAATAGGAGCACATGGTAGCAAAAAGCTTCGGGGGATGGCTTCCGCACCTGATCTGCGGGACCAAACCGTATATGTTGGCGTTAAATCCCACTTCAGCGGCATTGAGATTCCCGCACGGGTGGAGTTATATTTTTGCGATGGTGGCTATGTGGGGATTTCTCCGATTGAGGATGGTATTGTGAATGTTGCCGCATTATTGACATTGGAAACCGTGCAGGGAAGTGGCAAATCCGTTATCGATTTTTTGCAGGCTGCATCCCAGACGAATGTAAGCTTGGCAGCCCGTTTGGCCGAAGGAAAGCCTGTAGACGGAACGCAGGTGTCGATTGCGCCACTGCATCTGTCCAATGTTCCTGAACCGTGGTCCAAATATCCGCATATTGGGGATGCCATGCTGGTGATACCACCCCTATGTGGAGACGGGATGTCGATTGCCCTTCGTTCCTCACTTCTGTGTGCAAAGTGGACTGACAAGTACCTGCAAGGCGATATTGAACATGCGGATTGGCAAAGTAATTACACACTGGAAGCGAGCCGTGAATTTACCCAATTGCTCAGACGCGCAAGAAGAATTCAGAAGCTGGCTTTTGCCAAAACCAATAAATTCTATCCTGGTCTGGCTCGGATGATCCCCGGTTTAGCCGCTTATGTCGTGAAGGCCACGCGGTTATCCGAGATGAATGCAGTGCGATAAAAGACGGATATTTTGCTCAATACTTATGCGGAAGAGGTTGCTAACGGCGGCCTCTTTTTTTGGTGTATAATAGAATCTAATGTAACGATAGAGAACTAAGTCAGATGAAATGTCGGGAGGCACTATTTAACATGAACTATTCATTTTCCAATCGTATCGCAGCACTGCAACCATCCATTATTCGAGAAATCCTGAAGGCTTCTTCGGGTCAAAATGTGATTCCATTCTCTGCGGGAAATCCCGCTCCGGAAACCTTTCCTATTGAGGCGATTCGTACGTTTACCCAATCCATTCTGGAACAGGACCCGGTCACGGCTTTGCAATATGGAATTACGGAAGGATATGTTCCCCTCAGGGAAGCATTGACTCAACATTTGAAGACCGGTTTTGATACGGGTAAGCCATCCGATCAATTGTTCATCGTATCTGGAGCACAGCAGGGGATTGAACTGGCCTGTAAAGTGTTCTGTAATGAAGGGGATACCATCATCTGTGAGAGTCCGAGCTTTATCGGTTCTCTGAACTCCTTCCGGGCATCCGGTGCGAAGCTTGCTGGTGTTCCGATGGAGATGGACGGTATGGATATTGAGAAGCTGGAACAGGCGCTGCAAACGGAGCCCAATGTGAAACTGATCTACGTGATTCCAAGTTTTCAGAATCCGACCGGTGTAACGACGAGCCTGGAGAAACGGAAGGCCATTTACGAGCTGGCTAAGAAGTATGGCGTGATGATTTTGGAAGATAACCCGTATGGAGAACTTCGATTCAATGGAGACGATGTGCCAACGATCAAATCAATGGATGATGAGGGTCTGGTCATCTATGTTGGATCATTCTCCAAAATTCTGTCGGCGGGGCTGCGCGTCGGTTTTGTACAAGCGCCACATGAAGTCGTGGAGAAAATGGTTGTTGCGAAACAGGGAGAAGACGTACATACGGCCATGCTTCCGCAGATTCTGGCATACAAGTTCATGACAGAGTATGACTACGCGGGGCATATCAACAGCATTCGTGAGGTATATCGGAGAAAAGCAACATTGATGATGGACAAGCTGCAAGAGCATATGGGGGAGTCCATTACCTATACCCAACCGGATGGTGGACTGTTCCTCTGGTGTGATCTGCCAGCACATGTGCCAATGCTTGATTATGCCAAGACTGCAGCAGCCCAAGGGGTTGCGGTTGTGCCGGGAAATGCATTCCTGGTGAACGAGCAAGACCCTTGTAATGCCATCAGACTTAATTTCTCCACGCCATCGGACGAACAGATTGTGAAGGGTGTTGAAATCTTGGGACAGGTCTTGAAAGGCTATAACGCATAAATTTGCTTCAATACGAAAAGCCGCCAATGGGCGGCTTTTTTGGCTTTCTCGTTCTTAGTTATCAATCAACGCACTTAATTCTGCCTGAAATACCTTTTGATTTTTTTGATTGAATGTACTCAGCAGCACCGTAACAATCCCATTTCCTTTACGTCTGGGAAGCAGGTCAATAACCTCTGCAATGACATGCAGTTCATCATCCGGGAAGACGGGCTTCAAGAATTGAATGTTGTTCATTCCGGTTCCTGCAACAACATGCTCTCCATAGATTCCGACCTCAATCCATAACTTAAAGGAGATATTCATCGTTTGCATGCCAGAAGCAATCAAACTGCCGAAGCGGCCTTGTGTGGCTTTTTCTTCATCCAAATGCATGTACTGTGGATCATAGATTTTGGCAAACTCAATAATATCGCTCTTGGATAATGCCAAGGATTTTGTTTCGTAGCGCTGACCTATTACATATTCGCTGAATTTCATGAGGGTACCTCGGTTTCTTTAATGTGTTTTTTTCGCAGTCACGCCCTGGAAAGAGACATGATCAGACTGACGTGTTAAAATGCTAGTGAACCTTCTGGTGTGCATTGCAGTCATATTGAAATAAATAGATGAAACTGTCTTTGAGGAGTATATATCATGATAACGATTAAAGATGTCGCCAAGATGGCTGGTGTAGCCAGCTCAACCGTATCTTGCGTACTCAACGATAAAGGTAATGTAAGTGAGTCAACAAGGCAGAGAGTGCTCGCAGCAGCAAGCCAGCTGAATTACGTGAAGAACGGCCCTGCATCTGAAATGAAGCGTCAGAGTACACAAACGATTGGTGTGATTGTGCATGACATGTCCAGTCCATACTTCTCGGATTTGGTGAATGGGATACAGTCCATCGCGATGAGCCATGGATACGATATGATCGTGTGCAGCTCGCTGGGTGGAGAGAAGTCGACAGCCCATCGTTACATTCGTGAAAGAAGAATCGACGGAGCTATTGTCATCGCTCAAAATATTGAAGATCAGTTGCTCATGGAGGCATCTGAAGCAGGATTTCCGATTGTTGTCATGGATCGGGATCTGGATGCTCCACATATTGTAAAGGTTTTGATGAGTGATACGCAAGGTGGGTACCTGGCTACCCGTTATCTGATCGACAAAGGACATCGGACGATTGCCTATATTAGTGGCCCAGCCCATTCGGAATGTAACCTGCAGCGTTATCAAGGTTATCTCAATGCCATGGCAGAAGCAGGCATTGAAGAGAACCCGGCATGGAAAATCGGTGGACAATACTTGAAGCAAGATGGCTACCATGCAGCGAAGAAACTGCTCGAAGGAGAATTGCCATCCGCAGTATTTTTTGCAAATGATGAAATGGCTTTTGGCGGTTTGGAAGCCTTCAGAGAGCATGGGATTGCAGTACCTGAACAGTTATCCGTAATTGGTTTTGACAATATCCCGGCATCGCAGTATGTGCACCCACCTCTGACTACATTTCGGCAACCGAAGACGGATGCTGCCCAGCTTGCCGGTCATATTCTCTTTCAACTGTTAAACGGAGAGTCTGTAGAGAAATTATATACACTGGATATCCAATGCGTGGAACGTGATTCCGTTCGGCTCCTCAACCTGAATTGAGGAGTTTTTTTCGTTCAATAGAATTTTAAATATCCAAAAAGAAAGGAGTGTGGCGATTTATGCATAATAATAAAGACGAGAGATTCTTGCATAGGAAATAAATGGAGGGTGATTAGATGGGCGTACCCACGTTTCTGGAGACAGGCCATATGGAAGAAGGTTTTCCCATTCGGGTGATTCATACAGGTGATCAGTTTAATTTTGCTGCACACTGGCATGATGAGGTCGAATTGGTTGTCGTTAATGGAAAGAGCGCACGAATTGGCGTGAATGACCATATTCGTGAGCTGGGACAAGGTGATGTGTTGATGATCAAACCAGGTGATGTACACTGCTTTTTGCCGGGGACCGAGCACCTAACCATAATCTTGTTCCGGCTGGAATTGTTAACAGGAAGCTTCACGACTGAAGTCGAGATACAGGATCTAGGCGAACTTTTCAATAAAACAACCGTTATTCCGTCGGATGCAGGAAGTCGCAACAATCTGGTTCAGTATATAGATGCCATCATTGCCGAGAAAAAAAATCGAAAGCCCGGATATCGATGGTTAATGGTTTCGCGGTTGTATGATCTCATGGTTCTATTGTTACGTACAAAGCCCCCTGTGACGGATCAACTCACGTCCGTAGGATGGCCCTGTACTTCGTCCAAAAAATTCGAATTCCTTGAATCGGTCTGTGAATATTTGGAGGATCATTATGCTGAACCGATCAAGCTGGAACAGGTGGCGGAACATATTAAATTCAGCAAGTTCCATGTCTGCAAATTATTCAAAGAGATCAAAGGAGTGACATTGATGGAATACTTAAATCATTTTCGAATTATCAAATCCGAGTGGGCGTTATTGTTCCGTCAGGATTCCATTTTGGATATAGCCATCGGCCATGGGTTCAACAATGTGAACTCCTATAATCGTCTTTTTAAAAAATATAATGACTGTACACCCTCCGAATTTCGCAAGAAACATCGTACGAATATCACAAAATATGAAGGGTAATGCACAATATTTGTGGAGAAAGCCCTCTCCGAAATCAATATACTCTAATAAAATGTAAGCGTTTCCTTTTAGAAGGAGGGGGCCTATGAAGAAGTGGTTTAAGCCAACTATTGTATTCGTATGTGTACTCATGTTGTTAGCTGGATGTCAGCTCAGTCCGTCCAATCATACCAAGCAGCAGGAAATAACGGTGTGGAGTTTTACGGATGAAGCTGGGTATGCCATTGAGAAATTCGAGCAGAAATATCCAGACATCAAAGTGAATTTTGTCAATATTCCCGGCAACTTCTATATTACCAAGCTTAAATCTGCGCTCCAGACGACCTCCAAAGCGCCAGATGTATTTATGATTGAAAATGCCAATATTCGAGAACTGATTGATGTTCCATATCTGGAGAATTTATCGGCTTCGCCTTATAACGCCAATGAGCTTATTCAGGAACAATATGCTTTTGTGCAGGCCAATGAAAAGGACAGTGAGGGAAATGTCAGAGCGATCGGTTATCAGGGAACACCTGGGGGCATCTATTATCGCCGGGATTTGGCGAAGAAATATCTGGGGACCGATGACCCTGAGAAAGTAGGTTCACAGATTGATACATGGGAGAAGATCTTCAAGATTGGAGAGAAGGTACAGCAGCTTAGCGGGAATAAAGTACATGCATTGGCGAACTGGAATGCCATATCGAACTCATATGACGGTATACCGTGGGTGAAGGATGGCAAGCTCGTCATCGATCCAACCTATATGGAGGTGCTGGATCTTGTACGTGAAGCGCGTGAGCGACATGTTCTTGCAGAGCATGAAGATGGAAGTGCCGGTTACGCTGCATCCATGCAAAAAGGAGAGGTCATGTTCTATCCTGGGGCAACCTGGGGCTTGCAATATACGTTCAAGGCGAACGCTCCGGATACCGAAGGCTTGTGGGGGCTGGCCCCGGGACCGTCAGCCTTTAGTTCGGGTGGGACCTATATATCGATGTACAGCAAAAGTGACAAAAAAGATCTGGCCTGGAAGTTTATTGAGTTCTATAATTTTGACCACGACTTTCTGTCCGAGTTAGCGAAAGAGCAGGATTATTTTACGAGCAATATGGTAGTGAATGATAAACTTGCGCCTTCGCTCTCATCGCCTTATTTGGGGGGGCAGAAGCATTTTGAGTTCTTCTCGGAGGCTGCCAAGCGGGTTCCTGTGTATGAACGCACCAAATATGATGCCATTATTAACAGTGATATTTATAAAAATGTACTCCAGTTGTATCTCAATCAGGACATTCAGAACAAAGATGAAGTAGTGAAGCGAATCAAACGTGATGTCGCCTTGAGATTTCCGGAGCTGGAAGTGGATTAGCTTAGGACGTATCTCAAAACTCCTTCGGAGTTTTCAGATACGCCCTAGAAGTAAGCGAATGGTTATACACATCCGATGATAACTGGGGGGACAGAACATGTTTGCCAAAACGATTCGAAAGGACCATTACGGCTACTACTTCATTGCTCCGTTCTTTATTATTTTTACCATTTTTGGACTCTATCCCATATTGTATTCGCTCTATATCAGTTTCACTAACTTTGATGGAATCACGACACCTGACTTTGTAGGGATTGGTAACTATGTGGCCGTACTACAAGATCCGCTGTTCTACAAAACCTTGTTCAATACGTTATTCATCTGGGGAGTTTCCGTGGTTCCACAGCTCACAATCTCACTTGTTCTGGCTTTTATTCTGAACGATAAACTGCTCAAAGGGCGGGATTTTTTCAGAGCTGTATACTTTTTCCCCAATATCGTTACGGCTGCATCACTCGGGTTGCTTGTCAGTCTGATCTTTGACTGGCAGTCCGGAGGACTGAATCATTTTTTGATGCAGATCGGGATTATTCAAGATCCAATTAATTGGAAAAACGACCCGTGGTTTATGAGACTGATTGTGTCATCCATTCTCTTCTTCCAGTACTTCGGTTATTCCATGGTCATCTACCTTGCAGGTCTTCAGGGTATTGATCCGTCGTTACTGGAAGCTGCCCAGATGGATGGCGCGAAAAAGAAACATATTTTCATCCATATTATCGTACCGATGCTGCGCCCAATTATTCTCTTTCAGATGATTACATCCATTATTGGTGGCATCCAGATTTTCGATCAGCCATTTACACTAACCAATGGCAATGGCGGTCCTGACCGAGCAGCCATGACGAGCATTATGTATCTCTATAATGTAGCATTTCAGAGCACTCGTTTTGGTTACGGGGCTGCAATAGCCTTTTGTCTATTTATTATCATCATATTATTGTCCGTTGCATCCTTCATCATGACCAAGCGGAAGAGCCGTTCATAGGGAGGGGAGTTCTCATGCAAACTGCAAAATCAATTGAACAACCAAATGCGGCGATTCAGCATTATGCCAACACAAGGCGTCTGACGGCAGGCAAGATCATCATCTATCTGTTGCTGATAGGTCTTGCCGTGCTCTGCATTATTCCGTTTTATCTGATGCTCATCTATTCCACACATAACAATGCCACAATTGCTTCAACGTTCACCTTTCTCCCCGGATCATTTCTGGTCGATAACTATATGAATATGGTATCCAAAATCAACATTTGGCGCGGGTTTGCGAACAGCATATTCATTGCCGGAACATCGACCGTGTTATCTCTATATATAGGTGCTCTGACCGCATATGGCTTTGCCAAATTTAAATTCAAAGGGCGGAACTGGTTGTTCCTGTTTCTGTTAGCGACCATGATGGTGCCGGGTCAACTGGCGCTCATTGGCGTGTATCGACTATTCAGCATGCTGGGACTTTTGGACAGCTATGCTGCAATTATTTTGCCTGCTGCGGCTAACGCATTTAACGTATTTTTCATCAAACAGTTTATGGAGAGCAGCATCCCGGATGAGATTATTGAATCCGCGCGGGTGGACAGTGCAGGTGAATTCCGGACGTTCAATCAGATTGTACTGCCCATTCTGGGACCGGCGATCTCGGCCCTTGGGATATTCACGTTTATCGGTTCATGGAACAATTTCCTTACACCGCTCGTCCTGTTTTTCTCTCTGGATAAATACCCGCTACCCGTACTGGTTGCGCTAGTGCAAGGGTACTATGGGATGGATTATGGACTCTTGTATTTGGGTGTAGCGATCTCAATCTTGCCTATTATTGTTGTATTCTCTGTATTTTCCAAACAGATTATTGGAAGTGTTGCCTTGGGTGCGGTGAAAGGATAGTGATTTATCGAGATTTTAATAGCGTTCGGTATCATAAGGGTCGTCCATATGGACGGCTCTTTGCTGTTCTTTATTTTGCGTATATATCCCATCTTATAAGTAAAGGATACCTTTAACTGAGAATATCTGGACGGAGCATGAACGGGAAGGAGAGGCGTCATGGACACATCAGCGATAACACAACAGGACCTGCCGTTAACCGGATACCTAGCTGTTGATCAAGAAATGTTGCGCTCCGTTTTTGCCGGTTGCTCGGACATTGTATTTCATAGGTTCCAAACGGCGTGTCTTACTTCAGCCTTATGCGTATATTGTGTTGGTTTATGTGATACAGAGCGGCTTGAACGACAGGTATTGACACCTCTTCAGGAAATGGGGATCGAAGCTGCGCAAGTCCCATTGGCATCTGTTAAACATGTTGAAACAACCACTCAGGCGGTACAGGCCATATTAGAGGGAGAAGCTCTGTTACTGCTGGACGGTTCAAAAGTTGGAACAGCTTACCCTCTATACCAAGCTGCAAATCGTTCAACGGAGGAACCGTTAGCTGAATCGACTGTGCGCGGTGCGCGGGATGGATTTACAGAATCGTTGACGATGAATATGTCACTACTGCGCAAACGTATCAAAACACCTGCATTAAAAATTCATACACGTAACATGGGAGATCGCACGAACACGAGTGTCTCACTTATCTATATGGAAGGCATTATTGACCCCAAACTGGTGAAGGAAGTAGAGGTACGACTTGACGATTTGAAGCTTCGAGACGTACTGGAGAGCCAGTACATTGAAGAAGGTATTGTGGATCAGCGATATTCACCATTTCCACAGATGATAGCGACGGAACGTCCGGATGTCGTTGCTTCCAACTTGCTGGAAGGTCGGTTTGCTATTCTCGTTGACGGAACGCCGTTCACCCTGATCGCGCCAGTCACCATCTTTTCCATGTTACAATCCCCCGAAGATTATTATCAAAATGTATTCATGAGTGTTTTTGTACGCTGGCTGCGATACATTTTTTATGTGTTATCCATGCTGCTTCCATCGGCATATGTAGCAATTACCACGTTTCATCAGGAGATGATTCCCACCGTATTGCTTCTCAGTATTGCCCGGGCAAGAGAAGAGATCCCTTTCCCGGCACTGGTGGAAGCACTCATTATGGAAATTGCCTTTGAAGCATTACGTGAGGCTGGTGTCCGATTGCCGAAGCAGGTCGGATCAGCCGTCAGTATCGTGGGAGCCTTAATTATCGGACAGGCGGCGACTAGTGCAGGAATTGTGTCAGCCCCCATGATTATCATTGTCGCGATTACCGGGATCGCTTCTTTCATGATCCCCCGTTATGCTGCCAGCATCGCGACCCGACTACTGCGTTTTCCCATGATGATTCTGGCGGGAACGCTGGGACTTACGGGTGTCATGCTGGGCGTCATCTTGGTTGTCATTCATCTGAGCAGCCTTCGTTCATTCGGAACACCTTATCTGTCACCGGTAGCGCCTACGATGGCTAAGGAACTCAAGGATGTGTGGTGGCGTCCATCTCCAAGGAACAAACCGCACTAGAACAATATACACTCAAGCAACCAATGCATCCAAGGGAGCGGGATCAGTCATGTTGACGGACAAAGGAAAAATATCGGAAACACAATTGGCATTCATGGTCTTTCCCGCCATTCTCGCGACGGCCATCTTATCAGTGCCTGGAATTACAATGCACTATGCAGGACATGACATGTGGATGACTCCAATTATAGGCTCTCTCGTTGGACTGGCTGCGATCGGTATCTCCATTGGTCTTGATCGTATGTACCCTGGAAAAACGCTTATTCAATCCAGTGTATCGATCGTTGGTCGGATTCCAGGCAAGTTATTCGGCCTGATATACATCGCTTTCTTGCCCCATCTGACAGGCTTGATTATTCGGGAATACGGTGAATTCATTGTCAACAATGCACTTCCAAGTACACCTTTGTTTGTTGTGATGGGTACGATGGTTGTTGTATGTGCGATTAATGTCAGGCTGGGGATCGAAGTTGTCGGACGAACATCTCAGGTATTTGTTACCCTGCTGATTGTGCTGCTGGCGTTGATCTTTATATTGTTAATTGGTGAACTGAATCCTGCCGAGCTGTTCCCTTTCATGGAGAAAGGACCAATTCCCCTTTTCACAGGAGCCGCTGCACCCGCTGCATGGTTTAGTGAATATATCGTGCTGGCTTTTCTGCTACCTTATGTGAATCAAAAAAAGCGAACAACCCGGGTCATGCTGGGTTCCCTTGTATTGACGACAACTGCAATGACGGTTACCAATCTGTTCTGCCTGTTTTTAATTGGTGATTTGACGGATACATTCGTATTTCCGGTCATGATCGCAGCAAGATACATAACCATTGCGGACTTTCTGCAACATATCGAGTCCCTTATTATTGCAGTTTGGATTTTCGGTATTTTCGTTAAAATTTCCGTTTTTCTATATATCTTTGCTACATCCACAGCGGAATGGTTTGGGTTGAAGGACTACAAGCCTGTTGTTGTTCCGCTTTCGTTCCTGTGTATGGTATTTGCTTACTGGGTGGTGTCCGGCGGATCTGGCATTTCCAGTCTGGTTAGCGCTTCAGCCAACTTGTATACGATCAGCATTTTATTAATCCTTCCGGCTCTGATCTACGGTGTGGCATGGCTTAAGAAGGGTTGGGCACATGTTAGAAAGAATCGAGCGAGTACTGATTGATGGGGGGGAGGGGCACTTGCGAATATGCAGAGTACTACTACTGCCGATATTGTCTTGTGTGCTGTTAAGTGGCTGCTGGGATCGTATCGAAATTAACGATTTGGCCATCGTGCTGGCTACGGGGATCGATTACGAAGAGGGCAAAGTACAATTGACTTCACAGATATTTGTTCCGCGTAAAGCAGGTGGAGGAGATAGCAGTGGGAGCGGAGGCAGTGCAAGCGGTGTCACATTGATTCGAAAAGCGGAGGGGCGTACGATTGCCGAGGCGTTGAATCGGCTGCAACGGAAAGTTCCCCGGAATATGTTCTGGGGGCACTGCGAAGTCATTATCATTAGTGAACAAGCCGGCAAGCGCGGTATTCGCGAGTACATCGATTTCTTCCTGCGTTACCCTCAGTTCAGGGAGCATGCGTATGTCTTTTCCAGCGAAAAGGCGGCGAAAGATATCCTGGCGTTACTTGATCCCCTGGAGCGGAGTTCTGCTGAATCGTTACGTGAGATGGCCAATCTGAAGCTAGGCACACGTGTCACTGCCCTTGAACTGGCTAAATCCATTGAAGGACCAAGCAGTTCCGCCATTTTGTCTCGCATGTTAGTCTTACCCCCAGAACCCGATCAGGATAAACTGACTACTACGCCATATGTGAAAGGTTTGAGCTTGTATAATAAGGATCGCTATGTCAAAACGGTTAAGGAACCAATGAGCGTAGGTGTATTGCTACTCGCAAAAGAGCTGAACAACATTATCATGCCTGTTGAGTTTGAGCCGTTAGAGGGTTCGTTCTCGATTCGACTCCTTGAAATTAAAACGGCCTTGAAGCCACGAATTGTAAACCAGCATTGGAGCATGAAGGTGGATATCCAAACCAGCGGAGAAGTGGTGTTAAATACGACGGATGCCAATCTGACGGATCCCGCTGTGTTAACTAAACTGGAACAGGAATGGTCTGCCAAACTCACATCTCTGGCTCATGATGCTTTAGACCTGTCCCAGAAGGAGTTGCGCTCCGATTTCTTTAAATTTGCAGTTGAATTTCGCAGATATTATCCGAAGCAATGGCAGAAGCAGGAGAAGAACTGGGAAACGCTCTATCCTGAGTTGGACGTGGAAGTTAAAGTGGATGCACACGTAGTACGCACCGGTAAATCAACCGGACCACAGGGGATACCGAATGAGGACGAAACTTGACAGCATTTGCTCCTATTACAAGCTTGAGAAAGAGAGGTGATTGCATGAAACTGGGCTCAATTCTTGGAATTCTGATGCTGGCGACTGCAATAGTGTATGGAGAGTGGAGGAGTAGCAAAGAGAAGCGAGCCAGAATAGTGACAGCAGGAATTACTGCTGTGGCGGCTGTCATTGGAATCATTCTACTCTTTCAACCTCGTTTGCCCGGTCCGACCCAGATTGTGAAGCTTGTATTTGGAAGCGTGGATAAACTTATGAAATAAAATGATAGCAAAGAAGGACCAAGTCTCTGACAAGCAGAGATTTGGTCCTTCTTTTTTTTATTTAACTGAATTAATGCATCCACTCAAAGATGTCTATTCTTTGATGACAGATGCATTCACGGCATCTTCCATCTTCGTATTGTAGGAACGGAACAGACCCAGGCGCCAAAAGGCAGCTCCTTTGAGGTCATAACGTTTGGCAAGACCCAGCTTATCATCCACAGAGGACGGCGTTTCACTGCTTAGGCTGATACCGAGCAGAAGCTTATCCTTCGTAACACCAGCTTGAAGGGCCAGCTGAATCGCCTGATCCACAAGACTATTCGGTTCGGGTACCTGGGATTTGGTGCCAACCGGATTATACTGATAGGCCATAATAATAAGATCATCTGCAATAGAGGCAAGTGTTTTGTAATCATAACCTTTATAAGCACTATTCAGCGGTGGTACCGCCAGAGATAAAGCTGTGTTCTGGGGCAAGGAACTCTTTAGTTGTTTCACGTAGGCATTGAGCAGTTTCTGTTGTTCTACCGCATCAAGTTTAAAACCCAGTCCTTCAAAATCCAGAACAACTCCGCCAAAACCATGCTCTGTGACAGCAGCAGTTATACCTTCAATCGATTTCTGTCGCAGGCTGCTGTCACTCAGAACTTTGGTCAGTTCACCATTTCCATCCAAGGCATACACCATGAGCTGTGGTTGGATCTGTTGATCTGTTGCATCAGCAACGATGGACTGCGGTGTAATCTCACCCGCAGCAGCAGGGAGGCGGTACTCATCTCCTTGGAGCGTAAACTGACCTTCACGATCAATGCGGCTCCAGCCAAAGGCTACGGAATTCATGGAAGCAATAAGATCCTTTTCTTGAAAGGATTGCAACGCATAGAAGGCTCTCAGGTGCATCTCGCGTTGTGTGGAGACAAGGGAGACCGTCTTGGTTGCTTGATTCCAGCTTACTTGTACACCGAATTGGTTACTAAACGAACTTAGTGGAATAAGTACGCGGCCCTCCCGCTGAACGGGTGCTGCTGCGAGTGTAACTTTTTTTCCATTTACGGTCGCTGTGGTTCTGCCAACTTGTAATAGTACCTCGGTCGTTTGTCCTTTCACCGTGTTCGTCGCTTTTACAGTCTGTGATTTGCTGTTCCAGGTAATATCGATACCAAGGGCTTCTCCGACCGTCCGAAAGGGAACGTAAGTGACACCTCTATCAATACGTGGAGCTGCATCAAACTTCAGAGGAACATCATCCAATTGAACGGTAATGGCTGGAGCAGCATAGGCTCCACCAATATTTGGAGTGCTTCCAAGGATAGAGAGAGCAATTACAGTAACCGCAGCAATTTTTCCTGCTCGTTTAATGAACATCGTATAATTCCTCCAACTTTCTACATAAGTAGTAGAATCATGTTTTGAACAAAATCTAGTAATCTAGCATATGTAGCATAACAAAATTTTCATATCGTTCCAATATAAGAGTTGGATGTTTAGTCATACGGATGGCAGGAATCGTAATATACTCCAATAAACATAGCGGAAGGAGTGTGCTTTTTGCCAAACTCTACGGGCTTCATTTACAATCCAACCTCGGGTGAGACCCAATCCACACAGCTGATAGTAACTTGCATTAATGATTCCCTCAATGCACCTGTCAATGTTGAGCTGGAAGTTTTCAGGTGGGACACCACTCAAGCGGCGCGTATACCCATTGGTCATGATCTTTTTGAATTACTTCCCCAAGCGACGAGAAGCTTAATCTATCCACTGATCAATGCGGCTTTTTATGAAGTGCAAAGTGATTATTTCAGTGCCACAAGTACGGTCATTCATGTATACGGTGTTAATTCTACAGGCCAGATCATTCAGCGTGTGCTTCAATCGGAGATGACTTTGATTGACCGCTTCACAAATATCCCTTAAACGAAAAGAGGTGAGCAGATGGTAGTTGTGAATATTACTGGAGCTTTAGCAGGCAGTCAATTTGAACCCTCGATTGCGGTTAATACGTTGAACCCGAGTATCATGTGTGTAGTTGCTGTGGATACCAGTACCGGACCAACATTGACCGGCTTCTATAGGTCCATTGATGGAGGCAGTACCTGGTCGACCACTGTACTTCCCCAACCAGCTGGATATGCAGGGGCAGAAGCACCAACAATTGACTACACGTTTCCCAATACCTTCATCGTTACCGTTCACTTGTTTAACGGGATCAACGATGGAACAATTGCAAGTTATACCTCATTTGATGATGGACTAACGTGGCAGCCACCAGTTATTGTACAGGCGGGTTTCGGTACCATTGTTCATAATGATGAGCCGTACATAGCCGTTGATCGTTCCCCAGGAAGCCCATATCGAGGCAATGCATATGTCGGTTACACACCGCTTGCTACCGCTACTTCCGCCATATTTACGCAGAGGTCACTCTCGCAGGGAATAACCTGGGAACCACCTGACCGACAGTCGAATCCGCGAGGAATTCATGACCGGGCAGCGTTGGCTGTTGGATTCTCGGGTCAAGTCTACGCGGGATATATCATTACGGGTCCTGCCAGTCCCTCTGCGCTATTGCGTATTTCGTACGATGGGGGAATTACCTATCAACCCCCTCTAGATCGGCAGGCTACGTTCATCTCATCCGTCGTACCTGCACCTTCGCCCTTGCCTGTACCGAATTACGCTTTTCGAGTACAGACCAACTTAAGTTTGGGCGCGGATATATCGAATGGACCTAACAGTGGGACTGTGTATGGCGTTTGGAATGATGCACGTGCCGGATATACCGATATTTTATTCTGCGAATCTCCCGATGGCCTTCTTTGGTCAGATCCAGTCAGTATTACAGGCGCACCTCCAGGCACGCAGAATTTCTTCCCGTCGATCAGCGTGTCACCTTTTGCGGGCACGATTCGAGTTATTTATTACACAAATCGAATTGACGGGTTCCTACTGGACGTCTTTGTTGCGGAATCTTTTAATGGGGGTGCCAGTTTCACCAACCGACGGATTACAACTACATCCTTTAATCCCAATGGCAACTCTCCGATGCCCACAGTACTGATTGGAGACTATATTACTGCGGCCACCGTCAGTCCAGATAATTTGGCAGCTGTCTGGATGGCGACAACGCCGCCCACGGGTAAGCTGGATGTTTATTTTGGAAACTAATTCAATGTAAATGGAACACCCCCATACTCTTAATCTTTATGACAAACAGATTAAGAGTACGGGGGTGGAGGTATTCATGTTAATCCGAAACGACAAATCCATCGAAACTCTCAGGGCCTACCCGAACTGTTCCGAGCAGGTTGGTACTGATAAATGCGGAGTAGGTTAATTGTGGCACGATCGGAATGTTAAAGTCACTGGCAGAGAAGACAATCACTTCAGGGTTAAGCAGACCGTTCAGACCATAGGTGTAGTTTCCGGAGTAAACGATCGGATCGGTTGCAACTGTGCCTCTTACAATAATAATCCTCACTTGAAACAGAGCAAGCGGTAATTGTACCGTTATGGTTCCTTTTAGGGAGACTCTCAGATTGGTTCCCGCTCCAGCCGTTTGCAGACCAATCTGGGCGAATAACTGAGGTGTGTTAATTACAGGAATCGGGATGGAAATGGAATTAAACAACGCAGCATTTTGCGATGATCTTGCATCCAGAAATTGGGTCAATGTATATACCTCCTATCTGTTTCAGATAGAATAATATATTCCTCATTCAGAGATTTGCATGGACGTTGGTGCAACGCTGGAAATATTAAAGGCAAACCGACTGCCCAAGTCACTCGTCTCTTTAAGCCATACCACGCCACCCATCAATTCAGCGAGTTGTTTACAGATGGACAGGCCTAGCCCCGCTCCTCCATATTTTCCTGAGTTGCCATGAATCTGCGAATACGATTTGAATAACAGATCCTGCCGATCCTGGGGGATGCCGATGCCCGTATCGATTATCTCGTAAGATGCATGGAGTGTACCTTCTGGATCAGCAGCTACCTGAGTAGAGATACATACTTCACCTTTCTCCGTGAATTTCAGCGCATTGCCAACGAGATTAATTAGAATCTGACGGACTTTATGACGATCACCTATAAGCATCATGTGATCATTTATATTGTATTCTGCGTATAATCGGATTCCTTTTTTTTGTGCTTCAGAGGAAAACAACTGTAGTACGTGCTCAACTGTGTCAGTGACACTATAGGGATTGATCTCCAAAGAAATCGCACCCGCTTCCGCTTTGGAGTAGTCCAGAATTTGATCCATCATCGATAGAAGGCTGGCGCCACTTGACTCGATGACATTAACATATAACGATTGATCCTCATTTAGTCGGGTAGACTGCAACAGATTGGCCATTGCAAGAACACCGTTCATGGGCGTGCGGATTTCGTGACTAAGGACGGCAAGCAGATTTTTCTTCTCTTCAAGCACTCTTGCAGCGGTTTCTTCCGCATGTTTTAACTGTTGCAGAGTCGTTTCCATCTCAAGAAGCCCCGTGAAAAATGAAGACAAGGAGAGAAGCAGATCCACGTCCTTTTGTTGATAGGAATAGAAATCCTGATCAAATGAGCAGAGGGAGCCGTAAATTTCTCCGTTTTCATTATGTATGGGTACACCGACAAATGAACAACCGCCTACGAATTCCGTAGCGTCCATATGTCTGGTTAAGGGATGGGTCAGATTATTATTTATCACCAACGGGCCTTGGCTATGTTCGGTCACAAGCGCACAGTATGACTCGGCGTTGTCAACGACTAGCCCCTCACCCAGAATTAGTTTGTCGCGATTATATACGTTCAGAACTTTGGTCGATAGGTGATCCAACTGGGCGATACAAAACGTATTTGCAGGAATTAACCTGCTCGCTGTATCCATAACATTAGCAGCCGAATCATATAATTTATGTGAGACAATGGATAGTACATCAATGAATTCTGTTTTCAACATTTTGATTTGACTCCTCCTGATTGTAGAAATTCGTTGTGCACTTGTATGTACCAGTATATATGAATTCATAGAATAGAGCATGCATGGTTTTGACAGTGAAAGACGAAAATGAGAAAATATAATGCTGTGGAACATGTATATATTAATAAAATGTTGGAGGCAAATCAATGAATCAGCGTTTTCGAATTACCCGATCCATGCAAGAAAGCCATGCCGAACAAGCCATGTCCCTGGAGGAGTGTAAACTCTACTTTGCATCCAAACCCGATTTTACCTATTCAACGGTTCTTAACATTGTCGGAGCGGAGAGCACCATGTCCATTGAGGGTGACTTTTTTATGTGGGACCTTGAAGGAGCACAAATAGCTTTTCGCTTGTACATGGGAGATCTATATGTAGCTATCTCTAACGAAGCTATTGTACCCAAAATGATTGAAATTGCAACAGATCTGCACGCAGATATCGTTGAAGGATAAAAGAATTAGAGAACTAGAGTTCAAATTTCAAACATGTTATCGTAGTTTCCCTTGGATAATCCTGTAAAAATGAGGCTAAAGGTTCATTTATATTCCATATGTTAGCTTGTAATATATGGAATATAAATCATTTTACAGGAGAGTGAATGAAGTGAAAAAGATTAAATTAATACTTATGGTATTCATGAGTATGATCCTTACCTTATCGGTACCTGGAATAGGCTCAAGTTCAAAGGCTTCTGCAGCTACAGCACGTACACCCATTGTATTGGTACATGGATTAACCGGTTCAGATAGCAATTTTACAGCAATTGAGAGTTATTTGCGTAGCCAAGGGTGGGCGAGAGAGGAACTATTCGCTATTGACCTCCCGAGCAAACAAGGAAACCAGCTGTTGAATTCTGCAGCAATCAGTCGATTCGTAGATGATGTACTACGGGAAACAGGTCACACGAAAGTCAATATTGTAGCGCATAGCATGGGCGGAGCCAATAGCCTGTATTACATACTTAACCGTGGAGGCGCTTCTAAAGTGGATAAGTTGATAACCCTTGGCGGGGCTAATCGATTGACCACAACTACAGCTCCGAGTGGAATAAAGGTGACTTCAATCTATTCCACCAGTGATACAATCGTGTCCCCGACACTTTCTCGTTTGAGCGGAGCGAACAACATTTCCGTTTCCCTCGTATCTCATATCGGTCTGCTGTTTAATTCCCGGGTGAACGCCCTGATCAAAACGGCTTTGAATGAGTAGCCGCATTGCGAAATGCATATTCTTCATGGATATAAAATGATGAACTTGAACACGACTGACCACTCATGGCAGTCGTGTTTTCGTATTGCGGAGTGAAACAAAGAAGAGGTCCCTGCTGGAGAGCAAGGACCTCTTCTATTTATTTTAACGTGTCGTAGATGAGCTCGCTGCTTCATGTTCAACTACACGTTGCAGTAATTCCTTCAAAGCCTTCATGGGACGGCCTTGGCGTTGACCTTCAATTATTGAATTCCGCAAAGATTCCACATCCTGGGTGCGTACCTTGCCACCATGATGGAAACGATTGAAGGCTTGATAATCGAGAGGCAGCATATCTCGTTCCATGTTAAGTTGTATTTTTGCCGTCATGCGTGCGCCCATCACAACACCCATCATTTTGCCGACGAGACCATGACTAGGCAAGGATGCGATCTCACCTTGGGCGCGGCAAGCGAGCTGCCAAAGTTCCGTATTGGCAATAACAGTTGAGAACGGAGGCCAGCCCAAAATATCACAAGCTGCATATACAGGAAAACCAATACTGGAGTAAATATTGAACATGGCCGGGCTTACTTGACCACAGCGCGAAACTTTGGATTGATTGTATAATGCCATAAATTGTTTTGCTGCTGCTTTATTATTGGTTTCTACCTGGAACCCGACGTTGTTCGTCGGGTGTTTGTAACAGACGATGGCTTGAGCGATCTGCTTGGGATCGGTGGACTCATGGACAGGTAAATCAGCCGAGGATTGATGACTCAGCGTACCCAGTATTCCTCTGAGTAACTGATCCTCTCGAATCTGCATCACCTCCAGATAATGTTCACGGATTCCACTCCCAAACCCGCACATAATGATAGTGGTTGTGGAGTTCCGCACAATATTACCTATCCTGGATAGCAGTTCGATGCCTTCTGGCGTGCGACTGGCATGACCATCTAAGGTGACAATAATATATTGATATTGCTGACGCTTGATCGCTGTTACATCTTCAATGACATGATAGTCGCTAAATTCTTTGAGAGAAGCATCGTCATAACAATAGAGTTTCTGTGGCGCATGGAAAGCTTCTGTTCGTCCTTTTCGCACTAGAAAAGTCAGATCAGCACCGGCTAAATGAAGGTGGTAACCCACTGAATATCCAACGGCTCCTGCGCCTACTATTAGAACTTTAGGTTGTTTTGAGATAGTTGTCATATTGATTGCTCCTCTTATATGGTTGAAATCGAATTATGCGTTTGGATCCTTGTTATTAAATGAACATGTGTTGATTTGATATCGCAATGTCAGTATAATCTACTCATCGCTGCAATCACAATAATCAATAGATGTGTTAGTGTTATGAATTCAACAGTTCGGCTGATGTTTGTTGAGAAGATGATAATAAGAGGGGTTAGCTCATGGTTGGAATCAAAAATAATAGAAGAACCAAATATACGATGGAGCTTATTAAAGAGGTCTTTCTAGAGCTGTTAGAGAGCAAAAAATTACCTCAAATAACGGTAACTGAAATATGTAAGCAGGCGGATATCAATCGGGGTACATTTTATTTGCACTACAAAGATCCTTATGAATTGTTTGAAGCCTTGCAGATGGAATTTACGCAAGAAATCATGGAAACGTTAGGACAGGGGACAAGTCCCTGCACAACGGAGCAATCGATGATTAATCTGCTGAACATCATTCAGGATAAGAAAACGATCTATCAAATCCTGATTTCGGAGAGTGGAGAAAATAACTTTTTATCACGAGTTCTACTGGAAGACTTTCTGCTAAAAAATGGAGAAGACGCGGGCAGCCAGAAGACATTTACAATGGACTATACGCTCACTTATATGGTTCATGGTTCCTTAGGCATCATTAATCAATGGCTGGAATCGAATAGCGAGGACAGCCCGCAAACGATTGCTCGTCTTATTTCTTCTTTGGGTCATCAGAATATGGCTAAAGGAGATCGTAGACATGAAGACGCAACCGAATGATCGAATTAAAGTTCATCCAGGCTTTTGGGCTGGATTACATCACTTAGGGATTGGTGCTGACGACGTAGCTCGCACTGCACAACTGCCTCTTGAAGTAATCAATCAATCTGTAGTGACCCAAGCTCAGTACTTTGCAATCTGGCAGGCCTATTCAGATCTCATTGGGGACACTGCCGAAGGCATCATCAAACTTGCAACTGGATATGAAATATCGAAGTATCCTCCGCCTGTTCTGGCGATGTACCATGCTCGTGATTATCGGGATGCGTTGAATCGAATGGTCCGTTACAAGCAAATGTGCCCTCCCGAGAGCTTGCAGATTAACGAAGCAGGGGAAGAATGTATCATTGAACTCGAATGGTTACATAAGGAGCAACCAGGTCCGCCATTGCTGGTGGGTATTACGCTGGCATTCTTGATCGAACTTGGACGGAGGGGCACAGGACAGCCATTGACTGCAAAAAGGGTTGAATTCTCGCAACCAATGGGTGACGTAGCCATACTCGAAGCTTACTTCGGCTGTCGAGTCCATACGAATTCCAACTATAATCGGGTGACGCTAGGGCGGAAAGATCTGAGTCTTCCATTTCTATCGTATAACGAGGAGTTACTGGAAATTCTGACCCCGGCACTGGAACGGTCGCTGGACGAACAGGAGAGCAGTCGATCCATTAGTGAAGTGGTCAAATGGATCATGAAACGCAGCCTTACTGGAAAGCGTCCTGACATTCAGACGGTCGCCAAAGAGCTTCGCATGAGTGATCGTACTTTGCAGCGGCGACTGACGGAGGAAAACACAAACTTCAAGCAATTATTAACCGAGGCCAGACGTGAGCAGGCCCGAGAGTACCTTGCAGATCCTTCACTCGATATCAAAGAAGTGGCATTCCTGGTTGGATATGAAGACCAGAATTCGTTCTATCGTGCGTTCCGAAATTGGGAAGGGGATACACCTTCAAATTGGCGTGTCAGGCATTAATACTGGCGCAAAGCGCTAGTTACTAGTCCCTTCAGACCGCGTAATATTATACCTATCCGGTGCAAGAAGCTGTTGGCAATGTTCAAGAGGCACCTGCCGGATAGTTGTAATTAAGAAGGAGAAATGCAGGATGGATATGGGACTAAAAGAGAAAACAGCATTAGTTACAGGATCAACAAAAGGAATCGGTAAAGCAATTGCTTTAGAGCTCGCCCGAGAAGGTGTTCATGTTCTGATTAATGGACGCAATGATGAAGAGGTGGAACGAACCGTTCGTGAAATCAAGTCCACTTTTCCGGAGACCTCTCCACAAAAGGCCACGGCTGATCTTGTGGATCAGGAGCAAAGACAAGCTTTATTCGAGAAGTTCCCTGAGGTTGATATTTTAGTGAATAGCATGGGCATATATGAGATCATGAGTTATGAAGACGTGAACGATGAAGTGTGGGAGAAATATTTCCGTACCAATGTATTGGCTGCCAATGGCTTGTCACAATTTTATTTACCTAAAATGGTGAAGAACAATGACGGACGTATTATTTTTATCGCGAGTGAAGAAGCTCTTATGCCTTCAGGCCAGATGCCCCAATATTGCATGACCAAGTCAATGTTGCTGTCATTATCCAAAAGTTTGTCCAAACTGACAGCAGGAACTGAAGTTACGATCAATACGATCATGCCAGGGCCAACACTGTCTGAGAATGTGCGTGATATCATTGAGAGCATATACCCTGATGAGGCGCTGACTTTCGAGGAAAAAGAGAAAGATTTTATGAAGAGCAATCTGCCTCAGTCTGAATTGCAGCGATTCATCAAGCCAAGTGAAATCGGCAGACTCGCAGCTTTTGTATGCAGTCCGTATGCTTCAGCTTTTAGAGGCTCTCCCATCCGTATGGACGGGGGCATGGTTCCCACCATATTTTAAATTTGTTCAGGATACAGCATATGTAACGATAAGAAGTCGCCAGTATTGGCGACTTTTTTATTTGTAAATGATCTATGCGAGGAGCATCAATCGAGTTTATAATACAGGTATGTTTTTCGAAAACGGTTTCTGTATCTTGGAAGCGATTACTTATATCGATTATATGAATCTAAAAGGGGACATTATCATGATAGCTGCAATAAATCTGGAAGGTGTCTGGAAACTCCAACTCGATGAGCATAAGGTAGAACGTGGTTTGAATTTCTCAGACGTCATTACATTGCCAAATACCACATCTCATGCGGCCAAGGGGAAGAAAAACGAGAATGTGTTAATTGGTGCGCTGACGGATGAGTATTTATTTGAGGGCTATGCATGGTTTTCACGAGAGATCGATATCCCTGAACACTTGGCTGACAAACGTTGCTTCTTACACCTGGAACGAACGAGAGTTACGACAGTCTGGATCGATGGGGTAGAAATGGGCACACAAAACAGTCTGAATACACCTCACCGTTACGAGATGGAGGCAGGGCTATCTGCTGGAACACATACAATTACGATTCGAGTGGACAATACCGATTATCCAACCAAAGGCGGTCACCTTACATCCGAAGACACACAGACGAATTGGAACGGTATCACCGGGAAGTTGGAACTTCAATTTTTCGAGCGTGTTTTCCTGGATAATGTTCAAGTTTACCCTGTTCTGGCGACTCGATCTTTCGACATTAAGGCAGCACTTATCGGTGACTCGCAGGGAGTGCGAATCATGGTATCAGCTGTTGCTGTCAGTGCAGATCCGGTGTTTACGACGGAGGAACAGATTTTCGCTCCGGATTCGCAGGAGATCCAGCTGACGTACACGATTGGCGAAGATGCGATGTTATGGAGTGATGATGAACCTAATCTGTACCAACTTCACATTCAACTGCAAGATCAAGATGGCGAAGTGCTGGATTCCACCGAAGTATGGACTGGATTACGGGAATTCCGGGCTGACGGAGACAAATTCACCATTAATGGTCGCAAAACGTTTCTTCGAGGCAAACATGACGGGATGATCTTTCCGCTCACGGGATACGCGCCAACCGATGTGGATGAATGGGTTCGCATTCTCGCTATCTCCAAGTCCTACGGTATCAATCACTACCGTTTCCATACCTGTTGTCCTCCGGAGGCTGCTTTTATTGCAGCGGATCTGCTCGGCATCTACATGGAACCTGAGCTTCCGTTCTGGGGAACCATTACCGATGAATCATCGGATGGGCATAATCAAGCAGAGCAGGATTACTTGATTAGCGAAGGATTTGCAATGCTGCGTGCTTTTGGTAATCATCCTTCGTTTGTCATGATGTCCATGGGGAATGAACTATGGGGAAGCAAAGACAGATTGAATTCGATCCTGAAGGCATACAAAGCATATGATCCTCGTCATCTATACACGGAAGGTTCCAATAACTTTCAGTTTGTACCGGACATTCTGGAGGAAAGTGAATTTTTCTGTGGGGTTCGTTTCTCCAAAGAGCGTCTGTTCAGAGGTTCGTATGCGATGTGTGATGCTCCGCTTGGTCACGTGCAGACCGACTTGCCAAATACGTTGAAAGATTACGATTCGAACATTGTGCCGACGCAAGGCAGCGATGCTGATCCTTCTGGGCAAACGGCGAACAAAGAGATTCAGATTCAATATGGGACAGGCTCGAAAACCGTGCAGGCCGAAGCCGGAAGTGAGCAACTTGTCTCACACGTACCGATCATCTCGCATGAAATTGGACAGTACGCCACGTTTCCTAATTTCGAGGAGATCAACAAGTATACGGGTTCTCTCAAAGCGAAAAACTTCGAAGTGTTTCGAGAGCGTCTGGAAGCCAAAGGCTTGGGACATCTGGCGGAAGCCTATTTTAGAGCTTCTGGTAAGCTCGCGGTCGCATGTTACAAGGAGGAACTGGAAGCGGCTTTTCGTTCGCAGCAGCTAGCCGGGTTCCAGCTGCTGGATCTCCAGGATTTCAGTGGTCAGGGAACAGCGCTGGTGGGTGTACTGGACGCATTCATGGATTCCAAAGGCATGGTTACTCCTGAGGAGTGGAGAACGTTTTGTTCCGATGCTGTGCTGATGGCGAGATTCCCCAAATATAATTATCAAGCGGGTGAATTGTTCGAAGCACGCATTGAACTAAGTTACTTCCGGAGACAAGCGTTGGATGGACTTCAATTGAAGTGGGAACTTCAAAGCGAGCAGATCGAAGGAAGCATCCAATTGGAAGGGAAAGCTGATCTGCCAGCGACTCATGGAGAACATTATGTGAATATCACAGAACTCAGCATTCGCATCCCTGAAGTCTCCGATATGACCCAAGTGGAGCTCAGGCTGTCCATTCCGGGCACGGATATCCGTAAGTCGTACGACCTGTGGATCTACCCAAATCAGCAGGAAGTGGACCTGAGCGGTTTGAATCTATTTACCGAACTCTCGGAACAGGCGTTGGCGTTGCTTGAGCAGGGCGAGGATATTTTACTGTTCCCGAATCCCAAACAGATTCAACACGCGATCGAAGGTTTCTACAGCACCGATTTCTGGTCTTACCCCATGTTCCGTTCGATATCAGAGAATATGAAGAGAGAAGTTCCTGTGGGTACAATGGGCTTATTGATTCAACAGGACCATCCGGCCTTCGAACATTTTGTCACAGAGGAGTACTCGACCTATCCGTGGTGGAGCATCGTATCCGAGTCGTCATCCATCATTCTGGATGAGCTGAATAAAGACTTGCAACCGATCGTGCAGACCATTGATAATTTTGAACGGAATCATAAGCTCGGACTGTTGATGGAGTGCCGGGTGGGGAATGGTAGAGTGCTTATGGGGGCGCTGAATCTGGAGAGTCTACTGGCTACGCTGGAGGGAAGACAGCTGTTATACAGCTTTCAACGATATGTACAAAGTCCGGCGTATCAGCCAGCTACCCACCTGGAAGTCGATGAGCTTCGCCAGTTGTTGAACTAAGGTTAGTAGAGAAGAGGTAGCGGGTTCCTTATTTTCACAACGTTATTTATAGAAATATGTGCTTTTAGACCCTTCCACAAATGGTAGGGTCTTTGGTATTTGTTTCTTTCTCTTGCACTTTAGGGTCAGCATAATGCATTTCAGCGCAATTCGACTCCGAAACCTGTGTTAAAATAGTATATTCGAGAGTGAAATCAGAGTCGATGTCGATGAAAGGCGGATGTCCCCCATGTTCAATATTGCAATCTGTGATGACGAGGAACAGCAGCGAGAACGTGTGAAAACGATGCTGATCTCCTTGTCTTTAAAAACCAATTTTGATTTTCAAATTAGCTTATTCACATCTGGTGAAGAACTACTTTCCCATTATAGAGATGCCGGAGATACATTTCATATTCTCATCATGGATGTGGAGATGGGCGGAATGAACGGGATTCAGACGGCCAAAGAGATCAGGAGTATGAAGTTTCTGGACGTTCAGATTATGTTCTTGACCAGTTACCCGGAATATATGGTGGAGAGCTTCGATGTCATCACCTTTCAATATCTGATCAAACCCATCCAGCCGCAAGTCTTCGAGGAAAAGATGATTAAGCTGTGTCAATATTTTCAGGCACTGGACAAAAAGTATGTACTGATCAAGTCAGAGTATGATGAACTTCTTTTGAAATATGATGATATTCAGTGGATTGAGGTCGTCAAAAGTTTAACGATCAAGAATAAATTGAAGTTTGTGACCGAGGAAAATGTGCATGAGACCAAAGGTGTTCTATCGAGCTACGCATCAGGCTTGAAAGACCATGGTTTTTTGCAGATTCATCGCTCGATTATCATTAATTTGATGCATGTTCAGAAGTTTTCCGGTACCCAAGTCGTCATGTTAAATGGAATGGAACTGCCCATAGGCCGATCCAAGGTCAAAGAAGTCAAGGATGCCTATACCAAATACATGATCATGAGGATTCAATGATATGGATACCTACATGATCTTTTCCATCATTTTCGTGACTTTGCTTATGGCATTTCAGGCGAACTTTTATTTTGATTCTGTGTTGGGCAAGTCCAGGCGGAAGCCGCATAGAGCCATTTATTTTATCGTTTTTATCCTGCTTTGTTATTTTTATTTGGTTTCTTCCTTCTCGGACATCGTTTCTACTGCCGTTGCCCTGCTATTAATCTTCAGTCTGGCGCAATCCTATGAAGTGGAGTTCAAAATAAAACTTGTTTTTACCATCCTGTATGCAGTTCTGATTACGATGGCGAATACGATAGCTGTATATATTCTCGGAGTTTTGGAATCCACAGATTTTATCTCATGGGAACAGTTCAACGGAGAAAACCACTGGATTCTATCCAAAGTGATGCTGGTTGGTTGCAGTATCATGTTCATTGTTATTCAAATAGTGCGTCTAGTGGCCAAACGCAGAAGTTTTGCCGTCCATTATCGTTATTATTTGCTGTTTCTCATCGTACCCATTATTACGATCTATCAGATCAATGTGGCCTCGATATATAGTGAAAAAAACATATTCTACGTCTTTTCTGTACTAGGCTCTCTATTTCTCAACGTGTTCATTGTTTATGTATTCGATAATATGGTGGAAAAGGTACAGCTTGCGCATGCAAATGCCCAGTTACAGCGTCAGATGGACTATCAGGATGCCAACTATGAGAAGACCGTTCACAGTTTCAAAAGCATTAAATCCATCATCCATGATATTAACCAGCAGTTTCTGTATATCGATGAATGTATCCAACGTAACGAACTTGCGGCGGCAGGTGACCATATCAAGTCTACATTAAATACCATTGAAGGTGCGTACCAGCGGGTGAACTCCGGCAATCTGGTCATTGATGCTCTCGTTACGAATACCCTGGCTATGGGGCAGGCAAACGGGATCAAAATCGACACCAAAATCCAGCTCCACTCGCAGCATGTCCAGATTGATCGATACGATCTGTGTGTGGTGCTCGGTAACATGCTCGATAACGCAATTGAAGCTTCCAAGAAGGTCAGACAGGCGGAGGATCGATATATCCTCATTGCCATTCACTCCACATCATCTGCACTCGTTATCCAGATTATGAATCATGTAGAGCAACCGATTGTTGACTTGAAAAGTGAGAAGCCCAATCCCGAGTACCATGGGATCGGTCTAACCAATATATCGAGAATGTGCGAGAAATATGGTGGACATATGAGTATTGAGCATCAGCATCGGAAGTTTAACAACATGGTCGTGCTTCCGTTCCACACCAACAATTCCTGAACCTGCCGTTCAGGGATTGTTTTTTTCCATTCAGGGTCCTTTTGCGTTCGATCTGTCTCTTCCCGGATATGATGAATTCATTCATAAGAACATTTGAGGGAGGACATGGGATGAAGAAATTAATTAGTCTTTTATGTACAGCGGTGCTTGTCATTACACCGCTGGCAGATGTCAGCGCAGAGGCGAATAACAGCGGTACGATTGAGGCACGGGCGGAGCAGATCGCCAAGGCGATGGTGCAAAACTACGGTGTCACCAGTGTGCAATATGCGATCATGGATGAAGGAGAATACATTTTATCAGATAGTGTAGGACTGCACGATAAGGCATCACAGAAGCCAATAGACAAGGATAGCATGTATGGCATAGGCTCAGTTAGCAAAATGGTTGTTACGGCAGCCGCCATGAAGCTGGTCGATGCCGGTAAAATAGATCTGGATGAGCCGCTTACTTCGTATATCAAGGACTTTAAAATGGCAGATGCGCGCTATACTCAAATTACACCGCGTATGCTGATGAATCATTCATCCGGTCTATACGGTACACATTATGGAAACAGCATGTTGTTTGACGATAATGACACCCGCAATCATGATGAACTATTGCTCAAACTTCAGTCCGAAAAACTGAAATCCAAACCTGGCGCATACTCCGTCTACGCCAATGACGGTTTTCAATTGCTTGAAATCCTGGTTGAACGGGTGAGCGGATTAAGCTACAGCGAATATATCGCCAAGTTCATCAGCGAGCCGTTGAAGTTGGAAAAAACAAAGACACCACTAGATTCCTTTGACAGAGCGCAGTTATCCGAAACCTATTGGCCTACACTTGAGATGACGATGCCTACCGAAAATGCAAACATTATCGGTACAGGCGGAGTGTACTCTACCGCAGAGGAATTGAGCCAATTCGGAGAGGTTTTAATGGGGAATAGACCGGATATTTTGTCCGAATCTGCTGTGAAGGCCATGCAATCGCATGAATATCGTAAGGGCATATGGGTATCTGATGAGCAAAATACGATCAATTATGGCTTGGGGTGGGATTCGGTTGACCTTGCACCTTTTAGCGATTATGGGATTACCGCGCTTGCCAAAGGCGGAGATACCATGTTGTACCATGCCGTGTTAATCACCATACCGGAACATGACATTTCAATGGCGGTGCTATCATCTGGCGGATCTTCCGTCTACAATCAGATGTTTGCCAGCAAAGTGCTGCTGGACGTTCTGGCGGATCAAGGCATCATTGATGATGTTCAGCCTGATCAGACATTCTCACCACCTGTCAAAGTGAAAATGCCGACGGAGTTGAATTCGTACTCAGGCCTATATGGTACGGTAGGTGCAACACTGGATATAGCGATCAAGGATGGTGAGATGCAACTGCCTGCCTTGCTGGGAGGAATCATTCCGGAGCAGAACTATGTGTATACAGGCGATGAACATTTTACGAGTATGGATGGCAGTGTGAAAGCCAGCTTTGTGAAGGAACGTAATGACAAGGTGTATGTTAAAGTTCAAGCGATGATGACGTTACCTGGTTTAGGTCAAACGGTGATGAACACGTATGATTATCAAAAGTTAGAGCATAACGCGCTGGATACAGCAACGAAAGAGAAATGGACAGCACGTAACGGCTCGAAATATTACGCGCTGGATGAAAAAATAACGTCGATCTTCTATTTGCTTCCATCGATGCTAATCAAGAATCTATCCGTTGATGCCGAAAATGGCTATGCTAATGGAACGCACATCATGGATGCGAACAACGCAGAGAATGTTGCCGAGATTCCTGTAATGAACGGAAGAGACGCATTCGATCTGCAATTCTCCACGAAAAATGGCGCCGAGATTTTGTTGCAGGATGGACAGGAATACATTGCGGAGGATGCCATTACTCCGATCTTTGGTGGGAAAAAGGGGCTGACGACCATTCCAGCTAACGGTCAGGCTCGGTGGTATGCAATCGATACCCGTTCAGCGAACAAATCCATCACAGTGGATTCTCCGGAGAGTGGAGGTTATGCGGTGTATGATGAGAAAGGCGAAATGGTTCACTTCTCTGTAGCAACCAATCAGGAGTCGACGAAGCTCCCGAAAAGTGGTTTTATCGTTTTTGGTGGTGATGCCGGGGATGTCTTCCAGATCCAATTGAAGTAAAGCTGGGACGTTAGTACAAAGTCACTTTTGTAACTTTTCACCGGAAAAATATAGTTATCAAGAAGTCGCCTAGTGGCGGCTTTTTTGATATTCTCTTTGAATAATTTAACAATCTGGTAACTAATTGGACCTATCACACGTTATGTTTATGTAGTTATATATCAGGCTAATTTTCAATAGGAGGAATCGCTATCCATGATCAATATACGTAAACGTCAAATGAATAAGCAATGCAAAATAAGAGCAGGAAGACCCATCATTGCAGGCATTACTGCCGGAATGCTGATGGTTCACGGCGTGATCGGTGTGTTGCCATCGCAGGCACATGCTGAAACATCGGATGTATCCATCCGTAACTGGTATTCGTATCAGCGCATCACTGTACCTGAACTGAAACCTTCTTGGACAGCGAAAGTAGATAACTATCTAAATATGAACGAGACGTATGTTGGAGTTAATGCGATCGCAGAGGAAGGCAAAGTATTCACGTTTGCTGGATCGAAGCTGATTGCACTCGATGCGACAACAGGTAAACGGTTGTGGACTTACGGCAAAGAACTGACGCCTTATATTACCTATCAAAACGGCGTTCTCTACGGACTGACCATTGATCATAAGCCATATGCCTTGAATGCAAAGACAGGCAAGGCAAAATGGCAGTCAGGCACATCCACCTGGATTGATACGTATAACCGTACGGAAGCTCTGATTCCAACAGTGGATACCCTCTACGTGATTAAGGGGAGTACAACGTTTGCACTGGATATCCAGTCAGGTAAACTGCGCTGGGAGGCAGATGAACCATTAGGTGAAGGTCATGGTACTGAATATCTGAGAGAATCTAATGGTGTGGTGCTGAGAACCTTTTTTGTCCAAGGGGCACTTACATCCACACAGCTTAATGCATATGACAAAAAAACGGGCAAGAAACTATGGGGTCATTTTGGTCAGGGGGAAGCTATTCAGATCAAAGACGGTCTTGTGTACTCAGCGGACTACTATTCTTCAATTTTGGGAAATGATGAGTCTTCACCAGAACGCAAATGGAAAGTCAATGCGTACAATCTGAAGACCGGTGTGTTAAAAGGGAGTCAGGAGTATAAGTGGACCATGCCGGGGGATCCACCGTATGTGAATGGGTATGGAGGGATATTTTCCAATAAAGACAAACTATACATTCTACAAGGGGATAAGATAGCGGAGTATCCGTTGAATCCGACCAAGTCGGTAACCGCACCTATTCGAACTTTTCAGCGCCCTTATGGTGAAAATATGGTATGGCTGGGCATTACACAGGAAAGGTTGATCTTCAAAAACGGAAACACGGGAGAAATTACAGGCATCAAGCTGGCTAATGGTCAAGAGGTCCAGTGGCATGGTGCTGCCCCCGTTTCTCAGATTGATGTTTACGGCAAAGGAATGTATCGAGCACAACGTAACGGCACACTGCTTGTCCTCAACATGATGTCGGGTCAGTCGGTCTTCCGCGTCTCCACCGGTGGAGATCTGCACAACACGACGTTGAAGACAAACGGAATGATCATCATCCAAGCCGAAGGCAAACTACTCGGCGTTAAGCTGCCAGCATCGCTGAAATAAAGATTTTCGTTTTAGCTGCATCTGCCTCCGAATGAAAATCACCTGAGAAGACCGGATCACAACATAGCTCGCTGAAAGTGATCAAGGGAAATATCGATTATGGATAAGTTCATAGGTTGGACCTATGGGTTCCGAGTCTCTATATGGGTAATAACATGTATACACAGAATAAAGACAGGGAGGAATGAACCTGATGTTACAACCACGTTCTATTCCGATGAGTATCTCGCTAATCGTTATGGTTCTTGCACTTGCAGCTTGCTCTGGTAATGAACCTTCGGCTAGCCCTGAACCTTCTACGCCAACGGGTGTAACAGAAGAAGCGAATGAAACGGAGCGTCCACAGACCGAGAGTTTTGAAATGTTGACCGCAGATGGCAATCAATCACTGGAGGCGACTTTGCAACAAGGAGAAGGATTCTCCTTGTACGTATTCGAGAAATTCACGTTTGATGCTGCTCAAGGCCGTCTGTCACTGACCAGTAACGCTGACTATTATGTGGATATTGAACCGCTTCCTGCGGATTATGACCTGGCAGAACTGGAGACAGCGGGCAAGAAAGAATTAGAAAAAGCAGGTAAGGTATCCGATTATAGCGGAGAACTGGTGGAGCACCCGCTTGGTTCCGCCGAGCTTTATCTTCAGGCCTCTGGAGAAAAAGGGATCAGCGATTATCTGGTTTGGAAATCAGAAGAAGGGGACGCTTTTCTATTCCGTCTTCATAACCCCAAAGGGGAAGAAGCCCCTGATTTCGCCAGTCCGGTCCTTGTTTCGTTATCCACCGTTCAGGGTGATTCATAATCTGAAGGACGATGATCTTTTCAACGAAAGTCGCCAACTGGCGGCTTTTTTTACTTTTGCAAATGCACGGAGAAGTTGCGAGACGATTTATTCACTTCCATTTGACTTAGAGTACACTCTAAGGTGTAGACTTTGCAAAAGAAGAACTATCCCAAAGGAGATGAACAGATTGACACAGGAGAATAATTTTAAAACTTTACAACATAAAATCGGCTCTGGCTTCAACCATAACAGCACAGCGCAGGATGTATTGAGAGATCTTGATTTATCCGGGCAACTTGCCATTGTAACGGGTGGTTATTCCGGCCTTGGGTTGGAGACGACACGCGTGCTTGTGAATGCGGGAGTACGTGTCGTGGTGACTGCGCGTCGTCCGGCGGTTGCGAAAGAAGCACTTGCTGGTCTGGAAGGCGTTGAAATAGATGAATTGGACCTCGCTGATTTATCCAGCGTTCGTGCTTTTGCCGAGCGGTTTCTGGCGAGTGATCGGAGCATCGACATGCTTATTCTTAATGCTGGCATCATGGCTTGCCCGGAGACGCGGGTAGGTCCTGGTTGGGAAGCTCAATTTGCAACCAATCATCTGGGACACTTTGCCCTGACGAATCTGTTATGGCCTGCACTCGCAAGTCAGGGGGGAGCACGTGTTGTTTCGTTGGCATCAGCGGGACATCATTTCTCACCGATTCGTTGGGAGGACATCCAATTTGAGCACGGCTATGAGAAATTCCCTGCCTATGGACAGTCCAAAACAGCAACGATTTTATTCAGCGTTGAGTTGGACAGACGTGGTGCTGGGCAAGGCGTACGAGCTTTCTCCGTTCATCCAGGCGGAATTATGACACCACTACAGCGTCATATGCCAAAAGAGGAAATGATTGCTCTGGGTTGGATTGATGAATCTGGAGAAGTGGCTAATCCTGCGTTCAAAACACCTGAGCAGGGGGCGGCGACGCAGGTCTGGGCAGCAACCTCTCCTCAGCTTGAGGGAAAAGGCGGTGTCTACTGCGAGGATTGTGACATCAGTGAATTGGCTCCTGAGGACGGAGGCTTCTATGGGGTCAAAAAGTATGCTATCGACTCCGAGCAAGCTATTCGTTTATGGGAGCTATCGGCCAAGCTGACTCAAACGGACATAGTGCTCTCCTGAACATGTAATTAACTTGTGCACGAGATAACGATATTGCATGAGAAACGCCTTGCGGTGTTTATCCAGCCCAGATGCTGGTTCCGCAAGGCGTTTTTTTTTTTATTTCTGAAAACATCCATTTAAATCCATGAAAATTTTCATATATCTTTAAGTTAAAACTAATCATACCCTCATCTACTTCATGCTTAATAGAGGATAAGCTACGATACATCATACATAAGGAGAAACGCCTATGAAAATCAAGAAAAAACTCGGTACGGTCAGGAACCGTCTGGTAGCCTCATTTTTAATCGTATTGTTGCTTCCCAGTCTGGTTATAGGAGGATTCGCCTATCTGACCGCCAAACAGCAAGTAGATACACAGCTCGCCAACATGGCCGACACGGACATATCGCTCGTTAGCAGCATGGTTAACCAATACATACAAGCTAAACAATCAGATGTGGGACTCTTATCCGAATCCATTACATCAACGAATCCTGAAGCCGCATTAAAGGCCTATACCAATAACCATTCGGAGGTCGAATCGGCTATCTTCGTTAACAGTGACGGACAGCATGTGTACGCTTCTTCCAGTCAGAGCCAGCCAGACAACGATAAACCTCTGGAGAGCGAATACTATACGAAGGCGATTGCCGCTCCAGGACAGGTTGTTCTGACAGAGCCGTTCACTTCGGAACAGTCGGGTAACACGGTAGTGACCTTAGCGAAAGCGTCCAGTGACAGCAAGTCAGTCGTCGCCGTAACCCTGGATTTAAGCACTCTGCAAGAAACTGTAGGTCAGATTAAAATTGGAGATAACGGCTTTGTCGTCATTTTTGGCGCGAATGGCTCCATGATCGTAACCCCGCCGTGGGGCGCTGATGGTCCACAGGGTGAGGAAGCGGAAACTGCTAGTGCAACACCGGTCAACGCTTCTTCCGATGCAGAACAAGACAGCACTCAAGGGGAGGGAGGACCCGGGACAACGATGTTTGAAGGCGATTCCGGGCAAATTGAACAAAGTTCTCCTGAAGGAGAAACACGCCAACTCGTCTATATTACCAATCAGCTTACGGGTTGGAAAATTGCAGGGGATCGCTCGCCGATCGAGATTGTGCAAGCGGCCAAACCCATCTGGAACAATACTTTGATAGTCATCTCCGTGTTTGCCCTATTAGGTATAGGGATGACCATCTTGATCGTGCGTTCGATCACCAAACCGCTCAAAACATTGAATGATGTATCCGGGGAAGTCAGTCGGGGAGATTTGAGCCGAAGTGCAGCCATCCATTCGAATGACGAACTGGGTCAGTTGGGTGATGCCTTCAACCTGATGGTCGGTTCCCTGAATTCCATTGTATCCGAAGTACAAAATTCGTCTAATCAACTGGTCACCGCTTCGGAACAGTTATCCGCTAATGCGGGTCAAAGTGCTACGGCAACAGGGCATATTGCTGAAACGATTGAACAGATGGCGGAAGGCGCTGACAGACAGGTCGCGCTGGTTGAAGAAAGCCTGCGTACTATTCAGCATGTGGCGGAACAAATCGGTCATATCGCCAATAATGCCTCAGCAACAGCTATAGCTACAGAACAGGTTGCGGAGAAATCCAAGGAAGGCGGACAGGCCATCACTGGCGCTGTGACACAAATGGGAACCATCCACCATTCCGTCAACCGTGTGTCGGATGGGATTAACCATCTGGTTCAGACTTCGTTGGAGATCGGGCAAATTATCAAGGTCATCTCCGATATCTCCCGTCAGACCAATTTACTGGCTTTGAATGCGTCCATTGAGGCTGCACGGGCAGGTGAGCACGGCAAAGGTTTTGCTGTTGTAGCCAGAGAAGTAGGCGCACTCGCGGAGCAGGCAGCCGCTTCAGCGAAGCAAGTCAATACACTAATTGGCAGCATCAATGAAGGAATCCAGCATGCGGATCAATCCATGGTTGAGGCGATTGATGAGGTTTCCAAAGGGATGAACGTCATGAATACGGCGGGCCAGCTCTTTGACGAAATCACCTTGTCCGTGGATAAGGTGAACAGCAAAGCCAGCGAAGTGTCCACCATGGCCGATGATATTGTTCAAGAAACCTCCCATGTGGTGGCGAAAATCGAGGACATTTCTCATGTTTCCCGGGAAACGGCGGAAGGAGCACAGACGGTATCTGCGGCAACAGAGCAGCAACTTGCTTCAATGCAAGAGATCAGTTCATCTTCATCTTATCTGGCTCGCATGGCATCACGTCTTCAGGAACTCACGGAAAGGTTCAAAATCTAAAGAGAATGCGATTAATTATAATGAAAACAACATAATTTCAAACAAAATCTCCTATTTAGCATATAATAAAGAAGGAGCATCTTAATTCGCGATGGTGCAATCATTTCTTTATGAATTCAGGGAGAGAAAATCATGAATATTTTTGAACATCAGATACCTTTGGAAAAAGTGAAATTCAATGAACCGCTAAAAAATCACACGTTTATTAAAATTGGTGGTAACGCAGATATTCTCATCCATCCAACAACGATAGACGAAATCACAAAAATCGTAGAGATTGCCAACATACATCAATTGCCTCTGACGGTTATTGGCAAAGGGTCGAACGTCATCATTAAAGATGGCGGCATCCGGGGAGTAACGATTTCTCTTAGCCACTTCGACCAAATTAAAGTGAATGAGGACAGCATGATTGCGCAAAGCGGCGTTGATATCATTGATGTATCCAGACTTGCTTTAGAGCATAGCTTGACCGGTTTGGAGTTTGCTTGTGGCATTCCCGGCAGCACGGGGGGCGCACTATACATGAATGCTGGTGCTTATGGCGGTCAGATCGCTGATGTAGTTGAACGTGCGACTGTGATCACCAAAGACGGCGCAGTGTTGGAGATCCCGCGAGAAGAGATGAAGTTTGGTTATCGAAATAGTCTTTTCAAGATGGATCACTATATCATATTGGAGGCCGAATTCGGGCTCAAAAAAGGAAACAAGGATGATATTGCAAGCAAAATGAAGGAATTAACGTTCTTGAGAGAATCCAAGCAGCCGCTGGAGTACCCTTCTTGTGGAAGTGTATTTAAACGACCTGAAGGACATTTTGCCGGAAAACTAATTCAGGACTGCAACTTGCAAGGTACTCGCATTGGAGGGGCTGAAATCTCTATGAAGCATGCGGGTTTTATCGTAAATGTGGATCACGCTACTGCCCAGGATTATATGGATCTGATCCAATTTATTCAGAAGAAAGTATATGATACGTTCCAAGTTGAATTGGAAACCGAAGTAATTTTTCTGGGAGAATAACTTGATGAATGACTTGAGGGGTCGCCTTTGGCGGCCTTTTTTGATTGAGGGGATTGCACGAAATCAAGTGCCTGTATGCTAATTATGGTAATATTAGAATGATTTTGTTTAATATTTCATCGTTATCATAAGGAGTGTATATTGAGGTGTCCAAACGTAACAGAAGAATTGTACTAATTGCGGCAATGGTGATTTTACTGTCGCTCTTGTCAGTCGTTACTTATATGTATATGAATGAACGAGCTGGCGGGTTAGCTGATCGACGGATCTCCAAAGTTTGGGGAATGAATGAACCTATACGTATACCTATAGCGAACAGTCCTGAGGGGGCAGTTCAGGAATTTAGAGGTGAATTTTATACCTCGCAATTTATTCATCAGGAGGCTGTAGATGGGGGCATGATTTTGTTTACACATAAAAAAGGTAGGGAGAATATCAGTAATCTTCAGGTGGAGTATGTTCGCAAGAACATTTTCGGATGGAAATGGGTGTGGGGTGGAGGATATTCCGTCAGCGAGGCTACAGAAGGCGAGTTTGCTTTGGATTATATGAGTATTCCGATACTGGACCAAGTCTCCACTCCGTTTCCGATGTTATTTGGTAATATTCAAGACTCTTCCATTAAACGTATATCCGTAGAGACACAGGAAAATGGAACAGTAATTGCGAGCGAAGCGAAACTGGTTGAGGTGAGTCATGGACACTTGATCTGGTATATTTACCTTCCTCCGTCAGCGGCTATCCCATATATAATTAAGGGATTTAACGAAGAAGGGAAGCTAATTACCCATGAACAAATTAAAGATGCCAATGACAGTGGGTCGTTAACTCTGAGGAAATGAGATAGGTACTATCAAAGACATAAAGTGAAAAGTAAACAACACCATAATCGTTTCAGAGGTCGCCTTTGGCGGCCTTTTTTGCTGCCAAAGTAGTACCAACCATTCCGCCAACGAATGAACCGATCCTACAAACCCGCGTCGCGCAAGCGATTGGCTCATGCTATGGCTGATTGAACGATTGTTGCTGACCCCGCTCTCCCTTAACATGTGAACAGAGGAGCCTGCTCGTCATTCACCATCATTTTGTCAAAGGGGGCCCGCGATCGTATGGCTGAGCTGTCGGAAACATCAAAGCTGCAACCCGGGGTTAGAGTCAATAGACCCGTCAAACCAAGTTATCTACGTAACATTCGAAAACACTGGATGTTGTATGTCATGATCCTGCCCGGTATTTTGTTCTATATTATTTTCAAGTACATTCCACTGGGCGGAAGCGTGATCGCATTTCAGAACTTTCAGATTATGAAAGGTATATGGAGCAGCCCATGGGTAGGTCTGGATAACTTCAAGTTTATTTTTACGTATCAGGATTTCTATCATGTGCTTCGGAACACAGCTCTGATTGCCTTATACAAACTGGTGATCGGATTTCCTGCTCCCATCCTGCTGGCGCTATTGTTCAACGAAGTGAGAAAAATGCTTGCCAAACGCTTTTTGCAAAGCCTGTTCTATCTGCCTCATTTTCTCTCCTGGGTTGTCGTCGGGGGGATCGTGTTTGAGGTGCTAGCCTCAGGTGGTTTTGTAAACGCTGTCCGTGGGTGGTTCGGGTTCGAACCGATTTTGTATATGCAACAAGAGCAATATTTCCGTCCTATCGTCGTCCTTTCCTCCATCTGGAAAGAGGTGGGTTGGGGAACGATCATATATCTTGCTGCGGTAAGTGGCATTGACCCCACGCAATATGAAGCGGCAGTGATGGATGGAGCGAATCGTTGGAAACAGACAATCTACATTACGCTACCTGCGTTATTCCCAACAATCCTGACGCTGTTCCTGCTGAATATCGGCAATTTCCTGGAACTTGGCTTTGATCAGATCTATAACCTGCTGACACCGATGACCTACTCGGTAGGAGATATCATTGAGACATATGTATACCGTTCAGGTGTCCTGCAAGGGCAGTATAGCGTAACAACAGCCATTGGTCTATTCCAGTCAGTGATTGGCTTTATTCTGCTCTGGGTCTTCAATCGGCTTGCGAGAAAATCAGGAGAGGGGTTGTGGTAATGATCAAGCAGACGATTGGAGAAAAGCTGTTCCAAACCGCCAATTACATTTTCCTGACACTTGCAGCCTTTACGATGCTCCTTCCATTGCTGCATCTGCTTGCGGTTTCCCTGAGTTCGCCGGTTGCAGCAGACTCCAAAGAAGTATTTCTGTGGCCTGTCGGTTTTACCTTCGCTTCATGGAAGCACATTTTGCAAAGCTCGGGTTTATGGCAATCATTTGGTGTAACCGTATTCATTACGGTAGTGGGTACTGCACTTAGTATGTTGTTTTCAGTGCTGACCGCTTTTCCGTTGTCGCGCAGAGAATTCATGATTCGCAAACAAGTCATGCTGGGCATCGTGATTACGATGATTTTTAATGCACCGATGATCCCGTTCTTCCTGACGGTGAGGGAGCTGGGGATGATGAATTCCATCTGGTCTCTGATCATTCCTGGTGTAATTGGCACATTTAATATGGTCATTCTGCGTACCTTTTTTATGAGCTTGCCCAAGGAACTTGATGACACGGCAAGAATCGACGGTTGTCATGACTTCCGAATTTTGTTCCAGATCTATCTGCCGCTATCCAAGCCGGTTCTTGCTACGGTCAGTCTGTTCTATGCGGTAGGATACTGGAATACGTTCCAGCGGGCAGTATTGTTCCTTCGTGATCCAGGTCTCTGGCCTTTGCAGATGAAGCTACGAGCATATTTAACTAGCCCGGAGGAACTGGCTCAGGTGAACATGTTCCTAGGTGATTACAACTTCAATACAACCACGTTAAAGGCAGCGACGATACTTTTTGCAAGCGTTCCCATAATTTTGGTGTATCCTTATTTACAGAAGTATTTTGTGAAAGGTTCCTTGCTTGGATCACTGAAAGAATAAACCATGTTCAGGGGGATGATTCCATGAGAAAACAACTGACCCGCAAGATGATGCCGCTGATGCTCAGTCTAGCCATGCTGTTGGCCGCAGGATGTGGCTCGGCTACTACTAATTCCGGAAATGACGGTGGTAACGGCGAAGGCAGTGGTGGAGCTGTAAAAGTCAAAGTATTCAAAAGCCATATGGGTGTCGGAAGCTTGCCAACTGCGGATAATCCACATGTGAAATACATCGCTGAACAGACCGGAGTCCAGTATGAACTCATTACAACGCCTCCGGGTTCAGAGCCATCCGAATACTTGAACCTGATGATTGCCTCGGATGAACTGCCAGATATCCTGCGCCCGATTGGAGGCATTGAGCAGACGCTGATTCAGCAGGGAGGCGCGTTGCCACTGGATGAACTGCTACCTGAATATGCACCGCATGTGTGGGAAAGTATTCCTCAGGAAGCTTGGGATATCGTACGCTCTGCTTCACCTGACGGTAAAATCTATTATGTGCCCAAGGTATTTCTTGTGCCTGAACGTGCACCGTTAATACGTCAGGATTGGGTGGATAAGGTGGGCATGGAGTTGCCAAAGACCACTGATGAATATGTGGAGCTGCTCACAGCCTTCCGTGACAAAGACCCGAATGGCAACGGCAAACCGGATGAACTGCCAACAAGCGGCAGGGAATTCGGCAGATGGATGGACCATCTGTTCGCCATGTATGGTGTGGCGATGTGGGAAGGATATCCCGAATGGGATGAATACGATGGAAAAATCCAGTACGCAGGGACTACAGACAATATGAGGGAAGCAATCAAGTTCATTCGCATGTTATATGTGGAAAAACTGCTGGACAATGAAACCTTCTTGAACAAAGGGGAAGTCTGGCAGGCCAAAATCAATAATAACCTCGTAGGCAGCTGGTACCATTTGCCTGCAAATGTGCGAGATCGGTACAATGCGATGCTGACCCAGGCTCCAGATGCCTACATTGCAGCAATGCCGTTGCCCAAAGCCGAAGGGTTTGAAGCTTTTGTCACCCAGAAGAGCATGGGCGAACCGGAATGGATGATCCCAGCCACCAAACAGGATAATGCGCCAAATGCGCTGAAGCTGCTGGACTTCTTCTATAATCCTGAAAATGATGAGTTCGGTCGCTTCGGTCTTGAAGGTGAGCAGCATGAAGTCAAGGATGGACGCAAAGTCATTCTTCCACCTGCTGACAATAAACCGCTTGCCTTGGGTATGAAGAATCTCACTACAGCAGAAGACATGAATAAACGAATTGAAGAGACATATCCAGAAGATCAGCAGCAAATGGTCAAAGACATGTTCGAAGTCAGTACTGCCGATGCACGGCAAATTGCAGGTGACGGTCTGCCAGCCTCTGTATATGAAGGTTTTCCTGATATCCAGTCCCACAAGCTGTTCCAGGAGGTATTGACCAAGATTGTCATCGGCGAGCTGCCGATCGAGGCTTATGATGAATATGTGAAGAAATGGAATGCTTCCGGGGGAGAAGTGGTCACCCAGCGTGTACAGGAATGGTATGAGAAGGTGAGAAAATGAAAAAAAGATATGCCCTATGTGGAGTCAGCGGCAGAGCATTAGGACAATTTGCAAAACCAATTCATGAGCTGTTTAGCCATAATTCAGAGGTTGTCGCGCTGTTGGATACCGATCCTGCACGGTTTGAAGTCTATCGCGCCCGTTTTCCTGAGCACACAGAAATAGCAGTATATGGAGCTTCGGATTTCGGGGTCATGGTCGATGATACTCGGCCTGACTGTATCATCGTGGCTGGCAGGGATGATACCCATGTCCACTATATTGTTGCCGCGTTGGAGCGGGATCTTGATGTTATTACCGAAAAGCCGATGACGACGACAGGAGCTGATGCCAAACGTATTCTTGAAGCGGAAGCAAGGAGTAAAGGCAACGTCATCGTAACGTTCAATTATCGGTATATGCCGATCCACATGCGCATCAAGGAATTGATTCAGCAGGGGAAACTCGGTCGCGTCACTTCCATAGACCTTAACTGGTATATCGATACCCATCACGGCTCCAGTTATTTTAAACGCTGGAACCGTGAACGGGCATTCTCAGGCGGTCTGTCTGTCCATAAAAGTACCCATCACTTTGATCTGGTACAGTGGTGGATCAATCAAAAGCCAATTGAAGTTTTTGCCTATGGAGCACTGAACTATTATGGGGCTGAAGGTGAATGGAATCCCGCACAGGAGGACGGAAGACATTGCCGTACATGCGATGTGTCAGAAGAGTGTGCCTATTATTCCCGCTGGACGTCCCGCAGTCGTCAGATCCGGGTACCGGATGACCATCTGAACCAGCTCGGTATAGCAAGCCAGAAGGAGTTTCCGTACACTTCATACCGCCCCGACCAGTGTATCTTCGATTCCACCATTGAGATTGAAGATACGTACGCTGCAGCCGTGAAATATAGCGGGGGTGCACTGATGAGTTATTCGGTCAATTTCTCTCTTCCTTACGAGGGTTACCGTCTGGCGGTAAATGGTACAAAGGGGCGTCTGGAAACACTGGAGTATCATATGCCCGCCCGGACGCCTTTTCCCACACCGGTCCAGACGATTGATTACTTTCCGCTCTTTGGTTCGAAAGAGACGATTCACGTTGTTCATCGTGAAGGTGGGCATGGAGGAGGAGATCCACTGCTGCTCGAGGATATTTTCCTTGGTGAAGATAAGAGACGCCCTTACCGAATTCTGTCGGGCGCTGAAGATGGGGCTTATTCCGTTGCCGCTGGAGAAGCAGTATGGCGATCCGTGGAAGAGCATCGGCCTATTTCCATAGACGAGGTGCTGGGTGGTTGGAACAGCAGAGTGCCCACGCACAAAGGGAGGGAGAAGTGATATGAGTAGCCATGTTTATTTTGAACCGGAGGAGAGCATGGCTTATCAGAGTGGTGGAGGCATTAAGCACGCTCTGATGAGCATTGCGGCAAGGTACATTGGAGCCAATCCTCCTCATCCTCCGGTCTACAGAGTGAGTCGACCAGGACTTGTACGCAAGTGTGATGATCACCGCTACGTCTTCCCGCTGGTGGATCTATTCCCCAACATGCAGAGAGGACAACAGGTCTATACATGGGCCAAACTGTGGAGCGACAGTGATCAGGAATTTGTTTTTCATATCACCTGCTTCGGACCTGTTAGGCTATATCATAATGGCGTGTTGATCTATGGTTCTGCTCCAGAGGAAGAATATCCTGAGATACCTGTTCTGAAACTGAAATGTCAACTGGACAGAGGCTGGAATCACTTCGTTCTTGAATTCAAATTAGGGAAAAAGGGGGGAGGTGGCCAGTTTGGCACTGGCTCCCGGAAGAACAAACCACTTCACTTCATTGTGCCTTCGCTCGAACGAGATGGGGAAGAAGGCTGGCTCTACAGCGAGCCGTTGGATGTTCCGTTGTCGGAAATTCCTTCTGGCCCCATGCGAGAGAAGGCCACTGGCGTTAACTGGTTGCCTCGGGAGGAAGACCCCGAGAAGCCATCGCCTTATGGACAGTTAGCACGGATGTATGGATTGACCAGTGGCATGTCTGCATATGCATGGACGAAGATAAGGGGTACGAAATGTGGCTTTGAGACTGTGCAAATCTCTGGTGAGGCTTACAGCCCGATTGAATTCTCGGTGGATAGCAAGGTGCTATTCCGACAAGAGCAGGCCGGTCTCTTCCGTTTCGAACTGCCATTGTCTGCTGCGGTGCAAGATCTGACTGTAAAGTGTACATGTGGCGACCGGAATTGGGGATTCCGTATGGACCTGACTACACAAGAACTGCTGACGCCTGCACTGGATGTAAAAGGGCATAGAGACAATTGGCTGTACCTGGGTCCTTTTCAAGCGAAACAAGAGATTGATCTGTCTTCCTGCCAGAAGATGAAGCGGACTGTTCGTAGCGGAACAGGTGAAGAAGTATACTGGCGAACAGAGGTGCCAGGCGGAGAGGTACGTCCATTTCTGGAAAATGAATGGTATGGCCGATGGAACTATCCCCTAGGCGTCACGTTATACGGATTGCTTCAGCTCGGCAAAGCGGGTCAGCGAGCGGATATTCGAGACTATGTGCTGAACCACATTGAATTTGCCTCTTCACGTTTCAGCTACTCCTTATGGGACAGAGAACGTTATGGTGCAGCTGGGCTGAATAATCAGCTCTCCCATATCGACAGCCTGGATGACTGTGGATCTTTCGGCGCCACCATGCTGCTTGCCGATCAGGAACGCAAGTTGGACGGCGTTTCAGAGACGGCAGCGCATATCGCAGACTATGTTTTGTATGAACAGGCTCGTCTGGAAGATGGCACGTTATACCGCAAGATTGGTGTCTCCAGATCGATGGATAACACGATGTGGTGTGATGATCTGTATATGAGCATCCCGTTCCTGTGCAGGTACGCCGAATGGTCAGGTGACGATAAGCTGCTGGATGAAGCGGCAAGGCAGGTTCTTTTGTATAAAAAGTATCTGTATATTTCAGAGCGTCAAATCATGTCCCATGTATTCGATGTGGAGCGAGGTGAGCCAACACGGACCCCGTGGGGGCGAGGCAACGGCTGGGTGCTGTTCTCTTTGTCCGAACTGCTGACGGTCCTTCCTCAAAAACATCCATCCTATATAGTTCTCATTCAGTTCTACAGGGAATTGTGTGAAGGATACTTGGCATTGCAGGGTAAAAACGGATTGTGGCATCAGGTATTAACGGACCCGGAGTCGTATGAGGAAACATCCTGTACCTCCATGTTCATCTATGCGTACGCCCGAGGGGTGCGAAAGGGCTGGCTTTTAGATCCGAAACCCTATGCACAAGCGGTGCAACAAGGGTGGAAGGGGCTTGTAGAGCGCACAATTGATAAAAGAGGCAATGTATACGGCGTATGTCGTGGCTCCAGTTACTCTTTCACGAATCATTATTATAAGCACGAACTGGGGTGGAATCTGAATGATACCCATGGGATCGGCATTGTACTTCTTGCTGGGCTTGAAACGATTTCCATGCAGGAATGGCAGACGAACACGCCAAATTTCGCTGCGGAAAGGGTCGAAACTCCGGGAGAAATGGAGAAATCATCTTTTTAGAGGGAGAAAATAGGCTGTTGTACCGGGTCGTATTGGGCATATGGGAACGGTATAATATCGGTATATTGCATATGAGGTGGGATAATTGTGACCCTTTCCTTCTTGAAGTGGCTGAAATTTAATGTCACCAATACCCAGACCCGGCTGCTGTTGATTCTGACCGTGGTTGTCTTCATGATTATTATTGCGGTGGGGATGACAACGTATTATTCTTCCAAGTCGGTGTTACAGCAAGAATTAAGTGAGCCGCAGCACCAGATGCTGCGCATCAGTATGAATGATATTGATGAAGTGATCCGCGAAAGTGACCAGATTGCCGTGAAAATTGCACTGAACAGTAATGTATACCGATTTCTCACCAATGAAGTACAAGGATCATACCGCAATATTACGGAACTGGTACAATTTCTGGAAACTTTAATCAGTAGTACGTCCTTTATTAAGAGCGCTTACATTTATGATATGAATCGGGAGAGCATCGTTGCTTTTCCACAAGGCTACAGCTCAAGCAAGGTTAATTTTCCGGATGCGGGTTGGGTTGGCGTTGCCGATGAACTTGAAGAGCGTCCCATGCTGGTCAAGCAACGTGAGATTTCCACTTCTTCTGGTGCATCCATGCCGCAAATTACACTTTACCGAAAAATAATGATTGCTGGCGACTTAAAAGGGGTTATCGCAGTCAATTTCAAGACAGAGAAGATGTTCGAGCACATGCTGCTCTCATCCGTCTCCGACCTTGACAGCCATCGATTCATCCTCGACACCAACAACCAGCCTTTATATGATCTTGGCAATTATGCCGTCGGAGAGGAAGCCGTCAGTCATGTGCTCACCCAACTGGATGGTGAAAAGCTTGGCGAGTTTAAGCATGAGGGTAAGCTTTTACTGGCTTCACAGACCATTTCACCTTACACCGGATGGCGCTATCTGTCCGTAATATCACAAGACAGTCTGCTGGCTAATGCACAGAAAATCCGTAATATTGTTTTTATCGTATCTCTGTTGGCTCTTGTAGCAGGAGCGGCTACAATCACATTTTACAATGCAGCTGCTTTTAGACCGGTAAGACGCATGAGGCAACTACTCAGTGGGTACGACCAGGAGAAAATTCATCCGGAAGAGATCGATCTGGAGAAAATAACGGGTCAACTGTTAACAGATCATGCTCAGCAGGCCATCAATCTCAGGCAGACCCTTCCGGAAGCTTCATCCAAATTTCTGACGGATATTTATAACGGACATATGACAGGAAGTCGGGAGATTAGCGAGAAATGGTGCCGTTACTTCAAGGATTGGAGCGATGAGCCACTCTCTATTGCTATGTTGTCAATTGACAATTATCAGGCCTGGTGTGAACGCTTCAAGAAATCGGATCACTCCCTGCTGAAATTTGCCATTGGGAATATCACTGCTGAACTGTTGTCTGGACAGTGGCGAGTGTTATCTGCCGATCTGGGCAGAGATCGGATGCTCGTGATGCTGCAACCGCTTGATTATGGCGGGGAAATGAGCGTAGCGACATCAATTCGAGAGGCAATTGGCATGATTTCCCGCTTGCTCAAGTTCCAGGTGTCGAGCGGCGTTAGCGGGGGTCAAGACGGGTTCGTACACCTTCAGCGAGCCATGCATGAAGCGGAGAGTGCGTTGGATTACAGATTGTACCGGGGGAATGAGCGAGTTATTTCGTATGAAGAGATATCAGGTCTGCAACCGCCGGAGAACACATCGGAAGAACATGAATTCATGACTCAACTGACGGAGATCATCGAAGCAGGCAGAGACGAAGAAGCCCTGAAGGCTTTTGACAAAATAATCGGTCGAATGGCACATGAGCAATGGCATCCTTCATCTGCGCTGGCCTTTCTTGAAGCTGTTGCAGCTACACTTGAACGTATTCGCCTGAAGCGCGAGACAGAAGGTTGCAGACTCGAAATGGTGGATATGCGGACCATGCATCTTGAGGCTGTCTGTGAAGTGCTGCGAAGTCAGATCGAAAGTTTGGCTGATTGGTTCGATAGCCTTATGCTCAGCAAAGATTTTTTACAATGCCAACATATGATTGCTTTTATGAACAACCACCTGGAAGATCCGGTAAGCATTCAGGAGATTGCCGAGCATGCCGGGATCGGAAGCAGTCTGGCAAGCCAATTGTTCAAGCAGGAAATGGGCGATACCATCCACGGATATTTCACCAAGCTTCGGATGGAACGTGCCTGTGAACTATTGCTGGATACGGATTACAGAATCTCCGAGATCGCAACGATGGTGGGTTATCAGCATGAGAACAGCTTTATTCGTGTGTATCGAAAATACAAGGAAATTACACCGGGTAAGTACAGAGAGATAATGCGAAGCCGTAGGGGTGTGCTAGGTGAGTCTTGATCCATACTTGAATCCCAGATAATGATAAGGAGGCAGAACCATTGATAGATCGACATTCAGTCATCACCAGGAATCATCCGGTATTAACTCAGCTTGAGCCCAGATCAGCTTTATCAGTAGGTAATGGAGAATTTGCGTTCAGCGCTGATTTTACGGGACTTCAGACGTATCCAGATCTGTATGAAATACCTCTCGGTACACAATCCAACTGGGGGTGGCATTATACAGGCGGTCATCATGTATTCGGAGATGAGGATATCGTCTATCAAGCATTTGAGACACATGGCCGTAAAGTGCCGTATCCCATGAAACCCGAAGATAAGGAAGAAGCCTATCACTGGCTTAGGCAGAACCCGCATCGACTTCAGCTTGGACGCATTTCATTTCGTTTGTTAGGAGAAGATGGTCAGGACACGGACGTCAACCATGTGGTCCCTGTACGTCAGGAATTGAATCTTTGGACCGGAATTCTGCACAGTGAATTTACAGTAGAGGGGGAAGAAGTACGTGTAGAGACAGCTTGTGACCCACAGCTCGATTGTATCGCCATTCGTGTACAATCCGGATTAATCCGTAAACAGCGTCTGCAACTGTTTCTTGTATTTCCATCCCCTGATATGACACACCGGAACTGGTCGAAATCAGTATTCCCCGACTGGAAGCAACCTGACAGACATTCTACTGTGCTTACATCGGTCACTTCAACTTCCGCATCATTGAAGCGTGTGCTGGATGAAGATGAGTATGAAGTGAAATGGGTCTGGGACGCAGGCCGGCTGGAACAGACGGGAGCCCATGAATTCACACTATCTCCCGAGGCTGTACATGACTCAGACATCTGGTCTTGCAGTGTATCTTTTGCTGCACATAAGCCGGAAAGCTTGCCAGCAGATGCTGTGTTGCAAGCAAGCTCGGTCCATTGGAATCGGTTCTGGAACGATGGTGGAGTGATTGATTTCGAAGGCAGCTCAGATCCGCGTGCCGCCGAACTAGAGCGCAGAGTAGTCCTATCCCAGTTTCTGAGCGCGGTGCACAGCGGTGGGTCCCTGCCGCCGCAGGAGACCGGATATATGTACAACAGCTGGTTTGGCAAAATGCATCTGGAGATGCATTGGTGGCATGCAGCGCATTTTCCACTCTGGAATCGTACCGATCTGTTGTGCAAGAGTATGGACTGGTACCGGACCATCCTGCCAGAAGCTCGCGAACTGGCCCATTCTCAAGGTTATGTCGGCGCACGCTGGCCCAAAATGGTGGGTTATAACGGGCATCAGACTCCGTCGCCGGTAGCTCCGGGATTGATCTGGCAGCAACCCCATCCCATGGCACTAGCTGAGATGTGTTATCTGTCCCGGCCTGACCCTGCTATGTTAACAAGGTATAAGGATATCGTATTTGAAGCGGCTGACTTTATGGTGTCCTATGCCCATTGGGAAGAGGAAAGACAAGCGTATGTGTTAGGTCCCCCGCTTATTCCTGCCCAGGAGAATCACGCCATGAACGATAGTTTGAATCCGCCTTATGAATTGGAGTACTGGAAATTTGGCTTGGAGATAGCCATCCTGTGGGCAGAGCGCTTGAATCATCCAGCCAATCCAGACTGGGCAAGAGTGGCTTCGCGCATGGTTAAACCTCGACATGAGGACGGTGTGTACCTTGCACACGAGAATTGTCCGGACACTTTTACTGCTAAGAACCACGATCATCCCTCGATGGTTGGAGCACTTGGACTATTGCCAGGTTCGTTGATCGATCCGGAGATCATGAGAAATACGTTGCTCAAGGTTAAAGAGTGCTGGGACTGGGAGTCCGCCTGGGGATGGGATTTTCCGATGTGTGCGATGACAGCGGCAAGACTGAATGAACCTGAGCTTGCAATGGATTTCTTGTTGATGGATGCGACGAAGAACACGTATTTACCTAATGGGCACAACTATCAGAGAGCCGGGTTGTGGGCATATCTGCCCGGGAACGGTGGCTTGCTGACTGCTGTTGCCATGATGGCTGCAGGCTGGACAGGGACGGGAGAAAAAGAAAATCCGGGATTTCCGCGGGATGGAAGCTGGATTGTGAAGTGGGAAGGTCTTCATCCGTTGATGTAATCGTCAGAATGTTAAACCCTCGAAATAACGGTACAGATTGGCTTAGTCCATCAGAAGGAGGATTTCGATATGGTTGGAACGTCGACAAGGGCAGTTACACAGGAACGCAGAATGTCTGTCAAAATAGCAGATACCATGCTTTCCGAATGCCAGAATGGCAATCACCCCAAGATTGCAAACAAATGGGGTTATGTAGGCGGGATGACGTTGATGGCACTTGAACGCGCTGCCGAATGGAATCAAGAATCCCGTTATGCGGAACTTGTTCATCGTCACATGGATGACCTCATTGAGAATGACGGCACCATTCGGACCTATCAGCTGAATGATTACAACCTGGATATGATCAATGAAGGCAAAAATCTGTTCAGTCAGTGGAAGAATTCCGGCAATGAAAAGTATGTTAAAGCGATCCTGCACCTCGTTGACCAGCTTAAAGGACAGCCCCGGACATGTGAAGGTGGGTTCTGGCATAAGAAAATATATCCCTTTCAGATGTGGCTGGATGGCATTTATATGTCTTCACCCTTTCTGGCGGAATACGCCAGTACTTTCGATCACCCCGAGAGCTTCGATGAAGTGGCACGGCAGATTCTGTTGATTGAGCGAAAGACACGTAATCCACGAACTGGTTTATTGCATCACGCCTGGGATGAGAGCAAGGAACAACGCTGGTGCGATCAAAATACTGGTCGATCCTTTCATGTTTGGGGCCGGGCCATGGGATGGTATGCAATGGGGGTGGTGGATGCACTGGAGCACTTTCCGGTGGATCATCCACAGCGTGGACAGATCATGGGTATATTTGAACGAATGGCCTATGCGATTGCTCACGCTCAGGATCAGGATAGCGGACTCTGGTACCAAGTGATGGATCAGAACGGCAGAACAGGAAATTATCTAGAAGCCTCTGCTTCCTGTATGCTGACCTATGCACTCGCGAAAGGCCTTAGGTTACATTATCTGGCTGAGCTGAACCGTGAAGTCGTTGATCATGCCTATGCAGGCATATTGAAGCGGTTGGTCACTGAAGATGAAAATGGGGTGCATCTGCACCACATCTGTCATGGTGCCGGACTCGGTGGCAAGAAGTATCGGGACGGTTCTTATGAATATTACATCAGTGAACAGGTCGTTAGTGATGTACAGATGGGCGTAGCCCCATTCTTGTTAGCCAGTATTGAGATAGAGAGACTTGGAGCGAAAGAAGGGTGAAGCATCACATAGACCATCCAGACACCTCAGGCACACGGCCGGACAAGAACAAGCTATTGCTGAAATATCCCTCTTCCTGGTGGCAAGGGATGTGGCGAGAAGCACTTCCTTCCGGAAACGGTAAACTTGGTGCTTCAGTACAAGGTGGAATTCAGGCGGAAACCGTACTCTTGCAGCACAGTGAATTATGGCACTGGGGGCACAAGGATAAGCTGCCCGATGTCAGTTATACCTTATCAGAGACCCGCAAGTTAATGGATGAGGAACGATATCTGGAGGCAAGTTGGCATCTGACTCGTAAGCTGCAAGAAGAAGGTTACGCGTCAAGGTTGTCTTCCCGCTATCCGCTGGCAACAATGACGGTGGGCATGCCTTGTAATAACGCTTTTCGCAAATATCGGCGGGAACTGCATATGGACACAGGAGAAGTTCAGGTGCGCTGGCTGGAGGGGAGTCAGAGCTATGCAAGAAGTCTGTTTGTCTCGCGAGCAGACGATTGTGTTGTCTATGAGATCCAAACCCATAGAGTGAAAGATGAAGTAAGTGCACAAGGAACAGGTTCGGATGGACATTCATTACTGTCGGGAACTATAGGCCTGCAATTCCCGGAAGGTGACCGGGTGAGAGAAGACGATGAGTTCAACGTTCTACAGTTGTCTATAACAATGAGAATCGACCGGGATGATCGTGGAGACTACCTTTGCTATGGCGGGAAAAATGACGATGGACAGGACTATGGTGCGGTGCTACGACTGATCCAATTGAACGAAATACCTGATGCGATTCATGATAAGCAAAAGGAAAGCGAGCCTAACGAAGATACGCACAGCAGGCAACTTCATTTCCATACCTCTGGAAAAGTGCTTGTGCTTGTCAAAATGTTTGCTACGGGTAGACGAGCGGAGGAATGGACACGGTTGAAGCAGGAACTCGCATTGCTTGAGAGCGACTACAATACGTTGCTGGATCGGCATATCTCACTGCATCAACCGTTATTTAGGTCCGCTGAACTTGATCTGGATGATGAGAATGATGACGGGCGCTGCAATGAAGACTTGCTTATGGAAGCCTATGAAGGTGAAGCACCTACAGGCTTAATGCGCAAGATGTGGGCCTATGGTCGATATCTCTTCATCAGCGGAACTTCTGAACATAGCGGATTGCCATTTGGATTATACGGCTTGTGGGGTGGAGATTATCGCTTGATCTGGGGCCACAATATGGCGAATGAGAATGTGCAAATGATGTATTGGCACACTGCGGTAGGTGGTTTATCCAATCTGAATCGTTCGTTGTTCCGCTATTACAACGGATTAATGGATGACTTTCGGGATAATGCTCGCAAGCTATATGGATGCCGTGGGATTTACATTCCTGCTGGAACAACACCAGGTATCGGTGTGCCTAACCAGATTGTTCCGGTAATCATGAATTGGACGGGAGCAGCAGGATGGATCGCCAGGCATTATTATGCTCATTATCAGTTCACTGGGGATAAGCAATTTCTGCTGGAGGAAGCCCTGCCCTTTATGAAGGAGGCCCTTCAGTTCTATGAAGATTTTTTGGTGCTGGGTGCAGACGGAAAATATAAGATATACCCGTCTGTTTCGCCAGAGAATACACCTGAGAATTTTATGCCTAAGCATGGACAGCCATTGGCCCACCCTATGCCTACAGCCATTAATGCGACTATGGACATTGCAATTATGAAAGAACTGCTACAGCATGTCATTGCAGCCAGTCGACGAACTGGATTGCATACGTCTAAGATTCCGTGCTGGGAAGCCATGCTGAAGCATATGCCCGATTATCTTCTTGAACCTGAGGGAGCTGTGAAAGAATGGCTGCATCCTGCGTTTGAAGATCGACGTGATCATCGTCATCTTTCACACCTGTATCCTGTTTTTCCAGGACAGGAGGTCACCCGTGAAGAACAGCCAGAACTGTTCCAAGCGTTCGAGACAGCAGTTGATCAGCGAAGGCTTGGTGCTCAGAGTGGCTGGTCTCTTGCACATATGTCGTCCATATATGCTCGACTTGGTAATGGTGAGCGAGCGCTGGAAAGTCTCGATATTCTTGCGCGCTCCTGTGTGCTGAGTAATGGATATACGTTGCATAATGACTGGCGCAATATGGGGATATGTATGTCCATGCCTGCTGCCCCGATTCAGTTGGATGCCAATATGGGCTGGGTTAATGCAGTGCAGGAAATGCTGCTCTATGTATCAGAACACTGGATCAAGCTGCTGCCGGCTTTGCCAGAACGCTGGGTACGAGGTTCCATACACGGCTGGCGTATTCCCGGAGGTAGTGTGTCCTGTACATGGGATCAGAGCTCCGGTTTGTTCCGGGCAGAAATCAGCGCCTATCGCCGGATCATGACGAAGCTTCATATTCCTGAATGGGTAAAAGCATGCGAGATGCTCAGTAGAAGTGCCTGCCTATGTGAACTCGATGAGAATGGCATCTATGAGCTTGAAATTGAAGCTGGAGGGAAACTCATTCTGGGGCGAACAAAGTTTGGAACAAATGATGAATAAAATGCCGCCAAATGGCGGCATTTTTTACATAGGGATTTAACCAATCTAATAAATGCCAAGGCTATCGGCCAACTCCATGCCTTGTGTCTGCTTGAACACTTTTCGCTTAAATAAAGTAACGACCAACTGATATTGAAGCAAAATCAGTATGAGGATCAGGATTAGAACCCACCAATGGATCTGAAACGGGATATAATCCCCAGTCTGTAATGAGATCATGTGCAAGATTGCACGCGCTGCCAGGATCGCAAAGGGTATAACAAGCATATACAGAAGGACAAATAGTGGCTTGTATACATCGACGAGCATACGGTTAATGTCTCGATGGCTGTACCCAAGCAATCGAAGGATATGCATATCCTTATGGCTATCCTGAACATTCAGCAGAATGACCAGATATATCAACAGGAAACCGACAAGAATCCCTGCCACTTGATTAATGACAGCACTGGATTGGCTCGATACTGCATCACTACGCAGAGTAGCTAACTTGTTCTCGGCAGTGACCACTCGAGCATTTGAATCCAGAGGACCACCGTTGCTGTATTCCCCGTTATGCATGGAGGGGCTAACGTTCATCCACCTCGCTAGTTGTGTTTTGGATGTATAGATTGTATCTGCTTCACCATTCTGGCTAATCTCCCGGACAGAGACGTTATGCGGTTGATGATTAATGATCAGTTGAACGGTATCTCCCGATTGGATTCCATACAACCAACGGGTCGCCTCACTCACCACAATACCATCTAGCTCAGAAGGCAGAATTAGGGTGTTGTCATGATTCATGAGTTGCACCTGTGTTCCCTGGTCGTCCATACCAACCAGCTCTACTGAGAATTTTTGCCCCTCAACTCCCCTGAGCTGGATGGACTGTCTGAGGTAGTACATGCTGGAGCTATGCGAGGTTACTTCATCTTCCCTTAGATCCGGATAACGGATATCGTACATGTAGTTCATGCCTGCCGTCTGCGATTCCAGGGCGACACCGCTCGATTGATACAATGAAGCACTCATGATAAATAACAAGGTCATCAGAAAGATTGCTGTTGCACTTAAAAATATGGCATTCCACTTGCGAAGTACGACGCGCAGAGGAAGCCTTAATGTTTCCGGCAAAAGGCCAATTACGGATTGAAAAGCTGCGGTTAATCTTCCGTTCGGGAGAGGTTTAATCGTGTTATGCATGACATAAAAGGTTTCCTGGCGTAAAAAAGGGAAGATTGCCATCCAGGTGACCAGCACCGTTCCGATGACAGGAATCCAAAGCCCGAACAAGATAGAACGGAGTTCCAGGCCACGTTCCCAGAAGGGGAAGGAGTACATTTGAGCATACATTTGGATTAGGACAGACGAACCGAAGAAACCCAAAACCATCCCGACGAGTCCTCCCGCGGTCGATAGGATCAGTGAATAAACGAGCGGTGCGCAGCTGATCTGTCTTGCCGTATATCCCAATGCCTTGAAGCAACCGAAATCTTGACGGTGAAGGCGGATGAAACGGGTGTAGAACATGTAGAAAATAAACAAAGTAATGAGTGTGAACAAAAAAAGAAAGCTGTGGGCCAGGCTTTGATTGGAATCGATTGCGATCAGTGGTTCAGTGCTACTTTCAAGACCAGAATCGAAAGCTAAATATGAGAAGGCGGGGTCACTACTTAAGCGCAATTCAGCTGAGCCGGAGTCCACACCAGGTTTGAACTGTGCTGCGTAATAACGCTCTTCCTGACCGTTTATCATATGGTACATATCAGGGGTAACGACTCCAAATGTGGCTTGATTATAATCCTGCTTCAGGTCATTGAAAGGAATAAACGATTGGTAGTCTGGCAAAAACATGGAGCCAACGATGGTGAGATTGTGACTGCCAATCGTAATCGAGTCTCCTATAGTCAGGGCATGATTATCCATATACTGCAGCATTAGGGCAACTTCCGTAGAAGCTACCGGCAGTCGGCCTTCCAATAGATAAGGTACATTAAGCATCTGGGGTGGAGCTAGCAGATAATAATTTGTACTGATTTGTGTAACTTTCTTGAATCTTTTTTCCTCGATAATAGCTTCTGTATGTATCTTCTCTAACACACGTGAACGATCTGTATCCTCTTGCAATTGGAAACGGAAATCTTCCAAATGCTGTGACTCTGCGTATTCTTGAATACGAACCTGATTACGATCCACCGAGAATTCTACAAAAAAATACATAAACGAAGTCAGCACAACCATGAGAAATAGTAGGATAGTGTATCCCCGGTTTTGCTTCAATAAACGGTACACATGCTTGTTAAGATAGCGCACTAGCCTTCCGCCTTCCCATTGTGAGTATCTCTATGCCCAATGCATCTGCGCAGCAGTAATCGGGTACTCGTTCAATCGATCCTGATAGATGGAGCCGTTCTTGATTGTAATTACGCGCTGAGCAGTCTTGGCAATTTCAGGGTTATGGGTGATGAACACAATGGTCACTCCGTATTGCTGGCGGGCAAGATGAAGAAGCGCTATCACATTTTTGCTGTTCATCTCGTCCAATGCACCCGTGGCTTCGTCGCAGAACAAGATACGAGGTCTCTTAATTAATGCACGTGCGATGGCTACCCGCTGCTGTTGTCCACCAGACAGTTGACCGGGAAACTGATTCAGTATGTCCTCAATCCCCAGAAGGGCAGCAAGCTCCTCAACCGTGTGGGGTTCCCCTGTGCCAGAGAGCCCAATGTATATATTTTCTCTAACCGTAAGATGAGACAGCAGGTGGTAGTGTTGAAAAATGTGCCCCAGATGCAGTCTGCGAAAGTTGGCAAGTGCATCCTCATTCAGTTCAGTAATGTCCCGGTCATTGATGAAGACGTGACCATTCGAGGGTCTGAGCAGTCCTGACATTAGATTTAGCAACGTGGATTTTCCGGAGCCACTTGGGCCAATGATGGCTGTAAATTCACCTTCGGCGAGATCTAGACTGATTTCACTGAGTATCATTTCATTTTTCTTAAAATGTTTCGTTACGTTCTGAACGGAAATGGCGATGTTCATTAGGCACGCTTCTTTCATAAAGATGAGTTTGGATGAAATCTAGCTGTTCGCGAATAAAATCTTCAGTCAAATGAGTAGACAGGGCAAGCACTCTTAGTCCCTCCAGAAAAATAACAATATGAGCAGCCGCTGTTCGGCTTGCCTGAACTTGTATTTCACCGCGTTTGACTCCATAATCGATCACTCGACTAAGCTCTGTGATGCTATGATCCTGCTGATGGTGAAGCAACTCACGATCTTCTGCATCGCGGTGTGACAAGAAGAACTCATACGCAGCGGTCATGATACTGTCATTGATCTCCGCCAGCTCGATCTGTTGACTCGACCAGAATGCATCCATGATCTGCTGAAATGGCGTAGCCGCTTCCATCTGGGCTGTAAAAGCTTCTTGCGTCTGCTGACTGTTTTCCATCAGTAACGCTCTGAATATCTCATCTGTGGAGTTAAAATAACGATAGAGGCCTCCGCGGCTAATTCCGCATTGCTCCACAATGTCTGTCATGGTGACAGCATGGAATCCTTTCCTTACAAATACCTGATGTGCGCCTGCAAGGATCATCATTTTTTTTGAGAACGATTTTTGGGTCATAGTTTCCTCCTAATTTAACAGAAGACATAAGTGACACTTGTGTCGCTTTTTTGATTTTATGACGCTGGTGTCGCTTTTGTCAATTGGAATTGTCATCACGTGGGGAAGGGAGATTCTAGAGCGTATTAACATAGCAAAAAAAACAGCGGCATTCGAAGACTTATATTCCAGTCTAAGCATGCTGCTGTTTTTTAGGTTAGGGATGTAATAGTGGTTAGATGGGTTTTGGATCATCTGGGGTTCGATTGGCCTTCACATATTTAAGCTGCGCAACGATGATGACGCTGATGATCACCAGCAGGAACCACGAACTGATCTTACTGAAGCTAACCAGTTGCCAGGCATCATGTTGATCAGGATATTTCCAGGCATTGAAGAATGTCGCGATGTTCTCAGCAGTCCAGATGAAGAAACCAACAATGATAAATGCGAGCGATAACGGCATTCGATAGATCGTTGCCCGTACCCGGTAGATAATCCACGTTTTATAGAAGACTATAAAGACAAGCGCCGTCAACCACCAGCGAAAATCGGGAATAAAATGATGGGTGAAAAAGTTAATATAGATGGCTGCTCCGAGCAGAACAGAAGGTAATAAACCAGGCCATCCGGTCATGTCCATGCGCAGTCTTCGCCACACCTGACACATAAAACTGGCTACACTTGCATACATAAATCCACTATACAAAGGGACACCAAAGATTTTCGTATAGGCTTGCTCAGGGTATGACCAAGATCCCATCCATACTTTATAGATTTCCAGCACCAGGCCAATAATGTGAAATACACAGATGACCTTGATTTCATCCCGGGTTTCCAAGCCGCTTCGATACATCAGATACTGCACACCAAGCAATACGAGCAAAATGGCATCATATCGATGCAGGAAAGGAATCGGGATTACGCTGGAGAGAGCCAATGTTCCAAAGATCGCTACAGGAAATATGCAGCTCATGGCCTGATGATAGCCGAAATGAAGTAGTTGTATTAGAGGTTTCAATTCAAGTGTAACTCCTTTCCAAGCACGTTTGAGCATAATTCAATGATATGATTTAAGGGTGTTCATCATGGGCGTTTTTTTGCCTACACTCCATAATATAGAGTTCATCGGTGAATAAAAAGAGAAAAAAACACGCAAATCTGTTCTTGTTTTCAAATTAAAACGACTCCCTTTCATTGATAATGATTTTCAATTAGATTAGAATGAAAGAATAAAAAGCTCACTATGTCTCGCATAATGCTAGGCATGTGACTCTACCAGGAGGAATGAATATGTTGATTCAAACTCGAAGCATCATTGTCAAAAAAGGAAATAGCGATAAGATCGTGGAACGTTTCAGTGGTCCAACTCCTGTTGTGGACATGCCTGGTCTGATTGATTTCAGTGTCATGGTCAACAAGAAAAGTACAGAGAACGAAGAAGTGATGGTCATCATTCGCTGGGAATCGGAAGAAGCATGGAAGAATTGGGAGAAAAGTGATGTACATATCAAAGGCCACCGTGAGAAGAGAACACAGGAGAAACCTGATTATCTGATAAGCACGACCGTAAATATGTATCAGGTACAGACCGTGAAGACAGGTAACGGTTCCGAACAAGGGGCATAATCAGGCAGCGATTGTTGGAATTTGGCCGATTCTATGAGATGGCTCTATGAGCGTGTGACAGGGTCGCTCCATGTATATTCTCTCGTGGTTATGTTAAAATGAAATTCGTACAATTACATTAGACAAGGAGGCCGCTATGCAACCGATAAAACCTCAAGACATTCAGCTCCGGATCAATCAACTTGCTGATCAGGACTTATACGTACATCTCGAACTCACGTCAGGTGCTTACGCACACCACATGGATAGCACAAGACATCCAGCATCTGCATTCATTACCAATGCGGCCATACGATATACGCAGGGCTCCATCTCAGGTACAGGTCCTTACCGGGTTGGTCTGAAAACAACTCAAGGTTGGCTCTACGCCGAAGGCCTTACACACATTGATGAGCGTGAAGAAGAAAGACTGATTCTGGCTGGTCACGACAGTCAAGGCAAGCTGGTTGTGGCGTTACAACTGAGTCGGGAGATGTTCTGATGAAGACGGAGGATGGAATAACCATGAATACTACACACAACGAGCATGAGCGCATCTTGGTGGTTTACCCACATCCGGATGATGAAGCTTTCTCTGTATCTGGAACGTTAGCGAAGTACATAGATGGCGGTGCTCATGTAACCTATGCTTGTCTGACACTGGGCGAGATGGGTCGCAACATGGGGATTCCTCCATTTGCCAACCGAGTGACGTTGCCTGCTATCCGTAAACAGGAACTCATCGAAGCTTCTGAAGCGATTGGTATTCAGGACCTCAGGATGCTGGGCTTCCACGATAAAATGCTGGAGTTCGAAGACCCACAGTTACTGGAAGACACCATCATGTCACTACTGAAAGAGTTAAACCCCACGCTGGTCATTACGTTTTATCCAGGGTACAGTGTTCATCCGGATCATGATGCAACGGGAGCCGCTGTTATACGTACAATTGCTAAACTTCCAGTGGATGAGCGTCCGATTGTTCACTGCGTTGCGTTCGCTAATAATCAGGAACAGTACATTGGCAAGCCGGATGTATTCGTTGACGTAACCGAATTTTTGGACAGAAAGATGGAGTCCATTCGTGCCCATCGTTCACAATTCCAGGCAGCGGAGCTTGTCGGAAATCGTGAGCTGAATGATGAAGAAATCAAGAAACGTTTTGGTAAAGAAACATTTTGGACCTATCCATTTGAATAATATAATTACGTAGAAGTCGCCTATATGGCGGCTTTTTTCGTTTGACATCACAATATCGACACAAAAATGTATGGTCTATAGCCTGATTGAGCTATATGGAAAAAATATCGTTTTAAGTACACTATGATCAGGATTGTGATAACGCTTCATTTATTGCGTTGCTTCAATGGATGAGGAACATGGAGGGTTGATGCGGAGTGGAAAGGAGGGATGGTGTGTACAACCAACGTATACTTGGGGTTAACGAAAGACCTGTTGAACACAATGCCACAGCAATGAGCATCTGCAACAAGGATCTGGAATTGCGCTGGAAGTTACATGCGTAATCCTTGGGTGAAGTTAGGCATATTCAAGAGCTGTGAGAAGAGTAGGGGTCGAGGATTGGTTTTTCTAATTGGCATGATAATTTTCTTATTATTTTTCCCGCATGGTAAGGCAATGGCCGGCTCCGGCGAGCGTGATCTCATTCCCCTTCAGCCTATAATTGACCGTTCTGCACCGGGAGATATTATTGATCTTGCATCAGGCCGATATTCCGGCCCTGTAACGATTGATAAGAACATCACCATTCAGGGTGATCCTACGGTCATCGTCGTGAATGAGAAAACCACCTCTACGATAACCATTCAGTCGGATGGGGTGAAGTTGAGCGGGTTTACAATTGAGCATAATGCGAATGAACAGACCGCAGCGATTCAGGTTGAAGGTGAAAAAAGTGAAATCACGGATCTGCATATTCAGACCCAGGGTTATGGGATGATCATCCGTAATTCGATTCATGCGACGATTCAGCGGAACCACATTACTTGGGTCGGGTCTGATTCTGCAACCAGCAGCCAGAAGGGCAATGGTATTGATCTGTATAACTCCCATGATAGCTATATTGAAGGCAATGAGATCACCGGCATGAGGGATGGAATCTATCTAGAGAACAGTCGCAAGTCTATCGTGCAACATAACAGGCTGTTACATACAAGGTACGGCATCCACTGTATGTACATTGACGGCTCTTCTGTCATGGACAATACCGGAGAGGAAAACATGACAGGTGCCATGATTATGGGCGTCAAGAATACGGTCATATCGGGCAATTCTTTTCGCAAACAGAGTACTAATGTTCATTCCCAAGGGATTCTATTGTATGACGTGCATCAATCCTCAATTCACAACAATGTGGTGGAGGGGAATCGTGTCGGCATGAATATTGCAGAATCATCCGGCAATGAGATCCGTGGCAATGCGGTGCTTCGGAATTTTGTTGGCATCCAGCTTGTTCTGGCAGAGGCTAATGAGTTTACACGTAACCAAATGGTGTCTAATGTCATTGAAGCTTCGGCGCTGGATAGCCCGAATAATGTCCTGATGGAGAACTACTGGGATTCCTTTCAGGGACTTGACCTGAATCGGGATGGGATCAGTGAAATATCCTATGCCATCAATCCTTTTTATGAGCAACTGGTCAGTCGAAATTCAGCGTATCAGCTCTTTTTTCAATCACCGGGTATGGTCTTTCTGAGTGAGTTGTTTACAGAAGGCAGAGAACAATGGACTACCGACGATTCGCCACGAATGAGCATGGATACGGGATCTGATCTGAACATGTCAGTGGAAAGGGCAACAGGTTCCAATGTGGTGTGGATGCTTGGTTTAATTCTGCTGGGCATAGCAACTTTTATAATCATCTATATGGGGGTATTACGAAAATGAACAAAAGCTTGAACAGAAGATGGACATTGGTCATGGTACTTATGTTTGGCATGGTACTGTTAACCGCTTGCGGAACAAAATACGCGGCATTGCCGATCAATGAAGACGTGGATATCTGTGCGATCTGTAAAATGCAGGTGAAGGACGATGCGTATGCAACCCAGCTCACTACGAAAGACGGCCAAAATTACAAGTTCGATGACATCGGGTGCATGAACCAGTGGAAAACAGAAAATGGCACGGACAACATCGGCATGGACTATGTTCGTGATTATAATGACAAGGAATGGATTGAATACAGCAAAGCCACGTATGTATACGATGCTTCATTGCGCACGCCTATGGCCTATGGAATTCTTAACTTTAAGGACAAGCCTTCGGCCGAAGCTTTCATTGCAGAGCAAGGTGTAGGAACCATTATGACCGCTGAGGATCTTGCTTCTCATGACTGGAAACAGAATACAGAGAACATGGACATGATGGGTGAACATGGACATGATGCACACGGACATGATGCACACGGACATGGTGAAGAAGGGGCAAGTGAGGGAACACACCAAGAAGGTGAGATGGAAGAAGAGTCGGGTCACTAGGTATGACAATAGAAAATGGTGATCAATGATGGCAGATATGATACAGATTGCAAGACGAGAAGTGAAAATGGGGTTTCGCAATCCATGGGCCTATTCGTTTCTAATCCTTTTTTGCACCTTTAGCTTAAGCTTGTTACTCCTGAATTCGCAGAATCTGGTTCAAGGATATTCGGGCACAACAGGTTCGATGTTGAATCTTATTCTCTACCTTTTGCCATTAATGACGCTGTTCCTCGGTTCCTTCTCATTAACATCCGAAAAAGAAGACGGTAGCTGGCAACTGCTGTCCACGTATCCCATCGGCACAATGTCCTTTATTGTTGGGAAGTATCTTGGGCTGTCGATTGTTTTGATCACCATTGTTGCATTTGGATACGGCCTAATGGGTGGCATTAGCGGGTTGATCGGGAATCCACTGGATGTCATGACATATCTTCTCTTTCTGGCATTTTCTTGTGGACTGGTGTTGTTATTCCTGACGCTGGCTCTATTTATCGGTTCGTTGTCACGCAATCGGTGGCAGGCGTTAACCATATCCGTGACCGTATGGTTCTTCGCTGTCATTGGATGGCCGACGTTATTGCTCTCTGTGCTGGGATTAATGCCTTATCTGTGGGTGAAACCGCTGTTGATTATACTAACGCTCATCAATCCGGCTGAACTGGTGCGATTGTTTGTCGTGATCAAACTGGGAGGCGGCTCCATTCTGGGACCGGAGTATTACCAATGGGTGGAATGGGTGCAGCAACCAAGTGGCAGTTGGATCTTCATCGGGATATGCCTGTTCTGGATCACCTGCTCTGTCCTGGCGGTATACGCGATCTGGGAGAGGGGGCGTTCTCATGGATAAGGCGGGACTCGAAGTGATAGGATTGTGCAAATCCATTAAAAAGCAGACTATTGTTGAGGATATCTCCTTTCACATGAATTCTGGCCAAGTGCTTGCGCTCTGTGGAGGGAATGGCGCAGGGAAAAGCACAGTTCTGCGTATGATCGCAGGAATTCTTCGGCCTACCTCCGGCGAGGTTGTGGTGAACAATGTGCGATGGTTGAAGGAACGCAAGCGTTATTCAGAGCAGATTGGATATATGCCGGATGATTATCAATTTAATCAGGGACTGACTGCAGAGGAAGTACTTCTATTCTGGGCTTCTCTGAGGAAAGTTCCGAAGGAGAGAGTACAGGAAGTGCTGACCATGGTCGGGTTGGCGGATCAAAAGAACAAACGGGTCACGACCTTCTCCAAAGGCATGCGTCAACGTGTGTTATTCGCCCAGGCTGTACTGTCGAAACCTCCACTGCTCATCATGGATGAGCCAACGAATGGATTGGACCCATTCTGGATGCAGGAACTAGCTCAGCTGCTCAAGGGCATCAAGCAGGATGGCCACATGGTCGTGTTCTCGACCCATCAGTTGGAGATTGCAGACGATATTGCGGATCAGGTGATATTCATGAACCATGGACGTAATGTGGGAGAGGGCTCCACTCACGACTTTCGTGATCAATTCGGCTCGCTCCATGCAGCATTTCATCAAAGTCTTGGCTTAAAGTGAAGGTGAGTTTATTGCAGAAGAAGATGAAGAGGTTTAATAACAGACATATACTTACAATACTGATTGGCTTGGTTGCGTTGTTCACAGGTGTATGGGCCGTTTTTGAAAATATGTCGACACCCGAGTCTCAGCGAGGCAACGCTATTCAAGCAGGTGCAGTAGCTCCTGAGTTCACAGCGGTTAATTCAGCAGGCGAACAAGTGAGACTGTCCGATTATCGGGGCAAAGCCGTCATGATTAACTTTTGGGCTTCATGGTGCACACCTTGTGTAAGGGAGATGCCGCTCGTTCACCAGATTGCTCAGGATTATCAGAACGACGTGGAAACGCTGTTTGTTAACGTGGGAGAATCGAAGGGGACGATTCGTGAGTTTATGGATAAGCAGGCGTTTGATTTTCCGGTCATTATTGACGTGACAGGCAATATATCAGGCATGTATCGGATTACAGGTTTACCGGCAACGATGGTTATTGATAAGGACGGGAAGTTCCGTCATATATTGCTCGGTGAACTGACCGAAGATACACCGTTGCAGCAATGGCTGGAAGAGAGTATCTAGTCGTAAGCGTTGGATGGTGAGAAAAGGGCAGGAACGCCTGAGTTCGCCCATGTTACAAGTGAAATGAATGTACGTTAAAAGTAACCATATAAAGTAACCACATAAAAAGCCGGACACCCATTTAACGAAGGGGTGTCCGGCTTTGCTTTTGAAGCTATGCTGCTTCGTCGCCGATTACAATACAGCAGCTGAAGCGTGATTGGTACGAGCGATTCTGGTTGCATCAACCATGTTGCGCAGGGAAGCGACCGTTTCTTCCTGCCCACGGGTTTTCAATCCGCAGTCCGGGTTAATCCAGAACAGCTTCGGATCAAGAACGCGCAGGGCACGTTCAATCATGCTGCTCATTTCATCCACACTCGGAACCCGTGGACTATGGATATCATATACGCCAAGACCGATACCGAGCTCATACGTATTTTCTTCAAAGCTGTGAATCAGTTCACCGTGACTACGGGATGTCTCAATGGAAATGACATCTGCATCCATAGCTTCGATGGAATCAATCATGTCATGGAATTCGCAATAGCACATATGTGTATGAATTTGAGTCGTTTCGTGCACTGTGCAAGTGGAGATGCGGAACGCTTTAACTGCCCAGGCCAAGTAATCGGCTTGTTCATTTTCCTTCAGCGGAAGTCCTTCACGAACCGCTGGTTCATCCACCTGGATCATGCCAATGCCTGCCTGTTCAAGTGCCTCGACTTCCTGTCTCAACGCATACGCCAACTGATAAGCAATCTGCTCACGGGCAATGTCTTCACGTACGAATGACCAGTTCATGATGGTAATCGGGCCAGTCAGCATGCCTTTGACAGGGCGCTCAGTCTGCGATTGGGCATATTTCGTTTCTTCAACTGTCATTTCACCAGTAAACGCAACATCGCCGAAGATAATAGGTGGCTTCACGCAACGTGAACCATACGATTGTACCCAGCCAAACTGTGTAAAGGCAAAGCCGGCCAGTTTCTCGCCAAAGAATTCAACCATGTCGGTACGCTCAAACTCACCATGCACCAATACGTCAATTCCGATCTCTTCCTGAAGCTTAATCCAAATATCAATCTGCTCACGGATAAAGGCAGCATACTGTTCGTTGTTCAACTCACCCTTGCGCCACAATTGACGTGCTTTTCTGACTTCAGCAGATTGCGGGAAACTACCAATCGTTGTAGTCGGGAAGAGTGGCAATTGCCATTTGGCCTGTTGGGCTTCATGACGCTCGGCAAAAGGACGGGAACGCTCAGGCTGTTGAACACTGATGGAAGCAACGGCTTTCTGTACAGCGGTGCGGTTCCGGTCTTCGGATTGTTGAAGCGCCTGAAGAGGAAGCTCTGCTTCGTTAATTTTAGCGGTAATCTCTGCACTTGGTGAAGATAAGGCAGTAGTCAAAAGAACGATCTCATCCAGTTTTTCATCTGCAAATGCGAGGGCATTCTTCAGTTCGGATGTAAGTTTTGCCTCACGTTCTGTTGTAACTGGCACATGCAGCAGGCTGCAAGACGATTGCACAATAATATGTTCAGGCGTCACGAACTCAGTCAATTCATTCAGCAAATTCAGTTTTGTTTGAAGGGAAGCTTTCCAGATCCCACGTCCATCAATAATACCTGCTCCGAGCACTTTGTCTGCCGGGAAACCGGATGTCCGAATGGATTGTGTGTTACCAGAGAGTCCGTGTACAAAATCAAGTCCTACACCTTGAACTGGCAATGCCACAATGTCGCTATAGTTTTCGACAGATTCAAAGTACGTTTGCAGCATGATATTCAAGCCTGGAGCGGCTGCTGCAAATGTTTCATATATTTTATACAGACGCTGTACGTCTTCATCGCTTAATTTGGTTACCAGGATAGGTTCGTCGATCTGCACCCATTGAACGCCTTCGCTCGCAAGTTCTTGAAGCAATTGAGTGTAGAGTGGAAGCAAGCGGTCCAACCAAGCGTCTGTCTCGGATTTATCATAGCCTTTGGAGAGCTTCAAGAAGGTTAACGGTCCAACGATAACCGGTTTTCCTTCAATACCAAGTTTTTCTTTTGCTTCACGATAAGCGAGAAGCGGTTTGTTTTCCGTCAGAGTTGGGGAAGCCCCGTCCAGTTCAGGTACAATGTAGTGGTAGTTGGTGTTGAACCATTTTGTCATTTCGCTTGCTGCGGCATCTTTCGTTCCCCGGGCAATACCATAATATACGGACAACGGAACGGAACCACCATCATAAGCAAATCGTTTAGGAATAATGCCGAACATCACGGCCGTATCCAGGATATGATCGTAATAGCTGAAATCATTCACCGGAATGATGTCGATGCCTTTCGCTTGTTGCTTGCGCAAATGATCGATGCGGATCTCCTGCAGACGTGCATGAAATTCGTTTTCCTCCAGCTTGCCTGCCCAGAACGCTTCCAACGCTTTCTTCCATTCCCGATCAGCACCAATACGCGGATATCCTAATACACTACTTTTCGTCATCGCTTAAAACCCCTCTGCTTTTATGTTACACAAAATTTATCACAGATCCGGAGTTATAAAGTAATTCCATTAAATTATACCTAGTTATAGCCTGAGGCTATATCGAAGAGATCATTACGTTTGAAATAGACCCCACTAATGTTACAATGGTGAACTACGTTCATACGAATGATTGAAAGGAAGGCGGTACCATGAATCTGTATCACATCCAGTCCAACGTGCACGGAATCAACAGAGTAGCATCTTTTTTGGAAGACAATTACATTGGAATCGCTTGGTCAGGTACAGGAGATCTGGAGCAAACGCCCTCGGAGCTATGGAAGGAACAGCTGGTTCAACACTATAGCTTGGATGAGTCGGAATTGGCGAGTACACTTGCGACACTACATACGTTTGCTAGCCTCATGCAGGATGGAGATTATGTGTTAATTAGTGATGATGAATGGACGTATGTTGGTGATATCGGGGATTATTATTACGACGATTCCGCTGGTTCTGAAGAGGACTTGATCTGTCACCGTCGCGGAGTTACATGGTTGGGGCGTATTCCTCTCGCTGAGTTGAATGACAAAGTGCAGGCACTGCAAAATGACTCATCCATCCTTGCGAAGTTTGAGTATCCCATATCACAAGCACAGCTGGATCGCGGACTTGCAGTCAGCGTAGCGGCTGAAGCAACCAACCCACCCTCAACGAGGGTAGATGAAGCCACGATTCAAACAGCTCTCCATGTACTGAGAGAAGCGTTGCACAGTGAAGAAGAAGAGCTGCGAATTCGTGCGGCTACAGCTATTTTACAGTTTGCAAAACAATAAACCCTTAACTAGCCCTGAGATCTGTTCATTCACATTCACATGACTTCGTCCACCGTGGTAACAAATCACAGATGAAATGTGGAGTTCCATATACTTTTTCAAGGAGCAACGAGCCGTCTCGATATCAAGTGTGGTAGGGCCATGAACGCCGCCGAGTACGCCGTCGACACTGTACATAGAATCTCCGGCGATGAGCGTCTTGCTACCCATCAAATAAAGACTAATATGTCCTGGCGTATGACCAGGTGTATGAATAACGCGAATGCCGCCGCAAAACGGCAGTTCCTGACCATCGATTACCGTTTCATCAACTTTGCCCTTTGGAGGGTACGCAAGGTGAGCGTCTTTGAGAAGAGGGAGCTGCCCCTCAATATACGGCTTATCCAGTTCATGTGCATATACCCTGACATGATCACCACACGTCTGCAAAATCTCGGGAAGACAGCCGATATGGTCCACATCCTGATGCGTCAAAATCACTGCCTTAAGTTGGTTGATCGGCACGCCTGCCTTTTCGAGTTCGGTACATAAATCGTCATATTGTCCTGGGAAACCGGCATCGATTAACACAGCCATTTCTTCATCCCATATCAGAACAGGGTGAATTATATTTCCATCAAAATCAAGCTGAAGCATTTCTATTCCCTTTGAAATTTTCATCATACCAGACCTCCGAGAGATAAAATTCATATACATCGTTGCTTATTACATTTCTTATGTAAACGAATAGAGACGGCGATAAGATACGCTCGGGTACTTATAGAAATATTCAATGAATGAGGGAATTGACGCTTGCTGTTGGGAATGATAATTTATATATATCAATTAAACCAATAAGTCCAATAAGATAAAGGGGGTATGTGGGATGACACATATCGTGCATGCAGCAGCTGAAGATATTCGAAGCGAGGATTCACTGCAATTGATCAAGGAACTGAGCGAAGAACTCGGTTTGTTATATGGCGGTGATGGAACAGCGGGATTTCAACTGTCAGACGTTGAAGTGCCACGGGCGGCCTTTATCGTTGCCAGAATCGACGGGTATCCGGTTGGTTGTGGAGCACTTAGACCCCTTGATGAAACATCTGTAGAGGTTAAACGCATGTATACTCGCAGTGGCTACCGCCGTAAGGGCATTGCGCAGGCTATTTTGGCCGAGGCGGATCGTCTTGCGAGCGAACTTGGTTACACCAATCTCAAACTGCAAACAGGTCCGCTGCAGCCAGAAGCAGCCGCGCTGTATGAGCGCGTAGGGTATTATCGAATCCCGATTTTCAGTGGCGATTGGGACCGAGTGTTGGCCTATCAGAAAGATCTGGTACACGAAAAAGTATAATTCTACGAACGAATCACAGCTTCCATTCACTGAATGGAAAGAGGAGTATAAGATACAAGAAAAGTCGCCTATGGGCGACTTTTCTGCGTTGTAACTTATCCAATTTTTCTAAAGGAATAGAATCAAGATTTTAATTCTTTGCGCAATGAATGATCGAAGGGTCTTGATGTTGGACCCCCCACTCACATAGTCCTTCCAAAACGGGCAAAAGCGTCTCAGCTTTGGCGGTCAGTCGGTACTCCACTTTAGGAGGGACTTGGGGGTACTCTTTCCGTTCCACCATACCATCTGCTTCCAATTCTTTGAGCTGTGAACTCAATGTTTTATACGTGATGGCACCGATTTGTCTTTTCAGTTCATTGAAACGGACAGGCTGGTTATCAGCCAGAAGATACATAATCACCATTTTCCATTTGCCACCAATAACGGACAACGTGTATCCAAAAGGGGTATCTTGAATATTCTTCACTTTACCATGGTATTCAGCCATACTCATCATTCACACTATCCTTTCGGGTAGTACCTATCCTAAAAGACCGTACTATTTATTTGTTTGGGCTCAGTTTATACTAACCTTACTTTGAAGTAAAGGAGATTTACGATGACTCAAAAAACAATACGTCTGCTTATGCCACAATGGCAAGGTGGGGATAATCCTAACTACTCTTTTGGAGCGGAACTGCTTGCTTGGCTCGCACCTGACAATGATCAACCTCTCATTCATGTTCCTGTTGTGGCTTATGATGGAACACTTCTGGTAAGTGAGAACGGGATAAAAGGCAGAACACCGCTACTTCAGCAATTGCAGGCCGCCCAGCATATCATTCAAGCTCACCAGCCTGATCGCATTGTCATGTTTGGCGGTGACTGTTTGGTTGAACAAGCTCCGTTTGCCTATTTAAATGAACGATATGGCGGAGAACTTGGTTTGATATGGATTGATGCACACGGTGACTTGGTTAAATACGCGGGTTATGACAATGGTCATACATTGCCGCTCGGTAATCTTCTTGGGGAAGGCGATCCGGAGTTTGCCAAACATGTGAAAGTCCCTTTGAAGCCTGAAAATATCTTCATGGCCGGGTTGACGACCCCCACGCAACAGGAAAACGAAGTGATTCAAAGATTGGGTATCCGAACGGCTGGAACCGAAGAGTTAACTCATGGCATGGATTCGATTAAGAAGTGGATTACAGAAAACGACATCAAACACCTGGCAATTCACCTTGATCTGGATGTGCTTGATCCCAGCATGTTCCGTTCATTGTTATTCGCCAAGCCAGGAGAACCTTATGTATTTTCACCAGCAGGAACCATGCAATTACCTCATTTGCTTCAACTGATCAAAGAACTGTCTGAAGAAACAGATGTAGTCGGATTAGGGATAACCGAGCACCTACCATGGGATGCCATTAACTTGAAGAATCTACTTGGAGAAATACCTATTCTGAACCATTGATATAGGATATCAGAATACTGATATATCAAGTCAAAATAGAGGAAGATGACGGATAAAAATATCAATATGATTATATGGGTGGTTCGATGAGAATCAGAAATTAAACGAACTGAGGAGAGTACACCCAGATGGTCACGTTATTGTTAATCATTATCTATCTCGCATTTATAGGGCTGGGATTACCAGATGCTTTACTTGGCAGTGCCTGGTCCGTTATGAAAAACGATATACATGCGACAACAGAAATGGCAGGTTACATATCGTTAATTATTTCATTTAGTACAGTCGTGTCCAGTCTCCTAGCCAGCCGATTGTTACACCGATTCGGAACAGGTAAAGTCACATTATTCAGCATCCTCTCAACAACGATCGCGCTGTTGGGGTTCTCGATCTCTGAGAATTTTGTATTTTTGCTGATTCTGGCGATCCCTCTCGGTCTGGGTGCAGGTTCGGTGGATGCGGCACTAAGTAATTATGTAGCATTGCATTTCAAGGCCAAGCATATGAACTGGTTGCATTGTTTCTGGGGAATTGGAGCGGTGACAGGCCCACTCGTTATGGCATATTGGTTGAATCAAGCAAACAACTGGCGTGCGGGATACGTTACTGTGGGGTTGATTTTGCTTGGGATTGCGGTGATCTTATTGTCAACGTTGTCTCTGTGGAAAATCTTCGAGAAGGGAAGAGTAGAGGAGTCAGGCGATGAGAAGAAACGGGTGAGCAACCGTGAGGCTATCCGTATCCCCGGCGTGAAAATGTCGATGCTGGCCATGCTTTGTTACAACGGTTCGGAAACAGCAGCTGGTCTGTGGATGGCTTCATTCTTCATCGGAAGCAAAGGCGTTTCTCCAGGTACTGCAGCAGCACTATCCTCCCTATTTTTCATTGGCATTATCTTGGGACGCGTAATCTCAGGCTTTCTATCGACTCATGTATCCAGCAAAAATCTCATCAGATATGGTGGAATCGTTGGATGCTTCGGATTGGTTATCCTGGTTATGCCGATTCCTTATTGGCTTGCCGCAGGGGCTTTATTTATCGTGGGATTGGGCGGAGCACCGATCTATCCAAGTATCGTTCATGCGACACCGGAACGCTTCGGAGAGAAAGCATCCCCAAGTGTAATTGGACTTGAAATGGCCAGTGCCTATACAGGTTCAACACTCATCCCGTTAGGTATGGGGCTCATAGCCAGCCAATGGGGAATGTCCATGGTACCCCTGATCCTGCTGATTCTGTTCAGTGTCATGTTCGCGGCTACAGAGCTGATTAACAGGAGCAACAAGGCTACGCGTCTGACCGTCTAGCTCTTGATATGGGTCATTTAGGCTCTGCCACTATACAACAAAGGAACAACCATCGCTGGTTGTTCCTTTTGGTGTGTGGACTTTTTTATAAGAAAATCAGCAATAATGTACCTGCTGCAAAACAGTAATACGAAAAGTATTTCAGGTTGCCTTTGGCCATAATGCCCATAAACCATCTCATGGAGAAATAGGTGACGAAGAGCGTCGTGATGAATGCAATCAGATAAGGGATCGCCAGCTGTGAACGATTCGGATCATTGGCGATGTCGGATACCCCCATGATGAGTCCACCAATGCTTATGGGAATATACAGCATAAAGGAGAACTTCAAAGCTGTTTCCTGTTTCATGCCGACAGCGATGGACGCAATTACAGTTGCCCCTGAGCGGCTAATGCCCGGAATAAGAGCGACTGCCTGAGCCAGACCTACCAACAATGCATCTTTCGTAGACAGATCTCCGTCCTGCTTACGACCACGAAGATTACGAATCAGCCATAAGGCAACCCCGGTGATCAATAGCGCGATGGAAACGGTATATACGGATGAGAAGATTTCTTCAATCCGATCTTTGAACAGGACTGCAACGACTGCCGCAGGAATCGTACCAATAATTATGTATAAGCAAAACATGAAGTCTGCTCGATATTCTTCTTTACGAGTACGCAGGTAACCAAGTGCACCAATAATCAACTTTTTGATATCTTCCCGGAAAATAAAAATAATAGCGATAAGCGATGCCGTGTTTGTTAAAATTTCAAATGACAAGCCATTCTGCTTGATGCCCATGAGTTTCTGAGCGATGATCAAATGACCACTTGAGGAGACCGGGATCGGCTCCGTTGCACCTTGAACAATACCTAAAAACAAATACTTTAACCACAATATAATCTCTTCCATGTTTTCCTCCTTGAATACGTTTCATTGGCTTTTTAATACTCTCTTTTTAAGAAAAAATGAATGGTATACTCTATTGATGATAGCTGTTTAACTTGGTGACTTGCAAGTTAGAGTTCATAGAGGGAGTAAAATAAACATTGCTTGTCAAATCCTGCATAGCATGATATCGTTGATAACGATTATCAATATCAACGAAGAGGTGGGTTTATTTTGCGTAAACAGAGAAAACCAATATGGATCATGATGGCACTCATATTGCTGCTTGTACTTAGTGCATGTGGTCAGGCTGCCACGACGGATAGTACAACCGGGGACAACACGAATGCAGCTGCTGAGACAGAAACCAAGACGGACTCGGATTCAGCTTCTTCCGCTGATGAAGCGGCAACTGGCGAAGAGGAACTCGTTACATATCAATCGGATGCAGGCGAAGTACAGGTGCCCAAAAATCCAAAACGTATTATTGATTTGACATCATTCTCGACAGGGTACTTTGTTGCCTTGGATGCACCGGTAGTCGGCGCTTTATCAGGTGCGATGAACAACAAGTATATCAAGGACCAACTTGCAGCAGCAGGCACCAGCGATCTGGGTGAAGAGCCTACCCCAGAAAAGTTAATCAGCTTAAAACCTGACCTCTTTATCGTGTACACTGGCACAGAGGGCATCGATAAGCTGGAGCAGATTGCACCTGTCGTACAGATTACATTTGGTAAGCGCGATTTCAAAGATTTGATGCTCGAAATGGGTAAGCTCACCAATAGAGAAGACGCAGCTAAAGCTTGGAATGCGAAATGGGAAGCGAAGATCAACGAACTCAAGCCTAAAGTTCAGGAAGCTGTAGGTGATCGCACGGTTTCCATCCTGAATCCGTACGCCAAAGGATTATTTGTATTCGGTCATAACTATGGTCGAGGCGGTGAAATTATTTACGGGGAGTTTGGTCTCAAAGCACCAGCCAAGGCCCAAGCTGAAGCTATTGACAGCGGAACTGGATGGGCTTCGATCTCCATGGAACTATTACCGGAGTATTCGGGTGATATTATCTTCACCAGCCCGTGGTCGGGAGATACAACCGATCCCAAGATCGTGTATGATAATGCATTATGGAAGAACTTGCCTGCGGTGAAGGCAAATCATGTGTTCCAACTTGATCCAACTTCAGATTCGTATAACGATCCGTTAACGTTGGAAGGTCAGCTGCAGTTTATTTCCGATAGTCTGCTTTCGGCGAAGTAATATAGAACTGTATAGATGGTAGTGCAGAGCATTTCCAAGCGTCGTTACTAGACGGGGAATGCTCTTTTTATGAGCGAGTTATTTTATATAGGTCGATTATGGATGGATTTTGACCAATTTAATTAAGCTTGATACAATAAGATAACGGTAGACGAACATTTAAAATCAAGTGGGGTGATCTAGCTTGCAACAAAAAAGTGAACGCTTGAATGTATGGTTGTCTTTGTCTAACATGCATACCCATCTGAACGAGAAGTTGGAACAAGCCCTTCTTCAAGAATATGACTTATCTTTGAAGGAATTTTATGTTTTAAACTTTATATTTAATGCCGAGGGTAAGGAATTACGCCTACAGCAACTACAAGAACTGGTGGGGTTGAGCCAAAGTGCTACATCCAGGCTTGTCGTAAGGATGGAAGCCAAAGATTGTGGGGCTCTGGAAAGACATACATGTGAAGATGATCGGCGTGGCATTTACACTCGTATTACAGAGCTTGGAGAGAATAAATACAAGAAAGCACTTCAAACGTTTAATCAGGTCTTGCAAGCCGAATTGGAACAGGATGGATTTGAGACTCGATTAGAGAACCTCACAAAAGAATTGTTCTAAGGCTAGGGTGAATATAGGGTAATGTATTAATTTACCCTATAGGAAGACTTGACACTCATTCATATATCCGTTAAATTAAATGCATGCGCATGCTTTTATTATGGATGCGGTGATTTTTTTATAAGGAGGCATTGAATATGAAGGTGTTCGTCGTGGGATCGAATGGACAAATTGGTCAACAGCTTATCCAGCTTCTGAAGAATAGTGAAGAGCACACCGTACTTGCCATGGTACGAAAACAAGAGCAGGCAGACAAATTGTCAGCACAGGGTGTGGAAACGGTGCTTGCCAACTTGGAAGGTACGGTTGATTCGATTGCAAATGCTGCAATGGGTTGTGATGCAATCGTATTTGCAGCCGGATCTGGCGGTACAACGGGGCATGACAAAACACTTCTGATTGATCTGGATGGTGCCGGGAAAACCATTGAAGCGGCTCAAAAAGCAGGTATTGATCGATTTATCATGGTCAGTGCAATCCAGGCCAATAACCGTGCAAACTGGCATGATAACATCCTGCCGTACTATGCAGCGAAGCATTATGCTGACAAAGTGTTGGAACTCAGCGGATTAACCTATACGATTATACGTCCAGGGATTTTAAAGAATGAACCAGGAACCGGGAAAATATCTGCTGCTGAGAATATCATATCCGGTAACATTGCTCGTGAAGACGTAGCTCATGTGATTATGGCTAGTTTGAGTGAGAAGAATACCTATAATCGTTCATTTGATCTAATCGCTGGTGAGATTGCAATACCTGAGGCACTGAGTAGACTCTGATCCAGAATGAAAGTTTCTACGATATCAGTAGAGATAAGTGAGGACTTTAAATGATGGGATTCATGCTTTTGTCCTTCATATTAGGTTTTTTCATCGCTGTTCGTCCATTTTGGCCGCAGCCTAATCTTAAACGTATAGATTATGAAGAATTTCTCAGACAACAGAGTGTTTATCGGCAATATAAGGTGATCGATATCCGAGATGCAACAGATTACTGGGCTGATCCTACTCCGGATACCATTAACATCTCACTGGGACGTCTTGCTTTTACATGGGAAAAATACCTTCTGCGAGAAGATAACGTTATTATTATGTCTCCTGGTGTACTCCAATCCAAAAAGGCTGCACGTATATTGCGAAAGCGTGGGTTTAAATGTCTTTATGTGATGAAGTACAAGGTTGATGTGATTTCATGAAATATACAGGAATATTAATGATCGAAACTTTGATGCTTGCGCATGCATTATAATTAGTTTGCTATATGAAAAGGGGAGTTTATTTTGATGACAGATTTGTTTAGTCCATATTCTTTTAAAGGTTTAGAGCTTAAAAACCGGGTTGTAATGGCTCCGATGTGTCAATATTCAGTAGATCAAAAAGATGGTATAGCAACAGACTGGCATTACATGCACTACGTTAGTCGTGCTGTGGGAGGAACAGGTCTCATTATTATTGAAATGACAGATGTGGAGCCGGATGGCCGCATTTCAGACTTTGATCTTGGACTATGGTCGGATGAACAGATCCCAGCTCTGAAGCGGATCGTCGATGCGTGTCACAGTTATGGTGCCAAAGTCGGTATCCAGATTGCTCATGCGGGCCGCAAAGCAGAAGATGCTGAAGTTCCAGTAGCTCCGTCCGCGATCGCCTTTGATGGGAATTCCAAGCAACCTAGAGCGCTCACAACGGATGAGGTTAAAGGAATGGTTGAAAAATTCCGGAGTGCTATAGCTCGTGCTGTAAAAGCGGGATTTGATGCGATTGAGATTCATGGTGCACATGGTTATTTGATTCATCAATTCCATTCTCCACTAACGAACAAGCGCGAAGACGAATATGGTCAAGATTTAACGTTATTTGGCCGGGAGATCATTCAGGCTGCGAAGGCAGAGATGCCCAAAGACATGCCCTTGTTGATGCGTATCTCCGCAAAAGAATATGTGGAAGGTGGATATGGCATTAACGAAAGTTCCGAGTTTGCCAAAGCATATCAAGAGGCAGGCGTTGATGTATTTGACATCTCATCTGGTGGAGAAGGACCTATTGGTGCATCGGGCAGACCAGGAACTCATGCGGCATATCAAGTGCCTCTCGCTAAAGCAATCAAAGAGGCTCTTGATGTGCCCGTGATTGCTGTTGGAAGACTCAATGATCCTACGTTGGCGAACGCAGTCATCGGAAATGAAGAAGCTGATCTCGTTGCAGTGGGCAGAGGTCTGTTAAGAAATCCTTACTGGGCCTTGGAAGCTGCGTCTGCTTTGCGTAAGGCAACGGACGTTCCAAAACAATATACGAATGGTTTTTAATGTATTAACAATTTCATGTTAATGATTTAACGATCTTCATTAATACATGAATAAGAAAGGACTCCTCTGACAAAACAGAAGGAGTCCTTTTTGTGGTTAAACTAGATGAGGTAAAGTGACGATATTAACCAGTAACCAGTCAAGAGATGGTAGTCGTTTCATCGGCTCTGCCTCTCAAGCGTTTAATATCTTCTCTGGGCGGATATCCGAACATGCGAGAATATTCACGACTGAATTGGGAAGGACTCTCGTAACCTACCTGAAATGCTACATCTGCTGCATCGGTGGACTTGGATAATAACAAGCGCCGAGCTTCTTGCAGTCTCAGTTGTTTTTGAAACTGAATAGGACTCATGGCGGTCACTTCTTTAAAGTGTCTGTGCAGCGAAGCAGTACTCATATTCGCCAAATCCGCTAGATCCTCAACCCGAAAATTTTGATCAGAGTGATTCATAATATATTCGATAACGTCTCTGATGCGATAAGTGTGGCTGCCCTCCATGGTAGCTTGTTCCAGGGCAATCCCATGGGGTCCCTTCAGAACTTTATAGAGAATTTCCTTTTTGAACAAAGGAGCGAGTAGTGGGATATCTTCTGAGTGATCTTCCAACAAACGGGCTAACCTGACGACTGCATCGAGCAGAGACGGCTCAGCTTGGCTGACAAACATCGCACGTCGCGTACTTTGCCGCGGTCTTGCTGGGAAATCGGAATGGTTCAATACCTCCAGAATCTCACTGGATGTGAATTCAAGCTTCAGGGCCAGATAGGGAGCCTCAGACGAGGCTTGAATCACTTGTCCACTAACCGGCAAGTCAACGGTTGCCACGATATAACTTCCTAGACCATATCGGAAACGATCCTGTCCCAGCAGGACCTCTTTCTCACCCTGTACGATAATGCAGAAAGAAGGTTCATTCACTCTAAATATAGGTTCAGTAACGATCGATTCACGGATTAGAAATAATGAAGGGATCGCAGTTGAGTGCACTCCATCCTTGTTGGAATAACGGTCAATGCATCTGGCTAATTCGACCTGGTGTTCATGTATTCGATCAGACATACATAGTTCTCCTTTTTCGACACAACATAATAAGTTACATTCTATCGTATTTAGACTCTAGGCGGTAGAAAACGGATAGGAATAGGCAAACAATTGATGTGAATAGATAAGACATGGTGATTGCTGGCGCATATTCACAAGTACACAGGTCATGATATACAACAAGTACACAAGTTATACACTTACGAATTAGCTAATACACGGATCAGATAAGAATGAAAAGAGGTATCTCTGTACATTTTATTTACTGATCGTTCCCAATGTGTTAGATTGATTTTGGGAGGGAAGTCGAATGGCTAGAAGTAAAGAGTTTGAAGTGAACGAAGTATTGGATAAAGCAATGAAGATATTCTGGGAACAAGGTTACGAGAAGACGTCGATGAGTGACCTGGTTGAGCATATGGGCATTCATCGCAGAAGTATATATGATACGTTCGACGATAAACATACGCTGTTTTTGCAGGCTATGGATCGCTATAAAGGGAAGATCAGCACGACATTACTTTCAGAAATTAAAGCGTCCAAGATGGCAGTGGAAGCACTGCATAAAATTTTTGATGTTATGATCAGTGAAGCAGAGGATACACCATCGGGTTGCCTGATCGTAAACTCGGCGGTAGAGCTGGGCACACGTGATTCGGATGTAGATACCCGATCTCTTGAATCCTTTAACGACACAGAGCGGATGTTCGAGCAGATTATCCAATGGGGACAGCGGGACGGAGAATTCGCTTCAGACCATGATGCGAAGGAAATGGCAGAATACCTGCACAATATTTCCGTCGGCATAAGAGCAATGGGAAGAACTTCGATGGATAAAGAAAAATTAAGCCGGATTATCGATGTATCGATAAAACTTTTGGAGAAATGATGAGCAGAGACGTACCACAAAAAAGCAGCTTGAGATCCGTCAGTGGACTTCAAGCTGCTTTTTTTTGTGCGCCAATTTTTTAGAAGAAAAAGCATAAGCCATCAATTGCTGATGGCATTGTCTATCGGTTTAATTTTGTGAATCTCTTCGGTTCCAGCTTCCATAGCCGTTTCGTAGTAGGAGCATTTGTGCTCAATGACTTCCATGGTTCTTCTTAATTCCTCCATTTGTGCTTCCACAATCGCTTTTCGCTCCGTAAACATGTCATATCTTTGCTTCAGCGTGGAGTCCCCTTCAGAGCACCATTCAATGAAGTCCTTAATGTCTTTGATAGGCATTCCCGTTAGTTTCAGGCATTGAATGATCTTTAGAAAATCAATGTCGGAGTCTTTGAACAAGCGTGTTCCGCTCGTGGTACGTTCCACAAAAGGCATGAGTCCTTCCTTATCGTAATAACGCAATGTATATACCGTAAGGTCTAATTTTTTGGCAACTTCACCGATTGAATAGGTCATTTAGAATGAATTCCTTTCTACATGGGGTAGACTTCGAGTTAACTCTAGGATTGATCCGAGTGAATTCTACCATGCTGTATAACTGCATGTCAAAGTGCAGCGAAGATAAAAAAATAAGATAAACATTTGACCTAGAGTTAACTAGAGGGGGTAAGATAACTTTGAACTTTAAATTACTAGGAGGTTATCCCATTGATTATAGCTAAAGCCAGAGCCGTTGACGGACCAGACCAAAAATTCAAAAGTGCTGAAATTAAACGACGTGATCTAGATACCAATGATGTATTAATTGAGATTAAATATGCGGGTATCTGCCATTCTGACATCCATACTGCCCACGGTGAATGGGGTCCTGTGAATTATCCACTCGTTCCTGGACACGAGATTGCCGGGATTGTAACCGATGTAGGAACTGGAGTCTCCAAATATAAGGTCGGTGACCGAGTAGGGGTCGGATGTATGGTGGACTCTTGTGGTGAATGTGTTAACTGTCGCAAAGGTGAAGAGCAATACTGTCTCAAAGGAAATATTCAAACTTACGCTGGAGTAGACAAATACGGTGAGCCTACGCAAGGTGGATATTCAACTCATATTGTTGTCGTAGAGGATTTCGTCGTTCGCATCCCTGATAACATTGCACTTGATGCTGCTGCACCTTTGCTGTGTGCCGGTATTACGACGTATTCACCACTTCATCACTGGGGAGCTGGCCCAGGTAAGAAGGTTGCCGTTGTAGGTATGGGTGGTCTAGGTCATATGGCTGTCAAAATCGCACATGCGATGGGTGCGGAAGTAACGGTTCTCTCCCAATCCTTGAGCAAAAAAGAAGATGGACTGCAATTTGGTGCAGATCACTACTTTGCCACAAGCGAACCGGAAACATTCGAGAAACTTGCAGGCACATTTGATCTGATGATCAACACAGTAAGTGCGAATATTGATATTAACGCTTATTTCTCACTGCTCACACTTGATGGTACACTCGTGAACGTGGGTGCTCCTGCTGAGCCACTAGCTGTAAACGTATTTTCTCTTATCGGCCATCGCCGTTCATTCGCAGGATCCATGATTGGTGGCATCCGTGAGACGCAGGAAATGCTCGATTTCTGTGCAGAACATGATATTGCCCCTAACATTGAGGTTATCTCCGCTGACCAGATTGACGAAGCTTACAAACGTGTATTGGCTTCCGACGTGAAATATCGCTTTGTTATCGATAACAGCACAATGTAATTGTGAAGTGTGATTATTGATAGTTATAGATAGAAGAAAGCAGCTGCCGATAAGGTAAGCTGCTTTTCTGTTTTGTTCATTGCTGATCGTTTTACGACCCACCTTCTTATCGCAACGAAAAGAAGATACCTGCGTCTAATAAATAGTTGGAAAAATATGAAAGGAGTGGGATAAGAAAGATGACAGCATCATTTTCACATCAGCCCGAAGGGTACGAATGTCCATTTTGTCGTATTTGGGGTATTGAGCGACCTGATGAGGGAACAAAACAAAGAGATATCATCTATCAGAATGAAAAGGTAACGGCATTCATAGCGGGCAAATGGTGGCCAAACAATAAAGGACATGTTCTTATAATCCCTAATCAACATTTCGAGAACATCTTTGAACTCCCTGCGGACTACGCTGTTGAAATTCACCGCGCGGCTCAGCTTACAGCATTTGCAATGAAAAGTACATATGGATGTGATGGGATTTCGACGCGGCAACATAATGAGCCTGCTGGTAATCAAGATGTGTGGCATTATCATCTCCATGTTTACCCCAGATACGTGAACGATCAACTTTATCTGACCAATGGTTCTCCGTCCGATCCAGATGAACGCAAGCTCTATGCGGATAAGTTGCGATCTTGGATAAAAGAAAACATTTAAAGTCTAGCAGGCTGCTCATATTTTGTTGAGTTATCGGCAGATAAGGCTTTTTGAATGGGCTATTCATGATAGAATAAGATTGAATTGGGCAAAATAAGTAGCATATTTCTTGTTATAGGGGGAACTAATGGAGACCTTTGCAGAATTTATAGCACGCATCGATAACCCGGAACACCAGGCACGAACGGAAGAAGTCTTGAACTGGATCACTGAAAAATTCCCGAATTTAAAGCAAAAAATAGCTTGGAACCAGCCGATGTTTACCGACCATGAGACCTTTATTATTGGCTTTAGTGTATCCAAGCAACACTTGGCTGTTGCTCCCGAGAAGGCAGGAATTATTCGTTTTTCGGAAGAGATCACGCAGGCAGGTTATGATCACACCAAAGAGTTGGTGCGGATGAAGTGGAAACAGGAGATTGACTTTTCATTACTTGAGCGAATGATTGAGTTCAATATAGCGGATAAGGCAGATTGTTCAACATTCTGGCGTAAATAAATCGCAATAAAAAAAGAAGACCCCCAACTTCCGGATACGGAAAGAGGAGGTCTTCTATATTTTAAGCACAAGCGATTATTGAGCACCTACTACCGGGTGAGGTACATAAGGCTCTTCAAGGAATGTTACGTCTTCTGAGGTCAACTTAACGGAAAGAGCACCTACCGCATCTTCCAGATGCGATAATTTGGTGGCACCGATAATTGGAGACGCTACAGTCTCTTTTTGTAGTAACCAGGCAAGTGCAATGTGAGTGCGAGGGACACCGTATTTTTCTGCAATGGATGCAACTCGCTCAACAACAAGTCGATCCGCATCGCTTGTTGCATTGTACTTGGATTTCTGAATTTCGTCTGTCTCGGATCGCAGTGTCGATACGGACCAGTCACGGGTCAACCTGCCTGAAGCTAGAGGACTGTAGGGAGTTACACCAATCTTCTCTTCCTTGCATAAAGGCAACATTTCTCGTTCCTCTTCACGGTAGATGAGGTTCAAGTGATTTTGCATGGAGACAAATTTGGTCCAACCATTTTTCTCTGCTACATGCAATGCTTTTTGGAACTGCCATGCGAACATGGCTGAAGCGCCAATATATCTCACTTTACCGGACTTCACCACCTCATGTAAGGCTTCCATGGTTTCTTCAATAGGCGTATTGTAGTCCCAACGATGAATGATATACAGATCTACATAATCCGTTTCCAGTCGTTTCAGGCTTTTATCGATCTCACTCAGGATGGCTTTTCTGGAAAGGCCAGCACCGTTTGGTCCTTGATGCATTCGTCCGTGTACTTTGGTTGCAATGACAACCTCATCCCGATTGGCATAATCCTTTAATGCCCGACCAAGGTATTCCTCACTTGTACCCAGAGAGTATACATTAGCTGTATCAAAGAAATTAATGCCTAGATCCAGTGCTTTTTTGATCACGGGGCGAGAGTCTTCTTCATTCAGTACCCACTTATGGACCCATTTACTGGCATCCCCAAATCCCATACATCCCAGGCAAAATCGAGATACGTCCAAACCTGTGTTACCAAGTTTTGTATATTCCATATCATATTCAAATCCTTTCTAATGTTTATTATTGCCACCTGTATGGTGACCTATTTACACATTATTATGTCATATCAAATGAACTAACCTGTACCACATTTCTATCAAAGTTTTGCCTAATCCTATCAGAAGCTCTGAATCAGTTGAGTCCATGAGTTTCTCATATAAAAAGAACAAGCCATTCGTTTCTCCGGTGGAGATTCAAAAGGCTTGTTTATCAATAGAAGGCGAGAGGAGATTTCAAATGAAAACTATTGTTTAATTATTGTTTGATGAATCCAATCGCTTATTTTGGTTAATTTAAGATTGGCTTTGATGTTATCATCCAACTCTTCATACCGTGGAAGAAGATCGGTATGCCCATCAATCCATTGGTACAATCCTTTAAGACCTGCTGCTGTCTCACTTCCCAACAAAGGCTGAATCGCTGCTTCAAAATGATCAAAAGGTAGAGACATGAAGCTGATCTTTTCACCTAATACAGCACTGAATTGTTCCGCTAATTGTGCACCTGTCAGAGCTTCTAATCCGGGTGCTGGGATAATGCTTCCTGCCAATTCCGAATGAGTCAAGGCATAATAGTGGAATTGAGCTGCATCGTTTAAGCTAATCCAGGAGATCGGCTTGTCTGCTGGTACCGGGTAGGCCAAAACGCCATTGTTCAGTATTCCGGGAATCAGGAAGTTTTCCAAGTATACAATGGGTTCCACAATGATATATGGAAGACCACTTTGGTGTAATTCATGGATAACTTCACGTTTCAATTCAATTCCTTTGGAATGGGTGATAGGGTCAGGAACATAGGTACCGGTGTTAACTACAATCAATTTAACGTTTGCCTGTATAGCAGCATCAATTGCATTTTTGGTATATTGTCTGATCTTTTCTGGATTGAACTCCACCGGCAGGTTTAGGAATACTTTACTTACACCTTCATGCGCCGCATGGAGGTGTTCCACATCTGATAAATCCCCGATGAAAGCTTCAATGTTTTGTTCTTTTAGTGTTTTGGCTGTTTCCTCATTTCGAGTAATTGTGCGAACCTCACAACCGTTTTGAATGAGTAATTGAGCGACAGCGCCGCCTTGGGAGCCCGATGCTCCATATACTAAAAATCGATCATTCTGTGTCATAGTGGTCAATAACTTCCTTTCAATATGTGATTGGAATGGATGAGTTAGCACTCAGCATTGACCTCAGCATAACGGATTTAGAATAGGAGGGTAAGTACGCACATTAATGATATAAAGTATCCCTTGAGATACTGTGGGAAGGCGTATTACATATGTTTCGCTCCCCAATCACCTAACTGAAACAAGATCGAAGTCAGACTTTGTCCTTTTTCGGTCAGGGAATATTCAACTTTAGGCGGAACTACAGGGTGAGTAACACGGTTTATCAAACCGGCTTCTTCAAGTTCTCGTAATTGCCTGGTTAACGTACGATGCGTAATAGGACCAAGCATTTTCTGCAATTCATTGAATCGAATTGTTGAATGGCGGATGAGCCGATTTATAATTAATAGCTTCCATTTCCCACCAATCATATTGACTGCAAATTCAACCGGACAGCGGTCCTCCACAGGTTCTATATTCACGGTTATGTATCCCTCCTAGAAAGCATCAACTCATATCTCATGTTTCGTTCATTTTATCGAATTTATAAAGGGGTGTATAGTTTACAACGCATTCAGGTTATGAACCATGCCCAGGACATAAAAAAAAGATGCCCCAAATGTAGCTCAAGGGACATCTTTTTCAAGATGATTTATCGTTCAATTCAGACAGAGAAGAAAAAAAAGCATTGAACGTGAAAAAAAGCCATGATATAATCTATAGCGCAATTGACATTTCAATTAAATATAAAGGGTGAATCATTATTTCTCCTAATTTAATTTTACATCCGACATTCCGATTTGTCAATGCTCTTTTTTTGGTCCTAATAAATGGAAAAGGGAGTGGGCTCATTCATGGATAAAACAAACGAATGGAAGTTGGAAGAGGAAAGATTAGTACAGGTGAGGAACAAACTTCAGGCACGACTCGACGAGTTAGAACCGAAGGTTGCCGGATTGCATGAACAGGCTGCCGAAATTCGTAAACGGTTCTGGGAAGAAGTGACGATTAACACGGGTTCGTACACGGATTTTGAAGATGCATTCTATACCATTAATCAGCAGTCCAGAGTGTTGGCCGAGAGGGAGCGCGGGCACAAGCTGTTAACTCAGCAATGGAAAAATACTAAGAGACTGCTTCCGACGCCGTACTTTGGTCGCTTCGACTATAAGGAAAAAGGCATGACATTTACTGAACAGATCTACATTGGCGTATCATCTTTCATGGATGAGGATGGATTGAACTTTCTAATCTATGACTGGAGAACGCCAATTGCGAGTTTATACTATGATCACTCTCCCGGGCCAGCAGACTATGACACACCTTCAGGACAAATCGAGGGCAAGATGGAGCTTAAACGCCAATTCCAGATTCAACATGGGCAGCTTATTAGCATGTTTGATGCAAACGAAACGATTGGTGACGAATTGTTGCAGCAGGTGCTCGCCAAGGGTGCAGACTCACAAATGAAGAGCATTGTAGCAACCATCCAGAAGGAACAAAACGCCATTATCCGTGATGACCGAAGCCGAATGCTTATCGTTCAGGGGGCAGCTGGCAGTGGCAAGACGTCGGCAGCGTTACAGCGAGTCGCCTACTTACTGTACAAACACCGCCAGACCGTCAAAGCAGATCAGATTGTGCTATTCTCACCGAATCCGATGTTTACCAGTTATATCTCGACCGTACTCCCGGAACTTGGTGAAGAGAACATGCAGCAGACGACTTTTCAGGAATATCTGAATTATTGGCTGGATTCCTCCTTACGACCAGAGGATGCCTTTGATCAGATTGAATATGTGCTGACAGCCCATGAAGATCCAGGTTATGAAGCTCGTCTCGAGGCGATCAAGTACAAAGCTTCCGAGACATTCCTGCAAGTGCTCCAAAACTATGGCGCGTGGCTGGGAAGAGAGGGCATGCGGTTCAACGGTATTCAATTTCGGGAACGTGAATTCATCAGTTCAGACCAAATCAAGACCCAATTTTACAGTTTGGATCAGAATCTTACCTTGTCCAACCGTATACTTCTTTTGCAGGAATGGCTGCTGAGAGAACTTGTTTCGCTGGAACGTCTGGAACGGGAAGCAGACTGGGTTCTGGAGGAGTTGAATTATCTGGACACGGATGAGTATGTGGAAGCTTTCCGCATGTTGCACAAAGAAAAGCCTGTGTTTGATGTGGCGGAAAAATATGCAGCACGAGATAACGGGAATAACAGCGCAGTGCAAGATGAGGGTGCCTTTAACTTTGCAGTGCGAGAAGAGGAGCTGCTTCGTCAGAAACTGGTGAAAGACATGTTTAAACCGTTAAGAAAGAGTGTGCGGAAATTCCAGTTCGTGGATGTAAAAGGCATATATGAACAACTATTTGAAGATGAAGCCGCTTATCGAGAACAAACGAATGGGGCAATTCCCCCACAGCACTGGCCTGAGATTTGTAAACAGACCAAGGCCATGATCCTCCAGAACAAGCTGTTCCATGAGGATGCTACTCCTTATTTATATGTAAAAGAGATGATCGAAGGCGTCCGGACAAACACCGAGATTCGTTATGTCTTCGTAGATGAGGGTCAGGATTATTCGGCGTTTCAGTATGAATATCTCAAGAAACTGTTTCCTCGTGCCCGCATGACCGTGCTGGGTGATTTCGGGCAAGCGATCTTTATGCAGGCTACGGATTTGGCAGCATCCAACTCGCCACTGATTCACCTTTACGGAGAAGCCGAAACTACATTGATACGCCTGGTACGCAGTTATCGTTCAACCAGAGAAATTGTTGAATTTACGAAATGCATGCTACCAGGGGGAGAAGAGATCAGGCCGTTTGAAAGGGGAGATCAGAAGCCTCTTTTAACAAGACTGAAGGACGATAAGCTGCGTAGTGCGCAGATTCTCGCAGACATCGCCGCGCTTAAGGCGGAGGGGTTCGATTCTATTGCCGTAATTACGAAGACTGCGGCTGAAAGCCGTGAGGCCTATGAAAGGTTACGAGGTCAAGGCGGCGAAGGGCTACAGCTCATAACAAAGGACACACAGATTTTTGAAAAAGGAATCATGGTTATCCCTGTGTACCTCGCCAAAGGCGTTGAGTTCGATGCTGTCCTGGTCTATGATGCTTCACCCGAAGCTTACAGCCAGGAATATGATCGCAAGCTTCTGTATACGGCATGCACACGGGCCATGCACCGACTTCATCTATACACAGTGAGTGACTGGTCACCATTTGTGCAGGCTTTACCTGTGAATCTATATGACATAAAATCATAATCAATATGCAAATCCGTTCTCAATGAAGGACCAAAGAAAGATGCTCGGAGCCTTATTTCAAAGGTTAGCGGGCATCTTCTTTTTATAAAGACATGAATCATAAAAGTTATTCTTTACTGATCGTTCCCAATGTGATAGATTGATATTGAGAGTTACGAGAATGATCATTCCCATAACAGCTCGAAAATGAATAAATTCTCAATGAGAGGGAGTAATAATAAATGAATATTTCCAAACAAGTTGCTATTGTAAGTGGGGCTAATCGAGGGTTGGGCAAGGAACTTGCTCTTGAATTGCTGGCGCGGGGAACCAAAGTTTACGCTGGCGCACGAAACCCTGAATCCATTGATCTGCCGGGGGCTATTCCACTGCAACTCGATATTACGGATCCACAATCTGTCATGGCTGCTGCTGAGGTAGCTAGTGATGTAACCCTTCTAATCAATAATGCTGGTTCCGCTACGGGTGCTTCTCTGCTCACAGGTGAGCTGAACGATATTCACTTGGAGTTCAATACACATGTATTCGGTACGCTTTCAATGATTCGTGCGTTTGCACCGGTGATAGAGAAGAATGGGGGCGGTTCGATACTGAATATCCTGTCTGCTCTATCTTGGCTCAGCCTTGGAAACTCAGGTGCATATTCAGCTGCAAAATCCGCTCAGTGGGGAATTACAAATGCATTACGTCTGGAATTAGCCCCTAAGAAGGTTAGCGTTGCCGGATTGCACGTGGCGTTCATGGATACGGATATGACGGCAGGTATCGACGCACCGAAAACGAGCCCAACGGATATTGCCAAAATTGCAATAGATTCAATCGAAGCGGATCTCTACGAGATTATTGCTGATGATACCAGTCGGAATGTACAACAGGGTCTTGCTGGTGGTGTTGCTGCCCTTTACCCGCAATTGTTTCAAAAATAGAGAAGAGAAGTGTAGATGCATTTTCTCGCTATAAATAAAACACCCCCCACCAGAATGGTGGGGGTTAAGTACGTCATGAATACTCCAATTCTATTCCTTGAGAACCGTGAGAATACAAGGTTTATCCTTTAACTGCACCGGCAGTAAGGCCGCTGACAATATATTTTTGCCCGAACAGATACAGGATGAATACAGGCAACGAAGTGAGCACGAGATTGGCGAAGATCAGGTTCCAGTCCCGGCTATATTTGCCGTAAAAATTGTAGATTGATAGTGGCATCGTCCATGTGGAGCTATCTGTCAGGAAGTACACCGGAATTGTGATGTCATTCCATACGGACATGAACACCATGATGGCTACCGTTGCGTTAACGGGCAGGATGAGCGGTGTGACAATGCGGAAGAACACCCCGAACACACTTGCTCCTTCCAGAAATGCCACTTCGTCCAGTGCTCTTGGAATGGTCTTGATGAATCCACTATACAAAAATACACTGAAGGCCGTATTTAACGCGGCGTAGATCAGGATGACACTTGTGATGCTGCCATAGAATCCTAATCCCTGTACGACCCGTATGGTCGTAATAATCGACATCGGCGCAATCAGTCCCATGAAGAAATACATGTAGATCGTACCGGATAGTTTGGTTTCCCGACGTGCCAGAATGAATGCCGCTGCCGAAGAGGCAACGATATTAATGATGGACGATACGCCAGTAATCAAAATGCTGTTGAAGAATGCTCGCGACAGACCACCTTCCTGGAAGACACGAACATAGTTCGAGAACTGCCATGTTTCTGGGAAGCTCAGGGAGAAGCTAAGCACTTCGGCGCTGGTTTTGAAAGAACCAAAGATCAGAATGACAAGCGGCAACAGAACGATAAGGGAGGCCAGAATCAGGAAACCTTCCACGATATAGTTGCGGATGGCGAGTTTGCGTGTATAGCCCATGTTATTCCGTAACCTCCTTACGCCGCATGAAGATCAATAGCGGTATAGCAATAATGGTAACGACCACGAACAGAAGGGTGTTGACCGCCGTACCAAGTCCCCAGTTGCCTTCGCCGAAAGATCGCAGAATGATCGTACCCACGACCTGGGAAGCGTTACCCGGTCCACCACCGGTCATGACATATACTTCGGAGAATACTTTAAGTCCACCGATCAATGTCAGCATCAGGTTAATGTTAATTGCGGGCAATAAGAGTGGCAGTGTGATCTTGAAAAAACTTCTCCACGAGCTTGCGCCATCAATCTTGGCTGCTTCGTAATATTCTTGAGAAATGGACTGCAGACCAGCCAGATAGATGGCCATCTGGAACCCCGCGCTCTGCCAGATCGAGACGATGGCAATTGTCCAGATGACAATCGATGGGTTGGTCAGCCAAGCTTGGCTTAACGAATGTAACCCAACAGATTCCAACAGATTGTTGATGGTACCTTCGGTACGCAACATGGGAGTGAACAAAATGCTGATCACAAGGATGCTGAGAATGGAAGGGGAGTAGAAGATCGCGCGCAGCAGGTTCTTTGTTCTTAATCGCATGTTAAGTCCTACGGCCAGCAATAGACCGATGACATTCTTGCCAACGACGGTGACGATTGCAAATATCGCCGTGTTTTTCAGCGCCAGAATCAGCGTTTTGTCCGAGAAAATTTTCTCGAAATTATCCCACCCGATGAACTTCAGCTCCAGCCGATCCAGCCGCCAATCTGTGAATGAGTAATAGAAAGCGGCGAGAGCAGGCACAACGAAAAAGATGGAGTAGATAATCAGTGCGGGAAATATCATGTAATACGAATACAAATTTTTAGTCCTTTTCATGTCTCACACTCCGTTATAGCTAGGCAGCATAACGATCGTCCATGTTATGCTGCCCTGTATTTCACTCTTTAGAAACCTTCTACACCTTTATCCTGCATCAGCTGACTGAACTTCTCATCCCAGGATTTCAGTACTTCTTCCGGTGACAAACCACCTGCAAATTGATCCTGTAACAACCGATACAATTCGCTGCGGTCAACCAGCATGAAAGCATCCGTTGTCAGCACTGTTTTCTTAGGTGTAATATAGTTGTCTACAATATCCTGCTTGTAAGCCGGCAATTCCGGTGTGGTGACGTCACTAAAATTGGATACGTACCCTTTGGAGTCCACGATCTGTTGTGCAACTTCCTTGGAAGCGATATAGTCCAGGAATTGTTTAGCTTCTTCCAAATGTTTAGATTTCTTAGGAATGAACAGTTGTCCGCCGAGTGGACTTGCACCCAGACTGGCATTGTCTGACGATGGAATCGGGAATACGCCCAGTTCCATATTTGGATCTTGCTCAGCAACGCCTTCAATTAACCAATCTCCCATAAACATCATGGCTACTTCCTTGTTCAGGAATTTACCTACGGCCATGTCATAGCTATCGCTAAGCACATCCGTGTTGGTGTATCCTTTGGTGTAAATTTCATACTGTTGTTCCAGGAAGGTCTTGAATTCCGGAATGTCGGACCATTTTTTCTTATTGCTGTTCAAGTCATCAAAAAACGTCGGCTCATTCTTGGCTACAAAATCGGCAAAAGCTGCAGCAGGCCAAATGTTGGCAGCCCAGGCATCTTTGTAAGGCATGAATACGGGCGTAATGCCACTCGCTTTGATTTTTTCACAGATCGCCAGGAATTCTTCGTAGTTCGTTGGAAGAGACAACCCGAGTTCTTCAAAGATCTGTTTGTTATAAACGACTCCTTGCATCCCTGTATCTTGGCTGACATGGAAACTGTAGAGGTGTCCACCAGAAGAGAGGACGTCTTTGTTCACAATTCTGCTGGCCCAAGGCTCGTTATCCAGAATTTCGAAGTTACGTTCAAGGTTCAGGTCCGTAACAGCGCTCGCCAGATTGTACTGAATAATGTCAGGTGTTTCATCTACAGCGAGTTTGGTTTGCAGTACAGTCGTCGTTTGTTCCGCTGGAATCAGCTGCAAATTGACGCGAATGTTCGTTTGTTTTTCGAATGCATCGAGAATGTCTTGCTGAATGAAGGCAGAGTCCTGAGAACTTTTAGAAATCGCCAGCTCCAGTGTGACTTTACCGCCCTTACTGTCCCCGCCAGCAGCTGTACCGGAATCCGTACCGCCTGATCCACAAGCGGTTAACGAGATGGATAATAAGCTGGCCAGAATAATGGAAATCGCCTTTTTTCTTTTTATTGTTTTCAATGCAAATCCCCCTCTAAAACGTTTAGTGAATCCGTTTACAAGTCCGATTATAGATTCTTTTCTCTCCCCGGTACATGTCTGTGCTTGAACGTTGATGTGTAAAATTCTGAACTTGAAATCGCTATCATTTCATGGAGTACCGTGATAGAGTAGACATGAATGTAAGGGATTTCACATCATGTCGGAACAGGAGGGCACCTCTGAGAATGGCAAAGCTCATACATAAAGCAACTCAATTCAGTTTGCAGACAAAGGTGTTTTTGACGTTTCTGGCTCTGCTTTTGTTCGTGCTGGGCTGTTTTATCGTGTATGTAAATGTGATTGTTGTCCGCCCGCTCAAACTGAAAACGGAACAAGATACCCTTGTGACCGCTACGAAGGTAAGAGAGCAGGTTGACCTTTACGTAGAACAGCAGAACCAGATGTCGCAGCGAATATTGTCCAGTAAGGATATTTTTGCAGCCATGGACAAGAGCTCCTCAGCTCATAGTAATTATGAAAGGCTGAAGCAGATTCGGATCATCAAAGACATCATGTTTCAGGCCATCGGGCCGAGTATGAATATCATGGACATGTCCATCTATGACAAGCAAGGCGTTCTTCTAACGTCCTATCTGGGTTCGGGCAATCCTCCAGCGATCTTGAACACCATGATGAAGAGTAGCCAGATCGGACGAGATTGGACAGAAAGTGGTTTTGTTCTGTTGCGCCAAGCCGATACCATTTCCTTTGTTCGCACGATTAATGATCAGAACGGCAAGGTGTATGGATATCTAAGCATTCAGATGGAACAAGCCTATATACAGAACCTAACGGAAGGCATAACAGCAGGAGATGTTTATATTCTGAATGAACAAGGGGAGCAGATGACAGGCTCGGAAGCGGGTGTGACATTTGCCAATTGGACGAAGCCTGCATCAGATGAGGGACTGGATGTCGACAAAGATGACAATTATATCACGCATTCCAAATCACCCAGTACAGGTTGGATCACGTATATCATAACACCCAAAAAATCCGTACTGGGCTCGATCCATTCAGTTCAGACGATGTCCATTCTGCTGATTACGGCACTGATGCTGGTTTCATTTGTGTATATATTCTTGTCGACGCGTAACCTGCTGTTGCCTATCCGCAAGCTTCGCAGTCAGATCTGGCGTATGAACTATAGCAATATGAATCTGAAAGTGGATGAAACGCCGAAGAATAATGATCTGTTATTGCTAAATGAAGCTTTTCAGGACCTGATGGAAAGACTGCAGCAATCCATTGACCGTGAAAAATCGGCACTTCATGAAGAAGTAAAGGCTCGTAATTCGGCGCTGCAAGCCCAGATTGCGCCTCATTTTATTCATAACGTTCTATATCTGATCAGTATTGCTGCGCAAGAGGGGAAGACCAAAGTTGTATCGGATATGTGCAAGCATCTCTCGGACAGTCTACGTTATATTGTCTCTTCACCATACGCACATGTGACCTTGGCTGAGGAGCTTCAACATACGAGACATTATTTGTCCCTTGTACAACAAAAGTACGAAGAGGATCTGGAGTGGGACATCCGTGCGGACGAGTTAGCGAACGAAATCCGGTTACCTCGTTTGGTCATTCAGCCATTTGTGGAAAACTGCATCGAACATGCCTTTGCCAACACCGCACCGCCTTGGCGTATCCAGATTACCGTGAAGCAATATAACGGATTATGGGCTTTGGAGATCAAGGATAACGGAGAAGGCTTTCCGCCGGATAAGATTCACGAGATTTTAGCCAATATTCAGACATCGGGAACCGGAATGAACCAGACTGCCGATCGTGCCACAGCCCTTGGTAATATGGGGATTATCAACAGTGTCAATCGACTCAAACTAATGTATAACAACCGGCTCTTTATTAATATATTTAACAATCATACGGAAGAAGAACATGGAGCAACGATTCAGATCATCGGCTCATTGACGAAGGATTTTTACTAGGGCGTGTCTGAAAACTCCGAAGGAAGCAGATTTTGCCGAATTTTCGTTCCAAGCAAGGAAGTTTTCCGCAGGCGTGCCGGGGAACGTCAAGGGAAAGTGACGCAGGAGGGGGCGAAAAGGCGGTAAAAGATGCACTTCAGCGAGTTTTGAGACACGACCTAACTAGGAGGTACAGATGATGTATAACGTTATGATCGTTGAGGATAGCAAACCGATATTACGTAATATTAAAATGCTCTTGGAGACGCTGAGCTTCCCGATTCGTATAGCTGCTACGGCAACGAATGGAGAAGAAGCCTTGACAGCGTTAAAGCAGGAACCGATTGACCTGCTGTTAACTGATATCCGGATGCCGAAAATGGATGGCTTATCCCTGATTGAGCAAGCCAAGCTTGCCAACTCAGAGCTGAAGGTTATTCTGATTAGTGGTTATAGCGATTTTGAATACACAAGAAAAGCATTGAACCTGAAAGTATTTGATTATTTGCTAAAACCTGTGGAGCGAGAGGCGCTGGAAGAGGTTATGGGTAGGGTAATTGACCAACTCGATCAACAGATGTCCAAGGACCTGCTGGATTTACAGGAAATCATTCATCCCCAATGTGAAACTGCGCTGAAACAAGGGGAGGCGTTTCCGCCTTTATTCAGCCAGATGATGTTCATTATGAACAAACAGCCCTTCACCGCAGGACATGAACGATGGGTGCAGGTTGAGCTTGAGAGTGTAATGCAGGATTTTTTTACATCCCATGCATGTCGAGTATACACCAGTCAAACTCCGTATCAATTTGTTGCTTTCGTCAACAAGAGTGCACTCGACTTGTACTCTTCCGTACATGAATGTCTAGAATCATTGCGTCGGCATCTGCTTGCACATGACTATGATGGGATAATCGGAGGACAATTGTTGTACGCTGAGTCTGGTAATCTGCCAGAACTCTATCACCGCATGTCCTCCATTGTGTCTGGACAGCAACGGTTGAAACAAGGATTAGCGCTGGATACCGGGAATCCGGTGTCGATGGCCCGATCCGAGACAGGCTGTCTGGATTCGGTGCTGGAATCTGCTTTTGTACAGATGATACAGGCTCGTCAGAAAGAACGATTTACGCTCAAGCTATCCGAATTGCTGAATCGATGGGCAGAGGAAAATGTACATATCACCGAGGTGGAGCGGTTTATCGGGTTAATTGTAGACACGTTCGCTCATCTGTACGAGGAACAGGGGTCGGGGATTCGATTGGGTCTGGAGCTGCGGGCAAGACAATTCACTCAGGCACATTCCTACGCTGATTTTTGCTGGGAACTGACGGAATGGACGGGACAGTGCTTCGATATGCTGCAATCCCACGTTCGAAAAAGCAAGGCGATCTTGTTCGAGCAGATTGACGATCACGTAAAACTGAATAAATACTCTCCATTGTCGATCAACGACATTGCCATGAAATTTCACGTCAGCCCGTCATATGTCAGCAGAGTGATCAAAAATGCAACGCAAATTACGTTTGTTCAGTATTACACCCAGCTTCGCATTCAGGAAGCTTGCAGACTGATGGAATGCCAACCGGACATGAAGTTTAAGGAAGTATCCGATCTGCTGTCGTTTAGTGATCAGCACTATTTCTCGAAGGTGTTCAAGGAATATACGGGGTTAAGTCCTACGGAATATAAACAACAGATGTCTGGCAGTAAGACCCAATCATAGCTAACAAACCCTTTTTATCTGTGGTATAATACAAAACAAATACGGCTTGTTACTGAATTCATTCAGGCAATACCTATGTATATACATGCTCAACGTTTCTTTGAGTGTGTGTATATATGGGTTTTTTTGCGTTTACTTGCTGATTGATTCTACCAAAATGAATAAAGAGAGGGCGATTCATTTGAAAAAGGCAAAGAAACAAAATTCATTTTTGAAGAAAGGAGGAACCGTTTTTCGTTTGATGAGCACCAGACTCATTGCAGCCTTCCTTGCGGTACTTATTATCCCGACTGCACTTATCGGATACTTTTCGTATAATAGTGCCAAAGATCAGGTACAACAAAAAATGACAGATCCCATCAATACCATTTTAACCATGACAGGGCAGCACATTAACAATCTGGTGGGGGAAAAAGCAGCATTATTGAATTATATCGATAGCATGTATGGCTCCACCCTCAGTCAGGCGAACAACGAAGCGGTACAAGTAGGAATCGACCAATTAGCTGATACATATCCTGATATTTTGGCCATAACCGTGGGCAACGACCAAGGTGAGGTTATATCATCTCCAGCAATAGAGGATGCAACATATGATTCACGCAGCACAGAATGGTATGCCAATGGCGAAAGTAACAATGGATCACTCTATTTTTCAAAGATTATGAAGGATTCCGGATCCGGGAAGATTTATGTAGAGATCTCAAAAGCTCTGTCAGATGACCATGGTGTGGCAAGTATTAAACTTGATCTGGAGCGATTAGCAAATGAAATATTGAATGTGGATGTAGGAGGTAATGGGAGTCTGATTGTGGTGGACTCCAATCGGACGATCGCGGCTTGGTCCGGTGCCATTGTAAAAGGTGGGGGAGGAGAGCTCGGCGGAGCACTCATTGAGGGAATTCCAGTCCATCCCAATACGGCTTCAAGTTCAGATGAACCGATGGCATTTTCCCAATTTGTCAGAACGGATCTGGCGTATGATCTTGAAGTGTATAACGGTGTTAATGCCTTAACAGGTTGGAATGTCATTGCTCTGATGGGCCATGAAGACTTTATCGCAGCAGCGAAACCTATCATGGTATCGAGTCTAACCGTCATTGCTATCTCTGTATTGATTGCCGTTGTAATTATTGTCTTCATTCTGCGATCTTTTATCGTACCTATGCAAAAACTGCGAAAGGCAACTCGCAGTGTAAGCGAAGGGAATCTGTCCGAACGAGTGAATCTTAAAACTGAAAACGAATTTGGTATATTGGCAAATGATTTTGATCAAATGACCAGTTCTCTTCAATCGGTAGTTGCTGAACTTCATCAGACATCATCGTTGTTAAGCCACTCTTCCCAAATGATTCAGGAGAGTACTGAACAAACGACCCAATCGGTTCAACATGTGGCTGAAACCATGCAACAGACTGCCGAATCAGCTATTGTTGGGGCGGAAAATTCGGAACAGACAGCGAATGCAGTCGAAGAGATGGCCAGAGGTATCAGTACAATCGCAGAATCTGCGAGTGCGATTGTGGATTCGGCTGAAGAGACGGAGCGCGCTGTCACTAACGGTGGAAAAACGATAAACCAGGTCGGAGCACAAATGGAACATATTCTCGTAGCTGTTGAAGAAACCTCGGCATTGATTAACGAGCTGTCCAGTCTGTCCGCTGAAGCCAATCGAATGAATGAAGCGATTGCGGATATTTCTCGGCAAACCAATCTTCTGTCACTGAATGCTTCTATTGAAGCATCAAGAGCAGGAGAACACGGAAAAGGTTTTGCTGTCGTTGCAGGTGAGGTGCGTACGTTATCCATGCAATCCAAACAAAGTGCGGATGAGATTGGCGCTACCATTGGGAACATGCTCGATCTGATTGCGAAATCCACGTCCCTTATGAATGATAAAGTTCGTAGTCAAGTTGGTGAGGGAATGCGAATCAGCCAAGAAGCTTCTGCAACCATATCCAACATTGAACAATATACAACGCATATCGTGGATCAAATTCAGGATATATCCGCTGTCTCAGAACAGTTGTCAGCCAGTACGGAAGAAGTCTCGGCTACCGTTGCTGCGATGAGTCATATCTCTAAAGTGTCGGCTGACAGTGCTCAGACGACTTCAGCAGCTGCCCAAGAGCAAATGGCGGCAATGGAGGAGATATCGGCATCATCTGCACAGTTATCCAAAACAGCTGAGAACATGCAAGAATTGGTTCGTCGGTTTAAGCTTTAGAGTAGATGTATGTAAGTGTGTACGGAAAAGTGAATAGCCAAGGCGCTCCCCAAGTTGGGAGCGCCTTTTTGCGCTTAGTGAGATTAGTAAGATTAGTATGAATGTGATGCCTCATCCCCGAACATATCCTTTTGATTCTTTTTTCGAAAACTTCTCGGGGATTCACCAACCGTTTTGGTAAATAGAATCGTAAAGTAATTGGGGTTATCGTAACCGACCAGTTTGGCAATTTCCCATATTTTTTTGTTGGTTGAGACTAATAATCGGGTGGCTTCACCCATTCTTCGTTGAATCAGGTAATGATAAGGCGAGGTGCCATAGTGATTTTTATACATATGAATTAAGTAATAAAAATCGATATGAAATTGATCTGCCAATTCCTTCAGTTTAATGTTTTGCCGATAGTTGGTATCCAAATAGTCCTTAATGCTCTCAACTAGGGTGTTGCTCCGAACACTCTCTCCATCAGGAAGCTGCTGACGTGACTGCCGATCGATAATCATAAGTATAGCTTTCAACACATGCCCAGAGATAGACTCGTATCCATGTTCCCGGATTGAAAATTCATTGAAAAGAGTCTGCATTAACGAATGAAGCTCATCGGAATATCGGTTGGCTCGAATGATCGGCTCGTTAGAGGGAGGAATGACCCAATCCTCGTGGGTACCTTCTGTAAAACGAAACCCACAATAAAAGGTGGATAACGGGAATTCAGGATTGGACTTCTCCTCGTGAAGAGTACCCTTGTTATAGATGAGCATGTCGCCTTTTTGAGCCCAGTGCTTGGTACCGTCGATGGTGAACAATCCTTTGCCTTCAGTTACGTAGATAATCTCGTGCAGATCGTCATGCTTATGAGTCGGAAAGCTCCAATGCGGATTGTCGGCCAGTTTTCCTACATAAATAATGGTGCAATCTCCATTTACATGCAGTTGTCCGGATTCGTGGTGTTTGTTCATCTATGTCTTCCCTTCAAATTCTGTAATGAAAGTCTGTGCTGAAATGACAACATATATAATGTTTTGAGATAAAACCACAACAACCTTGATTGTCGTCATGGCAATCTGACAGTACAATTTCACTATCCAAAATGTACTATATATCGAAAGTGAAGGGATGGGAAAGCAGAAAATACATGAATTAATGATTGTGGACAGAATTAAAGCGTTTGCAACAATAGAAAGGATTAGTGAGTATTGATTTATGACTAGAAATAGAGAGAACCTACTTATTTTAACGCTTACGCTGGTCAGCTTTGTACTGGGAACAACCGAGTATGTTATCGTGGGTGTGTTGAAGGAAATTGAAAGTTACATGAAGGTATCACTTGCTGCCGCGGGCATGCTTGTCTCCGGTTTTGCAATTGCATACGCAGTGGGTACACCATTTGCCGTGGCCTTCTTGGCTAAAATATCCAGAAGAAGTTCCATATTGATTGGGTTTGGGATCGTATTAGCATTAAATCTGTTGACCGTGTTCTCAACAACGTTCTATTCTCTAATGGCCATTCGCATCGTGTCAGCCGTTGCTTGTGGACTTACGATATCGCTTTCGATCTCGATCGTAAGCGACGCAGTGAACCGGGAGCGAAGAGGGGAAGCCATCGCCTGGATTTTGGGCGGATTTTCTATTGCGAATGTGCTAGGTGTTCCGCTCGGTACATTTATCGGACAACATCTGAGCTGGTCCATGACATTCGTCGTTACGGCATGCATTGGTGTTGTGCCGTTGGTATTCATGTTTCGCATTCTGCCACGCCGAACGCCAACGATTGCCGGTTCGTTCAGTGATCAGATGTCTCTCTTTTTAAAGCCTCGGATATTACTGGCCTGTCTGATCCCGGTACTGGGCAATAGCTGTATTTTCGTCGTTTTTACGTACATTACGCCACTCCTTAGTGAGACAATGGGTGTGCCTGTACAATGGATTAGTGCCATACTCCTGATCTATGGCGCCTGTAGCATCCTGAGTAACTGGATTGGTGCCAAAATAGCCAAGGGAGACTTCCTGCCCAAGCTCAAGCGTCTTTTCGTCATCCAAGCCATCCTGTTCCTGGGCATGAGTTTTACCGTTTCTAATGTGTGGATGGGCTTGGCATTTCTGTTCCTGATTGGATGTTTGTCATCCTCGATGAGCGCGGCATCCCAGTTATATTTGTTTGATGTGTCTGGAACCATCGCGCCGGGGTCCAAAGCATTCGCATCTACACTCCTGCCTGTGGCAGCCAACGTAGGGATAGCGCTAGGCTCCGGTGTCGGCGGAATTGCCGTCAATATGGGTGGTGTGAAGTGGGTACCTCCAGTGGCTGTGTTGCTTGCGTTGCTTGCTTTTGTTATTACCCAAATATGCCAGCGTTCCATCCAAGTGAGTTCAGACGAAGCAACAACTGCAAAAGCAGCTTAGATGAGATGATGTTTAAACTAAACGGATGAATCCATATCCGTGATTTGAACGACAAACAAAGTCGCTGTTACAGCGGCTTTGTTTGTTTTTATTTTTCCAGCACTCGTGATGAAACGGGTTTGCAGATGATAGAGGTAGGAAAATACAATAATTCAGTGAATTTGTATATGAAGAGATCTGATAAAATGAATGGAACGATAGGAGGGAAACCCATGAAAAAGCCGATGATCGGTGTGCTACCTTTGTACGATACCGACAAAAAAAGTTACTGGATGCTTCCGAACTATATGAACGCCATAGAGGAAGCTGGTGGGATTCCAATGATGCTGCCTTTGACAACGGATACCGAGATCATAGCAACTCTGGCTGATGAGTTCGATGGGTTCCTGTTCACAGGGGGACATGATCTCAATCCTGAGCTCTATCATGAGCATGCAGAGGTTACCTGTGGTGAGTTATGTAATGAACGCGATATCATGGAGTCGAACCTGTTACAAAAAGTGATTGAGCTTGATAAGCCTGCCTTTGGCATCTGCCGTGGACTGCAGCTATTTAACGTTATTATGGGTGGGACGTTGTATCAAGACATTCCAACCAGCCTTCAACTTCAAGTGAACAAGATCGTTACGCACAAGCAAAGTCCGCCGTACACGAATCTTGTACATGATGTACATATAGAGCAAAATAATTTGCTTCATGATATCTTGCAAACCGATACGATAAAAGTGAACAGCTATCACCATCAGGGAATCAAGATGTTATCGGATAAGCTAACTGCCGTGGCAGTTGCTGAAGATGGACTCGTTGAGTCGGTGGTCATGGCGGACCGCTCGTTTGTTTTGGCTGTGCAGTGGCATCCAGAGTACAGCTACAAAGTAGATGACTATAGTCAGAAGTTATTTGCGGCGTTTGTTAATGCTGCTAAATCCCCGCGATATAATATCCATATTGAAGACATAACCGCATAAAAAAATTGGAACAGAAAAAAAGACCTCCTGTTTATAAGAAACAGAGGAGGTCTTTGTATTGGTGATCGTAGTCGCGATATCAGCATTGTATTGGCTGATTATTTTATTCCAGACTTGGTGTTGGCATGCTCTTCAGCATGAAGGGAAGCAATCAGCTTCTCACCTTCAACATCCAGGTTTGGCAGGATGCGATCCAGCCATTTCGGAAGTGCCCAAGCTTTGTCTCCAAAAATAGCCATGATAGCAGGGACCAAGCCCATACGGATGATGAAAGCATCAATCAGAATGCCTACCGCCAAGGTGAAACCAATCTGCTTGATCATGACATCCTCGGTGAAGATGAATCCAGCGAATACAGAGACCATGATCACAGCTGCGGCAACAACCACGCGACTTACCTGATTGTACCCATGAACGACGGATTCGGTTCCGCGTTGCCCATGAACATAGGATTCCCGCATGGAGCTAACCAGGAAGACCTGATAGTCCATCGCGAGGCCATACAGGATACCTGTCACGATAATCGGCATAAAGCTCAGCAGTGGGCCACCGGTATCGAAACCAAAGAGCGAATGCAACCAGCCCCATTGGAATACAGCAGTCGTGATTCCGAATGTAGCCAGGATACTAAGCAGGAAGCCAATCGTTGCCTTGATGGGAACGATGATCGAACGGAATACGAGTAACAGGATGATCAGTGATAGGAGGATTATGATACCTACATAAATAGGGAACACCTGCGCCAGTTTGGCTGACATATCGATGTTAACAGCTGTAAGTCCAGTAACTCCGAGCTTCACATCATAGTTCTGTGCGATGCCGGAATCAGCCGAGCGCAGATCATTGACCAGTGTTTTAGTGAGCGCATCGTTAGGGCCTGTTTTTGGAATAAGACTAAAGATCGCCAAATCTTCTGTCATCCCAAGCGGTGTAACCTGTGCAACGTTGTTTTGACCTTGAAGCTCCATTACGAGACCGCCCAAGAGTTCCGGCGTGACTTTTGCGGAAGATTGATTAGGCTCTGCCACCAGAATAAGTGGTCCATTGAATCCTTCTCCGAAGCCTTCCGAGATGGCATCATAACTCTGTCTTGCGTCTGTATCGAGATTCGCTGAGGAAGCGCCAGGGATACCCATTTCCATTTTCGCGATCGGTGTCGCCGCAAAACCAAGAATGACGATGATGGCGATAATGGTAGCCCAACGATTCTTGATAACGAATTTCACCCATCTATCCGCGACTCCGTGGCTAGTGGCTTTAGGATGTTTCGCGCTTTTCTCACGAGCTTTGGCGGAACAGATGCGTTCTCCTACCAATCCCAGCAAAGCCGGCAACAGGGTTAAAGCAACGAATACGTTGATGAGCACGGTAGCAGCTGCGACCAAAGCCATCGTAGACAAGAAGGTGAGACCGATGACAAGCATACCGCACAGTGCAATAATAACCGTTAATCCGGCAAAAAATACTGCGCTGCCCGATGTGCCAATGGCTCGTGCCGTTGCTTCTTTTGCACTTAAGCCTTGATCAATAATCATTCGACGCTGGCGATTGACAATGAAGAGCGCATAGTCGATTCCGACAGCCAATCCAACCATAAGAGCCAGAACGGAAGTGACACTAGGCATTTCAATGAATTTGGAGATTGAGAACGCACCACCAACTCCAATGGCAACACCGAGGAGTGCTGTGATCAGAGGCAGACCTGCTGCAACGACGGAGCCAAGGGTGATCAGCAATACAATCACAGCAATGACTAGTCCAACAATCTCAGCCGAGCCGACACCAATCGATACCGCTTTGAGCGTTTCGCCCGGTAGCACCGTAATATTGGTTCCTTGCTCTACCGTCATAACCGACTGAATCACGGAATCAAATACATCTTGCGTGATGGCAGACTGTTCGATTGTAAATTGGAACTGGAACAGTGCGATGCTGCCGTCCGAAGAGATCAGCATGCCAGGTACAGGAACACCATCCACCATCAAAGGTCCATAGGGAGGAGGTGTGGTTGTTGCGGATTGCGCCGTATCAGTAGCCTGAGCATTCTGAGCCATCTCAGCCGTAGCACCCGAATTGCCCGCTTCAGCTGCGTAGTCCGCAGGGTTAATGACTTTGTCTAATCCGTAAACTTCATTAACACCTTTCATCATGGCTGCCAAACGTTCAGGCGTATCCAAACGCTCGTTGTCCGGTGCTTTGAACACAACGCTTCCTTGACCGCCAGAGGCGGCTGGCAGTTCTTTTGCCAATTGATCCAGAACCTTCTGCGACTCTGTACCTTCAATCTTCATTTCAGAACTGATGTGAATACCATTGATGCTGATCATGGAGATGACAATTCCCAGAATTAAAACCCAGCCAATAATGAAGTAGGCAGGTTTGCTAAAAGCGGTTTTCCCCACTCGGTATAATAATGTAGACATTTCTCTATTTTACACTCCCTCTAAGATGAATGTGGATGGTTAGCTTGTTCGAATCCTGTTCGCAAGTGACCAAACATGGTTTCTAAAAATTGATCGAACGTTACAGCACCGGGCTTGGTATCTTCAGTAATGGTTTGTCCGGGCAGCAACACATTGAGTCTTCCATCAATTAATGGCAGTATGGTGCCGTACATTGCATTAATTAGAAGATAAGTATAAATCTCGTCGTGCTTTCCGTTAGATAAGTCTAATAAGGTTTCTTGTGCCTGCGTCTGCATTCGGTGCATGGCTCCAAGGTAATGCGGTTCAAGCACGGGATAGGTCTGGGATAGCGATAGTAGCTGATGAAGTCGTCCTATTAGTTCTGTTGTAAGCTGCATCTTGATCAGGTCATACAGTACGTCAAGCAAGGAGACATTTTCGGGCATTTCGGTAAGTAAAGCTTCGAGTTCCGTTGTATTCTGAACGGATGTTGCGCCTCTTGCTACGGCTTCTTCTTTACATGTGAAGTAGTTTGCAAATGTTCTACGTGAACAACCCACCTGATGCACGATATCTTCCACCGTAAAGCCATCAAGGCCATGTTCAAGGGTAAGTTCAAATGCAGCAACAGCAAGCGCTCTTTCGGTTGCTTCTTTTTTCAAATGTCGCAAGTTTCGTTTGATCATTATTCTCCGCTTATGCGTTCACCTCCAGCACCAATAGCTATGGTGTAATTATGTTAATAAAGTGCATACATACTGAGCATGCATGTTGTGAGGTTTATCATAACAAAAATTTGCCCAATGTGCAAATTTACTCATTGTGCAATTATTTTGGTGTAACGGGCATACTTCGAATCAAAGCTTCAACTCCAAAGGAATGAATGTTAAAATCAGAGAAAAACCTGGGGCGATGACGGGACATGAGTAGTCGTAAACAAAGTTTATTGGAAACAGCACTTGCACTATTTTTAGAGCATAGCTATGCAAATACAACAATTCAGATGATCTTGGATCAATCGGGTGTATCCAAAGGCACATTCTACAAATTCTTCAGTTCGAAAGAAGACTGTTTATATTCGATTATTGATCAGCGTATGCAAGAGGATGTTTTCATTCGTAAAGAGCTTGAGCAAAATCACTATACATCGGATTATGACTTGCTCGTAGATCAGATTGCCATTCCTATGTCCGTACCTAATAAAGAGCGAGTATGGGAATTATATTGGACTGGTTTTTATTCCGGGGAGATCAACTCAGCGAAACTAGCTACAGTTCAGCTAAATTGGCTGTCTACCCGCTTGATTGAGGTGTACGGGAAGGACATCAGCTTGTATGCCAACGAAGGTGCAATATTGTGCTATGGCATATTACATCAGATTGCCAACACATCGAGAAGTCTAAATACGCCAAAACCGGTATGGAGCGAAGTGGTTCCCAAAGTATTAACGTACATTGAAGTGATACTAAGAACAATGCACCAGAGAAATGAACATATTTTCGACTTTCAGTCTCTCTATTTCCTGAATGCTGACGAGCGTAACCGTGACATGGGGATGGATATCAATACTCTGCTGGAGGAATTGGAAGAGTTCAACAAGCGTGTTCAAAAATCCAAGGAATCTGCACCATTGAAGCAACTTTCTAAAGGGCTTTTGGCCTTATTACAGGATAAAGAGGATTTAAATATCCCTGTAATTGAAGTTGTACTTCAAGCATTTCACAAAGAGTACAAATCCAGTACTTTTCACGCAGAAGCCAATAGACTCACCGAAGCTTGCTGGTGGTTTTTGGAACTGGTGAAACAACGTCATTAATATGGGGGTTGGCCAAAAAGCCGACCTCTTTTTTTATGCTTTAGGCTTATAAATATTATGATTATACTAATCGTATATTAATAAAATGTTGTTATAACAGTTGTTTTATGTAGTTTTATCTATGAAATTTGAAATTAAATATACGAGTGGTATATAATCGAAATGAACATATATTTCCATAGATTTGAAATAACTTCACTTCGAAAGGAAGATTATTATGAATCATTCGAATAACCAGACATCAGAAAAAGCAGAATTTAATTTATTTAGCGAAGAAAATAGTAAAGATCCATTTGCTATATTTGCACAGATGCGTTCCAAAGGATCCGTTGTCCCTATCCCTAATCCGATGGGTGGGGCAGGGCAAACCTGGATTGTAACTCGGATGGACGTTGCCATGGAAGTGTTGAAAGATCATTCTCGATTTACGGTAGATATGAACTCTATTGATAGTGGCAATGATATTCGAAAGAATCTCTCAGGCGAGCTTGGCTCATCCGAACCCCAGACCTTTTTTACCGGAAAGTCGATGCTCTTTGTCGATGAACCGGATCATCGAAGACTGCGTAGCCTGGTTTCCAAAGCATTCACGCCTAGGTACATGGAAAGCCTACGTCCACGCGTCCAGGAAATTGCCGATGAATTAATTGACCAATTTGAAGGAAAGGGAGAGATGGATCTTGTAAAAGATTATGCCTATCCTTTCCCAATTAACGTTATTTCTGAGATGCTAGGTATACCATTGGAAGACCGACCTCAAATCCATGTATGGTCTGAAGCTATTGCGAAAGGTCTTGGTTTTGGTAAACAGGACCCAGCTGTAGCGCAGCACTTACGATCATTCGCAGAGTACACCTCACAGCTTGTGGCGAATAAACGACTAGAACCTTCAGATGACCTCATCAGTCAATTAATTGCGATTGAGGAGGAGGGAGATCGACTGAATGAAGATGAATTAATATCCATGATCACGTTATTGATATTTGCGGGACATGAGACAACTTCCAATCTGATTGCAACCGGCTCTTATCTTCTTCTGACCCATCCCGAACAACTGGAACAACTGAAACAAGATCTGAATCTGGTTCCTTCTGCGGTGGAGGAGTTGCTGCGATATAACGGACCTGCCACTTCTTCTGGTCCTCGTTATGCAACGCAGGACACGCAGCTGGATGGACAATCGATTCAAAAGGGAGATGTCGTGATTCCTCTTCTAAAATCAGCGAATCGGGACGAACAGCAATTCACTGATCCGGAAGAATTGCATATTGAACGCAAAATAAAACGGCATTTGGCCTTTGGACACGGCATCCATATGTGTCTCGGTGCTCCACTTGCTCGTGTGGAAGGGGACGTGGCGTTTACTACGCTTTTGCGTCGGCTACCGGATCTTCAACTCAGCGTTCCTCAGGAGGAGATTCATTGGCACTCCGCTTTGTCATCACAGGGCTTGGCAGCATTGCCAGTAAAATTTTAATAGAATGAACTTAGTGTGACTCGCTGGAGTATGACGAATTTTCGTCATACTCTTTATTTGTAATGATGATAGAATGGTATGAACAAGAAGCATTTCAATGGAGTGAACATGCTTAATGTAAAAGATAAAGTCGAGTACATAATTTTTGTTGTGGAGGTAAACCTTATGAATAAAGATGAATTTTTCATGCATAAAGCCATTGAAATTGCTCTGCAAGCTTGCAAAGAAGGAAACGAACCATTCGGCCCATGATCAATTAGCTGAAATTGCTGGTGGCAACATCATGATCGCGTGTGAAGAAGTATTCGACAAAAGTCCTCAAAAGCCTGAAGTAACAGGGGAATTACTTAACACAGAAGGCTTGAAAGTCTTCGAAGGATATCAATTTCATGTCTAGTCCTCAGCTGGACAAAAAATTAATTTTTAATTATTGCTTGATTTTTTTTTCAACGTCTGATAGTGTAAGACCTGTGATTTTGGGAAGTTGATTTATCAATATGAATTAGAGCTTTCCAGCAGATAATTTTGACCACTTCACCAGGAAGTTAAGGCCATACGGACAGCCGGGTCAAACGCCGATTGGCAACTTACGTTGCTTTATTGATTGAGTTCAAAGCTCAAATTTTATAAGTTGGTTACTTTACAACCAGTGCAATTGCACATCAACTTGTGAAACGGTCAATAAGAGTGGTAAAGGCGAATTATTTGCTATATAGACTCTGATCCAATATTGATATACATGAAGGAGCTTTCCGCCAAAGGAGTTCTTGTGAACTTTTTTGGTCATGGAGACTTCACGTCTTTTTTATGATGTATATCGATAAGCAAGTGTGATGATGCGCGATTGCGGGCATTTTTCACCTTGCTTTTTTTGTTGTCTTGTTGTTGTCAGCGTATTAAACCAATTAAAAAAAATACATATTGGGATAGGAGAATGTAAAATGGGAAAAGCACTAATCATCGGCGCCGGCGGCGTTGCTTCCGTGGCAGTACACAAATGCGTTCAAAACAGCGAAGTTTTTGAGGAAATCTGCATCGCGAGTCGTACAAAATCCAAATGTGATGAACTCAAAGCCAAGCTGGACGGCGGAAAAACAAAAATTACGACAGCACAAGTAGATGCTGATAATGTTGACGAATTGATCGCTCTGATCAACGAAGTTAAACCGGATATCGTTATGAACCTTGCTTTGCCGTATCAAGATCTGACAATCATGGATGCTTGTCTTGCAACTAAAACGAATTACATGGACACAGCGAACTATGAGCCACATGATACAGCGAAGTTCGAATACAGCTGGCAATGGGATTACAAAGAGCGTTTTGAACAAGCAGGAATCACTGCATTGCTCGGAAGTGGATTTGACCCAGGCGTGACTGGCGTATTCTCCGCTTATGCCCTCAAGCACTACTTTGACGAAATTGAGTACATCGACATTTTGGACTGCAATGGCGGCGACCACGGCTATCCGTTCGCAACCAACTTCAACCCTGAGATCAACATTCGCGAAGTATCTGCGAACGGAAGATACTGGGAGAATGGTGAATGGATCGAAACAAAACCGATGGAGATCAAACGTGTCTACGACTTCAAAGAAGTTGGCGAGAAAGACATGTACCTGTTGTACCATGAGGAACTGGAATCTTTGGCAAAAAACATGCCAGGTCTGAAACGTATCCGTTTCTTCATGACATTTGGTCAAAGCTACCTGACTCACTTGAAAGCTCTTGAAAATGTAGGCATGACTTCAATCGAGCCTATCGAATATGAAGGCAAACAAATTATCCCACTTCAATTCCTGAAAGCAGTGCTGCCGGATCCAGCATCCCTTGGACCACGTACTGTGGGTAAAACGAACATCGGTTGTATTTTCAAAGGCAAAAAAGATGGTCAAGACAAAACATATTATGTTTACAATATCTGTGATCACCAAGAGTGCTACAAAGAAGTGGGTTCCCAAGCGATCTCGTACACAACAGGCGTTCCAGCTATGATCGGTGCAGCAATGGTCATGACAGGCAAATGGAACAAACCAGGCGTATACAATGTAGAAGAGTTCAACCCAGATCCATTCATGGAAGAGTTGAACAAATGGGGCCTCCCATGGGTAGAAGACTTCAACCCGGTACTCGTTGATGAGTTGCCAGAAGAAGTTAAAGAATCGGAGCTTGTTCGTTAAAATGCGGTTTGAGCAATTACCGACACCATGTTTTGTTGTTGACGAGGCGCTTATCGAGAAAAACCTGAAAATCCTGAACGGTGTTATGCAACGTACAGGTGCCAAAATCGTGCTGGCTCAAAAAGCATTCTCCATGACTGCGATGTATCCGCTGATTGGAGAATACCTGAGCGGTGCAACGGCGAGCGGTTTATATGAAGCGCGTCTGGGCCATGAGGAAATGGGCAAAGAGAATCATGTCTTTGCTCCAGCATACCGCGCAGAAGAGATCGACGAGATTCTCTCCATCTGCGACCACATTATTTTCAACTCATTTTCACAGCTTGCAAAATTCAAGGATAAGGCGCTTCAAGCTGGCCGTAAGGTAGGCTTGCGCGTCAACCCTGAATGCTCTACCCAGGAAGGGCACGAGATCTACGATCCGTGTTCTCCGGGTTCGCGTTTTGGCGCGAAACTGGAGGATTTCGATGCAGACCTGTTGGAAGGCGTCTCCGGACTGCACTTCCACACGCTGTGTCAGCAAAACTCCGACGATCTGGAGACTACGCTGAATGCAGTGGTCGAAAAATTCGGACAATGGTTGCCACAAATGGAATGGATCAACTTCGGCGGTGGACACCACATCACACGTGAAGATTATGATATTCCAAGGTTGGAAGCTTGCATCAAGCGTATGCAGAACGATTATGGTCTGGAAGTATATCTGGAGCCGGGAGAAGCGGTTGCGCTGAACGCGGGTTATCTGGTGACTTCTGTACTGGACTTCCATAAAAATGGCATGGACATCGCCATTCTGGATACTTCAGCTACATGCCATATGCCGGATGTGCTGGAAATGCCATATCGCCCGCCGCTGATCGGTTCGGGAGAAGTGGGCGAGAAGGCTCATCTGTATCGCCTTGGTGGACAAACCTGTCTATCCGGTGACGTGATTGGGGATTATTCATTCGATCAGCCTTTGCAAGAAGGCGACCGTCTGGTATTCGAGGACATGGCGATTTACTCCATGGTGAAAACCAACACGTTCAACGGCATGCCGCTTCCAGCGATTGCAGTCAAAAGAAAAGACGGCGATTGCGAAGTTGTCCGCGAATTCGGATATCAGGATTTCAAAATGAGGCTGGCATAATTACTTCATTATATAGTAAGCATTAATATAGAATTGAAAATAAATACAAAGAAGGGAACCTGGAGACAGGTTCCCTTTTTAACGTTAACTGATGTTTAACGATTAGATTAGAAGATGTTTATTAGCCAGGTTAGATGATGTCTAACCGGTTCCGGGGATTCGGTTTCAACTTCAGTTTCGGATTAATTTTGTGGTTTCGAGGCTGCTCGTGCAGCGTACGGAAAAATTGGTTCTCTTAGTTCAAAGTCATATGTTAGCCCATCCACAATGCCGACCACGCTCTCACTGTCATACAATTCAAGTAAAAATCCAGCCATTTGTTCCGCCGTATGGAACTTCGGAACTCTGCCTTCATATTCAAACTCATCTACATTAAAGGAATGTTTCGCAAATTCTGTCTCGGTTGCAGCCGGAGCGAGCACTTTGGCTTGCATTGCTGCGTTCTTACCTTTTAACTCTTGCGCAAGTCCTTCGGTAAAGGCACTTACATAGAACTTGGTTGCGCAGTAGGTTACTGCATCGGCTACAATCGTATATCCTCCACCAGAGGAGATGTTAATGATCTGTGTGCCATCGACATCTGCATAATCGCGTACATATAGGGAAGAAAGAATCGTAAGAGCTTCTATATTAAGATGTAGCATCTGTTCAATCTTGGGCAGATGTTGTTCGCCAACGGAAGCGAAATTCCCGAATCCTGCGTTGTTAATCCATGTCTCAATGGAATAAGCCTGAAGACCTTCATAGAAATCATGCACATTAGTGGCAACGGACAGATCCACTGTACGAATGACAACATCCAGATCAGGATTGATTTCAGCTACTTTTGCTTTCAATTTGTCCAATTCATCGGTTCTGCGAGCTGCCAGGATCATATTTTTGCCACGAGCTGCAAAAGCTAAAGCCGCTTCATATCCAATGCCTGAACTGGCACCGGTAATCACTGTGTATTTCATGGGAATTCCTCCTGAATCTGATTTCATTTTTTATTGTGATGTGACCACGAGTTGATTATACTGATTAGAGCTTACTCTAAGTCAAGCAGGAAAATGGAGGGGAGGTCAACCATGCATACCATTGGTGAAGTGGCAGAATTGCTTCATATTAGTGCGCATACGTTGCGTTATTATGAGAAGGAACAGATTGTGATTCCTCTCCGAGATGCCAGTGGAGACAGGCGATACGACGAGTCACACCTGAAATGGCTTCAATTTGTGATCAAATTAAAAGAGACTCAAATGCCCATTGCGATTATTAAGAAGTATGCATCCTTGTTTCAGGAAGGGGAGCATACGGCGGCAGATCGTTTGAAGCTGCTGGAGGAGCATAAAGAGTCAATCCAAAAACAGATGCACATCCTTAACACAGCTGATGAGATGCTTGAGCATAAAATTTCGTCGTATCGAACGCTCATCGAACAATGAAGTAACACACACAAATGACGATCTATTGCCAAAACAGTGATTTTTATTATAGACTGTTTTTTATCGGTTGTTCATCAAGGGGGAAATGGAATGCATCAAAACAGAAAACAAAAGTCAAACAAGTTAAAGATCCTCTCCAAAGTATTATTGATTATCATTGGGGGATTTATAACGGCATATGGCCTGGAAGCCATATTGATCCCGAATAATGTCTCAGATGGTGGTGTCACAGGTCTAAGTATCGTAGGATCACAGTTGTTCGGATTACCACTGGGGATGCTCATCGGGATTATTAACATTCCATTTGTGTGGCTCGGGTATAAGCAAATCGGTAAAAGCTTCGCGTTATATTCCATCATCGGTATTGCTTCACTGGCAATCAGCACCAGTCTGATGCACCATGTACCAACCATCATTGAAGGTGATACCTTGCTCGTTACGGTTGTCGGCGGGATTATCATCGGTTTTGGTATGGGACTTGCACTCCGTAACGGCGGGGCATTGGATGGCATAGACATGCTGGCTGTACTCCTTTCGCGAAAAGTACCTTTTGGAACCAGTGATCTCATTCTGTTCCTCAACATGTTTGTCTTTATAGTCGTTTCAACCGTATTCGGTTTGCAGGGAGCGATCTTGTCCGGACTTGCGTATTTTATTGCTTCTAAAGTAATACATATTGTTGAAGAGGGCTTGAGCGGCTCCAAAACGTTTAAAATTATTACGAATCAACCTGAAATTATGGTTGAAACCATTCGGGACCGACTAGGTCGTGGAGCAACGTATACCGAGGCATACGGTGGCTACTCTAATGAGCAGTTCAAGGAAATCACTTGTGTCATTAACCGGATGGAAGAGAGTAAAATTAAAGATATCATTCACGAAATTGACCCAACTGCTTTTGTAGTCGTATACGATGTAGCTGAAGTAAGAGGCGGCAATTTCAAAAAGAAAGATATTCACTAACATACAAAAACGCGCTGACAGGAGTAATACTCTTGCCAGCGCGTTTTTGTTTACCTTATGTATATAAAAAAATCAAGCTTCCGTAAAAACTGTACTGAAGCTACTGTCAACGCCTTCAATATATAATGGAACAGCATATACCTTTTCAATTCCAGATAAATCATGGTTTAAATTCATATCCTCTATAAGTAGAATGAACTTGCCATCAACCCGACCTTTCCCAAGCATAATCTGATGAAAAGCGATAGCTTCATCCACATGAATCACAGAGCCTGAAGAGATCATATTCATCCCAACTGCTCGCAATGAATCAAAAACCATCAGGTAGCTTGCAGCATCCGCTGCAAACCCTGGGTTATGATCACTATAACGAACAGGGTCAGATGACCGAAACTTGCCAAAACCTGTACGTATGAGCAGTAGATCAGAGCCAGCGATCTGGTGTTCATACGGCTCCAGGTCAGCTTTTGTAATAAGTTCATCGTCACCTTTGGGAATATAGAGGATTGTTGGATGAGTAAAGATAAAATAGTCTATTGGAATTTCGCTTATCTTTAGACCTTGCGGATTGAAATGCCAAGGCCCGTCAATATGAGTTCCATTATGGTTGAGAGATGTGATGATAAATTGGTTATACAGATCTCCTTGATCTATGCTAGACTGCTGCTGAATCTCAACAGGAGGGTTATCTTTATAAACGGGAGTATTTACACTAAGAGGATAGGACAAGAGGATCCGCTTCATCTGTTGTTCTCTCCTTTATGTCACACAGGCTTTGGTGAATGTATGGACTCATATTATGAAAGGAATCGGTACTTCATGCATAAGCACAGCTCTATTATGGAAAACTTCTGTAGTGCGAATTAAATTGCATGACTTCAAGTATGTATGGGAGGTTAGCATGGTGACAAAACAAGACCCGCAAGAGCTTTTGAAGCAAAAACATGAGTTGGATGAGCAAAAGAGACAGTTCACTAATTTTTCCCGAAATATTTCAGGTCATGGTGAGGTTGAAGCTGGTCAAGAGTTCAGTGTTGACCGGGTACCAGATGATCAAAACCGTATGAAATCGGTTGAGAACAGACGCGGCGAAGTCTAAAACGTTACAACATAAGCTGATCCTTTATTGGATCGGCTTGTTCGTGCGTAACATTTTATCGAATAGGAAGATATATGTTGTAGTTGAGAATGATTATCGATAGAATGGAGAAAAGTGAAAATATCCGCTGATTTTGCTGATGTTTTGCTAACTTAATGGGTTGTGGAAGGTGAAGGAAGAGATGCACGTAGAAGAGCATGTGAAGTTATGGAATCTGGCCTCAATTAAAATATGGGATGTGCGTCACGTCGTCGTGCGCGCTGGCGAACCCATCCATGCCTATCGATTTCCAATTAGCGGTTTTATATATACAGTTCGCGGCAATGCAACGATTACGCTGGATGACACGATGTACGCGATCGATCAGATGCAAGTCTTACATGGAGGCAAGGGGGTATGGATGAATATCTCCCTGAACGAGGATTCATTCGAATTTTATTTGATGTTTTATCGGGCTAATTTGTCGTTATCCAATACTCGTGAGAATCAAGCTCTGCTCAGGCAACATGTCCCGTTTCATGTGCAATATGCTTTCGCCCCAAGCTATCCCATTGATTTATATGATAAAGTCCAAAGAATAGAGCAACATTGGGAACGGACGGATGCGTTCTCGAAATTTCAGGTAAAGACGTTATTTTATCAATTTATTAATGAATTAATGAGGCAATTAAGTGCACAAGGAATTGAGACTGCCAAGCCCGATCTGGTAGCTCAAGCCGTTCGTTATCTTCAAGAGAACTACATGTTGCCCGTTATGGTCGATCCGCTCGCAGAACTTCTGGATTGCAGTACAGGGCATCTGTCGAGAACGTTCAAGAAAGAGACAGGCAGCAGTCTGATTACCTATTTAACTCGGATACGGATGTACAAAGCCAAGGAGCTACTGTTGCACACAGATGCATCTCTTCAGAAGATTGCCGAGGCAATCGGCATTCCGGATGTGATCTATTTTAATCGTTTATTTAAAAAGTATGTTGGCCTTTCACCAGGTCGGTTCAAACAAAAATGTATCGCCCTGCCAACCGATCAGAATAATGCTATCCAAGAATCAGAATTGTCCATTGTCAGTCCCATGCATCGCGGTTATGATCCTATTGATGATGATAATTATTATCAATACAACTCAAAAGGAGAATCACTTACATCTATGAGATCGAGAAAACCCGTTGCATTGCTTTTGATGCTCAGCCTTACATTATTAATATCAGCCTGTTCCCCTTCTCAGGGCAGTTCAGCAACAAGCAGTAATGGAACAAGCGGTAACAATGCTCCAACCACCGAATTCGCGCAATCCACCGAGTCAGCAGTACAGGAGCGTGCTGTTAAACATCCTTGGGGAGAAACTGTCATCAAAGGTGATCCTCAGCATATTATTTCGTTGTTCCCGGCTGCAACTGACTATTTGTTAGCACTCGGTATTGTACCGCAGGCAGCATCCAGTAATGAGGAGGGGAGTGATCAGTTTCCTACCTACCTGTCCGATCAACTACAAGGAAAAGAAAATCTGGGCTGGCAGGTTGATCCCAACTACGAAAGCATATTGGCGGCAGAGCCAGACCTGATTATCGGTCAGGATTTCATGAGTGATGCCTATGACAGCCTCAGCAAAATTGCGCCTACCTTACTGGCAGAGAAGCTGCAGGATGAGCAAGGTATTATTCGTATGAAAACGAGCTTGCTACATATGGGAGATATGTTAGGGAAGACGGAACAGGCAAAACAGGTTATAGAAGCATATGAGAAGAAGGCTGCCGAAGCCCGCGAGAAAATTAAGCATGCCATTGGAGACGAGACGGTGATGTTCCTGCGTTTGTCTGATAAAGAAGTGCGTTATTACAGTAAAAGAAACTATGAGGTTCTGTACGACGATCTAGGCCTGACACCTCCTGTATCCATACCTGACCCGACAGATTCAATGAAAGTAATCTCCATGGAGTCGTTACCATCGATTAATCCGGATCATATTTTCCTGTTGTCATCAGACGAGAATGAAACGACAGAATTGCAAAAAACAGCAGTGTGGAAGAGCCTGAATGCTGTTAAAAACAACAATGTCTACATCGTTGACTACGGCTTGTGGTTCCAAGGTCCAGGAGGACCCATTGGACAGAGCAAGATTATAGAAGAAGCGGTGAGTTTCCTTACCCAATAAGAAAACAAGACAGGAGGACGATCCCCCTTATGGAAACGTCTGTAATGGAAAAGATTATTCGTGAACGAAGAACCATTCGTCAGTTCAATGGCAAACCGCTGGCGAAAGAAACGATCATGCACTTGCTGGAAGCGGCCGTGTGGGCACCTGTTCATTCCCGTAAAGAGCCATGGCGCTTCATATTATTTGTAGAAGAAGGTCGGAAGCAATTTGCTGATGCGGTGCTACATACGTTCTCCAAAGATGAGCGGGAGCGCTGGACAGAGAAGTTGCAAAAGGACTATTGCGAATCTATCCAAGCCCATCTGCTGGTTGTGATTGAGGCTGATCCGAGACAACGGGTATGGGAAGATGCTGTGGGGGCTGGTGCTGCCCTTATTCAAAATATTCAACTCCTGGCATGGGAGCAGGATATCGGCGTAGTGTGGAAGACGAATGAATATAATTTTGACCCTGATTTCTACGCCAAGACCGGTGTAAAAGCAGGGGAGAGAATCATTGGCACACTTCATCTGGGGTATTTTGATACAAACAAGGTTCCCAAACCTCGTCCTCGCACACCCGTAGAAGAATTGATGACCTTTGTCTCCACGGCAAGAGCAGAAGTACAGTAGTAGTGATACTTCATACGGTTCCGAGCTGTGTAGCGAACTCATTGTAAGCCGCGAACATAGCGGCTTTTTTGCATAATTGAATATCGATGTTGATTGGATGTCAGACATTGAGGAGTTCAAACTGTTTCTGATTAACGTTATCTCACACTGCCTGCGAAATCATGAACGAAGTGAAATACAGTATCGGTGGTAAATAAATGGATCGTTGAGCCATTTAGGTGGTGGTCAATATATGTAAAAGGTCGTATATTATTAATATGTGGATTGTAGCAGTGAACATGGACCACATCGCAAAATGATATACGATTATACATAAAAGGACGGGGAAACATGGACTTTAAACCGCTTGCTTCATTTATTGACCGCATGACATCCTGGCGCATTCCGTGGGCAGAGGTGCTGGTGATGCATCGAAATGATACCGTTTTCCATTACCGGAATGGCTACGCCAATCTGGAGGAGAAAACGCCGATCAGCGATGGAGCGATCTTCAATCTATACTCCATGACCAAAATCATGACCTGCGTTGCAGGCTTGCAACTGGTGGAGAGAGGGGAAATGCTGTTAAGCGATCCGTTGTCCGATTATCTGCCAGAGTATGCTGAGATGATAGTTAAGAAAACGATGGCAAACGGAGAGATTCGACTGGAAAAGGCGACAAGAGCCATTACAGTACGCGATTTGTTTACCATGACTGCCGGCTTCTCCTATGATGTTGATAACCCGAGCATTCAGGAAGCTGTCAAAAGAACCAACGGAACATTGCCGACACGGGACTTCGCGAGAGCGCTTGCGAAAGAACCATTGCTGTTTGAACCAGGGACACACTGGAACTACAGCATGTGCCATGATGTGCTCGGAGCATTGGTGGAAGTGGTAAGTGGCAAACGGTTTGGTACGTATCTGCGGGATGAAATCACCGGGCCACTTGGCATGAACGATACGGCATTTAACTTGAATGAAGAGCAGCAGGCGCGCCTGATTCCGCAGTATGCTTACAATGATGAGCTTGAGAGAGCTGTACGTTTGGATGGCAATGGATTCCGTGTGGGCACTGAGCTGGAGAGCGGCGGTGCAGGATTGTTATCCACCGTTAGCGATTATGCACGTTTTCTGAACGCGCTTACTGGTCGTGGTACAAGTCCAGAAGGCGTACGGATTCTGTCTCAAGCCTCAGTGGAACTGATGCGAACGGATCACCTAAACGAGATGACCCGCGGTGATTATTCCTGGGATCATATGTATGGATACGGCTATGGACTGGGTGTCCGGACACATATCTCCAAAGCAGGCAGTGGTTCACTTAGCCCCCTTGGTGAATTTGGATGGAGCGGCGCAGCGGGTTGTATGGCCATTATTGATCCGGATTCAGAACTTACGGTCATGTATGCACAGCACCTGCTGAACAGTCAGGAGCCGTACGTCCAAAGACGCTTACGTAATGTCGTGTATTCCTGTATGTAAATCATAATGTATTCGTAGTTACTTGAAGAGCCGCTAATTAGCGGCTTTTTTATATTATATGGATCGATATTGATTAATTAGATTGTTATTTCTTTATTAGAAAGGGTATGTTATCATTCTTAGGAAAATAGTACTAGTGGGAGGATATGCTTATTGAATATTAACCTATATTAATTACATAGTTTGATCAAGATTACACGTTAGCAAGTACCTGTTTGAATGTTGAGATTGTGCACGGTTTAAAATTAGAAAAGAGCTGTTAGATTTTTATTTTTTTTACTCAAAGGAGAGTCAACGATGATACACCCTAAGCACCAATCAAAATGGGCTTCTCTGGCCTTACTTACCTTATTCGTCTACGTTCTGAGCGCATTGCTGCTGCTACCACCCCATGCCGATGCCAAAGGAGAGCAAATCTCCGCCAAACAGCTCGAAAGTATGAGCCGGCTTTCATTTACGCTTCGTGATGCCAAGCAAACGGCTTACACCGTTTATATTTTCGCTTATGATGAACAGAAGAGCACGTTGACTGAAGAAAATGGCTGGACCAACAATAAAAAAGGCGACAAGAGCTATTCAGGTACGTATCGTGCGGCCTTGCTAAAAAAAGGGGCATCATACGGAACTGTTCAGGCAGCAAAACTGGATCTGAATACGATTATTTTGCCTCAAACCTGGAACTTCGTTGTGAAGAGCAAAGAGACTAGTACACCAGATATGCTGATGATCACTGACTGGGGAACTTCTAATTTCAATGAGGTGAAAACGTATATTGTTCGTTCTGGGGAATTGCGCCGTGTAACATTTGTCGATAATAAGGGGAAAAAAATCGACGATTCCTACTCTGCAAGCAGAAATGATGGAATCCGTACTCTTTCAGGTGCCCGAGTACAGTTCAAAAATTACAACAACCTTCAATTCGTCTATGGAGTTAATACGTTTAAGCTGAGTGTGAACAAATTGGAATTGCGGTTGGAAGATACGCGTAACCTCCGTTCAAAAGCTTGGCCGAACTCGGGTGTTGGCGATCGCGCTTACCTGAAAAGCCTGAAGGATGCCGCTTCAAAGGGTGTATTGCCAGAACGGACGGACGTTAAGATTGGCATGACGCTTCAAAATGCGCAAAAAAAACTGGGGAAACCAACCTCTCGTTCAAACGAGGAATGGGGAGCGTTCTATTATTATTCTAAATTCGGTGTCGGATTCGATTCATACATGCACGAGCTTACCAATAAATCACGTATTGCCGTTTTTGATTTGTACAATGAGAAGCAGAATCTTTCACCATGGAATGTGAAAATATGGATGGGGAAACCTTCCTCAGAATATTACAATGAAGTCGTTGGTGGTTATGAGATGGTATACCAGTTAGGTAATCACGCCATTGTATTCAACTATGAGGAAGAAGAGGACTTGATTGACTTTACGAGTATATATTAAGGTATAACATCGTAAGAAACGATCGTATATCGTATTGGTATATACATGAAAAGCCGCTGATCAGCGGCTTTTTTTGTTGTCCATGAGATGGACGGTTGTCTATTTTATTGGAGTGTTATTAGAGCTTTGCACAGAACGTACACGATTGACTAAATAAATGCCGACCGACACAAACAGCAAAGCAGCCAGATTTTTCAGTTCCAGAATCGTTTCACCTAAGAATAAAGCCGATAACAATGCGCCAAATACAGGGATTAGGAAGTTGTATACAGACACTCTTCCGACCTTGTTGTACTTGAGAAGCATATTCCACAAACAAAATGCGACGGACGACAGTAAAGCCAGGTAGATCAAGTTACTGGTGGATTCCAGAGTAAAATGGGTAACCCGACCGCCGAGTGATAGACCTAACAGCGTAAGTACCAGTCCGCCAACGAACAGGCTGACACCTGTTATGATCAGAACATCGATCGTAGCGGTGAGGCGTTTAGCGTAAAGGGCTGTGACGGAGAAAACAAGTGCTGCTATAATCACGAACCCTTCGCCTGTGAATGAAAAGGAAAAAGTAAGCAGATCCGTATGGAAGTTTACGATGATTACACCAACGAATCCGAGCAAGCAGCCAACGATTTTGTTTCTGCTTAATTTGTCATTCTTATAGATGAAATGGGCCAGAACAACACTGAAAAAGGTCGTAGTTGCATTCATAATGGAACCTTTAACACCCGTTGTATTGGCTACGCCGACGTAGAAAAACATATATTGCAAACCCGTTTGCAATATACCTAACATAATAAGGCCTGTCCACTGAGGCCTGGACAATTGGAGCTTCTGTTTTCTAACGATACGAGAAAGGAGCAAGAGCAGCATGCCTGCCAGTGTAAATCGGTATCCGGCAAAAACATACTTGGAAGCGATATCTTCCGGCAGAATGTTAAATGCGATATATCCAAGTTTGATGGATGGGTATGCACTTCCCCATAACAAGCAACACAGGCTTGCCACGAGCATGACAAAAATGGGATCACTAAACTTACTTGGTTTCTCAAGGGTATTTCTCTCTATCACTTTCGATCTTCTCCTCGCATTTCATGCACATATGTATGTACGAATCTAATATCTTCACTGACCATATCACATAACGCCAATGTTTGTAATGATAATTAATAAACCGCTCCCCAGGTGGTAAGATTATAAAAGAGGAACGGTTCATGAAGCGTCTTTGTTATAGATTCCTTTCTAATAAAATTCCAACTTGTTCTGCGACAATGTGAGGTTTCCGGGGTAATTCATTCGTGAAATAGGATTCCACGATACCAACGATCGCTGTACCAAAGAACGTAAGAATAACTCCTTTTGTTAGTCCTTTATTTTTCCCTTCCGTTATATTCACCTCATCTTCCAGTTCTTCAATGACGAGTGCCAGGAAGCGATTGCGGAAAAAAGGGGCTCCTTTACTCCGTAACATAGCCGAGAAGAATGAATAATGAACTTCAAAATAATCGAACCAAAGTACATTGCTTTCTATAAAATCCAGATCGGATGCTTCCTTGCACAATCTTCTTAGTTCATCGATATGTTCTTCGATTAATTTATCCAGCAAGTCGAATTTGTCCGAATAGTGATGGTATATCGTTCTGCGGCCGACATTCGCATAATCAGAGATATCCTGCATCGTAATGGTATCGAAAGGTTTCTCGTTCATGAGTTTGATAAAAGCGGATTTGATCGCTTCCCGAGACTTAAGTATTCTTCGATCTGTGATAGAAACGATAGTAATCACCATTCTTTCAAGAGAGTAATTGCACAAATGTTGTCCCCTTGCGCAATAAGGCACAGATCAGGTTCATTTGATCCTTGAAGAGGCAGTGCAATTATTTTATATTATACACGAATGTGCGATATCGCACTTATGTGTGCAATCATATTTAGGTCAACATAGGAGCAGGACGGATTAATCAATAAGATCACATTGGAGGTACTTGAAATGGCTAAGCATGAAGAAGTTAGAGATGGAGTTATTTTCCCGGTAGGAGAGAAAAACGAAGCATATGCACAATATTTTGTAGGACAAAGTTATCTCCAATCCTTGGTTGCTGATCCCAAAGTGAATGTGGGTGTTGGGAATGTAACGTTTGAACCGGGATGCAGAAATAACTGGCATATCCACCGTGGTGGATTTCAGCTGTTGTTAGTGACTGGTGGAGAAGGTTGGTATCAGGAAGAAGGAAAACCTGCTCAATTCCTAAAAGCCGGCGATGTTATTGTGACTCATGATGGTGTGAAACACTGGCATGGGGCCGCTAAAGATAGTTGGTTTGAACATATTGCGATCACTGCGGGTACACCGGAATGGTTGGAACCTGTAACGGAAGAAGTGTACGGAAGAGCTACAAAATAAGCGGTGAATAATATGAACAGTAATATGGCGAAAAGGTGACTGAATGTCATCTGGTAAGCCTTCTGTAATGATAGGGAAGTCAAGAAAAGCCTTACCGGGAACGGTAGGGCTTTTTCTGCTTACAACTATAAAAGAATGATAAGGAATACTAGGGATAGAATTCCCAAGTTTTAATTCAATAGGTTTTACATGAGATATTCATTAGTTTAATCACTTTTCAAAGTGGGCTGGCTGAAACTACTATATAAGGAAGCGATGGGCAGGTCATATAAAAAAATGCTGAAGCAACAGTATTCAACATGGCCAACGGACAAGTTAGAATTGCATAGTATTCTGCTTAATTGGAGCTTAAATGGCTTCCCTATATCTCTTCCGATAGTTCGATGGGGAGACTCCAAAGCGGCTGGAGAATTGCCGGGAGAAATAGTCGGGTGAATGGAAACCAACCGCCAGAGCAATCTCGGTAATGGGCCTGAGGGTATATTGAAGTAATGGTTCAGCTTGTTTCAAGCGATACTTCATTAACGTTTCCATGATGGAATCTCCCACTTGTTCCTTGAACAAATGAGACAGACGGGAAGGGGATAAACACACCCTCTTGCCCAAATCTTCGATAAGAATATGATCCATGTAATCCCGAGATATAATGTTTAGCACTTCCTGAACGCGTGAATCCAGTTCCTTCTTCGATTGATTCTGACTGGCGACCAACAAGATGACCTCTTCCAGTGCATTCAATGTCAGCTCATCCCTCAACATGGAATCCTCGTATAATCTGTAGGAGATCACTCTGCTAAAAGCCGATTCAATCGCTCTCCGGGAGCTTTCCTTGTCGAAATGGAGTTGAAAGATCGGGCCATCTGTATTGCTGGAGGGTATCCAATCCATCCAAGGTAGACGTGGAATGAAGTGAGCCCACATTTTATCCCATACATGTCCTTGCTCGGTGAAATAGTCTTGCGCGGTTCCAGGAGAAACAATGGTTAACGTTCCAGCTGTACAGCTCAGGTATCCACTGGCTCCATTATGAATACGTCCTTTTCCCGATAAAGTATATATGATTAGCCAATCCTTGGTTCCCTGTGCACGATGACAGGAGTATCCATAGGGCTGAAAATAATGGTCGGACACCAGAATACCAGGAGGATGTGTGTATTGTTGTCTTGTTGAAAAAATAGCAGGATTGTCTGGTTTGTTAGCCATATCCTCATTCCTTTCGATTCAGTACATATTCTAAAATAATATACGAGAATCACTTGCAATGAAAGCTTATATATCAGTGAAAGCAAGAGGTGGACCGTATGTTAGATCAACAGCATAACAGGAGAATAGTTCAACTTGCGGGGGAGTGGAAATACGTACTGGATCCCCAGGATATCGGCGAAACCGAAGAATGGTACGAGTCGTTCGTTTCCCAATCAAAGAATCTGGTAACACTTCCTGGTACGCTGACAGTCAACGGCATTGGAGACGCAACGGAATGGGGCGATGAGATGAATCGGGAGACGGTCCGTTCTCTACGGCAGCGGTATTCCTATATTGGATCAGCATGGTACGAATACGAAATCCATGTGCCTGCTGAATGGGTTGAAAAACGATTTGTCATATATCTTGAGCGGATCATGTTCCAATCCACCTTATGGGTGAACGGTCAACTTGCCGGACAGCAAGACCATTTATCGGTTGCTCATGAATATGACGTGAGTACATTCATTCAATCAGGAAAGGTCAACCGGTTCACCCTTCGGATTGATAATCGGGATGTTCAGAATCTGGGTAGTCATTCGAGCGCTTATACAGAAGAGACGCAGACGATCTGGAATGGGATTATAGGCCGGATGGAGCTACATATTTCAGAGCAGTTCTGGGTCAATAATATACAGGTCTTCCCAGAGCCGGATCTGCGCTCCGTTGTATTGAAGGGTACATGTCATAATAAAACCGATACTGAAGCTCATGCCAGTTTGCAAATATCCGCACATATCAAACAGGGCGTAGCACCGCATGCGGTTCCTGAGATAGAAAAAAGTATCCATGTCTCCGCCTCATCCTCCGAGAACTTTGAATGGAAAGTGGATATGGGTGAAAATCCCTTGTTATGGGACGAATTCAACCCCAATATCTATGAGTTGAGAATAGAAGCAAATGTATTATTGGAAAAATGCAATCTCATTCACATTGCAGAAAATCAGACATTTGGCATGCGATATTTTCATCGCAAGGACAGAGAATTGCAGATGAATGGAAGGCCTATCTTTTTGCGAGGAACCTTGGAATGTTGCATCTTCCCGCATACAGGTCATCCGCCGATGGACATTGAATCATGGCTCAAGCTGTTTCAGACAGTTAAGAACTATGGATTGAACCATATCCGTTTTCACTCCTGGTGCCCACCTGAAGCTGCATTCGAAGCAGCTGATCAATTGGGGGTCTACCTGCAAGTCGAGTCTCCCATGTGGATGGATACGTGGAATATGGCAGTTGGGGCCCACCCAGAGCACTACACGTACTTGCCTCAGGAGGCTCGACGAATTGCTCATGTCTACGGGAATCATCCTTCCTTTTGTATCTACAGTAATGGCAATGAATTGAATGGTGACTTCGACCTGTTGCACAGGATGGTAGAAGACTTGAAATCGTTCGATGACAGACGGTTATACACGCTCACCACCAATTGGGATCGGCAGCTTGATCCAGCGGATGATCTGTTTATAGCCCAATCGGTTGATGGCATTGGTGTTCGCGGGCAATATTTCCCGGAAGAATTAGCGTTGTCCACGCAGCTAGACTTCCGAGGCGCCGTAGCCAATCGACCAGTACCTGTTATTTCACATGAAGTGGGACAGTATGCTGTCTACCCGGATGTACAAGAGATGGAGAAGTATAGCGGAGCGTTACGTCCCGTTAATCTGGAGGTCATCCACGCAGATATGAAAAAAAGAGGCTTGCTTGGTGACCTTCGTTCATTCGTCCACGGTTCAGGCATGTTGGCGTTGCAATTATATCGCGATGAGATCGAAGCTGCCCTACGCACGCCGAGTCTTGGAGGATTTCAGTTGCTGGATTTGCATGATTTCCCTGGTCAGAGCACCGCAACCGTGGGTCTGCTTAATGCATTTTGGGAATCCAAGGGCTTGATTGAACCTCAACAATTCCGAGAGTTTTGCGGGCCCACGGTACTTTTGCTTCGCATGCCGAAACGCATCTATACGAATACAGAGCTGTATGTGGCAGAGATCAACATTGCCCATTTTGGTGTAAAAGAACTTCCGCCATCCTCCATCCAGTGGACAATTGCAGATGGGCAGGGCCGCACGCTCGATTCAGGTTCTCTGCTTACAGATACAATTCCTCTTGGATCAGGTCAACCGTTAGGTCGCTTGGTTTCAGACGCGCCACATCGAATACAGAAAAGCGACAGACTGACGATATCTTTGGTACTGGAAGGTAGCGAAATACGAAATGAATGGCCGTTCTGGGTATATGAATGCAGCGGGCAGAATCAGGAACTTCCTCAGGGCATAGTGCTGAAACGAAGTCTGGACAAAGGAATGGAACAAACCCTTGAAGAGGGAGGGAGCGTTTTATTTCTGGCGAAGGATAGTGACTTAAGAAATACGACCCCAGGGAAGTTCTATCCGGTGTTTTGGAGTCCGGCACATTTTGCAACTGAAGCTCCGTGTGGCATTATGGTTGATGCTGAACATCTGGCCTTGAGCGGCTTCCCGACCAGGGAGTACGCGGAATATCCATGGAAGGACCTGCTGGAGCGATCCGTAACTCTTGTCGTGAACGATGACATTGCATTTAACCCGATTGTTCAGGTCATACCCAACTTTGTTCACAACCGAAAACTGATGAATCTTGCGGAATATACCATTGGAAAAGGAAAGCTGATCATCTGCGGAATCGATATCGAGAATGATATGGACAGTCGACCTGTCGCAGCGCAGCTTCGCAAAAGCTTAATCGACTATATGTCCTCAGATTCTTTTGCCCCCAAAGTATCGATGGAGTTGAATGAGCTTCGCCAATTGCTTGAGAAGAATGAGCAACCTGCCATGACAGGAAGTGCAGATCTATGTACTTCGGAGCATGAGCTTGCCTGCGGGAAGTTCGCATCAAGCGATAGCATGAACGAAGGCAATGATGCCACGTATGGAAACGATGGTGTCGATGAAACGTTCTGGCAGGCACAAGACAATCATCCAGGCCACTGGTGGCAGGTGGATTTGTTGCAGGAACGTTCCATCACAGGAAGCAAAGTAAGATTTCATGAGGAGGGTAACTTCCTATATGTGATTCAGGTTTCAAGCGATGCAATCGAATGGCGTCTGGTCGTCAACCAGACGGGGCAGACGTCACATGAACAGATACGGATGGATCAATTCGAAGCAAAGGGCAGGTATGTAAGAATCGTATATAATGGGTTACCGAAGGGAGTTAGGGCAGGACATCGTGCATTTGAAGTGTATGGCAGCTGATTCAAGCAATATGAATTGAAGGAAAAATAACGTTACCTTCAAGTAACGTTATTTTTCTTCATGAGAAAGTAAGAGGTACGAATATTTTGCGTAACATTGAGCTTAGTTAATAACTTGGTTTCTTTTTAAAAGCCCCCATAATTGTTCCGCTACCTCTTCCGAGGACTGAGGCATATCATTCATAATCCACCATTCAATGATGCCGACAAAGGCTGATGCCATAAATTGAGTGACGAATTCTTTGCTGTAGCTGCTATTGTCACCATCCATATTAATATTCATCCGGATGTGTGTTGTTACGAGTTCCAACATCTGTTCACGAAACGCAGGAATTCCTTTGTTAGAGAGCATTGAAGCGTAAAAACGATGGTGCTCTTCGAAATATCGAATTACAGGTAGAAAAGAGGATTGAATGAGATCAATCGTTTCACCATTCGCATTCGTTGTCGTGGTTGCGGATATCATTTTGTTCAAGTTCTCTTCGATGCACTTGTTCAACAGATCATACTTATCACTGTAATGAAAGTATACCGTTCCCCGATTGATGTTAGCTCGATCAGCAATTTCGTTAATTGTAATGTCCTCAAAATTTTTCTCGGCAATGAGAGAAAGAAAGGACTGGAAGATAGCTTGCTTCGTTTTGACCACTCTTCGATCGATTTTAATGTGCACTTGGTAACCTCCACACCGAGTTATCTAACACTTTGTTATTGAACGTTGGATATCGAACAAAAAGCGCCAGATTAACGATTGTAGTTATTTTTGTACTCCTTATAATAATCAATAAGTCATACTTATTCAACAAGTGTTGGATTACAAAATGCTATGGCTCAGATGATACATCAAGGAGGACAAGTATATGTCACTGGAAATTTTAAAAGCAAAATCCGAATTGAGAGATTTGGTGGACTCGTATGCTACTTTAACCGATGCCAATAAAATTGCAGATCAGATGCTCTTATTCAAGCCGGATACACGATTCAAAGTATATTTTGGTGATCAACTGATGTCTGAAGTAATCGGAACCAAGCAACTGCAAGAAGAGTTTAACGGTCATGTGGCGCTAGTAAAACGTTATTTCACCACGAACGCACAGCATGTAGTGAATGTGGAAGGTGATACTGCAACAGGCGTTGTATTTTCTCAGATTAAAATGGTTAGGGACGAAGACGGCAAAGAAGTTCTCACGGATTATAGTGTTCAATATCATGATGTTTATGTCCGCCAGGGCGAAAAGTGGTTGATACAGGAGCGTACTTCACAATATATCATCATCGAAGCAAGACCACTATAAGCATAATGATATACGCAGAATAATGGTTAAAGAAATGACGAGGACGTTATTTGATGTTCTCGTCATTTTCTATGTTTTGCAGCATGCTATTTCAGGCGTCGAACTGGCAGTAAGGCTTGGATTTGCGTATATTACAATGCATTTTTCAATGGACTTGGAGAAATTTCCAGAATGAAAACGCTTGTCAAACGGATAAGAATATGATAATTTAATGTCTGTAACCGGTTACACATAGAGGAGAGCAACTTATGACAACAATTAAAGACGTAGCTCAACTGGCTGGCGTATCTGTTGCCACCGTATCCAGAGTCATTAATGATAGAGGTTATGTTCATGCGGACACACGCAAGAAAGTGGAAGATGCTGTGAAGGCGCTTAACTTTTCGCCGAATGAAGTGGCCCGCTCATTATATAAGCGCAAGTCCAAACTGATTGGCCTGTTGTTACCGGATATTACCAACCCTTACTTCCCGCAGTTGGCCCGCGGCGTAGAGGACCGGATGCAGGAGCAGGATTACAGACTGATATTCGGAAATAGTGATGAGGATGAACAGAAGGAGCAGGATTACATCCAGACGTTTATCCAAAACAACGTAGTCGGTGTGATCTCTTCAACGAACTACCCTCATTCTTCAATATATGAAAAACTGAAGATTCCCGTCGTGTATCTGGACAGAACTTCACTGGATCGTCCATCCGTGTATGCGGATGGCAGGGAAGGTGGAAGACTAGCTGCAAGGGAGATCATTAACCGCGGCAGTCGCCGGATCACGGTTATGCAAGGACCGTCACAGATTAGACCTGCGCAGGATCGCTTCGAAGGAGCGATTGAAATTATCCGTGATGCAGGACTAGACTATCACGTCATTCAGACGACCTCATTTTCGATTAACGAGGCAGGGGTATGGGCTGAAGAATTATTCAGGAGATATGCTGACACAGACGGAGTTATTGCCAGCAATGACATCGCAGCCATGGCGGTACTACATGAGGCATCACGAATCGGAAGGAAGGTTCCTGATGACGTACAAGTGATCGGTTTCGATGATATTCCGATGAGCAGCCTGTTATCGCCGGCATTGTCCACCATCCGTCAGCCAGCATACGAGATGGGAAGAGAAGCGGCGGGATTACTTATCCAGCTTGTGGAACAAGCTGCAGTAGAGAACAAAAACATACAGTTGCCCGTCAGCTTCATCGAACGAGGCACAACGAGAAAGGTGTGATCAGATGGCTAAAATATGCGTAATTGGAAGCAGTTCGATGGATCTGGTTGTTACTTCTGCAAGACGGCCGGGAGCGGGTGAAACCGTTCTTGGCGATAGCTTCAAAACGGTTCCTGGCGGCAAAGGAGCTAATCAGGCTGTTGCGGCTGCACGACTGGGTGCCGAGGTTGCGATGATCGGCCGGGTAGGCGACGATGCTTTTGGCAAAGATATTTTAGAGAACTTTAGAGCAAATGCTGTAAATACGCAAAATGTGAAACCGGTTACACATTTGGAAAGTGGAACGGCTCATATCATTCTGGCGGAAGGTGATAATAGTATTGTAGTGGTTGAAGCGGCGAATCGCGAAGTCACTCCTGCATATGTCGATGAAGCAGCGGAAGTGATCCGCAATGCAGATATCGTACTAATTCAGCAGGAAATTCCAGAGGAAACGGTTGTGCATGTGAGTGCACGATGTGCTGAATTCGGAACACCTCTACTGCTTAATCCTGCTCCGGCAAGAACATTGCCGCAAGAAGTCATCGACAACGCCGCATATATCACGCCAAATGAGCATGAAGCGGAGATTTTGTTTCAGGGTATGAGTCCGGCAGAGGCATTACGTCAGTATCCTAACAAATTGTTCATCACGGAAGGCAGTAAAGGCGTTCGTTATTTTGATGGCTCAGAAGAAATTTTAGTCCCAACTTATAAAGTGGAGGCAGTAGATACTACTGGGGCAGGGGATACGTTCAATGCCGCATTTGCAGTTGCTTTGGCTGAAGGAAAAGAGTTACAAGAGAGCATCCGCTTCGCCAATCGGGCTGCATCGTTGTCCGTCACCAAGTTCGGAGCGCAGGGCGGCATGCCAACGCGTGATGAAGTAGAGGAGAGCTTGTAATGAAAAGAAATGGCATACTGAATAGTCACATTTCCAAGATACTGTCTGATCTGGGCCATACGGACATGATTGCAATTGCGGATGCAGGTCTACCCGTACCGGACGGGGTGCTCAAAATCGATCTGGCCCTCAAACTGGGGACACCGAGTTTTCGCGAAGTGGTGGAGGTGATCGCAGAAGATATGGTCATTGAGAAAGTCATTGTGGCCGAAGAGATTCGCGAAGGCAATCCTGTAGCCCTGCAATTCATCACGGAGAAATTTGGGGTAGAAGCAATTGATGCTTCTGTCAGCCACGAAAAATTTAAAGCGTTAACCCGGCAGGTGAAGGCGGTCATCCGCACAGGTGAAGCCACACCTTATGCCAATTGCATTTTACAATCGGGAGTCCATTTCGGGTAAAAAGGAGGTTGCGTAATGCACATTCAGATGCAAGACATTCATAAAGCGTTCGGTACCAATCAGGTGCTGAGCGGAGTGGATTTTGAACTAAAAGATGGTGAGGTTCATGCCCTGATGGGGGAGAATGGAGCCGGCAAATCCACACTGATGAACATTCTGATTGGTCTTCATCAGCGAGATCAGGGAACCATCACCATAGACGGAGAAGAAAACTATTTTGCAAGTCCGAAGGAAGCGGAGAAACTGGGCATCACCTTTATACATCAGGAGCTGAACGTATGGCCTGAAATGACAGTGCTGGATAATCTCTTCATCGGTAAGGAACTGACATCATCGTTCGGATTGCTCAATACAAGACAAATGAAAGCGCTTGCCAAAGAACAGTTCGCCAAGCTTTCCGTAGACATACCACTGGAACGTCCTGCGGGAGAGTGCTCTGTCGGGCAGCAACAGATGATCGAGATTGCCAAAGCGCTAATGACAGATGCCAAGGTCATCATTATGGACGAGCCAACAGCAGCACTTACGGAGCGCGAGATCCAGAAGCTATTTGGTGTAATCAGCTCGCTGAAGAAGGAAGGCGTATCCATCGTGTATATTTCTCACCGAATGGAGGAGATATTCACGATCTGTGACCGGATTACCATCATGCGTGACGGAAGAACGGTAGACACACAAGCTATTCCGCAGACAAGCTTTGATGAAGTGGTGCGGAAAATGGTTGGTCGGGAACTTACGGAGCGATATCCTGCCCGGAATCCTTCCTATGGTGAAGTTGTTCTGGAAGTAAGGAATGCAAGCAGCAAAGGGTTGTTTGAGAATATTAACTTCACTGTAAGAGCGGGGGAGATCCTCGGTTTCTCAGGACTTATGGGTTCTGGACGGACAGAGATCATGAGAACCATCTTTGGTTTGGATACGTTGGATAGCGGTGAAATCTTCATCCGCGGCAAAAAAGCGAACATTCGTAAACCGGCAGATGCCGTGAAACATGGAATCGGGTTTATTACAGAAGACCGCAAGGATGAGGGGTTGGTATTAGACTTCTCCATTCGCGAGAATATGGCCTTGCCGAATCTGTTCAGTTTCTCAAGCAAAGGCTTTATCTCAGCTTCGAAAGAACAAGACTTCGTAGATACACTGATCAAACGGCTCCAGATCAAAACGCAATCCTCCGAGACGGCGGCAAGGAATCTATCCGGGGGTAACCAGCAGAAGGTCGTTATCGCGAAATGGGTTGGTATCGGCCCAAGCGTACTTATCCTGGATGAACCCACGCGCGGAGTGGATGTGGGAGCGAAGCGCGAAATCTATGAATTGATGAATGAACTGACAGATCGCGGCGTTGCAATCATTATGGTATCGTCGGAGCTGCCTGAAGTGCTCGGCATGAGCGACCGGATCGCGGTTGTGCATGAAGGACTCATCAGTGGCGAGGTCGCAAGGGAAGTAGCAACACAAGAACACATTATGACATTGGCCACAGGGGGACAGTGATATGACAACAATGCAGGAAAACAAAACGGTCAAGAGCGGCTTCCGTTTCTCACATGTAATACAAAAATTGGGACCGCTGCTCGGCTTAATCATTCTTATTCTCATCGTATCGGTGTTGAATCCAAGTTTCTTGGAACCGCTTAATATTTTGAATCTACTGCGTCAAGTTTCGATTAATGCGCTGATTGCCTTCGGTATGACGTTTGTTATCCTGACGGGCGGAATCGATCTGTCGGTCGGCTCGATCCTGGCTTTATCCAGTGCTTTTGTAGCGAATATGATGTTGTCCGGCCTGGACCCGATCTTGTCCATCATTATTGGTGTAGCGCTTGGTGGTGTCATGGGTATGGTGAACGGACTGATGATTACCAAAGGCAGAATGGCTCCATTTATCGCTACATTGGCAACCATGACGATATTCAGAGGACTGACGTTGGTGTACACGAATGGTAATCCAATTACAGGACTCGGGGATAATCTGTTGTTCCAACTGTTTGGTCGCGGTTATCTGCTGGGTATTCCGGTACCTGCAATTACAATGCTGATTACCTTCATGATTCTGTGGATTGTTTTGCATAAAACGGCTTTTGGCCGCAAAACGTACGCTATTGGTGGTAATGAGAAAGCCTCCATTATCTCGGGTATCAAAGTCAATCGTGTGAAAATTATGATCTACTCCCTGACAGGTATGCTTGCTGCTCTGGCGGGTGCAATTCTGACATCGCGCTTGAACTCAGCACAACCAACCGCAGGTACATCCTACGAGCTGGATGCAATCGCTGCCGTCGTATTGGGTGGTACGAGCCTTGCTGGAGGACGCGGACGCATCGTCGGTACACTGATCGGTGTTTTGATTATCGGCGTGTTGAATAATGGATTGAACTTGCTGGAAGTAAACTCATTTTACCAAATGGTTGTAAAAGGCATCGTCATTGCCATTGCCGTCCTGCTGGACCGCAAGAAAACAGCATAAGGAGAGAAGCGAATATGAAAAAGTGGACTGTAACACTCGTAAGTATGCTGATGATCATCGTTCTGGCCGGGTGCTCTCTGGAGCCACCGGAATGGGCGAAACCTAACCCTAACAAAAGTAACGGACAGAAGAAAATCGGTTTGTCGATATCTACGTTAAACAATCCATTCTTTGTATCACTGAAGGACGGGGTCATGGCAGAAGCCAAAAAACAGGGAATACAGGTCATCGTGGTTGATGCACAGAATGATTCGGCCAAACAAACCAATGACGTAGATGATCTCATTCAGCAAGGCGTTAGTGCACTTCTGATTAACCCTGCGGACTCTGCAGCGATCTCCACAGCGGTTCAATCCGCCAATAGTGTGGGCATTCCCGTGATCACGCTGGATCGCTCCGCAGATAAAGGTGAAGTGGCGGCATTAGTGGCATCTGATAACGTAAAAGGCGGACGTATGGCAGCTGAATACTTCGTAGAACATCTCGGAGAGGGAGCCAAAGTTATTGAACTTGAGGGTGTGCCAGGCGCTTCCGCAACAAGAGAACGGGGTAAAGGCTTCCACGAAGTGGCTGACAAGCAACTCGATGTAGTTTCCAAGCAATCTGCTGATTTCGATCGGTCCAAAGGATTGAATGTCATGGAGAACCTGCTTCAGGGTAATCCTGACGTGCAGGCGGTATTTGCTCATAATGACGAAATGGCACTGGGTGCGATTGAAGCCATTCAAAGCTCAGGTAAAGACATTCCAGTCATCGGCTTCGACGGCAATGATGATGCAATCAAATCCATTCAGGATGGGAAATTGACGGCAACTGTTGCTCAGCAGCCCGTACTGATTGGCCAACTGGCGTTGCAAGCTGCTCTGGATGTACTCAGTGGCAAACAAGTAGAGTCATCGATCCCAGCAGAATTGAAGCTGGTGACGAAGGAAAACGTGAACGAGTAAATCATGATATAGCATGCTTCCCGTTGGGGATAAGAATAGGATTATACCAAGCCGCTAATTTAGCGGCTTTTTTACATTTTGAAAGTGTGTGTGCATCGCTTTACTAGATTATTAGCTTTTAAAAGCACACAAAAAAGGTACCCCAATTGAATTAATGTTCACTTTATAGTTTTGGACTGCTCTAAAATGGTGTTTTTGGATATGTATAACCAATCCATCTGTTGATACACTAGCATGACGTTCTACACAGTCTTCACAATACATAAGGAGGAGCTAATCTCAATTATCCATTCCTGTGCGGAATAGAAAGAAGGTGGCTGACATGCGGCATCTGGTAGAAGAAAATCTTCAATCTGTAAGACAGCAAATGGCACTGGCCTGCCAGGCTTCCGGTCGCAACATAGAGGAAATTCAGTTGTTGCTCGCGACCAAAACGGTACCGCTTGAGAAACTAGAGGTAGCGATTCAAGCAGGTGAGGTTCTATTCGGAGAAAACAAAGCTCAAGAACTCCGAGACAAATTCCCACTCATGCAGCAACACGAACAGGTGGAATGGCATTTTATCGGACATCTGCAAACCAATAAAGTAAAGGACGTTGTTAAATATGCTACGCTCATCCATTCCGTAGATCGTCTGAAACTGGGTCAAGCGTTACATAACCAGCTTCTCAAAGAGAATAAGACCTTAGACATTCTTGTGCAAATTAACACGTCCTACGAAGAAAGTAAATTTGGTGCCTCTCCAGAAACAGCCGTCGATCTTGTAGAACAGTTAACTCAATTCGAAACGTTAAACGTGAAAGGCTTAATGACCATTGGAAAACTGAATGCAACGAACGAAGAAACACGACATTGCTTTCGATTGTTAAACCGTATTCGCACTCAAATTAAAGAGAAAAACATCCCGCGTGTAGAGATGGATATTCTATCGATGGGTATGTCTGGTGACTTCCAAGTCGCCATTGAAGAAGGAGCTACAATGATACGTGTAGGGACAAGTGTATTTGGTCAACGCTACTTACCGGACGAGTATTACTGGAATGAAAACACACGCATCGATGATTAAGTGAGAGGTAGTGTTAAATATGAAGACAGCATCCCCTTCGTTGAGTGGTCGCGATTTGATATCGCCGGTCATAGCCGCTTTAATATCCGTGATTGTTAATTACGGGGGTACATTTATTCTTGTGTTTCAAGCTGCAAAAGTGGCTGGTTTAAGCCCGGAAATGACTGCTTCCTGGATTTGGTCCATCTCGATTGGGGTAGGCGTAACGGGGATTTGGCTCAGTTATCGATACAAGGAACCGATTATTACAGCCTGGTCAACACCGGGTGTGGCGTTTCTCGTTTCAGCATTAGCGGTAACCCCTTATCCAGAAGCTATTGGCGCTTACATGATTTCAGCAGTCGGATTTATTATTTTGGGTTGGTCAGGCATGTTTGAACGTTTCGTTCGACTTATTCCCCCAGGCATCGCCTCCGGATTGTTAGCAGGTATTTTGCTACAGTTTGGAATATCGGCCTTTGGAGGGGCAAAGCTTGATCCTTTGCTTGTTACTGTGCTATTTGCAGCTTACATCGTCCTAAGAAGGTTTACTTCCCGTTACGCCATTGTTGGCATATTGGCAATTGGTTTGATTTATTTGATATGCATGGGAAAAACAGACTTCAGTACGATCCAATTGGCAGTCGCTTCGCCTGTATTTGTTGTCCCAGCGTTTTCGTTAAATGCTTTACTTGGCGTTGCGTTACCGCTGTTCATTATTACCTTGACAGGGCAGTATATGCCCGGAATGCTTGTTCTCCGTAATGATGGATTCAAGACAAGTGCCAATCCTATTTTAGCTGTAACAGGTTTGGGTTCGCTTCTTGCAGCCCCATTCGGATCACATGCTTTTAATGTGGCAGCTATTACAGCAGCGATTTGTACAGGAAAAGATGCACATGAGGATTCAACTAAACGTTATATTGCAGGTATTGCTTGTGGAATCTTTTATATTTTTGTCGGCATTTTTGGCGTAACATTGGCTGCTTTGTTTTTGATTCTTCCTGCTACCTTTATTGCAACATTAGCGGGATTGGCCTTACTTGGAACCATCGGTGGAAGTCTCGCTAATGCATTAACGGACCCTAAAGGACGTGAAACCGCATTGATCACATTTCTGGCGACAGCAGCGAATGTGACTTTGCTTGGCGTTGGTGGTGCATTTTGGGGATTGTTTGCAGGAATGATGGCACATCTACTGATGAATAGTAAATTTCCCAAAAAGCAATTTGGATCGAATAGATAACCGTAATATTGAGAGGAAGATGTTCATGAAACATTTGGTGAAGCAAGATAAAGGAGTAGGAAATGCTGTTCAGCAAGAACTTGCACGGCAGCGGAATACGATCGAACTGATTGCATCAGAGAATTTTGTAAGTCAAGCTGTGATGGAAGCAACGGGTTCAGTATTGACCAATAAATATGCGGAGGGGTATCCAGGCAGAAGATATTATGGCGGGTGTGAGTATGTCGATACAGTCGAAGAGATAGCGAACCGCCGCCTTAAAGCACTTTTTGGCGCTGAACATGCGAATGTGCAGCCTCACTCCGGTTCTCAGGCCAACATGGCAGTATATTTTGCCTCGGTTGAGATTGGTGAGACGATCCTTGGCATGAATTTATCCCAGGGTGGTCATCTAACACACGGAAGTCTGGTTAATTTTTCAGGGAGATTTTATAATTTTGTTTCATATGGTGTCGACGCACAAACAGGCCGCATTGACTTTGACGAAGTACGTAAACTGGCTTATAAGTATCGTCCACGCATGATTGTTGCAGGTGGAAGTGCATACCCGCGGACCATTGAGTTTGAATTATTTGCTCAGATTGCCGCCGAAGTGGGAGCTCTTTTCTTTGTAGATATGGCGCATATAGCCGGAATTGTTGCAGCAGGTTTGCATCCTAACCCGGTACCACATGCACATTTTGTCTCAACTACCACACACAAGACCTTACGAGGACCACGAGGGGGAGCCATTTTGTGCCGGGAGTCGTGGGCACAGGCGATCGACAAAGCTGTATTCCCAGGAACTCAGGGTGGTCCATTCATGCACGTTATCGCGGGGAAAGCGGTGGCATTAGGCGAGGCATTGCAATCCGAGTTCACAACATATATTGAAGGTGTTCTGAATAACGCCAACGTATTGGCAGAAACTTTAATGAATGAAGGACTTACCCTTGTATCGGGAGGAACAGATAATCATATCGTGTTGGTTGACTTACGAACTATGGGCCTTACAGGCAAAGAAGCCGAAGCTTTACTGGATGAAGTAGGGATTACGGCGAATAAAAATGCAATACCTCACGATACGGCAAGTCCTTTGGTTACAAGCGGCATTCGTTTTGGAACTCCGGCTATGACTTCAAGAGGGCTCGGAGCCAGGGAAATGAAAGAAATTGCTCAGCTGATAGGGCTTGCTTTTAAAAATCCAAAGAACTCGGATGTAAAAAATCAAATATTAGGTAATGTCCGCGAAATCACTTCGCAATTCCCTTTATATGAAGACCTCAAATAGTTTAACAACAGACACAGAATGAGCCTGCAATTGTTAACGACGGATAACAATCGCAGGCTCTTATTTTGCTTGCTTATCTTAAAGCTTACTTTTTTGAACAGAAGAGATGTATCGTTAGTACGATTTAAGACACGCCTTAGTAGGCTATACCTACACGAGACTGCACATACTCAACAGACATTAATTGCTGATAAGCAAACTCCGCAGTATCGATTACAGATATAGAAGTTCCTCCGTCAGGCAAGTAGTCGCGCTCAACCCGGTATTTACCAAGAGATTCTCCATCATATAAGTAGGTAGGGCACACAATGGTCCATTCTAACTTTGAAGCTTTGAGAATGTTGTACATCTCCAGATGTTCTTCAGCTGCCCGCGTGGACTTGCGTCTGGACTCGGTCGATTGAAAACGAAGCAAGCCAGGATCCGTTCGACTTTCCAATATTCCAGCTGTACCAATGGTAATGATTCTTTTGATATGCTCCTGAGCCATAGCCTCAACAATCAATCCCGTGGATAGTGATAAAGTAGTCGTTCCATCGGTACTCAATGAACTAACAACAAGATCCACACCCTGTATGGCGTGATGAATATCTTCTTTGACTAAAGCGTTCCCTTGATGCAGAACGAGATTGTCATCGTTGATTCGTACCTTTTCCGGGCTTCTAACCAGTGCGGTTACATGATGATTGGAACGTAGGGCATGAGAGACGAAATGACTTCCAACCCGTCCGGTGGCTCCTAACACTAAAATTTTCATCACAAAAACATCCTTTCGAATCCGAGTGGAGAGTATGTTCTCCATCATAGTACAATCTTTGCAAGTCGATGTATGCCTTCCTTAATCTGATCCTCATCCACTTTCGCAAAACCTAATATCCATCCTTTACGATGACTCTCCAGGCAATATTTACTAAGCGGATACACGCGCACGCCTTGATCAAGGGCAGCATTCGTCATCGCTTCTTCGTCAAATGACGTTTCAGATTCAAGGAGCATATGCAATCCCGTTTCCACACCACTTAAAGTAAATCGTGAGCTTAGCCCAGAAGCAACAATGGCTTTGGTCATGACTTCGTGTCTGCGTCGATATATGTTCCGAACTCTTCTCATATGACGCATAAAATGACCACGCTCGATAAAATGAGTTAGCGTTAATTGTTCCATAATCGGCAGATGACGATAGGTTAATTCATGAACTTGCGTAAGGCGATCAATGGCTTTTTTGGGTCCGATGATAGCGGATAGCCGAATGCCAGGTGCAACCATTTTGGAAAAACTCATCATATAAAGCGTATTCTGAGGTTGTTGACTGAATATCGTCGGAAGCGGGTCTCCACGGTACCTAAATTCGCTATCGTAGTCATCCTCTACAATCCAATATCGATGATGAGCTGCCAAGTGCATTAATTGTTGCCTGCGTGGCTCCGACATAATAACACCAACGGCGCATTGATGAGAAGGTGTGACAAATACGAGTTTCGTCTGTGGGTGAATATGATCTACACATAATCCATACTCATCGACTGGAACGGGATCGACTTGCATCCGGCGGTATTTCATCGCCATCCAAGCAGCCGGGAAGCCGGGATCCTCTACCGAAACTCTGTCTCCCTCACTTAAAAGTGCCTGGGCAATTAAATCAATGCTATGTTGTGCACCGGAGGTTAACAAGATTTGATCAACATCGATATGAATGCCTCGTTCAAGTGACAAATAACGTTGAATCTGTTCTCTTAACGCCAGTAACCCTCTGGCATCACCATAAGCCCATATATCCAGATTGGGTTCAGTAGAAGCTTGTAAAAAAGATTGCCTCCAGGATTTTGTGAAATTTTCATCCAGATAAGGCTCGTGGGGATTAAAATCAATTTCTACTTTGCGATCGTCTCTATTACCGAACCAACTATGCAGATGACCAATCGAATCGTTTAGTATAGGCAGTTCGGGCTGGATAGGCCCTTTCATTGTGACCTCTTCTAATGAACGAGGTGCATATGTCCAGTCACTAACCCTTGTCCCGGCCCGACGGGAGGTGACCGTATATCCGCGGCTGAATAATTCCTCGTACACAATCTGTATGGTTGACCGTGAAACACCAATTAATTGAGCAAGTTCGCGTGAGGGGAGTAGCAATTCGCCGGGTTGCCATTTCCCGGTTGTAATATTATGAATCGCTTGATCCAGAAGTTGCTGCCAGATCGGGCGATGGTCATTCCGATTTACTTTTAGCATTGTTTCAACTCCAGTGCTCATACTGAATTATGGATTGCATTCACTTATGTAATTATGGATCTTTTGGCAATCCAATGATTGATATATTATTATAGCAAAAGTTTAATTTGCAAACAAAACAAAGCTAGACTAAAGTGATGTTTCCCGTGAATCCAACCTATTTTGGTTGGTTCTGCCTGGTTCATACTCGATTCATATTCAAGCCACAGATAGTTCATCTTCTTCGGTTACACTACTGGAGTAGGACCACAGAGATTCCTAAATCCATAGACTAGACAGGAGAAGATGAGATTGACACGAAAGAAACGAACTTCAATCGCCGCCATTACCTTGGTGATCGCGATGATGTCCCCAATGTCGGCCATGGCCACACCCGCTACCAGTAACGGTAGTAGCCCTACGTATGATCTAACTAAAAAAGCAGTAGGCGCGAAGGCCAAGGTACTTACTGAATCATACGCTACGACAAGTGTGCAGTACGCACTGATGGATGAGGGCCAGATTGTGATCTCCGGTCAGGAAGGCAAAAATGACCTGAAAAACAACATCCCGCTTTCCTCTGATACCATGTATGGCATTGGTTCAACCAGTAAAATGGTGCTCGCCACCGCCATAATGAAGCTAGTAGACCAAGGCAAGATTGATCTTGATGAGCCTGTCGTGAAGTATATTCCGGACTTTAAAATGAAAGACAAGCGTTACCAACAGATTACACCACGCATGCTACTGAATCATTCATCCGGACTTCTCGGAACGTCAAGTAACAGTGCAATACTGTTTGGAGATAATGATACCCACGCACATGATATGTTATTGGATCAATTAGCGACGCAACATCTGAAGGCCGATCCTGGCGCATACTCCGTGTATAGTAATGATGGTTTCACATTAGCTGAGATTCTGGTTGAGCGGGTCAGCGGAATGAGTTTTACCAGTTTCATGCATCGGTACATAACCGAACCCCTGGGTATGGAGCATACCAAAACACCGCAGGATGTAGTGGATACTACCCAAATGGCAGCAACATATTCCCCTGCGCATGAGGGACAGCTTCCATTAGAGACCACAAACATGATTGCTTCCGGAGGCCTATATTCGACTGCTGAAGACCTCGTTCAATTCTCAAAAATCTTTACAGGTGAGGTTGAAGGTGTTCTTTCAGAGGAATCCGTAGAGGCCATGGAGCAAGAAGAATACAAGAGAGGCATGTGGCCGGAAGAAGGGGATTCATCCGTTGGCTACGGCTTGGGCTGGGACAGCGTGAACCTGTTTCCTTTTAATGATTACGGCATCCAGGCAGTAAGCAAAGGCGGCAATACGATAACCTATCATTCCTCATTGATTGTGCTTCCGGAATACAATATGGCTGCTGCCGTAACCTCTTCGGGTGGTCACAGCTCAACGGATCAATTGCTGGCAACTGAACTTTTGCTGGGAGCACTTGAGGAGAAAAATATCATTCCGGAACGCAAGCCGGAGAAGTCATATGATGCACCTGTGAAAGCCACCATGCCAACAGAACTTTCACAGCACACAGGCATGTACGCTGGTGGGGCCAACATGTTAATGAAGCTAAACGTAAAAGATGATGGGCAATTAACGTTATCTAATCTGTCGTCTCCTAACAGTCCTGCTCAGACCTATACGTACACCGCTGATGGCTCATTTGTTAATGATCCAGGTACAGAAAAGCTAAAATTCGTTCAGGAAGTCAACGGGAACACATACTTGTGGTCTCGCTCGTATCAGTCTGTGCCTGGGCTTGGGCAAGTTGCTTCCTCTGAATATAAGGCAGAAAAGCTTGAAACCAATGAATTGTCAGAAGAAGTAAAGGCCGCATGGAAGGAGCGGGAAGGCAAAGCGTATGTGTTAGTCAATGAAAAATACACATCAACACTGTACAACACAGCCATGCCGATGATACCCATTCATACGTTTAATGAGCTGCCCGGTTATGTCTACACGAATAAAATCATTGGAGCTAACCAAGCCGTGAACCAATTGCAAATTCCTGGATTGGCAGGTCGTGACACGATGGAATTCAATTTCTATGAGGAAAACGGCGTGGAATACGTTACAGCTGGAGGTAACGTCTATGCTGCTCAAGACATCATCAAACCGATCTATGCGGGAAAACAATCGAAGACAACGATTCAGGCGAATGGTCATGCCACATGGTACTCGATTCCAGCCTCAGCAGCAGGTAAAGAAATGACGGTCAAGATGTCTGCAAACAGCGCATTTGCTGTATACAACCAAGCGGGCGTAGGCATTAATCATACAGTGGTCAGTGGACAAAACGAAATTGTATTGCCTGAGAACGGAACCATTGTGTTCGCGGGTGAAGCTGGTTCGAAGTTCGATATTGTATTGACAACCAGGGCAAATTAATAGATGATAAAAAAACTGTACAACAAAAAGTCGCGGATAACGCGGCTTTTTTTGAGCTTTAAATTTTAAATACTTCGGTTTAAAGTAAATGAATCTTTTTCAGATTCACGATGTAATATTGGGTTTCGCAAAGCTTACTTGAAGGGTAAGTATAAGAGGACATTTACTGGTTGGAAAAAAAATGACGGAGGAAAATGTTGCAAGTGGAAAGGCAAAGCATTGATTGTTAATATACAGTAAATAATAACAATCTGATGTGCAAAAGTTCGACATAAGGACTACAGAAATACTTATGAAAAGAAAATAATGAATATTCGGACAACACCGAGACGGGGAGGACATATGAAAACAACGAAGATCTCATTTTTTATACTTTCACTGATGCTGCTCCTGGTGAGCGGTTTATCAGGATGGGCGGGAGAAGCCGCGGCAACATCCAATTCCGGTAAGACTTATGTGATCGGGACCGATATCACCTTTGCTCCATTTGAATATCAAGATGAGAATGGTGATTATGTTGGTATCGATATGGATTTGCTGGATGCCATCGCCAAAGATCAAAATTTCAAATATCAAATTAAAGCTCTGGGATTCAATGCAGCTGTTCAGGCACTTGAGACGAATCAGGTCGATGGTGTGATCGCAGGGATGAGTATTACCGATGAAAGAAAAGCAAAATTTGATTTTTCTGATACCTATTTTGAATCGGGCGTCGTGATGGGTGTCAGCGCAAACAATGACACCGTTAAAAGTTATGAAGATCTACGCGGTCAGAAAGTTGCTGTAAAAACAGGTACAGAAGGATACAGTTTTGCTGAGTCTATCGCTTCAGAGTATGGATTTACAATTGTCCCATTCGATGATTCTTCCCAAATGTATGACGATGTAAAGACGGGGAATTCCATAGCCTGCTTTGAAGATTATCCCGTACTGGCTTATGGTGTAAATCAGAAAAACGGTTTGAAAATTGTTACCGACAAAGAAGACGGCGCTCCTTACGGTTTTGCAGTAAGCAAGGGGAAAAACCAGGAGCTTCTGGAGATGTTTAATACAGGTCTTGCCAATATCAAAGCTAATGGTGAATATAAGCGCATTACCGAGACATATCTTGGTGACAACGCTCCGACTGTTGCCAATCAAGGTCGCTGGGAGCTAATTCAGAAATCTCTTCCTGCCCTGTTTAAAGGTCTGGGAAACACACTTTTATACACGATTGTGTCCCTGTTCTTCGCGTTTATCATCGGTCTGATTTTCGGATTTATGAAGGTAGGACAGAATAGATTCCTTCGTGGTGTTGCTACCGTATTTGTAGATATCTTCCGTGGTATTCCGCTGATTGTCCTGGCATTCTTTATCTATTTCGGGATTCCACAGGCGATGGGCTTCACGATGCCATTGTTCCTGGCGGCTATTCTGACACTTAGTCTGAATGCAGGGGCGTACGTAACCGAGATTATCCGAGGCGGGATTCAATCGATTGATCGCGGTCAGATGGAAGCTGCCCGTTCATTGGGACTTCCTTATCGCAAAGCGATGATAAAAATTGTCATTCCGCAGGCAGTGCGGGTTATGATTCCGTCCTTTATTAACCAGATGGTAATCACGTTGAAGGATACGTCAATCTTATCCGTTATTGGTCTCGTAGAGTTGACACAATCGGGTAAAATTGTAATTGCAAGAACGTTCTCCTCTTTTGACATTTGGTTAACGGTTGCTGTTATGTACCTGATTGTTATCATCACATTGACCAAAATTGCTGATTATCTGGAGGTGAAGGTTCGTCGTGGCTAAAATAAAAGTTGAAGGTTTGAAGAAGAGTTTCGGCACGAATCAGGTCCTGAAGGGCATTGATGTGGGCGTTAACGAAGGAGAGGTCGTCTGTGTCATTGGGCCTTCCGGTTCAGGGAAAAGCACTTTCTTGCGTTGCATCAACCAATTGGAAGAGATTACGGCAGGCAGGGTTATTGTAGATAATCAGGATCTCAATGATCCTAAAACCAACATTAACAAAGCGCGTGAAAATATTGGAATGGTGTTTCAACATTTTAACTTATTCCCTCATTTTAGTGTTTTGAAAAATATTATGTTTGCGCCAAGAGAACTAGGAGTTTTAAACGCAGAAGAGGCTCGAAAAACAGGCCTCAGCCTACTCGACCGTGTCGGATTGTCTGATAAAGCGGATAGTTTCCCCAGTCAACTCTCCGGTGGGCAAAAACAACGGGTTGCGATCGCTCGTGCGCTCGCCATGAATCCGGACGTCATGTTATTTGATGAACCGACCTCGGCGCTTGACCCTGAGATGGTAGGAGAAGTACTTGGTGTAATGAAAGACCTCGCGAGCGAAGGTATGACGATGATAATCGTTACTCATGAAATGGGTTTTGCCCGCGAAGTAGCTGATCGCGTGATCTTCATGGATGGTGGTTACATTGTCGAGCAGGGAACTCCCACAGAGATATTTGGAAATCCAAAGAATGAGCGGACGATCAGCTTTTTGGAAAAGGTACTCTAGCACTTAATCAAACAATCTATACAGGTAATACATTGAAAGTCGCTATTTAAGCGGCTTTTTTTGTTGTATTATTTAACGGCATCACTTCTTACTTTGAAATGCGAACCGAAATCTTGATCGTATATTGCTCATAACCTCTGACGGAAAGATCATCTAACAAAACATCCTCATAAAAAAATCCAATTAGTTTTAAACCCTCATGTTCACAGTATTTTAGCATTCGATCATAGGTTTTCTCCACACTGGAATACCCATCTGTATGATAGGCAATCAAATAAGTACCGTTCTCTTTTATGAAATTGGCATGCGTCGAATCCTTACTAATTCGGGTATACAGATAATCATAATTGAACGCTTCATTGGCTAAAACTGCTTTGGTATCTCGCATCCAGCCTACGGTATAAGATGCATTCAGATTATGGCTAACTAAGTACTTATCATGCTTAAGCATCGATTCATAGAAGCTTTCGTCATTAGTGTATGGATCGGCCTCGGTGATAACCAAGGATTGCTCCGATATTTCTTCTAAACCGATGTAGGCATGATTGATTCTCAGCGCAGAAGCAGTGATTTGTTTTTTCTCTGAGATTACCTTTTTCATTTTATTCAGTTTTTCAATCTTTACATTCAGCAATTGTTCTTCTTTTTCAAGTAAAGTGATGAGTTCCTCTGGGGATCTTCGATCCAGATACTCTCTTATTTCCTTTAGAGGCATATCTAATTCTTTGAGGATTGTAATTACTTTGAAGACATCCATCTGATTCATTGAGTAGTACCTATATCCATTATCAGCTTTAATCTCCGGAGAAAGAATGCCCAATCGGTCATAGTGAAAAAGAGTATCTTTGCTGACCCCCATCAATTTAGCAAATTGTCCGGAAGACAGATGAGTTAGAGAATGATTCATAAAACCCTCCTTGACTATGGTGTTACACCATACTTTATTGTAACGAAGTACCTTAAGTTTAACAAACGAGAGGAACGATCAAAGTTAACCCAAAAGTGATGTCGATTGAAATAAAGAATCAGGAGGATTTATCAATGAGAGTATTAGTTACAGGCGCAACAGGTAGTGTTGGAGGACATATTGTTGAGCAGTTATTGGAAAAGGGAATAGCGGTGAAGGCATTATCCAGAAAAGAAGGGAACTTACCTGAGGGTGCACTCGCAGCCCTTGGCGATTTAGACCAACCTGAAACTGTTGAACCTCACCTTCAGGGTGTGGATAGCGTATTTTTGATTACACAAAGTGACCAATCGGATACCAAGTTTGAACTGAACAAAACCATCATTCAAATGGCAAAGAAAGCAAATATTAAAAAAATCGTGGCATTGATTGATTTTTACAATAATCCAATCGAAGAAGTCATTCAACAGAGCGGGATGGAATGGACCATCCTGAAACCTGTTGAATTTATGAAAAATGCTCTTTATGGATGGGACGAGACGATTAAACAAGAAGGTGTCGTACGTCATGCTTTTCCCAATAGTTTAAGTGCACGAATTCATGAAGCAGACATTGCCAGCGTTGCTGTTAAGGCATTAACTGAACCAGAACATAACAGCAAAATATACAACTTGACCGGGCCTGAAGCATTGTCTATTCGGACTATGGTCCAGCAAATATCTGAAGTTATTGAAAGACCGATCAAGCTAATGGAACGAAGTGAAGAGCAAGTGATACAAGAATGGAAGGAAAAAGGGTATGACGACGAGTTCATTCAGTACTTTATTATAGAAATGGTCAAAAATCCGCCAGCAGAGGTATATACGGTACTACCCACTATCGAAGAAGTAACCGGAAAACCAGCTAGAACGTTTGCCCAATGGGTTAGCGAAAATAAATCATATTTTATCTAAACCCGTTCTCAGCAGTTGCTGTCATAACTCACCGATAGCTTGAAAATGAACTTGAACTTTAACACCCGACAAAAGCCTTCGATGACATAACAGTCATAAGGCTTTTTCGTTGTTGTTCTAATTGTTCAATCTCTCTAAGTGGCGTAAGATATATTCAGGATCTGAAATGTATACAAATTGCAAGAGGAATAGTTTTGGAGAAAAAGAGAGGTCAGTGCTCCATGGAAAACGTGTCACATGAAGAACAACTGGAATCCATCAAAGCCTTTCAATCAACCATCCGCAAATCGGAAAATGCCTTAGTGAATATGACTCAGAACAGTAATAACACGACCTTGTTACAAAAACGCCTCAAAGCTCTACACATCGGTGCAGCGTTATTAGAAAATGTCTGGAATCATGAAGTTGAACCTCATTCATACACTAAGGAAGAGATAACAGAAGCTCGCCTTGTTTTGGTTGGGTTGTTTCCATCCCTTGAGAGCATGTATACCAAGTCCAAAGCAGGTAGCCCTCAAAAGACACTTCTGGAAAGAAGAATTAAAGCATTTCATCTGGCTGTTCAAGCCATGGATACATACTGAAATGCTTAAGCAATCCATCTTAACGATGAACATGAAATCAAAGAGAGGTCTGTCTAATGAACGACAGATCTCTCTTTTTCTTTTGTAAGTTTAGGAAAACTGATACAGCCGCACACCATGCGCTGGCACAGTCGTAGCTAAGGAATTCTCGCTAAATTCAGCTGCTTCTCCACTCCACAATTCGGTACCTTTGGTAATGCTCGAGAGGCCGATTTCCTCAATGGACAGATCCACAGGTAGAGCATTCTCACCGGTGTTAAACACAGCGACGTAAGAGGAGCCATCCGCATGCTGGGCAGTCCACACAATAAGATCGTCTTTGCGTAAGGCTTCTTTGGCTCCGTAACTCTCGCGATGCATTCGCAGAACCTCACGATTGGTTAACAGGGACAATGTCCAGTCATCGTTATCTCGCAACTCACCACCGAAGATGAGAGGGGAACGGAAGATGCTCCAGAGCGACATCATCGTCAACTGCTCGTCAGGCGTGAACCGAGTCCAGCGATCCGCTCCACCACCATCTACAGAACGGATACCGATATGACCCAAAGGCAACATATCACAGTCTGGCCAGCAGCCTGCTTGGGGAACGCCCTGCCATGTCCGGCAGCGGTCGAACATATCCAATAACAGCGGCCAAAGGTCCCAGAAATCGTCCGTGACCCGCCACATGTTGGCATGCTCGGCTAAGAATTCGGAGTATTCTACCGGAGCAGGGCCGGGAGAGAGACTCAGTACCATAGGCCGACCAGAGCGCTCAATCGCTTTGGATATCATTTCGATCTCAGGCTGATGGGTGTCATAGAGCCTTGAAGCAGCAATATCGTCTACTTTAACCAAGTCAACGCCCCATTGTGCATACAGTTCAAAAAGCGAATTATAATAGGCCTGTGCGCCTTCTTTTGAGCTATCAACACCATACATATCCGTATTCCAGGGACAGATGGAGTTCGGATGAGCAATATCGCGCGCAGTGGCGGTTGTACCCAGAATCGGAGTAGCCGCATGTGCAGCCTGACGTGGAATACCGCGCATGATGTGAATGCCGAATTGTAGTCCAAGACTATGAACGTAATCGGCTAATGGCTTAAATCCCTGTCCATTTGCTGCGGAAGGAAAGCGATTCTCAGCAGGCATAAGCCGCGAATATTCATCCATAATTAGTGGAACGAACGGACGATATTGCGAAGAATTGGCCAAAGGTTCGTACCATTGAATATCGACCGTAATATAGCTCCAGCCGAAGTCTTTAAGATGTTCTGCCATGTACTCGGCGTTGCCACGGATTTCGTCTTCCGTAACGGCTGCACCGTAACAATCCCAGCTGTTCCAGCCAAGTGGTGGAGTTGATGCTGCAAGCGTATGATTCATGGTAATGCTCCTTTATGGATTAATTATTGCTCTCGCTAAATTCATCATAATAAAGGATTTTATTAATATCTACAGTAATGTTGAGTGTAGAATAGCAAAATATTGCGGTTAGTCGAAGAACAATTTACGGTACACAAGGCTTTCTCCGCCACTACGAAATTCACCTGGTGTAACCCCGGTTATGCTGCGAAAGGCTTTGATAAAATAACTTCCGCTGGAATACCCGACTTGTTCGGCGATGACTTCAACACTAAGGCTAGTTCCGCGCAGCAGTTCCATCGCCTTCTCAGTGCGTACACGGGTCAGATAAGCACCTGGCGTCAAGCCTGTACTGGAGGAAAAGCGACGTATAAAGTGATATTTGGAAAGAGAAACCTGCTCGGCAAGGTGATCGATACTGATCATCTTGGAGTAATTGTTTTCTATGTATTCAACGGCTATTTGAATGTTCTCAGACCAATTTTCCCTGTTGTGCAATGTTGTTTTCTGTAGTCGGGTCAGTTCTGTCATGAATTGATACACGCTGGATGATGCGATCAGAGGATCAGTAATTCTGCCTGCAGCCGCATCAGTCACGATCATCCGCAACAGTCGGATCGGTGTACAATCAGCAGGAAGATAGGGAACTTCTCCCGCTTCACGAAGAAATTTTCGCCAATGGGGCAGAATAAGAGTGGGCTTGACCAGCAGGAACAGAAACTCCCAAGGTTCTTTTGATGCTGGATGGTAGTAATAGCGATGTGGTCCTGGAATTTCTGCTAAAAAAGCTTGTCCTGCGGTAACATGATGAATACGATTATTCGACTCAAATACACCTTCACCCGAAATTGTATATTGGAACAACAGGAGAGGACCGTCCGAACGCTCGAGTCCATCCCAATGATAAGAAGGATCGGTTATTGAATCACATCCAGCCGCAAACAGTACACACAGCTGGAGCTCCTTGTCTTCGGTGAATCGAAACCCATAGGTTCCTCTGGGGATATTCATATCAGTTCTCCTTGTTGCCCTGAATTTTTACTGCGCTCCGCGAATGAATATATCTACTAGCTTTTGGGCCAATGAAAAATTTGAACCATATTTGTGCAGGTTATCTTCCCGATTACCCATAAGCATCAAAGTCGAGAAGGTCTCTGCCAGGAAAAACGGATCGTCCGTCCGCAGTCTATTTTCCTCCATTGCCCGTTGGAAATGGGCGGCTAACACTTCGTGAATCTGATGCTCCGCGTTGCGTATATCCTGAATTTGAGCATGGTCGAGAAAAGGCTCAGCTTTTCTGAGCATGGTTTCAATCTCCGCATGTGGATTGCCCAATCTGGCCTCTGCCAGACGAACAAGCCCCGACTCCAAATTCTCGGCCTGATCAAGCATCTGCGAGGTTAATTGACTCACATTGTGTAGCATCGTTGTAAAGGCAACCTTAAAAAGCTCTGGTTTGCTGGTGAAATGATAATAAATGGTTGGCTTTGACACGCTACATGCTTTGCCAATTTGCTGAAGCGTGACCGTTTCGTAGCCATACTCCATGAATAGCTTTGAAGCCGTTTGAATAATAGTTTGCTGAATTGAGATATCTTCGTCGCCATGTTTCGGTCTTCCAGGCAAACGTTTGGGTGATTTTTTTGTCATTGGACTTCCCTCCATGAATATTTTATGACAAATAACGATAGTAAGCAAAATCACTTGTAATTATACTTACCGGTAAGTATAATTTATAAAGAGTTAACAAAGGCAACACATTATCCTCATGACAAGGTGGTTTTAGGGTTGAAGACAGCACAACGTACAAACAAATGGAAAAAGATAATCATGTGGACAATCTTGTCCATCGTTATCATCGTGGCCGGAGTTTTCGTATATCTCAATTCGGTTACGTATAGTCCTTCTGAACGAGCTGAAACGGCGATGACAAGCGATGCTCAGGTTAATGTCACCAAGATTAAGGACGGTTACCGGTTTGAACCTTTGGGTACAGAGGTAACCGAACCGAATATTATTTTTTATCCGGGCGGTCTAGTTAAACCTGAAAGTTATTCTCCACTCGCCAGAGAAATGGCAGAACAGGGTCACCGTGTATACATCGCGAACATGCCGATAAACTTGGCGATTTTCGGTCAAAACAAGGCTGACTCCTTTATCGAGGAACATCCTAACGAAGCGTTTGTTATTGGCGGCCATTCATTGGGAGGCTCATTCGCAGCACGGTATGCTGCGGAGCACAAGGAGAATTTGGAAGGCGTCTTTTTCTTGGCTTCTTATGCAGACGAAGGGGGTAGCTTGAAGAATACGGACTTGTCTATTTTACAGATTACAGGCTCGGACGACGCAGTTCTTAACTGGGAAGACTGGGAGAACTCCAAAGCAAATCTTCCGGAAGATACGACATATGTAAGTATTGAGGGTGGTAATCACGGTCAATTTGGCTCATACGGCATGCAAAAAGGAGATAATCAACCTGTTATTACGGAAGAAAAGCAGTTGGAAGAGGTTGTCGCAGCACTGGAGAACTGGATGGATACTTTAAATTAAACTATTAAATGAATGTATTGTATGGATAATTAACGTGGTACAATTGAAGTCGCTATTTTAGCGGCTTTTTTTTGTTTAAAGAATTGCTTTAATTACCACTAATCGTTAACATTAGAAGCATTGTCATCGAAGTAGCAGCAAAACGAAGGGCAGCAAGAGCAAGAACATCAAAAGGAGAAAAGATTATGTTTTTCAGAAAATTCACTTACACATTATTGATCATCATCGCCGCATTATTGTTCTCGGGTTGTACTTCACAGTCACTGCTTGATCTCGGGTCACCTCAAGTTTCGGAGGATATGGGATTTGATGAGGTCGCCGACTACATCTCTGAGCACAATGAACTCCCACCTAATTACATTACCAAGAAAGAGGCCAGGGATCTGGGATGGGAACCAAGTGAAGGGAACCTGCATGAAGTGGCTCCAGGCAAAAGCATCGGCGGTGACGTATTCGGGAACCGGGAAGGATTACTCCCCAACAAAAAAGGCCGTATCTGGTACGAAGCCGATATAAATTACTCAGGAGGTCGGCGCGGAAGCGATCGAATTCTATACTCGAATGATGGTCTAATCTACCAGACGACAGATCATTATAAGTCATTTGAACAGTTAAAATAAACGGAGGGATTGCTATGAGCATCATTCAGATTAACGGAAACGATTTTCACAGCAAGGAAGAGCTTCATCAAAGTCTTCAAAACCAGCTTGAGTTAGATGAGAGCTATGGAGGCAATTTGGACGCACTATGGGATGTCTTGACTGGCGCTGTAAGCATGCCGCTTACTTTTCAATGGATCGGGTTCGAGAAGAGCAAAGAGATTCTTGGAGATTACGCTGACCAAGTCATGGAATTGTTGCGGGAAGTTGAAGCAGAGATCCAAGGATTCACGTTGGAACTATATTATTGAAAAGTATTATTAAGATTATGAGGCGATGGACAACCATCGCTTTTTTGATTTTCCACAGTTTGACTGAGACTCATGTCTAGATCATGCTATTTTCATGGCTTAATAATCAAGGTTGGGGTTAATAGACTTCCTTATACTTTAAGCATGGAATAGGGTAGGCAGGATTTTAATCGTTTGTTAACGCTTGGATATGTAAGCGTATACTATTCCGAAGTGAACCATCGTAATGTCTGGATTAGTTAACACGAATAACATCATCTAGGGGGCAGAGAAATAATGAGAGCCGTATCAAAAGTGCTAGGAGCTTGTCTCGTAACAAGTGTTGTGCTAGTTTCCGCCGGTTGCGGAAATGCTGCAGAGAATTCCGAATCAAATACCAGTGACCCTAACAGCCCAATTACATTTAGCTTTTTCGGCGCAGATGCAAGTCCCAACTGGAACAAAATGCAAGATGCGGTAGGGAAGAAAATTACGGAAGAAACCGGTGTAAGCATTGATGCAGAATTCGATATCTCGAGCGGAGGCGGCAACGACCGTATTTCCCTGATGGCTGCCAGCGGTGATTATCCCGACCTGATCTTCCCCAAAGGCAACTTGACCAGACTCGTTGATGCTGGTGCAATGCTTGATTTGACAGATCTAATCGAAGAACATGCCCCCAATTTGAAAAAGATCTACGGTGAGCACTTCAATCGGTTGAAATACAGCAATGATGATCCTTCAATCTATTGGATTCCAACGAACGGTGCAATCGATCAAGTTAGCTTCGATGCCACGAACGGTGCGGCTATTCAACATCGTGTAGTCAAGGAACTCGGGTATCCTGAGATCAAAACCTTAAACGATTTCGAAAATGTGCTACGTGACTTTTACGAGAAGAATCCGACAACAGAGGATGGCCAACCTACAATTCCACTGACGCTTAGTGCAGATGGATGGCGGCGAATGATCACCGTTACCGATCCAGCTGCCATGTCTACGGGTGGCCCTGGAGATGGCGAGTATTTCATCGATCCTGACACTTACGAGGCCGTACTCCATTACAAACGGCCAGAGGAAAAGGAATATTTCCGTTGGTTGAACAAGATGTACAATGAAGGGTTGCTGGACAAAGACAGTTTCGTTCAAAAAGATGACCAGTATAAGTCGAAAATTGCCAGCGGACGCGTGCTTTCTTTGCTTGATCCAAACTGGGGATTCAGTGATGCGGAAAATGCGCTGAAAAGTGCAGGGAAAGACGACATGACCTACGGATTCTATCCGGTAACACTGGATGACAGTTTTCAGCGCAAAGACTTCCAAAATATTGGTTTTGACGGCTATGGCATTGGCATAACGGTCGATTGTGAAGATCCTGTCCGGGCCATCAAATTTTTGGATTGGATGTCTTCCGAAGAAGGGCAAGTATTGAGAAACTGGGGCGTTGAAGGCGAGCAATATAACGTGGAAGACGGTGTTCGCACCATCCCGGCAGATGTACAGGAACGTAAAAACAAAGACAATAACACATTTACAAAAGAAACCGGCGTAGGTTTGTACTACATTTTTGGTGCACATTACGGAGATGGTGTTAAAGATTCAACGGATAACTACTATACAACCAATTATCCCGAACAGATTCAGCAAAGTTATTCTGATGAGGAAAAAGAAGCGTTGAAAGGCTATGGCATCACTACCTGGAAGGACTTGTTCCCTTCCGAAGAGGAATTCCCGGTAAAAGAGTGGGGCGCTGCATACAATATGCCGATTCCATCCGATAGCGGAGATTATAATGTGGTGTATCAGAAAACACAGGATATTATTCAGAAACGGATCGCCGAAGCGATTACATCCTCTCCGAGTGCTTTTGAAGGCATATATGACAATATGATTGCTGAACTTGATAATGCAGGTGCAGTAGGCATGGAACAGCAGTATACCGAGTGGATTAAAGATCGTGTTAGACTGTGGACGGGAAAAGAGATCAATTAACTAACAGATATGATCATAATAAACGGATCAGATTCAATTCCCGATCCTGTGAAGAAAACATCGAGCCATGCAGGATGGCTCGATGTTTTCTTGCCTTCATTGAAAAAGCTGGTCATGATCTTGGTAATGCCTCCATCGCATCACGCCGTCGTTTGATATATCTACCCGGGGAAATGCCGACCATTTTGGTAAAACTGCGAATAAAATTGGCGTAGTCACTGAATCCTGACTGAAAGCACGCATCCGTAATGCTCATTCCTTCAGACAGGTGGTATTTGGCCCGTTCAATACGGCGACCCAAAATGTAGGACCGGATCGTCAATCCGGTATGCTTCTTAAATTGGCGGCTAATGTAGGTGCTGTTCATATAGAACTCTTCGGCAAGTTTGCGAAGTGTAATGTCTTGATGTAGATGTATTTCAATATAATCCATGGTTTCACGAACCAGTTCAGGCATAATGTCATGGGGAACAAAGGAATTGTTATGAAACCAGACGTTAATTATGAGCAATAATTGGGCTACGGCTGCATTTATTTTGATGTCGGTGCCATAAGCATCGGAAGCAAGTAATTTTTCCAGTTCGTTCGTCCATTGCAGCATCTGTTTCAAGTTATAATCGTCTAAATGTACGATGTTGCCTGTCCCTTTGGGGCGATGATCAAAACATGATGATAAATTGGTTGATGGTGTAGACAACTGATATAGATATGTTTTTTTAAGATTGATGGTTATTCGTTCATACTCAGATTCATCCAGAATAAGGGCTCGGTGCATCTCCTCAGGTGACATCACAAGTAAATCCCCTGGCTGCACATGATAGCATCGATTATCTACATAGAAATGAACGTTGCCACGAAGAAACAGATAGATCTCATAAGCATTATGGCGATGGTAAATGGTATCCAGCTTATACGTAGTTACGCGGTGCAGATATAGGAATTCAGGCTGGATAGGGTCATAGAAACACTCAGAGGATCCAGTCATGAAGCACCTCCCGTCATTTCACGCAATAAATTGAGCGGTTTACGCAATGAAATTGTATTCAGCTTACCTTAAAATGTAATCATCCTATCATGATACCTTTTGTATTGCAAACGCTTTCGGAGTAATGTGAGAACTAATAACGTTTACAGGGGGAATTCTTTCAATGAATCATAATTCTACATCACATGCTGGTGAACAAAAGCAAGTCCTGCCTGCCAATCTGGAGAGTATAAACGGGGAGATTGGAAAGCTTCGTCCTAACGGTAACCCTCTGATGGCCCACAAATTCGGAGCCGATCCCTATGCTTTGGTATTTAACAATCGAGTCTACTTATATATGACTAGCGATAAGCTGGAATATGATCAGGACGGTCTTCCTCAGAAAAACAGTTATAGTTCAATCAATCGGATTACGGTGATCTCTTCAGATGATTTGGTCAATTGGACAGATCATGGCGAAATTAGAGTTGCTGGACCTCAAGGTGCAGCGACATGGGCTTCGCAATCCTGGGCCCCGGCCGCTGCTCATCGAATTATTGAAGGCAAAGACTGCTTCTTTTTGTATTTCGCAAATAATGCCAGTGGAATCGGTGTATTGTCCGCACCGACACCTGCAGGTCCATGGGTAGACCCTATAGGAAAAGCACTCATTACAAGAGAGACTCCGGGAGTAGAAGAAGTGACCTGGTTATTCGATCCTGCTGTGTTCGTAGATGACGATCATCAAGCCTATATATACTTCGGTGGTGGTATTCCAGAGGGGAAGGCCGAGAGACCGGACACGGCAAGAGTGATGCGATTGGGAGATGATATGATCAGCGTTGTTGGCACAGCTAAGGTTATTCAGGCGCCTTATATGTTTGAAAGCTCAGGGATACATAAATATAATAATAATTACTACTATACGTATTGTTCCAATTTTGACAAGGCAGATCGGCCAGAGGGTAGCCCGCCACCCGGTGAGATTGCCTATATGACTAGCGTTCAACCAATGGGTCCATGGACATATCAGGGCACGCTGCTCCAGAATCCGGGCCACTTTTTTGATGTTGGCGGCAACAACCATCATGCTATATTCGAACTGGCGGATCAGTGGTATATTGCCTACCATGCCCAGACGTTGTGCCAAGCCATGAATATACCGGAAGGTTACCGCTCAACGCATCTCAATCGAGTGGAACATGACGAAACCTCTGGTCGGATCAAGAAGGTTCAAGCAGATTATCAGGGCGTAGATCAGATCAAGTGGTTCGATCCCTATCAACAGGTAACTGGTTCGACGATTGGATGGAGTAGCGGCGTATCAACAGAGCAATGTCTTGACTCCGATGAGATGTCTGCTGAGATGTCAGCATCAGATTCGAATGTGATTTCTGCTAAGTTGCAAAGTGACAGTTGGATCGCTATATCGAATGTCGACTTTGGTATTGAGGGACCTTCAATCTACAAAGCCCTTATTTCGAATCAAGCAACCGAAGGTGCGTTGGAGCTCCGGCTTGATCGTGCAGACGGACCGTTAATTGGAGAAATGATTATTCCTTCCGCGACCGGATCCCTTCACTGGGTGGAGCTAACAACTGAAGTTACGGGTGCGCAAGGTGAGCATGACTTGTATATTATGTTTAAAGGTTCAACAGACAGCTCAACGATCCTATTAAGAGAATGGAAGTTTAACAGACAAAATGAGGTGTAATTGAAGCATGTATCCGAATCCAATTATTTGGGCCGATTACCCGGATCTTGACGTCATTCGTGTAGATGACACATATTATATGGTCAGTACAACTATGCACATGATGCCGGGATGTGTCATTCTGCGTTCATATGATCTCATTCATTGGGAAGTAGCCACCTATGTATATGATAGGCTTGACGACACACCAGCCCAGCGGCTGGAGAATGGTCAGCACATATACAGCAAAGGCATGTGGGCCGCATCCCTTCGTTATCATCAAGGCAAGTTCTATGTGATCTTTGTCGCGAATGATACCCGTAAAACATACTTATACACATCCACCTCCATCTCGGGAGTATGGAAGAAGCAGATCGTAGAAGGTTTCTACCATGATTGCTCCTTATTTTTCGACGATGATGAACGGATATATCTCGTGTACGGTAATACCGAGATCTATCTGACCGAATTAAGCGCTGATCTTTCCGGGCCCAAACCTGATGGATTGCATCGATTGATCGTAAAAGACGAGCAGCCTTACCACCTTGGTTATGAAGGAGCACATTTCTACAAGATCAATGGTAAGTATATGGTGTTTCTGATTCATATCACGAAAGCTTCCGGACGCAGAACACAGGCATTTTACATGGCTGACTCTCTTGAAGGTATCTTCACGGGTGGTGAAGTATTCAATGATGATATGGGTTATTTCAATTCGGGTATTGCTCAAGGCGGCATCGTGGATACGCCGGATGGGGACTGGTATGCAATGCTTTTTCAGGATCATGGGGCTGTTGGCCGCATTCCTGTTTTGGTTCCGCTACATTTTGATCAATATATTCCGGTATTTGCAAGCAAAGCTCCGAAACAGATTGATATCCCAAGCACCAGACCTGAGCACGGTTATAACCCTTTGGTAGGTAGCGACCTTTTCAATTATGAAGCCGAAGAAGATGGAAGTGTACGCCTCCGCGATTTTTGGCAATGGAATCATACACCTCATGACGAACTCTGGTCCCTTACGGAGAAACCGGGAGTTTATCGTGTTCGTACTGGACAGATCAGCCCAAATCTGACGTTTGCCGTAAACACACTAACCCAGCGTTCCATGGGGCCCGTTTGCGAAGCAACGGTCACGCTCGATGGTAGTCATCTGAATGATGGAGATTTTGCGGGACTGTGTTTCCTGATCGGTTCATACGGTATGATCGCTCTTACGAGACAGGCAGGTAAGTTTTACTTGGTCATGCATGCTAGAGATAGTGTGGATTCAACGATATTTGGTAATCTGATCGATCAGGAGCCAGCTACTGAACATGCACGTATTCCGGTATCAGACCCCGTAGTTAAACTGAAAGCATACGGAAATTTTGAAAACAATCTGGATGAGTGCTCTTTTGCCTACTTCGATGGGACTGAATGGAGAGAGATAGGGATTGCCCATAAAATGATATATAAACTGGATCATTTTATGGGTTGCCGGATAGGGTTGTTTGCATATTCAACCGAAAAGGTTGGAGGAACAGCTGACTTTTCGAGCTTCGAATATTGCGTGATTCATCCTGATTGAGCACAATGATGAGAACAGTGAGAATTTGTAAAAGCCGCCGAACAGCGGCTTTTCGTATTCAATGGGTATAAGTTGTTGTACAATGATATGGATTCAAATCGACAGAGAGAAGAGAGTTGTTCAAACCGAACTGGGGGCATGTCATCATGTATAAGAGATGTCTGGACATAACAAGATGGACCTTCATTCTGTTTCTTGCTGTGTCCATTCCAGCAGGTCATACCGAAGGGAACTCCAAACAACATCATCCGCAGCCAGATGGGCAGCAGATTCAACTTCCCTCTACGATTGAGAGGTATTCTCCTCCCATAGAGGTCTCTTTTGTCAGGGAAACTGGAGATGACCTTGAGCGAATGATTAACCAGTTGCCTGGTGAGACGATGCTGGATAATCGTTGGACTCGTTTGTACGAGAAAGAATTAGGTATTCAAATTCATTATGACTGGATTGCGAACGGGGATGTGTACAGTCAGAAGCTGGGTGTATCCCTCGCTGCAGGACGTTTCCCGGATGTGGTCAAAGTGAATCCATATCAACTTAGACAACTAAGCAATGCTGGAATGATCGAAGACTTAACCGATGTGTACCAAGAGTATGCTTCCCCACTAACAAAGAGTATTTTGGAGGCGGAGGGAAGAGGAGCATTCGACGCGGCAACCATTGATGGCAAACTTATGGCGATTCCCGAATCATCTTCCTCGATTGAGACTGCGCAGTACCTGTGGATTAGAACCGATTGGTTGGAGCATTTAGGGCTACGGCCGCCTGAAACGCTGGAAGATGTGCTTCAAATATCGAAAGCGTTTACAGAGAGAGATCCCGACGGGAACGGAGAGCAGGATACGTACGGACTGGCGCTAACGAATCACTTATGGGATCCCGTTATGGGAGCTGCAGGATTCATGTCCGGATATGGTGCTTTCCCTAATATATGGGTCAAAGATGCAGAAGGACACCTCACTTATGGAGGCATACAGCCTGAAGTTCGCGAGGCGCTGCAAGTATTGCAAACGATGTATCTCGAAGGCCAATTTGATCCAGATTTTGGTTACAAAAGTGGCAGCAAGGCGTTTCGTATGGTTCAGAATGGGAGAATAGGGATGCTCTACGGCGAACAGTGGACATCCTTTATGCTTCAGACTACACGGGCTACAGATACAGATTTAGAATGGCTGGCATATCCCATTGCTGCGAAGTCAGGCAGAGACCTGAAGGTACCTCTCCGTTCTAACACAGGGCAATACTTTGCTGTGAAAAAAGGGTTCTCTAACCCCGAAGTTGTCGTTAAGCTCATGAATTTGCATCTCGAAACGAACTGGGGGGATGAGGCAGAGTACGAAACCTATTACAATGATGATTCCCGAGCCGTGTGGATGCTCTCACCGGTTACGCCTTTTCCCGGCAATAAAAATATAGATGCCTACAAACAAATCCGTGATGCCAGAAGCACAGGAGACTTCTCTATTCTCCAGAATGAAGCTCTCGCCATTCACAAACGAATTGCGGCCTATGAATCAGAAGGTATGGATAGCGGCTGGGGTTGGAAACAAACCTATGGACCTTCGGGTGCCTTTAGCATTGCAGATTCTTACGAGAAAAATGGCCAACTTCTCTATGATCAGTTCACGGGCGGTATTACGGACACGATGGTTGATCGACAGATTATTCTTCGGGATCTTCAGCTTGAAGCATATATGAACATTATTCTCGGTAAGCCAATAGATGAGTTTGATCGATTTGTGGAGAACTGGCGCAAGCTGGGCGGAGATCAGATTACATCTGAAGTTAACGCGTGGTACACAACCAACAAGCCAAAGGAGCGCTAACGTTCTCACTCACTTTACTCATATAAGGAACTAATCCAGCTTTTGGCATTGGAGGTGGATGCATTGATCAAGATCCCGGCTAAATCATGGTTTAACAGTATATTTGCGCGATTAATCATCACCTATCTGGTATTCGTGCTTCCCCTTATTCTTCTTGGCGTGTATCTGTATCATTGGAGTTATGACAATGCAAGCCAGGAAATATCCTTGTCAACGGAGAGACGATTGAACCAATATGTCGTGGAATTGAACAGGGAACTGGAATGGATGGAGCTACAGCAGTTTGATATCGTCGAGGATCGAAAACTGAATCGTTTGGCTATTCTCTGGGACATGATGGATCAGGTTGAGCGGCGTGATACGTTGAATTATTTATCGGAACGGCTCGCTACGTTCAAAAACAGCACAGCTTACATCAAGAACGTTCATGTACATATCCCTACAGTCGACAAAAGTATATCCGCGACACAAGGCATCGACGATTTCGATAAAAGTTCATATCTGTACTTCAGTTCAGGCATAGAAGGAAAAGGTACACGATTCACTGTGAAAGAGGACACCCTGAACTTGAGTGCAGTCCGGTTGACAGGCAAGAGAGAGGAAGCGCCGCTTTTTGTCATTCAAGTAGAGCTGGATACTGAGCATTTTCAAAATGAACTCACGCGGCTTAATTTGTACCCAGAGAGTTCAACTTTTCTGATGGAGGACAAAACGGGACATGCCATCACAGATAAGCAAGAAAGTAGTGTTATTCTGGCGAATTACCGTGAGCACAATGTAAAAGGTACACTTGATGGTTTTCGGATGAAAGTGGGGGACACCATGTATCATGTGAGTCAGTTGCATATGGACTCCCTGGGCCTGTCTGTAGCTACATATTTGCCTGAAGAAATTGTAACCAGACCACTTAGCAAGTTCTATCATTGGGCTTGGTTATTTGCCATTACATCATTTGTTGCGATCACGGCTTATCTCTATTCAAGCTACAAGCTGATCCACATTCCATTGTTATTATTGGTGAAAAGATTCAAAAAAATGGAGGGAGGCGTGCTTGATGTTCCCATCGCTCACAATCGAAAGGACGAGTTTGGCTTCCTTTATACTCGCTTCAATCAGATGATTGAAAATCTTCAATCCCTGATCGACCGAGATTTTAAGAAAACACTGATGATGCAACGGGCCGAGTTGAAACAACTCCAATCCCAAATCAATCCTCATTTTCTGTACAATAGCTTCTTTATTCTAAATTCGCTTGCAAGAACAGGCGAAACAGAACGTATTGAGCAATTCACGAACATGCTTGGTGAATATTTCAGGTTCATTACCCGGAATGAAACAGATCATGTCCAGTTGAAAGAGGAAGTGGAGCATTCACGAATCTATACGGATATCCAACAGTTGCGTTTTTCCAGACGAATCAAGGTCGATTTCGGGACACTACCTGCTAATATGGAACATATTCACGTTCCCAGGCTCATCATTCAACCCATTATTGAGAACGCCTATGAACACAGCCTGGAAAAGAATACGGATTCCGGTCTTCTACTCATCCGGTTTAATCTTGAAGGTTCACATGCTGAGATCACGGTGGAAGACAACGGCAATGAGCTTGAGGAGGGACACATCCATGCCCTTCAACAACGTATGCATAAGGACGGAGGTACGGAAGAAATGACTGGCTTAATGAATATACACCGACGTCTGGTTCTGACGTATGGAGAAGGGAGTGGCCTTTTCCTATCCAGAAGTGAACTTCAGGGATTAAAAGTCACAATTCGAATCCAGTGGGAAGAGGGAGAAAACGAATGTATCGACTTTTGATTGTAGATGACGAGGAGATCATTACGGACAGTCTCTATGAAACGTTTGCCAGACATATGCCTGACCGGCTTGACGTATGCAAGGCCTATTCCGCGGCTGAAGCTTTGTCCTGGATGCGTAGATCAAGAATCGATATCGTGCTAACGGACATCCGCATGCCGGGGATGAGTGGCCTGGAACTGACCGAGCAGATTCAAGCTAGCTGGCCGAACTGTCGCGTCATTTTCCTGACAGGACATAGCGATTTTGATTATGCCTATCGAGCTTTTCAGATGTCCAATGTGCGTTATTTGCTCAAAACAGAAGGCTATGACAAGGTGATGTCTGTCGTCGAACATGTGATGGAAGAGATCCGGCAGAGTCACAGTATGCTTGAATTATTGGAACGATCTCGTGAAGTCAACTCCCAGCTTGCAGTGATTCAGCAAGAGGAATATTTGCGGAAGCTACTTCAGGATTGTACTACAATCATATCTTCTCCGCTTGTAATGCAAGATGAATTCACGAAACGAGATATTCCCTTGCAGGTGGATTCGCCAGTGTATCTCATACTGGGTCGGTTTAACACCTCACCAGAAACAGGATCGGAGCTCACACAACTCCAGGAATCTGTGCGCATTATCGGCTCTTCGCTAATGCATGAGCGTACAGTGTACGTTAGTGTAACGGACCATCATGGGGATACGATCTGGCTGCTTCAGCCGAAGCAGGAGCAAGAGATGGCGAATGATAAACTTGTGCGATTTCTGGAGGGTACATTGGAACTGGTTCAGGAAGCTTGCATGGTATCCCTTGGCGTATCCATTGCTTTTTCATTAAGTGGGCGAAGCTGCGACTGGTCCGAGTTAACCAAACAATATGAACGGCTGAGATTGCTCCAGTGGATGAAAATTGGAGACGGTGTATCCATGGTACTCACGGATCTTCGCAATGATCTTTCGGCTGGTGTACCCAAAGAAGCGATACGGCTCTCAAGCCGAATCGAGATTATGTCGGGCTATTTGGAAACGGGGCGGATCCAACCATTTTACGATAGTTTTGAGGAGCTTGCAGGCGAGCTGCTGCAACAGGAGATTACGATGGAACGTGCTATGGAGACATATTATCATCTGGCATTGTTGTTGCATTCGACAATCAATCGATGGGGGCTCCAAGATAAAATACCGGATCAACGAAGTTTGCTTCATTTGGGGGAGTATACGTGTATGAAAGATGCTGTACAATATCTCTACCTTGTTGCCGACGAACTGGTTCGATTCAAGAGATCCAATGAACAAGAACGCGCCAACATCGTGATTCATTCCTTGTGCAGTTACGTGAAGGAGAACCTTGAGAAAGATCTCTCTCTGGTGAGACTGGCTGAACTTCATCATTTTAACCCATCCTATCTGTCACGATTCTTTAAGCAGGAAATGGGAATCAACGTGTCGGAGTTCATTGATGACTGCCGAATACGGAGAGCCAAAGAATTGCTTCAGAATACGAATCTCATGGTGCGTGAGGTGGCGCTTCAAGTGGGGTACGAGGCTGCGCATTCATTTACTAGACTTTTCAAGAAACTAACGGGAATGACCCCGCAGGAATACCGAGAATCTCTTCTGGTACGCTAAATATGAATCATGCCGAAAGGGCATAAGCCACAGTCAATTCAGACAATGCAAAAACCGCAGGGAGAATAAATCCTGCGGTTTTTTTGTGGTTGATATTCAATGGATGAACATACAAATTCGAGATCCACTCTTAAGCGGAATGGATTTTTTGACGTCTGTAGGCATTTGGACTTGATCCGGCATACGTTTTGAACTTTTTATAAAACCAATCGATGTCTTTATAGCCTACTTCTACAGCAATCTCATATATTCGCAGATTGGTGGATGACAGAAGCTGCTGTGCCTTTTCCATACGTTGCTGGAGCATATAATCATTGAAAGACATCTTTTCTTCCAGCTTGAACTTCTGTCCAAGGTACGCACAGTTAAAATGAAGCATGTCAGAGATCTTCTTCAGCGTGATTTCATCACTCAGATGATCCCGTACATAGGCCTTGACGATACGAATAACATGACTGGAGTGCATGGGCTTGCCATTCAGTTGAACGGGCGTTTTGAAGAACGAAGACGTTTTGTGTGCCGGGTCGGTTTCAAGATGGGATCGAAGTCCATGCAGACTGTTAAGTAAAGAAGAGGGACTAACAGGATACGGGAGATAATCATTTACCTGATACGTCAGGGCTTTGCGTACGAACCTGAAGTGATCTCTTCCACCCATAAGGAGGATAGGTATCTGACTTTTTTTTCGAATGTCGTTGCATAACAAGAGCCCCGCGGTATCAAACCTCTCTGTATGTACCATAACAAGGGAAAAGTCTCGTTCTGACAATGCGGTCAGAGCCTCGTGCGATGAGAACACACAATTTGCGATAGTATATTGAGCTTTGCTCCGTAGCAACATCTGTTGCAACTCTCCGCACAAACGACGGCTGAAATCCACAAGTAAAATATCATACATGAAGAAATACCTCACCTTCTGCTGAATTGTAATGCGCGAGATTAACTGAAATGTTGACTTAATTTCATTATGGTAATAAAAGAAAGCGCATACAATGTGCATATTTTTGTAGACAGTGCATTTCTTTACCAAATAAAACCTATAATGCACTTTGCTCGCACAAAATTACGAGGATCTATATTCACTCCGGGTAAACATCTGTATTCTGGCAGGTTGTTTGCGCTTTCATTTGAACGATACACTGTGAGAGCAAAAGACAATCAGGGGGGAAGACGATGAGAAAAAACAAGTTCATGCTACTGAGCCTGGTATTTGCGGTCTTGTTGGTGATTGCTGCATGCAGTTCTGCACCTACTGCTCAACCCGAGCCGGAAAAGACAACACCACAGGAGGAACAAAAACCCGCGGAAACCGAGCCGAAGAATGAAAACTCCACGCCAGAAATGGACTTTGACATGGGCGGCAGAACCATCAAGGTTGTTGCTTGGTGGGACATGGAGATACAAGGGAATAACCCGGACAACATTCAACGCCTTGAGAATCTCGAAGCGCTGAAGAAAAAACACAACTTTAATATTGAATATGTTTCCATCGATTTCGGTGAATATCAGGAAAAAGTAGTTGCTTCCCTGATGGCTGGTGAACCGCTTGGCGATCTGGTGAGACTGGGCAAAAACTATGCCATTCCGGCATTGACCAAACAGGATTTGTTATGGCCGGTGGATGATTATATTAAAAACGACAAGGTATTCAACCAGAAAACAACCAAAGAATACATGCAATATGAAGGCAAAGGTTACGGCTTTACCGAGGACCAGTCCTCGTTTATCAACGGAATTTTCTATAATCGCACACTCATGCAAGAGCTCGGCTTGAAGCCGCTTCAAGAGTATGTGGATGCCGATGAATGGAACTGGGATACGTTCATCAGTGTTGCCAAGCAAGCGAACAAGGATCGAAACAATGATGGCAAGCTGGACACTTGGGGACTCGCTCAAACGGGCTTGCTGGAACCGATTCTGTATTCCAACGAGGCTTCTCTGACCAATGAGGATAAGCAGAACCTGGAAGATCCAAAAACGAAAGAAGCGTTGAACTTCCTGTCCAAACTGGCTACCGAGAAGGTCGGCAGAGCTTCTGAAGGCGGCGATTGGACAGAGCCATCCACGTTCTTCCGTCAAGGCAACACCTTGATGTATTCAGGTGCCATGTATGAAGTCGAAGGCATTATGACGGATATGCAGGACTACGATATTGGTTTTGTACCGTTTCCAAAAGGTCCAAGTGCAACAGCGTATCACTCCGGTGAGTCACGTTACCAAGCTATAACGATTCCTAAAGCGGTAGAGAATCCGGAACAACTGATGTACATCTGGGAGAAAATTAACGAGATCGATTCGATCTATGAGTATCCGGGGCAATCCACACTGGAGACACATCTGACCGATGAAGCAGATATCAACAACGCCAGAGAGGTCGCGGAAGGTATGCTGGTTCTAGACCATAACACATTCCCGTCCTTGCCTTTCTGGGACTTTGATGCAGAGCTCAAAGAAGGGGTATCCGTATCTACGTTGATCGAGAAATACAAGGCTCCTTTCCAAGCTGCGATTGATGAGGTATACAAATAAGCATCATGTTACACGGGCAGAACGCACCAGTGAAGGTGCGGTCTGTCCGGGTTAGTCAATCGTCCAGTTCTCGCAACACTTAGAGGAAAGGGGATACATTCAAACATGCGGTCACGTAAGAAAAAGGGACTAATCCTGGTGCTTGTCCTGGCCTTGGTGCTCTCCATATGGACACTATATCCATCGCGGGATCGTAATCTGGGAACGGTACATGCGCTTGAGGACTTTGAGGCGGTATCGGGGACCGAGGATTCATTCAGTTATGAGCATTATCTGACTGCTCATGACAATACGGCGAAACCAGATGAAATTGTACGCATCGAAGGCGAATCTTATGTTCAGGCAGAGGATGGGGAATTTGAGGTTGTGCAAGGGTACGCCGGATTAGACGGAAATGCCGTAATTACGCCGGAAACCGGAACCATTCGCTGGGATGTTCCCGTTCAAGTGAGCGGTTTGTACAACATTCGCATTCACTATTATCCCGTAGAAGGCAAAAGCTCCGGGATCGAACGCAGGTTTGAGCTTAACGGTAAGGTCCCGTTTAGAGGGGCCGATATTCTACTGTTTGACAGGGTATGGGGGAACCGCGAGGACAACGTCCGGCAGGACGATCGTGGCAACCAGCTTAGACCAAGACAAGTGGAACAGCCCGAATGGCAACTGACTTCCTTCAAGGACAGCGCAGGGTACTTCGAGGAACCATTTCAGTTTTATTTTGAAAAAGGCAATCAACAGTTCTCGCTTACTTCATTAAGAGAAAGCATGGCAATCGATTATATCGAGTTGTACCAGGAAGGTGAAGTCCCGTCCTACACAGAGCTGGAGCAGACCTATGCCTCACTCGGCTTGAAACAAGCGGCTTCTGTCATGCTGAAAGTACAGGGGGAGGAGGCTGTCAGCAAATCATCCCCTACACTGGCACCAATCTCGGACCGATCAAGCCCTTCACTCGAGCCTTATAATGTATCAAAAATTCGGATGAACGCTATTGGGGGCATTAACTGGAAGCTGCCGGGCGAATGGATTGAGTGGGAGATTGACGTGCCTGAAGACGGATTGTATCAAATCGCGCTTAAGGTGAAACAGGATCAATTGCGTGGCATCTATGCCACCCGCAGTCTGACGATTAACGGGGAAGTTCCTTTTAAGGAAATGAAACGAATTCGGTTTAACTACAGCCCGGCCTGGCAAACTCAGGTGTTGGGATCGGGAGAAGATCAGCCATATCAGTTTCATCTGGAAAAAGGGAAACACCGCATCCGAATGACGGTTACACTTGGCGACATTGCTCCGCTGCTGCGGACCGTGGAATCCAGCGTGCTGGAATTGAATGAGATGTATCGCAAAATATTAATGATCACCTCCAACAGTCCGGACCCACTGCGGGATTACCAGCTGGAACAGCGTATTCCGGAGATGACGGAGGTGTTTGAACGACAAGCTGATACCTTGCGCTCCGTTGCAGATTACCTGGAAAAGGCCACGGGTGAGCAAAGTGACAAAGTGGCCGTACTGCACGCCATGGTATTGCAGCTTGAAGATATGGCGGCCAGACCAGAGACGGTTCCCAAACGGCTGGATACATTCAAAATTAACGTAGGCGGTCTCGGCACATGGATTCTATCGGTACGTGAACAGCCGATTACGTTGGATTACCTTGTCGTATCTCCGCCGGGTGAAGCGTTGCCAAAAGCGGAAGCGAGCACCGTCCAGCAGGTGAAGCACGAACTGGGCGCATATGTTGCCTCGTATACCGAAGATTACGACAGCATTGGCAACGTGGAACAAAAGAAGGATGCCATCACCGTATGGATCACGACCGGACGAGATCAGGCCCAAGTTCTGAAAGGTATGATCGACGATTCGTTTACCCCGGATACGGATGTGTCCGTGCAGTTACGTCTCGTTCCGCCTAATATTTTGCTGCCCGCAACACTCTCGGGGGAAGGACCGGATGTAGCCATGCAGATGGGCGAAGACATTCCGGTGAACTATGCGATGAGGAATGCAACAGCGGATCTGAGCGAGTTCCCCGATTTCGAGGAAATTTCGGGCAGGTTCCGTGAAAGCGGATTGACACCTTACCGCTACAACGACGGGGTATATGCCCTTCCGGAGCAGCAGCATTTTCCAATGCTCTTTTACCGCAAAGATATTCTGAATGAACTGGGCCTCGAACCGCCGAAAACGTGGCAGGACGTATATAACGCCATCGCCGTGCTACAGAAGCATAATATGGAGTTTTATCTGCCGATAGAGGATACGCTGAACAATGCCAACCTGGTTCCGAATTCAACCTTTGCGATGTTGTTATATCAGAATGACGGAACGTTCTACACCGAAGACCAGAAGAAAAGTGCACTGGATTCGGAGATTTCAATGGACGCGTTCAAACGCTGGACGCAATTTTATACCAATTACAAGTTTCCGCTCAAAGCCGACTTTCCGAACCGCTTCCGCACAGGGGAAATGCCGATCGGGATTGCTGATTACACCACGTATAACATGCTGACGGTTATGGCTCCGGAAATCCGCAATCTCTGGGACTTTACGATTGTTCCGGGTACACAGCTTCCGGATGGGTCCATACGGCATGAAGTGGCCAGCGCAACGAGCGCGGTGATGATGCTCGAAAATGCCGACAACAAGGAAGCGGCGTGGAAGTTCATGAAGTGGTGGACTGATGAGCAGACCCAGATTGAATACGGGAGAGAAATGGAAGGTCTTATGGGAGCGGCTGCCCGTTACCCGACGGCCAATATCGAGGCCTTGAAGCAATTGCCTTGGCCTGTGAAGGATTATCAAAATCTCGAGAAACAATGGGAATGGGTACAAGGGATTCCACAGCTTCCTGGAGGTTATTTTACGGGACGACATCTGGACAACGCCTTCCGCAAGGTGGTCAATGCAAATGAAAATCCGCGTGAAGCCTTATCGGACTATGTGTTGTACATCGATGATGAAATTGAGTTGAAACACAAGGAATTTAATCTGAAATAGAGGAAAGGGAGGGTAATGGTTGCAAGCTAAAACTACCAAGACAGCCGCCGCTCCTGCCGTCCATACCCGCCAGGTCGGCTGGTGGTCCCTATTGAAGCGGGATCTGTATCTCAGCAGGCATTATTATGTATTGATGGCACCGTTTATGCTGATTTTTTTCATGTTTACGGTCATTCCGGTCGGCATTTCACTCGGGCTCAGCTTTTTTCACTTCAATATGCTGGAGCTGCCGCGATTTGTTGGCTGGCAGAACTATTCCCGGCTTTTTCTGAACGATGACGTATTTCTGATCGCGCTCAAAAACACGCTCCTTTTTGCCGTAATAACAGGCCCTGTCAGTTATATAGCCTGCTTTTTGTTTGCGTGGATCATCAATGAGCTGTCTCCTAAAATTCGGGCGGTCATGACGCTGGTTTTCTATGCCCCATCCATATCGGGCAACGTCTTTTTCATCTGGCTGATCATCTTCTCGGGTGACAGCTACGGGTATATGAACGGCTTCCTGATGCGCCTTGGCGTCGTACTGGAACCAATCCAATGGCTCGCAGACGAGAAGTATGTACTGGCAATCGTCATTATTGTACAGCTGTGGCTGAGCCTGGGAACCAGCTTCCTGGCCTTTATTGCAGGACTGCAAACCATTGATCGTTCTTTGGTTGAAGCAGGAACCGTAGACGGGATCAAAAACCGCTGGCAGGAGCTCTGGTACATCACCTTGCCTTCGATGAGACCGCAGCTGATGTTTGGTGCGGTAATGCAGATTACCGCTTCCTTCGCCGTAGCCGAGATCTCCATCGCACTGGCAGGTTTCCCGAGCGTCAACTATGCGGCACATACAGTTGTCACGCATCTGATGGACTTCGGAACCATTCGTTTCGAGATGGGGTATGCCTCGGCCATCGCAACGGTCCTGTTTGCCCTGATGCTGGGTACAAACGTTTTCACGCAAAAAATGCTTAGAAAGATAGGTGAATGACGATGACCAGCAAAGTACGTGCCGTGTTTGGCATGCCAAAAAGGCTTAATCGGTCATTTACCGTCAGCCTGATGTTATTTGCATTGCTGGGTGTGTTCGGCTCCTTTATGGTGCTTCCGCTCATCTATGCTGTCAACAATGCATTCAAGCCGCTGGATGAGCTGTTTATTTTCCCGCCGCGCTTCTGGGTGAACAATCCGACAACGGAGAATTTTGCCGATCTGATCAACCTCATGGGCAATTCGTGGGTGCCGTTATCCCGCTATATTGCCAACACATTGCTCATTACGATACTTGGCACAGCGGGGCATATCCTTCTTGCATCTGCAGCGGCTTATCCGCTGGCGAAGTATCGTTTTCCGGGTTCCACAGTGTTGTTCACCATTGTCATTCTGTCCCTGATGTTCTCGCCGCATGTTACGGCGATTCCGAACTACATGGTCATGTCCTGGCTTGGCTGGATTAACACTCATGCGTCCATTATTGTGCCATCACTTGCGTTCTCGCTGGGACTCTTCCTGATGAAACAGTTCATGGAGCAGATTCCCGATGCTTTGCTGGAGGCAGCTAAAATCGACGGAGCCAATGAATACCGGATATTCTGGAGCATCGTGATGCCCAATGTGAAGCCGGCATGGCTCACGCTCATGATCCTGCAGTTTCCAGCGTTATGGGGAACAGATGGCGGGAGCTTCATTTACAGCGAAAATCTCAAAACGCTGCATTATGCGCTCAGTCAGATTGTGCAGGGAGGGATTGCAAGAGCCGGTGTAGGTGCGGCTGTTGCCTTGCTGCTGATGATCGTACCGATCACTCTGTTTATTATCTCTCAGAGCAGTGTTATGCAGACGATGGCCACTTCGGGCATGAAAGAGTAGAAAGGAGGCAGCGAGGTGCGGAGAAGCACATGGAAAAAACGTAAATCGATCATCATGGGCATGATCTGCCTCCTGTTGTTCGTTCAAGAGGCGCCCTACGTGAGTGCAGACGGTAAAACGGATGCGTATCATTATTCCTTCTGGGGTGACGCAGTTCCTTCACCGGCGGCATATGAGGCAACAACCATTATCACCGGCAAGAAGCTGAACACAACTTCTATGAAAGAGCCAAGCGACATGCATGTTACCGCCAATCAGCACGTCTTTGTGCTCGATTCGGGCAATGGCCGCATCATTGAGATGGATCGCAACTTCAAGCTGATACGGACGATTGATTCATTTGAACAGGAAGGCAAGGAAGATCATTTTAAAAATCCACAGGGATTGTACGTCACGGAAAAAGGCCATCTATTGGTCGCTGATTCGGATAATCATCGGGTGGTGCATCTGGATGAACAAGGGAAGTTAGTCAAGATTGTATCTGAACCGAAATCGGATCTGCTAAAAGCAGACTTCCAGTTTAAACCGATGCGGATTGTTATGGACAAAGGGGAACGCATCTACGTCATGGCCGAAGGCGTATTTGATGGATTCATGGAGTTCAGCGCCGACGGTACGTTCTCTTCCTTTATTGGAGCGAACAGAGTTCAGGTGGACCCGGTGGAATATCTGTGGAAACGGTTTGCAACACGGGAGCAGCGCAGTCAGATGGTCATGTTCACTCCAACGGAATTTACCAATCTGGATATGGATGAAGAGGGCTTCATCTACGCCACTAGCGGGGATCGCGGCAAAGATCCGGTCAAGAAGCTGAATGCCCAGGGTACAGACATTTTGCGCAGAGAAGGCTATCAGACTCCACAGGGTGATTTGCTGTATACCCAGGAAGCAGGGCCATCCCGCCTGATTGATGTGGATGTGGGTGACAGTGACATGTATTCCGTACTGGATTCCAGCAAGGGCCGAATCTTTACCTACAATGGAGACGGATATCTGCTCCATATTTATGGCGGCATCGGGAACCGGCTGGGCCAATTTAATACACCTGTTGCTCTGGAACGTGCGGGAGACCGGATGTTAGTTCTGGATAAAGCGCTGGGTGAAATCACCGTCTTTCAGACAACCGAATACGGACGTACACTCCACGAAGCGGTGCGCAGCTACTATAACGGTGATGAAGATCAATCTTCGGTGCTGTTTGCCCAAGCTGCCGAGATGAACGCTAACTTGGAATATGCGTATGCGGGAATTGGCAAAGCATTGCTTCGTCAGAAGGAATACGCCGAGTCTGCAAAATATTTCAAGCGCAGCATGGAGCCCAAAGGGTATTCCAAAGCTTTTCTTTTGTACCGCAAAGAGCTGATGCGTGAGCATTTTTCATGGATGATGTCCGGTATATTCCTGGCTGTCGCTGCGATTGTCACCGTCATCATCGTTCGCAGGCAGAAAAGGAGGACTACGAATGCAGGCATCAAGTAAGCAACTATACCAGTACCCGCTGCATCTGATTTTTCATCCGTTTGACGGATACTGGGAATTGAAATATGAACGGAACCAGAGAAACTCACTGCTGATTGCTTTCATGATCCTGGTGCTTCTGGTCATCACCAAAATTTTGCATGCCCAATACAGCGGTTTTCTCATTAACCTCAGTAATCCAAAGTACCTGAACAGTCTGCTTGAAATGGTATATGTCATTATACCGGTGCTGTTTTGGTGTGTGGCTAACTGGTCGTTAACCACATTGATGGACGGGGAAGGCAAGTTCTCCGAAATTTTCATGTCAACGTGTTTTGCACTGGTACCGTTGTTCCTCATTCATTTTCCATGGATCTGGCTGAGTCTTGTGATCTCTGCGCAGGAAACTGCCTTTTATTATTTCTCCAATGCACTCGCCGTTGCGTGGACGGTATATCTGTTATTTGTGGGGAATATGACGGTTCATCAGTACACACCAGCCAAAACGGTGCTCACGATGCTGCTGACACTTGTAGCGATGGCGTTTATGGCATTTCTGTGCCTGTTATTCTTTAGTCTTGTACAGCAGATTGTATCGTTTGTCGTAACCATCTATCAGGAATTAGTGCTTCGGGGCTAAGGGAGGAGGAAATTGTTATGAATTATACCGTAGCCAAAAAAATAACAGGAATGTTGCTCGCGGGCAGTTTGCTTCTTGGCGGTTGTCAATTCTCGCCAACACCGCTCTCTCACGAGACAGTGACTGCCGCAGATCCGACGGAATTTCCCTCCCTGCCTCCCGGAGAGAAACTGAAATCATCGTTCAGCGATGTCCGCCTTCCCGGCATGGTAGGCATTGCGCAGAATGCTGCGCTGCAGTTGTTCATTAACGAAGAGACTGCCGAGATTGCAGTGATTCACACGCAGAGCGGTCAGATCTGGCGCAGTAATCCTGCAGATCGTGAGCAGGATGGGGTTGCGGCCGGGATAAACAAAGACCTTTTGTCATCACAAACGAAGCTCAGCTTCTTCAACAGCCTTGGACAGAGCAGCACCGTGAATTCCTTCACAGATAGTGTTGCACACAAGCAAATAAGCTACGAGGTGCTGCCAAGCGGCGTGCGGGTCCACTACCAGTTTGGAAGCACTGAGCGATCCATAGAAGACTTGCCGATGAAGATCAGTAAGGAGCGATTTGAACAAAAGCTGCTTGCACAGCTAGATAAGGCTGGGCAGCGGGCCTTGAAGGTCGGTTATGCGGAAGATAAGGATGAAGGCACTTACGTCCGGATTGATAAGGCGATGCAAGGATTGCAATTGTCCCGGGCCTTGAAGGCTTTTGACACAGCCGGTTACACATCGGAGGATCTGGCTCAGGATCATGCCGAGTTTGGCATTGAAGAGGAACGAAGTGGACCACGGTTGTTTATGCTTACGATGGAATATGAGCTGGATGGAGAGGATCTGCTCGTGCGTGTTCCGTCCTCAGGCATTCATTTTCCGGAGGAATATCCGATCAACAGCATATCTGTAATGGATTACTTCGGGGCCGGGGGTTCAGAAGAAGATGGCTCCATACTGGTGCCGGACGGTTCGGGAGCGCTGATCCATTTTAACAATGGCAAGCTGCAGTATCCTGCCTATCAACAAGATATATACGGACCGGATATGACCATGAAACTGCGGGAAGCAAGTTCGAATGAAGCCAGAGCCAGGTTGCCGGTATTTGGACTGATTCGGAAAGAGGGAGCTTTCCTGGGCATTATTGAAGAAGGGGATGCCGTTGCAGTTGTGAATGCCGATATCAGCGGTAAGCTGAACAGTTACAACAACGTATATCCAAGCTTCTATGTGGTGAACAAGAGCGATGTGACGCTTCAGGCAAGTGATATGGTTCGTACACTTCCGAAATTCCAGAAGAAACCGACCGCGTCTGATTTCGTCGTTCGATATACTTTTGTCGGGGCGGATAAGGCCTCGTACTCGGGGCTTTCATCTCTCTATCGGGATTATCTGATGCAAAATGGCGGACTTCCCGAGTTGAACGCCAGCAAGGAGCAGAGTAACGTTCCCTTTTATCTGCAACTGTTCGGTGGCATGACAACAAGACAGCATATGTTGGGCATACCGTATGATTCAACGGAGGCTTTGACCACATTTGATGAAGCCAAAAACATTCTCTCCGCCTTGACGGAGAAGAAGGTATCCAATATTCAGGTGCGTTATGCGGGATGGCTTAACGGCGGACTCCATCATCGACTGCCGGATTCCATCCAAGTAGACGGCGCGGTAGGCGGGAAAAAGGGATTGCGGAATTTCAGTGCATATACACAAGAAGCGGGCATCGGATTCTTTCCCGATATCGCTCTGCTGAATGTGCAATCCAAAAAAGGGTTTAAACCGTCCAAAGAAGCTTCACGCACATTAACTCAGGAACCGGCGGTCTTGTATCCGATGAACCAGGCCATCCAGCGGCGGGACCGGGATCGTTCACCATCCTATGTGCTTTCGCCCAACATGCTGGAGGACGTGACGGCAGACATGTTAGATGAGCTGAGGTCCCTTCAAAAGGATGGACTGTCGCTAAGCCTGAATGATCTGGCAGCTCAGTTAAACAGCGATATGAATCCGAAAAAGCTGGTGGACCGAACCCAAGCGCTCGGCTCCGTGAAGAAGGCACTTGAACAGATCGGGCAGCAGGCTGGCGCGCTTGTTGCTGAAGGCGGGAACGCTTATGCCCTGCCGTATGTAACTGGTCTGACAGATGCACCGATGACCAGCAGTCGTTTCAAGCTGGAGGATGAAGAGATTCCGTTCTATCAGCTCGTTGTACACGGCAGCATCGGTTATACGGGGACGCCATACAATCTCTCCACATATACCAATGCAAGGCAATATGTGCTGAAGCTGATTGAATATGGAGCCAGCCCTTACTTTGCATGGTTCAATGCGCCAAACCATGTTGTGAAAGAAACGGATTATGATGATCTCTACGCGGCGAATTATGAACAATGGATCGATCTGGCTGCCGAAATCTACAACGAGGTGAACCAGGTGAACCAACCGTTTGCCGGACGTTCCATGATATCTCATGATTCCCTGGAGGAGGGCGTCTTCCGGACAACATATGAAGGTGGCGGGTTCGTAATCGTCAATTATAACGACTTCCCTGTAGAAGTTAACAACGATACAGTGGAAGCCCAAAGCTATGTGACTGGTGGTGAGCAGCTCTGAAGACGCTCCTGAAATGGAAATGGGGAAGTCGTACGTATGCTCAGCAGAAAGCCATGTGGGGCGTAATCTACGTGCTTCCCTGGCTCATTGGTTTTGTGTTGTTTTTCTTCATCCCGCTGTTAGCCTCTCTGCGATACAGCATGAGTACAATTCAGGCTAACGCGGAAGGCATAGCGATTCAGTTCAACGGTGTTGCCAATTACATTCAGGCGCTGACCGTCAATACAAGCTTTAACCGTGCGTTAATTGAGGCGATCACAGACGTGCTCATCAACGTACCGCTTATCGTTATATTCAGTCTGTTCCTTGCCGTCATCCTGAATCAGAAGTTCAGGGGCCGTGCTGTAGCGCGGTCGATCTTTTTCCTGCCCGTTATTCTGGCATCGGGAGTGATTATGACACTGGAGAGCACCAGCCTGATTGAAGCGGTTAATCAGAGCAGCACAGGTGGAAGCTCACTCGGGACATTTGAACTCGAAAATCTGATGGTTAACGCCGGAGTGAGCGATTGGATCGTTACGTATCTGAGCAGCGCCGTAGATCGGATCTATCAGATCGTCAGTCAATCCGGTGTACAGATTTTGATCTTTTTGGCAGGGATCCAGACGATTTCCCCTCAACTGTATGAGGCTTCGAAGATGGAAGGGGCAACGGGTTATGAAGCCTTTTGGAAAATTACGTTCCCAATGGTCAGCCCGCTGATTTTTGTCAATGCGATCTATACAATCATTGATTCGTTTGCCAATAACGCCATGACGGAACTGATCCGGGATACCGGCTTCGTCAAATTTGACTTTGGATTAAGTTCTGCCATGGCATGGGTCTACTTTCTGGCCATTGCCATCATTCTGGTTATCGTAAACATCATTTTCTCGAAGCGAGTCTTCTATCAAGATTAGAAAGGAGGGTGTCCCACGTGACAACATCACGATTATTATCGCTGGAGCATTGGAAAGGCTGGCTGTGGGCCATGATCCGATTCGTTCTGATTACCGGGCTTTCCTTCGTGATCCTGTTTCCCATATTTCAGAAGGTTTCCACATCCATCAAAGCTAAAGGTGATCTGTATTCGGCAGTGGTGGTGTGGATTCCACAGAACTTCTCCATCGACAATTTCAAAGAGGCGATACGCGTCATGGATTACTGGGCAACGCTGTTTAATACGTTTGCCCTGTCTGCAACGACTACACTGCTGACTACAGCATCCTGTGCACTTGCAGGATACGGATTCGCCAGACTGAAATTCAGGGGAAGCAACTGGCTGTTTGCTGGTGTAATTCTGACGATTCTTGTACCGCCAACGACCATTCTCATTCCGGTATACCTGAATCTGAAAAGCTTTGATCTCATGGGGCTTATGACGCTTATAGCCGGCAAACCTGTTAATTTGCTTAATACCTATTGGCCGTTTATTCTGACGGCGATTACGGCCAATTCACTTAAAGCCGGTTTGTACATCTTTATCTTCCGGCAATTCTTCAGGGGTATTCCGAAGGAAGTGGAGGAGGCGGCCTATGTGGACGGCGCGGGCATCGGACGAACATTTTCAAGAATCATGCTGCCCAATGCCATTCCGTCCATGGTAACAGTCATGCTGTTTTCCTTCGTATGGCAGTGGAACGATAGCTTCTATACGACGACTTATCTGACTTCAAGTAAAGTCATGTCGACCCAGTTATCGTCCCTTCCGTATAATCTGGCCCAGCAGGTTACCGACGGTGCAGCTTCCCAGGCCGATCCGTTCTATCTGAGCATGATCCAGGATACAGGAATTCTTCTTGCCATTCTGCCTTTGATCGTCATCTATTTGTTTGTGCAACGATATTTCGTAGAGAGTGTAGAGCGTACGGGAATCGTCGGTTAAGTTAAGTTCTCCTGTACGTTGGGAGTGGGATCAGACTGGGAAGAGGAAGGAGGAACTCCATGCAACATTCCATCTGTGAAAAGGGGGCATGTAACGCTCTCATGAACGTCTGCTCACAGCAGAACCGCGATCCTTCCCTGCGCAGAATCCCCCTGCTGGTATGGAACGGGCTGCGGGAGCGGGCGCCGACCTGAACGATCTGTTTGATCAGAGATACTCTGACGGAGCTTACCTCGCAATATTGCAAGGCAATATATCAGATCAGGAGGAATTAAAGTGAAGAAGTTCATGACATCTTGTAAACTTGTACTCATTCTCGCTTTATTGATCACAATTGCTCCATGGGGAGGCAGCCGCGCCGAAGCATGGGTGGGCATGCCGATGGGCAAGCTTCACGTAAACGGCAAAAACCTGGTGAACAGCAACAACCAGCCTGTGCTTCTGAACGGTTGGCATCAACCTTCAGGTGCCTACTGGACATATCAGGACAGCAATTATTATCTCAATCTGCACGGCAATAACCGTCATGCAGCTACACTGGCTTATCTGAAAGACATTACCGATACATTTGCGGACACCAGCGCGAAATACGGAAGCAATCATGGCTGGAATATGAATCAGGTACGTCTGTTCATCGATCGTCAGGACATGGGAGATGTGGCTGCTGGTACATATAACTTTGCCGGTGTGCAGACCGTTACGCAAAATGTAATTATTCCGTACATTCAATATGCCAAAACAAAAGGTGTCTATGTTGTCTTGGGACTGGACTTCACATTGAAGGATGATCAGGCAACAACACCTGCCAACCTGCAAAAATTCAACGAAATCTGGGGTTATCTCGCTTCACGCCCGGAGATCAAAAGTGCAGACAACGTTCACTTCGAACTGATCAACGAACCGGTGAAATCCTATGCCAATGGACATTGGGGTGGATACAACGGGGAAAATGACTTTGTGGATCACTGGAATGACTTGCGTAATTTCCAAAATTCCATGATTTCAACAATTCGCAGCAAAGGTGCGGACAACGTCATCTGGGCGGCAGGTCTGGGCTACAACCAATTTTACAGCTTGACGGCAAGCCATCCATTGACTGACCCGCTCAACAACTATGGGTATGCGGTTCACTGGTACCCTGGTTATGGCGCATACGACAACTTCTCCATCCTGCAAGACCAGTGGAATACCAACGTGAAGGCAGCCGCTGACAAATATCCGATTAACATTACCGAGGTAACCTGGTTCAAAAACAAACCTGGCGATTCGGCCTATTGGAACTTGTTTAATGGCAGCAATGAAGGATTCGGCACGAATACCAAAACGATCTTCAACGCATCAGGCAATGTCAGCATTGCAGCTCATATGAACGGATTCATTCTAAGTGAAGGACCACGAAGCTCCTTTGCCGATCCTACGGCAGGCCTGAAGTGGGACGGGGATGCTTCACGGAGTGCCATGGGACGATTCCTGTTCAACTGGTACCATGAACGTGCTCAGACTTACCCGGGCAGTGGACAAGGCGGCGGACCGACAACGGGTCTTGTATCCGGTGCAACTTATAAAATTGTAGCCCGGCATTCCAACAAGGTTGTTGATGTCCCTGGTGGTCAAAACGAAAACAATCTTCAGCTCCAGCAGTGGAGCGATCTGGGCGGTAACCCTCAGAAGTGGGTTCTGACTTCGATCGGAAACGGCAACTATACACTGACAAGTGTGAACTCGCCTGACAAAGTCATCGATATTCGCAACGGTACCCTCACCAATGGGGAAGCGGTTCAACTCATGAGCAATCTGAACACGACCGCTCAGCATTTTAAGGTCAACGATCTTGGTAATGGGTACTGGAGTATCATCAACGTGAACAGTAATAAAGCGATTGAAGTGGCGAACGCTTCCACTTCGGATGGAGCCAAGCTGCAGCAGAACACCTACACGGGTGCTACAAACCAACAATGGAAATTTGTTGCCGTTAGCAACTAATAGCACAACGTTAATCAAAAACCTCCCCAAGTCATTCCATGTCTTGGGGAGGTTTTTTGCGTTTATTTTTGATACTTTGGGATGGATGTCATGCGAAGGTAAAATACAACTATATTTGTGCGCTAACCCGCAGACTGACAATTATTTTCATGCAAGCATTGTACGCTGCAGTATGTAAATGTACCATAAGGAAGAAGTTGTACCTTCACCAGGAAGAAATGCCCGGTGTATCATTGAACAGCTACCTTATCATAGAGAAATGTAAGCGCTTGATAAAAAAGGGAGGGTACATATGCAGCTCCTATGGTCCAAATTCTCACCCGTGTTCCGCCGATTCCTTATTTCGTATCTCATCATCCTGATGATTCCTCAAATTGCGGGATATGCCTCTTACCGAGCTTCCATTGAAGCGGCTCGTTCAAGCTCCATTGAGAACAGTGTGAAGTCGCTGAGTCTTGGCAAAGAGATCATTGAGCGAAATCTTCTTCAAGTCGAAGCCTTTACCAGACAGCTTGCCGTCAATCCCGATTTGCAAAATTTAATTGCTGGCCCAAAGCCGCATGATCTCTACAATGTCTACGGTATGAACCGCATGCAGCGGAGCCTCTCCATGTACAGCAGCACCAATGATTACTTGTCCCATTTCTTCATTCACATTCCAAACTACAATGCCATCATCACACCAAGAACCGTGTATTATCGTCCAGAGCATTATTATGCTGCCAATCAGCTGGACGGTATGTCGTATGAGCAATGGCATGACCGAATTCTCAAACAACCACACTTTAACGAAATCATACCGCTTCGAAACTATAAACGTGAAATACTCGGCACTGTGCTTGCAGACGTTCCCGCCATTACATTTCTGCAATCTCTGCCTTTGAACAGCTTCAACAAACCGCAAGCCACGATTGGTGTCATGATTGATCAGGATCAGATGGCCAGCCTTACTCAAAATATTGTGGATCAATATGGCGGCTGGACTCTCGTCACCGATGCGGAAGGGCAGATCATTTTCTCCCTTGGCATTGAACAGGCCGAAGCCGAGCAAATGGCACAGAGTCATCGGAGAGAAGGTAACGCTGCGGAAACGGAGCTGAACGTGCAGAATGTAGAGCCTGGAAGCGATGGTCGGCTGCTGATATCGATACAGTCCAGTCAAAATGGATGGAATTACATGGCAGGGATTCCGGAGAAAGCACTCATGACAAAAGCGGACCAAATCAAACAAGTCACGCTGGTCTTTACTTTGGCAACCATTGCTTTGGGACTGTTATTCGGGCTGGTTCTGGCCTATCGGAATAGTGCACCCGTCTACAGATTGTTGGCCTCTTTTCGGGAACAAATCACCGATTCCCCAGGCAGACGGGGCAATGAATATGATTTTTTGGCAAGCCATATTAACAATCTGATTGCTAATAATGACTCACTTAAAAATGCCATGAATGAGCAGATTCCGTTATTGAGAGACGGTTTTATCAAACGTTTGTTAACCGGAGAAGTCTATACCTCACTTGAGCTGGAGGTCATCTCTTCTCAGGCGCACATTTCTCTTCATAGCAGCAAGGGCTTGGCAGGTTTAGTGAAGGTAAACGGATATGCCAATCCGGATAGTGAAGAAACTATTCATGAACTGGGTGTCGCAAGGCTGCTCATCAAACAGGTACTTACAGAGTGGAATGCGCAGCTGCTGATCACGGATTGGGGAACAGACCAGATCGCTTTTGCCTGTCCATTGGATGAGAACTCACTGAATGAAGCTATAGGGAGATGTGAAAAAGAGCTGAACACCTTGATGGAAGTGATCTACCGGGAGCATCGGATATCCACAACAATTGGCACAGGTACAGCTTACGAGGTCTGGAATGACGCAGGACGTTCCTTTGACGAAGCCAAACAAGCTCTGGATTATGCCATTCATATGGGAACAGATCATCTGGTGAGATTTGAAGATACGATGAAGGAAAATGAAATGTTCTATTATCCGATTGAGTCTGAACAGCGCCTGCTGAACACGATCAAAGTCGGTGAGCCTGAAGAGGCGATACGCATTCTGGAGCAATTGTTTCTTCGTAATTTAGAGGAGAGAGAACTGTCCTACGAGATGACACAGCAGTTCATCATGGAGCTGAAGGGGACTTTTCTGAAGCTGGACGAACCAAAATTCAAGCTGGATGCTTCCCTGCTGGAGGAATATAAAACTCGGGTGACATCCATTCAGATGACAGAAACGATCACTTCGCTGCGTGAAAAATTCAAACAGTTAACAGAAGACATCTGCGTTGATTTTCAGAGAAGAAGAGCAGGAGCACATGCGGATACTGTAAACGAAATGATTTGTTTTATCCAACATAATTATGGGGATGCAAACTTGACGATTTATCGGATTGCGGAGCACATGAGCAAGTCCGAGAAGTTTATATCTCAACTGTTCAAAGAACATACGGGAGAGAATCTTTCCGATTATGTAGAACGGGTACGCATTGATGCTGCCTCGAACTTGTTACAGTCTACCGGTCAGACCATTGACGAGATTGCGGAGGCCACCGGGTATAACAGTGCACATTCATTCCGCCGAGCTTTCAAGCGGGTACGTGGCATTTCTCCGAGTGTGTTTCGGAAAATGGACGTTCATAGCAGTTAATGTAGGCTGTTTCTCGGGAACTATATTCGCTTTTTGTACTTTCTCAGCGCAACTGTACCTTTACGCATCCCCAGCGCAATCTTATGATTACCCAAAAAGTAAGCGCTACCAAATTAAGCTGAAGTTCAGCACGATTGGGAGCCAAGAATGGGGGGATGATTCTGAGAACAACAATGACCAGAGAATCAAAGTCTGTGGAGACACCAAGTAAACCGTCTGTTTTGAAGCAAGCATTATTCAGAAGCTGGAGGCGACATTGGCAGCTATACCTGCTGATCCTGCCACCGATTGCTTACTTTATTATTTTTAAGTATGTACCCATGGTGAATGCGGTATTGGCATTTAAAGACTACAACGTCATCAAGGGGATCTGGGGCAGTCCGTGGGCCGGAACCAAGTATTTCGAATTACTTTTTAAAAATCCGGCGTTTGTCATGCTGATCAAGAACACACTCTACATTTCGTTTTACAGTCTGATCGTTGGTTTCCCGATTCCTATATTACTGGCGCTCGCGCTGAATGAAATCAAAAACATACGATTCAAAAAAACGGTGCAAATGGTGACGTATGCTCCATATTTCATCTCTACTGTTGTTATGGTCTCCATTATTATGCTTTTTCTGTCTCCGAGGCTGGGTATTGTGAACACGATTGCAGGCGTCCTTGGTTTCGAAGCGGTGAATTTTCTCGGTGAGCCCGGACTGTTTCGATCCATCTACGTATTTTCCGATGTGTGGCAGGGAATGGGTTACTCCGCTGTGATATATCTGGCTGCTCTTGCAGGCGTTGATCCATCCCTGTATGAAGCCGCCAAAGTGGACGGAGCCAACCGAATACAGAAAATCATCAATGTTGATCTGCCTGGACTACTTCCGGCAGCCGTCATCATTCTGATCCTGAGTGTAGGGAATATCATGGCTGTTGGGTTCGAGAAAATATATTTGCTGCAAAATCCGCTCAACCTGTCTGCTTCGGAGATCATCTCCACGTACGTCTATAAAATAGGATTGCTGAATGCCAATTACAGCTTCGCTACGGCGGTTGGCCTGTTCAACTCGGTGATTAACCTGATTCTGCTATTAATCGTAAACACGGTCGCCAAGCGACTGTCCAATACAAGCTTATGGTGACGGGAGCGAAAGGAGGAGAACCAACCCATGCCTAACACACAGACAAATGCAGGTCGTTCGCGGATCAAGAGCAGCAGTACGATTCGTGAATCCTGGGGAGACCGCGTATTTATAACGGTTGTTTACTTCATGCTGACGGTGGTGCTGATTGCCGTGCTGTATCCCTTGATATATATTGTGAGTTCTTCGCTTAGCAGCCCTGCTGCCGTCTCCTCGGGAAAAGTTTGGTTGTGGCCCATTGACCTGACGTTCGACGGTTACAAATCTGTATTGCGGAATGATCAAGTCCTTACCGGGTATGCCAATTCCCTTTTCTATACAGCCTGCGGCACCTTCATCAGCGTGGCACTAACCATTATGATTGCTTATCCATTATCCAAAAAAACGTTTGTTGGTCGCAGCTCGTTAATGATGTTTATTACCTTCACCATGCTGTTCTCGGGCGGTTTGATTCCTACCTATCTGGTGGTCAAAACCATGGGACTGATTGATACCCGCTGGGCGTTGCTGATTCCAAATGCCGTTTGGGTATGGCAAGTCATCATTGCCCGTACCTTTTTTCAGAATTCGATACCGGAAGAATTGTCCGAAGCAGCAGACATCGATGGCTGCAGTGATATCCGGTTTATCTTCAGTATTATCCTCCCACTCGCCAAACCGATTATCGCCGTATTGTCACTAATGTACGCTGTTGGTCAGTGGAATGCATACTTTGACGCCCTCATTTACCTGAAATCACAGTCGCTCTATCCGCTACAGCTGATATTGCGCAGCATTCTTATTCTGAACAGCAGTACGGGGAACATGGATGCATCGGAAATGATCAAACAGCAGCAAATGGCTGAACTCATGAAGTACTCGTTAATCGTGATGGCCAGCTTGCCGGTGTTAATCATTTATCCTTTTGTTCAACGGTATTTCGTGCAAGGCATGTTGATTGGCTCAGTCAAAGGATAGGTTCATTTTTTTCTATTATTCATGAGGGAGAGGATTGTATTGAAAAAAGCGGGATTCATCATTCTTGCTTGTATGCTGTTTACCTCGTTGGTACTTGCCGGATGTTCAAGTTCTGATAAGGGGAACGGGGAAGGCAGCGATCCATCAGGCAAGACAGCCATTAATGTGTTTGCTCACCAGGGTTCAGATACCAACCTGTCCACTAACAAATTCACGAAGAAAATGGAAGAGAAGTTTGATATTCAGTTCAACTGGACTACGGTTCCATTCGACGGTGCAGCGGAGAAAAGACAGATTTCACTGGCTTCCGGTGATTATCCGGACTTGTATCTGCTTATCCCTTGGGTAGATCGGTTCTCCCAGACAGACTTGTTGAAGTTTGGTCAGCAGGGGGTTATTTTGCCGCTGAATGATCTGATTGAGGAGTATGCTCCCAATATTAAAAAAGTGCTTGAAAGCAATGACTATTATCGGGCCATGAACACTGCTCCCGACGGAAATATCTATGGTCTGACAGGTCTGAATGAATGTTTTCACTGTTCATACCCGAACAAGATGTGGGTCAATACCAAATGGATGGAACAACTGGGCCTGACCGAACCCACGACGACAGAAGAATTTAAGGAAATGCTTCGGGCATTTAAAACGAAAGACCCGAACGGGAACGGCAAAGCCGACGAAGTACCGCTAAGCGGTTCGACTGAAAATTTCGGTGTGCACATTATTCCGTACTTGATGAACGGTTTTATCTATGACGACGATCGGAATTATCTCATTGTCAATCAGGGGAAAGTGGAGACCGTAGTGAACAAACCGGAGTGGAAAGAAGGGCTTGCCTATATTAAATCCCTGTACGATGAAGGGTTGATTGATCCAGGGGCATTTACCCAAAACGTTGGGGCCTTCAAAAAAATTGGAGATAACGCTGATGCACAGCTTCTCGGTGCGGGAGCAGCGATGCATCCATCATTATTCGTAACCACTGCCGAAGGTTCTCCTTACGGGAATGATTACAATCCGATCCCTCCATTGAAGGGACCCAATGCTGCTTATGCTACGTACAACTATCCTATTGATCCCGGAGCGTCCTTTGTACTGACAAACAAAGCCAGTGAGGAAACGCAGATCGCGGCCATAAAGCTGCTGGATTATTTCTATACCCAGGAAGGAACCATGGCATCATATCTGGGAGAAGAGGGCGTAAGCTGGCGCAAACCACAAGAAGGAGAAGTGGCACTCAATGATCAGATTGAGCCGCTATATAAAGCCATTCCGCTTCCTTCTGGTGAAGAACCTCGTAATGACAGTTGGGCTGCATTGAGTCAGTACAATCATCATCGGGCATATCGGGACGCCGAAGTACAGGGTACAGACATCTATGCCAATGATGGTTATGAGCGACGTCTCTATGAGGCGACATTGTTAATGGAGGGCAAGGAACCGAAAGAGGTTTTCCCTCATTGGGCATTGTGGGTAGATCCGTCCCTTGCTGATGAAGCCAGCATGATGCAGACCAATCTCAAGGATTACATTGATCAGAACGCCCTGCAATTTATTACAGGTGCCAAAAGTCTGGATAAGGATTGGGATGAATATGTGAAAGGGCTGGAGGGACTGAACATTAATCGCTATCTGGAGATTATGCAGTCTTCCTATGATACTTCTTCTGTTTCCAAATAATTAAAGTATCTGAATCATATCCAGTCAGAGCGGAAAAGTTAATGCCTGTATTTGCACAAACAAACGTTACCGGTTCGCAGTCAGTACTTGCGAGCCGGTAACGTTTGTTTATTTGTATAGATTAAATCGTAATATCATTGCATCCTTCTTAAAATTCTGTGGTTGAACCTGTCCTGCAAGCCCATTATTCACAGGACAGGTTCAACGGCTCGTGCAAATTCCCTTGGTTTAGTAAATACGATATCGGCCGCTCAGTGCGAGCATGCTGAAAAAATACAGGCAATTGTCGTAATAACGTCGCTCTCCCTGACGCAGAGGTGTGTTCCAGAACTCACGAACGAATGTTTCAGTATGTGGACCGTCCGCAGCAAGTGAAGCCATGGCATTGGTAGCCAGCAAACCTACAGGATGCAGTGAAGGTTCGTCGAAAGGTTCACCTTCTATTGTATAACGACGATAATCGGACATTTCAATATCACTGAAGAAGGATTGAATCCGGTTGGATTGTTCGATCTGCCAGTGATCCTTGCGGAACCATTCCCAGTCCAGCGCAATATTTGCAGCAGTACGATATGCATCACTGTAAAAATGCCTGAAATCCCCATGTGGCTGTATTGGAGCCGGAGATCCGTCATAGTTCGCGTATTCAGGTGAAAGTCCGGTTACGGGATGGCAAGCTGTATGCAGGTAAGCCCGACTAGCGGCCGCCGCTTCATTCCAAAAAGCCTGATCTTCTTCATCCGCATATTTCGCGAATAGTTCATAAAAATGAGGCAGATGGTAGGAGGGATCGCTAAACGGTGTTTCTGGAATGAATTTGATCAGTTTTGTTTCCGGGTCCCACATCGGATCCCCCTCGCCGTCTTCGCCCTGATGTATACAGGCACGAAGGATCTTGCGGGCTTGTGCCTTGTAATCATAAGGTTCAGCGCCATCACCCCAACGATTGGAGGCAAAAAAAAGCGCCATGGCAAAGAACTCTTCACCGTCCGGCGCCGGTCCTTGCGACAAGCGTGTTCCGTCAGGCTTGCAATGCCAAGCGAAGTAATCTTTGTATCGACCCTCGGTATGCTGCATAAACGTGTGGGAGAAATTCCAGAGTCGGTCAAATTCTTCTTTTTTGCCCATTTGCACAGCCATCATCATGCCATAAGACATACCTTCAGAACGAACATCGAGATTACCGGTATCCAGCAAATATCCTTTGTCCTCACCCATGGAATAATATATTCGAGTATTCTCATCGCCATAAAACAGCTCGTTCCATGTGTTTTCCAATCTGGTGGTAATTTCATTCTCATCATAGCCTAATTCGAGAAACAGATTCGTATATGTACTCGTATCGAAAGCACCCTGACCCGTGATATTCATGGATATTCTCCTTCGTTAATGTGGTTTTTCAAAATTATAACATGGAAACAGTATACAAATTAAAGCGTTTACATGAAAAATTATAGGTGTTCGAATCGGTGTGTTATTCTAGTCAACTTGAAATGATATAGTGGTTAAAATCCTATACTTTGCCAGGTTGTTGTAAAATTATGTAAGCGCTACACTTTGGGAGAAGGATCACACCTGAACTAATCATAACGCAAGCTGTGATCCTTCACATGTTGTTCGAGGATGATCAAAATCTAGCGGAAAGGAGGTGACGGCGAGTTATGCTTCAGGATTCAGAAGATACCGGTGGGAACACGGAATTCACTGCACCGCGCGATCCAGTGGGCGTGAAAGAGTCTACAGTCAAGCCTCATATTGACTTTGGATCACATGGATATCGCGATATGATTGGCCGATCTCTTCTGAACAAAGGGAATAATGTCAGATTAAAACGAGCCATTGAGAAGGCAAAAAACGGGGAGCCAGTTGTGATGGCTTTCATTGGAGGTTCCATTACCCAAGGTGCTGGTTCGGCACCGATTCATCTCCAAAGTTACGCTTATCGGTCGTATGAGTCGTTCAAGTTTATGTTTGCGCTTTCAAAAGAGAGTCCTGTACATCTAATTAAAGCAGGTGTGGGTGGTACACCTTCAGAACTGGGGATTGTACGCTATGACCGAGATGTGCTACGGGAAGGTACCGTTCAGCCGGATGTTGTGGTTATCGAATTCGCAGTCAATGACGCAGACGATGAAACCCAAGGCAATTGTTACGAGAGTCTGGTGCTCAAAGCACTTGCTGCCGATAACAAGCCAGCGGTCATCTTATTATTCAGTGTATTCGAGAATGACTGGAATCTGCAGGATCGTCTCGCTCCGGTGGGCTGGCACTATGACCTGCCAATGGTAAGTGTAAAGGACGCTGTCGTAGATCAGTTCCACAAGACAAAAGGTGAGGGCAACGTTATTTCCAAAAAGCAATTTTTCCATGATATATATCATCCAACTAACTTGGGGCATCGTATCATGGCCGATAGTTTGGAATACTTGTTCGACGTGACGAATCGCTCTGAGTGGGACGAGCAAGATCATGATATTGAAAAAGCGCCGCTAATTGGAAATGACTTTGTGCATGTAAAGTTGTTGGATCGGAAAAACGGCAACAATATCGCCCGAATCGATGCAGGTTCTTTTGATAAAACGGACGCTGATCTGCAGATGGCTGAGATGGATGCTCATGACTATGGTACACCCCAATTCCCCAACAACTGGATGCGAACGGGAGAAGGAAACGATGCCCAGCGCAGCTTTAAGATAAGTTTGCGGTGCAAACGCCTTATTCTGGTCTTCAAGGACTCTGGTCACGACGAATTTGGAAGCGCACAGATCAGGATAGATGGGAAAATCGTCAAACAAGTCGATCCACGTCAGGTGAACTGGACCCATTGTCATGCCACACTCCTGCTTAATGAAGAGCACACGGGGGATCACTCCATCGAGATCAAAATGGCAGAAGGCCATGCACATAAATGCTTCACCATTTTGGGCTTTGGCTATGTGGATTAACTGAGGGTGAATGGTCACTCATAGTGAAATGTTCGGAGAGAAAGGAGAATGACATTGATATCATCAGCACCAGCGGGATATGACCAATATCGGGAGAAAATACCGCGTGGAGTAATGGAAATTATAGACTATCCTTCAACATCGGTGGGAAATTCGCGTAAAGCAATGGTGTACACCCCACCACAATACTCTTCCACCAATGCGTATCCTGTACTCTATCTATTGCATGGTATTGGTGGAGACGAAGCCGAATGGCATAATCATGGATCTCCGCAAATTATTCTGGATAATCTGTGCAGCGATAACTTGCTTGAGCCGATGATTGTCGTCTTCCCTAACGGTCGTGCCATGGTTAATGACCGGGCTGAAGGAGACCTGTTTGATCCTGAGAAAATCCAGGCATTTGAAAGATTTGAATCCGATCTGCTTCATGATTTGATACCTTACATCGAGTCCAACTATCCTGCGCACACAAGCCGGGACAAAAGGGCGATTGCCGGTTTATCTATGGGCGGAGGTCAATCCTTGAATATCGGATTAGGCAATCTTGACCATTTCGCCTGGGTCGGTGCTTTTTCCGCAGCTCCAAATACCAGAACACCAGAGATACTTGTCCCCGAACCATCGGAAGCCACGTCACTTCTCTCGTTGTTATGGCTCTCTTGCGGTGATCAGGACAATCTCATCAACATCAGTCTCGGAGTTCATCAGTATCTGACCCAACACGGAGTGCCTCACATTTGGCATGAGGAAAGTGGAGGACATGACTGGCCCGTGTGGAAGAACGATCTGTATCTGTTCTCGCAACGTCTTTTCAAGTAAATCGGCTGGGGAATCTCATATCGGTTGGCGTTTCACCCAAATCTATTAAAATATCAGGAGGTATCATCCTATGTTCAAATTCAGCAAAAAATTAATGACTGTTGTTCTTGCAGCTTCCATGAGTTTTGGCGTCTTTGCAGCAACATCCAGCGCTGCAACAGATTATTGGCAAAATTGGACAGATGGCGGAGGAACGGTCAACGCCGTGAATGGATCGGGCGGAAATTACAGCGTGAATTGGCAGAATGTAGGTAACTTTGTGGTCGGGAAAGGGTGGACATCTGGCACGCCGAATCGGGTAGTCAATTACAATGCAGGTGTATTCTCTCCATCGGGTAACGGATACCTGACCTTCTATGGATGGACCAGAAACGCTCTAATTGAATACTACGTGGTGGATAGCTGGGGAACGTATCGTCCAACCGGAACGTACAAGGGCTCTATGACTAGTGATGGCGGCACATACGACATCTATACAACGATGAGATACAATGCACCTTCCATTGATGGTACGCAGACCTTCCCTCAGTATTGGAGTGTTAGACAGTCCAAGAGACCGATCGGAGTCAACTCTACCATTACGTTCAGCAATCATGTGAATGCTTGGGCGAGCAAAGGGATGAACCTTGGAAATAGTTGGTCCTATCAGGTGATGGCGACGGAGGGTTATCAGAGCAGCGGAAGCGCTAACGTGACTGTTTGGTAAAAATGACGATGTGATGCAGATGAACGTCTGCATTTGTATTTGGAATTAATGTATTCCGGAAGCGTTGAGGACCGCTATTCACCAGACTAACGGCCCTCGACGTTCCTGGATACAAGTTTAGCAAAGGAGGATAGTTGAATGAGAAAGCTGGTATGGTTAACTTTAATCGCCATGGTTATTAGTCTAAGTGCCTGTTCAGCGAGTAATTCTAAATTAAATGATGATATGGTATTCGTCGAAGGAGGAGCGTTCAAGAGCAGTAAGTCAAGTCAAATTGAACGAAATGAAATGATGGGTTCCTTCTATATTGGCAAATACGAAGTGACGCAACGAGAATGGATGGAGGTCATGGGGGAAAACCCGTCTGGCTTCAAGGGAGACGACCTGCCCGTTGAGATGGTGAGCTGGTATGACGCCGTGGAATACTGTAATCAAAAGAGCATCAAAGAGAACCTGAAACCTTATTACAATATAGACAAAGACAACCAGGACACGAATAATCACAATGAAAACGACAATATAAAATGGACTGTAACGATTAATGAGGATGCTAACGGCTACCGTTTACCAACAGAAGCAGAATGGGAGTACGCTGCAAGCGGAGGTCAAAAGAGCTTAGATTACACCTACAGTGGAAGTAATAATCCCGATGAAGTGGCTTGGTACTGGAAAAATGCTGGTGACCACGTATTGACTGGTGACTGGAGCTGGCCCGCTATTGAGAGCAATCGTAATCAAACCCAAAAGGTCGGAACCCAGAAGCCTAATGAGTTAGGAATCTATGATATGTCTGGAAACGTGAGAGAATGGTGCTGGGACTGGTACAGTGATTCAGAGAGTGCAGATCATTCCTGGCGAGTAGTAAAAGGCGGTGGTTGGATTGGCGGCGTCAATAACAATGAAATCTCATTCCGAGGTAAATTTGATGCGAATGGTTATGGTCCTGATCAAGGATTTCGAATCGTGCGTGGAGAATAACCTCCTTTTCCGAAAGAGGCAAGCGCACAGTTCAACCTATACTTTATCGGGTGAAAACCTATAATTTCTCAGGTTGTTGTGTGCAATTGTAAGCGTTACACTTGAATTGCATATGATGAACGTTGGGTTCTTCGAGTTGGGCGAGCAGACAACAATCCTGCTGTTGTTCTGCTGTTTAGTGTGTTCACGAACGACGGGAATCTACTATTCCATATAAACGAGTTTCATGTAACTGATCACGGAGGAATGGCAGGTGAGGTAATGTATAAGGTTATCGTCGCGGATGATGAACCGTTTATGCTAGAAGGATGGAGAACCATGATCGACTGGCAAGCTTGTGGGTATGAACTCTGTGGAACAGCAACGGATGGAGAAGAAGCACTTTCTTTATTCAATGCTGTTGAACCGGATCTTGTGGTCACTGATATTCAAATGCCTGTTATGGATGGTCTGGGTTTGATCCATACCTTGCGAGAGGATCTCGCCTACACTTCGAAAATTGTTATTGTTACAGGATACTCCGACTTTAATTATGCCAAACAAGCGATACGGTATCAGGTTGATCAATATGTGCTTAAACCTCTTGTCCCTGAGGAGATTCATCAAATTCTTATGGAAATGATTGAGCCTCTGGACAAACGGAGAGAAGAACTCCAACAGCAGGATGGAGTCATGTTTACAGATGATGCTCATGTAGATCATCTTGATGAACGACGCATAAGCGAAGAATATGATTTAGAGCAAATGATGAATATCGCTAAAGACATATTGACATTAATTGAAGCGGGAGACACAGATCCGCTCGATACTGCCGTGAGTAAATTGCTGCTGATGACTGAGAACGCAGAGGTTTCATTGGAATGGATACACCATGTCATCCGATATATCCATGGCGATCTGCTACGAAAATATGGCAAAAGGGAGGTTTGCAGAGAAATATTATGCGAGAAGGAATGGCATGAGACTGCAAGTTGGTCTTCCGGCACATTGCAAGAGCTCTGTGTTCGGATATCTGAGCAACTATCCCAGTCTGATCTGAAAAAGTCGGGTACAGGGGGCCTTGTTGCGGAAGCAGTCCATGAACTGAAGCAACACTACCGAAGTAAAATTAAATTGCAAGATGTGGCTAATCGTATTCACGTTAATTCTGCCTATCTGGGCCAGCAATTCAAGCGGGAGATGGGAGTCAGTTTCAGCGACTATGTGCACCAGCTTCGAGTTGAGGAGGCACGCAAACTTCTGCGACGTACCAACATGAAAATTACTGACATAGCATTCAAGCTTGGATATCATGATGCCGAGTATTTTACTCAAAAATTCAGAGCGCATACAGGGGAGCTTCCATCCGTCTATAAAAACAAAAACCAAGGGTGATCACATGCGCCATAAATTCTGGATGTTCCGTAACGTTAATGATATTCCTCTCCGATCCAAATTTCTGCTTATTTATGTACTTAGCATTCTCCTTCCGGTAATAACGATTAATATCTTCTTTTATCAGCGAACCTCTGCAGACATCAAGATTCGAGAACAGGAAAATCTGCGCAAATCCATCGACAGGGCTGCGGGGGAACTGCTGGGCATGATTGATGAGAGCGTAGCTCTGAGCCGAATCATCGCAGCAGACGATTCACTCTATGAGCTACTTGATCGAACGTATCTTTCCCCTGTGGATTATTACAACGAGTACCATGCATTTCTGAGAGATAAATTAACACGTTATATGTCGGCCAATATTTTGGAGGTGCGCATCTTTACCGAGAACGATACTATTCAGACCGGCAGCCATTATATCGTGATGAATGACAAGAATATACTTCCCGGATTAAAACAGCTGAAATCCACCAGCGGCGGCATTCTGGTCGTGGACTATATTGAACCATCCGGGTTTAACGCCGGAAGAAGGATCAGTGTGATTGGCAAAATGGATACCTATACCTCGTATGCGAATTATGCAAAGTATTCCAAGATTGATCTGGAAGTTAGCCGGATATATAGCATTTTAAATCGTGAATCAGACAGTCTTCAGCTGCGTCTGGTGGACAGCAACAATCGTACTGTCGTTACAAGTGGGGAATTCAGCGAAACCGATTTATCCAACTCGAATAACGATTCAATACTCAAGGAATCTGGCAATTCTGCTTACACGCTCGAAAAATCATTGGGGAATCTAGCCTACCTAAAAGGTTGGAAATTGATTGGAGTTGCCGATACGCGTCACCTTGACCACCTTTTGCAAGAAGCCTTTAAATCAATTCTGGGGTTGCTTGCATTAAGTATCGTGGTCCCCTCTGTATTGATCTACATTATTTTGCGTTCCTACCACTATCGGATTCGCAAGCTATCCAGACATATGGAGAAAGTTCGCAACGAACGATTCGATCTGATTGAAATTCACGAAGGCCGCGACGAAATCGGCGGGCTTATTCGTACATTTAACATCATGATTGGTAAAATTCATACGCTGATTAATGACGTATATAAACTGGAAATCCGTCAAAAAGATTTGGAGCTGGATCAAGTGAGGACCGAATTGTCCATGCTTCAGAGTCAGATGAATCCCCATTTTTTATTTAACACATTGAATGCCTTGCTGGTCGTTAGTACGAAGAATGGATATACCGAAGTCATTGAGATTATTAAAAGTCTGTCCAAGCTGATGAGACAGCTGCTCAGTCATTCTGACAATCTGATTCCTTTGCAAGAAGAGCTTCAATTTACGAATCTGTACCTCCAGATTGAGAAGTTTCGCTTCGGAGAATTGTTTGATTACACCTTCGAAGTTGATCCTGATGCAGCTTCCTTGCTCATTCCGCGCATGAGTATTCAACCTCTCGTCGAAAATGCATGCAAACACGGATTGCAAGCGCGCAAAAATGGAAGACAGATCAAGGTGACGGCGAGACAAAACGCTTCTGAGTTGGTTATTCAGGTGATCGATAATGGGATCGGTATGGATGCGGTGAGACTAAGTGAGCTCCTGAGAGATATTCGTTCTGAAAGACCCAGAAATGGCGAGCATGTAGGACTACGAAATGTATATCGCAGATTGGAACTCTTTTATGAAGGGAATGCGATCTTTGATCTAAGTAGTGTGCCTGGAAAGGAGACTATCGCGGGTTACCGTATACCGATCTGCAAGCTGGAACAGAGGAAATAGGAGGTAAACTCTCATGTATAAAGTGCTGTTAGTAGACGATGAACCGTACGCCCTTGAAGGATTACAGCTTCTGATCAACTGGGAGAAGTATGGTTTTGAAATCAGAGGTGTATGTGCCAATGGGGAGGAAGCCATTCGGATGATGCAACAAGACCAACCTGATCTCGTGGTGACGGATATTCGTATGCCTGTCATGAATGGGCTGGAGCTGGTCGAAGAAGCCCGACGTTTGGAACATGAATCCGTGCTGTTTGTCATCACGAGCGGATACAGTGACTTTAATTATGCCAGACAAGCTATCCGATTAGGTGTCTCTAACTATTTAACCAAGCCGGTTGACAGTACAGAAGCAGAGGAGATGCTGGAACGACTCCGTTTGCAGTTGCAGGAACGTGAAAAGCAGGAACGTCTTCGGGAACATGCAAAGATGCAAAAGATCAAAGCATATTTGTCCACACTGATCCGAGATAAACAGAATATATCGGAGCAGGAGATCTCAGAGATCGTTCCTTATGTAAATAAGTCCCATTGGACCTACCTGCGGATTACTTTTCAGGGAGATATTCAGGAGGCCTGTTCAGTGGCTGAACAAACGGCTGGAGGATCAACCTGTTGTTATGTGGTAGACAAAACAAGAGACTCATTAGGACTTGTATGGGGGGAGGATGTTCCTAGCAGAAGCGGGGCATCTGAAGCAATTAAAGCTTTTACACATCGCTTATTGAACAACATGCAAAATAATGGCTGTGAAGATATTCATATCGCTGTCGGATTAATGACCACCAATCTGGAACATTTGTCTGCATCCTTCCACTCTGCACAGGAAGTTGGACGTTATTTGTTTTTTAATCAAGAGCGTCTTTTGTTTGCCGAAGATATCGAGCTGGAGAAATGGCAGTTTGATCCGGAAACCATGTCAGAGGTTGATCGTATTACCGATCTGCTGGAGAACGGATCTGTAGATGAACTCTTAAGTTCCATTCGTGATGTCTTTGAAATCTTTCTGCAGATGAAGGCTGCGCCAGAGATTGTACATATTTTTTCCACACACATTATGTTCCGTGGACACTCCCTATGTAAAGAATTGGGGGGAGATCCTAATGCTCTGATGAACGAATCGACGAGCCGAATTCTGGAGAAGAGTCATCGAAATATAGAAGAGGTTGCTGGCAATCTGGAACACTTCTGTTTGCAGTGCAAATCGGAACTGGCTATTCTGCGTGAGAGGCAAGTCGGGGGCATTCAGGCTAAGGTGGCTGAATATGTGCAGACCTATTACAGGGAAACCTTCACGATCCAGGAGCTCGCAGAACGTTTCTACGTGAACCCCGTCCATTTAGGCCAATCCTTCCTGCGCAAGTACGGCAAGGGTGTCATAGAGGTGGTGCATGACCTGCGAATGGAAGAAGCGAAGCGTCTTCTTCAGGAGACGAATCAGACATCAAGCGCGATTGCAGAACAGGTAGGGTATCGCAGTTACCAGCATTTTCTCAGACATTTCGAGAAACGAACAGCGATGAAACCTTTGGAATACAGGCAAAAGTTTGCGACCTGATTCGCCAAAGAAAAGAACCGCTCTTGAATAAGACCTGCAATTACAGGGGGGAGGAGCTTAAATGTATATATTTTGTAACCGCATACATTTATTCATACTAAAAACAGTAAGACATACCACTTCCAAGGAGGGCAAGTACATGGGGGGACTGAAGAAAAAGAAGCTTTGGGGTTCCGTATCACTCGTTCTGGCTTTAAGTTTGGCACTGGCAGGATGCAGTGGTGACAATGAGAAAGCGACTACACCGGATGGTAAAGAGGTATTGAACATCTCGGCCTTTATCGGAACGCCGAATCAGGCACCAGCTAAAGATAACCGAATCTACAAGAAGATCCAGGATGAACTCGGCGTCAATCTTGAGATGGAGTTTCTGGTAGGTGATCTTCAACAGAAGCTCGGCGTTATGATCGCCGGTGGCGATTTCCCTGACTTGATCACAGCAGACACCAAATTGGTCTCAGCCGGCGCGGTCATTCCGCTGGAAGATCTGATCGAGGAGCACGCACCCAATCTGAAGAAGCATTTCGGTAAAGACTGGAACCGGATGAAAGACTCCAGTGACGGACATATTTACTGGTTGCCTAACTATGGCGTGTATACAGGGGAGTTCATTAGTAACTATTATTCTGGCCCTGCATTCTGGATTCAGAAGTCCGTACTGAAGGATGCCGGGTACCCGACGCCTAAAACGTTGGATGAATTCACACAGTTGATCCGTGATTACGCAGCCAAGAATCCAACCATTGATGGTCAACCGACAATTGGTTTTACTACACTGGCCTCTGACTGGCGGACGTTCCCATTGCTTAATCCACCAGAGCATCTTACGGGTCATCCCAATGATGGCGGTGTGGTCGTAGATGAGAATGGAGTGGCGAGTGTATTTGCCGACAAGGACATCTCCAAACGTTACTATAAGGAACTGAACACATTGTATAATGATGGATTGCTGGATAAAGAAGCCTTTGTTCAGAACTACGATCAATATTTGGCTAAAATCTCATCGGGACGTGTGCTTGGCATGTTCGACCAGCACTGGAATTTCCAATCCGGTGAAGACCCACTCGTAGCTCAAGGCAAGATTGGCCAGACCTACGTAGGTTTCCCGCTAGTCTATGATACAAGTATTACAGACCATTATCTGGATCGCCCAGTTATCAACTTGAACAATGGTTTTGGTATCAGTAAAGATGCTGAAGATCCTGTCGCACTCATCAAATTCCTCGATAAGCTTATGGATGAGAAGTACCAGAAGCTCCTGTCATGGGGTGAAGAGGGTGTAGATTATCAGGTAAATGAAGAGGGAAGATTCTATCGTACACCAGAACAACGGAAAGAGCAGGACGATCCGGCATGGAGACTGGTTAACAAAGCAGAAGGTTTCTATGCTGCGGCACCGAAGCTTGAAGGAACATTTGAAGATGGTAATGCGATTGGAGCGATTAACCAACCTGAGGAATTCTATGACAACCTCAAACCGGAAGATAAAGAACTTCTGGACGCATACGGCTTCAAAACATGGAGTGACTTCTTCTCTCCTGCACCAGAGAATCCGGTGTACTATCCAGCATGGCAGGTCGATCTGAAAGAAGGCTCTGATGCTGCGGTAGCGAACAAGCAGATGACAGACACTTCCTTAAAATTCTTGCCTAAGGCGATCATGTCAAAACCGGATGAGTTTGATAACATTTGGACCGAATATGTAGACGCTTACAAGAAAATTAATGTGAAATCCTATGAAGACCGAATTAATGAACAACTGAAATGGAGAATCGAGAACTGGTCTGTTAAATAAAAAATACGGCAATGATTGCCTCGGAAGGTATCAACCAGAGGATTACTCAGGCGAGTGCCTTCCGGGACGATCATGCATAATGTCGTTGCAAGCCAATAGGAGGAGTGAAGATGGCGAACACGCCTGGAGCCATACCGGAGCAAACTACCCGTACAACCGTTGCCAAAACACCAATACTAAAACGGTTGCGCGGACAAAGACAACTGATGTTCATGTCATTGCCCATCGTTGCGTACATTCTCGTATTCTCGTATTATCCCATTTGGGGTTGGGTTATGGCCTTTCAGAATTATAGTCCTGCCAAAAGCTTCTCCCAGCAGGAATGGGTCGGCCTTAAGCACTTCAAGTTTTTGCTAACAGACGATGCATTTCTAAACGTGCTTCGTAATACCATTGCGATGAGCGTAATCAATATGGTACTCGGATTTGCGACAGCGATTATATTTGCCATTTTACTTAATGAGATCAAACATAAGTTCTATAAACGAACCATTCAAACGATATCGTATTTGCCTCACTTTCTCTCATGGATCATCGTGACAGGCATCGTGGCAAGTTCCCTGTCTGTAGACGGCGGGATTGTCAATGTGGTGCTCATGAAGCTGAACATCATTCAAGAACCGATCATGTGGCTTAGTGTTCCCGAGTACTTCTGGGGCATTGTAGGCGCATCTCATGTGTGGAAAGAAGTAGGCTGGAATGCCATTATCTATTTGGCGGCCATCACGTCTATCGATCCCTCGCTCTATGAAGCGGCAGAGATTGATGGTGCGAACCGATATAAGAAAATGCTGTATGTGACCTTACCCGGAATCAAATCCATTGTTATCATCTTGCTGATCATGAATATGGGCTGGATTTTGGAAGCTGGATTCGAAGTTCAGTATCTGTTGGGTAATGGTGTAGTTGTGGACTGGTCACAGACGATAGATATATTTGTCCTGAAATACGGACTACAGATCGGGAATTATTCTTTGGCTACCGCGGCAGGTATCTTCAAGACGGTGGTTAGTATTACGCTGATCTTTGCGGCGAATTCTATTTCCAAACGACTCGGGGAAGACCGATTAATATAAGGGGGACTAGAGATGGGAATCAATAAATCTCGGCTTGAACCGATTGTCTTCCATACGTTAAACGGTATACTGATGATCGCAATCGCGATTGTTACCCTATATCCGTTTGTGAATACACTCGCCGTATCGTTCAATGCCGGTAATGACACCATCCGGGGTGGGATATATCTGTGGCCTCGGGTATGGACAGATCAAAACTACAGAGCTGTATTTGCAGGAGGGACCATCTTCAGCGCCTTTGGCATCTCGGTTGCGAGAACGGTGCTCGGAACAGTCTTGAGTCTGTTTCTGACCTCCATGCTAGCTTACACATTAAGCCGAAAAGATTATATATTACGGAAACCAATCACCATTTTCGTTGTACTTACGATGTATTTCAGTGCAGGACTTATTCCAACGTACTTCCTGATGAAAGATTTGCATTTGTTAAACAACTTCCTGGTGTACATTATTCCTGGACTGATTAGTGCCTTCAATATGATTGTTATTCGGACCTACATCCAGACACTACCCGAGGGACTGATCGAATCAGCCAAAATTGATGGTGCTGGAGATTTCAGAACATTCATATCCATTATTCTACCGCTGTGCCAACCGGTTCTGGCTACGGTTGCACTGTTCATTGCAGTCGGTCAATGGAACTCGTGGTTCGATACGTTTCTGTATGCGTCTTCCAAGCAAAACCTGAGCACTCTGCAATATGAGTTGATGAAATTACTGTCTTCTTCCATGAACTCCAACAGCAGTGCAGCCGTTGCCAATGGTGCAGATCTCGGCGCTGCGCGTAACATGGTTACTCCTGTATCTATCCGGGCAGCGATTACGATTGTAGCCGCATTGCCGATCTTGGTTGTCTATCCATTTTTGCAAAAGTATTTTGTTCATGGCTTGCAGCTTGGTGGGGTAAAAGAGTAAACTTAGTTGCAGTTGCAGATAACCGATCAAAAACGGTCACGATGGTGACCGTTTTTTTATGTTTTTCAAGTGGCATGCCATGCCATTTCAATTGTACACGAATCTAATCTATTCAATAATGTTGTTGACAATTAAATTAAAGTTACTATAATTTATATTTACTTGATTCACGAGTCAGTCTCTCAAGAACTGTGAACAGCGCCTGACAATCCCGAACTCTTACCATTTTATTGAGGAGATTGAAGAGAAAATGAAAGTATTAATTGTGGAAGACTCCATATTCGTACAGAAATTGCTTCGAAAGCTGATTGTTGATCATATTCCAGAATGCGAGATTCAGATTGCTAGCAATGGAGAGCAAGGATATAACCTATTTCAGGAGTTCCGACCTGATTTTATAACAACCGACCTGCTGATGCCTGGCTTGAACGGACAAGAAATGCTGCGAATGATCCGGGAAACGGATAGCGAAGTCAAGATTATTATTCTATCTGCAGACATTCAGAAGACGACTCGGGATGAAGTAGAGAATCTGGGGATCTCCGGATTTTTAAATAAACCGTTAACCGCGGAAAAGGCAAATACTTTGATTCAACTGATTCAGGCGGCCTATCATGCTGAATGATTTACAGAAAGATCTGCTTACTGAACTTGTGAACGTTTACGTGGGACAAGCGGCTAATATGTTGTCAGAGATTGTAGACAAACGTATCGTTTTGAATATTCCGGAAGTGGAGCTGATCTCCATATCGGATGTTGATCCTGGAGATCGAAGATACAACATTTTCTTCAGTGAAGGTCACCTGTTCAGGTCGTCTTTGCAGTTTGGCTACGAATTTCAGGGGAAAGCATTTCTGATGTTTCCTGTTGAGCAGGCTAAAGTGTTGGCCAATATCTGCCTTGGAGAACTGGGAGAGACCGTTATTCCTGCTGATCCGAGCTTGATGGATACGGATCTGGACGTGCTAAAAGAAGTTAGCAACGTCCTGCTTAACGCCATTATTGGCGAATTCGGAAATTTCCTGGAGATCAAACTGGAATATGTACTGCCTGATATTGAGCTGATCTATGTCACCAATTCCGACCAACAAATACTGTTGCAGAATGAAGTATATGTGCTGGTGTTGCACACATCGTTTTTACTTGCCGATACCGATGTGACAGGTATTATTGTTATAGCGCTGAGTATGAACTCCATATCGAGTCTGTTGGCCAAAATGGACGCTTTACTGGAGGAAGACCATGGATAATCTCATTTCACAAGCTTTGAACAAAGCCAATATGGGCATTATGATAGTCGACAGGCATCTGAAAATTGTTGTGTGGAATGGTTGGTTGGAACGCCTTACTGGCAAGAGTAGGGAAGAAGTCATTGGTCTGAATCTGCTTGAAGTTTGTCCACGCTTTAAATCCAATGTTTACCTGAATATTTTGCAAAATGCACTGTATCATGGTCAGAGCAGGTTTTGCTCAAGCGCCTTACATAAAGCGTTTATTCTCCCTAGTGAAGGCGAGGATGAACATTTAATCAGGCAAAATATGCATGTTGAACCGCTCTATCAGGAAGATCGTTGTTATGCCCTAATTCAGATTACTGACATGACAAACATGAATACCCGGGTATATAAACTTAAAAACCTGATTAAGGAACTGGAGACGGAGTACACCAAAATCAAAATCTCCGAGAAGATCAGTAAGCATATGTCCCTGCATGATCCACTTACAGGGCTGCCTAATCGTCTTGCTTATAATGACCGCCTTGCATGGGCCATCAGCAATGCCCAAAGAAATGATAGCAAACTTGCTGTCATGTTTGTGGATGCTGACGGATTCAAGCAAGTCAATGATACGTATGGGCATGATGTTGGTGATCAAGTGTTGCTGGAAATGGCCAAGCGATTAAGCGAAACGATTCCAACGACAGACACTGTGGCACGGCTCGGCGGGGATGAATTCATCATATTAAGCCACCTGAAGGATGATCACGACGCTGAAATCATCGCCAAACAATTGGAAGCAGCATTCAGCACCCATTTTAAAATTGCCGGAAATTATATTAATATATCGATCAGTATTGGCATAAGCCTATTTCCGAAGCATGGACAGGAACCTTCCGAACTTTTGAGACATGCGGATCGAGCCATGTACAAGATTAAGAAGAACGGAAAGAACGGATACGGAATCTTTGAACCTGAAAGTGATGAACAAACATAAATATGTCATTTCTTAAAGTTGCTGCATAGCAACTTTATTTGTCTATACAATTAACATTAGAAAAAATACGTTTTCTCCTAAACTGAAAAGCGCCTGGTCCTTTGTATTTTCAAGGACAGGTGTTTTTTTGTATACAATTCCTGTTCAACAAAAAAAATCTAAGGAGAAGTATGAGTTTTGATCATAATATAAGATTTTTGTAATCGATATCAATCGTTTATTTCCGCCTTTTATTCGACATATAACGTGGTTAACAGCCATTATATGACATTGACATAAAGACTTATCGTTTGATAGGATCAATTAAATTTTACAATTCATACAAGAATACTTGGTTATAGAAGGGCGGTTAAATTTACATGCAGCAAACCTCATCCGAGACACCATGTTTTGCGGCAACTCATTATGTTTTTGACAATTTGGAGGAGGCCTTCGCTCAGCAACCTGTCGCAACCGTATCCCGAATCAACGAAACTTACGAGGAGCAATCAATCATCTTGTTTCTTGTTAAGGGTTACGAGACTGGACCGTCCGTATGGATTCAGGCCGCCTTACATGGGGATGAGCATGATGGAATTGTAGCTTGTGCCAGATTGTTGGCAGATGTCTCGTCAGAAGACCTGCGTGGGAATTTGATTGTATGTCCTGTCACTAACCCAACGGCCATGCTCGCAGGGACCAACGCCAGTCCGCTGGATGGTATCAACCTAAATCGGGTTTTTGGTCAAAATGTTGATCCAGCGTCATACTCCAGTCGTTATGGTCAGTGGCTGGCTGATCACATTACAAAATATGCCGACTTTTTGATTGATCTGCATGGGGGAGGTCGCTGGCTTGATGTATGTCCGTTCGCAATGGTTGCGAGTGATCACGATGGCGCGTTCAATCGTAGCATGGCTGCGCTAAGCCAGGTACCGCTGACAGCAACGTTCATCTGTCGCGATGATGCCAAAGGCATGCTTATCAACGAGGTTTGCAAAAAAGGCATCCCGGCAGTATTGCTGGAGAGCGGAGGTGGCAACCGTTGGACAGACACTGCCGTTCATACGCACTTTCATAGTATTCGCTTGATTCTGGATCAACTCGGCGCATATTCAGCCGATGCGCAACAGAAAGAGTGCGGAACTTATCGTGCAAACTGCAAACCATTACAGATTAGAGAGATTGCGGAATTGAGGTTCGTGAAGAGTGGTATTCTGACATTCAGCCGGCAAGCCGGGGATGTCGTCAGACAGGGTGAAGAACTGATCCGGGTATTGTCATACCCGGAACTAGAAGAGCATTCTATAATCTGTCCTATTGCACATGGTGTCATTTTATCCATCCATGCAGCATCGACCGTCCACAACGGCGGTTATGCGGTCATGCTGGGCAAATTAACATAAATTAAACAAAACGGGGGTTTACATCATGAAAAAGAGCAAATTTCTCCTGAGCCTTACCTTATTGGCTGTAATTGCCGCAGGCTGCTCAACCACAAGCAAATCGGGGAGCGAACCAGATGTCGCCGGTGAAACACCAGCACAAAAGCTGGAGATCACGATTGCGCGGGCATTCGACGTTAACGGTCTTGATCCTGGATTTCTCACCGAAAATGCACAAGTCGTGGATAACATCTTCGATACACTCGTCAAGCGGGACGAGAATGAACAGCTCGTGCCAGGACTTGCAACAAGCTGGAGCCAAGTCGATGACACCACGTGGGAGTTCAAACTACGGGAAGGTGTAACGTTCACCAACGGTGAGCCGTTTAACGCCGATGCGGTTAAATATTCACTTGATCGCGTTCTTGATCCGGCGAACAATGCACCGACTGCCAGTTACGTTTCCACAATCAAAGAAGTGAACGTGGTGGATGAACATACGATTAATGTCGTGACGAAGAAGCCTGATCCACTCGTCCCTACGCGTTTTAATCGTTATCCAACTGAGATTGTGCCTCCAAAATATGCCGAAGAAGTTGGACAAGAGCAGTTTGCTCAAAAACCGGTCGGCACTGGTCCATACAAGTTCGTAAGTTGGGACAAAGGCAGCAACGTTGTTCTAGAAGCTAATGCTGATTACTGGGGCGGAGAACCTGCTGTCAAAAAAGTAACTTTCCGTTCCATCCCTGAGGCTTCCACACGTGTAAGTGCACTGCTCAATAATGAGGTAGATCTCATCACAGCCGTATCTCCAGAAGATCGTGAGAAGATTGAATCTTCATCTACAGCGCGTTTGTCCACTGTGGAACGAGCAGGCAACACCGTATATGTCGGCTTCAAAACCGATGTGAAACCTTTTGATGATCCAAAAGTAAGACAAGCACTGAACTATGCTATCGACGTGAAATCCATCGTGGACAAAGTACTTCAGGGTGCTGCTGTTCAGACCAACAGCTTGATCGGTCCGAAAGATTTCGGATACGCTGGCGAGCCTGAAGGTTACGGGTACGATCCAGAGAAAGCGAAGCAGCTGCTGGCTGAAGCAGGATACCCAGATGGTTTTTCCGCAACGCTGGATACGGTAGGCTGGTACATTAAAAACACCGATGTGGCACAAGTCATCGCAGAACAACTCAAAGCCGTTGGTGTGAACATCAAAGTCAACAATGTGGAAAGTTCGGTATATCGTACGCTTGTACCTGCAGGTAAGCAATCCGACATGTACGTCCTTGGCTGGAGCAGCACCAACACACTGGATGCAGATGCGGCGATCTATGCGATCCTTCGTTCTGGGGAGTCTTACTCGACATACGCGAACCCAGACGTGGACGCAAAGCTGGATGAAGCACGGTCCGTTACAGACGAGAATAAGCGTAAACAACTTTACCAAGAAATTCAGGATGAAGTGTTGAAAGACGCACCACGTGTCTTCCTGTACCAGGAGAACCAGTATTATGGCGTGGCAGATCGTTTGAAATGGGACGGCCGCGTAGATGGGTCAATTCCAGTATCTACCATTACAGCTAGTAACGAGTAAATCGGCAAGCGTCAACGGTGTTTGGCCAAGTCCGGATGGGAGTGTTAACCATTGAAGCATTACGTGCTGAAACGTTTGGGACAATCGGTACTTGCAGTCCTCGGCGCGGCAACCCTAGTATTTTTCATTATCCGGTTGTCGGGTGATCCCGCACGCCTGATGCTTCCACCCGAAGCCAGTGAAGAACAGGTGACCGCCCTTCGGGTGAGCCTTGGCTTTAATCAGCCACTCTGGATGCAGTACATTGATTATCTGAAAAACCTGTTTACCGGTGATCTGGGTAATTCCCTATATTACAAGGAATCTGCGCTGAAACTGGTGCTGGAACGCATGCCCGCAACTATCGATCTTGCCATGTTCGCCATCATTATTGCGATCACTGTCGGACTGCTTGCAGGTATCGTGTCGGCGTACAAGAAAAACAGCTGGATTGACTATGTGATCAATGCTTGGATTTTCTTAACCCAATCGCTACCGGTATTCTGGATCGGGATTGTGTTGATTATGATCTTCGCTGTTAACCTTCACTGGTTGCCGACTTCAGGCAACCGGGGGTTGGAATCAATTATATTACCCGCGTTGACTCTGGCAGCATACCCAATCGCACCCATTGCTCGCACCATGCGAGCATCACTCATTGAAGTCATGGATAAGGGCTATATGATCACAAGTCAGGCCCAAGGCTTCTCTAAACCAAGCCGGATTTTGAAACGCGGACTCAAAAACGCGTTTCTTCCGGTCATTACCGTCATCAGTTTGGAATTCGGGGTCATGATCGCTGGTGCAGTCGTGACGGAAACGATTTTTTCCTGGCCAGGTGTAGGACAACTGATTATCCAAGGTGTCAGCAACCGCGATTTCCCACTGGTGCAGGCAAGTATTCTTGTGATTAGTGTCATCTATATTGCCATTACATTGGTGACAGATCTGATATACCACCGCATTGATCCTAGAATCAAAGTGCACTAAACGAGGAGGGGGATATCCATGAAAAAACGATCTTTGCTCCGCGCCAATGCCAAGGGCATTGCCAGCATAAGTTCGTTAACCGTCATCTTTGCGCTGACGGTGTTTGCCCCGCTGTTCGCACCGTTTGATCCGTACAGGCAATCTTTGCAAGATATCCTCATTTCTCCACTGAGCTCTTACAGTGCAGGTGGAGGCACGAGCTTGCTGGGGACCGACCAGTTGGGCAGGGATGTGCTCAGCAGATTGTTGTATGGTGGCAGGCTGTCGCTCTGGATCAGTATCATCGCTGTAGTGATTTCCGGTGTGCTGGGTAGCGTGATCGGTATCGTTTCCGGATATTTCGGAGGTAAAACGGACGCGGTTTTAATGCGTCTTGCGGACATTCAGATGTCTATTCCAAGCATGTTGCTGGCCATCGTTATGGTTGCCGTGCTGGGATCGGGGTTGACCAATATTGTCATCGTACTTGCAGTGACAGGCTGGGTGACATTTGCTCGCGTCGTTCGTAGTCAAGTACTGTCACTGAAAGAATTGGAATATGTCGAAGCGGCTAAAGCAATGGGCGTGCCGAGCATCAACATCATGGCAAAGCACATCTTGCCGAACACACTTTACACCATTGCGACGCAGGCAGCCTTACAGATGTCACATATGATCCTGCTCGCGGCAGCATTGAGCTTTCTGGGGCTAGGCATCGATGTATCCACGCCTTCCTGGGGTGGTATGGTCAATGATGGTAAAAGTTATATCAGCTCGGCATGGTGGTTATCCACGATTCCTGGTCTGGCCATTGCATTAGTTATCATGACCATTAACTTGTTCGGGGATTGGCTTAGGGACAGAGCTGAGTTGCGATGAACGAGGGATTGATGTCCACGGACAGATAAAATGGTTGAATCATCACAGAAAGGAGGCTGGAGAGCGTGTACTTTATATCGCGAGAACGCATCGAACAGAGCGGCATTGCAGATCCCATCGTTACGCAGCGTCTGATCGAGCGAACCTTCCGACAGAAGGCGCAGGGAACAGCTGTTAGTGCCCAAGAGGTTGCGATGGCTGCCGGAGCCAGAGAAGCGGGAGCATTCTATTCCTTGCCTGCGTATCTGGCAGAAGAGGGAGTGGCTGGCCTCAAATGGACTTCACATGTGCCACAACCGGACCACGGCTTGCCATATACCCACCCGATCGTCTTGCTTAATGAGCTGGCAACGGGAAGACCCCTTGCCATTCTGGAGGGTGAGTTGATCAGCGGTCTGCGCACAGGTGCGGTCTCCGCTACAGCCATCAAAACCTTGGCTGGATCGCGTGCATCATCGCTACTTGTCTGCGGCTCGGGTTATCAGGCCGGTCACCAGCTTCGCAGTATCGTACCGTTCATGCCTGAACTGAAGGAAGTTCACGTGTGGAGTCGAACGCCGCTACATGCAGAGCAACTGGTAGAGCAACACACATGTATACTCAGAGAGCGCGGTATTCAAGCCCGTGTACACGTGTCTTTGCCAGATCATCTTGATTTCGCAGAGGTCGTGGTCGGTGCCACGGCAGCATCTGAACCTTATCTGCGTGCGGAACATTTTGTTCGGGGGCATCTGTACCTTCATGTCGGTATGCGCGATATTGATTCGGAAGCTATTCAGTCATTTGATGATATCGTGTGTGATGATTACGAAGCTGGTGTTCCATCCAGCAGCCAGTCATTGTTCGGTCTTGCACGTAAGTCGCCTGATATTGTCCGGAAGGTGACTTTGCTGGAAACTCTTTTAGCCCAGCCAGATCAAGCAAAACAACAGCATCCAAGTCGCAAAACCATGTTCAACGCGTTCGGATTATCCATTTTCGATCTTGTGCTTGCCCACGAAGCGTTGAAACGGCTGGTAGAGCCAGCGGGAGAAAACTTGGAACAATTCGTTCTTAGCAAGGAGAGAAAGATATGACAGAACCAAAACTCCTGCGCATGGAAGAATTAGGTGTTCGATTTACCAAACGGGATCAGCACACCGATGTGCTCCATAAAATATCTTTTGACATCCATGAAGGAGAAATACTGTGTCTTGTCGGCGAGTCTGGCAGCGGCAAAAGTGTTGCTGCCAAATCGATTATGCAACTGTTGCCTCGACCTGCTGCGGAATATACTCACGGGCATATCTGGTTCGACGGTCAAGACTTGCTGACATTAAATGAGAAACAGATGGAGAGCATTCGCGGTAAACGAATCGCCATGGTGTTCCAGGATGCCTTGAGTGCACTGAATCCGGTCTATACGATTGGAACGCAGATGGTGGATGTGATTCGCCTGCATGCCCCTAAGCGGATCAGTAAAAAGGTTGCGCTTGAAGAAGCAAAATCATGGTTAACGCAAGTGGAAATCCGGAATGTAGGCGATGTCGTGAAGCAATATCCGTTTCAACTATCTGGTGGCATGCGGCAGCGTGTGATGATTGCGATGGCCTTGTCATCACGACCAGAACTGTTGCTTGCTGACGAGCCGACAACAGCGCTGGATGTAACGGTGCAAGCACAGATTTTACGACTGATCCAGAAACTGAAGAAACAATACGGTATGACCGTGCTGTTCATCACCCACGACCTTGGTGTTGTTCACGAGATTGCTGATCGGGTTATCGTCATGAGGCACGGGAATCTCGTGGAAGAGGGTACAAAGGAAGATATATTCCAACGACCTGAACATCTGTACACAAAGCAGTTGTTAAATAGTATGCCTCGCATTTATTTCGAGGGGGTGGAATCATGAACAAGCCCCTACTGGAGGCACAGGGACTGAATAAAGTATATCGCACGCGGAGCGGCACCGATTTTGCGGCTGTTCGTGATGTATCCTTTCATCTTCGGCAAGGGGAGACGTTAGGCATTGTTGGCGAATCCGGAAGTGGCAAAACAACAGTTGCGAAAATGGTCACTGGCATGATTCCTCTCACATCGGGCACGATTTCCTTGGGGGACAAATCCTTGAGCGGAACGAAGCGTATTCGCTCCGACAGACGCAGCATCCAGTACGTGTTCCAGGACCCAGTGTCCTCCCTGAACCCAAGATGGAGGATCAGAGATATCGTGGCTGAACCACTGAAGCTGTACTTTCAACTGAGTCCTAAAGCGATCGACAGCCGTGTTGATGAGTTGCTGGACGATGTAGGACTACCAAGGGAGTACAGATCCCGTTATCCTGGAGAACTGTCCGGTGGGCAATGTCAACGGGTGGGTATCGCCAGGGCCCTTGCTGCGGAACCAGCTGTCATCGTCTGTGATGAGCCGACTTCGGCGCTGGACATGACGATTCAGGCTCAAATTTTGGATTTGTTGAAAACTCTCCAGCAGCAGAAAGGACTTTCATATCTGTTTATCGCCCACGGACTTGAAGTAATCTATAGCATTTCGCACCGCGTAATGGTCATGAAAGATGGACAGATCGTGGAAGAGGGCGAGACCAAACGTATTTTCCATGAGCCACAGCATGACTATACACGGACGCTGATTCAGGCGATCCCACGAATCGAGATTCCTCGTTTCGAATAAGTATCCACGTGATCGTACAATTCATAACATTTAATTGAATAAGAGGAGGAACCCCAATATGAGCAGTGTCGTACCTGCATTACAATATGAAGAGATGACTCAGGAAGCCAAGAATTTCGTTGATGAGCGAATCAAAAGTGGCAGTCGTGTAACCAATATGGTAAAAACGCTGCTGTATTCCATGCCGTCCTTCGATGCAATGGAATTTTATCCTGTACGCAATGAATTGCAAAAGATTATTGGCAGCCGCGCCATTTATTTCTACTGTTATGCCATTTCTACCGAAAATGATTGTCTTGTTTGCTCCACGTACCACGCCAAGCTTCTCCGGGATCTGAATATCAGTTTTAATGAGTTCGAGTTCACTGAAATTGAACAGATGCTGATTGATTACGGTCGTGGGCTGGTTAACAACGCGAACACCATCGATGAATCCATATACGACAGATTAAGAAGTCAGTTCACATCGGAAGAGATCGTACTCATCACCACGGTTGGATGCAAAATGATCGCTTCCAACATCTTCAACGAAGCCTTAAAAGTCGATCTGGATGAGTATCTATTCGAAGTGGAATTTGACAAAAACATACTTCCTGCCAAGTCCTGATTCAATTAGAACCACCTCATTCATCCGGAAACGGTAATGAGGTGGTTTTGCTTATGCTGGATGCTGTTTAACTTGGGGCAAAACGATTTAGAAATCGGTTGAATATCGATGTAACTGCTCCATATCCAACACCTTTAATGTTCTATTTTCCTTAATGATGATCTGCTCCTGGGCCAAATCGCTTAATAATCTTCTAATATGTCGATCGGAGATTCCCATCATGCTTGAAATATCTTTCATGACAAAAGGAATCGTTACCGACTCAAATTTTTCCGAGGTTTGCAGAATATATTTACAGAGCTTATTTTTTGCAGGATACAACAATGACCTTGCATTTTTTGCTGAAGACTTCATGAGTTTATCCGTGAGAACCGTACACATATGCGATAAAAAAGAGACTGATTTGGTCAAATGAGAATGTACAATCTCCAAAGGGATCAGAAGAATGGTTGACGATACAACAGCGACAGCAGTATGAAGATAATTGCATTGTTGAAAAAATTCCAAGTCACCCAACACTCCATTTTTTTCTACATAATCGACAACGGCTACGTTTCCTTGATCAGAATAATTATGAATTGCGACCCTGCCTTCAATTACGATATAAACGTACTGCAATTCGTTGCCTGAGACGACAACCGTCTCGTTTTTCTTATACATTTTCACTTGCAGAGTGGTCAAAGCTTCATCAGTAATGATTTCCTGTAAATTCGCTTTGAGGACCGCTGCTGTGATATCAGGGTGAACCTTTATGGGCATAACACATGAGGACTCCTTCACTAACTATTTTAGATCGTCCATTTTCTCCCGATCATTCTACATAAGTGATTATTTGATGTACTCTCCAAAAGGCGGACATTTGTCCTTATTGACAGTCCTTTTTTAATATTATACTTACCTCGAATTATAAAACAACGGAGTGGGACATAGGGGGGAACTTGTGATGAACAGTATTATTGATGATCAAAGTTTGGCTAATGCGGGGTTAGTGAGAATGCAGTGGTTTAGAGAGAGAATGCCTTTGATCACAGAAGTGAATCAATTGTTACAAGAGCAGCAAGTCCTTAAAGGAATGACTATTGCGATCAGTATGCATATTGAGCCCAAAACGGGATTCTGGGTAGAGGGTCTTCTAGCGAGTGGGGCTGCACATATCTATTTAGTCGGGTGTCTTGGAACAACGAAGAAGGATACCGCAGCATATTTGGCATCACTACCTAATGTCACGGTTTTAGCGAAAGAAGGAGATCGTTATGACGATCACAAACGTTACCTGCAGATGGTCATGGAACATAAAATCGATCTCTTCCTCGACAATGGTGCAAGCCTGATTCTTGCTCACCATGAACTGAAACCCGATTGGAACCCCATCGGTGCAAACGAAGAGACACGTACGGGAAGGTTGTTGATTGAGAAGAGTGGTGTTAAGCCTGATTATCCCGTTATCGTGATTGATGACTCGCCCTTGAAGCAGACTTTTGAGAACGCGCTGGGTGTTGGACAGTCTGTTGTAGATGGTTTCATGCGCACAACCAGTCTTCTCGTTGGAGGGAAAAAAGTTCTTGTTGTAGGTTATGGTTATTGCGGCAGCGGCATTGCTAAAAAGTTCCGGGGATTAGGCGCGAATACGTTAGTCTATGACATGAATCCTGTTCATCTCTTAAATGCAAAAACGGACGGGCATTGGGTTGGCGAACTGCACGAGTTAATTCCCGAAGCGGATGTGATCATTACGGCAACTGGATCTTTTAATGTTATTACCAAGCAGCATATCCCACTTTTCAAAGAAAAAGTCATTCTTGCTAATTCAGGGCACTACGGTTTTGAAATCAATGTGGAAGAAATCAAGCAAGCTTCTCAATCCGTTGAAATCGTGAAAGAAGGGATTGAACGAATAAGTTTTGCAGAGAAAAGTATCTATTTGCTTCATCATGCAAACCCTCTTAATTTGGCAGGAGCTGACGGTAATCCCATCGAGATTATGGACATGGGCTTTGCACTAATTTCCTATTCTGCCTATCGTATAATTACAAATGCGGAATCACTGCAACATGGTTTGCAACCTGTACCGAAAGATATTGATAGTCAAGTTAGTAAGTTATTTATGAACTCTATACAATAGAGACGTCTATTTGAAAATATACCCCTAAAATGGATTTGGAACAAAACACTAGTTTATCTAATGACATTCTAGGGGCACATAGCTAAATTGATTGAGAGCATAGAATGTTCGATCCTTAAGCTATGATTTTTAATTTGTTTGATGTAAGATTGACAAGGAATAAGTTTATATTTTTACATATGAAGATGAGAACAGTGATACATATAAAGGAGTGCACTGATTGAATGTAATAGATGGTGAAATAGTCGTACTTTTGCTGTTCAGTTTCTATATTCTATTAATGTACGGAATGCCGATTATCTTAATCATAGTGGGATATTTTATATTTAAAGGTTACAAGAAGCGCAGGGGTATGAGGACGAGCGATAAGTCAGTGGCTCCTGATGGGAAGCAAGCTAATATTAAACCATAGGATTAATGTTGGTACCACCACATTTAGAGGGACCAGAGTATGGCCCAATTGAGAGCCGCTATTGTAGCGGCTTTTTTTGGTTTTTATTAAATAAGGGGAAAACATATCATCCCCCCCTTAACATAGATAAGTAATAAGGAACCCTATTGATCATATTGATGTGTCTATGCTGGCTGAGAATACCTGAATGCAGACCTATGAAGAGTTACGTTTTTTGAACACTTTGAAGAAAATCGAACTGTAAAGGTACGCCATCACCATAGGGATTAGATATGAAACGTAAGACCAGAAGATATTCCATCCATTAAAATACCACACTTTTCCGAACTCTTTGGCGATCCATTCAACAATAGTCAACATGAGAGCTGATACAAATACGGCGATCCATGGATGTGCTCGATGTCTGTTAATAAAGTATATCATGAGACATCCTGCCATAGGGAAAAGGCCCACATCGAAAGGCAGACCTGCAAAGGAGCGATTCGTGAATTCCGGAGCAAGGTGCCAAAAATAATTAAAACCGATATTATTGATAACGGCCGATGTTGATGTTGTAGTCTAAGCTTACGTTGTCTCGCCGTATTCTTTACCGTAGTCCGCCATCTTTTCAAGGATCGGAAGTAATTTGATTCCCTTGTCTGTTAATGAGTACTCGACCCGTGGAGGAACTTCCGGATAGACAACCCGTTGAATAACGCCATCATTCTCCAATTCTTTAAGCTGCTTCGTAAGAGAGCCTTGAGACAGATCTCCAAGAAATTTTTTGATATCCGTATATCGACGTGTTTCGTCTTTTAGATACCATAATATAAAATATTTCCATCGTCCGGAAAGAACATTCTGTGTAAAAGCTATGGCGTACATATCACTTTTTCCATCTATAAAGTCTTGATCAAATCCTTCGTTGCATACTCTCATTCTTATCACTCCTGATCCAAAGGTACAAAAAGATGTACTATGTTCATTTAAATTGCCCTCTTTGCAAACAAAACGAATACACCTATGATGGTGTCAACACCAAAACAATTTTAGTTTACCTAAAATGTGAAAGAATGATATCTTGCTTGTATAGTTAGCAAGCTAAATAAATATACCATAGAAAGGAGTGACTGATAAGAGCATACAGCAAGTAGAAGGAAATAGGGATGCGTTTTTTTAGATATACATGGTTGGGAACAAACTGATATTCGATCATACCGTGAACTATAACAAGGGAGTTGTTTAATCATGAGTAAAAAAATTCGTACAGGAATCATAGGAGCTTCAATTAATAACGGATGGGCAAATGGAACCCATATTCCAGCTATTGAGAACCTGGATGAGTACGAGCTTACCGCAGTGGGAACAAGTAATATGGCAAGTGCCAAGAAGAGTGCAGAAGCTTTCCGCGCAGATCACGGATTTGATAACATCGAGGAATTGGCTAATCATGCCGATGTCGATATGGTAGTTGTTAGCATTAACGTTAGGGAGCATTATCATGCAGTCAAAGCCACCGCTACTGCTGGAAAACCAATCTATTGTGAATGGCCTCTGGGTTCTAATACAGAGGAAGCGCTTGAAATGAAGGATTGGGTATCCTCTGCCCAATTGCCAAATGCGATTGGACTTCAGGCCAGACAAGCACCAGCAATTCAGTATGTGAAAGATCTGTTGGCAGAGGGTTATGTTGGGAAAGTGTTGTCTGCCAACCTGAAGATCTCTATAGATGGCATGGGTGGCGTTGGTGACAAGTCGACTGCGTACTTGTTTGACCGGAAGGTTGGAGGGAACTTGCTGACCATTGTAGGGGGACATAATCTGGATGCCTTCACTTACATGCTTGGGGACTTTACAGAATTGTCTGCCAACACAGCTCAACAGTTTCCAGAAGTTGAATTGGTAGATATTCAGAAAGTCATCAAGAAAACAACAGATGATCAGATCATGATTACTGGAAAATTGACTAATGGTGCAGCAGCCAGCGTTCATATTCAAGGTGGAGTTAAACATCTGACAGGACAAACGTTAGAAATTTTCGGAGACAAAGGAACCATCGTGCTGAGTGCACCTGCATCCATTCAATTCGGATCACACCAATTACGTGGTGCGGGATCAATGGACAACGAACTTCGTGAACTACGTATTCCTGATTCCTATTACTATGTTCCTGATTCACTTAAATCCGACTCTGGATTTGTTCTGAATATAGCTCAAGCTTATCGCAAGTTCGCCCAAGATATCCAAGAGGGGACATCTCTGACACCTAATTTCGCGGATGCGGTAAAACTTCATCGGTTACTTGATGCTGTCGAAAAATCAGCACAGAGCGGTGAACGTCAATATCTATAATCTTCAAGGAGAAGAACGTTATGAATAAAAGAAGAGAGATGCAACTGGCACTACAGATGGTTTCGGGATATGGAGCAGAATTCAGTGCGTGGAGGATGCCTGGGACAGATCCGGGAGCTTATACAAACACGGATAGTTATGTGGAACGAGCCAAAATGGCCGAAAAAGGAAAATTTCATATGATTTTCATCGCTGATACACCAGCACTAACCGTTAAGTTGGGTCCTCAAACGCCTATGTTTCCTATGGACCCAATGCTGGCACTGATGGCCGTAGCAAGAGAGACAACGCACACTGGATTAGTTGCTACGCTATCAACGACATTTAATTATCCCTACAACATTGCACGTCAGTTCAAAGCATTGGATGTAATCAGTCATGGACGTGTGGGATGGAATGCGGTTACCACATCCGATCCTGCAGCCGCGGCAAACTTTGGGGCACGTGTGGCAAGTCGCCAGGAACGTTACGACAAAGCACATGAAAGCATTCAGATTGTTCAGTCCTTATGGGGAAGTTGGGAATCAGATGCTTGGACGTTAGATGTGGAGGGAGGGGAATTTGCGGATATGAACAAAATCCGGCCTATTAACCTTCAAGGTCAATATTATGCATCTCGTGGTCCTCTACCGATTCCTCCATCCGAGCAAGGACAGCCGGTTATTTTCCAAGCTGGAGGGGGAAGTGAAGGACTTGAGTTGGCGGGAAAATACGCTTCAGGTGTATATGCTAATCCATATGACATAGAGTCCGCTCGTGAGCAGAGACTAGCTATTCAACAAAGTGCTATTCGTTTCGGTCGAAACCCAGATGATATCAAAATGTTTGCAGGTTTTATGTTTTCTCTGGCTGCTACGGAAGAAGAAGCGTTGGAACGTCGAAAACAGCTCATGAGTTTTAATCCCCAGGAAATCCCCAGCAGAGTAAGTTACCTTGGTTCCATGATCGGTATACCGCTCTCGGTAAACTCGGTAGATATTGATAAACCATTAGAACCAAACTTGTTGAGAAATGCATATGCCAACCCAATGGACCCCCGTTCCGCAAGGGCTTTGAAGTTACTTTTAGAAGGATTAACGATACGCGAGGTTCTGGCCCATGGTGTTATTAACTATCACCCAGTGGTTGCAGGCACCCCGACACAGGTTGCTGACTTCTTGGAAGAATGGTTTTTGGCTGAAGCATGTGACGGATTCTCAGTTGTGCCCGATGTATCTTTTGATGGCGTTGCAGATTTTGTGAATCAGGTAGTACCTATCTTGCAGGAACGCGGTTTGTTCCATAAGGAATATGAAGGAAAAACACTACGCGAGAATATGGGCGTTCCTTACGAATACGGATTGCAGGAAAATGGAATCAACGGATAAAGGAGAGGTTCTTAATGAATAACACACTCGAATTGCTTCATAACCATACATCGTATCGTTCTTACACATCTCAACCTTTGACAGCAGAGCAAAGAGATGCAATCTTTCAGGCAGCTAATCAAACTTCATCGTTCAGTCTTCTGCAGGCTGTATCCATTATTCGCATCACAGATCCAGTGCTTCGAAAAAAAGTCAGACATCTCTGTGTCGATCAACCCTATATTGAAGAAGCAGCAGAATTCTGGATCTTCTGTGCAGATTTCAACCGAAATCATGAAATTGCTCCGGATGTGGATATTGAATATATTGAATTTCTGTTGATTGGTTCATTCGATGCCGGACTGATGGCACAAAATGCATTAACCGCGGCTGAATCGCTGGGACTTGGCGGCGTGTTCATTGGTGGGGTCAGAGCTAATATTAGCGAACTATCTGACGTATTGAATTTACCGAAATATGTTATCCCTCTGGTGGGATTATGTATCGGTAATCCAGCTGAAGATAAGCCGGAACTGAAACCTCGGCTCCCTCAATCCATGGTATTGCTTGATAATCAATACCAACCAATGGATCAAGAGAAATTAGCAATTTATGATGAGACCATGCTGAAGTATTATGAAAATCGTCCGACGAGAGCTCCTTTCACCGTAAAAAAAGTAAAAGGATGGAGTGACCATATCCAGGATCACCTCGAGAGAAGTATTCAACCGCAAATGATGGCCTACTTGAACAAGCAAGGTTTTGCCAAAAAATAAGGACCAAACCAATGTATCCTTCTGAAACTTGGTTAGAAAAAGGTACTTATAACGATACTAGGGTGAATTGACACCTCTATTACCCCATGATACATTTAGTCTGCTAAATATAATTCGGATGGCAGGGAGGAATCGTTCATGACAGATGCAGTAGATTGTGATATTCGACAGTCCTTAGATCGAATTTCCTCCCAAATGCGTCGAAATTATAGTGAATCTCTTCGGGAACTTAATCTCTATGTAGGACAAGATAATTTGTTGTATCGACTGTGGTTGGGTGATGGTGTAACACAGATGCAACTAAGTGATCATATGAAATGCGAACCACCAACCGTCACGAACATGGTCAAATCATTGGAGCAGAACGGATTTATATATCGTAAACGGGATGTACAGGATGCAAGGATTATGCGTATCTTTCTAACCGATAAGGGCAAAGAATTAGAAAAACCGGTTGAGCTTAAATGGAGAGAGCAGCAAGAGAAATTACTTCAATCCATTCCTTTGGAGGATCGGTTAATATTGCGGAAATTAATGCATCAAATGGAGCGAAACATCCTATAATTTAAGCAAGTTTCACTAAACTAAATGGAATGAACGATACAGAGTCGCTATTATAGCGGCTTTTTTTTATTGCTGAGATAGGATTGTGATAATTCAAGTTAATTTTGTTCATTTAGATGCTCATGAGATTACAGTACACTGAAATTACATACAACCGGAACACACTAAACATGAACAATGTGAGGAATTATAATTCGTTGGAGGTTTTAACGTGAAGACCAACAATATTGGGTTTAATCAACCTGCTGGAAGATGGGAAGAGGCATTACCTATCGGAAATGGAACTCTTGGGGCATGATTTTTGGGAAAACACAGATCGAGAGAATTCAGCTCAATGAAGATAGTCTATGGTACGGTGGTCCGATGCAGCGGAATAATCCTCAAGCACTTGAATCTTTATCTCAGATCAGAAACCTGATTTTTGATGGCAAGATTAGTGAAGCAGAAGAACTCGCAGCAGTTACTCTGGTAGGTGTTCCTGATGGGCAAAGACATTATGAGCCATTAGGGGATTTGTATATCGCTATGGATCACAGTGAGTATGAACCGAATGAATACCAAAGACATCTCGATCTGGAACAAGGCAAGGTAAACGTGAATTATACCGTAGATCAATCCATTTACAGCCGTGATTATTTTGCTAGCTATCCGGATCAAGTACTCGTTGTTCATCTCCAATCTAGCGTGCCTGGAAAGTTATCTTTCTCCACTATTTTTGGCAGGGGAACCATTCTGGAATCAACATCCTATTCAGATATTCTTAAGCATCCTGTTGGTTTTCAATCCTATCTGGACCGGATCGAGAAGCATGGAACGAATAACTTGATCATCCGGGGAAGAAGTGGGGGAGAAGAAGGAATCCGATTTTGTTGTGCGATTCGTCTTATATCTGAAGGAGGGCAGATTCACTATTCAAGCGGTCAGCTTTCTTTGAAGCACGGTAATTCAGCGACTATTCTAATCTCGGCCTGCACAGATTTCCGAGTACCCAAGGAACAACTCGAATCGGAGTGCCTCCGCAGAATTGAGGCTGTTTCAACAAAGCCATATAGCGAACTGCTCGCCGACCATGTCTCGGACTATCAATCCTTATTCAAAAAGATGGATATACATTTCGAAGATGAAAATAACGATGTGATATGTTCCGAACTTCCAATCGGTCAGCGCCTTGAACGGCTTAGAGCTGGTAAGCATGATCCGGAACTGATGAGTCTATACTTTCAATTTGGTCGCTATCTGCTTATCTCAAGCAGCCGTCCAGGTTCTTTACCGGCAAACCTTCAAGGGATATGGAATAAAGACATGCTTCCGATATGGGATAGCAAATATACGATTAATATTAATACACAGATGAACTACTGGCCTGCAGAAAGCTGCAATCTGTCTGAATGTCACGTTCCATTGTTTGATTTTATAGAGCGATTGCAAGTCCGAGGAAAGGAAACCGCTAGAACCATGTATGGATGCAAGGGGTTCGTTGCTCATCATAATTCGGATATCTGGGCAGACACTGCTCCGCAGGATGTATGCATGACATCGACGTTTTGGACCATGGGAGGAGCATGGCTTTCATTACATCTGTGGGACCATTACGAATACAATAAGGATATTCAATTTCTCGAAAACGTTTACTCCACGATGAAAGATGCCGCTATGTTTATTCTGGATTATCTAATAGAGGATCCTTCCGGCCATTGGGTGATATGTCCTTCGTCCTCACCGGAAAATCGCTATATATTAGATAATGGAGAGGCGGGGTCTTTATGCTTTGGTGCTTCAATGGACAATCAGATTATTAGAGAACTCTTCACGCGTTGCATTGAAAGTACCCGGATCTTGCAAAAAGATCAGGAATTCGGAGAAGTGCTCCGTAGTGCTTTAACCAAAATACCGGAGACCTCCATTGGAAAACATGGACAGATCCAAGAGTGGAGTAACGATTATGATGAATTGGAACCTGGTCACAGACATATTTCCCATTTATTCGCTTTGCATCCTGGAACGCAAATTACGTTGCAATCAACGCCTGATCTGGCTATGGCAGCTCGCGTAACACTCGACAGAAGATTGGAACACGGTGGTGGACACACTGGATGGAGCAGGGCATGGATTCTCAACATGTGGGCACGATTAGAGGAGTCGGAACTTGCACACGCTAACATCGTGGAACTTCTACGTTCCTCCACGTTACCCAATCTGTTCTGCGACCATCCTCCATTTCAAATTGATGGGAACTTTGGAGGTACTGCAGGGATAGCAGAGATGCTTCTCCAGAGCCATGACGAAGTAATCAGATTGTTACCTGCTTTGCCCACAGCCTGGCCAAAAGGATATATTCATGGTGTTCGGGCTCGTGGCGGATTCGAAATAGATCTGGAATGGGAAAATGGTCGTCTGTTGAATACCAGAATTCGCTCTATTGAAGAAACAAGAGTAACCGTATCCTATCAGGACCAAAAGATAGAATTAACCTTTCCTGGCCCCAATTCTATGATTGAATTGAAAGGTTACGACTGGAACGATAATCAAGAAGTTCCTGATTAAGAAATTTATGGTTTTCATATTCAATACTATTATAAAAACGCAACAAATCATACAGTAGTAGCGTCTATTCATCCATAGATTAACAACAGGAGTGAAATAGATGCATGTAAAATGGAAGACGATTTTTGGAGCCGTTCTCGGTTTTATGCTGATAGGGGCGGGGAGCGCAGCTGCGGAAGAAGGTTTTGTCGATCTGCAGCACTCGAAGTGGGCAGAGGATGGCATCACGTATATGGCGAAACGGGGAACAGTGGCCGGATATGGCAATGGGATATTCAAGCCTGAGGCACAGGTGACGAGGGCACAAGCCGTCACATTTATGGTTCGGGAGCTTTATTCGGAGCAGCTTCAAAGAGAAGTGAAAGGCACAACCTATTCGGATGTTCCAACTACACACCCCTTTTATAGAGAAATTACAATAGCAACCAAAAATGGACTTGCGAGCGGATTCCCTAACGGGACCTTCCGTCCGGACGTACCGCTTAGCCGCGCAGAGACTGCGGCGTTCCTTACACGCGCATATTCACTCGCGGAAGGCAATGAACCCGCAAGATGGACAGATACGGACAGGCATTGGGCAGCAGCACCTATTCTAATCATGAGTTCCAATGGTCTGGTCGGCGGTTATTCGGATGCTACTTTTCGTCCAAATCAATCTGTCACGCGCGCTGAATATGCCGTGTTTATGTCGCGTGTGATTCGGTTCGAACGCGAAGCCGCCATTCGGACCCAAGATTGGGACAAGCTGATATCCTATATGACGGTAAATGAGCAAGTTGGCCAGATGCTTATGCCTGACATTAGGCAGTGGAATGGTAAAGCGACGACGACCGTTAATGAAGGACTGAAACGCAGTATCCATGATCAGGACCTGGGCGGACTTATTCTTTTCGATAAAAATATCGTAGACGTGAAGCAGCTTACAACGTTCACACATGATCTGCAAAGAGAAGCCGGTGATATTCCTCTATTTCTTAGTATCGACCAAGAAGGAGGCGTTATTAAGCGCATACCCGGCGGGACGAATCTGCCGGGTCAAATGGCGCTTGGCGCAACGGGAGACACTGTACTGGCTCAAGCCGCCGGGCAGCTGACAGGGGAGGAGCTGAAGGCACTGGGACTGCAGATTAACTTTGCGCCAGTGCTAGACATCAATAGCAATCCGGACAACCCCATCATTGGCATCCGATCATTTGGCTCGAATGCAGATTTGGTGACGCGGCTTGGTCTCGCCACAATACAGGGCTTACAGCAATCCGGGGTGATGGCGGCAGTGAAGCATTTTCCGGGGCATGGAGATACGCAGGTAGACTCCCATCTCGGAATGCCGGTATTAACTCATAATCGGGAGCGTCTTGATGCGGTAGAATTAAAACCGTTTCGTGCTGCAATCGAGAATGGGGTAGAGATGATTATGACCGCACATATTGCTTTTCCTGCCATAGATAACGAGCAGGTCACTTCGCTCAAAGACGGAGAACGTGTGCCGATTCCTGCCACTTTATCGAAAAAGGTACTGACCGGACTTCTTCGCGGAGAGCTCGGATATGAAGGTCTCATCATCTCGGATGCTTTTACCATGAATGCAATTGCGGAGCATTTTGGAGAAAATAAATCGGTAGAGCGCGCCATTTCCGCAGGTGTTGATATCATCCTTATGCCGAAAGATTCAGCAGCGGCCCATCAAACGTTGGTGAACGCGGTGAACAATGGAACGATCAAGGATGAAACTATACATGCATCCGTGAAACGAATCTTGGAGATGAAAGCGAAATATGGTTTGTTTGAACGCAGTCAAACTCTTGCGCAAAAGCTAACTCAGCTCAACGGTATCATTGGATCGAAGGCGCATCGAGCAGTGGAGCAGACAATTGCAGAGCGAGCAGTCACTCTACTCAGCAGTCGCGACGGTGTGCTTCCTGATCCAATGAAGCAAGGAGACCGAATTGTCATTGTCGCAGCCGAGCAGGACCAGGCGAAACAGCTTGAGAAGCAACTATTGCAAGCCGCTAATAACCTGTCATTAAAGACAGAAATATCAGTTGTTGGTCAAGACAAAATGAATGAAACCCTTCAGGCGGCGATTGGCAAAGCCAATTATGTCATTCTTGCATCTTACCAATTCCGTAATGTTGCCAGCCAGTTCGGTTGGAGCGATTATCAAACCTTGATTGATGCGATGAACAAGAGTAATCAGCGATACACCCTATTGTCACTCGGCAACCCTTACGAGATGATCTATTTGCAGAACGTGCGCTCAGGGCTTGCTGTGTATGGAAAGCAGGAGCCGAATACGTCTGCCGGGATCAAAGTTTTGCTTGGTCAACTGAAAGCGGGGGGGACATTGCCCGTACAAACGGATTAACGCCTCATTAATAATGAAGAAAAAAACGGATTCCAGCATACGGAATCCGTTTTTTATTTTAAACTTTGATTTTACCTATCCATGCTAACATGCTATCCCTCGGGTATTTCCTCGCTACAGACAAAATGAAGCAGCATCTTCACAAATTGCTCCGTCATCCGAGTATCCATTGCATTGGATTTCGACGGATCGATCTTAACAACCCGTTGAAGCATGCCCATCAACGTTGTGAAGATAAACTGAGCAAGTTCCAGCGGAGGAGACAGATTCTTGATACTGCCATCAGCTACGCCTATGGATAAAGCGTGCAAGAGGAAATGCTTTTCTTTTCCGTTCTGGTTGAACTTATCATACTGTTCTCTCAATTCTGGACTAAAATCATACATCTCATAGTTGATATCAAATAATTGAATGAATCGGATGTAGTCTGGATGCTCCTGGGCAAAAACAACCCATGCATTCAACATGACCGTGAGCTGCTCTCGTCCGTTCAAATCCTTCGTTGATGTACGGCTAACCTCATCGGTTAAATGTTCGATCAATTGCATCTGAATGGCTAGAAGAAGCTCATCCATCGACTGAAAATGTTTATAGAAGGTCACTCTGCTAAGTTCAGCTTTCGTGCATACATCCTTTATCTTCACCTGGAGCAATCCATATTTCAAAAAAAGCTCTTTACCTGCTTTTATCAGATCATCACGATTTTTATTTCTCAATTGTTGATGCCAGTTTTCATTCACTTGTATACAGTTGTCCTTTCCTTGAACGGAATGCTTTCATTGTAAGTGCAAGAGAAGCAAGAAGCATAATTGCACCAAAAATATACGGGAAGTTGATGTTTTTGTCAAATAGTAGCCCTGCGATCAGTGGGCCGAATACCGTTCCCAGACTGGAGAATGTGGTGTTCAGACCAGACGCATAACCTTGCCGATCACCTGCGTTTTTGGATATTAGCGTGCTGATTGCTGGTCGCAAGAATGAATTGAATGCAAAATATAGCGCAGAAGCAAATAATAGAAAGACAAGGTTGACCTTAATTAACATCAACAATAACGCTATGGGTGTAATCATTAATGAAAGACGGATGAGCTTGACTTCACCAATTCTCTGCACGAACCAATCCAGTAGCCAAATTTGCACAACAATACCGATAATCGCTCCCAAGGTGATGATGATGGAGATCGTTGTGGCGTCAAAACCGTATTTTTGCTCTGCAAAAAGAGCGAATACCGTCTCATAACTCATGAGGCCAAAGGTCATGACGAGAAGCAAAATTAAGTATTTGAAATAAGGTACTTTAAACGAACTCCAGATTTTTTTACCTAGGTGATCTCTCTTTTGAGTACGAATGGAGGCCGTTCTTTTCTCAGGCGGAAGTGTCTCAGGCAGTAGCAGTGTAAGTAAAGCCGCTATCAATCCCAAACCGGCTGCGAAGAAATAAGGAATGCGAATGCCCATCTCAGCGATTAAACCACCCAGTCCAGGGCCAAGTACAATTCCCAGATTCATGGCTGCCCCAAAGTATCCCATGCCCTTGGCACGAGTCTCTGGCGTTGTAATATCAGCTACATAAGCGAGGTTCGCAGGGACCATTAAGCCAAGACTGATTCCACCAATGAAACGTGCGACATACAAGAGAGGCAGCGAAGTGGAAAGTGCAAAGATCACATCCGAAACAACGGAAAGAAACATGCCGGCCATGATCAATTTTTTGCGCCCAAAGCGATCAGACAATTGTCCCCCGAGTGGTGAAAACAAGAATTGAGCCGCCCCAAAGGCGGCTACCAAAAATCCGGCGACGGTACCTCCCGCATGAAAAAGCTTCAGATACTCTGGCAATATGGGAATAAGCATTCCTTGCCCCAATAAAGCAATAAACAGATTCAACATTAGAATGAAGAGCGGCAGGCGAATTGATTTTGGCAATGTACTCATGTACGTATTATTCTCCTTTATTTACACAATGTTAACCTTTACAATATGTAAACCATATTAATGGACTAGAAGGAGATTTGTAAATCTTTTTTTAGTGTGACAGTGAATTAAACGTTAAGATGGCACTTCTCTCACCAACACCAGAAATGGTCACCAGATTGTCCATGACATTCAGCGGATGTTGAATGGCCTTACAGTGGAGTCTTCTATATCATATTAAAAAACAGCATGAGAAAGAGAGGAATCAGAGTGAGTGCTAGAACAGTAGTTTTATTGGAAGAATCATGGTTGTTTCAGGCAGATACCGAGAATCAGGGCATGGAACTACAATGGTATGAAGAGGGTCCTCCCTTGGGTGAAATCGTTAAGATTCCCCACACGTGGAACGTGAAAAATGGGTTAGAGGAGTTCCGTGGAACGGGATGGTACAGTCATGATTTTTACGCTCCTCTGGAATGGGAAGGGAAATTACTGCGGTTACAGTTTGATGCAGTTTATCGAGATGCGGTGGTTTGGGTAAACGGAAAACGTGTAGGAGAACATACTCAATCAGGTTACACTCCATTTGTTATAGAGATCTCCGACACAGTCATCTTTGATACAACCAACCACATCGTAGTATCAGTGAATAATGAAAATAGCCACACGGCTCTTCCCATGGGAAATAGCTTTGATTGGGCAGACGACGGCGGAATTATTCGCGGCGTATCGCTGCTGGTTAGCGGTCGCACGGCAATCGACTATTTCAAACTTCAAGCGGCTCCTTTCTTTACGGACGATATGGATGGAACTGAAGCTCCATACGGCATGTTATCTGGTGAGATTCGTTTGTGGGAGCAACCACCACATGAGTCTGAGTGCAAATTTGTAAAACTGAAAGTGATCATTTCGTATGAAGAAGACATATTAACTTCGAGGGAATGGGAAATGTCCAGCGATGAAGGTGTTCTACGTTTTCGTGACATCAAGGTGGAACGTCTGAAGTTGTGGCATTTTGATCATCCCCATCTATACACAGTATCCATTTCTTTATACTCGGATGGCGCCCTTACAGATGAGGTAACCCTAACTGTTGGATTTAGAGAGATTCGCTCAGAGGGAATTACGTTGTTGCTGAACCGTGAGCCGGTGCGTCTTATGGGGGTTGAATGGATGCCCGGATCGAATCCTCAGAGCGGCATGGCAGAATCGGTAGCACAGTTGGAAGAGATGCTTGGTCATATGAAACACGCGAATTGTGTTATTACTCGCTTTCACTGGCAACAGGATAGCAAGCTGCTGGAATGGTGCGATCGTAACGGGTTACTGGTACAGGAGGAGATTCCACATTGGCAGACTCCAGAAGATCCTAATGATGAATGGTTGAACATTTCAATTAAGCATGCCCAAGAAATGATCCATCGGCACTACAATCATCCTTGCATCTATGCATGGGGTATCGGCAACGAGGTGAATGGACAGTCCACTGTTACAGTTCGGTATTTTGAGAAACTCAAATCTCTGGTGCATGGACTTGACGATACGAGATTCATTAACTATGTGTCTAACACTGTGCATGAGAATCCCGCCCAGGATGCCACGGGTGTAGGTGACATGGTCATGTGGAACGATTATATCGGGACATGGCATGGTGAGTTGGACAGGCCGGAAGTTATCCAACATATGACTAGGAATTTACCAAATAAACCTCTCGTGGTAGCTGAATATGGACTATGTGAGCCTGCTTTTAATGGCGGGGATGAGCGACGTACACAGATCCTATTGGAAAACACAAGGGAGTACCGGAAGCATCCTGCCATTGCAGCGCTCATATACTTCAGCCTAAACGATTATCGTACGCAAATGGGGGAGGAAGGCGAGGGAAGGCTGCGCCAACGGGTGCATGGTTCCATGAGTTTAGATGGCACGCCCAAGCCTTCTTACGAAGCTATGCGCCGATTAGCTTCACCAATCAACCTCAACGTGGAACTGGTTAAGGAGAAGGCTCAAATCGTAGTAACCGTGGAGAACCGAAATGACATTCCCTGTTATCGGATATCTGGTTATACGCTGAGACTGGTTAACCCGCTCGGTGATTGCATTACTGAACACATCCCGGATTTATCACCTGGGGAGAAGCACGTGTTTTATTTTACCGACATTCCTGAGAATCGATGGAACGAACTTATGTTAGATATCATCAGACCCACCGGATTTTCGGTGAGTAGCGGTTCGCTGATGACATACACGTAAATAACTGGAGGTGGGAACGCGTGAAATTAGAAGAGTTGTTCACGGTACATGTGAATATCGAGAAATCATTTGATCTACAGAATAGCGAAGGCGATTCGGTTGTTATGATTACTTTTACAGGCAGCGCAACAGGAAAGTACTTTGAGGGAATCGTGTTAGGTGGAGGCGTGGATACTCAAATCATCGGGAAGAATGGGGACCCGCATACTCTCTCGGCAAGATATATGCTCCACGGAACGGACAACACAGGGCATAGCTGCAAAATTTATATCGAAAACAACGGAAACATCGACAAATCGCTGAAAACTGCATTGTTCCGCACTTCCCCCAAAATGATTACGAACAGCGAGGCTTTATCCTTTTTGAACAGTGCGACGCTTATTGGCGAAGGTCATCCAACGGAATCTGGAATAGATATAAAAATATATAGGGCCGCGCTATGATAACAGGAAACATATGATAACTATTTTGTTCATGTGTCGGGGCGCAAGATAGCCTGTTATACAGAGTCAGAGTCGCTAATGAGCGGCTCTTTTTGTCGTAATGCGATTTTAGGTCAATATTTATATGTATTCTTTTACATTGAATTAACAAAGAATGGGTACTACGCAGACATTCCTCGCCTATAGTATGATGAGCGAAAATAAACCGATATTAAGCGGAATAAGGAGAAAACTATTCAATATGATCATCAAAAAAATCGGAATTTCAGTAGTATCACTCACCATGTTGACATCAGTAAGTATGTTTGACGTATATGGTGCAGCTTCAAAACGCATGATCGAAGTGTCCGAACAATCGGCTAACGTGGTTGTGAACGGTCAAAGGGTGGAAGGAGAATCGTTTCTATACAACGGAGTCACTTATGTACCGGCAAGAGCGATTGGGGAAGCCTTGGGAAAAGAGGTAGACTGGGATAACAACACCCAATCGGTGTTTGTTGGACAAAAGATTAACGATGAGCAGGGGTACCGTGGTACCAAAACGCCATATCCTTTCAAAGAAGCAAGTTATACAGAAGCTCCTGATGGATATGAGCCCGTATTTATTAACTACGTAGGAAGACATGGTTCCAGACATCTATCCAGTTCCAAGTACGACAAGACGCTTTTTGAACTGCTCGACATCGCTGAAAAGGATGGGCAGATTACCAATCTGGGCAAAGAGCTGAAGAAGGAAATTGGCAAACTGATGGTGGTTGAAAAAGATCATTATGGATTGCTATCCACCACGGGTGGAGAAGAACTGAAAGGAATAGGAAGCAGAGTCGGGCAGAATTTCAAAGAACTATTTACATCAGATAAAAAAGTAATTGCACAAGCAACTTTCAAAGATCGAACGCCCCAGAGCAGAGATCAGTTTATTGACGGGTTAAAGGACAGCTTGGGAGATAACAAGGTAGACATTCTGGCTTCAGCCTTTGAAGAAGAGCAAGATCCTTATCTACGTCCCTACGATTTAGCTACAAAGTATAACGAATATGCTGAAGATGGAGACTGGGTTAAGTTATACGAGGATTATGTTACTCAGAGCACAGGAACGCGTTATGCAAAAGAAGTACTTTTGCAATTTTTCTCTGAAGACTTCTACAAGCGGTTGAACGCTGGAGAGTTCGAGCTGAAGGATGAGAAGGGAAAAGTGAAGCTCAGCAACCCAACCGAGGCTGCTTCTAATCTATATGAACTGTACATCATCTCTTCGAATATTAAAGGAGAAGGTGACTTCGAATTCGGGCGGTATTTCACAACCAATCAGTTAAAGTGGTACGAGAGCGTCGACAATATCAATGACTTTTATGAAAAAGGTCCATCCTTAACGTCAACAGATCTGCCGCAGAATATCATTGCACCCCTGGTCAAAGAACTGATCGTGTCAACCGAACAGTCCATTCAACAGAAAGACACGGCTGGTATATTTCGTTTTGCTCACGCAGAAACCATCATTCCACTATCTTCATTCCTGGATATCGCCGGAGCGAATGTTAGTGTAGACAAGCCACAGGACGTGACCCAAAACTGGAATGGCTCGGTCATCTCACCAATGGGGGCAAATATCCAATGGATTCTGTACTCCAACGGTAAAGATGTTTTGGTAAAAATGCTTAGAAATGAAGAAGAAATCGCCTTCCCAATTGAAACCAAGACCTACCCATACTATAAGTGGGAAGATGTGAAGACATATTACCAAAACAAACTGCAGAAGGTAGGCGTAAGCTTGGACAGCAGTTTGGAAGATAATATTGAACTTTTACAGAAGAAATTCTAATTGGTTGAACGAAGAAAGCAACTCCACTCCAAGGGGCTGCTTTCTTTTTTTGCATTTTGAATGAAATGGATCAATAAAAAAATTCCAAAACAAAATGTGACCAAATGCCGTCCTTAAGAGTGTTAGAGGTATAAAGGAGGGCATACCAACCATGCAGCGATCAGTTCCCCAGCTGGGCGATCATGTGATGAAAGTCTATGAGACATACGCGGATACGCTGTTCCGGATTGCCATGGTGCACCTCGGCAGACGAGAAGACGCGGAGGAAGCCACTCAGGATACCTTCATCAAACTAATAGAAAAAGCCCCTACATTCAACGATGCGGAGCATCAGAAAGCATGGTTGATTCGGGTCATCACCAATCATTGCAAATCCTTATTAGGCAGAGGCTGGCGTAAACGGGAGGTCAAGTTGGAGGGAGTCGATCCCCTTACTACGGACAACCCTGAAGATCACGCATTGATCGAACTCGTGCTGTCACTGCCCGTCAAGTATAGATCGGTGGTCCATCTGTATTATTACGAAGATTATCCAATCCGAGAAATCAGCGAGATCCTGGAGATTAGCGAGTCAGCAGTGAAAATGAGATTGAAACGTGGCAGACAGCTGTTAAAACTGGAGCTTGAAGGAGAGGAACTGTAATGAACGAAGAACAATTCAAACGAAACTACAAGAAAGCGGTGGATCATATGAAAACAAACGAGCAAATGAAAAAACGGGTAGAGCAATCTTTGAACACGCAACATCAGGGGCCAAAACGTCAACGTAAACCACTATACATTGCAGCAAGTGTCGTTATCGCTGCCAGCATTGGGTTGGCTGCGCCAAGTGTATGGCAACAATTCAATGGACCAGCGGCACCAACACCACAGGTGGCAGGGGTTACCCCGGGCGCATCATTCAACCCGATTGTGATTCCGAAGATGGAGTTGCCGGATTCAAACGGCAAAGGTGCCATGGCAAGTATGCTGCAACTGGTTGTCTATGAGGGTAACGTATATACACAGTCCCCAACATTAATTGAAGGCACCAGTGCGCTCAACCTGCGCGGCGAAAAACTGGGTACCACAACTGGCGGCATCGATGAGCTGAGCGGCCAGGATAAATACACGGAGCTTGCTTCCAACATTGGCGAAGCAGACATTTATACGGTCAATGGCTACGATAAGGATTTCCGTATCATGTCTTACACCGAGATTGATGGTCAGGTGTATGCTCAACTATTTGACAAAAACAACGGAATCACCATCAGTAGCGGAGCCGACCTGATCGGCAAACTTCATCTCGAAGGCAACATCGCTTCGGCGCAATGGGAGACGTTTGACAGCTGGAACAATGGATTGCAGCAGCTTCAGCCGTTAGCAGCGGACGAATCGTTGGAAAGCTTCATCTCGGCGTTATCTGCTGCAAAACCGATCGCAACGAGCCCGGAGTTGGAAGAGAACCTCTACGGCAAGGAAGATCGCAAGATCATCTACCTCACGCTTGAAGATAAAACGCAGGTTCCACTGGTTCTGTTCGGTGAAGGTCTGGTGCGCTATGGTAATGTTCCGGCATTCCTGGAAGTTGAGAAAGGCGCGTTTCAAACATTCTGGAACAGCCTGGGCGAGTAAGGAAGACACAGCGATACAAGTGCAAGGAGTAGATGGAGAAGAGCGAACAGTGCACTCAAGTGCTTTGTTCGCTCTTTTTTGAATAACAAAAAAACAAAAGCTGAGGCGATCATCAGGAAACAATAATTGATTTGAACTTGTGTGAGCAGTTCAATATTCAAACAATCACTTGATAGGATTAGGCAATAAAATGATATGAATAGGATATAGTTTCTTTTCTCTTTCAATGTAAAATGGGTACACCTAGCTTTAACAAAGAAGAAACAGGAGGTTTGATGAATATGAATCGAATTGAAAGAAGCCAAGAAACATATAAAAAACTATTCGGCGATGGGGTTCCAGCGGCATATGCTACACATCCTGAATTTCAGGGCATATTGAGTCGCTTCATATTTGGTGAAATTTTCGATCAAGGGGCCCTTGACGATAAACAACGTGAGCTTATTACACTGGTCGTACTGGCTACGAATCAAACGTTGCCCCAGCTTAAGGCACATGTTCTTGCCGCGCTAAATGTTGGACTGACACCAGTGGAGATCCAAGAAGCAATCTACCAATGTGCACCTTATTTGGGATTCCCGAAAACCTTAAATGCCATATCGGAAATGAATGAAGTTTTCAAAGAACAACATGTTGTACTGCCTCTTGAAAGTCAAAAACGGGTTGAAGAAGATAACCGCCTTGACAAAGGACTTGGTATCCAAAAAGAGATTTTTGGCGATATTATTGAGAAAAACCGGAAAAATACCCCGTCAAATCAGAAGCATATACAGGACTACCTTTCAGCATTTTGCTTTGGTGACTTCTATACCCGTGGAGGTCTGGATCTCAAAACAAGAGAGCTACTTACTCTTTGTATACTAAGTGCACTCGGAGGTGCGGATAGTCAAGTCAAAGCACACGTTCAGGGCAATATCAATGTTGGCAATAATAAAGAAACCATGATCACCGCTATTACTCACTGCCTTCCCTACATGGGATTTCCTCGAACACTAAATGCTTTAGGTTGCGTTAATGAAATCATTCCAGAGAAATAATCTTCTTTATTTAAAGCAACAGGCAGTTGATTATCCCAATCAACTGTCTTCTTCTGGTTAACAGGAAGGTATAGCAAGAAATTAATGATTCAGAAGACACTTAACACGATGTAAACCAGGAGGATTTATGGAATTAAGAGTACTTCGATATTTTTTGACAGTAGCTCGTGTTGAAAATATCACACATGCTGCGACGATCTTACATGTCACACAGCCTACGTTAAGCAGGCAGTTGGCTGATCTGGAAAAAAACTTAGAAACTCAATTGTTTATACGCGGGAAAAGTAAAATAACACTGACAGATGCAGGCATGCTTCTACGTCAAAGAGCAGAAGAAATTCTCACGCTTGCGGATAAAACGGAGAAAGAGTTTAAAGATCAGAACAACCTGGTTGGAGGAACCATATCGATCGGGAGTGTCGAATCATTGACATCCAATGTTATTTTACAATTATTAAAAGACTTCAATATGGAGTATCCGCAGGTTAAATATCACATCTATAGTGGAACGGGGGATGACATAAAGGAGCGAATCGATAAAGGACTGCTCGATGTGGGCATTTTGTTAGAGCCCATTCACATTGAGAAATACGATTTTATCAGACTGCCCCAGAAGGAGCGCTGGGGAGTCCTTATGAAGACCTCATCACCTCTTGCACAGAAAGAATATGTAACTTCAACAGATTTAGCCGGAGTACCTCTGCTCATATCCAGCCGATCTGTCGTACAGAACGAGATTGCAAGCTGGTTTGCCGATGAGTATGCACATTTAAACTTCGTTGCGACCTATAATTTAATATCTAACGTACTTAACCTCGTAGAGGAGGGGTTAGGGGCCGCAATTTGTATTGAGGGTGCGCTTGCAATGAAGCAGTCTGACACGTTATGCTTTAGACCTTTTCAACCGGAACTTCAGTTTCCAACGGTGATTGTCTGGAAAAAACATAAGGTATTCAGTCAAACTGAGGTGCGTTTTTTGGAACATATCAGGCATGCCTTTCAGGCATAATGAAGTATAAATTATAGGTATTGGCTATAGCTGTTTATCAGATGATATTTTAAAGGTGTAATGAATGCAGCCTTTATGTATTACAGATAAATAGCTTTTTTATTGTAATGAGAAGTTATTTAGAGCGCTTTCGGTTTCATTCATTTAGGTGGCAACAACAAGAGGGGGCATTATTGGATGAGCAAGAAACATGAAAAGTTGGCTCAGGATATTGTAGAGAAAGTGGGCGGTAGTGAGAATGTATCCACTCTGACTCACTGTATGACTAGGCTTAGATTTGCACTGAATGATACAAGTAAAGCAGATCAAAAAGCGCTTAAGTCGTTTGATGGCGTTATTGATGCGGTTGAGAGCGGCGGACAATTTCAAGTCGTTATTGGCACACATGTTGAAGACGTTTACAAAGAAGTGATCAAGCATCTTCAACCTAACACGAGTTCATCGGGTGAACCAACTCATGTTAGGAAAGTTAGTATTTTGGGGAAACTAATCGATTTCGTCTCTGGAACATTTAGTCCGATTGTTCCTGCTATAGCTGGTGCTGGTATGATCAAGGCGTTACTCGCTCTCCTTATTTTGTTCAACTGGATTTCAAAAGATTCCCAAACCTACTATGTCGTAAGTCTTATGTCAGATGCTATTTTCTACTTTTTACCATTCTTATTGGCGTTCTCAGCTGCAAATAAACTAAAATGCAGTCCCGTCTTAGCACTCGTTTTAGCCGGTATTTTACTCCATCCCAACTTGACACAATTGCGTTTGGATGGGACTGACGTAAGTGTTTTTGGAATCCCGCTAACTCTTGTATCTTATAGTTCATCTGTAGTTCCAATTCTCTTAATAGTTTGGTCACAATCATATATTGAATCTATGTTTAAAAGGATCATTCCGAATGCAGTAAAAGTTATTTTTGTTCCCATGTGCACTATTTTAGTAACGGGAATTCTGGCCTTAACCGTATTGGGACCACTGGGGTCATTTTTCGGAACGTATTTAGCTATGGGCTTTGACTTCTTGGCCGCACATGGTAGCTGGCTGGTTATTTTCCTGGTTGCAACCTTCTGGCCAATACTGGTTATGTTTGGATTACACCATAATATTGTTCCTCTATCCATTGCTCAAATCACCACATCAGGCTATGAGAATATCCTCGGTCCTGGAGCGATGATCAATTGTATAGGTCAAGGTGTTGCGGCATTAGTTGTAGGGATGAGAACAAAGGATAAAGCGTTAAAACAAATTTCAGCTTCCAGTGGGATCACAGCGTTGATGGGCATCACAGAACCAGCTCTTTACGGCGTAAACTTACCGAAGAGATACCCACTTGTAGCGGGTATGATCGGAGCTGCCAGTGGGGGACTCTTTGCAGGGTTAATGGATGTTTCTCGTTACGCAACAGGCGCTTCAGGAATCCCGGCGATTCCGCTGTACATTGGTGAAAATATCTGGAATCTATATAACATTTTGATCGCACTTGTTATAACAACTGTCGTAACTGCTGTGCTTACCTATTTGCTCAGTTTGAAATATGAAAAAGACGCACCTTCACAGAACACTATTTCAAATGCGAACGAAGTGAGTGGGGTTGCGGATGAAGTCATTACAATTAACGATTCCGTTATTGCAACTCCACTTAAAGGTCAGCTTATTCAACTTCAGGATGTACAAGATGTAGCGTTTGCCTCAGAGGCGATGGGTAAAGGAATTGCTATTGAACCCAGCGAGGGGAAAGTCATTGCTCCATTTGATGGCATGATTGTATCTCTATTTCCTAAGAAACATGCTATTGGACTATTATCCGATGAAGGAGTCGAAATTCTTATTCATGTCGGCTTAAATACAGTTAAGTTGAACGGAAAATATTTTGAAGCTTTCGTGGAAGAAGGTCAGAGAATCACGAAAGGACAGACCTTGCTGACTTTTGATCTGGAAAAAATAAGACAAGAAGGATATGTCACTCAAACGCCTGTTATTGTAACCAATACGTATAGTTACTCGGATGTGATCGCAGAGACTAGTCCCCAAAATATTGATTTTAACAATACATTGTTGGTTGTCAAAGCTTAACAAGACTATAAGTTAGGAGTGTATTTTAATGACATTAAGAAAAGACTTTTTGTGGGGCGGAGCTGTTGCTGCAAACCAATGTGAAGGTGGATATGCCGAAGGTAACAAGGGACTATCCACAGTTGATGTAATCCCGGCAGGGAAAGATCGTGTTCCTGTCATGCGAGGGAAATTAAAAATGTTGGAGTGTGATCAAGAGCATTTTTATCCGAGTCATGAGGCTATTGATTTTTATCATCGGTATAAAGAAGACATTGCATTACTTGCAGAGATGGGCTTTACATGTTTCCGTTTATCTTTGGCATGGACTCGGATCTATCCTAATGGAGATGACGAGTTGCCCAACGAAGAGGGCTTGAAATTCTATGAAAATGTATTTGATGAATGTTTGAAGTATGGCATTGAGCCGTTAGTCACCATTACCCATTTTGATGTCCCTATTCATTTGGTAAAAACAATTGGATCGTGGAGAAGTCGAAAAATGGTGGATTATTATGAGAGATTGTGTGAAACGATCTTCTCCCGTTATAAAGATAAAGTGAAGTATTGGCTTACCTTTAATGAAATCAACATGCTGTTGCATCTACCTTTTGGGAGCTCTGGTCTAGTGTTTGAAGAAGGTGAGAATGAGGATGCTGTGAAGTATCAGGCAGCTCATCATCAATTGATAGCAAGTGCAAAAGCAACTGAAATTGCGCGTAGAATTAACCCGGAAATCAAGATTGGCTGTATGTTAGCAGGTGCCAACACTTACCCGTATACATGTGCACCAGATGATGTCTGGAAAGCCATGACAAGAGATCGCGAGCATTACTTCTTCGTCGATGTACAATCCCGAGGAGAATACCCAAACTATGCCAAGAAAATGTTAGAACGAATGAATATTCACTTAGCCATGGAAGATGGGGACGAGGAATGTTTGAAAAATAATACGGTTGATTTCGTTTCGTTCAGTTACTACGGTTCACGGTTAACCAGTGCAGACCCGGAAGTAAACACACAAACGGCAGCTAACCTGTTTCCCACACTGCGCAATCCTCATCTGAAAACGAGTGAATGGGGATGGCAAATCGATCCTGAAGGACTAAGAATTACAATGAACTCCTTGTATGACCGATATCAAAAGCCACTATTCATCGTTGAAAATGGCTTAGGAGCGATAGATACTCCTGATAAGACGGGATATGTTGCTGATGATTATAGAATCGAGTATCTGCGTCAACACATCCAAGCTTTCATAACAGCAGTGGAAGAAGATGGCGTAGAGTTGTTGGGTTACACGTCCTGGGGTTGCATTGATTTAGTAAGCTCAAGTTCTGGAGAGATGAGTAAACGATACGGATTCATTCATGTCGACAAAGATGACGCTGGAACTGGTACGTTGAAACGCAGCAAGAAAAAATCCTTTGAATGGTTCAAAAAAGTTATTCAAAGTAACGGCAAAGAACTCTAATCGACTGAGCAGTAACGTATGAAGTCATCGACTTATGCGTTACTGCTTTATCCATTTATCGCAGCATCAAGGCTAACTACTGGCCATATGAAGCAAAAATAAACACTTAGGAGTTGGTTTTTTATAATATCTATGGAGAAGCTTAAAACATATTCGTTATTGTCTGTTGCGTTATTAATTTCTTCAGGTCCAGTGATTGCCGCTAACATTCCTGCAATAGCCAATGATTTTCCAGAGATATCGGTAACACACGTAGGATTATTAACGACCATACCTTCATTATTTGTTATTCTTGGTGTGTTAATTGCTAATCGACTTGAACTTCTCATCGGGAAGAAAGCAACTATACTAACTGGTTTAGGACTTGTTCTCCTTGCGGGAGTATTCCCTGCATTGTATCATGACCTTTTTTCGTTGCTGTTCATTTCTCGTTGTTTGTTTGGGTTAGGTGTAGGTTTATTTAACCGGCTCATCATTCAGATGATCAGTGACATGTATCATAACAATCCAGGTAAACAAGCAACCGTAATTGGCTTAGAAAGTGCCTTTGAGGGATTAGGAGGCATTTGTCTGACACTACTCGTTGGTCAACTATTGAAAATGGGCTGGCACACATCATTTTATGTCTACGCCCTGGCACTTCCTATTTTCATCGCGTTCCTGATTTTCGTTCCTTCTGATAAAAAAGAGCTTAATAGAAGAGAAGAGGTCACAACGAATCCAAGCCACACAAATAATAGAAAAGCCCTTCAAGTCATGATCGGCTATGGTCTCTTATTATTTGTGATTGTAGCTATCTTCATCAATTATAATTTACAGATTACTCCTTTGATTTTGGAGAAAAATATCGGAACTGCGACAAACGGAAGCAATATGATTGCATTTATAGGTTTAGGAGCTTTTGTAGCCGGCTTTTCTTTTGGAAAAGTATACAAAACATTCGGTAACTATATCGTTCCATTATCGATTCTGTTACTTGGAGGCTCGATGTTCGTTACGACAATCTCGCAAAGTATCATGCTTACTACCGTGTGCTCAATGATCATCGGGTTTTCATTCCGCTGTATAATGCCCTATTTATTGCATACGTTTGCTCAACAAATCGCCAAAATGGCTAAGTTGGGTACCACCATTGTTCTGATCGCATATAACTTGGGAGCCACACTTTCACCGTATGAAGGAAGGTTAATTACGCAATTATTACAACTAGATACAGTGCAATCATTAGTCTCCAGTAATGCAATGATCCTATTATGGATTTCAGCAGCTAGTTTTGGAGGAGTAACCCTTCATCGCAAAAAGAAGAATATTCAACAAACATAGAAGACAGGGAACATCTTGATATGGAGTTCCCTTGTTTTAGAGTGAGTTGTATGAACCGTTTAAATTTTAATACGTCACGCTACCTGGGGACCATTTTATCGTCATTATTGATTGGGATCGTCATGGGAGATACATTCAGTGTTACAGGATTTCAAATGCTTGGAATCATCCTTACGGTGCTTGCTTTATCGTTGATCATTATGAGCATACGTAGCAAGGAGGATGGGGTGAATCCAGAGCAGGTAAACTAAGCGAATCCGTCTTGCAATACCACGGTTGCACCCAATGAATCAATAGCTCCATTGGGTGTTTTTTTTGTTTTTCACCAAGTTGTCAGAAAGAGTTGATCCTTTCTTGAACGTTTAGGGTAGAAGACGTGACTTTGATTGAATTAGATAAAAATAAAGATATAATAATTTTGATTATTAGGTCTTGTAGAGCATTTTCTATGCATTTGATATCAGGAATCAACAGGAGTAAACGCAAAGAACATGTGGCAAGATATCGTTGTCGTTTACTTTGTGAAATTTTTCTCTTAATTCGTTCACATGAACGATTAGGAACGTCCAAACCTGGTATTTAATGCAACTAATGAGTAGCAGACCTGGTCCTAAGCAAAAATTGATCACAAAAATGAAACAGAGTTTGAAAGGAGGCAACACAAAGAATGGCTATTGATACGGTGTTATGGAGCAGGCTGGTGACGGGTTTGACGCTCGGTTTCCACGTGATTTTTGCAACGCTTGGTGTCGGCGTACCTTTGATGATTGCTATTGCAGAGTTCATCGGTATTCGGAAGAAAGATCACCATTACATACTTATGGCAAAGAGGTGGTCCAGAGGGTTTGTCATTTCTGTGGCGGTGGGTGTCGTGACAGGTACAGCGATATCACTGCAGTTGGCCCTGGTATGGCCGAATTTTATGAAACTGGCCGGGAATGTCATTGCACTGCCACTATTTATGGAAGTATTCGCATTCTTTTTTGAAGCGATATTCCTGGGCATTTATCTGTACACGTGGGATCGGTTCAAAAATCCGTATATCCACTGGCTGCTGACTATCCCGATTGTCGCCGGGGCAGGCATGTCAGCTGTTTTTATTACAACAGTGAACGGATTTATGAACCAGCCTGAAGGCTTTGTCATGGAAGCAGGTCAATTCATGGCAGTGAACCCCGTACAAGCGATGCTGAATACGGCGACTTTCTCCAAGGTGTTCCATGTATTAAGCTCAGCCTATCTGACAGGAGCTGCACTGTTAGCGGGAATTGCAGCCTTTGCGATGCTGAGAAAAGGAGTTTCGGACTACCACAAGAAAGGCTTGAATCTCATGATGGCCGTTGTGTTGGTATTCAGTTTATTAAATTCCTTAGCTGGAGATGTATCTGCCAAGTTTTTGGCTGAGCATCAGCCGGAGAAGCTTGCAGCTGCCGAGTGGCATTTCGAGACAGAAAGCGGAGCGGATTTAATTTTATTGGGATGGCTGAATGCTGAACATGAAATTATAGGTGCGCTGCATTTGCCGAAAGTGCTAAGCTTCCTCGCCTTTGGAGACTTTAACGCCGAAGTAACCGGATTGAATGAATTTCCACCAGACGAGCATCCACCATTACTTGTGCATTACTTGTTTGATCTAATGGCTGGAATAGGTTTCGCTCTGCTCGCTATATCAAGTCTGTACTTCCTGTTTGTATTCTGGAAGAAACGTAATCAGTTTAACAAGTGGATGCTTCGTATGGTTGCACTCAGTGCACCGCTTGCTTTTCTGGCCGTTGAGATGGGATGGTTCTATGCAGAAGTGGGGCGACAGCCATGGATCATCCGAGGTTATATGCGGGTAGAAGAGGCTGCTACGTCTTCCCCGAGTGTGAGAATTTTATTTTTCGTTTTCTTGCTTTTGTATATCGTACTCGGTGTTATCTGTGTTCTCGTGTTGAGACGTTTGTTTAATAACAATCCTGCTGACCTTGAGATGGAGAAATGGTTGAAAGAGAAGAATAATCAATCAGCCGAGAAAGGGGAGCAGGCCTGATGAGTTATGAATTGATTGGTATATCGGTACTCTGGCTGTTCTTGTACGGCTATCTTATTGTAGCATCCATTGATTTTGGAGCAGGGTTCTTCGCCTTTTATGCACGCCTGACGAAGCAGGATCACCTCATTAATCGTCTGATCTCTCGCTATCTATCACCGGTCTGGGAGATCACTAATGTATTTTTTGTCTTTTTCTATATTGGTATCGTCGGGTTTTTCCCGGATACCGCTTACTATTATGGCTCCGCGCTGCTTGTTCCGGGAAGTATTGCCGTCATTCTACTTGCCATTCGTGGGTCGTTCTATGCTTTCGAAAATTATGGTTCCAAAAAAAGTATCGTGTACTTGTTTTTATACGGAGCTACTGGTTTGCTTATTCCGGCGTCGTTGTCAGTAGCACTGACATTGTCTGAAGGTGGCTTTATTTTGAAGCAGGGGGATACCGTTTCCCTGGATTACTGGGCGCTGTTCACCAATCCATTATCGTGGAGCATCGTTGGTCTAGCCATCGTGTCCGTATTGTTCATTAGCGGATCCTTTCTCACATTTTACGCTTCACGGGCAGAGGATCATTCGGCATTGAAGCTGATGCGGAACTATGCTTTGTTCTGGAGCACACCGACCATTATTCTCGCGCTGACTGCATTTATATATTTGGGTCAACACAATGAGCGTCATTTTCAAAACATGATGGATTTATGGTGGCTGCTGGCGCTTTCCGTTGCATTTTTCATGATTGCCATGTGGCTTTTATATAACGGACGCCGTTATGGTTTAGCTTTTATATGTATCATGCTGCAATTTTTCACAGCCTTTTTCGCCTACGGAATTGGGCAATATCCTTATATTCTTGATCCATACATCACCATTCAGAGCAGCGCCACATCGCCTGCAATGGGCTTCGCACTCGTCGTTGTGTTTATCGGGGGGCTGTGCCTGTTAATTCCTTCTCTGATTCTGGTCTTCAAACTGTTCCTGTTTGATGCGGATTATGTGAAAGGGAAAAAATAAAGGAGGAGCATTCAATGAAGAGGAGAGCCAAATCCAATCTGATCTTGCAGCAAATGTCTTTACAACGAAAAAACAGGCTTTTCCTTGCGATCATCTCGCTGGCGCTTGGTGTAGCTATTGTAAGTCAGGCCACATTGGTGGCTGAAGCAGTCCAGCGAATCTTTGTAGAGAAAGCTTCCTTTTCATCAGTGATCCTGCTGCTTGTTCTATTGCTGGCTGTTATGGCTGTACGCACACTGTTGACGTATGGCAATGGGAAAGTGGGCTTGCATATGGCAGCTCGTGCCAAGACGAATATGCGAGCAGCCGTTTTACAGAAACTGACGCAAGCCTCCATGCCTTCAACCCTTCGTGGACAGACGGGAGGAAAGGTCAGTGTTGCTTTGGATGCTGTGGATGAAGCCGACAGTTATTTCAGTCAGTACATGCCACGAATGATGGAAGCTGCGATGATCGCGATTCTGATTCTGGTTGTTACGTTTACGCAGCACGCCAACACAGGCTGGATTATGCTGTTTACGGCGCCATTTATTCCACTGTTTATGATTTTGGTGGGGCTCCAGACGAAGAACAAATCAGAAGAAAAATACGCGCAACTGGCCGAGTTCTCCGGTACGTTTCTGGATTCGCTTCAAGGGCTGGTTACGTTGAAAATATTCGGACGGGCGAAACGTCAGCAGCAGGAGATTGAACGCAGCAGTCTGGGTTATCGTGATGCCACCATGGGCATTTTGAAGATTGCATTTACCAATACGTTTATGCTGGAATCGATCGTGATGTTAAGCATCGGTATCGTCGCGCTTGAACTGGCTATCCAGTTACTCGTTTTCAAATCGATGACCTTCCACACGGCCTTTCTCGTGTTGTTACTCGTGCCCGAGTTTTACAGTCTGTTGAAGAATACGGGAACGGCATTTCACAGCGGGCGAACCAGTATGGGGGCGATTCGTAAAGTGGAACAGATGCTTGCGGAAACCAATATCAAGAGCACACAAATGGAGCGGGAAGAAGGATCGGATCAAAGCGATATAACCGATGTCGATGCAACAGCACAGACGGAAGAGCTCCGTACAGCTCGTGCCGAGTTGATAACAATGCCCCCGACCATTGAACTGAACGATGTCCGATTCCAGTACGCGCCTGATTCCTTTGGACTTGAGACAGGACAGATCTCAATTGGAGCGGGAGAACAGATCGCTATTGTAGGCAAAAGTGGCTCGGGTAAAACCACGCTGCTTCATCTTATTGCTGGTTTGCTGAAACCAGATTCGGGAGCGGTTCTGGTTAACGGAAGCCAGCTTTCGCAACATGATGAGGCTGCATGGTTCGAGCGTGTTAGCTACATTACACAGCATCCGTATATTTTTGCAGGTACATTTGCCGAGAATATTGCAATTGGGGCGGGGCGGAACGTCTCCAGAGTTGAAATTGAGCAGGCGGCAGAGGAAGCAGGACTCACTGGCGTTGTTGCACAATTGGAGCAGGGATTAGATACGTTTGTTGGTGAAGGTGGCCGGGGATTATCTGGTGGGGAAAAGCAAAGACTTGCCTTGGCACGTGCTTTTCTGAAGAGACCCGCTGTCATTTTGTTCGATGAACCCACCGTAGGACTGGATCTGCATACCGAGCGGGTACTGCAACAATCCATTGCGTCATTAGCCAAAACGGCAACGATGATTACGGTGGCACACCGTTTATATACGATTCAACATGCGGATAACATTTTGTTTATGGACAATGGGGTATTAGTGGATTCAGGTCATCATAACGAGCTTCTAGCACGTTTGCCGCAGTATGGGGAGATGGTGGACGTCCAACGGAAAGGAGGGTTAGCATGAATGAGCTGACGATTCTGTCAAAAGCGATGATTCAGGAGCGCAAGGATATCTTGCTTTCGATATTGGGCGGATTCATCGCCGGCATAGCAGGTGTAGCTCTCTTTTCCGCGAGCGGGTATATGATATCGCAAACGGTATTTGCGCCACCGCTGTACACCTTAATAGTACTCACCTCGATGGTTAAACTGCTCGGTTTCCTTCGAGCGGCAAGCCGCTACGGAGAACGCTTGTATTCCCACAGGGCCACATTCTCCATGCTGAGCCGTTTACGGACGTCCTTTTTTGCCAAACTGATTCCGGTAACGCCGGGTATATTGAACAAAAACCGAAGCGGGGATCTACTTGCGCGAATCGTAGGTGATGTGGAAAGCTTGCAAAATTATTTCTTGCGTGTCGCGTATCCACCAATCATGGTCGTTATGGTGTTTTTGGCTACCATGCTGTTCACTTCGGCCTTTTCGATCTGGATTGCGTGCTTGTTAGTACTAGGCATGCTAATCACGGCATTTGTTGTACCAGGCATTGTCTTGTTAGGTCAGCGCAAAATACACGGACGTGTCCGCCAGCAACGAGCTTTGCTGTCCACGGAAGTAACCGAAGTGTTGTATGGTTTCCGGGATCTGAAAGTATACGGCCAATTGGAACAGCGGGAGCAGCAGCTTCAGCAGGCTTCCGCTGCATTGGCAATAGAACAGAAACAAGCGGCTTCGCACTTGCTGCGCGGGCAATCCATGCATGTTTTTGTAACGTATCTCGTTACATGGGGTGTGCTGGCACTGAGCGCTTTCTTAATTGTGAATGGAGCGTTTGCCGGTGTATTCCTCGCCATGCTGATCCTGGCCACGCAGACCGTGTTCGAAGAAGCTGCGGCAATGGCTATATTACCTCTATATAAGCAGGACAGTGAACATGCCGCTCAACGACTGGCGGAAACGGTGCCAACCTCCGATGTGCAACCTGTACAGCCAAGCGGTGAAGTGTCAGCCGATCAGGCGATTTCGATTGAACTATCCGGTGTTAACTTCCAATATGAAGGGGAATGGAGACCGGCGCTGAGGGAGCTCTCTCTGCAACTTACAGCAGGCTCCAAAACAGCGATTGTCGGCCCAAGCGGGTCAGGCAAGTCAACGATTATCGATTTGTTACTCAAGCTGCGTGCACCAACGTCTGGCGATATACGATTAAACGATGTTTCGGTGAAGGAACTGAATGAAGAGAGCATTTGGCAAAGAGCGAATGTTGTGTTGCAGCAAAGTCATTTCTTCCGGGGAACCATCCGGGACAACCTTCTTCTGAGCGGAGAAGAACATTCGGATGAACAACTGTCGGCTGTGCTGGATAAAGTGCAACTGCCCAATAAATCATTGACCGACATGGTATATGAAAAAGGGGAGAACCTGTCAGATGGCGAGAAGCAGCGGCTGGCTCTGGCACGGGCCATGCTGCGCAACGGACGGTTATGGCTTCTGGACGAACCGACGTCCTCACTGGATTACGTCACAGAACAACGTGTGCTCCAGCATCTTTTTGCACAGGCCTCCGAAGATACACTTCTCCTAATCTGCCATCGGCTGACGGGATTGGAAGAGATGGATCGGATTGTGGTCATGGACCAAGGCAAGATTGTGGAATCGGGTTCCTTCTCCGAGCTGATGGAGCAAAAAGGATATTTTTATGAAATGAAACAAATTGAACGACAAATGATTGGAGACGCCGGGGCGTGAGAATGTAAGATTAGTCCTGATCGTGGTGTCAGTAACACTTCAAAAAAGACTAAAGGATGGTCACTGATTATCATCAGTTAGCCGTTCTTTAGTCTTTTTGTCTATCCATTGCAGATAACCGTTAAGACGTAATGTTAATTCATCTTTACATAACAGCAGATGATTCAGATGCTCTATTTTTCTTGGAAAGTGGTTTTTTCCTCAAGGTTCGATCATACAGATACGGTTTTCCGTGATATTCCCATGCATTCTTTTGTTTCTGCTTTTTATGTATATCAACCTTTATCTCCAAATTGGCAACGTTGCTCTGGAATTCAGAAGCAATTCGTTTGCACCATTTCAGTCCACTTTCTTCAGATGCACTGAAATGAACGCGTAACAGATATCCATTCACCGTTAATTCAAACTTGTATAAATTCATGAGATGTATCCTTTCCAGGTAGGGATTCTATACTGCACAACATTCGATAATCTAATTATAACAGGAACATACGTTCTGTAAAAGTGATATTTATGAAATCCTCAATTCAAGAAGGGTCGCTAGACATCTTTGCAACGGTTCGTTTAATGGTAAAATATCTAAAAATGGTTCATGTTGGGGGATGCGCATGTACAAACTGATGATCGTTGATGATGAATTACTCATGCGGGTTGGAATTCGTTCCATGCTGAATTGGGAAGAGTACAACTTCTATGTTGTTGGTGAGGCTGGAAATGGAAAAGAGGCATTGAACCTTGCGCTTGAAGTGATGCCTGATCTAATTATTACGGATATCAAGATGCCGATTATGGATGGGCTACAGCTTATACAAGAGACCTCCTGCGTGCTGAAAACCTGTAAGTATGTCATCCTGAGTAATTTTGACGAATTTCATTATGTGAAAGAGGCACTGAAACTTGGCGCTTCAGACTACTTGATTAAAAGCGAGATTACAGAAACTGCCCTTATTGAGCTCCTGAGTACCGTTGAACAGAAACTACAAAGCGAACATGTACATCCAACCAACACACCTTCTCTGGTACATGATTATTCTAATAGCCTTAGACATCTAAAGGACATCTTCTTCCAAGATATTGTAAGCGGATTCATAAGTGAGTCGGATATGACCACCAAAGCGGAAGAACTGCATTTTCGTATACGATCGGACCAGTTGGTCGTCATCAAGTTCATCGTGAACTATTACGAGGATGCGAAGAGGAAATATGTCGAGAAGGGGGAAAAGCTGCTCCGATTTTCGATGCTTAATATTATGGAAGAGATCATTCCATCGAAATGGGAGAAAGAGATATTCGTTGAAAGTTCTTCTGAATATTGGGTTATCGTCAATGTACTTCCGGAAAGTCGATCTGTCCAAGAAGACTTAAATAAACTATGTAATAAATTGCTGTCTTCCATCAAAGATTTTATGAATCTATCGCTCACGGCTGGTGTAAGTAGAATGACTTCCGGTTTCCCTCACATTAAAAAGGCCTGCCAAGAGGCAGAAATGGCTCTACAACAGGGTTTCTTCACAGGTAGCAACCAGGTGTTGTATTACGATGATATGGTTCAATCCCCCGATCGAAATGAAGTAAAAGGAGCTCTGAGCCCGCAACAAGAACGAGATTTTATGAAGTTGTGGGTAAGCAAAGACATCCAAAAGGCGGAGGAGTTCCTTGAAGGAATTCGTTCGGAACTGGAAGCGCAGCGGGCGGATGAGAATAGCATTCGCAAGCAATATATCATGGTAATGGAAACGATACACTCCCATCTATCTCGAGCTACGGAAAGAGGTGCGCCTTCTTTTACAGAAAAATCGCCATATGAAACTGTTCTGAAGGGCGAGTACTGGGAGGATATCCATCAGGATATGCTCGCTCACATTGCGTATTACTTTAAAACTGATTCCCAAACGAAGCAGGAAAGTACCTACACAGACCTCGCCATTGCATTGATCGACAAGTATTATGCCGAGGATATTTCGCTGCAAAGTATCGCTAGCCAAATCAGTGTTAATCCGTCGTATCTCAGCCGATTGTTTAAGCAGGAAAAAGGAGAGAACTTTATCACGTACTTGACACGAGTTCGGATTGAACATGCCAAGGCGTATCTATTAAGCAGAGGAATGAGAGTGTACGAAATCGCAGAAAAAGTGGGCTACCATAATTACACGTACTTCAGTAAGATTTTCAAAAAATCGGTAGGTGTCACTCCAGAGGAATATCGAGAACGACAGCAGGCATGAATGTAATCGGTGAATAGAGGTGCAGCATATGAAGCTTGTCCAGCCCTTCCAAATCAAGCACAAAATTATGGTGATCTGTATGACGGTCATTATCCTTCCCGTATTGGTAATGACAATCAATTCGTACTACTCGTCAGAACGGTTATTGGCACAGAACTATACAACGTTGCTAAGTGATCTGGCCAAACAGACGAATATTCGTATCGACGAGTTCCTCAAGGAGATTGAGAAAATCACGCTGTTAGCCAGTAATGGCCTTAGCAACAATCTATCTGCGACCCATGAAGGAAGTTTTCCGATCCAGGATTTTCTACGGGAGGGTAACGAACAAAATGAGATTGCCGCATACAATATTCTGATGAATTATATCATGATGAAGGATCGCGTATTCTCCATTTACCTCTACAATATGAACGGGGGACAGGATCTGTTCGTCAGTCCACACCAGCCCATTGACCCAGACTTCAAAGTGGCGAACGAATTGTGGTTCAAAAAGTTTATGCACGATAATGAACGAACCATTACGCTCACAACGCGAATCGATGAGCAATTGGAGAATAAAATACTGGCAGTGTCACACGCTCGCAAAATTCATGATGTGGCTAGTGGGGAGCTTCTTGGCGTAATCGTTGTCAGTATTGATATCAAATTCATCGAAATCGTCAACCGCAACTTGCAGGAAGGCCTACGATCCAGATTTATGATTGTCGATGAGAATGACAAGATTGTATATAACGTAAACGACCGATTAATCGGGACACTGTTCCGTGACAACGTTCGTCCGCCTGAAGCATTAAATGTCGTGGTGACCAGTCCCCTTAGTCAGCAAAAATGGACAACGTACTTATATATGCCCTTGGATGAGCTGACTGCCGATGGCAAAATATTGGGCCGTAATCTGGTGACACTCGCCATTGTCATTGTTCTTTTTGCTGCGGTCATATCCATCTTTCTATCTCATGTCATCACAACTCCGATTAAGAAGCTGCTCCGGAATATCGCTCTGGTCGAAAAAGGCCAGTTTGAACAAGTTGAACCTATTGGCTCCAGAGATGAGATTGGACATTTATCCATTCGATTCAACAGAATGTCGCATGAATTGAAGCGGATGGTCGAACGTATGCAGCAGGAAGAGATAGAGAAAGCCAAGGCCGAGATGCGTGCGCTCCATGATCAGATCAAGCCTCATTTTCTATATAACACACTGGGGTCGGTGAAATGGATCGCCTCGATGCAACAGGCTGACAAAATCGTGGAAATGACCGATGCACTAATCTCGATGCTTCGTTATGCAACCAAATCCGATGGAACCCTCGTAACCATTCGTGAAGAACTCGATAATATAGCGAATTACGTAACGATTCAGAATGTCAGGTACTATGATTGTATTCAGATGAGATATGAGGTAGAGGATCGAATGCTGGATTATCGCATGCCCAAAATGATCCTGCAGCCCATTGTGGAGAACGCCATTTTTCATGGACTGGCCGAACTCGAAGAAGACGGAATTATCACCATTCGGATTCAATCACAGCTGGATGAAGTTGTGATCCAAGTCTGCGATAATGGCGTCGGTATGGATCATCATACGATGCAGAATTTGATGGAAGAGAAGTCCGCTGCAGGTACGGGAACGAATGGCATTGGATTGCACAATGTGCAGCGGCGGATTCAACTTCATTTTGGTAAACCCTATGGAATACAGGTGGCTAGTAAACTAGGTGAAGGTACCATTTTTTCCATTCTGCTGCCGGCCATCTCAGAGTTTAGATAGAACAAAAGGGCTCGCAGTATGAACTGCAAGCCCCTTGTTTCACCCTTTGACGCTACCTAGCACCAAACCCTTGGTAAAGTATTTCTGTAAGAACGGATACACGAGTAAAATCGGAATGGCACCCAAGAACATTTGAGCGGCACGCCCCGTTCTGGCGTTCATCATGGATAACAGCTGCGTATAATCTGATCCCGATTTCAGCATGATTTGCTCAAAACTCTGCAAGAGAGTCTGGAGGTAGCTTTGTAATGGATAATTGGCTGGATTGTTCATATAGATAATGCCATCGAACCAGGAATTCCAGTGGGCGACGATACTGAACAAACCGACTGTTGCGAGAGCGGGCTTGAGAAGCGGGAGTAGAATACGAAGCAATACTTGTACAGGTCCTGCACCATCGATAATAGCTGATTCTTCAATTTCCTCGGGCAGACCCCGAATGAAATTCATGAGGATAATCATGCTGAATACGGGGAGAGCCCCAGGCAGGATCAGAGACCATATGGAATCGATCAGTCCCATTTTGACGACCACGAGATAGGTTGGAATTAGTCCTCCACTGAATAACATGGTTACGATGAAAAATCCCATATAGATATTACGCCCCATTAATTTTTGTTTTGACTTGGAGAGGGGGTAAGCCGTGAGCACGATCAGAACCAGATTCACCAACGTTCCGAGAACGGTACGCTGGATGGCGACCCAGAGGGAGGAGAAGAAGGAACCTCCAGTTAATGCAAATTCATAGGCTTTTGTCGTAAATTCCACAGGCCAGAACGTAACACTCCCCGCAGATACAGCCGCGCTGCTGCTGAATGAAACAGCCAACAGGTTAATAAACGGCAGGATACAGAGTAGAGAGATCAGAAGCAATATGATGTAGTTTAGGATAAGAAACAAACGCCTGCTCATACTTTTGTCATAGATCATAGTGTTAGTTCCTCCTTCTTAGAAGATACGATAACCAGCCACCCTGTAGGCCAGGATGTACGATACAGCAACGAGAACACTGGAAATGATGGATTTGAATAATCCGACAGCGGTACCGATTGAATACTGTGCCTGCTGAATTCCCAGACGGTATACATAGGTATCAATAATATCACCGGTCTGATAGACAACAGGGGAGTAGAGATTATAGATTTGGTCAAAGCCAGCATTGAGTACATTTCCAAGCGACAATACAGTCATTAAAACAATCGTTGGCATGAGGAGGGGCAACGTAATGTAGATGGTCTGCTTCCACCGTTTCGCTCCGTCGATCACAGCGGCCTCGTAAAGTCCCGGGTCAATGCTGGTTAAGGCTGCTAAGTAAACAACCGTGCCAAAGCCGAAGCCCTTCCATATGTCACTTACAATCATCGTCCAGGGAAAAATAGAAGGTGTGCCAAGAAAGGAGATCGGTGCAATCCCGAATACACTTAGAAATGTATTGATAATGCCGTCGGAGCTAAGGATATCCAGCATGATGCCGGCCATAATGACCCAAGAGAGGAAGTTAGGAATGTAGACAAGTGTTTGGAATGTACGTTTGATTCCACTGTGAAGTACCTCGTTGAGCAGTAATGCGAAAATAACGGGCACGATTATACCACCGATAATCTTAAAGACAGACATGTACAGTGTATTCCAGATCGTTCTTACGAAGTTCGGCTGATTAAATATGTGGTTAAAATTATCCCATCCTACCCATGGCGAGTTGAACCCGAGGCCCGGATTGTACTTCTGAAATGCAATAATAAGTCCGTAGAAAGGGATGTAACTAAAGATGAAGACCAGGACCAGGCTTGGGATCAACATGAGATGGTAAGCACGCTGCTGCTTCCATTTGCTCAGCATTCGTATTCCTCCGTTCTTGGTGCGATATATTGTAACCGTTACCAAGAAGAGACGAGAACATTCCCATCCCTTCTTGGCAACAGACTCATTATTTTCCGTATGCCTCATTGACTGCCTGGGTTGCGTCATCGCCTCCGGCTGCACGCCAATTCTGGACAATCACATCGAAATAATCGATACTTTCGCTACCCATAATGATCTTGGTGAAGCCTTCGGTCAGGATATCATCCAAGGTTGTGCCGTAGCTCGATAGAATTTCTGGCGTAACACCCCATAGGGCCGTCTTGGTATAGTTCTCGCTGTCGAGTACTTTCTTGGCAAGACCATACGCATTCTTTGGAGCCCCTTGTTGCAAATAGTCGCCGACTGCTCCTGGTGTAGCATTCTCCATGAATTCCACACTGTTGTTATATTTTTGCCACATACCCGAAGTTGTGAGTCCACTGGTATCCTTGGATTGAAGGGCAGCGGAGACCGCCTCAAATTGCTCGTAATCGGAATTCGGATTAAGTACACGGAACGCTCCAACTACATGGGCAATATCGTTGTCCAGCAAGGCGGATAGCGTTTCTGTGGATTCCTTGCCATTGCCTTCATCAACAATATAAGCATAATCGTTCAAAATTTTGATCACTTCTTCGGGGCTCTTGAATCCCTTTTTCATGACGATATAATTGTTGTTGGCGAAGAAAATGGATTGTTTTGCTTCTTTCCCATCAACGGTAGGGATGATATAAGGGTAGAAGATGGCGTCCTTACCCAGATTGGATACCGTATCGACACCCGGATTATAACCCCACCATTGGTAATAAGGTTGCATGCCCACTTTGCCGGCTACAATGTCCGCGTTCATCGCATTAAAGTCTTTGATTGCAAACTCCGGATCAATGATGCCTCGCTTGTACCATTCTGACCACTCAGCGAGCGCATTCTTCATCTCGGGTTGCACGGAGCCATACACTAATTTTCCACTGTTATCCTCCATCCACATATCCGGATGCGCATTCCATGCAATGGCGAGCAGGTTAAGGTAATCCAGCGATTGGTCTACGGCTATACCATAACCACCGTGCTTTTCCATGAATTTCAGTGCGATATTCTTGATGTCTTCCACAGACTTCGGATCCTGGACTCCCAATTCTTCTTTCCAATCGTTCCGGATCCAGATGAAGTCTGGTTGTTCAATTAATCCCCAGTGCATCTGCGGTATGCCGTACAGCTTACCGTCTTTCTTTCCAGATTCGTAACTGTCTGCATCCGCTTCCATATAACCTTTGAGACGATCTGAAGCGTGTTGATCAAAGACCTCGGAAATATCCATGACCATATCTGCTTCGACCAACTGTCTCAGTTGTGATGGATTAACTCTGAATACGTCAGGAAGATCGTTCGATGCGATAGCCAGATTCAGTTTTGTATCGTATTCATCGCTGACCCAGTCTGTTTTGACATCGATATTGAATTTCTCCTTGTAGCGCTTAATCCACACATTGTTTGTGATATCATCGCCCTTTGGATACTTGGCAGAAGTGTATTCTGACGTCACGGTGTGAATGGTTGTCGTTCCAGCCTCGTTGGAATCGGGGTCCGTAGTTGCATCTTTCTCCGTGCTGCTTCCATTGTTACAGGCTGCGAGCAATAAGGTTGACATGATTAAAGACAAGACTAAAGTTTTGGTTTTCTTGTTCATTTCTTTTCCCCCTTATCAGTCGTATTTCAATAACGCTTACTTGAAAATATTCTAAACGAGAAAGGGGGAACGGGATATAAAAGTTATTGACGAGAACCCATATGTTTTTTTACTTTCGAGTCGGGGCGGAGAAAAGATTAAAGAGTTCTGTGCACTTTTTTTACTTTTTACTCCTTCTTTTTTTACTCATGTCTCCAAAAATCGCTTTAGATGACGATCGATAACGAGTGAATCCGCTTCATTAGCTCCGATCCCAAAGCAGTGTCCCCACTTGGACTCTATAGGTTGAAAAACAGCGTTCGGTATATGTTGAGCATCATAGGCACTGTCTTCTGGCGTGAAAAACAAGTCACTTGATCCTGGCATAACGAGTGCAGCAGAAGTGATCTTGCTTAACGCCTGTTCGAAGTTGCCGTCATCTACGGGATTATCGCTAATGTCGCCATATATTCCTGTACGCAGCATGGTAATCAAGTCGTTAGCATCAAAGGGAAGAAATACCTGATCCCAGTAATCTTCTACATAAGATTGCAAGGTATCGTAACCTTCGGTTTGATACAATTTCTCCAAATAATATGCCTGCGAGAATCCCCATGGAGCATAAGCTCTTCCCATTGCTGCGAGACCGTCAACCGGTGGGTGCTCATATCTACCATTTTTAAAATTCGAATCTGCCTGTAACGCCGCGATCATGGATTCGAACACGAGCTGTGTATGCGGTCTGCTCTTTGCCGTTCCGCCAAAAGGGGCGATCCGTTCGACCATCTCAGGATAACTCGTTCCCCATTGAAAAACCTGCATAGCACCCAAAGACCAGCCTACAACGAGTTGGATTTTGGTGATACCGAACTTTTGAGTAAGCAGTTGATACTGAAAACGTACATTGTCATACATGGAGATGAGGGGGAAATTCTGCTTATCATATGGGGCAGGGGTATTGCTGGGAGAAGACGATAATCCGTTACCCAACATATTGGGCACAACGATAAAATATCGACTGGGATCCAGTGCCTTATCCGCTCCTATCAACCATGCATTATCTGTGTGAAGTCCAGCAAACCACGTTGGAACGACAATAACATTGTCCTTTGCGGCATTTAAGGTTCCATACGTCTTGTAAGCGATAAAGGCTTGAGGGAGCTGTTGTCCCGATTGAAGTAGTGTATCTCCAAGGTTATAGGTTTCATAATCGTTCATGGCTAGACTCTCCTTAAAATATCGTAATAACTTGATTTCACTCTACAATACGTCTATCATCAATTCAACGAAACGTTATCGAACATAACATTCATTTATTTTGAACATAGGAAGTGACTGATTCATGGAAATACGCCAATTAAAAACCTTTTGGACACTTGCATCGACCTGCAGCTTTCATCAAACGGCTGAATTGTTGAGCTATGTACCGTCTACCATAACCATGCAAATTAAATCGCTGGAAGAAGAGCTCGGTGTGAAATTGTTGGATCGATTAGGCAAAAAGGTCGTGTTAACGGATGCTGGAAAACAGTTTCTGCCGTATGCCACTAAGATTTTAAACGATGTAGAGGAAGCAAAGTGCATATCATCTAGCCAGCACGGAGAATTGGCGGGAACAGTTGTAATCGGAGCAGACGAAGTGCTATGTGCATATCTTCTTCCAGCCTTGTTCAAACGCTTCCGAGCGGACTATCCTGGTGTGCGGTTATTGTTCCGCCCGTTGTCTGGGCAAGAGCTTAAATCAAGTCTGAGAGAAGGGCATGCCGATGTTGTTTTTGTATTGGATGAGCCGGTTGCTTCCAAAGACCTTCATTCCGAGTTTTTAAAGGATGAGACCTTTCAAATGGTCGTTGCTCCCGATCATATGTTAGCATCACGTTCCGCGTTGGTCATTGATGACTTCCACAAACAGCATTTTTTGCTGACCGAAAAGAACTGTTCGTATCGCACTTATTTTGACCAATCCATAACAAAGAAAGGTGCAGATGCTCTGACAGAGCTGGAGTTTCATAGTGTAGAAGCTATTAAACAATGTGTTGCGGCTGGTCTAGGGATCGCTTTATTACCTGAAATGGCTTTGAAGAAAGAGTTAAGCGAGGGGGAACTGGTTGCTTTACCGTGGGACTTATCAGATGTATCCTTTTCTGCACAAATGCTCTGGCATCGGGAGAAGTGGATATCTCCGTCCATGGCTGCTTTCATTCAGGTCGCTAAGAGTGAGTTGAAATGATTGTTCAGAATTTGTTTAGACGTATATGTTAAAATACTCTTCATGGAGAAGGTGAAGTGAGATGGAATCAACCTTCAACATTTTGATACAGATATATATGGGGGATTAGCAATGGAGAGAAAGATTAGAAATTCTGCAAAAGCATTGATCATCATAGATGGGAGAATGCTGGCAATGAAGCAGGATGATAATGATGAAGTGATCTATATTCTGCCTGGTGGGAGCCAGAATGCAGGTGAAACATTAACCGATGCGGTGAAGCGTGAAGTTGCGGAAGAAATCGGAGTAGACGTAGAACCGTTATCATTGGAATTCGTCATTGAAGGGGTATACGGTGAAGCTCTTCATCGTGTAGATTTTGTTTTTTTATGCGAGTACATAGGTTTAATGGACCAAGATAGTTCTATTCTGCCAAGTGACGAAAACCAAGTGGAATATGAATGGCTCGAAATTAAACATATAAACGAACTACCTTTATTTCCTTCAAAATTACGAAAGCAGATCATTAGATTGGTTGAGGGAGAAAAGACGATTATGTATTTAGGAAATGAAGAAGATGAGGATCTGAATGGTTAGACGTGCACACGTCGTAAACAAGCGGCCGTCTTGTATTTATAGAGGAAAGGCTATTTCAAAGGACATGATGGTCCAGTGAAATAGCCTTTTTGCCGTTGAACAAAGTGTACAGAGCGATTCGAAAATGAACATCTAGGCTAAGGGGTTACATTAGGCCAGATATTATATTTCTTGTTCCTTCACAGCTGTTGTCATATTTTTCTGACCCCACATGACCATGGATTCAATTAATGGAACCAATTCCTTGCCCGATGCTGTGAGCGAATACTCCACTCTCGGTGGAACCTCGTTATATTGCTCCCGATGCACGATGCCGTAATGAATCAAATCCTTTAAACAGTTCGTTAGCATCGTTCCAGTAATGCCAGGCAGTCTTCTTTTTAATTCATTGTAACGTATACAGTCATTTTCACTGAGGATTGCCAGGATCGGAAGATTCCACTTGCCTCCAATGACCTGAAATGCATAAGTCGCAGGACATAACTGATCGAAATTAAACTCGTATTTCACTTGATACCCTCCAATAGTATACTTTTTGATACTAAGTCAGAAAAAGAATCGTACTTGTTCAGAAGATTGTAGACATTATAATCAAACTAACACAAGAAAATCAATTCATAAGACAAGATAAAGGCGGGATAAGTGTGAGTAACGAATCTATGATGTGTGATCTGGAAACAGGCGTATGTGGTGTGAGCGAGGAAGAAGCGATGCAAGAAATCAATCTGAATCACGTTGAGAAAAGGATAACTCTTTATTACGCAACAGATCCGATCTGCTCTCACTGCTGGGCGCTTGAGCCTGTGCTTCATCGGTTTGTTGAGGAATACGGTCATTATTTTACGATGCAAATTAAAATGGGTGGGCTCCTGGCTAACTGGAATGGTTTCTCGGATGGCGCTAACGGGATTCAGAAGCCTTCGGACGTTGCAGCGCATTGGAAGGAAGTAGGTGAGCATTCACGCATGCCCATCGACGGTTCCTTATGGCACGATAATCCCATACTTTCTTCCTATCCGCCATCTCGTGTATTTAAGGTTATTCAGAGTACTCACCCTGGTAAAGAGCATGACTTTTTAAGACGTGCGCGTGAAGCCGTGTTTGCATTTAATCGAAATATTGGAGAAGATGATGTGCTGACGGATATCGTCGATCAACTGGGCTTGAATGGGAAAGAAGTGGTTGAGGCGGCTGCAGAGCAATCTGCACAAGAGTTATTAGAGGAAGACTTTGATAGTGTGGCTAGTTTGGGAGTTAGAGGTTTCCCATCCATTATTCTTGTGAATGAAGAGAACCAGGGTATGAAAATTGTCGGAGCCCGTTCTCTTGAAACCTATGTGCAAGCCCTTCAGCAGGTGTTCGGTGGTGATCTGAAACCCAAACAGATAACCTCGTTGGAGCAGAAAATCAATGAGGGACACCTTCTTTTTTCTAAAGAAATTGAGGTCTTGTACAGTATCGAAAAGAGTGATGTTGATTCATATGTGAAATCTGAATTGGCAGAGCACACATATCGTATGGGTCATATTTTGAATGAGATGTATATTGAGCATATTTGAGGAACCATGTCACACGGATGTGTTATTCGCACAGGCAAGTCGTCCACCCATTGCGTAGACTGAAGTAGATCAAGTCAAGTGAGGTGAATTCCATGGCTAAAACCAATGAAATACACGTCCGGGTGAAACGGCTCAAGGATCGCCCAGTCTGCGTGACTCTTCATAATGGCGAGACGTACGTCGGGTACATCTCTGGTGTTAACAGCGCAGGCGTAGTGCTTACCGGGGGCGGAAAGCTTACTCAGGCCGCAATCACAGCACCCTCATCTGAAGGCAGTGCTCGCAAAACGAAACCTAAAGCAGGGGCTACGAGAAAAACAGCATCCTCTCGAAACCGTAAACGGGTGAACAGCACACGTAAGTCGAAAGCACGATCCCGGTCGATGTCTCGCTCAACGTCTAGGCAAGCCCAGGTATCATCTTTCATGCCTATGCTAGGCTCATTGTTAGGTGGCTTTGGCGGTGCAGGCTCGATTGGAGGTATGTTAGGCGGGGGTATGCGGTTGTTTGGCATGATCCAGCGGTTTACACCTGTGGTCAAAATGGGGTATGGCATGATTAAGCAGATTCAGCCATTTATGGGGGCAGTTCAAGGGCTGATGACACCGCAGAGCCAAGCAGCTCAGGCTGAAACCGATGGTGAAGAGGAAGCACAACAAGGATAATACTTGAAGTGAAAATCGTGAAATAGAACACAACCTTCGTTGCATTTGGGAAGGAAGCATTGCTAGTATGTGGGGTGATCTGATCTCTTTCTGATCTGTTCTGTTCCTTATCTTCTCCGCTAGATGCTAACTGCAAGCTGCTCTCCGTACGGCAAACGGAGGGTGGCTTATTTGCTTATCTAACGAACATGACAGTCCCTATTCGCTGCAAAATGTGAAATATAGTGTGAAAAAGGGGCTGATTCTGCAGCATAGCTTCTCCTGTGTTTGTTAAATTCGTTCGTTGCGAGGAATGGAAACTGAGATTTCCAATACGCACCACACGTCTAACGTTGGAACTATGTAGTTGGGCCGACTACCCTCATACAGCAAAAAGCACCGCGCGCAGGGAGCTGCACGCGGCGTGGAAAACAATGCTGATGTTGCAGAGTAGGAGAAAACTCTATCCCGCTCTTATTATGCCTGTTTTGTTTTGAGGCGAATCACGTTCCATGATGCTTTGTTCAAGACTGCTTGCACTTTACCCTGGTCAACCGTTGTATATCCGCCGTTGTGAGGAACAACGTTACGTGGGTTTTCTTTGGTATTGGTGGCTTTCAAGTCGTTGTTCTCCAATACGATATGCTCCACAAATGTGGTTTCTCCGAAGGAACGCAGATCCACATTCAGTTCCAATTTCTCATCCAGATGTCTGTTCACCGCAAAGATTGTGATCGTGCCGTTCTCTTCATCATGCACACTGATCGCTTCGAGATAAGGCACATCTGTAAAGTCTTTGGAATCATATTTAGGTGAAGTTGTGATGGATCGCAACACCGTACCCCGACCGAAGTTGGATGCGTGCATGAATGGGAAATACGTCGTCTGGAACCAGATTGCTCCGTTATTTTCCGTCATGATTGGTGCAATGGTGTTAATCAACTGAGCAAGGCAAGCCATTTTTACACGGTCGGCGTGCTTGAGTATGGTAATCAGATAACAGCCCACTGCGAGAGCATCTTCATGTGTATATACATCTTCGAATTCTGGTGGTGCAATCTGCCACCGTTCTTCCATACGGCTTGTGCCGATGGATTTCCAGACATTCCATTCATCCAGAGACAGCATTAATTTCTTTTTGCTACGTTTCTTGGCTTGTACAAAATCACAGATTGAAGCCACACTATCAATAAATTGATCCAGATCCAGCGATGTCGCCAGGAAGTCATACGTGTTGTCTTTATTATTGTTGTAATACTGATGCAGGGACAAGTAGTCCACATTTTCATAGGTAAGATCCAGCACGGTTGCTTCCCAATCTGCAAATGTACTCATGTCACGGCTGGAACTGCCGCAAGCCACAAGCTCAATTTCCGGGTCTACCCATTTCATCGCTTTGGCGGTCTCATTGGCAATACGGCCATATTCATATGCAGTCATTGCACCAATCTGCCAAGGGCCGTCCATTTCGTTGCCTAGACACCAGGTTTTGAATTTATGCGGGTCCTTGTAACCGTGAGAGATACGCAGATCACTCCAGTATGTGCCAGATGGGTGGTTACAGTATTCGATCAGGTTTCTGGCCGCATCAATGCCGCGAGTACCCAGATTTACAGCCATCATCACTTCGGTTCCAACCAGCTTGGCCCAATCTGCAAATTCGTTTGTTCCTACTGCATTCGTTTCAATCGTCCACCAAGCGAGTTCAAGTCTGCGTTTACGCTCCGCTACCGGACCAACGCCGTCCTCCCAATTGTAACCGGATACGAAATTGCCACCCGGATAACGAACGATGGGTACGTTCAGAGCCTTGATCGCTTCAATGGCATCCTGACGGAAACCTTGAGCATCAGCAGTAGAATGACCTGGATCATAAATTCCGCCGTATACGGCCCGTCCCAGATGTTCTATAAATGAACCATAGACACGCGGATCTACTTCAGCAATCTGAAAGTCTTTATCGATAAGCATTTTGGATGTAAGCAATGAGAAAACCTCCATAGAATTAATTTTAGGTGTATAAGAAACCTTATTTTCACGTTGAGTTCGCATAAAAGCAAAATCAACTTATTGATTTGTTATCTAATGTGTATCATAATGCTATTATATTGAGCAAGCTTATTCTACAGGGTTCGCTAAATAGCGAATTCTGAATCAATAATATATTGAATTCTAGAGAGATAGGGAAGTGAAGTTCATGATGCTTGGCACGGATTCCTCATCCTTGATCATATATGAGGCGCTCGCCAGCGAGGCCCGTTTAAATATCGTTCGCTTATTATTGCAAAACAGGGAGATGCATATCAATGCGCTTGCCAAAGAGCTGTATCTGAGCAAAGCTATCGTTAGTACACATGTGAGCAAATTACAAAAAGCAGGCATCGTAGGCAGTCGCATGAAGCGTGAGAATGGTGGAACCTATAAATACTGTTTTATCGTACGAGAGTTCATGACTATTAACCTGTCACCAGAGCCTGTTGATGCTCCCTACCATGAAATATCCATACCGGTAGGTCAGTATACAGATTATGAAGCCTGGCCGACCTGCGGGATTGCGACAACAACGCAGATGATTGGACAGTACGACACACCGGCCTGCTTTATGGACCCGGATCGGGTGAACGCGGGAATCCTTTGGATGGCACGAGGTTTTCTTGAATATAAGATTCCCAACTATCTGTACAATGATCAGCATCTTCGAGAGATTGAAATTTCCCTTGAATTAAGCTCGGAAGCACCAAAGGTGAACGAAAACTGGCCGTCAGATATTCGCTTTACCCTTAATGGCAATGACCTCGGTACTTGGACAAGCCCTGGCGATTTCGGAGATCGGAAAGGTAAACATACGCCACTATGGTGGAAGCTGGATGTCAACCAGTATGGTGTATTGAAAATGCTGCGTATTAACGGGGAGGGCACGTTTATTGATGGTCAGCGCATCTCGGATGTGCGTGTCCATGATCTGCAACTGGATTCTTCCACCTACTGGACGTTTGGATTAAGACCGGAAGAAGGGCTGCCTGGTCGGGGCGGACTTACCTTGTTTGGGAAAGGGTTCGGCAACTACGATCAGGACATTTTGATTCGGTACTATTACGAGGATATCGCGTTGAAAAAGGACTAGAATAAGCTGGAATTTTAGGATAAGGTATAACCATCTGAACAAAAAGGATCATACGTTCTTTATCTGTATGTTTGTGAAGGGTCCCACTTACCGAATACTATTATAATAGCGGCAAAATTCTGGGCAAAATGCATCAGCTATCGAAAGGCTTCACTCCCATCCATCGCCGACATCATTTGATGGACAATTACCAATTACAGCGGTGAAAATATCGATAAACTGGTACCTGAATTACTCTCTTTGCTTAAGGAGAAGATGGTCGCGCTCCTGAAATGTCTGGAAGAGGATATACCGTACAAGGGATTTTTCCATGAGATGTATTCCACTGAAGCTCCTTTTGAGTATGAGGAACGCTGATGGGATGCACACATCCCAATCATGAATAATTAATGTTAAATTAAAACGAAGAGGCAGCCGGATCGACCAGTTGCCTCTTTGTTTGTCTGCGGCATGTTATTCGAATTTGGAAGGAGCTACGTTGTAAAATTTTTTGAATGCTTTGGAGAACGTAAAGGGATCGGGATAGCCCAGAAATCCGGCAATTTGCTGGATCGTATATTTTTTCTCGTACAGATAGTCTCTGGCCCGGTTCATTTTGATCTGATTGATGTACTGTCCGGGTGTGATACCCAGAATTTTTTTGAACAACGAAATAAAATATTTCTCAGAGACGCCCGCAATGGCCGCAAGCTCGTTAACTCGGATGGCACGATGCAGATTCGCATCCACGTATGGGAAGACATTCTGCAGAACCTCCAGACTTCCTTCGATCTTCCTCGGTTTTCGGTCTTTCAGAAACTCACCGTGATACAGCCCTTGCCTATGTAATTCCAAAATTTTGGCGATGACGAGAAGCAGAGAGGCTTTCAAGTAAAGTGGACTGGCAGAAGCGCCGCTGCTCTGCTTGAATCTTCGATAGGAAGAGGTGAAGAGCGTTGATTCCTCTTGAATCAGATTGCCAGGTACGATGCCCGGGAGTTGAAACTCGCCCAGAATTCGCTTTTGCTCAGCGATGCTGAAATCAAAGTGCATGTATACGAATCGGCACAACTCTCCGGTCGTGGAAGCCGTGTAGGGCATATCCGGATAAAAAAACACGACGTCACCCGGTTCTGCCATATGCTCGATTCCATCGATGGTAATCTGGACGGAGCCTGCTGTAATGAACCACAGATCATAATCGGAATGAGACTTGTGCTCTGTCCAGTTACTGTCGTGCGTTTGTTCCAAATAAGAGCTCATGCGAAGTGTGATATACTCCGAAAGTTCGTCAATTATACTCATATTTACAGGCTCGGCATGCATCTAATCCAACTCATTCCTCTCTACTTTATGACATCCTACGTTTTTAACTATCATACCAAAGGATTTATATCTTGTTAATTATCGTACCATATGACATGTTTTGAAAACTATCGCACATTCCGATTCCAGCTCACTCACCTATAATGAACTTATATCGTTAAGAGGAGGGGTTATTAATGAATGCTACAAGCACACAGCATCCGAAGGTAGTCGTTATTGGGGCAGGAAGCCTGTTTTTCGGTCGTCAGTCCATCTGGCAGATGGTTCACTCCCCATACTTGAATCAGGGAACGCTGGCTTTGGTGGATACGGACGAGGAACGACTTTCAAAAATGGTAACACTGGCGGAAAGGGTCGCTCGGGAGAATAACGTATCCTTAAAGATTGAAGGCTCGGTGGACCGAAGACAGGTGCTTCCGGGAGCAGACTTCGTTGTACTCAGCTTTGCGGAGCAATCGGTGAAGTATCGAGGCATCGACTGCCAGGTTTCTCTGAAGTATGGGATTCGCATGTGTTCCGGCGATACGATTGGCCCGGGCGGAATCTTTCGTGCGATGCGGGAACTGCCGGTTATCATGGAGTGTGCCAAAGACATCGAGGAGCTGTGTCCAGATGCGTGGGTGATCAATTATATTAATCCGTCTACCGTTCACGGCATCGCTTTACATCGTTATGCACCGAAGCTCAAATCGTTTGCACTGTGCGATAGTCATCATATGCCGCATAAAAAAGCCTATTACGCTGTACGAGCCGGAATTATTGCAAACAATAGCCAATTCACCGAAGAGATCAACCAGAAATTCGATTTTCGCATCGCTGGTGTCAATCATTTCACTTGGCTGCTCAAAGCGGAGTATGAAGGAAAAAATGTGATGCCTACAATCGCAGAAGCCATGCGCAAGCTGGCAGGTGATGAGAATAATGGCGGTGATCGCGGCGCAAAAGCTCTTTTCAACGATGCGATTACCTATGAACTGTATGATATTTTCGGAATCATTCCCACTTGCACGGCGCATACGAAGGAATACGTTCGGTATTGGCAGGGTCTTGGCAAAACTGCGGACACCATCCCGCCATTATCGATCTGGGAGACAGAGGACAGGTATCAGCGCCACGATGAGATGTGGCAGCAGGTCGATGACTTCCTTGCAGGAAACATCCCGATTTCCGATTACATGAGTACTTTTGGACCGGATCATGCGACAGATATCATCGAAAATATGGTGGGGAATTTGGGCAAAAAATTCTTCATCAATACGCTCAATCAAGGTGCAGTAACCAATATGAATGCGGATTCGTTCCTGGAACTACTATGCGATGTAGATATGGATGGGGTGAAACCGCTCCATGTAGGCGAGATGCCGCGTGGGATAAGAGGGATGCAAGAACTTGTACTGGATACGCATGAGCTTACGGTTGAAGCTGTTCTGGAACAGAGCTACGAGAAGCTGAGAAGGGCGATGCTCACTGATCCGCTCGTAAATTCCATCAGTGACGCGGACAAGATCATCCATGAATTGTTGGAACTGGAACGTGAGATGATTCCGGACGTTTGGTACAAGGATAGACTGCAGTATAGCTAAGAACAGATAAAGATCAAAGACCACGTCGATGCCTTCAGAGGGACTAACGTGGTCTTTATTTTTTATCTTTTTGACAATAAATCCTACTCCGCTTTAAACAACCCAGCATGATCTTCATAGTACGAAGTAATGAAATCACGAAATTCCCCAACAGCAGGAGATAACCATTTTTGTTTGACCCAGGAGAGGCTAATTGGATATATCGCTGAATCATCAGCAATTTTTACATAACGTAACCCCAGTGTTCTGCATACAGAGATAGGAAGTAGTGCGACACCCTGATTAAGCCTGATAATTTCAAGCAAAGTATGAGAATCGACCTCAAATGCAAGGTTGGGCAGGAAGCCTGCTTTTTCACAGAGCATGGTGGTAAACCGGCTGTACTCCTTATTATCGGCAAGGGAAATAAAGGGCTCATTTGCAACAACGTTTAATGAGATGCTTGTCTCTCCGCCGTATGCATGATTCATGGGCACAACCAGAACAATATCCTCCTCAACCAGGACAACACTCTCAATCTCCTCATCCTGGATCGGATGCCCCGTAATGCCCAGATGCATGTCGCCTTTCTTCAATCCTGTAATAATTTCACTGCGGGTGCCAATGCCTTGATGAAGCTTGGTATCGGGGGAACCGTTGATATAGTCACTGATGAGGCCAGTGAGGAATCGGGTATTGGTAATCGAGATCCTGATCGTATTGGAGATCTGCTGTTCCTTCGCTTTAATCTCCATCTCTGCATTTTCAATTTCAATAAAAATCCGGTTGACGTGCTTCAATAAAATCTCACCTGAGGAATTCAATTGAATGTTTCTTCCTCTCCTGTGAAATAGGGGAGTACCCAGTTCATCCTCAAGTCTTTTGATCGTCAAGCTTAGGGAAGGTTGAGCAATATTCAATTGTGCAGCTGCCTTGGAGATATGTTCAGTATAGGCAACAGTCTGAAAGTATTTGAGTTGAAGCAATTCCATATATCTGCACCCCTTATTTATTCTGATAAATATATATAGTACTTATTATGTATTATATTAAATTTAAATATTGGTGTAGAATTTTTTTATGAGATACGGATCAAATTTTAAATAACAAAATTCAACTAAATTTATAAGGTAGGTGTCTTTGATGAAAATCGATGTGAATAACATAGCTAAAAATCTGAATACACCCCTAACGGCACCGGCATACCCGATGCCACCGTACAAATTCGTGAATCGTGAATACTTGAATATTATTTACCGAACCGATGAAAAAGCTTTGCGGGCAGCCGTACCAGAGCCTCTGGAAATTACGGAACCATTGGTTAAATTCGAAGTGATGTGGATGCCGGATGTTTCTGGACTGGGTGCTTATACTGAAGCTGGACAAGTTATCCCTGTGCAATTCAATGGGGAGGAAGGCGATTATGTGCATTCAATGTACGTAGACAATTTCCCCGCGATTGCGAGTGGTCGAGAGCTCACTGCCTATCCGAAAAAGCTGGGTGCACCCAAGTTGTATACCGATTCAGATACACTTGTTGGCACACTTGATTATGGAACGCTGCGTGTAGCCGCGGCAACGATGGGCTATAAACATGTGGAGATGGATAAGGAGCTCGCCAAACGTGAAATATGCCGACCTAATTTTATGATTAAGATTGCTACCGACTATACCGGGAATTTAAGAATATGTGATCTGATCCGAACTCAGATTACGGACATCGAAGTGAAAGAGGCCTGGACAGGACCTGCCCGGCTCCAACTGTTCGAACATGCGTTGGCACCTCTTGCAGATCTGCCTGTGTTGGAAGTGGTGTCCGCTTCTCATATCCTTACCAACCTAACCTTAAACGCAGCACAACCTGTATATAACTACCTGGAAGAAAAATAAGGAGGATAAATAAAATGAGAATTGCAATTGTAGGCGCGGGATCTTTGGGAACCATCGTAGGTGCATACCTTGCAGATGGTGGACTTGACGTTGAGTTAATTGATGCATATCAGGAACATGTAAATGCTTTAAATCAGACGGGTGCTAAAGTAACGGGTACCACAGAGTTTCAGGCCAAAGTAAAAGCCATTACTCCTGATCAAAAATCAGGACAATATGACCTCGTATTACTTTTAACCAAACAACTCTACAACGATTCCATCCTTCAGGAACTACTTCCATTCTTGAATGAAGACAGTATGGTGTGTTCCTTGCAGAACGGGATTCCGGAAGAAAAAGTGGCGTCCATCGTGGGTGAAAAACGTGTCATCGCTGGCTCCGTTGAATTTGGCGCTACGTTCATTGAACCAGGTGTATCAAGTCTGACAACCGAGTACACTCAATTTAAGCAGTATGCTTTTCAGATTGGCGAATTAAATGGTGAAATCACCGAACGAATTCAACGTGTGAAATCGGTGTTGGATCTTGTTGGTGGAACACATATTTCCGATAACCTGGTTGGAACCAAATGGTCCAAATTGCTGATTAACAATGCATTCAGTGGTTTATCCGCTGCATTGAATGGGGAATACGGAGACATTATTGATCACGAAGCAGGCATTGTAAGTGCAGCTCATATTGCGGACGAGACGATTAAAGTTGCTCGCGCCAATGGGGTCACATTGGTTAAAATGAATGGATTCGACATCGCTTCACTCGAACTGAACAGCGAAGAAGATATCCCTGAACGGGTGAAAACGTTACGTTACGTAATGGAGCCCTCCAGATTGCTCAAAGCAAGCATGCTTCAAGATCTGGAGAAGAACCGCAAAACGGAAATTGATTATATTAACGGGGTTGTTTCTAGCAGAGCAGAAGGTACCGGAATTGCGACACCTTATAATGATTTAGTTGTAAAACTGGTCAAATCTGCTGAAGAAACTCAAACCGTTCCTGATTTTGACACGAATATAAAAGCTTTTGAAGAACTATTAAGTGCACAACAATAAAATTAATTATTTCAATTGAAAGTCGCTATTATAGCGACTTTTTTTGTTGTATGAGTAAATCCTAGCAGGTTTGATTTTACGACAGATAGAATATTCTTCGTGATTTTTGTTTCCTAAGATTATACAAAAAGGGGAATTAAATTTGATATAATATAGACTTGCTTGTTATTTTTCTATTCGAAGGAGATACATTATGAGGTATTCTAGGTGGGAATTCGGGTTTTATTTGGTTGTATTGATGTTTGTCTTGTTTATGCAAATAAACGAATATCCTCTATTTCTGATTGTGGGGGTTGTAGTCGTTACCATTCTTATCGCATTTATTAAGCATGTTTTTTATCCTTTAGTATTTGATAAGCGTATAGATCGTTTAGAGTCCTTTTTATCCAAGCAGCAAAATACACCCGGGACATACATTATTTATGTTTTTGCAAACAGACTTGATGATGAGGTAGAACTAGTTATGGAGCAAATTATGCAGAAATATAAGCGAAGAACAACACAAGCACAGTTCAAAGCCGCTTACGGATTATATCGCAAGGATATGTTTGCCGTTCGGCAAGCTTTACCTCATATCGGCTTATCGGATTACCGTACATATTACGAAACCATTCTACTCCTGGAAGACGGGGAAAGTGAAGATGCGCGGGAAAGACTTCAATCCATTAAGAAAAAGTGGATGCGATCAACATTGCTCGCGGGAATTGAAATCAAAGCAGAAAACCGCGATACCGCTATTCAGCACGCGCATGAAGCACTTAACTCTTCCAGAGGTGTTGATCGTTATGTTTTATATAAGGAATACGAAAGAGTATTACCAGAAGTTGTTGGGCAGATATCGTAAAATGGTGAAAATGGTATAAAAAATAAACCGTGCTCCACGGTTTATTTTTTTTCATTTACTAGCAGAGGCGTGAGTCCATCCTTAGCAAAAATAGAGGGTAGAATCGTCAATAACCTCTCACGGGTAAGGGGATCATCGTAGTTCCAGCCAGCTTCTACTATATGTACTTTACTGGGTGCCAACATTCCAACCAAACTTTGGAGCGGAGAAGGGGTGTTTACATTCATCTCCTCCTGGGGAACCATCACAAAGCTTCGGTCTCCAGCGTATTGCGTGATTTTATTGTGATCAATTTGTATCCAAGGTCTGCCATCAACGATCAGTTGATTTACGGATTCGGTGGGTCGAAAGCCAAGTGATTCATACACGGTAGCGGCAAATCCCGTCTGTCCCATAACATATATGTTCTTGCCCAGCAACAGATAGACAGTTGCTCGTTCTCCTGCAATATAATCATCCGCCAATTGTCGCCGTATCCTCCTGACACTTTCCTCATAGCGGTCGATCCACTGTTCAGCCGTTCTGCTTCGACCAAAAAGATCCGCAATATAACGAAGACGCTCAAAAGTGCTGGTTGATTCGTGATAAACGATGGTAGGTGCAATGGCATCCAGTCGAGGTAACTGCTGCTCACTATAGTTTCCTAACAGTATGAGATCAGGCTTTAATAGGGAGACTTGTTCCGGTGCACCTTGCAAACCAATGTCCGAGATGTGATGCAGTTTGTTTCGATATATGACTTGTGATTTCATTGTAGTTATACCCGCGCCGACTGGGCGGATACCGATAGCAAGCAACTCACCAAGGGTATTGGTGCCTGTCGCCACGATTCGCATAGCCTCATCAGGAAGAGAAATCTGCCTGCCGAGGGAATCGGTGATCGTTCTTTGCCTGGTACGTCTTAGTATATTGGCGTATTCTCGTGGAGGGTGACCCGTGAGTTGATGAAAGCGCCGACTGAAATAATACTCATCTTTAAAACCGACTTGTCGGGATATTTCACGTAAGGTCTCGGTAGAACTGGACAGTAGCCTTTTAGCATGCTGGACCCTAAGAGCTGTCAGGTAGTCCGTCGGCTTCTTACCAGTCATCACCTTAAACATTTTGCTATATTGCCATCGAACCATCCCAGCCATTTCCGCCAAGAATTCTACGGTCAGATCTTCGTTGTAGTGCTGCTCCATATAGCTGAGTGTACGTTGAACCGCTTGATCATGTTGCTCTGGCGGAGCAGCGCTTTCCAGCTGAGCCATCAGACCAAGAATCAGTTGCAGCCGGGCCTGAGTAACTGCTAGTTTTGAATGATGAGTAGGGGGGGATTTCTTCTCCTGCAATCGACTTTGCTTGTTGGATTGCAAAGGCAGCGGAGAAATCCAGTCCTCACTTGCAAACGCAAGTTTTATAGTAGAAAGAGACAGCCTGTAAGGAAAGCCCAGAATAAGAGGAGGGCAAGCCGGGAGCAGATTCAACTGATCCACTTGAAAAGCAAGAAAGGTCAACCGGGCTACATGCGCTTGCTCTTTTATCGTTAGGAGAATGTAGGATTGCTGAGTAGGGAGCAGAATACAACTGCCTTGGCTCAGATCTTGGGGAATATTGTTCGTTAACAGCCGAATTCCGTGATCCAGAGCAATAAGCAGTGTGTATTCATTGGCCTCCTTGCTCTTGGTTGATGGATTATGATGATTGCTTTCCTGCAGTGGTGTGAGCTGAAGCAGATCATACTGCTGCAGTTGGATGTATAGGGAAGCCATTTGCATTCGGGAGCACTCCGATCCAGTGATAATAATTCTCAATTACTAGTTTACCACACTTTACACGTTAGAGAATGTTTCGTTGCAGACGCTTATTACACGCAGTACAAATTTACAAAATCAAAAAATCCTCCATAGCCCAAAGGGTTTGGAGGATTTTGACGCCATCATCAATGCGTTATTATTGATTCATCCATTTCGGTAATTCATCAAGCAATTGCTCCAGTGCCAGCAGGTTGTCGGTATTCCATTCGGCTGAAGCTGTATAGACGTGTCCTTGCTGAACGGCAGGCAACGTTTTCCACAAGGTGCTCTGTAACAAGCGTTCAGATTCAGCTCGGCTTTCGCCATTATCGAGCGTTAGGACAAAGAGATGATCACCTGCATAGTCCGGCATTAGTTCTTCCGAAAGTTGGATAAATGTTTGGTCCTTGTCGATAATGTTTTGCTGAATTGCTGGTGGAATTGCAAATCCGTGCTCTTGATACAAGACTACACCCAATGAGCGATTACCCATCACATAGAGCTGTTTACCCAACTGCAAGAAGATGGTCGCTGTCTCGCCCTCTGCCACATTCAGCTTGTCCCACATCGCTTCCGCTTTTGTATCAAATCTGCTGATCCATTGCTCTGCCTCATCCTGTTTGCCAAAAATGTTGCCAAGCTCACGTACACGTTCTGTAAATGGCAACGCCGAGTTGAACGGAATGGTAGGTGCAATCTTCGAAAAAGCGGTGTTTCGGTCAGCATCTTGGTTATAACCATTCAAAATCAAGTCAGGCTGCAAGGCTGTTATTGCCTCCAAATCACCAGGATTTCCGACATCCTCAATACCTTCTAATCGGTCTACAATATAGCTTTCGGAAGCATGAATCAGATTGGCTCCAACGACAGGGATATCCATTGCCAGAAGATCTCCAAGTGTTGAACCCAGATAGATCACTCGTTGTGGCTGAGTGGGTATTTCAATCACTTCGTCTGTTTGGGTTGTATAGCTTTTTGTCGTTTGCTCATTGGTCTTCACAGGTTCTTGTGAAGGGGCGCTTTCCGAACGGCTGCATGCTGCAAGGACGGATAGAAGAAGAAAGCATGCTCCCCATATGAATAGGTGTTTCTTAATTGTACTGTTCATATTGTTTCCCCCTGAATTCTCTTTTTCTCATTGATAACCATTATCAATTACAATGTAATTATAGGTGCCATTTCCGGGGCTTACAATGAAAAAAACGCAGTGAATTTATTTGTACAAATGTCAATGCGTGCATCTATTTGTTCGGTGCATTATTTTCAATCCGCAGGTGCTTTGTCATCAAAGTATGAGTGATCAAAAACAACTTGCTATATAAGGAATTAATAACATTTGGATAATAATGACATTGACAACTGCAGGTTTTTCCAAAATAATAGTATGTAATTGAATACTGGTACCTTTAATTCAGTCCAGAGAGGCTGGCAAGGGCAGCGGATTTCATAATCACGCGAGAATCAGGGCATGTTCCGTAATGGAATGCTCTGTGTCTTCGCGCGGGTTATGATGCAAAAAGAGGCTACTTGTCAGTGTATAACTTGACGAGTAGCCTCTTTTTTCTGCTTTTTATGGTATCAGATACACTTTACGTTGGGGGTATTCTGATGAGCAAACAAGATCAAGAGTTTTCATGGCAAGCCGTGCCGAAAACGCAAAGAAACCACTTTTGGAAGACGTTATCCGTCATGCTCGGTTTCACATTTTTCTCAGCCAGTATGTTGGCAGGAGGGACGTTGGGCGTAAGCTTGACGTTCATGGAGTTCATTGGCATCGTGCTTGCAGGCAATCTGGTGCTCGGTATCTATACAGGGGCACTGGCACATATCGCTGCCAAAACGGGCCTGTCCACACATTTGCTTGCTAAATATGCGTTCGGTGCAAAAGGGTCGTATCTGCCTTCGTTCCTGCTAGGATTCACACAGGTTGGATGGTTCGGAGTCGGCGTAGCCATGTTCGCGATTCCGGTCGCCAAAGCTATGGATTGGAACGTGTACCTGTTGATTATCGTGTTTGGACTTGCCATGACAGCGTCAGCCATCTTCGGCATGAAGTCACTCGTCATTCTTGGATATATCGCGGTTCCTGCGATTGCTATTCTCGGTGGTTACTCCATGTTCGAAGGTGCAGGTTCGCTGGGTGGTCTGCAAGGGTTGCTTGATTACACGCCGACTCAGTCGCTTACCGCGGCGGCAGCATTAACGATCTGTATCGGATCATTCATAAGCGGCGGAACGCTGACACCCGATTTTGCCCGGTTTTCACGGACATCCAAACAGGCGGTTACCGCAACAGTGATTGCATTCTTCCTGGGTAACTCACTCATGTTTCTGTTCGGTGCAGTTGGTGCGATGGCTTATAACTTGGCTGATATCTCGGAGGTCATGTTCCTGCAAGGATTAATCATTCCGGCAATCATCGTTCTGGGCTTGAATATCTGGACGACCAACGATAATGCACTGTACGCTTCGGGTCTTGGTTTCGCCAACATCACCAAAATTTCGAAGAAATTCTTCGTCATCGTTAACGGCATCGTCGGTACTGTATTCGCCATGTGGATGTACAACAACTTCGTCAGTTTCCTGAACGTATTGGGCGCGGCGGTACCATCCATCGGAGCTATTATTATCGCAGATTACTTCATTGTAAAACGTAGAAACTATAAGCCATTTGCCGACATGTCATTCAAAAATGTAAACTGGGTAGCGATGGTCGCATGGGCCATCGGCGTGGCATTCGCCCAACTGGCTCCTGGCGTAACACCATTGAACGCACTGCTTGGTACAGCAGTAGCCTATATCATCTTGATGCTGATTGTTCCTGCGAAAGAATCCAAAGAAATGGGGAAAATAAATGATTATACAGAACGCAAAATTGCGGGGTAAAGAAGGACTATGGAATATCGTTGTGAAAGACGGGAAGTTCGAACGAATCACACAATCGTTGGAAGTGACCGAAAATGAGGAGATCCTGGATGTCAACGGATCGCTTGTGCTGCCACCATTCATTGAACCACATATTCATCTCGATACAACGCTCACAGCAGGCGAGCCGGAGTGGAATCTAAGCGGAACGCTGTTCGAAGGCATTCAGCGCTGGTCAGAGCGCAAGGCTTTCTTGACACATGAGGATGTCAAAACACGTTCCAAAACGGCACTCAAGTGGCAATTGGCACAGGGCATCCAGCATGTACGGACCCATGTAGATGTTACCGATCCAAGCTTGATCGCCGTTAAAGCCATGCTTGAAGTGAAAGAAGAAATGGCTCCGTATATGGACATCCAGCTTGTTGCTTTCCCACAGGAAGGCATTCACTCTTATCCAAACGGTGCAGAATTACTGGAAGAGTCGTTGAAAATGGGCGTTGATGTAGTCGGTGGTATCCCACACTTTGAATTCACACGTGAATACGGCGTTGATTCAATGAAAGTTGCGTTTGATCTGGCCGAAAAATACGATCGTCTCATCGATATCCATTGCGATGAAATCGATGATGAGCAATCCCGTTTTGTTGAAGTCGTTGCCAAGGAGGCTTACGAGCGTGGACTGGGTTCACGCACAACAGCAAGTCACACGACAGCGATGGGGTCATATAATGACGCTTATACGTACAAGTTGTTCCGTTTGCTGAAGATGGCTGATTTGAACTTTGTCTCCAATCCGCTGGTCAACATTCACCTGCAAGGACGCTTCGACACGTATCCGAAGAGAAGAGGGCTGACGCGTGTCAAAGAGTTGCAGGAAGCAGGTCTGAATGTATGCTTCGGTCATGACGATATCTTCGATCCGTGGTATCCGCTCGGAACAGGCAACATGCTTCAAGTGCTTCATATGGGGATTCACGCTTCGCAGCTGCTTGGTTATGACCAGATCGTGAATTCGATTGACTTCATTACGAAAAACAGTGCAAGAACGTTACACATCGAGGATGTATACGGTGTTGAAGAAGGCAAACCTGCCAACTTCATCGTACTTGAAGCAGAGAATGAATATGAGGCAGTTCGCAAACAAGCCGGCGTACTTTATTCCTTTAGAGGCGGCCGTAAAATCGCGGAATCGAAGCCTCGGGACACATCCATCATTTTTGATGGCAATACGGAGAAGGTTACGTTCAATAAATAAAGTAGCTTACATGACTTCGGTCTTAAACTAAATCAAAAAGAAATCATATACCCAAAAAAAGTCGCTATTAGAGCGGCTTTTTTTGCTTTTTGTGCGGTCTATGCAGTGTATCCCATATGGATTACGAAAGCTGCAGCCTGCATGTGAGAATCTAACAATTCAGCCTGCCTTTAGTGCTCCACTAGATGCCTGCTTTCCGCCTTTTTTACGAATGAAACTGATGATCAGCAACAACAGTGGCAGCAGGCCAAATAAAAAAATGGACATATTGCCGAGAAAATCACCCAAAGCTAACGTTTCCTCCAGGTTTTTAGGCAAGTAAGCAATGACATACAAGACAGGCAACATCGCGAATTGTATATAGGTAATATTTTTGAGACGAAACAAATCTCGAATACCGATCGCCGCAAAATAGTGTTTAAAAGCATATGTTGCAAATATTTGCATCAGCCAAAATACGATGAACAACGATTCATAGCGTTCAAAAAGAAATCCCTCAATTTCAAAACTTCGAACCATGTCAAATGTTGGCCACATCCGCGTTTGAATTCCTGGCAAAGATAAATTCCCCACCACGGTGACAATTGTGATCAAATATATAATCGTACATATAAGTATGCTATGTATAGCAGCCTTATTGCTTGCCTTTACATCTGTCATGTATGCAGTGATGATAAGTAAAACTTCATATCCGGAATAGGAGAGACACGAAGGCTTCAGTCCTTTCAACACAGGCATAAATCCATCGCCTAGGAGTGGTCTGAGATTATTGATTTCAAACATCTTAGTGCTTAAAAGGAAAACCAGCGCAAGCAACACCAGAGTAACGGGCAATACAATTGAAAAGACCCGGATGATGACCTTAAGACCACCCGTTAACATGTAAATGCCAATCCACAAACTGACCATAATGGTCACCCAAGTAGGCGTACGCTCAAGTATGTACATGCTTGTAATTTCAGCCATGACTCTGACTTCAAATGAACACAGAATAACAAAATATATGATAATTACAAGTCCCAACAGATAAGCAATCCATTTGCCTGTAATTTCAGGTATAAACTCAAACACCGTTTTACCGGGAAATCTACGACTCAAAGTTACAAGGAGCAGGCTGATCGCGGTTACGATCAAGCCAGCCAGAATGACGGAGATCCATACATCTGGTGTTCCCACTGCTTTGCTAATGGTCCGAGGGAGTGTAAGAATCCCGGCTCCAAGTATTGAATTGATAACCACAATAATAACCTCGGAGGTATTGATATGAGATGTGGATTGCTTCATTGGCTTCACTCCAGACCGGCGAATATATTTGTAGGTAGTATCGCCCAACGAAGTTGTTTTATGTAAAATGTGCTGTACTGATATAAAATAAAGATGTGCAATAATTATTAGAAGATAAGGATGTAGGTTATGCCAAAGAACGATAATATGTTAGCGATTCTATGGATGCTGAATTCAGGCACCAAAGTAACTGCAAAACAAATGTCTGAAAAGCTAGAAATCAATATAAGAACCGTCTATCGATATATTGATGCATTATGTACCAGTGGCGTGCCGATCATTTCCGATACAGGTCATAACGGCGGGTATAGCTTGCTCAATCAACATATCAAAGCACCTCTGTTATTCGATATTGAAGAAAAAAAGGCTCTTCTCCAAGCTGCAGTGTTTGCAAAAGAAGCTGGATACCCTTTGAGTGACGCATTGGACAATGCGACATCCAAGTTGAAAATGTATTCGAATCAGGAGCAGGAAAACACTCTGCGTCGTCATTTAGCCGGGTTTAACGTTATCAATCGCATGGGAGACCCTTCCGTTCAGCCAATCTTGGCGGAATTGGAACAAGCCGTGGCTAACGAATACTCTGTCGAAATTGACTATCGCACAAGCGGTGAAGAACAACCCAAGAATAGGGTAATAGACCCCTATGGCATGGTTCACTGGAATAATAAATGGTATACCATTGCGTTTTGCCAACTTAGAAATGAACTCCGCAGCTTCCGGGCAGATCGTATTCTACGAATCAAGCCTACTTCGCTCCGCTTTGAGCGTTCGGAAGCTTTTTCAGCTCGTGAATATTTTATGCAAAATTTGTTACCCGATGTAACGGGAAAAGAGGGGTTAATTTCCTTAGTTATCGGAGGCAGATCAGAGGCATTAGATGACTTGGGGTTACATTGGTTTATGGGACACTATCTGAAAGAGCGGACGCCCAATCAAGCTATCTTTTTATTTGAGGAAGAATCAATTGATACATATGTCCCTTATTTTCTCCTATCCTACGGGAAATCCATTCAAGTCATTGAACCACAGCGTCTGAAGGACAGACTTGTTGCTGTTGTGTCCGAGTTAATGGAATACTATCAACGCTAATAACTTCACTGACAGTAGACCCATTTATAACAGTGAAGGACCCTTCTGAAGCAATGGAGTTCTACAAATTTGTTTTCAATGCAAGAGTGAAGGATATCACGGAGCATCCAGCTGGAAATGGTAACACAATGATCGTTCATGCGGAATTAGATTTTGGACATGGCTTCTTACAGCTGGGAGCAGCGAACCCGGCATATCAATTGGCTCTGCCGCCAGATCAAGAACTTGCATGTTATTCTTTAGGGATTTACGTCATGAATGTGGTTGAAACCATTGCAACTGCCGTATCCAGAGGGGCGACAGTAAGAGAAGAGATTATAAACTTTGCCTCGGGTGATCGGTTCGGAAGTATACTGGACCCTTTTGGCAGAAGAAGAAAGTAGTCGGAGGGTTGCTGCGTGGACCAAAAGTGTTAGCTGATGAATAGTGGAGTTTAGAATAACCCCCTCTAAGGTAGAAGTATTCATATATACCTTTAGAGGCGGGTGTAAGTCCTATAGGAAACCCTCTAGGTTGGATGAAATTTTTTGAGATATCGAGATTAACAGCTCACGTTCTTGTTCCGAGAGATCTTGTGAAGCAACTTCCTCCATTTTTGTCCAAACGGCAACAGCCTTATCCACGAGTTGTCTGCCATTTTCAGTCAATGTAACTAGCGTAACGCGTCCGTCTTTGGGCGATTTAGAACGAGTAACCAGGCCAGATTCTTCTAAGCGCCGAACGGATTTGGTAATCGTTGAATGATCCAGTCGCATCGTCCGTCCGAGACTCTGCTGTGATTGTCCATCTTGTTCTCCTAATTGCATCAACATAATTTCTTGACCAGTAAATAGACCCACTTCACGCAACAAGTGTGCGGCTAAACCACGATGTGATCTCGCCATGGAAAAAACGGCGAAGTTAATGGGGAATTGCTGGATGACTTGCATTTCCTTTTCTACATTAGATGTTTTAGAGTCTGGTTTGGGTTCTTCTTCAAAGTTGTTCATCATTTTCACCTTTCCGCTTTAACTTTCTATAAGCTATAAGCGTAGTGAATAATTCAATACTTGTAAAGTAACGGAGTAATAAAATGAACAAATGCCCCACAACAGCTTCGCCGTAGTAGGGCACCGAATAAATAAGGTCAGGTTGACTTTTATTTCATCGTTGGATAATCAGTATAGCCGCGGCTATCTCCGCCATAAAAAGTTTTAGGATCGGCTTCATTCAACGTTGCTCCTGATTTCAAACGTTCCACTAAGTCAGGATTAGCCAGTGCCAAGGTTCCTACTGACACGATATCCGCCAAGTTATTATTCAAGTCTCTATCCAGTTCTTCTAAAGGACGTCCTGGTCGATTAACAATAAGTACATTGGACCAAGTCGAACGAATATTTTGAAGATTTTCTTCATCCCCACCATGCAGAATATGAAGATAAGCCAAGTTCAGTTTAGCAAGTTCAGAAATCAGATACTCATATACTTTAGGACCGTCTGTGCCTTCAATAATATCCCCTAAAGGAACCCCGGGAGAGAGTCGAATTGCTGTGCGACTTGCTCCAATTTCCTCAGCTACAGCTTTTGCTACCTCGATAGCAAATCTAGCTCGATTTTCAATCGAACCACCATAAGAGTCGCTACGTACATTCGCATTTTCAGAAATAAACTGATGTACAAGATAACCGTTAGCGCCATGAATCTCTACACCGTCAGCGCCTGCCTCTATCGCAGATGCAGCAGCTTTGCGGAAGTCCTGAATCGTTTCCTGAATTTCTTCCAGACTTAACTCACGCGGAGTAGGAATATCTTGCATACCTTCTGCAGTATACATTTGTGCCTTTGGAGTAATTGCGGAAGGGGCAACGGGTTGACGGTGGTGAGGTGTATTCTCTGGGTGAGACATCCGACCTGCATGCATGAGCTGAATGAACAAATACCCTCCGGCCTGATGAACGCGATCAGTGATCTGTTTCCAACCTTTAATATGCTCCTCTGTATAAATACCTGGTGAAGATAAATAACCTTGTCCATCCTCAGACGGTTGAGTTCCTTCACTAATGAGTAGTCCCATCGAAGCACGTTGTTCATAATATTCTGCACTATATGTTCCAGGCGTACCGTCATAAAGGGCACGTGATCTAGTCATTGGGGCAAGAGCCAAGCGATGTGGCAAGTTCAAATTCCCTACGGTTACTGGTGTCCAAGTTGTATTCATACGAAAAACTCCTCTCGATTTTGCGGAAATATGTTTCCGGCAACATAAATTTAACAAACAAATATTTGATTGTCAACACTTAGCGAATATAGGCAAGAAGGTGAATTGACTTTATCATTGACACTCATATAGCCTAATGTTAGGATATATTAATCCTACAACTAGGATAAATAATAATAGGATAAAGAGGAGATTGAATTTATGAGTGTTCTATCGATTGTTTTGCAAGTGATTTTAGGGTTAGGTTTTCTTATGTTTGGGTTTATGAAGTTTGGGTCCAAGCAGATGGTGGAGGGATTTAAGAACTATGGATATCCTGGAGCGTTCCGAGTATTTACAGGGTTGATCGAAGTCATTGCAGGAGTTTTAGTTATTGCAGGTATTTGGAATGAGGTTTTAGCTGCATGGGGTGGTTTACTCATCGTGGTAACGATGATCGGTGCGATCATGACTCATATTAAAATAAAAGATCAATTGAAACAAATGTTTATGCCGATCATTTTATTAATTCTGGGCTTGGTCGTATTGCTAATCAATTACGGATCTTTGTTTGTGTGAATGGTCCGTTAAACCTAAGGAGTGAGTATAATGGGAATCCAAATTATTCAACCCAAAGATCAAGCAAGTGGTCAGTTTGATGGCGGCAAAATAATAGAACAAAAACCAATTGGTTTTTCCGGAGAAGGCTCCATCATTACTCGACTGGGACCGCTATTTTACTGGGCTTGGGCTCATTCTCAAAAATCTGCTGAAATTGGTTTCCACCCCCATAAAGGCTTCGAAATCGTCACCTATGTGATTAAAGGCAAGGCATATCATCAGGATACACTGGGTACGGAAAGTGTTGTAGAAGAAGGGGGAACCCAACTGATGCAAACAGGCTCCGGTGTACAACATGCTGAAGCGTTAAAGGAACCGACTGAAGCCTTTCAAATTTGGTTTGAACCACATCTAAGCCAAGCGGTGAAACGTACACCCATTTATTCGCAATTTGATTATAATCAGTTTTCGTTAGCAGATATAGATGGTGTGAAAATCAAAACACTTTTAGGAAACGATTCTCCTATGCAGACCGTGACTGATGCTCAAATGTGGGATGTACGTATTCCTGCGGGAACAGTATATACTCATAGCCTTTCCTTGGGTCGTACATTGGCTAGTTTAGCCATTAGAGGAGACGGAACTCTTTTGTCAGACACAATTAAAGCAACTCATTTCTCACATAAAGATTTCATTATCGTTCAATCAGAGCAAGAGGAAAGAGTAGTCGTACAAGCTGTTGATCAATATCTTAGAATCTTGGTTATTGAAGTTCCGACTGAAGTTGATTATCCTTTATACAGAAAACCAACATAACCATTACTATTTTTAAAGGTATCTAATAGGAGGTCCTGTACATGTTTGAAGGAGATGAACAAAGTCAGATCGATTTACGGCTTTTCCGTGTGTGGGTAAAGGCTAGTAAAACTGTTTTTGATGATGTTGTAAAAGATATAGAACGATCCGGCATTAGTAATGAGAACTTTATGGTTCTGGAACTTCTCTACAATAAAGGACCACACACGGTCCAAAATATAAGCGAGAAATTTTCGATCCCAAGCGGGAGCATCACCTATGTAGTTGATAAGCTTGAAAAGAAAGAATTAGTAAAGCGAGAACCAAGTCCAACAGACCGTCGATCTTCAAATGTAGTCATAACGGATCAAGGTCAAAATTTATTTAAAGAGATCTTTCCTCAACACGTTGAGGTGATATCTAAGAATCTGTCTTCGATTACCAATGAAGAAAAAATACAGTTAACCAATCTTCTCAAGAAGCTCGGACTAGGCGCCAGTAAGATCAACGAATGAATTGAGATGAAACCGATTTTGGGTTTCTAGGCCTCCATGGAACTCATATGGAAGGACAGACTAAGATGGAACAATATCGTATTCACCAAGAAAAAGGTATGGAGATCGGTCTCTATTCCATTGGAGATCATTTAAGTAATCCACTAACAGGGCATCGGATCTCTGCACAGCAACGGATTAATGAATTAATCGAAACTGCCAAGCTGGCTGAAGAAGCAGGACTTGATGTATTCGCAGTAGGGGAGAGTCATCAGCCGTTATTTGCAACCCAGGCACATACTGTGATCCTAGGAGCAATTGCCCAAGCAACCAAAACCATTAAAATCGCCAGCTCGGCAACAGTCCTGAGTACATCCGACCCGGTTCGCGTATATGAAGACTTTGCCACGTTGGATCTGATTTCAAATGGACGTGCGGAGATTGTAGCAGGACGTGGTTCACGTCTAGGTGCATATGAACTATTAGGTTATGATGTGAGTAACTATGAAGAATTGTTTGAAGAGAAATTGGCTTTACTGCTGAAGATTAACGAAGAAGACCGTGTTACATGGCAAGGGGAATTCCGGGCCCCCCTACATTATGCCGAAATCATTCCCCAACCATTACATGGGAAAATGCCGATATGGCGTGCAGTAGGCGGACCACCAGCAAGTGCGATTAAAGCAGGTTTAGCAGGGGTACCCATGATGTTAACGACACTTGGTGGACCGTCAACAGCATTCAAAACTGCTGTAGATCGTTACCGTGAAGCTGCACGAAGCGCAGGCTTTGATCCTGCAGGATTACCCATCTCCACAACGAGTCTCATGTACGTAGCTGAAGATAGCCAAACAGCCTTACGCGAATACTACCCACATATCAATAACGCTACGATTCAATTAAGAGGTAGTGGTTACCCTGAGCAACAATTCTTGGCTTCTACCGATTATCGAGATGCACTCATGGTGGGCTCTCCTCAACAAATTATTGAAAAAATGTTGTATCAATACGAGATGTATGGTCAACAACGATTCTTAGCCGAGATCGATGCAGGTGGCGTCAGTATGGATCAGATTAAAAAGAACATTGAGCTACTCGCAACAACCATTATGCCTGCTATTAAGAAACACACACAAACATAACAAATAAAGTGATTGCTAACTAATTTATTGTGTGATACTATGATCCAGTAAACGTTTACATCGACAACGAATTAACGAATTGAATATTAGCAGTGTTTGGCTGTTACTGGTAAAGCAGGCATGACCAAAATGATTTTGCATTTTCCTTATGTGAGTAGGGGAAGGCATATCGTTTTGGTCTTTTTTATATCCAAATTCAGAAATGGGGCAAAGGTATGGACTATCGCAAGTTGGGACAAGAGATTACGGAATTGGTTGGAAAGAAGGATAATATCGCTCGGCTTACGCACTGCGCAACCCGACTTCGGTTCGAATTGCACGACATCTCCAAAGCGGAGACAGAAAAACTCAAAGCTCTTCCAGGCGTCATTACCGTTGTGAATAATGGTGGACAGTACCAGGTCGTTGTGGGAAATGAGGTGCAGCAGGTCTATCGTGTTATTACTCAGCAGATGGGTTCGGCAACCCGGAGTGCAGACTCCAAATCAGATTCCGGCAAAAATAACGGACCAAAACAAAAACAGAGCTGGATTTCCAGATTCATCAGCGTGATCTCAACGACATTTACTCCGGTCATTCCGGCAATCATTGGCGCGGGTATGATCAAAGCAATATTGGCCGTACTTGTGCTGACAGGCCTCGTAACGACAGAAAGCCAAAACTATTATATCCTTAACACCATTGCGGACGCAGCGTTTTATTTCATGCCTATTCTGTTGGCTTATGGAGCTTCCATTAAGTTTGAAACAAGTCCAATTCTGGCGATGACGGTTGCCGGAGTGTTGTTACACCCGGGATGGAGCGCACTGATGACGGAAGGAAAAGACGTGTTTTTCATCGGTGTTCCGGTTCGACTAACCGACTATGCAGGCTCCGTGCTGCCGATTATTATCGTCGTTTGGCTCATGTCCTATATTGAACGTTTCGCGGATCGGGTATCGCCTTCCATGATTAAATTTTTCACAAAACCGATGATTGTACTATTGATTACAGCACCACTTGCATTGGTGGCGATCGGGCCTTTCGGAACGTATCTGAATGATCTGGTTGCGATGGGTGCAGAAGCGATTAATGCCAGAGCCAGTTGGCTGATTCCTTTGTTAATGGGAACTTTGCAACCATTTCTGATCGTGACAGGCACTGCATGGGCAATGACACCAATTGCTACTAGCCAACTGACCAAAAATGGATATGAAATGATCAATGGTCCGGGAATGCTCGCGTCCAATATTGCTCAAGGTGGGGCTACGCTTGCTGTAGCATTGAAAACGAAAAACAAAAAACTGAAACAGCTTGCTGCTTCATCCGGTTTCACTGCTGTACTGGGCATCACGGAACCATCTTTGTACGGCGTAACGCTGAAACTGAAGAAACCCTTAATTGCGGCAATGATCGGTGGTGGCGTAGCAGGGATATACGCTGGTCTGACCGGATTAGTACGTTATGCCTTCGTTTCTCCGGGGCTTGCCGCGTTACCTGCCTTTATTGGCAGCAATCCAATGAACATCGTTCATGCCATTGTAACGTGTCTGATCGCCTTTATCGTGACCTTTGCTCTGACATGGATCATTGGTTTTGAGGATCCAGTGGATGATGAAGAAGAAGGCAATACCAACGTTAACGATGACAAGACGCTTTCCGGCCAACCTGTTCAAGACAACACCCCAGGCACGAAGTCTGCTCCAACAACAAATACAAATGTACTGAACCAAAATGAGATACGCTCACTCATGATCGCCAGCCCGATGCAAGGGGAATTAGTGCATCTGGACCGTGTACCAGACGATGTCTTCTCTTTGGGATTACTGGGTAAGGGCGCTGCGATTATTCCTGCAAAAGGAGAACTCTATGCACCGATCGCAGGTGAAGTTACGGCTTTCATGGACTCCAAACATGCAGTCAAATTAAATGGTTACAATGGAGAAGAGATACTCATTCATATTGGTGTGGATACCGTCAACCTGAAGGGGAGACATTTCGACTCTTCCATTAAAGTAGGGGATCAGGTACAACAAGGTGACTTGTTGATCAGCTTTGATATCGACGCCATCAAGGCAGAAGGCTACGAAGTCATAACCCCGATCATTATCGCCAATTCGGATCGTTTCCCGGACATTAAGCTGGAAAAGCAGCGTTCTGTGGAGGTTGGAGCGACCATTATGCACCTTTCATAACAACCGTAATACGGTACGTCATATCTCTTGATCATCATTCAAATGAAGGAGTGTTTGAGATGTTATATCAACACATCAAGCCATTCCCCAATGAATTTCTGTGGGGAGGCTCCACCTCGGCCTATCAAGTGGAAGGAGCCTGGAACGAAGATGGCAAAGGCCTGTCCGTCATCGATATGTGTGATCATCCCGCTGGAACCGCCGATTTCACAGTTGCGAGCGATCACTATCACCGATTCAGAGAAGACGTGAAGCTCTTTGCAGAGCTGGGCCTCAAAGCGTATCGTTTTTCCATTGCATGGACTCGAATCTTGCCTTCAGGCACAGGGGATGTTAATGAGAAAGGACTCGATTTTTATCACCAGTTGATTGACGAATTACTGCTTCATGGCATTGAACCCATTGTGACTATGTATCATTTCGACTTACCTTACGCGCTTGAGAAAACCGGAGGCTGGAACAACCGGGAGACAATCGATGCTTTTGTCGAGTACGGGCGTATCTTGTTTGAGCATTACGGGCATAAAGTGAAATATTGGTTGACCATTAATGAGCAAAATACGATGATTCTCCATCCAGGTGCTATTGGTACACCAAAAGGTGGACGTTTGCCTTCCAGTAAGGAACTGTATCAGCAAAATCATCACATGTTTGTAGCTCAAGGCAGAACGATGCGACTATTTCATGATATGTTTCCGCAAGGCAAGATCGGTCCTGCATTAAACATGACTTCCATGTACCAGGCAACCTCCAGACCAGCAGATGCAATCGCTGCACATAACTGGGAGACGATTCGTGGATGGGGTTTTCTCGACTTATCGGTGTGGGGACGGTATAATCCATTATTCTGGAGTTATTTGCAGGAACGTGGCATCGAGCCGGTTATTGAGCAGGGCGACATGGAGGACATCCAGTCGGGCCGTCCCGATCTGGTAGCTATCAATTATTACTCGACGGCAACCATTGCCGCCAGTATGGGGGATGCGTCGGATGTTACAGCTCGTGCAGGGGATCAGCAAATTATGCTTGGCGAGCAGGGAGTGTACCGGGCCGCGGAGAATCCATTTACGGAAAAAACGAAATATGGCTGGGTTATTGACCCGGTTGGGCTAAGACTGACATTGCGTAAGGTATGTGAACGATATGGTCTCCCGATTTTAATTACGGAAAACGGCATAGGAGCTCCGGATGTACTGGAAGCAGATCACACGGTTAACGATACGTACCGAATTGATTTTATCGAGAAACACCTGGAGCAGATCAGACTGGCTCTAACGGATGGTGTGGATGTGATTGGTTATTGCCCTTGGTCCGTTATTGATGTGGTAAGCACTCATCAGGGGTATGGGAAACGCTACGGCATGATCTATGTCAACCGTGGTGAACAGGATCTGAAAGACTTGAAGCGCTTGAAGAAGAAAAGCTTCTCGTGGTATCAGGAGGTCATTAAACAGAATGGCAGATGTATCGGAAATTCGGATCAGGCGGTCACGAAAGAATAAAGGATCGTGATGAATGCATGAAAGTAATCAAAATATTGAACAATAGCTTGCTGCTGACCAAAGATGAACAGGGACAAGAAGTGATTGTCATGGGAAAAGGCTTGGCATTCAAAGGCAAAGTCGGCGAGCGACTGGATGAAGAGCACATCCAGAAACGATTCATTCTGCAAAATAATCCGTCTGCCCAGGCTTATGTACGAACCATCGAAAACATGCCGGAATCACATGTGAACGTCATTAACAAACTCATTTCGAATGCCAAAGAAAAGCTCTCACTTGATGATCAAATCTTCTTTACACTTATGGATCACCTGTCATTTGCCATTGAACGTTGGAAAAAAGGTGTATCCTTACAGAATCGTATGTTGTGGGAGATCCAAAGGTTTCATCCGGTCGAATTCGAACTGGGCATGGAAGCCGTCCACTTGTTGAATCAAGAACTTGGCATTGAGCTTACGGAAGAGGAAGCGGGCAATATCGCCTTTCATTTCGTCAATGCCCAAACGCATGAACAGAATATGGAGCGCACGATGCAATCCGTTAAAATGTTAAAAGATATTTTCAATCTTATTCAATACAGCTTTGACATGCAGTTGAATAAAAACTCCATCCATTATGTGAGACTCGTCACACACCTGCAGTTTTTCATCCAGCGTTTACAAGAGGGCCGCTTGGGCAACTCGCCGAAAGATTTCATCTTTCAGCACATGGTGAAGGAGCATCCACTTGAATACAAGTGCGCAGAGATGATTAAAACCTACGTGCAAAACATGCTGGATATCTCCATCTCGAACGAGGAATTATTATATCTGATGATTCACATTGCTCGAATTGTGCAGGAGGAGCAAGGTGATGAGGGGCAATTATCCCATTGATCTGTTCACGAACATATAACGAAACAATAAACGAAATGATCATGTAGCTACGACCGTTCTCTGGTATTTCACCGGAAAACGGTCGTTTGGTTTGAGTAACCTTTGAAGAATATGTGGAAGGGGATAATTTTCACGCTTGATTTTAATCGAATGATCGTTTAATATAGGTCCAGTGAACGCTACGTTGTCTATGAGGTGGAGGGATAGTTGGATATCAAAAACGACGTTGGAGTGCTCTTTATATAACGCATCCTTGATTGACTTTAATCAAACGATTATTTAATATCATGTACATGAGACATAAAGATGAGAATAAAAGAGAGCGTATTTTTAACGCAGCAATTCAATTAATTAATGAATATGGTTTATCGGAAACATCAATGTCCAAGATCGCCAAAAAGGCTAACGTATCTGCTTCAACGATATACGTTTACTTCGAAAACAAGGAGGACATGCTCAATAAACTGTATTTAAGCATCAAGAAAGACATGAGTCTGGCCGTATTCCACAATTATGATGAATCGATTTCGATCCAATCTGCTTTCGAGCATGCATTGAAAAATTTCTCGGATTTTATTTTAAGCCATAAAGATGAATTTTTATTTGCCGAGCAATTCTCCAATTCACCACTTCTTCATAAGTTGTCCCTGATGGAAGGAGCCAGTTTATTCGAACCTCTATTTAAGTTGTATGAGAAGGGCAAGCGCGAACAGGTCTTTAAGCAAGTGGATACGAGTTTGCTTCATATGTTTACATTCAATCCAACCATGCAATATGTTAAAGAGGTTTTTGGCGGCCGGATCGAGTTGGAGCAAGATCGTTTGGACGAATTAGTTCAGATGACCTGGGATGCGATTAAAGCTTAATAAAGTTCTATGTTAGAGGGAATTACATTCACTATGGAAATCCCTCTGTTTTAACGCTATATATTAATCGAATGATCGTTTATTTATAAGAATTAAAAATTGATTTACATTTACTACTAATAGAAAGAGGTTATGTAATGAACGCACAATACAACAACATGTTTGAATCTTTTACACTCAACAACGGAGTAAAGCTTCGGAATCGAATTGTTATGGCACCTATGACCACATGGTCCAGTAATGATGATTATACCGTTTCAGATGCGGAAGAAAACTATTATAAAAAAAGAGTAAATGGTGTGGGGCTGGTTATTACAGGATGCACACATGTCCAACCTAACGGGATCGGCTTCACAAATGAATTCGCCGGTTACGATGATGCGTTCATTCCGAGCTTGCGCAAATTAGCAGATGCAACGAAGAGTGGAGGAGCTTCTGCAGTACTTCAAATTTTCCATGCGGGTAACAAGGCACTTCCGAATCTCATTCCTAATGGAGAAGTGGTTAGTTCCAGTGCTGTACAGACGGAGGCCACTGGATTTGCACCTTCCGTTCTACCTAGAGAGCTTTCGCATGATGAAATACTGGAAGTGATTCATGCGTTTGGAGAAACGACCAGACGTGCAATTGAAGCAGGCTTCGATGGGGTTGAAATTCATGGTGCTCATGGATTCCTGCTGCAAAACTTCTTTTCTCCATTCTTCAACAGACGAGAGGATCAATGGGGGGGTTCCATAGAGAATCGCTTACGCTTTCCGCTCGCTGTCATTGATGAGATGAAACGTGTCATTCAAAAACATGCTTCCAAACCTTTCATTCTCGGATACCGGATTTCTCCTGACGAACATCAGGAAGGTGGTCTAAGAATGAAGGATACCTATGTGCTGATTGATCGCCTGATTGAAGTGGGTGTTGATTATATCCATGCTTCATTGGGGGATGTCTTTACATCTAAACCCGCTGACACTCAAGGTGGCAAAACACACCTGGAATTCATTGCTGAACATGTGAGCGGTCGAGTAACTCTCCTGGCTGCAGGTTCAATAGTGACTCCAGATGATGTTAATAAAGCTATGAATCAGGGCGTATCGCTGGCTGCGATCGGACACGCGCTCATCATGAATCCGGACTGGGTTGAGAAAGTTCAAGGTGGACGTGAGTCTGAGATTCAAACAACGATTAAGGCCTCGAAGGTAAATGAGCTTGTGCTACCGGAAAAACTGTGGGGCTTCATTCAAGCTTCTGGTCCATGGTTCAATATCGAGGAATAGTATTAACCATCAGACTTCAGACTGCATCTGCGCAAGGGGGTGAGTTTGTCATCTGCCAAATTTTAAAGAAATGGGTTTCCTTCAATTGAAGGAAACCTATTTCGCATAATATGTGATTTCGGATGATATAGAAGAGTATGCATTTAACTAGTTAAGATATTTCTTCCGAAACTGGAGGGGAGTTATTCCAACACTTCGCTTGAAGCAGGTAGAAAAGTAAGGGGAATATTGAAAGCCCACTTCAGCCGCTATACGATCAATCGACCATTCTGTCGAAACTAGAAGCTGCTTGGCCCGCTCAATCCTGAATTGTAGTAAGTAATGAACCGGTGTGACACCGTATTTCATTTTCATACAGCGAACGATGTAGCTGGGGTGGAAGTGTAGTACCGACGAGAGTGTTTCATTGGTGATCTCTTCTTGGTAGTGTTGCTGGATGAAAACAGCTACTTTCTCTGCAAGCCGTGAAGCAGGCGTTTTGGCCATATCAGAGATGCCATTTTCGAGTATAGCCAGAAATCGGAACAGGAGTTGCTGCTTCTCCCAGAAGGCATCACCTACCGGCAGTTCCAAAAGCTGTTGCATTAGATCAAATCCGAGCTGGGGACTTAGTAGCGTGGATTTCTTAGGTATTCGTATTAATTTTGGCTTATCAAACGGCGATAACGGACTTACCGCTTCCGATTCTTCTATTAAGGGACTCTGATGCCAGTTCACATGCTCAAAATGAACCCAGTAAAACGTTGTTTCCTGTTCGCAGGGCTTGAACGAGTAATGCTCACCTTCAGGCAGTAATAATAGTACATCACCTGTGCCAAGTGTCCATTCCGTCCCGTTCTCACCGATATGTAGTTCGCCATTAACCACGAACAGTACATCAAACAGGCCGAAATTTCTTCGATTAGGATGACGATCGCCTACTCGGAACGTTGAACGACCAGATTCCCAGTAATATGGAAGAGGTGGAGTTTGTAACGCAACAATTAATTGTTCATTCAATGAATTAACCTCATTTTTTAGTGTCATTTTGTATAGAAAAAAGATCATTCCATTCCTATTCTCACTTTAAGAAAAAGCATATACTCGACTTTGGAAAGAGTCAAATTTTATACTTTTGAGGTGTGTATAATGGGACAGAATCAGATCCAAATTCAAGACCAATTTTGGAATACATATTCCGATCTTGTACGAGAAACGGTTATTCCTTATCAATGGGAAGCTCTGAACGATAGGGTAGAGGACGCTGAGCCTAGTCATGCCATTCGAAATTTCCGTATTGCCGCAGGCTTGGAGCAAGGAGAGTTCGGCGGATGGGTATTTCAGGACAGTGATCTCTACAAGTGGTTAGAGGCCGTTGCTTATTCGCTCCGTCATCATCCAGATCAGAGGTTAGAGAAGATCGCCGATGAATCCATCGAATTGATCCGCCAAGCCCAACATGACGATGGTTATCTGAATACCTACTTCACGATTAAAGAACCTGGAAAACAATGGACCAATCTTTATGAAGCTCATGAGCTGTATTGTGCGGGTCATTTAATTGAAGCGGCAGTTGCGTATTACCAGGCGACAGGCAAGCGTAAGTTACTAGACATCTCATGTCGATTCGCTGATCTGATTGATCGTATGTTCGGAACCAAGCCGGGACAGATAAGGGCTTACTGCGGTCATCAGGAGATTGAATTGGCTCTGGTTAAGCTATACGGTGTTACGGGAGAAGAGCGTTATTTGAACCTTAGCCGGTATTTCATAGATGAACGGGGAAAACAGCCCAACTATTTTATCGAGGAATGGGAACGCGGAAGCCGGACAAATATCTGGTCCCAGGGAGCGCCTAATCTTGAGGTCTATCAGTCTCATCTGCCTGTTCGTGAGCAAAAGGTAGCTGTTGGACACTCCGTTCGGGCAGTATATATGTACACGGCGATGGCTGATCTTGCGCGACTAACAGGTGACGAAGAGCTAAAGGAGGCCTGTGAACGGCTCTGGTCGAACACAACAGGCAAACAAATGTATATTACCGGTGGCATTGGTTCAACACATCTTGGGGAAGCCTTTACGTTCGACTATGATCTTCCGAATGATTCCGTTTACGCGGAGACCTGCGCCTCGATTGGTTTGATTTTCTGGGCACGTCGCATGCTTCAATTGGAAGTTAAAAGTGACTATGCGGATGTGTTGGAGAGAGCGCTGTACAACAATGTGCTGGGAAGCATGTCTATGGATGGGAAACACTTCTTCTATGTCAATCCACTTGAGGTATGGCCAGAAGCAAGTCTCAAAAATCCAGATAAACATCACGTAAAGCCCATCCGACAAAAATGGTTTGGTTGCTCCTGTTGTCCTCCCAATGTCGCACGGTTGCTAGGTTCGTTAAACGATTATATTTACGACGTGTCTGGGGATTCCAGAACGATCTATACCCATTTGTATATTGGAAGTAAAGCGTCGTTCGAGCTTGCCGACACCACAATAACTTTGCATCAACACTCTGAGTTGCCATGGAACGGCCGCGTTGAATTCTCGGTTCAGCTTCCCAAAGACAGCGAATGTGCCGAGTTCGAGCTTGCGCTTCGTATACCAGATTGGTTTCAGGACGGAAAACCAACGTTGAAAGTAAATGGTGAACGGCAAGATGTGCATGTTGAGAATGGTTACGCAAAAATAAATCGCAGCTGGTCAGATGGAAATACAGTGGAGTGGCTACTCCCGATCGAGCCGAAGTTAGTTGCTGCACACCCTTTAATTCGGGCAGATGCAGGCAAGGTGGCGATTCAACGCGGCCCGCTCGTTTATTGCGTAGAAGAAGCAGACAACGGAGCACCGCTCACTTCGCTCGCGTTGGCTGCGGAGCCACAATTAACGGCGTATGCTGATCCAGATTTGCTAGGTGGTTGTGTCGTGGTAGAAGGGGATGGTCTCGTGACTGACGACAGCGATTTATGGTCAGATGAGAAGCCGTACCGTTCTTATATTAAGCAGAAAAAGGAAGTACGTTTCAAGGCCATTCCCTATTATCTGTGGGGCAATCGGCTGGCTGGTGAGATGAGCGTGTGGCTACGCTATTCTTAGCGTTCTCTGCGCATACGAGTAAAATAGAAAAAACGAAGGCGGGGGATCCACCTTCGTTTTTTCTATTTTCATGACACTGCCTAAGATTAACCGTTCTTCTGCGCTGCCAGAAACTGTTTGATACTTATTGGATTTTGACCTGTGAGTTCTTTGAAATCCTGAGTTACCAGCTCATATTCACCTTTTGCTGAAGCCGCATCAAAAGAAGCAAGGGCTTCCGCCATAGGCTTCGGCATGTGAAAGGATTCATATATTCCAACGAGTTGAGGAATCTCTAACGGCACATACGATACGGGTTTGCCTACAGCTTCACTCAAAATACGGGCAATGTCCTGACCCGAAACAGCTTCCAAGCCGGTTAGATTTAGTGTTTTATTATCGTTGTTAGATGATGATACAGCCACAGCCGCAGCGATAGCACAATCTTGACGAGCAATATAAGAGATCTTGCCTTCACCAATAGCAGATGCGTACATTCCTCTTTCAGCCGCTTGTCCCAAGGCTTGAAGAAGGTTTTCAGCGTACAGATTGTTACGAAGAATCGTATACGTTAATCCGCTATCTTTGATGGCTTGCTCCGTGAAGTAATGGTCCGCAGCGGTAACGTTAGCTGTTCCCGGCTCATTATTAAAGAAAGAAGTATACACAATATGGTTTACTCCAGCTTTAACGGCAGCACGCACGGCTTGGGTTTGTTGATTGAGCCGAATGTCCGGAATGCCGATCGCATCTGTGCTGATCAGAAGCAGGCGTTGTGCGCCGGCAAAAGCTTCATCGAGTGATTCCGACTGATCAAAATCAGCATGACGTACGATGACTCCACGTTCAGCCAAATCCGCAAGTTTCTCAGGATGGCGAGTAGTCGCTATAATCGAACCGTTGTAATTTTCTAGCAACCAATCCACGACCAACCGACCGACATTACCGTTAGCACCTGTAACCAAAACATTATTTTCTTTCAATGTACTCATTTTTATATTCCTCCTGTAAATGTAATTTTCCATCCATATTAATAGCGCTTTAACATGAGTTCTATTTCTTCTTTCACCCGGGTTTTGAAGGACTCCGGTTCGATAATGACGACCTCTGAACCCCAACCGAGTATCCATTGCAGTAATTCTTCCATCTCTCGAACGCGAAAAGTCACATCATACCCCTCATCATGAAGCTGAGCCTCCTCCATGTAATATAAGTTGGATTCTTTCACTTTGTCCGCGATGCCTGTGTCAAAACGTGCTCGTATCCGAAACGTTCGTTCATCCTTCGGCTGATATTCGTGAAGTCTGAAGTCTTCCGGGACCTGATAGTACTCATCCATAATGGAGAGATCGCTCATTCTGGAAACTCGAAAATGACGGATGTCTTGACGCAAGTCACATTGTGCAATTAGAATCCACCCGCCATCAACGAGTACCAAACCCAAAGGAGCTGCACTACGACTCGTTTCTCGGTTGTTTGTGGCATCTTTATAACGTTTGTGACGGGTGAACCTGATTTTTTTTCGGGTAAGCATTGCTTCTCTCAGCGTTTCAATATGAGCTTTTTCTCTGGCGCCGATATCGGGCTCTTCTTTATATAACAAACGAATGCTTTCACGTACTCGATCCGCATCTGTGCGTATGGATTTAGGCAAAATGGCCTCAATTTTAGCATGTGAGGATCTGGCACTACGACTGTAACGCTCATCAAAACGTTGTTCAATGAACTCCGTACCCATGAGAAGTGTCAAGGCTTCTTCTGATGTAAAACTGATGGGAGGAAGGAAGTAGCCCTCCATTAAAGAATAGCCGATGCCAGGTAATCCAATGACTGGAACACCGGCTTCATTAAGTGTCTGGATATCTCGATAGATCGTACGAATACTTGTCTCAAACCGTTCTGCGAGTTCTTCCGCTTTTACCATCTTCCGATGCTGCAACTCCAGCACAATGCCCAGTTGTCGACTTGTTTTCTGCATAGGAGTTCCTCCATTGTAGTGCCATGGCCCAGTAATTTTCCCGACAGGCGAACTGACGATTACGGTTTTCTTGAGATGATCTCACCATTCAAAAACTGTGAGGTAATGTTATAGTATCCAGTTAAGCTAACCTCTGTGGGCGTGATTTTAAAATCAGTTTGCCAGATTTCAACGCCACGTTGTACCGAATCTTGAACCGACTGCATAATGTAGTTGCTATGTTTGCCGCCCATGCCTACCTTGAAACCTGAATTTTGATATATTAAGCAAACTAACAGAATCGCTCTTGCATTTTCCGTCAAGCTACCACTTAGCTCTCCAATATGTTTGATGAAACGCTCAAACGAATTAAATTCGCTCGATTTTTTGATTTCAATATGCTCCTTCATTTCAACTTGTAACTGGGTGAGTGGTGTCTTGACCTCAATGTACGTATTATCTACGAGAAAATCCAATTTGGAATTGCCCAGTTTTTTTTCACGCAGGACCGTTTCACCGTTGCTCACCATGTTAAGCAGTTGACCATTCTTCAGAAAGTGCTCTACATACCGATTTGCAGCATTCTGATTAATGCCAATCCATGATTTATGTTCCTCAGCAGGCAAGTCAAGTGAAATAGCTTCAATGGTGAATTGAGTTTTTCGTTTGACATTATCACTTTTGGAAACAAGGCAGGCAATATCACGAAACACAATATCGCCAATGCTTCCCGTAGCAGGACAATGACAGTCATATAAAATGCCTTCCATTTCTACAATCATAATAAATCGATTTTTACGTTTACGAATGATGCCCTCCAGCAGAGGTTTTTCAAATATGAATGGATCATGTACAGTTTCCAACAAAAAACAGCTCCCATATGATTAATATTGTAAATGTAATATTTCCTTGGCTTTAACATTTAACAACACTATACAACACGCCTCCTGACAACAGCATGGCAGTAGCGATTCACTCGCAGTTATCACAAATTAATCCAGGACGGAGTAGGAGGGAGGATATTAAGCCAGATAAATCGCCTGCCCCGATGCGAGGGATCGAAGAGCTACATATCCAATAGCTGCGGCCTCAAAGTCCATTTTCAAGTTGCCTTCAGTCAAGAGATTCTCCTATGCAACATCTTGGGAAAGGTCATGAATGCATGAATTGTAGAATATTGGTCATTCTACTTGAAAACAGTATGTGAAGTAAGGAGATCTGATCAGGTGGTGTGGAAACGAATACTGGATCATATACCTGACTGGGGTGCCTGGGCGGGCACCGTGTGTTTAACGTTAGTACCTTTTCTCATTATGGGCCTCTTTCGTCAGATTAAGCTTATGGATGCACGGCTGGGCCAACGAAAGCAGAGAATGGAGAGTCCTCCCGCAGAAGAAGAACAGTCGAGTGACCCTAGTCCTGTTCCAACGGTCCCAGATGATGAAGCCTTGTTATATACAGCTGATTTTGTAACCAACATGAACCGGTTCAAACAAGTTGCAATGGATATGGATGATATTAATGAAAGAACATTTTATCTAAGCAACCTGGATTGTCGTGCCGTCTTGTATTTTGTCGATGGTTTAACCGATAAGATGGCGCTGGATCATAACGTGCTGAAACCGATGTTGGAGTGGGGAAACACGCCACTTGGGCATGAAAAGTTAACTCCCAAACAGTTGGTACATTTACTGGATCAGCAGCTGTTGCTGGTATCTGAAACAGAATTTGTACAGGAGGTCATTCCGAGCTTGCGCAAGGTTCTGTTTGGCTCCGTGATCCTTTTGCTGGATGGAGTTCAAGGGGCACTGATTCTGGGAACGCCAAAGGGGAAATCAAGATCAATCGAAGAGCCAGTATCGGAATCGGTTCTTAGGGGGCCAAGGATTGGCTTCACGGAAGTGCTGAGTGACAATACAGCAATGCTGCGCAGACACGGGGAAACCAATGAACTTGCAATGGTCTCCTGCAAAGTGGGAAGCAGAGTCGAGAAGCAACTGATGATCGTCTATTTTCGGGATATTGCTAATCCTGAACTGGTCGATGAAGTCAAACGACGTGTGCGAGCAATTGATGTAGATGAAGTTCTGGAGTCCGGGTATGTGGAGCAGTTAATTGAAGATAATTTCCTTAGCCCGTTTGCGCAGATTCAAAATACGGAACGACCGGACAGGGTCATGGGGGCCTTATTGGAAGGAAGAGTCGCGATCCTGCTGGACGGGTCACCGTACGCCTTGTTAATGCCGGTTACCTATGCCATGATGCTGCAATCACCCGAAGATTATTATGAACGCTGGATTCCCAGTTCGTTTATCCGCTTTTTACGCTTTGTAGCGACCCTGATTTCGCTGTTTGCTCCGGCTATTTACATTTCGTTTATCTCGTTTCATCCTGGACTGATTCCTACCAATTTGGTGATTTCAATCATTGGAACGAGGCAGGGTGTGCCTTTTTCCACGTTAATTGAAGCACTTATTATGGAACTTGCGATTGAGATTTTGCGTGAGGCGGGATTACGTTTGCCGAAGCCTATCGGCCCAGCCATGGGGATCGTTGGTGGTCTCATCGTTGGACAAGCTGCGGTGGATGCCGGTATTGTAAGTCCCATCCTGGTCATCGTTGTTGCGGTGACGGCGATTTCTTCTTTTGCCACGCCAATGTACAGTGCAGGTATTGCCATGCGGTTATTACGGTTTCCCATCATGTTCACCGCCGCGATGTTCGGATTATATGGTGTGATCATGGCTTTTTTGTTCCTGGTCATCCATATGTTCAAATTAAAAAGTTTTGGCATTCCTTACGTAGGAATGGCTGCCCCGCCTTCCATTAAGGAGTGGAAAGATTATTTGATTCGTGCTCCAATACAATTCATGCGGGAAAGACCAGGACTGTTGCAGACCAAAGACCGGAAACGCAAGAGTTAACATGTAACACTTACAATGAGGAGGGACCATAATGGCATCTGGACTGAATGAATCAGGCAAGCTTACAACATTACAGGGCATAAGTCTGATCATTGGTTTTATTGTTGGTGTGGAGCTTTTTACGTTACCCAGAGAAGTCGTTCATGCTGTTAAAAGTGCAGATGCCTGGTTGTCCGTCATTCTCGGAGGATGTGTAACGTTACTTCTGGCGTGGATGATGATTAGGCTAAGTCGAAAATTTCCAGGAATGAACTTCTATGAATTCGTGCAACAGATTGTAGGTACATGGATTGGCAAGATTGTTAGTTTAGTTGTGATCGCGTATTACATTCATTTGGGAAGTTATGAAATGCGGGCGATGGAGGAAGTCACATCGTTTTTCCTACTTGAAGGTACACCATGGTGGGCCATTCAGGCCCTATTTGTCTGGATCTCCTTGTACTTGTGCATGGAGGGCACAGACGTGATCGCAAAAGTATGCCAGATCATTGTTCCGATCACGATCGTGATCTACCTCCTCATTTTATTGCTTGGGGTGAAAAACTTTGACGTTAGCACCCTACGTCCTTTTTTATCTAAAGGCATGTCTCCCGTCTTTCATGGCATGAGTACCACTACCTTGGCATTTAGCGGGAGCGAAATCATGTTATTTATATTAGCCAAAATGGAAAAACCCGAAAAAGCAGTTCGGATTATGGGATGGGGGCTTGGCGTAGCTATCGTGCTCTATACGACCGCTACTATTCTGTGCATCGGTGCATTCACTGCGGAAGGAGTTACGACCCGTGTATGGCCTTTTTTCGACCTCACACGCAGCGTAGAAGTAGAGAATTTACCGTTGGAACGATTCGAATCCCTACTCTTATCGATCTGGGTGCTGGAGATTTTCGCGACATTTAATATCGCTTTTTATTGTGCAGCATTGGGATTATCCCATGTGACAAAGCTTTCTTATGCACGAAGTCTCTGTATTCTGCTGCCCATCATGCTGATCGTATCTCGTGTCCCTCGGGATATCAACGAACTATTCCAAATGGGGAGATATATTGGCAAAGCCAACCTTATTCTATTCTCCGGTCTTTCTCTGATCCTGCTACTCATTTCGCGCTGGAGGTCAAAATTGACGTGATCCATTCCCGAAAATTTGCGCTGTTTATGTTGGTGGCAGGAGCATGTATCTTCCTGACTGGATGTTGGAGTAGCTCGCCTATTGAAAAGCGGTATTTGGAGGCAGGTATTGCCTACGACAAGGTAGAACCTGAAGACAGAGTTGCTTCTGAGCGAGTGGATTATCCTCAAAAACAGAAGATTCGGCGAACGGTGCAATACATTTTGCCCGAAGCAGGAGCTAAGTCTAACAACTCTCCAGGCAAAAAGTTTTACAACAGAGAGGAGATCGGGGATTCCATTATGGAGATGACAAGGGAGACGTATCTCACGAACCGCTCACCCGCTGGTTTCCATCTAAAGACAATTGTGATCAGTTCCAAGTTACTACAAGAGATTCCAATGCATGAGTTACTTGATTTTTATCTAGCAGATAATGATATTCGACTTAGTCTTCAGGTATATATGACGACAGGAACAGCTAGTGACGTCCTCAAGGAAAATGCATCCGGAGAGATTCCTGCTTTCCTGCTCAAAGAGCTGTCTGGCAACCGCAAACGAATCTCCCGCCTCATCAAACCCGTTACACTTGCGAACCTGATCGGACCATTAAAATCGGAATCCAGTTATCTTCTGCCAAATGTCAGTGTGGAACAAGGTGCCTTAAAGATCAAAGGTGCGGGGGTAATGAAAGGCAACACCCAAAAGTACGGTGGATACTTAAATGAATCCCATGTGGAAGGTTTGCAATGGATAAAAGGTGATATTTCAGGGGGGATATACAAGATCAAAGAACCTGAACTACAGCAGCAATTCGTATATGAGATCAAATCCATCAAGAGCAAAATCAAGGCAACCGTGCATGGGGATGATATTTCGTTTCACGTTGACATGAAGTCGGAAGGTCGCCTGTCTGAAGTCTTTGCATCCAACATTAAGAAAATGAATAATCGGACGCTGGAACAGCATTCCGAAATCGTGGAAGCAGAGGTTAAAACGCTCGTAGAGAACACCATGATCAAGCTGAAAAAAATGCATGTAGAGGTTGCAGGTTTGGGTAAAGCTCTGCGCATTCAGCATCCGGCTGTATGGGAAAAAGTCAAAGGAAATTGGGATGACACATTCACCACAATTCCAGTGACCTTCAGTGTGAAGCTGCATATCGATGATTTTGGAGCCTCTACCATGAGTATGGATTAAGTTGGAGGTCAGTGGACATCAAAGTCCGCTTGGCCTCCTTTATTCTAATTTGATTGAACAATTAGGACTCTTAAGCATTTTTGCATAAATATCACTTTTTTGAAGCCGGCCTTGGCAGTAAATGGGCCGGATTTCAGTTCTTTTTGGAGTATATAACCGAACCGTTCATATAATTTTTGTGCCGAAGGATTCGTATCCACGACCTCCAGATTGATTGTAGTAATTTGCTTATTGATTGCGACTTGTTCCAATTTACTTAATAGCAATTTACCTATTCCATGACCACGAGCTTCTTCTGATACGGCAATAGGGTCAATATGCAATACATGTTCGTGATACAAATGAAATTTTAAATAAAACGCATAACATAAAAATCGCCAAGTCGCTACAAATGGGGAGTACACGTTCCGAAAAGCTGCATAATTGGCAGGTGTGAACGCTTTTTTTCCGATATTGTAACCGAGAAATCCAACGACGTCATCATTTCTTAATGCGTAAATGCCTTGTTCAAATTGAATAGACTGAGATAATAGTTGTACTGCTTGTTTTTTCGTTTTCGCATAAAACCAAAGATGTTTTACTTTCAATGGAAAAGCTTCGTAAAATAAATGAGCAACTTGTTCTTGTTGATGTCCATTAAGCTGCTGAGTGATTCGAATTTGGTTCATGGATATCTCCCCGATTCTTCATTTAAGAGTTAATTGATGTTCTATCATTCATTTTCCTAAAATGAAGCAGCGTGAACAATTCACATTTCTTTGGTTTATGGGTACATTTCTTAGATTTCTTCGTATCTTGCTCGAATCTTACTTGGGATTACGTTGGAGTGGAGCGAAAGGAGGAGGTCACAAGATGAGTGATACGGGTTATTTCACCGACAGTTCTCCCATGAATGTACAGTTTCTAAATGTCAAAGATGAGCCGTTCCGATGGCATAATTCCATTGAAGTGGTAATTGTGTTGGAAGGTAGCGTTCATGTTGCCATTGCAGATGAGCAAAGAACGTTAGGTGCTGGTGTAATAGAAATTTTCAACATCAATCAAGTTCACCGTCTATGGCAGACCGATGAAAATAATGTCGTCCTCCAAATAAATATTGATGCTGAATTTGCAAAAGCTTATTATCCAAATTTATCATATGTCTGGTTCGCGCATGAATTTAGCCCTGGGGCATATGTAGGATTAGAACGAGTAGAAGAAATCATTGAGGCCATATGTACGTTATTAACTCCAATTGTAACTACGAGTGAGATACCATTTTTAACGTTAAAGCATACAGTTGAACCATTGTTGGACCTGCTCATTATGAATTTTGATGCGAAAAGAATGTTTGAAGGGAACCCGACCAAGCTGCAACGAATAGGAAGAATATATGATTATTTATTTAATAACAGTGGTTTTATCAACAAGGCATCTTTGAATGAGATCGCCAAACATACCGAGGAATATTTAAATTTGGATTATTTGTCATCACAATTCAAGTTATTAATAGGAGATACGTTGCAAAACTTGCTTCATTACTTGCGTATTGAGCAAGCAATCAAACAATTATTGACGACAGATCGAAGTCTGGTAGAAATATCAATCGAGAGTGGTTTTTCTTCGCCCAGATATTTTTATCAACGATTTAATAAGATTTTTCCGGAAGGACCGAAAGCATTTCGTGAACAATATCAAAAGAAACAGAAGTTGAAAGAACATTGCAGGGAAATCATCGATCCAGCATTGGTTCTTGCAAGTCATCGCGGATTATTTAAAATTCCTGAGACAGTAAACAGCGAACTAAATAAACGGATTCACATCGATATATTTGGGCCTAATGAACAATATTCAACTTCTCTATATTTCATCAAGATATCTGAATTAATAACAGGCGATTCACAAGCGTATTTTAAAATGATCCTTCAGGTAAATACCTTAAGCCCCAACAACGTTTTTGGATTTGAAGAAACTTTGGATACTGCAAACCGTGACGATTTTCAAGTTTTGACATGGCTGCTCAACCAATTCAGGGAAAACGATATTTCTCCTGTATTTATCGTCAGAACGAGTAGTAACACTATTTCAGAACAGATCACCACGATACAAGGACTACTCCAAAACTATACCCTCACTTATGGCGCAGAATATATGAAGGGATGGAGAATTGAGCTTCAATAACAGAAGGAACAAGAGAACAATCACACTCACGATGTGGATAAAAAAGTTGCGAAGCTTTGCTGCTTTGGATATGATTAATTAATTGATGATAAAAGATAGTGAGGTAGAAAAAATGATCGCAAGAACAGAAGAAGATTTTAATGGTTTGAAGGAAATTGGCAAAATTGTGGCTTCTATTAGAGATGAATTGGTTCAAAAAACCATTCCGGGCATAACGACTAAAGAACTTGATGATCTGGCCGGAGAGCTTTTTGAGAAAGCTGGTGCAGTTTCTGCTCCTAAAAGTGAATATAATTTCCCGGGATTTACTTGTATTAGTGTTAATGAAGAAGTGGCACATGGCATTCCGGGAGAGCGAGTTATTCAAGAAGGGGACATCGTCAATATTGATGTGTCTGGCTCGAAGAACAGTTATTTTGCAGATACGGGAATCTCGTTTGTCGTAGGCGAAGGTGAAGAAGTGTTAACGAAAATATGCGACGTTGTTAAACTAGCATTCGAAGCAGGTCTTAAAAAAGCAAAACCGGGCTCCAAAAAAAGCGGAATCGGAAAAGCCGTATTCCAAACTGCCAGACAGCATGAATTAACGGTTATCAAAAACCTTACAGGACACGGTGTTGGACGTGCGATACACGAAGCACCTGACCACATCTATAACTATAATGATCCATCGGATGATGAATTGTTAAAAGAAGGCATGGTTATCGCATTCGAGCCATTTGTCTCCACTTCAGAAGAAGAAGTAGACCAAACTGGAGACGGCTGGACCTTTGTTACTAAAAACAGCTATGTAGCTCAAATCGAACATACGATTATTCTGACTAAAAATGGTCCAATTATTGTTACACTCTAAGATGTTTCAATTGAAAGTCGCTAATTTAGCGGCTTTTTTTGTTTTAATGGTACGTCAAAGTAAACCATAATATAAACGTTCACTTATTATTTTATGTTGAAATTTTGGAAGGATTTAACGTATATTTAGATCTGATCTTTATGTTATAGACAGAGGTGATTGATTGAGCACATCAAAAAAGCGTATCCAATTAATAGATGGACTGCGCGGATTCAGTCTGGTCGGCATCGTGCTGGCAAATATGCTGGCTTTCCAATACGGGATGTTCGGCCAGAGTAAACCCCAACTATTCGGGATCGGCGGTGCAGACCAGGCTTTTCTCTCGTTCCTGCTTATCACGGTGGTGGGCAGTTTTATGCCGATTTTTGCATTTATGTTCGGCTTTGGCATGATTAAGCTATCGGAAAGCCTAAAATCACGAGATTTACGACCAAAGTGTCATCTGGCTCGACGCTTTCTACTGCTGTTTGGTATCGGATTGCTGCACATCATCTATCTGTGGGAAGGGGATATCCTGGCGTTTTACGGTGTACTGGGTTTCTTCCTGCTGATGTTTCTTAATCGGAAGCCCAAAACATTGCTTATATGGGCGTTAATACTACTCGCTGGAGCAGGGCTGCTAGGTCTACCGGCATCCAATCCAACGAACCCGCTGGCTTTTGAATCCACGCATATGGAGAACTACATTGTTCAAAGTCAGGATGTATACGGCAGCGGCAGCTACGCGGAGATCAGGGATTTCAGCAATAATGGTGATCCATTCGGTGGGGATTTAGAGGTGTCATACGCCCTCATAGCCTTGGTGCTGGCCCCACTTATGACGATACCGATGTTCCTGCTCGGTATGCATGCTGCAAGAATTGGTACGTTTAACGACCCTCAGGCAATGCGACATATGTATCTTCGTCGTGCCTCGTTTTTGATTCCAGTTGGTTTGATGCTCAAAGCATATGGCGTACTGGCGCCACAATTTGGTGCGGAAGGATGGCCCGGAATCGGAATCAGGGAAACGCTTGGAGGAACGTTGCTTGCACTCGGCTACATTTACGCTTTTGCGCTGTTGTATGCGGGAAGCCATCGTTCCAGTCTGATGGGCAGGTTCGAGGCGGTTGGCCGTCTCTCCCTGACGAATTACCTGATGCAGAGCGTAATCTGTACGACCATCTTTTATGGATACGGCCTCGGACTGTTTGGTCGTGCTGGCGTGTTCATCGGAGCAATTATTGTGCTTGCTGTCTACGGCATTCAATTGTGGCTCAGTCCACTATATCTTAAGAAATTCAGCAATGGACCGGTCGAGTATGTTCTACGGATTTGGACATATCTCTCCTGGAAGGGTCAGCCAAGAAAGAAGAAAAGATCGAACTCGAATGTGCAAGAAAATGCGCCTGGTGTCCAGTGAAATTAAAGCTTTGCTGCAAATGTACAAAGAAGCCCGTTCTGATGAAATAAAGGGCTTCTTTTTTTGTAAGATACTAATTTGTAACAGATAAGATACGCCAGTCGGATCCTTCCTTTTTCATAAAGTACAGCTTATCTGTTTCGTCTGCTACTAAGGGCGAATCACTGAAATATACATTTCGTTGCTTCACAAAAACCTCAATAATACCATCTGGAAGCAAGTTAAACCTCGGATCATCGATGGAAACAATTGCACCGTAAACATGAGTGAAATCTTCTTTTTGAGTCGCATGTTCCTTAGAATAGGATGATCGTACTAAGTCGCCGTCAAAATCCAGTACACCTTTCATCAATCGATTCAAAGCCTGAACAATTTGTAACTCTTCACCTTCATATTTTTTCTCATCGATGTAGTGAAACTTGTTAATTCCCGCTTCCATAAGAGTAGCTGTGATTTCTTCTTTACTGGAATAGGTGACAAGCTGGGGTTCAGATAACTCATGGCTTGAAGTATTAGGTAATGGCTTCAAGTCGGAAATTAAAATACTGCCAGAAAGCAAGATGCCTAACAGTAAATATGAGATTAACCATTTTAACATCAGACATCACCTCCATAGGTCGTCCTATTTAAACTTAGGGACTGAATGTACTCTTATGTAACTTTAACGTTGCTTATGAGTAGGTTGTTGGTTTAGCTTGGAGAATTACCATAATTAATTTTGTGTGCTTATATTACCTTTATTTGTTATGCTTACTGAAGAAATAAGAAATCCCCCTAATGTTTCCTATTATAATTAGAAATTTTTTATAGATTCAACATATCAACTTTAATACATAAGTTAACTATTATAGTGCGGACAGCGTTAAGATATACGAAATAAACGATGCAGCGTATATCTCCGACTGTTTCCACTTGGACTTGAAAGGATCGTTATTGTGCTGAAAATTATTAATTTTCTTCTTTTCTTGCTGATCATTTGGGTACTAATCCTGTATCCTTTTCGTTTAGCTTGGTTTGAAGGCTTAAAGCAGATTCCTGCAGATCTTCATGGTGTTTATTTACTTTTCTTGTTTTTTGGATATCTAATCTGTTCATCGGGTATGGGACTTATTGCAGGCAAGATGTTTTTTAAACGAAAAGAACAGTAATTATGGGTAAGTACGGGGGTTAGAGATTGGACAGGAACATTTTAATCAATCAATTCTTAAAACTTTTTCCTGAATTCCACGATTGTTATATAGAACATTTGGAATTAAATCAAGAATTTTTAGGACATGTGTTTTTTGGTGATGAAGTGGCTACTTATGTTGAAGGACTGCTTCGTGAAAATGATGACACAGAACAAATTGAGAAGTTTTTCAATTTTTTTGAATGGATGGAAACTCAATCGAGCCTTTATATTGTACAAGTGTTATCTACTACCATATTGTATGATCTAGGTGGACATACAGATATTTTACAAAAAGCTCAAAGTTATATGAAGCCAGATACTAAAAGACTCTCTCAAGAAATAGAAGATTTGCACTCAGGGAAATATTTTTTATAGATTAATGTGCAGGAGATCGTGTTGAATTTTCACAGTGATAAGGGGGATTTTGCATGTCTGTTTCAATATCTATTGAAATCAGTTTATTAAAGCAAATCTCAAGAATGGATATTCTTAGCAAACTAGAAGAGTTTGGTTGGTCATATAACGATCAAGGAAAAGCAACTTTTTTACCTGTTGGGGATGAGGATGACTTTGATTGGCAGCACAAAGATATTCCTATAGACGAGTTACTAAAAATTCTAGCTATAAAGGATAATCAAGGAGAATTAATTGGAGTGGCTATGACTTGGAAGGACACGGATGTAGGGGGCACTTTTTTAATTAAAGAGAACGGCACCATACTGTTGAGTCCTGGTATCAATCGGAAAGTCCTTGATGTAGAAAGTTATAACAAAGTAACTGATATAAATTGGTATACAACTAAACTAATACCTATATTTGGTCCATTGTTTCAGTCGATTTCTTATGGAGAACATGTGTAATTTTTATAAGATATTAAAATACTCCCTTGGACCATACGGGAATAACCTAAACTAAGAAGGATTCCCCGCTGGGATTCATGCCTGATCTAAAGAGAAGAAGGAGCATCGAAATGCCCCTTCTTTTTTAACTTTTTTTAACTTATTCTAAAGCTGCATTGCTATTTCGTTGACTTTGTTTTTCTACATACTTTTCTTCAAGATCATCGAAATAATCGAGTTTTTGGGCTATCTTTTTAAAAGCTCTATCTAATTTATTTTGCTCTTCCATTAATTTAGCTTTGTGTTCTAAAATTATCTCTTTTCTTGCTTGAATAGTCCAATCTCCCTCTTGAGTAAGCTCAACGATCTTTCGCAAATCTGCAATAGATATATTCGTAATCCGCAAACAAGTAATCAGATCCAACCAACTTAAGTCCCCTTCGTTAAAAACTCTTCTTCCACCTTGATCACGTTCAACGAACGGCAGTAATCCTTCTTGTTCATAGTACCGTATCGTATGAGCTTCAATTCCCAATTTCTCAGCGGCTTCCTTGATATACATAATCGTCCTCCCAGGATGGTACTAAATATCTCTTCAAACGAATCGTTCTTCTGAGACACTCTAACGGATAAAGAGTGAATGAAGCAAGTTTATATAAAAAATCAATTGACTTAAAGTGCACTTTAATTTGTATCCTAAATTTAGAAAAAAGTGAGTTAAACAGTCCAAGAGGAGATTCGATATGCAAACAGAAATGGATAAATATCTTGCTGGGGAAGCGTTTTGCTTTTTAGATCCAGAGATTGCTTCACTGAAAGAGAATGCAACTCGACTATGTAAAAAATTCAATGAAATTGATACTGGAAATATCCAGGGACAACAAGAAGTAATCCGCAGATTATTTGGTTCATGTGGTACTAAAGTTTATATGCAGCCACCTTTCAATTGCGATGTGGGTAAGAATATTCATGTGGGGGAAGATTTCCTGACCAATTACAACGTTACAATTCTTGATGTCGACACAGTAACGATTGGGGATTATTGCATGATAGGCCCTAACACTACGATCTCTACAGTAAATCATCCGATGACAGCCAAAGGAAGAAGAGAGAAGTTGTCCATTACGAAACCCGTTACGATTGGTAATGATGTTTGGATCGGAGCGAACTGTGTGATTCTACCAGGCGTAACGATAGGAAACAATGTAATTGTTGCTGCGGGTGCTGTTGTATCCAAGGATGTCCCTGATCATTGTGTTGTTGGGGGTGTACCTGCCAAAGTAATCAAAGAGCTTGAATCGTAGGTCATCAAATGTCGCGGGATAAGAATTCAGTATCATTCAAAGTCGCTATTCAAGCGGCTTTTTTTGTTTTATCCATGTAATTTTCTATCTAAGATGGAGAGGGCAAGAGCTTCTTTTAATACAGATTAGATAATTATGCATATCTAATTCGTCACTTGTGCATTCAAATGGAGTTGAATCCTTGCTAAACTTTATTTCTGATAATGAGAATCATTATTAATTGTTGAAGCATAATGTTTTAGCGCAGGTCTTATGGGAGCAAATCAATGATATGAAAGGTTGGTAGAAATGATTTCAAATCGACAATTATGTATTGGATTATCCTTAAATGCAACATGGAATAAAGGGGATGGCTGGCGGGACCCGGATAGCGGAGTGGAGCAGACAGGAACCATTGACTACTATATTCATTGGGCAAAAATAGCGGAGAAGTTCAAGCTTGATTTTCTTTTCAGAGCGGATTATCTGTATATTAGCCCGCAAATGTTAGGCGATTCCTCCAACTTTGGCAGCCCGGATCCTACGCTGTTCTTTGCAGCGATCGCTAGAGAAACGAACCGGATCGGACTGGTTACGACGATCTCTACCACGTTCAATCCACCGTATGTAGTTGCCAGACAACTGCAGTCTTTACACTGGCTAAGCAATGGACGTGCAGGCTGGAATATTGTCACTTCTATTGAAGGAGCAGATAATTTCGGCAATTCACCTATGCCATCACCGGAAGAGAGATATGCTAAGGCAATGGAGTTTACGGAAGTCGTATGCAAGCTTTGGGAAAGTTTCCCGGATGAAGCCATTGTCATTGACCGCAAGTCTGGCCTGTTCTCAGATAAGGATAAAGTGACTGCCATTAATCATTCTGGTGAATTTTTCAATGTAAAAGGGCCGTTAACGTTACCATCTCATCCATCCGGAAGCATTCCTTTGTTTCAAGCTGGCGCTTCAGATATCGGGCGGAATTTTTCCTCTTCCGTCGCGGATGCTATTTTTGCAGCAATGCCGGATCTTGAATCAGGAGTGGAATTACGAAATGATTTGCGAAGACGAGCGCTAGAACATGGGCGCGATCCAAATGCCATCAAAGTTTTGCCGGGTCTGTATTTTTTCCTGGGCGATACGTATGAAGAAGCGCTTGAGTTGCATAAGGCTGCGCATTCGCATCTAACTCTTGAACGCAGACATGCCTCACTCCAATCGGTAATGGGACTTGATCTAACAGGTTATCCTTTGGATCAACGCGTAATTGCTGAAATGCTTCCCGATCCAAGTCAAGCTGTCCGCAGCCGTACACACGCAGAGTTACTACGCAGCTTTATTACAAAGTATCAGCCTACCGTGGAAGAAATTCTGGATCGACCGGAGGTTGTTGGATCAGCCCATTGGGTATCTGTGGGGACCGTCGAGACTGTAATGAATGATATTATCGAGCGGCTTGAGGCTGGCGCGATTGATGGATTCATGGCGTTGCCGGGCGGTTCAGAAAAATCGATGGAGATATTCTTTGAACAGCTGATTCCAAAGTTGGTTGAACGAGGCATGTTCCGGAGCGAATACGAGGGAGCTACTTTACGAGATCACCTAGGGATTTCATAGATCATTAATAATAAAGCAGTGATACAAAATAATTGATAACTTATCGGATGGGGAGCCATATGAACAGACTAATTGGGTGGATTGCAACATTAATAATATTAACAGGGGTACTGGCTGGATGTTCACAAACGTCCAACAGTGTTACGCCTGAAACCAGCAAGAGCCAGGGGGAGGCATGGCCAAGAACCATTCAGGATGCTAGTGAAAATGGAGTGGTGCTTGAAAAACGACCAGAGCGCATAGCGGTGCTTCATCCGTTGTACTTAGATTACTTTTTTGCTTTGGATACGCCTCCAATCGCGTCAACAAGCGCGACAGAAGCGATGAAGGAGTTCGCTACATTACAGCCTTACGCCGGATCTGCCGAGATTATTGACTTGGGTAGTGACTCAGCGAATCTGGAAAAGATTATGGAGGCTAACCCTGATGTCATCGTAACCTTTAAGGGTTCAGTGGATACCATATATGATGAGCTGAGTAAGATTGCACCTGTCATTTTAATCGACTACACCGACACATGGGAAAAAACGACCATGCTTTGTGCACAAATTGTTGGAAAAGAAGAACTGGCGGAACAATTGATTCAGGAAACACAAGAAATGATAGCATCCACGAAAGAGCGGTTAAGCACGCTTGAGAATAAAACCTTTGCCTTGTTGCGGGTTGACGGAAAATCCAATTTTAATGCGCAAGGATCTAAAAACACGATGTACTACAATCAAACTGCAGGCTTTGGATTATTGGCACCAGAGGGATATCCTGAGGGAGGAGAATCGCTTACGTTGGAGGGGCTTTCTAGTATGAATCCCGATTATATTATTATCCAGCATCGTATTGGCGTCGCAGAGGCAGCAGTCAAGGATAAGCAATCTTCAAAGGTATGGAACTCACTGGAAGCGGTAAAAAACAACCATGTTGTTATCTTTGATAATTCACTGAATAGCGCAAGTATTCTGGCTGTCCGTTTGGCTTCAGAATATTTTGTGAAATTGGCTGAACAATAGATACGCACACAAAATCCAAGTACCAATCACAGTCGCTATTATAGCGGCTTTTTTATTTTGAATTAACATCGTAATTTCCTATACCGAGGTAATTAGTCCTGATAGGTTGGCCTGCCATCCTTGTAAGGAACTCAGGTAACATGTTTCTTAGTTCATCAAGGCTTCAAAACGGCTATGCTATAATGAAATTCAGAAAGGGGATGCCACGTTAATGTCACCTAGAAACATAGAGAAGGACTTGCAACAACGGGAAATAAAAATCAATCACATCCTTGATTCCGCGCTGGAGATCATTGCTCTTAAAGGAATTGGTTCAGTGAGCATCAACCACATCGCAGCGGCAGCAGGCATGAGCATTGGGAACATGTATCACTACTTCAAGTCCAAAGATGAGATTATCAGCGAAATTTTGAGAAGAGGCCAGACCAGTTACGGAGAACATGTCTCCCAGCTCGCTGAGCAATCAGGCGATGCTCTGAACAAACTTTTACTACTGTCTGAGTCTTGGCTTGCGTTGGAAAACAATTGGGCTTACACGATCCTTATCCACACAGCCCGACTTTCGGAAACTTCCTCCGAAGAGATTAGACGAGAAGTTACCGAACGTTTCACAAATAACCTTGGTCCTGTCGCGAACATAATGGAACAGGGGCAAAAAGAAGGACTCATCGTCAGTGGTGTTCCCTTGGAGCTTGCCTATTATTTTGTAAGTTTAATTCAAGGACTGACGCTGCAGAAAATGCCAGGCACTGAAGTGCCGATCCGTGCGCAGGCACGCTCGATTGTCTCTTTATTTGCTGTGTCTTTACATAACTCCAAAAGAAATGATTGACAACAGATACAGGCCACTGCTACAATTTCCCCAACAAACCGAGTAATCGCTCGGTTTGTGAACGAGAGTTCGACTGGACAACCAGAGATCGTTCATGGAGAAAGATAACCAAGCAGAAGGCCTTTTTTTATAACTATAAAACCAAGTAAATAGATCCGAAAAATTATTTTAAATTGGAGGTATCACCCTATGCTGATTATTGAGCGGTTGAACAAAACGTTCTCTGCTCCTACCGGGCCGGTTATGGCGCTAAGTAATATACGGTTGCAAGTTGAGCCGGGACAATTCATTACTTTTATCGGACCAAGCGGATGTGGCAAAAGTACATTGCTCAAGATCGTGGCCGGGTTAGACACGACCTATGAAGGCACAGTTGAATTAAACGGAAAAGCAATTACCGGACCAAGTGTAGATAAAGGGTTTATTTTTCAAGAGCCACGTTTGTTCCCCTGGATGACGGTCGAAAAGAATATTGCAGCCAATCTCTCGCTTGGCAATGCTCAGGTTCGCCATCAAGTCCAAGAGCTGATTGAGCTGGTTCGTCTGAAAGGATTCGAGAAAGCGTATCCGAAGGAACTGTCCGGAGGGATGGCTCAACGCGTAGCCATTGCAAGGGCATTGTTGCGTAAACCGGAGATACTGCTGCTCGACGAGCCTTTTGGAGCACTCGATGCCTTCACTCGCACACACATGCAAGAGGCGCTGCTGGACATCTGGCAGAATAGCCGGACGACCATGTTGTTTGTTACGCATGACTTGGACGAAGCGGTATTTCTTGGAGAGAAAGTCGTCATTATGAACCCTCGCCCCGGTCATATCCGCAATGTAATTCCTGTAGATCTTCCCTATCCGCGCAAGCGCAGTGGGGGGTCCTTTCAGGAGCTTCGTTCCCGCGTGTTAGGCGAGTTCGAAAAAGTGGAACATGCTCCCCTGATTGATAAGGGCGCCGGCATTTAAATTGGATACCATAAACGAATTTACGTTCATAAAGGGGATACGAATATATGGTTAAAAAATATAATTACATCGCAGTCTTACTCGTTCTGATACTGGTTGTGGCGGGATGCGGCAGTGCAAACAACAATGCTGGCAATGGCGAAGATGCCAAGCCGGTAGAAGGTAGCTCGAATCCGAATGCATCCTATGATGATGTCACGGTGAAGATTGGTGTGCAGGGCAAGGGCGGCTTGTTCGGCAAGGCACAAGAACAGAAGTGGTTTGAGGATGCATTCGGAGAGTTGGGGGTAAAAGTGGAGTGGTTGGAGTTCCAGAGCGGTCCTCCAATGATCGAAGCGATGGCCTCTAATCATTTGGACTTTGCTGGCATGGGCAACATGCCCCCAATCTCTGCACAAGCAGCTGGCATTGACTTCAAAATCATCTCACAGCTACTGGATGGCAAGAACAATGTAGCGATCATTGTGCCGAACGACAGCCCGATCAAAAGCATTGCGGATCTCAAAGGCAAAAAGGTGGCTGTCACGAAGGGGAGCAACGCCTATAACTTCCTATATCAAGTACTCCAAAAAGCTGGTTTAGATAACTCCGATATTCAAGAGATTCAATTACAACCTGATGAAACGCAGCCTTCCTTTGAAAGCGGAAAAGTGGATGCCTGGGCCGTCTGGGATCCTTACATTACCCTGAATACATTAAGTGGCAAGGGAAAAGTGCTGGCTGATGGGGAAAGTGAAGGCGTACTGTCTCCATCCTTCCAATTGGTTCATTCGGATTTTGCGAATGACTATCCTGAGCTGGTTACGCTTTATCTAAAGACATTCGAGCAAGCACGTCAGTGGGAAGCTAATAATCAAGAGGAAGCGTACCAACGCTATGCCGACGAACGCAGTATCCCGATTGACCTGGTGAAGGGCATTCAATCGCGGGCGGCAATGATCAATATTCCGGTAAGTGACGAAACGATTGCGAATCAGCAGAACACCGCAAACTTTCAATTTGAGTTAGGTACAATCCGCAAGGAAATCAACGTGGCTGACGTATTCGACAACCAGTACATTGAAGAAGCTCTTAAATAAAGTAGAGGTGCAGTTATGCAAATATCGGGAAACAAGCTTGTTTTTCGGACTATTCATCTCCTGATTGGGATGTCGGTACCGGCGGCGATATTAATTATTTGGCAGATTGCATCCTCGAATGGGTGGGTAAATCCGGTGTTAGTTCCTCCTCCGAAGGACATCGTGGCTGAGTTTGGACGGATGATCTCTTCAGGAGAACTGCTGACGAATTTGCGTATTTCGACGGGGAGAGCAGCACTCGGGTTCTTGTTGGGCGGCGGTCTGGGATTAGCCGCAGGATTATGGGTCGGGTTTTCGTTAAAAGCGGAACGGTTGCTCGATCCGTCACTTCAACTGCTTCGGACACTGCCTCATTTGGCTGTTGCACCATTGTTCATTCTGTGGTTCGGCTTTGGAGAAACTTCAAAGATTGTACTCATCGCTAAGGGGGCATTCTTCCCTTTATATGTAAATGCCTTTTTGGGTGTTCGTTCGGTGGATCGCCAGTTGTTCGATGTAGCTAGCGTATTGCAATTCACGAAACTTCAAACCATTACCAAGCTGATTATTCCTGCCTCACTTCCTTCCCTGTTTTTAGGCGTTCGGCTCTCGATTGCGGTAAGTTGGCTTGGCCTGGTTGTCGCGGAGATGATGGGTTCAAGTTCCGGGATCGGATATATCATCAATGACGCACGATCCTTCTCACTAACGTCTGTCATCTTCGTCGGCATAATTGTCTTTGCCATTGTTGGCAAAGTGACCGATTCATTGGTTAGGCTGGCGGAGAAGAAGTTACTGCGTTGGCAGGATTCCATAGAGGGAGATGGATAACAGATTATGAGTACGAACGATGTGACATTAAACTCGAAGGCTAATAAGGAGCAGACGGTAATAAGAAGGGGACGTCAGTGGAGAATGCCAAATTGGCTGTATGGCTGGGTGTTGCCCGTTATTATATTAGCTTTATGGGAGGCAGGCTCTGCTCTTGGACTGTTGTCTGACTCGGCACTGCCAGCTCCATCCCGCATTGCTCAAACATTCTGGCAACTGTGCGTAAACGGCGATATGACGCAGCATCTCACAACCAGTTCCATTCGGGCGAGTGGTGGATTCTTACTTGGAGCCGTCACAGGATTACTGCTCGGTGTGTTTACTGGGCTAGGTAAATGGGCTGAACAAACGCTTGATCCGACGATACAGATGCTGCGGACGGTTCCGTTGCTTGCGGTTATTCCGCTGTTCATTCTTTGGTTCGGAGTAGGGGAATTATCCAAAGTACTGCTCATTGCACTAGGGTCATTTTTCCCGCTCTATTTTCATACACATTTGGGGGTCCGCAGTGCGGACAGAAAGCTGTATGAGGTTACTCGCATCTTGCAATATTCTAAGTTCGGGCTGTTAACCAAGCTAATTATTCCCTCGGCGTTGCCAAACATTCTACTTGGCATTCGGTTATCTGTGGGTGCCTCCTGGCTGTTGCTTACCGTGGCAGAGATGATGGGTGCAAGCGCAGGAGTTGGCTATATGATACAAGACGCACGTGTATATGCACAGACAGATGTCGTCTTCGTGGGCATAATTATGTTTGCATTGGTGGGCAAACTGTCGGATTCAGCAGTCAGACTGGTGGAAAGAAGATTACTGCGATGGAATAACACATATAAAGGCTGATGATAGATTTTTAGAATGAAAGCGGAGGAACAGATATGACGAAAAAACGACAGGGCCAGCTTCATCTTGGTGCATTTATATATTTCACTGGACATCATCATGCCGGATGGCGTCATCCTGAATCAGGGGTAGAGAAGATGTTCGATATCGAATGGTATAAGCGGATTGCCCAGACAGCTGAAAAAGGTAAGCTTGATATGATTTTTTTTGCGGACTTACTGCACTTGATCTACCCAAGTCGCGCTGCAGCAGGGATGCTGGACCCGGTGTCGCTGCTCTCCGCACTATCCATGGTAACGGATAAAATCGGGTTGACAGCAACGCTATCGACGACCTATAACGAGCCGTTCAATGCCGCGCGCCGTTTAGCTACGCTCGACCACATAAGCGGAGGACGGACCGGATGGAATATTGTCACGTCCCAAGTTGACACGGAAGCTCGAAACTTCGGTCGAGATAAGCATCCTGAACATGGAACACGTTACGAGATGGCGCAGGAATTCGTTGATGTCGTTGCGGCATTATGGGACAGCTGGCCACAGGATTCACTCGTCATGAATCGGGAATCAGGCACATTCGTCGATGAATCCAAGCTGCGTGTCGCTGACTATAAAGGGCAATGGTATTCCACGCAAGGGCTCTTGAACGTCCCCAGTCCACCGCAAGGTTACCCCGTCCTTATTCAGGCTGGTTCCTCGGATCCAGGTCAGGATTTCGCTGCAAAAGTCGGAGAGGTGATCTTCACTGCACAGACCTCACTCACTGCTGCGCAAGATTTCTATCGCACGGTGAATGAGAAACTTCTGGCAATCGGACGTGAACGTGGCAGCTTGCTCATCATGCCGGGTTTGTCGCCGATCCTCGGTTCAACTGTGGAGGAGGCTCGACGCAAGGAACGCGAGCTGCTCGACCTCATCGATCCGCAGGAAGCGGTAATGATGCTGTCTGGCATGCTACAAACAGACCTCAGCGGGTATCCTGTGGACGGTCCATTACCAGACATCTCAGATCCGGTCCAAGCAAGCAACGGAATGAAGAGTCGCGTGCAACTCATTATGGACCTTGCACGTGACGAGCAATTATCCATTGCCGAACTCGGGCGGAGGCTTCTCGGTGCCCGTGGTCATATGCAATTTGTAGGCACGCCGGAGCAACTTACTGACCTCATGGAAGAATGGTTTAATGGATACGGATGCGATGGCTTTAACATCATGCCGCCGGTTCTGCCTGGAGATCTTGATGACTTCGTCGAGCACGTCGTTCCAGAGCTTCAGCGACGTGGGCTCTTCCGCAGGGAGTATGAGGGGACAACGCTGCGAGAGCATTTGGGACTTTCGGAGCCAACAGTGTTAGTAAGCCATAAACAGCAAGTTCACGGCTAATCCGTTAGGAAGAACCAATCATCGAATTCACTCTAATAGCTAAACTGTAAAATAAATAGATTTAGGCTGAGGCCGTTTTACGGTATTCTACCGGGGAACGGTCATTTAGTTTTATAGCACTATTTGTGAATCATATTTCTGCGATACTGGTAGGGCGTAACCCCGTATTCCACTTTGAACAACTGGATAAAATACTGATTTTTTCTGTAACCGACCATTTGTGCTATATCGTTGACACGGAGTTCCGAATCTTGAAGCAGTTGAGAAGCTTTCTCCAGCCTTTTCTTAGAAATGTAATTTGACACATTTTCGCCCGTCTCTTGTTTAAACAGTTTGGAAAAGTAAACGGGATGTAGATGTGCGACTTTCCCCAACTCATCCAGACTAAGACCATGTGACAGATGGTCTTCGATATACGTTTGCACTTTCTCGACGATAGTTTGGATGGACATCTGTTTGTTGTTTCTGATCCGAATGACCCGATCCATGAGAGTTGACCACAGTTCATCAGGTTGCTCTAACTGATTGAACATCCAATCTACGGTTTCAGAGGTATCGTGATCCTTATCCGCCAGATATACATATAGAATGGTTTCCATGAGAAAGATTATTTTTTGCTTTCGGAGATGGATCTGATCATATTTTTTAATGATATTTCCCGCCGACTCCCAATCACCGCATGATGGAGAATGGTTGAATATGCTAATAAAATCTTCTGAGTGTACATCCTCATTAAGGAAGAACCTGTAGAACATCTGCCGGGTCACGTTTCGGTCAGTCAATAAAAAGGGAGGCGACACGACCGATTGCTCCAGTTGGATAGTCAGTTCCCCAGCAACTTCTTCCGGAACAAGAGCGACCAGTCGGGTACCAGCAGCCCAAACGAGACAATCTAATTTGTCTGCGACATCACGTTTTATAACATCCTCATGTTCTTGTGTGAAACCCTCCAGCTTGAAGTAGCAAAAACGGTGTTCCCCTAAAAAATCAGTATAAGAATCATATTGCTTTCTTATTGTCTCGTTTTGACCTAGCAGCGAAAGCAGATACCCCAATCCATCAAAGTTCTCCCATGCGATAGGTTGAGCGGGCCGTGTCTTTGTAATATTCTTGATGGCTTTAGACATGGCTTTCTCCACATCATCTTTGTCTACAGGTTTGAGCAGATAGTCAAGCGCACCTAAACGGATTCCTTGCTGTGCATACTCGAACTCGGAATAGCCGGAAAGGATGATGACTTTGGTTGGCAAGCTATGTTGGTGGATATGTTGAAGCAGATCAATACCCGACACCTCGGGCATTCGTATGTCAGTGATCAGAATATCGATATGGTTTTGAGTCAACATGTCCCGGGCTTCAATCGAATTGGTCATCGTCTCGATCTGATGAATGCCGAAGGTTTTCCAATCGAGCAAGTGCTTCATATACTCAACGACATAATGTCCGTCATCCACAATTAATAATCGCATTAGTTATCTCCTTTCACCTCGGGTATGCTGATGAGCAGCAAGACGGACAAGCCGCCCCAATCATTCGTAGCAAAATGTAGCCCGCTACGTTCGCCGTACGTATTTTTCAGACGCCGATTTACATTCCAGAGCCCTACGCCTTTAACTCCTTCAGGCGGGGTATCGCTCTCAAGCCGAGCCTCCAGGCTGCGGATATCATCCAGCGACAGACCTTTGCCGTCATCGGATACCTTGATCGTTATCGCAGCTTCCGTCTGTTTGACATCGATCGTCACCCGATGGGCACCTTGTTGTCCTTCAATTCCATGTTGAATTGCATTTTCAACCACGGGCTGGATGATCAGCGGCATGAGGGGAAGGGAGGCCAGTTCTGGCGGCAGATTAATGCTGTACTCCATTTTTTTGCTGAGAGCCATAATAATCAGGAAATGTTCTGCAAATTGGAGTTCGCTTTCCAGCGTGACTTCATGCCGGTCCAATTTGGTTAAATAACGATAATATTCAGCTAGATGCTTGCTCATGCGCATGACAGAATCAGGTGAAAACTGAGCCACCGACATGATGAAAAACAAACTGTTGTATAAAAAATGAGGGTTAATCTGAGCTTGAAGTTGTTGAAGTTCCGCACCTCGTCTCAGTTCCGTTTCAGTCTTCAAGGATACGAACAGATCCTGGATTTCGGTAACCATATGGTTAAAACTTCTGAACAGGCTGTAAAACTCTTTGCCCGTATTCTCGGTAATCCGCGTGTTGTGATTGCCTTGCTCGACCTGTGAAAACTTTCTCTCCAACAAACGGAGATTACGGTAGTAGTTCCGATAAAACGTAAAGATCACAACCAGACCAAGCGTGAACACGGCTAAAATGCTGGCAAAGAACACTTTGCGATTGCGGTCAAGCGGTTGCAAAAAATCGTTCGTCTGTGTATATGTAATCAGGTAGCCGTCGATCGATTCAATATATCGCGAAAGAACATAGTAGTCATCCGAATTGGTATGATAATCGTATTTTAAAGTGACTTCTGGCTGGGGCGAAATCATTTCAGTAACCGCTTTCAATAGATCGGTGTCGATTTCTTTCTCACTCCATAACTGCTGGGGGTCAAAGAGAAAAAAAGCGTTCGAGCTGTCGTTATTTACAGCCTTTTTCAGCAGGCTTTTTAAATAATCGGTATTCAGCTTTACACCAACCACGTACTGAGTCGGTTCATTTTGTCCTGATTTCTGGATGTAAGGGTAGAGGGCAAAGTAATACAAGCTGTTACCGACGATTTGCCATCCCCGCTCATGAACATCCTTGAACGGAAGTCTTGCCTCCTGCGTATTGTTCGTGGAGAGAAACGCTTCTTCAGTCTTCCAGTAAATGCCGATCGATTCAATGGATCGACTGGAAAGGAGCGTTTGCCGCAAGCGATCCACGATATCGTTTTTTTTCATTTGGGAATCGTAATTGCTCAGCTCGATAACATACCTCTGATAGAACCGCACATCACTGTCAGCTGCATACTGAACCCCGTACATATTAGCCTCGTATATAATCCCGTCTAGAATGCCTTTCACATAATCAAGCTGGTTTTTGGAAGCGCTGATCAGATTTTCTTCAAGTGTTTTGGAGCTCAATCGGTTCATCACGAAAAACAAACTCAACGTCAGCAGCAGAAAAAAAACAAAGAAATAGATGAATCGCTTCATATACATTTTTCTGATCATATGCGTTTCCTTTCATATCGCGAAACGTAGAAGTTTAAAATCCATATCGGATTAACTTTAATATAAGCCAAACCTTCGAAAAGCGGAAGGGCAGCATCCGCGATAAATGAAAGCGGTTTTAAAATGGTTCAGCGTGGGGTGATAATCTTGAAATTTTGGCATTTTGGAGTGAGAGCGCTTTTGTTAAGCTTATCTTCAAGGATCGCTTTCGAAGAGCCATCATAGAGGAGGTATGCAACATTAACGAGATCGTGCCCGCCAGATCCGCAAAAAAAACAAAAACAAAGCTTCCCCAGCGAACTTCATTCAAAAAGGAACTCAAGAAAAGCTGGCCTTTGTATGTACTGTGTATTCCCGCTTTTGTGTTTGTCTGCATCTTTTCTTACGGCCCGATGGTAGGTTTGCTCATGGCATTTCAGGACTACAAACCATGGCTGGGCATCACAGGTTCACGGTGGATCGGATTAGATAATTTCGAACGGATTTTCCAGTACAAAGAAGCCACACAAGCAATCATTAATACGCTGATTATCGCCGTTTCCAAAATTATCGTCGGTATTATCGTTCCGATCGTCATGGCTATTCTGCTGAGCGAGATCCGAAATATGGGCATTAAGAAAAGTGTTCAGACACTGGTGTATCTGCCGCACTTCTTGTCCTGGGTTACGGTCGCGGGGTTGATGATCGACATTCTCGGATTAGACGGAGGAATCAATCACATCTTGACACGGATTTTCGGGAACGATCCCATTTACTTCCTGGGTGATCCTGATCTGTTTCGATTCACGGTTGTAATCAGCGACGTGTGGAAAAGCTTTGGCTTCGGCATGATTGTTTATCTGGCCACCATTGCTGGGATTAATCCTTCTTATTACGAAGCGGCCGAGATCGATGGCGCCACACGCCGACAGCAAATTCGATACGTTACCTTGCCTAGCATGTTGCCTATGATTATCGTCATTTCTACACTGAGTCTGGGCAATATTCTGGATGCGGGCTTTGATCAGGTCTTCAATCTGTACAATCCGCTTGTCTACAGTACAGGAGATATCATTGATACCTATGTCTACCGTTCATCCTTGTTAAACGGGCAATACGGCTTCGGGACCGCAGTAGGACTGTTTAAATCGGGAATCAGCTTGATCTTGATCGTTGTCTCCTACAGGCTGGCCTATAAATATGCCAATTACAAAATATTCTAACAAGGAGGGAGAGGGATCATGTACCATAAGACGACAGGCTATAGAGTATTCTCCTATTTTAATTACGCATTCATGATACTGGCGGGTCTGGCGTGTTTTCTTCCACTGCTTCATCTGCTCGCGCAATCGCTCAGCAGCAAAGCGGCCATTAGCGGTAATATGGTTTCATTTTGGCCGGTCGGGTTCAACGTGGATGCCTATATCAAAACGTTCAATAATTCCAACTTCAACGGTGCCATGCTGACATCCATCACTCGGACCGTTTTGGGTACGACCATCAGCATGTTTATCCTTACCTGCGCAGGATATGCCTTATCCAAAGAATTCCGGGGACGCAACGTGCTCATGTGGTTTTTTATCTTTACCATGCTTTTCTCGGGGGGATTGATACCTTCTTACATATTGATCACCGCCCTTGGATTAAAGGATACGATTTGGGCCCTTGTGCTGCCGGGAGCTTTCGGAGCTTATAATTTGATTCTTCTCGTCAATTTCTTCAAAACGATTCCCAAAGCCCTGGAAGAAGCGGCATTCATTGACGGGGCGTCCTTTTTCGTAATCCTCAGCAAAATATATTTACCATTATCTCTGCCTGGCATCGCGACCGTATCTTTATTCATTATGGTGGGGCACTGGAATTCCTGGTTTGACGGGATATTGTACATGTCCGATGCGAGCAAGTATCCGTTGGCTTCGTTCCTACAGACTGTTGTTGTACAGAGCAACATGCAAAATATGGCGATGAGCCAGTCTGAGGTGGCAGCCATGTCTGAACAGAGCATCAAGGCAGCTCAAATTTTTGTAAGCACGCTCCCGATCATTTTGGTCTATCCATTTTTACAACGATATTTCGTGAAGGGGATTGTACTAGGAGCCGTCAAAGAATAGTTGATGTGACGAAAAATTGGATCACTATATGTTCAACTAAACATTTACACGATAACGGAGAGGACAGAAAAAGCCTGAAGAAGCGGAGCGTTCGCCTTTATTACCAGAATTTCACCTTTGTAAAAGTGAATCAAAAATTCTGGGAATAACAGCGATCGGAAGGTTGTTCTGTCATCGGAGTGCCAGTGTAAATATGCAATTAGTTGAACTTATATAGAAAACAAATTAAGTATGAGTGAAGGGGGCATGTTTCCATGAAGAAAAGAAACGATTTATGGAAAATGGCAAGTATGGTTATGCTGTCGGCTATTCTAGTGGCTGGCTGTAGCAAAGGGGAGAGCGCTTCCGAGACCGCACCGGCATCGGTGCTTAAGGATGGAAAATATGATCCGCCATTTACGATCACCATCGCCAAACAACAGGATGAGAATGCTGGAAAGTATATCAATGGTGAGACGTTGAATGACAATGTGTTGACCCGTTGGGGCGAACAGAACCTGGGTATCAAAATCCAAACCACCCTGCTGGGAGGTGATGCTTCACAATATAATACCAAGCTGCGGCTGGCACTGACAGGTTCCGAGAAGCTGCCCGACGTTCTGCCCGTCTATGATACCATGCTGGTCAATGATCTGATCGAGTCGGGGCAGGTCAAGGAGATAACGGAAGACATCTCAACCTACATGCCTGACCGGATAAAAGAAATATACAAACAATACCCGACCACCTTCAATCCAGTAGTTAGGGAGGGCAAGGTCTACGGGATGGCGATTGCGCCGAATCTGACGGAAGGCGAAGTCATGCTGATTCGCCAGGACTGGTTGGACAAATTAAATTTGAAAGCGCCAACAACGATTGAAGAGTTTGAGCAAGTTATCGCGGCGTTCAGCAATGAGGACCCGGATGGGAATGGCAAGAAAGACACATACGGCTTTACATTTTCGGGGAAAGACTCCTACAATACGGGCTGGGTCAGCGATCCGGTCATGATATTCAGCGCATACACGGGCAAGCACCTTCCAAGGCAATGGTATAACGAGAACGGCAAACTTACTTATGGATCTGTGGCTGATGGCAACAAAGAGGCACTGGCCAAGTTACGCGATTGGTATGCGGAAGGCTACTTAAACAAAGAATTGGCCACCCAGGGCGCATGGGACGCACTGTCTGATTTTACGGAGGGGAAAGCGGGCATTATCATTGGTCGTCCTTGGTTATACGACAGTGTGAAAGACGTGGAGAAAAATGTAGAGGGTGCGAAAATTAGTGCTTATCCGACCATTCAAGGCGTGAACGGCGATAAGACCTATCAGTCCGCCCAGTTGAACGATGGGGTGTTCATGTTTAACAAGGACTTTCAGAACATGGAAGCCTTCTTCCTGTACTACGATAAAATGTACGATGCGGCGTTCAGCACGGGAGATTTCAAATTCGGCTACGCTCAGGGATATGATTACGATATCGTCAACGATGAAGTCACTTTTGATCCAACGAAATTCAATACACCATTAGAGGCTGTGCAAGGCGTTGGGAAAATGGCATTTACCAAAAACACACCGAGCGTGGACGGTCCCGGCCAATCTTACTTCGATCTGGCGAATGGTGTCGAAGCCGATACGGGCGTCCTCATTCAAAGCGCTTCAAAGGATCAAACGACGCAGGATGGATATCGGATTTCGTATGAAAACAGGGATGTTTTACTGCCAAATGAGTTCAACGGTCCACCAACGCCGACAATGCAAAATGTGTGGGAACAGTTGACCACCATGGAACAAGAGACTTTTACCAAAATCATATATGGCAATGAGCCGCTTGAAGCATTTGATACCTTTGTCCAACAGTGGCACGAAAAAGGTGGAGACACCGTAATCCAAGAAGTTAACGATTGGTACAACCAAGCTAGTGAGACCGATGTAATGACACTGATGAATTTGAAATAAAGTCAAATTTCACCTGGACCAGCCTTCTGGCAAAAGGAAGGTTGGTCCTCTAAAAAAGGAGATGATGAGACATGATCAAAGGTAAATCGTGGATGGCTATCGTCATTGCATTGATGTTGTTAACAGTTCATTTAACATCTTCAACTCAAACCGTTCACGCTGCTGCAAGTGAAGAGACCCATATTGCTGCAACACTGTTTGTATTGAAAAATGAATCCGAAGTATCCAATGCCAAAATCCATTGGGCACCTGTGCAGGGAGCAACTGCATACGAATTGTATAGATCCGAGAACAATGAGCCCTATCATTTATTACAGACCCTAACCGGTACTACGACGGATGATTATGACCTCAACATAGGTAGCACGTACAAATATCAAGTGAAGGCATATGGCGGAACTTCCTTGTTAACCTCCGCTGTTTCGCCAGAATATACCCCCTACAGCCTTCCAGAGAACCTCACCACTTTTGACAACACAACGCAATCTACGCTCATGCTCCCGAATGAACTTAAAGTTGGAGACACCTACTACAGATTCAATTTCGTGCAAAAGTCATCAGGCGGTTTTGGCGAAATGATTCAACAGACGTCAACGGATGACATCACCTATGGTAACGACAAAGTGGTCCTTTCCTACACGGATCATCCCGATCTGGCGAATTCTAAATTTGAGGGGATCAATATCCTCTACCATGCGCCAACGAATAAGTTTGTTTTTTGGGCTCACTATGAAAACAGTACAGACTACACACTTGCCAGGGTATCGGTGGCTTCAGCCACGCCTGGAGAAGACTTTACCTTTCACAAAAGCTTTCGGCCGGAAGGGAACCAATCTCGGGATATCTCCATTTTCAAAGATGATGATGATTCGGCTTATCTGATCTCTACGGCTAATAATAATTCAGATACGATTTTGTATAAGTTAACCTCCGATTGGCTGGATGTGGATCATCAAGTTTCTGTTATATATCAAGGTCAACACAGAGAACTGCCCAAGATGATCAAAAAAGATGGCATTTATTATTTGTTCTCTTCCCAAGCGGCAGGTTGGTATCCGAGTATACCTTTGTATTCTTCGGCAACAAGCATAGACGGCGATTGGTCTGAATTACGGACGATTGGCAACACGTCAACCTTCTCGGCGCAGTCGGGTTCCGTCATGCGGGTGAAGCCGGATACGGGCAACAACGTCGTTATGGTTGCGTATCGCTGGATGTTCGGCTGGGCAGGTACGCAAAATGGGACAACGGAGGAACGACTGCTTCCCGTTTGGTTCTCCGATGGTTACGCATTTTATGATTATTTTGATCAAGTGCTGTACAACACGAGCGATGATGTCGTTGTTCCCGTTCAGAATGGAAAACTGCTGTCACAAGGTAAACCTGCAACAGCACAAACGGCCTCCGGAACGAACCCGGCAAGTTATGCTAATGATGGTAACTATCAAACCGAATGGATCGGCACAGGCAGCTCCTGGCCACATTGGTGGAAGGTCGACCTCGGCTCTGTTCAACAATTGAATAATGTGCAAATCTCCTGGTGGATGCAAAAAGGCTCTGAAGGATTCTACAAATACAAAATTGAGACCAGTACGGATAATGTAAACTGGACCGTGGCATTGGATCGAACCAACAATACATCGTACGGTTTCACTTCAGATACACTATCGAGCACTGCTGCCAGGTATGTACGAATTAATATGCAAAATGCGGCACTTCATAACAACCCTAACAATTGGTACACGCCAAGGCTATGGGAGGTGAAGATATTTGGAACAAGCGCAGAATAATCAATTAACCAATGGTGGCATCTGGAATGATTCAAGTGGTAATCCAATCCATGCCCATGGTGGACATATGTTGTTTTATGACGATTATTATTACTGGTATGGTGAAGATCGTAGAGAGGATATATATGTGAGTTGTTACCGTTCCAAAGATCTATTCAACTGGGAGTTTCGGAACCATATCCTGACGACTTCAACGCCAGCTACACCCATTCGAGTCAGGACGAATCTGGCGTTAGTGAACGATAAAGGTGGAAAGGTGAATCTTGAACGGCCTAAAGTGCTGTTCAACATGGTGACAAAGAAGTTCGTCCTCTGGGTTCACTATGAGAATGGTAACCATTACAACGATGCCGCATGCGTCATTGCCACATCTGATTCTCCGGATAGCGATTTCGTTTATCATGGCAGCTTTAATCCATATGGTTACATGTCGCGTGACTGCACACTCTTTCAGGATGATGATGGGACGGCTTATTTTATTTCGGCTGCAAGAGACAATGCGGATCTTCACATCTATCGTCTGCAGGAGGATTACCTTAATGTCGAAAGCCTTGTCGGAAAGCTATGGCAGGGGGAGTATCGAGAAGCGCCAGCCGTCTTCAAGCGGAACGGGAAGTATTATATGGTGACCTCATTTTGCACGGGTTGGGCTCCCAATCAAGGCAAGTACGCGATGGCTAATATGATGGATGGTCCATGGGGGATGCTCAGCGATTTTGGCGATGAAACGACATATCGAACGCAACCAGCGTTTGTGCTGAAGCGATCAGAGGAGGAGTACCTGTACTTTTCGGATCGCTGGAACGGTTCGGATTACTTTCAGTCCAGCTATGTGGTACTACCCATTGAGTTCAATGGGGACATTCCGATTCTGAATCATTATTCCACGTTATCTTTGGGAGAGGATACACATTTGATTCATTTTGAACGATGAAGTAGCTGATGAGAAAAGACTTTGATCCTGCTGAGAATGTAGGTTCAAAGTCTTTTTGAATGAATTTTATAATTTCAAATCTAACGAATAGCGATCGCGAAGTACTGATAAATGGTGGAGCTCATGTCCAGCCATAACAAAGGCGATTGATCGAGCTGAAGCAGGATTATCACTGACGATCCCTCTACTGAGCCAAGCTTCCGGCGTGAGGCGACGGAGCATAAGGATGGTTGAGCGGCGTGTGACGGCATATTCTTCACTCAAATCGGCCAGGGTATATGCATTGAAAGGGTGGGTCTGCATAAGCACGTCCTGATCGTAGCCGGGATGATTCGCTTGGTCGCCTCTGGCGATGCGAAGCAATCGGCTGCTCATGATGCGTTCGTTATCCAAAAGGTGGCCGATGACCTCTTTCACGCTCCATTTGCCTTCAGCGTAACGATAATTTGCTTGCTCCTCGGTCAATGAAGAGAGCAAAGTGGGTACGATGTTGGCTTGCAGTTCTAAGCGTTCGATGATGTTCCCATCAGGAACAAGCTTGATGTAGCCTTCATAATAAACTGCATATTCATCTGTAGTTGGTCTTTCAACCATGTAAATGCCTCCTTTGGGATTCAAAACAAAACTCTGGAATATATTGTAGCATATATCTTGCTTTCAGCATTAACATTGGCCCCTCCGCTTGATTGGCGGAAGGGCCGTTTCATGTGATTTGAGAAGTTTATAGCGTTTGGTTGTACCACTTCTAATCCGTACGTCGTATTCCTTTATTTTGGACGAATTTCTCCAAAACCGCAAAATCCTCTGTCACTTTTTTGAACGGTAACGTGTTCAGCACCTGTTCCCGGTAACTCTTTTTAGCCGCTGCGCTGAGACGGGAGTCAAGTATGCTGAGTAGGCCGAGGTCCGTTTCACTACGAATCAAACGACCCGTTCCTTGCCGTAACCGAAGAAGCATGTCCGGTACAAACACCTCCATGAACGAATTCTCCGTTACAGATGCCTTATATTCATAAACAGGATCCGATGGAACAGGGAAGGGCAGACGGAAAATAATGACCTGAGACAGGTCAGGACCCTCAATATTCACGCCTTCCCAGAATACACCGGTACCCAGAAGTACTCCTTTGCTTTTCCTGAATTCGGCGATGACACTGTCCTGTGATGATCCCTCTTTTTGAACATGGACTGCCCATGAATATTCCTTAACCTCTGAAATCAACTTCTTGTGAATGTACTTCATGTCCTCCTTTGCTGAAAAAAGGACGATTGTTCTTCCGTGAGTTAAATTACAGAGTTGAACCATTTCCTTATAAGCTGCTTCAAGATAGTTTTCGCGCTGGTCATGGTGGTAATAGGGAACTTTATTCGAGATGTACATCATGGCATGGTTGGTGTAGTCAAAAGGGGAGGATTTGCGATCCATAAAATCCCCCTTATAACCCAGGGAGCGCGTCAAATAAGAGTATTCTTCCTCCAATGTATCCCCGCCTTGGCACAGCGTTGCCGACGTCAGGATTACAGGTGCCTTGCCATTAAATAAAGCGTATTTCAGAAATTGGCTTATGTCTTTGGGACAGATGCTGATCGTGGCCACTCCAAGGGGACTGCTTGCCCATAAGAGATAGTTGTCCTCCAGTTCAGATAAGACACGAATGAGAGTAATAAGCCCGTTGATGGCCTCAAAAGCGTCATCAATCTCCCGCTCGTGGCGAGAAGTCAAAATGGAAAGGCGTAGACTGAAATCTTTCAAATCGTTTAAGACTTGGTTCAACGGTATTCCTTTGATCTCCGACACTTTGATTCGGTCGTTATCCTGCTTGGCATGGTGGAGCAGATCCGCGTTTACCTGTTTGAAGATGCGCTCAGCGCAGTTTTTGATGAACTTGGATTGTGAGAAGAGACTTCTATCCCCAGACTGCTTCGTGAGAAGCTGCACCGTGGTATCCAGAATGCGGCAGATTCCCCGATAAGTGAACTCAAGTGTTCTGGCATCCCGAACTTTTGCTTCCAAATTATGCGCTTCATCAATGACGATCAGAGCAGGCTGTTCCGAGATAATGCTCTTGGTACCTTCTTTTTTCTTCATCAAATCCCGTATGAGCAGATCCTGGTTCACGATAATAAAATCAATCTCGTGAGCTTTTGCATTTAATTTCGCTCTCATATCGTAGAACAAACATGCATTTTTATGATGGCAACGTTCAAATGTGCAATCATTCACGGAAACGTGGGACCATTCGGCATCACTAATTCCAGCCTTAATATCGGCTCTTTCATCAATTTCATAATCTAATATGCGCTGGGCGAGGGTAGACACGGAGGAGTTTGCATCATCAGGACTGATCAATTCCACTGCCCTGCTTCGGCAGGCATACTGGCCCATGCCTTTGCCCACGACGGAACGAACCGTTGTGAATCCCAATCTGCTTCCAATGATCCTTAAATCTTTATGTATCTGTTCCGAAAGCTGAATGGAGGAAGTAGCTATAATGACTGGTTTCTGAGACATTTGATTCGTGAGCAGACTTGGGATCAGGTATGCAAAAGACTTACCGATTCCGACACCAGCTTCAATCATGGCATTATGTCCATGGATATAAGCATCGGCTATATCGAGAGACATCTCTTGCTGTCCGATCCGCTCTCTAAGACCAATTCGGGGGAATCGGTCATAAATTCGGAAGATGGCGTTAACCAAAGAACGTTCGATTTCCTTGTTCGGTTCCTGCTTATTTATTTTATAGAGTTCATTTAACCAATTCATAACGATCGCCCCTCTTCCGAATGATGATCTTCTTGTACTATATTTTGGAGACGATGTACCTCACAATGAGGCTGTGACGGCATTTTTTAATCTGGATACGCCTTCCTGTAACTGTTCATCTGACAAATGTGCAAAAGATAAATAGATACCATATTTCGTACCAACTGACGTTGAACTGCTGACTTCTGAGTATACCACACCTTGTGACTTAGCCGATGCCCGAAAGGCCTCATACGTGGACACATTACCTCGCCACCAGCCAAACACGTGCAGACCCGCTTCATTCTCCACCCAATCAAACCATGTAGAAAGTTGCTTGTTCAAAAGTTTGAGTAACAGATCGAATTTGCGACTGTATAATCGATTCATCCTGCGCAGATGACGCTCATATTGACCGCTTGTCATGAATGCAGCTAATGCCCGTTGTTCGATCAGGTTGACGGGTCTTGGCTCGTATAATGCCTGTGCCTTTCTAAAGGTATCTGCCAAGGTAGGAGGAAGCACCACAAAACCAAGCCTAACTTCAAAAGGCAAGGTTTTCGTAAAGCTGCCCAGGTAGATTACACGTCCTGCTTTATCAAGTGTTTTCAGGGGTTCAACATGCATTCCGCGATATCGGAATTCACTATCATAATCATCCTCGACAATCATGGCATCATGACGATGTGCCCAGTCCAGCAAGGTTTGTCTGCGTTCAAGGCTGAGCATTTCGCCAGTGGGAAACTGTCGTGACGGCGTGACAAACAACATACGCGCTTCCCAGTCTTGGGGCACAACGCCCTGACCATCGAGATTGGCTTCAATCAACTGTGCACCCGCAGCCAAAATGGCTTTAGAAATCCCGACATAACAAGGGCTTTCCGTCACGACATGATCCCCAGGATCTGCAAGTAATTGAGTGAGAAGAGCTATAGCTTGCATGGAGCCTGCAGTCACTGCAATATGATCCGGATCGACTTGAATTCCCCGCATTCTTCGAAGGTAAGCAGCAATGGCTTCTCTCAATCTCGGATCCCCGGTTGAAGTAACCATCGCAGAGGTTGTTTCCAGGTGATGCTCACGCTGCCGTATCTCTGCATACAATCGATTATTCCATTCATCGTAAGGGAATTTGGATAAATCAGGTTGGTATTTGCTAAAGTCGATCACTTCGTCGCGATCCATTCTGGAATCATGTGTTGGGGCATTGGTTGGTGCATTTCTTTGAGTTGTCTGCTGTTCAAACTGCTGAATACGATTTCCCCAGGCTGATAAGTGATGGTTACAAGCTTTCACGGTGGACGCATCATTGCTTAAATCCAACTGATACGCAACAAAGGTTCCTCTTCCATGCTCTGATTGAATGTAACCTTGAGCAGTCAACGTATCATAGACCTGATTCACGGTTCCTCTGGAAATGTGATATGTCGAGGCCAACTCTCTAGTCGAGGGTAACTTCTCGCCATGTATAAGATTACCTTCATGAATAGCATCACGAATGGCATGATAGAGAGCCTTCATCTTGGTATATTTTCGGTTCAGATATGAACTGTAAGCTACATGAAATTGCATATGCCCTCCAGAAGTTATAATTGAAGTGGTACAATAAAAACCGAAATTATTGGATCTTTTTAGTTGACCATTCTCATTTTATACTAAATCATAGTTTAGAGCGATGCCTTTATTGAAAACCACCCAAAGTTAACAGGAGGAATACAAACATGCAAACAGGTACAGATCGTGTAAAAAGAGGAATGGCTGAGATGCAAAAAGGTGGCGTCATCATGGACGTTATGAATGCAGAGCAAGCTAAAATCGCTGAAGCGGCAGGCGCAACAGCTGTTATGGCTCTTGAACGGGTACCTTCCGATATTCGTGCAGCCGGCGGTGTAGCTCGTATGGCAGATCCAACCATTGTTGAAGAGGTTATGAAGGTTGTGTCTATTCCAGTTATGGCCAAAGCGCGTATCGGTCATTACATAGAAGCCAAAGTGCTTGAATCCCTAGGTGTGGATTATCTCGATGAAAGTGAAGTTCTTACACCTGCAGACGAAGTGTTCCATATTGATAAACATGAGTTCACTGTACCATTTGTATGTGGAGCCAAAGATTTGGGAGAGGCTCTTCGCCGTATTGGTGAAGGTGCATCGATGATTCGTACAAAAGGTGAGCCTGGAACGGGTAACATTGTTGAGGCAGTTCGTCATATGCGTCTAATTAACAGCCAGCTCCGTAAAGTGCAAAATATGTCCAAGGACGAGCTGTACGCTGAAGCAAAAAACCTGGGCGTAGCTTATGAGCTTCTGCGCGAAGTACATGAAAATGGAAAACTTCCTGTCGTTAACTTTGCAGCAGGCGGTGTAGCTACACCAGCAGACGCAGCATTAATGATGCACCTGGGGGCAGACGGTGTGTTTGTAGGATCAGGCATTTTCAAATCAGATAGCCCCGAGAAATTCGCTCGTGCAATCGTTGAAGCAACAACACATTACACAGATTACAAATTGATTGCTGAAGTATCCAAAAACTTGGGCGCCCCTATGAAAGGGATCGAAATTTCTAAATTGGCTCCAGAAGAGCGCATGTCCAACCGCGGTTGGTAAGATAGCAGGGCATCTGGTTGAATAGGTAATTTGAACATTTATATAGAAGAGCCGATCAATTGAACTTAATTGATCGGCTTTTTTGTCATTACTGTTTAGTTTGTTGATATCTTCAAAATGCTGTGCCTATAATAATCGGTATGAAGGAAGGTGCAGACAATTCGCTATCTATACGAGTTTATTCAACATCAGGACGATCTGCCTATGAAACTCTTCGTGAACTCGGTAAAACATATTGATTTCCATTGGCATAAGGAAGTGGAAGTTGTATATGTGCTCCACGGTTCAATCATCATGTATCTGGACCAGCAGCAATATACACTGCAAAAAGATGATGTGATCGTGGTTAACAGTATGTCAGTCCACAAGATCGAACGAACCAATCAGGACAACGTGTTATTAACATTGCAGTTCGGTCCCGAGTTGATGAACAATAATACCTTTATCACCTGTAACTCTGCCTTGAATGTGGAGCAAGATGCTCCCCGGCTGCATAGCATTAAACAATATCTTGCGCAGATGGTATGGGAAATTAACAAAAAAACACCGGGTTATCAAAATTTCACAATGGGTAGATTACAGATGTTATGCGGCTACCTGCAGAGGTATTTTTCCAGTGGAACCAATGCCCTATTGGAAGAAGGCAGCAGGGATTATGACTATAAGAGACTGAACAGGGTCCTCACATATATTGATCTACACTACAATGAGAAGATTACGCTTCAGGATATGGCGCATTCCGAACATTTAAGTTTGCATTATTTCTCGCACTTCTTCACCGACAAAATCGGAATACCTTTCCAAAAGTATTTGACGCTCATTCGATTGGAGAAGGCTCAGGCGCAGCTGGCTGCAAACGATAAAAACATTTCGGAGATTGCGCTGGATTGCGGATTTGCCAATGTGAAGCTGTTTAACAAATACTTCAAGGAAAAGTACGGCTGCACGCCCGGTTCCTATCGGGAAGCTTCGCGTACACCGGAACCCCATCAGTTGAATGTGAACCGCAAGCCCAAAACGTATGAGGAATCTTCAAGCGGAGATTATTACGAGATGGAAACGTTGAATGCGATTGGCTCACTGTATCGATATCTGGATGCTAAGGTAGACGCCGATCAGGACATGCTCCCTGTAACGTCTGCACATCTGTCAGACCAAACTAGCATTGAAATTCGTGCGGATCAGACGTCGTCTGTCTATGAAAAGCACTGGAATATGACCATGACGGCAGGGAGAGCCATTGAAGGTTTGCGTGAAGATTGGCGGAAGCAGCTCTCCGCGCTGAAAGGCAAAGTACCTTTTCAATATATTCGATTTCACGGCATCTTCAATGACGAGATGATGGTGTACAGCGAAAACGAGCAGGGCATCCCCCTCTATAATTGGTCTTATGTGGACAAGTTGTATGATTTCCTGCTGGATCAAGGCGTTCGGCCATTTGTGGAATTAAGTTTCATGCCGAGCCAACTGGCGAGATCCAAAGAAACGCTGTTTTGGTGGAGGGGGAATATCAGCCCGCCATCCGACCCTGCCAAGTGGCAGGCGCTTGTTGGCGAATTCGTTCGCCATTGTTTAAATCGTTATGGGGCGGAAGAGGTGAGACGGTGGTATTTCGAAGTATGGAACGAGCCTGACCTGGCTGGTGTTTGTTGGGCAGGAAGCAAGGAAGAATACTTTGCGTTTTACGAATCGACCGTTCATGCCATCAAATCAATTCTGCCGGAATTGAAGGTGGGGGGTCCAGCTATGGGTTACGGATCTATCTGGAATGATACCTGGGCGGAGGAATTTTTGTCCTATTGCCACAAGCGGGAAGTGGCTCTCGACTTTTTTTCATTCCACATCTATTCGGAGTATCCCAAGCTCAAAGTTGAAGAGGATCGTTTAACCCAAATCATGCCCCCTGCTTTTTATAAAGAGAGTATTGAGCTAATGCAGCAAAAAATGAATGCGTCATCGTACGGACATGTTGAACTTCATGTCACCGAGTGGAACTTTTCGCTGTATGACCGTAACTTGCTGCACGATACCATGTTCATGGCTCCGTTTGTCATCTACCACACCATGAACACACTCGGTGACGTGAAAGCGATGGCTTTCTGGTCCTTTACCGATGTATTCGAAGAAAGTATCGTTCCCGCTTCTCCTTTCTACGGAGGCTTTGGCCTGATTAACCGCGATGGGCTGAAGAAACCCAGCTATTATGCATTTGAGCTTATGCAAAAGCTTGGGGATGAGCTGATGGTCAAGGGAGACGGTTATGTTGGAACCCGAAAAAGGGATGGAAGCATGCAATTTTTGTTCTATCACTATGTTCACGTAGACCAGCTGTTTGCAAGTGGAGATTGGTCGGAATTATCCAGCTCAACCCGCTATGACGTATTTGAGGAAAAAGGCAGCAAAGCTTATGAACTTACCCTGAGCAATCTCGAGGGCCCTTACAAATGCACCAGTTATAGACTGGACCGGGAGCATGGATCGGTATTTGATGAGTGGACCCGCATGGGATCGCCCTACTCCTTGACTGAAGAAGAAATCGCCTATCTAAACGGCAGGAGTGGACCCGTGATGGGGACAGAGATGGTAAGAGATGAAAGTTGGCGCAGAGAAATTTTGCTTCCACCGCATGGGGTAATGCTGCTCATGTTGGATAGACAATATTAAAAAAAAGTACTCTTAAGGCATCCTTTCAGTATTGAAGGGATGTTTTTTGTTGTTTATTTCTTGTTCAGGCTGGCAAGCTAGAACAATAGCGATGAATTGGGCAAAAAACGATCCATGATGCGGCAAGTTCCAACAAGAAAGCGCTAACACAAATCGATATACTATGGTTGTGGCAGCTTAGAGGAAGACAGGGGGAGTTTTGGATGAAGCGTTTCATGAGATGGATGACAGATTCGTTTGCGCCAAGATTGGAGGCGTTTACGAACAATATTTGGGTTTCTTCGATTCAAGAAGCCATCATGGTCGCCATTCCGATGATTTTCATCGGTTCGATTATTACATTGATTTCGATTTTGCAGGATTTCATTCCGGGAATGCCGGACCTGACACCCATCACGACATTCAGTTTCGGTTTGCTGGGGTTGTTTATTGCTTTTTTGACGCCTTATGTCGTGATGGAAAAAAGAGAACGACACAAAATCAAGTTGCTGGCGGGAATGACGGGGATATCTCTGTTCGTCATGCTGCTTAACCCGACGGTAAACGAAGACGGTACCATTCAGTTCATCCTTGAACGATTTGGACCCTCGGGGATGATTACAGCACTCTTGGTAGGTGTATTCGTCGCTCTTGTAATGATCTTATGCAACAAATTTTCGTTCTTCAAAAAGGGTTCTTCACTTCCCGAATTCATTATGGACTGGTTCGATTTTCTCGTCCCGATCGCCCTGGTATTAACAACAGGATGGGTGCTTGTATATCAGCTTCATTTTGATATTTTTGGACTGATCGTGAACGTATTTGAGCCGATCAATGCTGTAGGGCAAAGTTTAACCGGATTTTTATTGTTCAACTTTATTGGTGTTGTACTGTATTCTTTCGGCGTAAGCCCATGGGTCATGACACCGATCTGGTACGCGATCTGGATACCTGCCATCGAAGAAAATGCAGCTCTTGTGGCAGCGGGACAAGATCCCGTCAATATCAACACATTTGAAACCTTTTTCTCCGGATGGCTGGGTATTGGCGGTATGGGAGCGACCTTGCCGTTAGTTGTTTGGTTCCTGATGGCACGTTCGAAAAAGCTGAAATCTGTCGGCAAAGCGACGATTATCCCGTCCTTGTTCAACATCAATGAACCTGTCGTATACGGTGCACCGATTGCCTTTAATCCATTACTCATGGTGCCGATGTGGATTAATTCACTGATCACACCGGTGATTGTGTACTTGGCTCTCGACTGGGGTTGGGTGCGGATTCCGAGCCAGATCTTCCAGCTATGGTACACGCCGATCGGCCTGTCCACCTACATTATGTCCGGACTCAATGGGCTTATCTTGCTGGCGGTCGTTCTGGTCATTGTATTTATTGTCTGGTTTCCGTTTTTCAAACTGTATGATGCACAGGAACTGAAGAAAGAACAAGAACAAAATTGAGATCAGAAGGGTGAGTACTATGGATAAATCAATTAATGAATTGTTGTCGGCATTGACTCTGGCCGAGAAAGCTTCACTCTGCGCAGGATTGAATATGTGGATGACGAAAGGAATTGAACGGTTAAACATTCCGCCAGTTCATATGTACGATGGGACAAACGGCATCCGTAAAACGAACAGCGATGAAGAAATGGGGATTACAACGGAAAATGTCCCCGCAACCTGTTACCCTACGGGTTCAGCCATCGGTTCTTCGTGGAATACGGAATTGTTGCATGAAGTCGGTGTGGCACTGGGACGTGAATCCAAAGCGATGGACGTTGAGCTGCTGCTTGGACCTGGTGTCAATATGAAAAGAACGCCACTTGGCGGAAGAAACTTCGAATACTACTCGGAAGACCCATACTTGACGGGAGAACTTGGTGCGGCGTTTATAAACGGGATCCAAAGCGAAGGCGTGGGCGCTTCTGTCAAACACTTTGCCGGCAACAACCAGGAGTTCGAGAAAATGGTGACCAGTTCGGAAATCGACGAGCGGACGCTTCGCGAGATTTACCTGAGTGCCTTTGAACGTATTATTAAGAAATCCGACCCTTGGACGGTTATGTGTTCTTATAATTTATTGAATGGAACGTATACAAGTGAGAACGAACATTTGTTGCATGACATTTTGAGAGAAGAGTGGGGTTATGAAGGCGTTGTTATATCCGACTGGACCGCTGTTAATGATCGTATACGCGGACTGAAGGCCGGGCTTGATCTGGAAATGCCGGGTCCCGCAAATTACAATGCCAAAGCGATCATTGAAGCGGTTCAGCACGGAAGCCTGTCCGAAGAACAGTTGAATCAGAGCGTGGGTCGTATTTTGAAGCTGGTTGAGCGGGTAACGGGCAAAAAAGACATGGATTCTTCTCCAGATGCGGACTATCATGCACTTGCACGTAAAGCGGCGGCCGAGAGTATTGTGCTTCTGAAAAATGAGAACGCGATTCTCCCGTTAGGGCAGGATTCCATTTCGTCGATTGCCGTGATCGGACGGTTTGCCAAAAAACCGAGAATTCAGGGAGCGGGCAGTGCGAAAGTAACGCCTACAAAGGTTGATATTCCATGGGACGAGATAAAAAATCTGGCTGGCGATGCCATGACCATGAACTATGCAGAAGGGTACCCGGAGGATGACTCTATCAATGATGAGCTAATCAAGGAAAGCGTGTCATTAGCCATGAATTCCGATGTTGCTGTACTGTTTGTTGGCCAACCGGAATATGCCGAATCCGAGATGCACGATTTGCAAGGCATTGATCTTCCCGAGCATCAAGTAAAATTGATTCTTGCGGTAGCCGCGGTTCAGCCCAAGTGTATTGTCGTAACGAGTAGCGGTTCCGCACTGGCGATGCGTCCATGGGTACAGCATGTATCTGGTGTCATTCATTCGTGGTTGTCGGGTCAAGGCATGGGTAAAGTGATTGCAGATGTATTATTCGGACAGACGAATCCTTCGGGCAAGCTGTCTGAGACATTCCCCGTCAAACTATCGGACAACCCTTCACATATGCGAATTCGCGGAGAGAACGGCAAGCTGTATTATCGCGAAGGCCTGTTCGTGGGTTATCGATATTATGACCGGAAAGAACTGGCACCTCAATTCCCGTTTGGACACGGATTGTCTTACACATCGTTTTTGTATACGGATCTGGAAGTGGCTCAGACCCATACCGGTGTTACTGTGTCCTTCCAATTAAAGAATACCGGTAAGCGCAAGGGAAAAGAAGTTGTTCAACTGTATGTTCACGATGAAGAGTGCACATGGACCCGTCCAGAGAAAGAATTAAAAGCTTTTGAAAAAGTTGAACTGGAGCCGGGTGAAAAACGCAAGATTACTTTTGAACTGGAAGAGAGAGATTTTTCATATTACAACACAAAGTATAATCGTTGGGTGGCAGAGACCGGATTTTTCCAAATTTCACTTGGCAGCTCCTCCAAAGATCTCCGAATTACGGAACGTCTGTATTGTGACTTTGGTAAGGAAGAAATCACATTCCACAAATTCAGTCTGCTTAGTGAGTGGGTAAGTGATCCAGTAGCGAAAAAGGAATTGGAGCATTGCCTGAATGAAATGAACGAGCACGTTACGGACAAGGTATATCTTAACGAGGAGTTTGTAGGATTCTGGGCAGATTTCCCGATGATCAAAGTATTCCAAATGTTCGGTCAGCAATGGATGAACGAACGTTCACCTGATGAAGTTATTCATGAACTTATCGCCAAAGTTAATCAGGCACGTAATGAATAGATAAATAAAAGAGAAACCAAGTTCAATCCTAAACAAAGGACATGAACTTGGTTTCTTTGTGAGCCTCCAGGTTGCATGAACTAAAATTTATCGCCAAAGTAAGAGGCATCCATATGGGTGTCTCTTTTAATTTATCAGACTAGTGATATTGATTATTGTTCTCATTTACACACTTCGACATTTACTGTATACTGACAATAGTTATTTTACATATTGGTCTAAAAGACAAGAGAGAATTCAAAAGGGAGAGATTATTTACATGTTGGTATCCGTTAAAAAAGGGATGTTTCTTTGTTTAATTACTGCAATGATTCTGGTGCTCGCAGCGTGTTCAAGCAGCAATGGTGGCAGTAAAGATGCAAATGGCGACTCACAGCAAGCTGCGGAGAGCAGCGCCACGAATGAAGCAACAAATGGGGAACAAACCGACGCAGACGCTTCAGCACCTGCTGAAACAACTTACCCGGTAACCGTTTCAAATTATACAACAGAGAATGGCACATGGGTGAAGAAGGATCAAACGTTCGACAAGGCACCTGAACGAGTAGTTGCCAATACACAAGGTGCAGCCGAGCTGATGATTCGCCTTGGTTTGACAGACAAGCTTGTAGGTGTAGCTGCGTTGTTTGGTAGTGTACCTGAAGATATTGCTGACGAGTTTAAACAAATTCCTGTGCTTGCTGAAGGCTATGTTGGTAAGGAAGTGACAATAGGGGCTACGCCTGACCTGGTTGTAGGGCGTGGTGGATTGTTTGAGGATGCGGACTGGGGTGTTGGTACAGTAACCAGCTTGAATGATATGGGGATTAAAACGTACGTACAAAGCACCAGTGTTCCTGACGCATCGTTAGATAGTCTGTATCAGGACATTACTGAATTAGGTGAGATATTCAACGTACAAGCGAACGCAGCAGCATATATTGAGACGCTTAAAGCACGCGAGACTGCGTTGTCGGCTCGAGCTAGCGATGAAACGATCAACTATGCATCTTTTTCGGATAATGGTGACGGAACCATTGGAATCTACAACGGAAATGGTGATACGTTTATTGAAAGTGCAATGTCATTAATCAATATGCATAATATGCTGATTAATGAAACCGGCACACTCAGTCTGGAGAAGCTAATCGAGATTAATCCGGATGCCATGATTATTTCCAGGTATGCTGGTGGTATTGATCCAGAAGAAACGATTAAAAAGCTGCTTGCCAACAAGCAGGTACAAAACATTAACGCAGTTAAAAACAAGAAAATCTACATTATTGATTTCAACAACTTCTGGGGATACGGAGATTCCATCTTCACAGGTGTTGAAGGACTCGCTGATGATCTCGGGTTGTAATGGCAATTTCGTGCTAAGAGCATAGTACCAATGAAAGTCGCTATATTAGCGGCTTTTTTTTGTTATCAGGAACCCAATTTCTGTCTTAAGCTGATCAAACTTTTATTGGAATCTAACGTTACTATTGTATAGTTAAAAATTACATGGAATGGGTGAGCCGCTGTGAAGATGAAGCATATGAGAAAAGTAGTTGCCGTTGCATTAGTGATGTCGGTGTTATTACCATCGGGGCCTCAAAAATCTGAAGCGGCATCCAAATACGTTGATTTGGAAATTCAGTGGGCAGACGGTCGTATTAACCATGTTGAGACGTTAATCAAGGATGGAGTCACGTACGGAAACTTTTTCTCACTGGGTATTAAGGCAGGCCTAGTGTGGGGGATGGAAGATGATAAGACGGCCGTACTAAAGAGCAGTGAGAAGCATATTGTTGTGCACTTGGGAAGCAGAATTGCCGAAGTGGATGGTCAAAAAGTAGATATGGGCACAGAACCTGTGTCGTATATTAGTCACCTTTATGTGCCCATTAGATTTCTTGCATCTGCTTTGGACGGGGAAGTGACTCATCGAGATACGAAAACGAAAAAGATAACCGTGACTGGGCTGAGCAATTATACCGATACTTTTTATGGTAGCGACATGGGTTACACCTATGTCATTCGCGCTACAAAAGGAGATCTTGAAATTACGAATACTTCTACTGGACAAAAGAGTTCAATTCCGTTAGGTATAAAGGACATTAATGTGAATACTCATGATCTCAAAATAAATTTCAAGAGGAGTCCCCAAAATCTACTTATTGTCATCATTGAACACACTAATCGAAAAACAGAAGACTACGATCTTTACACGCTGGTATTCAAAAATAAAGGTCTGATTCGCAAATCCATTGCTCATGGGGTAATGGAGCCGCATGAAATTTTGAATTCAGATGGTAGTATTCAACTCATAGATGACAATAAGATACGTATTATCGATGATGGAAGCGGTAAGGTGCTTGAAGTGCTTCCTCGATGAATATATATCTGATCTGATATTCATACGTCACCAATTAAAGAACAATAATACAAACATCTCAAAGAGCCGCTGATCACGATGATCAGCGGCTCTAGCATATTTCTTCCTGAATCTTTTTATAATGATATCTTTCAAGACTAGTTGACTTGTGAATTTATTATCGTTATAGTGTGAATCAGTTCACACTTAAGTGACGCTTATTCGGCCTTAGTGCCGCCAGTGTTTACTTCACTTCCAGGCTCCATCAACATGATATGACATTCTTTTTCCGCGGAAGGCTTGATCTCAACTCCCTTGGGAACAATGTACATCTCTCCCTTGGAAATCTTCACTTGCCCATCACGAAAATCAATAATCATTTCCCCTTCGAGCACAAAAAATAACTTATCGGTTTCTTCATGAACGTGCCACTCAAAATCTCCAGCAATCTTAACGATCTTAAACTGATAGTCATTCATTTCACCAATGAGTTTCGGAGACCACAGATCGTCTAATTTCGAAAATTCCTCATTTAATTGAATAGCTTGATAGTGCATCGTCATTCCCCCTGTGTATTAAGCCTTTATATTCAGTATACGGATTTAATTTTGGGTATAACATGGATGCCTGTTGAAATCAGGATGGATTATTGATGAACTTCTGGCGATACTCAGTAGGAGAAATACCATTTTGTTTCTTGAACACTCTACTAAAATAGAAGGGATCTGCAATGCCAACGGTTTCGGCAATGTGTTGTACAGACGCGTCACTTGCAGACAACATTTGTTGCGCCATGTTTATACGATAATTCAATATATAATCTGCTGGCCCCATGCCCGCATGTCTTCTAAATACATAAGAAAGTCGATTGCGATTCACATTATATAGCTCTGCGAGCGATGATACTGTCAGGCTTTGATCATAGTTTTCATGAATATGAGTAGAGACCCGTTCGAATAAAGCATCTGATTCATTACTATTTTGCCGATGATCCACACATATTAAGGCCTCATTCAGCACATCACGGAACAGCATCTCGGTCTGAAACTTTGACATGCCTCCACGCTGATTATACACATGCCAGAGCCGCGTAATTAATTCAATTAGACGAGGGGATTGACCCGTTGATAATTCAAAATGCTGATGGGAAAAGCTTGATTCATCGAGATCCGAACTACATATTCGGTATAAAACAAGGATGTATTCCCAGTCGTTTTTATTAAACACGGTTTGGTCCAGTTTCATTTTCGCACCCCCGTGTACAACTTTTCCTGGTGAGAAGATATAGGGCGTACCATCAAATTGGAATTGAATCTTTCCTGTCAGAGGAAATACAAATCCAGGAAAAGAATCGGTATAGTCAGCGTGGGGCACGCCTGGATTTCTAGCATATCGATATATTCCTTCTACTTGAAAAGGAATGTGTGCAAAATGCGCTGCTAACTGATTCACATCTACTTTCACATTTCGTACCTCGTTTCAAAAGTGTTTGCTGGTCATGCTGACATAAATCTCTGTATATCTTACTCCAACACTATTGATAATCATTATCACTGTCAACATATAAAATGAAAAATGATGCTTTTGGCTACGCTCAAACCAGCATTAAACGGTTCCATGCCGCTTAACCGAACCAACATGGCGAATGCGGAAGCACTTTTTTTAAAATATGGGCAATGAGATCGATCTTGTGTTAACATGTGCACTAACTAATCCAATTGCATGTTTAAGAAGGGGAACTTATGTCAATTCGAATCAAAATGCTGCTGTCTTTTACGGGTATGCTCGTTATAAGCCTGCTGTTCATCCTGCTTACGGCAAGCCTGTATACGATTGCGGCTACAGGGGATCTACAGAGTTTTCGCGATATATACAAGGTACATTATCAGATCAATCCATTGACTGAACAGGGAGAATCGATCTTTCAAGAGATGAAGTTTCTGGCTAAAAATGACCCTGATGACCTGCAGAACAAGGTTTTGCTGCGTGAATATGATATGAAGCTTCGAGCTGAGAAGTCAGGGCTCTACATCAGACGAGAGAATAGTCAGATCTTCGAATCACTGACCTTCAACCAGCCAGAACTGAAGCAAGCACTGCCTGCCTATGATCTTAACAATTATCAGATTCGGAGCACCTTCAATATTGGTGAGCGATTCTACGCGTATGCGAAATTTGATTTTCAATATTCAGATGGGGAACGAGGGAGTATATTCGTCATTCGTGAGAAAAGTCCCTTTGCGGAGCTTACTCGCAAGCTGCTGCCTGTGATGTCAGTTCTGCTTATCGGTGTCCTGATTATTACCAATCTGCTTTTGTTCCGCTGGATCACTCGCAGCTTCATTAAGCCTCTGAATCAACTACGAAGTTCAGCCGAACATATTAAAGAGGGCAATCTATCCTTTAAGCTACAGTTAAATTCCAATGACGAAGTTGGGCAACTCAGCGAAGCGTTTGAGAGCATGCGGAATCAATTACAGCTCTCCTATGCGTTACGACAGCAGGACGAAGTGAACCGTAAAGAGCTCATCTCCAACATTTCGCATGATCTCCGTACGCCAATTACCAATATCAAAGGTTATATTGAGGGTATTCGTGACGGAGTGGCTAATACTCCTGAGAAAATGGAGAGTTACGTTAATATCATTCACTCCAAAGCAGTTAGCATGGACAAGCTGGTGGATGAACTGTTTTTGTATTCAAAGCTCGACTTGAACCAAGAGCCTTTCCTGTTCAAAACAGTTGATCTCGCTGATTTCCTTGAAGATAGCATTGAAGAGCTGAGATACGATCTGGAGGATAAAGGCGTTTCCTTAGAGTGGAATAATCAGGTGTCTGGTCCCGCTATGGCTGCTGTGGATCCAGAGAAGTTAAAACGTACCGTTGTTAATGTGGTCGATAATGCACTCAAATACATGGAGAATGAACACAAACAATTCGAGATTACACTTCAAGCTGATGAGACTTGGATTACGATGGCGTTTAAAGACAATGGCAGGGGAATAGCCGAAGAAGCACTACCTTATATATTTGAACGCTTCTATCGTGCAGAACAATCCCGCAATTCCTCAACGGGCGGAAGTGGGCTCGGGCTGGCAATTGCCCGCCAAATCATTGATGGACATGGGGGCTTCATCTGGGCAGAAAGCCAGCCCAATGAGGGCACGAGCATATATATCAAACTGAAACGGCTAAATGAAGAGAGGGACTAATGAGTAATGGCAAACATCTTGATCATTGAAGACGAAACAACAATTGCAGAACTGGAACGGGATTATTTTGAGCTCAACGGATTTTCTGTGGATCTCTGCCATACTGGAGATGAAGGCCTGAAGCAAGCGCTGGAGGGGGAGTACAATCTGATCATTGTTGATCTGATGCTTCCGGGACTCGACGGTTTCGAATGTTGCAGGCGCATTCGTGAGGTGAAGGAGGTGCCCATCCTTGTCGTTTCCGCGAAAAAGGAAGAAATCGATAAGATCCGGACGTTCAATCTGGGAGTCGATGACTTTATTACAAAACCGTTCAGTCCAAGTGAATTGGTTGCACGAGCAAAGGCTCATTTGACCCGATACGAGAGACTGCTTGGCAAAAATAAACCAGCCGAGCAGGATGGAATCCACATTCGCGGGCTTCACATTGACAAAGGATCACGGCGCGTTTTCGTTAATGGCGAAGAGGTGGCGATTACAACGAAGGAGTTCGAGCTGCTTGTCTTTCTTGCGAGTCATCCCAATCGTGTATTCAGCAAATCCGATCTGTTCGAGCGGATCTGGGGCATGGATTCCACCGGAGACATTGCAACGGTTACCGTCCATATTCGCAAACTGCGTGGGAAGCTGGAGACAGACCCCAAAAATCCGGAGTATATTGAAACCGTCTGGGGGGCAGGTTACCGGTTCACTGCATAAGTTTCGTGAAAATTTAGAGCCAGTTTATATTTTGTTAATAACTTTGTCCTTGGGAGTTTCTTTTTGTCCTCTATTCTATAGATACAGGCAACTACAACCTATAGAGGAGGAATTCAACCATGAATTCTACAACCCGCAAAATCGCTACATTTCTAACCATAACTGCATTAGGCACAGCAGCATTCCCGTTAACTGCGAATCAAGTACATGCAGCTACATACGTTACTAACATTGCGGCAACAACCACACAGCTTAACCAACAACAGATTGAAGCTGCTATCAAGGATCTGAATAGCTTGGGGATCATGAACGGGTATGCAGATCAATCTATGGGTGAACATCGAGCGATTACCCGTGCTGAATTAGCTTCATTGGTTTTCAAAACGTTTAATTTGGAGAGCAAGACGGGAGAAACCGTAGAACTAACAGATGTTAATCCCAATGCATGGTATGCGCCATATGCGTCAAAGCTGGTCGAACTCGGCATCATGCAGGCGAACGATGGACAATTCCAGCCACAAGCGCAAGTGACAGATGCTGAACTCGAACAGGTCGTATCCAAAGCGATGCAGCGTGATGTAAAATCCGTTCACCATTGGATGAGCGCGTTTTACTCCGAGAACGGTTCAGCAACGCGCGGCGAAACAGCAGTTTTGTTGCAAACCGCCCACCAAGCCATTCCTTCGGAGCAAGCTCAAATTGAGAGTGTCAGATCGCTGAATGCCATTACGTTAATCGTCACATTCGATAAGCCGCTGACAGCAGCGGATGAAGCTTTTACCAAGGCACAAACGGACTTTGTGTTTAACGGTGGGCTGACGTTAACCAATATGCCCCGTTTGAAAACAGGGTCAATTGCGACTTACATCGTTCCAACGTCCGTACAAAATGCTGGTGAAGTGTACAGCCTGACTTACAAAGGGCATGACGCTGGTTCCTTTGAAGGCAGTGGCACGAAAATAAACATGACAACGGCTAGTCAAGTGACGAATGATACATTCGAGATTGAAGCACTGCAAGAGAACGGTGTAGTGGATTATGGTTACATTATTTCGGCTTACAGCGGTGGTCGAGGAGCTAATGCATTCGTGCTGAATGATCAGGAGCAAGCAGGAGGCAAAACGGTTCAAATCATCTCTTCCATGCAGGCAAGACAAGTTGTAATTACGCCAGAAGGTGGCGAGCCTATCGTTGCCAGATATGTTCCGTTCACGCAATCCACAGACGGTAAACAAGAACCGAAGTTCCGTTTGCCTGAAGGACAAACGCTGAAATCAGGTGTCACATATACGGTTTCTTCAGATTGGGCCAACATCGAAAATGCTTCATTTACGGCGAAATCGTTTGATGCACTAGTGGTTGCAAGTGCTCAAGCCGTGAGCGAAACCTCCATTGAAGTTACGCTTGACCAGGATCCTGGAGATGAATTGTTCTCTGGTCGAAGTGTAACGTTAACTTCACCTAGCGGGGATGTTCTGACGGCCACTTATAAATATTCAAGTCGAAAAGGTGCGACGGGTGTATTTGACCTAACAAATGATGGGAAGTTGACTCCGGGTACTACGTATACAATAAACCCAGTTGGGGATTGGAGTATCGCTTCTTCGGTCACCTTGACACTGGAGTAAAGGAGGCAGTATGAGTAAATCGCTGATCATCGTTGTCCTGATAAGCAGTATGTTAATTGTCCAGGGCTGCGTGCCTGAAATGAGAAACGACTCTAACGTGGAGGAAAAGGCCATGACTTCAGCAGATGAACAGCTGTTCAAGGCAGTAGAGGACAGTGATACTGAACGCATCGAACAAATGATTCAAGCAGGTGCCAATATCAATGCTCAAGATCAGAATGGACGAACGGCTGCCATGATTGCAACCTACAATAATGATCTAACATCGGCCAAAGTGTTAATTGAAGCGGGTGCAGATGTGAATATACAGGACAATATGAAGAATAACCCGTTTCTGTACGCTGGCGCTGAAGGAGACTTGGATATTCTGAAGCTGACGATTAAGGCGGGAGCGGAGCCAGCGATAACGAATCGATACGGAGGGACAGCACTCATTCCAGCTTCGGAGCATGGATATGTGGATGTAGTGAAAGAACTACTGACTCAAACTTCGGTGGATGTGGACCATGTTAATCAATTAGGATGGACAGCACTACTCGAAGCAATCATTCTTAACGATGGCAATGTACAGCAGCAGGAGACGATACAATTACTCATTGAGCACGGAGCAGATGTCAACATTCCGGATCGTGATGGGGTGTCACCGCTCAGTCATGCGAAGAATAAAGGCTTCAAGGAAATTGAAGAGATTTTGGTTGGGGCTGGTGCGAGGTAGAAATAGTTTAGGGTAATAAAAGACCAGCATATTGAGGTATGAAAATGGTAATCCTGGAGCGTCTGATTCTTCTACTTTGAAGGACAGACGCTTCATTTAACAGATATGAAAATCTTAAAAAATGAATATCTCTGCTTTGAAGTTTGCTATAGTTTACGATACACCTTACATATAAAATGGAAACACCAACCATGTAAGCGTTATCTATTATTTCATGCAGGTGTCGTCAACCTTTCTCGCCTGTGCCTTGATAGCACTAACATTTACATGTTGGAATCATTCATGGAGGTGTATGATGAAGAAGAAGTCTTGGTATACTTTGGCGGTAACAGGTGTCATTTCTTTATTTTTTTCAGTAAGCGCTTTCGCGGGTTATGTGTTCTGGGAACCTCTAACCTATTTTAACGCAAGTACGTGGCAAAAAGCGGATGGGTATTCCAATGGGAACATGTTCAACTGTACCTGGAGGGCTAACAATGTTAATTTCACAAGTGATGGCAAGCTTAAGCTTGGTTTGACCAGCTCTGCACAGAACAAGTTTGATTGTGGAGAGTACCGCTCCACGAATACGTATGGATACGGTTTGTATGAAGTCAGTATGAAGCCTGCCAAAAACACAGGTGTAGTTTCCTCATTTTTCACATACACAGGACCCTCTCATGGCACACAATGGGATGAGATTGATATCGAATTTTTAGGGAAAGACACGACCAAAGTACAGTTCAATTATTATACCAACGGGGTTGGCAATCATGAGAAGATTATCAATCTCGGCTTTGATGCCTCCCAAGGTTTCCATACGTATGCATTCGATTGGCAGCCAGGACATATCAAATGGTATGTCGATGGAGTATTAAAACATACGGCAACCAGCAATATTCCAACCACACCAGGCAAAATTATGATGAACCTCTGGAATGGAACGGGTGTGGATAGCTGGCTCGGACCTTACAACGGTGCCAATCCGCTTTATGCAGAATATGATTGGGTGAAATATACGAGTAATTAAGCATCCAGGAGCAGCCGCTAACGGCTGCTTTTTTCCTGCCTCCAGGCGTTGTATTTATTCAATATGTGTATTCATTATTCAATATCCTAAATTAATGCAATAAATGTTGCAATATTAGTATGGGCATAAATATCAATCATTCATTATGATTAACCTGTAAGCAACATTACATAGACTGGGGGAACGAAGTTGGACACAAGTAAAAAGAGACGAGTAGGCAGTTTGGTTATGATCGGTGTACTGGCCCTATCAGCAGCCTTGAGTGGATGCAGCAGCGGCGGGAGCGATAAGCCAGAAGAATCAAGCACACCAGCGACAACGTTGGAACTCAAAAATGGGAAATACGATCCGCCGGTGTCTATTACATACCTGAGACCATGGGGTCCAGATGTGAAGTTTAAGCCAGGTGAGGATCAGGATAATAATGTGCATACGCAATGGGCGAAGGAGAAGCTCGGAATCGAGCTGAAAAACCAATGGATATCTCCATCGACCAACAATGCATTTGAGACCAAACTGCGTCTATCGCTGGCTTCCAACGCAGACATGCCAGATATTATTTCGTATCGCGGCGAATTCAATCTGGTGCGTGAATTGATTGAGTCCGGGAAATTTGTCGATGCTGGAGAGTTGTTTGACCAATATGCCAGTGACACATGGAAAGAAGCCGTAAACGAAGATCCTTCCGTATGGTATCCCTACATGCAAGACGGCAAAAAAATCGGCATTCCGATTCTGGATTATGCCTATAATGGCGATCCTGTGATGTGGATACGTGAAGACTGGATGAAGAAATTCAACCTGGAAGCACCTAAAACCATAGATGATCTTGAAGTCATCATGGAAACGTTTACGAACCAAGATCCCGATGGCAATGGGAAGCAGGATACGTACGGGCTGACTATCGGCTTCAAGAACTGGTTGAATACATGGATGTCAGAAGCTGGATGGGTCTTTGGCGCATATGGCACTATGCCGAACCAGTGGAATCTGACGGAAGATGGAAAACTTGAATATGGTTCCGTAACTCCTGGTGCGAAACAGGCTTTGGCCAAATTACAAAGCTGGATGAGCAAAGGATATATACCGGAGGAAGCTGGCGTATATGACGAGACGAAAGCTGCAGAAGAATTTACTGCTGGAAAAGCAGGTATTGTGGTAGGTCCTCACTGGATGCCATCCTGGCCATTGGAGGATGTGAAGAAGAACAATCCTGAGGCTGAATACAAAGCCTATCCAATTCCTTCCGGTCCAAACGGTCAAGCCGGCAGACATGGTACGTCAAACGGAAATGGCGTAATTTTGATTAACAAAGACATGAAGAATCCTGAAGCCTTTTTCACTTATCAGAACTATCTCTTTGACCACTATGCGAACCCCAAAGAGGGTGATGAATTCGAGCATGGATTTGCCGAAGGATACGATTGGGTAATGGTCGATGGGAAACCATCCACTGATGCGAGTCTTACGGGCGGCTATGCTCCTGAGAAGTACACCTTAACGTTTGATGGAGCACGCATTCCCAATCTAAGCATGACGACACTTGCGAAACTGGCAAGCGGTGAAGAAGCAACTACACCGTTCGAGAAGAAAATCAAATCAGGTGTACCCATACCTATGCTTGATGCAGCCAAGATTGTTTTGGATCAAAAAGATATCGTGTTCAATCAGATGTTTACCGGTGCACCTTCAATGACGATGCAGATGAATAATGATATTCTGACGAAGATGGAGAAGGATACCTTCTCTCAAATCGTATATGGCAAAACCTCTGTGGATGCGTTCGATTCCTTTGTTGAGAAATGGAAGTCTTCAGGCGGAGATCAGATTACGAAAGAAGTTAACGAGTGGTATGAGTCCGTGAAAAGCGGAAAATAGTCTTGGGCAGGGTCACGATCACACGATCATGGATACGGTGATCACGGCCACATAAGCAACCAAAAGGCATTGCAGGAGATAAACTCTGGCAATGCCTTTTGCTATGCAATATAAGAAATGGAGTAACGGGGAGCCTGCCTGTAAGTCGGATTTGGTCTGTGGTCCCCCTTAAACAGGCAGATTTTCCCGATATTCTTGCGGAGTAAGATCATAAAATTTCTTGAATACTCGAATGAAATATGCGGTATTGTTGTAACCCACTAGTTCAGCAATTTCGAACACTTTAGCTGTTGAAGTTCGCAAATGATATGATGCTTTCTCCATTCTCAAGCGGTATACATAGGCTGTAAGTGCTTCTCCTGTCTCAGCCTTGTAGACCTTCGACAAGTATACGGGATGCAGATGGACGTGATCAGCAATGGCAGGCAGCGAGACATCACCAGCCAGATGAATATCCACAAAACTTTTGACACTGCGCACAATGGTGCTGTGATTGTCTTTAAGCTCTTGTTCCGCATCGTCACGTATGTAATCAAGTGTGCGCATGGACCATTCCTGCAATTGCTGTGCAGTAGAATAGCTGGGAGCTTGGAAGTAGCGATAGGATTCTGCTGGCATCAATGAGGATATCTGTTTTCCATTTTTATGAATAATATAAGTAAATGCGCCTGCGATAGCAAAATATACTTCGATGGTTAACTCCGCAATATCATGATGTTCATTCGAGTGCAGCAACTCTTCAAAAATATGTTCGATTTTACGTCCCACATCGTCAAAGCGTCCAGCTTCTAGAAGACTGATCAACGTCGGCGGCTGATAGAGAGACCTGATTGTATGAAGGGGATTGGTCTCCGTCTCATCAGAGGCTGTTACAAACAAGCCTTGAACTTGTCCCATCCGTTTCCGCATGGACATGACCGTGCGCTCATATATTTCTCCGATTTCATGAGGGGACTTTCCCCAGTTGGATACAGAAATGGAGATTGCACCTTTCAAGTATAACTGAACGTTGGTTTGAATCTGGGCAGCATACTGCTCAAGCAACGTCTGAGGTGTCTCGCTTCTGCTGAAACTCATCGTTGTCGCAGGTTTCATACTAACTAGAACAACAATGTAATCGTGAACATCCCGGGTGTGCCAGATATGAAAATGAGTATGCATCACTTCACTAATGATATTGCATATAGCATATTCCATCAGAGCAAGATCGCTATGAGCCATGTCGGATAGGTGCTCTTCCATGCGAATAATCAACATGCCGAGATCCTCACCAACGAAGTAGGGAAGCTCCAGCAGATCCAGCTTGTTTTCCAGCGTCTTCTGATCATAGACTTTTCCTGTCAGCAGCTCATGCAGCATCGTGGATTGCAGTAACGGCAGATGATCCTGAAAGGCGTGGAGGGCTCTCTGATGGGAAGCCGCAGCTTCCCATTTATCTTTAATTCGATGAACGAGACGTTGGACCGATTCGATGAGATCTTCATCGCTAACCGGTTTTAGCAAGTAATCGAAGCTTTCCTGCGCAATAGCCTGTTTTGCGTATTCAAAATCTGCGTGACCTGATAACAGGATCGTTTGTACATGGGGCCACTTTTCATGAATCGCTGTAATAAGTGCAATACCCGACATTTCGGGCATGCGTATGTCTGTAATGACAATGTCAATGTCGTGGTTTTCCATGATTTCCAACGCTACCGCGCCGGATAGTGCTTCATGGACCGTGCCGATCCCGCAGCTTTCCCACGGAATGGTCTCTGACAGGGTCTCCACAACTGAACGTTCATCGTCCACCAGTAATATTTGCAGCATGGGGCTTTCACCTACTTGTTAGTATTGTCGTGCCATACGATGTTAACTTTTACACCACCCAATGCAGAATGATCATAGGTAAGTCCTGATCCATCACCATACAGAAATGATAAACGCTGATGGACGTTCCAGGTACCGCAACCCATGTTCTCATCAAGGGGTTTGTGAAGATTATTTTTCAAGTCCTCAAGTTGTTCATCAGACATGCCAAGTCCGCTGTCTTCCACTGTAATCGTGTATACATCATCCTTGCAGTCCGCATAAATTTTGATCTCACCGTTCTGTGATTTGGGCTCCAAGCCATGAATGATAGCGTTCTCAATGATAGGCTGCAGAGTCAGTCTGGGAACCGTTTTATCTAAAATATCATGGGGCACTTCGATTGTAAAATGCATCCGTTCCAGTCGAAGCGACTGAATTTCCAAATAATTTTCGACCATCGTCAGTTCTTCACGAAGCGTGGCTTGATCCTTTTCGGACCTGGTTATGTATCGGTAATACTCTCCCAGATTCAGGGCCATGGCTACCACAGCCTTTTCATTTTTCATTCGGGCCATGTTCTTGATGTAAAACAGACAATTATAGAGAAAATGCGGGTTAATCTGCGATTGCAGCTGTTTTAGCGTAGCTTCGCGACTTCTTAATTTCTCCTCATATACGTTCTCGATTAACTCTTGAATTCGTTGAGCCATAATGTTGAATCGAGCAAATAAAAGACTGAATTCATTGCGCGCAGGATGATGCAGACGAACGGAAAAATCCCCGGTAGACAAACGATTTGTTCCTTTCACTAACTGTAAGAGTGGAAGCTGCACACTGCGATAGAGTGTATACAACACAACTACGCTCATCACGATCAGAACGGCAATTGAAGCGTAAAAGAGATTACGGCTGCTCGTAATCGGCTTTAGTATTTGCTGCATGGGAACATAGTCAACATAGTACCAGCCGAGGCTCTTGGATTGAATGTAAGAGACGTAATATTCCGTCTTGTTCAACGTTGTGCTGAATCCGCCACTGGCTTTCAGATTTGCTTCTTTCAGAGAAGGCAGGATGGAATTTAATGTATCCTTTCCAGAGCTATTACTGATTAAACCATATTCCGGATGGAACATAAACGGATCACCTTTGTTGTTTAACTTGTTTTGATTCAGAAGTGCAGTTAAATGGTGAGCCGGAAAACTGATTTTGGTAATTAAACGAGCTTTGCCGGGTTTCGCCATTGCAGTCGTTGGATCGGTCGTATACCAGATGAATTGATGATCGGCATAGGTCCAGGACTGCGAAAGCGGCTCCGTAAATTCGTTATCCTTGTAAGGGATGTAAGCATAATAATCCGTTGATATCACTTTTTTCATCCGGGGGAAGTATAGCGTAATCGTCGAATGCCATTTACTTGCTGCGTTGTACAGATTCATCTTCTCCAGAATGGCACTTCCGACTTTTACACGTTCGTAAGGTACATCTTTGTAGTCGGGGCGTTGATATTCCTGAATACTGGAATCTTGTCCAATGGACATCCCATATAGCGATAATTGGTAAATGTTAGATTCTACTGATTCCGCAAATGTCGATAGATGATTCATCGTATTGTTCTGAATCTCATGTTCAATAACTCGCACGCTTTCCCGGTTGGAGTAGGTGTAGAGAAACAATACCAAAATATGCAGCATCACAAACAACAAGGTGATTTTGGTAAAGACATTCATGCGCGTGAGCAAAGTTCAACCTCCTTAATCTCATTTAAATAGTGATATCGTTGTTGCAATATTAGGATATAGATCGCAAATTACCATTGCTATAATTTTAATATACAAGTTCACGATGACTTGTAAAATACAAATTTTAGAACATGGGGGATGCAGGAGTGAAGGAACATACGTTAGAAACGCCGCATAAACGGCGCTCCACCAGAGTCAAGCAGCGCTGGAATATGCAACGAAATTGGACATTGCATATGATGCTCGTTCCAGCGGTACTGCTGGCAATAGTGTTTCAGTACATACCGATGGGTGGTATTGTGATTGCTTTTCAGGATTTCAAGCCATACCTGGGATTTTCGGAGTCCAAATGGGTAGGTTGGGACAACTTTAGATACTTGTTTTTATATCCGGATGTAGGCCAAGTAATCTGGAATACGCTAGTCATTGCATTTTTCAAAATCATCGCAGGATTATTCGCTCCATTCTTGTTTGCCATTTTGTTGAATGAAGTCCGTTTGGTGGCATTCAAAAGAGTAAGTCAAACGCTCGTCTATCTGCCGCATTTCCTATCGTGGGTTATCCTCGGCGGAATTTTGCTTGATATTCTGTCTCCGCAAGGAGGCATGGTGAATCAGCTTGTCGTAGCATTCGGAGGAGAGCCAATCTTTTTCCTTGGTGATGGGACATGGTTCCGGATCACGCTAATCGTCAGCGATGTCTGGAAAGAATTTGGTTTTGGTACGATCGTATTTCTGGCTTCTCTATCAGGCATTAATCCGGCGCTTTACGAGGCGGCTGAAGTGGATGGGGCCAATCGCTTTAAACAGACGCTGCACATTACAATTCCAGCATTGATGCCGATCACGATTGTACTGATGACACTCTCCATCGGCAACATCCTGAATGCCGGTTTTGATCAGGTATTCAACCTGTACAATCCGCTTGTCTATGACAAAGGCGATATTATCGACACATTTGTATATCGACTGGGGATTCTGAACGGGAAGATGAGTTTTGCCACAGCAGTAGGGTTGTTCAAATCTGTGGTTGCTACCATTTTGATTGTTATATCGTACAGAATGGCTTACAAACTGGCCAATTATCGAGTTTTCTAGAGAGGAGAAAAGGGCTTGTATTATAAAACAAAAGGATACCGCATATTCAGCATCGCTAACTATACTTTTCTTGGCATATTATCAGTACTTTGCATTTTACCTATTATTCATATTTTAGCCGTTTCATTCAGCAGTATGGCCCCAGCTTCATCGAACTTGGTCACCTTATGGCCCATTGGTTTCACAACGGATGCTTACGTGAAAACCTTCGGTAATTCCAACTTCATTAACTCGCTGCTGGTATCTCTTAAACGAACTATCATTGCAACGATTCTCGGTATGGTCATTATGCTCATCACTGCATTTCCGTTGTCGAAAGAAGATATCAGTTTCAAAGGTCGCTCCTTATATACGTGGTTTTTCGTATTTACCATTTTGTTCAGCGGCGGTTTAATTCCAAGTTACATTCTGATCCAGAAGCTTGGTCTAATGAATACAATCTGGGCACTGATTCTGCCCGGAGCACTGTCGGTGTGGAACGTCATTCTCATGATGAATTTCTTTCGCGGTTTGCCCAAAGAGCTTGAAGAAGCAGCCTATTTGGATGGAGCAGGTCATATCAAAACATTGATTCTGGTCTACGTTCCACTGTCGCTCCCGGCGATCGCAACCTTGTCTTTATTTACGATGGTGTATCAGTGGAACTCCTGGTTCGACGGGATGATCTACATGTCTGATATTAAAAATTATCCGCTTGCTTCTCTATTACAGACCATTATCGTTCAGCAAGACCTCAGTAAAATCAACGTGGATCCATCCATGCTGGAGAATATCTCTCAGCGAACTGTACGCGCAGCACAGATCTTTATAGGTGCTCTTCCGATTCTGATGGTTTACCCGTTTTTGCAGCGTTTCTTCGTAAAAGGAATCGTTATTGGAGCCGTCAAGGAATAGGTAGGCTATGCAATGTAAGCATAACTGAGCTGAGGGAGGAAGTAAGATGAGAAGAGGACTGGCCTGGTTGGTTGTCTCGAGTTTAATGGCTTCGCTCGTTTATCCAGCAACAGCTGGAGCTGAAAGCGTACAGGGTTCAGGGGAGGTGGGGAATGTGCAGGCGAAAAGCCTGCACTCCCCTGTTTCTTATAAAGATCTGAGCGGGCATTGGTCACAATCTGCAGTTACACGGTTGCAAGACTTGGATCTATTGAAAGGGTACACGGATGGCACATTTAAGCCCAGTCAGGTCATTAGCCGATCTGAATTCGTTATGATTCTGGATCGGGCCTTTGGTTTCGCCGGTAATGCCGCGACAGGTTCATATGCGGATGTGACTTCAGACGATTGGTACTATGACGTGATGGTACGAGCGAATGGTTCTGGCATCATCGAAGGAACAGACCGTGAACATTTGTCACCACATCAACCGATTACACGCCAAGATGCAGCCGTTATGGTGGATCGAGCTTTTCAACTTTCAACGGCCACGAACGAAGATAGTGAACTATCGAAGTTTCAGGATGTAGATGATGTTTCCAGTTATTCCAAGAAAGCGCTTACCTATCTGGTGAACGAAAATATTATAAAAGGTTTCCAGGGGAAATTAACTCCCAAAGCCCCGATTACAAGAGCAGAGACCGCACAATTATTGTCCGCGATGATTGCCGATGTGAAAAGTTCACCCGGAACATATGAGTCCCAGGTGGATGGAAACTTAATACTAAAATCCACGGACATCACATTAAAAAATGTGTTCATCAACGGAAATCTGCTACTAGCTGAAGGAATAGGTGAGGGGTCTATTGTGCTTCAAGGCGTAACCGTTACAGGAAAGGTCATTGTTAAAGGCGGCGGTCATTCGATCAACATCAGCAACTCCAAGCTGAATCAATTGGTGATTGATAAACGCGGGAAGCCTGTCAAAGTTACCATGACAGAAGAAAACGCCATTCAAGAGGTGCTTGTTATGCAGAAATCCATATTGGAAATTTCTTCGAATAGCTTGATCGATTCGATGAATATACGCCCAGAAGCGAGTCAGACACAGATCAATACGAATGGTACAATTAAAAAATTGAGTGTGGATGCCAATGATGTTGTCATTAACGGTGAGAAAGTAAAACCTGGATTGCGCACTGCCATGGTGGGTGAAGCGCAACAAACTAATTCATCAGAGCCTGGCGGTTCAACGAATGCACCAAGCAATCCAATACCATCTGTTCCAGAGGGGCAAACCCCACCGACACCATCGAATCCAAGTAATCCGGCGGGTGAAAAGCCGATTCCGGCAACAACAATTCCGCATGATCAATGGGAACTTGTCTGGAATGATGAGTTCGATGGACCTGTGATCGATTCTTCCAAATGGACCGTGCAGGATACGGGGCTGGTCTATAACAATGAATTGCAATATTACAGCCCAGACAATACTCGTATTACGAAAGATCAGAATCGAAGCGTGTTACAGATTGAAGCGAAAAAAGGGCAGAAAAATGGTAAAGATTACAGCTCTGGTAAATTGATCTCCATGGGAAAAGGTGACTGGACCTACGGTAAAGTGGTGGTACGTGCGAAGCTTCCTATAGAAAAAGGCATGTGGCCTGCCATATGGATGATGCCAACAGACGAAGCACATTATGGAGGATGGCCTGCCTCTGGAGAGATCGATATTATGGAGTTAATTGGTGGCAAAGAGAGTAATAACAAGGTATATAGCACTTTGCATTATGACAGCGTGAAACCTGACGGTTCCCACGGACACGATCAGGGAAGCCTCACTCTTCCGAAGGGAGAAACTTTTGCAGACGATTATCATGATTTCCAGGTTGAATGGTTGCCGGGCATGATTCGCTTCTATGTGGATGGAAAGCTACACCATGAAGTGACCAACTGGCAAACAAAGGCCGCGGGCCAACCTGAGTATTACACGTTCCCTGCACCATTTGATCGTCCATTCTATCTGATTCTGAATCTGGCAGTTGGAGGAGACTGGCCGGGCTCACCTGAAAGCAACTTCACTTCCGAAAAGATGAATGTTGATTTTGTGCGAGTATATTCTTATAAAAATCTAGACACATGGCCTGATGTAACAACAAATCCCATCGAGCCTGCTCAACAGCGTGAACCACAAACCGATGGCAATCAAATCTATAATGATCATTTTTCAGAAGGTTCTGGTGAAAATGGTGTTCCTCTTCAGTGGAAATTCATTACAAATGCTGATGGAGCCGGCAGTGTCAACGTTGTAAATGATGAGCAGAAAGGTAAAGCAGCACAAGTTACTATTGATGCATCGGGGACTGAAAACTATTCAATTCAACTCACTCAGATGCCGATGTACATCCAGAAAAACAAAAAATACAAAATACAATTTGATGCGAAGGCATCTGCTAACCGTACAATCATGTCCAAGGTGAACCAATACGAAAAAAGCTGGACGAATTACTCCGGTGACCATCCCTTTGCACTCACAACAGATTGGAACTCCTATGAGTATACCTTCAATATGAGGGATGGATCAGATAATAACGCCAGATTTGAATTTAATTTGGGACTCGATGATAAAACCGTTTGGTTTGCCAATGTTCGACTGGTTGAATTGGGTGAGGCTGACCCACTAACTGTAGAACGTACCACGCTGCCTGATGGGAATTTTATCTACAATGGCACATTTGATCAAGGGAAGGACCGTCTAGGTTTCTGGACCAGCAGCGTTCAGGAAAACGCTGAAGCCAAGGTTAGTGTGAACAACTTTTTGAAATTCCCGATTATGGAGCGTCAGCTAGTCGTTGATGTTACTCAAACGAATGGTGATCCACAGCAGGTTTCCGTGAACCAACCGGAGTTGAAACTGGAGGCAAATACAACCTATGGCTTCTCCTTTGAAGCTAAGGCAGATACACCGCGAAGCATGGACATTGATGTTGTCAGCAGTGATGGACATTCGGTACAGGTTTATCAAGGGCAGAACCTTTCATTAAGCAAAGAGATGAGAACCTATACTGGAGAAATTAACATTGGTGAAGGAGCATCCATTGCAAATTCCGAGCTTAGACTCTTATTTGGCAGTTCCAAAGGTAAGGTATATGTGGACAATGTTCGTCTGATGAAACGCGGAAAACCTCTTTCAGTGAATGGATACGCCCATGTACCTGCAACCGAAGCGTGGATGATGCAAGGCTTGCAACTCGAGGACTCCACTGAAGGAGGCAAACACGTCAGCTACATGGATCAGGGAGATTTGCTTCAATATAAAATTGATGTAGCACAAGATGGTTTTTACACCCTATCTGCCCGGTTAGCCAGTGGCAAGAGTGACTCGAATGTTAAGTTGAGCATTCAGGATGAGCAAGGTACCGCCGTTGCACAATCGAACGTGAGTCTGGGGGACACAGGAGGATGGTAAGCATACAAAACAGTGTATTTCCCAGCGGCGGCGCTGACAGCAGGCAAATCATATTATGTGAACTTTGAAGGGGCAAATTATAACACACGCTGGATGGATATTTCACAAAGCAAAGTTCAGAACGGTGAGCTTGGAGCTGATCTGAATCATTGGGAGCTAATTCCTAATGATCTGACAACTTCATATATCGAAGGCAAAGGCCTGCAGATTAACTTGCCAGGTACGAGTGAGCATTGGTGGGATGACTTGTTGCAACAAGGTCAGATTGAACTTGGCGCAAACAAAACGTATCGACTTACCTTCGACGCATCGGCTTCGAGTGCCAAATCCATGCAGGCGGTTCTTTCACAGCATGAAGGGGACTTTGTGAAGTATCTGGAAAAAGAAGTGGAATTAACTGCAGATCAAAAGTCGTATGCTTATACATTCACCATGGGAGACACTGCGGATTCGGCAGCAATACTTGCATTTGGGTTAGGCTACCCGCTATCCTCAGGGAATCATCAGATTTCCATCGGTAATGTACAATTATATGAAGTTAACCCGAATGCAGATCGGGGAGGGCAACCGGCTCATGTCAATATTATTCCAAATGGGGATTTCTCCAAAGGTACTGAGGGTTGGTTTACCCATGCGGATGGTAATGCAGCAGACCTTGAAATCCATGTTAACAATCAACAACTTCAAGCGAAGATTGGAAATGTAGGATTGAATCCATGGAATCGTCAGGTTATCAACGAAGGATTTGGCATCCAAAAGGGGTTCAAGTACAAACTTACATTTAAAGCCAAAGCCGAGAAGTCCAGAAAGTTGGGCTTGGGTATTGGATGGGTTGATGCAGCATCAAATTATGAATGGCATGGTTACTTTGGACAACAAGTTGATCTGACTCCAGAAGAGCAGGAATATACGTTTACATTTGACGCTACAGAAGAAAGTTATCCAAAAGCTCGAATCTCATTTGATCTGGGTAACATCGGCGGTGTGGGAGATGGCAACACAATGATCACCTTGTCCAATGTCAGCCTGATCAAACTCGGTCCTATCCAATAGCTTATTGTTCCTGATAAATAAAAAAGAGGCTTACACTGTATTTGAATCTTGTTGTGATATACATGAAAAGCCGCCAATTGGCGGCTTTTTGGGCTTCATAGCTTATCATTACAGCATGAAATTAGATATCCAGTTTACGATTACTAATCCATTTCACCATTTCAGGATCGTTATGGGAGAAGAACAGGCTTTGCTTAGTATCTAGCGCAGTAATCGACTCGATATCCTCGTGGCTTAATTCGAAATCAAAGATATTGAAGTTTTCAATAATTCTATCTTTACGAACCGATTTTGGAATGACAACGACTTCTCGTTGGGTCAACCAGCGCAAAACCACCTGAGCGACCGATTTGTTGTACTTTTCACCTATAGATACCAGTACCTCATTCTGGAACAAGTCATTTTTCCCTTCAGCAAAAGGTGCCCAAGACTCGATCTGAACATTATTTTCTTTCATGAATTGTCCAGTTAAGATCTGCTGGTTGAAGGGATGCGTTTCGACTTGGTTTACAGCAGGAGTTACTTCGTTTTGCAGAATCAAATCGATCAGACGATCCGGCTGGAAGTTACTTACTCCGATTGCACGTACTTTTCCTTCACGATACAATTCCTCCATCGCACGCCAAGAGCCATGTACGTCTCCAAAAGGTTGATGAATTAAATATAAATCCAAATAGTCCAATTGTAATCGTTGCAAGGATTTCTCAAATGCTAATTTTGTGCGTTCATAACCTGTATCCTGAACCCAAAGTTTCGTTGTGACAAATAATTCTTCTCTCGCCACACCGCTACGTTTAATGGCTCTACCAACGGCTTCCTCATTTAAATAAGAAGCGGCTGTATCAATGAGTCGGTAACCTGCCGATAGGGCATCTATAACACTTTGTTCACACTCGTTTGCATCTGCAATCTGAAACACACCAAAGCCGAGGATCGGCATTTCAACACCATTATTTAAAGTTACTTTTTCCATGTATTTTCCCTCCAGTTATAGCATGTCTATATTATTGCATTCCTGATCTCAGAACCGATATCTAATTTGTCTTATATGCTTGCCGATTTCTCTTATTACCTATGCATGAAGAATAAAGTTATTCAGGAATGACATCATAAAGAAGTAGTATATATCTCAATTCCAGAGGAGGATACCTTTTATGGCTAACCAGAAGAAACGAAAAGAAGCTGCCTGGAAGTCACGAAAGCAAGAACAGCATCCCCATGGTAAAATCAAATCGCTAAAAGAATTGTCCAGCGAATATGAAGAGAAACATACTACAAGTTAAGCAAAAGACTGTCGGAGAACATGCCGGCAGTCTTTCTTTACCTTTATAGATAACATGTGATTTCCCGTTCTAAAAACGAATGAACAACACTTGGAATATCCATATAGTTCGTAAATAACTGTGAACAAATCGTTAATTCGTTGACATTACATGTTATTTTTATTAGAATACGAAATGGACTTCAGGTTAAAACAGATATGGGTATCCTTAGTTTTGGTTTAGACTTAGCTGTTAAATCCTAACGACGAATATAGGAGCGATAATATTACAATCCTATATGAAGATTAGGATTTTTTGTTTTTAGCTTTGGAGCACAATTTGAAGGTTGGAGGCTGGCTTTACCATGGACAATTGGTTCAAACTTAAAGAACGAGGCACGAGCATTTCCACAGAAATTATCGCAGGGGTTACAACATTCTTCACAATGGTATACATAGTTATCGTAAACCCAGGAATACTCAGCAGTACGGGCATGGACTTTAACGGAGTATTCATAGCAACGGTACTGGCAAGTATTGTGGGAACTCTGATTATGGGGCTATGGTCCAATTATCCGATCGTCATCGCACCGGGTATGGGTCTGAATGCATTCTTTGCCTATAGTGTAGTTGCCGGATATGGCGTGTCTTGGCAGGTTGCACTGGGAGCTGTATTTATAGCAGGTATTTTGTTTATTATTTTATCGCTTACTTCATTCCGTTACATGTTGCTTGATGCAATTCCCGCAAGTCTAAAACATGCAATAACAGCAGGGATCGGATTGTTTATTACAACGGTAGGTCTGCAAAATGCCGGCATTATTGCCGATTCAGAATCGAATTTGATTACGATCGGGAACTTGGCAGAGCCAATGACTTATCTGACCATTATCGGATTGATTATCACCGTTGTGCTGATGGCTTATAATGTGAAAGGTTACCTGTTCATCGGCATGGTCGTTACAGCGATACTTGCCTGGATCATGGGACTATTCCAAATGCCGGAATCGATTGTATCCATGCCGCAAGGCCTCGCGTCAACGGCTCTGCAACTGGATCTCGCAGGCGTATTCTCGAATGGCTTGTATACGATCATATTTACGTTCCTGCTGATCACGCTGTTTGATACGACGGGCACGATGCTCGGCGTTGCTGAACAAGCAGGATTGCTGAAGGAAGGTAAATTTCCACGCTCGCGTGGCGCACTATTGGCAGATGCCGTAGGAACAACCAGCGGTGCTTTGCTCGGAACAAGCCCAACATCGGCTTACATCGAATCCAGCACAGGGGTAGCTGCAGGGGGTAGAACGGGACTGACGGCGGTAACGGTAAGTGTGCTGCTTGCGCTGACGTTGTTCTTCACACCGATCGTAAGTGTAATTTCAAGCATTCCGGCGATTACTTCTCCGGCACTGATCATTGTTGGGTACTTCATGATTAACGTTATCAGCAAAATTAAATGGGATGATCTTGAAGAAGCATTTCCGGCCTTCCTGATTATTATCCTTACTCCGTTGACGCATAGTATTGCGACAGGTATCGGCGTAGGCTTCATCTTCTATCCGGTACTCAAGCTGCTTCGTGGAAAAGGTAAAGATGTTCATCCCATATTCTATATTTTTGCGGTATTGTTCTTCATTCAGCTTGTATTCCTGGACCACTAAGAAGAAACGGCCATTTCATAAAGAGAACTGCTCTAAGAAGCAGTTCTCTTTTTTTTGCAGTTCATACTCCGTTCATATTCCCGTCACGAAGGGTACATCTTCCATGGTTACACTATACCTATGTCGCAAGAGCGGCTCTACAGATATAAAGACAGGAGAAGATGGATGTGGCAAAAACAGTAGATATAACAACAACGGGGACTAAGGGCCGTAAAAAACGGAACTTATGGTTAAAAATAATGGGTGGTATTGTCGGCGCGCTGGTGCTATTCATGGGCATTACGTTTGTCGTTCATACCATCAGTAATGGGATCGAGAAAAAGAAAATTGAATCGTATGGCCAATATGTCAACGTTGATGGGAAAAATATGAATGTGTCCATTCAAGGCAGCGGGGAACAAACCATTGTGCTTTTGCCTGGACAAGGAACCCCGTCACCCGTACTTGATTTCAAATTGTTAATTGATGAATTAACTTCTGATTATAAAGTTGTGGCGATCGAGCCTTTCGGTTATGGATTAAGTGACGAAACCGAGACGGAGAGAACAACGGAGAATATCGTCAGCGAAATTCATGAAGCTGTACAGCAGCTCGGAATTGACCGTTATATTCTGATGGGGCATTCCATCACGGGACTATACGCGGCGACTTATGTGAACACGTATCCGGATGAAGTTTCTGCATTTGTCGGAATCGATAGCAGTGTTCCAAATCAACCCGGCATGGATGTTAAATTACCTTTAAACTTAATGAAGTTCCTTCAAAAATCAGGTCTAATGAGAGTGCTTCAAAAAGTGAGCGGAGATTCCTATAAATCACTTGCATACGATGAACATACCAAAGAACAGATGAAGTTGATCGCGAATCAAGTCTCGACGAATCCGACACTGATCGATGAGCTTAAACACCTGGGTTCCAATTTCAAAAATGGAGAAAAACTCACTTATCCTCGTGATCTGCCGATGCTTCTCTTTGTACAATCCAATAACGAACACAATCCACAGTGGATTCCACTACATGAAGATCTAGTGAAACAATCGGCACAGGGCAAAATGATCCCAATGGAGGGATCGCATTACCTGCATCATACGAAATTCAAAGAAATCGCCGAGGAATTCAAATCTTACATGAAACAAATTCAACCGAATCGTAATTAATTTTAATAAAAAATATAGAAAAACGAGTCACCACAAGGTGACCCGTTTTTTTGTTTACTGCGACAAGCCTTCTGTTACTTTGTCGATGTTCCATTTGACCATGGTGATGTATGTGTCTCCGTCTTCGCCTTTTTTGGCGAGGGAGTCTGTGAAGATTTTTGAGTGAATAGGGGCGCCTGTCTCAGTAGATACCGTCTCCATCGTTTTGGGATTAACGCTGGTTTCTACAAACAGAGCTGGAATCTGGTTTGTTCTGATAATATCAATAATTCGGTTCATCTGATCAGGCGTACCTTGGCTATCCGTATTGATTTCCCAAATATATGCCGCTTCAAAGCCGTAAGCCTTGGAGAAATACTTGAATGCACCTTCACTTGTTACCAGAATCCGCTTATCCGCGGGAACTTTGGCAATTTGATCTTTGGCATACTGATCGGCTTCCTCTAATTTGGTAACATAGGCAGCTTGGTTGTCCAAATAATACTGCTCATTTTCCGGATCTTTCTCAATGATACGCTTCGTAATGATGTCCACATATTTAATTCCGTTTTGAATGTCCAGCCAAGCGTGTGGATCTTCCTGCGTTTCTTTGCCTGCTTCGCTAAGATACATCGGTGTTACTTCTTCCGAAACTACGAACGCAGCGTCCGTTTTGTTAGTAACCTTCAGGAGATCCTGGAACCAGCCTTTTCCCGTTTCAAGGTTAAGTCCGTTATAGAAGACCAGATCGGCCTCTGATATTTTCTTAGTATCTTGTGGCAAAGGGTCATACATGTGCGGATCGGTTCCAATGGGAACCATGCTGTATACTTCGGCTTTGTCACCTGCAACATTCTCTACCATATCCGCAATAACGGAATATGTAGCTACAATCTTTAATTTATCCTCTGGAGTGGTCGATGCCTCCGTGCTATTGGATGTTGTATCGGAACACGCAGATAGAATAACCATAAGGGCAATAAAAACACCAATCATTTGTTTTTTCATTGTGCTTTCAATCCTTTCTTAAAAAAGTTGTTTTTCGGAGACAGAATAAACGAAATGGCGAAACCACTCACACCAACAAGCACAATCGTTGCACTCGTCGGCAGGTTGAATTCGAAACTAAGTATTACGCCAACGACTCCGGATACTGCTCCGTAGATCGAAGCAAAGATGATCATGTGAAGCAATTTGTTAGTCCATAGATAGGAGGTCGCTGCCGGTATAACAAGCATCGCAATGACCAGTACAATCCCCACTTGGGACAGGGAAGAGACGGTAACGACAGAGAGCAGAAGCATGAGCAAATAATGATAAAAGTTGGTGTTCAATCCATACGCTTTGGACACGACCGGATCGAACGAACTGATCAACAACTCCTTGTAGAACAAGGATACGACAGCGATTACGGCAAGCATGATGATAAAGGACTGCGCCAATTCTGACTGCGGAACCGCCAAAATGTTACCGAACAGAATATGTGTTAAATCCAGACCACTTTTCGCAAACGTAATGAGAACGATGCCTAATGCGAAGAATGAGCTCAAAACAATGCCGATGGACGTATCGCTTTTAATCGTGCTGCGGTTGGTGATAAATTGAATCAGAATCGCTGCAATGAGTCCGAACACTGACGCGCCGAGCAGTACGTTGATTCCCAAGATGTAGGATATGGCTACTCCAGGCAAAACAGCGTGTGACAACGCATCACCCATCAACGACATTTTCCGAAGCACGATGAAGCTGCCGAGTACCCCTGATACAATCCCCAATATTATCGCAGATAGACCTGCGTTCAGTGCATACACCGGAATATCAAGCCACGTTGACAACATGTTAATCATTCTGAACATCTCCCAACCCTTTAATCTGGATATTACCTAGAGATGATCCATATGCGGCTTGTATGTTCTCTGTTGTAAACGTGCTAGATACGTCTCCAAAAGCAACCAGTTTTTTGTTGAGAATGATGATCTTGTCAAAATACTCTTCAACCTCATGCAAGTCATGGTGAACAATTAAGATTGTTTTTCCTTGCTCCCGAAGATTCTTCAGCAGATCCACGATGATTCTTTCGCTCACGAGGTCAATACCTACAAAGGGTTCATCCAGAAAGAAGATATCTGCCTGCTGGGCAAGCGCCCTTGCAATGAATACCCGTTGCAGTTGTCCCCCGGAGAGGTTGCTGATTTGTTTGTTCGCCAGATCAGCGATATCCACCAGTTCCATACAGTGGTCCACGTAGGCTTTTTCTTTTTTTCCCGGTCTTTGAAAAAGCTTCAGCTTAGGGTACGTTCCTGTCAGGATCGTGTCCCGTACCGTGATGGGAAAAGTCAGATCAACATCGCTTTTCTGTGGTACATATGCGATGTTCTTTTTTTCCTGAGCAATCGCGGTGCCGTTAACGGTAACGTTACCCGTGCGTTTCTTGATGACGCCCAATAAAGATTTGATGAACGTCGATTTTCCCGCTCCATTAGGTCCAATAATGCCGATCGTGAATCCGAGTGGAATATCGATATCTACATTTTGAAGCGCAGGATTACCAAAGTAATCCACATTCAGTTGACTGATTTGTATCATGGTTCTTCGCCCCTTCAAACGTTGACTCTATTAAAATATATTTCCTTAGTATAAAAAACATTCGCAAGCGCTAGTTTGTTTCCTCAGGGAAACTTTATTTCCTTAATCAATATATTATTGAGTCGGGCTTTTTGTCAACCATAAAATATTTTGTGAAGACAACGATTGAATCACAACACACGGCTTTTACGGCACAACAAAAACCCTTCTATAATTTCTTGGAAAAGAAGAGAAGGGCTGATGCTGATCATTTATGATGTGTTACTCCAGCTAAACAAAGAGTTTGTTCCAGTCGATCCAGATCCACGGAGAAGTCTTCCAATCCCGAAAAACGGTCCTGTGTCGTCCCGTCCTCTTGCCCATACATCATATAATAATCAAGTTTGTTATGGTTGCTGATCATCCAATACGTAGGTACTACATGCCGGATATGATAAATTTCGATCACTAGGGTTCCTTTACTGCAGAAAGCAAGATTGGCCAATCCCGCTCCGTGTGGTGACACGATTGCTTGTGCAGAAGCAAAGAGCTGAACTTGCTGGGCTACGGTCCAATCCTCCAGGCAAACAGGAATAAACCCGTACGTCTCCAAATGCTGGATGACTTCATCCTCATTAGTTATTCGTCGAGCAGAGGCTTTGCTTCGAGATATGAAAATACGAACAGGAGAACGGAGTGTTGTGTCGCGCGTGGGTAACATAAACGTCCGAAGGATAGCTGTTGTCCAAGGTGGATAATGGGAATTCATCATTAGGGAAGGCACGACCAATCGATCGGCCTGAAACTCCCAATCATCTCTAGTACAAATCACGGTTGATTTCGATACGCCAAACATAGATAACGTTTCTTTCACAAAAGATCCATGAGGATTTGGATTCATGATAAGGGATTCAAAAGGAACATTTAGCATTCGAAGCATACCCAATCGAGGTAGAACATCATATAACCAATGAAAATAATTATGACTCCCGCAAAAAGTCAGAACCGCAGCAGTCCCATGGAAATGATGATGTTCCTGTGCCTTCCTCCGATGCAAGGCGGGGTGTTCTTCCAGTGTCATCATTCTGTTTTGTCGTCCATCGTATTCCGGGGAAAGGTCGAAGATCAGTTTTCCGTCGGAAGTCAGGATAGCGCCTGATGTTCCCCAAACACGTCCATTCGAAATATATGCAACATACCCACCTTGGGGATGAAGGGTATAGGGCATCAAATAACGGTGAATCTCCGTTTCAAGGGTATTCGGAATCTTGAATTCAGCGGCTCCGCCAAAATCAAAAGGGGCAATCCTTTCTTCGCCGCCGGGGGAAACGGAAGCGATCCAATCCATAATGTCTCTATAAAAACCGAACTTATTTGGACTCTCGTCTGTCGATTTAGCGTTACTGCACATATCATTCACTCTTTGTCCCTCCATGACCCTTGTTACTATGATGCTAATTTATGCAAACAGTACTTAAAAGGGACGAAGATGGGAAAATAGGTTTCAAACTTGGTGACGTATTTTTTTTAATACCATTTGTGAAATTACTGTACCAAATGTTCCAGATCCGGCTGCAATTTGTTCCGCAGAACATATAGCATGATGGCACCAACGAGGAACGCGACGGCATCAGCAATAACAAGTGACCAGATCACTCCATGAAAGCCGTTCGTTTGATTAGCGATATACAATACAGGAATTAGCGTAATTCCTTGAATGATGGACATTATAAACGCGGCGGTTCCTTGGGCTGTTGCTTGGAAGATCCCCATAAACAAAGACGTCATTCCTGTAATGAACAAGGATAAAAAGGTTACATGAAGAATGTAGCTACCCATTTCAATTAATTGTGGGTCAGTCGTAAATAAACCAATCAAGTGGTCCGAAATCAGGTAGACGATAACCCCGAACACGACGGCTAACGCCAAAATAGCTTTGATCGTGAATCCAATGGTTTGCTTCATGCGTAATTTGTTTGCTGTGAATGAGAAGGCAATCAACGGCACAACTCCTTCGCACAAGCCCATCAGAATAAACTCGGGAAATTGCAATAAACGTGATGAAATTCCATATCCCGCTATAGCCTGATCGCCATATTCGGCCAGAAAAAGGTTAAGAATAAGCGACATTGCACCCAAGAAGACACTCATTACAAAGACGGGAACTCCAATTTTGAATACGTTGCTCAGAATGTCCTTGGAAACCTTGAACCATTTTAGAGAGACGGTTAAGAATTGACTCTTATAACTCATATGGAAAGCGTAGAATGCACTCGCAACCAAGTTAGAGATGACCGTAGCAGATGCAACTCCGATCACGCCCCAATGAAAGACAAAAATGAATATCGCATCAAGAATAATATTAATAGCAACACTGAGAATCATACCGATCATCGACGTGATTGCTGAACCTTCTGAGCGCACGATATTCTCCAGCGTGAAAAATAAAATGACAAATGGTGAACCAATAAGCATAACCGTGACATAGTCTTTCGTAAATCCGAAGGACTCAGGCGTTGCCCCCAGCCCATGAACGATTGGCTCGATCAATGGGAGGCCCACGGCAATCACGATAAGTCCCAGAACTAAACTACTGTAAAAGGCAAATGAGGATACATGTTTCAGATCATCAGCTTTTTTCTCACCCAACAGACGAGAGATGAATGTACCGCTGCCGATGCCAATTAAGTTGCCAAGCGCCATAATGACCGCGAATAACGGCAACGTTAGTGCGAGTGCGGTTAACATTGCTGTATTCCCCAGTGTGCCAAGGAAATAGGCATTCAAAATGGAGTAAATTACACTCATTGAGGTGCCTAGCATCATTGGAACAGCAAAGTGAGCTACGGCTTTGGCGATCGGTGCTTTTTCAAAATAATGGAGGTTTTCTGCATCCATGTGGGTCACTACTTTCTTCGTTAATATTGATCCAATCTAACACCGTTAGATTGAACCTTACAGTGTTAGATGTTATCATGAAGCTATGAACCTGTAAAGCATAAACTTACACTGTTAGATAAAAGGGCGGATACCAATGAAAAAACAGCAGCCTCAGATTTCAGAAGATAAGATTTTGGAAACTTCGTGGGAGCTTTTGGCGGAAGAGGGCATCGAGAAATTCAGCATGAGACGATTGGCCGACAAGCTGGGGATTCAGGCTCCATCTCTATACTGGTACTTTAAAAGCAAGCAGACACTCTACCAACGGCTGGCCAACCAGATATCGAAAATTATTTTGGACGAGTTTCAGTCTGAAGGGGACTGGAAGGAACAGATGGAGGGGCTTGCGATCACCGTAAGGAGCGTGCTCAGCCGATACCCGTGTTCCACACAACTCATGATGATGACGCTGCCCCACGAGCCGGACATGATCCGGTTCACCAACCGCATGTTGCTCTGTATGGAATCGACGCCACTAGAGCAAGAGCAGAAATTACAGGCCGTTCTCACGCTTGTGAACTATGTATTCTATTTCGTTCTCGACGATTATCAGCATCAGCGCAATATTTCTGCTGTTCTTAAGGACCAGGAAGCACTTCAGGGTGAAGAGATGATCAGCCTTCTGGACTCTATGAGTGAGAAGGAAGCTGGACTATTCAGCAGGATGTATAAGAATGGTCTGTTTGAGGTGATGGGAACCGACGGAGCGTTTGAGTTCGGCTTGAAGCTGATTCTGTTGGGGATCGAACAAGTGATAAAGGAACAAGAGAAGTAGAAGCTCATCCAATTTGAATGAATTTTATTATCCCCTCAAGGTAGATAGTGAAAAAGAGATGATTTTAGAATGATCTCTACACTGAAAACCCGAAGGGGATTTTTGTTATACGAGGAGGACAGCTGGCTTTCGAAAGCAGTGTTCGAAAACAAATATCATGTCATGGGTAAGAAAATAGTCCCACAGAGTACGCTTACATATCATAGTCTTTGCACAAAAAATCAATATATTTTAGATGGCATGACGTTATGATCCATTGACGACAAAGAAAAATAAGGAAAACTTCCTATAAAGAAGGAGGTATACATCAGCGATATAATAAAAGGAAACTTGTTCAACTATTCTATTGATGTGGGGAGATTTTTTCAGTGAAGAAAGTGGCTAGTTTATTAGTGATTGGTTGCATGTTTACAGCATTGTTTATGACATTTTCTGTTTATGCGGCCGGAAGTTCAAACATCTATTATGTTGCTTCAACGGGTAGTGATACGAATGCAGGCACCAAAAATGCACCATTTAAAAGTATAACAAGAGCACAGTCAGCAGCATCTTCTGGAGATACAGTATACATTCGCGGAGGAGTGTACGACGATTTTGAGATCGCAAGAATCGACAACACTTATAATTACGTACATGATATAACAAAGAGCGGGATCACTTATGAAGCATATCCTGGAGAAAGACCGGTATTTGATTTTAAAAACGTACCAACGAATCTGCGCGTAGCAGCATTTTTTGTGGGGGATAAAGTAACCGACATTACATTCAAAGGATTTGATGTAATAGGTATCAAAGTAGGCGATCAAGCGCAATCGGAAGCTTTCAGAATTAGAGGACAAGCTGATTTTGTACATATGGCTGCTCATGATAATGAAGCTATTGGTTTCTACTATACTGGAAATGGAACAGGAACCGTTCTGAATTCAGATGCGTATAACAACATCGGCCCAACGCCACTATCTGCAGGAAATATTGATGGATTCGGTGCTCATGGAGGGGACGTCTCATTCATTAACTCCCGTGCATGGAATAATAGCGATGATGGATTCGACAGTATCAGCTCTAAAGGGACTGTAATATATGACCATTGCTGGTCGTTTAACCATCGTGGCAACCAGGATGGGGTCGGCGACAAAAATGGATTCAAAGTCGGGGGCTATGCCTATAGAACAAGCGGGTTCCCAGATACACTACCTGTTCACACGGTTAAGTATTCTCTTGCTGTGAATAATGGAGCGAATGGCTTTTATGCCAATCATCAACCTGGACAATCAGCTACCTGGACGAACAACACAGCCTACAATAACAGTAGAGCAAATTTTGATATGCTGGAGCGTGTTAGTCTAACGGACATAACGAATATTCCAGGGTACAGAGAAGTATTACATAATAACATTGCGTTTACGGGTCGGGCAATCGTTAATGATAACAATTTGCCGGTGAATGTAACTAATAATTCGTGGACGATTAACGGAGGGCTTGATATCACAGCTGATGATTTTGTGAGTCTGGATACAACTCAACTATCAGCGCCACGAAAATCGGACGGTACTTTGCCTGATGTTTCATTCATGCTTCCTGTATCTTCGAGTCCTCTTAGTCAATACAACTTAGGCTATCTTGCTGACTAATCATTTGTGTGTTGAAACCGCTGGTCTTGATAAAAGATCGGCGGTTTTTTGATGTTTTGAACCAGTATAATCTGATCCGAATTGTGGTCGGAGATCTCTGACTGTAGAACAGTACACAACAATGGGACATATTCACAAGTTCGGTTCTTGCTCTTCAACTCAGCTATTCACTGAATTTGGAGTCAACAAAAGTACTATTACATCCATTATCAATCGCTTGGTAGAACGACAATTGGTTGAGAGAAACAATGATCCAAATGATCGTAGAACAATCGATCTGTCCCTGACTGATGATGGAAAAGACCTTTTTCTCAGGCTTGATTGAAAACTTCGAGAACTTGTCCAACCTGTCATTTATACGCTAATCAAGAGAAAGTGAAGTGCACCCCTAGAATTTCATCGGATAAACCCGTTGTTGATTCCAATGTCTATTCTGAGGGGTGCACTTCTTTATTATCCTAATTTTCTGAATCGATTAAATCGCAGGAACTTAGGCAGTGGAATATGGTAAGATTTCAGCCCAAAGTACATCAGCATGCCTGACAAGGTGATTAATCCGCCTACGAATTGAAAAGCAGAGATGGTTTCTCCCAACAGTAGATAAGCCAGCATAATGGCCAAAACAGGTTCACCGATAATACCTACAGAAACCGTTGTTGCACCAATGGATTTGAGCAGCAGATTGAAAATGTATTGACCAAAAATGGTGGGGATGATTGCAAGTAGAAGGAAGTACATCCAATCGGATGATTCGTAATTGGTCAAAGAAAGGTTATTCCATAAACTGTAGACCAGCAGGACACTTCCGCCAATAATAAAGACAACAACACTGTAAATATTCGCGTCGATTTTCCCACTCACTTTCTGTCCAACCAGCATATATGCCGACACCAGTATGGTTCCTATCAGGGACAGACCGTCTCCGATCAGAGCCTCTCTCGAAACGCCTATATCACCCCAGGCGATAATCACCGAACCGAACAGAGCGGTAATCAAACATAGAACAGTAGGTATACTCGCTCTTTCCTTAAACATAACGTATGACCCGATCATCACAAACAAAGGTTGCAACGCCAGAATGACCATGGAACTAGCCACCGAGGTATACACCAGTGATTCCATCCAAAACAAAAAATATAGACCAAGCAGCAGGCCAGCCAGAAAAACTGCGCTCCAATCCTTTGAACTCATTTTTAAGAAACGAATCGTCTTCCAAGGGATAAAAGGGAGCATAATAATAGCTGATATATAAAGTCTGTACATACCGGCTATAGCGGTCGGAGTATCCGAAGATTTGATCATGATTGAAGAGACGGATACCGACAAAATGGCGATAAAAAGCAATACATAAGGATGAAAAAGCAGGGACAATTTATTATCTTTCACATATAAGCCTCCAAAGTTCTTATCCGGTCGTCTGTGCACAGGCTATTGTGATAAGTCAAAGATTTGATATAATAATATCATTATTTTTGTGAATTTCGTGCAATTAAATCGCTGTATAATATAGATATATCGTCAAAGAAAGGAACGTCATAGCATAGTGAAGCAACTTTATGAGAATATTCTGTATTCCGATCTTTCCTTTCCCTATATCATGTACACACATACACGTCATACAAGTATCCCCGCAGGCAGAGGGTTCAACGATCTGCATTGGCACGAAGATCTACAGATCACATTAGTCACAAAAGGGAAACTGGTTATGCAGATTAATGGAATTGATCATACATTGGAAACGGGTCAGGCGATCTTGATCAACAAGAGAATTCTTCATATCACAACAGAGCTGACGCAAGATGGTCAATATGTTAGTTTCAATTTTCCCGAAAAGCTATTAGCCTTTCATGTAGACAGTGCAATGGAAAAAAATTATGTATTGCCGTATACAAATTCTTCTTTGGTTTCGCTTGTGATTAAAAAAGATTCGGAGTGGGAAACGCAGATATTAGACATGCTTTGGGAAATGAGGGAGACGTTTAATGCAGAGAAAAAATGGGGATGGGAATATGAAATTTCAATTAAAACGGTACAACTATGGTTTGTATTAATATCCCATATTTCAATTCCTTCCGGAGAAACCCCAAGAAGCGAGAAGCGTCAGCAGGAAAGACTACAGTTAATGCTCAGCTTCATCCATCAAAATTACGCTCATCCGGTCACGCTTCGTGAGATTGCTGATGTAGCACATTTGAGCATTTCAGAGTGTACCCGATGTTTTAAGAAAACGGCTCATATGACCCCATACGAGTACTTGATCAAATACCGAATCAAGAAAAGCAAAGATCTCTTATTATCGACGAATGATACAGTAACCGAGATCGCCGAGAAAGTAGGCTTTAATCACGTGAACCACTTTATCCAGTCTTTCAAAAAGCACGAAGAAAAAACACCGAAAGAGTTTCGTAAGTCTAGAATTGAGTGATACTGAAATAACAGAGGTAATAAAAAACGCCGGTGACCTTAAAATAGGTGACTGGCGTTTTCATATTAGCTTTTCGGCATTTTGCTCTCATCCATATACAACAGGTTCCAGCGGTGACCGTCCAGGTCGGCAAATCCTGCACCATACATCCAGCCATCCGTTTCACTTGGCTTGTCAAAGATGGTTCCTCCGGCAATCTCTACTTTTTGAACAAATGCATCAACTTCTTCTCTGCTGTCAGCGCCAATGGAAAATATGACTTCTGCGCTATGAGAAGTATCTGCGATTTTGGCACCTGTAAATTTCTCAAACGTTGACTCCGGAAAAAGCAGAATCGTTGTTGAGCCTATGACAAGCTGGGCTCTTTCGTTACCAACATTCTCCCCATGGAATCCAATCGCATTGAAAAAGGTAGTGGATTTCACAACATCTTTCACTGGTAGGTTCATCCAGATTTTTTGTGACATAGCTGCAGCCTCCTAGTATATACTTTCAACTACGTTTACTATACTCTACTTCTAGCAGGGTTTGAACCCTCGGAGTGTTCTCTATATAATAACCATAACGCTTACCTAACTTACCTAAGTGAGGGATAATTTGAAAGGATGGCGATGGTGGATGAGCGAACCTTGGGCTGCTTCAATGAGTGGTGTTCCGTGGGATGAGGAAAAAATGAAGAACGCTATCACGCAATTGCGAAACCGCGCTACGATAAGTTTTGTTGTTGGGCTGGACGAGGTGCATGATCTACGTCAACTGGATGAACTTGTGTTTGCCAAACGCCCGGATCTGATACTATCTGTATCAAACACTGATGCAAAGGCGCGTTATACCGAAGAATTTCTGGAGATGCTCGCCACATTAAAGCATGTCACCGCTTTGCAGCTGGATCTCAAGCAACCACAAGACCTGAATATACTCGGTGCGATGCAAAGGATGACATTTCTCACCATTCGCTCGCCCAAAATTCAAAACTTGGATTTCATACGAAACTTTAAAACCTTAGACTATCTCGCACTTAGTGGGAAATTCGCTGATCTCTCCCCAATCGAGGACTGTATTCGCCTGCGTACCCTTGTCCTAAACTGTGCCACTGATCAGCTTGATTTTGTAGTGGACCTGCCGTTCATCGAGTATTTGGCTATCGATCAATGTACATTGAATGGTTCGCTTGAGGTGCTGGCTGAATCAAATATCCATATGCTGAGATTATCCTCAGTCCGTAATCTGACCCATATTGATGCACTGGGGGCTCTGCATAATCTAGTCTATCTGCATCTGTCATTACCTAAGATCGAGCGGTTGTGCGACTTTTCAGGTATGAACAATCTCCGTCAGCTAGAATTGGATTTCATGAAATCATTACAGGAGATCGATAACCTGTGGACTGCGTATCAATTAGAGGTACTGGTCTTGAAAGAGATACATAAGGGGATCAAGGCGGAAGCCTTCGAACGTTTGACCCAAATGCAAAGTCTTCGCCAGGTGGATTTCCGTTATATCGATCACAGTAAAGGACGTATTGCGGCCATGCGTAAACGAATGATGGATGCAGGAAAAGAACACCTTCTCTATGAGAATATTGCGGAGGAAGAACGCATTCGTTCCACAGGTCTTGTACATCTGTCAAAAATCCTAATGTAAATAGGACATAACTACATGAAGCATAGTTGAGAAATTAACCAAAAGAGCAATCTCCAATGAGGTTGCTCTTTTAGTCATGGCTTATTTTGCCTAACGATGTATACGCAGTTTCTTCCTCCGGCTAAAAGGTATTCTCCCCGTTCAATATGAACATTATCGCCTAGAACCGTTTTGAATAAATGTAATTCATTCTTGCATAGTCCGGTACATACCGCAGCTGCTTCACAGATGGGGCAATGCTTCTCAATGAGTAGGAGACTGCCATCATCCTGCTCCTTAACCTCGGCCATATAACCTTCATTGGTACGAATCTCAGCCAATTTCTCCAATCTCTCTCTAACATTTGATGCATCGCCAAGATGCTGAAGATATTGTTCCTGCATATTTTTATTTCGAACATCCAGCAGCTTGTCCAGCCCTTCATGACCAAAAGCTTCTTTCATCGAATTGATGAGGCTGACGGATAAATCCGAATATCCACTTGGGAAAAAACGATTAGCCGCAGGAGTTAATATCCATAGCTTGGTAGGTCGACCCATGGGACGTGCCTCTTCAATAGTGGTAACCAATCCTTCTTCTTTTAGCGCATTCAGATGTTGCCGAATCGCCATTCCGGATAACGAAAACTGAGAGGAGAGTGCGACAACATCCATTCCCCCGCGCTCCTTTAAGAGATCAATGATCGCTCTCCGGGTACTGGTCGAGGCATCCTTTTTGGTTTGATTTACGCTCATGGTGCACCTCCTTTTGAAGCTACTTAATTTACATCACTCTCTACATTTTAAACAAAAATGTTGACAAAGTCAAAGTCGAACTGTAGCTTAGACATTATAAACAAAAATGTTTACTAAGTATCCGGATACGATGTATACATACCAATTTTCTTGGAGGTCACATTTCATGTCGTCTAATCATCAAAGTATTTTCAGCCCGCGTTATTTTGCACTGTCCATAGGAATTATTTTGTCAGTGATGGCCGTTGGATTCGAAGGTCTATCTGTCACCACCATTGCTCCTTCGATTGCTGGAGACTTGAACGGCCTTAGCCTGTTCGGGTGGATATTCAGTACGTATCTGCTTGCGCAGATTATCGGGACGCTGGTCGTCGGTCGAATCATTGATAAAAGAGGACCTGCAGCACCGTTCACTTTTGCACTTCTGTTGTTTATTGTAGGGCTGATCGCTGCCGCAACCGCAGGCGACATGTATACCATGATAGGATCACGGGCCCTGCAGGGTTTGGGTGCCGGAGCTATGATGACTTGTGTGTATACGGCTATATCCTTAAGTTACCCGGATGAGTTACGTGCCAAAATACTTGGAGCATTTGGTACAGCCTATGTTCTTCCGTCCATGCTTGGTCCATATGTAGCCGGTCTTATCGCAGATCAGTGGTCCTGGCGCTTTGTTTTCTGGGGGATCCTACCCGTGCTGGTGGTTTCAGCATTGCTTAGTTTACCTGCCTTTAGGAAATTGAAAGTGGAGAAGACGGGAGGAGATAGCGGATCTTCATCCACTTGGATGGCGTTACTCTTAACGTTAGGTACAGGGATTTTCTTGGTTGGTCTAAGTATGCTTCCGAGCATTATGGGATTTGTTTTAGTCGTGATTGGCCTAGTATTGATGTTATTTCCGCTCCGTAAATTGCTACCGAAAGGAACACTTACGTTGCGAAGAGGTATGCCAGCGATTCTGGCAACACGCGGGTTGTTCTTCGCTGCCTATACCAGCACACAGAACTTCTTGGTATTAGCTCTAATTGATGTGAAAGGAATTACACCTTCTCAGGCCGGATTAATTGTAGCGAGTGCTGCATTAAGTTGGTGTATCATTGCGTATCTGCAAGGACGGTGGGATGCGGCAGATCAGGGCCGTGGACGTCATATGAGAATTATGCTGGGGGTAGGGCTGCTTGCAATAGGGATTGCGATCGTATTTTGGGTACCTGTTGTGACCGTTACCATTGCAGTCATTGGTCAGATCATTGCAGGAGTCGGTATTGGATTGGCACATCCGATTAGCGGTGTTGTCGCATTTTCCCAAACGGGGGAGGAAGGCGTGGGCCAGACTTCGGCCAATCTGCAATTTGCAGATTCGTTTACACCGGGGGTAGTTATCGGTATTGGTGGTTCGATCCTTGTCGTGTGTCAGGCAGGTGGGATGTCACTTCAATCGGGCTTAATTGTAGCCATGGGTTTCCATCTCTTATTGATCGTCACGAGTATCATTGCCAGCACTCGGATCTCACCACGCGGATGATTAAGAAAGTGGGTGTACAGACCATTGTTCACTGAAGATCCGAATAAACTATTTACAGCATATCGTATCATCGGAACGAAATGGACCATCCATATTTTATGCACTCTTTCTCAGGGTCCGAAGAAATTCGGTGAAATTAGCGAAAGCATTCCTTCCATTTCTGAAATGATCCTCTCCAGACGTTTGAAGGGTCTTCAACATGATCATTTGGTCAAAAGAACAACACTGACACGCCCTACACAAATCATTTATGAACTTACACCAAAAGGCGTTGCTCTTGCTACATTCATCCCCTGTCTAATGGAATGGGATACCAAATTTCAAAATAATAGCCCCCGGGAGGAATGAAGATGATCATTGAGGTCAGTAATACAGCATCGGACAAAATCGTCGAGATCTTATCAAGTGCGGACACCCAAAATGCCTTCCTTAGAGTAGGCGTTGATGAAGGGGGATGCAGTGGTTTATCTTATACCCTTATCGTGGACGAACAGCAGTCAGAAGAAGACATTGTGTTAACTAAAAAGCAATTCAGAATATTGGTTCATACCAGTAGTATTCCATATATTGATGGCCTTGAAATTGACTATGAAGAGAGCGGAATGTTAGGCGGATTCACCATGAATAATCCAAATGCCAAAGTTTCGTGTGGATGCGGGGCCAGTTTCAGAATGGCCAATTATCGCGGCGAAGTGAAAAAATGTGATTAAACGGAAGGAAGGAGTGCAGAGCAATGATTTCATTTGTAATATCTGATCAAGCGATCCATTCATTTCAGAATGAATGGGATTTGGAAGAAGGCCAATATGTAAGGATATACGCAAAATATGTCGGAGGAGGCTCAGATGCTTTTACGGTTGGCATAAATGCGAGTGCTACACCGATTGATCCCGCATTGGTTCAATCGATTGGAGGATTTCATTTCTTTGTTGAAAAAACAGATGCCTGGATCTTGCAGGACGAACTTCTCCAAATTGACTGTAATGAAAACGGCATATTTTCAAGCAAAATCTCCTATTAAAGATAGGGTCATAATCTAGACCACGATTCTACTTTTTAAACATTTAACTTTACAAAGTAGAACAGTTCATGTATATTCAGGGTGTTAAAAGGTTTAATTTACCATAATAACCATCATATTACGGAGGTGTAGAAGACAAACAACAATCAGATTGGGATATTTGATGCTCAGTACAGGGCGCCTACAATTGGCATTATGCTGGTTCTGGCAACCGTAGCTTTCGAAGGACTGGCTATCACAACGATTGCCGCCAAAATGGCACAAAGTTTAGAGGGCATTCATTTATACGGTTGGATCTTCAGTGCATTTTTGTTATCTCAGCTTATTGGAACCTTGGTTATGGGTCAGCAGATTGACAAGCGCGGTGTTTTTACATCCATGCTGATATCTTTTAGTGTTTTTGTGTTAGGAACTGTGGTCTCCGCTATCTCTTTCGATATGCACATGCTTATTGCCGGAAGAGCCCTTCAAGGTTTTGGAGCGGGGGCCCTGATCACATGCGTTTATAGCTGTGTGACGTTACATTATCCAGATACACTTCGTACTCAAATCCTGGCCGCATTCTCCATGGCATTTGTCCTGCCTACCTTAATCGGACCTTATGCAGCAGGCCTGATTGCTTCCTACATCTCGTGGCGATATGTTTTCTGGATCGTTTTACCCTTGATTGGAATAGCGCTCAGTCTCACATTCCGTTCTTTCCGTAATTTGCAGCTTCAGCAAGATCTGACAGGTCCAGCGCGAGCAACCGACTCGAAGATTATGTATGCGATTCTGCTTGCTGTTGGAACGGGGCTGTTACTCACAGGACTTGGTATGATAACTGATTGGAAAGGTATAGTACTCACTTTGGGTGGGTTAGTCGTTATGATTCAACCCATGCGTAGATTGCTGCCTGTTGGCACTTTTTCGGTAAAAAAAGGATTGCCTGCAACTTTGGTGTCCAGAGGGCTATATGTTGCTTGTTATTTTACAACAGAAAGTTTCGTGATCTTGGCACTAACCGAAGTGAAGGGGTTATCAGCTGATCTTGCTGGCCTCATTGTAGCAGCAGGTTCTCTGAGCTGGTCCGCCGCAGCGTGGTTGCAAGCCAAGCTTGATGCGCGAGATCAAGGTCGTGCCCGAAAGGGCAGGGTCATGACCGGCATTGGTATTATGATCGTTGGAACTGTACTCGTGATCCTGGCTCTTATTTTGACGGACGGGGGGATTATACTTATCCTTCTCTCACAAATGATTACAGGATTCGGTGTTGGTTTGGCCAACCCTACAACGGCAGCCATTGCTTTACAACATGCCTTGCCCAGAAAAGAGGGAGAAATGTCCGCGAATCTGCAATTTGTGGATTCCTTCTATATGGGCGTAAGCATTGGCGTTGGTGGCGCCCTGATTGCCTTGTCCGAAACTTTACAGTGGGGCATATCGACAGGTGTTTTGATCGTGTTAACACTGCAATTACTATGGGTCTTGTTAAGTTTCTTGGCTTCACTACGTATTACCAAACTCGTTCATCAAGAACATCATCCAATCAGCCAGGTGAAAGACAACATATCCATGTAACGGATGACTACCGCGTCGCTAAATACATCACGAAGAACGGGGGGACTAATTGCATTGGGAGGTAGTTAAGATGGCACGTGTATTAGTAGTCATTACTCCAGCTGAAGGACATGTGAATCCGTCGTTAGGATTAGTTACTCAGTTGATGAACAATGGTGAGGAAGTCGTCTATGTGTGCACGGAGGAGTACCGTTCCCGAATTGAACAGACCGGTGCCCAGATCATTACCTATCCGTTTCCACAAGATGCCTTCTCTCATGATCCGGTGTTGAAACCCCAGGAGTATAAACATTCTTATCAGTTCATTTATATGATGGTGAACGGCATCATTCGGAGAATTATCCCCAATGTGCTACGAGTGATAGAGAATCAAAAGTTTGACTATATAATCTTTGATTCCCTGATGGGATGGGGAGGAACTATTCTCGCAGAAAAACTGGGAATTCCCGCGGTGTGTTCGATTGCATCCTTTGCTTTTGTAGAGCCTCTCGGATCTGGCGAAGACCTGAAGGAGACAGAGACGAAGGAGCTATATGAGGCTACGATGAAGATCACAACGGAGTTAGCCGAAGAGTTTCAAGTGAGTATTCCAGCCATCGAAGAGATTCCGGCACATGCTGGTCAGTTAAAGCTCGTGTACACCAGCCGTTATTTTCAGCCGCAGGCAGAAAAGCTGGATGATCGTTTTATTTTCACGGGTCCTTCGATCATAACACGTCAAGATGCTCCGACCTTCTCATTCGAGCTGCTTCGTGAACGGTACCCACAAACCGTATACATTGCAATGGGTACGATCTTAAATAAAAACTTGGATTTCTATCAACTTTGCTTTGAAGCTTTAGGGGATCTCCCCGTGAATGTTGTTCTATCTTCTGGGAAATACACGGACATGGAGCCGCTGGCGGAACAAATCCCTACTAATTTTATCGTCAAGCCCTACATCGCCCAGTTGGACATGTTACAGCATACCGATGTCTTTATTACACATGCTGGAATGAACAGCACGAGTGAGGCTTTATATTACAATGTTCCGATGGTAATGATTCCGTTAACATCGGATCAGCCTCTTGTCGCCAATCGGGTACAGGAGTTGGGAGCCGGTATTACTTTAAATAAACATAACCTCAGTGCAAATATTTTGAGAGAAGCGTTAAAAGAAGTACTACACAATTCGCAATATAAACGGCAGGCTTACCTCATCGGTGAATCTTTACGCCAGGCTGGCGGTTACAAGCGAGCTGCTGAAATGATTATGAGTCATATGGGTTCAGGAGGAGTACTTAATTAATTTGGATAAAGCAGCCAGCTTCATTTAAGCATTGAAAATAGACGATCCTGTTCATTCAGGGTCGTCTATTTTCTAATGTTGAATGATCTTCTGTGAACTTATAACCAAGTTGTACGAAATAGATAATGCCTGTGATCCATGATCAGTGAGTCTAGTTCGTCACCTCGGCCTTTTTAATTGGTAGTAATCGATTTGTTGCGAATACGACCATTACAACCAGAAGAGCTGTTATCCCGATCAAAAGTTGGATATTGCCTAAAGGATACAAAAAACTCCCAATTAGTGGAGCAGTAGCCATACCAAGATAACGAACAAAGTTATAGACACCCATTGCCGTAGCACGCTCTTCAACAAACTCTGAGGACAAGAGGGTTGGCATCACAGGTGTTGCAAGTCCCATAACAAATCCAGTAAGCATCAGAGAGATAAGCAAACCAATTAGAGAATAATCTGCAGCAAAAATAAAAATCACAAGACTCAAAATGGTCATTATACCGGCCCAGAAGAGTGTTCGAACTGACCCTATTCGGGTTTGTAAACTTCCACTCATTTTACTTCCAACAAGATTGAATATCATGAGGGCAAGGGAGAAAAATCCAATACTTGCGGCACCTAAAGCATACTTCGTTTGTAATATTGTAGGTAGAAATACGATGAATGTGTAAAAGACATCATACATGATGAAACCGCTCAAAAGAACTACAACGCCGGTTTTATTTCCTAGAATTTTTCCAAATGCTTTTAAACCTAGTCTTGTTCCTGTTGGTTTTATGTTGACCGGTTTTGTCTCAGGTAATATAAATGTGGCTGCTATCAGGATGAGAAGAGCACTGACTGCTGCAAAACCAAAAGTACCCGTGTAACCGAATTGACTACCGATAATGCCTCCGATGAGCGGACCAACTGCTGGTGAAATTCCAAGAATCATCTGATATGTAGCCATACTTTCGGCACGCTCTTTACCCTCAAAAACATCTCCGATCATTGTAGCAGCTACTAATGGAACAGATGATGCACCTATTCCTTGAATCACTCGAAAAATGAGGAGCATTTCTATTGAACCTGAAAACATACATCCAATAGTAGCAATTACATAAATAATTATACCCGGGACTAGGATTTTCTTACGTCCATTACGATCAACAATGGGGCCAAGTATGATTTGCATGGTTGCCATGGCCACAGTGAATAAAGTAACCGTTAGATTTACTAGATGTAATGACGTATTTAGGTCTTGTTGCAGATCAGGTAGCAAAGGAATGTACAGGCTTTGAGCAAGTGATACAATAGCGGCAGAAATTCCCAAGATGAAGAGCAATCGTTGTTTGTTCATAAAACACCTCCAAATTATATTGACTGACAGTCAGTCATATTGTATATTGAGCTTATAACATTGACTGACAGTTAGTCAAGTTGTACATTTAAACTAATATAAAGGAGTGACAAAGGAGATCTGACAATGACACGAGTAAGCAAGAATCCCCAGGAACGAAAAAATGAAATACTGACTGTAGCTATGGAATTATTCAACTCGAAGGGCTACGAAGATACATCCGTCAGTGAAATCGTAAGAAAAGTTGGTGTTTCACAGGGAACTTTCTACAATTATTTTCAATCCAAAGAAGATGTACTTCATGCTGCTTGTGAACGAACATTATCATCTCGTTTGGAAGCAATACATCATTTAATTGAAAATGACGAGCTCAACGCGAGAGAAAAACTCATTCGTATTTTTATGGATGCAACCCCTGACGAACATGATGAGGATGTATTTGAATATCTTCATAAGGAAAGTAACAGTACTTTGCATCAAAAATGGATTGTAATCGAAATTAATGCATTGATTCCCTATATCAAAAAAATCGTTCAGCAGGGGGCAGAAGAGGGAGAGTTTCTTGCTCAACAACCTGAGCTTAAAGCAGAGTTCCTTTTGGTAGGTGCTGCATTTTGGCTTGATCGCGGTGTGTTTACCTGGAATGAACAAGAATATCTGGAGAGAAAGAATGCTTTGAACGGGATCATTGATCAGCTACTTGCTGTTAATAAGCAATGATTTGCATAGCTTAAACAGACTACGGGAAGAAGGAATACAAGAATGACTGCATTAACAAAAGATTTTAATGAGGTTTTACATGGCCGTCGTACGATAAAGAAATACGATCCACATTTTAAAATTAGTCGGGAAGAAATTATTGAAATGCTCGAAGATGCTGCTTTGGCACCGTCAGCATTTAATTTACAGCCTTGGCGATTTGTTGTTATTGAAAGTGACCAAGGTAAGGAAGACCTGCTCGAAATTGCGCCTTTCAACTTTTCACAAATTAATACTTCGTCAGCGGTTATCGCCGTCTTTGGTGATCTGAATTTTGTTGACAGCGCAGAAGAAATTTATAAGGAAACCGCTGATCTTGGCTATATAACGCAGGAAATTAAAGATAAGATGCTGGCTATGGTTGTACCCATGTATAATCAATTTTCGATGGATAAGAAAAAAGAATCTGTGTTGCTGGATGGCGGACTTGTCTCTATGCAGTTTATGCTTACGGCATATGCTCACGGTTATGCGACAAATCCAATGTCTGGCTTTAATAAAGAGAAGATTGCAGCAGTATTGGGATTAGATCCAGAGCGATATGTTCCAATACTGCTCATTTCAATCGGCAAGGCAGCTTCAGATGCGCGCCCACCTGTTCGTCTTCCGATCAGCCAAATTACAGAGTGGAAATAACGGAATTTTTACTACGAAAAAATGCCTCGACTATAGTACCAATGAAAGTCGCTATTTTAGCGGCTTTTTTTGTTTTAATAGTCTCAAGACTTGACCTACAGTCAACTCTATGTCTTATACTCCGAATAGGCTTGAAAATTATATAGAGAATTGGAGATTTATTTAACATGACGAAGAGCACGAATTGGAGTGTTTTTGGACTGGCCATACTACTTGGTTTATTTTCTACATTAGGTCCATTTACGATTGATATGTATTTACCGGCTTTTCCGGAGATTGCTCAAAATATGAATACAACGGCATCACTTGTACAATTTAGTCTTACTGCTTGTTTATTAGGACTAGGTGTAGGACAACTTGTTATGGGTCCTTTGAGTGACGCGTACGGTAGACGTAGACCATTGTTGATCTGCATGGCAGCCTATATTATTTGTTCCTTGGCATGTGCTTTTGCTCCGAATATCGGACTATTGATTTTGTTTCGTTTCACACAAGGATTTGCGGCTTCAGCGGGAATTGTCATTTCCCGTGCGATAGCTAGAGATCTGTACAGTGGACATGAACTCACCAAATTTTTCTCTTTGCTTTTACTTGTAGGGAATTTGGGGCCTTTGGCAGCACCGATTGCGGGAAGTGGGGTTCTTTCATTCACGACATGGATTGGCGTGTTTATCTGCCTTTCATTCCTGGGGATTTTCTTATTAATCATGACAAAGTGGAGTTTAAAAGAAACACACCCCGTAGAAAAACGTATGGTTCCCGACTTCAAACAACAATTGGGGAATTACAGAATGCTTCTGCGTGACCGTAAGTTTGTAGGCTACATGCTGGCACAGGGAATCATGACGGCAGGGGTCTTTGCTTATGTGGCCGGAACTCCATTTATTTATCAAAATATATATGGCGTTACACCCACTGTATTTGCCATATTGTTTGCTTCAAACGGAATCAGCTTAATTATCGGATCTCAAATCGTGGGTCGATTGGCAAAACGCATACCTGAGCAGACCCTTCTATTATCTGGTCTATGGCTTGCTATAATAGCAAGTGTGGCTGCTTTGGTGGTAACTCTGGCTCATGGTCCACTTTTCGCTTTGGTCATTCCATTGTTCTTCTTTGTTTGCTCGATCGGCATTACGTCTACAGCGGCATTCCCACTTGCTATGGAGAGTCAAGCCAAGATGGCCGGAAGTGCAGCAGCACTGCTCGGAGTCGTTCCTTTTCTTCTGGGTGCATTGGTTGCGCCTCTGGTCGGTATCGCGGGTGAGGACACTGCCGTCCCGTTAGGACTCACTTTATTAATGACCAGTATCATTGCGATTGTTACTTATTTCATACTCGTTAAAAACGTCCCGCAGCATACACCTAATCATGCCCAATCTAATGCTGACTTTTAAATAGAAGGAACAGCTCGCCATGCCTTGGCGTGAGACATCAATATGATCCCATCATAAGTCGCTAACATAGCGGCTTTTTTGGGTTTAAGGGCAGAATAAGTTTAATCTCTCTTGTACAGCATTCAGGACGTCTTCCGGAATCTCCTTCACCTTGATATCTTCTCCTAGAAAAAGTAACCAATTGGTGACTTCGGTTAATTCTTCTAAGTTATGAACATTCACAAATGTCTTTAAGAGGGCAGTAGTTTGGTACGGATTCGTATAGGCAATTGTAAACTTTAAAGGATGGTATTTTTTGAATTGAGCAATCGCCTTTGGACCAAGTTCCAGGACAAGATTAATAACTTCTTCCTGTGTACTTAGCTGGTCAATAATCTTTTTAGGACTCAACCTTTTTTTCGTCGGGTATACTTCTACATCGGTGAGGTTGTCGACAGATACAATGCGTCTCTTTTCTTCCTCTAAGTCATAACCTTCAATGATCCAATGGCCTTTTTGATGATGAAGGTGCAAGAGAACAATGGGATAGGACTTTGTTTCCTTCTCTTCTTGGACAGTAACTAACAAATCATTTTCTAAGAGAAGAATTTGGATGAGTTTTTCCAAGGTAGGATGGGGCAGGTCTGACAGATCAAGCAAGTCTGGATTATGAGGATTGGTCCCTTCAAAAAGCAATATTTGATTCAAATGCACCAGTTCATCCTGCTGATTTTCTGAAATAAGGCCCAATAACTTTTCAGCTAAAGATTGACGGCTCTTCAGATAAGGAAGCTGTTGATTTCTTGTCGCCATAAAGGCAATGAATAGCGCTTTGATTTCATTATCCGTAAACCGGACCGTAGGCAGGAGGGAGTTGTTCATCACAAAATAACCGCCATCCCGTCCAACTTCAGCGACAAGTGGCATTCCCATGGCTTCAATTTCTCTGATATCTCGAATGGCTGTCGAACGAGAAATATTAAATTCTCGCATAATTTCAGAAATGGTAAAGTGGGCACGGTTATTGATATACCGCTTGATGACATTAATGCGTTCAACTTTTTTCATGGGGCCCCCTAAACAGTATCATATTCTGACATGATTTAAGGTTATTATAAACCCATCAAGTGAAAAGACAAATCAATTGATAAACTAAAGAGGACGGTGTAAATCATGAGTAATTATCATTTTGAAGAAAAAGAGAGCTTTATCGTGTTAGGTATTGGAACGGATCTTAAGAGCGACTATACAGACTATGTTGGCATCAGCAAGGAGAAGGCGGATTTTTGGTCCACGGTGAAAGAGGATGGAAGCCTGGACAAACTAAAGTCTCTGGCAACAAACGACTACATTTTTGCCGTAAACGAAGCAGTGAATAACAAGATGATGCATTATGCTGGTGTCATGACAGAAGAAACTTTGCCTGAAGCAACGAGAGTGATCCAATTTCCTAAGGGAGAATACCTGGTTGTGAAGGGCGAAGCAGAGACAGCTGATGCGCTTAGTAATATGCTTACTGGCATTGCCTTTGGTCAAGCCCTACCGGTAGAAAAGGATTATGCCTATGTTGGTGGTCCGAATGCAACGGTTGAAATGGGGGAGAGAAACGGCGTGGTATATGGTGAAATGTGGATTCCTGTTGTAAGGAACTAACTAAAGCATAAATATTCAAATGTGAAAGAATCCCTTCTTTTATAGGAAGTGGATTCTTTTTTAGTTCGATGTCTAGTGATTACCATTTAATAGATTTAGTTTTCCTCAAGTATGTTATCATATTCTTTGTGATGACGGCTTCATTCGAGAATAGCTAAGTAATAAGCACTTTTTATTATTTACATAAAGTCAATGGAAGGCAGGAGATATAGCAGTATGGTCACGCTGATACTTTCGCTCGTTATGATTATGAACATATTACTCTCAGCGGTATTTTTGTTTTTTGAAAGGAGAGACATCGGTTATACTTGGGCCTGGCTTATGATTTTTTATTTCATTCCTATTGTAGGTTTTATCGTTTATCTCTTTCTGGGCCGTAATCTCAAAAAGAAAAATTTCTACGGGCTTTCAGCTGAAGAGAGAAACTCTCTAAAGTTAATTGTCGAGAACCAAATAGTGACTTTAAAGGAGCAACGTAAGGAAAATAACCCCCTGCTCATGAAATATGCTGATCTGATTCAATTGAATCTCACTTCATCCAATGCAATCCTAACCAATGACAATGAGATATTCATCTTTGATGATGGACAAGAGAAATTTGATTCTTTATTTGCTGATATCAAGAATGCCAAGAAAGAGATTAACATCCAATATTACATTATTCAACCGGATTCCTTAGGGAAGAAATTACGAGATGAATTAACCATAAAAGCTAAAGAAGGCGTAAAAGTGCGAGTTCTCTATGACGAAATTGGTTCAAAGAAAATTTCACTGAAATTTTTCAGAGAACTGATCTCTGCCGGTGGAGAAGTGGAGGTCTTTTTCCCATCACTGATTAGACCTTTAAATTTCCGCATGAATAATCGAAATCATCGCAAACTTTGTATCATTGATGGAGAGATTGCTTATATCGGCGGATTTAATCTGGGAAATGAGTATCTAGGCATGGATAAAAAGTTTGGATACTGGCGTGATACACATTTTAAAATGCACGGAGATGCCGTTAATCATATTCAAGGTAGGTTTATTTTGGATTGGAAACACGCCAGTAAATCCGGTCAAGTAAGTTACGAACAATTCTCCTTCAACACAGTCAAGCTTGGCGGTTCAAGTCCAGTTCAGATTGTGTCTAGTGGTCCTAACTCACAGGTAGAACACCTGAAGAATATGTACATCAAGCTTATAGTAAATGCCAAAAAGAGCGTGTATATTCAAACGCCTTACTTTATTCCTGACAGCACGTTTATGGATGCATGTAAAATCGCTCTCCTATCCGGGGTGGATCTGCGCATTATGATTCCCAATAAGCCCGATCACCCGTTTGTATATTGGGCAACTTGGGCGTATGCTGGTGAATTATTGGACTATGGCGCCAAGATTCTGTTATATGACAACGGATTCTTACACGCAAAGACTATTGTAGTAGACGAAGAAGTCGCTTCAGTAGGCACGATGAATATTGATTCCCGGAGCTTTAGGTTGAATTTTGAGGTGAATGCAATTGTATATGACGAGCGAGTTGCAAAACAACTTCAAGAATTGTTTCATCAAGATAGCCAGTTAAGTTCAGAGCTTACTTCCGATCGTTATAAAAATAGGTCCCTTATTATCAAATTTAAAGAAGGAATATCACGTCTTCTTTCACCTATTTTATAGCTCGGCTTCTCTCAGTATGGGTGATGAACTTCACCGTATAGTCAACAAAGAAACCGTTGCCTACGCAGGCAACGGTTTCTTTGTTATTAAATTCTATCAACATTAATCTAAACTATCCAAGAAAGCTAGTTTTCTCTGAATATACGTTCGAGTTGCCTCAGTATCAATCGTGTTCATATATCCATGAACTTCCTTGCTCACATGAATATCAGGAATATACAAATCTGTTTTGACTCCTAATTCTGTTAATCGGTTATAATACTCTTCAGCCTGATCTGGGAATGTACCTGTGTTTCCATCTGTAATAAACGTAGGGGGGAAATTACTCGTCGCCCGTGGTATTACATTAAGTGATTGTAAGATATCTTGATCCGCGCTTACGACCGGCTGACCAATGTATGCACTACCTGATTGAGCAAAAATATAGTCAGTCACAATGTCTTCGGTTACCGTTCTATGTCCACGACTAAAGTCAAGAATAGGTACTTCTAGTACTAAAGCTCTGACATCTTTAAGATCTATAACAGGATTAATATCAATGTCTTTTGCATACTCAGGGTTAGCTTGAATTGTTATAAAGTCTGCAGCGATAAATCCACCTGCACTACCTCCACCAAAGATGACATCATTCATATTAATGCCGTATTGTTCTCCATTTTGCTGCATGAACTGCACGGCTTCTGATAATTGTTTTATGGGAGTAGGGTGGATATATTCAGGAGCCAAAGCATAATTGATGGTTACTACATTATAGCCATGATCCACCATTAATTCATAATGATATAACATCGTATTTAGAGCTGCTCCTGCGTTAGGATCCCCCCCTATAGAATCTCCTGCTACAAAGCCACCACCATGTACATAAAAGTATGTTGGACGTTCTTCGTCAAATGCACCATCTGGTGTAATGATATTCAAAAAACTTCTTGGATACTTTCCTCCATATTGAATATTGGTTGTTAACTGATATTTACCATCAATATTTGTCGTAGTAGAGGGCTCTGCCGTGTACGAATTTTCTGCTCCCGAACTGCTTTGCAAATATAAAGCAACTGGTTTTGGCGTAATTGTAAATACAATTAATATTGATGTAGCCAACAATAATACAAGAACGAGAACCCATTCACTAATTCTCACCGCTATGGATTGGAAACTTTGATTTATTTTCGTATGCATGCCTAAGGCCAAAATAAGAAAAGCAAACCCAGTCACCACAAATGAAACTTGCGCAACTGCAAATAATCCGATGTTATCAAAGATCATCCAGAGGATTTCGGTAGCTACAAACAAGGCCGAAATACTCAAGCAGGCACGATAAACCTTTTCACTGAAGTGCTTCTTCACGACTAGAATATTTGCTACAGACACAACCATGGCTACGATCCCTAATGGAATAACATAATTTATAAAAAAAGACTGTGACCAAGACAATAAGATCATGATGAATCCCACAATAACGCCGTATAACCTCATATTAAATTTCATTATTAAACAAATCCTTCTTAATATTATTTAATTGTGCATCAATCACAGATAAGTACTGGTTTAATTCTTCCAGCTCTTTAAGCGTCAGTTTGTTTCCTATAGGCATCAATGCAGCTAATATTTTTTGCCTTTCTTCAACCACAATGTGTTGACCTTCTTTTGTTAATTCAAGCCAGACCACGCGTTTATCTTCTTCGTTATACTTACGTTTAATTAATCCCTTATCCGTTAATCGATTTACAATTGCAGTAATAGAACTTTTTTTGACATTGAGTGCTTTAGCTAAAAAACTTGATGTGCAATTCTCAGTCGTATTGATGACATTCAATAAATTAAACTGATCTGGAGTAACACTGCTAGATTTCGAAATATCCTTTTGAATCGATTGCATGCTAATGGATATTGAGATCGCTCTCTGCGTGTACATATCAATGTGTTGTTCTAATTGTTTTCTATCCATATTCATCGTGGATCCTCCTTGATCACATTGGTTTCACTATCTAACTGTTAGACTGTGAAACTAATATTAACAGCATGTTTTTTTAAAGTCAACAGATAAAAAGCTCTCTTCAACATTGAAGAGAGCTGCCCAACTGCATGACACCAAGCTGCTAATTTAAAACACCGCTACCGACTATTTTAACTTTTACTTCCGGGTGAAAACGAACTTGGCCATATTGTTTATTCCAGTCTAGGCTTTTCCACAATTCTGGGTAATGGGCAATTAAATGTCTGCCAATCCCGAAGGAATCACAACCACTTTGCTGAAGTGTCTTGATAATTTGTTCTGCGTCCTGAGTCATGTCATCGGATAGCTTACGGTTCAGACGATCAATCGTCTCCTTTTCCTGAAGATGATTCATAGCATACTCAACAATCGTTACAGGAAGTTCAATATGGAGATTTACATCAATCTGGCTGTCATCAACTACTTTTACCGCCAGTTTGCGCTTAATCTGTTCGGTATTCGCTTCGTAAGTGACATAGTTCCGTGGATTGTTGGAAGGCCCTGGATGAATCTTTTTGACAAAACGCGCCGCTTTATTCCATTTACCACTCATAATAATGTATAGCGGAGCCTGTTCCGTATTGAGACTCCCACTGAACCTTTGCCCATGAAACAGGGCGATTCCCCGAGCATCAATTTCTTCTCCGTCCTTATAGAGGTAAGGTAGCGTAAAATCCTGTCCGGGATCCAGCATGGGAGGGAGAAGGGTCTCTAACGTCATTTCAGGAAAAATGCATAATTCCTCCAGGCTCTTAATTTTTTTCGTAATAAACTCACCAATTAATATACTGCCGACTCTTTTCTGGTGTAACAAATCTCCGGCATCGCCATCCACAATCGCAATTTTCACATGCGAGGTCGGGTAATCGGGTTCCCGATATAAGACATCCAAGTAAGGATAAATGTCATTTTGTGCGAGTTTATTCCCGTATAGGATCATCCCATATTTGAAAAAACGAATATCACCCGTCACTTTAGCCCGGATTCTATCTGTGCTTTGACGAACCGATCTCCCGGTACCTGAATGGACTTCATTAACGCTACTCCCTTGTTCACTTTCAAAATCATCGACAATTTCAAGCGTTTGTTTAATTTCACCTTCTGAGGTGATGTCATATGCTGAAGCATTTGCCAGTCTTGCATCTTTTAGACTATCCTGATCCCAGCATCCCGTCATCAACATGAGCAGGATCAGCATGCCAAGAGCCATTCCTTGTTGACTCATATCATCTTCTCTTTTCGTTTCAATATATAAGACAGGAGCAGGAGCAATAGGGGCAAGATCATCAGAAAAAAGTAAGCCGATCTGTTGGCAATCGTACTAATTAACTCAAGGTTTTCCTTCTGTTGTGGCAGATAGGCAATTACACAAGAAGCAATAACGACATAAGGCACGGCCTTTTTATGGTGTTTTTGTTTGAACAGGTAACTTATACCGTAGGATGCCGTATAGTAGTAGCCACAAATGGCCCCGAAAATTGAAATTAACCAGATGGGCAGGAACAGGAAATCGGCCCGATCCATTGTCCCGAGTGGGATAGAGCGGAGCAGATAAATGACTGGTTCAGGCATTAAGTCAAGTTGCTGGGGGCTGAAAGCCGTTGAACAAATGAACACGGTAAATGCATACAACAAAACGACAACAGCGCTTGCTAAAGCAACAGACTTAAGTTTGCCACCGCTGCTACCTTCAACCATAGGAAAGACAACGAGAAAAAATTCGAATCCGAACATCGCCATTAATGTCTCGGTTGAACCACTAATAATATTGGGCCAACCTGCTTCGGTCATAGGCAAAAGATATAACAGATTGATTTCCTTGATTCCGTAACTGATCAATACCATCATGGGCAAGACCAAAAAGGAGATGAGTACAAGCACCCGGGCAATAATTCGCAATTTTTGACGAACCAAATAGATGCTGCTGAACAAAAAGAGGGCTAAAATAGCCCACCGTGGAGTATCCTGCAGCATCCAGCGGTTAATTACACCGTAGGCGTTTACCAGGACAGAAGTGCCCATCAACAGGAAATATCCGACATAGGCAATAATCAGGATCTTCCCAATCCATTTCCCCGTGATCAGCGTTACAATTTGATATATTGAAGAACTCGGGAATCTTCGCATCAAAAGCCAGCATAGCAGGATGATAAGTTGAATCAGGAATCCTCCTAGGAAAACAGAAATCCACCCGCCGCCCTTGGACAGAAGGTGTATCCGGTAAGGGAGGGACAAAATGTCTACACCGATTTCAAATTTCATAATGAGCAAGAACAATTGTCCCCGAGTGATTGTCGTTTCCTTATTCACGTTTTTTCCAACTCCTAGAGAACTTCTGCTGATTCAGCCGCTGCGGGCGGGCATCATGAGGACGCTCGCGAAGCGCCCAGATGGGAAATCGAATCCATACATCCTTCATGTCCTTTAATCGGAAAGGGGCGACCGGAGCAAAATAAGGCGATCCGAAGTTCTCCAGCTTACAGAGGTGAATGGTTAGAATCACCAGACCAAATGCGATGCCGATATATCCAAAAAGCGCCGCTCCTATCATCATCGGAAAGCGGAGAATACGCACTGCTGAACTCATCTCATGCGAAGGTACCAAGAACGACGAGATGGCAGTCAGTGATACCACAATAATCATCGTATAGGATACAAGCCCAGCACGTACGATAGCATCTCCGATAACCAAACCGCCGACGATGCCGATCGTCTGGCCCACGCGGCTGGGAAGTCGGACCCCGGCTTCTCTTAATACTTCAAAGATCAGTTCAAGCAACATGGCCTCTACCAGGGCAGGAAAGGGGATACTTTGCAGTGATTTCTTGATTGTGTGTGCCAGCTCCAACGGTAAAATCGCGGAGTGAAACGAGATAGTTGCAATATAAACAGCAGGTAATGTAAACGCAATGACGAAGCTCATCATGCGAATTAAACGTAAAAAAGAACTGACGATCCAGCGACCATGATAATCGTCCGGACTTTGGTAAAATGCAAAAAACGTAACTGGCGCAATAAGAGCTGACGGGCTGCCCTCGGCAAGTATGGCGACGCGTCCCTCCATCAAATTAGCAATGACCCGATCAGGTCGTTCTGTACTAAGCTGCTGAGGGAACAGAGAAAAGGGATTATCCTCAATAAACTCTTCAATAAACCCTGGAGCCAGCACCATATCAGAAGATATGGATGAGATTCGCTCTTTTACCTCTTCTACCAACGCTGGATTGGTCACATCCTGAAGGTATACGACTGCAATTTTGGTATGTGTTTTCTCGCCAACGTTAAAATATCGAATGATTAAGGATGGACTGATAATTTGTCTGCGGATCAGATTCAAATTAACGGAAAGTTGCTCTATGAATCCATTGTGCGGTCCTCGAATAACACCTTCGTTTTCTGGTTCGGTTGTGTTGCGGACATACATTTTCTCGGTTGAAAGAATGTAAAACTCCGGGTTTCCATCAAGTATGTAAAGACATTTCCCTTGAATGAGTGAGTCTATTCCGTTTTGCAGATCAATATCTTTTCGACTTTCTAATGTGGTGAACGATGGATAGATTTCCGAATGAGTCTGATCCTTTAGAGCTGTTAAGACATGAGTTTGAATGATTTCCTGATCTACAAGTGAATCGATATAGAGAAGCACACTCTGCACACCATTGAATAAGAGCGATTGTTGTTTCAAATCGTCAGTATGATAAAGGGACTGCTCCACATAAGAAATATTCATTTTTAATTCAGAGCAGGCATGATTGGTTGGGGCCATTGATCCACCTCGTTTCAAAATGCGACTTGGATTATTTTGTGCAAAATCAAGACGATTATTCAATAATTCACAATCCAATTAGAAACTTTTTCCTAAATCTAGCGTCTAATACTATGACTTTTTGAGGGGATACAAATTACTAGAGAGCAGAAGGAGCCAAAGACAAAGCATGAATATGAAGAAGAAATTGTCCATTTTTACCGCTTTAGCCGTTTTCCAAGCATTTGCAGTCGGTTCCGTGAGTGCGCAGGCAGTACCGCAAAGTGACACAGCGTCCGTAAACACGGCCAACGTAGAATCGGTTGAGGTGATAAAGGAAGTGCAACCCATTGCAGAACGTGAGGTGAAGACGGAGAGCACTAATGCATCGATCGATACTCCAACCTCTGATGAAACGAAAACTGAGGAGGAGAAACCCGCCAGTAATGGAGGGAACACGACTTCAAATGTAACAAGTACGGATTCTACCACTCAGGAAGGAAGCACTGAGGAGGTTGAAACACCAGCTACGCCTGCTCAAGTAGAACAACCATCCGTTGATGGGAAGTCTCCAGTAGGTTCAGGCGGAAATCTGACGTTGTACATGAATAGCAACAAAATGGAACAGGATGGAAAAACGTATCTTGCTGGCCAACCAATGGCTGTAAAAAACGGTGTATCCTATGTTGCAATTCGTGCGCTGGTTGACCGTGTGGGATATGGGGTTAAATACGATAACAAAACCAAGGAAACCATCATTATTAGTGGTGACGATGAACTCCGATTCAAGACCAACAGCAAAGACTACACTGTAAATGGAGAGACCAGAACGATGAAAGGCCCTGCTTATCAGCAAAAAAATACGTTCATGGTGCCTTTAACTTCCATTACTCAAGCTCTGAACATCACTTATAAAGTAAATCAGCCGGCTAAGACGGTTGTGCTGAATCTAAATACCAAACCTGTTGCGAGCTTTACCATTTCCCAAAAGGAAATCTTTGCGGGCGATCAAGTGGACTATGTGACTTCTTCCAGTTCTCCAAATGCACTGGATATCGTTGACGAACGCTGGACAGGTCGTCAAGAATCATTTGATCAAGCAGGTACATATACCATTTCATATGAGGTTCAGGATTCCAATGGCCAATGGAGCGATCCCTATTCCATTACGATTGAAGTTTTGACTCCTAATCTTCCTCCTGTAGCCATGTTCGCCACGGATAAAGAAGAATATAAAATGGGCGAAAAAATAACATATACAGACCAAAGCACTGATGATGAAGATAATATTGTTAAAGCCGTATGGGAGAACAATTCACTTGCTTTCTTTGAACCAGGTCCAAAAACGGTGACACTTACGGTTACTGACAATCACGGCGCTACCAACACGTACTCCAAAGTCATCACCATAACAAATGAGACCTTATATTCATTTACCGATTTCAATCTGCTCTTCACACCGGTAGGACAGAAATTCACCTTCAACGGTGGCGAAGTGACTACGATGGAGAAAGTGCCTTATACGTACATGGATGAGCCAAGTTTGCTGATCCGCAGCAACAGTCCGGAAACAGTGAACACAGAAGGCATCGTATATAAAGAATCATCTTCGGGGCAGACCCGTTTCATGATTCACCACGTGAACAATACAGGCAAAAGAGTGAAAATGTATGTAATTGCAACCAATAACAACCCAAATCCAGCTGTATTCGAACAACAAAATATGGGCTTTGCAGGACCTACACCATACGCTACCGTAGCTGGGAAATTGTCTATTGATAAGTGGTTCAAGTCGATTCAGACTGGAGCTGATCAGAAGAAGGAATACCTTCAACCTGGAGAAAGTAAACTGATCTTGACTGAACTTAATAAAACGCCGATGAAAGAAGGACAAGTCATCTCGCTCTATTCGGATGCTTATAGTGATTACTCTCTGGACTATAACGTTATCCTGGTCGAGGAAAATAAAGATCCATTCGAGACTCTGCCGTTGCTACCTGTGCTTGATCGTGACGGAGTGCACAACCGTGGTACGTACCCGAATGCGACTCGCATTATAAAGTACGATGAGCACGTGGGAATCAAACCTGCCCGTCTGCCACTTGGTGACAATTCAAGCGATCCCAATCTGGTAGGAACAGATCCGATGGCATACACAGACGCATCCAATGCGGGTAATTTCGGCGTATTGTACAAAATCACGCTGACCAATGTTGCACCGCGTACGCTTATCTCCTTTAACCCTCGTGGAGGGAAATACTCCGGAGTAGCTCTGGTGAACAATCAGTTGGTATCGATTGCCGAAGGTAACGTTGCGGTTACCAATTCAAGTGAACAAAGCGTTCTTTACCGCACCGGGTTAACTGGAGAGAGCGTAACGATTCTATTCTCTGCCGCGCCAGGAAGCAACCTGCCGGTCAATCTGCTCTTTACACCACTCCCATCGGAGAAGTAAATGTATACAAGGTTTTATATCTAAATCAAAGGCAACCGAACAGGATGATTCGGTTGCCTTTTTTTGCGTTGGTAGAAATCAGACTGTAGTTGGGATTAAAGGTACAGCGCATCCTTTTATGAATCATAGATATCCTTTATAAATTGAATAAAGTGAGCGGTAGCTGAACTAAATATCCTATTCTTTTTCCAAGCCAGTACATGATTTGTTATTCGTTCAGGTTCAAAGGGAACAAAACATGTGCTATTACTTTCCCGGATTGTATATGATCCGCTTACACATATGGCATACCCCAGTTTTCGTTCTACTAACTGCATCGCATTAGTCAATAAATTATGGGATGCGAAAATAGTAAGACGATCATTCTCCACACCAAGCCAACTTGCAATCTCATTCTGCACAATTGTCCGACGGGGTGGAATTAAGGGTAAAGAAAGTATTTCTTGAATCTCAATGGATGATTTCTGAGCAAGAGGATCATCTCGTCTCATTAGAATCCCCCACTTTTCCGGATAGGGTAATGGAACATAGTCATATTTTGCAGTTTCAATGGGTTCCAATAATATGCCGATATCGATATTTCCTCGGTCAAGCTTTTCTCTAATATCATCTCCATCAGCACTATACAGTTCATATTGTACTCTAGGATGCCGGTTGGAGAATTTCTCTACGATTTCTGCCAAAGCTCTGGATACAATGGACTCCACACAGCCAATAGAAACCACTCCGCCAATCAGATCCTTCTGTTCTGCCAAATCTCTTTCTGTCTTGTCTAAGAGGGAAACGATCTCTTTTACCCGTTGCTGATACAAGAGACCGCTATCTGTTAATGTAATCTGTCTTTTTCCTCGTATCAGCAAACGCGTACCCAGTTCTTCTTCAAGATCCATAAGCTGCCTGCTTAGTGTTGGTTGCGTAATATGAAGGATTTCTGCTGCTTTTGTTATATTGCCTACTTTAGCCACAGTTAAAAAGTATTTCAAAACCCGAATATCCACACCTTATCATCCTTTCATAATACGTCGGATAGATCATTCACAGATGATTATACGATACATATTAGGCATGATACAAAATACACCATAGGTATTAGTAATTATACAGATAGGAATTTACAATGAATGGAGAACGTGACTTGAGAGTTGTGTAGTTAATCATACAATATGAGGTTAAGATTATGAAAAAATCAAAAATGCCATTTTCGAACCCGTTGTTATTTACGGATAAAGATTTAATGAGAATCTTTATCCCGTTAATTATTGAACAAATGTTAGCATCTTTGATCGGATTATCCGATTCAATCATGGCAGCTTCTATAGGAGAGTCAGCCGTATCTGCAGTTTCTTTAGTCGAAATGATTATGTTACTGTTAATAAGTTTATTCGCAGCTTTAGCTACGGGTGGCACGGTAATTGTAGGGCAATATCTCGGTAAAAAACAGGAAATCCAAGCCAGAGAAGCCTCGAATCAATTAGTTTGGTTTGCTGGAGCAGCAGGGCTTGTGATTATGATTTTTATTTTTCTCTTTAAAAGTATTATTTTAGATGTTCTCTTTGGCAATATCACCGACGAGGTATATAACTATGCCAACACTTATTTATTGATCGTCGGAGCTTCAATTCCTTTTTTAGCTCTCTATAACGCTGGAGCTGCCATATTCAGAACGATGGGCAATTCCAAATTGCCTATGAAAATTATGCTGGCTATGAACATTCTGAATATAGCGGGCAATGTCTTGTTCATCTATGGGTTCAATATGGGGATTGCAGGGATTGCTATTCCTACTTTAATTTCCAGGATAGGTGCTGCAGTATGCATTCTCATTCATGTAAGAAATCCTAAGCATGTTCTTCATCTAAATAAAACCTTGAAGCATAAGTTTAATTCATTGATGATTAAACAGATCATGCGGATCGGTGTACCTTATGGATTAGAAAATGGAATGTTCTATTTTGGACGTTTGTTGATATTAAGTTTGGTATCTACATTTGGAACAGCTGCTATAGCGGCAAATTCAGTTGGCAGTACGATTACTTCATTGCAAGCTTTACCTGGAATGGCCATTGGTTTAGGCATGTCCATAGTCATTTCCAGATGTGTGGGTGCTGGAGATTTTACACAGGCTAGATACTATACGAAAAAGATACTTGGTATCATTTTTGTGGCACAGATTGTGAGTTCCGTAATAAGTTTAGCCTTGTTTCCAAGTATATTGAGCATTTATCATTTTTCAGCAGAAGCAACGCGATGGACTACGGAGATTGTGTGGAGCCATGCGATTGTCATGATATTGATTTGGCCTTTCGGCAATGCACTTCCATCGGTATTTCGGGCTGCTGGAGATGCAAAGTACCCCATGATAGTGAGTATGATTACTATGTTTTGCTGCAGAATTATGTTCGCTTATGTGTTGGTATATGTATTTGATATGGGGATGTTTTCAACATGGATAGCTATCTATTGTGATTGGTTCATAAAAGGAGGGCTATTCATTTGGAGGTATGTTACTGGGAAATGGACTAAATTCCAAGCTATTGAGCTAACTGGCAGGAAAGCGGAATAATAAATCGAATTGATTGAAGAGATGGCGTTAATTAATGAAGTTCGCGATGGGAAAGAGGAGGATATCGTAATGGATTTGGGATTAAAGGATAAAGTAGCGCTAATTACAGGCGGCAGCAAAGGAATCGGACTAGAGACAGCCGTGATTTTAGCATCGGAAGGGGCAAAGGTGGCAATCGTTGCCCGCAACGAAGAGGCGCTCCAAGCTGCGGCGCAACGAATTAAAGAAGCTACTGGTACAGATGCACTAGTCATTTCTGCAGATATTTCAGTAGAAGCAGAAGTACGAGGTGTGGTGGAACAGACTGCAGAGCATTTCGGTGGACTGGATATCTTGGTCAACAATGCGGGCACCTCTGCGGCCAGGCCGTTTGAAGAGGTCGGTACCGAAAGCTGGGCTGCTGACCTGGATTTGAAATTGTTAGGAGCAGTGCACAGTTCTAAGGCGGCAGTTTCTTATATGCGCCAAAGAGGTGGTGGTTCTATCCTTAATGTGACGGCGACTGTTGGGAAAACACCATCTGCGTCATCTTTGCCAACATCAGTCAGCCGAGCCGCAGGTCTTGCACTTACAAAGGCGATGAGCAAAGACCTCGCCAAGGACAATATTCGTGTTAACGCGGTGTGCATCGGTCTGATTCGTAGCGATCAGATTGAACGGAAATGGCAGGCTTCAGCACCAGAGCAAAGTTGGGAGGAGTTCGCTTCCGACCCAATTCATGACATCCCACTTCAGAGAATAGGTCAGACCGAAGAGGCGGCAAAAGTCATTGCTTTTCTCGTGTCAGGAGCAGCCTCCTACGTAACAGGAACTGCCGTTAACATAGACGGCGGTAAATCCTCTGTACTGTAAACAATGATTTAACTGCGGGCGTTCCCGGTATTCCACCGGGGAACGCCCGTTTATTCTTTTCTGGAATCGGTTCTGGTTATAGAACAGAATATATTCGCTCTCTGACACACTTCCTTAAAATCTTATAAGAAATTCTTGATATTTCAGAAATTTATCCGATCGGGGGGTGCTAATATACAAATACAAACAAAGACGAGGTGATGAAATGCAAGCAAAATTGGCAGCGGACGCCATTCCCATCTCCAAAAAGCGAAAGACATGGATAAGGACGATCCAAAAGTATAAAGTGATGTATGCTCTCTTATTACCAGCCTTAATTTACTTTGCGGTATTCAAATACATTCCTATGGCGGGAATCATGATTGCTTTTAAAAACTACAACCTGGCTCTGGGACTATGGGATAGCCCATGGGTGGGATTCAAAAATTTCACGGATTTTATGAACGGCGTTTATTTCTGGGACATCATGAAAAATACGATCATCATATCGTTGTATAAGTTATTGTTCGGTTTCTCCGCGCCCATCGTACTTGCTTTACTCCTTAATGAAGTGTATAGCCAATGGTTTAAGAAAATCGTACAGACCATCACTTATTTACCTCATTTTCTGTCATGGGTCATCGTTTATGGAATTATGGTAGCCTTACTAGCCCCTGGGGATGGTCTCTTTAACATGATTTTGAAGGATTTTGGTGTTGAACCCATCTCTTTTCTAACCGAACCTGCCTGGGGCAGAATGCTGATCATCTTATCTGAAGTATGGAAGGATATTGGATGGGGGGCGATTTTGTACCTTGCCGCCTTGGCAGGAATCGATCCAAGCTTATATGAAGCGGCTCGAATAGATGGTGCTTCCAAATGGAGACAGCTCTGGCATATCACTTTACCTGGCATTCGAGGAGTCATTATCCTGATGCTGATTCTTAAATTAAGCCATATCCTGGATGCAGGTTTTGACCAAATATTCATGTTTGCCAACACCTTTAACCAAGAAAAGATCGACATTATCGACACATGGGTATACCGGGAAGGGTTGGAGCGTCTTAAGATTGGCTTGGCTACTGCTGTAGGATTGTTTAAAGCTGTCATCGGATTTGCTTTAGTGTTGGCAGCGAATAAGCTCGCCAAAAAATTCGATGGGCAAATCTGGTGAGGTGGTCTTTAGTATGATCCATTTGACAATCGGGGAAAAAGTCTGGCAAACCGTCGTTTATGTGATTCTTATTTTGTTATCCCTACTGTGCGTGCTGCCCTTCCTATATGTGGTTGCTGTCTCCGTAACGCCAGAATCGGAAGTATTAAGAAGAGGGATTGTCATTATACCAGAATCCTTTACCTTTCTGGCCTATAAAGAAGTATTCATTTCTCATGGAATCTGGCAGGCGTATAAAATTACGTTGTTCCGAACGATTGTAGGGACTGCGTTAAATGTGTTTTTTACGGTGATCGCGGCCTACCCGTTATCCAAAAAATATTTGCCCGGAAGAAGTCCGTTTTTACTCTTCATAGTATTTACCATGATGTTCAGTGGGGGACTAATTCCGACATATTTACTAATCCGCTCTCTGGGATTGTTAAACAGTCCTTGGGTATTGATTATTCCAAATCTCATTAGTGCATTTAATCTGGTGATCATCAAAGGTTTTTTTGAGCAATTACCTGGTGAAATTGAGGAATCAGCGAGGGTAGACGGTGCGAGTGAGCTTCAGACATTATGGCGGATCATTTTACCCTTGTCCTTACCCGTCCTGTCCACCATTTCCTTATTTTACGCAGTCGGGCATTGGAACAGTTATTTTGATGCCATTGTATATATCAATGATTCCAACTACATGCCACTTCAAGTGATTTTGCGTAACATCCTGCTTAACGTTGCAACTCAAAGCGCTGATTCGCTCGCCAATTCCGGGGCTGTAAGTACGTTCGCTGTGCAGATGGCTACAGTTGTTGTAACTACAGTCCCGATATTGATCGTTTATCCATTTTTGCAAAAGCATTTTACCAAAGGTGTACTCCTGGGATCCGTTAAAGGATAAAAGATGTTCCAACCTAACTTATTACGGGGAAACCGTGATAATATACAAGCAAAGGAGAGGTCAATATGCAGCGTAAAAAGATTTCATTTGCTATTCTGTCGGCAATCTTAGGACTTGGAACGCTATTGTCAGGATGTGGGGGAAATGAAGAAATTACATCGACAACTTCGGGTAATTCGCAAGGCCAGTCTGGGCAGTTTGCAACCAAAATGAAAATCACAATGTTTAACCAAGGCACTTTCAACGCTGCAGCGCCGGTACCTCCACGTGATGAAGATGTTCAACGCCAAATGTTGGAAGAAGAGATGAATATCGACTTGGAGATGATGATTCCTCAAGCGGGTCAAGCAACAACCAAACTGAATACACTCATTGCAGGCGGGGATATTCCAGACTTGATCTTCTTGAAGAGCCGTGCTGATCTCGCGCAATATTACGACCAAGGTGTTCTTGCGGATTTGACACCGTATATGGACCAATTCCCTGAACTACAGAAACGGTTTGGCAACGACTCCTGGGAGGCGATGTCTTATCAAGGAAAAACGATTGGAGTTCCAGGCTATGATAATGTAAACGGTATCAGTCGAAGCTTCTTCATCCGTAACGATTGGCTGAAAAAGTTGAATATGGAGGTACCAACGACACCTGACGAGCTGTTCGAAGTTATGAAAGCCTTTACAGAGAAAGACCCGGACGGGAATGGTAAAAACGATACGTACGGATTCATCGGCGGTATGAATAAAGAAGGCAATCTGCAAACCTACGGCTTTGATAGCTTGATGTGGATGTTTGGCGTCAATCCGCCTTCAGCCGTTGAGATAAAAGATAATGAACCGGTATTTCTATTTATCGATCCCAAAATGAAAGAGGCGCTTGCTTACATTAATAAAATGATGGCAGCCAAGGTGGTTGACCCGGACTGGGTGACGATGAATTCGCCTGATCTGTTGGACCAAAAGATGTTTAAGGGTAAAGTTGGCTTCATGATCAGGGATGCTCGTAGACTGGAGCCGGATTATCAGCAGAAAATGAAAGAAATTAGTGGCGAGGTGCCTGAATGGATCGTTATTCCTCCGATGAAAGGTCCTTACGGCGATCAAATTGTAGAGCGAAAATCATTCCAGGGCAATTCATGGGCCATATCCGCAAAAGCGGACGAGGACAAAATCATTCGGATCTTGTCCATGCTGAATTATCTCTTTACGGATGAAGAAACCTATCCAAACTTTGCATACGGAATCAAAGGAATTCATTGGGATGTCGTAGACGGCAAGATCAAAAATAAAACCTCCGAGTTATCGAAGGAAATGAAGGAAAAATACCTGTGGGTTGATCATTATAGAATGCCACGCCGTGGTGATGATGCAGAGTACTTCAGTTTCCAGAATCCGAAGACAGCGGAAGCTTTCAAGGACAATCAGCAATTTGTGGGGCCAACGTTGCCCGGAAATTTATTGACCCCAGACCCAAGCGATACCTTGGATGCTGACCGCACTCGTTTCATTAATGAAAGCTTGGTTAAATTTATGACGGGCAAAGAGCCTCTATCCAACTGGGACAATTTCCTCCAGACGCTGGATACCAAGTTTGACATGCAGAAATATAAGGAAACCGCAATCCAGCAATTTAAAGAAGCCGGCCTTATCAAATAAAATAAACGAAGAGAGAGTGGCTATTCTTAGCCCCTCTCTTTATTAGCATATGCTATTCTTAGTTTAAAACGGAATTAAAAGGAAGATGATCGATGCGAAGAAGAATCAGCTTGCCTTTAAAATTATTTTTTATCGTGTTTGCCTTTGTATTAGGCTGCATTATCTTGATAAGCCAATTGTCGTATCGCTATGTCCAAAAGGAAATAAGAACCAATGACATTTTTTACACCAATCAAATACTAGACAAGGTGGACCAGTATTTCACCGTTAATTTTTCCTCCTTCCAGACGATTCTCTTCTCAGTTGAAACATCAGTGAAAGCCAACATTAACAATACCGAAGTGATTAAAAAGCAATTAAGGGAGCTGTATGAACTCAACAGTATTTATGTCAGTAATATTTATTTGATCAAAAGCGATTTATCCATTCTGGGTGGAAGTACACCTACTCGAATATTCGATGAACCTTTATCTGAAAGAGCACCTTTATTTGACGCGGCTGACAAGAATAGAAGGACTACCTTTGTTAGTGAACCTTACAAATCGAAGTATTCCGGCTGGACCGTTACGATGGTTCGATATCTGAACGGTGCTCCGTTTCCTATGGCCATTGCGGTTGATTTGGATCTAAATGCCATTGAAGAAACCTTATTCAAGATTAATAAACAGGAACAAATGAATCTGGCTCTGATCACTGCGTCAGGTAAGATCATTGCCGGATTTTCTGAAAATAAAGAACCTCTAAATATTCAAGATCATTCTTTTTCGATTGGAGAGACGTCAGCGGAAGAAATTCTGGATACAACAGAAACAAACCTTCAACTGTATACCAACGATGGTACTCCGATTTCCCTTTTGAAAAAACCAACGGAGAAATTCAACTGGACCATCATCTCGATTAACGATGAATCACGCTTAAAAGCAGCGTTGTCCAGGTTGGAAACCTATTACCTCGAACTGCTCGCTGCAGGTCTTCTTTTAAGTTTGTTCATTTCTTTTTTGGTTGCCAAATATATAAGAAAACCACTTTATACGCTCAAAACAAAAATGAAGCAGGTGGAACAAGGCATCCTCACAACAACAGTAACGATTAATCGAAACGATGAGTTTGGAGATCTTTCACGAGCATTCGATCGTATGCTTCAGCAGATTGTGGAACTGATTCGCCGAGCTGAACTTCATAATGAACTAGAGCGCAAGTTGGAAATCCAGGTGTTACAGTCTCAAATTAACCCTCATTTTCTGTATAACACACTTGGTTCAATCAGCAACGTGATACGTCTCGGACAAATAGAGAAAGTAGATGTAGTGATCGGGTCACTCATTTCATTATTGGAATATGGGATAGATGATGCATCAGAGAAGGTTTCCCTACGCCAGGAATTACGCAATGTAGCCGACTATATTGAGATCCAGAACATTCGGTATAACCGAAACTTCCACTTGATTGAAAATATCGAAGCAGGACTGATGGATTTTCCAGTTTTCCGAATGCTGTTACAGCCCCTTGTAGAGAATAGTATCTTCCATGGTTATAACGGAGGGGAACTTGAGGGGCCTATTACGATTCATGCGTACAGGGAGGACGGCATCGTCATCATCGAAGTTGTTGATCAAGGTGAGGGAATTCCAGCTGATAAAATAAAACATATTTTAATCTCAGAACCGAGTGAAGAGGAAGTGAAAAGAAAACGAATCGGGCTGAATAATATTCATGGGCGAATAAGACTCCACTACGGAGATCAATTCGGGCTGGATATCATTAGCATACCTAAGGAAATAACCCGTATACGCGCTGTATTCCCGGCAGAATTGCCAAAAGGAGATGCATAATGGGGAGAGACTATACCTGCTTCATTGTTGACGATGAAGACCTGATCATTCAAAGATTGGAATTGTTTTTTAATGAACTCTCTTATAGGGATAGACGATTTGTTCTAGTGGGCAAAGCGAATAATGGGTTGAATGGGATCGAGGAGATCATCAAACTTAAGCCGGACATCGTCATATCCGATATCGTTATGCCGCGAATGGACGGAATCTCCATGATTGAGCAGCTCAAGGCGGAGCTCCCCCATACCCAATACATACTTCTCACCGCCTATTCATCCTTCGAATACGCTCAGCGAGCGATTCAAGCCAACGTATTGGAGTACATTGTAAAGGTTCCACTGCGGGAAGCAGATTTGAATCGAGCGTTGGATAAGGCAGCCGGAATTTTAAATGAGTTTGAGAAAAAAAAAGCGGAATTTCACTCGTTAAACGTATCCGTGCTTGAAAATAAATATAGAGTCCGCAAGCAATTTTTTAACGAATTGATCCGAGGTGAAATTCCTTCTCATCGGGCATCGGATTTTACCAATCGCATGCAGTTTCATTTCTTTCAAGCCAACTATTGCTGCTTCATCGTTGAGATGAATACGTATGAAAGTTTCCGAAACGAATACGCGGCCGCAGATCAAAACATCTTGAAGTATGCGATTACAAATATCATCGAAGAAACGGTGATGAATGGTAGCAGTGGCGTAGCTGCGGATCTGTCCGATAATCGTTTTATTGGTTTTCTATCCTGGGAAAATAACCGCAGTGATATGGAAACGGAATATGCTTGCCTATCCTTGGGAGGGCAGATCATCTCTCATTTGCATCAATATTTGAATAAAAGGGTATCTGTCGCTTTTGGAAGTCCGCACCGAGGCTGGGAATCGATCAAACAGGCGTATACGGAAGCTAAAAATGTAAGTGAGGACTTCTATTATCATACCGAAAAAGTCGTAAAAACACCGATGCATCGGTTCCAATACCATAATGACAAAAAAGCAGACTTTCAGCAGAAGTTGACTGATTTTCTTATACGGCTAAAGAGGAAGATTTCCAAGGAAGAGCTGGACAATGCACTTGCCGATCTGTCGCAATTTGCTACGGACCATAAAATCCACAAGTCCATCATGGTGCCAATGATTAGAGACTTGTACAGAGACATTACCGTCAAATTTAAATCGGGGAACAAGATGGCCACGGAAGTTCCAGACTTCCCCATGGAATTTATGGCTTTTCAGGAGCAGCTCGCCTATATTGGTGACTTCACATTCGAATACGTGCATGCGGGCCAACTATTACATCGCGCAGAAATCATGAGTGCTATGCATTATATAGAGAATAACCTGAAACAGCGCTTAACGCTGGAGGCAATTGCGGAGGAAGTGAACTTAGCACCATCGTATTTTAGCAGCTTATTCAAAAAAACAATGAACGAAGGCGTGATTAGCTACATCAACCGTAAAAAAATCCATCTCGCTCTCGAGTTGTTAAACGTTCGGGATTATTCTTTATTGGAATTGTGCGAGGAAGTAGGCATCGTTAATGAAGGTTACTTTTGCAAACTGTTTAAAGAATATACGGGGGATACGCCCAAGCAATATCGGATAAAAATGACACGGTAGGAATTCAAATAAGGATGCAAAAAATGTATGATTTTTTCGCGAAATCCTGTAAAAAAAAAGGGACCAAAACCATTACCATGATAGGAGCATCTAATCATGGAGGTTATCCAAATGGAGCTTATGAAAGCAGATGTAACCATCGTAGGCGGAGGTATTGCCGGGATATGTTCTGCCATTGCTGCCGCACGCCAAGGACTCATGGTTTCACTTATCAATGATCGGCCAGTATTGGGGGGAAATGCGAGCAGCGAGGTCAGGGTTCATATCAACGGGTCGGCATATCTCGGAAACAGTCCATCCTATTATGCTCGCGAAGGCGGATTGGTGGAAGAACTCAAGCTGAAGATCTTTCATTATAATCCGTTATACAACAAAAAGCTTATGCTTTCGCTTTCGGATACGGTTTTGCTCGACATGGTGTATGATGAGCCCAACATTTCTCTATTTCTGAATACATGTGTGCATGAAACGGGCATGGAGAACGGCAGAATCAAATGGGTGGAGGGCCTTCAATTGGCTTCAGAGAGAAAATTTCGTTTTGAAAGCCCAACCTATATCGATTGCTCCGGGGATGGAATTGTTGGATACCAAGCAGGTGCTCACTTCCGATGGGGAAGAGAGGCGAAGCATGAATACAAGGAGGAGCTCGCTCCAGAAGTGGCGGATCATTACACGATGGGTGATACGATTCTGTTTCAAGCCCGTGACGTAAACTATTCCGTTCCTTACACAAGGCCTGGATTTGCGTATGATATTACGAAATTGGAGTTTTTCGATAGTATCAGAAAAGGATTAAACCATCGGTCTTTTCCAAGAAAAATCAACGGACTTGGCGGATTGTGGTGGCTGGAATACGGCGGACATATGGACATTATCAAGAATAATGAAGACATCGCATTGGAACTGCGAAAATTGGTGTACGGGATATGGGATTATATCAAAAATAGCGGTGAGTTTGATGATGTAGACAATCTCATCCTGGATTATGTATGCCCGATTCCGGGAAAACGGGAGTCGAGGCGTTTTATCGGGGAACACATGCTGTCTCAGAACGATCTTACAACAAAGCCTCATTTCGAAGATGCGGTATCCGTCGGAGGCTGGTATATGGATCTGCATGCAAATAAAGGCATCTACGATGAGGGGCCGGCTACCGCGTGGAATTTTGTGCCGGGATTGTATAATATCCCGTTTCGTAGCTTATTTTCACACAATATCCCAAATCTCATGTTCGCTGGCCGCAATATAAGCGCTACTCATGTGGCTTTTGGGTCTACAAGGGTGATGGCAACTTGTGGTTGTATGGGGCAGGCGGTAGGAACGGCTGCTGCGTTATGCGTAAAATACGAGACAGACCCCGCGGCCATCGTCAAAGCGCATATGGGTGAGCTTCAGGCTCAGCTGCTTCGAGACGGGCAAACGATTGTAGGGCTTCAAGAGCCGTTAGATTCTTATTTCGCAGACGGATTAACGATTCGTGCCTCGTCTCAGCGAAGCTATGAACAACTTCATCCAACCGAAGAAATCTCCTTGGAGAAAGCGTTATGTTTGGTCTTGCCGATTCAGACATCTGTGGTTGAGAGCGTGCAGATCAAAATTAAAAATAGATCCGAGCATTCGGAAACGCTGCAAGTGAAGCTGTATGGCGGGGATCGGAAGGAAAACTATATTCCCACCAGCAAGTTGAAAGACTATCCCTTGCTTATTTCAGCGGGTCACGATGACTGGATTACACTGGAACTGGGCTGCGAGAAACCAGCTGATGACAAGGTCTACATCGTATTGGAAGGTACGGTGAGCCTTACCGTATACAGCAATGAGGAGAAAATGACTGGAGCGGTTAGCTTCCTTTATAGACCGGAAGAGCCGTCCAGACTGAAGAAACTTAATAAGAGCATTTGTTTCAAGGATCTACAACCATCCCAGGATATGTATAATCCCGCGAATGTCGTCAACGGTTTCTCCAGACCTTATGGTTTGCCGAACGGCTGGATTTCGGAACGTACGGAAGGACAGGAATGGTTGGAATTTGGTTTTGCAAGCCCTAAGAATCTGGATGAAATCCATCTTGTTTTCAATTCGCAGCTGAATTTGGAACATTTCGACGATCCGATCGAGCCACTGATCCAAGATTATGATGTGACGTTAACTTTGGAAGACGGAACCGAGAGTGAAATTAAAGTCCATGGGAATTATCTTTCGTTGAATAAACATCAGGTGCTTGCAAAAGGTATAACCCGGATCCGGTTTGATTTCTACGCAACGTATGGTTCACCTTATTATGAAGTGTTTGCTGTAAAACTTTTTGCTCCTAAAAACGCTAAGTGAGGGCAGGTGAAATCATAATGAAGGAATTTTTTCCTCGAAGAGGGCTGCCTAATGTCATTCAGAAGTTGGAAAATGGAGAAACCGTGACCATCGTCTATTTCGGCGGCAGTAATACACGTTCGAAAGGATACAGGGTCATGACGGCGGATTGGCTGCGAGGGCAATATCCCCGTGCCGATATCCGCGCTGTGAATGCAGGTATTGATGGGACAGGATCGGACCTCGGCTGCGCCCGTTTGGAGACAGATGTACTGCGTCATCAGCCTGATCTTGTGTTTGTTGAATTTGTTGGCAACGATGGCGGAGTGCCCGAATCCAAAGCGCGCATCGAAGGCATTGTCCGACAGATTCGCAAGCGGAGCCGGTTTAGCGATATCCTGTTTGTATATACGATTAAGGAGCGGGATTTGACCTCATTTCAATCCGGTGAATACCAGAAGGGCGCTCTTATGCAAGAGGAAGTCGCCGAATATTACGGCATTCCTTCCATTCATCTGGGCGTAGCGGTCAGTCAATTGGTTTCGGAAGGAAAGCTCATTTTCACCTCCAGGGCAGACGTGGCCATTCCCGGAGCGGTTATTTTCACACATGATTCGATCCATCCGACGATTCCCGAAGGACACCAGATTTACACAGACACCATCATTCGGTCATTCGAAAAAATGAGAGAGCTTCGAGATCACGTGGGAAAAATCGAACATCACTTGCCGCAGGACCCTTTGGTCCCGGCCAATCCTTGGGAGTATGCAACCATGCTGCCACTGGATCGTCTTACTCATTTTTCCGCAGGATGGTCTTACATGACCCCCGATGATTTTCCCTTAGTACGCGAGTATGATTGGTTATTCCCCGGTCTATGGCGAGCAGTTGATCCAGGAGAGACGATCACAGTGGAGTTTGAGGGAACACACATCGGCTTATTCGATATCGGGGGGCCGGATTCTGGCCGATTGAAGGTGTCGGTGGATGGAGGGGAAGCCTTACTTATCGATCGATTCACCCCCTACAACGATCATAATCGAAATCAATATGTTTTCTTGCCAGAGCTACCAAATGGGAAACATACCGTTCGCTTCGAGATCGATCACGAGAAAACTGACAAAGCGGCTGTGTTTGAGGCTAGCGGCAATGAACGAAGTATGGAACATGTTCGGCAGCATCCAGCTTGGTATGATCAAACGGTCATTCAGCTTGGAAAGTTGTTATTGCTTCAGCCGCCATTTTAATTGATTGGTTCACTTGGAACACTTGGAAGACCTATATTCTAGCTGACTGCAACTGAGCAATCAATTAGGATGTAGGTTTCTTTTTTTACTTTACTTAAAATCGTATAAGAAATTCTTAAAATGAAAGAAATTTCACCGTGATGTAACATGCTAAGATGAAAACGACAGAACGGGATTTAGGCAGAAGGATAAGGTTAAGTGCTTTTTTACGATCATTTGAGCAAAAGGTAACTCATTTTTGGAAGCGTTATCATTATGAGGAGAGGCTGTGAATTGTATGGTCAAAAGGAAGCTGTTTTTGTTCATCGTTTTCATGTTGACGATCGTAGTTCCTTTCAGCCTGATCGGAATAAGGGCCGCTTACGCGGAGACCTTACCTTATCAGACCATTATCATCGATGACGGTAGCGTTAAGATTAATGATGTTGTGACACCTGATGCGGGTAACGAGAACAATGGATATTCGGCTCCAAATTGGACCACAAGCACAGGAGTGAAGGGGTATGATCTTTCCAGCTCCAAGTATACAAGTACAGCAGGCAGAACGATCACATGGAATCCACGCTTGGAAGCAGGAACGGCGAAAATATCGTTCTATAAGCTGGATTGGGCGGATAAGGCTGATAGCAATGTGAAAATTGAAATTGTTCATAATGGAACGACGGATGTAGTCTTTATGGATCTAAGACCTTCATCTGGTGATCCAGCGGGATGGGTTGATTTGGGAGAGTACTATTTTTCTGGAGTTGGGGAAGAATTTGTTCAATTGACCCGGTCTACCGGCACCACAAACACGATCCTTACGCGCGCGGATGCGGTCAAGTTCGAAGGGAATATTGAGCAAAAAGAGCCACATAAGACGATTATCATTGATGATGGGAGCCTCACAATTGATCATGTCGTTACGGTTGATTCCGGCAACGCTAATAACGGATTTTCCGCTCCTTATTGGAGCACAAGTGCGGGAGTGAAGGGTTACAATAATTCCAGTTCCAAATATACAGACGCCGTAAATAGAAGCATCACATGGAATCCACGCCTGGAAGCAGGGACGGCGCGAATATCGTTCTATAAGCTGGATTGGGCGGATAAAGCAGATAGTAATGTGAAAATTGAGATTGTTCATAACGGGATTACGGATGTTAAGTTTATGGATCTCAGACCTTCGTCAGGTCCATCGGTTGGATGGGTGGATCTGGGAGAGTATGAGTTTAGTGGTGATGATAGCGAATTTGTCAGGCTGACTCGAACGCAGCCTTCTACGGGTACAATTATTACGCGGGCTGATGCAGTCAAGTTCGAGGGGAATATCCGTCAACAGGCACCACCGTTGCCCCCGCTGCGGAGCCGCACATTAACGAATCTCAGTTACACAGAGAAAGGCAGCATCGAAAATGCAAACTACAAGGCAACCTTCTATGAGGCAGCATGGGATGAAGGTAAATCCATCGTTCGTGACATGTTCTACAAAAACACAGAAACCGGGAACTGGGTTCCAATCAATAATGAATCGGAAAGACTTGAGGAACAATGGGTTTTATTGGACGGGAACGCGGGCAGCCGGACCAATTACTACGATACGATGAACAAACGCTGGATTACATTCGACGGGGTCCATTTTCCCGACAGCCAGACAGCGGTATTAACCGATTCTACGCATGGCAGTGAGTATGATTTTGAAGTGAACTGGTCCATGGAAGGGGATAAACCCGATGTTTCTTTTGCCTTTACGCCTCGCCGCAACGGCAATTATGTGATTGGATATCAGTCCTTCACAACAGAGGCAGTCTCGGGCATCAATGAAGTGTTAAATGGATTCAGGTCACATGCCAAAATGGTAGGTACGGTGGAATCCACAAGCTTAAGAGAGCTGAGCGCTCCGATGAGCCTGATTGAGAAAAATAATGGTGCGGGAAATCCATTGACCTATGGCGTATTTGTACCTTCGGCAGAGCTTCCGGTTGAATTTGAACCGACGGGAGGCGTTACGAAACAACGGCTTGGCATGAGCCTGGTCAACAATGAAGGCAGCGTACAACCAATCCTGTATGCGCCTCAATTAGGGACTTATTCGCAAATGACCGCAGAAAACACCTATCAATTTCATATGGGGCTAATTGCTCAAAAAAGCAATCTATATGAGTCCTACGTGGATATTCTTCGCAATGAGTACGATTATTCGGCATACCGGGAAAATGTGTCAGATCAGTCGCTAACTGACGCGATGTTTAATATGATCGATTTGCTCAAGATAGAGCCACAAGGGGACGACTCTGTGAATTATGTCCCGTCACCCAGCGGGTGGTGGAGCCGTGCCAAGGGCTTTATTGATATTGAAAATGAAGATAGCGTTCGAACAAGCTCAAATGCAGTTCTTTTGGGAGCTTATTATTTAACTGGGGATGACCAGCTATACGATACGAGAGCACTGCCGTCCGTCCAGTATGGCGTATCGCGAAATGGTATCGGCTGGTCGCCAACGCAGAAGAAAGTATACGGTGTGCCTTCCTTATGGAAAATGGCTACTCTGCCGTTCGATGTTTCAAGCGTAGCCGCTGTCAATCAGATGATGGGCACTTCGGCAGGAATTGGTGCACTGGCACAGGAAGAATACCTCGTGCGTGACCCGGATCAGAAAGACAGGGGTCCTGTCATTCAGCCCCTGATGATGTATCGGATGACGGGAGATTCAAAGTATTTGCAAGCTGCGAAGGATGCAGCCGACAGTTATATCACGCAACATATCGATACGCCTGCATCCGTGGATGTAAGTAAAAATGAGTTCATTTATTATTATAGCAAGCTGTGGATGGAGATCTTGGAGCTATATGAGGAAACTCAGGATCCCAAATACTTGGATGCCGCCTATAAGGAAGCCAAACGCTATGCAACCATGTTTGTTGCTCGTCCAGTTCCTGAAGGTAACGTTACGATTCCGCAGCCGGAGACATATAATTATGCGGAGTCGTTCCATTGGCCGGAAAGTGGTAAATTTCAATATCCTAGGCTCAAGCTTCCAGAAGATATAGCCGGAGGGGTTCAAGCGGAGCGTTGGCTTGTTTCACCGAGCGGATTAACGTTTGAAGCAGGAAGTACAACCGGCTATTATCGGATGAATGCTCAGGAAGCTCCATTCATGCTGAGATTGTCGCTCTATACAGGGGATAAACTGCTGCAGGATATTGCTCATAATGCGGTTATTGGACGATATTCCAGTTATCCAGGTTATTATTATAAAGGCTTCGCCGTTAGCCAACTTGAACCGGACTTTCCGCTGGAAGGCCCAAGCGGGGCTACATCCATCTATTATCACCATATTCCGGGGCAGCTTGGACAAACGATGGATTATTTGATTAGCGAACAATCATTGAAATCAAACGGAAGCATTACGTTTCCTTCTGTATTTGAAACGAATTTTTTATGGTTCAAATATCACCTTTATGGGAATAAACCAGGTCAATTTTATGGTAATTCAGACGTCTGGCTTTGGATGCCTAAGGGGATTATTAAGACCAACCATCCTCAATTGAATTGGATAACGGGTGAGAGCGGGGATAAATTCTACATCGGGTTAAGCAACGCATCTTCAGAAGAAGTTCAGACTCCAATTGAATTAAATGAACAAATCATTGGATTCAACCCGGCACAAGATTACGCCGTAACGATTATCCGCGACAATGGTACACCAGAGCAAACGGTAATGAGTGGTGGAATCATTCAAGCTACGGTTTCAGGCAAGGGAATCACCGCAATCATTGTAGAGGGACTCGATATTGATGTACCGCTGCATCAGGTCAGAACGGCAGAACCATCGGATGCAAGCTATTTCTTTGATACCCACAGTCCAATTGATGCGGTTAAAGGCATGCTGATCGTTAAGCCTGACGAAACGGTTTATGATGCTTATGTGCAGGCCAAAACAACGAAACCAGCGACAATCCATTATTCCCTGGATGGCGGGGCCACGTACACAACCTTGCCAGATACGATATACCCAATGGAGTGGTCGATACGGGTGAATGATTTATCCCAGACTTTCACTTATTATGTGGAATCGGAGGGGAAGCAGACCCGCAAGCGGACACTCTATCTGCCGGATCAGGTATCGGAGACTCCAGTTCAACCCGATGGGCAGGATAGTTCAACCATCATTGTGGATAATACGGAGGCGGAGACAGAAGGCGTCTGGATAAGGGATACGACGGCTAATGATTATTATTATGATAACTATGTGTATGCCAAATCTACGTCCGGCACAGCGACAAGCAAAATGAGATGGCGGCCTGAGCTGCCGGAAAGTGTCACTTACAGTGTGTATTACAAGATTCCGCAAATCACGGCTGCGAGTGAAAATTGGGCAACAAATGCCTCATTTACCGTTTATTATAGCAGCGGCTCCGAGACGGTGACAGTTGATGAGACGACAGCGAATGGTACTTGGGTGCACCTAGGGGATTATCCTTTTGCTGCAGGCGATAGCGGGTACGTGGAATTAACCAATAAGGCCAACAAGTCCAGAGTCGTTGCCGATGCAATCATGTGGGTGGACTCAAACAGGATACCGCAATTGGAGTCTGCGGTGATCATGTCCGATCGGAACGAGTTGCAGATGACTCAAACCGCACAACTGAGCGTAACCGGCTATTTGGATAACGGTTTGATCGGTGATCTTACACAGGCCGATGTGCAGTATTTCGTTGATCGTACGGATCTGGCTGAAGTGAATAGCAGTGGGTTGTTGACTCTTCTTAATCTCGATGGGAACACGGATCACATTGAGGTATGGGCTACTGTCACGATTGACGGAGTGACCTTAACCACAGCACCTTTGAATATCACGATCAGGGACCTAACGGTTATCGTGGACAGTACAAATACAACAGGGTTATACACGACAGAAGGGTCTTGGAGCCAAAGCAATTTAGCTGGATACAAAATTGGGGTTAAATCCCGCTATTCAACAGTTCAAGGATCATCAGCAACGTGGAAAGGCGAGTTTCCAGAGGGGAAATATACGGTCTCGATCTACAAACTTGTCCATACGACCGCAAACGATAACAATGTCAAAGTGGAAGTGAAACATAAAACGGGTACCGAGGTCACCTATATCGATGCAACGGCCGGCTCATCGGGTTGGGTTAATCTGGGAACGTTCGACTTTACAGGTGACGGCAGCGAGTATGTCCGGTTAACCAGAGTTACGCCTACAACGGTAGACCCGCCAACGCTTCCAGCGGATATGATCTATACGAGGGTTGACGCGGTTATGTTCGAACGGCATTCTGATGATTCGGATCTGCTTGCAAATGAGGTGCAAGGTGAACCGACACTTTCTGAATGAGGGCAGTGATTTATGAATGGATTCTCTAGACCCACACAAATCTTCAATGGTACCATCATACACCTGCTTGAATTGAAGATTGCAGGAGGATATCATGTGGAACCTGATATGTTGGAAGAGTACATTTAAACTTAGGATTATAGAAGAGAGACTCGGCAAAACGAAAACCAGTGAAGTGTACTCATTCACTGGTTTTTACTGATTTCAGTTTTGATCTTTAAAAGAGTAAGGACCTTCGTTATCTCATACATGCTCATCTCGGCAAATTATACATAATCAGATTGTTATATTTATCCGCATGTTTCTGTTCGTCCAGGATGATTCCCCACACCGTGTCTTTATATATGCCATAAGGGAGGCCAAACCATATTTTTCTATACTTTTCCACGGCAGCCAATTCACCCTGAAACGCCTTTTGCAGTCCAGCAAGATAAGAGGAGACCGTCTCAATCGGCTCACTGCTTACGCCCGTAATCTCCTGGCCTGTCAGATCCTTGTACATTTGCCGGAACATTTGATTATGTCCGCGTTCATCATTACGGATGCTCGTGATGATGGCAGCCTGATTGGCATCGGGTGACAACTGAATCAGTGAATCATAGAACATCTCATCGTTTCGTTCTCCTTGCACAGCCGTTTTGATTAATTCAAGTGCTTCGGCTGATGATGTTGCCCATACCGGAGTATACGTGTACCTGTAACCATAAGGATATGCCACATACATTACGAATCCCTCCAAGACGAATATGAGTTAACATATGCACGTATGCCCATCAGCGTTAACCCATATCATCTGTCCTGCCTTATTAGTGGAAAGCTTCAGTAAAACTTCACTTCGTATACCTCAATAGTTTACTGTAACCATATGCAAGAACAAATGGCAGGAGGTATGACAAAAAGGTCCAAATAATGTTCCATCCATTAAAATAAATGACATGCCCCATCATTTTGGCAACCCATTCTAATAATGTGAGAGACAAGGCTGCAACGAGAATCGCCACCCATGGCTTGGCATCTTTAACTATGATGACATACATCATCAAACATCCGGCAATTGGATAGATCCCCAGGTCCATAGGGAGAGCGGCAAAGGACTGGTTGCGAGTGTTGGGAAGTATATTCCAGAAATAATTAAATCCCACATTGTTGATGCAAGACGCAATAGCCACGCCGAGTGGATAATAGATAACAAGGATCTTCAAGTTCCGTCGTAAAATCCATACTGCCAATAGTATAGGGACGACCATACCCAACAAAAAGTTTCCTAACATGCATTTTTCCTCCAAAGCTTGTTACTTGTATAGCTCACAATAAGCTGCATCACTCCGTTGTCTTCTCTTCCAGAAGGCGATCTACCTTATCTGAAAAGCATCCAATTTTTTATCATAATGCTTGTACGTATAGAATCCAATGACGGCTTTGATTGCAAAAAAGAGCACCGCAGCAATGATAATGAGAATATAATTGTGGGCAAGCTGCCTTAACCAATCGTTAACTGCATTTATTGGATTTCTCTCCCTTCAATGCAAGTGGTTTTTGTATAAGGTAACCAACTCCATGGGATATAATGCATATTAGCCAAACTCGGAATAGGCATTTGCTTTACTCGAAGTGAATGAACAAGTTTCGGTCATGAAAAAAGCCAATTATAGAACGGCTACGGTTAAGGATGTTCATAAGGATTTTATGAAAAAAATCCCTTCTCTTCGGATGAAAGAAGAGAAGGGATGATCCTAAACTATTGAAGTATTATCGAATTATTGATGCTTGCTGAGAATATCAAATATGATCCTGGCATTATCTGTGTTGTCGATCAAACCAGCAAAGCGATGACTTGCCGGTCCGTAGGCATAGACCGGAACATCTTCACCTGTATGTCCACCTGTTGTCCAGCCCGTAAATGAACGGTTATCAATAATCGCTTCAATGGCATTATCAATCTTTGTTACATCCGCACTTTGGGCTGCTTCTTTCACCGATTGAATCTCTTCAGGTTTCAACTCCAGTTTGAGATAACTTTTCAGTGTTTCTTCAACCGAAGCACCTTTTGCAATTTGTGCTGCCATGAAGTCAGGCGTGCGCAGTGCAGCTTTGATTGGGTCTACGAAGAAGTTGTATTCTCCGTCTTTTCCAAGCGTAAGTCCACCCGTGGAGTGGTCGGCAGTAGCTACGACAAGTGTTTCACCGTCTTTTTTGGCAAAATCAATAGCTGCCTGAAATGCTGCTGCGAAATCTTCCATTTCACTCATCGCGCCAACGATATCATTATCATGTCCTGCCCAGTCGATCTGGCTGCCTTCGACCATTAAAAAGAATCCTTTGTCGTTTGAACTTAGACGATCAATCGCTGTATTGGTCATCTCAGCCAATGATGGAGTTGCAGCAGTACGATCTATCAACTTGTCCAGACCTCCGTCCGCAAACAGTCCAAGCACTTGTTGATTCTTATCCGCAAGGAGAGAGGAACGATCTGTAACATAGCTGAATCCGGCCTTCTGGAATTCCTTTGTCAGGTCACGACCCTCGCGTACAAAATTGGATTTCCCTCCACCCAGAAGTACATCCACCTTATGCTTGCCATTAATCAACTCATCATAATAATCGTCTGCTATTGCATCCATATTTTTTCGACTGATATCATGGGCACCGAATGCAGCTGGTGTGGCATGAGTGATCTCCGATGTAGCCACGAGTCCGGTGGACTTGCCGTTTTCTTTAGCCTGCTCAAGTACGGTTTTGACTTCCTTCTGCTCAGGGTCAACCGCAATGGCCGCATTGTAGGTTTTTACGCCCGCCGACATAGCCGTTGCTGCGGAAGCGGAATCCGTTACATTTTGTTTATCATCATCCGGATAGGTCATTTGTGCCCCAACCAGATAAGGGTCAAATACGGTTTTGTCCATGCCCTTCGTCGAAGGGTCATCTTTCATATAACGGTAGGCGGAAGTATAAGAGGTCCCCATGCCATCCCCAATGAGGAAGATGATATTCTTGATTTGTTTTTTCTCCACACTTACAGCTTGAACGGCACTTGCTTGTCCGGCAGACAAGAGAGTGGAAGCCGATACAGCCAGAGTCAGCGCTACCGCTGGTAATACTCTTTTGGATAATTTCACAATGATTCCTCCTCATAATATCTCGACAACAAAAATGAATGCATGAATCTATATTCATTTGTTCATCATTGAGAAGATTAGCATTTATTTGTAAATGAAAACAAAGAATTTTGTATAACTGAGGTAAAATAAAGGCGATGCGTTAATTCTTTGCATGTGGAGAGCAAGTCAAGGATTCCAATCAAGGCAAAATGTTTCCGGGGAAAGTTTCACATGATCTTCTACATACGAGATTACATTACAAAAATATACTCATCCCGCTGTTTTTGAAGTATGATAAAACATAAGTAGAACGCTTTCATTTTCATATTACTGTTAGTACACAATCAATTTCATTTTCAGGAGGCTCTTTACCATTGACCAAAAAAATTCCAACTTATGATGGGTATCTCTTTGTACATTTTATTGGCGAACAACCAGGCGGAGAGCAAGTCTATTTCTCCTATAGCGAGGATGGTCTTCACTGGAAGGACCTTAATGGCGGCTCACCTGTGCTGTTTTCCAACCTTGGAGAAAAGGGGGTAAGGGACCCGTTTCTGGTTCGTTCAGTCAAGGATAATAAATTTTATCTGATTGCTACGGATCTCCGCATCGCAAGCGACAAAGGATGGACTCATGCTGTTAACGCCGGGAGCCGTGATGTGATTGTGTGGGAATCCAGTAATCTTGTGAACTGGTCTTCTCCTTGGAACGTTACACTTGGTGTTGAGGGTGCAGGTTGTGTCTGGGCACCCGAAGCAGTGTATGACGAAGCAGCAGACGAGTTTCTCGTGTTCTGGGCTTCGGCGACTCAGGAGCCCCAAGAGCATGAACGAAAACAAAAAATATACAGCGCGCGTACAAAAGACTTTCGTTCGTTCTCCACATCGGAAAAATACATTGAGCGGGATAATCATATTATTGATACAACGATTCTTCCTGCGGATGGATCTTATTATCGATACTCCAAGGACGAAACAACCAAAAACATACGGGTAGAAAAAGGAGACTCTCTGGACAAAGGGGCGTTCGTTACGCTGCAAGCACCGGTACTAGAGGCTGTGGCAGGTGTGGAGGGGCCTCAGATCTTTAAATTCAATGATCGGGAGGAATGGTGCCTCATTGTTGATCGATTTGCTGAAGGCAAGGGCTATCTTCCTCTGCTGACTACAGATCTGGGAAGCGGTGAATTCCGCATTGTACCTGAAGGCGATTTCGATATGGGAACGACGCAAAAGCGGCATGGAAGTGTCCTGCCAATCACAGCCGAGGAGTGTGGCCGGTTGCTAGCGGCTTTCGGAGATGGCCATCAGGTGCTTCCCGGACAATATGCCGATCCTGACGTCGCGTGGTTTGAGGATCGTTACTATATGTATCCGACAACAGATGGCTTCGATGGTTGGTCGGGAACACAGTTCAAGGTATTTTCTTCTTCAGACCTGAAGCATTGGCAAGACGAAGGTGTGATCCTTGATTTAGGGACAGACGATGTAACCTGGGCAACCGGTAATGCTTGGGCACCTGCAATTGCCACCCAAAACGGGAAATTCTACTTTTATTTCTGTGGCAAAATGCTGAACGGCGAAAGTGCCATCGGCGTTGCTGTGGCGAATAAACCGACAGGTCCATTCCTCGCCGAACCGCAGCCCTTAATTACAATGGAGCAGTTGAAACGTCTGGGCATTACCATGGGACAAGCTATTGATCCTTCCATCTATGTCGAAGATGACGGAAAACCGTATCTGCTATTTGGCAATGGACATGGTGCCATTGTGGAGCTTGGTGAAGACATGATAAGTGTCGTTGAGGACACAATGAGCAATCTGGCGGGTTTGCATGATTTTCGTGAGGCGGTAACCGTGTTGAAGCAGGGTGGCCTATACCATTTTACGTGGTCCTGTGATGACACAGGCAGTGAAGACTATCATGTAAATTACGGAACAGCAGAGCAGTTATACGGTCCAATCACCTATCAATATCCGATCCTGAGCAAAAATGTCGAGAAGGGCATGCTGGGCACAGGTCATCACTGTATATTTAATGATTCCGAAACAGGTCAATACCGGATTGCCTATCACCGTTTTGTAACACCACTATCCAGATTTTCCTCTGGAAAGGGTTATCACCGCGAAATATGTATGGACCCGCTTCTGTTTGGTAAGGACGGACTGATTCAGCCTGTTATACTCTAGTATAAGACGTTTAATTAAATCGCTATCTATAATAAAGATCTGATACAATATGAATGCCTGTCAAATGTCGCTTTTAGCGGTTTTGGCAGGCATTTTTATCATCCACCTGGAACAAGCCAAAACCGTAGGGCTGAGAGGGTTTAAAACTTATTGAACGTATTCACTTCGGAATACATTTGACAGGAGAATCAATAAATCTTATTATTACGATATAACGATTTAGGAGGAATACTTTTGAACACTCCCGCTTTTGACAGCAATAACATTAAACAGTTCGATGAACCTGCTAATCTGCTGAAAGCTTTATCTCACCCCATTCGTTTATGCATTGTGCGCGGACTGATGATGAAAAAAAAATGTAATGTTTCTTATATGCAGGAATGTCTGGATCTTCCCCAATCTACAGTGTCACAACACCTCCAGAAGCTTCGTAGTGCAGGTATTGTTGCTACGGAGCGCAATGGTCTTGAAGTGAACTATGTGCTTGCTGATCCACGGGTTGAACAGATTATTAAAACTTTATTTGAAAAGGATGACTGTGAATCATGAGCAAAAAAGTATTGATTGTTGGCGGTGTAGCTGGAGGTGCATCTGCAGCTGCACGTCTTCGCCGTCTGGATGAACATGCCGAAATTATTATCTTTGAGAAGGGACCCTATATCTCATTTGCCAATTGTGGTTTACCTTATTATATAGGTGGCACAATCGATGATCGAGAGCGTCTGCTGGTGCAGACGCCAAAAGGGATGGCAGATCGCTTTCGTATCGATGTGCGTACAAAAAGTGAGGTCGTGGCTATCGATTCGCAGAAGCGAGTGATTAAGATACAATCCCAGGAGCGGGGTGAATATGAAGAAAGCTATGACGAGTTGATATTGTCACCAGGTGCAAAACCGATCATTCCCGATCTGCCAGGTAAGGACAATCCGCTAATTTATACCGTACGAAGTATTCCAGATATTGATCGGATTAAAGACCAAATAAGTTCTTCTAACAACAAGTCTTCGATCGTTATAGGCGGTGGATTTATAGGTGTGGAAATGGCTGAGAATCTAAAGGAAGCTGGTCTGGATGTAACGCTGGTTGAGGGGAACGCACAAGTACTCACACCATATGATCCCGAGTTAGCAGCCGCATTGTCACAGGAAATGGAGAATCATGGTGTGAATCTGCTGTTTTCCAAGCGTGTTCAGGGATTCCATTCCCTGGGACAGGGCATAGGGGTTGAACTGGCGGATGGTCATGTGTTGACAGCTGACATGGTTATTCTTGCGATAGGCGTAACACCGGACACCTATTTTTTGAAAGATAGCGGCGTTTCGCTGGGTGCACGTGGACATATAATCGTAAATGAAGCTTTGGAAAGCAGTGTGCCACATATCTACGCTGTTGGGGATGCTATCGAAGTAACGGAAACCATTCATGGTACGAAGGCAACGATACCACTTGCCGGACCTGCCAACAAACAAGGTCGTATTGTTGCCGACCGAATTGCAGGGCTTCATTCTACTTATAAAGGAACACAAGGTACGTCCATTATCAAAGTATTTGGAATGACCGCAGCCACGACAGGCAGTAATGAGAAAACACTGCAGCGTCTCGGCGTGGACTATCAAACCGTTATCGTACACCCTGCTTCTCATGCATCGTATTATCCGGGTTCGAGTGCAATTACTCTTAAACTGCTGTTTACTCCGGAAGGTAAAATTTTAGGCGCACAAGCAGTCGGTTATGATGGAGTGGATAAACGAATTGATGACATTGCTGTAGCCATTCATTTTGGAGGATATGTCCGAGATTTGACAGAACTTGAACTGAGTTACGCGCCACCTTATTCTTCTGCCAAAGATCCCGTGAATATGGCTGGATATGCAGCAGAGAATATGATCACCGGACGTGTTCAGACGTTCACTTATAATCAACTGGCTGATCGTCAGCCGGGGCAGTCGATACTTCTGGATGTTCGCAGTGAAATCGAGCATCAAAATGGTCATATTCCGGGTTCACTCTCTATTCCAGTTGATGAGCTTCGTGAGCGGTTAGATGAATTAGACCCATCCAAAGAAATCTGGCTATACTGTCAAGTCGGCTTACGTGGTTACACAGCTTCGCAAATTATGCGTCAGTATGGTTTTAGCGTAAAAAACTTGAGTGGTGGTTATAAAACATACCGTCAAGCCCAGTTTAAGCCTGCTCCATTAACTGCTGCAAAACAAGATCAGCATGATCCTGCGGTGGACGTTAAGGAAAAAAAGTCTATTTCCTCTGAGTCTACACAGCCGCAACGTATTGATCATGAGTTGAACGTATGCGGATTAAGTTGTCCTGGTCCGCTAATTCAGGTTAAGCAGAAAATGGATCAACTCTCAAACGGAGAAACCCTTCGTGTGAAAGCTTCCGATCCAGGATTCTATGAAGATGTCAAAGCATGGGCCACGATGTCGGGTTCCACAATCTTGCAGTTGGAAAGACTGAAAGGCGGTACGATTGAGTCTGTCATTGCTAAAAATACAGCACAACCCGTATCCGATTCCCCAATCAGCGATCCTGCCAGCACGATGGTTGTCTTCAGTGGCGATCTGGATAAAGCGATTGCCTCACTCATTATTGCAAATGGGGCAGCAGCGAGTGGACGGAAAGTAACCTTATTTTTCACATTTTGGGGATTAAGTATTATTCGTAAGCAGCAGCCGCAGAAGTTATCCAAAACTATGATCGGCCGTATGTTTGATATGATGTTACCTCGTGGAAGCCAGAAGCTTGGCATGTCCAAAATGAATATGCTCGGAGCAGGCCCGAAGATGATTCGTGGTTTGATGAAAAAACATCATGTGCCTCCGTTGGAAGAATTGATAGAGAGCGCAGTTACACAAGGAGTAGAGATCGTTGCTTGCCAAATGTCCATGGATTTAATGGGAATTCAGCGTGAAGAATTAATAGACCAAGTCAAAATTGGTGGTGTAGGTTACTATCTTGGACAAGCTTCACAAGCCAATCATAATCTGTTTATTTAAAAAAATTAGTAATGCTGAGCAGGATAATTGAATGAGTACCGAGAGAATGCCACGATGAGTGGCATTTTTTTGTTCAAAAAAAATGAACGTTTCATTCAAAAACGGTTCTTTGACTTACCCAAAACTGCAACATAGAGTGATGACAAGGACGGTGGTTGATTTAGCTATAGAAATGAGAAGCATATACACCCTTGACTTTCCCCTGTACGGGAAACTATATACTCGCATTATGTTAAAAGATTGGAGATGATATGTTGTTCAAAATCAGTGCGTTTTCCAAGCTAAGTAGGGTCTCACAAAAAACACTGCGTTATTATGACCAGATTGGCATACTTAAGCCGAGAAAGGTAGATCATGATACGGGTTACCGTTACTATTCCGCAGATCAGCTTCTCGAGCTTAACCGAATCTTCATTTATAAAGAATTGGGGTTCACGTTGCCACAAATCACACAGCTGTTACAGGAACATATTACATTGGAGAATATCCAAGGCATGTTTAAGCTAAAAAGAAGCGAAATTCAGCAGATTATCGATACGGAACAAGCCAAACTCGTCAGAATCGAGGAACGCATGCAGCTTATAGAGGAAGAGGGGCACGTCGAAACTGGGCAAGAAATCCGAATCAAAGAGGAAGGTGCTCGGCAGTTCCTTTTTCAGACAGGGTGCGGGAGGGAAGAGGAGATCCCGAGTTTATTTCGTCAGTTTGACCAGTCAGTAACAAAAGAAATGCGCCAAATGATCGACGGACCTCAGGTTGTTTTGTGGAAAGAAATCGCAGGACAAGAGGAAGAGTTCGAGTTTGAAATAGGTTACTTCTTAAGCTGTGAGCTGGGATCACCTCCCGACCCATTTCAACTGCGGACTCTTCCTGCCGAGCCCATGATGGCCACCATAGCTTATCGTTCCAATGTCGCCTTTGCCTGTAAAGCCTGTGTTCATCTAGCTACATGGATTGAGAATAACAACTATCAGATCAAGGAGAACGGAGCTGGTAGGGAATTATATTTACCCTTATCTCAAGAACAAGATGCACGGTTTATAGAAATACAAATTCCAATACTAAATAGATAACTGAAGAAGACGGAGTGGATTAAAGTGAAAAATAAATGGATTATATATATCTTGGCATTGGCTGTTTTCCTGATCGGAACCCTTGAATACATTATTACAGGAGTCATAGAAATGATCGCCTCAGACTTGAGCGTATCTACTTCTGAAGTGGGTTTACTGGTGACTGTATTCGCTCTGGCAGCGGCCATTATCGCTCCGATTCTCATTGCAATTACAATAAATATGGATCGCAAGAAGTTACTGTTGTCCGCCCTCAGTGTGTTTATTGCCAGCAATGGACTTATGCTTCTTGACCTTTCTTACGAAACTTTACTATGGGTGCGAATTATTCAAGGGGCTAGCGGAGGAGTGGCTACCGTAGTAGCGATGGCGGTATCGACACGACTGGTTGAAAAAGAAAAAAGGGGCAATGCCATCGGCATCATATTGATGGGGCTAAGCAGTTCGCTAGTGCTCGGTGTCCCATTGGGCACATTTTTTAGTGAAATGTTTGGATGGAGAGTTCTATTTATATTCATTGGATTGTTAAGTGTTCTTCCATTACTTATTATCTACAATAAGGTTCCGGCAATCAAAGAGGAAGAAAAGATCACCCTCAGAATGCAGCTCTCCATTTTAAAAAATCCACTCATTCTGACTGCCTTGCTTATTACGTTATTGTATATCGGCGGCTATTCGACACTGTTCACGTATATTACGCCTTTCTTGCAAGCTACATCCACTCTTACCATGACAGAGATAAGCGGTGTTCTGTTTCTCGCGGGAATTTGCAGCTTTGTCGGATCAAAAGTGGGCGGACAATTGGCAGATGCAAAGGGATCAAAGTTTACAATTTGTCTAGGCCTTCTGTTACAAGGTGTAACTCTTCTTTTGTTTGCTCTAGCTGGAGTTAATCTTATGATGTTAATCTTGGTTTTAATGATTTTTATGTTAGCAACGTGGAGCATATCTCCGGCCCAGCAATTATATCTGGTTACACTGGCACCTCGTAATCCCGACATTGCCCTTAGCGTAAATACGTCATTTATCCAATTTGGTTTTGCATTGGGATCTGGATTAGGTGGGATTGTGATCAGTCGTACATCTGTCCTCTATTTAAATTGGTTGGGGTTTGGAGCTGTAGGAATTGCTTTACTTCTTGCCATCTTACTATTTAAGAAATCGAGAAGCAGAACTGGAACGCCAGATCCAGAGTGATTTCAGGGATGGGTAATTCTTGCTTCTCAGTTCTTGGCTTTTTTGAGTTGTAATTGACGGTTATATGTAAAATAAAAAAAAGATCTCTTCAGCATTCACTGTACAAGAGATCTTTTTGGTGTATATATGCTGTCTAAAACGTGTCTGAAAACTCCGAAGGAAGCAGATTTGCCGAATTTTCGTTCCAAGCAAGGAAGTTTTCCGCAGGCGTTCCGGGGCACGTCGTCTAATGGATAAATTTTCAACAAAGATCAAATCTGTAAGATTCTTTTCTGGACTGATCAGTTCAGATATGTTATATTTCTGTAACGGGAGGTGTTACTTATGGCCAGGACTAAAGAATTTGACAAAAATCAAGCGTTACACGAAGCGATGCTGTTGTTTTGGAAAAAAGGATACGAGGCTGCTAGCATACCAGATTTACTGGAAGTGATGGGCATTAGCCGATCCAGCCTTTATGATACGTTTTCCGACAAGCAAACCTTATACAGAGATGCCCTGGAGCATTATAAAAAAGGGAGTTCCAATAAGCAGACCATTCTTGAACAAGCATCCAACGTTAGAGAAGGAATTCTTCAATTTTTTGAGTATCATATTGCTTCAGCATACGATACCAGCCTACCGGGCGGATGTTTTGTTACGAATACAGCTACAACATTGGAGTCACCAGATGAACAGATAAATGTCTTGATACAGTCTAGTTTTTCGGAGTTGGAACAAGCATTTTGCGAGCTTTTGGAGAAGGGCCAACAATCGGGAGAGATAGATAAAACAACAGATATCAAAACATTGTCTTATTTATTGCTAAATTTACATCAAAGCATAAATATTATGGCTAAAACAGGTCAAAATCCAGAACGTGCAAAAGAGATGATTAGCTATATAATTGCAGGGATATAATTTTTTTTGGCAATATTGGAATGATTGTTCCGTTATTATACTCCTCATATTTTGAAGGTGTCATTTGAAGAGTATCTGTAAGACCATAATTTTTTTAACCATTCTGGAACATTCATTCCGTTATCGAAACAATCCATCAACAATAAGGAGATGCAACCAATGAAGGTATCGTTTATTGGACTTGGTAATATGGGGCTTCCAATGGCACAAAACCTGTTGAAAGCGGGTTATGAAGTCGTCATCTTTAATCGGACCCCTGAAAAAGCTGAACCATTAATAAAACAGGGAGCACGATATGTCCAAACACCACTAGAGGCAGCGAAAGAAAGCAATCTTGTAATTACCATGTTATCTGATGATGCTGCTTTGAGAGAGATTGTTGAGGGACCAAATGGAGTTCTGAACGGATTATCTGAAAATGGAATTCACGTATCTGCCAGTACGATCAGCGTAGATCTGGCTCGGAAATTATCCGCTTTGCATTCGGAGAGACACCAGCACTTTGTGTCTGCCACCGTAATGGGGCGCCCGGATGCCGCTAAAGCAGCTACATTGCGCATTATTTTAGCTGGTCCGGAACATGCAAGACAGCGAGTACTTCCCATGTTAACAGTACTAAGTCAAGAGATATTTGAGATTGGGGATCATGGCGAAGAAGGTAACATTGTCAAAATAGGCGTTAACTTTCTAATTGCTTCAATGCTGGAAGCTTTGTCGGAAGCTCAGCTCATGGTTGAAAAGCACGGCATTAAGCCGTCCCGATATATGGATGTTGTGAATGCTCTTTTTCAATCTCCGGTATATCAGAACTATGGCGCGATCATGACCGAACAACGCTTCGAACCAGCCGGTTTTAAAATGAAGCTCGGGTTAAAGGATGTTGCATTAGCTATCGAGGCAGCCAAGTCAGTTCAAGCTCCACTACCTTTAGGTCAGCTTATTCATCAAAACCTCTCTGAAGGAATTCCCCATGGTTATGGTGAGTTGGATTGGACGGCTTTAATCCGTTGTCTTGAGCATTCCTCTTAAGGAAAGAAAATATAAGGAGAGATTAATTATGGAAATAGGTGTTACTTCATTCGTAGAAACAAAACCTGATACTAAGACCGGAGTTGTGATGAGTCACGCACAGCGATTGCGAGAAGTCGTGGAAGAGATCGTCCTTGCAGATCAGGTAGGACTTGATGTGTTTGGCATAGGTGAGCATCATCGTGATGATTATGCAGCATCTTCACCAGCAATGGTGTTGTCCGCTGCCGCGCCCCTCACAAAACGGATTCGATTGACAAGTGCTGTGACGGTCCTATCTTCAGCAGATCCTGTCCGTGTGTTTCAGGATTTTGCCACGCTTGACGGTCTCTCCAATGGACGTGCCGAGATTATAGCGGGTCGAGGTTCCTTCATTGAGTCCTTTCCACTGTTTGGTTATAACCTGCATGACTACGAGGATTTATTTAATGAAAACATTGAATTGCTTCTTAAATTACGGGAATCCGAGAAAGTAACATGGAGTGGAGGCCATCGTCCAGCGATACATAATCTGGGGGTATACCCGCGTCCTGTTCAGAATTCTATACCTGTATGGATCGGTAGCGGAGGTACTCAGGAGTCTGCCATACGTGCTGGCATTCTAGGTCTGCCACTAGTTCTGGCAATTATCGGTGGAAATCCAACGAAATTTGCGCCACTTGTAGAACTGTATAAAAAGGCGGCAACTCATGCTGGTCATGATGTATCACAGCTTCGGGTAGGTTCACATTCTATCGGATTTGTTGCAGAAGATACGGAAAAGGCCGCAGAACTCTTTTTCCCATCCACTCAGTACGGCATGAATAAACTCGGCAAAGAGCGGGGATGGGCATATTACAACCGTTCCAGCTATGATGCTGCCCGCAGTTCTGATGGTGCGTTGTATGTAGGGGATCCGGAAACAGTTGCTCAAAAAATTATTCATCTTCGCAAGCATGTAGGAATTACACGTTTCATGATGTATGTTCCCTTAAGCACGATGCCACATGAGTTGGTAATGCGGGCTATAGAATTGCTCGGTACAGAGGTTGCACCGCGAGTACGAGAGGAAATTTCCAAGTGGGAAGCTGAAATGAGATAAGAATGAACTGAAAAAACGTACACGATCGAATTCATTATATTTGGAGGAATTATCATGAGTATTGAGAAACGTATATTACCAGAATTAAGAGAGGTTTATTCACAATTTCCAGGGTTTGAATTGGAGAAAAATTTAGAGTGGAGCAGAAGCTTGGTATCGGCTACCTCTGTGAAGAGCTCAGCGCATGTTACCACAACCCGTCGGAAAATTCCGAGGGATGGAGGTGAAATGCTGGTCAAAATTTATGAACCTGCCGATCGAACGAATGATTTACTGCCAGCCATGTTATGGATTCACGGGGGCGGATACGTGTTAGGACATCCAGATATGGACGACAAATTGTGCGAACGTTTTGTTCAGACAGCAGAATGTATTGTCGTATCAGTGGATTATAGGCTCGCTCCCGAGCATCCATATCCTGCGGCGATTGAAGATTGTTATGCTGGATTGGTATGGATGACGGAGGAGTCAACAATGCTTGGCATTGATGTGAATCGGGTTGCAATTGCTGGTGCTAGCGGTGGTGGAGGGCTGACAGCAGCACTCGCGCTGATGGCACGTGATAAAGGAGGTCCGTCTATTATCTTCCAAATGCCATTGTACCCGATGTTAGATAATCGTAACATCACGCCATCCAGCCATGAGATTACGGAAGTGGACGCAATCTGGAGCCGAACGGACAACATTGCTGCTTGGAATATGTACTTGGGCAAGGAGAACGATGTCAGTGGAGGATCTACTTATGCAGTACCATCTAGAGCGGAGAACTTGGCAGGATTGCCGCCAGTCTATACTTGTGTAGGTCAGCTCGATCTATTCCGAGACGAAACGATGGAGTATGTGGCAAGACTTGCACTAGCAGGTGTAGATGTCGAATTTCACCTGTATCCTGGTTGCTTCCACCTTTTCGAAATTTTTGCTCCAGAAACAGAAGTGAGTCAGCGTGCTGTTCAAGGTTATATGGATGCGATGACACGAGCACTTCATCCCAACAGGACCGTTGATTGCTAATGATCATCCATCCTCAATTTGTAATGATTACCGGTGAAAATAACAGAATTCAAACATAAGCTGTCATCATGGAATAAATGATGCTTGAGCATTGTATACTTGCCATCGTCCCATTGGATTTCTCCATCTCAAATAGTTGTTGAATTTTTGCTCTTTGCAGGATGAAGGTATTAAGGAGCATTGGGATTTTCCGCAGTTTAACAGATATCTGTAAATGTTTCGGGACAAGAACAATGTGTCATTTCCAATTAAGTTTTCATCTAAATACTAAGTTTAAAAAACCGCTCACCCGATACTGGGGTGAGCATTTTCTGATCCGTTGCTTAACGTTAATGAACTCCATGGTACGCATACAGATGTTGGATTGGTGGTTAGTATTTGTGCAGATTTGAAGACGAGCTTGACCGTAGGGGAAAGGCCTAGAAAAATTTGTGGTTGTTCCTTTCTAGGGCTAGACTTAGAGATGCGTAGTACCTTAACATAGATTGAGTGAGTCAATGATCGGTACAGTAATGTACCGTTTTTTTGTGTCCAAGGAGACTGTTTTATAAATAGTACCTGATAGAGGTGATCAAGCATGAGTGATTATTCGATAAACCAACCGTATACAAGCTCCCAATCTGATATTCAAAATGTTCTGCGTGATTCTCGGCTGCCTGCTTTGATCTGGGGTATTCTGATTTATTTTTCTGCATTGTACTCCCAGCTACCGATGTTGCCCACATGGTTTGAATTGATAATGTTTACATCTCTCATTCTGGTTCACATTCTGCTGCATTGGTATGCCGGATACGTTGTCGATCGAAGACCCTGGATTTATTTTGTGACACAAGGAGGTATTGTCTGGGGGTGTGCGTTATTCATGCCTAATGCTCATTCTCTCATCTTTGTAAGTCTATTGACGGCTTTGGCGGGTCAGAGTATTGGCGTATACGCTCAACGTGTGAAGGTGCTTCTGGTATGTACTTTTTACTGCACCTTGTTTTCTGTCTCCCTGGTTTGGCTAGGGACTACCGAGGATTTGCCATCTACAGTTCCATCGCTCTTCTTCATCATGTTTTTCGTAATCGGCTATGCTTCTTTGTTCTATAAACAAGTTCGTGCCAAATTGCGGACCCAGTCGTTTTTACGTGAATTGGAACGAGCGCACAGGAAAGTGGAGGAGCTAACGATTGCCAATGAACGTCAAAGGATGGCTCGTGATTTACATGATACCTTGGCACAAGGGCTGGCAGGTCTGATCATGCAGCTTGATGCCGTGGATGCGCATTTAGAAAATGATAATAACCATCGTGCCCACGAGATTGTTCAGTTGTCAAAAGCCCAAGCAAAGCGCACGCTTTCAGAAGCGAGAAGCGCAATTGACGACTTGCGTTCGTATTCTGTCGAGGTCACAGATATTTCTAAAGCGGTGAAGGAAGAGGCTGAACACTTTTCACATATAACAGGGGTTCGTATTGTCACTCAATTATCGATGCCCCATCTGGTGCTGCCGAAGTTGATCTTCGAACATAGCTTACATATCATCCGAGAATGCTTGGCCAATACAGCTAAATATGCTCATGCGACGAACGTAGAAGTCGTCGTTGCTGCACGCGAAAACGTAATCGAGCTAAGCATTACGGATGACGGAATAGGGTTCGATACCAACCTCATCGAGAAACAATCCGGTAGTTATGGCTTAATTGGCTTATATGAACGAACCCGAATTATGGGCGGGAAGATCGAAATTGAAAGCGGAAAGCAGGGAACCCAAGTTTCTGTTCGCATCCCATTACAACAGGAGGACACTAACGTATGACAATCAAAATTCTTATCGTGGACGACCATTTTGTCGTTCGGGAGGGACTTAAACTGATCCTGGAAACCAATCAAAGGTACGAGGTAGTTGCAGAAGCATCTAACGGTATGGAAGCGGTTCGACGGGTGGATACTTACAAGCCGGACATTATCCTATTGGATCTAAACATGCCTGAAATGGGTGGCCTGGATACCATGACAGCGCTCAAAGTTAAAGGAATTGATATACCGATCATTATTTTGACTACATATAACGAGGATGAAATGATGATCCGTGGACTGGCATTAGGTGCCAAAGGGTATTTGCTGAAGGACACGGGAAGAGAGATGATATTTCGTTCAATTGATGCAGCGATGCGGGGGGAAACGTTGCTATTACCGGAGATCAGCGAGAAAGTATTTGCTCACAAGACATCAGAAAAGACGAAAGAATCATCCTCGGCGAGGATATCGCTTACAGACAAAGAGCTGATCGTGCTTCAAGCGATTGCCCGTGGCTCTCGAAGTAAAGAGATCGGCTTCGATATGGGCATATCCGAACGGACTGTAAAGACTCATTTAACGAGTATCTATAATAAATTGGGTGTGGATTCGAGACCGCAGGCCGTTGCCGTCGCGGTGGAGCGTGGAATATTGCATTTATAATCAAACATTTTATAGATTTGCCCGATCGTACACTGGGGTCTTGCCCTTTTGTACGATTTTTTATTTTTCTCTTCCGTCTATGATAGATGCATGAACATAAATTGGAGGAAAAATGATGAAAAAAAGACTGACAACGATTCTGGCAACTGTTCTCTCACTAACCATGCTTTCTGCCTGCAGCAGCACTAATAGCGGGACTTCCACACAGGAGGAAATTCCGAAACCTGAAAATAGCGTTGCTTCCGCACAGAATGAGTTTCCAAAACCGATGGGAAGTTATACGGTCGGGCGTACGCAGATGGACTTCAAGTACACAGCATCCAACCATTCAGAAAGAGAACTGACGGCATTATTTTTCTATCCTTCCGACAGCAATGAGGGCAAGCCGACGGCAGAGTATGCATTTCCGGAGTTTCATTCACTGAGGGATGAGCTTTTGGTTAGATTAGGGGGCACAGCGGGTGGTGAGCAGCTGTTTGATTCCAATTTCAAGACGTGGTCTTACGACGATCTGGCCTTATCTGAAAAGGAAAAACAATATCCAGTTTTATTCTTTGTTCATGGCGCAGGCGCTTACCCACAGCAAGGCACTTTGTTTGCTCAAGACCTGGCAAGCGCCGGCTATATTGTGGTATCCATCGGCCATGCCGAAAGTGGTGTATACAAATTTAAAGATGGACGAACGGCTGGTATGTCAGAGGAATTTATGGACGAAGTAACGAAATACGGAATGGAAGCAGCCACCTTAACACCACCTGAAATTGTAACTGAGAAGCTTGAGGAAGAAGAAGCTATTGAGATTGCTCGCAAATTAACTTCGGCGCCTGAAGCAGTCAAGTTTGCAAAATATGCCGTTTTACAGAGCGAGGATATACGATATGTTGCAGATAATCTATACAAAATGAATACAGGTGACATGGAATCCATGTTTAAAGGCAGATTGCAGCTTGATCTCGGAATGGGTGTGTTCGGACATTCTTTTGGAGGAACGACAGCGGCAATTGTTAGCCGTGACGATGACCGATTTGTCGGTGCTGTGAACCTTGACGGTAATATGTTAGGTGCCTTGGATAGCGATTTTAAGAAACCCTTCATGCAGCTCAGCACCGTACTTGCCTATAATACGAATGCATTTCTGCTTGAATCCAACAGCAAGGACACCTACTTTGCCATTATTGATAATGTAGTCCACGGTGACTTCTCCGATTCCTTGTTTACAACTACGGATAAAGCAGCCAGAGGAACCCGGGACGCGATGGAACAGCGCAACATTATCACTTCTTATACAAAGGCATTCTTTGATAAATATATGTTGAAAAAGGATACGGATATTGACAGCCTTACCTTTGACGGCGTAGAGATGATTAAGAAACCTCAAAAGCCTTAGGATTGATTTGCCTGAATTTCGGGAGGGTTTATTGCGTAATAAAAGGAGAGAAGCGGGGGTCGGATTTAACTGCACGTGATTCAACTCTGAAATCTGGGAACCAAAACGGTAAAAAGACCTTACGTTCATGGAAACGTTAAGGTCTTTTAATCATTGATTCTTTCAATACTCACAACCGTTCTAATGGGTGGCGAGGGTTCTAGTTGGTCTAAGCCAGCAGTGATTCTTACTCTTTGCCCTGCTTCAATTGTTTCATATGTTTCTCTATTGACCAAATAATACGAAGCTTCCTGGTCTTGTGCTAGTTCTATAAAATCCTCAAGATTTCCATTCTCCAGGTCTTCCTTACTTATATTTTGTAGTACAAGAAATTTGTACTTGTCATTTTCATCTGTTTTAAATACCACAGTACCCTCGAAAACTGGATAATTCTCTTTCTCATCCTTGTTAGAACAGCCCGCAAGTATAATCATACTAATGAAGATAAACAATATTATTTTTCTCATAATAACCTCCTTGATTTGAAATAAAGTTTTCCCCTTGCTTTTAAGTATATCCTACATAAAAAAGTGGATTATTACTAAAAGGTAATTCATACGAAAAAAGTATGACCCATGGCATAAGGATCCCTTTAAACAATAAGTTCCTAGAATAAAAAAAAACAAAAAAAGAGGTCACGATGATGGATACCCTAAAATGGATTCAAAGCTGGTTTTATGAAAACTGTGACGGTGATTGGGAACATTCATACGGTGTAAGAATTGATACTGTGGATAATCCTGGTTGGTCTGTCGAAATCGACTTGACGGATACATATTTAGAAGATGTACCATTTGATTCGATTGAAGAAGAGAGAAATGAACAAGATTGGTTCTACTGTATCGTGAGAGATGGAGTTTTTCACAGTGCAGGGGGAGCAAAAAATTTAGAAGAGATGCTTCATTGCTTTAAAAATTGGGCTTCAAGTTTGGATAGAAGTTGATAATGCACTGACTGAGGATGAAGCCTTGAATGGCTAAATGCCTTTTAGTTTTTTTATAATAAACCATGGAGAGGATCAGATGATGTATCTAAAAGAATTCAATTTGGATTTACCGTATATTGAAGATGATGAAAGTATTGAATCTATAATGAAAAAACAAAACTGTGAGTACAACGAAGCAACAAAATTAGATTATGCGTTGAATTGGAAATGGAAAAGACGCTCTTTTAGTTTGGAAACTCGCTGTATTACAGCGATGTATGAACGTCTGTTGGGGAAATACAAAACGAAAGATTGTTGGAAAGTCCTAATAGAGTGTATAGAAAACATTACGGATGAACGGATTGTTAACGTTTCTGGTGTGTGTTCGGTACCGATCCAATTTAGTTTGAATGACTTTAGTGAAAAAAATGAGTTGGAGAAAAAAAAGGTTACGCTTCGCCTGCTAATGGAAGGCATAGAGAAACTTGCTCAGGGTAAAAATTGGGATATTGATCCGTTTAGGGAGATAGCTCTGCAAATCGAGGAGTTAGATTTTGTAAATCAATGGACTTGGAAAAAGAGTGTAAGGAACCCTAATAAGAAGTACTATGCTAAAGTCATATGTCATCATAATGTAGATAGCATGGATATATTCCTATCTATTTTACAACGAGATGGTACGCAAGTACTTTTAGAGAAGGTCATATCAGAACAACCAGATGAATTTGCCTATGCTAAACATCTAGGTGAACTTACATGGGTATCTGATGTAGAAGTCGCTTTAATTAATAAAACAGGCACTGAAAGGCACTCTGCAGCCCTGAATAATTAATACGCTGTTAGAACTTCCACTTAGAAGACTAGGTCAAATAAAAAAGAAATAGCAAAGGATAAAGTAATGAAAAAAAGAGTTCAGGTGAAGTTAGGAGATGTCTTTTCAATAAAGCTTAATAAGGATCAGTACTGTTATGGTCAAGTTGTTTCTGAAGGAAGGATATCAGATTGTATTTGATTGGGTATCAATGGCACACCCACCAGTAAGTGAAGTCACTTCTAAACCAATCATTTTCTTAATACAGACTGTAAACTCCAGGATTGAAGATGGTATCTGGAAAGTGATTGGTAATGCTCCAATACCTAGGATGACATTTCCGTTATACAAAGTAGAAACTGAGGATGGATATATGTTGGTAGATCATAAGGTCGATCTTGTGATTGAAAATGCCAGTACTTCAGAAATTGAGCAAGTCTCCGAACTGGAGTCTTACTCACCAGTTAGTCTAGAAAAAGCGGTTATTGCCAGGTTTGTAACTGGAGAATGGGACCCGTATTATAATGAGTTTATTTATACAGAGTAGTCTATGTTCAATTGTCTAGAGAAAAGAAAAAAGTCCAATTACTTACCGCTTAGGCTTGTATTTAAATTAATTTTTAATTAGGCATGCATTTATCTTGAGGATTTTATTCCTCTCGTATAAATGACATGCCTGTTCTTTATTTGTGCTGTAAATGTCTTGTAATTTTGCGTCCTGTCGGGGTCTGGGCGAGGCCGCCAGCTGCTGTTTCGCGTAGCGATTCAGGCATGGCTGATCCGACCTCCAGCATGACCTGTACCACCTCATCCGAAGGGATGACACTGCGTACGCCGGCAAGAGCCATATCGGCGGCTCCGAGAGCGGTAATTGCGCCAAAGCCATTGCGCACGATGCAAGGTATCTCTACCAAGCCAGCAACCGGATCACAGATCAGGCCGAGGGTGTTTTTCAGAGCAAGCCCAACGGCGTGGATAGACTGAGAAGGGGACCCGCCCCGGATATCCACCAACGCCCCGGCTGCCATCCCGATGGCAGAACCCACTTCCGCCTGACAACCGCCTTCCGCACCAGAGATGAACGAATTGTTGGCGATGACGTAACCAATGGCTCCAGACGCGAACAGGCCGTAAACCATTTGTTCATCAGTCCACCCAAATCGTTCCTGGCTGCTAATAAATACCCCAGGGATGATACCGCAGGAACCCGCCGTCGGCGTAGCAATAATTCGGCCCATCGAGGCGTTGACCTCGGACACCGCGAGTGCGTAACTCATCGACAGACTGGCATGGTCGCCTAGCAAGGATTGCCCATCTGCACGGTAAGCCATCAGTTTACGGGCATCCCCACCAGTCAAGCCGCTTTTGGAAGTTGTATCGGTATGCAGACCTTGATGCACCGCACTTTTCATAATTCCGTAATACTCATGCATTTGGCTGAAGACCACTTCCTTGTCTTCGCCCGACTCATGACATTGCTCTTCCAACATGAGCTGGCCGAGGGTAAGGTTACGAGTCTCCGCCAGTTCGGCAAGTTGTTTTAACGTTCGGAAATTCATTGGCGAAACTCCTTTTTTTGAGAAAGCTGAAGTCAGATATTTAAGCTATAAACAGAGTAGAGTGACATCATGGACTTCCCGAAGCATCTCAATCTGACGGACCACGACAGGATCCATCTTGCCATCACATTCCAGTACCATCATGGCTTCGCCGCGCCGGTTCTTTCGATCCACAGACATGTGTCCAATATTAATGTGATTATCCACGAGCATCCGAGTAACGATAGCAATAACGCCAGGTTCATCGCTGTGACGAATGATGAGAGTAGGATAGAGGGCTGTCAGCTTCAGGTTGTAGCCGTTGATCCGAACGATTTCGATATTTCCCCCGCCGATCGACGTGCCTACCATATTCAATGTGCGATTTCCCGCAGCGTTGGTTAATACAATCTCGGCCGTGTTCGGATGAGGGTACAGACCTGTCCCTGGACGGATAATGGTTTCCATACCGGCAGTGTCTGCATGGGCAAATGCATCAGGCAATCCAGGGTCATCCGTGTCCATGTCCAGCAGACCACCCACAATGGCGGTGTCGGTTCCATGTCCTTTGTACGTTGCGGCAAAAGAACCAAACATGAGGATCTCCGCATGCGAGGGACACTCCCCGAACAGATGTCTGGCTGTACGTCCAATCCGTGCTGCTCCAGCGGTATGGGAGCTTGAAGGTCCAACCATGGCTGGACCGATAATGGAAAATACGTCTTTGAATCTCACTGTCTTATTCTCCCCGCTTCGGAGGTTGCACATCTGCCGGAACGAGACAGTCGTAGGCTTCCCCGCCAAGTCTGTCCAACAATTCCTGTTGCGCTTCCTTGACGATCTTCGGATGTAAAATGGATTCAATGGCCGTAGCCGCCATCGCTTTGGCTGCGAGTAGCATGCCTTTGTGAGCAAAACTGCTCTTGCCCTGAGCAACGGTCTGCCATGCGTGAAGTGGCGTACCAAAGGCCATCGTTGACGTGATGCACTGTGCCGTCGGCACATTCCAGCTGACATCTGCTACATCGGTTGAACCGCCCATGAACGTTTCCCGCTCATCCGAATACGGAGCGATGAAGTTAGGCAGTGGGCGTTCAGCCAATAGAGGTGCAAGCTCAGGGCCGACTAACAACCCAGCTTCTTGTTTATTCTGAACCGGCAGCGTATCATAGATCGCTTTGGCATAATTGTATTCTTGCTCTTCATACTCAGGTGCGCCGAAAGCAACGAGATGATGATGCATTACTTTCTCAAGCGTACTATTCGGAATCAGGTTGGCGCAGGCGCCTTCATATCTAAAGTCCATTGTGGTTTCGGTCATCAGGGCGGCGCCTTCGGCCACTTTCACCAGACGTTCGAACAGACTACGTACCTGTGCACTCTTGGGAGCTCGAACGAGATAAGTGACCTCAGCTTCCGCTTGCACTACATTGGGAGCCAAGCCGCCTGAGTTCGTTATCGCATAATGAATTCTGGCCTGATCAATCATGTGTTCCCGCATATAGTTCGAACCGATATTCATCAGCTCAACCGCATCGAGAGCACTGCGCCCCAGATGAGGAGCAGCCGCTGCGTGAGCACTGATACCTTTGAAGGTAAATGTACCGTGAATGACAGCATTGGAACTTCCGTGCATAACGGCATTCAAGGAATGAGGATGCCAGGAGAGAGCAGCATCTACATCTTTAAAATAACCTTCACGAGCCAGATATGTTTTACCATATCCACTTTCCTCGGCAGGGCATCCATAAAAGCGCACCGTTCCTAAGGTTTCCGGATGTTCCTGAAGATAGTCTTTGACCGCTACGGCAGCAGCCAATGCACCAATGCCGAGCAGATTATGCCCGCATCCATGACCGTTTCCACGCGGCTGAACAGGATGATATGTGCTGATTCCGGCTTCCTGGCTGAGATCAGCCAAGGCATCGTATTCGCCCAATAGAGCAATGACGGGCAGCCCCGAACCATAGGAAGCGATAAACCCGGTTTCCAATCCTGCCACACCTTTCTCAATCGTGAAGCCTTCGGATTCCAGCATCTCCATGAGTAGCTCAGCAGATTGGAATTCATCGAAACGGGTCTCTGCAAATCCCCAGATTTGGTCACTGGCATTGGTGAACAAATCACGTTTTCCTTCAATGGCTTCCGAGATATATTGGGTCAAATCTACAGTTGTAGTCATAATTATCCGCACCTCTTATTCTTTAAAATGGTTGTATTGTTGTATAGAACATGAACTAAATGTCGAAGTAACATGTGGCGGTAAACCTTGCTGTTTAGACTGCTTTTGCTTGCATCTCAGTTGTGTTATCCTGATCCGAATTGGAACGGCGGGAGAACATCAGGGTAATGGAGCAGACCAGAGCGAAAGCGATCAGCATGATGAAGGCAGTGGCATATGATCCTCCGGAGGCTTCAACCAAGAAACCGATTAGCATCGGAGTCAGAAAACCTGCAAGCTGAGCACCTGTGTTAATAAATCCATTGGCTGTCGCGACGACAGATTCGGGCATCGTTTTAAGGGACTTCGAAATGATCAGTGTCGAGATAAATCCGGCCATTGCCGTAACGATCGTCATGTACGTAATGAATGTGGTGATGCTGCCCGCTGAGCCCATCAGATACAGGAACAGGGCAACAAGTACAGCGAACACAGAAGCGATAATTCGATCTTTGCCAGCGGGGATACGGTCAAGCACATAGCCACTGAGAATCATGGTGAAAATGCTGACTAAAGCCGGAATGGCGGCGAGCATTCCCATTTGAGTCATATCCAGTCCTCTGACATTGACCATGTACGTCGGCATCCAGGATTGAAGTCCCCAGTTCACTGCATAAATGCTGAAGTAGCTGATGAACAAATTCCAGATCATGGGCGTCTTCAGGACGGTTTTAAGCGACGTTTTAGGTTGTTGGCCCGAGCCGGAGGTCGCAAGTGCAGGCTTGGCGGGTTCTTTTAATAAAAAGAACATCATGGCTGTGATAAGGATGCCCACCGCACCAATGATATAGAAAAGGTTGCGCCAGCCAATAGTCACAAGGGCATGTCCGGTTAGAATCGGAGTGACAACCCCCATAATGGCTGCGGATGACAGCATAATGGACATGGCTCCACTGCGCTGATTAATGGGAAAGTTCGTGGCGATGGCCTTGGAACCGGAAGGGAAGAAGCTGCCTTCTCCGATCCCAAATAGGAAACGAACAAAGATAAGAGAGAACAACGACCAGGCTGAACCAGTCAGAATAGTGAATACGGACCACGAGAACAAGGAAACGAGAATAACTTTCCGATAACCGAAACGGTCGGCGAGTGCTCCGCCTGGAATTTGCATAATGGCATATCCGAGAAAAAAGCTACTGAGGATGATTCCTTGGGCGGAAGCACCTAGACCCAGATCCTGAGTAATGCCTACAATGGCATAGTTGATGACGAAGCGATCCAGGTTGCCAAGACACCAGCCGAGAAACAAGAGCGTGAGAACAATGTACTTGAAGTGTTTACTGTGCATGATTTTAGACATCGCGTTACCTTCTTTCTCATCGAATGTTAACTAAATTTCTGTGTTGCTTTAAAGTTACAGTATGTAGGGGTTTCAAGACAATGTATATCTCTGTATAATTATCTTATTCATGATGTGAAAACCTACATTGACAGGGGGCGACTGCGTTGAATGGAATCTTACATAAAATCATGCAGGAACGCTTGGGGAATTGCGATTATGAGGTATGGATCAGCAGTAACTGGGCGGATTGGGTACTAATTGAAACGCTAGGCAAAAGAGAAAGTACACCGCCTTGGTTTGCAGAACATCTTCCACTGCAACACCCCAAAGTAGAACGGGAATCAGAAAATGTTATGTTAGTTTTCCTTCCATACAATAACAATGTATGTGTGGCTATCCGCGTGTTTAAAAACAGGGAGTTTTCTACGGAAGATTTAGTTACACTGTCGTCTTTGCTTTACCCATACTATACGGAAGCTGTGGCAAACAAGAATGAACGGGCCTTGAATGAAATCATGAACAGCATTAGGGATGTGACTCAACTTCTGGATTTGAACGAGTTGCTTGGACGGATTTTGGTAAGCGCACTTTCGGTTATCCCTTATGAGTGCATAGGTGTTTTGTGGAGGTATGACCCTGCCATCGATGCATTAACGGTTAAGGCACGAGCAGGGGAGATGGGCGAAGGCATGCTGAGAATGAAGCTGAAACCAGGTGAAGGGATCATCGGGAACACCTTTAAGCGAGGTACACCAAAGCTTTACAACGGTTTATCTACAGTAGAAGACGACTTTGGCAATATGACATTGGACAACAAATATCATCTAAATTCGGCGTACAATTTCCAAAATATAGGTTCAATCATTTCGGTGCCTATCAAGGTGGAAGGCCAATCGGATTGTGTGTTAATCGTTTATCAAAAAGGGCGGGTCCCGCTATTCACGGAGTCGGATGTTAGGCTACTGCAAAGTTTTGCCGATCAGGTTTCGATTGCAATTACGAATGCCAAACTGTACGAGAATCTGAGCAAACAGAACGCGACACTTATCAAGCGGGATGAGATTCACTCCTCGCTCATGCGGCTTTCGCTGCAAAATAAGGGCGCGGTATCTATCGTTAACGAACTGACACGTGTTATTGGCGTACCGATGACCTTTGTGGATTTTATCGACAACGAATGGATTCCGAAACGCAGCAAAGTCTTGAATGGCTGGAATACGGAAAGTCTGCGCAGATTGTACGAATCTTTGCACCATCCGGATTATCTGACGTGTATCGAGGGAGAGGCCGACCGGTTATATCAATATCTATATCCGATTGCCTCAGCCAATCAGTGCCTTGGTTATCTCATTATCCAGATGAACACACTGCTCGAACCATTACAGTTGATTGCGCTGGAGCAGGGAAGCTCTATTTTGGCCCTGGAATTGATGCGCAAGCAGTCCTTAGCCGAATTTTATTTCAAAAAAACACAGCAATTTTTCAACGATCTGAGGCTCAGTCAGGATTCGGAGGATTACTGGCAGAAGTCCGGGGAGATTGGAATTGTTCCTTCAACCTCCATCGTGGTGGGACTGTTGGAGTTTGCGGAGTGGGTCAATCCTGCTACGCTTAGCGCGTTGTCTGTTCAATTGGTAACGTATCTAAGAGAGAAAATGCCAGCAGGCGCGCTGCCCATTGCGTTTGGCAATGAAAGACGAATTACAGTATTACTTGTGCTGGTGGAATCGTACAAGCCCGGCAAACTGGAACAACAATTCAGCGCATTGCTGCCGGAGTGGGAACATCGTAATCACGTGAAGTTGCTGGGGGGATTAAGTTCCGTGCGCTCTGGAGTCGATGCCATTAATACCGGATACCAGGAAGCGGACAAGGCGCTTGCATACCAGAAGACAAGAGGAGAACAGGGGACGATCCGATATACGGATATTGGTATTAACCGTTTGTTTATCCGGCAACCGGCTGAGGATCTGAATGCGTTTATGGCAGAGATATTTGAGCCGCTTCGGCCTGCCAAAGGGCAGACCAGCGGACTAGAGGAAACCCTCATGACGTATATGGCGTGTGGAGGTTCTGCAGTTCAAGCTGCAGCAGGGCTTCACATTCATATCAATACTTTGTATCAGCGTATTCATAAAATCGAAGAGATACTGGGCATGTCCCTGAGTAATCAGGAGCATCTGCTCCATCTGCAACTGGCCTGCTATCTAAGGCAGACATATCGTTCACCGTGATTTTCAAATCAACTAACTCAAGCTCATGAATCAAACGTGTTACCCACATAATGGAAAGAGTGAATATGCGTTTTGGTGAGTTCGATCACGTTTTTGATAAATGACTCGCGTGACTCACGATATCCGCTTAATATCCAATTGTTCAACAGTCCAAAAAAACCGTAAGCGGTATAGTACTTGAAATAATCCATGTTAACTGGGGAGTTGTTGATTGTCTCGAAGACAAACTGCTCCTCATAGATTTTGAGTATCGTTTGTGGAAAACCTGTATGTAGACCGGGTAACGTATCATCGTATTGAATCAGTTCAAAGAAGTCACGATGCTCATAGATGTAATCCACGATTTGAAAAGATTCAGCATCCAGCTTGTTGGTCAAGACCTTTTGACCGTGCCAATAGGGTTTACCCACCGCGCCCCTCAATCCTTCGAGTGTCATAGTCAACAACTCTTCGGCGAGAATGTATTTATCCTGGTAGTGTAAATAAAATGTGCTGCGATTATAGCCCGCCTGATCCACGATGTCTTTGACAGAAACACCATGGAATCCTTTTTTCTTAATGAGCTGAATTAGAGCAATTTTCAGGTGCTCTTTGGTTCGATTACGATGTTGAGCTGTCACAGTAAGTTCATCATTCATTCAAAAAAACTCCTATAAATATAGACATAGTTTTATAAAGTGTCTACGAGGTAGACACTTGGTCATATCTTAATGATTGGATTGTTACAATTTTAAGCATAGAATTAGTTTTGTAAACATCATATAGCACTATTTATATAGGCGCTATTCAAAATATTATACTGGGGGATTTATTCATGGGCAAACTTCAAGATAAAGTTGCAGTCATCACAGGAGGAGCATCCGGGATTGGTGCAGCGACAGCTCGCTTATTCGTTTCCGAAGGAGCTAAAGTGGTCTTGGTGGATCTGAATGAAGAAAAAGGCAAGGCGTTCGAGCAGGAACTGAAAGCGCTTAAAGCAGAGGCTCTCTTTATTAAAGCAAACATAACGAGTGAAGAAGAGGTTTCTGAGATTTTTAAACAAACTGTAGCAGCATTCGGTCAAGTGGATATCGTATTCAACAATGCAGGAATCGGACGTGTTCATCCGACACATGAGCTTGACTATGCAGAATGGCGCAATACGGTCAATGTTGATCTGGACGGCGTATTCTTGGTCGCTCGTGAATCGATTCGCGAAATGCTCAAAATTGGCGGAGGTACAATCGTCAACACAGCTTCCATGTACGGATGGGTTGGTTCGCCTGGCTCTGCAGCCTACAATGCAGCTAAAGGCGGAGTAGTGAACCTGACTCGTTCGCTCGCGCTCGAGTATGCTGAGCAAAATATTCGGGTGAACTCCCTTTGCCCAGGCTTCATCGACACACCGATTATCCCGGAAGAGAGTAAGCAAGCACTGTCTGCGGCAACACCAATGAAACGTCTGGGTCAAGCAGATGAAATGGCGAAAGCCGTTCTGTTCCTAGCTAGTGACGATTCTTCATATATGACAGGAAATAGTCTGATCGTAGACGGAGGATACACCGCTCAATAAGAGCAGCAGTTGTTCGAAGTACAAGAACATAGTCCCATTAAAAGTCGCTATTATTATAGCGGCTTTTTTTATTTTATCGGAAAAGTGCATCTTCCATGCCAAAGAAAACTAGCAAACAACGAGTTTAGCTATTCATAATAGATGGCTTCATAAGGAAACTCTAACTTATTCATGCGATATTCTTTGGGAGACATGGACATATATTGACGAAACACTTTGCCGAAATAGCTTGGACTCTCAAAGCCGCATTGTTGGCCAATTTGGGAAATTGGAAGTTCGGTCGTGCGGAGTAGTCGGATTGCAACTTCAATCCGTCTGTCTTTGAGATAAGCTAAGGGTGAAGTTTTCTCGGATTTCTGAAATAACCTGCACAAGTAGTGTTTATTGATATCACAATGGCTGGCGAGCAGATCCAGCGTCAATGGGGATGCATAATTCTCTCGGATGAACTTTTTACATTTCTCGATTGTTGTTATGGAAAGGGCACCGATATCCCTCTCCGCATCCCGACTTGTCTGCACCAAAATAAGCAACCAACGATAGACTTGCATGGACAAGCGATACTTGTCCGTAACTTTATCTTGATGAATCAAATGGATGATCTGCCATAACTCTTGAATCAAGGGGGAATCCGCGTTTCGTAGAATGACACGCCCCTCATTATCATGAATCATATCCCAAATTCGGTTGGCTTCATCCCCACGAATGTTGATCCAAATAAATTCCCATGGTTCGTTATTCTCTTGCTTATAGTAATAGCAGTGTTCTCCTGCGATTTTAACAAGTAATGCATGTCCCTTAGGTAAAGGGAGCGTTTGATTGTCAATATCAAGATAACCTTGTCCATTAAGCGTGTATTGAAAAACAACGTGCCCCGGATCCGGTCTATTGTCACTTGGACAACGATATTCCTCGCTTGAGACGATCTGCCATCCAATAGAGTCCAGTGTCATGATTGATGTATCGTCATTACGAAAAGCATAAGAGACCGTATGAACCATCTTTCATCCCCTTCCTAAAAAAGTCAATTATATTATATAATACGTCACATTTTTTAGATTGTCTGTCTTTTTTTAGACCTGTAAGATAAATGTAAGCGGTAACATATGAAGGAGGTGACTGTAATTTGTGTTCAATTGACAACAAGCAGGGCAGATCGAACTGATGATTCTAAAAAATTATTTTTAGATAAGGAGGACTTAATCCAATGAACCGAAGAAATGGTTCCATCCAGAAATCGATATTTGTATCTTTATTAGCGCTCCTTATGGTCATTTCACTGGTCATCCCCCCGGCGCCAGCGCGTGCAGAGTCATCAAGCAGCCTGCCCGGTCGCCAAGGAGAATATCTTAACCGAGGTCTGGTTGCGGTTCTTGTAGACAACGGCGTTTTTTTAAGCTGGAGGTATCTGAACAATGATCCGGATGATATCGCTTTCAATATATATAAAAATGGAACCAAAGTGAACGCTTCGCCTATAAGCGATGTGACGAACTATGTAGACACCACTGGTTTCGACAGCTCACAATATCAGATCTCCACCGTTATTGCGGGCAAGGAGCAAATGCAGCCGGAGGTTGCATCGGTCTGGCACAACGATTATCTGCCTATTCCGCTGGATAAACCAGCCGACGGACGGACCAAAGACGGTGGAACCTATACGTATTACGCAGGTGACGCTTCCGTAGCTGACTTGGACGGCGATGGCGAATATGAAATCGTCTTCCTGTGGAGTCCGAGCAATTCCAAGGACAACTCGCAGGCAGGTTATACCGGCAATGTGTATATCGATGCCATCAAACTGGACGGCACCAAGCTGTGGAGGATTGACCTGGGAGTCAACATCCGCGCCGGAGCGCATTATACACAGTTAATGGTGTATGATCTCGATGGCAACGGAAAGGCCGAGGTGGTTGTGAAGACGGCGGACGGCACGAAGGACGGCCAAGGTACGGTCATTGGTGACGGGACGAAGGATTATCGCAACGAGGGCGGATACATACTGTCAGGGCCGGAATATCTCACCCTGTTTGATGGTGAGACCGGAGCGGCCGTATCCACCGTGGACTACGATCCACCAAGAGGCAACGTCAGCGATTGGGGTGACGGCTACGGTAACCGTGTAGACCGGTTCCTTGGCGCAATTGCTTATCTGGATGGCACGAAGCCAAGTGTCGTGATGAGCCGGGGATATTATACCCGTACAGTACTTGTTGCTTATGATTATGTTGGCGGGGAACTCGTCAAACGCTGGACGTTCGACACGAACGAAGCAGGATCACAATATCAATCACAGGGCAACCATAATTTAAGTGTGCTGGATGCCGATAATGACGGCAAGGACGAAATTATGTTTGGCGCCTTGGCGATAGACGATGATGGCAGCTTGCTTTACAGCACCGGACTCGGCCACGGCGACGCCATGCACGCCGGTCAGCTCGATCCGAACCGGGAGGGCTACCAGGTCGTAAGCGTGCATGAGCATTCGGATGCGGCATACGGACTGGAGATGCGCGATGCGGCAACAGGTGAAATTCTTTGGGGTGAGAAAACAGGTTTTGACACGGGTCGTGGCATGTCAGCGGACATTGATCCGAACTATCCAGGATACGAATCATGGGCCACAACCATTACCAACGGGCAAAGTGTTCCTGTAACCAATACCTACTCAGCAGCTGGAGAGGCTATCTACACTGCGGAAGAAGGACCAAAAACCGCAAACTTTGCGATCTGGTGGGATGGAGATCTTCAGCGGGAGCTGTTTGACCATGAGTGGGATAACAGTACCGCGAAAGGAATTCCACTCATTTATAAGTGGGATTACGAGAACAAAAAGCTGGATGAAATCTTCCGAGCAACCGGTACATTAACGAACAACCATACCAAAGGAAATCCGGCGCTTCAGGCGGATATTCTGGGGGACTGGCGTGAGGAACTTTTGCTGCGGAGCGAAGATAGTTCAGAGTATCGTCTCTATACGACGACCATTCCTACAGACTATCGCATCCCTACGCTGATGCAGGACCCTGTGTATCGACTTGGCGTAGCTTGGCAAAATGTAGCCTACAACCAGCCGCCTCATACCGGCTTTTATCTTGGAGCGGAAGCTACAGCATTCCCTAAAGCCAATCTGGCGCTGACTCGCGAAGCAGAAATGCCGGAGCCGGTTTACCGCTTTGATTTCGGTACAGAGACAGCTTCAGGAAATACGGCTATACAAGACACATTATATACACAAGAGACGGGATACGGCTTCAAGGATACAAGCGGTGTTACCGTAGGAGTAAATGAGGTTTCGGTCGCGACAGGCACGACATTTGCTGTTGATCTGCCCAATGCCAACTATAAGGTAACGTTACGATTGGGCAATGATGCGCATGACTCGAACGTCGGGGTCAAATCCGAATTCGTTCAGAAGCTCGCTGTAACGAATGTGACAGTGGGAACACCGCTGGAGTATTCCTATGATGTTGCATTGGTGGATGGACAGCTCGATCTTCTCTTCACCGGTACAGCCATAGACATCCAAGACGTCATCATCGAGAAATATCCAGAGAAAGCGGCTGGTGCGGCAACAACGATCTATATGGCTGGTGATTCAACCATGCAATCTTATAGTGAAGCGCAGGCTCCTCAAGAAGGATGGGGCCAGCAGTTCGGACGTTATTTCTCCAATGGGGCAGTCGTCGTGAACGATGCGATCGGCGGTCGTAGCAGTAAATCCTTTATGGTAGACGGTCGTTTGGATACGATCCTGCAACGAATTAAGCCGGGGGACTTCTTCTTCATTTCCTTTGGTCATAACGATGCCAGTGCAGGGATACCGGACCGGTATGCATCCCCTGAGGATTATAAGACCTACTTAGCTCGTTATGTAAACGGTGCCAAACAGCGCGGCGCTACACCTGTATTGCTCACTCCGGTTGGACGCCGAGATTTCAACACGGTGACTCAAGAATTCAACGTCAGCTTCCCGGCATACGTGCAGGCTGCCAAAGAAGTGGCGGAGGAGCTTGACGTGCCGCTGATTGATCTGAGCAAGTTAAGTATTGCGTACTATGACAAAATTGGTAATACAGCTACGGAAAAAGTATTCCTTTATGCTAATCCGGGTGAATATCCAAAATACCCGAATGGGATCAACGATAATACGCATTTCAGCAGTTATGGTGCCCAGAAAATTGCCGGACTTGTTGCCGGTGCGGTCAAAGACATGGAGCTAAGCATTTCATCACTGGTTATCGACCCGGATCTTTCCGAGCCAGAACCAGAGCCGGAAATCCAACTCTATGAGGAGGATTTTGAAGGCGATGCTGCTAACTACCAGTATGCAATGGTCAATGCCACGGGTATTGCAGGAACCATGACAGGAACCGTTGTTGACCAGTCCGGAAATAAGGTACTGTCCGTCGCGGGTTCCGGATCGGGCAATCGGGCCAAGGTGTTCCGTCTGTTCGATGCCGTAAACGGCGATCAGGTGAACGTGAACTTTGACTGGCAATCCGGTAATGTGAGTGCCTATCCATCAGAAGGTCATCTCACGGTCCAGGATTCGAACGAAAATGCCCTTTTCACACTGTTTACGAAAACCGGAAGCACCAAAATTCATTATTTTGTCGGTGCATATAATCCGGACTACGGCACAGGGGATACGGCCATACCTGAAGGGGGAACGGCTACAGATATTTCCAAGAACCAGTGGGTCAATGTGGATGCTACCGTTAATTTTGCCGAGAAAACATTGGATCTGACATTAACGAACCTAGCGGATCCGACAGTTACCCAAACGATTGCAGATATCTCACTGAGTTCAGCCGCATATGCGGACAACGTCAGATCCATGCGGTTCCTGGGAACAAGAAAAGGCGGTGGAGGCACGTTGAACTGGACTACCCAGATCGACAACGTGCGAATTGAAGGCACGCAGCTCTCTTCGGAGGGTGGCGATCAGACTGCATTGATCGCTCTGTACGATGAGATCAAAGCAATTGATCTATCGGATTATACAGATGCATCGAAGGCTGTGGTGAACCGGGCTTTGGCAGCTGCAGAAGCCATTTTCAATACGGAAGCTACCCAAGCTCAAGTTGACCATGTGTTTAACATGTTAACTGTCGCGAAGGATTCATTAACAAGTGAACCGGGCGAAGAGTTAAGTGAATACAAATTTGACTTTGGTTCTGGCGACGCAGCCGACGGATACATCAAAGTAGATGCCAAAAGAGCGTACATCGAAGGTAACGGGTACGGATTTTCCGATACTGCGCTGACCAAAGATGAGAACCGGGAAACTGGAGATTCGCTCAAGGAAGATTTCACACGGGTAAACGGTACCTCTTTCCTGGCAGAGATGGAACCGGCCAATTACAGAGTAACGATGACCATCGGGGATGCGGAGGAATCAACCAGCGCGAATGTCGTTGTAGAGCAGATGACAAAGCTGCCGCTTACAAGCATTGCCAAGGGCGAATTCAAAGAAATCACGTATGACATTGCCCTAATTGATGGGGTATTTAACTTCAACTTCACCGGAAATGCACCGAAGATCAATGCGCTGAAGCTGGAGCGACTGCCAGATCACAGTGCAAGCGATAAACCTGTTATTTATTTGGCCAGCGATTCCACTGTGGCCAATTACGCGGAGAACTATCGTCCGCAAGCGGGCTGGGGAGAAACGTTAGGTGGATTTTTTGATCCAAATGAAATCAGTATTGATAACCGGGCAGTTGGAGGTTTGAGCAGCAAGACCTTCCTGGTCGGCGGATATCTCAACGATATTTTACTCGACATTCATGAAGGCGATTATCTGTTCATGCAGTGGTCTCATAACGATTCCACACCTTCACGTCCAGAGCGTTATCTGACACCAGAGCAATTTAAGGTATATCTGAAAGAATACATTAACGGTGCTCTGCAGAGAGGGGCAATTCCAGTTCTGGTCACGCCAGTGAATCGTCGTGATTTTACCGGAGAGGTGCTGAACAAGAGCTTCCCGGAATACGTAAAGGCGATGAAAGAAACAGCACAGGAAACAGACACGCTCATCATTGATCTGAACCAAGCCAGTTGGGAGCATTTCCAGGAGCTTGGCACAGAAGGAACCAAATCGATATTCATGTGGGTAGGTACAACCGAAGATAATACACATTTGCAAATGAACGGTGCAATCAAGGTGTCTGAACTCGTGGCACGTCTTGTGAAGGAATTGAATATACCTTTATCTGACTTTGTTACGCTGGAAGGGGAATCTCCGGAGCAGGAAGCCCCGCATACCACGGCAACTGTGGAAGGAGAATCGAAGAACGACTGGTATACTTCTCCAGTACAAGTAACCTTTGCAGCAACTGATGAAGATTCCGAGATCGAAGGGACCTATTATCAAATTAATGGTGGCGAAACGGTGAGTGGCACACAGTTGACCCTAACTGAAGAAGGAACACATACCATCACCTACTGGAGCGTTGATGTTGACGGTAACAAAGAGAGTGAACAGTCTTTGTCCATATCCATTGATCTCGTACCTCCAACCATTGAAATTCATGGTCAAACCGAGTACACCATTGATCAGCACGTGGAAATTGGCTATACAGCCTCCGATACGGGTTCTGGTGTGGCAGAACCGGAGGGTGTGCTCCTGGACACTCCGGCATATACACTGGAGCCCGGCCTAAACCACGTTACGGCAATCGTCTCCGATTTGGCTGGGTGGGAACAGACGGTAGAATATAGTTTTGCGGTTATTGCAACATTCGACAGCCTGATCAATCTGACCAACGCCTTTGCAGATGAATCGATCGATCCTAATGCCGGCGCTCTTGCTGATCAGCTTGCGAACACGTTACAACAGGCCAAACAGGCAGCAAACGATCGTGAAGGAGCAAAAGCGCGTCAACTTCTTGCATCCTACGGTAATGACGTTCAAGCAGCTCGAGGAACCGTATTCTCGGATGAGCAGGCAGATGTGCTGCTTAAGTGGCAGGAATGGCTCCATCAGGGAACGCCACTAGCGAACGGGGCGCCTGGCACTCCGGTGTTATCTGATAACAATGGTTACGACACGGGTCTCAAAGACGGCGACTACACAATCACGATGAATCTATGGTGGGGAAATAACGGCAATCAGTTCAAACTGTATGAGAATGGAGAATTGATTAAGGAAATTTCTCTGGTCGATCAATCCCCGTCCGCCCAATCTGTTCAAGTTGATATTACTGGAAAGAAAAATGGTACCTATGTCTATACTGGAGAATTGATCAATGCACTGGGTAAAACCATGAGCGTTCCGCTGACAGTCATCGTCACGGATGCTTCCCCGGGGCAAGCCGTTCTGTCGAACGACAACTGGGACGGTGACGGCAACTTTAATGTCACCATGAATCTGTGGTGGGGAACAAATGCAACCGAATACGAACTTTACGAAAATGGTGTTTTGATTGACACTCAATCGCTGCAATCTCACTCTCCTGGTGCACAGTCTGCGGTTACTGCAATCTCTGGAAAGGCACCTGGAATCTACGAGTATGAAGCTGTACTTCGTAATTCTTCAGGGGAAACCAGATCACACAAATTAAATGTGACTGTAAGAGAGTAGGCTGAAATGTTTGAGGCATTCCCTTAACAACAAGTGATTGGAATTGACGTAAGGTAAGCCTATAAAAAGTGCTATTCCTCATCATTTTGAGGAGTAGCCTTTTTTATATGCACTCAGCATGAAAGCGTTTGACTTATTTGAATATCAATCTATAATGATGAAAGGAAATTGGACTTGGTCGAGGCCTATGGAGAAAACGATAACCGGCATAGCTGTATGTATATTCACAGCAAGCTTCCATACGCAGGAGGCTTGCTGTTTCATTTTCAGAAGGAGAATCGGTCCCCATGACACTCAAAAAAAGAATCTTTTTACTGTTCTTTCTCAGTGCGTTTATCCCCTTTATCAGCATATTTGCGATCTCTTACTATACGATTGACTCCATTTTCGCAAATAAGATCGATGATGGCATTCGCAGCAATTTACAGCAGGTGACATCTTCATTGGAGAATTCCATCACCAATCTGAATCACGTTACACAGCAATTGTCTTACGGTGGTACTGTAGGCAAAAGGTTGGATGAATTTTTGAATCCATCCTCCGATATCTTCGAATTAATCGAGGCCAGAGACGAATTAAAGAGCGAGTTAAGTGTGGTCACGTTTACCAATCCGAATATCGGATTGACCTTATATTATTTCCAGAAAGAAGGCACTACGCAGTTCGGCAATTTTCCGATTAAGGATCATTTCTCTCCGGAGTCTTTGCCGGTGCTCTTCCAAACCTATGGCATTAAGTATTATGGTCCCCATATCAGCATGAACCGGTTTGATGACCAACTTGTTCTGTCTGCTGTGCGAAAAGTACAACTGCCCAAAAGGGACGACGTGTACATATACGTAGAATCCGGCTTTCGCCTTACACAGGATATCTTGGGTTACAATCAATACAATGGCGCATTATCTCATCTCATTCTGGATGGTACAGGAAACATTGTGTACAGTGAAATACCGGAGGCCATGAAGGTCGGGGAAAATTTCTCCAGCTTAACGGTCGATCCTGCCAAGGACGGAATATCCCGTGGGTATCACTGGTTCAAGGAGGATTCCTCACAGAAATGGAGCGTCGTATCGGTCATTTCGCAGGCTCAGTATCAACAGGAGAAAAACCAGTGGTTGCTTCAAATATTGCTGGTCGCTTTATTTTTCCTCGGCTTTACTGTGTTTCTTGCTTGGCTTCTGTGGAAGATGGTCTACAAACCACTCGGCCTGTTCCATTCGGAAATCAACGGGATGTCCAAAAATCCACAAAGGACAGTGAGCCGAGCTCGCACTCAGATTCCCGAATTTGATTTTCTGTTGGGTGAATTTTCGAATATGCAGCATCAAATTGGTGACCTCTTCACGGAAGTGCAGCAGAAAGAGAAGATTCGTGCAGACCTGGAAGTGGAAAAGCTGCTCTATCAGATCAACCCGCACTTTCTAATGAATACGCTGGATACAGTGCACTGGCTGGCCGTCATGAACGGACAAGGGGAGATCGACAAGCTGGTGCAATCATTGAACAAGCTACTCTATTACAATCTAGGCAAATTAGGGCAAGTATCCACAATGGAAGAGGAGATCGATGCGCTAAGGCAGTATCTGATTTTGCAGCAAATTCGCTATGACTTTGAATTCGACGTCCGCATTACTGCAGATGAGCAAGTGCTTCAAATTCCTGTGCCCCGATTTATTCTGCAACCGCTAGTTGAAAATTCGCTATATCATGGATTGAGTGACGAAGGGTTTATTCAAATTGAAGTGACATGCACTGCAACGCTGAACATTATGATCCAAGATAATGGAGCAGGTATGACCGAGGAAACCATTCATAATCTGCTGAACAATCGTGTAGCTGAGCATCAAAAAGTAGGAATGGGTATCGGACTCAATTACGTTCACCGCATGTTGAAGGCGCAGTACGGGGATCAAGCACAACTGGTGATCGAGAGTGAATTGGGAACAGGGACAAGCATACTGCTTGTATTGCCTATTAAAGGAGAAGATATCTCGTCATGATTAAGGTATTGATTGTAGATGATGATAAGCTGGTACGCAAAGGCATTAGCTCTGCGATGCCATGGAACGAGTTCAACATGGAGGTTGTAGGAGAAGCCAGCAACGGAGCGAAAGCACTGGATTTCCTGAAATCCCAACCGGTCGATCTGATGTTGACGGATCTTGCGATGCCGGTCATGTCGGGGATTGAACTGATGCGAGCTGCGAGGAAGCTCTATCCTGAACTTCATATCGTTGTGTTAACACTGCATCAGGATTTCGATTATATTCAGGAAGCGCTCAGGCTGGGAGCCATCGACTATATAGCCAAAGTGCAACTGGAGAAAGAACAATTCGAACATGTTCTGGATCGAATACATACCCGAATTAGCGGGTTGACGAACACGATCAGAAAGATGCCTACACTGAATGAGATTAATGTCCATTATCCCAATGTGTATGCACTTGTTTCACAGGATCGCAAAATCGAACATAAGTGGCCAATGGAGCTAACTGCACTTGAAGATGAGATAAGGTGGGAGGTTGATCGTAATAGCTGCATGTGGGCTGCATCCCCTTCAGAAGAGGATCAACTATTTCATCAATTGAAGGAATCCCTGGATCAAATCCCCCAAAGTACGTTATTGGTTTTGACGGATGTACAAGATCGCACGTGGTCGCAAATCAAAAGCTGGATTATGCATTATACAGAGATGTCTTTATTCTATGCGTACAACCCCAATAACCAAGTTATTGCTGTTTCGATGAATGAGGCAGATACATTTTCAAAAGAACCGCAGGATGAAGACATTGACCGGATTAAGCAAAGTTGGTTCCAAACACCTTGGACCCACCATGACAGTTACTACAACCAACTTGTTGACCAGTTCAAATCATTACGATTACATAAAGGTCATTTGATGGGATTGCTGTATTCGATCGTGATGGAGTGGAACCACCTTTTTGCCCAAACTACCCTTGGAAGAATCTCGATGATCCATTCTTTCGAGTCTTGGTATGAGGTTGAAGAATGGATCAAGCAGACAGCTGCCGGCATTCGCAAGGCCGATGAACAGACTTCATATTCACAGGAAATTATCGATGCCGTGAAAAAAGCGGTGATGATTGTGCAGCAGGATTTGGAGCAGGCCTATACGGCCTCAGGTCTCTCCCAACAACTCAATATCAGCCGAAGTTATTTCAGTCAATGTTTCAAAGATCTGATGGGGAAAACCTTTAATGAGTACTCCCGATTCATCCGGGTAGAGAAGTCCAAAGAGTATTTGCTCAATACCAACAACACGATTTTCTGGATTGCGGAGCGAGTGGGGTATACGGATGAGAAATATTTCAGCCGGATTTTTCGCGAACTGACAGGTCTTCTGCCAAGCGAGTATCGGCAGCTAGGTAAAGGAAATAAATAGCCGCCAGCTTCCTAATTAGGAGCTGCCGGCTTTTGTTTTTAATCAAAAATAAGAGTAGTTAGACAAATGTAGTTCAGTAGGTAGGGTAAATGTTCACAAACTAAACCATGCTTTATCATACCAACTGAAAACTGTAACCATTTCTCTATCCAAACGGACGTGTAATCCCTATCTCGATGAGCCTTCACTCCATTTTATAATGAAAGCGTAAACATAATTGATATTCAGAATAAAGGGGAATCGAACTAGATGAGAACAAAATGGTCTATGAAAAGCAAGCTGTTGACAAAACGTCTGTCCGTGCTGTCCATGTCCGCCTTGATGGTTGCAACCCTTGCGGCATGTGGGAGTTCTTCCAATCCTCCTACTGCAGAGGAAGCAGGCAAATATGAGGTAACGCCAGGTGATCCGTTCAGTGCCTATAAGGATGAGATTAACGTAACCATGGGAAGGGTAACCACAGCCAACCCGAAACTGCCGGCTGGTGATACCTATGAGAACAACGCCTATACGCGGCTGGTCAAAGACACGTTTAACGCTCAGATTACAGACCAATTTGAAGCCAATGGTGAAGATTATAGCCGTCAGGTTTCGCTCGCCATCGCATCCGGGGAATTGCCTGACATGATGCGCGTCGATTCCAAAGATGAACTGAAAGAGCTGGTGGATAATGACCTGATTGAGGATCTGACAGCCATCTATGATCAATATGCCACGGATAACATCAAGCAGATGTACGATTCCTATGATGGACGTGCATTAGACAATGCGACGATTGATGGACGTTTGATGGGCCTTCCGGCGACTTCTCTGGATTCCGCACCAACGATGGTTTGGGTCCGTCAAGATTGGCTGGATCTGCTGGGGATTCAACTGGATGCAGACGGAGACGGCGCCCTTTCACTGGATGAAGTGGAGCAAACCGTACTGGAATTCCTGAAAAGAGATCCTGGCCAATCCGGAAATCCGGTAGGTATTCCATTTGTGAACACGATGAACACAACAGATTATAATGGCTCTGCTTATACCATGATGGGTGTGGCCTCAACCGAGGGAGCCTTTCCGCAATATTGGATGAATGGTGAAGACGGCAAAATCGTGTATGGTTCCACAACAGAAGAAACGAAGAAAATGCTGGGCACCATGGCGGATTGGTTCAAGAATGGTATCATTGACCCGCAATTCGGAACCCGCACGTTTGATGATATTACCGCACTCTACGCCAATGGTCAAAGCGGTATCGCCTTTGGTCCGTGGCATATCCCTGACTGGGGACTGATCAGTGCAAAACAGATGGATAAGAATGCGAAATTCTCGGCTTATACACTGGAGGATGCAAACGGCAAGGTCAACGTGGCACATGCCAATCCATCCAATCAGTTTATCGTGGTGAGAAAGGGATATGAACATCCTGAACTGGCCGTTAAGATTGTTAACCTGTTCTACGATAAACTGGCCAATGATAAAAATGTCGCAACAACCATGCCGGAGGCTGCCAAGTATCAGGAGACCGGGGTAGACGGTTCCACAAGACCGTTTAATATTGAAGTCAATTCGGCTACATCACTGCTGGATGATTACTCTGACGTGGTTCGTGGGATTAAAGGAGAAATTTCCCTGGATGAGGTTCGCACAACCGAATCGAAAAACAATATCGGAAGCATCAAAACCTATTTGAGTGACATGGATACGGATGATGTAACGGCTTGGTCGAAATATCATTCACGGATCAACGGAGTTGGACTGATCGACAAACTGACACAGGAAAACAAATTCGTCTGGATGACACCTGCTTTCTCTGGCACTACACCAAGTATGAAACAGACGTGGGCCAATCTGACGAAGTTGGAACAGGAATCGTTTATCAAAATCGTAACGGGTTCAGAACCGCTCGATTACTTCGATACATTCGTCAGTAACTGGAAGAAACAAGGTGGTGATCAAGTCATTCAGGAAATTGAAGACGAGATCGCATCCAAACAATAAACATCCATGAACAGTGGCAGGGCTGCGATACGCAGCCTTTCTTCAACGAAAGGGGTTCATCCATGAAACAGAGGAATTTGAAAGCGAGAGGGCGGCTCGGCCCAGGTGCCATGTACCATATGATGATGCTGCCGGGCATTTTGTTTTTGCTTGTATTCAGCTATGTTCCAATGGTCGGCATCATTACGGCGTTTCAGGACTATATACCGGCCAAAGGCATGTTCGGCTCCGAATTTGTAGGCCTGAAGCATTTTATGTATATGTTCAAGCTGCCGGATATCGCGCAGGTCGTCAGCAATACGTTGGTAATTGCGATTGGCAAGATTCTGCTCGGAACGATGATGGCCATCATTTTTTCCGTTTTATTAAATGAAATACGTATCAAATACGTCAAAAAATCCGTGCAGACGATTGTTTATCTGCCACACTTTCTATCCTGGGTTGTCCTGGCATCCGTCGTTGTCAACATGTTCAGTTTGGATGGCATTGTGAATCAGATGTTGGCGTTCTTTGGTCTGGAAAATATTAATTTCCTTGGCAGCAACACTTGGTTCCAGCCACTGATTATAGGTACAGACGTATGGAAAGAGTTTGGTTACAGCTCTATCGTTTATTTGGCTGCCATTACGTCCATTGATCCCGGTCTGTACGAAGCGGCAGGAATGGATGGAGCCAGTTGGTGGAGAAAAGTGTGGCATATTACATTGCCAGGTATGCTGCCAATTATTCTGCTCATGGGCGTAATGAGCCTGACCAACATTTTGAGCGCGGGTTTCGATCAAGTCTATAATCTGTATAACCCGATTGTCTATGAGTCAGGCGACATCCTGGATACCTATGTCTATCGGATCGGTCTCGTTGGACGACAGTATAGCTTCGGTACAGCTGTTGGTTTGTTCAAGTCCGTAATCGGCATTGTTTTGCTCTTGTCTGCCAACCAGTTGGCCAAAAAATATACGGACCGAAAAATATTCTAAGGAGGCCAAACCTGTGTCCTATTCTGCAAACTTCAAAGATCGAATTGGCCGGTTTGTCATCTATGCCATCGTCATCATGCTGGCATTGGTCTGCCTTCTTCCGTTATGGAATATCGTCGCCATTTCATTCAGCAGCAGCGAGGCAGTATCAGCAAATGCCGTAGGTCTCGTTCCGGTCAATTTCACAACGGCGGCTTATAGCAAAATTATTGATGATGCACAGTTCTGGCGTTCCTTTGGCATATCTGTTCTACGTGTCGCGCTTACCCTTGTGCTTAACATGATTCTGATTATTTTGATGGCTTATCCGCTATCCAAATCAAAAAGGGAATTTAAAGGCAGAAATATTTATATGAATATCATGATTTTTGCCATGTTGTTCAGCGGAGGCATGATTCCGAGTTACCTGCTGATCAAAAATCTGGACATGCTGAATACGATATGGGCACTGGTTCTGCCAGGCGCTGTCCCGATATTCAGTGTCATCCTCGTGATGAATTTCTTCTCCGCTGTACCTAAGGCGCTTGAAGAAGCCGCGTTTATCGATGGGGCGAATCCGCTTCAGGTCTTGTTCAAAGTGTATGTTCCCGTGTCCATTCCTGCGCTGGCGACTGTCGCCTTGTTCAGTATCGTGGGGACATGGAATGACTTCTTCAACGGTTTGATCTATATGACCAAAGTTAGCAATTACCCGCTAATGACCTATATTCAGTCCCTTAATGTGAATATTGCCGATTTGCTTCAAGCGGGCACGAATTCCAGTGAACTCAGTAACCTGACTGAAATATCGAACAAAAACCTGAATGCAGCCAAAATCGTAGTCGCTGTTATCCCGCTATTGCTTATTTATCCGCTGCTGCAAAAATACTTTGTGACTGGCATTGTCGTAGGATCGGTCAAAGAATAGCATTAGAAAGGTTGAATGGAACATGGAAAACAAAAAATGGTGGAAAGAAACCGTTGTATATCAAATATATCCACGCAGTTTTCAAGATCGAAACGGAGATGGAATCGGCGACTTGCAGGGCATTGTGTCCCGATTGGATTATTTGCAGGAACTGGGCATTGGTGCGATCTGGTTATCACCCGTTTGCAAATCCCCTCAAGATGATTACGGATATGATATTTCAGATTATCAGGATATCGATCCGATGTTCGGATCTTTGGAAGATATGGAAACATTAATTCATGAAGCCGGGATACGAGACATTCGGATCATCATGGATTTGGTGTTGAACCATACGTCGGATGAACACCCCTGGTTTCGAGAAGCCAAAAAAGGTAAAGACAATCCGTTCCATGACTACTACGTCTGGAGAGATGGTGTTGAAGGAACACCTCCAAATGACTTGGGCTCCACCTTCGGTGGTTCAGCCTGGGAATGGGTGCCTGAGATTGGGCAATATTATTTGCATCTTTTTTCCGTAAAACAGCCCGATCTTAACTGGGAAAACCCAAAAGTCCGGCAGGAAATATACAATATGATCAATTGGTGGATCGACAAGGGTGTGGGTGGTTTTCGCCTCGACGTGATCGACTTAATTGGTAAAGAACCAGATTTGAAGATTACAGGAAACGGGCCTAATTTGCATCAATATATCAGGGAACTGAGCAAGGAGACGTTTCAAAAAGCAGAAGACCTGCTAACGGTTGGAGAAACATGGGGCGCAACTCCGGAGATCGCCAAACTGTACAGCAATCCGGACGGCAGTGAGTTTTCAATGGTCTTTCAATTTGAACACATCAGCTTGGATGAACAGGAAGGCAAAGGAAAGTGGGATCTTAAACCTTTGGATGTGATGGCATTAAAAAAAGTGCTGTCCAAGTGGCAAACGGAGCTCAAGGGCGATGCCTGGAACAGTCTGTTCTGGAACAACCATGATTTGCCTCGAATCGTGTCACGTTGGGGAAATGATGGAGAATTCAGAGTTGAATCGGCTAAAATGTTGGCTACCCTTCTTCATGGCATGCAAGGTACGCCTTACATATATCAGGGTGAAGAGCTGGGTATGACGAATGTTCAATATGCGATTGAGGATTATCGGGATATTGAATTGCTCAACTTTTATAAGGAAAGAATGGGGAAAGGTTATCCTGAACAAAGCGTGATGGAGTCGATCTACGCCAAGGGACGTGATAATGCACGCACACCTATGCAATGGGATACTTCCGATAACGCAGGTTTTACACAAGGCGAACCTTGGATTAAGGTGAATCCAAATTACAAGCATATCCATGCAGAGGAAAGTTTGAATAACCCCGAATCCATATTCCATTATTACCGGAAGTTGATTCAACTACGAAAAGAACATGAAGTCATCGTATATGGTGATTATGAGCTGATCTTTCCAGAGATTCCAGACGTGTTTGCTTATACCCGCACGTTGAATGGTACAACAATTCTTGTCGTATGCAATTTCCAAGGATATACGATCGAACTCCCGCTTCAGGAGCAATTAACAGGGGCGAATCAGCTATTGATTTCCAATTATACAGGTGAACTGTCAGAGAGCGAATTACGTCCATATGAAGCAAGAATGTACCTTATTCATAATTAAAGCATAATACGTAATACGTTATATCATGTTCAGTTCTCAAGAAAGAAGGATTGTATTTAATGAAAAGATTATGGTGGAAAGAAGCAGTAGCTTATCAAATCTATCCGAGAAGCTTTATGGATTCCAATGGGGATGGAGTTGGTGACATCAAGGGGATCATATCCAAACTGGATTATATTCAAGATCTCGGTATTGATCTGATATGGATCTGTCCGATGTATAAGTCACCCAACGACGATAATGGGTATGACATCAGCGATTACTGTTCCATTATGGATGAATTCGGCACGATGGCGGACTTTGATCAATTACTGCATGAAGTGCATCACCGCGGCATGAAACTCATTATGGACCTGGTAATCAATCATACAAGTGACGAACACCCGTGGTTTATTGAATCGAGAGCTTCACTGGATAACCCCAAACGAGATTGGTACATCTGGAGGGACGGAAAGAACGGAGACGAACCGAATAACTGGGAGAGCATCTTTGGCGGTTCAGCTTGGGAATATGATGAAGTGTCCGGACAGTACTATCTCCATCTGTTCTCCAAGAAACAACCAGACTTGAATTGGGCAAATAAAGAGGTTCGGAAATCCATATATGAAATGATGAATTGGTGGCTGGATAAAGGGATTGATGGTTTCCGTGTCGATGCCATCAGCCATATACACAAAGAAGAGGGCCTCTTGGACATGCCAATCAGAGAAGGCGTCAAATACATCTCTTCTTTTGAAAAGCATATGAATGTGAAGGGAATCCAGAGTTATCTGCAAGAAATGAAAGAGAACACATTATCCAGATATGACGTCGTGACTGTTGGGGAAGCGAATGGAGTAAAGGTTGAGGATCAAGAAGATCTGCTGGATTGGATCTGTGAAGTCAGAGGGAAATTTAATATGGTCTTCCAGTTCGAACACCTGGACCTTTGGAAAAATAGCACGGAAAGGCAACTGGATGTTCCTAGATTGAAAAGCGTCTTGACCAAGTGGCAAAAATCCTTGGAAGGCGTCGGCTGGAATGCTTTGTTTATTGAAAATCATGATCAGCCTCGCAAAGTTTCAACTTGGGGAAATGATACGGAGTATTGGTATGAAAGTGCCACAGCACTTGGAGCCATGTACTTTTTCATGCAAGGCACCCCATTCATATATCAAGGGCAAGAGATAGGCATGACAAACGTGGCTTACCCTTCCATAGCGGATTATAACGATATAGCAGACCGGAATTTATATCAGATCAAACGCGAAGAGAGGATGTCGCATGAGGAGATCATGAACATCATCTGGGCTTCGAGTCGCGATAATTCCAGAACCCCGATGCAATGGTCTTCGGCCAAAGAGGCCGGGTTTACCACGGGTACGCCATGGTTAAAGGTGAATGACAATTACATCCATATTAATGTAGAGAAACAACTCCAGGAACCACATTCCATTCTTCACTTTTACAAACAAATGATTCAGCTGCGAAAAGAGCACGATACGTTGACTTATGGTATTTATGAGCTCCTTATGGCTGATCATCCGAGTGTATTTGCATATACACGTACACTGGCAGACCAACAGGTGCTGATAGTAAGCAACCTTACTGAACACATCGTGGAGCTTGAGGAAGATCAGCTTGGCCTCAACTTCTCAGAGATCTGGCTTACCAACTATGAGAATGGTATGCTGCCAAGGATGTTGCGACCGTTCGAAACAATCGTTGGGTTAGTGATAAAGAATAAGTAGGTTAGGCAAAAGGCGTCTATATCATTGTTTGGATGATATAGACGCCTTTTATTGTTATGTAGCCACATGAAAATCAGCTGCGAATATTGGTTTTATTGATGCAGAACATCCGCGTATTCGGAGATACGTTCGAAACGTCCCTTGGCAAACGGACATAAAGGTAAAATTTTAATATCCTTTTCCCGCGCGTATTCCACCATAGCTTTGATAAGTTCATCGCCAAGCCCTTGTCCTCGGTATGCATTTTCGACCAATGTGTGATCAATAATGTATAGCTCTGGACTTGAAATTACATATGTCATCACCGCAGCAATCTCACCGTTATCTTGAATAAGAAATCTTTTATTGGCAGGTTCATGTTCTACGTTATGCATGTTCATCCTCTTTCTTTGTTGAATATTCACCGTCCAGAAGCTTATAGGTCAATGCTCCGCTTGGACATGTGTCAATATGCCGGGCAATGGCCTCCGAAGTGTCACCATCGGGATCAACCCAAGGACGCTTGCTCAAATCAAAAACAGCAGGGAGGCCCTTTACGCAAATACCGGAATGAATGCAGACATCTGAATTAAACATAACCTCAATATCTTTACCGTAGTATAACTTTTGTTTACTCACAATTCCTCACATCTTTCACTGTTGAGTTTGTTTACAGATCCATATTCCAGGCTTTCATGGCAAGCAGTGTCTGCTTGGCTCTTGTGTTCGAATTATAAATGAGGAATCGTTAATAAGTCAACGTAACGAATCTCCTAATACGTTGGTGGAAACAAGAGAATAATGGGCTTGGAGAGCACGGTGTGGAATGCGATACAACCCATTAAAAACAACTAAACCTGATCATTCTCTTCCAAATAAATAAATGCCTTCTCCAACAGGTGGATCAGCTGATCACTTTGTACTTCACCGAGGTGATGAATCAGCCCTTCGAAGATCGAAGTGTATTTCTCATCCGCCTCGTCTGCACAGGCAATCCCTTTTTCAGTTAATGAGAGAATAGATACCCTGTTGTCCTTAGGGGAGGTGGAGCGAGATACATAGCCAAGTTGGATCAGATTATTAATCATCTGCGTTACCGTTGGAGAGGTCACATGTAACACTCTGCTGATTTCAGAGACGGTTGCGGTGTGACTTTCTCCTTTGCGGATCGCGAGTAGAGCACGCACTTCACTAGCTTTTAGTCCCCACACCGTTTTCTTTCTCCAATTCATTCTGGCCATCTTGGAAAACAATTCGACGAATCTGTCGATATTCGGGTCTTTCTCTTTCGTATATGTCAAAACAAACACCTCATTTATCTTATTTCATTCCTTTATTTCATTGTATATAACATCAAGCTTTCGATTCAATCCCAATAAGGATGCTTGAGCTTCTTCGGTATTAGAGTTATAGTATACTATAATTCAATTAGGTTGGTAACCTATCTAATTATAAATGGACAGTATTCTAATCCTGAAGGAGGATTCATCATGTTTGGAAATCTCAAAGCATTGCCCAAACCAATGGGGACATACGTTGTTGGTCTGACAGAAATGTCTTTTACGGATGATACAAGAGTAGGCCTATTTGAATTTGCCACTGAAGAGCCGAGACATGTTCCGGTTATGATTTTTTACCCTGCGGATCATCATTACGGCAAGCCCCAGTCTCCCTATACATCAAAAGAAGAGGCTGAACATTTCAGCAAATCCTCACGCGGTTTGATTTCTTCCAAAGTCCAACATCTGAAAACGCATAGCTATCGAGACATTCCGCTATCTGCAGAGTGCGAAAGTTATCCCGTTATATTCTTCAATCACGGTTATTCAAGCCAGATGTCGCAAAATACGGTGTTATGCTCCGATTTAGCCAGTAGCGGTTACATTGTTGTTTCCATAGGACACCCGTATGAAGCAAGCATACTGAAGTATCCTGATGGCCACATCGTCAAATCTCATACATCTCTCATTAATGAGTTCAAACAAACCATGAGTCCTGAAATTCAGAAGAAATTCAAAGACATGAAAAAAAGAGAGTACACCGACGAAGAGATTCTTCCCGCCGTTACTGATTTTTTCGAGTATTTCAAATCCACCAAAGTCTGGAGCCATGTTCATATCTGGGCGGACGATAATCGGTTTATCGCAGACAAGCTCGAACAACTGAACGATGGAATCCTGCCATCCCCGTTCCAAGGGAAATTAAACTTTCAAGCTGGCATTGGAGTTACTGGACACTCGTATGGTGGATGTACTGCAAGTCAGGTATGTCTTGATGATACTCGTTTTAGCTGTGGGATTAACATCGATGCCCCGACATACGGAGAGTTTTGGAACAAGGATCTGCGTAAACCATTCATGGTGATAGGTAGCAAAACGGTAGAGTACCTTGCCAGGACGACTTTCCTGTTGAATTCAGAGGATAGTTATCTCATCACAATCGATCAGACGGAACATATGGATTTCACGGATTACATCTATTATGCTCGGCAATTCAAGTATTTAAGATTACTCGGAAAACGAAAGATGGATCTATTGCGTGATGTACTGTCTCACTATCATATTTCTTTTTTTGATCAATACTTACGTGATGATCGTAGCGCTGACCTTCTGCAGTTCCGATGGGATGGCGTGCATACACGCAGCAGAATAACGTAACTTTGTCGAAGGACAATAACGTAATAGAAGGCGTGATTGCTGGGTATGTTAAATCTGTAGTTTTGTAGAAGGTCGACGAAACGAAGGAGGATGCATGGTCATGGAATCAAATCAATATCAAATTATCCGAGATCAAATTAAAAATGGAGATTTTCTATTTTGTAGCGGTAATGGACCCATGAGTGAATTAATAAAAAGAACAACCAATTCTCCTTATAGTCACGTTGCTTTGCTAATGTGGTTCCACGATCGCCTTATGGTTCTAGAAAGTGTTGAAACGATTGGCGTTCACATGGTGCCGTTATCTTCTTATGTACAAAATTATAACAATACAAATAAGCCTTATAATGGGGATGTGTTTATCGGTCGACATAACACTCTTTCTGATCTTCTATTCGTTAGCCCAAATACAGAAAAAAACACAACGTTACGTATCATGCAACGAGCCCTAGATTTATTGGGGAAAAAATATGGAACCAAAGATTTAGCAAAGATTGCGTTAAGGCTTACTACGGGTATAGGTAGACGAGAAGATGACGATGAATACATCTGTTCAGAGTATGTGGCAGAGTGTCTTCGTCCTGTAGGAATATCTTTTACAAACATTGGAGGGTTTACTGTTCCTAAGCATATAGCGGCTTTTTTTATCGATACAAGTTCTTCTCCCTAGCCAAGGACAAGAACTTGTACCGATTGCCAAGCCAAACAGGGCTACCACCTCAGACTAATTCTACTACTAAGCGATTTTGTCCCACGTTGGGATCAGTGTAGACTTCGAATTATGAAATTTAATGAAGCTTGCCATTCTCCAAATGGCAATATAGGACAGGGCGACTACATTATTCAGGAATCCCAGTGTTTTGGGATCAATGTCTGTGATGAACATGAAGTCAAAAAAGCGGATCGCAAAAATAACAACAATGAACACATAGAGAGATGCGTTTCTTTTATAATACATCCCACCATCTGATTTCCGTTCAAATTGCGGTGTAACCTAAGTATCGAGGATATTTAAATTTTTTATAAGTGAACAAAGTCATTCGTTTGGATGACTTTTGTCATCCCGACAGGATAGAGCAACACAGCTAGAAGTATATAAGTTATCGTTCTTTTCCATGGCAGTGTACTACTTTCGTATGACTACAAGCTCCTATAATTCTCTCTACAATGTTAGATGGAATTGAATTATAGGAGCTTTTTTTGTGCGAAGACAATCAGGATACTTTTATCGGTTGTTGTGCAATGAATGAATACAAGGAGCGATTATCAGTGAAACAAACGGTTACGAATAAAATGACAGGTGAACAAATTACGTTTATAGAGACGGCAAAGGATACGAACGGTGAATATTTATTAATTGAAGTCGCACTTCCACCACGTGGCAAAGGTCCACCCCTACATATTCATGATCACTTCGAAGAGGAATTTGAAGTGATTGCTGGTACGCTCACAGTTACCTTAGGTAAAACAAAGCACTTGTTAGTGACTGGAGAACGTTGCATTGCCCCGATCAGAACGCCACATACATTTACAAACGATCACGATCATCCTGTTGTATTTCGCGTTCGATTAACGCCACCAAGCAAGTTCGAGCAATCCGTACGCATTCATTACGGGCTTATGGACGATGGATTAACCGATGAGAAGGGCAATCCCAAATCACTCGCCCATACCGCTTTAATATTAACATTACAAAACACACTGATCATGGGTATTCCACGCTGGCTGCAACGTTGTCTCTTTGGACTAATCATCAAGCGTGCTCGTAAAAAAGGCATGTATGCCACACTAGAAAAGTATACGGGACAGGAAATTTGAATGAGATGAACGATGAGAAGGATAACTGGAAAAGTTAAAAATAGGCAAGGGGGAAGATTGTAAACATGCGTCAACATTGGATAATCAATAAAAAACGATGGTTAATTTCATTAGTCGTCATAATGCTATTCGTCAATACGTATTCCGCAGCTGGGGCATACGAGGAAAGTGAAGTCAGCTCGGTGATGACTCAAAATCCTATTTTGTTTAAAACACCTGTTGCACTAGCCATAAATGATCAAGGCATGATCCACGTTGCTGACTATGGTAACAATCGAATCGTAGTATTAGATCCTGTTGGGAGATATGTTGCGGAGTGGGGCGGGATGGGAAGCGGCAATGGACAATTTAACTACCCTAGTGGGATAGCCTTCGATTCACACAGCAATGTATATGTTGTGGACAGACAGAACCACCGGATCCAGAAATTTGACGCGAATGGCAACTATCTGGCGCAATGGGGGACAAGGGGCAATGGAGATGGGCAGTTCCTAAATCCTTCAGGAATCGCGATCGCTTCTAACGATATCCTGTATGTGAGCGATCGTGATAACCAACGAATCCAACGCTTTGACACCAACGGAAACTTTCTAGGCCAATGGGGGAGTCTGGGCAATGGAGACGGGCAGTTTAGCCACCCCTATGGGATAGCGATTGATCGAAGGGGTCATGTCTATGTAGCGGATGCAGAATTGCATCGGATCCAAGAGTTTGATGCCAATGGCGTATTCTTGAACAAATGGGGAAGTCAAGGGACTGGTGATGGACAGTTTAGATATCCTTTTGATATTACGGTAGATAACAGAAACGGTCATATCTACGTCCCCGATGCTCAAAACAATCGAATCCAAAAGTTTGATCTGGATGGAAATTTTATAAGTCAATGGGGCAGCGCGGGGATTGGAGATGGACAATTCAGTTTTCCAAACGGTGTAGCGCTTGATCGAAACGGTGACGTCTATGTATCCGAAGCTACCAATCATCAAGTCCAAAAATTCAATGCGAATGGAAATTTCCTCAATAGGTGGTCTGGCACAATCACAGTTCCCGAAGCACCTGTGAATGTTACCGCTGAGCCTGGTAATGGGCAAGCAACAGTTTCGTTCGCCCCACCTATATCTAATGGAAATCATTTCATTACAGGTTATGAAGTCATTACCTATCCCGGAGGACTCACAACTGAAGGATCCGGAAGCCCCATTACAGTCAGCGGTCTTACTAACGGGGAAAGCTATGCATTTACCGTAAGAGCAATCAATTCAGCAGGTATCAGTGCGGAGTCAACTGTTTCCGACAATATAACCCCTTATGTGCTAACCTACAAAGTTCAACTGGATGCACAAGGTGGAACGGTGCATCCAACTGAACAAGTCAAGCAATATCATGCGACGTATGGCGAAGGTTCGGATGGCGTGACCGTTGATCGTTTGCCGAAGCCGGAGCGAGGAGGTTATGCATTTGAAGGTTGGTTTACTGAAGCCGACGGAGCAGGGCTTGAAGTAACCAACACCTCTCGTGTCACCAGATCAGAAGATCATACGCTTTATGCCAAGTGGACGTTGAATTACCCGTCCATTCCAGTCATTCGTTCCGTTGAAGCAGGTGACTCTTCCGTCACGCTTAAGTGGCAAGCCGTCCCCTATGCAGACGGGTATAACCTTTACCAAAGGACAGAGACAGGTTCATATGGAGCGCCCATTGTAATAGCTGATAGCTCTGTACTTCATTACACATATGAAAAGCTAACAAACGGCACACGTACTTTTTTCAAAATAGAAGCGTTCAATAGTAGGGGCGCAAGCGGGGCTTCAGTAGAAGTCAATGCTATGCCGATCATGGTTCCGACCATAATTTCCGTGAGCGTGCCCACGAATGGTAGCTATACAGCTGGTGATACGCTCAACTTTAGCATCCATTTTAGCGAACCCGTGACGGTAAATGGTTCTCCGTCGCTGGAATTGGACATTGGTGGCGTTATACGGCAAGCGAACTACGTAAGCATCAGTGCTCCCGCCACCTTAAACTTTAGCTATACGGTCCATAATGGGGATTTGGACTCCGACGGAATTAGCATCGTCGCTTTTGCACTTAACGGAGGAACTGTGTGGGGCAGTACCGGAGTCAATGCGGCCCTGTCTCTTGTTAGGGCTACAATTCCATCCACTGCCGGCATCATCGTTAATGGGCATAATCAATATACTCTGCGCTATGATGGCAACGGAAACACGGGGGGCAGTGTCACGTCAGACATCTACTCACATGTTATTGGAGAGACAGTACGTGTAATGGGCAATAACGGCGTATTGACTAAGGATGGCTTTACGTTTGCAGGCTGGAACAACAGTGCGTCTGGAAACGGCACGGATTATGCACCAGGCTCAACGTTTGTGATGGGCCCCACCCATATGACGTTATATGCGAAGTGGAATGCTAGTCCCCCCATTATCGACAATGATGCTAAGCTGGCCAATCTGTCCTTATCAGGTGTAGCGTTGACGCCAGTGTTCAGTTCGGGTGTGACCACCTATACCACAAATGTGAGTTCGAGCATAAAAAGTGTTGTTGTTACAGCGGCACCTTCCGATCCGAATGCAACGGTGGTTATAAACGGTCAAGCCATAGTTAGTGGCAGTCCATCGCAACCGATCTCGCTCTATGCCAGTAATAATCCAGTCGATATTGTTGTTACCGCTGCTGACGGAGTAACGACGCTCACTTACTCGATCCAGGTGAGGCGAGCATCCGACTCGATTGATAATCCTGTAGTTAACCATCCTATAGTCAACAACCCGATACCCTCAATATCTAACGTTCAAACGATTGAAGTCCCTATAGAGAGTGAGGATGGAGACGTTTTGTTGTCAGTGACGATTATCCGTACGACTGAGTCATCGGACAAAAAGAAAGATGATATTATCATGACCGCACAGCAAGCGGAACAACTTAGAGCTGCATCGGAGGGAAAAAACGTCTCTGTAGCAAGGCTGGTTCTGCCGAATGAAAAGGATGAAGTGTCCGAATGGACGGCGAATTTACAGAAGGGGGCAGTTGCACTTCTTGCCAACATGGGCATTGATCTTGAGGTTGTCACAACGAGAGGATCTATTCATCTATCGAAGGATACCTTGGCCAAGCTCAGTAGTGATACCACATTTGAGATCGCCCTACTCCGTTCGGAGAGTGAACGCTCTGCGCTTCAGCAGCTGATTGAAACGAATGCTTACGTACTTGAACGAATGGGAACTTCCTCGATTTCGGTTGTCGATACTCCCGTCAGTATTAAGACGAATGTGTCGAGTCTGCAATCGGAGATTACTCTCCCTCTGAGTGATCTGAACATTAGCGAGGCTGAAGCGAAAAATCTGGCCGTCTTTATCAAGCATAGTGATGGTACGGTTGAACTGCTGAGAGGAGAAGTCGTGATTTACAACAAGTCTGGTCAACAGGGGATTCGTTTTGCGATGGATCGTTTCAGCATATTCGCCATCGTTCGCTCAGAGGCACTCATCATCAAACATCATGACGCCTACATTGCAGGTTATGAGGACGGTACGTTCCGGCCAAATACGTCAATCACGCGTGCTGAAATGGCGGTGTTGCTCTCCCGCATCTTCGAAGATCGCAGTATGGATGGACCATCTAGTATCAGCTTCAACGATGTTGGCACATCTTATTGGGCTAAGGATGCCATTACCCTCGTTTCGACTAATGGCTGGATGATCGGGCAAGTCCGCGGAAGCTTCCTGCCTGGCAAGACAATTACACGTGCCGAATTGGCAACCATTGTAGCAAGATTCATTGAACATTCCGAAGTGAAGGAGACAACCTTCACGGATGTGAGAGGACATTGGGCCGAAGTTGCGATTGCTAAGGTTCAAGCCTCAGGTATGATGAATGGTTACGCCAGCGGCAAGTTTCGTCCTAATTCACCGTTAACAAGAGCAGAGGCCGTTGTTATTCTGAATAAGCTGCTAGGTCGTGATCCAATTGAGGGAAGTACCATGAAGTGGAACGACGTTGCTGAAGGGTTCTGGGCGTATGACGATATTCATGCGGCTTCCAACGTCTATGTAGAGGATCTACTTGCAAAGCGATAGTGGTTACTAGAGGGCACCTAATCAGGTGCCCTTTATTTTTTCATTCTATATACGATGATGTAATCATATAAGAGAGACAGCTTTTACAAAGCTACAGCTTATCCCCCTCTGCACATAGGTTCAGAGGAGAGCTGCAGCTTATATTTGTTGTGATTTATGCCCTATTCGCAAAAATTGTTTATGCATCACGCAGGCTAGACTCAACATGCATCATAGATTAAAATTTATTTAAGTTAGTATCTTAATAAATCTATTTCATCAAAACGAAATTTTTATTATTAAATTCTGATATATATCCTTTTCGCGAAACGAAATATAACTTAGATAGGTGTGCATGAACATCAAGATTTTAAGAGAATACATCACAGATCCCCCAATAGAGCTTACTATGTTCATTGAACTGTCTATTATACTGGCCAAAATGGTGCAGCGTGAACACGAGCAGAATAGGATCATTGCATACCTTAGCCCTGATCATATCAGCGTGCAGTGGCAGGGGAAAACGGCGCATATAACCTGGCATACAGAAAGTCATGCAGCTTATCATTCTCCAGAGCAATTTGGGCGACTCAATCTCGTGCCGAGTGAACGCAGTGATCTCTACGCATTAGGTGTTATCCTCTACGAGTTGTTGACCGGGCAATTGCCTTTTCATGCTGGCAGTGACGAATACTGGGATACCGTACACACCCGTAAGGTTCCTCATCCTTTATCCGATATTCGACCGGAGTTAGACGAAACACTGCAAGCGATACTGATGAAATTACTTGCCAAATCACAGGTGGAGCGTTATCAGAGTACATATGGGGTGCTTGAAGATCTGAGGTTGTATCAGAACATGATGGGTAACGATGGAGTGTTTACGCCATTGGAAGTGGGACGTTTCGATAAAATCCGGACGCTTTCCCTATCCGATTCGTGGTATGGACGTCGTGCCGAAGTGATGCAAATGGAGACCGGATTGGAGCAGGCTTTTCAAGGAAAGAATACATTTCGTTGGGTGATAGGAAAAGAGGGAACGGGTAAAACGACGCTTGTCCATAGAATCCAACAAAACGTCATTCGGTATGGTGGCCGGATGATCGCTATGAAAGCGGAACCTTTTCAACAAAACATGCGGTGTGGCCCGATCCTTCAGGGGATGCGGGAATGGGTCTATCAACTGTGGAGTGAGCCGGTTGAACTCATTACACGTCTGAAATCCAAACTGCAAGCCGAGTTCGGACCAGAAATGCAGGTAATCGTCTCCTGCTGGCCCGAGGCCAAGCTATTGTTCGACAACGCTGTGAAGGTATCGCATATCTCGGACGCTGCGAAGGTCTGGGACCGGTTTGAAGAATTACTGCCAGACTTGATCTGTTGTATGGCTGAATGCAAACCACCGCTTGTTCTGTTTATGGACAATCTGCAGTGGGTCGACAATGGTACACAAGAAATCATTCGTGAACTTGCATTAACACAAAAAGCGCATGGATTATTCCTAATCGGGGCCTATCGTACGGAAGAGATGATCACTTCTGCTGAGGACGAACCGAATACTGATCAAGAGGAATTTCTGGCTTGGCTAAGCCAAAGATGCCTTGCGAATCCACAGGAACAAGTGACTCTTCCGCAACTGGCTTACGAGGATGTCAGGCAGCTGATCTCGGATGTTCTATATGAAAAATCCGCTCGCATTCAACTGCTGGCACGGTCTGTCTACGATCAGACAGGTGGTAATCCCGGCTCGGTTCGTCTCTTGCTGGAGGGATGGTTAGCGGAGAACAGACTATGCTTTGATGAGAAACGACGTCAGTGGGTGTGGGACTCAGAAATAACCCGGCAACGAAGCAGGTCGGAAGAACATCTGCGTCTGCTAGAGACAGACTTCTCCATACTTGAGGAAGATCGTAAGGAGTTCTTGGCCATGGCGGCCACAATAGGTCCGGTATTTCCGTTAACACTCTTGGCCGAAGTGTGTGGCATAACAGTAGATAGGGTATTCCGTAATCTTCAAGAGGCGGAAGCGGAAGGGTTTATTTATCGGGTAGACGAAGCAGGGCAAGAACATGGACAGGATTTAACTTATGGGTTTGCCCATGAGTTCATTCACCGAATGGCATATGCCTTCGATTCTGGACGCAATATCCACCGACACCGAGCAATTGGACGTTTACTATTGGAACGCACGCCGGAGTCGGGTGATGACCTGTCAAGAACAGCGATTGATCATCTGAACTTGGCAGCTTCCGTATTATCAGACCAAGAAATGAAGCAATTAATCGAGCACAATCTTCAAGCGGGACAAGAGGCGTTGGCATCCGCGCATTATGCGAAAGGGAAGCATTATGCCGAAAATGGGCTTCGACTGCTGGCAACATGCAAGGTGGATATACCAGATACACTAGAGGTCGGATTGCAGCTTTTATTAGCATGGACGGAATATATGGGTGGCAATAGCGCACGTGGGAAAGAACTGCTGGTGGACTTGAACCAAGACAGCGATCGACTGAGCCGATCAGAGCGGCTCAAAATCTGGGCACCTTTAATCCGATTCCATGCACTCGCGGACAATGAGACTGCAATTCAATTTGGGATGGAGGCGCTAGGATCCTATGGTTGGAAGCTTGGGAAGAAAAGTTCACTGTTGTCTATAGGAAAGGAAGTGACCCAAACCGCGATCCTTTTACATCGAAAACGGGAGAAGCATCTTCTGCTGTCCGACCCACTCGATGAGGATTATGAAGAATTATGCCATGTAATGGAGCTGTTGTTTCTTCCATTGCTTGCACACGATGCGCGATCGCTTCTGGAATTGTATGCCCGATTTATTCGTTATGGGTTGCATAAAGGGGTGAATGAGTCCCTAGCCGCCATGATCGGAGCATACGAACTGATTGTGCAAAGGTCATTTCCGAGCTTCGTTCGAGCGACTCCGATTGCTGAGCAGGTGTTTCTGCAAATCGCCAACACCTCTACATTCAGGAAAAAGCATGTTTTTACGTTTCTGAGCGGAATAATCAAGCAAATGGACAGTCCTTTGGAATCTTCTGTTGTCCTGTTCAATGCGATGCGGCAAGCGATGGAATCCGGTGACCATGACTTTGCTAATCCTGCCTTAATTTTCAGTGTTATGTGTAATCATGGGAATGTATATGCCCTAAATGATTTGCTCCAATACTTTGAGGAGAACATGCGACAGGTTGCCGACGACAAGATACTGGACATGATGCGGCTGACGAGCAGTTACGCAGCAGTGCTACAAGACGATTCTTTGATCGACAGTTTTGTTGCTATTCCACAAGTGCCAGCTGACAGCGAGTTGGAGCAACGGGACGAGGACAATTATAGCTGTGGTCGCCGGCTCGAGGTGGCGTATCTGTCGGGCAGGTACAAGGAAGCGCTATATTGGTCGCAGCGAGGAAGGGGAAACGAGTTGCATCTGGATTGGATGCAAATTCGTAAACACCGCGTTTACGAGGCTTTGGCATTAGCTGGATTGTATTTCGAAACGAATAGGGAAGAACGTAAGCGGATCCGCAAGGCCATACGCGCGCAATTGCGATTGATGAAGAGTTGGCGAGGATTCTTGGACAGTACGTCCTCCGCATACTTGCTAATCAAAGCAGAGGCTGAACGGATCACAGGGAATTCGGTGGGCGCCATGCAACAATATACGGCTGCAATCAAGCTGGCGAGAACAGAGAAATACGTATTGCTGGAAGCCATTGCTTGCGAACGGCTTGCGGTATGTTATCAAGATGATCTGCTCAGCCGATCCGGAGCGGCAATTACGATGATGGATGCATGTGCGGCATACGCCGAATGGGGAATCACCTTCAAAGTAACTCAGATTAGAAGCAGAGATGCTAAATTACTGGACCCGATATACAAACGTTATAAAGGTCCTGTATTACAGGATCGTATCCAAATGACTCAAACCGGCACATCGTTACCTCACCAGAACGGCTCCAAGACGGGTGAAGGTTTGAAGCGTGAAGAGGAACTCGAGATTGTGCAACGACTTATCCATGGGTTAGCACAGACGAATCCGGCCGACTGGAAGTTAAATCTCTTGGAAACGGCTTTACGACAAACTGGAGCAGAGCGTGGTCTGTTGCTGAAGCGTCAAAATAATGTATTCGTTATTGAAGCTAACCGTTCTGAATGGACGGATCAGAAAAAAGGAGCCGGCTTGTATGCGGAGAGCGTCTTACGTCATACAACGATGACGGGCGAACCGCTAATTTTGCATGACGCGCTTCAGAGTTTTTGGGTGAAGGATGCTTATGTTGCAGCAAGAAAACAGAGGTCGATTCTGTGCATGTCCATTGATGCTCCGGGAGAACAAACCTCCTATCTACTCTACTTGGAAAATCGACAGATGCCGGGTGTGTTCACAAAGAGGGATGTTCAGATGTTGGAGCTTATTGCAACACGGCTCATTTATCTCAAGCTGCTGGAAGACGAAGCTGCGAATACAACAATCGCGAGTGCTTTTGAAAGTAACGCTTCGTTTGTGGTGCCTAGTCTCGGTCAACCGGGGCTGACTGAACCGCTGACCGAACGAGAAACGGAAATTATAACAGCAATCGCAAAAGGCTTGTCGAACAGAGAGATTGCCGAGCTCTTTGGCATCGCAGAGACAACGGTCAAGACACATACATCTAGAATATACGGCAAGTTGGGTGTAAAACGGCGGGGGCAAGCTGTCGTACGTGCCAGAGAGTTGCAATTAATAGAGTGACAAACAAGGAAGCGAGCCTGAAAGGGCCGCTTCCTTGTTTTTTATGGAGTACTACTTTAGTAGGACTTTAAAATCCTAGGATGAGAATATGATGATGAGATGCAGTCAAATGATAGGAGGTCGTTCTGAGAAATAACGAATTCCATGAAAGGAAGTGTACGTGGTGAGAAAAATGTCAAGTTTGCTAGTTGTAATAATTTGTATACCATTCATCCTATTTTATGATCATCAAAGTTTGGCTTCTGCCAATAAGGTTACAACACCAATCTATGTATCTGAGGACACTTCAATCGTTTACGAGGGTATCCATACTAGAATGGTTTATGAGGATGTAAATCCTGGATATCTTGATGTTGGCTATCAAGGAACGTTTGGTGATCCATTAGAGGTTCAAGTGAACATCGAAATTACAGGTGTTACAGATGGCGGTATATACAACACAAATGTTATCCCACAATTTAATGTCGGAACAGCAACACTGAACGGTAGTCCCTTTACAAGTGGAACGACGGTTAGTGCTGAAGGCACTTATACTCTTGTAGTTACATCTGGAGGCCAACAAGAAATGGTACAATTTAGGATAGATAAAACGCCTCCTACTGCAATTGTGCTAATAAATAATGGAAGCTTATTCACCAATCAACAATATGTGAATGTGAGAATTACACCAGATTCAGGTGTGAACGATATCGTTCATATGAGGTATTCGGTTAATGATTCTCCTGTATCCACCACTCAACCATATCATTCAGAATTTTCCATCGGGGTAGGAAGTACTAACGGAGAAAAGTCTGTAAGAATTCAATTAATAGATGCGGCGGGAAATGTATCTCCACTGTATAAATGGAATTTTTCTCTGAACTCGAATATTCCAACGGGAACTCTAACGATTAATGGCGGTGCTACCTATACAACAGTGAGAGAGGTAGATCTCCTTGTAACACCTGATGCAAATGCTAATGAAATTGTTAAAATGCAATTTTCAACGGACAATAATGGTTGGTCTTCAGAAGAGAGCTATAGCCCAAGCAAAAGCTTTACCTTGCCAGCGGGAGATGGAATCAAGACGGTATACGTAAGATTTATCGATCGAGCAGGTAATGTAGGTTCAGCTCAAAATAGTATCATTTTGGATACGACCGCACCTGTTGTTCGTGGTGTAGCAGAAGGAGGAAGTTATACTTCCTCACGAACCATTACATTTAACGAAGGTGCTGCAACACTAAATGGTGGTTCTTTTGTGAGTGGGACGACTGTGGATACTGATGGTTCCTATGTACTCGTGGTTACGGATAGCGCCGGTAACTCAACTACCATAACATTCAGTATCAATAAACAAGCTCCAGTTAGATATACCGTTAAATACGACGGAAATGGTGCTACTGGCGGACAAGAACCAGTCGATAGTCAATTTTACGAAAATGGACATGACGTTACAGTATCTGATAATAGTGGGAATTTAGTCAGGACTGGTTTTATGTTTAATGGATGGAATACAGAAGCAGATGGTAGTGGGATGAATTATGTGGCAAATAACACGTTCACTATTAACGCTTCAGATGTCATACTGCATGCCATGTGGAAAATGAATTCTTATACCTTGTCATTTGAATCAAATGGAGGCAATGTTGTCGCAACGCAGAATCTATTTTATAACGCAACAGCGATAGAGCCGACTGCTCCAACCAGACCAGATTATACATTTGGTGGTTGGTTTAAAGAAGCAGCCTTCATTAACCAGTGGAACTTTAAGAAAGATGTCGTTACGGCGAATAGTACGTTATATGCAAAGTGGAATATGAACAATTCTTCTAACAATAATGGAGGAGGAAGTAATCCACCGCCTCCTCAAAATTCAATACCCGTACCAACACCCGATCCGCAACCAACACCAGACGAATCCAAATCTGAACCTGAACCTGAACCACCCGTCGTTACTTTTGACGACCTTTCAGGACATTGGGCAAAAGAAATGATTGAGGAATTAGCTAGTCAAGGGATAATAGCAGGGTATCCCGACGGTTCTTTTCACCCGAATGAACACATCAAGCGCCATCATATGGCTCTACTATTCACACGTGCTTTCGAGATTAAACCCATACGTGCGGCAGTTTCGTTTTCTGATGTATCCCCAAGCCATCCTTACTATGAAGTCATCATGTCACTGCAACAAGCAGGAATAGTGGATGGAACAAAGGGGAACTTTAATCCGAATCATTCGCTGACTCGTGCAGAGATGGCCAAAATTTTGACGCTGGCCCTTGGAATAAAACCTGGTGGAACAGTTGCTTTCCAAGATGTACCTACAACGCATTGGAGCTATGATTACATCGCTGCATTGGCAGAACTAGAGATTGTACTCGGGGATAACGGAAAATTTAAGCCGGATGAACCCGTGACACGTGCACAGTTTGTGGCAATGATGTACCGAGCCTTGAATGTTATACAATAAGCATCTAATTACATTAATCAGCAACGTATTCGGAAGGTGCATATCTTAGTTACGGTAAATAGAAAAACACGAGGGACTGCATTCGCGCCTCGTGTTTTTTTCTGTATCATCCTAACTCATGGCTGTTGATTGCAGAAACGGTCGATATATTCGGCACATTTCCACCTAGATCGTGAGCTGCGACATGTAAACGATCCATTCCGAGTTCGTCTAAAAGCTGACTGAACAGCGTAATAGGATTGATGGGGAAGTACTAAAGACTTTATAAGCATAATTGACAATTGTACTCCTGTGTACTATATTGTACTTGTATAATAAGTACAATATAGTACAGGTTGCAGCGCCGAATTTTTAACAGAACGGTGTTTAAACGCAAAGTAAGGAGGAGAATGATGAAAAATGAACCTCGATTTGGAGTGGAACATACTCAAGCGGAAAGTGCAGTAATGACACAAGTCATCACTGACAAAGAAACTGGAGTGCAATATCTACTAGCTATTTTCCCTAATGTTGGATCAGGACTTACCGTGTTACTGGATAAAGAGGGTAAACCTTTACTAAAAAAATAATCTAATCGGAGTATGTATATGGAGATTATCATAAGCAGCAATACAAGTAAGCCCATTTACGAACAGATAACATCACAGATCAAAGCGATGATTATGAGTGGGGAATTAAAGACTGGCGACCCCATTCCATCGATGCGCGCTATGGCAAAATCTATTCATGTCAGTGTGATTACTGTTCAAAAGGCCTATGAGGATTTGCAGAGGGACGGTTTTATAGAGACTACCGTAGGACGGGGAAGTTTTGTATCCGCGCAAAACAAAAATTTCTATCAAGAAGAAATCCAGCGTAAAGCTGAGGGACTTTTGCAGGAAGCCGCAGATATCGGGCGTACAAATGGGATCCCTGTCGAAAAACTCATTGAGTTATTAAAGCTGTTCTATGAGGAGGAGTAATGATCATGAATCATGCTTTGACTGTAAATGGACTGACAAAGACTTATCACGACTTTGTTCTGGACAATGTATCATTTCATGTGCCTCGCGGGTCGATTGTAGGGTTGATTGGCCAGAACGGGGCAGGAAAGAGCACAACGATCAATTCGATTCTTGGATTGAAAAATAAGGATTCCGGCACGGTGACGATTTTGGGCAAGCAGGATCAGGAAATTGATAATGCCGTTCGCAATCAGATTGGTGTTGTTTTTGACGGCAGTAATTTCCCGGAAGGATTATCACCTAAAAAGCTAAACCGTGTCTTCCAAAATATCTTTGCAGCTTGGGACGAAGAGAAATACTATTCTTTGCTAAATGAACTATCCTTACCTGCAAACAAAAAGATCAAAGAGTTTTCTAAAGGGATGAAAATGAAGCTGTCTATCGCTGTCGCACTTTCGCACGGTTCCAAACTTCTGATCCTGGATGAAGCGACGAGCGGACTTGATCCTGTTGTTCGCGATGATATTCTGGATCTATTTTTGGAATTTGTGCAGGACGAAAGCAACTCTATCCTGGTATCCTCACATATCACAAGTGATTTGGAAAAAGTTGCTGATTATATCGTATTCATTCATAACGGTAAGGTTATTTTTAACAAACCAAAGGATGAATTGCGATATAAGTACGGGATCATTAAATGTGGTACAGCACAGTATGATGCCCTTGACAAACAAGATATAATCGCTTACCGGAAGCAGGATTATGCTTGGGAAGTATTAGTTGACGATAAAGATTTGGCACAAAAGAAATACCCGAATGCAGTGATTGATCCTGCCACAATTGATGATATTATGCTGTTGTATATCAAGGGGGAGAGAACATGAGAGGGCTTATGCTGAAAGATTTCTATGCTATTAAGGATGCGTTGCTTATCCCCCTAATATTAATGATCGTCATTGGAATCGTTTTGTCCGTCGTAAGCTCTCCTTGGCTTTTGATTGTGATCGCAGGAACCTCATTTGGAATGATGGCGGTAATGAGCATTCAAAGTGACAAAACAGCGCAGTGGGATAAATTTTGCGCTACGCTCCCTGTCTCAAGGATTCAAAGCGCTTCAAGCAAATATGGTTTGTATGTGCTCCTTAGTTTATTTGGAATTTTGGTTGCTACGATCATTTGTGTAATTGCTTCAATGATATTATCTAGCTTTGAGTCATCTGCTGTATATGTGAATGTATCCTTTGCGCTGATTCTTGCATTTCTTCCAGCCAGTGTGAATATCCCTAGTTCTTTTTTACTCGATGGAGAAAAAAGTATTGCCGGAATAATCCTTTCTTATGTAGTTACTGCCCTTGCCATTGCAGGATTAAGAACATTGCTAGGCTACTATATGAACATCGAAGAAAATCTGCTTTTAGTATATGGAATCGTAGCTGCCTTTAGTGTAGTCGTATATATACTCTCATGGATCCTATGCCCAAGATGGCTAAGTCGTAAAGAATTATGATGCAAAAACAGGTAACTTTAATCAATGTAGTACAACCGAATGATCCGTTATCTCAGAGCCAGACGCTAAAGCGCAGAGCCGATGACCGCGAGCAGAATCGCAGTTATCGGCTCTCTTTGCATTCATTCATAACGTTCGATACTCATTTCTACACTGGAGGGCTAAAAATCGATTGTACTTGGTGGTAAACAGTGTTACTCTAAAAGTCTGTGTTCGACAATATATTCAATAATAGCCACCAATTTAGTTATAAAGAAAGGTAACACTATGATAAAAGTTGAAAACTTATCCTTCTCATTTCCACAAAAGGAACTATATAGAAACATTTCATTTACGTTTGAAGAGACACAACATTGTGCTTTTATTGGAACAAGCGGCAGTGGGAAAAGTACACTGATCGATATCCTGATGGATCCGGAACGTTATTTGTTCGAGGGCAAGTTAGAGATAGACCCCGATTGCAGAATCGGGTATGTGAGTCAGTTTTTGCAAGTAGACAAAACGAAAGATATGACCGTTTTTGAATACATCGCAGAAGAATTCATCAAGATACAAGATGAAATCACAGCCATTTATGCTGAAATGGAAACCACATCGGATATGGATTCCCTTATGGAAAAGGTTCAATTAGCTTTGGATGCCTTCGAGGCGATGGATGGGGATAATTTCGAAAAAACCATTAATAAGCAGCTAAACCTGGCCAACCTCATGAAGCTCAAAGACCTTAGTATATCCGCCATAAGTGGCGGGGAATTCAAACTTATTCAAGTGATGAAGGAAATGCTGAATCGTCCAGACTTAATGATTATGGACGAACCCGATGTATTTTTAGACTTTGAAAACCTGAACGCGCTTAAAAAATTGATTAACACCCACAAGGGAATGCTGCTGGTCGTTACGCACAACCGATATCTATTGAACCATTGTTTCAACAAAATCATACACCTGGAAAACACAGAGCTTCAAGAGTTTGACGGGCGCTATATTGATTACAACTTCTCGTTGCTTCAGACTAAGATCGAGCTGCAAGAAATCGCAGTTGCTGAAGCTGAAGAAATTGAGAGATACGATCACATCATCGACAATCTTAGAGAGATCGCCACATATAATTCGGAAGCCTCCAGAGGCAGAGCGTTAAAAGCCAGAGTCAAGTTTCAAGAGAGATTGGAAGCACGTCGAATAAAAGAGCCATTTGTCGATATCAAGCAGCCGAATATCCGTTTTGGTACCGATAAGGAAATGGAAGACACCGTTGTGGTAAACGTCAATAACTATAGCGTTGCCTTTGACGAGTTGCTTTTGGAAAATGTGAACTTCGAGATAAAATCGACAGATAAAGTAGCCCTGATCGGTCCAAACGGTACCGGGAAAACGACTTTACTGCGAGAAATCTTTAAAAACAATCAGGATTCCATTGAAATCAATGCGGATGTTAATGTGGCTTATTTATCTCAGGTACAAGGCGAAATGCTCAAAGATTCGAATACCATACTAAATGAATTCATAGATTCCGGGTTTCAAACGTATGACGAGATTAGATCGTATCTTCCAGACTATGGCTTTGAAGGAGAAATCCTTGATCAAAAGATCGAATCGTTATCTGGCGGAGAAAAAAATATGCTTCAATTAGCTAAAGTTTCTGCCAGTCAAGCCAACGTATTGCTTCTTGATGAACCGACAAGCCATTTAGACATCTATACTCAAATCGCATTGGAGAAAGCCATTGAAGACTACAAAGGTGCGATTATCATGATTTCTCATGATTTCTATTCTGTTGTCAATGGTATGGATTATGTTCTAATTATTGAGGACAAGACGATTAGTAAAATGAGTATAGAAGAATTTAGACAGATGATTTATACTAGTCATTTTGATGAAGACTATCTAGAAAATGAACAAAAGAAAAAGTCTGTTGAAATGAAAATCGAATTGGCTTTAAAAGATACTAATTTTGAACTTGCCAAAGGTTTGGTTGATGAGCTAGAAGAGCTGATTAAGTTGCTTTAAGTTACAACGCTTGGATTGAAATGATAGACCAGAAAAAAGTCGCTATCTTAGCGACTTTTTTTTGTTTAGTAGTCCAATCGAAGGTCAATCATGTTTATGCGTAATGTATCGCAACCGTATCTAATAAGAAAAGAATCGGATCAGAATCACATTGCTTGATCCGTTGGACGAACTAAAATCTCGTTGACCGCAACGCGACGTGGGCGAGTAACAATAAATTCAATCGTTTCCGCAATATCTTCTGCTTCAAGAACTTCAATATGGCTCAGAATATTAGAAAGTTGTTCACGCACGTCGTCACGTAAGTGATTACCTAGTTCCGTTCCCACTGCACCTGGCTCTAAAACAGCCACACGAACGTTAAGCCCGGCAGTCTCTTGCCGCAGCGCTTCAGTAAACGCTGCAACACCAGATTTCGTGAGACTATATACCGCTTGCCCTGCCGATGGTTTGCGTCCAGATACTGAACTAATATTAATTAAATCAGTAACTTTCCGTTCGGAAGTCATGGCTGATTGGATTAGATGCGGTAGTGCAGCATGGGATATGTATAACAACCCATTTATATTCACGGATATCATCCGTTCCCATTCGATTGAGGGCGCCTCTGCCACACCCCCGATTAACATGAGTCCTGCATTATTTATAACGGTGTCCAAACGTCCATATTTATCGATAACCTGCTGAACTGCATGTTCCGCTTGCTTCTTATCTGTTATATCTGTTTCTATTACAAGAACCTCACCTCCAAGGTTCTTTAGCTCGGAAGCCAGATTCTCCAATCGATCTCTACGACGTGCGACAAGGACAACGGTTGCTCCTTGAACAGCGAGCCTTCTGGCAGTCGCTTCACCGATTCCACTACTTGCTCCAGTTACCAACGCCACCGTATCTTGCAATTTCTTAAACATGTTATATTCCTCCTCAAATTTTATTTGCTAAACGCTAAGATGTTACTGTTGTAACGTCTTGTTGAGCTCAGTATAATGTGTATAACATAAAGATATCAATGCGTTTTAAGGCAAGTGTGACATAAAAGGAGATGTTGTAATGTCAAACCCATCTAATCAACTCAGAAGTGCACTGACGAAAGAATGGATCTTCGATGCACTCATGATATTAATGCAAACCAAAAATTTAAATAATATATCTATTACCGAGGTGTGTACAAAAGCTGGTGTTTCACGCATGGGGTTCTATAGAAATTACAACATTATTGAGGATGTAATCGTGGAACGCATTGATCAAGTGTTTACTGACTTTTTTGATCAGGCATTGGCAGGGGAGAACTTTGATAATTATTATTCAACACTATTATTTTTCAGATGTTTCAGGAATGAGAAAATCTTAGTAGAAAATCTGGTAAAGTCCAACGTTAGTTACTTATTGCTGGCCAAGTGTAATGAATACCTGCACAAATTAGCCACAAGAATTGTAGTTAAAACCTACGACGATTCTTTCAAAGAAAACTATATTGCTAAGTTTTATGTAGGTGGATTTTATTGCGTTTTAATCGAATGGGCGTTAAATGGCATGAAAGAAAGTGATACGTATATGGCTGATATTTTGTATGAGTTCTGCGGGGTCACTATTCCGAAGGGAAATGCTGAAAAAATAGTGTAATTTAAGGTGGAGAACACCCCCTGGTGAAGCTCCTAATAATCCACTTTGGGTTTATTTATTGATTCCTCTTGGCGCTATTGTAATTACGTCTCTTTTTGATGATCCTTAATGATTGAGTAGCTAACGTATATTTATTCTTATAAGATAAATGTAAATCCCCCTGTATGCGGATTGATCCGCATACAGGGGGATTACTTCTAGAAACAGCTAAACGAGCTAATTCGCTGCAGATCAATGCCGGTGTACAGCCAGAAGAAGCCATTCCAGCGGAAGCCAGCCACCGAATTTCTACCTACAAATACCGGGTACATCCAGAAGCCGGGACCACGATCCGGCCAAATATATGTGTAGCGAAACAGACAGCCGGATATGGCTCTCGGATCTACCGCAAATAACGAAGCCGGTTGCTGTGGAATGAATGATGGTGGCGGACCGGTAGGTGCTTGCACGCCTTGTGGTCCGCCTCCTCCACCCCCGGGGAACGATGGCGGACCAGGCATTCCACCAGGTCCTCCGGGACCCCCAGGTCCGCCAAACCCTCCACCAGGTCCAAAAGGAGGTAAAAATGTCATATAACATCACTCCTGTTCATTAGTCTAATGTATTGTATGTAGGCAATTGAACAGGGGAATGGGTGGGAGCCTATAGAAGGCCGCTAATTTGGTCATAACCCTGTCAGGCGTTAAGGAATGGTTTGGGTGGAACGTTTAATTCTAATTGATCCAGATAGAATTTTAATTTTTGGTGCAGGTGTCATCGGGAGCATGTACGCAATTAAGTTTATTGAAGCAGGGCTTGAGGTAACCCTGTTTACACAATCTAATCGATTTAAATCATTTATTTCGTTACCTTTCGTTATGATCGATCCGAATCAGCATTGTTAGCGCTAAAAGATAATCAAAGCAAAAATATAGTTAAGTTGACTAGTAATTCAATTGGATTTTCTTCGTGGCTGGATATCGCAGGAGATAGACTTTTACCATCTTTTCCGGGATTCGGCGGACAGATAAAAGATGGAGTATTGCATGCTCGATTCCTGAGATTGTGCAGCTGAGTAATGATTTAATAAAATTTTTAAATCAAAATGAGATCAAAACAGAAATACAGGACACAACTAACGGGAGGGAAACTCATCCGATCTGCAATTTAAGAGATTTATGTATTCAAAAGTACTTCATCTTTATAGGAATAGGTGGTCGTTTGAAGATGATAAAGGTAATAAATGACTTCCATGTTAACTACCAACCCTACTGAAACTGGATAATTTTAGTAATATTAAATGAAGACAAAATTTGCTAAAATATTATATAGTAATTCTACTAATTCAGCCATGCTAGCGGAGGATTGATCGGAAAGTATGAAAGAGTTTTTGAGCGAGCAGTCCATTGAAGCATTTAGATCAATCATAAATCACAATCCAGATGCCACGTTTATCGTTTCCAACGAAGGGACGATCGTAGAAGTAAATGAAGGGGTTAAAGAGTGTTTAGGATTTCAAAAGAGTGAAATTATGGGTTCATCCTACAAAGATCTCTTTTGTCAACATCAGCTTGATTTGATCATCCGATATTTTTCGGAGGTCTTAAAGGGTGCATCGTGTCAATATGTTGCCGAAGCCCATCATAAAAATGGAGATATCGTTTATTTGCAAATTAAGCAAGTTCCTTTATTTTTTGAAGGTAAGGTAAATGGTATTTTTGGAGTGGCTAAAAACATTACGGAGTATAGGCAGCTGCTTAAGGCTTTGAAAGAAAGCGAAGAGCGCTATCGACTCTTAGCCGATAATTCCCTCGATCTGATCCAGTTGATCAACCTGGATGGCATTGTGGAGTACGCCTCTCCTTCTCATAAAATGGTGCTTGGCTTCGATCCAAAAGAATATATAGGTAAATGGGTATTCTACCAACCAAATGGAGATGTGGACGATAAGTTTCGTACAGTATTTATGAGTATGTTGCTTTTGAGAAAGCCCTTTACCTATGAAATAGAGCGGCAGCACGAACAGGGCTATCCTGTATGGCTGGAGATGAAAGGAACACCCATGTTCGACGAGGACAGTGATTTCAAAAACATGATGCTCGTGGGAAGAGAAATTACAGAGCGCAAAAAGCATCAAGTTCAACTGGAACAATTAAGTTATCATGATGCACTTACCGGTGCCCCTAACCGGAGATATCTCAATAAAATGCTCAGTGATGTTTTGAGTGCAGGAACGACAAGCGTTGGTCAGTTAGCCGTCATGTTTGCTGATCTAGACAATTTTAAACAGATCAATGATACATTAGGTCATGATGCAGGGGATGAATTGCTTCGACAGTTTGTAAAGCGGGCAGGAGCTTGTCTCCAAGAACAAGATGTTCTGGCCAGAATGGGTGGTGATGAATTTGTCTTTGTACTTCCTCACGTCAAATCCTCCTCAGAACTCAGTCTTTTGGCTGAAAACATCTTAAAAACATTGCAACTTCCTTGGATCCTCGATGGGGAGGAGCTCTATACGACTTCAAGCATCGGTATTGCCTTCTATGAAGAAGACGATTCAGTAAAAGAACTGCTTCAAAAAGCAGATGCAGCACTTTATCTTGCCAAAGCGGAAGGCAAAAATACATATCGCATCTACTCATTCCGTGACTTGTCAAAGCCCTGAATGTATACTTGCGATGAGTTCTTCCCGAAATAATAAGAACACTGACAATGAAAAATAGATCTACCAGCTACGACAGCGCTGATTCAATTAAAAGTGACGGCGCTGTTTGTTGTATTCAAATTCTCTACTACGAAAATCAATTCTTCAGTACCACGGATGGAGCAACCCAAGGCGGAACTTGATTATATGAGGCGTTCCTCTAGGGTTACTGGATAAGCATCTGCTGAACAGCAATATTTCACTTTCGGAAGCTCGAGTTCTATATGAGATTGGAAATACAGATAATTGCACTGCCAGAACACTCATTGACCTTCTAGGCATTGACGCGGGCTATCTAAGCCGAATATTGAAACGTTTCGAAAAATTGGCTTTAACTTACCGTGTACAATCTCAAAAAGATGGCAGATCCTCCTTATTGTACTTGACTGCCCTAGGTGAAGAAACACTTTCAAAACTGAATGATCTATCTGATGATCAGATTCGTAATATGGTTATTCAATTACCAGAACGAAGCAAAGATAGCATGATCAGGGGTATGACTGCTATAGAAAGGGCACTGTCGGATATTTCTGCAGAGCAGAGCATACAAATTCGGTCTGTTTTGAAACCAGGAGATGTCGGTATGCTCATTCATTTACATGGGTGGATTTACGCAAGGGAATGCGGATATAATCATATATTTGAAGCATATGTTTGTAAAACCTTTTATGATATGCTCATCGCCTATAACCCAGACAAGGATCGGTTCTGGTTAGCGGAATTGGATGGAGAAATCATAGGTAGTATAGCTATTATTGGCCAAAACATTGAAAGTGTACAGCTCAGATGGTTTATGTTGCATCCGAATTTTAGAGGAATGGGACTCGGGAAAAAACTTTTCCAGGAAGTGATGAATTACTGCACTGAAAAGGGTTACCAACGTATCATGCTGGAGACAACAGAAGACCAAAAAACAGCCATAGGCATGTATGAAAGAGCAGGGTTTAGAAAAATTTCCGAACATGAAAACCATTCATGGGGTTCGCGTCATATCGAACAGACCTATGAGCTCCATCTGAATGAAAAAAATTAGACTATGAAACCCGATATATAATGATAACAACCATGATTTAAAGGACGATGATCTATCTAAATACAGAACTCTCAGAGAGTTTTAAGGAGCAGCCCGCACGGGCTGCTTTTTTTTGTATGCGTACGGAGTACATCAATACCTTTCGAAATAGTGATCTTATGGAGCTGAAACGTTGACTTCAAACTTCAAAGTGTACCTGTGAACAACCCTCGATGTATATCGAAGAGAATAATCGTCATAATAAGGAAATGTTGCTGGAAGAAGGGAGGTAAATCATGTGGATGAACATACTGCCACGAATACAAAAGAGGAGAATATCACCAAAAGTTTGAACGAATCCATTGGTAGAATTGAAGAAATCTTTACGAATACCCCCGACTTAATCATCCGAAAGTTATGCATAAAACAGACCGGAGAACCAGCCGCCATAATCTATATGGAAGAATTAACAGATAAAGCATCACTTAATCAGAATGTCCTTGCTCCGCTTCAACTAGAAACCGGAAATCCCTCCGGAGATTTCATTACAACAGTGGGTTATGTCAAACCTCACTCCACGTGGGAAGAGCTCAGACTTTCCATTATACTCGGCTACAGCGTGTTATTCATTGAAGGAAGAAGTACTGCATACGCATTGGATACAAAAGGATTTCCGCAACGCGCTATTGAGGATCCTCAGCAAGAGCCCTCACTGAAAGGAGCTCATCAAGGGTTTATAGAGACAGGTTCTCAAAATATAGCCATGATCCGTCGTTATATTGCGGACAAAGAGTTAAAGGTGAAGCGGTATATTGTTGGACAGCGGGGACAAACGCCAGTATCTTTGCTTTATTTAGAAGATGTGACCCAACCGGACATCATTAAAGCGCTCGAAGAACGGATTCAATCCATTGATGTGGATGCCATCATTAACACCGGAGAATTGGCTGAATTTATTGAGGACCAACCGCTTGCGTTGCTTCCCCAAATGATTACGACAGAGAGACCGGATACGGCTGCTTCTCAAATACTGCAGGGGCGTTGTGTCATTGTAGTCGATGGTTCGCCAAGTGTTCTCGTTGCGCCGGCTACGTTCATGTCTTTTTTTCAAACGGTTGATGATTACAGTTCTCGATGGTCCATTTCGTCATTTCTCAGAATATTGCGCATCTTTGCCTTTTTCATCGCTATTTTTTTGCCTGGATTTTTTATAGCCGTCATTTCGTTTCATTTTGAGATTATACCATTGAAGCTGTTATTAACGCTTGGTGAGTCACGGGGGCAAGTTCCATTCCCACCATTTGTTGAAGCGATCATTATGGAAATTACACTTGAGATGCTAAGGGAAGCGGGAGTTCGTCTTCCAGCTCCAGTAGGACAAACCGTAGGAATCGTTGGTGGTATTGTCATTGGACAGGCAGTTGTGCAGGCAGGATTAATCAGCAATGTAATGGTTATCGTGGTGGCTTTTACAGCTATTTCATCTTTTATTATTCCCAATCAAGACATGATGGCAGCTGTACGAATTATGCGGTTCATGATGATGATACTAGCTAGCTGGTTCGGATTTGTAGGACTTGTCATTGGCATGATGAGCTTCATCATCCGGCTAATAACATTAAACTCGCTCGGTAATTCCTATAGCACACCTATAGCACCATTTCGGGCCATGGATTGGAAGGATACCTTACTGCGGTTGCCTTTGTGGATGATGAACAACCGCCCTGTAAGCACGAAATCCCGCCAGTCGATAAGGCAGGGAAAAAGCAGAGGATGGAAGGAGAAGAAATAAACCATGAAGTCATTACGCCCGGTAACGATGCTTCAATTCATTCTTATTATTTCTTCTTTCCAAATCAGCGTTGCTTTTTTGTCTATTCCCAGAGAGCTGGCGAGGCATGCGGGAACAGATGGCTGGATGGTCATTTTCTTAGGCTGGGGGCTGGCCACGGTATCCTCTGTAGTAATCGTCAAGCTGATGAAACATAGTCCAGACAGTTCAATACTCGAATTGATTCAGCGTTATACTGGCGTGTGGGCAGCAAAAGTAGCTGCTTTTATATTTATGGTCTATTATTTGCTTCTGGCATATGACGGTTACATGATCGCTTCACTCGTTATTAAATTATGGTTATTGCCAAGCACGTATATCTATATTCTAGTTCTACTTCTGCTCATCCCCACATTCCAGATTGCGCAGCATGGTTTTCAGGCGATCGGGCGGTACAGCGAAATAGTCACAATGCTCTCCATATGGATTCCGTTCATTTATATATCTACACTGAGTAATGCCCACTGGCTCTATTTACTGCCCATCTTAAAGGAGGGGTGGCTTCCGATTCTTTCATCCATAAAATTTATGATCTATCCTATGCTTGGCATCGGCCTGGTTTTGTTTCTCTATCCCCAACTAGTAAACAAAGAAAAAGCATTACCTGCCATGATCATCTCCAACACGCTCACTTGCATCGTTTACTTAGGAATCACCCTGATTTGTTACGTGTATTTTAGCCCTGATGAGATCGGGGAGTATAACGACCCGGTGATTAGCATTATGAAGTCCGTTGAATTTCAGTTTATTGAGCGGGTGGAAGTGGTATTCATTGCATTTTATCTATTTGTGTTCTCATGCATATGGATTCCCTCTATGTATCTTGTATCAAGGTGCTCCGCGTCGCTGGTGGGAAAAGGTCAGGAAAGATACCACCTTGCCGTGTGGTGTATTGTCATTGAGATTAGCTTTCTCCTGTATCGGCCCAGCTTTATCGAATCTACTCAAATAAACTATGCACTCAATTATATTGGTTTTATGATGGAGTTTGCTCTGCCTGCGGGCATTCTTCTATATGTAGCGATCCGCAAAAAGATGGGAGGGGGGCAACGCAGATGAGATGGGTCGGAAAATTCATTATCTCGGTTGTTTCCTGTATTTTATTAGTTGCGCTCGTAGGTTGTGCCAATGATAAAACCAATTTGGAAGATGCAACGGTTCCTTTGGCTCTTGGATTGGATGTCAAAGATAAAAAGCTCCATTATTATATTTCTACTCCTGTATTCAGTAAAGATATTCAAAAGAAAAGCCGTGAAGGGGAAGGAATAGCAGAAGGTTTAAGACAGTCGAGAAATCAGCAGGATGCCCAATTTCCCGGTTCACTTGCGGGACGTAATTTTCAAGTCATCATTGTAGGGAAACAATTGCTTCAATATAAGGATTGGTTTAAAGTACTTGATGTCATGTTCCGCGATCCTCGCAATACGATTACCGACCGCATTATTGCTTTTGACGGTCCAATGGAGGATATTTTCAATTTACAAGCCAAAGATCAACCGCCGTTACCTTTATTTATCAAAGCGATTGTCGATTCAGGAAGCAAAAGTTCAGCTACTGTAAAAACAACCGCGCAGGAGCTACATAGACAATTGTATGATCGTGCGATGACGCCTTCCATCTCGGAAATCAAGATCGAAAATAATAAAATCATGCTAAAAGGAACGACTCTTTTATCCCGAAAAGGGGAGTACAGAACTTCCCTGACCTATCAGGAAACGTCACTTCTTCACATTTTGAAAAATGAAGCTGAACCAGGAGTCAGTCTCACTTTTCCTGTTGATGATTCACAACAATCATTGCCATTTAATATCGACAAAGTGAGTTTTTCTTTAGGTGACATATCGTTAAAAACGAAATCCTCTCATGAAAATGGCAGATTTCAATTCAACATTAAAGTGAAGTCGATCGTCAGCATAAATGAAAAGTTTCTTGAATTTGAACTTCTGGAAAATTCCGAGGAAATGGCAAATAAATTAAGCAAAGAAATGAAAAAAAGCATTGAGGCGCTCATTAGAAAGTGCCAAGACTATAATATCGATCCTTTTGGGTATGGCTTTTATGCCAGGGCATATCAGTATCCCTTATACAAGGAAGCACAGGCCGACTGGGGGAAGGAACTATCCCGAGCACATTTTGATGTGGAAGTTAATCTTCGAATCGGGGCCACTGGAGCAGTGGAGTAATTGAACTAACGAGAAATTATAATTGATCAAAACAAGGAGCAGAGCCGAAAGATAATTGGAGCAAGCTGGAAAAGAAGAGTTAATCTTTTGAACTAGTGAGTAGAAATTTTCCGATAATATTCTCGTTGCTATCGTACAAGTTTATATACTTATCGACTTTTGGTTCATTCATACTCTGAATTGCTTCTTCGGGAGTTTGTGGCAAGTCTTGATTCATATCTGAACTCTTGATGTAACCTTCAATTCCGTCTACACCAAAAGCCTTAACTAGATCTAATTCTGTTTCATCATGATAAAGAAGTGAACCATATGTTTCACCTTTATCATTGATTTTTATTTCCATTTGATCTTTAGAGGGATTAGTATCAGCAGATGCAGCTCCCCAGCCATAAATACCTATTCCAACGCCTAAAGCAAGAGTCACACCAACTGTAATCAATTTTAGTGATTTGGTTTTCATCAGAATATCCTCCTAATGTTGAATGATTGGAGTTTAAGAACGGCAAACACGATGGTAATCCCCAGATCCGTAAACCTCAGTATAATCTATTAAATTACTTAATTTCAAATTAATGTAACACTGCATGTCGTAATTGTAAACCATTTCTAGGTTATTTAGATTTTTATGCAACCGTGGGAAGGAAAAAATTCTTTCACAATCATTGTCAGTACGTTATAATACACTCACCAGATGGATTACCCAACAAAGTGAAATATTGTAATTTAAAATTGGAGGTATGGTTATGGTCAAGAAGAAAAAAATGTCCACAGTCCTCAGCGCAGCTTTAATCGTTTCTATGTTGGCTACTGGCTTGATAGTCGCTATTCAAGGTAATACAACGTTAGAGGTAGCGAAGTCAGCAGGGGATAAAAAGGTAGAAGTTATTAAGTAAAGAAGATAGGTGCGATTCTAGTAGTCCCAAATTAGGGTATTCGAAGCACCTGATGTGGAATCTAAAGACTCCAACAGTGGTAGCAACAAATTTATTACCTCAGCTCGGTTAACCCAGCTGAGGTTTTTTCATTTCCTCGTTGGGGAAGACTGGCGAGAAATTTAAATCAAGGGGTCCCAAGAAACAGGTGAGTTTAATAAGAAGATCGCTATAAATGACTTAACAAGAAGATGTCCCCATTTTCGATTAGGTGAATATCTAAGTGTGAGTGGTGAGTCTCTTTTGAGCGACTAACAGGCTTCGGGGATGGAAAAACTGTTTCTACCTATACCGGAACGATCGTTTTTTTCAGGGCAGCGTACTACTTTCGTATGACTTCAACTCCTATAATTTTGTCTACAATGTCTACGTAGAGAATGATAGGATCCTTTTGTTGCGGCTTAAGTTAAAATCGCAGGGCTCGAATTCTACAGATAATCGCAACCGGGATTAAGGAATAAAAATTCATTAATATGGGGGAACGTTAAGTGATAAAAAGATTGAAATTATCCATGGTATTTTTGCTTGTAATGACGTTGTTTGTGGTTTCTGCTGCTCAGGCGGCTCCAATCGGCCAACTAGACGAGATCTCTATTATTGTTAATGATAATGTAGTCCCGAGTGACGTCAAACCCGTTGTCCATAAAGGAACCACACTTATACCATTAAGGGTCCTTGAAGAATCGCTCGGTGTGTCTCTTAACTGGAACAGTTCTACACAAGCCATAACGGTTATTAAAGGATATACATCGGGTATTTTAATTATTGGCAACCCGACTGCCAGCGTTAAAATCGGTGATGTAGAGGAGGAGGTCGCGCTCGATCAACCTGCAAAGATCATTCAGAACCGGGTTATGGTACCCGTACGTTTTATTGCGGAATTATTTGGAGCAAAAGTAGTATGGAATTCCACCATCAAAACCATCATCATCAGTACTTTACCATCAGTTGTCGAAGAATCGCAGAATTCTACAGGCGATGGAGCCAAGGGAGATAAAGGCGATACCGGAGCAACTGGACCCGTTGGAGCACAAGGACCAGCAGGCTCCACGGGAGCACAAGGAGCTTCGGGGCCACCAGGACCACAAGGCCAAGTGGGACCGCAAGGAAATTCAGGACCAGCTGGAGCACAAGGTCCGGTAGGGCCGCAAGGAGATCCAGGGCCAGTAGGTGCACAAGGTCCGGTAGGGCCGCAAGGAGACCCAGGGCCAGTAGGAGCACAAGGGCCAGCAGGTCCCGCGGGGACTCCTTTTACCTCGGAAGGATTTTCTGTTACCGGTACGACATACTCAATCAATAGTAGCAAGCTATTTTCGAATTGGAGCGAGGCGTCTCCATATTACGGAAGCCCTACATTTAATCCTGCTACAGGGATATTTACGGCACCGGACACTGGTAGATATGCCATACATGCAACTGTTAATTATAAGATTGACGCAGCAATCAGTGTGAGCATAGGAAGAGACATTGATCCGGTTTTTACTGTAAAGAAGAATGACAATATTGATTTAATAAAAGGTTATATGCCTTTCTTTGACGTTAATATACCGTTAATTTTAACTATGAGAACTGTACTAGGTAGTGCAACGGTGACGTTAACCGGTGATGTAGAGCTGCAGGCAGGTGATCAAGTCGGGTTATATTACGAAGCTGATGGTCTATCCATTGGATTCAGTACGGATATAGTATGGTCGATTCATCGGCTATCCTAATACAAGGTTACATATGGAAGTTATGATACTATAGGAGAAACTTACCTGCAGTTGATATCTTTTTTAACAGATAAAAATTTGCAACTAGAAGATTTAGGGATTCATTAGGAGATATGAGGGCAAGGTACTATCGTATCAAGCAATCTTTATGACTTACATTTGAGCTAACGGAGGATTTCAATTTGTGGAGGGGAGGAAGATATGGACTACAATTCACGGAAGGAAGCGGTGTTTGAGGCGAAACAGTTCCGTAACTGTACCATAGCTGCGGGTCGTCGTCATACCGTTGCTCTTAAATCTGACGGAACAGTAACAGCTGTGGGTGATAATAAATTCGGTCAATGTAAGGTAAGCGATTGGTGCCAGATCGTCGAAGTTGCTGCTGGTAATGTTCATATGGCTACGAACACCGGTAATGCCCATACCGTTGGTCTTAAATCTGATGGTACTGTAACAGCTATAGGTTGGAATAAACATGATCAATGCAATGTAAGCGAATGGCACGATATTGTAGCAGTTTCGGCAGGTTGGTGCCGTACTGTTGGGGTTAAATCAGATGGCACCGTGGTTGCGGTGGGGCGAAATAATGAAGGGGAATGCCACGTGAGCAGCTGGCATGATATTGTATCGGTCACAACGGGTGACTGGCATACAGTTGGTCTTAAAATAGACGGAACGGTAACAGCAGTTGGTAACAATAAATATAACCAATGTAGCGTAAACGACTGGAGCGACATATTGGCTGTTTCGGCGGGGTATCTTCATACTGTTGGGCTCAGATCGGATGGCACGGTAGTGGCTGTGGGTAGAAATAATGAAGGTGAATGCGACGTAAGCGGATGGCGCGATATTGTAGCAGTTGCAGCGGGAAGTTATCATACGGTTGGTCTTAAGTCTGACGGTACGACGGTTGCTGTAGGTTCGAATAAACATCACCAATGCGATGTAAGTGGCTGGCATGAAATTCGAGCTGTTTCGGCGGGCTGTGCCCATACGATTGGACTGAAATCGGATGGCACGATAGTTACTGTGGGTGATAACGATTATGGACAATGTGATGTAAGCGGATGGAGTAACATTCAACAATCAATAATGAAATAAGATGCAAAATGTCTTTTGTCTGCTGTTGGCGATGGCGCACTCTATTTCCTGCCTATTATTCTTGCCATTAGTGCAGCGAAGAAATGGGTAGCAATGTTTATGTGGGAGCTGCACTAGCGGCCGGCCTCATGCGCCCGAGCATTATAGCGTTTCTTCAAGAGGGTAATCACACTAAACAATCTTTGCAATGAATAAACACTTGTAGCAACAAATAAAGCAGCTGTCCCTTGTGATCAGCTGTTTTATTTGTTTTATATTCATAACTCAGTAATCAGTAGATATAGTCGAAGTCGAAGGTGCTTTGACAACCATTTAGTTATTTTTTTGCATAATTTTATCCCAGTTGTTAAACATAAGTAAGGATAATATTCATTAACGCAGTGACTGGATCTAAATAATAGGGAATAGCACGTAAAAGGACATTAGCTTAAAGGAGTGTTAAAAAATGAAAGCAGTTGTAATTAATCAATATGGGAGTAAAGAAGCGCTAGTCGAGCAGGAAGTGAATAAACCAAGTGCAGAAGCTAATCAAGTGGTTGTAAAACTAGAGGCTACATCCATTAATCCAATCGATTGGAAATTAAGAGAGGGTTACTTAAAAGAAATGTTTGATTGGGAATTTCCTATTATCTTAGGGTGGGATGCAGCAGGAGTCATAAGTGAAATTGGTTCAAACGTTACGAAGTGGAACGTTGGAGACCGCGTATTCAGTCGCCCTGAAACAACTCGTTTCGGTACGTATGCTGAGTATACAGCAGTTGATGAGCACCTACTGGCAAAACTACCTGATTCAATCTCATATGAGGAGGCTGCAGCGGTACCTTTAGCTGGTTTAACAGCATGGCAGGCATTGTTTACTCATGGCCATTTAAAAGAAGGTGAAACTGTACTTATTCACGCCGGGGCTGGTGGTGTAGGTATTTATGCCATTCAATTAGCAAAGCACGCCGGCGCTCATGTTGTTACAACTGCAAGTGAAAAAAATCATGAACTTCTCTATTCATTAGGTGCTGATCAAGTTATTGATTACAAAAAGGAAAACTTTGAAGACATTCTAAAAGATATAGATTTAGTGTTTGACACGATGGGTGGAGAAGTAGCTGAGAAAAGCTATACGGTACTTAAGCAAAATACCGGAAGATTGATTACCATTGTTGGTGAACCCAATCATGATACGGCTAAGTCTCACAATGTATCAGCAAAGGGGATTTGGCTACAACCAGATGGTGATCAATTGCAGAGAATGGCTGATCTGATGGAAGAGAAAAAGATGAAGTCGATTGTAGGGGCAACATTTCCGTTTAGTAGACAGGGTATTTATGATGCACATGCTTTGAGTGAAACTCACCACGCTGTTGGTAAAATTGTCATTACATTTTAGAAAGGAGACTGAAAAAACGATAAACACATATTCCCATTGAAGTCGCTATTTTAGCGGCTTTTTTTATTTTTATCGGTACAAATTCTTGTCTAAGCCCAGAACAAGAATTTGTACCGATTGCCGGAATGGACAAGACCATAATCCGATTGCCTGGAGGCAGGCACCATTGCTATAGAGATCAAATCAAGTATACATTACCTGCCGGAAATTTCATTCAGCGAGATTTCTTGTTCCTCCAGCAGTCGTTTCAGCTTTTGACGCTGCCGTTTTTCCTTCTGACGGCGCTCTTTGTCCTCAGCCTTTAGAGCCTTGAGGAGGGAGAAACACATACCGATTAGGACAATAGCGAACGGCAATGCGGTTACAATGGATGCCGTCTGGAGTCCAGTTAACCCCCCGCTGATTAGTAGTACTACCGCGATGGCGGACTGCATGATTCCCCAGGTTAATTTCACTCTTGTACTCGGGTTCAACTTGCCATCTGAAGTGAGCATACCCAGTACAAAGGTAGCTGAATCAGCCGACGTAATAAAGAAAATCATGATCAGGATTGTGGCGATGAATGCCACGATTGTGCCCAAAGGCAGCTGCTCCAGCATAAGGAATAAAGCAGTTGTCGTATCTTCCATAACGGCCTCCGCCAGATGAGCGGCATTGAACAATTCCATGTGAAGTCCTGTTCCGCCGAAGACGGAGAACCAGATAAATCCGAAAAGACTTGGAATAACCATGACGTAAATTACAAATTCCTTAATGGTTCTTCCTCTGGATACCCTTGCGATAAAAGTGCCAACAAAGGGAGCCCATGAGATCCACCATGCCCAGTAAAATAACGTCCATGCTCCAATCCAGGTTTCTCTGGAGAACGGCGTCAGTCTCAAACTCATGTTAATAATATTCTGCATGTAACTGCCCAAGGTTGTCGTGAATGTGTCAAATATAAAAGAAGTAGGTCCAGTCACCAATACAAACAACATCAATAGCACAGCTATAACGAGGTTGACGTTGCTAAGAATCTTAATACCTTTATCCAGACCGGAGGTTGCCGAGATTAAAAACAGTACGGTTACAACTGTGATAATGACAACCTGAGTCAGAGTCGAGTTAGGAATACCGAATAAGTGATTCAGACCTCCGCCAATCTGAAGTGCACCCAATCCAAGCGAGGTCGCAACACCAAAGATGGTGGAAATGACCGCCAGAATATCAATGACCTTACCAAGCCAGCCTGAAGCAAGACGCTCACCTATCAGAGGAATAAAGGTGGAACTGATCAGCCCTTTGTATCCTTTCCGGAACTGGAAGTAAGCAAGCGCTAGGCCGATGACGGTATAGATAGCCCAAGGATGCAGCCCCCAGTGGAAAAAGGAATAACGCATTGAAAGTATGGCTGCTTGCGTTGTTTCGGGTACCGCCCCCTCAGGGGCAGATAAATAGTGGGACAGCGGTTCAGCAACTCCCCAGAAAACCAGCCCAATGCCCATACCAGCGCTAAACAGCATGGACAGCCAGGAAACCGTAGAATACTCGGGCTCATCATCGTCATCCCCAAGCCTAATACCGCCAAATCGGCTGAACGCCAGATAGAAAGCAAAGATCAGGAAGAACAGTGTCGCTAGCAAATAAAACCAGCCAAAATTCTGAATAGAGAAGTTGTAGGCAACATTAGCCACATCCGCCAGCTGATCAGGAGCGACGGCTCCCCATATTGCAAACAGTGCAACGATGATAATTGTGATTGTAAATACCATGAAGAGACCTCCGTTATGTAAGCTTCAGCCAACTGTTTCTTAGTATGTGCTAGTCCAGCTAGTAATATTTCGGAAAGCCAGCTGTTGTAAAATAAAACAAACCGCCGTGAAATGAAACACCCGTCGGTTTGTTTTGATCTTGCCTGAATAATATATAGTGCCTATAAACGCGTGAATTGAACAGGTGCGTTATGGAACAGTGGTTTCGATTTGGGTCTATAATGGCAGTTTTTTGGAAGGGAAGGATAGATTAATGAATGTGTTGTATTAGGTAATAATGAGGAAGGATATCGTTATCATTAAATGGATCGGGGCAATGTACTGGCTGCTGCGCGTCACCTGAAAAAGATTCTGATCTAGAAAAGGTTGGCTCCCAAAAAATGGTTGACTGTCATCGTAAATTTACAGATCCTTCAGATTAACTTGCATGCGTTTAAGCATGTCGGTCATCATTGCAACTTCTTCTTCACTGAAATCCAGTATCATCTGATGAAGAAACTGGTTTCGATCCTGCTTGAAATTGGCGATATGCGTTAGCCCTTGTTCTGTTAACCGGACGAAAGTTTCCCGATGATCATCGGGGTTTCTTCTTCGTGACACCAAACCATCTGCTTCCAGTTGCTTCAAATGGCGTGTAATAGCAGCACTGTCGATATGAATGGCCTTCTGCAAATGGCTTTGTGTAACTTCTTGATGAAGATAGAGATGATACAACAGAACGTATCGTGAGGAACTGATCCCCGTACTACGTTCAAATTTAGGTTTCAGCTGATTGCTTATATTTTTAAGTAATATTAATAAGGTTTCTTGTTCCAGCGAACAATTCATGTTTGCCCCTCCTCGAATGGTACCGAATGTCTTGGAGAGCTTCATATTAATAAGGCCAGATTCCTTCCAAGACATTCAGCAGCTAAAGGCAACTATATCATAATGTGGAGACTACTCGCACTATCGCTTTGAATCATGCCCAAAACGTAGTCTCTTCGGCTGGCATGCGGTAGGAGGTGTATCCCTCGCTTGCAGCTTTTCCAATTGTCAGTAACATGACTGGTACATGGCGTTCTTTATCCAAGCCAAACACTTCGGCAATTTGATCTTTTTCATAACCGCCGATTGGATTGGTGTCATACCCATGCGCACGGGCAACCAGCATCAATTGCATGGAAACCAGACCGGCGTCAAGCATAATGACATCGTTCATTTCAGCATCGGACATGTTGTTATAGATCGGTTTGAATGCGTTCAACTGAAAGTCCTTAACATCTTGTGGCATTAAGCCATGCTCAACAGCTTTTCCATAGATGTTTTCTGCATAATCGAAATTGTTTTTGTCCGCAAACACGGCAATGACAGCAGAAGCTTGAGCGACTTTTTCTTTGTTGAAGCGGGACAGTGGGACGAGTTTTTCTTTTCCCTCTGGAGTATCTACCACAAGGAAGCGCCAAGGCTGCATGTTGATGGAGGAAGGGGCGGTGCTAGCTTCATTGATGATTTGAGTCATTTCTTCCCTGCTGATTTTTACGGATGAATCGTATGTCTTAATGGAGCGGCGTCCATAAATAATCTCGTTAAAATCGTTTGTTTGTTGATATGGTTTCATAATAATTACTCTCCCTTTATATTTTGTTGAGGCATCAATATTTGACTAGTCAATTGTTGATAAGTCAAATATAATCGAAATCGAAGTCCATTTCAAGAGTTTTTTCGTGCTAAAATATTACAATAATCACTTATTATTTGTCATTGCCCAAATGATTAGCGTCTTGCCAGGATGTGATTCAAAATAATAGGAAACTGTAACTCTTAAAATATAGAATGGATGAAATCAGTACAAAAATAAAAAAAGGACCGTAAGAGTTCATCTTCCATCGATGAATGCTTTCGGTCCTTCTATGTTTATCCTGTACCTTTATGCCCTGGCAGCACCTTTATAAGAATATCTACGATGGTATCGGTTCCGCCATACTTGGTTAACGTCTTCGGAAGGCTCCGCCGCGTGCCAGAGCGAAGAAGATGAGTAAGGTAATAATCGAGCCAACGATGGCTGGAATAATATGAAATCCGCCAATCACTGGCCCCCTTGGTCCCAGCAATTCCGTTCCTAACCAGGAACCGATAAAACCCGCAATAATGTTCCCAAGTACACCGCCCGGTACGTCTCGCCCAATCAAGTTGCCGCTTAACCAGCCAATAAGTCCACCAACAATGAGTACCCAGAGCAGATCCATGGATTGTTCTCCTTTCTTCGGGTTTATTACAAGTTATGTTGGGTTCGTTGGAATATACCTTATCTTCCTGCTGGTGGAGGAATCTAAAGTGCCTGTGCTAAGATGGGTTAATAATTGATTGAAGCTGCTGAAAACAAGGCTAGATAGGGGTGTTCATTTGAAGAAAATCCTAGTCATTGATGATGAAATCGCAATTCGAGATTTAATTGAGCTGGTGCTAAGGCGAGAAAACTACAATGTGCAGACCGCACAGGACGGCAAAACGGGCATGCAGCTGCTCGACTCTTTTCAACCCGATTTAGTGGTACTTGATCTGATGCTGCCAGACTGCTCCGGATATGACTTGTGCAAGGAAATTACCGGACAGCGTGCCATTCCAGTGATCATGCTGTCTGCCAAAAATGAGGTCATCGACAAGGTGTTGGGACTAGAGCTAGGGGCCGAAGATTACATGACCAAACCCTTTGACAATCGTGAATTGCTCGCTCGGATCAAGGTGATTCTGAGAAGAAACGAGAGCAGGGAGGACACAAGTGAAGGGACAGAAGTGCAATCGACACGTATCATTCATGAAGAGCTGACTTTTGATCTGGAGAGCCGAAGAGTGCTGAAAAACGGTGTGCCCGTGTCTTTAACGGCCAAAGAGTTTAAAATTCTGGAAACGTTACTCAAAAGGCCCGACAAAATCTTTACCCGGGATGAGCTGCTGCAGATCGGATGGGGATATGACTTTATGGGAGACAGTCGCAGTGTGGATATGACCATCATGCGATTACGGAAGAAGCTCGAGGATAACGCGGACGAACCGAAGTATGTCAGGACGATCTATGGATTTGGCTATCAGCTTGGAGGTGGCGAGGCCTGAAGTATGCAACCCGGTTACTGCTGAATTATTTATTTTTCTCCGTGCTGTCCTTTGGCATCATCATTTTTGCGGTAAATAAAGCTATCGATTACTACAGCTTCGTTACCATTGAGAAACAGATGATGGAGAAGGCAGATCTGTCGGAGTTGTCCTTCCGTGAGGTGTTGGCACAGCATAGGTCATCGTCAGGAGAGCCTCAGACGAATGAAATTGTGAGACTTGCTCTGGAGAAGCTGAAAGCTTCAGGCAAGGAGGTACGTATCTATGACAGCTCCAAGCAATTGCTGGGCCTGGCTGTGGATGGCATCATCATTAATGATGGCAAACCGCTTATTTTTGAAAAAAATATTGAGAAAGCACTGAGCGGCAGTTATGCCTACACCGTTACAGAAAATCATCTGCTTTATTTTGCGACGCCCATTCAGAATCAATTCTACGAAAACGCTTATGTGTATGAGTTCGTGGAGGACATTTCCTACTTTTATGCAATTATGGATCAAATCCGTTATATCCTGTTTGTCGGCGCAGGCGGATTTATTGTGCTGATTACGTTATCCAGCCTGTGGATTGCCCGCAACACAACCAAGCCAATTAAACTGTTGCTTGGCGCTGCGCAAAGTTTCTCTAGACAGGAGTTTCGGAGAGTTCAACTAAACCGGAAGGATGAGCTGGGCATGCTGGCAGATGGGCTGGATTCCATGGGGCGGCAGCTTCATGATTACATTCAGTACCAGAAACAATTTGTCTCCAACGTATCTCACGAGTTAAAAACACCATTGGCAGCCATTCGTGGTTTCTCTCAATACTTGGTTGAAGGGGAGAACGAGAACAAGGAACTGCAAAAAATCTATGCTCATCTGCTACAGGAATCGGATCGGCTGACACGCTTGATTAATGAACTGTTGTTGCTATCCAGATTCGACAAAGCTGGTTCCAGCGAACTGGAAGTTGAAAAGACGGAAATGAATGAACTGATTCAGGAAGTCACAATGAATATGGGAGCCAAGGCTAAGGATAAAGGGATCGAGATCAGAGTCAGTAAAGTGGAGGGAGGATCGGCAGATGGAGGTCTGAGAAGAGTCTACGCCGAGGTCAATCCAATGTTGATGTCCCATGCGATCGCCAATCTTGTGGATAATGCCATCAAATATTCAGCCAGTCCATCGCTAATCGAATTGAAGTTGGAACATACGCCAAGCGAGGTAGTTATAAGGGTACGTGATCAAGGGATTGGTATCGCGGGCGATGAGCTGGAGCGAGTGCAGGAACGTTTTTACCGGGCGAAAAATGCTAGCACAGCGAACGGCTCAGGTCTTGGACTTTCCATTTGCAAAGAGATTGTAGAGCGGTTTAATGGATATATCGACATCGAAAGTCAACTGGGAAAAGGTACGACCGTTACGATTGTATTGCCTCGTACGTAGTCCTGCATCTACACCCAAGCCTGAATAGGTAACGTTACAAGATTGGTACATTTCTGTTATGAGACTAACAAATGTTTTATTTATAATCACTTCATAAGAACAAATCACACATTTATGGAGGGATCATGATGAAGTTAACAAAAAAAGCTGCAGGTTTTATCGTACTAGGTGCTTTACTAACGGTTGCATTGACGGGCTGTCAGTCCAATGATGCTACGCCCCCAACAACCGGACAGAACACAGCGAATGAACAGAGCAAAGGTGAAGAAGCAACAAATGCGAATGCGAATGCTTCCGAAAGCTCTGAAGAAAAGGGTACTGAAGCTATTAAGGAAGGTTCAATGGAGAAGGAAGGCAATGTGGTGCTGAAGGAACTTGCTTTTGTCTATAATGAGCACACTATTGCGATTTCGGATATAGCAAATGAAGATCAGATGGAACAGATGCTGGGCAAACCGGATAATATGAAATCTCATACGTACAGTGCTGACGATGGAACAAACATGGATACGTTAATCGGCTTTACAGAAAAAGTTTATACGTATCCTGGTCTGGAGATTAAAACAATCAGTATACCAGAGGGGAAACAAGACTCCATCTTTCATATCGAAATCACAGATCCTAAGTACACGACAGTGCGAAACATTAAAGCAGGAGATAGTCTGGATATACTCAAAAACGCCTACCCTGAGGGGAAACTGCTTGGTAACGGAGCCCCTGATGAGGAGGATGACTTCCGTTACGAGCCATCCAATTATGTGGATGTGATGTCATTTCATATCAAGGATGCCAAGGTGGAGAGCATTCAGATCTACAGCCTTCTGGACTAATATATCGTGATCGATGATGGTAAGTCATTCATACGATTCACCTTTAATACCTGAATAACAATGAAAAGTTAACCCTCATACATCCTGAAAAGGAGCATTGAGGGTTAACGTAGTTTTAGGACTTTTAATCTAGCACTACTTGGGCAAATACAGAGGTAAAGATTTCTGGAACACCAAAGCCATCGAACACGTTGGGGTGCCGTCTATTATGATGACAGATGGCCCTCATGGACTTCGAAAACAAGAGGGGAGCGCAGACCACTTAGGCTTAAACAAAAGTATACCGGCTACCTGCTTCCCATCCGGAAGCGGAATTGCCTCTTCGTGGAATTGTGAACTTGCCCATACGATGGGGAAAACAATCGGGCAAGAAGCAGCGGCAGCGGATATTTCCATTGTTTTGGGTCCTGGCGTGAATATTAAGCGTTCCCCGCTATATGTTCAAACCAAGAACAAATACGACTTTTCTCCTGTTTTTCAACAAAACAAATATCATGAAAAGGTTTTTTTATCCAAAAGAAATTAGAACTTTGTTCTCTTACAACTCCATGAAAAATTTTATAAAATTTTCTTTGTTCACAACATCAGACTTTACAGGAGGATTATTATGTCAACTTTTATCTCACTCTCAGGTGTTAGGAAAACATCCTTGATACCGAAAACGATCTTGGTATTTGCAACGGGTATATTGTTTTTGCTGGTGTACGCAAATGTCATCTCAGCTCACGGTTACTTAGAGTCACCAGCCAGTCGTGCATACTTATGCCAACAGAAACTCAATAGCAACTGTGGTCAGGTTCAATATGAACCACAGAGTGTGGAAGCAAAAGGAAACTTTCCGGTGGGAGGCCCATCAGATGGAGAAATTACAGGTGGAGGTATTTTCCCGCAGTTATTTGCTCAAACGGCAGAACGTTGGACGAAGCTAGACATGCAAACAGGAAGCCAAACATTTACCTGGAAGTTGACAGCGCCACATGCAACAAAAGAATGGAAATATTACATAACCAAGAAAGACTGGAACCCTAATGCTCCGATTGAGCGTAAGGATTTAGAACTGTTTTGTACCTATAGTGATGGCGGGAAATTGCCAGAGAAATCGGTCTCACATTCATGTGAAATACCAGCAGACCGTACCGGTTATCATGTTATCCTCGGCGTTTGGGAAATCGCTGATACTGGCAATGCCTTTTATCAAGTGCTTGACGTAAATTTAACGAAATCGGGTAGTGGAAATGGATCAAACACCGATGAAACAGCGCCAACAGCACCAACGAATTTAAAAGCAAGCAATATCACGACAAAATCACTTACACTTAGCTGGCATCCTTCGACTGATAATGTAAGTGTAATGAGTTATGAACTTTATCAAAATGGACATAAGATTGCGACTATTCCAGGAACATCTGTATCCTATGATGTAAGTGGATTAAGTCAAGGAAAAACTTATACCTATGCGTTAAAAGCGATTGATGCCGCAGGTAATGAATCACTTCTCAGTTCGGAGATTACGGTGCAGACAACTTCTGCAACCATACCTGACACTTCAGCTCCAACGGCTCCAAGCAATCTTCACGCACATAACGTAAGTGCAGCATCAGTAAATCTGATGTGGTCCAGTTCAACGGATAATGTGGCCGTTAGTAGCTACGACATATACCAAGGTTCAGAGCGGATCGCTACTGTAAATGGAACCGTGACAAGTTATGAGGTTACTGGTTTGAAATCAAGCTCGACATATACATTTTCAATTAAAGCCAAGGATTCTGCTGGAAATGTATCTGCAGCGAGTAACGTGATTACAGTTACTACACTTGAGTCATCTCCTCCAGTTGTAGAACCGGATGTACCTAAGGCTTGGGCTAAGAATACGTCATACCACATCGGGGATCGTGTTATTTATAAAGGGGTCACTTATACTTGCCGTCAAGCTCACACATCAATATACACTTGGACTCCTTCCGAAGTCCTTGCATTGTGGTTGCCGGAATAGTCGATAGTCACTCAGGATTTGTTCCTGAGTGATTTTTTTTGATGATCACTCGTAAGGATCTAGAAACAGTTTCAATACAAATGTTTATTTTTGCTTAGTCGGGTGAACATATGAATATAAAGTGTCGTTTGAGAATTCTATTCTCATCTAAAATAGACAAATATGTCGTTAATTCACTTAATAAAGGAGCATGGATCATGAGTAAACGTTTTGAATCAAAAGTTGTTTTAATTACTGGAGCAGGCTCAGGTCTTGGACAATCAGCTGCACTTGAAATCGCAAAAGAAGGTGCCAAGCTTTCTCTCGTTGACCTTAATCAACCTGCACTTGGAGAGACCAAGAAATTGATACTTGAAGTTGCACCTGAGGCAGAAGTTCTTCTTCTTACTGCTGATGTGTCTGATGAGCAAGCTGTTCAAAAATATGTAGATGATACGGTTCAAAAGTTTGGTCGCATCGATGGCTTCTACAACAATGCGGGTATCGAAGGTACTCAGGCTCCTACAGCCGAATATAACAGTAAAGTGTTTGACAAAGTCATTGACATTAACCTTAAAGGTGTCTTTTATGGCATGAAATACGTTCTTCCCGTGATGAAAGAGCAACAATCCGGTTCCGTTGTCAATGTCGCCTCTGTTGGCGGGATTCGCGGAGTTCTGAATCAGGCAGCGTATGTCGCAAGTAAACACGCTGTATCGGGTATGACGAAAAATGCGGCAATCGAGTACGGACAATATAACCTGAGCATCAACGCTATCGCTCCAGGGGCAATTATGACTGCAATGGTTGTCGGATCCCTTAAACAAATCGGTGGCGAAGAAGGATGGGAAGAAGCCGGCAAAGAATTTGTTAGCATAAACCCTAAGAGACGTTTTGGTAAACCTGAAGAAGTAGGCCGTCTTGTTGCCTTCCTGCTATCCGGCGAATCCGAATTTATTAATGGTGCTGTCATTCCTATTGATGGCGGACAATCGAACCAGTACTAATAACTTGTTGACTCCTCTTTGGCAATGTAATGATGGAGGAAACCTACAATGAAGAATAAGAGCAGGTCATCCTAAAGATGGCTCGCTCTTTTTTGCGTAAATATCTCGAAAGTAAACGGTATTAATCTCGCCTATGACAGTTATGGCAACGAAAAGGACGAAACCATTCTACTGATTGCCGGGCTCAAGAGAAATGAACTGTAACTGGAATGACATAGTATGATTTGAATCCGTCATTTAGTCGTATACCTAATATAAATATTTACCTCTTGCATAAAGAACATGTGTTCGGTTTATAATATATACAAACATACGTTCTCAAATGTACAGGAGTGATTTCAGTGTGGACTAAGCAGCGAACCATCATGCTCATTGATATGCAGAGCTTTTATGCTTCAGTCGAAAAGGCAAAAATGCCCCAATACAAAAATAGACCACTCGCCGTTGCAGGCGATCCAGCAAGACGTTCTGGCATTATCCTTGCCGCTTGTCCATTAGCCAAAGCAAAGGGGGTATCTACCGCGGAACCACTCTGGAAGTCTCTTCAGAAGTGCCCTGAACTGATCATTGTAAAACCTCACATGCAAGAATACATTGAAGTTTCCACCCAAATCATGTCCATTATTGAGGAATTCACCGATCTGGTTGAGCCATACAGTATAGACGAATTATTCGCTGATTTTACAGGGTCTATGCATTTATTTGGTAATGATCCAATCGATTTGGCCAAACAAATTCAAGACAAAATCTACAATGAAACAGGCGTTTACGCCAGAGCGGGCATCGGTGAAAACAAAATTATCAGTAAATTGTGCTGCGATATGATTGCTAAAAAAGCAGAAGGTGGCATTTTTCACTTAAAGAAAGAGGAGTTACATCTTCACATTGGTGATAAGCCCATCCGCGATATGTGGGGGATTGGCTCAAGAATGGAAAAACATCTATGGAAGATGGGCATCCGAACCATTAAAGACCTAGCGAATACGCCTCTTTCCAAATTAAAAAGCAAGTGGGGTGTTAATGGAGAAGTCATCTGGAGAGTTGCGAATGGACTCGACAATTCACCGGTAACCGTCAACACACACAGTACACAAAAGGATATTGGAAACGGAATGACCCTGCCCAGAGATTTCACAGAAGCATGGGAGATCGAAGTGGTTATTCTCGATATCTGTACAGAAGTGTGCAGAAGAGCCCGTAAAAAGGGGCTGATGGGTAGTGTCATATCTGTGAGTGTATCGGGAGCAGATTTTGATCACCCCACTGGTTTTCACAGGCAGGTTAAACTGTCTGATCCTACAAACATAACCGTTGATGTATGCAAGATAGCCAAACGCATATTCCATCAACATTGGGATGGGCAACCTGTGCGCCGTGTAGGCGTATCCCTGTCTCAATTATCCAACGCGGATACATATCAACTATCTTTCTTTGATGATCAAGAGCAGAAAAGAGCCATTGATCAGGTGATGGACGACATTAAGGATCGATTTGGCGACATTGCCATTCTACGAGCGAGCTCCATTACGGCTGCTGGCCAAGCGATCGATCGAGCATCTAAAATTGGGGGGCATTACAAATGAGCAAAAAACTGGAGGCCAATGGATTATGGGAATCGAGCCGCATGATGCTTCCACAACATAAAGAACGAATTATACAGCATCGTACTCAAATTCATGTTCAAGCGAAACCTCTGATTCATGAAGATGAGTGGGAGATTATCGCTCAACATATAGATATGTCCCTCAACTATACTTTACAAGCCACCTTTGAAGTGTTTCATGAGTCAGGCAATCGGTATATACACGGGATCGTCACTTCAATCAGTGCCTTTGGAAAGAAAATCAAAATTGAAATGGATAATGGATTTGAATGGGTCGATTTTGATCAATTGGTCACTGTAACGTTTGAAGAAGGAGGTGTGTACGGTGAGACAAACTTCTGAGGAACTTGCACTCGTCAAGAGGTTGGTAGAGCTTCCGTATCTTTTAGGTGCTCTGGAGGTAGATAAGCATAAAATATACGCTTCAAACTTTAAGATGAAATCGGTGTATATTGATTACCTGGACGGTACCCAAAAGAAAATTGCTTTAGAGATGTACACGTCGAAACAAAGGCTAAAGGAACATCATATTAAAATCATAGATGAAAAGAGATCTGAGCTGAGTTTAACGGTAGACTATTCGGTAAGAGGTTACCTTCACAAAATGACATTATTGTGGAGCAAAGTGAAAGTGGATGTAACCTTAATGCTTACTGAACATATGAGCGTTGATATTACTGATATGCCAAGATAAACATATAGTTAGAGCAGAATACGGTATATAACGGTATAGGGTGGATATAATACAGCTATAACCATTGTTTTCTTCTCCCGATTTGGGTAAACCGACCTTTGAAATTGAAGGGTCGGTATTTTTTGTCTCAAATTTTGAGATTGGCATATTAAACCATACAAAATGAGAGAAATCACGAGGTATATACATACATATATACACATTTATCCATATTTTCGCGACTAAAAAAAGCATGTATCCTTCAGAGAAGTGGTATGAACATATCTGGATTAGCACGGCATCGTTCCGTTATCTTGACAGCCAGCAGTATTATAATACAACTTCGGCGAGCCCTGATTGATGCACATGCCCAGTGGTAAATCTATATAACGTGTAGAATTGAGGGTGCTGAAGGTTAGCGCCCTCAATTCTTTTAAAGTGGGTTCTTCAGCTATCGCGGGGAACCTTTATCATAATGTCTTGTCCCGAGCCAAGGACACTTTTGATTGTACGTACCCAACTAATGGCAACATTTGAATTCAAACTCAAGGAGATGCACTGACTCCCGAATTGGCGCTTTTCAACAACCATCTTTAATTTACATTTGTAATCATTCGATTTAAAAACAATCAAGAAATCATTAGATCAACTTAAATAAAAGTTGTTATTTTCAATTATCCAGCCATAAAATGTGCAAATGTAAACTTAAATAGATATAAACATATAAAACAATGTTCATTTATCCAAAAAAAAATTTGACAAATGAAAACGAGTGGATTATTTTGTTAAGAAGGAATACATGTTAGACATCTTTTACAATTCCATTAGAAAAGAGGGTAAGGAATGAAAGATAAATCTAGATTCACAATATGTCTTCTGATGGCAACGGGATTAGCTCTGACTTCAAACGGTATTTTTACATCTAACTCAATTGCGGCTGGTGCTGTGCTCGCTGATCAGGAAACAAATAAACAGGCAAAGGAGGAGCTTGACATTTTTGAAAGCGCATCCAAATTAAATACCAATCTGATCGGCTGGCAAGTGAAAGGAAAAGGGGGATTAGAGGATACTTCAGAAGGAATCTTGCTAACTTCGCAGCCTAAAGAAAATGTAATGGCCATCTCAGAGACGGTGTCCGATGACTTTATCTATGAAGCTGATGTCATGATCAGGGATACGAAGGCAGACGCAACATTGTTGTTTCGTTCTAATGAGGATGGCTTTAGCTCGTACATGCTGCAAATCGTTCCGGACGCAGGTCTGATTCGGTTAAGAGATGCAAGAAATGGAGATGGGAAATTAAAGGAGGAGCGTAAAGTTTCTGTTGAAATGGGTCAAATCTATCATCTCAAAGTGAAGGCAGTGGGTTCCTCGCTAAAAGTATATTGGGGCAATCAATATAAACCATTAATTGATGTTCAGGACATTTCGTATCAAAGCGGAAAGCTTGGACTCCATGTATGGGATGGATCCGCCTTGTTTTCGAACATCGTAGTGAGTGATCTGAAAGGTAATTTGGGTACGGTGCTTTCTAGCAAGGGAAAATGGCAGCCTGATATTAACGGCAAAAGAGGGACGGTAGAACAGGAGAGCAAAGCACAGCAAATCTATAATAAAAATGCGACTGATATGGTGTATGAAGGGAATATTACCCTTCATTCGGATTCTATTGCAGCTCTCGCATTTCGATCTTCAAGCGATGGATCTGAAGGATATGAAGCTACTCTTACGAAGGAAGGAGATCAGGTCCGTGTAAGTTTGACGAATACAAAAGGAACAGTAATTGTCAGTTCGCAACGTACTTATCCAAGTCAGATGGGAGCCAAACATCATGTGGAAATCAAGGCAAAGGGAGATCGAATTCAGGTCTTCCTGGACGGGTACACTACGGCCGCGATTGACGCGAAAGATACAACCTACAGGAGTGGAAGTACTGGAATCGTCGTAAAAAAGGGGACGGCGTACTTCCAGGATACTTATGTGACGGAACTGAGCCAATATTACAATGAGATATATCGTCCACAATATCACTACACGCCAATACGTGGTTCAGCGAGTGATCCGAATGGACTTGTCTACTTCGAAGGAGAATATCATCTCTTCCATCAGGATGGAGGAACATGGGCGCATGCTGTAAGTAAAGATATGCTGAACTGGAAACGGCTTCCGATTGCACTTCCCTGGAATGATCACGGACATGTCTGGTCTGGGTCGGCTGTTGCGGATATGACAAATGCATCTGGTTTATTCGGAGATTCAGGAGGCAAGGGCCTTATTGCATATTATACTTCCTTTAATCCGGATAGCCCGAATGGGAACCAGCGCATAGGTTGGGCTTACAGTAAAGACCAAGGTCGTACTTGGAAGTATTCGAAGGAACACCCGATTGTGATCGAGAACCCAGGTAAGAGCGGAAATGAAGTTGGGAATTGGGATTTCCGCGATCCGAAAGTGATCCGTGATGATGAGAATAACCGCTGGGTTATGGTTGTGTCCGGAGGAGATCATATTCGTTTCTATACGTCAACGAATTTACTTGACTGGAAATTGACAGATAATTGGGGATATGGGGATTACGTCCGCGGTGGAGTATGGGAATGCCCTGATTTGTTCCAGCTTCCGGTAGACGGAACGTCACAGAAGAAGTGGGTTATGATGATCAGTACAGGAGCGAATCCCAAAACAGGCGGATCAGATGCCGAGTATTTTATCGGTGATTTAACAGCTGATGGTAAATTCGTGAACGATAATCCGGCGGGTAAGGTGCTAAGAACAGATTTTGGTAAAGAATTTTACGCTTCGATGTCTTTCGCTAATATGCCTGATCATCGCACAGTGATGATGGCGTGGATGACGAATTGGGACTATCCGTTTGCTTTCCCAACGTCCAATTGGAAAGGTGAACTAACCATTCCGAGAGAAGTATCATTGGTAACAACCAAAGATGGAATTCGGATGGTGCAAAGTCCAATCAAAGAATTGGACTCACTGCGTAAACCTTTGTATTCTGCTTCCAACAAGTCGGTGAGCCCTTCTTCCGAGAATCTGTTAAAAGGTATTATTTCAGGTGCATACGAAATTGAAGCTGAAATTGAAATCCCTGAAACCAGCACAGCGACCGAGTTTGGCTTTAACATTCGTGAGGGTGCAAATCAGAAGACGGTCGTGGGTTATAAGGCAAGCGATAGTCATATGTTCGTGGACCGAACTGCATCCGGTGAAACGGATTTTTCTAACCTTTTCAGTAAGAAACATGAAGCGCCTACGCAAATGGAGAATAACCGGATTAAGATGCGTATCCTTGTGGATGAGTCTTCTGTTGAAGCCTTTGGTAATGACGGCAAAGTCGTCTTTTCAGATGTTATATTTCCGGATCCTGCTAGTAGAGCGATGAGTTTTTACGTGAAAGGTGGGAATGTGAACGTTGTTTCCTTGAAAGTGCATCAACTTGAATCTGTCTGGAATGGGGAAGTTCCTTCAAAAGCTCAGATCAAAATGGATACGAGGGTTCGGGAACTGGGGGTAGGCGAGTCGGATACACTGCAGGCGATGGTCGAGTACGGACCAGGTTTAGGCGTTCAACCGCTTAAGTGGAATTCCAGTAATAAGGGAGTAATAGCCATAGACTTGGTAGACAACTCACACGCAGTTATTAAGGCGAAAAAAGAAGGGGAGTCCACAGTCACCGTATCTACTCCGAATGGTAAAACTTCCACTAGTGTGCTCGTTAAAGTCATAGGTGGCGAGTTCCGGACAAACCTGAGTGGATGGACTAAAGATCTATCTGCTGCTTCATGGTTAGTTAGTGAACATGGGATTCGTGGTAAATATTTTAGCGATGCGAATTATATTGCCACAGAGAAGGCTGGGAATTTTACGTATGAAGCAGACATGATGCTCGGTGAGACAGGAGGGGCAGGTTCTATTTTGTTCAGGGCTAGCGAAGATGGTCGCAGTGGTTATTATCTGAATCTAGACCCTAACATGAAGGCAATCCGTCTGTTCTATAAAATCAATGGAGGTTTTGAAGAACGGCAGGTTCTTGCAAAAGTACCCACTTTCATTCAGCCAGGTCAAACGTATAAGGTGAAAATAGAAGCGAATGGGCCGCATATTGTAGTTTACGTGCACAATCAAAAAGTCATAGATATCATGGATGGTACTTTTGCAGAAGGCCACTTTGGACTCCATGTATTTGGCGGCTCCGCATCTTATCAGAACGTCAATGTGAGCAACGGTGAACCTGCAAACATCACCAAGTCCAGCCTTGTAAATGCCGCAACACAGAAATCCATTTATGCAGTGAACCTTGTCAACGGGGAGCCCGTTGCCTTGCAGGATTCAAGTGCAGTTTCCGTCCAGAAGTGGGTATTTGTTCCGACAGGCGACGAAGCAGGTTCGTATTCGATTCGTACTACGGCCGGTCAGACGCTTGATCTGGATATAGGGCAAAACAAACTTCAGCTATATCATTACTTAGGGTACAACAACCAGCGTTGGGTCCTTCACCAGAACAAAGACGGATCAGTTCATATTACCTCGGTTCATCATCAAAAAGCATTAGAAGTATCGGAAGATGGGACCGTACTCTTCCTAAGTGAACTAAATCCATCACTTGATCGACAAAAATGGATAGTAAAAAAATAATCAAAATTTATTCCATGATGGCGTAACTCATAAATATTCCAATTAAGTGATCTTAGAAAATGCCGCTATTAATATAGGGGATAAGAACATGGTACCAATGACGATTAGAAAGGGTATCTGTTTCATTAAGATAAATAGATTAAAGTTGAAGAGGGACTGCATTTTGCACTCCCTCTTCTTAGTGATTTTACAATTAGGAAGATATAATCTACTAGTTTTAGCCTAGTTTTTGCGAACCATTGAACCACACGGATTTGATTGACAAGGTATCTGAAATATATTCGATCACGAAAGCATTTCCATTTTAATCCAATGATAGTAAAATCGGTTGTACCACCACTAGTATGAATGCCGGTGCAGATAGGGATTGGAGATGGCACTATAGAAAGGAGGCACTTAGGTGTTCTTATTTCGAAGTCCTTTTATTTTACCCTTATTGATGATGTGTCTGATGTCAGGCTTGGCTGCTTGTTCTGAGTCAGTGCAATCGGAAGATAGGGGGTCTTCGACAAAGGCTGACTTCACGGAGCAGATACAGATCCTTAATCTGAATCTGGAAGAACCGTCATGGACGCTGGATACAACCCCTGTGAATCTAACGTGGTTCGTTGGAGCCGAATGGTACGGGCACACTTGGGGTGAGAGCCTGACTTCCAAATATGTCACCCAAAAGACAGGGGTCAATATCAAATTTGAAGTATCCACTGGTGAACCAAGCGAGATGTTATCACGGATGTTGACGACCGGTAGCCTGCCGGATTTGATAACCATCGGTTCCTGGGAGAGTGCGATTAACAAACTTCGGGAGAGCAATCTCATCTATGCCCTGGATGAGTTAGCCAACCAATATGATCCTTACTTTTACAAGGTAGCAGGAGATGGTGCTCTACAATGGTATCGGCAGGAAGACGGCCATACCTATGTCATACCCAATGATGCGTACAGTCCTGAACAGATGCGTTCAACCGGCTTGACGGGAGCGAACCAAACCTTTCTCGTACGTAAAGATCTGTATGAGTCGATGGGCAAACCGGACCTTACCACACCGAAAGGTTTTCTAAATGCATTGCAGCTGCTGAAGAATCAATATTCCGTTTATAAAGGTCAGCTCATCAGTCCATTTTGGGCACAGGGGAATGCATCCTATGGGATGACCGATTATTTGCAAAATCTCCTTGCAATCCCCCATGAACAGAACGGTAAAGTATATGACCGAATGACAGATCCCGATTATATCGAGTGGCTGAAAACATTTCGTATCGCTTACGAGCAGGGCCTGATTAATGTTGATTTTCTGGTCGACTCCAGTGCACAGGTGCAGGATAAAACCAACCATGCCCAATATTTTATGATGATTCGGGAATGGACAGACATATCGGACCTCAATTCGAAATTGGAAGTCCTTACGAATCAGAATTCATACTATATTGCTGTAGATGGACCCCGGAGCAGCAGGGGAGAATCCGCCAAACTGTTCCCCGGCAGCATGGATGGCTGGATGGTGACGATGATTAGCAGATCCACGGAAAACCCTGAACGAGCCATCCGATTTTTGACCTATCTGGCCAGCGAAGAAGGCCAAAGGGATTTATTTTTGGGCAAAGAAGGTGAAACCTGGGCGATGAAGAACGGTAAACCGCAGTTGACGGCGGCAATGGTCCAGTTGCATGAAACGGATCGGGAGCGGCTGGAAAAGGAATATGGCATTATGGATACCTACTGGATGCTGCGAAACCCTTCTTTCGTTAACAAGTGGAGACCAGAGAATGCCCCATCCATTAAGCAAATGGAGGATTTCGCCAACCAACAGGCCGATCTGGACAGCGGCATCTATAAAGGACTAGATCCTGTAGGAGATTCCGATATAGCGTTAGCCTGGTCACGTATTTCTCAGAATTGGGAAGAAGTACTGCCAGAGCTGATTACAGCGAAGGATGAAGCTGCCTTTGACAAAATTTTCGAGAATTTTCTGATACGTCGTGTGAACTACGGCTTTAACCAGGTGATGGAATATCGCCAGGCTGAACTGGAACTGCGAAAAGCCAAGATAGCCAGATAACCATTCCCTAATACATTGTTACCTACGTGATAACTAGTAATATACGGTTTAACAAAGGTGGTGAATACATCAGAATGAAATACCTGCTGACGAGATTGAGAAAGCTTTATCGCAATGCCCGTATATCCCAAAAGCTGTTTCTGGCCTTTAGCCTGATGATTGCCATTCCTGTTATTTTGATATCCTTTGTGTATATCCGCATGCAAGAAACCCAGCTATACAAGGACGCTATGGCGACAGGCAACAGCCATGTTACATGGCTGAATGAACAATTGCGCAGAAGAATGGATACAATTGAGAACGCTTCCAATACAGCCCTTACTCAAAAGTCATTTGTGGATTTTATTCATTCCAATATGCTTGTGGATGGACTGCGTCTGGTGAAGTTTAAGCAAAACCAGTTTGAGCAAATGCTCAATATCATTCAAAGCAATACGATGATCAGTGAGCTTAGCTTTTACGTCGATAACCCAAACTTGTATGAAATCTGGCCTGAAATCTATCATTATAAGAAATTTTGGCCGCAGGATTATTGGGTAAAGCTTCGGGACGAAGGTGGTGCGGCTTACCGTTTATTTTCTTTTAGGGATGGTGAACATACATTATCCTACTATCGTCTGGTTCGCCTTCAAGGGCAGGAGCAAAAACGCCCTAGTATTATGGAAGTGCGAGTCCCGCACAGCATGTTTTTCAGCGACCTGCTCCAGGAGAGCGAGGGGGACTTCTTTTCGGTGTTGATGAACGCGAGCGATCCTCCCCAGTATGTTTACAATTCCCAACATGAGTTTTCTGAGAAGTATGGGCATGGGATGGCGGAGATCCTTGGCAGTATTCATCGCCAGCTGGATATATTGCCGCAGGAAAGACCGCTTCAAGTTAAGGTGGGAGATCACAGCTTCTATGCATTGTATCGATACATCGCTCCGTTGAACACTTATGTGGTTGATATTGCTTCCCATCAGGCATTGATGAATGGGCCCCGCAGTTGGTATGCATTTGTGGTAACGATCACATTAGGTGTATTGCTGCTGATTATGCTACTCGTATCCCAAACAACGCGGCGTATTTTCCGGCGGTTGGACATCGTACTGGGTTCCATGCGTCAGGTACGGAAAGGCGAGCTGGATGCAATAATTGATACAGGCCTTGATGAGAACGAAAGAGGGGATGAAATCGATGAGGTGGCAGTGAATTACAATAAAATGTTACATGAGGTCAAACGTCTAATGACACAGGTCGTGGATAAGCAGTTAATTGCCAAAAACGCACAATTGCACTCCCTGCATTCGCAGATTAATTCTCATTTTTTATATAACGCCTTGGAATCGATCCGTATGGTGGCAGAGGTACAGCGGCAGCCTGCTATAGCCAATTCATTGGTTTCGTTGGGATCCCAGCTACGTTACAGCATGCAGTGGCGTAGCGATACCGTTGCTCTGCGTGAGGAGCTTGCCAATATCCAAAGTTATATTGAATTTATCAACTTTATGGAAGGCGGCAGTATCGTTATGAAGGCGGATCTTCCTCAGGAGATACTTCGCTACGCCATTCCCAAGATGTGTATGCAGCCCATCGTTGAAAATGCAGTTCATCACGGGGCACCTTCAGGCGGCAGGATAACTATAGAGATTACCTTTTCTGTGGAGAATGACAGTCTGCTTTTCATTAACATAAGAGATGACGGACAGGTGTTAGAGCCTGAGATGTTACACCGTCTTCAGGCATTATTGCGGAGCGAATCGGATACACCGATAGTGACTAGCAGGAGCGGACTTGGTTTGGAAAATGTGAATAAGCGGTTGCAGCTTCATTATGGCAAGAATTGCGGTCTTTGGATTGATAGTGTGCAAGGTGCATATACCTTCGTAACGATACGTTTGCCTTGGGAAAATGTAAATCTTGGAGGGTGGTAGAGCATGATTAATATCCTGATTGTGGATGATCAAAAACACATTCGTGACGGCCTGCAGGCCATGCTGCATCAATTTCCTCTGGAGCTGAGCAACATATACTGTGCCGCGAGTGGGATTGAGGCGCTGTGCCTCTTGCGGCAGCATTGCATTCACATCGTTATTACCGATATTAGGATGCCGGATATGGATGGGTTGGCACTCATGGCTCAAACCAAAGAGGAATACATGGATGTCGAATACCTCATTATCAGCGGTTATAGTGATTTTACATATGCCCAAAAAGCGATCGGGCTTGGGGCAAAGGGCTACTTGCTCAAACCTTTGAAGCGAGAGGATCTGCAACATTCTCTGGAGCATGTATGGCAAGAGATCCAGACACGGCAGGCACTTACGCATAATATGCAGCGTGTATCCCGTCTCGCCCAAGAGACCGATCGTAAAGAATTAAGAATGTTTATGCAAGGTGCGTTAAGTGATGACGCATGGATTCTTCAGATTGAGGAACAACATTATGCGTTATGGCGCAATTATCGCCTAGCCCTGCTGCGGGAAGAAGTTTGCATGAATCAGCCCGGAGCAAGCAGCACCCATAGCATGGAAGCCATTGCTTATCGCGTGTTTGGCAGACAAGGTTGTATTTGCCTGCAACATCGCCCATACCTGATTCTTGCGGTGGATGCGTCCATAGATCCAAGTGTTTTGCCTGCATCGCTCAAGGAAGAAAAGATCAGTGTCCTAACAGCCATGACTAACCCGATTCAGGGGTTAAAAGACCTACCAGACGGCTATAACCAAGTGCTTGAGCTCTATCGCCACAGTTACCTGTTTCCTGATCAGTACAGTATCTTCCCAGTCCATATTGAGCATATGGAACAGCAGTGGCAACTTCCCTATGAAGACCTATATCAACTATTCCAGTCGGTTGGAACAGATAACAGCGGAACAATTACTCAGGGTATTTCTGCAATATTTCACAAAAAGGTGCTGCAACGCTATCCTATTCGCTATACCCAACAGCTCTGCGCCGCCACCGTTCAGATGATGGAGGAATACGAACGAGTTATCCGTCCTTATATGGGGGAAGAAGTGCTGGAGCTTGAATCATTGCGTAATCTCTTTGATTATCAAGGGATGCGTGAGTATATACAAGCACTGCAACAGCAGCTGCTTCGGCTGAATCAGTTATATTATGACTACAAGTGCAGCTATCGCAATTCACAGGATCTAAATGAAGCCATTCGTTTTATACACGAGAGTTACCACAAACCGCTGGACCTTGCGATGGTATCCAATCATGTATCGCTCAATTATGCTTATTTCTCAAATCTGTTTAAGAAGAATATTGGTAAAGGTTTTGCTGAATACCTGCGAGATGTGCGTCTGGATAAAGCGCGGCGGCTTCTCGCCGAAACCGATCATAAAATTGTTGAGGTGGCTACTATGGTTGGCTATGAAAGCTACAAAAGCTTTACACGCGCGTTCCGACTTGTGATGCAGATCCAACCCACAGAGTACCGACAGATGATGCGGCAGAAGGCAGAGCACGAAGCATGAAACAGCATAATCAAACGGACAAACTCCCTTGTTAAATATGCCAATTGAATCAAAAGCCAAAAAAATGGGATACCACAAAAACAATTGTACCTTTTCAGCAAATGAACCTATTCGATAGAATAAAGATACTCCCACTTGTAAGCGTTTTCCTCATGTGCATGGATTGGGAGAAGCTATTATTCTATTAAAGGAGGGCAATTATGAAACCATCTCACTTTACGGCGAAACGGTTTATGAAAAAGGTACTTGGTTTGTTCTTAGTGGTTGTGATGCTGGCTAGTATTGGCGTACTGCCAACTTCAAAGGTCCAGGCAGCGGGAACTACTGTAACCTCAATGGAGTATTTCTCACCAGCAGACGGGCCTATTATTTCAAAATCTGGGGTTGGTAAGGCCAGCTACGGATTTGTTATGCCTAAGTTCAATGGAGGCTCCGCGACATGGAATGATGTTTACAGTGATGTAGGCGTTAATGTAAAAGTGGGCAACAACTGGGTTGATATCGACCAGGCAGGCGGTTATATCTATAACCAAAACTGGGGGCACTGGAGCGATGGCGGCTTCAATGGCTATTGGTTCACCCTCTCTGCAACTACCGAAATTCAACTGTACTCCAAAGCGAATGGTGTTAAGCTGGAGTATCAACTTGTATTCCAAAACATCAACAAAACAACCATCACAGCGATGAATCCCACACAAGGTCCACAAATCACAGCAAGTTTCACAGGCGGTGCAGGCTTTACATATCCAACGTTCAACAATAATCCTGCGGTCATTTATGAAGCTGTTGCGGATGATTTGAAGGTGTATGTCAAACCTGTAAACAGCAGCACCTGGATTGATATTGACAACAACGCAGCCAGCGGCTGGATCTACGATCAAAATTTTGGCCAATTCACGGATGGCGGCGGTGGGTACTGGTTTAACGTAACGGAGTCGATCAATGTCAAATTGGAATCAAAGACTTCTTCGGCTAATCTTGTTTATACCATTACGTTTAATGAACCTACAAGAAATTCATATGTCATTACGCCATACGAAGGAACAACCTTCACAGCAGATGCGAATGGTTCCATTGGGGTTCCGCTTCCGAAAATTGATGGGGGGACGCCAATCGCCAAGGAACTGGGTAATTTTGTATACCAAATCAACATGAATGGGCAATGGGTTGATTTGAGTAACTCCAGCCAGAGCAAATTTGCTTACTCCGGTAATGGGTATAACAATATGTCCGATGCCAACCAGTGGGGTTACTGGGCCGATTACGTCTATGGCCTTTGGTTCCAGCCGATCCAAGAGAATATGCAGATTCGTATCGGCTATCCGCTGAACGGTCAGGCGGGTGGGAATATTGGCAACAACTTCGTCAACTATACCTTCATCGGCAATCCAAATGCCCCACGTCCGGATGTATCCGACCAAGAGGATATCTCCATCGGAACGCCAACCGACCCGGCAATCGCTGGCATGAACCTCATCTGGCAGGATGAGTTTAACGGAACTACACTGGATACAAGTAAATGGAACTATGAAACAGGATATTATCTCAATAACGATCCGGCTACCTGGGGATGGGGAAATGCAGAACTGCAGCACTACACGAACAGCACCCAAAATGTGTATGTACAGGACGGAAAGCTGAATATCAAAGCCATGAACGACAGCAAATCTTTCCCGCAGGACCCAAATCGGTATGCACAGTATTCTTCGGGAAAGATTAACACCAAGGATAAACTATCCTTGAAATACGGCCGAGTCGATTTTCGTGCCAAGCTTCCTACAGGTGATGGCGTCTGGCCAGCACTGTGGATGCTTCCAAAAGATTCGGTATACGGCACTTGGGCTGCATCAGGAGAAATTGATGTTATGGAAGCGAGAGGCCGTCTGCCTGGATCAGTAAGCGGTACCATACACTTTGGTGGACAATGGCCCGGGAACCAGTATTCGGGCGGCGATTATCACTTCCCGGAAGGGCAAACTATTGCCAATGATTATCATGTATACTCGGTGGTCTGGGAAGAGGACAATATTAAATGGTATGTAGACGGCAAGTTTTACTATAAAGTCACTAACGAGCAGTGGTATTCCGCAGCTGCACCGAATAATCCGAATGCACCTTTCGATGAGCCGTTCTACCTCATTATGAACTTGGCAGTCGGCGGAAACTTTGACGGCGGCCGTACCCCGAACGCCTCCGATATCCCGGCGACCATGCAAGTGGATTATGTACGCGTGTATAAAGAACAGTAATTTGCGATTTCGGATACAGCGAATGAAGATCAGATCTCATACTCTAAAATAGGCTTACGACCGATTCCCAATATTTCTCCCTGGGAATCGGTCGTACTGGTTAACTGAATACGATGAGTCAGGTGACCATCTATACTTTTGCGCTAAGTGACAACAAGTGTTTTAGATTGTCATCAATAAATTGATTATCGGCACTGTTGATTCCACGACCGGCAAAATGGCCCCAGATCGATTGGATTGGTTTCAAGACAGCATTAGGTATACGCTTAGCTTCGTATTCATTATCGGCCGCTGTGCAGAAGAGATCCGTGCTTCCCGGCATGATACAGGCAAGAGCATTTATGCTCTGAAGTGCTTTATCAAAGTCTCCGTTATAAGAGGGGTTTGCACTGATATCTGCATGTTGGCCTGTCCATAACATGGCCAGAACATTATGCGGATCCATATTCATAAAGCTATTTTCCCAGACACCAGCTACAAAATCCTCCAATGTGTCAAATCCCATCTCGCGGTAAAGCTCTTCTCTATAAAACGCATGTGATAGTCCCCACCCTGCATACACCCGACCAACGGCACGCATGTCTCTAGAACTTAGTTGGTTTAATTTACTTGAGTCGAAGCCGACTGCAGATAGCAGCGAAGCTTTCATGCCTTCCAGGACCACAAATGTGTGAGGCCAAGGTTTGGCGATACCTCCGAAAGGTGCGATACGTTCAACCATCTCCGGGTAACTTGCCCCCCATTGAAATGCCTGAATGCCACCCATCGACCACCCGACGACAAGATCAATCTTTTGAATACCGAATTTTTCGGTCAGCAGTTGGTGCTGGAATCGAACGTTATCATAGATGGTTATCTGTGGAAAGTTAGCCCGATCGAATGGAGGAGGCGTGTTACTGGGAGAGGAAGAGAGTCCATTGCCCAGCAAATTGGGAACGATAATAAAATATTTCTCTGGGTCCAGTGCCATCCCGCTGCCAATGAGCCATTCATTCTGAATATGCTGATCTCCAAAAGCCGTTGGATAGACAATAACATTGTCTTTCTGTTCATTTAATTTTCCGTGTGTTTTGTAAGCGAGATAAGCGTTTGGTAACGTCATTCCTGATTGTAAGATGACATCACCCAAGTTAAAAATTTCATAGTCCATCGTATAATCGCTCCCTTCAAAATGAAAAACCACATGTTCACTGTGATCTCTTGTACTCAGTATAGAGCTGTGATACTGTCAATAAAAGTGAATAGAATTCATAATAGTATTCAATAAAATTGAAAGATGAAGAGGGGATCATCGGATGGAATTGCGTCAACTGAATACGTTTTGTACAGTTGCAACAACATTGAATTTCACGAGGGCAGCAGAAGCACTGAGCTACGTTCCTTCCAACGTCACGATGCAAATTAAAGCATTGGAAGATGAGCTAGGGGTTCGCCTCTTTGATCGGTTGGGCAAGCAACTCGCGCTCACAACTGCGGGTAAACGCTTTTTAACACACGCCCAAGGCGTTCTTGAAAAAATGGACGAAGCTCGTAGTGCTGTCCATGATAATGAAAAACTAAGTGGTACCTTAACGATAAGTGCAAATGAGGTTATTTGCTCCTATCGGCTTCCACCTGTCTTCCAAAGGTTTCGTTCGCTGCATCCGGGAGTTCGTCTCATCTTCCGCTCAGTGCCGAATCAAGAGCTTAAGCAAACGCTATTTGAGGGAACCACGGATATTGTTTATATGTTGGATGAACCCATTCGCTCGAGTGGACTTGCCGTGGAACCTTTGCTGGAAGAACATTTCCGATTGTTAGCTGCTCCAGATCACCCACTTGCCAAACGAACTGTGCTGCAATTGGGAGATTTTCATGAAGAAGTGTTCCTGACGAATGAGAAAGGTTGTCCATATCGAACGATGTTTGATCGTTCATTTGAGAAAGAGGGCATTGATAGCATTACATATTTAGAGTTTCAAAGTGCTGAAGCCATTAAACAATGTGCAATTTCAGGAATCGGTATTGCCTTTCTTCCTGAGATCGTCGTGGAATCTGAAGTTGAACGCGGAGAACTGGTTGTCCTCCCATGGCAAATTCCGGACTTGCAGGTATATACGCAGATGTTATGGCATAAAGACAAGTGGCTTTCACCAATCATGTTATCTTTTATAGAAGAAACCAGGAAAGTTTTTGGTTCACAGAATGAGAATAAAACCGTATAGCTTATGTATGAGACATCAAACTGTTGAGTACAGTAAAACGCTGTTGAAAGTGGGTAGACATTCTATATGATTCCAATAGTATACGACCAGATTAACCATTGGGGAAAAGACGATGAATTTTTTCTTGCATTGTTAAAGAGATTACAAGTAGAGTTTATAGCTGACCTGGGCTGTGGAACAGGAAAATGGACTACTCATCTTGATCAGTGCGGTTATAAAATTACCGCTATAGATCCCAATGAAGAAGCGATTGAATTGGCGAGAAGTAAAGATCATTCTGGAGATATAAATTGGATTATAGGTGATAGTGCGGATTTACAAACCAATACCTATGATGCGGTAATTATGACAGCGAATGTTGCACAGGTATTTCTTACAGATGATAGTTGGAAGAGAGTAATCTCAGATGTATTCCGATCCCTTAAAATGGGGGGTCACTTTATTTTTGATACAAGAAACCCTTTGGTAAACGTATGGGAAGAATGGGAGAAGGACACAACTCCTGACTTAGCTAAAGATAGACTAAGCGGAGATCCTTTAGAAATTCATACAGAATATGAAGGGTTTGAGGGAGATATTTACACTTTCTATGAAATAGTAAAAAATACAAAAACAGACGAAGTGCTAGCTCATGAAAAAATGCAGCTGAGGTTTCGAAATCAAGAAGAATTCGATGAATCGCTGAAACAAATAGGTTTTTCAAAAATTAAAACATATGGTGATTGGGATTTTAAACAAGCAAATTCTGAGAATAGATCGCTTATTTTTCATTGTGTAAAATAGCAGTTAGTAAAAAATCTCAAGGGACCAGAACTGATTGAACACAATTCTTATTTCTAAAATAACTACAGACATTGTTCATTCAATGAAATTTGTTCATATATGATCAACTGGAGTATGATGGGGGAAGGCAGGCAATGCTGATAATCACCATATAAGTATTTTTATTTTTAACCATACAGGTAAAGAGTTACCAAGGTCTAAAGCTTTTGGACCCGGCTATACAACACCATACTACCTTGAAGGGGGACATCTGTTTTGGATGAGCAGTTTCTAGATTTATTGGCCGAGAAATATGATACGGAAGAGAAAATCATAACAGAGATCATCAACCTTGAAGCGATCTCCAATCTCCCGAAGGGAACCGAGCATTTTGTCAGTGATTTGCATGGGGAGTTCCAGGCTTTTCAGCATGTACTTCGAAACGGTTCAGGTACCGTCAAAGAGAAAATCAAAGAAATATTCCGAGAGGTTTGGACGGATCAAGAAATCAATGATTTTGCGGCGTTGGTTTATTACCCGGAAGAAAAAATACAGCTGGTTATAGGGGAACTGAGTAATAAACAGGCACTAAACCAGTGGTATAGACAAACGATTGAACACATGTTGAAGCTTATTTCTTACGCTTCTTCCAAATATACGCGCTCAAAATTGCGTAAAGCTCTGCCGGAGCAATATGTATATATTGTAGAAGAACTTCTATACAAGACGGATTCGACCAACAATAAGGATCCTTATTACGAGGAAATATATCGGCAAATTATATCCTTGGGCCAGGCGGACAACCTCATTATCGGCCTTGCTTATACGACCCAGCGCCTGGTGGTTGACCATCTTCATGTGGTTGGAGATATCTATGACCGGGGGCCGTACCCCGATAAAATTATGGATACACTTATCAACTACCATTCTGTAGACATTCAGTGGGGTAACCATGATGTCCTCTGGATCGGAGCCTACGCAGGTTCTCTGGCATGCCTTGCGAATATTATTCGGATCTGCGCCAGATACGACAATCTGGACATCATTGAAGATGTATACGGAATCAATCTGCGCCCACTGCTAAACCTGGCGGAGAAATATTATGAAGACAATCCGCCCTTCAGACCTAAGCTACAGGCTGGCCATAATGTATCAGAGCAGGAAATTCTGCAGATCACCAAAATTCACCAAGCCATTGCCATGATTCAGTTTAAACTTGAAATCCCGATTATCAAGAGACGCCCATACTTTAATATGTCTGAAAGACTTTTGCTGGAGAAAATTGATTACGACAACAATGAAATCAACATCTGCGGTAAAACGTACCTGCTGGAAAACACCTGTTTCGCAACCGTAAATCCGCAGAAGCCTGAACAATTGCTGGAGGAAGAACGTCAGGTGATGGAAAAGCTGCTGTTCTCCGTTCAGCATTCCGAAAAGATGGCCAGACATATGAATTTTCTCATGAAAAAGGGTAGCCTTTATTTAAAATACAACGGGAATTTGTTAATCCACGGCTGTATTCCTTTGGATGAAGAAGGAAATATGGAAGAAATGCAGATTGAAGACAAGACATATGCGGGCCGTCAATTGCTCGATGTCTTTGAAGATAACTTACGTTACGCCTTTGCGCATCCGGAAGAGACAGAAGATCTGGCGACGGACATGGTATGGTACATCTGGACAGGGGAATGCTCCTCGCTCTTTGGAAAGAGAGAAATGACCACTTTTGAACGGTATTTCATCCAAGATAAAGAAGCACATAAGGAGAGAAAGAATCCGTACTACCATTTACGTGAAAATGAAGAGATCTGTCGAAAAATCTTACAGGAGTTTGATTTGAATCCAGATCATGGACATGTCATTAACGGCCACACGCCAGTCAAAGAAATTAGTGGAGAGAACCCTGTTAAAGCAAACGGAAAAATGATTGTGATTGACGGTGGTTTCTCCAAAGCCTATCAATCCACAACGGGTATTGCGGGATATACCTTGTTGTACAATTCCTTTGGCATGCAGCTCGTCGCTCACAAGAAATTTAATTCAAAAGAAGATGTGTTATGTAACGGAACGGACGTGTTATCTCTAAAAAGATTGGTGGACAAAGAACTGGCGCGGAAGCTGGTGAGGGAAACCAATGTCGGGGAGAAACTGCTGCAAAAAATCTCAAATTTGAAGGACCTACTAGACTATCGCTACATGAAATGAAACATTGTTACAAGTACACATCCGGATCAACCGTTTGAGTGCGATTTAACAACGTAGAGGAAATGCGAAGATGCCTGTGAATATAAGATTTTGCTTGAATAACGATTTTTTTTGTATTCATTAAAGATACTCGCCTCAACTATAAGCAAAAGTGGACGACCGTTTTCATTTTGATCTTCAGAAAACAGTCGTCACTTATATTGCTTATCACCTAAATTTCCAGTGAGTACGCAAGCGCTTGTGATCGTGTCATTGATGTGCCTTTACTCCACAATTCCTGCAATTCCTGCTCAGAAAAAACATGCTGAAGATCATAAATAACCTCTTCGTGCTCTGCGGGAAAATTGGGCATGTCCTCCCCGCCAGAGTTTTGGCGGCCTTTCTCAGCAGCTCCGAGAAGGATCGCAGCTTCGGTGAAGGCTTTCTTAGCACACAACGCAATGGCTAATCCTTCAATACCGCGCGATAGAATCCAAGAACCTCTGTAGATCTGGCTTGCGGCGATGCATTTTTTAAAATATTCAATAGAAGCCCCAATCTGCTGAAGCTTCAGGGCGGAATACCCCAGACTTTCGTACGGCCCGGATACTTCCCATTGATCCTGAACGGAATCGAAGAAATGTACACTCTCATTCAGGAGCTTAGACGCTTCAAGATAATTATTCTGCCCTAATCGGAGCTTCCCGTAAGCATGTAATGAGGAAGCTAAATTCCACAAATCGCCCTTCGTTCTAGCAATATCAACGCTCATCTGTACCAATGGTTCGGCTTCCTCAAGGCGTTTCTGTTTGATGTGAAGAAACGCGAGCAGCCGAAGGGAGGAGGCAAGGAGAGAGCTTTCTCCCAGATCGCGAGCGAGATCCACGCTTCTGATGGCTGAATTCATGGCACCTTCAACATCTCCACGGATAAATTGAATGACACCACTTCCATGTAAGGCCTTTGCGGAATCGGTGCCAGGCTGTCCTTCGTGTGTTTCGTTATCCAGAAAGCGATCCAGCCAGAACATTCCTTCCTTCAGCCTGCCTTCGTGCAGCCAAAACCAATAGAGGTTAGAGACCATGTGAAGCCCGAATGAATGGGCATGCGGATTGGAGTATGACCATTCCAGGGCAGAACGAAGATTCGCATATTCCCGCCGTACTTCATCAATACACGCTTCGCGTTCACGAGTCCTGAACTTGGGCTCCGCACGGACCAAACATTGACTGTAATAACGAACATGGCGTTCAGAAAGCTGGTGGCTCTTATGCTTGTCGGTTTCGTTTTGCAGCTTCTCACCTGCATATTCCTTGATAGCTTCCAGTATGAAATAGCGGATGAAGCGGTAATTCTCGCTGATCTCAATAGATACGAGAGACTTGTTGACCAGGCCGGATAACAGGTCGAGCACGTCTTCGCGGGCGATGCGATCTTGCTGCTCTGGCATTCCAGGCTCACAGATGCAGATCTCTTCCACCGCCTCCAAAGTAAACCCTCCCGCAAATACGCTAAGCCGCCTCAACAGCAGACGTTCCTTGCCGGTCAGCAATTCATAACTCCAATTTATTGTGGATTTGAGCGTTTGCTGCCGATCCGCAGCCGTTCGTTTGCCTGCTGTCAGCAAAGTCAACAGATTTCCCAGACGTTCCTTGATTTGTTCCAGTGTCAGCATGTTCATTCGGGCAACCGCTAACTCAATGGCTAACGGGATTCCCTCCAGCTTCTTGCAAATAGCGCCAACAAGCCTAAGATTGGGCAACGTGGGCTGAAACTGGGGCGCAGTACTATGCGCCCGCTCCAAAAACAGCTGCACGGATTCAAAGGCTATCATCTCCTGTTCAGGTATTTCCTCTAGTAAATGCTCATCCGCAGGAAAAGATAACGGAGGAAGCCGGTAGACAAGTTCCCCCGGGATATTGAGAGGTTCCCGGCTAGTGGCGAGGATTGTCAGTCCCGGCGCGAATGCAAGAAGTGATTCAACCAAAGACGCGCTTGCGTCAATGACATGTTCGCAGTTATCAAAAATAAAGAGCATTTTCTGGTCGGACAAGGCCTCCAGTATCGTTTGAAGGTCGGTCCGGTGTGCTTGGTTCTGCAGCCTTAGTGTGGACATTAGCAACTGGCCCAAGTCTTGCGGTTCTTTGATAGAGCCGAATTCAAACATCCATATCCCTTGCGGGTACGTTCCCCCGAGCGTTGAAGCCACCTGAACAACAAGAGACGTCTTGCCTATTCCCCCGGGACCCACGACAGAGACCAAGGAGTGAGTATCCAGCCGTTCCTGCAAGTCAGCCATGGCCAGACTTCGTCCAACGAAGAGTGTAGGGAGCTTTGGCAGTTGTTGTGTTGCCGCGATTGAAGCACGCGGTGTGGTAATTGTTGGTTTCGGTGTTATCCCTTCCAGAGTAACCAATGTGTCGAACCAGGCACCGTCGAAATCCGGAAACTCCCGTGAGGTCGCTGATCGTGCTTCCGAGAAGCGCTTTACAGTATCCCAGAGATCCTCCGCCTCTTGACGCGGATCCGCTTCCAAGAGAAGTCCTTCTTCGCAAAACGCTTGGATCATTCCTTTGAGACTGCCCACACTTGGAAGCCGGTCTCCATTCTCCCATTGCTGCACGGTTCGCGGATCAACGCCGATCCGCCGTGCCAAGTCCACTTGCCGCATCCGCTTGGATAAGCCGTGCCTGGCAGGTCTTGAACGAATTTTTTTGATCCATTCATGAGGCCAATCTTTTGACAATTTCCCGTCTTCCATCCTATCACCTGAATTCCATAGTTTCCGCTGCTTCACACGAACAAACCCGAACTCATGTACATTCGTGTTCTGGATTCTAACAGATATAATTAGCCATATCAACAACAACAGTAACAATAACAAGGAGGTAACATACATGCCATTGACTCGCATTACCACATTGAAAGGTCGCTCCAGCGAAGAGAAAGCCCTGATTGGCGAGGTCGTCTTGCAGACGATTGTAGACAAGCTGCACGTCCCCCAGAACGATCGCTTTCTGATTACAGAAGAACTTGACCGCGAGAATTTAAGCTTTGATCCGAATTGCCTGGATATTGATAGAAGTGACGGTTTTCTAATCGTTCAGATCACTCTAAATGCCGGTCGGTCAGCCGAAGTGAAGAAAGAGTTCTATGAGGCTTTAGCCGAGCAGCTGCATCAGCAGTGCGACATTAGAATGGAAGATGTGTTCATCAATCTGGTTGAGGTTACCAAAGAAAACTGGTCTTACGGTAACGGCATCGCTCCGTTCATCGTGTAATACACAAACTGTACTTATTTAGAGAGGAAGTTTTAATTATGTCAACTTTACTTTATATTACTGCACATCCCGGCAACCTTGAAGCATCTTACAGCCTTTCCGTCGGAGAGCAATTCGTACAAGCTTACAAAGAGAGTAATCCGGGAGATGAAGTAGTCCATGTAGACTTGTATCAACGCGACATTCCCCACATTGACGTTGACGTATGGGAAGCATGGGGAACCCTTCAGAATGGTGGTTCGTTCGATCAATTGACTGCCGCACAACAACAAAAATTGACTCAGTTGAATACATTACTTGATGAATTCGTTGCTGCAGACAAGTATGTGTTCGTAACACCTATGTGGAACTTCTCATACCCTCCAGTAATGAAGGCATACATCGATTCCTTCTGCGTCAGAGCTAAAACTTTCAAATACACAGAGAACGGTCCCGTTGGCCTGCTTGAAAACAAAAAAGCCTTCCATATCCAAGCTACCGGCGGCATTTACTCGGAAGGACCTGTGGCAGATCGGGAGAACAGCAGCCGTCATTTGAAAACCGTCCTGAACTTCGTAGGCATTACCGACTTTGATAATCTGTTTATAGAAGGCGTATCCACTGCAGGAGATCGCGCTCCACAAATCAAAGCCGATGCGATTGAGAAAGCACGCATAGCCGCCAAAAACTTTTAAGACTACATTTAGCTAACAAACTGAATATGCTTCGCAACATTTTGCCCATCCATAGCTTCCGAGATATGAGCATTGGATGGGCGCTCATGGAGGTGTTCATTTGCTTTCGTATCGAAGGCATATTTGGTGAATTCAAGGAGGGAAAGAGCATGACAGAGCTTCAGCCACAAGCAGGGCTGAAAGCAGGTACAAGAGCAGAGGTGGCGATCATATTGGGTGCCTTGGCTTCGCTCGCCCCGTTCTCCCTGGACATGTATTTGCCCGCGCTACCGACACTAGCCAGCGATTTGCAGACATCACCTTCCATGGCCCAGGTTACCTCACGTTAATCCGAAAAAAAGCCGACATCAGCAATTCGATCAAAGGGGGAATAAAAATGAAAGTATCCTATCATGGACATTCTGTTGTGAAAATCGAAACAAACGGCACTACCATCCTGATTGATCCCTTTATTACAGGCAACGCAAGTACCGATCTTGACGCGGCCAGCATACAAGCAGACGTAATCCTGTTGACCCACGGTCACGGGGATCATGTAGGAGATACGGTGGACATCGCGAAACGAAACAACGCATTGGTCGTTGCCTCGGCAGAGCTGGCAGATGTGCTCGGATGGGAAGGGGTAAGAACCCATGCCATGAGTATTGGCGGGGCGTACACCTTCGACTTTGGAAAAGTGAAGCTGACTCAGGCTTTCCATAGCTCTAGTTATATTAACCCGGAGACCCGAACCATCATCTACACGGGAATGCCTACCGGAATTCTGTTCACAGCCGAAGGTAAAACGATATACCATGCAGGTGACACGGGCCTTTTCTACGACATGAAAGTGATTGGGGAACGCAACGACATTGATCTGGCTTTTATCCCGATTGGAGACAACCATACGATGGGACCGGAAGACGCCGCCGTAGCCACAGATTGGCTTCAAGCCAAACAAGTTGTGCCGATCCACTTCAACACGTTCCCGTTCATTCAACAAGACCCGCAGTACTTCACCTCGCTCCTTAAGGAAGGAGTAGGGATCGTCCTTAAACCCGGAGAAACCATCAACCTGTCATCCTGAACATCAATAAGACATCGGAAGGAAGAAATGTACAGCCATCAACATGTATGCTTGGGAAATGGCTGTAGGATTTCTTCCTTTTATGTTAATTCATGAGGTTACATCGCATTATAAAAATAAGATACCAGTTCATCTTCATCTTGCCTTAAAAATAATTTACTCATATGACCAGTCTCTTGTGTGTTTCAATGTTATATCGATAAACTTTGATAGAGCGGGGGAGACCCACTTGTTTTTATGATAAACCATTTGTGCTGAGATCGGTTTATGATCACCTTCGCAAGGAATAACTTTTAATCTTCCATCCTTGATTTCATTATTTACAGTTATTAATGGTAAACAAGCAATACCCAGCCCACTCATTACGCAACGTTTTATTGCCTCAATACTCCAAAGTTCCATCGTGTTGGAAAGTACGATTCCTCTTTCTCGAAGATATCCTTCAAACATGGTTCGATAACTGCATTCTTTCTCATTCGTGATCAAACACTCGTTTAACTTTTGGTTTTCATAGCTTTGATCTAAAACATTCAGCGGGTTGTCATGACTTCCAACAAGGACAATAGGCTCGTCCATTAAAGAATGTACGATGAAATCTGAATCCTGAAACGTTGGCATCATAAGAAATGCAATATCTGCACTTCCATGAAGTATTGCTCTCTTGTTATCTCCGCAAGTAGCGTTACTTAAAATGATGCTCACATGGGGAAACTTATTTCTATATTCTCTTAATATAGGTTCAAGTCGATAAACCGTTAAAGATTCGGGAGCCGCAATCCTTAACTCGCCTCTTATATCATCACCATCATTTGTAATGCTTTCGATTTTCTCATAAGTATCCAGAATTTCTTGAGTATAGTGCAATAATTTCTTGCCTATATCAGTCAATCTTACCTTTCGACCCATTCGATCAAATAGAGATGCACCCAAATGTTCTTCAAGTGCTTGAATATGAGAAGTGACAGTGGATTGAGTGTAACCTAAATGTTCTGCTGCTTGTGTAAAGCTGCCCAATTGAATAACTTTTCTAAATGTAATAAAATGACGTATTTCCATCAGTTCACCAACTTTCCATGTAATTTCACTTCTATAGTATCAAAAAAATTAATGGATAACTTCTATAAATTCAATTTTACTAATCATTAGTTTCAGGTTAACCTTAAGGAAATCTGGGAAATACGGTCACTATAATAGCATTGGTTGGGGGAGTTAATAAATGATTACAGTTTACAATGATAGATATAAAGAAGAAGTCATTAAATTAATATTGCATGTACAGAATGTCGAATATGAAGTGGGTATTAGTGTTAAAGAACAACCAGACATTCTAGACATTCATTCAAATTATATAAATGATGGCGGTAATTTTTGGATAGCCTTAAATGATAACGGAGAGGTCGTAGGTTCAATTGGTTTGCAAAAGAAAAATAACGAGGTTGCTGTATTAAAGAAATTTTTTGTTTATAAAGACTACCGAGGCAAAGAATTTGGCATAGGAAAAAAGCTTTATGATGTTCTGCTTGATTTTGCTAAGGAACAAGGTTTTTCAAAGATCATTTTAGATACCCCATCTAAAGCCACTCGGTCTCACGGTTTCTATAAAAAGGTTGGATTTAAAGAGATTGATAAAGAGGATTTGCCAATTAAATATGATTATCCTGACCGCAATTCAATTATATTTTTATTAGAACTATAACAAAAGGAAGAAGGGGTACAAGACAGTTGGTATTCGGCCATGTGATCGGTGATAAGACGGATAAGAAAAGAACGGTGGAGCACATCGTCGGGGAACTAAGGAGTGCATTGAAGCAATTAAATATTAAAGGGCCCTATGTATTAATGCTACATTCTATTTCCGGAACCAAAGCCATGACGGCATGGAATGGTTACAACAAAAATATAGTTCAAGAGGCAAATGAGCTGGTTGGTAATGTAAAAAAACTGCTCATATGTCATTTCCATCAGATCTGCCCGTATTGTTCTTTACAAAAGACGATGACAGGATGAGTGAAAATGGAAGATCTCAGTTTACTTTTTTACAAACCCAGCTTACGGATCAACCTTCAAGTGCTATCATCCCTTTAAAAAGTCATCATTATCTTCATTGGACCAAATACAAGGAGATGAGCGAAGCTATCCTGAAATTCATAAAAGATATTCAAGATAAGGAATAACTATATTTTATCTGCTGTAACGATAAACCGATTAAGAACTTGTACTGATTATCGGACTTGACAAGAACATGTTCCCATACCAATTAAATAAATTCCTAACTTTAGAAATGAGCATATCTGCGAAGACCTGTATAAGATTTTTATGGAGTTGATGAATAAGAAACCGACCTTATTCCGATTTTAGTAGGATTAAAGGTCGGTTTGTTTGTTTTAGTAAATAATGTAATAAGATAACTCAAAAATTCATGGCGAGACATTGATTCAAAAAAAATTTCCACTAACCCTAACTGTCAATTATGCTCTTGATATTTTTAATTGTTGCAAAGTGCATTGCTTCATGGTAAATCAGAAAACCCAGTAATTGTTCTACATTTGTAAAGATAAGTCCTGTAGAAGACTTGTAATGAGGATTGATTTCTTCTTTCAATTTGCTTAAAAGTACCGATTCAACCCTTTCAATTTGTTCAGTTAACAAGTCGATTATTTGAGACAACGTTGGAGGCTCTATATTCCAATCAGACGGTTTAGTTCCTGAATCAAACAACTCACCAAAATTAGCAGGATATTTGGTTTCTTGCCCAGAAAGTTGGAAAGCGAACTTTTCATGTATGACATACATGTGGCCTAGATTCCATTTTATATTATTTTTCAAACCTGTTGGAATTATTTCAGAGGCAGAGTCATTTATATTCCTTACATGATCAACTGCCTGACGGCGAACAAATCCCAATTGATCTGCGACAAAATTGCTCATGATTTTGACCTCCCGTAAAGTTGCTAAAAGAAAAGATCACTTGTTTTTCGTGTGAAATAATTCCGCCAGTTTACTAAAAAACACTTTTGTGTCAGTGACCAGAATTGCTTTCAGAAACATAAGTTGAGACACGTTGTGACAGAGTTGCCAACATACGTTCAAAATAGGATTCATCATTAAGTGCTCTACTCAAAATTAATCCCCCTTGGATACTAGCAATTGTTTCCTCTGAAACTTGGTCAGCAGTCTCTTTAGAGATGCCTGTTCTAACTAGTGCCTCACTTAATGCTTCAATCCATCTTATAAAATATTGCCGAATAACAGCAGCGAATCGATCTCTTGTTTCGTCCAAAGCGAATGCACCAACAAGGCATATCCGCTGCCCTGATTGAAAATAAATATCGACCTCTTGCCACATATGATCAATGGCTGCCCGGGGTTCATTCTTTTCGAGCGGTTCAAAAATGTTCTTGATAAACCATTGATCAATATGAGCAAGAATTTCAGCAGCCATCTCATCTTTTCCACCCGGGAAGAAATAATATAAGCTTCCTTTAGATAGACGCGTACGGGCTGTAATTTTACTCAAGGATGCGCCCTCATAACCTAATTCACGAAATACCTCAGTCACGAGAGGAATGACATCGGATTTTTCAAAAACAGTGCGCGTCATAGGTTTAACTCACTGAGGCTTGGGTGTTCAGCAGGGCGCGAGCCGAGAGGCCAATGAAATTTTCGTTCTTCTTCCTTAATCGGCATATCATTAATCGAAGCAAATCTACGCTTCATCAAGCCGTCGTCACCGAATTCCCAATTCTCGTTCCCATACGATCTGAACCAACTGCCACTATCATCATGCCATTCATATGCGAATCTTACTGCAATACGGTTATCCGTAAATGACCAAAGCTCCTTGATAAGGCGGTAGTCCAGTTCTTTGGCCCATTTTCGAGTTAGTAAAGAGACAATTTCTTGTCGGCCTGTTATAAATTCGCTCCGATTTCTCCAATAACAATCCTCAGTATACACAAGTGAGACGCGCTGAGGGTCTCGGCTATTCCAGCTGTCTTCCGCCATACGAGTTTTTTGGATTGCTGTCTCACGAGTGAACGGGGGAGTTAAATTGTTCATTAAAATTTCCTCACTTTCTATACCTTTTGTATTAGTATAAACCGATCGGTTTATAAATGCAAATTTACACTCCATATTCGATACAAGTTTCGAATTAGTTCAGATTCATCATGTACCAATTAGCCATCTATCTTAAGCATAGTGGCTCTTTTTTTGTACTACCAATGATCAAGAGGGTGTTCATTCTTCATATGCAAATCCTATGAAATAATAAAAGAGCAGGACGTCTCCTAATTTAGGAGGCGTTCTACTTTTTTTAATTTGTTCTTTTAGCTAGAATCATCAGTCGAATTACATTTAACCTTGCAAAAATTCGATCAATGCTGCATTAAATTGTTCAGAATGGGTCGCATTAAATCCGTGTGGTCCACCTTCAACAACGACCAGACGGCTTCCAGGAATGGATTCATGAGTACGCTGTCCGCTTACCTCCAAAGGCACGATGGCATCTGAATCGCCATGGATAACCAGTGTCGGAATGTTGAACTTCTCCAGATCCTGACGGAAATCAGTAAGGGCAAAGGCAGCAACACAATCTAATGTACCTTTAGGTGAAGCCATAGCTGCAATATCACGGTTATAGATACGGAATGGTTCGCTCACAAGGTCTGTTCGGTCTTTAGCAGCGAAAAAGTTACTTGTAAAACCATCCAGGAATGCTAGCCGATCCGTTTTTACCCCGTTTTGGAATTCTGCAATCGTCGCATCATCCAATCCTCCTTGAGGATTGTCTTCGGTTATATAGAGATAGGGAGGAACCGCTCCCGCAAATACAGCTTTAGAAACGCGCTCTGTTCCGTAAGTTCCCACATAACGTGCAACTTCGCCGCCACCCATGGAGAATCCGACTAGTGTGGCATCGCGCAGATCAAGGTGCAGAATCAATTTATGCAAATCTGAAGCGAAAGTATCATAGTCATAACCATCCCAAGATTGGGATGACTGACCAAATCCACGACGGTCATATGTGATAACACGGTAACCCGCTTCAATCAGGGCAGGAACTTGCTTCTCCCAGGATCGTCCACTCAAAGGCCAGCCATGAATCAGGATAATTGGTTTTCCCGCACCATGATCTTCATAATACAGTTCAATTGGTTGTTCATTCTCAAAGCCTACATTTGCTTTAGACATGGAAAATACCTCCATCAGTTATTTTTTTTGTTTATACAGAAGCTATCTGGCTCAGAAACATGAAGGGGCTTATTCATATATCGCCTCACTTTCTATACCGTTTGTAATAGTATAAACTGATCGGTCTATACTTGCAAGTTCATATCTTAGTGTGGGTAAGTTAATCTTTCACATATCAGATAGCTTTAGTTGACAAACGTGTAGTCCTTAAGGTGATGCCTCTATCCAGAAACGATTCGAAATGTTCGAGCAGAGGAAAGACCTAGATTGTCACTGGGAAGATTGGCGATAAGAAAATCGGAGGGATGATATCATGAAAGTTATAGTAATTAGCGGTAGCGGCCATATTGGAACGTATTTAGTAACTAAGTTAATCAGAGCAGGACATGAGGTCATTAACATTACTCGTGGTCAAAGTAGTCCCTACAAAGCAGATCCTACATGGAAAGACATCAAACCAATAGTTCTTGATCGAGAGAAACATTCAAATGGAGATTTTGCGAAGAAAATAGCTGAATTAAATGCAGATATTGTAGTTGATCTCATTAACTTTACTTTGAAGATACAAAACTCATGACAGAAGCCCTTAAAAACACAAATTTATCTCATTATGTGTTCTGCTCTTCCATTTGGGCTCATGGGAAAGCGACAATATTTCCGATTGTAGAGGATCAGCCTAAGTTCCCGTTGGATGAGTATGGCCTTCAGAAAGCTAAAAGTGAGGAATATTTGCATCACCTTTATCGGCAAGAGAGTTTTCCGGAAACTGTTATCATGCCAGGCCAGATATCGGGTCCGGGTTGGGTGATTATGAATCCTGTTGCTAATCATGATTACATGGTTTTTATTAAAATTGCACGAGGCGAAGAAATTGCCCTACCGAATTTTGGTATGGAAACATTACATCATGTTCACGCAGACGATGTAGCCCAAGTTTTCTTTAATGCAATTAATCATCGTAAGGCAGCTTTAGGAGAGAGTTTTCATGCTGTAGGTGAAGAATCAATTACTTTACTAGGGTATGCTCAAGCTATGTACCGTTACTTTAAGCAGGAGGAAAGAATCAAGTTTCTTTCGTGGAATGAATGGTGTGAATATACAAATAATCCAGATTATATTGATAGAAGATATTATCACATTGCCGGTAGCGGAAATTTTAGCATTGAAAAGGGCAAGCGGCTTTTCGGCTATAAACCAAGGTTTACGCTGCTGGAAACCATTGAAGAAAGCGTAGCATACATGGTAGAAAATAACTGGTTTGATTCAGCGAAGAAGTAGTAGTAGATCTAAAAGTGTCGAGGGACAAGAACATATTCCTATTGAAGTCGCTATTTTAGCGGCTTTTTTAATTTATCGGTACTAGAACATGTTCCTAGTAAAATATAAACGACAACGAAATGACTTATGCATGCTGATGTTATGAAGTTTTAAAGCATAGAATCCTCATTTTAGATAGTTACTCACATTGTTCTTAAAATCTCGTGGTGTCATGCCGTAAATAGCCTGGAACACCCGATTGAACGTACGCTGACTATCGAATCCTGCATTCATCCACACCGTTGTTAGAGACGCATCTGTGGTACGAATTAACATGGAAGCATACTCAACCCGAAGCATCGATAGATAGTTTCGTAGATTCATCTTGAATCGCTTGGAGAAGATGCGAGAAATATAATATTTACTTACGTTAAACTCGGAGGCAAGAGTGTCTAAGGTGATGGGCTCGGTGAAATGTGTTGCTAAGTATTCCATCAGCTTCTTGGATAAATCCTGCACGGGGAGTTGCTGTACTTGTTCAAATTCAATTTCGCGCAATAGATGCGCGATGATGATGTGAATCCAACCAAGCTTAATGGCATAATCATCATCCCGTTTCACTTTCTCAAATGCGACTGCAACGTCTTCATGAACATATGGTTTAGTAATAGTTGGATTCTTAGGATGGAAGCGAGTCAGATCAGGAAACAGACCGCCTAAGAGCTTGGGATGGATAATAATTAACACCTCCCTCGTATAGGAATCCCCAGTTGTTTCGTAACGGTGAACCATATCAGGGAATATCATTGCTGCGTCACCTTCGTGCAAATCATACGTTTGATCATTCACTTCAATCCGTTGAGACCCTGAAATGACATATAGAATTTCAAGATATCCATGCATATGTGGAGGGAAAGAAATCTCCTTCAAATTCCGGATAACCGATAATTCATCCTTACGAATCTCATAAAAAGGTAACATCCGTCTTAACCTCCAGTGCAATTTTTGGCTAGTTTTATATTCTTTATGTCTATATTCTTGTTCATTGCCATGATAAACTCTAGTGTGACGAGATCTACAACGGCTCAACATTCTTATAGTACGGCAAAATGCAAGCGATTACATGACTGCCGTGAAGGGTTTCATGACAAATGGACTCAAGATGTACCAATTCAAACAGATGGAGGAGCAGGACATGCGAAAGAGTAAAACGTTTACGAATATCTTTGTCTCGATCCTACTCCTTAGCATTGGACTCGTTGTAGGTTTTGGGAGTTATATCTATGTTTCAACTACAAAATCGGTAATAGAGCGTGTAAGCGAGGGGCACCAAAGCTTAATTCTGCAGGTGAGAAATACACTGGAACAAAAAATTCAAACCATTGAATATGCTTTTGCCACGTATAGTACGACGCCATCGTTTCGTAAGGTCATTAACAGTCCATTAAGCGGGCAAGATTATGAAGCATATCGCGAACTGAATTCCCAGCTAGGTTATATTGCAACGATGGGGCTTGATGGCGTGCAGTATTCGCTTGTGAGTCTGAAGCAGAATTGGAGCCTGTCTAACGGATCGTTATCACGAATTACAGATGAAGAGAAGCAACAGATGCAAGCCTTATTCGCTGATCCGGAAGGCAATAATCTCTATTGGACCAAAACTAAGGAAGGTCTTCGATTGCTGCATGCGTTACCGATGTATTCGAAGGACAAAGAAGCCATTGCGATGTCGGACATCTATTTGCGAACACTGAATCAATCCCTACAGACGCAATCCGATGCTCCTATCTACATTTTGAACAAACAGGGTGAATTGCTCTATGCAGCTTTAACCGAACAAAGCCCTATATCTGCTGAGCAAATGAGCTTAATCAGCAAACAAATAGTTAATGAGCCTCCTTCAGGACAGATTACAATTCCTGCTGCATCGGGTGATTCAATTATGGGCTTGTACGCCCGTTCTACTTATAATGGATGGACTTATATCACACTTCCGAATCAAAAAGAAGTCAGCCAAGCCCTATCATCGACCCGTTTGGGTTTAATTGTAATGGGTGCCGTCATTATGGCTCTGATGATCATTCTTGCATACATTATAGCTTTACGGCTTGCTAGGCCCGTTCTTCAAATTCAGCATAGTCTTGGCGGACGTGCTGAGAGAACGGTCAGGGACGAGGTCGGTTGGATCATTCAGTCGATCCATTCTATTGTTTCAGAGAAACAACATCTCGAACAGCTTATCCATCTTGAAAAGCCCAAACTTGAAACACAATTTGTTCTAAATGTACTACAGAATAGGTTAACCAGGGAAGAGATCCATAGCTATCTTGAACGATTCGCATATACGAAGATGCACAACAAGATGTATGCAACGATGTTGATTCAGATTGACCGTCCCGGGAAAGGCTCGCTGGCTGATAAAGATACACTGCTGTTGGCCGTTAATCAGTTAGTGCAAGAGATCATTCCTCCGTCCCAACGGATGTTACCCGTCGTTTTAAATGAACGGACACAAGCAACGATATTATCCTTCGCTAGCAGTTCTTCAGACAATCGAGAAGTGATGTTGCAATATGCCAAAAGGGTTATTCAATTGTCTCGCGAGTATTGGTCCGCTTCAGTCAGTGTGGGCTTCAGTGGTCAATATGAAGACCTGATGAATACCCGGGAAGCCTGTGATATGAGTCTTGAAGCATTGTACCAGCGTCTTAAGCTAGGCAAAGAGTCCGTTATTTTCTATGAGGATATCATACGCGGTAGCAGCGGACCTACCTTACTTCACTACCCTACAGAATTGGAGAGTCGGCTGTTCGATGCCATACGTCTTGGTGACAAAGAAGAGGTGACACGTACGTTATACCCGCTGTTAGCAGATATGATGAAGCACAACCTTAATCCAATGAATCTGGAGATCACATTGATTCGATTCGTGAACAATTTGATTCAGTTGGAGCAGCTCATTGGTACGGACGTGTTGCTTACACAGAGTAACGGCACATTGTATCATCGACTGCTGCATACGCTGAATCCGGAAGAAGTTGAACACATTCTTGTTCACGAAGTCATCTATCCTATGGTAGATAGTATGCAGGAGAGAGCGAGCCAACAGTTTCGCACACTTGCAGATCGTATGGCCTCTATTGTACGCACGGAATACGATCAGGACTTGTCACTGGAATCCATAAGTGAACGATTGCATTATACGCCGAACTATCTAAGTAGCATTTTCCGTAAAGAGTACAATATGACCTTTAGTGAGTACTTAATGAATATCAGACTAGATGTAGCAAGGAAATGGTTGGTGGACACGAATATGCCCATTAAAGATATAGCCGAACGACTGGGATATCAGAATTCCCAGAACTTTATACGTACTTTTCGAAAAAAAGAGAACCTCACCCCTGGTGCATATCGAAGGTTGCGAATGGATAGCTGAGCATCCCAGTATATGTTAGCAGTATCCGATAATCCGTAAGCACCTTCGAAATTCAACTCCACTCCATGTAAGCGTAAATCCCCTCAGGTTGATCCCGAGGGGATTGTTATTTTCCATATGTGCCTCATCTCAACCTTTCACTGAACCAAGTAAAGCGCCTTTGGTAAAGTGCTTCTGCACGAAAGGATACGCGAGCAGCATCGGTAAAGTAGCCACAACGATAACACTCATCTTAATGGTCTGTGATGGAGGGACAATGTCTACAACCGAGCTGTTGCCATCCATGCCACTGGAGACAATTACAATCTGGCGGAGCAATACTTGTAGTGGCCACATCGTGGACTCGTTGAGATATAGGATCGCATTCATATATGTGTTCCAATAGGATACGCCATAGAACAGGGATAAGGTTGCGATGGAAGGTAGAGCCAGTGGGATCATAATTTGTAGCAGAATCCGAAAGTCGTTGGCACCATCAATTTTGGCAGATTCCTCTAGACTATCCGGTAGCGCCTGGAAGAAATTGCGCATGATGATCAGATTGAATGCATTGATCGCAGTAGGGATAATCATGGACCAGTACGAGTCGATTAATCCAACCGCTTTCACAACTAGGAAGGTAGGAATCATACCCCCGCTGAACAACATCGAGAAGACGACCAAGAAATTGATAAAGTTCCGTCCTAAGAGATATCTTCTGGATAACCCGTAAGCCATAAGTGCCGTCAGCGTCATACTGACAATGGTTCCTGCCAGCGTGATGAAGATGGATACGCCGAGTCCTTTGAAGATGGTAGGTGTGGAGAAGATGTAACGATAGGCATCAAGCGAGAAGGATGTCGGAAACAGAATAAACTTCTTCTGCACAATCTCCTGCGTGGAAGCGAAGGAACTGGCAACGACGTTTACGAAGGGTAATAGGCAGGCCAGGGAGAAAAGAAGCAAGAACGTATAATTTATTACATTGAATATGACGCCACCGAGTTGTTCCTTTTTAACATTGTGTTTGGACATCTGATATGTTCCTCCTTGTTAAGTAGTGATTCTCCCTTACCATAACAAGCGAAGAATATTACGTACATAATCCTGACCTACTGACTTGAAATGGAACGTTATAGTGATGTAAAAGCTTTGAAATACCATGATAATCCATATTACCAATAATAATCATGATCTACGATCTGCACCTGTTCATCTGGCCTTAAGCCGCGCTGGATGGGGATTCCTTCAACTACAATAGCTAATGATTATGTACGGAATCGCTTACATCTCATATGCTTAGGAAGCATTCAACTACACCATCCCAAACAAGGAGGTCAGCAAGCAGTGAGAGAATCTGAGCCATCAGTCGTTTCGTTGCAACACAAAGCATATCGGAATACAGGATTAGGTCACTATTTGAGAAACGCTGCATCCAACAAGCTTCTTTATTTAATGATTCTTCCCGGTTTTATCTACTTTGTGATCTTCAAGTATTTTCCGATGGGCGGACTTATTATTTCATTTCAGGATTATCAGCCGTATCTAGGAATTAGAGATAGTCCATGGGTGGGCTTCAAACATTTTGTCCGTCTGTTCACGGAACCAACCTTCGCCATGCTACTTAGTAATACATTGATCTTGTTCGCGCTTGAATTAGTGATTTTCTTCCCGATTCCGATCATCCTTGCACTCATGATGAATGAAGTACGACACAGATTATTCCGAAACTCCATTCAAACGATCGTATATATCCCACATTTCATGTCATGGGTGATTATCGTCTCCATTACGTACGTGTTTCTTAGTGTGGATGGGGGCGTCGTCAATGAAATTATAGCTGCATTGGGTGGTAGCAAGATCAGCTTCTTGACCTCACCTGAATGGCTTCGTCCGATGTATATTTTGCAGATTATATGGAAGGAAGCCGGTTGGTCAACGATCATCTACCTCGCAGCTATTACTGTTGTAGATACCCAGCTGTATGAAGCTGCCGAGATGGACGGTGCGTCTAGATTGCGCAAAATGTGGCACGTAACTTTACCCGCAATTCGCCCGGTCATTATTACATTGTTGATTCTCAAAATCGGAAACACGCTGGAACTAGGCTTTGAACATATGTACTTGTTACTGAATTCGCTTAACCGGGAGGTCGGTGAGATATTTGATACGTATATCTTCACGGCAGGTTTGAAGAATGGACAATTGAGCTTTAGTACAACGGTTGGGTTGTTCAAAGGTCTGGTAGGTTTGGTGCTGGTTATGTTCGCTAATCGTCTCGCTAAAAAATTAGGAGAAAGCGGCGTATACTAGTAGCAATCCCGAATGACAACAAGGATGTACTGGTAGAATCTAATATTGCTGAAAAGGGGATTGAACGATGAGATATAGAACTGCCAAATTGTTAGCGCTTACGTTAAGTGGAGCCTTACTGTTATCTGCCTGTGCGGGAGGAAGTGGGGATTCAGGAACCAATGCTGATGGCAAAACAACGATTAGTTGGTTGAATATTATGCATACCGCTTCACCACCTACGGATACCGTACTTAATAAAATCGAAGAGATTACGGATGTGGATATACAGTTTTCCTGGATTCCGGATGCTTCTAAAGAAGAACGGCTTAATACTTCACTTGCTTCCGGTTCTCTCGCTGACATCGTATCCTTGACGATTCTGGAGAATTCTTCGGTTCGCAATGCGCTCAAAGCAGGCGTCTTCTGGGAGGTTGGTCCGTATCTTGATGAATTCCCGAACCTGAAAGGCATTTCTCAGGATATGCGTAATTCCGCATCCATTGAGGGGAAGTTGTACGGTATACCCATGCAAAAACAGGTTGCACGTAACGGTGTCATTCTTCGCAAAGACTGGCTCGATCATGTTGGATTACCTGTACCCAAAACAACTGCCGAATTAATGGAAGTTGCCAAAGCCTTCACGGAACAAGACCCTGATGGCAATGGAACTAACGATACGACAGGATTCATTGATCGAAGCGACTTGGTATTTGGTGCGTTTAAGACCCTGGGATCATACTTTGGTACACCCAGTGGTTGGGCGATTAGTGAGGATGGCAAAGTGACACCTGAGTTTGAGTCCGAAGGTTACATTCAGGCGATGGATTATATGAAAGAGCTGTACACCAATGGATACATTAATCAGGATTTTGCAGTAACAGCCAAGAAGGATCAACAGGAAGGCTTCGCACAGGGCAAGGCAGGGATCTATGTGGGAGCTCTATTTGATAGCAAGGGGCTGTTCAATCTTGCCCAAGGAGTTCAAGATGACATGGAGCTTGTCATGGTCAATGACATTACATCCACAGGCAATGAAAGTGATCGAGCGATCTGGTCCACATCCAATGGCGTAGGTGGGTTGCTTGCTTTTCCTAAATCGGAGGTTAAGGACGAAGCTGAATTGAAACGTATTCTGAAGTTTATGGATGATCTGATGAGTGAAGAGGTATTTACCTTGATGACATATGGAATCAAAGATGTGCACTATAGCCTCGACGAGAACAATGGTGCCACCATAATTAATACCAAGTTATGGGAGCAAGAGGTACAGCCATTTTCATCTTCTCGCCCTAACGAGAACGGATATGCCATTGTGGATGCTGACCCACTCCGTATTGAATCGACACGGTTAATTGAGGAAAACACAACCTTTGCCGTGCTGAACCCAGTGTATTCACTGGAATCACCAACGTTCTCAGAACAAGGCTCTGAGTTGCAGAAGATCATCACGGATGCAACATACAAGTATATCCTGGGCAAGATGGATCGTGCCGGTTTCCAGAATGCTATTGATACTTGGAGAAAATCAGGTGGAGACAAAATCATTACCGAATATGAGGCAGCTCATCAAACCGTTTTAAACAATAAATAAACAGCAAATGCGTGCGGAGGAGGAAATCTACAGATGCTTGAAACAAAATCTGCTATGGATCTATGGGCAGCCAAAACAGCCGCATCCATCATGGAGCGAACCCCTAAGCTGTATGAAGAGAACGGGCATCACGGCAAGTGGTCTTATGATTATGGCGTAGTGCTAAAAGGATTTGAACGATTATGGCAAGCGACAGGTGATGAGCAATATGCACAATATATCCAGCATAATATGGACTATTTTATTCAAGATGATGGATCGATTCGGGGATACCGGATGGAAGAACATAATATTGATCATTTGAATAACGGCAAGTTGATGTTCGGCCTGTATGACAGGACAGGGCAAATAAAATATAAGCTTGCGGCTGGATTGCTACGTGAACAACTTGTTACTCACCCACGCACATCAGAGGGAGCTTTCTGGCACAAGCAAGTATATCCCTATCAGATCTGGTTGGACGGTCTCTATATGGGCGCGCCGTTCTATCTGGAGTACTTGCTTCGCTGGGAACCAGAAGAGGACTTGTTGAACGATGCGACTAAGCAATTTATATTGTGTGCCCAACATACCCGAGACGATGCTACAGGACTGCTCTATCACGCTTGGGATGAACATCGCATTCAGCCTTGGAGCCATTCGGTAACAGGACAATCACCAAACTTCTGGGGCAGATCTATCGGCTGGTTTGTTATGGCTTTAGTGGATGTTCTGGAGTTATTACCAAGCCATCATCCCGATTATAGCAAGTTGGTTGATATTCTCACAGATACGATGACTGCGCTGCGCACCTATCAGGATACAGCTAGCGGGGTATGGTATCAGGTGGTGAATGAGGGAGATCGCAAAGGAAATTATCTGGAAGCTTCAGCATCCAGCATGATTGTCTATGCCATGGCCAAAGGGATTCGGCTAGGATGGTTACCGCGGGAATGGGAACTGATATTGAACCATGCTTATGCAGGATTAATCTCTGAATTCGTAATGGAGACCAATCAGGGTTGGGTGAATCTCTACAAAAACTGCCAGGTTGCAGGGCTCGGTGGAGATGCAAGGCGTGACGGAAGTTACGCGTATTATATAAGTGAACCGATTATAACGAATGATCAAAAAGGAATGGGAGCTTTCTTGCTCGCATGTACCGAATACGAGTACTTGCTGCATGCCAAAGTTTAACGATCTATGACGAGACCGTTGGATAGGAAACCTAGAACGTGATCGCAGAAAGAGTACGGATAGGGTTCAGATTACAACGGGTTTTCGCATCCTTTTACTGATAACGCTTACATTACGTTGAGGAGGTGATCCCAGATCAGAGAAAGGTTTATCGCATGAGCATCTGGCTCTCAGTGAGGTAACATTCTGTACAATTACATGTAAACCGGAGGAGGAAGATTCGTTGAAAAGAATGGTATCATTCGTATTGGTCGTTGCGATGTTATTCAGTTTGCTACCAGGTATGGTTGCTGCAGAAGATGAAGCTACTCCATTATTGCCCGCATTTCCCGGTGCTGAAGGCGGCGGTAAGTACGTGACAGGTGGTAGGGGAGGGTCAGTGTATGAAGTGACCACCCTCGCCGATTCCGGCCCTGGATCACTTCGAGATGCTGTTAGTCAGAGTGATACCACCGTAGTATTCAGAGTGGGAGGAACGATTCATCTAGAATCCCCTCTGGCGATTACCGGTTCTAATATCACGATTGCTGGACAGACAGCTCCAGGAGAAGGAATCACTGTATCCGATTATTGGACCACATTCCAAGCGGACAACATTATCGTCAGGCATATGCGCTTCCGGCTTGGGGATAAGCACCCTAGTGAGGATGACGTATTTGGTGGACGATACCACAAAAACATTATGATCGACCACTCGTCGTTTACCTGGTCTGTTGACGAAGTACTGAGTATGTACGCCAACGAGAATACAACTGTGCAGTGGTCTGTCATCGCTGAGAGCATGCTGATGACTACGCATCAGAAGGGGCGGCATGGATATGCAGGTATCTGGGGAGGGAACAACACCTCCTTCCATCACAACATCATTGCTCATAACGTGAGCCGTAACCCGAGATTTGCAGGGGCTCCTGGTTTTAATACCGAGTCTTACAACAATATTGTCTACAATTGGGGGTTCTTCTCTGCTTATGGCGGTGAGGAGGGCAACTATAACCTCATGAATAACTACTATAAATACGGACCGAATACGTATCGAAATGCCCGGGGTCAGATTTTCCTTGATGTTGCACCTGATACACGATTACATGTGAGTGGCAATGTCGTGGACAGTTATCCCGATGTCACAGCGGACAACTGGTTAGGTGTGGGAGAACTTGCGAATCCAGATTCCAAACTACTCGCTCCTGTGCAGATGGCTAATCCCACATCCATGGACGATGCAGAAACAGCCTATGAGCAAGTTCTTGCAAAAGCAGGTGCAAGTCTGCCTAGACGGGACGCCATCGATGCTCGAATTGTAAATGATGTGAAAAACCGCACCGGACAACATATTAATTCACAAAAGGAAGTTGGCGGTTACCTTGAGTTCGAGGAGACAGCTTCAGCTCTGGTTGACTCTGATCATGACGGTATGCCCGACGAATGGGAGATCAGTATGGGACTCGATCCGAATGATCCTGCTGACCGTAACGAGATACATGAATCAGGTTATACCTATCTGGAGGCATACCTGAACAGCATTGCTGGCAACGGATCTATGAATCCTACGGTTACAATTCAATCACCTGCCAACCATACTGTTCAGACTGAAGGGTCTTCCGTTGAGATCACGGCTTCTGCGTCAGATATAGACGGCAGCATTGCCAAAGTGGAATTTTATCAAAATGATGTGAAACTGGGGGAAGATGATACAGCGCCTTACACTTTTACATGGGAAGATGTGCAGGATGGCACTCATTATCTCACCGTCCGAGCGATTGATGACTCAGGTACTTCAACGCAGTCCAACAATGTCACGGTACATGTTCACAAGCAGAACAGTATTGCCCCTTGGTCATCAAACGATATTGGAGAACCGGGCATTCCGGGTCATACCCAATTGGGAGCTAGTGATACTGACGTTACGGTAAAATCAGCAGGAGATATCCATGGAGAGACGGATCATTTCCACTATGCTTACCAAATCTTAGAAGGAAATGGTGAGATTGTAGCTAGAGTTGATCAGGTGACAGCTACCGACGATGGAGCCGAAGCAGGTGTTATGATTCGTAAAAGTCTGGATGCGTCATCCCCGTTTATTGCCGCCATGGTCACTTATGTAAAGGGTGGACAACAAGCGGTTAGCCTTGTTCGTGATGGAGCGGGCACCGAAGTTGTGCATCAGGAAAAAGGCAGCATGGTCACACTCCCGTATTGGGTTAAGCTTGTACGACTTGGGGATCAAGTGACTTCACTTGTATCCAAAAACGGTAACGATTGGTTTGTTATCGATTCACAATCATTCCCAGCAGACGAAACGGTCTACATCGGATTGGCAGCCGATGCTTCCAAACCGGATGATGAAGTTGATAAGCTCAATGCATCTATTTTCTCCAATGCATCCGTTCAGGAGTTGCCTGCTGATTTCCCGACAGCACCTACTGAACTTGTAGCTGAGCCGGACCTCAAGTCCATTCACTTACATTGGATTGAAGTGCAAAGCGCTGACTCTTATTCAATGTATAGAGCAGATATACCTGGTGGGCCATACACGTTGCAGCAAGAGGGGATTACGACCACGAGCTACACAGATCCCAATCTTACTGTAGGAAAAACCTATTATTACGCAGTGAAGGCTACGAATGATCATGGCACAAGCTTCTATTCCAATGAGGCTAGTGCAGCAGCGGAAGGAGAGCCCGAGACCATCTATTACGTGAATGATGACTTTGAGGATATCGAGATCAATACGACACCAGCAAGTTATACTGTACTACCTGACCCACAGACGAACGATCTTAAAGTTGTTGTTACCCAGATTCCCACAGGAACAACAGGAAACGCTTCTACTAAAGCGCTCATGCTATATGACAATGGGGCTGGGATCGCCCAATTCGTAAGATCATTTCCACCACAACAGGGAAGTTTTGTGTTTGAGGCTGATATCATGTCTCAAGGCTGGCCTGGCACATCAACCGTTCTGCAATTGCAAAATGGCACCGGCAGTCGTGCCGCACTCTCCATCGAGCTACGCAAACCTTCTGCTCCGGTAGCGGAGGATCAGTATACACTAATATACAAAAAAGACGGCAAAGATCACAAATTAATGGATGCACCGGTCAATAATCAATGGTACAACTTCAAGATTGTTGGCAATGTAGCCTCGCAAAAAGCGGATATATACGTTGATGATGTGCGCGTCGCAGATGATGTACCGTTTCAGGCCGATGTGACTGCCGATGGTGTTGCACGAATGTTTGCCAGAACACCAGGCACGGGTAAAGGCACGTTGTTCTATGACAATGTCAAACTTTATGTTGAACCGGTTAGTTCTCCTAAAGGGCTTCGTACCGAACCAGGCAATGGTATGGTGAGATTACATTGGGAGGAAGCGGACGGGGCTTCTACGTACAATGTAAAGCGTAGTATTCAGTCCGCGAACGACTATGAGTTGATTGCTTCTGAGTTAACTGAGACAACTTACATTGACGAAGAGGTCACCAATGGAACGACTTACACATATGTCGTCACGGCCGTTGGTCCATTGGGCGAGAGCGGCAATTCCAACACGTCTTCAGTGACACCCTCGGAGGATGCTGTACGACCAGAAATGCCTGAGAATCTGAAGGGTGTTGCGAGAAACGCACAAGCAGATTTAACGTGGGATGAAGTCGAAGCAGCTAACTACTACACTGTAAAACGTAGTTTGCAGGCTGAAGGCCCGTATACAGTTGTGTCGTCTCGTACAGCTGTTCCTACGTTTCGGGATGGAGGACTGGATAATGGAACGACCTACTATTACGTCGTATCTGCGACTGGTATTGGAGGAGAGGGAGCGGATTCTTCCCCGGTTGCTATAACTCCAACCATGGCTCTAACTACTCCCCAAGTCACGGTAGAGTCTCTTCCCGAATCCGTTTCTATTACGTGGGAAGCGATAGAAGGCGCTTCGACTTATGTGATCAAGCGTGCAATGTCCGTGACTGGAACTTATGATGTCATTGCTGATCAGGAATCAGGAACTTCCTATGTGGATACAGGACTCTTAAACGGTAAGCCCTATTATTACAAAGTGACCGCACTGGCTCAAGGTATACGAAGTCTTGACTCCGCAGCCGTTGGTACACGGCCAGCAGTGGATGATGGTAGACCTCAAGCTCCATCAGAGACTCGTGCTGAGCCAGGTGAAAGTACAATCACTCTTACTTGGCAAGAAGCCGAGGGGGCTGAGGAATATGCAGTGAAACGAAGTGAATCACCCGAAGGGCCATTCGTTACTGTAGCCTCCAATGTAAATGATACTTCGTTCTCTGATACACAGTTAATCAATGGCACAGCCTATTATTATGTCATTACGGCATTGAATGAAGTTGGCGAGAGTATGTCGTCCGCTCCAATATCTGAAATTCCTGCACCAATTCTAACCGTCTCATCTGATGGAAGTGCACAATATGAACAGGTTCAGGAAGCTATACATGCTGTTCCGGACAATAGCACGCTTCCTACCATCATACGAATCAAGGACGGAATTTACCGTGAGAAGCTGGACGTACCATCCAGCAAAAAACATCTGCGAATTATTGGAGAGAGTCGGGAGGGCACTGTGCTGATCTACGGTGATTCTGCCAGCTCATTGGATTCATCCGGCAATGCACTCGGTACCTCAGGTAGCTATAGCTTCCGGGTGCAGACAAATGATTTTACAGCTGAGCATCTGACGATACAAAATGATGCGGGCGACAATGCAGGTCAAGCGGTTGCTCTGCTCGCTCGTGGTGATCGTCTGGTATTCCGTGACGTTAGCCTGAAGGGGTGGCAGGACACGCTTTATGTGAATGATGGAAGGCAATATTATGTGGACAGTTATATTGAAGGTGATGTCGACTTTATCTTTGGCAATGCAACCGCATTGTTTGAGAACAGCGTCATTCACAGTTTAAGCAATGGTTACGTTACTGCAGCATCCACCGCGGAGGAGAAGTCTGGTTATGTATTCCTGAATAGCCGCATTACTGGCGATTCTAGTCTTGCTGGAACTATACCTCTTGGCAGACCGTGGAGACCTTATGCCAATGTAGTCTATATCAACAGCTATATGGATAATCACATTAGTGCATCTGGATGGAATAACTGGAGTAACCCGGATAATGAACGTACAGCACGCTTTGCCGAATTTGCCAGTTACGGGCCTGGAGCGAATCCCAAAGCACGTTTTAACTGGACGACTCAGTTGACGACGGAAGAGGCAGAGAAATATTTGCCTGCCCAGCTCTTTGCCGGAGCGGATAATTGGAATCCGGCCGCAGAACTTTCACTCGTGCATGAGAGCGCTGATTAATAATCCATAACATTTGAATGAAGGAGAACTTGACGTGAAAACATTTCGCAACCCCGTGTTGCCGGGATTCCATCCAGATCCGTCGGCCATTCGTGTAGGAGAAGACTATTATCTCGTTACGTCCAGTTTCGAATACTTTCCCGGCGTACCATTATTCCACAGTAAAGATCTGGTTCATTGGCAGCAGCTAGGTCATGTTCTAGACCGTGCTTCACAGCTTAATTTGGATGGGATTATGCCTTCTCGGGGCATTTGGGCTCCAACAATTCGGTATCATAAGGGCACATTCTATATGATTACTACATTCGTTGATAACGAAAAGAAGGAACATAACTTCTATGTAACCACTACTGATCCGTCAGGTGATTGGTCTGATCCCATCTGGTTGGACGATGCTCCAGGTATTGATCCATCGTTATTTTTCGACGAAGACGGCAGAGCATACTATACGGGAAACCGGATCCCACCTGAAGGTCAGGAATACCCGAAACATATGGATATCTGGCTTCAGGAGATCGATCTGGAGCAGGGTACGCTCATTGGTGAGAAAGTAAGTATATGGCAGGGTGCACTTAAGGTGGCTCACGCTCAAGAAGGACCGCATATCTATAAGAAGCATGATTGGTATTACTTGTTGATTGCGGAGGGAGGAACTGGCCATACTCATGCCGTGACCATCGCGCGAAGCCGTAACATCACAGGGCCTTATGAAGGGCATCGCTCCAATCCAATTTTGACGCATCGACATCTTGGAAGAGCGTATCCGATTGTTAATGTAGGTCATGCGGAACTGATTGAAACACAACAAGGTGAGTGGTGGTTACTATGTCTTGCATCCAGAACAGCCGGAGGATACTACCGAAACTTGGGTCGGGAAACATTCATGGCACCCGTACAATGGGAACAGGAGTGGCCTGTTGTTAGTCCAGGGGTCGGCAGATTGGAGCTAGAAACGAGATCACCTAACCTGCCTGAGGTGCGGTGGCCAAGTGTATCAATTCGGGACGATTTCGAAGAGAATTCTCTATCTCCGATATGGAATTTCCTGAGAACACCGCGCGGAGAATTTTGGAGCGTGACAGAACGACCAGGGCATTTGCGCATGCGATTGAAACAGGATCAGCTGACGGAACAGAGCAATCCTGCCTTTGTTGGTCGGAGGCAGCAGCACCTGATGTTCAATGCATCCACACACATGGAGTTTAATCCTCAAAATGAGGGTGAAACCGCAGGTCTGACCTTATTTCACAACCAGAATTACCACTTCCGAATGGAGCTGGCATTGGAGCAAGAAAAGCCTGTTATTCGTGTTGTCGAGAGGGAAGCAGGGGTAGATAAACTTCTGATCTCTCATCCATGGAGCGATCATCATATTCAATTGAAGGTTGTTGGACATGAACAGGAGTACAGCTTTTACTATCGTGCCAATGAGTATGCTTCGTGGGACGTGTTATTCGAAAAAGCCGATGGTCGATTGCTTAGTACTGATCGTGCTGGTGGTTTTACTGGAACCTACATCGGTTTGTACGGAAGTAAGCAAGCCAAACCAAATTCAAATGAAGCATTATATCAAAATGGTATCCATCATGATCTTCCATTTGTTGATTTTGATTGGTTCGATTATGATGAATTGCAAAAAAAGTAGAAATTTCAATTAATATATTAAACACAATATGAAAGCGAGTTAGAAGATGTTGGTCTGATAAAGATCGACATCTTTTTTTATCTCTAATTCAAAGGTCATAGAGATAAACGCCATAAAAGGATTGAAGTTTAAAAGCAAAATATAGGACTGAAATTAAATCCTCAGATCTCAGTTTAGGGCATTACAACAAACAATAAGACCTGATTTAAACATAAAAGCAAAGAGTTGAGTTTAGATTTGTGTCAAGGGAAGATGAGTTCCACGGGGATGACGGCGTTCTTAGGAGAATAAATATCTTCCATCTGTTCACATAACAGCTTTACGGCTGTTCGTGCCATTTCCTGTTCATCCTGCTGCACATAAGCTACGCCTGAAAGATGTGGATTATCGAAAGATAGTAAATCGATATTTGAGTGATCGTTCAGAAGACTGATCGCGGCGGATGTAAGGCGTGCTGTTTCTTCAGTCAAGGAGAAGACTGCCGAAATTCCACTGTGGTTCTGCAAGAAGTTGCTTACATAGTCCAATGCTTGCTCGCTGCGTAGAATGTCGAGAGGAATGTGACACCACAAGCTCTTGTCAATTGAGATGCCTTGATCTGTGTACACCTGCTCGAAGCCAAGCGTGCGGTCCTCGACGGCTGTATTGGCATTTTCAGGTGAGATGAGCGCAATCTGCTGATGACTCTTGGATAGCAAATGGGATACAGCCTTATACGCACCGCCGTAATTGTCGGATGTAATGGTGTACGTCTCAATGTTGCGCAGATAGCGGTCGATGAACACACACGGGAATTTATCGAGCGACACGCGCAGTAATGATTCGTTGTACTTCTCATCTTCTGTTGGAAAAACGATCAGCCCCTTCACACCGAGCTCCATTAGTGTACGAATGACGTTTGATTCGATAGAGGAGGACTCGCGCGTGATGCTTAGTACCATGCTGAGGCCGGCTTCTTGCAGGAAGTGTTCCGTGTAGTCAACGAGCTTCTGAATGACACGGGTTCTCATCGTCGGAATGATGAAGCCAATGAGCGGCATGGAGGACGCGCTGCATGGGGATGGCGAGAAATTGATACTAGAAACAACAAGACTAGAAGAGACGAATGAGCCTTTGCCCTGTACGCGTATAATTAATCCTTCGTCAGCGAGTAGGGTTAGGGCGTTCTTGACGGTTATTTTACTTACTCTGAATTCGTCCATTAGTTCTTGCTCAGAAGGAATGCGGTCTGTGGGCCGAAGCTGCCCTGATTTAATTTTCTGTATAATATTTTCTTGAATTTGTTTGTAGAGCGCCAGCTTTTTCAAAGAGTAGCATCTCCCCATAAACTTTATGATTTTATAATCAATTGGTTATATAAAGCTTATTTCATATATATTATAATACGGCGTGTAAAGCGCTTACAATATGAAATCTGAGAAATTTTTGCGAAGGGGTCTTTTCTTTGAAAGGTTAGAATTATGTTAAGGATGGTGGTGCCAAGGTGTACTGAAACCGCTTAAATTAACAGAACTAACTAGTCAGCCGACTTTTCAAATGCATAACAAAAAAAGAGAGGATGACGAACAAATGAAAAAACGCAGTGCTTTAATCTCCATCGTTACACTCCTTATTATGTCACTTGTTTTTACTGCATGTGGTAATCCTTCCGGTTCAAAAACAGAAACGCAGCAATTAGGCGCTAATGCCGGTGAGAATGCAACAGAATTATCATTTTGGACATTCGTAGATTTGCACGGCAAGCATTTGGATAAAATGCTGGGGTTATGGAACCAAGAGAACCCAGACAAACAGATTAAGTTGAATGTAACAGTTATGCCTTACGATGATATGCACAACAAGCTCTTATTGGCAGTTACAAGCGGAAAAGGTGCTCCTGATATCGCGGATATCGAGCTTGGTCAATTCCCTAAATTCCTGGAAGGTGACAACGTTCCACTGGAATCTTTAAATGATGTATTTGCACCATATAAAGACGTTGTTGTTCCTTCGCGTGTCGAGATTTACTCCAAAGCCGATCAGGTTTATGGCTTTGATTATCACGTAGGTGCGACGCTTGCTTTCTACAATACTGAAATTCTCGAGCAAGCAGGAGTTGACTACAAGACAATCATAACGTGGGAAGATTACAAACAAGCAGGTATCAAGGTTTATGAAAAGACTGGCAAGTACTTAGGTACTGCTGATACATCAGCTACGTGGCAAGCATCGCTGCTACTAGCTCAGCAAAACGCTGATTTTACAGATGAAAATGGTAATCCAAAAGTGAACTCGCCTGAAATGATTAAAGCCTATGAAATGTTAGTTGATCTGCAGAAGAACAATGTTATTCATACGATCCCAGGCGGACAACCCGACACAGAAGAAGCAAAAGGCGAATACAACAAAGGCAACTACGCAAGTGCATTGATGCCTGAGTGGTACATGTCCCGCTTTGTAAATGAAATGAAGGACCTTAAAGGTAAGTATGCAATTGCTCCATTGCCTGTATTTGAAGAAGGTAATCCTCGTTCCGTTGGCTTAGGCGGTACTGGCACAGTTGTTACTAAGAGCGGTAAAGACGTTCAATTGGCCAAAGAATTTGTAGCCTTTGCTAAGCTTTCGAAAGAAGCTACGACTGAAATCTGGAATACACTTGGATTTGACCCAATTAACATGGAAGTATGGAAAGATGATGCAGTTACGAAAAACCCTGATAATGAATACGTCCAATACTTTAAAACAAATGCATTTGATACTTTGAATGAAATCAAGGACGAAATTAGAGCGATCAAGTCCGTTAAAGCTTCACCGACCATCGGCAATATCTTCAATACGGTTACTTTGAACGCCATCTTTGAAGATGGTCAAGACGTGAAGGAAGCGTTGGATGAAGCACAAGCAGCAATTGAACAAGAATTAAAATAAATATGATAAGTAAATGATTTGGTTAAACCTGTCGGCAGGTATAGTAGTCGGCAGGTTTAACCTTAGTCAAGGGAGATTGAGAATATGATAAAGAAATTTGTATACTCTCAAAAAGTTGCACCTTATGTTTTTGTGTTGCCATTTATACTCATATTTTTGATATTCTGGTTTTATCCACTTGTAAATTCATTCGTAATGAGCTTTCAAGATAGGATGTTGGGACAGGATCCTAAATGGATTGGTGAAGCGAATTATTCGAAATTACTTACTGATAAAGTGTTTTTGACATCTATTAAAAATAGCGTTGTGTACATGTTAGGAACCTTAGTGCTGTTAATTCCTTTTCCAATGTTATTCGCCGTTATGATAAACAGTAAGTTAATGAAGGGAAGAGAGTTTTTTAAATCTTCGTTCTTTCTACCTGCATTGACATCTGTCGCAGTTGCGGGTACCATTTTCCGCCTTACATTCGGTGAAATGGAAGGTTCATTAATGAATAGTTTTTTAGGTCTATTTGGTATAGAACCTATTAAATTTTTGAAAGACGGAAATTGGAGTATGGCAGCACTGTTAATTCTCGCATGTTGGAGATGGACCGGTGTTAATATGCTTTATTATCTATCCGGTTTGAAAAGCATTGACAATGAATATTATGAGGCTGCTTCAATTGACGGGGCATCTGCTTGGCAGAAGTTCAGAACAATCACAATGCCATTATTGAAGCCGACCACCGTATATGTTACGACAATTAGTGTTTATGCAGGTTTAGCCATGTTTACCGAGAGCCTGATGATGTTTAACGGTAACAATTCACCCAAAAATATTGGCTTAACCATTGTTGGATATCTGTACAGACAAGGGATTGAGCAGAATAAGCTTGGTTACGCAGCTGCAGTTGGTATCGTTCTGTTAGTCATTGCTATGGTTATCAATTTAACGCAGTTGAAATTTAGTGGAATGTTCAAAAAGGAGGAGGATTAAAGTGGGCAAAAGTCAGACGAGGAGTGATTTCATCTCTAGAATAGTAATTATTTGTTTATTCATTATACTATTCGTTTTAATTATGATTCCATTCTATGCAGTGGCCCTATCTTCCTTTAAACCCGGTGAATCATTAGTTAGATATGGTCTTAACCTAAGTTTGGATTTTGAAATCATGAGTTTTAATAATTTTATCTATCTGTTTACTGGAGAACATGATTATTTTGTGTGGTTTTGGAACAGTATGATTTTAACAATCGTTCAAGTGGTTTTAACACTTTTTGTAAGCGCATTTGTTGCTTATGGTTTTGCAGCATATGATTTTAAAGGTAAGAACTTCCTTTTTATATGTGTTTTGCTCATTATGATGGTGCCTTTCGAAATACTGCTGGTTCCTTTGTACAGCCTAATTAATGATTTGGGAATGGTCAATAGCTATTCGGCAATCATTCTGCCCGGTATAGCCAATGCCGCGACGATATTTTTCTTCAGGCAGTATCTACGAAGCATACCCAAAGAGATTATTCAATCTGGGCGGGTTGATGGCGCAAACGAGTATGCGATTTATTTGAGACTAATTATGCCGATTATGAAGCCATCCTTTGCAGCAATGGCCATTCTGAATGGTATGAATAGCTGGAATAATCTATTGTGGCCATTCATGGTGCTCGGAGATCAGAGTAAGTATACACTCCCAATTGGTTTGAAAACGTTGTTAACTCCTTATGGCAATAACTATGATCTATTGATCGTAGGCTCGTTCTTCTCCATCATTCCAATTTTTATACTATTCATTGCTTTTCAGAAATATTTCATAGATGGCATGACTGCAGGCGCTGTCAAAGGGTAGTGTATATTATGATGAAACAGGTGATAAGATGGAAATCCAACAACGAGCGTTACATGACATTCAACCATTGATTGAGCAAAGAGCTGATCCTTTTATTTACCGACATTCGGACGGTTATTATTACTTCGTAGCATCCGTTCCGGAGTATGATCGGATTGAAATCCGTAGAGCCCAGAACCTTGAGGGGCTTGTTACATCAACTCCTGTAGTGATCTGGAGAAAGCGCGAGACGGGTATCCTTAGTGCTAATATTTGGGCACCAGAACTGCATTTTATTGATGACAAATGGTACGTGTATTTCGCTGCCGCACACACGACGGAAACGAATGAAGGCTTGTTCGACCATCGGATGTACGTGCTAGAGAATGAAAATGCCAATCCGCTCGAAGGCAGTTGGACGGAAAGAGGGCAGGTTCGTACCGAGTGGGAAAGCTTCGCCCTCGATGCCACTACCTTTGAGCATAATGGAAGCCGTTATTACGTATGGGCACAAAAGGATCCGAATATTGAAGGTAACTCTAATCTGTATATATCTAAAATGAGCAACCCGTGGACGTTGACTGGGCCGCAAACGATGATTTCGTTGCCGGAATATGACTGGGAGATCATTGGTTATAAAGTGAACGAAGGCGCGGCATTTCTTCGCAAGGGTAATCGGGTATTCCTCTCTTACTCGGCTAGCGCCACCGACTTCAATTATTGCATGGGCCTACTTGAAGCCGATGCGGATGCTGATTTGCTCGATGCCACCTCATGGCGCAAGTCGCAAACAGCGGTTCTCTCGACAGATGAGAGCATCTCAATGTATGGTCCCGGTCATAATTCCTTCACGGTGTCAGAGGACGACGAAGAGACGCTATTGGTGTTTCACGCAAGAACGTACAAGAACATTATAGGAGATCCGCTGTACGATCCGAATCGCCATACATTTGTGACAGAGCTTTTGTGGACGGCTGACGGCAAACCCGATTTCCGCGGCTCTGTTGCAGCACTTGCACGTTCTTTACAATGAACGAGTGTACCACAAGGTTGGTTGATGGATTTGAGTTCGTTTATCCAACTTGCCAAAGAGAGACAGTTAGAAGTCGAAGGCACCCTACTGGGTGCCTTCGACTTCGTTCAACAGATTATATATTGTAAGTTAAAAAACTCACATAACGAAACCTAGTTTCATCTGATGAAATAAAAACATTTAGTATGGGACAAACAACTCGATAAGATACAAAAACGGGCTTTGAGTCACTTACAGCGAGAGGAACTGTAACGGGCAAGTTTCTGATTTGTTACAAGGTTAGCATATATACAAGGTTGTAATTATGTAAATTTCAGTTGGAAATGATGATTTCGCCCTGATGTAATGATTTGTAAAATAAGCTTATAAAAAAGAACAAGGAGAGGTTCTCATGACAAAGCCGGACGTCCCGCACCATCCACAGACATCAGGTTATAGCCATAAAATCAATGATCCATTCTGGTCGCATTACATTGAACTGGTCCGCAACGTGGTTGTTCCTTATCAATGGGAAGCGCTCAATGACCGTATCGAAGGAGCTGAACCAAGCCGGGCTATTCGCAATTTCCACATTGCTGCTGGGGATGAAGAGGGCGTTCATTATGGCATGGTATTTCAGGATAGCGATGTTGCGAAATGGATTGAAGCAGCTTCGTACCTGCTCTCCGCGAAGCCCGACCCGGAACTGGAAGTCCTCGTGGATTCCGTTATTGAGACCATAGCTCGGGCACAGCAAGCCGATGGTTATTTGAACACGTACTTTACCCTGCGTGAACCTGGGGCGCGCTGGACGAACCTCGCCGAGTGTCATGAACTCTATTGTGCAGGACATATGATTGAGGCTGGTGTGGCGTACTATCACGCCACGGGCAAGCGCACGCTGCTGAATGTGGTTATTCGCCTGGCGGATCATATAGGCACCGTGTTTGGTACAGAGCCGGGACAATTGCCAGGTTATGATGGACATCAGGAGATTGAACTTGCACTCTTCAAATTGTATGAGACGACAAAGGAAGAGAAATATCTGGAACTGAGCCGTTATTTTCTGGATCAGCGGGGAGCGAGTCCTCATTTTTTTGTAGAAGAATGGGAGCAAAGGGGCCGTACCATACATTTTGGCGAGTTGGACATGGTTCACCGCCACACGTACTCCCAGTCCCATATACCCATTAGGGAGCAGTCGACAGCAGAAGGTCATGCGGTTCGACTGGTTTACATGTGCTCGGCTATGGCAGATGTAGCTGCGAAGACGGAGGATATACCGCTGAAAGAAGCCTGTGAAAAATTGTGGAGCAACATCGTAAGCAAGCGAATGTACATTACGGGAAGCATTGGTTCATCAGCCAAGGAAGAAGCATTTACAGGCGATTATGATCTGCCTGGAGATACTGCCTACGCAGAGACCTGTGCCTCAATTGGCCTGATCTTTTGGGCGAAGCGCATGCTGCAGATGGAGCAGGATAGCCGGTACGCAGATGTTATGGAGCGTGCCCTGTACAATACGGTGATTAGTGGAATGTCCCTGGATGGTCAACGTTTCTTCTATGTGAATCCGCTTGAGGTCGATCCGGAGATTCAACGTGTGAATCCTAATTATGCTCACGTGCGAACACGCCGGCAAGGGTGGTTTGGTTGTGCCTGCTGTCCGCCGAACATTGCTCGATTAATTGCCTCATTGGATCAATATGTATTTACCCCGGCTGTGGAACAGGCTACGTTGTATGTGCAATTGTACATCGGAGGGGAAGGGGAATTCACACTTCAGGGTAGGAGAGCAGCCCTAACCATGGACTCTGACTATACCTCCACCGGAGATGTGAAGCTGATCGTTCGGCCCGATTCCCCAGAGGGAATGCAGTTTACGATAGCTCTGAGAAAGCCGGACTGGTGCAAGATTCCCGAGCTGTGGATTAATGGGGAGAAGACCGAACAGGATGGATTTACTTTTGAATGCGGTTACATAAAGGTGACCCGTACGTGGAGAGCTGGTGATGAGATCAAGCTTCACTTCCCAATGGAGTTGCTGCGTATGAAAGGGCATGATCACATCAAAGCCACTTTCCGAAAAGTAGCCATCCAGCGGGGACCGTTTATGTACTGTCTCGAAGAAGTCGACAATGGCCGCGGATTGCATCGCATTCATCTGCCTCGGGATGCCGAGTTTCATATTGGTAGCGGGGAACAGATGCCTCTGGGGGTCCCGGCACTTACAACCATTGGGCAGAGAATCGTATCCCAAGCAGACTGGGGAATACATCTGTATCGCAGTGATGTTCACTGGGATACACAGCCTGCCGAGCTTCGGTTCATTCCTTACTTCACTTGGGCCAATCGGGATGAAGGAGAAATGAGTGTTTGGATTCGCGAAAGCGAATAAGAAGAAGTCTACTAGTGCTGCTGTAAAAAGGAAAGCACCCGATAGACCCAAAATACGCGCTATAGGATAACGTGATCTTTGGTGAGCGGACACTTTTTTTCACGGCATCAGTTCTGATTGAGTCATTTTATTTATCTGAGTTGGTAAACTTGTTGCGGAAGTTGGAAGGAGAGATGCCCTCTTTTTTCGAGAAACAGGAAGAGAAGTAGGATACATGATTGAAGCCGATCTCTTCGGCGATGCGAGCAACGGACCAGGAGGTTTGCAGCAGCAGCTTTTTGGCCTGTTCGATTCTGTAATGCAGCAGATATTCCATGGGAGTCATGCCATACACTTTCAGCATGCTGCGTGCGAGATAGTTTGGATGGTAGTTGAGTTCCTTTTGCAGGATCGGATTGGAGATCGGTAGCGGGTAATTATGGCGGATGTAGAGTTCAACTTTCTCGGCAATCCGGATGGCAGCAACGTCGGACAGTGAAGAAAGCCCAAGGTCCAGATGCTGCATAAATTGCTGGAAGGTCGCCTGTCGTTTCCAATTGCGCATGGACTGAGGCTCCTGATCGAGCTGAGAGAAATGCTCCAGCAGTTCCATATCCTTCGATGCAATGTGCATACGTTTGGGAATGAAGATGGAACAGACATCACAGTGGTTCAGATATGCGCTCACCTTATGTGTCTCGATTAATTCGGCTTGATTGGCGAGGCATTCGTCCATGTTGGCAGACTCTCTCCAGCTGCCATAGGTTTGAAAATGAATCCAGATCATTTCCGTTTCCGCCTTACAGGCTGCGCTGCCGTAATGGTGTCCATCGGGCTTAAGGATCAGTGCTTCTCCTTGGTTCAGAAGCCATTCTGTCCCATTCTCGCTAATGGCGAGCGAACCGCGTGTAACGACAATTAGATCAAAGACACCGATGTCACTGCGGCTAATGTGATATTCACCGACTTCGTAAGAAGCACGTCCGCAATCAATAAAATAGGGAATGGGCGGGGTGATGAAATGAAGGATGGGCGAGTCCAATCCGGCACCTCCGAACAGGTTGAAATATTTAAAATTCATGTTGGCATCGAGCATTTATTTTTTATGATACAGCAAGTAACATAGAAAATAAAGCGCTTACTAAACTCAGTTTTAACCTTCAACGGATTCAGGTTTAGAACCTTATCTTCACTCTTTAGAGATTCTACTTTAGACGAAAGAATGAACGTCATTTTCGATGGATCGGTCAAAGGTATTTCGTAGAAGAAACTATACTTACCGGTTTAAGAGAATTAAACCCCTAATGGATATGATCACATATATACAGGAGGTTATAATGACAATGATTTCGAAGAAGTGGAAGCCGCTTATGATCGCGCTTCTCCTGGCATTTTCAAGTCTGCCGCTGCAGGTTAGCGCTTTGCCTGGGGCCGCGAAGGCTGCGGTAAAGACCGGTATCTCCAATGCCAGCCTGTCGGCCAAAGTCGGTGACTTAGGTCAGATTGAGGAGCTCTATATCAACAATAATCCTACCAATAAACAAGGGGAGCCGATCAATTTCGTACTTCCTAACACTACATCGCCGCAGAATGGTACTCAGCACCAATGGATGGGGGAAATGATCTTTTCTTACCGTACAGGTGCCAATGGACAATTCCCTGATAACAGGGACGGCTTTGTAGAAGTTGATACCAATAAAACATTGGCTGCCGGGGGATCTACACAAGTTTCGACCATTAATCCGGATAACCCCTATATGAACAAGACCGCATCAGCAGACGGCAAGAAGGTAGAAGTCAACTTTATTGGACAGAACCTCAATTCTACAGACCAGCGGGTAATGAAGGGCTTCGATGTGAAATCCGTTTTTGATATGGAGACCGATGACGGTTCAATGCTTTGGGAAATTACGATGAAGAACAAAAGTAATCAGTATATCGAATTCGGGGATATCGGCTTACCGATGCCTTGGAATAACAAATATCAGACCTTATCCGATACCTATGATGACCGTGTGACGGTGCATAATTTCGCAGGTGCTGACAGTGGATATTCTTATGCCATCCGCACCAGTGGTGAGGGAAACTTTATGCTCTTCACTCCGGTGCCGGAAAGCGGCGCTCGAATCGAGTATGTGGATTATTGGATGCATGAAGCAGGAGAGCGACGTGCTGCGGACACCTTTAAAAACTGGACAGGAGACAGTGGCGGCTGGTATCCGGGGCTGAACGTGCTCTATATTCACTCCAAAGAAATCCAAAAAACGGGACGCGGTTACTTCACTGATGCTTCCAGCCTCGTACTGGGACCGGATGAGTCCAAGACGTATAAGTTCAAATTCTCAGCAGTTCGTGGAGGAGACAACACGCCGCAGGAAAGTGCCCAAAGCTCAAATAACAGTTCAACCTCGATGGAAGACCGTGAAGCCAATCTCCGGTCCATCCTATATAAATCAGGCATGATTGATGCCGTAGCGGTGCCGGGCTTCCAGACTGCAATCAATATGCCTGTCAAGTTAGACCTGCACTATGACGACAATATCGTTGATGTACAATCCATCGATATTCAAAATGTGGCAGAGAATGATCCGTTTGATGAAGCGCATATTCCGGATATCAAGCCTGGGAAGAGCAGAAAGGAAATGGTTGACAACTCGCGGGCCGGACGTGGACTGCCGGACGGGAACCCTGGCTACAACGAGTCGGTTGAGTTTGTGGAGACCAAGATCGTAAATGGTGAACAGCATCATATCTATTCGCTTCAGTTTGATTCGATCGGCAACAACAGTGTGCGTATCGAATATAAGCTGAAGGACGGCAACGAATGGCTGGATAAATTCACTCAATTTGAATTCAATGTTCTAGCCGAGCTGGATGCAATCTCGGATGCCCATTCCGAATTCATGGTCCAGCAAACACAGGATAAGAATCCGGAAAGTCCGACTTATGGTAACTATTTCGACTGGTACCTAACAAGTGGCATCGATCTCAATACAAGCCATTGGGGGGATGACTGGAGCCATGACAACATCAACTTCATGACGATGAAGAACTATCTGGCTCCCAATCCCGCTGAAATTCGCTCTATCGAGACATACCTGATCGACTTCATGTGGGAACGATACATGAAGAATACGCAGGATAGCTACATCGTTGCAAACTGGCTGAAAGATTCTGGAGCGTACACCGACAAAGATAAGCCTTATACACGTACGTTCTCCGAAATCATGGAAGCTACCGGATTTTTCAATATGTACCGGATTCAGAAGGCTTATCCTAATCTGATCGAGTACCGGGAATCGCCTCAGTTTTATCTGGAGAAAGCTTATAACATCTACTATAAGCGCGTTTCCACCGGGGCCATCGGATTCTATGGCGAGCAGCAAATCCCGGATATGATTGAAGCACTGAAGGAAGAGGGGATGCAGAACGAGTCAGCCAATCTGCAGAAAAAGTTCGCCCTCGACAAGGGACGGAATATGACTAGAGCCACTTATCCTTACGGGTCGGAATTTGAATATGACAATACTGGCGAAGAAGGGGCTTATGCAGCAGCGAAGGCACTGCGCACGTACTATCCAGCAGACGCACTTACAGGTGCAGCTGAGAAAAGTATGGAAATGGCCGATTGGAAAACACGTGCGATGCGCGGTATTCAGCCTACCTGGTTCCATTATTCCGTGCCCGTTTTCCGCGGCGGTGAAGGCTGGTGGAATTTCCAATATACTGCGTCTCTAGCAGGATACATTATGGATGACTGGTTAAGGTATGAGAATGATGGCAGATCGATGGAGCAGAAGGCAATTGCACAGCAGCGAAATTATGCCGCGAAGATTTCGAATTTCAATGCCGTCAATATGGGACAGATTTCGGCTAATTCAGTTGGCAGTACCTCTTGGAGATATTCGATGTATAAAGGAGGTACGGGTACGAAGGACGTATACGATGGCGGCTCACGCGTCATGAGTAACGGCTGGAATGATTTTTCAGGCGAATCGGAAGAAGGCCTCTATGGTTCCCTTCTCAGCATCAGCTCCGATATTGTTACAGATCCGATATTCGGGCTGTTCGGTTATGGAGCGCGGGTGAGTGACGAAGGAGACAGCTACAACATTACGCCGAAAGACGGTTTCGGCAAACGCATCAATCTGATCGATGAGAAAATCTATTTGGAGCTGGAAAGCGATAAAGTAGAAAGCGCGCAAATTCAAAAAAATGGCAAGGGTTTTACACTTCAGCTCCTGAATACATCAGGGAAAGAGCATACTTCACGGATTTTGTTCGATGGAGTAGGGATGGAGAATGGTTACTATACCATGAAGCTGAATGGTGCAGCTGTCGGACAGTTCTATGTTCAGAACAATGAAGGCGTTGCCATGTTTCAGATGGGTAGCGTGCAGCGTGCTGAATTGATCATTGAAAAGTCAGCCGGCGGCGAAAATGAAGCTCCGCAAATTACTGTAGAGCTGGCGACACAACATTCACAGGCGTTGATTCCATTTATGCTGAATGGGATTGTAACCGATGATGGCGCGCCGAAAGGGACTCTGTCTTATCAATGGGAAGTGGTCAGTGCCCCGGAAGGCGCCAAGCTAACCTTTACTCATCCGAAAGCAAGTATTACACAGGCTACGGGTACCAAAGCAGGCTCATATACAGTTAAGCTTAGCGCAAGTGATGGACAACTGACTGGCTCCGGCCAGGTAATATTCGAACTGGCTTCACCGCCGGATAAACAGCCTCCAGCAATTGGCCAAGTAACAGCGGTTCAGGATGTTGCCAATAACAGTATCGTAGTATTGTCCGGGGAGGCTATTCCTGACCCTGTGCATAGCGAGGCAGAAGAACCCCAGTTGAAGTACACTTGGGCCGTCAAGCAAAAGCCTGAAGGTTCAGCGGACATTTCATTTGTGGATGGTGACAAAGCAGCAGCCTATGCGCGTGTAAGTACGGCAGGCACCTACACGTTTACCTTCAGTGCGGCAGACGGAGACAAGAAGGCCAGCAAGGATATAACGATAGAGATCAAGGAAGATACCGTTGACGTTTACCGGGCACTCAGCGTTGTCACCAAGAAGGATATTGAACCAGAACTTCCTAGACAAATCTATATTCTGTCAGAGGAAGGGTATCTAGAGCAGGAAATCACTTGGGATGCTATTGATCCAAGCAGCTATGCTAGTGTAGGCCAATTTGAAGCCAGAGGAACGGTCAATGGTAGTGCTTTGGAGGTATGGGCTACCGTACATGTCGTGAATACTGAGCTGCAAAATGCGGCGCTGACAGCCAAGGCTTCCGCTAGCTTCTCTGGTGGCGACGGTTATCCGGAAGCGATGAATAACGGCATTGAACCTAAAAGCTCGGCAGATTTCTCTCCGAACCGAGGTGCCCCCAACAGTGCATGGCATAACTGGGGTAGAGAAGGAGATCCTGCATGGGTGACGTATGAATGGGATCAGCCATTCCTGGCCTCATTCATGGATGTATATGTATTTCAAGACAACGGCGGGAACTTCCGTCCGAAGGATATGCAGCTTATGCTTCGCGGCGAAGATGGGAAATGGTATACCCCGCGGGACATAAAGGGATTGGGCAATGAACTTAATAAATACAATACAACGACCTTTGAGCCCGCCTATATTACAGGTGTTCGTATGGACATGAAGCCTTCCGTTAATGGCAGCGGTATTCTGGAATGGAAGGTATACGGCTATACCGGAGCGATAGATAAGACAGAACTGATCAAGGTCTATAACTATGTAAATACATTAAATGCTTCGAACCTTACAGATCCAGGTCTTGCGCCAATCGAAGCGGCGAAGACAGAAGCATCTGCTGTGATCAAGAATATGAATGCCACAGACGAGGAAATTGCCCTGGCGCTCGAGAAGTTGCTGACGGATTTGCGTCTGCTCAGTCCGAGAGACGGCAACTGGGCCTTCCTCGCAAATGCTTCTTCCAGCTATACCTCTCCTTGGGAGAGTCTGGCTGCAGTAAACGACGGTAAGAAGGATGGCAACAACATTTCGCATTGGGGAACCTGGGGGCATGAAGGCGCAGAGGAGTGGGTGCAATATGAATGGCCGCAGGGTGCATCTATCCGAAGTTCGAATCTGGTGCTGTGGTCAGATGCCGGCGGAATCAAGCGGCCTACCCAAATCGTTTATTCCTACATCCCGGCGGATAGCGCAACTGATGAATGGGTAACAGCGGGAACGGTTACGGAGGGAATCAAAGTGATTGAACATACTCCAGCGGAATCCTCCAATCCGTACACGTTTGACTCGGTGCTGAATGTAAAGGCATTGCGGGTTACCCTAACCAAACAATCGCGGGCAGGCGATAACGGTGTAGGCTTATGGGAATGGGAAGTTCACCAGGCCATATCCAGTCCTGATCGTGAGGCTCCAGTTACACCGGCCGGTGTGGCACCGTCCATTCCTGATGGAGATGACGGCAAACTGATTGGTGTGACAACAGAAATGGAGTATAAGAAGGAAGGCGAAGAAGAATATATTGCAATTGCAGGAATTGAGGTCACAGGTCTCAGCGCTGGTAAGTATTATGTCCGGTATATGAAGACCGGTTCGCTGAGCGCCAGCCTGGATAAGGAAGTCGTTATTCCGGAAGGGCAGACACAGGAGCAGGCTGCACCAGATGCAAGTGGGTGGGTGATCTCACACGCCAATTCGGATACCGACATTAAAGGCATAATTGAGGGCTTGGATGATACGATGGAATACCGGAAGCTGGGCGAAGAGGACTACACGCCTGTTACAGGTTCAAGAATCAACGATCTGGAGCCTGGCAGCTATCAGATCCGGTATGCAGCCACAGACAGCCTAAAGGCAAGTCCGCCGGTAACCGTGGACATTCGCAATGAAGCCAAGGCAGACAGAGAGGCACCAACAGCGGAAGGACTCGTCATTACACCGCCTACAGCGGCAGGCGGGAACGATGGCAGAATTGAAAATGTGACTGTCGATATGGAGTACCGAAAGGCGGATCAAGGTGGTTACATGCCGGTTAGTGGAAACAGCATTGAAGGCCTCGAGGCCGGCAGCTACAAGCTCCGGTACTCCGGAACGGATTTGAGCAATCCAAGTCCTGCTATCCTGATCGTTGTGCCTGACGGAACCAAGCAGGAGCAAAGTCAGCCGTCCAGTGCAGAGGTCAAGGCTGTAAATGTCAGTGCAGCCGGGGCCAAGGATGGTAAGATCACTGGTGTAAGTCCTGTAATGGAATATCGGCAAGTGGGAGTGGACGCTGGCAGCTGGAATGCGATCACAGGCACAGAGGTTACAGGTCTTGGTAACGGAATCTACGAAGTAAGGTATAAAGAAACGGCAACTCATTATGCGAGTCAATCCCTTACTGTCGTTATCAGCAATCCAGCAATTAATCCGAAGCCTACGGAAACACCGCCGTCAACGGATGCACCTGTGTCAGTGACCACACCTTCACCGGCTCCTGAAAACATCAAAGTCGAAGGGAATTGGATTAAGATTGTGGCACCAAAGACGGATATCAAAACCGGTAAAGCTAAAGGAGCACCCATCCGTCAGGAAGATCTTAATAAGGCTCTGGAACATGTAAAGGCGAATAGCAGTAATATTAAAACATTCATGGTGGATATTTCGAAAGCAGAGGGAGCCCATTCCTATGCGGTTGAGCTTCCTGCAGCTGCACTAACCGCAGCGCATGCCAACATCAAGATCGAGATTAACACGGAATTTGGAACCGTTGCAGTACCTTCTAATTTGCTGAAGTATGTATCAGGTGCCAAAAATGTGGAACTGTCACTGAGCCGGCTAAATACTGTAAAACTTCATTCAGATGTAAAATCAGTGATAGGCAGCAGACCTGTTATTGCATTCGCTGTGCAATTAGATGGAGAAGAAATGGCAACCTTGAATACACCGGTTGAAATCAGACTGCCTTATACTCCTGATATTGAAGAATTGGCCAATTCCAAATACCTTACAGTTTCGTACGTGGCTGCAAATAGTACATTTGTTCAGCTACTGAATGGCAAATACGACCGTGCTCTACAAGCCATGGTTTTTCCAGCGGCAAATACAGGTCAATATGCAGTTGTTTATACGAAGAAGTTCTTCAATGATGTCATTAAGGATTCGTGGTACGCACCAGCGGTTGAAACAATGGCGTCCAAAGGATTCATCGACGGGACATCAGCAACAAGCTTTAGTCCCGGGCAAAAGGTCACAAGAGGTGAGTATCTAGCTTGGTTGGTAAGGACACTGGATCTCAAAGCAGAGTTCAAAACCACTTTCAGTGATATGAAGCGAACAGACCTCTATTATGAGGAAATCGGAATCGCCAAAGCACTCGGGATCGCCCTGGGTTCAAACGGCAGCTTCTATCCGGAAATGGAAATTTCTAGACAAGATTTGGCTGTGCTAACCATGCGGGCTTTGCGGGCAGTTGGGAAAACCGAGCAGACCCATACAGCTGAGGATCTCAAGAGATTTACAGATGCGGCAAATGTAGCAAAGTACGCAATTGATGATATGTCTTCAATGGTTAAAATGGGTTTCATAAACGGGCGAAGCAGTGTCATCTTGAGTCCTGGCGGAACGACAACCAGAGCAGAAGCTACTCAAGTTCTGTATAAGATTTTCTCGCAGCTATAATTAAAGAAACCGACCTTGGTCCTGCAGAAACAGGAAAAAGGTCGGTTTCTTTTTTAGGGAATGCTTCAAGCATGATACCTTGCCAATGTTTAAAAAAAACGTTATGTGAACCTGAGGATAATGTGAGCATATTATTGATGTTTATCTGTTTCGTTAAGCTAACGGGCAGGTGGGTTATTCTTTAGGGAGTGGGTTGTGTAATCAAGTTTATGCGCGCTTTTCAATGTTAAACAATCATATGGATTTGGTTTGAATGACAGACTCATTCTTTAAAATAGGGAGTAATGATAATTAAATTGTCGAACAAGAGCAGCTAATATATGATCGGCTGCTTTTGTTCGACTATTGTGCAGGTTAGTTTAGAATAAGTTGCCATACCCCGTAGGTGGAGAAGCTTAAAAATCTACATTATCTCATTGAATCGGCGTAGTTAGGTTGAAATTTGCGGTTCATCTACAGGCTGTCTTCCACTTACCACAAGCATAATTACAGCAACAATGATAAGTATGAAGCAGAAGATAAATGAGTATCGGTAACCCACAATGCTGGCTACTCCACCACCCACAAGACTACCAATCAGCCTGCCGATTGTGGATGAATTCGAATAGAGTGTGGAAGCATATCCCGGCATACTAGGCAGCAGGTCCTGAATGTAGCTAATTCCAATCGCTGAAATGACGGCGACAAAAACAGCGAGCAAAATTTGTGCTGCAAGCATTTGCCACATCTCGTTCGAGATAAGGATAACGAAATAATAAGCTCCTCCAAAAATAGCCCCGCAAAACACCAAGATTCGGTTACTATACTTTGCACTAAGTAGACCGAGTACAATCATAAAGGGAATTTCCAGCGCAGCACATAAACTGCTGACTAAACCGACATGACTTGTCGTTCCCCCAAGATTGTTTGTAATAAAGAGAGCCGTGTTTATACTGCTCATCCAATGAGCCGTATACATGAGTATCATAATGAGAAAAGGAATTAGAATATCCCGGTTTTGAGCCAGTCGGAAACTTTTTATATTCGCTTCAGCATTACTGCTCTTCATTTCTGTGTTTGATTTGAGAAACAGAAAAACAAGCAGAGCAACGAGTAGGAAAGCTCCGATCGTTCCCAAAAAAATCCCCTTAAATCCAATAGCAGCGAGTAATAAAGTGCCGATTAAAGGACCTGTAATAAAGCCGAGAGAGAAAGCAGAACGCAAGGTAGAATTAGCAAACGCACGCTCCGTAAAATGACTCTTTATCACTGCTTCTCTAGAAATAGCGAACAACTGGGGCATTCCTGGTGCACCAAGGGCAGTAAACACAGTCATGTAAATGAACAACATCGGAAAATCTTGAATGAACAAGTATCCACTAAAGGCCAAGACATTAGAGAGAGTAGAGAAAAGATAAACGCTCTTCCGATTCAAGCCAAGGTCAGAACGTCTCCCGATTAGCGTACTGATCCATATTCCTGCAATTAGTGTAACGGCTAGATAAAGACCAAACATACCAATAGATACGCCAAGCTGTTCCGTGAAATAAATAGATAAAAAAGGGGTACTGAGTGAAATGCCCATTCCCTGTAATGCCATACACATAAAGAGTAAAGCATACGAAGGAATGGAAAATAAGCTGATGAATCGATTGATCATAGTGTAAAATTACTCCTCAAAATTTGTTGTTGTGTGATCACCATACATGGCTGAATAGAATCAATCGTACATCTTTATTATGTACTAAATGACAACACAAACAATATAACATTCGTGCCAAATGCTTGCCTAAACCTACCATAGACTCGTGTGAGTATACAGTAAATTAAAGGCAGTTTCCCGGAAAAAGGAGGTTTCCTTTTCACTATCAACAGGTCGTTAATAAGGAAATACATAGTCATTTCTAAGACAGGGGGATGAGAGTTAAAGTTAACGCAATTAAAGACAGGCGATAGATTTAAAAAGATGAGGTTTCAAAACAAATCAGGTGTACGGCGCGCAGCAATCCAGACTTCCAGCGGGAGTCACCGCACAGCTACGAACGGATGGAGACAGCGACTATGTGTTCTTGCTTAACTTTTCAGGTGCTGTAGCAAGGGTTGAGCTTGACCAAAACGGATACGTGGATGTTGAATCAGACGAAATCGTAACAGGACAGGTTGATAATACCAAGAAAGCAGCGGCTCACACCTTTGGAGTTCTATATATACGATTCTAAACAAGAGATCCGGTTTTCTAAATCTCTTGTTTTTTTGCTAATGTGTCCGGCATGGACGATGAGTTCGTGGTGAATGTCCGCTACAGGATTGGCAGTAGGGACTGTTATCCAAGGGCAAGGATATCCGTTGCGAGGCGAAATCAGAAAATAAACTTATTTAGCATATTAAACCATATAAAATGAAAGAAAAGACGGGTGCTATAATTGCTTATAGACACATTTATCCATACAAAAAATCAAAGTAATTCATCCGATTTCCGATTAGATGTATACCTCGGAAGGATTATCTCAAATCAGCTTTAATTTTGTTTTATAAATTCCACAGATGCGAACTCCCTAAGGTATCATGATGGAGATCAAGTAATGTCGGGGTGCAAGAACATAAACCAATGAACCAACTAGCCCGTCATCATTAGATCCCAGTAGCGGGTTCTTCTAAGGAAAGGCAGTAATTCGAACTAAATGAGGAGAAGAGCAAGCCCTGTTTGGGACATAAATTCTCAAGAGATACCGAAAATTAGTAAAAGGATAAACGCAGGAATTGATCAAAACTTCTCGAATAATACCACAGTTGCTGCAAAAAGAATTAGTTACAGCAGATCTAGCAACTACTACAGAAGTTATGAGCAACGGATATCGAATTTGTGGAATAGGATGTAGCTGGTTCCCGCTATGAAGCAACCACACCTGGTGAGAACAGCATCATGGGTACTCTCGTACCAACAAGCGAATAACTAATCAAACAGGATATACAGCAACGATGAAAGTTATCGTAGCCTTGCAAACAATTACGGCAATTGATGCGATAAAGATGTTGAGGTAACGTATGAACGGCTACAGAGGATTTGAAATTTCCGTCGAGCGTGGGGATGAACTAAGTAGTGGGTTAACAGGTATCGCAAGTGTCTAATATATTTTCATGGAGGAGTAAATTTGGCAAAGTTAATTGATATTCTAACAAGGGCATTAGCTAGGTCAACAGCGAGAGAGATTGTAAGAGCATTTGATAAAAATAAAAAAAACACTCATCGGCCTTCTTTGACTGGAAAAGTTAAAGAATAAAACAGAAGAACTGAAGTTAGAACAAATACTTCAGGAAAGAAGAGAGCGATACAGTGATAAGATCAATATTGCTGATTATTACTTGAGAAAAGATTGGAGTGTAATTAGTATTTTTAAAGATCATGAACATGAGATAGCTGATGTCGAGGGACAAGAACTTGTACCGATTGCCGGAATTGACAAGAAAATAGTCCGATTGCCGATTAGATATATATCTAAACATTGATCACATGCACTTAAAACATCATTATGTACCATAACACATAAAAATGTTCACATTGTTATGGACAACTGAATAAAAGAGAGGTTAAACATGGTTGGATGGGTATTAAAAAAGCGAAATATCAGACTGAAACTAGCTGTTGAGGACAAGAACATGTTTCTGTTTCCGGTTAGACGCATAACTAATCGTCATATTGCCCTTCAATTCATTAAACTAACGGGCAGTATAGTTCCAATATGTGGTACTATTTGTTTGGGCAATGATGGGAATTTGTAGTCATCACAATAGGTCTTATTAGACATGGGGTTACTGAATGGAATAATCTTAGCAAGGCTCAAGGAATATCTGATATACCGCTAAACGAAGAAGGAATAGCGCAAGCAACTGCACTGGCAAAAAGACTTTCAAGCGAAGAATGGGATGTTATATTCTCCAGTAATCTAACGAGAGCTAGGCAAACTGCCGAAATCATTCAGCAATGTTTAGGAGTACCCGTATTCACTGATGAACGTATTAGAGAGATTAATTGCGGGCTAATTGAGGGCACTACCGAGGAAGAGCGTATCACACGTTGGGGAGCAAATTGGCGTGAGCAAAATCTTGGTATGGAAGATTTCAAAATGGTCGCAAAGCGAGGTCTAACTTTTCTAGAAAAACTGATTAAAGAATATGTTGATAAAAGAATATTAGTTATAAGTCATGGAGCATTGATTGGGCTGTCATTACAACATCTTTTGCCGCAACATTTCCAAAAAACGTATATAGATAATACTTCTATAACCATTCTTACACACACTAACAACAAGTGGGCATGCCAATTATATAACTGTACTAAACACCTTTAGCTATTGTGGACTAAGCTAACGGGAAACGTTAGCTCAATAAAACAAAAAAAGCAGCCGATCATTGTGATTGGTTGCTTTATTCAACTAACGGATAGGATACTTTCAAGATTAGACGCGGTGAACCACACTAAAAGTATCGACGAGTTTATCGTCGTTAGCAACTATTAAGCAGGATAATACAGTTTCTGGGTCGAATTTGGTTGGCGGTAAGGTAGAATGGGGGGATAAGATATGGAAAAGTACGGAAGTGACAAGGTACGTTTTCTAAAAGAAATAATGGATTTGATGGTACCCATAGAAGGCGGATCAATTGAACTACGCGATTTTCTTAATACAGATAAATGGCTTAGCACTGATTACACTTTATCTAACCCAGGAAGTAGTAAAAAGACTATAACGTGGACTGAAGCTATAGAGCCATTCCATGTAATGAAGTATCCAGTAACACAGCAGTTATATCATTTTGTCATGCATGAAGAAGAAATAGAGCCGATTGTGAGTAAGCTGCCAATTACGGAAGTTTCGTGGATGGATGCTATTGCTTTCTGTAATGAGTTATCGAGAAAGCTTGGCAGGATGGAATGTTACACAGTTACAAACGAAAGTGAGAACATAATATTTAACAAAATAGCGAATGGATTTCGATTACTGTCAGACGCTGAATGGCAGTATGCGTGCAAAGCAGGATCAAAGGGATATCGGTATGCAAGAATTGATCAAATTGCATGGTATCAAGGAAATTCCAATGGATCTGTTCATAAAGTAGGACAGTTGCTTCCTAATCCATGGGGACTTTATGATTTGATCGGTAACGTCTGGGAATGGTGCTGGGATCTATATGATGCTGAACGATATGGGAACTATAGAGTTTTCAGGGGAGGCAGTTGGGCTGAAGTGGAGAACAATTGTGGTTCTACGAGTAGAAGGAAAAGCATGCCCAATTTTAAAATAGATGATCTTGGTTTTAGAATAGCACTTACAAATCCTTGAGAAAACGACACATCGAGTATGCTCAAGTCGTTGAGCTAACGGTAGGTGTTCAACTATCCGGAAACTATAACTTACTGATGACCAGAAGGCAGCCGACGACTAAGATCGGCATAACGGCTATATAAAAGTTACAGATGCTCAGTTTGACAAAGCATTCAATTTCTGTCGAAGGACAAGAACATATTCCCATTCAAGTCGCTATTTTAGCGGCTTTTTTATTTTTATCGGTACAAGTTCTTGTCCCGAGCCAAGGACAAGAACTTGTACCGATTGCCGGAATGGACAAGAACATAGTCCGATTACCGATTAGATCTATATCTAATCATTGAACGTATCACTTAAAACCTCATTAAGTACCGTAAAACATGAAAATGTTCACATTTGTTTAGAACAACTGACACGATGAGAGGTTAAACACGAGCGGCTAGGTATTGAAAAAGCGAAATATCAGACTGAAACTAGCTGTTGAGGACAAGAACTTGTACCGATTGCCGAAATGGACAAGAACATGTTCCCATTTCCGATTAGATAAATATCTAAGTGTAGAAGTGAGTCTCTTTTGAGCGATTAACAGACTACAGGATGAATTATGTTCAAGATACCAGCTTCAACGCTAGGAGGTATTTCCACTGGAACTGTAATCCATTGAAATGGTTAAAACAAGTTCGTTAACAAGCACTTTAACAAAGAAAAGGGGAGGAAGCTGAATGTGATTTTGGATCAAGGGAAGGGAAACATATTCAAATATTGTACTTTGTGCTGATTTGTCATTGTTAGGGACAAGAACATGTTTCTATTGCAGAATAGGCGTAATCGTTATTTTGCCAATTTATTCATTAAACTAACGGGAAGGTTAGTTCTATTATGGTACTATGTAGGATTTATATTATCGGTGAGAGTCTGAAGTATTGGGGAGGTGGGGAGGGGAGGTGGGTATGGAATACAGCATACACTTGGCAGAGAAAGAAGATATCAGAGTCTTACTTGATTTGAGAAATAACAAGGATTTATTTACAACCTATTTGAACCAACAAGAACTAGTCAATTTGTTCCTTGCTATAGTGATAGCTATTCGAACAGGATTGGTTGAGTAATTTTTATATGAATACCCCATAAGATCTGAGCGAATAGTATAAAGTAAAAGAAATGACTAGCTCTAAAGATGCTAGTCATTTCTTATTTTATTTATTTTTTTCAGGTAATATCTTCAGTCAGGATATTCTCGAGAGTACACTACTTGTTTTTATGGTTTAAGGATTATCTACCATATCAAATTTACTCATCTAGGACTTAATTTAATCAGCTTTATCTTTTTTTATTTGGTTTTCTGATCTAACATGTATTAAATAAGAATTTCCAAGATTTCTACTTGAAAAGTTCGATTTTTGAAAAAGAAAAGTATCTTGCATTATTCATTCTTTGTTAAATTTATTCTGAATCTCATGTTTTTCTGCCATCGAATCTTCTTCCACACCGTTTATTTTTCTGTAAATGGGCTGACAGCTTATTGTCTCATTACTAATTCTTTTCCACTGGTCGTATCGTTTTAGAAGTCGGTGTGGGGGCAGTCGTTGATTCACCAATTAAGATAGGGGAAATCAATCGTACGAACTCGTACGGTCGGTCTGCATGTTCCATACGCCAGAGTAACTGCTCGAAGGATCGAGCACCGATCCGGTCCGCCTTGACTTCGGCTGTCGTCAGTCGAGATAGAGGTAGCGTGGAATCAGTGAGTTTACCCATCATATCAAACCCGGTAACCGACAAATCTGTTGGAACGCGAAGACCGACCGATTCAAGATAACGGATGATCTGCAACGCCACCAGGTCGTTTGCGCAAACAAATGCCGTTGGGAGTGGGTTCATAGCATCAAGTTGTCTGGAGAATTCTTGAATAGAATAATAATTTGTCTGACTAGGTTCCAAAATACAATGATTTTTATTAATGGGTAAATCCGCATCTACCATGGCATGCCTGTAACCAAGATAACGTTCCATAAAAGATCGGCTTATCGAGATGTCACCAATAAATCCAATCTCTTTATGTCCCAGTTCAATCAGATGACATGTAAGGTTTCGAGCAGCCTGTTCGTTCTCAGAAAGCACGGAATCGAACAAAACCCTACTCGTGTCCGAGTCGTAATAGCCGTCAATTAAGACTACTGGAATGCCACTTGCTGTAACGACTTCAGTGTATCGCTTGCTTGTAATGCCTGCCAGAATGATACCATCTGCAGAATGACTGGCGATCGTATCGGGTAGGCGACCTTCGTGTAAGTCCTCGTCAGTACCAAATGTGAGCACGAGTTGGTAGTTGTTCTGGCGAGCCGATTCTTCGACACCGCGAAGTACCTCGCTCCAAAACTCCTCTTGGAAGATATTTATACTTGATTTAATGAGGAATGCAACTTTTTTGGTGAATCCTTCCTCGGGTTCGCTACCTTGAAAATTATTATCAGCATCTATCGGAATTGATTTCCTACGGATATGTCGGTAGTCGAGACTTTCGGCTGTCTCAAGCACGAGTTTTCGCGTTCTTTCAGGGATACTCGGATGATTGTTTAACGCCTTAGACACGGTTGCTCGAGAAAGATTAAGCTGTTTAGCAATATCGGACGTCGTATATTTATTCTTCATAGGTCTACTCCAAACCTCAAGGTTTTAGTTTTGTGATATCGATCTACATGACAGTATAGCATATTCAGAACATTTAGCTAACAACAGGTTTTACAAAATGGGTTTTGTAATTGTCAATAATCTCATTTAAGTAAATTTGCTTGCCTCAACTTCTTATTTTGATGATTTTGACAAATATTTTGACAATAATATTTACAAAATAGCATTTTTGTAAGTTTACATATCCTCTTTGTAGCGTTACAATAATCTTGTTGTAAGCGTATTAATACAACTGATAAAGAATGGGTAGCAAAAAAAACAAAAGAAAAGATGGAGGTTTTTAATTTGAAAATGCAATGTGATTCTAAGTATCTTATTTTTCCAGCAAACCATCATGCTCAAAAAAAGCGTGTAGAATTTTATATTAATGGGATTATGGAATATGATCTTGAGGTTCAATTGGATTTCGTCAATCCTGATTATGAATTTTATTTAAATGTTGAACGATTTAAAGGCCATCAATTGGAAATAACTTGTGTTCCGGAAGTTGACTTGCAACTAAAGATGTCGGATAGAGGAGTCCCTGATCAAGAGGCTTACATCGATAAATACCGCCCGGGGTTCCATTTTACCGCCAAAAGAGGGTGGCTAAACGATGCAAATGGTTTGGTTTACTACGACAATCAATATCTAATGTTTTATCAACACAATCCTGTTGGGAACATATGGGGGAATATGCACTGGCGACATGCAGTGAGTAGTGACCTGGTTCATTGGAATGAAAAAGATATTGCTTTATATCCTGATACTACAGGAACGATGTTTTCAGGATCAGCAATCGTAGACACGAATAATGTTACTGGACTCCAAGAGAATGAAAATGAAGTGATTTTGATATTTTATACAGCAGCTGGAAACACTTCTGAAACTTCTAAGGGTCAACCCTTTACTCAATGCCTTGCGTACAGTACAGATCGAGGCGTTAGTTTCAAAAAATATAATAAAAATCCTTTGGTGCAACAAATTGTGCCTGGCAATAGGGATCCGAAAATCATTTATTATGAACAAAGTAACATTTATATCATGTCTCTTTACCTCGATAATCATCAGTTTGCATTACTCTCTTCAAAAAATCTGTTAGATTGGAAGCAAATTCAGATCATTACGCTATCTAATGAAGCCGAATGCCCTGACTTTTACCCGCTTGCGGTAGATAACGATGAACAAAAAATCAAATGGGTACTCATCGGGGCATCAGATATTTATGTTATAGGCAACTTTGATGGGAACACTTTCAAACCTGAAACGGAGTTGAAGAGACTAAACTACGGCAATAGTGGCTATGCTTCACAATCCTGGTCCAATATCAACCGAGAAGATGGAAGAAGGATCAGGATTGCTCATAGTTCTAGTACAATCCCTTCGGTGCCCTTTGGCGGCTGTATGTACTTCCCTTGTGAAATGAAACTAAAAAGCTTTCAAGATGATGTCTTTTTATGTGCCTATCCGGTTCGCGAAATTGAAGAGTTGTATATGCGTATCGATAAAGTTGAAAATATTCAGCTTGTTTCAGGTTCAGCATATACAGAGAAGTTAACAGGCAAGCTCTATGATATTGCCCTGAATCTTTCACCGGCGAGTGATGCAAATTTTAGTTTATCGATCTTTGGACTCACCATGACGTACAATGGAAGCAAACAGGAATTAAAATGCTTGGAAAGCCTCGCCCCCGCGGAATCTTACGACGGTGGCATTGAAATACGAATTCTTATTGATACAATCATAACTGAAATCTATATTAACGGTGGTAAAGTATATATGTGTATGAACCATATTCAGGATTACAATATGAACAGACTCGAGCTAAGGTCTCTGGAAGAAAGTTTAGTAGTAAACGAATTAAAAATAGTAGAACTACAAAACATCTGGAACAATGAAGCGTCAACATTGTAAAATTCTTTTTATTGTATAGTAATAAGAGTTTTGTGCGGATAAAAAACACTTTTACTATATTATTTATTGAAAAAATGGTCATATATTCTCTTAAAACCGTTGAACTTTATATCAAGGAGCAACGGTTTTTTTGTATGTCCAAGTTTCGACCTATGCAGCCAAAAAGGAAATCCAAGTTACATTGTCATAAAAAGAAGAATTGGGAGGCAGATGTTTAAATATAGGTTGCATCTCGAACAAATCATTGATTAAATCTGCTGAAATATGTCATCATGTCAAGCATTCATTTTTATTGGGTATTAATAATGAAGCAGATTATCTGTCATAAATGAGATAGTACATACACTAGAAGGCTTATTAAATAAATTCCCTAACGGACATGTACCAAAGTACATACGTTCATTCAGAATTCAATATATAATGTTAAGACAAGAGCTGAGAGGAAAAATAGGTGATCCCATGAGAAATTCGCATGAACAGTCTACATTTCTAAATTCAGGAATAGCCACGGAAGATGATAAAATTGCTTCTACACGCATTCCTGTCATTGTCTGGGTCATAATTGTAACAGTTGTTACTATCGTGTGGCAGACTATGTCCGCGCCTTCATTACTGTTAAGTATCATTTTTTCTATCTTAATGGTGCTCCATATTTTTTTGTATTGGCGTGTAAATCAAATCACAAGAAACTCCAGAATGTTATATGTAGTCATTCAAGGAGTACTGATTTTTGGTAGCGCGGTATTAGTATCCGATGGTTATCCAGCTGTCTTGATTGGCCTAATTCCTGTATTAATCGGGCAAACAATCGCCATTTTTTATGAAACAGCTAAAGTGGTTCTGGTGGCTCTTATTCTATATCTCTGTTTTGTTCTCAATATTTACTTTTTGAATGGTGCAGCAGAACTTGCCATATTGATACCACTTCTCCTGCTTATGATCATTGTTGTTGTAGCATATGCCGTTCTGTTTTATAGGCAAGTTAACGCGAGGGTAAGAACACAAACATTTTTGTTGGATTTGGAGCTCGCTCATAAAAAAGTCGAAGAACTTACGCTAGCTAATGAACGTCAGAGAATCGCTAGAGATTTGCACGATACACTTGCACAGGGTTTGGCAGGAGTGATCATGCAGTTGGAAGCAGTCGATGCCCACCTAATCAAGGGGCGTACCACCCGTGCTCATGAGATTATTATCAGGTCCATGGGACAAGCCAGAGAGACCTTGTCAGATGCTAGAAAAGCAATAGATAATCTGAGAAGCAGAGCTACTTCATCCATTGATTTTAGTGAAGCTGTGAAAGAAACCGTTCATCGGTTTGTCATTGCTATCGGCCTTAAAACAGACCTCACTTGTCAAATTCAAACCCCAATCTCAGGGTTTAAGATGGAACATGTTCTTCATATTTTGAGTGAATCTCTGATGAATGTTGCCCGTCATGCACAAGCAACTCAAGTCAAAATTGAGATTATCGAACATCGAAATGGTCAACTTCGTATGCTTATCACAGATAACGGAAGTGGGTTTAACGTTGAGAAAATCGGGAAATTATCCGGTCATTACGGATTAATAGGTATATTTGAAAGAGCCCGCCTGATTGGGGGACAAATCCATATTGAAAGTAATAGCGAAGGTACAGTCATTCACTTGACTCTGCCTTTGTAACTCAGGAGGTAACCATAATGAAAAACTCAGTTCTTATTGTAGATGACCATTGGGTTGTAAGGGAAGGCCTTAGGTTGATATTAGAGACGAACGATCATTATTCTGTCGCAGGTGAAGCAGAAGAGGGTGGAGTTGCTCTGCAACTGATGGAGGAGTTGAAACCTGATATTATTTTGCTGGATCTGAACATGCCGGGAGGTCTAAGTGGACTGGAGACCTTAAAAGAAATGCATGAGAAACACATATCGATCCCAGTTATCATTCTAACAACGTACAACGAGGACGACCTGATGATTAACGGATTAGCCCTTGGTGCTAAAGGCTATCTCCTGAAGGATACCAGTCGGGAGAATCTATTTCAGACCTTGGAATCTGCATTACGCGGTCAGACATTGTTACAACCTGAAGTCACGGCACGTGTATTTGCATTCAGAGAAATGAAACCTGCTGTTAGTACCAAATCAGAGAACAGTACGTTGTTGACCGAAAAGGAATTGATTATTCTTCAAGCTGTTGCACGTGGTCTGCGTAGTAAAGAAATAGCTTTTGACTTGGGGGTCACTGAACGGACCATTAAGGCACATCTAACGAATATATATAACAAGTTAGGTGTAGATTCTCGCTCTGAAGCTGTTGCTGTGTCCGTTGAAAAAGGAATTCTGCACTTATGAAGTCTCTACATTTAGGTAATATTCATATTTCTACAAATGCCATTTCTAATATTGTATCTATTGCAGTAAAAAAGACAGATGGAATATCTTCGATGGCTGCGGGACTCACTGAAGGGGTAGCTAAGAGCATAAGTGGGAGAAGCCTGCAGAGGGGAATAGACGTGGAGGTAAAAGAGTCATATGTAACCATTCAGTTGCGAATCATCGTAAAATACGGCTATAAAGTTCATTTCGTTTGTTGGAATTTGCAGCAAAACGTACAAAAATCTATTGAAAACTTGACAGGGCTTTATGTGAATCAAATTCAAGTTCAAGTCGTAGGTGTATCCATTTAAATTGGATAGAAATTAACATCCCCCGCGTATATTTTGTGTGATAAGAATAATAAGAAACTAAGTTTCTCAGGATGGAAGATGAACAGTACTTCTCGTTGTAATGAACGAAGAGATACTGTTTTTTTATTGAACAGATAAGTAAGCAAGAGAAGAATATTATGAAACTTACTTGATAGAATAATTGTCCAATAGGTGTACAATACTTCAATGCCTCGACTTCCCTATTGATCTTCCCAAAAGTACATCTTAGGTCATGTCCTTTTGTACGATTCTTTATTATCCCAATCCAGCTATGATGTTTTCATGAGGTTGTCCAACATGAGGATTCTCAACTTGAAGGAAGTGAAAGGGGAAATTGTTAGAAATGGCACAGTTATTATTTCGACTGGGTGAATGGTCGGTTAGAAGAAGGAAAATGGTCATTGCGGGAGGACTTGCTCTACTGATTTTGGTAGCCTCCATCGGGTTAGGAATGGGTACATCATTTACTGGAGAAATGACAATTCCGGGTACCAAATCGGAACAGGCCGGCGAAGTACTCAATGCAGAGTTCCCTCCATCAGGTGACGGAGGACAAATCAGAATAATATTCAAGACAGAAAAAGGTACTTTGGAAACAGAGTCCAACAAAAATATGATCAATCAGGCATTAAAAGAGATTCAAACGGATTCTGCCGTTAAATCGTTCATTAGTCCTTATGATGGAGGCACAATGAGTGCCGATAAGAAGATAGGCTATGCAGATGTAACTTATTCACAACCTGCGGCTGAAGTGACTGAAAGATCCAAAGAACACATACTTGAAGTAACTGAATCTTTACGCAACAAAGGCCTGCAGACAGAACTTGCAGGAAGCGTCGCATTCTCTGAGCTTGAAGTCGGGGCCGTATCTGAAGTTATTGGTATTTTGATAGCTTTCATGATTTTGGCGTTCACGTTCACATCGTTTCTTGCAGCTGGTCTGCCGATTTTGACAGCTGTCATCGGTCTTGGCATCGGACTCATGACCATCATTATTGGTTCTAATTTCGTATCGATGTCTTCCTTCTCTATTACGCTTGCGGTGATGCTTGCTCTTGCCGTGGGCATTGATTACGCGCTGTTCATCATGTCCAGATATCGTCAGCAGCTAGCTGAAGGGTACGAACGACATGTAGCAATTGCTCAAGCCAATGCTACAGCAGGAAGTTCAGTTGTATTCGCGGGTCTGACCGTCATCATCGCGCTTGTTGGATTATCCGTAGTACAAATACCATTTATTACAATGATGGGGCTGGCGGCAGCGATAAGTGTGTTTGTTGCTGTTCTGATTGCTGTAATTTTTGTTCCTGCTGTACTAGCGGTAACAGGAGAACGAATCAGCCCTGCTCGTGAGAACAAGTGGCTTCGCAGATGGTCCGGAGCTAAGAAAGAACATGGATCAGAAAATCGCTGGGGTCAAGTTGTAACACGTAAACCTTGGTTAACTTCGATCCTGTGCATTGTCATTCTATCCGTTTGTACCTTACCGTTCCTGCATATGCAGCTCGGTCTACCTGATAATGGTCTAAAATCAACAGAAACGACAGAGCGCCGTGGTTATGACCTGCTTGCCGAAGGATTTGGCGAAGGATTTAATGGACCATTAATTATTGTCGCCAAAGCAGCTAATAGCACAGATCCTCAGTCTGAAATTGCGAAAGCTACTGCATTTATTAAAGATCTTCCAGATGTAGCCAGTGTAAGTCCAATCATTCCAAGTCCTTCTGGCCAAGCTGCCATTATCACCGTATTGCCTGAAACAGGGCCACATGATATTCGAACTACAGCACTCGTACAATCCATTCGGGATCATGCAGATAATATTCTTCAAAAGGAAAACGTAGATGTTCTCATTACGGGAAGTACGTCCGTTAACATTGATATTTCAGAAAAACTCTCTGAGGCTTTACCGAAGTTCGCCTTGCTGATCGTTGGACTCGCATTTGTATTGTTGATGATGGTATTCCGATCCATTCTGGTTCCAATCAAAGCTGTACTTGGATTCTTGTTCACACTTGGCGCGACACTCGGCTTTGTGGTGTGGGTCATTCAGGATGGATATCTGGGCAATCTGTTCGGTATTCCTGAGCCGGGACCCGTCCTGAACTTCCTGCCCATCCTCGTTACAGGCATTTTGTTTGGATTAGCCATGGACTATGAGGTATTCCTCGTAAGTCGCATGCGTGAAGACTATACTCATACCGGCGATGCACGACAGTCCGTAAGAAGTGGTATCCGTCATAGTGGACCTGTAGTGGCAGCAGCGGGAATGATCATGATTGCTGTCTTTGCCAGCTTCATATTTGCAGAAGATACGATTATCAAATCGATGGGACTCGCTCTCGCCTTTGGTATTCTGATAGATGCATTCGTTGTGAGAATGACACTGGTTCCAGCAATCATGACCATCTTGGGTAAGAGTGCCTGGTATTTACCGAATTGGTTGAATCGAATCTTGCCTAATATCGATGTTGAGGGTGAGTCGGTTATGAATAGGGAGAAAAAGTCTGCATAGGAGGGGAGAACATGACTAAGGTTCGCATATTTGCAGATAGTATATCCGATATTCCACAGGAGTGGATGACGAAATATCATATTGGCATCGTACCATTGTACATTGTCTTCGAGGGACAATCATACCTTGATCGAATCGAGATGGATACCCATGAGATGTATAGAAGGGTAAAGGAATCAGGCAAGTTGCCGAAAACTGCAGCTCCCTCACCCGCCGATTTTGTCCAAACTTTCGGCCCGGTTATTGAAAATGGGGAAGACGTACTGTTTATCAGTATGTCTTCTCAGTTATCATCCACTTATCAGAATGCATTAATTGCCGCAAGGGAATTTCCACCAGGGCGGGTAACATTTTGTATAAAGCAGGTTTTTGGATTCGATTAGGAGCAAGTGTGTTGGATAGTCTTATTATTTCAATTCCGTTAGTGATTATTGCAGGTGTGCTTACAGGTAACTTTGATACGGATGAGCCGATTGCCAAACTGCTTAGTGCGTTATACTCAATTTTATTACCAGTTTACTGGTATGGTCGAACCATCGGAAAACGTATATGTGGAATTCGAATCCGTAATTACGATACACACGAACCACCAAAAATTGGTACGATGCTGATGCGAGTTGTTGTGGCTGGACTTGTGTATGTAATAACTTTGGGTATCGGAGTTATCGTGAGTGCTTTTATGGTCGGTATGCGTGAAGATCGACGTGCGATTCACGACTTTATAGCAGGAACAGAAGTAGTCTGGGATTAAGTCGGAGATTCTAAAGAATTGGCTGTACAGGGGTAAAAATCACTGTGCAGCTTTTAAATCATTAGTACTGTTTCACAAAACTCGTATTTTGTACATATGTCTGTATGGAATTTGGATATTTGTTACGAATAAACAAAAAAGATTTGTTGTGTTTTATCTTTTCAGCAATGCTTTCCTCCAAACTACAATTTTAAACTGAACGGCTAAATTACTTCACGAACTCCCTTCATAAAATATCTAACTTTATGTATACAACTCAGATAGTATAACAAAAAAATTTACCTATTTACGATATAACTCCTATTTCTTATCACTTGCACCCTTTGTGAATTTTATAACAAACTATCGAATTTCTTAACCACTGTCCGTGTTTACTACTACTTACTCTTACATTAATTTTATTTTATTAATTAAATCGGCTCCTGCCCCCCAACATAAACACAATAATAATTATGTAAACTAAAAAGGCTACTCAACTTTTGTTAAGTAGCCTTCTGTTCGTGCTGCATCTGCCCTCTTCGCCAAATCGTATTCTCTACAATAGCATAGATTAAACCGGCAATGGCAAATATCCATATCGATGTCATTCGATTCAGATGGTATCCATTCACGAAATATGGATTGTACATGAGATCAAAAACCCACAGCCCGCCCCATCCAAACCCAACCATATAGATGACGGTTCTCACCATAGGAAAGCGTACATATTTCCGCAACAGCCATGCGATCGGGCTAAGAATAACAACATAAAAAGCGAGTAAATAGTGACCGAATCCCAGGATGAGCGATAAAATATATATCAAGCCCCCTAGGTTACGTAAGCCGTAATACTCTGTCGTTGTAATTTGGTATCCTTCGATCCTTTCAAGAACGAGAAATGCCGTTAAGATTATCCCGATAAATATAAATGCTAACACCATATACCGTTGAAACGCGTTCACCAACATCAGATCACCCCAATGTCTAAACGCAGCCAGAGCCGCTCAAGTTACATGATTTCGAACAAATTATTATTCAACGACTACTTCTGATCTTCCAGAATCATCGTACCCAAACGGTCCATAAGCTCCATTCTCCCCATCGCTGTGTACGAGTAATTGTAATTATCGACATTGGAGATTTTATAGATCTTGCCATTCTTCACGGCGTTCATGTTATTCCACACTTTACTATCGACCATCTTGTTCTCACTATTCTCCATCAGCAACAGACGATCCGGATTGACCGATACCAGAGCCTCTAACGCGATCTGTTTACCGCCCCAGCCTTCTGGATCAGGGATACCGTCTGTGCGCTTCAGGCCCCATTCACCGTATAACATCTCCGCTGCCCCTTTATTGGAGTAGATGACCAGGTTGTTTGGATATGTCTCAATCACGGCAAAGGATTCACCATCTACAGCCGCCTCCAGCTTTTGTTTCCACTCTGCAGATTTCGCATCATATTTGGACAGATATTCATCTTTCTTGCTTTCTTCTCCAAACGTATCTGCCAGGAACGTCAAGCGTTCTCTCCAATCAAAGTAGGAGTATGGCAACGCAATCGTAGGCGCGATTTTGGATAAAGTTTCATACTGATCCGTGTTAAAATCCTTACCCAGGATAATCAGGTCCGGATTGGCACCCGCTATAGCTTCAATGCTTAAGGGGGAACCATACCAGCCCAGATTAACGGTTTCTGCACTCAGCTGATCCTTAATGGTTGGCGTGAGTTCCTCCGGGTTACCATAATCCGCGCTCATCGTGGCCACAGGTGTTTTCCCAATGATCAACAGCTCTTCTGTAGAGCCGGACAGATCAACAATGCGCTCTGGATTCAAAGGGATCGTAATTTCTTCTCCATTCGGGTTGGTAATCAATTTGGTCGTCGCTTGCGCTGTTGCCTCTGAGGAGCTGACCCCTTCACTGGTGGTCTGATTCGTTCCACAGGCCGCCAAAGTGAGCATACAGCATAGTGCAATCCATACAGGAATTCGTTTAAACATCATCGTCATTCTCCTTTTATGTCAGTTCATTTACCACATCAGGCTTATTTACTTCATTCATCTCATCGAACACTCATGATCCGTTCACTTTTACCTGCCAGCCTTCCGCATCCTGTTGTAATTGCCACAGACGAGCGTAGATGCCCGAGTAATCTAACAATTGCGCATGAATTCCTTGCTCTACGAGCTGACCTTGGTCCAGCACGAGAATCTGATCGGCATTCTGAATGGTCTTTAATCGATGCGCAATCAAAATAACCGTCTTATCCGCAACCAATTCATTAATCGCTTGCTGCACGGCGGCTTCGTTCTCCGGATCAAGTGAAGCAGTGGCTTCGTCAAGCAATACGATCGATGCATTTTTTAACAAGGCACGTGCAATGGAAATACGCTGTTTTTCCCCACCAGATAACGTCGATCCACCCTCGCCAACGAGCGTATCGTACCCTTGAGGCAGACTGGAGATAAACTCATGACAACAAGCTCTGCGTGCGGCCTCTTCAATCTCGAATTGCGTAGCGTCTTTCTTTCCTACACGAATGTTGTTGCCGATCGTATCCTGGAACAGATACACGTCCTGGAAGACCACAGAGATATCCTGCAACAGCTTCTCCGGGTCCATCTGATCAACGGGTCTGCCACCAATGCGAATGCTTCCTTGCTGTACATCCCAGAAACGGGCAATGAGACGTGTGACTGTACTCTTACCACTACCGGATGGCCCAACCAGCGCAGTAATGGTATGCGGCTCAATCGTAAACGACAAGTCTTTCAACACCGGCTGCTGATCATCATATCCAAAGGTCACCTGGTCAAATGAAATCGCCTGATTGGGCTGTACATCTCCCGTTCCTGCCATCGTGGCCTCCTGCTGCACATCCATAATGCGTCTTGCACTATACGCAGAGTACCGCATCTCCCCATAACTCATCAGTACAACCGTTAACGGTTCAAAGACCTTTGTCCCCACCAGCAAAAATAACAGAAATACCGGTAAGGACAGCTCACCGCCTGCAAGCAAATAACTGCCCACGAGAATCATCCATGTCATTCCTGATCGTGCAAGCAACATCGCGCCCATGATCATTGGTCCCATAATGCCTTCCAACCGAATGGAAGCTGATTTCAATTCGTCAAAAGAACGACGCAGCCGTTCAAAACGTTTGCCCCCCATATTGTGGGCCTTAATCTCACGAATACCGCTCAGATACTCCTGTAGCCGACTGGCGGCTTCGTTTTTGGCTCGAACATGGTTCTCACTCAGTCGTGCCTGAATCGAATCCGTAAGCCATAACAACGCCACACCAAAGGGAACCGCAACAAACATGGCTACGGCCATTCTCCAATCTACCAACAGAAGTCCGCCAAAAGCGAGTACCGGAAGCACAATCGCGCTGATCAGCTGCGACAGATTGTGAGAGATCGTATGCTCGACCTGACCATAATCACTCAGGATCAGGTTCGTCAGATCCCCAGGATCACGTTTTCCGAAAAATCCTAACGACAGATGGCGAATATGTTCGGCCAGCTTCAATCTTCCTGAGGCCGCGAGGCTGTATGCAGCCCGATAGGTCTTGTCATAAAGTGATGCGTAAGCCGCATATTCCACCAGAAGCCAGGCAAACAGAATGCAGCATACAATCCACATTCGGTTGATATCCAGTCCAATATCCGGATCAGCAAAAGACTTATATATCGTATTGAATATGTCCACAAGCAGCGCCGCAGGAACGATCTTTGCAATCCCGTCCAGAATCGCTGCAATTACCGAAGGAAGCAGACTACGAGGGTTACCCCCAGATATATTGGTTAAATAATTCTTCATCGCACTGCACCTCCAAGCTTCCAGGAAGCTGCACTGATATGAGCCTGCCACATGTGCTCATATACTCCGCCTAATGCACGCAATTGATCATGTGTCCCACGCTCGGCAATCATTCCCTTTCGGATCACGAGTATTTGCTCAGCTGCCCGAATCGTTGTTAGACGATGAGCAATAATCAGTACCGTTTTGCCTTGAACCAATTGGGCCAGACCTTGTTGGATCTTGTGCTCATTCTCTGCATCCGCGTAGGCTGTCGCTTCATCCAGGACCAGAATCGGAGCATTTTTGAGCAATGCCCGTGCAATCGCAATTCGCTGTGCTTCACCACCGGACAGGTACGTGCCGCCTTCTCCGATTTTGGTATCATATCCGGCGTCCAGCTTCTCGATAAATTCATGACAGCAAGCAGTTTGAGCCGCAGCTATAACGTCCTGTAGTGAAGCCGATGTATTGCCCATCCGAATATTTTCTTCAATCGTATCGTAGAACAGATGTACATCCTGAAATACAAAGGACACGGTATCCATCAGCTTCTCCGTCCCCATCTCCTGAATCGGAATCCCACCAATCGTAATCTCACCTTCCTGCACATCCCAGAAACGAAGCAATAGATTCGCAATGGTTGACTTCCCTCCACCAGAAGGTCCGACAAGTGCGGTCATCTCTCCTGCTTTGGCTACAAAATCAATCTGTTCAAGTACGGGTTTATATGCTTCGCTCTCCTTACGCTCATAAGCAAACGATACCTGCCGAAAGGCAACCTCATATGTATCCGGAACTTTAGGCAACTCAGGTTCTTGTACAACCGGCTCGGCAAACACCGATTCAATCCGTTTCTGTCCTTCCACAATCTCTCGCATCCCACTACCCAGATACATTAACTTCAATAACGGAGCAGATAGACTCGGGGTAATGATCAGAAACAGAATAAACGTGATCGCAAACGACTGATTCCCCGCATTTCCACTCGACAGCAGAATACCCACCGGAACAATGAAAGTAAATAACGAGATCATGATTACAAAAAACAGCCCGTAGGATGTTTTACACAAATCTGTTATTTTCAACGAAATATCTCGGTACCGCGTTACCGCCTGTTTAAAGGTCAGAAACGAATCGGCTGTAATCCCAAATACTTTCACTGCCGGCATACCTCTCACGTATTCAACACCCGTCGCATTCATCTCTTCGATGGCAAGTTGAAAATCACGATAAGCCTGACGGCCTTTTTCACTGCGGAAGATACGACTTTGCAGCCAGAACCCGATTCCAATCGGAACCAAAAGCGTCAGCGCCATGCGATAATCGAGCCAGAACAAGTATCCCAGCAGCATCAGTGGAATGACGATCGCACTCACCAGATCCGGCAACTGATGGGCGATAAATTTCTCGATTTTCTCCACACTGACTTCGATGATCTTCTTCAGCTCACCGGTTGCCGTCCGGGTGTGATACCCCATGGGTACTCTGGCAACATGTTCCGCAAGCCTTACTCTGAGCTGGTACAAAATGTTGAACGCAGCAATGTGTGAGCACATCCCCCCGATATAGAGCGCAATAAGCCCTGCAATCAGGGCTACGAATGCGACGATCCCCCAATAGATCAACAGATCTCTGTCCATGGCAGAGGCTTGCCCCGCATGAGTTAGCAGTTCCTCGACGATCTTGTACACCCCGATAAAAGGAACAATCTGCAGCAGACTCGACAGGGTCGAGAAGATACTTGCTGTGATCAGCAGACCTTTACGCTCCTTCGTCACTTGCATTAACCCGGACACTTCAGATGTGTTGTTCATCTCATCCCTCCTGATATTAATAATCATTCTCAATATAGCGCAGTGCTATATACGCACATTAATATCTCACAGGGACGCGGGCAACCGCTACCCCAATCCGGAGCAAAAATACCTCAATACGGATTATAAGTAAATGCCACAAGAAGGCTACTAGAAAGTTGGATTAAAATATGTGGATGGTGTCATGCCATACTTGCGTTTGAATTGCGCGGAGAAATGACTCGTTTTATTAAAACCAACCGCTGCAGCCGCCGTGGTCACATTCATCTGTCTGGTCTCCAGCAGGTAATAGGCTGCCTCTAGCCTCTGCTCAATGACATACGCATGTACAGGAAGACCGAACAATTGCTTGAATCCTTTTTTTAGCTTGAATTCATTCAGACACACTTGTCTGGAGAGCCCTTCAAGAGTTGGCGGATGTGCCAGATTCGCATCAAGAATCTGCTTCGCCTGTTGCAAGCTGGTCAGGTCCGTCCGGGACAACCCATCATGATTCGCAGGTAACTGACGCTCCAGAATGCATTCACTGAAATATACCGCGAGCAGCTCAAGTGCTTTTCCGTTTAAATACAGTTGTTTCAGTTGTCCCGAATACGGGCATTGTGTCATCTCGTTAACAATTCGAATCATCGTCGGTGTCATCTTCGCATTATAGAAACCTCCCCCGCTTCCCGCGATGGCCGTCATGAGCTGTTGTATGGGAAGCTGCTCCATCATCCCACTGATCGGTGTCTGATCCAGCTTCAACGTAAATCCCTTGAAGTGCTGCTGTAATCCAAACTCACACGTACTGCTCGTATATCGACTGCCATATGCAGAACTTTCCTGGGTATGTACATGGAATTCCCCCAGCTTGCCATCAATGTTCCACGAAATGCTCTCACCAATGCAGAAGCTTAACTTGATACTGTCATCCTGCTCCAGACTGCTCAAGGCGGTTGGACGATGGAATATCGCGTCACTATACACGAGTTCCATGGAGGGATGAATGCGATTCAACTGCCAGTAACCCTGACCAATCTCTTCAGGAATATGAATGATTCGTTCGGCAGAGCTGCTTTGGTAAAATGTATTTAATCTCGCTGCCAATGCACAGCGCTGATCTTCTTTATTTCGAATGGCGTACCATGTCTCTGACACCTTGGATTGCATCTGACTTCCCCTCTCGTTGTCTATGTTTCAGCTTATTATATAAGAAAGAAGCCATATTGGACATATGGCCTCGAAGAGATGAATACACACACTCACATATGAAAAGCGTTCTGCAACGCTATCTCAACAATAGCTTGAAAATAAGTCATAACACATACCTACTCGTACTATACGTACCGTTCCAGTTCCCGCTGACCAAGTAACTCCAGATGTTTGTCGACGGGGTCGTGCAATGTCAACGTTCTTGCATTCCGGTAATACATGTCGAAATTATTGTCCCGCGTAGCTGCCCTTGCCCCCATCACCTGAAATAAGGAACTGGTTACCTCCAATGCTGCTTTGGTCGCTATAATCTTCGCTTGGGAGGCTGCAACCTGAACGGTCTCCCGCAGTTCTGGTTGGTCATACGAGGTACCCAGCACTCGCGAAGCCTGAAGGACCAATTCACGCGCAGCGGCAATCCGGGCCGAGCATTCTCCCAATCGAACTCTGACTATAGGACTGTCCTTAGATGCTGTACCATCTGTCGACCAAGAGCGGGAACGTTCATGGACATAAGCAATAGCTTCCCGATACGCACCCATGGCAATACCGGTAAATTGTGCGGCAAAATGAATGTTGAACTGGGCGGAGAAAAAAGAATCTACAGTGCCATAACTCCCTGGCTCACCGATAAGATGTTCTGTCGGGATGTGCACGTTATTCGCCAGCACTTGTCCACTTCCGGTTCCACGCTGCCCAATGCCGTTCCAATCATCCACGATGGTGATGCCGCTGCTCGTCAGATCCACAAGTGGCATGACATATCGCTCATTCTGGCTTCCCTCCGTGTCAGCTAAGACCGATCGCCAGAACGCCCATTTTGCCCCGGGAGAGCCGGTGGCGAAGATTTTGGTTCCATTTAGTACATAACCATCCTTGTTCTGTCGTAGCTCACTTTCTAACTTGAACCGGTCTTTACCCGACTCACTTCCGAAGCTGGCGAACCAATGACCGGCACGTGCCTCATCAAAAAAGAACTCCTGCTGCTTGGCAGACCCCAACGCATGAACCAACTGAACGCCCGTATTATGCAGTGTGAATACTTGAGAAGTGGACGAGCACCAGGATGCCAGTTCCATGAGGATGAGCGGGATCATCTCAACGTCCCCAGCGTATCCTGCTCCCCAACCGCCCATTGCAGTCGGAACAGCAAGCACTGCCAGACCCGAATCCGCCAAAGCTTGCATAGACTCAAACGGATATATCCCTTCTTGGTCAATCCGCTTGGCATGTACACCAATGACCTGCTGACCCAGTTCTCTCACTTTGGCGAGCAAGTCTTGCTGGGAAGCAGAGTACAAATAACGTTCAGCATCGATCCGCGGTTCACTATATTTTCTAGCCTGCATCTTGTTTCCCTCCAGTGGACCTGTATCTTATGTCTGACGTACGCCAACTCGATAATCTGAACCTGGATGATGCTCAGGCAGGAGAGCCTGCCCTTTTCCAAATAACCGTTCACGGAAGGTTCCTTCCTCATACTCTTCTTTGAATATACCTCTTCTCTGCAGAACAGGAACGACCAGGTCCACAAAATCAACATAGGATTGGGGCAGCACATAAGGCTCCAGATTAAAACCGTCCAACCCTGTGAACTCTACCCAATGTTCGATCTGATCCGCCACATCTTCCGGCGTGCCTATGACGGTCAAGCCACGAAATCCTTTTTGCAGAAAATCATCAATTACTTCCTGTACCTTCTTCTTATCCTTGCTATGCTTCGTGAAGCGATCTGTATGTGTCTGTCCCATCTCGGTATGAATATTCTCGAAGTAATCATCCGGATCGAGCGCAGTCAGGTCTATACCTGTTACCCCCGCATAACTCGCCAGTGTCGCTTCACGGCTCTGGTAACTTAAGTACTCCTCATGTTTGCGCTGTGCTTCTTCCCTTGTAGGAGCAACAACAACAGAGAGTCCGGTAAAAATCTTGATTTGTTCCGGGTCTCTGCCAAAAGCAGCCGCCCGGCGGCGAATATCCTGTATCTGATCCCGCAGCACTTCAAGTGTCGGAGCTTTCAGGAATACTCCCTCAGCATGTTTGGCGGCAAAGGCTCTCCCCCGCTCCGAGCTTCCAGCTTGAAATAGTACTGGCGTTCGTTGCGGCGATGGCGTCGCTGCATGATAACCCGCAGAGCGGAAATACGTTCCTTCATGCTCCACCTTATGAACCTTCCCAGGATCAGCGAATACTCGGTTGTTGCGATCCACGAGCAGTGCATCCTCTTCCCAGCTTCCTTCCAGGTATTTGTAGCTTACCTCCATATATTCCTCTGCCCGGTCATATCGTTCATCATGTGGAATGAACTCGTCCTTGCCGAACAGATCGGCGGCGGAACTATTACTCGTGGTGACGATATTCCAGCCGATCCGCCCTTGGGTCAGATGATCGAGAGTGGAGAATCGGCGTGCATTTGCATAAGGGGGCTCATATGTGGTTGACGTTGTCATCGTGAAGGCCAGATGCTGGGTTGATACAGCGAGAGCGGGAATCAGCAGCATCGGATCATTGGACGGGGTGCCCGCAGCTTCGCGGAAAGCCAGCTCTTTTCCCTTTTTGGGATAACCATACGTATCGGCAAAAAACATAAAGTCGAACTTGCCGCGTTCCAGAATTCGTGCAATGTTGATCCAATAATTCACATCGTTATAGTTAACCCGATGCTGTTGCGGATGGGCCCAGATGCCTTGTGTCAGATGATTGACACCGTTGACCTCGAATACGCCCAAATGGATTTTTTTCATACTCAATCAGCTCCTTGGTAATCAAAATACGTACGGATGATGATCATCCGCCGGGAAACTTGTGGTAACACACATTTATTTAGAACTTTCGCTCAAAGCCTATTCACCTTGTCGTATTAACCTCATTGGACATCAGGATTAGTTTCTGATTTCTGATTGGCATCCGTAACCTTACATGTCATCTACTGCTCATCTATACCCTTCGCAGCATGATGGCACGCCACCCAATGTCCTCCCTTCACCACACGCTTTACTGGAACGATACTTCGGCATTGTTCATCTGCGAGCGGACAACGGGTATGAAACGCACAGCCAGATATCGTTTCAAGCGGCGAAGGCATGTCCGTATCCGTTACAACGGAAAGCCGCTTCATGGACGGATCAGGAATCGGGACGGCGGACAGCAACAGTTGGGTATAGGGATGCCGCGGCGAATGAAACAGACTCTCGGTATCGGCCTCTTCCACCAGTTTCCCGAGATACATCACACCGATTCGGTCCGAAATATGCCTGACTACGGCTATATCATGAGCAATGAACAGATAGGTCAGATCCATCTCCCGCTGAAGCTTTCGCATCAGGTTAATGATCTGTGCCTGAATAATCACATCAAGAGCCGACACGGGTTCATCACAGATCACCAGCTTGGGATTCAGAATCAAAGCACGCGCAAGTCCAATCCGCTGACGCTGCCCTCCCGATAACTGATGAGGAAGTGAGTAGTAATGCTCATCTTGCAGACCCACCGCCTGCAGCATCTTCAGCGCCGAACGAGTTCGTTCCTCAGGCTTGCCGATCCGGTGAATGACCAGCGCTTCCTCCAATGCCTCTCCCACCGTAATCCGGGGATTCAGTGATGAATAGGGGTCTTGGAAAATCATTTGTATCTCCTGCCGATACGCCCGCATTCGGCGACGGGACAATCGGTGAATCGGCTGTCCTCGATATCGAATCTCACCGTCCTGCGATGACAGGAGGCGCAACACCGTTTTGCCAAGCGTGCTTTTGCCACAACCCGATTCGCCCACCAGACCATAGGTCTCGCCTTCGTAGATGTTCAGGGATACGTCATCCACGGCTTTGACCTGTTGCTTGCGATAGCTGGTTTTGCTTTTGATTGAGTAATAGGTTCTGAGTCCTGTGATTTGAAGTAAAGGCTCTTGCGATCGTGTCTGTGAATTCAGGGTCGTCATCTATCTCACCTCCTGTAACGGAATCGTATCCGCATACCAGCAGCGTACGGAACTATCCGCATCCGCAAGCTGGCGAAGCGGTGGCATGTCCGTATGGCATTTCGCATCTGCAAACGCACAACGGGAAGCGAAACGGCAGCCGGACGGGATGTGATGGAGCGAAGGTACACTGCCTTCAATTACAGGCATGTTCTGCTTCCGATCTCCATCGATTCTTGGCAACGATTGAAGTAGTCCAATTGAATACGGATGACGAGGACGTTTGAACAAGGTAGCCACGCTAGCCGTCTCCACAATCTGACCAAGATACATCACCACAACACGATGACAGGATTCTGCAACGACTCCCAGATCGTGAGTGATTAGCATAAGTCCCATCTGTTCCTGCACACATATGTCCACAACCAATCGCATGATCTGTGCCTGAATGGTCACATCCAGAGCTGTTGTCGGTTCGTCGGCAATCAGCAGTTTAGGACGGCAGGCCAATGCCATGGCAATCATGATCCGTTGCCGCATGCCGCCTGACAGTTGATGTGGATACTGGTTCACTCGCTGCTCCGGGGATGAGATGCCCGTCATTTTCAACAATGCGATAACCCGTTCGCGGGCCTGACGCCGATCCATCTTTTGGTGCAGCTGCAATGCTTCCATAATCTGATCCCCGATCGTATACACCGGATTCAAGGAGCTGAGTGGGTCCTGAAAAATCATGGCGATGTCATTGCCGCGTACAGCCTGCATCTGCCGTTCAGAGAGCTGAAGCAGATTGGTGCCTGAGAAGCGAATCTCCCCTTCGTATTCAACCTCCCGCTTCTCATCGAACAATCGTAATACGGATTGAGCGGTAACACTTTTGCCACAACCGGATTCGCCGACCACACCTACAATTTCGCCCTTCTGCAAAGTCATGGACAACCCGTCCACCGAAGTGACCTGCCCCTGTGGCGTATGGAATCGGGTAACCAGTTCCCTGATGTCCAGCAGCGGTTCTTCTACAGAATCAACAGTCACATCAACGACATTCATATCAGACACCTCCCTTGCGAGTTGGCATCCATGCTCTGAAGCCAAACTTGTTTTTCTTCGGTTTCTTTACAGCGGCAGCGGTGTGAGGATCAAGCATGTCACGCAGGCCATCACCAAGCAGATTCATAGCCAGTACCGTCAGAATGAGCGCAAACCCAGGGAATAACGTCATCCACCAGGAATTGAAAATAAACATTTTGGCCTCGGACAATTGATTGCCCAGGCTTGGCGTAGGCGCCGGAATACCGGCACCCAGAAAACTCAATGCCGCTTCCACAATGATAGATTCCGCAAATACAAAACTCGCCTGCACCACCAATGCCGGTAGCGCATTCGGTGCCAGATGCCGCCAGATGATCCGAGTGTTCGATGCCCCAAGTACCTCCATGGCCTCGATGTATGTCTGCTCCCGAGTCACGATGGCAACTGACCGAACAATTCGTGCGACCGCCGGAATGAACACGATGATCAGACAGATCGTCAAGTTTTGCATACTTGGACCGAGTGCAGCCATAATGGCGATAGCCAGCAGAATAGCAGGAAAGGCATAGAGTGCATCCATCACACGCATCAAAATCTGATCCAACCACTTATACATGCTGGAGTACAGCCCCACGACAAGCCCGATGACTGAAGCAATCAGGGCAACCACGATTCCGATCTGAGCTGAATTCCGGGTTCCATGAACCACACGTGACAGGATATCCCGGCCAAAATTATCCGTTCCGAACCAGTGCTGCGCTCCTGGAGCCGTCAGGCGTCTGACAATATCAACCTCAAGTGGCTGGTAGGTGATAATCCACGGCCCAACCAGGCTCACGAAGAGCACAAGCAAGGTCAAGCCTATTCCCCAAACAGCCGATGCATTGGACAGAATTTGCCTGAGGGCCTGCCTGCGCCGAACAGATCGAAAATGCTGTCTTTGAAGTTTTATATGTTGAATCTCCGTATCAGCCATAGATTGCCTCCTCTCTGGTTGTTATTTGTTGTTCTTATTGTTCAAGCCGGACTCGCGGATCAACGACCGCATACAGCAAGTCGACGATCAGATTAACCAACACATAAATTAATGCAATGAACAGTACAACGCCCTGAATAACGGCATAATCCCTCCGCTCAACCGAATGAACAAGCAGCTGACCAATGCCTGGAATGTTGAAGATGGTTTCAATAACAGCTGCACCTGCCAGCAGGGTACCGAACGTTCCTCCGATGACCGTAATGACGGGAATAAGTGCATTTCGCAGAATATGCTTGTAGACCAGCCTTCTCCGGCTTACGCCTTTGGACCTCGCTGTCTTGACGTAGCCCTGATTCATGACCTCAAGAACGGATAATCGCACCATACGGGCAATAATGGACGACATGACAAGACCGATGGAGATGGCAGGCAGTACCAGATGACGCAGAAAGGGAATCATTCCGGACTGGATTGAGGCATAGCCTGACACCGGCAGCCACTTCAGTTGAACGGCGAACAACAACACCAGGAACAGACTGAGCAGAAAACCGGGAATGGTAATCCCGAGTAGCGAATAGACGGTCAACAGCTTGTCTGCCCACCCTCCACGGTTCATCGCTGCACTGATCCCCAGCGGAATGGCAATCAGTACACTGAACACCATTGCCAGAATGCTTAGGGAAAGCGTAGGTTGAATATACTCCCCGATCGCGGAAGCCACTGATTTCCCCAGAAAATAGGACTCACCCAAATTACCGGACAAGGCTCCGGATACCCAGATAACGTATTGTTCGAGTAATGGAGTATCCAGCCCCATTTGTGAGCGAAGCGCAGAGATCGTCTGTTCATCCGCACCATCGCCTAACATGACACGGGCCGGGTCACCGGGAATCAGATAGACGATTAGAAAAACAACCACGGACATGATAAACAGTGTCGGAATGAGCGCCCCAATCCTTTTGATAATGTAAATGGCCACCGATTCACCTTCTTTCGGGACAATGCATCAACCGCGGACTAGAACCTCACCAATTGAAGGCTCCATTCCGCGGTGCGCATCCGGTTATTTTTGCGATACACGGGTGTTGGCGAGATTCGGAATACCGTACAGCGTCGTTAATCCTTCGATGTTCTTCCGAATGGCACTGTATTTGTACACATCACCGATCTTAATCGCAGCAAGATAAGTCCATTCATAAGCCTGAAGTTCATCGTTGGCGGCTTGAATGTCCACATCACTCTGAGCAGCCGTAGCCTTGGAGAGGAGTTCAGCAAGCTTTGCATCGTCCGCGAATCCGTAAGTTGGATTCAGATATAACAACTGTGATGGTGTGGAGGGTACGATGAATGGTCCGAGATAGATATCCCAGGCGCCGGCATCTGCACGTTTGGTGAGCATCGTGGCATAGTCGTAGATATCGATCTGGGTCTTCACTCCAATGCTCTCCAGCTGGGATTGCAGCATTAATGTGGCACTGTAGAAGGTTCCCGTATCCTTGGTCGTGAGCAGACGTACCACTTCTCCGTTATACCCCGCATCTTGAAGCAGTTGCTTCGCCTTGTCCGGGTTGTTCTGGTTATACGCCTCACTACCCGCTTCGCTGTACCACTTGGTATTCTCTGTATACATATAGCTCGGATTCAGACGATACAACTCAGGTGTGGACGTAATACCTAACAGAATATCTTCTGCATTGATTACAGCAGCCACAGCCTCCCGATTTTTCAGATTGGAGAACAGAGGTGACTTCTTGTTGAAAACCAGATTGAAGTCTGTCGAGAGATCTTTCACCAGGCTGATCTCGGGATCATTCTCCACTTGCGGCAGGTTATCGACACCAATGTCAATATAATCAAAATCCCCAGCCAAGAAGGACGAGAAGCGCGTAGCATTATCTGTAGCCAAAGTGAAGTAAACATCATTCACCAGTGCTTCCTTATGTCCGGAGAAACCATCGGCTGGTGTGTCCACCGGCTTGAAATCTTCAAATTTGCTGACATGAACGTACTGATCCGTTTTCCATTCCACGAATTTGAACGGCCCTGTGCCAAAGTACTCTTTGACTCCCTCAGGACCTGCTGCATCCACAATCTCTTTTGGCATGATCGCAGCAAAGTTCAGCACATGGCTCAACTGGGCCAGAATATCGTTTTTAGGTTCGTTAAGCTTCAGCTGCACAGTGTAATCATCCACGACGTTAAACGTCGATTCACCGAAAGAACTCTTGGCACGCGGCGCCAGATCCTTCCAGCGATTCAGTGAAGCCGTCACGTCTTCAGCTCTCATCTCCTTGCCATTGTGGAACAGTACACCTTGGCGAAGATGGAAAGTGTAATCCTTGCCGTCCTCGCTGACCTCATAAGATTCCGCCAGATTCGGTACGGGCTCGTATTTGGAATTGAAGGCGAATAAACCTTCATAGATATTCAATCCAATAGTGGCATTACTTCCCCCCAGGGACAGATGCGGGTCCAAGGTTGGGATCGTTTGGGTGAGTGGAAATTTAAGTTCGGTTGCAGCCGCAGCGGCCGGGGTGTCTCCTGAAGCCGAGTCTGATCCGGAACCTGTCTTTGTACTGCTGCCTCCACTGTAGCAACCAGCCAGGAGCAGAACGGCAACCAGTGCCATGATCCATACTCGGTGGTGAATGCTTCTCTGAACTAACGTTTTCATGAAAATCCCCCTTTAATTTATATAACGGACTTTTCTAACAACATATATAAGTATTCTTATTCATTTAATCGGATTAAAGGCTGCTATACATCATGACAAACGTTTTGTGTACGTTCGTATGATCAGGAAGCTGTTGGATGTAAGTTGACTCAGGTTTCGTTCCACTCAAGCAGACACTCTGCAATCTTGACATACACCAGGACACCAATGGGCAGCGCTTCTTCATCAATAGCGAATTTGGGGTGATGGTGCGGGAAGACAATGTCCTGATCCACGTTGCCCGCGCCAATGTTAATGAACGTACCGGGAACGACTTGCTGATACGCTGAGAAATCCTCTCCACCCATGCCTGGCTGCACATATTCGATCGCATCCTGTCCTAGCACGCCAACAATCACATCTTCCACACGACGCGTCAGCGCTTCATCATTCACGACAGGATGATAACCCCATACATAATCCAAGGTAACCTCGGCACCATGTGCATGGGCGATACCTTCAGCGATTCGGCGAAGCTGTATTGGCGCCTCTTCGCGGATTTGTGCGTTAAAGCTACGCACCGTACCCTTGATGATCACTTGATCTGGAATAACATTATGGGATGATCCACCCGTGAATTGCGTAACTGATACAACCAGTCGTTCCAATGGATCGGTGTATCGGGACACGATGTGCTGTAGGTTCGTTACGATCTGGGCCCCGATGGAGATCGTATCTACCGAGCGATGCGGGAAGCCTGCGTGCCCACCATAGCCTTGTACGGTCAAAGTAAAATTATCTGGCGAAGCCATCATCTCCCCATAGACGATGCCCACTTTTCCAATCGGCAACAAGGAAGCCAGATGCTGTCCCACAATCCAGTCGACACCGTCCAGAACACCTGCCTCGACAAGCTCTATAGCTCCACCGGGAGGACTTTCCTCCGCATGCTGGAAGATGAAGCGAATCTCACCATGCAGCTGTTCCTTTCGTTCTGCGAAAATGCGGGCTGTAGCGAGCAGCATAGCGGTGTGGCCGTCATGGCCACAAGCATGCATCACACCTGGACGAGTCGATACATAATCACTTTCTGTCGCTTCGGTAATCGGGAGTGCGTCGATATCCGCACGCAGGGCAAGCGTTTTGCCCGGTTTGGATCCAATCAATCTGGCTACAACACTGGTCGGCGTTGGGCGACTGATCTCCAGTCCGGCAAACGTCCGAAGAGTGTCATCAATATATTGAGCCGTTTCTGCCTCCTGAAAGGATAGCTCGGGATACTGATGAAAATGCCTCCGCCATGCAATGGTCTGTTCACGTATTTCAGAAGGTAACTCTCGTAAAATATTGGATAGGGTCATCATTCATCCTCCTTCGGAATGTAAACATACTTTTTCTCTCTCAGACTCTAGCTTAGTTGTGATTCGGACTATTCCCGTTCATAGGCGGCGAGAGCATTCACACGATGTGCAATGGCTGCGCCTGCTTTGAGTGCACTGGCAACCAGAATGGTCTCCGCCAGTTCTTCGAGCGTAACACCTTCCGCCTTAGCTTTTCGTGTAAAGATCTCGATACTGTACGCATTACCGGTCACATGACTGGCCCCAACAGCGATCAGAAACTTGTCTTTCACACCAATACGTTCAGGAACGAGCGTACGATTGATATACTCCACAAAAGACGTATACAACCCTTCATTCGTTTCCTCCAGCCGCTCAATCCGTTCAATGTGGTCCAATGCATACAGTTCGGTATTCGCTTCTTCGTTATATGCATTCCATGTGTGAATTGAATTGTAAAAGGCCGAGTGTGCATTGATGGCTGCACCTACTGCAACAGCTTCGAGCAACTCTTCGAACGTAGCTTCTTGTCCTTTGGCTTTGCCGACGTGAGCTTCGATGCAATATGGGCATCCGGTAATGTGTGCTGCTGCCACAGCGATGTACTCCTTCACTTTAACGGTCAGTGCGCCTTCTGCGAATGTCTGTTTGTTAAATTCTCCAAAGGCTTGAAAAGCTTCAGGTGCATAAGCAAACAGTTTGGTAGAAGCTGCGGGAGTTGGACGTGTATACAAATTTTGAGTCATGATAAAGCCTCCTGTGACATAACGGACTCAATTAAAAGGTATTCCTACTGTTTTAATTGGATATCTGCTATAATAATTGAAAATGTCGGACATGTATAATTGAAAAACATAAATCTCTAATTTATAAATTTTAATACGAGAGGGTTGAACGCTTTGGAAATCCGGCTCATCAAGACATTTCAGGCCATCGTGAAATACGGTAATTTTCAACGCGCCGCTGAAGCTCTTCAATATTCGCAACCTACAATTACGATGCAAATCAAAAAGCTGGAGGAAGAGCTGGGCATGAAACTCTTCGAACGCGGCAAAACGATTACCCTGACCAGTGCGGGCCGGCTGCTGAACGAACGTGCAGATCTGTTATTGAGAGAATACGATGAACTCAATGTCGCCCTGACCGATTTCATGCATGGGGATGCAGGCATCATTCGGATCGGTGCATCGGAGCCTTCGGCTAGCAGCCGTCTGCCCGAGATTTTACGCCGTTTCTCCGAACAAAAGCCCAAGGTTCAGGTGCAGGTCAGAATCAGCACAACCAAAGATCTGATGCGCATGTTATTGGATGATGAGATTGATATCGCACTGTGCAATGAAGCCGAACCTCATATCCAGCTGGATTTCCAGCCCCTTCTATATGAAGACATCACGTTGCTTCTGCCCGCCTCGCATCCCCTTCAACATAAACAAGAGATTCATCTGAAAGACCTGAAGGGCGAAACCTTTCTGTTGACTCCGGGAACCTGCTCGTTCCGTATTCGGATTGAAGAGATGATCAGTAGCCAGATCGGACAATTACAGCGGAGCCCCATTCTGGTGGACGGCATCACGGTATTGAAGTATTTTGTACAGGCCAATATGGGGATCGCTCTGGCTCCGGTTGTCGCAGTCTCACCTCCCATCCCCGGCACGATCACCCGCCCGGTTCGCAATCTCATGAATGGTCCGAGACTCGGTGTGTTAACCCGGAAGAACAGCTCCACTTCAAGCAAGATCACCGAGGAACTTGTGGATGAAATCAAACGTCTACGGACGATTCCAGACGAACCTGTTATGGCTCAATCCCGTTAAATGTAATGCTGTAGCATCAGATTAACGACTAGAAAACCCGTTCTTTTCGGAACGGGTTTAATTTTGTAATTTGTTTTTGTAAATGGTGAATTTACATTTTTCAATTGTACAAAATCGGGGTATTCCTATAAGCTCACTTGAAAAGGCTCAGAACGATTGAGCCTACTTGTATGCATCGAAAGGAGTTCTTCTAATTATGAAAAAAATACATCTGGGTGTATTCGACATCCATAATCCGAATCAAATGACCCAAGGCCTATGGGCCCACCCCGCCAATCAGAGCCATCGCTATAATCGTCTGGATTTGTGGATTGAATTGGTCCAGATTCTGGAGCGTGGCAAATTCGACTTTATATTTTTTGCAGACTCTTACGGTTATCCGGAATTAAAGCCTGAACTCGCATACCGTGAAGCGGTATACACCCCTTCCAATGATCCCATGCTGGCGCTCTCCGCTCTTGCGTCACATACAAAACATCTGGGTTTTGTCACTACAGCTTCTCCCACGTATGAACAGCCCTTCCCGAATGCGAGACGCTTCTCAACACTGGACCACCTGACACAGGGGCGCATCGGATGGAATGTGGTAGCTACAGGTGGAACAAGCGGCGCCGCCGCCTTTGGCAGAGATCAGGTGCTGAACCATCAGGAGAGATATGATCAGGCCGAGGATTTCATGGAGGTGAGTTATAAACTGCTAGAAGGAAGCTGGGAAGATGATGCTGTCGTTGTGGATAAAGCCAGTCGGTTATACGCCAGAGCGGACAAAATTCATGTTGTTGATCACGAAGGTCCCTATTTCCGGCTAAAAGCCGCTCACGCAAGTGAACCCTCCATTCAGCGCACGCCCGTTCTATTCCAGGCAGGAAGTTCGGATCGGGGACGAGATTTTGCGGCCAAGCACGCCGAAGGTGTATTTCTGAAAGCACCTACGATAGAAGCACTCAAGGCACAAGTGGATGACATCAGACGTAGAGCAGTTCAACATGGAAGGCAGCCTCATCACATCAAAATATTTACCGGGCTATCGGCTATTGTTGGTCATACCAGCGAAGGGGCCAGCAAAAAGTATGAGGAGTATCGTACATACCAAAGCAGGGAAGCAGCACTGCTCACCTATCAGTCCTCGACAGGCATTGATCTCACGGCACTTGATCCGAATGCGCCATTCACCGGAATCAAAACGGAGCAAGGCCGTTCCCACACCGAACGTTACACGAAACATGCAGTGCACATTCCAACGGTAGGCCAAGTCATGGATGATTTTGCAGGCAAGGAATACAGGGGAATTGTCAGTGTGGGTACTGCTGAAGAGATTGCAGATGAGATGCAACGTTGGGTGGAGGATACGGGGATTGACGGATTTAATCTGGAGCGATACATTCTGCCTCAGACTCATCTGGATTTTGTCAATCTGGTCGTTCCAGAATTACAGAAACGCGGCATGTTCCGAACTGAATATGAAGAAGATACGCTGCGCGAACGATTATTTGGCAAAAACAACACACGACTGCCCGACGATCATCCAGGTGCTGCATACCGTTATTCCCCCGCGAATTCGAATCGATGAAGCTTTTCTTACCACTGAAAAATAGCATCAAAAAGTCTGATTTTCAGTGCCGAGAAGATGGGATGAAGCTAGTTTTTTTGAGACTTCTTCTTCGCATTGCTCTTTTTAACCATGATATTAGTTGTAAAAGGCAGCTTGCGTTGATCGCAAGCTGCCTGTTTTAGTCTCATTACACATCAAAAGCCCCTCAACTATTGTTGAGAAGCCTCGATATTATCCATCTCTTAGTGAATAATCACATGTGGAATGCTTTCCAGAACGAACCTTCTGTATCAATGATATCCTTGATCTGGGTAAAAGGAATCGTAAACGTTGGAAATCCTGCTGCATAGGGAGCAATATCATAGGGATTGAAGTAGAGATGCAGAGCATCTGCTGTAACAAAGAACGGCTGATCCGCACTAATCCCCGTATACGTGTCCGGAAACACATACGAGTATTGAGGATCATTTTTGATCTGATCCCCCACAATCTGGCTCAACACTTTTACATAGTCACTATTTGGCTTAAATAGATCCTTCAGCTCATACAACTGACCATTCGTCAGATTAATGATCGCATAGATCATCGTAGGCATACCGTGTGCAGCACCCGCGGGATAGTTATAACCTGTAAGTTGCAGTTGCAGCAATTGCTGCTGATAGAACGTAATATCAAAATCCCCTGTATACGTGTAATCCAGCTGCTGATCGGCAGGGATTGGTTTAACCTGAGACAGCTGCTTCAACTTGGCATTCAGCGCAAGCTGCTCCGCTTGGTTTGTCAATCCCTCCACCTGCGGATAATATACGAGATAATCCCTGTTCGGTTTGTACTTCTCTTCGCGTACACGGTACGGCGGATGAAGAGGAACGATTGTATTTTGACGCCAGATGATCTGTCCGGCGCGGTTCACATAAGATAAGCGCTGGTCTACATACGCCTTAATTAGATCTGGTGCCACAACTTCTAGCGTACCCGAACCTTCTACATGGGGATACCCAGTGGCAGGTCTGCCACTCAGATCCAGCAGATAGGTCTGTCTGCCATCCGATGCGGAAGCAAGGCCGTTTTTGTAATTGCCCACATCGCGATAAACAAACTCCGTAAGCCTTCTACCGTTGGTATCTGCGATCGCATACACAGAGCCGATATAAGGCTGCTCCGGATTAATTGCTTGCCCCAGCGCATAACGATGCTCGCCTAGTTCGCGGATGTCATTATAGGCAGGTTGAATGATAAATGATCCTTGCGTATTAATGACACCATAGATGGACTTGTAATCCTCCGCTGTATTGACAATTGCTTGCCCATCGCTAAAAGGAAATGCCGATGAAAACTTGGGCTGAATGCGAATATTACCCCGTTCGTCGATGTACCCATATTTGCCCGAGGCCTCTTTTTGAAAAGCGAGCAGTCCATCTCCTAACGGTCCCACATAAGCAAATGGATACGTCGCGAGCCGATGTCCATTGCGATTAATGAGCGCATATTCATTATCCTTGATCTGCACAACCGCTTTGCCATCTTGAAAATCATTCCCTGACACGAACTGTGCCGGAATCACCTCATTGCCTGAGGCATCCAGATAACCATACAGACTCACCGATCCATCTGCCTGACCAGGATTAGAATCGTAAAACAACGCTCGGCCGTCCTTCATATTCGAGATATACGAGTATGCCCGTTTGGTCAGGACCGTGCCTTGTTCATTAATCATCTTAAATCCTTGAGAATCAATCACCATCGCTCGTTCTTCAGAAAAGGAATTGATGGAATCGTATACAGGTTGAACGACATACTGCCCTTGAAGATTAATCACACCAGCATGGCCGTCCTTCACAACTACAGCCAATCCATTGGGCTGAAACGCTTGTGCGTCATCCAGAACCGGCTCTAGCCGAACATGTCCCTGCGCATCCATATACCCCCAACGTGTCCCACTCGTGGTTCGAACGGAGATCGGATATAACCATGTCGCTACCCGGGCATGACTTATAGGGACCATCGCCTGTTTAATTTTCTTTTCCAGCTCGAGCAGCGCCTCTCTGGAAGGGTACGCTTCCGGGAAGCTGAGTGCTTTTTGAACGGAAGCGAGTGCTGCCGGATACTGGCCTGCGTGGAACTGAGCATCCGCAAGGTAATACCAGTAGAAGATATAATCAGGATATTGCTGGGTTAGTTGCTCGTAATATTGCACCACTTTTGGATAATAGGTTGCATATACGTCCGGTGCAGGAACCCATTTCCCATTCTGCCATCGGATAATCTCCACACGGTAGGCTTCACCTGTGTCATGGATCCAGAGTGCAATCTCCACTTTTCCATCACGGCCATGCTGACCAGGCATATCTATAATCTCTGCAAAGCTATAGTATAGATCGTCAGGCGCCAAATCTTTGAGCCCTGATTCCGTCCACTCATATACAGCAAGCTTAGACCAAATAGAACCAATCCGCCAACCGATGATGAGATTGTTCCTTGCTGTTGAGGTTACAGGGGCTGCAGTCATTAAAGTCACCCCATACCCCAATCCCTTGATTAGTGCCATCTTGATCCAATGTCCTTGAACAAATTTCAGAATGAGCAGGTACAGCTCACCATTCAACTGGTAGACTGCAGCAATCTCCGGCATACCGTCACCAGTAAGGTCTGCCGCGTAGATCGCTGGATGTTGAACAGGTTTATCAATAGTGACGACCGTTGCACCAGCCGGAATATGTTGATTCACAATTTGCGTTAACAGCGGTTCGCTCATGGACATCTCAGTTTCCTCCCTTATGACCGCATTCGCCTAATGGTATGCGTCATAAATCGGGATATGACATCAGAACGAATATAACTGAGAACAATTGAAATTCTCATCCTTTTTCTAAACAAACATTAAATGAAGATATTTTTCGATCTGTAATACATCGAACTCCACGATAAAAAAAGATTTGCAGTGGCCTTGTCGCCTTCTGCAAATCTTCTTATATTCTATAATACATCTTATTTACTACATCATATCGCTTCATGTACCTTCGCTTGTAATACTAACCAGTATCACGCCTCTTCTTGCATACTGAGCTGTACATATTGGGTGAGACGACAATACTGAGATAACAGCAGCTCTTCATCACCTTGTCCAAGAGCCACGCTACGCCCCTCGTTAATGACGTGATTCAGCAATTCATGAAGAAAATTCTTCTGCAACCGTAAGGACTCCACTGCGAGCTGCTCAAGCACCTCAATATCTCGGATCGTAAACTGGGATAACCCGCGCAGCAGCAACTCTTCTGACCAGCCGCTAATTTTCTGCATGAACTGATTATGCTCTTCCAAGTCTCCCCATCCTTCCATTGCCAATATCCAGTTTCAGACTGAGCACCGTTTGACCCTTCAGGAAACTGATCGGGCTAATCCGTTTGGGTTCCACACGAACAAAGGCATAGAAATGTTCAAGCGATTGAGAACCATATCCTGACTCCAGTCTTTGGATCATCGTTTGCCAATCAGTTGAATACTGGAGAGTAAGTGCCAATCGTTCTCCTTCGGCATTCTCAACCGTCAGGACAAGATCCTGAGTTTGTTTGACAAAGTTATGGTCCACTATTCGAGCAACTTTGATCACAGCCAGTCGTTCTCTAGGCGCAGCAAACAAATCGAACGATCGCGATTCCTCTTGAAGTACAGACGTTACATCTTGCATGTACTTGTCCATATTCAACGTTTCCATACCTGTTCGTGGCAAAATCGTAAGCTTTGCACCTTCCCCGGAAGAGATCCGGCGTTCTTCATTCACTTTAACTGAATGGAATTGAACTTCTTCACCTACGAACTGGCGAAAGGTCAGATTAGGCAACCATGGTGTGAATGCACCATAATGCTCTGTATACGAGAACTGCTGATCATCATAATATACAGCACGTACATCACTATACGTGTAGATTTCCGCATCATCGAAACAATAGAAGTAATAGGTGATTCCACGGAAACCGGATCGTGTCTCCCACGCATCAGCTCCCAGTCCATACAGGTGAAGTGAAGGAACCGTATAGTATTTACTTCGAAAACTGCCAATGAGCTGACTCTGCTGAATGACAGATACCTTTTCTTCTTCAAGAACCTGGAGTGCAAGATACAGCTTGCTTACCCGATCCAACATGGATTGCATGGAGAAACGTATATGTCTGTTGAAAAACAACTGTAGTTCCCCTTGAATCCCTCGTAAACTGCGTTCTATGTCAGGCAGGTTGCCACTATGAGCTGCGATTGCCAAGGTCTCCAGTTGTGCCATATAGGACTGAGGAAGACGGGCCAGTCCCGTCTTCAACAATCCTGCCAGCATCACGCGACATTCCTGCGCCGTCTGCATTGAGAACTTGGCTTCGTACACCCTTCCACTTAATGCATCCGTATCATCCAGGCCTCTTAGTACCCGATATCGTAGCAAAGCTTCCAGCTTGGCCATCTTCCCGGCTGTCTGCGGCACTTTACAAAGAGCTTTTGCAAGGTTCGGTTCCTCCGTAAAAGATACCTCGATATTCTGGCTTGTCAGATGCACCGTAAGAAGTGAATCTTCGATGATCTTAATTTCTTCTGGGTATCTCAATCGGAAAACAACTTCCTCAATCATGGAAGAACTATATGACTTAATTAACACAGTAAGGTCAGACTCCGTCATCCAGCGGAAGCGAGACTCGATCTCACGTGATGCTGAATGCGGAACTTCGCTTGGATCGTCCACGTTTAATACTAAGTTTGTTACTGATTCTGTTACCGATACGTCTTTTGGTGCGTCCGACGAAGCATTATTCGATATCCCTGAGTCCTTATCCGGCACATGCTTTTCGTCTACACTCATCGAATCCTCTGACGAATGTTCCCGTTGATCATATAGAATTGCGATCAGCACATGCTTGCAGATATGTTCTGCAGGGCAGGAGCACTCCCAATGGTCCAGCGTATTTTCGAGCGTACAGTGTGTCCCGTCACTGAGCTGACAACTCACAGATGATGCATTCCATGTGTACGTTACACTTACACCATTGTCCAACTCTTTCAAAGACCTTTTGTACAACCCCTTGTTGGCGTACCGGATCAAATAATCCTCCGTACACAGCTTCGAAAAAATCCGGAATTTTCCCTTGAATCCACTCACGTCATCAACGCCCCGTTGCTCTCAGAATATCGTAGATCGTTTCACTGAACACGCGACCTGGAACGTTGCCTAGAGCAATGGGTTTGTTGTCACCATAGTAATAATATTGCTTGTTATTCGGTTTGAAGAAATGAAGGGATTCCAGTGTAATGTCATCCAATCCCTCGTAATACGTGATGCTCGTACCACTGAATTGCAATTCTGCAACAAGATCTCCGTACTCTTTATAAAATTCATGATACCAGCCGCCGTCCTGTGCCGGTCCTTTGATCCAGCCGTATTTCTCCAGTGCTTTAGGGAATGCCGTGGGCGAAAAATCGGACTCCGGCAAATGATCGTATTCATTCTTCGTTTTATCCTCATCTTCAGGCTGGTAAATCTCACGATTCAATTGTTCGAATGGCTGCTTGATCTCGTAATCCTCCAACTGCGTTGTCCAACCTTCAAGGGTAGCCTGATCCAATTCCAGCGGGTGTATAAGTCCTACCTGCGCACCTGAAGGCAGATCAACCTCATCCTCATCCACGGAATTGAATGTGCCATCCTCCATATAACGGAACGTGCTGATCAGAGCGCCATCCTCATACGTTCCCCAGATCAGACCAACAGCAAATTTCTGCATAATTACATTTTGTACAAACAGGGCTTTCCACTCATCAGCAGACCATAGACGTTGTTTGGACAATGACTCTTCCAGACGCTGTGCCTGAATACTGACCATGGATTTGAGATCTTTTTTCAGTTGCGTGAAACGCGCCTTGGATTGTGCCGCCAGTTCAGCATCATCTTTCTGTGCAGGAGCAGGCAGGCTCTTCACGGATTTGCCCGTTTCTTCATTCAAGACAACGACTTGCAAGTCTCCATTCACCTTAATCAGGAATGAGCGCTCTCCGTAACTAAGCTGCATGGTTCCTTTTTCATCAAAACCAAGTGTGGTGACCAGCCGATCCTCCAGTTGTTCCGAGGTAAGTCCCATATTATCGGCTGCAAGCTGCAACGCTTCTTCTGCTGCACCTTTCACCTGACGGTTCTTCACGCCACGTTTGATCTTGTCGATTGCCATAAGAGCAGATGGATCTTTCAAGTAAGCGAGCACTTTCACAGCATCTGCTGCAATCGCGCCGCGGCTATTTTCTGTCCATTCCTTAATTTGCGGAGCCAGGATATTTACAATCTGAATATCACCAAAGAGTGCTGATACATACATCACCCATTTCTCTTTTGCAGGAGCACCTTCCTGAATCCAGACCTGGAGCAGTTCACTTGCAAAACGAGCGAGCGATGCCTCACTTACGTAATCTCGTAATTCATTCAACCGTTCATTAGGACCGGATGTATGATCCAATGATTGGACCAAAGCATACTGCTTAATCCGGTCATCTAAAGGCTGATTGTCTTCAATACGTATCAGTGAAGGGAGATCTTTTAAGGACAACCAGCTCAGTCTCGACAACTTTTTGGCATCTGCCTGATCAGCGAGTGCAGCATGGGCATACTCTGGACTTAAATCTGCGGTATCCAGCAGAATTTGGATCAAGCTCTTCCACTCATCGGACTTCTCTTTCTTCAAAAGCTCACCGTACAGTTCCTTGCTGTTTTCCAGACTGCGGATTGCGGTCAGAGCCATTTCTTTGATTCCCACTTTTTTCTCCGAGAGGTATACGAGTGTATACAAGTCCTGATCAGGAATTCGGTTGAATTCCGCTAACGCCACGCCGTTAGCCTTTTTGGAAGAATCCTGCAATCCGGCACGAATCGCTTCGGCCATTATTTTCTTCGATAACTCATCACGCTGTTCAAAGGTAATCTCCAGAATTAAAATGCGTGTATCTGTTGGCAGTTTCTTGTACTGTGTCAGTGCATAGTCCAGATTCTGCTGAATGATTCGGCGGTATTCGTCATGCGGCATGGATTTATATCTGTAGTCGGTCATGCCATTAAGTGAGATCAGGCTGGTTAGCAATTTATCACGTTGCACCTCAGGATCTTGCCCATAACGTTGAAGCAGCTGCTCTCCACTAAACGCGTATGAATTGTACATGTCCGAGATAATATCCAGTGTCCAATCGGGATGAGTGGTCAGAATTGCGAACCTGCGCATTGCCTCCGAGTCCAAGGGCAGAAAACTAATACTGATGAGGTTGTGAACACGCTTCTTATCCCGATTCAATTGATTAAACAACCCGCGACTATTCGGGTCCTCCCAATATTCCTCCAGGGTATTTTCCCCACCTAAGTATCTTGCAATCGCAAGTCCTTGACGTCCCCCGTCCAAAGGATGCCGAAGAGCGTTAAATACCGCTTGCTCCAGTGAGCCCTCCGCATTAGGCAATGTCAATCCTTGATCCTCCATGAATTTCTGAATGCAGAGTTTCAGGAATGGCGGTTTTATAATCTCGTATGCTCGAATCGCTTGTTCAGGACGATTCGCGATTCCAGATTGTAACATGTTCCAAGATACCGTGTACGAATTAAGCTCGTCCCGCAACATTTCAACCAACTGATAAGGCTCATCCAGAGGCACAAGTCCAGCAAGCAGATCATTTGGACTCTTTGCTCTAGGGTCCATACTCAGCAAGTAACGGCGAACTTCAAGTGGATAAATCTCATGTAATTGATGTATTGTGTGAAGCAAAACATGCCCAATCTCACTATTTGTATCAAGGAACCGTTGTTTACCCCCACTAATGTTAATCAGGTACAGCAAAGCGCCACTCACCAGTACCATCGTTTGATGGAATACGGTGTTTGAACATTGCTCTTTTGAAGAGAAAGACGTATTGGGATACAGCTCAGCTATGAGCCGACTGCGCTTTTCTTTGAGGAATTCATCCTTCAATTCTTGGGATGATCCGTTATGTTTCCCTTGAATATTACCGACCACTACAGGTTCAATCAACGTATGTAGCTCGTCCCGCAACTTATCTGGATCATTAGCCATCACATGTTGAAACAACACGGGTAACGATTGAACAGAAGATTGAACCTCTGCAAGATGAGAGGCCGTGTCACTGAGTTTTGAATATAGTTGTAGCAGCATTAACGCATTGATTACATCTCGATAATCCCCCTGGGTGTCAGCCTTTTTGGAATCAAAAAGCCACTGGGCACGCTTTAATTTGCTCTTTAATTCAGCCGAAATTTCGTTCTCGCCCGCAAACTGTTTGATCTTCTCCAACCGGCCCAACAACCCAGCCATGCGATCAGCGCTTTTGCTCTTCCCGCTCAATCCGTAGGCTTCTGAATCATTTCCCATACAGACAGTAAAAGCATCCGTTCTCCATGAACTTCTTTTGGAATAATTGGATTCTAGATATATCACAATAGCCCCGGCCCGGTAAAAGATATCTCCATCGTCTTTTTTGGCGAGCTTCATAAGCAGATCAATTGTTTGATACACATAATGACTCGAATTTCCCATCATATCCGGGAACTTGTCTGTCGTTCCCAATACATAATCAATAATTTCGGAGCTTCGGTCTGTTTTTAATGAATACTCGTTTGAACAGGTCACTGCGAATTTCTCCACCAAAGTTTCTACTGCGCGGTCTGCGGTAAGCATTACACATTCCTCCTCAAATTTAAGTGATGATCTCGCCAATCCAATCTGCCAACTCGTTTGGGGTAATTGCTGCTACATGAGCGCCCATATTCGTTAAGGTCTGTGCTGCATGTTTGTTATAGACTGAATCCCCGTTAAAATCGAGTGCGGTGAGAACCAGTAGCTTGCATCCTGCATCGATGATATCTTTACAGGCTTTGTACATCTGCGCAATCGGGTAACCTTCCTCCAGATCACTGACCAGAATAAAGATGGTTTTGCCCGGATTATCGATTAGCGTCTCGCCATAACGCAACGCTTTGGTAATATGTGTTCCCCCGCCGAGCTGTACATTCATGAGCACATCTACGGGGTCTTCCAGCCTGTCGCTCAGATCAACAACCTGCGTATCAAATATAAATAATTTCGTGCGCAGCGCATTCAAGCGATAGAAGATGCTTGCCATTACCGAACTGTAGATGACTGAATCCAGCATACTGCCACTTTCGTCCACACCAATGATGATGTTCCACTTGTTATGGGGCTGTATACTCCCGTCAAAATACAGACGATCAATTACAAACCTGCGCTTGTTTTTATCGTAATTCTTCAAGTTCTTGGTGATGGTTCGCTTGAAATTCAGATTGCGCAAGGATCGTACTGAACTGGAGGTATAGCGACTGCGTTTGCCCATGATACTGGCTCGGGTCTGCGATTCCAGCTTGCTGCGCAGCTCCTCAACTACGGTTCGCACGATCTCCTTGGCGCTCTTTAACACCTCACCCTTCATCCGTCCTTTGAATTGCATAATGTTCTTGAGCAGATTCATGTTCGGTTCAAGGGATTCAAGCAACTTTTTGTCCGTTAATAATTCTGTCAGTCCATAGCGGTCAAGCGCCTGTTTCTCCAATATTTCTACTGTTGGTTTGGGAAATAGGTCCCTGACTTTGTGCAACCATTTCGGTACAGTCAGGTTAGACGCACCGCGTCCTCCCTCTTTTCGGTAACCTTGTTCTTCACCGTATTCACGGTTATACAGATAACCCAGAATCTCATCGATTTCCGTATATTGAAATTCTTCCGAAGTGTATTGGTCTGTATTACACAACCCTTCTTCGGCGGATTCACCAAGAATCAGACGCCATCGATTCAAGGTTTCAGCAGAAGAATGATCCCCTTGGTTGCTTCCATCCGGATTGAAGGTTTTGTCCGTTTCTCCGGTTTCTTTCGTTATCCGATTCGCTTCATTCATGTTAGCTTCCATGCGGCAAACTCCTTTCGAAGCGCTTCATCCCATGCTTTGGACTGGATCAGCATCTGCTCATCAACCGCAGGCCTCAACATTTCCTCTGGCTCAACCTGATGCAGACTCGCAACCCGCTCAGCAATCAAGCCCGTCTCCATTGGTGTAAAGTAGGTGAATGCCAACCGCAATTCCGGTACCATACTGATGAAATCGTCGTATGATAGCTGTTCAATCAAACCATTTAACTCGGACAACAACTGATCTTCATATAAAAAAGCGTCACGCGCTACAGAGAATACTCCCTGTAAAAAAAGTGCCGTTTGACGAGTCTGATCCGGTGTACCATGGATATATCCACGTGCACGATCAACAATCTCTTCCCTGGGCCTGTCGCCGAGCCCTGAGGAAATAGCAACACACACACCTTCCAGCTGAGCCGGAAGCTGGTGATCAGACAGAAGCTCATTCAGGTGAATTCGGAATGTCTCATCCTGAAAATGCTCCTCTGATGACTCCGCGAGCATGGCTAGCAGTTTCAATCCCTGAATAATGGCTTCATGTTCATCCGGGTTGGCTCTGGAGAGCTGTAACAGCTTGTCTACGGCGTTCCTGTAAGCCTCGGATACCAGCTCAGGGAGATGTTGCTCGTCAGATAATCCCAGTAGCCTGCGGTGCTGATGAATTCGGTTCAAGACATGCAGACTATTACATAAGGAAAGGAAATTCCCGTCGGTTCTCAGTGCTGAGCGCACCTGTTCATACAGTTTCATCGCTGTGTCCTGAAGCCCCATGAGCAGCGCTTGAAGCATTAGTCGGGCAAGTTCACCACTATGATGATCCGGTATTTCTTGCATTTGTTCTTCCATTTTGCGTGTAGCCGCTCCAACAAGCGTTCCGCCATAGAGAGAGTTCTCTATCAATCTGGCTTCAATGCGAGATGAGTACATATAAACCCAGGTTTCGCGTACGAGATTCATGTCACGTTCTGCGATCCAGTCCGGCCCGGATTGCCGTTTAGCGAATTCCGGAACCAGATACGTGATACACTGAATCAATTGACTTATCTGACGGTGCTCCGGTTTCGCATACAAATCCAGTACTTTCTTGTGCTGTCCAGTTGTACGGATCTGCAGTTTGTACCCTGTACAACGTGCCTTGAAGTCCTCCACGATAGGAATACTGAATGAATTGGGAGCCACGCTTCCAATGACGTCTCCTGTCAATAACTGCTGCAGCTCTTGCAGAGATTTATCGGTAGCCAAGGTAAGCTCCCCCTTCACAAAGGAAGAGAGTGCTGCATCCATCAACTCATAGACGCCGCCTTCCCTTTTACCCCGAAGCCCGGCAAGACCCTGAATCATGCTGTACGCCTCGATCGCATCACTCGTTGATACATGCTCGTGACCATCCCGTAATTTGCGCATCAGGCGGGATAATAAGTCCAGAGCCGTTAGATTATACGGTGTACTCTTTTTGCGAAGCAGCTGGTTCCAGATCTGATCGTAATAATTCACATAAGGCATGCCGCTCGCATATCCATTGAGCCGATCCGCTTCAGCAAAGGTATATACCATTGGGTACATTTGTTGGTGAACCGTATCTGGATCAACCGCACTTTGTTGAGACGTACCTGGATTACCTCGTCCATCCAAACGTTGGTCTGCAAGCTGTTTATCCATTTCTGGATGTTCCATTTCGGATTCATGTTTCTCTGACATCAACAGTCCATACGTATGAAATCCACCCGTAATGACAAGCACACGGTCATGCTCCTCTACTGCTTGTTTAATACGTTGTCTCATATGGGCTTCTCTTGCCAGATCACCTGAAGACTGTAATCGTTCCGTGGAATAACACATTCGGGACAGAGTACAATAGGTGAATACATCCTGTACAAACTCCCAAGTGGATTTCTCCAGACCACCAATCTCAAACACCTTTTCCCACAATTCATCAAAACTGCGACAGTTTGTTTTTTGGCACAACCGGTTAATGAAATCAGACCCCGCAAGCAAGGTTTCGTCCTGGATGGAGACTTCCTTCTGTTCTGTCTGACCGGACTTGGATGCACGAGTGGAGAAGTGACGATAGTCCAGATCAATAAACTTTGCTGGGATGTCCAGGCGTTTTGCTTCTTTCAAAGCGACATATTCAGGCGAATAACGAAGCATCGGATAATAGCAGGCTTCTCTCTCCAGTTCACTCTCATAGGTATAGTACAGACTGACAGGAGGTATGGTTGCTTCATCACTCAGCACCGAAATTAATGGATTACCACTCTCCGGTCCTTCGATCAGGATGATATCCGGCTTGTACTCCCCGATTAATCGTAACAAGTGATATGAACATGCAGGGCTATGGTGTCGTATTGGATAATAGACCGCAGGATTACTCAGGTTATACACCTGAGACTCGAACAAGGATTGTAACTGATCAACATCAGGGTCCAGTACTGCTGTTAACCGATCCATTTTCTCTCCTCATAATAGTCCTTCCACATTCCCTCTTCCCTGGAACGCTCTTTCACGACCTTGGAGAAGTAGGTTTTGAGAATGGACAGATCCTTGTCGTTTTCCTTCGCAATGGTCCCCAGCATGTTCTGCACCAACCGATCCAGCGCAATAGCCTTATCTTCGTAATAATAGGAGGTCATCGCACTCTGGACATAGACAGACACCGCTTCCGCCGTGCTCATGGATGCTTGAGGTGTGTCGAGCTTGTATCCTTCCCGTGTCATGCCGGTGCGCAGTTCCATAAATGTTGTAGCCAGCAATTCAACCACATCCGGGTTAATGTCAATATCAATTCCACTATGTAATAACAGGCTTCGTGCCTGGGATTCAATGATTTTGGCTTCCATCTTCACGTTATGAATGGGCTTGATCGTTTCAAAATTGAACCGACGCTTCAAGGCACCGCTCATTTCGTTTACACCTTTATCCCGAATATTGGCTGTAGCAATGACGTTAAATCCTGGCTGGGCAAATAGTACACCGCCATCCAGTTCAGGAATGCTCATGACCTTGTCACTGAGAATACTGATCAGACTATCCTGCGCTTCAGCGGGACAACGTGTAATCTCTTCAAAACGGGTAAGAATGCCTTTCTTCATTCCGCTATACAACGGCGATGGCACAAGCGCGGCTTCCGAAGGACCTTTATCGAGCAGCATGGCGTAATTCCATGAATACTTGATCATATCTTCCGTCGTGCCTGCTGTACCCTGAATCGTGTTTAGACTGGTTCCGGAGATCGCTGCGGTTAGCAGTTCACTAAGCATGGTCTTGGCTGTTCCGGGTTCTCCCACAAGCATTAACCCTCGATTGCCTGCCAGAGTGACCACGGCACGTTCTATTAACACGTCATTGCCATAGAATTTACGAGTAATCGGGATCTCTTCTCCATTTAATAGCGCTGGCTTATCCCTGCCTATAATAAAATCGCGCACATAGGCGGGAGATAATAGCCAGTTCGGGGGGCGTTTGCCCTGATCCTCTTCTCGCAGTGCACGTAATTCAACCTCGTATAATATCTCGGCGGGTGGTTTAAGCATCTCCATCGTCAAGGTGTCTCCTCTCACATAAACAGATCGTATGTTCTTATTCCTATCATTTTATCACAGCACTCCATCAACTACCCGGTAAAACGATAAAAATGGTTGAAACGTCCTTCTTATCAGCACTCTTCCTAAGTCCTTGGACATAGTGTATAGCACAAATATGAAGGTGAAATATCCTTACAGCCATGTCAACACACTGGTTTCCGTCGTGAATCAGGATGCTTATTACAAAAGTATTCGTATTGTGGGCCGTATGATCTTATGAATCATTACACGCTCCATATTGTGTTTCAACCAAATGAAGCTGAATATCACAAAGAAAAACACAGGCTATTAGCAGCCTGCGTCTTCTTATATGTTCAAATTTCACCCAATATCTAAACTAACCAATCTCTCAGAAGTCGCTACTTACATTCTACGCCCACACGAAGCTGAATACAGCTCGTACCACTCATATCGGGTTAGCTCAACCTTTGTCGCATCACGGCAGGCCAGAATCCGCTCTGGTCGAATTGAACCAATCACGGGCTGAATACCTGCTGGATGCTTCATTAACCAAGCCAATACGATGGATTCAGGTGTAACACCACGCTCCTTGGCCATGCGATCAACCAATTGTGCCGTATGCTCAATTTCCGGGCGTTGCCCCTCAACCACCCTCCCAGTAAATCGCCCTTGAGCAAGAGGCCCCCAAGCTTGCAATTGAATATGCTCTGCCTGACAATATTCCATCGTGCCATAGGGAAACACGTTATCTCTGGCTTGCGGTCGATTCACCGTAACACCAGCTTCCACGAATCCGATTTTATCCAGACTCATCTCCAACTGATTCACAATCAAAGGCACTTTACTGTAGAGCTGAAGGAGGCGAATCTGTTCAGAACCCATGTTGGACACACCAAAATGGCGCACTTTACCAGATTGATGCAACTCAGCCAGTGCTTCCCCAATTTCTTGTGGATGGGCGAGCGGATCAGGACGGTGCAGCAGTAAAATATCCAGATAATCGACGCCGAGTCGTTCCAGAATCCCGTCCACACTCGCCAGGATATGTGCACCTGAGGTGTCAAAACGCTGCGGTCCTTCATCATCACCTACAAGGCGTATACCACACTTGGACTGTATAATGATCTGTTCACGCAAACCAGGAGTTTCGGATAAAACTCGCCCCAAGACATGCTCTGCCTTACCACGTGTATATATATATCCGCCAGATCAAAGTGATTAATGCCTATTTCAATAGCAGCTTCTACCGCCCGATGACCTTCCACAACAAGATCTGGAGTAATGGGAAGCCCATCCCATTCACCCCCAAACCGCATACAGCCAAGAACCATTCGACTTGCCGGAATCTGGTAGTGATGCAAGGGAAGTTGTGCGTAAGACATATCAGCATTCACCTCATTTTCATTTTTACGAAGCACAATGATCAATCTTCTCTACATGTCTTCTTCTATCTTCCTCTATTTTCCTGCTCCTTCATCCGTACGGCTCAAAAACAAGGTTTCAAAAGCTTGTGTATTGAATATATAGAAGGTGCAGGTATTATGCAGGAATATGAGAGGAGATTTTGCATTTGAATCCGAATGAAACCAAAGAGTCCTCAAAGCCAGCGTTTTTCACCAAAGAATTCACGCATAACCCTTATCCGGTATATGAAAACTTAAGAAAAGAGGAGCCCGTTTTTAGAGTTATGTTTCCTCACGGGGAGTTCGGCTGGATCATTACCCGATACGAGGATGCAGTCCAGATCCTGAAAGATCCTCGCTTCACTAAGGATATCGCCAAACGTTATGGACCTGAAAATCAAAGTATCTTTGTCAATAACATGCTGTTCTCCGATCCACCAGATCATCGCCGTCTTCGGGGACTTGTACAGAAAGCATTCACCCCTAAGTTGATTGCAGACATGAGAAGCCATATTCAGGACATTGCTGATGAACTACTGGACAACCTTCCGTCACAGGAAAAAATGAATCTGATCGATGACTTCGCCTTCCCGCTGCCCATCATCGTCATTAGTGAGATTTTGGGCGTCCCTATTGAGGATCGTGACAAATTCCGCATGTGGTCCAATACGGTAATCGATGCTTCCACAGCTGAGAGCGCAGAGCTATTCGAGCAGCATGCCAGGGAGTTTACGGAATACCTGACGACTTGGTTCGCGAAAGTGCGCAAAGAACCCGGGACTGATCTGATCAGTCAACTCGTCATAGCAGAGGAATCCGGGCAGCAGTTGACTGAACAAGAACTGCTTGGCGTAGTCTCCTTGTTAATCATCGCGGGCCACGAAACGACGGTTAATCTCATCGGCAATGGAATTCTTGCCCTGCTGGAGCATCCGGAGCAACGCGAACTGCTCATTAAGCAGCCCGAGCTTATTCACAAGGCCATTGAAGAGATGTTGCGCTATAACGGGCCGGTGGAGTTCAGTACGTCCCGCTGGGCTCTGGAAGATATCGAATTTCGTGGACAGCATATCGCTCAAGGTGAACTTGTCATCGTTGCGCTTGATTCGGCTAATCGGGACGAACAGCAGTTCAAGGATGCTGATGTCTTTGACATTACCCGCGAGAAGAGTTCTCATCTGGCCTTTGGCACAGGCATTCACCTCTGCCTCGGAGCACCGCTTGCACGTCTGGAAGGCGAGATTGCAGTCAGTACACTTCTGAATCGTTTTCCCAATATGCAGCTACAGGCAGACGTGAATGAACTCGAATGGAGACCCGGCATGATTGTGCGTGGTGTCAAGGAGATCCCGGTTCAACTTAAATAATGGCTATTAAACATGAATAAATGAAAGTGAGGCACATGACATCATGGAAATGAACACCTTGGTATGGATCGTTTTGCTGCTTCTGATCTTTGTGTTACTGGTCAGAGTCACCAGCCTGCAACGCCAATTGAATGAATTGAAAAGAGATGTCGAGCGTCTGGAGAACGGTTCGACCAGCAGCGCCCGCTCTGACTTCAATTACACATTATCGCCTAAGGAAGCATCCCCTTCCCACACAAGCCAACCAGCCCCAACGGATCTGGATCAGGAGCTAATTGTACTTATACAACAAGGAAAAAAAATTATGGCAATCAAACGACTGCGTGAAGCCCGCGGTCTATCTTTAAAAGAAGCCAAGGACTATGTTGATTCCCTAGATCGCTAATCTACAACCCACATAACTCTCGAGGAAGTTATTCCAGACTTTCGGCTGTTAAATCAGAAGAAAGGTGGAACCTTCACCGAGAGTTTACTTTTTAAAAGACATATGATACTGTTATTTCTATATTACTAGAAATAATAAATAAAGACGAAAGGACAGATCATGATGCAACCAAACTCAAATGAACTCGAACAAGTCGTCAAAATTCATAAAGCACTGGGTGAGCAAACACGCTACAAAATCATTCAGATTCTATCGGGCGAAAGCAATCTGTGTCCTGCCGATCTGGAGAGCCGCCTTGTTACCGTTGCCCTATCGACTCTGTCTCATCATCTGAAGCAGTTGTCCGATTGCGGCCTACTTACATCGCAGAAGAAAGGTACGTATATTTACTACAGCCTGAACACAGAGACTGCGCAAAAGTTTGTTCCCTATCTGCTCAATAAATAAAAAAATTTGAGTTATATTTCTATATAATTAGAAATATCGAACAATGTACAATATTTGATAGTAGAACTAGGTCACATAAGTTTACGCTTATGCCAATTTTCATGATCTAGGTTGTAACATTACCACTCGCGCAAATGGGGTGCATTCACAGTATTTATGTCTTGTTCTCTTGTCTTTATTTCTATATTTCTAAAAATATAATAATTACAATCAGAAAGAGGTTATGTTTCCATGTCTTCTACGCTCAAAATCTATGTTCTTGCCTTGGTCAGCTTCCTAGTAGGAACGTCCGAATATGTCATTGCCGGCATTTTGGATCGAATTGCAGATACCATGAATATCTCTTTAATCGCTGCCGGACAGCTCATTACGATTTTTTCACTCGTATATGCGCTAGGTACACCTGTCATTATTGCACTGACTTCGCGCTGGGACCGTCGCAAGCTGTTGCTATACTTCCTCGGTCTATTCGTTGTGGCTAATGTGCTTGCCTATCTATTGCCGGGTTATGGACTGTTCGTCGCAGCACGTGTCTTGATGGCTTTAGGCGCGGGCGTTGTTGTTGTCACGACATTAACGGTCGCTTCCCAAATAGCGGCGGAGGGCAAACAAGCTAGTGCAATCGCCACAGTAATCACTGGATTTACGGCTTCTTTGATTGTTGGCGTTCCGCTCGGAAGGCTTGTGGCTGCATCTTGGGATTGGAAGCTTGTTTTTGCCGGCATAGCCGTTCTTGGCGTTCTCGCCATGTTGGTGATCGCGGCCGCCATTCCGCCTTCCAAAGCAGAAGCACCTGTTCCATTGAAGAACCAACTGTCTTTGCTCAAACAACCACGAATTGTTTTGGCACTGCTGGTGACCTTTTTCTGGTTAGGTGGGTATTCCATTGCCTACACGTATATCTCACCTTATCTTGTATCCGTCGCAGGAATGAGTGAAGCACTGCTCAGTTCAGCTTTACTTGCATTTGGCATAGCAAGTCTGATCGGTTCAAAAGTTGGAGGATTCAGTGCGGACAGATTGGGTGTCAAACGAACGCTGATCACGGGCATGACACTGCATATCGTGAGTCTGATCCTGCTGAATATAACGGCAAGCTCTCATCTTGCTGTCTTCCTTGTTCTGATTTTATGGTCTTTTGCCGCCTGGTCTTCGGGTCCAACTCAGCAATATAACCTTGTCACCATGGCTCCGGAATCCTCAGGCATCATGCTTAGTCTGAATAGTTCGGTGATGCAACTGGCGATGGCTGCCGGAGCAGGTATTGGCGGAATCGCGGTCAGCAGCGTTTCATTGTCATCGATTACCTGGATTGGAGCTGTCGGAGTCGCTGTTGCCATCATCATCGTTATAAGCTCATATCGTTTAGCATCTGCGAAAAGTACACACACCGATACATCGCATAACGCTGCCTGATATGAGTTCGTAGTACAAAAAACAAACTAAAAAGAGAGGCACTGTACGCATACAGTGGCCTCTCTTTAACCATTTTAACAGCTATTCTACCCGATAAGCAGAACTCTTATTGGGCCGTAACTGCACCATCGATCGGATATACTGCACCATTGATATATGGCGCTTCATCACCCAGCAGGAAGGAAACCAGGTTCGCGATCTCTTCCGGTCTGCCCAGACGTCCAGATGGAATGCTGTCAACGGTTGCCTTAAACACTTCAGGGTTGTCTTTACCGAACTGAACAACCATCGGTGTCTCAATCGTACCTGGCGCAATCGCATTTACACGAATGTTGTCCTTGCCATATTCAATCGCAGCTGTACGGGTCAAACCCACCACGCCATGTTTGGTTGCAGCGTAAGGTGCAACTGCGGGTACACCAACAATACCGGCTGTGGAGGCTGTGTTCAGAATGGAACCCCCACCTGTTTTGAGCATTTCTGTAATCACGTACTTCAACCCGTAGAATACACTTCTCAGGTTGATATCAATAATCTGGTCAAACTGCTCGATTGTATGTTCGATCAACTTGATCCCAGGACCTGCAATACCTGCATTATTAAAGAACATGTCGATTCGTCCGAACTCTTCGACTGCTTTTTTCACGTAATTCTCAACTTCAGGTGCTTTACTCACATCTGCTTGTACAAAAATTGCTTTACTTCCCAGCTTCTCAATCTGCTTAACCGTTTCAAGACCTGTCTCTTCGACAAGATCCACGACAACAATGGATGCGCCCTTCTCAGCCAGCTTCAATGCTGCTGCTTGGCCCAATCCACTTCCTGCTCCAGTAATAATGGCTACTTTTCCTGCGTGACTCATGTTGATCTCCTCCATGTGTGTGTGTCATCTTGTGATTGGATCGATGAATACGATATGAAACTTCGTACATGTAATGATGCAATATGTAGGTCAAAAATGGCATAAAACCTTCCTGACTTTACCTATTCTAATAGACTTTCGACATAAAAACAATTCATATAATATGGATTCATACTATATCATATATCACACATTCAGCACTGAGTTGGAGGAGTAGACAAAAATAATGACTTCTGCCTGCTCCTCCTTTGGATGTTAGACGCTATTTACGTCGATTATCTTAACAACTTCGCACGGTGCAATTTCCACTAATCAAAGCACCTATCTTAGCAAATTTGTTTTGGCCAATTCAATAATCTCGTCCCCGCGTCCATTCAGCACCGCTTTCATCATCCATAGCGTGAATCCTTCCGCCTGTTTGATATCGATCTTCGGAGGTAAGGACAATTCCTGACGATTCACCACCACGTCAATCAGCACAGGACCCTCATGCTGAAGCGCACGCTGCACAGCCCCTTCCAGTTCATCCGGATCCTCAACCCGAATACCTTCCATGCCCATGGCCTGAGCAACCATCGCAAAGTTAGGATTTACAAGCTCTGTTCCAGACTCCAGGAATCCGGCAGCTTTCATCTCCAGCTCAACAAAACCGAGTGCTCCATTATTAAAGACCACAATTTTAATCGGCAGATTATGCTGTTTCAGTGTCAACAGATCACCCATCAACATCGTAATACCACCATCACCCGACAAAGAGATGACTTGTCTGCCCGGATCAGCGACCTGAGCGCCAATCGCCTGTGGCAAAGCGTTTGCCATCGTACCGTGACTGAATGAACCGAGCAGCCTGCGATTGCGAGACATCTCGATATAACGGGCCGCCCATACTGTCGGAGTACCGACATCACAGGTGAAGATTGCATTTTCGGCTGCGGCATCACTAATGACCTTGGTCAGGTACTGCGGATGAATGGGCTTTTTACCCGGTTTGCCAACGGCAAGCTCGTCCAAATCTTTGCGTACTTTCACATAACGGTCCACACTTTTACGCAGATGTTTGTCACTGTGTTCTTCTGTCAGATAAGGAAGCAAAGTTTCAATGGTCGCTTTCACATCCCCACATACGCCATAATCCAGCTTCGTACGCCGACCCAGATGGGAAGATTGAATGTCGACCTGAAGGACTTTCGCATCTTCGGGATAGAATTGACGATATGGGAAATCCGTTCCCAGCATCAGTAGTACATCACAGTCCATCATGGCATGATAACCGGATGAATACCCGATTAGACCCGTAAGGCCTACGGAATAGGGGTTGTCATACTCCAAATATTCCTTGCCTCGTAACGCAATGACCATCGGAGATTTCAACCGATCGCAGAGCTGCATGAGGGGTTCCCGAGCGCCCGCGCAGCCTGCACCGCACAGCAACGTAATTTTTTTACCTTGATTCAGATATTCCGCCAGTTTCACGAGTTCCGGCTCAGATGGATGTACCACTGGATTGGTCGCATGATAGACATGCTCAGGGACAGGCAGATCCGCTGCTTCAAGTCCTGCTACATCCCCCGGCAATACAACGACAGACACACCTGAACGTGCGACTGCTGTCTGGATGGCCATCGTGAGGGAACGCGGCATCTGTTTCGCTGTCGTAATCACTTCACAATAATCACTGCATTCCTGGAACAGATACTCGGGATGTGTCGCCTGAAAATATTCACTGCCAATCTCATCACTTGGGATATGTGCAGCGATAGCGAGTACAGGAACACGGTTGCGGTGACAATCGTACAGACCGTTAATCAGATGCATGTTACCAGGACCACTGCTACCTGCGCAGACAGCGATACTTCCACTGACCTCAGCGTCTGCCCCAGCAGCAAAAGCCGCCACTTCTTCATGTCGTACATGAATCCACTCGATCTTGCCCGAACGACGGATGGAGTCAAGTACCGCATTCAAGGAGTCTCCCACAATGCCATATATGCGTTTGATGCCAGCGTTCAATAAGGATTCAACCAGAACGTCCGCGACTGTTTTTTTCATAAGTAGTGGGTCTCCTTTAATTGCTCATTTTGATTATGTTTCCACTCTGTTAATATACCTATTCTTATACCCCAATCTTCTGAAATCCGAACCAAATCATATGTATCTCTGGATATATAAAACGAAAAACCTGCCCCTTAAATCGTTATTACAGTGTTAGCAAAATGCCAAAAAATCCGCTTGTCGAATGACAAACGGATTACGGTTAAACTAGATTGATTCGTATTTCATGTGGATTCCTGAATCCAAATCAGACACTAGATAGCAGGCATCACATTGCCGCCACTTACCGGGATATAGGCACCCGTGATAAATGAAGACAGATCCGAGGCGAGAAAAGCCACCGCATTGGCGATTTCCTGATCTTCACCCCTGCGCTTCAGCGGCACGGTACGAGTATATGCCTCATCATGCCCAGGCTCACTGGAGCGATCACGTTCACTAATCGTCCATCCAGGTGCAACCTGGTTCACGGTAATCTGATACTCGCCAACCTCTTTGGCAAGCACCCGATATACACCATCCATTCCACGCTTACCGGCAGTGTAGGCTGATTGGTGAGCGAAATTTTGCATCGCACATTCTGTATTGATGCCAATGAAGCGACCGGCTCTGACGTTTTGCATATGAGGAATGAAAGCTTTGGCAAGATATACACTCTGCATGACACAGGATTCGAACTGGCTCAAATAATCTTCAGGCGACTGCTCCAACACCGTTGTCCATTCATACTGAATGACCGCATTGGCAACGACAATATCCACTCCGCCGAGGACAGACTGAATCTCATCACGCATCCGAAATGCCGTATCCTGCTTCGTAATATCTCCCTGTACAATAAAAGCCTGACGACCGAGTGCTTCAATCTCACCCTGAAGTTCCCGAGCCTTCGTATCATTATTTATGTAATGTAGAGCCAGATTGGCGCCACAGGCTGCCAACGTGCGGGCGATGACTCTCCCCAGTTGACCGGTTGCGCCTGTAACCAGAGCCGTTTTTCCTGTGAGATCCAATTGCATAACAGCGAAAACCTCCTTAAATTCATTTGATCGAAAACGATTTCGAATTTGTCTGTTTCTCAACACGAATTAACTTCATTTAGAGGGATATACAGCATTATTCAATGCTGTATATGTCAGTTCAAACTTATATCCTCTATGAGGGACGATTATTTATTATTATGTTGAATGAGATCAATTTCCTGGAAGCGACTGACTTCCTTTTCCCAACGCTCTTCTACATATTGACGGTGAACCGGATGATTGTTGTATGCATCATACGCAGCCTGATCGGCAAAGACCATCGAGAAGCTGTAATCGAACTCATTTTTCTCACTTACCTGTCTCAGAACCTGAAACTGCTCTACGCCAGGAATGACTGCAAGTGCATCTGAACTTTCCTTCAAAAAGGCTTCCGCCTCCGGTGTATCCTTACCTGCGTAAAGTGTAAACGTTACCATATGTGTGATGCTGCTCATCTCTATTTCCTCCTCCAATATGTTCTTACTCTGTTTCCTAGTGTACATCCGAATGTGTTGTAAGCGCAATAATTGGTTGAATTAATTTTTAATGAAATGGATATTTCTAGTCACAAATATTAATTTGAAGTGAAATTCACAAGCCTTTACCCTGAATATGTACACAAAAAAACCTCAGGACGAATCCCGAGGTTTTCTTGTAATGTATGGTCAAACTATTTGTTGATGTTGTATTTACGGTTAAATTTATCAACACGGCCACCGATATCCACGTTTCTTTGTTTACCAGTGAAGAACGGGTGGGATGCGGAACTAGTGTCCACACGAATTACTGGGTAAGAGTTACCGTCTTCCCATTCCATAGTTTCGTTAGAGAACTTCGTGGAAGAACTCAGGAATTTGAAATCAGCACTTGCATCGTAAAAAATTACGAGTTGTGTCTTTGGATGGATGTCAACTTTTGGCATAATCTATTTACACTCCTTTAATATGGGTACTTCTTTAGAATCAAACTAAATTTTATTATACTCTTTTTTTGTACAAAGTACCAGCAGGATTTGAGGAATAGCTAAAAAAATTATGATTTGTGTGATTTTTGCACCCAATCAGGTGTCACGCCGTCCCTTTCTCCAGTACATTCAGCATGTACTCCAGTGCCTCCAGCTCATCCCTGCCTCTTGTCTGTAATCTGACAACACTACCATATCGAATGGGAAGTAACGCCATTCCAAGCAGGCTTTTGACATCTACTCGATGTTCATGCTCAGACTCCATATACGACAAAATAATATCCGAGGAAAAACGTGACGCTTGAGAAGATACCGACATCAGATCATCCCGATGAAAATCAGCGTGAATCATAAATTCATGTACTCTCACAACCTTCAGTTCCTTTCGCTAAGTACTTGTTCACCTAAGAGGTGTGTATCATTTTATATATTAAAATCTTCATGAATTATACCATGTTATGGGAGCTTGTCTATCCCTTTATTTTGCGAAAAAAAAATCAAAAAAGAGTCCTGAATTCCAGGACCCTCCCAGTATGGTTCTATCTGCCGTTCGGATATACCATGACTTTAAGACTGCCACTCTTATTGTGCAAGGCACGCTCCATCGCCTGCTGTGTCTCTTCCAGAGAATAACGATCTGTAATCAGGGACATCACGTCATGCTGGCCGGAGCTCAGGAACTCAATTCCTGCCGGATACGTGTTGGCATAACGGAATATGCCATAGATATCAACTTCATTGTCTGCGATAAAGGGAACATTAAGTGCAATCTCGTCCTGTGCCGGCAGGCCAACAATCGCAAGCTTGCCTCCACGTCGAAGTGAATACAGAGCGGATTGTAGCGCCTTCGGATTCCCCGCTGTTTCCCATGCGGTATCGACACCCACACCACCGGTTAACTCACGAATCACAGCCAGCGCATCTTCATTCCGCACATTAATGGTATGAGTGGCACCCATGCGGCGAGCCGCTTCCAGCCTAACTTCCTCCAGATCCGTTACGATGATCTTCTCTACGCCAAATGATTTTGCAGCCGCAACAGCCATCAGTCCAACGGGCCCCATCCCCATAATCGCAAGAGTCGAACCCGGAGCCAGCTTGCTCCGGCGAGCCGCGTGAATCCCAACGGAGAATGGCTCGTTCATGGCCGCTTCCTCATAGGACAGATGGTCTGGTATCTTAAATACCATATCTTCACGCATCGTCATGTATTGTACAAATGCCCCGTCCACCGGAGGAGTCGCCAGAAATTGTACATCCGGACACAGATTATAGCGACCTTCCTTGCACGCCGTGCAACGTCCGCATGTGACACCAGGCTCAATGGCAACCCGATCTCCTGTCTTGAAACGTGAAACCTTCGAGCCCACAGAAGCAATAATCCCCGCACACTCATGTCCCAGAATGATTGGTTTCTCCACCACAAATCTGCCGATGCGTCCATGTTCAAAATAATGTACATCTGAGCCGCACACACCTACAGCCATCACCTGAATTAACACCTCATCCGCAGCCGGCTGCGGGACGGGTTGTTCCTCAATAATAATGTGCCCTGGCTCTGTCATGACAGCAGCTTTCATGGTCTCGGGCAATTGATGTTGTCCCATACGTATCTCCTCCTCATGTATGTCCATGCTGTCTATTGTACATCAAAGAAAACAGGGTATCTTCTTTCTTCATATCACCAAGTTCATCCGCAACTGCAATTCCACTCAATAAATTGTTCTACCCTGTTCATCCGCAATACCGCTCTTGCGATAGAAGTACGTATTGATCATGTCCCGCCATTCCTTCGCATGTTCGGCCTGATTGTATTGTAATGAAGCAACTTTGTCGAAGATAACGGGGTCCACTTTCCCCTCCAGCTGTCTCCATGTCTCGGCTAGCGCCTCTGCCTGCGCAGCACCTTCAAAGTGTGTATCATAAATATGCTGAATGACTGTCTTACCCGAATGCAGAACATGGGTGTACGGCACGTGATGGAAAAATAAGATCAACTCATCCGGACAGGTGTCCAAGGACTCATAACGATCAGCATTCTCAGGGTGATACTGCGAGGTATACCCTGTGCCGCTCTTCACGGTTCGATCTACACCAATGCCGTGACAATCGGCAAAGTGATACGTTCCCCATTTGGAATACTCATAACCATCTACATTCGGCCCATAATGATGCTCCGGGTTAACCATCCAGCCTACACCGAGAGGTGCCGTATAATTTTCATAGATATCTAGCGAATTCAAAAGCATACCCTTAACCTGCCGCACGACTTCATCTTCATGTCCAAACGTCAGCCTCACCCACTCATCGGCAATCTCTTCCGCGGACAACTCCGGATTCCACGCAAGTCTTCCATATCCATACAGATTCGCCTGCGCGAGCGGATGTCCTGTCCAGCAGGCATCTGCACCAATATTGGATACTGCAGCGAAGCCGCTATGAGGTCGTTTATACAGAGAACCGTCTGCGATTCGTTTGATTTCTGAACCTTCACCTTTGGCGTATGTGTCAAAGTCCAATACTTCTTTCCATTGGGGAACCAGATAACACAGATGACGCTGCTGCCCGGTATACTCCTGTGTAATCTGAAACTCAATGACCTGATTCGTATTTTCCATGGCGCCGAAGAGCGGGGATACTGCTTCTCTCACCTGAAAGTCCATCGGCCCGTTCTTAATCTGCAGAATGACATTATCGGCAAACCGCCCATCCAGCGGCGTAAAGTGGTCATACGCTGCCCGCGCACGATCTGTGGAGCGATCCCGCCAGTCCTGCTTGCAGTTATAGACGAAGCAACGCCAGATCACCAAGCCACCGAATGGCCGAAGCGCTTCGGCCAGCATGTTCGCACCATCCGCATGATCCCGGTTATACGTGAACGGCCCTGGACGATTCTCCGAGTCTGCCTTGATGAGGTATCCGCCAAAATCCGGAATGGCTGCATACACCTTGGCCGTTTGAATGTTCCACCATTCCCGTACCTGCTTATCCAACGGATCTGCCGTATGCAATCCACCAATCTCGATTGGACTAGCGTAGTTGGCGCTCAAGAACAGTCGAATGCCATAGGCTCTGAATTCAGCGGCAACCTTCGCCACATTACCCAAGTAACGTTCGGTCAGGAACAGACTCTCATGTCGGTGTACGTTGACGTTGTTGATCGATATGGCATTGATTCCCGTAGAAGCAAGCAACCTTGCATAATCCCGGATGCGTCCCAGGTCCTGCGTGAATTCCCCGTTATCATAGAAAATGGAATTCCCTGCGTAACCACGCTCAATGCTGCCGTCCACGTTATCCCACTGATTAATCATCCGTAGCGCATTGGTTGGCTGCTCGGCAATAAAACTCCACTTGTTTGCATCTTCTTCCGTTTCACTTGCAATTCCTGGATCAAGTGTCAGCTCCCGAAGCAGATGGAATGTACCATACAGCACACCTTGGGGAGTCTCTGATCCAATGACCAGTACACCTTCTGCCTCGTCCTTGCGAAGGATATATCCTTCCCCTTGCACAGCAGAACGCTCGGTTTCGCTAAACGAGCCTGCCACGGCATCGCTCCCTGTCCATGTACCGATCCGTATTGCAGGAGCATACTCGTTCCGCTCACTAGACTCAGAAGCAGTCAGCTGACTGACCGTGGGTTTCACGCCATACAACTTCTCCAGTCCCAGTGAAAGCTCGGTCAGAGCTGTCGTAATGATCTGATGGTTCTCTTCGGCCAAGATCAGCCTGCTCCAAAGTGGAGCCAGCTTCTTGGCAAAGCCATTCTCTCCTGACAATGTGGAGTGGTACCCCAGCCATGCATCGTATTGTGGACCGGACAGACCAGATTGAACGACAGATTGGCTCATTGTACCGCCTCCTTGCTGGCATAGATCTGCGCAAGTTGATTTCCTTTGCCTTCGAGCAGCCATAGAATGGACGTTACTCCACGAGGATAATACTTGCTGCCAACCGCCACACCAGACAGGATCTGGTCACTCCAGCACCAGTAGGATTCTTCCGGATGCAGCAGCCAGTTTACATGAGCCGCATCTGCTTCCTTGCCTGTCTCATCCCATTCCACGCCCAGCAGTTCTCTAGTAATAAATTGGGACAGATAGATTTTGCTCAGCCAGGAGTTATTGCTTGTTGAGGACAGTTTCCAGCCTCCATCTTCGAACAGACATGTTCCCGGTACAAGAACCGTTTTCAGATGGGTTTGGAGTGCCTTCAGGTAAGGTCCAAAGCGCCCATTGATATCCAGTGCTGCTTCACAGCCTGTAAAGTAAGGGAACACCAGACCTTCAATCGCCGGAATAATTCGGGAATCATTATTTTCTGCAATCACAGCCGGAATGTAGCCACCATCAGTCAACTGTGCAGCGATACTGGCAGCGCAGCGATCCGCTTGAAGCCCTGCTTGATGTGACAGATCCGCCAACTTCTCAGTTGCGAACAGCTTCTCCAATGCAACATATACCGCCCAACATTTACCCGCCAGATAGATATTATTGCGAGACTGTCCAAGTGACACATCCAGGCTGTCGTAGGTTGTAATTTCGGCTCCACCTTGGGTACGGCTGCTATCCAGGCCCATCAGACCGTTACGCTGCTCAGCGTCGGGATGGTCCCGATTAAGCATGCTTTCGAAGCAATCCTGAATAACAGGCAGCATGTTTTTCACAAAAGCCTGATCCTGTGTCTGTTCAATGTATACAGTCGCACAGCAGAGCCAGTTCACCAATTCTTCATGGCTCATCTGTGAGAAGCAGTCATCGATGCCCACTAGCTCATATGCCGAGTGTCCGGGGCGTGAGAACACATTGGCTACACCAATATCATGGGTAAAGGTAATCCCGCCTGGGTACAACTTCTCTTCCCCCGGGAAACGAACCTGATCCGTATAACTATACCGTTTTACAAACCACTCCAGCTCATTCCGCACCGTCCAGGGATTCAAGGCAAGCTCGAAGTACAACTGATCAGCCGTCAAATCAAGTGTGTTCATCATCCGATACTCCCCTTCGTTCACCACCCAGAGTGGCTCACCATCGGCATCCAGCAGTTGAGTGCTGGCATAATAGCTGTGAATGGAATGAGCAAGCATGAATGATTGATCTTCGCTCAAAGCAGCCGTTCCAAGGCGCTGTTCAACCTCTTCACAGGATGCAGTCAACTCACTGAAACGTTGAAGTGCATACTCTCCTGCGGCCTGGATATCAGCAAAATACCGCGTATACCAATACGTCGTGTCCATTCCGGTCGTCACAATACCCCCACGATAGAAACATACCGCGAATTGATATGTACGTTTCTGTCCAGCCGGAACCTCCAGCAGTAATGCCGCAGTTCCACCAAGTCCAAAAGCCAGATTCTCCCGATGCTTCTCCTGTAGCAGCTTCTCCAACGTAAACCCGCGCGCGGGCCACAGTCCGTCATCTGCTGACATAATGGCTGTAAGTCGACCTTGTCCAACACCTGTGATGGAACCACCTTCCGGTCCTCCAATCAGACGCATCGCAGAGTACGGATCATTGCCCTGATAGCCAAAGTAGGCTTTGCGAGATTGTTGACCTTGCGTGTTGTCAATCGTCATCTCGACCAATACGGCAGGTACCAGTGCATCCATTAAGGCTTCACGATCTCCACTCGTTGGATCAGGTACTGGACGTACAGGCGAGTAGATACGGAACGTCAGATCTCCCGCAATCCACGTATCCGTACCTGAGGTGAATTCACGGGTAATATCTTCATCCCGAAAAGCCGTAATAAGAGGTTGTGGAGCCTTTGATGCAGTCGTCGACGCCGTGTCCCCATTCTCCAACTTCTCTACATCATAACGGCTGCTCTCATCCTCGGAAGCTTCATAAAAAGGAAGTGCCTGATAATTCTCTCCATCGCGAGATTGTAATCCAATATATACATTCTGATCTGCCGGCTTGCCGAGTTCCAGACCCAGCCCGCCCTTGGCTCCTTTGTATCCCAGTGTAAAACTGGCAAAAGCACCAATCGGTGCGTGATGTGCATTATAAAAGATGGATTTGGATGTGCTCATGAATCATAACCCCTCTCAGAATGGTATGCATACGTTTTCATTAGCCCCATCCTAACATGTGGTTCCACCTCAGACCATGATCAAATCAATCGGATATTTACCCAAATCAAGCTGATAGACTATAATGAATTAAAGCGGTTACACAAAAGCATTCTGTTTGATATAAATTCGAGTTCAAAAAGAGTGGTTTTCAGTACCAAGAAGATGGGATGAAGTTAGAAATGGAGTAGCGGAGCGTAGATAGAGCTACGAGAACAACCGCAATGTTTCCAAAGGAAACATACTTCGTAAGCCCTACACTTATTTCGGCTGAATGCCATATTCGATGCTGATGATGCCACTAGGCATCCTACGTAATCAAAAGCGCTTTTTTTGAACAACCTCTATAAAGGGGGATCTTCCATGTCTTCAACGTTCTTGCCTCCCGATTTGGGAGAAAGTGTCCATGAAGTTTTTTACCCAGATGTGCAAACAACGGTCAATCTGTTCGCCATTCATTTGCGAAGTGTCGGTACAGACTGGGATTACCCGGCGCATGAGCACCCTCAATATGAATTGAACTATGTCACGGAAGGCGAGCAACGCATGATGGTGAACGGTACACTGTATATTCAAAAGGCTGGCGAACTGCTCCTGATTCCTCCGGGAAGCATTCATTCAAGCCAGAGTCATCATGGCAAGGGATTCACGTATTTTTGCATGCATTTTGACATAGATGATCAGTTATTCCTATCATTGCTGGCGCGTATTAAACAAGTACTTTTCAGTGTGGATAGTCCGGTGACGCAGCAGATTGAGCCCGTTTTGCGCAAATTGATGTCAGCTGCGGATGATGAAGCAGCAAGTACGATGGTGCAGCGTATGCAGTTGCAATCGGCAGTATTCGAACTATTCGGCCATCTGTGGGATGCCGTCTCACAGGAAGCCGCGCAATGGTTTACGGACGGACACGAGAAGATCGAACTCGCCCATCAGATTCGCAATCGATTGCAAGGCCTGATGAGTCAGCAATTCAAACAGGGACACGAATCGGAAGGACACTATGGCATTGATGATATTGCAGCAGAGCTGGGCATCAGTTCTTCTCACTGTAATCGTGTCTTCAAGCAGGTATTCGGTCAGTCTCCCCGCGCTGTATTGTCCCAGTTGGTTCTGCATGAAGCGAAGCTTCTTCTGGGCAATCCGAAGCTGTCTGTTCAAAATATTGCAGTCATGCTGGGGTACAAGGATATTGCCCATTTCAGTCGTCAATTCAAGCGCTGGTCCGGCATGTCGCCATCCCGTTACCGACAGGAACAGCCTGCTTTGGAATAAGGTCCAGTAGCAGGCTGTTGGGCTTGATTCAACATTTCGCTTAATTCGATTCAAGAGGTTCTCTGTATTTATATAAGGGTTATTTCAACAAACGCTTAATCAACTTCAGCTTGTTATCATACGGTGGATACAGAATCGGCAGATTCAATTTGGTGCTTTTTTTCAGAACACTTTTGAGATGGGAGAAGGTCTCGAAGCTATACTGCCCATGATACGAGCCAACACCAGAATGACCAACACCGCCAAATGGCAGACGCGGATTCGCTACATGCGTAATGGTATCGTTAATGCAGCCGCCTCCAAATGAAACTTCGTGCAGCACTTTAGCCTGGACTTGGGTGTCGGAAGTAAACAGATACAAGGCGAGCGGTTTTGGCCGTTTTACGATCTCTGTAATGGCTTCATCCAGGTTACGATAGCTGATGATCGGTAGAATCGGTCCAAAAATCTCATCTTCCATCGTCGCTGCATCCCAGGACTCCGCATCAATCAAAGTAGGTTCAATGAATCGATCTTCCTCATCCGATGCTCCCCCATATATCACTTTGGCCTGATCCCGTTCAATCAGCGTCGTCAAACGTTTAAAATGTCCCTTGTTCACGATACGCCCATAGTCCTTGTTGTGTTGGATATCTGATCCAAAGAAAGACACGATTGCTGTTTTCATCTCCGAAACTAACTGTTCCTTCACGCGCTCATGCACGAGTAAATAATCAGGTGCTATACAGGTCTGTCCTGTATTGAGCAATTTGCCCCATATGATGCGCTCCGCAGCTACTTTGATATCGGCCTGTTCATCCACGATGACTGGGCTCTTGCCGCCAAGTTCCAACGTAACGGGAACCAGATTTTTGGCAGCCGCCTCCATCACAATCTTGCCTACTGGTACACTGCCTGTAAAAAAGATATAGTCAAACGGCGCGTTAATCAGCGCTGTCGTTGTGTCTTTGGCACCGTCAAGTACCTGTACGTATGCCGGTTCGAACACGGTCGCGATCATTTCACGGACTACGGCGGACACCGCAGGTGTATTCTCTGAGGCTTTGAGCACGGCTGTGTTGCCTGCCGCAATCGCACCTACCAATGGTTCGATTAAGAGTTGAAATGGATAATTGAAAGGTCCAATGATCAGAACGGACCCATAGGGTTCAGGTATAATCACACTCTTGGAACCCAAGAGTGCCATTTGCGTTTTGACTTTAACGGGTTTCACCCATTTCTTCACTTTACGAATGGTATGTGTAATGCTGTCCATCATGAATCCGATCTCGGTCGTGTAGGATTCGAACTCACTTTTTCCCAAATCCTGATAGAGGGCTTCTGTGAGTCTGGTCTCGTACTTTTGAATCGCCTGCTTCAGTTGGGTCAGACGGGCAATTCGGGCTTCTGCCGATCGTGTGGCCCCGGAACGAAAGAATTGTCGTTGCTGCTCCAAAATCTCTTCAACTTCCTGACTGGTTATTTCCTGTATCGTCGTTGTCATATATGCATACTCCTCTATTCATTATTGATTAAACGTTTAAACTTACGAACCTATAAGGTACATGCATAAGCATGTTTGATCACCATTAATCTACAGACACTCTTCTTCCAAAGCAGCTACCAATTCCTTCAGCAGTTCCACTGAAGCATTCAATGAAGCCGAATAATAGCGCTGTGTGCCCTTCTGTTCCACAGATATAAGCCCCTTCTCTAACAACAGCTTGAGATGATGAGATATCGCTGGCCGGGATAAGCTGGATTGTTCGGTAATTTCATTCACCGTCATTCTGCCCTTCTCGGTAAGTGTCAGTAAAATGGCTTGACGATGGTTGTCACTTAATACTTGAAATAACGGGATACAGGTTTGAAAAACGCTAATCGCTTTTTGTCCCATGGTGTTCACCTCTGTACTATTCTTCGTATATTATTCTCTATTCGATGTCTGTTGGTTTAAACATTCGAACCTAATGATTGAATTGTACTCTCTACTCCTTTGAACTGCAAGTAAATCATCAAATAAATTCAATATAATGACGATAAAGCGCTTCCACACTACCATACAAGTATGGTAGTATGTCAATGAAGGAGTTGAAGTTGTGGAATATACCCCAAAGTTATCATCCAAAGCCGGCTTGTCGCCTGCTGCGAACAGTCTGTCTTCTCTGAACAAGCAATCTTACTCGACACGAGATGCCGTGTACGTCACACTGAAGCAGCTCATTTTGAACCTGAAAATGCCTCCGGGAACAGCCATTTCCGAGAAGGAAATTTCGCTGGAGTTCCAGGTCAGCCGGACCCCGGTTCGAGAAAGTTTTGTAAGGCTTGCTCAAGAAGGTCTGCTGGAAGTGTATCCACAGCGTGGCACATACGTCTCTCTGATCCAGCTCGATCTGGTTGAGGAAGCACGGTTCATGCGTGAACAGCTGGAACGAGCCGTAATCAGACTCGCCTGCGAGCATTTTCCGGACGAACAGATGATGGCACTTGAACAGAATCTTGCACGTCAACAGGAATGCAGGGTCAACCCGGATGATGAACGAATGTTCCAATTGGATGAGGAATTCCATAGCACTCTTTTTGCAGGCTGTAACAAAAGCAACACCTGGACTGTCATCCAGCAGATGAATGTACATTTGAATCGCAGTCGCATGCTTCGCCTGTCCTCGGATCACCAGTGGGATCACCTGATCGAACAGCACAGGTCCATGGTCCAGGCTATACAAGAGCATGATGCCCATACGGCAGAGCGACTGATGCAGGAACACCTGCATTTAACTGTCACCGATTTGGCTGTCCTGCAGGATACATATCCATCCTATTTTCAATGACTGAATTCTTCTTACTACTATTCATGATGAGGTGAACGTGATGAGAATGGTGTTTCGCTGGTTTGGCGAAGGCAATGATACGGTAACACTGGATCACATCCGGCAGATTCCGGGTGTTGAAGGTATTGTGTGGGCGCTGCACGATGTTCCTGCTGGCGAGGAATGGCCGATGGACAAAATACTCGCTGTCAAAGCGGCAGCAGACAAGGCCGGGTTACATCTGGATGTCGTTGAGAGTGTGAACATCCATGAGGATATCAAGTTGGGCCTGCCATCAAGGGATAAATACATTGCGAACTATATTAAAACGATGGAGAAACTGGCTCAGGTCGGTGTGAAGGTCATCTGTTACAACTTTATGCCGATCTTCGACTGGCTTCGCACGGATATGCACAAGGAAATGGAGGATGGCTCAACTGCCCTCTTCTATGAGCACAGTAAACTCGCAGATATAGAACCCCTGGAACTGGTTCGACGCATTACAGAGAACTCCGCACTCACCATGCCAGGTTGGGAACCGGAACGATTGCAGTATTTAACCGGACTGTTTGAAGCATACAAGGATGTAACTGAGGAACATATGTGGGAGCATGCGCGTTATTTCCTGCAAGAGATTATTCCTGCAGCAGAACGGCTGGGGATTCGAATGGCCATCCATCCGGATGACCCGCCATGGCCGATCTTTGGATTACCGAAGATTATTACGAGTCAGGAGAATGTTCGCAAATATCTAAATCTTTATGATAGCCCTTACAATAGCGTGACGCTGTGCAGTGGCTCCCTTGGAGCGAGTGCCGACAATGACATTATCGGAATGATTCACGAGTTCAAGGACCGGATTCCATTTGCCCATATTCGTAATGTTAAAATCTACGATAACGGCGACTTCATTGAAACCTCCCACCGCAGTCAGGATGGAAGTGTTGATATTGCAGGGGTTGTAGAGGCTTATCACGATATCGGTTATGAAGGTTATGCAAGACCCGACCATGGTCGTCATCTCTGGGGAGAACAATGCCGACCTGGCTATGGACTCTATGACCGGGCTTTGGGGATCATGTATCTCTGGGGCGTCTGGGATTCTCTGCAAAGGAGGGCAAAAGCATGAGTGAACACCAATATGAACGCTCATCTCGTCTCGAAGGCAGAACAGCTGTAATTACTGGAGGTGCTGGAGTATTATGCCGCTCCATGGCGGAAGAACTTGCTCGGCATGGTGCAAGTCTAGCCATCCTGAACCGCACCGTTTCCAAGGGTCAGGATGTTGTAGCTGCAATTGAAGCTGCTGGTGGCAGAGCGATTGCTATTGCTTGTGATGTAACCCAGACCGATAGTGTGCAGGCGGCGGCAGATGCTGTGCTGGAACAGCTTGGACCCTGTGATATTCTCATTAATGGCGCGGGTGGTAATAACGCCAGTGCCAATACCACGAATGAAATTTTCAGATTGGAAGATCTGGAACAGAGCGACGTTACTACGTTTTTCGATGTGAGTGTAGAGGGATTTCGGCAGGTCATGGATCTGAATTTTGTCGGTTCCCTCATCCCTACTCAGATCTTTGCAAAGCATATGATTGAGCGTGATGTTCCGGCAACGGTCATTAATATTTCTTCCATGAGCGCCCCATCGCCTATGACGAAAGTTCCTGCGTACAGCGCTGCGAAGGCAGCGATTAACAACTTCACGCAGTGGCTCGCCGTTCATCTGGCCGAATCCGGTATTCGTGTCAACGCCATTGCACCCGGATTCTTCTTGACTGAACAAAATCGCAATCTATTGCTGCAACCAGATGGCTCACCTACGGAACGTTCTAGTAAAATCATTGCCCATACTCCTATGCGCCGCTTCGGCAAACCGGAGGATCTGCTGGGCACATTGATGTGGCTTGCGGATGAAAGACAATCCGGCTTCGTCACAGGCACAGTCATTCCGGTAGATGGCGGATTTATGGCGTATTCTGGTGTTTAATGATTAACGTGTAAATGAATCAGTTCAACTAATATAGAGAATTTATAGAGACCGAAGCTTGGGATACATACCCAGGTTTCGGTTTTTTGCGTTCAAGCATAAGATCATCCAGCGTAGGAAAAGCTTGTTATAATGCCTGTTCAAAAGCTAACTTTTTACACAACCTCTTATAGAGCTATGGTGAAATAAAGGAAGGTGATACATATATGATGGAAGAAACATGGGTTGTTGCCGTACGGTCTATTATTGCCTTTCTAACCCTGATCATCTACACAAGGGTGTTGGGCAAGCAGCAGATGGGTAACTTGACGTATTTTGATTATATTAACGGCATTACAATCGGTTCCATTGCGGGTACGTTTGCAACTGATCTCTCCTCCAAGGCGTGGATTCATTTTGTGGCCTTGACCATATTCACAATCATTACGATCATCTTTCAGTATATTACGCTGAAGAATCGCACCATCTCCAAACTGATGGACTCTGATCCCACATTGATCATCCAGAACGGTAAAATTCTCGAACAGAACCTGAGTAAAATGCGAGTCAAATTTGACGAATTGACCATGATGCTGCGGCAGAAGGATGTATTTGATATTACGACACTGGATTACGCCATTCTGGAGCCGGATGGCAGCCTCTCGGTTGTTTTAAAACCCGAGAATCAACCGGTAACCGCGAAAGACATGCATATGCACCCGCCTAAGAGCAAGCTGATGACCGAGATTATCATTGATGGCCTGCTGATTAAGCAAAATCTGGAGGAAAGAAACAAAGATATTAACTGGCTCAGTGAGCAGCTGAAAAAGCAAAACATCACGATACAGGATATCGCTTTTGCCGCCATTTTACCCAATGACAAATTGTATGTTGACCTGTTCAAGGATAAAATCACCGAAAAAATCGATATGGGCGATTATGAAGGGCCTTTCTAAACTCTTTACATCAAGGAGGCGGTTGAATGAAAACGCGGTTCTGGCTGCTATATGTGCTTCCGATCTTCCTCATTCTTGTGTTCGTTGCAATTATGGCTAGCGGAGCTTTTCTCAAAAAGCCCTTTGGCAACGATGATCGCTTGCTTGAATCTGTACAAATGTTGGAGAAACAGGTCGAGGGCCAAAACTGGGCTGAAGCCAAGACTCAAATTAATTATGCATTGCAGGCTTGGGATAAAATCGTCAACCGCATTCAGTTCAGTGTGGAGCGTGAATCAATTTATGATATTCTCGGGACACTTGCTCGGATGAAAGGCGGCGTTGCAGCACAGGATGATAAGGCGATTATGGAAGAGATTTATTACTTTTATGTCCTATGGGATAACCTTGGTGATTAGGTTCGTTCAATAATCTGTGTTGAATACCAGATGTCAGTCCAAAAGCAAAAGGCACTCTCCTTTCATGAAGAAAGGAAGTGCCTTCTTTGCTTTTATATAACTTTATATCCATTACGCTCTTCGTAATCGCCGAGACCGTGACGATCGCGAAGTGCTTTCTTTGCGGAAAAAGAGAGTCAGTGCTCTGTTCGCACACCACAGTGAAAATAGAGCAAACAGTGTGCCCCAGAACAGCGCGGGAAGGAATGTCTGTTGAGCGAGATTCGCTGCATCCCCTGCTCGTGAAGGCTGAGTCCAGGACATAAATCCGACGTATACGCTACTCACCACTGACTCTTCCAGTGTAAGAAACGCTAGTAACAGATAGTAGAACTTCACGATCTTGGCACCAAATATCATAATGACCACATTCAGAACGATGAACCCGGTAAGCCATAACATGCCGAACTCCCCTCTTACATATAACAGGAGAGATACTAGAGCTACAGCCGTCATAATCCCAAGTCCCCACATATGCAAGCCTTTGCGGTATAAGTAGAACAACAGCCAGGCGAACAGTGATGCACTGATATATCCCGCCAGAGAAACCAGGATCGATCTGCCTGGCGTCAGCATCGACGAATAGGTCACGCCGCTATGATCAGCGTACAATTCAATCCGCAGCACTTTACCGGACAATACCAGTGTCATTAGTGCATGACCGAATTCGTGAATCATCGTATCCAGGTTACGGAACAAGGACGAGAATGGAATGAACCGTGTTAGAAAGACGGAACCTAGCAGAAACAGTATCGTTTTGACCCACTTATTCAATCGTGCCATACCTCCTTTACCTTCAAATAAACAAGCCTATCCTTTATACTACGCTTTTTTCACTCGATTCGTTTCGGCTTCCGAACTGTAAGGCACAGTGCTCCATCCACCAGCAGAAGCTTCGATTGTGTCCAATGAAAAAAGAAGACAGATCATAACGTCCCTTTTCGGCCTCTAGCGTAACGAGCAGTCGATTCCGCATCCGACGGACAGCATAGTGCACGAATTGATCTGCAACCTCACTTTGTATCAGGGTAACATAAGCATAGAGGGAATGATCGACAGGTTCATCGAGCGGACTCACCCCTGCACATGAAAATTCCGTCCTCACGCCCGCACTCTGAAGTATGGACAATGCCTTCACAAGTTCAGCATCGACTTCAACACCGTTCCAAATCACTGTTCTCTTCGCGGATACCGTATGTTTGTCACGTTCCGTCCATTGCATCAGCTCGAGCTTCCGCCGTCTCCACAGATGGGCAGGCTGTTCAGTTAACAGCACTTCATGTTCCTCATTTAAATTCATCTAATGCGTCCTCCTGTTCTCCTTGATCCGGTCACCTTATTCAACAAAGAGAGAGCACATCACTGTGCTCTCTGCTTGGCAAAAGGCAAAGGAATGGCGATCCATTCCTCAGCATGTTGTATTATTGTACCTTTTTCGGTGAGAGGCATCAAACTGATCTTTTATTATTCGTTCAGCGCCAGTTTCAGAGCCTCCAAATTTTGTCTCATCACGCTAATGTAGTCCATACCCGCCGCGATCTCTTCTTCGGTGAGTCCCTCAATCGGATTTAATACAGCCGTTTTGGCTCCCACTTCACTTGCGATCGTCTCAGACACTTTGGATGAAACCAGTGTTTCGAAGAAAATTGTCTTCACCTGATGCTCTTTCGCAAAATCAATGACAGATGCCATCTGCGCTGCTGAAGGTTCTTGCTCAGGAGACAATCCTGCGATGGGCACCTGTTGCAATCCGTATTCCTGTGCAAGGTAACCAAATGCAGCGTGTTGTGTGATGAAATCTTTGCGTTTGCTATCCGTCACAGCCGCCTTGAAGTCCTGGTCCAGTGACTCCAGTTGAGCAACGTAGGCATCTGCATTCTGCTTGAACTGTTCAGCATGTTCCGGGGCAGCCTGTGCCAATCCCGCTTCAATATTACGCACTTCCTTTACAGCCAATGCAGGTGACAGCCATACATGGGGATCGAGTCCACCGTGATCGTGATCATGTCCTGCTTCTTCTGCCTCGGCGTCATGATCATGGTCGTGTTCTTCCGTAGCCACTTCATCTGCATGATCGTGATCATGTGCTTCCCCAGCAGATTCATCCTCATGATCATGTGTATCCGTTCCATCGGAATCTTCATGACCATGGTCATGCTCATCTTCTGTGCCTTCAAGCAGGTTAATTCCATGACTCGCTTCCACTTGAATGAGCGAAGCGTTGCTCAGACTTCCGGTGACCTGATCCATCCATGATTCCATACCCGCACCGTTGTATACAAGCACGTCCGCTTTTTCAATGCTGGCAATATCTTGTGGTGTGGGCTCCCAATCATGAGGCTCCATTCCTGCTGGAACGAGGGTATGCACATCAGCCAGATCACCTGCCACATTTTTGGTGAACTCATACATCGGGTAGAAGCTGACCTGCACGTTTAATTTTGCGGTTTCCGTCTCGACTGGAACGGAAGTGCCTGTCGAAGCTGTATTTGCATCAGAAGCGGATTTTTGTCCGCAGCCTGCGACGATAAGTGTGAGACTGAACAACAATCCGAGCGTAGCTTTTTTACTGAATTTCATGTGATGTATTCCTCCTAGAATGGTTGACCAGAATGACGTGCTGTGATTTCGTTTCTTTGCGGTGACGCTTGCGGTTATATCGTGCAATCAGCTTTTGTGCTGATATTCCAGTCAATAGGATGACCAACAGGATAAGGGCAATTGTTCCTCCCGGTGGTGTATTTAGATGATAAGATGTGGTGAGTCCGCTAAAAATACCGATTAAACCTGTAATTACCGCGACAATAATCGCTGCTGTAAAACTACGAGACACTCTTAGTGCCAAGGCAGCAGGCAATACAATGAGAGCAGAAACCAGCAACACACCGACGATCGGCATGGCTGAAGCTACCGTCATTCCTGTCAGAATGGCAAATGCAAACGATAATCCTCTTACCTGAACGCCTCCAATGGAAGCAGTCTCTTCATCAAACGTAAAGCTATACAACGGTCTTCGGAGCAGGATGAAAAAAAGTAACCCTATGACACATACTCCTGCCATCATCCACAACTGTATATCGCTAACCGCGACAATAGATCCGAATAAGTATGAGCTGAATGTCTTGGACAGATTGGTTTTGAGACTCATCAACACCACAGCAAGAGCCAGCCCTGAAGTCATGATGATCGCCACAGGTACCTCGCTGTAGGTTCGGTAACTTCGCCGCAGTTGTTCAACCAGTAATGCACCGATAATTGCTATGGCGAATCCGCAAATCACCGGGTTAAGATTCATGACCGAACCGAGCGCAACCCCTGCGAGTGAGACATGGGATAACGTGTCTGCCATAAGGACCTGCCGCCTGAGCATCAGATAGACCCCGAGAATTGGAGCGATGACTCCAATCAGTCCACCTGCCAAGAAGGCACGTTGCATGAATTCGTACTCAAACACTGCCATTCCTCACTTTCTTGCCGCTCCAAAGTAATCGTTCGATCCAATCGATTCCCCATTTCTTCCAGTCCATGAGTAACCATAATAATTGTTATCCCATGAGCATCAACATAGTGGCGCATCAGATTGTAAAATCCTTCACGGCTGTGGCGGTCCATTCCCGTTGTTGGCTCATCCAGTACCAGAACCTGCGGTTGCCCAGCCATAGCTCTGGCAATACAGATCCGCTGCTTCTGTCCGCCAGACAGCTCACCGACGCGTGTATTCCGATATTCCCACATACCAACTTCCCGCAGACTGCGTTCAACGATGGCATCCTGCTCTGCTGTGAATCTGCGGAATAATCCCAGCCTGGTGTAACATCCGGACCGGACCAGTTCATTCACCGTACTGGGAAATCCACTATTGAACGATGCAACCTGCTGGGGCACATAACCGATATTGTACTTGTTCCCACGTTTCAACTGCGGATTCATATGTATCGTGCCGCTCCAGGGCTTCAATAGCCCCAGCAGCAGCTTTAACAGGGTCGTTTTGGCAGAACCATTGGGACCTGTGATGCCTATGAACTCTCCCACATGGATATCCAGCGACAGTTGATCAATGACCGGCTCTTTGCCATATCCAAATACAACATCACGCATGGAGGATAGTATCATGCCTTCCCCTCTTTTCGTAAATATTACGATTTAAAAATAACAAAAAAATTTAGCGTGTTTCCCGATGGATCGTCATTTTCTTCAGACGTGGGGAGTACTTCTTCATCTCAAGTCTCTCCGGATGGTTACGTTTGTTCTTGGTTGTTGTATAGTTGCGATCGCCGCACTCGGTGCAGGCTAAGGTTACAATGACTCTCATGGTTGTTGCCTCCTCTTTTTAATCGTAATCATTACTATTTAATGATATTAGCCTATGCTTTTTCGTTTGTCAACTCCACGCGGGAAAAGGATCTTTCAGTTCACGCCAGTTCATCCACATCTCTTCCTCCGTAAGAAGAGTCTCATCCAATGTACGTTCAATCTCCGCCCGGTCCATATCAATGCCGATAAATACTAATTTGGTTACGCGATCACCCCACTCATCATCCCAGTCCGGTATGCTTGGCAATGTATCGCCAAAATGAAGTTGCCTTTCCTCCTCACTCATCGCTCCTACCCATATTCCTGCTGGCGCAAGCTGCTTTGATGTACCTGCGTGACTGAAAGAGATCGCCATATGGTTCCTTGTTGCCAGCCACATCAGGCCTTTGGATCGCACGATGTTATCTGGCCATTTCGCAATCCAACGCAGCAACCGTTCCGGATGGAATGGACGTTTACGATGATAGACAAATGAATGAATTCCATATTCTTCAGTCTCCGGGGTATGTTCCTCTTTCATTAATTCGCGGATCCAACCCGCGGACTGGCTTGCTTTTTCAAAATCAAAACGTCCCGTATTCAATATCTCTCTCGGATCAATCTGACCATGTGTCGTGCGAATGAGCTTGGCTTCCGGTTGCATGGCGTTCAGTGCCTTTTCAAGCTTCGTCAGTTCTTCCTCCGATACCAAATCACATTTGTTCAGAATCAGCACATCACAGAATTCCACCTGATCCGTCAGCAGATGAACGATTCCGCGAACATCGTCCTCCCCGGCTTCCTGTCCGCGATCCTTCAGTGTTTCTTTGGAATAAAAATCACGCCAGAACTGGGCAGCATCGACAACCGTAACCATCGTGTCGAGACGAGTGAACTTCGTCAAATCAATGCCAAGTTCCTCATCGATATACGTAAACGTCTGCGCAACAGGTACCGGCTCACCAATACCCGTGGATTCAATCAGTATGTAGTCAAAAGAACCATCCAACGCCAGCCGCTCGACTTCTTTCAACAGATCCTCCCGCAATGTGCAGCAGATGCAACCATTGGACATCTCTACCAGCTTCTCATCAATGCGCGATAGCCCTCCACCATCTCGTATTAAACCTGCATCAATATTAACCTCACTGAGATCATTGACGATGACAGCAACCCGCATCCCCTCACGGTTATGAAGCACATGGTTGAGAAGTGTCGTTTTGCCTGCACCCAAATATCCACTAAGTACGGTGACTGGAACCCGCTGTTGAACCTGTTGATCTGACATTTCTGCTTCCTCCACTCTGTTTAAGTCGTAAATTTAATCGTAATAATTACTATTAATGACGATCAATCCGAACTATACCGCAGTTTTCTTTAGGTTGTCAACTCTAATATGATGAAAAATCCTGATTAATCGTAAAAATGTTGATTAGAACATAGGAATGATGTATGTTGCCGCACGTACAAGCATATATTTTAGCAAAGTCCTAGTTGTGGAGGTCTGTTTCATGAAAATGGCAGCCAATCTGAAGCTCCTGTCCTTGCTGATCCCTTGTGCATTTCTTGTTCCCGTGTTGATCACAATGGCTCCAGACTTGAAGGAAGCATGGAACAGTGAAGCTTTGCAAAATATGAAAACCGTATTCATAGGTATTTTCCTTGAAGCCGCACCTTTTCTGCTCATGGGTGTGTTATTGTCCTCGCTCATGCAGTGGTTTGTATCTGAAGAAATGGTCCGTAAACTCACGCCCAAGAATCCGATCGGTGGTGTGCTGGTCGCGGGACTGCTAGGTATTATTTTCCCCATCTGTGAATGTGGCATGATCCCGGTAGTGAGAAGGTTGATGCACAAAGGAATGCCAGCCTATATCGCAGTGACGTTCATCTTGAGTGGTCCCGTAGTCAATCCCATCGTATTTACGGCAACCTTGCTCGCCTTTCCCTCCCATCCTGAGATTACCATTGCCCGTATGGGACTCGCCTTTGCCGTAGCAGCTTCCATAGGCATGCTCGTGTATGTGTTTGTTCGTCGAAATCCCCTTCGGATGCCAAAGGTCGCAGTGACAGAGGTCAAGACACATCTCGGGTTTAAAATGGCGCAATCTCATGCACACGCAAATGCTCATGATCATAACCATGTGAAAAACTGGCGCAGCTTCTTCATTCATGCCGGAGACGAATTCGTCGATATGAGCAAATATCTGGTGATTGGTGCCTTGATTACAGCCTGCATCCAAACATTCATTAGCCGCAGCGATCTGATCTCACTTGGCAATGGTCCTGTTGCCTCCTACGTGTTCATGATGGGCTTTGCTTATGTACTGTCTCTCTGCTCCACTTCTGATGCTTTTGTGGCTTCTGCGTTCTCACATACGTTTGCACTAGGGCCGCTGGTATCCTTCCTCGTGCTTGGTCCAATGCTGGATTTCAAAAGCACCCTGATGCTGCTCTCGACCTTCCGTACTCGGTTTGTTATTGGGCTAAGTCTAGCGATTATCACGCTCGTCTTTGCCGGTTCGTGGCTGATTAATCTGCTGGTATAAAGGTTGGGCAATATTCTTCATGACCTGAATAGTTAATCTCATGAACTTTCATGCTGACTATTTAATAGAGATGAGGTGATGATATGAACCACACTGTCTATACGATGACAAAAGCCCCTGTTCCAAAATCACTTTTCATTCAATGGCATAACCTGATTCGTGCGGTATGGATCGGCGGGCTGGCGGTGTACATTATTCAGTTAAATTCAAGTGATTCGCTTCATTATTATTTGGCGCCTACGATGCAAAAACTGCTATTATGCTGCCCTGTTCCCTTATTGTTTATTGCCGTTATCATGGCCTGGCATGGATTGTTCGGTAGGAACGAGGTTCATTGCGACTGTGAGCATCCTCCGCCTTCCGGGTTCCTTCGTAGTTCAATGGTATATGGTCTGATCGCTATACCCTTATTGCTGGGGTTTTTGTTACCTGATCGGGCTCTCGGCAGCTCCATGGCCAGTCAGAAAGGCATGTCTCTCACCTATGCTCCTCCCGAGATTCGTCGGAAAGAACCGTTACCTGATCCGGCAACGCCATTGAATGTACAAGATCTTACACAACAACCTACGGCTGTTCAGTCTGCATCGGCCACCAAAGTACAATTCATTCCCCCAGACGAGTATAGCCGCGAATTCGCTGAACTGGCGGAGAAGTTGTATGCAGAGCAGGTCATTCGAGTCTATCCTGAAATTTTCTCTGAAACCCTCGGCACGATCGATATGTTCCAGCGACAATTTGCAGGTAAAGATATCTCCTTAACCGGGTTCGTTTATCGGGACAAAAGCATGGATCATGAATCACATTTTGCACTGGGACGATTTCTCGTCATGTGTTGCCCCGCGGATGCGGCTCCCTTTGGCGTGATGATTCACATTCCAGAAGCGGATAGCTTCCCTACAGATAGTTGGGTGCAAATCGATGGCAGCATCGGCTCAGCACAGGTGAATGGTAAGGATACGATTGAGATTCGCGCCACAAAGGTGACACCTGTAGCCGAGCCATCCACGCCTTATATTTATACCAATGCGGACTCGGTGATGGCATATGAGAAAATAAAGAGCCAGTAGTCGCTAGTAGTAGTAACTTGCACCTCAACGATAAAAAGCCCCAAAGCTATGGATTAAATAGCTTCGGGGCTTTCATGTTCAGTCAGATATGAGATTACATCTCGTCTGCTCTGATTTATTTATTATTCCGTTACGATATCATGAACCAATACAGGCGCATCGGCATGATCGGCAATCGTAATGTTTTCTTTGATCTTCGCAATGACGTCAGCTACGTCTTCACGATTGGCATGGATCGTTACGAGGGACTCACCAGCTTTGACTGGGTCACCGACTTTTTTGTTCAGCATCAGACCAACAGCGAGATCAATCTCGGATTCTTTCGTTGCACGGCCTGCGCCGAGCAGCATTGCTGCAGTTCCGATTTCGTCAGCGACGATTCCGGCAACATAGCCGTCTTTGTCTGCTGGGACTTCAACCAGGTATTTTGCTTGTGGCAAACGATCTGGATGATCCACAACCGAAGCGTCTCCGCCTTGGTTTGCCAGGAAATCTTTGAATTTTTCCAGCGCTTTACCGTTCTGGATCACTTCTTTCAATTTCTCCTCAGCATGCTCCAAGGAATCTGCTTTGCCAGCAAGGAATACCATCTGACGTCCAAGTGCCAGACACAGTTCTTCCAGATCTTTCGGACCTTTACCTTGCAGGGTGAGGATGGCTTCTTTTACTTCAAGCGCGTTACCAATCGCCAGACCCAGTGGTTGGGACATATCGGAGATAACAGCCATCGTTTTACGTCCTACATTGTTACCGATGCTTACCATGGCATGTGCCAATTCTTTAGCATCTTCTGTCGTTTTCATGAATGCACCAGCACCCGTTTTAACATCCAATACGATCGCATCTGCGCCTGCTGCAATTTTCTTACTCATGATGGAGCTGGCGATCAGTGGAATGGAGTTAACGGTAGCTGTTACGTCACGCAGTGCATAGAGCTTCTTGTCTGCAGGCGTTAGATTACCACTTTGTCCGATAACCGCAACCTTGTGTTCGTTGACGAGACGAATGAACTCTTCTTTTTCAAGCTCTACGTGGAAGCCAGCAACGGATTCCAGTTTGTCTGTTGTACCACCCGTATGACCAAGTCCACGTCCGGACATTTTGGCAACAGGAACGTCCAGCGCAGCAACGAGCGGAGCGAGTACCAGTGTTGTTGTATCGCCCACTCCTCCTGTGGAGTGCTTGTCTACTTTGATGCCTTCGATAGCGGACAGGTCGATCGTTTCACCGGAATTCACCATGGACATCGTGAGATCAGCACGTTCTTTGTCTGTCATATCCTTGAAAAATACTGCCATCGCCCATGCGCTGACTTGATAGTCCGGGATCTCTCCTTGTGTGTATCCTTGAACTACAAAATCAATCTCAGCTGTTGTCAGTTCTTTTCCGTCGCGTTTCTTGGCAATAATGTCTACCATTCTCATGATGATCTCTCCTTGTGTGTGTATTGATTGTATAGAACACTTTGTTGTTAGACCGTTGACCGTTCCGGCTCCGGATCGTTCCTCCGATCGCTGTTGTCTCCAAGTTTTTTTTGATCCATTTTGCAATGGGAAAACTCGGAGACAGCACATCCTTCCGAAGCAGCTTTCTTTCAGAAAGCTTTTAGGCGAACGCTTCGCTTCTTCAGAATCGATTCCGGGTCCTTCACTCCGTGCTTAAAACAAAAGTTGCGATTAAAATCAAATGATTATGAATATAAAATACAACAATTACAGTGTGATTGCTGTGTCCAGGGCAACTACCATCATGTCGTTGAACGTTTTTTGGCGCTCTTCGGCAGATGTTTCTTCGCCTGTCAGCAAGTGGTCACTTACCGTCAGGATGGTCAGTGCGTTAACACCGAACTTGGCAGCGATGGTGTACAATGCTGTTGTTTCCATCTCTACGCCCAGTACGCCGTGTTTCATCAACTTCTCGGTTACGGAACGGTCATCGCGATAGAAAGAATCGGAGCTGAACACGTTACCGACATGAATCTTCATGCCTTTAGCTGTTGCACGGTCATATGCTTCTTTCAGCAGGGAGAACGTAGCGATTGGCGAGAAGTCATATCCACCGAATACGTGCTTGTTCATGCTGGAATCTGTACATGCTGCTTGTGCAAGGATGACGTCACGAACACGCACATGCTCCTGCATACCGCCACAAGTACCTACACGAATCAGGTTTTTCACGCCATATTCGCTGATCAATTCATTAGCATAGATTGCGAAGGACGGAATACCCATTCCTGAACCTTGCACCGAAATCCGGTGCCCTTGATATGTACCTGTGAAACCGAGCATTCCGCGAACCTCGTTGTAACATACAACATCTTCAAGGTACGTATCTGCAATATATTTCGCGCGCAAAGGGTCTCCTGGCAAAAGGATCGTTTCTGCGATATCTCCGGGTTTTGCTCCAATATGTGTACTCATGAATGAAATTCCTCCAGTTATATATTTAATCTAATATGATGGCAGGAACCGGAGCAGCCATAGCCACTCCGTATCCCCTATCCAGTTTTCAACGAACTTACTTCAAATCTTTCAGGAAGCTAGTGCCGTATTCCGGCATTTTCACACCAAAGTTCTCGGCTACGGTTGCGCCAAGGTCAGCAAATGTGCTGCGCAGATCAAGCTTTTTACCCTCGGTGAAGCGCGGAGAGTAGGCAAGCAGTGGTACATATTCACGTGTATGGTCTGTGCCACGGTAGGTTGGATCGTTACCATGGTCAGCTGTGATAAGCAGCAGATCATCATTGGTCATTTTCGCAAAAATCTCTGGCAGCCTTGCATCATAATCTTCGAGCGCCTGAGCATAACCTTGCGGATCACGACGGTGACCGTACAGGGCATCAAAATCAACCAGGTTCAGGAAGCTGAGTCCAGTGAACTCTTCATCCATCGTTTCGGACAACTTGTCCATGCCATCCATGTTGGAGACGGTACGAACAGCCTTGGTCACACCTTCACCATCATAGATATCTGCGATTTTACCCAAGGCAATGACATCAAATCCACCATCTTGCAGTTCGTTCATAACGGTACGTCCAAACGGTTTAAGCGCATAGTCATGACGATTCGCAGTACGCTTCCAGTCACCCGATTCACCTACAAATGGACGTGCAATAATGCGGCCCAACATGTACGGATCTTCAAGCGTAATTTCACGACAGAACTCACAGATTTCGTACAGTTCTTTCAACGGAACAACGTCCTCATGTGCTGCAATTTGCAGAACCGAATCCGCAGATGTGTACACGATGAGTGCGCCAGTTTCGACATGCTCTGCACCCAGCTCATCCAGGATTTCTGTGCCGCTGGCCGGTTTGTTACCGATCACTTTGCGGCCCGTTTTCTCTTCAATGCGCTGAATCAGCTCATCGGGAAAACCGTTCTCGAACACGCGGAAAGGTGTATCAATGTATAGACCCATCAGCTCCCAGTGACCTGTCATTGTGTCTTTGCCTCTGGATGCTTCCTGCATCTTGGTGTAATACGCTTTAGGTGCATCCGCTACAGGGATACCCTCGATTTCTTTGATATTAGACAGTCCGAGACTAGCCATGTGAGGCATGTTCAGACCTCCGCGTTCACGTGCAATGTGACCGAAGGTATCCACATCAAAATCATCGAATTCTGCTGCATCCGGCGCTTCGCCGATCCCTACAGAATCCATAACAATTAAATGTACTCTTTTAAATGTTGACATAACCTAAGCACTCCTTCCAATAATCCGGTTTACAAGAACAGTCCGGCGATGATCGCCGACAATACACTGACAAGCGATGCACCGTAAAGCAGTTTCAGACCGAAGCGGGCTACCACATTACCTTGTTTCTCATGAAGTCCCTTCACCGCACCGGCAATAATACCGATGGAGGAGAAGTTGGCGAACGATACGAGGAAGACGGATACGATCCCTGTTGTTCTGGCAGACAATAAGGTCTCCTTCGCTAGAGCAAGCATGGCAACGAATTCGTTGGATACCATTTTGGTTGCCATAATACTTCCCGCCTGAATTGCTTCTTTCCAAGGAACACCCATAATAAAGGCTAATGGTGCAAACACATAACCAAGCAGCTCCTGGAACGAAATGCCAAGCACCGCGCTGAAAATTCCGTTAACAAGTGCAATCAAGGCAACAAAACCGATTAACATCGCAGCTACGATGATGGCAACTTTGAATCCATCCAGGATGTATTCGCCGAGCATTTCGAAGAAGGACTGCTTCTCCTCTTCCTGTACTTCCAATATATCTTCTTCCTCTGTAACCTCATAAGGATTCACAATGGAAGCAATGATAAAACCGCCAAACAGGTTCAGCACGAGTGCCGTAACCACATATTTCGGATCAATCATGGACATATAGGCACCGACAATCGACATCGATACCGTGGACATCGCCGAGGCACACAAGGTGTACAGCCGATGTTTTGGCAACAACCCAATTTGTTTTTTCACAGAAATGAACACTTCAGATTGCCCCAATACAGCCGAAGCAACCGCGTTATATGATTCCAGTTTGCCCATTCCGTTGATTTTGCTTAATACCAGACCAATATATTTTATAACAAAAGGTAAGATTCGGATATACTGCAATATACCAATAAGTGCAGAGATGACAACAATCGGCATCAATACGTTCAGGAAGAACGGAACACCGCCAGTTGCGTCTTCAACCTTCGTCAAATCACCGAATACAAACGCAATCCCTTCATTTGCATAATCAAGCAAACTTTTAAATACGGTCGCGAAGCCGCCAATCAGCCATGTCCCGACCCCTGTATTCAGCAAGGCATACGCCAGAATCACCTGTAAAACAACCATAACGACCAGCGGCCGGTAGCGAATCTTCTTTTTACCGTTGCTTGCGATATAAGCCAGTCCAAAAACAACGAGTAAACCAAGAAGGGCAATTAGAAATTTCATTCGATCTCTCCTTTGAAGGTAGTTAAGCCGGATGTGGAATTCAGCTCAAAGGGTACTTAAGCATTCTTGTCAGTAATCTTTCAGAAAACTTATGAAGCGCTTACAATTAATCCCGTTTTTAAAATATAAGTGTAAATTCTATTCCCTGTACCTGAGTCGAGTACCCAAGTACAGAGAATATATCATTACTTTTCACTTCATCAAGCTTGTTTAATAAGCTTTTGCTTAGTAAGAAGATGTAGACTGACCGCCCTGCATGATCTTCACGCCAGAACTTGCACCGATCCGAGTCGCACCCGCTTCGATCATTTTCTGCATATCTTCCAGACTGCGTACGCCACCGGAAGCTTTAACGCCAACATCAGGACCTACAGTACGACGCATCAAAGCGATATCTTCCGGCGTTGCCCCACCTGTGGAGAAACCTGTAGAAGTTTTAACAAAATCTGCTCCAGCTTGTACAGCTGCCTGACAAGCACGTACTTTCTCATCATCCGTCAACAGACAAGTTTCAATAATGACTTTCACCAAAGCTTTACCCGCAGCCGCTTCAACAACAGCACGAATATCCTGTTCAACGTAATCATCTTTGCCATCTTTCAAAGCACTGATGTTGATGACCATATCGACTTCAGTTGCACCTTTAGCAATCGCATCCTTGGTTTCGAAAGCTTTCGTCTCCGACGTGGATGCTCCCAGAGGGAAACCGATAACGGTGCAGATATCTACGCCAGTACCTTGCAACTGCTCAGCAGCATAAGCAACCCAGCCTGGGTTAACGCATACGGAAGCAAACTGGTACTGCTTCGCTTCTTCGGTTAACTTGGCCATTTCACTTTGCGTTGCGTCCGCACGAAGCAACGTATGGTCGATCATTTTAGCTAATTGTGGTGTAGTCAATTGAATCTCTCCCTTATCTGATACTAGTTATTTTCTATACCCTTACACTAACATGAACATATGTAAAAATCAAATTGAACTTTTGTTCACAGTTCCACTTGCGGTTCTTGCTTCGTTATATTTTCTGCCTAACAAAGCAAAACATCCGCCCTTTTTTCGTGGCAGATGTTGTCATGCATTCCAAGTTAGAATCGAAGTAATGCCTGCGCTGTGTACTGGTCCGTGACCAGAATATTGGCGTAATGACCTTTGAGCGCGGCGTGAATGGCTTCAATTTTGCGTTGCCCCCCGGCGACAAGGATTGATTTTTCCTTATTTCTCAATTCGGCCAAGTCTATTCCGACGGTTCTGCTGTTAATCTCTTCACTGATCAACTGACCTTCCGCATCAAAAAAGCGTGAACAAATGTCACCTGCACCGGAATTCATCAGTAATTGTTGCTCTTCTTCATTGAAGTAGCCGAGCCTGAACAATAATGCATCCTCCTTCACAGTACCCACGGTGAACAAAGCGATGTTGGCCTGTCTGCCAAGTTCCACGATTCTGCCGATATGCCGATCCGCTTCCACCATGTTCTTCACTTCAATATTGTCGAAAATTACGGGCAGTGGCAGATACCTTGGTACCGTGTGGAAGGCTTCAGCGAACAAATGTACAATCTCAGCCGCATACGTATTGACATGGGAGTGGCTTACGCCCCCCTTCAATTGCACGACTTCGACCCCTTTAACCTGCTTGGGACGAAGCTGGCGTGCTACGGCATGCATGGTTGTTCCCCAGGTCACCCCGATAATATCTGCATCCTGAACCGTCTCCTGAAGGTAATCTGCTGCTCGTTTGCTGATATGCTTCTGTATTTCCTCATCACTCTTCAACGGGGCAAAACACACAAGTGCCGTATCCAGATCATATTTCGACTTGAGTTCTCCGGCAATGATGTCGATATCCTCCAGCGGGTCCATAATTTCAATCCGCACGTATCCACGATCTTTGGCGTACTGAAGCAATCTTGACACCGTTGGACGCGACACACCCAAGCGAGCGGCAATATCCTGCTGGCTGTAATCGGACTGATAATACAATTTCGCTGCTTCAATGCTTAATCGTTGCTTCTCCAGATCCATTCCCATGTGCGCTCATCTCACTCATCCCTATTATCGTTGGAAAATAAATACTCGTCCTGTATATTATACATGGATTGAGTATCTGGTCACTATATAGCATCAATTCACTGCCGTGATCATTCCACTCATATCCCTTTCTGACGTATAAAACGGGGGAAACGATGCATACTACTGCGGTCGCTTCATCATTGCCAACATTGGTTCACCCCATTAATTGCACAGAGAGGAAGAACTACATGTCTACCTTATTGTATATTACTGCCCATCCTCATGATCATGAAACCTCCTTTAGCATGGCTACAGGTAAAGCATTTATCGACGCGTATCGCGAAAGTCACCCTTCTGATGAGGTTGTTCACCTCGATCTGTATCGCTCGGATATTCCCCATATTGATGCGGATGTCTTCAGTGGTTGGGGAAAACTGCAATCGGGCAGTGATCTGACTGCCGAAGAGCAGACCAAAGTAAGTCGTTTAAATGAATTGTCGGATCAATTTGCTGCTGCAGATAAATATGTTTTTGTAACCCCGATGTGGAACTTCTCATTTCCTCCAATTCTGAAGGCTTATGTCGACTCGATCTGCGTAGCTGGCAAAACATTTCGTTATACCGAACAAGGCCCTGTTGGACTGCTTTCTGATAAAAAAGCTCTGCATATTCAGGCTCGCGGCGGCATTTATTCCGAAGGCCCAGCGGCCCAGATGGAATCCGGTCACCGGTACCTGAGCATTATCATGTCATTCCTCGGCGTGCCGAAGCTTGATGGCATTTTTGTTGAGGGGCATAATCAATATAAAGATCGTGCGGATGAGATCAAGCAACAGGCTATCGAGCAAGCACGCACTTTCGCAAAACAATTTTAAGAAAGGTAGTTCAAAAAGTAGTAAAACAATCAAAACATAAACAAAACCCGCGTGCGACCTAGGGCATAATCCCAGGCAGCACGCGGGTTTTCAATGTATAATCAACCTAGAGCTTATTGCTGTCCAGCGCTGGCACGGCTCATGGTTTCAAGTTTACGTGTGATGGCATGACGGTCTACTTTCAATCCCCAGATCATCTCAATAATCTGCTCTTTCTCCTCAGGACTGTCGGCATGCTTCAATTGCATTAACAGATCATGCATCTGTTCATTAATGCCTTCAAATTGGCTCCATAGATCCTGCCTTACCTCTGTTGAATCCAGATGATGATTCGCATCGACTTCTTCCTTCAGTGCCTGCAGAATAGCATCTTTCCATTCGTCATCACCTAGCTGTTTCGCAATGTTCAGGAGATCCAGATAATCGTCAACAAGAAGTGAGTTCAATTCAGCATGTGTTTTCATCGTTTATTGCATCCCCTTTTCGTCTATTTACCAAGTATTATACTCGGTATTTCAGGATATGCAATACCTGTCGGAAAAAGTTGATTTATGTAGCCTGTCCCTTCAGCCTATGGACAAGCAAATTACACAACACAAAACCGATCAAAACATACACACCGATCATACCCACAATGCCTGTCCATCCCAGATGGCTGTAAAGCAATCCGCCCCCTGTTCCACTTACGCTTGAACCAAGGTAGTAGAAAAACAAATACAACGCATTGGCCTGTGATTTGTGCTGATTGGCCACGAGACCAACCCAGCTGCTGGCAATGGAATGACCGCCAAAGAAACCGAAGGCAAACAGGGCGAGTCCAATAATTTTGACCCAAAGCGCTGGATGAACGGTACAGACTGCACCAGCCAGAATAATTCCCAGCGCGATTCCAAGCACATGTGATCTGCCGTACCGATCGGCCAGCCTGCCCATCCAGGTGCTACTAACCGTGCCCATCAGATATACCACAAAAAGACTTCCAACAATAGACTGGCTAAGATGATAGGGTTCACCCGTTAATTCAAAACCAATATAGTTGAACAGGGTCACGAAGCCCCCCATCAGGAGAAAACCGAGTCCATACAGGCATAGCAACCGTGGATTGCGACACTGTGACCACAAAAGAGGTATTGGATTTTTGAATCCGGGTGCAGCTTTGACAAAATGACGGGATGGCGGGATGACAAGCCAAAAAATAACGGCTGCACACAAACCAAGAATACCAATGAAACCCACAGCGGCGCGCCAACTGAACCAGTCTGTCACGACACCGCTGATAAAACGACCGGCCATGCCTCCTATCGAATTCCCACTGATATATAGCCCCATGGCATATCCAAGACTTGCAGGCTCAATTTCTTCTGACAGATATGTCATGGCTATCGCTGGCAACCCCGCAAGTGCCACCCCTTGGAGAATACGAAGCAGAAGAAGCTCCGTGTATCCCGGGCTGAACGCACTTAGCAAAGCAATAACAGAAGATATTACTAGTGCCGCTGTCATAATAAAGCGTCGTCCTACAGAATCAGACAAGGAGCCGATGAACAGCATCGTCAGTGCCATGGCGATCGTTGTTACCGATAGCGTAAGACTGGCGTGTGCCGGCGTAATGGAGAATGTATCGCTAATCTCAGGCATCAGGGGCTGGAGGCTGTAGAGCAACGCAAAAGTGACAAAACCTCCGGCGAACAGTGCAAGGCTAATGTTACGAAACGTCTTAGTTCCCTGCTGAATCATGGATGTTCCAACTTTCTCGGTAAGAAAGCTTCTTGGATTGACTGTGGCCTGATCGCCGGTCACTGAAGCCTTCCATTTTATCGTTATTTGGTGAACAGTTTCCGTTCCATATGAGTCAGAAACTCATAACCATCTGGAGTTACGACAACTGTATCCTCGATTTGGAACCCACCAGCACCAAGCTCGTAATAAGGTACCTCCACACATAACACCATACCGGGCTCCAGTATGCGCTGGTCACCCGGGGAGAGGGTCATATCGTCGTACAGTTCCAAGCCGATGGCATGTCCGACATGCTGACGTCGGTAATGGGGAATTCCCTCACGCTGTACGCGAGACACTGCGGCATGGAATACTTCTGATGCCTTGACGCCAGGGCGCACCGTTTCAAGTGCCGTCTCCCATCCACTTTTAACCGCATCAAAATGCTTTTTCATCCAGGCGGTAGGCTCACCTGCAACAACCGTGCGGCCCGTATCCCCCCAGTATCCTTCCAGCTGGAGGCAGAGATCGAAACGGACCTGATCTCCAGTCTCAATCGTATGAAAATAATTTTCAATGAGTGGCAACGCACTGCGTGGTCCTGCCCCTACTGCAGTCATTGCCGGAGTTCCACCTGCTCTCATCACAGCCAGACGATAATGATCGGCAAGTTGCTTCTCATGAACACCTGCTGCAATCAGATCAATCAGCTCCTGCTCAATCCGTTCATTTAATTGAGCAGCCTGACGCAGTTGCTCGATTTCGAAAGGTGTCTTCACCAGGCGGATTTGTCGGAACAGTTTATATGCGGAAACCACCGGCCTTTCAGGAAGCTCCTCCCTGATTCTAGCCAGAATATCGGGAGCGATCCGCATCTCATCGATGCCAATCGGCTGATCTTCGATCTCAAGCTGTTTTAATGCTGCCTTGAGTGCTTCTAGAGGACCTGGATGAATAACCGTCGTTTGCAGGAGAGAATAGAACAGATCAATGTCGTCCGTGGAAGGTTTGCCTTCAATTGAACCTTCCACGAAGAAGTCACTGTAGGCAAATATGTCCACCCCCGTGATACCGAACTGAGCCACAACGCCCAACCGATTCGTCGGAATGATGATACACGGCTTAGCAGATCTGTCGGCAGGTAAAATAGCATAAATCTGCATGGTCCAGTTGCTTGCACGCAGCTGGGACCCGATGACATAGTGAATGTTCTCTGGAGTAGTTGCAATCAGGGCGCTTAGCCCCTGAGCTTTCATCACTTCTTCCGCCCGATCCCGATTCAGACCTGAGCTATGGGATAGATGGTGTGAATTATTCATTTTGATCCAGACCTCCTTTTGTTTTCCTGCGACCAAACAAACTCTCAAGTCCTGGTACAGAGCGCAAAACCAGTTTAATCGTCATAAACAGAGCCAGTGCAAAAGCGATCAACACTACAGACACAACAGCAATTGTTGGGTCCTGCCATTTCTCCATGTACAGGAATAGCTGTATTGGCAACGTGTAGCTGTCCTGACGGAGTAGCAGCAGTGCAGCCTCTACCTGATCGAAAGTGAAGACAAAAGCGATTGACCCTGACAAAAGCAGGGATAGTCGGAGCTGTGGCAGCGTAATTGTGAAAAAGATACGCATCGGCCCTGCGCCAAGGTCCGCGGCAGCTTCCCGGTGAACCGGGTGCAGATTCGCTAATGCACTGCCCACAAGAGTGAGCACGAATGGAAGCACAATGACTGCTTCACCCAAAATTAGCGCAAACAATCCGCCAGCAATATGCATTTTCGAGAATAAGATCAAATATGCGATACCCAGCGTAATTTTCGGCATAACCATCGGAGATACAAAAAATGCCCTTAAGATGCCAGAACCCGGGAAAGGATACTGCACGATCGCTAGCGCAGCAAGTGTACCCGTAATCAAAGCCAGCAGAACCGCCCCTGTCGAAGCAATGAGGCTGTTTTTGAATGCATCGAGAAACTGAGTCTGCTCACCCAGATTGGCATACCATTTCAAGGTTAGACCTTCTGGCGGGAATTTACTGGCTGAACCTGAGCCTACGGACGTTAACATAATCATGAGCAGCGGCAGCAGCAAATAAATGGCTACGGCACCCACAAAGATATAGAGCAGCAGCTTGGTACCCTTGTTGGACTTAACCATACGCCTGACCTCCCTTACGGGAACGACGGAACATCAACATTTCCGCCCCTTTATTCACAAGCAACGAGACAACAATGGAAGACACAAGTAAGAACAGGCTGGCAACCGCAGCCATTGGCCAGTTGGTGTCCAAGGTACGCTGGTATATAAATACCGGAAGTGTCATGACTCTTCCCCCGCCGATCAGCTGAGGTGTGGTGAAGGCGGTGAGACATAGCGTGAACACAATCTGTACTCCGCTTGCAATGCCTCTTGCCGATAAAGGCAGGGTAATGGTCAGGAACGTTCGCCAGCTGCCCGCCCCCAGATCCTGAGCGGCCGCCTTTAAGGAAGCATCACTTTGGGAGAGTACATTCAGGATCGGAAAGACCATAAATGGCAGGAAAATATGGACAAGCGCGACAACAACACCTGTCTCGTTGTAGATTATGCTGAATCCTTCATCGGTAAGCCCCAGCCGGATGAATAGCCAGTTCATGAAGCCCTGTTTGGAAAGCAACAGCTGCCATCCGTAAGAACGCACAACCGCGCTGACCAGTAGCGGAAGAAACGTGAGCAGCAGCAACAATTGCTTCATGCCAGGTTTCTTCAGACCCGCTATGCAATAGGCCAGCGGATAGGCAAGAAGTAGACTCCATAGCGTAACCTTGAAGGCAATGCGAAACGTTGTGCCAATTAGCTTCCAGTAGTAAGGATCAGACAGAAACGCACGATAGGCTCCCCAATCCCAGCCCCGAATAAGCTTTCCATTCTCATAAATATCAAAGCTATATCTGCCAAAGATCAGCAACCCGCCCAGATAAACGATGCCCATCAAAGCAAGTGCAGGCAACAGAAGCAGCAACCGGGTTACCCATGTGCGGTTTCCAAAGGAATACAGATTCACAATCCGTTCCGCGATCCGGCTCATATTCCTGCCCCCTGGACTTGATCATGCACGAGTTCGGTTAACAAGAGTGCGTCCTCCGGGTCAAAGCCAATTTGTATCGGCTCACCTGGACTAAAACGTGCGGCTCCCCGCTGATGCAGCACACTGGCCTGAACCAGAAAACCTTCAGCAATCTGCACACTGTATCGAATATTTGCTCCGCCATACACCGCTTCAATTACGTGTCCATCCAGCTTGTTCAGGCAATGAGTTGCATCTTCTCCAAGTCGAATATACTCATTGCGGATCGATAAGGAATGTCGTGCACCTGCTTTCGGTACTGCATTGCCATCACTGACTTTCACCAGCAATGGCTTGCCGAAGCAATCCACCCGAGTTCCATTCACATCATGTCCCAACACTTCCGTCTCAAAGAGATTGGTATCTCCAATGAACTTGGCTACGAAGCTATCTGCCGGTCTTTCATAGATTTCATCAGGGGTTGCATATTGCAACAGCTTTCCGGCGCGCATGACACCAATTCGGTCAGACATATTCATGGCTTCGCTCTGGTCATGCGTTACAAAGATAAACGTTCCGCCGAATTCGCGCTGGATGCGTTTCAGTTCTCGCTGCATATCGAGACGCAGCTGCATGTCCAATGCCGAGAGAGGTTCGTCAAGCAGCAGCACTTCCGGTCTGTTGATCAGTGCGCGAGCAATGGCGACGCGTTGGGCCTGCCCCCCGGACAGCTCGGATACCGCACGCCTGCCATAGTCTCCAAGCTGGACCAGATCAAGCATTTCACCTACCTGCCGTTGGATATCGGCTTTTGGTAACTTCTTCACCTTTAGCCCATAGGCAATGTTGTTGAATACGTCCATATGAGGGAATAGCGCAAGCTGCTGAAAAATCATATTGCTGTTGCGTCCATAGGCCGGAATGCCGGTAACATCCCGGCCTCCCAGCATAATGGTGCCCTGGTCCGGTTGCTCAAGTCCGCCAAGCATGCGCAGCAGTGTTGTTTTGCCACAGCCACTCGGACCAAGCAAGGAAACGAACTCTCCCTTTTTCACTTGGAGTGTTACTTGATCAACGGCGGCTCGTTCACCATAAGTCTTCGTGACTTCCCTTGTTTCAATGGATATGGTCTCTTGTCCACTGCTCATCTCTGATTCCCTCCCTTCCATTCCGGATTCAGAACAGAACCCGGAATCGTTGTGTGCCTGACAACAATCCTTTTTATTGAAGCTTTGTTTTCACGAGACGGTCCCATAGTTCTTTCCAAGAGGAGCTGTTCTGTGCAAGCACATCCCAGTCTGGGTTAATGCCGTTACTTTGCGTTTCGACGGAGAATGAAGGATCTTCCTTGTACTTGTCTGGAACTGCAGCTGTCGTACTGGTTACTGGCGTACCCGTTGCTTCCGCGTATTGTGACAGCGCCTCTGCGCTCAACAATTCGTTAATAATTTCGTTTGCAACACGTGTCTGCTCAGGTGTTGAGCCCTTCACGACCTGAAGTGTGTACGGGAAGGAGATGGCACCTTCACTCGGATACGCTACGGCAAGTGGAGAACCGCTATCAATCCATGTCTGTGCAACCTGTGCACTGAATGGGGCAATGAGAGCATCACCTGACTCCAGCAGAGCCTTCAGCTGATCATTGGATGAAACCAATGTGCCAATCTGGTCACTGCGATCTGCCCAGAACTGGAAGGCTGGCTCGGGATTTTCATAGGATGCACCAATCTCTTGACCTTTGGTAGCAATAAGCGGGGAGATATAGGAATAGAACATGTAGTCCCAGAGCGCAGTTTTGCCTTTGAACTCCTCGTTATCCCATAGATCGTTCCAGCTGGTAGGCGGCGTTTTCACAAGGTCTTTGTTATACACTAGGGCGAAGCTCGAAACGCCCCAAACCACACCTTTATTGTCTGGCTTGTGGAAGGACTCTGGAATATCCTTAATATTGGTCACGATGCTTGTATCCAGTGGCTCCCACATGTCATCATTTAAGCCTTTAGCCGTCGCATCTGCATTGAAGTAACCGAAGTTGACGACCGGATTGTTGGCATCAGCCTGCTTGCCAGCGACCATCTTCGGGTACATTACCGAATTGGAGGATTCCTCAAAGGTGACTTCAACGTTGGGATGTTCTTTCACATACTCGGCAACCACTTCTTTCGGAACGACGTCTTGATTGGAACCAGCCCAGATAAACATCGTCAGCTTAACTTTGTCTCCGCTTGCTCCTGAAGATCCGCTCTCTCCGGCAGTATTACTTGAGCTGCCTGCTCCACCGCAAGCGGAAAGCACCAATGTACTGGCCAGTGTCAGTGAGGCAAGGCTGAGAAAGCGTTTTTTGTTTGATTTGAACATGCGAATTCCCCCATCCATGTAGTTGGTTTTATCGATAAGACAAGAACTAAATAGTCTCCATACACTTGATCAATGAAACCCTATTTTCTCGCGTAACCCTTCCATAATGTCGGATATCTCCAATGGATCTACAGATAGGGAATCTTTAAACTTCTCCTCTACAACTCCCATGGTCTGACGCTTCAGATAGTCTCTCAATGCAAGCGGAGCACTCAGCAATGACTGATTCAGTGATACCTGCATCTCATCGCTCCATATGGTTTCAAATTGCTCCCGTGCCTTGCCATAAGCGAATTCCTCCTGCTGCCGTGGTCGCTTGGCACGCAGTTGTTCGGTGTCGCTCTCGTTCAGCTCCAGGCCGTCAATCACAACACCGTATAACTCAAGGGCTTTCTCCGGGGATACCAGCCCACTTCTTACATCCTCCAGAACCAGACGTGAATCACGCTCAAATGGATCACCATATCCGCCTCCGCCTTGCGACAGGAACGTAACCGTTTCTCCAGGCTGAAGTAGCAACTCATCAATTCTTCCCAGATGATCCTCACTTGCACGTCCAGCATTGAGAATCGCTTCTCCATGTGAACCTACGCCGCCACCGAGCCTGCCCCAGGGCTGAAACTCCATACGCTCCATGTTTCTGGCCGTCATTACGGTATCGGGTGTCAGAATTCTGACGCACAGGTCAATTCCGCTTCCACCGCGGAAGGTTCCCGCACCTGCCGAATCCGCACGAAGACCATAATGTTCGATCAACACAGGCATCTCGGATTCCACTGTTTCCGCAGGGATATTCCGAAGATGACCAACGGCAAAATCCATGCCATCAATCCCGTCTTTCATCGGCCTTGCTCCCGAACCACCGCAGATCGGCTGAATTACGCCCACCTTTTTCTTGCCATCGGATGCATCTGTCATCGCCATCATGACGATGCAGGCTTGTCCAGCTCCTGCCGCGGGAACCTTGCTGGCCTGAGCTTTCCCCAAAGCACCCGTGATGACGTCCATCAGCCGGATAAAGGTCGCAGCACGTGCCCCAACAGCTGCCATCGGCTCCGGGTTGAGTACGGAAGCAGGTGGCGCATAATTTCGTACCATTCGAATCATGCCCGAATTCCACGGAATCGTCGGATCTAGCGTACGGAAATAACGAATGAGTGCGGGCACCAGCATGTAATGTCCCTGTTGGTTGTGGGTAGGAATGTTGAATGAAGCTCTGACCTGAGGATCGGTGCCGCTAAAGTCCAGATGAATGTCACTGCCTGCAATCGTCATTCTGCAGCGCAACCGGATGGGATATCCTCCTGGGCCTTTCTCCAGGTAGTCCCAGAAGTCATAAGAACCGTCCGGAATATCCTGCACAATGGCACGAGCTTTCAGCTCGGCATATTCCAGCAAATGTTCGATGCCCTGCTCGATTTTCTCCACGCCATATCGTGCAATGAGTTCCCCAAGCCGCTGCTCTCCACGATTCAAAGCAGCCATAAGCGCTTTGAGATCACCGAGATTTTGCTCCGGAATTCGGCTGTTGTCCAGAAACATGCGCAGGATCTGCTCGTTCAGAACACCGGCTTCATACAGCTTGACTGGTGCAATTCGAATGCCTTCCATATGAATATCGTAGGCGCTGGGAGATACGCTCCCCGGTACCTTGCCGCCTACATCGGATGAATGGACAAAGCACATGCCGTAAGCGATGATTCGCCCTTCATGAAAATAAGGCTTGATGAGATGAATGTCTGGAAGGTGTGTGACCATGCCTTTGGTGGAATAAGGATCATTACATATGACGAGATCCCCTTCTTTCCAGTCTTCTATGCTGTTAATGGTCGCAGCAGCAGGAATGCCCAAGGACAGATTGTACCCTGTCTCCAGCGGCGACCCGAACGTTTCCCCGGAGGGAGATAAGAGATAGGTTCCAAAATCGCCTGTTTCTTTGACAAAAGCGGTGAAGCCTGTCCGCAAAACGACATTCGCCATTTCTTCCACGGCGGCCTGAACTCGGTTGTTGAAAATTTCAAGAAAGACCTTGTCGCCGATCATACTTCCACCTCCCCAATCACGTTGCCGTGTACATCCCGGTATACCTTGTATCCAGGCGGGATAAAGATCGTGGTATCATATTCCTCCACAATAATGGGCCCGAGAATAGGGGCATCCACCGATGGAATCTGTCCTCTTTTGACTACCTTCGCTGTCTGCTGTACATGGTCAAAAGTAATGATCCTGTATTCCACTTCACTCTCGTCGAATGGCAAATCTACCGGATCTACCGTGTTACAGGTAGGCAAAACACCAACAATGGTCGCTCTAAGACTTACAAACATAACCTCTGCCTCTGGCTGACTAATGCCAAACACGTTTTGGTAAGAGGTATGGAATTTCATCCCTGCCTTCTTGGGATCTTCAATTTCTTCCAATGTCAGCGTGACCTCCAAATCAAAGGCCTGTCCTTCATAGCGCATATCCGCACTGTATAGGCAATAAATATGATCCAGTTTGACACCACCACGGGCTTCCTCATCGACCCAGCTACGTCCTTGGTTTTCCAGTCCAGTGAAAAGAGATCTTAACTCACCAGGCTCCAGATTCTGGATGCTCTTGTGTAACGTATGAACAAAATCATTGCGAAGATTGGCAACCGTGCAACCCATGGCACACAGTGTTCCAGGAGATGGCGGGATCAGCACTCTGCCGATGCCTACCTCACGTGCCATCAGAAAAGCATGCATCGGGCCAGCTCCACCATATGCAAGCAACGTAAAATCGCGGGGATCAACGCCCTTGCGGGCCATCAGAGGGGAAAACTGGGCATACATATTGGCAGTTGCCACATCGAGAATGGCTTGCGCAGTCTGTTCGGCATTCAGTCCAAGCTTCTCTCCCAGATTGGAAAGAGTACGCTCTGCAAGTTCGGGATACAGACGCATTTGTCCGCCAAGGAAACGGTCAGCGTGCAGGATACCGAGCTGTAGATAGGCATCTGTGGTTGTCGGCTCTTCTCCACCACGCTGATAGCAGGCCGGACCGGGATTGGCTCCAGCGCTGCGCGGTCCAACTTTGAGTACGCCTACGGAATCAAGCCATGCAATTGAACCACCACCTGCCCCAATGGCTGTTACATCAACAGCAGGAATGATGACAGGAAAATCCCCAACTTTGTTCTCGGATGAATAAGCCGGTTCTTTGTCAATAAGGGCAACATCAACGCTTGTCCCACCCATATCGAATGTGATGACCTGATGAATGCCAGCTCGTTCAGCGATATGGGTCGCGGCGATTACACCGGAAGCAGGCCCGGACAGGAGCGTGCGTACCGGCTCATTAGCCGCTCTGGCAGCCGTCATAATGCCACCGTTGGACATGGTCGACAGCAAGTTGGATTTGAGACCATACTCCTGAATCCCTTCTTGCAGACGCAGGAAGTAAGACCCCATTCGTTCACCTACATAAGCATTCATGGCCGTTGCAAGTGTTCTTTCGAACTCACGCTGTTGTGGCCAGATGGCGCTGCTTCGGCTGATGAACAGTTGCGGATAACGTTCCCTGATCAGATCTTCTGCAAGCTGTTCATGAGCAGGATTCACATAAGCATGCAAGAAACTGATCGCCAAAGCAGTAACACCATCCTCCACCAGCTCATCCACCGCTTGCAGCAGCTGTTCCTGATTGAGTGGCTGGAGTATTCCCCCGCTCGCAATCACCCGTTCATCGACTTCCTTGACGCGATGTCTCGGTACCAGCGCATCGGTCTTGTCACCATACAGATTGGTTGTATCCTCAAGTCGTAACCGGCGGATTTCAAGAATGTCACGGAATCCTTTGGTCACCAGCAGACCTGTAACTGCACCATTTCGTTCGATTAACGTGTTTACGCCGAGCGTGGTACCATGCACAAACAGATCAATCTCACGAATGTTCACGCCATTTGCCTTGAGCTGATCCAGTGCGTTAAAAATCGCCTGTTCCGGAGCTGCCGCAATCGATGGCGTCTTCAGCGCCGCAATCACCTTGCCCTGATGGTCCATTACCAGCGCGTCCGTGAAAGTACCTCCGATATCTATGCCTAAACGGTAGATTGTGTCCACAAGCTCAACTCCTTTATGACCGGGTATTATTCTAAGGAATGTTATTGGTTTTGGTTTTGCATGGTGAAATAACGTTTGACATCATCGATCATTTGGTTGATATGATTCACCATTGCCGCTTCAGCCTGCTCAGGAGAGCCCGCTACAATAGCATCCAGAATCTGCTGATGATCTACAACTAATTCACTTCCTACTCTCCGGCGAATATACGCGGTCTCCAGAAAATCACGGCTTGTCTCCCATACCAGTTCAACCGCATGCAGAAGAATTTGGTTTTGCGCGGCATAAGCCAGCAATCTATGAAACTCCCGGTCCTCCTCGTATGGTATAATATTCTTGGAAAGCAATTCATGCTGGTTCGCAATCGATGCTTGCAACAGAACTATGTATTCTTTCGTGGCACGCTGTGCTGCGAGGGAAGCGATCTCCCGTTCAAGAGCCCTTCTGGCAACGAGAACATCTAACAGAGCCTTTTCCCCAGAATGGTTCAGCATCTGAATTAACTGTGAATTCACACTTTTTTGCTGCAAATCTCTCTCCAACATCTTGATTCGCTCAAGTCCCTGTTCAGTCAATGTTCTTCCCTTGCGACCTTCCAGAACCGTAAAACCTTCAACATCCATCTCCATAAGCCTTCTTCCGATGGTTGCCTGACTCAGACCATACGTTTTGCCCAAAGTATGAACCAACGTACTGGCCCCGATGGGAGCGCTCGCGTCTCGAAGCTGCTTCAGCAGTTCGTATTCCAACTCCATTTCGTTTAGCTCAGGACCCACTACATATCCCCCCTCTTCGTTATTTAATTATTATTTAATCGACTTCTTCGTAGTTGTTACTCATTGATGATTAACGATAGTATAACTTCAAACCACCGTAATTTCAATAATTCTCATCAAATTAGTGCGATTTATTTTTCCAGCTATATTCTGCGCCTTTCAAATTCAAAATAAAAATTAAAAAGAGCATTTCACATCCTTTATTCCAGCGTTTAACTGGAGGATGCAATCTGCTCTTAACATAGCAATTTTTCAAAATCACTTATGAACAAATAATGTATCAGGACTTGAGTTGTTGCAGCAACTGAACACGATAGGCTTCACTTTCAAGGGATTGGATTTCCTTATATTCTTCGGCAGTAAGCACTTTGGGCTCCCCAGCTGCCTTTGCGATCATATATACCTTCGCGCTTTCTTCCACGACTTGGGTGCGGTAGTAGGCTTCGCGGAGGTTTTTACCCGTTGTGACCAATCCGTGATTAACGAGAATGAGTGCCGTATGTTCTTCTACCTTTGCTGAGACCGCATCCGCAAGAAGTTTCGTCGTTGGTAGAACATATGGAACGAACCCGATATCGCCCACCAATGCCGACTGATCAGGGAACAAGTGTGGCAATTCATCGAAAACGAGACTGAGTGCGATCGTGTATGCCGGATGCGTATGCACAATGGCTTGGATATCAGGATTCACACGATAGCTGTACAGATGCATCAATACTTCGGAAGAAGGGCGTGTTGCTCCCGCACAAGTCTCTCCTGTCTCGATATCAATGGCGATCCATTCGTCAGGCTCCAGATCCTCAAGTGCATAACCACTCGGAGACAATAGCATCGTTCCCCCAGAGCGAGCGCTCAGATTGCCACCAGGTCCGACCACCAGTCCTTGAGCAACTGCTCTCCGGGCATACTTCGTCAACTCTTCCCTTACTTGTTGTTCAGACATGTCTTCTCCACTCCTCATCCTTTTCTTTTTAGCATTTTGCATCCATGCTCATTTCATTGAATCTGTTCATTACTTTATGATTTGATTCAGACTTTGGTAGCTTTCATAAGCTTCCTGCCACAGCTCTGTATCCTCAGGCTCATAGGTCTCGGGGGAAAAGGAAGCAGCCATGATCTCCCGAATCTCGGTCAAGCTACCCACTTCTCCATGTGCAAGGAATTGCAGCATGCAATTCCCGGCTGAAGTCGCCTCTGCCGGGCCTGCCACCACCGGGACGCCGGCTGCATTGGCTGTAAACTGGCATAGTAGACGATTGTGCACACCGCCACCAACCATATGAATCACACCAGGTCTTGTACCTGTGATCAACTGCAATTCATCCAGCGTCTGCCTGAATTCCAGTGCAAGACTTTCCAGAATGCACCGCACAATCGCTCCAGTCGTTTCGGGCACAGTCTGTCCGCTGAGGTTGCATTGTTGCCGTATTCGTTCAGCCATATTCCCTGGCGCCAAATACACCCCATCTCCCGGCGATACGTAACATTGATGCGGCGTTGCCAAGGTAGCCTGCTGGACCAGTTCTTCATGTGTAAAAAATTGATTCTCCCGCTCCCACTGTCGTTTGCATTCCTGTAACAGCCACAGGCCTGAACGATTTTTCAGAGTACGTACTTTGCCATTCACGGTCCCTTCATTAGTGAATCCCAATGCACGACTTCGGTTATCCAATACAGGAGTATCTCGCTCCACACCCATAAGAGACCAGGTTCCACAGCTGATAAAAGCAAAATCCGAATCCATCGCAGGAATCGCTGCCAAGGCAGATGCGGTATCATGTGAGCCCACTGAAACGACCTGCATCGGCCCAGTCCTTAATTCGGCGCATAAGTCATTCGTTAACTGCCCCAACACAGTACCGGGCTGAACCAGCCTTGGAAATAATGTTTCGGGTATACCGAGACGCCCGATTAGATCTTCATTCCAACGCGCCTCGCCTGCATACAACAGCCCACTAGTACTCGCAATCGTATACTCACAAGCCTGCTGACCGGATAGATAATAGTGAAATAAATCCGGCATAAATAACATGCGCACATCCGGACGCAAACCTTCGACATGCTCTCGTACACTGCCTAGCAGTTGAAATACTGTATTGATCTGCTGCGGCAGAACGCCGGACATGGCATACAGTTCTTCTTCTTTCACAATGTGTAGAACTTCTTCCATCCACTGTGCATTGCGTCGTTCCCGATAATGACGCGGGTTCGAGCATAATCTTCCTACACCATCTACCAGTCCATAATCCACTCCCCACGTATCCACTGCTATAGAACGGACCGATGGAGAGATACCTTGCGCCCCTTTCACAATGCCTTGTTTTAATTCATGAAAAAGTCGCAAGAAATCCCAATACAGTCCATCCCCCAGTTGCACGGGTTCATTGTTGAATCGATGCACTTCTTGTAACGAGAGTCTGCTTCCATCAAATGAACCCCGGACTACGCGTCCACTACCGGCGCCGTAATCGGCAGCAAGCACATGTGTTGCTTGATTGCCCATTCTTTCAAGCCTCCTTAACTCTACGCGATAAGCCGTATTCGAGTTCTGAACATGGCTTTCAAGAGAACGCCATGTTACCTCATTTCACAAGGAACATGGCGTTTGACAGGAATGGAACTTTATTTTAACGATACAATGGACCAAACACACTGCAAGCACGGTAGTCTGCGCTCTCCGGCTCACTTGTGCCGAATAATCCCCATGCACGCGGACGGAAAATCTCCGTTTCAGGTACATTATGCATATTTACCGGAATGCGAAGCATGGAAGCGAGTGTAATCAGATCTGCACCGATGTGTCCATACGAGATGGAGCCATGGTTGGCGCCCCATTGATTCATGACTTCGTATACGGAAGTAAACGCTCCTGATCCAGTTAGAACAGGCGCAAACCAGGTGGATGGCCATGTTGGATCTGTCCGCTGATCCAGCGTATCATGCACATCTTCAGGCAGATCGACCGTATAACCCTGAGCGATTTGCAGCACCGGACCCAGTCCTTTGACCAGATTCAGACGTGTCATCGTTACAGGCATGCCGCCTTTGGTCAGGAAATCCGCTGAATAGCCGCCCCCACGGAAATACTCTACGGATGCCGGTCTCCACGATGTTGCTTTCAGACAGTCCTGAACTTCCTCATCTGTAATTTCCCAGAAAGGCTTGAGTACAGGCTTGCCATCTCTGGACTGTTGTCCGGTGCCATCCAAGGCTGCGGAACCGGAGTTGATCAGATGCAGAATACCGTCCTTCGCATTTCCTTCCAACTGATGTCCCGTCACACGCTGTACCGAATCCGGACTCCAATACGTCCGCACATCAGCGAAGATCTGTGCCGTATGTGTGAGCAGCGAACCGAACAACATCGATACACCGTTCAAGCTATCATTCTCTGTTGCAACCAGATAAGGCGCACGTTTGCCGTTCCAGTCAAAGGAAGAATTCAATATCGACTCAAGAAAATCTCCGTTCGGAGAATGATCTGTCCACTGTCGTTGCCCTTGGAAGCCGGATACAATTGCATGGTGGCCCATCGATTCCTCTGTAAACCCAAGCTCTGCCAATCTGGGGTTACCCGCCATGAGGTCACGTACAATTTGGGTCATTTTCACAACGGTTTCCCATTCGTACTCTTTGCGTTTGCGATCTGTTTGCAGATGGGCAGCGTTATTGTCCGGACCTTCGCTACAATTCTCCTTCACCCAGGCCAGTGCGAGCTTATACTCCTCAGGGTCGTAGATTTCTTCTTCGATACGGCGAGTGAGTTCGCTCATATCCACGTATTCATTGCGCATGCCCAGATACTCCTGGAAAAATGAATCGTTCACAATCGAACCTGCAATCCCCATGGATACTGATCCAATAGACAGATAGGCTTGCCCTTTCAAGGTCGCGGCTGCAATACCCGCACGGCTGAATCGGAGCAATTTCTCACGCACGTCATCGGGAATCGTAGTATCCCCGCCGTCCTGCACATCCTCTCCATAGATCCCAAAGGCCGGAATCCCCTTCTGTGCATGGGCAGAGAGTACCGCTGCCAGATATACTGCACCCGGACGCTCAGTCCCGTTAAAACCCCAGATGGCTGTTGGGATGGATGGCGACATATCCATCGTTTCCGTACCATAACACCAGCATGGTGTCACGGTGATCGTTACACCAACGTTCGAACGGCTGAACAGTTCTGCTGCTGCGGCCGCCTCAGCCACTCCGCCAATACAGGTCTCAGCCACAACACACTCCACTGCGGAGCCGTCAGGATACCGTAGTTCTGCTGCAATCAGCTCGGCAACGGATGTCGCCATCCGCATCGTTTGCTCTTCCAATGACTCCCGAACACCCTTGCGTCTTCCATCAATCGTGGGACGAATACCAATCTTGGGGAAAGCCTGCTTATAACGATAATCCTGATGTGTCATACTAGAGTGTCCTCCTTCAATTCGTTTCATAGAATTTGGGTTGAATTGAGAAACCTTCTGTCTGATCCATGTGCATTGATTGGAATAAGATAATGACGGAAATACAACCGATACCCGAGTGGCACACAAGAGCTGCATACACAGATTACCAAGAGCAGTTCCACAATTGAATGCGTTTACATATTTGAAAAAATACCAATAAACCATTTCATTAATCAGCCTTGTATGTAGTTCCTCTCTTCAAGATGATGGAACGTGCATGAGCGAATTCAACGAAATAGTTTATGTAGTAAAGACGTTCAGAACCTATTAGGGTTATCGGTAACCCTAACATAGCATGAGCCTATCTTGCTGTCAATTGGCATTATCCTATAGAATGGTAAGACTATGTTGCGGAAAGGTTAGATCCCTAATGATTACCATTTACGATATTGCCAAAAAAGCCAACGTCTCCGCCATGACGGTCTCCAAGGTCATTAATCATACAGGCCGCATAAGTTCCGCGACACGCGAACGTGTGCAACAGGTGATCGAAGAACTGGGATACATCCCGAACTCCAATGCGCGCAGCCTTGTGCTTCAACGAACTCAAATGCTCTCATTGCTCATTACGGATATTACCAACCCTTTTTACACAACCCTGGCCCGTGGTGCTGAAGATGCAGCCCATCTTCGTGGGTACCGTCTTTTATTCGGCAATAGTGACGAGGATTACAATAAGGAAAAGGATTACGTGGACGCGATTCTGTCTACTCGCGTGGATGGTGTACTCTATGCCCCTGCGGGGGATCGTTCTCTTCCTCATCTGAAACAGTTGCAGGAACGTCATATTCCGTTTGTCTTTCTGGACCGAACCGTTCCTGGCATTACGTCAGATATGATTGCCGGAGATAGCCGGGAAGGAGCGATTGCTCTGATCCGATATCTGGTGCAATTGGGACACCGGCGCATTGCTCTGGTCAATGGTTCTTCGGAGGTTTCTACCGCCAGACTGCGGGAGGAAGGTTATATAGCGGGTTTACGTGAGGCCGGAGCTGATATCGATCCCGAGCTTGTGCTTCGAACCGGGTACCGGGATTTCAGCGATGAAGAGGGACTGGATCGACTACTCTCTCAACCGGATCAACCAACAGCCATTTTTGCCGCCAACAACATGCTGGCGATTGGAGTCATTCGACTTTTGCGCAAACGGGGACTACGTGTGCCAGAAGACATCTCTGTCGTGTGCTTCGACGATCTGGATCTGGCTTCGGCATTCGATCCTTTCCTGACCGTAGCTGCGCAGCCCGCATATGATTTCGGATTTCAGGGCGTACAGATGCTGATTGACCGAATTGAGGGAAAAGCCCCTTCCGAAGCCCAAACCGTCATTTTACCGTCTGAACTGCGCATACGGGCCTCGGCTGCTGCCCCACGTGAGCAAAAATAGATTTAAGCGCAAGAGTTGAAATAATATCATGCAAATGATTAGTCCCACTTATCTAGATTAGGTCCCGTTCAAATTCGAAAAATGTACAACTTAAACAGGGTGCACCGGAGATTACGCTCTGGTTGCACCCTGTTTGAAGTTCATTCGCTGAAATAATCCGTCGTTCGAGCCGTTTGGTTGGTCTGTTTCATTCAGGCTTGTCGTTTCCTTCAGTTCCATCCGAGCCGATATTCTACCGCTCCGACTGTAATGCTAGAGCGACCTCACGAACGAGTCCCGGGAACCAGTCCATCAGAGCTTCGAATGTATACCCCGCTTGTTCTGCCTTAGTCGTCTCCATCGTCCATGATTGCTCGATTCCGAATGGTGACATGTCCTCTTTTACCGTTTCCGTAAGGATCTGGGACTGCATGCCCGTGACGGTCTCGATCAGATGCATCATGGCTGACAGCGTAATCGCACCCTTGGAAGCTGCATTCACCGGACCGGTAATGGACGAATGTCCAAGCCAGGCGAGAAATCTTGCCGCTTCCGTGGAATTAATAAATCCAATCTCCGCATCCGGATTCGGCATGCCGATCGGTTTCCCTTTTTGCACATGTTCAATATGAAAATGAAGTCTTCTCGTATAATCATCGATCCCGAGTACAATGGGAATGCGCATCGCCACAACCGGGAAATCCGCTTCCTGGAAAAATACAGCCTCTGCAAGCCGTTTACCTTCTCCATACGAAAAATCCGCAGCACTCCCATACTGCAATGGATATGTATACGGGTCAAAATCCGTTTCCGCAAATCCCGGTTTGGGATCACCGTACACAGATAGTGTAGATGTTAGAACGTATCTTTTGGTGCGTCCTGCAAAAGCTTCACATGCTGATTTCGCCGCATCCGGTGAATAGCAGATATTGTCGTACACGACATCCCACATGTCTGTCTGCGCAACCTCTGCCAGAGATTCCGGGTCTTCACGATCCATCTTGATTCGATTCACTTCGGGACCGAAGTCGACATCCGTTTTACCACGAGTCGCGACTGTGATCTGAGACTTCCCTTCCCACAGCAAGTGATCCACGAGACGTTTACCAAAGAAACGTGTACCCCCAAGTATAAGTACTTTATTCATCCAAAATACCTCCTATCTTGTTCGATTATGTTTAACAATTTGAAGCATGCTCAATGTCCTGAAATCCCTTTATTTCAAGCTCGTCGATCTTGTATTCGTAGGCCATATCCACGGCCATGGGGTTGGCACCCAATTTGCGCGCCTGACTACTGAACGAACACGCTCCACCTGAACAATCCAGAATGGACTTGCCTGTAAGATCCTCCACCTTCAGGTTGAACATTTTCATATATTCTTCGAAGGTTCTTCCTATGAAAACGATCTGCGTCAGTTCCAAACCTCACTGGACTGCTGATCTTCTCTGTTGTTCTTCTGCTCTTCTCTAGTTGCTCTGCTCATCTCTTCTCAGCTTCCTTTCCTGCTCTTGAATCAATCGTTAGGGAACACAAGTCCAATCTGGTTCCGAATCTGATCCATGACTTGCATCGTAACATAAGAGCGTTCATACGTGTTCATGTCCGATTCCTTTTTGCCTTCCTGAACCAGATTCACGAACTCCTCCACTTCATAATACATCGCCGGATGGGTTTGTTCGACTGTAAGCTGCTCCACCGTACCGTCATTGTATCGTATCTCTGCATGTTCCGGTGAACCAATCTTGTCAATGATGATGCTGCCCAGTTCCCCCATGATTTCGCTTGGTAGATGAGAGTTGGAGATTTTGGAATATGTAACGACCGCATCCATCCCGTCATAATCCAGCAGCACGCTACCATGTCCATCCACGCCAGATTCAAGCATCATTGCTTGGGACTGAACCCGGTTAGGTGCACCAAACAATGTAATCAATGGGTAGAGACAATACACACCGAGATCCATTAACGCCCCATTGGCGAGTTCAGGCTTGAAGGCATTCAGGACGATCCCCTCTTTGTACTTGTCGTAACGCGAAGAATACTGAGAGTATCCTGCTACGTATTTGCGGACAGGTCCGATTTTATGCAGGTTCTTCTGCACCATTTTGAACTGGGGAACAAGGGTGGATTTCATCGCTTCCATGAGCAGAACCTCGTGTTCACGTGCTGTATCGATCATTCTCCGAACTTCGGCGCTATTCGCAGCCAGAGGTTTCTCGCACAATACATGTTTGCCGTTTCTCAGAAAAAGCTCAGCCTGCTCCGCATGAACCGTATTCGGTGTTGCAATGTAGACTGCATCGATCACATCACTTGCCGCCAACTCTGCCAGATCGGTGAAGCGGTGTTCAACATCATATTTATCTGCAAATGCGTTAGCCTTATCTTCAGTTCTTGAATACACCGCGGTCAATTTGAATCCTTCAACCTGTGCTGCAGCTTCCAGAAGCCTTTCCGTAATCCAGTTGGTACCCACTACGCCAAAACGAACCATGCCTACCTACCTCTTTCATCTATAAATTTCATTTGAATTCTATATAAGTTCAACTAAAGAATATTTACACTTACCACTCCGATGACAGAATAACCTTCCGATCGCTGTTATCCCCAGATTTTTTTCAATTCCCTTCTTCAAAGGGAAAATCCGGGGATAGCGTATGCTTCCGAAGCAGCTTTCTTTCAGAAAGCTTTTAGGCGAACGCTTCGCTTCTTCACGTTATTTCTGTCCTCTCCGTTCTCGTGTAGAAAGTTTAGTTGAACCTATATAACCTATATAACCTTTATACCATCCTGTATATTGTAGCTCATATTTCGTTCAGATTGAAGGAAGGTACTATAACCCAGATATTGATATCTTGCTTTTTAAGTTGAAACTTCGTCAATTCCTTGAAATCAGGGGTATAATTAGAGGTGAGGTGATCACCGTGGAAAGTCGAGATCAAGATCGCATACAACCCGAATCTATAGAGCAAAAATACTGGCATGCCATCATCCACAACGATAATTCTTATGATGGAACGTTCTTTTACGGTGTGCAAACAACGGGTATTTTCTGTCGACCTTCTTGTAAATCGAGAGCACCCAAAGCTGAAAATGTTCTGATATTTCATTATGTTGAAGAAGCATTAGCACGAAAGTTCAGACCCTGCAAACGTTGCAAGCCAACCGGCGAGCGGGTACCTGATCAGGAGTGGATATATGGGATCACCGATTACATTGAACATCATTATGCCGAGCCACTAACCCTAGATGTTCTTGCCACCGTAAGTCATGGCAGTCCTTATCATCTGCATCGTGTGTTTAAGCGGATTACTGGCCGCACACCCGTTCAATATATTCAGGAAAAACGAATTACCGAAGCACGAAGGTTGCTTGAAAATACAAGACTTAACATCACCGATATTGCACGCCATGTCGGTATATCCAATCCAGCTTATTTCATTACTGTATTTCGCAAACACACAGGTCTCACACCTGCACACTACCGCGAAAGGCATGACAACTCATGAAGACCAACCTTACTTACAAAGTACCCAAAACGTTACTCAACAAAGGAACAGGATTCCTTCATGGCTATACACATACGCTGAATCCTTACACTGGCTGTGCCTTCGGTTGTTCCTATTGTTATGTCAGACAGATGCCTGTCTCCTTATTTCGCAAAGAGGATTGGGGAAGTTGGGTCGATGTGAAACAGGAGGCTTCTCGAGTGTTCGCCAAAGAATTGCAGCGTGCCCTGACGAAAGGCAAAGTCACCATATTCATGTCATCCAGTACTGACCCGTATCAACCCGCCGAATACAAGGAGCGTGTCACGCGTTCATTGTTTGAAACGATGATACAGTATCCACCGGATTTCGTATTAGTTCAGACCCGCAGTCCACTGGTTACACGGGATATAGATTTGCTACAGCAGTTAGGTGACCGGGTTCGGGTCAGCATGACCGTGGAGACGGATCTGGACGATATGCGCAAGCATTTCAGTCCATCTGCTCCCCCGATTGCCGGCCGATTACGTGCACTGGAACAGTTGCGGGATGCCGGAATACCCACACAGGTTGCGATTGCTCCCGTATTACCCAGCAGTGAACAGTTTGCAGCTATTTTGAGACCTCTGGTTCAGCGTGTATGTATTGACGATTATTTCATGGGTGATGGCAGTGAGGGCAAGCGCACCCGTCGACTCGGCATGGAGTCGCTCTATCAGCAAGTGGGGATGGAGCACTGGTATCATCCAAATGCGTATAAAACTGTCGCTCAGCGGATGAAAGACTATTTTGCCGAGGATGAGATCTGGATCAGTCAGGCGGGATTTGAGCCCTAAATCGCTATATAAGTTGAACTGAAGAATATTTACACTGATCACTCCGATGACAGAACAACCTTCCGATCGCTGTTATCCCCAGATTTTTTTGGATTTAATAAAAAATAGCCCCTTTCCTTGTTTGAAGGAAAAGGGGCTATTTATCATGACATAAACAATAATGGCTATCTTACTTATCCAATGTATACAATGGCAGATCCACCGGCAATGCAGCCGGGCGCTGACACGTGCTTTTCATTTGGTAGAATGTCTGTTCATCTGATGAGTCGTGGAATGCCCACATGGCCTCAAGAACGTGGTATGCCAGCTCCCCACTTGCCCGATGTGCACGTCCGCTATGGGCTGCATAGGCCATATCTGCCACACCGATGCCGCGTGTATTCTCCTGATACCCTGGGAGAAGTGGAACTTCCGTCCATTCCTGTTCACCCAGCAAGCGGTAACGAACTGGACCGCCGAAGGTGTTGGGATCAGGTACCTGCAATGTTCCGTGCGTGCCATAGATCTCAATCGGCGGCAATGCACTTCCGCCAAATACATCAAAACTCGTAATCAGCGTGCCAATGGCTCCCTGTTCAAACTGTAACAGACCGGTAACGTGAGTTGGAATTTCAACGGGAACCGTCTGGCCTCTCTTTTTCTCACTCGTAATCGTCCGTTCTTCCATGGCTTTACCTGTCATACCCGCAATTGACTTGATCGGTCCCATCAGCTGGACCAATGCCGTGAGATAGTATGGACCCATGTCAAACATTGGCCCACCGCCTGACGCGTAATAAAACTCCGGATCAGGGTGCCAGTGCTCATGACCACGGCTCATCATAAATGCGGTCGCCGCCACCGGCTTGCCGATTACCCCTTCCTCCACCAATTGAAGCGAAGTCTGGATGCCTGAACCGAAGAACGTCTCTGGCGCACAGCCCACGAGCAGCCCTTTGCGCTTCGCTGTTTCGAGCACGGCCTGACCTTCCTCGCGGGTAACAGCGAGCGGTTTTTCTACATACACATGTTTACCTGATTCGAGCGCCCGCAAGCATACATCCGCATGAACGGAAGGAATCGTCAGGTTGATGATCAGCTCAATCTCGGGATCAGCCAAGATTTCGTCGACGCTGTATACGTTTGGCACATTATAGGCAGCAGCCTGTTCTTCGGCACGTTTCCGGTCAAGATCCGCAACAGCAACAAGCTCCAGCACCTCGAACCGGTGACAGTTTTCCATATATATTCCGCTGATTTTACCGCAGCCAATAATGCCTACTTTCATTGTTTTCATGCCTGGGGCTCCCTTCGCCGTGGATCAGAAATGGTTTATCCATTGAGGATGAATTGTTGAGAATGACTTTACGTGTGCTATCAAACTACAGTCTCTTTAGTTCTGGTTGTCCGCCATACCTGTGTATACTTCATTCACTGCACCTGTCCGGCTCTTCGCAAGCTCTTTGCCTGCTGCCGTCCATTTGAAACCACTACGCATCATTTCAGTCACGGGTTTCATGTCCACAATATCCGCATGGTGTCCCAGTGAGTTGTAGAATACCCGCCCTGCGCCCCAGCGTTTTGTCCAAACAACTGGCATATCTACGGGTCCATTCGCCGCATGCGGGCCTGTCACCACTGGAAAACGAGTCGTTGCCAGCACTTCCACTGCCGGGTCTACGTGCAGGTAGTACTGTTCGCTTTTCACCTGAAAATCTTCAATATGATCCAATAACGGGCTAGAGCCGCGCTTCATGTTCACCATATACTCCACACCATCGTTGCCTGGATGAGCAACCCATTGTCCACCCGTCATAAACTGCCAGTCCACGTTATTTCGGAAGGCATCACACATCCCACCATGAAGTCCAGCCAAGCCCACACCGCTCTGAACAGCCGCTGATACGTTATTGACCAGCTCCTGCTCAATCTGCCCCATCGTCCACAAAGGTACGATCAGATCCAGACCCAGCAACTTCTCTGCATCTGCATAAGACTCCAACGTATTCGAGACTTCAACCTCAAACTGCTCTTCCTTCAAAATACGTTCAAAAATCGCTGCTACCTGCTCCGGTTCATGTCCATCCCAGCCGCCCCATACAATCAGTGCTTTGCTCATCGTTTAATCACTCACTTTCGGATAGTTTAGTGGTATTCAACCTCATCCTGACGTCTCTGTCTTGCTTGCTCACATCTCTTCAAGCGTCACCCAACGCCGCTCCGTCACCGAACGTTCTACGGCTTCAAGTACAGCCTGACAGCCGACCCCATCGTGGAAACTCGGTGATGGTTGTCGGCCTTCAGAGATCGCAGTCACCAGCTCCAGCATTTCATGCGTGAACGTGTGCTCGAATCCAATCGTATGTCCGGCAGGCCACCAAGCTTCGGCATATTTATGTGCAGGATCGGTCGCCAGTACACGGCGGAATCCCTGTACGTCCTCTTCATCCTTAGTAAAATACACTTCCAGTTCATTCATCCGTTCAAAATCAAATCGTACACTGCCGAGACTGCCGTTAATCTCAAACGAATTCGTACTGCGATGCCCCGCCGCAAAGCGTGTAGCCTCGAAGCTGCCCAGCGCACCTCCTGCGAATCGTGCCAGGAATAGCGTAGCGTCGTCGACGGTTACTTCCCCTTTGGGTGCATCCGCATTCGAACTGCCTTTTGCACTCAGCCCAGTCATTTCGGCTGCAAGCGGTCGCTCTTTGATGAATGTTTCGCTCATGCCGATGACTTCCTGGAACTCACCAACAAGGAAACGAGCCAAGTCGATTAAGTGTGCACCCAGATCCCCATGGGAACCGGAGCCAGCTACTTCTTTTTGCAAACGCCATACCAATGGGAACGAAGGGTCCATGATCCAGTCCTGAAGGAAAAACGCACGGAAATGATAGATCTTACCCAGTCGTCCGCTCTCCACCAGATCTTTGGCTAACTGCACCGCTGGTGAGAAACGATAGTTGAACCCCACCATATGGGCGACACCAGCATCCTCTGCTGCCTGAAGCATCTCACGCGAATCCGCGAGCGACAGAGCCAGAGGCTTCTCACAAAACAGATGCTTGCCCTGACGAGCTGCTTCCAACGCAATTTCCTTATGGGCATCACTTGGCGCGTTAATATCAATCAGATCGATATCATCCCGCTTCACCAGTTCGCGCCAATCCGTTACACTTTCGGACCAACCGAACTGGCTCGCTGCCTCCTGAACTCCCTGCTCGTTACGTCCACAGATCACAGACATCTCAGGCTGTAACGGAGCAGACGGGAAAAACATCGGCAGACTGCGATAGGCGTTACTGTGGGCCTTCCCCATAAACTTGTATCCAACCATTCCGACTCGAAGACGATTTGACATGGTCATTTCCTCCTTTGGAATAATAAAAAGTCTTTCAATATGTGCACCATTAAACTATTGACGGATAGAAGAAGCACGGATGATCAGTTCGGTAGGCAACAACGCTCTTGCTGATTCAGTTACGGATACAACCGGGTTATTTGCTTCAGGTGTTCCAACCACTGACCCACGCATTAACTTCGATGCTGCAAGTTCACCCATTTCAAAAAATGGAACCCTGACGCTGCTCAGCGGTGGAACCGCCATCTCGGCGGCATCGGAGTCGTCATAACCCACGAATGCCGGAAAATCCGCAGGCCCTATTCCCCGCTCACGCAAACCATGCATAACCCCAATAGCCATTCGATCATTGGCCGCAAATACAGCGTCGATTTCATGGAGCCGATCTGCTATAATTGCTGCCGCCGCTATGCCGCTTCGTCTGCTGTAATTCCCCTCAAGCAATAGGCTCGGGTCCAGCTCCATACCTGCTTCTTGCAGGCCAAGACGGACACCTTCCATTCGCTCCTGGCTGTTGGAGTAGCTGTCCGGACCATTGAGAAAAGCGATTTTGCGATACCCCTGATCCGTAAGATGACGTATCGCAAGCCTGCTTCCTTCCACATGATCCGCGTCCACTTCCATGAACGATTGGCCCTCAAAATGCTGATTCATGACACAGAATGGGTGTCCTTCCTGATGAAGCTGCTGCATGGCCGCCAGTTCTTCGTGATCATCTCTGGCACCAAGGATAATGCATGCGTCCACTTTCTGACGCCGGAACAGATCCGTATAATTCATCACCTCACCAGGTGTCCGGAACATAACCAGCAGGTCCATGCCATTGTCTCTGGCTTTGCTTCCAATTCCACTCAGCATTTCCGAGAAAAAATACGCCGAGAACAGATGCGCCTTCGGAACATAAGGCAATACCACACCAAGGTTCCCGCTCTTACTTCTGGCAAAGCTGCGAGCAAGAGCGCTGGGCACATAGCCTAACTGTTCGGAAGCTTCGAGAACCTTGCGGCGCGTCTCTTCTTTAATAGGACCTACCCCATTGAGCACCCGGGATACCGTTGCCTCGGAAACCCCCGCAAGATCAGCCACTTCTCTACGAGATGCCATGAATTTCACCCCCTTCTAGCTCATCAATAAATGGTATAATAATTAAAAATAAATATTTATGTACGCGCGTACATTTTCTCATGCCATGTAACCGTTGTCAATGCTTTTAACACAAAAAGGATGAGGAATGGATTGCCCCCATTTCCCCATCCTTTTAACAACTACTGAAGAACAATTACAACGTCGTTGTTACGCCCTGATCAACGGAGGATTGGCTAAATTCCGCCTGTTCCATCGTTTTCACATGACCCGGAATGCGATCCGAAGGTTCTGGCGTGGATTGCAGCTGTCTTACTTTGTGCAGCACTTCTTTGTTCGGCAGGAAGTGCTGGGAACGAATAAACCGAATCGTTTTGGTTTTGGCACGCATGACAATCGAATCGGTCTCGGCCCGATCATCCGCAAGATACCGTACCCCTCCCAGAATCTCACCTGGCGTCACACCCGTTGCGGCAAAAATGACATCCTCTGTGCCGATCATATCCTGCATCGTTAACACTTTGTAAGGATTATCGATCCCCATCTGCAGGCAGCGCTGGAATTCGTCCGCGTTGGCAGGCATCAGGCGACCTTGAATCTCGCCCCCTAGGCAGGACAGGGCAGCTGCCGCCAGCACACCTTCCGGCGCTCCTCCAGACCCCACATACAGATCAATACCCGCCTCCGGGAAAGCCGGTGCCATCGCACCCGCAACATCGCCGTCACTAAGGAACTTGATCCGCACCCCAACCTTGCGCAGCGTCTTGATTGTGCTCTCATGCCGCACACGATCCAGAATCATCACAGTGAGGTCCGAGATATTTTTGTTCAAAGCAGCTGCTGCTTTCTCCAGTGTGACTTCAACGGGGTCTTCAATGCTGACCTTGCCTACAAGCGCAGGACCTACAGCCAGTTTCTCCATATACATGTCCGGAGCGTGGAGCAGGTTACCTTTTCCCGCCACTGCAATAACCGATAGAGCGTTGTTTAGTCCTTTGGCCACGATTTCTGTACCTTCGAGCGGGTCTACAGCCACGTCAACCTCAGGGCCTTCAGCGTTGCCCACTTCCTCGCCAATGTACAACATGGGTGCTTCGTCCATTTCTCCTTCACCGATTACCACCGTGCCGCGAATGGACACGGAATCGAACATGGCGCGCATGGCCAAAGTAGCCGCTTCATCTGCACTGTTCTTATCGCCTCGTCCCATCCAGGGTGCTGAAGCTAACGCAGCCAATTCTGTTACTCTGACAATTTCCAACGCCAGTTCGCGTTCCATTTTTCCCACTTCCTTTCCAATTTCCAAAAGCATAACGTGAAAGCGGTACTAAATCCATCGCAAATCCATATGAAATTGATCTATAATTAGCGTAGGAGAGCCTTTTCAGCAATTTTTACCTTATTTATCCAATTTATATTTTGATTGATTTCACTCCTTTTTCGCCGGGTTTTCAGAGTGCAATCCGTCCATTTGTTCACCTTAAATATTAATTTCAATTCCCATTTAACATGCAAAAATCCATATTGTTCAACATCGTGAACTCACATACTTATTCCTACGCAATAAGTTCTTTTAACATAAGGTATATACAACTTCTAAAGTGCTTATTAAGAACGTAACGATCTCTGACTGACTACGAACGAAAACGATTTTCGGTTGGCTCTCCAAATGCAGAAATGAACTAATAAATTGTAAAGATAATTTTTGAGAACAACCTACTCCCTTCCCTGTTATCGGGCTAAATTTTGATGCCATTTATGTATTAATCAGGGCTTTAGCTCTTACAAATGCCATAGATGCAGCTTATGATGGTCATCGAAAATAATGAGTTTACATAATATTTATTATGTATTAATTTCCTTCAATTTCTTCACTTTATGATTCATCGTTTCTGGCAAAAGATAAAAAAGCCCGAAAGAATGCTGCATTCAGCATATTTCCTCCCAGGCTTTTCCCTACATGAACCGTCACATTATCGTTTTGGTCATTATAAAATCAATCTGTTCCTCATCTCCCATAACAAAGGCATGGGCTCCGGTCTGTACAAACCCCATCTTTTCGTAAAATGCGATGGCATTTTCATTTTTCTCCCACACCCCTAACCAAATATTGCTCTTGTGATGTTCAGTTGCCATCTCTATGGCTTTATGGAGCAGCACTTTACCCAGCCCATGTTTTTGGAACTCTTTCTTAATGTACACCCGCTCGATCTCAAGGGATTCCATCCCCATCTTCTCAGACTGAGCATCATTGATATTCACCTTCATATACCCTGCCACTTTATGGTTGACATAAATAAAAAGAAATTGTGAATCTGTAACGGATAGCTCACTCTCTAATTGTTCCCGATTAAACGCCTTTTCCAGATAAGCTTTCATATTTTCGGGTGAATTTTGTGCTTTAAACGTTTCATTAAACGTCTCATAACTGATCTCCTGCAGTTCACACACCTGTTCTACGGTACATATCTCTATACGAATCGTCATCTATCATCACATTCCTTTAGCAAGTTAATTATTGTTGCAAATGCAATAAAAAAGGATTACATTGAATCTAACTTAACTTTGTTGTATTTGCAACATAATATAAAAGAAGAGGTTGAATGAATTGAAATATGTGCTTTTTGTCTCAGGTATTCTCATCTTAACGCTTGGCATTTCCCTTACCATTCAATCTGAACTGGGTACTTCACCATTTGACGCACTTCTGGTAGGACTGTCCCATCATGTAGGGCTAAGTGTAGGAAGCTGGGAAGTCATCATTGCTTTCCTGTTAATAGGATGCAATGCGCTTTTGAAGCAGCAAAAACCCGAGTTTCTGGGGCTCATCACCGCATTTATTACAGGTGTGGGGATTGATATCTGGCTTTATGTATCCGATTCCTTGATTACGCCCGAAGTTTGGTACAGCAAATTAATGACTTTTGTCATTGGTCTAGTAATCATAAGTATCGGCACCGCAATCTATTTACAGACCAATTTCGCCCCCATTCCGATTGACCGCTTAACATTAATTCTGCACGAAATCACTCGAACTCCATTATTTATATCGAGAACATTGATTTACTTTGTATTTTTGATACTGGCGTTTCTGCTTGGTGGGCCGATCGGGCTTGGAACATTGCTAACCGTATGTTGTGCAGGTCTGCTCCTTCAGTTCATCATGGGGCATACGAAAAAGATAATAGATCGCATATTAACAGACAGGGATACATCGTCACATACTGAACGTGAAAAAGAACGTTCCGTCTAACGAGTATACCTCCGACTACACAATAAAAGGCTGAATCAGAGGTTTAACCCCTGATCCAGCCCATGAAACGTGCTTGTTCCTTACGGCTCAATTCCCCATACCAACTGACCATTCACATACCCGGTAACCTTATCATGGTTTGTGAACTGACTACCGGTTGCCTTGAACGAGTAATCGTTAGTCTGAGTGTAATTCGTCCAATTGTTTTTGGAGAAGCGAGCTTGAACCTCTGCGCTCTGACCTGCATTCAGCGTTCCCGCCGCACTTGTAAAGCCCACTTCAAGATAATGATCCGCCCCGGCAACTGGAGTCGCCAGTTTAACGAAATTGCTCGTTACATTCGCACTACCCATACTGGCCCAGTCGGACCAGAAACTCTGAGCTTCTTCCCCGTCGATCGTATAGTAATACCGGAGTTTTACATCACTCAACGAAATGGCCGAACTACCAGAGTTGACCAATTTGAATTTGGGTGAGATTCCGTTGGTGGATGCACTTGTATTGCCGTTAAAAGCTTGAATCGTCAAATCCCCTGCTGGCACAGTAACCGTGCTATCTACCACGTTCACCGTAAGCACAGCGTTATTACCTCCATTGAAGTGAAAGGTCAATACATTCTGACCCAAGGGCAGCGTAGCGAGATAGGATTTGTTCAGAACAACAGCAGAGCTGGACGCTGTATAATTCTGACCTGATACAAGCGTAGCATTCCCCTTCGTGATGCTTGTAAGCTGACGGCCATTTAAGGTGAGAGATACGCTAATATCCTGCGCCGGATTCGTCGCTTTATCAAATGTTGCATTCACAGGAGAAATCGAAGCATTCGTACTCGGTGTTGAATCCACAATTTTAACTTTTAACACCGGGTCCTGACCTTGATTAAAATCCAGAACAATCGAATGCTCGCCAACTGGCAGATTTGCCAGGTAAGCTTTTTTCAGCAGCAATGTGTTTCCGTTCAAGGTATAGTCCGTCGTTGCGGTCAACGCATTGTTGCCTGCCCGAAGAGCAGTCAGCGTATTTCCGTTCGCATTTACCGTTACGACTTTGTCGCTTTGATTGGGTGTATATTTGTCAAATTCGACGTTTACAGGTGTGATGGATGCACTGGGGTTGGGATTGTTAACCTTTAGATTCGGCAGTTCATCCAACGTAATGACATAATCGCTTTGATAAAGCGTTTTCAAAGTTGCCGGGTAATTAAAAGCAGAACTCATCAGATGCTCGCCATACCAAGGGCAGAAGTACAGCCATCCTGATTTCTCCTCTGTCAGATTTTTCACGCTTGGAATCGTGTCGTTTTCCGTCATGGCAACCATTTTCGTACCGCCTGTCAACTCAACAAGCTTATAGAAAATCGAGGTAATCGCATCCTCATTGGGTACGCCGGACAAACCGTCATAACGGTTGTAGATCGTATTGTATTTATCATATCCGACAAGATCTACCTGATCATCGCCCGGATACCAGGCAGGAGAAGTACTGTATACGTAGCTGTTGTAAGTCCAAATCAGATTATGCAAGCCATATGTTTCGGTCAGTTCGGTATATAGCAGATCCCATAGCTCTTTGTACACTTCTGCGCCTGCCGAAGCCCACCAGAACCATGCGCCTTCCCCGTTCAGCCCGCCATTGCCTTCTGCTTCATGATACGGACGGAACAGCACCGGCACATCGTTATCTTGCAAAATCAGCAATTGCTCTGCCAGATCCTCGATGGTCATCATCACATATTGATACTCTTTCGTACCGGGAATTACCGCATTGGCTGTATTAAAATTCGTTTCTGTTGGTTTGTAGGTAGCTTCTTTCCAATCGACAAAGTCCCCGAGCTCATACGTATTGAAATTACGAGGCACATTGATATGCCAGGAAGCTGTTGCAATACCTTCACGGTTATTCACCCAATCAATCATGCGATCGGTTGTACCGTCCTCCCAACCATACAACGGATTATAGTTCATCAAATCAAAGCCACGGATTGCCGGATACTTTCCGGTAAGATCATGAATCCACTCGAATTCAAGCTCCGTATCTCCGTCATTTCCTCCTCCATAGATCTCTTGCTGACCAGAGATGATGTTGTTCCCGTAAACCTCTGTTAAATAATTCATCAAAATTTGAGTTTCCGGTGTAGCTTCTGGATCAGTCAGAACTGGCTGCACATTCAGGGGATCCAGATCAGCATAATCCACTGTGAACGTGTCAAAATAAGCGAAGCCCCAACCCGCCTTTAGCTCGATGGTGTTGGCACCCTGATTCAGCTTATGGAAGCCAAAATCAAAGTCCGACCAGGTTGTCGTGTAAGGCAGCATGTACGCTCCCTTGGTAACACCATTCACATTTAAATTTTGAGACCTTCCGTCAGCACTGAGCTCCTGCATATATCGTGTGGAGATCGCGTACATGCCGGTTTCCGGGACAGTAACAGTGAATGTTAATGTGCCCGAGTTCTGCATCCAGACAAATCCGGCCCCTGAGAATCCGGGCTTCGGTTGTCCATAGATTGAAGTGACCACTTGAAGATCCGGGGTGAGCTGCGCATTTTCGCTTTCGATGGTGAACAGTGGTGTGTCTGCATGAACGGGCGCTGTCATTAATCCAAGAAGTAAGGCCAATGCCAGCATCATTGCGGTTGCCTTTTTGAGCAAATTTTTCATCAATTCCATCTTCCTTCCCAAGTGAAATATGATAATGAAATGTCAATGAACCCATTCATGATGGCGCTTTCATAGTAAACATAGCATGTGCATCAATTTTTGTAAATATATGGTGAATTTAAATGTTGAAAATTCTTTTATACCAGTATTTTGAACATCAAACCTCCATTCTCTCATCCGATTTGAAAATTCACGAAAACGGTTCATTCTTTAATCAAATTAGAGTATGAAACTTCATCTCACCTTAGATGTGTACTTGGCAGAAAATCGGATAAACAACAAAAAAAGCATTCCTGTTCGGATGCTTTTTCAAGTACGTTTCTTCAATTGCCCTCGTCTATGTCTTCGGCCTGCGTCCCGGCTCAACTTGCGGTTTCCTCGGTAGATGTTTCCGTGAGCGTACAACGTTCCCCTGCTTTGCGTACCGCTCGAATAATGCCCCCGTATCCGGTACAACGACACAAATTCCCACACAGTCCTGTTTCAATCTGATCTTGTGAAGGCTCAGGATGCGCATCCAGCAATGCCTTGGTTGAGATCACCATGCCCGGAGTACAGTAGCCGCACTGGAAACCACCTTCCTCTACAAAAGCCTGTTGAATCGGATGCAGAGTGCCTATCTCTTCGCCGTGCAGACCTTCAATGGTCGTAATCTCACTGCCTTCACATTGATAAGCCATAACAAGACAGGAATTCACAGGCTCACCATCCATCAGAACCATACATGCGCCGCAGCGACCAACTTCACACGATACTTTGGTACCCGTCAGCTGCAAATGAGTCCGAAGCACATCGACAAGTCGGGTCGTTTGCGCAATCTCCAGATGTTTTTGTTCCCCATTCACAACGGCTGTCCAGTGATTCTCAAGTGGTTTACTCATGATGGACTCACTCCTTCCTGCAAAGGTACATTTAAAGGTCTGACCAGTTGTTCTCTCGGTACAGGAAGACGGTTGACCCATACGCCTGTCGCCTGATGAATTGCAGCTGTAATGGCCGGCGCAAGGGCTACGGAACCAATCTCACCAATGCCTCTCGGGCCAAACGAATCACCTTCCGGCAAGTCCTCAATAGCCTCAACCTCCAGATTGGTATGAATATCCCGAATGGTTGGGATCAGATACGTGTCGAGGTTAGTGGTTACATAGCGGCTGTCCTGCATGACCGCATCCTCGGTCAACGTAAATCCAAGGGCCATGACACTGCCGCCTTCAATCTGTCCAATGTAGCCCATAGGGTTGATGACCGGTCCTGCCGCCACAACATGGCGTGTATCCAGCAGCTTGGTTTCCCCGGTCAAGGTATTCACTTCCACCTCTGCCGCAACCGCCGCGTACGTATACAAATAATGCCCGCCTACCACGTTGTCCGGCGTAGTTGGGTAATCAAACTTTGTATCGAAAATCCATTCATCGGCTTCACCCTGCATCGCGAGTTCAGCATAAGAGACCACAAAGCCTGATGGGGCTTCCACTTTCGCCAAGAGATCAGATGAACATTCAAATTCAACATCTTGATCTACTACATTCAGCGCAAGCATTTCCTCCTTCTCGCTCTTTCCTATCTTGTGCACATCTGTTTCTACTTCTGAAGTGTCGGCAGGAAGCTGGCCTTTGTGCCATATACCACCAGGTCCTGTTACCAGTTCATCCGCCGGAATGCCTGACATTTCAGACGCGACCGTGAGAACACGGGAACGAAATGGAGTTTGCAACCGCTGCAGTGCCATCCAGGCCATGGTTGTTGAACGCGAAGCTGTGCTTGAGCCGCTGTGTGGTACACGATCCGTGTCTCCAATGATGATACTGAGGTCCGATGTACTGCATTGGAACAGATCACATAGCATAATTTCCAACGTTGCAACGAGCCCCTGACCGAATTCCTCGTAGCTGAACGCCACCTCGATCTGGCCTTCGTTATTCAGGGACAGGCGGCCTCCCGCAGGGTCTGGAATGCCATAACCCAGCCCTGCACCGTGCATGGCGATGGCTGCTCCAACTCCGCGTTTGATCCATGGAGGCAGAGCAGAATCTGCCGGAGGATGCTGATGTTTTTGCCACAATTCGGAACGATCCAATGCCTCCCAGACTTGCGATAATCCATCAGTGACTAAAATCCTTTGATTCAGCGGTCCGGGATCATTCTTTTCCCTCATATTGCGTCTACGGAACTCCCAAGGGTCCATGTTCATGATTTCTGCAAGCCGATCCATCTGGCCTTCCATCGCAAAAATCGCCTGGTTCCCGCCAAATCCACGAAACTCACCTGACAGCCCGTTATTCGTATACACAGACACCCCTTCCACATCCACATGAGGAATAGCGTAGGGTCCAAGGCAATGCTCGGTACAGAAGTTCAGCACGGGTGCACCAAGTGTGGCGTACGCTCCGGTATCTGCTGTAATGCGGACACGATGCGCCTGAATTATGCCTTCTCTACTCATGCCGGTCTGCATTTCAATTTTCATTGGGTGCCGTTTCAGACCTGCACGCACGGATTCTTTACGCGAATTATGCATTTTCACAGGACGTCCACATCTTAAGGCCAGCAATGCACCATAGGGCTGTACGTTGAGTTCATCTTTCCCACCAAATGAACCACCAATCGGTGAAGACACCACTCGGATATCTTCTTCAGGACAGCCAATAATGCGTGCAAGCTGCATCCGGTCTTTATAGCCATGTTGCGTTGCCGCGTATACATTCAGCCTTCCCTCTTCATCCGGGACAAACAGCCCACCTTCTGTCTCCATGTACGCATGCATCTGGCGAGGGGTATAATACGTCTCTGTTACGATATGATCACATGTGGCAAAGGCATGCTCGGCATCCCCACGTTTGATCTCCGTCCGATGCAGCACATTACCTGGACCATGCTCATGCAGTTCTGGTGCGCCTGGAGCCATTGCAGCATCTGTGCTATTCAGTGGCGTAAGTTCCTCATACACTACCCGGATCGCATCCAACGCAAGGGCCGCACGTTCCGGGGAATCTGCAGCAACCGCTGCAATGGCATCCCCAACATAACGAACCATATCCTCGCAGAACACAGGCTGATCCGGGGTCGCAATGCCAAAACGATTCAGTCCAGGCACATCTTTGGAAGTCAGAACCGCATAGACACCTTCCAACGCCTCAGCTTTCGAAGTATCTATAGACAATAGACGAGCATGTGGATATTCGCTTCGCAATACTCTGCCATAAATCATGTCAGGTAGCGTCATATCCGTCAGATATTGAAGCTGCCCTGTTACTTTGGGTGCCCCATCTGGCCGCAGGTGCCAGCGTTTCCCGCTCTGTTCCCGATTCAGCAGCATGATCCCTCTCCCCCTTCGTGTGATCCCATTCTTCTATTCGCGAAGAGCCTCCCATAGCCCGGCGCCAAGCATGTTGCCTGCGGTCTGCTTGCGATAATGTTCTGTTGCGAATGCATCGCCATACGTCGTAAATTCGCTAGCTACAGCAGCTGCGAGAGTCGCCGCTTGTATAACAGAAGCTTCGCTACCAAGAAGCTGTTGCTCTGACTCCAGAAGTCGCGTCGCCATGCCTGAGCCCCCGCCTGCCGCAATCGCAATCTTGCTCCAGCGGTTATCCGAATCAATCTCCCCATACAACGCAACCGTCACCAGCGATGCACTGAACGTTTCCCGTCGACCCAGCTTGCGATAAAAGGAAACTTCTCGTGCAGCAGGTCTGTACTCACTGTTCACATCAAGCATAGAAGACAGTCTCATCGGAATATGAATCGCGATTAATACGTCCCCTGGATTACGACTGCCATCCCGTCCACCTTGAAGCCATGAAGACACACTACGGATCTCGATGCCACTGTCCGTCAACCAGTGCAGCTCCGCATCACATACAAGCAAAGCAGTCAGTGTATCACCCACTCCGGATACAACATTCCCACCAATGGTTGCCACATTACGAATGGAAGGAGCAGCAATTGCATTCACCGCTTCTTGCAGGATCGGCAGTTGATGCAGCAACGCTTGTGAGGCACATTCCTTCAATCGGGTCATGGCTCCAATGACCAGCTCATCTCCACGAATAGATACACCGCTCATTTCAGGAATACGACCCAGACTAACCATGTGTTCAGGCGCTGGAATTAAGCCACCTTCCCACTGGGTTCGCAGCAATGTTCCGCCTGCCGTGAAACAACACATTCCCTTTAGTCTACTTCTCAATGTTTGCAGTTCTTGCAGGTTCTCAGGCTGCCATACCGATGGCATGGCTCCAGAACCGTATGCCGGTGTTACCATCGCTGCATCCCCTTTCTTCTCTTCCATGGGCAGGAAATTCAACCGTCTGATCCAGATAATTCTTCAAATCATATGAGAGTTCAGCAGCAACGTCAATTACCTTTACATCGTTTTGGATAAATGTATAAAACCTGCGTTCCATTTGTGCTTGATGCATCATGATCTATCGAAAGCTAACACAAGCTCTCTTTTACTACACGTTAAAAGAAGACAAACAGGCCAACCAGACTGCCTGGCTGACCTGATCATGTTATTAAATTATACATAGTTAATAATCTTCTCCTGTTATTTAGTCTGTCTGCTTCGACTCGTATACATGATTCAGAATGCGTTCCAATTCCGGTTCTGTATCCGCATCCCAGAAACTAGTCTCAGACAGTGGTACATGTACACCTGAATAGTTAGCGCTGCGCATAATCTTACGTGCCCCCTCATCTCCATGCAAGGACAACAGAGGGCCGAACATATGGGAGCGAAAAGCAACGGGCGGTTTACCTCCCTCACCGTCGGTAGCTGCAACATAGTCACTCAGCTTGTGGGTAGCAAGTGCTGAGGTCACCAGATTGATATCCTGTGCTTGTAATAAAGGCTGATCCCCTAGTAACATGAGAATGCCCTCCGGTTTGTACTCCATGGCGGACAATACGCCAGAATGGAGAGAGTTTGCCATACCGAAAGCATAGTCAGCACAGACCACAATTCGAAGTCTCGCTGTAGGATGATAGGCATACGTGGCAGAATCAAACCATTTTACAGGTAGCCATGCCAACGAATCTTCCGGTTTGACCACACAAACCACTTGATCCAACTCCGAATTCAACGCAGCTTCCAGTGACCATGCAGCCAGTGACTTCCCGTCAGGCATGACAACCGAGAGTTTATCCCGACCAAGGCGACGACTCTTACCTGCTGCCAGAACTATGCCCGTCATTCGCATGTACAACGCTCCCCTTCTGCACCTCAGAACTCAAGGAAGAGACCTTATGTTTACATGCGATTAATTCAGCAGCAATGCTGATGGCGATCTGTTCAGGACCGTCAGCTCCGATACTTAAACCAACGGGAGAGTGTACATTTTTCAAGGATGGTAAACCATCGAATAGGCGGGCCGTTCGTGTTTTGGAGCCCATGATGCCAAGGTACGCATACTCACAGTTCACTACCATCTCCAGCAGTTCACGTTCGCGTGGGAAATTGTGACTCATGAGAATCAGATAATCCCGATTGTTCACGTTTAACAGAGGCATAATCTCACGTGGGAAACCAAGTACAAGTTCAGCTTCAGGGAATCGTTCCGAGGTACATAAGGACTCTCGCCAATCGGCTACAACTACTCGGAATCCTGCAGATCGGGCGAGTCTGGCAACAGGAATAACATCATTCCCGGCTCCGATGATAATCAGGCGAGGTTTAGGCGTGTATAGCGAAGTAAGTTGCTGCGGAAGCTCCCAGGGATTCGTTGAAACAGTGTTATTTGTCGCTATTTCAGCATCAGCATCAGAGATATGTTGTGAATTAGCGGATAGATGGGAAGAGTGTGATCCGTTTGACGTAGCAGATGCCACTTCAGGCACAAGCATAAGGCGAGGTATATCGGGAGAATGTTGTGTTGATGTTGTATGTTCATGCTTGGTATTTCCACTGCTATGTTGCACATCAACCTGCAATGGCGATCGATTATGATTCGCCACAACATCATGAGGAGGGACGAGCGAAGGACGCAAAATTGACTTTTGCCCCGTTTCCATAGACTCAACCCGTTTCCAGCCATATTGAACCTTCGTATAATCATCTTGGAACATTCGCGTTAATGCTGTTGTAGCCCCGGATTGCAGACACTCATGCATCTTCTGCAAAGTATGTCGGAGTTCACCACACACAGGTTCAAGCAACACAACAACGAGTCCACCGCAGCCGATCGTCTCGCCCCAAGACACATCATCCTCGGGACGCATGTCGTATTCCGCGAATTCGATCTGCTTCGTATCCAGCACATGGCTCACCCGGGCCTGAAGATCACTCTCCAGGCATCCCGGACTGATACTGCCATACATTTTGCCATCCTCGGTCAACAGCATAGAGACTCCCTGCTTACGGTAAGCATGACCCTCTACCTTGATCGCTGTTGCGAGCACGCAGCGCGTTTTACGGGCTGCGATTGCACACAGATCATGCATCTCCATATCGGTCTCCATCCTTTCTGGAATCGCATAAGCTTCCTTCGATCAGATGCGCTTCATTAACCTCGCAATGCTCTTATCCGACTCACGCAGCACAATGCCACGATCGATCGTCTGAATCTTGCGATTCTTGAGGACAATGCTGCCATCGATAATCACCGTGTCCACACAGCTTCGTGTTGCAGAATACACTACGCGGGAATAGACATCCGTCTCATAGGAAGGATACGTGTGGAAATCATCCAGATCCAGCAGCAGCATATCTGCCTTTTTGCCCACTTCGAGACTGCCGATTTCCTTGGACAAGCCGAGCACCTCTGCACCACCCATAGTAGCCATGCGCAATACGGTCCGGGCATCCATCACCGTTGGGCCATGAGGAATCTTCTGCATCAGCGCTGTGAGGCGCATCTCCTGAAACATATCCAGATTGTTGTTGCACGCGGCACCATCGGCCCCGATCCCAACCGCGATCTGACGATTCAGCAGATCCGGAATATCCGCTACCCCGGAGGAAAGTTTCATATTCGACCCAGGACAGTGAGTGACTTTGACACCGCGCTTGCGGATGATCTCCTTCTCTTCCTCACTCAGCCATACACAGTGGGCCAGCACCAATCTCGGGGTAGCCAAACCGATATGATCAAGGTATACGATGTTGCGCATTCCGCGTTCGTGTTCTACCAGCTCGATCTCTCCGCGATTCTCGGAGGCATGGGTATGGACTTTGACATGATATTTATTGGACAGATCGCGCACCTCTACCAGCAATTCTTCGGTACACGATACTACGAAGCGTGGACAGAAAGCATATTGAATACGACCTCCGCCAAAACCATTCCATTTCTCCAGCAAATCTACACTCTGTTGCAACGAAGTCGCTGTATTCTCACGCAGGGGTTCGGGAACCTCGTCTCCATGATCCATCATCACCTTGCCGGAAATGACCCGGATGCCGCTCTGTGCCATCGCCTGAAACGCCGAGTCTGTGTGATGTACCGTCTCCATATCCAGAATGGTCGTGGTTCCACTGGAGATCAATTCCCCGAGTCCAAGCATTGCCGAATAATAGACGGACTCCTCATCATGCGCTGCTTCCAGCGGCCAGATGCGTTGACGGAGCCAATCCATCAGTTCCAGATCATCCGCACGTCCACGGAACAAGGTCTGACACAGATGAATATGCGTCTGGATAAAACCTGGCAACAGCACTTTACCACGAGCATCAATGACCTGATCAGCCTGAACGTCGATGTGGGCTGCAATCTCCTTGATTTTGTTATCCTCGATCAATAGATCTCCGATGAACACTTCCTCTTCTGCATTCATCGTCACAAGCTGTGCGCCCTTTAGCAGGATCGTTCCCATGCCAATCTCCCCTATCTGTGTCTGTCTGTATAGTTAAACTTAAAAGTGTTCAGCTAGCCGTTACCATCCAATAGCCATACCGTCGCCCCTAGGGTCTGCTGCGCCACTAATCATGCCGTCCTCACGAATGACAATGCCTTGTGACTGTCCCATAATCCCATCCCACGGCGCTCTGGCTTCAACGTTATGTCCCCACTGGGCAAGGGTTGCACACACGTCATCATGATATCGGTTCTCCACACGCATCGTATCGCCTTCTTCACCCCAGGTACGTCCGTACACCCAACGCGGCAGGCTGATCGCTTCCTGGATGTTAAGCCCGTAATCAAGTACTCCGGTAAGCACGGATAATTGCGTCTGTGGCTGACCTTCGCCTCCCTGCGTACCCACGAGCATATAAGGTTTGCCATCTCGTGTAACGAGGCCCGGCATGAGGGTATGGAATGAGCGTTTACTCGGTTCCAGTACGTTGGCATCTCTCGGATCTAAGGAGAAAAACGACCCCCGGTTCTGCATGATAACCCCCGTATCCCCCGGAACATACGCCGCACCGAAGTCAAAATACAGGCTTTGGATGAAGGAAACGGCATTGCCTTCGCTATCGACAACCGCTGCATACGCCGTGTCCTGACCTATCGTTTTGGACAAAAACGGCTGTGCCACAGGTGGAGCAGACTGAATCTCATTCCACAATTGGTCTCCGTATTCTTTAGATAACAGATGATCCAGCGGAATGTCCCTGAAATCCGGGTCCGTCAGATAACGATCACGATCCCGAAACGCCTTTTTCACCACTTCCGCCATCAGATGATAGAATTCCGGTGAGGTCCGTGCTACAGAGGACAGATCCGTATGCTCCAGCATATTTAACATCATCAGCATGGAGAATCCCTGCGAGTTGGGCGGCATCTGATGAACTTCATAGCCACGATACCCCGTACTAACCGGTTTCACCCACTCACCCCGATGACCCGCAAAGTCCGCTGGTGCAAGCATGCCCCCATCCTCACGAATAGCCGAAGCCATACGATCCGCAAGCTCCCCTGTATAAAAAGCATCTCGCCCTCCCGTCTGAATCAGACGAATGGAGTTAGCAAGTTCAGACTGGATCAGCAGCTCGCCTTCCTGCAAAAGTGTACCCGAAGGGGCAAATACCGCTCGCAGCGGTGTATGACCCAGTATGAAATCTTCATCCCTTTCCATCCACAGGCGGAGATTTCGGGATACAGGGCATCCTTTTTCCGCATACATCGCGGCAGGTTCAAGCAATTGCTCCCACGGTAACTTTCCGTACCGGGACCAGACTTCCCACCAGGCATCCACCATTCCCGGAACCGTTATGGCACTAAGCACACCGCGCTGAGGGATGGCATTCATGCCCATCGCTTTGAACGTATCGGCATGAATGCCTGCGGCTGATCGACCACTCCCGTTATAGGCGGTAATCTCACCGCTCGTTCCATCATGAATCAGGAAGAAGGCGTCCCCGCCAAGTCCGGTCATATGCGGATATACCACACCCAGTGCTGCACTGACCGCAATAGCGGCATCATAAGCATTCCCGCCTTGCTGGAGGATGGAGCTTCCTACTGCACTCGCCAGGTAATGAGGAGTGGTGACCATGACCTCTCTGGAGATTGGCATTTGGTTTAACATAAGGCGCCCTCCTTCCCTGCATACACATCCATCGCTGCCTGCACCGCTTCACCTGCTGGTAACACATGACGATGACGGAGAAGAACAGCTTCCAATGCTCCGAGCACATGAAGTACATTTTTGCGTTGGCAGCTGAATCCCATCGTACCGATCCGCCAGATTTGTCCTTTCAACGGTCCGAATGAACTGGCAATCTCAATGCTGAAATCGTTCAGCAACATGCTGCGCACCGACTCGCCATCGATCCCCTCAGGAATCGTGATACAAGTGACCACCGGAAGTTTACTGGACATATCCCCATACAACTGCAATCCCATTCCCTGAATTCCGGCGACCAACGCACGTTCATTCACCCGATGTCTCTGGAACCTGGCCTCCAACCCTTCTTGCAGCAGAATGCGCAACCCTTCGTGAAGACCGTAGAGCATGGAGGTGGCCTCCGTATGGTGGTTCAACCGTGCGGAACTCCAGTAATCCTGCAATTGGCTCAAGTCAAAATAATTGCTGGCAATGGTGCGGCCTTCTGCCCGCGCACTGGTTGCATCTCGCAGTCCGCGTTCAACGGTTTTGCGGCTCATCAGTTTCTGCTCCACACGACTGTTGTACGTGAGAGGTGCCATCCCTGAAGGAACGGACAGGCATTTCTGCGTGCCGCCCATCACCGCATCCAGATGCCATGCATCCGTCTCCACTGGTGTGCCGCCAATGGTTGCCACAGCATCTACAACGAGTAAAATATCAAGCTCGCGACAGGCTTTGCCAATCTCGGCAAGGGGCTGCATCTGTCCGGTGGAAGTTTCACCGTGAACCATCGCAACCAGACTCGGTTTATGGGTATGAATCGCCTTGATCACCTCTTCGGGATCAAATACCGTTCCCCATTCCGTTTCAAAAAAGACAACCTCGGCACCACAGCGTTCCGAGATTTCAACCAGCAGATGTCCGAATCGACCGTAGATTGGGACGAGAACTTTGTCACCTGGCTGGATCAGACTGACCAATACAGCTTCAATGCCTGAACGGGATGTACCATCTACCGGATAACACCACTCGTTGTCTGTCATATATAACTCACGCAGCATCGCCATCGTCTCGTTCATCAAGGATGTGAACTCCGGGTCAAACTGACCCAGGATCGGAAAGGATAATGCTCTGAGTACGCGTGGATCAACCTCAACGGGTCCCGGGGTCATAATGGTCCGCAAGGACGGAGATAACTCTTTATAGTTGGACATCTGCATTCAACTCCCGTAACCGTATTTATAGAGTAGCCGGACCAGAACCTGAAAACCGTGCATCAAGTCTGCTTCAGCTGTATATTCAAGTGGATTATGACTAATACCGTCCTGGCTCGGCACAAAGATCATGGCCGTCGGACAAGCCGGCTGAAAAATCTGCGAATCATGTCCCGCCCCACTTGGCATTGGCCAATAGGACAATTGCTCCTGCTCACAGATATCTTGAATGTCTGCGATCATCTCTGCATTCATAGGAATGGGCGTCACCGACAGATGTTCTTCCCAGTCCAGTCCGAGCTGCTGCTCGGCTGCGATACGACTAAAAGCCTGAAGCATATCCTGCCAGCAGCGATCAATACTCTCCTGCCGGATATGGCGGATATCCAGTGAAAACACCGCCCGGGCAGCAACCACGTTCCCAACACCCGGATCGGCTGTGATTCGCCCAACCGTGGCTACCAGCGGTTCTCCTACTTCCAATGCGATATTCCTTACCGCAGCAATCATCTCGGCTGCTCCGGCAAGTGCGTCCTTGCGCCAGGACATCGGCGTCGTTCCCGCGTGATTTGCTTCTCCGCTGACGGTAATACTGAACCGCTTCTGACCTACAATGTCGGATACGACTCCAATCGAATGTCCGAGACGTTCCAAAACCTGACCTTGCTCAATGTGAAGCTCTATAAAGGCACCATAATTTTTAGTAGCAGGTCTATATACACTATCAGGTCCAAAGCCCGCATCCCGGATCGCTTGTGCAAATGTAACGCCGTCTTGATCCTTCAAATGCTCTACGTCTTCCAGAGCCGTTATGCCTGTTATACTGCGTGAACCCCAATACGCGAAAGGAAAGCGACTCCCCTCTTCTTCACATAGCGATACCACTTGAAGTGTGCGCTTCGGTGCTCCGAAATGCTTCTGTAAATACTCCAATGCCAGGACTCCCGCTACCACACCGTAAGCACCATCATACTTGCCACCATACACGACAGAATCAATATGTGAACCGGTCACAATTGGTAATACCTCTGCACCAGTTGTTGATTCCTCACCCTCGGCTTTGAGTGTTCCATACAGATTACCGGACTGGTCAAATTCGGGAGGCAGCCCTTTCTCCTGCATTTTGGCTGCAAGGGCACCCTGTGCTTCACACCAAGCCGAGTCATACAACAGTCGTGTAACGCCACCCTGTGCATCAGCACCATATGTCGACAGCCAGTCAAGCATGGCTTGCAGCTCCACCTGTTCCACATTCGGCAAAGGAATAGGTGGATTATTCGTACCGGATGACCGGTATACTCCAGATTCTGTCATGGCGTCTCCCCCGTTCTCGCCTCAATGGGACTAGAGGAGTGGGCTGCAATGTGCCGCCCAATAGGTTCAGGAGATAATCCGGATTCCGAGTTATATACCCGTTGTCCACGACAGAATACATCTGCAATGCGACAGTTAAATGTACGTCCCACATAAGGGCTCTGTTGATGTGTATAGAGCAGATCCTCCGTGTTCAGGGTTGTGCTTTTCTCCCAGTCAATCATGACGAGATCGGCATCCATGCCAATTGCAATCTCTCCTTTGCTCTCCAGACCAAGCCTTCTGGCAGGTTGCAGGGAGAGCACTCTTCCGAGCAACGGGAGGTCGATATTACGCTGAAGATGTCCGTCCTCCAGCATGATCAGCAGTGTGCTTTGCGCTCCGGATATACCGCCCCAGATTTCAAAAAAGTTATCGGATTGTTTCATGGATGGCGGGCATGGAGAATGGTCCGAAGCAATAACATCAATTAATCCGGACGTCAGTGCATCCCATAACTGCTCCTGCTCAGATGTGCTGCGAAGCGGTGGAGCGCATTTTGCTACAGCACCTAATCGAACCACATCCTGATCAATCAGCGTCAGATAGTGAGGGCATGTCTCCGAAGTGACATCCTGCCCACGCCGTTTGGCTTCTGCAATCAGATCCAGTGCTTCCCGGGTGCTGATATGCACAAAATGAAGCGCACAACCGGTCTGTTCACCATACTTCAACGCCCGGGCAACCGCGACGACTTCGGCTTCAACAGGACGGGACCCGACATAGTCCATTGGTCCAGTCTTTCCCTCCGCAATGCTTTTCGCGCCGAGTTCAGCAACCATGCCTTCGTCCTCTGCATGAAGTGCCAGCACCCGGTTTAATTTTGCAATTTCATGCATCCCGTCCAGTAGCGTATGGTCATCGGCTCTGGCAAAGATATCTTCCCCTTCTCCACCCGGCTCGGACATAAATGCCTTGAATCCGGCAGCACCCAACCGTGACAGTGGAGCCAGTTCCTCACGATTGCCGGGAACCAAGCCTCCCCAGAAGGCATAATCAACATACGATTGGTTTACGGCTGCTTTCTTTTTCATCTCCCATGCTTCCGTCCTTGTAGTTGGCGGTACGCCGTTAAGCGGCATATCGACATAGGTTGTGATTCCCCCTGCGGCAAGGGATGCCGATCCAGACCGGAACCCCTCCCAACTGGCGAGTCCGGGTTCATTGAAGTGTACATGAATGTCCACTACGCCCGGCATCACCGTAAGGCCTTCAGCTTCTATAAGCCTAGTCGCTTCGCCAGCGGCCAGCCGTGTGGAAATGTCTGTTATTTTTTCACCAGTAATGCCAATATCCAGTTGCTCTACCCGATCTTTCAGCACCACCCGGGCCCCCCGGATGATGGTATCAAATGTTGTCATATGGACGACCCTCCCCCTGAATCAGAACCGGATGTGTGCATATTCAGCTTCCCCGGTATGTACTGTAACCTCCTGGAGCAATCAATAATGGAATGTGGTAATGGCTTGAGGCATCAGATACCGCAAAACGAATCGGAACAATTGTCCATAGCGCCTGCCCCAGCTTCTCCAATGAACGCTGTGCGTAATAACTCTCGACATGGAATTGAAGCTCATATATCGCTTGCTCCAGCTTGCCGCCATCCAGCAGTGGTGTATCCAAACGTCCATCCGCATTTGTCACCGACTCCGCAACTTTTGTCTTGCTTTCCTGCTCTCCATCCCTTTTCAAGGTATACAGCTCGATCCGAACACCTGCAGCAGGCACGCCTTTGGATGTATCCAGCACATGTGTTGTAATTCGTCCTTCAGACATCGACATTAGACATCACCTGCTTTCCCGGACTCACGGCCGTCTGTTCCCAGATCATCCCTAGTCATCGAGAAACCCTGGAATCCATATGGCGGTCTCGGCTCGGTAAACACTTTGCCTTCCCCCTCTTTCACTTCCTCCAGCACCGTCTCCCAGGTCCGATTGTTGGATTCAAATGAAACCTCACTCAGTTGCTCAAATCGACTTAACAACCTTCGTCCAATCTGGTAGATCAGATGTTGAATGGATGCAGAGCGACACTCATGAAATACCGCCGCAGCCAAATCCCTGACCTGTTCCGCCGCTACATACCGTCCACGCTGATCATCTATACCGTCTCTCGGGTCCTCATAACGCCAATTAATATTCAGAAAAATAAACAGCGGTCGATCCCATGTCTCTGGAAGAGTCGTATATTCATCCTGCATAAAGCCGGCAAATTCACTGCCTTTGACCTTGATCAGTCTGAGATCGGCTACACCACTGAAATGGTTGCTTAGTTCAATTGAGTTTCCTGTTCGTTCTGCTTCCACGGCAGCTGTCGCACGATCATTCTGCGAATAACGAAATACGAGCGCACTCGGTCGATAACTTCCTTCCAATCCAATCGGTATATCTTCAAAAGGAATCTGGTCCGCTGTCATCTGAACCTTGCTCATCTGCGGATACGTCTCCAGGAAACGCCGACTTACCAACGCAAGAAACCCTTCCACCGTCGCCCCTGTGTAATCCGCTGCATGTCTAAGAATGAAATTCTTCATCGAATCGGTTGCCACCACCAGCGAATTATCCCCTTCTGCAAAAGAAGGCAAGAATTCATCGCCCTGCACAGCGACCTTAATGTTCAATCCAAACAGAATATTGCTGCGTCCCATAAACGGAGATTCCGGAATGGACTGTATACCCGTCAACGGCTTGGCGTAGGAACGGTACATCCACACATCGCCTTTGCCGTAATACATGGTCCGCTGCTGTACAGCGGCTGGCTTGCTTACAAACTCATGTTCATGACCGATCTGTGCGAGCCATTGCCCCAAGCGAATGCCCGCAATTTTGAATACCTCCTTCAAAGCAGTCTCGAATTCTTCTTCCCTGCCTCGGCGATGACGTTGCCTCATGGATTCGAGGATCGAGCTTGCGGTATGGCCTTTCACGGCCAATATGAATGGAAAGCCAAATTGGCTTGTATATGCTTTGTTCAATTGTTGAAGTTCGTTGTATTGCTCCTGTGACAGTGAATCAAGCCCTGCACCAGCCTGCTCCTGAACGGAGTTGCTGCTCATGCTAATTCGCGCTCCAAGATCCGGGTGATTTCGAAGCAGTTGCAATTTCACCTGGTCATTCGATGATTGAACCACGTTCTTCATCACATTCATCATCTGTTCAAATGAATCGAAAGGTCGTGAAAGCCCGGAACGCTCAGCCACCCATGGTGATTCCTCGAATAAGCCGCCAAACGTATGCACGAACTGCGTGATAGACCAGTTGTTAACAAGTTTAATTAAGTCGCTCATGTTAGAACCTCCGGTCTGTTGTAGATTATTGTTCTTAATTCTAAGTGTCGTTCAATGCCGCGACAACAATATTTACGCAATTTTGTAATATAACATAACATCAGAGTTGTGATTTGTTTGCTGTGCACGGGAAAATCAGCTTTCGTTATCCTCCAACACAAAGAAACCGCACTCCATCAAGGGAATGCGGTTCTTGGGGTCTGGCCCGGTAGTATTGTCATGTTGCACAATTTGCGCTCTAGAGTTGAACATTTTGCGGTCTTGCAGCTGCTTTGTCCCGCACAAACTTGCGGAAGGTGAATACCAGCTTTAACTTAAGCAGATCATTGGTCTTTTTAAAGTCCATTTGCAGCAAGCTGCCGACTTTCTCCATCCGATAGGTGACCGTGTTCCGGTGCACAAACAGCTGCTTGGCAGCTTCATTGATCAGTCCGTCATTCTCGATAAAGGACTCCAATGTATTCATCAGCACCTGATTGGGATCACCATCCCTGGCAAGTAACGGTTCAAGCACTTTGTTGCAGTAGTTCTCCATGATGTTATCCGGTACATGTTGAAAAACGTAGGCAAATTCAAGCATTTCAAATTGCAGCGCACGGTCTTTCATGCCGAACCGACGAGCCAATTGTCGAGTATCCAAACACTCCTGGTACGCTTCACGGAGCGATTTGGGCTCATGCTTCATTTTGCTGATCCAGAATCGCGGAGCCGGTGCTCCTTTCGCTTCTTGTGCTGCCAGAACGTCACCGAACCGGTTCAACAGAAAACCTGACAGCTCCTCTCCGTAATCTCGCCCTGTTGGACAGGTATAGATGGACAGAATGCCATCTTCGATCTGAAAATGCTGCGAGGCCGTGAACTGCATAAGCGGATTGTATTGCAACTCACGATGAATCTGTTTCAGCAGCTTACCCTCGGCAAACAGAGTCGGCTCAAGCGTGATCAGCACGCACTGATAGGTTCCCTGGAACAGATGTACACCTTTGTTTTCACTCAAAGTGGTCAATTCCTGAACAGTCATTTTGTTATCCAGATACTGTGAAAGCAATGTACGCATCTCATCTTGTACGGTCGGATTAATATGCTCACGATAGGTCATATCCATATAGAATGCCAGTACATCGGCAGCCTGTTGGAACAGCTCTTCCTCTGCCCGAAGCGACAAAGCGGAATCCGTAAACACAAGCAACGACCCGTATTCTTCATCATTTTGCTTAATCGGTACGCGGTGACAGCTTCCCTGATTCCATTTCACTCTATGCATGACGGATTTCCAAGGCCAGCCCTGTGTTACCGCATTTCCCGCAATGCCTTCACTGCCATAGAGCACATGCCCACGAGAACCAATGACTGCAAGCGGATAGTTCAGTACCGTGGCTAGTTCTGCAAACACATTCCGGTGTGGCTGCTGTTGCAGCGCAAACTGCATTAATTTCTTCTGCTTCTGCACGACCTCATGCAGCAATCGATTACTGCGTTCATGTTCAGCCTTGAACAAGGCATTCATCTGGTCGGAGAAGGTGAATTGAAAAGGAAGTTCAAGCAGCGGCAAACGAAGTCGATCGGCTTCCTCGACAATACCTTGGGGAATGGACTGCCAGAAACGCCCCAGCTTGATGCCGAGTCCTGCACAGCCACGTTCATTCAAGCGCCGCATCAAACGCAGTGCATCCGTCTCGCTGTCTTTCATAATAAAAGCGGTGGTGAACAACATTTCTCCGGATTTGATCCAATCCGCGATATCAGGAGCGTCCATGACATTAACGGATTTCATCATCCGTGAAGTCCCTTCTCCACCCGCAACCAGTTTGGCCTCTGACAACGGGTATACTTGTAAAGCCTCTTTGACCGTAAGTTGCATGGACACTACCTCCCATATATATAACACATAAATGTGTTATTCTCGTTCCTACATCTTCATTCTGGATTATATTTCTAATTAAATATATATTCATCCATTTAACTCGGTTTGTTGTTAAGTATTATAACATCAAATTCCGGAATAAAGCTTACACGGCAAAAAAATAAAACCTATGACCTAATTACAGCGCACTCTCCTGTAATCGGCATAGGTTTTCAGATCAGATTTCTAATGTTTCGTGATTCATCCATAACTTCATACGTGATAATACTTCTTTGATATTCAGCGGTTTGCTGAGATAGTCCGAAGCACCTGCTGCAATACATTTCTCCCGATCCTCTTTCATGGCCTTGGCAGTCAGCGCAATAATCGGAAGCTGAGTCAGACCAAGTCGTTCACGGATCTGGCGAGTTGTCTCGTAGCCATCCAGTTCAGGCATCATGATATCCATCATGATGATATCAGGTTTAACTCCTCCACGCTCCAACAATTCCAGACACTCGTACCCGTTCTGCGCTGAAATGACATTCATACCGTATTGCTCAAGGGCGTTAGCCAGGGCATATACATTACGTATATCATCATCAACGACAAGTACTTGGCGTCCGCTGAGCAACGCTTCTTCCAGAGGTGTTAATAACACGTCCGATGGAGCTGCGGTCAATGAAGGAAGTTTGTTAATCTCTGGTGTGGTACTAGCCACCTCATTCAGGAACAGCCTAGATGCTTGCATCGTCTCAGGTTCATCTCTTCGCAGCGGCAGGAACAGCGTGAACACACTGCCATGTCCTTCGCGGCTTGTTGCCGAGATTGAACCACCCAGCAGGGTCGCAAGCGATTGAGAGATGGACAAGCCCAGCCCAGTCCCCCCGTATTTACGTGCTGTAGCTCCGTCTGCCTGTTTGAATGCATCGAAGATCTGCACGAGTTTGTCATCTGCAATCCCGATCCCTGTATCACTGACGGAGAAAGCAATCACGTCGGTCTCTTGGCCGTTCGCTTCTGGGTTCGCCAGACTCATTCTGGAGATGGTTAAGGCTACTTCACCCTCACTGGTGAATTTGAATGCGTTCGAGAGCAGATTTCGGAGAATCTGATGCAATCTCATTTCATCCGTCACGATCGTTTCCGGCAAAGGACTTTGGAGCTGAATACGGAAATCTATTTTTTTCTGTTCCGCCGTTTTCAGGAAATACTGGTTCATGACTTCAGGAACACTGCCCAGATAGACATCATCGAAATCCACTTCCATCTGTCCGGCTTCCACCTTGGATAGATCCAGAATATCATTGATCAGGTTCAGCAGGTCTTTACCTGATTTGTGAATGACTGAAGCATAGTTTTGCTCTTCACTATTCAGGTGTTGATTTTTATTCTCAGACAATATTTCAGATAAAATCAACATGCTGTTGAGCGGTGTCCGCAGTTCATGGGACATGTTCGCCAAGAATTCGGATTTGTACCCCGAGCTCGTTCGTAACTGATCTGCCACAACCGAAAGTTCATTGGCTGATGTCTCTGCAGCGCTCTTCTGTACTTCCAGACGATCGTTCAGCATATGAAGCTCTTCGGTCTGCATCTGCAGTTCCTCCGTTTGAGACAGCATTTCTTCGGTCTGAGCCTGAAGTTTCTCCGATTGCGCCTGTAATTCTTCATTCAGAACTTGTGATTCATCATATAGTTGTTGTAACTCCATACGAGTGACGGTGGAGTGTAGTGAAACACCGAAAATCTCTGTCAGTTCTTGCATGAGCTTCATGTCACTCTCCTGCAGCGGCTTCATTGAAGCAAGCTCGATTACCGCAATCGTTCTGCCTTCGAAGAGGACCGGTACTACGGTAAGTGATGTGGCCGATGCATACCCAAGACCCGAAGAGATTCGAATATAATTTTGGGGCAGATCATTCATGCGCAAGACTCGCTTCTCGACAGCACTTTGACCTACAAGCCCCTCACCCGGGGCAAGCGACACTTTACCGAGTGAACGTTCTTTCTCTCCATCCGCAGCATATGCAGCCACACGCAGCAGTCGATTATCTTTCCAGTAATACAAGACGCTATAAGGAACTTCAAACAGCATGGCAAGCTCGTTTAGGAACAAGCGTGACAATCCCTCCAGCGTAGTTGGGTTCTGCAAAAGTGTGGCAATACCCGTGATTTGGTCCTTGATCCGATTCTGTTCCTGGACTTCATCCAGCAACTTGTTCGTTTCATTCCCCAGATCACCCACTTCATCACGTGTTCGCACCTGAATTCGCTGTTTCAGGTTACCACCTTTGGAAATATCACTGATCGTGTGCATGACATCTCGTAACGTTTTGACGATATTCCCTGAGATTACAATCGCAGCGGTGATTGATAATGCTGCAATAACACCCCAGAGCGTATACATAATCGTCAGCAATGTGGAGCTGCGTGCGGCAAGATCGGTTACCCTTGCTTCCGTCAGCGCAATTTCGGTGTTGCGGAAGGTCGCGAGCTGGGTTCTCAGCAGATCGATTTCGGTTTTACCCGGATCAGACTCGAAGAAAGCAATTACCTTTGCTTGATCCCCTTGCTTTTTCAAGTTTACCGACGGTTCCCCAGCGATCTCGATCCAGCGTGTAATATGTGATTTGATATTCTGCAGACTCTGCTGCTGTGAAGGATTGTCACTAATGAGAGCATTTAGCTGATCATAGTTGGTATTCCACTGCGAGAGGCCTTGGGAATAAGGCTCCAGGTAACTTTCATTGCCTGTAATCATGAATCCACGCTGTCCTGTTTCCATGTTCAAGACATTTTTTTCAATCGCGTTGGTCAGATTATGCACTTCCAGATCATGATGGCTGATAAAATCATTTTCCTTCTGTAACACATTGATTTGGGCCGTAAGAACTAGCAAAACAGCACCAAATAAAACTACAACCACAAGATAGCCCAATAGAATTTTGGAGCGTATCGTAAATCTTCTCGTTTTTGACAACGCGGAAACCTCCAAATATATACGAATCCCATTCACGTACATTAAAACTGTTGCATATGTAGTTTATATGTATACGTATAGTCTGACAAGCTTTAAGTTCATCCATCTGCATTAGAAAAACGACCTGCTTCCGCAGGTCGTCATCTTCATCGATCTATATTCCTCATTTAGGCTGATTTTAGGCCTTTGGAGCGATCATTTTGGCTGGATCTACATATTGATCAAATTGCTCTTCCGTAAGCAGGCCCGTTTGTAACGTCGCCTGTTTCAAAGACAAGCCTTCTTTATGCGCAAGCTTTGCAATTTTGGCTGCATTCTCATATCCAATATGCGGGTTGAGCGCTGTAACGAGCATAAGTGAGTTGTTCAGATTATGTTCAATCTGATCCAGGTTAGGCTCGATGCCTACAGCACACTTGTCATTAAACGCAATAATGGAGTCCGCCAACAGTTGCACAGATTGCAGGAAGTTATAGATGATAACCGGTTTGAATACATTCAGTTCAAAATTACCCTGACTCGCTGCGAATCCAATTGCTGCATCATTCCCCATGACCTGCGTAACCACCATGGTGATGGCTTCGCTCTGAGTTGGGTTGACTTTACCTGGCATAATGGAGCTGCCTGGCTCATTCTCCGGAATACGGATTTCTCCCAATCCACTACGCGGGCCACTGGCTAACCAGCGGACGTCATTGGCGATTTTCATCAGGTCAGCTGCAAGCGCTTTAACCGCACCGTGCGCATACACCACCTCATCATGACTCGTAAGTGCATGGAATTTGTTTGGTGCAGATACAAAATCTTTGCCTGTATGCTTGCCAATCTCCTTGGCAGTAAAGTCTCCAAAGTCCGGATGCGCATTAATGCCCGTTCCGACAGCTGTACCGCCGATCGCGAGCTCCTTCAGGTACTGCACACTTTCACGAATCATGCGCTCGCTCTTGCCCAGCATGGCTTCCCAACCACTGATCTCCTGACCGAGCGTAATCGGTGTTGCATCCTGAAGATGGGTACGTCCAATTTTGATAATATCCTTGAATGCATCCGACTTGTCTGCAAAAGTGGCTTTCAATACCGCAATTGCCGGCAAAAGTTGATCCTCAACAGCCAGAACACCTGCGACATGCAGAGCCGTTGGGAATGTGTCGTTAGAGCTCTGGGACATGTTCACGTCATCATTCGGATGCAGACGCTCTTCCTTGCCCTTTTGCTCCAGCAATTGGTTCCCCAGATTGGCAATCACTTCGTTGACGTTCATGTTGGATTGTGTTCCGCTTCCTGTCTGCCACACAACCAGTGGGAAATGGTCGTCAATTCGGCCTGCAATAATCTCGTCTGCTGCATAAGCAATGGCATCGGACTTGGCCGCAGATAATTTACCTAATTTATGGTTACTGGCCGCAGCACTTTTTTTCAAAATGGCAAGGGCACGTATAACTTCCATCGGCATATGTTCACTACCAATCGGAAAGTTCTCCTTGCTGCGCTGCGTCTGAGCTCCCCACAGCCTGTCGGCTGGTACTTTCATTTCGCCTAACGTATCTCTCTCAATGCGGTATTCCACTTGCTTGTCCTCCTCCAAAAAGATGGTTTGGGTCTCTACAAAGCTTGTGTATCTCGTCATATTATACATGATTTACGAGCAGGTTTTCACCTTTTCGACAAAAATGTAAGCGTAGCGCAAAATGAGCGTGAATTTATTTTTGTGACGCAATGGGATACAACCGGCTAGTTTGTTCGAACAGTTCACCTGGCTCTAGACCGATCAATCCGATTTCTTCCGCCGGGATGCCTTCAACATTCGGGGCATTAACCAGGTTCATCTGTGGTTCAGGACAGAAGAATTCGCCACCCATGTTATTGTTCCAGATCATCCAATGCTTGTACGATGTACCCACATCATATACCAGTTTGTCTCCAGTACGATGATCCGTAAGTTCCATATAGTTACGCCCATTCTGAGGTTCTGCGGTGTAATGATTATCCATAGCTGCAAAGAACGGACTAACTCCGTCTTTCTTCAATTGTTCTTCCTCAGGTGTAAGCGGTTGAAATTGTCCCGTTGGCAACGAACGCTCATTCAATTCACGGCGTTGTCCAATCGTAATTTTGGCCGTGTAGTCCGAGGCTTGGCTGTCTGGTGCGAACGGTACAGCGATCGCCGTGTGGAATGCAAACAGGTTAGGCATGTATTCCTTACCGTTATTGCGCACGATCAATTGCTGCTGAAGTCCTTGGCTACTCAAAGAGTAACGAAGCGTTACCGTGAACGTAAACGGCAGGTACTGATGGAATGTATGTCCCTCTTTCACGTCCTGGCTAAGCAGCACATAACTCTCCAATTGGTCAGAACCATATCCCTCAACCTTCCACTCAGCATCATGCAAAAATCCATGCAGATGGTTACCTGTAGCCGGTTCGTTCACAGGCAATTGATAGACTTTACCATTCCAGGGGAAGCGACCATCCTCATAACGGTTCGGCGGAGAAAGAATTGGAATTCCATAGACCGCAGGTGCAGCCATAAACTCATCCATCTGATCCTGATTCGGCTCTCTCAAGTAACGGAATCCCTTTTCGGTATCCCGGAAAGCGACGAGGTTGGCACCCACGCTTGGAATAACTGCCGCTTCAAATTGATTAAAACGAAGCCAGACGGCCGGAATCCCTCCAAATTGTTCTTCGAATGCTGCATTTTGCTGTGTCATCGTTATATGTACCTCCTGCATACTAAGGTTATATTATACGGCTCGACTATATCATGCCCGGGCACAAAATACCAATCTATGATAGAGAACAAATTCATGATTGAGCCTCAAAAAAGACATGAAAAAGACAGCTGCAAACGGCTGCGGCTGTCTCTGTCACCATTCTTATTATGGTTCAATTAATCTACATATTTGCCGTGATCCGGCACCGTGCTCTCTTCAAAGTCCAGATCAAGCTGCTTGAGGGATTCACTTAGCATATCTCCGCTCAAGGCATGCCCATGCCCAGTAATGGCAAGTTTCGGCTCCAGATGCCTTATATGCTGAACAGATTGATGTGCAGCCTGCCAATCGGTTGTGAAATAGGACGGCGGGCCATGCAACTGTTTGTCCTGAAGTAACACACTCCACAGCGATTCCTGCTTCACCGTAATGATCGCGTCCCCTGCAATCAGCAAACGATCCGCTTCCCGAAACAGTGACACATGTCCAGGTGTGTGACCTGGCGTGTGCACCCATTCCCATCCCGATACACCTGGAACGGAATGATCTTTCGGCAGACTGAATATCCGATCATCCAGATTGATTGCCTCATTGGGATAAGCGAATGACAATCTGGACATTAGACCTCCACCTACAGAAGGGTCCGCCGGCGGGTAATCTTTCAATCCCGTCAAATATGGAATTTCAAGCGGGTGCGCATACACAGGTACACCCCAGAATTGTTCCAGTTCAATAACGGTTCCTACATGGTCGAAGTGACCATGTGTCAATATGATCGCAGATGGCGGACCTTGAAAACGTTCGCTTGCAACCTGAACAATATGATCCGTGAACCTCGCCATTCCGGTGTCCACGAGGACCCAGTTCCTGCTTCCTGGCTCTCCGATGAACACGACATTAACGAATAGTGTACGCAGACTGAGAATATCGGGCGCGACTTCTTCAAGCCCCGTCAACCCTTCTGTAATCAGATTGTCAGATGCCATTCACGGTTACCTCCCATTAGGCGGATTGTCTCTCTGGTTCCATTCATCTCGTAGACTTCCCTTTTCTGGATCATCTATTCAACATTTCCAATAAAATAGACGGTATACACCCTGTTTCGGGCATACACCGTCTAGTATAGTCATCGACACGACACAATAGAACAAGAATATCTCAGCCAGTTAAGCCGGATAAGCCTCCAAAGCGGCATCGAGCAATTGATTGTACAGATCGTCATCATTCTCAAGCAGCTCGTCCATACGAAGCAACTCATCTTCATCTCCGGATTGCTCGGTGAAATGCAAGCTATAGTCCCAGTCTTTTCCGTTCTTGCTCATGAAGGTAATCTCATATACTGACTTTTCGCCTTCTGTGCGGTAAACGGTATTTCCCACGTATCCTTTTTCACCTTCACGGCGCATTTCAGCACTTATAATTTCAATATTCACAATCATTCTCTCCTTTAATCTTTCATTTACAGCAGGTCTCCAACATTTCTGGTAAACCTAGTTTGGTAATTATTATTGGTTAATTGTACAATATATATCGTAGCAACGTATACCTTATTCAATGAAGGAACCATTCTGAGTCCTTACATCGTTGTAATGAGGGTTATAATACGTGTTTGAACAACATCTATAATAGCCAACAAGCTACGATATTATTATCACATTGGAGGAAAAAATAGCATGAATACTTTTGAAACGAATCTGCAGCAATATGCTGAACTGGCTGTTCAAGTCGGTGTTAATGTCCATCCTGGACAGACACTCGTGGTTAACGCTCCAATCTCGGCAGCGCATTTTGTACGACTGATTGTCAAAGCAGCTTACGGTAAAGGTGCCAAACTGGTCAAAGTAAACTGGAGCGACGAAACCGTTACACGTCTTCATTACGATCTTGCACCTGATGAAGCCTTCTCTATTGAGCCGAAATGGTTTGCAGCTGAAATGACGGAACTCGTTGAAGAAGGTGCCGCTATTCTGCACGTCATCGCTGAAAATCCGGATTTGCTGAACGGAGTAGCTCAGGAACGGATTATTACTAGCCAAAAAGTGCGCGGTAAAGCGCTCGAAAAATATCGTTCTTATCAGATGGCTGACAAATTCAGCTGGTCTATCGTAGCCGTTCCTTCTCCTGAATGGGCAGCTAAAGTGTTCCCGGATCTGCCGGAAGCACAACAAGTGGATCGCCTGTGGGATGTCATTTTCAAAACAGTACGGATCGGGGAACAGGATGCTGTTGCCGAATGGAAAACCCATTTGCAAAATCTCGATTCCCGCGCCGATCTGCTGAACAACAAAAAATACAAAAAGCTCCACTACACAGCTCCAGGCACAGACCTGACCATCGAACTTCCAGAAGGCCATATCTGGGTATCCGGTGGAAGTGTGAATGAGCAAGGACATGTCTTTATTGCCAATATGCCTACGGAAGAAGTATTCACGGCTCCACTGAAAACGGGTGTTAACGGCACAGTCCGCAGCACGAAACCATTGAGCTACGGCGGCAACCTGATTGACGGATTCTCCCTTACATTTGAGAACGGTCGAATCGTAGATTACACCGCAGAGCAGGGATTGGATGCACTCAAAAACCTGATCGAGATGGATGAAGGTGCACACTATCTGGGTGAAGTAGCCCTCGTTCCACATCAGTCCCCAATTTCCGATACGAATATTTTGTTCTACAATACACTCTTTGACGAAAATGCCTCCAACCACTTGGCGATCGGTAATGCCTATGCCTTCTGTCTAGAAGGTGGTAAAACGATGTCCAAGGATGAGTTGATTGAACGTGGCATGAACTCCAGTCTCACTCATGTAGACTTCATGATTGGATCTGGCGAAATGAACATCCACGGCGTGACCTCCGAAGGCGCGGAAGAGCCGATCTTCCTGCAAGGAAACTGGGCATTTTAATCCCGTTTGATGTGAATTAGAAGAGAGGAGATTACTCCTCTCTTTTCCTGCGTCAACAGATCTAAAATTCTATTATTGGAGGGATCGCATATGTTAAGTTTTGAACAAAAACTGGATCGTTACGCTGAACTTGCTGTAAGAGTAGGCGCAAACGTGCAACCAGGGCAAGTATTTGTCATCAGTGCGATGATTGATACCGCTGAATTCGTACGCTTGCTGGTGCGCAAAGGATACGAAGCTGGCGCCAAGCAGGTTATTGTAAAATACGGAGATGAAACCGTCAATCGATTGCGGTTTGAGATGGCCCCTGAGGAATCATTCCAAGAGCCACCGAAATGGCATGCGGCGGAGCTTGAAGAACTGGCGGCCAATAATGCAGCCTTCCTGACCGTATTGTCATCCAGCCCAGACCTGATGAAAGGTATTGACCCGGAGCGGATCTCGACCCATCAGCGTACATTTGGTCAGGCGATGGCCAAGTACCGTCAGTATCAACAAGCAGATAAAATGAGCTGGACGGGTGTGGCTTGTCCTTCCCCCGATTGGGCAGCCAAAGTATTCCCGGATTTGCCGGCAGCTGAGCAGGTTAGCCAGCTATGGGAAGCCATTTTCGCTGCGGTAAGAGCTGATCTGGAGGACCCTGTAGCGGCTTGGGAACAGCATATTGAACGACTGGAAACCAAGGCCGTTGCATTGAACAGCAAGAAGTATCAAGCATTGCACTTCCTCTCCCCGGGAACGGATCTGACGGTTGAGCTTCCAGAAGGACATATCTGGGCGCAGGCAGGTAGCGTGAATGAGCAAGGTACTCCGTTTGTCGCCAATATCCCGACAGAGGAAGTATTCACCGCTCCAGCCAAGCACGGCGTTAACGGCAAGGTATCCAGCACCAAACCACTCAGCTATGGCGGCAGTATCATTGATCGTTTTTCACTCACATTCGAGAATGGACGTATCGTTGATTTTCATGCTGAAGAAGGACAGGATACGCTGGAGAGACTCATTTCCATGGATGAAGGGTCACATTACCTTGGCGAAGTCGCTTTGGTTCCCTTCCATTCCCCGATCTCCGAGAGTGGCATTCTGTATTACACTACATTGTATGATGAGAATGCATCATGCCATCTAGCGATTGGCAGTTCCTATGCATTCAATATCGAAGGTGGAAAAACGATGTCTCCTGAGGAGCTTGCAGCCCGTGGCATGAACACCAGCATCACCCATGTGGACTTCATGATGGGCTCTCCCGAGACGGACATCTACGGTATCACGGCAAACGGCGAACGTGAAGCCATCTTCCTTAAGGGAGATTGGGCATTCTAACAGTTACGGATGAGAGTTCTCCCCAGTAATGTATTTGCACTAAACAGTAGCAAAGGCTGTCTTCCAACCATGTATTCATGGTTGGCGAGACAGCCTTTTATTAATTTTCAGCAAACTGTTCCGGAGGCTTCATGCACTCTCCCCATCTGGTTTTCTCGGACCAACCTCCCATTGTATCGTTTCCATATTATGTTGTAAAATGTAATGATACCAATGTTTGTGGATTGTTCACCAGAAAGGAGAACAACATGGCCAATCGGCTTCAGTTACTATTAGCCTCAGATTTCCATAATTTAGGCTCAGCACTTCAGGAAGAAGTGTATTATGAATATTATAATATGGTACATGGTCTTATCGTTTATATCATCAAGGAGCGTGCTGCTGCAGAAGATATTATTCAGGAAGCTTTTATCAAAATCATTAAAAACAAACCCCTTTTCGAAGACGAGGTCAAACTGAAAGCTTGGCTCAAGGTCGTCACGCGGAACACAGCTATTAATTATCTGAGAAAAAATAAAAATAACCGTAACCAAGTGGATACGGATAGTGTTTTTATAGATATGGAGACGATGAATCAGACGGCAGCTTCCGTGGAAAGCATGGTAGAAACGCAGATGATGCAAGAGTCCATTGAAAATTATCTCGGACAGCTCAAACCCGAATATCGTGTGCTGGTGGAGTTACGGTGGAAAGAAGGTCTCTCTTACCGAGAGATGGCCGAGCTGCTGAATACCTCCGAAGACATTGTGAAGCAACGCTTGTTCAGAGCCCGCGGCAGTATCAAGAAGAAATTACATAAGGAATGGGGTGGAAGCATTGAGCAAAGGCAAGTCCGATAAGCATGTGGAGCAATTCGATTCAGACCTGGAAGACGAATATTTCGATGCTGCGTTTGATCTGGCTTTTGATGAAGCTTTCCATCAGGCCGTCTCTGCCCCTTCCGCCTCCCATACCGAATCCATGCAGCAATCCTGGCAGAAGGTGCACAGGGAAATTAACAGAATCGGTTTACGTAAAAAAAGAATACGTACCTTGCGACTTTCCGTTGTCGTAGCAGCATCCGTGACCATCGGGGCCGTTATTTTCAGCCTGCCGTCCGGTACGCAAGCGGTATCCCCTTTTGTGCAATCCATCAAGGATTGGGGCAATGGCATGAAATCCATTATCATCGAGGATCGCACGACCCAACTGGGGGCTGATCCGTCAACAGCCAAAACGCCTCCACCACCGGAAACGAGCTTAGATGATATTCTTAAAGTACAAGAAGAAGAGGCTCTTAATACACCTTCGTATGAGTTATCAAGCCACCTGCTTCGTCCAGTACTTGTTACGGAAGAGATCGCACGCGAAGGGTTCATGGGTGACTTTCTGTTATCCAAGGCCATTCCCGAGCGATTCAACAAGGTCAAATTTGAACTCGTGCTCGATACTGAAAACCCTGTGAATCCAGACGATTATTATGAGTCCACACAAATGAGAGTTCAATATACCAGTGAAGGCAAGAGCATAGAGGATGAGATCATCCAGTTTGATTATGTCTATGTCATGCCTGGGGAAAAAATTGAAGGGGCCATGCTTCGTGATATGAGCTCCGTAAAGCTCGCGGACGGCACGGAAGCACTGATGTATATCGGCCCACCCTATAACTCCTTTCAGTGGATGATGGGTTCCAACAATATGAGTCTGTTTGGCACCCTTTCGGAAGAAGAAATGACTGCTATTGCCAACGATTTTCAAGAGCAGAAGTTTCCAGGCAGCACCGGCCGATGAGATCAAAATAACACGGTGCCAGAGACATGTCTGCTTGTATCCGTGGTACTTCCATCATAAGCTGTATGAACACTGGTAACGCGATAATAATATCCAGGCATAACGGTCCAATCCGATGTGGCATTCAGTAAGTTTGTTTTCGTTGCAGTGTTGGAGTTGGTTTTGAAAATTACCCATGCTGTTCCTGTCCAGCGCTCAAGTCGGTAATCTACCGATAGAGTTTTCACTTCCACATATGTCGCGGTCTTCGTATTGACGATGGCAGAAAGTCCTCCCCCAGGGATGAGTGCACCGACCGCCTGATAGATATGTCCTCGTTCCTGAGTAGTAGCAAGCGAATTGATGGATGGTTCGGGTGGCGGTGGAGCTGTAAGTGCACCGGAGGACACGTTGATCATTGGGCTTGCAACGGCTGTTTCGGTCACAGGTACAGCAAGGATCGTTGGCACCAGTAGCAAGGCTGCAAGGGTTATTTTTAGTATAGATGTTGCACTCTTATTATTCGTTTTTCGCATATTGATCCATCCTCCGCTTCCATATTTGATTTTGTGTAAGGGTATAAACGGACGGATTGGGTGACAGGTTTCAAAAAAAAAATTAGACGCTCCGATGTTTCTGTCGGTAGCGTCTTTTGTCTTTGCATGTATCACCAGCATGGTTGAAACCTAAATTATTCCATTCCGTATGTATTGGGTAATGAATGTACGGAACCATGTTTAACAAACGAGATTTGCAAATGAGGTGTATAACTTGAGTAAACTTCAATCCAAATCCAGAAGGCATCGTCACAGCTCCAATCCGAATGAACTACATATCGAAGTTTCCGGCTCGTTCAAACGTGTTCTTCTTATCTTGGTGGGTGTGCTTACCCTCGGGACCTTAATATATTTTTTGGCTACAGCCCGTGAAAGCTGGATAAGCATGGGTCTGGACCGCTATGTATTACCCTTTATGATCTGGGGACTTGTACTTTCCCCCATCCTTGCTTTTCTTTTCATCAAGCAGAGCGGTCGAACCCTCTCCCATGTCAAATTTTTACGTGTTTTCGGGATTACTTTCTGCCTTCTGCCGCTGGTACTTCTGTTTTATGTGTTACCCGTAACATTTGGCATGGTGAATGATCACCTAACCCAGTATAAGCAAAATCCGGTGCTATCCACTACTAAGGTGGGGGACTACAATTCTTACGAGGTTACTTTCGTCGATATGTACGACATCATTACCATTAAGACACCGACAACAACCAAATCCACTCGAAAAAAGCTGAATATCCAGCATGATCTCGCTCCTGGAGAGAATGTTTACGTCACTTATAAGCGAATTTATATCAAAAATAGCTTTGTCACGGAAAATCGTTACGCCGATGTTGTCATTCATGCACCCAAAGAATCATGAGTATGCAAAGAAGCTGTACGATGACCATTGCGTCACCATACAGCTTCATTCGTTACAATTTTGATCTGGCTACGCGCCTTCTTCTTCAACTAACAGTTCCAGCTTAATCACATTCACTCGGGAGATCCGCTTATGCTCTGTCTCTTGAATGACAAATACATACCCTCCATACTCAACCGATTGACCGACCTCAGGTGGTATGGCATCTACTCTGGAGTATAGCCAGCCCCCGATGGTATCGTAATCGGCACGATCCATCTCCAGTCCAAATCGTTCGCTGACTTCTTCAATCAGCATCAATCCATCAATAGAGTATTCCATCTCATCCACTTGCTCAATGGCAGGACGTTCCTGGTCGAATTCATCCTGAATCTCGCCTACGATCTCTTCCATGATATCTTCAAGCGTGACAAGCCCGGAGGTTCCCCCATATTCATCAATTAGAATCGCAATCTGTGTCTTGCTACGCTGCATACGCTTGAGTAGATCACTGATCAGTGTGGTATCTGGTACAGCCAGGATCGGCCGGATTACGGAGATGGTATCCGTAAGTTGGGATCGCATCAGATCCTTAATGTGAATAAAGCCGATAATATGGTCCTTGTCTCCGTTATACACCGGATACCTTGTTCGCATACTCTCACTGGCAATCTCCAGATTTTCCAGCATGGACTCATTGGCGTTCAGACAAATCATTTCCGTCCGCGGAATCATAATTTCACGGGCAGTTGTATCCGTAAAATCAAATATATTATCAACAAGTGCTAATTCAGTGTTATCAATTAAACCGCTCTTATTGCTTTCTTTCATCAGAATACGTATTTCATCTTCGCTATGTGCGGAGTCGATCTCCGAAGCTGGTGCCATCCGGAATAGTCTCAACAAGCCGTTAGCCATACCGTTCAGTGCCCATATGAATGGGTACATTAACTTGTAGAAGAACGTTAGCAAGGCTGCAGACCACAACGTGATCGTTTCAGATTTTCGAATTGCCATCGTTTTGGGAGCAAGTTCCCCCAGTACAATATGCAGGATCGTTATAATTACAAATGCAATGGCAATAGAGATTCCATGAACGTAAACCGGTCCCAGTCCAAATGCGGTAAACATGGGCTCTAACAGATGTGCAATTGCCGGTTCTCCCAACCATCCAAGTCCCAGTGAAGCCAGCGTTATACCTAGTTGGCAAGCTGACAGATATGCGTCCATATTGCGTACGATATTGGAAGCATATATTGCATTTTTGTTGCCCGTTTCCACCAAAGCCTCAATCCGACTTCCACGAACTTTCACCATCGCGAATTCCGCCGACACAAAGAAACCATTCATTAATACAAGTAAACCAATTAACAATAAATTTAATATACTCGGTAAGGGGTCACTCAAATTGTCATCCTATTCGCCGTCATTCTTCGGCAAATAGGTCCACCTCCTTCGAAAATGTAGGATATTAGCCATTCTGCCGTTCATATGCAATTTCAACTTCCCAATGCTTCCACCTCCACCCGGTTCTGTCGAATAACAAAGATATGCTTCTTTTATTATATAATTCTACACTACACAGTCAATCCGTGTCCTATGACAACGAAATGGCACAAACGCCTTATTTCTTTTACAAAAGTAACGATTACGCTGTTTCCCGGAAATAATTTTTTCTAAATACGCCGTTATGATTCTTATTTTTACATTGAATCCTCTGCAATGTGTGTATTTGTATTGATAAATGATTAAATTCCAGATCATCAGATAGTTATTCCTTTTCATTTTCTGTAATACGAGTGACTGCTCGAACTACAACATCAGGGTAGTTATTTTGAATGATAATTTTAGCTTCAGCTATACTTTCAGCTCTCAATTCTCGAGTGTATATGATTCCATAAGAATCTTGGAATTCTACGGAATATTCGTTTACCTCTCGGTCCATTTTTAATCACCTGCCCTTTGTTATTGTGCTTTACAATCACATTATCAATAAGTTTACGCATTCGTAAAATACGTTGAGCGCTCCCTTCCACTAGTAGTTTATTCGATAGTCCTTTTCAAGATAAGCATATTCACTGTCCCTTGTTTGATAAGTTCTTGGTCTGATAACTAATAATTCCTTATCTGATCCAGCCTTGTTAGACGAATTAATTTCGAGTTTCATCACTCGTTCAATGACTTGTTGGTCGATATGCTCATCTTCTACATCTTCTTCGTCTACAAAGCGAACTGTTATGCCCTGTTTTATTGCTTTCCAATTATGATGACTACTTTGATAACATAATTCCACATTAATCAATGCCTCATCACAATCTATTCTGGACTGTGTGTAAAACTCAATAAATACGTCTTTATCTTGTGACACTAATTTTATTTCATCTGTTTCTGTTTCAAAATTCCCATTCAAATTCAACCCTCGATAAAGGCCTTTTGGGAGATGAATACGTAATAATGCATTTTCAGTTAAATTATTGGCATAGGTGAGCTCAATCCATAAATGATTCATTCCTTCTTCTTTTTCCATCTTTTTTTTAGCCAGCCGTAGATTAAACATCATTAGATTCCCCCCTTAAAACCTGTGAAACAGAATCAATGACCTTCTGTTTTAATTCGGCAGAAACTCGAGGACTTAATGTAATTGAAACATCATCTGTTATTGTCAGAGTTTCGTTTTCCAAGACACGGTCTGGACTATATAAACTCATCAACTGGCCGATTTTTTCCACTTCATTTAAAGAAAGAGAATTTAATTTTTCTTGGATGGATGCTAAGTTCTCACCAGTTCTTGATAAAGTTATAATTGCTCGAAAATAATGAATGTGTTTATCGGTATATACTCTTTTATTTCCTACCAACTCTAACGGAGGAACCATGCCTATTTGTGTATAGTACCTAACCGTCCTCAGATTCATCTTAATATCATCTTCTTGAAGAATCTCTGAGATACGCTTTGCAGTGTACTGATTCATAGCCTCACTCCTTTACACTTTAGTTTATACCTGTACAGTAAACTGTAATATGTACAGTTTACTGTACAGGTATACATCTAGTCAAACAACTATTAAAAAAGGAGAAAATCATTTTGAGAATCACAACTAATTCCTAAGCAAACCAAAGAGAGCATCCTCGCTCATGCTTCGACATGGCTGGATACTCTCTTTTTGCAATACTTTATTTTCTCAGATTCTATCCTCTATTTCCGATGTCGACTCAATCTCCACTACGGTTTCCGAAGCGGGGTTCCAGCGCCACTTGGCTTTTCTTCCGCTTGCGTTATGCAGACCGCCGATCCAGAATTCATCCTGCTTCAGCAGCGCCCAATCGGCCTCTCCATTCAACACCTGAATTCCAAGTTCCGTTAGCGACAGGATTGCGTCACCGAATTTTTCATCATGTTGCCTGAAGTTAGGGAAATTTAATGCACCATTCAACTGAAGCAGCGCATAAGGTCCTTCTGTCATCCGTTTCAGATGTGCCCAATATTCAAGATCACCCATCCCGAGAATATGCAGATTGTCCCCTACCTCTCGAAATAATGGATACGGACGCTCCACACCTGCTCTAATGGTCTCTAGTGTTGTCTGCTCAATGAGCCCCAAACCGTTCGATACAGATGGCAGACGAGACAAGTGAGCTTTGAACGCAGCGTTCGCAAAGGGGAGCGCAGAAGTGTCTGCCTGCAAGTAATCTAGATGATGACGGATATCAGGTGACGTATAGGCTTCCCAAAACTGTGCACCTGCCTGTAGCTCGTCCGTATCAATCACATGCCAACTGCCTGACAGCCGTTCGATCTGTGTGGAGGTCAGTTGACCCAGTCCCCTAAAATGCTCGATTTCTGGATACGAGTCAATACAGAGCAGATTCAGTTTCGTATTCTGGAGTGCTTGTCCTTTGAAATAATGTAATAGGTACGATAACATCGTCTGATCATAGAGATCATATTCGAACCATAAGACAATCTCTTTATATTGTTGAAACGAATGCAACTTGCGTTCAAGCTCCTCGATCTGCAAGTATTCCTTCTGTGGAATGCCCAACTCCCGCTCTAACACGGATGCCCGATTCTTCCGCTCCTTTACATCTCCCATATTTTTGGCTACTGGCCCGAACGTGTACAATTCTCTCCATACGAGAATATCTCCCTCGATTCCACTCTCTCTTAAACGATTGGCAGCGTGATCCCCGTTCATAATGTGTAACAATCCTTTTCCTCCTTCATACAAGTCACTGAACACCGATACTAGGTCCCTCACTGGCATAGAGCGCTTGAGTTTGGATCGGGCATCGAACAATCTTTTCTTTAATGCAGGTACCTTGACCCCGAGGAAATCCGATATTTCCTTGAGTGAGTATCCATCCAAATAAAACAGTTCAACAGCAATCCGCATTGATGATGGCAGTATTGCAATCGAATCACGCAACGTTCGATGCATTTCGTTTTGTACCGCTTGTTCTTCTGGATTATGCGACTGATCCGCTTCATGGAAAACATGCTCCAGCTCCTGAACGGGAATCAGGGTATGCTGCTTGCGTCTTAGCCAGCGATAACACTGCCTCTCCACGATCACCTTGAACCACCCAGGAAAAGCCTCAGGAGCTTCCAGCTTGGACAGATTGCCAAAGGCTTCAGTAAACGCTTCCTGTACGACATCTTCTGCCCAAAATGTATCCCCCAGTCGGTGGTAGGCAACAGCAAGTGCCATCCCGCGATATTGAGACATCAGTTGTACGAATGCTTCGTCTTCGCCTTTCATCGCTCCTTCAATCCATGAATTCAATGCTATGGACTCCCTTCATATAGGCATGTTGCTTGTTCTGTTCATATATAAGTGCCATGTTTTTATCAAAAGGTTACGTCTGACTAGATCATATGTGATTGTTTTGCACGAATGCTTATGTAAAAAGCTGTCCCGTCTGCGGATATCCACATTCAGGACAGCATGTAATTCAGTATGTGTTATTCATATCAAATATCAATCAAAATGATGAGGGCCAATGATTATCTGCTTGGAGCTTGTGGGTAGTTACCTACTACGCCAGGATATTGATACAGTAACGGCTCATCAAATGTAGCATAGTCGAAGTTGACCATCAACAGCATGATCCGTCTTCCTGTCTTCGGGTCGCTAATGATAATATGGTCACGGCCCGCTGCTTCAATGATACCTTGGAATATGCGAGCGTTCCATTCTTTGTTACCTTCGTATGTCATGTAGAACGTGCCGAATTTCCCGAGGTTCAGACGCAAAATATTTTCAATGTACGACTGCTCAAACTGTGGAGCCGTGGTAGTGATGACTGCACCTGTTGGTGTCATTGGGCTTCCGCTGGATACGAGTGGGGGGACACTTGTGGAGCTTGGTGATACCATACCTGGTGTTACTGACATGGCAGGCATTCCGTTACCGATTTTGTAAGACGTACCTTGAACCTGAGAATTGGCTTGTTGACCTAACACGGAATTCGCTTGCTGACCCAATGTTTGAGTCGTTGGTTGATAAGGCTGATTAATCATAGTGATTCCTCCCAAAATTTAATATACTTCCGGACAGTCATCACCTGTCGGACTGAAGAAACAATGCGCTTTGAAACGTCCTGTATTTTGCTGGTCATACCACGTTGGTGGGCAGTCGCCCACAGGTCGGAAAAACCACAATGAATTGCTCGCTGGCCAGATGCGCTCTCCATTGATCACCCGTTGTGCGAGACGAATCTCGGACTGTCTTGCCCGCTGGTAAAAGTACCCCTTCTGAGTGGACTCGTAGCCTCCTGGATTCTGGAAGACCATACGATTGATATCGCGAATATCCTTAAAGTCCAGACAATCCACCAGCACCCGGTTCACACCTACATTGCCCACAAGCAACATGCCCTGTTCGCCGTCACCTTCAGCCTCTGCCCTCATTAGCCTAGCCAGCAGCTTGACGTCCTCTGAGTTGGCTTTAATAACAGCCATATTCTGTTTCCTCCCTTGTTTCAGCTGTTCATCACCGTACATCGTATTGTGCAGGAGCCCATTCGGTGACACGATTCCATCTTTTTTCCATAAAAAAAAGCCCGGAACCTCACCCAAGGTGAAGTCCCAAAGCCATTTATTTCTTATATTATTCGCCTGTTCAAGGCTTGGCTTCAATCCAATAATCATAGGCATGTACAATATTGCCCTGGTACGCCTGATATTCGGCCAGCAGATCGGGAAGCTTGGCAAGCTGAAGTTCCATCTCCGCTGCCCCTTTCTCATAAAATGAAATATGAGGACCTTCGTGATTCTCCTTCATTTCTACCGAAATCATTAACCTTTTGCCCAAACGATCCGCGATCTCCATCTCCTGACTCACAACAGCAGCAATGCCATTGGAACCTTCCGCTTTGTTACGGAAAGCCATCATCGACACATGATCGAGTGTATCAATCATAAACTCTGTCACAGACATATCTTTGCCCGGCAACGGGAAGGTATCCAGCCAGACAGCAAGATCTGCGCTTGTTTCGAGATCACTATCCTTCTTCGTCTCTTCCTGGAAAAAAGTAATGTTGGCAGCCCATTCGGTCAACAGGGTATTCCGGTTGCTCTCCCACTCCGGCAAGGTATAAGGCTCTATATCCAGATGGATGCCTTCAAATTGTTCGTCCGGTTCGGATTCAGCATTATAATTTTTCACATAATCAATCAAGCGTTGTATCCGTGGACGATTTTCCTTCTTGCCCCAGATCGGGTGTCCACCCATCGCATGGATTTCAATGCCCTGCGCTTTGGCCCGTTTTACAAAACTTCGGTAACTGGAATAGGGTTGATCCAGATCCAGACGGACATATAACCAGTTAATGTTCTGTTCTCTCGCAAACGCTAGGATGTGCTCGCCTCCGTCATTCGTCACCTGAGAGGCCTCCCAAATATATGTTCCCCGAATCTCTGGCTGGTTGGGTGGAATCTCCGGTGATGGCAGTTCCGACGGCTCCAGTTGTCCCCAGTATACAATATCATGTACAGCAGAACCGGCGTAGGAAGTATGTTCGCTGAATGCAGAGGCAACTTCTTCAATAACACTTTCCAGCTGCGCCGCCCCTTTACCGGCAAATGTCGTGAACTCCTCGCCAGGCATGGGCTTGGTGTTCAACCCAACCGTGATGCTCGCATTGCTGGCATCAGCCCAGTTCAGTTCCTGTTCAATTAAACGTATAATGCCATTGTTGCCTTGCGCGTTATCACGGTAAGCGAGTAAAGTGACATGGTCCACTTGTTCAATAAACCAACGTGACAATGGTTCGTTATCCGCATCCTCAGAAGTTCTAGTCCCTGTAACGGTGTACGAATCCAGCCAAAATGGCAGGTCAACATTCACAGCAACTGCGCCATCCTGTCTCACTTGCTCAAATAACAGATTCATATTGGTCACCCAGGATTGAACCAGTGGCTTGGCATCTTCTTTCCAGGCTGGTAACACGTAGGGCTTAATATCCAGATGTATGGCATCAAATCGCTCATTGGGCTCGGCATCCAGATTATAATCACTTACCCACGAGGCTAACCTGAGCATGGGACCTTCACGGCCACTGACCGCCCAGGATGGATCGCCGCCTAGTGCTTCAACCGCAATACCCGCACGGCTTGCTTTGGCTATAAACGTCTGGTATACCTCCTTGGATAGCGTCATGTCTACATTCACGTATAGTCTGTTTATCTTATGTTTAGCTGCATTGGTCAGCAGCTCATCTCCGTTGCTAACAGACTGTGCCTGCCATACCCAGGCCGCCCGTATATCCGCGCCGTCTGCTTCAGCAGGTGACTCATTCCCTATCATTATCATCCCTCCGATCAGCAGTAACAGCCAAAATACCTTCCGGGATTGTTTCCCGAACATATACTCCCTCCATTCCTCTACTGTTGTAAAATCACATTTATTATAGCAACCGAGTTATTAAAAACAAATAAGCCCAAGTGCTTAACTTGGGCTTATCACTCTAATGTTGGGATATTATGAGACTCGCCCGACTCTATCCCGGTTCTAGTCCTCATATATCATTTTTCGGGTCATGCCTCCATCAATAACGAGGTTGGTCCCTGTGACAAAGGTATTGCTTGGATCAGATAAATATAGACAAGCACGGGAGATATCCGAAGGAACACCTACACGACCGGATGGATGCTGTTCATGATCCTCCTTTTTCAGTTTCTCCACGTCTCCTGTCTCAATCCATCCCGGACTGATACAATTTACCCGAATTTGGTCTTTGCCCAGTGAGACTGCCAGCGCATGCGTCAGAGCCACAATTGCCCCTTTGGAGGCAGCATAGGCTTCGGTATCCGGCTCAGACATTAGTGCACGGGTAGAAGCCATGTTGATAATGGCACCCCCGTTTTCGTTGCTTTTCATATATTTGGCTGCTTCCCGACTCGCCAAAAAACAACTTCTCACATTGGTATTGAGTACATCGTCCCATTCTTCCAGCGTTAGCTCATAGGGTGACTTCCATTTTGCAAGCCCTGCATTATTCACCAGAACATCGATTTTCTTAAATTCTTCCACGGTGGTCCGAAAAAGATTCGTAATATCCTGCTCGCTCCGAACATCACATTGAACAAAGATGGCTTCGCCGCCTTCATTACGAATGGAAGCTGCGGCTGCCGCACCCTCTGCTTCCTTGTTGTCGGCAAGTACAACTTTGGCCCCAGCGACCGCATAAGCCTCAACCACACTGCGTCCAATTCCCTGAGCAGCACCGGTTACAACAACGACCTGATCTGTAAATGACATGTTCATTTCCTCCTCTATGGTAATGATCCTGTGATCATAATCTGATTAAGCCTCTTCTTATATAAAAACACGTTAGGCCTATTAAGAAACGCTTGTCCAGTAAATAATCAAAAAAAGCTCACGCCATCCTGGCGCAAGCTGCTCGGTTTAACCGCGTAGGCGTTCGGAATATAAGCGATTATATCGCTCGAAGCCTATGTAACGCGTTCCTTTGAACGAGAGCCGTCCTTCATCCCCCTCAGCGCACAAACCATACTCTTCGCCATTGACTTTGAATTCAAGCCGATCTCCACTCTCTACCTCAAAGGTGACGTAATATAAGGTTCGTGCTGTACTGCCTGGTTCGGATTGCGACTGACTCATCTTCATCCGTCTGCTGGTGATTCGTGAAGGTACGGTCAGCAGTGGCTCTGAGTTGTTACGCCCCCACCTCCATACCTCTTTTCCCATCGACAGAAGGACTATACCTATAAGCAGAACAAATACAACCGGAAAGACGGTTCCAAACAAATCAAACATCCAGGATGATTCAATGCCCATGTCTCTCCCTCCGTTCATACAACTTAGGACAGCCGGAGTCTTGACCCGTCTCCTGTAATGTATATGCGGACGTACACAGAACTTGTTAACCCGATTAAATATTTGAGCAATTAAATCTGCACTGGATGTACCACGATATATGAGTTTTGACAGAAAGGTAACCATGATCTCCATAACGCGTTCAGTTCACTAATGCTGATTTTTCGATTGTAATATTCTTCATCACAATTCATCTTGTGATCTAACGATTCGGCCAAATAAAAATGCGTTTCATCATAGCCAACGACGGGAACAAAATGCAAATAACGTTGTTTAGGATGTACTCTAATAAATAAAATAACGGGCACCCCTTGGCTAATCTGCTTCTTCAATGTATTCACATTTCCACGTAAGTACATTGCCTGGTATCCAAGCTTTCTGAAAAAAACAACGACCGCTTTGGGATATACCGTCCCATCCAGTAATTTGCGAGGATAGGTTTCATAGAGCTTTGTCCCGCTGGACTCCACCCCGAAATGTCTCAAGACGAACGCACTGGAAAATGCAGCGCATTCGTAGTTTTTCTGAATATCCATTCGATTGGGAGATTGAATATAGCAAGTGCTTGGCACGTTGACGGTGTACATGCGATCTTTCTTGGGAAAACTGAAATAAAGGGAGATCACCCAGAGGATAATCAACCAAAGTAATACATTGAGAAACAATTCGTGACCTCCTTCGTCTCATCAGACGATGTACTCTACCTTTTAAGTATGCCATTCACTAGACAGCAGACTATACGTCACAATATTCTCATAATGATCGTAGACCCATTGAGCTTCTCTGGATGTACCTTCATTTGAAAATCCCATTTTCTCAGGTATAGCTCTGCTTTTAAAGTTGTTTTCTGCACATTGAATGATCACACGATTTAACTTCAACTCTTTAAAGAGATATTTAAGCAATTGTTCTATTGATTTGGTAATGATTCCTTTGCCCTGTGCTGACTCTGCTAAAAAATATCCAATACTCGTCGCTCTATTATTCCAATCAATATAGTGCAGTCCTAACATCCCGACCAATTGTTCATTGCACCATATTCCGGAATCAAAACCGTTCCTCTCTTCATAATGATGTGCCCATACATCTATTACAGAATCCAAGTCTTTGGGCGATTGTCGTTTATCGACCCAGAGTAACCACGCTCTCAAGTACTTTCTATTCTCATCAATTAATGCATACAACTCATCTCTATCTCGAGATTGGATCAGCCGTAAAACAATAGATTCATTCACTTGAAAAGGTAGCATCAGGTTCCTCCCACTCAATCTAACTATGAGCTTATTTTAGATGTTCATTCCTTACGCCAGTTGCTTAGCACCCATTCTTTAATCTGTTTAGCTACTCCCTCTGCTGTAAGTTCTGTCGTATCAATTGTTGGCATTTCCGGGTCAAATGCAGTTTTCGAATTTTGGAGTAGCCAATTTGCAAAATTTTTGTGATCTTCGATCGAGTTCTCATCCCACCCCCGTGATTTCAACCTCGTCTCACGTGTGACATCATTACAATGTAAGTTCATATAAAGAATCCGCTCAAATCGATTTATGTAATCGGAGGATGCAATGTTTTCGGGCACCATCGTTCCACATAAAACAGTCCCTCGTCCACTTAAAGAAATGCTATACGCAATCCTTAACCAATTCTCTTTGGCAACCTGCCAATCCACATTATTGATGATATCCATTTCAAAGACGTCAAACTCGGGAAGTTGCTTGCGAACAAGCGAAGAGATCGTGGTTTTTCCTGTTCCACTTGCGCCTGTCACTATAAATAAAGGTAATTTGTTCATTTCACTCCTCCTAAGCTTTTAAATATTGTTCCGATCACTAAACTCAATACAAAAAGGTTGCATCTCAGGTTTTAAGCAATACTCTATTCTTTCTCTGAAGTTTTTCCATTCGACTTTTAAAATGGCTTCATCGATCGGAAAGAAACCAGACTCTAAGCTCTCCAATGATGTGATTAATTCTCCTCCTATTGGTCTTGCTAGAAATAATGTGTTACAGATTGAATTTTCAACATTTTGAAATATTCCACAAAATTTGATGATTTCAATGTCGATTCCGGACTCCTCTTTCGTTTCTCTGATGGCAGCTTGACTTAGAGATTCTCCTTCTTCCACTTGACCACCTGGCATTTCCCATCCTCTTCGGGGTCCTCTAATAAGTAATAATTCATTTTTGTCGTTTATGACGATTGCAGCGGCAGATACGATATGTTTTGGAGGGCTCATTTATTCGACTCCTTCTAAAGGGATTGGATGTTCGCTTGAAGAGCATGATTTAAAGCCAAACTAAAAGAAGTTATATATCCCATCTTCAAAATAATTGTATTCTTCATCCGTTATTCTTAACTTTCCATAACCGTTATAAAATATTTCTCTATCTCTTTCATTATCAAAAGCATTATGTTTCGGTCTAATGGCTAATGCTACATCATATCTTGGATCGCCATACGCTGCTCCTGCCCAATCAATAACTCCAACAATATTGCAATCATTAACTAGCACATTATCTATAGTAAAATCTCCATGAATGAAAGTGTTATCTGTTGTTTTGGGTCTTCCTTCTTTCAACTGTTGAAGTAGTTCTGCCGATCCATCTACAGTAAAGTGAGTTAGATTATATTCTGCTTTCCTAAGCATTGTATCTAACCAAGGAATGTCATCGTTCAATAGTTCAACAGGACAAGAGCAATCATGTATTTTCTTTAAACAGAGCCCAAAGTTAAAAATCGCTTTTTCTTTACTTTGAAGATCAGGCATCATAGAGAGAAATTCTCTTAAACTTATTCCATCAATATAATCCATCAAAAGCCATCTCGATGTATCCTCAACATGAAATGAATATGTCTTCGGAACAGGAAGTCCAGTATGGTATAGGTATTGAAGCACCTTATATTCATCGGATAACCATTCATTATAGAGATCGTTTTCTGTCTTCTTGATGATGTACTTTTTATCGAGCGTATCCAGAATTGCTACAGTAGAAGTATGACCTTGCTTAGGAAAAGTGATGTTCTGGACTTGCCCTATCTGTTCTATTATCTCAATTGGGAGATCCTGAATATTCATGGTTTCATCCTTTCTACTATTTCATGTTCTTTCAGGCAACGTTCCCGTTGAAAATATCAGCATTTACCGCTCTAAAAGTACAAATCCCACCCCACAACAAAAGCAGCAAAGAGGAAAGCAGATATGCCAGACATGATGTATACCGCCTTTTGCTTTTTACTGTAACTCCTCTTCAGCAGTTTGTAGAACATCAAGACAAGGTACGCCACAGCTAAAATGACATAAACCAGGTTTAAGATGAGATGTATCCGTAATGAAGAATAGGGGGCAAAGCCTAAGGCACGCATGAACAATAGGATCGTATTCAAAATTAATGCCAGACTGGCAATATTAATGGCAATATGATACTTATCAAATCCTGTACCTGGTCTTTCCCAGTTTTTTAATTTGTATTTGGATAACCGAATAAAACAACCAATTGTAGCTCTCAAACTGAGTAGGATGGCTACTGCAAGAGCAATAAAAGATGCTTTGATCCCGTTTATCGTTAAGTTGGATACGGGCAAAAAGTCATTATAAGACATAGAGACCTTCTCAACAGTGCCATTTCGCTCAACAACATTTGCAAAATTACTAAGGTCAAATGTGGTATACTTCTGCAGACTTAACATTGAATATGCTTTCGTAAAGCCGGAAACGACCCGTCGCGCAGGCAGATAATATCCTCCACTCTCAGATTCAATAGAATTCGTGCTGAAACTACTTCCAAACACCTTCTGGACAAGACCAACGCTATAAGCCATTTCATTTGACTGGTTTGTCATGACCACTAACCCAAAATTAGACTCCCGATCAAAAACAAATCTACTTGAAAATCCCGCCGTACTTCCAACGTGTTCCAGTGCAGGCACCCAATACTCTACTTCAAAGAAGCCATGCGCAATTCGAGGAGTAGAAGTTCCATCGTAATATAGACTAGTTGACAGCATCTCTTCTAACGTAGCATTGTTCTCGAACAATAAATTGCTACCATCCACAGGCATCAAGGCTGCGAGAAATTTAGCTGCATCCTCTGCTGTGCCAATGGCGCCCCCTGCAGGGTATAAGCTTATGTATGCTCTGTTCTTAGGGATGAGTTTCAGATTCGTAGTGTAGCCTTGAATCTCATTTCTCCTTTTCAAGACGTTTAGATTATCATACTGTGACGGGTGAATCGAAGTGTCTTTCATATTCAACGGTTTAAATATATGTTCATTGACATATTTGTAAAAGGGTTGTCCGCTTTGCACCTCAACGATATAAGCAGCCATAGCCGTACCATAATTTGAATAAGCAACGACACTCCCAGGTTTATCGATCTGCCTTCGTTCAAATTTTTGTAAAGCTTCTTCTAAATCCACGATGTCTTTCTCGGATGAATACCATAAATCGATCAATATATCCTCCCACCCTGCGTTATGATGCATAAGGTTCAATAGGGTAATGGGAGCATCGTATTCAAGCTTCTTTAGAAAACCTTCCGGCAAATATTCCTGAATATCGGTATGCAAATCAAGCTTTCCCTGCTCGACAAGTTGCATAACACTCGTCCAGACCAATAGTTTAGAGGTTGAACCCCATTCAAACACAGTAGAGGTGTCTGCCTTTCTCTGTTGCTCAAGATCTGCGTATCCATAGGCCTTATTCACAATCGTCTCACCGTTCTTGATAGCTACAACCGAAACGGCAGCGGTGTTCTTCTGATTCGTAGCCACATATGAATCTATCGTTTCCTCTAGCGAAGACAACGCAATTCTGGAGGGCGTAGTCTCCACATTCTCTACCTCAGCGTACACAGGTACTGCACATGTCACAATGATTAATGCGAGTACCAGAACACAAGCGGTTACTTTATTAACATAGTAATATTTTCGATTAATCTTCATTAGCCACTCTCCTTCAGATTTTTTATTCATTGTAGATTGTTAGTTCTATGGATTAAATAGCGCTTAATTCATTTGTTGAAATGAGGAAGTCTCAACCAGTTAATTACCAAGTAAGAAGTGGTGAAGTACCAAAGCTTGAATAACTTAGTAAACTGCTGATCGGTCGGAAATATGCCGTTTTTTCTCCAATCTGTAACAATATCTTTACAACTAACATTTTCTTGTGTGTTTATTCCGTTAATACTTTTGATTTGGTGACTGCTGTGACGTGAATAAGGGCCAAATAAATCAGAAGCATTGAACATACCAAAGAAGCACCCCTTATAATGAGAATTACTATGAATTTGTTTATCTAGCGAATATACCAAACGGTTTACTTCAGGTCTGGTAGACTTTTTATCATATAAGCTTTTGTTTCGAGTTATATCCATATTTATGGTCTCTAGAATATTGCTTAGCCTTTTAATAAAATCAGATTGTGTGTAACTATATAAGTTAGCCCATTCATACAGTACTACGCTAATTTCTTTTTTTACTATCGCACCCTTAAACAGATAAGAACTATTGAATATATCTTTATTATTGATCGTAACTTTTTCAAATGCGGACAAATTATATGTTCGAAGAAGCTCGGTCATCTGAATTGCCCATAAATACTCTTGAAATGAATTTGCTTCTACGTAATGTTCTTTTCCTTTGTTCATGATATGATTTGCATACTTCAAAGCTCTTGAATCAGCGATTTGAACATCTTTCGTTTCTAGCACATTCTCTATGTCGCTTATATTAATATGCTCCCCCTTTTGTACAATTTCTTTAGTAACCTGATGACTCCAAAGGTGTCCTAATTTAGAGTGCGCTTCATAGTAGCTTAGGAACACGCGATGTAATGAAAAAAAATTACTTTCACCTACACTTGAAATCATGTTATCCACATCTTTATGATGAACCCGAAATAAGCGCTTTTGCTTGGTAGCGTACCCATCTTCTACATTAATTGTTTCGCCATCCTCAAAATCAATATAAAAAGAATTTAACGCAGGTAATGTATCAAAATGAGCAGAAACAATAAGCCCGGAATTTTCTGAAGATAATCTATGCAAGTTAATTTCTCCTTTTAATTCGTGAATTCAATTCCAAGTAGATTCAATTCATTTATACTAACTTCATGTCCATATAGTTTGCGTGCTTTTATCACAGAGGTTACAGGGAGCATCTTTGCTTAATTGCCTTAGTCATCATTTTGCATTGCATCAAGTCATCATCAGAGTCCTCAATGAATTGCTCAATGGCAAATCCCGCTTTTGCTAACGCATTTACATAAGTTGATAGTTTACGATCCGATAATGCTAGCTTACTTTCGCCAAGAGTTACCGAGTACAAGATTCATCAAAGTTAACATTAAAGCGGAAGTGCTGTCGCTCCTAAAACATCATTTCCTGCGGTATTCCAAAACGAGCCATTGGTTTCATGAATACTTCCTTTATCCATTTCGACCGAGATGGCACCAACCTGTCTACCGCCGATCATGTTGGTTCTAACTGTAGAACTCTTCTCCATGTCATCGTCCTCCAAACTAAGAGTCAATTGAATTAATTCCACATTTTGAGTAAATTACCTTAATTATTTCTATAATAACCCATACTGCAATAATTGCGTAGTACATTTAAAAGCGCATACATTGCTCTCCAAATCAAAAAGAACCCTCCCGCAGGAGCGTTCTCCGTGAATGATTAGCCTAAGCGTACATCAAGTCCATCTTACTATACTTTTCGCTCACATACGTTTGTAGTTTTGTAAGCTCAATTAACCCCTCGCCTCTGAATTTTTGTTAAAGAAGGTACCATGTTTATCTTTTCCAAATCCAACCAAACTAAATAAGAAGTGTTCAAATGCTTTGGGTTTAATAGTGAAAATATCAGTAGATTCACTAAGCTTCGCGTGTAATACTTAGTATCCAGATCAAAGAATCGACTTGGATCTACCTCAACTGGATTATGCACCTTTGATCCCAGAGTGAAAGTCCACATGCCACTTGGATACGTTGGGATGTTACACGTATATAGACGCGTTAGCGGGAAGAACTCCTTAGCATCTTGGATAGTATTCAGGTACAATCATTTCGTGATAAACAAATTCATCTCGTTCAGAAGTCATAACCATATTATCCAGAAGAAGCACCAGAGTTCCATGATCTGTCCCCCATTTAAATAGTGAATTGTACTTCTACGAAATAATTTTTAATCCAACAGCTGCAACCAACACCATCGCCATAAACACAATACGTATGGTAGCTTTAGATTCCCCGTATAATAATATACCGACTACACCCGAACCCACTGTACCAATCCCGGTCCAAATCGCATAGGCGGTACCCATGGCAAGAGTCTGCATAGCTAAACTTAAAAATGTAAAGCTTAGACCTAAACCAAAAACAAATACGACAAAAGACCGAATATTTTTATTTCGTGTAATTAAATTCATTCCAATTACACCTATTACTTCGAATAATCCTGCAAGTATAAGGAAAATCCATGACATTAGGAAACACCTCGCTTATCATTGCCGTCTGTTGTGACCATTTTTAAGCCGATCACACCAGTTAGGAGCACAGCAATCAGCGTGATTTTTATAAAACTAAAGTTCTCTCCGAAAAAGATCATTTCAGTGAGAACCGTCCCTGTGGTGCCCAGTCCAGTAAATACAGCGTAAGCTGTCCCTACAGGCAATTTTAAAGCAATAGCACGGATTAAAAGTGCAAAGGACAATGCAATTGCCAATATGGTTCCTGACCATGTAACAAGGTCATTCGAATGCTTTAAACCAATAACCCATAAAACTTCAAAGCAAGCTCCAATAAATACATACAACCAACTGCGATTCATCTTTAAACCTCTTTCATTATTTATTACGAACAGTAGTTAGTTTAAAGCTTTGTGTAACACAAGAGTCAATATCTATGCTATATAATTTAATAATAAATTCGCTTTACTAGGGGGAGCTCAAGTGAAAGAAAAATTGACGATTAGTGAAATGGCTAGATTGCGGGGGCTAACTCCTGAGACGCTAAGACATTATGATCGAATTGGATTATTCAAACCACATCATGTAGACATAGATTCAGGATATCGTTATTATTCTATTTTCCAATATGAAGTTCTTGGAACTATTAAAGAGCTTAGAGAGATTGGGATGAGTACTGAGGAAATAAAGAATTACTTTAACGAACGTAATGTAAGCAATTCCTTGTCCATTCTGGAAAGAAAGCATATAGATCTTATTGATCGAATAAATGAATTGAATGAAATTGAAAAAAGTATTCAAGAAAAGATTAGTTGGATGAGGGAGATCTCAAAATCAAAAGAATTAATGGAAGTTTCTGTGAGGGAGCTGCCTATTAGGAGTTTAATTGTACATCATGACAAAGTACAAACTAATCTGGAACTATGTTATGGAGTCATTGAACTAGAAAATAAACTGAACGAAAAGGCCCCAATTGTTGGAACGAACAGATTAGGAGTTCTTATCGACAAAGCGGACTTAGATAACCATAAATATAACTCTTCTTGTCGACCGTTTATTTTGGAGCGAATAAAAAAGAAGGTTAAAGAACATAAACTAATAACAATCCCTCACGGAAAATATGTATGCATTCGTTACAGTGGAGAACTTTGGGATCGAGCAAGATGCCTTGAAAAAGCAATGCATTACATTAAAGAGAACCACTTCGAAATTATTGGGTACACCCTCCAAATAGCTCAAATAGATATCAGCGTTACGGATGTTATTGATGAACTGGTCTTTGAGCTTCAAATACCTATTAAACATTCATAAAATGGGAACCTTGACTTTTGTGTAACACAAGAGTTTAGAATGATTTTATCCCACACAAGGAGGAAACTAAATAATGGATAAAGGACAATTTTTGGCATATGGTGGAATTCCGACATTTTGGCGATTGGAGTCTTCAAGAGAACTTCAGGGAACAGATCTTGCTGTGATGGGAGTCCCTTTTGATGTAGGTACATCAAATCGCCCTGGAGCCAGATTCGGGCCTAGAGCGATTCGGGAGATGTCACTCCATACAGGGAACTTTTGTTACCCATGGGACTACAGCGTAAAAGATAAACTTAATATTATTGATTATGGTGATGTAGGTCTTGGTGTTCATAATGATCTTACAAGTTATATGATTCAAGATACGTATGAGCATGCCAAAACCATTTTTAATTCTGGTGCAAAGTTATTGACTCTGGGAGGCGATCACACGATCCCTTATGGACCAGTACGCGCAGCGAAGGAGAAATACGGAGAGATTGCATTGATCCACTTTGATAGTCATCAGGATAGCTTAAATAGTGAAGGAACATCCATTTTTCATGGATCCTTTGCGTATGATTTGGCTGCTGAAGGAGCTATTGATGCTTCAAAGTCAGTGCAAGTATTTATTCGTACGGAAATGCCCAATGAAATGGGCTACAATATCATTCATGCTAATGAAGCACTAAATCAAACACCTCAAGATCTGGCTTCAGAAATCAAAAATATTGTTGGAGACATGCCCGTTTACATTACCTTTGATATCGATTCATTAGATCCTGTGTACGCGCCAGGCACAGGCACACCAGTACCAGGTGGACCCACAACCTTTTTCATGAGACAAGTTCTATATCATTTGATTGGTATTAATGTAGTCGCTGCAGACCTAGTTGAAGTAGCTCCAATGTATGACCCTGCACAAATTACACCACTTTCAGCTGGGGTTATTGCCTGTGATTTGATTTACCTTATGGCTAACAACATTAAATAAGCATATTAAGTTATGTCAGATTCTCATTGGCCACAATATGGGCTTACTGCCTTTATTGTGGCTTATATTTATGTTTTTTTATCAGACTACAAAATTCTATTATTGGATTGTAGCCAAAATAAGGACGAAGCCGGTGAATGATACCTAAAATATGTGCTTTTAGATCCGCATCTCGATCTGCTCGTTTCTAACATGCTACACCTCATATTTTCAGACATACTGCTGAAGTGTTAAACATGAGTGTACTGCAGGAAATGTGATTTTTTTAGTAATTTTTCAAAATAAGAAAGCCCCCTGTTGGGGGCAAAACGTTGATATATCAGCTTTTTTTTGATCAGTTTTGATTACTAAGCGTACATCAGATCCATATACCCGCGAGTTACATCTCCACCTTCGGCTGGTTCGGGCTGGTCTGCCTGTGCGTGTTCTGCCATGCAAGCCTTCACCGCTTCCTCTGTCGTACAACGATTGGCATCGTCACATGTGTAGCATAATTGAAGCATATATCTGGTTAATTCGTCCGCCTGCGTGAATTGAGTTTGACCGTTGGTTCTCATCTTCATCACTCCTTCTCTTGTTGAGTTAAATATATCACCTTCCAGTGGTTTTATTTGTGATTTATTTCACAAACTAAACAAAAAAAGAAAAGGAACCCTCAGGCTCCTCTACTTTCACTATCAATTTACATCACATTGCACTTATAGTACTTTCCAATGTACACCGCCATCTACCGTTTGCAATAACAACGATCTTTTGGCATCCGTATTTTCAACCAATATCCAGCCAAGCTTGGAGGTAACCATCTGAATTTTCACAATCTCCGGATAGTCTTCGAGAATTTTCTCAAGCACACTGCTTGCAGGAAGAGCATTCCACGTTTTACCCGCATCCTTGGTGTGGTAGGTTATACCCTTTTGCATGGCCCAACCTTCCGATGCATTCAAAAATACAGGTGAAAGATTGCGATTCGCACCCGTTTGTTTGTTTAAAGTAAAATTAGACAGCTCCCAGCTCTTTCCGCCATCGGCGGTAAAGAATCCATTGAATGTCGTGCTCTCCCCTTGGGAACATGACATGGACATCCAGGCTGACTTCGCCTCACGTCCAAAAAATTGTGGTGAACTGATACTAAAATTACCACATCCATTGAACTTGTTTCGATCAAAAAAGGAAGGTCCTTTATCCCAGTTCACTCCACCGTCTGAGGTCACATACAGCTTCGGTGTACCGAACTCAATTGCGGTCAGGAAGCCATGCTTCGGATCCGAGAAGGTCATCCCGGTTGTATATCCGCGGTTGGATATCTCTTCTGCTTCCTTATTGCCATCTTCATCACTGGATGACATCCGATCCCAAGTGATCCCACCATCTTTGGTAAAGTAAAGCTTCTTGTCCTGTTTACCAATAGCGGTATCCACCGTGGTAAGAATCCAGCCTTTTTCCGGAGATACAAAGGAGATCGCGGTCACTTTATCCGTCTTGGACAGCGATGACAGACTCCAACTTACCCCTCCATTGTTCGTACGTAGTACCATAGTGTCTGTTCCACCCATGCCTTCACGAACAATCCAACCATGCGTACGATCTACAAAATAAATGCTTTGTCCATATTTAGGGTTAGCCGGAAATTGTACATTTTCCGAAGGTGAAATATTGGTCCAGGTCTTTCCCTGGTCCTGTGTGTAGTACAGTCGCAGCGCATTCCGCGTCACACCCCATGCCAATCCTCCGTTGTCATTGAGCAACTGAAAATCGGTCAAACGGGTCTGTATTTGATACTTGGCCATATCCGCAGATTCTGTACTGTTGACAGGGGGAACGACGGTTAATGTCTGCCCTGTATTCCCGGCATCCTCCTGCTGTTGCGGAGGTTCTGCTTCCGGAGGTTGATCTGAGTCGGTGCATGCAGCCAGTAAAGCTGCTATACCTATAGACAGCAATGCTGTCTGCGCGATTTTAATCCATTGCGAACGCAAGTGGGTTCCACCTCTCTCATCCAATATACAGGCGCGCATGCCTGTCCTATGGCGTTTTATTTACGATTCATCAGAATCCACTGCTCCTATTCTACCACAAACCTTGTGTAAAAGGCTCATTGCCCACTCTTGGCCGGCCCGCTCCCTTTTTCCAGCTGGTGCTTTGGACTATTTGTTGCATATTTATTATCATCAATTTCATCCTAAACTGTTTTTCGACGGAATAATTGGTAAAAAGACATGAAATGTGAACTATTTTATAGACAACACTCGCTTTATATTCTGTAATCCCTTAATATGGATGGGAGTATAACCCAAAAGGAGAGGATATGAAAATGACAAACAGTGCAGCTCTGAAACCAAGTCGTGTCGTTATTGTAGGCATGGGTGCGGTGGGAACAACAACGGGATACACGCTAATGTTGAGACAGCGTTCGTCCGAGTTGGTATTTGTGGATGTGAATCATGATAAGGCAACCGGCGAAATGCTGGATATGAACCACGGTCTTCCGTTTACGGGTGGCGTGAAAGTATGGGCTGGCGATTACTCTGACTGTAAAGATGCAGATATCATTATTATTACAGCGGGTGCTTCCCAGAAACCGGGCGAAACCCGGATTGATCTGCTGAAGAAAAATGCAAGCATTTTCAAAGATATTATTGAGCGTATTACAGAAGTGAATTCTCATGGTATTTTGCTGATTGCAACCAATCCTGTAGATATTTTGTCCTATACTTCATGGAAACAAAGTGGATGGCCTGCTTCTCGTGTCATCGGTTCAGGTACATTGCTCGATAGCGCACGTTTCCGTTACCTTATTGGTAAAAATAAAGGGATCGACCCGCGTAGTATTCACGCCCACATTATTGGTGAGCATGGCGATTCCGAAGTACCGGTATGGAGCCTTGCTAACGTTGCAGGAACTGATCTGGAATTGGATGAAGAAACACAACAGGATATTTTCGACCGTACCAAAAATGCGGCGTATGAGATTATTAATGCCAAAGGAGCGACTTCCTATGCAATCGCCCTTGCTCTGGACCGCATTGTAGCTGCAATTCTCGGCAACGAAGGCTCCGTTCTGAACGTGTCCACGTACCTTGAAGACTACAATGGTGTATCGGATGTTTATCTGGGCGTTCCTTGTGTCGTAGATCGCAACGGTGTGCGCGAAATTCTGCCTCTTCCGTTGAATGAAACCGAAAAAGTGGCGTTCCAGGCTTCTGCTAACAAATTAAAAGAACAGATCGCCGGATTGGAATAATCCAGCTACGCAATCATTCATGACGTGAAAGATTCAGTACGTTAAATGTTGTAAATTAATATATCTGTCCTAGCCAAAAGGACCATTTGTTTCTTCCAGTGAGAAAGGGCGAATGGTTCTTTGGTTTGATTTGAATTATAAGAATGACTTTTTAAAATATTAGAAACTAGATTTTAGTTTACATAATATTAATTATGTTTAAATATCCACTGTCCAAATGAAATACAAAAAGCCTGTCACTTGGACAGACTCCTCTTGGGATTAAATATCGGCTTTTTTTCTAATATGTCGGAAGTTTAACGTCCAGCAACGCCATAGCCTCTTCTTTCTCCCTACTGGTGACATGTGTATAGACGGTGGTCGTTTGAATCGATGCGTGACCGAGGAGCTCCTGCACCGTGCGCAGATCTGCTCCCCGCCGTAACATCATCGTCGCGAAGGAGTGACGCAGCTTATGACTGGAGTAGTTTTGACGTTGATTCGCCGGTGATTCCTGCTGGAAGCGTTCAAAGGTTTCCGTAGATATGAGCTGAATGCTGCGAATCGACAGTCTCTTCCCTTTTTGCGAGACAAATAGTGCTTCCTCTTTCGGTCGCCAAGGATCCAGACGCTCAGCCATAGCTTGAGATAACACATCCGCCACGGTCTCCGGTACAGGAAGCGAGCGCCATTTCCGTCCTTTACCGAATACATCCAAAGTACGCCGCTCCGCGTTATAGTCTTTGCAATCCAGAGCATGCACTTCTCCAACCCGTAATCCCATATATCCCATCAGCAGAAAAACAGCCAGATTACGTGTACGATACTTGCCTTCCACCGACTCCAGAAAACGTGTCAACCCACTTTCATCAAGGAAAACGGGTGCACGGTTTTTTTCGGTTTTGGATTTCTTGATCCCAAACGCCGGATTATTCGTTAACAATTCGAGTTCAATGAGGGACTTGTAAAAACAGTTCACCGCCGCATGTTTGCGATTTCTCGTGGCATCACTAACCCCACGCTCCCGAGCGCGGGACAGAAAAGACAGCACATGCAGCTTTTTGACCTGCTCCAGTGACTTTCCTTGAATGGAGACCAGGAATTCCACTACGTCACCTGTGTATGATTTTACCGTATGGCCTGTATATCCGGCGTCCTTCATCCATATGTGAAAAGCTTCTAGCTCGTCCGCATATTGCTCCTGGATCTCCTCAGTCATCATCTGTTTACGTCACCTCGATTCGGTTCTTTAAAATTGACTAAGATTATTTACGCTGATACTACGACCTTCCTAAGCTGAATAAAGACCCTATGCTTCATCCACGATGACAACGTCAATCAGTGGAATGATTGCTTCGGGTTTGCCCTGACTACGGGTAAGTACAAACGATGGCAATGGATTTTCGTGCAGCCCATTCACGGATTCACAGATCTGAGTATATAAATCCATATGCAACGTTTCGCCTTCACCCGCCACATCAATGACAGGCCAATCGTTCTGAACGCAGGCAGGCCAGTACGCCAGCTCATTCGCAGGTACGATACTTAATTGCTGAATGGACTGATCAAGACGGTAAATCCCTTTCCGTTCAGGTTCATCGCCCAGCTTGTCCACGGCAAGTATTCGAGCAGACTGCTCATCTGGTGCAGAATAAAGTGAATAACACCACGGAGTCACGCCCCAGGCGATCGCCATCAGTCCCTCTTCCAGCAACGTATCCGACAGTTCCCCTTCCGCAAATTGTTCGATCAGATTATGGTTACCTGGTCCCATCAGTTCCTCCACACGCTTAGCGAGACGAGGCAGGTCAGCGAGAATGAATCCCCCTCTGCCATAGGAGTCAAATACATGATGATTCCTAGTCCAAACAGGTTGAGATGGCAAAGTCAACGACGCTGATTCTGCCGGGAAAAGCGATATATATACGGTGATAACTTGCGCATACTTAACCATTGCAAGTTGTTCAGGTTCGAGTGTGCCTTCGGCAATACGAGGTGTTTTCATATGCAGGGAGATTCGAAGTTCGTATTCCCCCTCTGTAAATGCTGCCCAACCAAAATTAACAGACTGTTCAACGCCTTCAATAGATGCAATGGAGATCGTGCTATCCGGTTTCAGGTTAACAGCATATTGTACATAAGCGAGCTCCTGACCATAGATGATATTGGCATCCTGACGATTGACGGGTGAATCCAACTGTTGTGCAATGACCGATACTTTACGTCCATCCTTCAGAAGGCGCTGCGGATCAATATCCAACTGCAATTCGTCTTCAATTCCTGGTTGTGAAACAATTAATTGCGCCTCTGCAAGTACGGATGAGTCAGCCAGGGCAAACCCAAAAGCTGCATTTTGATGATCTGAATTCGTATGTAATGGTGTGTTCATGATACATCCCCTCTCTTATGTCTGATGGCATGTCACATCCCCAAATATATTTCATATTTGACTTAGCCGCAACCCCGGCTCCTTGATTAAATTTGTCACGCCCCTTATTACTTACCCATATATGAAGAAAATTCCAACCTTCACCTGCTGTTATCATCCTTTATCTTTCTATATAAAAAAATCCCCATCCCGCTTCGCCTAAGCGATCGAAATGAGGAAAAATGAAGATGTTCTCGGTTAAAGACATTCTCGACTAATCTATTTGTCCTTCGCTCTGAAAGCACTGGAGATCCGGCGTGCCGGATTCAGATGACTGTAATGACGTCCATACGCAAAGTAGATAATCAATCCGATGATCAACCAGGCAAAGAACGTAATCCATGTCAGCGCCGCAAGGCGTGTCATCAAGTATACACAACCCAATGCACTCAGAATCGGAATCAGTGGCACAAGTGGAACGCGGAAGCCACGTTTGAGATCCGGGTTATTTTTACGCAATACAATAATGCCCAGACTTACGACTGCAAAAGCAAACAACGTTCCGATGTTCGTAAGCTCCGCCAAATGTCCCAGCGAGATGAACCCGGAGAACAAAGCCACGATAATGCCCGCAACCCATGTCCCTACAGCTGGTGTCTGACTCTTGCCACTAACCTTGGAGAAGACCGGCGACAGCAGTCCGTCACGAGACATGGAATAGAGCAGACGTGTCTGACCATACATCATGACCAGCAATACGGTCGTAATACCGGTAATCGCTCCAAGAGAAACAATCCAGGACAATCCCTTCAATTGAACAAATTCAAATGCAAACGCAACGGGATCACTTACATTCAACATGTTATACGGCACGATCCCTGTCAGGATTAACGATACAACGATGTAGAGCACAGTACAGATCGCCAGTGATGCAATAATTCCGATTGGTAAATCTCGTTGTGGCCGCTTAACTTCTTCTGCCGCAGTGGAGACCGCATCAAATCCGATGTAGGCAAAAAATACGGTAGCTGCTCCCGCAGTCACACCTGAGATGCCAAAGGGTAAAAATGGCTGCCAGTTGGTTGGCTCTACATAGAAGACACCTACACCAATGAAGATCAGTACCACAATAATTTTAATCGCAACCATGATGCCGTTCGCACGAGCCGCTTCCTTCACCCCTCGGGTGAGCAGGAAAGTGATGATTAATGTAATGACCGCAGCCGTGATGTCAAAATAGGTTCCCTTTTCCGGACTGAACGCACTCGTTAGCGCATGGGGTAACTCCAAACCAAATCCGGACAATAACGTTTGAAAATAGCCCGACCATCCGCTGGCTACCGCCGCACTCGCGAATCCATATTCCAATATCAGATCCCATCCCAGAATCCAGGCAATCACTTCGCCAAAAGCCGTATAGCTATACGTGTACGCACTACCCGATGCCGGTATGCTTGATGCAAATTCCGAGTAACATAATGCGGCGAAGGCACATATGATACCTGCCAGCAAAAATGACAGTACAAGTCCCGGTCCTGCATACGTTGCGGCAGCTACACCGGTCAGTACGAAAATGCCTGTACCAATAATGGCACCTACCCCGAGTGTGGTTAAGTCCAACGGACCGAGCGCCCGTTTCAGTGCACTGTTGTTATCGCCCCCGGAGGCAATTGGTTTTTTACGAAATAATGAAGATCGTTGTTCGTTCTCACGCATAGTCATGTTCCTCTCGTCATGAATCTTGAATGTGCTATGGATGTAGCAGAGATTGGATGGCTTCCCATCTGTTCTATGAAAAAGTCATTTGTTCTATCTTATCGACCACCTATAAAAACCTAGCGAATTCTACACGTTATCGCGTTGCTTGGGTAAATTTATTTTTGGAGATCACTTATTTTGTTCTTTTTCCGCGAAAATTATCATGATCTGTTGCACGTGGTTGAATATGAAAATGGATTTAAAACAAAACTGCGTATAATTTATATTATGCGCAGTTTTTATGAGCCTAATTTTCCGCAAAAAACATCTTTGGTCCCTTGTTATCTGAAGTTAAGAAAAAGAGAGCTCTTTTCGTCTTTTTCCGCTGTATCTTCCTCCCTCATCCTGTCTAATTCGACGATATGAAGGCATGTAAAAGAGCCACATATCATTATGCGGCCCTTTATCTTTTACTATAGGTAGAGGTATATATAAAAATACGAACTGACTTCATTTCAGGTTTTTATGAAACCCGATTTAGGAAAAAGCAATTCTCTCTGCATCCGACATCCGGTATTGGGATAACAGATAATCTTTGCTCTGCATCGCCGTATGACGTATTGCGTCCAGATCAACATTAAGCAGCTTGCCCTCTCGCTTCACGAGTCTGCCTGCCACAAAGACCGTATCGACATTGGACGGATTGGCAAACTGAACGACAGCACCAATCGGATCATGGACAGGGAACAGATTCAGATCGGTGGTTCGAATCATGATCAGATCCGCTTCCTTTCCTGGGGTCAACGTACCCACCTTCTGTTCCAATCCCAATGCCTGGGCGCCAGCTGAAGTTGCAAATCTCAGTACCTGGCTGGACTGCAAGTTCAACTCACCAGGCATCTCACCCTGCTGCAGAAGTTGTTCATTCGCTCTGGATCGTTCAGCCTGAAGTGCAAACTTCATCTGGGAAAACATGTCCCCGCCTGTAGACGTTACCACATCTACACCAAGTGTAGGAGTTCCTCCATGTTCGAGAAAATGGCCGGTTGCCGGATATCCATGACCCATCATCATTTCAACCTCAGGTGTGACCGACAAGGAAGCGCCGCTATCTGCCAGCATTTTGTATTCATCCATGCCCATGGTGTTACCGTGAACGATATTCACTCGTGGACTTAACAGCCCCGCTTCATACAAGTGACTAATCGAGCGATCTACAGATCCCCAACTGCCAAATCCGGCATGCATGGAACAGATGGCATCCAGCTCTTCAGCTAGCTCGATCTCCTTCACGGTTGTATCCCAATGACTGAACTCCGGACCACGAATGGCAAGCCCATAAGTAAGCAATTGATCTCGTGATGAAAAATACCGCTCTTTGACTCTTCTCACATCATTCGAGTACGTGAGCAGACTATCCCGATTCCAGTAGTTCGTCTCACCAGCTACTCCGTGAGCAAATACTGCCCGAATCCCTGCATCCTGAAGTCCGCGAATCAGTTCATCCGTGTGCTCGGAAGAATACGGCATGCTCCAATCCAACACTGTCGTCACTCCTGCATTAAGCGCTTCCAAGGAACCGAGCAGGTTTGCAATATAACTATCTTGTGGACGAAGCTTGCTTCCCATCGCACCATAATAGAGATTTTGCAAATAGACTGGCAAGGACCAGTTGGTTCCCGCTGTTTTGACAAGTGATTCCCACACATGCCGATGTGTGTCCACGAGCCCAGGCATAATAATCATGGATGAAGCATCAATGACCTCCGCATCCGGAATATCCAGGTCGGGCTGAACCGCCGTGATCAAGGAATCCTGGATCAGAACGTCCGCCCTCTTATACTGTCCAACTCGAGCATCCATCGACAACACACAGCCATTTTTCAACAGATAACTTGTCCGCACAAGACACATCTCCCATCTGATTTGGTTTGAAAGACGATCACATCCTGCATACGAATCCGTACTGCTTCTGACTATTTTTTCGCTAGTATATATACATTATATAGTTATTGTTAATATTTTTCAATTTTGTATTTTACGTTTAGCCCGAAATCTTCTGACCTTCATCAGGTTTCCACACATCTTATCATCACAGTACTTCTGTGTTCTGCTTCGAGTATCATCATAGAACATCCAGCGACAATCCGAATTATCACAAATCCGAATCCTGCCCCCTTCTCCCTCCACCAAAGTCGTAGCAAAATCAGCAGCCACTTCAGCCATAACCTGATGCCAATGAACTTCTACGGCTACCAGTTGGAGCTTCAGTTCCTGATCAATTGTAGTCAATCTTCTTCTCACATGCCCTGCTTCCATAACGCCATTCAACCAATTACGTTCCTTATCTGTTATGGATGCTCCGGAAGATAAACGGGCTCCAAGGGACAGCAATTCATCCCGGAAGTTTCTCATCGACAACTCATCTTCTGGGGACGCAGGAACAGAAGCTTGCAGCTGCCATCGATCCAAAAAATCTTGCTGCCAGCTCGCCTTCCCGAGCCTGTCCTCTGATCGATCCCCACCACGCCAATCATGATAATCACTGTTTACAAAATCGGTCCATAACCTGTCCATATATATCCCCCGTTCATGTAACCATCTTATTAAATAAAGAAGGTTACAACTTATCCTTGATGTGTTATATTGAGTGTAACCTTATTAAGCTATTTTAGCTAGTTACACCACAATACCACTCAAGGAGGAATACATGAATGACGAAAACAACAGCATTAGATGTGTTACTTATTCAAAAGGATGATACCTGGGATCAATGCAATTGGATTGTACCTTTGTCGAAGTCCTTGGAAGGACTTACAGCGGAGCAAGCAGCTTGGGTTCCATTCTCAGGGGGATTAAGCATCTGGCAGTTGGTTAACCATATGTATTATTACAACCATCGCTTGTTATGTCGCATGCAAGGTAAGGAGCCTATTCTGCCCGCTGTAGACTCCAATGAATACACGTTTGGGAATTCTGGAGATCCAACGGACGCAGATGGATGGAATACACTGCTTCAGGGTACAACCCGATTAGCCCAACAGTTACGAGATCAATTGGCGGCGTTACAGGAGTCAGATCTTGAAGCCGCTTATATGGATTCCGAAGAAAAATGGGCACACGAACTTGCTCGCTGGGTACTCCATGATGCGTATCACGCAGGTCAGATCGTGCTTCTTCGCAGACAGCAAGGAAGCTGGAATATCATTTATTAAAAAAAAGCTTGAACTGCTAGCGCTTACAGGAATAAGATGAACTTATTAATGTTACAGCTTGTTCAACACACTATATAATTGAATAGGATCTTCGGGGTAGGGTGCAATTCCCGACCGGCGGTGATGTTCTTCGGAACCAGCCCGCGACTCGCTACATGTTCTTAACGAAGGACATCTAACGACTGACTTGGTGTGAATCCAAGGCCGACGGTACAGTCCGGATGAGAGAAGATCAACACATTGACATGCCGTTCACGGGAAGGCCTCTTTCCTGACGCATGTCCTTGGATGAGCCCCCGTTTATTTGGTATATACCAAAACGGGGGCTTTTGTCGATTTTGCCAACTGAAGATTCCGTGTTCTGACGAAGGAGTCCTGAATATGGAAAAGACATCAGCAGCATCAACGGTTTACCGCAAGGAACGAAGTAACACTGGATTCTGGCTGGTTGTGCTCGGCGCCGCCCTATGGGGTGTGGATCCACTGTTCCGTATTATTTTGCTTAAAACGATGACATCCACACAGATTGTACTGGTGGAACATATCATTGTCAGTCTCATTGCCATTCCCGTGCTGTGGAAATTCCGGGCTGATCTGAAAAACTTGCGCGCACGCCACTGGATTGCCGTGATCTTTATCTCATGGGGAGGATCAGCACTCGCAACAGTATTGTTCACCATGGCCCTTACACATAACGATCCGAACACGGTCTTGTTACTGCAAAAAATGCAGCCGCTCTTCGCCATCGTTCTGGCTAAGTTATTATTAAAAGAAACGCTGCCTCGTCGCTTTGGCGGACTTTTCTTCATTGCATTATTAGGTACGTATCTACTTACATTCGGCTTTACATTGCCGCTGGGTAACTGGGACAACTGGATTCATGCAGGCAGCCTGTTATCCCTTGGAGCCGCTGCTTTATGGGGAGGTTCAACGGTTATGGGCCGACTGATGTTAGGGCAGGCGCGTTATGAGACAGTCACCTCCCTACGCTTCGTTGTTGCTCTTCCGCTCCTGATCTTTATGACATGGAACGAAGGTGCTGCCTGGACACTCCCATCCGGGACAGGAGAACAGACTGCTGTCATCCTCAATATTCTCGGTCAGGCATTGTTACCAGGTTTGCTCAGTCTTCTGTTGTATTACAAAGGTCTGTCGTCAACCAAAGCATCTGTTGCAACACTCGCTGAACTTAGCTTCCCGATGGCGGGTGTGTTGGTGAACTGGATTGCTTTCCGCACATTGATTACATGGGAGCAGCTGCTTGGCTTTATCTTGATCTGGGTCGCCCTCTTCGCCATTTCCAAACAGCAGGAACGATCATCAACTGCATCCGATGCGGCACCGAAGCTTCGTACAGAATAAAGGGATATATCCGAGAATCACATATAAACCAATAATTAAATATAAAATAAAACCATTGCACATCGCATTAGATGAGCAGTGGTTTTTTTATTTCCATTACTCGATATTACTTGATCATTTTCTCAATTAGCATTATGAGCTATCCACCCTGTGATTTATTTCTATATCGCAAATCCTCCGCTCTTTTCCCTCCTCTCATACCGAATATCCACTTCATCGCACTACGTCCCTTCAATGTTTTGTCTTTTATCTAATCCGGTGGTACGATGACATATGGAATAATAGATGAACTATATTCAGAGAGGAACGATCAATAATGTCTTCATTCTCATATACCTCCTACGACGCCGTAGGTTTGGCTGAACTGATCCGATCCCGGGAAGTATCCCCGGTTGAAATGCTGGAAGCGGCGTTTACACGTCTTGAAGAAGTGAATCCGCAGCTTAATGCGGTCATTCGTACATATGAAACTCGTGCACGGGAGGAGGCTGGTTTGGTTCGCCCTGGAGAACAACCTTTTGCTGGTGTGCCCCTGCTTCTGAAAGATATTTCGCAATCCTTGGAAGGTGAATTTCTGACCTCAGGCTCACGTTTGTTCAGTGAGCATCGGGCATTACGTAATTCCAATTTTGTCACTCGACTGCGTGATGCAGGTTTTATCATCATAGGACATACCAATACGCCTGAATTTGGTTTGAAAAATATTACCGAGCCCCGTCTTCATGGTGCAACTCGCAATCCATGGAATATTAATCACTCCCCAGGCGGTTCAAGTGGCGGTGCCGCCGCCGCTGTAGCTTCCGGTATCGTTCCTCTTGCCGGAGCCAGTGACGGAGGCGGTTCGATCCGTATCCCGGCTTCTTTTAGCGGCTTGTTTGGTCTGAAACCAACTCGCGGACGCACACCTGTAGGACCAGGAGTTGGTCGCCAATGGCAAGGCGCATCGATTGATTTCGCCTTATCCCGCTCAGTTCGTGACAGTGCTGCGTTGCTTGATACTTTGCAAGTCATTCAGCCTGAAGCCGCGTTCCATGCTCCACTCTTTCCAGGCAGTTACTTGGCAGATATGAGCTATCCACATCAACGCAAACTGAAAATTGCGTATACAACAGATTCGCCTGTGGGCACACCTGTCAGCGCAGAAGCCAAAGAATCGGTATACAAGCTCGTTCGCTGGTTGGAAGAACAAGGTCATCATGTTGAAGAAAAGCTGAGTCCCGTCAACGGAGTCCGGTTAATGGAGAATTATTACATGATGAACAGCGGTGAGATGGCCGCAATGATCTCTTCCATGGAAAGATCTATGGGCCGGGTTCTGACCTCTGATGATATGGAGATTGAATCCTGGGTTCTGGCTGAAGCTGGAAAAAAGGTGTCCGCTGCCGAATTTGTACATAGTCTGGCTGAATGGGATGTAGCTGCAGCGCAGATGTCCACTTTGTTTGAACGCTATGACTTCTACGTCACTCCTGTTAATGCTTTTTCTGCACCTAAGATTGGAGAGTTAACACCTCATGACGAACAGATTCGTAATCTCATGCGGATTACTGAATTGGACAAGACCGAGCAGCAGCAACTCATCTATGAGATGTTTGAGCCAAGTCTTACGTATACTCCGTTCACCCAGCTCGCGAATCTGACAGGTCAGCCTGCGATAAGTGTACCTCTGCATATGACACCTGAAGGTTTGCCAATGGGTGTTCAAGTGATGGCAACCAAAGGACGCGAAGATTGGTTATTACATCTGGCTGCACAGCTTGAACAATCAGAACTCTGGGTCGGAATGAAAGGTAACCCCATGTTTCCAGCTTAGAACGTTCAGCGTGTATCTACCTTTATCATTGATCTTTACCCACCTGAGTAGGATGTGTTGCCAAAATAGTGCATGAAAGCTTCGTCTGCTCCGCATACTGAAAGCAAAAATAGCGGAGGAATGTGACGAATGAATATCAAACAGTCTCATAAACAGTCCTTTCGTATCCCTGCCAAAACGGGATATGCCCTGAAAGTAAACAAGGGTTCTTTATTACGTATAACAGATCTGGAGGGTCAGCAGGTCATTGATTTTGTGGCATATGATGCGCAAGATGCTAACCATCGCTTGGACCCGGGCGTGACAATGGACGTATTGCGCACTTACCGAATCAAACCTGGGCAGTTTGTGTATTCCAATCAATATCAACCCTTACTCAAGATTGTGCGTGACACCGTTGGGGTACATGATTTCTTCAACTCTGCTTGTCGGCCCGAGATGTATGAAGTGTTATATGACAAAAAGGATCACGCCAGTTGTTATCACAATCTGAACACGGCACTGGAACCCTTCGGGATTCTACCACCAGATCAACACTATCCATTTAACCTGTTTATGAAGTCCGTTGTAGACAGTGAAGGCAAGATTGATGTTGTAGCACCCGACTCTCGTGCAGGGGATTATATTGAGATGGAGGCTTTAATGGATCTCACGATTGGGCTCTCCGCTTGTCCTTGTGAGGAAAGTTCGTGCAACGGCTACCACTGTACTCCAATTCAATTGGATGTCGAATCTTCAATAGATTAACAAGGCCATAGGCCATATGATATAAATAGTTTGTTCTAATTCACTCCTTGCGGGAATACGATGACTTGTACCCATTTTCTGTGACGACTGGTACAATTCATCGAACCCGTTAAGGAGTGAACGTGTTTATGTCTGTAATGTTCAGTTATATTATTCTGGGAATCTCATTGTCTGCTCCAATCGGTCCGATTAACGCCGCTCAACTTGACCGCGGAGCCAGGCACGGATTCATGCACGCATGGATTTTAGGACTCGGCGCCATGTTTGCAGACTTGGTGTATATGCTGTTGATTTATTTTGGAGTTGCCCATTTTCTGGACACGCCATTTATGCGCTCTTTTCTCTGGTCATTTGGCAGTTTTATTCTCATTTACACGGGAGTGGAGACGCTCTCAAAGCTGAAACAGGGGATTCAAGGTACATCTACTGCGGAAGCGACTGTTCGGAAATCGTTTATATCCGGCTTTTTGATGGCCCTGTCCAATCCACTGAATATTTTGTTTTGGCTTGGGATCTATGGCTCCATTCTCGCGACGACTGTGAAACATACGGATACCGCTCATTTGCTGCTCTACAGTTCAGGCATTTTCATTGGCATCCTGCTATGGGATGTCATTATGGCTGGCATGGCCAGTCGATTCCACAAACATAGCAGTGAGAATGTATTGCGCTGGATATCTATTATTTCAGGAATCTGCCTGATCGGATTTGGTTTGTATTTTGGGTACGAAGCTGTGCGTTCCATTTTTTTCTGACAACAAAATCAGGCTGGACAGTCACCCAACATCCTCCACATTAATACTTTAACGGTATCATGTGGAATGGAGTTGGGAATCAATGGCGGAGCTGTATAGTGCCGACGAAATAAACACCTTGTTTGAGCGTCTTCCATCTTGGCAGCAGGACGCTTATTCGCAATTTGGTAAAATGATCGCCGACGAAGATAATACGTATCCATGTGTACCTGGACGAATGGGATTTCTGTCAGGACATTTGAGGTACGGCTTTACGTGTGACCCCCGATCTGAAAATGCTGCCGAAGATATGGCCGATCTGCTTAGACAATATGGTCCTGTCTCCAGAGACACTGGTCATTACGCTTCCATGGTTGTGATCTGTGAGACGCCAAATGATCTAAAAGATCATACAACGGTAGAGCAATATCAGACCTTATTCTGGCAAATGCTTAATCGGGTAAGTTCACACGATACCGAGCCGTGGCCGGAACATATTTCAACCGATCCCCATGATTCATCGTGGGAGTTTTGCTTTGGCGGAGAGCCTTACTTTTGTTTTTGCGCAACTCCCGCACATGAACTCCGAGCTAGCCGACATTTTCCTTATCTCATGTTTGCTTTTCAACCACGGTGGGTATTCGAATCCATTAATGATAACACCCCTCTTGGCCGCAAAATGAAAACCTTGATCCGCAAACGTCTCGCTGCCTATGATGCTGTTCCTGCTCACCCTTCGCTGATGTGGTATGGTCAGCAGGATAACCTGGAGTGGAAACAATATTTCCTGCCTGATGATGAGCAGACACCTTCCAAGTGTCCATTCATGCGGATGAAGCAAGCCTTAGGCAAGTTAACGAAATAATCTTAAACACTTATTACGTACTCTTAGTACGCTGGGTAACCTCCACGAAAGCTACTTATGGCTTGGCTGGTGCAGACTGCGGCGGTTTGGAGCCACGTACTTTGTGAACAATATACGTGATGATGCCAAGGAACACCACAAGTCCCACACTTGCCAGCAGACCCGTTCTGCTGGCTTTTTCCATTGCTGTCCCGGCCACAGCAGCCACAATTAATACCATGGCAATCCATACTTTGATGCGATTCCACTTCACGGGCTTCATTTTTTTAATGTACGTGATGCAGATGAGCAGCCATGTATACATCAATACCAGACTGCCTGCTGTTGTCACATATTCAAACAGGCTCTTGGGCATCCATAATGCCATCAACGTAGACAGGAGTAATCCGGCCGCTGTGCAACACAATGCCTGAAGTGGCATGTCCTTTTTCCCCCAGGTCTTCGTGAACAGCTTTGGTGCATCTCCATCTTCCGCGAGTTTCACCAACATGGACGTAATGGCATATAGCGAAGCCACCATCGTCGAGAATCCGGCTATAATCAGAATTCCGTTGAGAATGTGGACCACAACAGTGAATCCAATGGTTGACATGGCTTTGACAAGCGGACTTTCATCTGGAGTTAACTGAGCTGAAGGCACAAGTAACAGGATCAACGCAATTGCTATCACATAGAGTGTACTCACTGATAATAACATTACTCGACCTGATTTCACTGCATCTTTTGGTTCTTTCAGGTTAGCTGCCATCAAGCCCATAACCTCGATCCCGGCAAAAGCAAAGAATGCATAGATGAAACCGGTCCATACCCCTTTACCTCCATGGGGAAACCATTCATTCTTCAATTGCTCTGGTGTTACTTTTACAGGTAACCAACCCAGACAAGCCGCTCCTGCTATAGCTATAAATGCAACCGTTGCAGCAAGTTTGATTACCGCAAGAATATTCTCCGTTTTGGTTAATCCCTTCGCTCCCAATGCAGCAATGAACAGACCAATAGCCGCATAGATCGCAACAAATGCCCACAGCGGAAACTTGGGAAACCAGAATTGAGAGAAAAGCCCCAGTGCCGTCAATGAGCTGCCCATGATGAGCATTTCGGAAAACCAGTACATCCATCCACTCCCGAAACCAGCCCAAGGTCCGAATGCTTCACCAGCATAGGTTCGAAAAGCACCTTCTTTGGGATCATCTGCCGTCATCTGCGCCAGCGCACCAAATACAAAGTAAGTCCCCGCCGCAGCAAGCACCAACAATACGAGTACGGATATGCCGGCCCAATGAATCGCTAGACTGGTGCCCAGGAAAAATCCCGTGCCAAGCGTGCAACCCGCGCCAAACAAGGATAGGCTGATCCAACTTAGTTTATCGTCTTCCTTTTTACCGTGTAGCTGACTTTTCATGAAGCTCCTCCTTCTGCCTTATCCCCTTACGGTTTACAGGTCATGGAGGTTTTATGTCTGCATTGCCAAAAGAATTATTATTAGTTTACATAATATTTAATATGTTATAAACCTGCTGTTGAATTGAGTGATATGCTTTTTTCCTTTCAAAATGAACTACAAATCACTCTCATGTAAAATTCGTAAAAAAGTTATTGACTTTTATCACTTAAAATGGTTTTCCTTTTTAACATGAGGGAGCGGTATCGAAGCTTTATGTGATGTAGTAACTAAGGTGAAAAAATGATTTTTCTATTGTGAATTTTTCATATGTTGAAATAGTATAATTAAGGTTGTTATTTCTTTCATAACGAACGCAGGCCTCTCCATTTTTCGTCTCATTCTAAGAGCTTTTTTGTGAAAATTTTCATTTGGCAAAAATAGTAGGGCTTCATTCTGGAATTCCCCTCTTTTCTCCGTTCTCATCGGTTTTTCGGGCTAGACTGAAGTATGAATATTCTTCTCTAGAAATTTTTAATAGCCTCAGTTACGATATCTATTATGAATTTTTCATATATTGAAAATATATTACGATGGCCAAAAAAAAGCCGCCATCATGGCGACTTCGCTAATATTATTTAAAATTTTATGTCCGGCCCGTCCAGTCCGCCCCCGCGATTTCGTTCCATCGTGCTCTAATCTCATCATATAGTTTCTGCGGAAGTGCCCCTTTTGCGACAAGGTCGGCATTTTGCTGCCAGCGATTTGGCTTGGCTGTTCCTACAATAGCCGTGTCTACACCTTCGGTGCTTAGCGTAAAACGCAGTGCTGTTTCTACTGCTGCCTGAGCATCTTCACCCAGAAAACCATAGTTAAGTTCGCTTAAGCGTTTCCAGTATATAAATGGATAAGCCTCTTCCGAAAGTGTTTCATACGTCCAGGCCGCATTGGCAATAGGTCTTTTGGCGATGACACCCATGTTTCTTTTTCTCGCCTCAGGCAGAGTAAGTTCAATTGCTTCCTGATCTGCGATATTTAATGAGGTCTCTAGGCTGTCAAATACTCCGGTCTGAATCGCATATAGCGCATCCGTTGTATCTCCACTATATCCGATGAATCTGGTTTTCCCTGCTTCCTTGGCACGTTGAAGAACCTCGATAACTGCCCCTTGCCGAAGTACTTCTTCAGAACAGCTATGCAAATGGATGACATCCACATAGTCGGTTTTTAACCGCTTAAGACTACGGTCAATCGTCTGCTCCAGTACTTTGGCATCCCAGTCCGGACCTTCGATCCCGGCAGCATGTCCACATTTGGTGAACAAATAGTAATCATCACGCCGATGTGACAGCACCTCACCGATTAATTCTTCACTGTCACCATAACATTCAGCCGTATCAATCACGTTTAACCCTGCATCGAGCGCACTGTTGAGCAATGTGGCTACATCCGTTTTAGATACATTTTTGCCTATTTCCGCTCCGCCAAATCCAAGTGTGCTTACCTTCATGCCCGTGTTTCCGTAATTACGCAGTTCCATGGTTATCTTCCTCCAAGTTCATTGAATTGGGTACAGATAAATAGAAATACAGATTAACTTTTTCCCTATGTTATTACCCATGCGTTGGTTGTACCACCCACTTTTTCAGACTGCTATCAACTCAACTCATCTAGAATCCGTAGATGGACATCCCGCCGTCAACCAATAATGTCTGACCCGTTATGTATCCGGCTGCATCCGATGCCAGGAATACGACCGGCCCTACCACTTCCTCCAGTTCTCCCACTCGCTGAAGCGGTGTACGACTTACAATTTCCTGCAAATACTGGGGATCATCCAGCAGCTTTTCAGTTAGAGGTGTTCGGAAATACCATGGCCCTACTGAATTGACACGGATTCCATATTTGCCCCATTCCAGTGCGAGCACTTTGGTCATATGAATTAACGCAGCTTTGGTTGCACCATATACAACCCCTGTCCGCAAAGCCGTGTGCCCACCTACCGAAGAGATGTTGATGATCTTCCCAGTCCCACGTTCTTTCATATGCTGACCCGCCAACTGTGAAGCGACGAATGCCGACTTCAGATTCGTCTGCATGATGGTCTCCCACTGCTCGTCCGTTACTTCAAGTGCGGGTGTGCGAATGTTCATACCTGCGTTATTCACCAAAATGTCCAGACTACCCATCTCCGAGATTGCCTCTCGGAACGTCTCTTCCAATTGCTCTCTTGATGTCACATCTGCAGTTAGCGCCAGCGCTTTACGCCCTGTCTGTTCATAGATGTAGGCAGCTGTATCCTCAATTTCTCTCATTGTTCGGGATACAAGTACAACGTCACTACCTGACTGGGCAAGCCCAATCGCAATTGCTTTTCCGATCCCTCTCCCCGCGCCTGTCACCAATGCTGTCTGTCCATCCAGATGGAATGTGGGTACGTTCATGTCACTCACTCCTTCATCAGATTCTTTATTTCAGCATTCAAGCAGAATGCTTTATATGTAGGTAAATTAGAATCAGGTTACAAAATATTGGCTTGGATTGCCCAGTTCCGGATGGAACTTTTCTCGAAAGCGGCCTCCCGTATACTCCCCTATAATTTTACGCCAGAACGCCTGCGCAATGACATTGTTACGAACCTGAGTCACTTTCCATCTCCCTGGGAAACGTTTAAACAGCTCATAGGCTGCCCGAGTGCCCACGCCACTGCGCCGATATTTTTGCATCACAAAGAACTCAGTCAAGTAGTAGTCATTATCCTTACTTCCAGGCTCCAGTTTCTCAACCAGAGCAAACCCTGCTGGTGCTCCATCACTTGTAATCAAAAAAGGAAACTTGCGGTCCTCTTCTGTCCAGAATGCTTCCAGACCCGGATATTCCGGAAAAATACCATTACTGTCTACATCAATATTCAGATATTTGGTAAAATCATATAGATAAAATTGCATTAAATGCCGAATCACCTGACTGCGTTCCCGGGGAACCAGTTCTATTTGCATATTCATCCGGTTCACCTCCTCTGCTCTACGTATACTGATTACTTTAAAGGTTTACGCGCCGAAGGGCAAGGAAGCATCCCCTACTTACTGCCTACTTTGGTGAACAAGCTGTGAGCATGTAAATTATGGTACACTAGAGCATAGAATACTATTAAATTGAATATTAATCTTATATGTTTTTCACATGGAGGTGTCGAACTTGACCAACGTGCAAAAAGAGATTGATCGACGCAAGCTGGATGACAAACTACCTTCCATGCCTTGGTTCGTTCAGCAATTCATGGACTACAAGCTGCCTGATCTGTCCCCTTCTACCCTGCTCGAATATTTAAGAGATTACGAAGCTTTCTTCGGTTGGTTGCGAGCAGAAGGGCTATCCGAGGCAAGCTCTAATAAAGAAGTTACGTTGACTGAACTGGAAGTACTTCGCATGGATTCGGTTACTGCCTATCGGTTATTCCTCACAACCAAACGGGAAGGAACCAATTCCAGAATTACCGTCTCTCGCAAGCTCTCTTCCCTTCGCTCCCTTTTCCATTACCTGAGCCAGATTGCGGAAGATGAAGATTTCTATCCTTTGCTGAAGCGGAACATTATGGCCAAAATCGAGATCAAGCGTACACATAAACCCAAGGACACCGCTGCCAAACTCAAAGGTAAAATTCTGGAGGAAGAGGAACTGCTGGAATTTATCGGCTATATCCTTGAAGGTTACGCGGTCGATATGGAGAAGAACAAGCAGGCGCTGTATTCCCATGAACTCAACAAAGAACGGGACGCCTGCATTGCCAGCCTGATTCTCAATTCAGGTTTACGGGTGTCGGAGGTCGTGAACCTGAACGTCGATGACCTCGATCTGAACAACAAACTCCTGTATGTTTATCGCAAAGGTAACAATGATGAGACGTACAAAACACCCGTTTATTTCAGGGAACAGGCCAAAGACGAACTCGCGACTTATATGAACCTGCGGCAATCACGTTACCGTACACCCAAACGGGAAAAAGGTCTGTTCATTGCCATGCGAAACGGAGATTCCGAAGGCAGCCGAATGACCAAAAGAGCAATTCAGGCCATGATCATGAAATACGCTAAACGCTTTGGCAAACCCTACTTGACCGTGCACAAATTACGACATTCATTCGCAACCGACTATTATTTGCAAAATGATATCTACAAAACGAAGGAGCAGCTTGGACACGCTTCTACGGAAACGACCGAGATCTATGCTCACCTTACCGACAAAACGATGTCAGAGGCCATCGAACGTCGTACTGAAGATGGGATGTAACACCCCAAACATAATAAAAGCAGCAAGCCGCATCAAGGATTTCGATCCGAGAAAGGTCTGCTGCTTTTTTTGCTTTTACATCATGTAAGGATAAAGAACATAAGCAGAAACGATTTTGGTTTACATAATAAATATTACGTCATATATTCCTTCACTTGCTTTCAACCATCTGTAACAAAGCTTTGGCTATAAACTCGGTTTCATGAACCGAGTACCACGTTATATCCCTGTTTACAACCCTTGGCTCCATCACTTGATCTGGAGATAACCATGAGATCATACCCACTACACCTTCAAGGCGATCAATTAGGCTCAGATCCTTCTCTTCTCGAACCATCACGAATTTGGGGTAAGAAGCCTCTTTAAATCCCTCAATAACAATCCAATCATACTCCGACAGATGACTTAACATATCCTCCAACCTGGTAGCTTGTCGCTCCATAATGGCAGTGCGTTTCTCTGACATCACAACCACCGCCGAGGCCCCTGCCTCCCCAAATCGATACGAATCCGTTCCTTCTTGATCCATCTCAAAATGGTCGTGTCCATCATGCTTAATCGCTGCTACTTTAAGCCCCATTGAAGAAAAATGCCCGATTAGCGCGGCTGTCATGGTCGTCTTGCCCGTGTTCTTGTATCCAACAATCTGTATGATATGTGGTTTGTTTTCACTCATTTTAGTCATCTATTAACTACCTCACATGACCTGTGGGCAGTTTGAGGATGCGCACTTGCTCACCCGCAGGAATGCCTTTTTTCTCAGGAGGAATAACAATCAGACAATCACTGTCTTTAATCGTAATCATCACGCTGGATTCATCTACACGGGCAGCAGCGGGTATAGCGTAAACCATTCCGTTGCGGATTTCCGTGCGTCCTCGTACGAATCGTGTAAAATTGTTTACTTTGCTGTACTCTTCTTCCAAGATCGCGGTCCATTCTTCCAAGTAAGGATGAGCATCGGCTTGCATGGAACGAATGGTAGGACGAACAAATAGACCAAAACCCACAAAACAAGCACCCGGGTTACCCGAAAGTGCAAAAAGCAATTTGTCTTTGTACACAGCAGCTGTGGTTACACTGCCTGGTCGCATCGTCACTTTGTTAAACAACATCTCTACATGTTCTTCCAACACAAGTTCACCCATAATATCATAATCCCCGACGGATACACCGCCTGTGGTCACCACAATATCATTATCTTGAATGGCTTCTTCAAGTTTGGCCCTTGCTGTATTCACATCGTCTGCAATGGAACCATACATCACCGGCTCTCCTCCCGCTTCAACGACCAGAGAACGCAGCATATAACTGTTGCTGTTCCGTATCCGACCTGGTTGCAGCGGCTCATCTACATCAAGCAATTCCGTGCCTGTGGCGAATATCGCAACCTTAGGACGTTGAAATACGGGAACTTCTGCAATGCCAAAAGTCGCCAACACCGACTGCTCTCCTGCCCTGATGATCGTTCCTGCTTCAAGCAGTTGCTGACCCTCCTGAACTTCCAGTCCGATTGGTGTGATGTTAGCACCCGGCAATATGTGTCGTTTTAATGCAATCCACTGTTCTCCATTCTCTTCCTTGCTCTCAGTCATCTCCATCATGACTACCGCATCCGCACCTTCTGGAACCTGTGCACCGGTCATGATGCGAGCAGTTGTACCTGAAACAATGGTATGGTCCGAGGTATAACCGCAAGGAATTTCATCAATTACCCGAAACCAGATTTGATGATTACTCGTTGCATCTATGGTATCTGTACTTATAATGGCGAATCCATCCATACCCGATCTCCGGAAGAACGGATACGGATGAGGTGCCTGAATATTCTCTGCAAGTGTACGTCCATGGGCAGACTCAAGGTTAACTTTCTCTATAGAGCCTGAAGTAACTCGTGCTGCTACTTTGGCTTGGGCATCCGGTACCTGTACAGCTGTACGGTGGAACTTGGCAGTTGTCATGTCATATGAATGTGAGTTTAGTTTCAAAAGTATTCTTACCTCCTAAAGACATATCATCGTTTAAGAAAGTGTAGCCCGAATGCTTTAAGATGACAAGTACATCGCTCATATCCAACATGAAAGCAAGCGTATATGCCCATAATACAAATGACAAAGGGAGGCGATCATCATGAGTGAACGATGTGAATTATGCGGAAGAGAACCTGTGGACACAACCATTCATCATCTGACTCCCAAAGAAATGGGAGGAGCATTTCTGCCTACAGCCAACCTGTGCATCCCCTGTCATAAACAGATCCATTCTTTATATACCAATCGGGACATTGTGACTCTTGGTCTTACCGACCTGCCGTCTTTGAGACAGGATGAACGAATGATGCCATTTATCCGCTGGATTCGCAAACAGCCTGCTTCAACAATTCCCCGCGTACGCAAATCCAATCATGTTCGCAAGTCGTAAAGCAAAAAGAACAGCTCCAAGGTAAACGCGGATAGAGATAAATCCGTCATACCTTTTCGCTGTTCTTTTTGGATTGGACTATATGTTGGGCAGCCAAGCTTATGATTAAATCATTATCTACGCCTCATAATTCGACCGCCGCCAACTCTGGTTTTCGGTTTTTTGTAGGATTTCTTTGGTGAATCAAACAACCCGCCCAGACCACCATTGCTTTTGTTGCGATCAATGGTTCCCTTGCTCTGATCCTTATTGCGGTTGAATAATCCTCCGCCAGATCCCACGCTTGAATCTTTGTCGCTTCCGCGCCTCGTGATTGTACCTTTTCGATCCACAGTAATGGGTGGAGCAACTTTCTTGTCATTACTTGTTGGTGTACGGTAAGATCCTGCACTCGGTTTATACGTATCTTTATTGGTGTATCCCCGATAATTCCCATTGCCCCGTCCACCAAAAGAATCGAACAGATTACCAATTAATGTTGCGGTCAGGTAACCTTGTAAAAAAGATGAATCGTAGTTCTGCCGAACATACTCCTTTGAGTCCACCTCAACCAAGGTATCCTCCGGCTTGTTCGGATCTTGTTGCAGATGATAATACTCGTCCTGATACACCAGGAACATACGCTCCGTGTTCTCTGCCGAGATCTGATCCGGTTGCCGTTGGTCAGACAATTCCTGAGCCACTTCCGGAACCGTACGGTCCGAAGCCCGGTACACATAGGACGTTGAGTTACCACTGCCATTAACCGATTCAAGCGGATATGTGTCCTGAACAGAAGGTGCTCCGCACGCGGACAACAGAGACATCACAAGGCTGAGGACCAGCATTAATTTTAATCCATGTGCCAAGCGTTTTTTCATTGGAACCTCTCCTAGCTCGAACGAATCACTTTGATATCCGCAGGAATAATGGATTCACCCTCATACAGTGTAAACCTTCTGTCTTGCCACTCCACGCGAAGAAGCATATTATCATCCGACTGATACTGCCATACCAATTGTTCTCCAGCCTGGCCGTACGGCGTTCTGCCTGCCGTAGACACCATGCCACCATATTCTTCCTCCAGATGATATGCGCGTCCATCCAGATCCAGCAATGTAGGCACCTCATCAGGTGCATCTAGTCTGCCATCAATTGGTGTATATAAGGCATAACGGGTGATTTCCCGTTCTTCGATATGCAAATAGCGAAATGCGGTACCATCCTGCAGCGTAAGCACAACGGCATTTCGAGCGCGATTTTGTACCCGACCAACGACTTCATAAGTGACCAGAGAAACCTCACAGATATCACCAGGTGCAAGCTGAAGCATGGTTTTCTCAGCCTGCGGTGGTTCAGGTTTCGTTAGTATTCCTTTAATTCGTTTCCATACACTCATGAGAATTACTCCTGTTCCTTATCTTATAAACAAGCTGCAATAATCAGTGCGCCCACGATATGTAAAGCGCCAGAGAACAAGCCGTATCCTGTCTTTCCTTGCTGAATTCCGGTATCCAGATCCAGATTGGCCCATTTGCGAATCATAAAGTGTACGACACTCTCCAGAATCAATAAAATGATAAAGGATACCACGGAAACCAGCAATGCTTCTCCCAGATGACCAGCCGTCGAAATGGACGTAGCGAGTACATACCCTTGTGCAAATAATTTCATCACCATACGTGTGGTAACAGCCATATTGCCAGCCTTAACTTCAGCAAAATCCTTATATTTCGTGAACAGTGAATCTACATACATCAAGACAAACAGCAAAACCGAACCAGATACTGTCCAAACCAGCATCGCCAAAATGTTCAAATCCATTTACACAGCCCCCACATATCAACATGAACCGCATTTAAAAGCGAAGGAGAAACGCTCTTCTCCTCCGCTGGTTAACCCTGCTGACAACCAAGGTGTTAGTTCTTATTATCGTACTGTTTCATCAATGCTGCGAGTTCGTCTTCAACAGCCTGATCTTTGCCCAACTTCTCAAACTCTTCGTCCAAAGACTTACCTTTGGAAGACATTTCGTTGCTTGCTTCAGCTTGAGCTTCCATTTGCATCATTTTCTCTTCCATACGTTTCATGCCGGCACTTGCCGTATCGGAACCAAACCCATTCAACGCTTTGTTGATTTCCGTTTGCGCTTTTGCTGCGTTATAACGGGCTACCAATGTCTCACGTTTGTTCTTCATTTGAGTCAATTGCTTACGCATCTCGTCGAGCTTGCCACGCAGGTTATCTGCAGAAGCCTTGTTCTGATCATAGCTGGTTTTGTACTCAGCCATCTTCTCTTCAGCAGCCTTTTTCTCTTCCAAAGCCCGACGAGCCAGATCCAGATTCTGAGCACGTGCTGCCGTATGCGCCTGCTCTTCACGTTTCTTCACAAGCGCTTCCTGCTCTTCGAATAGCTGTTTGAATTTCTTCTCTATGGCGATCTGTGCGGCTACTGCTTTCTCTGCATCTTCCAGATCCTCTTGCATGTCACGGATATATTGGTCGGTCATCTTGATTGGATCTTCCGCCTTGTCAATAATGGCGTTGATGTTAGACATTGTTAAATCACGCAATCGTTTGAAAATGGACATTATGTTATTCCTCCTAGTCGATATTACATCGTATATAAACATACATACGTAACAATCTACAACTCGTTTCAATTTTAGCAAATAAAATCAAAACATGCGATTGTTCTTCATGTTAGGAAGATCGTTTATCCTTGTTCAGATGATCCTCCATCAGCCTCTCTGCAGTCTGCACGATTTCGTCGATCTGCATCCGTGTAATGGAATCAAAATGAATACCCATGATCACCGTAACGGTTACTTTCAGCTGCAGGGCAGCCTTTCGGGCAAGCCGCTCACACAACTCTTGTTCCTTATGACCCGGAATATGTACCGTCGTCCCGCTTACGCGCTCATGATCCACATAGAACGTGGCTACGGCACCAATATGCGCCTTTCCTCCGGTAACGAGAAAAACCTTATCTTCTCCTGCTTCAATTACCTGTAAACGTATGGATTTCAAATCATATGTACTCATACCCATCCACCTATCCTTTTCTATATGTTATATATGGAGGAATTATGGCTCTCATGAGCTAAAACGGCAATGAAACTTCTCACACTGCGCATAATTTATGGAACCCCCGGGCATACCAAAGAGAACGTCATTTTGGAAAAGGAGGCCGTTATTATGCGCGTACGCCTCATTATGCTGATGGTTATCGTTATTTTTCTCGGAGGATATCATGCTCCAGTTTCATCGCGGGATGCTTCAAGCCCGCCAAGTGAATCAGTATCAGGTTCAGATTCCGCGGAAGAAGAACAACTGACATTGGGACAGTTACGTCAAAAATATGCGGATACGTTCAAAACGAATGGTCCATCAACGAAGCAGGTTGCCCTGACTTTTGATGATGTGCCCGATCCACGTTTTACTCCACAGGTATTGGATGTATTGAAGAAATATAAGGTCAGAGCTACATTCTTTATCGTCGGTAGTCGTGCTGAGAAACACCCGGATCTGGTAAAACGCATCGTTAAGGAAGGGCATATTGTTGGTAATCACAGCTACAATCATCCGGAATTCAGTAAGCTGTCGATGAATGCCTTTCGCAAACAAATTTTACATACCGGAGATATCATTCACCATCTGGCAGGGTATACGCCGAAGATGATTCGGCCACCATACGGAGACATTAATGAAGAACAGCTGCAATGGGCTGCCAGACAACACTATAGCATTGTGAACTGGAATGTTGATTCACTGGACTGGAAAGGCCTTTCCAAGAAAGAGGTGAAGGATAACATCCTATCTGCCGTGAAACCTGGCTCCATCGTTCTGCAACATGCAGGAGGAGGTGTGGGATCGAACCTGAACGGCACAATTGAGGCTTTGCCTGAAATTATCGAGGAACTGCGTAATCGGGGGTATGAACTAGTCACCTTGGACGAGATGTTGGGGTTGCCAAAGGCCAACGATTAAGATGTCCATTATAAAAAATGTTGATGATGATAAAAGGGTGCCTGTTCAATCGCAAGTAGCGATTGGCAGACACCCTGTTTGAATTATTAAATGTAATTTACTTTCTACTTCAGAATATACAGCTCGATATCCTGGAAACCAAATGTGCTTACGGACTGTTTGCTACCAGGGATAAAGATATCAATCCGGTGACCCTTGATTGCACCGCCCACATCACGTGCTGTAGCTACAAAAGCCTGTTTTGGCAATCCCGGATGGCTGTGACCGGTTACCAGTACTTTGGTTCCGAGTGGAATCACACTTGGATCAACTGCGATCGTGCCCAGTTCAAGATCATTACCGAAGTAATCCACAGCACCCCATCCTCCATTTTCGGACGGATCTGCAGAGTATGCCGTTGCTTTCACATTCACTGCTTTACTGTAATCGAACGTTTTTCCCCAGGCTTGAACAACTTTGTTATCTGCATTAACGTCCAAGCTTGCTGTTGTAACCGTCTTCGCTTGAGTCTTGCTCTCCGTAGCCGCAGCAGCTGCTACATTGTTTGCCTTACCGGGAATCGTAATTTTTAAACCACCATAAATATTGTAAGGCGAAATGTCGTTGTTTGCTTTAACCAACGTGTTGAGTGCTACTCCATACTGTTTCGATAAGGTGTAGAAGGTATCCCCTTCTTTGGCCACATGAACTGAATCTGCGTGAGCCGGAACGGCTTGAATAAGCATTGCTGTTGTCAATAATGCTACTGCTGTTTTGGCTATACGTTTCTTGTTAATCATGGTCTTCCTCCCTCATTATGCCTGCGAAGTTAGTTGTCGGATTCGGATGAGGAGCCACCCTATAGGTTCTTCGTTACATGTGAAACGTTATGTACCCCTAATTCACCCCAAGCAGTGTGCCGTAGATCTTCCCCCTGCACGATCTGCATCGTTACATCCCCCGCACTCCCTGTCCGGAAGTTTCGGCAGAGTTCAATATATCACAATTTTGTAACCTGAACTTGTAGTAATTCTTACCATATGGTTTTTAGCATGTCATCAACTGTAAGAATACTGGATAATTCAGAAAAGCTGGGTGATCCGATCCCTTTATATTAGGTAACAAAAAAGTTACTTTTCAAATCAATAAATGATTATTGCGCACAAAAAAATAGCGTTACCGACTCGATGTCAGTAACGCTATTAAATCATTTCATTTAGAGTACTTTAGCAAGAAAATCACGTGTACGTGAATTTTTTGGTGCTCCAAACACCTCATCAGGTGTTCCTTCTTCTACGATGACCCCGCCATCCATGAACAGGATCCGATCTCCCACTTCACGTGCAAAACCCATCTCATGCGTCACGATGACCATCGTCATCCCGCCTTCTGCAAGACGTTTCATGACATCCAGCACTTCGCCGACCATCTCGGGGTCCAGTGCCGAAGTAGGCTCGTCAAACAGCATTACATGCGGTTGCATGGCCAATGCTCTTGCAATGGCGATCCGCTGCTTCTGTCCACCGGACAGCTGGTTCGGGAATGTATCTTTTTTATCGTACAAGCCCACAGTGTTTAACAAATCAGCAGCGATTTTCTCCGCTTCCTGCGTGGATTGCTTTTTCACTTTAATCGGGGCAATCGTAATGTTTTGCTGTACCGTTTTGTGTGGGAACAGGTTGAAATGCTGGAACACCATACCCATCTTCTCACGAGTCGCATTGATGTTGTGCTTCGGATCGGTGATTGACACGCCTTCAAAATCAATCTCACCCGAGGTAGGCTGTTCCAGCAGGTTCAGACAACGTAAGAACGTACTTTTACCCGAACCGGAAGGACCGATAACCACGACAACTTCACCTTTTCCAATCGTCACGTTAATGCCCTTAAGTACATCGTTATTTCCATAAGATTTGTGTAATTGTCTAACGTCTATCACTTGCACTCAACTTCCTTTCCAGTCGTCCCAGCAGCTTGGACAAAATGAACGTCATTACAAAGTAGATGGCTGCTGCAATCAAAAATGGACTCAAGCCTTGATACGTAATGTTTTTGACTACACTTGCCTGATACATAATATCCACCATACCGATAACGGAGATAATGGAGGATTCTTTGATAATAGTTATAAATTCATTACCGATCGCTGGTAATACAGCTTTGAAGGCTTGTGGCAATATAATGTAACGCATTGCTGCACCTCTGCCCATTCCGAGGGAACGCGCTGCCTCCAACTGACCACGATCCACACCTTGGATACCTGCACGGAAAATCTCCGCCAGATAGGCACCACTATTGATTGAAAGTGTAATGATACCTGCCTGAAGTGCAGTGAAGTTAATGCCAAAGCTCAGGGAAAAACCATAGTAAATAATCATCAATTGTACCAGCATCGGTGTGCCACGGATCACTTCAACGTAAGCAGTACCGATCCAGCGCAAGATTGCAGCGTCATGCAAACGGAATAAACAGATGATCAATCCAATAATTACCCCGAAGATAACGCCAAGTGCAGACAACAGAAGTGTGTATCCTACTCCTGTAGCATAGAAACTTTTGTACTCCCAGAATACTTGGAAAATATTTTGTGATTTGTTCACTTTATCCGCCATCAAGAGGCTGGCGTCCGTCACCATCTGATTGATTTTATCTTCACTTTTCAATCGTTCCAGTGTTCCATTTACTGCAGCTAGCAGCTCGGTATTCCCTTTACGAATCCCGATTGCCGCTTCTGCTTGCTCTTCGTCCGGAACAGCAGCAGCAAGTCCAATGATATCGTCCAGATAACCTGCAGCAACGGTATCTTCAACGATTGCCGCGTCAATGCGTTTTGTTTGCAGTTGAAGCACGATATCCGAGATTTTATCCAGCGCAGTAAGTTTCGCTCCTGGAATACTCTGTCCGATCGTTTCCTGAATGGAGCCTTTCTGAACGCCAATCTTCGCATTTTCAAGTTCTGCCATGGTTGGATATTTGTCTTTATCCGCATTGCGAACCATAATCACTTGTTTTGATTTATAATAGGTGTCGGAAAAATCGATACTTTTCTTCCGCTCATCCGTCGGCGTCATACCTGAAATTACCAGATCAACACGCCCGCTCTGCAATGAAGGCAGAAGACCGTCGAAGCCCATATCCTCAATCACAAGCTCAGCGCCAAGATCTTTGGCAATCTCTTTGGCGATCTCAATATCGAAACCGACGATTTCATCTTTGCCATTAATCACTTTATGGAATTCGTATGGTGCAAAATCGGCACTTGTACCGAGCACTAGCTTTTTACTGCTTGAATTATCTGTAGTTCCACTTGCAAGTGCCACAGGAGCGGCAGTCGTCAGCAGAATAACAAAGGTCAACAGCATCATGGTGTAACGACTAATCAATTTCAACCTTTTTCTCTCCCCTTACAATACATTGTATGCTTCTCATGTTGATGACTGAGTCATTATAAAGTACAATGCATGATTATGCAATGCATTTTGACAATACAAATCTTGACTTGTTTCTGAAAAAATAAAGCAAACATGATATAATCAATGAATTATTTTCATTTTTGCATAAGGAGTTTACTAATGACATCTAACAAATCACTGATCCTGACGGTTATTGATCAATATGCTTCCCGTTTTAAAGCCATTTCATCATATATTGGGGCCAACCCCGAACTGGGAAATGAAGAGTATCTCGCTTCTGCCCGTTTGAAAGAAGAACTGGTCTTCCACGGTTTCACGGTAGAAGCTCCCATTCTCGGACTGGACACAGCTTTTATCGGAACCTATTCGGCCACCAAACCCGGCCCTACTATCGCATTACTGTGTGAGTATGACGCTTTGCCGGAGATCGGTCACGCCTGTGGTCACCATCTAATCTGCATGATGAGTCTTGGAGCTGCTGTTGGGCTGAAATCCATTCTGGATGAAGTAGGTGGAACCCTTAAAGTGTTCGGTACCCCCGCTGAAGAGACACGTGGTGCTAAAGTTCCGATGGCGGAAGCAGGTTTGTTCGATGACTGCGATGTCGCTCTCATGGCGCACCCGTATTATGCCTACGAAAAGTCCGGCAGCTCACTGGCTATTGATGCTGTTCAATTTGAATTCCATGGCCGCTCTTCACATGCTGCTGCAAGTCCGCACGAAGGCATTAATGCACTTGATGCTGTCATTCAAACGTTCAACGGGATCAACGCATTCCGACAACAAGTGAAAAGCACCGTTCGAATTCATGGTGTTATTAACAACGGCGGTCAGGCGGCAAACATCATTCCTGACTACGCTTCAGCCCAATTTTATGTACGTGCAGCAACCCGAAAAGAACTGAATATCCTCACGGAGCGTGTAATTCAGATTGCTGAAGGATCTGCTCTACAGACAGGTTGCAAGCTGGTGACGTCCAACTATGAAACGTCCTATGACGAGATGGTCACCAATGAAGCATTCTCAGCTGCGTTTAGTCAAAATCTGATCGAACTCGGCATCCCGCAAGAAGAAATTGTGAGTGGTAACGATCATGGCTCCATGGACATCGGTAACGTTTCCCTAAAATGTCCTGCCATCCATCCCTACATCCGTGTTGTGGATGAGGTGCATACACTGCACTCCATAGCCTTCCGTGATCTTGCACTCCAAGAACGTGCGCTGGACGGCATGATTCTGGGAGCCAAGGCACTCGCTACAACAGCCTACGACGTTCTGAGCCAGCCGGAGCTGCTTCAATCCATCCGTACAGAGTTCGAGCAAGCTATTCGGTAAGACTCGCTTCAACATGCTATATAGGGTGCCTTGAACAAACTTGAAATCCAAGCTTGTTCAAGGCACCCTTTTCTTGATTTAGCAGTAAGTATATTCAGCAAGAAGCTGGAGATGCTGTGAAAGAAACCCTTGAAAATACTGAAAATAATACATTTTATTACAGGAATTATGGTTCATTTGCTGGCTAACTTGGTTATTTATAGCTATAACTTATCCTATACTCAGGAGGTGCTGTCATGCTGCTCGAAGCCATGTATCATGTTCCTCGTGACAAATGGGCCTATGCCTATGATTCGTCTACCATACATCTACGCGTTCGAACCAAACGAAATGATGTTCAATACGTGACTGCACTGACCGGAGATAAGTACAATTGGAATGGAACTTACAAGGAAATTCAACTGGAGAAGGCTGCTGCCGATAGCATGTTTGATTATTGGGAGGCTGCGGTCAAACCTCAATTCAAACGTCTCACCTATATATTTCGGATAACCGCCGGTTCGGAAGATGTTTTCCTCGCGGATAACGGCATTCATTATGAGGCCCCTTATCCAACCGGAGGATATTATGAGTTCTCTTATATACATGAGATTGATGTGTTTAAGGTGCCCGAGTGGGCCAAAGAAGCCGTCTTTTACCAGATCATGACCGAACGGTTTGCCAATGGAGATCCCAAGCTGAATCCGCAAGGAACCCATGACTGGGGTGGCAAACCTGAACTGGACAATTATTTTGGTGGAGATCTGCAAGGTGTGCTGGATCATCTGTATGACTTGACTGAACTTGGCGTGAACGCTATTTACTTTACCCCGTTATTCCAGGCCAATTCCTACCACAAATACGACACCATTGACTATAAAAAAGTCGACCCCCATTTCGGTGATAACGCCATGCTCAAACAAGTGACTGAAGAATGTCATCGCCTGGGTATCCGCGTCATGTTGGATGCGGTGTTTAACCACTGCAGCGAAGACTTCCCTCCTTTTCAAGACGTACTCAGACATGGAAAAAACTCAACGTATGCCGATTGGTTCCACATCAATGAATATCCGGTTCAGATCAAGGACGGTATACCTACCTACGATACGTTTGGTTTCTATGGCAACATGCCCAAGTTCAATACAGCCAACCCAGAGGTTAAGGCATATCTACTCGATGTGGCTGAGTATTGGATCAAGGAAATCAAGCTGGACGGCTGGCGGCTGGATGTAGCGAATGAAGTGGACAACCATTTCTGGCGTGATTTTCGCAAGGTTGTGAAGGCAGCGAATCCCGAAGCCTATATTGTTGGTGAAGTATGGAGCGATTCCTTGACCTGGCTTATGGGGGATCAATTTGATTCCGTCATGAATTATCCTTTTGCCGACAAAGTGCTTCAGTTCTTCTGTGGATCAATGGATGGTTATCATTTTGCCAACGAGATGGGTTCATTAATTATGCGATACCCACAACAAACGAATGAGGTCATCTTCAATATGCTGTGCAGCCATGATACCCCTCGCCTGCTCACCCGGTTAGGGGAAGACAAACGCCGATTAAAGTTATCGGTTGTATTTCTTTTCACCTATATCGGTACACCTTGTATCTTCTACGGCGACGAAGTTGGGATTAGCGGTGATGCTGACCCGGATTGTCGAAAATGCATGGAATGGGACCCGGCCAAACAAGACAGAGAACTTTATGATTTTTATCGTCTGATGATCGATTTACGCAAAAGCAATGAAGCCCTGCGCAAAGGACGCTTCCGATTCCTCAAGGCTGATCATAATGACCCCTGTATCGTGTACGAGCGTGTGGATGACAACCTTCACTTTACCGTATGGATGAACAATACACCTCAAGATCGTACGCTCTCACATCCCATGGAGACGAAAGACTGGAAAGATGCATTAACTGAAGAGCCTGTATCCCCAACCGATGGATTAATGAATATTAAGCTCGACCCCTATGGGTACCGCATTTTGTACAGACAGCTTGATCCAGCAACGATCCATTTTAACCATTCAGTCCAAGCATAATCATGTCAAAAGAAAAACACTTCTACCGTCTCAGATGAAAGACATTCATTCTGAACTTTGGAAGTGTTTTTTGGCGTGAGAAAAAGCCACAGCATCATATGCTGTGACTCATCAAGACTACATCACTTTACAGGTTCGAGTGTAATTCGACGATAAATATCCATATATTCCTCAGCTGACACGTTCCAGCTATATTCTCCGCCCATTGCATTCTTCACAATTTTCTTCCAGTGTTCCGGCTGTTTGTAAATCTCCTCAGCACGCCGAATGGTATTCATCATGTCATGTGCGTTAAAGCTCGTGAACGAGAAGCCATTCCCTTCTCCAGTAAACTCGTTATATGCCTGCACGGTATCATTCAGACCACCTGTTTCCCTTACGAGAGGCACACTGCCATAACGCAGAGCCAGTAGCTGACTAATACCACATGGCTCGAACCTTGATGGCATCAGGAAGATATCACTGCCTGCATAGAAACGGCGGGATAACCCATCGTTGAATTTAATCTGGGCAGACATTTTAAGCGGATAACGATTCGCAGCTTCACGGAACCAGTGTTCATACGCCTGCTCCCCTGTTCCCAGTACCGCAAATTGAATGTCATCATAGTACAACAATTCATCCAGGATGCGGCAGACCAGATCAAGCCCCTTGGAGTCCACGAGCCTTGTGACCATGACCATGAGAGGTACATCCGGTCGAACAGGAAGCCCAAGTTCTTTTTGAAGCTCGATTTTATTCTCCGTTTTCTTGGACAGACTTGTTCTGTATTTCATAGGAATTTTGGTGTCTGTCGCCGGGTTGTAGCTCTTGGTATCAATTCCATTCACAATCCCGCTGAAACGATCTCCAAGAGAACTAAGCAGTCCGTCCAGGCCATATCCGTAATAAGACGTTTGCACTTCCTGTGCGTATGTTGGGCTCACCGTTGTCACATGGTCAGCGTACACAATACCAGCTTTCAGGAAATTGACATTACCGTAATATTCGGCTCCATCCACGGTGAAATATCGATCGTCCAATTCAAGGATTTCACTGAATAACTCATGTGGGAATACCCCTTGGTACAACAAGTTATGTATGGTGAACACCGTACGAATATCACTGTAGAATGGATCGCGTCTGTAATGGGCTTCAAGCACCAAAGGAATCATTCCTGCATGCCAGTCATGACTGTGCAACACGTCAGGCTTGAACTCAATCTGTGGTAATACTTCAAGAACTGCACGGTTGAAGAAGGCGAAGCGCTCGCCATCATCCATATACCCGTACACTCCGTCACGCCCAAAATAATACTCATTATCCACAAAGTAAACTGGAATTCCATCATGAACCAGCATTTCTATTCCACAATAGGGTCTGCGCCAGCCAAGGGGCACATCCGTTGTGATGACTGGCTGCAATGCGTCTTTATATTCATCGGGGATTCCCTTGTATTTAGGCATAATCACCCGCACGTCTGCTCCGCTCTTCTTCAATGCGAACGGGAGAGCACCGATTACGTCAGCGAGGCCTCCTGTTTTAATAAATGGATGTACTTCAGCAGCAGCAAATAGAATATTCATGCCTTCGTCCTCCTCTTCGGTTTCAGCGTGTTGTTTTCACTTTTATTTTTCGTTTTTGAACTGACGGAAGTAATACTCGCAGGCGATTCATCCGTTTTCCGGCGCGTGTTCTTTTTTAGTATCACGATGCTCAGCGGAGGTAAAACCAATTCGAGACTATGCGGATGCCCATGAAAAGGAATCTTTTCGGTAGGCAGTTGCATATCATTAATTATGCCTGAACCGCCGTAAACGGAATGGTCACTGTTCAGAACTTCGGTATACATACCGGGACGCATGACACCAATCCGGTAACGCTCCCGCTTGACCGGCTGAAAGTTAATGAGCACAAGGAGTGTATCCGCAGGTTTTTTTCCTTTGCGTACATATGAAATGACACTCTGGTCCTGATCATCCGGAGTGATCCATTCATAACCGTCCAAGGAATGATCAAGCTCCCACAAAGCTTTTTCGCTCAAGTACAGGTTAGACAGCTCACGCTCAAACTTATGCAAATTGCGGTGACTGTCATAATCCAGCAAGAACCAATCCAGTTGATCCTCATCTTTCCATTCGATGAACTGGCCAAAGTCTCCCCCCATAAACAACAGCTTTTTCCCTGGGAAAGTCATAAAATAGCCCAGAAAAGCACGCATGCCGGCAAATTTCTGCTCATAGGTTCCTGGCATCTTGTCGAGGAGCGACTTTTTGCCATGAACAACTTCGTCATGTGACAGAGGTAGCACATAATTTTCAGCAAAGGAGTATACGACCGGGAAAGTCAGCAAATGATGTTTGGAAGGACGCTCATGAAAATCAGATTCCATGTAATCAAGCGTATCGTTCATCCAGCCCATGTTCCATTTGTAGTTGAAACCCAGACCACCCTCATCTACAGGTAGCGTCACCATTGGCCATGCACTGGATTCTTCAGCCATCATCAATGCATAAGGGAAATACTTGAATACCGTCTCATTCAGCTGCTGCAAAAAGGCTACAGCTTCCTTGTTCTCAAGACCCCCTTCATCATTGGTACGGTATTGTCCTGGTTGCTTTTCAAAATCAAGCCGAAGCATACTCGTAACCGCATCAACACGGAGTCCGTCAAAATGATACATCTCCATCCAATACAATGCATTGGAGATCAGAAAGGAACGAATTTCAGGTTTCGAGTAATCAAAGCTGAGTGTACCCCAGCCTGGCTTCTCCGCTAACATCGGGTCTGCATATTCATATAAAGGTGTTCCATCGAACATACGCAACCCATGAGCATCTTTGGCAAAATGTGCAGGCACCCAATCCAGGAGTACGCCTATTCCAGCCTGATGCAGTGTATCCACAAGATACATCAGATCTTTTGGGTGCCCGTAACGGCTCGTTGGCGCGTAAAACCCTGTGTTCTGGTATCCCCACGAAAGGTCATAGGGATGCTCACTGAGAGGCATCATCTCAACATGTGTATATTTCATTTCTAATAAGTAAGGAACGAGCAAGTCCGCCATCTCGCGATAACTATAGAGGCTACCATCTTCTTTGCGCTTCCAGGTTCCCATATGCATTTCGTAAATATGTAGAGGTTTGTTATACATGGCACGTTGTTTTCGTCTCCAGGCTCCATCATTCCATTTGTAACCTTCGATTGAACTGGTGACAGAGGCTGTCTGAGGTCGAACCTCCGCTTGAAACGCATAAGGGTCCGCTTTGAGCAATTCTGTTCCATCTTCCGTTAATATACGGAACTTGTATAAAGTTCCTTCACTGATTTCCGGAAAAAAACGACTCCAAAATCCTGATTCGGGTATCTTATATAAAGGTTCCTGTTCGCCTTTCCAATCATTACGGTCCAGAGCCAGTCCCACTTCTGCGGCATTTGGTGCCCATACGGTAAAGCGATACCCCTGACGGCCATCGCAAGTCTCAGGCTGTGCGCCTAACATTCGATAACTGTGATGAAGGTTACCTTCATGAAATAAATAAATATGCTCCGGCAATATGTCCGGGTGTGCTAACGGTTGAATGGCCAAGAGATCACCTTCTTCTCAAGAAAATAGATATAACAGTAACCATTACCCCATTCTAGCCAAGTTGAAAAGAAAAATGCGGTGCATTAGAAAATGTTGTATTTTTTCTGAATTTTTACAGTAACAACAGTTTCATTTGCTCTACTTTGCGTTAATGATGTACTACACTGCACAATATTTTGGGAGGGAAACGATTATGTTTAATAAAGATTGCATCGCTATGCTGTTGGCGGGAGGAGAAGGGAAACGATTAGCCCCTTTAACCTCAAGTATCGCAAAACCCGCTGTACCGTTTGGCGGGCACTACCGAATCATCGATTTTCCTCTCAGTAACTGCGTTAACTCAGGGATCGACACTGTAGGTGTACTAACGCAGTATCAAGCGGAATCATTACATGATCATATCGGTGGAGGAGAACCATGGGGACATGGTAACTCAAGTGAGGCAGGAATCTCCTTGCTTCCATCTTATCATACAGGAAATGACGAATACTTGGGAACGGCGGATGCTATTTATAAAAATATCGACTATATTGACCAACAAAACCCCGAAAATGTTCTAATTTTGTCGGGTGACCATATTTATCATATGAATTATCGCGAAATGTTGGAGGCTCATCAAGCCAATAATGCCGCAGCAACGATTTCAGTGATGGAAGTTCCATGGGATGAAGCACATCGCTTTGGGATCATGGCTGCCGATGCTAATCTGCGTGTAACCGAATTTGCCGAGAAACCGGCTGAACCAAAAAGTAATCTGGCTTCAATGGGTATTTACATGTTCAAATGGGAGTATCTGAAACGCCATCTCTTGGAAGATGCTGCTAACCCTGAATCCAGCCATGACTTCGGTAAAGATGTGATTCCTCAGATGTTGAACGAAAATAATCCCCTCTTTGTCTATAACTTTAATGGTTATTGGAAAGATGTAGGCACGGTTAAGAGCCTTTGGGATGCACATATGGATCTGTTACACAACGATGAAGACTGGAGTCTTCAAAAAGAAAACTGGCCAATGTTCACTCGCGACTGGCGTTCTAAGCCAAGTGCATACAAGGCAAGACATACGAAGATTGAACATGTGACTTCCATGATTCATGACTCTTGTGCTATTGAAGGTCATGCCGAACGTTCTGTAATCTTCTGCGGTGCTGAAGTGGGTAAAGGCTCTGAGGTTAAAGACAGTGTCGTTATGCCTAACGCACGCGTAGGCCGTGGCGTTCACATCGAACGCGCCATCATTGGTGAAGGTGCGATTATCAAAGACGGTGCAATTGTGAAGGGTACGGCGGATGAAATTGTTGTCGTTGGGCCTAACGAGATTGTCTCTGCCAAGCCGGCTGTCCGCACACAACCTGTTCGTATCTTGAAAGAAGTATATGAAAAAAGTGGGCGCCTGCGTGCTGGTGAACTTTCTTCATAAATTAACATAATACACAAAAAAGGTGAGCCTTTGATGGCTCACCTTTTTTGTGTGGATTTTGACCGAATCCATTTCATAAATCACTAAAATGGATTCAATCTTAAGAATTTTTTAGATTATCTAATTTCACATCGCTTGCTGTTCGCTCTTGTGTGACTTCAGCATCACCAGACTGGGTGACAGACTCCTCTGTCCCCATCTCCTCAGCCACAGCGGGTAATGTAATCGTAACGGTTGTCCCCGATCCGAGTTCACTCTGCATCGTGATGGTTCCCTCATGCAGTTCCACCAGTTCCTGCGTAATCGCAAGTCCCAGTCCCGTTCCCCCATTTTGATGATTGACCTGGAAGAAGCGGTCCCGCACTTTGATGAGGTGTTCCTCACTGATTCCGATGCCTGTGTCCTGAACAGCTGCAATAATCTGTCCATTCTCCTCTTTGACGGACAAAAAGATCCAGGAATTTTCATGTGAGAATTTGATTGCATTATCCACAACGTTCAGGAAGACTTGTTTCAGTCTGTTGCCGTCTCCATGGACATTATAAGCACGAGTCTCATCCGTTTCCAACTTGAGATGAACCTGTTTTTGTTCCGCTTTGGCCCAGACATTCAACATCGTTTCCTGTACAATTTCACGAATGTTGACGGTTCCTTTGACCAGCTTCATCTGGTTCTGCTGCAATTTGGAGAAATCCAGCATCTCTTCAACAAGTCCAATCAGTCGTTCGGTTTCCTTGGAAATGATCCCCATCCCAATTCGGGTTTCTTCCGGATCATAACCGCCTGAGTCCAGTGTCTCACTCCAACCCTTGATACTGGTTAGAGGTGTTCTTAATTCATGTGAGATCGAAGAGATAAAATCATCCTTGATCTGATTACTGCGCACGATTTCATGTGCCATGAAGTTAAGCGTTGATGCCAGTTCGCCCAGTTCGTGCTTATAGTTTCCTTTAACCCTGACATCGAGCCTTCCCCTGGCCATTTGAGCAGATACTGCAGTGATGTTATTGATTGGACGCACAATGGAATTCGCCATACCAATACTGATAATTAAGACAATCGCAAGCACGGCAACACCGACCGCAGCGGCTAGCAATCCCATATTTAGCAGCTTGGAGTTTACATCCTCGAGTGATGTCAGATATCGAATTACATAAGTATTTTCGCCGCCCAGATCAAACTTGTGTGAAACGGCCATGACGGATTCTCCAGTACCTGGTTGTCTTCCAATCCAGCGTCCCATGTCCCCGTTCAAAGCCTGCATAATATCACTGGTTTGCAACACAGCACGGTCAGATTCAAAAGCAGTCGAACTCGCCAATACGCGCCCGTTCAGATCCAATATTTCCAATTCAGTATTGGACAATGCCAAATTCACAATCAGTCTGGACAGATTATTTCCGTCCTCCGTAGTATTCTCACGAGCGATCGGCTCGAAAAAGTCCTTTGAATTAGAAATGTGGGTACTAATCGTATTGTAGATACTTTCATAATAATACCTTTGTACTGCCAACATAAATACGAATTCGACCAACAGCAGAGCAAGAAAAACTACAAAGAAATAGTGTAGTACGATCTGCCGTGTAATGCCTTTTTTAATCATTGCTCCCGGCCCTTCCATTTGTACCCGTGACCCCATACAGTCTGCAGGTATTCGGGCTCGGAAGGATTGTTCTCAATTTTTTGACGGAGACGACGAATGTTTACATCCACAATTTTGGGATCACCCATGTACTCTTTGCCCCATACATGATCTAACAACACATCACGGCTGAGTGGTGTATTTTCTTTTTCCAGGAAAAACTGAATCAAGGAAAACTCCGTTGGAGTTAACTCAATGGCTTCATTCTGTTTTTTGAACTGTTTCGAGATCAGATCCAGTGAAAATGGTCCGGACTGGAACGTAACCTTAGCCGCAGTTTCCCGGTGCACGTTCACACGACGTAACAAAGACTGAATACGCGCAATCAGCTCTGTTGGGCTGAAAGGCTTGCTTACGTGATCATCTGCACCAACGGAGAGTGCGTATACTTTATCCTGTTCCTGCACTTTGGCAGTCAAGAAGATGATACCAAGACGCTCATTGGTTTCACGTATGCGTCGACAGACCTCAAATCCATCAATACCAGGTACCATGACATCCAGCAGAGCCAGATCAATATCAGGTACCGTTTGCAGTATGCGAAGCGCTTCATGGCCGTCACCCGCTTCAAGCACTTCGAATCCGTTTCTCTTTAGATTAATCACTATAAAACTGCGGATGGATTCTTCATCCTCAAGAATAAGTACTTTACTCATTAAGTTCTCCCTTTCTATTCAGCTGAGAAGTATTACTCAGTGCATCTTTACCCGCCTCTGATTGTGCTACTCGTGAAGCAATAACCCGATCTTTGGTGCGCGTAATTTCCTTCCAGCTTTTACCCTTCTCTTGTTCCCACTTGGAAAGGGTGAAATATTTGATCTCTGCCACGGTTTCGTCCGTATCAATCATTTTAAATCGAATATATTTTTCCTTTTCCGATTTGGTATCAATAGTGATTTTACCGTACCACTCTGGCTTGAGGTTTAGATGAAATAAATCGGCATCATCCCGGAATTGGAATGAGACAAATTTCTTGCCGTCTTTACCATCCCATTGATAATAAGTATAGAACCACAACCGAGAGTCAAAAACGTAATGCTCCCAACCCTTTGGAGTCTCTTTGAGTCCAAACTCAATAATACCATCATTATCAACATCACCGCTTAAAATTTTGTCATCTCTATATGTTTGATCCGGTGATTTGAAAGCATTGACTAACTTGTTATCCTTAACATACATAATTTGTGAGAAGGAACTCCGATCATCAAGCTCTGCATCCAGTACAATGCCCATTTGTCCTTCTGCGATTTCTCCGCCTAGAGCATTATAAACTTCTTTAACGGTATAATCGGTCTGCACCCGATCAACTTCCTTGAAGCTTCCATCTTCGTACTGGTATAAAGCAATCGTTGCAAAGCCACTGTTGTTCAGCGAAATGATAACAAAATCACTCTTGCCATCTCCACTCAGATCCAGCGTATTTCCCTGCGCATCATCAATGATATATTGATTATACGGAACTCCACCTAGAACCTGTTCGAGTGCCCCGCCCTTGTACGAATAGGCAGTCAAAGCTTTTTGCTCCTGTAAACTAACCCCAAGTATAATATCGGGATTACCATCATTCGTAATATCCAATACTTTAAAGGATTGCAGCTCATTTCCCGGCACGTCAAATGTAAGCTTTTTAACCCATGTGCCCCCCTGCTCTTCCAAAATCATGCCATGGATTCGCACATTCTCATTCGGCGTCTCATAAAAAACAATCGCTTCCCGAGTCCCATCCCCATTCAGGTCTTCCACTCGAATCATACTGGTATTATTCATGTCCTTAGGACGAATCAACGTGCTCTCTGGCGGCAGTTTAACTTGAACCACGTTGTACAGTTTTTCCTTATCTGTGGACATCATTGGTTTTCTCATCAAACCCTTGGGGTCACTTATGACTGTACATCCGCTTAGAACAGAACCAAGCATAATCGCCATCGTTCCTGCTGCAATGAAGCGTCCCCACCGTGAATTAAACAATCTCATCACTCTTTTCAATAGTTTAAATCTGGTTTTTTTCTTGCTGTGTCAGTCTGCGTCCACGAATATCAAAAGCAATCTTGCCGTCTGCCAATCCCCAGATCCGTGTGGCATGTTTCTCAGCAAGTTCAATAGGCAGTACTGCAATAACTGTTGCACGTTCTTCTTCACATAATTTGCGCAGCGTTTCCAGCACGGAATCTGCTGTGTGAGGGTCAAGACCAATCACAGGTTCATCGGCCAGAACCACTTTGGCACCATGAGCAAGCGCTCTTGCAATGGCAACACGTTGCTTCTCACCACCACTCAGCTTCTCTGCAATCTGATGTGCTTTATCGAGTAATCCCAAGTTTTCGAGATAATCCATCGCACCCATATAATCATCGGAACGTACCATACCGGTTACCATTCTCCATACGGGAGTCTGACCCGATCGTCCGATTAATACATTTTTAAGAGCCGTACGTCTAGGAAATAATTCTGGATTTTGTTCCAAGTATGCCCATTCCCGTTTGATTTTCCGTTTTCCGGACCAGCCTTCTTTCAAAATCTCGGCACCGTCCACCGTAAACCGGCCGGAATCCCATTTCTCCATCATGGCCAAACATTTGAGCAACATGCTTTTCCCACTACCGCTTGAGCCAACTACAGCAATCATCTCACCTTGTTGCATATCAAATCGAATATCCCGTAGAACGGGAACGCGGTCCACGCCAACGGATTTACTCAAGTTCTCTACTCTGATCATCGCGATGTCTCCTCTTGTCCATGTTTTTCCCTACCACTAGTGTACTCGGAAATGGACATCAATTTCCATGCGAACACCAGCTTCTATTTTAACACAGATTCGAACTCAGGTTTACGACGAAATAATATGCCTGCCGCGCCGAAAAGAAGGTACATGATTCCCAGCAACGTGAACATGCTTCCCGGTGAAATCCAGTTGATCATCTGACCGCCCAGATTCGGTCCAATAATGCTTCCAATCGTGAAATGAAAGGACGCCACGACGTTGGCTGCAGGCAGCAACACTTTAGGCAGGATATCTGCAGCATAGGCAAGGCCCAGTGAGAAAAATGAACCGACCAGGCCACCTGCGATCGTCAACAATACAAGCGTCCACCAAAAATGCGTACCTGCGACTGGAACCAGCATGAAGATCATTCCCCCGCTGATGCCCGCAAACATTAATACTTTCTTTCGCCCATATCGGTCACTCAACATACCCAGAGGCAATTGAAGGAACAAACCTCCAATTCCGATAAAAGGAAGCAACGAAGAAATCTGATTGGTGTCGAATCCAATACGCAAGCCGTATACGGGGAAGTTACTATTCATACCGGCCTCCATATATCCGTATAAAAGTGCCGGTAACAGTGCATACCAAGCCCATGCCAGACTACGACGGAAGCGGCGTTCGGGCAGTTGGCCATGTTCTGCTTTTTCCGGCTTCGTATCCGGAAGCTTCATTAATACCAGTAAAAGAACTGCGGCAATACATACGAATAACACCCAGAAAGGCACAGCATCACCGAATCCAAGCAATTTGATGCCCAGTGGACCAATGCTGAATCCCAGACCATAGGACATGCCATATAGCGATATGTAGCGTCCACGCTTTTCAGGTGCAGTGACAAGCAGCACCCAGAGCTGAGCCGCATAATGAAGTGCGCTGTCTCCTATTCCAACGACCAGACGCAAAATGAACCATATTTTAATATCTGGTAAGTACGGAAACAATATTAAAGGGACCATGACCAATATCAGGCCACCTACAATCAGCTTTTTGAACCCTAGTGCTCCCAATAGTCGCTCCGCAACTAGAGTCATGGCAAAAGAGCCAATGTACAGCGCGGCGGCGTTTAATCCGTTTAAACCTGGCGAAACCCCTTTTTGCTCCAAAAAAATCGAAAGCACAGGTAGCAGAAGCCCCTGACTAATTCCCGCTACCACAATAACCGTAATCAAAATAAGATAATTGGCTGTCGAGTGTGATAGTTTGGGACGAGTAATCGATGACACGAATTCATTCCTCCTGCGAGCACACAAAGAAAAATCGCCATCGCTGACGACTTTCGTATGGTATACATATGGTTTTAAACTGCTATTCATGGATCGGGGCTTTGCCCCGGACTTGAACATTATAGTGGACAACGCCCTGCAAAACAAGCCATAATAGTACTTAAGTCGCTGCGTACATTTAGATGTGACGGGAGGATTCTGCAACATTATGGCTTATCATGTTAAAATTGATGTTTCACCGATATATGAAATGCTCAACAGCTTTCTAGTTTATGTCACGAAAAAATGGATTCAGCATCTGGATATTGGTCCTGAATGGATTCTGGAAGTGGAAGGCAAACTAAGTTCCAATGTTCGAGCTGCGCTCGCACCTGCTGCCACTTGGCCTTTTGATGATTTTGATGTCTTGTTTGCATGGGCAGCATATCAAAATGATACATCGGAGAATCGTGATTTTCTGGACATGCTTGCCGGAATGACAGCGGAAGACCTGTATGCACGGGTCTCTCCCCTCTTGCCCGCTCTTACAATAGAAGAATCTACGCGCATTCGGAACAGTTATGTCCCATTATTGCGACTATGGGATCAACACTACTGTCAGAATATGAGTGAAGATCAGCGCGTATGGCTGGAAGAAGATGCCGAAGAAAAACGCATTTTGCTTGATAAAATGGGACCTGAACTTCTTATTGAATATGCTACAGCCGGCGTTCTTGTTGAACCGATGCCTGGACTGAACGAAGTCATCCTTTTCCCAACGGTGCACAATCGTCCTATTAATATGTACTGCTTCTATGAGGGTATGATGATCATGCAGTATCCCGTAGATGCACCTGAAGAGAATGAAGACCAGCCGCCAACATGTCTTTTACGTTTCACCCATGCACTGGCTGATCCTGAAAGACTTCGACTGCTTCGTTACGTATCGGATGAACCCAAATCTCTTGCTGAGATGTGTGAAGCATTGGGTAAAGACGAAGACACGGTCAAAGACCAGGTGATGGCGCTTCGTATCGCAGGCCTGCTACGCACTCATCTGCTCGGAAGTAACCGTAAAGAGAAATACAGTATTCGGCCAGATGGCGTATCTGAATTGAATATGTTCCTGGAATCCTATATTCGCATATAATTTAGTTGAACCATTGTGGAGTTGCTGGCTACAAGGAGTGAGTTAGATCATGAAAATAATGAAACAACATATTTTGTTTGACCTTGATGATACACTCGTATATTGCAACAAGTATTTCAACCTGATTTTGGGGGAATTCTTCGAAAATATGCAGGAGTGGTTTGATGGACATTCTCTGACAACGCAAGAGATTCGCGAAAAACAGCTGGAGATCGATGTCACAGGAGTGAACAAACTTGGCTTTGCAAGTCATCATTTTCCGCAATCCCTGATTGATACCTATCGGTATTTCTCAGGCAAGTTCTCCAGATTAACTTCTCCCAGAGAAGAGTCCTATCTGAGCAAGTTGGGCATGAGTGTGTACGATCAGGAGGTTGAACCCTACCCTCATATGGTTGAAACGCTTGAGAACCTCAAAGGTGCTGGACATTCCCTCTACTTATATACGGGCGGCGAAACCGTGATCCAACAGCGCAAGATTGATCAGATGAAACTCTCGGCTTATTTTGATGATCGGATCTATATCCGGCAACACAAAAACATCGAGGCACTGGAAGGCATTCTGTCTAACGGTCCATTTGATCGCCGTGCAACATGGATGATTGGCAACTCTCTTCGGACAGATATTATGCCTGCCGTAAAAGCCGGAATTCACAGCATATATATCAAACAGCCAAATGAATGGCAGTACAACATCGTAGAACTTCAACCTAATCCGGAAACGTCGATGTATACCATCACTGCACTGGAAGAGGTCCCGAAAGTTATACACGAAAATATACAACAGCAGCAACAGAAAAGGACCCTTGGTTAAGGGTCCTTTTGCTGTATGTTAACTAATTTCAAGCATCCTGCTTCTCACCAGATAACTTGCCTGTTACTACGTCCTGTAGAATAATACGCGCCTTCACCGTACTTCCGTCTTTTCGTTTGAAAGACAGTACTTGCGTACTCCCCTTCTCAATCAGCGATTTTAACATCGTACTGGTGATTTTTTTGCCCGCATACTCTTTCCAGACCACAAATGAGCAGCCTTCCTTGAAACGTGAGCATCCATAGCCTTTCTTGCCCTCTATAATCTGGCCTGTACAGCCTGGAGAAGGACAAGGTGCAAGTAACTCTCTCACTCCTGATGCGCTCGAAGTTGAAGATGGCGCCTTGGTGGTCGTGCTTTTCCCACTGCCAGCTCTGGACGAAGATGCCGAAGCTTGACGCGACGTTTTAACAGCTGAACCGCCACTAACTGTCTTGGCAGATGTCCTCGTATTGCCGGTTTGGGTTCTGGCTCCCTTGCCTTTCCCCCTGCCTGCACGCGAATCTTCTCCAAAAGCATCTGCTGGAGCTGGAGCTTGTACACGCACTTTCTCAATGATGGACAAGGTGAATTTCTTGACGTTCTCCATGAACTTGTCCTGACCCGCCTCACCTTTGGAAATCTGATATAACCTTCTTTCCCATTGCCCGGTCATCTCAGGTGAAGTTAACAGATCTACGCCCGCCCGGCGGATCAATTCAATCGCCGTTCTGCCTTTGAGCGTCAACTGCATTTTCTTCCCTTGCAGCGTAATGTAACCTACGTTTTTAAGCCGTTCAATCGTAGCCGCTCGTGTGGCTGGAGTACCCAGACCACTATCTTTCATCGCATCTCGCAGCTCTTCATTCTCGATCTGCTTGCCTGCACTTTCCATCGCTTTCAGCAATGTTCCCTCGGTATAACTTTTGGGAGGTTGCGTCGCCTTCTCCTTAAACTCACTCTTTGTACATTGAACAGGCAAGTCAGGCTGTACAGCAAAAGCCTTGTCCGTCCACTCCTCGGCTTCCTCTTCTTCATTGCCGTTTTTCTTGGTCTTCTTCTTGCCTGCACCACCCTGTTCCTGATCTCCAGAACCGAGGACCACTTTCCATCCGAGAGACAGCAGCTCTTTGACAGATGTCTTAAACTGATGTTTCTCCACTTCGGTGAGCACTGTATGTTGCTTATACTCCGCCGGAGGATAAAAGTGAGACAAGAAACGCCTTACAATCAAATCGTAGATGTTCTGTTCATCCTTGGATAAGGTACCTGGTCGCTTTAATGTAGGTAAGATCGCATGGTGATCTTCCACCCTGCTCGGATTACATACCCCTTTATTATTCTTATGAACAAGCTCTGGCTTGGCCCCTTGCGCAAGCTCACTATAGGTACCATTTTTAAGCAGGTTTAGCGTTTTGTGCATACCTTCAATATTCTGTTCTGTAACATAGTTGGAGTTCGTCCGCGGATACGAAATTACCTTGTGTTTTTCATACAAGGCCTGCGCGATATCCAGTGTTTTTTTGGCTCCATATCCGAACTTGGCATTGGCTTCACGCTGTAAAAGGGTCAGGTCATACAAACGATACGGATACTCCTTCGTCTGCTTTGCTTCGTATTTGGTAATCTGCCCTGTCTTGCCCTTCACACTGGCTGCAATGGCCTCTGCTGCCTCGGCATCGGTCAGCTTATCGCCTTGACGCAGTCCCCGGTACTCGACACCTTCCTGCCGAAACCAGGCGGCCACTTCATAAAAGGTCTGTGACTGAAACGCTTCAATCTCGATTTCCCGATCATAGATTAGCGCGAGTACCGGCGTCTGCACACGGCCTACAGACAACAATGCATTATGACGGGTTGTAAACGCCCGTGAGGCATTCATCCCGATCAGCCAATCGGCTTCACTTCTGGCGCGAGCTGCATGGGTCAAATTTTCAAATTCAGAGGCATCCTTTAGACCATCAAAACCACGTCTAATGCTCTCTGCCGTCAAATCCGATATCCATAGACGCTTTACAGGCTGGCGGAGCTTCAGTTGCTGTTGTATGAGGGCGAAGATGTACTGTCCTTCTCTCCCTGCATCGCAAGCATTAACGATGGCTGAAGCCCGTTTTGCCAGTTCTCCAATCATTTTGAGCTGATCTTTCGTTCTCGGATTGGGTACAATCTTGAACTGGTCAGGTATAATCGGCAGGTCCGCTATATTCCAACGCTTGTACTTCGTATCATAGGCATCCGGTTCAGCCAGTCCAAGCAAATGCCCAATCGCCCAAGTGATGATGTAATGCTCACCCTCCAGATACGTGCGATTGTTCTTGGCCTTTGGTTCTATGACGGCGGCAATGGTTCGACCCATGTCGGGTTTTTCCGCTATAACCAGTGTCTTCATCCGTCCATCTCTCCTCCTTCACCGTCCGCATGACGGCAAAAAGGGGCCTTCCGCCGACGGAAGCCCCTTGCTTCTGATACTCATTATATCAGATTTTGAATTCGGGAGCACCCTCCCGAGATGAATTATCCTGCTGCCTGTTCTTTCAGTACATGCTTTTGTCTGCATTCTTTGCACACACCTTGGAAATCCAAACGATGATCCGTAACAGCAAAGCCATACTGACGCTCAATTTGTTGTTCCAAACGAAGGAGACCATCTTCCATAATCTCTTCTACTTTTCCACATTCTGTACAGATCAAGTGATGGTGATGATGGGAACCATCCGTACTCCGTAGATCGAAACGCGCAGCACCGTCGCCAAAGTTAATCTTTTCAACGACCTGAAGGTCACTCAGCAGTTCGAGAGTTCGGTATACGGTAGCCAATCCAATCTCAGGGAACTGCTCTTTAACCAGCAGGAATACTTCCTCTGCGCTAAAATGATCCTTCTCATGTTCAAGCAATACACGTACAGTAACTTCCCGTTGTTGTGTTAACTTATATCCTTTTTCAACCAATTGATTTTTAATGTGAAAGATCTGTTCTGAAATGGACTTGTCCCGGTTACTTGCCATAGCAGGTCGCACCTCCAGTTTATATTCATTAGATTTTACTTTTATCGTACTGATTGTTGGTTTCAGCGAATCCTTATTTATAATCATTATAATATAATAATAAATCTTTATCACTTAAAAAGCAATGCTATTGCTCACACTTGCGTGAAATATGTAGTCTTTTCTATTTAAAAGTTAAAAGACAACAAACAACCCCCACTGAACGCGGGGGTTATCATTGAGATCTAATCTATACTTTTACTGGTTTAGTATTCATGTAAATCCGTTTTTGTTGTAGAACGTTAAACCAGAACCGTAGCACCCATCAAGTATTTGTCCACTTCACGAGCAGCCTCACGGCCTTCATTGATCGCCCATACAACCAAGCTTTGACCACGACGCATGTCACCTGCTGCAAATACTTTATCCACATTGGTATTGTATTTGCCATAACGTGCCTTAACGTTCGTACGACGATCTGTTGCAAGTCCCAGTTGCTCTACCAATGTTTGTTCCGGTCCATCAAATCCAATCGCAATCATGGCCATTTGAGCCGGGAATACACGCTCTGTACCTGGAATTGGCTGATAAATCTTGCGACCTGTCTCATCTACAATACGCTCGATTTGCACCGTATGCAATTCTTTGAGGTTACCCTCATCGTCTCCGACAAACTTGGTTGTCATGATTGAGAATTCACGTGGATCTTGACCAAATAATGCTTTGGCTTCCTCTTGTGCATAATCAAGTGTATACACGTTCGGGAATTGCGGCCAAGGGTTGTTAATACGATCACGCTCCATCGGCGCTTGTGTATGCGTACCGAATTGTGTAACAGTACGACAACCGTGACGCAGCGATGTAGCCACACAGTCAGATCCTGTATCTCCGCCACCAATGACGATAATGTCTTTTTCCTTAGCGGACAGATATTGGCCGTCTTCCAGATTGGAGTCCAGATAGCTCTTAATGCTGCCATTCAGGAAATCCATGGCGTAATGAACGCCTTTCAAGTCGCTGCCTTCAATGTTGAATTCACGTGGTTTAGTTGCACCACCGCACAATACAACAGCGTCGTAATCATCTACCAGTTGTTGTGCTGCAATATCTTTACCGATCTCCGTGTTCGTAATAAATTGGATACCTTCTGCTTCAAGCAGATCAACACGACGTTGAACCACATTTTTATCCAATTTCATCGTCGGGATACCATACATCAGCAATCCGCCGACACGGTCCGAACGCTCATACACTGTTACCAAGTGCCCTGCTTTATTCAACTGAGCCGCAGTAGCCAATCCCGCTGGACCAGAGCCTACGACAGCTACACGTTTACCCGTACGTTTTTCAGGAGGTTGGGGAACCACCCATCCTTCTTCGAAACCTTTTTCAATAATAGCTTCTTCAATGGTTTTGATGGTTACAGGCTGACCAATTAAGCCAACTGTACATGATCCTTCACAAGGAGCAGGACAGACGCGACCTGTAAATTCCGGGAAATTATTCGTTTTATGAAGGCGCTCAAGAGCTTCTCTCCACAGTCCGCGATATACAAGATTATTCCATTCTGGAATCAGGTTATGCACGGGGCAACCTGATGTGCCGCCAATCATATCTATACCTGTATGGCAATACGGGGTACCACAATCCATGCATCGTGCACCTTGTGTTCTGAGTTCTTCTTCTGCCATATGTTTATGAAACTCTTCCCAATCCTTAATCCGCTCCGCTGGCTCTCGATCCGCTGGCAGTTGACGTTTGTATTCCATAAATCCAGTAGGTGTAGACATCTTACGTTTTCCCCCATCCGTTCTTGTCTTAATCCCTTCATGTGCATGGTTCTATATGAAATGGATTACTCATTACTTGAGTTTTTGTCTATTGTATCACAAAATCTTCTCGAAGATATTTCAATTATAGTAGCATTTACAGAGCTGAATATTAAATGGATTATCCGCATAATTATTTGTATTTTATACATCATATCTTTCAAGTCTACCTATGGTCAATACCCTTATTTTGGTGTTAAATATGGTTTTGAACTGCGAAATCAGGTGTTTGTTAAAGAAGTAAAAGCTCGAAACGTTATGTAAATGTCAGATAATTTGTCATCAAATCCAACATATTTTGCTAAAAATCGTTCTCATTTCCGAATCTTAGACCAATTTTAGGGCTTCACAACGTTAAAACCTCAAAACTTTTACACTTTTTTACTGTTATATGCTAGGTCTTATGCATAATATACATAATCATCTAGTCTTAATGTTATATTAATGTAATATGCGTTCCACTCTAAACAAGTGACTCATTTTTTTATAAAGAAAAGACGCTGTTCACGAATAATTCGTAATCAGCGCCTCTCATCATACAATTCCGAACGAAGTCAGGATATTTTTATACAACATTTACCGTTTACGTTCATAAAATTCGAATGTATACGCGTGAACATTTTTTTCATCCTGCTCTCCTTCAATCTGTTCAATCAGTTCCCATTCGGACCAATCGACTTCCGGGAAAAAGGTATCTCCCTCAAAATTCTCATGAATTTTGGTCACCACAAGACGATCTGCAAGTGGCAAGAACTCGCGATACACTTGGGAACCCCCAATTACGCAAAGTTCCTCACCTTTGGTTACGCTCAGACCCTCTTCAATCGTATGCACGATCTCAGCTTGTTGCACTTTGTAGTTCAGATCTCTTGTCACTACGATATTACGGCGCTGAGGAAGCGGCTTTCCGCCAAAAGATTCCCACGTGTTACGCCCCATGATAATCGTTTTGTTCAGCGTACGTTGTTTGAAAAAGGCCATATCTTTGGGTAGACGCCATGGAATCGAATTGTTTAATCCGATCACACCGTTCTCCCCCATTGCCCATACAAGTTCAATACTCAAGGGTAATACACTCCTTCAATCCAAGTATCTTATAGAGGTTGATCACGTAATTAGACTGCAATTGGAGCTTTAATGCCCGGATGATGCTGGTAGTTCTCAAACTCGAAGTCTTCAAACTTATAATCGAAAATAGAATCCGGTTTCCGCTTAATTACCAGCTTAGGTAAAGCATAGGGTTCACGCTCCAGCTGCGTTTTAACTTGGTCCACATGGTTAGAGTAGATGTGAACATCCCCTCCAGACCAGATGAAATCACCCACCTCAAGATCACACTGCTGCGCAATCATATGCGTCAAGAGCGCATAACTCGCGATGTTGAACGGCAACCCGAGGAACGTGTCCACGGAACGCATCGTAAGCATACATGATAATTTACCCTCTGCAACGTAAAACTGAAACGCAAAATGACAAGGTGGAAGCTTCATATTGTTGATCTCAGCCACATTCCATGCGCTGACAAGGTGACGGCGAGAATCTGGATTATTTTTAATCGAATCAATTACTGCGGCGATCTGATCAATTTTCTCTCCGTTCGGTGCTTCCCATGTGCGCCACTGCGAGCCGTATACTGGTCCGAGATCCCCATTTTCATCCGCCCAGTCATCCCAGATCTTCACACCGTTTTCTTTCAAATAAGATATATTGGTATCGCCACTCAAAAACCATAACAGTTCATGAATAACCGATTTGAGATGAATTCGTTTGGTTGTCACGAGCGGAAATCCTTCGGAGAGATCATAACGGAGCTGTCTGCCGAATACAGATTGTGTTCCTGTTCCGGTACGGTCTCCTTTATGCACGCCATTGTTTAGAATATCCTGTAATAAATCAAGATAGTTTTTCATGTTGATATCCCCTCACTGTTATACTACTCCAGAATAGAATTGGCTCGTATATCAATTGAACTAAAACCATTTACACTTGCCCACTCCGATGACCGAACAACCTTCCGATCGCTGTTATCCCCTGATTTTTTCGATCCCCTTTTCCAAAGGGAAAAATCCGGTGATAAAGGCGAAGCGTATGCTTCCGATGCAGATTTCCTTCAGAAAGCTTTTAGCTCCGCTTCTTCAGGTTCTTTCTGTCCTCTACGTTCTCGTGTAAAAGATTAGTTTAACTTCAATACTAATTACATAGTCCATGATTAGCTTGGAGCCACATCATGACTGATCATTACAACAGTGTACCACAATTGGGTTGTTGGAAGAAATCAATTCACTGAAACTTATGAGCGTTTAACTTTTTATCATATCACATACACGAGTATCTTAATTTCTCGGCTCTTACTCAGAAAAAAGAGACGAATAACGCGTTAGCGTCATTCGTCTCTTCTGATTTACGTATAATGCCGGACGGATCCGAAACTTAGATGATCTTAACGGGAGATGATGTGGATCGGGTGACCCATAACCAATTCCGCAGCTTCCATCACGATTTCGCCCAAAGTTGGGTGAGCGTGAATTGTGAGAGCCAGATCTTCCAATGTAGCACCCATCTCAATTGCCAAACCAAGCTCAGCAATCAGGTTGGAAGCTTCCAGACCTACGATTTGGCAACCCAATACGAGGCCGCTTTCTTCGTCAGCTACGATTTTCACGAAGCCTTCAGCGTGGTTCAAAGATACAGCACGGCCGTTACCCGCATAAGGGAATTTGCCTGCTTTTACTTTGTAACCTTTTTCTTTAGCTTCTTTTTCAGTGTAACCTACGCTGGAACACTCTGGATCTGTGAATACAACAGCTGGCATACATTTGTAGTCAACTACAGATGGTTGTCCTGCGATTGCTTCAGCAGCCACTTTACCTTCATAAGAAGCTTTGTGTGCCAGAGCCAAGCCAGATACGATGTCACCGATAGCGAAGATGTGAGGAATGCTAGTACGACCTTGGTGGTCAACTTTGACAAATCCACGCTCGTCAACGTCAACACCAATCATGTCGAGACCCAGTTCTCCATCTGTGTTTGGACGACGTCCAACAGTTACCAGCAGGTAATCTGCAGTTACTTCTTTGGACTCACCATTTACAGAGTACTTAACAGTTACATCTTTATCCGTTTGCTCAGCACTCTCAGCTTTTGCACCCGTTACGATTTCGATGCCTGTTTTCTTCATGTTTTTAGCAACGAGGCTAGTCATGTCTTTATCGAAACCTGGCAGTACTGTATCCAAACCTTCGATGATTGTTACTTTTGCACCGAATTTGGAGTACATTTGGCCAAGCTCAGCACCAATATATCCGCCACCGATAACGATCATGCTTTTTGGTACTTCAGGCAAGTTCAAAGCTTCTGTCGAAGACAGAATGCGTCCGCCAAACGGGAAAGGTTTCAGTTCGATTGGACGGGAACCTGTTGCGATAATAGCATTTTTAAATTTGTAACGTGGAGACTCATGGTCATTGAATACACGAGCTTCGTTTTCGTTGATGAACATGCACTCACCGTTGAAAACTTCAACTTTGTTGCCTTTGAGCAAACCAGCTACGCCGCCAGTCATTTTCTTAACAACGCCGTTTTTGAACTCTTGAGTTTTGCTGAAGTCCACTTTTACATTCTCAGCAGAGATACCAAAAGCTTCACCGTGAAGTGCAGACTCATATTGGTGTGCAGCAGAGATCAGGGCTTTGGATGGAATACATCCACGGTTCAAACAAACACCGCCCAGTTCGGATTTGTCTACGATCAATACGCTTTGGCCCAGTTGAGCAGCGCGGATGGCAGCTACATAGCCGCCAGGACCCGCACCAATTACTAATGTGTCGATATTGAGAGAAGCGTCGCCTACTACCATATCTTACACCTCCATAACAAGCAGCTCAGGGTTAGCGAGCAGCTGTTTAATGTAATTCATAAAGTTTTGTGCTGTTGCGCCATCGATGATACGGTGGTCAAAGCTCAGGGAAAGAGCCATTACAGGCGCTGCAACTACTTCGCCGTTTTTGATCACTGCTTTTTCGCTGATGCGTCCTGTTCCGAGAATAGCAACTTCTGGGAAGTTGATGATTGGAGTGAAGAACATACCGCCAGCAGAACCGATGTTACTGATGGAGATTGTGCTTCCTCTCATTTCGTTCGCGCTCAATTTACCGTCGCGACCACGAGCTGCCAGATCACGGATAGAATCAGCGATCATCCAGATGGATTTACGATCAGCATCTTTGATAACAGGAACGATCAAGCCGTTATCTGTATCTGTAGCAATACCGATGTTGTAGTATTTTTTGTAAACAATTTCGTTAGCTTCTTCATCAATCATAGCGTTCAGAGCCGGGAATTGGCGGGAAGCTGCAACCAGTGCTTTAACGATGAATGGCAGATAAGTAACTTTTGTTCCTTTTTTCTCTGCAATTGGTTTCATACGAGTACGGAAAGCAACCAACTCAGTTACGTCCACTTCGTCCATGATTGTAACGTGAGGTGCTGTGTATGCCGATTTAACCATTGCATTAGAGATCGCTTTACGGATACCTTTGAATGGTACGCGCTCTTCTTCAACGTGTTGATCAGCTGCAACCGCTGCTGGTGCTGCGGATTTTTTCTCTTCTTGTGCCGGAGCTTCGGAAGATGCTGCTGCGGAAGAACCGCCACCATTTTTGAAGGATTCAACATCTTCTTTGGTTACTTTACCGTTGTTGCCAGTGCCGTTAACCTGAGCGATGTCTACACCTTGTTCGCGAGCAAATTTGCGTACGCTTGGTGTTGCCAGAACGTCTTTGGCAGGTACTGCCGGAACGCTGTTGTTGCCGCCTTCTTTAGCTGCATCCGAGCTGGAAGCTGCTGCAGAAGAACCGCTTGTGTCAGCTCCGCCTTGAGCTGCATCTTTCTCTTGCTCGCCTTGATCGCCAGCAGGAGCGTCGTCTTGCTCAGGAAGTTCGCCTTCTGCATCGATGATGGCTACAACTTCGCCAACATGGCAGATTTGACCGTCTTTAGCGAATACTTCTGTAACTGTTCCGTTAACCGGACAAGGTACTTCTACAACCGCTTTGTCGTTCTGTACTTCCATGATGATATCGTCGTCAGTTACTTTGTCACCGACTTTGATGTGCATCTTGATGATTTCGCCTTCGTGTAGGCCTTCGCCCAATTCAGGGAATTTGTATTCAAATTTAGCCAACTGAAAAACCTCCTTGATTATGTGCTCAATCCTGAAAACAACCCTTAACTCCAAGAAACAACTGTTACTGCTAATGCAAATAACTGTTACTCAAGGGGCTAATGGCTGTTTACAGTGCAGCTTGCGCTGCGGTGTGAATCACCATACTGCGCCTTGCGGCATGTCAGATGATTAAATTAGAAATTTACGACTTTGTTAACCGCAGCAACGATACGCGCTGGGTTAGGCAGCCAAGAATCTTCGATTTGTGCAAAAGGATATACAGTATCCGGACCAGCTACACGCAGAACCGGTGCTTCCAAGTGCAGGATTGCTTTTTCATTGATTTGGGCAATGACTTCAGCTGCAACACCTGCGCTCTTTTGAGCTTCCTGTACAACAATTGCACGATTTGTTTTCTTAATAGAAGCAACGATGGTATCGATGTCGATCGGGCTAACCGTACGAAGGTCGATAACTTCAACTTTGATTCCTTGTTTTTCGAGTTCATCTGCTGCTTTCACAGAAGTGTGAACCATCATACCGTAAGTAATGATCGTTACATCGGAACCTTCACGAACAACGTTCGCTTTGCCCAACTCAACAACGTAATCTTCTTCAGGCACTTCTGCACGGAAAGCATGGTACAAGTTCAAGTGCTCCATGAAGAATACAGGGTCGTTATCGCGAATAGAAGCGATCATCAGACCTTTTGCATCGTAAGGGTTAGAAGGAACAACTACTTTGATACCTGGTGTTTGCGTAAGCAGACCTTCCAGGGAATCTGTATGCAATTCTGCCGCTTTTACACCGCCACCGAATGGTGTACGGAATACGATTGGAGAATTGTATTTTCCACCGGAGCGGAAACGCATACGAGCAGCTTGCACTACCATTTGGTCAAGGGCTTCGAAGATAAAACCAACGAATTGGATCTCAGCAACCGGACGGAAGCCTTGTACACCCAGACCTACAGCCAGACCACCAATAGCGGACTCAGCCAGTGGTGTATCAAATACACGCTCTTCGCCAAACTCTTTTTGCAGACCTTCCGTTACACGGAAAACGCCGCCTACATTACCTACGTCTTCACCGAAAAGCAGAACGTTAGGATCACGTTTCAACTCCACGCGAAGCGCATCACGGATTGCTTCTTTCATGTTCATTTGTGCCATTTGCTTCATTTCCTCCTTAAACATTGACAGTTCACATTTGAATTCGTACATGTATACCGGGACATTAAAGTCGCGGATGTTTATGCTTTATCGGAAAAAACTTATTGGAAATCAGCTTTTTGCTCTTCCAAGTGCTTAGGCGTTTGTTCGAACATGCTGTCGATCAAGCCTGAAATCGTCATTTTCTCGGTTTTTTCCGCTTTTTTGATCTCTTCATTTACTTTAGCTTTTGCTTCTTCTTTCACACGTGCTGTATCTTCTTCAGTCCAAAGACCTTTTTTCTCCAGATATTTAGCGAAACGTGCGATAGGATCTTTAACAGACCATTCTGCCTCTTCTTCTTTTGTACGATACTTGGAAGCATCATCCGAAAGGGAGTGAGGACGGAAACGGTATGTTACTGCTTCGATCAATGTTGCGCCTTCTCCGTTACGTCCACGCTCAGCAGCTTCCTGAACAGCTTTGATAACAGCGAAAATGTCCATACCGTCAACTTTAACACCTTTGATACCTGCTGCTACCGCTTTGTGAGCGATGGACAGAGCTGCTGTTTGTTTAGCAAAAGGAGTTGTGATGGCATAACCATTGTTTTGTACAAAGAAGATAACAGGCAGTTTGTATACACCAGCGTAGTTCAGACCTTCATAGAAGTCACCTTCAGAAGAACCGCCATCACCTGTATACGTGATAACAACTTGTTTTTGTTTCTTCAATTTGTAACCCATAGCGATACCCATTGCGTGCAGAATTTGTGCACCAATGATGATTTGTGGCATCAATACATTAACGCCATCTGGAATTTGTCCACCATGTTGGTGTCCACGGGAGTACAGGAATGCTTGATAAAGAGGAAGTCCATGCCATACGAGTTGCGGAATGTCACGATAGCCAGGACATACAAAGTCTTCTTTTTCAATTGCAAATTCACTACCAACCATTGTAGCTTCTTGACCAGATACTGGAGCATAGAAACCAAGACGACCTTGACGGCCCAGGTTTACTGCACGGTCATCCCAAGTACGGGTAAATACCATGCGGTACATAATTTCTTTTAATTGATCATCGGAAAGTGTAGGCATCATGTCTTTGTTAACAATTTCGCCGTCAGGAGACAGCACGGACAGAGCTTCTACATCCTCTGTATACACTTCATAAGGAACCTTGCTCATTTTTTTCTTCACCTCAACAAAAAATTTGAATATCAAGTTCCGCTGTTATAATATTATTATACACCTGTTTCACTCCATACGTCAAAGAAATCCGTAATTTTTTTATGTTTCCTACCGGATTGTATGTATAACAGGGGTTTAATATTGGTATAACAGCATAATACATGATTGCGTGTTTGACCTAACCCCGCACAAGGGTAATCTTACCGTATTGCGCGGTCGAATGCAAAAAATTAACCGAGAAAGGTGACGTTTTATGACGGATTCCCGCTATTTGAAACGCACGATTGTGAAGGAAGAGATTGAAAGTCGCTATCTCGGAGAGAAACGAACACTCCGTATTTACCTTCCTCCGGGCTATAACGAATTGCTCAGCTACCCTGTCGTTTATTGTCAGGATGGCGAAGAATTTTTCAACTTTGGGCGAATTGCTACAACAGCTAACCGAATTATTCTGGACGAAGGAGCCGAACCTTTCATTATTGTAGGGGTTCAGGTGGATGTGTCTGTGAGAAAACAGGAATATGCTCCATTCGGAGATCGATTCAAGGCATATACCGCTTGCTTCGCTGAAGAGATTATTCCCTATATAGAAGAGAAATATCCTGTACGTCGTTCCCCGCAGGAACGCATTCTTGCCGGAGACTCGCTTGGTGGTAGTGTTTCGCTTCACCTTGCTCTGTTATATCCGGACCTGTTTACACGTGTCATCAGCATGTCTGGTGCATTCTACTCCGCTTCTCAGGAGATCTACGCCGCAGCTGAAGATCTATCCTGGCTCTCGATCTGGATGATCGTTGGTTTGCAGGAGACTGCCTTTGCAGCAGACACAGGTACGTATGATTTTGTGCAACTGAACCGCGATACCCGTGATTTGCTGGAAAAACGAGGCGCTCTCGTCTCCTACCAGGAGAAAGACGGGAACCACCAATGGGGTTTTTGGCAAAATGAATTGCCGGAAGCATTGCTTTATTTTCTACAAGAAAGATAAATTGGAATACATCAACAGGCGGCTGAAATGCCGCTTTTGTTTTCCACTCTAATGATACCGCTTACAATTGTAACCTGAAAAAGAAGCAGGATATCCTGCTTGCTTGAGTTCTCACTCCTGCTTCTTTGTCCGGCTACAAGTTAAGTATGAGTTTGGGTTTATTACTAAGCTAATGAATGTTCCGCTTCAATTTTTCTCAACAAAACATCGCAGCCTGCATTAACCAACTCGTACACCTCTTCAAAATTGCCTGTATGATACGGGTCTGGTACTTCTCTAAGCTTCTCATCCGGAAGCATGTCCATGAACTTAATGATGTCCGCCTCAGCTCCCCCTGGAACGTTGCGCACATTATCTGCATTGGAATTGTCCATACACACAATATAATCAAACTGAGTAAAGTCTTCGCTGGCGAATTGTCTCGCTGCCATGTTGGCATAAGAAATCTGGTATGAATCCAGCAATTTCCGAGTCCCTTCATGCGGAGGTTTACCAACGTGCCAGTTTCCTGTACCTGCTGAGTCCACACGAATCTGATGTTCAAGCCCCTTCTCCAGGACTTTATTACGCAAGACTGCTTCAGCCATTGGTGATCTACATATATTACCTAGACATACAAACAAAACATGAATCATATTAATCCCCCTTACTTAGCGTACCTTGAAGTACCGACGATGTTGGCTGTGTCACGATGCTCTCCGGCTGAGGATTGACGTTCCCAGTCTCCGGTGGCACCAACGAACGACGCGGCAGCTTCCATTTATAATGTACAGAACACATCCGGAAGAACACCACAGCCGCGAAACAAAGTAATAGCCCAACATTTGTTGTTAACCAACCCATACCTATGACAAAGCCAGCTGTCATTGCCCATACAGCATAAATTTCATCACGCAATACAAGCGGTTTACGTCCAGCGAGCACATCACGAATAACGCCTCCACCAATACCGGTCATGACTGCTGCAACGATAACTGCGCTGATGGGATGTCCCATATTTGCCGCGTATAATGCCCCTTGAATTGCAAATGCTGCGAGTCCGATTGCATCAAATAGCGCCTCTGTTCGCTTCCAGTGACCAATCCACTTGAGTGGCAACACAAACGCAATTGCTACAGATACCAAGGCCAACATGATAAGCGATCCCTGACTCCATAGTGTCGTTACAGGTATACCTATAAGTACATTCCGGATAATTCCGCCTCCGAATGCAGTCACAAGTCCAAGTACCAGTACGCCCAAAATGTCATATTCCTCTTCCATTGCTACGAAGGCACCGGACATTGCAAATGCGATGGTACCTATAATGCTGAATACTTCAAAAATGTGTAAGTCCAACCTGTTCAAACCTCACTTTTCAAGTCATCTCCGTGTCGCTCTCCCCATTGTATCCGCGAGCACCGAAATTGTGCAACCACATTTTGTGGATTATACTGGTTTGGTGAAAGAATTAGGAAGGATGAAATAAAATGACGGTGAAACGGATTGTTATTTTTACAGGCGGAAATCTATCTGCGGAGTTACTTCAGGAAATACGAGAGGATGACATGATCATCGCAGCCGATCGCGGTGCATTATTTTTGATCGAACATGGCATTCAGCCTCATATTGCAGTCGGAGATTTTGATTCTATTACTGAAGAGGAACTTACGATTGTTAGCAACAATAGCATTCAGTTTATTTCATGCGACCCTGTTCATAAGGATCTTACAGATACGGAAATGGCTTTTGAGACAGCGCTGGATCACGAACCTTCTCACATCCTGATGTTGGGTGCTACAGGTACACGGATGGATCACACACTCGCTAATGTACATATTATGGTTCGCGCGATGCAGCATCATATTTCCTGTGTAATTCAGGACAAGCATAACTATATGACATTGACAACATCCAAAGCTGTGGTTGAGCACCGGGACTATAAATATGTTTCTCTACTCCCTTTGACTCATGAAGTTACAGGAATAACTCTCGATGGTTTCATGTATCCGTTGGATCAAGCCACTATTCGCATGGGACAATCTTTGGGTGTGAGCAACCAGCTCTTGGGCACTTCCGGTACAGTCACCATTGATAGTGGTCTACTACTGATTATTCAGAGTAAAGATTGAATCATCCGCATGTTTTAATCTTATTTATTACGTTTTTGTAACCAGTGATTTCGCTAAGAAAATAGGTTCATGCATAACAAAGACCCTTGCTGATCAAGGGTCTTTTCTATTTCATCTTTGTTTATCATTCGTCAATGATTAATTTTTTGACATTTTTAATTATATTTTAATAAACATACCCAAACCACTGTGGCGCAAGGGATCACACGTACCTATCCAATTTCTAGGCTGTTACAAAGCTGTTATACTCGCTCTAGCAACTTAACGAAAACGAATTTTGGAGGTACTAACTAATATGAAAACAAACATCTTTGTCCAAAAGGCCGTAACCGTCGGGTTGTGCGCTACACTAGGTTTTGGAGCTGTACTAATGACTAACGCACCTGTTGCACAGGCAGCAACTGCATCTGTGTCCACAGGCCAACAGATTGTTAACTATGGTAAACAATTTACTGGAACTCCATATAAATTTGGTGCTTCAACATCAACTACCAAAGTTTTTGACTGCTCTTCTTTTATGAAATATATTTTCAAAAAGTATGGTGTAGACTTGCCGCGCACTTCCGTGAAACAATCCAAAGAAGGCAAAGCTGTGTCCAAAGCTAATCTGCGTGTAGGTGATCTGGTATTCTTCTCCAGCGGTAGCCGTTCTACTGGCTCCAACATCACTCATGTAGGCGTGTACGCAGGGAACGGAAAGATTCTGCATACGTATGGATCTCCAGGCGTAACCCTTTCGGATCTGAATTCCGGTACTTGGGAAAGAACGTATATTAAAGCTCGTCGTGTACTTTAGAGTTATATATTATTGAATAAGTAAAGGCCGGACGATATGTTCCGGTCTTTTTATTTACCCTCTTTTCGCCACAGTCTAAACTGGAGTTTCATGGAATTTGGTGATACATCTAATTTTTATCATGAAGCATGTAACCGATCCCACGCACCGTATGAATCAGTTTCACACTTCTTCCCTTGTCCACCTTAACCCTCAGATGTTTGATATACACGTCCACGACGTTGGTATCCATGGCATGCTCATATCCCCATACTTCCCGCAAAATATCACTCCGCGTACATGCTTCATTCACATGCAGGGCCAGGAATTCCAGTAACTCGTACTCTTTAGGCGTTAATGTCAGGTATTCACCCGCACGATTTACCCGCCTTGAACGCAAGTTCACTTTAAGATCATGGACTACAATAACTTCTTCACCCTCCGGTGTTGCATTCGCGAAAACACGCAATAAATTTCGTATTCTAGCCAGCATCACGTTCAAGTGAATAGGTTCCTCCATTACGTCATTAGCTCCGTAATCCAGCCATTCCACGATGATTTGAGGAGATGCGTTCGACGTGATAACCAGTAGGGGTACAATCTGACCTTTATCTATCCATTGTTTCAACGCTGCCTTCTCCTCTTGATTTCGAAGCGCCTCCCCCTCATCCTGGTCTAGCAGGATGATCAGGTTGAAGTGTGATAACGAATTATCGACGGATTGCTTTAGTTTTGACCCTTCCTTTCGTTGCACCTCATACCCTTCGGCACACAATACGTCCTGAATAAGGCTGACCTGCTCTCCTGCTCCAATCAGCAAAATGACTGTTTTCACTGTTTTTCACCCGGCCTGTCTCTGTCCCGCTGCTCGCAGCAATGGTTGGTACAGTTAGCATGCCGTAAAATGAAAAAGTCCATTCCCTTCAGGGAACAGACTTTGCTTCTTCCTTGCTTCAGCCAAAGTAGCGGTGAACGAGCGTACGTGCTTCAGCTGTGTCTTTTGTTCCGTGTACAAGGACACGTCCATCCTGGAAAATGACCATTCTATGGGCCCCTGTTGTAAATGAAACCAGAAAAGGATTGGATTCCACTTTACCTTCTTGAAGTCTATCCAGGCGATCCGCCGTATGTTGAAGATCCAGATTCATTCGTCGTGCAGGTCGGATCTGAACCGTATCCCTGCCACACAACACATCGGTTTTCTCCAGGTTGGACGCAGAAAGATATGGATACGTTGCCGAATCGCTGCAGGAAGGACAGTCTTGCTTTTTCGCACCATCCACATTAATGGATATGTATTCGTTCCTCCACACGTCAAATGACAACAACTTGCGTCTCAATGCCTTCGCATTGCCGCTAAGCAACTTCATCGCCTCAGCTGTCTGATTCGCCGTTACCATCTGTACCGCTTGAGGTATGATGCCAGATGTATCACAGGTATCTCCCCCCAGAGGGACTTCACCCAGCAAACAATTTAAACAGGGCGTATCTCCAGGCATAAACGTATAGGTAATGCCATAACTGCCCACACATCCACCATAAATCCAGGGAATATGGTACTTCTGTGCCATATCATTAATGAGTAGCCGGGTATCAAAATTATCCGTTGCATCCATAATCAAGTCTGCATGCTGAACGAGTTCTTCCAATTCATCTACTCTGACATCCAATACTTTCCCTTCCACATGAACCGTGGAATTAATGGCAGATAAACGTTTCTCCGCCGCCATCGCCTTCGGCATCCGTTCGATTGCGTCCTGTTCTACATATAATTGCTGTCGCTGCAGGTTACTCCACTCCACATAATCACGATCAACGATCGTTATGTGCCCGACTCCTGAGCGAACTAACGTTTCTGCAATTCCTGTTCCCAGTGCGCCAGCACCAACGATTAAAACTCTGCTGCCCTTTAATCTGGCCTGGCCTTCCTTGCCCAGCGGCGCGTAGCGTTCCTGTCTGGAATACCGATCGGACTGCTCGGAAGATGTTGATTGTTGATCTATCATGTATGAATCATTCCTTCCACCGGACTGCTGGCTGCTGCATAACGCTTCACAGGAATCATGCCTGCCTCATATGCCAATCTACCTGCCTCTACCCCCATTCGCATCGCTTTAGCCATGCTCACCGGATCTCTTGATCCAGATACGGCTGTATTTAACAATACGCCATCTGCACCAAGTTCCATCGCATAAGCAGCATCTTTGGGGGAGCGCAACCCTGCGTCCACAATTACAGGTACAACGGCCTGCTCAATGATGATCTCAAGGTTATAGGGATTAATGATGCCTCTGCCAGCTCCGATGGGAGAAGCGCCAGGCATTACAGCATGTACGCCAAGCAGTTGCAGCCTTTTGGCCAGAATGACATCATCCGAAATATAAGGCAACACAGTGAAGCCCTTTTCAAGCAAAATTTCGCAAGCCTTGTACGTTTCAATCGGATCTGGGAGCAATGTAATTCCATCTCCGATGACTTCGACTTTTATCATATCACAAAGTCCCGAAGCCCGCGCAAGCTCGGCAATCCGCACCGCCTCTTCCGCAGTGGAAGCCCCAGCCGTATTCGGAAGAAGGGTGTATTGATCCAGATCCAACGTATCCAGGAAATGCTTCTGGTTACGTTCCTCCAAATTCAGACGACGAACAGCAAAAGTTAATACTTCCGTTTTAGATGTTTCTACAGCCTCACTTTGCACTTCCAGATCCGAAAACTTGCCTGTTCCGAGCAACAATCTGGACTCAAACGTATATTTCCCAATGTTCAACATCATCAACCGCCTCCTACAAAATGTACAATCTCGATTCGATCGCCTTCTCTTAATGCCGTCGTCTCATGATACTCACGCGTTAAGATATGCCTGTTCAGCTCGACAACTACAGTCTTGACTTGCAGGTCAAAAGATTGAAGCAGTTTGTCCACACGATTCAATCTGTCTTCTATCTCCATCCGTTGACCATTAACAATAATATTCACTGCACCACTCCCTTTCTGTTCAATCGCTCAGGGCTCAGCGCCTCAATTCCGAGCTCTTCTGAGCTTTTGCCCGCGAGCAATTCAGCGATTAGTCTGCCTGTTATCGCACTGAGCAAGATACCGTTACGGTAATGTCCAAAGGCGGTGAATAGCCCCGATATACTTTTGCAAGCGCCTATATAAGGCAGCCCATCCGGAGTTGTCGGCCTTACGCCTGCCCACGCTCGCAAAAATTGTGCCTCTTTCATCCCAGGCACCCAATGGGTAGCCGCTGTTAACAGCTTCTGAACACCCTGTACAGAAACATTCAGATCCGTTCTGCCTGGCAGACTGGTTGCCCCGAGCCAAACCTCTCCATTGGCTTTGGGAACAATATAGATGTCCTCTGCGTACACCGTCCTGTCAGGCCTGTACCCTGCATGTTCAGCTGAGAACTGAACGGCGGCTATTTCTCCTTTTACCGACCACACAGGCAAGCTCAGATTCATATGTCTCAACAATTCTTCGCTCTGTAATCCAGCAGCTATAACGACATGTCTGCATGTCATCTCACCGATCGATGTGGTGATTCCCTGCACCCCGTATTCATTTGCTTGCACACGTATATCCTGTATGCCCTCCATCACCCTCGCTCCCATTGCTTGAGCGGATTCAGCATATGCCTTTGTGAGATGGACTGGAAGAACCTCACTCTCGTAAGGCCTGTAGTAGGCTCCATACGTATCTCTGTTAAGCCACGATGCCTCCTGTTGCACAGCGTAATGATCCCACCACACCTCATCAGCAGACAACGTGGACTTCCGATTGTCCTTGTAACTACTTAATTCACTGTATGAACGAAAAGGAGTTAGGAATCCCTTGCGTTGCAATCCAACCTCTACCTTGCTGAGTGTAGCCATCAGCATCTGTTGCTCATGAAGTAACTGTCTGCTCTGCCTGGCAAGCTTAGCCATCAAAGGATGGGCAAAATCCTCACTGTCTGCCGCTAGCATTCCAGCCGCTGCGCAAGAAGTCCCTCCTGCAATCGCCGAACGCTCTACCAACAGTACATCCTGTCCACGGGAAGCAAGCTCATATGCGATGGAGCACCCAACGACGCCTCCACCTACAATAATCGTTTCTGCATGAATCTTATCCGGTCTATCAGTGACGATCTCATTCATCATCTCATCTCCTTGTTTCAGCGGCTCAGACTTTCTGTACCAACGATAGCCTGCCTTAAAGATGCAGCGGCCCGATCCGGTGAATCGCTCGCCCATACATTCGAGATCACGGCGGCTCCCCGTGCCCCTGCGGAGCGAATCGCGTGAATGTTCCCCGGTTCAATGCCCCCGATCGCAATGACAGGAATGGAGACACCCCTGCACACTTCAGCAAGAGCATTTAATCCTCTTGGTTCAAGATCCGGCTTACTGTTGGTTGCGTAGACATGCCCGAAGAAAAGGTAATCGACTCCCCGTTCTTCAGCGATTTTTGCCTCATCGATTGAATGAACAGATACACCCAGACGAAGTCGCTGCACATTGCTTATGCCATCATTGTTGTAGTTACGTATAGCCTCTTGCCCCCAATGGACACCGCCGTAGTTTTCATTCTGCGAGTTCAGCTCTGAACCATTGATGACGATCCGGCAAGAGGGAACTCCAACACCACACAGACTTTCAGCCCAACCGACCCTTTCTTGCCACGAGAGTTGTTTCTCCCGAATGTGGATGTAATCCACCCATGGCCAGATATCCTTCGCTGCTTTCACAAAAGATGCTTGATCTCCATCCCCCGTAGATACAACATGCAGCTCAAATGATCCGTGTACATGCTCATGAGAAATTGCCGTACTGTTCATCTCCTTCCATGCATGGAGTGTATTAAAACACAAAAAAGCCACTCCCGTAGGGGAGTGGCTGCGTATTAATTATTGGACCAGATGACTGACTGATGCATACAGTTCATTTCGTGCAAAACAGTTATGGAACTTGTAGCCATAACTTATACACGGAACTGCATGTTTCAATTCGCTAAGCAGACGATTGACATTCATTCGAATTCTCGTTTGCTCACGTCATTCACTGAATGCGCGCGCCACTTCCCTACGCTGGTATGATCCAGATCAGGTGCAAAGGGTCCGGAATCGCATTCTTCCATCTCAGCCGCATCGTGCGGCCCCCCTAGTGTTCATATGAAGTTGTAGCCTATGTTACCATAGACGGATTTTTTTGTCACCGTTCATTTCTGTTAAACGTTGCTTGAATTGTCTAGTTTTTCTCGGACCATTCTTCGACATTCCATGTTTTCGTGACCCAACCCTCGTAGAAATCAGGTTCATGAGATACAAGTAACACCGTTCCCTTGAATTCTTGCAAAGCACGTTGCAACTCAGCTTTGGCTGTGACATCCAGATGGTTTGTCGGCTCATCGAATAAAATCCAGTTGCTTTCACGCATCAAGAGCTTGCATAAACGAACCTTAGCTTGCTCTCCACCACTCAGCATGTTAAGCGGACGGGTAATATGCTCATTTTTCAGCCCACAGCGAGCAAGATGACCCCGGACTTCGTTCTGGGTCAAATGTGAAAATTCATTCCAGACATCCTCAATCGGCGTGATATTCCCAGCACGAACTTCCTGCTCAAAATAAGCCGTTTCGAGATAATCTCCCAAGAAAGTCTTTCCACTGAGTGGAGATATTTTTCCAAGGATGGTCTTCAGCAGTGTCGATTTACCCACACCATTACAACCTACGATGGCAATTTTCTCACCACGTTCAATTGTCATTGTCATCTTAGGCAGCAAAGGATACGTATATCCGATTTCGAAATCAATGCCTTCAAAGACCGTTTTGCTACTCGCGCGAGCATCCTTGAATTTGAATGTTGGTTTGGCCGCTTCATCCGGACGATCAATACGTTCAATCTTGTCCAATTGCTTCTCCCGGCTCTTCGCTCGACCTGAAGTTGAAGCACGCGCCTTGTTACGCTGAATGAAGTCTTCCTGCTTCTTGATGTACTCTTGCTGCTTCTCGTATGCATCAATATGCTGGGCTTTATTCATATCAGCCATCTCGAGGAACTTGTTATAGTTCGCTGCATATCGCGTTAATTTGGCAAATTCCAAATGATAAATGACATTTACGACTTCATTCATGAATTCCGTATCATGGGAGATTAGAAGAAACGCATGCGGATAGTCCTTCAGGTAACGTGACAGCCATTCAATGTGCTCTACATCCAGATAGTTGGTAGGCTCATCCAGCAAAAGGGCTGTAGGCTTCTCAAGTAGAAGCTTGGCAAGAAGCACCTTGGTACGTTGTCCACCACTTAGAGCTGCGACATCCCGATCAAGACCAATCGCAGACAAACCAAGACCATTAGCCATCTCTTCCACTTTTACGTCAATCAGATAAAAATCGCCCTGTTCCAGTTGTTCCTGAATATCGCCCATCTCTTCCAGCAACTGCTCCAGCTTATCTGGATCTGCATCTGCCATCTGGTCCGTAATATTCATCATTTCTTTTTCCAATTCAAGCAACGGAAGGAATGCATCCTTAAGCACGTCACGTATGGTTTTGCCTGGCGTAAGCTTCGTGTGCTGATCCAGATATCCATAACGGACCTTAGGTGTCCATTCCACTTTTCCACTGTCTTTAAGCAATTTACCGGTAAGGATGTTCATTAGTGTCGATTTACCTACACCATTGGCACCCACAAGTCCTACGCGCTCTCCGGCAAGTAAGCGAAACGATACATTTTTAAATAACGTGCGATCTCCAAAATTGTGACTCACGTTCTCTACTGACAATAAACTCATAAGATGAGGTTGCTCCTATCTATTAGACATTACTTTTATTATTGTTCCGAAACCCTATTCTAGCACAGGTCCCGTCTTTTCTGAAAGTAATGTAAACAGTTCAGGAACCTCTTCCATGATTTTGTATACAAGCTCCCCTAACGATTAGAGCAGTTATATTCGAAATAGCCTTGTGCAGCTGCTTCTCTTGCGTCTGTGAACACTTCTTCGGCACGGTAACCATTACCACATGTGGAGGGATAGTAGTACTTGATACCCGTTAAGGGATCTCCCCCACCTACGATGGCCGTTTTCTTCACAAGTCTGCCTCCACCAATTGCGTAGTTGTTGATCTTCTGGTCACCCACACCTATACCCTGGATAAAAGCCATAATCCCTGTATCATTAATGGAGTTGTACCAATCTTCATGTGCAATTAGGGGCATCGTAAATGTATAGGATATACCATTCTTTCTGGCAAACTCATTATGACGGTTAATCACATCAGCCAGATCATCCTGCACAGAGCTTACAATTCGGCTTCGTCTAACTTGCTCAAATACGTCGGTATTCTGAAGCAAAGGAATCTGAGAGCTAGATGCGAGTTCTTTTTGAAATCCCTCAATCCATTTCCCTGCGTTTGCATCGTAGGCATATACGTAGTCGTCCAATGTAAAGTTAATACTGCTACCATTTGAATCTGAATATGTATAAGGTTTCTTGGGGCTCCACACTTGCCTGAAAGAATCTTCACGGTTACCTGTCAACTCTGTTTCTGTGGACAACATATAATAGCCGTCATAATCCAGAATAACTACGGCAGGAATGTAATTAAACATGTTTCGAATAGCTACGGGGTCATCCTGAATCCCCATATTCAAAGCAAGCGTCTGAGTAAATGTAATCAAGGCAAGCTCCTTGTCCGCTTTGACAAACTTGGTTGAATCATAACCCGCTTCATCATTTTGTTTCTCATTCTGATGCATCACTGCACCTGCATCCATGACTGCGGTTTGAAGTACAGATCTGTATCGATGTCCAAGATAGTTAGCCTCTTCGGCATCTTGGGTATGGAGTGAGATGATCCAGAAGAGCGGAAAGAAGATCAGCACGAATACAATGGAAAGCTCAGTAATCTTCATTGAGAACCATACCTCCGTATGTGACAAATACCGCTGAAGCCTGAGCCGTACCACTCAACCATTCACGAATAAGCATGGAAGGTGTCCGATTTGTATTTTGGAGCGTCACGGTGAAAAAATCCCCTGTTGTCAACGTATATCTTCGACCAGGATCATCAGCCGGCATCACACCTGAGGATGGGAATAGTCTTTCTCGAATCTGAGCTGAATAATATCCATCCTGTACTACCTCGTAAGTCCCGGTAAAACTGTTATTGTCCATCGGGTCTGTATAGTTAGGTACATATTTCTTATGTAAATGTTCCATCGACAGCTCATACACATTGCCCGTCTGAGCCAGTTGCTCCTCAAACTCAGCCAACATTGGAGGTGAAATATATCCTTTCGTTCGGACTGCATCTACAAAACGTGTTACATTATGAGCAGCCGTCATACGTGCTATATCATCCTGCCGATCAGCTGTTTCAGCAGCTGGGTACACATAGAGCAGAAGGACTGCGAGCAATACGGCAAGCAGCTTGGATGCGGCATTAATCAATTCACACTGGCCTCCTTCCAAAAAACAATCTTGAGCAGTTCTCCAGTTTCATTTCGGATAAACTCAGGTCTGTAGGTAGCATCGAGCCGGACAGGAATCGTCGCTGTTTTGCTCACAAGTGGATCGATCACATACGAAGTTCCATCTACCTCCACAGGAATTCCTGTGCCTGTCATCAGCCTAACGGTATGAAATACTTCCGCACCACTATACTGATCCGGATTAGTGGTATGCAGTGTTGTTGTCAGCCGACCTTCCATACCTGCTGTTGTCTGTACTCGGTCGTTCAGAGCTACTGATAAAATCTTAACATTCTGTTGCCCGTACAGGCAGGCTGTCACAAACAGGACAACCGCCGTACAAAACAACATAAGATGCTGGGTATTCTGAGACATGTGAAACCAACTCCTGTCAGGATTGCTGGAAGATCAGCCCTCTTACCACGTTGGAACGGTCTTTTACAATAATGGCTTTGAATTTACCACTTGGATTGACATATTGATTGTCTTTTTCACTCATGGTCTGGTTAATAATCCCCACTTTATCGTCAGGTGCAATAACCGATCCGTAGTCCGCATTATTGAGATCCTGTGAAATGTTTAATTGGTTGCCGTACCATTGACCCGCTTTATTTTTACCTGTAATAACTTGAATACCGAACTGATCCTTGTCCGCATATTTACGCAGCGCATTCGTTACCTGTGATCCACTGATGGTTGTTCCGTCATATACCGTAAATGCAGCCTGGGACAACTCGGTCTGGATATCAGCAAAATTGTTCTGGGCCGTCTTGGTTGCCTCCTGAGCCGAAATAAATAACAGAACTACAATTGTGATCAGAGCGATCGTCAAGAATATCCCCGCTGCCACCTTTAAAGCGCTTGATGCATTGTTCATGATAAATCCTCCCAAGTTATAATTGATTAATATATTTCAGACTGTTACACAGATGAACTGTGCTACAGTTTCTGAATTTGCTCATAATAAATGTTCATCTGCAAGAAGCTCATGCCGACTAATGGAATGACCAGATACAAAAAGATAAGGGCATACATGGGTGTAAATCCGATGGTTCTTCCCCATGATGCTTTTACATCTATCATTTTGCTGTACTCCTGCTTGCGTTGTTCAAAATAAAATGCCATCATGCTCTCAAGATCATCGAAGGCTTCACGTATTGAGATTTTGCCAAGGGCAAGCTGCAATTTATCCACCAGTCGCTGGAACTCGGGCAAACCCGCCTCTTCCTTTAATTGTTCAAGTGCAAGCTCTGGCCCATGTTCAAAATGCAACAAACATTTTTGCAGCGGACGCTTGAAAATGACGGCAAATCGATTAAGCCACTCCAATATCTCCTCCACTGACATCCGGTCCATCTCACGCAAAATGGAAATCACCGTCTGAAATTGATAGATTTCATGTCGCATATCCAACCTTCGCATTTTCCGCTGAAATATCATGAGCCATACGGGCATGTAGTACCCTGCTACACCCATGACAATCGCTATAATCATTTCCCACCAGCGTACATATTGCTTGTTATACACCTCTAGTTTTTGCATAATGCGCGCGATCGTCTCAGCCTGGGTATCATGGTCAAGCTGAACGGGAGAGAGCTGCTGTAACGCTTTGGAGATGTCTTCGTATGTAGCTCCTCGGTTCATTTCTACACTTTCCAGCACGGATTGATCCAACGCTGTTTTTTCCTCGGCCTTCCTGAGGTCCGCTTCAGCCATTGCGCCAAACATGCGGTCATCCCGGATCGGATCATGCAAGATGTGGTTACGTTCAACCTGGTGCAACAATAAGATACAGCCCATCGTAAGGACCAAACAACCTGCGAATAACATCACTCGACGAATGGCGAGCCATTCATATTTCAGCTCCGAGCTGCTCTCCCTCATCAGTCGTATCGTTTGACTGTACTGTGTACTCCCAGGTTTCGCCGCAAACAACATCGCCATTTTCCGTATGAAGGTTTGCTTGTACAGAAACTGATCCAACCGTGAATGCTTCTGGCCTGACCGATAACGGGTCTCATCGTATTGTTGGAGCCTTTGCAAAAGCAAATAGGCAAGGATGATGATGACATAGATCGATATTTTAGTAACAAAACCGATTTTGCTGCGATAAAATTCATCCATCGTTGGAAAACTGACTCTGGCCCAGCGTTCGATCGGAGCGGTGAACAATACCGGAGCGAGTGCGATGATATTAAGCCCTTTGAGCAGGTAATCCAATTTATCACGCCGCAATATCTCCAAATGAATCTCCTGAGTTAGGTTACCAAGTCCTTTAAGATAAATAGAACCTTGTTCTCTGTCCTTATCCCCGAACTCCATGACCATATAGGAAACGCCTGCGAATCCTTTGAGAAAACGGTTGGGAGCCACTTCATAATAACGCTCAAGTGCTTCATTCGGATCTGGAGAAGTTAGAGCTTCGTAGATCAGTCTTACTTGTTCCGCGGCTTCTCCTGTTCCTGCTTCAGCGGCTTCATAGAGCGCTTCCTCAACCATGCCATGCTGATGATACCGATGCCTTACATCTGCAAAGAGATCCAGCATCTGCACCAGTAACCTTTTCTCCATACGACTGAGACACATATCCAACACCAGACTGTTTAGCACCACAGCACAGAGCACGGACAGTATTACAAAAGCGATACCCGGCTGGAGAAGAAACAGAATGACACTTATGCCTCCATAACCTCCAAGAATAATCAGAACCACTGTCATCGTCAGTCTGCGAAGTGAAGGTTCATCCCCAACGTGGCGGAATGAAATCCGCTTCTGCACTTGTAGAATATAGGCTGATAGCAGTGGGACTTTCATTCCAAAGCGGTAGGACTGTAACAAGAGTGCTCCCAGTCCCTTGAATCCCTTGCCGCCGGGAGTTAGAATAGCGCCGGATTGACTTGTTGGACCACCTCCTCTGCGACGTAACACACCTAAAACCAGAAGCGTGATCAGCAACCCTCCTGCACAAATACTTAATACAAGGAGCAGAATCCATTTAATTGTCATGCTGATCACCCCAGTGTTGCTTCATAAACTGTTCAAATCTCTCAGCATCCTGTAATGTCATCTGTTCTCGCATATCCATCATGCATCCCGCAGAGATTGGAGCTGTTGCAACGTACTCTCCATCTCTGTACTCCACAACATTACGAAATGTAAAACCTGCTCTCTCTTCCACGCTGTCACCTTGATTTGCACGAGGAAGACACTCCGTAATACGTTCGATATATCTTCGTCCCTCAGCATCTTTCTTCATATGAACATCGAAATTAATGACACTTACAACCTGTTCCTCAGCAATATGTTCATGTTGGAACATGCCTGTCTTGAGCAAGGAATTACGCAGGGAGAAGACCAGATCACGAAAGGTTTTGGCATGGTGGGTAAACAAGGTGAACAGACTGGCAACCTGGGACATTTGAATCATCCATGCAGCCACTTCATCACTCGCAACCTCACCGAGAATATTGACGGTACCATCCGTCTTTTTCTGCAGATCAAGTCCCTGTTGACCTGAAATATGTTCGGTCTCTCGAAAACTCAAAATATTACGTCGGCTATAAATCCGTCTTAATTGTAGTTCGAACGCCATCTCCTGCACCCGAAGGGTATACGATGCATAAATGTGTTTGACCATGGCCATAAGCAACGTTGTTTTACCAGAACCCTGTGCCCCGGTTACAGCTGTAATCCGACTTCCTTTCATCAGATATTGAAGCAATGTAATTGGTAGATTTGCATTGTTACCCGTAACCAATTGTTCAAGTGAAGCATTCGGAATATCGAACTTCCGGACGAAGAACGCCCATGATTCTGCAAAAGGAGGACGAACCACAACGACACGGGAGCCGTCTTTCATCTCGTTCACCTTGTATCCACTTGCTTCCGACAACTGTCCCGGATAATTGTATTTGTATATATTCTGGCATACCCGTTTCAGTTCACGGATGCTGCCGAATGACAGAAAGGACAGATGAATGGACTTACCTTTATAGAAAACCCATACACTTTCCATCCCGCTAAGCGGCTCTTCATGTGCATCATCCTCAAGTCCCTGCTCCAGCAAATCATTCCATGATGCGGGTTTTCGAAATCCCATATTATGAACAGCATCAAGCATACCGCTGACACCACCACTAACGCCGTCAATACGTTGATCTCTTATCTCATCAACAACCGAGAACCCTTTGTAATGTTGGTAGATACGCTGCACAATGATATCTGTCTTTTCTCTGAATCCAAGCTCTCGATATTCGCATTCGAACACATACTGAATATCCTCTTCAGAGATATAATAACTTCCTCCATCGTCCGTACCTTCCTCCATTCTCAGTCTGCCAAGATCGTAGGTATCAATCATGCGGGAGAGTGCATCCATACCGAATTGCTGTCGGTACAGATAAAACACGATTTCGAATCGGTCCTGAATCGTCAACAAATCTGGTTCTGTAAACAAAATAACTTCATCTACATTTGATTTGTTCAGCCCTATGCTTCGGGTCAGCAGATCCCCTATCAGATTTTTGACATACGTTTTGTCGCTGATACTGCCTGAGACACAGCCTTTCAGGGCTTTTCTCATCTCGGCACGTTGATTGATTCTTCGACGATATTCTTCTTCGTGCAGACCCGCATCCGCGAGCTGACTATGACTAAGCTCATGAAGTGAGTTCTTCACCTTCTCAATCAACATGTCAATCGTGAAGGATTCTTGTTCAGGAACACGAGCATTTTTTTCACGAAGAAACGTTCTATACTTGAACCAGAGATAGGTCAGACACAGAATCAAAATTAAACTTATCCATATGGTATTCCAGAGCATTGGAGGTTCAGGCTCCCCTTTCCAGCCTCTTCAGAACCGTGCGCATTCCTGCGCCGTCCATAATCAGGCGAGCGAGTTCGCTCATGCTTGCAGCAAAACTTCCTTTACGAATATCCTTATTCTCGCTCAAACTTTCCAACTGCAAGTACTTAGCGACATCTCGCCGATTCATTGCATCCAGGTATCCGGTTGTGTACGGTATAGCAGATATCGAACCTTTGTATCTGAACCGGCGCCGAATATTGGAGAGTGTTGCACGGGATTGCGGATCGTATTTGTTAATGACAACATGCATATTCTTATTGTTCATTCGTTCTGGCAAGACCTCTTCAAAGAACAACTCCAGATTTCGCATATTTTGATCAAGATTAATTACAATAAAGTCCGCCTGTTGCAGCTTGAGAGCCGAATCCACACCAGCATGATCCGCATCCAGAAGAACCAGATCATAATACTCGTTAGCTACATTCAGCAGCTTTTTCACAGTCTCACCATGTTCGTGCGGAGAGCGATCCCTCTCATTCATGCTTCCAGTCAAGAAATCAAGTCTTTCCTTCAGAAGTGGCTTGGTATAATCCTTGAGATTGTGCTTGTTCAGGCTCCCGCTCGAATGTAGCCGTTCAACCGCATCCCATCCACCCTCTTCGAAAGAGAACACGGAATCTGTGGAATCCGTCTCATTGGACGGCAGAGCAGCTTCTGTACCAGTTCCGACAAGGCCTGTATTAACAAGTAACACTCTTGTCCTATAGTGAAGTGCCATGGCATAAGCACTAATTAATGTGCTTGAGGTACAACCTGTCCCTGCAAAAGGGCTCCAAAAGGTAATGGTGCTCATGCTCTCATCCTCTCTGCTTCTTTCATCGCACGACGACTGCGAACACTTTCCCAACCTGTTAACTGCTCGACCACGCGACACAACGATTTTTTGTAATTTCGTGACAAAGGTCCAAGATGAACTCTGCGATGATGCTCATTCTCAAGCTTAACCGCCGCTGTTAACTCATCCCATGGAAGCACTAAGGATTCTCCTGTCCATACAAACGGGCTGCCCTCCAGATACGCCCACAGATAACGAGCTTCAAGCTTGCAGTCAACCCCGTTAATGAAGAGCCGCTGAAATGACAGCTCACCAGGCAATGACTGTTCTTCAAGCAACCGCTTCAACCAGCCCTTGCCACGTTCCAGATTGAACCGCTCATAATCACTCACCCAGACTCTTACATCAGCGTTCAGCCAAAGATTACGCGAAGCAAAGTGTGAGGTCTCCATGTCATATAACACATAGTCATAGCTGTCCAACCGCTCTCCATTTACTTCAAGATGATTCTCTACAGCTGCTGAAGTTACAAAATGACAAGCAATATCAAAACCTTCAAATTCCGTAATTCGCAAAGACTGCTGACTGTCCCCTACGCCGTATCCATACTTCTGTTGTAAGGTTCCATCTACGAGCAAAACCCTGTTGCCTGTCGAAGCCAGTATCTTGCAGAGATACAGCATCAGATCATTCTTCTCACATAAACCTGCAAAAATCCATGTATGCATAGATATCATAACCCCCTTATATTTCTTAAATCCTTTGTTATCTGAATTATATTAGTGTGAAAACAAAACCTCAGATTAATCTCTACTCTCCACCCGTTAGCAGGCTCTGCTGTTCTGTTTGTGCAGCTTCAGCAGCATCATTCATGCTGCCTGAATTAGCTCCTCCTCCGTTTCCTGAACCATCATTCCACATCACGCCATCCGAAGTTGCCGAATTATTCGCTGATGGGCGACTGTTATAGGTAACTGAGGATTGTGCCACATCCTGTTCAACCCCTTTTGACGGTGCTGTCATGGAAGCGGCCAGTGAACTTTCAAGCGAACTTCGCACCTGTCTGGATAACTCCTGTTCGGCTCGTCGAACAATATTCGGATCACTCTCCAGCAGTTTTAACACTTCTGAATTGGCAGGATACGTTGCGATTGCAGGTGTCTGAAACTGTGGTTCTACATAGGTTAAGGCATAGATTGAAGCTTTATGTAAATAGGCATCTACAATTGCACTTGAGAGTGACAGAATCTCTTCCTCCGTCATCGTAATCCATAAGGTAGCTGCATTGAGTCGTTCCACTTTCTTCTTCGATAAGAGAACATAATCCTGTCCTGTGGGGAACTGGATACGAACATCAATAATGTCTCCCTTTACGAGTGAGGACGGCAGTAGTACAACTTGCAGCTCTCGATTTCTTAAATCAGGCGGAGCCGGTGTATCCTCATACACCATTTCAGTGGTAATCGCTGTTCCTTTTTTCAACTCTATTTTGGCCACTTGACCGTCCATCTGCTTGGTACTGGACCAAAGATTTCGGGGCGCCTGTGCATCCGGGACTGCAATGAGCTTCAGATCCTCAGGCAAGATCGCTTCACCTGCTTCAATATCCCGAATGGTAACCCAGCCTTGTGCCCCCGAATTCCATTGTTGCTTTAATTCAGCTTCCTTTTCCTCATATGCCGATAAATAACGGGCTTCTACAGCTGACCTGACATCACCCATCGTTTTGACATTGTAAATAACATATCCTCCGAACACCAATCCTACAGCTCCTGCTCCGATAAGCCCGGCATAGATCAGTTGACGGCTTTGTTTTCTTAATTTAGACAAAAGAGGCTCTCCTTTCGTAATCTCCTCTAATCATGTACTTTCCTTCGTGAAAAAAACGAACGTTTCTTGGGTTGCTGTGCCATCATATGCGTTAAAATATGAGAAAAAACTTTATCCATCTGTGCGTCCTTGTCAAACGGGTCAATATGTAACGGCAGTCCATATACACTCGATGTATCCAGAGCTTTACGAATGCGCTGAACTGCTTCACCTGCTGCCAGGGGCAGACAATAGATCCATTTCTCTCGTGGATACCGATGATGTGACCGAACAAAAGCGCCAATCTCCGCCTGTCTCCATTCTGCACCTGAGCCTATAACAATCGGCAGATCTGCACGCAGGAATTCTTCCAGCCGGTTCTGGTCCTGACCACTACCGAGATCCATCACGATGAACTGATAACTCCCCCCAAGCAAAGACAAAATATCCGCTCGCCCGGATTGTTTCCAATAATGCACACCATCCACTGCAAACTGTCTGCCTGCTGGCACCGGTTTACCCGCTTGAGCGATTTGTTGGATTCTTGCAAAGGATTGGGAGCGAGGCGACATTTCAATCACAGCTACTTTGAAGTTTTGCCTTTCAAGATAGTGACTGATAGCTATAGCCGTGTGGGTAACCCCTACACCAGATGAAGCACCAGTCAAGGCAATCACTCTTGTTCCGCCATTCAGGGTCATGGTCGTATCTCCACCAGACGTTATTCCACCGGGTAAGCGGAGTAGTTCCTTTCGCACCTCATCGGCAGATTGGAATCGCTCTTCGGCGTTATATCTCAACAGTCTTCTCGCCACAGGGATGTATGTCCGCGGAACATCACTTCGGATTGAGCTTTCCACACCCTGAATCCATTCCGTATACGCCCCACTTGTCATAAGATAGAGCAGCAATGCTCCGAGTCCATATAGATCCGAACGGGCATCGGTCTGACCTGAGCCATATTGTTCAGGTGCAGCGAAGCCAGCTGTTCCCAACTTGACCGTATCTTCGGCACTTTGCGGTTTGTAGCTCCTGGCGATGCCAAAATCAATTAATCTTACTTCATGTTCCGGGGTAATCATGATGTTTGATGGTTTCAGATCCCTATAGATGACAGCTGGATTCAGATTATGCAGATAACTCAACACATCCAGTAATTGAAGCACCAGCTCCGTTAACTGCTCCATCGGAATCTTCCCGCGGCACTGCTTGAAATACTCACTCAGCGTTAACCCTTCGATAAATTCCATCACCAAGTACGTGTACCCATCTTCATCTGGGACAAAAAAATCAACAATCTGCGGTAATCTTGGATGGCGAAGGGATGTCAGCAGAGCGGCCTCTGTCTCCATGCTGCCTTCATATGGCATAGCCGTTACGCTTTCTTTAATTGCCCATATCTTGCCCGGCAACTTCAGATCCTCCGCCTCGTATACATGGCTCATTCCGCCTGTTCCCAGAATGGATACGATACGATATCTACCTCCCAGCAGGCTTCCGCGTTCCAGCCTGGCCGGATGTCTCATATCAATTCCTCCTTCATTACACAACAAAAAAGGGAAAGCTTCACCGAAGAAGAACAGACCGGATATCCGGTTTCGTTCGCTTCGGGATGCTTTCCCTCAGGTTTGTTATGGTTAATATTGGTATCATTATAGTACAGGCAGGAATAGATTGTAAAGTACAATATTTCATGGGCTTAATCGAATCAATTTCATAATACCTTTAGCTGCTTTAATCAAGGCTAGATCCCTTAATATTTGACCATATAGAGTGTAATCTCTTCCCGGTTATGGAACAACTGCTTGGAACGTTGAATCTGCATCCGTGAACGCTCAAACGTATCAATCACATCTTTGATGAGCGCGAGCGGTTTTTTATGCAATAACTTCACGGTAACGATCGCTGTTCCTCCGGGCTGAAGGCTATATAGAAGATCCGATACAAGTCGGCTCATCAGCTTCGGACTCCAACTCATGTCACATACGAGCAGATCGAATTCTCCTTCGCGGAAACGAACATCCCCTGCATTCTTTTTCAAGAAAGTCAGTTTTGGTGATGCCAGCAGTGTCGCATCCATCTTCGCCGGATCTACCGCCGTTACTTCAAGCCCGCGTTCAAGTAGGAAGGAGGTCCATCCACCTGGTGCTGCACCGATATCTAGCGCTTTATGGAATGAAGTAAAGTCAATGCCAAACGTTTGCTCAGCTTCAAGCAATTTGAACTTTGCCCGCGAGATTTGTCCGTCTTCTTTTTGAAAACGTACGGCTCCCCCGCTCCAGTCTGACAGATTCTGTTCAGGTCTGGACACGCCAGCATACAACATATCATTCGCAGCAAATACGGAAATGACATATTCAGCATCACGGACAACCCATTCACAGCCTAGCTCATCCAGCTTTTCTGTCAGCAATTGCTTCAATGAGGCCGCATTTTCTTGCCAAAAAGCCCCTTCTGTCTTCCGTACCTGCAACACGACAGGGGTGCCGGTCAATTCCTTATGATTCAACACGAATGCAATCAATTTCTCGATAGACTGCTCCGAATCTTCTGTATTCTCCTGAAACTGAACAGGTTGAATATGACGTAAAAACGTTGGATACTCTTCCCACAGCTTACCTGCAACTTCTTCCTCCGCTACGGGCAGACCCGCAAGCAAAATTTCTCCTGGTACGAGTACCGTGCTCTTTACCGCACCAAACGTACGGCGCAACTCTTCCTGAGCATAAGGGGCAAAACCATGATTGGCTGTGCAGATAAAACGGGAGAAGTTGCCTTCTTCCCAAGACGATTGTGTACTCAAATTGTGTTACCCTCCAGAACGTACGCGTATCCACGGACGACCGTCATCCCACTGGATATCGACCGGTACATCGTACGTATGCTTAATTGTATCTTGTGTCAAAACTTCATGCTTGGGGCCTGCCGCAGCAATACGTCCATCGCGGATCAAGGCCACATGCGTAAATAAAGGTACGATCTCTTCAACATGATGCGTTACGTACACAACTGTGATGTTACGCTGGCGCAGGCGGTCAATCTCAGCCAGCATTTTCTCACGTTCATATAAGTCTAACCCAGCACAAGGCTCGTCCATAATCAGCAATTTTGGCTCAGCCATTAATGAACGAGCGAGCATGACTTTTTTACGCTCCCCCTGGGATAACGTTCCCAGCGGGTTGTTGGCCAAGTTGGCAAAGCCCATGTCATCTAGCAAACTCATCGCCTTTGCTTTCACTTCATCAGGAATCGTCTGATAAAACCGCAAAAAAGCATACGCTCCTGTAGCGACGACTTCCCATACCGGATCTCTGGGTGTTAGTTTCTCAATCAACGTTTGGCTGATATAACCGATTTCCTTACGTACTTCCCTGACGTCACATTGTCCATACAGATTACCCAGTACTTCGATGCGCCCCTGACTTGGAAACATATATCCGTTCATCATTTCCAGTAACGTTGTTTTGCCAGAACCATTCCGCCCCAGAATAACCCAATGTTCCCCTTGTTCGATGCGCAAATGTACGTCATCCAAAATCTGATTCTCTTCTCGTCGAAGTGAGACACGTTCCATCGAGATTATACTCATTTCAGCACCGCCTTCCGAATCTCAGAGAGCAAATGCTCTACAGAGCTCATCCGATAAACCATTTTTGGAACATCTTGCTGGCCGTCAAACAGCATCACTGCTGGCACACTTGAAATTTGAAATTGTTGTACAAGTTCAGGAATGTCATGAATGTTCATTTCGGATAAAATACCTTCTGGCAGCATGTGCTCAACGACCTCCAGCATACGCCGGGCTGCCGCACACGTCCCACATAAAGGGGTATATATAAATACAGCCTGTGGCATGCCTTCCCATACGCCGCGCATTAACATTTTGGATGTAATTGGCTTCATTAACTTTCTTCTCCCGCAGCAACACGCAGCATGACCTCACCCGTCATTGGGCCATTATGAATGGTTACCGAATCCGGTTTATTGCTATATAACATCTCGTACATCTGGCGTTTCCCATACATGCTGGACGTATGCAAATAGATCTCACGCGGAAACAGTCCTTCTCTTACAATGGATGCCGCGACCTCACCGCCATTGGGCGAATCGGGACCAAGCTCATAATCCAAAGACAAAATGTCCACATCACCTTCTCTTAGCAGCATCAGGCACTCTTCTGCATTCGTTGCCAGAACAAATCCTTTCGGACACGCCCGATAGTCATCCAAAAAAACATGCATACAATCGCTCCTCTCCCCATTATAACCAGGAACGCATGAGCGCTATATCATCATGGTGCGTTCCATCTTCGCCCGTTCCTGTCTCGAGCACAATAACCGCTTTTTGGAACTCAGGCGCATTTAACAATGCTTTCATTGATTCAATTCCTATATAACCCTGTCCGATCCTCGCATGTCTATCCTTACACGAACCGGACGCATATTTGGAATCATTAAAATGTACAGCAGCAACCTCATCCCAGTATCCCAGCACCCTGCCCTTATCGAGCATCGCCTCTTCGTTGCCTGACGACCACATACCTGAAGCAAAAGCATGGCATGTGTCAAAACAAAAAGCAATATGCTCCGGATATCGGCTTAATTTGCGAATCTGTATCATTTCTTCCATTGTCGTACCCATGGGGCCATGATCACCTGCCTGATTTTCAAGCAAAACTTTCGAATGACCATCCCAATCCTCCAAGGCGGTATCCAGACAATGAATGAGGTTCTGATAACCCTCCAGCGGATTGCTCGTTTTGATATGTCCAAAATGAACCACCGTCCCGACAGAACCGCAAGCATTCGAAATTTCAAGATCATTGCGAATAGAAGCTATTGTAGCATGAAAACCCGCCTCTCCACGGGTCATGCCCAACGCCGGATTCGTGGGATAGGGTGAATGTGCAATCGAAGCAAGTCCCTGCTGTTCACACCAATCCCTGCACTGCTCAGCATCCTTGAGATCCAGAATTTTCAAACCAAGGCTACGCGGGTTCTTCGGAAAATACTGAAATGCCGTTGCCCCCATCTCGTATGCTCTCTTGGCTGCCTGAAGAAATCCACCTCTGGTGCTGACATGTGCCCCGATTCCGGTTTTAAGCCTCACGCTGGCATTTCGGACAGAAGAACGCCTTCTTGCCCGTAATTTCCACTCGTTCAATCGTTCCCCCGCAGCGCGGACAAGTCTCGCCTTCCCGATCGTACACCCGACATTGCTCGTCAAAGCTTCCTGTCTTGGTGTCCCCTTGCATTAGTGGCATTTCCATATAACCACCCTCAGAAGCTGCTTCGCGCAACACGGACTGCATCGAATGGAACAAGCGCTCCGTCAGCTCTGGTGAAGTCGCGATGTTCTGCGTCTTGGAGCTTGGTCTCAGACCGGCTGCAAAGGCAATCTCATCCGAATAACAGTTGCCGATCCCCGCAATAATATGTTGGTTTACCAACGTCGTCTTGAGCGTACCGCGACGCCCTTTTAACAGAGAAGCAAAACGTTCTAGGTTCATCCGTCGATCCAAAGGTTCAGGTCCAAGATCAGACATCGCCTCTTCCGTTTCTTTCGAAGTAAGCAGGTGTAAATAACCCAAGCGCAGTCCGATAAAGAATAAAATGTGATCGCCAAACTGGATTTCCACCTGTGTGGAGCGATTAGGGCGCTCCTCTTCCGTGCCCCAGAAAATCATACCGCCCAGCATGAGGTGCAGCACCAGACGTTTACCATTAGCCAAGTGGAAAATCAGATGCTTCGCTCGGCGCTCAACAAATATGATGCGATTGCCTGTAAGTTCACTGATGAACAGATCAGGCTCCGTATTTATCGTTTTATCGCGATTAATCACAACACCTGTAATCGGTAGATCAAGTATTTTCTCGGACAGCAAGGTCCGGTAGTTTTCCATTTCCGGCAGTTCCGGCATCATACATTACCCCTTTTTGGAAGCTTAGTCTGTCTGTTGCGACAGCCACTCCATCAATTTATGCAAATCTTCAAAAACATGATCAGGTCGAGCCTTGGCTGCTTGAATGTGTCCATCCATATTATCTCGTGTTGTCACACCAGTAAGAACCAGCAGTGTCTCACACCCTGCTGCCACTCCAGCTGCAATATCGGTACGCATATTGTCTCCGATCACGGCCACTTCATTAGATGCCAGGTTCAGCCGGCTAATGGCTGACTTCATTATAACACTCGATGGCTTGCCAATAACGGTAGGGTGAACTCCGGTTGCGGCTTCAATCGCTGCTCCAATCGTTCCTGCTCCAGGCGTCAATCCGTCATCCGAAGGGAGCTGCAGATCAGGGTTGGTCATAATGAATTTTGATCCCCCATTTATCCACCTTAGCGCCTTGGTCAGTTTATGATAGGAAAATTCACGATCAATCCCCTGTATCACGTAATCCGGTGCATCGTCTGTCAGTTGTAATCCAGCTTCTTCTATGGCTTGCAACAGTCCTGCTTCTCCAATACATGCCACTTTTGCACCCGGGGACTCTTCCGCAACGTATTCAGCAGCAGCCACAGCAGAAGTACATACCTGAGACGCATCAGCAGGTATACCCATCCCGTTCAGATGGTCTGCCACGCCTTGTGGTGTACGGGAAGAATTATTCGTTACGAATAAATACGGCTTTCCTAGCTCTTGCAGTGTTCGAATAAGCTGATCGGCTCCTTCGATACGATGTCTGCCATGATAGAGCGTACCATCCAAGTCAATCAGATAGGCCTTAATCACACACAGCACTTCCTTTCTTCATTCCATTAACGTTTCATATCCTTAATTATTTACCTCGAACTTTAACGCGAACCTATGTATTCAGGATGTATTCAGGCAAAAAATAATGGGCTTGCTGACATATGCACGCAACAAGTCGAACCGGATCGAACACCGACGGTTTAGCTCGCGCGTCTTCTGTACAAGCTTGTCATTTCCTGCGCTTTCCCGGAAAATAATTTGAATCATTTCCCTCTTCATATTGCCCATCCTACACGCTTTCTGACCAGATTGCAAAAGGGACCGCGGGAGTTCTTCTCCCTCAGTCCCGTGCAATTACCCGGTTCTTCATGTGACGTGTTTAGCCGTGCATTGGTTCGCATTCATGATTAAGATTCTTGCTTGCGATGCACGACAGGAATAAGCTGGTGTTCGTTTGCAAGTCTGGTATTCGGGAATACGGACTGCGCCTCTTCCAAAAGGGGCTGCAGTTGATCCTCATCCTTATAACGTGAGCTGAAGTGAGTCATAATTAATTGCCCGACATTCGCCGCTCTAGCCGCTTCTGCCGCTTGTTTTGAAGTACTATGATAGTACTCATGCGCTGTATCGGCCAGATTATGCATGAATGTAGCTTCATGTACAAGTACATCTGCATTGATGGAAAGAGGCTGTACATTGTCACATGGACGAGTATCACCCAATATGGTGATCACCATGCCGCGTTTTGGCGCTCCCAATACATCTTCTGGACGAAGCGACTGACCGTTATCCAGCGTAATGGTTTCTCCACGTTTCAGTCGGCCGAACAATGGGCCTGGTTTCAAACCATATTCCGCCAGTTTGGCTGGGTCCAGGCTGCCTGGACGATCTTTTTCCGTGATCCGGTATCCATAGCTGTCAATCCGATGCTCAAGCAAAGCTGCTTCCACGATAAAACTGTCATCCTCGAAAAGGACGCCACCCGTATGTTCCACGATATTCAAATCATAGTTCACTCGGGATTGGCTAAGCTCCATCGTTGTACTAATCATTCGATCCGTACCTGGCGGACCATATACCGTTAATGGTGTGGTACCACCTTGATAGGCTCTGCTTGAAAGCAGTCCTGGAAGTCCAAATACATGATCACCATGCAGGTGAGTAATGAATATTTTCTCCAATTTGCTTAGTTTAAGCGGAGAACTTAAAATCTGGTGCTGCGTTCCTTCCCCGCAGTCAAACAACCACAAAGCTCTGCGCTCATCCAACATGCGTAGCCCAATGGAAGTTACATTCCGTTGAAGCGTAGGTACACCAGCATTAGTTCCCAGGAAATATAGTTCCATTCTGGATCGCACCTCTTTCTGTTGCCAGCAAAAAACCTCCGACAATGCGGAGGGCTTTGCCTGACACTCTACTAATTTATGCCTTTTCTACGTTAAAATACTTGGCTTGCGGATGGCTGAATACCATCGCTGATACGGATGCTTCAGGTTCCATCATGAAACCTTCCGTCAATTCCACACCGATATCCTCAGGCTGTAACAACTTGAACAACGGCCCTTGGTCTTCCAGATCCGGACAAGCCGGATATCCAAAGGATACCCTGATCCCCTGATAACGTGCACCATGACGTTGCTTCATTGTCATCTGAGCAGAATCAGGGAATCCCCAGATATCTCTCATCATATGATGGACACGCTCTGCTAATCCCTCTGCTACTTCAAGCGCTACGGATTGAAGAGCATGCGAGCGAAGGTAATCCCCTTGATCTTTCCACGCAGTGGATAGTTCACGCACGCCGTGTCCCGCAGTAACAACCATGAAACCAACGTAATCCATTTGACCGGATTCAACAGGCTTCAGGAAGTCGGACAGGCACAGGAATGGCTCGACTTTTTGACGTGGGAACGTAAAGGTATGCAAGATATTGCTGGTATCCTTTGGATCATAGATAATGATGCTGTTACCGCTGGACTGTGCCGGGAAGAAACGATACATGGCATGAGCTTGAATAATTCCGTCTCGAACAGCTTCTTGCATAATATCATCCACGACTGCTTTCAGGTCGGTAGCTTTCTTGTCACCTGAAGCAAGTAGTTGTTCTACTGAACCGCGCAACCCCAGATGGTGTCCAAGCAACATCTGCATGTTCACGTATGGCAGGATATGTGATAACGGATAGTTGCGCATCGTATGCCGCTCCAGATCAGGCGGTACAAGAACCGGATTATCTACAGCAATATCCGAACGCTCCACTCGCGTAAGCTCTGGAAGAGCCTGAACAGCTACAGCACCTGAAGCATCAGCTTCTTTTTCAGCTTCCATCTCCAGTTGCATCGCTTCACGTGTAACGGGATTCATCAATTTATTCGCCAGATCCAGACCATCCATCGCATCTTTGGCATATACAACCATTCCGTTATATTCAGGACGGATACGATTTTTGGTGAATTTACGTGTCAACGCCGCTCCGCCAACCATAATAGGTACATCAATACCTGCTGTTCGCAAATCCTGAGCGGTAAGAATCATCTGTTGCGCTGATTTTACCAATAGACCCGAGAGACCGATCGCATCGACTTTTTCTTCTCGGTATGCCTCAATGATACGTTCTGGTGGTACTTTTATACCCAAATTAATGATACGGTAACCGTTATTGGACAGGATGATCTCTACCAGGTTCTTACCAATGTCATGCACATCGCCCTTGACCGTGGCCAGAATGATCTTGCCTTTAACAGAAGTTTCGTTCTTCTCCATGAACTGCTCCAGATATGCTACAGAAGCCTTCATCACTTCCGCACTCTGCAACACCTCAGCTACAATCAACTCATTGTTGTTAAAGAGACGACCTACTTCCTCCATACCCCGCATCAGTGGACCGTTAATCACTTGAAGTGCTGTGTATTTGGCAAGTGCCTGTTCAAGATCCGGCAGCAATCCTTCTTTGCTTCCTTCCACAACATATGAAGCGAGACGCTCTTCTAATGAAAGGTTCGAGATTTTTTCCTTCTTCTCAACCTTCTTGTTACGGAACGCCGCTACGAACGCCGCCAGTGTTTCATCATTCGTGTTATATAAAAGCTCTTCCGAGAGTCTGCGTTCTTCTTCCGGAATGGACGCATAACGCTCCAGCTTCTCTGTGTTTACGATGGCATAGTCGAGACCTGCTTTGGTACATTCATACAAAAATACAGAGTTCAGCACTTCACGGCCTGCTTCAGGGAGTCCGAATGAAATGTTACTGATTCCGAGTATCGTATGACATTCTGGCATCGCTTCCTTAATCACTCTTATACCTTCAATGGTTTCTTTGGCTGAACCGATGTACTGTTCATCTCCCGTACCTACCGGGAACACCAATGTATCGAAAATGAGGTCTTCTGGTTTCAGTCCATACTTGTTCACCAGCAGATCGTAAGAGCGTTTGGCTACGTCCAGCTTGTCCTCCCGACTAATCGCCTGACCCCGTTCATCAATCGTTCCGACAACAACCGCACCACCGTATTTATGGAGCAACGGCGTGATCAGCTCAAATTTCTCTTCGCCATCCTCAAGGTTAATGGAGTTAATTATCGCTTTACCTTGCGAGTACTGGAGGGCCAGATCGATTACGGAAGCATCTGTTGTATCGATCATGAGTGGTACTTTTACTTTTTTCACAACAAGTTCAAGGAACTTCACCATGTCTTCAGACTCTTCGCGGTCCGGGTCTTGTACACACACGTCGACAATGTGCGCTCCATTTTTCACTTGAGCACGAGCAATTTCTGAAGCTTCTTCATATTTGCCTTCTACAATGAGTCGTTTGAATTTCCGTGAGCCCAACACATTCGTACGCTCACCAACCATGTATGGACGATTGTCCTGTTCGATATAGATAGGTTCTATACCGGACAACGCAGGTGGATGTGTTCCGTTCATTTCTCTTGGGGGGTACTGGGCAAGTGTATCGCGCATAGCCCGAATATGTGCAGGGGTTGTCCCGCAACATCCACCAGCGATATTCAACCAGCCCTGTTCGGCAAAAGCACCAATCTTCTGAGCAAGCGAGTCTGGTGACTCATGGTAATTACCGTTTTCATCAGGAAGTCCCGCGTTCGGGTAACAACTAACGGCAACCGATGCCATTCCGGAAAGCGAACGAATGTGATCACGCATGAACTCCGGACCTGTAGCACAGTTTAGTCCTACCGAAATTGGGTTAAGGTGTTCTAAGGATATATAAAAGGATTCGATGTTCTGACCCGCAAGGGTCGTTCCCATCGGTTCTATCGTTCCTGATATCATCAGGGGCAGTGTAACACCACTCTGTTCGAAGGCCTGCTGAATTCCAATGCTGCCTGCTTTTACATTGAGGGTATCCTGTGAGGTTTCAAGCAGTAGCGCATCAACGCCTCCCTCTATTAAAGCAAGCGCTTGCTCCAAATAACTGTCGATAAGTTCCTGGAACGTTACGCCTCCAGTTACAGACAGTGTTTTGGTTGTTGGTCCCATCGCACCTACCACATAACGTGGAGATTCCGGTGTAGAGAAACGATCAACCGCAGCTTTCGCAATTCTGGCTGCTTCGAGGTTGATCTCGCGTGCCCGATCCTGAATATCGTATTCAGCAAGCACGACAGATGTCGCACCAAATGTATTGGTTTCAATTAAATCGGCGCCGGCCTCCAGATACTCTTCATGAATGCGCTGGATCAGCTCTGGACGAGTAAGCACCAACATTTCATTACATCCATCCAAATCTTCGCCGCCAAAATCTTCGCCAGTCAGATCAACTTGTTGAATCATGGTCCCCATTGCACCGTCGAGGATTAATATTCGTTGTTTTAATGCATCGTGTAGACTAATCTTATCCAATATCTTCACCCCCGCAAAACGTTAAATCTTAGTTTAACAGAAACTAACTTAATGTGAAAGATCGGGTTTGCTCCCGAAAGATGGCGGGTTTGCGCGAATATGAACGGAATTTGAGAATCGACAAAAACAGAGCAATCCGATATAATTCAATTAAACCAAGTGGAAAAGAGGGAAAGAACATGGCTGAAATTGTAATCCGAAATACGAACGAACGCATCACTGGTGACGAAAACGTTCGAAATTTCTTGAACAAATACGAAGTATTATATGAGAAGTGGGACGCATCCAAACTGAACACGGATCTGCAAAATAACTTTGGATTGACTGATGATCAGAAAACCGAAGTTTTGGAAACTTACGATTATGAAATCAGAGATTTGGCTGCACGTCGCGGATACCAAATCTGGGATGTCATCACGCTGTCGGAACAAACACCAGATATCGAAGAAAAGCTGGCCAAGTTCGAAGAGATCCACACCCACGCTGAAGATGAAATCCGGGCGATTGTCGCTGGTAAAGGAATCTTTGTTATCAAAGCTACAGATGATGTGGGCTACTTTAATGTAGAACTGTCTCCTGGAGACGTCATCTCTGTACCTGAGAATACACCGCACTTCTTCACTTTAATGGAGAACAAACAAATTATTGCTGTGCGTCTGTTCATCGAAAAAGATGGCTGGATTGCAGATCCATACCCTGATCCTACATTTATCAAACAAGCCTAACACTCTCGTGTGACGACTTGCTTAACCAAAACCCCTGTTCAATTGAACAGGGGTTTTCGCATATGCATATGAAGAGTATTATACAGCATCGGTGCACTATATAAAATAATGCGGGTATTTCGCTTTTATCGATTCCTGTTCAATAACAACCAGTCTGAGATGAGCTTCCATCACCTGAACCGCTTGCTCCGTCTTGCGCTCTGTGATAAGGCGATAAATCTCTTTGTGTTGCGAGATAATGACCTCCAGGTTGGAGTCTTCCGCCAGACGTAATAAACGCAACCGATTAAACGGGATGTTCAGCTGTTGCAACATTTTCCACGTTCTCAGCTTACCTGTGCCCTGAAACAAAATCTGATGAAACTCTTCATCCAGTTCGAACAGTCGATAGAAATTGTTTTTCCCTATACATACTTCCTGCATTGCAATGTTGGTTTCGAGTCTAAATCTAAACTCTTCAGGAAAAGAAGCGCAAGCCAACGTCACGATTTCCTTCTCCATCTTTTCCCGCATAAATCTGCCTTCTTCCACATGCTCCAAATTAATATGAGAGACTATCGTTCCACTCTGTGGAATAATGTCCAACAGTTCTTCTTCAGCAAGCTTCATGAATGCTTCTCGCACGGGTGTTCTGCTCACCTGCAGTTCATCTGCAATCTCTTTCTCTGAAATCTTGGTACCAGGCTTAAGTTCCAGATGAAGAATTCGTTCTTTTAACAGGTTATATGAATATGCCCGGGTCGAGCCTCTAATTTTTTGATTAAGTGACATGCCTAGACCTCTTTCTCTCAGCCGTATTCATTTATCTTAGCACAAATTACCGTTCCACTTAAATATCGGCGTGAAACGGTAATCCGGCCAGCATTAACTATGTTATTGCTTGTTTTCTTTGTAGGCTTTGTACGTGTCATTGGCCAGCTTCAGATAATTGGTGAGCCCCTGACTGTCCAGCTCTTTAGCAAATGTATCAAATTCAGACAAGTTCCGTTCACCCAATATAAATTTAAGTGTATTCTGGTCAGAGTAGTCTTTCAGTGGTGTACTCAGAAGTGTCACCCGTTCACGGTCCTCGGAAGAGTATGGAATTGGTGGTTCTGCCGGGATAACTTCCTTGGTATCCTTCATGTCTTGCTGGAACTTCAACTCTTCTTCACTAAACATGGATTGCAGCAGATCTGTGGTACCTCCATAGGCAAATACACCACCTGAGAAGCCAAAGTCAATACGCAAGTCTTTCGTGCCTTTTGGATTCAAACCATTGTAATTCACGTCTTCTGCCAATTTACGTGTTCCGCCCTCTTTGGTGAATGTTTCGCCTTCTACACCCCACTTGGCAAACTCTTGACCTTCATCACTGTAATATAGCCAATCAACAAATTGCATAATGGCTTTGAAGTTTTCGCTCTTTTGAATTTTCCCGGATATCATGACACCGTTTTCAAGTCTGGAACCGGACATCAGCTGCCCTTTTGGCCCACCAGGTACTGTAATCTTCGCAACCGAGAATTTACCCTCTCCCAGCGTTTTGTTCATATCATTTCGATGCAATACAACCGTTTGGGAATTACCATTAATCATGAAAGATTTGCCGGATACAAATTTCTGTACAGCCTGATCATCATCCTGTGTAAAACTTTCCTTATCGAGCAGCCCTTCGGATACCAGTTTGTTAAAATACGTTAACATTTCCTTATACTCCGGTGTAGTAGCTGTGTACACAAATTGATCCTGATCTTCCTTGTACGTCAATCCATTACCAAAACCCCATCCACCCTTGGTACCAAAGCCAGTAGCAGCGATGTTCAACGTACTATTGAATTGGAATCGGTCCGAAAATGGAACGGAATCTGGATAGATCTCTTTCAGTTTTTTGGCTGCATCATACAATTCGTCCCATGTGGTCGGGATGGCGATGTTATTTTCCTCAAAGACATCCGTTCTTACAAGCAGTGTATAATCCGGCCATACTTCTTCATGCAGACCTGGAAGTACATAGTACTTTCCATCTTCCTGTCGAAGTCCTTCGAGTTCATCTTCCAAACCCCATTTCTCCACTTTATCCTTGAAGTTTGGCATCAAATCAATGTAATCGCTAATCGGCAAGATCGCACCGGAAGATACAAATGCAGACTCTTCACCTGGATACGTTTTAGGAATAACCAGTGGTGCATCACCAGAGCTAATCAACAGAGATCTCTTCTGAGAATAATCGCTCATCGGTACAATCGTTGGCTCAAGCGTAACACCCGTCAGTTCGGTAATTTTATCAAAAAGCAACCAGTCTTTTTTATATGGATAACTAGGTTGATCACTATAAAGTATGGAGAGATTAAACGGCTCAGTCGCCTTGAATGTATCTCCTACATTGTACGTCTCCATTGCAGCGTTGGTCTGAACCTCTGTGACGTCACCTCCAGCACCAGTACCGCTACTACATGCAGCCAGAACGACGGTCATCATTGTTGCCAAAACCATTTTACCGACAAACTTACGTGGCTTTTGATTCATTTAGGTTATCCCCCTGAATTTGGTTTAGGTTGACCTTGCCTTAAAACTGTTAAACAATCTCTAAATGTTAATCATGTGAATCATTCTGGTTACTGTGCATTACTGTTTGACAGACCCCAACATGATACCGGTTACAAAGTATCTTTGCACAAATGGATAGATGGTGAGTATCGGCAAGATGGTTAATACCATCGTTACTGACTTAATATTGGCAGCAATCTGTGTCAGGTTATCAGCTGAGGTTGCACCGGCAGATGCCCCGCTTGTCGCTCCAGCAATCATATTGCGCAAATAAATGGTGACCGGGAACAGTTCTTTTTTGTCCAAATACAGAAAGGCTGGGAACCAGGAATTCCAATGACCCACTGCGTAGAACAGCACCATGGTTGCCATAACGGCTTTACTCAGCGGCAAGATAATGCGTAACAAGATTCCGTAGGTGTTCAACCCATCAATGGAGGCAGCTTCCTCCAGTTCTTCAGGCATATTTTCAAAAAATGACTTCATGATCAACATGTTGTATATGCTAATTGCGCCAGGAACAACAAGCGCCCACATGGTGTTATTGAATCCAAGGGAATTAATCAAGACATAGTTTGGAATCAATCCACCACTGAAGAACATCGTGAACACGGCGAACATTGTCAAAAACTTGCGGCCCATCAACCTCTTTTTGGATAAGGCATAGGCGAAGATAGTTGTCATGAACATCGAAATCAACGTACCTACCACGGTGTAAATAATCGTATTTTTATAATTGGTCCAAAACATACTGTCACGTGAGATGGTCTTGTATGTCTCCACATTGAATCCTCTTGGGAACAAACTTACTTTGCCTGAGTTAATGTAGGACTCACTACTGAAGGATTGTGCTACGACATTCAAAAATGGATAGAGCGTTATAAATACCACGAACAGCAGAAAGATGACATTAAATACTTTAAATACCTTGTAAGATCTGGATTCCTGCATGGTGCTCCTCCTTTACCATAAGCTTCTTTGTGTCAGTCTGCGTGAAATGGCATTTACGGAGAACACCAGAATCAGACCGATCAGCGATTCGAACAAGCCAATTGCGGTAGCATAACTGAAGTTACTGGATTCCAGTCCGACCCGATACAGGTAAGTGGAGATCACATCAGATGTCTCGTAGATAAGCGGATTGTACAAGAGTAAGATTTTTTCAAATCCAACAGCCAGGAAATTACCCATGTTCAAAATCAACAACGTAACAATCGTTGGCAAGATTCCTGGAATCGTTACGTGAATCGTTTGCTTCCAGCGATTGGCACCATCAATACGTGCGGCTTCATACAAAGAATCATCAATGGTTGTCAGTGCGGCGAGATACAGTATCGCTCCCCAACCCATACCCTGCCATACCTCTGACGTGATATAGATTGTTCTGAACCACTCAGCCCGCTGCATAAAAGGAATATTGTCTCCAGTGAAGAAAGCCACCAGTCCATTAATGGAACCATTCACTGCTGTCAGCTGCAGGATCATACCCGCAACGATAACGATGGACAGGAAGTGAGGCAGATAAGACGCGGTCTGTACAAACTTTTTGAATCGTTTACTCTTCACTTCGTTAAGCATCAAGGCAAAAATGATGGGAACCGGGAATGTAAAGAGCAACGCGAGTCCGCCCAACATCAGTGTATTACCGAATACTCTCCAGAAGGTAGGGTCTTCAATAAACATTTTGAAGTATCTTAATCCAACCCATGTTTCTCCAAATATACTGCCCCCCGGAACAAAACGTCTGAAGGCAATCACATTACCAATCATCGGTCCATATTTAAAAATAATGAGGTAGATGATGGGAAGGATTAATAGTGAATACAGCTGCCAGTCTTTGCGGAACAAGGTTGCTGCGGTTCGTAGTCTGCTCTCTTTACGTAAAGATGTCATGGTTAGTGTTGTTTTAGCGGTTTCCGACTCCATGTGTTTTCACTCCGATCCAGGACTTGATAGGTAAAAACGAATTCATGTACAACTCCCATCGCTTCTTCTTTTTGTAGAAGACAACCAATCCCTCAACTTCACCCCCACTGCGAAATAGATAGTAGCTAAATGTAAGCGATGTCATTTTAATATGTTATGTAGAATCACACAATCCAAAGTGCTTCACATCATTCATTAGCACTTAATAGGTGGTATGATCTCCAAATCAAAATAAGGTGTTTAAAAGCATTTGAAGCGCTTACAATACGTCGAAAATAATAAGCAACAACTCCTGCTTCCATTCAAATGAATTAAGTCAAAAGAAATTGCTTTAGGAACAATCTAAATGCTAGTCATACTAGTATGTTAGTTATATTCTAATCCAGCTTCCCCCTAATTTCAATAACTTTTAGCAAATAAAATTGATATCTCATTTAACAAGGTAAATTAGCCAACCTACCCAAATAAAAAACATTGGTAACTTCACGAACGACATCATCGTTCATTGAAGCTTCCAATGTTTCAGGGTGCTGAGGAAAGATGTTATAGCTGATCTGCTCAGAAATTAGCTATAAGCTGATCCAGTTCAGATAAATGCGTTATTTCATGGTCAGGCGCATACGTTTCATTGTTGGTCTTATGCTCACGGTTAATCCATACGGATTGGATGCCAGATGATAAAGCACCACGAATATCAGTCGTCAACTTGTCTCCAACCATCATGCTCTCTTCAGGTTTAACACCCAGTTTACTCAAAGCATGTTCAAATATGGAGGGATCCGGCTTTCCTTTTCCAAAGTTACCCGAGATAATAATCTCATCAAAGAAAGGAGTCAATTCAGGCACACCGTCCAACTTCTCTTGTTGCAAAGCAGGACAACCGTTCGTTAACAACAAAAGTTTGTACTTTCCTTGCAACTTACGCAAGGTATCCATCGTTTCTTCGTACACATGGGGTCTGGATCTCCGTTCTACTCCAAACTGCGAGGCAAGCTGTTCAGCAAGATCTTCCCGATCTACACCCAACTTCAACAAGCCACGACGCCAGGATTCTTTACGGTAAACAGGAGCAAGCTGTTCCAACTGACGGAACTCAGGTTGATCCCCACCAGTAAAGTTAGCCCATAGGCCTTCAAACGGATTGATTCCAATCATTTTGGTAAAAGGAAAGGTCTCATATGATTCATACAGTCCACGTGCCTCGTTACGAACGGCTTCTTCAAGTTCTTCCGGTTTAACCCCAGTCTCTTGCGCTGCGATTAGACAAGTCTCATGAAAAGCTTCTCGAACACTACGCTCATCCCATAATAAAGTATCATCTAGGTCGAACAAAATCGCTTTTAACGCCATTCCGATCATCTACCCCTTTATGCAATAATTACTTTTCGACGGTTTCCACGGTGATCTGGTGTGCTTTTGCAAACTTCAACAAACGTTCTGCAATCGCATCTGTATCGTAGCGGTTCAATAACTTGGTAAACACCCATCTTTTACCCCGACTGTTATGTTCGATAACAATTGTACCTGGTTCAATTCTGAATTTGACGATATCGTCAACTCCGATTGAACGTTCACGGTTACCCTTCGTCGTAATAATCCGATTACTGCTAATCTTGATGTACGGACGACGAAGCATGAAGATGACTGCCAAAAATACGTAAAGCAGCATGGTCACCCAGTCCCAAGTTGTCATTGGAGCTTGTACAAGAAATGTGCTCATAAACAGATACAAAAAGGCGAGACCGATCAAAAATATAGGGAACAACAGGCTGCGTCCTTTAAAAACTTCTTCACCTGGTGTACCTGTAATTGGTTGACCACTTTTTTTGCGTTGCTGATTTAACTGCTTGGAATTTTTCTTAACCGTTCTCTCGAACGAACGCGACATGAGAATCCCCCTTATGTGTCTTTGTATCGGCTTACATAACTGTAAACCAACATTTCCCCCTATAAATTGCACACTCAAAATAACAGGAAGAAACCTAAATATCATAAATGATATCATTAGGTTTCGTTAGTGTTTGAGTTTGCCTTGGTGGCCTTTGTCATTCTCATCATCAACAATCTCAATGGTATCCAGTTGCTGTCTGAAATTGCTGCGAATATTACTCAAATAAATCTCTCTTAGCTCGGCACGTTCAGCAAGTTCTTCCTCCGACAAACCAGTGGACTTTTGCTTACGAGCCAATTCGTTAATGCGTGCTACCAGACTATCTATATCCAAGCTTGTCCCCTCCAAAAATACAAAGTCATATTAACTTTGCCATGATAAAGGCAGCTTGTCAAGCTGACACGCACTAACACGCATTGATGTGCATTTTATTCTGAAAATTGCGGTAGAGCTAATACTTGTCCCACTTGGATCGAAGTCGTCTGAAGTTGATTCACTTTCTTAATTGCTTCTATATAAATACGTGTATCCATATTCGTCGGTTTATGTTCCAAAGAAATACTCCATAATGTTTCCCCTTGTGAAACGGCTATCTTTCCTCCGGGAAGCACATCATTTTCATTGCCAGCAAATACAGTTAAAACGGTGCTGCATCCAATAAATATAATTAAAGAGGTAATCACAATCTTTAACATCCATGAAGAAATTTTGAAACGCGCTAAAACCTTCTTGTAGTTCCCTATGTTAGACTTCACCAGTTCCGAATTCATCGGTTCATAAATGCTTTGATAAGTAGAATATCTCATTAAATACCCGCCTCCAAACGTTTGTTCCTATCTGTTGGAATCAATATAACACGAACGTTTGTTTTGTTCAATAGGTTTTTAGAACAATTGTTCGCTTCTTTTTCGAAGGCGAAATATCTGAATTGAAGTCCAATTACAAAGCATTTGCAGTATTATGCTCCGACTTTTGGACAAATTCTGTTCTGAAAGTTAAAAAACACTGATTTAATGGCATTTTATTTAGAACTTATGTTTGTACGAACGGAGGTTCTATGTTATAATTTTCCCAAACGTTACTAAAATGGGGTTGATACGGTATGTCGAAGATATCCAGCAGGCAGCAGGCTATTCTGGAGTTTATACGAAATGAAGTCCGGTTGAAGGGGTATCCTCCTTCCGTACGGGAAATTGGTGAAGCGGTTGGACTGGCTTCCAGCTCAACAGTGCATGGACATTTGGATCGTTTGGAGAAAAAAGGTTTGATCCGACGCGACCCTACCAAGCCAAGAGCCATTGAGCTTTTGAGCCAGGAAGAATCGGAGCATTCTCATCAATTTGCTCATAGCGTTGCACGTATTCCTGTCGTTGGTAAGGTTACAGCGGGTGTTCCAATCACTGCAACCGAGAACATTGAAGACTACTTCCCTCTTCCTACGCATTATGTAGGCGAACAGAAAGTGTTCATGCTTTCGGTAGTCGGAGATAGTATGGTGGAAGCCGGAATCGTTAACGGAGATTACGTTATTGTCCGTCAACAGCAAACTGCTGATAACGGTGATATCGTCGTTGCAATGACTGAAGACGATGAAGCTACAGTGAAAACGTTCTATAAAGAGAAAGATCATATTCGCCTTCAACCGGAGAATGCGACCTTCGAACCTTTACGTTTGAAACACGTTAGTATTCTGGGTAAAGTCATTGGCCTTTTCCGAGATATTCATTAATATTTAACATGAGTAACAAAACTAGATGTAATGCAATAAATACGAAAAGAGGTTGTCCTGATGAATAGGACAACCTCTTTTTTCATGTTTATGTTGTTTTATCGGCTAATTATTCACTACGTTTCAGAACACTCTTATGATGCGAGAACACATCAAAGCTCTGTTGACCGTGATATGAGCCCATACCGCTCTCTCCTACACCACCAAACGGGAGATAGTGTGAAGTCATATGAGAAAGAGTGTCATTAATACATCCACCACCGAAGGACACTTGATTCAGAACCTGTTCCTGAAGTTGCTCATCCTGTGTGAAGAGATATAGTGCCAATGGTTTTGGCCGGCGAACAATCTCATCCAGCATCGGGTTGAGGTCACTGTACGTAAATACAGGAAGAATCGGACCGAAGATCTCTTCTTGCATGACAGGTGATTCCCAGTTCACATTTCCAAGTACAGTCGGCTCAATAAGCAACTGCTCACGTACAGAACGTCCACCTATCAGAGTTTTACCATCTGTGAGGAATTTCGATAACCGATCGAAGTTACGTGCGTTGACAATATGCGGGAAATCAGCGTTCTGGAGCACATCATCTCCAAATTTATCTTTGATCTCTGCGCTAATCAAATTGATCAATTCATCATGAACTTGTTCATGCACAAGCAAGTAATCCGGAGCAACGCATGTTTGCCCTGCATTCAGGAACTTACCACGAACAATACGCTGGGCCACCAGCTTCAGATCTGCATCGCTATGGACAATAGCAGGGCTCTTGCCGCCCAACTCAAGAGTTACAGGAGTCAAGTGCTCCGCAGCTGCCTTCATAACAATGCGACCAACACCTGTGCTGCCTGTGAAGAAAATATAATCAAACTTCTCTTTCAACAATGCTGTGCTGGCCTCAACCTCCCCTTCCATAACTGCAATATACTCCTGAGGGAAGATCTCCTGAATCAGATCATACGTCAGACGAGATACGGCTGGGGTTAATTCAGATGGCTTGATAACTGCACAGTTACCGGCTGCAATTGCTCCAATCAGTGGACCGAAGGCGAGTTGGAAGGGATAGTTCCAAGGCGCTATAATAAGCGCCACTCCGTATGGTTCCGGGTAAATGGTGCTCACCCCATCCGGCATAGCCGAATTGGTTGGGACTTGTCTTGGGGCAGCCCATTCCTGCAAGTGCTCTAATGCGAAATCCAATTCACCCAACACAATGCGAATCTCGGAACCGTAAGCTTCTGCCTCAGATTTATTCAGATCAGCCCGAAGTGCATCTTGAATCCGTTGCTGATACTTTTCGATTCCTTTTCTAAGCTGTTGAAGCGCATTAATCCGATGCTCGATATTTTTAGTTTGACCTGTATAAAAAAATGCACGTTGTTCTGTCACCAGTTGTTTTGCCTGATCCATATTAACATCTCCAATTAATTATTTAAAATTAAATTGTTCAAAATTTAATTAAAGTATACCTCTTCTATATGAAACTTTCAACATACAAATGAAACATCCATTTGTATGTATTTGGACGATGTTTGCAATTTTAAATGTGTGAATGCTAGTATTCCTTTCTCGTGGCTATCAGAATTTCTAAGGAAGTTTGATTTAAATTTTTTGGCCTCAGACAGTTTAACATTAATGAAAAGTGAGTTTTGCGATTATCTAAATCGACGAACGAATGTGTTTGTTATAAAGGTAAGCCTTGGTCACAGATAAACACAAAAATGTTACGTGGGCAAATGAAGAAAAATCAGGGGATATGTTTTGACAATTTGCTTTCAAATGATTTATCCATTCCCGGCCACAACTTCACAACGAGCAGATTTTAATCCAACAACTACTCCTGAGAGCGGTCTTAGAAGAAAGAGTTACATAATATCAAATCAACTTGTACTACTTCTATATAAAAGAGTCATCTAGTATTTCACTGATCCGCTGCATTTCATGATGGTCCAAATCTGTTTAGAGTGCTGTGTCAGACTTATCATCCCAATGTATGTATTCAGCAGCCACAAGAGCGTCCAGAGCAACCATGACGTCTGGCTTATACTTACCCGTTTTGACAGTCAGTTCGTGGATTGTGGGAAACCGCCGCCGCCCACCTTTGTAGTTGTACAAGATCCGCAATACCTTACGTTGATAATCCGATAGCATTTAATCACCTCGTGTACATTATATAAGAACATATGTTCTTTTCGCAACAAGAAAAAAGCCCCATCAGTTTAAATCCAAATAATGAGGCTTCATTTTAAATTGTTAAATATCAAGCCATTCCTTAAAACTCACTTTTTCTTCATCAATATTTTTACAAGCGAGCAAAGGCATCCATTCCCAAAAGTAATTACCGTTACTACGAATAAAATATTCTAGTAATTCTTCAAAATTAAGACCCATATAATCAAATTCTGAACCAGATGAATTTAAAAATAAGTTCCTATCATCTTTCTTGGGGTCAAGAAAAATAGTCCCCCCTGCATACTTTATCAATGGGAATAATCCAGGGACCACATCTGGAGTATAGAAATCGGCTTCTTCATCCATTTCGCTTAGGCTATAAACAATGAGCGATTCGCCATCCCCAGTATCAAACAATGTGGCACCGTTACTAATCTTCAGAAATTCAACGATGTCGCGGGAAAGCTTAATAGCATGTTTATTTTCAAGCTTTTGAATATCTTCTTGAAGAGAAGGTTTGTTAAAAACAAAGTTCGCTTCATAAAGTTCCCCATCTCCTCGTAGTACAGAAAATGTCTTTCCTTCTTCTACTTTTAAGATCAGACTTGTAAGAAACCGAAATACTCCAGATTTGTCCATTTCAACTTCCCCTTTACTTATTTATATCCAGCAAAAAAAGCTGAATACAGTTTATGGATGTTTTTCTTAATAGGGATTAAATTACTGTTGGCGTTAGTTCCGCCAAACTCTCTAGGTTTAATGTGGTGGATCTCAACATTGCTCCAATCATAATTGGGTACATTGTAGGTTGTTTGATACCATGATCTAAATGCTTTTCGTTCTGTATCTGTCCATTTTACAGGAGAAGTAGCTTTTGTCCAAGTTAAACTAACTGGGTCTGTCATTCTTTTTCCGGACACGCTATCAACATAGTCCCCAGGCCAAGGTCGAGCTGTTTTACTAAGTAGTAGCGTTGAAGATGAAGATACCAAAGGAACAATTTCTTTCGGGTAATGTACGCTTACTTCAAAAGTAACCGAATAATAACCTACACCTGATAAAGCAATGTTTTTCTGAGTCGACGATCCAAGTCCTGGGAAAGTAATGTTATCAGAGGTTCTAGATATGACTTGTGGCGTACCTCCTCTAGTCATAGCTTTTTTTAGAACGTAGTTTACACCTACTAAGACAGGTTTGGAACCGACTACCTTTGTAACGCCCAATCCAGCAGTAATCTTGCTTGTGCCTCCCTGTGGGTTCAAAACAGGTTGGATACCAATTGAATTTACTCCCACTGCAGCAGGAGAAACTTCTGATGCTGCAGATACTCCTGCTAAATTGGCTTCTGTTGAAATTAACGGCTGTTGCATATCAGGTGAGGAATAAATATAAATACTCTCACCTGGTTGGATTGTTTCTCCATTTACTTCAAATGTATAAGTAGTTTCTGGAGTTGTACCGTAAATGTCAGGAACATCACTATTTTCCTTGAAATCATCAACGAGATCACGATCAACAACAGGATCAAGGTTTATTTCAGATGAAATAGCATTCTCGTTGTTATTTGGATTGCTATCTTCTTCTGCACTAATTGAATTAGGGAAAAGTCCCAGCACGAGTGCTAAAGCTAATAACAAGGCAAAGTTCTTTCTTAATAGTTGTTTCATGAATTATCTTACCTCCAAAGGATTATAATATTTCTGCCCTTCTACCCTCCATTCAAGCTTCTGATGATACAAATATTATTATCTTTTAAATTACCATAATAAACCATGGGCATTATTAACTAATATATAACTGATTCCTAATACCCTTATGTATTTCATATAAAAGAAATAAGCCCCACTAACAATATGCCAACAGTACCTTTCATCCCCAACTCAGACACATGGAGATATATCTGGAAGTATAGCTGTAATATGGCGACGTTTATACCTGAGTCTGATCGGTGAGGATGAGTGCAACAGGAAATTTAATATTTGATTTTTCAATCAGACTTATGACAAAGTTCTTGCTCTAGAAAAGTTAGGTCTGCTCCAGGAAAAGATCTCTGCATCTTGGTAGATCAATTATTTATATAGATTTAACTCTGGATGAAATCACCGCAAAAACGACATAGAATTGAAATTACATATCTCATAACTTACCGCCTCAGTCCTTTATGGCAAACCGCTATAATTGGATTGAGGTGTTTTTATGTTTATCAGTCCAATTTTACTTGCAACAGCATCGGGTCCATTTAGTCATTCGAATTTTATATATGAACCTAAAGTTGACGGGCACCGGTTGATATTCGCAACAGTCCGGCAATGTCCGGTTATACACACGTCACAATAACGATTGTACTCGTCAGTACCCTGAATTGCTTCTGCCGTTTGACTCTGATATTATCCTGGACGGCGAGGTTGCTTGCACTGATCCCGAAACCGGACTGAATGACTTCGAGGCTGTGATGAGCCGATTTAGCACACGTCAGCACTCTAAGATTCAGCAGCTCATCAAGAAGCTGCCTGCCACGTTTGCCATATTTGATATTCTTTTTTACCAAGGCCGGGATCTACGTAAGCTGCCTCTTATGGAACGCAAGATGATCCTACACAGTCTATCTCACCCTTCCTCTAACTTTGGAGTTGTGCCTCATATAGAAGGCGCTGGAAAGGAGTTATACACTCAGATAGAGACTATGGGTATGGAAGGCGTAGTTGGCAAGCGCAAAGACAGCCAGTACATTAGCAGGCGGTCCAAGGATTGGTTGAAGGTTATTAACTGGTCATATGCTGACCTGTACATTACCGGATACAAAAAATTCGAATTCGGGTGGCTTGCTGCTGTTCCAGATCCAACTGGAAGGATGCGCCCAGTAGGGATCATTGAGCATGGTCCAAGTCCCAAACATAAGCAGGCTTTCCGCTTAGTGTGCCAGCAGCTTATGACTGGAGAGGACAAGAATCACGTTTACCTGGAACCACGTATACAAGCCAGGGTCAAAATGCGGAGCTGGACCAAATCGGGCTTACCGCGTATACCTGTATTTGATCAATTTATTGTCTGAGATAATGCAAAAAAGGCTTCGCAACTTAATGCGGAGCCTTTTTTATTGATTTCTTAGTATTCGCTCACTTCAAACGTTAGGACTCGATCAAACAGGATGTAGTCTTTACGGCTCTTGAACGGACCTCTGTTATTGTCATGCTTATCAATCGCGTATGATGCTTTTCCGCTTCCTGCTTGTTTTGTTTCATACCAATCAATGAAACTATTTACTTCTTTCATGCTCAAGTCAAACTCTTTCTCAAGACCGGTAGTCATAGTCACGACAAGGATTGCACGATCACCTTTAGGCTGTTCCGGTGTTAGTGTCTCGGTATTATCATTATTTATAGTCAATGCTACTTCATTCGAAATAACTGTTTCTACTCCATTGAAAATAGCTACGATTTGGAAGTAGTAAGTTTTACCGAATTCCAAATTTGGTACTTTATAAGTTGAGCTATCTTTCCCTTCTACTGTAATCGAGTCTGTGTATTTTCCTGACTCAGTACCATATTGAATTTTATATCCTGTAGCATCGTTAATTGTATTCCAATTTAAGGTAGCAGTAGTTCCTGTGATAGAACCATTTAGTTTGATATATTCAAAACTGCCTAATGTAATTTCATCGATGGCCAACCAAGAAGAACCACCATCCCCCTCAATCTTTATGCCCTCATATACTCCTTGCGTAACTTTAACCGGGGGAGGTGTATTAAATCTTTCTGAAAGTGCTTGGGTTTCTTTAGGGCTAATAGCAGTCCAGGTGCCATCTTTTAATCCATAGATTTGATATGTAACGGACCTTATCGGTTGTGCTGCAGTGCTAATATGAACAAAGTTAAATTCAACTGCTTCGGGAAATTTTAGTTCAACGGTACCTATATATGTACCTGCATTCCATTCGTTTTTCAGCTTACCATCAATCACATTTTTCGCAATGTATGTAGAATACTCGCTACTTGCCTTTACTTCAGTTCCAGTGGGTGGAGAAAATCCAAGCATTCCATCTACCTTATTACTTAATGGAGAGGCCGCTCCTGTTGTTGATTGAGAAAACAACAGAATTATAAGCAGAACAGTCAAAAATGCCAAACAATTTTTTTTCATCGTTAATCTCCTTATTCTTTATTATAGAACTAACTATAACGACCTACAGGATTAACGTCTAAACATAAACTTGCTGATCTATAAATATCATCTAATTTATTGCATTTTTATTTTATATTGGATGCGCATCTTTACAAATTACCCGTTTCTATTCTTAAATATTTGAGTATTATTACATAGTATAGAGTCTCAAAGGAGGCATTATCATGTGCGGAAGATTTACAATTACTGATCCCATAGACGCTATAATGGACAGGTATTATGCATCTATAGCTGATGGCTTTGAGTACAAACCTAATTACAATGCAGCACCTATGCAGTTCATTCCAACCATAATCGGTAGTAAAGACGGTAATCGATTAGGTGCGCTACGATGGGGACTCGTTCCTTCCTGGGCAAAGGATGATAAGATCGGGAATAAGATGATTAATGCCCGGGCTGAGACATTAGCTGAAAAGCCAGCTTTTAAACGTCTGATTAGCTCCAAGCGCTGTATTATTCCGACAAACGGATTCTATGAGTGGAAGAAAGAAGGAACTGCCAAGCAACCTATGCGGATTTTGATGAAAGACGACAGTATCTTTTCATTGGCAGGGTTGTACGATACCTGGTCAGATCCGGACGGGAACAAGCTGAGTACATGCACAATTATTACAACGGAACCTAATAGTCTTATGGAGGATATCCATAATTGTATGCCGGTCATCTTGCGACCTGAGGATGAAGCAGAGTGGCTTGGAAGAGATAATGATGATGCTCAGTCACTACTTGGTCTGCTTAAGCCATATCAAGCTTCAGAGATGCGAGCATATGAGGTGGCGAAGGAAGTCGGTAATGTGCGGAACAATTACGAAGGATTGTTGAGTGAAATAGGATGACTTAAAGTCGACTCAATGGTCATAACCCTGTCAAGTAGACAATACAAAAAAAGACAAGATTTAAGCTGCGGCCGTTTTCCGGTATTCTACCGGGGAACGGTCGTTTAGTTTTTTCTGAAATCGGTTTTGGTTGTAAAACAATATGTATTCGCTTATTTGCTTTTCAACCTCTGCTTTGTTTGCCGCTTTATTCAAATAAATTTTCTCAGTCTTCAAATGAGAAAAGAACGACTCGATACAGGCATTATCTAAACAATTCCCACGCCTGGAGTGACTGCCTAGGATGCCGAGTTGTTTCAGTTTACGGTTAAATGGCTTCGAGGTATATTGAAATCCTTGGTCCGAGTGCAGAATTACGCCACTCAGATCCACATGCTGACAGAGTCTATCCAACGTGTCATGAACCAAAGCGAGGTCATTTCGTTCAGAAAGATGCCACGCTACAATTTCGTTATTGTATAAATCCTGAACGACAGAGAGGTACACAAAATGTTCTCCAGCACGAATATAGGTAATGTAGGTAACCAGCTTCGTTCGTGGTGTATCCGCCTGAAACTGGCGCTCTAGCCGATTCGGGTTCACCACAGAAACTTGTTTTCCAAAGAATCGACGTTTCTTTCGAATGACAGAGCAGATGCCTAATTGTTTCATTAATCGGTACACCTTTTTGTGGTTGACCCGAAGACCTTCTCTCCGTAAAGCTACCGTCATTCGAAGGTAACCAAAGTAGGGATGAACGCGATGGATGGCAAGCAGATGCGATTCCAATGCATGATCCTTTTGTCTACGTTCGCTTGTCGCCTGTCTGCTTTTTCTCCACTTGTAATAGCCCGAACGGGAAACCGCAGCTAACTTCAAGAGCCAAACCAGGCGATGGCGTGCTCGTAGGTCCTCTATGATTTGAAATCTGGCATCTTTACTCGTCACTCCTTGTGTAGATTTGGATACTGCTTTTTTAAGTATTCAATCTCCGCCCGCAAGTATGCCATCTCTTCTTCCATACTAGAAAACTTGGTTCTAAGGCGTCCCCGTTTGGATGCAGCAGGTTCTAGACTCATTCCCTGTTTCGCTTTTGCTGCCCACACTTGTACCTGAGATTTATTTTGAATATTTAAACGTGTCGCTACTTCACGTATGCTCATATGTTCCTCGTTGACCAGCCGGGCCGCCTCCAATTTCAATTCCAAGGAGTACCGCCGGAAAGTTTGTCCTTTTTTAGCCATGAAAAAAATCCCCTTCGTTTGACAAGATTAAGTCCATCTTAACAGATGTCTTTTTTCTCTTGTCTACTAAAAGGGGATAATACCACAAAGTCGGCTTTTATTTTATATTTTTCCCGTTGTTCCTATAGGAACCTTGGGTTATAATTATCTGTAGCTATGAAGGAGGTGTACTATGCCAAAGGTTTATTATCCTCAAAAAGCAAGACTTGTAGATGCAACTGGACACGCTCCAGGAACACAATTTAAAGTGTCATACGGACTTGAGTATTGGGACGAAACACCTCACTATGTTTACAAAGTACAAATGGTGTATAACGGAGTGGTTTCAGGAAGACGTAGCCCTTCTTACTTGAAAGGAACTGACGATTTCCAAAGAGTAAATGAAACTATGCAAGAGATAATGTATGAAGTAGACAACAACATAATCAAACCGGATGACAAAATGATTATCGTCGTAAATCAAGCTAAGCAAAAGGAGGAGTAATTATGAACACAGCATATGCCAAAAAAATGCAACGAGTTTTCGAAGCTAATGGTGTATCGAGTGATTGGGTTGATTTACAAAATGAATTAGACCACAAAATTGATTTGTTAAGAATTCCTAATGGAGATCGTAGTCCTGATGAGTTTGATGAAGGAGAATTTATCATTAATATGAGCTGTGGTAACACAACTGTTTTAGTACATGGTGGATTTGAGGTTGAAGAGGAAACCCGCCACGATGTGCCCGAGGATTATGTTCAACTTATAAGAAATCCATATTACCTTGAGGCGATAGAATTCATCAATGAAAATTCAAAAAATGTAGTAGACTTTGAATACATTAATTAGAAAAATATAAAAGAGCAGTGAGGTTATCCCTCCTGCTCTATTTTTGTACCCTAAACTCAAACCGATCACGGGAAATGTCTACTCCCTGCCAACGATAAGCTAGCAGGGCCTTTAGTTTCTTTGTACCCATAAGATATTACGAATCCTCAAGGACGTGTCAAACTGATACGTTGGATTGGGAGATAAAAATCCTATTTATATTTATAGTTACCGTATCTTCTAGACATGCTCTAACACCCTATTTAAGGAATGATTCATCTCTCACATGCAACTCCATCTACATCACGATCAAGTTTCCTACTGTACCCTGGTTCTCCCTCATAGATTGGATCTGCCCCAGCTGCTCTTACCGCAGTACAGTTCTTGTAGTATACCTCGGATGATGGTTTAGGGACAGTCTCCTTTTTCGGAGTCGATGTTGTTGATTTAGTCGTGCTGGAGCTACTACGGGATTCTGTTTTTTTGGTTATCGTTTCTTGCCTTTCAGCAGTGAATTTATTAGCTGCGGCCACATCAAATCCATCCTCTTGTACGTAATTCTCAATGCTCCAGATTCCAATCCTGATTTTGAGCTTTCACCTGGATCTTTTCAAACTGGTCTACATGCTTTACGTTAGGTGGATATATGTAAGCGACTCGGGCATAGTCTTTTTCCAACAACAGCTCATTTAACATCTTATCTCCTACCCAGGCATACACCAGAAGGCGGCCGTACTTGTCACGCTCAGATACATCTAGTTCCAAAGTGAGATTCCCTTTTTTCAATTGAGCCAATGTAAAATTAGATGCTTCTTTGGCGAACGGTTGAACTGGGGTTCCTTGTTTAACATTCTCAGGCGTGTCCACCAGTAGCAATCGTACCTTCTCTTCTTTACCATCAAGTAATACTTTGAAGGTGTCACCATCTGTACCTTCGATAAAGTTCACTGGAATTCGGTCTGTCTTTTTTTCCGGTATAAGTCTCTTCTTCAGACTTGTCATTAACATCAGCAGTAGTGGCTACTACCTCTTGGATTTCATTTAAAGTTGCGGATGGTACCGTATTGTTATCTTTTACAGCAGCACTTGACGCTGGTTCATTTTTTGCCATTTGATTCGGCTCATTTGGAGCAGACATAACTGCTACAAAGGTAATAGAAAGAAGCCAGATAATAAGAACAGTGCAATTGAACCTTTGCTAAGTTTATTTGACATTTTCTTTTTGGAACTAAACTTTCTGTAACCGAAATAAGCCAATATCAGAGCTAAAATAAGCGGAGCAAAGTCGCCTGTGATCTGAATGGCTGCCCCGAACAAAAATAACCCTAATAGGCTCCATAACACAATTTTCTTCATTTTATCCTCCCATGATTTTAGTAGCAGGATAAATATACCATGTAGTATTTTCTAATTCTATCACTATAGCTTACGTTAACTTGAATGTTATCTTAATCGGATGACATGCCAGCAGCAAGGATTTCCCTGAATACACGTGGCTGCCTAGAACAAGATCATCCGATTTGATCAAGCCTGATAGTTTGCTTTTACCTTCGTAATTCTCTTGCTTTGATTCTCATCATCTATAACCTCAACAAAGCGCACTAAATATTTCACTAGCATATTCGCCCCTCCAAAACAAGAACATTCATTTGCTTTTATCTATCAAATGCGAATGTAGGTTCGATATACCATGAAAAAAATACCCATTCGAAAAGACTAGGCATTGTAGTTTCTAAGACGAATATCGTCCAAAGAAAATTCATTACCTTTAATATCAATTAAAGTAAGTCGAGCTGAGTACGAATTAATCCTGTCGGTGACCTTAGAAAATTGGACATTAGATGGTATCTGGAATTTCAAATTAACTCTTTTTGCATCATTTTCTGATATCTTTAGTAAATCACCTTGACTTAATGTCTCCCAATCTCCAGAGACTCCTTGTATCCGGAAAGCTGTAAGTGCAAATCTTGAAAACTCTTCATCATTGATATATATCACTAAGCTTCCAGCTGTAACAATATTTAATCTTGAGCCTGTATTAATAATATTTATTAAGCCATTCCAAGAAGTTTCATGTCGACTTGACTGAGGCATTATTAGAAGAGTATCCCCGCCGACAAAAAGTTCTAGACGATAAGGAGGAATTACAATTTTTTCACGTTCAGCATACATTTGGTCAAGATCGTATTTGTCTGCGGCTCGTGTTCTGGTTCCTTTCCGGACAGGAATGAACATTTCTCTCTGCTTCTTGTCTTCTCTAAGCATGTGCGGCTTATTATAAGAATGAGGAATATGAACAACTATAATATTTTTGTTCTGCACCTGAATTTCAAAAAACTCTACCGTAAAAGGCTCTAATACTTTGCGGTTAATTATATTTGCTAAGTTTGCAAAATCAGTCGGAGCTATAGTGTGGTGTAACTCACCAGTTTGGCCATCGATCCCTACTATAATATTTCCAGCACCGTATTGTGAATTTGCCATAATAGTTAAATCTTTCGCAAACTCGACTTTACCATCGTCTGTCGATACATTCCAGAATTCACGCTTTAACTCTATTGTTGGGTTTTCATACTGTGCTCCAGATTGAATTTGTTGACTAATATTCTCAATTCTATCAGCACTAAAGCTTTGGTCTCTTTCAGACATATAGCAACTCCTAATTATAAATTTTCATTCAATTTATTATACACAATTACATTAAATGATTGCTGATCCTTTAAGTCACAGGCAATTAAGAGCAGAACACGTTGAGTAATTAAATTATATATAAACAAAACAGTCCTGATAACCTCATCGGTCATCAGGACTGTTCACCTCTTAACTTTGTTCGTCTGACTTTGTATTTGCACTCCCATTATTCTTAGAGTCAATTACATTTCTTGCTTCGGTGTATTCTTCATGTAATTGGTCAAACAGTTTTTTATATGACTCGTAATCCTCTAATTTTAACTCTTCATTCCCCTCCATATATAATCTAATGTCTCTTTCTAATTTGAATAGCTTATTAACATTTATCCTCTCGTGTATAGCCCTCTCACGATAAGTTTTAAAAGCTTCCCAAGTATTAATTGCCGTTAACAAGGCGCTTAATGCGATGGCTGCATTCTTTCCATAATCACCCAAAAAAACTCCAATCGCCTTTCATGTTTAATCTAAAAGGCGCGTTATTAAACGAAGATGCTCCAGCTGCAATGCCCTTAGTGTTGATTTGTACAATGTCCTCACCATTTCCGATTAACATGGAAACAAAGTTACCAAGTTGGCCTATAACCTGCTCCGCAACAACACCTCTAGCTGTTATAACAGCACGTATTGACTTCCAACCATCTGTAGATATCCCTATCCCTTTAGATGTCAGTCTGACTTGTTCCAGTGGATTTGTTTTCTCTTGAGCCAATATCCCGCCTTCTGGTGGATAGATGAGTTCAGTTTTTACTGTTGTTGATGTCAAAGACTGCTTGTTTTGCAAATGATTCAAAAACATCCGTCCGGATCTTCCCGTTTGAAAATAGGTTGTTCGTGATATTCTTATTCCGCTCAAGGTCACTGATAATATCATCGTAGTCCCTCAAGTTCAGATTGGAGATCGTTGGTTCAGCATGCTTGTCCAAACTGTATGGATACTCTGTCAGTTCAGTGATACGAGCTTTCAATCGGTTCATACCCATGTCCGGGTCGATACGCATGACATCATCACCTAAATGAGGTTTAGGTTCAGTGTGATCGATTTTGAACAAGTCTGCCGTGGATATAGTTGCCTCCAGAGAAACAACCTCTTGCTCAAGCAGCGTCTTACGTGTAGCCTTCAGCAAGTCCTCTGCTTCCTCAATATCCTGTTCGATGATCTCTCCATCGTAAAATGGAACCGAATCACTCGCCCAGTACTGTGCAAAAGTAGATATGAGATAATTGACCGCCAGCTTTCCATTCACAATTGCTCCAGGTACGCTCGATAGTAGACTGCGCTCCAGGTCAGTCAATAAGGATGCATCCATACCGATGAATGTCCGACCATCCTTCATTTGAGCATACATCCGGGTAACAAGGGACTCCCCTTTGTCCTTGAAGGAACTGGATACGATGTTTTTCTTGAACCTATACTGCAAGCCATTATCAGATCCGATTCTCTTCTTGAGGTTAATTGTCAGGTTCAACCTCACATTCGTACATCTCTACAATTCGGTTCAGGGCTTCAAGACAAGTTCCCCGTCCGAAATCCTTAACGTCATGTAAATCAAACGTATCGTGGATAACGAATGTGAATCTACCGCCTGTAGCTTTTGTAATTAACTCCGTTAGTTCGTTGAGATGTACGCCATAAGCTTCATCAATATATGACGAGTACGGAAACTTGAAGTCATTCAGTTTGAATATAATGTGGTTGCAATAGATTGAAGCCATCAGCTTCCGACCTTCACGTGACCGGCTCCTGGACTGAATGACATAAAATTGGCCACGCTCATCTTGAACGTGGCCTTTGATTGCTATTTTTTCGCGGTAATCATCTGAGGTCATTGGGACCATAAATGTTACCTCGTAGTCACTGTTAATGCGTCTTCTTCGTTGTATATCTGAACTATCAACCAACGTACCTACACGCCGGATGTTTTTATCAAACACTTTCATTGTCGGGTCAGGCATATCACACCTCAATTAATACAGGAATTTGTCTCTATGTGTAACACGGATCAGAACGTTTCTAACTGTTTCAGGATCTGTCCATGTGAGATTGTTTTCTCCAAGATTTAAGTCAAAGAAATCACCTTCAAGTAAATGTGAAGCATTCACTCCGTTTTTCGTGATTTTATACGTATTGGCATCAATTATAACTTGGTCACCTGGTTTGAATGGGCCGGTGAACTCAAGAAATTCCACGTGGTACCGACTCCCCTTAGCGACTGTCCCAAAACCAACTTCCATTACAGCCCGTTTGGTAATCCTCTCGAATGAAATCCGCCTTGGTGCCAGCAGCTACATCCATAACAGCCGCAAAAGAGATTTCACGAACAAAATCCCCTGCCGCTCCCGCATTGACATCCATAACCGCCGAACCCGTCATTTCCATCGTTGCCGCAGCGACAGCAGAACCAGATATGTCAGCAACTGCCCTGCCAAAGACGAATACGGATATTTGGCGGTTAAAGGTCATACGGTTAAAAGCTCCTCGGTTAAACACGACCTTAGCCCCTTTCATAAATCCATGGCATTAAAAAACACCTTCCAAAACGGAGCATGTTTTTTAGGAAGATATTTAGTTTTGATTCATCAATTTCAAAAGCCCACTTCCCTGGCTTAATACATTAATTCAAATGCAAGAAACCCTCGAATATCTTCGAGGGCTATTATCTCATTTTACTAGGGCGTGTCTTCAAACTCAAGCAAGCCACACCATAATGGATGCCAAGGCCAAAAAAGACTTAAATGTACACGCTAATTTATCATAACGAGTCGCTAAACGACGATAATTCTTTACTTTATTAAAAAAGCATTCCACCAAATGGCGCTCTTTGTAGACATCCCGATCATATTTTAGGGTCATTCGGCGATTTTTCTTTCCGGGAATCACCCGTATGGCCTGTTGTTCCTTCAAAAAGGCCCGAATGGCATTCGTATCATACGCTCGGTCGGCCAGGACTTGCTTCCGGGTCAGTTTCATGCTTTTAAGGATGTTGAAACCTTGGACGGAGTCATGCGCTTCGCCTCCGGTCAAGTCGAAGCGAAGTGGATTTCCTAACGCGTCAACTACCGCATGAATTTTCGTACTTAATCCACCTCGGGAACGTCCGATCGCTTGCTTGCTTTGCCCCCTTTTGCGCCTGATCCATGCTGGTGAACTCGCTCAATCGTGGCGTCAATCATTACACTTTCCTCGTCAGAATCTAGGGAAACATGTTTTAGTACTTCATCCCAAATACCCGCTTGCTGCCAGCGTCGAAAGCGGGTATAGACGGATTTCCAATTGGGGAAGTGGTCTGGTATATCACGCCAAGGGGCACCTGAACGAGCTACCCATAGCATTGCGTTTAACATGATCCGATTGTCCACTGCGGGACGTCCTCCTTGTGGTTTTCGTTCAGGTGGAAACAAATCTTGAATTAGCTGCCATTGTCTTTCGTGAATTTCGTATCGTGTATTCATTTAATATAATTAACCCATCTATTACCATTTAATCAGTTTGAAGACACGCCCTAGTATGCATCCAATATAAATGTATACTGACCTTGAGCGATGAATTCCGTAGAGTCAATTACAGCATAAACTGTTGCGCGCCTTCTGGAACATAAAGATTCTAATGTACGCGTATAATCTAGATGTTACAGTACCATCCTTATGAACCATTTCGATTTCCATTCTAAATTTTATATTTTGTCCTTGTCGTTGTAGATAACAAGTTTGAATCTGCCAGCTCTGGTGTTGGTCCAGTTATACCAATCTTTATCACTGATATCCGAAAGAAATAGACTATAATTACTTGGAATGTATTATAGGGCGTTCTCTCTAGTATCAGCGATCCCAGCACGGTAGGTCTAACATCCGAACCATCTGCAAATACTGAAGCAGAAATCGAAAACATTATAATAAGAGCGAGCAATGAAGTCAACGTCTTTTTTAAATTCATATTATTCCACCTTTACTGTCTTATAGAAATCAGTCGATTAGAGTAATTAAAAATATATAATTATATTAGGGATATATTGAAATATTGAATCTGTGCTGACTTAAACAATTGCTCTAAGCTTTCAAGAGTGCGTTGTCCTGCGCCAAAACTTCCACTTGTTTACTGAGCGCTGGACGGGTTCCAGCGGAGTCTCTGTATCTACTCGTTCAGGATAAGTAAGCAGCGGTTCCAGCGTGTCCAAATCAATCTGAGTAATAACCCCGCCCTCTGCATAATCTGCTGTAAATTCACCGTATTCCAGCTTAATCATACCAACCGTTTCTGGTACACTTTCCTTCAATTCGAAATATGCTGCGAAATCTTGTTCCTGTGTTGTCTCCACGACATCTCCAGTTCGTTCACCTGTGTTTAATATTACATTTCCTGTTTGTTTTTCGTAGTAAACCCTCATTCCAATCTGCATAATTATCCCCCTTATACTTTAAATGCTTCCCAACTTACATTTACCGAACTGCTGAATACGGGGAGTCTAAAGGAATTGTCTGTCATAGCAAACCCGGTAGATGGTAGGGTTGTTCCACTGAATTCATGGACACGAACGAAACCTCGGTTGGGCACTTCATTTACTTCTGCACCTACAGTAATATAATTGAAATTTGTACCTCCAACTGTCGGTGCACCATTCTTAGTAGCGTAATCATAAGTTCCCATGGAAACATAAATGAAATTACCAGAACCGTAAAAAAATTTAAGAATAACGCGATTAGGTCTGAATCCTAAACCTGTTACAGTAATATAAAAATAAGTATCTTGAAATCCAGTTATAGGATACATCCAAGAAGAGGATGAAGTAGAATTTCCAGAAGCGTATGAAGCACCTGCTGATAAAGTTATTGGAAAATCATATATACCAGGATTTAAATTTTGTGCTGCTCCGTTCGGGACGATAATTGTAGGCGATGTATTCCTTGTTATGAGTTTCCCGGTTAATAAGCCCGTGTCCGTTCCGATTGTCTTAGTTGACCTGACATCCCCTGCTACTGCAGTTCCATACTCCCCCCCTTCACCCTGTAAGATAAAATTTGTGCCATTGTAAACCAGCGAATATACCGAGTTCACCCGAAATGCATTGGAAGCAATGGCGCTACCGTTTGATTTAAGGACGCTTTTAGCACCAAGTCCGTTTACGTTAATGGTTACTGCACCAGTATTAGCAACGTTAATTTTGATCGTGATTCTAAGGCCATCTACATATGCTGTGGGTGCAGGAGTAAGAGTAACTAAATATGCATTTCCACTATTAGTGGTTGTTCCGTATCCATTACGATTATTGATGATCCCTTGCGCTGATTGAGCTGCCGTCATAACCTCTCCAAGTGCCTTTTCAGTTGGCGCTTCGGATTCGGATATTCCGTTTGTTTTGTTCGATAACTTCACTTTACCTTTCTGAGTTAACGATGCATCCGGAATGTCCAATTCATTTACTAATTCTAGTAATGTCCCAACTTCCTCGCGGGTAGCTACTCCCTCATCAATCTTCTCAAAGATGGCATTAATACCTACTCGACTTACACTTTCATTTCCCAAAGGCAACGGTAGTTTCAATTGGCATGTTTAATTCCTCCATTTTGTTATTATTATGTCTATACGATCTAGCTCATAAGTTGTTAAATGGTCTGAAATCAGACATAAAAATAGCGCTCCGATGTCGGAACGCCTGTTGCACGATTTTCCCGTTTTGCTCCATGTCTGCATTGCTTTCACCCAGATCATATTTTCAACTTCTTAAGGTTTGTAAACTTTTGAATCTGAGTTGCTACTTTCAGGCTAAAAATTTAGATATGTCGGAAGTCTCATTTTACTAGTCAATAATGTAAAATACACGATTTCTTAATCTTGATCTTAAATGTAAACACCAAAAAATAATTCTATCTCCCCATGTCATTATTGCGATAAGTGGGTAATATGTTTTAGACAACTAATTTTTGGAGGATGATACATAATGAAAAAATTAATTGCAGGTCTTACTATTGGAATGCTCATCGGCTCAGCAACTCTGGCTTCAGCAGCCACCGCACCTTCTATTAAGGCAACACTAACAAAATACAACATTGTTCTTGGCGGTCAAGTTCAACAACTTTCAGCTAACCAAATCATCTATAAAGGGAATACCTACATTCAATTGCGTGAAGCTGGTTCATTATTCGGATATAACGCTAGCTTCAAAAATAAAACTATAACCTTCACCACAAAAGATGGTAACCTTAACAACTGGATATCACTTGCTGACTTTTCTTCTAAAACCGGCTATGAAGTTGAACCCCAAGAAGAAAACGAGAATATTTACGACGTGATCAACAACAAAACTAAGTTATTCTCCGTGAATGCAACTGGACTAAAAGAACATGAACATAAATCTGTAGCCACTTCCAAAGGTAAGACAGTAACTTTCACTAAATATAAAGGTTCCATTTTACTGGATCGCGCTGAACTAATAGCTGCTGGCCTAATTAAGTAAAAATGGAAAGGGCTGAGATTCACCTCAGCCCTCTTTTTTGTTTAAATCAAGTCATTAAAACCTAAATTATTTTCTGGATCGCTTCTTCGGATCGCTTCTTTAACATCTATATTCTGATTCAATGCCTCAGATATAACCTCTCCAAACATTTCAATAAAATTATCTCGGGGTATAGCCATTACATATTCAGGACTAGTTTTAAGCAGTAACTCGTTTTGGTTTATTGTTTGAAAATTATTGTCTATCCACTCATCCATTCCATTTCAACTTACTTTCTTATGCTACTGATGTAGCAAAGAATCTGGATATCGTAGCAGATGAACCAGTATTATTTGGATGCTTCCATCTGCTGCAGATACTACCCAAGCCGCGTTAGACCATCCAGTAATTTTCTGTGCCATTATAGCGGATCGACCAACCACCTCCTGTATAACCGCCAAGGTTAGCAGATATTTGAGCGCACTGTTTTCCGTTTAGGTTAGCATACACTTTGGCTCCATTGCCCAATGAAACATTACTTGACTCTTGAACAGTCCTTCCGGCTTCGTAAGTCGATACAACCTTACCACTACCGTTATGATAACCCGCCGGGATTGTATAACTATCGTTTTGAAAGGTAAGATTTTTCGTTCCGATGCTACCCTGGTTTACCATCGTTCCAGAAACAATCCCTTCATCTGTACCGATCGTTTTTCCCGACAAAACATCGGACGCTACCGCCGTCCCATACTCACCCCCTTCACCCTGTAAGATAAAAGCCGTTCCGTTATAGACAAATGAATATACTGAGTTTGCCTGTAACGCATTGGCGGTCATGTCACTACCATTTGATTTCAGCACACTTTTGGCGCCAAGCCCGTTCACGTTTATGGACACTGGACCAGTATTCGCGGCGTTAATCTTAACCGTAATTCTTAGACCGTCCACATAAGCAACCGGTGCCGGAGTTAGTGCGACCGTATAGACATTTCCGCTATTCGTTGTTGTTCCGTAACCGTCTCTATTATTGATGATGGCTTGTGCAGCTAATCCAATATCATAAGCATTCTTAACAGCCTTTGGCGTTGCCACTTCTGTATCGCTACTTGATCCAGTAGCATTGGAGAGTTGCACAATCCCCTTTTGTGTTAGGGATGCATCCTGTGGCGCAGGGATGTTGCCCAAACGATTATCCAAGTCCTCAATGTTGGCCTTGAATGTGTTGTGATCATAAGCCGAGAAAAGTCGGGCAACCCTTGTCCCTGCTCCCCATGACTGAGCTACTCCTTCAAACGCTCTGGTTACACCTGTAAGCACATTCCCTGTCTTCTCGGTATACAGGTATTGTTTCTGCGTTTTCGTTAGCTGGATCAAGCACCAGTTGGTTAGGCGCAGGAGGTAATACCGAACCGTCCAGCACCGTGAAACTGGTCTGAGTATCGTCAATGTCTGTCGCCAGCTCCGTCTGCCTACTATTGACAGCTGCCGGATACATTGTTTCAATCATCGTTTATACCTCCTTAGTTCAACCGGATCTCCACTTAACCCGCCAGGAATTTAAAAATGTCGTTATTTAGAATGCTCCGTGGTGTTTCGAGCGTTCCGAAATATGCTTTCTTTCGATTCGGATTCTGTTTCCTGCTCACAAATTTATCACCACTTTCATGTAATTGAGTTGGAATTCCTATTTAAGGTCAGTAATAGTCAAACGTTACGAATCAAAATAAGCCTCCGTCTGAATCGCAGGCTGTTGCGCTGTGCTCATATCCACTAAATAATGTAAGTTGAGTGAAACATAAAGGTAATTCTGTTTCACTCATTTAGAGCATAAAAAACGTGTTTCTTCATCTAATATCCTCATCTCATTTAAATGAGTGCACTAAACGGTAATTTATGTTTCACTCATATCACCTTAATTTCAGAATTGCTCTGTCCATCATGTCCTGAGTTAACCCAATATAGTCTAAAGTCTCTCTTGGATCAATGTGTCCGAACATCTGCATTAGTAACGCTAAATTCTCTGGATCGTCCATATAAAGACGGTATGCCCAGGTCTTTCGTAGTGAGTGAACGCCTATATCTTTTAATTTGATTTCACGAGCCGCTTCGCTCAGGAAACGATATGCAGTGGTCCGATCAATCGGCTGTCTACGCATTCGACTTACTGTCTTAACTTGTCGACTGGGAAATAGACAATCATTGGAGAACATGTCGGCTGTGTAGTCATCCAGATCTGATCGAATACTTGGATGAATGATAAACGTTTTGGCATGCTTGTTCTTTTGCTCAACCATGCTTATGTGAGTTCCCTTGGTTTGCCACACCCTAAGACTCAGCAAGTCAGAAACGCGAAGCCCGCTGTATATACCCATGCAAAAAAATAAGTAATTGCGCATACTCCTTATATAGAAGTATTCCTTCATTCCATCAATAACACGTTCATCGCGGATCGGCTGTACCTTTCTCATTTAGTCACCTTCTCTGGATTATGATTCAACTTCCAGCAGCGCGGCACAATACACAACTGCACAACTCCTGTCCATGTTCCCAAGCAACAGCCCCGACATTGCTCTAGTTGTTTGTCAGAAACCCTCAGAATATCCGGTTCGTTTTTGCTGTAAAAATGGCCATCCATACTCTTCCCTCCAATACAAAAAGGCCGCTCAAAAGAGCGACCTTCTTATTTACGTTATTATATGGATTTAAGATAACATGTTTTTAATTCAGGATTACTTCGTTTTTCTGGACAAGGATAATTTAAGGAATAGTTTAATAACCACAATATGCTAGTCTCCCATTCTATTAACCACCATCCATCCCTCTATTCAAGCGTGCATTAAACCTTGGTTCAAATGTCATATCTCAGCCCTCAGAAATATTACCATTGTCCTACAATAAGTAATACGATAGAATTACAATTGGTAAATATTGAGTTAGGAGAGAGAAAATAATGAATAAAAAGATTTCAGGATCAAAAGGATTTATTGCAGGTTTTGTAGCAGCTGGAATGCTGTTTGGAGCGACTGCATTAGCTGCGAGTAATTCAGTAACAGTTGATATCGCAAACCTCAAGTTTATGTTTAACAATGTAGAAAAAAAACAGGCAGCAGGAGAAGTAAGTTTCATTTATAAGGGTACTACATATGTCCCTCTACGGTTTGTAAGTGAAGGTCTAGGTGAGAAAGTGGAGTATGACGGTAAAAACAAAGCTATATGGGTTGGTAAACGTGATGGCTATGGTATCAGTTTGACTTCCAAGGATTATGCACGTTTTGATGCCTATAGTGATCGTATGTGGTTCAATGAATCCGATAAAACGTTGACAGGGACGGAATACAGAAATAACATTCTCACAAGGGTTGACGCTGGATGGAAAGATGAGAAGGTTACATCGGTTGAGTACAACCTCGACGGAAAATATAAACGTCTGACGGCTTTCGCGGGAATTGAGGATAAATACAAAAATACTTCAGGAGAGTACACAGTTACTTTCTATGGTGACGGAGAAGTCATTAAGTCATATGAAGGTTTGAAGGGCGGAGATCATGCGGTACCTGTAGATATTAATCTGGAGGGTGTACTGAAACTGAAAATTGAGTTCAGTGCAAAGAGTGATTATGCAAACATTTTAATTGGTGAGCCGAAGTTGTATCAGTAATGATAAAACATCCAGTCAATGAACCGACTGGATGTATTTCTTTTTATCGACCCACTCAAGCAATCTCCATCCCAAGGATTTTCATCTCGGAATCAGTAAGCCTATTTCTCCTTCGTTATTCCGCCCTCTTCCATAGTCAATTGTTACAAAATCTAAGGTTCGATTGAATTTTAAACTGTTAGCTATATTAGCTATAGCTCTGCGCCTTTTATCTGCAAACTAGTAGCTGCAATTCCGTGAACGTCCTTGCGATATCCTTTTTCCATGTATTCTTGAGCTTTCAAATATTTCTTGCCTTCCAGGAAAAGCAGCCTCGCTGCTACACCTTCGTGTAGATCTTTTAAGTTATTTATAGCGAATCGGACGTTGTTGGAAATAAATACGTAAAGCTCATAGTTGGCGTGCCGCTTGTCCTTCATGATAACAGCATTTGCCTTTATATCAGCTGTCAGTTCATGGCCTGATTCGCGCTTCGCAACCGCCCCTTCCGCAGACAACAACTCATAAGCTGACATTCCGTTTTCAATTTGCTCTAGCGCGAATTCATAGTTTTGTATAATGTCCATCATGCCTACATATTTTCCGAGTAACCACTTGGTTTTGCGGATATCCACTTCATCCACGTCCGAGAAAAAGTTTAACTGAATGATCTTATTAGTATCATCAATATCTTTTTGCTTAGGAGCGGCAACTACTATTTCTTCTGTGCTCGTGCCGTTCCCTCCCGTGTTTCCCACTTCGCCTTCTCATTCATAAATTCCAAGCACCTATTCTGAAACCACTCAAGCAATCGTTTTGTTTCGTCCCGTTCAGCCGCAATACTTGCATTGATCTCTGTCATTTCTTTCATTGCTTGGTCACGTTCTTTAATGGCTTCAATCAAATCCTCTGGAGCTACGCCTTCCCACTAATTTATCAAACCAGCGATACGGTTGTTCATTCCACCACCAACTTCCCTATATCCCGCAGATCTGCTTTACTTTTGGCCCTTGTGAACGAGTTAAGATAGACAATCTTTTTCATGGCTTGTTTAGTCTCAAACATCACCTTTTTTCTTTCGCCTGGTGACAGGTCATGGCTGGACGCTTGGTAAAGTCTGCTCTGAGCCTTCAGCCCATCTAACAGTGACGCCTGGATAGCAACTGCATCGTCATATGTTAACCCAAACTGTCTCATTGCTTATCCGCTCCTTCCTCAACCAAAATTTCAGGGTTTTCGTAGATATTCCCGATCACTTCTCCGTCTTCTATATATCCCAAATGCAAGCCCATTAACGGCTCTTTTCCTCTAAATAACTGGAACATGCCGCCGTACAACCTCACGACTAGATTTTCGGGAAATCGGCCGCTGGTCGTTTGTCTTGAAGCGCTTAATGAGTCATTAAACGATATCGTCCATAGGCTATTCCTCTTTCTTTTTACGACCGTAGGTTTTCTTTTTGTCTTTTTTAGCGTCCCAAAACATTGCTTCCAAATGCAGGCAAATACGAAAGACAGGCAAATCAGTTTGCAATTAAGTTACTGACAGCTACAATCGAACCAGAACTTGGCAAAACGAAAGAACAGTTACTAAGACGCTGCTCTATTCCAGCCGAACTACATAGCTTTTTGTAATCTTGCGCTTCCACCGTTGCAAGACGGTTTAACATATATAAAAACAGAACATGCGTTCGCATTGAGGTAGAATTATGGAAAGTTTCAAGAAATTAAAAAGTGGCTGAAGATATCGGTTAAAGTACACCGATCCATTCACTCAACAACAAAAGGAAAAATCAGAGGCTGGTTTTCGAACTAAACCAGAAGCCGAGTTGGCTGCTGCAGAATATCTAAAACAGCTAAAGCAAGGGTTCGAACAGACAGACATTCCTCTGGTCGATTACATTCGGAATTGGATAGATAACTATAAGAAAGGTGTTGTAAGAAAGAATACGATAAAACTACATGAAAACAACCTAAACACCCATATCCAACCTTATTTTAAGCGTCTTATGCTTCAGGATTCGAAACCAGATATGTATCAAGTCTTTTTGGACTCTTTATTTAAAAAGGGACTCAGCAAGCGCACGGTCGAGATCATCAACTCCACTGTATACCCAGCCATAGAGCATGCGTTGATTCAAGGGAAAATATTACGAAATCCATGTAAAGGTTCAATTATTAAAGGAGAGCACAAAAAGAAGACGATCCAATTCATTGATTCAAAGGGCATTCCCAAATTTCTTCATACGGCTCGAGGTGATGCGTACATTTATTGGATTTTCTTCAAAGTGCTCATTGAAACGGGTTTACGAAAAGGCGAGGCTGCTGCTCTCAGGTGGTCGGATATCAATTTCAAAGAAAAGACGATCCGCGTGGATGAAACACTCGATTTTCAAGCCGCAGACGAGGATGAACTTTTCGGAGATACAAAAACCAAAAAATCTACACGCACCATTAGCGTAAGTAACGGCATCATAAATGACTTGAGGTACCATGCTTCATGGCAGAATCAAAATAAGATCAATTTAGGGGAGTAAATGTACAGACACGATTTAAATCTGGTCTTGTGCAGGAATGATGGTAGTCCGATGCCTAAATCTAGTTTATTTAATGCTTCGAAGAGAATTTTAAGAAAAGCTGGTTTAAGTGAGGATTTAACAATTCATTCTTTGAGACATACCTATGCCGTGATCATGCTTGAAGCTGGGGCTGATATAAAATTTGTACAAGAGCAGCTTGGGCATGGCAGTGTGCAAATTACATACGATGTGTATGCTCATATTTCTAAAAAGCTAGAAAAGCGGAACATTGATAAGTATGAAGAGTACACTTCCCGTATTTTTGGATCAGAAAATCAAAAACCGGGGACGTTTGGGGGACGCAACCTCAATAGAAGTGCAATTCCCTCAAAACGTCCCCCGGCTCATTCCTTCAAAACCCCGTAGTTACAAGGTTTTTTCGATTAATACAAAGTAATATATTGATCGCGTTCCCATTGGTGGACTTGTGTACGGTACATATCCCACTCAATTTCTTTCAGCTCATAGAAGTGAGCCAAGGCGTGGTCGCCGAGAGCATCACAGATGACTTCGCTGCGGATCAATTCATTCAATGCTTCTTTCAGGTCAGCTGGCAAGCTTGGAATGCCTTCTTCCACGCGCTCTTCTTCTGACATGATGTAGATGTTACGGTCAATTGGAGCTGGTAAGGAAAGCTCACGTTTGATTCCGTCCAGACCTGCTTTCAACAAAACAGCCAAAGCCAGGTAAGGGTTAGCAGCCGGATCCGGGTTACGAACTTCAACACGTGTACTTAGGCCACGGGAAGCTGGAATACGGATCATTGGGCTACGGTTACTAGCAGACCATGCTACATAGCAAGGCGCTTCATAACCAGGTACAAGACGTTTGTATGAGTTCACAGTTGGGTTAGTAATTGCTGCAAATGCACGCGCATGCTTGAGCGTTCCAGCCATAAAGTGACGTGCAGTTTTGCTCAGACCCAGCTCGTCCGACTCGTCAACGAATGCATTCTCATTGCCTTTGAACAAGGATTGGTTACAGTGCATACCGGATCCGTTCATACCAAACAGTGGTTTCGGCATAAAGGTAGCATGTAGACCATGCTGACGTGCAATCGTTTTAACAACGAGTTTGAACGTTTGGATCTGGTCTGCTGCTTTCAGAGCATCAGCATATTTAAAGTCGATCTCATGCTGACCCGGAGCTACCTCATGGTGGGAAGCTTCGATCTCAAAGCCCATTTCTTCAAGTGTGATAACGATGTCACGACGACAGTTTTCACCAAGATCCGTAGGCGCAAGGTCGAAATATCCACCTTGGTCATTCAGTTCGTTAGTCGGGTTTCCTTTTTCGTCTGTTTTGAACAAGAAGAACTCTGGTTCAGGACCGACGTTGAAGGAAGTGAATCCCATTTCTTCGGCTTCCTTCAGATTACGTTTCAAGATGCCACGCGGATCTCCTGGGAACGGATTACCATCCGGAAGATACACGTCACAAATCAGGCGTGCAACACGGTTCTCTGCAACCCATGGGAAAATAAGCCAAGAATCTAGATCTGGATAGAGGTACATGTCGGACTCTTCAATACGTACATAACCTTCAATGGAAGATCCATCGAACATCATTTTGTTATCCAGAGCCTTAGTCAACTGGCTCACAGGAATCTCAACGTTTTTGATAGCTCCAAGCAAATCAGTAAATTGCAATCGAATGAATCGTACGTTTTCTTCTTTCGAAATGCGGAGAATGTCTTCTTTTGTATAACTCACTATAACCTCTCCCTTTCTTATCTGCGTATTTGGCTTGCCTGTTATATTTGTACATTAGAAAGTTCCACGGGTCAAGGAGTCTCACACCAAAAGTGCATGTTTTCCCCTCACTCGCCAAGTTATGCGAATTTACTTTTTATTAAAGAATCGGGAAAGCTCTCCCTGAATGAGAGATACTTGTCCAGGTCTCTTACCTGATACCAGCTGCTGCTTCAGCAAGCGATGCAACTGCGTATCGGACAGCTCTCTGCGTTTGACTTCAGTATCTGGCGTGATAACTGTAGCTTCCTCAGATTCTTTCGAAACAGGATTCATCACTTGTTTGATCCCCGCGATGTTAACTCCTTTTTCAATCAAAGCCTTGATCTCTAGCAATCTCTCAACGTCATTAAAAGAGAACAAACGTTGATTACCTGACGTTCTCGCAGGAACGATCAAGCTGTGCTGCTCATAATAACGAATCTGACGTGCAGACAGATCCGTAAGTTTCATTACAATACCAATCGGGAATAAGGCCATATTTCTGCGAATTTCATCACCCATGTTCATCAACCTTCCAGTCATCTATTCTTCACCCTATTGTACATTTAGTTGTTACCAAGTGTCAATGATGTGTTAGATAAACTCACAATAATTTACGATCTTTCATGGTTTGTAACGCCATTAAAACGCCATATTTGACATGAGAGTACGTTAATCCGCCTTGCATATACCCGATATACGGCTCCCGAATAGGTGCATCGGCTGACAATTCCAGACTTCCGCCCTGAATAAACGTACCTGCCGCCATAATGACAGGATGCTCATAACCAGGCATGTCCCAAGGTTCAGGAACCACATGGCTATCTACAGCCGCTGCACGCTGAATCCCCTGCACGAAGGCGATCAGATGCTCGGCAGAGCTGAACTGCACAGCCTGGATCAGATCTGTGCGAGTTTCATTCCAAGCAGGTTTGGTTACAAATCCGGATTGAGCAAACATCGCGGCAGCAAACGTACTTCCTTTGATAGCTTGTCCTACAATTGTCGGAGCCATGTAAAGTCCTTGGTAGATGCCACGTGTTGTCCCCAGCATGGCTCCCACCTCTCCCCCAATTCCTGGGGCTGTCAGACGATAAGCTGCCAACTGTACGTACTGTTCCTTCCCACATATGTATCCACCGGTTTCCGCAATGCCTCCACCAGGATTCTTGATCAGTGACCCGGCCATCAGATCAACTCCGACTTCTGTCGGTTCACGTTCCTCTGTGAATTCACCGTAACAATTATCTACGAATACGATAACATCTTCTTTCAGCGCTTTAACACGTGTAACCATCTCAGCGATCTCAGCAACGCAGAAGGAGGAGCGCCAGTCATAACCGCGTGAACGTTGAATCCCAATGACTTTTGTAGCCGGTTTGATGCTCTTCTCAACTGCTGCCCAGTCCACTCCACCTTCTGCAGTTAAAGCCGTCTCACGGTAACCGATGCCAAAATCGCGTAACGAACCTGTACCATCGCCGGGTTTGCCAATTACTTTATGCAATGTGTCATAAGGCTTACCAGTGATGTACAATAATTCGTCACCTGGGCGCAACACGCCAAAGAGAGCTGTACTAATCGTATGTGTACCTGAAGCAAAATGAGGACGTACCAACGCGGCTTCCGCGCCGAACACATCAGCATATACTTCATCAAGCACTTCACGCCCACGATCGTTATACGCATAACCTGTTGAACCTGCAAAATGAAAATCGCTTACTTTTCGCTGTTGGAAAGCATTAATGACCTTCCATTGATTGTGATCTGTGATCCGATCAATCTGTTGAAGTTGTCCTTCAATCTGACGCTCCACTTGATGTTGAAGATCAGATATTTCTGAATCAAAACTTACCATCTTACTTCATTCCCCTTCATAGCACGAATCTGACGTTGAATATCTATTATTGTGTCAACTTATCACATCAATATGTCATGAATATTACAATTCAATGAATTCTTCAAGCATATAACCAAATTTCTCATATTCACCTTTTTGCAATTCAACTTCATAAATCACATCATTCTCTTCAAAGCTGGTATCCACGACATCACCAATTTTGTAAAGTACCGACGTAAGATCACCACGTTCTGCCGGAATACGGAAGCGCTTCGTGTCACCTGTCAGCTCTGTCTGAATTAATTCACGGATTTTAAGCAGATCTTCCGAGTCCAATGCGCTTACTTTAATATGGCCTTTATCCAATGGAAGCATCTCAAGCTGTTCAGGAGTACATGCATCTTTCTTGTTATAGAGCACTAACTGTGGCTTGTCCCCTGAACCAAGTTCTTGCAGAATCGTATTAACCGTCCGCATCTGATCTTCACGCATAGCTGATGAAGCATCCACAACATGCAGGATGAGATCTGCTTCATTCACTTCCTCAAGCGTTGCACGGAATGCTGCAATCAGATCATGCGGGAGATTTTGAATAAATCCTACCGTGTCGGTAAGTACGATTTCTTTACCACTTGGAAGTTCCATCGTGCGTGATGTTGGATCCAGTGTAGCGAATAGCTGATCTTGAATATACACATCTGCAGCAGTTAACTGCTTGAGCAAGGTTGATTTGCCAGCATTGGTATAACCAACAAGGGCCACCTGAACAATACCTGTCTTTTTGCGGCGTTCTCGATGCAACTTACGATGACGTGTCAGTTCTTCCAGATGACGTTTCAGATCATCGATGCGACCACGGATGTGACGACGGTCCGTCTCCAGCTTACTTTCACCCGGACCTCTTGTTCCGATTCCCCCGCCCAGTCTGGAAAGGTTCTTACCATGACCCGACAAACGTGGCAGCAAATAGCTATGCTGAGCCAATTCCACTTGAATGATACCTTCTCTGGTGTTGGCACGTTGTGCAAAGATGTCCAAGATCAATTGGGTACGGTCGATAATTTTGAGATCCAGCGTTTCTTCAAGATTACGAACTTGTGCACCTGACAATTCCTGATCAAAAATGGCTGTAGTTGCTCCGAGTTCCTCCGCGATCGCACGAAGTTCTTCCACCTTACCTTTACCAATGAACCATTTGGTATCACGCTTTTCCCTGTTCTGAGAAAGTACACTCAGCACTTCCACTCCAGCTGTTTCCGCAAGTTTTACCAGTTCCTCTAAAGAGTACTCCGGATTGATACCTGTACGTTTTACATCATCCGTAACAAGACTCACCAAAACGGCGCGATCTTTTTTGACCATATCTGTATCATGTGTGCCATTTGTCATGTATATGTTCACTCCCTCTTATTACTAATCCGTTGATTTGATCGTCATTGCCATGAATATGCCATGGCATGCCTTAAGCCGAACCGGTTGGCCCGGCCGGCTGGTGTAAAAACTATATTATCGCTTACTTTCGCTCAAAGTTCAAATCCTCTGTACGGATTGTCATCAGCTCCAGTTTACCTGGACTGCCTTCCGTATATTGTTCCAATAATCGAACCGCCTGATGCCTGATCGAACGCTCAATGGCATTACGAACGTATCTGGCGTTACTGAACGCATGCAGTGAATCATTTTTTTCCTGAAGCAAATGTTGCTTCAACTTGAGTATGGTCTGTGGCATTAGAATATAATCACGCTCTTTGGCCATAATCTCAGAGATTTGAATCAACTGATCAATGCTATAGTCTGGAAACTCTACCTGAATGGGAAAGCGGGAAGGTAACCCGGGATTCGTCTGGAGAAAAAAATCAATCTCTTCCGAGTAACCGGCAAGAATCAGTATAAACTGATTTTTATTGTCTTCCATGGACTTTACAAGCGTATCAATGGCTTCCTTGCCAAAATCCTTCTCACCACCGCGGGCCAAACTGTATGCTTCATCAATGAACAATATCCCACCGAGTGCCTTCTTAACCAGATCTCTTGTTTTCTGCGCCGTGTGACCGATATATTCTCCAACGAGATCCGCACGCTCTACTTCAATAAGATGTCCTTTACTCAACACACCCATCTTCTGAAAAAGTTTCGCAACAATTCTGGCTACAGTTGTCTTACCGGTCCCCGGATTACCTTTGAAGATCATATGATACACGTGCGCGCCACTAAGTAAGCCTGCTTCGGTACGCATTTGAGCAATCTGTAAGAAAGCATAGATTTCAAATACCAGATCTTTGATATTTTCAAGTCCAACCAGTTGCTCCAATTCACCCTGTATCTCCTGGAAGTGCGCATGTTTGGTTATACTCTTAGCCGCCTGTACTGCCGCTGCTTCGTCTTTGACCAACATCTGAGGTTCCTGGTTACGCAATACAATATTAATTTGTCTGGATGGTCTGCCTCCCGGTTGCTCTCCTGCAGCCATGACCCGTCCGTTCATTCGCCATCACCTCTATTTTATCGGGCTGAACTCTCCTGATTATTAATGTATTCTATCAGGTGCTCCAATATTAGAAGGATCATGAAGAATTCTAAGGCTAGGTACATGTCTTAAATCTGAATGTTTTTTCGAAACTCTCCGTTCTCAAACAAACTCTGCCTGTGCTTCAGCGATAACTGAAAGTACGGGAATACATGTGCATCAATGGCATGCAGCAGTTCCTTTGCCGTCTTGTTCGCCAAGTCATAATCACCTGTCGTAATATGCTTCCGTGAGAGTGCATCTTCAAGCTCATCTTCATCCAGCAAAAATACTTCTCCATCTTTCAACACAACGACATCCAGATACAGGTCATCAAACCAAGGAACACCTTGATCGGTTATGCCCTGACTACGGCATGTATCAATGTACCATTCCACAATCCGTTCCTGATCGTCGAACATCGCCGTAACTACAAAGTGTTCTCCCTTCGGATAGTATTGCAGCCAGGAATAACCTTTATCTGCGATACAGAAGGTACTGCCTCCATATGTTTTCCACAGAGGTTCTTTCAAATCCTGTATGGTGTACAACGTAATATAACCTGTGAAAATTTTGGATTGAACGAACCGGCATGTGAATTGTCGGTTCGTAATCCGGCGCCAGTTCGCGCGGTCCCCGAATTTCCGTTTCATACGAACCCCTCTTTGCCGACTACAGGCCCGTGACCTGCTCTCATATTGGTGAACAATGTAATAACGTCCGCATGATGGCTTCCAGCGCTCTGGACCCGCCTTGCACAACGTATTACGAATAGTTACAGCTTACCATATTTAAGGTATACACTCAAAATCAAGCTTTGTCCCATCGATTCATTAAATGAGCTTCTATTACAGATGGTTCCGTATCACACAAAAAAACTGCTTCACCGGGTTTCCGGGAAGCAGTTTTTTCAATGTAGCTTAATGTAGCTATTTAGTGATTCAATGGCTTAGCCGCCAGTTCCAGCTTGAGAATCTGCAGGTGCATCTGTGCCCCCAGTATCCCCACTCGTTCCGCTGTCCGGGGTTACAACTTCGCCAGGCGTCGTTACGGACCCATCATCGGAACCTTCACCGGTACTGCCTGGATCTGTTGTTCCCTGACCAGGTGGAGTCGTATTTCCTCCCCCAGGTTGACCGTTTCCTTGACCAGATCCGCCGTTATTACCATTGTTACCATTGTTTCCGTTATTGCCATTACCATTTCCGTTGTTGCCATTTTCATTACCGTTACCGTTATTGCCATTCGAGTTGCCATTATCCGGTGAACCATTGTCCGGATTCTCTGTACCAGGCTGCTCAGGGTCTATCTCTGTCCCAGGGTCTATGCCAGGATCAGGTTCCTCCGGTGGTACTTCCTGCGCTTCAATCATCAGAGAGATGGTGTTGGAAGGATCCGTCTCCATTCCTGATGCCGAGTCGTAGGCTGTCACATAGTACTCATAGGTCAGACCAGGCAACGCACTTAAATCTTGTGCACTGGTCGCGCCTACTGCATCTATGAGATGAGTAAACTGCGCTTCAGAGGTTTCTTTACGATACACCCGATATTGTGTGCTCCCGTCACCTGTTCCAGTCCAACTAAGTGAAACGGTTTGAGCAGTTGGATCATATGATCCACTCAGACCACTAACGGACAGAGCTGGCTGTTCTGGTTCTTCTACTGGCGGAGGTGCCTGCCCTCCAGCCGGTGTTTTGAATTGCTTCACGGGAACGCCTTTCATCGCATCTCCCATGACTTTGGCAAAGAAAGCTGCCGACAGCTTACTGCTGTTCTTAAGCATATGATTCGCATCCGGATTGTCATAGCCCATCCAGACTGCGGCGGTCCATTCCGGTGTGTATCCAACGAACCATACATCACGGTTGGCACTGTTGCCAGAGATGCCACTTTGAACAGTTCCTGTTTTACCCGCTACCGGACGATCCAGACGTGCTGAACGTCCCGTACCGTCATTAACAACGTTCTGTAGCATCTGTGTAAGCTGATACGCATTTTGCTCACTCATGACACGCGTTGTGTCCGAGTTATCGTGTTTGTACGTGGTTTTGCCTGCGCTATCCTTAATTTCCTTAATAGAATAGGCTGCTCGGTATTCTCCAAGGTTAGCAAATGCACTATAGGCTTGCGCCATTTCCAGTGTATTTGTACCTTTACTCAGACCACCGAGGGCAATCGCCAGGTTTTTGTCTTCATCTGTCAGCTGTATGCCTACACTCTTGGCAAAATTAATGCCTGTGTTAACACCTATTTTATCAAGTAGCCAAACCGCAGGAATATTTTCCGACTTCGTAATGGCTTCCGTCATACTGATCGTTGAAGAATATCCATGCAAGTTACCAGGACAATAGTTACCAAAACATTGTTTCGCATTACTCAGCGAGGAGTTCGCACTGTAATTTCCTGATTCTAGAGCCGGTGCATAAGACACAATCGGTTTAAAAGCTGAACCAGGTTGTCTTCGACTCTGCGTTACACGGCTATAACCTTTGGTCTGATAATCCCGTCCACCCAGGAGGGCAACGAGGCTACCATTCTCATGGTTCATGATAACCATGGAGCCTTGAACCTGTTGATCATCTTTGCTTGCCTCGAACAGACTATCATCCGTGAAGGCAGTTTCCATGGCTGTTTGAGCCTGAGCATCCATGGTTGTATAGATTTTGTATCCACCGATATTCAGATCATCTTCCGTTTTGCCTGTTACACGTTCAGCTTCACGGAGCACATAATCAATAAAGGCTTGATATTTCTGATCTTTTTCTGGTCGCTTGTAGTTATAGTTAATCTCTTTTGCTTCATCCATCTCCGCCTTGGTAATGTAGCCTTGTTCATACATCAGCTGCAATACTACACCTCGGCGTGCTTTTGAATCGTTTGGATTGCTCACCGGATTATAAGCAGAAGGACCTTTCGGCATAGCTGCTAATGTGGCAATTTGCCACAACTTCAATCTATTGAGATCGGTAACTCCAAAATAAAATTCAGATGCTGCTTTAATGCCGTAACGCTGATGGCCGAAGAATATCCGGTTCAGGTACATCGTCAGGATCTCGTCTTTTGTGTACTTGCGCTCTAATGCCATGGCAATCGATACTTCTGTTGCTTTACGGAAGAACGTCTTGTCACGGGACAAGAACATGTTCTTGGCAAGCTGTTGGGTTAGTGTACTACCACCTTCCACCATGGAACGGGCCATGACGTCCTTAACCGCGGCACGCCCTATGGACCAGATATCCACGCCTTGGTGATCGTAGAATCGTTTATCCTCCGTTGCGACAAAGGCTTGCTTCAACAGTTCAGGAATATCATCTTCTTTGACGGGTTCCAGCTTCTGAATGGACAGCTCCCCCATTAATTGGCCATTGCGATCATATACTTTTGAAGTTTCATTAATTGTGGTTTTGTCCTTGTTGGCTTTGAGCAGATTTTCGCCACTCACCATAATAAATAAATATCCGCCAAGTGCACAGAATATGGCGATTGCCATTGTGAAAAACAGTGTCCATCCAACGCGTTTACCCGTAATTTTTTTCTTTTTAGAGGTCTTTGGCTTCGCTTTTTTGGGTGACTTGTTATTGTTGTTGCGATTGTTAGACCTCGACAACGGATCGTTTGGCATGTTACCTCCTGACTCCCTTTCGGTTGCATAATTTCTATTCGTCTGTAGGCTCAGGCATATATTAAACATATTTTGCCCGGAATGAAAAGAACAACCCTTTATTCAGGTTGCTCTGTTTCAATACCTATACTTGTAGACGAAATGGTTGGTGAAAAGGTTTCGTAATTTTTTTAAGCTTCGCCGCTGTTATCTTGCTGCATCAGCGATACGCTGCGTTGCGGCGTGAACGTGGAGATGGCATGCTTGTAGACCATTTGCTGGCGTCCGTCGCTGTCAATGACGATCGTAAAATTGTCAAATGCCTTGATCGTCCCGCGGATTTGGAAGCCGTTGGTCAGATAGACCGTAGCAGGAATATTCTCTTTCCGCAGTTGGTTCAAGAACGTATCTTGGATGTTGATGGACTTGTTCATTAGCCGTACCCCCATTGGTTCATTTGAATTCGTGTTCAAGTAATATTCAATATCGCTGAGTAGCTTTCGTGCTATTATATCATGAACAGTTTCATATAATCCACAAAAACCCCTTGTCTGCTATTTTGCACCCATTCTTGGCGTGGTGTACAACTAGAAGACTTATCCATTATACACCGCTTGCCAGATTTGCAAAAGAGGGACAAAATCTTCGTTTTTAAGCATACTCCTTGCTTGTTTAGCGAAGCGTAAATCCATTCCATCTGTTCTAGTGATAAGCAAAAACCTCTATCTTTTTAAACTTCAAAAGGTAGAGGTTTACATTCGCTGATCTAATCCAGGCATATGAGATCAATACTAATCATTGCTCAAATCAGTCAAATTTTCGTGTAATCAAGTCACTTACCTGATTGTAGTTTCCTTCAAAGTCTTCGGTATCCGTCATGTCCACCCATTCAATATCCTTCATATGGCGGAACCAGGAAAGCTGACGTTTGGCAAAACGCCGCGTATCTCTCTTCAACCACTCAACCGCCGCTTCCCAGCTCACTTCTCCTTGCAGGAACGCTGCAATTTCCTTATAACCCAGTCCTTGCATGGAAATATGACCTCTCGCCACTCCACGCTCCAACAGGGATTTCACCTCATCGACCAAACCTTGTTCGATCATCAGGTCAATCCGCTCTTCTACCCGGGCATACAACTTCTGACGATCCATTGTCAAACCAACAATAAGGAGGTCATAAGGCGACTCTTTCTTCTGTACTGCCAGCTGATCAGACCACTTCTCGCCTGTGAGGTGATGGATCTCAAGCGCACGTACAATTCGCCGCTGATCATTCGGATGCAGACGATCCGCACTAACTGGATCAACTTCCCTCAAACGATCATGAAGAGCCTGTGCTCCATGTTGCTCCGCAAAGCTGAATTGTTGCTCTCTGAATGCTTCATCCGAACCACTATCGGAAAATTGGAAGCCGTAACATACCGATTCCACATACAGACCGGTGCCACCTACAATAAAGGGCATTTTACCGCGTTCATGGATTTCACTAATCAATCGTGTGCAACTCTCCTGAAACTCGGCCACAGAGTACGGATACTCCGGTTCATGGATATCAATAAGATGATGGGGTACACCTTTCATTTCTTCAGATGTAATCTTGGCTGTTCCGATATCCATCTCACGATATACCTGCATCGAATCCCCTGAAATAATCTCACAATTAAATGCTTGGGCAAGCTCGATGCTCAATCTCGTTTTTCCAACTGCTGTTGGTCCAACCAGCACAAGCAGTTTAGGTTTTGGTTTAACTTCCGCTTTCAACATTAATCACTCCGTACAGGGTTTTTGCATTCGCCCGATCAAGTATTTCAAATCCGAGCCTGTCAAACTCCGCGCTGCCGCGCTTTTCTTTCATAACGACACGTTTACGGGCAACCCGTCTCGCTTCCATAATGCTCTGTTCGTGCAACGCATGAGCGTTCGCATAATCTCGCAAGGGCTGTATAGCACTCGAATCCATCATCGGCTCACGGAACATAGGGTCAAAATAAACGGTGTCACAGCTTCGATCCGGCATGGAACGCAGCAACTCAAGATGATCCACATGCCGCAGATCTATGCGCCGGAAAGCTTCATCCACCAAGGGCTGATTGCTCTTATAATGAGACATGCCCTCCAGCAACAGGGTATAGAGCGGTTGAGAACTTTCACATGCGATGACCCGTCCACTCTTACCAGCTGCAACCGAAAATACCAGCGCATCTGAACCGAGTCCAGCGGTACAATCAATAATCGTGTCCCCTTCAATGACCAAACCAGCTTCCAGCATCGGGTCGGGTTCCCCTCTTAGCACACGTTTAGCGCGAACAAATCCCATACTGGGGTGAAACTCAAGCTCCGTTGCATCCTTGCGAAACAGGCGCGCTCTGCCATTGAGCACGACCAGTATTTCATCAATACCATAATGTTCAATTAGTCTGGGTAAAGACGTTCTTTTGCGCGGTACGTAGGTACCTCCAGTCGTTTCGGCGAGCTTACGTGCACGCTCCACCTGAGAGGCAATCTCCTTGTCACCGGTTGTAATGTACATAATGTCCCCCTAAATAGCTACATCACTCGTTTAAATAATTTCTCTAGATCATACGTTGAAAATGAAATCACTATCGGTCGCCCATGCGGACACGTGTAGGGCTGTCGACATGAACCCAGACGCTGAATCAGCACTTCTGCCTCCTGATCCGTCAGCTTCTGGTTGGCTTTGATTGACGCCTTGCAGGAGCACATAATGGATGCAGCTTCCCTCATCTTGGCCACATCTATGCTGCGTTCGCTAAGAACCCATTCGGACATTTCTTCAATAATGTCTTTCTCGTCCCCTTTGGGGAACCAGAACGGGTGGGAACGCACACGGAACGTCTGTCCACCAAAATGCTCCAAATATACACCCGCCTGTTCGAACCAGGCCAGTCTTGTTTTCAGCTTTTCCGTCTCCGAAGGTGTGAACTCCAGCGTAATCGGCAGCAGTAACTCTTGTGAGGCCTGGGCAGGGTTACCGAATTTCTCGTAATAGTACTCATAATTGACGCGTTCATGAGCGGCATGCTGATCAATCAAATATAAACCTTGGTCATTTTGCGCGATCAAATACGTACCATGATGCTGTCCGATCAGACTCAGCTCCGGAAATGCCGGCATGGATGCATCCGATTTAATGGCAGCGGCCAGTTTGGTGGCATCAGGCAAACCTGAAGTTTTCCACGTCCGTTCATTTCTCGCAATCGAAGACGGGTTATACGATGAACGTGCTTCCCTAACCGGTGAATATACAGAGTCGGAGCGATACGTAGCTGGTGTGCCTTCAGCCAGAGATTTCTCTGCTGCTCCACGATCTCCACCATCTTGAGAAGAGAGGTCAGATTTGGAAAAAGTTTTGGTAGAGCTTGTACTTGAACTTGTACTTGAACTTGTACTTACATCCTTAGTGCCTTCTTGCACGTTAACGGATGTCTGCTCCCCGTCATGACTAGCAATCTGCTGCAAGATATCCCCGTTCCAACTCTCTAACTGCTCAGGGGGGTGTGTAATCTCAGGTGGAGCTTCGGGCAAAGGCACCGACTGCCCCTGTTCAGATACTGGTTGTCCTGTGGTCACATCCGCCGGAGCATCCAAATCCAGATCATCATCTTCCGCAGTCAACTTTAGTGATGCACTAGCAAGCTTTCCGAGTGGACCTTGTTGCCCATATCCTTCTGCATCAGATGCATCTTTCAAAGGACCCCTTGGAAAGAGGAATTGTTCCTGGATAAAGGAACTATCGTCTCCGCGTCGAATCTGCTGCTTTTTGACCTGTGGAATCAATACCTCCTGCCGGAGAATCCCCCGCAAAGTCGTCTCTATAAATTCATATAGTTCTGGTTCCTTGCTGAAGCGAACCTCCAATTTGGCAGGATGCACGTTCACATCCACAAGGGATGGGTGCATCTCCAACTGCACCACGACAAGCGGGAAGCGATTAATGGGCAGCAAGGTATGGTAAGCTTTGAGAATCGCCTGATTGAGACCGTAATTGCGAACAAATCGCCCATTAACAATCGTCGACATCCCACCACGGTTCGCTCGTGTCCATTCTGGCAGGCTGATCAGCCCGCTTACCCGGTAATCCAGACTTTCTCCCTGAATGGGAAGCATCGCTTTCGCTGCACTTGTCCCATAGATCGCTGCAACCACTTGCAGCAGATCGCCGTTACCCAACGTCTGAAGTAACACATTTTCATTATGGCGCAGTCGGAACGAAATGTTTGGATGAGACATCGCCATCCGGTATAGGACATCTGAAATGTGTCCCAGTTCCGTCTGGATCGTTTTCATATATTTGAGTCTGGCTGGCGTATTGTAAAATAGTTCTCTCACTGCAAAATCTGTACCTTGGGGTGAGGTTGCATCTTCATGAGATATAAGGTTCCCGCCTTCAATTACGATGCGGCGCCCCCGCCCGTCATTATCACTTGCGGATAACACCTCTACCTTGGACACTGCGGCAATACTCGCCAGGGCTTCGCCACGGAATCCAAGGCTTGTGATCTGGAACAAATCTCGGCCGTGGGCTATTTTACTGGTCGCATGACGATAAAAGGCAGTCTCCATATCCTCTGGCTCAATACCTGAACCATTGTCTTTGACACGAATACTGAGGAGTCCACCCTCTTCCACCGTGACTTCAATCTTCGTGGCGCCTGCATCCACCGAATTTTCGAGCAACTCTTTGACGACTGAAGCAGGTCGTTCGACCACCTCACCCGCCGCGATCTGGTTGGCAATATGTTCATCAAGCACATGTATTTTCGCCACAGGTTTTCCCCTCCCTTATACTCAGGATAATTGCTGTGCCTTCAATTTGAGATCATTCAATATCTGCATTGCCTGAAGAGGCGTCATATTCATGACGTCGATATCTTTCATCGTACGGATGAATTCTCGCGCTGGTTTATCCACCGCAACTACATCCGCTTTCGTTGCCACACTCGGCTCATCATCTCCAAAGATGGACAGTTGAACCACATCCGATTGGCTCGTACTGGACTGTACTTTGCTGCTGTTTGATTTCTTGGCATGTTGCTTCCCAACCGAATCTTCAATAGAAGATGTGTAATCTGTACTTTCCACAGTCTCATGCTCCCGAATCAATGGTGCTGAATCCGTGTGCTGGAATTCTACACCTTTGACCTTCAGGCCTGCTTCCTGCTTATCATTACCAATATACTCACTACCCACTGCTACCTGCGCAGCGGCATGCTCGAAGCCATGCAACAATCCATTCGCCCGCTCAATAATGCTATCAGGCAGACCTGCAAGGCGTGCACAATAGATACCATAACTGCTGCTGGCTGCCCCGGCAATCAATTTGCGCAGGAAATTAACTTTGTCACCACTCTCCTGTACCGCCATCGAGTAGTTGGCCAGCTTGTCCAGACTCTCCTCCAGATGAGCAAGTTCATGGAAATGAGTTGATACAAGAGCTTTACAGCCGATAATATCATGTACATATTCAATAACAGACTGAGCAATCGCCATACCTTCGCTGGTTGACGTTCCCCGTCCCAATTCATCGATAATGATCAGACTGCGTGGTGTCGCTTTGTCCGTCATGACCTGAATATCCGCCATCTCCACCATGAATGTGCTCTGTCCGCCAATGAGATCATCCGCGGCACCAATCCGTGTGAAAATGCGATCCATGATCGGCACTTCTGCTTGACCCGCAGGCACAAAACAACCTACTTGCGCCAAAATGGAGATTAAAGCGACCTGTCGCATATACGTACTCTTACCAGCCATATTCGGACCGGTAATCAGCAGAATACGTGCCTCTTCCTTGGTCATTGCCGTGTGATTGGCAATAAATGCACCATCTCGCATGACCGCCTCAACGACCGGATGACGTCCTTCTTCTACAACCAGATCATAACCGTCGGTCAACGTAGGCCGTACAAAGTTTCGCTCAGCACTGATCACCGCAAAAGATTGATATACATCTATTTCGGCTACCTGTTCGGCCAGCTTCTGCAATCTTGCAACCTCTTTGTTCAGCCGCTCGCGCAATTCTGCGAACAGTCCATACTCAATATCAACCATTTTGTCCTGAGCTTCGAGAATCAGTGTCTCTTTCTCCTTCAACTCCGGCGTAATATATCGTTCTGCATTGGCAAGTGTCTGTTTACGTTCATAACGTCCCTCTGGCAACGAGGACAGATTGGACTTGGTGATCTCGATATAATAACCAAACACTTTGTTATATCCAATCTTCAGCGATCGAATGCCTGTCGCCTCACGCTCTCGCGCTTCCAGCTCCGCAATCCACTGTTTCCCGTTGACCGAAGCCTCACGCAATTCATCCAGACGTGCATGATACCCTTCACGAATCAGACCTCCGTCCCTTACCGATACCGGCGGCTCATCCACAATGGCTTGCCCGATCGCTTCACGCAGATCATTGCAATCATCCATCGTTTCGGCAATATGCTGCAGTGTTGCAGAGGAAGATCCAGCGCAATGCTGGCGTAGCCCTGGAATTTTCTCGAGCGATGACTTGAGCGCATTCAGATCACGACCATTTGCATTACCAAAAGCAATCCGGCCTACCAAGCGCTCAAGATCATAGATGTCTTTGAGTTCTGCCCGCAGGTCCTCACGCAATATAAACTGGTTGTACAGTGTATCCACGGCTTCCAGACGCTCATTAATCTTCCCTTTTTGCAACAATGGCTTATCGACCCACCGACGCAGCATTCTCGCACCCATGGACGTCTCGGTCCGATCAAGCAACCAGAGCAATGAACCTTTCTTAGAACGCTCACGAACAGTTTCCACTAATTCCAGGTTTCGGCGGGTAAATGGGTCTAAAATCATGTAATGATCGGGCTCATACGTTGAAATCTGTGTTAACTGCCCAAGAGAACGTTTCTGAGTCTCACTCAGATAGGAGAAAAGACGTGCAATACACGCTTGACGTTCAGGCTCCAATCTTGCCCACACAGCCTCGCCAAACTGCTGACGGACCAGATCTTCCTTATTCTTTGTCCACGACGTGTAGACCACAGGGCGACCGATTGGAGATGCCTCGGCTTCTACCGTTTCAAGCAACGCTGCATCCCCTACAAGCTCCGATGGTTCATAGATTCCGATTTCATCCTTGAGCCATTCCTTGGAATAGGGTACTGATGTCACATACAATTCACCTGTTGAAAGATCACAAGCTGCAAGCGCCAGCGTATTTTGATTACCTGTAAGACAGACCATGTAGTTGTTGGACTTGTCCCCTAGCGTCTTTCCCTCCATCACCGTTCCGGGTGTAACCACACGTACAATTTCACGTCGTACCATGCCTTTAGTTACACTTGCATCTTCCATCTGTTCGCATATCGCGACTTTATATCCTTTTTCAATCAGACGCTGTATGTAATTGTCAGCCGAATGATAAGGTACACCGCACATCGGAATTTTGTCATCCGTGCCCCCATTACGTGCGGTCAGCGTGATCTCAAGTTCACGGGAAGCATTAATTGCATCCTCGAAGAACAGTTCATAGAAGTCACCCAGTCTAAAAAATAGAAAAGCATCTTGTGCTTCGGCTTTCACTTGCAAATATTGTTGAATCATTGGCGTATACTGAGCCATGATGAATATCCTCCATCCCGTTCCTATAATGTCAGGAAGAAACGCGCCCTGGAAGGACAATAAGACGGTCAGGCACTGTGTTTGCGCCTCCGCCTTATGTTTTGGCTATTCGCCTTTTCCTTCAAAGGTTGCTGCTCCATATCTTCCGTAGTAGCTTAGTACTCATAAAAGACTTGTTTCTTATTATATCAAAAAAATGTCCGTTCTTCATGAACCTGCCCGAATATTCCAGAGTTTGCGAATATCTCGGCTCTCATCCCAGGTTCTTCCCAGTTTTAATTGAAGGAGTAACGGTGACGCATACCGTTCATAACGTGCATATCCATCCAACCTCTTCAGATCATCTACCAGAGCTGGAATGTGTTCCTTGATCACTTCGCGTTTTCCTTCATAAAAAGCGGTATGAACCTCAGCTTTGGCCAACGGACGCTGCCGTAATTGAGTATACCCGCTCGCGATCAGACCTGCCAAGGCCACAACGCCTTTCGCAACAAGGGGCGACACAAGGAAACTGGGTAACGTACGATACTCAAACCCACCGTAGGATTTCAGGCGAAAATCACCAAGCGCTCCATAACGTGGCCGTCTCCCCGATCCACGCGGGTCTTGAAGAAATGCCAGCGGCAATGCCAGATAATTGTCCAGTGCACGGAGCAGTTCCCCGGTAAGATTCACGCCACTAAAATGAATATGACCGCCCAGAGGTAACCCTCGCTGTGGCATCCCGCCTGCCTGCCAGATGAGTGAGTGATCACTGATGCTGCGAGAGGCCGCTGCGAATGCCCTCATAAGATGAGCCAGTAACTCACGCGGCTCAGAGCTGGGTGCGGGCCGCAATTCGGCAATTGGGTATATGCGCCGGCCACCAATCGTCACGGAATCACAGCCTGCCATTCCTGTGCGTTCGAGAAATCTGGAGGCGGGTACAATTTTGGATTCTGGCATCTGTACCAGAAGAAACTCGGGGTCCATTCCAAGTATGGGAACGGGTCTGTGATTCCACTCCTCATCCAGCAGTTCCTGCTGCTGCTTCCAGCTTTCCCTGTAGGTAGCCGCAAGGTTGGTCACACCTTTCCAGGGGCACGGATCAATTGAAATCACGGCACAACCGCCGTTCCCAGAGGATTCCATCCCAACAGCTCCATGATCCAGTCCTAGCGTATACAGCGTTTTGATCGCAAGCCGTTCAACACGCTTGAACAAGGTTGAACTCGCTTCACGCTCCAACAGACTTTCCTGTGTCCCTCCCATGCCGCTAGTATCCTTACGCTTGATCCGGATCGCCTGCAGGCAGCTTATCTCTACGTCGTAGCGTACACGCAAACCTGGTTCACGTTTGCGCCGATCCTGTAGTGACAATACTTCTATGCCTGCCTGTTTCAACCGTTCTGTCCGTTGAGCAGAGGTCATATTTTCATATCGGCGTAGCGCTTCCTCCGCTTGTTCCATCACATTCATGACGTCCCCCCTCCCAGATCATGCAACTAAAATAAAAATAACCCCGCAATGCGGAGCCTTCCCGTGAAAGGTATTCCAGGCACATTGCGAGGCTCGTTACCACCCATTTTTCAATATTTAAGAAGAAAGAGGGCTTACGCCCTCTTCACCGCGCCTTCTGGCGCATAGGATACCTTAGGTTATCAAATACAGGCGTCAAACTCACAGCTCATCGTCGAGCAGATCGGGGTCGAGATCGTCATAATCTCCATCGCCACTGCCAAAGTCATAATCCTTGTCTTCGTAATCACCGCAACCATCTGTGCAGACCTTCACACAAACTTTAGTCTCGGCAACGAGTTCCACAGCGAATTCCCGTTCTACCCGGATAATTACACTGCTTCCACCTGCTGATACTGTGGCTTCCACACAACTAGGTTCCTGCGTTGCATCCGCAGACACCTCTACTGTGGAAGTCCGGTGTTTCGGGTCCAAATAGGACAAAGGCACATGTTCTACATACGACACCGTTTCTTTGGCTACATCCGTCTGCGAATTCTTGTCATAGGAATACCAAATGTTGATATCGTAAGTACCAATAACTTCAATTCCGTCACCCGCTGATACGGCTTCATATTGGTGGTTGATAATCCAAGCCCCCAGAATACTTGTCGGACCATTTGGCGGAGTCACGGTATGTGTTACGGTAGAGAACTTACGACCTTTGCCGCAGATCGCCTTCGTGATAATCTCTCTACATTGATGTTTATGACTCAATGACATCTTTAAACCTCCTCCATACAATCATTCACTACAAGTGTATGCAGGGCATTCGTCTAGGGTGACAACTATTTTCTATTATTCGTTTGTAGATTGGGACCGGTCCGAGATTGGGGACGGCGCTTTGTCCTTCTTCGCGACTTTCAGATACAGCGCGAGTTCACGGCACAGCTGGAGAATTGCGGAGCGAATCTCGAATTCTTCCCTTGTATCCGGCAACTCCATACGTCTGAATTCTTCTTGCACATCCGCAAGAAGTTTTTCAGTTCGTCCGGTGTAAGATTCAGTAAGCACATCCTGACTAAGCTGATCGAACAGCTCCGATACCATTTCCGCATGTGGCATCTTCTCATAGATCTGGGACACCAGATGCATCATGTGCTGGATGGAGTCCAGCTGCGTTTTGCGCATATAGAAGTAGACACTCCATTCCTCATTCGGATGAATCACCTGATTCTCCAGAGAACGCTTCGCTGCTTCGATGCCGCCCAGAATCGCTTTATCTGCTTCAATCAATTCTCTCCCTGCCCATGCTTCATTAGGATTACGCAGCGTCGCCGCAAATTCTTTGAAGATCTTCGAGAAAAGTTCATCGATTCGTTTGCGGATGCGCAGCATTTGTGGATCGGCTGCCGGCATATAAGCCAAGTTAACTGCCATTGCTGAACCAAGACCAATCAGCAGCAAAGCAATTTGCACGAGAATGACATGAATGTCCATCTCCCCACCGCCAAACACCCGAAACACCACGACTGAACCTGTTACAATGCCTTCCTTGAAGCCTACCCGAACAATTACCGGGAATGCGATCAATATGTATACTGCCAGCACCCAATAATGGAAGCCTAGAAAGTGAAAAAGTACACTTGCAAATAGAAGTCCAACTACTGAAGCAAAGAACCGCGCCGATATGGTGCGAATACTTCGTTTTCTTGTCACATCCACGCCAAGAATGGCAAGCAATCCCGCTGATGTTGGTCCCGGCAGGCGGCACCAATCCGCAATCAATACGGCCATTAATGCGGCAATTGCGGTTTTAATTACCCTAAAACCCATTTAACATTCCATCTCCTCTAAGCTGCAAAAAAGTTCTTAGCCAACTCGTCGCCTCATTCATTTATCATAACTAGTATGACTCATCCAACCGTAAACTAGACGACATCAACCGACATGCGCATGCATGCCGGTCACAGCAACACGCCCCGAATGAGGGACGCTGGCAAGTTAGATCGTTGCGACAGAACCTCAAGGCCCTCTTCTCCAATCATCGCATTCATTCCGGATCTGCGCGGAATATTCATACTAAATATGGTACTTGATTTTACGGTATCGGGCAACGTGACACCCCTTGTGAAATTGTATACATATTATAAACGTTCATAATACGAATAAAACACGGCCAAATCACCTGCGCCCAGCCAGCAATTTGCGCTCTGCATAGACGACAAGTTGATACATGGCTGTTGCAACTGCAGCAATAATTAACAGACTCGATAATACGAGCGTGAAGTTGAACACCTGGAATCCGTAAATAATCAGATACCCAAGCCCCTGTTTGGCGACCAGAAACTCACCCACGATTACACCTACCCAGGCCATACCTACGTTAACTTTCAAGGTTGATACAATCGCCGGAAAAGAAGCTGGCAACACGACTTTCGTAAAAATCTCGGAACGGTCTCCACCAAACGTACGAATGACTTTAATATAATTGGGATCGACTTCATTAAAACTGTTATACACGACTAACGTCGTGATAATGACCGTAATGGACAACGTGGTCATGACAATCGCTGTAAAACCCGCGCCGAACATAACGATAAAGATCGGGCCGAGAGCTACCTTTGGCATACTGTTGAACACAACCATGTAGGGGTCCAGCACTTTGGACAAAAAAGGAGACCACCAAATTAATACCGCAAGCAAGGTTCCCACCAGTGTTCCCAGCAAAAAACCAACTGCCGTTTCCCCTACGGTAACTCCTACATGTGCCCACAACTGACCGCTGGCGATGTCTTTACCGATCTGAGCAAAAATTTTACTTGGATAACTGAATAACAGTACATCAATCCAACGGAGTCTGCCCGCCAGTTCCCACAGCAAAAACATAGATACCAGCATGGATAACTGTACAGCAAGCACTTGATGTCGCCATCTGGCCACCTGCTGAATATGATTCCGATGCAGCTGCCCCATCCACTCGTCACGCTTTTCCTGCTTCGGATTCGTTTGATTCACGCGTCTCTCTCACCTCCCCCGGACTGGTCCAGTTCGCTCCATAACGCCTGAAACAGCTCATTGAATCCTTCTTGCTCCCTGGCGTGAAACGGCTGAGATTTGCGAATTCCATCGGGAATGATAAATTCACGACGAATACGACCCGGATTGCGATCCAGTACAATGACGCGGTCGCTGACCGCAATGGCTTCAGACAAGTCATGTGTGACGAGTACAGAGGTTTTGCCAAACTCTTTTAACGTATCCGAAACCAGATCTTCCAGTTGCAGCTTGGTTTGATAATCGAGTGCCGAGAACGGTTCATCCAACAATAAAATTCCCGGATCGGTTGCCAGCGTACGCACCAGGGCCACCCGCTGTCTCATCCCCCCTGAAAGCTCTGAAGGGTACTGATTCTCTGTCCCAGCCAAGCCCATACTTATCAGCAGTTCCCGTACACGTTCACGGCTGCGCTCATCCAGTCTGCCTGTCAATTCAAGTCCGATCAATGCATTATCCAGAATGGTCCGCCACGGAAACAGATAGTCCTGTTGAAGCATATAACCAATCTGTGCGGAGGGGCCGCCTACGAGCTTGCCTTTAATCTTGACCTCTCCTTGAGTAGGTGTGAGCAGACCGGCGATGATCGACAACAGTGTCGTTTTACCGCATCCGCTCGGTCCAACCAGACTGACGAACTCCCCTTTTTGGATCTCAAGACTCAAATCTTCAATCACCAATGAAGCTTCCCGCTCGCTCACGTAGACTTGAGAGATCCCTTCCAGTCGGATCACACTTTCGGATTCAGGCATTCTGCTCACTTCCTTTCCTGAATACCCATTACTTTGATTTCGTAGCTTCATCCGCAAAGGCATTATCCACAATTGCATTCATATCCACGCGTTCTTTCAGCTCGCCAGCGGCACTCATGACATCAAGCAAATTGTTCCACTCTTCCTCATCAATGATCGGGTCCGTTGCATAGCTGCCCTGTTCCTTATAACGGTTCACACTGCTGACCAAAATGGCTGGATCGATGTCTTTGAAGAAAGGAGTAATGACTTCAGCAATCTCTTCAGCCGTATGGGAATCCACCCATGCTTGCGCTTTGTGCAGACCGTTCGTAAACTTCTGTACGATATCCTTATTGTCGTTAAGATAGCTCTGTTTCGTCATGAAGACGGTGTAAGGCAGAAGACCACTTTCTGTTCCAAAAGATGCAACAACCTTGCCCCGACCTTCTTGTTCAAAGATGGATGCCTGGGGTTCAAACAATTGAACATAATCTCCCGTGCCTGAGGCGAAAGCAGACGCAATGTTAGCAAAGTCCACATTCTGAATCAGCTCCAGATCACTTTGCGGATCAATGCCATGTTTGTTGAGTGCGAACTCCCCTGCCATTTGTGGCATGCCGCCTTTACGCTGGCCGAGAAATGTGGAATCCCTCAGTTGCTCCCAATCGAAGCTGCCTTCCGGGTTGCGTGCGAACAGGAAAGTACCATCCGTCTGGGTGAGCTGAGCAAAGTTAATGACTGGATCTTCCGCTCCCTGCTGATAAACGTATATGGACGTCTCTGCACCTACCAACGCAATGTCCACTGAACCGGCGAGCAATGCCGCCATCGTTTTGTCACCGCCAGCAGTCGTCTGAATCTCCACCTCAAGTCCCTGCTCCTCAAAAAAACCTTGAGCCACGGCCACATACTCCGGTGCGTAAAATACCGAACGAGTCACTTCGCCAATCGTAATCTTGGCTTCATTGTCTTCCTTATTACAGCTGGTGAGTGCCACAATGATAATCAGCAGAATAACGATGCCCCGGACGAACCATGGCGTGTATTTCATGTTGTTTCCCTCCTTCACTGGTTTCAGCAGTTTCTCTCTATTATGGATATGCTGATGCCCAACAAAAGGTTAAGAACTTGAATGCAAAAAAGAGCCGGGCAATGATGCCCGACTCTTCAGCTCTTCGAAATGCTATTGTAATACGCTGTTTAAGCGATATTACAGCTTGTAAATCTCCGCATATTTAGCTTCCAGATAATCGGCTAGATAATCCGGATTCAATTCTTCACCCGTTACGGCAACAATCAATTCGGAAGGTGTGCGACTTTTGCCATATCGATAGATTTTGTCTGTAAGCCATTCCTTAATCGGAATCAGATTCCCTTCGGTAATATGGGTATCAAACTCCGGCATTTCCTTGCGCAATGTATGTAGAATTTGAGCTGCATACATATTACCCAGAGAATACGATGCAAAGTAACCGAAGTCGCCACCGGACCAGTGAACATCCTGAAGAACACCGTCTCCATCATTTGTTGGCATAATACCGAGGTATTCCTTGTATTTTGCATTCCAGGTTTCCGGCAGGTCCTTCACTTCCAAGCCATCGTTGAACAACATTTTCTCGATCTCATAACGGATAATAATGTGCAGGTTATAGGTCAGTTCATCGGCTTCAATCCGAATAAGTGAACTCTCCACCCGGTTGATTGCACGATAGAAATCTTCCAGTGCAACCTCGCTCAGTTGCGGGAAATGCTGCTGCAAATCTTTGTAATAGCGTGTCCAGAACGGCAGACTGCGACCAATCATATTTTCCCAAAGACGGGACTGGGATTCATGAATACCCATGGACGTTCCTTCTGCAAGAAGGGTACCCGCCAGACTGTCATCAATATTTTGCTCATACAGGGCATGTCCGCCCTCATGCAGTGAACTGAAGACTGCGCTTGCTACATCATCCTGCAAATAATGTGTGGTGATCCGCACATCACCCGGGTTAAGGCCCGTTGCAAAAGGATGAACACTCTCGTCCAATCGTCCAGCTTCAAAGTCATAGCCCATCTGTTGCAGGATGAACAGACTGAACTTTTCCTGCTGTTCAGTGTCAAACAACTGATTCAGGAACTCTGTATTGGGCTTGTTTTCTGAAGCATTGATTTTCTCTTGCAGAGGCACCAAACGTGCTTTGAGGCGGGCAAATACAGCATCTACTTTCTCAACGGTCAGATCCGGCTCATACATATCAAGCAACGTATCATAACGCGTATCCTTCACACCCCAATAATCAATAAACTCCTGTTTGAGCTTAACGATATCTGTCAGATAAGGTGAGAAGCCTGCGAAATCGCTGTTATGCTTGGCATCTTCCCATGCTGTTTCGGACTTAGCCGTGAGCACGGTATACGCTTGTACTTTCTCAGGTGGTACGGACTGACTGCGATCATATTCTTTCTTGCAATCCTCAACCAAACGACGATCTATATCTTCGAGTTGTTCCAATACTGCTGGAGTAGTTAATGCATCCAGGTACGTCTTCATGTCAGCAGAAGTTTGCAGCTTGAATGCCTCGGTGGACAACATACCTAGCGTCTCTGATCGAGTTGGAACGCCTTTTTTCGGCGCACCTGTGCGCAGATCCCAGTGAAGCAAACCAATGGCTTCATGATAGCTCTTAATTTTACGAGCCAAATTACGGAAGGATTCCAAATGTTCTAGTGTTTGTTTATCCATTGTTATCGTTCACCTCTTCAAAAAAAATGTTATACCCTATTGATGATACTTTTCCCATTGCGTATAATCAACTTTTAACAGAGGCAATTTGCATTATTCTCCTAAAAAGGTTGGAGTAATGTGATTTGCTGACCGTGATATACTAATAAAGCAAAGGCGCGTAGGACAAGCTGCATCAAATGCAAGTGGCCGTGCTCGTCGTATTGGATAACAGGAGGCAATGGACATGAACAACATTCAAGAGATTTTGGCTTACAACAAATCATTTGTCGAGACTAAAGAATACGAAAAGTATACGGCTGGCAAGTTTCCAACCAAAAAGATGGTTATCATCACTTGTATGGATACACGTTTGGTGGAAATGCTGCCCAAGGCCATGAATCTGAAGAACGGTGATGTGAAAATCATCAAAAACGCTGGCGCGATTATCTCTCAGCCTTTCGGTAGTGTAATGCGTAGTGTGCTTGTCGCCATCTATGAACTGGGTGCAGATGAAGTTCTGGTTGTTGGACATACGGAATGTGGTATGGCTTCCCTTCACGCAGAGACCATGATTGGACATATGGTTGAGCGTGGTGTATCGGAAGAAGTCATGACAACCCTGGAGAATTCTGGAATCCGTTTACAAAAGTGGTTGCGCGGGTTTGACAGCGTCGAAGAAGGGGTAAAACATACTGTGGAAGTGATCAAGAAGCATCCTCTACTTCCTCCCAATGTACCCGTCCACGGCATGGTTATCGATTCTGCTACAGGTGAGCTTGATCTTGTCGCTGAGGGGTATGGACAACAGGCATCTCTCTAAATGGTTTGGAGTGCGGACCTTATGGTTCGCACTTTTTTTGTCTAAATTGAGGCAGTTGTTCTGTCAGGTTGTCAAACCATACAGTTTCAGTGTACACTTTTATGAAAGCGGTCAAAGAAAGCAAATTTGTTTATTTTCTCTGACCCAGCCCTAATATTAAGGAGACATGTGCATGAACATACTTTCCTACGGATTGCTCGGGCTGCTTACCCGCGAGGAGTCATCGGGCTATGATCTGATGCTGAAGATTCAGCCGCATTGGCAGGCGAAGCACAGCCAGATCTACCCGCTCCTGTCCAAGATGGAAAACGATGAGTTATTGGCCTCCCGCTGGGTACAGCAGTCTGACAAACCGGACAAGAAAATGTACGCAGTTACGGAAAAAGGCATTGAAAAGCTCTTGGAATGGATGATTACTCCTGTTACCGCGCCCGTTACACGCGATGAATTTAATTTGCGTATCTTGTGTGTTGGCATTGCGGAAGATGGAAGCATGAGACGCATTCTAAATGAGCGTAAAAGCTGGTTTATGGAACGCATTCGTTATTTCGAGGATTTGAAATCACGTATACCTCTGGATAATCTTCGTGTAGGCAACCGAGATTTTGGAAGCTACATCCTGGTACAAAAAGGGTTAATGCATGCGCAAACAGGCCTGGAATGGTGTCATTGGGTTACCCAATTGCTTGATGGCCAAGCTGCAATTCAAGACCCAAGTCCAAGCGTTTCAGAAATTTAATAAAATTTGAAACGTTCCTGCAAGTTGACCGTATTACATGAGTAAGGCCCATTTTTGGGCGATTCAAACAAATTAATCGGGGGGTTACGATCTTTACAATGAAGAAAAAATTTGGAGTTAAACATCTAATGATGGTATTTATGGCCTTTACATTATTGTTCGCAACAGTGGGAGTAACGAATCCGGATTCTGCGGATGCAAGACGTGGTGGCGGATTCAAATCCGGTACGAAAAGTTATACTAACACACCTAAGAAATCCGACTCCAACAGTAACGTGAATCAATCCAATTCCGGTACTAACTCCGGTACTGGTGCAGCTGCAACTCGTGGTGGTGGATTCTTCGGCGGTGGCGGCGGCTTCATGAAAGGCATGATGCTTGGTGGTCTTGCTGGTATGATGTTTGGTGGATTGTTCGGTGGCATGGGCGCCCTGGGTAACATCCTTGGATTGCTCGTAAACGTTGCCGCAATTATGTTGATTGTTATGCTGGCTATGGCACTCTTCAGAGCCATCTCCAACCGTCGTAAACCTGCAGCGGATGGCCGTTATGACCGTCGCAATGATGATCGTGATGATGACCGTAACAGAAACGGACGGTACTAATCTCTATGGTTCTGAGCATGGATGAAATTGTGAATGCAATCTGTATTCATATGGCAGAACGTAAGGGTGTACGTCCAACCGATGTGAACGTAGAACTGAGCTGGGAAGAAGATACAGGTTATTCCGCTGAAGTTTGGATTCAAGGCCGCAGTCAATATCTGGTGGAGTCCAATATGATTGAAGCGATTCTTCGCTACCTGCACAGTGAATACAACATTCGGGCGTACCGTGAGAACGTGCGACTTGATCTGGATGAAGAGATCACAGCCATCGTTAATCAATAATATAGGTCAAGCAATAACGTTATACAAAAGACCGTCTCCGCTCTGTCGCTTGACAGAGATGGAAGACGGTCTTTTTGCTTCTGTATACGTGTGTGGTGTAGTCTGAAACGTTTCCGTATTTCGTTCTAATACTCAGACACTATGATTGGAGTTTAACCAGGCTGTAGTTCTTTTTACCTTTACGGATAATGATGAATTTACCGCCAATGGCATGCTCTGCCGACACCGTGAATTCAAGCTCCGTGATTTTCTCACCATTCATGGAAATTGCACCTTTGGTGACATCCTCACGCGCCTGGCGCTTCGATGGCTCCAGACCCAGATCCACGAGCCAGTCCACGATATTTTTCGCTTCGCCATCCGTTTCAAATGTTGGCATTTCCTTGAAACCCTGCTCGATTTCATCTGCTGTCAGGGAACGGATATCACCACTGAACAGCGCCGCTGTAATACGCTTAGCCTGTTCGAGCATTTCTTCGCCGTGAACGAATTTTGTCATTTCTTCCGCGAGTGCCTTCTGTGCTTCACGTTTATGTGGCTCTGTCTCTACCTTTTCAGCCAAAGCTTCAATTTCTTCTTTGCTCAGGAAGGTAAAGTATTTCAAGTATTTAATGACATCACGGTCATCTGTATTAGCCCAGAACTGGTAGAACTCAAATGGTGTCGTTTTGTTCGGATCAAGCCAGATTGCGCCGCCAGCTGTTTTACCGAATTTGGTTCCATCGGATTTGAGCATCAGCGGAATGGTCAGACCGTACGCTTTCGCTTCAGATCCTTCTTTTTTGCGGATCAAGTCGAGACCGCTCGTGATATTACCCCATTGATCAGAACCGCCGATTTGAAGCTGTACATCCTCGTTCTGGAACAGGTGCAAGTAGTCGAGTGATTGAAGAATCTGGTAGGAAAACTCGGTGAACGAGATTCCGCCTTCCAGTCTGCTCGCAACGACATCCTTGGCCAGCATCGTGTTGAGGTTAAAGTTTTTGCCATAGTCACGCAAGAATTCGATGACATTGATTTTGTGTGTCCAATCGTAGTTGTTCACCATACGGACCTGATTATCACCTTCAGTTACGAAGAGTTTCTTCATCTGTGCTGTCAGTGCATCCACATTCTCCTGCACCTGCTCCATTGTTTGCAAAGAACGCTCTGCCTGGCGTCCACTTGGATCACCAATCGTACCTGTAGCTCCACCAATCAGAATGACTGGACGATGTCCTGCCAGTTGAAAACGTTTGAGCATCATGAATGGAATGAGATGTCCGATATGCATGCTATCCCCCGTAGGGTCAACGCCGCAGTACAAGGAAACGGATTTCGTTTCAGTCAACTCACGCAGTCCCTCTGCATCTGTCTGCTGGTTAATGGCGTCACGCCACTGTAGTTCATCAATAATATTCATTCGTATAACCCCTTTTCTATCCTCAAGATTCAGTCATGATCTACGTTAAATTACAAAATTACACGCTGGAACGGCTTTTTTGGACACAAAAAAATCGCCTCCTTGTCTTCATTAGACACAGGGACGATTATCATAACCGTGGTACCACCCAAATTGCATGGACAACACGTGACCTTAACACGCTATCCATACCACTTTTGGCAATATATCGTTTGCCCTTCCGCTTGGCATTACCCAAGTACTCCAGAGTGTAATTCGCAGCCCTTGTATGTATCAGGTTCCATCAACCCCTGACTTTCTGTAACAGGGACAAAGCCGCTACTGCGCTCTATCAACGTGATTCATGTATTCAATTTATAGCAAGTATAGCCGAACGTTTGAGTCATTGCAAGGCCAAGTATGCAATCTTTCAACAGAGCTATGGATGCATAGTTAAAACCAGCTTATATAGTCATCATGTTCAATTTTCCGTGATAATAACCATAGGCCTTCTCCGCGATCTGATCCTCATTGCTCCAAAATTGCTGATCCAACGTATCTAAATGCTGCTCTTGTTCCGGTGTCAGAAATTTAGGAATATCCCACAGTTCAGTAAGCCGTTCATCCTCTTCCAGGTGCTCAATGCAGCCGTATGCTGATGTTACAATCTCCAACACTTGAGTCGCACCAATGGTATGTAATGCCCGTAACGCGTAACGGTATACCTCTTCCCCCCAGTTACAGAAAAACTGAATAAAACCACCATTAAAGACATCCGCCTCTAACAGCCATAAAGCAGCAATGTCCTGCTCGTTCGAAGTCAACGAAGCCCAGCCCTGTTCAGATTCATTCTTTTTTTCGACAAATAACACAGCATAGTCATACCATACATCATTAATATCTTGCTCGCTCACGTAACACACCTCATTTTATTTATTTCATGCCCTCTAACTCCTGACGTTTACCCGTCTGATGCCAATGTAAATACGGATCACCGATCTGCTGGAAGGCTTCCTGAGCACCCCTGTTTAGTTCCGTCATCACTTCATTTGTGTCGTTCAAATGCGTCTGTTTATTATCCACGCCATATCTTTCCAACAACCCCACATGCGTCGCGGTGAAAATAATATCCTCCAGCAGCCAATAGATGACCTCATCTGGCTGTTTCACCCGTTTCTCTAACGAGACGAGACCACGTTCGTATATTCGAACGATATACGTATCTTTTCCACACTCTACATAGGGGACACCATCCGATTTAAAGTTCTCAAACATACGGTTAACATAGTTCTGCATCTGTTCCCTACGGAAAGCTGTTCGCTCTAACAACTCTAAAAGGATCTCTGCCAGTTGTTGTTTGCTTAACATGTTGGACATCACCACACCTGCCAATATCAGTAAATCACTTCTTCTCTAATTATTACATGACAATCTCCGAATTCAATGCCAATGTTGGATATTAACGTCGATAACAGTGTGAAAAAATGAAAAAGCTGCCCAAGGCAGCCTCTTCTTCTTCTTTCATACTGTTCAATCAGGTCCCACAAAAAGTCTGATACGAAGTATTACATTGTGCTGGTAGTTCAGCATATTCAGCCTGTTCAGGTGAATGCTTGAATGGATCTGAAAGAACAGCCAAAAGCTTCTCCATCACGCTAAGATCTCCATGATTCTCTGCTCGCTCAAGCGCTTCTTCGACCCGATGATTGCGAGGAATGACGGCTGGATTGCTTGTTCTCATCAACTGCTTAGAGACTTCCTTCTCCCCTTGCTGACTATCCAATCTTGATTGCCAACGCGCATGCCATTCAGCAAATTCTGTCGTGCCAGACAACGTTGTCCCTTCCAACGTATCAAAGGTCAATGCCAGGAACGTATTTGTATAATCTGCTCCATGCTTCTCCATGAGTTCAAGAAGGTCCTTGATCAGGGCTTCATCTTCGGCCTCTTCATCTAACAAGCCCAGTTTGGAACGCATGCCCTTGAGCCAATGATAATGGTACAATTCAGAAAATTGCGCGATAGCATCCTGAGCGATTTGCACGGCCTGTTCTTCGTCTTCATGCAGCAGAGGTATAAGTGTCTCGGCAAAACGTGCCAAATTCCATCCACCAATATATGGTTGATTCCCATAAGCATAACGACCTTGTTTGTCAATAGAGCTAAATACGGTTGAAGGATTATAAGCATCCATAAAGGCACATGGCCCGTAATCAATAGTTTCTCCACTAATCGCCATATTGTCCGTGTTCATCACGCCATGAATGAAACCAACACGCTGCCACTGAGCTACGAGTGCCGCCTGCCGCTTAATTACTTCCTGAAGGAGCAGAAGATAGCGATTTTCCGCTTGAGCGACATCAGGAAAATGTCGATGTAACGTGTAATCAGCCAACGCCCGAAGATCATCAATAGACCCCCATCTGGCTGCGTACTGAAAGGTTGCTACTCGGATGTGACTGGAAGCCACACGGGTCAAGATAGCCCCAGGCCGTTCTGTTTCGCGAATAATGTTTTCTCCTGTTGATACCACAGCCAGACTGCGTGTCGTTGGGATACCCAGTGCATACATTGCCTCACTAATGATGTACTCACGCAACATGGGTCCAACAGCAGCTCGTCCATCCCCTCCACGGGAGTACGGTGTTCTACCTGAACCTTTCAGCTGGATATCCACTCGCTCGCCTTGTGGCGTAATCTGTTCTCCCAGCAGCAAAGCCCGTCCATCACCAAGCATGTTAAAATTGCCGAATTGATGTCCTGCATAAGCCTGCGCCAGAGGCTCGGCTCCTTCCGGAATCGAATTACCTGCAAAAATTTTTGCTCCTTCATCACTGTCAAGAGACTCCACATCCAGTCCTAAGCTGGATGCAAGCAGTCTATTGAAAATGATCAGCTTCGGTGATTCAACCGGAACCGCACCCTGACTTGTAAAAAAGGGTTGCGGTAGCTGCGCATAACTATTGTCCAAATTCCAGCCTTTGTTCAATGTTTCTTGTTGCATGGTGATCACAACTCCTTTTCTGTACCCAAGGGATAAACCCCAGGTTTTATTTTAGCCTTGTGAACCAATGCTCATTTATGTAGTCGCATGGAAATTCAATGTAGAGAACATCTAAAATGTTCTTGATGAAACTTTAGCATATTTGCATTCCTTTTGCATTCCTCTTAAGTAGTAACTTTGATAAACTGCCCACCTATCGTTCTTTCCGCACAAAAAAATCCAAGAGGTTCTTTGCAAGTGGAGTCATTGAATCTCATTCCACTGCCCAGAAAAAACCCCTTGGATCTGTTCCCTTTACCTATGCAACGCCGGATAATACAAGAATTACGTGTGCGCTTCCTGTGCCTGTACAGGCTGTACTGGCAAGCTCTTATTTTTGAAACCGAGGTTAAAGAAGACATTAAGCAGGATGGCTGATAAACTTCCGGTGATAATACCATCGCTCACAATAATACGAATGCTTTGGGGAAGCTGTGCAAACAGATCCGGTACAGCGGTAACACCAAGTCCAAGTGAAACGGAGCAAGCCACGATCAACAGATTGGATTGTTTGGCGAAATCGACGTTTTGCAGCATTTTGATCCCGGATGAGACGACCATTCCGAACAATACGACAGTCGCTCCACCTAATACAGCACTCGGAATAATCGTTGCAAAAGCAGCAACCTTGGGAATAAGTCCGAGAAAGACCAGAATGCCTCCGGCTGCAACCACCACATTAGTCGTTTTTACCTTGGAGAGCTGAACCAAACCGACATTCTGAGCAAAAGTATTGTATGGAAAGGCATTGAATATGCCACCTAGAACAAACGCAAGACCTTCTGCGCGATATCCCCGTGCCAAATCTTTTTCGTTGATCGGTTGATCACAAATTTTACTCAAAGCCATAAACACACCTGTTGATTCGATAATAACTACCGTACCTACAATGATCATTGTAATAATGGGGCCGATTTCGAAGGTTGGCCATCCAAAGTAGAAGGGTTGGGGCAAATGGAACCAGGAGGCTTCCTGTACAGCGGCAAAGTTCACTTTTCCCATGAAAGCTGCGATGAGGGTCCCCACGATAATACCCAGGAGAACAGCCAGGGATTTAACAAAACCACGAGCATATCGATTCAGAATAAGAATAAAAAGTAATACGCCAAAGGAAAGAGCCAAATTATCCAAGCTTCCGAAATTCTCGCTGTTTGCTCCACCCGCCATGTTTTTAATACCGGTTGGGATCAGTGCAAGACCGATGATGGTTACCACTGTACCTATCACGACTGGTGGAAAAAATTTGACAATTTTGCTGAAAAATACGGCAAAGATGACGATAAATAACCCGGCTGCAATGATCGACCCATAAATGGCGGGAATTCCGTATTGCGATCCAATCGCAATCATGGGTGTGACCGCTACAAAAGAGCTTCCGAGCACCGCTGGCAAACCTATACCCAGATACTTCCCTTTTCGCGCCTGAAGCCATGTTGCAATCCCGCACGTTAACAGGTCAATGGATACCAGATACGCCAACTGCTCTGCAGTCAAATTTAGTGCTCTGCCCACAAGCAAAGGTACCAGAATTGCTCCCGCATACATCGCGAGTACGTGCTGAACCCCCAGTGAAAAAATTCTCATCTTTTTGGTTTCTTTCATCCCACGTTGCCCCCCTGAAATTAGAATCAACCGAACCGCTGCAAAATCATGTTATGTTGATTCACATTATATAAACTATTCAGGGAAGTTCCATGATTCATAACATAGAATTGTTATAAGAGATAAAGAGCCCAACTAAAATTGGGCGTGTTGTACAAAGGGTAATCTCAAATCGTTTATATCGCGTCATATTATCTAACACTTTATATATTCTCAGCTTGTCCAGTTGAGAGGCTTGATGTTAAAACGCTGCTCCATAACCTCTCCGTTCTGATGAACCCTCTCCGTGAAAAACACTTCTTCTCTGGTCATCAGGACAACGGATGAAGCTCTGGTTCCATAGTCAAATTTTTCACTCTTAACAAATATGGGAGAAAGCAAACGTTCCCATTCCAATGGAACACCTGTATGGGGTAGAAGTTCATCCACTGAAGAATCTGCAATTTGCAGCAAACCTAATATTTGTTCTGTCAGGGTACCTTCGTCCTCCCCGTTGATGATTTTCTCCAGCCCTTCTTTCCCGCGTCTAACCTTGGGCCAATCCGTATTGATCAAGTGATTACTAATCCCGTATATTCCGGGTGTCAACTTCATCACAACGTTGCCCATATTAGAGTAATAATAGAGGTTGTCAGGATCACCTACCAACAAATTGTAGCCAGGATAATCATTGCGAATTTGCTTCGCATGTTGCGTATATTGCTCAGGTGTGGACGTGCCCTTTAAAAAATCAGCAACCAGATCTCCTCTTGAACCCTTGGCATGTACATCTTCATTCGGATCACGATAATTCGTAACAGCAGCCAGTCGTCCCCCTGTGGTTACGCCCATCCAAGTTCCCATTTTCGATAAATCCCGACCTGCCAATATTTGAGGGTGATCTTCCCAATAATGTGCTTGAGCCGTAGGTCTGTGATAGAATTCATCCCTATTTGATCCCAGAATAAGCGGATACTTTGGATGCATTTTATAAGCAAATAAAATCAAACACATGGAAATCTTCAACTCCTATATTCGTTAAACCTCTGATATCAGGGCTTTATATCGCATAATCAACTACAATGACATCTTCCACCCAACCATCCAGGGAAGCTACAAATGCCTGATGCGCAGGATGTGGACCATAGGCGCGCAATGCGTCCTGATCTTCAAATGTCACTCTCAACCCAATCGTATAACCTTGAATACGGTCCGTTTCTTCCGTTGCATTGATCCCTGCGGTCAACGCGACAATTCCCGGGATTTGTTCCTTCAACGCGAGCAATTGAGCCACCCATTCCTGTTGCTTGGCTAATGTGATTTTATCGTTAAATTTAAAAACAACCAAATGTTCAAACATCTTGTTATTCCTCCCATGTCCATTCGAATAGTAAATGTAATTTCGTTAAATGAAGTTAATTCAACAATTCCAATCCGCCCATCATATAGGGGACCACTCTGTTGGCTAATTCAGCAGGGGATTCCTGCCCGCCTTCAATGTTCCATCGATAGGTCAATCCATAGATCGACCAGCTTAGCATGGTTGCCGTAATTTTCAGCGTTTTGGGATCTACATCCCCCGCTACTTTGCTCATTAATTCAAGAAGGAATTGCTCCAGTTGAGTCTTGATGTTCTCTTCAATAATTGGTGCAACCGTCTCATATTTTTTGATGCATCCATTACTTGAGACGTGATAGTCACATAATGAAAGTATAAGCTGCTGTATGGTTTCGGCTGATAACCGGGCATCCGGGTCCACCCTTTTCGTTACATATTCCATAAAAGCATCCGATAACAAGGCTTCAAGCAGTGCATATTTATCCTGAAAATGGGCGTAGAATGTAGCCCTGTTAATTGTGGCTTGTTCCGTAATGTTTTGAATCGTAATGCTGTTGAAATTTTTAAGATTCAATTGGTTTAAAAACGCATCAAGAATTAATTGACGCGTGCGAATCACACGCGGATCATTCGAGTTTGGAGACAATACACCAGACATGTACCAATCCTCCTTTGTACACAAAATATTTGGTTAGACTCCTTCATTATAGATAAGTGTTATTTGTTCAACAAGTGAAAGTAAGTACAAAGACACCATACAATAATCAGTGTCTTTCGCTTAAGCAACAAAATGCTCCGATTGTTGGTTGAGCATGCCTATAGACCTTGTTAAGATTGCACTCGTACCACTTGAAGGTGCACAATAATGGAGGTGCTTAGTTTGAGTAATCAACAACATAACGTTATTTCTACGGAGTTTCTGTTTCAACCATACACGGTTAAAAAATTAACCCTGTCCTCGCGCATCATCATGTCCCCCATGGCTCGTGCCTTTTCCCCGGATGGTGTCCCAGGCCCCGATGTAGCTGCATACTATCGCCGACGCGCCGAGCATGGTGTTGGACTCATTATTACAGAAGGTGCGACGATTGAGCATCCATCAGCATCAAGTGAGCCTAGAATCCCTCATATGTATGGAGAAGCAGCTCTTCAAGGCTGGGCTGAAGTGGTCAAGCAAGTCCATGAAGCCGGCGGCAAGATTTTCCCGCAAGTTCTACATATGGGCATTGTCCGTCCTTCAGGATCTCAACCGCACCCGGAAGCCGCGTCGCTTAGTCCATCAGGACTCGATATGGAGGGTACTCAGGTAAGTGCACCTATGACGGAGGAAGAGATCACAACAGTGATTCAAGCTTATGCCGATGCAGCGGCCAATGCGCAAAGCATTGGTTTTGACGGAATTGAGCTTCACGGTGCGCACGGTTTTCTAATCGATCAGTTTTTCTGGAAAACGACGAATAACAGAACAGACCGCTACGGTGGCAACCTTGAGAAACGAACTCAATTCGCGGTTGAACTTGTTAAGGCAGTCCGTGCTGCGGTAGGCCCTGATTTCCCTATTGCCATGCGGATCTCCCAATGGAAGATGAATGATTATCAAGCCAGACTGTTCGACACACCCGAACAACTGGAACAATTCCTTCGTTTGCTGGTTGACGCTGGTGTAGATATCTTCCACTGCTCCACACGACGCTTCTGGGAGCCCGAGTTCGAAGGATCTGAGCTTGGATTTGCAGGTTGGGTACGGAAGCTGAGTGGTCAAACCACCATTACCGTCGGTTCTGTGGGTATGCCCGATGAACCTGAAGCAGGAGCAGATAAAGCAACACATCCAGGTATGAGCGAACTTATGATACGTTTCGATCAACAGGAATTTGATCTGGTGGCTGTGGGACGTGCGCTTCTTGGTGATCCTGCATGGGCTGCCAAAATGCGTGAAGGCCGTATATCTGAAATTCAGTCTTTTTCACCTGAAGCACTGGCTACGTTACACTAAGGACAATTCCTTATTGTTCCTGACATTTTTTTGTCCCATATATATAGGTTTGAACTCATGAATCAACTATACTAAGCAAAGGGCTCGCTTTCCCTCCGGGATTGCGGGTATTCTGTTTTGGAGTAACCCTGTCCGATCAGACACTTCGAGCAATAGCAATATCGTTCAAGAAAAAGCCTTCTTTACCTCCTATAATGACGTTAACATACCAGAAAGAAGGTGCATCATGACTCGGGAAGTTCGGACTGTGGTATTTGATACCGATCTACAGCTAGAAGCTTATCAATTTGAAGGCATCATGCAGAAATTCCCCAATCATTTTCATGACTATTATGTCATTGGATTTATTGAGCAAGGCAAGCGACACCTCGTCTGCAACAACGAAGAATATATTTTGAATAGTGGAGATATCATAGTCTTTAATCCACAGGACCCTCATGCCTGCGAACAGATCGACGGAAGCACCTTCGACTATCGCTGTATTAACGTCCAGCCTGAGGTCATGCGAGAGTATGTGAGAGAAATTACCGGACAAGCTTACTTGCCCCGGTTTACATCCCCTGTTCTCTACCAGAGTGAACTTGTTGGTTCCCTGCATGAGCTGCATCAGATGATTCTAGAGGAGCAATCGGATTTCTATAAGGAAGAATTGTTACTCTTTTTGCTAGATCAATTGCTGCGAGATTATTCGGATGCGGAACCACCTGTTTCCACACAGGACGTTACTACAGAGATAAGGCGCATATGTGATTACATAGAATCTCATTATATGGAGAGCATCTCGTTGAACGAGTTAGCCGACTTGACGGAGATGAGCAAGTATCACCTGCTGCGTTTATTCACTCGCCAGAAAGGGATATCCCCTTACCGTTATCTGGAGACGATTCGCATTAATCAAGCCAAACGACTGTTGGAACAAGGCCAGCTTCCGATTGAAGTGGCAGCACAGACAGGGTTTAGCGATCAAAGCCACTTTACGAATTTTTTCAAAAAACTGATTGGCCTGACGCCCAAGCAATACAGACGTATCTTCAATCATGATGTCGAGCCGAAACGAACCATCAATCATATCGTATGACGAGTCATCATAATACCAAAGTTTCTACCGGACATTTGCTTGCCTTGTTTACCATCTTGATCTGGGGAACTACTTTTGTCTCGACGAAGGTTCTGTTGATTGACTTTACTCCAGTGGAAATTCTATTTTTCCGCTTTCTGATCGGGTATTTGGTACTGTTGCTGATCTATCCACGTTCACTGCGGATCGCCTCATTCAGAGAAGAATGGCTATTTATCGGAGCAGGTCTATGCGGGGTGACGTTATATTTTCTCATTGAAAATGTAGCACTGGTGTACACAACAGCTTCCAATGTGGGTGTTATTGTCTCTATTGCCCCATTCTTCACTGCCGTGCTCGCACATTTCTTCCTGGATGGTGAGAAGTTAACGCGCCGCTTTATCATCGGATTCGGGATTGCCTTGAGCGGCATCCTACTCATCGCCCTGAACGGCAGTTTCGTTCTGCAACTGAATCCGGTAGGTGATCTGCTTGCTTTCATAGCACCTGCGGTATGGGCGATATACTCTGTATTGATGCGAAAAATTGGCGAGCTTCCCTATCACACCATCGGTGCCACACGCAAAGTGTTCTTCTATGGCTTAGTCTTGATACTGCCAGCTTTGTTCCTGTCTGACTTCCATTTGGATCTTGGCCGTTTTAAGAATATGACCAATCTCTCCAATTTCCTCTACCTCGGTCTGGGTGCCTCGGCTTTGTGTTTCGTAACCTGGAACCGAACCGTGAGTCTTCTTGGAGCTATTAAAGCGAGTGTATATATCTATCTGGTACCTGTTATTACAGTGGTGTCATCTGCGATCATTCTTCGGGAACAGATAACCTGGGTCATCCTGCTCGGGGCGTTCTTAACCTTATTCGGTTCTTACATTTCAGAGCGAACAGGAAACAAGCTCAACAGCAAAAACACTAATCCGCGCAGCGGTTAGTGTTTGCTTCATTTTTTACTCATTTTATCTCATTCAATTGAGACAGCAGAATCTCCAGTTCCTCTTGCTCCAAATGACGCCATTGCCCACGCTCCAGTTGATCCAGCGTAATATTCATAATTCGCACGCGCTCCAGCTTTAACACTCGATACCCCAAGGCTTTGCACATTCTGCGAATCTGCAGGTTGAGACCCTGTGTCAAAATAATACGAAATACGTCTTCACTTTGCCTATACACTTCGCAGGGCTTGGTCACCACGTCCAGAATTTCAACCCCTTCGGACATGAACTTTATAAATTCGTCTGTTACGGGTTTGTCTACGGTCACTACATATTCTTTATCATGGTTGTGCTCCGAACGCATCATTTTGTTCACAATTCCCCCATCATTCGTAAGCAAAATCAACCCTTCAGATGCCTTATCCAGCCTGCCTATCGCAAATATGCGAGAAGGATAATTTATATATTGAATGATGTTCCCCTCCACATGTTCTGCTGCTGTGCAGACAATACCGATGGGTTTATTCAGAGCAATATAGACAGGTTCGCTGTCATCACGAGGTATCTCCTTGCCATCAATGAGGACCACATCGTGAGGTTCAACTTCGGCCCCTTTTTCACATACCCTGCCATTGATCGTTATGCGTCCAGCTGCAATTAATCGGTTCGTTTCCCTGCGGGAGCAGAATCCCGTTTCACTTATGTATTTGTTAATTAACATGTGTCACCGCTTCTCATCTATAGTATTGCCACTAGTTCATTAAGTGCTGGTACGTTCATTCACTTCGTCTAATGAGTTAGTACCTTGTACTGATTTTCATTCCACATCATCTCACTTATAATGTAACGAAGCAATGGATTGTTATCCAAAAGTACATCAATAAGGCAAAAAGATATTGAGCAACCCCAAAAAAGTACGTTCTACACTCTATTGTTACTATGACACGAAGCGCGACATTACGAGAAAAGAAGGAGTTTTCCATGTACAACGTGACTCAAATTACAGTTGATCCTGATCATCCGAACCAAAACGCTGGTATGTGGATTGGCGGAGAACAGGCATACATTCAAGAATGGCCCCTCAATCCGGAAGGACAGCCCTTGTTACATCTATTCTCCATTGATTGCAAGAAACTCTTGCAGCATGTTCATATCCCTACTTTGCCAGCAGACATGTACATCTCGGTCTTCTCTACCTATTCGGCTACAGAATACTTTCTGGATCAGGTGACATACACAGGAGATGAGCTGGAATGGAACGAAAATATACTGGCCGGATGTACCTATGTATCCGTAACTTCACAACCGCACACTACTGTAGGTCCCGCAGAGTGCATCCCTTTAAGTGGAGTGCGTTTCTCTGAAACGTCATTAGCGGAGCAGGATTTCCCTGCCTTTTCGTTCTTCACCTCAACTTTACCCAACGGAATCAATGGAATCGATCATTTGTTAACTCATTATCAACTAATATGCCAGGTTTATTCCGCAGATTTTCCCGAGCCCTATCAGGACATATTGGGACTCTCTGATGCCAACGGTTATTTATTTTTGCGAAAAGGTCCTGCCTCTGCTGAAGCACCATTGGATGGACTATTTTTCGTACAGGCTTCTTAGGATCTGCTCCGAATTGAAAAATAAACAACCCAAACGGCCTCAATTCGTTAGAATTGGAGCTGTTTGGGCTTTGCTTGCTGCAATGTTTTCACAAGAATGCATCCTTCTAATCTGTCTAAACTGAAATATCCAGACTGCTACCCAGATTAGGGTGAGGAGCAGGTACTGACTTCAACATTTCCGCCATCTGCTGACCTTGCTGCTGCGCCATGTCTTTCGTAATCGACATCACTTGCAAGCTTGCCGATTGTACTACTGAAGCTTGGCTCATTGCCATTGATAATGCTGCAATATCCATGTTCTGCACTCCTTTCGCTGTCTGATCACATAGATGTACTTATTATATATCGGATAGTGAGGAGTAAATGTTGAACAAAGCAGATCAAGCAAATAATTACCTGTTATGGCTGTTAGCTTCATGCTATAGTTTTAAGGTGAAAAAAATTAAAGGAGAGACTTGTAATGAAGAGTTTTAAGAAATTGATCTTTATTTTTATTAGTTTTAGTTTACTTTTCGTATTACTTCCACCCCACACGTTAGCGGCTGGTAATCCTCTAACTGAGTCCTACCGTGATATTGAATACACTATTTTTATTGATGGAAAGCTTGCGAGTTCCAAAGATCAAGCATATCTAGCAGATAATGGTACCATCTACATTCCCATCAAAATGTTCAAACAAATCGGTTCACTTATTGCTATAGGAAATGGATTTGAAGTCAAAACCAAACGAAAGAAAGAACAAGTAAGTAAGAAAGATACCATTTTGTACAAAGGAATAACCTACATATCGTACGAGAAGTTTCTAAAAGTTTCCGGCTACTCAGGTAGTAATGAAGATGATTTAATGGTTGCATTTATGTGGGGAGACGAGGATGGGGCAACACGGACTAAGAAATTAAAGAACGGAGTCCTTAGTGTCCCCAAAGCATATCGTTCAGTTTTTGGAGAAAAAGTATATTCTTATGCACTAGATCAACCTGGCTGGATCGTCGGCATGACGCAACTTTATCAACTCACGGAAGTAACTATACAATCAGCAAATGGAAAGACCGTTACAGAATACATATATAAAGACATTGGATTTTCTAATTTTTGTTATTATTTTGATTACGAACATTTCATACATATCGCTTTTAAGGGGGGCGAATATTGGGCTAACAAAAATAATTTACCCTCTTCAAATCCACTTTATCATTTAGAAAAAATAAAAATCATTTCCGTTGATATTAAAAAAAATAATGTTATTGTGAAAGCCAAAAGAGCTAGTGGGAAGTCAATTACGTTCAAGTTGCCTGTTACAGACGATCCAAATGATTTTATTAATGGGTTGTTCTATGACAATGATCCTAAAAAAGATTACCCAGACTGGTCTTCAAACGTCTGGAAACTTATTAGTCAACATAAGATCAAATTAGGGATGACGTATGATCAAGTGTTATTTTCTTGGGGGAACCCAAATAGAACCAGTAACTCTACTAGTTCATTAGGTTCTATTGATATTTGGGTCTACGGAAATACCTACGTAACCTTTTACAATGGACAAATATATTCATGGTCCGATTACTAAACTTCGAGAGCAACTAGGTTGCTCTCTTTTTATTAGCTGTTCATTAGTGAATCCTTTAAGCACTACCCCTCAATCAACCCATACTTCACAAAACTGTGATACAATCCATCTTCCTCAACTGTTCCAGTAATATCATCTGCAATGACTTTCAGACCAGGCTTCGCATTACCCATGGCAATTCCGACGTTACAAAATTCCAGCATCTCAGCATCATTCATGCCATCGCCAATGGCGAATGTATCTTGCTGTGACATGCCCAGATGTTCCAGCAGATCAGCGATCGCAATCGCTTTGTGAATACCAGGGATCATCAGCTCACCACTTCCTTCACCAAAGATCGGTACGGTGCACTGAATGACTTCGAATTTGCCTTCAAACTCCTGCTTGATTCGCTCAAACGGGATCACCGAGCTCTCAAGAAAACACACCTTGTTAACGTCATCTTTATACAGATCCGCTTCTCCATACGTCAATCCGGCAATAAACGGGTGCGGTTTCAGCTCCTTCTTCTCTCTGGCTACAGGGTCGTTCTCCACATCGCCATAGATACGGCGTTCCAGGTGAGGTTGAAGATTGCTACTTGCATACAGAGCCGAATTGGATTCAAGGTAGAAGTCAATGCCGTGTTCATTGAAGAAATCGACCATGTGTCGAACATCTTCCGCTGTCACCCTTTTGTGATAAAGCACGTCCTTACCAAATTCCACATAGCCCCCACCTGCACCAATCAGACCGTCGAATCCAACATCCCAGATGGAATCATAGATTTCTGCTTTGGATCGACCTGTACACAAATAGAGCAGATGCCCATTTTCACGTGCCTGTTTGCAAGCTTTCTGTGCTGACAACGGAATACTTCCGTCATCGTCAACCAATGTGCCATCAATATCAATAAAAACAATTTTTCGCTTCGTTTCGTTCATCTGTGTAGCCCCCATCATGTATGTTGTCTATGTCTAATCGAGCGAGTGTCGATAGGCATTTTCCTTGTACAAAATTACCAATGGTCACTTACCTACCAACTTGTCCATATGTACGGTTTGCCAGTCATCCTCCTGTTCAGCAATAACCGTAAACCCTTGGCGTTTCCAAAAATCTACGGCTCCTGGCAAGAAGCGATGTGTATGCAGATAAAGTGTCGTATAGTGCATATCCTTTACTGCATTCTCCAGTTCATTTACCAGCATCGAACCAATGCCATATCTGCGGTATGCAGGATCCACATAACATTTCACTATTTCAGCTGCAGACTGAGCTTCATATCGTCCTTCCACGGCTTCAATGCGTCCATCATATGGCAAAATCCCAATAGACCCGACGATGCCCGCATCCCCCATCTGTGCAACAAGAAAGATCGCATCATCTGAGTCCAGATAATGTTCTCTGAACTGCTCGAAGTCTATAGGCAATCTTGTATGATCCATCATGGGAAATACTTCTCTACGTACACGCATGGCAAAATCAATGGTATCATGAACCTGCTGTTCCTGAACAGCTACTACTGTCGGTATAATCTGAAGTTGTGTCAAAAATTCCACATTCCTTATCCTCTATATTAGGAGCTAAGAATCCGCTCTCTTCATTTCATCTTACCGAATTTGTCCCGCCCTATCAATCTATCTACACTACAAACCAAATTGAAAGAGTGCCCGCGCATTCTGATAGAGTTCGCATACGATAAGGCGTGTCACAAACTATATTAGAGGGGGAACGCTCATGTGGTTATGGTTAGGTGCTTTTGCTATCATTATGCTAGCAATCGGATTTGCATATCGTTATCTGGACCATCGTGCAGAGAGCAAGTTTCATCCTCATGCTCCCAAGAAACTCTTAGTCAAATTCAAGGAAGGTACGACCTCAGATGAAATGCACACCTTTCATAAAAAAGGAAAATGTAAGGTCGCCGAAACTTATGAGGATTTAGGATGGTACCGTGTGGAATCTCGCAAAAAAATGCACCGGATGCTGAAACATTACAAAGATCATGAGTTAATTGAACATGTAGAGCCCAATTACCTCGTTGAGGCCTCTTTCACCCCTAATGATCCTTTCTTTCCTTACCAGTATAACCTGCCAAAAATCAATGCACCTGCTGCATGGGATATTACTCAGAGCAACAGCTCTGTCAAAATCGCCATTATCGATACCGGTGTACAGCTGAACCACCCTGAATTGGCCTCCAAGCTCCTCCCCGGTTACGATTATGTTGATTATGATAACATCCCTGAGGACGGGAACGGTCACGGCACCCATGTAGCTGGGATCGCTGCCTCCGTTACCAACAATGGTGTGGGTATCGCAGGTGTTGCACCACTCGCATCCATCGTTCCGCTCCGGGTACTGGATAACAATGGGCAAGGAACGGTAGGGAATGTCGGAAATGGGCTTGTCTATGCTGCCAATAACGGTGTACAAGTAGTTAACCTGAGCCTCGGTGGTCCGATGGGAGATGCTTTCCTTCAAGCTGCGGTACAGTATGCTTGGGATCGGGGAGCTGTGATTATTGCTGCAGCAGGTAACGACAACACATCATTCCCGATTGTACCTGCATCGTATCCTAACGTGATCGCTGTTGCTTCAACTAACCCTTCCGATCTCAAATCCAATTTCTCCAACTACGGCTCCTGGGTTGATATGGCTGCACCGGGGGATACCATATTATCCACATATCTAGGCGGTTCCTATGCCTACCTTAGCGGAACATCTATGGCTGCACCGCATGTGGCTGGAGCGGCTGCATTGCTCGCTGCACAGGGTAAAACGAATGCCCAGATACGGGATGCACTCTGTTTCGCTTCCGATCCGGTATCAGGCTCTGGCATCTACTGGACGTACGGACGACTCAATGCCTATCAGAGCTTGCAGGTACCATAATACACCTACTATCGCTCATGATTGCTCAAGGCATTTCCTTTCCATTATCACGAATAAAAAAAGAAGGGGCATCTGTAAGTGAGATGCTCCTTCTTTTGGTTAGAAAGTATTCCTTGTTAAACTTTTGCTGCCCAAAGCTCTATTTCAATTTTAATTTCTGGTAGACCTAACTCCGTAATATATCCAATCGTCATTGCAGGATAATCCGTACTAAATAATTGTCCCCACTCGGCATATAAGAAATCCCAATCGATTTTCTCGGTTGCCCATACGTTAACTTTGATAATATGTTCAGCATCTAAATGCTCCGATTCGAGCACTGTTTTAATATTATTAAATGTATTAGTGACTTGCTCATTCAGACTCTCTGGAAAAAGTCCACTACGATCTGCTCCAATTTGACCCGAAGTCACAAATAATTCTGCATTCCTCGGGATTCTTGTAATATGCGTGTACTGACCTACAGGAGCTGGCATATTGGCTGGATTTTTTCTAGTGATTTTGTCAATATTCATTTGGATTACCTCGTCATTCCTAAGATTTTTCTGCATTATTTCCTAGTTTTCTTCCGATTTTGGGCAGACCTCACCCTTGGAATAGATTCTAGAAAAAGACAGCAGTGGAGTATCCATATCCCGAAGATATAAACGCAAGTGATTTTTTCTTCATGAGTGGATGCTCCTCCCTTCTTAAGTGACAAGATTCTCTTGATTTATTTATTATATCTAAAGGTCATATCATGGGTCAAATTCATCCCTCATAAACAAGGAGCAATCCCGTAGTAACGAGACTGCTCTTTGTTTATTCTATAGCGTCGAACACCTTGTATCAGAAATATTGTGCACCATTACTCGCAATGACATCTTTGTACCAGTGAAAACTCTTCTTTTTCACTCTGCGAAGTGTGCCCGTACCATCATTATTTCTGTCTACATAGATATAGCCATAACGTTTCTTCATCTCTCCGGTACCCGCACTCACCAGGTCGATCGGTCCCCAGCTCGTGTAACCCAGAAGTTCTACCCCATCTTGAATCGCTTCAGCCATCTCGGCAAAATGACTATTTAAATACTCGATGCGATAGTCATCTTCAACAGAGTCATTGTCTAGCAACACATCGGTTGCCCCAAGTCCATTTTCTACGATAAACAAAGGTTTGCCATAGCGATCATATAGCTGATTACATGTAATGCGGAGTCCCTTAGGATCAATGGTCCATCCCCACTCGGATGCTTGCAGATACGGGTTCTTCACTGAACCAAATACATTGCCTTCTGTCGAATCCTTCAATATCTCAGGGTCCGTACTTGTACACCGGCTCGCATAGTAGCTAAAACCGATATAGTCGACCGTATTCTGCATCAAGATATCTGCATCTTCGGGTTGCATTTCAATCCGAATGTCATTTTCCCTAAAAAATCTTTTTGTATATCCCGGATATGCTCCCTTCGACTGCACGTCGATGAAGAAGAATGACTCGCGATCTTTCTCCATGGCTTTCCACACGTCATCCGGGTTAGAGCTGTATGGATAGACCATTCCAGCGGCTAACATACAGCCGATCTGTGCACCAGGAATAATCTCATGACAAGCCTTAACAGCAAGTGAACTTGCTACCAACTCATGATGTGCTGCCTGATACAGAACCTGTTCTTTGTCTTCACCATCCTGCAGAACAATGCCCGCTCCAATGTACGGAAGATGCAGCAACATGTTGATCTCATTAAACGTCATCCAGTACTTCACTTTGTTCTTGTATCGATTGAATAGCGTTGTCGCATATTTCTCAAAGAAACCGACCATCTTGCGATTCTTCCAACCGCCGTAAGTCTCAACCAGATGTACAGGTACATCGAAATGACAGATCGTCACGACAGGTTCTATATTGTATTTCAATAACTCATCGAAGACATCATCATAAAATTGTAAACCTGCTTCGTTCGGCTCTGCTTCATCGCCATTAGGGAAGATCCGTGCCCAGGCAACGGAAAGCCTGAGGCACTTGAATCCCATTTCTGCAAATAACGCAATATCTTCCTTATATCGATGATAGAAGTCAATGGCTTCATGGGAAGGATAGAATTCTCCTGCTTTGGGTTCATACGAATCCAGGTTACCCAGAGCAATATTCCATCGATTGGCACCAATCGGAATCAGATCTACGGTTGTTAAACCTTTACCACCTTCCAGATAAGCGCCTTCCAATTGATTCGCTGCGGTTGCTCCTCCCCAGAGAAAATTCTCCGGGAAGGCTGTAAACTTTTCATTCATTGAGGAGTTCCTCCTAAGCCATCTGTAATTTTAATTAGCTTAATACCGTGATTAATTTATCTTTCTCATGAACGGATGCATCTTTCGTTCCTACAACGTCCAGATATTTTGAAGTATTAGTGACAATGATCGGTGTAACCGTCTCATACCCTGCATCCTTAATCGCTTGCAGATCAAACTCAACAATCAGGTCACCTGCGTTAACACGGTCTCCGTCTTTCACATGTGTTGTAAAATGTTGACCTTTCAGTTTTACCGTATCCTGTCCAATATGGATCAGCATCTCTACACCATCATCGCTTACAAGACCAATGGCATGTTTGGTACGATATACGGTTTGTACAATACCGGTGATTGGAGATACCACTCTACCGCTGGTTGGACGAATCGCAATCCCTTTACCCATGTGCTCTCCTGCAAATGTTATGTCATTAATTTCTTTCAGTGCAACGACTTCACCAGCCATTGGGCTTACGATTTCGTATCTGCTATTCGGATTTGGATCAAGTACAGGTGCTGGAGCTGGTGTAGCTTCTACTTTGTCTTTGAATCCAAACACGTACGTCAAGACAAAACCAACGATGAATGCTACCAATACTGCAACGATGGACATATAGAATCCGGAATCAGGACCTGCTTCTTTGTTGATAAAGCTTGGAATACCGAAGATACCCAGTCCACCAAAGACGTAAAGCTTTGAGCCTGCCCATCCTAAAATACCACCACCGACAGCACCACCAATACAACTCATGATAAACGGCTTTTTCAACGGAAGAGTTACACCATAGATTGCCGGCTCAGTTACACCGAATATACCGGAAATAAACGCTGGAATGCTTAATGATTTCAACTTCGAATTTTTTGTTTTGAGCAGAACTGCAAGTACTGCACCCGTTTGGGCAAAGGAAGCGCCGAAGGACATTGCAAGAACTGGATCAGCCCCCGATGTACTTAAGTTCAGAAGCATAACCGGTACAAGTCCCCAGTGAAGTCCAAACAGTACTAGCACTTGCCAGAATCCGCCCAGAACCAAACCTGTAATAATTGGACTCAATTCATAGATACTTGTTGTACCTGCACCAACTAATTGACCTGCCCAAGTGGCAATTGGACCAATTACAATGAAGGTTACCGGAACAATCACGAGCAAAGTGAAGAATGGAACCAAAAATGTGCTAACGACTTTAGGAATGATGTTTTTGAAGAATCTTTCAATCTTAACAGCGAAGAACGTAGCAATAATGATCGGGATAACCGATGTTGAATACGTCATCAATATTACCGGGATACCTAAGAACGTAATGTGAATTGGTGATTCAAACAATGTACCTGTGAACAAAGTGTATAGTGGATCTCCTGCAGTCAAACCGGACAGCGTAGGATACACTAACGAAGCACCTATCGCCATACCCAGGAACGGTGAACCCCCAAATTTCTTGATTGCCGTGTATCCAAGGAAGATCGGGAAGAAGTAGAACAGTGAATCACCAAGTGCATTCAGCAAATGGTATGTTCCTGATGTATTTTCGATCCATCCAAATGCTACAAACATGGCTGTGAAACCTTTGATCATACCTGTTGCAGCCAGCAAACCGAGCAGAGGTGTGAACACACCGGAGATCATGTCGATAAATCGACTGAACAATCCAACTTTCTTGCCTGAGTTGTCTGCTTCCTCTTCAAACTGACCTTCGCTCGGGAAATTCCCCGCTTTAACGACTGCTTTATATACATCCGGCACTTCATTGCCGATAACGACTTGATATTGTCCACCACTTTGCATAACGGTAATAACACCTGGCAGATTTTTAAGTTCTTCTGTTTTGGCTACGCTTTCATTTTTCAGTTTAAACCGCAGTCTTGTTACACAATGGAATACACTGTTTACATTCTCACGACCACCTACACGTGTCAGAATATCCTTAGCCAATTGATCGTAGTTGCTCATTGTAATTCTCCCTCTCTAAGTAAACTCCCCATGCTTTTGAAACAAAGAAAACCTGAACTACTGAACATACACAACGTACCGGAACATCCGGAAATCAGTCGTGTTATTCAGCAATTCAGGTTTTGCCCTTAACGGTTGCAACCCTGTAAGGCTGTACACATTGGTATTCAGTTACTTCATTAACTAAAGTAAGTTGCAATCAATCTTGAGACCATGGTGGTCGGAATTGCCTGATTGAACAGTTACAACCCGATTGATGTATGCGCTTACTTCTTGAACTCATCATAGTACATCTGAACTACATTTGCAACACTTATTTTTATGACATTACAAAATAAATTTAAGCTGTCGAAAACGAGAAAAAGGACAACTTCAAAAGCATCGAAGTTGTCCCTGTATTACATTCTATTCTCATATAATTGCGCACTGAAGTAGAATTAACCAATAACCGTAATCAATTTATCCTTCTCTTGCACTTTACGATCTGTCGTACCAACCACGTCCAAATAATCAGCCGTATTGGTTACAATAATCGGTGTTACCGTCTCGTATCCCGCGTCAATAATGGCCTGCAGATCGAATTCAACGATCAGATCGCCAACATTCACACGATCCCCGTCCTTCACATGTGCAGTGAAATGCTGACCTTTAAGCTGTACCGTATCCTGACCGATATGGATCAGAATCTCTACACCTTGATCATCTACAAGACCAATCGCATGTTTGGTACGGTAAATCGTCTGTACAACACCATTAATCGGGGATACAACTCTCCCACTGGTTGGGCGAATAGCAATACCTTTACCCATATGTTCACCAGCAAATGTAGCATCATTAATTTCTTGCAAAGGAACCACATCACCCGTCATCGGGCTGGCAATTTCGTAACGATTATTGGGATTAGGCTCAAGTGCAGCCTTCTCTTCTTTTACCGGTTCCGGAGTCTGTTTGGCAGTTTCCGGATTAGCAGGATCTTTGAATCCTACGAAATAAACGAGAACAAAGCTGAGTACAAAAGCAATAACTGTGGCAATCATAGCCATCCAGAATTCATAGTTAATGCCTGCTGTCGGACTAATCAGCGCTGGAACACCGAAGATGCCTGAAGCAAACACAAACATTTTGGAACCAGCGAATCCAATAATACCACCAGCTACTGCAGAAGAAATACAACTCATAATAAATGGTTTTTTCAGTGGCAAAGTAAGACCATAGATAGCAGGCTCAGTTACACCGAAAATCCCGGACACAAAGGCAGGAACACCCAGTGATTTGAGTTTGGTATTTTTCGTTTTAAGCATGACGCCAAGAACAGCACCAATCTGAGCAAAGGAAGCTGCAAACATCATAGCCAGAATCGGATCTGCTTTCAGTGTGGACAGATTGAGCAGCATGATTGGTACGATACCCCAGTGTAACCCGAAGATAACCAATACTTGCCACAATCCACCAACAACAATACCTGTTACCAACGGACTCAAGTCATAGATGCCCGATACGCCCGCACCAATCAGCTGACTTGCCCATGTTGCAATTGGACCAATCAAGAGGAATGTTACTGGAACAACAATCAGAATCGTAAAGAATGGCGTGAGGAACGTTCTTACAACAGATGGGATGATCTTTTTGAAGAACGCTTCTACTTTTGCTCCAAAATAAGCTGCAATAATAATCGGAATTACAGATGAGGAATAACTCATCAAGATAACGGGAATGCCCAGGAACGTGATATGAATCGGTGATTCAAACAATGTGCCTGTAAATAGCGTATACAACGGTTCTCCACCGCTAAGACCGGATAAGGTCGGATATACAAGTGATGCTCCAATGGCCATCCCGAGGAATGGAGATCCACCGAATTTTTTCATTGCTGTGTAACCCAGGAAGATTGGGAAGAAGTAGAACAGACAGTCACCTGCAGCATTCAACAACTGATATGTCCCTGAAGCCGGGTCCAGCCATTCGAGAGAAGTAAACATGGACAGGAAACCTTTGATCATCCCTGTTGCAGCTAGCAAGCCGAGAATTGGTGTAAATACACCTGAGATCAAGTCGATAAACCGACCCAGAAGACTTTCTTTTTTACCGTAAGATTCAGACTCATCACTTGAGACCGGTTCATCCGCATTCATATTACCAACCTGTAGCAAGGCTTTATACACATCAGACACTTCGTTACCTACAACAACCTGATATTGTCCCCCGCTTTGCATTACCGTTATGACTCCGGGCAGATTTTTGAGATCGTCTGTTTTGGCATTACCGTCATTTTTTAATTTGAAACGAAGTCTGGTCGCACAGTGCACCACGCTGTTAATGTTCTGTTTACCACCAACGCCAGACAGAATGTCTTTAGCTAATTGCTCGTGTTTCATGAAGTTGTTTTCTTCCTTTCTGATTAAACACGGATTCGAAGCATATTGGAGAGAATAAAAAAACCTGAACATCTGAATGTATGGAACATCCGGTTAACGGTATGTTCTGTCATTCAATCGTTCAGGTTTTGCCCTAGTGGTTGCAACCCTGCAAGCTGATCTATGGGATTATTCAGAAGTTGCATTCACAACTCTCTCAATATGAATCGTTAAGTACATCATTTCTTCGTCAGTTAGTTGATACGTGTAGTTGCTTTCAATGAATTTCTTGATTTTTTCCGAGCACTTGTGTGCTGCCGGATATTTCTTCTGAATCATCAGGAACAATTCATCATCGTTGTTGCTCTTGTAATGTTTTCCCTTCACCAAACGTTGGGCGAAAAACTTCAAATGCGTCACAAAGCGATAGAATGTCAGTGAGTTCTCATCAAAATCAATCTTGAAATGATACTTGATGATCGTCAAGATTTCCTGCATGACCTGCGTCATACTCTTGATGTTGGGCATTTCCTCGTTCAAAGCTGCATTCACAAAGTGAAGTGCCATAAAACCGGCTTCGTCCTCGGGCAAGATCACACCAAACTGATCACAGATCATGTTGAGCGCTTCCATTCCGACTTCATATTCCTCTTTGTATAACTGCTTTGTCTCCCAGATTAAACCGTTGCGTATGGGCAGATTTTTGCGATACCGCTCAATGGCAAAGTGAATATGATCTGTGAGATGCAAGTAGATGCTCTCATTCAGTTTTTTGCCAAGTTTTAATTTGGCGTAAGCGATGATTTCCTCAGATACTTTCATGTATTCCAGCGGAATGCTTGAGATTAATGCCTTGAAGTTTTCCTGAATATCTTCATTCTGTAAAGTAAATATCTTGTCGATATGCTGCTCGGAAACCATATCACCCGCCCGCTTCTGATAAGCAATCCCCCGGCCAATGATAATAACTTCCTGCTCGTCATTCATTGCAACTACAGCATTATTGTTCAGCACCTTCTCGATTTTCACTTTATCACTCCAATATACAGAAAAAGACAAACCAATCCCTTTTCTCAAGGTATACGGCTTTGCCTGATTCAACAGTTACAACCCGATATGTTGTACGCGCTTCCCTCATAATATTACAAAATTCTACACAGTGCAACAAAAAGTTAATATCGAATTAGCATGACTCCCGATCTAGGTAAATATACTCACAGGAGTGATCAAAACAAGAATTATTTTACAGGAATTTATGTTTTATTGTTTTTGTTGTCTTTCTCCAGCTCCGCTTCAATTCTTCGGTTAATAATATCCATTTCTTCTGAACTCAAACGATCGACATCTTTAAATTGCTTATCCATCTCGTACTCTTTCGCCTCACCTGTATTCATTAGCCCCAGATGATTTTTGATGTCTCGGATATCTTCACGCATATGCATCGTCTGACGGTAATGATCTATGACAAGTGCGAAAACAATGCCCCCAGCCAAAATCGGACCGAATGGAATCAGATAACATAGAACAAGTCCTATGAGCAAAAATATTACAAAATACATGCGTAGTGCCCCTTTTATATAAAGCAACTAATCTGCTAAGTTAGACGTTTCTCCAATTACAAATTAAAGCGTTCCTGGATTAACTGTGCCACTTCATCCGGGCTCTTGTGCGTGTTATCAATCCTTATGTAGTGCTCATACATGATTTCTCCCGGTTCCGAGTTCAATCGATATTTCTTCATCGTATCAAGTAAATCTCGCTCAGACCACGCGACGTCACGTTTTGTTGGCTTATGTAACAGGCGATGCGGACTTTTATTGCGCTCTAGTCTTTCTGATGCATCAGCCTCCAGTTCCACATAACAGACCTGACCTCCATGAGATGCAAACAATTCGCTGATTTGACGAATATACTCTCCGTCTTGCTTCAGGTCAAAAGCCCATACAAATGTGAAAATCAGACCCGGCAGGTCGCTCTTCGCCACTTCTTCAAAAATCTCATGACGGAATAAATTCACCAGTCTTTTGCCTTGTGGTGTACCATAACTGAAATAAGGAGACACCAGTTCAATGGTCATATGGTTATGAAACAATTTTAGCTTCGTTATCTTCTCCAGTTCTTGCCCAACCGTCATTTTGCCCACAGCCTGTGGACCAAAAATAATCACCAATTTCATTCGATCACTCCTGACAAGGTAGTGTTCATTCCATTAATTCAATTTTATGGACATTAAACTCCATGATACCTTCTTTAGGGCAAATAAAAAAGAGGTTTCAAGTGATTCCCTCAACGCGTGAGGGCTTGAAATCTCTTATCTTAAATTACATATGTTTATTTATACTTACCGTCCGATCAGTACCCATCCCCACTTCATCCGGCGCAATCCCATCGCACAGATCCATGAGATCAGGAGTGCCACAATATAAGATAGAAGGATGCCCATGCTGAAGTGCCGAGCCAGCTCATCTGTGAATTCACGTCTCCAGAAGAGCAGTACGAGTGGATGCATTAAAAATACACCGAACGCCACTGTACCCAAAGAGTCCAGAACACGTGTAGCTTTACGAACCTCGGTATGTTTTCCAGTGCCGATTCGTTCACTGAAGATCAGCAGGAGCAAGCAGGCAGACAGCGTAAACAGATTTCGGAACAGGAACAGCACGGTATAGGCAACCACCGGGTATGCAGCGAAAGCGGTTTTGATATAAGCATTACCATAGATAAAAATGGCACCTCCGCTCAACAATGCAGCTATAAGCACATAACGGTGTGTATGCAGTTTCTTCAATGCCCACTCAAAGTTCAACCCAACCCATGCACCAAATCCGATCACGATCAGATAACTCGGTAGCAAACTGCCTGTTCGTTCGAAGTGAAACTGTAAATGCAACGCATAGAATATGGCCTGGGCAGCAATAAAGAATAATGGCAAGTACCGTTTAAACAGACGCTGGCGTGCAAGCGACAAAAGCCATGGAAACACGATATAGAACTGAAGAATAATCAGAAAAAAGTATAAGTGCGTATGAGCCGTTCCCATTACTAATTGTTTGGCAAATTGAACACCATGAGTCAAAGGTTCTTTGCCCGCAAGCAGCTGTTTAATGGCAAAATAGATAAGGGACCACACCACATAGGGTACAAATACATTAAATAAACGCTTCTTATAAAAAGCGAGCATCCAACCCTTCTCATTCACCTTGGAACTGTAGTTGTAGAATAAGACCAGGGATGACAGGAACAGAAACGCTGGAACGGCAAATTGTAAAAACGTGTTCCAGAAGTAATATACATCATGATCTAATGTATGCTTGGGGTAATGCGCAACTGCTGTTGAAGTAGCGTGGATAGCTACAACTGCCATGATCGCAAAAGCACGATAGAGATCCAGATACTCAATACGCCGGGGCCGATTAACCGGTTGATTCATAAGATAACCTCACTTGTGCCTGAAATGGGATGATAGTTTCCGGCCGCAATCCAGATTCTAGCTTCATTTTAATCAGCACGCGAGGGTAATACAATCATAATCCATATTATTTTCGTTAAATTACATCATTATTCTGCATTATTCGACATTCTCTATCCAGAATCGTTCAACAACGTTACCATTAGACTCCACATAGTCCACATCCTTGATGCCACCATTTCGAAGGATAACCCTTCTGGAGGGCTCATTAATCGCGTCGCATACGACTAATACTTTGGTGATTCCGAGTTCTCTCGTTTTCTCCAAAGACAACCTGAGAATTTCGGAACCATAGCCATTGTGCCGCTCCCCCGGACGAATGCCATAACCAATATGTCCTCCGCTATTGTATAGTCTGTCATTAAGCTCATGCCTTATATTCACGGCACCCACAATTTGATGACTCTCCGTTACCAGCCAGTATGTACTGTCTTTGACCCAGCCTTCCGGGATGTCGAGGCCTTGTTCATTACGCTGCAAAAATGCCAACATCTCGTCAAACGCATAGGGTTCTTTGGAAATGACCCAAGGTACCATCAATTCTCCACTTCTTACCCAGTCCTCATAAAATGCCAAATATGCTTCCTTATATGCTCGTGATGGTTTAATTAATCTAACGTGTTCTTTCCCCATGATCACTACATCCTCTCAACAGATATTGATACTGCCACGTTCTTTCCTCCTGAACACGCCGCTCTTGATCTTCGATCAAACAAGTTCGAAAAAGGACCTGCGTGTGTGCAGATCCTCTTCAAGTGTACATCTTACCGCTTATTCTATTATTATACGGACTCTGTCAATGTAGCCTCCTGAAAACCTTGTTCCCTCTTTGCAACCGTGTCCTTGTACGTGAATTGGTAACTTCCAGATCCCAGTGTGATTTCAACATCGTCTCCAATGCTGCGAATAACCTGAACTTCACTCACCTGATCCAACGGTTTCCCTTGCTCCAGAACGATCTGTGCACCTGCTCCAGGAAGACGTACCGTACCTCTTGTATTGGCAGGAATATGCACCCGTATCTCCATTTCCCCCGCCGCCAGCCTGTGCCAGCTTGAAGCAACTTGACCATACATCGTCTCCAAACTCGCTTCCACCCAATCCAGTCCTGGTCCGGGTTGCGGCTCGATATGAACCATTCGGAATCCTGGCTGATGTTCATCGGACCGAATGCCGGCAACATAACGATACAACCATTCCCCAATCGCACCGTACGCATAGTGGTTAAATGAGTTCATATCAGCACTCCAGAGACCGCCATCCTCTTTGATCCCATCCCAATGTTCCCAGACTGTCGTTGCGCCTTGAGTTACCTGATACAGCCAGGACGGGTAATCCTCTTGAAAAAGCAAGGTATAAGCCAGTTCGTGAAGTCCCACATCACTCAGTACCGGATTCAGATAAGGTGTGCCCACGAATCCTGTGGTAAGATGATTCCCCGCCTCTTTCACGAGTTTCGCCAATTGTTCCACTGCACGAGTTCGGGCAGTGACGTCCAGCAGGTCAAACTGGAGTGCAAGAACATGCGCTGTTTGCGTTGGAACAGCAATTTTCCCAGCTGGAGTCACGAATTCATTTCGAAACGCATGAACAATGTTCGTATGCAACTGCTTGTAATATTCAGCATCGTCAGTCTTTCCAAGTACCTCAGCCGCTTTTTGAGTTAACGAAACCGAATAGGCATAGAATGCAGTCGCCACATAGTCTGTGTCCGTTGCGCCGACATAACTATCAGGCTTGGAGTCCAGTCCCAGCCAATCGCCAAAGTGGAATCCCGTGTTCCACAGATACGGATTGTCACCCTGCCCGTGAATGTATTCAATCCATCGTTGCATGCTCCCATATTGCTCAGCCAGCAATCTAGCATCCCCATACATCTCATAGATGGTCCATGGACAGATGACGGCTGCATCACCCCAAGCGGCGGAGGAATGACTGGTGTCACCCCATCCTTCTGACGTGGAACTTCTCAGATCCGGAACGAAGAATGGGATACCTCCATCTGCTCCCTGGTCCGCTTCCAGATCTCGCAACCATTTGGTGAAGAAGGGAGCCGTGTTCATCAGGTAGGAGGACGTGCGGACAAACATCTGCGCATCACCCGTCCATCCGAGCCGTTCATCCCTCTGTGGACAGTCTGTCGGCACATCCAGGAAATTCCCCTTTTGCCCCCACAATATATTGTGATGCAGTTGGTTCACCAGTGGACTGGAGCATGAGAACTGACCTGTTGGCTCCATATTCGAGTGAAGTACTATTCCGGTGAATTCATCCAGACGAACGTGTTCCGGGAAGCCAACCAGCTTTACATAGCGAAAGCCTTGGAATGTAAAATGCGGTTCAAATGTTTCCACGCCATCCCCCTTGCACGTGTAGCGAATACACTGCTTGGCGGCGCGAAGATTATCGGTGTAGAAGTTGCCTTCATGATCCAAGATTTCAGCATGGTGAAGCTCAACCGTCTGACCCTCTTTACCTTGAATGCTGAATTTCACCCATCCCACCATATTCTGCCCCATGTCTAGTACACGATCTCCCTGTGGAGTTGTCAGCAAGGCAATTGGCTGTAGCTGTTCGACTTGGGTGACGGGTACGTTCTCCTGCGCAACGATGATATCTTTGGGATGCTCCAGTACGTTCACGGGTGACCAACTCACCTGAGAGGAATCCGACCAATCGGACTCCATTCGCGCATCATACGTCTCCCCCATATAGATGTCCGACATGCGAATGGCACTTGGAGCTGCCGTCCAATTCCCGTTAGATAAAATAGATTCCTCCGAACCATCTGCGTATTTTATCTGCAATTCCAGCAGCAATGCGGATGTTGCACCGAATATTTCCCGTTCTTTGTTCCAGCCAAGATATCCTCGGTACCAGCCATCTCCCAGATTAGCACCTAAAGTATTCTGTCCATGTTGGAGCATGTGAGTAACATCATAGGTTTGATATTGTAATCGCTTACGATAAGAGGTCCAGCCAGGTGTAAAATAATCTTCTCCTACTCTTGTGCTGTTCAGATGCAACTCGTATAATCCAAGTGCTGTTACATATATTCTGGCAGACGTAATCGATTTTTTCACATTAAACTGCTTGCGCATACGCGGGCATGACGTATCTCCATCAGCTGATGGTTGAGCTGTGATCCATTCTGCTCGCCACTTGTTATGACTATCCATAAGTCCCATCTCGAAATAAGCCGTTTCGGACCAACCGGAATCACTTCCTGCATCATCCCATGCCCGAATCCGGTAGTAATATCGCGTTCGCGGAGAAGGCTGAAAATGGTTTAATTCCACATGTATGGATTGATCCGTGCTTATCTCGCCAGAATCCCATCCAATCCCATCAAAATCTTCCGTCAAAGACAGCTGAATCTGGTAAGCGGATTGCATGCAGTTCCGACGATCGGACTGCAACTGCCAGCTTATTCTCGGTGATTTTACATCAAGGCCAATCGGATTAATTTTATACTCACAGCGAAGGTGACTAACGTTGAACATTAGCAAATCGTCCTTTCCATCTTGGCTTCCCATTCGGGGTTACGATATAATTATATCGAGCCTGTTGCCGTAAATACCCGGTAATCAGGACTATTTCATCCGGTATTTCAGCCATCTGTACGAGGAGGTTGCTTGTGAATTCATCTGTACAACTCATGAAAAGTGAGTACTTCCTGCATAATCATCTGCAGCTTTTCGTCAATCGTTGCTCTGAAGATTTTGTGCTTCCTTTTCACGCACATGATTTTATTGAGTATAGCTATGTTGCCGAAGGAAAGGGCTTTCATCATATCGGTGAAGATGTCATTCCGGTGACGAAGGGCATGCTGTTTGTCATTCCCGTCGGCGTTCCTCATGTTTTCCGTCCTGTGAGCACCAACGTAACCGAGCATCCGTTAATTCTATATAACTGCCTATTTAATGCTGAATTGATCCACACCCTGACATCCGTCATTCAGGAAAAAGAAATCATTCATCATCTGTTGGATCTGGCACAAAATCAAGTTCCTTATATATCCGTTGTGGATCACAACGACCGGATTGAAGAACTAATGGTGAAGCTGTACCGTGAATCCTCCGTTCCGGGAATCGGTTCGTCTACCATGTTATACACCCTGGTGAGCCAATTGGTATTGATGACCTACCGACAACTTTATCAAGAGGTTCAGGAAGAAGCGATTCATTCCACTGATTTTGAGTACATTCTTCACTATCTCAAACAACACGTGAGCGACCGAATCCGAATATCTGATCTGGTACGTGTATCAGGCTGGAGCGAAAAGCAAATTGGACGAATGTTTCTTCGGCATACCGGACAGACCTTTAGCGCCCACCTGCAACATCTCCGTATACAAAAAAGCTGTGAACTGCTTAAGAGTTCACGGCACAAAGTCAGCCTGATTGCCGAACTGGTCGGATATCGGGATATGGATTCATTTTATGCTGCATTCAAAAAAATAACAGGCGAAACACCTCTCGCCTATCGCAAAAAATCCAGAGCACAGCACTCTGGACAATAAGATTTACTTTCAGACACCAACAACCTGTAATACTTCATCTATGTAGGCCTTGGCCTCTTTCCATGAAGACATCAACGGAAAATTGTATCGTTCACGCTCCTGTATATTCCATGGATGCGGGATACATATGACTTTCTTGCCATCCTCATGCGCCGGAATCAAATTATGTGCTCCATCATCAATGAGCAGATCGAAACTGAGCAGATTTTTTCTTTTGCATGTAATAAACTGTTCTGCGGTTATAAAAGGCATATGCTGCTGAAGCCAGTTCCACTTCTCAACGACTGTTCTTGGTTCTGCTGCCGTAACGACAATGACATCATAAGCATCGTTCAGCTTTCGCATCTCATCTACTACATACTCGTCGAATAATTCCAATTCCTCGAACAGACCCGGCCGACCATAAAATACATCGTGCGTGCTCTCTGGATGACGCAAATGAGATGTATCCCAATGAATCATATCCTCATAGCGCAACGGATGGGTCGGGAAGCTGAGGTTGTTGTGATAAATAGCCCGCTTGACCAGATGACATATCGTGTCATCCATATCTACAGCAATAATAGGCTTCTTCATGGTTATCCCTCCCCTAATACGATCACAGTATACCATCCAGAATGTTATGAAGTCATCCTTTTTACATTACAGTGCAATAGTGTTGATGAATTCCTGCGAGATTATAGTAAAAAGGCGCCCCGGCGCCTCAATACCAGCTGCGCCTGGGGTGCCTATATAGTTGATCTATTCCAAGTTTTCGCCATTGGAGGCAATGACTTTTTGGTACCAGCCAAAGCTTTTTTTCTTATACCGATTCAATGTGCCTTGTCCGTTGTCATCCTGATCCACATAGATCACGCCATATCGCTTGGACATTTCCGAAGTGGATGCACTGATGATATCAATTGCTCCCCAGTTGGTATATCCCATCAGGTCCACACCATCCATAACGGCTTCTTTCATTTGTGTAATATGTTTTCTCAGATAATCAATCCGGTAATCATCGTTGATGGAACCGTCTGCTTCAACGGTATCTTTGGCACCAAGGCCGTTCTCCACCACAAACAATGGCAATTGATAACGGTCATACAGCTCTTTCAATGCAACGCGCAGACCGATCGGATCAAGCTGCCAGCCCCATTCCGTACGCTCCAGATTTGGGTTCTTGATCGTACTATACAGGTTGCCTCCAGTCACTCCATATTCCTCTGGATTAACTGCGGATACCAAGGATGTGTAATAACTGAACGAGATAAAATCAACTGTATGCTCACGCAGGATCTGCTCATCTCCTGGTTCCATGGCAATCGTAATCCCGTTCTCTGCCCAGTACCGAGCCATGAACGTTGGATAACTACCACGAACTTGTACATCCGTATGCAGCAGATTCAGCTGGTTATCGATCTGTGCTTGTAACACATCCTCTGGCTTCGACGTCGCCGGGTAGTGAATCATGCGCGCAAGCATACATCCGATCTGGAAGTTCGGGTTAATCTGACGCGCTTTTTCTGTTACTAGGCTACTAGCTATAAATTGATGATGAAGTGCCTGATAAGAAGCCTGCATCGTGTTCTCAACTCGGTCTTCAATAATACCGCCACCTGTGAACGGTTCAATAATCGTTGTGTTAATCTCATTAAACGTCAACCAGTATTTTACTTTGTCCTTGTATCGGTTCATCACTGTCTCGGCATATCTTACAAAATGTCCAATCACTTCGCGGCCAGCCCAGCCGTTATATTTCAGGACAAGCGCCATAGGCATCTCATAATGTGAGAGTGTTACAAGCGGTTCAATATCGTATTTACGGAGTTCATCGAACACTTCGTCATAGAAACGCAATCCTTCTTCATTCGGCTCGGCATCATAACCATTCGGGAAAATACGCGGCCAGTTGATGGACAGACGGAATGTCTTGAAGCCCAGCTCGGCGAACAGCGCAATATCCTCTTTGAAACGGTGGTAAAAATCAATCCCGTAACGTTTCGGATAACCTTCTGCACTGTGATGTGCCATGGCTTTCTCAACCGTTGCACTTGTAACATGCATCAGTTCTCTAAGGTTGGTGTAATCCTTTTTCTCAAAATATGGAACCATATCAGCCGTCGACCATCCTTTGCCGCCAGCGTCGAATCCACCTTCAGCCTGATTGGCGGCAATAGCGCCGCCCCATAGAAAACCTTCCGGAAACCCTTGTCGATTAATCATGCGAATCTCTCCTTCTTTTGTTGATATTGTTAGTCCTAAGACAGACTGTTTAGATTTCAGCTTTCAATACGTTTTCACCCATCGTGATTTCACCCAATTTCACAGGTAAAACCTCCTTGTAATCAGCCGTATTGGTAACAACCATAGCAGTTGTAATGTCGTATTCTTTTGCAATCTCGTCCAGTTCAAAAGTAAGTAACTTGTCTCCAGCCTGTACACGTGCTCCTGTAGCAACATGTGCATCGAAATACTGTCCACGCAGCTTCACCGTGTTAATTCCAACATGAATCAGCAATTCCATTCCGTTATCACTGCGGACAACGATCGCATGTTTCGTTTTGAACACATTCATGATGGTACCTGTCACTGGAGAAATCAATTCGCCTACCGTTGGAATAAATGCTACACCTTTACCCATCAATTCATCACCGAATGTTGGATCGTTGACTTCTTTGAGTGGAATCGATTTACCTGTCATCGGGGCAACGGCTACCGCATCACTTGTTGGTTCTGGAGCGCCCATGTCGTCCACGTTCACACTTGCAGCATCGCTGGAAGCTACTTTCGCTGGTGCTGTAGAAGCACCCGGTGAGAATTGAGCCAACGCCTCAGCGTCTCCTTCTTCTTCCTTGATACCGAATATTGTAGACATGATTGCACCCACCACAAAGGCCAAAATCATACCCCCAAAGGAATACCAGAAGGTTTGTCCGATCAGGGAAGGAAGTCCTGGGAGACCACCGTTACCCGCAAGCACATATGCTTTCGCACCAAAAGCAAGAGCAAATCCTCCACCCACTGCACTACCAATCATCGCTGCGGCAAATGGTTTTTTGTATTTCATGTTAACCCCGTACATAGCCGGCTCCGTTACACCCATGAGTGCGGTGAAGCTCGTTGACAATGCCACGGTTTTAAGTTTTTTATCTTTTGCCCGGAAGAATACGCCGAGTGTTGCACCAGCCTGACCCATATTGGAGATAAAGGTCAACGGCAAGAATTTATCAAAGCCCAGTGTAGCGATATTACTCAGGATAATCGGCACAAGTGCATAGTGCATTCCTGTCATAATAATGAGCGCCATCGCGCCGCCCAGAACAATACCTGCAATCAATCCGCCTTCATTCAGCAGCCAGTTGATGCCGCCGGACAATCCGCTACCAACAAATGTACCCAATGGCCCGATCGCAATCAGCGTTACCGGAACCATAACAAGCAAGGTAATCAGTGGCACAAGCAATAGCTTGAGCGCAGCAGGGATAACGCGGTCAACCCATTTCTCAACATAGGACATCAACCATACAGCAAGAAGAATCGGGATAACCGATGAAGCATAACTTACAGCCGTAACCGGGATTCCCAAAAATCCAACCGATTCACCGCTAGATAGCAATGCTGTCATGTCTGGATACATCAGTGCCGTACCTAGTGCAATCGCAACAAACGGGTTACTTCCGAATTTACGAGCAGCGCTGACTGCAATCAGTAAAGGCAGGTAGTGGAATACGCCGTCACCAATGGCTGAAAGAATACGATACGTATCCGTTCCGGCTGACATCCAACTCAAGGACACGAACAGGGCCAGTAATCCTTTGAGCATACCTGCCGCGGTAATCGCTGGAAGCATTGGAGCAAAGACGCCCGCGATTGTTTCAAAAATCTTCAGCACGACATTTTGTTTTTTATCCGACTTTGGCTCTTTATTTTCTGTAGTTTGCTGGATTGCCGGATGTTCCTTCACCATGGCATCGAATACTTTTGCCACGTCATTACCGATAATGACTTGGAATTGATCGCCGGAAATATTCGTTCCCATGACCTTATCCAATTTCTTGAGTGAGCCATTATCGACTTTATCGTTATTCTTCAAATCAAAGCGTAGTCGAGTAACGCAGTGATACACCGAGTTAATATTGTTTGTTCCCCCAACGGCTTTGATGATTTCCTGTGCCGTTTCCTGATGTTTCATGATGTTTTCCTCCTCATTTTTCCAATAAAAAATACCCGAACGAATATAGCGCACATTGATGGCGCCATCTCATTCGGGTATTGCCTGATTGAACAGTAACAAGCCCATAGGATATCCAGTTGTGATTTCATTCTATTGCGTGGACTTTATACGTCCCGCTTGGTTTTCATCAGACGTTCCAGATGGAGCGTTAGATATAACTGCTCAGAGTGAGTCATGTCATACTGATAGTTCTTATGGATAAAAGTCTCGATCTTGCCAATACATTTGAATGTCTCCGGATAGTTTTTCCGAACCACTTCATATAAATACTCCTCGGCATCATCATGTGAAGAATGGGTAATGACACGCTGACAGAAATATTTCAAATGGGTAATGAAGCGGAAATAGTTGACGCTATCTTCATCCAATTCGACGTTGAAGTGATATTTGATGATATTCATAATCTCCTGCAACAGCTGCATCAGATGAGTGACATCGTTCATGGAATCATTGACTTCCGCATTGATGAAATGCAAAGCAATATTACAGATTTCATCTTTGGGGAACTCAATATCCAGTCTTTCCTTCAGCAAGGTCAGTGCTTCTCTGGCCACATCGTACTCCGCCTTATAGAAGTGCTGAACTTCCCAAGAAAGTGGATTACGAGTAATCATTCCTTTTTCCAAGCGTTGAACGGCAAAGTGAATGTGATCAGATAGCGAGACATAGATCCCGTCACTGATGGTTTTGTTCAGTTGCGTTCGTGCCAGTGTCACAATATCATCTGTTGCCTGCAGAATCTCAATAGGCACTTCAGCTACGATGGATTTAAATTTCTCATAGATCGATGCATCCTGAAGACGGAATACCTTCTCAATCCGCTCTTCATCAATCTCATCGCCTGCTTTGAACTTAAATCCGATACCCCGGCCGAGGATCAGCAGTTCCTGATTTTTGTCATCCACGGTACTGACAATATTGTTATTAAATATCTGTTTAATAATCATTCTGGACCCACCTGGTTTTTTTTGAGGATTAAAAAAGGGCAAAACCAAAACAGAAATAATAAAATCATTTCCATAGTGGTTTTGCCCGCATTACCGGTAACAAGCCTCGGATCTAATTTATCATAACCTGAAAACGGTGTCAACCAAAATTACTGCTAATGCTATTCCACTTCGTTCCCTTACATGCGTCATTTTCCTAAGCTTCCACGTTTCAGGGCACATATGTTTTAATATTCACATGTTGATGCAGTTTCAAACGGCGTCATCCAACAACTCATCACTTGCTTTGAACAAAAAAAGGCCCTTCTATCGAAGGGCCCTCTCTATTATTGTTGGAACGTCACATTAATCTGTACAATCTCCGAACGACTGCTTGTGCGAATCGGAGGTCCCCAGAAGCCAAATCCCGACGTTACGATGGAGTGCATGGAGCCTTTTTGCAGATAACCCCAATCATTCTCGTAAATAGCCTGTGTGATGAACTGGGCCGGTGCGATCTGACCACGGTGGGTGTGACCAGATACGACCAGATCTACATTGTTTTGCTCCGCAATATCCAGATCATACGGCTGGTGATCCATCATAAGTACTGGTTGGCTCAAGTCCGTATTTTGCATTAATGTGGCTACTTCTGCACGATCCTTCTCTGTGCGATCTTTCCGTCCAATGAGGGTAATCTTGTCATCCAGGACAATCTTGTCATCGTACAAAACTTGCATGTTGCTCTTCTCCAGCGCAGCAATCAGATCTTCAATCGGACCATCGAACTTATCGTGATTTCCGAGTGAAGCATAGACGCCGTATGGAGCCTGAATATCACTGATAATGTCGGCAATTCCGCTATTGAGGTACATATCCAGATTGTCATCAATGATATCTCCAGGATACAGCACCAGATCCGGCTTCAGAGCATTAATCTCCTCCACCATTCGTTTGGCATGGGCAGGCCCAGACAGTAGTCCGAAGTGCATATCGGCAGCCATGACAATGTTAAGCTTGTCCACACCTTCTACTTTTTTATCAATCTGAATGTTATACGTTCTCACAACCGGGCTGTAGGCGTTGAAAATTCCATAACCCATTGTGGACACCAACAGCACCAGAGTAACAACTCCTGCCCACTTCTGTGTATGATGTCTAGGAATACGGGTTAATCTCAACAGCCACATCGTCAGATGAACGATTGGCAGGATCAGCAATAACAACGAGAAGATCGCCAGCCAGTAAGAACCGATGATACTAAGAAACGAAATGCTTCCAAATACTCGTGCCAGAATGAAGGAAACGGCAAGGAACACAAGCGCTATGATATAAAACCACCGGAATCTGGCGGACACGACAGGTTTCATCCAACTCCACCCGCTCCAGCCTATGTAGAACACTAATAAACCGTATACGACCAAAAACAATATACCCGCTAATACAAACATGCCCGGTCTAACCTCCACGTCAATAAGTTGTATTCTGAATTTTCATAACGGATGTAGGTCCGTCTGAACAAGTATAACGTAGTTGAAGGGTCAGATCATCTGTTTGCCAAACCCAGATTCGTACATTTTATTACAATTTGATAATATTCAAATTCGAACCATTAACGAGAAAAAGCACCCTTGCAGGTACCATGAAGTTAAATTCATGAATGACTGCAAGAATGCTATATATTCGGAACTGATATTACTCGTTAGTGTCCATCCACTGGAAGTGGAATGAACCTTCTTTGTCCACACGTTTGAATGTGTGAGCACCGAAGTAGTCACGTTGTGCTTGCAGCAAGTTCGCTGGCAAACGCTCTGTACGGTAGCTGTCGTAGTAAGACAGTGCGCTGGAGAATCCAGGTACCGGAATACCTTGTTTTACAGCAGCCGCTACAACTTCACGCCATGCACCTTGATATGACTCAACGATGTTTTGGAAGTATGGATCCAAGAGCAGGTTTTTCAGTGCTGCATCTTTGTCATACGCTTCTTTGATGTTTTGCAGGAACTGCGAACGGATGATGCAGCCGCCGCGGAAGATCATGGCAATGTTGCCGTATTTCAGATCCCAACCATACTCATCGGAAGCTGCACGCATTTGTGCGAATCCTTGAGCGTAGGATACGATTTTACTTGCAAATAGCGCTTTACGAACGTTCTCGATGAACGCTTTTTTGTCGCCAGAGAATGCTTCAGTTGCTGGTCCATTAAGGATTTTGCTAGCTGCTACACGCTCGTCCTTCATGGCAGACAGGAAACGGGAGAATACGGATTCCGTGATCATGGACAATGGTACGCCGAGATCCAGCGCGCTTTGGCTTGTCCATTTACCTGTTCCTTTTTGTCCAGCCGCGTCCAGAATAACGTCAACCATTGGTTTACCCGTTTCAGGATCGTATTTGGAGAAGATATCTGCCGTGATTTCGATCAGGTAGCTGTCCAGCTCCCCTTGATTCCACTCGGTGAAGATCTCATGCAACTCTTCAACGGAAACGTTCAATACGGATTTGAGCAGGTGGTAAGCTTCACCAATCAACTGCATATCTCCGTATTCGATACCGTTATGCACCATTTTTACATAGTGTCCGGCACCGTCTGGTCCGATATATGTGCTGCAAGCGTCATCGCCAACTTTGGCGGAGATCGCTGTCAGGATCGGTTCTACCAACTGATAAGCACTTTCCTGACCGCCTGGCATGATAGCTGGGCCTTTCAGTGCGCCTTCTTCACCACCGGATACACCTGCGCCGATGAAGCGGAAACCTTTTTCTTCCAGCTCTTTACTGCGACGTTGTGTGTCAGGGAAGTAAGCATTACCTCCGTCGATAATGATGTCCCCTTGATCCAGATGAGGAAGCAGTTGCTCGATGGTTGCATCTGTCGCTTTACCCGCTTGCACCATAATCAAAATTTTACGCGGAGACTCCAGGGACTCTACGAATTCTTCAATGGTGAACGCGCCTGTCAGGTTTTTACCTTCTGCTTCTTTCAGAAGATCGTTCGTTTTCTCCGGGGAACGGTTAAATACCGCTACCGAGAAACCTTTGCTTTCAATATTCAAAGCCAAGTTTTTACCCATTACTGCCAAACCAATAACACCAATCTGTTGTTTACTCATTATGTCCTCCCAATACTCCATTATTTATATAGTAAGTTGAAACGAATGAATGGTTATAGATTATTGTACTGTTTTTTTCCAGTCCGCTGCAAATTTGTCCATACCTTGATCTGTCAGTGGGTGTTTGGAGATTTGTTCAATGACGGAGAATGGAACAGTAGCGATATGTGCTCCCGCCATTGCTACACGTGTAACGTGATCCGGATGTCTTACAGAAGCCGCAATAATCTGTGCATCCAGGTTATGTGTACGGAACAATTCAGCAATTTTGGTAACCAATTGTACGCCATCTTCGGAGATATCATCAAGACGTCCCAGGAATGGAGATACATATGTTGCACCAGCACGAGCAGCCAGAAGCGCCTGGTTCACAGTGAAGATCAACGTTACATTGGTTTTCACACCTTTTTTGGTCAAGTAACGACAAGCTTCGAGGCCTGCAAGTGTCATTGGCAGTTTGATCGTAATGTTTTTGTCGCTGTTGTTGATTTTGATCAATTCATCTGCTTGCGCAATCATCTCTTCAGCAGTAAGGGCATCTGGTGTTACTTCCGCAGAAACGGACTCCACTTCAGGTACCAAACGCAAGATTTCTTCGATACGATCTTCGAATTTCACACCTTCTTTGGCTACCAGAGAAGGGTTCGTCGTTACGCCAGACAATACGCCGATTTTGTATGCTTTTTGGATATCTTCCACGTTAGCTGTATCGATAAAAAATTTCATGATTGAATTACCTCCAGATATTTTTATTATGGTTTAGAGATTGGCATTAACCGCCAAAGGTGTGCTACTTGCAACAACAGACTGCTGATCCGCCGGCTCATCAAACCACCAGTGGTGGCCTTCTGCTTCAAGCATAGCATCCGATTCAGCAGGTCCATAGCTGCCCGCAGGATACAGGTGAAGTGGCAACAGATTTTCCTGGAATGCGTCCAGAATTGGTTGCACCCAAGCCCAGGACAATTCTACTTCATCCCAGTGGGCAAAGAATGTTGGATCACCCAGCAAAGCATCACGAATCAGATTCTCGTAAGCTTCCGCGAGGTCACCTTTATCCGGAGAAAGATCGATATGAACCGGTTTGAATTCACCTTTATTCTCAGGATCACTTGCATTCAGTTGCAATGTCATGCTCTGATCCGGACTCATCTCAATGACGAGCAGGTTTGGCTTGGAACCTTTGTTTTTCAGGACATTCGTCTGGCCTGAAGGTTCTTTGAATTCAATCACAATACGTGTTGATTTCTCCTTCATTCTTTTACCCGTGCGAATGTAAAACGGAACACCACGCCAGAAGAAATCATCAATTTGCAATTTGGCAGCAATGAACGTGTCATTCATCGTATTCTCCGCTACACCCGGTTCAGCAGCATAAGCATTAACCGGTTGGCCTTGAATATTGCCTGCTGCATACTGTCCACGGATGATGTTTGCACCCACAGTCTGCTTTTGCAATGGCTGGATCGATTCCATAATGTGCTTTTTCTTCAATCCAACTTTTTCGGAAGTACTGTTGTATGGAAGCTGAATCGCCATCATCATGAGCAATTGCAACATATGATTCTGGAACATGTCTCGCACTGCACCTACATGATCATAATAGGATGCACGTTCTTCGACACCTACAGTCTCATTCGCCGTAATTTGCACGTTGGAGATGTAACGGTTGTTCCATAACGCCTTCATGATTGGGTTACTCTGATGCAACGTCTCCAGACGTTGTACCATCGGTTTGCCCAAGTAATGGTCAATCCGATAAATCTCTTCTTCCGTGAAGGATTCGCTTAATTTGCGATTAAGGTCTCTTGCGGACTGTAGATCGTGACCAAATGGCTTCTCGATAACAAGACGTTTCCAGCCCTCTGTGGAACCCAGCCCACTTTCTTGAATATTCTCGGCAATCGGTTCGAAGAATTCCGGACCAACCGAGAGATAGAACAAGCGATTGGACGGAATGCCAAGCTCAGCTTCTCTTTGTTCAACTAATCCCAACAGCTTTATATAATCTTCCTTATGGCTTATATTCAATACACTGTAGCGGAAAGCTTTCACAAATGACTTCACAACTTCAGGATCAGCCTGGCGTCTGGAAAATTCATTTAATGATTTTTCTACTTGTGCCTGAAAGAATTCATCAGACCACTCTCTACGCCCCAGACCAATCAATGAGAAGGTTTCCGGAAGCTTCTGCTCAAGATATAAGTTATATAAGGCAGGATATATTTTTCTTTTGGCTAAATCGCCAGTAGCACCAAATAAAACAATGGTAGTTGGTTCCATCTCACCGTTCTCCTTCCAAGTAACTCTGGTTTCTTTGTTGTAGTTACACTATAATACGTTTTATAGCTATACAAGTAATTAATATATTTCACAGGAGCTATAGACCACATCTATGACTACAAATTACGAACTATATAAAGTCTTTTATTGGGCCGCCAAAACGGGCAGTTTGACACAGGCTGCGAAAGCACTGTATATCACTCAACCCAGCGTCAGTCATGCCATCAAGCAGTTGGAAGAGAGCTTTGGTCTTACTTTGTTTTATCGAAATTCCAAGGGTGTAGCGTTGACACAGGAAGGTGTCAGTCTATACTCCTATATTGAACAATCCCAGATTCTGATCTCGCTTGCGGAAGAAAAAATGGCCGCACTGAAGAACCTCGACAATGGTGAATTGAGGATCGGTGGCAGTGACTCCTTATTTAAGCATTACATGTTGGCGTATCTGGAGGAATTCCATACCTTATACCCTAACATCAAGCTGCATCTGAGCCACGGAACCACGCCCGAAGTCATTACGTTTCTGAAAGAAGGCAAGATCGATCTTGGCGTTGTTCGCATGCCCATTGTTGATCCGCAGCTGGAAGTCAGAGAAAGCATTCAGTTGAAAGACTGCTTTGTAGCTGGGGAACGTTATGCTCAGTTGAAAGGTAAGGTCATGACGCTTGAGATGCTTCTTGAGCATCAACTGATTCTCTTCTCCCGGAACAGCCGGGTTCGGATGGCTATAACCGAGTTGTTTAACAGCTATAATTACACGTTGAAGCCTGAGATTGAGGTCGGTAGCGTTGATCTGCTGATTGAATTTGCACGTCGGGGACTGGGTATTTCCTATGTTACACGTGAATTTATCTCCAAAGAGCTGGAGGAAGGTTCTCTCTTCGAGATTCAGCTTGATGTCCCACTTCCCCCTTCCCATGTGGGGATTATGACCAAACGCAATATGCCGATTTCTCTGGCAGCCAACCGTTTTATGGATCTCATTTTCAAAGCCTAAGTGGCCACCCTGTCAAAAGGTACAACGAAGAGCCCCACCATCCAGTTATGGATGATGAGGCTCTTTGGCCTGCATAATGCTTATCCTAACGATTAATGACTCACCAGATAGGAAGCGTCCAATATCAAGGCAACCTTGCCATTACCCAGAATCGTTGCGCCAGACAGATGATTCATCGCACCCAGATACGTACCCAGCGTTTTAATCACAACTTCCTGATTCCCAATGATCTCATCTACTGCGTATGCTGCAATTTTGTCCACGGAACGCACGATCACGAGTGGAATGGTTTTAGATTTGCGGTCCGTTCGTGGATAATTCAATTTATCACACAGTCTGTGAAAGGGTACAATACGACCATGATTCAGAATCGCTTGTTGCCCTTGGATCATCTGAATATCTTCAGGTGAAATTCGAACAATCTCTGCGACGTTGTACATCGGCAAGATCAGAACACGACCCGATACTTTGACTAACAGACCTTTAATAATCGCCAAAGTAAGCGGTAGACGAATCGTAAACGTGGTGCCCACACCAACCTCCGTATCAATATCAATGATACCGTTGAGTCGTCCGATCTGACTACGCACGATGTCCATTCCAACGCCGCGTCCTGATACTTCACTGACAGAAGAAGCTGTTGAGAAACCAGGCTCAAATATGAGATGCACAGCTTCCTGTGTTGTTAGGCGCGCAGCCTGTTCCTCACTAATAATACCTTTGCCCAAAGCGGAAGCCTTGATCTTCTCACCATCGATGCCTTTGCCATCATCTGAATAACGAATGACGACATGATTTTCTTCGTGAAATGAGGTTAAGGTAATACGGCCTTTGGACGGCTTGCCGTGCTCTGCTCGAACCTCTACACTTTCAATGCCATGATCAGCACTGTTGCGGATGAGATGGATCAGTGGGTCACTCAACTCTTCAATAATCATCCGGTCAAGCTCCGTCTCTCCACCTTGAATGACCAGTTCCAGATCTTTACCCAGTTTCTGCGAAAGATCACGAACCAATCTCGGGAAACGGCTGAATAGTTGATCAATGGGTAACATACGTGTCTTCATGACACCTTCTTGAAGCTCTTTGATCACCCTGCCCATATGATCAGATACACCACTTATGCTCTGGATGAGTGAGGAAGGTTCCTTACGTGCTCCCGATCCACTAAGATCTGCAAGAGATGTCTGATCAATTAAAAGCTCTCCAACCAGGTTCATCAAATGGTCCAGACGTTCAACACTCACACGAACGGTAGGTTGAGCCGTTTTTACTTTCTCTTCCGGACCAGATGTAGCTGCGGTAGTGACGCTTGCTTTCGTTTGCTCTGTTTCCGAGATTAATTCAACTGGCGCAGAAGTCGCTGCAACCTCATTGGATTCCAGCATATAGGGATCAATCTCCAGCACATGAATATCCGAGTCTGAAGACAGCTCTGTCTTAAGCTGCTGTGGGTCCTTTGAAGTAGCCACGATGATGATGAACTGACCATAATGATCGTCTTCATTCTCCGCGCCCGGTTGGCTCTCCATGAGCGAAGTAGTGACAACCTTACCACAGATGTCCTCAATGCGTTGTCGCAAAATATGATATCTCGCCGCTTTCATCATGCACTTCTGCTCCAGCACAATGTGAATGGACAATAACTGCTTGCCTGAGACGACAGCCACCTGTGCCACAATCGATTCTGCTGGTTGCAATTGAGGAACTTTAAGTTTCCCGACTACTGCCGGGGTCTGAATTAAATCCTTTATTTCTCGTACTACCGCCCGAAAGTCTGCATAGGCTTCCCCACGGATGTACTGATCCCGAAGCACCTTCATCGCGTCCAAAGAGCGGAACAATGTATCAATTAGCTCCGAAGTGATTTCCGGTTTTTTCTCCCGGACCCATTCAAGGGCATACTCCACTTCATGCGTGAGGTCGCTTAATTCACGGAAATCCATTGTGGATGCCGATCCCTTGATGGTATGGGCTGCGCGAAACAATGTCTGAACCAGCTCTACAGAAGGAGAAAGCTCCAATGCCAGCAAAGACTGATCCATACGTTCCAGTTGATCATTCAGTTCTTCGATAAAGATGTCACGGTAGGCAGACAAATCCATCATTCGTGTATTCCTCCCTAACCGCCCAATATTTCGTCCAGTTTCAAAATGCCCACAAGCTTATCTTCCTGTTGACCGACACCATGGAAAAAGCCTTCACGGTTACGACCATAACCTCCGGTTGGCGGATGTATTTCCGAATATGTGGTTACCTTGTTCACGCGATCCACGATCAAACCAATATATTCATCCTGATGTCGAACTACGATAATACGAGTCGCTCTGGTGTCCGGTTCATCCGGCATACCCAGCAGATTACGAAGGCTCATCACACATACAACCTTGCCACGCAGATTGACTACCCCTTTGATCTCTGGACGGCTAAATGGGATATCTGTGATGCTCAGCATTTTAATAATTTCGTGAATTTCTTCGATTCGAATGGCGCAAGTCTCTGCACCTACAGACAGTTCAATATATTGTTCCTTCTGAAGTGAAGACATCGATTCACCCTCAATTCAAGTGGTTTATTGGGTTTTGAAGGCAGCTGCAGAATTCGCCAGCTCTTCCGCCAGATGTGCCAGAGACTGGCATGTTGCCGCTGTCTCTTCCGACGCTGCTGCGGATTCCTCACTGGAAGCCGAGATGGATTCAACTGAACTCATAACCTCTGCGGCTTGAGCAGCTTCTTCTTCACATGCAGCTGCAATTTCATTTACTTTCTGTGAGGAGTTATTGACCATATCAATGATCTGATCAAACGCCTGTCCAGTCATGGAAGACTGCTCAACACTAGCTGCTACGGCCTGTACGCTTTGTCTCGTGTTTTCCTGCATCGCTTTGATGATGGCTGTAATTTCTTTGGTCGCCTCACCGCTTCGCTCTGCAAGCTTCCGGACTTCATCTGCTACTACGGCGAATCCTCGCCCTTGCTCTCCCGCACGTGCCGCTTCAATGGCTGCATTCAGCGCAAGCAGATTGGTCTGTTCAGCGATATCGTCAATCACTTCAATGATGTCACCGATTTTCCGGGAATCATCTTCAAGCTTGGTCATTTTCGTATTAACAGCTTGCATGCCTTCCAATGAAGTCTGTACAACAAGTCCACCTTCACGAGCAGTCTTCACGGTATCATTGGACAATTCAGCAGCTTCTTCCGCACTTGCAGCAACGGAGTTAATAGCCAGTGAAAGCTCCTTGAACAATTCGGAGATGTTTCCTGCCTCGCTGGATTGGCTTGTACTGGTACTTGCAATTTCCTGCGTGCTGGCTGAGATCTGTTCCGAAGAAGCGGCAACACTTTGAGAGTTCATCACAATGTTATTAATTAACTCTCTCAGATTGTCTACCATACGGTTCAATGCGGCAGCGAGTTGACCTACTTCATCTTTGCTGGTGATGTCTGACTTGAGGGTCAGATTTCCGCCGGCAACTTCCGTAGCCAGACCCAACATAGCCATGAGCGGCTTCGAAATGGAGCGAGAGATGATATACCCAATGAGGATACTGAAGAGTACAGACAGAACCACAAGGATAATGGTTACTTTAAATGCCTGTGAATACGCAGCCTGGGACTGTATATTCGCCTGATCAGCCAAACTTTCGTTAAGGTCGATCAATTCGGTAAGGAGCCCTACAATTTTATCTCCTTGTGGTTTAAGCTCAGTTTTAAGGTAGGTATTAAAGGCAATTTGATCATCTGCGACAGCCAGGTTAGTTGCTCGTTCAAACATTGTTAAATATCCTGGATATTCCGCATCAAAATTACGGAGTAATTCTACTTCTTCAGGGGTTGTTGCAAGAGGACGATAGATGGCCAAACGATCATTCACACTCTGACGGATCGAAGCGATGTTCTCCGTGATCCGAGTTTTTTCTGTATCGACGGTTTCGAAGCTCAGGTCACGCACATTCACACGCATTCTTTGATATTCAATCTGAGCAGAGGATAATTCTTTCACAGAGATCAGATTGTTGTTGTACATCTCTTGCATTCGTTCGTTCGTACTTCTTAATGTAACCACTGAGTAGATTCCAAGGGCCGCAAGGATCATCGACACAATTAAAAACGCTGAGATAATCTTTGTTGCTGTTTTCAAATTTCCAAACCACTTCATGTAATCTCCTCCTAGGCATCGTAGTGTCCAGTTATGTATATAACGCTTGGTAAACCCTTCTCTAGGTCGCGCTCTAGACAACTTACGATTTATTTCGACAGAAATATATCAAAACTGAATAGGGAATTTTTAATTCTATAAATTTGCACTATTACGAATTTTTATTTTAGATATTAAGTTTCTACTATTTTATTAAGTAACTAACTAATTACCTGTTTATTAAAATCAAAATTTTCATATATACGAAATCTAGATATTTTTCAATCATATTACATATGATTTATTAGACATAACACTAGCAAAGTGTACAACTTCATTTTTATGATTTATTAAGATACACTCATGTAGTTCTTGGGTCTAACGACGATTACAATTTGTTTATAATTCATGTCTTAATTTCACATAAGTACTGTTCAACCCATGACTTAAGTCTAATGTTTTGCAACTTTAACTAATGCCTTTGTCATACAAAAAAATCAAACCCACATAAGGTGAGTTTGATTAAATATATATCAATTCTATGGATTTTAATGAATAAAACTACGTGTTGTACAACTGTTCCAATTCGATTAAGCGATCGTTAATCCGCTGTGGGATAATGCCAAACAACTGGTCCCAAGTCATGAACATCTCCGGTTTCAACAGATACTCATCGAACTCCATGGAAGGCACAAAGGCCTTGGTCTGCAGATAACTCGTTACTTGGGCATCAATCTGCTCATTCGTTTCAAAATACCCACGAAATAAATCATTCACGAGTAACCCATCACATCCAGCTTTGGTACCTGCGGCACTATATAAGTCTGGCAATAATTCAAACACAACTGGCAGCGGTGAGAAAGCGTGCTTGCCAGGCTGTGAATACAGACACACATGACGTCCAACCACATTAACTCGATCCTTCAGCAACCCCCGCAGCACTTTACCATGAAAGCTGGCTTCACAGTCCACAACTTCACCGTCATGACCCACATATATCCACACATGTTCCATCTCATACAGATGACCAATCTCATAATCCCACCAGATCGCAAACTCAATTACATATTGAACTGCTTCAGCCGGGAATTGAATATCCCTCTTGAACGAAGGCGAAGGTCCTGAACGATCCAGCACAGAAACGCCAACAAAATCCGGATAGAAGGGTTCGTTCCGGTCAAACATCAATACAGGTGCATAACTCATTGCAGTTTCAAGCATTTCTGTTTCGGACATTGCCATGGTCGGTATCCCCCATTTTCATCGATGTTACAACTATATTAACAGAGAATTGTATAGGTGTTAACGCATAGAATAAGCCCACAACCGGATAAGTTCCAGTTGCAGGCTTGAATGGTTCTATTTTATTAGAGAGGAATTGCCCCTAATCTTTAGATCCTTTGGTTGGTTTGGATGCATTGGATGGTTGGGTAGACAGGTCGGAAACAGCAGTATCACACCCTATTGGAGGGCCCAGAATGGCATCATTTTTAATGGATGCAACGGCTCTGGCATACGCCTCTTCATCCAAACAGTACGCGCGGTGAGCCACCTCCGGCGGTGTAGCTGCCAAGAAATCCGCTCCAAACACAATATCAGGCGTTGGTTGATCAAAGATAGTTAATACATATACATCATCTGTCTCAGCCACAAACCAGTGAAACCAGCCTTTCGGAAATACCACAACCTGACCTGGTTTCAGACGGTATGTCAATCGTTCACGCGTAAACGGGTTGAAGACAGACGCTGTAATTTCACCGGTGATGACCACAACCATCTCCGTGACATTGGTATGCCAATGAGGTTGAACAATAATTCCTTTGCTTAAGTACACGTTGAAGAAACCATTTGCAATGGTCGGCAGCTGTTCTCCAAACAACTGGGTTATATAGTTGCGTGAATCCCTCTGATAATTGACAACCGCATTAGAATCGGCAGCTAACGGAACATTCGGAGCTTGCAAAATCGGATCAATCATACAGTTATTTCTCCTCCTTGGGCATACATCTCATTGTTGTACTGTATGCCGAGGAAATGCGGCTCATACCTGTGTCCGTAGACATCGTTCATTTTAATAAAAATATTCAAGCAAGTGAGACTCTATCCCAAAATGGTAGTCTCTGAATGACTTTGATATAATTCATCTATTATTAGTTCTATAGAATACTTGGTTTACAAGTAGCTCAGCATCGAATGTTGCAGAACGAAAGGAGCATAACATGATCCCCCATGTTGGAGATGTGTACTGCGTGTACGTCGAAAAATTACAACAATATACCGCCTGCCAGGTCATTGGGCTGAAAGAAACGGAAGGTAAAGCTTCCGACACGCTGGCCTCTGTTCTTCAGTTGGATTGGACTGGTGATCAACTGCCTAATGAAATGCTGCTTCATCAGATGAAGCCATTGATCTGTAATTTTTACTTCTGGAATGATCGAGTTGACCATAGTTTCGTGAGTGCTACTGTTCCTTCACAGTATGTGCTTGTAGGCAACATACCTCCTCTCTACACCAAGGAAACAAATACGTATGGCGGAGGCTGGCCGATCGGAGAAAAGCTCTATCTCCAGCGTGAATGGGAAGGTATCGATGCGATCCGAAGAGCAGAGTTCAAACAAGCTGTGGATGATGACGAAGAAGTCATGATTGGCGAGCGTGTAATGCGGCGCAGTACGAGTACACTCCGTGATTTCAACCCTAAGTCTGAGGAAGATGTCACCGAACTCGCAAAGCTGCCTTGTCTAACACATATTGAAATGAATGGATATACGGAATCGATCTTTCCATTTATAGAGGACAACCCGTTTATTAATGAACTTCATATCATAAATCATGGCCAAACGATTCTGGATATCAGCAAGAGCCACCTGACCAAACTTATTGTGGATGTCAGCGGGTTGAGGGAGTTAATTTTGAACACGAAGATGACTAGTCTGAATTTCACAGGTGAGCTGTCTCCTGATCTGCGTATCGTGGCTCATGAAGACGGTAAATGCATCACTCTGAATGTTCCATCGAGCCTGCCACAGGTTACGGGTATCTGCCGACTTGAAGGTCTGTATATCCGAGATATCACCGAACTTAATCTGGAGCCACTTGTGCAGTACTATCCAGAGCTTTCAGAATTGCGATTGTGGGGTAAACCCGGCAATGTATCCAATATAGAAACGATTCAGCATTTGGCGAATTTGCAAACCTTCACTATATATGATCTGTTCGGCTTCAATGGTGAACAATTCCCTGATCCAGAGCAACTTCCAGAATTGACTACGCTATGGCTTACCAGTCTGCCTGCCGATGCAGCCAAGTCGATCAAAACAAAATATAAAAAATTTGCTGCTGCCGGATTTGATGTGGAGATCACCAAAGGACGCAAACCGGAATGGCTTGCGGAGAACCTGAACAATCCGTTTCGGGATTGGGATGGACGGGACCACATCAAGGCAGCACACGCGAAAAAAGCAGCTCAATTGTACAAGCAGTGCTTGAAGGAAATCCGTCAATTAAGTCAAGATTGCAACAATCAGGAAGCTATGCACAAACAGCTCGTCTCCATGGTTGAGAACTACACACAGACCTTCAACAAGATGGATGCCAAGACCGGCTTTATTGAAACTGTTGAGCGGGAAGAGATTTATGTTGTTCTTGAGGGGTTGCTAGATCAGTTGAATGAGCAATCGGAACTGCATCAAGATGATTCAGTTAAGGTTAATCACGAGGAATTATTTGAGGTATTTGATCGTTTGAGGGACTTCTAGGTTACATGTTTCGATTCGTTCAGTCACTAGGGCGGCAATATTTCATCCAAAAAATCAGCTATTTACGCAATAGAGGGTTCTGTAATGAATTTTGCAGGATCCTCTTTTTATGAATACATTTTCTTCTACTATATTTATCCCTTTACGTATAATTTAATATAACATCAACGAGTATAAGCAGGGCTAAGGTGAAGATTCTCAATGTATTCTGTTTCACGGTATGTGTAGTTGTTCTTATTTTAACCGCCATTTTCATAGATATAAGCTACCTATGACAACTTACCAACCTCATGAATTCGACATCTTCTGTCTCTAAAAACTGAAGTTACTATTCCTCCCCCTTCCTTAAGAAAGAATTTGTTTTATTTATCTTTTTTTCTCGAATGCGATCCATGAATAATACGATACCCAGAATAGTAACGGAAATATCGCTACTGCAATATAGCGTTTATCATGAGGGAGCGTAAAGATAGTAACAATGGCGATCGGTAAAATAATGGCAAGTAGAATTAAATATTTGCCCCAATGTCTTTTTAATATCTCCAACCCCTCCTTAATCGATTTTTTTTTACTTGATAAAGATACGACGAACATCTTTTTTTGTATTAAATTAACAGAGCATGTACTATATTAACAAGCGTTTAATAGGAGGTATATATTCAATGGAGGTTACATTATGTAAAGCAGATTTAAAAGATGCAGCGACTATTCATGAAATGAAAGTCAAAGCATTTATGCCTTTGTTGGAAAAATATCAGGATTTTGAAACAAGCCCCGCCAATGAAACCGTAGAAAGAATTGTTACTCAACTCAATCAATCTTGTACAGATTATTTTATAATTCTTCATCTTGAAGTTGCTATTGGTGGAATTAGAATCGTGAGAAAAGATAATCAAATCTACAGTGTTAGCCCCATTTTTATACTGCCAGAACATCAAGGAAAAGGAATTGCTCAAAAAGTCTTTATAATGGTTGAGCAGATTTATGATGAGGCGAAATCATGGAAATTGGGTACCATCTTACAAGAGAAAGGAAACTGTTATTTGTATGAAAAGATTGGCTATAAAAAAACGGGTGCAACAAAAGTGATTAACGACAAAATGACAATGGTATTTTATGAAAAGCATTTATAGATGAATAACCATTGGATTAAGTTAACTACCTTACGGTGGACGGTTAACGTTTATATGAAATTCAACAATCAATTTTAACATAGCTGATCACTGTGTTGCCTTCTTAAGTTTTATTAAGCTAAGGCTTCGATAAATAAGCATTGAGCAATCATACTGTTAGTCCAAGCTTATTAATGAGTAGATCACCTTGTTCGATTTTCAATGTGTTCTTTTCTTGTTTGAATTCCCAACCAATTTCATTTGCATGCCTTATTAAAAGTTTGCAATTCCTAGGTCTGTGCGGGTTAAAGTACCAACTACCTTCCCATGTAAATAAGGCTTCAAAATATGTGGTTTTAGATGAATAAACCTTAAAATTAACAAACTTATTACTAGGAATCTCATTGATAACACAATGAAATTGATAACCATTTACCATTATCTTTTTAGCTCTCTTACTGAATGCCTTTCCCATACATATGAACTTCCTGAAACACAATAGTTTTTCAAGCATGATGAGTCATACCTTAGTCCGAAATTACATATTGGAACTATACTGCCCGTTAGCTTAATCTTGAACTTATTCGAATAACTCTCTGAGCATCCTATCCTTATTATTCACAAACTCTTTCATAATCATAAAATGGTCGGTTTCTTCCAATAATTGAACCTCGATACCATCTGGCTTTAGATTGTAAATAATCGAATCTGGATATGCCATAAGGATTGGGGAATGGGTCGCAATAATAAATTGAGAGTTTTGCAAAACAAGGTCATGGATTCGTGTCAGCATCGCCATTTGGCGAAGGGGAGACAATGCAGCCTCAGGCTCATCCAGTATATATAATCCATTCTCCCCGAATCGATGAATGAACGTGGAAAAGAACGACTCTCCATGCGATTGCTCATGCAAGGACTTGCCACCGTACGAATCTTTAATAGGGCGACCGAATGAAGGTTGGCTGTCCAACTCATCGATCGTCGTGGCTAAATTATAATAACTTTCTGCCCGGAAAAAGAAGCCATCCCTCGGGCGTCGCGGACCTCTGACTAATTGTATATATTCATATAAGCTCGAGTGGGTAGCCTGGGTTGAGAAGGAAAAGTTGATCGTCCCACCCTCCGGGTTAAAACCCCATGCGACAGCAATGGACTCCATCAGTGTTGATTTACCCATCCCATTTTCACCTACGATATAGGTTACCTTGGGGTGGAAATCAAGAGTATTCAGGCTTCGAATGACTGCCAAATTAAAGGGGTAACGATTATAAGTGGGTACTTGGTGCTTCTTAAGCTGAATTTGTCGTAAATAGGAATGCTGTACATTCAATATAGTTCACTCCCTTTAGTTCACTCCATCAATCAAATAATACCACATACCGAAACTACCCTGCCCGTTAGTTCAATAAGATAGATGAACAGTATCATCCGGGTCTGAACCAGCTGATCCCCATACTTCCCCTTCAGGATTTACGGAAAAAGGTTGCTGTACCGTTGCGCCTCCAGAAACAATATAGTGAGAGGGTTTGCTCTCATGTTCGCTTAAAGAATTGGTATGGGTTGTACTTTCGGACTTGCTTGATAATACACCAGATTTTGGAGTAGGCATATTCTCTTGAGTTGAACTTGTTGAATCACAGGCAGTTGCTGTCGCTGCTGTTAAGGCTAATGATACAACAGTAAAAAATAGTCTCTTTTTCTTCAATACTTCATCCCTCGTATTCTTTTTCATTTATTTATTCTAAAACCTATAAGAAGTTCCTCGTTATTAACAACACTATCAATCAATAAAAGTTACACTTGTAATTCGCAAGATGGCATTGAGTTAACCTGCCGTTTCTGCAACAAAAGCAGCAGATCACATTGATCAGCTGCTTTCTTCGTATTATTGAGCTATGTTTCCTCTTAGCTTAACCAATTTTAGTTTCGAACGAATTCAGCAGAAACAACAGTTTTGTTCCATTCCACATGGATGGTGTATGAGCCGGGCTCCAGATTCGAAAATGTCTTTATATCTGTATAGTCCTGACCAGACTCCAAATCAATATAGTCTTTTGTTGGTACAACACCTTCGTCTACTACTTTGTTGTTTTTTATCAACTTATACCTTGCTCCGCCAATAACATTCACTATTTTTTCACTTTGATTTTTGAAAGTATACATTATTTTAGTATCTGATCCTACGTTTTCTACCTTAAGGGAACCGACTAACTTAGATTGATTTGTATTTCTGTTTGGCCCGTATGGTTCCTTTTTAAAAATATCTGTGGCTACTGGTTCAGTGTGTATTGGTTCTGACTTAGTATTTTCCTTTGTACAGCCTACCAAAATCATGCACACTACTAAAACTAACATTATGATGGAGCTATTCATCTTCGTCATTCATATCATCTCCGTATAATTAGACGAAACTTTCTTGAATAGGTTGCTTAGTTGAACAAGAAACTTTCTCCTTTAGAATATTTCATAAAATAATGTTGAATAACTGATGGAAGACTAGTAGCCAAAGATTGTTGTTCGTTTGGATTTAAAGAATGAAATGCAAAAGTCCTTATTATTGACCATATAAAGAAAGCTTCTAATAACTCTATATAATTTTCTTGTAGTTGATTTACTTTATTATATGATTTAATGAATATTTTCCTGTTTTCAACTGAAAGATGCAGAAATGTTTCTGCCATATCAAATAAATAAAAGCCATAACCACAATTCGAAAAATCTATGGGTCGAGGAATATCTTCATAAAACACATAATTACTCTCGTGAAGATCGGAATGAATGATTCCCCAATTACACTGCTCTCCTGTATGTCCTTGTATCATTTTTGCTATTGTATGTGCTGACTCTTCCACATAAGCAAATGCTTCACTTGACATAAGTTCTAAATTTACCAACTGTTTTAATTGATTAAGTGAAGAATATAAATGATCGGTATTGTATATTGGTCTATTAAAGCCGTCAGGTGCATTCCACCTCATAGAATGTTTATGTAAATCCGCCATTAAAAGAGCCAAATTGGCAGTTTCATTACTTGTTGGCTCTCTATTAAGCACCTTACCATTAACCCACTGGTGAACAGTCACAAGGAAGTTATTATCATTATGATCAGTTGATATAACTGTGACCAGATCTCCTTCAAGATTCCTTATAGGATTAGGTACAACAAGACCTGTATCTTCATCCAAGGCTTCAAGCCACATGAGTTCTGATTCGATATTTTCCTTTGAGTAATTGGAACTCTTCGAAATATGGATTTTGATAAGAAACTTCGGATTATCGTATTTTGTATGAACTCGGAATGTAACATTATCACTTTCCCCGAGGTATACAATTTCACTAAAAATTATCGGGTATTGAATTAAGGCTTCTTTCGCTACCTTCGTATAATCCTCTTCAGAAAACATAACATACACCCCAGTTGTTTCCATTTTTATAAAATGATTATATCAGGAATATTTATGTTATGAGGACCAAGATTGATTATAAACAAACTCTACTGTCCATCAGTTTGAAAAGATGCGCGTTGCACAGTATCGTCTGGATGCAACAGAAAAAGACCAAAAATTAATTAATATGTTGGCGACTTAGGTAATTCCTTATCAACTATCGTCTCCCGTTAGTTCAATATCCTAGCATAAGTAGTCGTAAAAGGTTAAAAGAAAATTAACGTTAATAATCTAATATCTTAACGATCTTATTTCCTGCCTCTAAAGTACTTTTCGTCAGCCTCATGCGTGCAGGTTGGTTTAACGGTCTAGCGATTTACATTGGAAATATTTACTCATTAAACTGTCTTCTCATCTTTGTTAAAGTGGATAAGCATTATGAAGACAAAGACAGGAGCTTTTATTGACATGAATGTACTTACCAAATCCATCATTGGTCTGCTTTGCGCGACGACATTCGCGGGCGCGTATTTCAGTTATACGGAGCATCAAACTAATCGACAATGGGAGCAGCAGCAACAGCGTAATAAGCAATACTGGTCGCATATACAATCAATCCACTTGCGCAATTTCGACTATGCACTCGCGGAGTCCCTTGCGGCAGCTTCGTTTTCAGATCGGCAAGCAGCCCTTCAATCTGCGATTGAAAATGTCAATCTTATAGTGCAATTTGTAAGTAGTGCTTCTGCTACAACAAACTCTCAATCTTGGCCAGTGTACGAATCGTTTATCACGAACGGGAGCCGCTATTTGGCCTACCCCGCCAGCGAGAAGGAAATTTCGCTCAACCCGAATCAATTAGAACAAATTCAGCGTCTGAGAAAGTTCGCGAGGACCGCCCTACCGTATTTTGATCTGATGAGAGAGAAAGGTGATCGGACCACTTTATCGGATATAGAACGGATCTCGGCCGAAATGGAAGAGGCCTTGTCTCAACTCGATTCGGTCTACACATATGGAAATAAAGCTTTTAACGAGTTCCTGTACAATCAGAATCCTTACATACCTCCGAAGCCAGGAACCGTTTTCGCCGGTGAAACCACTTATAATGCTACGGAGCTTGCGGCAAAAGCAAAAATATTCATGGGCGAAGCCTGGAATACAGGAGCAGGTAAGCAAATCGTTAACATGGTCTCCGGCGGGAGCAGCCCCCAATTAGGAGAATTCATGGATTTCAAGTTATCGGACACTACTGGAAAACCAACCAGCTCCTATATTGCAACACTGAGTAAAAGCGGACACGTGCTTCAAGTGACACGCGACGGCTCGATCTCCGAAGAAGGAGTTGTAGAGCAATCTATGGACTTAAAGCAGGCTATCGCGGCTGCGGACACCTGGATGGCGCGCTGGTCTGACGAACGTCTGGCCATAGTAGCAAAAGAAATAAAAGATACCTCAATTTATCTCACGTATATTCCGGTTCGGAAACAAGTTTCCATTCCGCAGATGCAAGTCGTATGGCAATTTAATCGCCGTACCGGTGCGTTGAAGAGTTTTGATGCGTATAGTTATTTTTACAATTACAATAAAACCTTCCCACTTCACCCGAAACTGACAGCGGAGCAAGCCTCTGAGAAGCTAAGCTCAAAAGTAACCGTCTCGGGTAAGCCAAAGCTGGAGATCCACAACAGCAAGCTTGTATACGCATTTTCCGTCACTGGGATCGAAGGCGTCTCTCGCGTATACGTAAACGCCCTCACAGGCGCTGACGAAGGCATCGATTACAACCTGTAACTACAACAAAACTAAGCAACCCCACGAACACCTCGCTGCAGGAAGTCTAGATTTTTGCCTGCCGATGTAGGGCCACCACTTCAAACAAAAAGCAGCTGATCACGTTGGTCAGCTGCTTACTTGTTTTATTAAGCTATGGTTTCCCGTTAGCTTAATAATGTCGCCTTGGTGCGGTCCCTATTAATCATTATGGAGACCCATTTCCAAACAACTCTTGAATTTTTATTGTCAATTCCTCGTTGTGCATGTTATAGAGTAGCAACAGTTTTATCTCAAACCCAAATTTGTTACATCTGAGATAATTTTGTTCCCCGAAGTACCAAATGATATAATTGGATAGCGTTTATGATCGTTTACCCAACTATTCCTTCTCTAGCCTAGATCTGTTTTCTGCAATTACCCTTAAAAGCTACTCTGCATCACTATTTTGACAGCCTGTATACAGGCCACAGTGCCAACTTCAAAATTTTGCTACCCCAAAAAGCCAAAACAGTCGTACCTGTCCATGAACTCCGCTTATTCTGGCTGTACTGGTCATTGATAATATAGGTTCGGGTGGAAGTAGGGCTTTTCAGACCGAGCTTTTCCCACTCTGCAGGATCATTTGAACCTCCAAGCTTTAAAAGCATATTCGTAGACTCCTTATTGATTTTATCCGGAATTTGCTCGTAGGCCTGGGTAATTTTCGTATGGAATTCGTCGATTGGATTCCGGCTAGCAATGCTCTCCAAATGGATGCTTTCGCGAAGGTAAGAAACATATGCCAGATGTTCAGCCCAGAACTCATCGATATAAAAAAGCCGTACCCGCTGCTCTGAAGGGCTCATTGGCAGCTCGCCTTTTAAAATTCTGAGTCGCTCAGCGTGTAGAATTCGCCTCTGATCCTCCACCATATCGGAATAACTGTTCAGTTCCTGATGGATATCGAAGTTTTGGCCCATAATAACGCGCTGAACATGCTCGATTTTACTGCGGAGCATCGACTCCTCGAGAGCCTCCTCCTGCCGAGGAGCGCGAACCACTTTGTGGATTCCGAACTGAAGCATTAACTCGTCCTCTAAGCTGACGAAAAATACGGAAGCTCCCGGGTCGCCCTGGCGGCCGGAACGCCCGCGTAGCTGATCGTCAATCCGCACGCTTTCGTTCACATATGTACCTATCACGTATAATCCTCCCAGCTTGGCGACAACTTCTGCCTTCTCCGGGTTGCCGCCGCCGAGCCTAATGTCAACGCCGCGTCCTGCCATATTTGTAGACACCGTTACGGCGCCGATTTCTCCTGCTTTAGCTATGATTTTGGCTTCTATTGCGTCGTTTTTTGCATTCAGAACATGGCATTGTACATTGGCGCTCACCAGCGCCTCCGCCAGCTTGTCAGACTCCTCAACGCTAGACGTACCAATGAGAATCGGACGTCCCGTCGCATGGATGGATGAAATTTCTTGTACAAGCGCCTTTAGTTTGGCTTCTTTATGAGTGAAAATTCGGTGCGGGTGATCGATCCGTATGTTTGGCTGATTCGGCGGAATTTTCACAACCTGCAGCGCATAAATGTTCTCAAATTCCATTGCTGCAGCCTGCGCCGTAGCCGTCATTCCGCAAATTCCTGGATACAGACTAATGAAGTGTTGAATGGTAATCGTCCCGAGAATTTTCCCTCCCGCCTTCCATTCCAGTCCTTCTTTAGCCACAAGCGCAGCTTGCAGTCCATCCGGCAAATACCTGTTCTCTGCTACACGACCGGTATATTCATCAATTAATTGGATTTGACCATCTCTCACGATGTAATTGACATCTTTCTTTAATAAGGTTTCCACATGCAGCGCACAGTTCAAGGACGTTAAGAAATGACTATTATGGCTATCGTACAAGTTGCCGCTTCCGAGCAGCGACTCCACCTTCGCAGCGCCAGCTTCATTCAAATAAACGTTCCGCTGAAACTCGTCGAATTCGTAATGCTCTACTTCGTCGAGCTGCCGAGCCACTTCTGCAAAACGAAGGTCGTCTCTCTTGGAAGAGCTCGACTCGCCGCTGATGACTAGCGGCACCCGCGCTTCGTCAAGAAGCAATGAATCCGCTTCGTCGACGATGACGTAGTGGAATGGACGATGCACCGTATCAGCTTCGTTTAAGGAGATTGTGTCGCGTAAATAATCAAATCCCGCTTCTTTAGCCGTCACATAGGTTATATCGTTGGCGTATGCTTCCTGTTTCTCGCAAAGGCTCATACCAGCTTGAACTGAGTTTACACTTAATCCGAGAAAACGATAGATCGGACCCATCCACTCGGCATCTCGACTTGCCAAATAATCGTTAAACGTCAGCACATGAACGCCTTGGCCAGTCAGCGCATTTAGGTAAGCAGGCATAACAGCAGAGAGTGTTTTTCCTTCGCCCGTATGCTGCTCGATTAAAAATCTCTCATGCAAAGCTATGGCAGCCATGATCTGCTCATTGTAAGGCTGTAATCCGAGCTTTCTCTTCCCTACCTCGCAGACCAGCGCATAGGCGTCGACAAGTAGTTCATCTAAAGGTGTTCCCCACTTTGCTTCCTTTTTCAAGCGGAGAGATTCCTCTTGGAGCCGCTGATCGTCCCAAGCCTCCAAATTCCGTTTTCTGATGAGTTCCACCTTGCCTCGATAGCCTTTTAACTGTTGCCGGGTATCGCGGTCTTTGAATCTCCGCATCAAGTTGACGACTATACTCACTGGTTTATTCCCTCCTCGGTCATGATGCTGCTTTCTTTCAGAAAGCTTGTCCTATTAAATTGCATTCTCGTTCCGTCAAAGGCTGCCTAAGCGTAAGATATGACTTTACATACGTACTCACTTGGTGTAAGTTTCCATAAAATCTCAAAATATTGAATTAAATGATTTGGTATATTCGTGAGATATCCATCTTAAGGTAGTCGATCAATACACCAGTAACTCAAATACTTATATTGATTTCCTATTTGCTTTGACTTAAAAATTCCAGAAGCATTTAAATAACCTACTCTTTAGCTTAATGATAATTCGTTAAATTAGTTGTTTGACTGATTTAGGTACAGGTAAACAGAATCCCGAGTCTGTCCGATTAACATGCGCAATCACTATAGTTTGCCAACGGGTTCATTTCGTTTTTGAAACGCCTGTATCACACTTGAACCTCTAGACATCTTCACCAACAGCAGGTTCCATGTTCTCATTCCTTATTTTTCGTTTTGCCTGCCTTTTCCACGATCGTTCCAAACCCATAAATTCGCTTGTCATACGGGGTCAACTTTCTCTACGAGCCCAAACATGGTCTTATGGAGGTAGTGGGAGAACTGTTTTTGTTACGAGGTCATAGCCCTAAGCCGCCATATTCTCCCGGCTCCCCCATCGTAAAACGACTACAAAAAAAGGCCAACCAGTAATTACGGCTAACCTGATCATACGAAATACTACCTTTTTCATTAAAAACCTCATGTATACTGACTAATAGCTTCCAATCATTATTTTATAAAACAGTAAAAGTTGAACAATTAACCTATTAACTCTCTACCTGCTTATTATAGGAATAATTACATTTGATCAAAAAAATCTGCAATTTGTTTAGCCGGATCTGCCAAGAACTCTTCAAATGTAGCTAAAGTTCCATGTTCTTGATGCTCAATGTCTGCATATCCAATCATTTTTTTGCTCGGATTCCAGACAATCAGGATATGTGAGTATTGATCGATGTCCGAGGAAATACGCAGTAGCTTCTGTCTGCCCATTTTCATCTCCACGGTATCAATTAGATGAAAGAATTCTATATATCGGATGCCTGATTCACTATCTGGCAAGTCTATTCTTCGGGTACCACTAGTTAGAAAATTAATAAGTTGCTGCGGAAGTTTATAAGACTTCAATGCATGCAATTTGTTGCTCATATCATGAAATTCTTGAGGTTCATGCCCCTTTAGAAATTCGGCCATTTCTTCATTTTTCTGACTCACTGCAATCGTGTACGCCCTCTCTCCATCCTTCTCCTGAATAGTCACATCTGCTCCTTGGTCCACCAGATATCGAACCATTTTCATGTTATTAAGTCGTGCAGCTACGGTAAGAGGTGTCGCCTTATACGGGTATACCATATCTGGTTCATTGTAATTGACGTCTACCCCTTCATCCAGCAAATACTGGACTGTCTTCATATCGTGATCAGCTACAGCCTTGCGTAACGTTTTGCCTCCATATTTACGAATATCCAACCCCAGCTCGTTCAGCACGGTTATATTTTTTTTGTTACCATAGTAGGCTTCATCATATGCACTGGATTTGACCCGATTAAGTCCATTTAACTTGGCACCTTGCTGGTACAGGTATCGCACCATTTCTTCTCCACAATATCTAACTGCTTTAAGGATCGCCGGATTATTTTTGACATTCAGTTTAACTCCGTGCTCGAACAACAATTTAACCACTTCCAGTTGATTGCAGATTAAGGCAAGGTCTAGCGGCGTTAATGCTATGTATTTGCTGAGTGTGATCTCTTCTTCGAGACCCAGGCCCTGCTTAATGAATTGTTCTACAGCACCGGTGTCTCCCTCATATATTGCCCTAGCTTGATCAGGAAGCGTTTCGAACGATCCTTGATTTCCGATTTTGAACAAAGGTGTACCCTCCTACTACTAATCAATTTTATATTTAGTTGAATATATGAATGGGATATAATATAAAATAGGTTTATTATTATAACCTATCACTAATTTAAGAGAATTGTCGAACACTCATATTAGGATTATAAATTTATAATTTAAATATTCTAAAAATACATATTCTTAGGAGAAAACTATGACCAAGGATGTTCAGAATTTTTTTAAAGAAAATCTAGATATGTATCCTCATTTACAAAAAATACGAGATAGATTGTGGTCAGATGATGGAAAAAGTAGGGTTACTGTAATGATTGGGGCTGGATTTAGTTTAAATGCTAAAAAGATTGAAGATTCTTTTAATGGCATGGCTCTCTGGGATGATATAAAAAACGAACTTACGAAAAGCTTGAGTCACAAAGGAATCCTTGACAATGTAGATGTATTAGATATTGGTCAAATGTATGTTAAAGAGTATGGTAGAACCCATCTCGATGAAGCTCTCAAAAATGCTATCCCCGATAACAATTACGAGCCTGATAAACTCCATTTTGATTTGTTAAGACTACCCTGGAGCGATATTTATACAACTAATTACGACACTCTTTTAGAACGCTCTAAGAGCTATGTTCATGAGAGAAATTATCAGACTATCTATGATATAAGTGACATTCCAAATTCAGTTCAACCTCGCATTATTAAACTACATGGTAGCTTCCCTGCAAATAGGCCTTTTATTTTCACGAAATCGGATTATAACAATTATCCTGTGAAATTTAGTCCATTTGTAAATATGGTTCAACAATCAATTATGGAGACAACTTTTGTGTTAATTGGTTTTTCAGGAGATGATCCTAACTTTAGTAACTGGACATCATGGGTATCAGATAATTTAGGGGAACACATGCCAAAGATATATATGCTGGGTTATAATCAAAAGCATCGAGAAGTTGAATTAGAGAAGAAAGGAATCACATTAATTGATTTTACAGAATTGTATTCGAAAGAATCAAACCCATTTAATCACATGTATACAGAAGTATTCAGTTTCCTTATGAACGAATCAAAAGAGAAAAAAAACGAATGGCCACATCGTGATTATAATGAAAGTATCGAAAGCTTCATTTACAATCGTAAAACTTATCCTGGATGGGTATTACTACCAGATAAAATACGAAGATCACACGCTATTAATTTGCACATACTCAGCAATGATTATTTCAACAGTCTTGATAGTAATATAAACAAAGAACAAATTAATTTAATAAATGAATTTCTCTGGTGTTTCAGCACATTTTCAATTCCACTTGATTTTAACAAACAACAAGTTCTTGAAAAAATTTTAGAGGAACTTCTACCACTTAAAGATCAAAATATCAAGTTAAATGATATAGTTCTTGTTCTCCTTAGAGAAGCTAGACTTGATTTAGATGAAGACAAATTCAACAAATATTCTATTATCTTTAAGAATTGTAACTTAAATTCGGAAGAAAAACACTTCCTGCAATACGAAACGATTCTCTATTTATTATCTTTAAATAAAGTTAGTGATGTATTAATTCAGCTAAGTCATTGGTTGATAAATAATAATGATTATGAATGGAACATTAAAAAAGCCATCATTTATTCTAATATAGATCAGATGCAAGTTGCAGAAAATTTATTGGAGTTAAGTTTAGTAAAAATCAAGAAATTATTAACTATCGAAAATGAAAATTATAGATTACTATCTCTGGAAAGTGTAATACTTCATAATTTAGAACGAATAACAAATAAACGTGGATATTACTCAAAGAGATTGCGTGAAATCAATTCTCATAACTGTAACTCGAACAGTGAACTCGAACAAACATGGCTATCTGTTACCGAATATGTCTATGACTTAGGTAATAAAGAGACACCTGGCTTTGATCCCAGAACTAAAAAAACTAGTTCTAAGTTAGGTGACTTTATGCGTCAAGAAATATTAGACTCATATGCCGCTTTAATTTTACAAGAGAAATTTGGACTTTACTTTATACGTGCTAGGCTCGAGATTGCCCATAAAAATATTAGTGTCACTCTTCCAAACTTTTCACTGATAAAGCAAATATATTACTCAAAAAGAAAAAACATTGAAGATATTTTCACAAGGCAATTTGTTTACCACCTTAAGGCTCCTCAATTAAAAATAATTGAATCTATATTAAGTAATGCCATTTTAGAACCTTCTCCACTAGTCCCATTTGAACATGCCATTGAAATTTTATCACGTGTGTACTTTGCTTTCTCTCCAGAAAAACAAAGTATTTTTGATCAAATGGTACTTGAAATAATTGAAAACAAAAATATATATATTAGAACTGAAATTCCTCTATTTGCAAACTTGTTCCAAAGAATAACTTTCTCTAAAACATATCAACAAAGAACAACTTTTTTTGAAGAATTATTAATGGCAATGGATAATCATTTCATTGATAGCTCAAATAATTTCTTTGATCCTTTTCTTGAAATTTTATCACTTAATGACATTCGGCCGATAAAACTAGAAATAAAAGAAGAAATTAAAATAAATTTACTTAAAAATGTAAATAAAGAAAGCGCACTAATAAGATTAGTTTTTCTTTATCAAACAAATAACCTGACAACAGAACAAGAACAGCGGTTAGCAGTAACTATTAAATCCTTACCAGCTATTCGTTCTTTTGGTATTAGTAACTTCTTATTTCAAAGTACCTTCGAATTTATTGTTGACTCTATTAATCTAAAACAACAAACATCACCATTTCAGATTATTCAAAATTATATAATTAATAAAGAGATACCTAAGATTAAAAATAACGGAGTGATAACTGACGGTTCAGCATTTGATAATTATTTTAGAGAATTTTGTCTAATTATTAGAGAAACTACAACAAAATATAAAGAGATTCCAATAGAAATATATGCTGAGTGGCTAGATAAATTCCTGCACTGGTGGGATTCAGAAAAGGAATTTCTGCTAGAAGCAGATAATGAAAGTATCTGGTTATTTCGTTCACCAGATTATTTATTAAAATTAGTTCACTACCTCAGATATACTATTCTGAAAATAATTCCTTTAAATCATTTTGATAATAATTTTAAGAGAAAATTAAGTTCAATGATTAATGAAATATATCATAAGAAACTATATTGTTTTATTCACCTTCTTCCACAAGCAAAAAGGTTAAATTTAGATTTGGATTTGACCACAAATTTTACTGATTTGATATGGGAATTTACCGATGATACAATCAAACATGCTATAAGTGCAATATCTAGCTATTTAGAGTTAATTGCTGAAAATCATATCGATGAAAAACCTGCTCCCCTATTAAATCAATTGTTTGCAATAATAAAGTATGGATCACATGATAACAAACTAGCAACTTGCGATACTATTCATCTAACTATTAAATTGCATCCAATAATCTTTTCGAAAGAAGATTGTGAATTTTTAATTAAATTTTCCAACAAATATTTCTATTCAATTATTGAGAACTCTGATTTAATAATGTCTCAAGATGAATTCGAGCTCCTAGCAAGTATTTCAACATTGGTTACTCAATTAATCATAAACATTAATGACAATGTAGGTAACCAACTGGATCATTGGATAGAATTTATTAAGAATAATCATTTACCGGAGATTCGAATAAACTCTGATCACTTTATTCAAAAAAGTTGATCCCATAAAAGCCTACTCTATGTGAGTAGGCTTTTTTTATAAGTATTGATTTCTACCTCTTTCTAACCTACTCTCGTTGAAAAACTTCGTTAGTAACTAGTGTCCCTATTCTAAATCCTGTCACAAATGCCTCACAAGAATTAGTGGAATTAATATTATCTATCATATCTAAAAGTTCCTCAAACTGTTTAAAGTCATCCTCCGAAAGTTTTTTCTGAAATTTTTCGATATTAGCTGTAATCTCCTTATTAATAGATCGATACTCCGAATTTTTAGGAACAATATTTTCTTCTGGTCTCAGATTACCATAATAAATTTCTTCTAATATACTTTTCATTTCTATCCCTCCCTAATAATCTTTTCACAGTAAAAACTCTCTAATTAGCTTGGTTTAATTTTATGCGAAAACCGCATAAATATCAATATGCAGTTTCCGCATAGAGTAAGCTGATTTAGGGTGATACTTATGTATAAAAGAATTCGTGATTTAAGAGAAGATAAAGATTTGACTCAACAGCAATTGGCTAAAATGTTGAACATTACTCAAACGACCTATTCTAGATATGAAACTGGCGTTTTAGATGTTCCAAGTGTAGTTCTAATCAAGCTATCTGAATTTCATAATGTTAGTATCGATTATATATTGGGACAAACGGATAATCCCAAACGTTTAAACGATTAGGCTGTATGCCCTAAATATGAATCATTAAAATCAACCGCACAGAAAGGACACTATGAATCCTTCATCACTGTCATCCAAGTTGCAACATATCATTCCGCCGCTGGATCTGCGAAGCTGCCTCGTCAGCGTACGCGGTGAGATCATATACGAACACTACCGCAACCAAGAGGCTGCGACCGATATTGCAAAAGTCAATTCTTGTACCAAGAGTGTGCTGTCCGCACTCATCTGTATAGCGATAGATAAAGGTTTGTTGCCAGAGGCATCAACCCCAATCTCTACCTTTTTCCCGCAGTTGAATACCGACCCGGACCCGCGTAAACCAGCGATCACCCTGGAACAACTGCTCACCATGACAGCCGGATTCAACTGGGATGAGTTCGGGGGGCAAAATTCATTTCCTCGCATGACCCGCACCGATCATTGGGTGGATTTTGCATTGGAACAGCGCTTAAGTCATGAACCGGGTACATACATGGAATACAATTCAGGAGTCTCACAGATCCTATCCGCCATCCTGATGCAAAATGCAGGTATGAACGTAGCCGAGTTCGCAGAACGTTATCTTTTTGAGCCGCTGGAAATTAAGGACTATGAATGGGAAAGCGACCCTCAAGGTGTGCATACTGGCGGATTCGGTCTTAAAATGTTACCCGTAGATCTGCTGAAATTCGGTCAGTTGTTTCTACAGCAAGGTATGTGGGAGGGTGAGTCTCTCATTTCAAGTGATCTCGTATCCCGTTCGACGCAGCCTTTCATTACAGTCACTCCACCAAATCACGGCAGCTATGCTTGGCATTGGTGGGTGGATACCTATCCGAATGAAAGGTCTGTTGCCGAAGATATTGCTGCTGAAGAAGACAAACCCAATCTCCATTATTATTACGCACGAGGGTTTGGTGGGCAGTATGTATACATTGTCCCAGAACTGGAACTTGTTACGGTGTTAACCAATGACAAACGAAAGAAAGAGAAACCTCCGCTGGATGTTTTCCCTCGTTTAATCGCCCCCGAGCTATGGAAAATGTTATAAACGCAGGCTGTCCTTCTATCCTGTCCGACCAATGAACCCCCAACCTTATGGCCTTAACCTGCCCATAGGCTGAGGGTTTATTTGTCATGCCAAAGCTTCTTCGACGGCAATCGTTATTGGATTCGGACCAGACTCTTGATTAGAAACCACAACCAGTTGTAGACCATAGTCCGGATACACGGAAGACATGAACGACACCCCTGGATCAAACCCCATGACATGAAATTTGAAAATGTCTTCCTCCTTGCGGTCAATCCAGATACCCTGCCCATAATACTCTTCATCCTCTTGATGAGCATGTGGAGTTAATAACTGCTGTGAAGTCTCTTCTTTCAACAATTGGTGACCCAGCAAAGCGTCCCAGAATCGAATCATATCCGGTGCCGTAACATAGGCTCCACCATCTGATCCACCTTTGACAGGAATGGAGAACATATTGGTGTTCCAGGAGCCGTCTTCATGATCGATATACCCTAAAGCTGTGTTGCGCGGAAGCTGATCTGTTACGAAATAACCGGAGTCCTTCATGCCACAACTTTTGAAAATATGCTCTTCCACATAATCTGTAAACGACAGTCCTGAATGTTGTTCCACGATAAGCCCCAGCACAATGAAACCCGCATTATTGTAATGAAAACGTTCACCCGGAGCAAACTTCATTGGCAGATGCTGAAACATGGGCAGAAAGTCACTTAATCGCCGCATCGCGTAGACGGGTCTGTCTTTCCACAATTCTGAAAAGTCATCCATCACTTCTTCATCGAAATAATCCGGAATGCCTGACGTGTGGGTTAACAACTGCTGGATGGTGATCCCTTCGTCCCACAGTGGAAACTTCACATCCAACACATCGTTCAGCTTGGAATCAGCAGACAACTTGCCCGCTTCAATGAGTTGGCATATACTCACTGCCGTGAAGATCTTACATCCTGATGCAATGCCAAAGCGTGTATCCACCTGATTGGCCAGCTCTTCACTACGATTCGCATAACCACGTTTCATATTCAAAAGGGTTTTCCCGGCTTGCTGGAGTAATACAACACCCGAAAAATTCACGCGTTCCATGACTTCTTCTACTTTTGTTGTCAGCTCTACTGCATTTAACATTTTGTTGTTCACCTACTTGTCTATGTATTCATCACATTACATTCTCATTCTTAATTCTTCGTCATATCCTGCATACCTGCCAAATTTTCATAAAAAGAAGGATTACCCCCTTATAAAAGGAAATAACCCTTCTTCAGACAACGTAAGATTAAGTTAGACAAAGCATGCTCAAATGCTGTTCAATCACTTGTTCCACTCGTTTTACCGTAAGTCTATCTGGCTGCATTAGGATATGAATGGCGAGTCCATCCACAAGAGCATATAATTTCTCTGTCTCCATCTCGGCATCCAGATCAGGATGTGTCATACCTTGCTTCTGCAACTCCTGTATTACCCACTGAACAGACCGATACATCCCTTCATGCATCTGATCACTTAACTTTTTTAATTCGGGGTACACCAATAATTTGGCTGTAAACGAAAACCAGACCTCCATTTCCATCATTCTATCTTCGTCCAACGGGAGAAATTGCAAGAGCAGATTCTTCATATCCTGCAGTACAGATCCACTCATCTGTAACGCCTCCACCCTTTTCTGTACCCGCTCTGCAAAAAGATTCATACAAAAGGTGAACAATTCGGCCTGTGTGGCAAAATAATGACGCATGGAGCCTACAGATAGTCCCGCTTCCTTCGCTATATTCCGAACTGTAGCATGCTCCAGTCCGTGCTCTTGTATGACCCGGATTGCTGCATCAGCAACGATTTTCCTTTGAGCTTCATGATCTACGATTTTTGGCATGACAACATTATACAACAAACTTCTCTTTTTGTAATACACTGTGCTATAATCTTTTTAATACATTGTACTAAAATATAAAAACAGCTGTAGGAGAGGAATTCATAAGATCATGCATACAACTACCCCAGCCTCAACACGCAAGAAATTCAGAGTTTTCACCTTCATAGTAAGATTATTCTGCACAATGCTACTACTGATAGGTGCCGCATTCCTCTATGAGTGGTTTGCTTCGTCGCAGGCCAAAAAGGACTTTCCACCTCCAGGTACGTTAGTTCAAGTCGGCGGTTACCAACTACACATTCATAAACAAGGCAATGGTTCACCGACCATACTTATGGAGGCTGGAAGTGGTGAGACCAGTTTGTCGTGGAGGGACATTCCTGCGGAACTAGCCCAACATGCAACGGTGGTCACGTATGATCGCGCTGGATATGCCTGGAGTGAATATGCACCTACAGAACGTACAGGTGCAAATATCGTCAAAGATTTACATGCGGCTCTGGAGAAGGAGAGTATCCGTGGTCCTTACGTTATGGTAGGTCATTCCCTCGGTGGTATGTATGCTAGACTCTTTGCACAGACCTATTCAAATGAGGTTCAGAGCCTTGTCCTCATTGATGCGAGACCTGAGGATGATGAACGGAACACAAAGGCTTTGTTGGAACAGGCTCAGTTTCAGGGAAACCCGCCTGCCTCCTTATTATCTTTACTGAAGGTATCTGGAGCTTTCAGATTATTTCCAGACTTTATGCTTAATGGTCTGGTTGCCAAGCAAGATCGGGATACTTTTGTTAATGTGATCGCTACCCCTTCCTATTTTCACGCCAAAGAAGAAGAAGCCCTCCACGCCCATTCAACAGAAGATGCCATTCGTGGCCAAAGTCTTGGATCAATCCCTGTACGTATCATTGCACGCGGACGTCCTCAAGACTATGCTAGCGCAGGGATTCCAGTTGAAATTGGGCAGAAGCTCGAATCTGTATGGCAATCGGGACAACGTAATATGTTGAATATATCGAAGGATAGTCAGCTCATTGTTGCCACCCGCAGTGGTCATATGATTATTCACGATGAACCTGAACTGGTTGTGAAGACAATCCTTGAGCTAATCTCTGATAAGTAGAGGTATTTTTCTTTAGAACATCCTGCGCTCGATCCAATGTTAAAGGGCTGTTCCAATAGCCATGTGCATGACTTGGAACAGCCCTTTAAGCAATATACATTAAGATTAGATCCAATGATTTCGGCCTTAAAAAACATACGTTAGCGTAACGCTTGCAGGTCCGCCTCAGGACTTCCTGCACTCTTCTTCGTTTCACGGGGAGACCTCGTATTGATCAGATAATACAATGTGGCATAGATTGTAGTGATAAACGTGCCAAAAAACAGGCAAAACGCCAGAGACGGGCGACTTACACTTTCGTGCATCAGCTCAATCAGCGTCTCGCGATTCGTCAGTGCATCCCAACTATTTAGTCGATATACACGTCCAAGCAATACCCCATAACTCCCCAAAGCACAGCCAGCCAGTACAAAGATCCAGGATGCCCAGCGTCCAATTCGGTGATAGATCACTTCCTGAAGCTGATACATCGATAGGAATCCAAGTAGGAGTCCAGTCCAGACAAACATTAATACAACACTCAAGTCGTACCAATACGTGTAGTCCACTCCGTTCCCACCATAATAACGGGTACTTCTCGCTGTCAGATGAACCAAATCCGTTACAATATAAGAAGAGTTCGGGAAAAATAACAACCACATCATCCCACTTGCGACTGCTAGCCATGCGGCACCTTTCCATTTCACATCACTTAGAAGATAGGCTGCATATGAGAACACAAAAGGAATCCAACCCAGGAACAGGTTCCAGATCAGGAAGCGGAAATAACGCTGATCCAGCCAATCTGCGGCTACATAGTACAAGCCGAGCGTTACTATAGTGACCACACTAAGGAAAATAAATATGCGAATATAATTCAGTTTTCTCAATGATTCTGACCTCACTTGATAAAATTCAATTAATTTTGAAAATATCGGATGATTTCTTCCTTATTCTTTTCCACACGCAAATTCAATCCACGTTTATCCTTTAATCCATACTGCTGTAATTCATGACCTGGATCTAGCACCAACGGTTTAGTCGCCACATCAACCAGCAAGTCCATCGTCAATTGATAGGTTTCCCGTAACTTGTCCATCGGCAGAGAGGATTCATACCGTTTAATCAGCTCAATCAGTCGTTCAGCATATACGAGACGCACCATACTGTCCGCACTCTTCAATTGTCTCGAAGCAAATGCAGTAATTGCCGTAATAATTGATGGTTCTGTCCGATGTTTGGCGATCAACGAAAGTTCATCCACCGCATCCCAATTCATGATAGACAGCTCGGAACTTAATTGTTGAATCCGCTCCCCTATCCATTGTTCCTCTAATTCTTGGGGTACATCGCAGCGCTTATAGTCGCTATACAAGCCTTCTCGATGCATCTGTATTGCGCTCCCGTAATGTTTGACGAACAAATCTTTTGCTACACTCCAATCGGTCTCTTCCATCTTTAACCACCACCATACCTATTCCTATTTGTGCGAATACTCCTAACATATTACATAAGTTTACTACTTTCCAAGCATACTATAGAAGTTGAACTATACATTTTCACGAGAACGCAGAGGACAGAAACAAACTAAAGAAGCGAAGCGTTCGCTAAAAGCTTTCTACAAGAAAGCTACTTCGGAAGCATAAGCTTATCACCGGATTTTCACCTTTGTAAAATTGAATTAAAAATCTGGGGATAACAGCGATCGGAAGGTTGTTCTGTCATCGGAGTGGCAAGTGTAAATATTCTTTCGTTCAACTTAAATAGAATCATACCATTTACCAAAGGAGAATCAAATTTACAATGAATCCGAATTCGATGCACCCTCAAAATTTAGTACAACCCACTTTGAATGCAAATCCAAATGTTACTCCTAACATGAATCATGGCGGCCATGAGATGTTCGATGTGCATGAGATTCTGTCTTCCACCATTAACGTGCTGGATCAATATATGATCTTTCGTACATTCGTGCAGAGCCAGGAACTGATTGGCATTCTGGACCGGCAGTACAATTTCATTTTATCCCAGTACAATCTTACAGCAGAGTGTTTTGCATCCGGACAGAAGCCTCATCAAGAAACGGCAACCTATATGATTCCCAACATCGTACCACCGATATATGGCCTTAAGCCCTCGGCACCGAAAAAGCCAAACCAGAGCTTGGCTGATGTAAAGGATGCCGGGATTAGCGGTCACATGCTGGGACTGATCAAGTCACATGCGAGTCTGCTCGGTATGTCTTGCAGCGAGATCACCAATGGAACGGTTCGCCGAGTCATTGCTTCGCAGATCCAGCATTTTATCGAGATGGCCTATGAAATTTTCATGTTCCAGAATAAAAACGCGTATTATCAAGTACCTCAACTCACTCCAAGTGATACACAACAGATGCTTCAGGCATACATTCCAGCAACCGGAGCACCTCAGATGCCTATTAGCAATAAACCACTTCATTAATTAGAAAATAAAGTGCGATTTCCCAGAACAGTCTCTTCAACCCACCAGGGGTATAAGGGGCTGTTTTTTTTGATTATTTGCAATCATTTTCCTACTGATGACACTTGTTTCGGTTACCAGAAACTGGTTTAATCAAAGACAAACCCGTACATAGTCAACGTATGGATCATACCTATAAAATACGGTGAAATGCGGTTATACGAGAATTCAAATGGCTTTTTCTTCATTATGGGGAGGTATACAAATGAGATGGAAGCAACCTGCTAAACTTGGTTTACTTGCTATGGCTCTAGGCTGTACTGCCATTGGCGCAACAATCACACCTTCAACGACACTCGCTGCACCTGTTCCCGCTTCCAAAACGGTGTATCATCAATTCCAAACCTATCGAACAGAAGCAGTAAAGTCCACAGAAAGTCTGGTTAAAGCACGTAAATACCTGATGAATCATATCGATAAAGTCGGTCCTTGGCAGGCCACACTAATGACGCTGCAACTGGAGAACATGCAGAACGTGAAGCTCGCTGATATGGATCAGAAAATGTATACGGAACAATTTCAACAAGCCTTGTCTCAGGCCCATGAACAACTTGGTTACGAACAAAAGCTTACATATAGTCGTCTGCTCAAAGAAATTAAAGATCCGAACGTGAAGAAGCTTCTGCAGGAAGCATCAGATCTCGGGTTCAAACTGGAAACCAGTGAAGGCTTGTATTACCCCATCATCAATTATGAGATATATCAAAAGTTCAAACCTTTTGTTAAGGCTGATATTGCTGCGTACATTGATATTATGGCTACCGAGTCCAACCAAATGACGACTTCAGATGGTGGCATTATCATCTCTTGGAACGAATTAATCCAGCGTGCATTGGAGAAAGAAGCCTTTTTGAACAAATTCCCGAATTCCAATCGCACATCAGCAGTGAAGCAGTGGATATTTGTGGATTACCTGTTTTACGGAAGTGACAACACGCCTGCATATGACTGGTACACGGACGAAGAAATCCGCACCATCGACCCTGAGGTGAAACAGGCTTACGAGAAAGCTTTGGCTAAGCGGGAGCCCAATACGGAGAGTGTTCTTCTGGACACTCTGGAAAAGATTTTACTGGTTCTCAATCAGAACAATGATGAGCTTACACCTGAAATCAGAGCAATCATTGAAACTGTTCAACAACAATTTGCCCGTGAATAATCGGATGCTGAATAGCAAAATGTGAATACCAAAAAAAGCGGCAGTCCTCGTGAGAGAGGTTGCCGCTTTTAAATTTACATATCAATTTCCTTACGTTTGGATCAAAGAGTTGAAGTGCCTATTGATGTAAGTTTGTTCGGATTAACGACTAGATACACGCCCTCAATCCGCTCTCCGGAAGCGTCCAACTCCAAACAGAGTACCTCGGATAACTGCCCTTCTTTCATCAACGCAAGTTGAAGCTCGCCATTGATCCACATGGGTACCCACTCTCTTTCACGCAATCGAGTAAGGACTCGCCGTGAAGTCAAGAGGGCAAGCACGCCTTTATGAACGTTCATCGTTCTCATAACGGTATGAACAACACCACCGCCATCTGCTGTAAATACAGGCTGATCCGCCAGTAACTCGAGCATCGCAGAGACATCATAACGAAGGAAAGCCGTTGTAAAACGGCTCAGCAATTCGCCTTTGGCTATCATGTCCGCATCACTCTGCTCGATCGGCGGAAGTCTTTCGGGCAGATTTCGTCTGGCGCGGCTAAAGATTTGACGGCAGTTACTCTCCGATTTGCCCAGCCAATCCGCTATTTCGGAATAATCATATTGGAACGCTTCACGAAGGACAAAAACAGCCCGTTCCATGGGTGATAGACGCTCCAACATGACCAGATAGGCGTAGGAGATCAGCTCTTTCTTTTGCACCGTTTCCTCTGGCATATTTTCCACTTCACTGTCACCCAGCGGCTCAGGCAGCCACTCACCAACATAACTTTCCCGCTGGTTGCGGGCAGAGTTTAGCAGATTCAGGCTTCGGTTCACAACCAGTCTGGCGATGTAGGACTTGGGGTTACGAATATCCTGAGCAGACATACTCTGAATTCCCGCAAAACAATCCTGTACAATATCTTCAGCTTCTACCACACTGCCGAGCATGCGGTAAGCTATTGAAAATGCATATTTTTTATAACGTATATACAGCTCACCAACATCCAGAGAAGACACTTCTGGCTCATTGGCGTGGAGATTGGAATTCATGAGAATGGCCTCCTCTGGCATGGTGCATTTAGTTTTAGTTAAAGCAGCCCGGATACATCCCTGTTGTAATTGCAATCCGGTTCCAGTTGTTAATCGTGTTAATGGCCAGGATCAGATCCACCAGTTCGGATTCACTGAAATGTTCACGGACCTTATCGTACAAAGTAAGTGGTACACCGTGTTCCGAGATTCGAGTCACCGCTTCAGCCAGCTCCAGCATAACACGTTCTTGATCCGTGAAGAAAGGCACTTCACGCCACACACTTAGCAAAAGAATATGATCCGCGTAATCTCCCAGTTTCATCAGATCTTTGGCATGCATATCGAGACAAAAGGCACAGCCATTGATCTGGGACACACGGATTTTCAACAACTCGTATAACACTTTATCCTCAAATTGCCCGGATATATATTGCTCCATCGCCATCATCGCTTTAAAAGCACCTGGACTCACTGCTCTGTAGTTCGTTCTTAAATTCATTTCTCATTCGCCTCCGTCATTTGGTCTACATACTGAAGACAAACGACCGCAGGGATCTGTGACATTCTTTGCGAAAATTTTTCACTATTAACATCTGACGTAAGAAAAATCCGGGTTTTTCCGTATCCATGTACGGTTTTTACTGAGCCGTTTGTGATTTCAACCAAAAGTAGGTTGGATATATTGATATATCGACCAAAAGAGTAGTAACATACGGCTAATCAAGTTAACTTTTCTAACATTAAAAGAGAATCGTTTATTCATATCAGCAAGGAGTGTTTCATATGATAACTTCCAACGCAAACCATAATGTGACATCCGAATTACCTAGAGGCTGTACGTTCACCGCTGAAGACTGGCATGTATTATCCCAATATTGGTATCCGGTAGCACAAGCAACCGAAGTAACCGACAAACCACTGGCTGCTCAATTGCTCGATGTGAAGCTGGTTCTTTATCGCAGTAATGATCAGGTTGTGGTAGCCAAAGATCTTTGTTTTCACCGCGGGGCGCCACTTAGCAAAGGTTGGGTAGAAAATGGTGAGATTGTCTGTCCTTATCACGGTTTCCGATACAATTGTGAAGGAAAATGTACCGCAGTACCTGCGCACCCAAGTTCCAAAATCTCACCTAAGCTCAAACTCATTGTGTACCCGGCTGTCGAACGTTATGGCTTAATATGGACTTCACTGGCGGGAACGGAAGAACAGATTCCATCCTTCCCTGGATGGGATGATCCGGATTATATCAATATTTTAATACCCAACTTTGATATTGCGGGTTCCTCTGGACGACAAATGGAGGGATTCCTGGATGTATCCCATTTTGCCTATGTGCATACCGAAACATTTGGTGATCGAAACAACACAGAAGTACCTAAATATAAAGTGAAACGCGAGGGAAATGAGTTGCTGGCCGAATATTGGAGTACCGTGAGTAACTATGGCAAAGGGCAAGATCTCGTTGCACCTGAAGGTTTCCAATGGCTGCGCGAGTTTCGGGTGTTCCCACCCTTTGCGGCTTCTCTGACGGTACATTTCCCAGGAGACGACAAGCTGAATATTCTGAATTGTGCTTCACCAATCTCTGCTCGTTACACACGTCTATTCTGTCCCATCACACGCAACTTTGATAAAGATGCTCCCATTGAAGACACGATCAAGTTCAACTTGCAAGTATTCGAAGAAGATCGCGAGATGGTCGAGTCACAGAAACCGGAGGATCTGCCCCTTGATCTGCATGCCGAGGCCCATATTCCCGCGGACCGTACATCAATTGCCTATCGTCAATTATTAACGGAAATTGGTTTGGGACGAAATTACACATCGTAAATGAATATAAAAGAAGCGTTCCGTTGCGGACGCTTCTTTTTCTATATCTAATTCAACTGGAGTACCTAGTGTGTATTAGAAAGACCTTGCCCACTAAGCCTTCATTCGTCATTTTTCCTCTTGATTAGTCGTATTCACAGGAAGCTCTCTATAATACGGACAGCCCGGCTCATGAATAATACGTGGATCAACCCAAGTGCCCCAGTACGGAAGACGGTTTACGTAAGGTTGCATGTTTGGTTGGTTGTTGGGCTGCATGTTTGGCTGTGTATTGGGTTGAATATTTGGCTGTACGTTAGGTTGTACGTTAGGCATCACGTAAGGCTGATGATTCACATTTGGAGCACTGTTAGAGACAGGAGAAGTTGAATTCGGGCAATCTGCCGGCGGGCCAATAATCACTGTTTTTTGGATAGGAGCCAGCGCTTCTTGAACTTTTTTCTCATCCAGACAGTACGTATAAGCTAAAAGTTTTGCAGGTGTAAGACGTAAAGTGTCTGAGCCAAATATCGCTTCAGGAACAGGAGCATCAAAGACTGCCAGTAAGTGTGTATGATCCACAGTAGCCACTTCATAGTGCCACCAGCCTTGAGGTACATTAGCTACTTGCCCTGGAGTAATCGGGAAATGAAGCAACTCGTTGGTAAACGGATTAATGAGGGACACAACTGCCGAACCACTGATGCAGTATACCAACTCGGTTGCATTCGGATGCGTATGTGGCTCAACTACATTGCCTGTGCTGAGGAAAATATCCAATAAAGACGTATTACCCAGTGTGTTTAACTGTTTGATGGAAAGGGAGTTAATATAGTTATTCTCATCCTTCTTAAATAACGGGTTATTGCTCAAATCGTAAGTAAATTCGGTGGTTGGTAAAGTGTAATCCATGGTTGAAGTTGCCAAAATAAAACGCCTGCCCTTCGCTCTCGGTTTAGGTCATAACCTATATGCCAGCTTATGCCCAGTGCCCAGATGCGTGAGCCCATTTCCGCTATGTTTGCGGCGCATGACAAATATCCCTGACTCGGATATCCCAAGCAGGGCTCATTTGATATTAAGATTCTTCCTCGCCCAAGATGTGCTGCAAACTAATTCCTAATGGAGTACTGTTCAGATCCACGCCCTGAAGCCAGGTCATTCGCTTCACCATATCCGGCGTTTTCTCAATTAAACCATTAGTTACACTCAAATAACGTAGCTTCTTCAGTTGCTCCAGTTCAGGCGGAAGCTCGCGAATGCCCGAGTATCCTATATCCAGAGTCACCAGTTCACTCAACTCGCCAATCTCGGCAGGAATATACTTCAGACCAAGATCCGACTTCTCCTTCGGCTTCCAACCGATAGGAACATGATATGAACTGCCGCAATAAATTCTCAGCTCTCGAAGTTGTTTCAATTTTCTAATGTCTTGGTGAATACCTTCCAAATCCGCCGTCATAATCTCCAATTCTTCCAATGATGTCAGTTCAAAAAGGGCTGGAGGAAGCGTATAAACATCCTGCTCAAAAATCGTCAAACGTTTCAAGTGCTTTAATTCCCGAATACGTTCCGGAATCTCTTTCAAGTAATGTGAACTAATATTCAGCACATCCGTCTGATGTCTAATCGCATCGTCCAGTAAGCAATGAATGTCCTGATGCCGATCTAATCTAAAAAATAACCCAGTGATTCGCTCCATTAGCTCAATTGCTTCTTCTTGTGTAATATGCATGCCATACATATTCTCATGAGCAACAGTGTAGAAGTAGTCACTTCCATCCTCGTTCAAAAAACAAAGATCATCTGGCATTGAGGGATATAACCAATCATGAAAGCGGTTGGCTTCCTCCTTAAGGATCTGCCCTGATTCCGGCGTGCAACGATATATGTAATAAATCCCCTCTGAATACATGGCACCACTTTTCATCATCATTTCTTCCATCGTACTGCTTTCAATCAAATACGGATCCAATCTCCGTAACACTGTGGTAACTCTTTCAGGTGTAGCTTCCTCAGCATATTTTCTATCAACCAGCATGAAACGATCTGTCTTCTCGATCAATTCGTCAATCAACAGTTCATAGGCAGTTCCTCTTGGATCGGTGTGAAAAGCTACGGCTACCATAGGTTCCCCCTCGTTACTCTATATTCACTAATCTTCAATCTGCTGTATCACCTGAAACCACTGTGGCATAGGCTGATATCATCAATCCAGTCATTGGAGGCTTGTTACATGGCATACGGCCCTGGTTCAGTGTCATCCCCGCAACCTGCGGGTTATCCTTACCCTTATTATCCACCACCCCCACCGTACCCTTACCCTTATCCCTATCCATACCCGCCCATTGTTCCTTTCCCACTGCCATTTCCAATCGGCGGTCCTTGGTGGCATGGTGGCTACCCCGGAGGTGGTTACCCAGGCGGGCACCATGGTCCTTTCCCAGGAGGCGGCTATCCCGGCGGACCTCACCATGGAGGTGGGCCTGGCGGTCCGGGTGGCCCAGGTGGGCACGGAGGTCCTCCAGGCGGAGGATTTCACGGACATCGCTTCTTTCAGTGGTAATCGTACTCATTAGACTTATCCAAAGTCCAGGTTCAGATCAAATGAAGGAGCTGCTTCGGCAGCTTCTTTATTATTAAAAGCTATTGTCTAAGCGTTCAGGATTTAATATGTAATCTCATCCATCATCTTCAGATTACGGTTCGACATGCTGAGCAGATCTGTAAAGGTAGGTGTTAGATAATAGACAAAGTCCGGATCGTGCACATACATAATAATCTGCCCAGACGTGCCTTCCTCCGTTGGATCAAAATCGAGCATCAGATACAGTGAACCTCCCGCAATTGTTGCAAAAGGAATCCATGGTTTATGGAACAGATATGGTTTGATCTCCGGGTCCAGCTGACTGATCTCTTCGGCAGAATAATACTCTTCGAGCTTCTCATCTACTTCACAAAAGTATTGTTTGGTTTCTCGAATCTCTTCCAATGACATCAGATAAAAGGGGGTACAACGCCCACCCTCGGCATCACCGGGGTACAGCACATGCAGCCCGTAACCACTGCCATCTTTGATTTGGTAAAAGGTACGAAAATCGCCAGGCAGCCGGACGCCATACTCCTTTTCAAATAGATCCAGACTTTCCTCGGATGCACCTTTCCGTTGTTGATATTCTTCGAACAATTGCCGAATCTCTTGATCCTGTATTCTCTCATCTAACAAGCGACTCAGCTCGTCCATTAGCACGTTTAATGATACATTCGGCTCCAATCTCACCCACCTCCATATCTCAGTTCTTCTCTTCTTGTAGATATTGATGATATTCCCAAAACGCTTCTTTCTCTCCGCCGCCTTCAATCAGAATCATGACTGCATAAGATAACAAATTAAGCCATTGTTCCATCAACGCCACCTGTTCATCCGAAATGAGGTTGTTGCTGCGAAGCATACCCTCAGGTTCAACGGCCCAGGCACGTGCCATATGAGAAATTCCCCATAGACATGCCATGACTTCCCGATCCAGTGAAGGCCGTGCAAGTTCGGACGCCAGAACACGCAGTATCCCCATCAACTCATGAAAATTCTCCTCAAGCAATTCTCCACGGAAAGGACGCAGACTGCCAATAAAACCGTTCTCCATCTTGGGATGACTCAGATCATCATAGGAAAAAGCATGACATTTTAATAACATTACTGCCTCTTCACGTTCCATTCCTTCACCCCTAACTAGGTCAAAATGCTGACTCACCAGCGTAGAGGCGCTTCTCCACGCCACAACACATACCGCTCATGCTCACGAAGAGTGCCTGTACCGATCCCATATTCATCCATCTCGTTCGAATGAAGATCCAGCACATGCAGCATACCTCCATAGGTACCCACTGCCAGCTTGGACTGCTTAGGGGATACGGCGAGAGAATAGATGGTACTACCCACAAAATGGCGCCATACTTCTTTTCCCTCGTTATTCACGCAATATAGATAACCGTATGCATCCCCAAGTACCATGCCCGCCTCTATTTCCACTGCTGCATACACACGTGCATTCTCATCCATCACTGGCCAATCTTCCTTCGTTTCGTTACCTGCGATTGAGTTCAGCGGAACCTGTATTGTGACTCCATTATAGAAATGACATGCGTTAAACCAGACGTTCTGGTTATCACTGGTGAATGCCGCATAATGAGGATAGCTCGATTCCGGATAGAGGGAGTATGTCTTGTTCAGCTGACGGTCCATCACCATATGATTGCTCCCTTGGCTACCGTAGGCAATCCATCGACCATCTTGTGATACAGCTGCATGTCCCATATCTATCTGTGTATCCTCTAGCTCATACTCTTCGATCTCTGCCAGATCGGGATGAAGCAAGGTCACCTCAGCTTGCGTTACCAGATATATCCCGTATCGTGAATGTATAAGTAGTGCTCTGCCTTCGTCCATAGGTATAAGTCCTTCAAGTGTCCGTTCGGGATGCTCACAATCCGCAAGTGATTCAATCCGAGGTAAGGACGACTGTATCCGGGCTTGAATATCCTCCCAACAATATGTCGCTATCTCCTGTCCTTCCAACCTGCGATCAGGCTGATGGATAACACGAATACCTTCCGGTCCTGCAAGCGCATAGTCCAATCCGTCTGATGAGCAACCTGCAAAACTATACGAAGAAATCAACTGCCATCCATGCTGATCCATCGTATATATCTGACCATTCTCCGTGAAGATGCCCGTATTACATACACACGTCTCTTCGTTCAGATAACCTACAACTTTGACCGCCTGCATGGAAGCCTGAAACGCCTCGCTCAATGGCCACGTCGATGCTGGCAGCTCACGTCGGAGCATCTCCAAGTCACCTTGGAGATTGGCCTGTCTCACCATATGTAAAACTTCAGTACTCATACCGCTTCTGGAGTCTCCCTCCAGCTCGGATTCATCTGGTTGCTCTCCCTGCATGCCTCTCCGTACAAATGCATTGACATCCCTTGCATAACGCTTACCCTCATTGCGCCATTGTTCCGCGATGTCTTCCTTTAACCAACTCATGAGTTGTCCTCCACTCTGCCCCTATTCATATGCCGTACAATGTTGTGCTTGCAAAAACAGACTGATTTCGTTATCCGTTGCCTCCTCCGCACCGTTCTTTTCTTCATAGAACAGGGCAACCTCTCTCCCATTCGCATAGTTAAAACGTACATATCCTCCCATCGAAGCCATAAACAGCTTACACGTGTACTCATTCTCCAACACTGCGTCCCACTTAAATTCCGTCTTGCACTTATCTGCGAGTTCCTTCATGGAGCTTCCCTGTTCCGTCCCCGTAAAGTGATAAAACCTATGCTTCCGCAGCTCATTCCACGGTTCATAGTATAGTGGCGATATCGGTTTATCCTGACGGTAATACCCGCAATAGATCCGGTTCAGCGTTTCGCCAAATTCAGTCTCCGAGCATGTCCACAAGGTAATATGCTCATCATGGCGCGGTAGCCACAATAGCCCCTCAACTTCCGGATGAACAGCAAGGAAATCTCCATCTACAGAACTGCCGATGGAGATGCACTGCTCAAGTTGATGCTGACTTATAGGCGAATCGTCCGTATGTATCCAAAAATCATATTCCACAAAAGGCTTCAGCACTTCCGGGTCCGGTCTCTGCACATTCATCCAGCCCGTGTACGTACCTTCTCCGTATTGTTCAATCCAGGTACGGTATGACAAAGGTAGCGAGATGGCGTGCTGTTGTTCAAAGCGATCCAGTTCCTCTGCTGGAACCGGCTTAAGTGCACGGGATACGATATACATTTGTTGACATCTCCCATCTCAGTTTGATTCATTCGTTTACAGATCTAAGCCAGTTCTTCCTGTACAATGTCAGTCCATATCCCTTTACGATTCAGAATACGAATGGCAAAGGCATCATATCCATCACGCTTGACCTGATTAAAATCCATGCGTTCTCCCGTAATCAATTCATACGTACCATGCTCATCCACATCTTCGCCGAACTCTTCATCCCAAGGCACATTATAATAGGCCGTCAACTCTACCTCAAAGATGTCCTCTCCTTCAACATCCAGATAAGGACGAAGGGGTCTGTCATGTAGTACTTCTTCCGAATAGGTCTCACATAACATGGCATCATATCCGTGCTTGGCGGAATCAATGAGCAGATAGCGCTCACCCGTGACCGTATGCTCCGCATATACAAGAAGCGGTGTCGAATCATGCCAGGCAATCAGATCATCTTCCGTCAAGTCACCATAATAATAAATATGGAATTTATCGTGTCCATCACTCATTTGAAGTTTGCCTTTCCACTCCACTTCATCGGACTCGACGACTTCTTCCCTCCTTGTTAATCCTTCCAGATAAGCCGGTCCGTGTTGCACACCATACTCATTCATGATCTCGCCTCCGATTTGTTCATTCGAATAGTAACCACTTTATGTTCCTCATCCACCGTCAATTTCACATCGATGTTTAGCTTGTCGCGAAATAACGCCGTAATATTGATATATGGATCGCGCACGGCTTCACCCCCACCACCATTCGTAGAACGGCTCATCCCCTGATGAATAATGGATTCTACCAGCTGTTTATCTCCCTTGCCGGTGTTATTGTAGGTGTAGATCACCTGCCCATCCTGATCATACAGGTTCAAAACCGTTGTGAAATCATTGGCGTTCTCATACTGTCTCTCGGTCTGCACATAGTTGTGATCTGTACGTTGATAGTTTACAGTACCAGCCAGATACGGATTGTCCCCGCCGGGTTTCACATCATACTCCTGATAGGCCAGATTAAACAGGTATTGGATGTGATTCATATCAATCCGGTAATAAAACTGACGGTTATCTTCCTCTTTGTCCATTGCTGCAAAACTGTTAATAAGCGGCCAGGCTTCATAGGACTTCCCATTAACATCAACGGCGAGAGCATAGTCAGATAATACTGTCTCTTTTTGAAATACACCAAATGCCTGTAAAATAAAATAAGCCGGAATCATCAACACACCCAGAATGACTGCAAAAATAGTAAGTTTAACTCGTAGTTTCATATCTTCTCTCCTTGCGGCTTTAACGCTTCATCTTCAATTCCGTTCTCATCCAGTCTTATGCTGAAGCTTCGACAGTGTACGCACAACCACATCCCTGTTCTTCGCATCCTTGATATAAGCCGGAATACTATGCGAAGCCGTTCGTATAGGCATATTTGCATGTTTTACACGCAGATCTGCGGAAACATAAGCGATGAGATAATTCAGGTGCTCCCGATTAACAGCCCATATGATTTTTCCTCTGAAATCATCCATGAAGTATAATGCCAGCCCGAACACAGGATCTTTCCCTGCACGAATCTCGGAAAAATACCTTTGGTATGTCGGCTTGGCATGTAATTCAACCTGATTAACAGAACTACAATGCGGACATTCCACATGCGTCGATCGGTGAGACGTCTTCTTCTCGTCTGTGACTTCCACGTTGAACCAGCGTTCACATACAGCACAATTCTCCTTGGCTTTATATTGATATACTGGTTCTTCAGAAGCTTGAGCATAACATTCGAAACACTTCCATCCCATTTGACCATTCCGTTGTTCAATCGAAGCGTGCCCACCGCATTTGGGACATTTCACATCAATCCGTTCTCCCCGTCGAAGTACCGAATAGAAACTATACTTATAGGCACCTTCATCTTCGAAACGTTTCATTCCGCATCTCCCCTCTCCTGAAACTACGACACACACAGCGTCATAATACTCAACATTTACCAATCCATCTCTCTAAAATTATATGAAACTCCGTTCTTCAGCACAAGAATTGCAGGCAGATTGTTGAAAATGCCTCTAATACGACATACCCAAGTGTGTGCCTCATCACACCCGTCTCCTCCTCAATAACGTAATCTATAACTAAATAACTACTGAAATGAAAGAATACCTGCTTTTTAGCTTGTGAAAAACATCACTTGAGTAAAGGTTGTGTACCTATGCTTTCCTTAATGAATGTATATAAATGGTCCCTCGTATTCGCTATATTCACAGCAACTCTCTCTCACTGTAGTTCAACCAATACGGTTAAACCAGTTCACCACGATGAAGTCTCCTCCTCTGCGGTCAGTCAACCTCCGGTGGACCCGATCATTCGCAGAGAAGGTACTACGGTATATATTGAAATGACGGCCCAAGTTACAGATGTCGAAATCTCCGAAGGTGTGATCTATAACGCTTGGACATTTAATGGCACCGTTCCCGGACCGGTACTTCGTGTGACAGAGGGAGATACTTTGGTGTTCACATTAAAAAATAAAGATTCCAGCTTGCCTCACTCCATGGATTTTCATGCTGTACATGCTGCTCCCAGCAGCAAATTTATTGATGTTATGCCAGGCGAGGAAGGCACGTTCACCTATCCCACCTCCTCACCCGGTGTATTCATGTATCACTGCGGAACCAAGCCGGTTCTTGCCCATATCGCGAACGGTATGTACGGCATGATTATTGTTGAACCCAAGGCAGGATACCCTTCCGATCACTTGGTTGATCGTGAGTATACCCTTGTTCAGAGTGAATGGTATAAAGAACATGATTACGAAGCTTTTTTGAACGGGGAGCCGGATTATGTCGTATTTAACGGCAATGATTATGGATTAGTAAATTATCCCCTGTTAGCCAAAGTAGGAGATACGGTTCGGATTTATGTCAGTAATGCCGGACCCAATGAAGTCTCATCCTTCCACGTTGTGGGTACCATTATGGACCGCGTGTATACCGACGGGAATCCACGCAACATCCAGTATGGAATACAGACGGTTATGCTTCCCGCAAGTGGTGGAGCTGTTGTAGAGTTCACCGTGACCGAAGAAGGCGATTATGCGATTGTAACCCATCAGTTTAACCATGTAGCCAAAGGCGCTTCCGCTGTTCTGCGCGTGACCAAGGATGGTACTGATCATGGTGGACCCGCCATGTCTCACTGAGACATGACAATAGATAATGGATATACCCATCCTGAATAATTCGAGGTGATTGAACGATGATCTGTGCGCACGAAGCGAAGGAAGCCTGTTTCTCCAAAGTATCTCTGTTCCAGCATCTTGATCCATCCGAAGCTGCATTGCTGACCGCCCTTTTGCATACCCGCAAATATAACAAAGGCGAAGTTGTCGTCCAGGAGGGAGAACGCTCTGATACGCTTTACGTGGTTCATCAGGGATGTGTGAAGTTATCCAAATACAATGAAAATGGCAAGGAACATATTATCCGGTTTCTGTTTCCCGGAGATTTCTTCGGACAAGATTCCCTGTTACATCAAAAACCACATGCCACGAACGCCGAAGTTCTGGAGCCTTCGGCCATCTGCTCTATCAGCAAGCATGACTTTGACCAGTTACTTGAACATGATCCGAAGCTTGCTTATCATTTCCTGCTTGCTATTTCCAATCTACTCCGTGAAACAGATGAATGGAACAGCTCGCTCAGTGCGATGACAACGGAACAGAAGATTGCCAAGTTGCTTTTGTATTTTCATACCCGAAATCATGCAAAGCATGAGATCCGCTTGCCTGTTTTCAAAAAAGATATGGCTCTGTTACTCGGGATCACACCCGAAACACTTAGTCGCAAACTTGCCATAATGCAAACTCAGGGACTGCTTCAGGTTACAGGGAACTGTATCCTTATTCTGCAATTGGAGCAGCTCAGGGAAATGGTTCCATCCTGAACTAAAGATTATTTGCACGAACACCACGAGGGCAGAATGACCTTCCCCTCACTGTTAACGTGTGAATGATTAATTCAGCTTATATAGCTTTGGGACAAGTATTATATTTCACATTGGATGTGAGTATCGTCACAGTGTGACCTAGCGTTACAGTATACAGTTAAGAAAAGATCTTCAGGAGGTTTATGCAATGAATACGGTTGTTAAATTGGACAAACAGATCATTATGCACAAAATGCAAGAGCTCTGTTCACTGCTGCTACAGGATGAAGGCTACAAAGAGATGCGGGACATGATTGATCAATTTGCTGCAGATGAGCAAGCTACGACTCAGTATGAGAAATTTATGGAGAAACATCAGGCACTGGAAGAAAAAGAATGGCAGAATATTGAATTGCTTGCATCTGAAATTCAGGTGTATGAAGAGGAAGAACGCGCACTCTATGATCATCCGCTCATTCGTCGGTTCATCTATGCACAACGGGAGTTCAGCCAGCTACATCAGCAGCTTAGTCACTATTTCACGAAATCCGTGGAATTGAACCGCCTGCCCGAAACTAGTGAACTAGGTAAGGAAGCTTGCGGGTGCGGAGGAAGCTGTTCCGGCAGCCATTAATATCATCCTTCGTTTTAATAATAAAAAAGAGTATCCGATCAGAAATCACGCTGTTCGGATACTCTTTTTATATAAATTTAACTAATATTTACACAAAAACGGAGAGGACATTGATCGGAAGCTTATTCTGTCATCTACAGATCCAACAACAGCGATACGAGCAATCCCATAGATGCAATCAAACCCACAACTGGCCCACCCTCTTCAAAGGCTTCCGGCATCATCGTTGAGCAGATCATGGCAATGATTCCACCACCTGCAAATGCACCAATCGCTGCACCCATCTCCTCTGGAAGCTGCTCCAGAAACAGATATCCACCCAAAGCCGCAAGCGCGGAGATCAATAGTACACTCAGCCACATCAGCATGATTTTTGCACGACTGTACTTGCTGCCCTGCAGTCCAACCGTGCTGGACAGACCTTCAGGGATGTTGCTGACAAAGATCGATACCACCAGCACCACACTGACACCGTTGCCAGCCAGCAAGCTGGCGCCAAGCATGATGGATTCCGGGATAGCGTCCATTACCGTGCCTGCAAAGATCCCAAGTCCGCTTTGATTCGAGTCTCCTGACCTTCCCGAGCGTTTACGTCCTGCCCCACCCTTTGCAGAAACGAGCAGGTCAAACAGGGTATACACGACGGCACCCGCCGTAAATCCAATGGCTGTGGGTATAATCCCCCCATCATTCAGCGCATCTCCGAGAAGTTCAAAGGTCGCTGCACCGATTAATGTTCCTGTCCCAAAAGCCATGATCCAGCCTATCACTCGTTTGGGTATCTTCAGAAACAATGCTGCCAGTGCGCCTATGACAACCGCTGAGGCAGAGATGCCGCCCCACATGAATGCAGTCCACATCCGGGCCGACCCCTCTCTTGTTCAATCATGTTCTATCCTCTATCATTCCATTAACCCTCGCCGACCAATCAAAAACAATCCTGTAACGTTGTGATCTATATCACCTGTTGTGTTCAAAAATCACGCTATGATGAAATGATGCGGTTACAACAGAATAGACCAGAGCAGGAACTGCACGGCTCCAATGATTTCAATCATACCGACCTTCATGGGGCGCAGTGTTCTGCCTGCATATATGAAGGTGCGCACAGCAGAATAGACATAGGCCAAAGACATCCATGGGTATCCGATCATCATCGGTATGAAGATTAGAAGGATATGTACCAGGCGAGTTAGCATCAGCCAACGCTTATTCGTTCGCTCTCGAAAGACCGATTTCACAAAGAACGTACTTCCTGTAAAATGTAAGAAAGAAAACAAAACTACGATTGCCATTCGATAGTCCCAGTGCCCGCCTCCAATGAGATAAGCAGCCGCTCCCCCTAGTGAGAACATCAGCATGGCACACAGATCATTGGTAAGCGAGCGTTCTACTTTGTGTCTTACATGCCAGATGTTCACAAGTAACAGTCCGCCCAGAACCGGGCCAAAGAATAGTAGTGAGGTCTGACCAAGAACGGGTGGGATTAGACAGATTAGAGCCACTGTACCGTAGATTGCAGCCCACTTGTATAAGCGATGTCGATTGGCATTTCTTTTTAAAGACTGCAGTAACGGATACGCGGTTAGATATAGTCCAAGCCAGGCTACAAATAAGGGCAGATGTAACCACTGCGGCCCACTTGCAATCATACCTACCAGAAAAGGCACACTAACCATGGCCCAGCCGCCATGTTCATGAGGGATAACGATTGTATGCGTATTGGTTTTCACTTCACAGTTAACCTCCTAGAATTGAGTGATATCGTAATTCTGAAATATGAACACAGAGAGGAAAGATTCTCATGAGCAGGGTAAACAAAGATACAGCAGCGGAGTTTCTACAACAGTTCCCCATCTTCCAGGACCTTAGCCCCGAGGAATTAAAGCAGGTCGAAGATATCGCCATTTCCAGAAGCATTCACAAGAAAACGGTTATTTTCAGCGAAGGTAGCGAAAAAGAAGCTGTTTTTTTCATTCGTACCGGGATTGTAAAAGCCTATAAAACGGATGAGAATGGACATGAACAGATTGTCTCTTTCCTCAAAACAGGGGATATGTTCCCGCACACCGGCTTTTTTAACGCACACCCCTACCCGGCTACCGCTGAAGCGATTACCCCTACCGAATTACTGGCCATTCCTGTCAGATTATTCGAACGATTAATGCTCAGCACACCATCGATTGCGATCAAAATTATGCGTGTACTCGGAGACAAAATACGTGAACTACAGGACAAATTACAGGTGCTCTCTGGTCAGGATGTGCGTAATCGTGTGCTCTCCTTCCTTCTCATGCTCGCAGAGCAGCACGGGCAGAAGCATGGAGATCAAATTGTCATCAACCTGCCCATGACACATCAGGAGTTCGCCAATTCCATCGGAACTACAAGGGAAACAGCGAACCGGCTTCTAAACCAGCTTACGAAAGAGCATTTGCTCGAAGTGGATCGTAGCCGGATTATCATTCTTGATTTACAAGCATTGAAGCAACAAAGGGATGCTTAACCACCCAGCTCCACTGCTGGTTCCCCCCCCACGCCCCTTACACCAATCTCTGTGTGCAAAAAGAGACCTTAACGCCTGCAATCGATGTTAAGGTCTCTTGCTGTATGCACAATTACCGACACATGCATCAGGCTATTGTGAGCTCTGGCCTGCCCATGTCACTGAACATGCCCGCATAATATTTGACTTCGCCGGCTTCATTACGGATCGCTGTAATACTCAGCCATTCCTGATAGACTTCTCCGTTTTTCTTCCGATTCCAGATCTCGCCCTGCCAATATCCTTTCTCACGTAATTCCAACCATAATTGGTCATAGAAACGTTTATCTTGCTTGCCGGATTTCAACAGACTTGGTTTCTGTCCAACCGCCTCTTCAGCGCTATAACCAGTGACTGCAGTAAAGGCCGGGTTCACGGAAGTAATAACACTGTTCGTATCCGTGATCAGAATCGCTTCAATTGTATTCTCCAGAATGCTGGCAGATAACTGAAGCTTCTCTTGGTAGAACATCCAGATCACAAGTACCAAGCTAACCAGCGCAATCTGTGACAACGCCATGAAACCAATGGCATAATGCCCCGTCATGCTATACAGCAAAGTCAACATCAACGGTGGGAAGAATCCGCCCAGACCACCCATAGCCGAGATCATCCCATTCGCTACACCTGGTTGTTTAACGAAATACATTGGCACTAATTTGAAAATAGTCCCGTTACCTGTCCCTGCGCATAAGGCCACAGTCAGGCACCCAAAGGTGTAGATATAGAATGACGGCGCGAAGGATAATACAATCGCTGCAATCGTTAATCCGCCGAAGACAAACATTAATATTTTGAACGGATTAAATCGATCTCCAAGCCAGCCTCCAACAGGTCGCATGATGGTAGCAACGAGAATGAACCCCGCTGTACGAATACCTGCATCGACTTTGTCCATCTGGAAGTGACTGACTAAGAAGTTTGGCAAATATACCGTAAACGCCACGAACGAGCCAAATGTCAGAAAATAAAACAAGCAGAGCAACCATAGTTTATTGTTGCGTGATATGGCTTTCAGTTGTTGCATGAGCGGAACATTAACACGAGTTTCCTTTTTGTCCCCTAGAGCAAAATTCAGCGCTGCCATCCCTAGTAGCAGAATACTGTAGAGCAGAACCGTCGTAGACCATCCCATACGATCAGCGATCAGCGGGGCTCCGAATGCAGACAGTGCTGTACCCAGGTTACCAATTCCGTAGATCCCGTTAACAAATCCATGTCGCTCTTTCGGATAATATTTGGGTAGTGAAGTTACACCGACGGAGAAGACAGCTCCCCCAATACCGAGGAAGAGACCACCAATCACCAGATCACTGAACGATGTCGCACGGCTAATCCACCATACAGGAGCCAGCAACAGGACAAAGCTAATCATAAAAATATTACGTGCTCCATATCGATTCGTCCAATAACCAATCGGAATACGGGCAATCGATCCGATCAATACGGGAATCGCTGTCGCCCATGCAAGCTGAGAAGACGTAAGCGCAATATCCTCTTTAATAAATGGCATCAGAGATGACAGGATAACCCATACCATGAAACCAAGAACCAGACTTGCGGTTTGTAAGGGCAGTTGAACTTTTCCTTTATGTTGCATTTACATCGCCCTTTCCTTTTTTTGTTCCTGATTCGGATACACAGCTCCATCTCTTCTGCGATACAACACATAACTGCGTTTCAGATAACCCAGTGGCATACTTAGCATGTGAACCAGACGAGTAAATGGAAATACGCAGTACAGTACAAAGGTAAGCAGAATGTGTACTTTGAAGTTCAGCGGTACCGTCTGCATCAGAACCGGATCAGGCTGGAATACGATCAGACCGCGCAACCAAGGATTAATTGTTGTTCGATAGTCGAAACCTGTGTGATTCACCGCATTGGCCGAGGTCGCCAGTATGCCGGTGACAATGACAATGATCAACATGGCAAGGGCCAGCCAGTCCCCGATGCTGCTTGTGGCCCGTACTCTCCGAGCAACATAACGGCGAACCAACAAAATGACTGCACCTGCAAATGCAATGATCCCCGCAGGCAGTCCTCCTGCGATAGCCATCAAGTGATATCCTTCATCACTCAGGCCGATCCAGCGATAGAACTCCACCGGAACAAGCAAACCGGCAATATGTCCGCAGATTACGGCGAATATTCCAATATGAAAGAGTAAGCTACCCCATTTCAACATGCGTTTCTCCAGCATCTCACTGGACTTGGACGTCCAACTGAAGGGATTCGTCACATATCTCCAGATTGTCGCCGTAATACAGAAAACAATGACCATATAGGGAAGAGCGCCCCATAACAACAGTTCCAGTGTACTCACCGATTCCCCCTCCTCATCTGAGCCGCGATCTGCATGAGATCTTCAGGTTGTTGGTTAGCTGCTTCTTCTTGTTTGGGTACATCAGGAGCTGGGGGCTCAGGAATGACCTGTAACATCAGACTGAGCAATGGTCCATATGGGCTGTTCTGTCCCGTAATGCTTTCGGTCATCGTGACCAGAGCCTTATGGCAACTGGAGAGTACACCCAAGGCATCTTCCTCGGGAGCCTCAGCTACAAATTCAAGCACCATAGGCAGATAATCCGGCAACTCACTTACTTCCATATAAAATCCCGCAGCTTCATATCTGCGCTTCAATTCAATCAAAGCAGGGCCCCGATCCCTTTCATCGCCATGAAGAGCATAGGTGAGATGGAGGTTACACTTTTTATCAAAATCGAATGTTCGAACATAGGCATCCTGCCACTCAATCGAGCTAACAGCCTGTGCTTCATCTACAAATGTCAGCAGGATCTGGTTCATCGTCTCATCCGAAATGGACTGTATAGCTTCATTAACGCCTTGCAATCCTTCTCTCCACGCTGTATCGGGATATTGCAACAGATAAGAGATCAGTTTACAGACCATTCTTCTCGTATACGTATCGTAAACCAGAGCCTGACTTGTACTTTCATTGGTATCGATCATCATCGGTGTCCTTGTCTCCTCTCCCATCAGAATACCCCGCAAGAACCTGGACCACCTGCAAAATCTAGTCCACAGCTGCCCTGTTCGCTGAAGAGATCTTCCACTTCCTCACGGTGAGCTGGCGGGATGACAAAACGGTCGTTGTATTTCGCAATGGCGAGCAGTCGGTACATATCCTCCACTTCCTGAGCATCCATGCCTACTCTTTCAAGCAAAGCCGATTCACTGGTCTTACCCGTCTGCTGGTTACGCATGTGAATGCGCATAACTGCCATTTTCCGCAGTACTTCACGGATTCGATCCGTATCTCCTGCCGTAAGCAGATTGGCCAAATATTCCACTGGAATACGCATGTTATCAATCGCCGGGAAAATATCATTGGCCTCCAGCGAACTTCCCTGTCCCTCTACCCGATTGGTAATTGGGCTAAGCGGTGGAATGTACCATACCATGGGCATGGTGCGGTATTCTGGGTGAAGCGGGAGCGCAATTTTCCAGTCGATAACCATTTTATAAATAGGGGACTGCTGCGCTGCAATAATCCAATCCTCTGGAATTCCGGCCTTGCGCGCTTCGCGAATCACCTCAGGGTCATTCGGATCAAGGAAAATATCCATCTGGGATTCGTAGAGATCCTGATCATTTTCAACGGAAGCAGCGGCTTCAACACGGTCTGCATCATACAGCATCAGGCCGATATAACGGATACGTCCCACACAAGTTTCGGAACAGATCGTTGGCAAGCCTGCTTCAATCCGAGGGAAACAAAGGGTACATTTCTCGGCTTTGTTCGTCTGCCAGTTGAAATAGACCTTTTTGTAAGGGCAACTGGATACACAGAATCTCCATGCGCGGCATGCATTCTGGTCAACCAGTACAATTCCGTCCTCTTCCCTTTTGTACATCGCTCCGGAAGGACAGGAGGACACACAGGCCGGGTTAAGACAGTGTTCACAGATCCGTGGCAGGTACATCATAAAAACCTGTTCAAAATCCATTTTGATTGAGTCTTCGACACCCTTCATATTGGGATCTTCCATCCCCGTTACATGGGCACCTGCCAGATCGTCTTCCCAGTTCGGACCCCACTCCAGATTCATATATTCACCAGTAATCTGGGATTTCGGTCTTGCTACAGGCTGATGTTTTTTCTCCGGACTGTTCGTCAGTTTCTCATACTCGTATGTCCATGGCTCGTAATAATCATCAATGGTAGGCTGATCCGGATTATGGAAAATGTTAAGCAAGCGTCTTGCCCTTGTGCCGGACTTCAATTCCAGTTTGCCATTCTTCATCTCCCAGCCACCGCGATAACGCTCCTGGTCTTCCCATTGTTTCGGATAACCGACCCCTGGCTTGGTCTCCACATTGTTCCAGTACATATATTCTGCACCTGGACGATTGGTCCAGGTGTTTTTGCAGGTTACGCTACATGTATGGCACCCAATACATTTGTCCAGATTCATGACCATACTGACTTGTGCTTTAATCTTCAAGCCAATCCACCTCCTGCAGTTTTCTTATGATGACGTTGAGGTCACGCTGGTTGCCTGTCGGGCCATAGTAGTTGAAGCCATAACTTAACTGGGCATAACCACCGATCATATGTGTTGGCTTCACATGAATACGTGTCGGACTGTTATGCGTACCCCCACGTGTTTGTGATATTTTGGTACCCGGAACGTTAATGTGACGGTCCTGAGCGTGATACATGAAAGCCATGCCGCGAGGAATACGATGTGTTACTACGGCTCTGGCAACGACTACCCCGTTACGGTTGAAGCATTCGATCCAGTCATTGTCGACCAGTCCGGCTTCTTCTGCATCTTCGTAGTTCATCCAGATTGTCGGGCCGCCTCGGAACAAGGTCAACATCGGCAGCGCATCATAGTACATACTGTGAATCGACCACTTGTTATGTGGTGTCAGATAATTCAGGACAATTTCCTTGCCACCTTCAATCGGACGTTTGCTTTTCGGATGGAACGGCGTATGCTTCAACACAGGTTTAAATGTAGCTAATGTCTCTCCGAATTCGCGTAGCATCGCATGATCAATGTAGAACTGTTGTCTACCCGTCAATGTACGCCATGGAATCAGGCGCTCCACATTGGTGGTGAATGGCGAATATCGGCGTCCGCCTTTTTCCGATCCGCTGAAGGCAGGCGAGGTAATGACCGTTTTCGGTTTGGAAGTGATCTCGTCAAATGTAAAACATTCCTCAGACCGTTCCTCAGCCAAATCTTTCAAATGAAGTGCCGTTTTCTGTTCCAGCGCTTCCCACGCACGTACCGCCATCTTGCCGTTCGTTGTACTAGACAAGGTCAGAATAGCCTCCGCAACATTCCGGTCTGTGCTCAGATCCGGACATCCTTGTCCAACGCCATCTTTACGGTGTACGCCCAGAATACCACTGAGTTTTTCATACTCTTCACTGGCAGACCAGGATATGCCTTTGGTACCGATTGGTTTATCCTTCACCACAGGCCCTAGACTGATCATTTTGTTATATACGGCAGCATAATCACGTTCCACGACCTGAATATGCGGCATCGTTTTCCCCGGGATCGCTTCACATTCTCCTGCGCTCCAGTCTTTGATCTCTCCGTACGGTTGAGCAAGCTCATCCGGTGAATCATGCAAGAGCGGAGTAGCAACGATCTCCTTCTGCGGCCCATCGAATTGCTGCTCAGCCATCTCGGAGAATACACGTGCGATTTCCTTGAAGGTATCCCAGTCGGAACGGGATTCCCATTGCGTGGCTACCGCCGGGTTGAATGGATGAACGAACGGGTGCATATCCGTACTGCTCAGATCACTTTTCTCATACCAGGTCGCTGCTGGCAGCACAATATCGGAATACATCGCTGTACCTGCCATACGGAAATCCATGTTAATCATCAGGTCTAGCTTGCCTTCCGGTGCTTCATCCACCCACTCTACATGCTCTGGGCGCAGGCCATGATCGTCATCGTTAAGCAATCCGTTCGTTGCACCGAGCAGATGTTTCAGGAAATACTCATGTCCTTTGCCGGAACTTGAGATCAGATTCGCTCTCCAGACAAACAGTACACGCGGGAAGTTCGCCGGATCATCCGGTTGCTCGATCGAGAACTTCAGATTTTTGTTCTGCAATTCAGAGGCCACATAAGCACCGATCTCATCCTTCGTCGTTGCTCCCGCCTGCAGTGCATCCTGATGCAGATCAATCGAGTTACGATTGAATTGTGGATAGGATGGAAGCCAGCCCATACGCGCAGCCATCACATTATAATCAGCCACATGCTGGAACCGTGGTTTACCCTCAAGCGCTGAGGTCAACTCTCCGACTTGGGTCTCCTCGTATCTCCATTGATCTGTTGCAAAGTAGAAGAAGGAGGTTCCGTTCTGCAGACGTGCAGGTCCAGTCCAGTCACGAGCAAAGGCAATCGTCTGCCAGCCTTCAGCCGGACGCAGTTTTTCTTGACCGACATAGTGGGCCCAGCCTCCGCCGTTTACACCCTGACACCCTGTCATCAGAATTAAGTTAATAATGGCGCGATAGATGACGTCGGAGTTGTACCAGTGATTAATACCGGCTCCCATGATGATCATGGAACGACCTTGGGTATCGATCGCATTCTGTGCGAACTCGCGTGCAATCTGTACGACAGTCTCTTGGTCCACACCAGTGATTTTCTCTTGCCACTTTGGAGTGAATGGTTTTACCTGTGTTGCATGCAAGATGTCGTCTCCATGGTTAACACGTACACTCAATTGCTCCACACCAGTGACCACTTCTGCTGAATCCGCAGAACGTGTCATTTCACGTTCAATTCCGTATTTTGCAAGTACCAGATCGTATACGGCTGTTACTGTAATCCATCTGTCCCCTAACCAAATCTGACGTACAGGAATCTGCCGCTCCATGACATGTTTCTCCTCATCATCAAAGTAAGGCAGTTGAATCGTTACAAGATCATGATGGACGCCAAGCATGGATAGTCTTGGATCAATCGGCTCACCGTTCTCTACCTGTTCCATTTTGAGATTCCATGTGCCTTCTTCACCCCAACGGAAGCCCAAACTTCCTTTTGGCATCGCATAAGTTCCACTGTTTTCATCGTAAACGAGCGTTTTCCAAGCCATGTTATTACCTGTAATGCCCAGATCTTCCCCGACGAGAAATCTGCCTGCTGTGTGTACGCCGTCCTTTTCTTCCACAATCAGCAGATTTGGAAAGTCCGTATACTGTTTGGCATATTGCATGAAATAGTCCGTAGGCTTTTCAATATAAAACTCTTTCAGGATGACATGGCCCATAGCCATTGCCAGAGCGCCGTCCGTTCCTTGTTTTACCGACATCCACGTATCTGCAAATTTCACGTACTCCGCATAATCCGGGCTGATCGACACCACTTTTGTTCCCCGATAACGTGCTTCAGCCAAGAAGTGGGCATCCGGTGTCCGCGTCATTGGCAGATTAGAGCCCCATACCAGAATGTATCCCGAGTTGTACCAGTCACTGCTCTCCGGCACATCCGTTTGATCGCCCCAGATTTGAGGTGAAGCCGGCGGCAGATCCGCATACCAGTCGTAAAAACTAAGCAATGGTGATCCCATCAAGGATAAGAACCGTGATCCTGCTGCATAACTGACCATCGACATGGCAGGAATCGGAGAGAAACCAATAATCCGGTCTGGCCCGTATTCTTTAATTGTATGAATTAGCGAAGCGGCGATAATCTGTGTCACTTCACCCCATGACGCGCGAATTAATCCACCTTTACCCCGCACCGATTTGTATCTTTTCACTTTGGCCGGATCATCAGCAATGCTGGACCATGCTTGAACCGGGTCACCATGCGTCTGAAGCGCATCACGCCACATGTCCAGCAACGCACCACGTACGTAAGGATGTTTGACACGCAGCGGGCTATAGAGATACCATGAGAAGCTCGCTCCACGTGGACATCCCCGTGGCTCAAATTCCGGCATATCCGGTCCAGTTGAAGGATAGTCGGTAGCCTGCGTTTCCCAAGTGACAATGCCGTCTTTCACATAGATCTGCCAGCTGCATGATCCGGTACAATTGACTCCGTGTGTGGAACGCACCACTTTGTCATGCTGCCAGCGGCGACGGTAGACATCTTCCCAATCTCGGTTGACCGGGGACATCTCGCTCCATCCTTCCGCACTTTTTTCACGTTTGGCAAAATATTTGAGTTTGCCCATCCAGGGCATGCTTTTGTTACTCATTGTTGTCCTCCCACATATATGACCTGTTGATGCAAGTTGAATCCTGGACTGCTGTTGCTAACCTCCGATTTGCGACATATGTCGCAGCGTTGGCGTGCCGTCGATCTGTTGCCCGTTTAAGGCTTTTAACATGTCATGTGTTTCGGGTTTGGCTCCGAGAGCCTTGTAAAATAAATCCCGCACCGCCTTGTCATCACCTACGAGTGGACGAACATTGAACTCATCCGACCAGTAGAGACAAGGTTTGATATTTCCATCTGCCGTCAGCCTGAGCCGGTTGCAATTTCCGCAAAAATGGCTGCTCACCGGGTGAATCAGACCAAACGTTCCGGCAGCTCCCACAATGCGATAACTGTCTGCAGGACCATTCCCGTAAATCTCTCCACAGCTTTCGTAATCCCATCGTGCTCCACATGTTTCCAGCACATGTTCGAGAGGCATATACCCTGACCTCCAACCATCTCCACTTTCACCAATAGGCATGTACTCAATAAAACGAATATGAATGGGTTCATCCCGGGTCATCCGCAGAAAATCTTCCACCTCATCGTCGTTCACGCCTTTCATCAACACCACGTTCAGCTTGATCGGATAAAATCCGGCCTTTTGGCTGGCCTTAATTCCATCCAGCACACGCTGCACCTTGCCGCCTCGAGTAATGCTTGCGAATCGTTCTGGCTTCAAAGAATCCAGGCTTATGTTCACCCGGGTTAACCCCGCAGTCTTCAGCAGATCCGCATAAGCTGCCAAATAGATACCATTGGTTGTCAATGCGATGTCCTCAATTCCTGGAATAGCGGATAACATTGCAATCAGTTGATCCAGCCCCTTGCGAACAAGAGGCTCCCCTCCGGTCAAACGCAATTTCCGAATGCCCAGTGGAGCAAGCGCCTTAACGATGGACGTGATTTCTTCATAGGACAGGATGCGTTCTGTCGGTTCAAACTGCATTCCTTCCTCCGGCATGCAATACACACAACGGAGATTACAGCGATCCGTCACCGAAATTCTCAAATAATTATGCACTCTTCCAAACGGGTCCATTAATGTTGAGTCCATACACGTACCTCCCTTCTCTAGGGTGCTGTCTTAACATCAGTCGAAGGAGGAACCTATTCTTCCTCTCATCCAGTGTCATCTTGACGCTAAATATAGGGATGTCTCGATCAGCGAACTGTGCAAAATATCACAAGAAGTGAAACATAGCGCACAGTTGCACATTTATATATGCTCTGCAACCCTTTACCAAACAGGATTTTGGTCTAAATAAGGCAAAATTATGGCAAAAGAAAATATGTGAGCAGGCTCACACAGACCCCTCTTCACCTTTTCTATAATCAAATTGCAACACCACACTATCCCTATCTGGAGGAATGACACATGAACACATACGCAGCAACCATTAATGCCACGGAGTATCCACCGCATTTGAAACATAAAGTTATTTTCGAAACGTTTGATCAATTGCAACCACAGGAATCCATGCTGCTCATTAACGATCACGATCCTAAGCCCCTTCGATTCCAGTTCCAATCCACACATCCCGATGGCTTCAACTGGGAGTATATTGAGCAGGGTCCCACAACCTTCCAGGTCAAAATCAGCAAATTATAGATTGGAGCTGAACCGCTATGGCGCACGTTGAAATTATTGACGATACTACACTCCGCATCACGCTGCGGCTGGAAGACGCCACAAACATGATTCAAATGGCACAGCGTGAGCAAACAGAATATGCGCAAGAGATTATCACCATTTACGAAAAAATGCCTGTATTCGAATATACTCATTTCTGTTTTTACGCCTATGACAGTGCAAGACTTTTTGAGCGTGTGCTCGGCATGGACCCCAAAGCCTATCTGTCCTTCTCCCTCGATGCGCCGGAGTCATTCTTCTATGCGCTGTACGGTGGAATGGCTGCCCTGTATGAATCATCTCTACAGTTGGTAAATCAGGCGGATGTAGCCAGTGCAGGATCGGATGTGAACACACATGTCTCCATCTGATGTCCATATTGTTGAATTGGATGTGCGTCCTCATCTGAGTAAAAAGCTGGAGCCGTTCCAGCTGATCATGGACACGGTCAAAGGCCTTCAGCATGAAGATGTCTTTGTACTACATGCTCCATTCAAACCAACGCCTCTGCTCGGTATTCTCAAGATGAAAGGATACTCCAGCACATCGGAACGAAAGGGTTCGGATCACTGGGTTACCACGTTTGTACACAAAAAAAATAAAACCGGTGCAAAAGCATGTTCTGCAATGGTTTTATCTGGATCAGAAGCTGATTCTGATCCAGACTCCGACGAAGAATCAGCTTCATGTAAAGGACATCCGGAGGAGCAAGCTGTTGCGATTGAAAAATTTGAATCTCTACAGGCGCCCACCGTTATACTGGACAATCGCGGATTGGAACCGCCACAACCCATGATGCGAACACTTGCCGCACTGGAACGTTGCAAACCTGGGGAAGTCGTGCTGATTCATAATGACCGTGTGCCAGTCTTCTTGATTGAGGAGTTGAATAATCTCGGTTGCCCCTACACCGTTGAGGATCAAGCCGATGGTACGGCCAAAGTGAGAATTGAAAAAGGGTAAGGAGGCGAAAGCCATGTCCAGGTTGCCGTTTCTTTTTATCATCACGGGCATCTTTGGATTTGTAATGTATCACGCATTCTCCCTGCTCTCACTGACAGGCTGGCTTGGTGATGAACTCAGAGGACCCGAAGGCTGGTTTCATGCCCATCTGTTTGTGCTCGGTTGGGCAACCATGTTGGCTATGGGTGCCGTTTATCAGTTGATACATGTTATTTTGCAATCCAATATCTACAGTCTGTTTCTTGGTTATTGTCATTATTTCTTGTTCAGTATCGGAATCGGGGGCATGTTATACGGCTTCATTCGTGCAGATGTCATCTGGATTGCCGGTTCTGCTACACTCGCGCTTTCAGGCATTCTATTGTTCGGATGGAATATGAGCGTTACCCTTTTCCGTGCCTCACAGTGGAATCCGGTGACGATCAGTGCAGCTTGTTCCTGTATTTATCTGGTTCTAACCGGGCTGTCCGGTATGCTTATGGGTCTGAATTTTGCCTTTGGTGATTGGAACGGTCTGCATGAACGCTTATTCGGTGCACATATCTGGATGGGAACACTCGGCTGGTTTGGCATGTTAATTACCGGCTTCAGTTACAAAATGCTGCCCATGTTCTACCTGTCGCACAATTATTCCATCCGATTGCAGAAAGTGGTCCTGGTTCTGTGGAACGCAGCTGTAATCACAGGCGTTGTCGCATTTCTGACTGGGTTCAAGGGAGGATTGCTCTGGCTTGCGCTCTTACTTCTAACCGCATCCCTTCTCTTCTATGTGTATCACTTGGAGCAAATTCAGGAGAAACGGCACAAAAGTAACCCCGGTCCGGGCATTCGCTGGTCTGTGTATGTAAGCCGTGCGTTTGCTGTATATGCTGTTGCCCTACTGATCTATTCCTCGCAAGGCACTGAACTGCTGCTCCATCCACGTGTTGTTCTGCTGTCTGGATGGGTATATCTCGGGGGTTGGGTGTCTCTCACCATACTTGGCTATGCCTCCAAAATCGTGCCTTTTCTATGGTGGACCCACAAATATGGCAAGCAGGCAGGCAGACCCGGAACACCGCTGATGGCAGGTATGCTGAGTGAACGGTATGTCAATTGGGGTATGCTCGCTATGGTCGCTGGAAGCCTTTTGCTTGTCAGTGGAATTCTAATTAATCTGGCAGAGGTCATGATGGTTGGAGGGACGATCCTGTCTCTTGTCTCCATTGTTTATATAACAAATATTGCTTTGGTATTCAGACGTTAACATAACTAAGGTGGACTGGAGAGTGAACATGATGGAACAAACCACGCATTTGCTGGAATGTCTGAAGGAAGTGTATGACCCTGAATTAGGTGTCAATATTGTTGACCTGGGTCTGGTGTATGAAGTAAGGGAAGAACCTGAACGGGTACATGTACGGATGACGCTGACTACGCCAGGTTGTCCGTTGCATGATACGATTGTCGGTGCGGTGAAATGGGTTTTGCAGGAAAATACGAATAAAACCGATATTGATGTACAAGTGGTGTGGGAGCCACAATGGTCTCCACAGCTGATGTCGAATGAAGCCAAAGAAATGCTGGGATACTTCTAGGCAGAATGAACAGTGACCGGATGAATGAACAAATTGCTGCCGGAATACGAAAAAGCGTACTTAAGATCTGATACTCTCAGACATAGGTATGCTTTTTGTTTTGCGATGGGAACATACTCTTGATCAAGGTATTCTTGAATAAAAAAATAAATAAGGAAACTCCAGAATAGAGTTTCCCTTATGCTAAGTGCCGATCAGTGAATCAGTTTATTGATTCCTTAATATTAGATATTAATGTTAGATGTCTTTTGCATACGATGCTGCTGGCACTTTATTTAACACCACGAACAAGCGAACCTCCTGCTCTCCTGTATTATGGAATGCGAACTCGACCTCACCGCCGCAATGAATCACATCCTCTTGTTTCACCACTTGTTCTTTTCCATCCAGAATAAGTGTACCTGTGCCTTCGACCACCAGTAAAATAACGTCTGTGCCCGGATGTTTATGAACAGGAAGCTGCTGACCTGGCAGAAAATGAAGGACAAAGGTCACTCCACCACCCTGTTGGAATAAAACCCTTTTTGTAAAACGGTCCTCACTGAATGCTTTGACTTCTTGCAACGACGTAATACTCATGATAATCGTCCTCCTCGATATTATAATCTGTGAATACATTCATCTTAACGCAGGAAAGCCCGCGTTTCCTTGATCTGAATCAAGAAAATGCGAGCAATGAACAGATCATGAACGGTTAAATATGATCATTTGTTTCCTGGATGTCTAAACCATCATTTTGCGCAGAGAAGATATATATCTGGAACGGATAACAAAGAAATAAAACGTCTGTGCAAGGACAAACGCCCCAAATACAGTCAACACCGGAACCGTATAATTGGTAATACCGAATTCAGTCAGGAATGGCTTAACCACGACCAACGTTTCAATGATGGCTACTCCGATCGGTAAGAAGAACAGAATAGCAATCTGAACGGTGGATGATCGTTTCATCTCCTGGAAACTGAGACCCATTTTCGAAAGAGAATGCACCATTTTCCCATCTGCTTCAAGATCGGTATGCAGTCTGAAATACAGAAAGCTTGCGGAAGAGATGGAGAAGATTAATCCGATAAATATGCCAAGAAAGGTGAAGAGTGCTGTGCCCTGTCTGTATCTCTCAAAATCTCCATATCGAGTGGTCAGAAACCCGGAGTAATTCTCATCCGAAGAAACATTATCGCTTCGAATGGTATCTGCGGACGAAAGTAGCTGATCGCTAACCATGGCTTCCGAGGAGTGCCTGTCCGGTACAGCATGACCCCATGCAGGAATGTGATACAGAACTTTGCCAGATAACCTGTTTCCTATGAGCTGTTGTGTGATCTCTTCATACTGCTCATCCGGAAGAACGACTACACCTGTAGAATAGATCAAGGTTGCGAACCGTGGCTCTACATCCGTAGCTGTAACTCTTCCTTGCAATGAGCCATCCTCCATATTTAGCGTCAAAGTGTCTCCTTCCGCATAATCACGAAACCTGTTTCGATCAATCTGATCCTGATCCTTCTCATTACGCGAATCTACGAATAATGCTGAACCTGATTTCAATTGGAATGTCTTTTTTCCTAGGATTGTATTGAATCGGTTGTAATGACTGAGCGGCATAACCGAGACAGCACTCTGATCCGCATCAGACCAGAAGTACTCCAGGTACACTTGCTGATAATCCAAGCCTGCGGCTTCAAGTCTCGAATCAATCGAGCTCATATCCATTTGATCTGAAGGTGTGTACACATTGTATTGGACTGGAAAATCATTATTGGTAAACTGCTCCCGATTCTCTTGATCTAGTGACAAAATTACAACAGCACTCATTGAAGCAATCGCAATCACCACGGTCACCATAAACAGCATGCGAGCATTATCTTTCATTTTGTAACTTATCTCTGAGATCCATAACAGACGTGTACCATGCCATACCGTTTTCCGATTACGCTTCAATAAACGGATGATGAGCACGGAAAGCTGTGAATAGAAAAAATACGTTCCCGCTATGCCTGTAACTGCTGCAAGCATGATCGTTCCGCCATTCAACTCACTGCGCAGTACCACAAAGCCGACGGTAAGTAATGCCAATCCCAGAAGTGAGAAGAACCACGAAGCTTTGGGCTCTTTTTTAGGTTTGCTCGTACCCGTCAATAGCTCTAACGTCCGTTTGTTCCCGATAAATAGCAGTGTGAAGAGCGAAATACAGAAAAATAATAACAGAAAGGCTGCTACCGTAATCAGAATCGCTTTGATTGGAAAATAAAAAGGCAGATCATCCATTCCGATAAAACGAGTGGTTAACATCAGAAACAGCTTCGACAACAACATGCCTCCGCCTATACCAGCAATAATGGATAAGCAGCCGATCAACATGTTTTCCAAAATGACCAATCTCCGAATCTGTGCGGGCTCTGCACCAAGTATGGTCAGAATGCCAAACTCCTTGTTCCGTGATTTGAGAAAAGCACTGATGGAATACATGACAAAGAAAAATGCAAACACATATACAATGATCGAAGCCACCTGCATCCCCGTAGCAGTTGTGTCACCCATCGGCAACTCTGTCACATACGGATGATAAATGAACACCGCATAAGCGAAGAAAATCATGACCATAAACACACTACTTAGAAAAAAAGCAATATACGCTCGCCCATTTCGACGAATATTGTTAAACGCGAACTGAGGAAAGCTCATGTGAATTCCCTCCCCAGAAGGATAAGGTGTCGATGATCCGCTGAAAGAACGTCTGTCGATTATCTCCGCGGTGTACTTCGGCTGCCAGTTTTCCGTCCTTGATGAACACAATTCGGTTACAATAACTTGCAGCAAGGGGATCGTGTGTAACCAGCATAATGGTCGTTTTCTCCTGCTGGTTCATCTGTTCAAGCGACTCCATGACCGCCTGAGATGAGGTAGAATCCAGCGCGCCGGTTGGTTCATCCGCCAATACAATTGAAGGCATATTGATCATGGATCTCGCAATGGCTGTGCGCTGTCGCTGTCCGCCCGAGATTTCGTAGACTCGTTTATCCAGAATGTGATCAATCCCGAGCTTGGCTGTAATGCGTTGTAGTCTGCTCTCCATCTCCTTCAGTTTGAACTTGTCCAGTGTCAATGGAAGTACAATATTCTCAGCAACAGTCAGCGTGTCCAACAGATTGAAATCCTGAAAGACAAATCCGAGTTCCCGACGTCGGAACATGGCAAGTTCTTTCTTTTTCATATCAAACGGATTCATGCCATTAATCAGCACTTTGCCCGAGCTGGGTTCATCAATGGTCGAGACCATGTTTAATAACGTGGTTTTGCCACTGCCCGAAGGGCCCATAATGCCCACAAACTCACCTTGCTTGATTGTCAGATGAATATCACTAAGGGCTTGAGTTTGCACTTTGCCCTGATACACTTTGTTGAGTGCCGATACCTGTAACATTTCCATGTGTAATTCCCTCCTGGTCCATCATTCTATATACGTTTATTTCTATTCTTATCCTAACTGACCTCCTGTAACGGTGCTATCGAATTACCTTAAACTTCTCTTACAACCCGTTTAAGGTTTTGTTCCCCTGTTTTCTCGATTACACTTCTGTGCATTAAAAAAAGCACCTCGCCCATGGGCAAAGCACTCTTTACTTCGGATATTTCGTATGAACCCAGCTGAATCTGACTAACGTTCCCTCATTCGGCTCCGAAAACAATTCCACACGATTATCCAGTCGGGCACTGATCTCACGAACCAGATATAACCCCATCCCTGTGGATTCGTGGTATTGCCTGCCCCGTTCGCCTGTAAAATAGGGATTAAACACGCGATGAATGTCCTCGGACGAGATGCCGATTCCCTCATCCTGAATGTCCAGGATTGTACGATCTTCCTGCTTATAGCCAGTAATGATCACTTTTTTGCCTGATTTGCTATCGGAATAGTTCACGGCATTGGTTAAAATCTGGGTGAACATGAACCGCAGCCACTTGGAATCACTGTATATCTGAAGGTCGCCCTCCATCCGGATATCCGGTGTAATGCCTCTGCGAATAAATAAACGTCGGTTCTCGGCTATACTGCTCCGAAGTACTTCTTGCAAAGACAACAACTCCACACGAAAATCCCCTTCGAACTGTTCAAGCCGTGATGAATGCAAGACCATTTCAAGTCCTTTGCGCAGCTTATCCAGCTCATCCTGAATACTGCCAGCCGTCTCATCGTCCACATCCTCCAAGGTCAGTTGAATGATGGACAACGGTGTCTTCATCTGATGAACCCAGCGATTCATGAATACCACCTGCTGTTCCTTGCTCGTACGTAACTGACCCATCTCATTCTGCCGATTACGCTCCAGTTCATGTAACAATTCCTGGATGGCTTCCGCCACGACCGAATTTCCAAGGGCTTGGAAAGGCTCGTTTACCCGTTTACGTGGTTGTTGAAGTAGACGATAACACGCTCGCAACTGGAAGTAACGTATGACCAGATAGATCATCAGCACCACCGTACTAATCAGCATGCCATAGAAGACAATTTTCATTGGGCGATCCTCACCAGAAAGCCAATACACACACGGAACCAGCAGCATCTGCAGCACATAAAATCCGACTAACATCTGGTGGTCTTTCAGAAAAAGTCTCATATCCCTTTCCCCTGTGCGGATGAACCCAGATCCAACACGCGATAACCCGCTCCGCGAACCGTCTCCAAAATCTCTTCCGCACCCAGCTCCTTCAACTTCCGACGAACACGTGTAATATAGACATTTAACGTATTGTCGTCAATAAAATGCTGATCTTCCCACATCTGTTCAAGCAATTTGTCCCGGCTGACAACCCGCCCTGCCTTCGCCATTAGTGCTTCCACCAATATGGCTTCCTTTTGTGTTAGCTCTGTAGAACGTTCATCATATTCCAGTACAAATCGCTCAGGATAGAGGATCATGGGACCATTCTTCACCTTCACTTCCTGCTGGACAGCAGCGTAAGAACCATAGGCTCTGCGCAGCTGACTGCGGACTTTGGCAAGAACGACTTCATATTGAAAAGGTTTTGTAATATAATCATCCGCTCCATGTTCCAACGCCATAATCTGATCCATACCATTGTCACGAGCGGATATGAATAAAATAGGACATATGGAATGTGTGCGTATCTGTCTGCACCAATAATATCCATCATATTGAGGCAAGTTCACATCCATCAGCACAAGATCCGGTTCCATTTTCACAAATTCATCCAGTACAAGACGAAAATCTTCTGTGATCTGTACCTGAAATCCATTTCGGGTCAGATAAGCCGCCAGCAAGCCCGCAAGCTTGGCATCATCTTCAACCAACAATATCGACTGCATCGTTAACCCTCTTTCCGTTTCCTGACGTCAGTGTATCACATCTAGTTACCCATTTTAGTCGGAAACAGCTTGGAAATAAAGGGTCAGACCACGAGGCGTCCTCTCTTCTCTGCCAAACCAATGATAGCTTCAACCCCTGAGTTAAACTCAAGAAAGTCCTGCTCGACCCCATCACTGAAAATAACACCATCCTCTGGCATCTGGGATACAATGTGCAATGGTTGCTTCGAATGGATCTGTCCGAAGACCAGGTTGGCCGCTGTCGTCCGGCTTGGGAACGGTTCACGTACTGAAAAATATAAGTACGGCGCATCCCAGTTAAAATGATTCAGCTCCTGCCTGCTTCCATAAATGGATGCGGATGCTGTAGCGACCTCAGCTTCGGAATTCATGTTCTGCCATGCTTCTGATCCTACAATTCCGGTAGCTCCGGCCAGCACACTTTTGAACCAGCCCGTTGATCCCATGCCTGTGGATACAATGATACCACTGGAGGATTGTTGTTCTGCGGATGTACCCAGACGCACTTCATAACGAGCCGATACATGCGTCTTCCGACCAATGAACAGATCGTTCACACCATATAGATACTGCCCATCATTGAGTTCCACTTTGGCGAGGGTGACTTCTTTCAAGGATCGTTGTTTTCGAATGACATCCGGGACAATGAAGCTGAGATCCTCCACGGTAAAAGGTAATAATACCCCGTCCCAGCGCATCGGGTCCGGGTTCACACCAATGAGCGGCTGCTCGGTTACGTATTTGAGGGTGTTGGCTACAAGCCCATCCTGTCCAACCACAACCACGATATCCTGCTCTCCAAAGATAAAATTGGGCACATGTTCTCGATCAATCGTCTGGACCCGTCCCAATTGACCCAGTTGCTGCTGTGCCTGCTGTACGGATAACCGATAACGACGGTCTTCCTCCATATAATCACTGAAATCTGCGCCCAGACGTTCAATATAGAACTGAGCTTGCTGCACCGTGTTATATCGAACCACCAACTCTTCCAGTCGGGTACGACGCTTAACGAGAATGAGCTTGTGTTCACTCATTCGATCGTCCGGCGTAGCCTGATGACGTACTGATTTCCCTGCTTGCTCTGTCTGCTCTCTTCTTCCTAATCTCATCGCCCTCTACCTCCCTGATCTCTGCCCGGCGCGGGAGACATCAACCCCTGCAACAGATCTGGCGAGATATTAAGCTGTCCGATCTTGCCTGCATTTTCAGCCAGTTCCTGGAATGCAAGTGCAATCAGCTTATCGGAATTCATGCCCATGTTTGCCATCGCTTGCAGTACATTGGGCTGTACATGTTGCAACGAATTCATCACGGCAGCGATCTCATATGCTTTGGCATCGGCTTCCGCATTGTGATTGGCAATGGTTAACTCAATCAGTTGCTGCTTACGTTCCTCCATCGCTGTATTGAACTGAAGCTGCTCCTGCTCCATCTCATTTTGTTTCTGTTTCACCGAGCGTTCTGCCTGCAATTGGGTCTCACGAATTTGCTGTTTCTTTGTCTCTACGGCAATTTCGGTGTTCAGTTCGTTCTCTTTAACTCGTCTTTCCTGTTCAATGGAAGCATTGCGACGTACATAGAGCGCTTCATCAGCCTGACGCAAAATCTCTTCCCGCGCTTGTGCTTCCAATGCACGCATCGTCTCTTTGTTAGGCAGAATGGCCAGGATGGATAGACTCATCAGCTCAACGCCCAGTTTCTCCAACTCTTCACTTTGAACTACTTCGCGTTTCATGCTGCTCGCCAGCCGTTCACTGGATTGAATGGCCTCCTTCAGCGGCATTTGCTCCAGATGTTTCTTGGTTAATACTTTCGCTGTGGTGATCACCCGTTGGTCCAGCTTGCCGGGGTCGTCGGAAATATACCGATTTTTGCGCAAATTGTACGTGTAATTCAGGCTCTGTGTTATTTTCAAATAATCCACTATGCGATAGCTTAGCTGCCCTTGCACAGTAACGGTCTGATAGTCAGCCGTAATCTCTTCGAACATGAACGGTACATCTACCGAGGACACGGGTAGAACGACTACGGATGTGGTTGGCTCATAATAATAGAAGGATAATCCCACACCTTGACGCTGTACCTCACCATTTTTCACCTTCATTACATATTCACTGGGTTGAAACTTCGCAAATCGAAATCCAAACATGGCTCATTCCCCATTTCTTAATATTGTCGTTTTGATATTATCGAAATGATAACAAATGAAATTGATATTGTCAATACGACATTAACAAAATGTTTAGATGCCTATTTAAAGAAAGCGGGTCCGTTCTATATAAGTTGAACTAAAGATTATTTACACTGACACTCCGATGACAGAATAACCTTCTAATCGCTGTTATTCCCAGATTTTTTTCTAAAGGGAAAATCCGGTGATAGCATATGCTTCCGATGTAGCTTTCTTTCAGAAAGCTTTTAGGCGAACGCTTCGCTTTTTCAGTTTTTTCTGTCCTCTCCGTTATCGTGTAAATCAATAGTTAAACTTATATAATCTCTTTTCACAAAAAAATAAAGAGACCGAATCCTATGATCCGATCTCTTTAGCTACTTCGTTATTTTCTATTCATGAGTGTTGATAATGCCATCAAGCATCACCCTTCATAATCAAAAGCGGGCTTTTTGAACTACCTCTAATACAGTTGTTCCATCAGCCTGGCGACTGCAACAGCTCCCTGTGCACGGTTCGCTGTTTCTTTCGGAGCAAACGTGCCATCAGGCATGCCATTTAGCAGTCCAAGTTGTTGCATCGAAGTTACAGCTTCTTTCGCATATCCGGCGATCTCGGCGTTGTCTACAAACACCGTATTTCCTTGTGCAGCATTGTTCGCATCCTGATCACGTTGTAAAACCTGCAGCGCTCGATTCAGCATAACAGCCATATCTTCTCGTGAAATACGTTCATTGGCTCCAAAGCTTCCATCTGCTCGGCCTTGAATAATGTTCATTTCAATTCCGAGTCGTACTGAATCGGCATACCACTGCCCTTCCTTCACATCTGTTGGGAATGCGATAGATGGATCGAGCTGACGTGTATCACCAATACCTTTAATAATCATTTGCAAAAATTGTGCTCTGGTCAGTTCACCTTGCGGGGCGAAACGAGTTGTGCTCATCCCCGCAATAATTCCCTTACCGTAGAGGTTCTGCACTTCTTGGAGAGCCCAGTTGTAATTTTGCAGATCATGTAATGGTACTTCAACTTCTGTAATGACATAACTGCCGGATTCCAGCGGTTTGAACGCCATCGTCTTCGTTTTGTCATCGTACTTGGAGTACGTAACAGGTTTCATTTCCCCACTTGAAGATATGGAATGTACGACCATAACCACATCATTCTTCTTAGGTTGCTCCACACTGGATAGCACAACTTCAACTGCTCTGTTTGTCCATGGCAATGGCTTATTGTTCATTAACAAATTCACATCAACAATCGTATGATGACCGATCGCTGCTTTTTGAGATGTGGACAGTGTATCTGTTGATCCTTTTGCCACTACTATGTCGAACGTTCCCTCAGTCTCCGTAATGGTTAGCGGGAGTGATTCTAGAGGAACACGAACGGTAGTCGGTCCTACGACTACATCCAAAGATTGCACTTTCTCGGAACGAACCCATGCTGCCAGTTGACTTGCAGCCAATTGGAATGTGACTGTCTTGGCTGTGTCAGGCACATCTGCAATCAGTTTCAACGTACGATTTCCTGCATCCATGGATTGCAGTGCCTGAGTTAATAGGGATACATCTGGACGAATCGAATACTTGTCATCCCCGGTTGCTGTTCCTTTTACCGTTATCAGACCATTAACTGGCGGATTACCAGGTTCAACTGGTGGTGTTACAGCCGGATTCCCCGTTGAAGGAGCTGTTCCCGGGTTGGAAGGTTGTGAAGGTACACTTGGTTCTGATGGCTGGCCAGGGCCAGGTGTTACATCTTGACGCACAAGCTTACTCATAGCATCTTGTAACGATTGATCCGCATTGCTTACATCTTGCGTTGAAGATTCAACATCCAGAATGAATGCCTTCGCTTCAGAAAGTGCCTTACTAAATACATTCCAGCTTGATGTGGTGTATTCGGTTTGTTTTAATTTCTCAGCGGCATCTACCGTAGCTTGCAGTGCAGATTTGTCCGCCGGGAACGTACCGTATGCTTCAAAATCCATAAACCCTACCCATTCTGGACCTTCTGTAATCGTTACAAGAATATAACGCGCTTCTGTATTGTTCGAGAACACGTGTCTTGGCGCTGTTGAAACGACAACGTCGCTCGTGGTATCGACCACTTTCACAAAATTTTTGTTATCATTAGACACTTCGATCTTATATTTGATTCCGCCACTCCACATCGACATTTCGATCTTGCGCAGGTTTGCGACTTGTCCCAAATCCACTTGCCACCAGCTACCTTTACTCTGGTCTGTTCCCCATGAACTATTGGGATTGCTGTCAATTGCACCTTCTGGGGAGTTGGGTTGATTGTCCCCTGTACCTGCACTTGTTGAAGCCGTCGCCGTCTTACCTGTAGTTAATGCTTGCAACTGAACGAGACTCTGATTCGCTTGTTGCAGTACTTCATGCGCTTGATTTACCTCAGCTTGTACTGCATTTTGATTATCTCTCACTGTGATAGCATGCTCTAATGCATCCATTAGTGTTTGCCAGCTACGATGAGTATATGAAGATTCATTTTGCTGTTGCGTCTCACCAATAAGCAGAGCCAATTTTGTTTTATCTACATCGGATAATCCGTTTATCGCATCCTGCAACCGTTTCTCTGCAGCATTCACTTCAGTCTGGGTTGCTCTAGGATCTGTCATAACCTTATCTGCATTAGCAAGAGCCTTGGCAAAAATATCCCAAGTTAAGGCTGACCAATCCGACTCCTTGTAAGTCTGAGCATCAGTCAGCTTAGATTGGAGGGAATCCCTCTTCGCAGGGATCACGTTCATTTGCAACATAACTTGTTCAAGCGCAGCTGTTGCATAATTGGTGTCCGATTGCGTCACTCCAGTTGATGTATACGCTTGGTTGTACACATCCTGCGCTGCCTTAATCGCAGGAGCAAGTGAGTTCCAGCTCGTTTCTTCAAAATCCGGAGCTACCAAACCTTCGGCACGTGTAATTGCAGCCGCTAAATGCTGACGATCCGCAGGTACATTTTCTAGCCCCCGCTTGTAAACATCCAGTGATGGCAAGGCACGTCCTTCGTAGGAGTATCCACCATTCCCAGGAAATTCATCATAATCGAACATCGCATGATTCTCCCAAGCATCGCCTTCGGAAGCAATCCAGCCCACATTCGCCGCTATCCATGCAGGCTCCCAATAGAAGAACCCGGCTCCACGGTTGGCAGGTACGTCAGCAATCATATCCATTATGCCAGCGATTGCATCATATTGACCTTGAACTGTTGCAGGGAATGTTGCTCCCCCAACATGTAGCGCTTCATCCGATCCAATGATATTGCCATGAGCATCCCCATTTTTATAGGAAAATGGATAGGAAGTCTCGGCAATAATCACGTCTTTTTCGAACTTCTCCGATACTTCATTCATCGTCTTTTGCACATCGGCAAATGTGCCATGCCAGAACGGATAATAGGAAAGTCCGATGATATCATAATCAAGCCCACGACTCTCTAGTTCACTAAAGTAATCCTTAAACATTTGTGCTTTACCACCCTCAGCCAGATGGATCATAATCTGAACATGCTGGTCCTCTTCTTGGAGGGCACGCACAGCATCAACACCTCGTTGTAACAATTCATAATTTTCCTGAGGGTTTACCCTGCTGTTGAATCCATTCAGTACACCACTGTTAATCTCGTTACCGATCTGCACCATATCAGGCATGGCGCCCCTTGCTTTCATTTCACTCACAACTTCAAACGTATAATCATATACAGCTTGTTTCAATTGATCGAAAGTATAATTTTCCCAAGCTTTAGGACGAAGTTGCTGTCCCGGATGAGCCCACTCGTCTGAATAATGGAAATCAAGCAGCACTTTCATTCCTTTTGCTTTCACCCGTGCGGCTAGCTCAATTACATCTTTCTTATCGTTATAGCCCCCTGATTTCTGCGGATCATTCCACAGACGAAGACGTACATAATTGACACCGCGATCCTTGAGAATATCAAGCAAATCACGCTCTGTACCGTTGCTGTCCACGTATTTGCCACCTTTGCCCTCAATGGCAGTCAACGTGGAAATATCGACACCTCTCACATAGTCTGCACGGTATCCCTCAACGATCACTTTGGCTTTAAGCTGAGGCTCTGGAGGCGCACCATATACAACTCCTGTTACCGTAAATTCGCCTGCAGAGGCGTATTCCATAGGATCGATATGATCCCATGCCACAGGTACCATTCCCGATTTTCCATTCTGGAACTGTGCTTTTACCTCGTTGGGCAGAATTGGTGCACTTCTGGTCACCGTTCTCACTTCGATTTCATCATATCCTTTAATATTGGCTGGTTCAGTTCCTTCTGCTTCTCCCCACACTTTGAACTCCAATATTTCTGGCCAGACTCCCTCACCCTTGTAAAAGGAGATGTTCAATCTGATGTATCGCACATCATTCTGCTCAAACGTCAGATCAGCGATCTGTTTAGGATCGGCATTTTCACCTTGATCAACAACTTTGGTCCATGCCTGCTGGTCAGCAGAGGTTTCTACCATATATTTCACAACCGTGTTTTCTCTCCATGTTATTTCCGCTCCGGACAGATTGTAGTCTTCACCCAGATCAATCATGACCCACTGTGGTTGTTCCGTTGTCACTCCCGCCGTAGCAGTCCAATGCGTGTCACTTTTACCATCAACCAAATGGTCTTTGTTACTTCCCCATTCCTTATATTCCGAACTTACCGTAACCGCCTTGTTAAGTGCCACGTTGACTTTTGCATCTTCTGCAGCCGCTGGACGAACCATCAACCCCAGATCACAGAACAGCATTAGTAATACCAGACACCCGCTTATGTACCTTTTGTTCACTCTTGATCTCCCCCTTTTTGTGTTTGATTGTGCATGGATCAATGAATGTTATGAATCTTCCTCATTGTAAGCGCTTAATAGTGATAGGGGACACGGCATAATCCAAAGGAAACAGCAGTTATTTTAACAATATGATCCTGTGACAGTTACATTTGAGCTATATCGATCACGCTATTTTGCAAGAGAAAGCAAAAAAATCTGTCCGTCCACCCTAAGGCAGAACAGAACAGATTTTTAAGTATATGATCATTGTTACACTTATTTGGAAAGTTTCAATTCAAGTTGTACCTGGATATCGTTTTCAGTCGAGAGCACCACGGAGTGTGGATTTTCCATTCCGAAATCTTCGAACGTTACCATGGATGTTGCCGACAACAATACTTCGTTATTCTCATAAGCGGCTTTTGCATCGAATGTCACTTCTTTTTCAATACCTTTAACCGTAATGGTACCATTCATTTTGATATCAACCGTTTGACCGACAGGCCATTCCGCAGGCACACCTTCAAATGAAGTCGCTGTAAATGTTGCTTGTGGATACGTAGCAATATCGAAGAAGTCGGCTTGCTTCACGTGACCGTCCCGTTGTCCATTTCCGGAATCAATTCCGTCCATCTCGATCTGTCCTTCTGCTTTCATCTGAGCAGCATCGTCTACATTAATTGTCCAATTGCCTGTTACCTGCTCGTCCACAAAGTTAACGGTCTCCTGTGAAGTGGTTACGGAGAAGTATACTTTGGACCCTTCACTGATGCTCCAGTCTCCATTCAACTGCTCTGCTGTCGCTGTTTCATTAGCAACAACCGCTCCTGTGCTATCAACTGCTGTTGTGGAAGTCGCTGTGCTTGCAGGCAGTACCTGTTCGATCTCAACGTTGTTCCCCAAGTAACTATTAGTGAGATAGTAACCACCGCCACCGATTACGGCAACCGCCGCCACACCTGTAATAAGCCATGCTTTCGCTTTCTTGTTCATCTGTATGTTTCCTCCAGTATATTATTGTTTAGATTGCTTGTTGATATGGATATTACCAGTCGAATGTGTCAGGAAGAAGTCAAGAAAAGACAAGTCCCTCATTTTTTTGTAATCCGTAATACAGGATTGGCTTTATGCTCTTGCTCATGTAAAATCAGTACAAGCTTATGAAATGAAAGGAGATCGCTTTTCTTGAAATCCATACTCATCGTCGAGGATGAGCAAGCTATTGCACGCGTACTGGCTGCTTATCTGAGAAAAGCAGAATTTGAAGTTCATCATGCAGCAGATGGACCGACTGCACTTACCCTTTTTGATTCCGTAACGCCTTCCCTTGTATTACTCGATGTAATGCTGCCAGGAATGGACGGTTGGGATCTGCTGCGGATTATTCGTGAAAAAAGTGCTTGTCCCGTGATCATGCTAACCGCACTGGATGACATTTCAGACCGTCTCAACGGCTTGAATGCCGGTGCTGACGATTATATGAGCAAACCTTTTGTACCAGAAGAAGTCGTCGCCAGAGTTAATGCTGTGCTGCGCCGTAATCCACATTGGACCTCAGGTGGTGAAGAGAAGCGTTCCTTTGGTAATCTCGTCATTGATCTTGCTGCCAAGCAGGTGCTGTTGAACGGTGCAGAGGTTGCACTCACACCTCGTGACCTGTCGCTACTGTTATTCCTGTCCGATTATCCGAACCGTACTTTCACCAGGGATCATCTTATTGAACAGGTATGGGGAATGGATTATGACGGCAGTGACCGTGCTGTGGATCTATCGATTAAACGACTTCGTCAAGCACTCTCCCACTGGTTACCCGAAACAGGAGAAATTCGGACGTTGCGAGGAATGGGGTATCAATTTTGGATCGCCAACTGAAACAGAAGAAACCCAAACGATCGATATCTATTCTGTCACACTGGACACTGCGATATTTTCTAATTTTGTGCATCGGTTTCACCATTATTGTGGCAGGGGCGCTCTACTGGATTCGAACAACCTCAATTGAGAAAAGCCTCAAAACCGCAGAACTGCTTGGACTGGAGATTGCAGATCGAGTGACCAGTGAAAATAATGTGCTTCAGGTTCCACCCGATTTGGACAGAATGGTAACCAAGCGAGAGAAACTATTCAATACAGATCATTATTTTTGTGTCATGATCTTGGACAACAATAATCAATTGATCTTTTCCCAGCCTAAAATGGAGCAAAAAGATGTGCATTATCGACTGTCAGACGACTATCGTGAACCGCGCAATAACAAATATGCAGGTGTAACGGTCAACATATCCGAAGGTGATCAAACCATGGGTAAAGTGTGGGTCATGCAGTCGAAACAATCCATTACATTTGGTCCAGAGACCATATGGCTCGTTGCTCTAATCCTCGGAGGACTCATTCTCTGTGGATGGTTTACGATCTATCTCCTGTCCAGTAAGTTATCCAGACCTATTCGTCAGGTTGCCTATGCCGCTGAGCAGATTCGAGGTGGTAATTATGATGTGAGTCTTGATTTGAATACACGAGAGCGTGAGATCAACGAACTTGTAAACTCATTCCGCGATATGGCCACTCGTTTGCAACAACTCGAAGAATGGCGCACAATTTCGCTGGCAGGGGTAAGCCATGAACTCAAGACACCGGTAACTTCCATTAAGGGACTCGTTATGGCAGTACGTGACGATGTCGTGAGTCCACAGGAAGGAAAAGAATTTTTGGATATCGCTTTGAAGGAATCCGAACGTATGGAGCGGATGGTGGCAGATCTGCTTGACTATAACGCAATGGCTGCAGGAAGTGTTGCTGTTCGCAAGGAACGAACGGATCTGAAGCTATTGGTCGGTGAGATCATCTATCAGTGGAAGATTGCGTACGAGGATAAAATGCCAGAGGTTCAGCTGCACTCCCCTCCAGTTACGTTCTTTACGATGGGAGATGCTCTCCGCATTCAGCAGATCATTGTCAATTTGCTCAATAATGCACTTCATGCCACAGCTCCTGAACAAAAGGCTGTCTTCGATATTTATCTACGCGCAGAAAAACAGATGCTGTACGTTGACGTCAAGGACAACGGCACAGGCATCCCGGCAGAAGATCAACCCAAAATCTTCGAACGGTTCTATCGTGGAGAACTCAAAAAACGTCGTAACCGCGGCCTGGGACTAGGATTAACATATAGTCGCTTACTCGCTCAGGAACAGGGCGGTGAACTGACACTTGTCTCCAGCAGCCCGGAAGGGAGCATGTTCAGATTAAGCCTGCCACGCTGGACTGCAACGCAAGAAGCCATCACTACAGAAAAGGCATACGGAGCAGCCGTTAAAGTGTAACGCACCACGCTAACATGCCAATTAGCCCAGGACTCCATTCAGGAGACTGGGCTAATTCATCGTTGTTCCTTTCTTCTTTATCCAAAAAGAAAAGCACTCAACACTCTAATACACGTGGCCTGTATTCATCGTAAGCATCCGAGACCAATTGCTTATGAAGTGCACTGCTGGCAATTATCGCTTTCCGCTTTGCTTTCAGAACAATCTGCTCGACATCTGCATAACTGCACCCTGCCAAGCGTTCACATATGTAATCTTCCAGCTGGCTTTCCTGTTCAAATGCCCCCACCAACTTGGTGATATACAATCTGCGACTTGTATCATCAGGCATACCATAGGTCATCTTGGTATCAAAACGCCGCCATATGGCGTGATCCAGTTGGGTTTCCAGATTCGTCGCAGCCACCAGAATACTGTCCCCATCGAATTCGTCCAGACATTGCAACAATGTATTGACGACACGAGCCATCTCTTTCACTTCATCATTACTCTCACGTGTACGGCCTATGGCATCAAATTCATCCAGAAATAACACACAGGGATTCATTCGTGCATATTCGAATAACTTCCGCACGTTACTCCCTGTCTCCCCAAGGTGGCTATGAATGATTGCATCTAATCTCACGAGTACCAATGGTAAATCAAGGCGCTCAGCCAGATGCGATGCCGTTAATGTTTTTCCCGTGCCCGGAGGCCCAAACATGACCATTTTGTTGGGGATCGATACATCATGCTCTCTGAACTTCTCTTTCATGGCTAGAATGGTGATGAATTCATTAATGATCCGTTCATTTTCAGCGGAAAATACAATATGCTGGGCTTTGCGCCTACACTCTTTCGGCGTGTAAAAAGCCGCCATATCGATCCCTTTCGCGCGTGGAATCCGATTCATATGATTTATTTTGCTCATGTATACACATGCTCCTTCATTTACGGTTTTAATTTTAATCGTAATTATTACTATTAAATAATAGCACATTACTGCCTTTTTGCAAATATAACCACAGCACGTCCACTATTTTGCCACAGAAGGGGGGCATTTGGTTGCAAGCATCAAGAAAATTTGCTATTCTAAGTATGCATCGTTGTGTATAACGCAAAAAAAGCCCTCTAAATTTCATGAGAGCAACAAATTTTTCCAGATTCGCAAGCGGCAACTTGCTATATCCGGATTCTTTATACCAACGAATGTAATCCAATCAAAGTGAGGTTAACAATCATGGCAAAAGACGTATTGTGTGAAGTTAATTCCTGTCGTCACTGGGCTCAAGAAAACAAATGTAACGCTTCTTCGATCTACATCGTGAGCCACACTTCCAAAGATGAAGTTCGTCAGTCTGCTGAAACAGACTGCAAAACTTTCGAAGTGAAATAAGAAATTGCATATGATCCACTTAAAGGAGCCCTTACCGGTTCCTTTTTTCTTTGTCTATTGTAACAAGAATGATAATTATTATCAAGCCCTAATCTGCAAAAATCCCGCTCACCTCTTAAATGCACATTGGACAGATTACCTACGTACACTACGTAAGAAGTTAGTCTGCCTATGAACGATTAGAACCAAGAGGTGAAAAACAATGCCTGTTAAAAGTGGCACACAGTATCTGGAACGGATTAATGCCCAGTCCGTCCCCTGCTGGTACAAAGGTAAGCTTGTTACTGGAAAGCGCTCGGAACATGTCGCATTCTCTGGTTTGATGGAGACTCAGAAGTACATGTATGATCTGCAATCTGATCCTCAATTTGCGGAAACGATGACGTATGCCTCCCCTGCTGATGGCAAACCTGTGGGCATATCCTTCCTGCCTCCGACCAGTGTCGACGACCTCCGTAAACGCCGGGAGGGGATGAATATCTGGGCGAATGTGCATCATGGTTTTCTTGGTCGCTCACCGGATTATATGAATACAGCCATTATGGCCTTTTACACAGGTGCGGATCTCCTGAACGAATTATCTACTCAATATGCAGAAAATCTCAAGAATTATTATGCGTACTGCCGTGACCATGATATCACATTATCCCATGCTTTCATTCAGCCACATGCCAGCAAAATATCGGGTCAAATGGATGCTACTGAGGATGCTATTGCCGCAAAGGTCGTAGATCGCACCGAGGAAGGCCTCATAATTAGCGGTGCATTCATGATGGCTACGCAAGCTGCAACTTCGGATGAGATTTTTGTCTACCCTTCACCTTCTCCTGCTCCCTTTGATGATGAGAATCCATTTGCATTCTCCTTTGCTGTCCCGAATGATCTACCAGGAATCAGTCTGGTTTGCAGGGATACCTATGCAGCCGAGTCTCACGCCAACTATCCCCTGAGTTCCAGATATGAAGAAATGGACAATATCGTCATCTTTGATCAGGTACTTGTTCCTCATGAACGAATATTTTTTGCAGGAAGTGAGGAGATGTCCTCCCGTCTCTTCAGTGGCAGTCATTTTCATATTCACGCCGGTCATCAGGTATTATGTCGTTATATTGCAAAGACGGAATTTGTTCTCGGTACACTCCAGCTTCTCACGGATACCCTGGATCTGAATACGGAAGCACATGTAATAGAAAAAACAGCACGTGTACTCGCGGGTCTTGAATCGTTAAAAGCGTTGGCCTTGGCCGCGGAAGCAGGTGCCATCCCCGATGGACGGGGATTTGTATTACCTGCACCCAAACCATTGATGGCAGCCAATCTCCTTTTTCCGAAACTCTATCCTGAGATGATTGAAATATTGCAACTCTTGGGTTCAAGCGGGGTGATTATGGTGCCTCAGGAAGAAGAGTTTCAATCCAATATCGCTCCTTCACTCAATATATATCTTAAAGGAAACGATATGGCTTCTCACGAACGCAACGCGCTGTTCCGTCTGATCTGGGAACTCGGGGCGGGATCATTCGGGGGTAGACAGACTCAGTTCGAACGATTCTTTTTTGGCAATACCATTACGGTATCGAGTCGATTGTTCTCGGCCTGCAACAAGGATCAGACGAATCGTCAGCTCGTGCGTAATTTTCTAGCCAACACCAGCAAATAAGAGAACTAACGGATCATTTTTTTATACCAAATGGTCATAGACCGTCATCAGTTCAGAGGCTGGTCTGCTTGCATCCATATCCCGCATTGCAGGCTGGTCTCCGTAACCGATATGAAATACACCGAGCACCTTCTCTTCACTAGTCAAGCCCATCAGATTCATAAAGACAGGATGTTGTTGATAATCATTGATTTTCCAGACGGCGTTCAAACCCTGTTCCGCAGCCAGAATACTAAAGCGTTTGCTCCAGGCTTTAGCGGGTAGAAGATCATCCTCACGGGCATTGGTAGGCGCCACGACAACCAGATGGGCAGGGATCGCTTCCGTGTATTGATATGTAGCCCAGTCGCCGTAGCGATCGGCCAGATGGGGTGGATAGCTCTGTCTGACCGCTTCCAGATAAAGCTGACGTCCTTCGCCTGCGAACAACATAAACCGCCAGGGTTCTGAACTCATTACATATAATGAAGGATCTGCTTCATCAAGCAACTTTCGTATAACCGACTGTGGTACGGGCAACGGACTGAATTCGCAAGCTCCTATACGTCTCTTGCCGCTGCTTATATCCTGACTTAGACCGGTAGACATGGCAATATCCCCTCCTCTATCTGCATGATATATGGTTATCCTTCAACCCTCTTCACATCAACCATGTTTTCTTCGGTTCGGCAGCTTCTGTTCTCCAGCGATCTACCTCTTCGTGTATCCGTGCTTTATCACGGGTTGTAAACCGCTCTGACTCCACCACTTCTGCTTGCGGCATACTATCACGGATCAAGCGAATATAATCCATGGAACGGACCAGCGATTGGCGTCCAGGGATGTATCTGATTTTGCGTCCTTCCAGCAGGCAATAAACTTCGATCATACCAGGTAATTTACCGAAGGCTTCCCAGCAGAAAGCACTGACCATATGCTGAAATGCCTCAACCACGTTCGGATCATGGACAACCATATATTTCTGAACAAGCAGCGAATCCCAGCCTTCTGGTTGCCAGGCCGCCTGAAATATCATCGATAAATGCATGGATAATGAAGGTAACTCCGTTCTCCACTGTTCAAAAAGAATGGCTGGATGCTTCAGATCATCGTTCATTGCAATAGCGAGCGACAATTCATCCGTAATCTTGTTCTTCACATCCCAGTAATGGAGGACAGATTCGAAACCAGTTGTCTTCTTGGGCCACCACTTCTCAAGTAAATACTGTATGGGTACCTCTTTTCTAACATCGGGGTCGAGACTGTAAAAGGCATTGACTGCATGGCTGACCGCATACTGTACACGGTGCCTCCATTGCAGAGGAGAACGTTGCTCAGACACCGGTTCAGGGCGGATGAATCGGTGTGGGCTGCGCAGCATCTCTTCCAATCTGTAATCTTCAAGCAGACGTTCAGGAAGGTCATTCCTTCCGACCGGCATCGCTGCCTGAACATTATGTCTTAACATGACTCTTAGGACACCTGTAATCCGGCAGCAGCGAAGCGTTTGCCAAAGTCACGGCATGTATCCTTCTCCTGCTCAAGCGGACTGTATTCAATCTTTAACATCTCTGGAGATACCTCCGCCCCACGCTCTTGCAGCTTGGCAGCCGCGAGATCAACTGCACCGCAGAACTGCTCATACGAGGTGTCACCACTACCGAACACCGCAGCTCTCTTTCCACTCAGATCAAGCTCATCCAGCTCCTCATAGAAATCCAGAAATTCATCTGGCAACTCCCCATCTCCCCAAGTGTAGACGCCGATCATGAATCCGTCATAGTCCAATACATCAGCTGCATTACAATCCGTTACGGATTTCAGGTCTGCCTCGTGGCCTCCCTGCGTAATTCCTTCCACAATCAGTTCTGCAATTTCTTCTGTATTTCCCGTCATACTCGCATAAGCCACTAACAATTTAGCCATCTATTTTTCCCTCACTTTAGTTTGATCATGTTATATTCTCTCTATGAAGAAAGAATGAATTTTGAATTAACAAAATCATATGTGATAATGATTATCATTGTCAAATTAAATTTTTGGTTATCTTTGTTTTTCAGTATATGGTGCACATTGAATTTCAACACAGCTAAAAATACTTCCCCCTTTCAGGTCAGATTCGTTTGCTTCCTTCAATCGCCCGTTCCCCAACTGGCGTCCAAGCCCTTTTTTGTTGTACAATAGTATCCAAATGACTTTTGAAGGATGGATATATTATTATGTACGTAGCTAAGAATTGGAAGGACTATGAAGTAATCGATACAGGAGGCGGCGAGAAACTGGAGCGTTGGGGAGATGTGATTTTACGCAGACCCGATCCTCAAATTATCTGGCCCCTTGAGCAAGAAACGAATGAATGGCGTCAGGCGCATGGTCACTACCATCGTAGCTCCTCCGGTGGCGGTAACTGGGATATGAAAAAGCCCATTCCCGAGCGCTGGACGATCGGATACGAAAACCTGAAATTCCATATTAAACCGACCAGCTTCAAACATACCGGCCTGTTCCCTGAACAAGCAGCTAACTGGAGCTGGATGATGGATAAAATCTCCAATGCAGGTCGCCCAATTTCGGTTCTGAACCTGTTTGCATATACAGGCGGAGCTACGGTAGCTGCTGCTTATGCAGGCGCTTCTGTAGTACACGTGGATGCAGCTAAAGGCATGGTTCAATGGGCCAAGGAAAATGTTCAATTATCCGGACTGGCTGATCGTCCAGTTCGTTTTATTACAGATGATGTATTCAAATTCGTACAACGGGAACAACGGCGCGGAAATCGTTATGACGCCATTATTATGGACCCTCCTTCTTATGGCCGCGGTCCGAATGGAGAGACATGGAAGCTGGAAGAGAACCTTTATCCTTTCCTGAAGTCATGTATGACGATTTTGTCGGATAATCCATTATTCATGCTGGTTAACTCCTACACCACAGGCATCTCCTCCACGGTTTTGCGCAACATGCTGACCATGACGATGTCTTCCCAGTACGGTGGTCAAATTACTGCAGGTGAAATTGGTCTGCCGATCACACGCAGTGGTCTTGATCTGCCTTGTGGTATTCTGGGCCGTTGGGAGTCCTAATCATGTCAGAACATCGGCATGATCACGATGCGATTCCGATTTTGTTTGAAGACAACCATTTATTAGGTATTACGAAGCCGGTCAATGTACCTACTCAGGAAGATGCATCAGGCGATCCGGATTTGCTTACATTGCTGAAGCAGGATCTGAAAGAGCGATATAACAAACCCGGCAATGTCTATCTCGGGTTAGTGCACCGACTTGACCGTCCTGTTGGAGGGGCAATGATCTTCGCCAAAACATCCAAAGCAGCTTCGAGATTGTCCGAGACTGTGCGGGGACGTCATTTCCGTAAAATATATGCGGCTGTTGTTCATGGCAAGTTGCCTGCACAGCAGGGAACGTTAAAGCACACGCTGCTGAAAGATGCACGCACAAATACCGTTACGGTTGTGCCTAAGGGTACGGCTGGGGGTAAAGATGCCGTTCTGGATTACAGGGTTATTGGGGAGACAGACCGATATAGCCTCGTTCATATCGAACTGCACACCGGCAGATCTCATCAAATTCGGGTGCAAATGAAAGAAATCGGCTGTCCTCTCTACGGAGATCAGAAATACGGTGCAAGCGTGAATAAACCGGGGCAACAGATTGCTCTATGGTCTGTGATTGCAGCTTTTCCCCATCCGGTTACCAAGGAAGAAGTTATTTTGCAATCCTTGCCTGCAAGAGAATTTCCTTGGGCAGAATGGCCAGCTGCTGTGTACCAAAAAGCTTTTGGACAACCTATATAAATACGTGTTCAAAAAGACTGGTTTTCAGTACCGAGAAGATGGGATGAAGCTAGAAATGGTGTTTTTGAACAACCTCTATAAATGCACAGGATCAGGTTAGATCTGTCCATATCACGTGTCGTTCAGATCCTGTATCTGAACGACACGTTTTTTAATATTTTCAGCTACCTAAGCTATAGAGAGGAGACATACTAATGACCCCGTTTACCAAACAAGTCATTGCGATCATCGCGGCGATTCCCGAAGGTAAAGTGATGACTTACGGTCAGATTGCAGCCCATGCTGGAAGTCCAAGAGCTGCGAGACAAGTCGTACGTATTCTGCACTCGATGAGCCGCAAGGAACGTCTGCCCTGGCACCGTGTCGTCAACGCAAAAGGCGAAATCTCCATACCGGACGAACACTCGCGCATGATGCAGGAAACAGAACTGATTAGCGAGGGTGTAGAGTTTCAACTGAACGGAGCCATCAACCTCAAACAGTTCGGACATGAGCCCGATCCTGTATTTCTTCTCGATCCAACGATCCAGCCCGAATAATAAGAGTACTCTCCTCATATCACGCACACAAAAAAAAGAGAACTCAGGCAGTTAGGGTCACCCCTTTTCAACTGCTAGAGTTCTCTTTTTTGGTTTTTACTGATATTCGTTATGCAGTAGCCGTCGCTTTTTCCTGTTCTACAGTAACAGGCTCAACAGCTGGTTTTGTTTTCCGAATAAAGAACGCCATGATCAAAGCAACCACGGTCATTCCGGTAGCCACGATGAATGCATAGTTAACACCGTAAATCGTTGCATCTGCCGTAGCAGCTAACATCGCTGTCTTATCACTAGGGTCAACCTGGCCAGCAGCCACTGCATCCGCCAGATGTGTTTTGAGCTTACTGCTCATGATAGTAACCAGAATGGCTGTACCGATCGCACCAGCAACTGTACGCAATGTGTTGGACATCGCTGTACCATGCGCGTTCAGACGCTGAGGCAGTTGATTCAGACCTGCTGTCTGGATCGGCATCATCAGCATGGACATACCGAACATACGAGCCGTGTAGATAAACATCATGTAGCCATAAGTAGTATCAATTGCGAGGCGACTCAGTCCAAAAGTTGTAATTGCCGTAATGGCAAGACCTGCAACCGAAAGCCAGCGTGCGCCCACTTTATCAAATATGCGACCTGTAATTGGAGACATAATCCCCATCAATATCGCACCCGGCATCATCAGAAGTCCTGATTCAATCGGTGAGAAATTACGAATATTTTGCAGGAAAATAGGAAGCAGGATCATACCTGCAAACATCGCCATCGTCACGAGCATATTGATAATCGTTGTTAATGTATACATGTTGTACTTGAAAATACGGAACTCAAGGAGCGGATGATCTGTTGTCAGTTGACGAATAACGAACAGAATCAGGGATATCGCACCTACGACGAGGCATCCAATGACAATTGCACTCCCCCATCCATCAGTACCCGCATCACTAAATCCGTAAAGCAAACTACCAAAACCAAGTGTGGATAAAATAACGCCTGGATAATCCAGTTTAGGTCTGGATTGACGTGTTACGTTTTTGACAAAAGCAATACCGATTGCCGTTGCAATAATAGAAAATGGCAAAATGATGTAGAACAACAATCTCCAGGAGTAATGCTCAACCACATAACCTGAAAGTGTAGGCCCAATCGCAGGAGCCAGAATCATCGCGATCCCCATGGTTCCCATCGCCTGACCACGTTTCTCAATTGGGAAGATGGTCAAGAATACAACGGTCATCAGAGGCATCAGGATACCTGCACCAGCAGCTTGAATAACACGACCTACCATCAGAATGGTGAAGGTTGGACTAAGACCACAGACTAACGTACCTATGGTAAAGAGAGTCATGGCTGTAATGAAAATTTGACGCGTTGAGAATTTCGCAATCAGATATGCCGTAACCGGAATCAGTACACCGTTGACGAGCATATAACCTGTGGTTAACCATTGGGCTTTGTTTGCATTGATAGCGAGGTCTTCCATGATTTTAGGAAGCGCTACGTTCATCAGGGTTTGGTTCAGGAATGCCACAAAGGCACCAATTAACAATGCCGCTACAATTGGGCCTTTCTTGATGTTGTCCATCGCAGAGGATGGAGCTGCAGCAGTAGTCGTACTCATATGTTGTTCATCTCTCTTCCTTGTAACTTTTCAATCATTTGACTATGAATTCTAAGTAGGTGCTCAAGGTCTTCCTTCGAAATATCCAGAATGGGTGACACTCTTTCCATCCACAAATGGTGCGTTTCCTGTTGGGCCTGCTCCCCTTTGTCCGTGATCTGAAGTTTAACGGATCGGCGGTCAGCATCTGAGCGTGTCCGAACGATATACTCGCCCTTGACCAGCCGTTCCACAACAGCGCTCATGGAACTGCTGCCCATATGGCATAGCTCAGCCACTTCATTGATGCCGATGGAAGGACGCTCCCTCAGGATGGATAACACCATAAACTGGATCGAAGTCAGCTCGATCTCCTTGTTTTCATTCCAAAATGCTCGAAAAAGCATTTGATTCACTTGGCGGAACGAATTGATAATATAGAATACTTCATACGTATCAGTCATTGTTTCACCCTTTTACTTTTGGAATATAATATTTCGTACACGAAATATCAGGGGAACAATTACTTATTATAACAAAAATATTTACATAGTCAACTCTTTACATATGATTTCATTAAAATAATATTAGGACATACTAAATGACATATATTCATGCCTTTAATCAACTAACTTGGACACAGTCTGTATCATATGTATTTTTCAAATAAAATAACCACAGGACTCCTGCATGAAACGAGCAGGCACACCTGTGGTTGTTCAAAAAAATCAACATGGTATCATACCGAAGTCGATAATGCAGGCTCTTTGGTCTTGGGCGTTGTCATTTTGCCTAACAGATATACCAGCAATTGTTGATTGTGCATCGAAATGTTACTGAGAACGGAATTCATGAATTCATTGCGGATGGTGATGCCCCGCTCTGTCTCCATTCTCCCTTTGTCGGATAGAGATACCCATACAATGCGCCGATCCTGATTATCCCGATTCCTGCGAATCAGATCATTCTTCTCCATACGATCGAGCAGCATCGTTACGGCAGCTGGCGTCGTCGCCAGAAAAGGGATGAGATCTGAAGGTTTCATCTTCTGATGATCCTCAAGCACCTCCAAAACAGCCAGCTGAGCCTCCGTCAATGAGGGTGCCAGCTCTTGATCCATATGCAGTTTATAATCTTTGGTTAGTCTGGACCAGCACTTGGCAAAATCGGAATTATACATCTTACATCGCTCCTCTCTGCAACCGGTTATCACTTCACCTGCTTAAGTTTTCGCGCTCCAAAGCCGCATTCCTGCTGCCTTTTTTCAATTTCCTAGCGATCGACCGTAATCGACGAAGGTTGTTAAACTTCGCATGAATGCCCTCTTCTAATCCGCCTTTGAACAACAAAAAAAGACTCTTCGCATGACAGGATTAGCTGCTCTGCGAAAAGTCTCGTTTTTTTGTTTTTATGAAGATGATGCTGGTTGATTCTCATTAAAGTCCCTTAGAAGTTCAACGATCTCGTCCTGTTTGTCCACATGAACGAGCAGCTTGCCAATATGTTTGCGCTCGGTGATCGGAACACTTTCCGATGATATCGGAGCCACTTGGCCTTCCTTGGTCATGACGGTAATATTACGTTGCTCTTTACAATAAAACGCGCCAACAATGCGGCTACCATTCGGTTTCACGCGTTTGCCTTCCTTGAACTCAAATGTAGCAAGCCCCTTGCCTCCACGGCTCTGTATAGCGTAATCCAGAAGTAAGGATCGTTTACCATATCCCAGATCGGATAACACGGCAACTTCACCTTCATCTCCATCTACCCATAGAGCCGATACAACTTCATCTGTATCTCTTAACTGAATACCACGAACACCACCTGATACACGTCCCATTGGATTGACTTCATCCTCTCGGAAACGAATTGCCATGGCTTCTTTCGTGATCAGCATAATATCTTGACCACCTGTACTTAGATGTACAGATAACACCTCATCGTCCTTGCCCACTTTACAAGCCGCAACTGCACCGGAACGCTTGGTAACGTAATCCTTCAGCTCCGTTCGTTTCACCTGTCCTCTTCGCGTGACGAAGACGAGACTGTGATTCGGCTCCTCAAAGGATTTCACAGCAAGCACACTAGCAATACGGTCATCTTTCGCAAGTGGAATCACGTTCACAATTGCTGTGCCCGGGTCTTTCCACTTGAATTCAGGTACCTGGTGAACAGGTAACAGGAAATACTGACCTTTCCTCGTAAAGACAAGCAAGTTCTCAAGCGTATTAACTTCGAGAACCTGAGCGATATAATCGCCGTCTTTCACACCACTTCCGCTCCGTTCACCACCAGAACGTGTAAAGGACTGCATGCCTGTACGTTTCACGTATCCCTCTTTGGATAACGTAACAAATACATCTTCCGCATTCACAAGTACTTCGAGATTAACCTTGAGTTCTTCCACTTCACCCTGGATCGCAGAACGACGGTCTATGCCGTATTTCTCACGAATCTCCATCAATTCTTTGCGGATGACTCCGATGAGCTTGCGGTCACTATCCAGAATGGAACGTAATTGCGCAATCTTTTTCATCAGTTCACCGAGTTCCTTCTCCAGAGAATTAATCTCCAGATTCGTCAAACGGTACAATTGCAAAGTAAGGATGGAATCCGCTTGGCGTTCCGTGAAGCCAAACATCCACATCAGGTTGTTTTGAGCATCCTGACGGTTCTTCGACGCTTTGATCGCTGCAATGACCTCGTCGAGGATGTTAAGAGCTTTTACCAAGCCCTCTAACACATGTGCACGGTCTTCCGCTTTCTCCAGCTCAAACCGGGTACGGAATGTTACAACTTCCCGCTGATGGGCAATGTAAGCCTCCAGGATTGATTTCAATCCCAATTGCTGAGGTGCTTTATTCACAATCGCAACCATATTGAAGTTATAAGTGACCTGCAGATCGGTTTTCTTCAGCAAATAAGCCAAAATACCTTGTGCGTCCGCTTCTTTTTTTAGCTCAACCACGATTCGCAGACCTTCACGTCCACTCTCATCACGCACTTCGGCAATACCTTCAACCTTCTTCTCAAGTCGGATGTTCTCCATCGCTGTAACCAGACGGGATTTCACGACCTGATAAGGGATCTCGGTAATGACGATTTGCTGTTTGCCACCGCGCATGTTTTCAATCTCGGTTTTGGAACGGATATAGATCCGTCCTTTACCTGTGCGATAAGCATCCAGAATACCGTCGCCGCCCATAATCAATCCGCCTGTCGGAAAGTCAGGACCCTTCATGAACATCATGATCTCGTCCAGCTCAATGGACGGTTTCTCCATCACAGCGATGGAAGCATCAATGACTTCACGCAAATTGTGCGGAGGAATCTCCGTTGCAAATCCCGAGGAAATTCCGCTGACGCCATTAACCAGCAAGTTCGGATAACGGGATGGCAATACAACCGGTTCTTTGGCCGTATTATCAAAATTATCCTTAAACAGAACGGTCCGTTTCTCGATATCGCGAAGCATCTCCATCGCGATGGGCGACAAACGGGCCTCCGTATACCGCATCGCCGCTGCCGGGTCATCATCCTGTGATCCCCAGTTACCATGACCGTCCACGAGCATATGGCCCATTTTCCATGGCTGTGCCATCCGCACCATACCCTCATAGATCGAGGAGTCACCATGAGGATGATAATTACCCATTACGTCCCCAACGGTTTTGGCAGACTTGCGGTAAGTCTTGTCAGGCGTATTACCTGAATCGTACATGGCGTACAGAATACGCCGTTGTACAGGCTTCAACCCATCCCGTACGTCGGGAATGGCTCGATCCTGAATAATATATTTGGAGTAGCGACCGAAACGGTCCCCTACGACCTCTTCGAGAAAGGCCGGCATAAATTGTTCTGATGGACTCATTCCAAGCACCTTCTATTCTTCGTACTCTGTAAAGTCGACGTTCTCTACAATCCAGCGTTTACGCGGATCAACCTTATCACCCATGAGCGTAGATACACGACGTTCTGCTTTGGCTGCATCAACAATCTGTACCTTCAGCATTGCACGAGTTTCCGGATTCATCGTTGTCTCCCATAGTTGATCCGGATTCATCTCACCAAGCCCTTTATAACGTTGAAGCTCAACATTATTACCGAATTCCTTCATATAATTCGCCAGTTCTTCATCCGTCCATGCATATCGAACGCTCGCAAGCTTACCAGACTTACGAGTAAGTTTGTACAGTGGCGGCTGAGCGATATATACTTTGCCTGCATCAATTAATGGCTTCATATAACGATAAAAGAAGGTTAACAACAGCACCTGAATATGAGCACCGTCCGTATCAGCATCGGTCATAATGATAATTTTGGAATAATTGCTGTCTTCAACTGCGAATTCGGTTCCAATGCCCGCCCCGATCGCCGCTGTAATCGCACGGTATTCTTCATTTTTGAGAATATCGGCCAGCTTCGATTTTTCCGGATTGAGCGGTTTTCCCTTGAGGGGCAAAATAGCCTGAATCTTCGAGTCGCGTCCCTGTTTGGCAGAACCACCTGCGGAATCACCTTCGACAATAAATAACTCATTTCGGGTAAAATCCTTCGATTGTGCCGGTGTCAGCTTGCCGTTCAAGTTGGAACTCTCGCTGCGTTTCTTGCCTGTACGCATATCATCACGTGCTTTGCGGGCTGCTTCTCTGGCTCTGGAGGCTTGAACCGCTTTACGAATTAACGTCTGCGCTACCTGCGGGTTTTCTTCCAGGAACCTTTGAATATTCTCGGACACGACCGAATCCACTGCACTTCGAGCGGAAGCGCTACCGAGCTGATCCTTCGTCTGACCTACGAACTCAACCTCAGACATTTTAACACTGATGACGGCCATCATGCCTTCACGCAAATCATTGCCTTCGAGGTTTTTATCTTTTTCCTTGATCATGCTGGTACGCCGAGCGTAGTCATTCATTACACGGGTATACGCAGCCCTGAATCCGGTCTCATGAGTACCGCCACCCCGAGTAGGGATCGAGTTCACGAACGAAGCCAGCGTTTCGGTATAACCTGCGTTATACTGGATCGCCACTTCGACTTCAATGTCATCCTTCTCCGCATAGAAGTGAATGACGTCATGCAGCACGTCTTTATTTTCGTTAAGAAAAGCAACAAACTGGCTTGCTCCGCCTTCATACATGTATTCATCCTGATTGCCCGAACGTTCGTCCTTGAGCACAATTCTCAGACCCGAATTCAGAAAAGCAATCTCCTGAAGACGTTCTGCCAGTGTATCATAATTGAATTGAATGCCGTTCTGGAACACCCGAATATCCGGTTTGAATGTAACTTTAGTACCTGTCCGATTGGTATTGCCCAACACTTCGAGACCGGATACCGGTTCTCCGACATGTTCAATCCCTTTTTTGTCCTGCCAATACTCGAATCGCTGACGATGAATCTTGCCATCACGGAAAATCTCGACTTCAAGCCATTCGGACAATGCGTTTGTAACTGACGCACCTACACCGTGCAAACCGCCGGATTTTTTGTATCCTGATCCACCGAACTTTCCGCCTGCGTGCAAAATCGTAAACACGACCTGGGGAGTAGGAATCCCTGTTTTATGTATACCTGTCGGAATTCCCCTTCCGTTATCCTGAACCGTAATAGAACCGTCCTTATGCAGCGTGATATCGATTTTGGAGCAGAATTTGGCGAGATGTTCGTCGACAGCGTTGTCCACTATTTCCCATACCAAATGATGTAGACCTGAAGTGCTGGTGCTGCCGATGTACATCCCCGGCCGTTTCCGTACCGCTACCAACCCTTCAAGTACTTGAATGTCGTCCGCGTCGTAGCCTGAAGACCCCTGTCCTCCGCCTGTCGAACCTGCCGACATATCGATTTGCTCGACCATTCATGCTCCCCCTTCTTAACTTGCAACTAAAAAAATGCCTAAAATGCAAACAGATGTTTTCTTATCCTTGTCCATTTTAATTCAAGATATCCCGTTTCGTAAAGACAAGGAATGACACAATGAGTGAAGCAACGCCCCAAACACTAAGCACAATAAGGGAAAAACCTAAATTCATACCCTCAATTGGCGGTAATCCACCAGACAAATAATTAGGAAGTTCAAGGTTAACCATGAACAGATACTTCGCTGTCTGCCAGGATGCAGCCATGCTGGTCAAGATTGTTCCTGCAATCAGAGCGGCCATCATGATAACGATACTTGCAGCAGTACTGCGCACAAGCACAGAGACCATAAATGCAAGCATAGCCACAATTACACTCACAAACCAGATCAGTCCTGCCTGCATAAGCATATACAACCACTGGTCTACAGCATGCACTGCCGACATATCGACATCAGTTCCCACAACCTTGAATCCTGTGAAGATTGGCATGTTGAAGCCTTTGTAGCCAAAGACAGCACCCGATATGACATAACATATAATGTAGGCTGATACCACTATGATGGAAACAAACATAATCAGCGTAATTAATTTGCTCAGAAGCACTTTCCAGCGTCTAACCGGACGCGTTAAAAGCATTTTAATCGTGCCTGTCGTACGTTCACCTGAAACAAGATCCGAAGCAATAGCCATGATTAACAGTGGAATAAACAATCCAACTGCATTGTTCATGAACTCCCGCGTAAAGGTAACACCACCCGGTTCTTTGGGATTGATGTCATTTTCGAGATAGTACTGCATCTGCTGGATATACACTGTTCTATATTTCTTATATTCTTCAGGTACCCGATCGCTACCGAGCGAGTTTTGGTTGTCTGTGATGGCCTGTTGCAGTTCAAGCCGCCAATCGCCGCCAAACTTGTCCCGATTATTCTCCGCAGATTTCATCTGGGCATACGTAAACATCGGTACGAGGATCGCAAGTACAATAAATATAATATAAAGCCGTTTTTTCTTCACCATCTTAATCGTTTCATTGCGAATCAGCGGCATGATATTATTCAATGGATTCACCTTCTGTCATTTTTAAGAATAGTTGTTCGAGCGTAGGCTGAATCCGCTGTACCCCTTCAACCTGTACACCAGCTTGAACCATCTGTTGCACCATATCAGGAATTCGATCTTCATGCATCTCGGCAACCACAGCGTTGGGACCAAGGCCCGCAACAATGGTATCATCCATTACATCCGCTGGTCGACCTACCAGAGAAATTCCTGCATCCTGCAACATCTTTTTGCCTTGGTCCAGTGGTGAAACGTGCCAGATAGCCAACTTGGAATGATCTTCAATCAACTCACTAACGCCTCCAACGGCAAGCACACGTCCAGCACTGATAATAGCTACTCTGTCACATAGAAGCTGGATCTCACTTAACAGGTGACTGCTGACAAATACAGCCATACCTTCACTGGCAAGTTGCTTAATAAAGACACGAAGTTCCTTAATACCTTTCGGATCAAGACCATTCGTCGGTTCATCCAGAATAAGCAGACGCGGACGCCCAAGCAATGCTTGCGCAATACCGAGCCGTTGACGCATACCCAGTGAGTATGTTCTGACTTTATCATGAATGCGCTGATCCAATCGTACAATATCCACGACTTCCTGAATCCGCTCGTTGTCCACACCTGGTTGCATACGTGCAAAATGCTCCAGGTTCTCCCACCCGGTCAGATATGTATATACCTCCGGATTCTCAACAATGGAGCCTACATACTTCAAAGCACGTTCAGGGTCCCGATTTACATCATAACCACAGACTTTAATTTTACCTTCTGTCGGTTTGATCAGATCGACCAGCATCCGTATCGTAGTTGTTTTTCCGGCACCATTGGGACCGAGAAATCCGAAGATTTCACCAGGTTTTACGTCAAATGTAACGTCCTTAATAATCCACTTGCGTCCGATCCGCTTTTTCAGATTCTGTACCGATAGGACGGAATCATATTGCTGCTCTGCCATTTAATTTCCGCTCCCTTCTGCCGGTGTATCCGCCTGGAATTCCTGTGCAATCCGAACTGCAATTTGCTCATAACCTTGTCCGTTGGGATGGAAATGATCTGAAGAGAGATACTCCCCCAGATGATTTTCAAATAAATCGAATGTAGGGACCAGTGTCATCTTGTCCTCATTGTTCAAAATAGCCAGTGCAGCATCGTTCCATGCAGCAACAACTGCATTACCCGGTTTCTCCAGTTCCTTCACATCACCAAACGGATTGTACAACCCTATGTACGCAATCTGTGCATCAGGATTGATTTCTTTTACTTTCTTCAATATCTCTTGAAGGCGTTTCGACGTTTCCGGCAAAGCCGCTGCCAATTGCTCTGCTGTTGGCGGATCTTCCCCCTGTAGAACTTGCCCTCCCTGGAACAGATCATTCGCGCCGATCGAGAGTAAAATAAAATTGGATTGCTGTAGTACGTAACGCACACCTTGCTCATCCAGTTTTGTCAATAAAGCGTCTGTTCTCAAACCATTAACACCCAGATTATTAAGAACCTGAACGTCATATCCTTTATCCTTGAGCAGATTCCCTGCACGTCTCACGAAGCCAAGTCCTTCATCATCCCCTGTACCTCTTGCAAGGGAATCGCCGATGACGGCCATCCGAATCTTGCCATCTTCCACGACAGCGGTCTGCCCCTTAGGTGGTGCAGTTGTCTCCTGACCTGTAGTTAACGCAGAATCTCCCTCGGGAAAAATGACGTCTTTTATGGCGTATCCAAATCCAAATAACAACAACAAGGTTGCCAAGATGGATACTGTACTGACAGTTCTCCAGATCCATGGTGCTGAATCAAGGCTTTTTTTCTTTTTCATCATCACATCTCCGCTCATGTACACCAGTCCGGGTGCTTTATAATTTATAATGACTTTACATTAAGGCGTGTCTGAAAATCCGCTTCCTTCGGAGTTTTCAGACACGCCTTAATGATGCTATTTCTAAATAACATAAATGTTCTGTCGTTAATTTGCAAATTTTGGCGCCACATTCGCAAAATTCATTTTGTATATGTCATTTTACGGAAAAAAGGTTATGCCACACACAGATTTCAACTGTGTTGGCATAACCTTTTGCAAAACAAATCTTCATTTACTTCATTATAAAGTGCTTATTTACCGATAAACTCTTGAGCCCAGTATCCATTGAAGTAACCTACACCGATATGCGTAAAGTTTTTGCTCAGAATATTGGCACGGTGGCCTTCACTATTCATCCAAGCTGTAACAACTTCCTGCGGTGTTTTTTGTCCTTTGGCAATGTTCTCACCTGCATAGCTATAAGTTACTCCGAATTGTTTCATCATATCAAACGGAGAACCATACGTTGGTGACTGGTGATCAAAATAGTTATTGTTGCTCATATCTTTTACTTTGGCTACAGCTACTTTGTCCAGAAGGGCATCCGAAGACAAGGCGCTCAGACCTGCTTTGGCACGCTCAGCGTTCACAAGCTTTACAACTTGAGTTGCAAAGTCAGATTGTGTGCTTTCGCTACCGCTATTACTTGTATTGTTACCTGTATTACCAGTGTTACCTGTGTTCGAAGGATCTTTAGCCGGTGTAGTTGCCGGTTTTTCTTCTTGAGTTGGTTGTGCTGGTTTAGTCGGTTGCTCAGGCTTAGTTGTTGGCTCAGCAGGTTTTGTTGTTGGCTGAGATGGTTTCGTTGTCGGTTGAGTTGGTTTTGTTGTCGGCTCAGCAGGTTTAGTAGTCTGATCAGGCTGCGTAGCAGGCTTTTCTACAATTTGCCCGTCGGATACGGTGTATCCATTTTGTGTGAGCCATTTCTCAATATAAGCTTTCAAGCTGTCTGTACTTGTAATTTTGTACGTTGTGATAGTCTTATATGTTGAATCTGCAGCAGACGCGGAAGCAGGAAGCATAACCCCTACGGCCAGTACGGCTGTCAGACTACTCGTTACGACAGTTTTCATCCATTTCTTTTTCAAATTCATTCATCTCCTTAAGATTAGTTATTACAACTTTGTAATTAATACTCTAGCAGTATATCAATTCAACAGGAGGTTGTGAACCCGTAAAATATGGAAAAGTAACTTTTTTGTCATTTTTAAAATGTTTCAAACACGCCCTGATGGCTTATTCTGCATGACTCTATCTGCCTACAAAAGCATAAAAAAAAGACATTCAGACTAAAATTGCTAGTCGAATGCCACTTCACCATCTATTTATCATTCACGACACCAGAAGGTGCAGATCAGGATATAATGAGAATTTTCATGCTATAAAAGAACCTTTTTATACTATAGAAGAACTTTACTGAACCGATAGCCTCTCTTCTGAAAACCAATGTGCTCATAAAAAGAGTACGTTGTTGAAGTCACTTCACGGTTTGCACCCGTGACAAACAGTTGTTTACCACCTTGCTGTCTGCCCCAATCTTCAGCACGAGCCATCAGACGACGGCCAATTCCACCACCACGATGTTCCTGACCTACGATTAGAGAAGTAATTTGTGCGGCAGGTTCTGGATAGGCATGATTTTGCACACATTGCAAGCCAATCACACCAATAATTTGTTCATCCACTTCGGCAACAAGCATGCACGCATTTGGATTGGTTTCCAAACATTCAATGCGTTCTTTCATGACATTGGCTGTTGTCGGATAGCTGACCTCTCGCATCAATCCCGTTACCGCTTCAGCATCTCGCAGTTCACACTCTCGGATCATCAGTACAGGGGCCTCAACATTATTGGACATGATTTACCTCCACTTTCAGCATATTAGCGGCTTGCACCGCTGTTTTACGAGCTTCTTCCACATCTTGGCCAGCACTTAGGGCTACAGCCATTCGGCGTCCTACTTTGGTCTCAGGTTTGCCAAATACACGAATCTGAGTACGAGGAAGAGCCAGTGCTTCTTCAATCCCGCCTACAGTAAAGTCAGATGTTTCATCATTAGCCTTCAGCGTTGCTGAAGCTCCCGGTGTCAACAGATGTACACCTGTGACCGGAAAACCAAGAATTGCACGTACATGCAGCGCAAACTCGGAACTGTCTTGCGTCACCATTGTAACCATGCCTGTGTCATGCGGACGAGGAGATACCTCGCTAAACACAACACCATCCGGAGTCAGGAATAATTCCACTCCAAACAGTCCATAACCGCCAAGTTCATCCGTAACGGATTTGGCAATATGACAAGCCTGCTCCCATTGTTCAGGAGTCATTGCATGAGGTTGCCAGGATTCGACATAATCCCCATCCTTCTGAATATGGCCGATCGGAGGACAGAATACGGTGCCTGATACAGACCTAACGGTAAGTAATGTAATCTCACTGTCAAATTGCACAAAGCTCTCCACGATAACACGAACGGATTTGCCACGAGCCCCCGAAAGAGCAATGTTCCAGCAATCCTCCACGTCGCCCGGTGTTCGGCATACACTCTGCCCTTTGCCGGAAGAACTCATCAATGGTTTAATGACACAAGGTGTGCCAAGCTCACGTACGGCTTCCTGAAGTTGTTCCAGGTTGTCCGCAAAAAGGTAGTCAGCTGTCGGAAGTTTCAATTGTTCGGCTGCAAGACGACGGATGCCTTCGCGATCCATCGTTAAACGTGCAGCTCGAGCAGTAGGCACTACACAAAATCCCTCTTCCTCAAGCTCCAGTAAAGCTTCTGTTGCAATAGCTTCAATCTCAGGTACGATGTAATGAGGTTTTTCTTTACGGATCAATTGTTTCAAAGCATCAGCATCCAGCATGTCGATGCAGTAAGACCGGTGCGCGACCTGCATCGCAGGTGCGTTCTCATAACGATCAACAGCGATCGTCTCTACTCCCAGTCGTTGGGCCTCAATAACGACCTCTTTTCCCAATTCTCCACTGCCTAGTAGCAGCATTTTTTTGGCTTGAGCCGTAAAAGGAGCACCCCACATGTTCTTTCCAATCCTCCCAAAGAGAAATCTTCTATATCTGTCTCTCTATTTTCGGGGTTTTGGTTAAAGATTGCAAGAGTGCTCCCTATTTTTCTTGTGAATTTTACAAGATTTTTTGTGTTTTTTCGATCAAATTTTACAATTACCGCTCACAGATTCGATACTCCTTCCATTCCTCCCAAAATTAAGGAAATGTTAAAAGAGCAGACTTTAATACGCAAGCGAATCGAAATACGCAAACAAATCCCAAGTTTAAAGACTTGGGATTTGTCGATTTTTTTCTCTGAAGATTTCATTATGGGAAGAAACATAAGCCATCTTGGGTGCGTCTGGCGTCATATATTGTTTGGCACTATTGACTGCCACGATCGCATCATTGAAGGCTCCTGCAATGAGTCTAACTTTGCTCTCGTGGGTCGCACAGTCCCCTGCTGCAAAAACACCCGGAAGACTCGTCTGTGCATGGTGGCTCATTAGAACCATTCCATCGTTCATTTCTAAGCCACAACTGGCAAGATCACTTAGATTGCTTTTATATCCGTGACTAATGACGACTTCATCCACTTCTAACACTACATTGTCCTGACTTTCCATATGCGTAATCACAACCTGCTGGATTCGCTTACCATGATTATGAAGCTGCGTGATGCTGTATGGTGTTCTCACATCTGTTATGTTGTTCATCTCACTGACATTCCGTTCCATTGCACGAAACTCATTATTCCGGTGGATTACGACTACACTGCGAGCAAGTTGAGCAAGTTCAATGGCCCAGTCTACAGCACTGTTGCCTCCACCCGAAATGAGTACACGCTTCCCAGCGAAATGTTCTGGATTTTGCACGGTGTAATGAAGATTCTCTTGCTCATGTTCAATCGGCTCCTGAAGCTCCAGCTTCTGAATCTCTGCAATACCGCGACCTACAGCAACAATGATCGTACGTGTATAATGGATCTCGCCTCCAGCAGTGTACATACTCCATATTCCGTTATCCAGTCGAGTGAACCTTTCCACCCTGCAATTCAATACAACCGTTGGATTAAACGTATTCGCTTGCTGAACAAGCCATTCGATCAACTTCGAACATTTCATAGGCGGCAGGCCACCTACATCCCAAATTGTTTTTTCCGAATAGGTATGTAGAAAACCACCAAGTCGGTCTTTACCATCAATGATTTTGACTTTCATATCACGCATCCCTGCATAAAAAGCTGCATACATGCCGGCAGGGCCGCCTCCAATGATGGTTACATCATAGATATCTTCTTCATTCATTGTAAACACCCCCTGTTAATTGAGTTATGAATAAGAGATTCATCTAACAGATGCAGATGCTTTATTTATTTTTTTCTTCAAAAGAACTCACAATATCGTCAATAACATATTCGTCGGCAAGCGGAGACATTCCCAGATTGAACCATTCCTTACCACCCACCATGTAAACATGGTCCTGTTTAACAGCTTTCAGATTTTTCCATAACGATGTCGATAACATATCTTCAAATTTCTTTTTAATTTCCGGATTGGTCTCATCATCCAACTGAACAATCAGATGATCTGCATCGTATTCAGGTAATACTTCCAAGGATACGGACATGGCAGTTTGATCTTTCGGGAAATTAGGAAGTGGCTTCATTCCCAATCGTTTGTGGACAAAGTTTCCCCGGTCAAGATTCTCCCCATGAAGTACGATTTCTTTTTCCATCACTCTAATGTAGAGAACCGTCTCCTCACCAATCAGATTGTGCAATTTGTCAGCAGCTACCTTCTCCTTTGCTACCAAATCCTGAATTACCGTTTCTGCCTGTTCTTCTTTGTTCAAAATTTTGGCCATATCCCGCAGTTCATCGCGCCAATCATCACGCTGTGGCAAAAGTACGGTAGGTGCTATCAGAGTAAGTTGATCATAATCCTTTTTAGACCACCAGTCAGGAGCGATAATTAAATCCGGATCTGCCTCCATGAGGGCTTCAAAGTTAGGCGTTCTTCCTATTCCCATTTTCATCGTGTTTGCAAATGGCTCTTGCAAGTAAGAAGGAAAATCCTCATGGTAGTTCTGTACGGCAATGGGTACGATGCCAAGTGAATATAAAAACTCTGGATATACAACGGACAAACCAACTATTTTTTGTGGATTCACCGGAATTTCAACTTCTCCCATTTCCGTGTTCACTTTCTTCACCTGACTTGTTTCTGTTGTTGAAGAATTGGCGGTACCCGCTTCTTGTCCCTCGCTCGGGGATGCTTCTTTGCCTGCTGCCCCACAAGCCGCAATAACGAGCATCAACATCATTGTGCATATTACGGTTAACCATCTGAATCTCATTCTGTATGTACCCCCTATAGGTCATTCATATATGACAATGTTTAATCAATAATAATTATCATTATCACTAAGATATAGGAGTAGTATAATAAAATATGATCTGGCATGATATTGACTATTCAGACTTTTTGCTATGGACGATCTTGCCATAGCTTTAATATTTCATCCAACATAAGCTCATGGGTAAACGCAGTGTAGTCCAGCAGGACGCTAGACAAAAGGATGTCCATTCTGCCATTCTGTACCGCCATCAACTTTAGCCACTCTTCCGACTTCCGCACATCCGTCCATGTCTGCCTGGATGTCTCGTCATCACCCACAATCAATAATATTCTTTCAACGTTGAGAACAGACAGCTCTTTCATGGTCACTGTGCCCCGTTCCCAATAAGTCTCAATTCCTTCGGGACCCTCCATTTGCATATCAATGTAAAAAACGGAAGCAATGCTCCTTGGACCTAACATCAGCAATTCTTCGCCATATACTTTGAGGACAACCAGACTGTCTTTTCGTATGAAATCCGCAAGCTGGTTCTTAATGGTTTTTGCCTTCTCTTCATATCTTTGAAGCCATACCTCTGCAATATCCGACCTGTCCAAAAAGCTTGCAACATATCTCAAATGTTCTCTCCAATCGCCTTTTTCCCACGGGAGGTCACACACAGGAGCAATGGAATGAAGCTGACTTTGCAGAGCCTCAGACTCCTTGCCAGCAGTAATAATATAATCTGGTTTAACTAATCGAAGCTGTTCCAGCCAGACGGTCTCCCCCTCTGCGAGTGGCATAACTTTGTCCGTTTCATATTTACGTCTGTAATAATACGTCCACGGATGACTTGCCCGCGCGGCACAGGGAATGATCTGCAATGCAAGCAGTATGCCAATGCTCACAGAATGAACCGCAGCAATTTTTTGTTTGCTATTACGTATAAACGCTGCCGGTGGAATACCGGAGATTTGCTTGAATTTACGCCGAAAATACGTCTCATCCTGATAACCCACGTACGATGCCACATCCTTGAGTCGATAACTATGATCATTTCTCATTAAGATCTGGGCTTGTTTGATTCGATAAAAAGTCAAATAGTCCACTGGACTACAGCCATATCTTTTTTTGAATAAACGCATGAAATGTCGCGGACTCATTCGTGCAACAATTGCTAATTCCTCGATGGTTAATCTCTTCGCATAATTTTGCTCCATATAGGCTTTAACATGTTCAATCGGTGAAGTCAGATCCGTCTTTTCTGCATAGGCTTCGTCGTAAAACATGGTATACAACAGTTCCTGAAAACGAATCTGACCATAGTACCGTTGCAAGCCATCCTTCTTCAATGTATGGTGGTAAATCATCTGACAGATCACGCCAACAGCAACGGGTGAAGATGAGCTGACCTCGCCATTCACTTCATTACGCATGAGTTGTTTCATTATATCCAGGGCTGTTTCACCCTCCTGCTCCAGTGCGTACATGACATCAAAGTTCATGTGATACACGCCTCGTTCATCCAACGAATACACATTCGCCTCAACCAGCTGCCCTGGGAAGCCTACGTACAGTCCGCCCGCCTTTAATTCGATGAAACTCCCATCGATCTTTAACCATCCTTGTCCACTGGCTACAAATAACAACATGTATGTTTCAATGAAGTGTTTCCTCAGAAGCCACTCCTTCGCAGGACCACTCGTATAATTTACATTAATGAGCCTAAAGTTCATATGATCCAGGTGATCAAAATGCTCTGATTTTATTTCGTTGTTGTACATCTGCATTGATCTCCCTCCAGCCATGAACGATTGTATTGATTTCATTCTTCAAAAATATAACATACCACACTAACGAATAAAAAAAACACTCCAGCTATCCTATAACCTGTCTTCAATGAATAAGATGCACTTATTATTGAAGGATCAGGCTATGGAACGCCAGAGTGTTATAAGTTCATATGTGTTCAGACGCTGCACGAGCGTCCAAGGAGTTCATTACAAAAATCGGTATTGAGCTTCTATCAATCCATTATAAACGCCTTGTTTTTGAATAAGCTGCTCATGGTTGCCTTCTTCTTTAATTTCACCATGATCCAGGACGATAATGTTATCTGCATTCCGGATAGTTGAGAGACGGTGAGCGACCATAAAGGACGTTCTTCCCTGCAACAGTACCTTCAACGCTTCCTGAATTTTCAGCTCTGTTTCGGTGTCAATGCTGGCTGTAGCTTCATCCAGAATCAATATGCGCGGATTAGCAAGGAGCGCACGGGCAAAGGATAACAATTGCCGTTGTCCCATGGATAATACGTTTCCGCGTTCCTCTACTTCAGTATCATATCCGCCAGGCAGCTTCATGATGAACTCATGCGCATTGACTGCTTTTGCCGCGTCCTCCACCTCTTCATTCGTTGCATCCAATCGTCCAAATCGAATATTGTCACGAATAGTACCCGAGAAAATGAAGGTATCCTGCAATACAATGCTGATCTGGCTGCGTAAACTCTCTACCGTTACATCCCGCACATCCTGTCCGTCAATGGTGAGACGTCCGCCGGATATATCATAGAAACGGCTGATCAGATTGATGATCGTACTTTTACCTGAGCCCGTATGACCAACAAGCGCAATCGATTGTCCCGCAGCCGCCGAGAAGCTGATTCCTTTCAGCGCCTGTCTGCCCTTCTCGTATTCGAACACAACATTTTCGAAGGCGATATCTCCTTTAATAGAAGGAAGTGGCTTGGCACCTGGTTTATCTGCGATACTTGGCTTTTCATCCATGAATTCGAAGATACGCTCCGATGACGCCATGGCAACCAATAGCTGATTGTACATCTGTCCCAGACGGTTGATTGGGTCCCAGAAGTTGCCGACATAGTTGGCAAAAGCGACAAGTAACCCCACAGTCAACTGACCTTCTTGAATCAGATAGGCACCAAACCAGAAGAGAATTAATGTACCGAAACCGCCGGTAATCTCAATCAGCGGTCCGAAGCCCTGGTTCATCGCTGATGCTTTATCCCATGACTTTTTGCTGGACAGGTTCATGTTGTCAAAGTATTTCATGTTCTCTTTTTCCTGTGTATAAGCCTGAGTCACTCGAATCCCCTGAATGGATTCATTCAAATGGGAGTTAATCCGGGAGTTCTTCATGCGCACATCCTGCCAAGCACGGCGGATCAGCACCCGCAGTTTGGTCGAAATGATAAACATGATTGGCACCGTAATAATTACGGCAAGACCCAGTTTCCAGTTAATCAACAGCAAGATCACAATGATCCCGAGCAGCTGTACGCAGTCGATCATGACGTTAACTGCACCGTTCGTAAACAGATCTTGAAGGGAGTTAATATCATTCGTAACCCGTACCAGTACGGAACCTGCCGGTCTTTTGTCAAAAAAGTTAAAGGACAGCTTCTGGATATGCTTGAACAGATCCGAGCGCAGATCATAAATAACGCGCTGCCCGATAATGTTGGTCAGTTTAATCCGGTACGTATTGGCAGCCCATTGAATGAGATACAACACGAATATGGAGCCTGCAATAAGATAAAGCATAGTCATACTCGGCAACCCATTTGCCGGTGCGATGGCCCGGTCAATCGCCAGACTGATCAGAAACGGTACGGACAATTTCGTAATTGTGCCCAGAATCATCATTAGAATAACGAGTGGTAACAGTTGTTTCGCATAAGGTTTCATGTATGCAAACAAACGTCCGAATTCTTTCCAGTTAAACGGTTTTTCAATGATTTCATCGTCCTGATATACAAATCGTTCATTCAATTTCTTCTCAGAGGCCCCTTTGGCCTCGCGCCTGTCTGCTATCGTTTCGGCACTCATGAATTCACCTGCTCCCCAGCCTCCCGCTTACCGCGGGCAATATAATCTGCATATTGAATTTTATAAACATCCTGGTACGGTCCAGGCACTTCAATGAGTTCGGTATGTTTGCCACGTTGTACCACGCGACCTTCATCCAGCACCAAAATCTCGTCTGCGTGCCGCAGAGAAGAAATCCGGTGTGCAATAATAAATGTCGTTCTGCCGCGCATGACTTCCTGGAAACCGGATTGAATCTCATGTTCCGTCTCCATATCCACGGCGCTGGTTGCATCATCAAGTACCAGGATTTTAGGATTTTTCAGCAAAGCCCTCGCGATCGCAATCCGCTGTTTCTGTCCACCTGATAATCCCATGCCGCGTTCACCAACCACCGTGTCATATCCGTCCGGGAACTCCATAATGAAGTCATGAGCCTTGGCCAGTTTGGCTGCACGGATAATCTCATCCGTGGTGACGTTCTTGAGTCCGTAGGAAATATTATTGCGAATACTGGATGAGAACAGGAATGTTTCCTGGAAAACAGAAGCGATCTGACTCCGCAAACTCCGGATGCCTATGTCTTTGATGTTTTTGCCATCCAGCTTGATCGTTCCCGAGTTGACGTTATATGCACGCATCAGAAGCTGAATGATGGTCGATTTACCTGATCCTGTTCCCCCGAGGAAACCGATTACAGAACCGGGTGCAGCATCAAAATTAATATCGGTTACCGCTGGCATTTTGTTGCCGTAGGCAAAGGTAACGGATTCAAACGTTACATGGCCGTTCACCTGGTCTGCCTCCACAATGACCGGATCTTGCGTTTCTTCCACATCCACTGGCGTATTGAGCAGTTCGAGCACCCGTTCACCTGACGCTTTGGATTGCGTATAGTTGTTGATATGGAACCCAAGGTTCCACATTGGACCGATTATGTACCAGATCAAACTGAAAAATGCAACGAGTTCACCGAGTGTCAGCGTCTTCTGTATAACCATTCTTCCACCGATCACCAGCAACAGCACGATACTCACCGAAGCAAGAATCTCCATGATCGGAAAATAGCGACTCCACAAGGTTGCGGCATGAATCTGATTCGTCTTGTAACGTTCATTGCGTGTGGAGAATTTCTCCACTTCATAAGGCTCACGTGCAAAGGATTTTACAGTACGTACTCCAGTGATATTCTCCTGTACCGCTGTCGTCAGTGAACTGAGCGCCAGCCGCATCTCCTGAAACGCAGGGTGAATTTTGGATTCGAATCTCAGCGCAACGAAGGCAAGTAATGGGATGCATATGAGCGTGAACAGCGTAAGCTGCCAACTCATGGTCATCATCATGATTGCGCCGAATACGACCATCAAAACCATGTTGAGAATCTGGGCGAAACCAAATCCGATAAAGTTACGGATGGCTTCCAAATCTCCCGTGAGGCGGGACATCAGATCACCTGTCTTGGCCGTATCATAATAACGGAAGGATAAAAATTGAAGCTTTTCATAACATGCGTTACGAAGTCTGTACGCCAGGAAGTTACCCAAGCGTCCTCCAAAAAAGCCATGTAAAAATTGCATTCCCGCTTTCAAAATAACTACACCTAACACAGTCAAGGCAATTATGGGAACGTCTTCAAAAGTGCGCGGAACAATAATGTCATCAATCAGTATCCTCAGCATGTACGGATACACCAACCCAAGTGCGGTCGCTAAGGCGAGGAACAAGATTGATACAAATAAATACGTTCGCTTTTCCCAAAAAAAGGTTTGCAGTTGCCTAAGAACATCCATGTTTCTCCTCCTCTTATGTCGTTCAAAAATACTATGAACATTTATGAAGTTTATCACCGTACCCCATTCGCGGCAAAGCGAATAACAGACCATATTCTGCCTGCTTTCAGCTTATTGACGCATTAGCGAAGGTAAATGCCCACCTTTCAATCAAATGTTTGAATATTCTCTTTATTTCAGGTTGTTCGTACCAAAAAAAGGCTCCCTGTATGCCTTTTCGGCAGGAGCCTTTTTGGGTTGGTTTACGCAACATTTTCAATGTGTTGCTGTATCATTCATTTTGTTTTACAAAGACTTCCAGAGATTAAGCGTTATACTGCGAATTCAACTACGTTCAATCTGTTCCAGTTGTACAGACAAGCTTGACCATTGCTCGGCAGGAATTCCGCTCTCCAGCGTATCTTGAATTCCGCTCACCGCCTCGTCCAGACGTTCTTCCAACTGAGAGGATTGGTGTTGCAAGGATTGACGAAGCTGGTTGTCATAAAACTGAATCAGCTTGTCTTGCGCAGCAGGAAGAACTTCAATGATCATCTGTTTGAGGACAGGATCAAGTGCCTCTTGAAGCCGTTGACGTCCATCCCCTTCGAAGAACTGTTTCGGATTGCGGAAGTAATTTAAATAGCTTTTCCATCCGGACGGTTCTTCCAGGCGAACTTCTTCAAGCACAGGTGTAGTCCAACGTTCGTTCAGTGGCAATGACACATCCACGCCTCCGGATAACTCTCTCACCTCATCTATACATTCCGTAACTTGCTTCATCAGCCAGGTCTGCCCTGCCTGTTCGAGTCTGAGGGTTGTGGCGAGCAGTTCCTGCTCCAGTTCAATCGCAATCATGCGCAACAGTTCACGTCCACAGGCTGCAAAAGCCGTCTTCAGATTGCCCCGATCCTCCCGAAGTACGGATGGATGGAATGCTTCTGCCATAAATAGACCAAGGCGATAGGCAAGTCGCTGCCGCACATGGAACAGCAATTCTGCTGTTTCCTGTGACAATTCTTCCTTCATGGATCGCTCTGCAAGTCGCTGTATGCGCTGGCGTGACTGTCCCTGAATGGTCTCCAGTTCATCCCGCCGCTGCTGCAATGCTTCCTCACCCTGAGCTGCATCCTCGGCACGCTTCTTCAACCGCTGAATGACACGTGCCATCTCTTCTGAAGCGCCACCGACGGCAAGATCGGCTAATTCTCTGCCTGCAAATTGGTTGAACTCTTCCTCAAACCGGATAAATCCGGATTGCTCCAGCAGCTTCGAATCTCCGGCCATCTTGCCTTCCATCGCCAGTATACTGGATACCGGGAAGAGTCGTGGTGCCCGAATTCCATTACTGCGCAGTTGAGTGCTCACATGATCGAGAACCTGCTCCAGTTCTTCCTCGGAGGAAGACAAATCACTGGCATTCACAACAAAGAACATCTGATCCATGGCAGAACTATCTTTGACACGTCCCAACTGGTTCAGGAACTGGCGATCTCCTTGGGAGAACGCATGGTTGTAATACGTTACGAAAATGAGTGCATCCGCATTCTTCATATAATTAAAGGTTACACCCGTATGACGAGCATTCACAGAGTCTGCTCCTGGTGTGTCCACCAACACAATGCCTTGTTCAGTTACATCACAGCTGTAATACAGATCGATACTGTCCACAAAACAGGACTTCTTCTCGTTCGCGACAAAGTTACGATAACCCTCCAGATCCACCAGCACATCCTGACCCAGCTGGTCCGCTGTCTCTTCCCAACCGGATGCTGCCGCTTGTAAAAAGCTGTAGTGCGGGCGCCCCGCCGGATGCACATCCTGTGGCGAGAGAGATTTAACTCGCTTCTGCCACTCGGTTCCCGGTTCACCCAGTCCGAGCAGTCGGAAGGAATAGCCGAGATCTTCCTGGAAGGCGTCCCGGGTCTTCATCCGGACCCGGGCTGTACCATGCTCCGCGCCCCCGGCAGGAGCCATGATCCGGTTAATCGCCGCTGTCGTTGGATGCGGCGAGACGGGTAGTACTGCTTCGCCCAGCAACGCGTTGGCGAAGGAGGATTTGCCGGCGCTGAATGCTCCGAACAGCGCCAGAGTGAACGTGCCGCCCGCAAGCGAAGCCGCGCGTGCACGCAGATCCCGTACCGCCGACCCCATGGCAGGGTACGGCTCCACCAGCACAGCAGCGGCTTCAAGCCGTGCCGCTGCTGCGTCCAGGCGTCGGCGGCGTTCAGCGCCAGCCGCCGCCGATGGCCCAGGCACCGCCGCCGCCGCGCTGGCGGTGCCTCTGCCGTCTGTGGCGCGCGCGCCACAGACGTTGACGTGCCCGCATGCGAACCGGGAGCTTCGCCCGGTTCAGGCACCGCGGGCACGTGCGGGCCCTTCACCTCCGGCAATAGCCCGGAGGGGAGAGGGCCCGCTTGGGGCAGCAGGCTGCGCAGCCCTGCTGCCTCGGCGGCGGCGCTGCGCTGGAGCGCCGTGTAGCGCGCCGCCGCCGCGGATTGCGCCAGCAGCGCTGCGCGGCTGGCGTCCAGCGCCTGGAGCGCCGCTTCGCCTCGCGCGCCCAGCGCCTCCAGCATGCGGTCGGCCAGCATCATGGCCGACCTGCGATAGCGGGCCTCAATCTCGCCCCGCACATCTTTGCTGAACTGGATCACATACTCAGGTGACACCTCTGCACTGGCACTGCGTTTCATCTCCAATAGTGCTTCATCTACAGCAGGCAGTTCCGTATTGAGCGCCTGCTCCCACTCCGCCCCCCATAGCTGATGAGATTCACCAAGCTGCCTGAGCATCGTGCGAATATGTACCTCCACTTGTCCGGAAGCCTGATCCTGTAGCAGTCTGACCAGTTCAGAAGCACGGCGTTGTTTCTCCTGCTCGGTTTTGCCACCTGAGAATAATAAACCCACGCGGAAACCCGGTTTGCGGCTCTCCAAATAGGCAGCAGCAGACGTACGAATATCCGCAGGTGTAAGATTCGCATTCGCCAGAAGAGGTTCCAGTTCTGCCCTGAATTTCTCACGCACTCGCGAAGGGCCGGTACGAATATCTGTTGCTTGCTGATCGAGAAGCTCCAGCTCCCGTTCCAAACGTTCAATTCCTTCCTTGCCACCGATTTCATCCAGCAGGGAATTCTCTTCGTCTTCACGTTTCTCTGCTTGTCTTGTCAAATGTTGCTCCGTTACATGACTGGCCGAACTTGCCAAACTGTGCGTGATTAATGCTTCCTTCTCTTGCATCATGTGTCCAATGAGTTCCGGAATCACATCCCACTGGTTATAGCGATGCTCCTTGTCACGAAGGGAAGTAAACAACAGTCCGTCATATCTGACTTCCCAGGCCGCAAATATAGCTTCCACACCTTCGGTATATTGTTCAAAAGAAAGCTCCCGCTCCCGATGCTTGTCGATCTGGTTCACGATCAGAAACAACGGTTTGCCCCAATCCGACAGACTCTTGGCAAATGAAAGATTTGTCTCGGACTGAACATGATTATAGTCCATGACATAGAACACCACATCCGCCAGATGCAGTGCAGAATGGGTCGCGAGACTGTGCCCGCGATCTGTTGAGTCCACACCTGGTGTATCCAGCAGAACAGCATCATCTTTCAGCAGCGGAATATCATCCCATACCTCAATCGAGCTGTACGCTCCGCCATTTTTGCAATACGTCTCCAATTCATCTGGAGAGACTTCAAGTGTTCCTGCACTATTGTCAGCGCTTACGTTTGCAGATGTATAAATAAGCGCTCTCGGCTTACCATTACGTATGGACACCACATTCGCACTTGTTGGCACGGGGCTTGAAGGCAACACCCGCTTACCGCATAAACTGTTGATGAGACTCGATTTGCCTGCAGAGAAGTGACCACAGAACGCAATCGTCAGATGTTTCATTTCCGCCTTGCTGATTAAATCCGTTAAAGCCTGTACAGCCGTATGGTCCCCTGTCTGCTCCATTGCTTCACGCAGCGGAAGCAGAGGTTTAGCCATTTCTTTTGGGTAATCTGTTCTGGACATGACTGGCCTTCCCCCTGGCTCCTCTAATTTGACATCCGTTTCGACGTCTATCTCTTTTACAACATTTATTTTAACATTATCAAGTTTGAATTTGAACGGTTGGAATTGAATATACATAAATGAACGTATAAATTCTATAATCTAAAAAAAATAAAACCGACCAAGTCGGTTTTATCTGTAATACGTTCTATATTCAGCATATAGCAAAATGCTTACGCCAAGTGTCTGTTGCATGAATATCGATGCGATCACCTTAAGCTCAATGACTCTCATGACATTAATGCAACAGAACGAATTGTTTAATCATTTCTTAAGAAACTGCATTCTCCATGGAAGGCAGCAGAATTTCAAATACTTGTCCATGTTGAAGAATTGTGATGTCTCTGCCTTTGTCTCTCATAACAACAACTTCTGGTTTAACGGACATACGCTCCAGATAATGTTCAGGCACGTCGCCAGAATGGCTTACTGTGATGCCTTCTACTTCTTTTTCTTCATTTTCAGCCATTTCCTGTTCAACGATTTGTTCAAAAATATCGGAGAAGGCCTCAAAATTGTCAGTGTACACGGAAATGCATTTCATGATTATTCATCCTTTTCTGCTCATTAATTTATTTTGCGTTTTCGGGTGGTGACACGTTCCTTATCTTTCCTGATTTGGGACGTTTTCATACGTTTTTTCCCTTCCCTGCATATATCCAGCAATGGACATATATGACAAGCAGGGTTCTGTGCCTTGCAATGGTAGCGTCCAAAAAATATAAACCGGTGGTGAGTTAAAGTCCACTCATCCCGGGGTACGCGCTTCATTAGTTTCTTTTCGACTTCAAGTACGGAGTCATCCCAACCTGCAAGCGCCAGCCGCTTGGATACTCGTTCAACATGAGTATCTACTGCAATTGCCGGTACTCCAAACGCATTAGAAACAACTACATTCGCGGTTTTCCGACCAACACCTGGTAGCGTCACAAGCTGATCATGTTCCTGCGGTACATCACCGCCATACTGCTCTATTAAAATTCGGCACATGTTCTGAATATGCTTAGCCTTGTTCCGATACAAACCAATTCGCCGAATATCCTGTTCCAACTCTTCGAGAGGAACCGCCAGATAATCTGCTGGGCTTCTGTATTTCTGAAACAAATCTGCGGTTACCTTGTTCACCGTTTCATCGGTGCACTGGGCAGACAAAAGGACAGCTACCGTCAATTCAAATGCATTGCTGTGATTTAATTCGCAATGTGCATCAGGAAACATTGCTTCCATAGTTTCGAGTATATGTCTAACCGTCGCTGCATTCATGAAGAGCTACCTCCCACAAAATGACTCCATGCTGAGGAGCCTTACTTCGAAGCTTCATCCAAGTACTTTGCGGGGACCTCAAAAAGCTTGCAAAAAAAACGTCTTGATGCGGGAAAGATCCCGTATCAAGACGGTCATTCTTTTGATCCTCGAAAAGAAACGATTACTGTTTTTGAATCTCCAGAATAACATTGTTCAGGAGATACAATACAATATTATCATTATCTCTGAGAGATTGCACGCTTAAAGTATTGTCACCCTGGTGAACAAATACACTTGATCCGAGTGCAAAACGATAGTTTGTGTCAGCTGTCGTTTCCCGTTTAACCAGAATCTGGTTGCCCACGCCATCATAAGACCAGAATTGTTTGCTCATGACAGTCAGCACTCTGAAGCGTGTGGAATTATCCGTATCTTTTGTCATTTCGACACGATCTCCAACCGTAAGACTCGTCAGTGAAGTTAATGTAGAGCCAGATTTAACGACTTTAACCGAACCGCTAACAGGCACCGTTTCAGTCTGACCGTTAAACTGCTTGAGCGTTACGGATGAAGCATCCACTGCTGTAACTTCAGCCAGCGTACGCTTCACGACTTGAACTGCTTTTGGCGTAGCTCCTTCAAACGTTACATTAATCAGGTTGCCTGCTGTCAGTTGTGAAGGCGTGATCGTCTGACCACTCTCTCCAGTCAGTACCGCTTGATCCACGTAGAACTGACTTGTCAACAGATCCGATTTCACTCGAATACGACCATTCGCTTCCAGGGCAACCACTTCAAATTGAGCCACAGTGTTCAGCGCAACCTTCTGCACCACATCCTGATTTGCTCCAAGTGTTACAGTAACGTTGTCACCGATCTTCAAATCTCCCAGACTTGCGCCCGATTTATTATAGATTTCAACCGTAGGAGCGGTAGTATAAGGTACTGTGATCGTCTGATTACCAGACAGCAAACTGATTTTTTTGCCAGAAGTATCAATGTTGCTGATCGTACCTTCGTACTTGTAAATCACCTTAACGGACAACGCACGTGTTCCCACATAAGTCAGATCCAATTTGCGACCATCATTTAAAAGCGACTCCAGACCAGCGAGTGTAGGTTTCGTCGTATTGTAATCCAGTTTGGTTTTCTCATCCAATGTAAATACAAACGGCTTCTTGTTGTTGTCCAGTACAGTAAGTACCTTTGTTTTACTGTTGTAAGATACAACCGTTACCCCGTTCATAGGTTCCATTTGACGTCCAATGACCTGAATACGCGTTACCTGATCGTCAGAGTTCAATGTCAGCTCCACCTGATCCCCGTTCGTTGCATCCGTGATCAGATCATTCAACGTTGCATCCTGAATGCCATTGATAATGACTTCCGGCTTTTCAGTCAGCAGTTTCGCTTCAAGGGAACCCCCTTCACGTTTGAACGTTAACGTGGACTGGTTGCCACCGATCTCAACCAATGTTCCGCGTACAGATTGCTCCACACCTTGAGACAATGCGATGGTTTGCAGAACACTATCCTTTACGGTGTATTTCACGGCACTGCCGGCTTTGAGATCAGCCACTGACAAAATACGGTTTTGATATGTGATAATCAGATTGTCATTGTATGCAAACTGTTCTGTAGCACCCGCTGCATTAACAAGCTTGATCGTTTTGCCAGAAGTAGACACTTCAGCAATGACACCATTGTCACTCTTGTTCACAATGCCGGATTTCACACGAATAACGACTGTTTTTTTGTCAGCCGAGAACGTCTCCCGCTGTACTTCGATGATGCTATCTGCTGTAATATCGGACAGTTTGATTGCATTACCATTCTGATCAATGAATGCAGTTGCCTCATCATAACTGTACGTTTCGTAATTTTCGCCTACAAAGATACCAATTTTATTTCCTGACAATGAACGCGCAAAAGTCCCCTCAACGCTTTCCACCTGCGGTGTAGCATCAACGACTTCCACATAGGAAGCCACACCTGTAGAACCTACAATCTGAACTTTTGTATACAGCTTCACATCGGTGGATGAAGCACGAGTTTCACTGTCTTTCGTAAAGTAAGGCGTACTGCTGTTCACTGCGAAGTTAACGGCTTTGCCGTCCACAACCAGCGTGATCTGCCCATCTTTCAATCCAGTCACATAACCCGTGGATGTGTTGGGATACGCTGTATCCGTCAACGATTCGCCACGACTGAAGAATGTAGCGAGTTGAGCACGGGTTACGGAACCGGTTGGATTGAATTTGTTGCCTTCTACACCTTTGGCCAGATCCAGGCTAACAGCCAGATTGACATAACCTTTACCACTTTCGGAGATATCTGCATTATCAGCAAATCCGGTAGATTGATTGTTTTGAGCCTTGGCTTCAGCATCCTTGTCCAATGAACGGATTAACAATTTCGTAATCCATTCCCGTGAAGCCGGTTTTTGACCCCAGGATGTCTTGGATACATCCACCGTTGATTCTTCCGTCTTATCAATCAGTCCCAGTTGAAGCGCCAGCGCGACATATGGCTTGAAATAATTTCCCACTTCCATGTTTGTCGGTAATGCCGCAGCCGTGTCGGTATTCAACTGGCCCTCTTGATTCATAAAACGGATTGCCATCGTTACAGCTTCTTGCTGTGTTACCGCGTCTCCTGGACGGAACAGGCCGTTATTACCGAGAAGAATACCTTGATATGCCAGTTTGTACACATGTTTCTCAGCCCAGTATCCGACCTTGATGTCACTGAACAAACCAGTTGGTGCAGCCGTATTCGTTATTGCAGCAGTCTGACCCTGCCCCGTTTCTGTTGATTCTGCTGCCATGGCAGCTCCGCCGGCGCTAAGGGCCATCATGCCTGCAAGCACGGCTGATACTACTTTTTTAGAGTGTGATGGATGGTTATATTTAAAAGTCACCTATGATTCCCCTCTCTCATGTAAAACGACCTATATTCCGTGGCTTCACGGTACGACAGCATGCTGTACAGCCTATTCGGATCTTGTCATTGGATGTTCAAGATCCACATGGCCCATCAGACTCTCGGACTGCTGACCGTCCACCAGTAAGTCAAGTGATTTAACTTCATCAAACTGGAAGAATGTTTGTTTTAGAGCATCCAGCGCATAGGATTCTCCACCTGCACCAAGACGTGCCGTATCCGGCAAATGAATATCCAGCGTAAGGGCTCCATCCTTGAACTGAACAGATTTCAATTCAATTTCTTTCGCCCACAGTGGAACAAGTTTAGCGTCTTTGCTCTGTTGCAGTGATTCAAAGGCAGCCTTGTATTTGGCATCATCCGATGCATATGAAATCTCTGCCGAAGCTTTGTGCAACTCCAGTTCTTCTTCATCCGTATAGAATACAGTGATTGTTTTCTTTTGATTACTTTCAGAAGTTACTGGCGTCTCCGTAGACGTTTCGCTTGGCGGAGTAGTTGTAGTCGTTCCCTCCGAGCTGCCTTCTGTCGATTCTGTAGGTGTTGTGTTCTCTTCAGGTTCAGCGGTTACCGGTTCGGTAATTGTTTCGCCTTCAACCTCGGTCACATTGGTCTCGGTTCCTGCGCCTTGCGACTGATTCGGAGCAGCTGTTGGCTTGCTTCCACATCCAGCAGCAACTGCCATAACTGTTACCAGCAAGGCTGCAATCCATATTTTCTTGTTCATTCTAACTCCGCCTCCTCAACATAAGGGCTTGTCCCTTATTTAATTCCCAGATACTCCTTGATTCCTGCAACAATGCCTTTGGCAACGCTGTTCTGGAAACTCTCTGTGAACAGGGCTGCTTCATCACTCTTGTTGCTAAGGAATCCACCTTCCAGCAGAACTGCTGGCATTGTCGTTTCACGGGTTACATGGAGACTTGCCGTTTTCACTCCACGATCTTTCAGTCCGGAAGACTGCAAAAGATACTTGTGCATCACTGTAGCAAGTGCTTTGCTGTTGGAGCGTGTATAGAATGTCTCTACACCGTTCGCAGCAGCAGGGCCACTATTAGCATGAATGGAGATGAAGATATCCGCTTTTATGTCTTGTGCAATCTTCACACGTTCTTTTAATGCCAAAAATGTATCATCGCTGCGCGTTAACACAACGTCAATTTTGGATTCTTTTTTCAACAAGGCTTCCACTTTCAGTGCCATTGCCAGATTGAAGTCTTTTTCACGTTTGCCTGTTACACCGATTGCCCCAGGATCCTGATCTCCATGACCTGCATCAATAACGACAACTTTTTTGCCATTATCACCAACTGGAGGAGCAGGTGTACCACTTTGATTATTGAGGTCAACCATGATTAGTCCGGAATCATTTTGCACACTGTACCCTTTTGAACTGGACAGATCGATCACAAAACGAAGTGTAGATGGACTGTTGCTGTATAACGAGTAACGAATCTTAGACACATCCGGATAGCCGCTAACGACGAGTTGTCCATTCTGGTTGCTGTCTAGAGCCTGTCCTTCACTGAATGAATCAGCAAATGCGGTATTCGGCAAGTCTATTACGATTCGATCCGGTCCTGTCATCGTGAAGACGTTCGGCTTCGTACTTCCGCTTGTTGCAATCATGAAGCGGTTGTCGCTGAAGCTGATGCCGTTCACCAGTACAAGACCTTCCTGATCCGATCCTCCGCCTTCATTGCCAGAGTTCGGAGGTGTGGTTGTCCCGTTTCCGGAACCTGAATTCTGGGTAACTAATGTTACCGTCTTCGTGGTATTGTTCCAACCCACCTTAAGACCCATTTCCTCACCAATAAATCGGAGAGGCACGAGTGTAGTACCATTTTTCACGAGTGGCGGGGCATCCAGGTTTACGTTACTGCCGTTCACCGTTGCCGTCTTCTGTCCAACAATCATCTGCATGGCAGTGTTGTCTTTGCTAATAGTCACCGTTTGCGTTTGTTGCTTCCACTCCACGCTATACCCAAGATTTTCAGACACAACCCGGATCGGAACCATCACCTTGCTGTTGATAATTTCCGCCTTCGTATCCGATGGCTGTACGATTTCTTTTCCGTCTAGGATAATTTTCGTGTCTGTTGCTGCATGACTATAGCCCGGGAAAACGAGCCCAAAGACAAATAACAGTACCAAAAAACCGAACTTCTTCATCCTTCACCCCTACCATTCTCATATTTTTTTGCCGCATGTTGTCATTTTCCAACTCCGACTGACCGCTTGGGCATTACCAGACACCTATTAGACGCCCTTCGCTCTCAAAAGTTGCGAATATATTCCAACATAACAGAAAAAAAACGTTGTCAGATCAAGCTTTTTTTACATTTTAATGTCTGTTTTTTTCCTTATTTATCAAATATACATCTCTAAACAACGTACTACCCTAACCTTCATATTTGCGCACAATCTACTTTACAGTCCCAAAAATTCAACAATTCCGTCTACAATCGCCTGTGCACATTTGTCCTGGTATTCTTCGGTGAGCATAACTGCTTCATCCGTTGGGTTGCTTAAAAAACCAAGTTCAAGTAACACAGCAGGCATGGTTGTTTCCCGGGTCACATGCAGACTCGCCGTTTTAACGCCACGATCCTTGAGTCCTGTTACCGGCAAGACATATTTGTGAAGAGTGTCAGCCAAAGTCTTGCTTTCTTTGCGGCTATAAAGCGTTTCAATGCCGTTTGGTACGGGTGTGGTGAATTTGTTTCCATGAATGGACACAAAAACATCTGCCTTATTCAATTCAGCAATATCTACGCGCTGTTTAAGCGAAAGCTCTGTATCATCCTGGCGTGTAATGACCGTCTGAATATCTTGGTATTGTTGAAGAAGTGCCTGCACCTTCAGCCCTACAGCCAGATTGAAATCTTTCTCATAAGCTCCTGACAAACTCACTGCCCCAGATTGGCGACCACCATGTCCCGGATCAATGACCACAATCGTTTTGCCATCATTCGTAGGTACTGCCGGTTGGCTTTTAGGTTCTCCACTCGTGGCTGTCAGGTCAACGAGCAAGACATTGTTATCTCCAACAGACCATTTGGCTGTGGCCGTCTGACTTAGATCCAGAACGACACGAACGGTGGAAGGCGTCTTGCTGAACATGGCATACCGAACTTTGGAAACGAGGGGTGAGTCCGTAACGAGAATTTGTCCACTGCCATCCGCGTTAGAGGCTTGTCCCTGAATGAATTCCTGAGAAAATGTCGCTGCAGGCAGATCAACAATGATGCGGTCTGGCCCACCAAGACTGGATACTTTGGGGCTAATATTGCCGTTTGTCGCTACAATCAAGCGATCTCCGCTGAAGCTGATGCCTTGAAGTTCTGTCAGACCGTCCGGGACAGGCGTCTCGACGGGGTCACTGTCACCTTCCGTTCCAACGACGGGAGGAATACTAAATAGGCTTACTGTCTTGGTTCCATTGTCCCAGCCCACACGCAGCCCCATCCCTTCCCCGACAAAGCGTAAAGGAACAAGTGTTGTTCCCTGTTTGATTAGTGGGGGCGAATCCAGGTTCACCACGGTTCCATTCACTGTAGCTGCATCCTTGCCAGCCGTCATTCGAATCATGCTGTTTCCTTTTTGAACCTGGACTGACTTGGTTGCCTTCTCCCACTTCACCTCATAACCCAGGTTCTCGGATACAATTCGAATCGGAACCATGACCGTCTTTCCGATATTTTCTGCAGGTGCTCCCGTCTGCTGATTAATGGTTACACCGTCGAGCACAATCGAGGGCGTGGTGTCTGCATGGGCCATGACTGGAAATAAACATAGGAACAGAAGAAAAACGACTGCTGCCGACCATTTTTTCATACCTCATCCACCATTCTTTTGTCTTTTTAACATCCGACCTGATTCTCTGCAGCGTAACATCAATGACGCTATGTAACCTTCCATAATCTACTAATCAGTTTATCAGATATTTCCCCTTCATCCGGTTACAACGTTGTCATATTCAGTCGGAAATAAGATGAAAAAAGAAGATCACATTCAAGCAAAAGATCACTTTTCACATGAATGTATATCGATATCGTTTCAAGGATGTCATATATTGACGATATTCCCTCTATTAATGTAACTTTAAAGTATACATATATTGGCACAGGAATCTGCTAAAAAAAGAGATTTATTAGATGAAAAATACGGCTAGGAGGGAAATGAATGCTCACCCTATATAAGAAAGAAACAAATGGCAAGATACTTTATGCGGAATACTGGATTGAAGAAGGACAGGTTGTGGAACATCTCGGTACAGTTGGAACTTATGGCACAACGACCAGAACAGACTGGCCTGGTTCGTATCGTGATGAGGCTGAATACAAAAGTGATTTTCTAACGCGCTTCACAGATCAGGGCTATGAGGAAGCGTCCAATCAGTACGGTTACGTATTGCTTATCCAATATCCCATGAAGAGTATGTCAGGAAGTAAACGTAATCTGTGGCTCAAGGATAAGGCTAGTGAGGCACTGATCAGTGAGTTGGGCTGGAAAGGGCTGGGCGTTGTCGATGGGCACGATATGGGCAAGACAGCAAATCCAGTCACGGCGTTCGCATTGAATATATACTGCTATGTTGTGGATGAAAAACTCGGGATTCAAGCCATTAAGCGTGTGCTTAAAGAAATGCGACTGGACTACACACGGATCAAAATTGCATCCAGAGAACTGGAGAATGACGGGGAGTACCTGTTGAAGTATTCGGCCAAGAAGGATCAGGAGTTCTACGTATAGATGACTCATTAATATAAATTAGCTTCTGAAATCACAAAAAGCTTCTGCTTCACCCGTAGGAACAAGGTTCCTTTGGGGAGGCAGAAGCTTTTTACTTGTCTGATACTTTAACGATTAACCGAACAGTTTTGCCGCGTGGCGCTGTTCATACGCAGCGATCTCATCATCATGTTGAAGGGTGAGACCGATATCGTCCAGTCCTTGCAACAGGAATTGACGACGATGCTCATCCAGATCAAAATCGATATGCAGTCCGTATGCATCAGTAATCGTTTTGTTTTCCAGATTCACATTCATCTCATAGCCTTCATGTTTAGCTGTACGTTGGAACAAGTCTTCAACTTGCTCTTCTGACAGCTTGATTGGCAAGATTCCGTTCTTAAAGCAGTTATTATAGAAGATATCCGCATAAGACGGAGCGATAACACAACGGAATCCATAGTCCATAATCGCCCATGGCGCATGCTCACGGGAAGACCCACAGCCAAAGTTGGCACGAGAGATCAGGATGGATGCCCCTTCATAACGAGGTTTGTTCATTTCGAAGGAAGCATTGTTGTTGCCCTCTTCATCAAAACGCCATTCATAGAACAAAAATTGTCCAAATCCGGTACGCTCAATCCGTTTCAGAAACTGTTTTGGAATGATTGCATCTGTATCTACATTGACCCGGTCTACCGGTGCAACGATGCCTTGTAATGTTTTGAATTCTTCCATATTAAACGTTCTCCCTTCTGTCTGTTATAGATTAGATCGCTGCTTCCGTTTTGAAATTCCAGTCCCGTACGTCCACAAAGTGGCCCTTAACCGCTGCTGCGGCTGCCATTGCCGGAGATACCAGATGCGTACGTCCTCCGCGTCCTTGACGTCCTTCAAAGTTACGGTTGGAAGTCGAAGCACAACGTTGTCCTGGCTTCAATACATCCGGGTTCATCGCCAGACACATGCTGCATCCCGCATCACGCCATTCAAATCCGGCTTCCGTAAAGATTTTATCCAAACCTTCTTTTTCAGCCTGGATTTTAACACGTCCTGAGCCTGGTACAACAATCGCTGTAACCTGACTGGATACTGTGTGGCCTTTAGCCACTTGTGCTGCTGCACGCAGATCTTCGATCCGTCCATTGGTGCAAGAACCGATAAATACATAATCAATTGGAATCTCGGCGATTGGTGTTCCCGGTTCAAGTCCCATATATTCAAGCGCTTTTTCAGCCGCTTTACGTTCGTTTTCAGTAGGCAGTTCAGCCGGAACAGGAACTTTCGAAGAAATGTCGGTTCCCATACCTGGGCTTGTTCCCCAAGTTACTTGCGGAATCAATGTTTCCACATCAATTTCAACCACATGGTCGAACTCCGCACCCTCATCTGTTACAAGCTGTTTCCAACCTGCTACAGCTTCATCGAACTTGGCATCCGCTGGTACATATTCACGTCCACGCAGATATTCGAATGTTGTTTCATCCGGCGCGATCAATCCTGCTCTTGCTCCACCTTCGATGGACATGTTGCAGACCGTCATACGCTCTTCCATGCTCAACTCACGGATGGATTCGCCTGTGTACTCAATAACATAACCTGTTGCAAAGTCTGTACCGTATTTGGCGATGACTGCGAGGATCATATCCTTCGCGGTTACACCCGGGTTACGTTTGCCGACGAAACGAACTTCCATCGTTTTGGCTTTTGCTTGTTGCAAACATTGGGTTGCCATAACGTGCTCAACTTCACTTGTTCCGATTCCGAATGCCAGTGCGCCAAACGCACCGTGTGTGGACGTATGACTGTCACCACATACAATCGTTTTGCCCGGGTGAGTCAGACCCAGTTCAGGTCCCATAACGTGCACAACGCCTTGATCAATCGTGTCCAGATCATACAATTTCACGCCGAAATCACGACAGTTTTGTGAAAGTGTATCAATTTGTTGTTTGGAGATTGGATCTGTAATGTTGAAACGGTCTTTCGTTGGAACGTTGTGATCCATTGTTGCAAATGTCAGCTCAGGGCGACGAACTTTACGTCCACTCAGACGAAGTCCTTCAAATGCCTGCGGAGAAGTTACTTCATGCACCAGATGCAGATCGATATACAGAATGCTTGGTTTGCCTTCTTCTTGATGAATTACGTGATTTTCCCAAATTTTCTCAAACATCGTTTTTTTACTCATCATTTTCACCTCATCATAAGTTCGGTCCTTGGAAGAGCCTCGTGTTTTCCTTTAAAAAGTGAAGCTCTTGAATGACATAAATATATCACCCTGTCCTTCATTGTTCCAAGATATAATATCTATAGATGTAATAGGTTTAACCTATAATGAGGGAAAGACAAATAAACCACTGCTCATAGCAGAGGTTTCAATTGATAACAATTATCATTATCATATAAGTCTTATACTACGTTCCCGTCTCTACGCTGTCAATGCTTTTTATCTAGAACAAGAAAAAAACAGCCCTGAATCCAGAGCTGCTTTGCTAGTTTCTGTTATGAAATGAAAATTATCATATCAACATCTTCTATAGAGAGTACTTGTCCGACTACTGTATTACAAACCGTTATTCGCAATCACATCTTTGTACCAATAGAAACTCTTCTTGCGTTTTCTCTCCAGTGTTCCATTGCCGTCATTATCCTGATCTACATAAATAAAGCCATATCGTTTCTCCATCTCTGAAGAAGAATAACTAATCAGATCAATCACTCCCCAACTGGTATAGCCCATCAGTTCAACACCGTCCAGAATCGCTTCATGCATCTGTTCAATGTGAGAACGGAAATAATCAATACGATACTCATCCTGAATGCTACCATCAGCTTCGATCGTATCTACCGCTCCAATTCCATTTTCGACGATAAACAAAGGCACCTCGTAACGGCTGTACAGTTCATTCAGTGAGATGCGCAGACCTACCGGGTCAATCTGCCAGCCCCAATCATTTGTTTGGAGATACGGGTTCTTCACCCCTCCAGTTGTATTGCCACTCACCTGCTCCAATCGGTCGCCATCCACACTTGATACCAGGGACATATAATAACTGAATGAGATAAAGTCCACAGTGTGTACTTTCAGAATCTCTTCATCCCCCTCAAGCATATCCAGGATTATCCCTTTTTCGGCAAAAAATCTCTTCGTAAAATATGGATACGCTCCCCGCACCTGCACGTCCGTAAACATAAGATTGAATTGATTATCCCGGGAAGCAACGAGTACGTCTTCGGGATTACATGTATGAGCGTATGTTGTCAGTTTGGTAAGCATACATCCAATCTGAGAGCCAGGAATGATCTCATGACAGTATTTGACTGCGAGCGCACTTGCTACAAATTGATGGTGCAACCCCTGATATACGGCCTGCTCCACATTCTCAAAACGTTCCGGAACAATGCCGCCACTGGTAAACGGATGACGAACAATGCTGTCAATTTCATTAAATGTAATCCAATACTTCACTTTATCCTTATACCGAGTGAACACGGTTTTGCAAAAGTGAACAAAATAATCGACGACTTTCCGATCCGTCCATCCACCATGGTGATTCACTAGATACATCGGCATCTCGTAATGCGACAACGTTATCAGAGGTTCCATTCCTTGTTTCAGCATGCCATCAATAACGCGGTCATAGAACTGCAAACCGTCTTCATTCGGCTCTGTTTCGTTGCCATTTGGGAAAATTCGAGTCCACGCAATAGATAGACGCAACGTTTTGAGACCCATCTCCCCAAACAGGGCCAGATCCTCCTCGTAGCGGTGGTAGAAATCAATGCCTCTGCGCTTCGGATATTCTCTGTCCGAGGTAGACTCCATCGCAGCCTTGATCTGTTCTTCATTGATCGCATTATGTTTTTTATACTCACTCTTGGCTACACCTTTTCGATAGATGGCAATGTCGGCTGTAGATAGACCTTTGCCACCCAGATTCCACGCTCCTTCTGCCTGATTGGCTGCAATCGCTCCTCCCCATAGAAAATCTTCTGGAAACGTTCTTGTTGTATTGGTCATTGTGTATTCCTCCTTGGATTATCTCTTTGACTCTTTCATTCTTGCTTAATTACGACTCATGACTCGATTAATATGAATAATTAGATACATCATTTCCTCATTGGAAATCGTATGTTCAAACCGGGCTTCAATATATTCCTTGATTAGAAGTACGCAGGCTTCTTCCTGCGGGTATTTATTCGCAATCTGCTCAAAGAGCTCATGATCCTGCGTGTTTAACGTTTTATGCTCAAAAAGCCGTTGAATGAAGAACTGCAAATGGGTCAAAAAGCGTGAATAGTTGATGCTGTGTGTATCCAGCTCCACTTGATAGTGAATCTTGATAATATTGAGTACATCCTTGACTGTATTGGTCATCATCATGACCTGATTCATATTGTCATCATTCTGCTGGGCATTAACGAGATGAAAGGCGATATTCGCCGCTTCCTCTTCAGGCAGAGAGAGACCAAGCTGTTTTTGAATGAGAGACAGGCCATGCAACCCGATACTGAACTCCTGCGGATAGAACTTTTTCACTTCCCACAGCATTCGGTTCTGGATCGTCATATTGTCCTTGAATCGCTTCATAGCCATATACAAGTGATCCGTTAATGCGACATAGAGATGATCACTCAGATGGCGGGACAATGTATGTTTGGCATAGGAGATGATTTCGTCAGCCAGAATCAGATATTCTTTTGGCGTTTCCTTCATCAGGGCGGTGAGATCTGAAGAGATCGTTTCATTTTCAAGGACATAGATCTTCTCGATCTCATCCTCACTCACGACATCTCCCGGTTTGCTCCTGTAGCCAATGCCCTTTCCCATCACAATAATTTCCTTGTCGTCCTCACCACGTCTGGCGAGAACAATGCTCGAATTCAGTATTTTTACGACTTCCATATCAGGCTGCCTGCCTTTCATTCATATTTCAGCGGGTTATAACACCGTAATTAATGGTTTTCCCGGTCCTGTCAGCGCCGTAGATTCATTACCCAATACCTCCAGATAATCCGAGGAATTCGTCACAATGACAGGGGTTGTGGTGTCGTAACCTGCGGCCTGTATAGCTTCAAGATCAAATTCGATCAGGAGCTGACCATGGGAGATCTGTTCTCCCTCGTTCACTTTTACATCAAAATGCTGGCCTTTCAGTTTCACCGTATCCAATCCGACATGAATTAGAAGTTCAACCCCTTCTACCGATCTCAGACCGATGGAATGTTTGGTTCGGAACACCGTCTCAACGGTACCATCAAACGGGGCAAACACCTTGCCAACACTTGGCTGAATGGCCATACCTTGTCCCATGGCTTCCTGTGAGAAGGCCTCGTCCTTCACCTCTCTTAATGGCAGGACTTTACCTTCCAAAGGAGCAAAAACCACTTTTTTGGATTTCACGCCGGAATTTGAAGTTTGCGACTGAGAATCCATGCGGATTGGAGAAACTGTCTCACCTGATGGCTTACTCGCATTGGCAGGCTCCAGGCTTGATGCGGTATCCTGAAATCCGATCAGAAATACCCCTACAAAGGCAATAACGGAAGAAATCGCAACCGTAATCAGCGCATATAAAATATTATTGGGATCATCGCTGACAAAGATCGGCAATGTAGCAAGACCAGGACCAACAGCTGTGTATGCCTTCAGATTGACAATGCCCGCAAACATTCCCGCTGCTCCAGCCCCGATGATGCAAGCCCAAAATGTCTTCTTCAGTCGGAGATGCACGCCGTAGATTGCTGGTTCAGTAATCCCGAACATACCGGAAATTCCGGCAGAAAGAGCGATCTGTTTCATTTTTGGGTCTTTCGATTTGAAAGCTACTGCCAGTGCGCCTCCCCCTTGTGCCATGTTGGCAGCAAGCATTGAGACGAGGAACAGCGTCTCATAACCGGGTGAAGCAATTGCTCCAAAGATTACAGGATAAAACACCTTGTGCATCCCAAACATCACGATAAATGGCATTAACATCGACATAATAACGACCGTTACCCAGCCCACTTTATCCTGTATCCAGAAGACACCCTCTGACATTCCCGTACCGATATATGTGCCCAATGGACCAAGTGCAATTAGCGAAACCGGGGCAACAATCAGGATCACAATGAGCGGCTTCAAAAATATTTTTACAGGTCCGGGTGATACTTTGTCAGCGAAGCGTTCGATATACGACATCAGCCAAACTGTCAAAATAATCGGGATGACGGAAGTTGCATAAGCAACATTCGGTACGTTCATACCAAGGAAATACACCGGTTCCTCTCCACCCAGAAGACCAATCATGTTCGGATGAAGCAAGACGCCTCCCAGTAATACAGCTATATATGGATTAGCCTTGAACTTGTTTGCACTTGAGAAGGCAAGCAGCATGGGCAGGAAATAAAAGCCTGCATCCGCGATCGCGTTCAAAAATACGTAAGCCTGATCTTCCTTAGCCATAATCCCGAAAACGGTAGCCAGCAACAGCAGAGCTTTGAGCATCCCAGAAGCTGCGATAGCCGGAATAATCGGTTGGAAGATGCCTGCGACGATATTGGCAAAGGCATTAAACAGACCCTTGGGACTGTAATCCCGCTGAGGCTTAACCTCATCACCAGAAGTGTCCATGCTTACTAACGGAGCCAGTTCGTTATATACATAACTCACATCATTACCAATGATGACCTGATATTGCCCGCCACTATCCACGGCTCCTATGACTCCATCCAACCGTTTGATCTCTTCTGTATTGGCAAGCTTTGAATTTTTAAGTGTAAAACGTAATCTCGTTGAACAATGAATTACTTGATTGATGTTATTATTTCCACCTACATGCTCCAAAATTTCCTGAGCCAGCTTTTTGGAATTCATAACGACACCTCCGCCATTTCTTCTTGATGGGAACAAAAAAAGACCTAAAAAGGGTAGGAAAAAGAAATTCTTCCCACCCAATCTAGGTCTTGCCTGCCGAACAGTAACACGCCATCGTTGGATGAATGTTATTCAGTTATATAAACGAAAAAGAATATGAACATTTGAAATGTATTCGTACTAAAGCTTGAAGCTGTCACATATGAAAACGTTGATTTTGTTTTACCCGGGTAAGTAGTTCTCTTAAGCGTTTTCAAAATCAGTATAGCAACTCTTCTGATGTAGTGCAAGCGGTTAAGCGAAATTAATGATTTCTTCATATGTAGTGATATAATGATGGCATAACGAAAGGAATGACCAATGACGATGGAATTCAGACAACTTCAATATACGCTGCAAATCGCGGCCGAACGCAATTTCTCTCGGGCAGCAGAGAAGCTGCATATTGCCCAACCTTCATTAAGCCAGCAATTATCCAAATTGGAAAAAGAATTGGGTGTACTGCTGTTTCAGCGTAATACAAGTACCGTGGAGTTAACCCATGCGGGTGTTACGTTTGTCGAGCAAGCCCAGAAGATCGTAGATGCCGTGGAGCTATTGCGTCAGGAAATGTCCGATATCTCACAGCTTCGCAAAGGTAAAGTCGTTGTAGGCAGCATGCCGATCACGGGCTCACACTTGCTCCCACATGTGCTTCCAGCGTTTCAACAAGCGTATCCCGAGATTGAAGTCACCTTGTTGGAAGACTCGGGGCTTACGCTTGAGAAATTGACAGCAAGCGGCAAAGCTGATCTCAGTCTGCTATCTCTTCCTTTACAAGAGCCAAGCTTGTCTTATGTAACCATTGGAGAAGAACGGATTGATCTGGCAGTTCCCCCGAATCACCCTTTGGCATGCAGGGCAGATCCGGAACATCCGCTTCCTGTGCGAATTGAAGAGCTTCGGGATGAACCCTTTGTTGTATTAAAAAAAGGACAGGGATTCCGCAAACTTACATTTGACCTCTGTGAGCAGGCCGGTTTTGATCCCCAAGTTGTGTTTGAAAGCACCAATATTGAAACCGTTCAGTCGCTGGTCGCCACGGGTATGGGTATCACCCTGGTTCCACGCTTTATCGCCCGTGCCCCGCGCAGTGAATTCGTGCCTGTGTACGTGCCGCTTGCTGAGCCGACACCCAGCAGAACGCTTGTTGTGGCTTATCGTCAAGGCAGAGTACTGTCGAAGGCAGCCGAAGCATTCATCCATACGTTTCAACAAACCGTTGCTGATCTGTCCCAAGGGGACTAATGAATTCCCCCTGTGGCTATGGAGACATAGGGTACTGAACCAAAACAAAGGCTTGGCCCATATGGGCCAAGCCTTTGTCATATACTCGTTTCCCGCATCCGCAGGATAAAGTTCTTACCATTGCAATCACAGTAACTGGTTACAGTACAATGTTGCTTGTTAAATTGTTTAGCTTCAATGCTAATTTATAATGTTAACGTAGAAACGTACATAAGAAAACTTCATGTTTGGCGGTTTATTTACGCAAATTACGATCGCTTGTCAGCCTGTTTTGCTGATTCATGACACGGCCTTCGTCCTGAACAGTTGAATCAGGGGGTGATAGCCCTCCTGCTCCATTCTCTAAGAATGCCCTTAAGTGATCTTCCCTTGTGTTATCCTGTTCCAGTCTCCTGAGCGTATCTTTCACATGGTTGTCCATTGATTGATCATCCTCCTTGGTGACGGGATAGTTATCATTACCCGCCTCCTGGAAGAATAAACACTTTACTGAAGAATTTTATTTCCGTTTTTATTTTTCCCCAAAATAAACACCAGGTCGACGGTCTTCAAATACGGGAATCCGTCCGCGAACCTCATCTACCAGGGACGGACGAATAATTCCGGTCACGATCTCTTCCCCTTCGCCACCTTCAGCCACAATCTCACCCCAAGGATCAATGATGAGAGAATGGCCGAAAAATTCGGTCTCTCCCCCTTTACCTACACGGTTACACGCGATCACATACATCTGATTCTCAATCGCTCGTGCCGTAAGCAACGTACGCCAGTGGTGCAGACGAGGGTTCGGCCATTCGGCCGGTACGATCAATGCCTTGGCACCATTCAAAGCAAGTGTGCGGGCAAGTTCCGGAAACCGGATATCATAACAGATCGAAGCACCCGCTGTAAGACCGTTCTCCAATTCAAAAATTTCTGGTTCCGCACCAGGCTGTAGATACTTCTCCTCATCCATCAGACGGAACAAATGTAATTTATCGTATCGTGTTACCTGTTTTCCTTCACGATTATAAGCGTACATTGTATTGTATATTTGACCATCCCGTTTCTCGGCGATTGAACCGCCAACGATGGAAATTTGATGTTTTTGGGCAAAAGCAGACAGCCACTCCCGAGATTTCTGGCCTTCCGGGTCAGCGAGTTCATGAATTTGCGTCAAAGCGTATCCGGTATTCCACATCTCAGGTAACACAGCCAGCCCCAGATCCGGATATTGTTCTACCGCACGTTCAAGCAACGTCTGCATATGTTTATGATTGGCCTCAGGGTCTCCGAGTTGAATATCGCCCTGAATCAGGGCTACACGCATTTCTCCCTGTTGTTTTTCTGTCATGACAAGCACTCCTCTGAACCGTAATACCTGCTATCATAGCTTGATCCTCTTAAGGACTGCAAGCCTGTTTTCGTTATGAACTTCCACATAACAACTCAGGCAGCAGAGTCAGCAATCGATCACTCGTGAGCGCGTCACCCACATTCCAGATCGACTCCTCGACAGGGTACACCCGTCCATTCTGCACAGCCGAAAGGGCCTTCCAACTGGGACTTTTCATCAGCATCTCTGTAGCCTGCCGGGCTACAATTTCCTCAGGCAGCATGACAAATACATGATCTCCCGCATACTGACGTACCGCTTCAGCCGAAATTTCCTTATAGGCTCTGCCCGCCGTAAGTGCTTCCTTCACTTTGTTAACTGGCCTGAATCCCAACGGATGGTATAACAATGGCGCCAGACCGATATTGCCCATAACAAATAATCGTGCACCCCGATGGTATGTAAATACGGATGCCGTTTCCCCTGCTTCAATCGCTGTATGGATCTTCGCCCACATCTGCTCAGTACGCTCCCCATAGGAGGTTAGCCATTGTTCAGCCTGAGATTGTCTGCCAAACCAATTGCCCAAACTGCGCATTCGCTCGTCCAACATGGCATGTGAGTTATAAGCGAGTGTTGGTGCAATGCGAGAAAGTTGTTCATATTGCTGTTCGTTGTTGCTATCAAAGATGATCAAATCCGGCTTCATGATAACAGCTGCTTCCACATTAACCGGAGCAACCGCGTCATAGGTCTGATCTCCCAATATCGGAATGCCCAACATCAGCAGATCTCCAGCTGAATCTCCGTAAAACATAATTCGCTCCGGGTTTACTGGAATATTCACATCATGACCCAACCAATCTTGTACCAACGTTTGCTGCTGAATAGATCTGTCATATTGACGAGGAGACAATCCGGTAATTTGGCGAAAACGCCTGCTGAAATAATACTCATCCTTAAACCCAACGCGGCTCGCTATATCCCGAAGCGGTTCATCCGATTTGCGAAGCCATTCCTTGGCATGTTTGATACGTATATGATTCACATAATCAAGCGGCTTGTGACCCGTGAGTTGTCTGAACAGGGTCGTATACTGTGCAGGTCTGATCTCCGCGAGACGTGCCAGTTTCTGTACAGTGATTTCTTCAGCATAGTGGTCGTCTACATACTGAATCGTACTGTGTAGTCTGGCTTCCATACTCTGTTCCGTCTTCGGAGAGGTGTACCGGGTAATGATCATCTCCATCCATTTTTGGAACTGTGCATTCAGATGACTGTATTCGGCATCTGTTTTATAATCCCGAATGACATACATCTGCTCCAGCAGCCCACTTAATGGAGCATAGGGATAACCATTCAATTGGTTTCTGTGTTCAAATACAGTGCGTGTAAAGAGCTCCGGATCACCCGTCAATACATGAATGACATCAAAAGCCACCATGATGTATTTCAATTCCGAGTCATTACGATGTTCAATCTGGTACCCTTCTCCCGGAGAGAGCGGATAAACACATCCCGTAGTAAACGGAAACTGTTCATGTCCAATATATAAACGTCCATCCCCTTCTTCACAGATCAGGAAGGCATGTTTCTCGCAAGCAACTTCCAGCATCACCTGTTCAGGTGCTTCAATTCGTCGTACCAGATGATCCAGCCGAAACATGAATGCTGAAAAGAACAACGCTCCCCCATCGGCATCCAAAGCCTGCATGTCGGTTCACCTCGTTTTTCTAAAATGAGAATAATTATCAATCTTTCTGTATGATCTGATTATAAGCGAGCAATTATTAATAATCCAGATATGAGTTTAATCAGCAAAAAGAGCGTTCAACGAAAGGTTGAAGGCTCCTTTTACTTTTTTATAACTGCATACTCAAAGGTATTACTGGTGCCTTACTAGCTCATCATAATTTATTGGATCATCTGTTTCGGAAGCTCTTGTAGCAGCCACTCCCTGGAGAGCGCATCACTTGAAGCTTTGACGATATCAAAACGATATACTTTTCCTTCCTTCACCGCAGGCAGGTTCTTCCAGATTGAACTATCCAGTAATTCCTTGGTGGATTGCTTGGCATCGTCGGTTACAGGATCCAGAATAAATATCCGATCACCGGCAAAATCAGATAATTTTTCAGTTGAAATCTCTACAAATCCCATGTCTTCATCCAATACTTTCTGGATTTCCGCGGTTGGCTTCAGCCCGTCTTTTCCATATAACAACTGTGGCAATCCTGCACCCGCCATAACAAACAGACGATTCCCGGGATACATGGTGAATACCGAAGCCGTCTCTCCTTCTTTCAATCCGTTCTCATGAAGTTGCGTCCACATCTCTTCTGTCGCTTTTTGATGAGCTGTGATCCAGTCCTCTGCCTCTTGCTTCTTGTTTAACAAGTCGCCAAGGATGCGCATGCGATCTTCTATTGACCCGAACGAATCAAATGTAACCGTTGGTGCAACTTTCGAGATCTGATCGTATTGTGCCTCATCACTGTTCGAGAAAATGATCAGATCGGGATTTAAGGCTAGCGCCTTTTCCACACTGATTGGAAATCCTACATCCTCTGCCTGAGCAACCTGATCATCGTATACGGTCCCATCCTGACGAAGTATGCCTACAGGAACAACACCAAGCGCGAGCAGATCCCCGGTAACTTCTCCATGATAGATGACACGTTTCGGTGTTACAGGGACCTCTACTTCATGACCTGTCCAATCTTTGAATACTCGGGTTTCGGCCTCGTTCGTCTCTTCCGTTGCGGTTTGGGTCTCCGTGGTTTCTGTGGCTGCTTTGGAATCATCTGCTCCAGCAGCAGGTGTTGTAGCCTGATTTCCACAAGCCAGCAACAGAATGGATAACCACGTAACCGTAAATAATACTGCTGTATTTCGAATGCCCTTTTTCATTTCTATTTCTCCCCCTATATCATGTGCGTTGTGCAAGGAATTAATGATATTGATTATCATTATCGGATATTATCATAAATCAGGGTCTCTCCCATCTCAATGGACAAAACTAAATGAGCAATTTCAGTTTTGTACAATACGCCGCTCTGGACTGCCATTTACTGCATAAGCAAGTGGATTTCCCTCTATACAGCTCGGGATTGACGTGATAAATTAATGAGAACTATTTGCCATTTTTAATAACCGGAGTGATGAATATAATGACCAATTCAGATCATACATCTGCTCGTTCAGCTTTTAAGATACCAACTTCTGATGTGATGACACAGCTGCCAACGCAATTTTTTGCTACCCTTGTTCAAAATGTAAATCGTGAAATCGCAAGTGGACATGACGTGATCAACCTGGGTCAGGGGAACCCGGATACACCTACACCACCTCATATTGTGAAAACACTGCAAGAATCGGCTGAAAATCCCCTCTATCACAAATATTCACCCTTTAGAGGATACTCTTTCCTGAAGAAAGCTGTAGCCAAACGTTATAAGGAAGATTACAACGTTGATCTGGATCCCGAGACTGAAGTTGCCATTTTGTTCGGGGGCAAAACAGGTCTGGTTCAGTTACCACAGGTCCTGCTTAACCCCGGCGACACCGTTCTCGTTCCCGATCCGGGCTACCCGGATTACTGGTCTGGTGTTGCACTCGCCAAAGCAAACATGTCATTTATGCCTTTGCTCGAGTCCAATGCATTCCTACCGGATTACGAAGCTGTTACAGCCGAAGATCGGGAGAAGGCCAAGCTGATGTTCCTCAACTATCCCAACAATCCAACGTCGGCAACGGCTCCACTTTCGTTCTACGAAGATACGGTTGAGTTTGCCCTTCAGAATCAAATTGTCGTTGCCAGCGACTTTGCCTACGGTGCGATTGGATTTGACGGCCATCGTCCAGTGAGTTTCCTACAAGCCCCTGGTGCCAAAGAAGTGGGCATCGAGTTCTATACGTTATCCAAAACATACAATATGGCTGGATGGCGTGTTGGATTCGCCCTTGGTAATGCAGAGATTGTCTCTAAAATCAATCTGCTTCAGGATCATATCTATGTCAGTCTCTTCGGTGGGATTCAGGCTGCGGCAACGGAAGCACTCACTGGATCTCAGGAATGTGTTACTTCGCTGGTTTCACGTTATGAATCCCGTCGCAATGCGTTTTATGACGCTCTTTCCTCTATTGGCTGGCAAGCTTCGAAACCCGCAGGTTCATTCTTCAGCTGGTTGCCTGTACCTGCAGGTTATACCTCCGCTTCATTTGCAGACTTGTTACTGCGAGAGGCCAAGGTGGCCGTAGCACCAGGTATTGGTTTTGGTTCGCATGGTGAAGGCTATGTACGCGCAGGACTGCTAAGTGATGAAAACCGATTACGCGAAGCTGTGGAGCGGATTGGCAAGCTGAATTTATTCAAGTAATTTACAGGACCATAACCCCTTTGCATATGCCAAGTTTCCATGGTATGTTATAAGAAATATTGAACGAAACGTGATGACGGGACCAGTAAGAGAATATCAGTCGCGCCCAGAGAGTAAATTCCACCCTGCTGAAAGAATTTACCGCGACTCTTCTCTGAAACCTACCCCTGAGCGGCCTGTTACGTACAGGACAGTGCCTTCTGTTACAGGGCATGAAGCCGGATGATCTAATCATCAATAAAGGTGGTACCGCGGAAGTAACGAACTTTCGTCCTTTTTAACTAAAGGGCGGGAGTTTTTTTTGTACCCGCTAAAGCCTGCTCAGAAGCACTTATTAATTATGTTTAAGGAAGTGAAACCATGACTTCACGTATTGTAGTTAAGATTGGAAGCAGCTCGCTTACAACGGAAGAAGGCGGTCTGGATCGCAGTTCGATCACTTTCTTTGCCGGAGAAATTGCAGCATTGGCTGATCAGGGTCATGAAGTACTTCTGGTCACCTCTGGAGCGGTAGCGGCCGGATTCCGGGAGATCGGTTACCCTCAACGCCCCAAACTGCTGCATGAGAAACAAGCGGCAGCGGCCGTTGGGCAGGCATTACTCATGCAGGCATATCAACAGGCTTTTGCAGCGCACCGCGTTACTACGGCGCAAATTTTGTTAACCCGCACAGACTTTCACAGTCGTAAGCGCATGGGGAATGCAGGTATGACTGTAGAAGAGCTGCTCAAACAGCGAGTGATACCGATTTTTAATGAGAATGATACGGTATCGGTGGATGAATTGAAGTTTGGTGATAACGATCTGTTGTCCGCATTGGTTGCAAACCTGGTGAAGGCACAGCATCTGATCATTCTTACCGATACTAACGGGCTGTACACCGCAGATCCGCGTAAAGATCCTTCTGCCGTACGTTACGACCGGATCCCCGAAATCACGGCTGAGATCTACGCGTTTGCCGGTGGTTCAGGATCATCGGTTGGCACAGGTGGCATGCGATCCAAAGTCGATGCAGCCAAGGTTGCTACGCGTGGAGGGGTACCCGTATTTGTGGGAAGCGTGAAAGAACCTGGAGATATGCGGCAGGCGGTTGAGGGCACGGGCAAAGGAACTTACTTTGAGACACGACTCGCTTCGCTATCCCGTAAAAAGCAGTGGCTCGGCTTTATGTCTACTCCGCTGGGTACAGTCGTGGTGGATGATGGTGCTGAAGAAGCACTTGTCCATGGGGGCCACAGTCTTCTACCTGTAGGAGTCAAGCGGGTACTCGGAACGTTCCACGCCGGAGACGTTGTAGAGGTCATTGGAATGGATGAAACCTTGCTCGGTCGCGGTATTGTCAATTATGATGATGACCAGCTTCGACTCATTGCCGGACTTCCCAGTGGCGAAGTGATGAAACAACTCGCTAGCATCCACCGACTCGAGGTTATTCATAGAGACGAGTGGATTACGTTAAAATAAACATGAAGCAATAGTGGTCAAAATACTCAACTTTTATATATATGAGGAGGAATTAAGATGAGTGAAGTCAGAGAAAAAGCCAGCAAAGCTCAAGCCACGGTTCCACAGCTGAACCGTTTGAATACAGAACAGAAAAATACAGCCCTGCGTGTCATGGCAGATGCATTGATTACGGAGACGGATTCCATCATTACGGCAAATGCCGAAGATCTGGTACGAGGCAGAGAACAAGGCACGCCGGAATCCATGCTGGATCGACTCGCCCTTAATAAGGAGCGCATTGCTGGCATCGCTGAAGGATTACGTCAGATTGCGGATCTGCCTGATCCAGTCGGTGAAGTATTGGAGACATTTACCCGTCCTAACGGATTGCATGTTGAAAAATTAAGAGTGCCGATTGGCCTGATTGGCATTATCTATGAAGCTCGTCCTAATGTAACTGTAGACGCAGCTGGCTTATGTCTGAAAACAGGCAATGCGGTGCTTCTGCGCGGCGGCTCCTCTGCCCTGTCCTCCAATCGTAAAATTGTGGAGGTGCTGCATCAGGCACTGGCAACGACAAATATGCCAGCTGATGCGCTGCAACTGGTTGAGGATGCAGATCGTGCTTCCGTCGATGAAATGCTCAAGTTGAACGGCCTGCTGGACGTCATCATTCCACGCGGCGGGGCCTCACTCATTCGTAATGTGGTTGCCAATGCAACCGTACCTGTTATTGAAACCGGGGCAGGCATCTGTCATACCTATGTGGATGAATCAGCTGATCCGATCATGGCAGCCGAAATCGCCATCAATGCGAAGGCACAACGTCCATCTGTATGTAACTCCATGGAAACGTTGCTGCTGCATGCCGCATACGCGGAAGAGCACCTGTCTGCTCTTGCCGAGCAATTCCGTGAAGCCAGTGTGGTCTTGAAAGGTTGCGATACGGTGCGCCGTCTTGTTCCTTCTGCCCTTGAGGTAACCGAGGAAGACTATGCGACCGAGTACAACGACTACATTTTAAATATCCGGGTGGTCGAGAACCTGGACGAAGCGATGCAGCACATCGCACATTACGGAACCAAACATTCCGAGTGTATCGTAACCCGGGATACAGCCCATGCAGAACGCTTCATGCATGATGTGGATGCAGCAGCCGTCTATCACAATGCTTCCACGCGTTTCACCGACGGATTTGAATTTGGCTATGGAGCCGAAATCGGAATCAGTACCCAGAAACTGCATGCACGTGGACCGATGGGACTACCAGCACTGACGTCAACCAAATATCGTATTACAGGCAATGGACAGATTCGTCAATAATATTCCAGCACCAGTTATATAGGAGGAACGATAAATATGAGTCAAGAGCAACAGACGTTACTACAACAAAAGATTACTTTCCACGGAGCAGGCGCGATGGCTGAAGCCATCGTGCGCGGACTGATCTCCCGCCTAGTCGTTCGTCCTCAGGATATTACGATGCTGAACCGCAGCAACCAGAAACGTCAGGAGGAGCTCAGCACCCGTTATGCTGTACATACCGGAACTGCCTCACAATCTCTGGATCATCTTGCCTCCACTCCGGTCATTGTACTCTGTATGAAACCCAAAGATGCTGCCGCAGCGCTGCGCGAACTGGGTCCGCTGTTATCACCTGATCAACTGATCGTGTCTGTCATTGCCGGATTATCGATCCGCACGATGCAGTCCTTGCTCGGTCGTAAACAGCCGATTGCCAGAACCATGCCGAATACATCCAGTACCATTGGACTCGGCGCTACCGGGCTTGCCTTCTCTGCGGAGATTACGGATGAGCAGCGCAGTACGGTGATGACCATGTTTGAAGCCGTTGGTATCGTGACCATCGTGCCTGAAGATAAACTCGAAGTGCTCACAGGGATTTCCGGAAGCGGCCCTGCTTATGTATACTATTTAATGGAGGCCATGATTGCCGCAGGTATTCGTGGTGGTTTATCCAGCCAGCAATCTCGTGACCTCACTGTTCAGACAGTGCTGGGCGCGTCACGTATGGTACAACAAACCGGTTTGGAACCGATGAAGCTTCGTAGTGATGTGACATCCCCGGGAGGGGCAACGCAGGCAGCACTGAAGACGCTGGACGAAGGAGATTTCTTTGAAAATGTAATCGCAGCCGTCAACCGCTGTGCAGAGCGCTCACGGGAGATGGGAGCTGCTTTGGAAGGGGATTTAAAATGAATAACATGTGTACAGCCACATATCGTCTGCATGATGATCATGCAGACTTTCGCAAGAAGGCTCAGTCCATCGCGATCGGCATGACCGTGGGTAGCTGGACGGAGTTGCCACAAGCCCAACGCGAAGCGATGCAGAAGCATCTGGGCGAAGTAATCAGTGTAGAAGTACATGAAGCTGATGGCATGGCTGCGGGCGAGCGTTACGCCGATATTACCATCGGATATCCTGATGTTAACTTCAGCCGTGATATCCCTGCCCTGCTCGTGACGGTCTTTGGCAAAATCTCAATGGATGGCCGGATCAAATTGACAAAGCTTGGTTTCTCGGATGGCTTCCTGAGTGCATTCCCGGGACCCAAGTTTGGACTGAATGGTGTTCGTGACCTACTTGGTGTACATGACCGTCCACTGTTAATGAGTATCTTCAAATCGGTTATTGGACTGGATGCAGATGAACTGCGTGAACAATTTATTCGTCAGGCTCTTGGTGGCGTTGATCTGATCAAGGACGATGAAATTCTATTCGAAAACAAATTGACACCCATCGAAAAAAGAGTCGAGGTCTGCATGAAAGCTGCCGAACAGGCACGCCAGGAGACGGGCAAGAAGCTACTGTATGCAACCAATCTCACAGGACCTACATCTCGTCTGAAAGAGCAAGCTGAACGCGCCATTGGTGCAGGAGCCAATGCCCTGTTGTTCAACGTATTGTCTTACGGATATGATGTGCTGCATGAACTCAGCAGTGATCCTGATATCAATGTGCCGATTATGGCTCACCCTGCGCTTGCAGGAGCACTGTACCCTTCGCCACATTACGGCATGTCGGCTTCGGTTGTACTTGGCCAGTTGATGCGACTTGCGGGTGCCGATCTGGTGCTCTTCCCTTCTCCTTATGGTTCGGTAACGATGCCGAAGGAAGAAAATATGGCGATTACGGAGCAATTACTGACAGCCGATCTGCCTGTACGAACCAGTATGCCAGTGCCTTCCGCCGGTATCCATCCAGGCCTTGTACCGCTTATTTTGCGCGACTTTGGCACAGATGTCATCGTTAATGCTGGTGGCGGTATTCACGGACATCCTATGGGCACTGAGGCAGGCGGACGTGCATTCCTGCAAGCCATTGAGGCAGCTCAGCGCTCCATTCCACTCGCGCAGTATGCAACCGAACATCCAGAGCTGAAAAGCGCATTGGATCTGTGGGGTGGCGAACGATGAGAAGTGATAAGAAAACAGTCATTTTCTGTGACTTTGACGGTACGATTACGCTCTCAGACAATATTGTCGCAATTATGAAACATTTCAAGCCTGAGGGCATTGAAGCGATTATGAAAGATACAATCGAGCAAAACATCTCGCTGCGTGAAGGTGTTGGAGCCATGTTCGCTCTGTTGCCTTCATCGCAGAAAGATGAAATTGTGGAATTCGTGCTTGGACAAGCGGGCATCCGTGAAGGATTCAGCGAGTTTCTTGAGTACGTTCGTAACGAAGGTATCGAATTTAATGTGACCAGCGGTGGCATGGACTTCTTTATCGAGCCTTTACTCGCACCATTCCATATCCCACAGGATCATGTCTATTGCAACGGAGCTGACTTCTCGGGTGAAACCATTCGGATTGAATGGCCGAACCCTTGCCAACCTCCTTGTGAGAACGGCTGCGGCATGTGCAAAACAACCGTGATTCGTACCTTCCCGGAAGAACAATATAATCGCATCCTTATTGGAGACAGTTTGACGGATTTTGAAGGTGCCAAAATTGCCGATCTCGTCTATTCCCGCTCCATTTTGACGGATAAGTGTATTGAACTTGGTGTGGACCATGTGCCATTCGCTACCTTTTACGATATCATCGAAGATATGAAACAGAAGCAAACACAAGGAGTGCTGTAAACGATGGGCTTTGAAAAGATTACATTGGAACACAAACGTCAGGTCCTTGAAGAACTGGCTGATATTAAAGCGTTGTTCGCCAGCCGTAACTGGTTCCCTGGAACAAGTGGCAACCTTTCAATGCGTGTAGGAGATTTTGATCCGGAGCAATTTTATTTTGCAGTTACTGCCTCAGGTAAAGACAAATCTCTTCGCACACCGGAAGACTTCCTTTTTGTAGACAAGCATGGCAAAGCAATTGAAACAACAACGTTGAAACCAAGTGCCGAAACGTTGATTCACTGCGAAATCTATCGTTTGACGGGTTGTGGCGCTGTATTCCACGTGCATACCGTGTTTAACAACCTGATTAGCGAATTTTTTGGCGCAGAGGGTCAGGTGCCGATTCAAGGCATCGAGTTGATCAAGGCTTTCAACATCTGGGAAGAAAATGCGGAGATTCGTGTACCCGTCCTGCCAAACTTTGCGGACATTCCATCCATTGCTGAATTGGTACCGGATGTTCTGGATGCTAAAGTGCCAGGGATCTTACTTCGTAATCACGGCATATATGCGTGGGGCAAGGATGCTTTTGAAGCGAAACGTCATCTCGAAGCTTTCGAATTCCTGTTCGAAGTGATGTACCGGCAACTTCTGCTGAAGGGCGCTACGAAATAGCAATCATTTATTCGAAATCAAAGCAGCATAACCAAAAACACGCCAGAGGCTGGTATACATAGCCCTTGGCGTGTTTTTTTGTTTGTGGGATAACAGCGATTGAAAGGTTGCTCTGTCATTGTAGTGTCAGTGTAACCATTCTTTAAGTCACCCTACAGTCGATCATCCCGATCCTTGAATAAAAAGAGACTGTCTGCTCCCTCATCATTTCGATGAGCAGCACTTTGGATACCTGTCCCCCGCTGCTTTCCAAACAGCAGCTTCAAGCCGCCAAAAATGAGCAGCAAGGATACAATGACGGTGTTCAAATAGGAACGGATCTCGTATGTCATAAATGCATCAGGGAACAGCTCATTCAGCTGTGGAATGACAAGTCGGATCGTCAGATAGTATAGACCCAGCGCTGCAATTCCGAATCCAATCAGGCGTTGATGGCGGGCCCAGTCCTTGAAGATCGGCTGATCAACCAATGGTTCGCGTCCATAACGACTGGAGCACTGTAGCCCATCAAAGAAGCTGTAGAACCAGACCAGTGGAATCATGAACAGAAACACCGATAAGTGAAGCAAGTCCAGAACATAGATGCTGCCCAGGAACAGGAACATCAATTGCATGCCTCTTTTTTGCATTCCCAGATATAGATGACCCGCACCCGGGAAGGCTGATAACAGGGTTGCCAGCACTTTGCTTCGCCGTCCAGAGGCCCTGCCCATCTCCAGCTCCTCGAACAACGTACGATCCTGCAATACCTCACCGGCCTGCCTGCGATGCACATGCTGAACCGCATCGAACATACAGTACACCCAAATAACAGGCAGAATGAGCAAGAACATCAGAAATACGGATTCATTCGTAATAGAAGCTACAAAAACCATCATGGCAAATGAACCGAAGAAAGCGATCAGGAATGATAAACCGCGATGCAACAGTCCGAGATGAAGATGTCCCAGACCTGGAACAAAAGAAAGCAAAATCGTAAAAAACCGTTCGCTTTCACTGCCTTTTCGATACATGGGTTGACTATAAGGACCCGAAGGCACGCCATATTCATCACCTCGATGCTGATGATGCATCTCATCTTCATTCATATGCTCCAAGGGATCTCCCTGACCAGCGAATGGTCCTTGTTGATAGGCTGCTCCTTGATGTTGAGTTCCGTAATGTGCCCCATAACCTTGGTATCGAGCATCACGTGGAGATGATGTTCGGAGCAGAAGTATACTGATATCCAGCATACTGACTCCCCAGAAGAACATGGCACATAGTGCACCAAAAATCATCAAGTCCTGTTGGCCAAACGCCCACGCCAGCATGAATGAGCCAACAGCTGTTCCGAAGAAAAGCAATGGATAGATCACAGCCCTTGCGGCTCGACCCCAATACATAAAACCAAGACCGGGTATCAGGTTTAATAGAAATGCGAGTAATTTATTACGATCTGAGTGCACAGTCGTCATCCTTTCTTTTCAGGCAATGCGAAACCATTTATGGTTTAGGCTTGAAGTTATCCAGCCATGAGGTGGCTGCCTCCGTCCATTTTTCCGTAAAAGACCCTCTGTGGTCGCCATCCTGGAACTTGTGATAAGGTGCTACCTTGTCAAAAAGTCCTGACGAGAGGAAGATCAATGTCAAACAGGCCGCTACCGCATAATGAAACACTTTATGTTCAAGCCAGCGTCGGTTTCGTCCAGCGCGGGATTTGCGCTGTGATTGGGTTGGCTGAATACCCTCAATCCGATGCATGACTGAATCCGCAAACCCTGCCGGGTCATGTAGCGGAGGCAGCTCCCCATGGATACCGAGCGCTTCCAGATAGCTGTCCATCGCATCTGCGTCTTCCATCAGAAGCTGTTCCATCCGGTTCGCTTGAGTTTCACTCATATGCCCTTCAATATAATCAGTCCATTGTGCAACGGTATACTTCTCCTGTTTACTCACGCCATTCATCCTCCTTCCAATGATTCCGAATCCACTGCCGGGCACGATACAAGCGGGACTCCACAGTCTTCACAGCCACCTGTGCATCACTGGCAATCTGCTCATAATTTTTTTCACTTAGATAATACGCAGTGATAATGTCACGGTGCTGAGCAGGCAACTGATTAATTCGTTCGCGAAGTTTATCCTGACGTTCTTCACGAACGAGACGGGCAAGAACGTCTTCATCCCGTCCGGGCATGTTTATTATTTTTTCTTCTCCACCCAGATCCTCAGCACTTCGTCTGCCCAGCTTGCGTTTGGCATCAATCGCTTTGTGAAAGGCAATTCGGGTTAACCACGTTTTGAAACCTTCGGAACGGTAGTCGGGGAGAGACTTATACATCTGTATGAACGCCTCCTGAGCTGCATCCTGTGCTTCCTGATCGTTCCTGAGTACGGAATAGGCCACATGGTACACATGCTGGCTATACTTATCAATCAGAATACGCATCTGGGATGTATCTCCTTGACGGATTTGTTCGATTACGCGCGCTTCATCAATAACTCTCCCCTCCTCTCCAATACAATAGACGACAGCTTGTGTGGTAACCCCTGCGTGATCCATCAAATTTTTCAAAACAAAGTGAATTCATTGCCTGAAAGGTTGGTGCCGCTGATAACTCATCAACTTATAATCCCAAAAAAAACAGGCACAGAATGACTTCTGGCCTGTTTCTTGTTCTTGCCTACGCTTGAATCAACGTCCACCATTACGAAACCGCTGCGTGTACGCCTTCGCGTCTTGAACGGTCTTGACACGATTGCGGCTCCACTCAAGCAGAATTCGATCGATATACCGGAAATGAACTTTGCCTGCAAAAACCGCTTCCTTCAGAGCCATGAGAATCAGTTCCTCTTGATAACGATCCTGATCCAACCAGCTGGATATCGTCTCACACTCCATTGGAGATAGTGGACGGCCGAATTCTTTTTCAAAGATGGAGAACATGTTTCGTTCTTCCTCTTCTTTTTGAACACTGTTCGAATCTTGACGTGCTGTACTGCTGCTCAGCTGCTCCGCACGGTATGCGGCTACTTCTTCGGCAGTGCACGCTGCAAGCTTGGCATATAATCCATGTAAATCATATCGCTCGTACTGGATGTCACGTTCCTCGTCACGATGTTCGTCAATCGCAATATATCCATCCCTCATCAGACGTTGCAACATTCTGGCAATGCCTTCAGGTGCAAGTCCCATGCGTCCCGCAAGCTCTTCAAGCGTGGGAAACTCATTGAACTCTGCCTGACGAAACCCTAGCAGTTGAATCAGAAGAAGCACTTCTGCATCTGATAGGCCAAGCTGGTGATAATAACGTAACAAAGCATACGGCAGGTGAGCTGTACCCGAAGTCATGCCATAAGCTGCTCCATCCAACCACGCTTTGGATGTGGTGTCTTCCATAGACGCTCCTCGGTTAAGCATTAAGGGTACAGACGATAGAGCATACGTGGGAATGCGATTGTTTCACGTACATGATCCAATCCACAGATCCATGCTACCGTCCGCTCCAATCCCAGACCGAAACCGGAGTGAGGAACCGATCCGTATTTACGTAGATCCAGATACCATTGGTAAGCTTCATCCGAAAGGTTGTGCTCCTCAAAGCGTTGTTGCATCAATTCCGGATCATCAATACGCTGCGAACCACCAATAATCTCTCCATAGCCTTCTGGTGCAATCATATCCGCACAGAGAACAACTTCAGGACGATTCGGATCTGGTTTCATGTAGAAAGCTTTGATTCCGGCAGGGTAATGCGTAATAAAGACGGGTGTATTGTACTTCTCAGCAATCGCTGTTTCGTGTGGTGCACCAAAGTCTTCTCCCCAAGGAATATCGAAGCCTTGTCCATGCAGGAATTCAATCGCTTCATCATACGTAATACGCGGGAATGGAGCTACGATGCCTTCCAGTTTGGATACGTCACGACCGATGGATTCCAATTCTGCACGGCAGTTTTTCACCACGGATTGAACGACATGAGCAATAAATTTCTCTTGCACGCGCAGGCTTTCCTCGTGATCTACAAATGCCATTTCCGGCTCAATCATCCAGAACTCAATCAAGTGACGACGTGTTTTGGACTTCTCAGCGCGGAATGTTGGACCAAATGAATATACTTTGCCTAGCGCCATCGCTGCGGCTTCCATATACAATTGACCACTTTGCGTCAGATAAGCATCTTCATCAAAGTATTTGATGTGGAACAAGTTAGTAGTTCCTTCCGCAGACGATGGTGTCAAAATCGGAGGGTCCACTTGCGTGAATCCGTTACCATCAAAGAACTGCTGAACAGCGCGAATGATCTCTGCACGAATCACCATAACTGCACGTTGCTTCGTAGAACGGAGCCACAGATGACGATGGTCCATCAAGAAATCAACACCATGTTCTTTAGGCGTAATTGGATAGTTTTCAGTCAGGTGAATGATCTCTACCCCAGTAACAGTCATCTCGTAACCGGACGCACTGCGAGGTTCTTCACGGATAATACCCGTAACATACAAAGAGCTTTCTTGAGTCAGGCTCTTGGCATTGTTCCAGATCTCTTCACTAACTTCACTTTTCACAACAACCCCTTGAATATATCCGGTTCCATCACGCAGCTGCAAAAACTGAATTTTACCGCTGGAACGTTTGTTGTTAATCCAGGCACCGATTGTCACGGTTTCGCCCACATGCTCGTTCACATTACGAATTACACAATTCGTATTCATGCCATATCTCCCCTTGGTTCCTGAATTTGAAAATGCAGCGGGCAGGCTTATGCCTGTCCTCTGCACTTCCTTGTCATTCTATATTTACTTTACAGTTAGATTACTGAGAATTCAATACGATTCGGTGTGTATCGCGTGCAATAACCAATTCTTCGTTTGTTGGCACAACGAGAACTTCCACTTTGGAATTTGCTGTTGTGATCCGGCGTGGTTCGCCAGAACGAATGGCATTCAGCGCTTCATCCAGTTCAACACCCAGATAAGTGAGCTGCTCACATACTTTTTGGCGAAGAACAACGGAGTTCTCACCTACACCAGCCGTAAATACAATCACGTCTACACCGTTCATTGCAGCTGCATATGAACCGATGTATTTACGCAAACGGTATTCGTACATTTCAAAAGCAAGCGTGGAATTGGCATCGCCATTCTCCATACCTTCCGTAATCTCACGCATGTCACTGCTGATTCCGGAGATTGCAAGCAATCCACTGTGTTTGTTCAACATGGAGTTCACTTCGCTTACGCTCAGTTCTTCCTTGTTCATTACATAAGGTACGATAGCTGGGTCAAGGTCACCAGAACGTGTTCCCATCATCAGACCTTCAAGCGGAGTCATACCCATTGAAGTATCCACGGATACGCCACCCTTAACTGCTGTTACACTACCGCCGTTACCCACGTGACAAGTAATGATTTTCAGATCTTCCACTGGACGATCGAGATACTCAGCAGCTGCCTTGCTTACGTAATCATGGGAAGTACCATGCGCGCCGTAGCGACGTACTTTATATTTTTTGTAAAGTACGCGCGGAATAGCATACAGATATGCTTTTTCCGGCATCGTTTGATGGAACGCCGTATCGAAGACCATAACCTGTGGAACACCAGGCATATTGGCTTCAGCCGCACGGATACCCATCATTGCTGCCGGGTTGTGGAGTGGAGCCAAGTCGAACAAACGACGAATTTCAGCTTTGGCAGCATCATCTACCAATGCAGATTCTTTAAATGCTTCACCACCGTGAACAACACGGTGTCCAACAGCTTGAATTTCACTTACAGAATCCAATACACCATTTTCTTTGTGAGTCAAAATATCAATGACTTTACGGATTGCTGTTGTATGTTCCAGAATTTCGCTAACTTCTGTAACATCCTCACGGCCTGTCGGTTTGTGCGTCAGAATGGAGGAATCCATTCCGATCCGCTCTACCAGACCTTTAGCCAGTACAGATTCGTCAGTCATATTATACAGTTGATATTTGAGCGAGGAACTCCCCGCATTAATTACGAGTACTTTCACAGTCGGTCACCATCCTTGTCGTACTTGAAGAATCCTTCGCCTGTTTTAACACCCAGGTGTCCTGCACGCACCATTTTCTTCAGGACTGTAGAAGGACGATATTTCAATTCTCCGAATTCACGGAACATTCTTTCGAGTGCAGCTTCAACAGAATCCAATCCGAAACGGTCAGCCATTTCGAGTGGTCCATGTTGGAAGTTGTATCCGATACGCATTGCATCATCGATATCTTCAGCAGATGCAACACCTTCTTGCAATACATGCAATGCTTCGTTAATCAGCAGGCAGATCAGACGGGAAGTTACGAATCCAGGGGATTCATAAATCATGACTCCTTTTTTGTCCGCTACTTCTTCTACGAAACGTCTGGTCTCTTCAAATGTGGTATCCGAAGTTTTCAGTCCACGAATAATCTCTACAAGATCAACCCGGGATACCGGGTGAATAAAGTGCATACCAATAACACGCTCTGGATATTTGGTCGAGCTTGCAAGCTCGGTCAAACTCAGCGTGGATGTGTTACTTGCCAGAATGACATTGCTTGGGCAAACTTGGTCCAGTTGGCTGAATACTGCTTTTTTCGCATCCAGATCCTCTGAAATCGTCTCAATGACCATATCGCAAGTTCCAAGTTCAGCCAAATGAGCTACCTTGGTAATACGGGAAAGAATCAATTTCTTCTCCGCTTTTGTAATCGCCCATTTCTCCAGTTGTTTATCCAGGTTCGTTTCGATCATGTCATATGCATGATCCAGCTTTTGTGTTGTATGCTCCACGAGAAGCACATCAAGTCCTTTGGCTGCGAGCATCTGGGAAATACCTTGTCCCATCGTACCGCCACCGACAACTCCTATTTTTTTGAAAAACATGGTTCTGCTCCATCCTTTCGGTTCTCTATTTCTCTATTGTACCCTGTTCGCCGAAAATTACAAATTTCGACCCAACATATAATAATATCTTAGCACGAGTGAAATGTAAAAAAAAATAACCAGCATAAATAAATTATGCTGGTAAAAGGGCACTGTCACGAAATTGACAACGAAATTGCTCCCCAGACAATACTTCCTCACGAATCAGGATGTCGAGGGAATTGTCGAAAATTGTCCGTTGTTCTTCAAGCAACCGTTTTGTCTGCTCCATAAGTTCTTGCAAAATCAATTTATTCTCCCGCATGAGCTCCTCAGTTGTGACCATATCCATGTTCACAATACCAAGTGAAGTCAATCCGGAAGCCATCATCGTCTGCACCACATTGGTCGCCTGATCAAAGTCATTGCGTGACCCAGTTGAACGTCCACCGTAGTACATTTCCTCCGCAGCCGCTCCTCCGAGTGCAATCATGATCTGCTCTTCCAGGAAGCGCTTCGTATAGAGGAACTGTTCCTGTTGCGGGTTATGACGTACATATCCCAGAGCCTGCCCACGTGGACTGAGTGCCACCTGGCTTACACTGCCTGGACGAACGAGTTCAGCCATAATGGCATGTCCCAATTCATGGATGGCGACCCTTTTCTTCTCTTCCACACTGGATTCACGGTCTGTCTTCTCACCCATCATGACTTTATCAATTGCCAGGGACAAGTGCCGCTGTTCAATGTTTAACAACCCGTCCCGCATGGCGTATATTGCCGCTTCGTTCATAACACTTTCGAGCTGTGCACCGGAGAAACCATACGATTCTTCCGCTGTTTTCTCAAGGCTGACCCCTTCCAAAAGAGGTTTATTGACTGCATGCAGCTCCAGTATGTGTTTTCTGCCTTTCTTATCTGGCAAGTCCACCTGAATATGACGGTCAAAACGTCCTGGACGTGTCAGAGCGCTATCCAGCATTTCTTTGCGGTTCGTTGCAGCGATAACCAAGATTCTTGGCGTATCAGAAGAATAGATTCCGTCCATTTCCGTCAAGAGCTGATTCAACGTCTGATCATACTCGCGCTGTTGACCGCCTTCACGTTTACCCCCAATGACATCGATCTCATCGATAAATATAATGGCATTTTCCTTATTTTCCTTGGTCGCACGGGTTCTCGCGTCCTTGAACAAATCCCGAATTCTGCTGGCACCCACACCAACATACATTTCCACGAACTCACTACCTGATGCTGCTACGAAAACAGAATCCGTGTAATGGGCAGCAGCCTTGGCCATCAACGTTTTCCCAGTCCCTGGAGGGCCCGTCAGCAAGATGCCTTTTAACGGACGAATCCCGAACTTCCGAATTTCTTCATGTTTGATGAGAAAGTCAAGTGCTTCACGCAATTCTTGCTTGGCACTGTCCTGTCCTCCAATTTCTTCAAATGTAAGTTTTGAAGGTCCTTTTTTCTTCCGTTTACGCTCCTGTGCAGCACCTACGGTAATCCCGCCGCGCATTTGCATCATGAACAGCAAAGCTCCGACAAGCACCGCTGCAATCAGAATCGGAACAATATTAACACCAGTAAAAGCAAGGAAAATAATCAACACGGGAAAAAATCCGATGGCAACTTCTTTTGTCCACTTAGGCATTAGGCCACACTCCTATCTGACCGGGCACACGCGGCAGAATAATAAACTTGCTGGCATCTCCGTCTCTGAGACTGACATATACATTGTTGTCATCCATCGCTGTATTTACCTTAATTCCATTGGTCGCCATCTTGGACAGCGTCGGTGTAATCTCGGTGTACTGCTTGTTCTCCATCGCCTGAGCTACGGTAAACATCGCATCCCCCCACCAACTCTCCAGTGCTTCACTGGAATGATCCACGACATCCAACTTAAGTGAACGTGTTCCAATTAGGGTCTGTCCTTCTTTGTGAATATATTGTACCAGTCTGCCCAGATCAACATCCGGTTGCAGATCCAGTTTCAATTGTACGTCATTGCGGTTAATAGTTAATTGAACGTCATTGACTCCATCGTACTGGGTAACCATCTTTTCAATCGGATTCTGCATAGCCACCTGACGATACACAAACCAACCTCCAAACAACACAACGGCTGAAATGACGGCAGTTAAAGCAATAGGCAATACTTTTAGCTTCAAGTGAATTACCCCTCCCAGATATTGGCCTAACCTACTGGCTTATTGGTATAATACGAATATGTGCACATAGACTCCTGCGAAAATTTCGACAGGATTATTTGTTTGAAATGTAACTTTGAGTACATAACTGAGTATATCACATCGTATATACAATTTCGAAGGCGAAAATATGAATAAATTATTAATTTTAACTATTTAAATCTTTTTCATAACTCACTAAACATAGATATTTGTAACTAGATATAGACAAATTGAATCGTTTTGATCTATATCTACCCTTGATTGAAGCAGCTAAAGGTATTATAAAATTGATTAATTTAAATCAAATATGTCTACAGACAACACAAAGAACCGGTTCAGTCGGAAATCCGTCTGCCGGTTCTTTCTAATCATTAATTCATTAGCTAATCACTCTATGTGTTCTAGCTGTTCGGGAGAGTATAGACCAGGTCCACCTGTTCTCCATTGCTAAAACGATAAAAGCGATAGTGGTTATGCGTGCCGTCCTTATAATATACTTGCCACACATATATCCCATTCACAACTCCGGGCATGATTCGCTTAATCTCACCGGCAGGAACTTCAGAACTGAAGCGATTGCGTATTTGCGTTTCGGACATGCCGTTCTGCAGCAGCTCGCTGTGTATAGCGTTTGCCCCTGTAGCAGGTTGATTGTTTGCGTCGAATTTAACCCAGACCATCACATCCTGGTTATCCTTGTTTTTGCCGATCAGGGTCCAGTAGATGTTATCAGAGCCTTCTTTATCTCCCCAGATGTACTTTCGCAATTCATCATAGGATGTAATGCCCAGTTGCTCCTGTGCTGCCTGTATGGCAAGTGCTTCTTCCTTGCGCTGGTCCTGCGTGACATAGACGTAATAACGCTGAAGTCCAAACAGAATCAGAACCAGTGCAAGTAGCGAAATCCATATCCACTTCTTTTTTTTCTTCAAAAGCCGAACTTCCTTTCCCTATGATGCGCTGTGCTGCAATTAACGAGCAAGCAGACCATCAAATGCCAATTGAGACTCACGCAAAATGCGCTCTTCATCCAACGTCAGACATTCGCCATGTTTAATCACTTGTTTTCCATCCACCCATACGTGCTCCACATCTTTGGCAGAAGCCGAGTAGATCGTATGTGAGATCAGGTCTGTATGCGGATAGAAATGTGCCTGTTCAATGTCCAGAGCGATAAAATCAGCCTTCATGCCTACCTTGAGTGCTCCGGTATTATTCAAGAAAATGGATTTGGCGCCATATGACGTTCCAAGCAATAGCGCTTCGCCTGCTGGTACTGCAGTCGGGTCACCGGACACGCCTTTGTGGATCAATGCAGCCAGTCTCATTTCCTCGAACATATCCAGGTTGTTGTTACTTGCCGGTCCGTCTGTTCCGAGTGACACAGTAACTCCTGCTTTCAGCAAATCAGGTACCCGCGCAACACCGGAAGCCAGTTTCAGGTTACTACCCGGGTTATGGGATACAGCGACATCATGACGGGCCAGAATTTCAATCTCTTCGTCATTCAGATGCACCGCATGTGCAACCAGGGATGGACGGGAGAAAAAGCCCAGTTTCTCCAGATGTGCCACAGGACGCAATCCGTAGTCTGTAACGTTCTGCTCGACTTCACGAAGCGTTTCCGACATATGTGTATGAAGGGGAAGGTTTAGATCGTTCGCGACCTGTACAAGCTTCTCTATGTAGTCTGGAGGGCATGTATATGGTGCGTGTGGCGAGATTACGGTTGTAATGCGACCATCGGCCTGTCCATTCCACTCACGTGCAAACGCAGCCGACTCCTCCAGCTTCCGCAATTGTTCTTCTTCCGAACACAAACCAATTACACCGCGTGCCAGTGCTGCTCTAACGCCGGATTGTTCCACAACTTTAGCCACTTGGTCCATGTGATCATACATGTCCAGAAAAGCTGTAGTCCCGCCTTTCAACATTTCAAGCACCGACAGTGAAGTTCCCCAGTATACATCTTCCGAAGTCATTTTCGCTTCCATCGGCCACATTTTTTCCTGCAACCAAACTTGTAACGCAAGATCATCTCCATGACCTCTGAGCAGCGACATCGCTGCATGACCATGCGTATTGATCAGACCCGGCAGGAAGAACAGTCCTTTTCCATCCACTTTGGTACAGTTTTCGTCTCCATCCGGCAATGTCTCACCAATATGCACAATCTTGTCATTATCAACAACCATGTAACCTTGAACGACATTCCATGTTGCGCCTTCATTAACGGCAAATTTGCCGTTGTGAATTACCCATCTATTTGTTGTCATCTTCCTCGTCGTCCTTTCCAGTCTCCAAGTAATAGGCCAAACTAAGCAGATCCGTCGTAAAGTCAGCATGATGAATGCGGATATGCGGCGGTGTTTTTAGAATTGTTGGTGCAAAATTGAGGATCGCTTCAATTCCCGATTCAATAAGCTGATCGGCTACATTTTGGGCTTCCGTATCCGGAACCGTGATAATCCCGATGCGAATGTTATCCGTTTTCACCGCTTCCGTCAATTCATTCATTGGTTTCACTGTCAAACTGTTGATTTGACTTCCAATCTTCGGTCCGTATGCATCGAATACAGCCACAATCTTCATGTTGTCTTTCAGATAAGCGTTGTAGTTGGACAAGGCCTGTCCGAGATTACCCGCTCCCACCAGAGCCACATTAATTTGCTGATCGATTTTGAGGATGTGACGAATTTTCTCGATCAAGTAGGATACATCATACCCGATCCCTTTTCGACCAAAATCACCGAAGTAAGCCAAGTCTTTACGAATTTGGGCCGGATTCAGATCCAGTCTCTGTCCAAGCTCTTGAGAAGACACCGTAGCCACCTCACGCTGATGCAACTCGCTCAAATAACGCAAGTATACAGGCAGACGTCGTACCACCGCTTCCGAAATTTTATCTGATTTCATTCTTGCTCCCCCTTACCAAGCCCACGATAAAATAATAGATGAAAAGATGAGCATTCTGTATAAATTCAAAGATAGAAGTGACTTTTTATACAGAATGCTCCTTGTAATTTAGGTTATAAGTTCTTACGTGCAACTGCTTTATTCGCAAACGGAAAGATCTCATAAAGTTTAACGCCAAACTGTAGCGTCATGCAATGATATAACGAACAAAACAACTATTATTCTTGTTCTTTAGCAGGTTTTTCCAACCATTCGGTAATTCGTGGAACCATTTGCTCTGTGAGCATATGCTCCATTTTGGGACCAGGTAATGAATATAAAAAGAATTTGCCATAGTACGCTTCAATTACGCGTGTATCATAGACAATCACAATTCCTCTGTCCTTCGCGGTACGCACCAATCGGCCAAATCCCTGCTTGAAACGAATGACCGCTTGCGGCACGGACAATTTCATGAACGGATTTTTCTTTTGCTCCTGGAGCAACTCACTCTTGGCTTCCACCAGCGGATGATTCGGTGGCTGGAACGGCAATCTTACAATAGCGAGGCAGGTTAGCGCATCACCCGGGATATCTACACCCTCCCAGAAGCTGCTTGTGCCCAGAAGTACCGTAGCTTTGGCATCCTGGAACCTGCGAGTAAGCTTGGAGCGGCTTCCACTGTCCACGCCTTGCCCCAGCAACGAGATGTCGTTACCAGACAGCGCCTCCTTGAGCGGATCATAGACCTGTCGCAACATCTTGTATGAAGTAAACAGAACCATCATGCGTCCACGGGTGGCAATTGCTGTCTCTGCGAGGGATTGCACCAGCATATTAACAAAGTGCGCATCACCCACACTGCCCTTCACACTCGGGAAATCACGCGGAATCACCAGAAGTGCCTGATCACGATAGTTGAAAGGTGATGGCAGCATCGACGTTAACAGCCGATTATTATCGGCGGCTTCCTGCAAGCCAAGCTGCTCAATCATGAACTGGAATGACTTATCGACAGAGAGCGTAGCCGATGTAAGCACAACGCTTTTCTTTTTGTCAAAAAACAAATCCTTAAGTTGTGCACTGACATCTACAGGTACAGCATACAGCTGAAGCGATTTGCTGCGGAACTGGCCGCTGGCTTCCATCCAGTACACCGTTTTGGCATCATCCATACGCATGAAGAACCGTAGATTCTCCTTCAACGTGGTCAGATCTTTCAGCAATCCTGTGATGTCCGTGATCAGGCTATCCGATTGATAATCATCCTGATCTTCCTTCACCTCAAGCAACAATTTGTCCCCTTTGCGAACCAAATCGCCCAGTGTCACATAGATCTGGTTCTCCAGATCCTGCAACTCCTGCCATTTCGCAGGTTTCTGAGAAGCCTTCAGTCGCAGGGAAAATTGCCCCGTCTCTCCCGGTGAAGCATCACTTCGTTCAGGCAACAGCCCGAACAGGGCATCGCTCATGCGATCCCATAACTCCTTAACCTCAAGAGCGAGTGGGAACATCTGATCCACCATGGAGCCCCATTGCACCGAATTTTCATGCCCGGATAACTGCGAACGAAGCATAGGCAGCTGACCATTACGACTGTCTTTAAACAGACGGGTCAGTGTATGAACCAACGTGAAATATTTCATATGCATTCCAAGATGCTTACCAGCTACATCCTCCAGATGATGGGCCTCATCGATCACCAGACTCTCATAGGCTGGCAGCAGCTGATGTGCTGCTTTGACATCCGTAAATAATTTGGAGTGATTGGTGATTACAATATCAGACAACCCGGCCTCATGTTTGGCACGATGATAGAAACATTTGCGGAACCATGGACAGGATCTTCCCAGACATGACTCGGATTCGCTCTGTACGGTCTCCCAGAAGTCCCCACCGCGTCCGCTAAGGTTAAGTTCCTCATCATCTCCAGTTTCGGTCTGCGTAAGCCAGACGATCATCTGAGCGGCTGTGAAATAATCCTCTTTGGGTGTGGCGAATTCACGTTTATTGATTTTGTGTTCAAATTTGCGCAGGCACAGGTAATGTCCACGTCCTTTGAATACAGCAGCCTTAAACGGAAACGGAACCACTTGGGTCAGCATTGGAATGTCCCGCTCTCTCAATTGCTCCTGCAGATTGATCGTATGCGTACTGACCATGACTTTCTGTTCTTGCTTCACACTTTCGTAAATAGCAGGCAACAGATACCCCAGAGATTTACCGGTACCTGTTCCAGCCTCGATCAAGAGATGCTTCTCTTCGTCCAAAGCCTGCCTTACACTGCTGAACATCTGAGTCTGCGCTTCGCGCTCTTCATAATGATCCAGCGTATCCTTCAGGTTCTCCCGAACCTGGTCCATAAACTGTTCGAAGCTTACACCATCAAGGGGGTTACCCTCCCGTTCATCACGTGGTGCACCAATATCCGTCCAATCACTCACATTGAGAGCAAGCTGACGATAATAGGTATGTCCATCCAGGTCCTGAATCGGCTCTGCTTCCTTCTCACTGCGCATTCCGTCCAAGAACCAACCCAAGTCACTGTCTTCTGGTGCGAACAGGTCACTGAGCCGCTGAATCGTTATGAGCGGTAATTCCTTTAACTCATCCAGACATTTGAGCAACACATAGGCTGTCGCCAGTGCATCACTGTCTGCCTGATGAGGGCGATCATGCTGAAAACCAAATTCTGAAGACACATAACCAAGTTGATAAGAACCAAGTGATGGGAACGTAATCTTCAGAAAATCAATCGTGTCCAGAATACGGCCAGTGAACGGCAAATAACCGCAACGGTCCAGAGCATTCTGTAAAAAGTGAAAATCAAAAGCAACGTTGTGTCCAACAAGAACCACATCGTTAAGCAGCGGAACCATCTCCATCATCATCTCTTCGAGTGAAGGAGCGTCCGCCACATCGGCATCGGTAATACCCGTTAACCCCGAAATAAACGGGGGAATCGGTACACCAGGGTTCACATAAGAACTATATATTTGAGTTATGCTGAAGTCATGATCTATGATGGCAAGTCCGGCCTGTATAATCTCACCGTCGGACTGCGTGCCGGTTGTTTCGAAATCCAATACGGCAAATTTCATTGCAATGTACGGTCCCTTCCATTCCAGTCTATGTTACAGCATAGCAAAAAAAAGGGGATTTGAAAATTAACTGACAAAAAAGCGGTGTTCCCACCGCTATGCCAAAGGAGGGAACACCGTTTTTTTGTCGCCGAATTCCCGCTTAATGAAGGGTTGTCAGCTGATTCGCATATTGCAATTTTCCCCTGTTCAACCTGCAAGCTTCCATGTTGTACAGTGGTTCGGTCAATGTTGGGTCATACTGAAGGGCCTGTGCAAAGAGTGAACATGCAGCTTCCGGATTCGCAAGTTTGGCTTGAATACAGCCCAGAGCGTTACATACAAGCCCTTTTAAGCGAGGTGAACCCTTAAGGTACATGATCTGCTGCAAATGTGTCCCGGCTTCCGCCATTTGTTCCAGATTCAGATATGCGAGCGCCAGGTAAAAACGAGTCAATGCACTCTCCGGATGGTCGGTCACAACCCGGGAGAACTGCATAATCGCCTGCCGATACATCTGTAATTTGAAGTAGCCCTGACCCCGACTGAAATATTCCAGATGGAGTTCAGGCAGAGCGGTAACAGCTTCCTGTTCCGGTTCAAGGGAAGCGGGCTTATCCAACTCCCGCTCCCTTACCTGGCTCATTTTTTCTTCAAACATCAGCCATTCATCCAGCATTCCGTCACTCATCCGCTTAAGCAAGTTCCACTTTTGCAGCAATTCCTGTTTGTTCAGGCCTTCAGCGGAAGGATAGCTCTTGATAATTTCATCTAACATGTCGTTCATTTCTGCGAAAACATGCTGGAACATCGATGCATCCCCACCCTTGAAAAAATGGATTAGTGCAGTGACCTGTACTCATTTTTTGCTTCAAGGGCCGATTTCATTCTCCTTACCATTCGATTACATAATCGTTGCGTGCACTTCCTGCTTCATCGTTTGTACAGGTTTATTCTGTCCATCTACAAATACAACCGTCGGTTTGTGAGTATTTGCCTCTTCTTGAGACATCATGGCGTAAGAAATGATAATGACGTTATCTCCAGGCTGTACCAGACGTGCAGCTGCGCCGTTAAGACAGATGACCCCGCTTCCGCGCGGTCCTGGAATCACATAAGTTTCCAGACGTGCACCGTTGTTGTTGTTCACGATTTGCACTTTCTCGTTTTCCATCAAGTCGGATGTTTCCATCAAGTCTTCATCTATGGTAATGCTACCCACATAGTTCAAGTTGGCTTCCGTTACCGTAGCCCGGTGAATTTTGGATTTCATCAGTGTTCTAAACATGGGACAGTACCTCCGATTTTTGCAACCTAATATTGTCAATCAATCTTGTTTTTCCGAATTTCACCGCAAGTGCGATGAGCAGATCGTCACGTCCTTGAACTTCTTCCTGATCTGCGAGCGGCTCAAGGCTAGGAAAAGCCTGAATCTCGGCATAGTCAATAATGGCAAGCGGTGAGCTTGTAATATGCTCGCGCAAGATGCGACGGATATCTGCGGCTGTAGTAACTACACCTGTATCTGCAGCTTCCTGAGCTGCGCGCAGTGCCTTCGACAGAACCAACGCCTGTGTACGCTGTTCTGCGCTAAGATAGACATTACGTGAACTGAGAGCAAGACCATCCTCTTCCCGAACAATCGGACAAGGCACAATTTCTACAGGCATATTCAAATCATTCACCATCTGTTGAATAACCGCAACCTGCTGAGCGTCTTTCATCCCGAAAAATGCACGCTGTGGTTGTACGATGTTGAAAAGCTTGGAGACTACAGTCGTTACACCGTCAAAATGTCCCGGGCGGGAAGCGCCACACAAGCGCTCCGTCAGTTGTGAGACAGATACTGTCGTTTGCGTTGCCTGTGGATACATCTCTTCAACAGAGGGAATAAATACAATATCTACCCCTTGTGAGCGTGCTGTCTCCACATCCCTGGCTTCATCCCGCGGATAGCTGTCAAAATCTTCATTGGGTCCAAATTGAATCGGATTAACGAATATGCTTAATACCACGATATCGCTCTGTTGTTGGGCTGCTTGCATCAAGCTTGCATGACCGTCATGAAGATAACCCATTGTCGGTACCAGACCTACAACGGACGCATTGGACCGAATCGCTTGACGCATCAAGCTTAGCTCCTGTCTTAACTCTGCGATTGTCCGTAATACTTTCATGAGTTACTTCCCACCTTTTCCTTACGTTGTCCATAAAGTTGATCCAAAACGCCAGCATCCGTAGCATTAAACACGTGCTCTTGGGCCGGGAAAGAACGATCTTTAACTTCCTTCACGTAGGCTTCAATGCTGGTTCTGATTAATGCACCCACATCTCCATAGGTTTTGACAAAACGTTTAGGCGTATACGGAGAAGCATACTGAACCACATCGTGGAACACCAGCACCTGACCGTCACAGCCTCGTCCTGCTCCAATCCCGATGGTAGGGATGGATAGTTCCTCCGAGATCGCCCGAGCGACTTCTTCCGTAACCAGTTCAAGCACTATGCCGAACGCGCCTGCAGCTTCCAAAGCTTTGGCTTCGTCCATCAGACGTTTCGCATCCGCTGCATCCTTGCCCTGAATACGGTAACCACCAATCTGATTAACGGATTGAGGTGTCAGTCCGATATGTCCAAGAACAGGCACACCTGCTTGCACGACTGCTCTAACGGTGTCCGCTATTTCGACTCCGCCTTCCATTTTAACCGCATGGGCATGCCCCTCTTGCATCAGTCGACGTACACCCTTAAGTGTCTCATCCACGCTGCCATGATACGTCATAAAAGGCATGTCAGCCACAATAAATGTCTTCTCAGCCCCACGTACTACGGAACGTGTATGGTACACCATGTCGTCGATGGTCACCGGAAGAGTTGAGTTATAACCGAGCACAACATTGCCGAGTGAATCACCAACCAGGATCAGATCGATACCTGCTTCCTCCGCAAGGAGAGCTGTTGGATAATCGTAAGCCGTAATCATACTGAGCGGCACGCCATCCTGCTTGTATTTTTTCATTTTCACAATATTCATCGCTTGTTTGTTCGCCATTTTCTGTCATGGCTCCTTTCTTCTTTTCAAATAAAACGCAACAAAAAAACCTTTTAGTTTTCCACTAAAAAGTCCCGAAAAGTCAAAAAAGAGTCACTTGCGATCGTCCCTTCTGTCTCGGTCCTCTTCGGCTCAGAGCAGAATCCAACAACTCACTTAAACGTATTTCATTCTTGCACTGCGGTCTGCTTATACGAAACAAATCAAAGCAGAACAAAGGCTACTGTTACGGGAGTGCAATTCGGTCTGCATTAGCCGATATCGCCTCACGAACACAGTATACCAAAGTTCTGCTCAAACTTCACGTCTTATGTTCATTTTACCAGTGAAAATTCGACAAATTGCTTACGATTTCCAGGAAATCTCACCAGAGATGACTAGTGTATGTTCTCCATCGTGCTTTTCAACCACAAGTGCTCCGGAAGGGTCAAGACCGATCGCCGTGCCTTCAATGACACCATGAGGATTCGTCACTGTAATCTCTCGATTCATCGATACGGACAAAGCCTCCCAAAGGGCTGAGATGACGCCGAATCCTTCTTTTTGATACAAAAAATACAACTGTTCCAACTCCGTCAAAATGGCAGCTGTAAGCTTGGTGCGATCAATGGGTTGCCCCGTCTCCATCTTGAGCGAAGTTGCGATTGTAGTCAGATCTTCGGGATAATCCTCAGGATCAAAGTTCACGTCCACACCTATACCCGCAATGCAGTACCTGACTTCATGATCTTCTACTGTGGATTCAAGTAATATGCCACATACCTTGCGTCCATCAATCAACAGATCATTGGGCCATTTGATGCCTGCATCAGCACCTGTACAAGCTCGAACGGCACGACATACAGCCACCCCTGTTAATAAGGTTAATTGCGGCGTATGCTGAAGTGGTACATCAGGACGCAAAAGGATGCTCATCCAGATCCCCTTACCCGGAGGAGAGAACCATTTTCGACCAAAACGTCCCCTCCCTCCGGTTTGTTCTTCTGCAATGACTACAGCGCCTTCGGCCTGCCCCTGCTCAGCTAACTTCAGAACATCCCCTTGCGTAGACAAGGTCGAAGTCAGCAGAACAGCCTTGCGGCCAAATACGGTTGTATCCAGTGCCAATTGGAGGGCCGTAGCATCAATGCTGTCCGGCTTCGTTACGAGACGATACCCTTTGCGAGAGACGGCTTCAAACTCATAACCCATGTCACGCAACTTGTTCACATGTTTCCACACAGCGGTTCGACTAATGGACAGATTACGGCTGATCTCTTCACCCGATACGAATTGTCCTTCTGCATTCAATAACATATGTAACAGATCCTCATGCTTGGTCATCTGCAACCACCCGCTTCACTTCTGCACTTAGCGCTTCATGCTGATTCGCTATCGTTCCAATCGCCGCTTCTCTTAACAAACGTTTCATGAGTTGTCCCAACCATGGTCCGCCTTTACGCTGCACCATCTGCAACACTTGTTCCCCTGTGATATTCAATTCTTTCAAGTCATGCACTGGGATCGATTGACTCCATTCGACAGCAAGGTCTTGAACCAAAACGACCTGTAATTCTGCATGGTCAGGCTGATTGCGCCATCCTGCTGGCAACAGCGATTGTATCCGCAGCCAATCATCCGCAGCCTGAACGCCACAAGCCAGAACAGTAACGATCCAATCAGAACGCAGACTTAGCGTATCTTTCTGCTCCTGAACGGAAGTATGAATCAACTGCTCCACCTGAAGCACCCCTGTTATGCGGGAACGATGTTCATTGGAGAATGTCCACTGACGTAGTAGAACGTCTGCTTCATTCTTGCTATACCCGCCAGCGATCAGGAGGAGTGACCAACGAAGCAATACATGCTCATCTGACAATTGTTCCAGATTGGATAACAACGTCTTGTTGAATCGGCCCGAACTAACCGGGGCTTTGACGTGCGCAAGCGCGTTACTTCTGTATAACAGCTCCAACCCTCTTAAGGGATGCGGTCCCGACATCATTTTTACCATCTCGGTCCGTACTCGTTCCATCGCTATATGTTGAAGCAGGTCTCTCTGTCTTACAAGACCCTTCCACGTATTATGAGCGATTTTGAAATCAAATACCGAAGCAAAGCGAACACAACGAAGCATCCGCAGTGCATCTTCACCAAATCGTTCCACCGCAGAGCCCACACATCTGACTCGCTCTTCCTTAATATCTGTCTGTCCACCGAACGGATCAACGATTGTCCCAGTGACGTCCATGGCAAGAGCGTTCATCGTGAAGTCACGCCGCTGTAAGTCTTCCTTAATATCCTGGACAAATTGAACTGAAGCAGGTCTGCGGTTATCCTGATATTCGGATTCTGTTCGGAACGTGGTCACTTCAAAGTAATACCCGCCTGAACGCACGGTAACCGTCCCGTGTTGCAGACCTGTAGGAATGCAATCGTTGAACAGTTCCATGACTTGCTGAGGAGAAGCGGATGTCGTAATATCCATATCGTCTACAACTCGTCCGAGCAATTCGTCACGCACACAACCGCCTACCCAATATGCCTTGTAGCCATGTTCGTTTAATGTTGTGAGTACGTTCTCACTTTGAATTGCCATTTCACGATCTACCTGTGTCCATTGAACCACTACATATCACCTCTTCTCTTGCCTGTTGTGGTATGCACAGTATGATTTCGCCTAGCAAAACGGTTAACCGCAAACCGGATTCAGATTCGGAACTTCCCTACCCAGCACCCGATAATAAATCTGTTCATATTCATGCCGAATGGCATCATTGCAAAAATCATGATGCGCGCGATGGAGACACGCTTCCCTGAACTCCGCAGCCAAACGATCGTCCGTCAACAAACGGATCGTGTTCTCGGCCATGGATTGTGTATCCCCGATTGCGGATAAGAAACCTGTCTTACCATGCAAGACCAGTTCCGGAATTCCCCCGGCTTGTGAACCGATCGTTGGTACACCGCAAGCCATTGCTTCGAGCGCAACTAGACCGAAACTTTCCTTCTCTGATGGAAGCATCAACACGTCAGCCATGGAGATCACTTGAGCAATGTCATCCTGTTTGCCAAGGAAATGAACTTTATCATTCAAGCCGAGATCATTAATTTTCCACTGCATCTTCGGCAAATCAGGCCCTTCACCGACAAATAACAGTTTGGCTGGAACCTGCTCCTGTACCTGACGGAAGACCTCTACCACATCCTGAGTTCTCTTCACCGGTCGGAAGTTGGAAATATGCATTAATATTTTTTCATCAGGCGCAGCGAAGTCTCTTCGCAGACTGGCAGCATCCCGCGGATAATATATTCGTTTATCAATAAAATTATAGGTTAAATCGATTGGACGCTGAATATCCAGCAGTTCAACCGTTTCCCGAATCAAATCTTGGGATACGGCAGTAACCGCGTCACTTTCATTAATGGCAAGACGGATTAGATCCTTCAGAGATTCATCCTGAGCCAGAACCGTAATATCCGTTCCATGTAACGTGGTGACCACTTTCAGGCCGTCCCCTACCATCTGTTTCGCGAGAAAAGCACATACTGCGTGTGGCACGGCATAGTGAACATGCAGCAGATCCAGCTGCTGTGACTTAGCCACCTGCGCCATCTTCGTTGCCAGTGACAGGTCATACGGTGGGTAACGGAAAACATAATAATCATTTACTTCAACTTCGTGATAGAAAATATTTTTCTGGAACGTACCCAGTCTGAACGGGATACTGTTGGCAATAAAATGAACCTGATGCCCCTGTTCGGCAAGCAATTTGCCCAACTCCGTTGCGACAACGCCAGACCCTCCGAGGGACGGATAACAGGTGATGCCGATTTTTAGCTTTTGATCCATCCGGTGGACGCTCCTTTGATCTCCCGCTTCATGCAGGTTGATGTAATGCAACGGAATAATGAAACGATTCGTCTCATTAACACGTAAAATGTGAAATCGTTTATTGGGCAGCTGCACCAAATTGATGAACAACGTATGGTGTAATTGTAGCAAAACCTTCTGCAAACGGGATGAGACTGCGTTGTCCGAGCAAGGAATCACGGGCTCTTACACGTTCAATATACCCTTGATTCAATGGAGTCGAGACTACACCCTCCCCGAGTTCGAATTGGGAACGATAACAGCGCAATGAAGTTTCCTTTTGCTCATAGTGTTCCGAAATATCCACAATCAAATCCGTAGGTCCAATGTCATTAATAAAGTAAAAATAAAGTTCCTTCACTTGCACGGCAGGCATGTCCGGCATGTAGTTCCGAAGCTTGGCATTAAATACAGCTTCCTGCACAAGCTTACTGCAATTGACATGATCCGGATGACGATCTTCCCAATAGGGTGCAAATACCATCCGAGGAGCATGACGCCGTATTTCAGCTGTTACCGCCTGTACATGTTCAGGAGTAAGGTACAACCCGCGATCAGGAAGACCCAGATTCGTTCGACACGAAAGACCGAGGACGCGGGAGGCTTGCTCCGCTTCCTCGGTTCTGCGCTCTACTGTTCCGTTGGAAGACATCTCAGCACGAGTCAGATCACACACGCCTACTTTCAAGCCGGCTGCGGTATGTTTGGCAATTGTTCCAGCCATACCAATCTCCGCATCGTCCGCATGTGCTCCAAAAATGAGAATATCCAGACTCATTCGGAATCACCCGAATTCAATCCAGCCTCCGGTTTGTATTTATGTACCAGCTCTCTCCAGGCAAAATCGCCACGATCCAGAGCCTTAACCAGAATCTCAGCGGTTGCGATATTCGTGGCAAGTGGAATTCCCTGCACATCACAAAGACGTAACAGCGCATTAATATCCGGCTCGTGAGGTTGTGCCATCAGTGGATCGCGCAGAAAAATAATCAGATCCATCTCATTTTGGGCAACCAAAGCTCCAATCTGCTGATCTCCGCCCAATGGGCCTGATTCGAATCGATGAATCTTCAGAGACGTTCCTTCCATAATACGAAGGCCTGTTGTTCCTGTAGAATACAATTGATGGTCCGTAAATACAGGCTCATATGCCGTCACAAAGTTAACCATCTCTTCTTTTTTGCGATCATGGGCGATAAATGCTATTTTCAACATGACAATCTCCTTTAGTCGATAAAGTGATCAAATCCGTAGATGAGTCCTGTATATTCCATAACCTTTTGTACACCAATTTTAACACCAGGCATATAACCTGCACGTTCATAGGAGTCATGCCGAATTTTGAGCGACTGTCCATAGTCTCCGAAAACAACTTCCTGCTGCGCGAATACACCAGGCAACCGTACACTGTGAATTCGGAATCCGTTGTAATAACCGCCGCGTGATCCTTCAATGGTTTCTTCCTCATTCGGATTACCCTGACGAAGTTCCTCCCGATTGGCAGCAATCAGTTCGGCTGTTTTGATCGCTGTTCCTGAAGGAGCGTCCAGCTTCTGATCTCCGTGATATTCGATGATCTCCACATTTGGCATATGCTTGGCAGCCTGTGCTGCGAATCGCATCATCAAAATGGCACCGATCGAGAAGTTAGGGGCAATAAGCCCACCGATTCCTTTGTCCTTGCACTGCTTGTCCAACTGTTCGATCTGCTCCGGCGTGAAGCCGGTAACACCCATGACAGGTCTGACTCCATGACGGATCGCGATCTCAGTATGTGCAAACGCAAATTGTGGCACTGTAAAATCGACCATAACCTGCGGTTTTGTTTCGGCAAAAGCCATTTCAATATCATCAGTCACCAGTACTCCACACTCTGGCAAACCAACAAGTGTTCCAGCATCCGTGCCCGCTCCGGAGCGGTTAACTGCAGCTGCTAGCTCCAGTTCCGGGTCCTGAAGTACCAATTTCACGACTTCACGGCCCATTCGACCAGCCGCTCCGATCACGGCAACTCTAATTATTTCACTCATCTTGACTGCATCTCCTCGCTATGTTAGATCGTATCGTCGAATCCATTTCAACTTAACTTGGATATCGTTGTGAAATGAATTCTTACTGTATGGATTTCATACGTTGCTTGATTTCCTGTAACATCTGATGCAGTTGCCCGTTCTGCGGGTCCAACAAAATGGCTTCACGTAACGCTTTTATTGCACAATCAAATTCATTCAAGTCACTGTAAGCGAGTGCAAGCATGACATGAGCTTCTACGGAAAGAGGATCCAGTCTGACCGCTTCTTTCAAAAGCGTAGACGCTTCCACATAACGCTCCTGTGTTGCAATACCCGCCTGCTCCAACAGCAACTTGGCTCTGGAAGTCAGTTGTTTCGCTTCCAATGTCTGCAGGTGCAAAATATATTCTTCTGTGCCTGCCGACAATTCAACCGCCTTACGCGCATATTCAAGCGCCGGAACCAGATGTTTGCTACGGGCATGCGTAATGGAACAGCGATAATATAATTCCGCATGTTGCGGATGAGCATGAATGGCTGATTCGAACCAACGAATGGCCTGCTCAAAATCATTTTGCAATATACAGCGATAAGCCTGCTGCATATATTCTTCCGGTTTCATCATCAAGCTGACCCTCCCCGATCGGGTGATGGTACAGCATATGTAATCTACGCCTAATCGGTGTTTTTGGGAGTCCACCGATTGGCATCGCGGGTGTTAAATTTATGCATGACTTTATCGTGCGCCTCAGCCAGATCAATACCCAGCGAGTTTGCAAAACAAATCGTGATAAATAAAATATCTCCAAGCTCAAGCTCAATGGAATTGGCGGCTTCGGAAGACTTCTTCGGCTTCTCACCGAACTCGTGATTCACTTCCCTGGCAAGCTCCCCAACCTCTTCAGACATCCGGGCCAACATGGCCAGAGGACTGAAATAGCCCTCCTTGAACTGGGAGATATACTGATCAACCTCACGCTGCATTTCTGCGATGCTTTTCTCCATGAGAACGGATTCTCCTTTTGAAATGATGTCGTATTTGTTCCTAATAATATCAGTTATTTAGATTCACTTCCACCATCATCAGTGACAAATCATTTTTAAAGAATCAATAAACAGGTATACTAGATGGGAATGATTGCTTCTTCATTCTAATTTATCTACAGTGAGGGATCTTATGAGCACTGCCAAAACCTGGGTTCAAGTCAAACTGGTTCTGCCCATCCTTCTGGGTACAGCCTTATATGCCTTTGGGCTTCTCTATTTCATTATCCCCAATCAACTTATGGAAGGTGGCCTCACAGGGGTTACGGTGCTGATCAATTACGCATTCGGCATCTCACCTTCACTTACGACCCTGATTCTTAACGTTCCTCTCTTTCTGATCGGGCTCAAAATTTTGGGCGGCAGACAGATGATCTATACGGGTATCGGAATTGGGGCATTGACCGTTTTCCTATGGTTATTCGAAAAGTTGATTCATCTGGGCTGGATTGAACCACTACATACTGAAAATGACCTCCTGCTCGCAGCCCTGTATGCAGGTGTTACGCTTGGAGCCGGTCTTGGCATCGTATTCCGTTGGGGCGGCACAACGGGCGGGTCAGACATCATTGCTCGCATTCTTAACCGCAAGTATGGATGGAGTATGGGACGGGTATTGCTGGGCATTGACTTCGTCATTATCGGGCTCTCTCTCATCTACATCCCCAAAGAAAAAATTCTGTATACGCTCGTAGCTGTATTTATCGCTTCCAAAGTTATCGACTTTATTCAAGAAGGTGCATATTCTGCCAGGGCATTTATGATCATCAGTGACCACGCACCTGAGATTGCGGATCAGATCACACGGGATATGGATCGTGGTGTCACCCTCATTCCAGCCATTGGCGCGTACTCCAAACAAACCAAGCACATGGCTTACTGTGTTATTTCCAGGCAAGAGTTCAGGCGATTGCAGACGATTGTACGTTCCATTGATCCCAGAGCTTTTGTCATCATCAGCGATGTTCATGATGTACATGGAGAAGGTTTCAAAGAAAGTTGATGTTACTATACAGAAACTGCAAAAAAACCACTTTTCACATGAAGCCCCGTTAGCGTGGCTGTTTATGTGGAAAGTGGTTTTTTTATATACAACGATCAGGACAATAAGCCATTAGCGCCGAAAAGGAAAAATTCCCTGCTGCTGCGCACGATACTTACGGTATCCGGCGTAACTTAGTGTCGCCACAATGACCGAACTGATGAGCAACCCAGCTGCTCTGCGATCCGGACCCTGTACAAATGGTACGAACGCACTCTCATCCTTCTCCCGACCAAATAACTGGTTCACCAGTTCCTCACCATGGCCCACCATGCTTTTTAACTGAGCCAGATTTGGCTGCTTTGCAGTGGTGAGCCCTTTGGTATGAGATAACCAGGCGTCCATCTGAGCAATTTCATACGGTTCACGGCGAATCATTGCGGCAGGACGAATCGTCTCATAATGCTCCTCCAAAACGGCATAGCGGTTTGCCAGTACGGCCGCAGTTTGACCCTGATTTGTAGCATCGGACAAAGCGTCCAGATCGTTTTTCACGATTTTATAATATTGAAGCCATAAAGGCTTGGTAGGATTGGCAAGACTATCTGCTGCAAGTCTGAGTTTGGCAGAGGACTGCTGAAGAGAAGCATCGTCATTTTTCACCTTCACAACCGCTTGTTTCACTTCAACTATGGTTTCGGACAAGGCATGAATGCCCTCAACTGTCGTTTGTCCCTCAAAGGAGATATGCTCCAGACTTTTACTGATGCGCAGAATGCTTCCTCGTACTTCTTCAATATTATTCTCGAGCGCCTGACGATACAAAACGGCTGCTTCTTCATTCAGTTGTGCAATTGAATTGCTTGTGGACACTTGCTGATCTGAATTCGAATTCAATCCTTCACTTTGCGCGGATACACGATATGCTAAGTTTGTCCAGAGCAGCAGAGCCATGAACGATACCACCAATAAGCCAGTTTTGATCCTGAACGTTCTCTTCATGGACATCCCTCCCACCATCAATGTATGGCGGGGCGCAGTTCCTTAGAACAAGCTCAAGATCGGATATCAGGTTCGTTTCGCTTGTCTGAGCGCAAGCCATGCACACAGAATACTCACCAGCGTCAGTCCGAATGTGAAATTGCGCACACCATCTACATGATCGTAGAGGGAGGCAGGTAACCAAGGGTAAATATCATATGTATAATCCATCGTATCGTTCAACAACGTCCAGAGACCTGCAACGACAAGAGCAGCCCATTTGAATCCGAAAAACCGTACATAGATAAGAGCTTCAATCGCCATCGCACTATGCGAAGCAATCAACATCCAGTCTTGCCAGTGCTGTGTGCCACCCTGCATCCAGCCAGCGAATATAATCGATACGGCCCACACGCCATATTTCACAGATGTGACCACGGCAAGCGCCTGAATTACATGTCCAATCCGTTTAATTATGATAGACCGTGGTGGGTACAAGATCCATAACAATGCTAAGGTGAAAAACAAACTCGCTGTTGGACTATCCGGCACAAACACGACCTGCCACACCGGCTGCTCTGCCAGCGTCATTTTCATTTGCTCTCCGTACCAGATGTATCCGTATACCGTTCCTACTGCATTACACCAAAACAAAAGCCACAGAAAATAACGATTGGTCAGAAATTCCCTACTCCAGAAAAACGATAAAGCCACGTTCCCTGCCCCTTCCTTTGTCACATGTTGTACACGATAACGTGCTGCCCCAAAAACATTTCAAAAAACCTGACCGCATAAACGATCAGGTTTCATTGGTTATTTCGATTTTACTGTTCTGCTTTCTGTTTCGCAAGCCATTCGGTCAGATGATTAATTTCTTCATCCGTGACGCCTTGAGCAATGGCATTATTGTACTGAGGTTGCATTGCGTTGTAACCTTCTTTGATAATAGTCAGAATCTCTTCCTGGCTATGTTTGTCACCGACACCTCGAAGTGAAGGTCCACTTGCGCCCTTCATATCAGCCGCATGGCAGCCAATACAGCCGGCCTTCTTGTACGTTTCCATTGCAGGGTCATCCTGATCCACGATGGCCACTTCCTGTTGCTGTCCAGGTGCATTAGAAACTGGTGGAAGCCCCTGTTCACGCCTCTCCAGCGCTTCTTCTTCACGTTGAATATGTTCAGGCTTCTGTCCGCTTGCTTCCAACTCATGTTCGTAGTGCGTCCACGCTACATTCGTCAGGTAAAATACAGCAATGACCGACAAAATCATCAACGATGAAGCAATGGGACGTTTATAGAAACGTCGCTCCTTACCTGTGTCCAGGAACGGTGCAAGCAGTAAAGCTCCGAAAGCGACTCCACTGACTCCCAGTACCCCGAGCAGGACGTAATCGCCTGATGCGTATGGATACTTCAAATACTGATACAGAAAAAGGAAGTACCAGTCCGGCATGGGAATAACGGATGCGCTCGGATTGGCCGGATATCCCAAAGGTGCAGGTTCTGAGATCGTCAGAACCAAAATCCCTACCAATACAACGACACCAACCATCCATTCTTTCAGCAGGAAGTTGGGAATAAAGGCTTCTGATTTGCCGGGATACGCCGTGTAATCAGGCGGGGTAATAAATCCCGCCCCTTTACGTACGCGTGAATCACCGACAAAGATAACCTTTTCCTCATCATCCTTCTTATGTCCGTGAGCCATTGCGATTCCTCCCTTCTCAGTTTATAGTGGTCCCGAAATGCCCTGTCTGCGGATCATGATAAAGTGTCCGACCAGAAGCACCAGAAGCACCGCGGGGAGGAAGAATACGTGCAGGGCAAAGAATCGGGTTAGTGTCTGTGCACCGACAATCGTACCGCCTTGCAGGAATTCTTTAATGATTGGTCCCAGCCAAGGAACCGTATTGGCAATCTCCAGTGTTACTTTTGTTGCAAAATAGGCTTTGTTGTCCCATGGTAGCAAGTACCCTGTCAGCCCCAGGCCCAGCATGACGAAAAAGATCAGCATGCCGACAACCCAGTTCATTTCGCGCGGTGCTTTGTAAGAGCCTGTAAAGAACACACGCATCGTATGTAAGAACATCATTACGATAACCAGACTGGCTCCCCAGTGGTGCATGCCGCGAACAATTTGGCCGAAGGCTACTTTGGTTTGCAGGTACTCCACACTTGCGTAGGCATTGATAATATCAGGTACGTAATACATGGTCAGGAACATGCCTGACAGAATCTGAATAACAGTAATAAAGAACGTCAATCCACCAAAGCAGTACACGAATGCGGAAAAGTGATGAGCCGGATTTACATGCTCTGGAACTTCATGATCCGCAACGTCCCGCCAGATTGGCGTGATGTCAAGACGCTCGTCAATCCAGTCATAGACATTTTTAAACATCTGCGTTCACGCCTCCTAATTCACTCGGGTGTTCGGAACAATGTCGCCCAGATATACCCAACCCTGCTCTTCCTTGACTACGTACTCATCCAGCGGTTTGGGGGCTACGGCAAGATTCTTCCCTTCCTTGTCATAGTGCGCGCCATGGCAGGGGCAATGATACTCGTCTGGATAACTTTTGTCACTATTCCAGCCTACTGTACATCCTAGATGTTTACAGATAGGTGAGAGCGCATAAATTTTACCCTGCTCGTCTTTGCGAATCCACGCCACTAACGATGCATTACTCAGATACCAACCATCCTGTTGTTGAAGTTCAAAGGTGAATTCTTGAGGCTCATTCGTAATTTTGCTGATTTCAGCTACTTTGACAGAGGTGCCTTCTCCCTTATGCTGCAAAATCGGGTCCACCGCAAAACGGACCATGGGAAGGATTGCACCGGCGGCCATGTAGGCTGTAGCTCCACCAAGCGTGTACGTCAAAAACTGCCTGCGTGACATCTCCATGCGGCTTGGCAATTTCAATGAAGCTTCGTGCTGGTCATGCTCACTGCTCATACTGTCTCCAACCCCCTTTTTCAGCCAACTCTCTCAAACGTTTTCATTTTCAGAAATTCCACGACTTACTAGAACATACATAATCATATAGTAGCCCTAGAACACCGTCAAGAATTTGTCACACATTTTTAAGGTTCAATTGTAAGCGTTATTAAAAAAGTGTTGTAAAATTGTCACATTTGTCACACGAAACTCATTTTTTCCACAACTCTCGTATTTTCTCCCCGACAAATCTCGCAATTCCCTCTTCACCAACCTCACGCGTTAACTCTAACCGACTCAAAACCAAATCAGCAGATGCAATTTCCACCCCATCAAACTGACCATCTGATGACATAATAACCACATATTTGAATCCTGAGGATTTGAGCTGAGCGGACAAGGAATTTAATGTCATTGACATTTCCGAATTAGCATAATGAAAGGCTGGATACGTCATGATTCTCCCTTTGAAAGGGATCTCGACCATATCCAGAAAATCTCTCAGCCGCTCCAGTGCTTCGGTAGCTTCAACTGGCGACTGCTCACCGCTAAGAGCCGTGTATGGAATAAGGCATGTATCCAGATAGAGTTGCAGTTCAGCCCAGCTGTCTTGAGTCATCTCACTGAATTTCAATTCCCTATATCCCCTTTCTATCCATTTTATTCCCATATTATATATGAGCATATCTTATAAATCCAGACATTCATTTTGGAATTACACATATCAAAAAAGGAAACACGCATCTGCGCATTCCCTTTTATATCAGAAAAGATGTATGGTGCCCATCAGTTTATGGTCCTCAGTTCATCCGTCAGACTCCGGAAAGCTACTTCGTCTCCGGTAGCTAACGCTTTATCGATTTCCAAATAGAGCTTCTCGCTGCGCTGTTTGCGAAGCGCTTCGTCCCACACCATCTCAGCTGCCAGCCCCAACATGACTTCATACGTAACTTTCATTTTATCCAATAGGATGCACCTCCAAAACGGATTTAAGAGCTCCTATATTCTTTTCCTTTGGTAACATAACCCAGTGAAGTTCTCGACATCCGCTCTAGATCCGCATCAGTCAGCTCACGTATCACTTTGGCAGGTGTCCCCAAGGCCAGAGTATAGGGCGGAATTTTACTATTCTCAGTAACAACTGAACCGGCCCCAATCAGCGTATATTCGCCTATGTCGGCTCCATTCAACAGAATGGCTCCCATGCCGATTAATGATCCTGTTCCAATACGACAACCATGAATGATCGCTGAATGTCCTACCGAAACATCGTCTCCCAAAATCAAAGGTTGATCTGTGTTGACATGTCCGACAGCATTATCTTGAATATTACAGCGGTTTCCAATGATTATGGGAGCCAAATCGGCTCGCAGGACTGCATTGAACCAGACGGAAGATTCTTCTCCCATTCTCAAATCACCGATCAGTTTTGCACCTTCAGCCATATATACTGAAGGGTGTAACAGAGGTTGTAGACCTTTGTATGGAATTATCATCGATATCACTCCTTAATTTGGGAGTGATTTTAGCAACTTGTCCTTCACTTGTCAAACATAATAGGTGTAACGTCTCCAGAGATGGAGCGACAGGATGCAGCAAGTCGTGTGCCCCAGGCTGTCATTTGTACAGTCCGGCCTTCCTCATGTTCGCCAATGCGAACCATGCCAAGATGCAACATCATTTTAACAATTCTATTATCATAGATGGCCTCGGCCGTATCATAATAGAACGGCTGAATAAATGGACCGATCTGACGAAACAGCGATTCGGCGGTTGACCATTCCGAGGCACATTCGCCTGTCCAATACACAATTGAGGACAGATTGGGAATAGCACCTTTATACAATCTTAACCAAAACCTAAATAGCTGTATCATTTCGGCTGTTTTCTCAGCCCCCAGCTTGTCTTCTCCAGCTGGTGATAACCTTAGCGTACCTTGCTCCTCGTGAACCAGCCGATGGTGAAATGCATAGTCGTAGAGGAGAGCGAAGCGATCCGGGTAATCCTTGAACGAACGGCCATATCCGAATCTCCAACCGGCTTTGCCCACCAATTCCTCACTGATGTGTAGATGCTCCATAATCTGCTGTTGAGAGCGACGGTACATCATGCCTTCAGCGTTAAGGGCAATTTCATGCTGCTGGACAAACTGCAGGAACAATTTGAGATCATCCGCTAATAGATGATACTCATCCCGATACATGGGCGGTTCCGTCGTTTTAGTAATCCCTGCTCGCAAATGTGTGGATAACACATCCCTGAACCTTAATTTCAGATCCTGAGGTACCTGATACAGATATCTGGTCTGCTGCGTCGTCCCATTGAACAACCATCCGCTCTTATTGAAGCGAACGATGAGGTCACGTGGACTAGCGCCAGCCTCACTCTCCTTTTTGTCCATCGATTGACGGGCTATGGCAACGAGTTCTTCCATACCATAGTACTGGCGAGGATCAAACAACAAGTTGTTCAAGAAGCGCTGATCTGCTTGATTCAGTTGACGTACCTGCTGCTCAAAAAAGGGTCTGCTGCCCAATGTAGTGAGAATACTCTGGATGAGTTCATGTTTGGAGTTGGGCTTGCATTCACATTGGTAATAGTCTGCTATTCGATTAAGCTGGCCAATATCGGCAAAAGTAAGCATATCCGCTAGATTCATGGGTCCATCGCCTCGCCCGTTAACTACTTCGACCGCTGATTCGAAGCCTGAAATAGTTTGGTTTTGTAAACATCGTTGACGGAATTCCCACAATCTAAACCTCTTTTTGGAAATCTTTTATGTTTGAATCCATTTCATAATATCTTTAGTGAATTATGAAATTAATTCGTTAATCATACTATGCCTCAAGTTGGTCAATCAGAAGAAAAATGAGAGGTTTGAAATCATATAAAGTCTTTCTTTCCCCATAAAACGCAAAAAAAACAACCCAAGTTGGATTACTCAGGTTGTTTCGCTGTGTCCAAAGACAGATGTCGTGTGCAATTATATAACAGCGGACTCCAGTCATCACGTTCCTTTTCCAGGATCGTCAGTGACAGGTTTCCAATCCGTTCGGTATACCGATCTTTAAACAAGGCTGTTAACAGGTTGGCCAGAAAAGCTCCATGAGTGACAATGAGTACGTTCTGGTCCGGATAGGCAGACCATAGATCTTCCAGAAACGCCAGTGCACGAATCTGGATATCCGCTATCTGCTCCTGTCCCAAGTCCAATGTCTCCCAGGATTTTCCCCAACGGGCAACCCGTTCATCTGAAGTCAGACCTTCAATCTGACCAAAAGCCCTTTCTTTCAACCGTGCGTCCGGCTCCAGCAAAGGTACATTCAACAGCCTGGAGATGATCTCCCCTGTTTCCTGTGCCCGCGATAATCCACTTGTGATGATATAGTCCCATTGGTATTCTTCCGTCAGCAGACGTCTACCCAGGCGTTCTGCCTGTTCACGACCTTCTCCATTCAGAGGAATATCCGTCTGACCCTGTATACGGCCCGCCGCATTCCAGTCTGTAAGACCGTGACGAATAAGCCCGATTCGCACTTTCATCCCTCATTTCTCCACACGGCGAACGAAAGGTTATTACCTATGCACGCGCACCTTGTTGTTTACGTTTATTCGTTGTTCGATGCATACGTCCAAGAGAAAATAAAGCCATCCCTATTGCTAATAAAGACAGGGCCATCCAATACTGAGGATAAGCAGGTCCCATGCTCACAACAAAAGGTTCAATGATGCTTCCTCTGTCCGCTCCAGTCATGTTGTACTGATACAATCCAGAAGATGATGGTCCGCTTCCGGCAACCCCTGTCTCCAGAATACCCGTAGCAACAACCTTGGTTTGCTCAGCTTCTGATACGTCTGGCTTAAACATGGCCATGTACAGAAAACTGCATAAAAAAATAGCCAGGAACGCGGCAATCCACAAAGACATATGTTTGCGGATCGCAGCAGAGAAACGATTAACCTTTGCCTCTTCCGGCAATAGCCATGGAGACTCCGCATAGATCCGGTCCATAACGTTACGGTTGACTCTCTCTGCCTGTTGTTCTGTCACTGGAACCGGGATGCTGTGCAGCAAGATCTGGGCTTCTTCCCAGACCTCAAACTGCTCGGAGCACTCTTCACAACCAGCGAGATGAGCATGAAATGCAATCCGCTGAGGATGAGCTTCCGGTAAGTCCCAGACCAGTGCAAACAGTTCCTGGGCTTCATTGCAATTCATCGGTTCTTCATCCCTTCATATGGCTCGTACACCGGTTCGAAGAAATAAGGTTCCAATTGAGTTTTTACGCTTGATCTTGCTCTGAATAATAACGATTTCACAGAACTGACGCTCTGCCCAAGAATATTCGCAATCTCTTGGTAGTCTAGTTGATCATACTCACGGAGTATAATCGCAGAACGCTGCTTCTCCGGCAAATTGTTAATCGCATCCCTAACCAGCATCACCCGCTCGCTGCGCAGAACAGCATACTCCGGTGCATTTTCCGAAGGAGCAACAGGAACGATCCCGCTCTCTTCAAGTGGGACATTTCCGCTGCGCTGTTTGCGAAGCTCACTCAGTACCGTATTTCTCGCAATGGTATATAACCAGGTTGAGAATGAGGCATCTACCTCACGGAAAGAGTGCAGACTGCGGAACGCCTTATAGAAAGTCTCAGAACAGAGATCTTCCGCAAGCAGCTCCATATTGGAACTTTTCAACATATGATATACGAAAGCCAGTATTTTACGCTGATAACGACTCATCAGCTCGGAATATAACTCCAGGTTACCTTCCTTGATCTCTCGAATCAACTGGGAATCCGTCATTTGAGTGCGACCCCTCCTCGCCCATCCATGTGCTTCTCCCCGTTCGACTCTATCCATGTATTACCGAACAGGCACAAAAAAGTTGCGGTTCTCACCGCATATAAACAGCGTTCAGAGCCATAACCGGCCTTCCCGCCAAATTCCCCTATGTAATGGCAATTTCCCCAACGTTTCTACATTAACAGTATTTATTGTACAACGGTCTGCATCATCCTGGCAAATCCAATGCGATCCACAGAAACCCGACCTGTCATTCATATGCGGTCATTTTCACGTTCATGACTTCTTTTTGGACCTTTTTGACAAGCCTTTTGTATATAGACGAGCGAAGTTTTGAAAAGGTTACAAAAATGTGATATTTTTTTTCGATGAAGGTATTTGTCCAGGTAATTGAGTTGAGATGTAAGCAGATAAATGAGATGGGATAAATAAAGAGGATGTACATCTTAACATACCGTTGATGGGTCACTAACTTTAAAGACAAAAAAAAGACCGCTTACATAAGCGGCCATTGCTCACGTGGAGCAATACAGTTATTGGATAGGAGTGGAGAGAAACCATACTGTACCCTTATTATATGTATACGTTTTCATTTTGTCAACACTTTAAGTAAAATTGTTTGAGTTGATTATATCTTTCGGAAATTCAGGATAATACATCCTTTTTTTGTGGACGAAAATTAAATGAACAATACCAATATAACCTCACAAAAAAAGAGGGCTTCCGCCCTCCTTCTCATCTTATATCCACACCTGATAACCTAAGGAATCCAATAACGTCTTGGCTCGTTCCATATCTTCTTCCTGACGGAAGGACAGACGCATAATGCCTGGCACATCCACCCGATTCTCGATAATCTCCAAGTTGCTCAAGTTGATGTCATTGGCCCCAAGCTCAGTTGCGATCTTACCAATCATACCAGGTGCATCCTGGACATCGGTATAGAGGTCAAATAACGGCGAAATCATGCCTTTGCGTCGTTCTGGCAATACACTGCGGAACTCGCGGGCCTGACGGAATGCTTCCTCAATGCCTTCACCATTCTTATGCTCCAGCATATCCGTGAAGGCCGTCATTTGGCTGTTCCAGTCCTTAAGCAAACCCAGCAGTACATCCCGGTTGCTAAGCAAGATATCTCTCCATACAATGGCGTCACTGGATGCAATCCGGGTAATATCCCGAAAACCGCCTGCAGCCAGCATTTTATACAGCGGATTCGACTCATTATATTCACGCACCTGATTTACCAACGCAACAGCAATAACATGTGGCAGATGACTAATCGCCCCCACAATGTCATCGTGCAGCAAAGGCTCCACACGCACGATCTGTGCCCGCGTATACGCAAGCAGCTCAGACAACCTGCTGTACGCTTCCTCAGGCACATGTTCTGAAGGGGTCAAGACGTAGTATGCATTCTCAAACAACACGGCTGAGGCCGCGTCTACGCCTGCACGCTCCGATCCTGCCATAGGATGACCACCAATGAAATAAGCGTCAGTCAACCGCACATGCTCAGCACAAGCGGCAATGGAAGCCTTCGTGCTTCCTACGTCAGTGATAATACATCCTTTTTTCAATGGCAGCTTGGAGAGCTGCTCGAAATAGGATTCAAGTAAACCTACGGGAACGCACAAAAAAATAAAGTCGGCATCCTCTACCGCTTCTTCCAGAGAGAGCGTAGCATCATCCACTACACCGCTCGCTATGTACTTGTCCTTCAGTTCATCCAAGTGGGCGTAGCCCATCACGGTTACACCTGGCTTGCCTTTGAAGCACAGCGCAAGTGAACCGCCGATGAGTCCTACACCGATCATTGCAATTTTTAGTCTCATGGGTCCTCACTCTTTCATCGCCAGAATTAAGGGCGTGCTACCGCCTTCTCAGCCAGCGTGTTCTCCAGTGCCGTGACAAATGCACGGTTCTGTTCTGATGTTCCGACGGACACACGAATGTATGTTGGGTATACGTGGAATCCCGGGCGAACGATAATGCCTTGTTTAAGCAAGGATTGGAACGCCGTTGCCGAAGGCATGTTCAGATCAACCATAATAAAGTTACCCTGGGAAGGGAAATACGACAATCCCAACCGTGTAAATTCATTTTGCAGGAAATCCCGATCCGTTGCATTCCGCTTCGAGCACTCTTGAACAAACTCCTGATCGAGCAGTGCAGCCGTTGCTGCGACCTGTCCAAAACGCGAAGTGTTAAATGGCTCACGTACACGGTTAATCAAATCAATAATTTCGGGACGAGCAATACCATATCCAATACGGAGCGAAGCCAAACCGTAAATTTTGGAGAATGTGCGCAGAATAACCAGGTTCGGATACCGTTCGATCAATGGCACACTTTGCGGATATGCTTCATCGGTTACGAATTCATAATACGCTTCGTCCAGTATGACCATCACATGAGCAGGCACGCGATCCATAAAGGCTGTAAGTTCCTGCTCGGAGATAATCGTACCTGTCGGATTATTTGGATTACACACCCATACTGCTTTGGTTTTGTCGCTGATTTGTGCGAGCATGGCGCTCAGATCATGAGTCCCATCCTTCAGAGGTACTTCAATGGTAACGGCACCCTCAATATCTGCATTGCTTTTGTATACGGAGAATGTCTGATCAGCCATGATGGTCTCGTCGCCCGGTAAGAAGAAAGCTCTCGTAATCAAAGCAATGATCTCATCGGAACCACAACCAAATATCAGATTGTTCCGTTCCACGCCAAGATGGCTAGCAAGAACTCCTGTCAGCTCAACTGAGCTACCATCCGGGTATATGCTTATATTAGTCATTTCTCTCGTAATGGCTTCCAGAGCGGCAGGAGAACTGCCGTACGGATTTTCGTTGGAGGCCAGCTTGATGACTTGATCAAGCCCCAGTTCACGTTTCACTTCTTCAATCGGTTTGCCCGGCTGGTACACAGGCAGATTGACAATCTGGGATTTCGGTTTCAACCCAACCGCCTCCTGTTATTAAAATATTGTTGAACACGGATCAGCATGTACCTCACGTATCCAAAGGATGTACTTTCAGGACATCCCTATCCCTTTAATTGTGCCACAAAGTTGCGAATTTGCAACAGTCCCGCTGCACGCGTATCCGGATTTTCAAGCAGAGGAATCGCGTCTTCCACTTGACGAACGATGGCGCTACCGACAACAACGCCATCGCAGATGCGGGAGAAATGTGCAACCTGCTCATGGCTGGAGATACCGAAACCTACCGCTACAGGGAGGTCTGTCAGACTTTTCACCGTCTCAATGAAGCTCTCTACGCCGTCAAAGAAAGAAGCTCTCTCTCCGGTTACACCAAGGGAAGATACACAATAGATAAAGCCACTCGCTCCCGTCACAATCCGCTCAATCCGTGCATTAGACGTTGGTGCAACAAGCGGCACCAGATGCACACCGGCACGATTTGCACGTTCTCGCATCTCTTCCGCTTCCTCAATCGGCAGGTCCGGAATGATCATGCCACTAATATCATGTTTGATCAATTCATCAAAGAACACATCCAGTCCTGTCTGCAATACCGGATTATAATAGGTGAACAGTACAAATGGCAGTTTCACACCTGCCTTACGAGCTTTTGCAGCGGTTTCCATCACAGTACGAATGGTAATCTGGCTTTTCAGCGCACGTTCGGAAGCACGCTGAATGACTGGGCCATCTGCAAGCGGATCGGAATAGGGAACACCCAGTTCCAAAATATCCGCTCCCGCCTGTTCTAGCTCCTTGATGATATCGATCGTTGTGTCCACATCCGGGTCTCCCACGGTTAAGAATGGAATAAGTGCCGTGCGATTCTGTTCCTTTAATTGCTGGAAGGTCTGGTCCATCAGATTCATCCCAAGTCACCTCCCGTGTATTTCATGATGGATTCAACATCCTTGTCTCCACGTCCCGACAGACAGATGACCACAATATCGTCCGCTGTGAGTTCAGGCGCCAGTTTAACAACTTGGGCGACCGCATGTGCGGACTCCAGAGCAGGAATGATACCTTCTGTCCGGCATAGCAATTGCAGGGCATCCAGTGCTTCCTGATCCGTGATTGGTACATATTTTGCCCGTTCAATATCCTTGAGATAGGAATGCTCCGGACCAACACCCGGATAATCAAGCCCGGCCGAGATGGAATGTGCTGGCTGAACCTGTCCATACTCATCCTGCAACAGGTAACTCATAGATCCCTGGAATACACCATGCGTGCCTTTGGTCATCGTCGCCGCATGATACTCGGTTTCGACCCCTTTGCCTGCGGCCTCAACACCAACAAGCTTCACATCCTGGTCACCGATAAATGGATAGAACATCCCGATCGCATTACTTCCTCCACCAACAGCGGCTACAATCACATCCGGCAGACGTCCTTCGATCTCCTGAATCTGACGACGGGTCTCATCACCGATCACACGTTGGAAATTCCGCACCATCATCGGATATGGATGAGGACCAACCACGGATCCGAGCACATAAAACGTATCCTCCACATTGCTGACCCAGTAGCGAAGTGCTTCATTACCAGCATCCTTCAATGTCCGTGTTCCAGACGTCACCGGAATCACTTCTGCTCCGAGCAGCTTCATCCGAAATACGTTTAGCTGCTGACGTTCTGTATCTTCTTCACCCATAAATACTTTACATTCCAGTCCGAGCAATGCGGCTACTGTGGCCGTTGCAACGCCATGTTGGCCTGCACCCGTTTCGGCAATAACTTTCTTTTTGCCCATCCGTTTCGCAAGTAAACCTTGTCCAATGGCGTTATTAATTTTGTGCGCACCTGTATGATTCAGATCTTCACGTTTCAGATAAATTTTCGGTCTGCCCAATCGGCGTGATAATTGCTCTGCATGATACAATGGCGTTTCACGTCCAGAATACTCGCTCAGCAGATAATTCAGTTCCTTGTTGAATTCCTCGTCTTCAGAGAAGTGGCTATATGCCTCCTCCAGTTCAATGAGTGCGTTCATTAGTGTCTCAGGTACAAAGCGGCCTCCGAAGTGACCGAAACGCCCGTGTTGATCCGGCAATTGATGTGTCATGCCTGCTTCACCCTTTCTACGAATGCTGTAATTTTAGCAATATCCTTCACACCTTCTGTCTCCACGCCGCTGGATACATCGACGCCGAAAGGTGCATATGTCTGTATCAGTTGTTGTACATTGTCCGGCTGCAAACCTCCTGCAACGAACAAAGAGATTCCATGACTGGTCGCCCAATCGGCATAGGCAGGAATACGCTCCCAGGCAAACGTTTTGCCGGAGCCCCCTCCATATAGAGGATCATAGGTATCAAGCAATATCGCATCCACGAATTTATCGTAGGCATCAAGAGCCCTTATGGCTGCATCATCAGCTTCCGGACCCGTTTCATCTTTGGGAAAAGAAAAAGCCTTAAATACTTTGGCATTCCACCGCTGCTTCACCTGCTGACAAAATTCCGCAGTCTCCTGTCCATGCAGTTGAATAACATCGAGGTGAGCAACCTCCATAATATGTTCCAGCTCTTCGAGCGTAGGATTCACAAATACACCCGCAAGCTTCGGTCGTTCATAGGCCGACCATTCGAATAGTACCGTTCTTAATGCAGCAGCCTGCTCGGGTTCGATTCGACGGCGTGATTTGGCAAAAACAACACCAATGTAATCCACAGGCAAGTTTATCATCGATTTTAGCACTTCAACGTCCTGAAGTCCACATATTTTTACGGCCGCTGGCAGCGGGTTTCTGTGTTCTGACATACTGTCGCCTGTGCCATCGCATATGGAAGTATTCATCATTTCGGTCCCATCAGATCATATACAGCTGCCTCGACATCATCTTTGCGCATGAGGTGCTCACCTACGAGAATACCGTGTACACCGGCTTGGATCAACGGTACTGTTGATTCTGGTCCATCAATACCACTTTCGCTGATTAAGGTGACACCACTTGGAATCAATTCCATCAAATCCAGTGTCGTGTTCAGACTGGTTTCGAATGTTTTCAAATTACGATTGTTGATACCGACAAGGGTTGCCTGCGGAATTTCCAATACCTGCTCCAGCTCTGTCCGATCGTGGACTTCAATCAAGGCGTCCAACCCCAAACTTTTGGCGAATTCCAGATATTGACGAATTTGTTCTGGAGTCAGAATGCTGGCAATCAGCAGTACCGCGTCCGCACCCAGCAATCTTGCCTCGGCGATCTGTCGTTCATCTATAATAAAATCCTTACGCAATAGCGGAATGTTCACAGACTGATGAATAGCCTGCAAGTACTCGTTGCTCCCTTGAAAATACGATACATCCGTTAATACGGAGATGCAGTCTGCACCCGCTCGTTCATAAGCAGCAGCAATCTCTACCGGATGAAAATCCGGACGGATCAATCCTTTGGACGGCGAAGCCTTCTTCACTTCAGCAATAAGACCGAGATTGCGATTTCGTCCGCTCGATAATGCTTTTTCAAACCCCCGGGTTGCGGGTAATTGTTCGATTTTTTGGATAGCCTCATCCATGCGAAATGTTTGTGCCAGAACTTCAACTTCTTTATGTTTGGTTGCAACGATTCGATCAAGATACATGACTGTACGCCTCCGTTGTATGAATTAACTGTTCAAGCTTCCCGGCAGCTTTGCCCGAATCTACCGCTTCTGCGGCAAGTGTCACCCCTTCAGCAATGCTATCTGCAAGACCGGACACATAGATGCACGCTCCGGCATTCAACAGAACGACATCACGGTAGGCACTCTGCTCACCCTGGAAGATCCTCTTAATAATTTCGGCATTCTGTGCCGCATCTCCTCCAAGTACCGCTTCGAGCGGATGCAGAGACAAGCCCATATCACGTGGATCAATATCATAGGTGTGCACTTGACCATTGCGAAGTTCAGATACCTGCGTTGGCGCCGAGATACTGATTTCATCCAGACCATCATGGCTGGCCACAACCAACGCTCTTTTGAGACCCAGACGATTCAGCACTTCAGCAATCATTGGCGTCCGGGAGCGATCATACAGGCCAAGTAATTGGCGATCTGCTCCGGCAGGATTCGTTAAAGGTCCGAGCATGTTGAAAATGGTACGCACACCCAGCTCTTTTCTTGGCCCTGCCGCATGTCGCATGGAAGGGTGATATACCTGGGCAAAACAGAAGCAGATTCCGATATCATCCAGACATTGTCTGGCCTGCTCGCCGTTCAGATGGATATTTACACCGAGTGCCTCCAATACATCTGCACTTCCCGCTTTGCCTGAAGCTGAACGGTTGCCATGTTTGGCGACCCGAACCGAGACGGCCGAAGCAATGATGGCAGATGCTGTAGAAATGTTAAATTTGTGAATACCCGATCCGCCTGTTCCACACGTGTCCAGCAAGCCACTGCCATCCGTGAGGATTCGTCCGCCCTGACCACGCATGGCTTCAGCAAAACCGGTGATCTCATCCACCGTTTCCCCCTTCATCCGCAGCGCCATCAGCAAACCTCCGATTTGAGCCGGCGTTGCCTCACCTCTCATGATCGAGTACATCAAATCTCGTGCTTCGGCTTGCTCCAGATGGCTACCCTCCAAAATCTTCGCCAGGCCATTTTTCATGCCTTCCTCACGAGTAATCTCAGCAATAGGGGTTACAAGGTTCTCATTCATTATTGGGTTTATGTTCATCTCCGGTCTCTCCTCTCTCAGTTCTTAGCGGCTGCTGGTGTGACAAAGTAGTCTGCATTCGCCAGTCTCAACGTGTTGTCCTTGTCTTTGGCAGGAAACATTGCTTCTGCTGTTCGAATCGCCTTGAGCAATGCTTTGGCTTTATTAACCGTTTCTTCATATTCATTCTCAGGCACAGAATCCCATACGATTCCCGCTCCGGCCTGTACATATGCTTTTCCTTTTTTGAAAATAATCGTACGAATCGTAATACAGGAGTCCATGTTACCCGAGAAACCGAGGTATCCGATTGCTCCTGCATAGGCACCACGTGCCTCTTTCTCCAGTTCCGCGATGATCTCCATTGCACGTAATTTCGGTGCACCGGATACGGTACCTGCTGGCAAGCATGAAAGGAAAGCATCAAAGAAATCCTTGTCTTCTCTTAACTCACCCGTAACGTTGGACACCATATGCATAACGTGAGAGTAACGTTCAATCTCCATGAACATGTCACACTTCACACTGCCGAAGCTGGATACCCGTCCCAGATCATTACGCCCAAGATCAACCAGCATCAGATGCTCCGCACGTTCCTTCTCATCCTGGAGCAGATCCGCAGCGAGTGCACGATCTTCTGCTTCTGTTGCTCCTCTTGGACGTGTACCTGCAATGGGTCGTGTCTCCACACGACTTCCGTCCACCTTGACCAGCGCTTCTGGCGAAGTGCCAACAATAATCTCATCATCCATTTTGAGGTAGTACATGTAAGGAGATGGATTCAGCGTCCGAAGCACACGATACACGTGAAGTGGAGAAACCTCCGTATCAATGTGGAAACGCTGGGATAGGACCACTTGAAAAATATCACCTGCGCGAATGTACTCTTTGGCTTGCTCCACATTACCGATAAACTGCTCCTTCGTGAGATTGGAGCGGATATCCCCCAGCTCCACATCTCCCGGGATAGAGCGCGGATTCAGGTTCTCCCCTGGTCCTTGCTGCTGCAAACGTTCTGCGGCCTGCTCCAGCTTCTCTGAAGTCACTGCATACGCTTGACGTATCTCATCATCCGTTGCGCCGTCTTTGACGTGTACATTACCGACCAGCAGCATTTGCTGCTTCACATGGTCAAACACGATAATCTGGTCACAGAACATAAAGCGAATGTCATCCATATTCAGGTCATCCAGCGCGTGAGGTGGAAGCTTCTCATAATAGGACAGCAGATCGTATCCGAAGAACCCAATTGCCCCACCTGTGAATGGTGGCAGTTCATCATCTTTCGGGCTGCGGTACTTACGTAGCAATGCTTTCAGTTCTTCAATCGGTTTGCCTGGCAATTCACGGGTCTTCCCTGCTTCTTCTACAACAATCCGGCCTTTCTTCGCCGAAATCATCAGGAACGGATCTGTACCGATGAACGAGTATCTCGCCCATTGGATACCACCCTCTACACTTTCCAGCAGGAATGCACGGTCGTTGTCAGCATAACGGCGGAATATTCGAATTGGGGTCTCCATGTCTGCCAGAATCCGTTTGACTACCGGAATCAGATTATACTCATTCGACATTTTCAGTACTTGATTAACGTTTGGCGTTATCATCAGATCACGTCCTTTCAGATTTAGGTAAGTTCAACTAAAGATTGTTTACACTGAGCACTTCGATGACCGAACAACCTTCCGATCACTGTTATCCCCAGATTTTTTTTGATTCCCTTTCAAAAGGTAAAATCCGGTGATAAATGTGAACGCTCCGCTTCTTCAGGTTATTTCTGTCCTCTCCGTTTTTGTGTAAAAGTTTAGTTGAACTTATAGGGGTAGAAGAAGCAATTCAATATACGAAAAAAACCTCTACCATCAGGTAGAGGTTTGGTTATAAGCTGTATTTAACAGGGTGATGCTTCATAAATAACAAGTCCCTATACTTCGCTCTCGAATTATTCACAGGTTACTGAACTGATGCATCTCACATCATCCAATCGGGAAAAATAAATCAGTTATAACACTTCAACCAACTACTCATTCCAATATTTCATAAAATACGGGAACGTGCGTTATTCGTGCTATATCCAAATATATCAAAACAAAACGTGTCCCAAGACACATTTGCTTCCCTGTTCCTGTTACCTATTCCGTAGCACGACGTACCGTGAATCAGTTGGCCGGTTTCTGTTGCACCGGTTACCACCCACTGGACTCTGCTATATACTCCACTAGCTCAGCTGCTCTCAGCTCAATCTCTACTCTACTCAACTGGTTCTCACTATACATCATTATGATCGGTTTGACAACCCACTTGCTTAAGAGCCAGAAGGTGCTGCCAAATCCGGACGTAATGCCTGTGCACCGTTCAGATACACATGGTTGATTTCATTCTGAGCTTTGTTCGTATTCACATGCACCATGAAACGAATACACTGTGCCAAGGCACCTTTAACAGGAACCTCCAGTGCACACATTAGTGGTACCAGTTCCCAGCCATCCAGTTGGCGAATAGCTTTTGCCGGGAAAGCAGCATCCAGATCCCCGGTTAATGTAATCCACACACTGCAGATATCTTCCGGTTGGATCTCATTGCGATCTACGATCTCCTGCAACAATACAGCCGTTTCCTTCAAAATCTGTTCTTCGTTGTTCTGCGTGACTGTTGTAGCCCCGCGAATTCCCCGTGTGACCATTGCTGTTATTCTCCCTTCCTGAGCATTTCAATGACGTCCCGAACTGCCGACACAGGTACGTCCTTCACAATTCTTGCAGCCCCAATCCGATCAGGAATGATGAACACCATATGACCTTCACGGAACTTTTTGTCATGCATCATCGCTTCCATTAATGCATCCGTGTCAAGATGTGCAGGCATCGTTGTTGGAAGGCGAAGTGACCGCAACATGCGGACTGTATCTTCATAGAGCCCTGCTGGCGCACCAAGCTTCTCACCAAGCAATGCTGATCCAGCCATACCTATGGAGATCGCTTCTCCGTGCAGGAACTCTCCGTAGCCGGCAATCGCTTCAATGGCATGACCAATCGTATGTCCCAAGTTCAACAACGCACGTTCTCCATTTTCACGTTCGTCTCTGGATACAATCTCCGCCTTAATACCACATCCACGCTCCAAACCGTATCCCAGTGCTTCTGGATTAAGCGCAAGCAACTCTTCCGCATGCTCCTCACACCAATGTGCAAAAGCCTCATCACGGATCAGTCCGTGCTTCAGCATCTCTGACAAACCTGCCGAAACATCTCGTGGCGGCAAGGATTGAAGTGTATCCACATCGTAGAGTACAAGCTCGGGCTGGTGGAATGCACCGATCATATTTTTGGCCAGCGGATGGTTGACAGCTACCTTGCCGCCCACACTGCTGTCATGCGCCAAAATCGTTGTAGGTACTTGAACAAACTTGATTCCACGCATATATGTAGCGGCAACAAAGCCAGCCAGATCACCTACGACACCCCCACCCAGGGCCAAAATCGCAGAACTCCGATCCAGTTTGCCTTCGATAGCGACAGTCATCATATCCTGATATACCGAAAGGGATTTCGATGTTTCACCAGAGGGGACAACCGCCGATACGACTGTATAACCAGCCGTACGCAGCGTTTGCTCCAAACCTGACAAGTATTTGGGAGCCACATTTTCGTCTGTTATGATGAGTAACGGGCTTTTCTTGGTCAAGCCATATTGCTCAAAATATTGAGGGGCTTGCGCCAATAGGCCGCTACCAATCAGAATCGGATATGAGCGTTCCTCCAACTGTACCGTCAGCTGACGCATATTAGTAATTCTCCAGTTGAGCGTTATAGCTGGCAACGTTCGCACGGATCTCTTCCATGGAATCCCCGCCGAATTTCTCCAGGAATGCTTTGGCAATTTCCCATGCTACGACATGCTCCATAACCACACTCGCTGCTGGTACAGCACAAGCGTCTGAGCGCTCAACCTGAGCCGTAAATGCTTCTTTCGTATCAATATCAACACTTTGAAGTGGCTTATACAACGTTGGGATCGGCTTCATCACACCACGTACAACCACTGGCATCCCGTTCGTCATACCACCTTCGAATCCACCCAGACGGTTGGTTGCCCGGTGGTAGCCGCGCTCATCCGTATGCATGATTTCATCATGTACCTGTGATCCACGAATGACTCCGGCTTCGAATCCGATACCAATTTCTACACCTTTGAATGCATTAATGGACATTACGCCTTGTGCGATTCGTGCGTCCAGCTTGCGATCGTATTGAACATAACTTCCCAAACCAACAGGTACGCCTTCAACGATACATTCCACTATTCCTCCGATGGAATCGCCTTCTTGTTTAATCTGGTCGATGTAGGCTTCCATCTTCTTCTCTGTCTCAGCATCTGTGACACGTACTGAGGAAGCTTCTGTCACTGCAATCAGTTCATCAATCGGAAGGTCCTGATAAGGAGCTTCAATCTCTCCAATCCGAAGTACACGCCCAGCTACCTTGATTCCGAATTCAGCCAGGAACTGACGTGCAATGGCACCACATGCCACGCGTACCGTTGTCTCACGCGCACTGGAGCGCTCCAGTACGTTACGCAAGTCTTTGAGATTATACTTGAGTCCACCGTTCAGATCGGCGTGTCCGGGACGCGGACGATGAACGCGACGTTTCTCTTCGTCACTGCCTTCAATTGGCTCAATATTCATAATGTTCTGCCAATGTTTCCAGTCGTTATTTTGAACAACCAGCGCTACTGGAGCACCTGTTGTATATCCGTGACGGATACCACCAACGAAATTGGCCTGATCCTTCTCGATCTGCATCCGGCGTCCACGACCATATCCCTTTTGGCGGCGGTGAAGCTGGAAATTCAGTTCTTCAAAGTCAATCGTCAAATTACTTGGCAAACCTTCAATAATAGCGGTCAATTGGGGTCCGTGCGTCTCCCCTGCGGTTAAATAGCGTAAACTCATAATACGTTCCCCCTTTAAACTGTTAAACTTCACATTGCTAAAATCCCATAATTTCTTTGCTTATTATAGTATAGCTGACCGGCTTTGACAAGAAAGTCGGCTCTTTCTTGTACTTGGTATACAAATAACCGCCTGAACACATGTACATGTGCTACAGACGGCTCAACAACCATTATCATTATTTTTTCCGATAGAAGAATGTCTCTGCTGTCTCCAGACCATATTGTCCCGGGGAGAAGATCTGCTCCGTACTACCTACAAACAAAATACCGCCTGGACGCAAACTTGCTGCAAATTTGTGATACAACAGGTTTTTGGCTTCTTCGGTAAAATAGATCATGACATTTCGGCACACAATCAGATCGTACCCATCGTCGAAACGGTCCACCAGCAAATTTTGTTTCATGAACTTGATCGAATTTTTGAGTTGCTCATCAATACGGTATACCAAGCCATCCTGCTTGAAGTAACGGTTCGCCGTTTCCTTTGGCACATCCTTAAGTGAGCGTTCCATATAACGCCCTTCCTTGGCTTTGGCCAATGCACCTTCATCCAGATCACTTGCCGTAATGGAGCTGTCCTTCAAAATGCCCATCGTGTCCAGAATCATGGCAAGTGTATAAGGTTCTTCACCTGTTGAACAGGCTGCACTCCAAACTTTAGCACGACGCTTGGGCCCCAGCAGCTCAGGCAGAATCTCGTCCCGCAGCACTTCCCAACGATTGGGATTACGCCAGAATTCCGACACGTTAATCGTCATACGATCAAGGAATTCGTAGAACAATGATTTATCTTTCTGCATAGCTTCAAAAAAGTTAGAAAATGTATGAAACCCGTTTTTGTTGCGAAGTGTGGTCAGCCTTCTTTTCATCTGGCCTTCCTTGTATTGAGCAAGATCAATGCCTGTGCTCTCTTTGATTTTACGAATGAATCCGGTGTAATCCGGGTCTAGTAGTTGTTCTTGCTCCAGCATCGTGTATCACCCTTTTGGCTAATAATTACAACCAGGCTGCGATGCTCTTGTCGTATACCACCAGTTCATCTGAAGCAAAGAAATTTGCTGCTTCACGGGAAGCACTTTCCGGTGAATCCGCCCCATGAATCAGATTATGTGGTGTGTGGCTGGCGAAGTCTCCGCGAATGGTACCCGGAGCTGCTTCCTTCACATTGGTTTTTCCGATGACGATGCGCGCAAGCGCCACAATATCGTCGCCTTCCCACACCATGGCAAATACAGGCCCCGATGTGATAAAACGAACCAGATCATCGAAAAACGGTTTGCCCTCATGTTCAGCATAATGGCGTTTTGCCTGATCCTCAGACATCTGCACCAATTTGCCTGCCACCAACTTAAATCCTTTGTCTTCCAGACGGCTAATAATTCGACCGATCAATCCACGCTGCACACCATCCGGCTTCACCATCAAAAATGTACGATCCATCAGCTCACTCCTCACTCACGGTTCAAAGTTAATCACTATGTAAACGCAATCCCTCTGATTGTAACATACATGTCCAAATCCTCCCAATGAGGAATCTCACAGTTCTGTTCATCTTAGGGTATGAGCAATCCGAGAGTCGAAGGTCATACAAAGTTTAATGCGTACGTTTAACCACAAAATGAGCGATATCACGCAGGTTTTTGGTCGTCTTGATGTTAGGTAGCTGATCGAGAGCATCGAGCGCTTTCTTCATATATCGGTCAGCAAGGGCTTCAGCTTTAGCAATTCCTTGACTTTGTCGAATCATTCCAATTGCATCCGATGCACTTGCCCGTCCTTCTTCATGCTGGACACGGGAAATTTCCTTAAGCAAGGGTTCCCGCAGATCGGATTCTTCCAAGGCATAAAGTACAGGAAGAGTTATATTTCCTTGCTTCATGTCACTGCCAGGTGGCTTGCCAAGTTGTTTCTCGGTACCTACCAGATCAAGTACATCATCTTGAATCTGGAAAGCCATCCCCACATTGTATCCGTATGTATACAGCAGGGAAGATACATGCTCAGGCGCACGTGTAGCCAATGCCCCTAACTGACAGCTAACCGCAATCAGAAGTGCTGTTTTGCGGCGAATCCGCAGCAGATAGTTACGAACACTTTGTCCCGTATTGAAAAAGTCGCGAATTTGCTCCATCTCACCAATGGACATCTGTACCATAGCTTTGGCAAGGATACGATGAATAGCTGGATCGGATAATCCGGCAGTCATTTCAAGTGCCTTACCATAGATATAGTCTCCAGTGTACATGGCAATCCGATTATCCCATTTTGACTTCACCGTAGGTTTGCCTCGGCGGGTCTCCGCATTATCAATAACATCATCATGAACGAGAGATGCGGAATGAATGAGTTCCAGCGGAACCGCAACCAACTTCAGACGTTCAATGTCGTATGTACCAAATTTCCCACCAAGTAACACAAAAACGGGCCGCAACCGTTTTCCTCCTGCTTTGAGCAAATGAAGTGACGTTTCACTCAGCAGCTTCTGTTCTCCTCGAACACTGCGATACAACTCTTTCTCGATGTAATCCATGTCCTTTTTTAACAACCCGAAAATATCCAATAGTTTCATTCGTTCACCCGTATCAGCGTATTGTCAGTCCATAAATTCATGCTTACCTTCCCCTCCAGCAAGTCGGGCCTGCAGTCATTACGAAAAACCCGGCTTACCGTTCTTGCTTGTGTTGTTCTATAAGGTAATCTAACGTGTTTTTCTTCTCCGAATGTCATAGCCAACACCCGAAAATTAAACTCTGCGACTTGTTCTGAAACAAAATACAGAAGTTGCCGGAGCATGGGTCAAGACTGTGGTTCATGAAGACTCACCATCAGTGCTCACCAATACCCCGGGATTCGGGGGACAAATAAACCGAGCAACACTTTGGCAAAAAACAGCCTTGTATCGAACTCAGTCGTTATCCCCGTTCATCCGGTTCTCCCCATCTTGTAAACAGTTGATGTGGGATGCGCAAGCTATCCAGCACTTTCCCCACCAAAAACAGAATCAACTCATCCATAGTCTGAGGTTTGTAATAAAAAGCAGGCATAGCCGGTATCATTCGTACACCAAGACGAGAAAGCTTCAGCATGTTCTCCAGATGGATTGCATGAAGAGGCGTCTCACGTGGTACGAGGATCAATGTTCTTCCCTCTTTCATCATAACATCGGCTGCGCGAGACATCAGATTATCCGACGATCCCTGCGCGATGGACGAAAGAGTTCCCATCGAACATGGCATGATAATCATGCCATCGGCCAGATAAGAACCACTTGCAATGGAGGCCCCTATATCACTCACAGGATGATAGATCAGAGAACCGGCACGGTTGCCGAATTTTTCTTCCAGCACCGCGTCCCGATTCGTCACATCCCAGTCCAATTCTTCTTTCAGTACACGCCACCCTGCATTGGATATGACCAGATGAACGTTATATTCCAAATCAAGCAGCGTTTCAATTAATCGAACGCCATATATGCTGCCACTCGCTCCGGTAATTCCGACAACCAGTCGTTTATTGTCCGGCTGCTGCACCATTTATTTCACCGCCAGATCAATCAGAGTGAACGTAAATACGATTAAACTAAGCAAACTGTTCATGGTAAAAAACGCCGTTTGAACACGGCTCATATCATTAGGCGATACAATATAGTGTTGGTAGAACAGAATTCCATACGTCACCAACATGCCTGCGCCATACCACCAGCTCAGATCTGTCATCAACAATAACGCAAGAAAACCAATTGCAGTAATCACATGGAAGAACTTAGCGATCTGCAAGGATTTAACCAGGCCAAAACGGGAAGGTATGGAGTGAAGACCCTCTCCCTGATCGAATTCCAGATCCTGACATGCATAGATAATATCAAAGCCCGCTGTCCAGAACACAATCGTAACGTACAGCACAATCGCTGTCCAATCCATCGTTCCTGTTACGGCTACCCAGCCACCAAGTGGTGCCAAACCAATCGTCATTCCAAGAACGATGTGGCATAACCATGTGAAACGTTTGGTGTACGAATACAGTACCAGCATAAACACAGCAATAGGCAACAGCTGCATGGATAATACATTAAGATTGGATGAGGCCCAGAATAACAATATAAAAGAGATAATGACGAATATAACAACTTCCCCATTTTTCAACAGTCCTGCAGGGATCGCTCTCATCGCGGTACGCGGATTTTTGCCATCAATCGCTTGGTCAATAATTCGGTTCAAACCGAAAGCCGCACTACGTGCGCCGACCATCGCAAGCAATACCCACATGATCTGCATCCAGCTTGGGAAAGTATCATTCACTACCATGGAGCCGAGAATGGCCCCCATAAATGCAAAGGGTAAAGCAAAAAGCGTGTGTTCAATCTTGATCATTTCTAAAAAAATGCGAATTTTCCTAAACATGCTGATTCTCCTTGGTTCCAATATGCAGTGCCGCGATACCCCCGGTCAGAGGGTAGGCCTGCACCTGTTGCAATCCAGTTTCTGCAAAAATGTCTGCCAGTTCCTTCCTTCCCGGAAAAATGGCCAGAGAGTCCGGCAGCCATTTGTACTGCTCAAAACTTTTAGCGAACACTTTGGCAAGATTCGGTAAAACCTTCTCAAAATAAAAATAATAAATGCCTTTGAACGGTTGCCATGTTGGCTTGGACAATTCCAGGCACACAACCATACCGCCCGGTTTTACTACACGTTTCATCTCAGACAACACCTGTCTGAGATCAGGTACATTGCGCAGCCCGAACCCGATCGTCACATAATCGAATGAATTGTCTTCAAAAGGAAGTGACATGGCATTTCCCTGTGTCAGGGTAATCTGCTTCTGACGCTGCACGGCATTAATCTTCGTTTGGCCAACTTCAAGCATGTTGCTGCTGAAATCAAGCCCATGCATGTGCCCCGTTTCACTTGCCTCTGCCATGGCGAGCGTCCAGTCACATGTGCCGCAGCACAAATCGAGACCGGTGTCGCCTTTGGACATGTTCATCTTTTTCATGGTGAATTTGCGCCAAGCCTTATGCCTGCGGAAACTTAGAATATCATTCATGACATCATATTTTCCGGCTATACTCTGAAAAACCGAATGGACATATTCTTCTTTCGGTTTGCTCTCTCCGCTCCCCATTCGTCTGTCTCCCCCTCAATCTTCCCTTACTGCCGCATGTGAAGGCTGCAAATATGTTAAGTACGGCTCAAGAATTGCATGTATCTCATGCAAGCCCATCCGCCCTTCCTCGTCTTGCAACAACAGTTGAATGCGGTGTGTACATTCGCGAAGCTTGTCCAGCAGAACCTCGCCAACCCTATGCTTCAGCACCATAGCGTTCCATACACGTGCATCTGGTTCAGACTGACGCAGCACACTGCGCTCATCGTCATTACCGTACTCGTATATGTGCCAGTATGCATAGCTGTGAAGAAATTGTTGTTCGTCATTCATCCGCTTCAGTTCTTCCACGATCGTTTCGCAGGAGCTGAATTCGGTCAACAGGCTGTTCCATAAGGACTCTTCCTTATCTTGAATCATGCCTGTAAATGAAAGAAACAGCTGCATCCTCAGCTGTACCGTTTCACGCAAGTATTCATCAGCCGAAACGAGAAGCTTCTTCATCCGTTCATACAGCGTCATCTTGCGTGCGTTCACTTCGGATACAGCAGCACTGAGTTTGCCAATCATTTCAATTTTGCCTGCATGGGCAAGCAATTGATAGAAACGGCTACTTAAATAATCTCCGGCGAGCACATTCAGCTGGCGTGAACGCATCTCCTGCTCTCTTCGCTCACCGGAAATGGTATCGATTCGATCATGCGTATCCATGGCCAACTGAACGAGCGAAGTTGCAAGAGCATATAGCTCTTGATGCACCTTTTCGTCTGTGCGGCCCACAAAAACCTGCAACAGACGTGCCCGGCTATCCGGAAATGATGGGATTTCCGTATGTTGTCGAATCATGTCGTAATCCGTATATTTCTTTGCTAGTTGGGGTACGCGATATGAATTCATTCTCAGCCTCCGAGCCTTAACATTGTTAAACCATTTCTGCACTACAATCTTATATATTATAGCATATGTTGATCGGGCACGCACTGAATCCTGCTATTCTATTACCCTTGACTTGTCATTTCGAATTGCTTCTTCCAGAGTTCGGTCTCCATCAAATGAAACCAGTCCTTCAATTCATCCGAAAAGGCCGCACTTTTCCAGTTCCGTAATGTTTCAATCGCATACAGGGGCCATTCTCCACGCCGAATATCAGCAGCAAGCAACAGATGTCGTTTATGCATCCATTCATCTTCTGCCATCACACGCAGCAGCACCTGATCCACATTGTCCAGACTCCGAAAGCCCAGATCCGCCACAGCTGCCATATTCTCATAGATTTCAGTGTAACTCGTAGCCGTGCCTTTAACCTTGAGGTCCAGTCTCAAAATGGACTGTTTCCATTCCACTCTTGCAATGGGTGTAGATAGTTGCATGGAGCTTAGCACGTCAACCAGATTGTCATCCGTTAGCTGGACTGGATGATGTGATGCAGAGACAGGTTGTACGTTTTCCCCGCCCCATGTACGCATATGTAAGGTTTGTATCGCAACAAGCAGAAAGACCGCCGCAACCGTTGCCAGCATTGAAGCAGTAACAATCATCCGCGGTTTCATATACGCCTCCCTGCCTTTACCTGTTAGTGTAGTCTGTCCGGTAAAGGCTCATACCTCATTGTACAATGAAAAAAAGCAGGCTATGCCTGCAATCTTCATCTGAGCGTATTCAACCTGTGCATTACTCCGATTCAATCTGTCCATGCTTGGTAATCAGCGTGGCTTTGCCCCGGATTTTAATAGCTGAAGTATGGGTGGTAAATTGGGCAAACATCACTTCACCCTTGTCCAATTTCTCGGTGTGGTGAAAACGTGTATCCTGACCTCGGGTTAATCCGATCACCTGGACACCATTTTCCTCTGCCTTAATTACAATATAATCATTGCCGGTTGGATGATCCATCACGCATGTCCCCTTCTTTCGTTCGATAGCGTTAATGATGATTAAGATTGTTTCATTTGTCAACCAGCGCCTTATACGAATGAACCGCAAGAATCGGCTATCGTCGGGTCATACTACAGTTGTACAGCCACAGAAAGGAGAATCTGCATGAGATACACCCCTGCTGCACTTACAGACGAGCATATTCATCAGTTAAAAGAAATTGAACAGCATCTGTCTGCAGCTGCTGGCGAAGAACTGATTCTCGTTGCTTATGCCGGGCAACCGGATGATCCTGAACACTCGGATAACCAGAAGAATCATCGTTAAAGGGCAAAAGAAAAGGCCGTGAACAAGTCACGGTCTTTTTGTCGACATATGGAATATGTAGAAATCTTATTTAATTCCGTCTTTGAGCGCTTTACCTGGTTTGAATGCAGGAATTTTGCTCGCAGGAATTTCGATTTCTTCACCTGTTTGCGGGTTGCGTCCTTTACGTGCAGAGCGCTCGCGAACTTCGAAGTTCCCAAAACCAACCAATTGTACTTTATCTCCGCTTTGAAGAGCCTCAGAGATTGCTTCGAATACGGCATCAACCGCTTTCGTTACATCTTTCTTGGACAATTCAGTCGCTTCGGATACGTGTGTAATCAAGTCTGATTTGTTCATTTGTTTTTCACCTCCTGTATCAATGTCCTGAATGTTATACTGTGTTTCCGTTTTATAGCGAAATATACGTTCATACGCAAAAAATCTACGTACATCTTGAGCGATGAACACAAATCTCCGCCTGCGGTCAACAGTCATTTTCGGCAGAATGTCGCCTGAAACCACAGGGATTTCAGACGCCGAACAAATTTCATACTAATACAGACAGCCCACAATTTCAAGTCCGGTTGCGGTTTAAGACGTAAAATGTAACCGCCAGGGCGAGCACGAGAACCCCACCTTTTACAATATCATGTGTGAAATACTGTACGTTCATCATCGTCAAACCGTTCACAAGTACACCAATTAGAACCGAACCGATGAAGGTTCCGATGACATTCGGTTTACCCGCGCCAAACACAGAGAAACCGACAAATACAGCGGCTACGGATTCCATTAACAACGGTGATCCCGCATCGATTTGACCAGACCCTACTTTGGAAGCATAGATGATACCACCGATTGCCGCAAACACTCCAGCGGCTACATAGGCGAGTGTACGCACCTTTTTCACCTTGATTCCGGACAGACGTGCCGCTTCTTCATTACCGCCCGTAATGTACATCTGGCGCCCGTATTTCGTATACGTCAAAAAGATATGCACACCGATGACCGCAATAAGCAGTAGAATGACAGAGATCGGCATACCCAGCCATTTACCCTGCCCTATAAGCAGGAATGTCGGGTCCATCTCTCCCGCAGCTTTGCTTCCATCAGGGAACTGCATGTGATTGTAAATGGTATATCCCTGCGCATACGTTTTGTGAATGCCCCCGATGATGTACATCGTGGCAAGGGTCGCCAGCAGATCCGGAATACGCAATTTTACGATCAGTAAAGCATTCAGTAAACCAATAACAGCCCCGATAATCAGTGGCACGATAATGACAATCGCTAGTGGCTGCTGATACCAAATCATTAACGAAGCAGTGACGACGGTGGTCAATGAGACGGTCGCCCCCACCGAGAGATCGAATCCATCAACAATGAGAGATAACGTAACACCAATCGCTACAAAGGTAACGATAGAGATCGAGCCCAAAATATCGGTCAAGTTACTGTACGTAAAGAAATAAGGCAATTTAATGCCGAAAAATGCGATAACACCTATGATGACAATAATCGCCCCGTAACGGAACGCAAAATCCAGTGATTTATCCTTCATGATTGCACCTCTTGTCCACCGCTTGCATAGTATAGCAGCTGTTCTTGGTTAGTCTCGCCCCGTTTGAACTCTTTAACGATAACACCTTCGCACATAACGGCAATACGGTCACCGATCCCCATGCCTTCATCCAGTTCACAGGTGAAATAGATTACGCCCTTACCCGCCAAGGCCAGTTCATTAATGATGCGGAAAATGTCACTTTTCGCCCCAATGTCCACTCCCTTGGTTGGCTCATCAAATATAAATACATCCGCATCCGCGTTAAGCCATTTGCCAATGGCCACCTTCTGCTGATTACCACCACTTAGATATTTCACTTCCTGTTTCACGGACGATGTCTTGATTCCGAGCTGTTTCACCAATGATTCGGCATTCTGACGCTCCCGCTTGCGGCTTACGAAACCTAACGTACTGAGGCGACTAAGCAAAGGCAGGCTTAAATTCCGTTCCACGTTCTCCTGGATCAGAATTCCCTGTTTGCGTCGCTCCTCCGGTACAGAAACGATCCCCAGAGCCGCCGCATCCGCAGGCTGAGACAGGCGGAGGTTACGGTTGTTAAGCCGGATCTCGCCTCCCTCCAGTCGATCTGCGCCAATCAACAAACGAGAGCTTTCTGTTTTTCCAGCGCCTACCAGACCCACGACAGCGAGGACTTCACCTCGGCGTACTGAGAGATCAACACCTTTGACCTTCACTCCACGACGTAGCCCACGCGCTTCCAATAGCAGCTCTCCCACAGGTGCTTCTGTCTTCGGAAACTCTTCTTCAAACGGCTTGCCCAACATCTGTGTGACCAGGTCGTTAATAGTCAGTCCTTTCGCTTCACCGGTAAATACATGTTGCCCATCTCTCATGACCGTAACGCGATCACAGTGACCCGTCACTTCAGCAAGGCGGTGGGTAATGAAAATACAAGCTACACCCCGCTCCTTCAGCAGATGAACAATGCGGAAAAATGCATCCGTTTCTTCCTGACTGAGCGGTGCAGTAGGTTCGTCAAAAATGATGACCTTGGCATCCTGAATCAAAATCCGCGCCAGCAATATCATCTGTTTCTCTGCAAGCGTCAGATCAGCCACTTTCTGGTGAACGGATATGTCTGCTCCTAATTGCTTCAGTGCTTCAACCGCACGCTGTTGCAGCTTCCGCGGACTCTTCCACCAGCCTCCAGCAGATGAAGCCAACTGATCCAACATAATGTTCTCCGCAGCCGTCAACTGTGGCACCAGTGCCGCATCCACTTCCTGATACACACAGTGAATCCCACTTGCCTTCGCGTCTCCCGGGGAACTCAAGTGAAGCGCTTGTCCACTCAACTGAATCGTACCCTGATCCAATTGATAGGCACCGGACAAAATCTTCATTAATGTGCTCTTACCGGCACCATTGGCACCCAACAGCGCATGAATCTCCCCGCCTTTTACAGAGAAATCCACATCCTTCAGTGCAGGAATGCCTGAAAACTGCTTGTGGATATGTTGCATTTGAAGCAGAATTGGTGCAGTACTCATGATGTTAACCTCCAATCGTTCCCTTCCGGGAGTATCCATTTTCTCATCCATATCTCACGTGTCTTTATTATGGTTGGAAAAAGCGCGCCTTGCGGCGCGCTTCCCTTACGCTGCTTATTTAGCAGTAATACCGTATTCGCTCATCCAATCCTTGATTCCTTGTGTACTGCCTCCCCAACCTTCCACGAACTCCGACAGCTCTGAAGTGGAGATTTGTTTATCCGGCAAGGCTTCACGTTGAACATAGACCGGGTTAAGCACTACTGCATCTTCCGTCTCATCCCCGTTCAGTTTCTGATAAGCATAACGAACTTGTACACGTCCGATGTCTGTAGGATCAACCGCAGCGGAAGCAACCCAAGGGTTTTTCGGGTCCTGAATCATTTGCAGATCCTCATCACTCATATCAATACCATACACTTTGATCTCGTCACGTCCGGCTTGTTGAATGGCACGTGCTGCACCTTTGGCGAACTCATCCCATGCAGCCCATACAGCTGTAATTTCACCTTTTGGATATTGCTTGAGAATAGCCTCCATTTTGGCTTGAGTATCCAGCGCCGGGTTCTGTGCAGAACCAAATGTCGCTATTTCCTTGATGTCCGGATTTGCTTTCAGGAATTCACCATATGCGATCTGACGGCGTTCCATCGGCGCGAAACCAGCTACCCATACTTTAACGATGTTGCCTTGTCCATTAATATCTTTTTTCATTTGCTCCAGCGTGAGCTCAGCCATCTTTTGGTCATCCTGCGACAGGACTGTTGCTCCTGGAACACTAATGGCTGCGTCGAACACAACCACTGGAATGTTCTGTTCTACTGCCTTCTTCACACCTGGCTCCAGCAGGGAATCCCCGTGATCCGTCAGAATGGCATCGAATTTCTGATTAATTGCGCTATCGAGCAAGGATACCATCTTCGCTTTATCATTATCGGCAACAAATGTAGTCAGTTCTCCACCGAATTTTTCGATTTCTTCTTTGACACCTTGTACATATTGCTGCGAGAAAGTACCTGTATTGAATTCCATAATAAGTGCGATACGTTTGCCGCTCAGAGGGCCTGTGACTGCTTCCGTTTTCGGTGTATCACCAGATGCACCCGAAGCCGGAGTTGCTGCCGGTTCTTTTTTGATTCCGCAAGCGGACAGCGCCAATGTAAATACTAATAGCACACTCAACCATACCCATTTTGTCTCTTTTCTTTTCATCTCTGTTTCCCCCTGTTCCACTCTCTGTGATCTCGATCACAATAGTTGAATATTAATATAACGGCTAATCCCTAGTATGTAAATGGGTTTTAGTAATTTAAAGCTAAAACTCGCTAAGTTTTTTTGAAAGTTACATTCTTCCTATCCATTTCATCCAAAATCAAGAAATCAAACTAAAAAAGACCGCGAGGGGATGCCCCCTTACGGTCTTTTGATGTCTTACAGAATGATGGCGATCAAGCCGCCTGAACCTTCGTTAATGATTCTTCCCAGCGTCTCTTGCAGTTTGTATCTTGCATTATCCGGCATCATGGCAATCTTGCCCTGAATCCCTTCTCGCACAATAGAGTGCAGAGAACGACCAAACATGTCTGAATCCCATACCTTGATCGGATCGTTCTCGAAGTCCTGCATCAGGTATCTCACCAGTTCCTCACTTTGTTTCTCCGTACCGATGATTGGAGCGAACTCCGATTCCACATCAACCCGGATCATGTGAATGGACGGTGCCGTTGCTTTCAGACGTACGCCAAATTTGGTGCCCTGACGAATGAGCTCAGGTTCATCCAGAGCCATCTCGGCAAGAGATGGAGCAGCAATGCCGTATCCGGTCGTTTTGACCATCTCCAGCGCTTCTGCAAAGCGGTCGTATTCTCTCTTCGCATGCGAGAATTCCTGCATCAATTGCAGCAGATGATCCTTACCGCGAATCTCGATGCCAACCACTTCCACGAGAATCTGATCATACAGCTCATCCGGTGCGTACAGGTCAATCTCGGCTACACCCTGCCCCATATTCATGCCACTCAGGCCTGCGCGATCAATAAATTCATATTCCATGAACTGAGCGACAACCCGATCCACATCACGAAGTCTGCGAATATCCTTAACGGTATCCCGTACGGAGTTTTCGTAGTTGCTACGCAGCCAGTGAGTCTCATTGAGTACCATAACCCAGCTCGGCAAGTTTACATTCACTTCATGCACAGGGAACTCATAGAGCACTTCACGAAGTACACCCGTCACATCATCTTCCGTCATGGTTGCTGCACTGAGTGTCATCACCGGAATGTCGTATTTGGCAGCAAGCTCACTACGCAATTGCAGGGCTTCTTCACTGCGAGGACGAGTGGAGTTGATGACCAGGACAAACGGTTTACCCACTTCTTTTAATTCCGCAATGACGCGTTCTTCGGATTCCACATAGGAACTACGGGCAATTTCGGCGATTGTGCCGTCTGTTGTTACCACAACACCCAGTGTAGAATGCTCCTGAATGACTTTGCGAGTACCAATCTCGGCGGCTTCCTGGAACGGAATTGGCTCCTCGAACCAAGGCGTGGAGATCATGCGTGGACCATTCTCATCCTCGTATCCCTTGGCTCCTTCCACCGCGTAGCCTACACAATCCACAAGGCGCACATTGACATCAAGTCCTTCTGCCACCTTGATCTGGACTGCGTTATTTGGTACGAATTTTGGTTCGGTAGTCATGATGGTTTTACCTGCTGCACTCTGTGGAAGTTCATCCACCGCTCGACCACGGTCAGCCTCGTTAGTGATGTTTGGCAACACAATGGTTTCCATGAATCGTTTAATAAATGTTGATTTTCCCGTCCGGACTGCGCCGACAACCCCGAGATAAATATCCCCTCCGGTCCGCTCAGCTATGTCCTTAAAAATGTCCACTTTCTCCAATGAAATCCCCTCCCTAAATTACTCCGAAGGAAAAATGCTAAAGAGCATCCGCTTCGTTTTTTCAATCAGAAGACTGAAATCCCTGCAACGGTAGAGCCGCCTTTGTGAGTGCCCGGAAGTCGTCCGCCGCCGAACGTTGCATTCTGATGAAACCGGCGAGAGCGGCGTTAACTCGTACATGCAATTGGACTAGTATCATCTTATGTATCCGTATGCGGCAATATGACGCGTATTTTTGTTTTTTTATCTTATGGTGATGACATTAGGAGAATCCCCCGATCTCGGACTGCGCGTCTTTATTTCAATCTACTTTATGTGATCCGCGAAGCTTTTATGACGGTTATTGCTCATACTGACAAAAGAAAAAAGAGATATCCCTTATTTGGAATATCTCTTTTTGAACCATTAGAGCCATGGTGGTTATACAGCTAAATCATTTGAATGGCAACCATGCTTATTTTATGGGCTGGGCAACCGGCGCATTATTTTTCCAAGCGTAGAAAACCGATTTTACAGGTACGAAGTAGGAGTGTTCCACCAGCAAATCCCGAACATCTTCAGTCTCTGCTGGAGACACGTCAGACTTTTCCACTGCCTGCATAATATCAAAAGCATAATCCACATAGACCTTGCCTTCGTCATCCATCATAAAAGGTAACGCCTGACCCGAATATACACTATTCAGCGTAATGGAAGGAGTACCTGCCTGAGCAGCCTGCTCCATATCCACAGCATATAACCCCGGATACAGTTCTTCCCCGCTTGGCAGCTTATTGTTATGTACGGACTTATATTGATTAACCATTCGTTGCACATCGTTTACTTTCTGTACGGTCAGAAGATCCATCACTTTAACGGTCGGATTCACTTCTTCGTCCTGAATAAGGAAGTAAGCGCTCCCACCACTTTCAAAAGCAGTACCCGGTATTTCATCCAGATACCCCAGTTGTTTCAACTTGGGCAAATCCACTCTGAACTTTTCATATTTTGGCGTAGTCATATCTGCATTGATGATTGGCAAAATCCCCTCATCTTGCTGGAATGTCTCTACCGCACTCTGGATACGACTCACACTTTCCCGATAGGCGATCTTGGGGTCCGAATTGCTCTGGGATGGATACATACAACCACTTGCTGTAAAAGCAAACAACAGGAATAACAGCAGACCGCCCATCTGATGCATATGACGCTGCCGTCCGCTTCCTTCAACACAACTTGGCTTGTTCCTAATCATCCGTATCCTCCTTGAATAACTCATTAGAGAATCAATTTCATAACGCTCAGAACCAGTCGTCTTCCTGTTGCTGACGTTCCAGTTGTTTCCGAATGGCTGCCTTCAGCGGGTCCTCAGGAACATGAACCGATAGAGATCCACACACCTTGGCCTGACAGGACAGTCGTGTACCTGCTTCCAACAGAGAACCCAGCTTACGCTTTTCTGCATCAGTTGGTGGATACAGTTCCGCCTGATGTTCTTCGTCCACGTTCACTTTGCACATCAGGCAAGCCGCTTTACCATCACAACGGGTCGTAATCTTGACTCCGGCACGTCGTGCTGCATGCAGAAGTGTTGCACCTGGTTTGAGCGCTATCGATTTGTTCATAGGTAAAAAAGTAACTTTATATTCCATTATTTTCCTCCCTCAACCTACTGGGACCATGCAAAGCCGACGAGCTCTTCCACTTCGGCTCTGAAGCGGCTTGTCCATACATTCTGCTGACTTAACAGTGTCATTATAGGTTGATGTGCATGTGGTTGCTCACGCATATGTTTAGCAATGGGTACATACCGATCTTCACGACCTCGCAGCAGATTAAACAACAACTCATGCGCAAGCGGCATCAGTCGCAGGGTATACGAACCCACTTGTGCTACTGGTGCATGCAGAGCAAGTACATGTTCAATCTCGATACGGTACCAGCTTTTGCGAGCCCAAATTTCGAAACCACCAACCAGTTCCAGCGCACATGCACCAACCTGATAGTGGCTAAGTAGAGAAGCATAAGGTCCTGTCTTATCCACTGTAGGCTCGTCAAGCATTTCCCCCGGAGCGAATCGGTGAAGTTCCTTAGCAGCAGCAACATCCGCATAGATATCAATATCTCTGGGAGCCTGTTGCAACTCCACCCCCTGAAGCAGCAACCCACAGCTTCCTCCAAGCAACCATGTCTGAGGCTGCGTGTTCCAGGCTTTGGCCGTTTCCAGCAAAGCCGCGTGTAATTCCGGATAACGCTCTGTCCGACCCTCCGTATCATGCGGCCCCATAGGCTCACACTCCCCTCATCCGTGTTCATTGTGTCAGTTCTTATGATGTGCTTATGCGGATGTTATCCTTCAGGCATAGGAAGTCAGGTCAGAGATGCGATTCCCCCGAAAAAGCCAATCAGCATAATCAAAAATGCAATCAAAGAAAGGATCCCCCGTACAATGCCTTTTGTTTTGGCACGAGCAAACGTAATCAGGAATACAGATAGTCCCATAATGAGGATGGCGACCAATGACAGCCACATCTTGTCCATTGCGCTCATAATCCAGCAGTCTCCCCTTCAGTCCGATATTCATCACTGACACTGTGACAATTGCAACCATTATAACACGAAATTCAGCTTAACTTTCCAAAAAAAAGACAAAAAAGCAAGCCGGCAAAAGCCGACTCGTCTTTTTGTCTTACTGGATCACCTACACAAGCAGGCGTGATCTATTATTTTTTCATCATCATTTTCATTAACGATTCCATACTGCTCGGATTCAATCCGCTTTTCTTGACCGCACTCACAATATCCTTAACCGTATCCTCAGATACCGGAACTTTCGCCATGGCGGATACTTGTTTGATCAATTGGCGCAACTGAGCTTCATTCTGAATCGTCGTTGGTTTCACCGTGCTTGCCAATTTCTTGACGGCACCTTCTGTTATCGTTTTACCCGTTTTCTTGTTGATTGCATTCAGCGCATCTTTGGAAATGTTGTTACCCATTCGTCTCCCCTCCTCCGGCAATACTCATGTGTATAGTATGAGTCCGCGACAGAAAAGGTGAATAAGCTTCTTATTTCACAAGGTGCGTTTAGGATGAGTACAATCAGGAATGCCATTGCTCCCAGGTTTCAAGCTTCATGACTTCCATTTCAGTCTTCGGGTCACGTCCCATCAGGGCTTCAACCGCATCACGCGGCTGTCTCTCCTGGAATAAAACGTGATACAACTGATCCGCAATCGGCATTTGCACTCCGTATTTTTGCGAGATGAAATAGGCAGCTTGCGTGGTTCGAATGCCTTCCACCACCATGCCCATGGACTTCAGGACATCATCCAGCTTCTGTCCTTGACCTAACATGGAGCCTGCTCTCCAGTTCCGGCTGTGCTGACTTGTAGCCGTTACAACCAGATCTCCGATTCCGGCAAGTCCCGAAAACGTTAACGGATTTGCGCCCATCTCTACACCAATACGTGTGATCTCTGCCAAACCGCGAGTTAACAACGCTGCTTTGGCATTATCACCGAATTGAAGACCATCGGACATGCCTGCACCAAGAGCAATAATGTTTTTGAATGCGCCTGCCAGTTCAACACCAAGCATGTCCCGATTCGTGTACACACGGAAATAGGCATTCATAAACAAAGCTTGGGCCGCCTCGGCAGAGGCCTTATCCAGTGAGGCCACAACAACTGTCGTTGGGCAGCGCTTCACCACTTCTTCCGCATGGCTTGGGCCAGAAAGTACAACAACACGTCCTTCTTCACATTCCAGCTCTTCTGAAATGACTGTGGACATGCGTTTCAGGCTTTCTGTCTCAAAACCTTTGGTTGCATGAATGATTAACATCTCAGGCTTATAATACGCCTTAAGCTGATTCGTAACTGCACGCATGGCTGAAGAAGGCGCAACAATTAACACAGCTATAGCGCCTTCCACTGCAGCTTCCATATCATTGGTTGCCTGAATCCGAGGAGAAAGCTCCGCATCCGGAAGATAGCGAGTATTGGTGTGCTTGCTATTGATTTCCGTAGCCTGATCTTCACCACGTGTCCACATCATCACGTCCAAGTTATTGGCGGCGAGTACACTGGCCAGAGCCGTTCCCCAGCTCCCAGCGACCAGAACAGCAACTTTTTTAGACAACTCGTTTACCCCCTCCAGGGTTTTTCGATCCCAATTTATTTTCCTGTCCTTTGGCGAGCTTCGCAATATTGGTACGATGTCTCCAGAACGCAAACAGACAAATAATCAGACTCCCCCAGAAGATATTCATTGAATATCCGGGTAATACCAAAATAAAGATGGGTGTAAATGCTACAAAAATTAGAGACCCCAATGAAACATATCGTGTCAATACAATAGACAGAATGGCGATCACCCCAGCACATAACGCAGGCAGGAAAGCAAGACTTACGAGAACACCAATGGCTGTCGCAATTCCTTTTCCTCCACGAAAATGGAAGTAAAGAGGCCAGTTATGTCCTGCAATGGCTGCTATACCACTGAGTGCAGGAATCCAGGCAGAACCGTCGCCCAGCCAGATTCCAATCCATACAGCTGCAACACCCTTAAGTACATCAAGCAGCAGAACAGCAATTGCCGGTCCTTTACCCAAAATACGCAACGTATTGGTAGCTCCTGCGTTTCCGCTTCCGTGCTGACGAATATCGATCCCCCGTATCGCTTTTGCAAGGAGGACACTAAAGCTGATTGAACCGAGCAGATAACTCAGTACAATCGCTGCGATTTGTAGAATCACACACTTCTCCCCTAACTTTCGTCGGACTTCTTCCGAGTAAATATTCGAATTGGTGTTCCTTCGAAATCAAACGCTGCACGGATTTTATTCTCCAAATAGCGCTCATATGAGAAGTGCATCAATTCCGGATCGTTCACAAAAACAACCATGGTCGGCGGCTTAACAGCAACCTGAGTCACATAGTTAATTCTCATTCTCCGTCCTTTGTCCGTTGGCGGAGGGTTAATAGCCACTGCATCCGATACCACATCATTAAGTAGATGCGTTTGTACACGTAACGAGTGTTGCTCCGCTACATGTTTTACAACTGGCAACAGTTTTTGTAAGCGTTGTTTTGTGAGGGCTGACAAAAATACGACCGGAGCATAAGTCATAAACAGGAAGTGATCCCGAATTTTTTTCTCAAACTCTTTCATCGTCTTGTCATGCTTCTCTACCACGTCCCATTTGTTTACGACAAACAAAGACGCTTTACCAGCTTCGAATGCATAACCTGCAATATGCTTGTCCTGTTCAATAATGCCTTCTTCACCATTAATGACAATCAGCACAACATCAGCACGCTCAATCGCACGCATGGCACGCATTACACTGTATTTCTCCGTTGTTTCATATACTTTACCGCGCTTACGCATACCTGCTGTATCAATCAGCACGTAACGTTGGCCGTCTTTTTCAAAAGGTGTATCAATCGCATCCCGAGTCGTTCCAGCCACGTCACTTACAATGACACGCTCTTCACCCAGAATCGCGTTCACCAGTGAAGATTTACCCACGTTCGGTCGTCCGATCAGAGCTACACGAATGACATCCTCATCGTAAGTCTCTTCCTCAAGTTCAGGCAACTTCTCCACAATTGCATCAAGCAAATCACCTACACCTGTACCGTGACTTCCGGATACGCCGATGGGATCACCGAAGCCGAATCCATAAAACTCATAAATGAGCTCACTTCGTCCGATATTATCCACTTTGTTAACGGCTACAACAATAGGCTTGCCTGAGCGGTATAACATCTCTGCGACCTCTTCATCCGATTGCGTAATACCTGCTTTTGCATCACACATGAATACAATAACATCCGCTTCTTCAATAGCGAGCTCTGCTTGCATCCGGATTGATTTTAAGATGACATCCTCACCATCAATTTCGATACCACCTGTATCAATAATACTGAATGGTTTACCGTTCCATTCGCCGATTCCGTAGATCCGGTCACGGGTAATGCCCGGCTTGTCTTCCACAATGGCCAGTCTGTCGCCGATGATCCGATTGAAAATGGTGGATTTACCCACGTTCGGTCGTCCGACAATTGCCACAACGGGTCTTGCCATACATTCCACTCCTCCTGTCCATACTTACGATACTCATCATAGCAAAAAAGATATGTCTTGGCTAACGTTTCATGCCAAAATACTCGCAATAAAAACAATCGGCGAACCCGCCTGGGGCTCGCCGATCTTGCTTTTATTATTCAGCAAAATATGCAGTATATAACTAAGAACCATGCATTGTTAACTTATTTGAATTTGCTGAGTTTGTCACCAAACAGTTCGCCGAGCGTAGTGCTCATACCTTGATTGTTCAAGGAAACGTTTGGATTGTTGATTTCTTCACGTGGAGCGTTGTTTCTTGCAGGTCTTTCTGATTTTTGTGGTTGAGCTGGAGCTTCTTCTGTTTCTTTGATGCTCAAGCTTACACGTTGCTCAGAAGGGTTCATGTCCAAGATTTTAACTTGAACTTCCTGTCCTTCTTTCAGCACTTCATGAGGAGTGCCGATGTGTTTGTGGGAGATTTGCGAAATATGCACAAGTCCCTCAACACCAGGAGCGATTTCAACAAATGCACCGAAGTCTACCAGACGTTTTACAACACCTGTTACGATATCGCTGGAATTGAATTTTTCGCTAGCTGTTTCCCAAGGACCTGGTTGAACAGCTTTCATGCTCAGGCTGATTTTGCCTTTTTCAGGGTCAACTTTCAGCACTTTCACACTAACTTTATCGCCTTCAGACAGAACGTCGGATGGTTTTTCAACGTGTGTCCAAGCCAGCTCGGATACGTGAACCAAACCGTCAACTCCGCCCACATCAACAAATGCGCCGAATTGAGTCAAACGTTGTACTGTACCTTCGATGACTTGACCTTCTTGCAAACCAGCCATAACAGTAGCTTTGTTTGCTTCGAATTCTTGCTCCAGTACGTCTTTTTGGGAAAGGATCACTTTGTTGTTCTCACGGTCGATCTCTTTCACTTTAACACGCAGTGTGCGTCCTTTGTAGTCGCTGAAGTCTTCAACGAAATGGCGTTCAACCATGGAAGCCGGGATAAATCCACGCACGCCCACGTCTGCTACCAGACCGCCTTTAACAACGTCACCTACAACAACTTCGAATACGTCTTGGTCTTCAAAATGCTTTTGCAATTGATCCCATGCGTTTTCGCTGTCGATTGCACGTTTGGACAGAACGAGTTTTTCTTTCTCGTCGTCGATGCTAAGAACTTTAGCTTCAACTTCTTGTCCAACTTCTACTGCATCAGACGCGCTGTCAACATGCAATGAAGACAGTTCACGAATTGGAATGACACCGTCATATTTATATCCAATGCTCACATAGGCTTGGTTATCTTCCAATTTGACGATGGTTCCTTTTACGGTATCTCCTTTTTTCAAGGAAACGAATTGATCCAACTCATCTTGGGTTGCTTCTTGATTTTTCATTTCTTCCGACATGTCAAATACCCTCCTCAATTCAAAAACCCCATTATATTCAAACCTGCCTGTAGCAGAGTTCAAAACACTTTCATCACTGAGTACTACCACTTAGTCTCCCTCAAAAATATGGAAACATGCACTCAGCTACTGACGAAGCCATTACTTGCTTGGCACGCCCGTTTGCACCATTTCGTTAATCTTGGACATAATCTTCTCAGTCGCTTTCTCCAGAGCTTCTCCGGATGGGTCTTCCTTGAACTCGTCCAAACTTACCGGTGCTCCGTATACAACTTTCATCTTACGAAAAACCTTGTAGTTACCGATAATAGCAGTAGGAATAACTGTAGCGCCACTGCGGAGAGCAAAACTCGCTGCCCCTTTTTTGCCGATACCTCCATCATTGTGACGGCTTCCCGAGGGGAAGATTCCGAGCACTTGACCATCACGCAAAATATTGAGTGAGGTTTTGATGGATTCCTTGCTGACACCTCCACGTTTAACGGGGAAAGCGCCCACGGCTTTAATAATTCGGCCGAGTACCGGAATTTCAAACAACTCGCTTTTGGCCATGAAGCGCACCTGACGGCGAATTTTGATACCAACAGTTGGAGGATCGAAGTTACTAATATGATTGGAACATAAAAGTACGCCGCCTTCTTTCGGAATATTCTCCCGTCCAACGGCCTCCAAGCGGAAAAGAATGGTGTAAATGATCCGCAGTAATGTGCTGCAAAATGTGTAAATCATAGACCGATCTCTCCTCTGACCATTGTGCAATAAGATACGATTTTGTCAACCACTTCATGGATGTTCATCTTAGTTGTATCAAGAACGATAGCATCCTCAGCACAACGAAGCGGGGAAATTTCCCGACTCTCATCCAATTTGTCGCGGGTGGCAATGTCTCGCTCCAGTTGTTGCAACGTCAGTCCTTCAGAGGGGTCCAGTTCTTTGAAGCGGCGAAGCGCACGCTCTTCCACACTGGCAGTCATGAAGATTTTCACTTCCGCATCGGGCAGTACTGTCGTTCCGATATCGCGTCCATCCATGACGACGCCCTTGCGCAAAGCCATTTGCCGCTGAGTATCCACTAATTGCGTACGCAGCCCCTCGATTTGCGCATATCGGGACACGATTCCCGTCACTTCACGGGAGCGGATTTCCGAGGTTACTTCTTCCCCATTACAGAACACTTTCTGTCCGTCGGGATCCGGTTGTAAATCAATGACCAGCTTTTGGGCTTCCTGAAGTACCTGTGTCACATCTTCCGGTGTAATACCTTTCCGAAGCATATGCAAGGTTACCGCACGGTACATTGCGCCTGTGTCGACGTAGACATACGCGAGCGCCTCTGCAACCAATCGGGCCACCGTGCTTTTCCCGGCACCGGCAGGTCCGTCAATTGCAACGTTCATTTTCCCGTTCTCTGATGTGTTCTGGCTTGCCAACGGGGCATTCCTCCTCAAACGATAAACCTCAATAAAAAAACAGGCATTGCCTGCATCGTGAAAATTATACCACACTCTACACATGGATGCAAAAACAGACAAATCAACGACGTTTGTGATCAATCATCGTTTGCACTTGAATTGGCGTTCCTTCCAGGCGATCAATCGTGGTCATATTCTTTTTGAAGCCAGGTACTAACAACAGCAATTGATACACCACAAGCAGGATTAGAAGGGATGTGATCAGAATCATAACCCTCCGTTCCATTCGCCTGGAGAATACATAGTAGAGTCGTTCATATCTGCGGGTTGCATGACGATGATTCATGACATATCCTCCGTTTTTTTCATTACGGTACCCGCAGTTTACTCTTTTTATGCCACAACATTCCTATTTCGTACGGTAGTCCAATTGACGTTCAAAACAGAACTTGATGATCTTCTGGCGTTCCGAATCTGAAATCTGTACAAATTTTAGCATGCACAGCAATCTGCCGGTTTCAAGTTTTTTGATCCGCACGACTTCGGCTTCAAAATTGACATGTTCAATTGTTGAATTACGATATGGAACAAGCAACCAGCATTTCAGCTTTTGACCTTCAGCTATTGCAAATCCTGCTTCGCCATAGATAGACAACCCACCGCCACCGATATCTTCAGTCAATCCTACGGCACGGGTCAGATCTTCACTCTGGATGGCCATTTCAAGGTTTGCGTGAACACGAAGAAAGCTGCGACGTTGTATCTTGGATATATCGCTTGGAAGCGGCTTTCGGATACGAACAAGACGGACCACATCCTCTTCAAATCCGGTGACATAGGTATTAAAATAATGCCGGACTCCATCCTCCGTAATATATGAAATGGACAATTCCTCGCCAAAAAAGAGCCTTTTCAGACGGCTGCTTCCCTGTTGCATCGGGACCTCAATCAGAAAACTACTGTCATCCATATCTGCAATGCGTGATTTGTACTCTTTGTTTTCCTCTTTTTCATCTGCCGAAGCGATCTGGATGTATAAAATTTCATTTATTTTAGGAAACAATTGGTTCACCGCCACTTTATGTATTTATCTTCGTATGTACAAGGACTATTATACCATGACCTTTCTCACATTGAACAAGAAAAAAAACAGACCACATCGTGGTCTGCCGTCGTTGTTTATGCGATTGAACATTCAAAGATCTCCAGCTGTTTATGAGGTTGCGTTGACCGGTTTGATCTCCTCAACAGCTTCTTCGATACCTGTATTCGCATTAATGTATATCCGGTAACGAGAACCGTTTATTTTCCCTCCGAACTCATAACACAGCACCTCTTTGCTGTAATCATTTTCAATCAGGGATTTGCGAACATAATTTTCTTCGAACTCCGAATTAAGCTTTTGCCGCGCCTGTTGCTCCGTTAGAGTTGCTTTTGGAACTTTGCGCTTGTCATTATGTTCGTAGACAAAATCACTTGCCTGGAAGCCGGTTACTTCGCCAGTATCCAACCCAACGCGAACTGACATTTTCTCAGGATAAATCAAGGTGTCCCCTTGCTTGCGCACATAAGTAAGGTTACCCAAATTACCGTATTCATCGTAGTTTACAGCCTTCATATCCTTATAGCCTTTATTCATTAGGAATTGATCTGCTTTAGCCATGGCATTCTGACGTGATACCTTTTTGGTTCCAATCGGACGTGTATCACTGTAAGAGATCAGCATTCCGCCATTACGGGTGAAATCCATCATCAGTTTGCCATTCTTGGCATGATCAATCGTAGCCGTGTAGGACTCCCAGTCCGTTCCTTTGCCGTTCTCCTGAACTTGAATTTTGCTACTATCCGCATCAGAAAATTTCGCAGCCTTGCTCTGAATCTGATCTTTGGTCACCGGCAAGCCGTCCAATTTCTTAACTGTACGTTTTGCATAAATATTGGATACTGAAGGACCCCAATCAAGCTCAGGGTACTCCTGTACCTTTTTGTTAACGGTACGGAATCCATCAACTATTGTGTTGTCCATCGTTTGCTCTTGCGTTGCCATGGCGGTCTCCGCATCCATCCAGCGTAAACGGTCCGTGAGGACTTTCTGCTGTACATCCTGCAGATTCTTGGTAATCTCGGATGAATTCTGATATAGCTTTTTCAGGTTGCCCATTTCCTTCTCACTTAGTGGTTCGTTCGTCAAGTCACGCATCGACGCTCGATAAGCAAAGTTGGAAATACGGGAGAGAAACTCCTCTGTCTCGTTAAAGGGCAGCATGGTCAGTGGCAGTTGGTTGATCTCATTCTGTGCTTCACTGGTGAGTCGCCATACATTCATCAAACCTTTGCGATGCATCCCCTGTGATGTGGAGTGAACCGCCAAGGTGTTACCAATCTCCGAATGCAATTTGTCCATATGAAAAGATAAATCGTGAAAGGCACGCTGATATTGATTCTCTGCCTTGATCAGTATTGCATTCTTCTCCTGATTCTCCTGATAGCCCCATACGAGCGCACCGACCAGCAGGACCGCAAATATCGGAAACATAACTGAACTTAATCGTTTATACATCGGTAGAGTCTCCTTTCTTCTAAACCACTACCTCTATTGTGGATCGAAGAAAGATCTCTTATGCATGCGATTTCCAGTCCTTACACAAGCAGGCTGCTAAAGTACCGTTTGGGTACTACTTTTAATTCAACTGAACTCCGGTTGCCATGCCTTCCTCTTCGATTTCGAATTGGTCCCTGTTATCACAGAGGCACTGCTTGAATCCTGTCTCAATCCGGCCACGTTCTTTCTTGCCTCGTAATGTAAAACGTTCACCGCATTGCTTACATCTGATTTTAATTTTGATTCTCATCACAACATCCCCGTTTCTGTTGGTCATTTCCCGGGAGTTTTATCGCAAAAAAATAAAAACACACCAGGGCCGCAGGCGCAATATGCGCTTTATGTCCACCAGTGTGTCCGTATTTTTATAATTTAACCTCTTCCTCCCGCTTCACAAAACGAAAAGGAGAACGGTTATTAGCGCGTGTGATTTTACCCATTGCCCCATACCACAGGCCCGCCATTAGTGGCGCTATAAACCACAACCAATGATTTACCATGGTGTTCATGATGACATCGTACAATGCATGCCAGAAAAAAGGTAACACGAGAGAAAGAACCAGATACCACCGCTTTTTCTTGCCACCGATAAACTTGGCCTTGCCCATGTAGTACCCCATGATTACCGCAAACATTGCATGCCCTGAAACAGGGAGCAGTGCCCGGAGGAACATGGCTGAGACGGATGCATTCCCCGCAAAGGCATACAACACATTCTCAACTGTGGCAAATCCAAGTGAAACAGCAACTGCATATAAGATCCCATCATACGGCTCATCAAATTCGGTGTGATTATAGATGATATGATAAAGCACGAACCATTTGACGAATTCTTCCACACCACCTGAGATCAGAATAGCCTCAAGATAAGGATTATCCCCGAGCCACATCATCATGCCACGCTGAATAATCATCACAGGCAGTACCATCAGAATCCCCATGAGGAAAACCCGCAACACCATATGAAGTGGCTCATAATCATAACGGTCTTTCAGGTAAAAGTATGTTAACAAGGCGAGACCCGGGGCAACTGCTGCCGCTAAGACCGAAAACAAAAGCACCGAAATTCCCTCCTCTGACTAAAGACGCGATTACAACTAGAGATTAATCCTGGCGTTTGAAGTGGGTGCAGATAACATCAATCGCTTGTTCAGAAATAATAACCTTACCATACTCTTCCATAACTGCTGGAGTAACTGAAGAGCCTTCACCAAATTCAGCAAGCAAGGCGATCAATGCCGCATGTTTGGTGGAATCCACCTCATCTGGTTCCAAATGCAAGAACCACTTGTCTTTATAAGAATAAAGTCTCCCAGCATCCGTAACATGCTGACGCAACATATGTGCAGCTTCAATGAGCACTTCAAAGTCCTTGAACGCATAAACGATGGAATCGCTTTGCTCGAGTGTAACTTCCATTTCATATACTTCTTCAGGAAGATCATCTTCATGACCTGAACCATATTGTTGCGGATCATATTTTCCACGTGTGACAATGACAACCATCCCTTGAGCGGGAAGTGCGAATACTTCGACAGCAAGTGGACCAGTGGCATCAAATCCAAGTTCGGAATAGGCCTGATCCATCATTTCAGTGAACAGTTCATGAACCTTAGGTATTTCCTGCCACATATCTTCTTTTTGTATTCCGCGCTCGCTCAGATCGTCAAAGGTCAGGAAAATCCGTATCTTATCGTGACTTAGTCGTTCTATTTTCATACAGGATCTCCCCTTTATAAGCAAGTCTTATAACAGATTATGAAGCACAAAACAATATGTGCTGAAAATAAATCTATGTAGTTATGTTATCATTTTATACCTCTAAATGCACGAAGTAAAATCGACAAAAAAAGAATCATTCCACAGCAAATCAATACTGTGGATGATTCTAATTGGAGGTTTTGGTTTATAAACCCGGTACTGTTGTGTTTGTTTGAGTTAAAATTTGCTCAACTTCATGCTTCACATCCGGATTAGTGCGAATAAAATCCTTGAGCATGCTCATATTCGCTTCTTTTTCCTGCGGAGTAATTGTGCTTACGCTTTTTGCTGCTGGGTTTTTGTGTGATTCGCCATGTTGATTTTGCTTGCTGGTGAACCCATCCATACCCGGGAAAGTCATCTCCATCATCTTATGTTTTGCCTGATCCATCATGTTTCGTGATGAACCCGAAGACAACATGGACATTTTGCCTTTGGACAGCCACGAACTGGCTGCAACGCCAATTACAATGCCCCAAAAAAAGGATGACGCCTTCATTACACCAACCTCCTTTAAGTGTTAAAATCACATGTAGTGTTTGCGGGAGCGAGCGATCTCATTCCGTATAAATACAGGAAAGCGAGTTGAAATCATGTTCAGACATACCGCCGCATTGATTATAGCTGCAAGTTTGCTGTTATCAGCCTGTGGGGCAGCGGAAGAAAAAACATCCGAAAATTCCGCTCCAGCTAGTGAACCCACTACCACAATTCAAGAAGAGCAAAGTGATTCTAACCCAAGTGAATCAGGAGAACCCGGAACCGGTGTGACCGAACCTTCAACGAGCGAATCAACTGCGACAGAAGAAGAACCTGACCCTTCGGAGCAGGTTTCTGCGGAAGAGAAAGTGGAACAAACGTATCATATGAATGAAAATTATTATATTAAACCGAATGATGAAACGAGCCCAAGCAAAGTGGTCTTGTTAACTTTTGATGATGGCCCCAAAGAAGAAAAAATGATTACTTCACTAATCGACACTTTAGATAAACATAACGCTAAAGCGATATTTTTCGTCAATGGATATCGGGTGAAAAGTCACCCGGAATTGCTCAAACTCATCCATGAACGGGGTCAGATTGTAGGCAATCATGCCTGGGATCATGAGGATCTCAAAAAAATGTCTAACGCTGAGGCGTCAAAACAGGTTACAGATGTCCAGAAAATAGTGAAGGATACCATCGGGGAGGAACCGCAATTCTTCCGCCCCCCTTTTGGATCGGGTAATGATGCGCTGAAGGCGACTGTGAAGAAAAATGGCATGTTATATATGACCTGGTCTAATGGTTCGCTTGATTGGGATAAAAGCACCAAAAACAAACCGGAAAAAGTCATTCAAAATGTACTGGACCAGTTAAATCCCGGAAGCAATATTTTGATGCACGAGTTGCCATGGACAGTTGAAGCATTGGATGAGTTGCTGACCAAGCTCGAAAAGAAAGGCTATTCCTTTGTCGATCCGCGTGCTATTGAATTGGAAGCTCGTTAAATTGTAATTTTGCACATTAAAATAAAACAGCCTTGATCCAATGGATCAAGGCTGTTTCTCTGTGAGTGCTCTTTCCGCAGGCACTCTTAACGTGATGATGTGCATCTCCGCAGGACAACCTAGTCGGAGAGGAAGATGATTGGTACCATATCCTCTGCTAACCAGCATTTTGCCTTCTTGATGAACGTCCTCCGGACTGCGCTTCAGGGAGTACCACCCATTCGATATGGGACGATACGCTTTGCTCAGGAACACAGGTCCGAAAAAAGGTAATACCAATTGTCCACCATGTGTATGGCCGCTCAAGATAAGATCTGCATTTTGCTCCAAGCGAAGGGCCTGTAAAGGATCATGAACGATGGCTAATTTGCAAAAATGGTCGCCGACCTGCTCTAACAATACATCTCCCTGTTTGGAACGATAGTCTATACCGATCAGGCTCACTCTGTCGTTGCCCCTACTCAGATATTCCACGCTATCCTGCAGGAGCTGAACGCCCGATTCCCGAAGGATTCGAGCAAGCTGAGCGGTACCAGCCCTCTTATCATGGTTCCCATACACGGTAAAAGAAGGAGCAATGTTCGATAAGAGTTTCATATTGTGTCTAACTATGGACCATGAGATTCCTTTTTCCGCAACGTCCCCACCGATCAGAACCCAGTCCACCTTGTTTTTAAAATTTTCCAGATCCTTCTGTTTCAGCTTGCGCTTGTGCGTATCGGATACATACAAAATCATAGCCCCGTCAAAGGATGGTGGCAGATGAGGAACTTCGACCTCTTCTTCAATCACTTGATGAACATGGGCTTCACGCCACATATGAAAAAATAGTACAACTCCCATCAAAATGATTAAACCTGCGATGAATAGCATTACCACGGCAATGGAAGGAACGTATTCAGAGCGGGTGCCCCTTTTACCCCCCACCAAACCAGACTAATCGTTAACATGACAAAAATAAAAATGAGTGAATTGACAAACCTCTTGCTCAATTTTAACCGACGTGAAGGATGTAATTCTGTCCGTGTAGGAAGCGAACCCGCTTCGGGGATCGATTCTTCCGTTGTTTTTGGCGTTTTTTTGGAGCGTGATGGTGCTCTCTGTGGTAATACTGGACTTTCCAGCGTTTCTGTATAGGGCTTGCGCTGTGATCTAGGTATGGAAACGGAAGTTATTGGTGTGATTCCCCCAACTTCAGCAGCCGCTGCCGTTTCAGCAACCAGGCTTACTTGAGAAGCCACCTGACGCTCGGATGTCTCTTTTTTATCCGATTGACGATGGCGCTGACTGCCATATGTCTTCATTCTGCTTAATGGCTGATTCATGATCCCCTCCGAAAACGTATCGCTAATCCGGACACCAAATCAATTATAAAGTGACATAATATAGGCGCCCATAATGTGCCGGATTGCATGTAAATCCAACCCAATCCATAACTTGAGACAAACACCCATCCTGTTGGAATCCAGTGCCGCAAATAACGAATGTGGATAACTGCAAATAAAATACTTGTCCAGTAAGGACCGATGGCATGTTGAATCGCTCCACGGAATAATAATTCCTCACATACAGCCACAATGGCTGCTATACATACAATGTGCCAGATCGGACGCCCACGGAACAACATCTCATTAATTCCACCGTCATCCATGCTTTCCTGAGGTATAACATACGACAGTACCAAGTCCATAACAAGCATTACGCCAGCAAGACCAAGACCCCACCATATAAATTGGTAATTGTCGGGCCATGCGAGTACATCTAACAAGTTTCGTTTCTGCAATAAAATCCATACAACCCCGATTATCAGTGTCAGACCTTGTGTAAAGTATAGATTGATTAAAAGCAAACGCTCGGTAAGCTGCTGTGGCTCAGCCCTCTGAATCTTGAACTTGGGAAACTTAAATTTTTTCATCGGATGCGTCTGTCCTCTTGAGTTAAATTTGATGGATAACAATTACGTTGTCCAATCGGATAGTATACTAAATGATAGCCAAAAAACCAAATAGGTTCAAGGCCTGCCCGAAGTCCCGGTTTTGAGTCAGTGCCATTACTTCATTAAAGCAGTAAAATCCGATTCATCAAACAGCAGATATTCCATCTCGTTAAGGTATGTACAGTAACTGTTACATGGCTTATAGTGACTCTGACTATGTCTGAATCGAAAGACATCTGCAATCCAATTTAAAACATTTAAGCCTATTGACATGCTCATGTCAGCCATGATACATTATGAAAAAATTAGTCACGTTAAACACGATGATGGAAAAAAGACGTTGCTTCGTCTTCCAGAGAGCCGATGGTAGGTGTGAATCGGTGGCAGGCAAATGGTCTTGAGCGCTCCTGAGTTATTGCATTGAAATTGGAGTAGGTGCAATCGGTTTAGACCCGTTATCCTCTTCGGTCTTCATTGACCGCTAAGACTGTCGTTGCGAAACGGCGGTGAATTAGGGTGGTACCACGACAACTCTCGTCCCTTATTGCGCAAGCAGTATGTGGATTGAGAGTTTTTTGATTTATTTTAAAGGATATCTGTGGGATCACTCTATTTGCTTCACCTTCCCCCTCTGCTGCGACACCGCGTTGTTGGGCGGAAGAATCAACCTGGTTTTAAGGAATACCTCTTCGCTGAGGTCAGACCTTGACGATATAGATACACATACCTAAGGAGGAAGAAACCATGTACAAAGTGTTAGTGTCGGACCCAATCAGTGATCTGGGGATCCAGCAACTGGTGGATGCAAATGATGTTGTTGTTGAGAAGAAAACCGGTCTTAGTGAAGATGAACTTGTTGCCATTATTGGTGATTATGATGCCCTTTTGGTTCGCAGCCAGACTCGTGTTACAGATCGTATTATGACGGCTGGTACCAACCTTAAGGTGATCGGACGTGCAGGCGTTGGTGTAGATAACATTGATCTGGAAGCTGCTACACAGCGTGGTATCATCGTTATTAACGCACCTGACGGCAATACCATCACAACCTGTGAGCACACGTTTGCCATGATGATGGCACTGGCGCGTCACATTCCTCAGGCATACGCCAAAACCATTCAAGGTACGTGGGATCGTAAAACCTTCCTGGGTGTGGAATTAAGAAATAAAACGCTGGGTGTACTGGGCATGGGACGGATCGGTAGTGAAGTTGCCAAGCGCGCCAAAGCATTCGGAATGGACATTCTTGCTTACGACCCGTTCCTCACAGAGGAGCGTGCTGAGAAGCTGCAAGTGAAGCTGGCTAGTGTAGATGATATCATTCGCAATGCGGACTTCATGACCGTTCACACGCCATTAACACCGGAAACACGGCACATGATTTCACGTCCACAATTCGAAGTTATGAAAAAAGGCATGCGGATTATCAACTGTGCCCGTGGTGGTGTAGTTGACGAGATGGCACTTGTGGAAGCAATTGACGAAGGCATTGTTGCCGGAGCAGCATTTGACGTATTTGAAAGTGAACCACCTGCTCAGGACCACCCATTCCTGAATCATCCTAGCATTATTGTCACACCTCACCTTGGTGCATCCACTGTTGAGGCACAAGAAAACGTAGCGATCGACGTATCTGAACAAGTTCTTCACATTCTGCGCAATGAACCGTTCAAGAACGCAGTTAACATGCCGGCTGTTGCACCAACTGTAATGAACAAATTGCAGCCTTATTTCAAACTGGGTGAAACATTGGGTAGTTTTGCAGCACAGATTACACAAAATGCAGTGCAGGAGATTCGGATCGATTACGCTGGTGACCTTTCTGAAGTAGATACGTCTCCTCTCACTCGTTACATTGTAAAAGGAATTCTGGCAAGACATTTGGGCGGGGAAGCCAATATCGTCAACTCCATGCATTTGGCCAAAATCCGTGATCTGAATGTGGTTGTAAGCCAAACCTCTGCCACTAAAGGATTTACTAACCTGATTACCGTAACCTTGGTGACGACTCAGGATGCTGAAGAACGCCGTGTAGCGGGTACATTGCTTGCAGGTTATGGAGAACGTATTGTTCGCCTGGACAAATTCCCGGTAGATATCGCTCCGGAAAGTCATCAAATCTTGATTTCCCATAACGATAAACCAGGTATTATCGGACGTGTAGGAACCCTGCTTGGACAAAATGAGGTCAACATCGCATCCATGCAAGTGGGTCGGAAAATCATTGGTGGTGCTGCCATCATGATCCTGACCGTGGATAAAGCCGTTCCCAAAGATGTTCTTGTTCAGCTCGCTGCCCTTCCAGAAATTAATACAGCCGTTGAAATCGTGTTGGAATAGTTGCTAATCATTCAGTAAATTCAAAAGAGACGAACCCCAAAGGGTCCGTCTCTTTTTTTGGTAGTTAGCTCAAGCGGATAATGTTGAGTGTCGCACCTGGTGGTGATAGAACAGCTGTGGCCACTAGGCCAAACAATTGAAGCTGGATGGTCGAACCCGCTGTGGCAGTGATAATAAAGTCGGTTGCCAATTGGCTTAAAGAGAGCACTGGTGAGATTACACTCGCTGGTACTACAGCTCCATTAAGCAATATTCGTGATTGTACGGCGATTGCTGCTGTCAGATTAACTTTGTAACTGATATAGTATCTGCCTGCTGTAGCAAGAGTGAAGGTATCATTGGTGCCATTTACTGTAATACCTGTTCCAATATTCTGGTTTGCAGGAAGAGCAACGACTGTTCCGCCCAAAATAACAAGGATGGTGCCATTCGTATTCTCAGCGTACGAAGAAGCTGCAGTGACCGACGTTCCTGTCACACCCGTTGCACCGGTACTTCCCGTTATGCCCACACCGGTTGCTCCGGTTATACCTGTGGCTCCTGTTCCTCCAGTCGCGCCAGTTGCTCCTGTACTTCCGGTTACGCCAACACCAGTCGCACCGGTTATACCTGTGGCTCCTGTTCCTCCAGTCGCGCCAGTTGCTCCTGTACTTCCGGTTACACCAACTCCGGTTGCACCGGTTATACCTGTGGCTCCCGTTCCTCCAGTCCCACCAGTTGCACCCGTGCTTCCGGTGACGCCAACTCCGGTTGCTCCGGTTATACCTGTGGCTCCTGTTCCTCCAGTCGCTCCTGTTACACCCGTGCTTCCGGTTACGCCGACTCCGGTCGCACCGGTTATCCCTGTGGCTCCCGTTCCTCCAGTCGCGCCAGTTGCTCCTGTACTTCCGGTTACGCCAACTCCGGTTGCTCCGGTTATACCTGTGGCTCCCGTTCCTCCAGTCGCGCCAGTTGCTCCTGTACTTCCGGTTACGCCAACTCCGGTTGCTCCGGTTATACCTGTGGCTCCCGTTCCTCCAGTCCCACCAGTAACTCCCGTACTTCCGGTTACGCCGACACCGGTCGCACCGGTTATACCTGTGGCTCCTGTTAAGCCCGCAATACCAGTTGCTCCTGTTTCACCAGTTACACCTGTTGCACCTGTGCTTCCGGTTACGCCGACTCCCGTGGCTCCCGTAATGCCTGTTGCACCGGTCAATCCCGTTATGCCAGTTGCTCCGGTTTCACCAGTCACTCCTGTTGTTCCCGTGCTACCTGTTACACTTACTCCTGTGGCTCCCGTTACCCCAGTCGCCCCAGTCAATCCCGTTATGCCAGTTGCTCCGGTTTCACCAGTCACTCCTGTTGTTCCCGTACTACCTGTTACGCTAACTCCCGTGGCTCCCGTTACCCCAGTCGCCCCAGTCAATCCGGTGACGCCAGTTGCTCCGGTTTCACCAGTCACTCCTGTTGTTCCCGTGCTACCTGTTATGCTAACTCCCGTGGCTCCTGTAATACCAGTTGCCCCGGTCAATCCCGTTATGCCAGTTGCTCCGGTTTCACCAGTCACTCCTGTTGCCCCAACTCCGGTTGCACCCGTCGCTCCTGCACCCGCAATCAACGTGTAATCTGGTGACGTACCTGGCGTTCCCGTTGGTGATGCCACATTCGCAATATACGTACTACCGTTGAACGTTACAACCTGACCCGCTGGATACGTCGGAGCTACGGCTGGATCAAACGGCACAACTCCAGCTAATCCTACGCCCGTTGCTCCAGTTGTCCCTGTTACGCCCGGCGTACCAGTCGCTCCCGTGCTTCCTGTAACTCCAATTCCTGTTGCGCCAGTAACACCCGTTGCTCCTGCACCCGCAATTAATGTGTAGTCGGGTGACGTGCCCGGCGTGCCCGTTGGAGATGCCACATTGGCTATATACGTACTACCGTTGAACGTTACGACCTGACCCGCTGGATACGTTGGGGCTACGGCTGGATCGAATGGGACAACTCCCGTCAGACCTGCACCTGTTACGCCCGTTGCTCCAGTACTTCCTGTCACTCCAACTCCTGTTGCACCCGTCGCTCCTGCTCCTGCAATTAATGTGTAGTCTAGCGAGGTGCCTGGCGTTCCCGTTGGCGATGCCACATTCGCAATATACGTACTTCCGTTAAATGTGACCACTTGACCCGCTGGATATGTCGGGGCTACAGCTGGATCGAACGGCACAACTCCAGCCAATCCTACGCCCGTTGCTCCAGTTACGCCTGATGCACCTGTAACTCCTGTAACTCCTGTAACTCCTGTACTTCCCGTTACTCCAACTCCGGTTGCGCCCGTAACACCCGTCGCTCCTGCTCCTGCAATCAACGTGTAATCCGGTGACGTGCCTGGCGTTCCCGTTGGTGATGCCACATTCGCAATATACGTACTACCGTTGAACGTTACGACCTGACCCGCTGGATACGTTGGAGCTACGGCTGGATCAAACGGCACAACTCCAGCCAATCCTACGCCCGTTGCTCCAGTTACGCCGGATGCACCTGTAACTCCTGTACTTCCCGTTACTCCAACTCCGGTTGCGCCCGTAACGCCCGTCGCTCCTGCTCCTGCAATCAACGTGTAATCCGGTGACGTACCCGGCGTTCCCGTTGGTGATGCCACATTCGCAATATACGTACTTCCGTTGAACGTTACGACTTGACCCGCTGGATACGTTGGAGCTACAGCTGGATCGAATGGGACAACTCCCGTCAGACCTGCACCTGTTACGCCCGTTGCTCCAGTACTTCCTGTCACTCCAACTCCTGTTGCCCCCGTCGCTCCCGCACCTGCAATTAGTGTGTAATCCGGCGAGGTACCTGGTGTTCCCGTAGGTGATGCCACATTGGCAATATACGTACTTCCATTAAACGTTACGACTTGACCCGCCGGATACGTCGGAGCTACAGCTGGATCGAATGGCACTATGCCACTTAAACCTATCCCTGTGGCTCCCGTTGCACCTGATGCCCCTGTGGCTCCTGTAGGACCTGCACCTGCAATCAGTGTAAAATCCGGCGAGGTGCCTGGTGTACCTGTTGGTGATGCCACATTGGTAATATACGTGCTTCCATTAAAGGTAACGACCTGACCCGCTGGATACGTTGGAGCTACGGCAGGGTCAAACGGCACAACACCATTTAAGCCGATGCCTGTGGCTCCTGTAACACCCGTCGCTCCTGCTCCAGCTATCAACGTATAGTCTGGTGACGTACCTGGCGTTCCCGTTGGTGATGCCACATTTGCAATATACGTACTGCCGTTGAACGTTACGACCTGACCCGCTGGATATGTCGGGGCTACAGCTGGATCGAACGGCACAACTCCAGCTAATCCTACGCCCGTTGCTCCAGTTACGCCGGATGCACCGGTAACTCCTGTATTTCCCGTTACTCCAACTCCGGTTGCGCCCGTAACGCCCGTCGCTCCTGCTCCTGCAATCAACGTGTAATCCGGTGACGTACCCGGCGTTCCCGTAGGTGATGCCACATTCGCAATATACGTACTTCCGTTGAACGTTACGACTTGACCCGCTGGATACGTTGGTGCCACGGCTGGATCGAATGGCAATATGCCAGTTAGACCTACGCCTGTCGCTCCCGTTGCACCTGACGCCCCTGTGGCTCCTGTAGGTCCTGCACCTGCAAGCAACGTGTAGTCCGGCGAGGTGCCCGGCGTTCCCGTTGGCGCTGCCACATTCGCAATATACGTACTACCGTTGAACGTTACGACCTGACCCGCTGGATACGTTGGAGCTACGGCAGGGTCAAACGGCACAACACCATTTAAGCCAATGCCTGTGGCTCCTGTAACTCCCGTTGCTCCCGCTCCGGCAAGCAACGTGTAATCCGGCGAGGTGCCCGGCGTTCCCGTAGGTGATGCCACATTCGCAATATACGTACTTCCATTGAACGTTACGACCTGACCCGCTGGGTACGTTGGTGCCACGGCTGGATCGAATGGCACAATACCTGTCAATCCTGCACCCGTTGCTCCAGTGCTTCCCGTGACCCCTACTCCGGTTGGCCCAGTGACACCCGTGCTTCCTGCACCAGCAAGTAATGTATAATCCGGTGATGTACCCGGCGTTCCCGTTGGTGATGCTACATTGGTTATATATGTGCTTCCATTAAACGTTACAACCTGACCCGCTGGATACGTTGGAGCTACGGCAGGATCGAATGGCACTATACCTGTCAATCCTGCACCCGTTGCTCCCGTTACACCTGATGCCCCTGTGACTCCTGTAGGTCCTGCACCTGCGAGCAATGTGTAGTCTGGCGAACTGCCTGGCGTCCCCGTAGGAGAAGCTACATTGGTTATATACGTACTGCCATTAAAGGTAACGACCTGACCGGCTGGGTACGTTGGAGCTACTGCAGGGTCAAACGGAACTGCACCGTTTAAGCCAATGCCCGTAGCTCCAGTCGCACCTGTAACACCCGATCCTGCAAGTAAAGTATAGTCTGGCGAACTGCCTGGCGTACCTGTTGGCGATGCGACATTCGTAATGTAGGTACTGCCACCAAACGTGACGATCTGACCCGCCGGATAGGTTGGTGCTAAAGCCGGATCGAACGGTACGATGCCACTTAATCCTACACCTGTGGCTCCGGTTGCCCCGGTCGTTCCTGCACCTGTGACTCCTGCAGCCGCAAGTAGCGTGTAGTCCGGTGAGCTTCCTGGAACTCCTCCAGGACTTGCAACATTCGTAATATAAGTACTACCGTTAAACGTAACGACCTGACCGGCTGGATATGTTGGGGACTGAGCTGGATCAAAAGAAGTTAATCCAGTTAAACCTACACCAGTTGCACCTGTGGCCCCCGCAGCCGCAATTAATGTGTAATCCGATGAAGTACCCGGTGTTCCTAATGGACCAGCTACACTTGTAATGTACGTACTACCGTTATACGTAATTACCTGACCTGCAGGATAACCCGGTGCGAGCGCTGGATCAAATGCTAAGGCTCCAGTCAAACCAGCTCCGGTTGCCCCTGTTGCTCCAGTCGTTCCACCCGACAACAAAAGAGTATAGTCTGGGGAACTTCCGGGTGTACCTAAGGGACCGTTTACATTGGCAACATAAAGACTGCCCTCGTAGCTAACGACCTGCCCCTGAGCATAGGTCGGTCCAAGTGCAGGATCATATTCAGTAATATTGTTTAAACCCACACCAGGTGCTCCTGCCGGACCCTGCGCTCCCTGTGGGCCAACTGGCCCCACTGGTCCTACGGGTCCAATTCCTCCTGCTGGTCCCGCAGGCCCTTTCACCCCAGGGACGCCCGGTACACCTGGAACTCCTGGTACACCTGGAACTCCTGGAACCCCGGGTGGGCCAGCCGGTCCAGTAATGCCCCCGGTTCCGAAAGTCGTCGTTGCCCGACTTAAGGACACAGATATCGAACGGATTAATCCTACAAGTTTATCTTTTTCTGCAGGCGGAACTTCCAGAAGTAACGTCACACTCAACAAGTCATCCAGTAAGTTTTGCAAGTTACCAGCCAGATTAATTAGAGGAACTGGGACAACCTCTGAGCCTGCAATGGTTAATTCCAATACGGCTTGCAATTCCGCCTTTACTCCGGCACGAAATCCGGAATCATTTACAAAAGTAAGCAACTGGCGCAGTCCATTCTGCAATGCCAGTACATTGGCTGAAGTCGATTGACTGATCGCAGCGGGAATAGTTACAGCTAGAGAATGAAGAATGGATTCGAACTGCTCCAGTTCACTTGATGTTATGGGGATAAATGGAGAGCCTGCTCTGAAAGATCTGCCTTCCAGAAAGGCTTTAATATTGACCCTTTTTCGTTCATCGGACATGCTTAACTCAATCCTCCTCTAACTTGCTTGTTTTTCAAGCTTATGTAACATAGAGGGGAAAATTATCTTGGACACTCTTTTTAAGCAAAATAAAAACGATGGTTCATGTTCCACGTTGAACAAGATTAAACGGTACTCTTCAACAAAAAAACACCCTACATAAGAGGGTGTTCTCGCACTTTTTGTATGAAATCGGGCTATTTCGATGAATCCACAGGAAATTGTAAAATAAACTCCGTACCTTCGCCAAGTACACTATTCACATTAATGATGCCTTGATGGGCATCTACAATATTTTTCACAATGGCTAAACCGAGTCCTGTACCTACACTTTCACCCCGAACACGTGCCTTGTCAGCTTTGTAGAAGCGTTCGAAAATAAAAGGTAAGTCAGACGAAGGGATACCTACACCCTGATCTTTCACAGAAACTCTGGCGAACGGAGCGCGAAGATGCGTGACCAGCTCGGCAGAGATCATTACATTTTTGCCAGTAGGCGTATGCCTGAACGCATTGTCCAGCAAATTCGTAAATACCTGCTCCAGTCGATCCTCATCTGCCTGTTGAAGTTCAATGGTTGGCTGTTTGCATTCAAACTGCAGTTGGATTCCCTGTTCTTTCGAGCGCACCGAGAACTTTCGATATACCCGTTCCAGCAGTTCTCCAAGATCAACTTCCTTCATCACCATGTCCGTGTGTCCAGCTTCCATCCGGGCAAGATCAAGCAAGTCTTTGACCAGTCTGCCCATCCGCAGGGACTCATCATGAATCACCTGAATGAGTTCTTCACTCTCCTCAGGTGAGGTTGCCATGCCGTCCAGAAGCGCTTCACTGTAGCCCTGCATCATGGATAACGGGGTTCGTATCTCATGAGATACGTTAGCCACGAAGTCACGCCGCATCTTCTCCAGCCGTACTTCTTCTGTTACGTCTCTCAAGACAGCCACAGCGCCTCTGACAACACTATCAGCATACAACGGTGCCATCTGAACAGACCATACCCCCTGCTGTACATGAACATTGGAGCTCTGATCCCCGCCTTGCTCCATCACCATTCTGAATAAAGGAAGGAGGGGCTCAGGTACATCACGTGAAGACTTGCCAGAATGCTCGGCATCTTGTCCTTCGTCCATCTGTGCCCAATCCAGGTCATACCAAGCCTGCATGATCTTCTCTCCTGGCGGATTCGTCAGGATAACTTTACCTTCACCATCAAAAGTAACCACCGCATCGGTCATGCTTCGAAGCACACTCGCCAGATGTTCTTTCTCATGGTTAAGGTTCCGAATGTTATCTTCCAGTTGGGCAGCCATATGATTAAATGTGTTGGCAAGTTCACCAATCTCATCACTTGTTACCAGGGAGAGGCGGGTTCCATAATTCCCTTTGCGAATCGCATTGGCTGCCTGAATCAATTGCTGCATGGGCTGTGTAATTTTGGTGAAAAGAAACAATGCAAAAAACGTCGTTAAACTGAATCCGATAATACAGATATAGGTGAACAGCCGTTTAATATCTCTCGATTCGGATTCTGCAAAGTTCGTATCAATGTAGGGCAGCAAAAAAAGACCCAGCGCTATAAGTACACAACCCACAAGGCAGATAATAGTGATCCATAACTTCCCGACCAAAGATCTCCAGAAATTAAAACTATTTCGGTACTTCCAGTTTATAACCCACACCCCACACCGTCGTAATCATGGCCGCCGATTCAGGCGATACCTTGTTAAGTTTCTCGCGAAGACGCTTCACGTGCGTATCCACGGTACGAAGATCGCCAAAGAATTCGTAATTCCATACATCTTTGAGCAATTCTTCTCTGGAGAAAACTTTGTCTGGAGATGTTGCGAGATAGTGCAGCAGTTCATATTCTTTTGGTGTAAGACTAATCTCTTCGCCGCCAGCAGTTACCCGGTGGGCATCATGCTCAATAACCAGATGCGGGAACACAATATTGTTACTCGAATTACTCTCCTTAGAGAGATATGCCGTTGCAGAAGATCGACGCAAAATCGCTTTTACGCGATATATCACTTCACGCGGGCTGAATGGTTTTACTACGTAGTCATCAGCGCCAACTTCGAAACCCTGAACCCGGTTAATCTCTTCACCTTTTGCAGTGAGCATCAAAACCGGGGTTGATTTCACCTGACGAAGACGGGTACACACTTCAACGCCATCCATACCCGGCAACATCACGTCAAGCAAAATCAGACCATAGTCACCTGCTGTTGCTTTACGCAGCGCAGTTTCTCCATCCTCAGCTTCATCGATTTCATAACCTTCTTTTTCAAGATACATTTTCAAAAGCCTGCGGATTCTCTCTTCGTCATCCACGACCAGTATTCGATTCTCATGTTCAGCCATGCCTCTCCAGCCCCTTTGCAATAACTCCTCATCACTTCTATTATGTTCGATCTGGCGAACAATATTTGAATACCCTTCAAATAAAAGGTACATTTGTGTTTCCCGCTTCTAAACCAACCTTTGCAATACGAGTTGTCCTAGTCTGCTCCAGCGTAAGAATGTAATCCGGCAATAATCAGATTCACCCCAACCAGCGTAAACATAACGACCAGGAAGCCAAGAACTGCAAGCCATGCAGACTTTTGACCTTGCCAACCTCTGGATAAACGCAAATGCAGATACACACTATAATATAGCCATGTAATTAATGCCCACACCTCTTTGGGGTCCCAGCCCCAAAAGCGACTCCAAGCAATCTGAGCCCAGATCATGGCAAAGATTAATGCTCCCAGCGTAAATATCGGAAAACCAATGGCAATCGCGCGATAACTAATCTCATCTAGATCATCGGCATCGATTCCATCCATCATCGGCTGTAACGCTTGTCCAAGTGGTCTACGCACAAGAAGTCGTACAATTCCATACAGAATCAGACCTACAATAAGTGACCAAACCACCGTATTCAGCTTGCGCCCGGCATTTACCCCGTTCATCCAGGAAGGCGTCTCAAGTAAAGGTTTTTTCATGCCAAGAAACGGTGTCATGCTCTCCACTTCGCTATTATATGGTGCAAAAATCGGAGGCATGCGATAAATCACTTTCTCTATTGTACTATTTTCCTGTACCTCTGTGTCAATGCTGACCGTTTTCTGTACAAAAACCGTCTCGTAACCAGCGGCACGAAAGGCAAATACCGTTCCGATAAATCCGATGACTACGACAATGGTAATCAGCGTGAATTCAACCCATCCCCGTTGGCGTCTTGAAGACTTGTCTTTCCCACTGAAATCAACGGTACGAAGCAAATACATGAATCCTGCCGCAAAACCTACGGCGAAGAACGCTTCACCAAGCGCAGCCAAGGTCACGTGAATTTTCAGCCAGATGGACTGAAGTGCCGGGATTAATGGTTGTACCTCCTGAGGAAATACAGCGGCATACGCCATAATAATGATGGTAAGTGGTAAGGCAAACAAACCAAGTAACGACTTGCGGTATATGGCATAAACAACAATAAATGCAACCATGATCATCATGGAGAGAAAAGACATGAACTCGTACATGTTACTAACCGGGATATGACCTGCCCCAGCCCATCGGGTTACAAAAAATACGATATGTGCCGCCAAAGCGACAGTCGAAGCGATAAAAGCTCTTTTCCCCCAACGATTCATATGGTCCAAAGGATCACGATTACTCCATTTTTTGCCCATTACCGCGACAGCATATAACAAGAATGCAGCACAATAGAGAAAGAAAGCTACGATAAATGCGTCGCTGCTGAAATCCAATAAATTCATGCTTGGTTCCCCCCGTTATCCAACGACTTCTCTTCCACTTCCAGATTCATCTGTTTCAAGACGGCCGCAACTTCACGCCTGAAGCCAAACCAGTTTTTATTCGTATGTCCACCCAAGGTGAGCTGTTTATCATCAAAACGAATCCAGATGCGGCGATGATGCCAATAAAAACCCATGATCAGACCCAACATGACAATGCCGGCTCCTACCCACACAAAAGGCATGGCCTTATCCACTCGTATATTGAGATAACTTACGGACTGAATAATATCAACTTTGTCCATGCTGTCTACTTCCAATTGTAAAGGAATCTCTGTTCCAATCAGCTGTTGGTTAATCGCATCCTGTTGGAACCGTTGTTTATCAATCTGCTTGGCAAAATACAGATATTGTATCCCCTCTTCGGGTAGATCCGGTCCCTTTATGAGAAAGAGAAACGCAGGCGCATTAGGTGAAGGCGATTTTGATTTTGGCTCACCATTCTCATCTAACCCAAAGTCCATAAACTTTTCTTTTACCGTGAGATGATAAGGGCCCGCTTCAAAAGTTCTTTGAGTATCTACCATATCGATTTTAATTGCGCCGTATACTTCACCCGTCTTGGTGTTGACCAGATCAGGCGTTACGGACCGAATGGTTGGTGTTAGATCATAATCAAACTGATAAGCTTTCAGACCGTTATAATTCAATGGATGATTCACCCGTACATCATGCCTTGCTACCTCAGCTAACTGAGGTTTCTTCGAGAGATCCGAACAATCCGCTGTACATTCATACAAAACAACTTTCGTTTCAAACAGTTTTGGAACGGTCTTATTCAGGTTACGGAATTGCTCTGGTACTTCTTCCTCACTGTAGAATTCAACATTAAACTGTTCATTTTGCAGATACATCGACGTATTCGGGATCTTTTTGATCTCACCTTCAGGAAAAGCGACATGCTCGTCCAGGTTCAGACCAGGAAGTCCTCGTGCAAGCACCGCCAGCAAAAATATTATGAGTCCGATATGAATAACATATGGGCCCCATCGACTGAATCGCTGTTTCTCGGCGAGTAATGCATCACCCTGCGTGTGCACACGGTACCCTTTCTTTTTCAGCGGCGTAACCGCTTTCTTAATCCAGTCTTCCGGTGCCTCTTCAATGGAACCTTGGTACACCAGACGCTGTCTTGTCAAAAATTGCGTATGTTTGCGTATTTTCTGTTTATTCAGTGCTTTATAGAGCGGTAAGACGCGATCCAGACTGCATATCACCAATGATGCACCAATCAGCACCAGCAGTAGAATAAACCACCAGGATTCGTATGTATGGGATAGACCCAACAGATAATAAATGTGACCCAACTGACCGTATGTTTCTTTGTAATACACGGAAGGATCAATATTCAAGAATGTACTTTCTTGCGGATAGATCGTGCCAAGCATAGAGCCTACAAGCGTAAAGACAATCATATAGACGGCAATTTTGACGGATGAAAAAAAGTTCCATATGCGGTCAATGATATTGGGATTGCTCCGCTGTGAACGGCGCGCCATGCCATCATAACGCATTTCCAGCACTTCATCCGATTTAGCTTCAGCCTCCAGTAGCGGTTTCCCACATGCTTCACATAGTACAGTGCCTACCGGATTCTGGTGTCCGCACTCACATTTGGTATTTTGGAACACGAATAGACCTCCTGTCAGGGCTGCTTCGCCAGTTGCGAAATTTGAGCGTCAAGTGTGTCCAAATCAAGTTGCCCGATATGAATGGTAGAGATTTTGCCCGTGTCGGATACAAAGAATGTCGTTGGCATCGGAGAGATTCCGAAATCACGAACCGAGTTTTTCTCCCGGTCCAGCATGATTGGAAACGTAACTCCAACTTGCCTCACAAAATTATCCACCGTCATCTGGTCTTCCCCAACATTAATCCCGACAAATTGTACTCCTTGGTCCTTCCATTTGTCAGCTTGCGCCTGAAGTGCAGGCATTTCTTTAACACAAGGTTCACACCACGTGCCCCAGAAATTGATTACCATCGCTTTCCCTTTGTACTCATCAGACGTATGAACTTGACCATCCAGGCCCAGCAGTTCAAAAGAAGGAGACTTGTCCCCTTCCTTTGGCTTGCCATTCGAGCCGGATACCGATGTGGTAATCGCATATCCGCCCAACACCAGGATCAATAACAAAATGACGATTTGCACCGTTCTTCTTGATTTCCCCATGTGCTGCTCCCCTTTTAAGTGACTAAAACAATCGCATCTTATTGATCTAAGTCAACTGTGAACATCCTATGAACAATTATAGCGAATTTCGTCACAAAACTGCGGCGGTTTTATGAAAATTATGTGTCCTCACATTACCTTTTTTTCATTTTTTTGGCTGGTTCTGATTGTGCGAGGGTAATCAGGTTGTTGACTTCCTCTTTGGTCAGATTGCGTGTCAAACCCCGTTTCAGGTTTTGTAGCAAAATCCCACCAAACGAAATCCGTTTCAGTCGGGTTACCGGATGGTTGATCGCCTCGAACATACGTCTAACCTGACGGTTACGCCCTTCATAGATCGTAATGGAGATCACCGACTCATTGGCCGCTGTATCCACATCTTTGTACTCCACCTCTGCAGGAGCAGTCATGCCGTCATCCAGCATAATGCCTGTCTTTAATTTCTCCAGAGCTGAACCATGCGGCACACCTTTGACCGTTGCATGATACGTTTTGGGTACGTGATGCTTCGGATGCGTCAACAAATGTGCAAACTCACCATCATTGGTCAGGATCAATAAGCCCTCTGTGTCATAATCCAGACGACCCACCGGGTATACACGTTCCTTGACACCTTTCAGGTAGTCGGACACAATTTTCCGCCCTTCCGGGTCAGATGCACTTGTAATTACGCCTTTTGGCTTGTTCAACATCAAGTACACTTTTTTCTCACTGCGGATCGGTTTTCCATTAACCGTAATCATATCCTCTTCGGGGTTCGCTTTCGTACCCAGTTCGGTTACGACCTCCCCGTTAACTTCTACTTTGCCGGACAGGATCAGTTCCTCGCTCTTGCGGCGGGATGCAATGCCTGCTTGTGCGATAATTTTTTGTAATCTTTCCATGTTTGTCATGTCACCTCACACTAATGATACCCATCACGCAGGGAAATCACAAGGATTATCCAAGGATTTTGTAAACTGGCGTCACAAATATCCATTTTAGGCTACCTTCCTCCTCCAGACTGATGCAAAAAAAGGCTTACCCTTACACTACCTGTTGAACACAGATGGCATAAAGATAAACCTTTTCTCAAATCATTTAATTGGAAACTTTACCGGCAACCGCAACCTGCTTTTTGGCAGGCGTGGTGCTATCTTTAATGAAAGACTGCAATGTTTTGGAAGTAATATAATAGGTTCGTCCACCATACACAAACGTCATCATGCCGATTACCCGGTTATTCTGATCCAGAACAGGGCCACCTGAATTACCTTGTGCCATGGATTTCACAATACTGCCGATTCCCTTCTTACCCGGAACATCCGAAGCCTGGGAACTGAACACCCGGCTTTTCGCTATCGTATTGTAGGTTGAAGGGAAATCTTCATCCAGAATGACCAGATCACCAGCAGGATTTTTGGGGAATCCAATGGTGTAGACGACCTGGTTATCCCTTGCGTTCGTGAACGTGACCGGTTTGGCGTCTATCTCCTTGTCCAGCTTCAGCAATGCCATGTCTGTCACCGGATCTGTTTTAATGATCTTCGCCTTTACAGGCTGACCCAAGGAACCCGGACTTGCAACAGTCAGTGTGCCTTCATCACCATCAGATAGTTCAGCATAACTCTGAACGACATGGTAATTCGTCAGCACTTCATCCTTGGAGATCAGTATCGAGGTACCAACATCATAATATACCATATCGGGTTCATCCTGCTTGACCAAACGTACATTCACGACTGGAAAAGAATCCGCTGTGACTGCCATTTGTGCACGCAGCTGTTTGTCGAAGTATCCTGTAAAATGTATCGTCTGAACGGCTTGAGCCGCCGCCAGTCCCGTTGACCCTGCGAGCATTGCAATAGCAAGCACGCCTGACATTCCGACACGGAGCATTCGTTTCCAACTCTTCTGCATGTCTCACTCTCCTCCGCTATTATTCTAGCATATCTAATATATCGGAAGGAAAGGAGATATCTTTTAACCAAAAACGAGCAAACAAATGGCGAGCGCAGCAATAAAACCAACGACATCGGAAAACAACCCCACTTTGAGCGCGTACCGACCGTTACGTATGCCTACAGCTCCAAAATAGACGGTCAGCACGTATAACGTGGTATCCGTACTTCCCTGAATTGTAGATGCCATGCGTCCAATCATGGAGTCAGGGCCATGAGTTTTGATCAGATCGGTTGTAAACGCAAGGGAGCCTGTCCCGGTCAACGGACGCAGAATCCCAAGTGGCAAGACTTCCCCCGGTACACCCATCCAGGATACAAGAGGAGCTAACAGGCTAATCACAAAATCCAGTGCACCCGAGGCACGAAAGACGCTGATCGCGACCATCATGCCCACGAGATGCGGAATTATGCTGATTGCAGTCGAGAATCCATCTTTGGCCCCATCAACAAAGGATTCGTATACCGGGACCTTTTTGGTAAACGCATATAATGGAACAAACGCGATAATAACCGGGATGGCCCAGACAGAGATCCAGTTGATGAAGGTTAACAAGGGTGCTCATCCTTTCATGCCGGGATTGCCACTTTTCTGTATACGCGGCGGTTTGTGTAGTGCCCTGTTCCGATACCAGCGATCGGCGATTATAGCAGCAAGTGTAGCGATAATGGTAGCCATTAGTGTTGTTCCCACAATCTCTGTAGCATTTGCGGAATGATAGTTTAACCGAATCGCAATCAGCGTTGTCGGAATAATGGTAATACTCGCCGTATTCAGAGCCAGTAAGGTGCACATGGCAGGAGAAGCGGTTTGTTTGTCCGGATTAAGCTCCTGCAGTTGTTGCATGGCTTTGATTCCCATCGGAGTAGCCGCATTTCCTAGCCCCAGCAGATTGGCACTCATATTGGAGAGAATATAACCCATCGCCGGATGATTTTTGGGCACATCGGGGAATAGAAAACCAACAACCGGACCCAGCAGCTTAGCGATCCGGGCTAGGAGACCGGCATCTTCAGCCATTTTCATCATCCCCATCCAGAACACAAGCACACTGATCAGTCCAAAACAGACCGTGACTCCCGTTGCCGCTCCATCGAAAGCGGCTTGCGTGACCACTTCGATGTTGCCGTTGATGGCTGCAAAAGCAAATCCGATTAAGATCATCAGTAGCCAAATTACATTGATCATGGGTTACATCCTCCCTTCAAAGGTGATTTAGCTAAGGAGATAACAGGTGACTTAACACGGCACGCCATACAGCTGCCCAGGAAGAGACATTGCCGATTCCACCCATTGTAGCCTCTTCTGTCTTCGGCTCAGGAGGAATAAAACTACCTTTGCGATATACCGGAATCGAGCCCACAAGTTTGCCGTCTAACTGCATATCAATGCGACCTGCCAACCCGAACGAAGGATCTGTTGAGGGTTCTTTGCCTTCCGTTTCTGACTGTGCTCGATTCTGGTGCAGAATCAACTTCTTGGTCAATGAGTTTTGCTCACTCTTCGCCAGTGGGTACCAAAATCCCCGGCCTGTAACGACATCGGTATTTTGCACAGGCTGTTCTTGTTTAGCCACCTCTACCAACGGAAAGTATTCAAACCCGAAATCAAGCATCCGAGCATGATCGTTCCAATCGTTTCCATCGTTCAGCGTTACCGCGGCGAGCTGCTGTCCATTACGTGTAGCGGAGCTGACCAAACATCTGAATGCTTTCTTCGTATAGCCGGTTTTCACGCCATCCGCACCTTCATACATCCGCAGCATTTTATTTTTGTTGTGCCAGGAGTATTCCCAGCTTTCATTGGGATTCGGTGCCGATTTATCCTCCGTAGCTACAATGCGTTTAAACACAGGATTGTGCAACGCGTAGGCGGTTAATCTCGCCAAATCATTGGCTGTTGAGTAATGACCTTCTGCATCGAGTCCGTGAGGGTTCATAAAGTGGGAATGGGTCAGACCAATTTGCTCGGCTTTTTTGTTCATTAATAGTACAAACCCTTCTTCCGAACCCCCCACATGTTCTGCGATCGCAGAGGCCGCGTCATTGCCTGAACGGAGCATTAGCCCGTACAACATGTTCTCAAGCGTCATCTCTTCGCCTAACTTGAGATAGATAGATGATCCTTCTTTGGCAAAAGCCGAGGGAGACACTTTAACTTTCTCATCCAGCTTACTGTGTTCGATCGCTACGATCGCCGTCATGATTTTGGTCAGGCTGGCGATGCGCAGTTCCTTATCCCCATCTTTGCTGTATAAGATCCGGCCTGATGTGACATCAATGAGAGCAGCGCTTTGCGCATGTGTAGATGGACCTTGAATCGTTGCCTGGGCTTGAGTAACCCCTAATGAAGACAGCAAGAAGACAGGGATAAGCATGCATGCAATGACTTTCGTTATTTTTCGCATCAATTCATTCCTCCGGGTCACTTGGAATCTTGTACTATCTTATGTCCGGACAACTTGGAGTATGTCCCATAGGGCAAAAACAGCAAAAAATCCCTCTCGCTGGGATGCGGGAGGGACGTTATGTATGAGACACTATGTAAGTGATGAAGAGCTAGGTTAACGATTACGCCTGATCCGATTTATCCAGCATTTTAGCCACTTTTCTCATAATTCGGGAGACTCTCATCTGGCTGATGTCTTCCATATCTGCGGTCTGGGTTTGGTTAAATCCATCTACTCGATGCTTCAAAACAGTTACTTCTTTCTCACTAAGTTTGCGCTTGACCGAATCAATAACCGCATCAACATATAGCTTGTCCAAGACACCTTCTTCAATGTTCTCCCCACTATAGATGGTATCCAGCAACGTAACTGACTGGGTTTGTTGATCATCAGCACCTACAGGCTCATCCAGGTATTTCACCCCTTTACCCACTTGCAGTGCTTTATTGATCTTCTCTTCTTCCTCATCAAGCAACAATGCGATTTCATGTGCTGGTGGGAGGTAGCCCATATCGTGCTCAAGTCGATTGATTCGGTTAATTAATTCCGTAGCTGTGCGAGTTGGGCGAATAATGCTTGCACTATCTCTCAGAAAACATCTGATTTCTCTGACAATGGCAGTGACAGCAAACGAACTGAATTTTACGCCACGCCCCGTATCAAATGCCTTAACCGCTTTGATGAATCCCAGACGGCCCAGTTGAAGAATATCATCCTTCTCCACACAATGATTCTTAATAATCATTTCGGGTTTTCCAATATACTTATGAACGGAATGCCAAATCAGGTTCTCATTGACCAGAATACAATCCCCGAGGAAATGCTCATCGAGCTTACAACGTTCAATATTTTCTACCTCATCCATAGTGTAAAACTTCTTATCTGCTTGCAAATTCGTGCTAATATGTTCTGGAAATTTTCCCATTTGGATCTCCCTATGTAAAATTGATAAACGATCTTATAGTATTCAATTTCTATTGTTAAATGATGTTTATTGACCTTTTTTGATCACTTGAAGCATCTTGTTATGATGTTCCTTCACTTGATTGTAGTACCAGGGGCGAGCCTTTCCCTTAGCCACATTGCCTTCCCCCTGATTGTACGCAATGGTTGCTGTACGAAGATTCCCATCGTATTTATCCATAAGATACTCCATGTATGTAATGCTTGTTCTGATATTCGTTTTGGGCTGGTATAAATCAATTTTGCTCACACCGAACGCTTTGGCTGTACTTGGAAGAATCTGAAGCAACCCAATCGCTCCATGAGATGATACACTATCCTCTAACATTCGGCTCTCCTGCCACATCATAGCCAGAATCCATACGGAATCGATATCCGTATCCTTCGTATATTGGACTGCCCACCTCACATACTTCAGTAGCTTTGCCCGGCTCACTGTTTTCTCATGGTGGAGTTCTATGTACTGCTCAAGCATATCCGTCATTTGTATGAGCGCAGGGGCAACGGATTCATCTTTAGCTTTTTTCTCTTTTTTCTCTGGCTTTTCTTGCTTTTCTTGCTTTTCTTGCTTTTCTTGCTTTTCTTGCTTTTCTTGCTTTATCTGATCTACTTCAATTGCTTGCTTTAATCGCTTGGAGTCATGGACTTCTTCGTCGACCGGTTTGTAGTGTCCTGATGCTGCTAGATTCCCATATTGCGACGCTAATACTACAACAGTAATAACAATACCTATTATTCTTTCTAAAGTGAGCAACAGATTCGCCCACCTCCTTAATGAAAGCCTCTATATTATAGAAGAAATAATCTCATACCTAAGTTAGGATTGGTCTTGTTCACTTGGCTGAAATACGATGATTGCAGCATATTCCAACGTACTGCTGATTGGATCAACGTTGGAGGTGAACTCCAGTCCGGTAACGAATGTATGTGGTTTGGATAACATCCAGGCATTAATCAATTCTTCCACACCTGCAGCGCTAGCGGATACAAACGTTTTTACAGCTAAATCTGAAGCGTAGTTCAACACCTTCATTGCTCTTTACCAGAAGAGTCTTGTTCCTCTTCCTTTTTCTCTACAATGAGTTGATTAAACTCCTCTTCGGTCAGTTCATGAATCTCCAATTCGAAAGCACTTGTCAGAATGTAACCCATACCATCCGTTAAATGAACGTTATAAAATGTTTGTGCTTCTTCATGAAAGGTACCCTCTTCATAGTTGAATCCAATAACGGCTTTTTCGTAACCAGCTACACGACCAGCAAACCATACGTTCGCCTGGGTGGTTGCGCCGGTTGGTGTCTGAACCTCATGCATATTGGTCGGCGCGTGGATATACTTTCCAATCATACTTGCTACGATTTCTTCCGTTAATTTATCTTCTTTTGCTTTGATCATATGTGTCATCGGATTATTCCTCCATTGAATTAAAGTCTGGCAAACATTCATGCCCTTACATTCTCTATACGTGTTATCGGATCATCAGTTAAATTGGAGGCGGAGATGAAGGATTTGTTCCACTGCTGCTTATGACCAAATAGTTCGTCCGCATATGGTGAACAGCCCTGTCCAGATCAGCCACTCGTTTGGAGACAAATTCTTCAATCACAGGCTCCAACTGCGTAAAACCTACACCCAAGATTGGTTTTTTATGAATATAGGCATGATGAATAATCACAATATCAGTAGAAGTCAAATGATTCATATCCAGATTAACCAAGACTGCATCGGCTTGTAGGACTACTTTCTCAATGATCATGGCATACTCCCTGTTGCTTAAATCAGAAGCTGTCGAAGCATCATGACTTGCCCAAGCGATATCCGAAAATTCCTCCAGACGTTCCATCGCAAACCCCAAAACCACCACACTAAGCATCTTGTTCCGCCTTTCTTACTCTGTACTAATCTCTCTATACGACATAAAAAAGCACCCAGTTAAGGGCGCTCTCTCTGTTCTATGTAGGTTACTGAATCTATCTTCATCAAACTTTGGCTATTAATTGCCATTTATGACTACAATGCTTCGTACTTCTCACGAATCGCTTTCCATAACTGGGATATACGTGCCTTGGATACACCTAACATGCCTGCAATCTCTACAAATTCATATCCCGAAGTCCGAAGTTTAAAGATTTGCTTCTCTCGTTCATTCAACTTCATATTCTCCATGATATCTGTTACAAACTCAAAATTCTCATAAGCAAAACCAGCATGACCAAGCGCTAATGCGATATCTGAGCCTTCCGACTCATCGCCACCACCCTGATCCGTGCACATGATCTGTACAGCGTTAACCACACTGAGATTTTTCTCAGACATGCATTTGCGGTACATGTCCTTGATTTTATTTTCGATAAGATGATCAACAAACGTCGACATTTTCGCTTTTTCTGCATCATACTTGTCCAGAGAGTTAACCAATTTGATCATTATTTCCTGGGTCACATCTTCTTTTTCCATCCCGGCAAATGTTTTACCTCTAAGCTTGTGACGACACTTCTCCTGAGCTTTGTTCAGGAACATGTCTATATCCCCAATTTCAAATAAATCATCAAAACCCATAGCAGTTGTAGCAGACATTATACATTTCCCCCATTAACAATTTAATTATCTGTAGTTCGTATACTTTCTTCACAATCTAGTCGCTATCCAGCGTGATCTTACTTCACATACCCGATATTGCTCCCGAAATCTCATATACCATATGTAGTCTTGTTACACACAATTGAAGCTAATAAGCCTAATTACATACAAACGATCAGGAAACCGCTCCTTTGATCCGCCTCCTCATTCCCATTCGATTACATTCAGAATAACAAATACGAACTAATGTTCGCAACATTTATTTATTTCGTTCGCTTATATGCCTTTTACTGACTATATACGAAGTATACGTTGAAAGGTAAAGAAGCATTTTATACAAACAAAAAGACCAACACAGAGCGCACCACTGGAAAATACCAAAATGGTGGAATGTGTCGGTCTTGGTCTGACATCTATTTCGTCCCAATTACCGAAGATATGGCCTTCAAGTTCTTTAACAAGGTTATAGGCTTCGTCAAGATTATTAATCTATTCAATCGCCATAAGGGTAGTATAAGGAAATATGTAGGATATTGTCAACAACAAAATTAGTTCCTAAGAACCTGTCCAGTATTCAAACGGAAATTATTAGGTCTTAAGGCATGTTTATCTCATCATTTTTTAGCAGCACTTCAACATCCTTGTTCATCTTGAAGACAGTAATCTGTTCCGCAAAATCATGGCCAAAAAACGTTGTTTCGATGTCTTCAATCTTCAGACCCATGTTGATATAGGAGAAAACGGGATTGAAATCTTCCCTCATCATTAGTGCAAGCTTTACCTTGTATTCGGCGAAAATTTGACTTGAGTGCGATTGCATATGTTCCAGCATGAATGCTTCAGGCTTGGTGAATTTTGCTGTAAACTTTAAGATGATAAAATGATTCATGATGGAGACTCTGGTATCTACCGGCCCGCGTTCAGTAAAATCTTTTCTTATTCTGGATGCCAGCTTTGCGAGCTCTCTTTCCAAGTCTTTTATCTCAATGTCCCATCCCTCCTTGCCAATCATCCTGACCCCTTCTACTGCCCCTGAACATATGAATTCAACCTAGTTTAATCAAAACTGCTTATACAAGACAAGTTTCAATGGATGCATTAAATCAAGTCACTATCAACTTTTCATGAAAAAGGAATAGACCCCAGAACTAGGCTTGGGGTATATCACTTTATTAACTATATTTTATAATTATTCAAATAAATTAGAAGTTGATGCTGAAAAACTAACATTAGTTAGCGTAAACGCTCTATTTAATTTATCGTTTCATTGGATATCTCTATTTTGAGCAAGCTAAACGCAACCAGGTTCAAAACGACATGGGCACCATAGTCCCGTTCGATCAAATCGAACGCTTCTTCCGTGGCTCCAACCAGATCTTCCTTATCCGAGGTCATCTCGGTAGTGACGATCTCCTCATTATTCAGTGCGAAGGTCAGCCTGTACAGCATCTGCGTTCCCCTCCTTAGAGGTCAATTCAATATTTCGCACATCGGTAAGATCAATGATATGAACCACATCATCTGTATCTTCCAGCGTAATCGATTTCCCTTCGTTCTTGTGTTTGGTGAAAAGTCGGCGATATTCTTGCTTAACCTCATCGGCAGTTAACGGAATTTCGCGTACGATTTTATCCGAATCTTTCTCTTTCTGTTGTAATCTAGGGTTATCTTCCATCCAGTTTACCGTCTTCTTCTTCCCACTTCCCTTGAAATAGAAATGAGCAGTAAGTTCAATATTCATCGTACAACACCTCCCGGAATAATTACGTTCTCATACTACTTTCTCTATACGCCTTGATCATCAGATTGTTAATGCTAATCTTCATATGTTAATGCGGGATTCACAGACTATTTCGTTGTTAAAAGAAAAATGAGCTGTCCCTAGCCAATATGACTTATGGAACAGCCCCTCCTTATTCATATTTCTTAACCGCTATGCGATTGCCGAATGAGTCATATGTATATTTAAAGTTGGTTTGAACAGGTGTTGTTCCCACCCTGGTGATGGACTTGCCCATAAGTCTTCCCTCTTCATCATACTGGTAAATGACATCAACCAAAGTAGGAAGCTGCACGAAGTCCAGACCGTCATATCGATATATCTCACCAATCGAAATGACCAGGAAGGATTCATCCTGTGCATAACCTTCTGGAGAAGCCGGCATGGTAAGTACAGGTGCTCTCACTAGCTGCTCGGTGTAGTTGTCTGTAACGACTTGTCGAATAACTCTTCCCTGATTGTCAAAAGCAAAATATGTAACCACATCCGTATAATCTACCAAGTCGCTGATCGATTCCCAGGGATCAATGACATTGAGGCGTTTTCGTTCCCCCCAAGTCATGCTCACATGTGTTTCTCCATCGCTGATCATATCGGCACTATGTGTATCAGGATGTGTGTAATGATTGGCCTTAAGCTCGATGTTGGACAACTTTTCACGTTCGTTCAGAGTCATGATAACGTTATGACTTCCATCTGTTAACATATCAGCACTGTGTGTATCCGGATGGCTATAGATCACCGTTTTGGTACCATTAAGATTAATGGTACCATTCTCCGGATGATTCGACACTCGATCACCACCTACCTTTACATATTCCCCGCTGCTGTATGTATAGGTCGTTGATTCATTTTGATTACTTGAATCTTGGCGTACTAGATATAATCTTCCTGCTTCACCCACGGTGGGCAGTTCTGTTTTGAGTCTGACCGAGACCACGTTCCCTACTGACACCGCGTCCAGTCTGCCATCAAGTGAGGCATAAGAATCCCTGGCTTGTTTAACTTCACGTTCTACTTTGGCAGCTTTGCTGAATGAAACAATATCCATATGTTGGTCCTCCTCCTACCTCGTAGTCAAACCAACGACCTCAATATCGAAGTTGGCCACATCTGTACCCAGATTTTTTAACGACAAGTGAAGTGTTGAAGTCCCATCTACGTCCTCATATGGCAAATCGATCATATCGTAAATCCCTTCCATAAAATTCCCTGTCGAGTATTGCGCATTGTTGAAATAGAGAACCTCCGGATGTGGACCGGCACTGTTCAAAACATGAACTTCCACATTTGTCTCTCTGGACGGAATGACCCTAATTGTTTTGATCATGAATCGAGGATGTTCCATGGGAATATCAATCATTGCCTTCGCCCCACCGCCAACATACTCAACCCTTTGGGCAAATGATACTGGCAATAGCACTTTTCTCATCTCCTCCATTAGTTTCCATGTCCTGTTCAAGAGTCTTCCCTCCTTCTAGGAATATGCGTATCTGGATACCGTCGTGGACGAATATGATTGCCAGATGTGTTGCCACTTCCGCTGTAAGACCAATCCCCCCACGTTTTCCCCACTAACCCCGCTTGCTGGACAGGAATCTTGACCTTAATGCACCAATCAAGCCCCGCAAAATTTTGTTTTGTTTTTAGACCTCTTATGCTGTCTCGAATTAAACCTGACCCACTGGATTGGGTCAAAAATTGATGCTTCAGTATCATATTTTTTTCATTAGGAATTCCCACTCTGGTTCGTGGCCCATAAATATATTTATCTGTAACGTATCCAATCAAAAGATCATTATGGTTGTCCAGTACCCTCCATGTACCCCAACGGTAGATGTCAATTAATTCAGTCGTAGTGGATAACGTTCCTAATGAATAGACCATTTCCTTACCCTCAATGGATAACGGAACAGCATCAAGATCGTATCCAATGCTATGGAAAACTGCCGCCTTACTCTGGGTAAAAAGAGAACCGCTCTCGGCGGTCCCTACAACTTTCCCTTGATGTATAGCCATGTCCATTCACCACCTTAATTCATCAGGACAGCAACCGTAGCTCCTGATAAGAAGCTCTGTCCACCAATCGACAGAGAGTATACCTTATATGTTTTGGTGCCGACTTTGATCTCATCTCCATGAGAAACTCCGGCAGAAGGTACCGCATAGATGTCAATAAGCTCGCCTCTTGGGCCTTCCACACCATTACACATAATTACCGGAGCAAGGTGATAAAGAGACCCCCAGCCTGGATTAACAGGAAGCATGGCAGAGTAGGCATCATAAATGTTATTCACCATCTGTTTATCTTTATCACGCAACGTCCTGATCCCGTTATCCCCGTTGTAGCTGAGACCTACACTCAAACTTGAGGAATCCGTCTCTGTGGCATACCTGTTCAGAATTCCGAAGTAACCCAGATTGGATATACCGGTAACCGAGTTCACATCCCCCTGCAAATAAATAATAATACGGTTGGGTTGAACTGAAACTTGGTAATCGATTAATAGATTCGTATCAACGGCACTCGTATGACATAGGAAGTCCTTTTTTACTTCGGCTCTTCCCAAAGGTATACTACCATCTGTTGCCATCACATCTTCAGCCACACTAACGGTCAATGTGTTTCCCGTTGTTCCCTTCGTGTTTCCAACCTCAAGTCTGAAGAACAGTTTATCTGAGCCCGTTGTGCCCACCGATTTCAGTACGATCACACTCGCTGTCTCGTAAAAAACAGACCAGGGAGATCCCGCAATCGTTTTAAAGCCTTGAACAATATTCGCGAATAATTCATTCATCTTAACTTTGCCTGTGAAATTAGCCATCCCTCATAAACACCTCCTATATTTGGAAAAGTAACGCTCTTTGCCCGCCACCAAGCAGTCTCGCACCATGGAAGAACTTCGGCCTTGAATACACAGGAACTTGGTTCGAATTGTAGTAATAACGTCCATAGTCCGTATTCGGATAATCCTGATCTTTGACATGAAACACGTAGTACTTGCCATCATTGCCAAGATCGAGGATCGATCCGTCCGGGTGCTGCGCACTGTTTTTAAATACAATGGAACGCATACCCTTGAATTCGCCCCTAGCTCCTTCAGATGGATGGTAGACCATGAAAGGCGTAACATAGTATCTGGAACCCACGCCTGGAGAAGGAATCGACTCTGTTCCAAAATTGTACAGTGCATACTCCGTTCCATTCCGTGAAGTCATCACGACACCTCTCGGTGTATCGTATTGATCTGATGTGTTGTTATCCGAAGCGGATAAAGGCATGTGTGGGAAAACGCCATAAAATTTGTTGGCAATCGCCGGGTCTTCTTGCTCTAATGGCTGGCATTTACCTAGGAATATTCGTACTGGGTAAGCTCGTTCCGGGTAGTTCAGACTTTCTCCATGGATAAACAGAATATCCTCATTCGTAATTACAGACCACTTATAGTTCACATTGTACTGCACGTTATGACACAAAAATGGCGTTTCCGTCATGAATTTATCTGTGTCCACAGGCGGATTTACGAATAGATCTGGTGATGCCACATTGCTTCCCAGGTTCTTCAGTCCCCAGCGAATGTTGACTCCTCTGGCGTGCGCCCATACACACATGGTAAAACGCATGGATGTATTTTTTTTATTGGTAAGCAGCGCATTTCCCCAGTTGGCATAGGTTGTTTCGGCCGTATGTATGGTATCCCAGTAAGGATCGAGTGCATCCTTCAAGGTGTTAACAAGCGTTGAAGTAAACAAGCTTAGCGTACTGGTAAACTCGTGTCTGCGAATCATGGTCATGCACTACACCTCCTTCTCAATCTCGAATAGCAGTACCCGCTGTCCACCACCGAGTAGTAACGCTGAATCGAAGAAGTAGGGTTTACCCTTGTAGTAAGCTCCATTGCTTGTATAAAAACCTTGATGTGTTGGGGGATGCTGTTGATTCATAACATGGAAAACATAATAGCGTTCCTCTCCAAGATCAAGAATAGAACCATCGGGATACATACCTGCATCCCTTAAAACGGCTGTTCGAATACCATAAAACTCTCCACGAACACCTTCTGATTCATGCCATACATAGAAGGGCGAAACAAAGTACCTCCCACCCAAACCTGGAGAAGAGACTTGAGAGCTTGTTGAAAAGTGATATAGAGCATTTGCTGTGCCGTTTCTTGATGTTCTCACATAGCCTCGCCCTGTGCTATACTTTAATTCGTCGTCCAACATATTCAGCCCTAGAGGATAATGTCCGAAAACGCCTACAAAATCGTTAGCTACTAAAGGGTCTTCATTTTCGAAAGGTTTCAATTTTCCAAGATACAATCTTACTGGATATGCTACGTCAGTAGCATTCTGTGGCTCACCTAACATGAAAATATAATGCTGTGAGCTGAATAAGCTCCATTTCCAGTATACATTTGGGGCATTGCTTGTATTCGAATAGGCCTCATTGATGCAAGTATTTAATGGTATTTCTGACACAGCGCCTACTTCAGTATAAAGATCAGGTTTAACTACTGAGCCATTGTTTCTATATCCAGTTCTAAGTAAATAACCCCGTGTGTAGTCATTAGTATAATAATTAGTATAAAATCTTGATATGTTCATACTTATTGTAAAAAATAAACTTGGATCATTTTTGTTTTTTGCTGTTATCGTTCCTTGGTTTCCTGTAAATCTACTGGTGTTATTCCAGCTTCTTGGAATCGCATACTCATTCGTTGTATTGTATTCCCATTCCCAGTTGGTATCTCCATATAACTCTTGACTTACAGTTTTATAGAGTTCTGAAATGAATGTGGACGAGTAAGAATAAAACTCGTATCTTCGTAGCGCGCTTAGTAGAATGTTCTCAGCCACTCTAATACCTCCTTAAGTCCCGAATCTTAAACTCATATCACGAAAAATATGTTCCTTAATAACAGTAAACAAGACTGTTTTCACCATGTTGCTTCTCTCTGTTATAAGATTCTCTTGATAAGACTGCTCTTGTTCACTGGCTTCATCTTCTGAATCCACACCACTAGAATCAGCCTCATGAATTTCAGGCAGCCCTTTAAGTGAAGGCAGAAACTTATGAGCCACATTATCAAACAGGATATTGCTTTCAAAAGCAAAGATCAGAATCTCAATTTCTTCTGTACTGAATGGCTCCGAGTGATTGCCAACTAATTTATCCATAATGGTATGTAGTGCAAACTTCACATCCTGCACGGTCCTCGTCACGTCAAATCACAACCTTTCTAATTTTTACTTGTTTGATGTTACCGCTAGCATCGTATTCAAATGCCTTCTGAACTCCTTGGCCGTCATAGATCAAGTTCTCGGTCTTAACGGTACCATCTGCATTGTAAGTGAACGATGTTTTCTTCAATAGCTGCGGTGTCAATTCTACGGAGAACACTTCTTCTGACTCGATGTCACCATTAGAGAAGTAGTTATACACGACATCAAGCTCAAGGGCACTTCCTTCTAGAAAGACAAGCCTCCTCCGGATATCCGTGTCATCGAAGGTAGCACCACCTTGAAGCACATAATACTCTGCACCATTGTTAATTTCACGCAGCACTTTCCCCGTAATGTCACGCTGATACTCAATGGACTTAATCTGCCCGTTACTCTCGGTAACCTCTTGTCGTTCCAGATTTCCATCCGGGCTATAGAAGTGCTCAATGGTGCGGTTAATCCCTCCATCAATCTTCTCGGTATGTACTTTTCCATCTGGATAATAGGTATATTCAGTTACCGAAGTGGTGTTAATAATAGACCCACGACCAATGACCGTTACTCGGGCTTCCTTGGGTACATCAAAAGTAAATCGTATCAGCGTATCGTTATATTCAATGTAATCGTCTACTGCATCCATGCGTATTCCATCCAGAAATACCTCTGCCGAATTTGAACCAATCACATATCGGGGCACTTGAAAATCTCTAGTCGTCGACAACCTGCTGTTAGGAGCAGAAGTGAAATGGAATACGGATTGATGCTCCATGGTGCCTCGACTCTCAGCGAGTTCAAGACGACTCTGCATATTGTCGAGTCTGTCCTTAAGAGCATCATAGACTACTCCATTTTTATCTTCTCTTGAAACCATAACTTCTTTAGCAGTTTCTTCTAATTGGGCTTCCATCGCTTTGATTGCCGTATGATGTGTAGCAATAGTTATGGTTTGCTCACCAACCGTTTTTTCCAGATCATCTACACGAATTCCCAATGCTGACATGTCATTTTCAACAGAACCCTTTGTTAAGAAATACCTGAAATCCAAAGCCGTGAGTGAAGTTGTTGGAGAAACTCCGACATCGAGTCCACCAACAATCATGGCATCCTTGGGCTCTTTTTGATCTGAGCTATAAGAGTACTCCCCATTTTCATGAAGAAAAATATAATATGTCGTATTTGCCACAATGTCTGTAATACTGAATGTCTGGGTAAATTGATCCACAATAACCTTGTTGATACTGGCTCGTCCTGCATTAATCGTAACTTGAACACTGTTATTTGTATCTAGGTACGTGGGGTTGGTAACACTGAGATCCTGAATGGGTTGCTTCGCTACAACTTCAATCGCTTTCTCCAACGTGTCAAATCGATGATCTATGGATGCCTCTGCTCCACGTGCTTCTTTCATTTCCATCTCAGCCAGGCTCAATCTCTTCTCGTGGTCATCCTGACTTTTGGAAAGAGTGTTGACATCTGCTCTTGCCGTCAGAATATCCTGCTGAACATCATCCAATCGTGAGCTGTTTGAAGTAACCTTAGTCTCGACATCGCCTAGTCTCTGCTCATGACCTTTTACTGAATCTCGGCTATCGTGTGCAGACTCTTCTACGAGTGTGATTCGGTCGCCTAGACTAAGTGCAGTCCCTCTGGCTTCTTCCAACTCTGCAAGATAGGAATCAATCTCATCATGCGTACGAACCCCAATATCACTCAATTCCTTATGACTCTTGGCGGATGATCGATGAGACTGGTTAATTCTTACTGACATTTGACCACCTCCATTCATGCCTTACATGATCTATACGTAATTACTCCAATACGATTAAGTCATATGTATGTCGAATACATCTGTAGCGAAAATTTGACCTGGGAAGCATACCTGTCTTGAGACTCTTCCCTTTGCATTCGCAGCCAGAATCGATAGGACGCTCCTGGCAAAATGGTAAACGCGGTGATTGAGTAGCTGAAAGACCCAGGAACGCCTTCAACATCGGGCGCAATCTGCACTTTATCCATTCCGCTTGTGAGCGCAAAAGTTACATTTTTAAAGTCTCCTGATATCATGGGGTTCTTGGCAAACATTCGAACTTCTTGTGTAGCAGAACCACCTGCCGTTAAATAGCCTAGAAACCGATCCGTGTTGGGATAAAGAAGCACATCGAAATCTTCTCCTGTTTCAGGATTCGACTCTTTGTAATATAAATCTGGTGTAACCTCAAAATACATTAGGTCTCCCTTGTATAACTTTATAGAATCCATGGCCTGAAACCGATTTCCATCTGGAAGCCTAATCCCGAAATTGCCCTCAAACGGATAGGGATATGGATCCATGTTAAAATGTACAACCGTTTCCTCAGATCGGCACACCCTGGACTCAAGCACAACACCATTCAGATCGATTAGATCAACCACAGTTCCTTTGGTTAGATTGTCTACAGCAATAGATGTTCCTTTGTTGATTCGAATATACTCAACATGCATGGGATGATCCCCTTCACCCTTCAGATACAGACCAATTTTAGGGGCTCCCACCAGTTCTACAGAACCAATGATGTTCCAAATCAAACCATCATCTGACCAATACGCCGTATAATAGTTGTAATCTCGAATCAAACGAATCCAAGGGTAGGTCTTTAACAAAGGCGTTGGCAAAGACACATCCAGAAACTCTTCAATCTCCATGTAATTATGTTCGTCTACAAACACGATAACCCCACCGTAACATCCCTCTGTATCGGGATTGTAACTGTTCTTCACATCCATGACGAATTGCTTCATATCTGTCAGAGGTTTATAGAACATATACAGCGGATCTTGACCATGTTTGAGCACCAGGCTGCCACTACCCGCTTGATAGCGAGTAGCATCGTTAGGGAGTACTTCCCATTTGGAATCCAGGTTGGAGCTTACGAACGCATCCTCATAAATCCTGCCTGATTCTTTCAATCTCGCAACACCCATATAGAACCTCCTTTCTTTACGTGAATAACCAGATGCGTTTACCAATTACACACATCTTAGGCCTTGCTTTCCAAACTTCCAGCAAGCATTTAATAAGCGCTTCAACACACTTGTCCCCCCCACCGCCTTCGCAGTAAGGAATGACATAGATGTCATCACATATCCAGTTGGTCAGTTCCATCCAGTCCAGATTAGCGTATTCGTAGCTACGCGTACCCACTTCCTGAAGGGAGGTGAACACCCATTTGAATTCATGTTTGCCTTTGGGCACCGGGTGTGAAAAAGTATAGTATCCACCCTCTTGGGTGAATGTTTTGATCAGCTCATCGTCAATGAAGAAATCCAATTGACAATCAAACGGCTCAGGTACCCACACCCATCTTTCGTAGGCTTTGAAGTCATGCAGCCGGAAGGTTGTCAGATATCGTTTTCCTGTCCATTCGCTGATCTGCCCCTTCTGATCTGTTGTAATCTCCACTTTATACTTGCTATATGGCTTGGGAGCCAGATCATTCAGTTCGAAGCCACGATACCCATCCCCGTAATACTTTTCATCCCATAACACTTTTCCGTCCTCACGTGTAATTTTCACGCGCATATTACTGTTATCGCAGCCACCCATCCAGATCGGTTTGTTATTCCAAACTTCAAAGTGGGTCACTTCTGCCCAGGATGGTTCAACTTTAATAATATCATCAATATTCAGTTTTCCTCCCCAGATCATTGCCCCGTCTCCAGGGCATCCCTGCTCGAATCGAACACGAACCTCGTAATTCTTTTTCTGATCTGAGGTATTCTCGACTTCAATGGAGATGATCTGATCATCTTCATTTGTAACTTCTCGTGGTGGGATTATTAGTTGACCGTCCTCGTAAGTTTCAATGACAATTTTGGTTCCTCGACAAGCCCTATCTCTATTCTCGTATAATCGAATAACGTCGAGCCAGGCATGACTGCCACCATCTGGCGCAGTCGTATCTGGTCCAGGTGGATTCCATGAATCTTCTCCTGGATGGGGAGATTTATCCTTTAGATATATCCCCCCCTTCGCATCAGTGCAATAAGCGCCCCAGGTCTCTGTAAAGCTCCCATTACTAAGCGTGAAACCACCAGCATCAAGACCCGTGGCGTTCGATGAGCCCTTATTTTTATGGAGTGTGTATGTAATGGTATATTTAGTTCCAGGTTCTAGGTTAGTTGGAATTTGGATGCTTTCACCTGTTTGGTTACCTGCTTCTACTTTCAATTTTCTAAGAAGGCTTTTTGCCCCAGTCTTAGTATTTGTCAATTCAACATCTACATACGTTTTATTATCATAAATAGAGTAATTAACTAGTTTATCTCCGTTTTTACCGTTAGGATCTTCAGTTCGAATTTGAAGGTTCTTAATGGATGCATGATAAGGAATCCCTTTTGAATCTTCATCTTCGTCTTTCAAGGTATCCGTAAGTCCAATACACAAGGTATAAGTACCCGGCTCCTTAACAGTCACTTTTTTGTTAAAAGGTATTGCATCCTTCCACTGCTTATCAGTAATGGATTTGTAGTTAATTATTCCTTGATTGTACCCTAAATTTTTCTTCTTATCTAAGATGACTACACCTTTTTTCGCCTCTACTTGTGTACCTTTGTAATACTGGACACGAAATCTGGCTTTCTCATCTCCATCAAATAGATAACACATATAATCGAAACTGATTTCAAAGCTTCCATTACAATAAAATTCAACGTAAACTTTTCTGGTGTGTTCACTTCCAAAATCTGAATCTTTATTACCTGGTCTGGTATTACGGACATCTATTGAGTAATAATTTAAATTTTTACCCGGCTCTTTTATTCCTGCTTCTGCTTTGAAAGTAGAATCTTTAAGCGTTCTTAATCCATATACCTTTAACTTTTGAACCGGGTATACAGTGAGATATTCCGAGAATTGAATCGTCCCAACGTCGGAAACAACAAAATCTCGTTTAATGGCTTTATTGTTCGTAACACCTATCGCATATGCTCCACCAGATCCTGAGAAGACCTGTCCCTGATTATAAGCCTTCCACAAAGCATTACGATCAGACTTACCTGAATAAAGCTTTTGCCCGTATTGAATGTCATGATTCTTGAACGAAGCTGGATAACACTCTTCTCCAAAAGGACTTTTAACTGCTATACCTGATTGATCATTAACGGTACCATTCCCTCCGGAATTTGCTGATCCATTTTCTGCTCCGCCCGTACTACCATTACCTGGTGCATACGCCTTACCATCCCGGTAAATCCAGCGGAAACTGTGACTCCCCGATGGTAATGGATACATACAATTTGTTCCATCGTCTCCATTGGACTGACTCCCGGTCCAGACTGAAACACCATCAATTTGAAGTTCCAGTTTCTCGCCGGTGTCAAATTCCCCTCCATACTGCCAGCAGATATATCCTGAGTTGTCTAACTGTGCTTCAAACTCGCATATGAAATCCTGATCATGACCTTGGGCCCACATCACGCCATCTCCGACTACAACTTCTTTCCAATCCCAACTCCCTATGAACCTCAATGCCTCATCATAGTTGCCTTCGTCATTAAATATCTCTTTAAACACGTTCTCATCTCTTGAAGCTCCTGTGACAGGATTATACGCGGCGTCCATTGCCGGATATATACGCATATGCTCTTTTACACTAAACTTGGCACCAGGGTTCAACTCCGCCTTATACGTAATCGTATCTCCATGTTGTTCTGTCCTTGCACCAGCATCCGTAACATCCCAGTTCCTTGTCACATCAACATATGAGCCTAGCGGAGATAAGGTACGATATGTATTGCCGGTGTTGTTTCCATAGGTGAACGGTTTATCCATCTCATATATGAGTGGTTCTTCGGTCAATCTATCTCGAATATAAAACTGTATTAGATTAGTACCAGCCTCTAAAGGGATACGTATCTGATCTCCGTGACTTTGCATGGTTGTATAATGTTCTAACATACCGTTGACTGTTACCTCGAACGCTTCAGTAGTCCTCAATTGATGAGAGTAATTGAATAAAAACCAACCATCATCATCTAAAATCACCTCTGTTTGGGCAATCATATCACCATGCTTTGGTTCATCCAGACGCAAGGTATCATTGTGACGAATCCAACTGGGATTTCCCGACATTGTCCATTGATAATTCCCAATCCCTTGTCCATAAAGACTGGGCTCCCAGTGATCAATTTCTTGAGGTGGACAAATGACCTCAACTACCCCTTTCAGGTCAATGGTCGTATCATGCCCTGCAACAATTTCATACTCAATCTTGGCTAGGTCGGTTTCCGTTTCTGAATATTCTCCATTTAGTATCCACTCCACACCATGCACTGATCGAGCATAGCTGCCATGATCTCCATCCCCGCGCTGGGTACGTTGAAGCATTTTATCGTCGAAAAACAACTCATAATCATGATCAGGATAGGGCTCTTCATCTACACCCATTTTGTAGGCAAATGAGATACTTCCGTTACATTCGTTGTCCAAATCCATTATCATAGTTTTCTTTCGTAAATCATCTGCAATAAATTGACCTTGAAAATGCGCTTGTGCCACACTTTGTGGGGATCTTACTACCCAATTACCGTACTCATGTACATGCTCCCCATCCAAATCATAATCCAGAGGCGCAGGCGGCTTGCGTGTATCCACAATCTCAACGACTTCAACATCCTTGATATAAATGCCATTGTTCTGCCATACTTCAGGTCTCATTTTGCGAATTAACCAGTCGAACTTGTACATCTGTCCTGGCTGCAACGTAAATGCAGCTTCCTGCCATCCACTGTTCTCGCTCCATTCGCCCCCAACTTGCTGCCCATTAATATAGAACAGCATGCCATTACCACGCTTGGCGCTAGCCAGGTACTTGAACCTAATCTGTCCATAACGCTTCACACGCCAGTTAAATGTTATTTTGGATGAGTTGCCAATCTCCAGAAGTCCTAAATCCAGTTTTAAGATCATCTCTGAACCAGATTGTTCATTTAGGCCTACAGAGTGAACAGCTACCCATTCCTGATCCTCCGTCGATGATACATATCTGAAGAAATCAGGGAATTTATTCGAGAACGGGACGTCCTTTTTCATAGAAAAGAGCGGGATCTCATATACGGTTGCATCAAAATGATTAAAGTAATTCCCACTAAAATGATGGTAGTATGGTGCCGGACAGACGGGCAATGACACACCATGATGACTACCGCCAGGCTTCTGAGCATTTTCAAGAATCTTGTGAATACAATCTTTAATCATCTGCAGTACCCGCTGATATTGTGTTTTATCTGGAGGCTGCTGCTGTTCTACCCACCATTCAATCCTGCGATACATATTCCACAGTGCTTCACGGCAGCGTACACTCGTATACCACGACTTATCTTTCAGATATTGCTCAATGATTTGATCAATACTATTTTCCAGTGCATCCAATTGAACCGTCTGCCATCGTCCGATCTGACCGTAACCTGGATCACCCAGAATAGGATTATTTTCTTCGCCATGCCGGTCCGTTTCACTCCTCGGTGCATTGGGACTCTGCGGTAAATACGCAGGGTTATTGGGGTTGCCGTAACTTTCGTCCGCAATCTTCGCTCTCATATTGGCGAACAATACACCTTTCTGTGATTTGGAGAACAAACCAAATGTATGACCCATACCAATCACCTCCCAATCTCTCTATACGACAAAAAGAGCACCGAGTTAATCGGTGCCCGCCAGATCATATTGCAATTTCGAATCTGTGTAGATCTGGAGTTTATTTTTCATGACAGAAACGGACAATGTATACCATTTATCCTTCTCCCACTTAAAGGGTTGCATCGGAGAACCGACTGCAGTTGGATTACCAGCAACGATTTTATATAGCTGCATCGGCGTTCTCATATCCAGACTGTTATCGCTGTCTCCTCCATGAACCATAAACATCCAATAATTATTTTCATCGAAGTATTTGAAAATAATCCCTGCACCATTCCCATCCGTACTTGCATCCACCTTGAAATCAATTGAGAACTTATACGTCTCAGCCAGGAAATTATTACGGTACCATCCACTGACGTCCTTCGTATCTTCCTTGGAATAAAACTTTCCAAGCAATGGATCCCGATCCCAATCGCCTTGACCGAATTTAGTCCAATCGTCTGATTGGGATAATTCCAGCGCATCCATATCCTTGGAATACGGATAGTACACATTAAATGGATCATTCGGATCATAGTCCTCCGGCACACCCAAACCCCCTTCCCAATCTTCAGGATCCATCCCTCGATCGAGCAGATCTTCCGAGTAATCGAATATGAGACCCTGTGCCATGGTATCCATCATCGGAATATAAGCATCAGCGGATTCACGTTCAGCCACCGGATGATCATTCAGTGTGAAGCTCTCACGCGGTTCCATCTTGGCTTCGTGATACATTTCCATAAGATGAGCTGTTCTCTCGGGAAGGAACGCGTGCAACTGTTCCAGATACTCTGCTCTTTTCTCAGGTCTTTCAGCGAAAATAAAACCTGTGATGACTTGAGAACAGCGTTCTTCAAATGAAGCCATGAGAGAATCAGGATCTTCGATTTCAGACAATCTGGCGTTCGCTATACCAGTTGGCAACTCTCTTTCTATACTGGATTCACGTTCCTCAATTATCCCTTTAAAATCATCTTCACTGAGATAACCCGGGTCTATTAACTTACTGCCAAAGCTCTCGCCGTCATTAACAATGTAACTTGTGTATGGAAGACTATTTCCGTAACTTAACTTCTCACTGGAGAAAGCAAACCTCTGGAGTGTGGTACCATATATCCCATCAAAATGCTCACCGGCTCGCTCGCCCCCAAGGCCACTTTCCATTTCATGTGAATGACCATATCGATCCATTTTCCCCGCTGCGAATTGCTCCCAATCCAGAGTCGTGCTTCTTAACAAGTTCATTCCAGAATCCAATTGGTGGTTATACGCGTCATAAGAACTTCTAGAGCTCATGAACAAGTTATCTTCAATATGAAGGTCTCTCGCTTTAAGGTAAGCATATTCGCTTTGGATCAGGTCTATCTGTTTATATTGGAAGCCAACCAGTTCCATGTCCAAAATGGATTCATTAAATTCCTTGTTTCCGTAGAACATGTCCTGATCCAACGATCCATTTCGCAGTTTCACTACATCATTGATCGTCTCATGGGTATGCGCCCATCTTTCAGCTTTTACCCCAAAAAGGTTGTCATGCAGGAATGCTGATCTATCCTCTTTATTTAACTCAAGCGTTTGGATCAAATCAGCTTCATTACCGTTTTTAAACGCATGAATTTGCTCATCAATAGTGGAATCTTTGGCATTTTTCAGACCGTACATGTTCTCTTCCAAATATCCATATTGCGGTTTGTCGGCGAGCAGATTCTCTTCCATATTGCCGTACTGGGGTTTGTCCGCTGAGAGTACAATCTCTGTTGTTCCATACTTCAAGTTTGTTCCACCAACAATCTCAACTGGAACATCACCGTACTTCAGATTCGTTCCGCCAACAATCTCTACAGGTATATCTCCATAACTGAGCCCCGTCCCACCCACGGATTCCACTGGAACATCTGCATATTTCAGATTTGTACCGCCTAGTGGTAACGTGAGGTCAAGGTAACCATTTTGCGGTTTATCCGCTATTAGTTGTTCTTCAAGATTAGCAATCTTTTCAATCGTGCTATCCGTTGTCTCATGAAGGTAAGCGTCATGAGTAAGCTTGTAGGCAAGGATCACATCATGATCCGATGCTGAATCCTTTTTACTCTTTATCGAATCATAGATCAGTTCGACCAAGTCAGTATCTCTGATACCTTTACCACCATACCAACCCTCACCATGCAATTCACTCAAGCGTAATTTGACAACTTCACTCTCAATCTCATGTACTGATGCCTCTTTCACGATTCTTGTAGAATGGTTATCTTCAAGCATGAGAGATAGTCTGTTCATGTTATCCGAAATGATTTCAACGTTCAATTGTCCTTTGCGCATGATTGAATGAGCCGTCAGCATATCGTCAAGATTCGCAGATTTCATTACAGTAGTGGCTAGAGATATCTCATCTTGCACCGATCCATATCGATCTACCCTAATCGCTTCAGAAGTAATATTTACCAACGTGGATTCCCATGCTTGCCGCGTACCTGCATTAAACTCAATATTCATTGCACTATCTCTTGCCCACGATGAACCAAGCGTATATCCAATCTCAGCTACTCCATCTCGATATTTCGAGCTGCTTATGGAATAATCCTCGCTGAACAGCGCAGATCTCCATTCCAAAGTCGCCAGTGAGTAATCGATATCAATAGCTGCCTGACGTGGTTCAATCATGCCAATAGAATAACTCTCATTCAAATACAACTGTCTGATCTTGGCTGTGCCTATGGAGTACTCACCACTGATTAAACCTTCTCTTATTGGATTAGTCGCCATAAGTTGTTGATCATACGAGTATCCCTCACGAGTCTTTGACGTTCCAATAGCATATTCGCTGTTCAAAAGCATCTGGCGCAAGTTCGTGCCACCCATGGTGTATTCATCATCAACTATTCCATATCGATACCGGGAAACCCCGCCCATATTAAATTCGGTATGAATCACACTCTCACGGTTCATGTTGGAACTCACAATATGATGGTCGAGAGCCATTCCGTCCCGTTTGTATTTTGCGCCTATCCCGTACTCATCAAAGGTTTGTCCTCTGCGTTCAACTTGACTTCCTTCATACGCTGGGTCATCCGGGAATAATCCCCCTCCGGGATTCAGGTAACCTAATGAGTCTTCAAACTCAATAATAGCCGGTCTTGCATTATAATCTGCGCCGTAAATGACTTCTGTAATTTCGCCATGCTGATCTTCCTTTACTTTCACTCCCTCGAAAACGTCTGTCTTTAGTGTGGAGTTACGTCTGTCGAGTTCGGCCAATCGAGATTCATCTTCAAGTACTGTTATGCTCAAATCTTTGGATGCTTCTGAGAGTTCCGTCCCTATATCACCAAGCTGAGATTCCTTCGTACCTTCGAAATTAAAGGAAATGATGCCTGATCTGCTTCCTTCTTTATCAGCTGTTAAGATCCCACAATCGATTAACGCATCTACCCGCTCTCTAACCCCGGCCAAAAACGGTTCATCAAAATAAACCGAAGCGTCTGCATTATTCACAGCTTCCATCATCATTTCCAGAATGACTGCCGGGCTGTTCTCCAAGATCTCCCCTACGATAAATTCCTCGTCCAGATACCCAGGGTAGGCTTTATTCCCTAACCATCCTCCACCAACCAATTTGTCCAGAAGCTCGTCTCGAATCATAGTGGGTCGACTAAGATCTCGGATAGATTGCAGGATCGTTTCCAGATTTAGCTTTTTACGCTCTCTATGTAACATAAGTGGTTTCTCTGTCAGATGTACATGCTTCTGTTCGTCGTTCTTTCCAAACGAATTTAGCTTTTCGAGCATGGTAGAACGTAATAATTCTTTGTCAGCCAAATGGTCCTCAGACTCAGGTAACCACAAGTCATGAGCCAACGCTCTTTCTGCCGTTGTTGAACCAGCCGTATAGCTTTCAAAGGAGGCTTCTCTTTCTGCACCTTCCTCGCTGTTCGGGATGAACAACTTCCTTTTTTCTGTTTTTGCAGTATGGAACTTGTCCTCAATATAGCTATCAAACTCGCTTTCCCTTTCACCGAGTGATTGCTTGTTGAGTATTTCAAGAGCCTCTGCAGTCACTCGTTTGCCTAGCCTACTTTCCCTCTCTAAATACCCAGGAACCTTACTGATCCTTCTGCTCTCCTGCAAATCTCTGAAAACAAAACCGTACTCCTTACTTTCACGATAAGCCTGTTCTGCATGACGGTCCACCTCACTATGAACCACATAAATTCGTCGTGCCTTAGGACGATCATGCTCAATATACATTTTCTCCAAATAAACTCTTTGCCCCGTAGTTAGATCACCTAAGACGTTCATATCTTCCGTTTGATCCCGAACAGCCCAAGGAAATTGCCTTTCCACATCCGTAATAGTCCCTATTTCTCTGGATGCCAAAATGATACCGGATGCTGTAGTTGCCGGATGTTTGTCTATCATTCTGTGAGCTTGGAACGGATGCCAAAGGGTATCACTCGGACGAAAGACTAACGCATTTCGATGTTGGTCACGGCTGCTTTGAGTGAGATCATCATGAAAGTAAAGTTGCTTGTTGACTTCTCGCGTACCTCTCATATCGGTATGCAGAACTGTGGGGTACTGACGATCCTTCAGTTTGGCAAGTACATTCTCATGAGTTGTCAATTCATTCTCAATAACCCGCGTAGCCTGATTCAGTTGTGAAAGAAACATATTCTCTTCGATGTCTCTGATTGCTTGAACAATTTTGCCTGTAGTCGTTCCACCAAACGTAGTTGCTCGGATAGCTGTTCCAAGGGTCTGCATGAGTGTCAATTGTGAACTGTTATACACTCTATGAGCTAACGGCAACGTGCGATCAAGGTGCATATACTTTATTTCCTGAAATCGACGAATATAAGCAGTCGACATATCCGAGAGAACGGACAATTGCTGATGATCATCTACCCTTTTCCCAATCATGGCAGCTTGTTCAGCAAATGTTTCTTTATGATCATCACGTAAACCTAGCAGGTCCTGATATAGAATTTCCACATCTTGTTTGCTTACTTTCCGGGACTGAAGGCTTCTCTCGAGTTCTGTACTTCTGAAGTGATCTTGAATGGCTTCTAACAAAAATTCGTTCTGTGTGGATCGTCCAATGATCTTCTCCACTCTCTCGAAAACCTCTGCCACATCCATATCCGGTTTATCGTTTCGAACAGAGTGTATCAATTGCTTAATCACCAGTTCAGAACTGCTATCTTGCTCTGCACTATCTGCATAATCCGCAATCATCCCAAATTCACTAACCCTGAAACTGATTTTTCCAGGCTCCAGCTTATCCAAGTTCTTCACAAAGTTACGAGTTAGACCCAAATTACGGACAATCTTCAGCTCTTTATCGTTATCTACGCGCCAGCCCTCTGACATATCTTCATGAATGAATGAATCCTTTGATCCTCCGGGCCTGTGGCCTTCATCGTGATGATCCATCTCCAAAGCTTCAATTAAAGCAGATCGCTCCATTTCAAACGAAAATTCCATGACATCGCCTTGCTTGGTAGCTGAGCTCAATCCTTCCATGGAACTGTGTAAAAGCCCTTCTTTATCCTGTTCAGAATCACTTAGGACAATAAATCGTTCTTCTCCTTCCAGATCCTTGCGAATCGCTTCCACAAGTTGATGATTAAATCCATGAGAGATCGATCTTGCCATGTAAAAATCAAGCATCAGGAAACTTGGATACCGGCTGTAAGGCATGTATATAAATCGATAATCCTCAGGCCTGCTTCCTGTAGTTCCGACTGTAAACAGGTAACCGTACTGAGTTGTCGTGTAATCTATAACGGTGAAATCAAACTTATTGACTACTTGATTCACGTCACTGCCCCCTTCCAACTAAAAAAAGGGAACCCCTGAGTGGAGTCTCAGAAAGTTCCCTCTCACTGAATCTATACGACTCAGCTTTGATTCAGTTTAACTTACGCCGTATAACGGACTTCCTTTAGAATAGCTACACCCATGCGCTGGTTGGCAGACAGATTCATGAAATTCTGTGCTGTATCGGTATCGAAGTAACGATACACTTCTTGATCCCAAGACTTGCCTTCCACATCAATAATCAACTCATCCAAGTGAAGGATATTATGCTTTGTAACCGCGATGCAGTTATCGAATTGACCGCGGTAGCCCTCGTAAGGATGAACCACGTAGATTGGAGACAAGTGATATTTGGATGTCCATTTGGATGCCTGGAAACCTTGAGGCTCCAACTCCAAACCCGTATCCCCCAATTCTGGATCTTGATAAGCTTTACCTTTCGGTGGAGCTTGCGTGATAAAGGAAGGATAGTGCTGCTGGAATTCAATACCCGATTTGGTTTTCAACATCTGAAGTGTGTTGTTACCTGCAGAGGTATATTGACCGTAGTAGTATGTTCCTGTTGTGGCAATCTGAGAGATATCCGGTTCTTCGATTACTGCTCCGGCTGTCAACATTACGTTTCCGTCTACATCATTCAGGTTGTATTTGAACGGTTTCAATGCACCTGCATACAGGAAGGATTTTTTGTAATCAAGGAAGTTTACTGCTGGGTCAGCAACGAGAACCATCGCCAAACGATTGTTCATGACATTCACATACATGTACACAGGTTTTTCTTTATTCCGATCCGTTGGTGTGTAGTTTTCCAGTGCCCATTGGTAGAGTACCGGATGCCCTGTCAGCTTGAATGTAGGGCGAGTGGTAACTGGTAGTGTAGTTGGTTCGCTGCCTTCGAATCCTTCAAGCAACTGAACAGTCAACGTACTATGCTCCTCATAGGCTGGAACAGGTGCAACGACGCGTGGTACCAGAGCATGATTAATGAAACTTACATAGAAATGTTTAGTAATCGGAGTTGCTTGTGTTCCAATCGTCATGATCCCGCGAAGAATAAGTTCCTGAATACGGTCACTACTATCCTTTTCTTCGTAAAATACTTCCCACAGATTTTGTTCCTGAGACTCGCCTGCAGTGGATTCAAATGGGAAACTCTTAAACCCTGTAACTTCCTCTTTCAGTTTTGTCAACACGTCCTGTGAAGTGGTGATTGTTTCTACATATTTAAAATTTGCCATTATGTAATCCTCCTTATTTTATCTCTTTCAAAAATGCAATCGTAATTACATCTGGTGATGGGGAATGCTTGAATAGATTCAACGGACTCTTGATACTGAAAAACTTGTAAACCTCAGTCCACGTACCCAATGCAGGTTTGGAAGGATCTTTCAGAATTTCTGTGTCTACGATCAATTCATCACGATTGACCAAATTATGGTCGTATATCGCAACTACACCGTCCATATAACCTCGGTATCCTTCTGCCTGATGCACAAGGTAGATTGGGCTCGCGTGATACTTTCCTGTCCAGAGGGATTTCTGGAAGCCATCCGCATCTACGATCAATTTCGAAAGACCTGGGGGAAGTTTACCCACAGAAGGATAGTTAGGAAGATGCGAAATAAATGCCGGGTAATACCGCTGGAACAAGACATTACTGCGTGTCTTCAACATGGACATGGAGTCCATACCATTTGAAGTGTACTCACCGTATTTGGCATAGATATCCGGATTAAGATCCGTGAGAATATCATTTTTCGTATAACCTGTCATATCTGTTCGCAGATCACCCATACCTACAGTGACACCAAAGTTGCCTCCATGGTCGTAATCATTGAACGGAACGATCTTGCCTATGTATCCAAAACTGCGGTAATAGCTATGAATATTCGGTGAAGGATCACCTTCCAGAACAAGAACTACTCGATCATTGTTTACCGATAAAGTGTAAGCTACCAGGTAATCCGGTCTGCGTTTTTTGTTAGGCAACCATGACGTGGTAGAATGTCGTCCGTGGAAAAATCGAGCTGCCGGGCTTACGATCTCTGTCTTGCCGTCATAATCCAACTTCCACTTCGTGGTCGGTGGGATGAAAGGTTTAATGGCTGATGAATCATTCCATGTCAAATACATATAATGTGCCTTCAATTGGTCAATGACTGTAGGTGCCTTCCCAATCGTTATGGTTGCAGGATCACAGATCCCATCATACGTTTCGCTCTGGCTTCCTTGAGCAACTTTCCCCTCGAAACCTTCGCCATAGTAGATGTTAATGTAATTCCAGTCATGGGCTGGCTGCTCAAACATGACATAATAATCTCGAACCTGAATCCCTGTGGGAACTGTAGGCGTTGCTTTCACTACGGTCTGAGCAGTTACATTGTTCAGTACATCAGCTGTATAGAATAGTTCATCAAATTTGTAAAGTTGCTTTACAGGTTCATAGAAACTATCAACTATGTTTGCCCAGCTCCAGTAAGGTGAAGAGGACTGTGAACTCACCTTTCTGGAAAAGTTATACTGAAATTTCCCTTTTGGTGATAATTTGATCGCGTATGCCCAGTCTGTAGGCATCTCTGTCACAATTTCAAACTGGTTCCACTCCTTCGATGATTTGGTCGTTCCATCCAGATTCCCAATCACCTGACGTACTAAAAATGCTCTGTACCCATCCGGAACTGAATTATCTACAACAACGGTTACCAAACAACCAGGAATATCAACATATTTCGTTTGATTGGTTTGAGTATCCTGATAACTGAACTGTACAACCTGAATTTTACGGTCTGTTCTATAATTACCATAAGTGGTACCAACATTAGTTGAATTTGGTCCTGTTTTACCTTCAACCACTTCATCAAAGTAAGTTTGCCTTACTTCCCATAGACAGCCATCTGCATCCAATGCAGAATCTCCAGTATGACTTTTGGCTTCCGTCCAATCCGGAATTTTGTATACTTCATACGGACTTCCGTCCGAATGGGTGTACATGCCAACAATGCCTTTGTGATAACTTTTACTGTAAGTCACCCATTCAGCTCCATCAGATTCATAGACTTTCTCCCAACGATTAGCGTCAATTCCGCCCTCTACTTTGGGAATATCAGTACCTACGATTTCATCGGCGAGCGTGTTGATCAATTTTTGTGCTTCCGACTCTCCGTCAATATAAGCGGCAAAGTTCGTCTGCGGTTTTTGCAGTGCCATCGTCACCCTCCTTATCTTAAAAATTTGATGTTGTACCAGACCGACTTGGCTTCAGCCACCGCGTTGTAGAAGTCAAACTTAATGGTCGTCCCCGCCGGAATCGGGTAGACAATTCCGAAACTGTTACCCATGGAAACCGACTCGGGAAGTTCCTTTGTATAGATGGTTTGACATACTCGCTCCGTCCCGATCATCAGCTCCCAGTAATCGCCGACACAGTAGTGGCTCGCAGCAAACGCAATGCTCAGAAACTCTGTGTCATACGCCAAGGTGAACGTATCAGACTTGGTGGTCTTGGCCGCCGGAATGTCCAACATCTGTCCCCGAATAAACGGGATCGTCTTTTTACTGAAGTGTGGGTACGGCAGCTCGCGCACTTTGTCGATGACGCCACCCGCGATGTAAGATACATTAAATGCCATGGAACCACCTCCTACATGTTATATACGACTTACACTCGTTCCAGTTAAGCGTCCTTCGTCATCATAATTTAGACCAATATTGTAAGTGAACATGGACTCTCCACTCGGATCATATGTACGTGCCGTCACCTGCGTTAACCTGAAATACTTGTAATAATCATAATCCGGGTGGGAATAGCCCACTCCGGAAGGAAAGTCTTCCTCATCCTCTGAGCCAAACTTCATCCAGATCGAAACCTTCCATGCCGATTCATACAAGAGGTCTGCTCCAGTCACCCTGTCCGGGTCCTGCATGTGCTCCCGATATAATGTAACGGAAGGCTCACCTTCAAGAGGAGAAACATTTGAATTGGAGATACTACTATATTTGCGAAGCTCCCGGTGGATTAGATCCAGCACGGGAAATACAATATTTTCATTCACAATGCCGGCCATTACACCATCACTCCCTTTCTTGCCCACATCATATCAATGACCTGTAACATGCCACGGTCAACCGAATAACTGGTTTTAATACTTTTAATCGTATATTCAGCTCGTGTGGTGGTCGTTTTATCCGTCACAATGACGTTGTCGAGCAGATCAAGCGCAGGATTCGCAGGAATGGACACCTGAAGCGTACGGCACATCCGTTTCATATCAAAAAAAGCTCGCTCTGCTACTTGCCTTTTGGCTTCAACCGTTTTCGCCCAAGGAACGGCCAGCACCATGGTTCGGATTTCTCCTTTGAGTTCGAGCAAAATCTCCTTGTCTACGAAACTGCTCTGACTATCATTCGAGTCGATAACAACAATGTGGCTTCTTCCTCTGGACCAATCTGTAGATTTGGTAATGGAGATCAGATTGTCATTCTCGGAAAATTCTGCTACGACCGGTTTGTCATAATTCAAACGCTCCAATCGGTATGTACCATAACGGTCACAGTAGCTTCGATACGGAATCTCCGAGATCACCTCCTGAACGGCTTCAGTAACTTTGGCAGACCATTGCTCAAACGTCTTGCCATACTCCTCAATAAATGGATTAAGCCATCCGTTCGGTGTCAGCACTGTACTTGCGTCCTTAACTTCAAACTCACCTTCCTGACCCGGTACGGGGACAATGACCCTGCCCGTCTTCTGATTCACCTCAATCAGATAGGTCTCGTCAATCACGTAGTCAGGATAAGAGCGATCCTCACTGGTTGCCCGCCAACCCACCATACCTGCATGTTTAACCAGATCTAGTACAACGGTTGATTTGACCCAAGCCGGCTTTTCAAATTCTACAGGCTGAGCGGGTGTTGGTGTAACTGCCGGAGTGGAGGTTGCTGTAATGGTCCAGCTTGCCGGATCTGCGAGCATCTCCTGATAATAGGTCCATACCTTGTCCACCCAATTCTCCCGATCTTGACTCCAGGTCATGGGAGCAATGTCTCCACCATTATGGAAATAAAGTACATCCGCCTTGGAACTCACTTTTTTCCCTCTGGAAGCCAGCGCCTTGGACATCCGTTCTGCTCCGCGCTTCATTTGCTCCTGAATTCCCTTGTAAAGAGGATTGCAAGCACTTTTACTAGGACAGCCATATCCAAGAATAAAGCTTCCATTTTCTTCTGTGCCCTTACCTTGTGTTCCAAGAACGGTCTCATGCCTGCATATCGCAAGCAAAAACTTATGATCAGGCACACCATACGCTGCAGCTTGGGCCTGTGCAGCCTGAATGATGGATGATGTCCGATCCGTGCCAACTGCTGCTGGCGGCACCGGATCAGGCACATTATCAATCTCATCTACTTCTGGATAGGCTTTTTTCTCGGAAATGACTTTCTCGATAATACGCTTGTACATATCTCGAGCCGTGATTTCCAGCGTGGAGCCTTCGCCATTGATATCCACTTTGTCAATCAGTCCGGTAAATACCCGCATCATGTGCTGACCATATCCCATATATATGCGTATCGGTGTATTTTCACTCAGAACTCCGATATGGAATCCGTTTGCGAAATAAGACCATGGAGACGGCACGCCCCCAAGCTCAGGAAAATGAGCAGGATTATAATCCGGGGAGAAGAATCCTCTCGGATTGGAGATGGTCAGCCGTGCCTCCCGGGCTTCAGAATCAAACTGATCATCGATTTCGGCACTAATGATATTGGGAAGAACCTGCGTGTCCATATAGACAAAAGACCCGACCTGAATAACATCCGTCTCTGTCCTTCTATTATTGATAAAATCTCCGTAGCTGTTCGTTTGATAATATCCTTTGGACGGATCTAGCCCTTCTTCACTCTTTTGATTCTTCAACGGAGCAGGCAACAACTCTTGTATGCGAATATAATCAATGGCGAATTTTTTATACTTCTTACTCGAAGCAGGAACAGACCCGGTTGGGACAGTGGAGTTTTGTTTGCCCCCATACGTCACCTTAATCTTGATACTCTTGGCTTTTGCAGGGATCACAATATTATTCAATTCCGTCAGTTTGGTCAGATCATAGGCCCCGTTAAACTTATTGACATAGGCATACGTTTTACCATCAATCACCACGGCGAAAGAATCCCCTTCTGCATCACTAAAATTAGTCCCCATTCCAATGCTAAGCAGCCCTTGTGTAGGCATACTCAGTTTTGTCACGTTAATCTCAAATTCAGCTACGGCGGCTTTGCCTTCAAAGGTGTATAGCAACTTGCCTCCTGAATCAAACATAGTCCAGCCCGATTCAATCTTGGCATAATCCAAAAATTTCAATCCGGTTGTATAAACGTCTTTCTCATACCAGTTTCGTTTGTCGAACTTCTCATTCAGTTTGATCTCTCCAGGATATCCTTCGACCTGAACCGGCTTTACATCAGTAAATGTTGTTTTCACATTTCCGTGCAACTTGCGCTGTCCCTTGAAATACAATTGAGGATTAACTGCCTTACCACCTTCTCCAGTTCTCGTTGTTGGATTGACTCCTTCCCAAATTTCAAAATGTAGATGTCGTCCCTTGCCCACCGCACGTTCAGCCGCAGACACCTTATGACCACCGGTATATACGCCACCCGTATTGCCTAGTGTTCCAATGACAGCCCCTTGAGCTACTTCATCATCCACCGAACAGAGTATCTCTTTCAAATGAAAATACTTGGTGATTACACCGTTTGTATGTCTTATATTTACGGCATTACCAGCACCCTTTGTTTTACTATAGGATATTTGAACAACCTTTCCAGCCCATGCAGCCAATATCGGCGTTCCAATGTCATCCCACAAATCAATACCTTTATGAATTCTGGTACCTTTATCACGAGGAGAGCCAAAATTATCTGTAACTGTAATACTATCAATCGTTTTACCCTTGACCGGAAAAAAAATCTCCTGAGCATTCGCTTGAGTCGAACCGTTATATATACCATCACTCGACTCATCCACCCAAACGGATTCTGTACTGATGATGGGTATCTGCTCGGTTACTATATGCCTGAACTCTTCTGTCCGTCCCGGGATAAAGGCCAGCCGATCTACTTCGACCCGGATATTGGGAAGTGCTCCTTCCCCCAGCTTCAGACGCTGAGACAGCACGTTCATAACCTCATCCGAAATTGGAATCATATTTTAATCTCCCCCTTACTTGAATCGCTCGATGGTCCATTTCATGAATCGGTCCAGGAAAGCTGCGGCTTCAGCCCGTGTCATAGCGGAATTTCCAAGGAACCATATCTCTTCCTCGTCGGTACCACCTACAGGTCTTCCCATATCCGTGACTTCCGCTGCACCATCCACCTTTTTCTTGATAGGAATGCCATTGATTAGTGGATCATTGTTCGCAAATGTTTCGTCTTCCATTTCCGAGACGGCTATTTTCCAGAAAGCATCCTTGGACTGTTCTACCCGCTCACCTTTGGTTTGATAATAAATGGCTGAAGCTTTGCCGACATCTGCGAACCTTTCGCTCACATCTTTGAGATAATAGAACGTCACTTCATCGCCTTCTGAAAAAGGTTGATTAAATACAACCGTGTGGTTGTCAATTTCCGAATAAGCCGGTGTTTCTTGGTCTTTATCTTTTTTTTCGTCTTTAAATTTCACTGTAATTTTAAGTTTCTTTTTACCTGCCGGATAATTGCCGTTAAGCCTAAACACCCGTTGACCCTGAAATGCCGTAATAGGCTGATTAATCTCCGTCGTTGGTGCTTCCATGTCCGTAAATCTGGCATAGAACACCTTGCGCAACTTGTTAATCAGATGAAAGGCTTCTCCCCGCTGTATAATGGCATTAGGAAAAAAACAATTGTTGTATGCTGGTTTGAGGGTTGTCGCTTTGATATTTTCACTCATGAACTTGTTATTCTTCGTCCAATAATTGAACTTGCAGGTAACACCGTTCAGATTAAAAGGAAGAAACACCGAGCCCCCTGGGCTGACACAATAAACATCCGTTCGGTAACCAATTGCCTTTGTTGCAATTTTGGTTACAGCCTCTGCATCTCCCATGGTGTCTGCCCATACCTCGGAAGGAATACTGAGTCTGCGAAGCGGTTGGCCTGCTGCATACAAATATTCCTGATGATTACGACTGAATGGATCGTAGAAATAGGTCGTCGCTGCGCTAAGTACAGCTCTGGGCAGATCTCCAGTCCAGGACACGGGTGGCCTTTTCCAAGCACTGTCCAGCAATGGTTCACCATAACTACAGAAGGACACCACCTGTCCTGCTTTTACACCCGTATACAACTCCACATCAGTTAATCCCTTACTATTGGTTTCAGCCGTTTGGTAGATCGTTTGAACACCATCAATAAACACATACAGTGGATTGTCATCTGTTGGTTTAATCAGCACAGGCAGACTAAATGAGGTTTGCCCCGCTTTCCCTTTGATTTCTTCATATACAAAAGGCTTGCCTTCCTCAAACTTGTTATAGTTGATTCCGGCCACAAAGACTTCACCATCTTCCAAAACCATATTCGTGGCTTCCATAACATCGTTATAGAACCAGTCCCCTTCGTTTACATCAACCCATTTTCGTATGATAAACACCTCCTATCTTTAGAATAGACAGAAAAGAGAGTAGGTCACCCTACTCTCGAATTGTTCGTTCAAGCAAACGCTTGGTACGCATCAGGAAAGTAACAAACTCTGCTCTCGTTATGAAGTTTTCCGGTCTGAAATATAAAATGGGTGTGCCATCCAATTGGGTTACAACTGTCAGTCCCAAATCAGCCAAGCGTTCAATGGAATCTCTTGCCCAGTGGTCCTTGCCTTCTGTCGTCTGTAAATCCTGAAACTGTATTGCACTCTTACGGTCATATCCATCTTTTTTGATCAGGGTCATGGTCAATTCGACCTTGTACCCCTTCTGATCCTTATCCATCGTATCCTGATGGTAGAAAATAGGGTCAACTTTGATGGACTCTACAACACCAACATAGATGTTACCCTTCTCATCATAAAATTTGTGGGTCCAGCCTACGTACATGACGTAGTCGTGATAGGATTGCTTATCTTTAAACAGGATGTTAATGATCGCCTTGTACGAAGATACGCCCATCTGATGAAAATGCGAGGGAGCATTAATCATTTTAATTTCCCTCACTTGCGGATTGGGCGAAGGTGAAGAGTACGGATCAATTATTCTTCCGTTTACTGGCTCGAACTTCATGCCTGTATCTACATACAGCTTTCTTTTATACCGGTCATTAACTAAGCCAAACGGATTTTGCTGAGTCATATCAGAGTTCCTCCTTATCTACTATATCTAGGAATATGATTAGTTCCCAATCCCGCACCAACATTGCTGGCCATATAGTTCACCATGCCCGGGCTGTTCTGCCGCAGTGTCTTGTCCAACGTAGATGTCAGTCTCTCCACATCTTTTGTGCTGCCTGTCATATTATCGATGTTCACATGAACCGTCACATCACCTGAACCAACCATCACACTTTTATGTGTATTGTTCGTAGTCATGTAATCAAAGTAATCCATAACCTTAAGACCTGCTGGAATGTTGAATGAAGATATCGGTTTATCCATTTTTTTGCTAATTTCATACAAATTTTTGGACTGTTCTACACCCAATGACTGGATCTGTTTAAAAATATCCATATATTCATTGGACCCTGGTTTAAACACACCGCTATCCAGCAGATTCTTCCACTCTTGCTTGATCGAACTTATTTGTGAGTTCATTTCAGATGCACGGGATTTGTTCAATGCAATTAATTCTGGTGCATCTTCCTTCCCCCCATTAGCTGCCAGGAGATCATACATTCGTTTATCATAATCCAACTGCGTCAACTCAAACTGATCATTCATCTTGCGTCTAAGCTCATCAATTTGACTGTTTTTAACACCACTTAGTTCAAGTTCTGACTGTGCCTTCTGCTGTTTCTTCTCATTGATCTCCAGGCCTAGTTCATCTTTCTCTTTACCTTCAGCCATCTTGTCATACGTCTTCTGTAAACTTGCAATGGCCTTATCGAAGAACTTGATATTCTCTTGCAAATATTTCTCCATTAGCGCGCGCATCTGACCAGAATCTTCGCGAACACCACTAATCAATAGACGGGATCGTGTGACTTGGTAATTGGTTTCGTTGTCACTTGTTGATTTGTTAAGCTGCCGATTAATCTTGGCAATCATTTCATCAATACCGTTGCTTTGCGGCTGAGGTCTATAACCGTTAGCAATAGTTCCTATTCCGCCCGCAGCAGGAATATACTGCATTTGAGGTTGAATGTATTGTATCTGCGGTTGTTGTTGTTTGTTTTCCCCAGGGGGTTTTCCAGACTCTTTATCCATTTGAATCTGGGCTTCTTTTTTCTCCTGCTTGTAGTTGTATTCCTTGCCCAGTTTCTTCTCAACTGCATCTCCGCCATCTTCACTCCAAACCGCCTTAAATCCCTTCCAGTAATCCCCGAACTTGTTATTGGTAGCATTGTTTCCGAATATTGAACTCATTGTGCCGGACACAGCGGCATCCATCCCCAGGTTTAACCCTTTCCACACTTTCCCTACAAAAGATGACTGCTCCATATCCTTGAAATCTTTGGCCAACTCTTCCTTATTGGTAGCGCGAATACTCTGCTTCTCCGCTTCTGACTTACCCATATTGTTCAATGGATCGACAAGACCAGAGACGACATCCATAGCGGTCATCGCTAACCCAAGTGCTGGTACAGCTTTTAAAGGCCTCAATAATCTCCCGCCGGATTTGACTAATTTCGAAAATTTTCCGGGTGTTTTAATCCCACGGGCAGCTTGCTCCGCATTGATGTCACGCTGAGTAATCGAATTACCTTGTCTATCTCGAAGAATATTTCCATCTTTATTACGCATTGGGGCATTGCTGTCAAAAAATGCTTTGCGATTGCCTGTGTCTTTCATATCCTTAAACCTGGAAAGAAGGCCCCTTTTGGGTGTATTTTTATTCCCTTTCTTCGAGTCGCCCCCCGGATTGAATTCATCCATTATCGCGTCTTTCATGACATCTTTGATCAGGTCTTCATGACGAGCTACAAAGGTTTTGTTTTTGGATTCTTTCTTGTCATCCTTAACAGGAGATTCCACGCCTCCTGCTCCTGGAACAACTAGAAATCCTCCTGGACCACTCATCATACTCGCGAGTTGAACCTGTTCGAGTTCCTTCAGTTTGGATATGTATGCTGTAGCATCGATCATGCCCTTTCTAAAAGAGGCGTTTAACTCATTGACTTCGTTTCTCAATGTGGAGAGAACGTCATTCAATAGAGCTGACTGCTTACGTAGCTTTTGGATCTCCGATTCGTACCGTTGAATATCGGTTGAACCGTATTGAAACTCAGCGTTTAGAAAATATAACTTATTTCGTAGTTCAACCGCATCGAGGTCCATGTCATCCATCGCCATCATCAACACTCTAGCTCGGTGTTCAAGTTGCATCATTGCTCTACTCGTGTCATCTAGTTCTTGGCCTAGAAACTCAAGACTTCGCTTCGTCTTCGCGATCTGAATATCGAGAGAATGCATTTCTTCTCGCAACAAAAGAAGTTCTCGACTATACGTTTTGACTCGCTTCTCAGCTTCGTCACGTTCTTCCGCATGAATGGAAGACGCCATTGTATTCCCATCTTGTATAGCCTGATTGTACATTTCATGTTGTTGATCTCGGGTAGTCCGAGCCTGAATTACATCATCTTGCTTGGCTACGGCCCTACTTTGAATTTCTGTTCTTCGATGATCCAGAGTCTGTAGACGACTCTGCTGTCTGCCCATTTCCTGCGCTACACCAGCACGCTCCACATCCGTGACTCCAAGTCGCTCGGGAACATCGCTTCCCGTATTTCCGACTTTCCCTGGCTCTGATTTTGTAGTAACATACTGTTTATGATCGCCTTCATTCATCACTTCACCGAACTTATCCCACGCAACCTGAACACCGACTTCATCCATAATTCGGTTAAGCAGTTCCATGTGATCAACAATGCCACCCGTACGATCTCCAATTAACCGCATGACTGCGATAAGATAATCGCCCAGCTCGGCAAATTCCTCTTTCAACCCTTGCATCGCCTCATGCGTTGCAATCTGAAATGCGATTTCGATCTCTCGTTGTCGGAATTGAAGAATGTCTCTACTACCGGTACGCTCATGTATCGACGCGTCTGCATCCGCAGTCTTCAATTGTTCAGCAAGAAGATCGAACATGACTCGATTCGATGCAAAAGCCTTCTGCGGAACCATATCTCCATTTGCCTGAACCGACATAGCTGCCTTACTAATCCAGTTGGCTAATGCATCCTCTTGTGCAAGCGTTCCATCAGGGTTACCAGCCATCGGAAAGGTCTGACGCATCACATCCATCAAGTCCTGAATGCCGACATCCAACACCGTTGAAGCTCTGATCATCATGTCTGTGACTTGGGACAGATCAAAGCCACTGCTTCCCCTTGCCGAAGTAACAGCTTCCAGATCTGTTGCCGTCTGTTCGACATCTGTACTGCCCGCTGAATGCAACTTGGCTACTTCTTCAGCAAACGCAACAGCTTCAGATGCATGATCATAGTTACGAGAACCAATTCGATAGGCAAGACCTACATCTTCCTGATCCATACCATGTTGCAGTGCAATTCGTTGCAGGTTTTTGACTGTTCCCGTTTGTGTGTATTGCCTACTATCATCCGATGTTCCAGACGATCTAAGTTCGAAATTCTGGTTGGCCCGGGTCATCTGTTGATCCAGCTGTTGCGACGAGTCAAGGGATTTCTTGAGTAGTGTTGATGAATACCCCTTGGTTTCACCTGATGAAATATATTTCATCGTATTCATAACGGAGTCTAACAACTCCTGTGATTCAGCTACCGACACATTCTTCATCTCACTGAAAGCTTCACGATAAAAGTGCTCCAAATCAGTAGTTAGCGTTTCAATCATTTGCGACTGCATATCACTTCTGATTGTCTCCACACGTCTAACCAACGTGCTAACACCTGACGGGGATCTACCTTTCAGCGCTGCGTTTTGTCCAGTTAATTGATCCATATCCGTTAATATTTCTTGTGTTAAGGAGTGTTTCTCTCCTTGTCCTTCTGTTTCAGTCAAAAGAATCACCGCCTTTATGCATAAATCCCGTTCTACCTGCATTTAGGCAAAACGGGATGTCTCTCTCTTATCCTCCGAGCGCTTGTGCAAGCATACCGATATCATCTTCTGATATCTCTGTGTAATCCTCATCATTGAAGGTTCTTTTACGTCTGACGGTGCCATCCTCTTCGACTTCCTCGCCTCCACCGCCACCGAACATGCGGAAAGGTGCTGTCATAAGTTCAATCTCAAATTGAATATATTTCTCGGCTGACTTGCACAGCTCCGCAACCTGAGGGAGTGTGTACTCCCAAATCTCCCACTTGTTCAGCCCACAGTGTTTATGGAGGGTGAAGAAGATTTCTCCCCAGTGAACGGGTTCCTGTGTTTCCGTATCACGGATTTCGGTTCCCTCCAAAGACTCCCCCTCGGTGCGTTCTACTTTTTTAAACCATTGAGCCCTATGAGCATATCAATGACTTTGCGAGCTGTGTTCAGATCAAGATACTCATCCAGATATTCTCGATTGATGATATACTCACCGTGCTCATCTTTGGTCACGATATGAGGATAATTTTTGAACGCCATTGCCAATACATCAAATAAATCCTGCTGCCGCTTTTCGTCCAGTTCATCATTCTCAGTCGGAATGAAATTAAGAATAATGGCATCGATATTCACCGTTTTCAGCAACTTCATCAGACGGCGGGCATCCTTAAGGTTACACGGCGGAATACGATATTTCCGTCGATCCCGCAACGTAATAATCTCATCATCTTCAAAGAATGCACGCTCAGCAGCCTCCACTTCCTCCGGAGTCACCCGTTTGTTTTCCGGATCATCTTTGATTCGTTTGGCCGCTTCCTCATTCAGCTTTTCCGCAAGCTCACGCTCGGCTTTTTCTTGTTCTGTTTCCATGAATTTAAAGACCTCCCCAGGACATTCTCCCCCATATAATAAAAAACCTGGCAAGGCAAGGCTCTGTGAAGGGGAGGACACAGATGCCGTTTGATACCTTGCCAGGAGCAATCAACCTTATTTAGTTATTAGATCTTGCTTGGTGCACTGAAGCGTTTGATACTGCCGATTTTGCCGTCAGCACGTTCAGGATCAAGAATCTGCAAGGAGATTGCAGATGCAGAAGCGGCAGCGCGCTGGGCATTGATGCTGAATGTTCCTTTTGCACGGCACATGTACAGCTCGGTTTCAACACCTGCATACGAACCATCTTTTTGTTGGAACGTACCGTGATGAATGACAGAGATCGGGAACGGTACTTCGTCAACCAACAGATCAACCATGTCTACAATTTGATCTCGTTTGTAGTTCAACACAATCTCTTTACCGATGTGGGCAGCATTCAGGATGATTACACCATTCGCTTCGTCGTAGAAGAACGCATTTGGTTCCACGGCCGTACCTTTCGAAGTGAGTTGTTTCAGCAACGTGTTGGAATCTTTGAGACGAACCGTAATGTCACCGTTACTTCCATAGATATCACTCGCATGCTTCGGTTTGGCTTCCGCAAATCCAGAATTGGAAACGCCTGCAGCCACTGTAGACTGCTCATTCAGCACCCATACATAAGACTTCACTTGCTCTTGTACCGTTGAACCCATCATCAGCTGAATCGCATCCAGATCGAATTTGGCATCTGTTGCCGATACTTCAATCGATTTGGACTTCACCAGTACATCAATGGCGAACAGACCGTCACCACCAAAGATGTCCTCAAGCTCCACGTTAAGGTCAATTTTCAGATCTTGCAGGGTACCCAGGGTAACTACCTCAATTTCGCCCATCGGATCTTTTGGAAGGCGTTTAGCCATGAACGTACCTACACCTTTGATAATCATTTTTTTAGCCATTGAACAGTCCACTCCTTAGGATAGTATGTAATTTTAGCTACGGAGACTTGCTTAAGCCGGGATCAGGTTAATTGACTTGATGATCGGGAGATCCATTTCGTTTAACCCATCTGGCTGTTCGCCGTCTCTGCTTTTTATAGTGTAGAACGCTATCTTCAATCCCTAACGATAATGTAAACGAAATATATTGAAGCAGGATTAGCCCCGTCATCTTTTCAAAAGTAAAAGGCCTATATACAATCAAAGAAAAGACCCCTACATTAGAGGGGCCGTTCTGTTTGGCAAAGAATCAATAATTTGCGCTACCTGTTCCGCACGTTCCTTGATCTCAAATTCATCGGCAGTAACCAGATGAACATGTGAGCAGTATTTGCCATGCTCATAGATTCTCTCGGGTGTAATGAACACAACATCTGCAACAGCTTCCATCTTGTGTTTGTGCTTCTCGTACTGATCCGGATCGGTCAACGAATCAAATACGACCAGATCAGGATATGCTGTCTCGACAGAACTTGCCAGCCGGCTATCGTTCACCCAATAGATCACGCGATCACCTTGAAACAGCGTACGGACATTCTGGCCAACACGGGCTACGACAAAGTTTGGAATCTCCGGATATGGATACTCCAAGGCATCTACCTGATAGAATTCATCACCGGAATTGATATATATTACATTGTAGCCTACTTCCGCGAGTGCCTTTAACAGCCGCTGTGGTCGACGCCCGAATCGTTCACTATGAAAGTCAATCGCAGGCAGATAGACAATCGTTGTATCCGTGTTTGGGGTGTATGCTGTAACATTGAACTCCGTCGTGTCAATCTTTATTTCTTCAAGCTCAATTGGCGGTGGTGTAGATTGGCTACCAAACATTCGCTTAAATATCTTTTTCATTTTCTCTGCCTCCCATGACCTGATTAATCATCTTCACGGCATCCATTGCCCTGCCATCCCAGCTATTAGACTTAGCCACCCTTACTCTTGCCGCAATTTTGAAAGCACTATTCTCACGAATCGCTTTCTCCAACATCAATCCACAATTATGCCGATCCATAAAGTAAGTCACATCACTGTACTTATGAACAATTTCCTCCATACGCGTCGTCAACACAGGCTTGCCCGCAGACAAGTATTCGTAATATTTGATTGGATCGCAGCCACGGATCATCTCTGTCAGCTTGAATGGCACGATACAGACATCGAATTGAGCAATGTAGGCGGGGAGTACTTTATAATCTTTGTGCGGAAGACAAGTCACATTGGGATGCACAATATTTTTTTGATAGAGGGCATTGTTTCCAATCAAAACAACACGATAACCCTTATCTGCAATAGCGATAATCAGCGAATAATCCACCCACGATGCCATTGCCCCGTGGAAACCCACAATCTTTTGCCCATCATGAACATCGGGGAAGTCGGCCGGTTTGGGCAGAATTGCCCGCGCTTTCTCAAAATGTTGGTAATCTGCCCCGTTAGGGCACATAAAGATTGGTTTGCCGTCATGTTTATGTGCCTCGTACATCACCTTGGCAGTCGTGGCAATAAGATCTGCACGGTCAAAACATTTCGAGATGTAGGATTTCCACACAGCAAACTCATCAGCCGAATTATCCAGATAATCAAATACGGTAAAATCAAACTTCCGTCCATCCGAATAATTATACTGGCCTGGATTGGAGAACCAGAGCACCTTTTTTCCTTTGACCAGATGATCGTAGTTCACGCCTTTTTGCACAAGAAACAGATCTTCATTTAACTTTTCAATCGGCCGACTCTGCTTTATGTACGTTTCTTCATTGATAAAAATGGCCCGTATACCTGGAATATTGGAGAAGGCGGTCATCAATTGCTGAGGTCGCTGAAACAAGAGGTTCCAGTCGAGTGCGGGCGGGTAGATAATAGTCATTTCTATACTTTCAAAAACCGGATTTTCTCGTTGTTTTCTACGAAGCAGCCAATTAAGCAATCAACTCTACCCCTTCCGCATAGGCATGAACGGGACGCAACCGAGTATCTACAAACAGTTCGAACCCCAGTTTTCGTGCTTCCTCACAGAATGGTGCATCTTCACCTGTTGGATGCATGGCATATCGCACGCCTGCTTCGATCACTTCACGCTTAATCAAATATACGGCACCTGTCAGATCTACTGGGAACAAGCCCATTTTGAATTCAGGTATATGTTTTCCGCCAATCATGGCATTATGAGCCTTCAACTTTGGATGATTTCGTATAAGCATGGAGCATACATCCTTGTCATTATCTATTAATTGTTGCAGGCTATGCTCAGGAATAATGATATCCGTATCAATTGAGAACAGATAATCACAGTCCGATTTCAGAAACTCATCCAGAAGCATATTTCTTAACAACGCCAGATTGTGATAGGAATATTGTCCACGCATATGACCATATGTTCTCCCCAGATTGTGAGTCAGATAAGGAATCTTACAATCATCAAGGATGTGCTCCGTCTGATCTTCACTATCATTCAAGATGTACATATATTGCTTCTGCACTGTTTGTTGCTCAAGTGATTGCAGGTGCCGTTCCATAATCCAAGCTCGGTTTCGCACAGGACTACCTATAAATACGTTTTTCACAGTCCATCCCCTCTCCCTTTTTACCTAGTCTAGACTGTTCCTCAATAACCTTCGCACGTTGAACAAAAAAGGGATAATTCCTCAAAAGAAGAGAGAGAACGAAGCAATTTTCCTATTCTAGTACAGAAGGAGTTGATGAATATGTATAGCGAAGAAACCATTATTCACACATGGGAAGAAGGTGAAATGCATGCTCGGGACTGTCGAGTTAATCCATAACTGGTTCCAAATGGCCTCTGATGGAGAAGCCCATGCTTCTGTTCGATTTGGGGATGCTTCCAACACTATTCTGGCTCACGATACCGTTCTGACCATGGATTTCATCAAGTCTCATTACGGCTGGTTGAACGATCCTACCTATTGCGGTATAACCTTACCCAATGCGAGTGCAAGAGAAATTATTGTACACTGCCTGCGAAAAGCGGATTACGTCGGACACCTGATCCAGACAGATCACTGGTATTTCAAGCCGTTATTCGATATGTGCCTTGCATTTTACAAGGTTGAACCGAAGGAGACCTTCTATGCTTTTGAGAATAATTACATCGCCAGATTCAGGTTATTCTATGAAACATTCAAGAATATGCCTATTCTGATCTGCGGAGCCAAGGCCGAGCAATTTAGAGAAGTGCTGGAGCGGAGATACGGGTGGACAAGTATCGTCGGAACGGTAGACTGCCCCTCCTGGTCTCATGTGAGCATGGCATCCAAACAAATGGAACATATATACCAACACACACCGTGGAAGCTCGCTCTAATATGCGCAGGTGCACCCGGCAAAGTATTGGCTATTAAGGCGAAAGAACTGCACACCGTAGGTGTGGATTTTGGTTCTGGAGCAGATGTTGCCATTCAAGCCGACACCGAAAATCTGAACGCATGGGATTACAACGGATTTCCCGACTATTGGGAAGGCAGACCCAAAAAATGACCCTTTTCGGGTCTTTTTTACTGGATAAAACTGTGATTCTAATCGAATTTTATCGCCTTAGTGGCTGTTGATAATTTAAACTATCTGCCTTATTATTGTTAAGATAACTCCTAATCTAACCTGGTTTAAACTTGCATGAAGAGGAGCTCTGCTAAGATATTCGAACCGTTGGAGGGAAATGTAATGGCGTACTCGCAGTCAAAGACAGAAATAGTAGCAACTCATTTAAGAACAAGATTTATGGAAGGTAACGTAGAGGGACACGAGATCGTTGTTGCCTTGATCAGTATGGTCAAAGCCGGGAAGATTAATCTAGATGAGGTTGCCCCCATCCTGTCTACAGTCTTCTTTGAACAACCGCAAGGTATTCTATTGGCACTCGAAAAAGCTAGTACCCTGATTGATGATGAATTAATTGATTCCATTCTCCACGAAGTAAACGAAAAGGCTTAATCTTACATACAAAGGGAGAACTTATCATCAGATTTTAATTTACATCAACCAAATATTCTCTCCACACTTTTAGATTGAATAGATCCATCACTGAGAAATTGGACTTTCTCGTTATTTTCCGTCCGCCTCCGCTTATTCTAGTAGTATTACGAAGGAGGGGACACCGATCGAGACAGTGAATAAAGCCATTTTATTTTTAGCAGTTATTGAAACTATGCTTGAAGCGCTCCATCATACTGAAGTAGATCAGACAGAACTTGTGGATTCGCTTGTCATGTTAGGCTTTGATCCTATTGAGATGTTGTACGAGACAAATACGATTAGATCTTTCCAAAAGATATGCAGGGCTTTCGCAGAACTCCATCTTACAGATGAGGCCCTGGACACGTTCTCAAAAGAGTAATTTCATAAGCAGAACCCCACATGTCAATGACGTGGGGTTCTGCTTTTCTATATTTAATTTTTCAACCAGTTTTGCCATTCAGCTTAACCTTCTCCATCCTGCCTCGTATAGGTCATCTAGGGACCATGGACATCTCCATCGCCCCTGTTGACCCTGACTTAATAAACGAAAGGATGGTTGTATGAGCCCAGCCAAACCAACACATGTGATCGAAACGAATCAACCCGCTGTTATTGGAGTCGTCGATGATTCCTCGATTCAAACCCAATATGAATTTGAGTATCCTGATCATATCGTGATTATACAACATTTTTATTTTTTGAAAGATCCAGCTCACTTTAACTCCTGGTTAACAAGCAGGCAGGTATAGCCTTTTTTTAAGATACACTTTAGGTCAGGCTTTTTTTACGTCTGCGCTCATCAATTAAAACCTTCAGCAACAATAACTCTCCATAAGTCAATTTCTTCTTACGTACCTTCTCTACCCATGCCCAATCGTCAATTACTTTGTCGTTGTAGGCATCTCCAATAAACTGATCAAGTTCATTCCAGGCCCATTGTGCGTAATCCAGAACGGTATTCATTTCATCATCCTCCGTGACTGCTATTTCTTGCAGCGGGTTTAATTTTGTATGTACTGCTTGCTTAAATCTTTCATATTCACTTGGTTGTTTAATCCATGGGAGTGGGCATTCCTTCCATCCTACCACTTCTTTATGTGTGAAGAAGACGGGTGGGAAGCCCCGTTCCCTGATTAGGTATACCGCGAGGTCTACAACGTTATTAAATGTATCTTCATGGATACTACCATCTTTTTCAATGCACATCTCAATGCCCACTGTACTATTGTTTGGATATGTCCCAAGCTTGGCTAGAGCTTCCTTCGTGTATGTTGCACTCCCGCAGTGATAAGCTAATTCATCATCTGGGAGACTGTTGTATATCGAAGTTCGATCTACCGAGAAATGTGCACTTGCATAACGGCCTTTCACTGCTTTATTGGAATCTTGCTGTGCCAGACTTGCAAAGTACTTGCTAATGTTCTTGGCGGGCGCCCCAGGAGAAGCCGTATAATGCATCACAATTCCACGTTTCGCTTTTAATTTCAGCCCGGCTCGACTGTATTTATTAACAGGTATGTAATCCTTGGTAATCTGTATCATTACATCTTCTCCTTGTCTTCAACTTGATCTTCATTACCTCGAAGCTTAAAGAGAGCTGAAGTGATAAACTTCGGTACAGGCAGGCCCAGTTTCCCCAGGTTCTCCAATATACTGATTCCTTCCGTACCGATAATGAACATTAACATTGCATCTCTCATGAAATCATTGGAATTGCCTGCAACCATATCCAGTTGATGTGCAATAATGACAAAAACAAATGTCAATGACTTACGAGCAAGCCCCCACCATCCAACCCTGCTGGATAACTCCTTCCTATACCATGCAGACAGCACCCCTGTAATGTAATCCAGCCCCACAAAAATGGTCACTGCAATAAACAGGTGATCAATTCCCCCTACCAAATACACGACTGCCGATAGCAGCCAACCAAACAAAACCATAAAAACAGTGTCTCTGTGCATTAACGTTCCCCCTTCAATAACCTATTTCATGTCTAGGTTAGGCGGATCACAGACATAAGTCTCATGTATTACAGAAACCTCTGAAAAAACACTCCCCCTTTGCTCTACAAACAGCAAAAATCCCTCTCGCTGGGATGCGGGAGGGATCATGACGAAATGATTCAGCTATACGTTGATGGATCTGGTGTAACGGGTACACCTGTAGTATTCGTTGGTGTTGTATTACGTTGGAACATGCCTTGAATTCGGTCCAGGACATAAGGGGTAGAGTCAATGAGTTTCTCAAACAGATGTGTTGAGTTATCGAGTGGTACAATGTGTACCCCCTGTTTACCTACGACCAGGAACGCGATAGGACGTATGGATACCCCACCACCACTACCGCCACCAAACGGAGAAGCCACTTTAGCTGAACTCGCATGTTCAGTAGAGGTACCCGTAGCACCACTTTTGCCACTACTTTCTCCATTAACGTGAAAATCACTACCACCGGCAGCAAATCCGAATCCCACCTTACTGATTGGCAAAATCACGGTACCATCTGGTGTTTCGACTGCATCACCAACAATTGTATTGACATCCACCATGGCCTTGATATTTTCCATAGCGGTTTCCATTAAGCCTTGAATTGGATGATCTGACATTTAAATTCCCTCCAGTTTCAATGTAAGCTAGGTTTGATCTAACCATATCATCCCCAAACATGAAGGGACTTATGTAAATAAGCAATTGAAGTATACTCACCGAACTCACAACTCATTTTTCAAAACAAAGTAGCTGTAATGGACAACTATAGTGTGGTCCCACTAAGCTTATTCTTTTGCTTCTCCTTATGCCTACGGCGCTGTTCCTGAAGAAATTTGAACCACATCCGCCATCCGCCTTCGACTTGGAGTACACGGGTGAGTAGCGTAACTCCAGCGACCAAAAGGGCTGTAATTCGAATCTTCACTCTACAATCGAGCTCTGTTTTGAACTCCATCTCATCTGACCATACCGGCATAACCTGAAGCACGGGTGTATCATCGAAACGGATCTGATAGGTGAGAAAACCAATGATAATGGACTTTATACTCCACACCCAGCCCGTCAGCACCGCTGTATATGCTGCATCACCAACCCCGATGTGGGTGGACCAAGACAATTGAGTCATATGTACACGTGTGAGTGTTTGCTTGAGCCACAGTTTGAGCGCATCGGTCGCCCTTAGCATAACCTTTACATCTTTGGTCCATTTCTTGACCTTACGTTTGTTAACCCGTTCACTTCCATGTGCTTCCCCTCTGGAATGATTCATGGATTGTTCGGTCTTGACCAGGAAACCTTCCTTCATATTACGAAAAACAATACTCGGGATTTCATAGTTAATCCGTACAATTCCATAGAGAAGACGAACATTAATATTGGCGTAATCATCACTTTTATGTTTACTGAATGTAAAATGTACATGAACATTTGAGATGAGGACTGCGGCAATCAGCAATGCGAACAATAAACCGATTCCTCCAAGCCAAATCCACACAGGCCTTACCTCCAAGCCCTCAATTCTTTTCTCGTCTAGTATGGCACTCTGGATAGGAAAAAATTCACGTCTGACCTAAAAATCCCATTTCATATTTGTTTGGAACCGGTCCTGTTCACCGTTTATCTAAAAACAACGCACAAAAAAAACCGACTCCACTGATGGGTGTCGGTTAGTATGAGCCTGCAAATTAGAGTGAAGAATCCGTGTTATCGTCTTCGCTGTCGATATGACTTAGATCATCCGCCGGATCAGCACTTTCCGGTTCCAGTTGTTGCAGATCCAGTTTGTTGAATAACAGTTGTGTCTCTTCCTCCAGGTTTTCCGAATCTTCGAACAAGCCTGGTTCCGGAAGATCTTTAAGTGAAGCCAGTCCGAAATAATCCAGGAATGACTTAGTCGTTCCATACAGAATTGGTCGCCCGATCGCCTCGGCTCGTCCCACTTCAATAATCAGATCCTTATTTACAAGTGTATGAATAGCCCGCTCCGATTTCACACCGCGAATTTCCTCAATCTCAACACGGGTAATCGGCTGCCGGTACGCCACGATAGCTAGCGTCTCCAGAGCCGCCTGCGATAAGGACGTTCGTGCTGGAGAGTACGCCAGTTTCTCAAAATACACAGCGTGCTCAGGCAAGGTTCCCAGCTGGACTACGCCGGCGATTTTAAGAATCTGTACACCTCGTCCCTGCTGTGAAAATTCAAGAATCATCTCCTCGATCGCGTCCGTTACAAGCTCCACTCGCTGATCGACGATCTCGGCAATTTGTTTGATACTCAGACCTTCTTCTCCGGACAAAAACAGCAGGCCTTCAATAATCGATTTCAATTTCGGAAAATCCATGATTCTTTGTTTCCCCTCTCCACTCCATAACGATATCCTCAAACATCCGCTCCTGATAACAGACAATCTGCTTCATCTTCATCAGTTCCAGCACCGCCAAGAAAGTCACGACAATCTCATGGCGATAGATATGCTCATCCATCAACTTCGAGAATAAAAGTCTGCCTCCCGGCCCCATACTTTCCAAAGCGCCGATGACATCCCGTATCCGGTCCTTAACCGATATTTCATCCCGTTTGATCCGGGTTACAGTTGTACGCTTCTCAGCCTTGCGTAGCGCCTTCTGAAATGCAGCAATCAGGTCAGAGGTGTGTAATCCCTCAACAGGGTTAGAAGGGGCTTCTACAGGCATATAGGGGCGCAGATCCTCGGGCTCTTTGGAAAAAATAAGGCTTCGTTCCCACTCCCGTTCATGAAGATGACGCGCAATTCCCTTGTACTTGCGATATTCTATCAGACGCGCAATCAGCTCTGCACGTGGATCATAATCTTCTTCTTCCATATAATCATAATCCTCGAAATCCTCAATTACCGGTGGTTTGGGCAATAAAAGTTTGCTCTTGATCGACAGCAGCGTTGCTGCCATGACCAGAAATTCACTCGTAATATCCAGTTCCAGTTCCTGCATCGAATGCAGATACGCCATGTATTGATCGGTAATATCGCTGATGGGAATATCCTGGATATGAATTTCAGCCTTATCAATCAGATGAAGCAGCAGATCCAAAGGCCCTTCAAAAGTCTCCAGTTTGTATGTAACTACCGTCACTAGACGAATCCTCCCGCCAGAAAAATACAAAACCCTGCTAAGCCGTCCGAATCCGGATTCCCGTTTTCGTCTGCGCAAAGCAGGGCACTACTATTAAATAAGCACTATTTTAGCTGTTTCGTCAAGTTTGCCATCTCAATTGCCGCCGTAGCTGCATCCCAACCTTTGTTACCCGCCTTGGTTCCGGCACGTTCAATCGCTTGTTCAATATTTTCAGTGGTAACCAGACCGAAGATTGTAGGCACGCCTGTTTTCAGGTTAATTGCTGCTACCCCTTTAGCCATCTCGTTGCACACATAATCATAATGCGTAGTTGATCCACGAATAACGGTTCCCAGGGTAATCACCGCATCATACTTGCCGCTCTCCGCCATTTTCTGCGCAATCAAAGGGATTTCGAATGCACCTGGAACCCAGGCTACATCCACTTCATCATCCTGCACGCCGTGACGTTTGAATGCATCAAGTGCTGCGCTAAGCAATTTGCTCGTGATGAATTCGTTAAAACGTCCAACAACAACTCCATATCTTGATCCTTCTGATACTAAATGTCCTTCAAAAAATTGTGGCATTCAAGTCATCTCCCTAACGGTATAATATAATGTAAGCAACAGATATTCCTAAGTAATCACTTCCATAAATTACATGGTAAAAGTTTTTCACCTACAACGCATTTACTCTTCGTTCTGCTCGATATCATCAAACTTAAGCATATGCCCAAGCTTGGCTTGCTTGGTATGAAGATACACCGTATTATCCTCGTTCTCCTCCATCTGGATCGCGACACGTTCTACGACTTCAAGTCCATATCCTTCAAGGCCTTTGATTTTACGAGGGTTGTTTGTCAGCAATCTGATCTGACGAACGCCAAGGTCTTTCAGAATTTGGGCGCCAATTCCGTAATCACGCAAGTCGGCAGCAAAACCCAGCTTCAGGTTTGCATCCACGGTGTCCAGACCTTCCTCTTGCAGCTTGTAGGCTTTGAGTTTGTTGATCAGCCCAATGCCCCGACCTTCCTGTCTCATATAGAGCAGCACGCCATTGCCTTCTTCATGGATCTGTTTGAGTGCCGCATCAAACTGCGGACCACAGTCACAACGATGAGAATGGAATACATCGCCTGTCAAACATTCAGAGTGTACACGTACTAGTACGGGTTTGGAACCATCAATCTCACCTTTGACCAGAGCCACATGCTCCTTGTTGTCCACAGCGTTCGTATAGGCCACCGCTTGGAACTCACCAAAGTCTGTTGGCATGCGTACAGCCACTTCACGTTGAACCAGCTGTTCTTTTTCGTTACGGTAACGAATCATGTCCTGAATGCTGATCAGCTTCAGGTCATGCTTGCGAGCAATCTCCTGCAGATCCGGAAGTCTGGCCATCGTGCCATCTTCCTTAATCACTTCACAGATCACGCCTGCGGGATACGAACCACACATGATGGCGAGGTCTACAGCTGCTTCCGTATGTCCTGCACGACGAAGCACACCGCCGTCTTTTGCAATCAACGGGAACATGTGACCAGGCTTACGGAAATCCCCGGCTTTCGCTTCAGGATCGATCAGACCTTTTACAGTAATGGAACGTTCATGTGCCGAGATACCTGTTGTGGTATCTTTGTGATCCACAGAGACGGTGAAAGCTGTTCCATGGAAATCCGTATTTTGTTGAACCATGGGTTTCAGGTTAAGTTCGTCGGCACGTTGTTGTGTAATCGGAACACAGACTAGACCTCTACCTTCAGTAATCATGAAATTAATGACTTCAGGTGTCGCCTTTTCGGCCAAAGCAATAAAATCGCCTTCATTCTCCCGATCTTCATCATCCACAACAATGACGGGTTTACCACGCATGAGATCGTATATGGCTTCTTCTATTGTGTCCAGAATGGATTGTTCTGACATTGGTCCACCTCCAGTTTATTTCTGTTCTCTATTTATGCAAATCCGTGATTGGCGAGAAAATCCTCACTGATACTGCGCGGCTTGCCAGCACCCGTCTCCTGATGTCCTCTCCCATACTGCAGCAGATGATCCACATATTTCCCTAAAATGTCGCATTCGATATTGATGGTATCCCCTGTCTTTTTCACATTTAGTACAGTCTCACCAATCGTATGTGGGATAATGGAAACCGTGAATGCGGTCTGCGACGTATGGACAACGGTCAAGCTAATGCCATCCAGTGTAACTGACCCTTTGGGGATCAGATATTTGAACAACTGGTGATCCTCCGGCTTGATCTCAAACACAATTGCGTTCTGATCACGAGTTATACTGCCGATCACTCCAGTACCATCGACATGGCCTTGAACGATATGTCCGCCAAAACGGCCGCCTGATTGCATGGCTCGCTCCAGATTAACTTTACTGCCAGACTGCAACTGACTGAGATTGGTATGGCGATACGTTTCAGGCATTACATCGGCGGTAAAACCTCCACCTTCGAGCGTTGTGGCAGTTAAGCACACGCCGTTTACTGCTACACTATCACCAATCTTCAGATCGTCCATGATGGCGGAAGCTCCGATATTCAGGACCATCGCTTCGCCTTTCCGACCAATACGCCGAATCTGACCGACTTCTTCCACCAAACCGGTAAACATGCTGCCGCCTCCCTTGTTGATTTCTGAGGACCCTAACTTACTGCTATGATCCATTTATCTATTCAGGCCACACCGGAATACCGCCAATGCTGATATTATCTCCAACTTGTTCGATTTCCAGCTGATTCAATTGAATCGCCTGATTCATACGCTCCACACCCTCGAAGCGGAAGCTTCCAGGTGTATCATAACCGCCCACAATCTTCGGAGCGATAAACATGAGCAGTCGATCAACCAACCGTGCCTCCAGCATGGCTCCATTAAGGGTGCCTCCACCTTCAAGCAAAATCGAACCAATCTCACGCTCACCCAGCTTGCTAAGTCCGCTTAACAGATCCACACGTGGTCCAGGACCACAGCGTATAATTTCGACGCCGTAGGCTTCCAAACGTTCAGCAGCTTCAGGACTGGCTTCATCTGTGGTCAGTACCCATGTTGGAGCAAGACCATCCTTAACCATTTTGGCACCTACTGGAAGACGTAGCTTGGAATCCACCACAATGCGTACCGGACTAATGCCTTCCACTTGCAAACGGGTTGTAAGCTCCGGATTATCGGCGATTACCGTGTCGACGCCAACCATAATTCCCTGGTGACGATGACGAAGCGCATGCACAATCTCACGAGCAGGCTCGTTGGAGATCCACTTGCTGTCTCCGCTGCGAGTAGCAATCTTTCCATCCAAAGTTGTAGCCGTCTTCAGTGTCACGAAAGGTAGACCCGTTGTAATAAATTTAATGAATTTTTCATTCATACGTCTGCCACGCTCACGCAATACACCAACTTCAACTTCAATGCCTTGTTGACGGAGCATGCTTATGCCCTTGCCGGATACTTGCGGATTTGGATCTTCACAACATACCACGACACGTTTCACCTTTTCATGAATCAGGCGTTCACTGCAAGGTGGCGTCTTGCCATAATGACTACAGGGCTCGAGTGTAACATATACCGTACTGCCTTCTGCGTCGCTTCCTGCCATGTTCAGTGCATGCACTTCCGCATGACCGGTTCCACGTTTCAGATGGCTTCCCAGGCCTACTATACGCCCCTCTTTCACAACTACACATCCAACGACCGGATTAATTCCTGTCTGCCCCTGTGCTCGTTCCGCCATATCAAGTGCCAGTGCCATATAAAATTCATCATTGATCATTTCCAAATCCGTTCACCCCGCGGTTTAAAGTCTTAGTCTTAATTATGAAAAAATCCCCGTCGAACAATCAGTTCGATGGGGATGATGAGAGACAAATGTCAACAGCAGGAGTGAAATGGATACAGCACGCCAACACTTTGCCCAAAAATGCATTTCGGGCAAGTGAAAATAGACACATACCTTAATGAACATCAATTACAGGTAAAGAGCTTCTATAGTGTGGCATATGTATGGAACTGTCCGACGTATCCGGATCTTCCCTGCACAGTGCAAAACATCACGAATAGTGACTGTGCAGCAATACTCCTGCTGAATGCAAACCTGTTAGGTCTGCACCTCTCCTTCTCCCATCCAGACTATACTGTCGGTTCTGGAATTACACCAGATCAGCCATCTGCCAAAGGCAGACAGGTCACGGACTTTGCATCAAGTACTGGACATGTGTCCTTACACTTTCCTGCATCACCGCCGGTAGGGAATCGCACCCTGCCCTGAAGGATTGCTTTCGTTATTAATTGGATGTTAGCACTTTAATGCCAAAAAATCAATTGTTTTTTGTTCCTTTTTGTCACATACTAACTTTTAATAAGCTAAGAAACAACAAAAAACAGCTTCCTCCCAAGGAGGCACGGTTTTTGCTTGGAGGCATTTTACATCCAACCATCCATCGCATCATTCTACATATCAGGAAAACACCAGCTCGCCATATGCTTTAACTCTTTGGCATTATGAAATGGAATGCGATCAGGTTCTTGCAGGGGCGAAGTGGGAAGCGGAAACTCTCTTGTCACTCTTCTGACCCAACTTGTCGAATCGATCGCGATAGCGGAGCATTTCCAGCGACCATTCGGTCTCGGTCGAAATGTCCCATGCAAATCTGCTTTTGCCGGCATCTCTGGAAAGACACCATCCAGATATTCGACGATGACACGTTTGTCTCTGACTTCATGACAATACACCGTCACCCATACACCTTCTCTGACCCGAACAGCATACACATCTCCAGACTGTGCCTCCCCTGTACCTGCATCAGGAGATGCCTTTGGCACTTTCCCGCGAACACTTCTCTTTTTCTCCAATGCACCTAATATCGTGTCCTTTACAGCTGGACTCTCTTCAGGCTTATCCGCAAGAAATATATTACTCAGATCAAAATCATGGAATATCTTGTTCAGGTTGTTCTCATTGATTCCGACAGATGAGTCCCACCACGCCAGAGGCGCCTGCACTTCAACCCGCACATTGGGACGCTCGTCACGCTGTATGTAAGTCGTAAATTGAGTTATCATTCCGGGATGTTCCGGCGTATCCAGTATGCCAATTAGAGCTAACGTCTCAAGCAAGTCACGGTAGGCATATTCTTTTTGGGTAGGCAAAAGACGTTCCTTCTTGAGCGCTAGTGCTGCCTTGCTATAGCGTGTTTTGGGAGGTAATTCGCGCAACACCGTTAACACCGCACGAAATGTCCAGCGGTCGTATTCATTTGGTATTGGAAGCTCCTGCGCTGTAGACAGCTCTCGAAGTGCCAGTACTTGTCCAAAGGGATCACCGTCCAACGGAGTTCCATTGGTCATGCGCCAATACCATTGCAGCGTCGTGTCGGTTGCTTGATCTACGCTTAATCCACAGATTTTACAAGTGCTCGAAGATGGATAAGACGTGTGTTCATGCTCTGGCACACTACTTGCAATAAGCTTGCTCGTAAGAAGCGAGCGCCAGATCATGGGTGCTGACCACAAAGAAGAGACAAAAGCCTGCGCTGCATCCTCTATCGTCCATTGATTCGCAAGTTTCTTCAGCTCAGTAATCGTTTCATCATGTTGTGGACGCACAAATCGATTCGGTTCATGCCCGGCTGCCTCAAGCGCTTCTCGATCCTGTACGGATACACTATCCGGAACGACATGTCGCGATGCCTGCAGTTCTTCATCCCACAACGAACGATCACTATAAATTTGCTTTAACAAGCTTAGCTGATTAACGATATCCAAGGTTCATTCATCCTTTCCAATCATCGATTTCGAATACGTGACATGTAAAAAATAAAAAAAGTGCTTCTATAAAAGAAGCACTTCATAATTGGATCCAGTAAAGCTGAAGGTATTAAGCTTCTACAACTTCAACAGTTTCCATTTTGTCTTTACCTTCTAAAGCGTCCACGAACTCCATACCTTTAGTTACTTTACCAAATACAGTATGTTGTCCATCCAGATGTGGTTGCGGTTGGTAGCAGATGTAGAACTGGCTTCCACCTGTGTTACGGCCAGCATGTGCCATAGCAAGTGTTCCGCGCTCATGTTTGTTCGGGTTGATTTCACAGTTGATTGTGTAACCTGGGCCACCTGCACCGGAACCGTTAGGGCATCCGCCTTGAGCTACAAAGCCCGGGATAACGCGGTGGAATGTAAGACCATTGTAGAAACCGGAGTTAGCCAGTTTCTCAAAGTTTGCTACTGTGTTTGGAGCTTCTTGATCGAACAGATCGATCAGAACTTCTCCGCCGTTTGCCAATTTAATTTTCGCTTGTTTCGCCATATGTAAATGACTCCTTTCGTATTGACCATCGTTAATGGTGCCAGAAACGCATGACCCTGGGCCAAGCATTACAGCACTTTTCTTAGTGTACACCGAAAATGTCTGGATCGCAAAAAAAACGGCAACTTTTTTCATAATTTAGTCCGAGTACACAAAAAGCAGACGAAAAAGGAGGGTCCCTTTTCATCTGCTTTGACTGTGAAATCCATATATCCTGAACAATGCAGAAACAAATGCATTATCTTTGACGAATTAGCTTAGCGAGTAACTGGTTGTTTGCCAATACGTGCAGGTACCAGGTCATTCTGGATGATATCCTGATACGTCTCACGGCGTACCACAACATCCCCCTGACCGTCTTTGACAAATACAACGGCTGGACGACGAATCCGGTTGTAGTTGCTCGCCATGGAGTAGTTATACGCACCTGTGCAAGCTACAGCGAGCAGATCGCCACTTTCCACTTTTGGCAAGTCCAGATCCCAGATCAGCATATCGCCACTCTCGCAGCATTTACCTGCAACAGAGACTGTTTCCTGAGCAGCCTCATTCGCACGGTTGGCAAGCACAGCTTCATACTTGGATTCATACAAAGCAGGACGTGGGTTATCGGTCATACCACCATCAACGGCAACATATTTACGCACACCTGGAATGTCTTTGCTTGTTCCAACGGTGTACAGCGTTGTTCCCGCTTCACCCACGATGCTGCGGCCTGGTTCAACCCAGATCTCAGGTACGGCATAGCCGATTTGAGCAAAATGATTTTTAACTGCATCTGTAATAGCCTTCACGTATTGCGCAACTTCAAGCGGCGTATCTCCATCGATATAACGGATTCCGAATCCACCACCAAGGTTAACCACTTTGAAAGCAACGTTAAGACGCTCATATACGCTTGCTGCAAATTCAGCAACACGTTGAACAGCCATCTGGAAACCTTCAACTTCGAAGATCTGGGAACCGATGTGGGAATGTACACCGAGCAATACCAGGTTAGACTGCTTGGAAGCCAGTTCAATGGCTTCAAATGCTGTACCATTACCGATATCGAATCCAAATTTCGAATCCGTCTGACCAGTGGAAATATATTCATGCGTATGTGCCTCAACACCAGGCGTCACACGAAGCAAAATGTTTACTTTACGATTTTTGTCCGCTGCTACAGCCTGCAACAGATGCAATTCATTGAAGTTATCAACAACAAAGCATCCGATCTCTGCATCAAGAGCCATTTCGATCTCTTCCAGCGTTTTGTTGTTACCGTGGAAATGAATGCGCTCAGCCGGGAATCCTGCTTGCAAAGCAGTAAACAGTTCACCGTCCGATACAACATCCAGGGAAAGTCCTTCTTCAGCTGCAAGGGCACACATCGCCATTACACAGAATGCTTTACTTGCGTAAGCAACCTGGAAGCCCAGTCCGGAAGCACGGAATGCTTCCATGTACTCTCTGCAACGCTCGCGAACCAATTGCTCGTCCACAACGTACAGGGGAGTTCCAAATTGTTCTTTCAGATCTGTTGCATCGACTCCACCAATCTCCAGATGTCCTTGCGCATTTATTTTACTTGTACCATGTAAATACATAATCTGCATTCCTCACTTTTTATATACTGGAACAATTGCTATTCCAATGATTTTACACCAGTATATCAAATTAGGCAGCGAGATGAATGGATTTTTCGGAAGATCATTTGTGTTTTTTACTTTTTCGCAGTTCCCCGTCCGGATCATCGGACATTTTGGTGTTGTCACGTGTCTTATTAAATGATGGTCGTTTTTTATTTTCCAGCAACGGAAGCCGGAATAAAAAGTTGCCCAGGGCCTTTGCATTAAACGGTATAAAAGGCCAGAGATACGAAGAATTGTACGACCGGTGAACGGTAAGCGCCAATATAAGCAATGTACAGCCCACGACCAATCCCGGAACCTTGAATATCGCTACGGCAATGAGCAGAACTAACCTGACCAGCCTGTTGGCGAGACCCAGCTCGTAACTTGGCGTGGCAAACATGCCGATGGCTGCGATGGCCATATAGAGTACAACTTCATTGACAAAATATCCTGTTTTCACGGCGATATCCCCGACTAGAATGGCCGCGATCAAGCCCATGGCCGATGCCAGAGGTGTAGGCGTATGAACCGCTGCCATCCGTAATAAATCCACGCCAAGTTCGATCAGGAGAAACTGTAGAATTAACGGCAGCTTTACATTTTCCTGCGGTCCAATGAAATCGAGTCCCATCGGTTTGATCGAAGGATCAATAACCATGAGCAGCCATAAGGGTAGCAAAAACAACGATATAAGAATCCCTGCAAAACGCACCCATCGTAAATAGGTTCCCATCAAGGCCGTCTGTCTGTTCTCTTCCGCATGTTCACACAGGTCGAAGAAGGTCGTAGGCAGAATCATCACACTGGGGGAAGTGTCTACGAAAATGACGACTCGTCCTTCCAGCAAATGAGAAGCTGTAACATCTGGTCGTTCTGAATAACGAACGAGTGGGAACGGATTCCATCCCTTGTTGATAATCGCTTCCTCCAGCTGCTTGTCGGCGGCGGGAATACCATCGATATCCACTCGCTGAATTTTTTCACGAACTGAATCCACCTGCACTTTATCGACAATATCATCAATGTACACCACGCAGACGTCCGTTTGTGTTCTCCGCCCCACTTGCATGATCTCAAACTTCAGTCCAGGGTCGCGTATTCTGCGACGCACTAATGTTACGTTGGTCAGGAGCGTCTCGGTAAAGCCATCTCTGGAACCCCGAACTACCCTTTCCAATGAAGGTTCTTCCGGTGAACGAACCGGGTAACTCCGTGTATCCATAATTAGGACCGAGCGATCCCCTTCAACGAACATTGCGCTCATACCGGTAAGAACCTTGTTGATGACAGCACTCATCTTGTCGACTTTTTCTACCTGAATATGGGGAATATAACATTCAAAATAGGATTTGAGTGCGTGTCCGGATACGTCATCCGGTGTGAGATAGGTCAGTCTTTTTAACACTTCAAGCAAAATCTCATCCTTCGCAAAACCGGTAATCATCAGCAATCCAACGTGTTTGCCACCCAGAACCATTTCCCTCATGTTAACGTCGAAGGATTCTCCAAGCCCGAGCACCTGTTGCAGCGTATATCTATTTTCACTCATGCGTGGGGAGATATCATCGTTTTCCTGCCAATATTGCACCGATTCCTCAATGCTGTCGGACATCTCATTTTGTTTTTTCTTATTGTACGCCTTCTCCTCTTCTTCCTTCTGAATTTCATAAGCCGACTTGTGTAACATCTCTTCCGTTATTCCTTCACTATTTTCCTGCCCTGTATGTTCCGTTCGTTCATCCATTTTCCATCCTCCTATGGCCCCGAGCTACCGCTGATATATAAAAAAATCAAACAGGGAACCTGTCATTTTGCCCAAAATCATGGCGAGCAGTAATCCAAACAAATAAGGTTTCATGCCCAGCCTTTTGGCTAACACGGGCAGTACATTAAGTACCTCAGTGAGCGCCGCGGCCAGCAGACCGATGAACACACCACAGAATAGACCAATGATTGGACTGAGCAACAGCACCCCATGCATTTTCCAGTGCCAGAAATCCGCCACAGTCCCGACCAGCGAACCACCTATGAGCGCCCCTTCGTACCAGTGGGTCTTGTCATACGATTGCGTAAGTTGAGCCAATCTGGGAATCATATCGAGCACCAGAATGAGCGCAATTACGCCGCTTCCTACGGCAATCCCCCCTGCAATGCCCAGTACAATGCTGATTGCTCCATTAAGAACGCTCATCCGCATTCATCTCCCTGCGTTCCTGCTCGTGCATCCGTTCGCTTTCTTCAATCACCACATATTTATCTACATTTTGCTGGTATAGGAACATCTCCACTTCCAACGGAGTAGGCTCCTCATTCCACTTCTTCTTGAACAAATGGTTGAAAAATACCGCCATACCGAATCCAATGCCGATAGAATACGCCACTTGGAACAGATAAGGATGTTCGTCCCGATGCCCAGTGAGCATCTCCACAATTCGAATCTGTACTTCCTGCATGTTCACATCCGCATGAAAATTCATAATCGTTAAGGCTGATCCGAAGAAAAGCAGTAGCCAAACCAATATGAACAGAGACTTGGAAGGTTGACCATCTCCCGCAATGACTTCAACAAGCGTATGGCCGGATCCAATCAGTTCCACGCTTACCTCCGGCAAGATATGCCGAATGCGGGGAATAATCTGCAATATATCAATGAGGATCAGATTGCCATCCTCTGGTCCAGGGTGCAGCAGTTCAAGCTCCAGCAGCCTGTCCTCCTGGTCTTCGGAAGAGGTTAGCACATGTGCAATGTCTCCAAGCTTGACTGCTCTGCCCCTCTGGATGCGAATTCGGCTGCGCAGACGAACATAGACCATTGGAGTGGGTGTCTGGGACATCCATAGCACTCCTTTACTGCGTAATTTAGGTTAGTATTTGAAGAATGTGCAAATTTATTACAAACGGGTTGGAAAAGATCGTGAGGTGGTGAGGACGCTGCGGGATGGATCGGTCATTGGTCGCTGTTATCCCCGGATTTCTTGAACTCTCCTTTTCAAGGAGGAAATCCAGTGCTAAAGGCGAACGCTTCGCTCCTGTTGACCGATTCCATCCCTCCGCTACCATCATCCTTCCATTTCCAAACGTTTTAAATAAATATGCTGGGGGAGTAGGCAGGAAGGGAATTAAAAGATGAGATTTTTGGGGTTATTTTGCTCAAAATTCTATGACTCTTCAAGTTGTCTTCTGGAACCGTCTCAGACTACAGTTGTCTGAAAATTTGGAGACAATGGAGAACGCTTCGCTTCTTCAGGTCTAATCTGCCGCCTGCGTTGCTTATGTATCCTTAAGTGAGCCCTCACGCTTCGCTCATTTTTACCGATTGCATCCCTTCGCTACCCATCGTCCTCCCGTTTCCAAACGTTTGAAATAAATATGCTGGGGAGTAGGCAGGAAGGGAATTAAAAGATGAGATTTTTGGGGGTGTTTTTCTACAATTCATTTAATATTGAAGTAACTTCTAAATAAAACATATACTACAAGTATGTAGAAATTTGAGAACAATAGTGCAATTGTTACTGAGAACGGTTTAAGGAACTAGTTTTAAGGAGGAAAATTGTTGAAGTATATAATACTGGTTTTTATGATATCTATTATTGCCGGATGTGGTGAAAAAATCGATAGAAACCAGATGATGAGTTCTGGCGATATTTTAGCGAATGAGATGATTCAAACAGATCCATCTGCAGACTTCTTTTTGCTTAAAGATCGGGTGTATATAAGAGAAGAGGAAACCACAAACACTGACCAACAATTAGGTGAACTGATAGGCAAAATCGAAAACAATTATTTAAAAGAGGGAGAATTTATGGATCTAATGTCTACTCAACTTCCAGTCGGAACAGAAATCTATCGATTCAACAATGAAAATTCAATAGATCAGGTGATTGTTAAGGAGAAAGAAAAACGAATGATTTACAAATCGTTATCTGAAGGGTAATGAAAAACTCGTCTATGTTTAATCTACCCTTGCACGATGTCTGATCTATAATTCTCTTTGTTAAATGTGGTCAACCTCATAGCCTAACAACAAATAACCTCCCTCGCCATAATGCGCGATAGAAGGTTGTTAGTTGTCGTATATTGGTGTATTAACACCAATATTGATATGTGCACTCCACCAAACTTACATTTTACTGCGCGATTTGGTCGCGGATGGATTGCAGTATTTTTTTCTCCAGACGTGATACCTGCACCTGAGATATTCCCAATCTGCTGGCAACCTCGGACTGCGTCTGATCCCGGTAATACCGCAGATAGACGATTAACCGCTCCCGCTCGCTGAGACCACCGATCGCTTCGTTTAGCGCCAGTTTGTCAAACCAACGTTCCTGAGACTCGTCAGCAATCTGGTCCATTAACGTAATGGGATCACCGTCATTTTCGAATACGGTCTCATGGATGGAGGTCGGTGGTTTGTTCGCTTCCTGGGCAAATACGACTTCCTCTGGGGTTACCCCCAGCTCTGCGGCAACTTCCTTGATCGTTGGCAGACGATCCAGATGTTTGGACAGTTCGTCCCTTTTTTTGCGGACTTTATTCGCCATCTCTTTCAGTGAACGGCTGACCTTCAGGGTACCGTCATCCCGCAGGAATCGCTGGATTTCTCCGATGATCATCGGCACCGCGTAGGTCGAGAACTTCACGTCATAACTGAGATCGAATTTGTCCACTGACTTGAGCAGACCGATACAACCAATCTGGAACAGATCTTCCGGGTCATATCCCCTGTTCATAAAACGCTGTACGACGGACCAGACGAGTCTGATGTTGCAGTTCACCAGCGTATCCCGTGAGACATGGTCACCCGACTGACTGAGCGCAATCAGCCGTTTGACCTCGGCATCGTCCAAATAGGTCTGTGAAGATGGTTTCACTTCAGCATCCATAAGAACACCAACCCCTAATTATACAATGCTTTCTTGGATTCAATCCTTTTCTTCATCTTGATGGAGGTGCCTCTGCCGGGCTCACTGCTGACTTCGAATTCATCCATAAAGTTTTCCATAATGGTGAAGCCCATGCCCGACCGCTCAAGTTCGGGTTTGGACGTATATAGCGGCTGTTTGGCCAGTTCAAGATCTTCGATTCCTTCACCGCGGTCTTCCACAATAATGGTAATCATGTCTTCCCGAATCTCGGCCTGGATGGACACAACACCCTCAGAGTTATTGTTGTATCCGTGGATGATGCTGTTGGTCACGGCTTCCGAAATGACCGTCTTCAGGTCACTGAGCTCGTCCATCGTTGGATCAAGCTGGGAGATAAACGCAGCAACGGTTACCCGTGCAAACGACTCATTCTCTGACTTGGCCGCGAATTGCAGATTCATGAAATTTGTCCCTGTTCCTTCATTCATGAGACGACCTCCAGACCTGAGAGAGCAGTTCCCTCATTTTCGTATATCGGCATAATCTTGAACAAACCCGACATTTCCAGCAAACGGTACACTGGCGAATTGACGTCACAGACCACCATCTTGCCGCCTTTATTCTTAATGAGCTTGTATCTTCCCAAAATGACACCCAGTCCTGAACTGTCCATAAATTGCAGATCTTTCAGGCTGAGTACGAGATGCTCGCTTTGTCTCCGCTGGATAGCCTCATCCATCTGCATCCGTACCATGTCAGCTGTATGGTGATCCAGCTCCCCGGATAATCGTACAATCAGAATCCCGCGATGGTGTTCCATTTCCACATGCAAGTTCACGTTTGCTCACTCTCCTCCCTGTCTTGAACAAGGATTTCTACGCTTCCGAAGGCTTTTCCTGCCCCCCGACAAAACTAGAAGAAAACCCCTATTTAACTACAAAATATGTTCGAAGGATGCGTGCATCTCGCAGAAATCGCCGTTTAGTCAAACAGGTTGGACGTCGTCCGCTTGAACAGCTTCCACCAGCCAGCCTTATTCACATCCTGCGGAGCCTGAATGTCGAACTCCTTAATCACGTCGTTGCCCTGGTAGACCACGAGTTTACCTATACTTTGCCCGGCTTTGATCGGAGCTTTCAATTCTTTGGCAACCAGCAATTCATGCCGGATGTCGTTAGATTTGGCTCCTTTGCGCATCAGCACACTATAATTTTGCGTGGCATTCAGAGGTAATTCGGCGACTTCCCCTTTTTCGATTCTCAGACTGCCCAGCAGATCCCCTGCCTTGTAGAGTGCCTTCATTGTATATTGACTAAAGGCATAGTCAAACATCGAAGATACTTCACTGTTCCGTGTTTTGGTATTCGGTTCACCGAGTACCACGGAAACGACACGCAGTCCATCCTTGGACGCTGTTGCGGACAAGCAGAATTTCGCTTCGGATGTGTAACCCGTTTTCAAACCGTCTGCCCCTTGATAAAAACGAACCAGCTTGTTCGTATTCACCAGCCAGAATGGCTTTTCCGTATCTTTGCGGAGGTAATCCTGATATGCGCCGGTGTACTTCGTAATCCCGGAATGCTTCAGCAGTTCACGGCTCATGACGGCAATGTCATGGGCGGAAGAATAATGATTATCGACCGGCAAGCCGTTACAGTTGGCAAAATGAGTATCCTTCATACCAAGCTCCTTCGCACGCTCATTCATCAGCTGTACAAAGGCTTCTTCCGAGCCAGCGATATTCTCAGCCATAGCTACCGAGGCATCGTTGCCCGAAGCCATCGCGATCCCTTTTAACATATCGTCGACCGTCATTTCTTCTCCGGGCTCCAGAAAGATCTGCGAACCGCCCATGGAAGCTGCGTATTCGCTCGTTCTTACTTTGTCCGTCAGCTTCAGCTTGCCCGAGTCAATCGCTTCGATCGTGAGCAGCATCGTCATAATCTTCGTTATGCTCGCCGGAGGCAGCTGATCATGACTGTTTTTCTCATAAATAACCGTTCCCGTATCTGCATCCATTAAAATCGCAGAACGCGCCGACGGGGCCAGATCCGTTCCTCCCGCTGCCTTCGGTGTTTCTTCAGCCAATGCCGTTGATGCCATAAGGGACAGCAGGATACAAAGGGTCATGAACGATGCCATTATTCTTTTCTTCACAAGGTTACCTCCTCAAATGACTTGCTTACTGCATGTTCCATGCATGTACTGCTAATCATTGTCGGCGCGTTTGCAGTAAATTATTCCATCTTACCTATGATTTCCCGAACTTTTTGTGGAAAAGGCGACAACAGCAAAAAAACGCACTGCACTCAACGGATGAGTAACGGTACGTTCAACACAACAGAAAAGGTTACCCCCAATGATTTCTCATACGGAAAGGTAACCTTCTCTACTCAAATCTAGCTTACATTTGCGGAATAACAGCCAAAACCAGCGCCAGGAAAGACTCACGAACACGTTCCGTCGTTTCCATCACCTCATCATGTGACAGCGGCTGATCCAGAATTCCGGCAGCCATGTTGCTGATACAGGAAATACCGAGTACTTCGAGGCCTGCATGGCGCGCCACGATCACTTCAGATACAGTGGACATGCCCACTGCGTCTGCACCCAATGTACGCAGCATTTTGATCTCTGCCGGTGTCTCGTAGTTCGGACCGAGCATACCTGCATATACCCCTTCACGTACGTTAAACCCTTGTGATGTAGCTGTATCCTTCGCCAGCGCGCGCAAACGGCGGCTGTATGCTTCCGACAGATCCGGGAAACGTACGCCCAGTGCAGCGTCATTTGGTCCGATCAATGGATTTTTGCCTGTAAGATTCAAGTGATCCGAGATCAGCATTAAGTCTCCAGCTTCGTACGACGTATTCACGCCACCTGCAGCATTCGTTACAAGCAGACTGCTTACACCCAGTTCCTTCATAACACGTACCGGGAAGGCTGTCAGTTCCGGACCATATCCTTCGTACATGTGGAAGCGGCCTTTCATCATCACCACTGGACGACCTTTGATAGTTCCGACCAATAGTTCACCTTCATGTCCTTCTACTGTGGACACTGGAAAATGCGGAATATCCTGATAAGCGATACTTACGCCATCTTCAATCAGTTCTGCCAGTACGCCAAGACCCGAACCCAAAATCAAACCGACTTCCGGCTTGATGGAGCTTTTGCTTTGAATATAAGATGCTGCTTCCGAAATCATTTGTTGGTTTAGTGCTGTCATGCGATGTATGTTCCTCCTTGAGTTGAAACGATCCGTCTGTAGCCGCATTTTGCAAAATCGATTCAGCCCGAATTTATGCAAAACTGCCTATGTATAACGGCGTTTAGATGTATTCAATTTATTTTATCCTAAATCGTCCCAATATTCCGCATTTATTTGTGAATGCCCTGCGTCAAAATCTATCTTGCCCTCGGATGATGGGTTTCATAGATTTCTTTCATGGTTTTGCGACCATGATTGCCGTATTGTTGTCCGGGCTGTTCCACATGACCCAGCATATCTTGGACGGCACGTGTATCCGCCCCATTGGCAATCAGGTGTGCTGCAAACGAATGACGCAGCGTATGAGGTGTAATTTCTTCCGAAATTCCCGCATCCACCGCCGCTTTTTTTAGCAGCTTCCAGAAGCCTTGCCGGGTTAAACGTCTGCCAGACACATTCACGAACAGTGCCTGCTCGTCCGAATCGGTTTTGAGCAACTGATTGCGGAATTCCTCCACATATACACTTGCCCAATGTGCAGCTGGCGCACCGATGGGAAGAATGCGTTCCTTGCCTGCCCCACCGCATCGTATAAAGCGCATGCCAGGCTGTACATCCCGAATGTCGAGCGCAATCAGTTCCGAGACCCGAATACCTGTAGCATACAATAGCTCAAGCATCGCTCGATCTCTCACACCCTGCGGTGAACGAATATCAGGCGCTGTCAGCAGCTGTTCGATCTCCGGGATGGTTAACACCTGTGGAGGCGTCTTATCCGCCTTGGGAGCTTCCACATCGAACGTAGGGTCCTGTATAATATCACCCCGGCGCATCAAAAAATGAAAGTAGGAGCGCAGAGATACGATGCTGCGGGCAATCGTTGCGTTGGCACGTCCTGCCTGTTTGAGTTGACCTGCAAACAGGACGACATGCGTGCGTCTGACCTGATCGGCTTCGCGTATGCCATATTCCTTATCTGCAAATTCAATGAACTTGTCCACGTCTCGGAGATACGATTCAAGTGTGCTGCTAGACATCCCTTTATCATCTTCCAAGTATAAGGCATAGGCGTGTATCGTCTGTTTCATGTACAACGCTCCTCAACTGACAGATCTGCCGCTTCGGCAGACTGCTCCCGTATTTGCATCCCTGGCTGTTCGAAGCTACTCCCCGTACCAATAGAACAGACGGAGACGCTCCGCCATCGTAGGACGTCCTTCTCCATTACCTGGCCAATCCGTTTCCTGAAATACTTTGATCGCATTTCCAGTCGGCATCTGATACTGATCCACAGGTGAGATCCAACCATTGAACAGATCCAGAACATGATAGAACAGATAAACTAATGCGGCAAAAAATATAATAAATCGAATAAAACGGAGCCCTCTCCGCACTGATATAATCATGGGCGTGTCCCCCTCCTGATTCGAATCCGGTATTGTCCTTGAATCAGGGTATGTCCATAAACTCAGGTTTATGCCATTCGGGGTAAACTCCAGATCACTCCGGTGCCAAAAAAGCTCTCCCGTCAAAACCGCCGGTGAGAGCTTGAAGATATGCTATGTTATTCTTCATCTTTGGGTTTCTGTTCATTTTTAGCTTTGCAACGATAACAAATTCCATGAAAGTCCAGTCGGTGATCTACTACCGAAAAGTTAAATTCCTGCTCCAAACGCTCTTCAAGCGGTCCAAGCCAGTCTTCACGTATTTCATCCATACTTCCGCATTGAACACAGATTAAGTGATGATGGTGATGCTTGGATGTATCTCCGCGCAGATCATAACGCGCTACACCGTCGCCGAAGTTGATTTTCTCTACAACATGCAGCTCACTCAGCAGTTCGAGGGTACGGTACACGGTTGCCAGACCGATTTCGGGAGCCTTTTCTTTAACGAGCATGAATACGTCTTCTGCGCTCAGATGATCTTCTTCATTCTCAAGAAGTACTCTTACGGTGGCTTCCCGCTGGGGCGTTAATTTATATCCTTGGGACTGTAGTTGCTGCTTAATTTTATCGATCCGTGCTTCCATTTTCTCCCTCCCCCTAGGAAATCACTGCACACTGCAACTTAACCCACTCTTTTCATTATAGGGGGAGTGCGTAATTAAAGTCAACATTTTACACTATACGATGCACGTTAGGCTGGTAGTAGCATTGGTGTGACCCAGCGCATCATCGCAGGTGTAACCCATGTTTCAAAAGACGCCACGCCGAGCAGCAGTGCAGCCATGACCAAAGTTAACACTATATATGAAGCAAACGGCCTTTGTCGACCCGGTGTTCGCTGCATCAAAACACGATTACGAATGATGTATAACGAGAACGTCATGGCCGCCACACTGCAGATCAGCAGGATCGGAATGACGAACAAATTATGCGGTGCCACGGAAACCAGTGCAAACAGCAGCCCTTTCCAGGAATACTGCCCAACAAGGTACCCCACTGTGAATCCAATGAGCACACCTTTCAGAAAATCCAGAACCAGTATACCGGGCAATCCGACGACGGATAAACCCAGAATAAAGATCAGACCTACCCATTTCAGATGAAGCATGGCAATGTCCCAATATGCCCCCGTCTCAGTCACTTGTGCGCTGTGCTGCACGGTCATGAAGAAATTGCCGAGATAACCCTCCAGATCCTGACGTTGCTCAAGAGACAATGCATTGACCATGAGCGCGCCAAAAATGACGCCGACCAGAAACAAGACAGCCACGAATACATATAACGAAGTCTGACCTTTAAATGTAAAGTAGGAAGAGCGCATACAGGTACGAGTCCCCTTTCCGGTTATCATGCTGCAAGGATTCTCAATACATCCTCATAGTCATTCTTATGAACCGGAACGCACCTGTATGACTTCTTGTCCAGATTGGCTCTACGAGAAGCGAAGCTTTATCAGATGAACTTAAGAGTATTTACGCGGGTCACTCCGAAGCTCTATCCTGAACAGCAACTTTACCGTACGTTCCTCCACCTCCGGAGGACAACTCCAGTTGTCCGTTCCGTGCAGACACGATCAGGCCTGCCAGCACAGGTCCTACAACCGCAGCAAGTTCTTCCTCACGGGTGCGATGAAGTACGTTCATTTCCGTACCAAAATGGTCCAGGAGTTGGCGCAATTTGGCTTTGCCAAGTCCCGGAATGAACTCCAGTGGCACCTGATAATGATAGGCAGGTCTGTTTGCAGGAACCTGAGGATTCTCCCGATCAGAGATTGCCAGAATGCGGTCCAGCACCCCCTGAACCAGCTTCAGACTACCACAGTGCGGACAACGCTCTGCTGACATCGCTTGCTCATCCATAATGCTGCCACATGCTGAACAGTAGGTACGGTGGTACTTGCCCAGCCTTGGATTCAGTCCATAATTAGCGGTAATGCTTCTGCCTGATTCTCCGTGGAGGGCCATACGGAACTCATCAAAAGAAGGTGCCGCAACGTTCAGCTCATTATACTCCCGTCCAATCTTACCAAGAGAGTGGGCATCCGAATTGGTCAGGAACGGAACATGATCCAATTCCTGAATATAACTGGCCATCGATGAATCAGAGCTTAAGCCCAGCTCGACCGCATCCACAAGACGGGTATCCAGTACATCGCTCATACGGGGCGCCGTACTGCCATAGATGCCTTTATGCGGTGTAAACACATGTGCAGGCACAATAAGTCCACCACGGGCCTTAATCTCGGCCTGCATCTCAAGTGCGGGCACGTAGACCCGCTGAGAACTGAGGTTTACATTTTTCATATAACGTTTCATCCAGTCCGTGAAGGACTTCATTGTTTTCAGATCACGGAAGTACGCCAACATATGAAATTCACGCATTCCAGGCTCTCGTAGCTCAATCTCTGTACCCAGCAGAATGGTGGTGTCCTGGTAGACAATGCCGCCTCCCTCGATCTCCGACATCGTACCACTCTCCAGCAATTGCTCAATATCCATCTGTACAACTGGAGAATGACAATCAATAACACCAAGCAGATGAATTCCTTTACGATCCGATGCTTCCCGAGCAATATTCTCAAATGTCAGATCCCGACTGCCACTGATTTTAACGGCCTCGCCTCGAGACGTACGTCCGATGTGAATATGCAGGTCTGTATAGCAGGGTTCCCACAAGGTGGACGTTGCCAATTGATCTTGCATTCTTAGAACCGTCCTGTTGTTCTGTAAAGGTCCCACGCATACACGGCCATCATCGTTTTAGCATCGCTAATCCGGTTCGCGTCCATGAGCGCATAGGCTTCCTCCAGAGTTATTTCGGCGACTTCAAGGAATTCATCTTCGTCCAGCGCCATATCCCCTGCTTCAAGCTCTTCTGCGATGTAGAGATGAATAATTTCATCTGCGAACCCCGGTGAAGTATAGAACGAACGCAAATGACGTAGCGACTTGGCCACATATCCTGTCTCTTCTCGCAATTCACGTGCTGCTGCAACTTCCGGCTCTTCACCCGGGTCCAATTTCCCCGCAGGAATCTCTACTTCGGTGCGTCCCATTGCCTGACGATACTGATCCACAACAAGCATGCGATCTCCGTTTAGAGCAAGTACAGCTACAGCTCCAGGGTGCCGGATAATCTCACGTGTAGCCGTCTGACCGTTCGGAAGCTTAACCGTATCGACCTGAAGTGAAATCACTTTTCCCTCGAAGATCGGCTTGGTGGATACGGTCACTTCATCCAATTTTGGATTGGCAGGTTGCGCAGCATGGATGGATTGGGCAGATTGATTTGGTTTCATTCGTTCTTCAACTCCATATCGTAGGATTATATATAAATTGACTAAAAATATTTACACTAACCACTCCAATGACAGAACAACCCTTCGATCGCTGTTATCCCCAGATTTTTTTGATTTCTTTAACTAATAGATAAAATTTGGTGATAGCTTATGCTTACGATGCAGCTTTCTAAAAGAAAGCTTTTTGGTGAACGCTCCGCTTCTCTTGGTTATTTCTGTCCTCTCCGTTCTTGTGTAAAGGATTAGCTCAATTTATATATTTGATTAATGTATATATCTCTGATTTTGGGCATATGGTGAGCGTATAGAATTCTCACAGCAAATATAAACGAATCAGGGGGACTTTCGATGAACAGTTATATGACGCCTCAATCCTTACACGTGGTAGGACAAGCCCGGCAAGTACAGCTCATACTCAAACAATGGTTGCGCGAGTGGGGCCCGGATGCCAAGTTAATCGATCTGCTCGCTGGACGTAAATGAATGGGTCATCGATCCATTCATCCATTGATTCAATTTGACCCTAAATTAACGAGTCTTCTCCCTTGAAATATAACATGAATTCGCAAAAAGTCCGAATCCGGTTAGGGCGTGTCTGAAAACTCTGAAGGAAGCAGATTTTGCCGAATTTTCGTTCCAAGCCAGGAAGTTTTCCGCAGGCGTGCCGGGGCACGTCAAGGGAAAGTGACGCAGCAGGGGGCGAAAAGGCGGTAAAAGATGCACTTCAGCGAGTTTTGAGACACGCCCTAGTACCGGGTTCGGACTTTTGTCTAACAACATGTGAGGTAACATGTGCTCAATATTATTTCTTGTCAGCTGCCGTTTCCTGAATAATAGCCACAACCACCTGAGACAACTTCACAATATCTTCGGCACGAATGCGCTCTTTGGTTGTATGAATATCCTCATACCCTACCGCCAGGTTCACTGTCGGAATGTCGAATCCGTTAAAGATGTTGGCATCACTGCCACCACCGGAAGCAAACGTACTTGTCTCCAGCCCAAGACCGCGAATGGCACGCTGCGCAAGCTGTACAACTTCGTGTTCATCATGGAAACCAAATGCAGGATACAGGATCTCACTTCTGAATTCAGCCGTTGCACCGTATTTGTGGCATGTCGTTTCCAGCGCTTCACGCATCTGTGCAACCTGCAATTCCACTTTCTCCTGTACAATACTGCGGGCTTCCGCCTCAATCTGTACAAAGTCACATACCACGTTGAGTGCTGATCCACCCTGAAATTTGCCAATGTTCGCGGTTGTCTCATCATCAATTCGTCCAAGCTTCATGGCTGCAATGGCTTTCGCTGCAACCTGAATGGCGCTGATCCCGTCTTCCGGGTTCACGCCCGCATGTGCGGACTTCCCATAGATGCTCATCTGAATTTCAGCTCTAGCCGGTGCAGCTACACAGATCGTGCCTACAGCACCGTTGGAGTCAAGCGCATAACCAAACTCAGCATCGATATCCTTCGGATTCATGGCGCGTGCGCCTACCAGACCAGACTCTTCACCGACTGTAATGACCAATTGAATTTTGCCATGCGGAATGTTGTTTTCCTGGATCACCCGAATCGCTTCGAACAACGCCGCAATCCCCGCCTTGTCATCTGCTCCCAGGATCGTTGTTCCGTCACTGCGAATCCAGCCATCTTCACCCAGTTCAGGCTTAATTCCCTGTCCCGGCGTTACAGTGTCCATATGACATGTGAAAAAGATCGGTGCAACCCCTTCTGTTCCTTCGGCTTCCCAGGTAATGACGAGGTTTCCGGCGCCATGTCCGGTTTGCTCCATGGTGTCGTCCTCATAGACATGAAGACCAAGCTCTGCAAACTGTTCTTTCAACACCTTCGAGATGTTCTGTTCATTTTTCGTTTCACTATCAATCTGCACCAGTTCCATGAACTGATCGATAACACGTTGTTGTTTAATCATAGGACTTTCCTCCCTCTCGTGGATACGGTACAATACAATTACTATGGCTTGTTTACTTTTTATGAGGTTGTTCAAAAAGTCCGCTTTTGATTACGAAGGATGCCTGGCGGCATCATCAGCATCGAATATGGAATTCAGCCGAAATAAGCGGGAGGCTTACGAAGTATGTTTCCTTTGGAAACATTGTGGTTGCTCACGTAGTTTTCCCTACGCTCCGCTACTCCATTTCTAGCTTCATCCCATCTTCTTGGTACTGAAAACCAGTCTTTTTGAACACACACTTTATGTTGAAAGGAGTTCTCTCATCATGCAAAAAAAGAAATGGTTCAAAATTATCATCTATCTCATGCTGATCGCCATGATCGGGTCCACCCTTTTCATAGCTCTCGAACCGTTACTGTTCGGATAGCAACCTGAAGCCTTTTGACGGTCTGTTTACAGACGTTGAAGGGCTTCTTTTTCGGTGATCCAATTGATTTGATATGGAAAAATGCGATTAAAGTACGGAACAATCTCGCGCGCTACCTGCTCCACTTCATAGGACTTACCCGTTATATCCTCCAGTGAGGTAACGCCATACTGCTCAATCCCACAAGGAACGATTCCCTGAAAACCAGCATGTTGAATGCCTGAGGTGATGTTAAAAGCAAACCCGTGACTGGTCACGAAACAGCGGCGGTGTTTGCAACGATTAAACTTGATACCGATTGCAGCAATCTTCATATCGCCAATCCACACACCGGTGTAGCCCTCTTTGCGTCCGGCTTCAATGCCCTGGTCTGATAGATAATCCATAAGCACCTGCTCAAGTTTACGTAAATATGCGTGTAGATCCAAGTCTTCATCCCGACCAAGAACCAATAACGGGTAGCCTACCAACTGGCCCGGACCATGATAAGTAATATCACCGCCACGGTCAATTTGAAACAAAGAGATCCCTTGCTCGCGCAACTCTTCCGGACTGAGAAGCAGATGCTCCGGATGATTTTGTGAACCGATCGTATACGTTGGCGGGTGCTGTAAAAGCAGCATCTGCTCCGCACCCTCTCCCTCGTCCAATCGCTGCACAATCGCTTTCTGACGGTTCCAAGCCTCTTCATAATCAAGCATCGGTATGTATGCAACATCCAGCGGCTTGCTCATGATTTCCCCACACCCTTCTGCTTGATGTTCAATGTCAAATTGAGCACCTGTCCGTAGACAGCCGGAAAAGTGCACGGCCTGCGGCACATACACTTTCCCGTCCTTCATCTATTGAACATTTTGCATCATTCATTTTCAAACGCTCCCGGGTACAAGTTCTAGACGAATAGAACCATTTCGATCTATAACTTGATGATTGGAAACCGCTCTTTGGATTGATGCAAAATGTCTAACTTAATACACCTTGGTTTCCATAGTGTATCCTTCCAGATTTTCTTTGACACGTTGCAAGAAACGTCCGCTGATTACGCCATCCAGGATTCGGTGATCCAGCGACAGACACAGGTTAGCCATCGAACGAACGGCGATCATATCATTAATCACCACTGGCTTTTTGACAATCGACTCAAATGTAAGAATCGCTGCCTGCGGATAGTTAATGATTGGCTGGGACAGGATCGATCCGAATGACCCCGTGTTGTTCACCGTAAACGTACCACCCTGCATATGGTCCAGCTTCAACGTACCCTCACGTGTTTTGCGAGCCAGCTCATCGACTTCACGGGCCAGACCTGCGATATTTCGCTGATCGGCATGTTTGATTACTGGTGTAAGTACGGAATCTTCGGTTCCTACCGCCATGGACAGGTTAATGTCACGTTTGACAATAATTTTATCGACCGCCCATACCGAGTTCATGATCGGGTAGTCTTTAATCGCGTTAACGACTCCCTTCATCATAAAGGACAGATATGTCAAGTTGATGCCTTCCTTACGCTTGAACTCATCCTTGAGTTTATTGCGCAGCATCACGAGATTCGTTACATCCACTTCGATCATCGTCCATGCATGCGGGATTTCCGATACGCTTTGACGCATATTCCGGGCAATGGCATTACGCACAGGGGTAACATCGATGAAATACTCCGATCTTCCCTGGCCGCCACCTTCCACTTCGATCTGTGGAATTTTCGGACTTTCGGTTAGATGAATGCCTGAATGTCTCACAGGAACACCTGCATCGGACGCTGAGATCGCTTCTCCTGCGGTTAAACCCATTTCTCCATTTCCACGATTCACTCCGCTGAATGGAGATGCAGACGGCACACCAGAAGGCGCATGCTGTACTGCTGCAGGTGATGCTTGTGCAGATGCAGACGCGTTACCTCCCTGTGCAACAAATGTCAGCACATCTTTGCGGGTAATACGACCACCCGCTCCAGTTCCCTGGATGCTTTGCAAGTTCAAACCATGCTCTGCTGCCAAGGATTGCACTGCCGGGGAATACCGATTGCGCATCGGCTGGTTGGGATCATGTGCTGCTGTATTTGACGCGGCAACAGGAGTAGGGTTCGCATGTTGCTGCACTTGCTCCTGTTGTTGCGATACTTGTGTTACCTGCTCGGCCGCTTCTTCGTCGGAAGCAGCGACTTGCATGCGGCAGATTGCTTCACCAACAGCAATCGTTGTGCCCTCTTCCACCAAAAGGTCACCCATAATTCCATCCACGGTGGATGGAATCTCGGCATTGACTTTATCGGTAATTACTTCACAGATCGGCTCGTACTGTTCCACACGGTCGCCCGGTTTTTTCAACCATTTGCCTATGGTAGCCGAGACCAGCGATTCCGCCAATTGCGGCATAATGACCTCGATCCATTTCATACGTTCAGCCATTTGATTATCACTCCAAACTTTACTTTTAAACGATCCAAAAAACGAAATTAAAACTCGGCAAGTGTACGCATTGCTGCTTTGGCTTTGTCCTTGCTCAGCATGTAGAATTTCTCCAATGTTGGGCTAATTGGCATAGCCGGCACGTCAGGTCCGCAGAGACGCTGAATCGGTGCATCCAGTTCAAACAGACATTCCTCGCTAATAATAGCGGCAACTTCGGCACCTACACCACCGGTTTTATTATCTTCGTGTACGATCAGCACCTTGCCTGTCAGACGAGCGGAAGCAATAATCGCTTCACGGTCCAACGGTTGCAATGTGCGCAGATCCAGAACGTGTGCTGTAATGCCTTCTTCACGTTCCAGCTCCTCAGCAGCCTGCATTACAAAATGTAACGGCTGGCTGTAGCCAATCACCGTAATATCCGCACCTTCACGAAGTACGTTGGCTTTACCAATCGGAACGATGTAATCATCTTCTGGCACATCTTCCTTAATAAGCTTGTAACATTTTTTATTTTCAAAAAAGAGTACCGGGTCCGGGTCGCGAATGGCCGCCTTGAGCAGCCCTTTGGCATCGTATGCCGAGTAAGGAGCAATGATTTTTAGCCCCGGTGTACCAAAGAAGATTGATTCCGGACATTGGGAGTGATACAACCCACCGAAGATCCCTCCACCAATCGGCGCGCGGATAACGATCGGGCAACTCCAGTCATTGTTGGAGCGATAGCGGATTTTCGCAGCTTCACTAATGATCTGGTTCGTTGCCGGCAGCATGAAGTCCGAATATTGCATTTCGGCAATGGGCTTCATGCCATACATCGCTGCACCAATGGCAACACCTGCGATAGCGGATTCGGATAAAGGTGTATCCATCACTCGCATTTCGCCAAACTGATCCTGCAGCCCTTTAGTTGTGGTAAACACACCACCTTTGAGACCTACGTCTTCACCAAGGATAAAAACATTTTCATCCCGTTCCATCTCTTCTTTCATCGCAAGACGGATTGCATCAATATATTCCATCACTGCCATACTTACCGTCCCCCTTCTTCGCTGTCCGCATAAACGTGCGTCAGAGTGTCCTCAGGTTTCGGATATGGCGCGTTGTCTGCATATTCAGTTGCTTCTTTCATTTCCATCGCAAGCTGGGAAGCCAGATCCGCATCCCGGGCTTCGTCCCAGATGCCGCAATCGATCAAGTAGTTCTTCATGCGAGGAACGCCATCTTTCTTCCAGTTCTCCTCAACTTCCTCTTTGGTCCGATAAGCCAGATCATTATCGGAGGTGGAATGAGGTGACAACCGATACATCATCGCTTCAATCAGTGTTGGGCCTTCTCCGGCTATAGCACGGCGACGCGCTTCCTTCACTGCAGCGTATACTTCTAATGCATCGTTTCCATCTACACGCAGTCCAGGGAACCCGTATCCTTGTGCTCGATCGGATATTTTGCCGCTCAACTGTTTGTGAATTGGTACCGAAATTGCATATTGATTGTTCTCACACATAATAATGACAGGCAATTTATGCACACCTGCAAAGTTGGCTCCCTCATGGAAGTCACCCTGATTGCTCGATCCTTCGCCAAACGTAACAAAAGAAACAAATTCTTGCTTCTTCATTTTGGCAGCCAGTGCAAATCCAACAGCGTGCGGAACCTGTGTTGTAACCGGGCTGGAACCCGTCACAATCCGCAGCTTTTTGTGACCGAAGTGACCGGGCATTTGCCGACCGCCACTATTCGGATCTTCTGCTTTCGCAAAAGCAGACAGCATCAACTCACGCGGAGTCATGCCTACCGCCAGTACAAAGCCGTAATCGCGGTAATAAGGTAAATAATAATCGTGATCCCGATCCAGGCCAAAAGCGGCGCCTACTTGCGCAGCTTCCTGTCCTACACCGGATACGTGAAAGTTAATTTTGCCAGCCCGTTGCAAGAGCAAGCAACGCTCGTCAAACTTGCGTGCGAGCAGCATGTATTTGTACATATCCAATACTTCACCATCGCTAAGTCCCAGCTGTTGATGCCGGTGGACCGCGTCTGCAGTACCTTGTGAACTCATATGAGGTACCTCCTTTTAATCAGAGCCTGCGCAAACCTTACTACCCGATCTTATAACCTGGTACTAAGACTTGGCTTAACCTTATTATAATCCCTTTTACCCAAAAAAGGAAAGGACCTTTCTCATAAGCCTGTTTGGCTTACATTCCAATGGCCTTTCCATCGACCGCGAGCATGGCTTCACCCATAATTTCCGACAGAGAAGGGTGCGGATGAATGGTTTGTCCGACTTCCCAAGGTGTGGCATCCAGCATCTGAGCCAGAGAAGCCTCTGCGATCAATTCCGTCACATGAGTGCCAATCATATGTACCCCCAATATATCATTCGTCTTGGCATCTGCGATCACCTTCACGAATCCATCCCGACTTCCATGAATGAGCGATTTGCCAATGGCCGAAAATGGGAACTTGCCTGTTTTGAGTTCATAGCCACGTTCTTTGGCTTCACGCTCGGTGAATCCGATGCTAGCTGCTTCCGGACGTGTGTACACACAGCGCGGAATACGATGGGATTCCACAGCATGTACCGTTTCCCCCGCCAGATGATTGACAGCGAGAATGCCTTCATGACTTGCGGCATGCGCAAGCTGTAGACCGCCGATGCAGTCGCCAATGGCGTAGATGTGACCTTCACCGGTTTGTAACTGTTGGTTCACAGCGATGAAGCCGCGTTCCAATTTGATATCTGTATTTTCAAGTCCGATATTTTCGACATTAGCTTGACGTCCAACCGATACGAGCATTTTCTCCGCTCTCAACGTTTCCTGCTTATCGTCACCAAGCTGCACATCAATCTGGATGCCCTCTTGATCCGTGCTATATGTTTCTGTTAGAACCTTGGCACCCGTCAGGAAACGAACACCCCGTTTGCCAAGCAATCGCTGCATTTCTCTGGCAACATCTTCATCCTCGGCAGGCAACACATGAGCCGCTGCTTCAACCACAGTGATTTCAACGCCAAAGTCATTCAGCATGGATGCCCACTCCAGTCCAATCACACCCCCACCGACAATGATGAGTGATGCAGGAAGCTCATCCATACGCAGTGCTTCGTCACTGCTCATAATAAACTTGCCGTCCGGTTCCAGGCCCGGCAGCACGCGAGGACGCGAACCAGTGGCAATGATGAGATTGGTTGGTACAACCGTATCCATCTCGCCATCTTCGAACTCTACAGCAACCGCTCCGCTCTGCGGGGAGAAGATGGATGGTCCAATAACGCGACCGTTCGCGTGTACGACCTGAATTTTATTTTTTTTCATCAAATATTGAACGCCCTGATGAAGCTGCTCCACAATCGCATCCTTGCGCGCCTGTACTTTGGGAAATACAAGCGTAGCTCCAGCTGTCTCGATACCATACGTCTCGCTCTCCTGAATCTCGGCGTATACTTCCGCGCTTTTCAGCAAAGCCTTACTCGGAATACAGCCACGATGCAGACAGGTTCCCCCAAGCTTGTCCTTCTCAATAATAACGACCTGTTTCCCCAGCTGCGCAGCCCGGATCGCGGCTACATATCCACCGGTCCCTCCTCCAAGTATTGCAACATCACATGTAATTGGCATCTCTCATGCTCTCCTCTATGAATCAAATTTCAATATCATTTATGATGGCTTGAATCATGGTTTGGCTTATACCCTCTATCTGTCATTGTACTCTCCTTGAGCGGTCAACTCAAAATTTGAAGCGATCACACATGGACAGCCTATGCATTCCAAGCTATGATGGAATAAGGTATGATCTGTAAGCGTAACCTTTATTTAATGTCGACTTTGGCAGAAAGGGTATAATGCTCATGAATACAAGATTAGTCTTTGCGCGATTTCTGGCGATTGTTGTTCTGGTCATTCCCGGTTTAATGGCAATGAAGGGTTTTCTGATGATGAAAGATGCCCTGTTCCTATATTATGCCGAGCACGGGAACGAACTGATCTCACCAGGTTTCCAGTGGCTTTCCTTTGCCGGTGGACTTGTCCTTTTTGCGGCAGGTATGAGTTTCCTGGGAGGCTGGATCCTGTTCCGTGACCGCAAGCGTAATTATGTAGGTCCCCGTTTCCGGTCCAAAAGTGTACCCGAAAAAGCAGAGACGCCCGGAAGGACTCCATGAGTCCGGGCTTTTTGTGTGTCTATACAACACATACCGACAACTTTACATAGACAGGATGGATCATCATGGTTTCATTTCTAATCACGTTACAACGACTGCTCAAAGGTATTTTCCATGCGTTCAAAGACCCCAAGTTTCTGGCTCTGTTCGCGTTAACGGCAGCAACACTGCTGTCAGGCACTTTGTTTTACACTCGTGTTGAAGGTCTGCACTGGATCGATGCGTTATACTTCTGTGCGGTTACTTTGACTACGGTGGGACATCCTGATTTTGTGCCATCCACCGGATTCAGCAAAGCCTTTACCGTGATCTACATGTTTGCAGGCATTGGCCTCACCTTTGCCATGATTGCCAGAATTACAGCAGGTATTCTATTCCCTCGCAAATTAAAGACAGAAGAGGACCCGGAGTAATCTCCGGGTCATTCGTATAAGGCATCCCGCAGTTTGGTAGACATACGTGATTCTTTGGAAGAAGACTTCAAGATCGTTCTGCGCAACGTTAGATTACTTGCCTGCAGTCGCTCCGCTTCTGCGAACAGTTCTGCAAATAAGGCCTGCGCCGCTTCATCTAGAGATCCCTGTTCTTTCAGGCTTTCATATTGCGCTTGAAGTGATGTTAATGCTTCACTCATCGTAAACACCTCTTTTCCATAACTCCTATTAACAGCTGCCGGAACCAATAGCTTAACAATCCATATAGTAACACAAAGCTGCACAGATTAGTTCTGGCTCTTTCCAAAGATTTTGTGGTACTCTGTAATGGTCGCTTTTTTTGTTGAATCCCGTATGTGAGAGGAGTAGCAGCACCGTGCAAACAGGACGTATTACCGTAATTACTGGACCCATGTTCAGTGAAAAATCCGGTGAACTCATTCGCCGTTGTCAGAAATTAATACAATTTGGCCGTAAAAAGGTTGTGGCCTACAAACCAGCCGAGGATGATCGGTTTGCCCAGGACGAGATCGTAAGCCGAATTGGTTATCGACTCCCTGCCCATTCCATTCCCCGGCAATTAACCCCGGAATCCGTAGAAATGATCCTGAACCAAACCATAGATGCTGATGTTGTTGCATTTGATGAAGTACAATTTTTCAGCAGTGCCATTATGGAACTCGTCTCGGAGCTAGCGTACTGTGGCAAACATGTTATTGTGGACGGACTTAATATGGATTACCGTGGTAAGGAATTCGGATATGTCGGCGGTTTGCTCGCGATGGCAGATGACATTGAGAAACTCTCGGCTTTCTGTGCCGTATGTGGCAGCCCAGATGCTGCCTTTACGCAACGTATCGTCAACGGGGAACCCGTTACCTTGGGTCCGGTTGTCATGATCGGCGATTCAGAAGCTTACGAGCCACGCTGTCGTTGCTGCTTCATTCCTCCTCACAAAGTTGAATGCTCATCATAATTTCTAAGAGATCTCTGAGATCCTCCAAAAAGCCCTTTTGGGCTTTTTTTTGTGTGTGGCAGCAAACCATTGCACAAAAAAGCACCGCTTTGCAGCGATGCTTACAGGATCACTTCCCGCTAGTCCCGGGAAACAAAATATTTGTTGGTCATGTAGTAAGCGTCACCACGCGACGTTTCCACCATTCCTTTTTTTGCATCCAAAAATACAATCTCTTTACACTTCGTGCAGTACCATTTCGTGCGCTTATATGGAGATTCCGTCACGTAAGCCGTGCCGCATTTACAATCAATCTTCATTAATAACTCGGTTGATTTATAAGCACTGGACAAGCGTTCCAGGTTATCCTGCTGCTGCGTAGGCATAATGGTCTGCTGATAATCCGATAAATGATTCTGAACCTTAAAGTCTGCTACCAATCCTGCATTCAATCCAAAAAACTCCTTGCCGATTTCGGTCACGAAGCGCTTCTCATTTCTGTAGCAATCCAGCCACTCAATAATCTGCTTATTAGACAGTGGAACCGTACCCTTGATACCGCTGTTTAAGGTGTAGGTCATGATGTATAAAGTATCGTCTTGTCTACCTGAGTACATTAGAATCCTCCTTCGAATACATTTGCTAATGTACTACAAAAACGCGCATAAATCAAAGAATTGTTATTTCCTGAGCGCATCTCTTCTTATTAAATGGGGAACATTCCTCGTTCATCCGCCAAAGTCTTACAGGAACTGCATACACCTGAAACATTTCCCTGTGGAGCCGCGTAATGCACGACCGATTCAACGTTTTTCTTACATATGGAACAGTAGTGCCTCCTTTCCTTTTTTGGGGTGTAGTCCGATAGCTTCACTACGTTTTTGTTCAGTCGGAATCGGCGTAAGAAGCCCGGCCATTTCATCTCGCTTCACTCTTTCTTGTTCGCCTACTTTTGTAGTCGTTTTTTGCTCTGGGCTAAAAATCATCGCGCCTTTTTTTATGTATACGATTCCAAGTTGTGCATGCCTATCTCATAATCTATTCGACGTTTTGAGCGTTTTTCCTGTTTTTAATCTCTATACATATAAAAAAAACCGACATAACCTGCTTTCCTTACTTTCGGAAGAACAGCATTTTAGTCGGTTACATCCTTATTTATAAAAAGTTCCCAGAACGTCCAGCTCTGGTGAGCGCTCAATTCGAAAAGGATAAATATATCCCTGATTCATTCGGGTAAATTTGCGGCTCCACAGGTCCAGTCCGGATGTGAACTGATAGGCCTGGTATATAAACTTGGAGCAGTAATTGCGCTCAATACTGCGCAGATTGGTCTGCAAACGGTAAAATTTGACCTGTTTGTAATGATCCTGTACCCACCCGGCTGCCTTCATGCCTGCCTCATTCAGTCTGGAACGGAATACAATGAAGCGATCTCCTTCATAGAAACGTGTAAGGTACCAATCCAATGAGTCCGCAAATACAGGCCCATAAGGGTGCACATGATACACTTTCCCATCGAGTCCGATAATGCCCATATGCCCGGCGTAATAGGTGGATTCCGAGCTTGGTGTGTACACGATATCCCCTGGCTCCAGCTTCATCTCCCCCAAAGCGTTGATGGGTAAATCCTGATGTAACCGTTTGGCTGCTGAACGTTCACGCCGCCCTTCAACCAATAAGCGATGAAGCGCACCGGCAAGTGCGAGATACATTTCGGACCATTTGATCTTTTTCTTATCAGGTCGCTTGAACCACCGCTGGATGAAGGTGAAGCCTCGTTGTGGTTGTGAACCCTTCTTCATACGCTGCACTCCACTCTTATCTATTTTTATATATAGTTGTCATTCTACAGTTTCTCAGGCTTATTATAGACATTTGGTAGTGTATATTCAATTCGATAGCCGTTGTGTCTGATGAAATTATGCCTTCTTATTACCCATTTTATGCAAAAAAAGATGACTTTGGAATGAACCCAAAGTCATCTTAATCGTATCCAAACGCAGACTTTATTCTTCTACAACACCAAGAGCTTTATTTTTCTCCTTAAAGCGGCTGTTATGGGAAGAAACATAAGCCACTTTCTCCGCTTCAGGGTCCATGTATAACTTCGCACTGTTTACCGCGAGGGCTGCATCCGTGAAAGTACCCGCAATCAGGTACAGTTTGCTACCATAATCTACAAAATCGCCTGCGGCGAAAACGCCAGGAATATTCGTTTGCAATCTCTCTGTCGTAGTGACATGCCATTCGCCAAGATCAAGTCCCCAATCCCGAATTGGACCAAAATCACTCTTCATGCCATGGTTTACAATGACAGCATCCACTTCAAGCAGTTCAGTTTCGCCTGTGTCCACGTGTGAAATGGTCACTTGCTCAATCACATCACCACTCAAACTATGCAGTGTCTCTACCGCATAAGGTGTCCGGACATCTACAGAGGATTCTCTCATACGCAGTACATTACGCTCCAGCCCGCCAAAGCGGTCACGACGATGCACAACGGTAACTTGCTCTGCCAGTGCTTCCAGTTCATTTGCCCAGTCTACAGCAGAATCGCCACCGCCTGAGATCAGGACGCGTTTACCACGGAATGGCTCCAGTTCCTGCACCGTATAGTGCAGATTGCTAACCTCATAACGGTCTGCACCTTCAAGCTCCAACTTGGCCATTTTATATATACCGTATCCGATTGCCAAAATGACAGTACGTGTCCAGTGTTGTTCACCTGTTGCAGAAGTTAACAGAATCGTGCCATCAGGTTGACGTTCAAATCCTTCGATCTGTTGTTCAAATACAAGGGTTGGCTCGAAAGTTCGTGCCTGTTCTTCCAATTGTTTGATCAGATCTTCACATAGAATTGGCGTCACACCTCCAACATCCCAGATCATTTTCTCCGGATAAAAGAGCATGCGACCGCCCAATCTGTCACGTGCCTCAATCAACTTGGTCTTCATATCCCGCATGCCGCTATAAAAGGCAGAGTACATGCCCGCTGGGCCACCGCCGATAATGGTTACATCATAAAGTTCCAACTGCTGATTCATATTAAAAATACCTCCGTTAATTCGATCCAGAACATCGAGTATTTGATATCGATTCTCATTATCACTTAAATCCTAGTTTAATGGTAATCTTATCAAATTACAATGGCTAAAAAACAAACATTTCTTGTACAAAACTTCTATCAACAAGTTCGCTCTTCACTATTGTGCTCTTGGAGCCGCCAACAGCTTTTCCACGACAAAATCAAGTTGTTTATTGATTGAATAAATATCCGAGTAATAGAAGAAATCGAAATCAATCTCAATCAGACGACCTTCTTTGATCGCAGGGATACTGCTCCATATTGGATTATCCGTCAAGTTATCTGCTCCTTCATACACCGAGCGAAACACATAGTCCCCGATATATTCAGGAAGTACTTCCATGGAGATGTTGGAGCCGGCCGCGTCCGAAACCACATCAATTTTCTTCTGTACAACTTCAGGTGCTTTCATCCCCAAGTACTCATATACCGCCTGAGATCCCCGGCCAAATTGCTTGCTCTCTACAATGACCATACCTTTCAAACCGCCCTCTACAATGGAGATTGTTTTGTCCAGTATTCCTGCATCTGCAAGAGTCTTCTTACTGTCTTCAACTTTGGTGTTGAGATTGTTGATTAACGTCTCAGCTTCCTGCTCTTTGCCAAAAATGCTCGCTATACTATGGAGTCTTTCTTCTGTAGACAATTTCTCATACGGAATATATACCGTAGGTGCAATATCTTTTAATAACGTATACGTCTCTTCTGAAGGAACAATGATCAGATCCGGATCAAGATCAATAACAGCTTCAGGATTCGGTTCAAACCAGGTACCCAGTGCGTTTACACCTTCTAGCTCGCTCTTGTATGCAGCCCCGTCGTATACATCTGAGGTAGCAATTGGCTTAACTCCAAGTGCGACGACATCCCCCTGAAGATACAATACAACAACCCGTTTGGGATTGGCTGGAACAACCACATCACCCTTAACCGTTGAGACTGTGCGTGTTTCATTGTCTTTGTTCGTCTGGCTTCCGGTGTCTGATGACACTGCCGTACTGCTGTTATTGGAACCGGCACCCGTTCCTTCGCCAGCTGCTGGTGTTTGTGCTGTACCTGAAGAACAGGCTGCAAGGAGCATCGTTATGCTCAATAATGCAACCATGATCATACTGGAACTTGTTTTTCTTCTTTTCATTGATGTAGACCCTCCGTCTATATATTGATAATGATTCTCATAATCAATATATCCCGACTTCCATCTCCGGCCAATGGACGATTCAGAGATTTGCAATGGACGATCCTCTCTTCGCGCCTCTTCTCTCATCTTTCGTTGGTATAGAATCGGAGAGATCCCCACATGTTTTTTGAAAATACGACTAAAATAATATACATCCGAATAACCCACTTCTGCTGCAATTTCACTCAGCGTTGCATCCGATCGCAAAAGGAGATTGCGAGCCTTGGCGATTCGGGTCTGAATTAAATAATCAATCGGACTGTAACCCGTCTGTCGTTTGAATTGCATGGATAAATGCCGGGAGCTATAGTTGAATTGTTCAGCCAAGAAATCAAGCGTAACCTGTTCCCTGTAATGGTTCTGTATGTAACGAAGCGTTTGTTTCACCGGATCAGCAAGCTCTGTTTTGATCTCCTGCTCTGCCAGCTGAACCATCATTTCATGAATGAATTGGTAAAATAAACTTTTCGTATGGAGCAGATCCAAACTGCCAGACTGTGCCCATGCACCTTCAAGCTCATCAAGGTACCGTAACAACCCAAGCGGACTACTTGGCGTAAATCCATATTGCAAAGAGAACGGTGCAACCTCAGGCTGTGCCAATAACCACTTTTTGCGATAACTAGGAAAGGCCAGGAATGCTCTGTAATAGAGCAGAATATACTCGAAATCTTCGTTGGTTTGAATAGCCAGTGAAGATCCTTTCGCCCCATGAAGCATATAAAATCGCTCTGCCTTGTATGTTTGTCCATCCAATTGAAGTTGAGCCGATCCTCGAATCGTATATATAAAACCATTTGCCGGAAGTGTATAGGCATCCAGGTGCGCTCCCGCCTCCATAACGATCCGGCGTATATCCAGAATCTTAACAGCGGCATGATTCCAGCATTTCATTTGTTCGTCTAATTGCATCGAATACTCTCCAATCCCAGTCTCACCCGGAACAAAGACCTTACAAGGTCATCATTCTGCCACACATCCTATAACATATGCGTAGCAGAGGTTCACTAATATATCTCTCATTATAGATGATAATAATTTTCATTATCAACTGTAATTTAGACTGGAAATGGATTTCATCTTATCGAGCATTCATGACATTTATTTTTGTTCAGAGATCTTCGTAAACCACGCGGCCAATTCCTCGGTCTGATCCAATGTTGCAATCGGGTCAAAATACCATGAACGATCCGGGCTCCAGATAAACACTCGATCATTCTTAACTGCATCCAGTGAGCTCCAGACCGGTTTGGATTTCAACTCTTCCAGGGTCAGATTATCTGCTGTTAGAATGATGTAGTCTCCGGCAAATTCAGGAATTGCTTCCGATGAAACTTCAACCAGTTGATCCTTCATTAAGATCTCTTTTTTATCTGCAGGAGGATTCAAACCAAGCGCGCTATAGACTGCCTGACCTCCCCGACCAAAATTATCACCAAAGGCCAACGGTCCTTTATCATAAAACTGCATGACCGACACCTCGGCTGCTGGATCAATCGCCTCACCAACGCGCTTCTTGGCATCTGCAATTCTTGCGTCATAATCAGCTAACCATGCCTCGGATTCTTTTTCTTTATTCAGCACTTCCCCAAAGTAGGCGATCTCTTCATGGGTGTTTTTCAATTCCCCATAAGGAACAACCAGGGTAGGCGCAATTTTGCTAAAGGAATCAAATAAATCAGGATTACCTGTCACAATTAGATCCGGTTCAAGCTCCAATACCTTTTCGAGAGAGATGGTTTCATATTCACCAATATTCTGCACACCCTCAAGTGATTCAATAAAATAAGGATTCTTCAGGTTCATCTCCGGTGTACCCACAGGCTTGATCCCCAGAGCAATCAGGCTTCCCAGATACAAGTCAACCACAATCCGTTTAGGTTCAGCAGGGATTGTAATATCTCCCTTCACCGTTGAGATTGTACGTGGTTCAGATGTTTTGGTTTGATTATCCGCTGTTACTGTGTTCGTGGAACTTGACGTACTTTTGCTTCCGGATGCATCCCCGCTTGAATTACTGGCAACACCTGTTGAGCAGGCACTTAGCAGTAACGTAAGACTTAGTAAAATGCTAAGCAACATTCCCGTTCTTGTCTGTCTGTTCATATTTGTTGACCCTCCATGCTTATATTGATAATGATTATCACCATCAGTATAAACATACCTTCCACTTCCACCTCTGAAAATGTCATTTCGCGCCATGCCTAATGTCAGATCAGGCCAATTTAGAGGTGCTGAGGTCTTTTCTTTGAATTGCAAAGGAGAAAGACCCGTATGTTTCTTGAACATACGTCCCAAATAATATCCATCCGGATAACCGATTCCTACAGCGATCTCATCCAACGTGGCATCCGTTTGCAGCAACATCTCTTTGGCTTTGAACAAACGAAACTGAATCAGATAATCGATGGGACTGGTTCCAGTCGACTGCTTGAACTTGCGTGACAAACTTCTTGGGCTGGTGCCAATCATTTCTGCCAAAACATGAAGTGTAAGCGGCTCGGTGTATGAAGATTCTACAATTTCAATGATTTTGCTGACCTGATCCACAATACTCGGATAACGATTGGATACACGAGGAATCTGTGATGATATCTGCTCCACAAAAGGATAGAACAAACTCTTGGCCTGAAAGTGCTGAATGGGGTTCTTTTGATTCCACAAAAAGTGCATCTGCTTCACTTGCTCATATAGAATGGTTGGTGTATCGGGGCTAAACCCATAGTTCAATTCGAACGGATTGATACGCTCCATTAACCTTCCCAGATCGTTTCTCCCTCCACTAGGCAGACTCGCTTTGTACATTAAGTAATACAAGCGCAATCCAGCTTCGCCCGCTTGAATAACCAACTTACTCCCTTTTCCCCCATGGAGAACATAAAAGCGGCTCACTTCATACGTTTGATTGTCGATCATTACTCCAGCATCACCCTGAATGGTGAGTACAAAAGTACTTGTCGGAAATTTGTATTTCATCTCCTCATATGCCCCGAGTTCCATGTATCGGATATCTGTTATACTCACAGCAGCATAGTTCCAGAGTATATAATAATCATTCCACATTTTGCTAACCCATCTCCGTCTACATAGATTGTGTCTGAACTTCCACTCACTTATTGATAACCATTATCAATTATTATGATGAAGTACGCAATACAACCGATCTCAATGAATCCATTCAGAAGAAAAAAGAGCTATTCAAATCCTTCTCTTAACATCCGATATATGTAAATAGAACCATGATAAAGCGGAGAAGGAGAACAGAGGATATGAATTCAATCTCATCTGCAACCAAAAGCAGTTTCACTCCCGGGAATCAAGTCTCCAATCGGGATAAAGAAATTCAGGGACTTATGCAGCAGAAGATTCGGCTCAATGAAGAAATGCAAGGGGTAAAAACCAATGACGAGTTGGATACCAAAACCAAAGCTCAGCGAATCAAATCCCTAACAAGCTCCATTTCCCAGATCGACAGCCAGATTGCCCAAATTAAAGCTGAAGAATTGCAAGAAAAGAACAAATTAAGACAGCCCGAAAAGGCTCAACAGCAACAACCCAAACCAACCGACGAGGCACAAGCCCCTTCACTCGATCACCTGATCAAGCATAGTCAGACTTATGATCAATTGGGTAAGCTGGTCGGTTTGCGTGATCGCATGCAGGGCTCCATTCAGACCACCGAAGGAGAAACCCGCTTTGACCGACTTGTTCTGGAGATAAATCCTCCCGCAAATGATCTCGATCTTGGCAAATCAATGATGCTGGAAAATTCAGAACGCACCGTCTTTCAGGCAAAGCGAGAGACCGTCCAGGACATCAACTCCCAGTTAAATAAGGTCAATCAGAAGATTGGGGAACTGGTGGAAGAGATCCATCAGCCCACACCTAAAAATGGAGTACAACCACCTATCTCTGCAACATCTGGAGAAGAAGATCAGGAAGTAAACGAAGGAAAGAAAACGGGAAGTAAGGAGCACCCATCAGATGGCGGAACCACAGATCAGGAATCAGGAAATGGTCCGCAAACTACCGCTTCTACATCTCCTACTGCTTCATATCCATCCGTTGATATTCGAATCTGAGTACGCATTGATCAAACATACTTATATGTATACATAATGGGTTTAAAGATTAAAGTGGCTCGTTTGCTACACAACCTTTGACTCGCATCCAATGATAGAACCGCTATTACAGGTGACTAACTCCTGATAAGTAGCGGTTTTTTCTGTATTTTAACGTTATGGGTATAGAGGCGAAGCCTCAGCTTCCGAAGAAGCTTTCTTACAGAAAGCTTTTAGACAGACATCTTCAGGTCCTCTCTGTCCTCTACGTTCTCGAAATTTTATTTCTAGCACGGAGTAGTGGCGGTATCATTTGCACAGATGATACTTCCAGCAATCGCTTTACAACCTTTTTTGATGCGTGTGGCCTCATCAATGATCTGATCTATGTTTTCATATTTTCGCTTGCTATTGGTTACAACGGCGATGGATACCGACACAAGAGGAATGGGCCGATTTAGCCCGGAACGTCCTTCCCCCAGAACATATTGATGATGCCAATCATGTTCGTTGTAAAACGTCCTTTTCATTTCCTCAAAACCTGAGATGACTTCCTCACTAATATATTTGTAATCATGGTGATTCAGGATTGTAATAAAATCATCACCACCGATATGTCCAAGAAAGGCTTCAGGGGGAACAAATAGCTTGCGAAGCAAGTTAGCTGTCGCCTGAATAAGCTGATCCCCCATTTTGAAGCCGTAGCTATCATTGTAGGATTTGAATTGATCGAGATCAACGTACAGTACGCTAAATTGGTCCATCTGAAGAGCCTGAGACAGCCTTTCATCTATAATATGATTACCAGGAAGACCAGTCAGCGGGTTCATAAAAATCGCCATTTCAGCCCGTACATCAGCAACAGCGAGTAGCAAACGCCGAATACTCACAGCGCCAAAGAAACTTTCTCCTGACGTGACCAACACAAGATCATATATTTCCCCTTCATCTCGGTCCATGGCAAGAACACTGACATCTGTAATCTGTTCCGAATAATCCACAACTAGTGCCTGCGTGTTCATCACCAGTTCTACAGGACGTCCCATGTACAGATTATAGCCATACTGGGTACCAATCTGCTGAAAGAATCGGGGCCGCATCATTAATGACACACCCTTCTCCCCCATAACAGCTATACCTTCCAGACTAGGATTGGACTTGAAAAGATGATAGACGATATCACATTTTGTATCAGATTGTACTACAGGAATCGGTTCAGCAATCTTGCCTATTTGCGTAAACATACTATTCTACTCCTCTGTTCGTAGCATCTAATCCGAACTTTTCAAATATATATGTAGGTCTTTGTCAATGGTCACATCGTACCACTTTCTACTTGAAAAAGCGTTAACTGAAAGTAAAAGTTTATGAAAGATAATTTTTATCCCCATGATCTGTGTTAGTTCGTTATGCAAAAATACCGTCATTTACTGGATATTTTCACTCCAATAAATGACGGTATTCGTTGGCATATATGATAGAAGTTTAGAGGCATGAAATGAAGGAATTCAGATATTGACCGCCAAAATTCATTTGGCTAAAATCTAATCTGAATCCAGATTTCTTGCCCAATCACTACTGCTGACCCTTTCAGCTTACCTTATGCTCAATTCTCAGCTTGTCAGCAACCATCGCGATGAATTCCGAATTTGTTGGTTTCGACTTGCTGATGTTGATCGTGTAGCCAAACAAGTGGCTGATGCTGTCGATGTTACCGCGAGTCCAAGCCACTTCAATCGCATGACGGATGGCACGTTCGACGCGGGATGGCGTCGTTTTGAATTTTTCGGCAATCGCCGGATACAATGTTTTGGTGATGGCTCCCAAAATTTCGATATTGTTATACACCATCGTAATGGCTTCGCGCAAATACTGATATCCCTTAATATGCGCAGGAACGCCGATTTCATGTATGATGGACGTGATGCTGGCATCCAGATTTTTGTGTTTGCCCATTGGCACGACATTGGATTTCATGAACATGGATGAACCGCTACTTGTGGACATCGCCGTCTGCGTTCCCACCAGTTGACGCACACGATTCGCGAGCACTTCCATGTCAAACGGCTTAAGAATGTAATAGGAAGCTCCGAGTTGCACGGCACGCTGTGTGATATTCTCTTGTCCGAATGCCGTAAGCATAATGACTTTAGGCTGTGGAGACAGGTTCAGGTTGCGCAAGCGCTCAAGCACACCCAGTCCATCCAGATGAGGCATGATAATATCCAAAATCAATACATCCGGCACATCCCGAGTTTGCTCCAGCAATTGCAGTACTTCTTCTCCATTGTATGCAATACCGGTTACTTCCATATCTTCCTGTTCAGATATATATTCGGCAAGCAAATTCGTAAATTCACGATTATCATCGGCAAGCAATACCTCAATTTTTTTGCAAAACGGTATCCTCCTTTAAATTAAACATCGTTTCGTACATTTCCTTACAGGTTAAATTTTCGACACAGCAAGTTAAATTCCTCCTGTCGAAAATTATTTTTCTTTATTTTTTTTTCTTGATCCTATATAATAAATAATTTATTTCATTATCCGATATATTATGTTTGCTTTCGACAAAAAAGAACCTCAGGGCTGATTAGCCAGCCTTGAGGTTCTTATCGTTTTCCTTTTTCATCATTACGCCAGCATCTTGTAACATCCATTCAATGAAGCAACCGTAACCCGATTTCGGATCATTCACGAATACATGAGTAACTGCACCGATCAACTTACCATTCTGTACAATGGGGCTGCCACTCATCCCTTGAACGATACCTCCGGTTTTATCCAGCAGTTTCGGGTCCGTGATTCGAAGTACCAGCCCTTTTGTTGCTGGTTCGGTTTGATCTGCCACATGAACAATGTCAATGGAGAAGCGTTCAACTTGTTGACCGTCAACCACGGTAAGTATTTCGGCCGGTCCTTCTTTCACTTCATGAGAAAAAGCGACGGGAATACCTTTCGAATACAGACTGTGCTCAGGATTTCCGGACATTTTACCAAAGATGCCAAAAGCCGTATTACGTTCAATATTGCCCAAAATTTTGCTTTCCTTGAGGAAATGAGCACGTTTTTCACCCGGATCACCGGTCTCACTTTTAGAAATGGACGTCACATTGGACTGAACGATCTGACCACTACCCACAACAATAGATGTTTGTGTGTTCATATCTGTAATAACATGGCCCAGTGCGCCGTAAACGCCCTGATCTGGAGCATAGAAGGTAAGTGTGCCAACACCGGCTGCGGAATCACGAATATACAATCCAAGCCTCCACGCTTGATCCTCGGAGTCATACGCCGGAGTTAATCGTGTCTTCACCGTTTCCTTACCACGTTTTAACACAACATCAATACCTTTTTTACTTTTACCTGCAAGTTCAACGGCTTCAGAGACACCTGCCACGCCATCCAGGCGTTTACCATCCATATGCGTAATCAGATCTCCAAGCTTAATGCCTGCCGTTTCTCCTGGCGATACACGCTCATCCTGCCCGGAACGGACCAGATGATGACCTACCACCAGAATGCCTGCCGATTTAACTTTGACGCCAATCGTTTGACCCCCGGGTACAACACGCAAATCCGGTATCACATTCACATGGACTGTTTTTACCGGAATTTTCCCCCACAACTTCAACGTTAATTTGGCATGTCCCGTCTGTTGAGGGTGAAGATGCAAAGGTTGTTGCCTGGTAACATGCATCCCTGCCTGATCATCCAAACCAACGATATCAGGACGATCTACAACGGCGCTTGAAGCAGCAGGAACAGCGAGCCGGACATCCGCTTGCCTGCCAGCAAACACCTGCAATTCATCCGGCAGTGAAGCATAACTTTGCACAGGCTGAATGGCCTGGCTAATCACACAAAGAAAGAAGGCAAATAAAAGACCTAGCAATTTCTTCCTGAGGGGGGAATTCAATGGCTGTCACACTCCCTTTGCTTCTTTCGCTTGACGAAAGGTGGTCGCCAATTGCGTACCTATAAGATAACCTCGCCCCCAGGCTTTTATTACTGTCAATCATTACGCCAGCCGTCCGTTTCACCCTTTTTTGGCTTCCGCCAGATTCAGCATTTCCTGTGCGTGATGCAGCGTTTTTTCTGTAATTTCCACGCCGCCCAGCATACGTGCCAATTCCTTCACTCTGCCTTCGTCTGACAGCGATTCCACCTGCGTCACCGTCCGTCCATCGTAAACATGTTTCTCAATGAGATACTGATGATCTGCCATACAAGCCACTTGTGGTAAGTGAGTTATTGAGAAAACCTGACAAGTCGAAGACAAGCGGAACAATTTTTCCGCAATGGATTGAGCTGCTCTACCGCTAACTCCTGTATCAACTTCATCAAAAATCAATACAGGTATCCGGTCATGTCGTGCAAAGATACTCTTCATCGCCAGCATCATTCTCGACAACTCACCACCCGAAGCAATCTTGCCCAGTGGTCGCAGTGGCTCACCAGGGTTCGGTGAGATCAGGAATTCCGCGTTGTCCGCACCTTGACGATTCAGACGAATACGGCGTCCATTCCATTCAATGCCCTTTGGATCTTCAAAGGGAGTAATCTGAACACGCAGTGTAGTTCGCTCCATCTGCAGATCCTTGAGCTCACTCTCCACCTGAGCAGCAAGCTCCTCGGCACATTGTTTGCGAACTTTGCTGAGTTCTTCAGCAGACTCCATCACCAGGTTAAGCATTTTGTCACGTTCAGCTCGCAATTTCTCAAGCCGTTCGTCCTTGTTCTCCAGCTGGTCCGTTTCATGGCTAATCTGATCATAATAACTCAGAATAAGTTCCACACTGTCCCCGTATTTCCGTCTGAGGCCAGAAATCAGGTTCAGCCTTTGCTCCACTTCTTCCAGCCTTGCCGGATTAAATTCAATCTTCTCCCGGTAATCCCTTAACTGGAATGTCGCATCTTCCAATTGATAAAATGCCGATTGCAGTTGCTCTACAATCGGTTGCAGACCTTTGCTATCGTAGCCAGATATGTCTTCAATTCTAGAAAGAGCAATGCTCACAGCTTCAAGCCCGCGTTGACCACTGAGCAGATCATATGCACCAGCAACACTGTCCATCATTTTCTCACTATGGGATAGTTTGACCCGTTCTTCCCCGAGTAATTCATCCTCACCTCGTGTAAGGCTTGCGGCTGCGATCTCTTCAAGCTGAAAGCGATACATGTCCAAGAGCTGATATGCACGCTGACTGGACTCCTGAAGCGCACGCAGTTCTTTTTCCGCCGTGATAAACTTGCTGTAGCGCTCCTGGTACTTCGCTTTGATCGGTCCGATTACTTCCGAGCCATAGGTGTCTAGAAGCCCCAGATGGCTCTCAGCGCGCAGCAAACTTTGATGTTCATGTTGCCCATGGATATTAATCAGCTTCTCGCCAACTTCTCTCAGCATCGTCAGATTGACCAATTGCCCGTTAATGCGGGACGTACTCTTTCCCTGTGTATTCAGCTCACGCCGAATAACCAAATGCTCTTCAGGCTCACAATGGATACCCAGCTTCTCTAATGTCTGCCATACCGGATGACTCTGCTCCATCTCGAACAAGGCTTCCATCTCTGCCTTCTCACATCCGTACCGGATCAGATCCGCTGAACTGCGCCCACCAGCAATTAAGCCCAGTGCATCTATAATAATCGACTTACCCGCACCCGTTTCCCCTGAAAGTACATGGAATCCTGGATGGAATACAACGTCCACTTCTTCCACCACAGCCAGATTGCGAATCGATAAAGTAACTAACATCTGCAAAAACACCTCCGGATGACTAACTCAGAAATTATGTTTTTGAACCATTGCTTTAAGCAATATAACCCATGATGCGTTCAATAACAGTCACGCTGTTACCTTCAGTCCGGCAGATAATGAGGATGGTGTCATCTCCGCAGATCGTGCCCATGACTTCGTTCCACTCAATATTATCAAGCAAAGCTGCAATGGAGTTGGCTGTTCCCGGCAAACATTTCATCACAACCAGATTGTTCGTGTGATCAATATGCAGGAAGTTGTCCACGAGTGCACGCTTCAACTTTTGAATCGGATTATATCGTTGATCTGTCGGCAAAGAGTACTTGTAGCGTCCGTCATCCATAGGAATCTTGATTAACAGAAGCTCCTTGATATCCCGGGATACCGTCGCCTGAGTCACCTGAAAACCTGATTGGCGCAGTGCTTCAACCAGATCATCCTGGGTCTCAATTTCATTTTGACTAATGATTTCACGAATCTTGATGTGCCTTTGTCCTTTCATACATGCCTCCAGTTAAATGTATTGCAATAAAGCAGCAAGTGTTGTTCGCCGCAGACTTTGCCCTGCAATGTTCATTCTTTTATATTAGTCCAGATCATCCCCATCATACACATCTTCCTGATAGTCCATGAGCCTGATTAACTTAATATCGGAATCCTCGACGTCAACATACAGCAGCCCTTCACAGCCCGGATATAATAACAGATAATTGAGGAAGCGATCCCTTAACGCCGGTCCGGTCATTTCAAGTGGCTGTCTGCGACGAGACGTTTTCACCAGATATCTGAGATCCTCACGTTCTGCAACATAGTCAATGAATAATCTGCTGTAATAAACGGATTCATTGGCCTCAAAAGCCAAAGGAACTTTCATTTTGCCACCGATGACTTCGTAACCCTGGGCTTCAAGCAAATCCAATGCCGGGGAATCCTGAATTTTCACGTTCAGTTGCATTCCAGACAAGCTTACTGGCATCGGTCGGTTCAGCCAATTACGCAAGCCAAAGAACAGCCACAAGATCAAACAGACAGCAAGTACACCTATAACGATTGTGTCATATTGTCCATCCATTATCGCTCACCTCGAAGACATATTCGAGGTCTAGTAACGATTTCCCTTTACACCAATCATCTTTCCAGCGAAAAGAAACCCATCTTATGATGAGTTTCCCGTAAATGTATGAGCTGCTTCCTTCGCAACTTGCTCTGCAAGTGTATCAAGTGAAGCTGGATCGTTCTCTGGTTGTGTTGCCTCTGGTGCTTCCAGACGCCAATGAGCGAGAAATTCTATATTACCTTCTCCACCAGTAATGGGTGAAAAAGTTAAACTCTGAAGATGCAAACCAAGTTGACTCGCAAAATGGAGCATCGTCTGCAAAACATCCTTGTGTACCTTTGTATCACGTACCACACCGGACTTGCCTACTTTTTCACGCCCTGCCTCAAATTGAGGTTTAATCAATGCTACGATATCTGCAGGTTGTTCCAAAAGGGCCAAGAGTGGCGGCAATATGATTCGCAATGAAATGAACGACACATCAATGCTCGCAAAATTCGGCACAGGTCCCGTCAGATCATCGGGAGTCACATAGCGAAAATTGGTTCGTTCCATCACGGTAACCCGCTCATCATTACGCAAAGACCAGTCGAGCTGATTATAGCCCACATCAATAGCGTATACATGAGACGCACCATGCTGTAGTGCACAATCCGTAAAACCACCGGTGGATGAACCGATGTCGAGCATGACAAGTCCATTCATATCAAGGCCGAAATGACGGATCGCTTTTTCGAGCTTTAATCCACCTCTGCCGACATAGGGATGTACCGAGCCTTTAACTTTCAGCTCGGCTTCCCTTGGAATCTTCATGCCCGCCTTTTCGATCGGCTCATTATTGGCGTACACCAGTCCAGCCATGATTGCAGCTTTTGCCTTCTCACGACTTTCATAATAGCCCTGCTCAACCAGCAGAACATCAATTCGTTCTTTCGGGAGTGACATCTCTTTCTCCTATCAAGTAAATTTACGAAGGAAAACGTGTTTTGGGCATGCCGTAAGATGATTGAACAGCCATGTTGCGCAGTTCAGCACATACATTCTCAACGGTAAGACCTACTTCCTCACGTTGTTCCTTAATACTGCCATGCTCGATGAAGCGATCCGGAATCCCCATCAGCTGTACATGTACATCATGCAATCCCTGTTCTGCATAGAACTCCAGTACCGCACTGCCCATGCTACCCGCTTGGGAAGTTTCTTCAATTACAATCAATTTGGTGCCTCGAACAGCCAAATCACGCAGCATTTGCTCATCCAGAGGTTTGAGGAAGCGAGCGTTGATTACGCCTGCTGTAATACCTTCCCGTTTCACCATCTCCGCTGCTTCTTCTGCAAGTTGCACCATCGAGCCTGAAGCGATGACAGCATATCCTTCGGATGGACGGAGTTGCTCCCATGTTCCAATTGGTATTGGAACAAGCACATCATCCAGAGGTACCCCCACCACATTGTTTCGTGGATAACGGTATGCAATTGGACCTTCATTATAATCAAGCGCCGTTTTCATCATATGACGCAATTCGTTTTCGTCTTTCGGCATCATCAGAACGATATTTGGAATATGTCGCATAAATGCCACATCGTATACCCCTTGATGTGTTTCTCCATCCGGACCAACAAACCCCGCACGGTCAATAGCAAACATCACGTTGGCGTTATGACGGCAAATATCATGCACAATCTGATCATAAGCACGTTGCATAAACGTAGAATACACGGCAAAGACCGGCTTCAAGCCTTCCATAGCCAGTGCAGCACACATGGTCGCCGCATGCTGTTCTGCGATACCAACGTCAATCATGCGATCCGGAAATTCCTTACTGAACGGAATAAGACCTGATCCTGTAGGCATTGCTGGCGTTACAGCTACGATCCGCTTATCCTGCTTCGCAAGATCAATCAAGGTTTGACCGAACACTTCCGTGTACATCGGTTTCCCCACTGCCTTCAGCACTTGACCGGATTCAATTTTGTACGGAGAAATCCCGTGCCACTTGTGCGAATCGGCTTCTGCTGGTTGATAACCTTTGCCTTTGGTTGTAAGCACATGAACGAGCACTGGTCCATCCACGTTATCCGCCTGTTTGAAGGTTTCGATCAATTTGGGAATATCATGCCCATCAATCGGTCCCAAATACGTGAAGCCCAGTTCTTCAAAAAGAACACCTGGTACCATCATATATTTGACACTGTCTTTGATCCAGCTTGCTGATTTCGCCAAACGGTCCCCAATGGCAGGGATTTTTTTAAGCATTCCCTCGACATCATCTTTCGCTTTCAGATAATGACGATCCGAACGAATTTTGCTCAAATATTTATGCATGGCCCCAACGTTTGGAGCAATGGACATTTCATTATCATTCAGAATAACCATCAGTTTTCTCTGCTCATGACCAATGTGATTGAGGGCTTCAAAAGCCATACCACCTGTAAGCGCTCCATCACCAATCATCGCGATGACTTGATTGTCCTCACCCTTCAGATCACGTGCAAGGGCCATCCCCATCGCAGCGGACAATGATGTACTGCTGTGTCCAGCTTCCCATACATCATGTTCACTTTCGTTGCGTTTGACAAACCCGCACAGGCCGTTATGTTGACGCAATGTATCAAAGCGATCCATACGCCCTGTCAGGACTTTATGCACATAAGCCTGATGCCCTACATCGAAAATCATTTTGTCTGCTGGACTGTTATAGCAGTAATGCAGGGCTACCGTGAGCTCAACCACTCCTAAGTTGGGTGCAAGATGCCCCCCTGTAACGGACAGCTTCTCAATCAGAAACTGCCGGATCTCTGCCGACAAAAGCGCAAGATCATCCTGAGACATCGACTTTAGATCACTGGGTTGTTTAATTTGTGGAAGCAGCACGAGAATCTCCCCGCTTTCCTAGATTGTTTGATTGTTGTTGTAAATCCATATATACATTATGAATCAAATGACATTAAATCATTATAACATAAAAGAACAAGAATCATAATTTACTGCACTATACTCCTGATAACGAGCATTTTCGCCAGTAAGTTATATAGAATCCTTCTCATATGTATTCCCGCATCCACTCGGGACAGACTTTTTCCATCCACTCAGAAAAAGGACATTACATTCATTACACGATTACACAGGTTTTGAAACAGCGCACCATCAGAATCTAATGGTCTCGACTCATCAGATAATCCGCAATTTCCAGCAATCTGGATGCATCAGGTAACTCCGCTCTTTCAAGTGCATCTTTTGCAGATTGAGTAAGGGATTTAACCTCAGCCACAGAAGCCTCCATGCCAATAAAATAAGGATATGTTACCTTCTGCTGATTCACATCGCTCTGTGTTTTCTTACCCATCTTTTGCTCGTCGCCCGTCAGGTCGAGAATATCATCCTGAATCTGGAACGCCAGCCCCAGATCACGACCAAACACACGCAAGGCTTCCAATTGTCCTTCCGTTGCTCCACCAATTCGTGCTCCAGCAATGAGGGAGAAAACAATCAGATCACCCGTTTTGTGCAAATGGATATATTGGAGCTGTGAGAGATCGGTCATGCCTTGCTCGCCTTCCATATCCGCGACTTGGCCGCCGACCATGCCTCTTGCTCCAGCAAGTTCGGACATGTCCTCTACGATGGACAGCAACGCATCTGCCGTCACACCACTGCGACGACCCGCTTGAACAATGCTATAAAAAGCATGAGTTAGCAACGCATCGCCCGCCAATATGGCGGTTGCTTCACCATATACCTTATGATTCGTTAATTTTCCCCTGCGGTAATCATCATTATCCATAGCAGGCAGGTCGTCGTGGATCAGTGAATACGTATGAACCATCTCCACGGCGCAGGCTACCGGCATTGCAGCTGTACGCTGTGCACCGAAGGCTTCCGCCGCAGCAACGACTAGAAGAGGACGAAGGCGTTTGCCTCCGGCCATAAGTGAGTACTGCATCGCATCCGTCAGCGATTGGGGTACATCCCAGTGATCGGGAAGAGTGTGTTTCAACTCTTCTGTCACCTCAGCTGTGACCTCCTCAAGGTATGCTTGAAACGAAGGACGATTACTCATGGACTTCACCGCTCTCATCGTCAGCAGTTCCGAAGGGCTTCTTGCGAAGCTCTCCATCTTCTTCTACGATCATCTCGATCTTGCGTTCCACTTGTTCCAGCTTCAGACCGCAAAGTTGCGAAAGTTTCATCCCGCGCTGAAACAGATCGATGGCCTGTTCCAACGGAACATCACCATGCTCAAGCTGACCTACAATGTCTTCCAATGCCGCCATTGCCTCTTCAAAATTCAATTCCGGTTCATTCGCCATGGGTATTGTCGTCCTCCTTCATTCCCCAAACCTGACAGTCCAGCTGTCCGTCTGTTAATTTAATCTTGATTGAATCTCCAGGCTGTACATCCTTCGTCGACTTGATCAATCGCTGTTCTTGCTCGTCATAGACAAGGCTGTATCCCCGTGACATGACTTTAAGCGGGCTAAGCGCATCCAGATGCCGCACAGATGATTTCCACTGTTGCTGTTTCGATCTGGTTATGGACCTGATCGCAAGTTCCAGTTGTCTGCGTGCTGCCGTAGTTTCACGGCGTGCTGCATTGACCTGCTCACGAGGATTGAATCGTTGCAGTGCTGCCCGCAGACGCTCCTGCTTCTCTCCCGTCCATTTCATACGCGTATCCACTGTTCTCAAAAGCCGTTGATGCATCATATCCAGACGTTCCGTATGCTGCATCAAGGTACGTCTTGGATGAACCAGCACTGGCGAACGCTGTAATCTTGCGAGCCGTTCACGATTATGTACAGCACGCTGACGTAAGCTGTGCTGTAACTGGCGCTGACGTTGTCCAATCTGATCGAGCAACTCAGCTCGATTAGGTACAGCTAATTCCGCAGCTGCTGTAGGTGTAGCCGCACGCAAATCGGCTGCAAAATCAGCAATAGTGAAGTCCGTTTCGTGCCCAACCGCAGAAATGACAGGAATATCCGAAGCGACTATTGCTCTTGCAACAATCTCCTCATTGAACGCCCACAATTCCTCCAGTGAACCGCCTCCGCGTCCAACGATAAGTACGTCAGCTTCTCCCATCCGGTTCAGGTTGCCAATCGCTTTGACGATGGAAGGTGCTGCACCTTTGCCTTGAACCAGAACCGGATACAAAACAACTTTGGCAGAAGGGTATCTGCGTTGGAGTGTGATCATGATATCCCGCACCGCCGCTCCCGTCGGTGAAGTTACAACACCAATGGTCTGTGGATAACGTGGGATCTGTCTTTTTCGCGAAGGTGAAAATAACCCTTCATCCTCGAGCTTTTTCTTCAGCTGTTCGTAAGCCAGATACAGACTCCCAATCCCGTCCGGTTGCATATGGGTAGCGTAGAATTGATACTGCCCATCCCGTTCATACACCGAGACATTACCACGAGCAATAACCCTTGCACCCTCCTTCGGTACAAAGGGTAATCGCTGGTTATGGGACGCGAACATAATCGACTTAATACGGCTGTCCTTGTCCTTCAATGTAAAATACATATGGCCGCTGGAGTGATGTGTAAAGTTCGAAATCTCCCCGCGCAGCCAGACGTCCGACAGGACCTGATCCGATTCCAGTTTCATCCGGATGTATCGGTTCAGGTCTTTGATGGAGTAGATCTTTTGATCTGCCACAGACAAAACCCTAGGCCAATCCGTGAGCGCGCTTGGCAGCGATCAATGTATTTTGCATTAGCATTGTGATTGTCATCGGACCAACACCACCAGGAACGGGTGTAATTGGACCAGAAACTTCTTTCACGCTCTCGAAATCAACGTCTCCTGCCAGTTTGCCATTCTCCAAACGGTTCATGCCGACATCGATAACAACAGCACCCGGTTTCACAAAATCAGCATCCACAAAATTAGCACGGCCGATGGCTACAACCAGAATGTCCGCCTGGCGTGTAATTTCTTTCATGTTGGCGGTACGGGAATGACACATGGTTACCGTTGCATTCTCACGTTGGAGCAACAGGGATACCGGTTTGCCGACAATATTGCTTCTTCCGATGACTACCGCATGTTTACCGGACATTTCCAGTCCAGTTCGCTTGATCAGTTCGATTACACCAGCCGGAGTACATGGAAGCAGACTATCGTCTCCAATGACAAGATTACCTACATTCACTGGGTGGAATCCGTCTACATCTTTATCCACGGCAATCGCATCAATGACCGCTTTCTCTTCGATATGCTTCGGTAGTGGAAGTTGAACCAAAATTCCGTTAATGGATTCTTGATTGTTTAGCTTGTCCACCAGCGAGAGCAGATCTTCTTGGGACGTGTTTGCATCCAAGCGATGCACTTCGGAGTAGAATCCGAGGTCATGACATGCTTTTTCTTTATTACGCACATATACTTGGGATGCCGGATCTTCGCCGACGAGCACAACAGCCAGACCAGGTACTACCCCCTGTTCGCTAAGCTGTTTTACTTCTGTTGTCATGCTTGCGCGGATCTCTTGGGATACTTCTTTACCGTTAATAATAGATGCTGTCATTGTACTCTCTCTCCCTTATGTGAATATAAATTTAGAGGTTGTTCAAAAAAACCGCTTTTGATTACGAAGGGTACTGAAAACCGGTCCTTTTGAACACGCACTATAGTTAATCATAATTTAAGATAATTTTGCTTTAATAGCGTCAACTTCCTGAATCATGCGTCCAAGTACGCCATTGACGAACTTGCCGGATTCATCTGTGCCAAAATATTTGGACAGTTCAATCGCTTCATTGACGGATACCTTTGCCGGAATGTCATCACGGAACACCATTTCATACGTAGACAGTCGTAGAATCTGGCGATCTACACGTGACAGACGGCTGATCTGCCAACCTTTCAAATAATCCACGAGCAGCCCGTCAATCGCTTCTTTATTGTTCCAGGCTCCTTGTACAATCTCAGTAACATAGGTACGCATTACATCTTCATCGCGGATAACCACTTCGGTTTCATTATCTTCAGCGGCTTCATTGATCAGCATGTTCACAGCTTCTGCTGCGCCTACCTCATTCATTTCCATCTGATACAGACTTTGTACTGCAATTTCCCTTGCCAAACGTCTTTTCATGTCCTGCCTCCTGCAGCGCTCCGTCTGGAGCGTCATCATGCTTATTTTAAAATCATGCAACCATCACATCATATCCTGTATCGGATAGATCGATGGCTTCCACGGTATTGTTATTGTTATCCCTTTTCACAAAAAAACCTGCAATACGTTTCCTCCAAAAAACGGGCAACCTAAACTACAGCTCTATTTTCGGAAGAAACATATTGCAGGGTTCAGGCAGGTCACTTAAACGGACGCCAGCGATCGCCGAGCCATTGTCCCCACTCCCTCCAGGGAATGGACGAACCCAGCTTCGAATCGCTTCGTCTGCCTAACGTATAACCGATGAACACCAAGAGTGCAAAGAACAACATATCCCAAAAACCGATCCATACATAAAGAAATCCAAAAAAGATGCCGCCGATAATTCCGGTAATTCGGCCTTTGTGACTATCCCAAATCTCTTTCCACAGCATCAGTGAAACTCACCTCATTCCACTCGACTCTTGTAGTTAGGCGACTGGGTTACATTAGCGATATACACCGTGACAAAAGATACCGGGATGCCCGTAATCTCTTGCACATGATCATGTATCGCCTTTTGCAGATCAGAAGTCAGCGCAGGAATAGGTGTCTCTCCATCCACTACCGCACGGATCATAATCTCCAGTCCTGACTCAACCACACGTATGCGTGCCTTGACATCACGTACTCCCCGGAAACGGGAAGTCGCCTTCAAACAGAGATTCTCAATCGTCTCCATCGAAATCTGTACATCACCAAACTCAGTACGTTGATCCACAGACGGCAACGATGCACGCTCACGCCGAACCGAGATGTAGAAAAATCGCAAACTCAGGATAAACAAAATCGCTGCTGCAATAACCGACGCAACAATAACGTTTTGTTCCTGCTGGTAATTCAATTCGTAAGGCAGCACACCGCTGATCAGAAGAATGACGGCTGCCGATATTGCTCCAACGCTTATGCTGTATATAAACAACAGAAGCCGATCCAGTATTTTAGCCACGAACTGCACAGCCTCCCTTGCTCACTAACATTACTTACCTGTTCACTAGCAAAAAATCAGATCCTCATCTAGCTTTCGCTATCATGAAGACCTGTCCAAGACGGGATAACCCCCGGCAGTTGATGCCGGGGGAATCTGTCTTCTTTTATTTTACGCGCTGACTGTTCAGGTCGATTTCTTCCACTTTCTCGGTGCTCTTGAACTGAACGTCATGAATGTGCACATTCACTTCATTCACATTCAAGCCTGTCATGTTCTCGATGGAACGTTTCACGTTCTGTTGAATCTCCGTAGCCACCTGTGGCAGACGGTATCCGTACTCGATAATTACGGAAACATCAACTGCAGCTTCACGTTGGCCTACTTCAACTTTAACGCCTTTGGAAAGGTTTTTGCGACCAAGCAATTCAGCAAATCCGCCAGCGAATCCGCCACTCATGCCTGCAACACCTTTCACTTCAAGGGTCGCCAATCCAGCAATCACTTCAATAACTTCAGGTGCGATCTGGATTTCACCGATATCCGTTCGTTCAAATTCAGTCGGTAGTGTACTCATAACTGTTCAACACACCTTTCGCGAGATAAGTTTGCGGCCATCCGTCAGGGCGCTGGACTCAGGTCAATCAACCCTCAGAACCCTTCCGGTCCGGCTTTACCGGAACTCCTGCAAACATCCGCGAGGTGCGGGCTTATCCTTTGCAGGAGACATGCGCTCTTATTATTCATACTATATCATTTGGGCTACATTATGACAAACAAGCCCAATATACCTTTTAAATCTCGTTTTCCTCAAGGAATTTGATATCAAAGTCACCACGAATGAACGTTGGGTGCTCCAGCAATTTTTGATGGAAAGGGATTGTTGTGGATATGCCTTCAATGGCAAATTCCCCAAGCGCACGTTTCATCTTGGCAATCGCTTCTTCACGATTCGCCCCCCACACAATCAACTTCGCGATCATGGAGTCGTAGAAAGGTGAAATAGTATAACCGGGATAAGCAGCACTATCTACACGCACGCCCGGTCCTCCCGGTGCAAGGTAGAATCCGATTTTGCCTGGTGATGGCATGAAGTTACGGTCCGGATCTTCTGCATTGATACGACATTCAATGGCCCAGCCATTGATAACCACGTCTTCCTGACGGAATGAAAGTGGATTGCCTTCAGCTACCGAGATCATCTCACGGATCAGATCCACGCCAGTAACCATCTCGGTTACCGGATGCTCTACCTGAATACGCGTATTCATCTCCATGAAATAGAATTCGCCATTCGGGCTGAGCAGGAACTCCAATGTACCCGCTCCCGAGTAATCCACAGCAAGGGCTGCCCGTACCGCAGCTTCCCCCATCAGTGTGCGCACATCTTCGGAGAGGATCGGACAAGGAGCTTCTTCTACCAATTTCTGGCGACGACGCTGAACCGAGCAATCACGCTCTCCTAAGTGTGCTGCATTTCCGTGTTTATCAGCAATGATCTGAATTTCCACGTGTTTCATACCTGTCAGGAATTTCTCCAGATATACACCTGCATTGCCAAATGCCTTTTGTGCTTCCTGCTGAGCAGCGGTAATTTGCTTAATCAGCGTTTCTTCATCTTCGGCGATACGAATTCCCTTACCTCCGCCACCAGCAGTAGCTTTGATAATGATAGGATATCCGATATCTCTAGCAATCATGATGGCTTCATCCATATTTTCAACAAGACCGTCTGATCCAGGAATAACAGGTACTCCTGCATCTTTCATCGTTTGTTTGGCAACAGCCTTGTCCCCCATTTTGGTAATGGCTTCAGGTGAAGGCCCGATGAATGTGATGTTGCAGGAACCACAGATTTCTGCAAAATCAGCATTCTCCGCCAAAAAACCGTATCCAGGGTGGATTGCATCACATTCCGTCAGCGTAGCTACACTCATCAGGTTGGTGAAGTTGAGGTAACTGTCCTTCGACAGTGTCGGTCCGATACAGTAAGCCTCATCTGCAAGACGAACATGCAGAGAATCCTTATCTGCTTCCGAATAGACAGCTACCGTTGAGATGCCGATTTCGCGGCAGGCACGAATAATACGTACCGCAATCTCTCCACGGTTCGCAATCAGTATTTTTTGAAATTTCATTTCGTTTTGTCCTCCTTCGAAGCTCATGCGGTTAGCTGTTAACCAGCTATAACGGTTATTCCGGTTTCACCAGGAAAAGGGGCTGTCCGTACTCGACCAGCTGTCCGTTCTCAACCAGCACTTCAACGATTTCTCCCTTGATGTCAGCATCAAGCTCGTTCATCAGCTTCATAGCTTCGATGATACATACCGTTGTTTTCTCAACAACTTTATCACCAGCGCTCACAAAAGGACCCGCTTCCGGCGAGGAAGCTCTGTAAAAAGTACCTACCATCGGAGATACAATTTTATGTAAATGACTTGTAGTATCGACCTGCGGTGCAGCTTCACTTACCACTGCTGCCGGCTGTACTTGCGGAGCAGCAATCATTTGCGGTTGCACAGCAGCTGCTTGAACATACTCCGTTTTGCCCGGTTTGCGGATCGATAACCGTGATCCTTCATTTTCAATTTCCAACTCTTGAACGGAACTTTCATCTACCAGTTTGATCAGTTCTTTGATCTCACTCAATTTAAACATTTCCATTATTCACTCCTTCGGCATCATGCCAGTCTCACTAGGACGGTCATATGGCTTTATGTATTATATCATAATCGTTAAAAATGGAAAGAGCCCGAGAGTACAACCAGCTCCCGGGACTGCATTTCCATGATTTGGATTACTGTTCTGTAACGTATTGAACACTGATTTTGTTCTGGGAAACAGCCAATTCTTTCATGACCAGATCCACAATGGATACCGCCTGTTTTACATCCAGTTTGTCACTGAGGACCACAACTTTATACTTGTCGGCATCTTCTTGAACGATCGCATTGGCGAACTGTTGAGAGAGCGTCTCCTCAATGCCAGTGATTTTAGCTTCTTTTTCTTCCAGTGTACGAAGTTGCTCCGTTGCTTTGGCATTTTCCTCTGGCGTTTTGCTCAGATCACCTGCGACGGTCATCAGTTCCTCATACTTGCGATTGTTGCTTTCCTCACGTTGCCACTGGTAGTTCTGGAACTGGCTGCTCGCAGATGCTGTCGTATTCTGCTCTTCCATTTCCTTAAGGACTTCCTCGTCCGTCTTCGTTGCAGTGCCTTCTGTCTGACCTTCCGTCTCTGGTGTAGTTGCTGCACCTTTGTCGGTTTCTTTGTCAGCTTCTTTGCCTGCTTCACCCTTATTCTCGCCTGATTCGACAGCAGGTGTTTTCTCTGTATTTCCAGTTTCTTTACCTTCCGTAGCCGCCGGTTCTTCCACAGCGCCAGCCGCACTTGGATCACTTTCAACTTCGCCGCTATTCACCACTTCATTCACAACCAAACCTTCTGTTGGATCAAGAATGCCTGCTGTCTCCTTTGCTTCCCCTTGCTTGATTCCATCGACTTGCTGACTGTCAGCCACCGGTGCATTGACTGGACCGGAATCCTCAGTGAACAGATAATACGCGGACAAAATGACCATCAGACTCAGCATGGAAACGAGCCATACCGTTTGACGTTTGTTATTCATTAGAACTTCCTCCTCAAATTGGCTTCAATCTTATGAGAATTGAATCTTGTGATTCATCACACCCGATTAGTCTTGTTTGCGCGGTACAACCGAGATCCGGTAGGCTGCTACATTCAGTCCTTTTTCCACAGCATCAGTTATCAGGTCCTTCACAACCTTGTTCTCTGCACCCCTCGCAACCACAAGCACCCCACGAATCTGCGGTTTGAGCTTTTTGGTCACTATAGGTGTCTGATCCCCTGATATTTCGTACGTAATAATCTCGCCATCGCGGGTATATTGCGTCATATGCCGCTTGCCCCCGTTAGCATCCGTTTCTTCGGTAAGTTGCTGAGAATCCTTCACGTTCCGCTGAACGACCAGTTCCTCTGTGGAATCCACGGTAACCATTACATCCACCGTTCCCACACCAACAATGTTTTCCAGCACACTTTTGATTTTGTCCTCAAATGCAATTTCGATTGCCTGAAAAGGGTTCTGATCCATCGGAGCACTCTGTATGGATGCCATGGATGTTGCCGGGTCCGGTGGTTCACGACCGATATTTTCGGAATCAATTTTTTTGACATTCACGAAGGAATTGAACAGCATGATTCCCACTCCGATCAAACCGAGGATAATCAGCCAACGGAAGGTTTGGCTCCGCCTTGCCCCGCCTTCCCCGCCACCCATCCAGGTTTCCATCTTTTTGAACCATTGTTTCATCGGACACCCTCCTTCTCAGAGCACTTCAGCACTTTTCGGTTCTTTCACTTGAACTTTGTTCGCATCAACATCCCACTTTTCAGTCAACAAAGTAATAATCTGCACCGCATGTTTGGACCTTGTGGATGTCTCACCTTCCTGCTTCGTCTCATCCGCCTGATCTCGTATAACAGGATCGGAAGGCACTTCATTTCCATCATGTTGACTTTTACTCACATCAACCTGTACATCAGGCACTTCAATCTGACCAATCTGGATGGGCTGCTGTGTTAGCTGCGATTCATCCTTCTCTGATTCTGTGTCTGTTCCGAATATGGGCTGTGTATTTGCAGCAATTTCTTGCTGCCTTGACTTCACTTCTTCTCCTGCATCCTCTCCTGCCATCTCGACTACCACACGCTGGATCACAGGTAGTTCGACTGACGAGGCGGCTTCCATTTTCGTTTCATACTTACTCATTGCCAGCTGTACCTCTACGGACCGAACCTTTGCTCCTGTTGTTTCTTCAATCTGGCCTTTCATGACATTAGCCAGTTCTTTCGCTGTCCATTGCAGGGATTGTTCCTGTTCGCCCGCTTGCAGCCGCTTGCCCTGAGCCAGAATCTGTTCGAGCGTTGCATTCCCATCCGATGGAGCGTCCATTGCCGTCATTGCGCGTTTCAGCTCGCCAACCGGATCACTTCTGAGGAGCTTTGTTATCGGTGATAAAAGGGTCAGCAGGATGAGAAGGCTCAGCACAAGCTTGACATAACGTTCCATGGATCGATTGGGCAACAGCATATCCACGAAAGTCGCCAGCAGAACGATCATGATCAATTCCTGGAGCCAGTTGCTCAGCCACCCCATCCTTTTCCAACCCCTTTCTTGCCAACATACATTCAGCGCATCATGACAGTCAGATTCCCTGCAGTCAGCAGGATGGTGATTGCCAAGAAAAACATCAGCCCAACGGCTGCCAGCGCTGCAAATACGTAGATCATGCTCTTGCCAATGGCTTGTAGGCATCCTACAATCGGTGTGTCTCCTAGCGGTTGCATGATGGCACCGGTGACGTTATATATCAAGGCAAGAGCCAGAATCTTGAGTGCCGGAAAGGCACATAGAAACAGAATGATGATCACCCCGGTGAGTCCAATTGCATTTTTAACTAGTAAAGAAGCTGTAATTACCGTGTCCGTCGCATCGGCAAATGTTCTGCCCACGACAGGAACAAAGTTGCCTGCGATGTATTTGGCGGCTTTCAGACTGACCCCATCCGCTACCGATCCCGATGCTCCCTGAACCGAGATTACACCGAGAAACATCGTAAGCAGGATACCCAGTAGCGCCACGCTAATATTGCGCAGGAGGTCTGCCAGTTGTGTCAGCTTGTACTTGTCAGACAATGAACTGACGAGATGCAAAACAGCCGAGAAGAAGAGTAGCGGAAATACCAGCATGTGAATCAATGTACTCACCAGATGGATCATGAAAATGATGAGTGGATGAGTCACGGAGACGGTGATGACGTTACCCATGGACGCGAGCAGTGTGAATAACAACGGTACCATCGCCATCATAAAGTTGATCATGCCGGTTATGGCATCCTTGGCGTATCCAATCGCCACACTGAAGCTGTTAATCGCAATGATGATGATGACCATGTAACAGATGGAGTAGGCGATTTTGCTAATATTATTTTTCTCAAATGCGGTCTGAAGGGTCTCCAGGATCATGCTGAGTACGCTTAACATCACAATCGTGACCAGAAGCTTGCCATTATATAAAATTTCATGCAGCATGAAGGTTCCTATGGCTACAAACACCGATTTCAGGCTGAATCCTTCATTGCCGGGGATTAACATATCCATGAAGGAAGGGGTTTTCCCATCCGGGAAGAAACCACCGTATTGTTGCATCAGTTGATCCCAGTATTTCTCCACCTGATCCTTGGGAAGCTGATCGGCCTGCTGCTCCATCCACTCGCCGGAAGGCGAGCTTGCAGTAACCTGTCCCAGGATACCGAACAGAAAACAGAGCATCAGCACAACCGTAAGGCGCCATCGCGGCTTATGATGCATTGATTTCATATGAAGTCCGCACGCCCCTTCTACACCGGCATCAGCTTCATGACGGTTTCGATAATAATGCTGATGATCGGTATAGCAAGTACGAGGATTAACACCTTACCAGCCAGTTCAATCTTGGACGCAATGCTCTCCTGGCCTGCATCCCTGACGATCTGTGCGCCAAATTCAGCAATGTACGCTATGCCAATAATTTTCAGCACCGTTTTCAGATAAATACTCTCCATGCCTGAATTCTCAGCTAGCCGCTTCAACACTTCGATGACTGCACCGATCTTGCCAATCAACAGCATGAAGATCACAATGCCAGTCGCAGCAGCAATCAGAAAAGCAAACATCGGCTTCTGTTCCTTAATGACCAGAATGAGCACTGTTGCGATGAGCGCCAAACCTACAACTTGGATAATTTCCACAGGTCACCACCATCCGGCTTCATGACCGTTTTTCATTGAAAAAGAAATATCGATTTGATCTCTTGTAGCAGGCTGTCCAGCATACGGACCACCATGAACAATACAACGACAAATCCGATTACGGTCACCCAGTGAGCCATATCTTCCTTTCCCATTTGTTTCAGTACCGTGTGAATCATGGCAATAATGATTCCGATACCCGCAATTTGAAAGATTGCGTTCACTTCTAGATTCATGACCTTGGCACCTCACTATCCCGGCTATTTCAGAAGATCAGAATGACGATTAACGCTCCGACAAGCATCCCGAGGCTTCGACTCATTCGTTCATATTTCATTTGATCAGCCTGGGCACGGGATTCCTCATGCATTAGTTGTTGAATGGCTAACGATATATGTTTGGTCTGATCCTGACGGTCACTTGTGCCAAGGCTGAAGCTTAATTGCAGCATGACTTCCCGCTCGTCAGCCTTCATGGCCGATCTCCCCCACACCAGATCCACACCTGACTGCAGACTTTCCCGGGCAGTGAGTCCATGAGGAGGTTCCATCTGTGTGGCTGCATGAAGGAACAGCGTCTTTACAGGTTCTTTGGTCTGGGCTCCCATCTTGCCCATGGCATCGGGAAGGGGAGTGAGCCCATAGTTAATCTCCGTCATTAGTCGCTGGAGGGCAGCAATGAGTTCTCGCAACTGTCTCGGTCTTAATGCATATTGTCTGGCCTTGTAAAAACCGGCGAGAGTGCTGGCTAACAGAATAATTACCGCACCAAGCATGTTAACCAAAGGCTTCACCTCCTGCCCCGGTCTGCTGCAACACACGCATTTTGCCATCAGCCAGCCGAAAGGTCATGCCCCGGCTCGTCCGTTGCAGCTGGACATAACGTTGAAACATCTGCTCCGCAATTAAGGTTCTGAGCGCGGGCCTGGCCGACAACTCCGATAGGTCACGGCCATGAGCAGTCGCGATCACAGAGACGCCTGCATGCAGGGCTTCCATCACCGCCTCAGCATCCTCTGGACGACCGATCTCGTCCACAATGAGGACATCGGGCGACATGGAGCGAAGCATCATCATCATGCCCTCAGCCTTCGGACAACCGTCCATGACATCTGTTCGTGGGCCTACGTCGAATCCAGGTACTCCTTTGTAGCTCCCGGCGATTTCGGACCTTTCATCCACAATGCCCACTTTCAGACGCGGACGTATTCCCTGAACCAGTTCACTGCCCCCTGTAAGCTTCGTACCACTGCTAATTTGTCTCGCCAGATCTCGCAGTAACGTCGTTTTCCCTTGTTGAGGCGGTGAAAGGATCAATGTATGGAAGACCTGTCCGCTCTTCATATCGAGAAGATAAGGAAGGATACGATCAGCCACTCCATGTACCTCACGCGCTACCCGAACGTTAAATCCGTTGATGTCGCGCAGGTATTCGACACGCCCACCACTTAGTACCGTTCGGCCAGCAAGTCCAATTCGATGTCCCCCGGGTATGGTGATGAACCCTTTGCGCAGTTCCTCTTCCAATGTATAAAGTGAATGGTTACTGATCAGATCCAGCAACCTGTGAGTCACCTCTTTCTGAGGAACATACGCTTCTTCCGGTTTCCCTGTCGGGCTACCTTGAGGTGTCAGGAAGTGGTATGTGTTGCCTGCATTAATCTCCAGGGGTCTGCCTTCACGAATACGTACTTCCTCCACTTGTTCCAACAGAGCGGGTGGCATTCTTCCGAGAATAGTTCGGATCGGTTCCGGAAAAAGTTCCTTCCAGTTCACCTTCATGAGTAGGCTCCTCCAACCTTGAGATCATATGGTTCACGCTTCTGGCGCTTGTTCATATCTCAAGTTTATGCCTGTACATTTAATTTATGACGCTGAAATCTATCATTTCTTCAGAATACGGTTGAGAGTTAAAACCATAGATGCACCTCCTGTTCTAGGCACCCGTCTAGATGTGCATGCATATAGTAATTGCAGATAGGTAAGTTCCATTCAGCTTCAAAAAGAACTACCGATCCCCAGATACAGAAAGGAGTTGTGGGGAGTGCGAGTTGATGTGGTAGGCAATGTGAATGAAGTACGTACCATTGATATTGCAGGGCGAAGTGCGGTTGTTATTGATGTATTGTGTACGACCAGCACGATTGTTACGGCCCTGGCGCATGATGCTGCGGCTGTGATTGCCGTAGAGACGGTTCCGCAAGCCAAGCAGATGGAAGTGAAAGATTGCATTCGAGGCGGGGAGCGTTTTGACAAAAAAATTACCGGATTCGAGGTGGGTAACTCCCCCTATGAATATATGACTGAGGACATTGCAGATAAAACGATCATACTGACTACAACCGATGGAACCCGAGCCTTGATCAAAGCTTCCAGGGCGAAACATGTACTAGCTGGATCATTTCTCAATGTCAGGGCTGTCGCAGCAGTTCTGTGCGAACTTCAACGAGATGTATTGCTGTTATGTGCAGGGAATCAGGATGAATTTGCACTGGAGGACGCCTTGTGTGCTGGATGTATCATCGACGAACTGCACCGTCAATCCTGTTCTCCCATCCAACTAAATGATCTCGGCATAGTACTTTATCAGGCGGTATCCCAATGTCAGGAGAGCATCCCGGAGCTGGTGCAGGGATCTGTTAGCGGGCGTAGACTTGAAAAGTTAGGCAGGGTTCATGACATTTCATATTGCTCTCAATTAAATCTGCTGGATTGTGTTCCCGAGATGGGGGAAGGGAACCGCATGCAACCTTATAGAGGCATACGCGGGGGAAAGATATTCAAGTTGCTGTGAGAATGACTATGAGAAAAACAAAAAAGGTGCACTGCTGCCCGTTGGCAACAGTACACCTTTGCTATGTTTGCATATGCAGAAAATTGTTATCTGCGATCTTGAGGTCCACCAATAACGGCTTGCTCAGCAGTGTCGAGATCATAAGCTGTATGCAATGCCTTAATAACGTCATGCAGCTTATCTCCGTCAATGACACAAGATACTTTGATCTCGGAAGTGCTCACCATCTTGATGCTCACGCCCTCAGCGGAAATGACTTTGAACATCTTGGCAGCTACACCCGGGTGACTAACCATGCCTGCGCCAACAATGGAGATTTTAACGAGGTTCTCTTCAGATGTGACTTCACGGTAAGGCAAGCGGCTGTGAAGGCCTTCAATGACACGCAATGCGTTCTCACGATCAGACAGCGCAACAGAGAACGAGAAATCCGCTTTGCCATCCATCACTCCGCTCTGAACGATAATGTCCACATCCAGCTGATTGGATGCAAGCGCACCAAATACTTCAGCCAGAACTCCTGGTACATCCGGCACACCCAAAATACTGATGCGAGCCACGTTTTTGTCATAGGCAATCCCACTAACCACTACGCCTTGTTCCATTGCTGCTTCCTCCTTCACAACCGTTCCTTCATTATGGTTAAAGCTGGATCTTACAATTAAAGGTACACCGGAATGCTTCGCGTACTCTACTGCACGCGGATGCAGCACCGCTGCTCCCAAATTAGCGAGTTCCAGCATTTCGTCATACGATATTTCCTTCAGTTTACGCGCAACCTTAACGATCCGCGGGTCTGTAGAATAGATTCCGTCTACATCCGTATAGATCTCACACGCATCAGCCTTAATGGCTGCAGCCAGCGCTACAGCTGTTGTATCCGAACCACCACGACCCAGCGTTGTGATCTCGCCGTCTTCCGTCATGCCCTGGAAGCCTGCAACAATAACAATGTTGCCTTCAGCAAGCGCTGCATTCACACGGTCGGGATGAATATCATGAATACGTGCTTTTCCGTGAACCGGCTCTGTGCGGAATCCTGCTTGCCAGCCCGTAAACGATACTGCCTTCCGTCCAAGCGCTTGAATAGCCATCGATAACAAGGAGATCGAAATCTGTTCTCCTGTCGTTAAGAGCATATCCATCTCACGAGCAGGCAGATCACTATTCAGTTGTTTTGCCTGATCAATCAAATCATCAGTTGTATCCCCCATGGCCGAAACCACGACTACACACCGATGTCCTTCATCAGCTTTTTCTACAACACGTCCGGCTACACGCTTCATGCGTTCAGTATCTCCGACCGAGCTGCCCCCAAATTTCATGACGTACAATGACAACGCAAATCCACTCCCTACCTTGTGCAGTATGCATAATTGATGTCCATCGTCATTATTCTCTACGAGAAATGACTTTAACCCAGTATATTACGAAAGCGACTGATAGGCTAATCTTTTTTCGAAAAAACCCTCTGCCAAAGGAATGGCAAAGGGCTGTTAATAACCTTTTGTAGCTTACAGGTTGTGAAAGTTACGCACGGGAAGAGTATTTACCTTCACGTGTATCAATCAGGAGAACGTCACCTTCGTTAATGAACAAAGGAACCTGTACGTTCAAGCCTGTTTCCACTTTTGCATTTTTGGTAGCGCCTTGTGCAGTGTTACCTTTAACGCTTGGCTCAGTCTCGATAACTTTCAGCTCAACGCTTGTTGGCAAGTCAATTCCGAGGATTTCACCTTGGTAGCTCACGATCTTAACGATCATGTTTTCTTTCAGGAAGTTCAATTCCCATTCCAGTTGGTCACTAGTCAATGTGAACTGGTCATACGTTTCGTTATCCATGAACGTGTGCTCTGTACCGCTTGCATACAGGTAGGATACGCCCCGGTTTTCAATGATCGCACGACCAATGGTTTCGCCTGCACGGAATGTTTTTTCAACGGTGTTACCATTACGCAGGTTTTTCAATTTGGAACGTACAAAGGCAGCACCTTTACCTGGTTTAACGTGTTGGAAATCAAGCACGGTATAGATATCGTTATCTACTTGCACGGTCAAGCCTGTTTTAAAATCGTTTACTGAAATCACAAAAAATCCCTCCTGATATGGTTGAAAAGTAGGTGATATAAGACGATGGGTTAATGTAATGGTGGGTTTATTCTGAATTGATGACCATGTGCGATGTGACCGTTACGGATTCGGATCGTTCCTCCGATCGCTGTTGTCTCCTCATTTTCCCGACTAGATTTTAATAAGGTTTAAAATGAGGAGACAAAGGCGAGCGCTTCGCTTCTTCAGAATCGATTCCGCTCCCTTCACTACTTTTGCAATGGTCCATAACAATCAGCAAGAACCTGTACCTTTATATTAAAGATCGTCTTATATCCCTGGTGGCTGTAATTTAGCCGATTACGGTGAACTTCTTGTCCGACTTCGTGAGAATATGAATACCCGTCTCGGTAATCACTACGTCATCCTCGATACGCACGCCGCCAAGCCCGTCAATATATATACCCGGTTCAACGGTAACAACCATACCCGGTTTCAATACATCGTCGCTAAGCTTGGACAAGCGAGGAGCTTCGTGAACTTCCATACCCAGACCGTGGCCTGTGCTGTGTCCGAATTGATCTCCATATCCGTGACCTGCAATGATATCACGAGCCAGTGCATCTGCTTCCCGTCCGGTCATGCCCGGTTTCAGGTTCTCCAGCGTATGTAACTGAGCTTCCAGTACAATGTCATAAATTTTGCGCAGTTCAGGTACAGGTGTGCCTGTTGCAATGGTACGTGTCAGATCTGAACAGTATCCGTCCAAAAGTGCACCGAAGTCAAATGTAATTAACTCATTTTGTCCGATGACCTTGCTGCTCGCTACACCGTGAGGCATAGCGGAACGTTCACCCGATGCTACAATCGTGTCGAAGGAAGAGGACGTTGCTCCATGCTTGCGCATGAAAAACTCCATCTCCAGATCCACTTCACGCTCCGTCATGCCTGGTTTTGCAAACTGCAAAACGTGGCTGAACGTGGCATCCGCCAGATCTGCTGCTCTCTGCATGACCGCAATCTCGTCTTGATCCTTGAACATGCGAAGTTGTTCCACGATTCCGGATACAGCTTTCAGTTCAATAGACTGAAGTGCTTCAGCATAAGCAGCGTGCGTGCCGAATGTAACACTATCCTGCTCAAAGCCAACTGCTTTGATATTCGCCGATGCCAGCAATTCGCGCACCGTATCCATCGGCTTAGCTCCATGCTCCACAACGGTGAATCCTTTGGCTTGCCCAGGCGCTTGTGACATATAACGGAAATCAGTCAGCAAATATGCATCCTGTTCCGTAATCAGCACATATCCCGCCGAGCCTGTAAAGCCCGTCATATAGCGACGGTTAATCGGGTTTGTAATCAGCATTGCTGCGAGTTCACGCTCACGCATGGCTTCACGCAACTTATTTACTCGTTTGTTTTCCATCGGTAACCCTTCTTTCTCTCACATTCCCGGGTTCCCGGCTCAGGTTTGTTTGTCCAGATGACGCACAAGAGCCAGCAATCCCAGTTCATAGCTTACTTCGCCAAATCCGGCAATCTGCCCGATTGTTTCCGCTGCAATCACTGAATGATGTCTGAACGCTTCGCGTGCATGAATGTTGGATAGATGTACTTCCACCGTAGGGACTTTTACAGCATTGATTGCATCACGTATAGCATAGCTATAATGGGTAAATGCTCCGGCATTCAGTATGATTCCGTCTGCCTCACCCATCGCTGCATGAATGCGGTCAATGATGTCCCCTTCATGGTTCGATTGATAAAAAGCGATGGAGACGCCAAGTTCATCAGCCTGTCTGCGAATTTTGTCCTCAATATCCTTCAGACTAAGCGTTCCATAGATGCCCGGTTCACGTACACCAAGCATGTTCAGGTTCGGACCATTGATCACAATAATTCGTTTCATCGCTGCTCCACCCTCTCTGCAAATAACCATCTGCTATTTTAACACAGGCATTGCCGGATTGAGAAGCTTTTTTGCGCTATGCCCCCGCTTGCTCCGGCTCGCGTTTGCGTTCATCCGTGTACTCCATGGCTACCGTGTAACCAATGAACAGCCCCCATAACAAAAAGAAACAGAGTTCCGTGATGATCGAATCCCACGTTAAATCGTTCAATGGCTTCATCATCCCCAGTTTTGGTCCTACCAGTATAAAGAGAATCAGCCACCAGACGATTCCATACACCATGCCGGGTATAGGTCCTTTCAGTTTTCGAATCGTGAACGTGTAGAGCAAGGATGCCAATATGGAAAAGACGATAAAAAACAGCCAGCCTGTCAAATGACCAGCTGCGGTATATATATATTCATGTTTGAAAAAAGGCTCGGCCAGAAATCCCACCGGCACAATTGTAAAATGCAACAGATAGAATAGCCAGTGTAGCCCACCCCAGATAAAACCGGCAAAGAAGCCAAGCTCTAACGCAAAGGAAAATGGCTTGGTGTAGTAGTGTGCTTGACCTTGCCTTTGGGTTGGGCGCCTGCCCTTGTCTTTTTGCTGCCGCTCATTGGAACGTTGACCTTCATCTTGTGATGTATCTTCATGCTTGCGTTCTGTCATCGATATTCTCCTTCATCCAGTTGATAATGCCGCATTATGCCCCGATTTTTTGGTCTGATTCTACGAGGTAGTATGTTCAAAACATGACAATCTTAACAACATCCTTCAAGGTTTGACTCACAAACTAGAAATTGCTCTTAAAATTCGATACAATAGGGTTATTAAACCGCCTTTGATCGCGAAGGCCTAGAACAGAATAGGAAGGTGAATAATTTGCCTCAACAATCCAAGCCTGTCAGCTATGGGGGGCAAGCTGTCATTGAAGGCGTAATGTTCGGTGGGAAACATGTCAACGTTACAGCTGTTCGTAGAAAAGACGGCGAAATTACGTATCTGGAAGTTCCCAAGCAAGACAAGTCCTGGGTCACGAAATTGCGGCGGATTCCTTTATTACGCGGAATTGTCAGCATTATAGATTCAAGTGTCAAAGGTAGCAGACATCTCAATTATTCTGCTGACGCCTATGCTGATGATGAACTGGAACCGGAAGAAAAAGCCAAGCAAAAAGAGAAAGAAGGTTCGGGCTGGAGCCTTAGCATGATTATTGGTGTAACTGCCGTAGCTATCCTTTCATTCCTTTTTGGTAAAGTTGTGCTGACACTGCTTCCTGTTGTTATCGAGAATTTTCTATTTAAAAATGCATTCGACAATCAGTTTTTGCATAATTTACTGGAAGGCGGCATTAAGCTGATCCTGTTACTCGCCTATCTGTGGTTAATCTCACAAACGCCGATGATCAAACGTCTCTTCCAGTACCATGGAGCGGAACACAAGGTGATCAGCGCACATGAAGCCGGCGAAGAATTGACACCAGAGAACGTGCAAAAGTACAGCCGACTGCACTACCGTTGCGGAAGCAGTTTCATTATGTTGACTGTCATTATTGGGGTGTTTCTCTATTCCCTCTTCACGTACGATAACCTCTGGGAACGGATGGGCCAGCGTTTGCTGTTGTTGCCTGTTGTACTGGGCATTTCTTTTGAACTGTTAAAGCTTACGAACTCCGTACGTGATATTCCTGTACTGCGTTATCTCGGATACCCGGGATTGTGGCTACAATTGCTGACAACAAAAGAACCGACCAATGAACAGGTTGAAGTATCGATTGCTTCGTTCAATCGTATGCGTGAGTTGGATGCCAAGCTCGCCAATGTCTCTGCCACATCAGAAATACCTGTTGCAACACTCGATCCTGTGAAAGGGTGAATGATATGAACAAGCAGGCAATCTTATTTTGGACGTTCATCGCACTAGCTGCTGTTGGAGTCTTGACTTGGTTGGGGAGCGCTAGTCCATCCAGGATCATTATTCCACTGGTCGTGTTCGGAGCTGTATTCCTGCTGTATAAGTATCCGCCTCGTCGCTGGGCACAAAAAGCCAAATCACCGAAGATTAAGCCATCGGCACGTACCATGGCGAAAGTCAATGCACAGTCCAGTGCCAGAAAGAGCAGCGGCTCTTCAAAGAAACGCAAGGATTATCCTTTCCAAGTGATTCAGGGACAAAAAGGTAAAAGCGATGAAGATATACCGAAATTTCACTAAAACCTATGGAACATACAAAAAAGCAATTCTCTCAACAAGCGGAGAATTGCTTTTTTTCACGTTTATACAGGGATCAGAGGCGGGACTTCCGCCTGTTTCTTGCGCAGTTCTTTTCTTTGTTTGTCCAGCTGATCACCATACATTTTCGTATTCCACCCATTGAAAAATTCAGTTCCCGCAGTAGCACCGGAACGATATAAAGCCGTACTGTCCTGTACCGATAAATGAAACTGCGTCGGTTTAATCCCAAGCGTTGGTATCTTCACTGTCCGAAACCGGTTAATCTGTTCGATATAGCGCTCATCATGTGCTGTGAGCATCGTCTCCACAAGGGCCTGAAGCATGCTTAGCGGTCCTTTAATCCGGGCAGGTTCCACTTCCGTCTTACCTACCATTTTGAATCCGACAACCGGAATAACGTCTCCCCCTCGTTCCGTACGATCCCCATCAAAGAGCCACAGCGGAAAATTGCTAAGCAATCCACCATCCACGACATATACGAACTGATCTTGAAAAGGTAGACCTTTGGAGAATACCGGCGATTTGCGTATCACGACCGGATCGAAAAAATACGGAATACTGCAACTCATACGTACCGCTTTCGCAACATCCAGCTTGACAGGATCAATGCCGAAACGCCGAATATCGTCCGGCAGCACCAGAATGGTGCCATTGGATATATCTGATGCGGTAATAAGCAGCTTACCTTGCGGCAAGTCAGCAAATGTGCGAATGCCTTTCTGCGCCAGCATCTTGCGAACCCAAGATTCAAGCGCTTCTCCCGAATACAGTCCTTTCTTCAAGAACAGCCTTGCTGCGGGTCCGATCCATCGGGTATTAAATATGGGGGAACGACGCAGCAATGAAGCAAACGGCGTATTCTCAATAATGACTTTCATCTCTTCGGCCCGGTAACCCGCCGCTAGGAGAGCAGCTACAATGGAACCGGATGATGTGCCTGCCACGCGATTAAACTGAATGCCGCAGTCTTGAGCACCCTGCACAGCACCCGCAAGCGAGATTCCTTTGACGCCTCCACCTTCAAACACCGCGTTAATTAACACAACAAAACCCCCGTTCTCCAGGCAGCCACGTTTCTACTGCCACTCTATGAGAACAAGGGTTTGTCTTATAACTGTATGGTTAAAATGTTCTAAAGACCATAGTAAGCTTTCAATTTGGCAATCAGTCCGAGAGGATTCTTCGTCAGGTACTGTGAACTAAAGTAAATATCCCCTTTAACTGAAGCATATTTCTTGTTGTAGTTCAGCTGATCGATGATCTCCTGTGATGTCTGCCAGCCAATTTCCGGCGTACCTAACTTATAAGGAGAGTGGCCAATATACAATTTCACATTCGTGTTAGCCACTTCATTCGCCCACCAGTCCACGACTTTGTCGTATCGGGCTACGCTTAGTGTCATACTCCAATACACCTGCGGAGCGACATAATCGATCCACTCCTGGTTAATCCATGTCCGCACATCGGCATTCATGCTGTCATACGCGGTTACTCCTGCTTTGGTATCAGAGCCGGTCAGATCAACAGATTTGTTACGCCATACTCCAAACGGACTAATTCCATATTCAACGTTAGCTTTAACTCTGTGAATGCTCTGTCCCAGCTGCTTAACGAATTGATTAATATTGTCACGACGCCATTCAGCACGATCTTTGGTATTTAATGTGTTATAGGTTTTGAAGGCTGCATCATCATTAAAGGTCACATTGGATGGATAGAAATAATCATCCAGATGTACACCATCAATATCATACTGATTGACCACTTCCATGATCGTATCGATAATATGCTGTCTGGCTTCCGGGATACCCGGGTTAATGTACATTTTGCCGGACGCATTCACAATCCAGTCAGGATGAAGCTTCGAGATGTGATTTGCAGCCAGATTGGATGTACTCGCCGAATTCGTTGCTCTAAACGGATTGAACCAGGCGTGGAACTCCAGGCCACGTTTGTGTGCCTCCTCAACCATGAACGCGAGGGGATCATAACCTGGGTCTTTACCCTGTGTTCCTGTCAGCACACTGTTCCAAGGTACCAGACCTGAAGGATAGATGGCATCCCCGTTGGCTCTCACTTGGACAAATACGGCGTTAATGCCCATGCCTTGCAATGTATCAAGCTGTTTCGTATACTCCTGCTTTTGCTTCTCTATATTTCCCTTAGCGCCGGATGAAGGCCAGTCTCCATTCACCGTGGAGATCCATGCTCCCCGCATCTCTTCAGAAGCTGGTACAGTACCCGTGCCTCCAGGCTCTGCTGGGGTTGCGGGAGTTGGTTCAGGAGTTGGTACTGATTCATCTCCTGTGTACAGATCAATGGTCTGTGCACCCTGATTCCAGTTCACTCGAATGCCAAGGTTCTCACTGACGAATCGAATGGGTACCATGACCCGACCTTGCTTTAATTCTACCGATGCATCCAGACCAACTACAGTGTTATCCACGGTTGCTTGCTGGCGTCCACTCGTCATTGAGATGACAGAATCGGATTTCTGAATGGTCACGGTACGTGTAGCCTGAGACCACAGAACAGATGCACCCAGTCCTTCGCTAATCACACGCAGAGGTACCATTGTTACATTTACTTTAGGCAAAATGTAGGGAGATACATCCGATTCCAAACGGTTGCCGTCTAGAAAAATAGCGATTTCCTTTTGCCCGGCTGCTTGTGCCGTCATACCTGCTGTCTGTAATCCAAGTACAAAAATAAGCAGCAGCATCAATCCTTTACGAACTTTCATTAGTGCAGTCCTCCAAAATCATTATAAATTTGCGGTAAATTCTACTAGTTTAATAGACGCTCCTACCCATCGTTTAGTTGCGAAAATCACCAAATTATGGTGTTAATCCAAACAAAAAAATGCTTCCTGCCATTAAAACGGCAAGAAGCATCCTTTGATCACAGGATACGATTCATTGTATATCACCATGTTGAAACTTAAGACTCCGTATTACTCATGACGTCCTGAAGATTTTTGAGGTCACGCAACCGACTCTCGTCCTGACGGAAGTATTCGACCAAAGACTCAATACATGTAATGGAGTCCCAACTCAGGTGATGTTCAATGCCTTCAACATCATTGTAAATATTCTCTTCCTGAACACCAATCGTCGTCAAAAACTGTTCAAGCAGATGATGGCGCTCCATCAAACGTTTGCCCATCTTTTTGCCTTTTGGCGTAAGCACCAGTCCGCGGTACTTCTCATAGATCAGGTACTCGTCTTTGTCCAGCTTTTGGATCATCTTCGTCACCGATGAAGGATGTACTTCCAGTCCTTCAGCTATATCAGACACACGAGCATAGCCCTTTTCATCAATTAATTTGTATATACGCTCCAAATAATCTTCCATACTGGGCGTTGGCATCTGCTTCCCTCTCTTCTCTCTGACCGGCCCCTATTCGTGCCTGGTCCCTATCTTATAATGATACATGTTATCAATACGCATTGGCAAGTCCTGCACAATTCGGAGCGTACTGTTACGCAAGTAATTGGCAGGCGTGACTTCTCCCCAAACGAGGCAAACTAAGCAAAGTTTCGCATCGAAAGGAGTGATTTCGTGAGTACAAGTGTAGCCTCACCGCCAGTTCGTAAAGCAAAAGGTACTAAACCCTTTATTCCCGATTTGGTGTACTTTGAACCCGGTGCGCTGGAATATGATAAAGGTAAACGAATTATGGAATGGGTCACATCCAAAAACATACCTTATCAGATGACCACATCCCATAACCGGATCACGAACCTGCCTGGTGAAACCGAACAAGAAAAGTACCGGATGGCGAAGCGTACTCTGGTTGTTGGTGTGCGCAAAACACTCAAGTTCGACCAGTCGAAACCTTCAGCGGAATATGCCATTCCCATCTCTACAGGCTGTATGGGGCACTGTCATTATTGTTATCTTCAAACTACACTTGGCGCTAAACCTTATGTCCGTGTGTACGTCAATACGGATGAGATCATTCAGGCTGCGAAAGGATACATCGAAGAGCGTGCGCCTGAAATCACGCGATTTGAAGCCGCCTGTACGTCCGATCCCGTAGGACTCGAGCATATCACGGAAAATTTAAGTGACTTGATCCGTTTTATGGCGGAGGAAGAATATGGACGTTTGCGCTTCGTAACCAAATATCATCACGTTGATCCATTGTTGAACATTAAGCATAATGGCCACACTCGTATCCGCTTTAGCGTCAATTCGGATTATGTCATCAAAAACTTTGAACCGGCTACTTCCAGATTTGAAGAGCGTATTGAAGCTGCTGGCAAAATTGCACATGCTGGTTATCCTCTAGGATTCATTATCGCTCCTATTATGTGGTATGAAGGCTGGGAAGAAGGATACTCGGAGCTTTTGCAGAAGCTCGCAGATACTTTGCCAGAAGAAGCAACCAAGGATCTTACGTTTGAGATGATCCAGCACCGTTTTACCAAAACGGCCAAAGCGACTATTGAGAAGCGTTATCCCAAAACCAAGCTGGAGATGGATATTGAGAAACGCAAGATGAAATGGGGACGCTGGGGCCAATACAAGTATGTGTATAAGGATGACCAGCAAGATGCGCTGCGGGAGTTCATTACGGAACGAATCTTTGAACATTTCCCACTAGCCAATATTGATTACTTCACCTAAACGAAAAAAAGGCTCGACCAAATTCATATGCTGTGATATGCATTCCTAACAAACGATTAAAAAGCAGGTTACATGACCCAGAGTGACTCTGGTTAACATGTAGCCTGCTTTTTCATGCATTTTTAAAATTCAAATTCAGTTCATACGTTTAAATAATCATCCAGTCTGGTGTAATCTGCTGCAACCAGATGGTAATCTTCGTCATCTGATCTGTAAAAAGCAATACGCCAAGGAACAGCATTAATGCTCCCCCGATTTTCATCATGACATTGGAATACCGTAAGATCCAACGTGTCGAACCGATGAAAAACGCCAAAATGAAGAACGGTATCGCAAACCCTGCCGTATAGCCTGTAATCAGCGCCAGCCAGGTTGTGGGCTCACTCGCAGCCATCGCAATGATTGTTGCCAGAATGGGGCCAATACAGGGCGACCAGCCTGCCGAGAAACCAATACCAAATATAAATGAGCCCAGATATCCAGCAGGCTTCCATTTCATATCCAGCTTGCGTTCCTTCATCAGAAACTGTGGTTTGAACACACCAAGCAAAAACAATCCCATAAGCATAATCAGAATTGCAGACAATTGCCTGATCAGCTCACGGTTATCATTAAAAAACTGGCCAAACAATCCTGCACCCAGGCCAAGCGAATAAAATACAGCCGAGAAGCCTAGAATAAACGCCAGCGTGTGCGTCATCGTCTTAAAACGGACTTCTCGCTGATTGCGGTCATCCTTCAATTGTTGCACCGTCATACCTGTGATATAGGAAAGGTATGATGGATACAGCGGAAGACAACATGGTGATATAAATGAGACCAAGCCTGCTACAAAAGCCATCCATACATTAACATCAGGCATGAAGCGGATGTCTCCCTTCCCCGGGCTCACGTGCTTGCTCGTTCAGTCGTCAGGCTCGGAACCCTTTTTTTCCAATCATCGTCAGAATCAGCATCATGATCAGCAATAATACGATTGTTGCTCCAGGTGCGAGGTTCCAGATGCCTGCTACGACCAGTCCAAGGACTACGGCAATTTCGCCGATCACCACGGACAGAATAATGGCAGATTTGAAACTTCGGGCCATCAACAGGCTGACCGCTACCGGAATGGTCAATAGCGCTGACACCAGAAGCGCACCGACAATCTTGATCGCCGTGCTAATGACGAGTGCTGTCATCACCGTGATTAACATATTCAGAATTCTCACAGGCAACCCTGTAACCGCTGCCGCATCTTCCTCAAAGCTGAGCAGGAAAAATTCCTTATGTAACAACGCCACTACGATGACCACGATCAGCGTAACCACACCTACCAGCTTCAGATCCGTAGCGTCTAATGTATATATACTACCGAACAAGTAACTCATGACATCTGCATTATATCCTTTGCCCAGCGTGAAGAACAATGAAGCCAGCGCCACGCCTCCGGACATGATAATAGCAATCGATAATTCGGCGTAAGTCTTGTACGCTTTGCGCAGCTTCTCAATCGCAAATGATGCAAGTACGGCAAATATCAAACCTACCGCAATGGGATACACTTCAATCAGGAATCCAAGTGCAACGCCGGCGATGGTCACATGAGACAAGGTGTCTCCAATCATGGATAAACGCCGTAATACCAGAAACAGTCCGATCAGCGGAGCGGTGATGCCAATTAGTAATCCACCCGCTAGGGCACGCTGAAAAAAATCACTCATTAATATTTCCAAAACAAACACGACTCCTTCGGCCTTACTCTAATCTAATGGGCCATAAACACGGCTAGCGTACCTGTGCAGTGGTATGTTGCAGGTTGGTTTCAGCACAATCCTGCACCTCATGCGAATGACGTACATGGAAATTAATTTTGCCATTCGTTACCGCAGCCTCAGAACCCAGATAACTCTCCATCCGATCCATATCATGAGACACCATCAGAAAAGTCATGCGGTGATGTTCATGCATATGCGTAATCAGTTCAAAAAAACTAGCCTGTGATTCAGCATCAATACCTACGGTTGGTTCATCCAGAATCAACAGATCCGGGTGATTAATAAGCGCTCGCGCCAAAAATACACGCTGCTGCTGCCCGCCCGACAACTGACCAATACGTTTGTTCGCCAGATCCTCGATCCGCATGACTTGCAGGGCATCCGTGCACTGTTGCTGACATTTGCGAGACATACGACGGAACATGTTTTTGTTATTGTACAAGCCGGACATGACCACTTCACGAACGGTCGCAGGGAACAACGGGTTAAATGCATTCTTTTGAGGCACATACCCAATGCGTTCCCAATCTTTGAACCTGCGGATCGACTGTCCGAATAGTTTAATATCTCCCTGCGCAGGAGGCAATAATCCTACCAGCATGCGCAGCAGTGTCGTTTTACCTGCCCCGTTGGAACCGATAATACCGACAAAGTCCCGTTCCTGGGCCATAAAATCGAGATTCTCAATCACCCGCTGGTCCCCATAGGAAAATGATAGTTTCTCGATCTCTATAATTGGATCATGACACAATGGCATGATTTGCTGCATGGCAAAGCCGCCCTTCATTATATATAAGGATCCCATAGCGTCCTAAGAGCCTTCACCGCGAACGGTAAAGACTCTTAGTTCTGAATCCTTCATTCTATCTTATTTTAATGCGATCAGCAGATTTTGCAAATTTTTCTCCATCAGGGTGAAATAATCGTCCCCGTTTGTTGCCTGCTCTTTGGTCAACCCCTCAACCGGATTAAGGACCATGGTTTCCACGCCTGCTTCACTTGCCAGTGTTTTCGCCAACTTGTCAGATACCAGCTCTTCGAAGAAAATGTATTTAATGCCTTCATCTTTAACGAGTTTTGCAAGCTTCACGATATCCTGTCCTGTCGGTTCAGCATCCGGGGAAAGTCCCATAATGGCATGCTGGCTTAATCCATAATCACGTGCAAGGTAGCCGAACGCTTGGTGCGAGACAACAATTTCCTTGTTCGGTACTGTAGCCAGTTCATCCGTAAAACGCTGATCAAGCGTCTCAAGCTTCGTACGGAGCTCTTCGTAACGTTGTTCGTAACCTGCTTTGTGATCAGGGTCTGCCTCGACGAGACTATTTTTGATGTTTTCAGCCATGATCATGGCCGATTTCGGACTAACCCACGTATGTGGATCCGTATGATGATCAGCGACATCTTCACTGGTAGCCTCATCTGCGTGTTCATCTGTATGCTCGTCTTCATGCTCTTCGCCGTGACCATGCCCATCATCACCCTCAGCGGTTAACAGCTTAACACCTTCGCTGACGGCAACCGACTTCACCTGTGTATCACTGTTCAGCGACTTCAGGAAATTCGGTACCCATCCTTCCAGTCCAGCTCCATTATAGAAGAACAGCTGTGCCTTGGACGTATTCACAATATCCTGACTCTTCGGAGTCCAGTCATGTGGCTCTACTCCCGTTGGCAGCAGGTTAATGACATTGGCATCTTCACCACCGATTGCAGTCGTAAAAGCATATACAGGATAAAATGTCGTCACAACATTTACTTTGCCTTCCACCATCTTGGCACTATTGGAACTATCCTGCCCACACGCAGATAATACCAGCAAACTGAGAATAAGCAGACCCGTCCACAGCAACTTCATGCTGCCTCTTTTGCTCGTCTTGCCTGTCAGGTTAGCCTTAACTTGATGTTGCTCTTTATAAAATGTCATTATCATTCACTCCGCATCTCTTAATCGTAAACATTACTGAAAAAATTATAGGTAACCTGAACCTACTTGTCAAGCTATCTCATCCTATTCATTCTTTCCTGAAGTACGGAGTTCATAACAGTATATGCTTGTTCTCTTCCCGTCAGATGCGAATTCTTCCAACAAAAAAAGAGGCCCGAATTACATCGGGCCACCTTGATTGAAGCAGCTAAAAGTATTATGAAATTGATTCTTTTTATTTCACTTGTGCGCCATTAGGCATGTTGTCTGGAACTGTAGCCAGTGTAAGCTGGTCGCCATGGGACGCTGCAAGTATCATACCCTGAGACAGTTCACCACGAAGTTTCACTGGTTTAAGGTTAGTCACACAGATGACTTTACGTCCAACCATCTCTTCTGGCGAATAGAACTTCGCAATTCCCGATACAACCTGGCGCTGCTCATAACCCAGATCCAGCTGCAATTTCAGCAACTTATCTGCTTTTTTGACCGGTTCGCAGGCAATGACTTGAGCGACACGCAGTTCAACTTTGGCAAAATCGTCAATCCCGATCTCTTCCGTACCCTCAGGTGCAGTTACCGGTTCAACAGCTGCCGAAGCTCCAGCATCTGCTTGACTTGCTTCAGGCTGTGCCGCTTTCTGGCCACCAGTCATTGCTTCGGAGATATAAGCAATTTCCTGTTCGGAATCCAGACGCGGGAAGATTGGATCGCCTTTTTGCAAGGCATTTCCAGCTGGAACCAGGCCCCATTGCTTGGCTGAATCCCAAGCTGTGAGTTCGCCTTCCTGAATGCCGAGCTGTGACCAGATTTTATGAGGAGCACGTGTCAGGAACGGTTGCAACAAGATGGAAGAAATCCGCAAGCTTTCGATCAGGTGAGACATGACGGATGCCAATTCGTCGCGTTTCGCTTCATCACGAGCCAGCGCCCATGGTTGTGTCTCATCAATGTATTTATTCGTGCGGCTGACAAACTGGCTGATCGCCGTCAGTGCTACGGAAAACTGCAGGTTTTCCATCGCCTGTTCCACTTTTTCTACCGTGGCATGACCTGCTTCCTCCAGTGAAGCATCAAATTCAGTTACATTGGAAGCAAACGCCGGGGCTTTGCCTTCAAAATATTTGTCTACCATCGCAACTGTACGGTTCAGAAGGTTACCCAGATCGTTGGCGAGGTCAGAGTTGACACGCTCTACGAAGCTCTCCGGTGTAAATGTACCATCAGAACCAAATGGCACTTCACGCAGCAGGTAATAACGCAACGCATCCAGACCGTAACGGTCAATCAGGGTAACCGGATCAACGACATTACCTTTGGATTTGGACATCTTGCCATCCTTCATCAACAACCAGCCATGTGCAAAGACTTTCTTCGGTAAAGGCAAGTCCAGCGCCATCAACATAATTGGCCAGTAGATCGTATGGAAACGAACAATTTCTTTCCCTACCAGATGAACATCCGCAGGCCAGAACTTGTTGTACAGGGATGCATCGGATGAACCGTAGCCCAGAGCTGTAATATAGTTGGACAACGCATCAATCCACACGTAGACCACGTGTTTTGGATCGCCTTTAACTTTGACGCCCCATTCAAATGTAGTCCGCGATACAGCCAAGTCCTCAAGACCTGGCTTGATGAAGTTGTTGATCATCTCGTTCTTACGGGATTCCGGCTGAATAAAGCCAGGGTTCTCTTCATAATATTTCAACAAACGATCTGCATATTTGCTCATACGGAAGAAGTATGATTCTTCTTTAACCAATTCAACCGGGTGTCCGCTATCCGGACTCTTGGCCGAGATAATCTCGCCCTTCTCATTCTTCTCCACATCCACCAATTGGGTCTCTGTGTAATACGTCTCATCCGGAATGCTGTACCAGCCTTCATACTCACCTTTGTAGATATCTCCCTGTTTCAGCAAGCGGTCAAAGATATCCTGAACCACGGTTTTATGGCGCTCTTCGGTTGTACGGATGAAGTCATCATTGGAAATGTCTAACTTTTTCCACAGTTCCTTAATCCCCACAACAATATCGTCGATAAAAGCTTGCGGTGACTGTCCTTTCTCTTGTGCCTTGCGCTCAATCTTCTGGCCATGCTCATCGGTTCCTGTCAGATAGTGAGCATCATACCCGCGTAGACGCTTGTAACGAACCATCGCATCTCCCGCCACTGTTGTATACGCATGCCCAATATGCAATTTGTCACTCGGATAATAAATCGGGGTTGTCAGATAAAATGTTTTTTGGTCAGCCATGAATGACTTCTCCTCCTTCAAATGTTCCTGCTTCATGTGATCCCTTCGTTCAAAACAACTAAAAAAGAACACAAAAAACTCCCGCCCCTATGGGACGAGAGTTGCTCTCACGTGTTACCACCCAAATTCCCCATGTTTTTCGCAAAACACAGGCTCTGTCGGTCCTTCGACCGCCCATTAACGCTGGATCACGCCTCAGCCTTACGACAGCAGCTCTGTAATCACTGTCTGCACGCTCGAAAGAGGTTCCTCCAGGACCATGTTCCATCCTCCTCCCAGACCGGTTCTCAGCTCATCCGGCTCTCTGCACTGGGGGTGTGTCTGTACTTATCCCTTCACTGGAAAATCATATAGGAAAAATATACTGAAATGCGGGCCCCTTTGTCAAGTGGACAGCATCCTCAAGTTCAATCCTGGCCTGCTTCCAGGCCACCCGAATACTTCAGGTTACATCGTTACTCTGATACCATCATGGACTTCTCCGTCTTCGGTGGTACCAGATCTACACCGCCTGGATGAAACGGGTGACATTTGGCAATGCGTTTCGCTGTTAGCAACGAGCCTTTGAGCGCACCGTGCACTTCTATCGCCTCCATGGCATAAGCCGAGCAGCTTGGATAGAACCGGCATGTTGGCGGCGTCAATGGAGAGATATAGTTGCGGTACACCCGAATAGGTGCCTGAGCTATTCTACGTGATAGCTTCATGGTCAGTGCTTCCCGTGAGCATGTTGATGTCCAGACGCCGCTTTGGCCGGCGCATGCTCAGCACAGTCCTTGCAATATCCAAACACCTCGAACTTGTGATCCACAACCTGAAATTGCTCAGGAGCATCCGCAAGCTGCATTGGGCAAAAAACAATAGGATATGTCTTCTGACACTTCAGACAGATCATATGATGGTGATGATGATCTTCACTACAGTGTGCTCTGAATTTAACGCCATCTTCAAAGATGACCTGTTCCAGTACACCCAGTTCCTGCATCACACGCAAATTCCGATATACCGTGTCAAAACTCAGTCCGCTATAAGTCTTACCCATATATTCATAGACGTCCTTGGGTGTAAGATACCCGGGCGACTCGGCAAATAACCGGGCCAAAGTTTTCCGCTGATCGGTAATGCGGAGCCCCTGTGAGGACATGGTTGAAATAATCTGTTCTGTCGACAGCATGATCTAAAGCACCTCCTGTCATACGAGCATTTTGCATCATTCATAGAGCGACAGTTTATTCGGCAAAAGCAAACACTTTTGCTTTCTTGTATACCTCTAATAATGCATCAAATTACGATTAGAGTCAACGAAGCTACCGGGTTCTCCCATTTCATCGCCATATAAAAAGAACTCCACACATGCCATGTCATTATGTTTAGCCTAAAGCTAATGACATGGCATGGACACGGAGTCCTTTCTTGACGGTTCAGATGATTAATCGTTTGGGCGACTTTTGGGGTGAACGGGTATATATGATATAAGCTTTCACTCCAAACCGTCCGTGCATGTTCATGATATTACTTTTCAGCCGGAAGCGGCGTGAACAGCAGGTTAACAGGCAAGTTACTCCCTGGTGCCGCCGAGAAGAGAATCGTTACACTCTCGCCGTACGAACCTGTGCGATACATCACGCTTTGCTCATTAGGTGCAGTTACAGATTTACCTGTGGAAATCTGAACGACCTGTCCGTTCACGAGTGCCACACCTGAGTATCTGCCCCCACGAGGGTTGAATGAGATCAACGTGCGTGGAGCCACATTATTCAATGTGATTTTGTACAATACACCGAAGTTACCTGCGTTGGATGCTTCCGTGTACGCCATAGGATCCGTTCCTACAAGGTTTGGATCACTTGCATTATCTCCAAGTGGAAGACGTGCAGGCTTCGAACCTACTTCTTGATCGTACGTAATAATCCGTGTTGCATTTGGATAGGTACCACGGTTGTGAACTCCATCACGATCCAGAACCGGCAGGCTCGACAACACTTCCATCGGGTCCTTGTTTTCTTCGATCATGATAATGTTGTAATCCAGTTCGTAGTCACTGAATACATCTGAATACAAGGAGATGACTTGTCCCTGTTTCATCGGAAGAAGGCTCAGATCATTGAGAATCAGCTTGCTTTCTCCTGGCTGGATGTACACTTTCTTTTGTCCCGTGCCATTCTGCATGGATTGGAACCAACGGTCAATCGACAACTTTCCAGCTACCGTTGCAAAAGGAGACGGTCCTGCAAAGCCCATGTTTTGCTGTTCAATGGACGCCGTGTAAGCATTGTTGTTTGTCGCTACAACGTACATTTTCACGTTTTTGCCCGTATTGTTCACATGGTGAATCATGAAGCGCGTCTGTCCGAAGGAAGATTCCTTGTACACGATGCCTTCCGTATTCACAGTTTCCGGGCTGTTACTGCGGATCAGCAGACTTGGTTCGTCATAATACGTGAAAGGAACTTTCTCCAATGCCGGTACTCCGCCACCGTCGAAGGTAAATTTCTCACCGACGGGTGTGAACAATTGGTTGAAGTCGGACAAACTGTATAGCGTTTCGCCCGTAATATTGATCATCTTGGTATAGCTGTCGCTAGCACCATGTTTATCGGTAACTGTAATCGTTACGGTCTTCGGTCCTGGAACAAAGAATGCAAGGGCATTGTTATCCCATTCTGTTTTTACAATCGCATTTTCATCATCTGTACTTTGATCAATATAGGTGATTTTCTCACCCATTTTATATTCTTCCTTATCTGTTGTAAACATCGCAACTGGTGGCAGATTCGGTCTTTCAACCTTAATCGTGACCGAGTATGGATCACTCCATTGACCACTCGAATCCTGGACCGCATAGGTTACCGTATATGTACCAGGTTGGTCGAATGAATCCTGACGGCCAGTCCAACGCTCATCAACAATGCTGAGTCCTTTGGGAGAACTGGATTTTGTCGTGTAGGTTACCTGGTCTCCAGCAAAAACTTCTTTTTGTACCGAGAAGCTGGCTACCGGTTTGGTACTCAAATTCAATACAACCGTTTTCGCAGGCTGGTTTACTTTATATGTGATGTTCAGGGCCTGCGTAATCGACGTCAGCGGCACCATGAACGTATTCTTTTGTTGATAAGCCGCGCCCTTCATCGTTCTGGACACACCATTAACGGTATAGATCTTGCTGTTTGTTTTGAAACGCAGCTCATCTTCACCACTAATAATGATCGTTTCTTTGGTCGTGTTATCGTATTTAACATCATAGCCGACCCGATCTACCAAAGCACGGATGGCTACATAGGATACACCATTTTTAACAGCCATTGGCTGCCCGGCAAGATATGTTTTGCCATCTTGTATCATTTTGTTGCTGTTCATATATAACGTGAGGTCTCCACCCCCGCCTCCAGCGACAAATGAACTCCCTGTAGACGGTTGCTCCACTTCTACCGGTGCAGGTGCTGGTGTTTCCTCAGCTGTACCTTCTTCGTCCGTCGGTTCCGTTACCGGATCAACCGGAGTACCGTCTGTTCCTGTAGGAACATTGGTTTCGGGATGCACTTCTTCAGTTGTTTCATTATTTGATGTTGGAGTGTCTGTTCCGGATTTCACTTCGGATTCCGCGATGGTTTGTTCTTTCTTCACAACCTCCACGGATTTAACTTTGGCTGTATTCACTGGTGTAGTATCGCTCTGATCAGCTGATTGTGCATTCGCAGGAATCACTGCAAACGCCTGAAAAACAGCAAAAGCGGTAAGTATGGACAATTTTTTCTTGAAATTCATTCTTTGTCTTTGGCTCCTTCTGCTCCCATTTTATAAATATCCCCCTCAAAAAGTCATATTATTAGACGCTTGGGACCGGGAAAAGTTGCTAAAAAGTTAAGAGGAGAATTGTAAACTTTTAATAGAAGGAAAATACTATGAAAATAGTTATCTATCAATAATCTTTATTAGCATTAGATCCCAAATAAACCCAATCGAAATTTTCAACAAAAAAATCTCTCTAGAAGATGGCCAAGTAGCACCATACCCTAGAGAGAATTGAATGATTCAATATGTCTAACGTAAACGGACAGGCAAACTTCCTGTAGGCTCCAACTCACCAGTTAACACGAGAGATAGTGCCCGGACAACTGTAGGTGTATTTTCATAGGTACACACATAACTTCCCGGCAGTGAAATCTCCAGTAGATCATATGGATTACGAAGAGCAACTACAATTAGAGAATGATTTTCACTCAGCTTTTCAACCAGATACCGTTGCCCTTTCGGAAGATGACCTGAGGATGTGTACGTACATACGATGACCTGCTCAGCCTCCGATACATCCATTAATATCCGGTCTGCTTCATCATACGATGGCTGAGTTGTTATTTTAAGCTCACGAATTCTGCCTCGCAGCTGTGATAGCGCCACGCCAAGGGAATCTGTGTGGGACCATGGTTCATCCACTTCTGTCCGTTGCACAACTTCAGGCCAGATGACATACACATCCTTCTCTGGGTCCAACGGCAGCAGCCCTTCGTTATGAACTACAGTTATACTGCTTGAAGCAATTTTGAACAATGTAGATTCAATCGACTCAGTGGAATCAACGGGTTCAATATTTACTGCTTCGGCAGTTTCATTCGTTTCCGGCGAAACAAGACCCGTATCCCGGTACCCGCAGCGCGCTGCCTTCCATGTAATAATACGTTCCAGTGCCTTGTTAATGATATCTTCCGAAATTCGCCCTGTTCGCACTGCTTCAATGATTGCTTCCACAGCAGCAACCTGATCTTGTAGGGTATGACTCACCAGAATCAGATCTGCTCCTGCTTCCACAGCACGAATGGCTGCTTCAGCTACCCCATATGGTTTGGATATCGCATGCATTTCAAGACAGTCTGTAATAATAATGCCCTCAAAGCCCATTTCTTCGCGTAACAGACCGGTTAACACTTTACGCGATAATGTGGCCGGAATAGGCTCCGGTTCAATCGCTGGAAAAATAACATGAGCTGTCATAATGGCATCGACTCCGGCTTCGATAGCCCGGCGGAACGGTAGTAATTCGATCTGTTCCAACCTGTTTCGATCATGAGGTACAGTGACCATACCGAGATGAGAATCTACCGCAGTATCCCCATGTCCAGGAAAATGTTTGGCTGTTGCAGCTATGCCTTGTGATTGATATCCCGTTATGGCCGCAGCTCCATGAGCGGCTACACTCTCGGCATTTTCACCATATGACCGTACACCAATCACCGGGTTAAGAGCATTGTTATTCACGTCCACAACGGGCGCAAGGTTCATATCAATACCGATGCTTTTCAACTCACGACCCAGAATTCGGGCACATTCAAGCGTATATTCCGGATTGCCTGTCGCACCAAGCGCCATGTTGCCCGGTACTTGGGTCACACCCTCTTTGTCGATCCGTGCGACCATACCACCTTCTTGATCGACCGAAATCATGAGTGGTAAATCCCCCACTTCAGCAGCAATACCTTGCAGTTCTTCGGACAGTCGCGTCAATTGATCTACACTTTGCACATTACGCCGGAAATAGATGACGCCCCCAACGTGGTAGTCACGGATTAAGCGAGTAATCTGTTTATCTGCGTGCTGACCGTGAAATCCACACATCAACAGTTGCCCTACCTTTTGCTCCAACGTCAAATTATTCAATGCTTTCATACAGACCTATCCCTCCGTTTCCCCCTGGAGACTACGAACCCAGCCGTTGGCTCTGCCTGTACTCCGATGGTTTCATATTAAAATGTTTATGAAACACTTTGGAGAAATATCGGCGTTCTTTGAACCCCGTTGCTTCTCCAATCGCTGTAATGCTCCATTCCGTTGTACTTAATAACAAGGCGGCATTTTCCATACGTCTCTGAGTCATATATTCCACAAAGGTAATCCCCATATGGGTTTTGAATAGCTGACAAAAGTAACCCGGGCTGATTCCAAGCCAATCTGAGACTTCATCTATACCCAAGTCCTGTTGCAGTCTGGCGTTCATGTAATCACATGCAGATCGGATCATTTCCGCGATCGAAGGACGCGGTTGAGTTTGCTTACCTTGACAGGCATGAATAATAACCTCTGCAAGTTCAATCAGTTCTCTCATGGATACAGCCTCTTGCAGGGCATTCCAGAAATTCACTTCGTCTTGGTTAGCCATGACATTGACTTCGCGCAGTTCCCGAAGCATGTGTACTAGCATATAGCGAACATGGGTTTCATCTATTTTGTCTATAGATTGCTCAGCATTCCCCATTCGCTGTTTAAGCGCATTCATTACATCCTGTAGTCCTTGCTTATTCCATTGCCGAATGCACCGTGTGATAAGCTCCAGATCGTCTCTTGTTATCCATGTACCGTCCCTTTTGGAAACCTTATGACCATACGATAATAAAAATCCCGTGCATTCCGGATTCAATACCTTGTCTTCACTTTCGGAATGTGTCATTAGAACTTTCTGACAATGCTGGTACCGTTCAAGGATTTGCTGTTCCAGTTTTACGGGTACATGATCCTGAACTACCCTTGCTTTTACACCTGAATCCATGGACAACATTGCATTCAATTCAAATAATAGTTGATGTGCCAACTCCTCTGATTGAAGTTTCCACTCGCCCGATGCGTCCAGCAAGAGGCACCACTCACCTTTGCGGGTAGAAAGAACCTGGCAGTCATTAGAGATTCTGTCCGTAACTCCCCTCAGCATGGAACTTATCGCCTCATGCCATCTAACATGCTGGACCTCGGACCAGCCGATGGAATGGCGGAAATAACCGACTACATCCACCAGTAGCAACGTATAGCCTACAGAAGGAGGCATGAATGGAGGCTCAGAGACAGTATCAGAAATTTTCATCGCGGCTTCTCCTCGCAACAAGTCAATCAACTGTTTATGCCTGATCCAACTTGCCATCTCCAAGCTGCGATAGCGTTCTGACTCGTTTTCCAGACGTCTCTTCTGGATCTGTCCAGCAAGTTCACGCAATTTATGTTCCAGATCCAGATAATCAATTGGCTTGCATATGTATTCATGTACATTATATTGGATAGCGGTTCGAGCGTACTCAAACTGTTGGTATCCCGTCAGTAAAATAATTTCACACGTTTCACCCTGCTCTCGCAGCAGTCGAATAAGTTCCAAGCCATCCATGGACGGCATCCGAATATCGCATAAGATAATGTCTGGATGACTTTCTGTCACTTTACCCAGCGCTTCTAAGCCACTTCTCGCTGTACCCGTTATTTCAATCCCCATCTCTTCCCAGGGTAAAATATAACTTAGATTCTCCAAAATCGGCAGCTCATCGTCAACCAGCAACGCAGTCAGATTCATCCGGCTTCCTCCTGCTCATATAATGGAATAATGCATTGAATAACTGTGCCATAACCTGGTGCTGAACATATAAATATGCCATATCCAGCTCCGTATTGGATACGAATTCGATCTGCCACACTTCGTAATCCCAACCCTCGGCGCTCCGTTATGGAGGACAATGATTCCGTTCCTTCCCTCAACATATGGTCATGAGGATCTTCTACCATATACTCAAATCGTGCGAGCATTTCCTGGGGAATACCGATTCCATTATCCTCAACACACAGCACCAGATGGTCTCGTTCTGCATATGCGCTTATCCGCAGCACACCTGGATAGGTGATCCCCTCAAACCCATGTTGTATGCTATTTTCCACCAGTGGCTGAAGTGTGAGCTTAAGCACAATTGAGGTATATAGATGCGGTGGAATGTCAATCTCATACGTAAATAAATCACTGAACCGATACTGTTGAATCTCCAGATAACTCTGCAAATGCCTTACTTCCTCACCCAGTGGAATCTCCTCCTGATCCTGAATGCTGATACGAAGCATATTGCCAAGTCTGGTCACCATCTCGCTTACTTTGCGCCCCTCACCACGCAGCGCTAATCCATTAATGGATTCTAAGGTGTTGAACAGAAAATGGGGTTTGATCTGGGCTTGCAGTACACGTAATTCCGCTTGAGCCTTCTGCTCTTGCTCTGCCCGAACACGACGGAATAATCCGCCAATACGATCCATTAGTTCATTGAAACCTTGAGCAAGCAGCTGCATCTCGTCAAAGCCTTTTCCTTCCACCCTCGCATTAAAATCACCATCATCCACACGACGCATAAACCTGACAAGTACAGCAATGTTACCCGTAATACGATTCATGAAAAAAAGATTGAAGATCATGGCTGCGAGCAGGCATGACAGAATAATAATGACAGACCAACCTGCGAAGACATTCGTTTCGGCAGATAAGGCTTCCCATGAAGTGACACTGACAAGACTCCAGTTATAGTTCTTCAGATGATATTGTGAGATGATGCTCTCCGTGCCGTCAAAGACCGTTCTGACACTGCTAAAACCTGGGCCATAACCGCCTGATTTCGAACCCAGATTTTCCATGTTTTCACCGTTATAAACACCTGCAGGATCATAGACGATCAGCCCTTCCTCATTCACCAACAGGAACGACGTGTCCTGTGCCGGATCACTGATTTGCAGATGGCGGAAGATCCGATCAATCTCCCCCTTTTTGATCTGAACAACGAGCACACCGATATTTTGAAAATAACTGAGTTCCTTGACCAGCCTGATCTGGGTGAAGACAGGTTCTACACCGGTTAATTCAGGATATTCCAGAGGTGCGAGCCATTTGGGGACACCATTAAGTTGCTGAATTTCGTTAAATAAGGGATGTACTTTGAATTGCTGAAAAGGAAGGGCTTGAAAGTTTTCTTTGGTGAAAATGGAGACAATCTGATTATTCTCGGACGAACGCAAATCATATAAAAAGGCGTAACTGATGAACGGATAATTATATAGAAGGGAACGGAAATTGCGCTGGCTGGCATTCAGGGATAACTGATTACCGGTTCCCAGATCCTGCTTGGTCGGATCTTTGGCGTTCAATGCCATTTGAAAAACCGAGGTCGCTATGCCGTTGTCGGTCACATTGTTAATCTGCTGAAATACATTCTCAATATTGTAGCTAATGGCCTGAAGCGCATATTCGGCCTGTTGATTGTATTTTTTCTCAATCGTATGTGATGTGACCAGAAACATGCCAATGCCCAGTGCACACATCGGTACAATGATCAGCAGCATAAAGGCCAAGGCCAGCTTCATTCGCAAGTTCATATCCCGTTCTCCCTATTCACTGGTACATGGTATTAACCTTTGACACCACCTGCAGTAACTCCTTCAATGATTTTCTCCTGCAGTATGCCGTAGATCACAAGTACGGGTACAACGCTGTACACAATGCCTGCCGACATCTGAGCATAATTCATCTGATATTGATCCCGAAACTGGACCATGCCCACAGGCAGTGTACGCAATTTATCGGTGGATAAGAAATAGTTGGCGAGTAAAAATTCGTTCCAGTTGCCGAGGAAATTGACGATAAAAACCGTAACGATGGCTGGAACCGTAAGAGGTATCACTATTTTAGCAAAGATACCCGGGGCCCTCAAGCCATCCATGACAGCGGCTTCCTCAATTTCTCCAGGCAGAGAGCGCATAAAAGCAGCCAGTATGATAATTGTAAAGGGGATCGCATTTGCCACATAGGGCACGATCAATGCCAGATGCGTATCCAATATGCCCATTTTTCGAACAAGCAGATAGATTGGCAGCATAAGTGCATTATTGGGAATAAGCATGCCCGCCAGAATCAGACTGTACAGAAACAGACTCCATCTCGGGTGTCTCATTCGGGTTACGGCAAAAGCAAACATGGCACCAAGCGCAATCGTGCACGCCGACGACAGAACCGAAATGTAGAGGCTGTTCCAGAAATACGTGCCAATCTTCGCATTCACCCAAGCCTCCACGTAATTGTTAAACTCCCATGTTGTGGGCAGTCCGAAGGGATTCAGGGCGATTTCATTGTTATCCTGCTTGAAGGAAGAGAAGATTACAAATAAAAAGGGAAACAAAATCGCAATTAAATACAGCATTAACAAGACATGAGGTATACTGCTTTTTAAGCTTTTCGCCATCAATATTCCACCCTCTCGGCCCGCCTAGCCACCAGTAGTTGATACACCGCAGTAAGCACAAGCGTCAGAGCAAAGATCAGCACTGCAATGGTATTGCCATAGCCATATTTGAAGTTGGTAATCGCATATTTGATCATGTATGTCGCCAGAACCTCGGTGGACCCAGCGGGCCCACCTTTGGTCATGACAATCACGATATCGGCTGCTTTCATTGCACCCGCAATGGACAACATGATAACCACTGAAATGATCGGCCGAATCAGCGGCAACGTAATTCGCATTGCACGTTGTACCGCCGTTGCCCCATCAATTGCAGCCGCTTCATCCAAATCACGGGGAATGGCCAGTATGGCCGCCAGCACCATGACAATGTAAAATCCGGTCCACTGCCAGGCATTGGTCACCAAAATGGACAACATGGCGAATCGGTTATCCGATAACCAGTAGATTGGATCAATGCCCAGCATATGAAGCATTTTGTTTAATAGCCCAATATTAGGTTCATAGATGAACCCCCATAAGATACCGATAACGGCTGTCGACATAATGGATGGTAAGAAAACAGCTGTTTTATACAGACCTTTCAGCTTCTTCACATTGGCAATCAGAAGCGAAAACAGGACGATCAGGGGTACTTGAATCAGCACCGAAAATCCGATAAAAAAGCCATTATTCCGTGTGGAAATCCAAAACCGTTCATCGGTCAGTGCCTTCACATAATTGGATAAGCCCACAAAGCGTGGCTCAGCGGATACCCCATTCCAACTCGTCAGACTGTAATACAGGGAGCTGCCAATAGGGTATAAAAAGAACATCACAAACAGAATTAATGCCGGCATTACAAACAGCGTATAGATTAACGGGCTGCGGAGTGAAGTATTCATGGTCAGCCTCCTTCAGTCACTTCAACGATCGCAGTTTCAACTTGGATTGGTCTACTCCACTGAAGCGTTTGCTTCTTCCTGTACCTTTTGCAGCTCTTCTGCCATTTTCTCTGGGGTGGTCTGCCCACCAATCAACTTCTGAATCTGCAGATTGCTGATCTCTGTCGTCACATCGGCTTGAACGAGTGCATCAAATGCCGGGAACGACGTCTTGGACGCATTGAGCACAGCCACGATTTCTTTCATCAGATCATCGGTAATGCTATCGGTCAGCACTTTCTCGTCCAGCTTCATCGCAGGCAATACACCATCTTCCACAAGGCCGCGGACCTGCATATCTTCATTGTAGAAGTTTTTGATAAAAGCTTTCACTGCTTCCAGCTTCTGTGGGTCATCCGCCACTGCTGCCGAGAATCCGTATCCATTGTTCACATCACGCATCAAAGACGTCTGATCTCCCGCTCCGTTCTCTACCGGAGGCATATTGAAGAATCCAACCTTGCCAATGAGCGATTCACCGCTCTGACCTTCTTTGAATACAGATGATTTCCATGTTCCGTCATACATCAACACCGCTTCTCCGCTCGTAAATTGCGTGGTATATTCGGCATACTCGAAGCCCAGCTCACCTTTTTTGAAATAACCCTTATCCACCCATTCCTTATGCTTGGCAAAACCTTGCACAACACCCGGGTCAGTCCACTTTGCTTCACCTGTTGCAAACTTTGCGGTAATCTCCGGTCCGGCAAACCGGGACCACAGGTGGTTGGTTAACATAAGCGGCACCCAACCTGCCTTGGATGCGGAAGCAAGCGGCACTTTGCCATCGGCCTTGATCTCGGCCAGTATATGATCCAACTCAGCCATGGTAGTTGGGGCTTTCCATCCTTTTTGTTCAAAGTACTCTTTATTATAGAAAAAACCTTCGCCAGAACCGCCAATCGGCAGTCCATATACTTTGCCTTCGTACGTAAACGGTTCAAGGGACGTAAACTGATCCTGAATGCCAAGCTCTTGCAAAATTGGAGTCAGATCAAGCAGCATGCCTTCCTTGGCATAGACTTTGGAATCCGGGCTGCCGAACAGTTCGAATATATCCGGCGGATTGCCTGCCGCCATCTCCCCGCGAAGCTTCTCCTTGCGATTCACATCGGATTCGACGCCATCCAGCGTAAAGGTCAGATTGGGTATCTCACCCTCAACTTTGTCCACAACATCCTGGAGAATGGCCAGTCTTTTCTGTTTGTCGGCCCCCACCTGTGTGTGGCGCAGAAGCATCTCAATCGGTTCCTTACTTGTCTCCTCCGCAGGTGTATTACCTGCACCTTGCTGTGGCTCGTTAGTTGAGCTTGCACATCCCGCCAAAGTCCATGAAGTGATAAGCAATAATGAAAGCAGCAATGTCATTCTTTTTTTCATCTGGTTGACCCTCCTCAAGATATTGAGCATTTGGCTTTACACTCTGATTATAAAAAGCCGGAGCTTACATCGTAAGGATGACAATTCATCAATGGAGGGATAAAATCCTTCACTGCACAAATAATCTTGCATGTACAATGGATCTCAGCAAAAAAAACAGCCCCTGCGAAGTATGTTCGCAAAGACTGCTTGGTTGATTGTTTTACAATATATAAAGGTAGATCACTTACCGGAACAAGCCATGCCAGCTGTTTCCTGGCGACCTTGTTCGATCAGGCGATACGCCCGCTCCACTTCTTCTTCACTTGGCGAAGGAACACCATCCAGTGGATATACTTTACCGAGCGCTTCCCATTTGTAAATCCCCATCTGATGATATGGAAGAATTTCGAACTTCTCGACGCCATTTAATGTGCCAATAAACCGTCCGAGGTTAAGCAGATCCTCTTCCTCGTTATGAATACCAGGCACATACACGTGGCGTATCCACATTTTTCGTCCTTGCTCCGATAGCCACTTGGCCGTTTTCAACGTTCTCTCGTTGGATTTGCCTGTCAGCTTAATATGTTTCTCGTCATCAATATGCTTGAGGTCCAGCAGAACCAGGTCTGTGTGATCCAACAGATCGTGAATCCGATCCGGTTCGTTGAATCCGTTGCTGTCCAGTGTCGTATGCAATCCCCAACGTCGCTTCACTTCCTTGAAGATCTCGGCTACAAAGTGAGCCTGTAACGTTGGTTCTCCGCCAGATATCGTGAGTCCGCCTCCGGAGCTGCGGTAGTAGGATAGATACGGTTCAATTTCTGCAAGTACCTCCTCAAGCGTCATTTCTTTTCCACCATCCAGCGCCCATGTATCAGGGTTGTGGCAATACTGACACTTGAGTAGACATCCTTGCATAAAAAGCACGAAGCGGATGCCTGGGCCGTCAACCGTCCCGAAAGTTTCGAGTGAATGAATATGTCCTTTAACCATGCTGCCTCTTCCTTTCTGTATCCGCATCCGCTGTGCGTTTAATATGGTTTGGAATGCCTTGCTCTAGCGGTCTTCTACTTGCAAATTACTTACATCGAGCCATGGAACGTACGGTTGATTACATCCAACTGTTGTTCACGAGTCAATTTAATAAAGTTAACAGCGTAGCCGGATACCCGTACAGTCAGTTGCGGATAATTTTCCGGGTGATCCATCGCATCAATCAATTGCTGACGATCAAATACGTTAACGTTCAGGTGATGAGCATTTTGACCGAAGTAACCATCCATCATCGCAGTCAGATTGGATTTACGTGTTGTCTCCTCTTTACCCAATGCTTTTGGCACGATGGAGAAGGTATTGGAAATACCGTCAAGACTGTGTTCATACGGCAGTTTGGCTACAGATCCAAGGGATGCCAGTGCACCTTTTTTGTCACGACCATGCATTGGGTTCGCACCTGGAGCAAATGGTTCACCTGCTTTACGACCATCCGGTGTAGTCCCTGTTTTCTTACCATATACCACGTTGGAAGTGATCGTCAGAACAGATTGCGTTGGCACTGCGTTACGGTAAGCTTTGTGCTTGCGAATCATGCCCATGAAGTTCTCGACCAGTTCAACAGCAATGCTGTCTACACTGTCTTCATTGTTACCGTAACAAGGGAAGTCTCCTTCGATTTCAAAATCAACTGCGATGCCTTGTTCGTTACGGATTGGTTTTACTTTGGCATATTTGATCGCACTCAGTGAATCTGCTGTAACGGACAGACCAGCGATTCCGCACGCCATCGTACGTACAATGTCACGGTCATGCAATGCCATCTCGATACGCTCATAGCTGTATTTATCGTGCATGTAGTGAATGACGTTCAGGGTGTTCATATACAGCTTCGCCAACCACTCCATCATTGGTTTGAAGCGTTTCATAACCTCATTGTAATCCAGCACGTCACTTGTAATGGCAGGATACTCAGGTCCGACTTGTGCTCCGGATTTCTCGTCACGACCACCGTTGATCGCATACAAGAGAGCTTTCGCCAGGTTGGCACGAGCGCCGAAGAATTGCATTTGTTTCCCGATCTTCATCGCCGATACACAGCAAGCAATACCGTAATCGTCACCATAGATCGGACGCATCAGATCATCATTCTCATATTGGATTGAGCTGGTTTCAATGGATACTTTGCTGCAATAATCTTTGAAAGCTTCTGGAAGTTTCGTGGACCAGAGTACAGTCAGGTTCGGCTCTGGTGCAGGACCCAGGTTGTGCAACGTATGCAGGAAACGGAAGCTGTTTTTGGTTACGCGTGTTTCACCATTTACGGACATACCACCGATGGACTCTGTTACCCATGTTGGATCTCCACTGAACAGTTCGTTGTAATCTGGTGTACGCAGGAATTTGACGATCCGCAGTTTCATTACGAAATGATCAACCAATTCCTGAGCCTGTTCTTCAGACAGGATGCCTTCTTGCAGGTCACGTTCAATGTAGATATCCAGGAAAGAAGATACCCGTCCCAGGGACATCGCAGCACCGTTCTGTTCTTTGATGGCAGCGAGATAACCGAAGTACAACCATTGGAACGCTTCTTTCGCTGTAGTCGCTGGCAAGGAAATATCGAACCCGTGCATCTCACCCAATTGCTTCAATTCTTGCAATGCACGAATCTGCTCAGACAATTCTTCCCGCAGACGAATGACATCTTCATCAATGACATCAACTTCGAGTGCATTCAATTCACCTTTTTTGTTACGAATCAGGAAGTCTACCCCGTACAAAGCTACACGACGATAGTCACCGATGATCCGACCACGGCCGTAAGCATCTGGCAGACCTGTAATAATTCCTGCTTTACGTGCTGCACGCATGTCGGAAGTATAAGCATCGAATACACCCTGGTTATGTGTTTTGCGAATGTTCGTAAATATATCAATGACGCCTTGAGGCAATTCGAAGCCATATGCTTCACATGCATCAATCATCATCCGGATTCCGCCTGTTGGTTGAATGGAACGTTTGAATGGAGCATCGGTCTGAACGCCGACAATCTGCTCTTTGGACTGATCTAGATAACCGGGTTGGTGAGAAACAATAGTCGCTGGTGTGTTCACATCAACGTCAAGGACACCGCCGTTATCCCGTTCTTTTTTGGTCAGATCAGATACAATCTCCCACAATTCTTTGGTATTCTGAGTTGCACCTGCGAGGAACGCTTCATCGCCGTAATACGGAGACAAGTTGTGTGCCAGAAAATCATTCACATCTACGGATTTGGTCCATGTTCCTTTGGTAAAGTTTCTCCAGCCTGTTTGTTGTTTGACATCTTTTTCAATCACCGACATCGTAATCCCTCCACTAATTTGGATTTCTGGACACATAACATCTTGCTTCATTCGTATCATTGTGTGCCCAGAGCCGCGATTAATGTGAATTGTTTCACATAAAACCGGAACATGTTCTCTCTACTTGGGAACCGGAACCGCGGGATGAATGTTTTTCTTACATTTTCAGTATACGACTTGGCACTTTCATCATCTGTGATTTTTATCACAAAGTCAGCGAACTAACTCACTCCACCTGCGCTTTGTCCCATTGAACCTATATAGTTTCACACTTAGCCACTGCGCGGGCAGAACAACCTTCCAATCGCTGCTCACTATTTAAATTTACTGAAAAAGCGAATGAACATTAGGTGATGTACACTGGCCACTGCAAGTAGAGAATAACCTTCCGATCGCTGTTATCCCCGGATTTTTTGATTCACTTTTTCAAAGGTGAAAATCCAGTGATAAAGGCGAGCGCTTCGCTTCTTCAGGTTTTTTCTCTCCTTTCCGTTATCGTGTACATTAGGTAGTTCTACTAATAAAACAATAAAATTCAATATTTATTTCGAAGACGCAAGCTTCGCTTTTCAGGTTATTTCTGCCCTCTCCGTTATTGTGTGAACATCTGGCTCAAACGGCCACATCACGGATTTCGTGCCACCTCTTTAAGAACCTTTTGCTCCTCTATACTCGGAGCAAAACAAATCTTAAAATAAATCCTGAAAAACAGATGCTCGCTCTTCTGTTTTTCTGCCCTCTTCTTTATTGTCGAACATCTGGTTCAAACGGCCACATCACGGATTCCGTGCCACCTCTTTAGAACCTTTTGCTCCTCTATGCTCGGAGTAATTCAAATCTTAGAATAAATCCTGAAAAATAGGTGCTTCGCTCTTCTGTTTTTCTGCCCTCTTCTTTATTGTGTAAAAGACGGCAATCGGGGCTCCCCTCTCGGGGAACCCTGATCTTCTTGCCGTAAGGCACGCTTCGTTCTGATTCGTTATTCAAACTTTCCGTAGAAAGCGTTGCGGTATACATCAGCCAGTTCAGTTACCAACGGCAACTTCGGATTGGCGGTTGTACATTGGTCTTCGAAGGCACGGTCTGCCAGATAATCGACATGTGCTTCAAAGTCTTTTGCATCAAATCCGATTTCCTGGAACGATTCTTCAATACCCAATGTTTTGTTCAGGTTACGGATGGCATTGATAAGACTGGTTACGCCTTCTTCTGTCGTGCGAGCAGGCAATCCCAAGATACGGGCGATTTCGGCATACCGCTCATCCGCTACAAAGTGCGAATATTTCGGGAACGATGCAAATTTGGTCGGTTTTTTCGCGTTGTATCGAATGACGTGTGGCATCAGGATTGCATTGGTGCGTCCGTGTGCGGTGTGGTACTGACCGCCCCATTTGTGCGCCAAGCTGTGGTTAATGCCTAGGAATGCGTTGGCAAACGCCATACCGGCAATCGTGGAAGCATTATGCATTTTCTCACGTGCCAGTTTGTCGCCTTGCAGTGCCGATTGCTCCAGGTATTGGAACACCAGTTGAATGGCTTTGATCGCAAGTCCATCTGTGTAGTCATTTGCCATAACAGACACATAAGCTTCAATCGCATGCGTCAGTACGTCCATACCTGTATCCGCAACCGCCGTTTTAGGCAGGGAGTATACGAATTCCGGATCGACAATCGCTACGTCTGGTGTCAGCTCATAGTCGGCCAATGGATATTTGGTGTTACCTTGATTTTTATCTGTAATAACCGCGAACGATGTCACTTCAGAACCTGTACCGGATGTTGTTGGAATCGCTACAAATTTCGCTTTTACACCGAGACGTGGATATTTGTAGATCCGTTTGCGGATATCCATGAATTTCTGTTTCAGGTCATTGAAGTCCGTGTCCGGATATTCATAGAACAACCACATGGCTTTGGCAGCATCCATCGGTGATCCACCGCCAAGTGCGATAATGCAGTCCGGTTGGAAGCGACGCATCATTTCCGTTCCGCGATCTACCGTCGTTGTGGACGGATCGGGCTCTACATCGGAGAATACTTCGATCGCTACCGGCATTTGGCGTTGACGCAGATAGTGTTCTACCTTTTCCACATATCCAAGCTTCACCATCATCGCATCCGTAATAATCGCAACACGTGTGATGTCAGGCATTTTGGCAAGATACTGCGTTGCCCCTTTTTCGAAGTAGACTTTGTTCGGTACTTTGAACCATTGCATATTCACGGTACGGCGAGCCACCCTTTTCACATTGATTAAGTTCACAGCGGTTACGTTGGAAGAAGTCGAGTTACGTCCGTATGATCCGCATCCCAGTGTCAATGATGGCATATTCGTGTTGTAGATATCCCCGATGGCACCGTGTGTGGATGGTGAGTTCACAATAATCCGTCCAGTTTGCAGACGATCTGCGAATTTGCCGATCACTTCTTCATTCGTTGAGTGGATAACCGAGGAGTGACCCATACCGCCAAAAGCAACCACTTCTGCTGCACGCTCAATGCCTTCTGCTGCCGTTTTGACTTTGTAACAAGCCAGTACCGGGCTTAATTTCTCAGCCGACAATGGGAATTTCGTACCTACCCCTTCAATCTCGGCCACGAGAATTTTGGTGCCTGCCGGAACTTCAATACCGCACAACTTCGCAATGCTCACCGCTGATTGACCCACAATCGCCGGGTTCACCGCACATTTCTCGGCATTGATCGCACCTGCTGTCAATTTTACTGCTTCATCTTTGTTAACAAAGTAACAGCCGTTGGCAATCATTTTTTTCTTCACTTGATCAAAGATCGGTTCTTCAATGATTACTGCTTGCTCAGAAGCACAGATCATACCGTTATCGAAGGATTTCGACAGGATCAAATCCGTAACTGCCTGATTGATATCCGCGCTTTTCTCAATAAAACAAGGTACGTTACCCGGTCCTACGCCCAGCGCAGGTTTACCACAGCTGTACGCTGCACGTACCATGCCTGATCCGCCTGTTGCCAGAATAAGAGCCACATCATTGTGATTCATCAGTTCGTTCGTACGATCCATGGAAGGATCATCAATCCACTGAATACAATCTGCTGGTGCACCATGTTTCACAGCCGCTTCCAGCAGGATTTTAGCAGCTTCCCGGCTACAATTCTGTGCAGATGGGTGGAAACCAAAGATGATTGGGTTACGCGTCTTGATGGAGATCAGTGCTTTAAACATCGTCGTTGATGTTGGATTGGTAACGGGTGTAATCCCCATAATAATACCGACCGGCTCCGCAATTTTCTGAAAGCTCTCATATTCGTTATCTTCAATCACACCTACGGTTTTGTCATACTTGATGCTGTGGTACACATATTCTGTTGCAAATATATTTTTGGTGATTTTATCCTCATACACTCCGCGGCCTGTTTCTTCTACGGCCATTTTGGCGAGCATCATGTGTTTATCCAGACCCGCAAGCGCCATGGCTTGCACAATCCGGTCAATCTGCTTCTGGTCCATCTTCATGAATGCGGCGTGTGCTTTATTCGCTTTGTCGATTAACGTTTGAATATACTGACCTGCTGTCGGTTCTTTTGCTGGGGCGACTTCGTTCTTTACAGCCATCTCCCTCATCCTCCTAAAGGTTCGTATTAGTTTGTCTCTCTCGTTTACATTCACATCGTACCATAGCCAAAAACGTAATCATGTGATTTTTTTCACAAAGTATAACAAATTTAAATTTAGTTTTGTAATGTCCGCTAACAAGTTGATTTCCACTTCCTATAATAAATGTGGTGCTATCGAACACATCCTTCCCTACTAAAAGTGAATTTAATCACAATGTTTGAAATTTCGCCATTTTTGATGCCTTCCCATGCCCCCCAAAAGGTAAGTTTAGGTATATACTGAACTTAAAAATTGAACCACCGCAATTTGTACCGTCCTTCCTCCCGGCCGAGATGACCCTGATCAGGACGGCAACGGTTTGCGGCGAACCTCGGAGGCTACTGCAAGCTACAGAAGGTCGTCCGATGGACATAAAGGGGAGATAGACTTATGAGAGAACTAACGACTGTACTGGAAAAACGCGGCAATACCAACTGTTTCTCTGAAGCGAATTTCAACCATCTGCTGGTTACAATGAAAGATAGAACCTATCCTGAAGGTACCCATCTGTACTGGGAAGGAGACGTCTCTGACAAACTTTATTATATGAAACGGGGGCGTGCCCAGATCACCAAATCAACGGATGAAGGCAAAGAACTGATCATGTACATGTATCAGTCCGGTGATATGATTGGTCAAGCTGATCCCTTCTTCGGCTCCAAACACAGCTTCTCGGCGGAAGTGCTGGAGGACAGTGAAATTGGTGTATTGGAACACAAAGACCTGGAAATGCTGATATGCCAGCATTGTGACTTTGCGATCGACTTTATGAAATGGATGGGCATCCATCACCGGCTGACACAGACCAAGTTCCGGGACCTCATGTTATATGGCAAACCGGGTGCGCTCTGTTCTACCCTCATTCGGTTGTCGAATTCGTATGGTGAGCCTCATGGAGAGCATGTCATTATTCACAAAAAAATTACCCACACGGATCTGTCCAATATGATTGGAGCCACCCGTGAAAGTGTAAACCGCATGTTAAGCGATCTTCGTAAGAAAGATGCGATTGAATATGACAATGGCATGATCGTCATCAAAGATCTGAAGATGCTGCAAGGCATCTGTCACTGTGAACTTTGTCCGAATGAGATCTGTCGTATTTGAAGTACAATTGTGCCAATAAGGTGTTGCTTGCAAAACAATTTCATCAATGAAAAAAGCCCAGTTCTCTAAATAGAGATTGGGCTTCTTTGTATGCTTAGGATGCATTGGTCAATTCAAGCTTTACCGCATCACGTGGATTCAATTTCATATCCAAACCGTTTTCCATCAATTCCTTGTCATTCACCATAATGACCCACCGCTGATTCATGCGAGGCGTGACATTCTCGACCGAAACGACGAATTTGTTGTTCTCCGACATTCTCACAATCCCGCTGGATTTCAAAACATCGCGAACTGTACATTCCTGAACATAGACGCCAGCATATTGACGATTAAGAGTTGGCATAATGTTTCCACCGCTCACCTTGAGTAACGTTGTCTGATATGCAACGCCATCCCCCCCACTGTCAGCGGCTTTCACGTAAATGATCACTTCATCTTTGGCATGAAGCTCCATGTCCCAATCTTCCTGTTCAATATCCTTGCCATTCAACTTCACAGCCCAACTCAGCGAAGAATCAAGAGAAACTTCACCCACGGATTGAATCCGTTTGCCATCCGCCGTAAAATCAACGAGTCCGCTATTAAGTAATGCTTTTTTGAGTGTCAAACCCTCACTAAAATCTCGCTTAATGGACTTCGTTGCATCTGGCAAAAACGTACTGCCATCTACAGCCACTGTAATCGTATTAGCTGTTTCCGTCTCTTTGACAATTGGCTGCTCTGAAGGCTGCGTCTCACTACATCCAGCCAAGATCGCCAGAATGAGCAAACATACACCTATGTAACCGGGGATTTTCTTCTTCATGTAGGTAACACCACCCTGCGTAAAATCATTCACCCTGTTGTCCATAACCTCTATTATGGCACAACACTCAACAAAAAAAAGTGTCAAACCCGTTACTTTTATCGCGCATGCCCTCCAGAGAGGACTTGTACAACAAAGAGAGCCTGCACACAGGCTCTCCAATCTGAATCCGTTTTCTGTTCTATTGGTTGCTTTGTTATTGGACACAAGCCTGCATGTATGTCCGTCCTCCATCTCCATCTTTCAGATATGGATTGAGTCCGAAGAACTGTTCCTCCGATACATATACACCTGTCAGCAATCGGCCTTCAAGCAGTCCACCGTCCACCTGTACGCAGCATGAAGGTGCGTCTACATACTCCTGGTATAACGGAATCTGGCCATATTGTTGATGTACCTTGAATACCTTCCCTTGCTCATGCAAGGGGCGTTCCGAGAAATAGGTAGGCACAATATAACGGGCAATGACATCCAGTTCCTGCACGCTATAGAAGGGTTCATCGCCAAGCCATGGTGCAAACATCCGAATCTTCTCATATTGAGACCAGACAACCGCCTGAATCAGCATTTCTGCCTGAACCAACCGCTTTCCATGGATGGTTTCATCCATGTGAGACATCGCCGAATCAGGTTGTCTCAATTCACATCCGATACACTTCCAGCCTCTGGACGTTTGAATCCATTTTTGCAGCACCGCCGGAGCTAATCTCAGACCATCGCTGTTCACAGAATGCGTATTCACTTCGGTAAAATCATCTTTAACCGAACGCGAATATGCTGTGCGCTTAAACAACTCCGCAGCTTTTTTGTAGATTAGATGTACCTGAATGGATGCGCTCTCAAGTTCTGCAATATCTTTCTTGCCGTAGCGTACTTCACGGGATAAGCTTTCTTCTCTCATGACAAGTGGGCCTCCTTCGCTCCGGCCGTCTGCGGCCATTTTCTATAGATTATACTACAACTCATGACAACATGTGCACAGCCCCAGAGAAAAACGCCGATCACGTTATACTTAAGACAAAAACCCCTGATTTCTACAGAAATCAGGAGTCTATGTCATTCATGCAACCAAGTGGGTGCTGGTGCTTATACGCTAGTCAACCCACTTCTCAGCCCAGTCCTGAATTTGATTCATAACAGGCTGGAGCGCTCTACCTTTGTCCGTCAGTTCATATTCAATACGAACCGGCGTCTCGGGATAGACGTGACGAACCAGAATACCTTCACTCTCCAGATCCTTCATCCGTTCGGACAACATCTTGTCACTCATGGACGGAATCAGATTGGAGATATCCTTGAATCGCTTCGAACCACTCATCAACGTTTGAATAATTAAACCATTCCAGCGCTTGCCCAAAAAAGAAAACGCCGTCTCAAAACGCGGACACATCCGCAAGTCTTGACCTTCCACATTAATCACCTCTTTAGAGATCACTCAACTTACATTTTGTTAGTATATTTCATAATAACATATTTAAGCTTCAAAGAAAACGTCTGCAACTAAAAAGTTTAAATTTTAGAAGCATAACATGCAAAATGGATCATACATCCCAGTATACATTACATGGTGCGTCGTAACCATGGGAAATATCGTATAACTTCCCCATAGTACTATCTTACCCAAAAAGAACCCAACTGCCACAGTCATCATTGACTTGGAGAAGGGTTCTTTTTGATTTCACGATTGAGTTAGTGAATTAAACCAACACGCCACCAAATGGTCTTACAGGTTCGCTCTTGCCGAATTCCGGCTTAAAGTTGCGGGCAGGATATGCCCATTTCACAGCGTTGCTGATCACTCTTAATATTTCCGGCTTGTAATAGGTCGGATACGTCTCATGACCTGGTCGGAAATAGAAGATTTTACCTTCACCACGCCGGAACGTGCATCCGCTCCGGAATACTTCCCCACCCTGGAAGTTGCTTACAAACACCAGTTCATCCGGTACTGGAATATCGAAGAACTCCCCGTACATCTCTTCTTTTTCCAATACAATCTTGCCTTCGATGCCATCTGCAATTGGATGGGATGGATTCACACACCACACAATCTCCTGCTCGTCAGCTACACGCCACTTCAGATCGCAGCTTGTTCCCATTAGTGCTTTGAATGGTTTGGAGAAATGACCTGAATGGAGCACAATCATTCCCATCCCGTTCAGCACTCGCTGCGCGACCTTCTGTGAGATCTCATCGCTTACGCGATCATGTGCCATATGTCCCCACCATATGAGCACATCCGTGGAATTCAGCACTTCATCACTTAATCCGTGTTCAGGCTGATCCAGTGTAGCCGTCCGAATAGCAAAGCCTTCGCCGCCAAGTCCGTCAGCCAGCGCTCGATGCAGACCATCCGGGTAGACTTCCCTTACTTCATCGTGAATTTTCTCATGGACAAATTCATTCCAAATGGTGACGTTGATCATATTCAATTTCCCCCTAATGTAGCTCTAAACCCACCACATATCGCCCAGCGGTTCTTCGATCAATACTTGCTGGAGATTTTGCACGGCTTTAGAGAATCCTTCTTCAACCGACATCAGACCGTCTTCGTGCTCAATACTTACTACATAATCATATCCGACCAGACGCAAGGCACTCATAATATCTGCCCAAGTCTTGTTATCATGTCCATAACCAACCGAGCGGAACTGCCAAGCCCGATCCAGCATATTGGTATAATCCTGCATATCCGTTACACCGTGTTTATTCACGTTGATTGGATCAATCGTTGTATCTTTTGCATGGAAGTGATGGATTGCTCCTTCACGTCCCAAGATGTGAATCGCCTGCACTGGATCAATGCCTTGCCACCACATGTGACTTGGGTCCAGATTGGCTCCGATCACTTCACCTGCTGCTTCACGCAGTCTCAGCAAGGTTGCTGGTGTATGAACTGAGAATCCACCGTGCAGCTCCAGTCCAACTTTTACGTTACGATCTGCTGCAAATTTACCCCACTCTGTCCAGTAAGGGATAACTTTGTTCTCCCACTGCCACTTCAGGATCTCCTGGAAGTCATTCGGCCATGGTGCAACAGGCCAGTTTGGATATTTAGCATCCTCATGGTCTCCCGGACAACCGGAGAATGTATTCACTACAGGTACTTCCAGCTTCTCAGCCAGTTCTACCGTTTTAACAAAATCATCGTGGAATCCTTTGGCAATATCCTTTTGTGGATGCAACGGGTTACCGTGACAGCTAAGTGCGCTGATCGTCAAACCGCGTGATTCCACTGCATTTTTGAAGTTTTTCAGTGCTGTAGGATTGCTTAACAATTCATCCGGCTTACAGTGTGCATTGCCTGGATGTCCGCCTGTTCCGATCTCTACTGCTTTTAATCCTTTGGATGCTACATAATCAAGAGCATCCTCCAATTTACGTCCTCCGAATAGTACCAAAAATACGCCGAGTTTCAAGTGCGATTCCTCCCTGGATTAGATATCGTATGATTGCTGAATTCATGAATATTGAACTGTAGACAATTACCGTTCAGATCACGTGCCTGTTTGATTAGTGTGGAAAATCGAGAGTGTTTCTATCCTGAAATTGAACGTAAGAATACTGGTTATTCTCCATCACTCGTAAGAGCATCAAGCTTCGAACACTTTTTACTCAGACTAGTGGGATTCCACGGTTTCAATCTCAGTTTGAACTGTGCGAGTTACTGCAAATGAATCATAGCTGCTCTCCAGATGTATATGCTTGCCTTCAAGTGAAGAACGCTGGAATGAATGCATGGCTTCCAGTACGTGATAAGCAAGCTTGCCACTGGCTTTGTGTTCCCTTCCGGCACGAATGGATTCAACCATTTCCGTTACGCCGATGCCTCGTTCGTTTTGTCCACTTTCGAAGACTGGTTTGACCGTCTCCCAAGTGTCTTGACCGTATCTGCGAACCTTCACTTCCCCGTTGAAATAATTGGGATCCGGTACACTAAGCGTACCTTCAGTACCATAAATTTCAATACGTGGCAGATCCGAAGCTCCGCGAATATCGAAACTGGTGATCATAGTTGCAATGGCACCTTCTGCGAAATCAATGGTTCCTGCCAAGTGTGTAGGCGTCTCAACTTGCAGCGCTGTACCTTCCTTTGGTCCGGAGCCAATCTTGCGATCCGCAATCTGTATGCCTGCCGAGGCGCTGATTCTGCGTATCGGTCCAAGCAGCGTAATCAGAGCGGTCAGGTAGTAAGGTCCCATGTCAAACATCGGTCCGCCACCTGCGACATAAAAGAACTCCGGATTAGGATGCCAAGCTTCTGGTCCTCCACCCATGAAGAATGAAGTCGCTGCTACCGGCTTGCCAATCAGCCCATCCTCAATGGCTTTACGAGCTGTCTGTATGCCTGAACCAAGGAAGGTATCCGGTGCAGAACCCACATACAATCCCTTTTCCTCAGCCAACTCAACAACTTTGCGACCATCCTCAAGAGAAATTGCCAGCGGCTTCTCGGCATACACATGCTTACCTGCTTCGAGTGCAGCCAGATCGGTTATGGCATGACTTCCAGGAACCGTAAGGTTCAACACGAGTTCAATTTCGTTATTTTGCAGCAACTCATCTACATTGTAAACGTTTGCGATATTAAATTCATCTGCCCGTTCCTGAGCGCGTTCACGAATCAAATCTGCAACTGCCACGACTTCAATGACCGGGTTGTTTTTGAGATTTTCCAAGTAGATGGCACTGATGTTACCGCACCCGATGATGCCTGCTTTCATTTTCTCCACTGTGACGTTCATCTCCTTACGCATGGTGAAAATCCGCGTTTGAATGGTTGATATACATATGTTTTGTTGGATGTTTCCTGTTCCTTAAATCTAATACTATGGTATTCCGTTTCAGCTTCAATTAAAATGAATAATATGATTGAAACATGAACTATCTGGTCATAATTTTCAAATTGCAAGGAGTATGCCCATGCCGACAGATCATTCCTGCCAAGTTCTTACAGCAGGCTTTTCATTTCATCGTAAACCCTACGCTATGGTGCAGCCTGAAGGGGTGAAGAACTACCTGTTAAGACTGCAAACAGACGGACGCTGCCGTGCACGTATTGACGGGGACATGTCCCTGGTGGACGCGGGCGATCTGCTTCTTTTTGATCCTGATGAGCCTTATGAGCTGAGAATAGACAATGAAATCAATCCGATGGGAGAACGACTGGTGGAGAGTGGCGACTATCACATCTTCTTCAATGGTTCCTGGGTGGATGAGTGGTGGAAGCGTCACAAACGACCAACACGAATCAAAGTCGAGCTGACGGAAAGCCTCTTAGTCTTGTTTCGACAGCTCGTGCTGGAGCAGCGCCGTATCTCCAATCCTTATCCGGAAATTTCAAGTTATTATATGCGGATTTTATGTCTCGAAGTGGATCGTCTGCTCTCAGAGCATCCGACGATAACCAACACCAATTATGTGGCTTATGAAATTAAGAACTATATTGAAGAGAACGCTTCCTCTTTGTTCAAGCTGGATGATGTGGCAACACATATTGGTATCAGTGTCTCACGGGGTGTTCATCTCTTCAAAGAAGCGTTTGGCAAAAGCATCATGCAATATACGCTTGACGTACGGCTGAATATGGCCAGGGAACGGATTATTTTCAGTCCAATGACCCTGGAGCAAGTGTCTGAGTCTTCCGGCTTCAACAACTATACCTATTTCCATCGGGTATTCCGTTCCCGGTTCGGCATGTCCCCGAAGGAATTCCGCGTCATTCACCGGGAACAGATGTAATCATACCAGTATACGTAAGTTGAACTTATTTGCGCGCGGCTATGGCCTCGGATACAACCATCGCCAGATCTTCATTGCCAAACATGGACAACACGCCAAGTACTGTATCATCCGGGATTTCACCGGCTTCCTCCTTGGATACAATCAGCTTCTGCACCTGCTGCAAACGCTCGTTGCTTTGCTGATTGGGGTAGGCTTGCCGGTACATCTCTTCCGGGTCCAATCCATGATTGACACACCACTGGGCAAATACGAGGATCATCATCTCTTCTTCCTGTTTATAGGTTTCAATGACAGCTTCCTCAATCAGTTTATTACGTTCATTTTCATATTCATCCATAACGTCTATTCCTCCGTATGTGTATTCTGCAACTATTTGCGGATTAATTGTTCAGCCAGCTCATGGCTGTCCATGACATGACTTGCACTAATCAGGCAATCATCAGGCGAGTCCAAACAAGCCAGGAAATGATCGACGGCTCCGCTAAAACCTCTGCGTGCTAACACAGTGTCCCAGCTCCCGAACGTTTCTTTGGTTTCCAAACTCCCCTGTTCCATGTAGCTGATCGAGTCCATGTTCACGACTTCAACAGAGCGTCCACCACCATGCAATTCGACCTTCTCCAAATCTGCCCCAGCTTCACGTACCATATCGAATCGGCCATAGGCTGTTCTGCCCAGCTTGGCTGTTCCGGTCGCATGCAGCAGTCTGTCCAGATCGTTCTTCCTAATCCATTGATGAAGCAGCTCCACGTTGTGATCCGAGTACCACATCATTAAATCCAACATATGGATGAGATCATCATAGATGGTTTCTGCCGCAGGACGATCCTGAATGCCTGTACGATGTTTGGTCACTGTCAGGGACTCGAAGCCTTTTCCACCCTGCATCCATTCTTTCGCTTTTTGGTACATCGGTGCGAATCTGCGATTGAAGCCCACTGCCAGTAACAGACCTTGTGCCTCGGCAAAAGCCGTCATCTCTTCCGACTCCCGAAGCGTATAGGATAACGGCTTGTCTACGTATACGGCCAATCCCTGTTCCAAACATTGCATGACAATGTCAAAGTGCGCTTCTGTTGCTGTATGTACAAACACCGCATCCAGATCCCAGGACAACAGTTCTTTCAGATCCGTTGTTCCCCGTTCTAATCTATACGCCTCCTGAACGGCTTTGACCGGCTCCAGAGATCGGTTCATAATCCCCACAATCTCCACGTTCGGATGAGCGGTCAGCAGCGGCAAATACACTTTACGTGCAATACCCCCGAGTCCGATAATTGCAATTCGTTTACGTTTGGTTGTTTCCATTATGATCATTCCACCTTCAGTTCGGTTCTATATTTCCACGTCCTATAGTGTAACCCTTCGGACAGCAACTTGCCAGTGATTGCGGCAGACTTCGGTACGAATTGTTCAGACAATGGGCGAACGTGGTAAACTTATGAGGAACAGCAGTACAGATCGGGACACGACTAGACCTGCCTGATCTGAAAGGAGCGTTTGGGATTTTGCGAAAATGGTTATGGCTCCTCCTCTATGTTTTACTTGCAGGAGTCACGTTTATTTACAGATATGAACTGCTGGCCTGGACCGATCTCCATCAGTCCATCCCGCTTTTACTCGCCATGGCAACATTGTTTGCTCTTGTGCCTGTAATTCCTTATAAGTTTGTTATTATTGCCTTTGGCTACAGTTACGGTACCACAACGGCAGCCTGGATATGCTGGCTTGGCACAACACTTGCTGCCATGCTCGTCTATGGCGGAGCAAGAACCATCTTCAGGCATCAGGCGAGATCCTACCTCGAACGTATTCGGGGTCTGAATCGTTTTACCACATGGATGGAAGCACATCCGTTCATGGGAGTCATGTCGATGCGACTGTTGCCGGTCGTGCCTCAGATGGCCGTTAATATCTATGCAGGTATAACGTATACGCCATTCTGGGTGTTCATGGTTGCCACGGCCATTGGGAAAATGCCAGCGATTTTTGTATTTGCCTATGCAGGTGCACAAGCTGAAACCTCAATCTGGCTGAGCCTGGCCATCCTTGCCGGATATCTGGTGCTCATGGCCATTGTATTGCTCTTATTTCGCTTTCGGTCACGCAACAAAGTCTGATTTCGGAATTGGCAAACCGTGCAGATTCAGCTTGTTATCATTCCGGCTTGGTTGGCTTGCCAATTCAGGATATAATAGAAGAGCAAGCCTAATGCTTGTGTAACAAGTTTTAATAAAAAAGTAGATTGCTGGAGCTCGAACACGAGCGCTAAATCTTCATCAGAAATGGAGTGACTATAGCATGGAACAACATTCAAGTGAGTTAGCAACTTTTGCAGGCGGATGCTTTTGGTGTATGGTATCCCCCTTTGAAGAACTGCCCGGTATTCATAAAATCGTATCGGGTTATACAGGAGGACATACCGAGAATCCAACATATGAAGAGGTCTGCTCGGAGACAACAGGACATGTAGAGGCTGTACAAATCACGTTCGACCCTGCCATCTTCCCTTATAAGAAACTGGTTGAACTGTTCTGGCAGCAGATTGACCCTACGGATACAGGCGGGCAATTCCATGACCGCGGATCTTCCTACCAGACGGCCATCTTCTATCACAGTGAAGAACAGCGCGAAATTGCGGAAGCTTCCAAAGCGGAGCTGGGACAAAGCGGACGTTTTGATAAACCGATCTTCACACCGATCTTGCCAGCAAAACCGTTCTATGAAGCGGAAGAACATCACCAAAATTATCACCGGAAGAACCCTGCCCACTACAAACGCTACAGCAAAGGTTCTGGACGTGTAGATTTCATCGAACGCAACTGGTCCGGTAACGTGGATAAAGATGGGCTGAAAGAGCGCCTGACGCCGCTTCAATATGAAGTTACGCAGAACAGCGCGACCGAGCCTGCATTCCACAACGAATTCTGGGATCACCACGGTGACGGCATCTATGTGGACATCGTATCCGGTGAGCCATTGTTCAGTTCTACCGACAAATACGATTCCGGCTGCGGCTGGCCGAGCTTCACACGTCCATTGCGTGACCACAACGTGAAGGAAAAAACCGATCTCAGCCATTTCATGATTCGTACCGAAGTGAGAAGTCGTGAGGGCGATTCCCATCTGGGTCACCTGTTCAACGATGGTCCTGCCGAAGCAGGTGGAATGCGTTATTGCATCAACTCTGCGGCACTTCGTTTTGTACCCAAAGAAGACTTGCAAAAAGAAGGATACGGTGAGTACGCCGTCCTTTTTCAATAAGTTTTAATACAAATACAAAAAGAGCAGTGGGATGATCCCGCTGCTTTTTTGTCGTACATTCTTGTTTTACATAGACGAACTATTGTTGCACGAGAATGCATAGATTAGGTTTGGCTCGAAGAGATTTCCGAATTCAATGTACTAGCAGGAGCCGTCTGATCATTACGAAATTGAATTCGCATCGCTGGAACAATACCCAGGATCATCACGGTAACCGAGATTGCGTAGACGATAAAAATGGATGTGCTGTTCATCAGTACACCTGCCATGGAAGATCCAAGAAGCATAGTCCCTATGAATAAAGGTGTAATGGTGCCATTCACTCTCCCGATTATGTGCTCATCAATCCGGGTGACCAAATATGTGGAGATGATGACGTTGATAAATGCCAAACTGATTGAGCTCAAGAAGCTGATCAACAGGGTCAGCCAGAACCAACTGGATAACACTTCCCCCATCGTGGCTACAGCCAGACACAGCACACCTACGATTAGAGTTAAAGTCTGATTCAACTTGCCACTTACCGTAGCCGCAATACCTCCTCCAATCAATAAACCTAATCCGGATGCTCCAGACAGGAACTGTAACGATGTTGCTTCAAGTCCCAGACGTTCGGTGATCAGAAATATGCCAAGTGGGCTGATGAGACCCGCAGAAAGCCCTATACAGATGAATACCAGACTAAGCATTTTTAACGAGCGAGATCGAGCAACATATTGCCAGCCCTCTTTGATATCCGCTAATAATGAGGTATTTGTTTCCCGCTGCGTGGCGTCTTTAGGCAGAAATGTGAGTAGAAGCGCAGAGGTGAGGAATAGAATGAGTAATGCGTACATGGACGCCTGAATTCCCATTGCAGTGTATATAAACGTTCCGACGATTGGTCCGAGAATTAAAAACAACGATTGACCACTCTGTGTAATAGCAATTGCAGATTGCAAATGTTCTCCTTTTACATTTCGCTTTACAATCTTTAGAGAGGATGGCTGAGAAAACTGACTAACGATAGAGGATACAAACGTGGCTACGTATAGAATCTGCCAATACCCGGAAGATAAAACGCCAATAATCATGACAATAGACAATGCACTCAGAATATCCCCCAATATCATCGTACGTTTGGGATTCCAACGATCAGCAAGTGCACCGCCAATGATGGAGAAAACAAAAATCGGGGCATATTCAAGTACGGTAATCAGCGAAACAGCTATTGGACTTCCCTGAGTTCGATCCATCACATAATAGAGGATCGCCATATTTCGGATCCATATCGCCAGATTTTGCAGCAGATCAGACCCTGTCACGATTAAAAAAGCTTTGTTTCTAAACAATGTGTTCATTCGCCATCTCCTCTTTTAAACCGACTGTCCGGTTTATTAATGTTTAAAAAGAAAAACTGACGTTACATCAGCTTTTCATGGTTAACGTTGTTGAATGCCTGCCAGCAGACTGGCCATGCCTTTGTGGTAAATACGACGAATATCCGTCAGGTCCTTTTCGTAATAGAGCGTAGTCAATCCGCTAAACAGACCGTAGATAATGTGCATTACATCCTGTGGGTCATCCGGTTTTAACTCCCCGTCCTGCATCCCTTTAGCAATAATGGACTCATATGTCGCATATGGAATTCGAATCAGGGAAAGCATCTCATCAAGCATCTCCTGGCTGACGACCTGACCCGAGACAAACTCGTTAATCGCATGATTCAGGGGATTCGCCAAGTCATCTACGTAATGATCAGCAAGTCCGTATAGTTTATCTACAGCTGTCTCATACCCGGATTCTTTGACCAGCCAGGCATCCATCCAGTCTTCATTATTAAGCTTGATTAGGTACATAAATAGCTCTTCTTTGCTTTTGAAATGATAATAGATACTGCCTTTACTCCGATTGTTAATCGTACATATGTCTTCCATGGAAGTTGCACTATATCCCTTTTGGGCGAACAGTTCCTTGGTATTACGCGCAATGTCTTTCTTAATCTGGGCAACATCTTTTCTTCGTTTGACTTCGATTGGAAAAACCTCCATAAACTAAACCGACTATTCGGTCTAATATTATCACAGCACAAATACTCCGTCAATTCAATGTGCACAGGTACCCTCTAATTTACTTCAAAAGATATACAAGAGAGTACCTGATTACATTTCAGGAAAGAAGTTGTCACATCATACTTACAATCCAACCGATCCAATACGCAAATGGAATTAATAACAGCTGTGCCAACAGTGTGCCGAACAAACGGGATACGAGCATGCAGCCATAAATCTGATTCATGCGATCCAAACGAATCTCCCCACGTATTGATTTGTCACTGAGCAGAGAAATCCGCGGATCAATCAGGATAGTCAGCAATATGGTTGCTATTCCGTTAATCAGCCCTGTTGATTGGGATGCGGCTACAGCCTGCCCTGGATAAAGGTACGCTGCGTACAAGCTGGACAGGACACCCGTGGTGTAGATTGCGGTTACCGCTACATTCAGCATCATCAACCGTCTTGGCATCCCATGCTGTACCAATCGTTTGGCCATCTTCCAGGATGGCGGGGTGATGTAATACATGGCATTTCTAATCTTGCTTCGCTTCAGCATACCGCGGACCATTGCAGGGATGGAACCGGCTGCTTCAAAATGTACAACCATTCTCGAAGACAGCTTCACCATGGTTGGAAAACACAATATGGCTAATGCCGTTCCAATCGTTGCCGCACCCATTAACCAGTGTAGCTGTGCCGCAAAGTGTGGATTGGCTCCGCGTGTTGCGGTATCCACCAGATTACCTACCATTGGACCTTGGGCCATATTCGAGGTTCTAGAAACCAGCAGCAAGATACCCGCCAAAGAAATGGCCAGCGCGATTCTGCGGGTGCGTAAACCACCAAGGCGGAGCGCGTATGACAAGCTGTCTGCAGCATGAATCAGCATGGTGAATAGCATAGGGATTGCTAGGCTAAGACTAAACATATGTATGTACTCCTTTATATTCCTGTTATTGAACTTATTTCTTACATGGACAGCATTATACTCCTCTGGCTTGCAAAAGTATAGGAACGAGATCCTTTTATATAAGTTGAAATAAAGAATGTTTACACTGGACACTCCGATGACAGAACAACCTTCCCATCGCTGTTATCCCCAGATTTTTTGATTCCTTTTAGAAAGGGGTAAATCCGGGGATAAAGGCGAACACTTCGTTTCTTCAGGTTTTTTCTGTCCTCTCCGTTTCGTGTAAATGTTTATTTCAATTTATATAGATCATCGGTAAATGCACTTACGACCTCGGATGTTCATCGTTTATCCCTCTCCTCACAGGGTAATATACAACTAATCCATTATTGTACAGGAGGGGTTCATATGCCTTGGAACAAACAGGATTATCCGGTATCCATGAAGAACTTGGAACCACGTGTCAGACATAAAGCAATTGAAATTGCTAATGCTCTGCTTGATGACGGGTATGAGGAAGGACGCTCGATTGCCATAGCGACAGCTAAGGCGGAAGAATGGGATGAGAATCATCCCGCACCGGAAAGTTCGAAATCGGACTCCACATCTTCTTCTGAAAATTCCAACCCTAAAAAGTCATCTTCCACGGAGCGTCGTCATTCTGAGCCCGTATCTTCGTCCAAGAGTCATGACAACATCCATGTCGTGCCTACCGACTCTGGCTGGGCGATCAAGGAAGAAGGAAAGTCTAGCTATCTGTCCACATTTGATACTAAAGCTGAAGCTGTGGATGAAGCCAAAAAACTCAGTAGCAAACAGAATATTCGCGCGATTATCCATAATCAGGATGGTCAGATTGCTTCTTCGATCAAGTCTTGAAACATGAGCGAAAACAACAAAATCCCTTTTGCTGCTGAAGAGCAGTCAAAAGGGATTTTGTATGAACGTTAACCATCTAAACCCGATACAGGTTATGGTTGTTCTGAAACGTATGGTTAATGGGATACCCCTCTAGCCACCGTAGTCCGTTGTGAAACAGCAGCAGCGTTAACTGCCTTGGCTGCAGCCGATGGCATCGGCAATTTCACAGCTGAAGTCGTAACCACGGTTCCGCGAGCCGGAACACTAACGACGTACGTAATGACTTTGCTGGCGATCCATACGGCCAGAATCGTATATAAAGTTTCTTTTACCGGAAGAAAGAAAAGCGACAATCCCAATACAAAAGCATCACTGACAAAGAAAACTGTTCCCAGCTTCCATCCCTTCCAGCGGCTAACCAGCACAGCGAGAATATCGTCTCCGCCTGTCGCTCCACCGAATCGAAGCACGATCCCCGCGCCTACCCCTGTCAATACACCGGATAGAACTGCCGGAATCCACAGATTTCCGTTAAACGACATCACCAGTGTGGAGTATCGTTCAAAGCCGTCATAGAATAGGGAAAATGCACCGACGCCAAGCAATGCCTGAATCATGAATTTCCAGCCTTTAAGGAACCAGGCCAGAATCATGACCGGAATGTCCAGTAACAACATACCGATAGCAGGTGATAAGCCTGTTGCGTATTTTCCGAGCAGGGCCAGACCGACAAATCCGCCCTCCGATAAATGATTCTGAAAGTTAATGTGATAATAGGCAAAAGCTAAAATAAATGTACCGAGTAGCATAATGGCGAATTTGATCGCCTCTGTTTTAACGTGTTGTAAGGTTAACAATGTTCTCTTCATTCAGGTTCCCTCGCAGTTTGTAGGTTGGTTTTTTAGACCGACCGTACCCTGCAAAAGGTAAGCCTGGAAGAAATCATCGTGTACGTCCTTCGAATATTCATTCCAATCCCCTCTTTCGCAGAGTCAGCCGTTTTTTTGAAACCGGTTGGTGTACTCTACAAGGGGCGCTATGTGTATGAGAGATCGTAACGTTTCCAGATCGTCCTTGGGGAGATTGTCCTTCGGGAACTCATGGTATCCTGATCCTTTCTGTTCTGTTGTGGTTAGCTGTGCTTAGTTAAACTGAAAAATAACTACAATGCATAAGCTTGAACATTTAATTGTACACTTACCATTTCAACTGCAGTACCCTCTTTTGATCGCTGTTATCCCCGGATTTTTGGAATTCCATTTTCCCTCTGGGAAAATCCGGTGATAGCTTATGCTTCCGAAGCTTTCTTTCAGAAAGCTTTCAGCGAACGCTTCGCTTCTATAGATGGGTTCTGCACTCTTCGTTCCTGTGTAAATTGTAAATCCAACTTACAGCAGTTGCAAGTTCATTCAGTTTAAACACCAAAGCTAACTTGCTTGTTCTTCTATTATATAACACCAACGTGACCGGGTCTAAACAGCAGACCCATCAAAAACAGGCATAAAGCAGCCTCTGGACTGCTCCAGCAGTCATACGGCAACACCAGGATAAGCAATGCTTGCTAATGGTGCAACCTGCTCCTTTATTCTATGACCAAAGCTTCCAAAAATAACTGTCAGTCACCCAACTGTGACAAATCGGGGCCTTTTTTTATTTTCTTGCGCTTTTTAAAGGAATCATTTTCCCTTCGCACATACACTATAGCAAACGTAATCGGCTTTATTCTTTGTCCAGCTCAGACGTTTCCAGACTTACTCTGCTGTTTATGGTATAATATAACAATTGAATCCCACTACCGTTTAAGCGAGGCGGATTGATGAAAACGTTAAAGCCAAGAGTCTTTATTGGCTGCTCGCTGGAAGCGAAGCCGATTGCAGCCGCAGTACACGAAAACTTACGTTTTTCAGCCGAAGTTACCCCTTGGTACTCCGGAGTTTTTAATCCAAGCAGCTATACGATGGACGACCTGGAAACAGAAGTTCGTACGACAGACTTCGCCATTTTTATTTTTCATCCGGATGATATATCCAAAATTCGTGGGAAGTACTACGCGTCGGTCCGGGATAATACAATGCTTGAAATGGGTCTGTTTATGGGCCGTCTGGGACGAAAGCGTATTTTTTTCATTCTTCCTGAAGATATTACGGACATCAAGGACACAACCAAGGTCGAAGGATTGCGTATGCCTACAGATCTGCTGGGATTAAATCCACTTGTGTATGAAATCCGTTCTGACGGAAAGTGGGCACCAGCCGTGTCCGTGGCATGTTCCAAAATCGCAGACAGTATTGAGGAACAAGGACGCTGGAGTGATCCAGAATTGGAGAACATCATTGAGAAGCATAAACGCACTGAGGGAGAAGCAAGGTTACAACTGCTCAAGTTGCTGCGGTTCTTTAGGGAATTGCTGCGTACCCGCAAAGCAGATGCCAAGATGTTGGAGCGAATGAGCGATGCCCTGCGTACCGCCTTTGTCTCTCATCCTCCATTTGCCGTACGTGGCACAGCCATATACCGTACAGATGACAGTGGTTATATCGAGCAATTATGTGGTAATGTTGGAGAACCGGGAAGAAAGTATGACTTGTCCGCTAACGACAACAAACCACCGGATGATCCCAAGCGCATCCTGGTGATTGATTCTTACCGGGAAAACAAGATCAAGATCAATCTCTATGATGATTACCTTGAGAAAGAGTATCTGCTATGCTATCCTGTAGCCAAGAGGTATGTAATCACCGTTCACATTATTGGACATATTGAAGCGGATGAGGCGGTATTTCAGCAGATTGACCTACAGAATCGTCAACTGTTCAACGCCATCAACGATTTGTTAGGAGGCGAACCGGAATGAAACCGGAAACGAAAAAAATAAGCAAGCGCTGGGGCAGCGAAAAAAAGGTACGCCTCAGTTCTGCGCCCGAATCATCACGACCGGTTCCGGAACCCAAGGAAGAAGATCGTTTCCACAAGCCGGCCGTGCCGCTAACGACTATTGGACCCTCCCTGAAGGGCAAGGAAAGACCCTATAAGGTCATCCTTGAAAAAGAGGCGTTCTACGAAAAGCCTCAATATCTTGCTTAATTTCTGAACACATCATCAAGCCTGCCGCTGAATCGGCAGTATTCCATAGGCCCCGCCGCCCAAGGCAGGGGCTTTTTTGTTGCTCATTTTCAGTAAAAATAAGTTGCTTCTTCTCGTTGACTCGGCGTCATCGTGTTAAGGCAAGGCATCCTTGAATCATGATCGCAATTCATTGCAGTAATTCATTGCTTGTAATCACTTCTGTAGCAGACTGCATTGCATAAGGCTTATTTGGTTTATGGCCTTAGGTTTCCTGCAAAACCCATAAATTATACCTTATTTTGGAGCAGGCTTGTCCTGTTTGTTGCTTTCAACAAACTTTAGAAAACGAGGAATACTCGTAACAGCTCGGGTCTTTCCTACTACTTGCTATTTTCAATTATAATATAAGAACATATGTTCTGTAAATAAAAAAAGAAAAATATACTTTTCTAAAATTCATTTTTTGAAAAAATATTTTAACCTATAAGAACTTTAATAAGCGTTGATTAGACTTTAACTTCATCCACAAAAAAACAGGCAACGCATAACCCCGCGCTGCCTGTTTCATTAGTCATTATTTCGTAATTTCGTACTTATATGTTGGGGCTGTCTAAATCAGACCAGACTGTTGAAGCAATCTGCGTATAATTACAGCTGTTTCGGCACGAGTAATCGATTGATTCGGAGCAATGGTATCTTTTCCACGTCCGGATACCAGTCCGGTAGAGATACTGGATGCTACTGCTTCCTTCGCCCAACTCGCTACTTGCTCAGCGTCTGCGTAATAAGACCATTGCTGAACGTTTCCGGCAGGAGCAGCTGTTTCCATTCCAGTCACTGTCGTAGCTCGTACAATGAGCGCCATCGCTTCCTGACGAGTAATCTGTGCCTGTGGACGGAATGTTCCATCTTCATAACCTTCGATTAATCCATAGCTAGCCGCCGTGTTCACAGCACCTGCGTACCACTCGCTTCCACTCACGTCATTAAAGGAGTTAAGCTGTTCTCCAGGTTTTAATCCTAATCCACGTACCAGGATGGCAGCGAACTCTGCACGTGTAACTCCACGGTTCGGTTCAAATGTTCTGTCCGTAATGCCCTCGATAACCATACGTGAACCCATATCATTCACTTCTGTCTCAGCCCAGTGTTGAGCAACGTCAGTGAAGGTATGCGGGTGCCAGATAACGGCATACACACTGTTGGTCAAGCTATTAATCTGTGCATGGTATATCCCATTGACCTGTGTAATTTTTGTGGGTACATGTCACAGTTCCTTCTGCATCCACCACAACACCCGTGGTAATCTGGTTAGGATCAACGGTAGCTGGTAATGCAATTGTACGTGACACATAACTATTGAACTTATCCAGGCTCACGGATTTGCCATTCAAGATGGCTGTTACTTTGAAATCAACTGGTGATCCCAGAAGAGTAAATCCATTTTGCTGAGCTGCTGATTGTGCTGTCTGTATGACTGCTGCAGTCGGCTGCGAAATTTCAATATGCAGTTTGATGTTCTCCAAGGAATGGTCAGAATTCACACCAAGTTGCTGCGCGAGCTGCGCAATATTAACCTGCTGTGCAGGTAATGTGTAAGAGGCAATATCCGTTTGAAGCACCAATACGGCTTGTTTGTCAGCCATGAGTTTGACTGTCTGGCCCGTCAGTTCACCAATAATCTGATCTCCTTGCGCATTGCCTGTCACGGGAATCGTGACAATAGCCTTGTTGCCCTCGGTTTGAAGTTTTTGTGCAATGAGCGTTGCGTCCACTGCAAGGGTTACAACTTTTCGCCCGTTCACTTCAGTAGTAGTTAAGCTTCCAGCATTCTCGGCTTTACCGTTCACGAGTACTTTAGCATCTGTAGTTGGCTGATTTATGACGGGAGTAGTCACTGGTACACCTGCACTACTTCCACCAGAACCGGAACCCCCGGAGTTTCCATTGCCACCCGATCCGCCTGAACTATCACTATTGCGCTTGATGTTCAGCGTATATGTTTTCTTGCTTATTCCGTCCAATGCAGTTACTTCGATCGTAATTGTGTTCATACCACTGACTAATTGCACGACTGTACTGTTACCGCTGATACCATTAATTTTCACTGTGGCTCCCGTTTGATCGGGTTTAACGCTAATTTCAGTCGTGCTAACAGAACTGCTGACTGTCGCTTCATATATCTCTTCTTCCGGGCTGAATGTCGGAGATAAAGTGATCGAAGGTAGAGCTATTTCACTCAATTTGGCATTGGTGATGTCAATTCGATTAACGTTGAGTTTATAGTCGTTACTAGTGCCGTCCTCCGCCTGAACATTAATGTTTACAAGGTTTGACCCGTATACTAGATCCGTAACTGTGTATGTGTATATGCCATCCGTCACATTTTCATCTGTAGCGCCTGTTACGTGTACGACTTGTCCTTCATTTGCTTTACCTAGAGAGAAGTCTAAACTTGTCACGTCAGATTCAACATCTACGCGATAATCAAGCTCATCTGCAGAGAAAGCAGGTGTCAATTGACCCAAATTTACTGTCAGACTGGAAAGCGTTGCTGTCGATGATTTCCATTTCGCGTACAGTGTAATATTTTGCGTCAGACTCGTATTGAAATCAAAAGATTGAAGCAATTGGCTATCCTTATACCAGCCCGAGAACGTATATCCTGTTTTTTCTGGAGCATCAGGATTTACAGCTGAGCTATTGTAGTTCACCTTTTGATTGTCAATCTCGGTTCCGCCGTTAGATTCAAAACTAATATTTACATACAGTGGTTGCCACTGTGCATATAACGTAACATCACTATCATTCATGGAGAATGTATCTGCTGCGCTGTAGCTGCTTCTGCTACCATCTGCCGCTGTATTCCATCCCGTGAACTGGTAATCTTCTCTTGTCAATTCTCCCGTGTTGTCAAGCACGGTTACTGTTGCATCTTTTTGATATTTGTTGTTGTCTACGGGAACACTTCCAGTAATTGCACCATTAGCATTATAAGTCACTGAATGATCTGTAGATAGCGTCATGACAGTCAGTTTGTAATTTTTATTTCCGTCCGCATAAGCAACGTAGGGATTTCCATTTGGACCAAATGCCAGTGAAGTTTCATTGATTTGGTCAGCGGAAAATGGTTTTTCCCCAACCACAGTCCATTGAGATCCGTCTAGTTTCATCATTACACCCTGCGGCTCCATGCTCTCTTCCACACTATTCTTGAAAGCCGTGTAAGGCAGACCTTGTGGATCAAATGCTAGAGACATACTGTTTAATGTACCGGAGGAAAATCCAGGATTACCTACAATTCCCCACTGGGTGCCGTTAAACTTCATAACTGTAGCTTTAAAGCTATTGGCCCCATCCTCAAAAGCAACATATGGTCTATTATCTGGGCCAATTGCCAGGGATGGATAGGAGCCCGAGCCTAACGAAAACGCAGCATTACCCACATTCTTCCATGAACCCCCTGCATACTGCATGACAGTCAATTTATTATTATTTGTTGTATCTTCTTTGTAAGCAATATAAGGAATACCATTGGCGTCAAAAACCAATTTGGACATCTCTAGTGCACCGACTGTTGTAAAACCAGCTGGTCCAACGTTCTCCCACTGATTATTATTCCATTTTTTAACCGTCACTTTACTATTTGCAGCACGATCTTGATATGCAACATAGGGCGTATCATTAGGACCGAATGCCAGAGTAACGTAAAGCGCAGCTCCTGCCGATAATCCAGGCGTGCCAACGAACTCCCATTGATTTCCATTGAATTTCATTACGCTGGCCTTGCTTCCATTATCAGTATCCTGATAGGCTACGTATGGAGTATTCTGAGAATCAAATGCGAGCGAAGAAGTATAAATACCACCAGCAGAGAAGCCAGCAGGTCCGACAGATTGCCATGCTCCGGAAACGTATTTTAAAACCGTTGCTTTTTCGTTATTGCTTGCATCTTTAAATAAGGTGTACGGTGTCCCTTCGTTATCAAAAACTAAATCAATATTTTCCACTTTTCCTGATGAGAAGCCCCCCCCTCCTACATCTACCCATGTTCCACTTGCCGCATAAGCACGATCTACACTTAACGCTTGAAACCATGGAATTCCTCCAAAAATTAATGCAGCTACAATCAGCATGGTTATGACTTTTTTAAACCTCAGCAATCTTTTATTCACCACTATCACCCTTCCTTTCATCATATTAGATTTCCTGATCTTGTATCACCTTGCTCTGACCCCGTGTCAATCTTATAAATCTTCTTAAGAGCTACTCAACTACTAAGGCTCGTATATCCATCAAACGTACATCCGTTGAAATATGTATTTTTTAAATATTAGTACTCCTTTCAATGTGGTTTGAAATTTTAAAGGTAGTATAACGAGTTACTATAAACAAACTCTAAACACGGGGAGGACATTCTCCTTTTATGTTCTGTATTTCGACAAGGCGAAGTTGCCTGCGATCCTTATTCCACAAGGATTTTCATATAATTCAAACTGCCTTAAAGAGAAAATGTAAATATTTTCAGATTGAAACCTGCATGACTCAGGATTATGCTGAACATAACACAAATAGGAACATTTGTTCTTAATTAGAACGATATATTTATGGCTAAGGAAGTGAACATATGGCCGCCTCTTCCACTTCAGCCCCAACGCCTGCGGACGAAGATCATCGTCTGATTAAAGGTATGGTTGTGCGTACGCTTTTGCTGGATGTACTGGAACGGGATATTCAAACGCTGGATACACTGCTTCTGAAAATGCCCGAGGTCTATATTCTGTCGCTCACCCGCATTCAGAATGAAGTACTTAAGGAGATACTGGGACTGCGCAAACAGATGAGAGCCCGCGGTGTCAAAGTACTGGAAGAGAAACGGGAAGCCGAGGGTATCGAAACTCTGTATATGTGCCGGGGGTATTGGCAACGTTTCTACATGCTATGGACGTTCGCACGCAATGAAGTTAAAAAAGAACTCAGTCGGCATCTTCAGATGGACTTGGCACAGACCTGATGCAACTCTGACAATATTGAACCCGGGTATGCGAACCCCTTCTATTGTTCATCTAAATCAGATGGATCTGATCTACCTGCTTACCATCTAAGATTACGCTTGAATCCATTACAAAACCTCACTACCACTAATTGTTAATGTTCATTACTGCTTTAAGTGAGCCTTAGAATATCCATCCCCAGTAAAACAAGTTGACCACGGAAGGTTACGTTCATTAAGATGGAATAGAGATATCCAACCATTCTAATAAGTCATGAATTGATTTCAATCCGGATATGCTCTCAACGTCTTATCATTCAAGGAGCTGTACTTCATGGATTTGAATACCCATTCGATTAAACGAACACCCGCACATACAGGCATTGCCGCAGATGTGACCGAACTGATCGGCGAGACACCTGCTGTTAAACTGAACAGACTCACAGGCAGCAACTCCGCTGACGTATACGTGAAACTGGAATACTTTAACCCCAGCGGTAGCGTCAAAGACCGTGCCGCCTATAACCTGATCGTTCAGGCTGAACTTGCGGGCCACTTGCTCCCTGGTGCTACCATTATTGAACCAACCAGCGGCAATACTGGCATAGGTCTTGCGATGAATGCCGCCGCCAAAGGATATAAAGCCATTCTGATTATGCCGGACAACATGTCTAAGGAACGCATCAACATTCTGAAAGCCTATGGCGCAGATGTGGTGCTCACGCCTGCTGCGGAGCGGATGCCAGGTGCGATACGCAAAGCGAAAGAACTTCAGGCAGACATTCCGGGCAGCTTCATTCCGCAGCAATTCGAGAATCAGGCGAACCCGGACATTCACCGGGTCACGACGGCTCCCGAGATTATGCAGCAGATGGATGGCAAGCTGGACGCCTTCATCGCTACGGCTGGAACTGGCGGCACCATTACCGGGACGGGAGAAGAACTGCGCAAGCAGTTACCTGACATCCGCATCTATGCGGTGGAGCCCAAAGGTTCTCCGGTGTTGTCCGGTGGCGAGCCCGGACCACACAAGCTCGTCGGTACAAGTCCAGGGTTCATTCCGGACATCCTGAATACCGACGTGTGGGATGCCATCATCCAGGTGTCCGATGAGGAAGCACTGGATACGATGCGGCAGCTTGCTGCCCGGGAAGGGCTGTTGCTCGGCCCTTCCTCTGGCGCTTCGGTGTGGGCCTCCCTTCGCATCGCGAAGGAACTGGGGCCGGGGCACCGGGTGCTCTGCATTGCGCCGGATACCGGGGAACGGTATCTGAGCATGGGTATTTTTTAACACAGCAAAAATCTATACACATCAAAAAGGGGCTTCCATGTCCCAAAAGTCATGGCATGACAGAGGCCTTCCCTTATTAGCGCTCATTGGTCATTGCTTCTAATGAACCGAGCACACGCTATTCGCTCCTATTTGCGCAGGTCTGACGTGTAAGGAATCACAGCGACGTTATTCCTCCAAATTCGTCGATTTACAGGCTTAAAAGCTATTTTCGGCGGGATAACGTTACTGAGATTCGTTAGAATTCACATCTCTTTATTATCACTCTAATAAGGTGCGGTAGATTCGTTAGAATGTTGGAGCGATTGGTAGCGAGGGCGAGGGAAAATCCCCGAAAAAAGGGAAGCGAAGTACATTGAAGGAACCATCAAAACAAAAAAAAGCCCTTGCTCACTTACGGATGGTTGTATCCGCAGATAGCAAGAACTTATTTTGGCAAGAAACCTTATCATCAAAAATTAAGCAAGAACATTTAACCTAAGCTGGTTAGTGTGTCAGGGTTGTCCATTCCACACCTTCGGGAAGCAGGGCCGCAATGCGGTCTTTGGCTTCCTTTTTGGTATACAGCGATTCATCGAGAATGACCGCGGAACCGGAATCCGTGCTTGTCCGAATCAGACGTCCGAGACCTTGCTTCACACGCAAGAGCATATACGGAAGATCGATCTCTTCGTATGGGGCTGCCGACGCACTGCGTTTCGCATTGAAGACAGGGTCCTGTGGTGGATAAGGAAGTGACCAGATCATGACATTGGATAATGACGGACCTGGAACGTCCAGTCCTTCCCACAGATTGACGGAGCACAGCACACTCTCCTCATCCTGCTGGAACGCCGCGATCAGATCACTGATCTCCCGGTCGCCCTCATACATAAAGCGCAAACCTTCTACTTCAGGTACATGAACAATATCCTGCTTGAACGCACGCAGTTCTTCCATCGTACGGAACAGAATCAGCGCACGTCCTCCACTATCCTGAAGCATGGACACCGCGTCGCGCATGCGATTTTCATTTTCGGGATGACCCGGTATAGCTTCATCGGTAATTTTCATCTTCATTTTGTCCGCATAATCATATGGTGAAGCTACGGAGAAGGATACAAAATCATCAATGCCCAAGCTGTCCGCCACATAACGGAATGAACTATCCACAGATAACGTTGCAGAGGAGAACACGATTGGAATACCTGTGTTGAACACACGCTCGTTCAGCATTTCCTTCACGGTGCGCGGCATGATCGATAATGTCGTCTCGTCTTCACTCTCTTCCGCCCAGCAGATGTAGCCATCTTCCTTACGGAACAACGCAAGTGCAGACTGAATCATGTCCAGATGTTCTTCCACGACACGCATCTGGTACCCATCCAACGAGAACAATCCACTCTCAAATACCAATTCTTCGCCAATCGCATCCAGTACACTGGTCAGACGTTCAATCTCTCGCAGCAATGGCGGCTCTACCCGAACTTCTTTCCGTTCCGATCCAGGGATCGCCACCGTATACGTATCCAGCAACGCAAACAGTCGCTCACTGCTCTCAATCGCTTCATCCACACGCTCCGCCAGGGATTCACGAATCTCACCTTCAAGCAGACGAGTCACGAGTTCCTCAAAGATACGGTGTTTCAATTTGTAGCTCAGTGCGTTCAGGGCTGCTTCTTCCAACAAATGTCCTTCATCAAATACAACGGAGCTGTGATCAGGCAGCAGTGGCAGTTGTCCCTCGCGTTTGCGCGCATCATAGGTCCACACATGCTCCATGTAATAATCATGGGAACAGATGATGATGTCTTTGGAACGTCGGTAATGGTCACGCGACAGCGTCAGGCCGCAACGTTGACGTTTTGGACATACAAAACAATCCTGGAACGGGTCCCAGTTGATTTTATTCCACTGACGATCGTTCAGATGTGGATACTGTTTACGGTCACCATACGGATGGAAAGCCTGAAGTGTACCCGGCGTATTTACAAAATCCGGAAGGCTCTCATGCACTTCTTCAATAACAGGCGCATCCTCATCCGCAAATCGCATTGCACTTAATTTGTTCAAGCAAACGTATTGGTCCGGTGATTTGCCCAGACGTGCGTCCACTTCCAAGTCCAGATGTGCAGCCAGCTTCGCAATATCTCCGCCGGGCTTCACAAGCTGTTCAATCAAGGACTCATCGGCACAGGCAATCACCGCCGGTTTGCCCGTATAACGTGCATAACAGACCGCGTAGAGCAGATAGACTAACGTCTTGCCTGTTCCGACACCGGCCTCCGCCATAATGGTCTTTTTATCTCCATAGGCCCGTTCGAGCTGGTATGCCATAAAAATCTGTTCATCCCGTACCTCGAAGCCGGACTCTGGCAAAATATCGTAAAAAACATCGGCAACCCATTCCCCGAGACGGGATACAAAAGGTTCAGCCGGATCATATGCAAAAGGATAACGTTGTGTAGACAATCCTAGGTCAGCCTCCATTCTTAGACGCGGTCCTCTTTCATTTTCCGTTCAAAAAAGGCCGCAGGGCAAAAGTTAATTATCTCACGCGATGAAGCGGGTGACAAGCTTTTTTTACGAGATTATTTGCGAGGTTCAATGTATAGAACTAATTTTCAGGGAAAATATATACAGGAATCCACTTTAAGGAAAGGCGGTGCTCCACTCCATGAATCATCAGTCTTCACAACCAGAGCATTCCTCAGACAAATCAGCTGAGACATTAACGGATCGACAAGGGCATCCCATTACGGACAATCAGAATGTACGAACCGTTGGCAGCCGGGGACCGACTACGCTGGAGAACTATCATTTTCTCGAAAAGATTACTCACTTCGACCGCGAACGTATTCCGGAACGTGTGGTGCATGCCCGCGGCGCTGGCGCTCATGGCATATTTGAAGCGTATGGAACAGCCGGGAGTGAACCAGTATCGAAGTACACACGTGCACGTCTATTTCAGGAAAAAGGTAAACAAACGCCCGTGTTCGTTCGCTTCTCTACCGTTATACATGGTGGACATTCACCGGAGACACTGCGGGACCCGCGCGGATTTGCTGTAAAATTCTATACCGAAGATGGCAACTGGGATCTGGTGGGTAACAATCTGAAAATCTTTTTCATTCGTGACCCACTTAAATTCCCGGATATGGTACACGCCTTCAAGCCAGACCCGTTGACCAATGCACAGGATATGGAGCGGTTTTTCGACTTTGTATCACTAAGCCCTGAAGCTACCCATATGGTGACATTCCTCTTCTCTCCATGGGGCATTCCAGCGAATTATCGGCAGATGCAAGGGTCGGGTGTTAATACATACAAGTGGGTCAATCAGGAAGGCACAGGCGTACTCATCAAATACCACTGGGAACCGCTCAATCAAGGGATACGCAACCTGCTGCAAAAAGACGCAAGCGAGATTCAGGGACAGAATTTCAATCATGCGACATTGGATCTGTATCACGCTATTGAACAAGGGGAATATCCCGAATGGGAGCTGTGCGTTCAAGTGATGGAGGACGGCGAGCATCCAGAGTTGAATTTCGACCCGCTGGACCCGACCAAGTTGTGGCCGCAGGAGCAGTTTCCTTTTCTACCTGTTGGCAAAATGACGCTGAATCGTAATCCCGAGGATTATTTCAATGAAGTAGAGCAAGCGGCGTTTGGCACAGGTGTATTGGTGGACGGGCTGGATTTCTCAGATGACAAACTGCTGCAAGGACGGACTTTCTCCTATTCGGATACCCAGCGTCACCGGGTGGGTGCGAACTATCTGCAACTGCCTGTGAATGCATCGAAGAACCGCGTTGCCACGAATCAAAGCGGCGGGCAGATGCAGTATCAGGTGGATCGTGCACCGGGTCAGAATCCGCATGTGAATTACGAACCTTCGTCTCTTGGTGGCTTAAAGGAAGCACCCCCACGTGGCAAGGAACATGAACCACTGGTGGAAGGCCGACTTGTTCGTGAGAAGATTGAGCGTACCAATGACTTTGGACAAGCGGGTGATACGTACCGGGCTTTCGAAGATTGGGAGCGGAATGAGCTGATCAGCAACATGGTCGGCGCATTGGCACAATGCAAACCGGATATCCGGGAGCGCATGATCTCTTACTTCACCCAAGCGGATGCGGATTACGGTCGGCGCGTCTCTGAAGGGTTAACCTCTGTACCAACCGATGATAGTGCAACGGTCCAACCGAAACATGAACCAAGCGTGGAGCAAGCGAAGAAACAGAGTCGTGAGACGGACGGATATTAAAATAGCTGGACAGCGTTTGGATCGCTGAGTCTGACACTGTTAGTACATTCGAGTATTTTGAGTAAGCAAATTACGTTCTGAATTAAGCATAGCCCTGATCGTCAAGTTGCCCGTTGCAGCTGCTATCAGGGCTTTTTCATAACTAGCTTGAGTGTAATCTCCACTTCAGGATGCATGCTGCTATTTATTTTAAATTAAAAGAAGTTCATTTGAGTGGATTGAAGGTAAGACTTGTGCTCGGGGAATGGAAAAGCTTACTTCTCTACGTTCATTTCAGATGATTCTTCGTTAAATGAGAGCTATCACCCAATGGAAAGATTACATAAATCCCGTGATATTACAGGCATTGGAAGCTTCCAGGCCTGACCCGCCTGCATGTAACTCCATCTGATCAGATGATTATTGATGATAACGCTTACAACATTTACCATAAAGCTGTGTCCTAGAGATTGCATCTAGTCAGCCGGCATGACTTATTTCATTTTTAATACCAGACAGTCTGGTACACGGCTACCACGTGCTCTTCATTCTATTCCCAATTAACCAAGGAGGTTTGCGTAATGAAATTATTCCCATCTACATCTACTCATGCATCTGTACGATCCGAACGTTCACTGAAATCGAAAATGGCCCAGATCTGTCTGAGCGCCGCGTTCCCTCTATTATTGATTGGTGGTGGATCGGCTGGTGCTGAAGAGCTGATCGAGAACAGCTTGCAAAATCCCTCTGAATCGGTGGCGACTTCGAATATCGCACTTGCTGCTGGTGATCTGTATGTGTCTCCTGGCGGCTCAGCCAGCAATCCGGGAACACTGAACAGCCCTACGTCTTTCGCTAACGCATTGACCCAGATCGCCCCGGGTAAAACGATCTATCTGCGCGGCGGAACCTATAGCTTCTCGGAGACCATTACCATCGAGCGTGGCAATAGCGGTACATCCGGACAACGTAAAAATCTGGTGGCGTATGGATCGGAAAAACCGGTCTTTGATTTCTCAGCTCAAGCCTTCGCTTCCACCAATCGTGGGCTGCAAATGTTCGGAGACTACTGGTTCGTCAAAGGGCTTGAGGTGAAGGGTGCGGGCGACAACGGGATCTTCATCGGGGGCAGCTATAATCGTCTGGAGCAGATCGAGGCTCATCACAACCGGGATACGGGTATTCAAATGGGACGTTATGCTTCCACGGCTGCCAAGAGTGAATGGCCTGCATATAATGAAGTCATTCGTTCCTACTCCCACAACAACTATGACCCGGATGACGGCGAGGATGCCGACGGTTTTGCCGCGAAACTAACGGTCGGTCCAGGGAACGTATTCGACGGCTGCATTGCCGCCTATAACGTGGACGATGGCTGGGATCTGTATAGCAAAACGGATACAGGTGCCATCGGCGCGGTTACGATCCGCAACAGCATCGCCTACGCGAACGGTGCAACATCAGACGGCACTTCCACCTCCAACAGCGATGGCAACGGCTTCAAGCTCGGTGGCGAGAAGATTGCGGTGAATCATATCGTTGAGAACAACATTGCGTTTAACAATAAAAAGCACGGCTTCACCTACAACAGTAATCCCGGTTCGATCCAGATGAAAAATAACACCTCCTGGAATAATGGGCAAAGCAACTTTGCCTTTGATCTAGGCACCCACATCTTCACCAACAACCTGTCCTTCCAAGGCGGCGCCAGTGACAAAACAAGCGGAACCGACGTCAGCAGCACCAACGTCTGGTGGAAGAACAAAAAAAGCGAGAACGCCAAAGGCCTGCTCGCCAGCGCAGCCGACTTTGTCTCCCTCGTGCCTTCGGTAACGCGTAGCGCGGACGGAACACCTGTCCTGGGCAATTTCCTCAAGCTTGCGGGTGGCAGTGATTTGATTGGTTCGGGTACGCCATCTGGTAAAAATATTGGGGCGCGGTAGGTGGTGATAGTACGATAAAAGAGTAATTTAAAAGCAAAATCCCCTTCCCCACTCCGCCTAAGCGGTGGTAATGGAGGAGGGGATTTTTGAATTGCTTTGTATTGTCTGCTGGTCTCTAAGTTGATAAATACTCACGCTCACGTTTTGCCTAATACCTCAATAATGAGTCTGCCGCCTGTGCGAAAACCTTGCTCAAACGCCGCTTCCACATACATGGATGTGGACTGTCCGATCAAGTCGATCAGTTGTTCCAAAGCATCGTATTCGTTCCCCGTAAGCTGTGTTTTGTAATCCTGCATCAGGTCCGATATCTGGCGATTGATCTCCTGATACTCAACTTGCTCAGGATGAATCGACTCGTCCAACCGCAGGTTCCCGTGAAACAAATCTTCGATCAGGTTTGACATGTTATCCTTCATGATAAGGTCACCTCAGGAAAATTGTACATCAAGGGATGAGGTGAAATGCGGATTTAGCGGGAAAACCGCTAGTGTTTTTTGTGTTAAGAGGAAAATACATACCTTTATCTCATCTAACCTGCATCAAACAATATTATAAGGCCAAATCTGTCTAGGGTAATTGCTCACCAAGCTTATTGTAGAATCATGTATAATATTGTAAAGTAGAATTGTGTAATAGTAATTTCAACCTAAGAGCTATACTATTATCCTAGTGCATGAGCACTAGAACGGGGGTTATATGAAAAAACATATTTCCGAACTTCTTAACCATCCTAGAACTGGACATTCTCATTTTGAATTCGTGGATATCAATGTATTAGATGATCAAGAATTGTTTATCGACCCTTGTTTAATAGAAATTCAACAAGGACCTTGGTACAGCAACGCAACCAAATTGTTGGATGATTTTTTCAATAAATTTTATGAAGCGTATCGTAACAATGATACACCTAAAAAACTAGAGTTACTATCCTGCGCAAGAGAAATTAATTTTACAAAATTAGGTTATGGTAAGGGAGATAATGGTCACGGAAATACAGCAGAAGGTCTGCTAGTAACTTTTAAAAATCTGGAAAATTTGACTGTGAGTGTACCCTCTATTGCAAAAGCGATGGATTTACCTGTTACTATACCAGGTTTTAATGAAGATGGTCTTTCAGATATGATAACTAATATTCTGCATCTCCAAATGAATACATTTACTCTAGAACAACTAGCTATTAGAAATGTTCAGCCAAATTCAGAAGACACCTTTGATACGTGGAATCTCGTCTCATCATCATGGGAAAAAGTAACAGCCCCTTGCTATCGTTATGAAAATAACAAGATTCTATTAACTCCAAAAAATATCGTTAGAAAAAAGTATCACTTTGGTGCGAATCAATTTTTAATGCGTGTAATTCTAGAAAGGGCTAAAAAAGAAACCGCATATATTAACCCAAAAGGGAAAATTCGTTATCGGACCACCAAGAAAGAACTCAGATTTGCAATACCAAAAGAAGATCGTAACTGGAAATATAAATATATTAATGAAGAGTCAGAACGGGACCAGTCTTTTTTAACTGATTACCATGATGCCATCCCTTACTTGTACAGTAATAAAGCAATGACTGATGCAGAATTAGACAAATTTATTTACTAGTCAGAACTAAAGAACTAAGATGTAATGTCTAGTCTAAAACTGAAACAAAGGCTATTACCTAATGATTGATGGATTAAGAAACAACAGCCCCCACTGCTGAATACAGCTGTCGAGGGCTATTGTTTCTTATAGTGATAGCGAAGGTTCAAGCATTTACATTAGTTAAGACCAATGCTTGACAAAGATCAACACAAAATAATTCTTGAATGCTTGTCAAGAGATTACATTATTAAATATTCTTTGTTAGTTGTATTTTAACTTTTTCATCACATTATTATCTCTTATAAGCTAGTCAGTAGGGTTCTTATAGCACCAGTCCGGGTCATATGGTAAAGATTTCAGTTTTTGTATGTCCTCCCAGCTGTATACCCAATCATTGTCCGCTAAGCTTCCTTTACTTAAAAGTGAATTAACCAGTGTTACAAAAACTTAATTGCATTAAGTTCAATATTTTTCAACATATACAAAAAGAGGAATTAGAACAAACTGAAATCGTGGTGCAGATTTAAATTTACAGAAGCAGATTCGTAGTATCTTGCATTAAAGTTGATTGGAGGAAAGGGTTCATGAATATAATAATTGAGAAGTTAAAATACACAGATATTGAAAGCTTGTATGAGTTCGAAATTGAAAACAGAATTTTTTTCGAGGAAATGGTACCGTCTCGAGGAGATGATTATTACATACCTGAGGTTTTTAAAGTAAGGAATGAATCTCTGCTTGATGAACAACTCAAAGGACTCTCCATTTTTTATTTAATAAAAGACGAAAATAACTCTATTCTTGGAAGAATAAACTTAGTTGATATTGATGATTCCGATAAAATAGGATTTCTCGGCTATAGAGTGGGACAAATCCACACTGGAAAAGGTGTTGCTAAAAAAGCATTAAAATTATTACTCAATACGCTAGTTGATTTAGATATAAAAGAAGTTAAGGCAAAAACAACCACTAACAATATAGCATCTCAAAAAGTTTTAGAACAAAACGGATTCGAGCATACAGAAACTAGTGATAAAGAATTTGAAATGAATGGGCAAATGTTAAAATTCATTACTTATAAATGGACAAATAAACATTATTTTAATCACCAATCGGACACAGCTGTTTAAGCTGAAGAGCTAAGCCAAATTCCTCGTTCAAGATACTGAGGGGTTAGGCTTTTTTTGTATTTTAAGTTTATGATAACTGTAGATGTCAAACCAAAATTCGAACTTGAAATCTATTCCATAGTCTTCGCTTATGAATCTGACGCCATCTCCTCCTTCTTTTAAACTAAGATTAAACCACGGGTGGATAGCTCTATTCGGTGATCCGAATTTTCAACGCCCCCCCTTTGCTTACCGTCTCGATTATTAGTTGCTTCAACTGTTCAAAGTTCATGTTTACGGACCAATAAAATATGTAAACATAGTTAACCTTCTCAAACTGCTTTATTAAGACTTCTATGAGATATCCCTCTTATAGTCATTCAGATTTATGACGATCCGTTCTGCTTGAGTCTCTGGGCGTGGATCATTATAGGCACTGGTGGCCAAATACGTTCAAGCTCCAACTTTTGACCCAAAACTAAAACCTCAATATATTTTTCGTTTAACCACTCTAATGCTACTTGCCCTTCTTCTTTCAAGATAACGCCTCGCTGGCTTTTATACTGAAAGTTCTCTTTTGCCCATAACAATAGTATCTTTACATATTCTAACGTCTCAATTTCACATGTACTGTCCTCTTCATCTTCTTCTGCAAAGATATCTTCAAAAGTTGTAAAAGACTGGTCAGATCTTATTAAGTTCACATTCCCTCCACCTTCGTATAACGTTATTTCCCCTTTCAGTAATTCGATTAAGTTTCCGATCTCTTCCTGGATCGTGGCGAAGTCTCCAAATATATCCGATCCCAAAGAATTACTAATCAGATAACCATTCTTTAACGATGAATCAATGCCTAAGTCCACGATAACTTCGTTGAAATCTTCTTTATATTCGATTGTATACCTATATTTAATCATGTTCGTATCTCCAATCTTTTTATTACAATGGACAGGCGGATGTAATCATATCAATATAGCCCACAATAATTTATTCAGCACCTCTATTTGCTGTCCTGTCACCTTCTTTGGTTATTTTCTGCATACAAAAAAGCTCATTCCTCACAACGTTCAGGTGGGAAGAGCTTTCGGATTTTTATAACATCAATCGGGGTCATACGGCAACGTTTTTAGTGCTTTCATATCTTCCCAACGGTACACCCAATACTTGGACTATGAATACTATGGACATATAAGATAAACGAACTTTCGTTGTTCCTCCAAATGATTTATGATTCACAATCAGTGAGTTAAGAATGTAAACCCAATCTTTTTTTTACCATATCTAATAAATTATAAATCTCCTGTTTAGCTTCTGGGTGCTCCTCCACGTACTTCTCACTGTAAATCATCAAATAGTTATAAAATTCATCATGCTCCATCACTGCCATTACATCTTCATCGTATGCTGGAGGCTCTCCAATAAAACACACTTTCTGATTACCAATATACTCTTCCTCTTCTGGCATATGATAGGATGAAAATTGTACCTCCAGAGGACCTGAACCATAACCATGTCTCTCATGATCTCCGAAGTATGTTAAAGCTCTCGGAAAATCAATAATCCAGAAATAAGATTCGACTAATCTATCTATTTCAGCTTTTGTTGTCAATAATTTATACATCATCTATCTCTTCCTAAATATTAATCGGAATGCAGAATCAATATGCTTTATGTTTTTTTGTCGTCATTTAGAAGTTAGTCTTTAGGATTTTTATAACACCAATCCGGGTCATACGGTAAAGATTTCAGTTTTTGTATGTCCTCCCAGCTGTATACCCAATCATTGTCTGCAATCCAAAAATAATTATCGGGATTCAGCTTGAGATATTCATAAATAAAATGAAGTATTAATTCTTGATTATCATAGATATCCTCAATGTGCCCAACTTGGCATAGTGATACATTAGGATCTAAACCTAAATCTTCGTGATAATAAAATTCAGTGCTTGGGCTACTAATGCTGTGAATATGGAAAATCAATGAGGATTCATTGTCCCCTGTAAATGACTTATGATTAATATTCAGCGTTGTATATAGGAACTCTCCTTCATTTGTATATGTTTTATTATTATAGAAATAAAGAGCTGCGTCCGAATGAAAAGCTGCAACAATAGTATCAGCTAGAAGCTGCTCTGGAGAATATTTATCTTTCTTTGTTAAAATAACAGCTGAAGTCCCCATGTTTTACTTCAATACCTCCTTGAGTTCATCTAAAGAGTTCACAACAGTAACACCTTTAGATTTGATTAATTCCAATTTTATCAAATCATTCGGATGTGGATTAGTCAACGGCTTGTCAATATATAAAATAACCTTCTTCTGGTCGTAGTTAAAGAAATCCTGGTGTTTTACATTAACGTATTTATCAAACTGTTCCACATCCGTGATGGCTTTCAATGATTTTTTAACTTCAATAATCTCATGTTTAGTTACTACATCAAAATCCCCTGCAGGATTGCCATCGGCCCTTTGAATTTTCTGGCTGAAGGCTGTAACTTCCTTACTTTCTCTTACAGCGTAAGCAGCTTTGGCTTCAGTTGCTTTTCCTGAGTCCTTACTGTTTAACAATTGATCAATGTCTCGATTAATATTTTTGGGATGCTGATCATCCCAATGCAGCACATTACCGACTGGATTGGTGTATGTCGTTTTGTTTCCTTCTTTAACTATACTACCGATATTAGAAGCTTGCCCTGTGACCTCAGAACCCTTCTTTTGCCCATTCGCTTTCCTCGCCTCAGCCGCTTCCAAATTCTTTTTAATCTTCGCCACAGCTGGATGAGAAGAAGGCATGCGAAAAGGCCCTTTGCCACCCGGCATACTCCCACGAACCATCTGAAATGCCATAAATAACTGACTGAACTTCAGAGAAGTCAACATCATCTGAGCATACTTATCGGATACAGGCTCGCCTGTGAAGGGATGAATTCCATTTTCAAAGGCTTTGATCTGCATCACATAAATATCTTCCCCTGGCACTTCAGCATCCGTAGCTTGCATCCGATTAAAATCCAAATGCCCCTGATCCTTCTTATATGCCTGAAGGGCTGCCTGATCCGTAACACCATTCTCGTTCACAGGCATCCACATCAGCTTCCCATACACATTGACTTGCGCCATCCGGTAGCCTTTATCCTCCGTACCCGCATCATTACCCAAGGTCTTCATCATTACTCCCGCACCCACAGCGCCAACAGCACTTCCAAGACTCACCTTTTCAGCATCGACATTCTCAAATCGCGTAGCGATCTCCTTGAGTTCCCTGGAGATGCCCACCATACTCTCCAGTGCTTTATCCAATATAGGGCGCGACTGTTCAAACTCATAGTAGAATCGTTCCTGCGTCGCCCCCATCCACAAGATCTGAACGAACATGATCTGTCTCGTCAGTTCACTGCGAATATTCTCCAACTGTTGTCTGGCCTGATCCACCTGATGGGATACATTATGTAGTTGCTCAGGAGTCACCTTAATTGTACTCATCCGTTTTCACCGCTCATCTGATATATGATTAACCAATGTTAGCAGAAGTACTAGTACAATACATCCGCCTAACCTCCTGATTTCACTGCACGAATCCACGCTCAGAATGATTTATATCCATCCTTCAGCCCCATAGGATCTCTTTGTAGGTATATATTGTTCCTAAGAATTGTTCTTCAATTTGACGACTAAAGGATACTATGGCAATTTACTGCGATGAGCAGCATGATTTAATAAACAACAGAATTAATGAAATACTTGACTTAAAGTGATAGATAGGGGTACTATATGTTTGTATAAATGGAATATATTACAATTTAAATATCTATTCTGGAATCTTATATTTTCAATATGTGTGCCAGGAGCTACCATAGCTAAGATATCAATGCGTATAAATGAGTTTTAAATTTTGTCTGCAACACATAATCATTGGCAGGCATTCATTTTACATATACATTCCTACTTCATAGAGTTTTCTAGCCTGTAGAGTTCTACCTCCTTAATTTCTTTTTCAGTAAAGAAAAAAGGGGAAGAACCATTTTCCTAAGAGAGGAGGGCAAGAGGATTTAATTTGTAAGCAGGTCTATTTGTCGTATCCGCATGTTTTTGTTAAAGAATACCCATAACAAGAAAGGTGGAATTTATTGCTATGAGAAAATTGTTTAGTTTAGCTCTCATTCTTGTTCTAGTGCTTTCATTTAATGTAGCTGCCTATGCAGACGGTAATGTGACACAAGCCAAACCTATGACAAAGGAAGAAATTATTAATTCCAAAGAATTCCGTGAAGCTGTGAAAGCGGCTAAGGCTGAATTTGAATCACAGAAGGCTGATAACGCGGGTGGTCCAGTTCTGTTTGCGCCTGCTCCGAAAGTATCTCACATTAATGTATACGGTGTCGTATCTCCGAATGGCGGTCAAGAAATTTACGGCTTCAATAACAACCCACTGTCCACAACCAATGATCATGGTGGGGCCTGGATTCAGTGTATTACTTTCCAGATCGGTTATGACAGCAGTCACTACGGCAAACTCGCCGGCAATACAATGACAAACAACTGGTCTGAAGCTATTGATCTGGACGGGGATCGTGTCGTAGATGCTTTTGCTCATTCTTGGGTTTATGAAGCGCCTAGTACAGGTGGACAATTTGTAGGTACGGTCTATTCCATTAATATTCCAACACAATGGACCGCTTGGATTAATGTTCGTTAACATGAAGGATGTAATCTGAATATTGGAGGAATTGGCTATCCTGGTTCTATCCTGAGGAATACGGGGAGTAAGCCCAAAAAGCTCATCAGCTTTGGACATGGATTTAATTCTTGATCAGACGCAGGGATAACATCCCCCTGCGTCTTTTCTCATTGTGACATTAGAGGGCGCGACTTTGTATAGGAACCTACCGTTGCACAGCAGGCTACTTTCCCTCTCCTTGTATGAAAACAAATGTGCTATCGTCGGATCGTTCTTCTGAAAAAGTGAAGTTCAACCGATCAAAGTTTCTTACGTCCTTCACCTCTGCAATCTTATGCTCTGCCATATAACGTACCATTTCACCTCTGGCCATCTTGGCCCAGGTTGCCTTTTCAACAAGCTTCCCATTGACCATCTGTCCGAATACACATGTAATGAACCGGGTTTCCTCGCTCAGAAAAGGCAAAATATTTTTGCTATACTCTTTGGAAGCCAGATTTAGGATGTAGTTGCTTTCTGATTGAAGCTGATCTGCGAGTTTGCTACCCCAGAATTGATAGAGCGTTTTGAAGCCTGGACCTTGCAGCTTGCCCTGCATCTCCAACCGATATGGTGTAACCCCATCCAAAGGCCGCAACATGCCATAAAAACCGGATAATATACGTAAATGCTGCTGAAGATACGCCAGTTCCTCATCTTGAAAAACACCCGGAGCCATATATTGATACTGAATGCCCTCATAGGCATAGATGGCTGGTGTCAGATTTTCTTTTATATTCATATTCTGAATCCGCTCCACGTTCTGTTCGGCGATTGCATCGTTACACTTCCACATCGCTTTGAGTTCATCATAGGATAACTCTTGAAGCAGACTCAATAGTTGTTCTGACTCGTTTATAAACTGCGGCATCTGTGCGATAGCCATAAGATCGGTGTCAATCTTCATCTTTTTAGCTGGTGATATGATAATTCTCATCGTGCTGATCCATCCTTAATCTACCGTTGTTTTTGTCGTTATCCATTGTACAGGATTGGACAGGCGAATCCAATGCCAAGGCTTAACTAAATCCCTCATAGTACCTTTGAAAAGACTCAAAATGAACAAGTCAGCCCATGATTGGACCGGCTTGTTCATTAGAATTCAACACATTCAATTGGCGAGAAAGCAAGGCCTGCAACTCAAACTGCTATTAGGGAGTTACGCTCCCCGCGCCGCTATTTTGCTCTGTTTTTGTAGTCGGCAATTGAATCATTGGCGTGTTGGACCCACTTACATATGGAAGGGCTCCATCCCATTTCTTGATGGTTTCATATTCAACGAGTTGACTCGATAAGGATTGTTGAAGCTCTTTGTTGGCTTTAGCTTGACCTTCTGCTTCGATCAATAGTTTGTCTGCATTACCTTGTGCTTCCACGCGCTTGCGTTCTGCTTCTTTCTTGGCGATCTCAAGCTCAGTCGTTTTACGTTCCAGTTCTTGAGATGCTTCGACACGTTTATCGATTGCTTCCTGAGTCTTGGCATCAGGTTGAGGAACACCTACAGTCACGTTGGATACAATAAAGCCTAACTCTTTAACATCATCAGAAAAACGTTGTTGGACGTCCACTCCTGCTTCGGATGACTTCTCACCATAAACATCAATGACTGTAAATTTGGAAATACCTTTACGAGCTGCGTCACGGAAGCGTGTTTTGAGATATGTATCTTCAATTTCTTGAATGCTGATTGGCCCAAATGTATTGAAGATAGAAGATACTTTACTTGGTTCTACTTGGTAGTTGTAGGCAAAATCGATGGTGATGTTTTTCCCGTCAGAAGTAGCAATCTGAATATCTCTGTATTCCACCGTTTGAATTCGGATCGGATATTTCGTTACTTTATCAAACGCTCCAACGAGTTTCCACCCTTGACTCAGTGTACTATCTTTTACGCCTCCATTCGGTGAATAAACGACTCCAACATATCCATTAGGAATTCGTGTGACAAAGAAGGTCACCAGTAACGCTCCCACAATAATAGCCAATGCCACCGTAATTGCCCCTACCCTAAACGTCTTTGAATTTTTCATCAACATTCTCCTCTTGTTTGAATTTATTGTATTTCTTCAGAACTCTACTACCTATTTTATTGAATAGCGGGATCATTAATGCCCATAGAATAAAAGCTAGGATAATGATTAGAATGATTCCCCCAATAAATGGCATATTCGTCCTCCCCTCTATGGATGTAACTTAGCAGAACCTTAATTCCATGATTTACATCTGTTTAATATTAATTCTCATTCATCCAAATATGTAATTAATATTTTATATCTTCTATATATATACTTTAATATATTCGATTTGGTTTCAAAGATATTCCGTGCCGTTCTTGTAACGCCTTTCCCATTAATGCACCGTAAGTATGATTATATGCTGACCATTCCCATTGATGTAGATTATATGAGATTCCCGCACACACTCCTCTCCAATACGAGCTAACTAAGAAACAAACCCCGGTAGCACGTCTGCATTCAGCAGCGTACAGCCGAGGTTCATTATTATTACTTCAAATACTACACTACACATCTCCACTTACACTCATCTCGTAAAATCATGCTGCCCAATGGTTAGTAGCGTCGGCCTGCTCTTACTCCATACCGAAGTGGCAATCTTCGGATTGTAATAATACAGCGCTCCATTCGTTGGATCAACGCCATTTAATGCTTTCCGTGCTGCCTTATAAGAGGTCGCCGTTGGCTTTGTATTGAACTGCCCATCGTCTATAGCCGTGAACTGTCCTTTCTGGAAGATGACCTTCGAGATCGATGACGGGAATAAATCCGAATGCACACGATTCATGACAACCGCTCCTACAGCGACTTGCCCTTCAAAAGATTCTCCGCGCGCTTCACCATGGATCAACTTCGCCAACTGACGCAGCGTTTCTCCTTCGGCTTTGGCCTTTTTGTTCAGTCTGTTCAGTGTTGCCGGACCTGCAACTCCGTCCGCACTTAGTCCTTGTGCTTGCTGGAACTGGCGAACAGCGCTTTTGGTAATCGAACCGTAATAACCAGTCATTCCGGCATCAAAATACCCCAGGTCGCTCAATTGCTCCTGCAATTGCAGCACATGCTCGCTACGAACGCCCTGTTCCAGCTTCTGTGCCCCCGCAGAAGGCGCTGCCATAGTCAATCCCAGCGTCAACGCGCAGGCACCAAGAAGCATGCTGACCCGCCCTGCTCTTTTACCAGCCGTTCTCCCCTTCCTATGAGTGACTTTCCGACTGACAGTGATAGGTTTCGTAGTGTCAGCAATCGCCCGCACATCAGATGCTTCATTCAGACTACCAGCTCTAATCAGTGCATCCTCGCTCCCCGTGTACTCCAAATACTTCGTAATTCTCATGTTATTCATTTTATTGATGACCTCCATCGCTTTCATGGGTTTACTTTCATCCACAACATACACATCATACATTCCGTTTATCTCACTCAGTTCATTACTGTTCTTATCGCGGTACGTTACATATATATCGTTATTCTTATGTGCACGCACCATGTCAATCACCGTATTATGGCTTCCATCTATGCTATTCGCGTGAGTCTTTTCATTCATTTGTGCCATCTGGTTATACTTCTTCATCATTCCAATAACCTCCACTTTTCTGAATCCAGATCCCACTTCTTTCCCTGAATCCTCACGGTTGGACATCCCGAGTGTCATTATAGGATATAGAAAAAATGAAGTCTATCGGACCGATGACGCAGTGAAAAATCGACGCTGAATATAACAAAAAGAGGCATGAGCCCATGGTCACACCATGGTCATACCCCTTCTTGTATCAACCTTATACCGCTTGTCTTACCCATTATTTCCGTAGGCAGGCAGACCCGTACAAAAGTTGCGTTGTATTTATTGACAATTACTCGGCCAGCTCCTGACCCTTCGTTTCCCGGCCCCAGAACAGTACAGCCGCTGCACCAATGAGGATCGTCACGAAGAAAATCGTGAAAATCAGGCTGATTGCCACTTCGCGCTGAACCAGCATACCGACCATTAATGGAGCAAGTACCCCACCAATTCGGCCAACCGAGGTAGCTAGACCAACACCTGTCGAACGAACGGAAGTCGGATACAATTCCGGGCTGTAGGCGTATAGACCACCCCAGGCTCCCAGGTTGAAGAAGGAAAGACAGATTCCTGCGGTCAGGATTGTCGCTTCCGTTGTTGCCAGTCCGAACGCAATCGCACTGAATGCAGTCAAGGTAAGATACACCACAAGTACGAACTTGCGACCGTAACGTTCAATGAAGTACGCCGCGGTGAAGTAACCTGGCAACTGTGCGATCGTCATGATCAGCACGTATTGGAAGCTTTTAACCAACGTAAATCCTTTTGCCATCACAACCGAAGGCAACCACAGGAACATACCATAATAAGAGAAAATGACGGTAAACCACAAAATCCAGAGCATCAACGTTGTACGGCGATGTGGTGCTGACCAGACGGTAGCCACTTTCTCGCGGAACGTGATTTTATGAAGCTTGGTATGATTCTTGTACCGCGGCGGGTCCTGAATGGCACGACGCAGATACAGTGCGTAGAACGCCGGAAGCGCACCAATGGCAAAGGCAATTCTCCATCCGTACTCCGGGATAACAAAGTTCGCAATGAGCGCTGATACAATCCAGCCCCCTGCCCAGAAACTTTCCAATAGTACAACGGCACGTCCACGTTCCGCTGTAGGCATCGACTCCGATACCAGTGTAGATGCCACGGGCAGCTCTCCGCCAAGTCCAATACCTGCAACCAGTCGCAGTGCACACAATACGGCGAATCCAGTCGCCAGTGCTGACAGACCGCTTGCAATCGTAAAGATTAGCAAGGTCCACATCAGAATGGCCTTCCGTCCAAAACGGTCCGCTAGTGCACCTGCAAGCAAAGCACCAAGCGCCATACCGATCGAGTTAATACTCGTAAGCACGCCGACTTGTCCGGGACTGAGACTCCATTCCTTGGCGAGTGCAGCCACGATAAAGGAGATCATACCAACTTCCATCGCATCAAACAGCCAGCTCATGCCGGCACTGAACAGCAGCTTGCGCTGCTTGGGATTCCGCAATACTTCCAGTTTGCTCATCACTTATAGCTCCCTTGATCTCTATGTAGTCATTCTGACACTAAATCATTATTATGCAGAATGCTCCAGAAATCAATGCAAAATAAGCTTTTCCTTCCGATTTCTGCGATAACTTACCCCTTGAGTGAACCCGCTGTCAGACCTGCAACAAAGTAACGCTGGAGCAGAAGGAACAACGCGATCATCGGAATGGCCGTTACCAGCACACCCGTAAGCATCATCGGATAGTTCGTCACGTATTCCCCACGGAACTGCATAAGCGCGAGAGGTAATGTTAGCTTGGACTTACTGCTGAGCATTAACATCGGAATAAGCAAATCATTCCATACCATGACGAGCAGGAATGTAGCCGTTGCCGCCAGTGAAGGTGCAGCCAGTGGCAGTGCAATCCGGGTATAGAGTCTCCACTCGCTGGCCCCATCCATACTGCCCGCTTCCAGAATCTCCGAATTGAGCATGCGCATGAAACCTGTCAGCATGAACACAGAGACAGGCATCAGCATCGCAGCTGATACGACAATCAGGCCCGTTAGACTGTCCGACCACCCGAGTGTACGCGTGAGAGAATAGATCGGCAGCATGCTCACCTGGGATGGAACGATCAGACCGGCTACGAACAGAGCAAATACGATTTTGCCTACACTACCGCCCCAGCGGACAATGGCGTAAGCAATCATGCTGCTTAGCAATAACTCAATGGCAACCGTTCCAAGCGTCACGACCAGACTGTTCCCGAAATATTGCCACATCGGCTGATTGCGGAACATGCCAGTGATGTTATCCCACGTAAACGGGTCCGGCCAGCTGAATGGACTGGTGAAGAAGTTGCTGCTTGTTTTGAACGAGGATACAAATACAAAGTACAGCGGCACCAGAATCAGCAGCGCGTACACCAATAAGATCAGGCGATTGAACCATTTTAAAAACATGTGAACTCCCTTCTGCCTCAGTTGCAGGATGAATGCTCCAACATCAACCTTAATAGCTTACCCGGTCGGCACGCAGTGCCTTGAACTGCAACAGTGTCAAGAGCGCGAGCAACACCAGGAAGATCATGGAACCGGCAGAAGCCAGACCAAATGAATAGCTGCCAAAGGCGGTATGATAAATGTATGTTGTCAAAATTTCAGTTGCGTAGTTCGGCCCTCCGTCCGTCATGGTGAAAATGAGGTCAAATGCCTTGAACGACTGAATGGTCGTATAGGCCACAACAATCGTTGCCGAAGGTGCCAGCAGCGGCCAGGTCACGGTACGGAATACCTGCCATTTGCTGCCGCCGTCCATACGAGCCGCTTCATACAGTTCTGCCGGAATGCCTTGCAGACCTGCGATGAATACGATCATCATCTGACCGGCATGGGCCCATACCTGTACCGCGGCGATGGAATAGATGGCAATCTTCGGATCACCAATCCAGTTACGAGCGATGCTGCTCATCCCTGCTTCATTCAGTCCATAGTTGATCAATCCAATGGATGGGTCATACATAAATGCCCAGATCAGTCCTACCGATACGGAGGACAGAATCGCAGGCAGGAAATATAATGCCCGAAGCACAATGCGTGTCTTGGTATTGCGTACCAGGAGCAGCGCCAAGACAAGTGATATAAAGGTTTGTGCAATAACAACCGTTAACATGAACTCCACGTTGTTGCCAAAGGCTTTGCGGAATACGATGCTGCTGAGACTGTCCTTGTAATTATCCAGCCCTACAAATGCATACGACGGGGATACCCCGTCCCAATCCGTAAAGGAGTAGAACAGCCCCGTCAATGTAGGAAATACGAACAATCCAACGTACAGCAGCAACCCGGGGATCAGAAACAGGGATAGCTGAAGACGGTTTTTCATCGTTTATTTCCCGATATGCTGATCAATGATCGCTTGTGCCTGCTGTGCTGCTTCTTCTGGAGAAGTGCCGCTCAGTACAGCCTGGATGGAGTTGGTTACTGCTTTTTGATTATCTCCGTTCAGGATGGTGAACCGTGGCTGGAACACGGTCTTTTTGGTTGCCCATTCTCCGGCTACCTGAAGCTCAGGCGTGTCGTACTTCACATCATTCACCGTTACATTCTGTCCCGTCTGGTTGGCATAGTCACTCGCTACATCGGGATTGCTAAGGAATTCGAGGAACTTCTTCGCTTCTTCCGGATGTTTTGACTTGCTGTTCACGGCGAGCATGAATGTGGTAGTATGCACTCCTTCATACTTCGCTTGATCTGCACTTACCGTAATTGGTGCAAGCAGTTTTTGCTCCAGGTTCGGATTCTGCTGCTTGTTCTGAGCCAACTGATACGATCCACTCGCCAGCATCGCTGCTTTCTCTTGAATAAACAGTGCGCCCGCTGCAGGGTCCTTCGTACCCAGTGCATCTTGCTGGAAGTAACCTTTATCGTTCAGTTCCTTGATTTGAGTCAACGTTTTCACCCAAAACTCATCCGTTAGTTTTGCTTCGCCAGCTTCCACTTTGGTAAAAATGTCGTCACTCGGTGCATTGTTCATCACCATCGTATTCATGAATTGCCCTGGGCCAATGTCCGCTCCGGCAAAGGCAATCGGAATGATACCATTGTCTTTCAGCTTCTGGCAAAGTGCCAGGAAGCCTTCCCAATCAGTTGGCGGCGTCAAGCCGTATTGTTCAAATAGTTTCACATTATAGATTGGATCGTTATATACGAGTTGATACGGGATCGCATATTGCTTGCCATCGTTCTGTCCTGATTCAATCAGCTTCGAATTATAGGCCGAGAGGAACGATGATCCGCTCAGATCCGTGAACAAGCCGGCTTTGGTGAAAGCTTCGAACTGTGCACCCGGGAAGGAAGCAAATACATCTCCTACCGAACCGTCACTGATTTTGGATTGTACGGTGGACTGGTATTGATCGGAGGGCAGTGTCTGCATCTCCACGTTAATGTTCGGGTTTTCTTTTTCAAATGCGTCAATGCTCTTGTTCAGTGCTTCCACATCTTCTCCACGCCAGTGCATGAAGCTGATCGTAACCTTGTCTGAACCCGAGGAGCCGTTCTCTCCAGATGACGCGTTATCCCCGCCGCCGCAAGCTGACAGCAGGATGGACATCACCAGCATACTGACGAGCGGCAGGATTAATTTTTTATTTTTTTTCATGAAAGACGACCTCCTGAGGATGATTAATGTAAGTTGCACAAAAGTTTTTACACAGGGCACTCCGAGTGCAGTACCATCTTCCGATCGCTGTTATCCCCGGATTTTTTGAATCATTTCTTTCAATGGTTAAAATCCGGGGATAGCGTATGCTTCCGATGTAGCTTTCTTCCAGAAAGCTTTCAGGCGAGATGATGCTTACGAAGTAGCTTTCTTTCAGAAAGCTTTTAGCTTCGCTTCTTCACGTTATTTCTGTCCTCTCCGTTTTCGTATAAAAAGATTAGTTAAACTTACTTAGTTAGTAGTAACTTGATGCTGCTTCTGTCTTGTTTTCCATTTCTCGCGAATGATCGGCATCACAGTCCGGCCGAAAATCTCGGCCTCTTCCAGATGCGGGTAACCGGACAGAATGAAGGTTGTTACGCCCAGATCTCCATATTCCATCAAACGCTCTGCGACCTGTTCGGCTGTACCTACAATGAGAATCGCACCGCCGGAACGCACAACGGACAAGCCTGTCCACAGGTTGGGACCTACGACAAACTGCTGCTTCTCGGACAGTTCCCGTAGCTCGTTCTGTCTGCGTTGGTTGGTTGCATCCGTCTCGGCAAAAGCGACTTTGGCCTTCTCAATCGCTTCTGGTGGTACTTTGCTAATAATCTCCCAAGCTGCTGCCCATGCTTTTTCCTCGGTATCCCGAATGAGCACTTGTGCACGCATGCCGTAACGGAGTTGACGATCTTGTCCCGTTTCCTCTTTCACCTGCTGACGGATGACCTCAATCTCTTCGATCTGCTCCTGAATCCAGTCATGAGGCTCGCCCCACATAAGGAACGTATCCGCATGTTCCACAGCGACCTTCTTGGCAATCGGAGAACTTCCTCCCAGATAGAATGGTGGATGCGGATTTTGCACCGTCTCCGGCATGCCTACCGGTCCTTTAAAGTTGTAATACTGGCCGTTGAATTCAGGATTGGGATCGCTGGATGCATCTGCGCCAGATTTTGAACCACTTCCGGCAAACTCCGTCAGATTCAGTCCCGTCGATTGGGTCCATGAACGCTTCATGATTTCCATATACTCGCTCGCCCTCACATACCGTTCATCATGCGCATGTGCCAGTGGATCTCCGAGTTCCTCCAGATCGCGAACAGAACTGCCAGTCACCACATTGATCATGGCGCGACCACCAGAGAGCTGATCCAATGCCGCTCCCATGCGTGCAGCGAGTACGGGTGTAACCAATCCCGGGCGAATGGCGACAAGGGGACGCAATGTCTTCGTGTGACTCATCACAGCCGAGCCAACCACCCATGCGTCCAGACAGGCTCCCCCTGTCGGAATCAGTACAAATTCGAATCCTGCCTTCTCCGCCGTCTGTGCCACATCGATCAGATAATCCAAACTTGGCTCCCGCTCCGGGGCAACCCCTACATACTTACCATCCCCTGCTGTAGGCAAAAACCATCCAAACTTCATTTCTTCCTGTTCGCTCACAAAAGTCAATCCCTTCTATGATAAATTGCTCTAAAAATGTTTCACTCAAGCACTTCGGTTACAGAAAACCTTTCGAGCACTCTTGTCCCCAGATTTCTTCTCATTCCCCTTTCATGGGGAAATCCGGTGACAAAGGCGCCCGCTTCGCTTCTTCAGGTCCTTTCTGTCCCCTCCGTTGTCGTGTCATTCTTTAAATTGATTTATTAGGCATATTCAGAATCAAATGCCGATTATTTAACTTGGTTTAATAGGTATGGACATCATATCAATTGATTTGTCTGTGATCAATGTCATTTCGCGGCAATTTCATTTTGTCATTTTGTGGTTTTTTCTCAGATTTAGGTCTTCCTGATCTTGAATATGTATAAAACCCACCTGTATAATAGGTTATAAGCGAAACTTTTAGAATCTACAAACGATACTTATATAATAAAGAGGTGTTCCTGATGACCGAGAGCATGAAGGAGGACCACCATGAGTTTTTGGATATTATTTTCTTCACTCCATCTGAATTCGAGAAAGCTGGTGGCGCCTGGCCGATTCGCATTGGCCGCAATATAGCCAAGACCAACTATCATATTGGTCCTCGTACCACACCTTATCATTATTTGCTGTTTGTGCTGGAGGGGGAAGGTACATTCATACAGAACGGACAGCGTCATGCCCTTCGAGCAAGGGATGCGTTCTGTCTGTTTCCACATGTAACTCATGAGTACTGGACGGACCCGGAAGACACGTTGCAGAAAATATTTATTGCCTTTGACGGTGCACATGCGGCGGAACTGCTTTCCCGAATTGGACTTACACCCGACTCACCGTATCGTTCAGGTGTACTGACGCCGGAGACTGCAAGCGCCATGCGCTCGTTCATGGAGGATGTTCGCAAACCGCAGGACGGAGCGAGCGATCTGGGACGACTCACCCGGTTTCTAAGCCTCTTTGACCGGATTGCCCGTTCTCCCGCAACCAAAGGATTGCAACCGGATTCAGCCACGCCTTGGCTTCAGAAAGGCAAGGAATACATGGACATTCATTTTGCAGGCGGCATCTCTGTGGAAGGTGTATCCGCTCATGCGGGTGTGGATCGAACCCACTTTGCCAAGCAGTTTCGCAAAGCCTATGGTCTGTCTCCTGTGCAATATATCCAGCAATTGAAAATGACGCAAGCCAAACGCCTACTTGTGCAGACGCCGCTAAGCTTAACCGAAGTGGCTCATTCCGTAGGTTACCCGGATTTGTTCTCCTTCTCCAAAGCGTTCAAAAAGCAAGTCGGTCTGCCGCCTAATCGCTATCGTACAGCGGAAAATGACTCATATAAGATTAAATAAAAAACACACCCCTAGAATTCATCAAATAAACTTGAAGTCTATTTGATGAATTCTAGGGGTGCAATTTCATTAGTTTTGAGCACAACTTTATTGCATTACAGTATAGCTTTTTAAGCTAAAAATCATCTGTAATTCTTGGCCATTTAGTATTTTAAGATGAGCAAGATCATTTCTTGAAGCATATATTAACTGAAAAATATCACTATCCTTTTTACTTAGTCCTTCTTTAATTTTTAAAAAATAAAAACGAATATGTCTTAACTCCATATCTTCAGGACGCTCAATTCTTTTCCCAAATTCATCTGTAACAGGTAGTATTGTAACTAATTCATTATAATAAGACTCTATTATCCTTCGCCTTTCCTGCTCAATTATAGGAAATACGGTTTGGATCTGAGCTTCCCATAGAATATATTCAACATTCTTTATGCTATTTAGCATTGTTCTAATCTCAGGATCATATTTCGCAATATTATTTAATAATCCTATTGCATCTTCTCCAACCTGTCCTAAAGCTAACTTTTTACATATCATAGGGTTATCCACAGATAAGCGTGATACAATCTGCGTAATGTAATTCTTCATCATAACAGACAACTCTGTTTGTTCAGCTAGACAGTAAGAAGCAAATAGTTGCATATCATAAATAGTAATATAATCCTTAAAATCAAGTACAGAGATTTGTTTATTACTTTTCATTAAGCTCTTTTTGTCACCATAAGTCAGCAGAATAGCTCCACTATTAGAAGAACAATATTTGGCAAATTCTGTCCCGATTTCAATCCATCGCTGGTCTTCTTCAATATTCCTAATAATTATAATTTTCTCATTCAACAAGTTTTTACTAGCAATGGCTTTTGTTAAAGAACCATACATTGGATGATGATCATAATCTGCTGCGTATTTCTCTATTAAAGTATCCACAAGAGTTTCTGAAATTTTGTAATCTACCGCATCACAAATATCTATTTGTAAACTACTATTCTTGTGCAATAGCTTATCTTTCAATTGAGTAAAAAACTGCTCCATATAAGCTGTCTCTTTTAAGATTGTAACTCCACCATCCGAAACAGCTTCAACTGTATCGTGAAGATAACGAGATGGCCCAGAAACTTGATTCCACCAGAGCATTTCACTACTTAGCATAACTATGCTCCTTGCTCGCTATATTTCAGTAATTGGTCAAATACATTTTCTGAACTACCCAGCATTTGAAAGAAGCTATACCTATTAAAAATATATTTCCCATGTAAACCTTGTTCTTGTCTAAAAATATTCAGCTCATCCATTTCTTCCAAAAGAGCCTTCAAATTATCCTCAGACATTTTGCATATTTTCTTTATTTCGAAATATTTACATATTTCCATTATTTCTTTTACTGTTGCTCCCTTGTTCACACCCCTTGAATAATAATGATAGGCCATTGCATTAGCCAAGATATCATAGAGATCATCTTTATCTAACTGTAAAGTAATCCGGAATCTATCTTCAATCATCTCTAAAAATTCAGATTGTGATAAAAGAGTTCTTAAATGCTTCTCATCCAACAAATATGGAGGAGAACTATTTATTGTATAGCTTCCATTTTTATAACTATCTATAGTTGCCTCAATAAGCTTTTGACAGTAGAAATGAATAAGGCCTGGGTAATAGTTAGTCTTGGCCAAAATCAAACTTAACATGTGATCATCTCGTTCATCTATACGAAAACCTAAATAGTGTAGTGGTTTTTGTAAAAGATCACAAGCATCAGCATAAGCTAAAGGACGGATTGTGATATGTCCCATATGGGCCAATACACTATTTCCACTCAATCGCCGTTTGTTAAATCGAACAACATCTCTTAGCCCAGCTAAGATAAATTTGAATTGCTCGTTGAAAGAATCTTTAATTTCCTTAAGTATCTCAAGAGGCCGATTTTCATCTTGCTCACAACTCGAAAGAAAACGATCTGCTTCATCTAAGAGCAACAACAATTTATTGACAGGCCTTTCTTTATTAATCAACCTTTTCTTCAGTGCTACTTTCAATTCTTCCCAAGTAGAACACTCTTGATCTAAAACCCGAGCATAGACAAGTTCTTCACTTATCTTTTTAGGGGCAGTATGACAATTATCTTGTTTCAAGTCTATAAAAACAGCATAACTTCCTTTTTCTGGATGATGGTCTAGATTCTTAGCTTGACGAAGTAAAGCCGTTTTTCCAAGTTGTCTTCCACCATACACAAGCACAGGTCCATTTAAATTCCTTATCCTATTGAGTTCATCTGTTCTTCCAATAAACATTTCTGGTGGAATTATTCCATTTGGAATGTATGGTTGTATGTTACTAAAAGGAAGTGAGACCTGCAACATAACATTTCCACGCTCCACTTGATTATATCCAGCAAGAAAGAGCGCCATAACACGATCTATAACAATAATAATTTCAGGGATCCCTCTAAGTTTCACTGATTTGGCAAGAACTCGTCTCTCCACTAAAGGTAACGCATAGTCTAAGAAAACTATTGTTGAAGCTGCACCGCTTGCACCATATTGAATCAACTCATCTAGTATATTATCAGCAGATCTTGTACCTGCCATATGAATAATACGAATACCTTTCTGTGACGTTTGGGTTCCAAAAGCAGTAAAGGGGTGACTATATTGGCCTAATGTTCCATCAATAGTTTTAGGATAAATGAAAAATTCATTTTCTTTACCATTTTCCAATTTATCTATCTCATGGAATGAGAGATGCTTCATAATAGATTCTAAACTTCCAGCACTAGCAATTTTAGACCAAAGTCGAATAAACTCATCCGCATTGGTTGTATTCCGATTACGCTGGTTCGCGAAAATACTGGATTTTACTTCTCTCTCGTAAATTCGATTTAAATCACTGCTCTTATTAGAATTACACGCAGTAAATAATGCTTGGTAACGCTGAAAGAACAATCCGAAAGGATCAAAATCATTTTGTTGAATAGAAGGAATATCTTGTTGTCCATTTCCATTGTTGGCCAATTGAATATAATCCTCTGCCACAGTCATGTTACGTTTTTCTAACATAAGATCTATTTTTTCTAAAATAGGCCACTGTTCGAGCACCTTTTCATTATCTAAATCCTCATCTTGTTCTCTTAGCGTTACATTGAGAATATTGTTTTTAAGTTCTTTTAATCTAACCTGCGTTGCTTCTAAACGTTCTTTGGAATCTTGAAGTATTTGCTTTCTACAAGCTTCAAGTAATCTGTTGTAAAAACCAGAATTATTCAACTTTATTGCATGTTGTTCAGCAACAACAGCAAGCCTAAAATAGTTATCCATAATTCCCTTACTTGAAATTTGTCCATAATTTTGTGCTATTTCAACGCTAGTCATAAACTCTTCTTTATAACGTGTAATTTGAGTTGAGAATTTTTTTCTAATATCTACAATTACTAACTCATCTATTGATATTTCTTTATGGAATCTATTGAAAATCAAATCATATCTTCCTAAATCATAATCAAAAAGAGCCTCCATAGCAGCCTTTTGCCAATTTTGCTCTTGATATTCACAATGTTTAATGGCCCTCTCCCACAAACGGAAATCTTTCACATTAGGCAATTCGTGCATCCAATTATCCAATACTGGAATATATTCGTCATCAAGTTCAATTTCACCAGTAAGAAGTAAATTTTCATAAAAGTAATTTTCTTCTGGAGTATCTTCATTTAATTCTTTATGAATTTGTTTAATTACAGTTGTCAAACAAGTGTGTCCTGGTTTTTCCTGAGTATCAATAATATTTTGTGAAAGTTCATTTAAAATATCCATCATAATCTCATTGGCTCTTTTACGATATTTATTAAGAGCTTCTGGACTAACTACATCCATGTTACTTCTTTTCTCTGCTTCAAGTCGGTAGATATAACACTTCAGTACTGGTGTTACCGCGTCTCTTAGCCAACTACGCTGATGCTCTCGCTCTCTTCCAAGCAGGCTAACATTTTTATCGAAGTTAGCTTTAAAGTTCATACCATTCCAATAGTTATCAATGAAAACTTCTAGCTTCTTGTCTTCCGGCGTAAAACCACTTGTATGGTGATTAATGGAAAGCATATCTGCCGATATGAATTGTTCACAAAATTCTTTTAATTCATTCATATTAATTGTATAAGCTTTTTTTACCACATTGGTTAAAACACCATTATTTCCATATAGCTCCAATACCATCTGATGTGCTTTTTTATGCCCTATTTTAGCTTTAATATTTCTCGTGTTAAATACATTAATTGCTTCTGTAAGCTGAATGTTAATTTGTTCAAGTGTTTTAGTTATGTTCATCTGATCACGTACAGTACCAGATGTACAAAATACAAACCCTACGTTGTGACGTTCAAGGAATAACCAGAAGTGACTAATTAGTTTTTTTAAAGAAGGACAGCTCTGTAAGACTAGGCTAGAGTTGTCACTGTTAATTTGACCCCAACGTGATTTTAAACGATGATCATTGGGATTTTCAGGATTAAAGAAAATACGTAACCACATCGCAACATTTAAATAGTCATTTAGGACCTCTTGGTTCTTAACGGAAAGATTAAGTGGTGTATCTACTAGTGTAAACAAGTCATCATACTTACATATAGGGTCCTCTAAAACAAATGACAGCTTGTCTCTTAATACTTTGTCTTCAACTGAATATTCAGCAATAGAATGAAGCAATATCATAGCTTCAGCCAACTTATTGTCTGAAAGCATCATTAGTGATTTTTCAACAACTCCATACAGATCATCTTTTTCAACATATGGAGTAAACTCAGGTAATGAATCTTCGCCTTCACGTTGAACATAATTTTCAGTTCCGAGACTACTTTCTTCTCCTGACATATATTGCACTACTTCAATTGTCTTTTCTTGCAACTTTTCGTAGGACATAGATAAATGATCGTGTTCGGTAGGACTAATTTTGGGAACATTAACTACTTCTAAATCATGTGAGTTAGTTTCTTCATTAAGCTTTCTTCCATCCTCAACCAAGTTCTTATCTTGCTCAAAGACCACATGGAATTTGTCGTCACCTTTGTAATCACCTAATAATATTTTGTCATTTTCATCAGTCAAGAAATAAACAATGTGATCGTCTACTGACAATTCTTCGCTAAGATAAAGACCTTCATGTGTTGATGTTGTCCAAATAATTGGGACACAATCTTTCTTCATATCTATAATCTGCTTAATTAATTTCAGATCATAAGTATCATCTTTCATCATTGGAGCTATTATAACCAAACGAATCCCTAATTTACGGTATTCAAGATCTCTATGAGGTAATGGAACAAGAGTCTTCCAATTTTCTAAAATGAATCTCGACTTTAATGATTTCTCTAGTAAAAATTGTGCTCGATTAATTAAACTCAACTGACAAGCCACCATATAAATTTCTTCATACTGTTCCAAATCTAAGTAGTCATCTCCTGGATTTCTATAAGAAGCTTTAAGTTTGGAATTTTGTAATAATTGCTTACGACTAGTCTCCTTTTGAAAAGCTTCTGCTCCGACAGAACTCAGGGTGTAGAAAATAGTAACTTGTTCATCATTACTAATCTCCCACGATGTAAGATATCCTTTCTGACATAAACCACGTAGTGCTCTACGATAGTAATCTAATTTGTTATCATTATCTGAAACCGAAGTATCCGAGTTAAATAAGAATAATTCATTTTCGCTGAGTATACCGTAATTGTAGATGTAAGTTAACATTAGCTCCGTCGGCCCACGACTTGAAGAGATTCTTTTTAGATCTTGTTCAAATTTACTTACTGAGAATTTCTGTAGTTTCTTTCCTACAACTTTGTAACTAATCTTAGGATTTACAAGCTGATCCGATGTTATATCATTTTTTTGTGGACTTAGTTCAGAAATTTCAGTCATAGAAGGATTTATAGTCTGCACTTCCATTATTTCAATCTCGTGAATCTTGAATAAACCCTTTTTTAGAGCATAACTTGTAGCGAATCCTATTTCCTTGGTTATACGACTATAATCATTAGCTTCGGGGGTAATTGTACGAAGAGCTATCTTCATTGCTAAATCATACTTTTCACCCAATTCAGTTAATTTTTCACTTGAAGAATAGTTATCGAGTAGTTCTTTCGCTGCAGCTTGTTGTTGTTTAATTTCTTCAATAATATCTTGGTCGATACACTCTAACTTAATGAATTGAAGAATGCTAATTTTAATTTGTTCAATTGCTCCTTTGATTCTTTCATTTTGTTCAATTTCTTCTATTAACACTCTAACATCATTAACATTAACAAATTGTTGTTCATGGTTCATTGATAGATACTCTAGTAGTTCTTTCTGCTCAACAGACAAAACTGATAATACTTCAATCGCATCGCTCATAACTGACTCTGGTGGGAATTGATCGTTTGTGATTTCTTTAATTAATGGCTCAATATAGTCGATTGCTTGCCGACGCAAATGGACTAAAGATTCAACTTTTGCTTTTAAATAGGTATTTCTATTTTGTATAGTCAAATAATTTACTCCGATCTTTTAATTATATATAGATAATAGCTTTATAAGTTATAAGGGTGTATTCAAGCCTCCTCCTTCTTTTTATAATTCATTAGTACTGATTCTTTAGGATTACTTTCATTAGTATAATACTACCATCATGTCGTTTACTGTCAGATTACGCCGTCGAAAAACAAAAAAAACAGGTTAGTCTGATGAAGGTTCTTCACCCACTTCAGACTAACCTGTTAAAGTTGACGTAACGCTATTCCTTCTCCTCATCCTTGCGCGCAAGTGGAATACCGTTCTCCTTGGCATACCATGCTTCATAATGATGCACAGCCACACCTGCAAAAGAAGAATGAGAGGAACCGAGATCGAACACCTTCGCCATTTCTTCATTCATATTGCTAACCGGTTTACGGAAAAAGGTCAGGTGATCCCCCTCGTGTGTATCCGCGAGTTCCGCTCCGATCCAGACTTTCTTGCCGAGATCATCCGCTTCGTCCAGTTCTTCCTTGGACAGATCATACATTTGCTGCCCACTATCCCGGTAAGCCATAATGGCTACGGCATCGAAGTTGGAGATCACCCAGCGACTGAATGTTCCATCACCTTCAGCCGACTGACGGGCATCAAGCCAGAACGGAATGGCAGCGCTCATGTACAGTCCGGCATCCTCGCCGGCTTTCGTCCAGGCCTTCATGTTGTTCTGCCACTCTGCAATGACGCTGCTCTCCTCGTTCTCCCAGCGCTTCAGCTGATACGGCTCCACATCCAGTTGAATGCCTTGGAAGCGTTCATTCTTCGCCGAAGCTGCATTGTATGCTCGTACTCGCTCGATAAAAGCAAGCCCTTCATCCCGCTTCTCCTCATAGGCCCAGTCTGCATGACCGTTAAGTCCATGCACTTCAATCTCAGCCTGCCCTGCAGCTGCGATGAATTTGCGATATGTTGCGTCAGGCACCTCATCCTGAATTTGCAGGAAGATGGTATCCACGCCCTGTTCTTTGGAAAAGGCAATAATCTCAGGCGTCTGCTCCGCAATAATGGACGCGTCCCACAGCCAGGTCGCTTTATGCTCCTCCGCCGAGAACCATTTGAACATCCAGGACAGAAGCAGCAGGCACAGCACCACAGCCAGAATAGCCCATTTTGCCATACCCACCAGCTTGCCCCGTTGCCTCATATATTTCCTCAGACGAGCAACGCTTCACTTGGCTCAAGCACAGGATGCTGTACCGAGTGACCAATCTTGTAAATGTGCGGATGTGTGTACGAACGGAACGCATTACGTGTATCCAGAATCGGAACACCCATCTCGGCAATATCAAAGTAAGGCAAATCGCTGTGGTTGGTGATCAGCACGATGCAATCGTACTTCTTGAATTGCTCCAGATTGAACGCTTCGCTGTGTACGGTCTCCCCGTGCTTGTCCTGGAAGGAATCCGCATGTGGATCGTAGTAGCTAACGTTAGCTCCACTTTCCTTGAACAGTTCATATACTTCCAGTCCTGGTGATTCACGCAGGTCGGCAATATTAGGCTTGTACGACATGCCGAGGAGCAGAATATTGGATTTACGTACGGATTTAGCGTATTCGTTCAGAATCGTTGACGTTTTGTTCAATACATAATATGGCATGTTGTCATTGGTGGATTGCGCCAGCTCAATGAATTTGCTATAGAAACGGAAGCCTTTGGCTTTCCATGACAGGTACATCGGATCAAGCGGAATGCAGTGTCCACCGATGCCTGGGCCTGGATAGAATGGCATGAAACCAAATGGTTTCGTCGCCGCCGCGTCAATCACTTCCCAGATATCGATTCCCATGCGGTCGCACATCATCGCCATTTCATTCACAAAGGCAATGTTCACACTACGGAATGTGTTCTCCAGCAGTTTGGACATCTCAGCCACTTTCGGCGAAGATACCGGTACTACCGTTTCTACATATTTGCTATATAACGCTGTTCCAAGTTTCAGGCAGGCTTCGGTTGTACCCCCGATTACTTTCGGCGTATTAAATGTTGTGAAACGTCCGTTCGACGGGTCCACACGTTCAGGCGAGAAGCAGAGGAAATAGTCTTTACCCGCTTCATGTCCGATCTTGTCCAACTTCTGCTGGATCAGTTCTTCGGTAGTACCCGGATAAGTGGTGCTCTCCAAGGTAATCAGCATGCCTGGTTTCATATGCAGTTTGATCTGATCCACAACGGTCTCGATGTAAGACGTATCCGGGTCCTGATTCTCACTCAGCGGTGTCGGTACGCAGATACTAAGTGCGTCGATCACGCGCAGCATACTGTAATCCGTCGTTGGCTGGAAACGACCGCTTTGCATTACTTTTTTCAACTCATCGGACGAAATATCGTGAATATAGGAATCTCCTTGATAGATACTTTCTACTTTGGACGCATCCAGATCAATTCCGATTACCGTGAAACCTTGATTGACCATTTCCACGGCAAGTGGAAGTCCTACGTAACCGAGCCCAACGACGCCGAGTACAGCTTCTTTATTTTCAATCGCATTCAGTAATGTGTGGAATTGTTGATTCTCCATGATATTCCCTCCGGGCAGTGTATTTTGATGGTGCTTAAAATCCATATAAATAGATGAGTGTCTGTGCTCTAAATGTTGCTCTATTCTATCTTCTAATGCAGGCAGCGTCTGATTCGGGCATCCAGCTCTACAGGTGAGAACGGTTTGGTCATGTAATCATCCACTCCGCTGCGGAAGCATTGACTGATCGTCTGCTCGACACGTTGCTCGGTCAACACGACAATTTTGGGTGGCTGCTCCATCTCCAGATTCTGGATATGATGGATGAACGGCAGACCGTCGATGCCATACAGATTCAGCTCCGTGAGCACCAAGTCCGGTGTGACTTTCTCGATCAACTCCAGTGCAGCCAGTCCATCGACGGCTTCATAGGTTTCGTAGCCCTGCATCTTCAACCGCAATTGCAGGAATTCGCGTACCGTCGGATCGTTGTCCACAATCAAAATGCGTTCTGGCTCGTCCGCTGTATTGTCCAGCGTATAGATATGAATCTCCGACGAATCTACGAGCTTCGAGGATTCAGCCATATGCTGAATGGTTGCCTTCGAAGGGCGCTCCCCTTCCGGGAAACTGGCCAGTGTAATCTGTGGATCGGCACCGGGCACGGTCTCTTGCAGCTCATGCTTGATCCGAAGCCCTTCATAGTGAACCTCATCCAGTGACAACCCCGGCAGCAGGACGGCAATCGCCTGGGTAGCCCCATCCTTCCACACCTGGAAGGCAGACTCACTCGTTTGCTCCAGATGTGTCCTGACCTGCTGCTCAGGTTGAGAGTTTCCCGCACAATGGATGAACATTAAGCCGCATGTTTCGGCACCCGTTTCCTTCAAACCCTGTTCTACACTTCGGTACACATTAACGGCAGCCTCACGCTGCAATGTCGCCGTATTTGGCATGTTCTTTTCCACCCTTCTCCTCGATTATCTATATAAGTTCAACTAATTGATATTTACACTGACACTCCGATGACAGAACAGCCTTTCGAAGCAGCTTTCTTTCAGAAAGCTTTTAGGTGCACGCTTCGCTTCTTCAGGCTTTTTCTGCCCTCTCTGTTATCCGTGTAAATGTCTAGTTGGACATATAATTGCTTTGAATATTCTTTACTCAAGCAGCTTCGCTTGTTTTCTTCTCATCCTCGGACCAGCTTTGGCGTGTCATGGTACCCCATGAGTTGTTGTTTTGCATGAACTGCACATGTCCCTGCAATCTCCACAGTACGCCCAGCTGATGGTAACCCACGAATTTCAGCGCGGAGTAGACCAGCATTTTGACCAGATCGGAGAGCTTGTTATAACGTTTGAAAGCAATCTCCTCCAGGACAAGTGCGCCCACACTCAGCAGATAACCACTCACGAAGTTCAATAGTCCGAACAGAACCAGAATCGGCCACTGCGTCATATCCAAAAGCACATATCCGGCGAGAGCCAGAAGTCCGGTAATCCGGAAATACGGGTTCAGCGCTTCAAAAATAACGTTATATGGCATGGTCACCATACCCATAACCTTATATTTTGGATTGAACAACATGCCGCGATTCTCGATCATGTTCTTCAGATTCCCGCGGCCCCAGCGCTTGCGCTGACTGGACAGGATTCGGTAGGAATCCGGTGCTTGTGTCCAGCATACGGCCTCAGGACAGAAGGCAACGCGGTACTTCAATTTGTTTTCCAGCATGTAGCGGTGAAGCTTGATGATGATGTTCATGTCTTCCCCAGGATAACCATCCCGGTATCCACCCACGGCGATAACAGCGTCCTTGCGGAACATGCCAAAGGCACCGGAGACAATGATCAGACCGTTCATATGACTCCAGCCAATCCGCCCGCCCAGGAAGGCTTTGAGATATTCAATGGACTGGAACATCGGCCAGATCTTGCGTGGCAGCGATACATCTTGCACTGCCCCGTTTTCGATTTTGCAGCCATTAGCGATCCTTACATCTCCACCGATGGCTACGGTCTCTTCCGGATTCTCCATATACATGCGTGCCATGCGGATCAGGGCATCCTTCTCCAGCAACGAATCGGCATCGATGGAAGAGATCAACGGATAGTGGGACAGGTTGATCCCGGCATTGAGGGAATCGGCCTTCCCGCCGTTTTCCTTGTCAATGACATACAGATCCGGGAACTCCGGATTATGGTAGATCCCACGAATTTTCTGACAGGCAATCTTGCCCCGAATCTTCGTATTAGGTACCGGCTTCAGGCGATATTCTTCCAACAGGATCTTCAGCGTGGCATCGCTGGAGCCATCATTCACCACAATGACTTCATACGTTGGATAATTCAGCGTCATCAGGCAGTTCACATTTTCAATAATCGTCAGTTCCTCGTTGTACGCCGGTACCAGCAGAGATACAGAAGGCACCAGTTCCGAGCCTGACAATGTATTGTATTTGGAATAATGCGACCGCCGGAAGATCGTCCAGATGTTACGGAACGATAAAGCCAGAATGGAAAAATAGAGCGTATTTACGAAAACAACATAGTAGATTGCGACCATGCCGTAGATTAATAGTAGATCCCTAAGCAGTGTAATCCCCTCCTACCGTCGCGACACCTGTGCGTTTCTTGCTGGTTCTGTTCTCGCGTACAGGGCCAAAATAGCGATCGTACAGCAGTCTTTTTTTGTTATGTGCAATCATCTGCTCTACAGCTCTGTCATCAGTTCTCGTATGCTGCATGGTACTTTCAATCTGCTGCATCGCAATCTCGCGTTCAGCACCTGTACCTTGCACCGCGGCCTGACACAGCGCTTCGAATCCCGGTTCGCCGAGCTTGCTCAGACTCTCCGCACTGTTATAGCGAACTCTCCAGTCATCATCCCGTAGCGCTTTGCGCAGCAATGGAATGCTGCCAGATGCATGCTTCGAACCAAGCGCTTGTACCACTTCGGCGCGAACTTCCGGGTCCGGATCCTGGATCAGCTTCAGAATCGTCTCATCCCGGAGCGCCGGACTTGCGCTAAGATACAGCTTCACCGCTTCGGCACGTACATCCTGATGTTCTGCGCCTACCAGTCTATCGAGTGCAGGCATCACTTCAGGTACAGCCTGTCCCCACATGGCAACCAGTCCGACTTTGACAAAATCAGGATTCCGGTCTTCCAGCAATTCGATTAGAATTCTGCTCGTATCCAGACTGGTTTCGAGCAGAATATCTGCTGCCAGATGGTGAATGGACTTGCCTTTGGTTAACAGCAATGCCAGCATGTCTTTCAGTTCACCTTGTCTGGTCGTGCATCTGGAGATAGAACGACCAATCATAATCGCCATCGGGCCCGGCTTCTCATCCTTCAACAATTCCATCAAGCCCGGAACAGCTTCGGGACAACGCATGCCACCCAAGCGATAAGCCGCATCAATCTGGCGACCGTAACGCAGACGGCCCAGTTCCTTCAGATCATGCTCTACGAATCCTGCTTCACGGCACAGTGTAATTAATTTGTCACGATATTCGCCCTTGAACTGGTCGATCCATTCAATCAGCCTATCCTGAATGACTCTGCGTTCCAGCGGAGCCAGCTTGCCTGGTGGCAGTCTGAGCGGACTATTCTCGGTCAAGGCCGTTTGCAGATAGGTGAAGTAGTCACGCTGCTTCAATTCATAAAACGCCGTCTTGTGTCGTTTGCCGTTGTGGGACATTTTCATGGCAAACAATACGATGACGCCTACAACTACAAGTGCGATACAGATGTACAAAAACAGATAGGCCAAAGCCAAACTTGGAAACATGTGAAAAGGTCCTCCTTTATACTCATTTATTCGATCTGAAAACTAGGAATTTTTTCGTAGCTCTTCTTCATTTTTTCGTAGCTTAGCTTCAGCCGTTCACTATACTGCACCTGCTCCCAAGGCTGCCAGCTATATACTGGCAAAGTCTTCAGGTCCAGGGTCGTCTGTTCCCCCCCAGGCCAAGATACTTTCTTCGTGGCGCGATCCGTTAACCATGGAATCAGGGTAACGCCTTCCACAGCAACTGTGGAGAACTCACGTCCATTCTGGAGCGGTCCATAGTCGATCGCTTGCAGCGAACTCGGATCACCGAACCCGAGCAGCATCCAGGGAATTCGCATCTCCACCTGATTGCCGTTATACTGCCATGCCGTTAATGAATCCGTATCAGGCTGGCCGGGAGCCGTCGTTCCTCGCTTCAATGTTCCGACCTTTTCATTCATGAACGGTTGAGCAGATCGGGTATCCGGCGGTGTCATTCTCAGACTGACTGCCAGATTCCATGGGTGGAACGGATCTGCGGAGGCTGTCTGCTGATCTGGCAGCATGTCGTATCCTTCTTTACCGTACAGACGCTGATTAAAATCATAATCCTTGGCAATCTCCACTTGAGATTCTTCATCCTGCCCCAGTGTAATCACCGTCTCAAGACCATCACTGAGCGTCCGACCCGGGAGTAACTTGTCAGGCTGACTACCTCCTGTAAGTGTATCTGTGCCAATTCGCAGCACTGTCTTAGCCGGGTCAAACGGTTGATCCAAGGTCAGCCCAATATACAGATAAGCTTCATCATGGGTCATCTTCATCTCCTGAATGCCGTCCACTTGGCCCTGCCAGGTCGTGACCTCTTCATCCTTCAGATCATTCCAGTCATCCAGTGATCCGTCGACGGTCAACTGTTCCTGTTTACCCGGGTCCATGGCAAGCAGACCAAACATCTTCTCGTTTGTCAGCACGTTCAGCCAATATGCCCGGCGGTCAGCCGGAATTTCCAGTGGCATCGTGTTCCATGTTTTTTTGAACCACTCATCCTGCCACATGAATACAATAGCTCCCGAGTATCCTTCATCATAGATATCCTGCGTCAATGACGCATCAATATCTCCCTGCTCTACTTCGTTATGTCCACCCTGATTCCGACCTCCCATACCCAGATGGGAAATGCCAAGAGAAGAGGGTACGCCATACTCTGTAATCATTACAGGCATATCGGAAAACTCGGCTTTCAGCTTGCGCAGATAACTTTTGTACGTGTTGTACTCACCGTTCTCATCCTTGATCGTTTGGAGTGTTTTATCGATATGGAACAGATCCGGGTAATACGGGTACACATGGTAGGCTGCAAAATATCCACCATCCCACGCCTCCGGCTGAATATGACGGGCATCCACGCTCACGAGATCCTCTTCATACAGCGGCTCGCCGGGATGATCCAGTACATCGGTGGTTACCCAGTTGGTGAAGGTCATCGGATGCTCCCACCCATACTTTTTCTCCAGGACCGCCGTATGATCCAGCAGCTCTGCGAGCCAGTTCTCGAACGGTGATGCTTCTGGACTCGCCGAGAAATGAACTCCCTTGTACTGCGGTACGTCCGCATGTTTCGCATTCGTGTTGTCTACCATCGCCGGGTCCCATTCCGTACCTACATGCCAGGCCATCAGGTATTTTCCTGCATTCGTCTTGTATTTGCCGCTGGACTCTCCCTGCTTGGCAGGAATATCCGCATCGCCATAGACAGCTGATACGGCCTTTTCAATCTCCTGCTTGAACGTCTGCTCAATATGGGCCGCATAGGCATCCTGCTTCTCAATCAACTCTTCTTCAGGTGACCATATGCCCTGTATAAAATATAACGGTTGCTCCCGGCCGCGGTTATATTCGACCAATGCGGAGTAAAAAATCGGTTCGTGAACCGTGTATACCCGGATTACATTGGCTCCCAGATCCTCGATCTGTTGGAACCACCGCAAGTAATCCTCTTTGGTCAGCGGGAATTCTCCCGGGTAATGCCCCGGTGAAGTTGCGCCCAGGTTGACACCTTTGACGAACATCTCCCTCCACGTTCCATCTGGCCCGTATTCCATGAACCGGTCTCCATCGGTCTTGAATTTCATCTCCGTGCCGTTCTCCGCTGTGTACGTAACGAGCTTGGGTTGCATATAGTGCCATCCGGCAAATATTCCACCGGTCACCACCACTGCTCCTGTCAACACCGTTAATAGCCAGCGTCTTCGTCTTTGTCTGCTCATGTCTTTAGATTGCTCACCTCTCTAATATGCATCCTGCTTCAACATCGAATGGTCCAACATGAAGTTTACGAATCTTTCCGCTTCGGATGTCCGCTTGGTAGAGATGTCAGCGGTGTAGTTCTCACTATAGCGCTAAGACTCTGCATTTGTAACTAGGCTGATGGAAGCAAACATGAAATGGAACATTCTGCCCATAATTCGTAAAAAGAGCCATCAACTAGCACCGGGACGCCTCTCGGATACGTCTGATTCCCGAACACTAATATCTGCTGGAATCGCATGGTTTTGGTGCCCTGCTGATCTTGCAATTCTGGAACCTTTATTGTTATGTGCAACGCGGGTACAGGCAACGTTTGCCGTTTGAACACATACCCCATTAAACGCGAGTCATAATTTAAAGTTGCGGACCTTTTTACAGTATTAACCATAAAGATTACAAAATTGATACTATAGTCCGATAACGCATCAGCGATATTCCGCGTCACATCAAGGTTTTCTGAAAAATGCAGAAAATCAAAAAAGGACGTCAGTCCCCCTCTCTAGGACTGTGCCCATTTATAAACCTTTTACAAAAAGCTAAATGAACTCCCGGTCATCACCCAGAGGTCACAGATCTCTCACATTAAATGTAAAAAAGCACATCTTATTTCCTAATTTCTGCCTCTAATATAGCCAACCAATAATTGTGTCCAATTTGCAAAATAATTCCGGTTGCCGCATTTCGAAATGTCGGATATGCTTATAAAACAGGAACACTTGTTCCATACTGTAAATAAAATGTTAAATGTCGATGTTCAAATGAACATAATCAACGCTAATAGATGAGCACAGCATCACGGATAAGGAGAGAAGTCTTATGCCCCGCCAAGACAGACGTGTCATCATGCTGGCCGACTGCCAGTCATTCTATGCCAGTGTGGAGAAGTCTGCACATCCCGAATACAAGGACCGCCCCCTCGTTGTCGCAGGAGATCCGGCGCGCCGTTCGGGTATTATTCTTGCGGCCTGTCCACTCGCCAAGTCCTATGGAATCACGACAGCAGAACGACTGGGCGAAGCGCTCGCCAAATGTCCGGATGTTGTTGTCGTTCGCCCCCGGATGGCCGAATACATTCGGGTATCCCTTCATATTACGCGCATCCTTCAGTCTTACACCGATCTGGTGGAACCCTATAGTATTGACGAACAGTTTCTCGATGTCACCGGAAGCCTGGATCTCTTCGGCAGTCCCGAGACGATTGCACGCAGCATTCAATCCAGAGTGATGGATGAGACGGGGGTGTACATTCGAATCGGTATCAGTGATACCAAGGTCGTCAGTAAGATGGCCTGTGATCTATATGCCAAAAAAGTCCCTGGTGGCATCTGCACGTTGCCTCGCAAAGATCTGCCGTCGACCATCTGGGAGAAGCCTGTGCGAGACATGTTCATGGTTGGTTCCCGCATGGCACAGCATCTCTACAAGATGGGAGTCTATACGATTGGTGATCTGGCTCAGACCCCTCTGTCCCGGCTAAGAGAACGTTGGGGTGTGAATGGCGAGGTACTGTGGCGTATCGCCCGCGGTATGGATGATTCCCCGGTCAAACCCGGGACATATGCCCATCAGCAGCAGGGTATCGGACATCAGATGACGCTGCCCCGGGACTATGATTCCTGGGAAGATATCAAGGTGGTACTGCTCGAACTGGCGGAACTCGTCAGTCGACGTTCCCGGGACAAATCGCTCATGGGTCATGTGGTGTCTGTTGGATGTCGCGGACAGGATTACGATCGGCCAACCGGTTTCTCCCGCCAGATGAAGGTGAATGAACCCACCAACATTACGGATGAAGTATACGATGCGGCAGCAGCTCTGTTCCTGCGCCATTGGGACGGATTACCCATCCGCCGCATCAGCGTGTCATTGACCGGACTTGTGCCTGATTCCGAAGTGCAGCTGTCCTGGTTTGATGACCGTGAACGCAAAAGAGAACTGGAACGTGCCACGGATGACATTAAGCGCAGATACGGAGATACTGCCATTATGCGAGCATCCTCCCTCTGCTCGTCCGCCCAGGCACAGGAACGTTCTCATAAAATTGGAGGTCATTATAAATGAGTAAAAAATTGCAGCAAAACGGGATCTTTGAGTCCTCACGCATGATGCTCCCCGAACACCGGGAAGCCTACATTCTTCATCAGGAACAACTTGCTCCTCGCACCCGCCCATCTCTGGATGCCCAGGCCGCGGAGGAAATGTCCCGTTTGCTCAGCAACTCGATGATGCTTGGAGATAGGGTCACTATTACGTTGTTTCACGAACATGACGATATCCGTTATACCGGACAAGTGCTTCGACTGGACCGTCCTGCCCGTACCCTCAGACTACTAATGGAAGACGGGTCCCGGGATATTCAGATGAACCTCATTACAGATGTGGCCCTAGCCAATGACTGAATTAGTAACTGAAGGCGTATATACCCACCTCGATGTGTGGATGTCCCATGATAGATGCAGCATGGTCGTTGCCATGCAGGACTGACTTCCTAGACATCCTGGTGAATACCAAAAGCAGCCGACGAGACATATCCGGACCATTCACTTCGTTCAAAAGAAGCAAAATATCAGATACGTGATTCATCGGCTACATATGAGGGTATGGTTTCTTTTTTCAGAAATTTTTTTAGAAAAAGCTCCAGTCAAATTCCTTGGACAGACGCTCGAGCAGATGCACGCCAGCAATACTGTTCCCTTTGCGATTCAGAGCCGGGCCAACAAGACCAATACCGAATTGTCCTGGTACAAGGGTCAAGATGCCTCCGGATACACCACTCTTGGCGGGCAAACCGACCTCGATCGCAAATTCGCCTGACGCATTGTACATCCCACAGGTCGTCATGAAGGTTTTGGCAATCTGTACATATCGGCGAGGAATAAGTTCATTGCCCGTAATCGGATCTGTTCCATCGTAAGCCAGAACGAGTGACATTCGCGCCAAATCTGCACAGGTGACTTCAATGGAGCAATGACGGAAATACACGGCAAGTACATCTTCCACGTCATCCTTGATTACACCGTTATGCTTCAGAAAATAACCAAGTGAACGGTTCAGGTGACCGCTCTCTGATTCGGACTCGAATACCTCTTCGTTATAGCCCAGCTGATCATTGTTCGCCAATTTGCGGAAAAACTCCAGAATGCGGCGTGATTTCTCTTCCTTGCAGTCACCTCCAATTAAGGAGGAGACCGTGATCGCACCCGCATTGATCAGAGGATTGAACGGGATGCCGGGTTCAACCAATTCAAGCTTGATCATCGAATCGTAATCATCGCCTGTGGGTTCTTTTCCTACATTAAAGAAGACCGCTTCTTCTCCATGATCCATCAGGGCCAGAATAAGGGTAAATACTTTGGAGATACTTTGCATCGTAAATGGAACACCGCAATCCCCTGCCGACACATGGTTCCCTTCGGCGTCCATGATATGTATACCAAGCTCATCCTGAGAGGCTTTGACAAGCTCCGGGATATAAGAAGCCACTTTACCCTGCCCGGTGTGCAGACGACTGGTTTCCAGCCACTCCGGCAGTAATGCATTCAGACGTTCCATGGTTGAATTGCTCATATGTCATCTCCTCCACATCTCTATATAAGCATCTTGCATGAAATAGTACATGACGAACTCATGCACCATGATGATAATGAACTCCATCCGCATCATGCAAGATGCCCTATATTATCTGATTACCCTCAGAACCCTTCCTTTATCGCTTCATTTGAAGATTTAACTCCAAGATCTCACCAGGAAGGCCATCATAATCGCCTGTCCAGGTGGATACAAAGTTCTGTCTGGCTAAGATCTGGCGGGAAGCGGCGTTAGAGGGATCGATAACTGCATAGAGCGATCCAATCCCTGCGGCTTGTGCCTGGATAATCAACCGTGACGCTATGGATGTGCCTTGGCCTTTACCCCAATGTTCAGGTAGGATCATGTAACCTATCTCAGCCCTGGTCGGGTCCTCCTGATCCGGAATCAATTTGGCATACGCCACACCGGCACCATCTTCACTAAATACCCGGTAATGTCCACAAGTGGAACGCTCATTAAAATCCAGCATGGATTCGAATTGTGTTCTTGCCTCTTGCTCCGGAATTGCACGTTCTGTAATCTGTTTCATTACTTCCATATTGGAAACCAATGCATAATAATCATCAAAATCAGGTTGTGTGTATTTAATGAAGTTCATGATATGCCTCCTCTGGGGTACATAACTTGGTCTTAGTCTTTCTAGATTCACCTAGAGTATAACAGAAGCGAATGATGGAATGCACACAAGGCACCACGCTCGCTGGCAGCCAGATGGTCCGATAGGCCAACAGTCCGGCCGGCAAACTGGCAACAGTAGATACCAAAAAGCGGCCTCGTTTGGAGACCGCTCTGTTTACTTTGTTTTTTAATTTGCTTTTTAAGATGAAGAAATATTCTCTGTTCCGTACTTCAGTGCATGTTGTTAGCTTGCCCGTGATGAAGGGTTAAGGTTCATCTGTTTTTCACGTTGACGTGCACGACGACCTTGACCTGGAGGAGTGATGATCAGTGCGAGCAACAGCGAGACAGCGCAGAGCACAGCAATTACGATAAAGGTTAGATGGAATCCGCCCAGCAGGGCGCTGATGAATGATCCGGCCAAAGCACCAAATCCAAATCCCTGATAGATCACACCATAGTTTTTGCTCTGATTTTTCAATCCGAAGTAATCGGCCACAATCGCCGGGAATACCGTAATGTTCCCACCGAAGCAGAATGCAACGGCCGCCACACAGGCGAAGAAGATCCCGAAGGTCAGTGGAACCAGGCTAAGTGTCATGACAGCTACGGCTGTAACCAGCAGCGCACCAGCGATGACCTTCATTCGTCCTACTTTATCCGACAGCGCACCAAGAATAATACGTCCTGCCGTGTTAAAGATCGCAACCATAGCCACTGCATTCGCAGCGGTTGCTACATCAAGACCCGCAAGCTGCACACCGATATCTTTGACAATACCAATCAGATACAAGCCACTCATACACGCCGTGAAGAAAATAACAAACAGCATGTACGCTTCTTTCGTACGCAGCATCTCTTTCACCGTATAGTCATGACGTGCAACAACTTCTTTCGTTCCTTCCTTGCTAGCCGGAGCCTGTTCACGAACAACAGCTTCCCGGATCAGGAATGATCCCGCAACCACCAGAACCAGAACGATAATGCCCCAGTACATAAATGCCTGAGCAGGACCAACGGCACCAATCAATGCCGAGTTCACATATTTGAACAATAAACTACCGGTACCGAAGGCGCCGACCGAGATCCCTGAGATCAGACCTTTACGCTCCGGGAACCACTTGATCAGATTAGATAGCGACGTAATATAAGCCGTACCATCTGCAAAACCAACAACAAATCCAGCCAAGATATACAACAGCGTTAATGAAGTGACTTGGGAACTCAGAATAAGACCCAGCCCGAGCACAACCCCGGCTACACGGATCAGGCGCTGAAGACCCCAACGTTCCTGCAACCGTCCTGCAAACAATGTGGCAAATGCCAAAGCAAAACTGGTAATAGAAAAAGTTATCGCGACCGAGCTGACGTCCCATCCGAAACGATCAGACAGCGGTTGATTAAATAAACTCCAAGTATAGATGGTTCCAAGACCCATTTGTACAATGATGGTCCCCAAAACAATAAGCCAGCGGTTCATTTTTGTAGGTGCAAATGTTGATTCAGGTGTTGATGAAGCTGATGAAATTGCTGCTTTCATCGTGATCTCCCCTTTGCCGATGTCATATACATGAATGCGTTCACAAGCTAATCATACATGAAAGGGGATTCATTACACCGTTTTGAGCATGAGTTGCATCAGATGCGGAATGAAATGCTTCTAGATGCGCATGAGTTGCCTGAATTCTTTGACCTTCCCACGACTCACAGGTACTTCAGCTTCCAAATCGCGTAGACGGAGCAGATACGTATTGTTGAACCAAGGTACAATTTCACGGATTTGAGACAGATTTACGACGTAGGAACGGTGGCAACGAAAGAACGTGTCCTGGGGCAGACGGCTGTGAAAATCCGTAATGCTCACTGGCATGGTGAACTCCCCATTTTTGGTATATACCTTCGTCACTTTCTCTTGCGCTTCCGCATAGTAGATATCTGCCGTATCCGTAACAATAATATTGTCATTCCGCAGCAAATTAATTCTTCTGTCCGTATGGGAATTCGTATCTCGTGACAGTTCCCCCTGCGCAGTAGATCCGTCCACCAGAGAGGCTAGTCCATCATCACCACGTTGCTCCACTGGCGCATGATCGCGCTTGAATGCCAACTCCAGCTTATGGAGCATCGTAGCAATTCGTTTCTCGTCGTAAGGCTTCAGAATATAATCAAATGCCTCCAATTCAAAGGCTTCTGCTGCATGTTCCTTGTACGCCGTAGTAAAAACAATATAGGGTTTCGTTGCAAACTTGCCGATATGATGGGCCAGCATCATACCGTCCAGCGAGGGAATATTGATATCGAGAAAAATCACATCAACTTCTTGTTCCTGCAAAAATTTCAGCACATCCAGCCCGTCTTCAAGGCGATCCACCACCTCAATCTGACTATGTTCCTGGATTAAGTAATTCAATTCCTCGCTTGCCAGAATCTCGTCTTCCACAATAAGAGCTCTCATTGATCCATCATCACCTTGTTACGACATCTCCTTTGGGCACATCAAATAAAATATCGGTTCCTTGTTCCAGTCTTGTAATGGTTACACCTTGTCCGTAGATAAGCTTGACCCGGCGATGCACGTTGTATAGCCCAATCTGGTTACCAGGCATACGGTCATGGTAGACGCGCTCAATAATATCTGCACTGATGCCTGCCCCTGTATCACTCACGCTGATTCGCACAAACTCCGGATAATCCTGTACCCGAATTCGAACAGTACCGGGTCCTTTGACCTTGAGAATGCCATGAATAATGGCATTTTCAACGAGCGGTTGGATGACAAGACTCGGAATATGCACGGCGACCTCATCAATCTCATAGATCACATTAAGTCGGCTGCCGAAGCGGGCTTTTTCAATCTCTACATAATTGCGGACCTGCTCCAGCTCCTTATGAATATCGATCAACTCATCCGACAGCTCCAGATTGTAGCGCATGTACCCGGATAGGTTCACAATCAGCTCCCGTGCACGATCCGGTTTGGTTCGGATGGACGAAGCAATCGCATTCAGTGCATTAAACAGAAAATGAGGATGGATGGTTGTCTGTAATGCGCGGAGCTCTGCTTTGTTGGCAGCGGCCTTGATCTCCTCTACCCGCGATACCTCCATCTGGGTCGAAATGATCTGCGATAGACCTACAGCCATCGTTTGCAATGGATACGTAATTTTGTACGCTTTGCGATAATATATTTTGAGCGCACCTGTAATGTCTCCTCGTTCTTTGAGCGGAATGATTAAGAGCGAGTGAATATCGGGTGTTTTTTCATCAATGACATCATTACTGATCGTAATCTCCCCGCTGGATATCGTCTTCTTCGTCATCTCACTTATAATTTCATTACCAATATGATATCGTTCCTCACCAAATCCCACATACGCCAGCACATTCCGGGTATCCGTAATTGCAACCGCATCAGCCTGGATATCCTCTTGAATAATTCGGCAGATCTTGCGCAGCGAGTCCTCATCAATCGAACGAAAATACGGTAAAGTCTTGTTTGCAATCTCAAGCGCCAGCTTCGCCTGACGAGCTGCAATCATCTCCTTTTCCCCTTCAACACTCTGCACCAAAAGCACAATCAGCCCAATGTTGACTTCACCCAGAATCATAGGCAACGCAATCTGCGAAACAATATCGGCACCCAGTGGATCGGGATAGGAAAATAGCAGGATTAATAACATCGTCAGCGCTTCACAGATCATTCCGGCACCAATACCGATGATCCATCGCTTGGGCTTGGGCGTGTACTTATGTATATATCCAGAGACCAGACCTGCCAGGATACTCGTGATCAGGCACGGTATAGCTGTGACTCCATCCATATCAATTAAATACCGATGCACCCCGGAGACAATCCCCGTAATAATGCCAACAGGCGCTCCGAACAAAATACCACCCGATAACACGGCGATGATCCGCACATTCACCAGTGAACCTTCAACATTAATGCCCGTATACGTCCCGAAAATGGCAAAAGCACAGAACAACAAGGTAACCGCAATATACTCCTGCCACCTTAATTTCCCCTTTTGCAGAATCTGCCTAAACCTCGGCACCCTCGACAGAAAGAATAAAAATATAATCAACAGCGCCGCCCGTTCAAATAAACCCAGCAGCATCGTAAACATCTCCAATCGTACTTCCTCCACATCTGTTTGAAAATAAAATGTATACCGACACAGCCACGCCTGTTTGACGTAATATCCAAGACATCGATCGCTGCTGCTCGTATGCAACAGTTTACCGCTCCCCCCAGAGGAAAGCAAAGTCCATCCTGTGAAAATGCATCAACATGACTACACCATGTATGCATATGATAGTTCATCCCTTAAATTCTATAAAAATGTCCGACTCCAAAAAAACCTATGTTATAATTAGTTGTCATGTTATTCCAATTATTCAGTGAAAATAATACAGAAAGGTGTTCATGCATGCTTGCCATTCTACTCTTAGGTTTGCTTCTGCTTTTTAGTCTTCTATGGCTCACCATTTATTGTGTCGCCAGACGCTCCAAGGATCCTGAACGATCAACAAAACTTGTCCAACAAATTATTTTATTTATCTCAATCCTGACTTTAATTGTACAAGATTACATTCTAAAAGAAGAACCTTACAACAGCACTATAATTTTAGTTCTAATCATAACTTTAATATTCATCAGCTCTTTCCAGGATAAAAGTAAGAACACAAAGAGATGAGATACATATAAATTCAAAGCCCAACTAAAAGTTTCTTTACCTATTCCTCCACTACAAAAAAGGGGTGTTCCATCATGTCATCTACATGACTAATGGAACACCCCTTCCTAAATTACCAAACAATCATTCGATGTAATTTGGTCTTTCTAAAGTACTTTCGTTTACACAACAACGGATAGGACAGGAATAACCTAAAGAAGCGAAGCGTGCGCCTAAAAGCTTTCTGGAAGAAAGCTACATCGGAAGCATACGCTATCCCCGGATTTTACCCTTTAGAAAAGGGAATCAAAAAAATCCGGGGATAACAGCGATCGAAAGATGGTACTGCACTCGTAGTGCCCCCCCGTGTAAACAACGCTCTTTATCCCACCCAACATGACATCGAATCTCTACCTAAACATCCCCCACAGCTTAATCAAATGAAACGTATTGTTCGGGTCAATCTTCTGCGCAAGCACAAAAGCGACAAACTGCTCCTCCTGCGCCGTGGAGAAATTCTCATTCATAATGACTGCCGAAGACTTGACCAATCTTCTAACCTTGGCTTTGTCTTGCAGATCAGACTTGGTCACGCCATCAATCAACTTTTTGATACGCTCTTTGACAGCGGGATTTTTCATCTTTAGTTTGATCCGCTCCACCAGCTGCGGACTGATTCCATATTGTTGGTAACCCAAAACGTACAGCACCTCCCAAAGAATAAACTCACTTCTTATTCATATGTCGGGAGGGCTTGTACACTTGTCTTTTTTTACAAAGGTAATACGAAAAACCCGCTGCCATGGGCAGCTTTAGTCAATCAGATCACCTTTAAATACTTGCTGTTGCTGTAGAAAATCACGCAGAGGTGTATAGTCCACAGACGTCCAGAAATCCGCTTCCACAATCAAATGGGATACATCATCTCTGGCCTGTTCCAACACAGCAAAATCTGCAACCATGTCGGCAAGACGGAACTCGGGTAACCCGCTCTGCTTCGTACCAAAGAAATCACCTGGTCCCCGGAGGTCCAGATCCCGACGCGATACCTCGAATCCATCCTCGGTCTCCGTCATGACCTTCATGCGCTCCTGTCCAACCTCCGTCTTGGGATCAGCAATGAGTACACAATAGGATGCATGAGCCCCACGACCAACTCGACCACGTAGCTGATGCAGCTGGGACAGACCGAAACGATCCGCATCCATAATGACCATTAACGTGGCATTCGGTACATCGACCCCTACCTCCACAACGGTGGTGGAGACAAGCAGCTGAATATCATTGCTATAGAAGTCACGCATCATCTCTTCTTTCTCCGCAGCCGTCATCCGTCCATGCAGCAGACCTACACGATATTTCGGAAAGTTCTGCTGCATCTGCACATGCAGATCAATCGCGTTCTGGACATCCAGCTTCTCCGACTCTTCAATAAGTGGACAGATCAGATAGGCCTGACGGCCCTGATCCACTTCTCTGGAAATAAAACCGAGCACCCGCTCCATCATATCGTGCTTGACCCAATACGTAGAGATGGGAATCCGTCCCTTCGGTCGTTCGGAGATGGTGGATACCTCAATGTCACCAAAAGCCGTAATTGCCAGCGTCCGTGGAATTGGCGTAGCTGTCATCGTTAACACATCCGGATTATATCCTTTGCGTCTTAAAACGCTGCGCTGATTCACACCGAAGCGATGCTGCTCGTCCGTCACCACAAGGCCCAGATCACGGAAGAACACATCTTCCTGAATCAGGGCGTGTGTACCCACCACGATATCAATCATGCCCATTTGCAATGAGGCGATCAGATCTTTACGTTTACGGCCATTTACACTGCCCGTTAAGAGCCCTACGGTTACCCCAAACGGTTCAAACAGCTTTTGCAGTGAACGCATATGCTGCTCTGCCAGAATCTCTGTAGGCACCATCAGAGCCCCTTGAAAACCGGAGCGAACAGTTGTATATAGCGCAATCGCCGCAATAACCGTTTTACCCGAGCCCACATCACCCTGCAATAACCGGTTCATTGCATAGGGCGAACGCATATCATGCAGAATTTCAAGCTCCACCTTTTTCTGAGCATCTGTCAGTTCAAAAGGTAAGCTGCGTACAAACTCACGAATCGTCGTATTATCCGTAGTATGTACGACACCATCCATGCGATTTCGGTTCAACGCACGATACGCCTGCATTTTCAACTGGAACAGAAACAGCTCTTCATACACCATCCGCTGTCTCGCCTGCTGACCTTCCCGGTTGTCCTGCGGACGATGAATTCCTGCAATCGCCTGCTTGCGTGGCATCAAACTATATTTCTTCATCAACGATTGGGGCAGAATCTCGGGGATCATATCTCCGAATTGAACTAACCCCTGATTGATCGTTTTGCGCATCCATTGTTGCGTCAGCTTGCCGGTTACCGAGTATACAGGTTGCAGTGTGCCTGAACGGCCATCTCCTTTATCCGGGAACTCCGAGTCAGTCACCGTCATCTGCATACGTTTTTGTTCCCATTTGCCGGTAATTACAATCTCCCGATTGGGTGTGAGTTGCTCTTTGAGAAAATGGCGATTAAACCAGGTTGCGGTAATCATCCACTCTTCCGTCATGATCTTACAAGTGAGACGGGACTTTTTGCCGTATCGTTGTAATACAGGAATACCCATTACCTGTCCCTGGACCGTAATCTTGTCCCCGTCCTTCACTTCACTAAGCGAACGCAGACGATAATCCTCATAACGGAACGGATAATATTCAAGCAAGTCTTTAACAGTAGAGATGCCAAAGGCGTGAAGCTCTCCCTCTTTGAGAGCACTCACGCCGTTAATTTGCTTAACTGATATTTCTTCCAAATTCATGTCTAATCCCTCATTCCGGAACAGGCCACATAAAGATCGCAATGACACCAGGTCCAACATGACTGCCTATTACGGCTCCAATATTGGTATAGATCACTTCATTCAGTGTAAAATGACCACGCAGCTGCTCTGCACAAGCGATCGCTGATCCCGGGTCAGCGGTATGACCTACCGCCAGGTTAACCCGTTTGCCTGCAAGATCCTTCTGGAACAGTTCAATAATGCGTGCCATTGCTTTTTTATGACCTCTGACTTTCTCAACTGCGTAGATCACGCCTTCTTCATCAATAGACAGGATCGGCTTAATGTTGAGCAACGTTCCCAAGATGGCTGAAGCTTTGCCAATCCGACCGCCCTTTTGCAGATACTCAAGGGTATCCACGAGAAAGAACAATTTACGAGATTGTTGCATCCCTTCAATAGCGGCAGCGATTTCGGCTGCTGACTTGCCCTGTTCGGCAAGTTCAGCAGCCTGTACTACCATCAGACCGTATCCATACGATGCTGACTTCGAATCCAGCACGGTGATGTCACCCTCACGCTCCAGCAAAGACTTTCCGAGCATGGCCGATTGATAGGTACCACTCATGCCGGATGACAGGTGGATCGATACAATCGGACGTTCCGGGTTCTGATCAAGCAGTGCCTGATATACATTCATGAAATCCGTTGGAGATGGCTGTGAAGTTGTAGGCAACACAGCGCTCTTCTTCAATTTTTCATAGAACTGTTCTGAGGTCAGATCAACACCGTCTGCATAGGTTTCTTCCCCGAACAGAACACGCAGCGGAACAATGTGAATCCCGTATTTGCGAATGAGTTCTTCGGGAATATCTGCCGTACTATCCGTTACAATTGCAACCTTGTGGCTCATGACTCTCCTCCTCTTCGCTAGAGTGCTATTAGGACTCCACGGAGAACAAGTAATAATATACAGGCTGTCCTCCAAGATGTACCTCTACCTCAGCATCAGGATACTGTTCTTCAAGCCATGCAGCGAGGGCAACGGTAACCTCAGGGTCAGCTTCTTCCCCTTCAAGGATCGTCACCACTTCATCTCCACTCTCCATCATCTGCTTGAGCAGGCCTTCACATGCTTGAAGCATGGTTTCATCCGTCGCTACAATTTTGGAGTTATGAATACCGATATAGTGCCCCGCTTTGATATCCAGTTCATCGTATTGCGTATCACGAACCGCATGAGTCACTTGACCGGACTGCACCCGGCTAATCGCCTCGAGCATCTGGTCACGGTTCGTTTCCGCAGATTCATCTTCCTGGAAAGCAAAAGCAGCAGCCATTCCCTGTGGAATGGTCTTGCTTGGAATAACCGTAATTCGACGCTCGTCTTCAAGCAATTCACGAGCCTGCTCGGCAGCCAGTACAATGTTAGAATTGTTCGGGAGTATAAATACCTGCTCCGCAGCAATGGAACGAACAGCTTTCACAAAATCCTCCGTACTTGGATTCATCGTCTGTCCACCAGACAGAACAACATCGACGCCAAGACTTTGGAAAATCTCTGCAATACCGTCACCAGAGGATACCGCAATAAAACCGTACGGTGCCATCTCATCCGCAGGGAGCACAGCCTCTTCCAGGCTGCGTGCTGCCTCAGGTGGAATCTCTGCAAACAATTCAGGTGAAGGAGCGATGTCCATGCCTGCTGTCAGCAGATCCCGGTGCTGTTCACGCATATTGAGAATATGAATCTGTGTGATTTCACCATATTGAAGTGCCAGGTTTAATACATCGCCTGGTGTCTTGGAATGGACATGAACTTTGATCACTTCATCATCGGCAATGATAATGATCGAATCCCCATTTACTGACAACGCTTTCCGGAATGCTTCATCATCGAATGCCACTCCTGCGTTCTCTCCAAGCTCACGATTAATGAAAAATTCCATGTCATACAGGAATTCAATATCTTCCGTTTCCAATCTCGCCTGAGCGGACAACGGCATCTCTGGTGCAATTACCTGCTGCTGTGCAGGCTTCTTGACAACCACTTCTGCTGGTGCAGACGGTTTCAAAGCAGATGCTGCCACGGATGGAGTTACTTCTTTCTTCAAAGAAGTACGATTCACTCCGTCACTTTGAAGCAATACTTCCATAAAGCCTTCGTAGATATATACAAGCCCCTGACCACCTGAATCCACAACACCAACCTGTTTCAGTACAGGCAGTAATTCCGGAGTCATTGCCAGTGCTTCTTTTGCTTTTAACAAAACTTCATTCATTAATTCAGTAATATCATTCGTCCGTCTTGCGTAGTAATTGGCATGTTTAGCCGCTTCCTTGGCTACGGTAAGAATGGTCCCTTCAACGGGCTTTACGACAGCTTTGTAAGCTGCATCAACACCGTTCTGCAGGGCTGCTGCAAATTGGAGCGTATTCAGTTCCTCATAGGGAGCAGCTGAACGACTAAATCCACGGAACAATTGCGATAGAATAACTCCCGAATTCCCCCGTGCGCCCATAAGCAAGCCTTTCGATAAAATACCGGCAGCTTCGCCGATGGAGGCAGAACTTTTTCTTTTAATCTCTGCAACTCCTGCACTCATTGTCAAATTCATGTTCGTTCCCGTGTCACCATCTGGCACAGGGAAAACATTCAGGGAATTGACGTGCTCTGCATGCTGTCCAAGTTGTTCCGCTCCGGCAAGTACCATTGCGGTGAAATCTGTTCCATTTAAAGAACGTATACTCAAGTGAGAATTCCCCTTCCTAGCTTGATACACGAACACCTTGCACCAAGATGTGTCTGGTCTGTTCATGCGCTAACGCGGACTGCGTTATTCTTCGTCCATACCTTGTCCGGCACAGGCATACAATACATAATGTCAGCCGGATTAACGGTCTGGGCGGCCGGGCTACCAATATCCTGCACTCTCTGCACCCCTAACTTCGGGGCATACGGATATGCACCGGTATCAAGAGCCGGCATGAATGCCGCATGGAGACTGGTGCCAATGATGGAATGCCGCAGCTCACAGCGTTGCCAAAAAGCAGACCACCGACCTCTAAGTACGGTTTATTCTCCGACTTCCTCGCGGCAACAGCCTGTTCACCACTGTATTATGGACTATTCAACATTGTACTATATTAGACAGGAGAAATAAATAAAGTTTTTGGATCAGTTGACGAAGCTTTTTTGATTATGATATTATATTCAAGTATTGTTTTATGCAGGTTAAGTAATGGAAATGATCCGGTCATGCCGGCTTAAACAACACCATTAGCTACTGAAACCTGATCTTCTTGGTCAGGAAGAACAATTTAGTCCTTATGGAATGATTTATCGTTTCTGAAGGCAACTGGTTATTTTAGGATAGGAGGTGTAATCTATGTCTCGCAAATGTTATGTGACAGGTAAGAAACCGGGCACCGGTAACCACGTATCCCACGCTAACAACCGTAACCGTCGTACTTGGGGCGTAAACGTTCAGAAGGTCCGCATTCTCGTTGACGGTAAACCAAAACGTGTATACGTAAGCACCCGTGCACTGAAAGCCGGTAAAGTGACTCGCGTATAATCACGCAAAGCTACTATAAATCGGGTAAGCAAAAAGCACCTTGTTCCTTGCAGGTGCTTTTTTGGTATTCAAAAAAGGATTCTTGAATACGCTCATTAACATGTGAATGGCCGCCGCATGACGCTTCGCAGGTACGAATTCCAGATAAGCCTGAGCCAAAGCGGCGGTATTCCCTGTTACCTTATCAATCTGATCAGTTCTTTTGAAACGTATTAAGAATCGCCTTTACAAACCCTCCCAAAAACTTCGGCAGTTTGAATGTGTAAAATTTCATAATTCACCCTCCCCATCATGCTCATGCGTCCGCCGTATCCTATGCTTCAGGCCTTCTTTACCTCTAACACGACAAAAAAGGCTACATGAGAAACCTGCTCATGTAACCATATTTATGCGGAACCTTCGATCCCTATTCCACAATGACAAGCCCGAAGATCAGGTCATTTACGTTTGGGAAGGAATGTATTGATAGACAGCGATCATGAAAACACTCAGTAAATAATACAGTATGCTGAATATGACAAAAGTAACCCGATGTCCGGTACGATCAAATTTGCGGAAATACATAATAACAACGCCCACCCCGATCAATGACGTAATGGCATTATACGGGGATTGAATAACCGCAAACAAAGCAAGCACAAGTCCCGTCGCGAGACTCGCAGCCATCGTCCACAGCGTCTCCTTGAGGGTCATAGATCAGCCTCCGTAGCTACGACGGATTTCAGTAATCGCTGCAGCACGATCCTCACGACCAAATACGGCACTTCCGGCAACGAGTACATCCGCTCCAGCTTCCACCACAAGCGGGGCTGTATCGGCAGCAATTCCGCCATCTACTTCGATATGTACATCATGGCGTCCCTTTTCGTTCAACCAAGTACGAATCTGCTTGATTTTGTTCATGGTACCCGAGATAAATGCCTGTCCGCCAAAACCAGGATTTACCGTCATGACAAGAACCATATCCACATCATCCAGAACCTCGAGAATGGCTGATGCTGGCGTTCCCGGATTAAGGGCAACTCCTGCCTTCACTCCTTGCTCCTTGATCAGATGAATAACCCGGTGCAGATGTACACAAGCCTCAGCATGAACGGTAATTACTGCTGCTCCCGCTTTGGCAAATTCCTCAACATAACGTTCCGGATTCTCAATCATCAAGTGCACATCGAGCGGCAAGCTTGTATGTGGAGCGATCGCCTTCACAATCGCAGGTCCAAGCGTAATATTAGGGACGAAATGACCGTCCATAACGTCAACATGAATCCAGTCTCCTCCTGCAGCTTGGGCTTCTGCAACTTCAGCACCAAGTCGGGCAAAATCAGCTGATAATATCGATGGGGCAATTTTAATCATGTTAATACCTCCGCTTCTTATCTTTCATTTCGGTCAGGAACAGCACATAGTGCTGATATCGGCTTTCGGAGATCAGACCTTCCTCCTTGGCCGCAAGCACACGACAGCCTGGTTCATGTGTATGGGTACAACCTCGGAATTTGCACTGATCTGCGAACTGGGCGAATTCCCGGAAACAAGTGGAGAGTTCCTCCACACCGATCTCCAGAAAGTCCAGTTGGCTGAATCCTGGCGTATCCGCAACAAATCCACCATTATCCAACGGAATAAGCTCCACGTGTCTGGTGGTGTGTTTCCCTCGTCCTAGACGCATGCTGATCGCACTCGTCTCCAGCGTCAGGCCGGGCATCAATGCATTTAACATGGACGACTTGCCTACACCGGATTGACCAGAGAAAACGCTAATCTTGCCAGCGAGACGGTCTCTGAGCAGTTCACTGCCTTCGCCGGTACGTGAACTTGTGGAGATCACTTCGTAACCAACCTGTTCATACAATGCTTTCACTTCAGCAACAGTGTCTTTGGCTGGATCAGCCAAATCCTGCTTGGTCAGCACAATCAGAGCATCCAGTCCAGCCTGCTCGATGTGAACGAGGAACTTGTCCAACAGATTCAGGTTCATATCCGGTTCTTTCACTGAGAATAACAGAACAGCCAAACTTACGTTGGCTACCGGAGGACGGATGAGTTCTGTCTCACGCTTGCGGATTTCATCTACCGTTCCTTCTCCGTTCTCTGTCAGCATGTAGCTGACGCGGTCACCTACAAGCGGTGACGTTCCTCGTTTTCTGAAGATACCTCTGGCTCGACATTGAACGGCGGAACCTTCAACCGAAGGAACCCCGTTGTCTTCCACTGGCATGACATAATAGTAACCGCTTAGCGCTTTAACGATGATACCTTCTGGCATAGCTCCGTCGCCCTCCTTTAGATGGTGGTACATTTACTCCAGACGCCAGCATAAGCCGCCCTTATGGACGGCTTGATGCGTTAATGACTTCCTTTTTCTTCTCTTTTTCCTTGCCGTGCCCCTTACCATTATTCATGGCTGAAGTGTCTTCATCTACGCTGTCACCCTCACCGTCTGCCGGTGTGGACTCAGGCTCACCTTCCTGATTGGGATCAACACTGCCCTCATCTACGTTGCCTTCACCTGGGTCAGGCTCATTTTCTGGCGGCGTCTGCGTGCTTTGTTCCGGGTCAATGGAAGGTATGTTTACTGTTCCGTTTTTGGCTTCACTGTAGGAGACAAGATACGTATCCAGGAACTGCCCATCACGATATACAGACACAGCCCCGTTTTCATTTGGAGCTAGCACAAGCGGAATGGTCAAGGTCTGGGTTGAGTTCACAGTGCGAGTTCCCCATTCCTGATTCTTGCCGCGTGCGTCTTCATACGTGATACGGATTTTACTGTTTTTGCCCTCTTCTTTGGGTGATACATTGATATTAAAAGGATATTGCAGCGCTTCAGGTGGATAACCTGTACTGATAAAGATCGTAATCTTATCGCCAGGACTCACCTCTGTGCCCGCTTCCACAGGCCATTGCTGCGTTACTTTGCCCTGGTCCACCGTATAACTTGATTCTTCCTGCACCTGAGCAAGCACAAGTCCAGCAGATTTCAGTTTTTCTTCGGCTTCACTGCGGGTAAGATTTTTCAGATCAGGCATTTTGACCGTTTCGGTACCTTTACTTACGGTTAACTCAATCTGAACTATCTCAGGATCGAATTCCTCATTGACACCAGGTGTCTGGGAAATAACAGTACCTGAAGCCACATCATTAGAGAATTCATCTTTCCGCTGAATCTGATCTTCCTTAATACCGAGTGCAGTCAATTTCTTGACAGCCTCATCATAAGTCTCCTGTTTAACATCAATCATCTTCACCAGTTCTTTTTCTGCACCAACACTGATCTGGACCTCGGAGCCCTCTTTGACGACATCGCCTTCTTTTCTGCTCTGGTCAAAGACTATGCCGGGCTCGACATCTTCCTTATACAGACGGATGACCTCATCACTGACGACGAGTCCTTTCTCCTCAAGCATTTCCCGCGCCTTTTCTTCCGTCTGGGTGATCACGTTAGGTACGGTAACTTCAGGCACAACCAGCATACCCTTGACATACCATACAACGCCCACCATAGCGATTAGAATAAGAACGGTTAATGAAATGAGTAGTGTTGGCTTCTTCCAATTCTTAGCTTTCGCCTTACCCTTGCCAGTTACTTCGTCAGATTCCATCACAGGCACTGCACCCGTTGATGTAACTCCGCGCGGTTCAGGCTTGATGGCTGGCATAACGCGAGTCTGGTCTATATCATCCTCATCCGGAAAATCAATCTTTGTTTCATTGCGTCTCTCCGGCATCAGGCAAGTTTCCAGATCGGTCTGCATCTCTTTGGCCGACTGATAACGTTCCTGCGGATTTTTACGCATCGATTTCAGAATGACATTTTCCACACTTTGCGGAATCAATGGATTGAATTTGCGTGGTTCATCGAACTCTTCCTGCAAATGCTTCAATGCCACACTGATTGGACTTTCACCCAGAAACGGAAGTTGCCCAGTCAGCATTTGGTAGAGTACGATCCCAAGAGAATATAAGTCCGATTTTTCACCAGTAACGATGCCTTTGGCATGCTCCGGTGAGAAATAATGTACAGAACCAACTACAGAACCCGTCTGCGTAATCGTTGTTGATGTAACGGCACGAGCGATCCCGAAATCCGTTACCTTCACGCGGCCATTCCGGCCAATTAATATATTATGGGGTTTGATATCCCGATGAATGATCTGATTATGATGTGCATGGTCAAGAGCATCTGCAATCTGGGAAGCGATTCGGACCGATTCGTCCACCTGCAGAGGCGCACGCTCTTTAATAATTTCATTCAGGTTTTTGCCTTCCACATACTCCATGACAATATAATGAATATCATCTTCTTGCCCCACATCATAAATACTGACTACATTCGGATGAGACAGTGACGCTGCCGATTGTGCTTCCCTGCGGAAACGGCGAATAAACTCTTCGTCATGCACAAACTGTTGTCTAAGGACTTTGATCGCTACATTCCGGTTCAACAGAAGATCCTGGGCTTTGTACACGAGAGCCATGCCGCCACCGCCGACACGCTCAATCACTTCATAGCGTCCGCCTAGCTGGTGCCCAATCATGACTCACACCCCGTTTCCGTATCCACGGAACCTTCCTTCTGCAACTCGAACAAGGCAACCGTGATATTGTCGTCTCCCCCAGCAAGTAAAGCCAACTGAAGCAGTCGGTCTGCACGATCTTCCAATGCCAGTTCCAAATTGCCAGCAACCTGAATAATCTGCTCATTGCTGACGAGGTTACTGAGACCATCACTGCACAGAAGAAGAACTTCGCCTTCTTCCAGCTTGACGGTATCCAGGTCTACCTTCACCTCGGCATCTGTTCCAAGCGCACGCGTTAGCACGTTGCGACGGGGATGATGTGACACATCCTCTTTGCTGATCTGGCCATTTTTGAACAATTCATTCACCAGTGTATGGTCCTCGGTTAGCTGGATCACAGCTTTATTCGCAATTTTGTAGGCTCTGCTATCACCGATGTGCCCAATAACACCTTCCGTATCGTTCAATAATGCCGCAACCACCGTTGTACCCATGTTGTGATACTTGTCATCTGTAGATGCCGTGCGGAAGATAACTTCGTTGGCATGCAAAATAGCATCGCTGAGAGCTGCAGACAGAGACGCATGTGACAGACCTGGTTCCAGCGTTCCCAGATCGTTCACCAACGTCTCCACTGCCAAGCGGCTTGCCGTATCCCCTGCAAGATGTCCACCCATGCCATCGGCAACAATACCCAGAATATATCCTGTATCGAGATTACGAATCCAGGCTGAATCTTCATTCACCGAACGCACCCGTCCGATATGGCTCACATGAACTGTTTTGATCAAAACGTTCTCACCTCAACTCCATATGCTTTGCACGAAGCTGACCGCAAGCGGCAGCAATATCATGTCCCTGTTCACGACGAATGGTTACATTAACACCCTGTTCCGAGAGAATCTTCTGAAAATTGAAAATGTCGCTTCTCGATGTTCTTACATACTTGCGCTCAGGAACATGGTTAACCGGAATCAGATTCACGTGGCACAACATGTTCTTAAGCACACTTGCCAGTTCTGCTGCATGCTCTGGCTGATCGTTTACCCCACCAATAAGTGCATACTCAAACGTAATTCTCCGACCTGTTTTGGCCAGATAATAACGAAGGGACTCCATCACATCTTCAAAAGGAAAACGACGGTTAACCGGCATTAATTTCGAACGCAATGCATCATTTGGTGCATGAATTGAAATGGCGAGGTTAATCTGTGTGTCTTCATCTGCAAACTTGTAGATGTTCGGAACGATTCCGCTCGTGGATACCGTGATGTGGCGCTGACCAATGTTCAGTCCTTTTTCATGGATCATAATGCGTAGGAAAGTCATCGTTGCTTCATAGTTTTCGAAAGGTTCACCCGAACCCATGATTACGATGCTGCTTACGCGCTCGCCGCGTTCGTCGAGAATTTTCTGAGCCTGAACCACCTGGGCAACAATCTCCCCAGCCGTAAGGTTACGCTTGAGACCACCCAATGTGGATGCACAGAACGTACAACCAATGCGACAACCAACCTGTGTGGTTACACAGATGCTGTTCCCGTAGTTATGTTTCATGATTACTGTCTCAATCGCATGATCATCATGAAGACCAAAGAGGAATTTAACCGTTCCATCCTTGGATTCAAACTTGGTAATTTCCTTAAGCGTTACGAATTCAAATTGCTCTGTCAGTTTTTCACGCAATGGCTTGGACAGATTTGTCATTTCACTGAAATCATTCACGCGTTTTACATAAATCCAGTCAAAGATTTGGCCACCGCGAAACGCCGGCTCCCCATTCTCCACAGCCCATTGCTGCAGTTGTTCCAGAGAATAATCATATATAAAAGGTTTCATTTTGTTGTCAACACCTATTCCTTCTTTTCTTTTCGTTGGCTTCCTTCTTTTCGTTCCATTCGTCCTATTCTATCACAAAGACCACGTTACATCCATGTATACCCTTGATATCTGTACTTCATGCATTATAACACCTCAATACCGCTATCGCACCCTGTCATCACTTTTCTCTGACAATTATATCGAAGTCCCATCACAAAGAAATCCGCCGAAGTTCCCCTCGGCGGTCATGCTTCCGTGCTCTATTAAACTGTTATTCCGCTGTTTTTGTCAACCGTGCGATGAAAAATCCGTCGCTGTGAGCGTATTGTGGCAAAATCTGAATACCACCGTTCACGACCTTCAAGTTCGCTGTCTCCGATTCAGACCAGACAGATGCTTCTGCTGGACGATATTCCGGATGTCGGTTCAAGAAGTCTGCGACCATAACCTCATTCTCAGCAGGCTCAATGGTACACGTGCTATACACCAGAATACCACCTGGTTTTAACAACGGCGCAACCCGATCAAGCAATTCACGCTGTAAGCCTGCGATATCTTCGATATCTTCTACGGATTTGGTCCATTTTACATCTGGCTTGCGACGAATAACACCCAGACCGGAACATGGTGCATCCAGCAAAATGCGGTCAAACGACGCTTTCGGGTACCGTTCGTTCAGATCAAGAGCATCTCCAGTTACAGCATCGATGCAACTCAGGCCAAGACGCTCCGCCTGATCCAGAATCAGCTGGCGCTTGTGAGCATGTACATCATTAGCGACAATACGACCACGATCGTGCATTTTCTCCGCCATGTGAGCTGTTTTACCACCTGGAGCTGCGCAGCAATCCAATACAAGTTGGTCTTCCTCCGGCGCAACCGCTTCAGCGACGAGCATGGAACTTTCGTCCTGTACAGAGAACAGGCCATCCCGATACCAGGACGTTAGAGCCATATTTCCACCACTACGTACAAGAATTCCATCGGAACTCAGCTGAGAAGCTTGAACCACTGCACCTGTGCTGGCCATCTCATGCATCAGTTTCTCCCGTGTGGTCATTGTGGTGTTGACCCGAACACTCACCGCTGGCGGCTCGTTATTCGTACGACAGATAGCTTCCGCCGTCTCTTCGCCATACTGGGCAATCCAGCGTTTAACCATCCATAACGGGTGGGAATGCTCCAGTGAAATACGTTGGGCAACGGGCAGATGTTCTGGAATACGAAGTTCATCCCTATTACGGATCATATTGCGAAGTACACCATTCACCATGCCCGAAATTCCCTGATGGCCCAGTTTCTTCGCCAGATTAACCGCTTCGCTCACCACGGCATGTTCAGGAATACGATCCAGATATATCATCTGATATACGCTGATCCGAAGCAGGCTACGAACCCAAGGTTGCAGTTTGGATACTCCTTTGGCAACGTAACGTTCCAAGAAATAATCAAGTGTATTCAATCTCGCGATTGTTCCGTACACCAATTCTGTAGCTAATCCGGCATCCGCAGGACTTAAATCCGCCTCTTTCAGACGACGGTTCAACTCCAGATTACTGTATGCTCCATCTTGCTCAACAGCACTCAGAACCTTGACTGCCAAAGCACGAGCAGATGTTTTGGGTTTCTGGGAGCGAGATGCACCACCTGTGGTAGAATGGGATGCAGAAGCATTACCTGCTGCGCCACGTGATTTACCCGAATTCGGACGGCGGTTTTCTTCGCTTCTGGCTGCATTTCCTGTGGCTTTATGACCTTGTCCTGACGAACGCCCCGGTGTATTTGCGCTCATCGCAGCACCGTTCCAGGTTTCAGTGTACCGCCACGGGCAAAGTCAGCGGCTTGCATCACCTTTTTACCCGCAGGTTGCACCTCAGTAAGCCAGAGAGATCCATTGCCTGTACGCACTTCAATACCTGACTTATTCAATTGCAGCACCGTTCCTGGCTCTGCTTGTCCAGCCTCCGAAGAAGAGGTGATGTTCGAATGATCCGGATTGGCAGCCGCCCAGACTTTGAAGACCTGATCATCCCACATTGTAAATGCACCCGAGAATGGCACAAGACCACGGATTTGATTGAACAATTCGCGTGATGTACGACTCCAGTCCATCTTCTCGTCTTCCCGAGTCAGATTACGCGCATACGAAGCCTCGGCATCATCCTGAGGGACCGCCGTTGTCTCACCTGCAATCAATCGTGGCATTTCAGCCTGAAGCAGTTTTGAACCCGCTTCACTTAGTTTGTCAAACATGGAGCCTGATGTATCTTCATCTGTAATCGGCAGTTCCACACGCGAGATCATATCTCCCGTATCCAGGCCTTCAGCCATATACATCAATGTGACTCCTGTCACGGATTCCCCGTTAATAATGGAACGTTGGATCGGAGCTCCTCCCCGATATTTCGGCAAAAGAGAGCCATGCACGTTCACACAACCGCGAACAGGCATATCCAGCACGGCTTTGGGCAGAATCTGCCCAAATGCCGCGGTTACGATCAGATCCGGTTTCCATTCAGCCAAGCGGGCTACGGCTTCCGGATCACGAAGTTTAACAGGCTGAAACACCGGCAGACCGTGGCGTTCTGCTGCGGCCTTAACCGGTGTTGGCGTCAGTACTTTTTTGCGCCCCTGTGGTTTATCAGGTTGAGTCACCACACCCACCACATTGTATCCCTCTGCAATCAGCATATCGAGAGAAGGAACTGCAAAATCAGGTGTTCCCATAAAAACAATATTCAAATCGATCACTCCTTAATTACGACGCGGTCCCGTTTGATCGGCTGCAATTTCGTACACTTTCTCGGCGATATCCGTAAAGAGTACGCCATCCAGATGATCAATTTCATGCTGGAATGCACGGGACAGCAGGCCACTACCCGTAATAATCAACTCGTTGCCTTCACGATCCAGACCTTTAACCGTAACGGTCTCAAAACGACGAACGTCACCATTAATTCCAGGGATACTCAGACAACCTTCCGGTCCGAATTGCTCCCCCTCACTTGCGATAATCTCAGGGTTAATCATCTTGATCAATCCTTGCTCATCACCAGCGTCAATAACGATCAGACGTTTCAAAATGCCGACCTGTGGCGCAGCAAGTCCTACACCTTCCGCATCGTACATGGTATCAGCCATATCATCCAGCAATTTTTGTACATTCGGTGTAATTTTCGGTACTTCTTTGGCTCTCTTGTGGAGCACCTCATCTGGTTCTTGAACGATAATGCGAATCGACATGTTGTAAGCACCTTCCTAATCCTCATCATAATTTCAGGACGATATTCTTTATTTTTGGTGTATTCATTTTTAATCTATGTTTATACCGCTTGTTTACATCCGCATTGCTGCAAAATGCTTACATTAACATTTGCGGGTCTACATCCAGACTAATGAGTAGTTTTTGCGCCTGAACATCATCGTCCATGCGCCGGGCTGTTGCAAGAGCAAGCCCAATGGCGTCTACATCCCCCCGCCATTTTATCATACATTGGAATCTGTATCTATTCTTGATCCTTGGAATCGGGGACGCTACTGGCCCCAGCACATCAAAAGCATCATTGCTGAAACGATCCAGACTGCCAAGCCATCCGGCCGCATTAGCCTTTTCCTTCAATATTCGCGTGTAGTTCTCGGCAAGACGAATCAATACCGGAAGCTGTTCATGCGAAAAGGTCACCAGAATCAGGCGACAGTAAGGTGGATATTGTAAATTGCGACGATGTAGCAGTTCCTCACGTACAAACGATACATAGTCATGCTGACTCGCATGCCCAATAGAGTAGTGTTCCGGTGTATAGGACTGAACAAACACTTCACCAGGCAATTGGTGACGACCCGCTCGGCCAGCTACCTGTGTTAGCAACTGAAACGTTTTTTCGGCAGCACGAAAGTCAGGTAAATTCAGTGCTGAATCCGCTGTTATGACGCCAACCAGGGTCACATCAGGGAAATCGAGTCCCTTCGCAACCATCTGAGTGCCTAGCAACACGTCTGCTTTTTTCTCACGAAACTGTTTCAGCAACTTCTCGTGAGCCCCTTTTTCCGTTGTCGTATCCACATCCATCCGAATGACCCGAATGCCCGGAAAGAGCTTCGCAAGCTCTTCCTCGACCCGCTGTGTACCTGTACCAAAGTATCGAATATGCTCACTTCCACAATCTGGACACACTTCAGGAGCTGCTTCCGCATACCCGCAGTAATGACAACGGAGATTATTCGAGCGCTGATGATACGTCAATGAAATATCACATTCGGGACAACCTGCCACATATCCACAACTTCGGCACATGACAAAGGTCGAATATCCACGGCGATTCAGCAGAAGTACCGTCTGTTCACCACGTTCCAGGCGCTCCTCCAGGCCTTTATGCAAAGCCCTGCTGAACATGGAACGGTTGCCTTCCTTCAACTCTTCGCGCATGTCAACGATTCGCACTTCAGGTAGCTTGTTACCCAGTGCCCGTGTTGGCATCTCCAGCAAGAGTGGTGCAAAATCATCGTTACTCTGCGAGCGTGCCGCATAATAACTTTCCAGCGAAGGTGTCGCTGAACCCAGAACAACCACGGCTTGATGCTGCTGTGCTCTTTTTACCGCTACATCCCGGGCATGATATTTCGGAGTTTCCTCCTGTTTGTAGGAAGTCTCGTGTTCCTCATCCATAATGATCAGTCCAAGCCGACTGAACGGAGCAAATACGGCTGAACGTGCCCCAATCGCAACCTTCACCTGACCCTCACGAATTTTGCGCCATTCATCATACCGTTCACCGCCTGAGAGACGACTGTGCATAACCGCAACTTGGTCGCCGAAGCGCCCTTTGAAACGTTCTACCATCTGCGGGGTCAGTGCAATCTCGGGCACCAATACGATGGCCTGACGATCCTGCTCGATGCAACGTTGAATGGTCTGAAGATAGACTTCCGTCTTACCGCTGCCTGTGACACCATGCAGCAAAAATACCCCATGGCGTTGTTCCTGCAATCGCCCATTGATATTGTCATAGACATGTTTTTGCTCATCGGTCAGAACCAGAGGTTCAGTCGCTTTGAACTTCCTGCCCTGATAAGGGTCACGAAAGACCTCAACATCCTCGGTTACGATCAGTCCCTTTTCCTCAAGACCTTTGATTGTTGCGGCCGATACCTGCAGTGTAGATAACACTTCTTTCATCGGCATGGGTAACAGCTCTTTCATTTCCAGCAAAAAAGCCAGAATCTCCTTCTGCCGCTGTGCTTTTGCCGGGAACGAATCAAGTGCTTCCTGAGCAGCAGCAATATCTACAGCCAGATCAACAGACTTCATCGTTTTTTTATTTAACTTGTCCTTGATGGCCTGACTCTCCAGCAGCACACCACCAAGCAATAGTTTCTTAATTAGCGCAGCATGATTGGGATATTTCCGACTGAGCTGTTGCAGGGGTACCTGCCCCCGACTTTTGACAAAACGGATGATATCCTGCTGCACCTTCTCGGTCGTAGACTCTTCTCCCCAAACAAATAACACCTCATCATTCGGTTGTGCACCCTCGATCTGTCCGTCCAGTGCATCACCCAGCGAGATATAGCGTTCTGCTTTCCCCTTCAATGCCGTCGGCACCATAACCTGCAATGACAAAATCCGGTTACTGGCATAACGTCCACTCATCCATTCAGCCAGTTCAACCAAATCCTTTGATAATGGGGGAACAATGTCCAGCAACTCCTGGATCTGTTTCAGCCTGAATGTTTCCTCCCCGGTACGCGGCACAAGATCAATCACGAATCCCTGCACCGTCCGATGACCAAAAGGTACACCCACCCGGCTGCCAATCTCGATCCATTCCCTCATCGATTCAGGTACCAGGTAATCAAACGGTCGGTCTGTTTCCTTCACGGGAACATCGACAATGACCTTGGCAATCTCCATATCCTAATTCCTCCCGGCAATGCGCTCCGCCGCAATCCGGAGCAACCGATGAGCCACATCGTCCTTGGCCATCACTTGAAGCTCCTCCACCAAACCATCCCGGTCATAGATATTTACCGCGTTGGTGTCTGTTCCAAATCCTGCACCCGTGCGGGTTACATCATTGGCTACGATCAGATCACAGTTTTTCCGTTCCAATTTCTCACGTGCATACATCTCAACCGACTGAGTCTCCGCAGCAAAACCAATCAAAAACTGATGGGTCTTCTGTTTTCCCAGCGTTTCAAGAATATCAATATTTTTAACAAGTTCGAGCGACAGCGTGTCGCCTTTCTTCTTGATCTTCTCGGTATAAACTTCCTTTGGACGATAATCGGCAACTGCCGCCGCCTTAACTACGATATCAGCATCGTCCCACTCGCGTGTTACGGCTTCATACATATCCTGTGCAGACTGTACAGGGATCAACTCAACGTTCTCCGGTGGCTTGGCTTGGGTATTGCCCATAACCAGTTTCACATCTGCCCCCAGATCACGCGCAGCAGCGGCGATCGCAAATCCCATTTTGCCAGATGAATCGTTCGTTATATATCGTACTGGGTCAATGCGCTCAATCGTACCTCCAGCTGTAACGACAACCTTCTTGCCTTGTAATAGTGAAGCTTGTTCGTTCCTTATACGGTGTGCAGATTCACGCTGTTCAAAGAAACGTTCTACCACATCCACAATGCTTTCCGGTTCTTCCAGACGCCCCTTGCCCACATATCCACACGCAAGCAGACCTTCACCCGGTTCGATCATCATGGCGCCCCGTTCAACAAGCAGGTTCATATTATGCTTTACAGCTGGATGATCATACATATGTACGTTCATCGCTGGCGCAATCATGACAGGAGCTGTCGTGGCAAGCAGTGTCGTTGAGAGCATATCATCTGCCATGCCATGCGCCATCTTGGCAATCACATTCGCTGTAGCCGGAGCAACCAAAACAAGATCAGCCAGATCAGCCAGATGAATATGAGATACGACTGCTGGCTCACGTTCATCAAATGTATCGGTATATACGGTGTTTCGGGTCAACGTTTGCAGCGTCAATTCGGTAATAAACTGTGTAGCGGAAGCTGTCATAATCACATGAACATCCGCTCCCTTTTGCACCAGTCTGCTGCATAATGTTGCCGCCTTGTAAGCGGCTATGCCGCCTGTCACACCAAGCACGATTTTTTTACCGTTCAACATGGTTATTTCCCCCGATATTTATACGACGTCTAAGTAAGATTCCGTTAAAATATGCTTATTGGAATCAATTTCATAATACCTTTAGTTGCTTCAATCAAGGCTAGATATAGATCAAAACGATATATCTAGTTACAAAAACGATGATTTAATGAGTTATGAAATTGATTCATTCGTAAAAAAATAACAACCTCGCGGTTGTCAATTAATCCGGCTTACGCCGTATGCAGTTGAAGAGCAGCCGCAGGCGGCTTACTCTTCTTCTTCGTCCTGTCCTTTGATGACAACGAGCAGGTCTCCATAGATTTCTTCCAGTGCAACGCCAACTTGTTTATGGGATCTCGCACCTCTTAAATCCGTTTTTTCACCTTCACGTAGCTGTCTAGCCCGGCGGGAAGCAGCAACAACAAGGGAATACTTGCTGTCGACTTTGTTCATCATTTCATCAATAGAAGGATACAGCATATTAACAAACACCTCTTCGCATTAGTATAATCACAAGTTGCCGCCTGACAGAACTGATGTGGCATGTCTTCACATTTGGCACTCCAATAAGGACTGCTTCAATACATGATATGACAACTGCCCCACTTATATCGTATTCTGCAGCGGCAAAAGGGGATTATTTATTGATCTTACAATGTTCGGCGATTATGATGCTTTCTATTCTCTTGCACGCCAAATCAATTTCATCATTAACAACAGCGTAATCATACTGCTCCAGCAGACTGATCTCATCGACCGCCACAGACATCCGGTGATCAATGGTCGCTTGACTTTCGGTACCACGACCCTGAATGCGATCTTTCAGCTCGTCCAATGAAGGAGGAAGCAGGAAAACAAAGATGCCTTCCGGGAACTTCTCTTTCACTTTTAACGCGCCTTGAACCTCAATCTCCAGAATGATGTCGCGGCCTTCGTTAATCGTTTTCTCTACAAAATCACGCGGTGTTCCGTAATAATTACCGACATACTCCGCATGTTCCAACAATTGATCTTCAGCAATCATGTTCTGGAACTCTTCATGACTTCTGAAGAAATAGTTTACACCATGTTCTTCACCCAGACGAGGCTGACGGGTTGTCGCCGATACGGAATAGATCAATTCCGGCACCCGTTTGCGCAAAGCGCTGCATACAGTACCCTTCCCGACCCCAGATGGGCCGGACAACACTACCAGTAATCCCTTAGACATATTACACTCCATTTTATTCGTCGTTATCATCATCTTTCGAAGAAAGACGATGGGCGACCGTCTCCGGCTGAACTGCAGACAGAATGACATGATCGCTATCCGTAATAATTACGGCACGAGTACGTCTTCCGTACGTTGCATCAATCAGCATGTGACGATCTCTTGCCTCTTGTATAATTCTCTTGATCGGCGCCGATTCCGGACTCACGATGGATATAATCCGGTTCGCCGATACGATGTTACCGAATCCAATGTTAATGAGTTTGATTGCCATAATCAGGTTCTTCCCCCTATACATGCGACTCTTCTGCCGAAATGTGGCCGTTCATTCGATATTCGCCGCTTGCTCACGAATCTTCTCCAGCTCCGCCTTCATCTCGACAACACGGTTCACCAGAGCCAAGTGGTTGGCTTTTGATCCAATCGTATTGACTTCCCGATTCATCTCTTGAATTAGAAAGTCTAACTTACGACCTACCGGTTCATCACTCTTCAGCAGTTCCCTGCTCTGTCCAAAGTGACTGAGTAGACGCGTAAGCTCCTCTTCTATGTTAGAACGATCGGCAAACATTGCAATTTCCATACCCAATTTATGCTCATCAAAAGGGAAAGAGCCTTCTTCCTGCATTTCCGTAAGCCTCTGCCTTAACTTGTTGCGGTAATCACTTACCACAGTCGGTGCAAGAGCAAGCATCTCGGTATGCAGTGACTCCAGACGAATAATCCGCCGTTCCAGATCACTGGCCAGATGAAGACCCTCGCGTGCGCGCATCTGCTCAAGGCTGGACAGAGCCTCTCTCAATCCTTCCTGCAAAACACGCTCCCATTCGTCCTTCTGCTCTTCGGGAATGGAACTTGTCCCATCCGAATGAACCATGACGTCCGGCAGCCCAAGCATATCCACAATACTTGGTTTGCCCTGCATTCCAAAGTGAGTCTCCAGTTGCTCTGCAGCCTGCAGATAGGCCCTGACCGTCTGTTCATTCAGAACAGCGGGAAGAGCCTGGTCTTCCTCTTTTTCTTTCATTACATAAACATCAATCCGCCCACGTTTCAAACGGCTCTGTACGATCTTCCTCAAACCGTCTTCATAATACGTCCACTCTCTTGGCAGACGCATCATCACTTCGCAATAACGATGATTAACAGATTTGATCTCTAATTGTACCTTATAGCCGCCAAAATGAAAGGCGGATTGACCGTATCCGGTCATACTGAATGACATCGGCATCACATCCGTTTTACTATTGTAATTGATTATTAGGGTTGAAACAAGTAGGACATTGATGCTCCGACTTCTCCCATACATATTGAGTCAGTTCGGCCGTCATGCCGTAGAACATAAACGGTGTCATGAGATAGATCCCTTTGAAATGTGCTGTGGCTACGTCCAGCAGTTCCTTGGCAATTTTTACCCCCATCGCACGACCCTCTTCGCCTTCCAGACCTGCCATCCGGGAACGCACTTCATCCGAAAGCTGAATTCCCGGAACCTCGTTGTGCAGATACTCTGCATTCCGTCCACTTGCCAGTGGCATTACACCTATAAAAATAGGCACATCCAGATGTTTGGTCGCTTCGTGCATTGCTACAATCAACTCAGGATCATAGATCGGTTGTGTCATGATGTAATCAGCGCCAGAGGCAATTTTCTTCTCCAGACGTTGTACTGCTTTCTCCAGATATTTCACATTGGGATTAAAAGCTGCTCCGATGACAAAACCAGCTTTCTGCTTCAGCGGTTTACCCGAGAAGGCCACCCCATCGTTCAACTGTTTGATCATGCGTATGATTTCAAAAGAAGTCAGATCGTATACCGAGCTTGAACCTGGCAGATCGCCAAATCTGGCAGGATCACCTGTTACAGCCAGTACATGATTAATGCCCAGAGCATCAAACCCCATCATGTGGGACTGCGTTCCAATCAGGTTCCGGTCACGGCAGGCAATATGCACCAGTGGACGAAGGCCCGTGCGATCCTGAACGAGGTGACCCAGCGCCATGTTGCTCATCCGTGTAACCGCTAATGAATTATCCGCTAGTGTCAGGGCATCTGCTCCTGCTGCTTTCAGAGTCTCGGCGCCTTTCATGAACTTGGCAATGTCCAAATCACGCGGCGGGTCAAGTTCAACGATAACGGTGTGACGCTGCTTGACCAGATCAACGATCGTAGGCTGTCCACCACGTCCGGAACGCTCATCCACATTTTCATGCAGTACGATACGCGCTTTGGTTTCTGACGGATCAGGCTCCAAAATAGGCGAAGGTACATAGTCAGCGAGAGCCTCTTTCATTGCAGTAATATGATCAGGTGTCGTACCACAGCAACCGCCGATAATACGAGCGCCCAGATCAGCAAATTGCACTGCCGTCTGACCAAAGTACTCCGGAGTGGCACCATAACGGAACTGACCATCGACATAGTCTGCTGCACCCGCATTCGGATAAACAGACATCGGGATACCGATACGTCCGGAGACGGTTTCCATAGCTCGCATAATCCCGTTTGGACCCGAGCGGCAGTTAAAACCGATCACGTCCGCGCCCTGCTCCCGCATGATCCGGAAGGCTTCAGGCATCGTATATCCGTCCAGGGTGTGTCCTACATCCTCTACCGCGAACTGTCCAATCACAGGCAGATCGCTCAGCTTGCGCGCTTGCAAGAGGGCAATATCCATTTCCTCGATATCATAGAAGGTTTCAAGCAGAATGCCATCCACGCCTTCATCAAGCAAAGCAAAAATCTGTTGTTGATAAAAGCGTTTCAGTTCACTTGTAGACACGTTCGTCCGCTTGCCACCTCGAATAGAACCAACTGCACCAAGCACATAACCGGTATCTCCAGCTACCTCTTTGGCAATGCGTACGCCGGCACGGTTCACGTCCTCCACCTTGGACTCCAGACCGAACTTGGACAACTTGTCATAATTGGCAGAGTACGTATTTGTTTCAAATACTTCTGTACCTGCGTCCCGATAACGGCGATGTACATCCGCCACCACTTCAGGTGAAATCAAGTTCAACTCTTCATATGAAATCCCTACCGGGAATCCCATTTGGTATAGAAATGTTCCCATGGCCCCATCTCCAACGAGAACGCGTTCCTGCATAGCTTTGCGCAAATCAGCCTTCATCCCTTTTCCCCCCGCCTAGCTGTGATCGTTTTCATACTAATGTAACATAAAAAACGCTAAAAAACGAAGAAAAACACAGGTTTTTGATGAGTATCCAGCTCATATGGACTTTTTTGCCATACAGCCCCCAATATGTCCCTGTACAGGAGACACGACCTGTCCTTTTTGACAAAAAAAGAGGCCCGCAGGCCTCCTGTGTTACACCGTTCACTTGATTATGAAGTAACTCCCTTAAAAACAACCTCTGCAGGTCCTGTCATATAGACATGATTATCATCTTCATTCCACTCAATGTGGAGATCTCCACCCTTGAGGCTGATGACAGCTGTGCGATCTGTATGTCCATTCAAGACAGAGGATACCAGTGTTGCACAAGCTCCGGTTCCACAAGCAAGTGTTGGACCAGCTCCGCGTTCCCATACACGCATGTCCACATATCCACGGTCACGAACTGTGGCGAATTCCACATTGATTTTTTTTGGAAACATCGGATGCACTTCAAGAAGCGGTCCCCAAGTCGTGAGATCAAAATTCACAGCATCATCAACATAGATGACCGCATGCGGGTTACCCATGGATACAGCAGTGAATTTGAACGCATGTCCATTTGCTTCAATGTAGTGATCAACCACGGGATTGGCATCCACCGTTGTAGGCACTTGAAGACCGTTCAGGATCGGCTCACCCATATCCACACGAACCGTTTCCACTTTACCATCACGAATATTGAGACTCACAGGTTGTACACCTGCACCAATCGTTTCAATGGTAATTTGCTCCTGGTTCACGTGACCATGATCGTATACATATTTGGATACACAGCGAATGGCATTCCCACACTGTTCTGCTTCCGAACCGTCCGAATTCATGATACGCATCTGAAAGTCCGCCTTTTCTGAAGGCAGTATATAAACCAGGCCATCCGCACCGATGCCGAAGAAACGGTTGCACCATTTCACAGCCAATTCTGCTGCATCTGTCGGAAGCTCCTTTTCACCAAATACAACGATAAAATCGTTACCAAGTCCATGCATTTTCGTAAATTCCATAATCTTGCCCACTCCTTTTGGCAGTCTGCTGCCAAAGCTATATTCCTGCTCTTCTACAGGATTACCATAGAAATTCATATTCATCTGCACACAAAAAAGCTATCCTGCAAAATGCCAAAGCTGCCGCTTCGAATCATTTTGAGGATAGCATACCGAAATGGATCAGGAAAAGCTATTGATTTTATGCTGAAAACTTTGTACTTTTTGGTACGAAGCGGCCAGAACCACCCATGCGACGGCGGTTACGACGACCACCCCACACGCTGCCAGCGCCCATAAGGAACGTCGGGATACCCGCAGCAACGATACAGATTGCCCATTCACGTAATCCTAGAGGTACGGTTTTGAAGATCGGCTGCAGCGGCTCAACGTACATCACAACGAGCATCAGTACAACCGATGAAATCACGGCAAGAACCAGATATTTGTTCTGTAGTGGATTCCGGTGGAAGATCGACCGCGAACTACGGCAGTCAAAGACATGAATAAGCTGCGCCAAAACGAGTGTTGCAAAAGCCACAGACTGTGCCTTGATCAGTTGACCGGGGTTATCCGGTGCAGCCTGAAGGGTAAGCCAGAACGCTCCGAGTGTACATAATCCAATCAATACACCCCGGCTGACGATTTTCCAACCCAGTCTGCGGGCAAAAATATTTTCCTTGGCGCCGCGTGGTTTGTGTTCCATCAGATCTTTTTCCGGCTGATCTACCCCGAGCGCCATTGCAGGCAAGCCGTCCGTCACCAGGTTAACCCACAGAATCTGAATAGGTACGAGTGGAAGTGGCAAGCCCATCATCATCGCAAAGAACATTGTTAGAATCTCGCCTACGTTCGATGCGAGCAAATACCGGATAAATTTGCGAATGTTCTCATAAATATTACGGCCTTCTTCAATGGCAGCCACAATAGTTGAGAAGTTATCATCACTCAGAATGAGCGCCGAAGCTTCCTTCGTGACATCTGTACCTGTAATGCCCATCGCGATCCCGATGTCAGCCGCTTTAATCGCGGGAGCATCATTTACTCCATCCCCCGTCATGGCGACGACATGCCCTTTGCGTTGCAACGATTTTACGATGCGAAGCTTATGTTCAGGGGATACCCTTGAGAAAACATAGATGCCCTCTACCTGTTTATCCAGTTGCTCGTCCGTCATGCCTGCCAGCTGTTGACCACTTAGCGAGGCACCTCCACGTGGAAGAATCCCCAACTGATGCGCAATGGCTTCTGCCGTTGTTCCATGATCACCTGTGATCATGACGGTACGAATGCCCGCTTTGCGGCATGTGGCAATCGCATCTCGCACTTCACGACGCGGTGGATCAATCATACCTGCAAGTCCTACGAATACAAGCTGACTTTCGGCAGCGTGTTCGTCAGCCACCTTTTCTTCCGGCCGCACTTCACGGTAGGCCATTCCGAGGACACGAAGTGCCGCTCCGGCCATGCTCTCATTTGCTGCCATGACTTTCTGCCGCAGTGTTCCAGTGAAAGGTACGACCTTGCCTTCCCATAAAATATAGCTGCAGTGTCCGATCAACACATCCGGTGCACCTTTGGTGTAGATCATTCGCCCTCCCTGATGATGAACCAGAACCGACATGCGTTTCCGCTCCGAATCAAACGGGAATTCCTGTTGACGAGCATACAACTCTTTTAGGCCAGTAGGCGTAAGCCCCATTTTGGAGGCCAGTGTGACCAGTGCACCTTCCGTCGGATCACCCTTCAGCTCCCAGAATACATTCTCTCGCTGGATCGCTTCTTCTTTGTAATCATCTTTTTTAGCGTTTTTCTTGCCATCCTTTTTGGTATCCTTGCCTTTTTTCTTGTTTCCTAATTCGTTTGCAACACTCTCAACAATACTGGCATTGTTGCAAAGTGCGCTGATCTGAAGCATTCTGCGCAGGGACTGGTCACTCTTCAATTCCACTGTTCGACCGTTCTCCAGCATCTGCCCTTCAGGTGCATAACCATCCCCAGTAACCTTGATGCTGCGTCCCTCCAGCCACACATCCGTTACCGTCATCTTGTTCTGGGTGAGCGTGCCTGTCTTATCCGAACAGATCACGGATGCACAGCCAAGGGTTTCGACAGAAGGAAGTTTGCGCACAATGGCTTTACGTTTGATCATTCGCTGCACACCAAGTGCGAGTGCAATGGTTACAATGGCCGGCAGACCCTCCGGTATGGCTGCCACCGCGAGGCTGACCCCTGCCAGAAACATGCCAACGGCTGGTTGTCCGTGCAATATACCTGCGACGACGACCATGACGGTTAATCCCAATGCGACAAAAATCAGAATTTTGCCCAGTTGTTCCAGTCTGTGCTGTAGCGGTGTTTCCTGCTCCTCCGTATTCTGGATCAGATCGGCAATTTTGCCCATTTCCGTCTCCATCCCCGTACGGATGACCACACCTTTGGCCGTACCACGAGTGACCATGGTACCCATGAAACCGATATTCTTCTGATCACCCAACGGAACGTCCTCGTCGGCAATCGGAAGGCAATGTTTGCTTACGGGAACTGATTCCCCGGTTAGTGCCGACTCCTCGACATCCAGACTGTTCGTTTGCAGCCAGCGCACATCAGCGGGGATGCGGTCGCCACTCTCCACCATAACGATATCCCCAGGGACGAGTTGTTTGGCGGCAAGATGTACTTCCTGGCCCGATCGAAGCACTTTGGCGAGAGGTGCGGACAACTGTTTCAATGCACGAAGAGATCGTTCTGCCCGGAATTCCTGTACAAACCCCAGAATCGCATTCAGTACGATAATAGCCACAATCGTTACTGCATCCAGATATTCACCCAGCAATCCGGATACCAACGTTGCTCCCATCAATACCAACACCATAAAATCCTTGAACTGATTCAAGAGCAATGTAATGGGAGAAATGCGTTTCCCCTCGCTCAGCTCATTCGAACCGACCACTTTCCTCTTCTCTGCTACAGCTTCATCCGTCAATCCTTCCTGCGGGCTGACGCCAAGAGTGTTACGAAGCTCTTCATCACTAAGTTGATGCCACTTGGTATGTTCCATGCTTCAAGGTTCCCTCCCAGTCTGTATTTCATCTGCAAAATAAGCTCACATGCTTCACCGGCGCGCTGGTCGACAGGCTGTACACTATGCCGGACAAACTACCTGCTCTATATGTATTCGGACAGGTCTGTGATTAGCACCCGCAAGGTGAATCCTTTCCCTGATGGACAGAATAAGCTAAAATAAAAGTCTGCGATGTTCTGCGCAGTACCGATTCCAGCGTTCAACAGGCAAGCAACGAAGAATCTGCAGCCAATCCTGTTTTTTTTACATAACCTGGTTGCTCATTTCAGTTATATAGATGAAGCATTTGGCATGATGATAAAATGCAGATGCTCGATAGAGAGAGGAAGTGGAAAAATGGCATTGGACGGCATCGTAACACGGGCCATTGTTCATGAATTGCAAGGCTGCATTGGTGGACGTATCAGCAAGATCCATCAGCCGAATGGCCATGACGTAGTTCTCACCCTGCGTGCTCAGCGCGGAAATAGTAAATTGCTTGTTTCGGCAAGCCCGACATATCCTCGTGTGCATTATACGGAAAAGACATTTCTTAACCCTACTGAAGCACCCATGTTCTGCATGCTGCTCCGCAAGCACTGTGAAGGTGCAATCATTGAGGAGATCCGTCAGATTGGCATGGAACGTATTATCCACATCAATGTGCGCCAGCGCGACGAACTGGGGGATGTTTCGGTTAAACGGATCATCATTGAATTGATGGGGCGTCACAGTAATATTATTTTGCTTGATCCCGTCACTGGAACAATTCTGGATGGCATTCATCATGTGACTCCGTCCATCAGCAGCTACCGTGTAATCATGCCCGGATTCTCGTATACCGCCCCACCTGAACAACATAAGAGTAATCCGCTCGAAGTGAGCCGTGCAGCATTCGAGGACAGCTATCATGCCGCTGAAGAAGATGCATCACGCTGGCTTGTGAACTCCTTTAGCGGTCTTAGCCCGTTAATTGCGGGAGAGATTGCTACCCGTGGAACTGCTGCTGAAGGCACGGTTAGCAATCCAACTGTGGTGGAGGGTGAGAGCCGGATCGAGGCTGGGACACTTTGGAACGCTTTTGAAGCCGTGATGGGACCTGTCAGAGATCATATCTACACGCCTGTAACCGGAATGAACGCCAAAGGCAAAATGATTTTCTCGGCCGTTCATCTTGAGAGCATTCAGGACTTGGAGAAAACCTATGACACGATGAGCAAGTGCATGGAGGATTATTACGGAGACAAGGCTGAACGGGACACGGTAAAACAAAGAGTAAGTGATCTGCTCCGTTTTCTGCAGAATGAGCGAAGCAAAAACATCAAAAAGCTGGACAACCTGAACAAGGATCTACTGGAAGCGGACGATGCAGACAAATTCAGACTATGGGGTGAGTTGCTGTTTGCCTCCCTGCATCAGGTCCACAAAGGGGACAAGAGTGTTGAGCTTGTGAACTTCTACGATGAAGACCAAGCCAACATTACCATTCAGCTTGATCCACTGCTCACACCGTCTGACAACGCACAACGTTATTTCAAGCGGTATAACAAATACAAGAACAGTCTGGCTGTCATCCATGAACAGCTTGGCAAAACCAAAGACGAGATTGACTATCTCGATAACCTGTTGCAGCAGCTGTCCATTGCATCCATGAACGACATTGAGGAAATTCGGGATGAGCTTGTGCAGCAGGGATACCTTCGTGACCGTAACAAAAAAGGTAAAAAGAAGAAGAAAAACGATCGTCCGACCGTACACCAGTTCACCTCCTCGGAGGGAATTGATATTCTTGTGGGCAAAAACAACCTGCAAAATGAGTATGTGACCAACCGTCTCGCTTCTTCCAACGACACTTGGCTGCATACCAAAGACATTCCAGGTTCACATGTCGTCATTCGCAGTACAGACTTTGGTGAGGCAACATTGGAAGAAGCAGCACAACTTGCTGCCTACTTCAGTCAAGCGAAGGAGTCCAGCAGTGTACCTGTGGATTACACGTTTATCCGTCATGTACGCAAACCAAGTGGTGCGAAGCCAGGTTTTGTCATCTATGATCATCAGAAGACCTTGTTTGTCACACCAAATGATGAATTAATCAAGAGTCTGCCATCCACCATTAAAAATGGATAAGGCTACATAAGTTGAACTAAAGATTATTTACACTGACACTACGATGACAGAACAACCTTCCAATCGCTGTTATCGTGTAAATGATTAGTTCAACCTATATAGATGTAACAGTAACAAAGACAGAATCCCCTGACCATTAACGGTTCAGGGGGTTTTTGTTATTGCATTACTTGTTTGAATGATAGTTGAAGCTCGGCTTATTTAGCTTCCTCATTGAATATTAATTCATTTATATGTATAATAATTCAATATTCACGAATAAAATTACAGTTAAGGAAGTGTATCATGACCATACATATTAGAGAAACTCAACCTGATGATCTGAAACCCCTGATGTCATTAATGCATGACTATGTGGTGGGGTTCTACAATAATCCCTGGCCTGGTGATCAATCCATCCAGCTTTTGATCAACAACCTGCTTAATCAGCAGATCGGTGCTCAATTTGTGGCAGAAGAGGACGGGAAACTTATCGGATTTTCCACCCTGTTCTTTACCTACAGCACGATGAAAGCAGAGCGTGTCGCCATCATGAATGACCTATTTGTTACGGAGACATTCAGAGAGGGCGAAGCGGAAGCCAAGTTATTTGCACACTGTCAGCAATATACGCGGGATCATGGATGTGCATATATGTCTTGGATCACAGCAGTAACTAATGAGCGAGCACAGCAATTATTCGAACGTCTCGGGGCTACACGTGGCGCTTGGGTAAACTATTCCATTACATAGACTCTTTTTAGCACAAAAAAGGGACATGAAAACAGGAAGGTTGAGCCTACCATGTTTTCATGTCCTATACTCCTTTGATCCTAAAATGTACTCAATAAGCAAAAACACCCTCATAGTCAGATAGAGCGTTGCAACGTCTCGCTTACTCTCCATTTTGCTGTGAAGCAGCTGCCTTCAGCCTTTCCAACACATCAACCGTTACGGTCTTGCTACCGAGATCGCCGTGGAACACAACTCCTTGCCGTTCGCCATGATAATCCGATCCACCAGTCTCAATAAGATCATACTCCCTGGCCATCTCAGCATACCTGCGTTCCTCTTCCGGGCCATGGTCCGAATGAAATACTTCAATACCATCCGGACGGGCATCATCAATGATGCGACGTACCAATTCATCATCATTATAGAGACCCGGATGGGCAATCACAGCGGCTCCACCTGCGGCTCTGATCCACTCACACGCATCCTCGGGTGCAACTCGGGGTACAGATACGAAGCCAGGCTTGCCTTCAGCAAGATATCGATCGAATGCATCCCGCATGTCGACAGCGTATCCCTTCTTCACCAACACATCAGCCATATGAGGTCTGCCGATACTCTCATCCGGCTCTAACGGCCGTCCCAGCTCATCGAGTACCTCCTGCCAGCTTATATCAAGCCCGAGTTCCTGTAGCTTGTCAATAATCAGATGATTTCGCTCATCTCGTGCTTCTCGTAATCCGCGCAACCGTTGCAGGAACTGCTCATCCTCCGTATTCACGTAATAGCCCAAAACATGAATATCTTTGCCGCCAGCCCGGGTGCTGATCTCCACTCCAGCAATAACTTCAATATCGTACTCTTTCCCCGCTTGCTGTGCTTCCGCTACACCAGCTACTGTATCATGGTCCGTCAGAGCAACCGCAGATAGTCCTTTTTGCTTGGCAAGCTTCACATTATCAGCAGGTGGCTGCATTCCATCGGAGGCCTGACTATGGGTATGAAGATCACAGCGTCCTTGGCGTTGATCCATGTACAACAGCTCCTTTGTGTAAAGTGATTTGGATTAAATCTTATCTGGCATTGAGTTTCCGCCTATTATGCCTTCCCCGTCTTGTGTTCTTGCTCAGATTGCTCCTGTTGACGTAGATAGTTCAGGAAAGCGACAGCTGAAAGGGGCAACAAGGACGATTTTAGATGGATGGCATAGAACTGCCGTTTGAATTCGAGTCCACGGATATCCACAATATGAACGAGTCCCAGAGCCAGCTCATGCTGCACGGAAGAAGGAGATAACATCGTAATACCCACCCCTGCCTCTACAGCCGATTTTACGGCTCCAGTACTTCCAAGTTCCATCACCACATTCATATCCTGTGGATCAATATTTTTCTTTTGCAGTTGGTCTTCCATCACCTGACGGGTACCAGAACCCTTCTCACGCAGCACAAAGGGATAGTTCATTACATCTTCAAGATTCACTTTGCTACGCTTAGCCAGATCATGCCCGGCAGGTACAATCAGTTTCAGCTCGTCCTGCATGACAGGCTCTACGATCATGTCCGGATGGTGTACTGGCGCTTCAATCAGACCAAAATTAAGCTGGTGTTTCAATATATCATCCATAATTTGCGTTGTGTTCATCACCTTCATGACAATGGAAATATCGGGATACTGAAGCGCAAACGGGCCGAGCATGCGTGGGAGCACATATTCCCCGATCGTTAAACTTGCTCCAAGCTGGAGTCGGCCTTGTAACATCTGGGTAAACGCCGACATCGCTTCATCCGTCTGTCTGACCAGTTCTACGCTCCGTTTTGCGTGAGGCAATAAAGTCCGGCCAGCCTCGGATAGTTCTATTTTTTTGGTGGAACGATGCAATAACTTGGTTCCAAAATAGTCCTCCAGTGATTGAATCTGCATCGTTACTGCCGGTTGAGTCATATGTAATGCTTGTGCAGCAGCCGAGAAGCTGCCTTTCTCTGCTACCGTATAAAAAATATGCAATTGGTGAAAATTCATATCTTCGCCCCTCTTCGATTACACTCTCTACATTGTAGCCGATTTCCTGCTTGGCAACAAAAAAAGCATGCAGCTTGTCTGCATGCGATGATACTTGAATCTATGATTTCAACGTATTGAATCTACTCAGGCTTACTTGTGCTTGCGGCTATTTTTGACCAACGTCATTCTTCTTGAATGTCTTAACCATGAGTAATATGACTTCAGGTCCCTCAACTCAATGGTCTCCGACATACGTCCCAGAAACGTAACTACAATCATTTTGTGCAGCGGGTTGCCCGCAATATCATATTCTCCTTCAAGCTCGGAAAATTCGGCGACCACGACCAGATCCTCATCAATCAGGTAGACGTCCTGTTCATTACGGTAGTATGGTGTTATACGGTCCTGCTTCAGACACTCCCATAACCACGCTGCAATATGGTCATCATCACTACGTGCAGGCTCAATACGGTCTGCATACCGCATCTTGGCATGATGGGTAATGACGATGTCGGCCACTTTCTTGTCTCCAAGAGCCACGAAAAACGGCTCGTAGGTGCTCCAACGTTGCATCACCTTATCACGCATGGGAATCACTCTCCACCAGATAGGACTTTCTATCTATTTATTACCAAATATATTACAACATTAGTCCCGCAACCTCAAGGCGTAAGTTTAACTTTTTTTCACAAAAGTCCGTTTGTGCATAATTCAAGAAAAGAGCGACCCCAAAGGGCCCCTCCAGTTTCTCGTCTATATTCCGTAAAAGCTTGTTTTGTCCATGGTTTTGCTGGCATACTCGGTTTTGATCTCGTTTCGATACGAGCGTTCGATCTTGCGCACATAGGAAAGTCGCTTCACATTTTTCATCGTATCTTCTGCCCGTTCTGCATTAACATACATGACCACATAATGCATACGGCGGGAGATATAATGCACGGTGCCATATTTTTCGAGATTACGGGCAGCCTTCAAATCACTGACCCATATAATGAATCCTGTCCTTTCCGCAAACATCATCGTTCCCCGCCCTTCTATAATGATTACTTAACTGCAACCACACTTGCCGCCACTACCGCAGCCGCCCTTCGGATTCGGATCGTTGCTCGGTACCTTAATGGTTGTTGACACTGCGAATGCAATGGTCTCTGACATCTGGAATAACATATCATCCAGGGACTTCTCTGCCTGTTTGAAGCGGGCTACCGCTTCAAAATTTTCCAACTCCTGTTCGAGAGCCTTCACCTGGTCTTTCGCTGCATGATAATCCGGGTGAAAATGACCAAAACGCTGTGTTTCTTCAAATAATTCCTTCTTGGCATTCAGCTTCCGAATCCCCATCTGAATCTCAGGGGTAGACTCGACTTGCTGCTTCCAATATAAATAATCCGATACTTCGGCAGATTGGTTAATCATGTCGCCCAGTTCATATGCGCCCGTTAACACTTGGGCCATATCGACCGTGTTCATTTCCGCTACGCTCATGAAATATTCATCCTATCTATATATAAAGTTCTACTTAACGTAGACTACCTCATCATAGCATATCCATGAATAGTTAAGAAGAGTTTTTCCTGCAATTAGAAATAAGGGGAACTCGAAAATTCGCCTTTCAACCTGATATTCACTTGAAATAGTCAGGTTATGACATCATCCGGCAGGATAAGACGCATTGTATCCCATTGTGACGGGGAGAATGTACGCCATTCTGTCTCAGATGTATGTTCACTTGAATCCAGCATACACCAACCGCTTAATGTCCATTCTTCATGCCCCTCTAGCTGATGTGGAATGAGGTATTGGGTTCCATGATCCTGTTGAATCCCAAGCTTGGTCTGCCACTCAATGGCTTTGGCAGCAATCTGTCGTGCTGTTGAACTATGATATCGTCGCCATTCCCTGTACCAGGTCTCCGGTATCTCCTCCAACCCCAACAGAGAGACCTTCTTCTCGGTTACAGCATGATCACGTTCCATCCCATGCAGCAATACAGGTACATCAACCAGACCTTGATTACAAGGTGTGTAAAAAGAAGAATGTTCACTGCTCAAAACATCTTTTTCGAATAACTTCTGATCCTCTGCGGAGCTTGTACTTGCCTTCGTTGGCTCCATGTACTGATTTACAGTCACTGGTGCAACATCCGTCTCCTTCCCCCAATCCGCTAACGCAATACGTACATTCTCCGGCACGCCTGTCAGAGCATATTGATCCAGAAACTCCATCACTTCATGTAATGCATGTCCTTTATCTATGGCCGAAATGATCTGCTCTCTCGTCATGCGATAAATGGACATCCGATCACGCGTTACCCGTTCTGCGCATTGCTCCAGCATCCAGATTACATCAGGCCTTGCTTCCGGTGGCACCAACATGTCGAAATCAGGCTGCATGTAAAACCCACAAGGCTCCGCCTCACCTACCGCCTCTTGGCGTAGATTCAACAGGCTCTGTGGTTCGATCAGCCAACGGAATGCCAATGCTCCCGACTGATCTTCTCCAACTTCGCCATAACCCCAACCAGCCAGTGCATAAAGCCATCCCCTGATCTGAGGTTCACATGTGGAATTCACTATACGACACCATACGTTCTTCCCTGGAGAAAGAACGGCCAATTGATGACGGAAATGCTGTAGAGCAGGCTCGGTATTCCCGTATCTGTCTACGCAAGTTTGATATACCTCCCGATGCATCTGTCCCCATGAAAGCTTCAACCATTGCTGTAATCGATGATCTACGATCCGAATTCGGCCCTCTGCCTTCTGAACCAGATTCAGACTGAGCAGTAGATCCAGAAGGATTGCAACGTGAATCGGATACAGGTCCGAATGTTCATATCGGATGCCCAAACCATCAAAGTCTGTCGAAGATAACACGGTGATCGCGCTTAATTTCTGAATCGTTTTCTTATGTATAGTTCCCTTACCTGTCAAGGGAAGTCCTTCTCTTCCGATCCAAGCGATCAGATGAAGAAGCTCTGCAGCAATATCCAGCTTTCCCTCCTGTAGTACATGAGCATGTATTGTCATCTGTTCAACGGTTAAGCCCACTCTTTGCACATAAGCAATCGTCAATGTCTCCATCAGCGAAGCAGGAATATAGAATAATCGCTCCCCCCAACTCTTATGAACAGATTCGATCCATCTTTGCTGCCTAAGATTGGCGAATGTAGATTGGGCTTCTGCGACACTTAGTCCTTCGATGGCCCACTGTTCTCGCGGCAGGAGGGAGGAAAAAGGCTGCGCAGCATGTTTGTGAAAAATTGCACCAAGTACTTTTTGTTCTACCAAAGTAAGCTTTGACCATGAATCAATATCCATGACTACAGGCTCATTTACTGGTTCAAATGAAGACATCCCTTAATACCTCCTCTTTTTGCGAGTATAAATAAACTATTCGTTTTCATGAACGATGGCATATTCATATCCCTGCTCTACCAAGAACATCTGACGGTTTAAAGCAAACTCTTGTTCCTTGCTGTCCTCTGATACAAGTGCATAGAAGTAAGCTTTGTTTTCCCCAGCTTTTGGTCTGAGAATTCGTCCTAACCGTTGTGCTTCTTCCTGCCTTGAACCGAAACTCCCAGATATCTCAAGCGCAACCGCAGCATCGGGCAGATCCACGGCAAAATTGGCAACCTTGGATACAACAATCGTTTTAATCTCCCCACGTCGAAAAGCGGCAAACCACTTCATTCGCTCTTGCTGGGACATTGTCCCCGAAATCAGAGGTGCTTCAATTTCCCGGGCAATCAACTCAAGTTGATCCAGATATTGTCCAATTACAAGTGCAGGCAGATCCCGATGACGCTCCAGCAAACGCTTGACCACATGTACCTTTGCCGGATTCTCGGCAGCCAATCGAAACTGATGCTTAATCTCGGCTTGCAGATAATTCGATCTTAGTTCTGGGGAGAACGGGATACGGATTTCCTGACATTGTACATCGGCAATCCATCCTTGCTGCTCCAGCTGTTTCCACGGCATATCATAGAGCTTCGGGCCAATCAGCGAGAACACATCCTGTTCACAGCCATCCTCTCGAACCAAAGTAGCCGTTAATCCCAGTCTTCGAGTAGCTTGAATATCCGCAGTTGCACGAAACACCGGGGCTGGCAACAAATGTACTTCGTCATATATGATCAGACCCCATTGCCGCTCACTGAGCAGTTTGATATGGGTAAAATCAGCATCCTTGGATTTCCGGTGTGTAAGAATCTGATATGTAGCTACAGTCACAGGTTTCACCTGTTTTTTCTGACCGGAATACTCACCAATCTGTTCGTTGGTAATCGTTGTTTTGTCTTGAATTTCCTGAATCCACTGTCGCACAGACGTCGTATTGGACGTCAAAATCAGGCATTCACATTGAAGCCGCTCCAGAACGGCCATGCCAATGACCGTTTTGCCTGCCCCGCAAGGCAGCACGAGCAATCCGCTTCCTCCCATACCCTCACTACCTTCGAATGCATCCACAGCTTCTCTCTGGTATGAACGCAACGCAAATCGCTCTGCGTGGTCCCCTGGATCATTGGACCGCCATCCAAATGAAAGTTTGGTTCCCTCCCGATATCCCACATAATCAAGAACCGGGTAACCCAGTCGTGTTAATTCCCTTTTCAATAAACCTCGCTGTTCTCCTGAAAGCAGAAGCTCATGAGCGTCTGTTCGTTCCATACGAAAGGCAGCTATTGTTTTCAATCCGCTTAACTCATCCAGCAACCGCTCATCCTCACTGTAAAGGCGCATTATGGCATGATCTGCTTGGGAATGCAGCTTTAATTTCCCGTACTGATCCATAATCCTCTGAACATCCTGTATGAGTGCAGCTGGCACGTTCCAGCGGGATACCAGCTCCAGACTTGCGATGACCTGATCTGCATTCCATCCCAGTGCAGCAGCATTCCAGAGCGACAATGGAGTGATTCGATAGGTATGAAACGCCGCCGGTGTCTTGACCAGTTCTGAATACTTCCCAAGCTGCTCTCTCGCTCTGTCGAATCCGGGGTGTCCGACTTCCAGCAAAACCGTAAAATCCCGCTGAACGATACAAGCATCCGTTCTTTCTGTATGTTCTGTTCCTTCCATTCGAAACTTCCTCCTATCACAAAAAAGTCCAGTTCCGGCAGCTTCCGAAAATGAACCACTTTAAAAATAAACAAAAAAACATCCTGCCCATACCTCGGTATGAACAGGATGCCCAACTGCATCTAAAGTCATTCGGCTGTATAACCCTTAGCCATGGCGATAAATAATTTTACGGCCGTCTGCATCGCATCTTCATCAAAATCAAACATCGGATGATGATGCGGATAGATCGCATTTTTATCCGGATTACCCGCTCCAACAAACATAAAGCACCCTGGAACCTTCTGCAGATAATACGCAAAATCTTCCGCTGGCATAAGCATCGGCGACGTTTGCACTCGTTCTGCCCCAAATACTTCTGTAGCTTCCCTGAAGAAACGCGCTGTCTCCAGTTCATCATTCACTACAGGCGGATATCCCATAATATATTTCACTTGAGTCTCGGCCCCGTACGCAGCCCCTGTCTGGGCCACCATGGTGAGCACCCGATCTTTCATCCCACTACGCGTCTCTTCGTCGAATGTTCTAACCGTACCGCTCATTTTGCACTGCTCTGCAATCACGTTTTGAGCGGAGCCAGCCTGCATTGTACCAATGGTCAGCACTGCTGGTTGCAATGGATCAACAGAACGACTAACAACCGTCTGAAGCTGCATCACAAGCGCAGAACCCGCGATAAGACTATCTATCGTGGATTGCGGCATGCCGCCATGTCCACCTTTTCCTTTGATCTCAATGTAAAAGTCGTCCGCGGCTGCCATCATCGGTCCTGCTTTACTGGCAACAACACCTACAGGCAGCGGGGTCCACAGATGAATACCGTATATGACATCCACGCCTTCAAGCGCACCATCGGCAATGACTTGGACTGCACCGCCCGGAAGCAGTTCTTCTGCTGGCTGAAACAAAAAGCGAATCTCACCTCGAACCTCCTGCTTGTGACGGCTGAAATACAATGCCGTACCGAGCAAGATCGAGATATGACCATCGTGGCCGCATGCATGCATCGCTCCTGCTTGTTGTGACGCGTATTCGATATTCTTCTCATCCTGAATTGGCAATGCGTCCATATCGGCCCGTAGCATGACGACAGGCCCTGGCTTGTCCCCACGAATCGTACCGATGACCCCGTGACCGCCTACATGACGCTTCACTTCAACGCCAAAGCTCTCCAACATATCCGCTACAAAAGAGGATGTCTTCTCCTCATGAAAGGAAACCTCAGGATTGCGATGAAGGTGACGCCGCCATTCCACCATGTGGATCTGCAGATCTTCCCACCATATATTATTAGTCATGTCTCTCCACCCTTTCAATCTTGAACGGGACTTTGATCAAGCCCGAACCTTCCTTCTCAAACCTATTGCTGTATATTGTAGCAGAATTGGAAGAAAACCGATACGAAACACCCCTGGAAAGCTTGCACGGGAAGGGGAAACATACTATCATGAACTAGAGAAATGCACGAGAAATTACACTCGGAAGCTTATGAGGAGGATCAGACGCTTATGATTTTTGAGAATACAGGCTTGGATGGCTTGAAGAGCGACTTGGCATACCTGGATGAGAGCGCCGAGAAAGTCGGATTTGTCCGGTGGCAATGGGAATATTACCGTGCTACATACGACTACAAAATTGAAGATGAACAAACCAACTCAGAATACTTTGTACGCATTAATACCCGCGCTGTGGAAGGCAAATTGGAAAAACCGGATACCGTTCTTGCTGTTGAAGCAGTATACCTTGGCAAAGCCACTTTCCCTCACGGCCTGGATTATGACTCTTCCGTTCCGCAACCAGTCGTGAAGCTGGCAGCCCAAAAATTACAGCAGCTCAAAGAACTGCTGGAAGCATAGGCTGGGCCAAACGATGAAACAACAAACGGCCCAAACGAAAACGAAGAGAGGCACGCCGGATTTTCAACTGCTAATCCTCACTTTATTGTTGGTGGGCTTTGGACTGGTGATGGTATTCAGCTCCAGTTCCAGCATTGCAATCGCAAGCGATAGATTTAACAATGATGCCCTTTACTTCACGAAAAAACAACTTATGTGGGCGATTATCGGTCTATTTGGCATGTTCTTTGCCATGAATATCCGCTTCAACAAGTATAAAAAACTCTATGCACCCTTTTTCCTAATCACTACGGTCATGCTGGTGATTGTTTTGATCTCAGGTGCAGTATTGAACGGCGCACGAAGCTGGATTCACATTTTTGGTTTCAGTCTTCAGCCTGCAGAGTTCGCAAAAATTGCTATCATTCTATATCTTTCTGCTCTTATCACCAAAAAAGGTGAGAAATTCAGGGTTTTCAAGACAGGGTATTTCCCCGTCTTGTTCATCGTTGGATTCATCGCAGGACTGATCATGCTGCAACCAGACTTTGGTACCACCTTCATCTTGGTGTCCACCTGTGGTCTCTTGATCTATGCCGGTGGCGCCAGTATGAAACATATCCTGGGTTCGATTCTCTTGGTTGTACTCGGTGGAGCACTGGCGTTCGGAGCGAATTCCTTGTTCTCTTCCATGTCTCCTTCCGACACGACGACTGCTACAACAGCAGTCACTGCGGAGCAAAACTACAAGATCGGACGTATTCAAGCTTTTCTTGATCCATTATCCGATATCAATGGCGGAAGTCTTAACCTCTACCGTTCTCTTGTTGCCATTGGTGATGGCGGCATGACGGGTTCCGGGATTGGACAAGGTACGATGAAGCTGCACTATTTGCCAAATGCATATAATGACTTTATTTTCTCCGTAATCGGGGAAGAACTTGGATTCATCGGAAGTACCTTATTCCTTCTGGTTTATCTGTACTTCATCTGGCGAGGAATTATTGTATCTCTACGCTGCCCTGATCCATTCGGAACACTGGTCGGCATAGGCATCATGGGACTGATCGCGATACAGGCATTTATTAACATCGGCGGTGTAACTCAGACCATTCCGGTCACGGGGGTCACACTTCCGTTTATCAGTTATGGGGGTACCTCACTCTTTGTGATGATGGTCGCCATGGGCATTTTGCTGAGTATCTCGCGTACCAACAACCTGGACGTGATCAAGGAAGAGAAAACCAAGTCCGTGACTGTTCAGACACAGACTCGCACTTCTCCTGCTCTTCGTTCACGGGAGTCCATCCGTCGGATTCGGTAAACGGGACTGGTCGTAAAGGCACGGAGCACGTCTCAATTCAAAAGAAAAGCTAACACAAAAAAGGCTGTGCACCCCATCGGATGCGCAGCCTTTTTGTGTGTACCTGGTACACTCTGTCTATCAAGATGGAGACAAGGTCAAGATGTCTCTGTCCTCCATCGCGGATTGCGAAATTTTACAGATCGTCGCCTTTGAAAGATACGCCTTCTACCTTTACATTGACTTCAACCACGCGTAATCCGGTCATGGTCTCTACCGCTTCTCTTACATTTTGCTGAAGCATACGGGAAACTTCATGAATCGGGGTTTCGTACAGGACGATGATGCGCAGGTCAATGGCTGCTTCCAGCTGGCCGACCTCAACGCTCACGCCTTTCTGTACGTTTTTACCGCTGAGTCGCTTCGCCCAGCCCTCTGATAAACCTCCAGACATTGCGGCAATTCCGGGCGTTTCCATTGCAGCCATTCCGGCAATTTTCGCAACCACGTCATCGGCAATCCGGATGTTTCCGCTCTCCAGTTGAAGTTGTTCTGCCATGCCACATCCTCCTTCACTTCGTTACTCGTATTTTAAATCCTTTCCACCCCAAAAAGCAAATTAAACTCAAAAAGATGCGTTTACAACCTACCACCATTTGGTTATATTGAAATATGAAAATAATCTCATAAGCTCTTACAATGCAATTCAAAACAAAATTATTTATAACCGAGGTGTTTGTTGTGAGAAACCGGATTTCATCCATTTTGCTGATTGCGTTCTTTGCACTCAGTGCCATCGCCCACTACTTGAAATGGGATTCGATTCTACAGTTCGTGATATCAGCCATTTCGGTTATTTTTGTGGCCGGTTTTTTAGGCAAAGCCACCGAAAATGTTGCCCACTATGCCGGACAGCGGCTGGGTGGATTCTTGAATGCGACCTTCGGCAATGCCGCCGAATTGATTATCGCCATTTTCCTCGTCAAAGAGGGACTGTTTGACATGGTCAAAGCAAGTCTGACAGGCTCCATCATCGGAAATCTGCTGTTAGTGCTCGGGTTAAGTATTTTTGCCGGAGGACTCAAGTTCAAAATCCAGAATTATAATGTATCACTCGCAGGTCTGAATGGTTCCCTGATGATTGTTGCCATCATTGCCCTGTTTATTCCCGCAGTCTTTCTCAATACACATTCCATTACACAGAAAGACACAAATACACTTAGTCTCATCGTGGCCGGGTTGCTCATTCTCGCGTATATTGCCTGGTTACTATTCTCCATGGTGACGCACAAGAACTATCTTGCGGACGTCACTGAGGATAGTGATGAAGAGCTACCACATGAGCATGCTCCGGCATGGTCCAAGAAAAAATCAATTCTCTATCTGGTGCTCGCAACGGTCATGGTTGCCTTCGTCAGTGAATGGCTTGTCGGCACGCTCGAAGTATTCACTTCGGAATTTGGACTTAGCGAGCTGTTTGTTGGTGCATTCCTTGTCGCCATCATCGGTAATGCGGCGGAACACAGTGCAGCCATCATGCTTGCCATGAAAAACAAAATCGGAGCAGCCGTCGAGATTGCTGTCGGCAGCAGCTTGCAGATTGCACTCTTCGTTGCCCCTGTGCTGATTTTTGTAAGCTACTTCACAGGTAGAACCATGGATATCGTGTTTACAACGATTGAACTGGTCGCCATCGGCGTATCCGTATTTATTGCGAAGTCGATCACCCAAGATGGTTCTACGAACTGGTATGAGGGTCTACTTCTGCTCGTCGTATATATCATTCTGGGCGTATCTTTCTTCTTGGTATAACCCTTCCCTCAGCAAACTAGCATTAAAATAAACAAGCCATAAGAGACAGCTCGAATATCCATATCGAGTTGTCTCTTCGCTTATACACGCCTTCGGAGTGACTTATGTCATAATCGATTCAGACGCACAAAAAAAGCATGCATAAACGCCTGCATGCCTTCTATTCTGACCCGCGCATTTGCAGGCTATTGCTCATTCTTTTTGTTCAAGGCTTCATATAAAATGGCCAAATTCCGCTCAAGCGCGCTAACCAGCTGCTTACCTGCACCTTCTGGAAGGAGCCCTGCACGAACAGCAAAGTCAACTTCCTTGGAGAACCCATACATCTGTGTATCCAATACTTCCTCATAGAGAGGGCAGTAGCGGGTAGCCAGATTCTCCATCTGTACTTCAATAAGCTTCTGTATTTTATCTGCATCTTCTTGAAGAAGACTGATCGCTTTCAAATTCAGCTGGTCCTGCAGATCAGATGAAGTCATGCATTTTTCCCCCCTATGTCCCAAAAATCGCGTAAAGACGTTCTACCTCTAATATTAGACGAAATGGAGAGCTAATACAAGAACCTGACCAAAATAAGCCCACAAAGTGAAGCCTTCTCTTGCAGCTTATTCCCCCTGTTCCAGAGATGTCCAGATGAGGATTCAGGTCATGCAATGCCAAAAAGCACCCCTGCCAAAAAAGGCAGAGGCGCTTCTTGAGAGCTATTACTCAGATGCGATGCTTACATTCAGTCCATGTTTGGCAAATACTTCTGACATGGCTGCTTTCGCTTCAACTGCATCTGGTCCATGAACATGCAGTTCATAGCTGTGCGTGCTGATCAGCGTTGTAAACAACCCGAGAATGCTTTTCACATCGATATACTTGTTCTCCGAATGAAGCACGATTGAAGAAGTAAACTTGCCTGCTGTTTGAGCAATTTCCACTACAGCCGCGTTATTACTCGACATAGGAATCCCTCCGTCTTTTTACTTTGGTATCATCTATTAATTACCACTACATGATACCGTGAATCCGCTTTCCTAGCAACAGCAAAATCCTGTTCCTATTTCAAACGGTCCGGATTGAGGCATTCCAGCTCAGGAATAACAAAGATACCGTCTTTACGAATCAGTACATCGTCAAAATAAATCTCCCCGCCGCCGTAATCCGGACGCTGGATCAACACCAGATCCCAGTGAATGGATGAGCGGTTGCCATTGTCCGTTTCTTCATACGCCTGACCTGGCGTAAAGTGCAAGCTACCTGCGATTTTTTCATCGAACAGGATATCTTTCATCGGATGCAGAATATGCGGGTTAAATCCAATCGCGAATTCACCGATATGACGAGCACCCTCATCCGAATTCAAAATTTCATTCAAACGCTCTGTGTCGTTGCTTGTCGCTTCAACAATTTTGCCATCCTTGAACGTGAATTTGATATTTTCAAAAGTCACTCCATTGTACAGGGTTGGCGAGTTATAACTAATCGTTCCGTTCACGGAATCACGTACAGGGGCACTGTACACTTCGCCATCCGGAATATTTTTTTGGCCAGAACATTTCTCTGCACCGATATCTTTAATGGAGAAGCTCAGCTCTGTTCCTGGTCCCGTGATGCGAACTTTGTCCGTACGTTTCATCAGGTTAGCCAGTGAATCCTGTGCTTTGTCCATTTTGGCATAATCCAGGTTACATACGTCGAAGTAGAAATCTTCAAACGCTTCTGTGCTCGTATTCGCGAGTTGCGCCATACTTGCGTTAGGGTAACGAAGTACAACCCATTTCGTATGTTTGACACGTTGTTCACTATGTACCGGGTGGGAGTACAACGAATTGTACATTTTCATTTTTTCTTCCGGCACATCGGACAGATCATTCACATTTTCTCCCGCGCGAATACCGATATAACAATCCATCTGCTTCATACGGTTCAGATCAATCTCTGCCCACGTTTTCATCATTTCTTCTGTCGCATTTTTCAACATCGCACGCTGTACGGTCTTATCGGTCAACTGTACAAAGACGTTACCACCTTTTTTGCCTACCTCTTCAATAATGGCGTTAATCAGATCACGTTCCGATCCAATCATCTCAACCAATACATTTTCACCAGGTTGTACATCTACAGAATAGCCCACCAGGCTTGCTGCAAGCTTTTGAATTCTTGGGTCCTTCATCTTGGTAAAATCCTCCTGTCATCTGCCTTGCTTGAATTGAACAACGGTAAATTACGATACTATTGTAGCACGCGAACAGTCATCCCGTCAGCAGGCAGTCCCATACTTCATTTATTGATATGACTTGAAGTTTACATCGGTGACAAGAGCTTCTTTGTTGCTCTTACGGTTGTTGTCCGTGTAACTCACCTGACTTTCAGAGGATAAGCGAAGCGGCAAACTGCTCTTCCGATCTACGGTGAGATGATATACCGTCTGCACGTTGGCTTTTTCCATCATCTGCTGCATCGTTGTTTCACCCTGTGCCCATACTTTTTCCAGGTCCTTCTGAAGCTTCTCCTTACGCGCTCCTTTCACCGTAGCTGCCTTGTGCATATATTCTGCTCGAATAGCGTTCATCTCGTCGTTTAGCTGGGTTACAGCCCATGTTTTGGCGTCTTGTGGTGCAAGTTCAATCCGTAACGTTCTGGTTCGACGCCCGGACCCATACTCCGATTGAATGGTTTTGTGCATCCCGTCGATCTTCTCCAATTGGGCAATTGGATTAAACCGGGAAAGAGAGCCACGCAGCGGCTCATGCTGCGCCGACAAAGCCATCCATTGCCCTTGTTTTCGCTCGAAAGAAGCGCTAAACCCACTGGGCTGTCCGTTATTGTTTACGGCGGTCGTATGAATACCTGTACCCACAGCAGTTACCTCTCCAGGTAATCGGGTCTGAAGGGTCAGACGATCATGATTCTCCAGCTTGCCTTCAAATTTGAACTGATTCTCGAACAGCCCGCTGTTCTCCCGTCGCAGTCCTGCTTCTCCTTCAAAACTTAACGTTTCTTTTCCCGCTATCCCGGATAAGGCCAGGGAAAAAACTTCTTCAGGTGTTCGATCTCGCTGAATCAATCCACAACCCGGAACACCAATAATCACGATGCTCACGAGTAACCATAATGTACATACCGACCGGCGGTTAAGCATGTCCATGTCCATCTTCACCCTTCCGTCAACTTTCTCCATAGATTGCCCTGCCCGTATTTGCTTATACTTCCTTCTATAAAACAACTTGATCTCCAATACATAAAAAAAGAGAGAACGACTCCGCAATTGGAATGGTTCTCTCTTAACGTGATACTTCCTGTTCTTCTACAACGATTCTGTTCCGACCGCCATTCTTGGCGCTGTACAATGCCATGTCAGCCCGATAAAACAAGGACTCCACACTAACCTTCTCATCCATCCAATTCCACTCGGCGATGCCGCTGGATACCGTAACAAGAGGTCTGGTCTCTTCCGCGACTCTCCTTCGGATCACTTCGGCGTATTCTAACGCCTGATGCACACTTACCTGCGGCATATAGATGGCCAGTTCTTCTCCACCCCATCTGGCGCAAATGTCTACCGGACGAACAGAGCTGGTGACTATTTCACTCACTTGTTTCAGTACTTGATCCCCCGTCTGGTGTCCAAAGGTATCATTCACCTGTTTGAACTGATCGATATCCACCACAATGAGAGAGCCACAGAACTCATGAGCCTGACGCTCGTGAATGACGCTATCCAGGTAATGCCTTACGTACAATCCCGTCAACATATCCAGATTAGCCAAACGCCTAACCTCGGCATGTAGCGTGGCATTCGACAGGGCAAGCCCAATATGAATAGATAACATCTGCAAGAGCCGATAATTATCGTATGAAAAATATTGCTCTCTGCTGTGTCCAAGCAAAATGGCACCCTTCACTTCACCATTGACTCTGATCGGTGATGCAATCAGTGACATGGATCCGGTATCTTCCATGAAAAAGGAGGACACTTTATCATATTGCGCATAATTGGATATAATAAGCGGTTCCTCTGTTCGATACAGCAAGCCTGCGATACCGTAGTCTACAGAAAATGATTGGTGAAAAACATCTTTCACGTTAGATGACATGACTTCGAAGTCATTCGTATTATCATTGAGTTGTAAAATGCAGCACGTTTCAGCCTGAAATATTTCCTTTAGCTCTTGCTCGGATAGTTGATAAATCTCCGAAAGATGCAGACTCTTGTTCAAACGCTGTGTAAGATCATTGATTAGACGAAGTTCCTGTATCAACATATTGGATTGTTCGTGCAACTTGGCGTTCTCAAAGGCCGTGCCTGCGGTATCTACCATCATCGTAATCAATTGCAGATCCGATTCTTCCATGATCTCTTCGTTCATTTCGATATGGAACACACCGTATATGCCTTGTTTTCCTTTCAAAGGAAGACCTACCTCTACGATGCGATTCTCTCCATCATCTGAACGAGCAATGATCAGCTTGCCTTCCATAAACGAACGCACACATATATCTTCTCCTCGTTCCTGAACAAGCAATGGTTTAATCCGTGGATTAAAGTTGCTCTGATCCTGAGACATATACAGTTTGATATACGTGGCTGGGTACAGATAGTCCATACTGTCAAATACCTCATCCAATATGGCGTCGACATCCATTTTGTCATGCATTCGCTGAACAATCTGAAAGAGGATGGACCTCCGGTGTTCTTCACGCGCTGTTTGTTCATGAGCATGTAACAGGTCCGTCATAAATATGTATTCAAATCTTCGGTAAAAGCAGGTGCGGTAATGCAATGCCTCAGATCGAACCACAGCTTCAGACGTTTCATATCGATTGGATTCATAGATCACAGCAGTGAATACGGCAAACATATCCTTGTTCGTTCTGGAGAATAAGGGATGTGTTATCAGGAGATATTCTCCACGTTCGCTAGTCCCTCTATGGGACAGGGCTTGTCTTTTATCCAAACATTCCAATACAAGCCCGCGTGCATCCACGCCCGAATCAGCATCTCGATCACGATCGTACCCTATACAATCGCCTTCCGTGTTCCATACGCTGTAAAAGGTTGATTCCCTGTCCAGGCCCGGATCTAATTTGGAGTTCCAGTCACTGTAAGCCTGCTCTAGCAAGCTGCCCAAATATGAAAAATCAAAAGGTGTGATATCCATTTTTTGCATCCACAACACATGCTCTTCATGAGGATGAGGAGCGGCAAAAGATGCGGAATCGCCCGAACTTCGTGAATTCAAGCTGGCAGGTAAACTTCTTAGATGTTCTAACATGTCAGGCGCTCCTTTGCACCGTTTTTGCATCCACCAGGATGCATTAATCTGCAGACGTTATCGCAAACCTGCAAATTCGTTGCGATAACCTTGTTACATAAAGATGATTTAAAGTTAAGATACAATCTATTTTACTCTGTTTAAAGCTTTTTTGCATCCATATTTCAGAAAATTGTCCCATTATTTTAGGCCCAATGACCTATCGACAAATTTAGACGTTTTTTTGCTTTTATTCTACGCTTGACTTTGGTTCTCTTAAACTGTAATATAAATTGTTGATGAAGACTACTAATGGGTCTTTAAATTTGGGCATTACCGGTTGTGTCACCCTCATTCTTTTTGTTGCTTTCAGGACAGCGGCTGAACTTTCCTGATCGTTCTATGCGAGGCCAAGCCCGCATCAACAAATTGGAGCGCAAACAGAGCCCTAATATGAACTTTAACTAAAAAGGAGCTACTTTAAACATGGCACGTTACACTGGTCCTAAATTTAAATTGAGCCGTCGCCTCGGCATTTCCCTTAGCGGAACAGGCAAAGAATTGAAACGCCCTTTCCCTCCAGGTCAGCACGGAGCTAACCAACGCAGAAAAATGAGCAACTACGGTATGCAATTGCAAGAAAAACAAAAATTGCGCCACATGTACGGTTTGGGCGAGAAGCAATTCCGCACACTGTTCTCTAAAGCTCAAAAAATGCAAGGTATTGCCGGCGAAAACTTCATGTTCTTGCTTGAGTGCCGCCTTGACAACCTCGTTTACCGCCTTGGGTTTGCTAACTCCCGCGCTGGAGCGCGTCAGTTGGTAGCACACGGTCACGTAACTGTAAACGGCAAAAAAGTCGATATCGCTTCTTACCAAGTAAGCACTGGCGATGTAATCGGCTTGCGTGAGAAGAGCCGCGCTCTTTCTTCCGTTAAAGAAGCTTTGGAAGGCCGTTCGCATCTTCCAGCATACGTTGAATACAACGAAGCAGCTGTAGAAGGTAAATTCATCCGCTTGCCTGAGCGTGCTGAATTGTCCCAAGACATCGATGAAAAACAAATCGTCGAGTTCTACAACCGTTAATCGTTGCAATCACATTAAAGTTTCAATCCAAACAGCTGTCGAGATTTTCTCGGCAGCTGTTTTTCTATGCTTTTTCTATTTATCTTCATTATAGAAGCTTAAATATCGATATAAAATATAGACTCCCTATAGGAGAAGCACACATCCATACTAACATCACAAGAGTAACATCGAGGGGGATTAAACATGCATTTTTTTCGCAATCGCAAGCTGGCTGTTAAGCTTGGACTTCTGCTAGGGATCGTATTACTCTGCTGTATCGGAGCCCTGATTGCATTTAACACCAAATCCATTTACGACAAAAGCCTGCAGTACGGTGAATCCGTTGCTGGACAGGCAGCAAACCGGGCTACAAACGAGTTCATGACTGACATTAATCAGGTCAAAAACACATTAAACACCATGAGTACCACGTTATTGGATGCCGCTCAGAACGGGTCTCTCAACCGTGAGGAAGTCGTTAGACTTCTTGAACAATATCTGAAAAAGGACGAGAAAGTTTTCGGTTTTTATACAGGCTGGGAACCTAATGCCTTTGATGGAAACGATGCGGATCACGTGAATAAAAATGTATATGATGATGCTACGGGTCGATTCGTTCCATACGTTATACGCGATGGCACCTCCCTGCAATTCGAGCCTATGCCCACTTACGAGGGAAGTGGTGAAACCAGTACGTACTATCAGCAACCCAAGAAAACCAAATCCATCTATTGGTCTGAACCTGTTACCTATACGGTTGGCGGAAAAGAAACACTACTGGTTTCGATTGTGCTCCCTCTATTAGATGAAAACAAAACGTTTCTGGGCATTGTTGGGGCCGACTTTACTATTGATCGTTTTCAGCAAAATATAGCATCGCTCAATCCGGATCAGGGTTATGCGATGTTGATTACTGGTGAAGGACAGATTGCTGCTCACGGCTCCAAACCGGAACTGGCCAATGAAGGAGCCATAATTCCAGCTGAAATGAAGACAGTCATTCAGCGTATACAGTCTGGCGAGTCCCAGTTTTACGCTACTGACCCAGAAGTAGGTGAAGAATTATTTATTGCCGAGCCCGCCAGGTTGCAAGGAACCGATTCAAACTGGTACCTTGTCTCGGCGCTGCCAAAGAGCCATATCCTTCAACCTTTCTATGACAGCTTGAACTGGTCCATACTGATTGCCGCACTGGCTGTACTTCTGCTTGCAGGTGTAGTCACCTACACCATCATCTCCATTGTAAGACAGTTGAATCAGGTCAATATTGTGGCTGGACAGCTGGCTGGCGGAGATCTGACACAAAAGTTACCTGTACGATCCAAAGATGAATTCGGTATCATGGCAGGTCATATGAATCAGATGATGGATACACTGCGTCATACGATATCGGTTATTTCGGAACATGCTTTATCCGTGGGCTCCACCTCTCAACAGTTGACCGCCGGAGCCGAAGAAACAGGTAAAGCCGCCGAGTTGATTGCATTAACAGGACTGGAAGTGGCAGATAAAGCAGGTAAACAGGTGCAGGAGCTGCAAGAGTCCTCCCGTTCCATGAATGAAATATCTGCAGGGATCGGAAGAATCGCAAAAGCCGCCTCCGATGTATCCGATTCATCACGAGCTGTGGCTGAGCGAACAACCGTTGGAACCGATAAAATTCAGTCTGCCATGCGTCTGGTGGATAGTGCCAACTCTTCTGTGCAAACGTCCATGACCGCACTGGAGAATTTCCGTCAACGCTCTGAAGAGATTGGACATATTACGGGTATGATCACGGAAGTTAGTCGGCAAACCAACCTTCTCGCACTTAATGCTTCCATTGAAGCATCACGAGCGGGTGAGCACGGTCGCGGGTTTGGTGTTGTTGCCTCGGAAATTCGTAATCTGGCTGAACAATCCAGAATATCAGCAGCGCAGATTGCAGCGTTGATTCATAGCGTTCAGCAAGAGGTCCTTTCTCTCGTTGAAAATATGGAACACGGGAACTCCGAAGTTAGCCATATTGCGGAAGTGATTAATGAGAGTGGGGAACTATTCCTCTCCATCTCATCACAGATTTCAGATGTAAATGAGCAGATTGAGCATGTCTCAGCCATTGCGCAGCAGATGTCAGCTGGATCACAGCAAGTGGATGCCACGTTGGTGCAACTCAAAACCATTGGACATGAGACAGCTGATCACGCAACTCGTGTTGCCTCTGCTTCTGAAGAACAACTTGCATCCATGGAAGAGATCACAGCGGCATCTGCCTCGCTGGCTAATCTTACCCAGGAACTATTGGAACTGATTCAACGCTTCAAAACCTGATGTAGAAGACCTCATATACGACACATCTTTCAGGCCACCCTATGCACCACAGCATGGAGGTGGCCTGCTTATTTTGCCTTACAACTCATGAAATGTGCTTCAATATCGCATGATATATAGCATAATCCATGGCAGAATGGCAAATTTCGACCATTACTTGTATTTCTCAGGCATGCAAACCCGCCTTTTTATGCTATAATAAGTGCTGTTAAAAGGAGGAAGACACTGAATGGTTGATGTTAATAAGAAAAAGCCCGATGAACAGCCTGTACGCAAGCGCAGCTTTGCCCGCAGACTGGGAAGTTTCGTCAAATGGATGGTTGTCCTTGGCTTTATGGGGGCACTATTTGTAGGCGGTGCTTTGATGGGATACGTCAGTTCCATTGTGAAAGACGAGCCTGTCCGTTCAAGGGCCCTGATTGAACAAAAAGTCAGCGAAAACTCCATCACAGGCTTTGCTTACTTTGCCGACGGCAGTCCGATCGGTCAATTACGTACAGAAGAAGACAGGCGTCCGGTCACTACGGACCAGATCCCACAAAAGGTTATTGATGCTGTCGTTTCAATTGAAGACAATCATTTTTACGAACATAAAGGTGTAGACATGAGCGGAACACTCCGTGCCGTGAAACAGAAAGTGCTGAAAGAATCAGTACAAACCGGCGGTAGTACACTGACTCAGCAATTGGCGCGTCGTGTGTTCCTGAATCTGGATCGTACGGAAGATCGGAAAGTAAAAGAAATCTTGCTCTCACTCCGACTCGAACGTTTCTTGACCAAAGACGAGATTATGACAGCGTATCTGAACAAGGTTCCTTTCGGTAACGGTTCCAGCGGTTACAACGTTTACGGAATCAAGGCCGCTGCTAAAGGTCTGTTCAATATTAATGATCTTGAAAAAATCAACATCGCTCAGGCTGCTTATCTTGCTGGATTGCCGCAGCTGCCCTCCTCTTACTCTGCCTTTAACGGTAAAGGCGATTTTGTAGAGGAAAATTTTGACCGTGCAATCAACCGTCAGCATCTGGTATTACGCCGTATGCTTGAACTGGGCAAAATCAATCAGTCCGAGCATGACGAAGCTCTTGCTTTTGATATTAAAAGTTCACTCGCTCCGAAGACCATCAAGGCTTACAATACTTATCCATATCTTATGATGGAAACGGAACGACAAGCTGCACAGATTTTGATGAAACAATTGAATTCCGATACAGCTGAATCCACAGACAATGGTACGGATGCAGACACACCTCAGAAGGAAAGTAGTGCGTTATTAGAGGAAGCTCAGACGCAACTGCGTACAGGTGGATATCGAATTTATACGACCATCAACAAAAGTATCTACAAAACGATGCGTACCATTGCGGAAGATGACAGCAATTTCTCAGCAGATGATCCTGTCAAAGGGAAAGAACAAACTGCTGCCATGCTGATTAATCACAAAACAGGTGCTATTCTAGGCATGATTGAGGGACGGGATTTCCAGGATGAACAGATGAACTACGCAACGCAGATGGTGCGTCAGCCAGGTTCAACGATGAAACCTATTGCCGCTTATCTGCCAGCTCTAGATGAAGGTCTTGTTCAGCCTGCTTCAATTATTGATGACTCACCGATCATCTTGAAAAACGGTCCGAGCGGGTACCACATTGCAAAGAATGCCAATAACCGTTATCAGGGATTGGTCACTGCCCGCAGAGCACTGAATTATTCTCTTAATATACCGGCTCTGAAGTTGTTTAATGAAGAAGTAGGAATCGAGAAGGCTTGGACCTTCGCCAAAAAACTGGGAATTACCACCATTCAGAAGGAAGACTATCAGGCTCAGACAGGTGTTCTCGGAGGTCTACAGTACGGTGTAACCGTTGAAGAACTGACCAGTGCCTATGGTGCCATCGCCAATAATGGTGTCTATAACGACTCCTACATGATTAGTAAAATTGTAGATTCCAAAGGCAACATCGTGTATAAACATGATACTGAACCTGTCCAAGCTTTCTCGGAGCAGACAGCATACCTGATGACCGATATGCTACGAACCGTTATTACGGAAGGTACAGCAGATAAAGTACGGGAAAATTACAAATATTCCAAGAGTGTGCCGATCGTAGGTAAAACGGGCTCCACCCAAAACTATGCAGATGTCTGGTTCGAAGGCTATACGCCAGATGTCACACTTGGTGTGTGGGTTGGATACAAACAACCAGTGAATACGTTGGAAAGCAAATCACAGAGAAAACGTGCGCAGCAACTGTGGTCGAAAATCTTGAATGAAGTGATCGATACGCAAAAAGATCTGTTCGTCACGGATTCGTTCAAAAAACCATCTGGCATTGAAACGCGGACGGTATCGGCTTACAGCGGCAAACTGCCAACATCCATGACTGACAAATTTGTTACGGATATTTTCAACAGCAAATTTGTTCCGAAGGATAGCGATGACGGCGTCGCCAAAGCCAAGTACATTACTTACAATGGTGTAAATTACATTCCGCGTGATGGAACGCCTGCGGACATGTTGAAGGAAAAAACGGTAATTAAGCGTAAAAAGCCGATCTCTGATCTCATCAAGGAATTGCAAAATGCATTCTCACGCATGAGCAGACATGAGTCACTTGCTTATTACTTACCGGAAGATGCTGATGCAGACATGCCGACACAGATCGATCCAAGAACGGATAACGGCAAAGCTCCTGATGCTCCAGGTAACGTACGAATCTCGACCTCAGGTGACAGAGCAGTCATTACATTTAATGCCACACCTGAAAATGATGTCGTTGGTTATCGTCTGTATCGTTCTGTAAACGGTGGAGGATTCCAGAATCAGGGTCAAGTTGTCCTGACCGGTGAATCCAGATCATTCTCTGCATATGCAGCGCCAGGCGGCAACTTCGCCTTCTATGTAACCGCAGTGGATGTTGCTGGCAGAGAGTCTGCTCCTAGCGCTACCGTAAATAGTGCTGGAAGTGTAGCCCCTCCTGTGGAAGAAGAGATTAATGAGCCAATTGAAGTTCCAGGTACAGTCATTACTCCGGGAGAAACGCAGAACGATAATACGACAACGACAGCCCCAGGTACACCTGGTCAAGTCAGCGTATCTGCGCTCTCTCAAGGACTGCGTATTCAATGGGCGTCCACTCCGAACGCAGATAGTTACGCTGTATATTACAGTGAAACAGGTTCGGCTCCTTACACCAAAATTGGAACAACGTCGGGAACGACCATGGATTATGGCGTACCTGCGACTACCGCTGGATGGTTCAAGGTATCTGCCAGCAACAGTGCGGGTGAATCCGAACCTTCTGCAGCCGTACATTTTCAACCCTGATTCAACAGAGTGATCCACAAAAAGCCGCACGCTCAGACTGTATCTGAGGGTGCGGCTTTTTATTTGGTTGTGCAGCAGGCTTTTACAACCGATTTAATGCGTAGAGTCACCGTATTTGGATTCGTAGAGTATTAACTTCTTCCCCACACTCATTGGTATCGACACGATACCGACACATTCATGATCCTAGCACTGTCACGTTAGTCTTCAATGGTGGATAGATCCCCTGCTGGCAGATCAAGCTCCCAGGCTTTCAGTACCCGGCGCATGATCTTGCCGGAACGTGTCTTGGGCAGTTTATCCTTAAACTCAATCTCACGCGGAGCAGCATGAGCAGACAGGCCTTCTTTTACAAAACGATAAATCTCTTCTTTTAGCTCCGGGGTCGGCTCATATCCTTCACGAAGCGCTACAAAGGCCTTGATAATCTCCCCACGTGTCACATCCGGCTTACCGATTACACCCGCCTCTGCTACCGCAGGATGCTCCACAAGCTTGCTCTCTACCTCGAAAGGTCCAATACGCTCGCCTGACGAATTAATTACATCATCAATCCGTCCCTGGAACCAGAAATATCCTTCTTCATCCATATAAGCAGAGTCGCCAGACACATACCAGCCCGTAAGCCTGAAATACTCCTCGTATTTCGCAGGATTATTCCAGATCTTCGCCATCATGGATGGCCAAGGTGTTCGTATCGCCAGATTGCCCATACTGTACGGCGGCAATTCCTGCCCGCGATCATCAATAATAGCTGCCTCAATTCCAGGCAATGGACGTCCCATGGAGCCAGGCTTAATCGGCATTCCAGGATAGTTACAGATCAGCTGCGCACCTGTTTCGGTCATCCACCATGTATCATGAATTCGCTGACCATAGGCTTTCCATCCCCAACGAACAACCTCCGGATTGAGCGGTTCACCGACAGACATCACGTGACGCAGGCTGCTCAGATCATGCTGGGCAATCGTCTCTTCCCCTGCTCCCATCAGCATACGGAAGGCCGTTGGTGCACTGTACCAGATGGTGACTTTGTTCTTCTGGATGGTATTGTACCAATCTTGAGGACTGAAACGACCGCCACGTATCACATTAGTCACTCCGTTGAGCCACGGGGCAAAGATCCCATAAGAGGTACCTGTCACCCAACCAGGGTCAGCTGTACACCAATACACGTCATCCTCACGCAAATCCAGAACAACCTTACCTGTATAATAGTGCTGAATCATGGCATTCTGAACATGGTAGACCCCTTTGGGTTTACCCGTAGAGCCTGAGGTATAGTGAATTAACAAACCATCCTCACGATTCAACCACTCCACTTCCATTTCATCCGAAGCTGCAGACATCTCTGCATCAAAATCAATGAGTCCTTCTTCAGTCTGTGCGCCGCCACCCACAATAAAGATATGTTTGAGTTCAGGCAGTTCGGAGCGTTTGATCCGCCCCAGCAATTCCGGAGTCGTAACGAGCGCTACAGCCCCGCTATCCTCCAGCCGATCCTTCACAGCCGTTTCCATAAACGCTTCGAACAAAGGGCCCGCGATGGCTCCAGCCTTCAATATACCCAGAAGACTAAAATACAGCTCCGGGCTTCGCGGCATAAAAATAAACACACGCTCCCCTTTGGCTATGCCATATTTGCGGAGAACATTCCCGAACCGACTCGACTGTTCACTCAGATCAGCGAAGGTATACGCCTCTTCACGCGAAGCATCACTATACAATAAAGCGGTTCTTCCGCCCCTTCCTTCCAGTACATGACGGTCAATCGCTTCATGCGCCATGTTTACTTTTCCGCTGGCGTACCACGTAAAGTGCCTTTCCACCGATTCCCAATCGAACCGGCTTCTCGCCTCCGTGTAATCGCCCAGGTTAGATTCGGACACAACCGTTTGCAGCATCTCACCATGTGCTTGACTCATGCTTGCCAGCCTCCTTCAACTCGACATTTCGATTCCCGTTATGGGTTAATTCTCATTGCCTTGGTGTTGACTGAACTTCCAGTTAGCGCTTACATTAGTAGAGAGAACTTCTCATCATGTACTTGCTCTGCCAAACAGATGTTATCCATACTGCGTTGAATTGTGAACATTTTTTGTCTACGCAATTATAGCAAATCTTTTCAATTGTCGTCTATGGCTTTTCAATTTTTTGGATTTTTGCTATAAGTAGGGGGAGAGGAGCATGAACCATGGAACATATCAAGGAATATCATATGCGTTCCATCTTCAAGTCCGGCCACCGAATTACCATTGAAGGCCCCGTGCAGGCCGAGGAAATAACCCGCCTTGCCTTCCATCCGGATCTGGATGCCTTTCGGCGCCCAACCGAGCAACAGGGAGCGTTGGCTGAGATTGCAGCGTTGCCAGAAGGTCGAATTATCCTCGCACATGAAAATGAAACGATCATCGGCTATGTAACCTTTCACTATGCGGATGAGTGTGAACGCTGGTCTGAGGGCAACATGACTGATCTGATTGAGCTTGGGGCAATCGAGGTTGCGGACGAATACCGCTCGCTTGGCATTGGACGTGAAATGCTGCTTACGGCTCTGAAAGATAAACATATGGAGAACTACATTATTTTCACGACAGAATATTATTGGCATTGGGATCTGAAAGGCAGCGGACTAGACGTATGGGATTATCGCAAAATGATGGAGAAGCTGATGCAGACGATCGATATGACCTGGTATGCAACAGACGACCCCGAAATCTGTTCACATCCTGCGAACTGTTTGATGGTGCGAATCGGAAGTCAGGTACCCATAACATCGGAAGAACAGTTTGATCGTGTGCGTTTCCGCCACCGGTTTATGTACTAATGCAATGATCTGTTCCAAACGATATACATAACAAAAACCGCCTCTCGCAGCGTTGTTCCCTAATTCATGGAACAGCTAATCGAAGGGCGGTTTTTATTCCTAACGTATCACATTACTTTCCAAGCTATGCATTACATATTTTCTAACATGTGCTCCACAATGCGATGTGAACGCTGCGAAGATTCCACGGTAAATTCAGCAAAGTTAACATGCGCCGAACCATCCGCTTTATCTGACATCCCACGCAGGACAACAAATGGTACTCGATTCATGTAACAAACCTGAGCGACTGCAGCCCCTTCCATCTCGGCACATGCACCATCCATTTCGGTATATAACATGTTAACTGTATCTTTATTCGCAATAAATTGGTCTCCAGATAACACTTTACCGATCAGGTAATTGGCTTGCTGAGCTTTGCACGCTTCTTCAGCCAGTGCAATAAGTGAAGCCTCGGCGGGGAATGCAGATGTCTCCTGGTAAGGAATAACTCCGCGTTCGAACCCCAGTGGCGTTACATCCATGTCGTGCTGAACACATACAGACGATATAACCATATCTCCAATGTTCAGCTCCGGGTTAACCGCACCCGCAACACCTGTGAAGATAATGCGGTTGACCTGAAAGCGATCGATCAAGATCTGTGTCGTAACCGCTGCGTTTACTTTACCTACACCGGATTTGCACACAACGATTTGCTTGCCAAGCCACTCACCTGCAACGTATGTAATCCCGGTTTGTTTGACCGTCTCAAGCTGCTTCATGCCTGCCAGCAAAAGCTCTACTTCCTCATCCATCGCTCCGATAATACCAATCGTTTCGCGCATCTTCTGATACCCCCTGTTTTTATTTTTAAACTCATTCAGCACAAAAGCTCCGTCTCCGGAGCTTTCGCATATCCACTATGTAGAGAGAATGACTTCTCCCTTTCCTGTATATAGTTCCCGTTTAAACTACATCTGCGTGACTTACAGACAGACGAAGAATCGTTTCATGCGGCAAAATAACACGTGGGTTCTCCACATTTTCCTTCTTCATCAGCTTCGTCAGCAAACGCATCGCTACTGCACCAAGATCGTACATTGGCTGAGCCACTGTCGTCAACTGAGGACGCACCATGGAAGCCATACGGATGTTATCCACACTAATAATGGAGAAATCATCCGGCACTTTCAGACCTTCATCCTGGATGCTATGAATGGCACCAATCGCCATTTCATCTGTTGCCGCAAAGATCGCCGACGGTTTCTTCTTCAGCCCGAGGAAATACTTCATCGCTTCCACACCGGATTCATAACGATAGTTACCGATACGTACCAGATCCTCTTGGTATTCCATGCCTGCTGCTTCCAGTGCTTTCTTGTAACCTTGGAAACGGGCATATCCATTCGCAGGATCTTGCAATGTACCGCTGATCATCGCGATTTCCTTGTGTCCATGACGAATCAGGGTGTTTACGGCGTCAAAAGCAGCCGCCTCATGGTCAATATCCACCGAAGGGAATGTTCCCTTCTCATCACTCGTTGCACAAAGTACGATCGGCACAGCCGCAGACTGGAACGCCTGAATGTGTTCGTCCGTTACTGTTCCGCCCATGAAGAGCAGTCCATCTACTTGTTTTTCGAGCAAAGTGTTAATAACACGAATTTCTTTTTCTTTCTTCTTATCTGCATTACACAAAATAATATTGTAGTGATACATATTCGCAATATCTTCAATTCCGCGGGCAATCTCCGCGAAGGTTGAGTTCGAAATATCCGGAATAACGACCCCGACCGTGGTTGTCTTCTTGCTTGCCAGACCTCTGGCTACCGCATTCGGACGATATCCCAACCGTTCGATGGCTTCATATACTTTTTTCCGCGTTTGCGGTTTGACATTAGGGTTATTATTAACTACCCGTGATACCGTTGCCATAGACACTCCAGCTTCACGTGCCACATCATAAATGGTTACCGTCACAGTACTTCTCTCCATTACCAGTAAATTTTCATACCATTTTCATTAAGATTTATATTACGACAAATTTTTGCATTAATCAATTAAAATAGGCTTTAGGACTCACTCAAAACATTCGTAAGTGTGGCGCTAGTAATATCTGAATGGGAAGTATGCCATACAGGAATTCCCTTTTTGATCAGGATCGCCTGTGGAGATTCGTGCTTAACACCCAGCTTATCTGCTGCTTCATTGGATACCGGGCGATCTTCCACAACATAAATGATGCCATATTTCACTTGTTCATTGGGATTGTTATGCAAATAATCGTTCATCTCCTGATAAGCATTCGAGCTGATCGGGCAGCGTGTGCTGTGCTTAAACAGAAGCAAGGGTTGATCCTCGGTAGCCTCCACTGCGGAGTTTAGCTGTTCAATACTTGTCATTTTAGTCATGTCAGCCATTAGATATACATCCCCCTTTACCAGGAATACCGCTATGTTGAGCGTTTTCACTCTTCGATATCTTAACAAAAAGTGCGCAAAAAAGCCAATTTTCATGAAAACAAGCATTTTACACGTCAAAATTAGACAGCATTCGAGAAGTACTCCTGCCACACAAATCCGGATAATTGACTTAATCTGCGCTCTGTGGTCTCAATCCACGCTGTATCTCCAGACTTCGTTGCGTACCCCATAATGTCCAGTAGCAGATTAATACGCTCCTCCACCGCTTGCTGCATGCGATATTCCATCTCCCGATCCGTGGCATCCGGCCAGGCTAGCAATTGCTCATGAAACAGATCTGCCAGTTCATTCCGTTCACCAAAAGATACGTCCTGCTTCACCGGTTGATCTCCCAGTGTGCTTATGCATTCTGTTAAGTCCGGCTTGACCGGAGGAAGCACTTCGTAGGATACACAGTCTGTACACGCAAATACAGGTACGTTTCGAATCTCCACCTTTTTGGCGTATACTACTGTTCTTAATTCCAACTCCATTACATGTCCACATCTGCACGACTTGCGCACAACCATCACCTCATTCGTTCTATACTCTTATATAAGTACCATTCGACCTATTTCGGCTCAAATCCTGCTGCAAATGAGAGGTTGCACAAATTACCACTCCCACCAGATGAAGGTTGTCGAATGCAGGCAGTCCTTGACTTGTAATCGTTTCCTCAAAAGTGAATATGCACTTCCATGAACTCCCACGGAGAATCTGTTACAATTATAGACGCGACATCCCTAATCACCGCAAAAAGGAGAGATGGATATGAGATTAACCGGTAAAAAAGTCATCGCTCTGGTCGATGAAGAATTCGAAGATCTGGAATTGTGGTACCCTGTGCATCGTGTTCGTGAAGAAGGCGCGGAGGTGCATCTGGCTGGAGAGAAAAAAGGAAAAACCTATATTGGCAAATATGGTGTCCCTGCTGAAGCTGAATACAGTTTCGATGAACTCGACAGTTCACATTATGATGGTATTCTCGTGCCAGGGGGCTGGGCGCCGGACAAGCTGCGTCGTTATCCCAAGGTACTTGAGCTTGTGAAGGAAATGAATGCAGACAAGAAACCGATTGGACAGATCTGTCATGCAGGTTGGGTGCTGATCTCCGCCAAAATTCTGGACGGGGTAACGGTAACCTCTACACCAGGCATTCGAGATGACATGGAAAATGCAGGTGCCATATGGAAAGATGAAGCGGTTGTTGTTGATGGCCATATCATCTCAGCGCGTCGTCCACCCGACCTTCCACCTTACGGTAAGGCATTCTGTGATGCACTCGCTGACAAATAAAAATAACCCCGTTGTGCTTGAGATCAGCACAACGGGGTTATTTTATTATCACAAGTTTCTCAACAACAATTTATCACAAATGTAAATATATTAACTTAAAGGTATTTATATCCAATTATCCGTTTCATGATGCATTCGAACCACTTTGTTCATCCGGACTACCTGTGGAATCATTAAAGACTTGTAAACGCTCCTCAATATCTCCACTGGTGCGTAGGGAGAAGCACTTACGTGCTTCTTCTTTGGCTTCCGATGCCGTTGTATTCAGCACTCTGTGTTTCACACGCAGCAGGGATTGTGGAGACATACTCAAGTGGCGGATGCCAAGCTCCAGCCAAAGCGGAATGGCACGTTCGTCCCCTGCCATCTCACCGCACACACTAACATCAATTCCGGCGGTGTGAGCCGCATCCGCTGTGGCACGAAGCATCCGTAGAACAGCCGGATGATATGGATGATACATATGAGCTATCTGCTCATTCATTCGATCTACTGCCAATACATATTGAACCAGATCGTTCGTACCAATACTGAAGAAATCTGCTTCCTCAGCCAGAAGGTCAGCAATCATCACCGCTGCAGGAACTTCAATCATAATCCCCACCTGAATGTGAGGATCATATGATAATCCCCGCTCGTCCAGATCGGACATTGCCTCACGAAGAATCTCATTAGCCTGCTGGAGCTCTTCCACCGAAGAGATCATCGGATACATGATTTTGACATTACCGGCAGCACTGGCACGCAGAATGGCTGTAAGCTGTGTTTTGAACAGGTCCTTGCGGTCCAGACTAATTCGAATGGCACGGTACCCCAGAAACGGATTGTCTTCCTCTGGCAATTCAAAGTAATCGAGTTGCTTGTCACCACCGATATCCAGTGTACGAATGACTACGGATTGGCCTGCTGTTTTCTCTGCCACAAGGCGGTACACCTCATACTGCTCCTGCTCACCTGGGAACGTAGCCCGGTCCATATACAGGAACTCTGTCCGGAACAAGCCTACGCCCTTCGCTCCATGTTTCAAAGCCATGTCCAGTTCCTTCACGGAACTGATATTGGAAGCAAGGTGTAATATGGCCCCGTCTTTAGTGACGGCATCTACCGTAGCAAGCACTTGAAGTTGTTCCTTTTTCTTCAGTTGCTTGCTGCGAAGCATGGTATACCGTTCAATCGTCTTGCGGTCCGGATCAGTAAATACCAAGCCATTGTCACCATCTACCACAAGCATATCCCCTGTCTCTACCGGCATGCCAAGACTCGCTTCCAGACCGGAAACGAGAGGAATGCCGAGTGCACGAGCCATAATCGCAGAGTGTGATGTTTTCCCGCCAATCAAGGTTACAATGCCTAGCACATGGGTGGGATTCAGATGTGCCAGTTGAGATGGAGACAGCTCTTTCGCAACGAGTACATAAGGCTGGGTATCCGAAGGAAGTGTAATCTCCGGTGCGCCGAGCAAATGTTTGAGCAGACGGTTGCCTACATCCTTGATGTCAATAGCCCGCTCCTTCATATACTCATCTTCCAGCAGATCAAACATCGTGACAAAATGGTCAATGGCTTCTTTGACCGCCACTTCTGCCGCCTTGTACTGACGTTCGATAATGCCGCGAATTTCGTTCATGAATACCGGATCTTCGAGAATCGCCAGATGTGCATCAAAAATACTGGACTCCTCTGGACCAACGACTTCCTTGAACTCATTTTTGATATATTCGATCTCATCCTTTGATGTCCGTATGCCCTCATACAGCCGTTCGAACTCCTGGGCGAGATCCACCGAATCCATCTTCTGATCCGGCAGATCCCATTCCCAACTGGGCAGGACAAATGCTTTGCCGATGGCTATGCCTGCAGCTCCGTTGATGCCTTGTATCTTCATTCTACCCCTCCAACGTTCCTGTCATAGAGCACCACGGACATAACGGATGCCTGACCTTTCTTAACTTGCTTAAATGGAGCAAAACTCCATGATTTTACACGATCCGGATTCGTAATTACCATTGGTGTTGTCAGTGACGCCGCTTGCTCGCGAAGTACTGCCAGATCAAACTTGATCAACAACTGCCCTGGCTCCACCGTATCGCCCTCCTGAACAAAAGCTTCAAAATGGCCTTTCAACTGAGAGGTATCGATGCCGATATGCAGTAACACCTCAAGGCCCTCACGGGTAGAAATACCCAAGGCATGCATGGTCGGGTACAAGTGCATAATCGTTCCGTACACGGGCGAGACCAGCTCTCCCTTTTCAGGAACAAAGGCTACCCCATCCCCAACAAGCTTGGCTGCAAAGATCTGATCCGGCACCTCTTCGATCGGTAGCATTTTACCCTGAACGGGCGCACAGAATAGAACCTGTTGCAGATCTCTTTCCAGCAGCTTCGCAATTTCTTCCCGGATCAATTCCGAGTAGGTACCGAATACCACCTGTACGTTACCGCCACCCAGCTTGATCAGTCCAGCGGACCCCATACTCTTCATGGCACCCGTGTCGATCAGGCGGTCATCATGCACAGTCAGGCGAAGTCGCGTAATACAGGCTTCAACCTGCACAATGTTCCCTTTTCCACCCAATGCTTCGAGAATCAAAGGTGCCTGATAAGGAATGTTACCTACCCAATCTTCCAACATAGACCCCTCTTCACGTCCTGGTGTTGGTATTTTGAACGTACGAATCGCCCATCGGAACAGGAAGTAATAGACCAGCCCATATAGTATGCCAACCGGAATGAGCTTCCAAGCATTCTCCGATAGATGGAAATTGAGTATGTAATCAATAATACCTGCGGAGTAAGAAAACCCGTGCCTAATATCGAGCCAGTAGCTAATCCACATCGCAACACCGGACATCACTGCATGCACGATGAACAGATAAGGTGCGGCGAACAAAAAAGCAAACTCAATCTGCTCCGATACCCCGGTCAGAAAACAAACGAGTGCCGATGTCAGAAAGGTTTTCTTGATTTTTGGTTTCAGATCTTCCCTGGCTTCCTGAATAATAGCGAAGGCTATTGCCGGAATGGCGAACATCATGATGGGAAACAAACCCGCCATAAAGAATCCTGCGGTGGGATCACCTGCAAAAAATCGAGGCAAATCCCCTTGCACAATGTTACCATCAGGCGTTTCGAACGTCCCTAACTGGAACCAAAACACATTGTTAAGCAGGTGATGAAGCCCGAAAGCGACCAGCACCCTGTATAACACCCCGTAAATGAACAGTCCAAAACCCCCGAGACTGTATTCCCAAGTGGCGATGGCGTTCAATCCATGCTGAAGGATCGGAGCAAGCCATAACATAAAACAGGAGAACAGTGCCGAACAGAGTCCAACAATGAGTAAAACAAACCTTGAACCCCCGAAAAATTGTAAAATTTCAGGTAGTTTAATGCTTTTAAAGCGATTATGCATTCCCCCGGCAAGCGCGCCGAGTATGATTCCGATTAAGGAAGCGGGCTGAACGGTGCCGTCACCGAAGTTGCGAGTCACCTGATCATATATCACGATACCAGCCAGCGCAGCGAGTCCCGCTTGTCCGGCCTGGTTGGAGAGTCCCAGTGCTACACCGACAGCGAACAAATACGGTAAGAAATAAAAAATACCGTGTCCGGCCACGGTAGACACTTCACCGACAACTTCCAATCCCCAGGCGTCCCAAGGCAGACTGCCAACACTGAGCAAAATTGCGGCGGCGGGCAGGACCATTGTAGGCAGCATTACCGCTCGTCCGAGCTGCTGCAAGGATCCGAGCCAATTCATGGCGACCTCTCCTTTCTATCCTAGATGGTAAGCTTTACGCAACGTTTTGTCAAAGTAAAACAGTAACCAATTGGTAATTAATACGGCAAAAATAGAACAGAAAAAATCCCGTCAACTTCAAGTTAACGGGATTCATCCTATGTTCATTCAATTGGGACAGATCAGGAGATCATCTGATCACAGGTGAACGAGCCTCTCAGCCGCGTCCAGCGCCGCGCAGAACGATGGAATCCTCTACCTTGATACAACGATTCGTTACCGCTGTCATGCCGTTCTCCGCAGCAATCTGGACCGCTTCATCACTATGGATGCCAAGCTGCAGCCACAGCACATTCGCTTTGATGGCAGCAGCGTCACGAGCGACATCCGCACAAAACTCTTCGCGTCTAAACACATTGACGATGTCTACCGGCTCTGGAATATCCGCGAGTGTGGCATATACCGTCTCTCCCAGGATTTCACCTTGCACCTGTGGATTAACCGGGATGATGCGATAGCCTCTGCTCTGCATGGCTTCGGCTACCATATAGGAAGTGCGATCCGATTTGTCTGATAAGCCGACGACTGCGATGTTGCCTGCCTTGCGCAAAAGTTGTCCAATTTCTTCACGAGTAGGGTTGTTAAATTCCATGTTCAAGCACCATCCTTTTCTGATTAAAGTGCGTGTTCAAAAGACAGTTTTCAGTTATTTACTCTTTTACCCATTGAACCGAGGCGCCAAGCGCCTGCAAATGATCGAAATATTGCGGATAAGACTTGGCTACATGGTGTGCATCCCGAATACGAAGCGGTTCCTTGGAACGCAGGCCAACGACTGTAAGCGCCATAATTACGCGATGATCGTAATGAGCGTTAATCTCAACGCCACCTTCAACGCCTTCCGGACGCCCGTGTACGATAATCTCAGCCTGACGCTCTTCGACGTTCGCTCCTGCCTTCCGCAGCTCGTTCAAATAATCAGTGATTCGGTCACATTCCTTGTAACGCAGGTTCTCTACATTATAGAACCGTGAAGTGCCTTCCGCAAACACAGCTGCGGCTACCATAGCCAAAACGGCGTCTGTCGCGGCATCCCCGTCGAATTCGATCGCTTTCAGTCTGCCATTGCCTTGAACGTGTACGACATCGTTCTCATGTGTCAACGGTACTTCCATCATTCGCAACACGTCAACGATGGCACGTTCACCTTGCTTGCTCTGCTCCATTAAGCGCAAAATCTTCACATCAGACTGTGTAACCGCTGCTGCGGCAAGAACTGCTGCTGAGCCCGGGTAGTCCCCTTGAACTGTGTAGGTCGTTGGCTGGTAAGCCTGTCCACCTGGTACACGGAAGGACATGTAATCATCACTTGCATGGATAACGATGCCTGCCTGCTCCAGCACTTCCAGGGTCTGTCCGATAACGACCTTGGACTTCAGGTCATTCAGCACTTCAATGGTGCTGTCTTCTGCAAGCAAAGGCGTAACAAACAGCAATGCGCTCAGATATTGGGAGCTAACGGAGCCGGATACACGTATGTGTCCACCCTTGGCATTGCCACCTTTGATCGTAATCGGCAGGCGCCCTTGTTCATGTTGTACTTCTACACCCAGTTGACCCAGCGCATCGATCAGGTCATCATGCGGGCGTTTGCCAAGCGAATCCGGGTACGTATTCACAAAAGTAACTTCAGGACAAAGCGCTGTAACGCCCATCAGGAAACGAAGTACTGCACCCGCATTGCCTACATTCAATTCACGCACATCACGGGGATGACTGCCAAAGCCCTGGATCACAATCTTGCTGTCGTCTTCTTCAAGCACTGCACCCAGATCGCGAATACATCTGCGCATGGCGTCACTGTCTTCACTGTGTGCTGGGAAATGAATGGTACTTGTACCTTCTGCCAGCGCAGCAGCCAGCAAGTAACGAGTCGTGTAGTTTTTGGAGGACAGAGCTCCGATTTCCCCGTTCAGGGTAGGGGTTGGTTTAACAATAACGTCCATGGATTAAATTCTCCTTCATTGATTATATTGTGGCCAAATTGACATTCCGTGCATCGCTTGGGTATCATTATAGGCGTTAAGTCCATACAGAAAAGAGGACCTGAATATGACACAAATAGCTGAAATTGAAACATCTGAGCTGCGCCGCCGTTTACAGGCAGGAGAGAAGCTGCAGATGATAGACGTCCGCGAGGACGATGAAGTGGCACAAGGCATGATCGAAGGAGCCAAGCATATCCCGCTTGGACAGATTCCGGACCGACTGTCTGAGATTGATAAGTCAGGCGAGATCGTAATCATCTGTCGCAGCGGTTACCGCAGTGAACGTGCATGTGAATATCTGCAGCAACTCGGATATGAAGGCTGTACGAACATGGTCGGTGGCATGCTTCAATGGCAACAGGAAGACTAGAAAAACTCGGAGCGGAGTAAAGTCATTGTAACCTTGTGTGACCTCTACTCCACTCCTAGAAGCGGGCCATATGGCCCGTTTTGTTGTATCTGCCACCATCTATCAACCAAGAAACTTCGATGATCACAAGCTTAGACGCGGTAATGCGCTAAAATTAAACGAGTCACTTCAGCAGCGGATAACTCGGTTGTATCCACCGTATAATGCGCGAACCGATATGCGTCTTTCCGTTCTTCCATAATCGTCTTGATGCGTTCCTCTGCATTGCCTGCAAGAAGCGGACGATTGTCACAACCGCTAACACGTTCTACAATTACTGCTGGATCAGCAGTCAGGGCTACAACCCAACCATTCTTCGACATCACGTCACAATTATCCGAACGCAGCACCACGCCACCTCCGGTCGCTATGACCTGTGACTTTTTCTCCAGTACCGAGCACAACATGCGGCTCTCGGCATCACGGAAATACGTCTCTCCCTTGTCAGTGAACAGTTCTGGAATCGTACAGCCTTCCTCTTTTTCCACCGCGGCGTCCACATCAATCAATCGGTAGCCAAGCTCGCGTGCAAGCATGTCAGCGACGGTTGATTTGCCAGTTCCCATCATGCCGATGAGAATAATATTGTTAGACTTGCTCAAGGTGTACACTCCTTTAATTCAAGCAATTCGTGAGCACTTTTGTCCTATCATAACACAGCCCTGCGGACTGGGAAAGACCATCTCCTTACCGACTTCCGTTGGACCATCCAGCAACGTAACGAACTCCAATGAGCTTATTCATAAAAAAAGAAGCCTGGCGTTAACCGGCAATAACCGGAACACCAAACCTCTTTATGAGCCTTTCAACAGGCCAAAGCTGCCACTTAGAGGAGCACTAGCCAAATCTCATCGACTCGTATGCGGTAGTACTACTCCATCCAGTTGTGGTGGAAGCTGCCTTCTTTGTCCACACGTTTGAATGTGTGAGCACCGAAGTAGTCACGTTGTGCTTGCAGCAAGTTTGCTGGCAAACGCTCCGTACGGTAGCTGTCGTAGTAAGACAGTGCACTGGAGAATCCAGGTACCGGAACACCTTGTTGTACAGCAGCTGCTACAACTTCACGCCATGCGCCTTGATAAGACTCAACGATGTTTTGGAAGTACGGATCCAAGAGCAGGTTTTTCAGTGCTGCGTCTTTATCATATGCTTCCTTGATGTTTTGCAGGAACTGCGAACGGATGATGCAGCCACCGCGGAAGATCATGGCAATGTTGCCGTATTTCAGATCCCAGCCATACTCATCGGAAGCTGCACGCATTTGTGCAAATCCTTGTGCATAGGATACGATTTTACTTGCAAAGAGGGCTTTACGTACGCTCTCGATGAATGCTTTTTTGTCCCCGGAGAACGCTTCAGTCGCTGGTCCACTCAGGATTTTGCTAGCTGCAACACGCTCGTCCTTCATCGCAGACAGGAAACGGGAGAATACGGATTCCGTAATCATGGACAATGGTACGCCGAGATCCAGCGCGCTTTGGCTTGTCCATTTACCAGTTCCTTTTTGTCCTGCAGCGTCCAGAATGACATCAACCATTGGTTTGCCAGTTTCCGGATCATATTTGGAGAAGATATCTGCCGTAATTTCGATCAGGTAGCTATCCAGCTCTCCTTGATTCCATTCCGTAAAGATCGCATGAAGCTCTTCAACGGAAACGTTCAATACGGATTTGAGCAAGTGGTAAGCTTCACCAATCAACTGCATGTCTCCGTACTCGATACCGTTATGCACCATTTTCACATAGTGTCCGGCACCGTCAGGTCCAATATATGTACAACATGGATCGTCACCGACTTTGGCAGAGATTGCCGTCAGAATCGGTTCAACCAGTTTATAAGCACTTTCCTGTCCACCTGGCATAATGGAAGGGCCTTTCAATGCGCCTTCTTCACCACCGGATACGCCTGTACCGATGAAGCGAATGCCTTTGTCTTCCAACTCTTTGCTGCGACGTTGCGTGTCAGGGAAGTATGCGTTCCCTCCATCGATGATGATGTCGCCCTCATCCAAGTGAGGAAGCAGTTGTTCAATGGTAGCGTCGGTCGCTTTGCCGGCTTGTACCATGATCAAAATTTTGCGCGGGGATTCCAGGGATGCTACGAACTCTTCAATGGAGAATGAGCCTGTCAGGTTTTTACCTTCAGCTTCTTTCAGAAGATCATTGGTTTTCTCCGGGGAACGGTTAAATACCGATACTGAGAAACCTTTGCTTTCAATGTTAAGGGCCAAATTTTTGCCCATGACAGCCAGGCCAATTACGCCAATTTGTTGTTTTGTCATCTGGTCCTCCATCCTTTGCTCCAATTAATTTTATTGAAATAAATTCTCAACAATACTCCTATTTTAACGGTTTTATGTATAGAAGTGAACCCCGTGGCACAGTTACGCAACGAGAAAACACCCCAATCTGCTGAGGTGTTCATCGTATTTTCATAAATAGAACCGTGAAGACAATAGATCATGCCAAAGTAATCCTATTAATCCAATATTGTATTGTACAATGTTATAATTATATCCAATGAAATTCGAACAAAAAGGAGGAGTGTACATAATGGCCTTAGAGCAGCTCTCAAAAGAGGAACGGTTTTCCCTGGATATTCGAAGAACATTTCTTCTGGGGGCGTATATGAATGAATGGGGGGTGCCAGAGCTCAGGATCGTTCTTTCGAAGCCAGAAAGAAACATTCATGTAGAAATCTATTATTTTCCTGCCACAATTCAATCTGGCATCGCAAGATTCGTGACGGTTGGGTTGTCTCAGGCAACACGGCCCTCAGGAGAGCTTGTAGCTGCTGAATGGATGCTTGCGCTGCAACCGGATCTTGGCGGTGAAGAGGTGGAGCGTGTCAACACCTACCTGGTCGATCTGATCTCCCATCACATCGAAAACGTGCCGGATTCAACGGTTCCCCGTGTGATGGAATCAAGCGAATTAGCACCAGCCCGATGGAATGCGACTGCCTTTCTCATTGATGAATTGCGGGGAGAAAAAGAATCCCTCGAACAGATTCATGTGGGTCATGAAACGATAGCATTACTGTGGGCAGTACCCATCACTGCTTTTGAAGCCAACCTGTTGCTCACCAAAGGATTGGATGAATTTGATGCCTGGATTGAAAGCTCGCAATATTCCATCATCAACCCCTGTCGTCCGTGATGCCCGTCAGGCACATAAATAGAGCCCTGGCTTGCGCCGGGGCTCTAATGTAGATGACTTTCAAAAGCGATATTCATCAACCTTCCAGCATTAACAGATGTCCGGACAACTGTTTCAATGCTTCGCGGCAGGCGTTTGCCTTTTCTGTATTATTCAGCTGAACTGCCGTATGCAGGCGTTCCAGTTCATCGTCCACTTCCATGCGCAACAACATGAGCCTTTCCTCACCTTCACGCGAGAGGAACATTTCTTCCATCTCTTCCGCCGTCGGCGCAGGTTCCTTTTGGAAAATGACACGCTGTTTGAACCCGGACACTTCCACGAGCCGAATGACTTCACCGAATAAAATGTTCTCCACAGTCATCTGCTGATCCTTGAATCGCTTCACAACCGCATGACCGCGTGTATCTCCAATCAGCTTCTCCAGCCACTCTGCAAGCTTCGCGTCCTTGATAATGTAATCACCTGTCATCTTATAGTTCCCACTGCGTGTCTGTTGAAAACGGAGCTTTACCAGCTTGCGGCCGGTACGGACAGACAGGATAAAAAAGGATTCGTCCTCGCTCCAATATAGTGAATACCCCTCACGAATAAGGTCTTTGATCAAATTTTGGATATGCCGACGGTTGAACCGCAGCTCCAGATTGCAATATTCAACTTCATAACTCTTATTCACGGCACTCCCTCCATCTGTACCGGAATTGCTCCGGCCCTCGTCTTCAATCGCTTCTACTCAATCGGCTTACCCTATTTTATACTTCATTTTATGTAAGGGTACTTGGTTATTTGACTATTTTTCACCGAAAGAGCCGCAGGATTGCAGCTTTCCGCAGGAGCACAGGGGCAAGCCCCCGATTTTCATGATATAATGAACGCGAAAAAGGGAGCTCCACAACCAAGACGGTTGGTGGAACTCCCTTTTCTTTTGCTTATTTGGCCGGAGCGGTGCGAAACGGATTGCGGGATAACACAAAGTGCACAACGGCAAGTCCTGCCATGACGATGGCACTGCCAATGAATGGAGCCGGATGGCTAACGTGGTCCCACAGCAGTCCGGAAACAATAGGGCCTACAACCATGCCTGATCCCTGCAGTGTGAGGAAAAATCCCCAGATCGCTCCCCGCTCCCCTTTGGGAATCAGAGTGGCTACAAACGCATTCCAGGCGGGTAAAATCATGGCATAACTGATGCCCACCAGCATGACAACACCAAACACCACCGGAATGGATGTTATGGAGGAGAATGCGAACAGACTCGCCGCCGCCATCAGAAAACCAACGTTCAGGAACGGTTTCGTGCCAAACCTGTCTACCATTTTACCTACAGGCAGTAAGGCAATAACGGTTATTCCACCTCCCGCAATCAGTAACAAACTGTAAAGGTTCGGTGAGATGTGCAGATCTGTGCGTGTATATAGCGTGATTACTGGACTAAGCAGCCCAATGACAAATGACTGCATAAACAAGGCAGGATACACAAGTGGATTAACATTAAGTGTGCTGCGTACCCGTTGTAGTGTACCCTTCACACTCTTTTGCAGCCGGATGAACGGCGTGAGCAGATTCGGTTTGGCTGGATATTTCACATCACTATTCTTCGCTGCTTGCTCAGCATGCTCTCCTTCAACAATGACACGTCCAGGAAGAATCATGGCCACCAGAATAACGAGAATGGCACAACCCATCAACACGAGGAATATAGTTCGATAATCATGATGCGTGCGCTCCAGCAACCAGTTCATGCCTATAGGTCCAAGCCCCGTTCCGCCGAGAGCAGCCATCTCCAGCGCCCCCATTGCTGTACCATTCTTGTTCTGTGGGCCAGACATGGCAGTCACCCCTGTCATGGCGCAAGGCCAGAGCGGTGACGTACCAATGCCAAGAATCAGACAGGCCAAGGCCAGTCCAACAGCACTTTTGAGAAAAAGGATCATAATAACAGCGATTAAGGTACAGATTAGTGCTGTAACCATCGTTGCACGAAAGCCGATCCGTTCTGCGGCCCAGCCGGAAGGTGCCCGGAACAGATTATCTCCCAGATATTGAAGCGCAAAGGCCACACCGATAACACCTGCGGACAGACCCAGAATATTGTCCATATACACAGGCAGAACAGCTACCAACAGGGCCCCTTTGATAATTTCAACTAGAAAAAGTGTCAGCCACATCGCAATAAAAAATGGTGATCGCAAAATTTTGGCTGGTTTTGTGTCGGTTTGCATTCTTTTTCCCCTTTCGGCGTTCATTAACCCATCCCCTATCCTTAGTGTAACCCCGGGGAATGTGCCCAAATCTCGGCAATTTAAAAAATTGTCGATTATACTGTTGCATTCGGTTCTTAATTTGCTATACTCATCTTTGTTTACCAATTTTATTAGGAAGGGTTGTGACAGCACTGATGAATCACCACCGTACGCCGCTGTTTACCGCTTTAAAAAACCATGCGGCACTCAATCCGGTACAGTTTCATATTCCGGGCCATAAAAAAGGATTGGGAGCGGATACCGAATTCCGTGAATTTATTGGCGATAATGCCTTCTCCATAGATTTGATTAACATCGCACCGCTGGATGATCTTCATCAGCCAACGGGTGTCATTCAGGAAGCACAAATCCTGGCAGCAGATGCCTTCGGAGCCGATTATACCTATTTTAGTGTACAAGGCACAAGCAGTGCCATCATGACCATGATCCTGTCTGTATGCACACCGGGTGACAAAATTATTGTGCCCCGTAATGTGCATAAATCGGTTCTTTCCGCCATTATTTTCTCAGGCGCGAAACCCGTATTTGTCTCTCCTTCACAAGACGTCAATCTGGGTATTGATCACGGAGTGACCACACAGTCTATCCGTCGCGCACTTGAGCGTCATCCGGATGCCAAGGCATTGCTCGTGATTAACCCGACCTATTATGGTGTAGTTACCGATCTGAAAGAGATTGTTGAGCTGGCACATAGCTATCAAGTCCCTGTGCTTGTTGATGAAGCACATGGTGTACTTATTCATTTCCATGAGGATCTGCCGTTGTCAGCGATGGCAGCAGGTGCCGATATGGCTGCAACCAGCGTTCACAAGCTTGGTGGCTCCATGACACAGAGCTCCGTACTCAACCTGAACACGAAGAACGGGTTCGTGAATCCACAGCGTGTACAGACGATTCTGAGTCTGCTTACCTCAACATCAACTTCATACATTTTGCTTGCTTCACTCGACACATCAAGACGTAACCTGGCTCTTCACGGTCGCGAGATTGCACAGAAGGCGATTGAACTAGCCGAGTTTGCCAGACGTTCGATTAACGATATGGATGGACTGTATTGCTTCGGCAAAGAACTGCTGGGTACAGAAGCAACCTTCAACTATGATCCAACCAAAGTAACGATCCACGTCCGCCATCTGGGCATTACAGGATATGAGACAGAGAACTGGCTGCGTGAACATTACAACATCGAGGTCGAACTTAGTGATATGTACAATATTCTGTGTCTCATCACGCCAGGAGATACGGATGACAGTGTGGATATCTTGCTGAACGCTTTGCAGGATCTCTCCCGTACCTATTATCAAGTGAACCCGGCCCATGAACTGGTGGTTAAAGTTCCGGATATTCCACAGTTGATGCTCACTCCACGGGACGCATTCTACGGTGACACCGAAGTGATTCCGTTCAAGGAATCTGCAGGACGTATTATTTCGGAATTCATTTATGTGTATCCGCCAGGAATTCCGATTCTGTTACCGGGTGAGGTGATTACCCAAGAGAACATCGACTACATCATCGACCATGTCGAAGTTGGATTGCCTGTCAAAGGACCCGAAGATCGCAGCGTAACCAACGTTAAAGTGATCGTGGAAGCCGATGCCATTTTCTAGAACAACCCCATTTGCGCTGTAAATGGGATGAACTTAAAGGACCAAGCCTTAAGCTTGGTCCTTTTTTATTTTATGGACAAGCGAGTTTGCATTTTCCCGTCTATTTCGTCGTCAAAATTGGTCATGAAAATGCTCGTCTACCTCTTGAAAACAAACAAAAGGCCCCCTGAAATCAAGGAGCCTTCATGTTATGTTCCAAAAGAATGACTATTCTTGTGATGCAACGAGTTCGTTGTAAGCCGCTTCAACGCGGTTCCACTCTTCTTCGTCTTCAATATTGTAGAGCACCATTTCCTCGTCTTCTTCTTCCATACGCAGGATGATGCCGTCAGCTTCAGGATTGTTACGTTCCAGCAGGAGCGCATAAACATGCTTCTCCACGTCAAACGTCTCCACCAAAACCATCTCCACGTCTTGGCCGTTCTCGTCTGTTAATGTGAGAAGGACTTCTTCATGCTCGTGGTCGTGGTCGTGGTCTTGCCCGCATCCGCAGCCATCGCCGTGTTCATGTGTGTGATCGCTCATTGAAATACCTCGCTTTATAAATAGAAATTGTGTAACCTTGCATATCGTAACATGTTCAATGACCTAGGTCAATTTAAAAGGGCAGCGTTACTTTCGCTTCAATCGTTCAGCGCTGTAATGATTTTCTCCGCTACCAGGACGTAGCTGCTATTTGCATTTTCTTTAATATGAAAGCCTACCTGGTACTTGCCAGCACGACTGAAATCGTACGTAAAATCATATGTGCGGAACCAGAAGTTATCCTTCTGGGTCGTAAGCTCCTGGGACTGGATATCTTTCACCTGACCGCTCGGGTTAGTGATCGTTACTTTCACGGCAGCTACATCTGCTGTTAAACTGTCCACTTGTGAAAATACATTGAATTTCAACTTACCTACGTTAACGTTGCCAAATACAGTGTCTCCCTTGAAGAGAAAAATATGTACATTCGGTTTGATCACCGTTACTCTCTTGTTGCTGCTATCCCATTTGACGACGCCTCCGGTTTCCCTTACAGGTACATAGGTCGTTCCATCAATGAGATAACCTCCATCAGCTGCTTCCTTGCCGTTAATGAGAACTCGAATCTTCTCGTTCACCGAATCTGCAAACAATAAAGACCCGCCGAGCAAGGAGAATACCGTGACACAAAGCAATATTCGTTTCCATTTCATCCCGTCAATATTCCCTCCCCTGCTGCTAGCTGTTGTACATTTATACTGCAGATTCATCCACAAAGTTGCGCTGTTTTTCATCATTTTTCATTTTTTATCCAGAATTTTTTCCACCCCTTGGAATGCTCAAAAAGAGGCGATCCTCATTAAAGGATGCCTCTGTCCTATTATTGTTATATATACGGGATTATATGAAGAGTTACGAAGAAGTATGGCGGGTCAAAATACAGGGAACACCCTTGCCTAGTGCCCCTTCAATTCTCATACGTGCAGCGTAATCCATTCCTCGTGTACATGGTGTCTTGCATCTCTCGCATACATCCGAAGTGACCAACTTCATGGATACACGAATTTTGTCACTCTTTAACGCGGGAGCTTTCTTTCCTTTTGCCTTTGCCATCCCGGATTCCCCATTTCCCCAAGTGCTTACTGATGTAATGCATCATATGGGGATTCGCCCGGTTGTGTGTCAAATGGAATGATCGAACTTCCTGATTTCAGTTATGTTAAATAAAGCCACCATTCACTCGGATCGTCTGACCCGTAACCCATTGAGACTCCGGGCCTACCAGAAATGAAATGACACTCGCGATGTCTTCCGGCTCACCCAGACGACCGAATGCATTCATTTTACGGATTCCTTCCAACTGTTGTTCCGTCTTGCCAACCGAGAACAACTCCGTGTTGACCGGACCTGGTGCGACTGCATTAATCGTAATCTGTTTGGAACCAAACTCCTTGGCGAGTTGACGGGTGATCTGCTCTACCGCCCCCTTGGTCCCTGCATACACACTGTATCCAGGAAACATCTGTCCTGTTACCGAGGTAGAAAAGTTCACGATACGTCCTGCATCTTCCATATGTTTAAGCGCTTGTTGACAAGCAAAGAACGTACCTTTGACATTAATGGCAAACTGCTGATCAAACTCTTCCTCTGTCACTTCCGCTAGAGGAGTTGTCTTCATGATGCCTGCATTATTGATTAAAATATCCACTTTGCCAAGCTCGCTGATCGTTTCGGAAAACAGACGTTCCACATCTTCCTTCCGCGCCAAATCCGCTTGCACGGTAATGGCACGAACTCCTTTTTGCCGAACAATCTCTGCTACCTCTTCTGCTTTGTCCGGACGACTTGCATAATTAATCACCACATCGGCTCCGAGCTCCGCGAGTTGCTCCGCAATGGCACGCCCAATTCCTCGCGACGATCCTGTGACCACAGCAACCTTACCAGTTAATTTATTCATTCGGTCTCCCGCCTTCTTCACTCATATTAGATAAACCGTGTTCGACTAATAACCATACTTGTGCAAATTCGTCATCTATCGTATCCCTGCGCCATTCATAGGCATGTGCCGGATGATGGAAACGAGCCGTTGCATGAAGAATAGCCATTGCTGTTACCTTAGGATCACTGAACTTAAACTGGTGATTCTGTCGAATAATTTCGCTCAAATGGTGTATAAGATGTTCCACATGTTTGCGGATCAGATCAGCTGATTCCTGCGTAACCCGCGCATACATCTCAAATAATTCGGGATCTGACTCAGCATAATGACGTTTAAGATGTATTAATGTTTCTATATATACTTTCAGATGATATATACCTTGCCTTGCGTTGTTCTCATCCTGAGTTACCGAAGTTAAAGGTGTGATTATTTCATCTTTAAGCCATTGTTCAGTGACACCTTCAAGCAATTCCTTCTTGCTGGCATAATGTCTGTATATCGTTCCATGACTGACTCCGAGCAATTTGGCGACATCGGTGACGGATGTTTTGGCAGTACCAAAACGTCTTATCGTTTCCTGCGTAGCTGCAATAATCTGCTCTTTGGTGAGAAATTCAGAAGTTTTGTCTTTTACCATATTAACGAGATGGTTAACACCATCCACTTGCCACCTCCATTGAGATTAGATTAACACACCCGATAACAAATGACAATTATTGATTTTTGTCATTTGTTATTATTTATCATTTAGCGTTCAATTAAGCTACAACAAAAAAGAGCCCATTAAAACTTGGCTCTTTTGCTTCCTTATGATGTATATCAACATACTTTGCGATTTACAATAGTTTAGTATAGTCACAATTGATGCACTTAGAAAACGTATTTAAATAATAAGAAGATGACAAGAAGGATGCCTCCGAGAATGAGCCAGTTACTGATTTCGTACCAAATGCCCTTCCCTCCGGACAGGTATTTCTGTTCATTCTCTTGATAACGCTGACGGTGTGTATCGGTCTCAGAGCCATGGGGTGGTTTGCTAAAATCCATCATAAGTACATGCCCCTTTCAGCAACTTTATATAATTCTAATACCATTATAACCCATAATGGAGTAAGAATTTGATTTTTCTGCATAAAAAGGGCTGTTTCATACAAATGGTTCTATTGGATAGCCGTCAATTCTTCTTCCGTGACCCATTTGTGATTCTTTATCGGATCTCCTTCTGTTGTGGGTGTATAATCAACCATATATACCGTAGTTTGTTCAGCAGAATCAACTGTGGCCTTGGCACCTTTCATTCCCTGCATGTGATCAGCGTTCAGCAGCAGCTCAGAACCTGCCGCATATGGTTGATCCGTAGGGTCCTGTATTTCCTCATGGATGACCCACTTATGATTGTGGACGGGATCACCACCTGTGGTTGGCGTATACGTAACTGCATATACCGTAGTCTCATATGCTCCAACGATCTTTGCATTCGCACCCTTCATACCCGACATGTGGTCGGCACTCATCAGCGCCTGGCTTCCTAATGAGAAGGTGGGATTGTTTTTTTCCTTCAGTCCTTCCGGTAGCTCTCCCGATTCAGAATGGTGCATCTCACCTGCGGCAACGGTATGACTCTCATCGTTACTTTCACTAGTCTCACTAGTCTGGCGAGCCTCCTTGCCACATCCACTTAAGATCAAACTACTCGTGATCACTATAGTGCACATGGTCAGTACGTACTTTCTCATGTTATGCTCTCCTTTAATTCCAGTTATACCCTTCATTATACCCCCTATAGGTATATTACAATCATTATGATTGCTATTTTCGGGCAAGTCGAATCTGCAGCGGAGCAAAACAATACAAAAAACCTCCGATTTCTCGGAGGTTACGGATTATCCATGAACGGATTCTGTAATTACAGCAGTTCTACATTAACATTAACGTTGCCTTTGATTCCTTTGGAATATGGGCAGTATTCATGAGCAAGTTTCACAAATTTTTGTGCTGTCTCCTCATCCAGTCCTTCGATTTTCACCTCAAGTTCAACGTCCAGCTTCACGCCATTATCTGTAGGATCAGTAACCAGCGCTACCGTTGCAGATACCGTACTTCTCTCGATAGTGACATTGTGTTTCTTCAATTGGAACTCCAACGCGGAGTTAAAACAAGCACTATATCCTGCTGCAAACAGTTGCTCCGGATTCGTAGCTGTTGTTACTTTACCTCCAAGCTCAGGGGGTGCAGCAACATCCAACATAAACACGTTATCTGGGGATTGTACGATTCCTTGACGTCCACCTGTATTGATTACTGTAGTTTCATATAATGTTTTCATGTGTAAGACTCCTCTTCAACATTTATTTGTATTGGTTAAACATGATTTCTCGTTTTTGTTTTGCTAACAATTTGATTGTACACAATTTAATTGCGTTTGTAAACAATTTTAGAAAATAAAAAAAGAAGCCGCTTACATAGCGACTTCTAAGCGCAGCTTTTATCGTCAACACAGATCATACACGTTTATTCTTCCGAACAGTTTCTATTGAAGACATGGCTATTGACGATTTATTATCCTCGTTGTTCCAATCCGATCAGTTACTCCAGATATCCACTTTCATCTGTGCACATTTGAAATACTTGGCCTCTGCGGGGCTTGTGGTCAGTTTCAACAGACATTGCAGGTTTCCATGTTGGAATATCCCACTACTGAGATCAGCAGCAACACCGCCATACTGGTCATCCGCACCAAGCCATACGGACGGTCTCTCGAACCCAGCTGAGAACTGTAATCCGGTGCAGAGCAGCACAGTGAGATTTTTACGGTTCTGTGCCTCATCACCTGCTACGCCATGTGTGGTGAAGAACACCATGTTTTGCTTGAAATCGGTATACGTTCCATCTGCTTTATAGGCACGAACCATACCATACTTCTGATTGACGTTCTGAAAAAACGTGATTCCGGCCTTGCTATCCTTCGATTTAATGCCAAGCTGAACAGAAATTCCAATGTTCCCGTTCAATTGTAATGCTTCCAAAGTGACTGCAATGGCTGTTACTTTCGAGCTGTCAATCAGATGCTTCATTTTCAACTCTGCCGAGGCTCCTGCCGTTGCCGGTGTTGTGACTGTAATGGTCCCTCTATCGGGCAAAGGCTCAAACGTAGGTGTACCCACCACCTCAAGCCAATCCGGTAACGTTCCGTGAAGAAAATCGGCCACAAGCTGTTTGTGAACCTTTCCAAATGGTACGATCTGACCTACTGCATCACGTATAACCATCTCTACACCCCCACCGAATAGGCTACACCGATATTATGATCGGTATTGTAATACACGTACACTACTCCGTCCATAACGGACACCATCATGGATTGCATGTTCGTCGTTTCCCAATTCAATGCCGGAAAATGTATATCTGAAGGTTTGTCCAGCAGTTGACGAAAATCTGCACTGATCTTGGCAATAGCAGGCCGAGCTACGGTCGTAACTCCACCGGAAGCATAAGCTGATAACATGCCGAGCCACCACATGCTCCCTTTGTACATAAATACACCAGCATTGGGTCTCGAAATGTTTTCACCCGCGTTTAAAGTGGCATCATTACCACCCATTAATGGTCTAGGATCAGCTAGCCAGCTGCGCCCATCATGAGAATGCCAGATACATTTACGGCCGAAGTCACCGCCGCCCATCACCGAGAAACCGATCCATTTGCCGCCATTTCTAAAGCACGAGAAGTATCCGGTATGACCATCACCTGGGAAACCTGGAGGTTTGTCCAGAATCAAACCCACTCTTGTCCAGTTGATCATGTCTACAGAGGTCGCAAGTGCCGTCGATTGATTGATCCCCAGTCCGTTTTGTTGATAGTACATGAAGAACAATTGTTCTTCATCGTTCCAGATCACGAATGGCGTTTCCGTCGAATTCCCAACCACGGTATCCAAATATACCTGTCCGTGTTTCGTCCATGGTCCTGTCGGGCTGTTCGAGTAGGCTAGTCCAATTCCTCCGATGTTATTATGATTGGTAGAATACGTGGCATAATAATCTGCTTTGGTATCAGGGATAAGTCCCTTTACCTTGATCGCCCGAAACCAATAGATCGATTGTAGCCCCGCCATTGCAGCGGTATATATAGGATTGTCCATTTTTTTATCAAATTGAGGTGTGTACATCCGTCTGGATTCCGCATCGCAATAATCGTATGGCGCAATGGCCCTGTTCGCCTTCATCGCTGCGTCAAGTGCTGCCTGAGCAATATTTTCAGCCATGGACATGGAAATTCGCCTCCTTCGTACGTAGGGTAATACAGTGTACCAGTGGCATATATAAAATATCCGAAGTATATTTTAATAGGATTGAAAAATTAACAACATTACCCTCATTCGCAGCTGGCTCCTGAGTAATACAAATGATAGGACAAATTCTAGCATTATATGAATACGCTTTCATTTTGTTCATTCCTTTATTTCCTTTACAGTTGTAATCAGCAACTGTCCCTTTCATTAGTACGTCCGGATAATGTTGATCCTTCATATTAATCCCTCCTATTGTTTTCTCCCGATAAGTATATTCATGAGGTTGCCTTTCTGTTAAAGCATTATGCCCATCTTGCAGCCTATTATTCTAAGTCTGGTTTTCATATAAATAACGGTTTGTTTATGTTAAACATGACTAAACAGGCTAACCAATACAATTGGCTAACCTGTTTGAAAAGAAAAACTGCAAAACCAATTACTTATTCCTCCGCAAAAAGTGGAGATATGGGATTCGCAACTTTTTTACTGGATTTCTCCTTGCCTTGGTTATCCAATACATAGTACTGGTAAAAGTCGTTAGTGAATCCGATAGACTCCTGTATTTTTAGCTTAAAAGCTTCAAATACCGCATCACTCAGATGATCCTCATTCCAGAAATAATGAAGCATCAATCGATTCTGGTTATAGGGATGTTGGATAACATATGCACCCGTGGCGAGAGGTTGATTCATGGTATTCTTCCACGGAAAACCCGTCTGTTTCGTCCGATCAATAATATTAAATTTTAAAGCCTGCACCAATCCGTTTGACTTGGCATTGCCAATGACAATAAGGTTGCTGTTGCCGATCTCTTTTTTCATCTTTTGCTTCAGTTCCTTGCGATCCCGTATAATGTCGTATCTCATACCGGTCATATCAAGAAATCCGGTCAACTGATTAACCATATCTTCCTGCTGCTTAGTTGCAAGTTTACTCACCTGATCGCTGAGTACAATGGTTAATTCCTCACCTTGAAGGACTTTGTCCATCAATCGATTCATCACTTCATAAGGCAGATTAGGAATCATACCCATGACAGTCTGATATTGCACTTGTAAGATGTCATGTACATAGGCGGCGGTCTCTTCCTGTGATAATTGGTATTCCGGCTTTAAGACAAAGTTAGGCTGATAAAGGGCCGTCTGCATTTCTGAACGTACTTCTTTACCAAGCACATCTTCAATGGTTTGAAGCAGCCCCTCTACCGTTGCATTTTGGTACACGTAGCGTTTGAAATATGTCCTCATCAACTCATCAAATTTCTCTTCACCGTCGGAACGGTAAAGCTGATAGATCGCTTGTCTTCCCTTCTGATAATACACCAAACCTGCCAAATCCCCAGCTTCATTGTTTGTCGACGCAATCTCCATATCTACGGGCGCCGTATCAAACTGTATGGATCTGAATCCATTTAGCTTGTCTCCCTGTTTCTCGGCAAAGTACACCATTGAGAAATCAGCAAAGCCTTCATCCAGAAAGGATTCTGTCTCCGAATTATTACCGATCAATGCATGGAACCACTGATGCGCTATTTCATGAACAAATGTTGTATCTTCTTCTGGAACCGCACCATTTTGAATCTGTCCCATCTGAATGAGCCTCGCATACTCCACGGCAACGCCTTGTACATACGTCTCGACAATTCGGAACTCTGGATAGGGATACTTGCCATATTTATCACTATAAAAATCAATGACCTTGAATGCCTGATTAATGTACCGCTCAACCAGCTTTTTCTTGGATGGATCATCGTTGAAATAATAGTATTCCACCGTCAAACCGTTACGGGTAGCGCGTTCCACTTGAAGATTAGGACTTGCAAAGAAAACAAACTCCCTCGTATTCTCGGCTACAGCAGACACAATCTTACGTCCATATTCTGTACTGTCTTGAGTGGTGATCGTGCCCGGCATGGTTACCTGATACTCATCAGGAACATTGAATTGAACTTCAAAGTCCGATGAGGTGTAATAATCGCTCTCAAATGTTCGACTATACGGTGCCTTGTTCCACTGACGCTTAACCTCGTCGTATACAGACATCACCGGGAACCAGTGCGCACCATTGATAATATCCTTGTAATAGGAAACTCGCTGTGAACCATAGGGTATATTCAACTGAAACTCCAGTTGGAATGATACCGATTCGCCTGGTTGAACGGGCTCTTTCAACTGCACGGTCAAGGCTTGGCTTTCATTCTGAAAATCCAGCGATTGGCTATCTGCTGTTACAGCCTGAATATCGATGCCACCAAGGAAATCTTCCGGTTTCTTATCCGGATTATTAATGCTAATCACTTCATTATCTTGTTCAAACATGGTCGCCTGTGTAGACTTGGACAGGTTCGCATCAGCATATGTATGAAGGACCAGCTGCTGGAGGGTATCCTTGCTTGTGTTGTGATACGTCACCTTCTCGCTCCCCTGGATCGTCATGTCCTTCTCATTCAGCCGAGCCTGGATCTGGTATTGAATCGGGGTCTGCTCTAGTGAGTCTTTCTGTGTGTTATGCATCTTCGTCGATACAGGCGATGGAACTGCTTCCGCGGCAACAACCCCCATGTTGGCAATTGGGTTTGTTGCCAGTATTAAGGCAAGTGTACCCGCGATCCCTACTCTGGCTAACTTTGATGTAAATGGATTTGGATAATTCATAAGTTCTCTCCTCTTTGTCGTGTCTGTTGACCTCAGAACCAAGTATAGAAGACGAACCTTACGCTGAATTTATGTTTTATTTAAGTTTTGTTTAAAAAAAGGAGAGAAACTATACTATTAATTAAATTTATTATCAACAAAAACCACCTACATATTGTTGGAGGTGGCCATAATGTTATATATAAAAAAACAACCCCTCTTGAGATATAATTCTCAAGAGAAGTTGCCTTTTAATCTTTCATATAGGACGAGTGGGGATCGAACCCACGACCCTTACCCTGTCAAGATAATGCTCTCCCGCTGAGCTATCGCCCTGTAATAATTAAGATGTATCCATCACGGTCATACTACTATACTTAGCTGAGCTAACAGATCATGATATATAATTGTTTCCCAATCAAGTAACAGTATCATATCAAGTAACCGTGTTCATTGTCAATAATTTATTTGGTTATAATTCACCCGAAATGGTGCACAATAAAGGAAAGATTACCATTTCTACAACGAGGTGAATTTTCCTATGAGAAACTTAACAAAACGGTCAAAATCCAATAAATATACATTTACCAAATGCTTCTTTCTCTTCGCTGGGCTTGTGATTCTCATTACAACCGTTACTGGTTGCAGCTTGGAGCGGGATGAACACACGGTACAATTCCAACAATTACAGCAGCCCAATGAAAATGGTGATTCTCTGCCTGTCTGGTTAGATGTGTACTCCAAATCTGTGATTCAAGATGTATATTCTCCGCGAGGGAGCAGTGAAGTCTTACCGTGAAGGTTAACAGGTGAATTACTCATCTTCATCCCACTTGCGTGAGTAAGCTTTCTTGGTCACGTAATACAACAGAGCAATCATTCCCGCCGACATTAGCAATGTAATTACCATGATGCCTGCCATGCCCATCACTAGTTCCTCCTCTCCCAATATGTTCCAGACTTAACTATACAGGAAAAGCATTTTTTTGTATAATTCAGTCTGATATGTCGCGCAAGAGCAGAAAGAAGGAATGGAATTGGCAGCTGAGATTAGTTATGTAACGACGGAAGAACAACTGGAGCAAGCCTTGGCGATTCGCCATCACGTTTTTGTGATCGAGCAACAGGTGCCTGCCGAGATTGAGATTGATCAATATGATGTCATCAGTCCTGATGTACATCATGTATTGTTAAGTACGGATGGCCAAGCTGTAGCCACAGGACGTCTAATCTATTACAGCAAGGATACGGCCAAAATGCAGCGGATCGCGGTGCTTGAGTCTCATCGTTCATTTGGTTATGGACGAGTGCTTCTGTTGGCCATGGAGGAGCGGGCTCGTGAACTCGGCTTATCCTATTCTATACTGGATGCTCAGTGTCAGGCTCAAAAATTCTATGAAAAACTGGGCTATGAAGTGATTTCGGAAGAACCTTTTTATGATGCAGATATTCTGCATGTTCGTATGAGAAAAAGCCTGTAAACCCTCGGAGCTAGCAGGTCTTTATCCGCATAGGGTGCATACTTTCGATGAATTCGGATAGGCTAATCAGGTAAGCAGATTCCTATCTCGTCATATAAGGAGAGTGTGACATCATGGATCAAACGACACGCGAGAGTTTCACAGCAGTACAGAAAAATGGTGACGGTGACCTGACAGCCTTTCAGACATCAGCGGGACGAGTACTGGATTACCAACAGGCACTTGCAGAAGTAAAAGCTGGGGCTATTGCCGGCGTGAATGTATTTAAAGGCAAGGATGGAGAAATGTACATTCGCGGCGATGCCGACGGCGACCCAACCAATAACCTGGACCAACTTCCCCATTTCTAAAATAGATGCACACGTCGTACGTGTGACACAGCAAGCGCCGATCCGGTTATCCGGGTTGGCGTTTGCTTATTAAGACTAGTAGTCCGTAAAATATTTTACGGAATCCCCGGAAGGCTGGCTTTTGCGAATCGGCTGTTGCACCTGCTCCCATGCCTGCAAAATCTGTATACCTTCCAGAGTAGACCGGTTCTCCCACGCGATGTGCCCGGTGCGTTCAAGCTCCAGCAACGACTCATGAATGAATGCTTTGCTTCGTCCCGTCTTGTTCTCCAATTCATCCATACGTGGTAAACGACGCCGTTGTCCTGCATAGTTCACCATAATTCGCAAAATCTTGCGTTCAAAGTCGTTCAGCATACTTTACCTCCCCGTTCAGATCCGTAACAGGACGCCATGCTAGAATACCTTGCTCCAAAAAAGTTCGGGGTGAGCCTTCTTTTCCTGCAGATGCCCTAATCATCCCGCCACGTACACTGTTAATTCGAATCTGTCGCTGCGTAATCTGCCCTGCACGATCCATGTAGACAAGCTCCACCATCTGGCCAATATATTTCCCTAGCATAATCATCCCTCCGATAAGAACGTTTGTTTGTATTTCTTATTATATGCGAACATAAGTTCTTTATTCAATAGTAAAAAAAGGATTTTTGTAAAATAAAAAAAACCAGACTTCACCTTAAAGATTAAGGCAGTCTGGTTCAATCCATAGTGTAGCTAATATGAAAACCTTGTATTATAATCACTACGTTCTATAGCGGATCAGTGTCGATCCGATTCCGAAAATTGCACTTTTTTCAATTGCTGTGTTGACGGGTTAAAATCAACATTCACATAGACTGCGAATTGCTTGCCGTCTTTTGCACGAACCCATAGCTTGAACTGTTCCCGTGATTGATCCGCTGTTAGAGAGGTACGACCGATATGCTTGTAGTCCAAAATATCCACATTGTATTTGGTTTGTGTTTCTTTTACTGCGATAATTCCCCACTTCGCATAATCAGGGATAGCAGCGCCTGTTCCTGATGTGATTCCGGCTAAACTCAGGACTACCGTCATGACGGTAACGATGAGCATTCTCATTTCACTCACTCCTTGGGACAATATGTTTCTGTTATATTGCCCGTCCGGGTTTTATTTTACACGAATAAACGAAAGATCCAGGCCAGTGGCCGTAAAGAAAAGGGAAACACATGGACAAGCCGGTCAAACGCATCAGGCTCAGTACGAAAGCTAATTCCCCAGTCACCCGAGAAAAAGGGTTGTTGTGTCTGTGGCTCCTGAGGACGTTCCAACCCGTATTTCTTTTCGAGCAATTGCCTCGTTTCTTCATCCACCTGAACCTCATTTGTAACTAGATATGCTGTGACAGGCTCGCTGCTTATGTACATCAGAATCATTAGAAACATCCAAATCCACACCATTTTTATCCAACGTTTGTTCATCTCTTACTCCTTTTAAAAATCATGGTTTTCTTGTAACTGGAGACTCGTTTGAGTGTTTGATTATACATAAATTTCACCGTATTGGAAATAACAACAGGGAGAAGAGTTGAGGCATGTGTTATGCAATGCTTAAGTCCCATTTGGTTTATTTTTTGTTTAAAAAACCCAATAGACGTGTAATAGGCCATGACAGAGTGACTTCACGAACTGAGACCCTACACGATCTGCAATACCACTTTGAGGAGGTTACACCCCAATGTTCAAACGCTTGGATGAAATCCTGATTGAGATTCCCAATGTCGAGAAGCCAGATCCGAATGCAGCAGCAGCCATACAAGAATTGCTCGGTGGCAAATTCGGAGAAATGTCAACGTTGAACAACTACCTCTATCAATCGTTTAATTTTCGCTCCAAAGAAAAGTTGAAGCCCTTCTATGACCTCGTCATGAGTATTACGGCCGAAGAATTGGGTCATGTCGAGCTCGTGTCTCATGGCATTAACAAGTGCCTCAGAGGTTCAACCGATTACAAAGAACCCGACGATACACCGCTTGGCTCCGTGAAGGATGCTCGTCTGTCGTATCATTTTCTGGCAGGTGCACAGGGAGCGATGCCTTTCGACTCCATGGGTAATCCGTGGACGGGAACCCACGTCTTCAACAGTGGTAACCTGGTCGAGGATCTGTTGCACAACTTTTTCCTCGAATGCGGAGCGCGTACCCATAAAATGAAAGTATACGAAATGACCGATCACCCCGCAGCCCGGGAAGTTGTCGGTTACCTGCTGGTACGTGGCGGCGTGCATGTGGTTGCATATGCCAAAGCACTTGAGATTGCAACTGGTGTAAATGTAACCAAGCTGGTGCCTATTCCTTCACTGAACAACAAAGCCTTCAACGAAGCTCGTAAATATGAAGAAAAAGGGGTACACACCAAGCTGTATACCTATAGTGATAAAGACTTCAACACGATCGGCCAGATCTGGAAAGGAACTCACCCCGAAGATGGACAACCCCTGGAAGTGATTCAAGGCATACCCGAAGGGTACCCGATTCCGGAATCTCCAGCCGTGGAGGAAGAATTCGCACCAGGCATCTCGCAAGAAGACTTCAAGGAAATTGCTCGCCGTCTGAAGATGGCAGGGAATATTGCGGATTGATTCAGCTAAGTAACAAAATAAGCCCAACCTTCAAAGGTTTGGGCTTATTGCAGTTGTAACAAGGTTTAAATATTTCACTTTGCAAAAAACCGAGACAATTATCTGAAAACTTACCATTAATCTTATATTCAATTAAATATCGTTATCCGAATGTTTCTTAATCATCTCCCATAGCTCTTCTTCACTATTCAAACGTATAGAATCCGTATATTCCCATCTAAAATAAGGAGCTAGGTCTTTGGCTATTTCTTCCAAAGTCTCCCCTTGATGCTGCATCAGGATTTGCTGAATAGTTTCCCCAATCAATTCAAAATCCAACTTATTAACAATAAAATGCCTCATACCCAAGACTAGATTAGTCCCGTCTTTTAGTTCGGTTTCTAGTGCTTTCGGAGTTATGATTGTAAAATCAAAATTATACTCACCTTCACAATCTTCCGTCCCAACACAGGCTGTACCTGACAAGTAAAAATCGTCTCCAATATCTTCAGTCTTCGTGAATTGTAACTTGCCATGAAAATCCGGATTTCCAGTAATAATAAGATCTTTCAAGATCGGTTTAATCACGTTTCACACCTCTTAGGTATCTAGTCTCTTTCATTAATCGCTATTTTTCTTGTTACAGTGCTGTCATAATCCATTTTTTAGAAAGCTAATTACCAGTTTCTATGTATCCAAACTCCCTTCCCCACTGATCTCTCGTTGATGTAAATTCATCTTTTCCAAAAGCTCCACGATAACCTCATCCAACTCCTCAAGTACCTCACTCGGTGTGGGAGATTCCAGTATCCTTACCAAATCCGTCTGTAGCAAACTTAGATGAGATATAGGTAATCGATCAATTAATCCAACCAAAATGAAATATTCCCACTGTGGATCTTGGGTTTGCAATACATCCTTAATATGAGGAACTAAGTCCTCCCCCAATCTCAATAGCAGATCCTCTACCGGCTTAGAGATAGGCCAATTCCCGTCTTGCAACCACTCCATAAGCTCTGGGATGATAACTTTTAATTCCACATTACTAAATTCACTTAACTTACGCACCGCTTCAAAATCAGATTTGTCGCGGGGAAGGCACTCCCTAATATCCATTTAAACTTCCTTCCTCAATCTCAATGTGCAAAATCATACCCCACCTGTGTTACTCGACTGGCTCTACATCGTCTACTTTGATATCAATCTCATCTTGATTCTCCGTCGTTGACATCGCATCTCTCATGCGAATCGTCCACGTTCCTGCATCCTGATCAAATTGTACATCTTCAATCACAGGAACACGTACTTTTTCTCCATCTGGTGAATATAGTCCACCCCGAATCGCGTCCTCCTCACTTAAATGAGCACCATCTGGAGTATTTGGACAAGATACCGCTATTGTTTCTGCTCTGGCCTGCCCAGGATAGGGCTGATTTTCTGGTCTTCCATCCGTCCAGACTTCAACATAGGAGCCGATCTGTGGGTCAGGTGCATTGGAGAACCATTTTGCCGGATAATATCGATCGGCTCCTCCATTGGAACTGTTATCTCGGTAGGCAGGATCAACAACAAGAATGGAATCGTCTTTGCGTTCAACCACATATCCAGTGAAGCCCTTTTCACTTGATTCATTGGCTTGAGTCTGCACGGAGTTGCACTCAATCTGTTCTGAACATCCCGTAAGGCATACGATCAGGATTGAGAGCAATATGAGGACTCGACGAAGATTGGACATATGTAAATCCCCCTTTAATAACACCTCTTTCTAAATTTAACGTTCCATATCAGTTTATTGTTACAAATACAGCTGTCAGCTCACCCTTAATTTCCTGACGGGCTCAACACGATCAACCCAAATATTCACTTTTTTATATCCCTTTTATACACGTACCTTCCCCATACCACCAACGCCGTACACAACAAGATCACACAATAAGCCCATACAAAAAACATGGCAAGCCCCAAACCGATGTTGGCATCCAGGCGCTTATCAAAGATCTCTGTGTATAGTGAGAAACCGAGTGGCACGGCGCCAACAATGAAAAGTCCAATGGACCATCCACCCCAGCGTTGGAAACCGGACCCCGCACGAGTGCTGGAAAGTTTGCGAATCCCTTGAGTCAGTAGCCACCAAATCAGAATAAATAATAGACAGGTTATAAGAATTTTCAGCATATCGTTCAACTGCATATCGTGTACCTCCTATATCTTGCAAGATGATGAACATATCTTACACGTTAAGCGTTCTCTTTACTATATTACCCGTTTCCACATCCATGATCACAGGCAGACAACAATCCAGCACCCCCTACCCACACTTGATCATGAAAAAGAAAAAAACGCCACCGTCCTGACCCCTTCCAAGTCAAGAACGATGGCGTTACTTCTCGTATTTACATTGTTACATCCATATCGGATACGTTACGCACCAAACTGCGCATAGTGAAGGCGGCTGTACACCCCACCTGCTGCGAGTAATTCTTCATGACGCCCCTGCTCCGTAATGCCCTGTTCAGCTACTACAATAATGCGGTCCGCATTTTTGATCGTAGCCAATCGGTGGGCGATAACCAGTGTGGTCCGGCCCTCAGACAGCTCAGCAAGGGATTGCTGAATCGCTGCTTCCGTTTCTGTATCCAGCGCGGATGTGGCTTCATCCAGGATCAGAATTGGTGGGTTTTTCAGGAACATACGGGCAATAGACAAACGCTGTTTCTGTCCACCGGACAGCTTCACGCCGCGTTCACCAATTAACGTATCTAATCCTTCCGGCATCGATTGAATCAAAGGTTCCATCTGTGCCCGTCTGGCGGCCATCCAGATTTCTTCTTCGGACGCATCCAACTTGCCGTAGGCAATATTCTCGCGAATGGTTCCATCGAAGAGGAACACATCCTGTTGTACAATACCGATCTGGCTGCGCAAGGAATCCAACGTCATGTCCTGTATCTCCTGCCCATCGATCGTGATGCGACCTTCCAGCACATCATAGAACCGTGGCAGCAGACTGCACAGCGTTGTTTTACCTGCTCCCGATGGACCGACAAGGGCTACCGTTTCACCTGCATGTACGTTTAGATCAATCCCTTTGAGCACAGGCTCCTGATCCGAATAACCAAAGGTGACTTGCTCATAACGAATATCTCCACGCAAATGGGATACCGTAACGGCTCCTGGACGATCTTCCACATCCGGTTCCATATCGAGCAGTTCCGTATAACGTTTGAAGCCTGCAATCCCTTTCGGATACGTCTCAATAACCGAGTTGATCTTCTGGATCGGTGTCAGGAACACATTGGACAACATAATAAATGCAATGAACTGACCGTAGGTCATACTGCCGTTAATGACAAACCATGTTCCGCATACCAGGACAAAGAGGGATACCAGCTTCATCAGCATATAACTGACGGAAGAGTTCCAGGCCATGATTTTGTATGCGATCAGTTTGGTCTGACGGAAACGACCGTTGTTCACAGCGAATTGTGCTTTTTCATGCTCTTCATTAGCAAAAGCCTGAACAACACGAATACCTGTAATATTGTTCTCTACACGAGCGTTGAAGTCGGCAATATCTCCGAACATTCGGCTGAATGCCTTGGACATCTTGCTGCCAAAGTAGAGCGAGAGATAAATGATCAGCGGTACGATGATAAAGGTTAACACCGCCAGATTACCGTTAATGCTCATCATGATGCTGAATGCACCAATCAGTGTCATCACCGCGATAAATACATCCTCTGGACCATGATGGGCAATCTCGCCGATATCCATCAGATCGTTAGTCATGCGGGACACGAGGTGTCCTGTTTTTGTATTATCGAAGAAACGGAATGATAGCTTCTGCACATGATTGAACAGACTTTTACGCATATCCGTCTCAATGTTAATGCCCAGCTTGTGTCCCCAATAGGTAACCACGAAGTTCAGAAACGAATTCAATAAGTAGATGCCCAGCAATGCCAGACACGCCCATAGAATCCAGTCCCAGCGGCCGCCTGGCAGGAGATCATCGACTACCCGATTGACCGCTAGTGGAAAAGCCAGCTCCAGCAGAGCGACCAGAATCGCACAACTGAAGTCAAGAATAAAGAGCTTTTTGTAAGGCCTATAATAGGCAAAGAAACGGCGAAGCATGGACTAAAGTCCTCCTTATGCAACCACACAATGATGATTACGTTCTATTTCGTTTTGCTTAAGAGGTACAGGAAGTATGGCGCACCAATAATGGCAACCAGGATACCCGCAGGTATCTCTGAAGGCTGTAGGATGACACGGCCCAGCGTATCTGCAACCAGCACGAGCAATGAACCGATCAGTGCAGATGCGGGTAACAGAAACTGATGTTTTGGACCCACCAGACGACGTGCCAGATGCGGTCCGATCAGACCGACAAAACCGATCCCCCCACTCACAGATACACATGAGCCGGCAAGCCCTACCGCTGCCGCAAGCAAAATCAGCCGCTCACGTTCAACCGGAGCCCCGAGTCCACTCGCAGTCTGGTCACCCAGATTCAGTACATTCAGTACACGTGCCTTATACAGAACGAGCGGTACAAGAATGATAAGAAACGGCAGCAAGGCCGTTACAAATTTCCAGTTCGAACCCCAGATGCTGCCTGCCATCCAGGTAGCTACAAATTGATACTTTTCCGGACTAAGCCGCAATGTCAGCACGATCATGGCAGAACTGATTCCCGCCGCTACCCCGATCCCCGTAAGCAACATGCGAGTAGGCAGGATGCCCTCTCCTTTTTTGTAAGAGAGAATGTAGATCAGAAATGCGGCAAAACCTGAACCGATCAAGGCCAGAATTGGCAAAAGAAATACCGGTGCTGCTGTCGTTGTCGGGAAAAAGGAAACGAATAGCATGACGACCAATCCAGCACCTGCATTAATCCCGAGGATACCTGGATCTGCCAGCGCATTGCGAGATACCCCCTGCAAAATACAACCAGATAACGCAAGTCCGGCCCCGACCAGCACCGAAATCACGATACGTGGCAGACGGAATTCAAACAGGATCAATTCCTGTTTCGCCGTGCCTCCGCCAAACAAGGTACGCATCACCTCAAGCGGCGAAAGCTTGGTAAAACCTGTGTTCATGCTCACCACAAAAGCCGTAATAATTAATAGGCCAAGCACAATGAGGACAATCGTGCTCTTGGCTCTCTTTTTGCGCTCTGCTCCAACTAGTGTTGAGGATTCCATCGTTACAGAGTCCTCCTTTCTTTACGCGCCAGATACAGGAAGAACGGTACCCCAATGAGGGCAACCAATGCGCCAATTGGCGTCTCGTACGGCGGGTTGATCATACGTGCAGCCAGATCCGCAAATACAAGCAACAGACTGCCCATTACAGCGGAGCATGGAATAATCCAACGATAATCCACCCCAACTATTTTTCGCGTGAGATGGGGAATAATGAGTCCAACAAAACCAACCGCACCCACAACGGACACAGCCGTACCCGCGAGGATCAGTACAACAATCAGACCCACGAGCTTGATCAACCCCGTACGTTGGCCCAAGCCAACGGCAATATCTTCTCCAAGGCTAAGCAAAGTAATGGAACGGGAGATGAGAAGACCTGCAATCAGCGCAGCGAGTACCCATGGGAACATGACCTCCAGTTGAGACCACTTCGTTCCGGCTACACCCCCAGCTGTCCAGAAAGCCAGATCTTGTCCAATTCTGAAGTACAATGCAATCCCTTCACTGAGTGCTGACAGCATCGCTGATACAGCTGCACCTGCAAGTACAAGGCGTAGAGGTGTAAGACCCGATTTGGAAGCTGCACCAAAACCATACACCAGCAGAACACCAAGCCCTGCTCCAATGAATGAATACATAATGATGTACATAAACGGCAAGCCCGGGAAAAAGGCAAAACAGATTGCAAGCGCAAATCCAGCGCCCGCATTCAGCCCAAGCAGACCGGAATCAGCCAGCGGGTTACGGGTCATGCCTTGCATGATCGCACCAGCTACAGCAAAGCATGCACCGACCATCGCTCCGCCAAGAATACGCGGCAACCGAATCTCCCATATGATCTGATGCGGAGTCAACTCAGGATTGAAATCGAAGATGGCCTTCCAGACGACACCAAGCTTAATATCAGCTGCGCCAAAAGAAATGGATAATGCCATACCCAGAGCGAGTAGTAAAATTCCCCCTGTAAGTATAAGTGTGGCTGCCCACGGACGAGTGTGTATCTTCGCTGTGGGTGATTCCGGATTATGATTTGCTGGTGAAGCTTTTGAACTCATACGCGCCCACCCTCGTTATGAGTGGAGCTGTTCGAACCTATGTACATAACAATCACCTCTCTATAAATACCGAACTTTAATGATATTGATTCTCATTCCCATAGACCATTGTAAGTGAATCCACGGTCTCTGGCAATGGACAAATGGGACATGTTTATTGCATATATGAAGATTTGCACACAATTTTGCACGCAAAAAGGCTGTGCAAGAGCCAAAAAGCTCGAACACAACCTTGTCATTCCATATGTAGAACACATGTAAAACACAGACTTGATTAACGGGCAGGTACATTAATTAAAGATGCCAGGACATCAGGAACATCGGTAATGATTCCTTGCACACCCATGTCAATCATGGCCTTCATCTCGACAGGATCATTCACCGTAAATGGATAGGTAACAACACCCTGTGCCAGTGCTGCCGCAACATCTTCGGGCGTAACTGCCAGCTTGTAGGGATGAAGGCCGGAAGCTTCAAGTTTGACGGCATAGTCATAGGGACGATACAACTTTTCCATATATAGAAGCGCTGTACGAATCTCCGGGGCAAGACGCTTGCACCTTACCAGCGAAGCATGATTGAAACTGGACAGAACGACCTGTTGCTCCAGCTTCCAGTCTCGGATCGCTTGTATCATCTTCTCTTCCATTCCCTTGTAACTCACAATACCATTTTTCAACTCCAGATTAAGCAAGGTTCCTTTCCCCTGTACGAGCCTGAATAACTCCTCCAGAGAAGGAATACGTTCCCCGGCAAAATCGGCATGAAACCAAGACCCAGCATCATATGTGCGCAATTGATCATACGTTATATCCTTAACCCAGCCCTCTGTACCCGCAGTCCGGCTTAACGTTTCATCATGAATCAGCACCAATCGGCCATCACTCGTCATCTGCACATCGGTTTCAATGCCTGTCGCTCCAAGCTCCAGGCAACGTTCAAAAGCACTCATCGTATTCTCCGGGCATACGGCAGATGCACCGCGATGGGCAAAAATTTCAACGTTCCTCATTCCAGCGCCTCCTGCGTTCAACGTTAACTCTATGATTTTCACTATAAACGCCGTTTGTTAGACCTGTATTAACAGAGCGTTTAATTGGTTGTTCACTTAGCCAATATATGCGTTATGGTTGAATATCTAACGGGCTGGGGATTCACTCATTTTTGCGAACTCAATCTGAAAATCGACATAATATAGTATGAACGAACGATGGAAGCACTGCACTCCGTTATAAGGAGGTTGACTATTGAATCCCTCAAAGAAAAAATCGACACCTACGCGCCCTCGCACATCCCAGTTACAGTCGGCTTCCAGGCTTTCCAGATCATCTGTCCATATCAAAAACAAATCCGGCAAGACGGCTAATCAGCGTTCCTATAACTCCAGTTCACCCAACACACTGGATCAGCTGGCTATTGTTGCAGCTATACTTTCCTTAATTGCTGCCGCCATCGGGCTATATATCGCCTGGAAATCGTTAAGTAATCCGGATCAAACTGCTGTTGTGGTGTAAGCTGCTTGATACGCAGCGATTGGCTCAGGAGGCTCTCTCCTGCTTCTGACCTTATTCAGGGGCAGGTTTTTGCTTTTTTAATCCCTAATCGTGTGTTCTGAAAACGTCAAAAAACCGTTCCCCTGAAACGCCGGCATATACCGGCGTCTCTTTGGAAAGGTCATTTTTTATTCGGACGGCTGCCTCTGCAGCACGATCCCTCATCTCGGAACATGGACCGAATTACAGAATGAATGTGCGAGAGATGATAACCAACAGAATGAACAACACCAGAATTGCGCCTGTCGATGTCCATGCTCCACCACTGAAGCCTCCGCCGTATCCGTAACCTGTGCCTTTGAGTTCGCTCATGAGTGACACTCCCCTCTTCAGTAAAGTACACTATAGACTATGTCCGATAGCGGAACTTGCTTGGGCAGATCGAAAATTCTCCTCTAGAGCGATTGGTTACAGGCCTCTATTCTTGTAAAATCATTTTTCGTTCAGCTGTGACCACTTCTGGGTCAACTCTGCCGGAATATAGGATGACATCTGGTTGAGCAGTTCAGCCGGATCGGATTCCAGACTCCACAGACTAAGATGTGACGTGTTGGAGAACCCTTCCTGTACACTATGCTCTACCATCTTCATCAGCGGGCCATAATATCCGTTGACATTCAATAAGCCGACAGGCTTGCGATGAATGCCGATCTGTGCCCAGCACAGTACCTCGAATAGTTCTTCAAATGTACCCATGCCTCCGGGAAGTGCAATGAATCCATCGGATAATTCCGCCATTGTAGCCTTCCGTTCATGCATGGTTCCCACTTCAATCAGCTGTGTAAGCCCTCCATGAACAACCTCACCCCGGAACAATCCGGTAGGCATAACACCGATCACTTCTCCACCCTGCTTCAGAGCCGCATCGGCAACTGCGCCCATTAAGCCCATGCAAGAACCACCATAAACCAGTGCGTATCCGCGATCAGCAATCTGTTTGCCCAGTTGAACAGCCTTCTCTGTATATTCGGGGTGATTTCCCGGGTTCGAGCCTGCAAAAACAGCTATACGTTTCATTGGGTTTCACTCCTTCTCATGATCTATTTTAATAATATATAACATGAATGTTATGGGTATGTACAACAGGTTAACAGAACAAATGGATAAAAAAATACCCGACCGTTTGCAGCCGGCCGGGCTCCCATTTCAGTACACATCAATTTAGAAGGGGTTGTTACTACCTAATATACAGACCGAACATTAAATCCGTATGATCTTTGCATGAAATGAATATTAAATCTTCGTGGTTCTAACGTATCCCACGGCGTGAACGCACGACAAACATATGCTTGTCTTTACGCAGAATCCGGCCATCTGCAAGTTCGACCTGATCTTCATCATGACGCAGAATCGTCGTGGATAACGCTACAATTTTGGCCCGGCGCCAGATCATAACCTGTGACTTGAAATAGATGGCATTTTCGAACTGAATCGCCTTTTTCATCACATATCCAACCTTGTGTACTTCAGAACGTGCTTTCTTTAAGGGAAGACTCTCTTCGGGAAGAGGTCTGATCATTGCGATATTGTCAAACGACACCTTGATCCGTTTCGGTCCGATCCGTACACATTCCGCTTCTTCATCCCACTCGACCAGCGTTCCCTTTAATGGCTCCCGTATGCCTGTTGCACGATATACCGCTACTTTTCGTCCTATCCAATGTCGCAATGCTCTCACCTCCATCTGTCTAGTTTTCAGGTATCTTCCAATCGATCGGTTCAATACCTTTGGAGGTCAAGAAGTCATTGGCTTTGGAAAAGGGACGACTGCCGAGGAATCCACGATGTGCAGCCAGCGGACTGGGATGTGTAGACTCCAGTAGCAGGTGCTTGTCCCTGTTAATAAATGCACCTTTCTTCTGGGCATGACTGCCCCACAGCATATATACCATCGGCTCTGAACGTTCATTCAGCGCACGAATTACAGCATCCGTAAACGTCTGCCAGCCCAGTGCCTGATGCGAGTTCGGCTGACCTTCCCGGACCGTCAGAACAGCATTTAATAGCAGGACTCCCTGCTGTGCCCAATGGACCAAAGATCCATGATTCGGAATCGGCAGGTCCAGATCGGCGTGAAGCTCCTTATATATATTTTTCAGAGAAGGAGGTACGCGCACCCCCGGTCTAACCGAAAAGCTCAATCCGTGAGCCTGACCCGCTCCGTGATAAGGGTCCTGACCAATAATAACGGCCTTAACCTGATGATAGGGAGTCAACTTCAGTGCGGAGAACAGGTCTTCTTTGGGTGGAAAGACCGTCTGCGTTTTATACTCGGCGGCGAGGGTGTATCGAATCTTGTTGAAATATTCGGCTTCCGTTTCTTCCTGAAGCACCTTGTCCCAGTCGTTTCCAAACATATGTATAGACTCCTTTCCCCTGATGAATGCAAATTCGTGTAGCCCCACTACGGGGCTCTTCATTCTGAGAGCCGCATGTCATGCGACTCATAGACTATCCACCATTTTAACATAACCGGGGACGGCAGGCCAGAATTGCGCATCAGGGTATAAGTTCACCTCAAAATCAACATTGTTCTTACCGCAATCCGTATACTCATCCGAAAAAGTCACCACGCTGTTGCGTGATGACTTGATGACTTTATACTTGAACGGGCACTTCTTCGACTTTATTCACAAGCACACTACTAATTCTCCGTAATCCTTCCTGAAGAACAGAACGCGGACAAGCCAGATTCAACCTAATACAACCCTCACCATTGGCTACAAACATCTGACCATCTTCCAACAACACACCCGCTTGCTCGGCGAAGAATAAAGGTAGACTTACATGCTGGGGAGCATATGCCGAGATATCAATCCAGGCAAGATACGTGGCATCCGGAATGTGAAAGACAGCCAGCGGCAGATGCTGCTTCAAATACTGTTCAACGTAGGCAAAATTGGCGTCGAGATAACCTTTTAATTGTTTCAGCCATTCATCACCCGTTTCGTAAGCCGCTTGTGTGGCAGCAATGCTCAGTGGGTTTTTGAAACCATAATGGCGTGCCTGCCAGATGTCTCGAAGTTCCTTATTCGGAATGATGACATTGGAGAACATCAGACCAGCCATGTTGAATGTTTTGCTCGGGGACATGCATGTAATGATTCGATCCGTATCCGGGAACAGCTTCGCGAGTGGCGTATGTCTCTTACCAGTACGCAGCAGATCACAGTGAATCTCATCCGAAATGACCCATACATTGTTCCTCAGGCAGATTTCACCCACACGCTGTAACTCTTCGGTTGTCCAGACACGTCCAGACGGATTATGGGGGTTGCAGAAAATACATACCCTTACCTTCTCATCCTTCGCCTTGGCTTCAAAATCCTCAAAATCAATCGAGTAATGTCCCTGATCGTTGATCATATCCGAACATACCAGTTCAAGATTGTTATGCTCCGCAGCTGACTTGAAGAAACCATAGGATGGGGTCACGATCAGTACTTTCTCATCCGACTGACAGATATATTCCACCAGTTCATACAAAGCGGGAATGATCCCGTTTGAGGTCTCCAAATGCTCCTTCGGGAAGGACCAGTCATAGTATCTTTTCATCCAATTCGAAACAGCTTCATAGTATGCGGGATCAAACACCTGGGAGTAACCCATAATTCTACGGTCCAGACGCTCCTTAACTGCATCCAGAATCTCGGGAGGTGTGGCGAACTCCATATCTGCAATCCACATGCGAATGAATTCTTCATCCTTGAATGGAAAAGTCATGTCCTCAGTGGCGTTAAAAATATATTGACGGAAACCATCCGTATTCATGGCATTTGTTCCTGTGCGGTCGATAATCTCATCAAAGTTATATTTCATAGCTTCTGCTCCTCTATCTGCTTTACTTTTTCATTGTCGTTTCATGTCGTATTACACCTATTATTTCATGACGCAGGAATTGCATCAAATGCAATACAATCTATTCTGACGAAACAAATGAAGTTTATTGTTTCTCCAGAATAGGTATTTCCGTGAAAAAGTGATATATTTCTCATATAACATCATTTTTATGAATGACTTTCATCATTTTCACGTACTCTCAAGAAACATTACATAAGGAGAACCGGCTATGAACAATATCAATCAGGAAGTTGGCAAGAAGATACGAAACTTTCGAAAGTGGCGGGGGCTGACCATTCAACAGCTTGCGGATCAGATCTTCAAGAGTAAGGGCACGCTATCCAAGTATGAGAGCGGAGATATTACACTTGATCTAGTCACGTTACATCATATTGCGAACGCACTCAACATTCAGGTGGAGCAACTCTTGTATCAAGAACCCAGACACGCTTCTCCGCTGATGAATGCGGTGCCGTCCAGCTTTTTCAAAAACTCCACACGTTTCTATTCTTACTTCTATGATGGGCGGAACAACAGTCTCATTCGTTGTGTCATTGACATGATGGCTCAATCGGATGCCAACCGTTATCGCACCGTGATGTATATGAATGTGAAGGATTTTGATAACTACCAGGAGTGCGAGAATATGTATTGGGGCCACACCGAGCATTATGATACACTCACGACTCTAATTTTGAAAAATCAGGCCACGCCGCTGGAGAATCTATATATTAATATTTTGGCCTCTTTTCAGGAATCGGAGAAAAAGTGGGGACTGATGGCTGGTGTCTCTTTCAGACCTTTCATGCCTATTGCGCTCAAAATGTTATTCTCCAGAACCCCGCTGCCCGAGAATCAGGAGTTATATAATGAATTAAAAATCTCAAAGGAAGATCTGCGGACCCTGAAAATATACAACATGCTCGCTGTCACTTAAACAACGCAGCGTGTCACACATTCTCATATGGGATGGAGACAGTCCCTCCCATTAGAAAAGGCACTTCTATAAGCTGTTGAAACCAGCTCATAAAAGTGCCTTTCGCTTTGATGCCTATTTAATCGGGCTATCTGTGTATTGGTGAGACTATCGCTTAGTTTTTAATTAAATCCAGCGTTTCGTCAAACATTTGCTTCTGTTCCTCTATCTTGTTCTCATTACCGATTACGCAGCGCTGCTGCTGCTCAAGTATGGCCGATAAGAGCTCAGCAAAACCGATAATGTCGCTTTCCTTCGTGCTTAACACTTCGTCACGTTCCTGTTGCAGATCCGCTTCAGTCACATTCGACAGATAACACTCCAGGGAGAATGCCCCTTCGCCATAAGGCGTTCTCGGCGTATCGAGATCCTGAATCGCACCAATGATATAACGCGTCATTTCCCGCTCGTCTGCCCGGAATTCGGTCAAATATTGCGGTATCTCTTCATATACTTTGTACGTTTTATCGAGATTTGGATCACGGTACGATGCAACGTAGCTGTCTCCGTTACGTCTGAAGCCTGACATGCAGCCATAAGCTCCGCCTTTGGCCCGGATATTGGTCCACAAGTAATCCAGGGACAGAATGCCCTGCAGGACTCGTAACGAACCCGTGTATTGATATCCTTTATCGATATAATTACCCGTTTGCACCACATACTGCACCTCTGAAGGGGAACGGAATCCTTCCTTATGAGTAGCCGGTGCGAACGTAAACTCTTCCTTGGCAACCTCATGTGTGAACAGCTTCGCTTTCAGATCAGACACCTGTTGCTCCAATCCTTTATATCCCTGTTCATCAGCAGTATAGCTGACAAGCAAATTCTCCGGTCTGAAAATATACCCCGTCAACTCTTGCAGGCTGGAAGATAACTCTTCTTTTCTCGCCTCAAAGTTCGCCTGAAGATCTTCAAGCCACTGGTAAAAGGCAATGCCACTTACAGCTTCTCTGAAATCCGCGACCGCTGAATGTTTGGACGAAGACCGACCAATTCCCGCCGAATGTCCGCTGTTGATCAGATTACGTTGCAGGTTACCTTTCATCTGGGAGATGATCTCATATAACCGCTTCGAATTATCGAATCGAGACGTGAACACGATTTCTTTGATCATATCAAAGGCAAATCCAAGCTTGTCATACAACACTTTCGCGTTGAACTCATAAGTAGCCTTGAATTCATTGTGCTTGTGCGCATTAGCATAAGATCCTATCCCGCTATGAATACCACCCGAATGGATATGGATTTCATTGGATAATTCATTGAACGAGTAGTTTTGAGTATCCACGTAACCCAGTACATTTTTCAACAATCCTGCATACGGCAGGAGATGCCGTGGCACTTCTTTGATATCGAACAACAGTCTCAGATAACCAATTCCGTTCGTGTAGAGGTTATGATGCAGAATGGTTGTGCCATCGACCTGGTTCTCCGTTTGATGCAACGTAGAGGCCTTCGGTTCAATATCTTCAATGGATAACGTCGGGATGACCTGCTGCTGCTCTTTGGTTGAAGGTGTATTCTGATACTCGGCGAGTGCTTCCGTTTTCTGAATCAACGTTTGAACTTCTTCCTCACTAAGGCCGGCCTGAATAGTTTTCAGACGTGCTTTCAACGCTTCCTCCTTGCGTGAATTCAACCCTTTGTCCGGTGTCAGGGCTACAAAGGAAGTATGTGTGTTTTGCAAGATATACTTCTCAATGAGTTGCTCGAAATAACCTTCTTTCATTTTCGTCCGCAACTCAGCAAATACGTCATTGGCCTCCAAATGGGTGAAAGGCGCTTCTTCATCGTACAACCAACTTTGCAGGGAGGAGAATCCGTAGATCAAGCCCTTCGGCATTCTGCCATAGTCTGCTTCCCTGTGATTGAACTCATAGGAGTTAATTCCTGCAAGCAGCGCTTTCGGATCAAAGCCTTCTTTCACCACACGCTCAAGCACTTCTTTGACCGTTCCCAGGAAATCCTCTTTGCTCGCCAGATTGCTCTTCTTCAGTCCCACAGTGAACACAGGCTGATACAGGCTGTCATCATACGAACCGTATACATCCTTCGCAATGCCTTTATCCAACAAAGCCTGTTTCAATACCGCTCCCGGAGCGTTCAACAGGGCGTATAACAAAATTTGGAACGAAATGTTGAGTTCCTTATCCAGACTTGTGCCAATTACCGCGTTGTAGGTCAAGAAGCTGTTATCCGCTTCCGATTCTGTACTTCCCGCAGAGTAAGTCTTAACTGTGTCTACCCGTTCTGCAAAAGCAGGTTGAAGTTGAATGGCAGAATCGATCTCGATTCGATCATATGCGCTCAGGTAGTTCTCATCCAGCCATTGCAGCTTCTCTTCCATATCCATATCGCCGTACAGATAGATGTAACTGTTGGACGGATGATAGTATCTCGTGTGGAAATCCAGCAGCCCCTGATAAGTCAGATCCAGGATAGCTTCCGGGAACCCGCCAGACTCGGAGGAGTACGTAGTATCCGGGAAAAGGGAGTTCAGCACTTCTCTGCGCACCATTCGTTCCGGTGAAGAAAAGGCACCCTTCATCTCATTATATACAACTCCGTTGTAGGTTAACTCATCATCTGCAGAGGCCAGGTTGTAGTTCCAACCTTCCTGCAAAAATATCTTTTCATTCTCATAAATGTTCGTGTTCAATACCGCATCCAGATATATATCCATCAGGTTATGGAAGTCGTGGTCATTACGACTCGCGATCGGGTAGATCGTCTTATCGGGATACGTCATGGCGTTAAGGAATGTATTCAATGAACCTTTCAGCAACTCAACAAAAGAATCCTTGGCCGGAAATTTCTTGGACCCACAGAGCACGGAGTGTTCGAGGATATGGGCTACCCCTGTATCATCTTCCGGAGGTGTGCGGAAACCGATACTGAATACTTTGTTGTCGTCCTGATTGGACAAAAGTACAATTTTGGCTCCGGATTTCTGGTGTTCCAACAGATACGCATCCGATTTCAATTCTTCGATTCTGCGCTCTTGTAACACCTTGTATGGCTTAAGCTGTTTCAACATAAACTTGAGTCCTCCGTCCATAAGATTGTTTTATTGGTTTTGTGACTTATCGTTCAGCAAGGTAAAGGTAATATATGCCTATGGATAGTATACACCATTGTTCCGTCTCTTCATAAAAGTCAGATAAATGTACTTTCTGATATGTATTATGTAGGGTTTATGTTTATGAGCTACATGGTGATGTGGTCAGCTATGAAGTGACATTCATATTAAAGAACATAAAAAAAGATCGCATGCAGCTTGGTTAACAAGCGTCATACGATCTTTTTTTTTAAGATGCCGAGGACCGGGATCGAACCGGTACGGTAGTCACCTACCGCAGGATTTTAAGTCCTGTGCGTCTGCCAATTCCGCCACCCCGGCAGGATTATGTATTTCTTGGCGACAAGAAATATCTTACCATGAAATAATTAACTTTGCAACACTTTTATTAAAAATAATAAAAAAATGAAACAGGCACTGCGAGCGTCAGCTCACAGTGCCTAGAAAGTCCGAGTTGCGGTCCCGGACTTCCGGTAAACCAATCTATATTAAGGGAGGTGTAAGATAAGAATACCTCCCCAACATTAAAGAAACCTAAAATCAGCCTTAAATTAAACTAAAAAAGTAGAATAGGCCGAACGCGAGCAGCTTCTTCCTCACTGCACTCCACGATAACCAAGATATGGTCCTTTAACAGCCAATCTTCGTAATACCGCGCATCCTCCTCCGAGATCCCCGCTTCAGTCAATGTAAGCACCAAATCATCGGTCTCACTCCCAATCTCATTACCAGCGAGTCTACGCACTGCATTTCCGATCGACATCGTCTGATCCATCCGCTTCCCCAGACCAGCCAATATGCCTTTCAGAGCGCCAAAGGCACCATCCGTTCCGGCACCTTTCAACGGTTTGGGCAGCCCCGTCTTCTCGCTCACCAACTCCAGATTGAGTTGTTCCTTCGCCACCGCTCCCAAATATTTATCCTTAATGCCTTCCTCTTTCACCTGATTCAGCATCAATATAGCCTCGTTCTCGGTACGGGCCAGTCCAATGATTAATTGTGTCATTCCGTTCCCCTCCTTTTACCCTTATATAACCCCGTAACCCCCATTCAAAAACGAATAAAACCTAGCTAAGACAAATCACCTAGAAGATTGTTGATTTCTCTTCTGGAAATCTATACCTAGTTCTGATAGACTAGATAAAGAAGACAAATTAACCATTGAAAACATTGACATATGGATTTAACATCTCATAATCAGGAGCAATGACTTATGAAAAAAGAGGTAGAAATTGCCATCCGGCGCAAACAACAGATCATGGTTCGTAATACAAGCGGTCAGACGGTAACCGGATTTCCCGAGCGTACCGCCGATACATCCATTCTCTCCTTACGTACCGTTCACGGCAGTCTGTGGATACCGTTCGATGAGGTTGAACATGTTACGCGTCTGTTAAGCATCCGGTCTCATCATTTAAGCGGAATGCAACTCGTTTAGTCGGCTCTGTAATCATAGAAATTAGTTCTCGTATATTTACGTCAACAACATCTATTTATGCCAGCACTTCATACCAAAAAAACCAGACGCATGAACGTCTGGTTTTTCTCTTCCACTTATCCTGTTGTTACTTCACTACAAACTTCACTCGTGTTCCATCCGGATATGTACTTAACTGATTCCCTACCCATGAACCTGCCCCGCGATTATCCTTCGGGGTAATGTACTGGATATCTGCACCTGTTCCTCCCTCAGCGCACATCGCCATGGGCCACTCATCACGATCCTTACCCTTTTTGACCGGCACACCCTTGAGTGATAAATCCCGATTCCCTTCAGCGCCACTACGATCAATGGTGCATACATCCGAATGCCCTGCCTTGATAGCAGCTTTAATATGGTTGGCTGTTTCGGGATATCGCTCTGAAGGGAACGTAATGGTATGGTCTACACTCTTGTTAGTACTCCCGAATGGAGAGGGTATCTCCTCCGGCCATTCTCCCCCAGCCCAGGCATAGAGGGCTACCAGCAGCATCGCTACCAATGTCAGAACCTGCTTTTTGAAGCCTTGCTTACCTTTACGCTTTCGTCTTGTGCGTCTCTTACTCATGCTGTGTCTCCCCCATTCAACACTTGCATTATAACAGAACGCCCGTTCGTAAAACAATCCAATATAATAAAAAAACAGCCGAGACCGCCCGGCTGTCATGCTTGATTCATTATCCTACATTGGGAATGGCCTGTTGGCGCAGCAAGGGCAGGGTCACCTCAAACTGTGTGCCTTTCCCTTCGATACTCTCCACCGAAATCTGACCATTCATCAGTTCCAGCAGCTCTTTGCAGATGGTCAGACCAAGTCCGCTTCCACCAAATCGGCGTGCATGGGAGATATCCGTCTGGGTAAATGCGTCAAACAATTGTTCGATCTGATGCTGAGGAATACCAATCCCTGTATCACGCACAGAGAATACCAATACAACGGTATCCATCAGCTGTTGCCTCACATCCACCTGTAACTGCACTTCACCCTGCTCCGTGAACTTGATCGCATTACTCAGTAAGTTATCGAGTACCTGCCGAAGTCTTAGCGGATCACCCATAAGCACATCAGGAACACTCAGATCAGCATGGCAGAGCAAACGTATTTGTTTATTCTGCGCCGCAGGCTCATGTGTCTTCACAATCTGTTGAATCAGCTTCAACGGCTGAAATTCAATGTTTTCGACATCCATTTTGCCTCTGCCCAGCTTCGCCATATCCAGGCTATTGTTAACGATGTTCAGCAGCGCCTCACCCGATTGACGTGCAAGCTCCAGATATTCTTTCTGCTCATCCGTGGTTTCACCCATGCTGGCAAGTTCGATCATGCCCATAATGCCATTAAGCGGGGTACGAAGCTCGTGATTCAGCTTGCCGATGAATTCCAATTGCCCTCTGCTGTTCATCTCAGCCATGGAAGTTGCAAACTTCAGCTGTTGATCTGCATACTTCCGTTCTGAAATGTCGTATTGAATGCCTACAAAATACAGACACTCGCCTGATTCATTGAAGATCGGATCAATATTCAGTTCGTTCCAGAACTTCTGGCCACTTTTTGTATAATTTAAGATATCAATCTTAATGGACTCTTGTTTTTTTAATGCATGACGAATCTGTATTACTGTCTCGGGGTCTGTATCCTGCCCTTGCAGAAACCGACAATTCTGTCCGACAGACTCTTCATACGTGTATCCTGTCAGCCGGGTAAAATGTTCATTTACATACATGAGCGGAAGCTCAGGCAGGGTAGCATCGACCACCGTAACGGAGGATTTCACTTTCGAGATGATAAATTCCCATTGTAATGAGAGTTGATTATGTTGGCTCATGCCTTCCTCCTTCATCTCACACACGTTAATGTTTATATATTCAGCATTCGTACTTTATATGGAGATACAACTAACCAGATGGTATGTGTTGATATAGAAACAATATATTTTAATTGTAACACAGTTATTCAAGTCATGTGGTTTATGGGTAATAGTTGATAACTAACATTCGACAATAACCTAACTGTCATCAGGAGGAACACACATGAAATTTCTGTTAATTATCATCATTATTATTTTGATCGCAGTCATTTTTTCCAGACGCAAACGTTAAGATGAGATCCGTTATGTAAGTTAGGAAAGGAAGATGGGTATGAGAACCCTCTTTTTTATATTCATGGTACTGTGCATCATCAATCTCTGTTTCCCAAAATTCGGCTGGTATCTGCGGTATGGCTGGATTTCCCGGGGTGAAACTGAACCCAGCAGACCTTATATGGCTATGGTCAGAATGACCAGCCTGTTGATGTTGCTTATCGCCTTCACACTCGCTATGGCATGAACTATAGACATCAGAAGACAACTGTCCTATTGGGCAGTTTCTTTTTTTTGTGATGAAATGACGGGAAAATGATAACTTTGTTTGTGGTGCAAAGATGACAATGCCCGTAATATAGACATATCGTTTCGGAAAGGACATCATTGGCATGAACATCGCATTTTATCCGTACTGGGCTGCCAAAACGCTGCTCTCACTCATTAATGTCATATATATCATGGTTATTACTACGTTTATTTATAGTCAGACTGGATCCGTACTCTATGCTGCCATGTTTCCGTTCATTCGGATCATCGCACGCATAACAGCAGGATTTACTTTACCATTACTTGTGAAGCGTTTCTCATTCTCCAGACTACTGATCAGCATTCCCGTAGCCAAAGCATTCCTCGTGACTGGGATAGCGATTTCGTTGAACCACTTGACCACACAACTGCCACTTCTGTTGATCGGGGTTGTCATTCTATCCTTTTTGGAAGGCTGGGAATCTCCGTTACTGGATACTTTAACGCCACGGTTGGTTCAGGGAGAAGATTTGGTGAAGACCAATAGTCTCCTCTCTTTCTCCAATCAGACGGTGACCATTGTCGGGTTCGCCATGACGGGATTTGCCGTGATGAACTGGGGAGCGTCACAGACCTTCTGGGCAGCTACAAGCCTGTCCTGGGCCGTTCTGCTCTTCCTAATTGCCCTTGGATCGCTCACACGGGATATAGAACAACCCGAGAAGTCGATCGTCACACGGAATGTGCTGCGAAAAGGCTGGAGCATGCTTTGGAAGAATCCATCCTTACGACTGATCACACTTATGGACATCGCCCAAGCTCTTGCGGGGTCCATCTGGATCGGAGTGATTACGCTGGCCTTTGCGAAAGAAGCTCTGGCACGAGGAGAAGGTTGGTGGGGACTCATGAACTCGAGTTACGCTGCCGGAACCATGCTTGGAGGTATTCTGGCTCTGGCTCTGGCCAAACGGATTCAGAAGCACTTGATCGCCAGCATGACCATGGGTTCTCTTCTCCTCAGCCTGATGACCATCGTTTATGGTCTCAACAGCCTGCCATGGCTCGCGCTGGCGTTATGTATACTTATGGGCCCTGTCTACCAGATTCGTGATATGGCTCAACGGACAGCGTTTCAGAGAAGTGTGCCCGCTGAATCCTTGTCCCAGGTATACGCCGCACATGGCGTACTGATCTCCACGGTTATGAGTGTATCCATCGTCATCTTCGGTCTAGTCGTCGATCTATTAGACGTTCGATGGGTATACCTTATCGGTGGAGCCTTGTTTATCGTGTCTGCGATATGCTCTATATCGTTGAACCGGGTGCACAGGAACGAGCATACTATTAAGCATACGAAAAATATGTAAATCAAAAAGACGAGCAACATCTGCTCGTCCCTCACAACCTCAATCCAATCGATAATCTGTCAGCGGCTTCCCTTGTTTATAATACAAAGTGGGTGACAATATATTGAAGAAAATATGCACATCCGGCATGTACGCTTCTTCCAGAATAGCCTGCAACGAGGATGCAATCCGATTATGAATCTCCTGATCACGTTGAAACATCAAAATCTCTATAGAAGCTGGAGAAGGCGTTAGCGCTTGTACATCATGACGCTCTGCCTTCATTCTCTCCTGTGGAATATGAGTAATTAGGGCCATCTTCTCTGTAATTTGGGGTACAACTTCCTCTAGCTGAGGACCTGTGAATCCTTTAAAGCGAATAAACGGCATTGCTATCCCTTCAATCTCTGTTAATAGTCTCTTATGTGATTTTAAGCACATTGTTTTCAGTTGTCAAATGTCATTGTTAGCATATGTTGCTTCTTATAATAGGAAAAGCCCCGCTGAAGTCTCAGCGGAGCCATTGCCTGCACGATTCTATACGCGACTTACAGCCAGAAAGATTTTGTGATGATCACGAGCAGGATGAAAAGTACGAGAATTGCACTTGTGGAAGTCCATCCGCCGCCAAATCCACCAACATTGCCACAACCGTATCCAACTTGACTCATTTGATTGGCCTCCTTTGAATTTCAAGGTATGCCATAACATATGCGTATTCCGCGGAAGTGACCGGGCGAATCGGCAAGTTCAGTAGCCCATTCATCTGGGATTCATGCCCGGTGACTTAACTGTGTGGAACAATGCTTATATTCACTCGGTTTTTTAACGACTTCTGAGATGATGGGTCTGTACTCCCTCTGCCCAAAAGGATTGTACGAGTGCGTGTATCACTTCGGGATGCCAAAACAACTTCTCCATCAGGCGCTATACAATAAGCGATTGGAATGGATATCTCGCTATCACGGTACGAACCATCCGCATGGCTTGTTCCCATGACAATACATTGATGCTGCAAGGCAATCTTACGCGCCTCTTCGACCCATTCACTATACTGCTCTTCACTGAACATGCCCACACCAATGGAATGCATAATGATATCCACACTTCCTATATTCTCGTTGCGAAATCCTTGCAGGACCAGCTCATCACACAATAAAGTGCTTATTACCCAACCCTGTTCCTCAACCGTCTCCGCAGGTGTATATTTGGCTTTCTCCAATACAATCTCTCCAGCCTTGGTGATGATGATCGATCTGTCCTTTGGACGTTCATCCAGTCTGCGATGGCCTGATATAATCATGGTTCCACTTTCAGCCGCCAACCTGCAAGCTTCCTCAACATTCTGGTTCAGATATCCTTCAGGAAAAAATAATACATCTGCATCAGGGTGTTGCTTGAGTTCGGCTTCAAGCTGCAGCAAATGCTGTTCGAGCCTCGGTTGTCCAATGATAATCTTCATCTGGTATCCCCCATTCATAAATAAAAGCCGGTTCATACCTGAATAAGGTACGAAACCGGCTTAAAGGTTGTACGGACAGAACACTGCTCATCGTACTTCACTTCAAGAGTAATTGTTCTCATGTTATTGCTCGGTGAAACAATTACCTTTACAGTTCAATGGTATGTAGTTAGGCATTTCTACGTTCAATACTATCATAGATGGCCTGTCCATCATAGCTTCGATCTGTAGCGATATCTTTCACCAATAGGGTACTGTTTGCATTTCCAGATAAGATACTCAGTGCCCCCAGCACCCAAGCAAGTGGATATAACGCAACGGATAACATTTTCTTCATAGCTCTGTCTCCTTTTCTGTTGAACTAGACGATTGGTTGAATATCCCATTAATACGATTACAACCCAATTAGGTTTCGATTTTATATACAACCATCACTATTTCTAGACATACAGGAGACAGGACAGAACTTCAATTGTTGCGTTCAGCTCAACTCAAAACTCTGGAGTAACGCTGCCGCCTCTTCATGATCGGGTTCCAGGGCCAATACTTTATGGGTATATGACAGGGTTTCTTCTTCCAGTTCAAGTTCATAACAGCACACAGCCAAGTCGTACAGAACTGCCGGATTATGATTACTCGGATCTGCAACCAACGCTATCTCCAGAAACCGTTTCGCATCCTCATACATATACATTTCATATAATAACTGCCCTGCCAGAAATGCCAGTCCCCCTTGCTGCTCCATCACATAGTAGGACGACCACATCGTATGGATGCCAGACTGAATATCAAGCATTTCCTCATCACTTGCATCAGGAAGAAGACTGGAAATATGCGTAGCACTGTGAATCAAGAACTCAGCATCATATCCACCCAAACGCCAAAACGGCAAAATATGCTTCAACTCCATACTCTCTATTTGAGAGTCTACCCATTGTTTCATACTGAAAAAGTCATCCGGTCCAAAACGTTCAACAAATCGATGGTAGGCCAGCCGCGTGTTCACATAACGGATCGGTTCGTCCACCATTAACATGCACCCAACATTCAGATCTTTATAATGATGTGTTGTGAATCGCGTATGTGCTCCCTGTTGTTCCAAGACATATTGAATGGCATGGTAGTTAGCCGTTAAAGAGAAACTTCCGTGCAGAACGAATTCAGGTGGCTCTGCGAACTTCCAGTTATCCAGTCGATGATCTCCTTTATCAGCGGTAATCAACACATAACCAGACTGTGACAGCTTGTTCAACCGTTCGAGACACGACAAACCAATTGCCGGGAAAAGGATGTGTGAATCCTCCAGCTCCGCCTTGTACAATGTGATCAGTTCCGAATACGGATAGTTATCTGCACTGTATTCGGGCGCCCGGCGATACTCATAACTCAGTGTCATGTTCTTCAGCATCTCAGCGGGTTCAAGATCATGACGACGATCCGGAGACTGAACAAGCAGATCACACTCGTAGATCTCGCCATCCCCAATATAGATTAATTCCTGTGGAATGCTGTCAAAAAAGTAATTGGCAATCAACAACAACGGTTGTTTCAGATCGCCTGGTCGAATAACTGTACCCGCAACGGCCAGTTTTAGCTCCGTATCTGCTACAGCGTCAAAACGCGCAAAATCCACTATACCTTGTTGAATAAAGGATTGCATGGATGGGTGCTCTTTCCAACCCCGCACATTCTCCTCTACGAGATCCGTCAATACATATCTGAAAGGAGGTAAATCTAATCCTGCAAAATCCTTTAACTCAATCAGTTTAAGCAGGATTTGGTGTGCCAAACGCCCTACGCCCGCCCCAAGCTCCAGAATGGTCACAGTCTCGGTGATCTGTCCCTTGTTCGCCAGGTCCTGAAGAAAGCCAAAAATCATCTCTGCATACGCCGTGGCAATCACCGGATTACTGGTAATATACTGAGGGACCTGATTTTCTGTCCAAGCCTCTAGCCCCTTCTGTTCATAATAAGCTCTCTGCCAATCCCAGACCGGAGCTTCGCTGTAACGAAAACGTTGACTTTCATTTGACGTCATTAAAATAGAAACCTGCTTTCTATAACTAATTTCATAAGATTCTCAGATGTTCACGGAATACTTTATTTCGAATACCATTCAATCTCTGTAATGCATTATATCATAGAACCCTGTCTACTCGATGGAGTTCAGTCTTCCCCTTCAACAAGAAAAAAACCTGCTTTTGAGGGCAGGTCTGCGATGTCCTTCATTTAAGAAGAATATTGATCTAGTTTCACTTAGGCTAGGACGCTCAACATTAGTCGGAATACAACACTCCGTCGAAGTTTTCAGGACCTACACGGATCGTACCCAACAAGTTGGAGCTAACAAATGCAGTGTACGTCAATTGAGGTGTAATTGGTGGGTTGAAGTCATCGGCAGAGAAGGTAATAATCTGAGGTGCCAGGATGCTCAAGCTAAACGTAGACGTTGCGGAATAAATTACAGGGTCTGTTGGTGCGGTTCCTCTGACAATGGTGATAGTTATACCAACGAGTGCCAAAGGAAGTTGCACAGACACCGTTCCTTTGAATTGTACCCGTGGGTTAGCTCCAATGCTGCCACCGGTGACTAGACCAATCTGGCCAAATAATTGTGGTGTGTTAATAACCAGGATTGGTATGGCGATTGAGTTAGCCAAACTCGCATTCTGCGAGGTTCTTGCATCAATAAATTGACTCATGAAATCTACCTCCTATGTGTGGGATAGGATAGTATATGCGAGAGTTGGTGTACGGCGTGGACATACACTGAGTTACGCAAAAAAAGGGCTTATTAGAAAGACACTATTAACAAATGACCTTTTTGACTCTAGCACCTATATGAAGACAGAAAAAAACCCTTGCTAGGCAAGGGTTTTAAGAGTATGGGCCCTACAGGACTCGAACCTGTGACCAATCGGTTATGAGCCGACCGCTCTAACCAACTGAGCTAAGGGCCCTAGACATAATGTATAACGTGCAGATGATGGCTGTGAATCATCCAAGTGAAACTAAATTGCGGGGGCAGGATTTGAACCTGCGGCCTTCGGGTTATGAGCCCGACGAGCTACCGGGCTGCTCCACCCCGCGTCAGTAAGAAATATTAAAACAGCGACTTAACTAATATACACCATTCTATCCTAATAAGTCAAGGGGTAATGTCAGGGAATAAATCGAACACCGTAACGACCTTTGCGTGAACGATACACTTCGACTTCTGCCGGTTCATTGTGACCGTAAATCCACCCGTCCTGCTCCATTCGTTTCGCCAGACATCCTGCCTGAAATTTGGTTGCATACAACTTGCTGAAATATACCCAGTGCATACCGCTCGTCCTTTCCGGAGTCGTCATTTATTCCTGCTTTTTGTAGAATACCCCATTTCCATAAAAATAGCCGCCAAAGATTAAAATCTTCAGCGGCTATCCTTAAAATGATGATATGACTACATCATCAAATCTCATTGAAACGTGGCTTTAGGGTCCTTTTTCAACTTCTCTAACATCTCGTTACCTTTAGCTGCCCATTCGCCAAGCGCTTCTTTTGGTGTCTTTTTGTTCTCAAGTACCTGGTTGAAATATTCCATGCCTTTTTCGTTTACTTGCCATAGACCTGGGGATTTTTGATACATTTTATCCAGGTTGGTATTCGTTGGTGGGATCGGCTTCAAAGAATAGAATGCTTGAATGTTGTAATCCAGGCCATCCTTTGGCTTGATGAAACTCTTCCGGGATACCATCTCATAGCTGCTACGTGCCTTGATCTTCGCCCAATCTTCACTGTTCATGTACTTGATCAGTTCCCACGCGTCATCCGGGTTCTGAGCAGCACTATTGATTGCCATCAGGTTGCTCAGATAGATGTTGCCTCCGATTTCAGGCGCTTCTGGGTGAACTGGAGGTGTAACTACATCCCAATCCACTTTCGTAAAATCTTTCATTTTATCCGCATTTTTATTCGCATCAATCAATTGATTAATATAGCTGTAATCTCCAATAACCATGGCTGATTTGCCGCTCAGGAACAGGTCACCCTGAACTGGATCATAACGTCCGCTCGGATCCTGATCCTGTGGTTCGTCGCCTTTAGGGATAACTTTGTCAATCGCAAGTTTACTGATCGTGCTCCATACTTTCTCCCATTGAGGAGAATCCACAGTCATTTTTTCAGCTTTATCGTCAAACGTCTTCAGCTGCAAAGAACTGTAATACTGTTGCATGGAGTAGTACGGCGAACCGCCCTGATATGTGGTGAAGGAGAAACCAAATACATGGTCTTTACCCTCCCCTTTCGTAAGACGGGTACCCAGATTGAAGATATCATCCCAAGTCATGTTGTCTGTTGGTGGTTCCACGCCTGCTTTTTCAAACAAACCCTTGTTATAGAACAAAGCAGAGGAGGAGAACGTTGGTGTCAATGCATAGATGCTCTGATCCCCAAGGTCCTTAATTCCCTCCAGTACACTAGGCACAATATCACTGGTATCAAACTTGTCTTCCTGCATCAATGGATCCAGCTGTTTCACGAGATTCTCCTGAATTAATGATTTGACTGTTGCGGTATCCGCCACGATGACGTCAACCGGGTTATCCCCAGTCATAATCTTCTTCAGACTTTCCATCGTATCCGGGACTTCCGGCTGCTCTTCGGTGTTACCATACCCATACATGCTGCTCTGATCAACAGCAGCTACAATTTCGATGGTTACATTGGGATGTGTCAATTCAAAAGCATCGGTGAATTGCTGACGGAAGTAACTATCATCCTGTCCTCCCCACAACGTAGCCACACGTAATACACGCTGCTCCGTATCCTTGGCCTCACTTGCCGTACAGCCTGCAATTAGCGGCAGTGCCAGTGTTGCTGTAGCCATAATGGCCAGCACCCGTTTTCCCCATAACTTGTTCTTCATCTCCCAGTTCCCCCTCTTAATTATCTTGGCGGTGTAATAACAATACGTTCACCGTCAAATTCCAATGTAGCCCGGTTATCAATGGATAAGGCCTCCAGATACTCTTTTGGCACCTGAAGCCGTCCTGCACGGTCAATAATGACAAATGCTTCGTGAATATCCGGCATCCCCGCAGCGGACAAGCTATGTTCATCATCCAGATTCGGGTTACGCTTCACAAACTCGGTACTGGTCAAGCCGTCCCGAATCGCAACGATCCGGTCTACCTTGCCAGCAAGCGTCAAGTCATGCGTAACAATGACAATGGTAACGCCGAGTTCCTTATTCATTCTTCTGAAAATGCCCATGATCGTATCACATGTCTCGGAATCGACCGAACCTGTTGGTTCATCTGCGAGCAGGATTTTGGGACGATTGGATAAGGAGATCGCAATCGCTACCCGCTGCTGCTCTCCTCCGGACAATTGATGCAATTTGTTATGCATCCGATCCTTAAGGCCTACCCATTCGAGCAACTGCTTCGCGTAAGCACGATCACGTTTGCCCCCCAGAATCATGGGTGTCTCCACATTTTCGAGTGCCGTGAGATAAGGCAGCAGATTACGACCGTTATTTTGCCAGATAAAACCTACGGTATGACGTTTGTACTCGACAAGTTGGGCATCTGTCATCTTCAGCAGATCCCAGTCTCCCACAACAGCCGTACCGGCAGTAGGACGATCAAGTCCGCCCAGAATGTTCAGCAGCGTGGATTTACCGCTACCACTGTTACCGATGATGGCCATCATTTCACCTTGATTGACAGTCAGGTTGAGGCCCTGAAGGGCAACGACTTCCACATCGCTGGATTTAAAAATTTTGACAAGTCCTTCGCATTGGATCACGTTTACCTCTCCTCTCCCATTTTGACCGCCTGGTGAACCCGCAGCCTGCGAATCTGCCAGAGCAACATCGTTGCACCAATGACCAGCATCACCACGGTGACCCCATACAGTTGCAACATATCCTGCTGTTCAAACACAATGCGGAACGGAGGTACCTGAGCAGATACATTATCTGTCGTTTGCAGGAATGGCAGGAATAAACGACTGGATACCTGACCAATACCAATACCTAGCAGGATCGACAGTCCCGCTGTGAACACCTGTTCCAGCAGCAGCATGCCGCTCAGTTGTGCCCGGGATAACCCCATGGCTCGTAGCACACCAAACTGCACAACACGTCCAGACAGGTTGAAGAACCAGTACAGCACGTATCCGATCAACGAGATAATAACCGAAACCAGGAAACCAAGGCTCAGAATCCCGAATACGCCACCTCTTGACGGATGTTTACCCTGAGATACCAATTCGGTCCGTACGTCACGCACAGACGATAACTCAATACCTTCTGCTGCGAGTTTCTCCATTAATGGAGCCACTTTGGCATCCGGTTCCATTTTCAACCAGACCTCATAAGGAATCAGAGGCACCTGATCATAGATATAATCCAGATTGGCCACGAAGAATGGCATCTGATCCGGATACTGGGCTGGCCAGTAAGGAATGATCCCGAACACGACGAATTCAATCGCCTGTCCCTGTACACCCATGGAGACGAGGTCCCCAGTTTTTAGTTTAAATTTGTCAGCAAATTTGGAAGAGATCAATACAGCCCCTTCGTATTTACCAAGCAAGTCAAGGTACTTGTAGGGATGTGCCGGGAACAGATCGTTACGGAACCAAGCCACTTGAGCAAAGTCCACATTATCAATCCCGACCAGCATTCCCTGTCCACCCGATTTACCAGAGACGATAATATTGCCCTTGGTCTGCAGCACTCTTGCTGCATGTTCCACACCATCTAATCTGCGGAATACTTCGAATGGAGGTTCAGAGTAGATGACTTTCGATGGCTGAGAAGATCCACCGCCTCCACCTGGAGCACCTCCACCGCCATTTCCTCCGCCAGGAGCGCCTCCACCACCAGAACCGCCGCCTCCGCCTTGTTGACCTCCACCTGAACCACCATTCTGTCCGGAACCAGGCTTAATCTCAGGCGTTCCTTCCCATACGGTCTGCATGATCACATCAGAACCATAACGGTACAGCGTACGCTCGGTGGAATTCAGATCAATCGTCCGGGCCGCAGCCGAGTTATACACCCCAAGTCCCAATGTCAATACGAGCAGGATCATCAACGGATAATAGGAAGAAGATGAACGCGATAGCTGCGTTAATGTCAGATACAACGGGACCGGGAGAAACTTGCGACCGATGAGCTGAATAAGCTTCAATATCCACGGGAACAAACGCAGGAAGAATAGTCCTAACGCAAAGATCGCGAGTGCGGGTACAAAGAACAGAAACGGCTGTACCTGCAGCTGATCAGTTGTCATTCCGGTCTGGAAGGTCAACATCTGACGTTCATAGAACAGGTAGTATCCATATCCAGCCAGACCCAGCAACACCACATCCAGGAACCAGCGTTGCCATACCGGAGCGCGGTCTGTACGCGCTTGTCGCCGCTTGGCTGATACAATGGTTGCCCGTGCATAGGTGATCGCAGGGATAAGTGATGCGATGATTGCAACAAGGACCGCTGCTACGCCCAGGAAAATAGCTTCTTTCGATATACCGATCGGAATGGATTTCCGATCTACGAATGACAGGAAGCCGCTTGCTGAACCAATACTCTTGGCCATAAACCAACCGAGAAACGGTCCAATAATGAGCGCAATAACGCCCAGGAATATGCCTTCAAGCAGGTAGAGAGAGAAGATCTGCCGAGCTGAAGCTCCACGGCTGCGCAATACTGCAATATCACTCTCTTGCTTCTGTAATGACTGTCTGGCGTTCATCGCGATAAAATAAAAGACCATCGCAATCATCGGTGCTGCCAAAGTAAACAGCATCGTTTGCAATTGCAGACTCTGACTGCGGAACTGCTTGAGCAGATCACCGAAGGTAATGTCCACTTTCGTATCTTTCAGCCGCTGATACAGATCGATATCCAGCCTTTCCAGCATGGAAGTCAGACCCGACAACTGGCTGGTTTGAATTTCTTTCAGATCAAAGGCATAATACCAGCGTGAATTCTGAAGTGGAATTCCTTTTTCCTTCAGTAAAACATCATTAAAAACCGATTCATCCACATAAAGTCCATTCATCATGCCGTCAAATCCCTGTACCCAATAAGGGCTGTTTGGATCATCTGCCTTGAAGGAACCTGTAATCTTCACACGCAACGTGATATCAAGGCCGCTATACACCGGATATTCCAGAATATCGCCGATATGCAGATCGTTACGGTACATGCCTTCTTCCAGCATAACTGCCTCAATAATATCGTCCTTGACCTGATTGCCAGGTTTCACCCCGGCAGAGTAATTCACCTGTGCATCCAGTCCACTCATCGTGCCCATACTCATACTGCGCACCCGGCTGGCGTCCACTTTGGTTGGATCTTCGGGACTCACCTCTGTGCTGCGAATGGATCTGGAATTCACATACGTATGGAAAGGAAACCCGATGTCGCGAGGGACATCCTCACGAATATAACGATCTACTTCGTCCAAACCCCTTGTGTCTGTCTTCACGCCACCAGGTGCCTGATAACTCATGAGCAACGAACCCGCTGGCAATCCTTCACTGTTATCCTGTAGCGTCTGCGCGACGACCCGTTTCAGCGCACCATCGGCATACATTGGAATACTGACGGTGAACGCAACCGCCACAATCAATCCGATCAGTGTGCTGAAGGTCATCCAGCGCGTGTTCCACATTTTGCGGAACAGCAGCCGAAGCAATGGCAGCCCCATTAGCGTCCCACTACTTTCTGGCCTACGGTCAGACCTTTCAGAATCTCGACATCCGTCGACGTCTGCTGGCCAACTTCAACGTCCACTTCACGCTTGCTGCCATCACTCTCGACGACTTGCACGTACGTTCTTGAACCGATGGAGCGTAAAGCGGATACAGGAATTACAATCGCGTTCTCGGTACGCTGCGTTACGATGGAAACCGATAGAGGAGTACCACGTTCCACGCCTTTCGGCATTTTCGCAAGTGTAACGATAACATATTGATCCAGCGATTCTTTGACAGGAGGTGTTGCTCCTTCTCCCGATCCTCCCCCACTGCCGCTTTCCGATGCTTCAGCGATAGGCATGACTTTAATTTTACCAGCGACTTTACCCGCCCCATTAATGTCTACTTCTGCCTTCATACCCGCTGAAAACTTCTCCAGATCTTCCTTCGCAAAAGTAGCTGCCACAACCAGATTCGATGTATCTGCAATCGTAGCAATCGGATCATACGCTTTCACCGCTGCACCCTTCTCTACCTGCACAGCAATAACGGTGCCACCAAATGGAGCAGTCAGTGTGGCTTTGCCCAATTGTTCCTCCAGATCAGCGAGTTCCTGGCGTAGTTCTTCAAACGCAATCGTTGCTTCTTCGAACTCTACAGGGTCCATCTCATCCTTCTTGCGGAGTGTTTCCTTCATTTGAACTTCGGACTTGCGAATAGCAAGTTTCTTGCCACGGATCTCCTTCTCTACACTCTCCACATCAAGCACGGCGAGCAGTTGACCCTTTTTCACTTTATCCCCCGGTTTAACATTCAACTCTTTGACATGCATGCCATCGAGCGTGAAGTACACCTTCTCTTCCCGTTGACTCATCATCTTGCCGCTGCCACTTACTTTTTTCTCCAACGTCTCTGTCCGAACCTCATATTCCGGTTTCTTGGAAATCGTTGGCGGCGTAATTGGCGGAAGCACTTCTTCTTCTGTTTCTGACGGCAGCAATGAGCAGCCGGACATCGTTGCAACCATTATCGCACCAAGTACAATAACTGCTGCGCGTTTCCCCCTCTTCGGAGCGGCCCCTTTACTTGATAAATCTGCCGTCCGCCATTTCATAAACATGGTCCGCAACCTCCAAAATTGTAGGATCGTGTGTAGTCATACATATCGTTACTTGTTCTACTTCAATAATATTGCGGAATACCGCCATGACCTGTGCGCCCATCTTGGAATCCAGTTCGGCCGTAGGTTCATCCGCAAGCAACAATCGAGGTCTATGGGCAATGGCCTTGGCTATAGCCACACGCTGCTGCTCTCCCCCGGACATCTCGAATGGACGGTGCTTTACACGTTTGGATAGTCCAACCAGATCCAGACAATGACCAACCCGGTCCTTCCACTCTGCTCGCGGTACATCCGCCATGCGCAGCGACAGCTCTACATTTTCCCAAGCAGATAATAAGGGCATGAGTGCATACGCCTGAAAAATAAAACCGATCTCCTTGCGCCGCAAAGCGGTCCGCCGCCGGTCTCCCCAATCCTGAAGAGGCTGGCCGGAGAACAGAATATCTCCACTTGAAGGCTGATCCAGTCCACCCAGCATATTTAGCAGTGTTGTTTTGCCTGAGCCTGATCGACCCTTCAGCATGACCAGTTGTTGCGGATTCACTTCCATATCAATGCCTTTGAGCACATGGATGATGCGACTGCCTGTCTGGAAACTGCGATGTACGTTACGCACCTCCAGTACAGGTCCATCATATGGAGGCAGCATATCCTTCTTTGGTTTGATCTTCTTTTGGGGTTCATCAACGGTAGTGACAGCAGCCGCAGCCACTTCATCCGAAGCGATTTCACTTTCAGATAAAGATACTTCACTTGTCGGGTGCGCTGGTTCACTTATGTATGTACTTTCCCCCGACTCCGTCGATGCCTCCAGCAGTGTTTCCTCCTGTTGATGTTCATCGCCTGACTGGCTCTTGGCAGGTCTTTTTCTGAGAAATAAATTCTTCATGCCAGCAATCACGCTCATCCTTTCTTGATATCCCGATCATTTCTTCAAAAAACCTAAAATTAGAAATCTGTTCCAACCTACACTGAATTATAAACGACCGATCACAACTAAAAGTTACAAGCTTTTTACAACGGTAGAGTGAAAAAGTTAATATTTTGATGAACAAACGAAAAAAGCACCCCAAAGTGCGGGATGCCTCTTGTATATTCGATGGTTTTGCCGCTATGACGGCAATCATTACAATTTTGATACCGTTCATTCCTGAACATTTTTTCGAGGTATCAATGATATTATTTACCAAATGAAGAAGGATCTTCACGCCAGGATTTAAGCAATTCAAAATCACTCTCCTGAATCGTTCCCTGAGCCAAAGCCACATCCATCAGAGCCGTATAATTGGACAGCGTCTGAAGTGGAATTCCAGCATCTTCGAATGCTTTAACACCTTTGTCCAGCTGATAGCTGAAGATCGCAAGCACGGCGAGAGGTGTTGCACCTGCTACACGTACAGCTTCGGCTGCTTTGATCGAGCTTCCACCTGTGGAGATCAGATCTTCAATAACAACCACTTTCTGTCCTTCGGTAATCAGACCTTCGATCAGGTTCTCCTTGCCGTGTCCTTTCGCTTTATCGCGAATGTAAGCCATCGGCAGATTCAGCTTCTGAGCTACCCAGGCAGCATGCGGAATACCTGCGGTTGCCGTACCTGCGATGACTTCTGCATCTGGATACTGGTTACGAATGATTGTTGCAAAAGCTTCAGCGATATCGTTGCGAATCTCGGGGTAGGACATCGTTAAGCGGTTATCGCAATAAATTGGTGATTTGATGCCGGATGTCCATGTAAATGGTTGTTGCGGACGCAACGCCACGGCTTTAATTTTCAACAGTTGGGAAGCAATATGATTGGGAATCTCATTCAGTTCGATCATGCGTTCAACATCTCCTTCAAAATGGTTTCTGCCGCTTCTCGCGGATTGGGAGCGCCTGTAATCGGTCTGCCTACAACAATGTAATGACTGCCTCTGGCAATGGCTTCACCCGGCGTCAAGACGCGCGTCTGATCTCCCAGACCGCTACCCGCTGGACGAATTCCCGGTGTAACGGTATGAAAAGCACTGCCGCACGCTGCTCGGATTGCAGGCACCTCCAGCGGGGAAGCAACAACCCCATCCAGTCCGGCCTCTTGGGCTAGTCCTGCATAACGAACCACAGCAGCTTCCACACTTCCCGGAATGCCAATCTCGGTATTCATTGTTTCCAGGCTTGTACTGGTCAATTGGGTCACTGCAATGATCTCTGGCTTGCTTAAGGAAGGATCGGCAGCGATTGCTGCCTCAGCACCTTCACGTGCAGCATGCATCATGATGGTTCCCCCCGCTGCATGCACATTGAACATATCTACACCCAGACGCGTGATACTCTCAGCTCCGCCACGAACGGTATTCGGAATGTCATGCATTTTCACATCCAGAAAAACGGAGTAGCCTTTGGATTTCAGCTCCCGAATAAAGTCCGGTCCTGCTGCGTAGAACAGCTGCATGCCCACCTTCAGATAACAGGGAATGCCTTCAAGAGCTTGTACCAATGCTTTCGCTTCTTCCGCTCCAGGGTAATCCAGTGCCACCATCAGACGGCCAGCCATTTCATTGAAATTCGTGTGATTCATCACCAGCGCTCCCCTCCACTTGCTCATTTTTTCCGTTTTTGCCCGATATAAAGGACATCCCGCCAGCCCGCAGGCTGACTGATGTCCTTCATCAGAGAGTTATTTATTTTACAAAGACAGGCATTGCTTCCGAAGAGAAGTTGATCGTTTGCAGCATGATCAGCAGCGCACGAATCGTATCCAATGAAGTCATACATACAATGCCGTTTTCTACCGCTTCACGACGAATTCGGAATCCATCACGCTGCGGTGTTTTGCCTTTGGTGAGTGTGTTGAAGACAAAGTTCGCTTCGCCGCTGCGAATCATATCGAGAATGTTCGGCGAACCTTCACTTAATTTGTTCACAGTCGTTACCGGAATGTTCGCCGCTTCAAGCGCAGCTGCTGTTCCGCCGGTAGCCATGATTTTGTAACCCAGTCTGTAGAAACCTTCGAGCAAAGGAACCGCTTCGTCCTTGTCTTTGTCTGCTACAGTTACGACAATCGCTCCGGTTGCCGGAATTTTCATTCCTGCGCCGATGAGACCTTTGAACAACGCTTTAGCGTAATTCGGGTCACGACCCATAACCTCACCTGTGGATTTCATCTCTGGTCCGAGGGTAGGTTCTACACGACGCAGCTTCGCGAAGGAGAAGACCGGAACTTTGACCGATACATGATCCGATTCAGGCCACAGCCCGTCGACATAACCAAGATCTTTTAGCTTCACACCCAGAATGGCTTGTGTTGCCAAGTTCGCCATTGGAATGTTGGTTACTTTGCTCAGGAATGGTACGGTACGAGATGAACGCGGGTTCACTTCGATAATGTACACTTGACCATCATGGATAACAAACTGAATGTTAACCAGACCGACCGTTTTCAGTTCTTTTGCAATTTTAATTGTAATCTCTACAATTTTCTCTTTCATATCCTGGGACAGGTGTTGAGGAGGATATACCGCGATGGAATCACCAGAGTGAACCCCTGCACGCTCAATATGTTCCATGATTCCTGGAATCAATACCGTTTCACCATCACAGATGGCGTCAACCTCAACTTCTTTACCCATCATATAACGGTCGATCAGGACCGGATGCTCCGGATTGATTTTAACCGCCTGTTCCATGTATGTCAGCAATTCTGCATCGGAGTATACAATCTCCATCGCACGACCGCCAAGTACATAAGAAGGACGAACCAGTACCGGGTAGCCCAGGCTTTGAGCTGTTTCTACCGCATCATCAACGGAAATGACCGTTTTACCTTTTGGCTGTGCAATCTCCAGACGGGAGAGCAGACGCTCGAACTTCTTGCGGTCCTCCGCCTCATCGATGCTTTCCAGATCCGTTCCGAGAATGGTTACACCTGCATTACGCAGTGGTGCTGCCAGGTTGATGGCCGTTTGACCACCGAACTGTACAATAACCCCTACTGGTTTCTCCTGTTCAATCACGTTCATGACATCTTCGAAGAAGAGCGGTTCAAAGTACAGGCGATCTGATGTATTAAAGTCCGTAGACACCGTCTCCGGGTTATTATTGATAATTACTGCTTCATAGCCTGCTTTTTGCAATGCCCATACTGCGTGTACAGTAGAGTAGTCGAACTCGATCCCTTGACCGATCCGGATTGGTCCTGAACCCAGTACCACAACTTTTTTCTTGTCTGAAGGGATAACTTCATTCTCTGTCTCGTAAGTTGAGTAATAATATGGCGTTGTTGCTTCGAACTCAGCTGCACATGTATCTACCATTTTGTACACTGGGCGCAGGTTCTCGGCTTCCCGACGCGTTCTAACTTCCGCTTCAGTTGTTAATGTGCCTCCAGGTTGACCTTGCGCACGCAGTTCGGCAATGGCGCGGTCCGTGAATCCAAGGCGTTTCGCTTGATACAGAATGTCGGAAGACAATTCGGATTCTTCGCGAATGCGATCTTCGAATGCGATCATACCTTCGATTTTGTCCAGGAACCACCAGTCGATCTTAGTCAGATCCTGCAGCTGTTGCAACGTGTAACCTCTGCGGAATGCTTCGGCAATCAGGAAGATACGCTCATCGTCCGCTTTGATCAGACGTTCGTTCAAAGTAGCTTCATCCAGCGTTTCTGCATCCTTCAGGTAAAGGCGGTGTACGCCGATTTCCAGGGAACGTACTGCTTTGTGAATCGACTCCTCGAATGTCCGGCCAATCGCCATGACTTCGCCTGTTGCTTTCATCTGAGTTCCCAGTTTACGGTTCGCCGAGATGAACTTGTCGAACGGCCAGCGAGGAATTTTGCTCACGATGTAATCCAGTGTTGGCTCGAAGCAAGCATAGGTTTGGCCTGTTACCGGGTTCACGATTTCATCCAACGTGTAACCCATGGCAATTTTGGCAGCCATTTTGGCAATCGGGTAACCCGTTGCTTTGGAGGCCAGAGCCGACGAACGGCTTACACGTGGATTTACTTCGATAACATAGTATTGGAAGCTGTGTGGGTCCAGTGCAAACTGTACGTTACATCCACCCTCGATATTCAGGGCACGGATGATTTTCAGGGAAGCTGAACGCAGCATTTGATATTCACGGTCCGACAAAGTTTGGCTTGGTGCTACGACGATACTGTCGCCTGTATGAACACCTACCGGGTCAAAGTTTTCCATGTTGCAGACAACGATACAGTTATCGTTTTTGTCCCGCATCACTTCATACTCGACTTCTTTCATGCCTGCAATGCTCTTCTCGACCAGACATTGCCCAATCGGGCTGTAACGAATTCCCGCTACCACAGTCTCGCGCAGCTCTTCTTCGTTCGCACAGATTCCGCCGCCTGTTCCGCCCAGCGTATAGGCTGGACGCACGATGATTGGATAACCAATCTCATTTGCAAATTCAAGTGATTCTTCAAGTGTCGTTACGATGACACTCTCTGGTACAGGCTGTTCCAATTCACGCATGAGGTCACGGAACAAATCGCGATCTTCCGCTTTCTCGATGGATGTCAGCTGTGTTCCGAGCAATTTCACATTTTCACGTTCCAGCACGCCTGCACGTGCCAGTTCTACCGCCATGTTCAGACCTGTCTGACCACCCAGTGTTGGCAGCAAGCCATCTGGACGCTCCTGACGAATGATTTGGGTCACGAAATCCAGTGTGATGGGCTCGATGTATACTTTGTCAGCCATGTTTGTATCCGTCATAATGGTCGCCGGGTTGCTGTTGATAAGTACAACTTCCACGCCTTCTTCTTTCAGAGCCTGGCAAGCTTGTGTACCGGCATAGTCGAACTCGGCCGCTTGACCGATGACGATTGGACCGGAACCAATCACCAGGATTTTTTTGAGATCTTTGTTAATCGGCATGTTATTGTGCTCCTTTCACTGCGGCTGCCAATACGGCTTGACGCGGCTTTTGCGGGTTAGTGATTTTGTGCTCGCGAATCATCTCGATGAAGCGGTCAAACAGATAGCTGTTGTCGTAAGGACCCGGGGCTGCTTCAGGGTGATATTGAACCGAGAATGCCGGGAATGATTTATGCTTCAGACCTTCAATGGTCTTATCGTTATTGTTGATATGTGTAACTTCCAGGTCTGTACTCTTCACAGACTCTTCGTTTACGGTAAATCCATGGTTCTGGGATGTGATGAAGCAACGTCCGCTCTCGAGTTCTTTCACCGGGTGGTTTCCTCCGCGATGTCCAAACTTGAGTTTTTCGGTGTCTGCTCCTGCCGCAAGTGCGAACAATTGGTGACCCAGGCAGATGCCGAAGATCGGGTATTCGCCAAGCAGTTCACTGATCATTTTAACTGCGTGAGGTACGTCTTTCGGGTCCCCAGGGCCGTTGGACAGTTGAATGCCGTCCGGGTTCAGGCGACGAATCTCGTCTGCTGTTACATCGTGCGGAACAACGACAACGTCACAGTTGCGTTTGCTGAGTTCACGCAAGATTCCTGTTTTCGCACCATAATCCACGAGCACAATACGTTCAGCCGTTCCCGGGCTGTTGTAGACATGTTCCGTAGAAGTCATTGGCACCTGGTTGCGCAGCTCGGCGATCGTGGTATCTCCCATCATCTCCAGCAGTTCTTCCACAGGCTTCGATCCTGTTGTGAGAATTCCCTTCATTGTGCCGTGGTGACGAATCCGGCGAGTCAACATGCGTGTATCAATTTCGCTGATTCCTACGATGCCGTATTCCTTGAGCAGATTGTCTACGCTATATTCCGCACGCCAGTTGCTTGGCGTTGGCTCATGACGACGCACGACGAAACCGTGCACGTATGGACGAATCGACTCAAAGTCATCACGCGTAATGCCGTAGTTTCCGATCAGCGGATACGTCATGGTTACGATTTGACCGCAATAGGAAGGATCCGAAAGCACCTCTTGATAGCCTGTAATTCCCGTATTAAAAACGACCTCACCTGTAGTTTCACCTTCAGCACCAAATGCTTTCCCGGTGAACAGTGTGCCGTCTTCCAACAATAATCTTGCCTGTGCCTGCATCCCATTTCACTCCTCTGTGTTTATCAACGTTGAATGCATTGGGGTTGAACATGGGAGACGTTACGTTTGGTGCGGCTCCGTGGGCAGAAAACCCTTTGATCGCTGTTATCCCCGGATTACTTTTTATCATTTTTCAAATGATGTAATCCGGTGATAAAGGCGAACGCTTTGCTTCTTCGGGTTCTTTCTGCCCACTCCGCAGTAACGTTGGTGTCCACGTTCAAAATCATGACATTCAACTTTGCTTGTTTCGTATATTGGACTCTCGGCATAATCTGCCTCGAGTTAGTTGTAAAGATGTTACTGATTTACTAATTTGCTGAGTTACCGTTTTACTGTTGTACCGTGTTATTCCACACGCTTTTGCCATCCACCCAAGTTTGTACGGCCCAGCCTTTCAGCTTCCAGCCTGTGAATGGTGTGTTTCTTCCTTTGGTTGCGAACGTTGCAGGATCAACTGCTTTTTCCTCGTTCAGGTCAATCATCGTGATATCCGCTGGTGCTCCCTCTTCAAGCTTGCCTGTATCCAGTCGGAATACACGTGCCGGATCAGCTGTCATGCGTTTAACCAGGAAGTCCAAGCTCCAAAGTCCTGTTTCTACAAACTTCGTGTACAGCAGTGGGAAGGCTGTTTCGAATCCAACGATTCCGAATGGTGCCAACTCCATGCCTTTAGCTTTCTCTTCTTCACTGTGTGGTGCGTGATCGGTTACGATCATGTCCAGCGTACCGTCCAGCAAACCTTCGATACATGCCTGCACATCACGTGGTGAACGTAACGGCGGGTTCATTTTCCAGTTGGCGTCCATGCCCGGGATATCTTCATCCGACAACACCAGATGGTGCGGACATACCTCAGCAGTTACTTTAATGCCGATGGACTTCGCCAGACGGATCAGACGAACCGACTGCTCTGTACTTACGTGGCAGACGTGGTAATGAACTCCCGTTGCTTCTGCAAGCAGGATATCACGGCCAACGTGGATGGCCTCGGATTCATTTGGAATCCCTTTGATACCGTGACGCTTCGAAAACTCGCCTTCCGTCACATATCCACCGACAACCAGTGAGTCATCTTCACAGTGTGCGATCACGGGCATATCCATGCTAGCCGCGAGGCTCATGGCATCTTTCATCATTTGAGCGTTTTGTACGCCTACACCGTCATCCGTGAATCCGATAGCCCCTGCTTCTTTTAATGCGGCAAAGTCGGTAAGTTCACGACCCAGTTCGTTTTTCGTAATGGCTGCATAAGGCAGCACTTTAACCAGATCAGCTTCTTTGGCTTTATCCAATACCAGTTTCACAACTTCCGCTGTGTCTGTAACTGGTCTCGTGTTCGGCATGCAAGCGATCGTTGTAAAACCGCCTTGTGCTGCTGAACGGGCACCTGTCTCGATCGTCTCTTTGTGTTCGAATCCAGGTTCACGCAGATGCACGTGCATATCGATCAATCCCGGAATGACCAGTTTGCCTGATGCGTCTGTCACACTATGCGCTGACTTTTCGGCATCCAGTACGGCTTGGTCTTCCAGACCAGCGATTTTTTTAATTTTACCTTCATCTATAATGATGGTTTTCCGTTCAAGTTCCCCTTTTTGGTTCAAGACGTTCGCATTCTTTATAATCTGTAGCATAATTGCCCTCCGCTTCGGTTCTGTCCGGCTTACCAAGCAAGCCGGATGATTTTCTTTATCGTGTACTCTCTTATTGCTCTATAAGAACTACCGTACCGTCAGCCTATGACCCACAGCCAGACCCTGTTACAGTTTCATCGCACGTTCCATAACCGCCATGCGGATTGGAACGCCGTTTGCCATCTGCGGGAAGATCCGCGATGCTTCACTCTCCACAACCGCGTCATCTACCTCGACGTTGCGATTCACAGGAGCAGGGTGCATGATAATGGTGCTTGGTTTTAGGCGTGATGCCCGTTCTTCCGTCAATCCGTAGTGTTCGCGATAATCCTCAGCTGAAGTAATTAAGCCATGTTGATGACGTTCCAGTTGAACACGGAGCATCATGACTACATCTGCATCCAGCGCTTCTTCAAGACCGACATAAGGAGCATGCTCTGCGAGTTCCGGTGCCTGCATCGTTGGCGGTGCACAGAAGCGTACATCCGCGCCAAACTTTTGCAGTGCCCACAGGTTGGAGCGCGCTACGCGGCTATGCAGAATGTCGCCAATGATGGAGACACGCAAGCCCTTCAGTTCGCCAAATGCTTTCCTCATCGTGTAGAGGTCCAGCAGTGCCTGTGTAGGATGCTCATTGTTGCCGTCTCCGGCGTTCACGAGCGGAACACTCACTTTCTGAGCCAATTGTTGCAGAACGCCTGCCGGTTTCAACCGGATCACCCCTGCATCAATGCCCATCGACTCAAGTGTGCGTACCGTATCGTAGATGGACTCTCCTTTTTCCACACTGGATGCGGCTGCCGTAAAGTTCAGCACTTGTGCACCCAGTCGTTTCTCTGCCATTTCGAAGGAGAAACGGGTACGTGTGCTGTTCTCGAAGAACATGTTCGCAACGAAGCGTGATTCCAGTACAGGAACCAGTTTTTCTTTCTGTGCTTCCCAGTGAGCTGCCCTGTTCAGAATCGACTCGATCTCTCCTCGGCTAAGTTCCTTCAGTCCAAGCAAGCTCCGGTCTCTCAATGCTGGTTGTGTAATCATTATGCTTGCTCCCCCCGGTTCTGAGTGATTTTGACTTCGTCCTGTCCGTCCGTTTCCATAAGTGCAACCTCGATCTCCTCTGATTTGGAAGTCGGCACATTCTTGCCGATAAAATCAGGTCGAATCGGAAGTTCCCGGTGTCCGCGGTCTGCGAGTACAGCCAGCTGAATGTTCTGCGGTCTTCCACAGTCCATTAGGGCATCCATCGCTGCGCGAATCGTACGTCCGGTATAGAGCACATCATCGAACAAAATCACTTTTTTGTTATGGATCGAAAGTGATTCAGGTGTCATAATCAACATTTCCTTGCGATTCGCTTTATTTTCATCCAAGCGGTCATCGCGGTAAGGAGTCACATCCAGTTCTCCCCAGGGTACTTTGGCGCCTTCGATTTCTTCAATCTTGGCCGCGATCCGTTCTGCCAGGTAGACCCCGCGTGTACGGATACCGACCAACACACAATCGTCGATTCCTTTGTTTTTCTCCAATATCTCATGGGCAATCCGTGTTAATGCGCGGCGGATCGCCGTCTCATCCATAATGACATGTGTCTCTGTGCTCATGCGTTCAGCCTCCTCAGGATTTCCCTCCAGATCATGGCCCCGTGACGAGGAGAACAAAAAAGACTCCTTGCCGTGTTTATTGGCAAGGAGTCTCCGAACTTCAGACCGCTCTGAAGAAAGTTTACTCTCGGGGATGCACCGCTTTATTTGCCGCAGCAAAAAACGATGTATCATTCACGTTACCTTGCCAGTCTCACGGGACTGATTTAAAGGTGCTATTCATGTCGTTCATATTGCAGGACCTCACAGGGTTCTGTAGTCAATATGTCCGTTTGTCTTCATGAATTATGACAGAAAGACAACCCCCTGTCAACACCTCACCATCGCAGGTGAAAATCCTCTGCTACGTTCTTCTTAGAATCAGCAGTTAGGCCGAAAAACATCCATGCACATTACATCTCATTGGTTATTCATAATTATACAACGTTTCTGTATATTTATCCATAGGCAAATGAGAAATCCGATATAGCCAAAATAACCCTCTGACTATATTCAATGTTGAGATATATCCCTTCTTTTTAGAACCAACGGTGCGTTTCATCTTAGGGAATATATGAAGGCTCTGCATTAGCTCCAAGTGAAATGGGTACAGTTTATAAACACGAACCCATTCATAGATGCTTAAATAAAGCCGATATACATACGATTCACAAATATGAGTCATAGAAATAAGTTAATCCCTACATTTATGTACATTTAGGAGGAAGTCATGCGTCACATTTGGCACGTTTACAAAACAGACTGGTTGCACATTCTGAAGGTTCCCACAGGTATATTTCTAATTGTGGCTATTATTTTACTGCCCGGGGTGTATGACTGGGTCAACGTGAAGTCCGTATGGGACCCGTACAGTAACACCCAGGGGATCAAAATTGCGGTGACAACTGAGGACAAGGGTGCGACTGTTGAAGGAACCAACGTTAATATCGGAGATGAATTGGTATCGAGTCTGAAGCAGAACGAAAAGCTGGGCTGGACTTTTGTGGACCAGGCTGAGGCTAATCGGGGTGTGCAAACTGGAGAGTATTATGCAAGCCTGCTCATTCCGGGGGACTTTTCATCCAAAATTACAGGTATCGTTGATGGGAAGCTGGAGCGACCAGAAGTAATCTATACCGTCAATGAGAAGGTGAATGCCATTGCTCCAAAAATCACAGGCTCCGGTGTATCTGCGATAACAACGCAAATCAATGAGAATTTCACTGAAGCCGTTAGTGAGGCAGTTCTAACCAAGCTGAAAGAAGCCGGGGTTGAAATTAATGCGCAGCTTCCAACATTACGCAAGATGGAGAATGGCATTTTCACGCTGGAGAGAAACCTTCCGGCTATACAAGCCGCTGGTCAAAAGGTTCTGGAAGTAGAAAAAGCGATGCCTGATATTGTAAAAGATGCTCAAAAGATCGTTGAAATCGAAAAAAAACTGCCTGAAATCAATGAAGCTGCACAGTATGTGCTCAAGGTGCAGGAGTATTGGCCACAAATTAATGATGCGGCTTCTGAAGTACTGGCTATTCAGCGGCGAATACCGGATATACAAAAAGCCGTAGCACGCATTCAAGAAGTGGATGAAAACTTTGGTCAGGTATCAGGTGTCATCCAAACGGCGCTGGATAAAACCGACAAAGCTCTGACTATCGTAACGGCCGCAGAGCAAGATCTGGACAAAGTATCACAAATCGCTGGCAACGGGATTGAGCTGGCCGAAGGCTTGAATCAATTTGTGGATTCCAGTGAAGAAGCGTTTCAGGCGATTGGCCCTGCGATCCGACAAAATCTAATGCTGGTGCAACAGATTACTAACACTGCAGGAGACGTATTTGCACAATTGCAAAATTCGGATCTCAATAACCTTCCTACAGCAGAAGATATCGAACGGATTGCTTCGCGTTTAGGGATTGCGGTAAAACTCGTCGACAGTATGGCAGAACTACTGGGCAACATCAATAACTTGCTTCCAAGCCAACCACTTGCCGATAAAATTACACAACTGAACACCGTTTCAGACAAACTTCAGTTGCAAATCCGCTTGGCTGGCATCATCAGTGATGCCATGCGTCGCAATACAACGCTGCCCGCAGACGTCATCGCGAAGTTAAATACGCTCTCCAAAGACATTGGCAGCGGGATAGGCAATATCTTAAACACCTATGAAAGTGAAATATCACCTGCACTTGCAGCTGGTGCAGATAAGCTCAGGTCTATCCTCTCCACTTCAGCAGAAACTCTGCAAGGAGCAAAGGATCGTATTCCAGATATTGCGGGCATTCTTGCATCAGCCAAAGAAGGGATTACGTTTGGGCAGACCGAGTTGAGGAAAATCCAGAGCGAACTGCCTGAAATACAATCCAAGATCCATGAGATATCAGAGACACTCGCGAACAAAAGTGAAGGTTTTATCCAAGCTTTAAACACCGTCTCTTCATTAATTCGGACTGATCTGCCCAAGCTGGGAAGCAAACTGAACGAAGCCGCTGATTTTGTTCGTCATGATCTGCCTAATGCCGAGAAACAAATAGGCAAGGCATCCGATTTTGTACAGAACCAGCTGCCGGAGGTCGAAAAAGGAGTACACCGCGTTGCCGCGCTTGTACGTGATGATCTGCCAGCATTGGAAAGTGCCATCAGCAAGGCTGCGGACAAGCTCAGGGAAGTCGAAGGTAATAACCAGTTTGCCGAACTTGCCAAGCTGCTGCGCGGCGACATTGAGGAAGAGAGTGCTTTCCTTTCGAGTCCGGTGCAAATCAAGGAAAAGCAACTTTACCCGATTCCGAATTATGGATCGGCCATGTCGCCATTTTATGGCGTGTTGTCCTTATGGGTCGGTTCAACGCTGCTGATCTCTCTGCTTCGTGCTGAAGCCGAGAATCCGGATGGCAAGTTCCGGGGATACGAGTTGTATCTCGGACGTCTTGCTACTTTTCTAACCATTGGATTGCTCCAGGCCGTATGCGTCACTCTGGGAGATATCTTAATCCTGGGTACCTATGTCGCAGATAAACTGTGGTTTGTCCTGTTTGCCATGCTTGTAAGTGCTGTATTTGTCACCATAACGTACACCCTGCTATCCGTATTTGGAAATATCGGCAAAGGGATCGCCATCATCTTCATGGTGTTCCAGTTTTCCAGCTCGGGCGGTACGTTCCCGATCAGCATGACATCACCCTTTTTCCAGGCATTGAATCCGTTCATGCCCTTCACATATGCGATTAGCCTGCTGCGTGAGTCGGTCGGCGGCATCTTGTGGTCTACTGCCATCAAAGATATTTTGTGGTTATGTATGTTCATCGCGCTGAGTCTCATCGTTGCCCTTGCTTTGAAACGACCACTAAGCAGTCTCACCAAACGTTCAGCCGAGAATGCCAAGAAGACCAAGATTATTGCTTAACTCGTGTGCTGAATATTAAACAAGATAAGGCCATTGGACTTTACATCCAATGGCCTTATCTTGTTTTCTTATATGAATCGATACATTTTGATTATTTCACTGAGCGTTCCTGTTCCAATTGATCATAGGATTGCTTGATTGTTGTTAATGTTTCTACATGGCGATAGATGTTGTTACTTGCCGCCACGATAACACATAACATAATCAAGCCTATAACTACTTTTTTCCCCAATCCCGGACGAAGACCGATAACGAAACCCCCACCCAACAGGAAGAACGCAAACAGATAATGTCCCGCATACAGGTACATATCGTATTGAAACACAGCTAATCCAAAGCCCACGACTACATGAAGCAAAAAGGCAAACAGAATATATGGCACAAGGGTCCACACTTCACGTTCACGAATGCCCTTAACGAAGCCCATGAGTGCCAACAGTAAAATAAAGATACCTGTAATCTGCACATAGATTGGATTGGAACGGGATAGATCCGTGACAAAGGCTGCCATGCCCGGGTCCAGTAAATGCATCTTCGGTGTCAACATGGGATTGATGGTCAGCATATTCAATGCTTTCCAGTGAACAGCGAACTGGAATGGGGTTGCATAGCTGGTTCCACCATTTTGAATGCCCAACAGCCAGTTACTAACCCAACTGCGACCTCCAAAGGCAACATACTGAATACCAGTTAATATGACGATGATCAGAACCGCCAGTGCCATGATGCCGATGTATTTTTTCAAATTCGCCTTATTGCGCCATGCATGCATATTGAAGAATGTGGCAGCAGCAAATGGTACGATATTGGTCGAGGTTAGTCCAAAGTTAATGGACGCAATCAATGCATTGGGTACATATCGTACGTCTTGACGCTCACGAGTATACTGCATGTAAACCACTGAGAACAGAATAAAGAACTGTACATACGGATACGAATCCGGGATCAACGCGGTATACATCAGGTAGGAACTGAAACCAAACAACAAAGCGAACAACAGCGGTGTGATGGCCGGCTTGTCTTCTTTTTGACTTAGGAATAGATACGCCAGCACCACTGAACCCGCATTCACCAGCGATTGCAGGATTAGAAAGAACCAGTTGCCTCCCAGAAGTTTCGCTACAGCCGCAAGGGTGACTGCCAGAAACGAAATCAGCGGATGGATAACGGAAGAACTGTTGTCCCCATAATACATTGAAGGATCAAAGTTGAATAAATTAATTGGAAACAGCGTTGTATTAAATGGGGTATACGCCCCAAGCATCTCTGCATTATTTTCAATGTACAGAACATAAGAGCCGTTCATTAAACCATAGAACAGAGCAAATCCCGCAAACAGGTAAAAAGCTGTCCAGTTGGCTCTGCGATTATAAAATAAGTAATCTAAAAAGTTCATGCTTTCATTTCACATCCAATAAATTTTATAGTGCTCGTGTAAATAATCATTAGTTCAAATTAGAACACCAGTAACAGTAGGCCACCCATAATACATGCCACACCTATCCAGCGTAGAGGGCCCACGGTCTCTTTAAATACCAGCCGTGCTATGATGAGAGTCCAGACATATGTTAATGCGTTCGCAGGCAACACTACGGTTAATGGAAGAAACTTCAATAATACAATATTCAGCAACGCACCCGTTCCGTAGAATCCAAGTCCCATGAGTACATGCAGACGATTGCGACTGGAAGCATAAGCTTTCAGTCCGGCCCCGCCCAGTGCACCACACAACGTCATGACAATTAATACGGCAACCATCCAGCTATCGATCAACACTGGTTAATGTCACCCCGATTCCAAGCAACACAACTGCTGCCAGCTTCTGCATCGTAATTTCTTCCCCAAGCAAAAAATATCCATAGATTAAGGCAAATACATAGCTGGCACACATCAGAGGATAAGCAACAGAGAGTTTTTCCAGAGCAAAAGCTTTAATCATCAAAATCGCTCCAAGTCCATAACACAGAAAACCAACACCCAGGTAGATCCACTCGGCTAGTCCCCATTTCCAGAACAATTGACCCGTTGCTGTCAGAAAAGCGGAAACGAGCATCAACCATTTACCAGTATGACGCGATTTTATTTCCCCCACGTTAATGCCTCCATGTCCGGAACACGCTTGTTAATAAAGTATCGTTGACTTACAAGCTGCATGACTGGAAGGTCGGATAAGGAGTCCGAGTATGAACATGACTGGTCATAATCAATGACCATATTCTTCTCACTCAGATAAGCCTGAATTCGGCGTACCTTCTCTTCCCCTTTGCAATTGCTGCCATCAACTCTGCATGTGTAGCCATTCTCATGACGAACCAGTTCAGTTCCAATTACATGGTCCACCCAGGGAAAATTATTAAAGTATTTCATATAGGCATGCGGAGATGCAGTTACCAGCAAGACATGATAACCTGCTTCTTTGCGATGTTGCATCTCTACACTGGCCTCGGCAAAAATGGACGTACGCAAGCGAGTATCAAAGAAATGTTCGAGATCTTTTTCAGACATACGCTCAATTTCTTGAAAGTAGGATCGTTTGACTTGTTCAACCGTCATGAAACCTGCCTTGAATAACACGGTATGTAATGCAATGACAGGTAATCTCCATACCTGCCACGGGTAACGGCGAACACCGTAATGCACAAATTGAAACATGGAATCACTGCGTATGATCGTTTTATCAATATCAAAAATGGCGACTTTCGTGCTTTTCACCCTGATCCCCCTCAGCCTTTATTCAAAGATTGCAAAGATTGTAACAACACTTATCACATACAACATAACCGTAATTAATATAGGCTTGTCCTCAAACAGCACACGATCGGGCGAACCTCCCTGGTTCTTCATGTGGATCAGATACAGGTAACGGAACATGCCGTAAATGACCAATGGAATCGTCCACATGAGATGAATGGTTCGATCTGAAGTGAATGTGAACAGGGAATAACTGATAATCGTAGCTGTCGTCACAATCGTATTGAACTGATCCAGCAACGTAATGGAGTAGTTATCCAAAACCTTGCGGTGTGATCCCGTGTTTCCCTCAAGCAACGTAAGTTCATTTCTGCGTTTGCCAATGGCCAGAAACAACGACAACAACATCGTACATATCAAAAACCACGGTGTGAATGGCACATGGATCAGCACACCGCCTGCAATCGCGCGAAGTACGAAACCGGCTGCAATCGTCATCATATCCAGGATAACGAGATGTTTCAGTACAAAGGAATACGAGACATTCAACAGGAAGTAGACGACACACAATACGCCAAATAGCGGGTTCATCACAAAAGCCGTTCCTACGGAAAGGGTCAACAGAATGATACCGAACAACAAAGCATGAGTCGGATTCACCTGCCCTGAAGCAATGGGACGAAACTTTTTCACCGGATGCTGCCGATCTCTGTCCCGGTCTACATAGTCATTCAAAATATAAACACAGCCTGCAACGAGGCTAAATAGAATAAAACCAAGCAATGTCGCAAGAATGGTTTCGGTCCGAATCTCCTCAAAGGAGAATAGTAAAGCAGCAAATAACAAGAGATTTTTGGTCCACTGTTTGGGTCTTAACAATCTGACTAATCCTGACACTGTACTGCCTGTTCCTGTAGCCGGTGAAGACACCGTACTGGTTCGTGATGATAACAATTGTAATAACTCCCTTCAACAACAACTTCTGTATATAACAAATAACGTAAAGATCTAATCATATGTTGCTTGTATAATTTTGTAAAGGGAGTAAATAAAAAAATCTAATATGAACATAAAAAAAGAGACCGTTTCCGGTCTCTCTTGGTTAGTACATGATTTAATTATTGGGTAATTCAATTAAAATTCGAATTGCATATCGCTCAGACGACGTTTGATCTCAGCGATAACACGTTTCTCTTCCTCTTCACCCTTAGCTTCAAAGGTAACGGAGAAACGAACAAAGTTACCCGCATCATCCCAAGGTACGGACGAGATCAATTTCTCACGGATCAGGAATTGGGAGAAATCTTCGCCGGATTCGAAGCGACGTCCGCCAACCACACCTTTTGGTGCTTCAACATACAGGAAGAAGGAACCTTTAGGTTTTTCAGCCTGGAAGCCCAGTTCGTTCAATGCGGCAACGAGCATGTCGTGACGACGAGAATATTTCTCTGCAATTTTTTCCGTGATCTCAGGGTGATTCAATCCATAAGCAGCAGCTTTCTGAATCGCGATGAACTGACCAGAGTCGTTGTTGTCCTTCACGTCGCTGAATGCTTTGACTACAAGCGGGTTACCCGCTACGAACCCGATTCTCCAACCTGTCATGTTGTAGGACTTGGATAGAGAGTGCAGCTCTACGCCGACATCTTTCGCACCAGGTACCGACAGGAAGCTGAACGGTTTTTTGCCATCATACGTCAATGCCGCATAAGGAGCATCATGGACAACGACTACGTTGTATTTCTTCGCCCACTCCACGACTTCAGTAAAGAACTCCACTGTCGCACTTGCGCCTGTTGGGTTGTTCGGATAGTTCAGGTAGAGCAATTTCGCACGTTTTGCGATGTCTTCCGGAATAGCTGTCAGATCAGGCAGGAAGTTGTTCTCTTTCGTCAATTGAATGTTGAACACTTCTCCACCCAGATACTTGGTATGTGTACCCATAACCGGATAACCTGGAACGGTCATGATGGTCACATCACCTGGATTGATGAAGCATGAAGGCATCATCGCCAAAGCCGGTTTGGATCCAATGGAGTGTACGATTTCAGTATCTGCATCGATGCCTTCTACATTGAATACGTTTTTCAGGTAGGAAGCAGCAGCAGCCTTGAATTCAGGAATACCGTTATCGGCATAACCACGGTTCTCAGGTCTGGAAGCTTCTTCTGCAAGTGCAGCTACAATACCTGCATCCGCCATCTCGTCTGGTTCACCTACACCAAGGTCAATCAGTTCCACATCGGGAAAATCTTTTTTGGCCGAAGCTTTGGCACGTTTGATTTTCTCGAATTTATAAATGTTCGTGTCTTTACCATAGTTGGAGCCACCGATACGGTCGGCAAAATTAGTCTGAATGTAAGTTTCTTGATATTTATCGATACTCATAACGTTGTTCATCTCCTCATTTGACGCAAATTTCTACACTTTAATATGAAGCATTTGCGTGATCAAAGCCATGGACAAAGTATCCGAACATTTGTACTTTCTTGGAGCTGTTAACGACTGCGTAGCGAAGCAAGCACGTCTTCCATATCTTGCGGAATCGGAGCTGAAAATTCAAGGTATTCTCCCGTTGTTGGATGCACAAATCCAAGAATGGCCGCATGAAGGGCCTGTCCTTGCATTTTGATGCCTTTATTCCGTCCATAAGTTGGATCTCCTACAAGCGGGTGACCGATAAATTTCATGTGAACCCGGATCTGGTGGGTACGTCCTGTCTCCAGTTTCAATTCCAGCAAGGTATAGTCATTGATGCGCTCTGTAACGGTAAAATGCGTAACGGCATGTTTACTGTTGCGTTCCGTGACTGTATACATTTTGCGGTCATTGGTATCGCGTCCAATCGGTGCATCAACGGTCCCTTGATCGTGGTTAAGATGACCATGAACGAGCGCGATATAACGTCTGTTCACCGTATGGTCCTTCAACTGAGCAGCCAGTGATGCATGCGCACGATCGTTCTTGGCAGCCATAATTAGGCCGGACGTATCCTTATCGATGCGATGCACAATACCCGGGCGCAACTCTCCATTGATACCCGATAGGTCTTTACAGTGGTACATGAGTGCATTGACGAGTGTGCCAGACGTATGTCCTGGTGCAGGATGCACGACAAGACCACGCTGTTTATTGATTACGATCAAATCGCTATCTTCATATACCACTTCCAACGGAATATCTTCGGCAATGATCTCGACGGCGGCCGGTTCAGGAATCTGTAGTTCAATCAGATCACCTTCGGATAACTTGGCATTGGCTTTAACGACAGCGCCATTTACCGTAACTAATCCGTCTCCAATCCACAATTGAACTTGGGAGCGTGATACGTTATCCACAGCTTCCGTAATATATTTATCGATTCGTTCTTTCTTATGTTCAGCGGCAACGGTCCATTCCATACGCTCATTGCCATTCATTAGTTCTTCATCGTTCATCTGTTCCTCATTCGGGTTACTCATGATGTTCATTCCCTTCAATCTTAGCGGCTGCTTTTTCGCGCCGTCCTTCAAGCAACGTCTCCACAATGATCAACGCTACACCGATACAGATTGCCGAGTCGGCGATGTTGAAAATGGGGAACGTGTAACTTCCGAAATTAAGCTGTACAAAATCTACAACTTCTCCGGTCAGTGCCCGGTCAAGGAAGTTGCCAATTGCTCCACCTAGCACCAAGCTAAGCGCCACAGGCAGCAATTTGTGCGGGGTATCTTTTACTTTTTGCAAATACCAAATCAAGGCAACGACCACAATCACCGTAACCACAATAAAGAACCAACGTTGGTCTTGCAGAATGCCAAAAGCTGCACCTGAGTTACGATGTGATGTGATGACAAAGAAATTGCCGATGACCGGAATTTCTTCTCTCAGTTCCATCCGGGTTGCAATCAGAAACTTGGTTCCCTGATCCAATAGAAATACGATAAAAGCGAGGATATAATACACCACGTTTGTTTGTCACTCCGTTCTTGTCTTTTCCAAACGATACCAGGCTTACGCCAGACTTGTTTATTGTAGCACAGCTGTTTGGAAATCGTCCACGAGCGCTACATCGCAATCCTCATGGCAAAAACGATAACATTTCCCTTCTGTAATCTTGCCCTTAATAGCACATCCTACAATAGAGTTAAAATCCGGATTCCAGACGAAAGCAGAAAGGGGTAAACCATGTCACATTTTACTGCTGAACAACTGCAATTTTTGCGTTCCCAACTGATAAGCGATAAGCGCGATATTGAACATAGACTGTCGGAGAACGAACATTATGGCCTTGGAGACTCCCTCAAACTACAGACAGGTGAATTATCACCGATTGATAACCATCCTGGTGACATCGCCACCGAGGTGTATGAACGCGAGAAGGATATTTCCCTGCTGGAACACGATGAATTCCAATTGGAACGTATCGATTCTGCACTGCACTCCATCGAAGAAGGGCATTATGGTACATGTGCAGTCTGCCAGCAACCCATCCCTTATGAACGCATGGAAGCTGTTCCCTACACGAAATATTGCAAAAAACATCAGCCGGAAACCGTCGTCTCTGAAAACCGCCCTGTAGAGGAAGAATTCCTCGCCCCTGCATTTGGCCGAACGAGTCTGGATGAACGGGATGACCAAAATGGCTTCGATGGTGAGGACACCTGGCAGATCGTTGAGAGCTGGGGCACATCGAATTCACCAGCGATGGCTGAAGGACGTGATATCGACAGCTATGACGTTATGGCCATTGAAGCCACAGATGAAGTGGAAGGCTGCGTTGAAGCGTATGAAAGTTTTGTGGCAACGGATATCTACGGTCATGACGTCTCCATCGTGCGTAATCGGCAATATCGCCAGTACCTGGAGAACCGTGAAGGCGATGGTCTGTTAGAACCGGATATGGAGACGGATGACACGTATTATTGATTGCACTTGGATATCATTTGCTTTTATTCGCTTGATCGCTTAATCGCTTAGTAGGTGTTCATATCCAGCTGACGCTGCACAATGCGTACGATATCAGCGATGTAGTCTCCAACAATAGGAAGATTGAGCGCCCCAAGCAGCTGTAAAACATAAATGATCGTTGCTGCGAAAAAGGTAAACCCAATTGCGATCCCTACACCTCTTGCGGCTCCAGACAACAGGTTCAATCCAATCAGTTTCCATGGCCTGTTCAGCAATTCCGTGTATTGCGCAATCCGGGAACGTTCCAGCTCATTAGCCAGACGGTTAGTCAGGGTATGTAACTCTTCGATTTTGTCATGTGATTTCAGATCATCTGATGTTGATGGTGAAGTGGATGCGGATTGCTTGTCTTGTTCGCTCATGTTTGGTCAGTTCCTTTAATCAATATAGATTGACTGCACTATAAAATCATTGCCCTTTTACCTGAAAAACAAACGAGCCCAGAACCAGGGAATATGTCCCTGCCTCTGCGGCTCGTTTGTTTATACGCTATATTCTGTAAATATTGATAGTTACAAACTTCGAATTACGCTTCGATGTAAATACCGATCGATTTGCCCCCGGCTTCAACGCGTTCCATGGACTCATTCGAGCCGAATGTAACTTCGGTTACGAGAACATTTTCACGCAACACATCATCAAACGCCTGAATAGCTTCCTGAAGGGATGCATCTACATCCAGCGTCAAACGTACTCTTTTCTCAATCGGCAAGTCCAGTCGTTTCCGGGTATCCTGCACAGCACGAACCACTTCACGAACCCAACCTTCCTGTTCCAATGCTGGCGTGATTTCGGTATTGAGCGCAACCGTCAGACCATAACCTGATGCTGAAGCAAAACCTGATTTGGCCTGTTTATCAACCAATAATTCTTCGCTCGTCACTTGCAGCTCTTCGCCTTCCGGAGAAACAATGTTCAGCACACCCTCCGAAACCACTTTACGCGTCTCATCTGCGGACATTCCCTTGAAGAAGTTTTGCAAGAATCCTACGTTTTTACCGTATTTTTTACCTGCGACCTTCAGGTTCAGCTTCAATGTAAAGTCAACGAATTCTGCATCGTTATGCTCCGTACGGATTCCTTTTACATTGATCTCTTCCTTGATGATCTCTTCATAACTTGCCAGGTCAAACCCTTTATCCAGGGAAACAATCAATTCGGACAGTGGCTGACGTGTCTTGATGCCTGTTTCGTTACGAACGTTACGGGCAAGTTCAACCACGCGGCGAGCCGTCTCCATATCCTGTTCCAGTCCTGCATCAATCAGCGCTTCATTCGCTACCGGATAGTCTTCCATGTGCACACTCTCACCTGTTGCAAGGTTCAGATAGATATCTTCTGCCAGCATCGGTGTGAACGGAGCAACCAACTTCGCAGTAGTCACCAGTACCTCAGTCAATGTACGGTAAGCATCCAGTTTATCCTCTGTCAGGCCACTTCCCCAGAACCGGTCACGGGAACGACGGATATACCAGTTACTCAGCTCATCGACAAACGCTTCAATCGCTTTGGAAGAGTTCAGATAGTCATTAACCAGCAACGCTTTTTCTACAACCAGGATCAGGCTGTTCAGTCTCGACAGAATCCAGCGATCCAGCTTGTGGGCAGACAGTTGGAACGGATGCTCCTGTGGATCAAATCCATCAATGGTCGCATAAAGCGTCAGGAATGCATGGGTGTTGACCAGTGTATCCACCATTTTGGATTTCGCTTCGCCGACGATGCCTTTGGAGAAACGTTTGCTGTTCCACGGTGCACTGTCAGACAACAAAGCCCAGCGGAATGCATCAGTACCGTATTCTTCAATTACTTCCCACGGATCGATAACGTTACCTTTGGATTTGGACATCTTCTGTCCGTTCTCGTCAAGAACGTGTCCTGTAGCCATAACCGCTTTGTAAGGCGCTTTGCCTGTCAAAAGGGTAGAAACTGCCAGCAAGCTGTAGAACCAGCCACGTGTCTGGTCAATCCCCTCACAGATCATATCTGCAGGATATTGCTGTTCAAATACTTCTTTATTTTCAAACGGATAGTGCTGCTGGGCAAACGGCATGGAGCCACTGTCGAACCAGACATCGATCACTTCCGGTGTACGTTTCATTTCATATTTGCCACAAGAACTCATGACTTTAACGTCATCCACATATGGTTTATGCAGTTCAAGATTCTCAGGCACGTCGCCTACCGCACGAGCACGCAATTCAGCAATGCTGTGTGGAGCAAATTGTTCGCCAGTCTCCTCGCACACCCAGATGTTCAGTGGAGTTCCCCAGTAACGATCACGGCTGATATTCCAATCCACCAGATCTTCTAGGAACTTCCCGAAGCGACCTTCACGAACATGACCCGGATACCAATCCACTTCACTATTGTTGGCAATCAGTTGGTCCTTGATGGCTGTCGTTTGGATAAACCAGCTGTCCATTGCATAGTACAGAAGCGGTGTATCACAACGCCAGCAGAACGGATAGCTGTGCTCATATTTTTCTTTGCTGAACAAACGTCCATTCTCGGACAGATATCTCACGATATCAATATCACAATCCTTCACGAAACGTCCGGCAAAATCAGTAACCTCAGCCACAAATTTACCTTCCAGGTCCACCATGTTCACAAAGCTGATACCATTTTCACGGCATACACGGTAGTCATCTTCACCATGGGCAGGAGCCATGTGTACGATACCCGTACCACTTGCATCCGTTACAAAGCCTGCGCCCAGGATGATGTTGGCTTTCTCAGCCTGTACGTAATTGAACGGAGGATCATACGTTTTGCCAACGAGGTCGGCACCTTTCAGTGCACCAATGATTTCATACTCACCTTTGGCATCTTTCATCACTTTCTCAACCAGATTGGTTGCCATGATGTACACTTCGTTGTCTTGACGAACACGGGAGTAATCCATCTCCGGATTCACGGCAAGTGCAACGTGCGAAGGCAATGTCCAAGGCGTTGTCGTCCAGGCGAGTACGAATTCACCGCTGTCATTCAGTTTGAATTTCGCTGTAGCGCTCAAGTCTTTGACGTCTTTGTACCCTTGTGCAACTTCATGGGAACTCAGTGTCGTCTGACAAGAAGGACAATACGGGCTCACACGGTGACCACGATACAGCAGGCCTTTCTCGTGGATCGTCGCCAGTATATTCCATACACTCTCGATGTAGTTGTTATCAAGGGTGATATATGGGTTATCCATATCTGTCCAATATCCGATACCTTCCGTCAGGTCACGCCATTGTTGCTCATACTCGAATACGCTCGCTTTACATTCGTTAATGAATTTCTCCACGCCGTAATCTTCGATTTCCCACTTATGGGAGATGCCGAGCTTCTTCTGTACACCTAGTTCTACAGGCAGACCATGTGTGTCCCAGCCCGCTTTACGAACGACACGGTAACCCTTCATCGTGTTATACCGTCCAACGAAATCCTTGATTACGCGTCCCAGTACGTGACCGATATGCGGTTTACCGTTTGCTGTAGGAGGCCCTTCATAAAATACGAAGTTTGGCTTGCCCTCCCGGTTTTCGATGGATCGTTTGAATGTATTCTCCGTTTTCCATTTATCCAACACGCGTAATTCTCTGGCGCGTGCTTTCTCTTTGACGTCAACTCGTTGCATGATGATCAACTTTCCTTTCTTTGGTTGGATTGTGGACCGTCCACAAAAAGCGTTTCAATCCCCCTAAATCCCCCTTGCCAAGGGGGACCCCATAGGCGCTCCGCCCTCTGGACACCCGGGATGGGTTGTCGTTGGTGGAACAGTGGCGCTTATGAGCGAGGGTTTATGTGCGTAGTGGCGGCCATTTTGCGGCTGTTCCCTGCGTGAACGCCGCATGGCCTTACCGCGAGGCGGGTGTTGCCGGGCGCTTCGCTTCCCCGGCGGGCGGCTCTCTCCTTGAGGTCCCTGCGGGCCTCATGGGCGTTCGCCTTGGCGAACCCTGATTGCCGGGCGCTTCGCTCTCCCGGCGGGTGGGCTCTCTCCTTGAGGCACCTTCGGGCCTCATGGACGTTCGCCTTAGCGAACCCATGTTGCCGGGCGCTTCGCTCTCCCGGCGGGCGGCTCTCTCCTTGAGGTCCCTGCGGGCCTCATGGACGTTCGCCTTGGCGAAACCCATGTTGCTGGGTGCTTCGCTCTCCCGGCAGGTGGCTCTCTCCCTGAGGTCCCTTCGGGCCTCATGGGCGTTCGCCTTTTTTGGACACAAAAAAGCCCCGTCCCTGGAAAGGGACGAGGCTATACTCGCGTTACCACCCTAATTCTGTTCATCACAAACCACATCCATGCAAGCCTGGGTATGCTCTGTCATCAACAGCGCTTATGCCCCACTATACTGCCGCAGGGTGCCGTTATAACGTACGGCTTACGGTTCGGCTTACACACGGCAACCACGATCACCGCTTCAGCGTCACTTCTCCGGGGAGATATTCGGCTATAACTCATCCATTGGTTTGCACCAACCACCAACTCTCTGAGGGATGAGATCATAACGTACTGAACCCGTCATGGAATCACTATTCATTATGAATATAGTTATAGCCTCTTTGCAGACAAAAGTCAACCAGGCGACAGACTAATAAATTTCTTTCATCTCCCGCTCACGGTCACGCACTTCCTGCTCCCGGCTCTCAAGCACTTCCCAACCATCCTGAGTCAACAGTTCAAGCTGCGCTTCAACAAGCGTGCGGAAACGGGCACGATAAATTGATGCCTGCTTTTTCAGTTCTTCCACTTCCAAAGCAATTTTACGTGATTTGCCCAACGATTCGTTCACGATCCGGTCTGCATTTTTCTCTGCTTCCTTCACGATCAACTGCGCTTCTTTCTTCGCATTATTCTTCACATCATCAGCAGCTTCCTGCGCAATGATGATCGTTTTGCTAAGCGTTTCTTCAATCGTGGCAAAATGATCCAGCTTTTCCTGAACGGACAGCAACTGATTGCTCAGCTCTTTGTTCTCGCGAATGACGCCTTCGTAATCTTTGATGACTTGATCCAGGAATTCATTGACTTCATCCTCGTCATACCCGCGCAAACGTCGGGAAAATTCCTTGTTGTGTATGTCCAGCGGCGTTAATGGCATGCTGTCCACCTCCTGTAAAAGTTCCTTCCCGTCCAGAGAAGGTTTGCAGCATAAATCTTTGACTTAATGTATATCGGATACACCGCGTAATTTTTACACCTTTATGATAAACATTTCGACAAGAAAGCCAATTTTCCTGCAACAGACTCAGGCAAATTTGCCGATTTTCACTCGGCAGCGCCCTTTTTTTGTCATGCCGTCCTGTTCAATAACCTTGAAACGACCAAACCCCTGAATGGATACGACATCCCCCGCTTTTAACGCTTTGGAGGGATCTTCCTCAACCTTCCAGTTCACACGACAGCGCCCAGCCTTGATGGGCACCAGCACCTTACTGCGACTAAGCCGATACACATCTGCACAGATTCCATCCAAACGAAGTGAAGCGACCGTAATATCCATCGTCTCCAGCTTGTTCTCTGACCATCGCATCTGATCCAAAGGAAGTAACTCCGTGAACACATGTAACCGATGCACCTGATTCAGTTGAAGCGATAAAAAAGCGCCGGTTTCCGCTGCCACCACTGTATGGCAACCGTCCTCCAGCACTTGGATATCCCCGATCTTTCCACGTTTCATCCCAAGCCCGAGCAGGGAACCCATGTAGTCCCCATGCTCCAGCTCCGAGATTTTCTGATCATCAGACGTGATACAGAGCACCTGCATACCCATATCCTCATCATCCAGATACATATAATCAGGTGCAACCAACGCACGCTTGCGCTCAGCAGCCTCGTAACCACCATTCAGACGAATCTGAACATCATTACGTCGATTGGCAAGAGTTTGTAAAATAAAAACCTGTCTTGGGTCAAGAAAGTCAGTTAGCTTCATATCATGATACTTGCCTGCCCGCTCAACCCAATCCGAAGCTTTATCTACGAAATCCCGCTCATCATGGCTAAAATGTTCGTAAATTTCACCGCTCATCTATGTCACCCTACCCTAATATACAAAATACCGAAGTATGGAGATCAATCCATTAAGCGCGAGTTGTAGAACGATCAGCGCCACAATTGGGGAAATATCCAGCACTCCGAACAAAGGCGGGATAAATCGACGGAAAGGTCTTAGGTAAGGCTCCACAAATTTGCCTATCCATTCACCGATGAAGCTTTCCCGCGCATTGGGAAGCCAAGACATCAATATGTAGACAATGACCATGTAAAAGTAAATCTGGTATAACGTGTACAACACGCTTTCAATCTGATACAAAAGTGGCTCACCTCATTCTGTTATAATCTTGCTCGCTGTCAGCCAGTATTTCCGTAATTGAGCCCTGAATTTCAACCGTATCTGGCGTACAGAGAAAAATGTTTCCGCCGATTTTGGAAATACCGCCACCCAATGCGTATACCGTGCCACTCAAAAAATCAATAACGCGCAGCGCTTGGTCTTGACGTATTCGTTGCAAGTTCACCACAACGGTACGATGCGAACGCAGATGGTCGGCAATCTCCTGAGCCTCGTCATAAGAACGCGGTTCATACAGGACAACTTTAACATTTTTCTGGGAATGAATGCTCACCACATTATTCCCCCTTTGGTTTCTACGTTTATCGAGACTGGAGGTTTCAGCTTCCTGCTGTTCAGATTCATTTTCCTCCTGCGCAGCCATCCGTTCACGTTCCACAATCTCTTCCTCTTCCTGAAGTCCGAGGAAATTCATAAATTTATTCATTACGCCCATCGTGAACCCTCCTCTTTTCCTACGAGAATCGATCCTAGCCGTACCCAGGTTGCCCCTTCTTCAATGGCCACTTCAAAATCATTGGACATCCCCATCGACAGTTCAGTCAATGGTTCTGCTGTAAGGGCTTGTCCATTCAGTTGATCTCTCAGCTCACGCAATCCACGAAATACGGGACGCGTCAGCTCCGGATTTTCCTCATGAGGTGCCATGGTCATCAGGCCGACGACCTTGAGATTGTTGAACGAACGAATATCACGCAAAAATGAACTTGCCTGTTCAGGCTGTAAGCCATACTTGCTCTCTTCACCCGAAATATTCACCTGCAAAAACGTTTCCACTTGGATGCCAAGTGAAGCTGCTTTCTTATCCAACTCCTTCGCCAATGACAAACGATCCAGTGAATGTATGTAACGAAACTTGCCTATCACGTCTTTCACCTTGTTCGTCTGCAAATGACCGATAAAGTGCCAGGTGCCCTGTTGACCAAATGCTTCCCATTTGGCCTGTGCATCCTGCCACCGATTTTCTCCAATATGCTCAAGACCATGCTCCAGCACCGATCCCGTTGTTTCAAGTGAGACGTACTTCGTGACCGCAATCACGTTCACATCATCACGTTGACGGTTACTGCGCCGACATGCATCCTCGATCTTCTGATTTACCTGTTGTATACGCTCCTCCAATGACACAGAGGGTCACCTCTCTTCCAGCCCAATCCAGCTCGCCATCCGCCCTGTAACCCCATTTTCCTTCCGGTAGGAGAAAAATAGTTCGGGATGACAACTTGTACACCATGTTGTACATTCGATATGATCCGGCATTATTCCTGCTTTCATCATAATGTGTCGATTACATTCTTTCAAGTTTAACATCGTTTTACCGTTATTCACGGGTCGATATGCTTGTTTAGAAGCAGAATCCTCGTATTTATCATTAACCGGGGAATCATCAAACCAAACCCGCACATGCTGCATAACCGCCTCATCCACTTCATAACAGCAATCCCCAATGGACGGACCGATAGCAGCCCGGATATCCTGTCTACGGCTTCCATACTCCCGTTCCATCGTCTCCACCATGGATACAGCGATACCCGCGACTGTACCTTTCCAGCCCGCATGAGCAAGGCCAACAGCCTGTTGTACAGGGTCGTAGAAATAAAGGGGAACACAGTCTGCATAGAAAGAAGTCAGCAGCACCCCGGGCACATTCGTGACCAATCCATCCGTATCCTGTAACGCAGAGTGACGATCAAGTAATCCTCTGCTCCGATCTTCAGCGGTAATTACAGCCACATGTTTGCCATGCACCTGTTCTCCACAGGTCCATGCTTCGGCTGCAAAGCCAATCTTCTCAGTTACAAGCCTGCGGTTGTTAAGTACAACTTCCGGATCATCCCCCACATGATAAGCACAATTGAGCGTAGCATAGGGAGCATTGCCGACTCCACCATGTCTTGTCGTAAACCCAACCGTCAACTTTTCAAACTGCTGTCTCCAAGGCTCAACATATAATAATAACGGGTCAGAACCGAAATCTGAGTTAGGATTCTCTATCCGTTCAAGTAATTCCTTATTCAATACAAAGGGTTCCATTCTCTCACCTCACCACTTCCAGTGTACCAAATGAGCCACATTCTGTCTCATTTATATCGTTCGACGCTGATTACGTTCCGAACGCTCAAGGCGTTCCACACGTTCTGTACGGTTATGATGCTGTTCATCATACAGACGTGCTTCCCGATCACGCTCGTCGTACGTGTTCTCCTTTACTTCATCCATCTTCACCAGAATCACATCTGAACCAATCTTCACAATATTTCTCCAGGGAATCACCAGATCCGTTCCCCCGCCAAAGAGCCCCATAAAACGGCTGTACCCTGGTACAACAATCGCTTCAATTCGTCCCTGCTTCAGATCAAGCTCCAGGTCACTGATCTGACCCAGACGTTTACCATCCGTAATGTTAATAACATCCTTTGTCTGAAAGTCCGAGATTTTCATGCCTCGTGCCGCTACTTCGCTCGTATTTACTTTCATTCATTTCCGCCCCCTGTTATTCCTCTTCTGCCCGTTCCTCACGCTTCTATACAATATATGTTTCAGGGGCGAAAAATGTCCTGTTTTTCATCGAATGTGGAAACGGTCCAAAACAAAAAGACGACCAACGGTATACACTGCCCCGATTGATCGTCCTCCTGCCCTTGCATCCTGTTACGACTTTACATGTTTTTGCATCTGCTGTATCGCTGATTTCTCCAGACGTGATACCTGAGCCTGGGAAATGCCAATTTCATCAGCCACTTCCATCTGGGTTTTCCCTTCGAAAAACCGCATCGACAGAATCATTTTTTCCCGCTGACCAAGACGATGCATTGCTTCCCGGAGCGCTATTTCCTCGATCCACGACACATCCTTGTTTCTGTCATCACTGATCTGATCCATGACATAGATCGGATCTCCACCATCATGATAGATCGGTTCGAAAAGCGAGACCGGATCCTGAATGGCGTCCAATGCAAAAACAACATCTTCCTTCGGCACATTCAGTACTTCCGCAATTTCGAATATCGTCGGTTCCCGGGAATTTTTATTCGTCAGGCTGTCACGGACCTGAAGTGCTTTGTAAGCAATGTCCCTCAAGGAGCGAGATACCCGAATCGGGTTATTATCACGCAGGTATCGACGGATTTCACCGATAATCATCGGCACCGCGTAGGTTGAAAATTTGACATTCTGGGATAAATCAAAATTATCAATGGCTTTCATCAGGCCGATGCAACCAACCTGGAACAGATCATCGACAAACTCCCCCCGATTGTTAAAACGCTGAATGACACTGAGTACCAGACGCAGGTTGCCATTCACTAATTTCTCTCTTGCTGAGCGATCATGGTGTTGCTGAAGGGAATGAAACAATTCCCGCATTTCAGTGTTGGTGAGGACAGGCAATTTTGCGGTGTCCACGCCACAAATCTCGACTTTGTTTCGGGTCATCGTGATTTACCTCCCAAGGAGAAACATTAATGTACATTATCTCCCGGGCAGGCTTTTTTATTCGTACTTGGCATCCTTGCCAGTAATACCCATTCTGACCAGTGATGTATTTCAGACCATTTTATTGAACTCCTTGCGGAGTCTTTTAATGATTCTTTTTTCGAGTCGAGAGATGTAGGATTGGGAGATTCCAAGTAGATCCGCCACATCTTTTTGAGTCTTTTCTTCCCCATCCGTCAAGCCAAAACGAAGCTCCATAATCATTCGCTCGCGCTCCGTTAATTTTTCCAGTGCCTTGTGCAAAAGCTTCCGGTCTACCTGCTCTTCAATATTCCGATAGATTGTATCGTTTTCTGTACCCAGTACATCGGATAATAATAGTTCATTTCCATCCCAATCAATGTTGAGCGGTTCGTCAAAAGAAACCTCAGTTCGGATCTTACTATTACGTCTCAGGTACATTAAAATTTCATTTTCGATACAACGTGAAGCATAGGTTGCCAGTTTGATTTTCTTTTCCGGGTCAAATGTATTAACTGCCTTGATCAGTCCGATGGCTCCAATGGAAACCAGATCCTCAATATTGATTCCTGTGTTTTCAAATTTGCGTGCAATGTATACCACCAGACGCAGGTTGCGCTCAATGAGCATCGCGCGAATGGCCGAGTCTCCCGAGGATAATTTTTGCAGCAAAAATTCTTCCTCTTCCCTTGTCAAAGGCGGCGGAAGTGCCTCACTTCCCCCAATATAATAGATCTCTTCGCTTTTGAGTCCCAACAAAAATAACAGACGGTAATATTGCAGCTGCGCCACCAGTTTCCATTTCACAAGCATGTACGTTCCTCCTATACCACATTCAGCGGCTTTTCTGTTGCTCCCGTAGAGAGAGCCGTAGACTGCGCAGAAGCAGCGTCTTGCACAAGTTCAGGATGAATCACGGCCTGGTATTTCCCATCCGACGACAAAACACCTCCATCCAGCCCAATTAATACCCTTGTCGTCTCATAACATGTTTCCTCCATCGTTACCTTCACCCGGTCCGGCTTCATCGCCAGCATAAACGCAGTCCCTTTGTTAATGCCCCGATAGGGCACAAGCCGCAGTCGATCCTGCCACTGAAAACTTTCCTGATCAAGCTCCATAATAAGGTTGTCCGGCGCCTCATCCTTGAGTCTGCCCTTCCATGAAGCCGGCAGCATGTCTTGCCATAACGAAACCTCCATCACCATAACCGGCATGCGCGATAAGGGATCTGTGAGTTGATTGCCCGTATCCAGAAGGCCTGTACAAGAAATGACTACCTCATCAATGCAGACCTCAACTTTGCCCAAATAGGTCGTCATGCGATCCGTTTTCCGTTTCGAGCTTTGCACAGCTTTGAATAATAACAGGACAGCGAAAAATACGATAAACGTGAACCAGAAGGCAATCTTCAGATCAAATGACATGCCGCCTGAAGCTGTGAACCAAATGCCGTTAAACAGCTCTCCGGAGCTCTGAAGCATGTAATGCACACCCAGAATACCTCCGGCAGCGACAAAATTAATCACATAGAAGGTACCGAGCGTCCTCGCAAAAGCCTGCAGACCCTTAAAACCAAAAGCAATCGTAAGCATGACCAGCGAGAACCCGAACTTGATCAAAAAGGTGAACATAAAGTCAAACTCCGGTACAAACATCATGACCACGTATAATGCGCCCACAATGGCTGATAGCAACCATCTCCACCAGACCAGCTTTGTTTTGCGCATCCAGGCGGTCAGTCCGATGAGTGCACCGTCAATACACAGGTTTGTCAAAAAAATAAGATCCACATACACAACCAAACTCTTCACCTGCCTGCGCGCAACATATCGAAATATCAGTATCCCGGTATTCCGATATTCCTGAGCATATTCACAAGTATACGGAGCCCCCTGTTCAAAGTCTGTCTAATCATGGGGGTGTGTTTCCAACTTTTTTTGTCGGAATTGCTCAGGCCTGTTGTTCAGAATTTGTTCAATGCTGTATGCTATGATATCTAAAAAAACAGAAAAAACCCGGTCACTCCATCAGGAGAACCGGGTTTTCGATAAATCGATATGTGTATTAATCGTTGTTATTATTGCGTGAACGATTGCGTAAAAATGTCGGAATATCCAGCTGATCATTGCTCGGCTGATTTCCGAACGGACGCAGGTTCGGCGAACGCGTATCCGTTGTCTCCGCTGTTGCTGGAGCTGGCTTACGTCCTGGTGGTGGTGGAGCAGGTTTATCTTCAAAACCGGTTGCAATAACCGTAACCTTAATCTCCTCTTTAAGGTCTTCGTCAATGATGGCACCAAAGATCATATTCACTTCCGGGTCGGAAGCAGACGTTACGATCTCTGCCGCTTCGTTCACTTCATACAGGGACAGATTAACGCCACCCGTAATGTTCATGATTACGCCGCGAGCACCTTCAATAGAAGTTTCAAGCAAAGGACTCATAATGGCTTTCCGTGCTGCTTCTGCGGCACGATTCTCACCAGTTGATTCACCAATGCCCATAAGCGCAGAACCACGCTCATGCATAATCGTTTTGACGTCAGCAAAGTCAAGGTTGATCAGACCCGGTACAGCGATCAAATCAGAGATACCTTGTACAGCTTGACGCAGTACGTTATCCGCTTGACGGAATGCTTCAAGCATTGGAGTCTTTTTGTCTACGATTTCGAGCAAACGATCATTAGGAATCACGATCAGTGTGTCGACTTTTTCTTTGAGAGCTTCAATACCTTGCTCTGCATGGCTGGAACGCTTGCGTCCTTCGAATGTAAATGGACGAGTTACGACACCAACGGTAAGTGCACCACACTCTTTAGCGATTTCGGCAATAACGGGAGCCGCACCTGTACCTGTACCGCCGCCCATACCGGCTGTAACAAATACCATGTCTGCACCTTTCAACGTGTTCATGATCAGATCGCGAGACTCTTCCGCTGCTTTTTTACCTACATCCGGGTTGGCACCCGCACCAAGACCACGAGTCAATTTATCACCGATTTGCAATTTATGCTCGGATTTCGCCAGGTGTAACGCCTGAGCATCCGTATTCACCGTAATAAATTCAACACCTTGTACACCATTTTCAATCATACGGTTGACTGCATTGCTTCCGCCGCCGCCTACACCGATGACTTTAATTTGAGCCAAGCTCTCCATCTCGAAATCAAATTCCAACATATTATTCCATCTCCCCCTCAATGTGCATGGATGGCCCGTCCAATTTTTGATTTGAACCGAATCAATTTCATATATCGACGAACGAAAGCGTTTATTTTAGTACCGGCGCATTCAGACGGCTTCAAGAATGTATGAAATGGATCCAACCTGTTATATAAATTCACTGAACATATTCTTCAGCCGTTCGAACAGACCGGGTTTTTGCTCCGATTCCTGTGCCGCATTCGGCTTCGGACGGTTGGTCGGTTTCTTGTTGTTATTATTATTGTTGTTATTTCCACCGCCGTTATTGATCGAGGGACGAATACGCAAACTGCGAATTACACTGTGCAGTATGCCGACTCCGCTTGTGAAACCAGGGTCACGCACACCAATATAATCCGGAACTGCAACTCGTACCGAAGCAGCAAGCTCATGCTGAGCGACCTGCAGAACTCCCGGCATAGAGACCGTACCTCCCGTTAGTATATAACCTCCGGGAAGCTCGTTGTAACCAAGGCGTTTCACTTCTTGAGAGATCATCTGGAATATTTCCTGAACCCGAGGTTCAATAATAGCCGCCAGATCCTCCTGTGAAAACTCCTTGTCTACATTACTGCCGATTCGGGTTACTTTGAACATAACATCCGCAGCAGCATCATCCAACCAGGCGCAGCCATATTTCAGTTTCACTTTCTCCGCTTGATCCGTTAACGTGCGTAGGCCATAGGCGATATCATTCGTTACAAACTCCCCGCCAATCGGCAACGTTGATGTTGCGACAAGACTGTCTTCTTCAAAAATGGCGATGGTTGTTGCACCTGCTCCAATATCAACAAGCACGGAACCCATCGTTTTTTCATCTTTGGACAAAGCCAGTTGACCCGCTCCAAGCGACATGAGAACCAGATCGCTTACTTTCAGACCCGCTTTTTCCACGCAGCGCAAAAGATTATGTATCGCGGTTTTTGCACCCGTAATGATCGTTGCTTCAACTTCCAGACGAACACCAATCATACCACGGGGGTCCTGTATGCCCTCCAAGCCATCTACAACATATTGCTTGGCGACAACATCAATAATTTCCCGTTCCGGCGGAACTGCAATCACTTCGGCTGCTTTCAACACCCGCTCCATGTCTTCTTCTCCGATCTCACGATCCTCGTTAGACACAGCCACGACGCCGTGACTGCTCATCAGTCCGATATGATTTCCTGAGATTCCAACATACACTTCGGATATTTGAATACCTACCATACGTTCTGCATGATCCACTGCGTTGCGAATCGACTGCACCGTCTGATCGATATCTACGATTACACCTTTGCGAATTCCCTCCGAGTCGGCAGATCCAACTCCTATAATATTAAAGGTTCCATTATTAATTTCCCCAATAATAGCGCGAATTTTGGATGTACCGATGTCCAAACTAACAATGATGTCATTGTTGCTCAAGTCTGTGGCACCTCCTGACTCCAATAGTAAGATACGTTCGGGTTTAAACACTCTTAAAACATATTCAACACACTTCAGGCTTTCCCTCTTTTTTCTACAATGTTTTTGGGTGTCAAAATCTGGTTGCGAGACATAAAACCTTGAAGAAAAAAGAAGGAGGCAACTCATGTGCCATAAGTTCAAGTGTATCATTTTTTCTTCATCTCAGAAAGAACAAGTTTCATTGCTCTGAAGGGGCGAAACCCCGACCCGCCTAGGCTTTCATATTCAGTTCAGCCTCAATGATGGCAAAGATCATGGGGTTGCTCCCGGTTCAGCATCATCTTCCGGGTCATCCGGGATGAAAGGAACATAAGTATCTGCTTCAAGCATGGTGATTTTCCCAGGGCGTTCGGTCTCAATCACTTGATTCAGATACTCCACTTTATCCGATAAAAGAGAGACGGTTGTGATCACTTCAAACTGTGATTTGGTATACATCCGAATCTGATCCGGAAATGAAGGCGTAGGATTCGGAATAATCTCCGAAATATCCGTCGTCAATTCGTTTGGAATTTTAGCCAACGTCTCGCTCAGTTCGGCTTTGAGCGGATCATCCGCCTTCCATTGGGTCAATATCGGCTTCTCTACAGCAACACCGATCGTTGCCGGAACTGTCAAGCTTGTCCCGCTGGCCAATATCGCTTTTAACGTACCATCCGTCCCAAGTTCATACGCAACCGTGGCATATTCCTGAACTTTGATATGAATTATGCCTGGGAATTGCTTGTCCACGGTAACGGTTGAGATCGCCTTGATACTCTTAAGACGCTCGATAACCTCCGCAGCACTTGTCCCAAAAAATTGATCGCCTTCTTTCAGACCGCTTTTCTCCAGCAGTTCTGAAGTCGCTGTGTATACATTACCCGTAATTTCAACTGCCGAAATCCGACTCATGGAAGAACGAAAGAATAATACAGCGAGCAATACAATAAATAGTAATAAAAGAATAATTACAATTTTGCGGCTTGTGTTTCCTTTTGGCCGATTCTTCTTCAGAACCGGAATTTGACTTTTAGGCATAAGTAGCGCTCCACAAAGCCTCAGGTCCCCTCCCATCAAAGAAGGGGACGCCAAGGACGTTAATTGGCAAAATCCAACTCTTTCGAAACGGGCGACTGTCGCTCAACCGATGCTCCAAGACTCTGGAATAACTTCTCGATCTGATCGTATCCCCGGTCAATATGATGCACTTGCTCCACAACCGTTTTGCCTTGAGCAGCCAGACCTGCAATAACCAGAGCTGCACCTGCACGAAGATCGGTTGCTTCTACTGTAGCCCCGTACAGACGGGGAACACCACGGATAAATGCTGCGTTCAGATCGACTGAAATATCAGCCCCCATCACATTCAGCTCATCCACATGTTTGAATCGACCCTCGAATACCGTTTCCTTCATCACACTGAATCCGTCTGCCAGACTGAGCAACACCATGATTTGTGATTGCAGATCTGTCGGAAACGAAGGATACGGAGAAGTCACAATACGGTCTACTGATTTTGGACGGCTCATACAGCTCACCGTCATTATATCATTGCAGACTGTGATTTGAACACCAGTGCGCTTCAACACATGTATAAGTGAAGTAAGATGAGCAGGATTGCAATGTGTAAGCGTAACATTGCCACGCGTTGCTGCAGCTGCGATCATCACGGTCCCAGCAACGATTCGATCCGGTATAATCTCATACGAACAAGGCTTCAATTTCTCAACGCCATTAATCGTAATCGTATCCGTTCCTGCACCAATGATGCTTGCACCCATAGCATTCAGGAAGTGCTGCAGATCTTGTATTTCAGGTTCTCTTGCGGCGTTGCAAATGGTTGTCGTGCCTTTAGCCATAACGGCTGCCATCATGATATTCTCGGTCGCTCCCACACTCGGGAAATCCAAATGAATATCTGTACCCACCAGATTCTTCCCATGACAGATAATCTGTTGGTCCTGCTCCTCAATCAAAGCTCCGAGCGCTTCCAGGCCCCGGAGGTGAAGATCAATTTTGCGTTCTCCAATGGCACAGCCCCCTGGCTGGTACACTGACACTTGCCCAAACTTAGCCAGCAATGGTCCCATCAAAAAAATGGAAGAGCGCATCTGCTTCATTAGATCTTCTGGCACATCATATGACCGGATCGACGAGGTATTAATCGTCACTGTTCCCTGTTCATGCCGACACGTGCATCCAAGCCGTTCCAGGATATACAGCATCACTTCAATGTCCAGCAAGTGTGGAACGTTATGCAGTGTAACTTCTCCATCTGCCAACAAACTTGCGGCCATAATCGGTAAAGCGGCATTTTTTGCTCCATGGATGCGTATGGATCCTGAGAGGGGTTTCCCGCCTTCAATCACCAATTTGTCCAATGTATCACCTCCGGGGTTTACCGCTCACCCACTACGAAGACTTCCGGTACCAGGTTAATACCGTTTTGAGATGATATAGTGCTCTGAATCTGCTGCATTAGGGTGATAACGTCCTCTGCTGTTGCTTGCCCTGTATTGACAATGAAATTGGCATGCATGGTGGATACCTGTGCGCCTCCCTGAGTCAACCCTTTCAGCCCTGCTGCTTCAATCAGACGGGCTGCATGATTACCCGGGGGATTTCGGAACACACTGCCTGCACATGCCATCTGAAGTGGCTGTGTGCGGCGCCGGCGATCTTTATAAGCCGCCATGGCTTCCGAAATGACTTTGCGCTCTCCCTGCTGAAGTTCAAATGCAGCTTCCAGCACGATGCCTCTCCGGTCATGCAGAACAGAGTGGCGGTAGGCAAAATCCATGTCCTCCTTGCTGTAACGTACCAATTCTCCTGTCTCCAGTACAACCTCAGCGAATTTGAATATCCGTGACACATCCGATCCATGGGCACCCGCGTTCATGTATACGGCTCCACCGACAGTGCCGGGGATACCGCTGCCGAATTCCAGACCGGTCCATTCCTTTTTCGCAGCAACCACACTGAGTTTAACAAAAGAATGCGCTGCTCCGGCGGTTACGCCGCCTTCGTGAAACTCGGCATAATCAAAGCCTTCGCCCGGTTTCACAACAACACCACGTATTCCTTTGTCTGACACCAGCATGTTTGAACCCCGTCCAAGTTGCATCCACGGAACCTGATTCTTGTGAAGCAATTGAACGAGATGTATCATCTGCTCTTTATTCTCCGGAATGACCAGTGCATCCGCAGGACCGCCGATCTTCCATGTGGTGTATTTGGCTAGCGATTCGTTTTCAAGAACTCTGCCCACATTGTGCTGGGACAGTATCGATATCCACTGGTGCATGTGTGCATCCTCCTTTGCTTCAAAGCCGATGAACATGGTATGTTCTGTTGCTACAGACCGTGTTCTGGCGCCATGGAACGATGGTCACGATTTATACGGTATCTTATGTCAGTCCCGTCTTGTGTGTGACAATCGCCCACAAACACCCTTTATCGGCGTGCAGCAAGACGCTGAATTTCACGCACAAGCACTTCGGCTGCATCCGGTTTCCCCAGTTTCCGAGAGGCTTCAGCCATTCGTTTACGCCCGAGTTCATCATTCATAATCCCGGCGATGGCTTCATACAGCACTTTACCTGTAAGATCCTTCTCCAGCATCGTGAGCGACGCACCTCCACCTTCAAGCTTGCGTGCATTGGCTTCCTGATGATTGTTGGTCACGTTGGGTGATGGAATGAGGATCGAAGGAATGCCCAGTGATGTAATCTCCGCAAGGAATGATGCCCCGGCGCGATTTACAATCAAGGATGTACAAGCAAGTACCTCAGGCATATTGTGCACGTAAGGCAGAACATGCAGGTGGTTTGGCATTGTACCCAATGAACTGCGAATGGCTTCACGCGTTTCATCAAAATAGATATCCCCTGTCACGTAAACCACATGAACATCATCCAGTTGCTCCAGCATAGGAGCCATGTCCACCATCGCTTTATTGATTGCTTTCGCTCCACGACTGCCACCAACCACAAGAACAACACGGCTGTTCATTGGGACACCTAATGTGGCAAAACCACGATCACGGCTAGCCTGAGCTACCGTAGTCGCTCGCGGATTACCGGTGTAGATCACATTTTTCGCACCGGTAAACGATTTTTCAAGACCTTCAAAGCTAACGGCAACCGTGTCCACATAACGCATCAGAAATTTGTTAGTCAGACCCGGAATCGCGTTCTGTTCATGAATTATACTCGGAATCCCCAGTTTTGTTGCTGCATACACCACAGGTCCACACACATATCCACCCGTACCAATTACAACATCCGGTTTGAATTCCTTCAGCATTTTTTTGGACTTGCGTACACCTTGAATGAAACGCATGACCGTTTTCAGGTTGTCGATAGACAATTTACGTCGAAAACCGGTAATATCAATCGATTTAAAAGGAATATTTTCCTGGGGGACCAGTTTGCTTTCCAGCCCTCTGGTTCCGCCAATATATAGAAATGTCGAGTCCGGGTTCTCCGCCTCACATTGTCTTGCTATGGCAACAGCAGGATAGATATGTCCACCCGTACCGCCGCCGCTTAGAACGACTCGCATCGCATAGTCACCTCGCATAACGGGATAAGTTCACTAAAATGCCCAGTGCTGTGAGCATGAGGGTCAATGATGATCCGCCGTAACTGATCAGAGGTAAGGTAATACCCGTAACTGGCATCATTCCAATGACAACACCAATGTTAATAATGACCTGTACGGCGACCATACCTACGATACCAACACCAAGCAGGCTGCCGAAGGCATCCGGGACGGTCATCGCTACACGCATTCCTCTCCACACCAGCACCAGAAACAACAATAATACAATCATTCCACCTATAAAGCCGAGTTCTTCGGCCAAAATACTAAAAATAAAGTCCGTTTGCGGTTCAGGTACATAACTGTACTTCTGCCGGCTCATGCCCAGTCCCAATCCTGCCAGTCCACCAGGACCAATCGCGTATAACGATTGAATGATCTGATAACCGGCACCCAGTGGATCGGACCACGGGTCCAAAAACGCTGTGATACGCTGCAACCGATAGGGAGCTGCTGCGATCAACGCTGCAAATCCGACTACGCCGCCAAGAGCAAGCAAGCTTAGATGTTTCATTCGTGCTCCGGCTGTGAAAATAATAAGCATGGATGCTCCCATCATCACGGTGCCTGTCCCCAAATCAGGTTGCAGCATAATAATACCAAAAGCCAAACCGATCAATCCCAGCGGTGGCAGAAGCCCCGTTGTGAAGGTCTTGATTTTGCCTGGCTCCTTGCTCAGCCAGTGAGCGAGAAACAAAATCATGCCCAGCTTCATGAATTCTGAGGGCTGGATACCGAACGAACCTATACCCAGCCAACTTCGTGCGCCCCCGCGAACCACTCCAATTCCAGGAATGAGCACCGCAATAAGCATAATAAAACAAGCAATCAATATTGGCTTGGCATATTTCCTCCACACCCGGTAGTCTACATTAGCAGTTACGAACATGGCCACAAGCCCAAGCACCGCAAACAAGGCCTGTCTTTTTACAAAATAAAATGAATCGCCATAATCATGAAAGGCAAGCACCGAGCCTGCGCTATATACCATTATGATGCCGATGGCAAGCAATGCCAAAATACAAATCAGCAACCAAATATCTGGTGCCGGTCGCGTCTGTTTCATCAGGAGGCCACCCCTTGCATGGAAGTAGGGGCTTTTCCACCCCCCTACTTACAAGTTATGCGCCGCCTCTTTAAAAATGCGTCCCCGCTCTTCATAGGAAGCAAACATATCCCAACTTGCACATGCCGGGGATAACAAAACGACATCACCGGCAGTAGCAAGCTTCGATGCTTCCTGCACAGCAACGGTTAACGTCCGGGCAGCGTCCTCCTCATTATCGACGACCTTAATTTGCTTTAATCCGGCAAGTTCCGCGACCTTGGCAATTTTTGTCCGTGTCTCTCCAATTGCAACGACAGCTTTCACTCGTTCCTGGAACAAAGGTAACAACTCCATCATGTCTGATCCACGATCCAGCCCTCCGGCAATTAACACGACCGGTTCCTTGAACGAATTCAGGGCCATGACGGTAGCCTTCGAATTGGTCGCTTTGGAGTTATTGTAGTATGCAGAGCCATTATGCTCCAGAACATATTCAAGTCGGTGTTCAACCCCCTTGAAGTCTGCAAGCGGAGCTGCCAGCACCGCAGGATCAGCTCCTGCCGCAACGGCAATGGCCACAGCAGCCAGTGCATTTTCCACGTTGAATCGTCCAGGGAGGCCAATGTCCTCAACGTCGATTATGATGTGGTGGTCTCCGTTTTCATCCGCATAGATCACCTGACGCTTCACATCATCTTCTTCCCCATCCACATAAGGAGGATCTGCATACACACCTGTATCCAATTTCTCTGTCACTGAGAAGGGGAGCAATCTGCCTTTGATGTAAGGAACCAGACCACGACATACCGCATCATCCCAATTCAGGATAGCTACGTCGTCAGGCTGCTGATTGGCGAACAATTTGGCTTTGGAAGCCACATAATCATCCATGCCCCCATGATAGTCCAGATGCGTCTCTGCGACGTTAAGCAAGCTGGCAATACGCGGTCGGAAATCAGCCGTTCCTTTGAGCTGGAAACTACTAAGCTCGACAACCATCCAGTGATCTGGAGAAGCCTGCTCTGCGGCTTCACAGAGAGGTGTTCCAATATTACCGGCAACAATCGGCTTGAGGCCGGCATGTTCCAACATTTTACCCACCCAAGTGGTCGTTGTTGTTTTTCCATTGGAGCCGGTAATACCGATCATGGGTGCAGCACATAGATGATAAGCGACCTCTACCTCTGTCACCACTTCAATGCCTAACGCCAGAGCTTGCTGCACTGGAGCAGCATGGTATGGGATGCCGGGATTTTTGACGACCAGCTTCACATCACTGTGAATCAGATCATCCGGATGTCCTCCGCATACAACAGAAATTCCCAAAGCCTCCAATTCGGAAGCTTCGGGACACTGTTCTCTCTCTTTTTTATCATTTACTGTAACCTTCGCTCCGGCACGATCCAGCACTTTGGCGACTTGTACGCCGCTTTTGGCCAATCCGAGCACAACTACTTGTTGTCCGCGATATGATTCAGGATGGTTCATGATCTACAACCCCTTGTTGAGATAAAGTCCAAGAGCGGCCAAAATTGCGCCTACCGCCCAAAAGGTAATAACAACCCGCCATTCCGACCAGCCACTTAATTCAAAGTGATGGTGAATAGGGCTCATTTTGAATACACGCTTGCCGCGAGTCTTGAATGATACCACTTGAATGATGACAGACAGGATCTCGATGACAAAAATACCGCCAATGATGACAAATAGAAGCTCTGTTTTGGTTACAATCGCTACCGCACCAATTGCACCGCCAATCCCCAGAGAACCTGTGTCTCCCATAAACACTTTGGCCGGATGTGCGTTATATACCAGAAAACCAAGCACGGCTCCGATCATCGCTGCTGCACACACTGCAGCCGGCATCGACGTGGCTTGCATCGCTACAATGGCAAATGCCCCAAACGCAATTGCACTTACCCCGGACAGTAAACCATCCAAACCATCGGTAAAGTTAACCGCATTGGTAATGGCAAGCATCATGAATACGACGAACGGATAATAGAACCATCCGGTCCAGTCGAACGAGAATGACGTACCCGGAATAGAAATGGCTGTGCTATGTCCATTCTGGATCAGCAAGAAACACATCACTGCACTGAAGAACAATTGGCCCAGCATTTTTTGTCTGGCCGTCAGTCCGAGCGAACGTTTGAACACAATTTTGATGTAATCATCCAGGAAGCCAATCAGCCCGAATCCCAGCGTAGCCACGAGCAAGACATAAAAGTCTGTATTCTTGACTGCCGAAAATTTCAAAAAGGCCAATGTGAACGCAACTAAAATAACGACTCCACCCATTGTAGGTGTTCCGCTTTTTTTCAAATGGCTCTGAGGCCCATCTTCCCTAACCTGCTGTCCGAATTTCATGCGCCGTAACAGCGGAATCAGGAGCGGTGCGGCAATCACCGCCAGAATAAATGAAACGCCGATTGTTAACAGTAATACCTGAAAATCCATGGGTTCACCCCTCTAGTCTACTCGATTCTGTAATGGTGCTATTTGTAGTGCTTCGACCACGTCCTCCAGCTTCATGCCCCTTGAGGCTTTGAACAAGACAACGTCTCTGGGATGTAGTTTCTCCAGTAGATAACGGGTCATTTCTTCTTTATCTATAAAAGCATGCACAGCCTCTGCCGGCATTTGCTTTCTTGCTCCTTCAGCAATATTAGCTGATAGCGGACCATATACCAGAACCATGTCCATTTTGGCAGATGTGATATACTCTCCGATTCCATAATGCAGATCCTGCTCCTGAGGACCAAGTTCAAGCATATCACCAAGCACAGCCACTTTCATATGGTATCCTTTCAGACCTTCCAATACATCGATTGCGGCCTTCATGGAGGTTGGACTTGCATTGTATGCATCATTCAGCAGGGTCAGACCACTAACGCCTTGCGTAACCTCAATGCGCATGCCTGTCAGTTTCAAGCGGGACAATCCCGCAGCAATCTGTTCCGTAGTCACTCCAAAATGACGGGCTACAGCGAGGGCAGCCAGACAGTTAACGACATTATGCGTTCCCAGCAGGGGGAGCGTAAATGCATGATCTCCATACTGTTTGGTAGTGAAAACAACCCCGTTCTGCGCATTCATGAGTCCGGTAGGATAGTCATCATTATCGGTTTCCAGACCAAATGTAAACCGCTGCAATCCCTTTGGTTGTTTCGTTGCGGGTTCTTCAAGGACTTGTGCAATTAAAGGCTCGTCTCCGTTGTAGATCAGTAACCCGTCCGCTTTCATTCCCGCTGCAATCTCGGCTTTGGCTCTGGCAATCTCCAATCTCGACCCCAATTGCAGCAGATGAGATTCACCAATATTGGTGATGACCGCTACATCAGGCTGCGCAATAACCGACAAATCGTTAATTTCCCCGCGACCACTCATGCCCATCTCCAAAATGATAATCTCTGTATCCGGGGCCATGCTTAGTACAGTCAGTGGTAAACCAATATGGTTGTTGAAGTTTCCTTGTGTCTTATGCACTTTGAACGTCGTTGAGAGAATGGCATCCACGATGTCCTTCGTTGTCGTCTTGCCGTTGCTGCCTGTAATGCCAACAATAGCAGCTTTATTCTCTGTTAGATAAGCAGATGCGAGTGCTTGCAGTGCGACAAGTGTGTCGTCAACAACAATGACAGCGCCTTGTGGCGGAATACCATGATCCTTTTGCCAGATCGCCCCTGCAGCACCCTTCTCTAGACAGGCTTGCACAAATTCATGTCCGTCAAACCTTTCACCCACTAGCGGGATAAACAAACTGCCTTCCAGGGGTTTACGCGAATCGGTAAACACCCCTTCGACCATTACATTGCCATGAGCAGCAACGTCACTTACTGTTCCTCCACACATCTCGGCCAATTGTGCCAATGTTCTTTTTATCAATTGGATTTGCCCCTTATCGCTTCTTTGGCTATGATTCGGTCATCAAAATCGGTTTTGGTTGTGCCGATAATCTGATAGGTCTCGTGACCCTTGCCCGCAATCAATACTACATCGGCTGGGCTTGCCATTTCAATAGCTTCATGAATCGCCTGGCGCCGATCCACAATCATCGTATAACGTTCAGCAGGAACGGATTCTTCAATCAGGCCCTGTTCAATGTCTTTGAGAATCAGATCCGGATCTTCTGTCCGTGGATTATCAGAAGTGACGAGTACAAAATCGCTATACTTCGCAGCAATCTTACCCATGAGAGGTCGTTTGGTACGATCTCTGTCACCACCACAGCCAAACACACAGATCACACGTCCTTCAGCAAATTCCTTCACCGTCCGCAGTACATTCTCCAGTCCATCCGGTGTATGAGCATAGTCGACAATAACAGCAAATGGCTGCCCTTCGTCAACGCCTTCAACACGTCCATCCACACCCGGAACTGTCTCCAGACTGCGTTTGATCTCTTCCAATGGAACGCCTTCCACCAGCGCTGCAGAGATTGCTGCCATCGCATTGTACACATTGAATTTACCTACCATGCGCAAGCGAATATCCGTGCTGCCTGCAAATGTATCCACGTGGAAAGAAGTCCCTTGAGAGGTAATTGAGATTTGGGATGCGCGCACATCCGCCTCTTCACCCATGCCATATGTAATCACTTCAGCTGCAGTCACAGAGATGAAATAAGCCGCAGCCGGATCATCTGCATTGATGACAGCGAATTTGCGCTGTGAAGCATCTTCCGTATATCCGTTACCCAGTCGTGCAAAGAACAACCCTTTGGCCCCGCGATATTCCTCCATGGAATGGTGGTAGTCCAGATGATCCTGCGTCAGGTTAGTGAATACCGCAGTACGGAAATTCGTTCCCTTTACACGCCCTTGTTCCAATGCGTGAGAAGAAACTTCCATAACACAGCAGTCCGTCCCCTTCTGAACCATATCATGCAGACTACGCTGCAGATCAAGCGCCTCTGGTGTCGTTCCTGACATCGGGTAGGTACGACCGTCATACCGCATTTGAATGGTACCGATCAATCCCGTCTTACGTCCGTAATCGCTCATGATTTTTTCAATCAAATAGGTAGTGGTCGTTTTTCCGTTCGTGCCCGTTACACCAATCATATTCATCTTCTGGCTTGGCGAGTCAAAAAAGAAATCTGCCAGAACAGCCATCGCAAACCGGCTGTCCTTCACCAGCAATTGTGGTACAGGCAGATCCAGCTGACGTTCAACCACCAATGCGACTGCACCGGCATGGACAGCTTTTTCTGCATAATCATGACCATCTACCGTATGTCCTGGAAGACAGATAAACAGATCACCCGGTTTTACCTGCCGGGAATCTGTCTGAAGGTTTTGGCATTCTGTATTCGATTCGCCCACGAGGCGAGCGGTGGTCAGCATCGATGCAAATTGTTTTAAAAGCACATGAATAACCTCACTTTTCCAATTATACTTCTGTTTTAGCATATGTCTGTATTTATTAATATCGTCAATACAACCAAATAATGAAACGCGCTTGGATGAATTTTGTTGCGCTTGAAGCCGAAACTACCCCAAAGCTCCAGTTATTCATCCTTCGTATGATCATGCGCATCGTTCAGTACATCCCCCATGTAAATACGGATGGTAGAACCCTGATCTACCCTTGCCCCAGGCTTAGGTGCCTGATTAATCACGTATTTACCACTGCCGGACTTCGCCAGCATAAAATTCATGTTCAGGTCTTCGTACAGATCTTCGACTGTAGCACCTGTCAGATCTGGAACCGTCACGATTTTGGTCTCACCATATTTGTATTCTTTGGCAACCTGTTCCTTCCGAACAGGGACATTCATGTAATGCAGCGCATCTTCAAGGATGTTCTGTACAATCGGGGCGGCAACCACACCTCCGAACTGAATTCCTTTGGGATTATCCACTGCGGTATAGACCACAATCTGAGGGTCATCAGCGGGTGCAAATCCGATAAAGGATACGATATGCTCGGTAGAGGAATAACGTCCGTTGATGACTTTCTGGGCTGTACCTGTTTTGCCACCGACCCGGTATCCATCAATGAACGCTGGACGTCCGGTTCCTTTCGCAACAACACTCTCGAGTGCTTCACGTACTTGCTTGGATGTATTCTCCGAGATCACCTGACGAACCAGCTCCGGCTTGGCTTCTTCCATGACTTCTCCCGTTACTGGATGGACCCACGCTTTCGTAACATATGGCTTGTAAAGTTTACCCCCATTGATGGCCGCTGACACAGCCGCTACTTGCTGAATAGGTGTAACCGATACACCTTGACCAAAAGCAGTCGTTGCAAGCTCGACAGGTCCTACTCTGGACAGTTTGAACAGAATTCCACTGGCTTCTCCACTGAGGTCAATTCCCGTTTTGGTACCAAAGCCAAAGTCTTTAATATAGGAGAAGAGCGATTCTTTTCCAAGTCTCTGCCCCAGTGCCACAAATCCCGGGTTGCATGAGTTCTCCACCACTTGCAGGAAAGTCTGACTTCCGTGACCACCCTTTTTCCAGCAACGCAGACGGGCTCCACCCACCTCAACATATCCGGGATCAAAAAATTGATCCTGTTGCAGATTGACTTTTTTCTCTTCAAGCGCTGCTGCCAAGGTAATGATCTTGAACGTAGAACCCGGTTCGTACGTCATCCAGATCGGTAAATTCCGATTGTATATCTCCGCGGGATATTGTTGATAATCGGCCGGTTCGTATCCCGGTCTGCTCGACATACCCAAAATTTCACCCGTTTTGGGATTCATCGCTATAGCCAGTGCTGAGTTCGCCTGGAACTTCACCATGGCCTGATCGAGTTCCCTCTCCATGATGGACTGAATCGATTTATCAATGGTCAGCTTGAGGTTAAGGCCGTCCTTCGGTTCCACATACTTCTCGGATGAGCCCGGCATTAGCCTTCCGGCCGCATCGGACAAGTAGGACACACTGCCATTCAAACCATTCAGCTTATCATCATATTTCTTCTCGACGCCCGTTAAGCCCTGATTATCAATCCCCGTAAATCCGAGAATATGGGCAGCCAGATCATCATAGGGATAAAAACGTTTATTGTCCTCAGCAACAACGATACCCGGAAGCTTCAAATCACGGATGCGCTGAGCTTTCTCCATCGTAATTTTGCGGCCGCCGGGTTGTAATCGTACAATGAGTTCACGTTTCTTGATGGTTGCCAGCACTTTCTCTTCCGTCATCCCCAGTAATGGGGCGAGCGCTCTGGCTGTCGTTTCAGCTTCCTTGACTTGTGCCGGGATAGCCATAATGGTCGGTGTGGTCACATTATAGGCCAGAGAGGTTCCATTTCGATCCAGGATCTCCCCTCGCTTGGCAGAGTAAGGAATATTACGACGCCAGGATTCTTCTGCTTTTGCTGACAATTCAGGGCCTTGCCCGAGCTGTACATAAGCAAGCCTGATTACCAAGGCCGAAAATAACAAAACTAAAATCACTAAACTCCATAGCAACCTGCGACGCAGATTTACGCTTGATCCCTTCACGAAAAGATCCCCCCACTCGTCCCAAAATCATGATCTCGTTCCATTCATGAATATTCAGGACAACCGGGGGTTAGAACAAGCTGTCAGAGCTCCCTATGGTAGTGAAGCCCCGTTTGTTGCTGGATCATCAGAGGATTCGGATTCATTGGCAGGAGCCTTATTGTTATCCGTTTCGTCTTTTCCGTCGGTTTTACCTTCTGCTCCCGAAGTGTCTTGTTCCTTCCCTTCGGTTTCTGACGACGGATCAGAAGAGATTGGAGCCTCATCTGCTATGCCGGTAACTGCGGCTTTGGCAGTCTGCAAATTCAGCTGTACGGTTCTCTGCTCACCTGCTACCTGCTCAGTTTGCTTCACGACATACCCTTCACCCTTGACCGTAACTCCCACTTTCATGAGAGAAAGTACTTCCAGAGCATCCCGGAGGGATTCACCTGTTAGATCTGGAATCTTCATCTTGCTGCTTTCTTCCGTAAGCAGATAGATGCGTTGGCCTGGATTCATGGATGCCCCAGCAACCGGATACTGCCGAATTACATTATCCCCTTGACCAAGCGTCACATAAGCAATACCCGCGCTTAGAAGCTGGCTTCTGGCCTGTTTGGCTGTCTTACCACTCAGGTCCGGTGCCTTGGCTTGCACGACAGGAACTTCTTTTGACTTTTTGTCAGCGGTTTTGGCTGTATCCTTGGGAACTCCCATATACTGAAGCGTTTGGCTCACAATTTTTTTGAATACCGGGGCAGCTGCAGTTCCTCCCCCAATGTTGGTTCCATCCGGTTGGTCAATGACAACAAGTATAGCAATCTTCGGATTATTCACAGGTGCAAATCCAATAAACGATACAACGTCTTTCGACTTGCTGTATTCCCCGTTAACAACCTTTCTTGCTGTACCTGTCTTACCAGCTACACGGTAACCCTCGATATAAGCGTTACGACCGGTACCAATCGTTTGGTCTGCAACCACTTGTTCCAGATAACCGCTCACCAGTTTGGAAGATTCCTTGGAAATCACCTGACGAACCACTTTAGGTTTGATCACTTCCGTAGTTCCGTCATTCGGGTTCTTAATCTCCCTCACCAGATGTGGCTCCAGTAATTTGCCGCCATTAGCAATTGCCGAAATCGCTGCGACCTGTTGAATTGGTGTTACCTGTACGAGACCGTGACCGTAAGCAGCAGTAGCAATCTCGGATTTGTAAACCAACGGCTTGATCGGTGAAGCTGCCTCACTCGGCAGATCAATACCTGTCTTTTTACCAAAACCGAATTCGTCTATGTAATGACGCAGACGTTCACCACCAAGCATGTTGTAACCCAAGTTAACAAAGGCAATGTTACTTGACCGTTTGACACCTTCGAGATAAGAGATCCAACCATAGGAATGACCGTTATCGCTAATCGGGAATCCACCGATATACATGCGTTTGGATTCAAAACTTGCATTCGGATCGAAGAGTTTTTCTTCCACAGCCCCTGCAAGCGTAACGATTTTGAATGTAGAACCTGGCTCATAGATGGATTGCGTCGCATGATTAATAAAGTTCTTTTGATCAGGCGTACTGCCGTACGTATTAGGATTAAAGGTTGGCCAGTTCGCCATCCCCAGAATCTCCATTGTGCTCGGGTCTGCAGCAATGACCGTCATGCTCAGTGGGTTATACTTGGCAACGGCTTCTTTCATTGCATCCTCAATGTAGAACTGGATCGTATCATCGATCGTCAGCGTGAGGTTTTTCCCGTTCTGAGGTGGCAGATAGTTATCCTGTGAATCCGGAAGTTTGATGCCTTTGGCATCCTTCTGATAATTCAGATACCCGTCTGTACCTGTCAGTGCTTCATCATATGAGACTTCAAGTCCATTGACAGCCTTTCCGTCACGGCTCATATATCCCAAGAGGTGAGAAGCAAGTGTTTCTTCAGGGTAAAAACGCTTGGACTCTTGAGCCATTACGATTGCATTACGCGCCTTATATTCCTCTTGCAATTCTTCACGCAACTCATTGACTTTTGCGGCAAGCTCAGGACTGATCTTATATCCTTCACTGCGTACTTCCCGCTGCTGATAGAAATTTCCATCTTTATTTTTGGCTGTGACAAGAGCGCGCATCTCACTCTCATTTTTCCCTAGAAGGGTAGAGAGTTTCTCCGTGACAACATCCTGAATGCCCAGTTCATCGATCAAGAGGGGATTGACCGAAACCGTATACGCAGGCGCATCGGTAGCCAGAACGTTACCATTTCGATCTGTAATTGTTCCACGTGCAGCCTTAATGGTCTGTTCCCGCTCTACTAAACCGGCCGCCCGTTCCTGCCATACACCGCCATTCACAACTTGAATGAAAAAGATTCGGGTTACGAGTACAAGAAAAAAGAGGGTAATACATCCCCCTATTAGCAACGTGCGCATCTTTATTCTTTTTATCATCGGAACACCTCTTTACTTACTGCTTGTATTCGAGGACGATTCAGCACCTGTTGATTTCGTACTTGTGGAGCGAGGTACAAAAATGACATCCTTACCGGAAGCTTCAACATAACCAAGCTGTTTTGCATTATCGATGACCTGATTGTTCAATGTTTCTTTTTCCACTTGCAGGTCTGCAATCGTCTTCTCATACCCCTTGATATCCGAAATAGTGGACTGTGCCTGCTTGTTCAGATCATAGATATGAGCATAACGAGACATCAGGGCTCCTCCAACAAGGATCACTGCAACCAGGGTAATCAGATACAAAATCTTCTCGCGTGCCGGAAGACCCGTACGACGGGTCACCACTTTGGTGGTTTCTTTGTATCGTTGCTGGGTCACACGTTCCTGGGACGCTTTTTCTTTTACGGCGAGATTACCACGTGTATATGCCATACTCCGATTCTCTCCTCCACTCTTGATCTACAATTTCTCGGCTACGCGCAGCTTGGCTGAACGAGCACGTGAATTTTCAGCCAATTCCGTTTCCGTTGGAATCAGCGGTTTTCTGTTAATTAAACGCAGGGACCCCTTGCCCCCACATACACACAACGGAAAATCGGGTGGACATGTACATTTCTCCAGATAACTGCTTAAAATCTGTTTACATATCCGATCCTCAAGGGAGTGGAAGGTAATAACAGATACACGTCCTCCTGGTGCCAGACAACGAACAGCCTGATGTAGTCCTTCTTCAAACGCACCCAACTCATCGTTGACGGCAATCCGTAATGCCTGGAAGCTGCGTTTGGCAGGATGTCCACCGGTACGGCGAGCTGCCGCCGGAATGCCTTCCTTGATCAGTTCCACTAGTTCACCCGTGGTCTCAATGGTAGACTGAGCTCGTTTTCCGACGATAACACGGGCAATTCTTCTGGAAAACTTCTCTTCACCATAGCGATACAAAATTCGGGCAATCTCTTCTTCTGGCCATTCATTCACAATCTCTTTGGCCGTCAGCATTGCATCCTGGTCCATTCGCATATCGAGCGGAGCATCGTGATTGTAGCTGAATCCACGTTCTCCTTCATCAAATTGCGGAGATGACACACCCAAGTCGTACAAGATACCATCGACCTGTGGTAAGCCATCCTTCATTGGTACATCCAGATCCTTGAGCACCTGTTCCAGATCTCTAAAATTGGTTTTCACCAATGTTACACGTTCTCCATAGGCAGCGAGCTTCTCGCGAGCATTATCCAAAGCCCAATCATCCTGATCAAGTGCGATCAGACGTCCCCCTGGACCGAGCTTGGAAGCAATCACGGAGCTATGTCCGCCACCGCCTAAAGTGCAGTCCACGTATATACCGTCCTGCTTGATGTTTAATCCCTCTGTTGCCTCTTCTTTGAGTACGGTTATGTGGTGAAACAACCTGCACCCCTCCTGACTTTATAAATCAAAATTAAAATCGACCAGCTTTTCGGCAATGTCGTTGAATGCTTCTTCGGATTGATTGAAATAACTCTCCCATATGCCTTTGCTCCAAATCTCCACCCGGTTCGACACGCCAAGAACAACACAATCCTTGTCCAGCTTGGCATACTCTCTTAAATTGCCCGGCAGATTTACCCTGCCCTGTTTGTCCAGTTCACATTCGGTTGCACCCGAGAAAAAAAACCGGGTAAACGCACGTGCATCAGATTTCATCAATGGCAGTGCTTTGAGCTTCTGTTCCATGACCCCCCACTCCTCCATGGGGTACACGAAAAGACACTGGTCCAAACCCCGTGTGACAACGAAAGACGGTCCCAGAGATTCGCGGAATTTAGCCGGAATGATAACCCGACCCTTATCATCAATGCTATGTTGGAACTCCCCCATAAACATTGGCCCACTCACTCCTCACCCGTTTCTCCCACTTTGCCCCACTTTCCACCACCTAAGCATAATAGATTCGCACAAAAAAATCAAAACCCTTCTTGCAATACTTGATTTTTTGATTTTTCAACATAAAAAAAACGTCTTTGATCCTGTCACTCAGGATCAAAGACGTTTCCCGTAAACGGGCAATCGTATGTCTACCCGCACATGAGCCATATCATCAATAAACCATTCTATACCCTTTGAATCATTTCATCAGCTTGTAATTAATGGATAAAGATTAAAATTTCCAGCTATCCAGGTATTTTTCCTGTTCTGCTGACAAGGAGTCAATGCCAATATTCAGGCTTTCAAGTTTATAGCTGGCAACCTGTTGGTCGATATCGTAAGGTACGTTAACCACGTTTTTACCCAAGTTTTCATAATTCTCACTTACATAACGCAGACCAAGCGCTTGAAGAGCAAACGTTGTATCCATGATTTCGGCCGGGTGACCATCTGCTGCACCCAGGTTTACAAGACGACCTTCTGCAAGAAGGTACATTTTACGACCATCTTTGAAGCGATATTCCTCAATGTTACGGCGAACTGTACGAATCGATTCCGAACGTTTAGCTAGTTCAGGTTTATTCACTTCAACATCAAAGTGACCTGCATTGCTCAGGATTGCTCCGTCCTTCATCACATCGTAATGCTCACCTGTAATAACATCCTTATTGCCTGTAACTGCGATAAAGAAATCGCCCAATTTGGCAGCTTCCACCATCGTCATGACCCGGAATCCGTCCATGTGTGCTTCCACCGCTTTGATTGGATCAATCTCAGTTACGATCACATTCGCTCCAAGACCTTTGGCGCGCATCGCTACACCTTTACCACACCAGCCATATCCGGCTACGACTACATTCTTACCTGCTACAACCAGATTGGTTGTACGGATGATACCGTCAAATGCGGATTGACCTGTGCCATAACGATTATCAAACAGATATTTGCAGTATGCGTCATTAACTGCCACCATCGGGAATTTCAATTGGCCTTCTTTCGCCAATGCTTTCAAACGAATAATGCCCGTTGTCGTTTCTTCTGCTCCTCCGCGAATTGTCGCTGCAAGATCAGGACGCTCGGATGCAATAATAGTTGCGAAGTCTCCGCCATCATCAATAATGAGATCAGGTTTCACCTCAAGCGCACGAAGTTGCAGTGATTTGAATTCCGCAGGTTCCGGGTTGTACTTCGCATATACGGTAACGCCATCTTCTACCAATGCAGCGCAGACATCATCTTGTGTAGACAAAGGGTTGCTGTGCGTAATCGTTACTTCTGCGCCGCCGGCTTGGATCACTTTTGCCAAGTAAGCTGTTTTTGCTTCCAGATGAAGACAAATGGCAACCTTCAAACCTTTAAAAGGAAGATCCTGTTCAAACTGGCGACGAATACGGTTCAATACCGGCATGTGCGCCTCTACCCAATCAATTTTCAAATGACCCTCTGAAGCGAGTCCCATATCTTTAACAATACTGTTTTGCAATGCAGGTGTAGTCATTTCACGTCCTCCTCGTTTATGTGTTTCTTCTATTATAAAGGTCTCTACAGTGCAATAACCTTGTGCTCTCCAAGGAATTCGCTTGAAGCCTTAATCAGTTCATCGATCCACTCGGTGCCATAACGATTCAGGTAAAAGAGTGCATTATGTACTCGTTCCTGCGGTTTGCCCGCCGGGAAAAGAGAGTTTTGAATGCCGTCCCAATGCCTTAAACTTACATTATGTTTATCTTCAATGGCTTTGTGAGTCTGCTGCTTGAGATACTGCATTTGCTCGTTAATTTTACTCAAGTTGGTATCTCCAATTCGTTCCAGCCCAGGATGAATCTCCGCAATTTCATCTAACAAAGGACCATACAGATCCAAAAACGCTTCCTGGACCTTGTCAAATTGTTCATCTACCTGGAACGTCTCCTGCTGAGCGAGCCACTGTTCCTTCTTGTCTTCCATATGATATTGAACATCCTGAAAAGAAAGTCCATATTGTTTCATATGTTTGTGATGAATATCTTCCATAATAGTGAAGGACAACCGCGGCAATAAAATAGGCATTTGCAGTCCAAACTGGTGGAATGCTTCGCGAGTCAAACCCCAATATGCAATTTCACCTTGACCCAAAATAACAGCGGCTACAGGCAGAACCGAATCCTGCATTAATGGCCGAGTCAATACGTTATTACTGAAGCGCTCCGGATGCTCTTCCAGTTCCTGAAGCAAACGCTCCTCTGTGAAGGAAACCAGGCCTTTGCGATCACCATACAAGCCATCCTTAAGCATCAAAAGCAAACGTGTGCCTTCATGGATATAGAACAGATTGGCTCCATCCTCAGCCACTTCGGCAGGCATAGCATAACCTGCTTGTTGTACCGACGAAGCTCCTTGTGCATAAGCGTTACGCAACAATTCATTTCGTCGGATTAGCTGTTCAAACACGGGCCGTTCCAATCTGCGCAAGTCCGGATCTGATGCATCCATTAGTATAAGTCCAGTGCTGGCAAACAAAGCGGATATCATGCGGGCAAATGCATCACTCAGATTCGAACTGGATTGATGGATCTCAGTAATGCATTTCATCAATCCTGGTTTGTGTATCGTATCAGGTAACAGACGCTCCACCTGCTCGAGTACACTCATCCACTGTTCCGTATCCACATGAACATTACTCACAGAATCCCTTCCTGCGAATCGTCCCTGCAACTTGACTTTCTTCATGTCTCCCTGGTGATTAGGCAGGTAGGTATGGTTAACCTCATCCCAGTCATGGTCTTCACCAGCGATCCAAAATACTGGAACTACCGGGCGTTGAAGTCTTTCTTCGGCTTCACGGGCAGCTGCCACTACGCTAGCAGCTTTGTATATGACGAACAATGGTCCGGTGAGCAGACCGCTCTGCTGTCCTCCTGTAACCACCAATGCGCCTTGTTCTGCAAGACGTGTGATGGACGCATGAACCTCTCCATGGTCGTTCACCCGTTTATTATATATACGTAAATACTCTGCCAGGTCACGACGATCAATACGTGTGTTTTCCGATTGGTCCAACCACTCGGCACGCGTCTGAAGTCCTGATTCCCAGCGAATGTCATACTCGTAAAGGACACGCGCAGCATCTCTTGAACAGATATAATCTTCTGCAAGTCTTGATCCGCTGCGGAGTGCCTCGGTAATACCGTTCATGAGGTCTGCCTCCTATTCTGCTTCAAAGAGCCTTTCTTGATTGTACCGAATTCAGGGCCGCTTCGTCAAAAGAAAGTCATTAAAATACGAAAAAAACCGCCGAACGAGTCGGCGGCACATAATACATCAATAATAGCATATCACTTTAATATTTCTATTATACGTAAGGCTCTGCAACCCAGTGACCTTTGGAAACCTCAATCAATTGAGCATTTTCCAGGTTGTACGGGTCATTTGCAGGACCGCCAGATCCATTTTGAATCGGGCTCATATGCTCTTCCGGCAGCAAGATGCGACGTTTGTTCGCTTCCACTTCCGGATCAGGCACAGGGATCGCGGAGAGCAATGTTTTGGTATAAGGGTGGACAGGGTTCGCATACAGTTCTTCACTTTCTGCGAGTTCAACCACTTTACCCATGTACATTACAGCTACACGGTCACTGATATGTTTAACCATGGACAAGTCATGCGCAATAAACAGGTATGTCAAGCCGAGACGTTGCTGAAGTTCTTCAAGCAATTTAACGACCTGAGCCTGAATGGATACATCCAGTGCAGACAATGGCTCATCACAGATGATGAATTTAGGGTCTACAGCAAGTGCACGCGCAATCCCGATCCGTTGTCTTTGACCACCAGAGAATTCATGTGGATAACGAAGGGCATGACTTGGATTCAAACCTACCAGATCAAGCAACTCTTCCACTCGTCTCTTACGCTCTTTAGAGCTGGAAGCCAGACCATGAATATCAAGGGACTCTCCGATAATATCCATAACGTTGAAACGCGGGTTAAGGGATGCATATGGATCTTGGAAGATCATCTGCATATCTTTACGCATTTCTTTCATTTTACGCGGGGACAACTTGTAGATATCTGTTCCGTTAAAGTTAACACTTCCGCCCGTTGGCTCATAAAGACGCAAAATGGTACGACCTGTTGTGGATTTACCACAGCCGGACTCACCTACAACGCCAAGTGTTTCTCCTTCAAAGATATCAAAGCTTACGTCATTAACCGCTTTAAGAATGTTACCTTTACCCAGATTAAAGTACTGTTTCAAGTTTTTCACTTGTACCAGAGGCTTGTTGCTGCCTTTGATAATACCAGCCGGAGTTGGTTTTTCCTTTTTGGGCTCGTCCAGACGAGGCAAAGCATTCAGCAATTTAATCGTATATGGATGTTGAGGGTTACTAAAGATTTCAGCAGTTGTTCCTGTTTCAACAACTTCGCCTTCTTTCATAACAACAACACGGTCACACATACCCGCTACTACACCAAGGTCATGCGTAATCAGCATGATCGATGTTCCAAGCTTTTGCTGCATGTCTTTCATTACATCCAGGATTTGAGCCTGGATTGTAACGTCAAGTGCAGTTGTCGGCTCATCCGCAATCAGAAGGGATGGACGACAAGCAAGCGCAATCGCGATCATGGCACGCTGACGCATACCACCAGAGAATTGGTGAGGGTAATGATTCATGCGAACAGCCGCATTTTTGATACCTACAAGTTCCAGCATTTCCAAAGCAGCTTTATCCGCCGCTTGTTTGGACATGTTCTGATGCTTGCGCAATACTTCGGTAATTTGTTTACCAATTTTAATGGTAGGATTCAAAGAAGTCATTGGATCTTGGAAGATCATACCGATATCTTTACCACGAATCGCTTCCATTTGTTTGTCTGTCTTATTCAGCAGGTCTTGCCCGTGAAAAGTAATTTCTCCGCTTTTGACCTTCGAAGGCGGGGAGGGAATCAATTTCATGATGGTTTGGGCGGTAACACTCTTACCACTACCGGATTCACCTACGATCCCCAGCGTCTCTCCTTTGCCAATTTCAAAACTCACATTTTTAACGGCATCAAATTCACCAGAGCGCGTTGAGAATGACACGCTCAAGTCCTTGACTGTTAAAATCGGCTCCATAATCCCACCTCCTATTTCTATTTACGTAATTTCGGATCGAGCGCGTCGCGCAGACCGTCACCGAGCAAGTTAAATGCAAGCATAGTCAGAACCATCAGACCTGCCGGGAACCACATCCGCCAAGGATACAGCGTCCAACCTGTGAGTGCGTCATTGATCATGGATCCCAGGGATGATCTCGGTGCAGATACACCAAGTCCGAGGAAGCTCAGAAACGCCTCTGCAAAGATTGCGTTAGGAATAGACAATGTCAAAGTTACGATAATCGGACCAACTGCATTTGGCAACAAGTGACGGAACAATTGACGTCCTGTACTTGCACCCATGGAGCGAGCCGCGAGAATGAAGTCTCTGTTTTTGAGTTGCATAATCTCACCACGTACAATCCACGACATGCTGATCCAGCCTGTAATGGTGAGGGCAATGATGATGGTTGTCAGACTTGGTTCCAATACAACCAGCAACAAGATAACAACGAGCATGTAAGGCAGGGAATACAGGATTTCGGAGAACTTGTTCATGATACCATCAACACGTCCGCCATAGTAACCCATAATTGCACCATAGATTACACCAATAACAAGGTCAATCAGAGCTGCTGCCAAACCTACTGTAAGGGATACACGGGCACCAACCCATGTTCTTGTCCATACATCACGACCGAGTTCATCCGTACCGAACCAATGCTCGGCACTAGGCGCTGCATTGGCATTCATCAAATCATTTGAATAATAATTATAACTTGTAAACAAAGAAGTTGGACCAATCAAAGAGAAAATCACGACAAGAACCAATACACCCAGACTTATCATAGCAGCCTTATTGGTTGCAAGTCTGTACATGGCATCTTTAAAGAGGGAAACACTTTCTTGCGGTTTAACCGCTGCCTGACTAGTCAGGTTAGTGTTCGCCGTTTCATTCTTTTTATTATTCGTGCCAGACAACGTTATGCCCCCTTCCGGCTTTCCAGCTTAATTCTAGGATCGATCAGCACGTAAGCAATATCTGTCAGGAAACGTGCCAACATGAGGAGAATACCATAGAAAATCGTGATTCCCATAATCATGGTGTAATCCCGGTTTGTGATACTTTCTACGAATACTTTACCAATTCCCCCGATGTTAAAGATCTGTTCAATTACAACGGAACCTGTGATGATATTCGCTGTCATTGGACCAACATAAGTTACTACCGGTAGAATACCGTTTCTTACAACGTGTTTAAACATAATAGCTGGCCACTTCAAACCTTTGGCTTTAGCTGTTTTGATATAATCTGCATGTAAAACTTCAAGCATGCTGGAACGCGTCAAACGTGCGATAAAGGCAATTGGTGATGCAGACAATGCTGCAACTGGGAGTACATAGTCAAGCGGTCCGTCGAAGCCCATAACGTTGAACCATCCCAATTTGAAAGCAAATAGATACTGTAGTAATGATGCGAGCAAGAAGCTCGGAACAGCAATACCTATGACAGCTATGACCATTGTGACATCATCAATCAATTTGCGGTGATAAACAGCTGCCAGAAGACCCAGCAAGACACCAACAATAATGGAGATAATGATCGCAAAGATTCCAAGCTTCAGTGAAGCGGTGAATGTCTCAGCAATCATACTAGATACATCGCGATTCAAATATTTCATTGATACCCCGAAATCTCCTTTGACAATTCCACCCATATACTTCAGGTATTGTTCATACATCGGCTTGTCCAGTCCATACTTGGTTTCCAAGAGTGCACGGATCTCAGGTGATACTTTTTTCTCGGATGTAAAAGGGTCACCAGGAATGGCCTTCATCAGGAAGAAAGTCATCGATGCGAGTATGAAAAGCGATAGCAGCATAAATAGTAGTTTTTTCAAAACGTACTTAACCAACCCTTGCACACCTCCACAAACAATATTTTGTATACAAATCGATTGTAGAATTAGACAGAAATAAAGTCCAATCCATTTATCGGAAATTTCAAGAATTATAAGGAAAATCGGTGCACATACAAAAAAATCGGGATATATATGGAATTCCACATATATATCCCGAAGTAATCATATTAGACTTCAGAACAACTTATTTCTCTTCCAGATATGCACGAGTGAAGTCAATAGCTCCACTGAAATCAAGTTGTACGCCTTTCAGGTAAGGCTTAGTCAAAGATACGTTAGTGTAGTAATAGATTGGCATTACGCCCATTTCATCTTGAATCAGGATTTTCTCAGCGTCAGCAAATGCAGCCATACGTGCAGCTGGATCAGCAGATTTTACAGTGTCTTTAACATCTTTGTCATACTGTTCGTTGCTGAATTTGGAATCATTGTTTGTGTTTCCAGTAGTCCACATTTCCAAGAAGTTGTATGGATCGTTGTAGTCAGCAGACCAGCCTGCACGAGCAACTTGGAAGTTTTGGTTTTGACGGTTCTCAAGGAATACGCCCCACTCTTGGTTTTCCGTTTTCACGTCAACACCAAGGTTTTTCTTCCACATATCAGCAATCGCCAAAGCGATTTTCGCGTGACTATCACTAGTGTTGTAGATCAAAGTAACTGCTGGCAATGTTGTGTAACCTTCTTCTTTCATACCTTCGGCAAGCAATGCTTTAGCTTCTTCAACATTTTCAGTGAAGTAATCGTCTTTGTGCTCATCACGGAATTCGCCGTTTTCACCACGGATACCTGGAGGTACAAAGCCGTAAGCTGGAATTTGTCCACCTTGTGTTACTTTGTCAACGATTGGTTGACGCTCAATTGACATTGCAAAAGCCTTACGGATTTTAGCGTTGTTAAATGGAGCTTCATTTACGTTGAACTGGTAGTAGTAAGTACTTGCAATACCAGTAGCTTTGAACTCGTCCGGCAATTCCGCTTTTACAGAAGGAATTTGGTCGGATGGAATTTCACCGTTAGGTGCACCAGTGTAGTCCAATTGTCCTGATTTGTAAGCTTGCAGTTCGGAAGCACTGCTGTTAGTCAGGGACATATCGATTTGAGTCAATTTAATGTCAGAAGCTGCATGGTAACCATCGTTTTTCTTCACAACAATTTTTTGACCTTTAGCGTATGAATCCATTACAAATGGTCCGTTAACGATCATGTTTTTGTAGTCTGTGAAGAATTTGTCATTGGTGTCAGCAGACGGGTGTACTGGGTAGTACGTGTAGAATGCTGTCAGACCCAAGAAGTAAGGTGTTGGGTTTTCCAACGTTACTTCCAAAGTGTGCTCATCAGTAGCTTTAACACCTACTTGAGAGAAATCTGTGATTTTAGTACCAGTGTATGTTTCGTCTTTGCTGAGGTTGTAACCTTCAGCGCCTTTGATGTAGTACAATTGGTATGCATATGGAGAAGCTGTTTCCGGTTTCAAAGCACGTTCCCAAGAACGAACAAAGTCTTCGGAAGTGATTGCATCACCGTTGCTCCATTTAGCTTCCGGGTTCAGGTTGAAAACATATTTCAAACCATCTTCGGAGATTGTCCAGTCTGTAGCTACGCCTGGTTGTTCTTTACCATCAGCATCGATGCGTACAAGACCTTCATACAAGAATTTCAGAACTGTGTTGGTTTGGCTGTCTTTTGCTTGAGCCGGGTCCAACGTAGGAGGTTCAGCTGACAGGTTGATTTTCAGGATTTGATCTTTAGCAAGACCATTTCCTTCGTTTGCAGAACCAGTATCGGTGTTACCTGTGCCTTCGTTTTTCGATCCGCACGCTGCAAGTACGGTACCGAACGCCAAAATCAGCGTCAAAAGGACTAATAGACTTTTCCTTTTCATCTAACACGTTCCCCCTAAATTGATATGGTTTATATGTTTATAGATTATACAACCACCGGTCAAAAAAATCTACATTACTTTTTCAGAAAGTAATGTTTTTTTCAGTTTTCGACAAAATCGACACATTTTTTAGCCCTTTTGCGTTATGTATCCTCACATCTGTTGCATGAAGTATCTAAATAATCCAAATAAAGTAAACAAAACATACCCGAAACTCATGATTACGAAAGCCATGCGCCATACGGCCCGGAACATTCTACCCCTATCGACCTTCCCTTTTAGTCGATTTTGCGCACCCCCAATGAATCCAAGTGCTACTAGTATGAGTATTAATGTCAGATAAAAACCAAAATTCGAGTCAAATGTTAAGTTGAATAACGCTGAAACTGAAAATACGAGAAAAAAAGTGGTTACATCCATTGCCATTCGCAATGCTGAGCGTTTGTCTTTTTTCCAAATGTACATTCCCCAATACACAAGAAAGAACGGAAAAAAAGGTAGTATGCTCAATACAATAAAAAGTGCCATTAACTCACTCCTTCCGGTTGCATTCCTTCAATCAGATGAAGCAGTATTTCATGTGTAGGTGCAGCAAGGCCTGACTTTTGTGCCATCCTTACAATATGTCCGTTGATTGATCCGACTTCTGTGCCACGTCCTTGAAGAACATCTGCAAGCATGGAGGAAGTATTCGTGGCTGTGGAACGACAGACATCGATCAGTTGCTCCCACATATCCTGATCTAGCCTTATTCCACTGGTTGAGTAGATTACCAATGTTTCATCATATAACTGGCGCATAAGCTTCTTGCGATCTTCCTTGGTGATCAATTCACCATTGGGAATTCGCCATAATGCCGTAAGCGGGTTAATGACCGCGTTGATCAACAGTTTTCTGTATATCAGCTTATCGATTTCATTCGACACTGTACAGTCAAATCCTGCCTTCTGCAGGAGTTTCGATAGAGTAAATGTTCTCTTCACCTCTATTGAGGTAGGAGCTTCTATATGTATATTACGTTTTCCCAGTCTGGTTTCACCTGTACCCGCACGAGTGACCTCACACTGGGCCCGCTTCGCACCCTCTGTTGTAATCGCGCTACATAGAAGTGATTGCGGCAAAGCAGCTTGTAATTTTTCCAGATGGCCCATCCCATTTTGAAAACACGCGATGTTCAGTACATGATCCTTCAACGGACTAATCTCATGAATGAAATCGTCAATGCTTGTCTGCTTAACCATGAGCAGCAACCATTCTCCAGGAGCGTGCTCCCATGTGTCCGACAGCTCGTTGATCGGTTTTGCCTGTATATGATCCGGAAGAATATGTATCTTCCCTTCTCGCTCCACGATCGTTACTCCATCACGGCTTAGTAGCTCTGCATGAGCGGGTGTTCTGGTCCAAAATCGAACCTGGTTACCTGCCGCCAGCAGTTTTCCGCCATATAATAAACCCAGTGACCCTGCTCCTACAATGTCAATAATCATATGATGCACTCCTCTCCGCTTCAGTAGTTACTCTTCTCTTATCTATAATAGAACAAAAACACCAAACTAAAAACCCGTCATACCTGCCGTTATGTAACGGAGGTGTGGCGGGTTTATATCTGACTTTCGCAAATCAAAGGCCTGTTCTTGCTATTCAATTCGTTCCAGGTTCCCGTTGGCATCCATCTTGAAACGTGTTTTGAGTTCCTCTTCTTCTTCAGACAAAAATGCGAGTCTGCGAGCCCGATCCATAATCTGAATCAAAGCTTTGTAATCGTCATTTACCACACGGTAATCCGTCTGCACCTCATTCACTTCTTTGGAAAGACGGTCATTCTCGCAGCGCAGTTCCAGCAATTCATCTTCTTTCTCCCGAAGCTCCTTCTCGAGCATCTTGAGCTGACGACTGCTCTCCTGCACTGTTCCTTTCCATTGTCGCAGGAAGCGGATTACTGCATCCATTGATAATGAATCGTCCGAGATCCCATCTGATTTGTACAGATGTTCTTCGGTATCCAGTGTAGACAGAGCTGCAACCTGCGGTCCCAGCATAGCCGGCTGCTTTCTGAGATAACTGCGTTTTTGCCGTTGTGCCTTGGCGTTACTGATGGCAGACTCATACTTTTTACGTACACAGCTGTTCCAGCGAAAACCGCATGCGGCAGAAGTTCTGCCTATTTTTTCGCCTACCTCTTCAAAAGCGGCCAGTTGTGTACTACCTTCCCGAATATGACGCAAAGTAACCTCAGCCAATATCAAATCGTCCTCTGTACTCCAAGCATCCTGTCTCACTGCAGTCATGCTATAATACCCTCCTAACAACATCCTAAAATAACCGTCCGCATTACCGGAAGCCCGGTATGTGAATTAGGTATAAAAGCTGCTTCATTCATTCTTATGCCTCTCATAGAGTTCATAGAATTGATTTCATACTAAAATGTATTTCCACATTTAGCCTTGCTCATACGTAACATATGTAAAACTACTCCCTCTTTACTTGCTACAAGGCAAAAAAAGAATTCGCTTTCATATCCAATTTTGTTTACACGTTTTTCCTTTCCCGGTATAATGTTGTGTAGACAATCTATGATCGCACTTAGGAGAGGAGGATTTACCGTGGCACGCATGTTTCGGGTACTCGGGTTCTTCACGCTTGCGATTGGCCTGATGGCTTTTGCGGGAGATCTGGTCGAAATGGCTTTGCTTTTTTTCCTGCAGACTGCGTTTTTTGTCATTTTGGGATACTTGAAATTCACTGAAAGAACGTACATATTGCTCTTCTGGGGTTATATGATCGTGACATTCTCGGGGTTCAGCTACTGGACCGTATTCCAAATGGGGTTGCCGCTCTAATCCACCTGCAGCATCAAAGTGATCCGGCATCAGTCGGGTTGCTTTTTTGTTGTGTTCAGATTAAATGATTGTTCGTGGTGTTATGTAACCACTAAGGATATTTCACGTATTTGTTTCATATATTGTCTGGAAGACAACAGGCCTGTACTATTGTCATTTAAGAAGTGGAAAGGAGAATGATCGGTGAAACGTCAATACGGCATTACCGCCTTTATATTATGCATCATTGTATTCCTACAGCTACCATCAACCTATGCCTATGGAGAGTCTTCACCCGAGGATACACGTGAAATCTTGCAAAAAAGTCTATCCATCGTTGAAATCGATCATGAAATCGAACGCATCGCAGAAAGGCAGAAACAGCTGGCTCAACAATACGAGACATTAATCGTCCAGCTTCAGGAACAAGAACAGCAGATACATATTCAGCAAGATCGGGCCGGCGCTGTAGTTAGATCCTACTACACGGGAGAACGCGACAGTCTTCTCATGACGGTTCTGGGGGCCAGGTCATTCAAAGACCTGTTTGTACTGTATGATTATTACCAGATTATCATAGGACGGGATCAGGCTGTGCTGGACAAGTATCAAGACCGTTATCACGACCTACAACAGACTTCCACTCAGATTCGTCAGACTACAGCAGAATTATCTGAAATGAAGACTAATCTTCAAAACCAGCGAGAACGTGTTGTCGCCTTGCAAAAAGAAGTGGACGACCAAATAGCCACCAGCGGAGATGCGGCAGCGATTCAAAAACTGATGGATGAACTGACTCTCTATTGGGAGAACATCGGCATCTATGAGGTGAAACGATATTTTAAAGCTTTGGCATCTGCGATGCAGAACCTTCCAGACTTTATTCAAGAGCAAAACGGAGGCATATCTACAACCGGAACAACGTATACAATTCGAATTGGCCAGGATGAGCTTAATGCGTTTCTTCGTTCTCAGAATTCCATCTTTGAAGACTTTGCCTTTAAGTTCAATCAGGATAAGATTACAGCTTCCGGTCAGCGGGATCAGTTGCAATTAAGCATTGAAGGACATTATACGGTAGAAAATGAACCTCAAAATTCCATTCGTTTTCATGTGGACAAACTTGTATTCAATCAGCTTGAATTACCAGACACCACTCGCCGAATGCTGGAAAGAGAGTTTGACCTTGGCTTCTATCCGCAGAAAATTCTGTCCTTCGTCAAAGCCACCGATGTTTCAACAAGTGAAGGTGTACTGGAAGTAAAACTGGCTATATCTTTTTAAAGAGGTTGTTCAAAAAGTCCACTTTTGATTACGAAGGATGCCTTGTGGCATCATCAGCGTCGAATATGAAATTCAGCCGAAATAAGCGCGGGCTTACGAAGTATGTTTCCTTCGCAAACATTGTGGTTGCTCACGTAGTTTTTCCTACGCTCCGCTACTCCATTTCTAGCTTCATTCCATCTTCTCGGTACTGAAAACCAGACTTTTTGAACATGAACTTAAAGTTAATTTGTCGCTCTAATACTATCTACGTATTGATTGGCCGTGATTTCTCCCTTTAAGAATTGCTGCACTTTTTTATGAAAATGGGTTATCACAGCGTGCCTTTCGGCCGTTACAGCGGGGACATCTTCGGTTGAAAACCAGGATTGTCCCTTTGTCATGTCATAATGCCCAGCGAGCTTTTCAGACTCCAAATCTAATTCCTGTTGCTTCGCAGGCAACCGATTAGTCTGGTGGTACCATTTCAACTGTGTCGTAGCAGACGTCATGCCTTCAATCCATCTGCTTGCTTCCTCTGCTTCAATCGAACCTGCAGTAATGACAAGACTTCTGGACTTCACAGTTTCCAAAGTTTCGAAAGAAATCCGCTCTAAAGAATCTTGATCAACTGTACTCACTTGCTCTGCACTTAATAATTGCGATAACAATGATACAACCATGGGGGTTCCGTTCTGGTCAGCAGTTGGAGAGAACTCCGGATTGGTAGACTGGACCTTAATATGGGGCTGAAGCTGGTCCATTAACTGAATTCCCTGCTCAAGATCACCCGTTTGCGAAGAAATTTGCGATCGTTTAACTAGATCAGGTGCCATCCCCGGTTCAAAATGATTCAACCACGCACTCGTCCCGTACATATCATTCATGTTCATTCCAATTAACGGCATTCCTTCCGCTATGGATTGTTGAGTGAGTTTGGTCCACTGATCTTTACTGTGAGGTAACGTCTCCAGACCGGCTTTTTTCAGAAATGAAGATTGTGCCGCTAGAATATAAGGGTCAAAATCAAAAGGCATCCCCCATTGATAACCATTCCACTCCGTCATCCCACGCAGCTCGGCAACGGTTTCCCCAAGCGACTTTGATAATGTTGTGCCGTTCAATGGATACAAATGCCCTTTTTTGGCATAGTATTGCACTTCCTCACTATCAAGCAGAACCACATCCCCGTTCTCTCCTAGTGAAAACTCAAGATCCAAAACATGCTTATATGTATCCGGCTTCTCATTCCGAAGATTAATCTCTACTAACTGTGAAGCAGCAACTTCTTTGGCTATCTTTTGAAAGGCTTGAAACTCTTCATCCGACATAGCGACCACTATCTCCAGCGGGGCTTGAGCATCTTCATTACGCGAAGAAGAACCCGGGAAGGCATCCTTTTCCTGGTCACGTTCCTGATTGAGCTGTGAACCTCTGAAGTCAAAACTCGGAGACAGGATCGTTAACGAAAGCAGCAATACCGCGAACAAAACAACCTGATGTCTACGCTTCATTAACGTCCCTCCTTGTTCACCTAGTTTTTTCCTGCAGCAATTATTGTAACAAATAAGTAGTGCTCTTGTCCTACCCTGCCGAAAAACACTTTTTCGGATTTTTGCATAATAAGAGCATATCGAGTTCTGTGCAATAACGCTTACTTATTTTTTCAGCAAAAAGCCGGCTCCAAGAGCCGGCTTCAATAACAACATTTTCCGGGAAATAAATCCCCTGAATTTTACAATAAATCAGCTGCAAGCTGTGCCAGCTTGGAGCGTTCTCCTTTTTCGAGCATGATGTGTCCGCTAATCCCCTCTTGCTTGAAGCGTTCCACGATATACGTCAGGCCGTTACTGGCCGAATCGAGATACGGATGGTCTATTTGTTCAGGGTCTCCCATCAAAATAATTTTACTGCCTTCACCGACCCTTGATACAATTGTCTTCACTTCATGACGGGACAGGTTCTGGGCTTCATCAATAATGATAAACTGTCCGGGTATGGATCTTCCACGAATATACGTTAAAGCCTCCACCTGAATACTGCCAAGCCCCATTAGAATTTTATCGATATCTCCGGCTTTTTTGGTATCAAACAGGAATTCCAGATTATCATAAATCGGTTGCATCCATGGACGGAGCTTTTCTTCCTTCTCACCAGGCAAGTAACCGATATCTTTCCCCATCGGAACGACAGGACGAGCGATCAACAATTTCTTGTATTTATGATCATCCTCTACCTTAAGCAAACCTGCTGCAAGTGCCAGTAAGGTTTTCCCTGTTCCAGCTTTACCGGTGATGGTAACAAGCGGGATGTCATCATTTAAAAGTAGTTCCAATGCCATGCGTTGTTGCGCGTTACGCGCACTAATGCCCCAGACATTATCATTACTGAGGAAAAGCGGCTCCAGCTTCGTTCCCTCTGTATTCACTTTAAGCAAAGCCGATTTATTGGTTCCCATCTCATCCTTGAGAATGACGAATTCATTCGGATACAGCGAATAAGACAACTGTAAAGGTTTGATCGGTAGAAAACGATATGTGTAAAACTCATCAATCACTGACGGGTGAACTTTTAGGGCCGTATAACCTGGATATAACTCACTGAGTCCTGCCGTCCGATCTGATAAGTAATCCTGTGTAAACAGACCAAGTACATCCGCTTTGATACGCACCAGCACATCTTTACTGACCAGCACCACCTGACGTTCGACTACTTCCTTTTCATTCTCTTCAATCTGATAATTCAGTGCGACAGCCAAAATACGATTATCGTTGGACACTTCACCAAACATTTCCTGAACTTTCACGAAACTCCGATGATTCAGTTCTACTTTCAGATTACCTCCATTAGCCAAAGGCACCCCACTGTGCAGGTGACCCAGTTCACGTAATCCATCCAACAGTCTGGATACATTGCGGGCATTACGCCCAATTTCATCGGCATTTCTTTTTTTGGAGTCGATCTCCTCCAGTACAACCGCGGGAATGATTACCTCATGTTCCTCAAAGGCAAATATGGCATTGGGGTCATGCAGAAGCACGTTGGTATCCAATACAAAAATCTTTTTCATTCAATCCCCTCCAAAGCGGCGTCGTTAAAGGCATGGGCTAGAACGTGAACTCGGGAATGCCGGATTAAAAAATGATAATTCGCTGCATAGATAGTCCTTTTTTTCTCATTCCCGAGTTCATCTTGAATAGTGTGATCTTTCAGCAGCGGCATGGACAATCATGATCCCATACATAAATGTATTCGACTAGGGCAAAATAATTGTCAACCATTCTGAAAAACTCCAAGAAAGGATGAACATTTATGAAAATATGGGTATGCACGCTGCTTCTGATCTTTATACTTACAGGTTGCAACAGTTCCACACGCAACGCTTCGCCGAATCAGGGTACACATGCGAAAGGTTACGGAGGAAATGTAACAACTCAGCAAGATCAAAGGAAAGGATCTCACATGCTCAATGCACAGGAAGATCGGATGAACCCTTCACGTCTGGACCGTCTCAATGAAAATACGGGTGAAGTCCATGATACCAACATTGCAGATGATGCAGAAAGTGGCCGGATGCCAAATGAAAAACGGATTAATCACCTTAAAGCCCTTGCCAAGCAAGTAGAAGGTGTTGAAGATGCGAACTGCGTCATACTCGGTAATACAGCTGTAGTTGGCATTGATGTAGATGGTGAACTGGAACGTGCTCGGGTAGGTACCATTAAGTACTCTGTTGCCGAAGCGCTTCGCAAAGACCCCGAAGGTGTAGATTCCATCGTTACTGCAGATGCCGATGTCACTGAACGAATTAAAGAAATTGGTGAACATATTCGTCAAGGACATCCGATATCCGGTTTTGCTTCAGAACTCGCTGACATGGTGGGACGCATCATTCCCCAACTACCGAAGGACGTCAAAGTCCGTCAAAATCCGGATGAACCTGAGAATCAAGAACAACAAATGCAGCAGCTGCATTCATCGGACAAAAGACAACAAAAAGCCCAGTGATCTCTCACTAGGCTTTTTTCATGGCAGCAAAAACCTGCTCATCTAATTTCTCAGCAGCACGCTGATCATATATTTTGACATATTGAGGCACAGAAGACAGTTGAGCGCCGTAAAACAGAGCATTCCTCACCGCTTCAATCGTAATGTCGAAACAGCACATATTAAATGGAACATCCTGCAGCGGATCTTGTCGTACCGCGGCACGTCCGTTCACTGCGTAAACCGTCTCTTCTCCAAAAACAGTAACCGTAATGAGCGGATTCGTAATCATGTTGTTTACTAAGCGTGAACGATGATCAATCGCTACACGAAAAGTAGAAGCATTCTCCGCATAAATCCAGGAGATGGCTGTTGAAGTCGGACCTCCGGATTCTGCATCCACTGTGCTCAGAAGCACAAAGGTCTCATTCTTGAATTGCTGTAAAAGAGATTCAGTTAATTGTGTGACGGCTTCGGACATTCAACCAGCCCCCTAACCTTCTTTATGCAATTCTTAAACTTGGTTTATGTTATTATAGCATACCAATTAACGTGCTTCCAATCCCAAAAGAATGGAGGTTATTCGGCTGAAGGTGAAGTTGTTACTTTACCTGAAAGTGTATCTTGCAAAGCCTGCTTCGCATTGGCGAGTTCCGTCTCATTAATATACACATATGGACTTCTCCACTCTCCGGTAACCGGAGTATAATGTACATCCGAGGTAGAAATGTTCCAATACGTCGAGATAAAGTTTTTCATTTGTTCCGATTCCACATCTGTCGTCATGTTATCGTCAACTGCACCAATCACTTTGCTAATCTTCGTAATGCCCCCAAGAGATTTCATCTGATCCAGCATGGAGTTCAACACTTGGTTTTGGCGTTTATTACGATCAAAGTCGTTGGATTCAGCAGTCTTTGGATTACAATTGGATTTGCGGTAACGAACAAAATCCAGTGCCGCTTTACCATCGAGATGTTGTGGGCCAGCGACCAGATTGATATCCGTACCGTCGGCTGTATCTCTGTAACACATATTTTTATCCACAGTCACATCCACGCCACCTACGGCATTGACAGCATCACGGAATGCCTGGAAATTCAGGACGGTTGTATAATTAATGTCTACATCCAAATACTTGCCCATCATTTCTTTCATCTGATCCTCTGCATTTTTGCCAGAGGTCTTTTCCTGTGCTTTGAACCTTGGATAATAGGAGTTTAGCTTGTTGGATTTGTAGCCATCCAATTGAATACGCGTGTCTCGGGGCAATGATACAATGGTTGCCGTCTTGGTCTCCGGATTCAACGAAGCTACCATAACGACATCCGAGAGATATGTGCCCGTTTCCGGACGGTTATCTGTTCCAAGCAACAGCATCGTGATCGGTTTGGTTGTGGCTGACATCCCCGGAGGTACCGGTTTGTCGATGCCTGTATCCACGACTTGATTGTATACCCAATATGCATATCCGCCGCCTACCACAATAGCAATAACCAATAGACTTAAGAAGATTCTGCCAAAAGCATTCATTCTCTTTTTCTTCTTAGGCTTCTTACCCTTGCCATTCTTCGATCCAGAAGCGCCGGATTGCGTCGGTGCCTGTCTCCGTGGAGGCAGTCCGTTCGAATTCGAGTTCATATCTTCAACACCTTTATCACATCTGTTTTTGTCTAAATAAAAGACAACCGCTTTCCCTAAGGAAAACGGATGGTCTGTACAAGACAGGATTTATGAGTTTCGAGCGGCAGCTTCCGCTTTTTTCTTTTGACGACCTTCAATAAAATAACGCACTCTCACTAATAACATCAAACCAACCGCCACCAACAAACATTGAATGATGGGAAGCTTGTCGATTTGAAAAATAAGAAGCATGAATGTACCCATCGCCATCAAAATATAGAGAACGATTTCCTTACCAAGCGGTAATTTCTGACGTACCCGAAACACCTTGTTATATACGTAAGTAATCAATACAAAGATGACGATGTAGGCTACGATCGGGTGTGATGCGAACCATGCTTGCATGCACAGTCAGCTCCTTTCGTGTTCATGCTAGGATATAAGTTAGCTGGTTGATGGAAAAACACCAACAACATTAATTACAAAGCTCTGCAATGTGACCGTTTCGGATTCGGATCGTTCTTTTGGTCGCTGTTATCCCCAGATTTTTTTGATCCATTTTTCAATGGTAAAATCCGGGATAAAGGCGAACGCTTCGCTCCTAAAGAATCGATTCCGTATCCTCCACTACTTTAGTGGGTTGTAATTAACGCCGATGGTGCATATGTGTTCCATCAAACGTTAACTTATATATTTTATTTTGTTGTTATTAGGCTTTTGAAGCCATTTTGCGTTGTTTTTCTGCACGCTCACGCTCGGATTTGTTCAGAATCTTCTTACGAAGACGAATAGATTTTGGTGTAATCTCACAATATTCATCTTCATTCAGATATTCAAGCGCCTGTTCCAACGAGAAGATAATCGGAGTTTTAATTTTAACCGTATCATCTTTACCAGAAGAACGAACGTTAGTCAGTTGTTTTTCTTTGCAGATGTTAACAACGATATCATTGTCACGTGTATGTTCACCAACAATCATACCTTCGTAGATCTCAGTACCCGGCTCCAAGAAGAGCGTACCGCGATCCTCAACGCCCATCATGCCATAGAACGTAGATGTACCCGTTTCAGTAGAGATCAGTACACCTTGATGACGTCCACCCACTTGACCGGATACTACTGGAGCGTAGCTGTCAAATGCATGGTTCATTACACCGTAACCACGAGTCAATGTCAGGAAGTTTGTGCTATATCCGATCAAACCACGTGCTGGAATCAGGAACTCCAGACGAACTTGACCACTACCTGTGTTAACCATGTTAACCATCTCTGCTTTACGTGCACCCAGGCTCTCCATTACGGAACCCATGCTCTCTTCAGGGATATCGATCAACAAGCGCTCAACAGGTTCCATTTTCTTACCGTCAACTTCTTTAATGATAACTTCTGGCTTGGATACTTGAAGCTCATATCCTTCACGACGCATATTTTCAATCAGGATACCCAAGTGAAGCTCACCACGACCGGAAACGATGAATGCATCAGGGCTTTCCGTTTCATCAACACGAAGGGAAACGTCTGTTTCCAATTCTTTCAACAAACGCTCACGAAGTTTACGGGAAGTTACCCATTTACCTTCACGACCTGCGAATGGACTGTTGTTCACGAGGAACGTCATTTGCAGTGTAGGCTCATCAATTTTCAATACTGGAAGCGCTTCTGGATTGTTCGGATCGGCGATGGTTTCACCAATGTTGATGTCCTTGATTCCTGCAATCGCAACGATGTCGCCTGCTCCTGCTTCTTCTGTCTCAACACGCTTGAGACCTTGGAAACCAAACAGTTTTTCGATACGTGCAGTTTTGCTCTTACCATCACGCATAATAACCGTTACCGATTGTCCTTGACGGATCACACCGCGGTTAACACGACCAATGGCAATACGGCCAAGGTATTCATTGTAGTCCATCAAAGTAACGAGGAATTGAAGTGGCTCTTCAACATTCTCTGTTGGGTGAGGGATATGACTAACGATCGTATCGTAGATCGCCATCATGTTGTCGTCCTGTTTTGCAGGATCATTATCCATGCTGGATGTTCCGTTCAATGCGGAAGCATATACAACAGGGAATTCAAGTTGTTCATCGTTGGCACCCAGTTCAATGAACAGGTCCAGTACTTCATCAATAACCTCAGTCGGACGAGCCGCTGGACGGTCAATTTTGTTTACAACAACGATTGGTGTCAGGTTGTGCTCCAGAGCTTTACGAAGTACAAACTTCGTTTGTGGCATACAGCCTTCATATGCATCAACAACGAGCAATACGCCGTCAACCATTTTCATGATACGTTCCACTTCACCACCGAAGTCGGCGTGTCCTGGTGTATCCACAATGTTGATCAGGTAATCTTTATAAGTTATAGCCGTGTTTTTGGCCAAAATCGTAATACCGCGTTCACGCTCCAAATCGTTGGAGTCCATTGCGCGCTCCTGTACCGTTTCGTGATCACGGAAAGTACCGGATTGCTGGAGCAACTTGTCGACGAGCGTAGTTTTCCCGTGGTCGACGTGGGCAATAATCGCAATATTGCGAATGTGTTCTCTTGAATGCATGGTTTGTATCCATATCCTTTCCAATTTCAATTCTTATCTACTAAACTTCCCGCAATTTCGCAGGTTACTCACAAAATAAGCGTCGGTGATATCCCGACGCATGTCTATATCCCTTATATTATAGTTTATTATAGGCAAAAATCAAGATATTTCGCACGAAAAGACCACTGGGAATGTTACCAGCCTCTCCCTTGACGTCCTCGTCCAAGCAATAACCAGACTCCGCCCAAGATCAAAAGGACAGCAAGTACATAGATTATTCCCGTTTGCAGCAAGGTAAATCCGAATAATATGATCGATACCGCACCAAGGATCAAAGCTGCAGGTAACACATATTCCGGTCTTCGACGCTCAGCCATTCCATATTCGAGTAATCCTATGGCGATCCCCAGCAAAAATGCTGGCCAGAGCCTGCTCATAAGTCCAGCGCCCCATGTATTCGTTATACTGAATAAAACACCATACACCGTTAGTATGCCTGCAGGAACAAGTGACCAGGATGGTGAAATACGCGCATAATATAACGCATGAAGGACGATGCCTGGCAGCAAGAGCAGCAAAGGCCAGAAATTACGACCAATGAAGCCAAACACACCAAACTTGCCAAGCAGAATAATAATTCCCGCAGCTACAATAAATAGTCCAATCGCTTTTTCATTTCTCATCCTCATCTGCAATCACCTCTTATACCCATGGCTATGTATTTTATTTCTTAATGAACGATACGCATTCCATGCTGACTGTTGATTTCCAAACCTGTAATCCTGCTTCTAGTGTATCCGATGTTTCTGCAAAAAACTATACTTTATGTCGCACTTTGCATGTGTCCTTTACCTGTATTACCCTAAAATGCGCAACTTATGACTAACCCAATGGGAGTTGCATTGACAAGAAGATTTCTCTCCACACAAAACCGCCTAAACCGGACGGTTCAGACGGCCATATGTCCAAGCTTTTACTTGAAACTAAACTATGCGTTCTTCCGCACAAATTTATGTGCGCCTCCAACCGCGATCACAAGACAAGCCATTGCTGCAGGTAGCAGCGTATGCACCTCTGATGCCATTCCTCCTAGCCATTCCCCTAACTTGGGATCTTTCATCACCATCTCACCTGCTGTGAAGGCCAGAATGCCTGAGCCGACGAATACCAGAATCGGAAATCGCTTCAACAAACCAACAATTAAGCCACTCCCCCATACGACAATAGGGATACTGATTGCAATTCCGATGACGATCAGAGCCAGGTCTCCATCCGCCAATGCCGCTATGGCCAAGACATTGTCCAGACTCATTACAAAATCGGCAATCAGAATCGTTTGAATGGCTTTCCAGGTTGTGGAAGCTTCTCGAATATGTACTTCATCCTCATTTTGAAGCAGTAGCTTCACTGCAATCCATAGTAACAGTAACCCACCTGCGGCCTGAATAAACGGAATTCCCAGCAATAATACTGCTACGAAGGTTAGTACGCAGCGTAACACTACCGCACCAAAAGCCCCCCACCATACTGCTTTTTTACGTTGTATCGGTGGCAGATCCTTGCTGGCAAGCGCAATAACAACCGCATTATCTCCACTCAATACCAGATTGATCATTAAAATTTCAGTTAACAGCCATAGTGTATCCATGTCCTCATCCCCCCACATTAACTTGTATGTCAGAGTTGTCCATGCTATTCTTAATGATTGAACCGTATATAAGGAGTGACATATCACATGGAGCTATTTAGTCCCACTTTCTGGCTGGCTTTGCTGAACGTTGTCTTTATTGATCTCATTCTGGCTGGAGATAATGCCATCGTCATTGGCCTTGCAGCTCGAAATTTGCACCCTTCCGTGCAGAAAAAGGCGATTCTATACGGAACGGGCGGCGCATTACTGATTCGAATTTTGGCAACGGTTGTTGTTTTATGGCTGCTTAAGGTGCCTTGGCTCTTGCTTGTTGGGGGCATACTTCTGATCTGGATTGCCTATAAATTATTGGCGGATCAGGGAGATGAACACAATGATATCCAGGCAGGTACTTCCCTGTGGACCGCTATTCGAACCATTGTAATCGCGGATGCAGCCATGGGATTAGATAACGTGATTGCAGTCGCCGGAGCTGCGCAGCAGCATCTTGTGCTTGTCATTCTCGGACTCCTGATCAGCGTACCGATAATCGTGTGGGGCAGCACCTTGTTTATCAAGCTGATCAATCATTTCCCTTGGATCATCTATGTCGGAGCCATCGTTCTAGGGTATACAGCTTCCAATATGATCACTGAGGAGCAGCGACTCTTGCCTTACTTTACTGAACATCCGGCATTGCGCATTCTCTTCATCGTTGTCGTTATTGCAGGCGTAGTCTTTGCGGGTTATCGCAAACGCGCCAGTAGCTCCAGCAACAAGGGATCTGGCGGGGAGCAGCAGCGCTCCTACTCATAGGAAAATCTAATCTTAAAATGGCTTCTGAATACAGCAAAGGACTGAACGATATTTCATCGTACAGTCCTTTTTTGCAGTTTACATAGCCCTTATTATGTCAGTCGTGCTAATTTTTATTGAGTTAGAACCAATCATCCTTCAACCCATTATCACCTGTCTGATTGGATACCATGGAAGTTTCACCGGCATGCAGTGTGATCGTTTCTGTCTGCTCTACCGCCTGATCCAGCCATTCCGGCAACAGGCTCATTGTCGATTCAATTTTATCCACAATCCGAAGATTTGGATTGGTTGAAGGCGACTTTGGCACGAAGAGAGTACAGCAATCCTCATATGGCAAAATAGATATGTCATACGTTCCGATCTGTTTGGACAGGGTAATGATCTCCTGTTTGTCCATCATAACCAGTGGCCGTAGCAGCGGCAGATCCGTCGCACGACCAATGACATTCATACTTGGAAGCGTCTGACTCGCTACTTGACCCAGGCTATCTCCAGTGATCAGTGCAAGTGCACGTTCACGCTCGGCAAGTTTGGAGGCAATTCGCAGCATTGAACGTCTCATCAGCGTAATAATCAGGTTATCCTGACCCAGTTGGGTAAATGCCGTTTGAATCTCTGTAAATGGAACCAGATGCAGCTTGATTGTTCCAGCATGATCAGCAAGGGCACGCGCCAAATCAATGACTTTCTCTTTGGCACGCTCGCTTGTGAACGGGTAACTGTAAAAATGCACACATTCCACTTCAAGTCCACGGCGCATGGAAGACCAGGCTGCAACGGGACTATCTATTCCACCTGACAGCAGTACCATTGCTTTTCCATTCGTACCCAGCGGAAATCCACCTACTGCCGGAATGGTTTCGTTGAAAATATAGGTGCCCTGATCCCGAATTTCCACTCGCAGTTCAATATCAGGTTGACGAACATCAACACTTAATTGCTGAAACTTCCGTAGGATTGGGGAACCAACCAGATGATTCATTTCATGGGAGGAGTTCGGGAACTCCTTCCATACCCGTCTTACATTTACCTTGAATGTGGTGCCTTCCTTGAATTCGTCTTGCCTTTCGTCCATAAAGGCAACTGCTGTTTTCACAATCTCATCAAGCTCGGATGGGGTGACTTTAACCGGGCTGATTGACATCACACCGAATACCCGCTTCAGTACATTAATCAGTTCAGTATGTGATTCACCGCCAAGATCCACATAGACACGGCCATATTCTTTGCGAAGGCTCGCTCCTGGATAAGGTTTAAGCAAAGCTTTCACCTGTGTAATGATCGTTTTTTCAAATCGTGCACGATTCTTGCCTTTTAACATAAACTCTCCGAAACGGAGAAGCAGCATATCATATTTCATATCCATTCACATCCGCCTTTCAAGGGGTCGCAACTGCGCCACCATCTGATGTAAAGCCTGCTCAAGCAAGGCTACATCTTCTTCTCTGTGTTCATCTCCAAAACTAATACGCAATCCACCAGCAGCACAAGCTGCATCTCTGCCCATCACAAGTAAAGTCCGACTCGGTTCAGCCGAACGCGAAGAACAGGCAGATTGGGTGGATATGGTTACACCAAGTTGCTCCAAGGTGTGCAGCGCCACTTCTGCCTTCATCCCAGGATAGGAGAAGTGCACAATATGAGGCGCCCCCTCTTTGCGACTGTTCAATTCAAATTCAGGAATGGAATGTATCGTTTCCATTAATCGATCACGGAGCACCGTTGTACGTCGAGCAAAATCAACCTGATCCTCTGCAGCCATTCGCATGGCCTTTGCCATGCCTACCAGCAAGGCCACGTTCTCTGTACCTGCTCTTAGGCCCTGCTCCTGTGACCCCCCTGACAATAGTGGTGTAAGCTCCACTCCACTTCGCACATACAGGAGACCTGCTCCCTTCGGTCCACGGATCTTGTGAGCAGACAGACTGTACAGATCTGCACTCCAAGCGGCAGGTGTAGCCTTCATTTTCCCAAAGCCCTGAACACCATCCACATGGAAAAGCACGCGTGGTGCTTTCTTTTTGAGCTGTTTGCCGATCTCTGCAATCGGATGGATGGCACCTGTTTCATTGTTTACATGCATCAGGCTCACAAGCACCGTATCCGGTCTGATCGCGTCTACAACCTGCTGAGCGTCTACCACACCATCAGAATTGACAGGAATTAGCGTCACGTCCCATCCCCACTGCTGCAATTGCATAAAACTTTCATACACCGAAGCATGCTCGGTAGCCGTTGTTATGATGTGTCTGCCTCGTGACTGATAACGTAATGCCGCACCTTTTATTGCGAGATTGTTACTCTCGGTCGCACCGGAAGTAAATACAATCTCTTCAGGCTTGACGCCGATTGCCGCAGCACATCCGGATCGAGCACGACGCAACAATTGATCGGCACGCTCTCCATACCCGTGAATGGAAGACGGATTTCCGAATTGTTTCTCCATAATTTCGGCCATCGTACGAATCACATCAGGATGGGGAGGTGTGGTTGCAGCATAATCAAAATATTTCAAATGAGGTTAGACCTCCCTTATCTCTTCGTTCATAAACCTACAGTGAGCATTGTAACACGATACCCATACAACACAAAAAGACCAACCGGGAACAGGCGTTTCAAGCGCTACTGCTCCCACATTTGATCTCATTCTGCAATGATGTGTTATCACAAATGTCTTTCTGTGAGTCTAGATCACATATTTCAACTGTGCCTTCTCTACTTTGGAGATATAATTCTGAGTTTCTGAAGGCAGACGATTAAGTGCACTCATCAGTTCACTATCACTCGACACGCCCAGACGTGAGACACGACCCGGTCCTGCATTATATGCAGCAAGTGCCATCTTCACTTCTCCACCGAAACGCTGGAGCTGAAGGGAAAGATACTTCGTACCAGCATCAATGTTCTGGGCAGGATCAAATGAATTACTCACACCCAGCCCTGCAGCCGTGCCATCCATTAATTGCATAAGCCCCTTGGCACCTGCGGAGGACACTACATTCGGGTTGAAGTTGGATTCTGTGTCAATAACGGCCTTGATCAATGATTCAGGAACACCGTACTTCGCACTTGCCTCGGCAATCAAAGATTCATAATCCGTAGGTACAGATGCACCGGAATCCACGATTCCTGTATTGGTTGAAGATAATAAAAACTCAACGATGTTATTGGAGACAGAGGACGATCCTGCCGTATTTATATCCGGATTGTACGTGCTTCCGAGTTGCAGCCACAACAGACCATCACTGGATCTTTTGGAGACCGTAGCGGTGGAATCTGTATTGCTTGTCGAATTGGCACCCGTACCTAACAGCCCGTCCATCACATTGGCGAAATCCACTGTTGAACCAGCATCTGGGTCTGATCCATTGGTTTGGTTGTTCACATTGGACAATTGCAGCTCCAACAACTGCCGCGATCCACTTGGATCAATCTGCATGAGTTATACCCACTCCCGTATAATAAGCGTATTATGACCTTATTCTACATCGTTTTACAGCAAGGTTCCATTGTTTTCAAAAAAATATATGAATCTCCCCATCTAACCTGCGCATATACGAAAAAAACCTTCTGTCATTCACCGCATTTGGGTGAGAACAGAAGGTTTTTGAATGAATATTTTATACTTTAGCGAGCGAATGGAATCATGAAAAAATAACTCAGCGTGGCTACAACACCCAGTCCAATGGACCAAGCTCCCGCTGTCTTCCGACCATTCACATATGCATAGTAACCCAGTACGGCTGCGGCCGGTCCAAGTACAATTGACCACATGAACAAAGACGCGATACCGAAGGCAAGTCCCATGTAACCCGCGACCTTACCTGTTGATTCCATCACCCGGTCTGCCTCATGCTTCTCAGGTACAGGCTCTGCCCGTTCGGTACCTCCAGTTTTTACGACAGTCGGAGGAGCGACCTCTGCCCCGTATTCTTCCCGATGTGCTTTTCTGGGATAATCGACACGCATACGCTGTTTTTCACCGTCAACATTGATTTTAGGACGATCTTGAAAATTAAACTTATTATCGTCATTTTTCATTTGGAAGCACCTCCGTTATGAATAGGGATGACTGCTCACTTGGGTTTGAACGTGTGACAGCATGTTGCAGAGGATGTGCGTGCATGATCATGGTGATCGGAGTCAAATGTCTCACCGGCAAATTCCTCATGCAGACGACGGGTGGCATGTTGGTCAATGTCAATCATGATGGCATCAGCTTGGCAGAAGTTGTTTTCTCCCCAGAAGTTGCAGTTGGAGACGCTGCACTTGACTATTGGTTTGTCTTGGCTCATTTTTATCACCTCGACTACTATTGTCTCCCCGCCACAAACCCGATATTCCCCGCACAAATGCCAGATGATGACATGATCGCGCCTTGTCTGATTCTCACCTGAAGACACAAAAAAAACCGCCACAAGGGCGGTTTCGTCCAATTTCATATTAAGGTTTAAACGTTCATTAAGCGTGATTACGTTGATTTTGCATACGGCGCTGAGTCAAGTAGTCACTTTCATAATATGCCAGATCATCGCGCAATTCTTCGTACGTTTTGGAAACCTCAAGAATGACATCCCGTACTGCACGGATTGGCTTGTCACGGAAACGAATGGCATCTTGTCCTGTGTAAGCGTATCTTCCGTCTTCGGAATAACATTCATTTTTGGGATAGAAAAAGCTGTTTACGCATTGGTGATACGTATTATAAAGAGCCTTTTCGGCAAAATCGACATCAAAGTTGGCACGACGCAGCACAACGCCAAGTTTTTCGTAAGAAACTTCAGAAAAAACGAGCAAATGACGGAGATCTGAAAGAAATCCTTTGTAGAAGGCTGTTGATTCTTCCGTCTGATTCTGATCCAGTTCAGGCAAGGCATTTTCATTCAAAAATTTTTCAATCCGATCGATAGCCGGTTTTAACTTTTCCCTAGTTGACTCACATGTTTTCTGTACATTGGCTGCTGACATAAAGGTAGCTCCCCCTTAAATAAGTCCTTACATATAGGTCGGCCAACGGTGGTTTTCCCCTGACCTTTGAATTCTCAGCTATAATCCTACCATAAAAAGATGACGAGCGGTATCCCTTAATCATGCTTTCCGTTTCTGTCATTAAACATGCCTATTATACGCAGTTGGACTCGAACTCGCCTGCATAAAAATATCCGCTTTTTCTAACGATAGATATAACCAGTGACAACGATGAAGCACTGTTAATGATTGTCCAAAATGAACGAAGGAGGTTCCATCCACCATGTCCAGACCGAAATGGATTAACTGGGCCCTTGCAGCTGGTGCGGGAGCACTCGCCCTGACGCTCCTGCTTCCAACATCCAATCGTCCCGAACCTAAGCCAAGTGCCCTATCCGATTCTGCTCATGAAGAGCACACGAACAAGCAGCGTCTGAAAGTGGAGGATGTTAAAGCAACAGATCTCCTGACTCGCATGGATGCCAAGCAACATCTCAGTATCATGCTGGAGAAAACCTCAACAATGAATGCCGCACAGGTTAGTCGATACGTGAATGATCTCCAAAGTTCACATGAACATATCAGATCCATTCATCTCATGGGTGCCAATGGCTCATTGGGCAAGCCATTTGATCAGGCATCCCAGCAAGGCAGCAAGCTAGAGAGACAGAAGCTTGATCATGCGCTGAATCTTGCCAAAAAAGCGGTAAACAAACGTCAAAGCTTCGAATCCTCTTCTTTCCCTTTGGGAAAAGAAAAATATTTTGTTATGGGGCAACCCTCAAAAGACGGCAAAAGAGCTGTGATTGCCTTGTTCAGTCAGAACGTCTTAAATGCTGTTGAACAACATCAGCGCAAAAACCTGCGTATGATCCCTTATCCGCGTGAAGGCAAGTTCAAAATTGAATCTGTTCACCCGGATACGTTGAATGAAATCACAGTGAAAACCGGGCATGATAATGCCAATGCCAGTCATTTCTACGAAAATGAAATCGTCATCCGTTTTCGGCAGGATCCCGGTGAACGGGATATGCGTATCATTAAATCTGATCTAAGAGCGCAATCTGCGCGTAAGCTGGGATACACGTATGTTTTTCGGTCAGAACACATGAATTACAAGCAATTGCATAGCTATTTCGAAAGTAAATGGAATCCACTCTATATGGAACCCCACTACATGTATTTAACCAATGACACCGTAACTGAACAAACCGATGTAACGATACCCAACGACATTTTGTTCTCCGATTATCAGTGGAACTTGCCTGCGATTGAGACGAACAGAGGTTGGAATATTACCAAAGGAAACAAAGATGTTATCGTTGCAGTGGTCGACACAGGTGTGGATATGAATCACCCTGACCTGAAGGGCAAGCTCCTTGAGGGCTATAATGTGGTCGAGCCGGGAAGCCAGCCGATGGACGATGTGGGACATGGCACACACGTCGCAGGCATTATCGGTGCTATTGTCAACAATAATGAAGGCGTAGCAGGCATGAGCTGGTATAACAAGGTACTCCCGGTGAAGGTGCTGGACAACTCGGGGTCTGGAACCACATATGCCGTTGCCGAAGGCATCATCTGGGCAGCGGATCATGGAGCCAAAGTCATCAACATGAGTCTCGGCAATTATGCTGATGCGCAATTTCTTCATGATGCCATTAAATACGCTTTTGACCGCGATATCGTGCTGATTGCAGCCACAGGGAATGATAATACGGAGCGTCCAGGCTACCCTGCTGCCTATCCGGAAGTATTCGCCGTATCTGCTACGGACCCGGATATGAGCAAAGCGTCCTATTCCAACTACGGGGATTATGTGGATGTGATGGCCCCAGGATCCAGTATCGCAAGTACGTATCCGGACAATCAGTACGCAGCTTTGTCTGGTACATCCATGGCTAGTCCGCATGTAGCCGCACTTGCAGGTTTGATTCGTTCCTTGAACCCGGATTTAACGAACACGGAAGTGATGGATCTGATGCGCCAAAGTGTCATTGACCTCGGTGATCCGGGTCACGATAAGTATTTCGGCTATGGGCAGATCGATGTCTATAAAGCACTGCAAGCCGCATCAGGCAACAGCGCACCCTTACAGTTCTGGCCCCAGCATGTCAGACAACAAATGGATAATACGATGAAAAAGTATACCAAGTAGTCGTCATGACTCAATTCTGTAAAAACACAAAAGCAGCTGCGCCCCGGGGCGTACGCTGCTCTTTGGTTTATATCCAAATTCCAAATTCCCCGGGGCACCCGCTGCGATTAACGTTTACGAGAAGTTGTGCGGGCTTTGCTTGATTTTTTCACGGATTTTTTCTTCGGATTATGGCTGGATACATAGCAAGGGTCTTCTTCTTTAACAACAACAGGGTACATGTGGTGGTGAATCGGAACACAGTGATGTTTTTTGATTACTTCAATCGGGTGGATTACAGGTACGATTTGCGGGATGTAGTAATCCTCAACAACCTGGATCGGGTCACAGACAATCGGGCAAAGCGGTGGACAGTAATGGTTCATTTAAAACCAACTCCCTTTCTGGTGATACTATAACCTATTGCATCAGGTCGAAAGTGGATTGGATGTATGTCCATACTCCGAAAAATTATATGAGCGGTAGCCTGTCCGCCACTGCCCCACCCTGCCCAGGTGTTACTCTGTTAATAACCCCGCAGAGGACACGAAGCCCTTCACACAAAAGCTCAACGCTCGTGACCGTGAAGCAGATACGCAGACTTGAAGTATCCGTCTCCCCCACATAACAGGCGGAACCCGGCAGGAATGAGACCCCTGCGGCAAGTGACTGATGATGCAGCTCACGCATATCCAGACTACTCGGAAGTTGAAGCCATAGATTAAGTCCTCCCTCTGGCAAGCGCCAGTGTATATCCTTAGTAGCATGCTCTTCCAGCACTTCAGATGCCGCACACAAGCGAGAATACAATTCATCCCTCAAGCGGGATACATAGGCCCCATACTGATTCTGAATAAAGGATTGCAGTGCCTTCTGTGTAAGCAGTGGGCTCCCCAAATCTGCCGTAGATTTCGCAGCCACAAGCCGGGTCAGTACGCTTCCGTCTGCAATGGCGCAGGCTATACGGCAACCGGGAGACAGCACCTTGCTGAAGCTTTTGATATACACCACATGACCTGTCCCATCCATGGATTTAATGGAAGCCGGGGGAGGATCACGAAAATAAAGATCTGCAAACGGATCATCCTCCAGAATGAGGCAGTGATAGCTTTGCGCGAGATTCAGGAGCTGTGCTCGCCTTCTTGCACTCATCGTAATACCAGTCGGATTGTGATAGGTCGGGATTGTATAGATCAGCTTGGGCGGATAAGTGTCACATAAGCGGGTTAACAGATCAATACGCATACCTTCGTCGTCCATCGGAACCGTAATGATCTTCGCACCTCTGCTTGTAAACACATCAATGGCTCCGGTATAGCTTGGCGCCTCCATATACACTACATCCCCGGGTCCGACAAAAGTCCGTGCCACAAGATCAATCCCCTGCTGAGCACCGCTTGTAATTAACATGCGTTCAGGTGTCACCTGTAGTCCACGCTCGGCAAAATGTTCCGCAAAGATCTGTCTGAGTTCCCGATCTCCCTGAAAAGATCCATACGCCGCCATACGCTCTGCATGATCAGAGGAAAGCCGATAGGCACTGTCGATAATCTCGCGTGTAGGTAACAGTTCAGGCTGAATCGCTGACATATGAAGTTCATACCGTACTTGAGGTGACGTATCAAAATGTCTCCAGAGCTGTGCTCGCGGTAAATAATCCACCAGTGCCATTTGCCAATTCCATGGCGTACTGGATTCACTATTGCTATTTTTCCGCTGCGCTCGGTCCACATCCTCCCTCTGATCCGTGTGTAATGCCCCTCTGACATAACAACCTTTACCCTGGGAGCAGGTAATCAATTGAATCGCTTCGAGTTCAGCATAGGCCTTCGATACGGTGACCAGGCTGACACCCAGATCCGTGGTCATTTTACGAACAGAAGGAAGTCGGGTTCCGGGTTCAATCAGTCCTGACCGGATGCGATCCGCAATCGTTAGCGCTATTTGCACGTACAATTTGGTACTGCTTCCCCTTTTTAATTCAATATGCATGTGTGCTCCCCCCAACTGTTATGATCTTCATTTTACTGTTATAGTGCAGTCCGTCTATTATAGTTTATAATATCAGTATAACAGTGAATAACAGGAGATGAGAATAACATGAGTATCCCTTGGTCCAAAATGGCACAAAACACCCCGTCCTCTGTCGTTCGCGACATGCTCCAGGCCGCTCAGGCACCTGGAATGATCTCATTAGCCGGTGGATTACCAGCGCAGACTTCATTCCCGCTGGAAGCTATCCGCGTTGCATATGAAAAAGTATTTATGAGCGGAGCAGCCGCTCTTCAATATGCGGAGACTGAAGGTTACCGTCCTCTCCGCGCCAAAATCGCCGAGCGTCTTGAATCCAAAGGCATTCCCGCTTCACCCGACCATATGCTCCTCACGACGGGTTCACAGCAATCCATTGACTTGGTCTGTCGCATCCTTCTTGATCCGGGTGACCGCGTACTGGTTGAATCACCTACCTACCTCGCTGCCCTACAAGTTATTCATTCCTATCAGGCTGAATCTCACGGCGTAGCCTGTGATGATCACGGCATGTTGCCTGAATCTCTGGAGGAACAGCTCCAGCTGCATCGTCCAAAGCTCGTCTACATCAACCCAACATTCTCCAATCCTACGGGTAAAGTATGGTCACGAGAAAGACGTCAGCAGGCTGTAGACCTATGCCGCAAGTATGGTGTACTCATCCTCGAAGATGATCCCTATGGCGAAATTCGGTTCAATCCGGAGCAATTGGATGTCCCTGCTCTCGCAGAATTGGATGCAGCATCCTATGAAGGCCCCTCTAATGTCATTTACACCAGTACGTTCTCCAAAACAGTAGCACCAGGTCTTCGTACGGGCTGGATTCTGGCAGCTCCCGATATTGTCAAAATGGCAGCACGGGCTAAACAGGGTGCCGACTTGCATTCCAGCAGCATCGACCAAAGAGCTCTTCACGCACTGCTTGAATCTTTCGATCTGGATGCGCATATCCGCCAGATTTCAGAGGATTACGAAAAACGCATGAAAACATTGACGACTCTTATGGCAGCCAAAGCATGGGAAGGCATCTCGTGGAATTCACCACAAGGTGGCATGTTCTTGTGGCTGCAATTGCCTGAAGGCATGCTTGCAAGCAATTTGTTCACTTACGGTATTCAGGAGAAAGTGTGCATTGTCCCGGGTGATTCCTTCTATGCGGGTACACCGGAGCTGAACCGCATGCGGATCAACTTCACGCATACGGATCCCGAGCTACTCCCGGAAGCTGTAGAACGAATGGATCGCGCCATTCAACGCTGGCATGCTTCGTTAACATCGGACAGTGTGGTTACACTGTAATGAACTGTCATAAACGTTTCGCTATTTATTAACGTATGAAGGTTAAATAACTTGATATAAGAAACAAAAATAAGGCGGCAGGCCCGAGAATCTCGGAACTGCCGCCTTATTTTTATAGAACCTGTTATCAACAGGAGTTATGTTTTTTCAGATGTTCATGGGTCCTTCTGATCAGTCAGGCCATCGAATTGATTCATACGAGTTGTCCTCGACTGATAGGTGGACTACATTGTGTTGCTATAGTGTTGTTGTTGCAGTTAGGAAAGCTTACCGTAAGCCGGGTTCTGTGCTCTTCGTGGTTCATACGGGAACTACCCTCCCACCAGAAGCGACAATCATCTATCTAGGCCATACATTGCTGCACAGCTCAAGCGACCAACCTAGACACACCTCGGGCTAAGGTTGCCTCCTCCGAAAAGGCGGCTGTGTCCCATTAGGTCTTGCTCCAGATGGGGTTTACCAGGAACGAAGTCACCAGCGTTCCTCGGGGTCTCTTACACCTCGGTTCCATCCTTGCCTGTGCCGGAAAATCCGGCCATCGGCGGTCCATTTCTGTGGCACTATCCTTCAACTCGCGCTGACTGGACGTTATCCAGCATCCTGCCCTGTGGAGCCCGGACTTTCCTCTCGTGGCAACAAAGGCCACCAGCGATTGTCTGTCAAACTTTCCGAACAACATTACATAGTATACAGGCAATTGGGTTCCCAGACAAGCTTAATATTACTGGGAATCGCACAGCAACTGTCTTTTTAGATAAACTGGAATACTTCCGTATTTACCTCTGAAGCTGTAACTTGCGTATCATGTCGTTTATCTTGCAAACGGGAACGAAGCCAATCGGCTGTTTTCGGTTTCATAATCTTTTCGGAATTATGTCCCGGGTCGATGATACACATGCCTGCCATCAACGCATCATGAGCCGTGTGATAATCGATATCCCCGGTCACAATAACATCCGCGCCTTTGAAGCGAGCCGTGAGCGCGTAACGGCTGCCAGAGCCGCCAAGAACCGCTGCTTTTTTGATCTGTTTGTTCATATCCCCTACTACACGCACATGAGGAACATTAAATTGGGTCTTCACGACCTCCACGAGCTCACCTAATGTCTTAGGCTCCCTAAGGGGTCCCAAGCGTCCCAGACCGAGCGTACGGCCTTTTAAATCCATTGCATAGAGGTCATAGGCCACTTCTTCATACGGGTGAGCCTTAAGCATCGCCTGAACAACCTTACTCCGCAGGCTTTGAGGCACAATGGTCTCAATCCGCATTTCTTCCACACGTTCCATCTGCCCCTGGGTACCAATAAACGGCTGTGTCCCTTCACCTGGTACAAATGTTCCTGTACCTTCTGTGTTGAAGCTGCACTTGTTGTATTGACCGATACTCCCTGCTCCGGCTTCCAGAATGGCTTGAAGAACCTGTTCATGATGCGTGCGAGGCACAAATACAGCGAGTTTGTACAGATGATCTGTATGTACATCCTCCAGCGATTCTTTACTCTCGATGCCGAGTGCCTCGGCCATCCAGTCATTCATGCCACCTTCGGCTACGTCCAGGTTCGTATGACTGATATAGACAGCGATATCATGCTTAATCAGTTTTTCATACAATTTACCCGTAGGGGTATCCGTACTAAGTGACTTAACCGGTCGGAAAATGATGGCATGATGAGCGATAATCAGATTGGCTCCGATGCGAATTGCTTCGTCCACCACTTCATCTGTCACATCCAAAGCAACAAGAACGTGACTAATTTCTTTTTGCAAACTGCCCAGCTGTAGACCAATGCGGTCGTCCGGCACAGCCAGATGTTTCGGAGCGAGCTGCTCCATCAGTTGAATTACAGTTTGACCTTTGGCAAACATGCCAAAACCTCCTTCAAGTTTGCGATCAGACGCTCTACCTCAGCCGCCTTGTCCCGGGAAGAATCCTGATCGGATTTGGAGATGGAGTTAACAACCCCTTGCAGTTTGACGATCTCACTTTCCCATTTGGCAAAGAATACATCTGTTGGACGATCCACCAAATAAGGTCCCATCCGCAGTAGCAAATCTTCCGTCAATTCTACCCCGCCTTGAAGCGGACGTGCACGATACACCTCAACATTTGCAATCGGGCTTACGGATTGTGGCATCGCCGTGATAATTTCATAGAGCTTACCGTCTTCTTCGAGCAACTGTTCTGCTACAACTACCCAATTATGCTCCAACAACCAGCGTCTGAGGATATCCTCTCCCACATTCGGTTGCAAAATAAGGAGCTGGACCCCTTCCAGTTTGGATAAACCTCGGTCCAAAATAGACGCGATCAGAGCACCACCCATACCTGCAATAGTGATGACTTCCACTTCTCCCGCAGAAATCACATCAAGCCCGTCTCCACGACGCACTGTGATTTTCTCTTTCAGGCCAGCATCGCTAACTTGTTTGCATGCAGCATCATAAGGGCCAGGATTGACTTCCCCGGCTACTGCACTTGCGGCTTTCCCACTGCGGATCGCGGCTACTGGCAGCAACGCGTGGTCTGAACCGATATCAGCCATGCGGCTGCCATCGGGAATTTGATCATGTATTCGCTGTAATCGATTCGAAAGTTTCATGAAGCACCTACACCATTCATTTAATTTATTGATTTGCATTGAACAAGGAAAAGCGATAAAATAAAATCCAATCAAACATTTCAAGGATGAATTTCCAAAACCAAGAAATCAAGACGTTTAAATTAAAAATAAAGGAGACCCCGCCGCCGCTAAAGCGTCTTGCGGAAAGTCTCCCATAGTTCGATTATTCGAGGAAATCCTTGAGTCGTTTACTACGACTCGGGTGACGCAATTTACGAAGAGCCTTGGCTTCGATCTGACGAATACGCTCACGCGTAACTCCAAATACCTTGCCGACTTCCTCCAGCGTTCTTGTCCGTCCATCGTCCAGACCAAAACGCAGACGAAGAACATTCTCTTCACGCTCAGTCAATGTATCAAGTACATCTTCGAGCTGTTCTTTCAACAACTCATACGCAGCAGCATCCGCCGGAGCAAGTGCTTCCTGATCCTCAATGAAGTCACCCAGATGGGAATCATCTTCCTCACCAATCGGTGTTTCCAGAGAAACCGGTTCCTGTGCAATCTTCGTAATTTCACGAACTTTCTCCACACTCAGATCCATCTCAGCAGCGATTTCTTCTGGTGTCGGTTCACGCCCAAGTTCCTGCAACAGCTGACGGGATACCCGGATCAGCTTATTAATCGTCTCTACCATGTGCACAGGGATACGAATGGTACGCGCCTGGTCAGCAATAGCACGAGTAATCGCTTGGCGAATCCACCATGTGGCATACGTACTGAACTTGTATCCTTTTTTGTGGTCGAACTTCTCAACCGCTTTGATCAGACCCATATTACCTTCCTGAATCAAATCAAGGAACAACATTCCACGTCCAACGTAACGCTTCGCGATACTGACAACGAGCCGTAAGTTCGCTTCAGCCAGACGACGCTTGGCTTCTTCATCCCCGTTCTCAATCCGTTTGGCCAGTTGTACTTCGTCATCTGCCGACAACAATGGCACACGACCAATTTCCTTGAGATACATACGGACAGGGTCATTGATTTTGATACCTGGCGGCAAGCTCAGATCATCATCAAAGTGGAATTCGTCCTCTCCCTCTCTGGTGTTGTTCTCGGAATCTTCACTAGGACGAAGTGTAACCTCTTCATCATTTTCATTCACTACATCGATACCCAGATCACTCAGTTGCTCATAGAACTCATCCATTTGCTCTGCATCTTGCTCAAAAGGAGAGAGTTTCTCTATAATTTCCTTGTAATTCAACGAAGCTCTTTTCTTACCTGATTCAATCAATTGATCTTTAACCTGATCCAGTGTCAATTCTGTTTCTAGTTCAGTATGCTGATCATTCGCCATAACTCGACTCCCTCCTCCCTAGAAACATCCAATAATCAGACGTTCACTGTCTCTCTAGGGCAATCATTTCAATTGCAATCTGTGCCGCGCGTACAGAATCACCTGCCCGCTCTGCAGCAATCATTTCTTCTTTTTTCAAATCGTACTCTTTCTTACGCGGATGCTTCAGCACTTCCCTGATGCAATCATCGAGCATTTGAATACTCCATTCACCTGGACCATCCATCATCGAGATTGAACTAACCGTCTTTTCCAGGCGATCGTCATGCAGTGAAGACATAAAACGGCTTGTATCCGACGGTTTGCCTTGCGCATAGTAGGCATATAGATAAGCAGCAATAGCTGCATGATCATCCAAGTTAAAAGCTTCACCAAGATGCTCATTCACGTACTGGGCAGCCTCATCATCCTGCAACATCCAGGCAATCAGTTTGCGTTCAGCAGCGTGGTAAGCCGGCAACAGATTGGGTGTAGGCACCTGCCTATTTTGTTGCCTACCATTATTCCACCTTTTCGGGTTATTATCCCCAAACTGGAGGTTATTTTTCATCGCCTCCCGTTCTTCATTACACTCCTGCTTCAATGTTTCGAAGGATACGTCCACTTCTGCAGCCAGTTCACGAAGATACACTTCCCGCTCTGTTGGAGAAGGTAAGGGGGCAATCAGTTTTACTGCTTCTTTCGAATAGGCGATTTGTCCGCCACCCTCTAGCAGTATATGGCTTTTTTTTAGGTTTATAAGTTTAAATTTTGTAGTTGTCACGGCGCCGTCCACAATCTGGTTTCGGAACCGCTCACCACCATGCTTCCGGATAAAATCATCCGGGTCGAGTCCCTCAGGTATGAGAGCCACTTTGACCTGCAATCCGGCTTCCTCAAGAATGGGAAAGTTTTTGAGTGCAGCAGCCTGTCCTGCTCGGTCGCCGTCATAACATATGATGACCTCGTCACACATCCCTTTGAGCATCAGTGCCTGATTCTCGGTTAACGCAGTACCCATTGCCGCTACACCGTTCTGGATATCCTGATCCCATGCGGAGATGACATCACCGTATCCCTCGAACAAAATGGCTTGCCGTTGTTTGCGAATTGCATTTTTGGCATGATGCAGATTATAGAGAACACGGCTTTTGTTAAATAACCGGGTTTCCGGTGAATTTAGATACTTCGGTTGCCCGTCTCCCAATATGCGCCCTGCAAATGCAATTGGCTTACCGCTCCTGCCATTGATCGGGAACATAATCCGGTCTCGGAATCGATCCACATATCCCTGACCTTCATTTCGCGGTGACAGTAGTCCACCCTTTTCCATCTCTTCAAGCGGATAGTTACGTTTTTCGAGAAATTGTACCAGGGTGTCCCAACGATTTGGTGCGAACCCAATCTGGAACTGGTCGATCAACTTGTCGCCAAAACCTCGTGAGCGTAAATACTCCATGGCTGACTTGCCGTGCTCTGTATTTTTCAACAAAAAATGATACAGCTTCGCGGTAAGCTCATAAGCCTCCAACAGACGTTCTGTCTCCGGATTCACATGAGCAGATTCACGCCCTTGCCAGTCGCCCATAGAGATGTGACTTTCTTCCGCCATCGTCTTGACAGCCTCGGGAAAGGATAACCCTTCGATTTCCATCCTGAATTTGATGGCATTTCCACCCGTGCCGCAACCGTAGCAGTAGAAAATCTGTTTCTCAGGTGTAACGGTGAACGAAGGCGTCTTCTCGGAATGAAAAGGACAGAGGCCTTTCATATACTTCCCCTGTTTGGTCAGATGCACAAATCGGCTCACCGTATCGACAATATCATTCTGCTGTAACACCGATTCAATAATACTTTCGGGTATACCGCCTTGTCCGGTACTCATCTCTGGCCACCTTCATCTCTTCAACACGTAAATATAATTCGATAAACTTACACATTCTCCTGCAAATCTTTTAAAAGTTTTGTCAGTTTATGTTGAAAAATTTCTCGATCCTGCTCTGTGAAAGGCTTTGGGCCTTTCCCGTAATGGCCTCTTTTTCGTGCTTTGGCCGCAGTATGACGAGAATCCAACATGAAATCAATGTCACGATCGTTAAACTCACGACCACGAAAGGATAAAACATAACAACGTTTGCCAAGCGCAAGTGCCGCAAGTCCATAGTCCTGAGTGATAACCACATCGTATGGCTTAATATGATTAGCAATATACAGGTCTGCGCTCTGATCACTACGATCCACTTGCACGGTTCGCACCCCTTCTCCTCCTTGAAGCAAATGATCAAATGAAGAGACTAACAGTACAGGGACGTTGAAAAGGCGAGCGGTTTGCGCAATCTCGGTTTTGACCGGACAAGCATCACCATCCACAACAATGTGGCGTATATTTAACTCACTCAAACCCAGACCACCCGGTTTCATAAAATAGCTGCATATTGTAATATACGACCCCGGCCAGGCAAAATCCTTCTGCCGGAACGAGGGAAATCAAAGGCTAAAATACGGAGCGGTTGTCAAAAATACATTTCACAACCCGTTCCGTATATTTATACCCTCATATATCCTTCTTTAATACTGAATTTTAGCATTGCTCCAAGACTGTGGAAAAGGACTCATGAAATACGCCCAATTACCAAACCAACTTGGAAAAATCAGCAAATCCTTTCAAGTCACGATCAATAGCCGCGAGCAGTGCAAGTCGGTTCGCACGAACAGCATCATCTTCAGCCATAACCATAACCGAATCGAAGAATGAGGTAATACCATCCTTCCAAGCGGATGCAATAGCCAGCGCTTCAGCAGCATCGTGCTGAGTCAACGCCTGACGGTACTCTGCATTCGTTCTGCTCCATGCCTCGTGTAACTGACGCTCTCCATCTTCTGTGAACAGTTCCGGATGTACGGAAGCATTGGATGCTTTGGCAGCCAGATTACCCACACGGTTGAACGATTCAACCGTTGTTTTGAATGCGTCTCCTGTCAGAACAGCTGCCATCAACGCTTCACCTTTTGGAACCACAGCGCTGATATCATCGAATCCAGAAGAAATCACGGCATCCACGACGTCGTAACGGACGGTTTCGGACAACAATTTTTTCACACGAAGTCCGAAGAAGTCTTGCAGATCTTTACGAACTTCTTCATCTGCACGTTTCAACAGGTTCATCTGGGCATGCACTTGAAGTGCCACTCCGAACACATCTGACAATGTCAGCGGGAGCTTGTGATCCAGCAAAATCTGTACAATACCTGCAGCCTGACGGCGCAGCGCATACGGATCTTGAGAACCCGTTGGAATGATATTGATGGAGAAGCAACCCACGATTGTATCCATTTTATCCGCAGCACTCACAATAGCACCGACAAGAGAAGCAGGGGATTGATCTCCGGCGAAACGTGGCTGATAGTGTTCAAATACCGCTTTGGACACATCTTCTTTTTCGCCAGCTTTACGAGCGTAATCCTCACCCATCACACCTTGCAGTTCCGGGAATTCTCCTACCATCAGTGTCACCAGATCGAATTTGCAGATATCTGCTGAACGGCTAACGGATTCAGCAACATCACCGGATACTTGCAGTTTGGCAGCAAGTCCATCGGCAATCTTGCGAATACGACGCACTTTATCTCCAACCGTACCCAATTCTTCCTGGAAGACGATACTTTCCAGCTTCGACAATGCATCCTTAATCTGTAGCTTCTGATCTTCCTCATAGAAGAACTTGGCATCAGACAGACGTGCACGCAGAACTTTTTCATTCCCTCTGGCAATAACATCCAGTGAATCACTTCCACCGTTACGTACCGTCACGAAGAATGGCAACAATTGTCCTTCACTGTCCAGTACAGGGAAATAACGCTGATGCTCACGCATGGAAGTAATCAATACTTCTTGTGGAATATTCAAGAATGAGGAGTCAAATGTCCCGAACAATACGGTAGGTGTTTCCACCAGGAACAGGACTTCCTCCAGCAAGTCTTCCTTAATCGCAATATCCCATTTTTTCTCAGCAGCCAGTGCCTGAATTTGGGATACAATCATCTGTTCACGTTCCTGAACATCTGCAATAACATGTTCCGAACGCAGAACTTCCACGTATGAAGACGGATTGGAAATCACGGCCTCCTTGCCGAGGAAGCGATGTCCGCGAGTTATATTACCAGACTTGACGCCTGTTACTTCCAGGTCGATAACCTCACTGCCGAGCATAGCCACAATCCAGCGGATTGGACGTACAAATTTGAAATCATAGGAAGCCCAACGCATGAATTTCGGGAACGTCATGGCATGCAATACAGAAAGCAGCCCTTCGCCAATCACAGAAGCTGTTTCCACACCTTTGCTGCTCTTCGTAGCATAGATATATTCGACACCGTTTAATTCCTTAAACGTGAACTGGTCTGGCTCAACGCCTTGACTACGGGCGAATCCCAGTGCAGCTTTGCTCCAATTGCCACTGTCGTCCAGTGCAATTTTGCGTGAAGGACCTTTCACTTCTTCCTCTATATCTTCCTGCTTTTCAGCCACATTCTGAATCAAAACAGCCAGTCTGCGTGGTGTGGCATATGCATTCACTTCACCATAAGCAATGCGGGATGCATCAAGCCATTTCACGACACGTTCTTGCAGCTGTGCGATTGCTGCGCGCATGAAGCGTGCAGGTACTTCTTCCAGCCCAATTTCAAACAACAGATCCTTAGACATGCTCGGCTCCCCCTTTCTTGATCAGCGGGAAGCCTAGCTTCTCACGCTCTTCCATATATGTTGCAGCGACTTGGCGAGCCAGATTACGCACACGTGTGATGTAACCCGTACGTTCCGTTACACTGATGGCTCCACGTGCATCCAACAGGTTGAACGTGTGGGAACATTTCAGCACATAGTCATATGCCGGGAATACCAGATGCTGCGCCATGGCTTTGTTTGCTTCTTCTTCATGCATGTTGAAGAGGGTAAACAGCATTTTGACATCAGATACTTCAAACGTATATTTGGAGTGTTCGAATTCTGGCTGACGGAATACATCACCATACGTGATACCTTCCACCCATTCCAGATCAAACACATTCTCTTTATCCTGAATGTAAGAAGCCAAACGCTCCATACCATACGTAATTTCAACAGCTACCGGATTCGTCTCGATTCCACCAACCTGTTGGAAATACGTGAATTGCGTAATTTCCATTCCGTCCAACCATACTTCCCAACCTAAACCTGCACAACCAAGGGAAGGATTCTCCCAGTTATCTTCAACAAACCGAATATCATGTTTGAGCGGATCAATGCCCAGACGCTTCAGACTTTCCAGGTAAATTTCCTGAATATTGTCCGGAGAAGGCTTGATGATCACCTGGAACTGATGATGCTGATACAGCCGGTTAGGGTTCTCACCATAACGTCCGTCCGAAGGACGACGGGAAGGCTCCACATAGGCCACTTTCCAAGGTTCAGGTCCAAGTGAACGTAAAAAGGTCATCGGGTTCATCGTACCTGCCCCTTTTTCCGTATCGTATGGCTGGACAATAATACAGTTATGCTCGGCCCAGAATTGTTGCAGCGTTAAAATCATCTGCTGAAAATTCATAATCATGCTCCTTTTCAATGGTTTGTTAGCAAGCTTAGAACGGTGCAGACAACAATAAATAGCCCCCGTCCTACGCCTGTTGTACAGACGTAGGGACGAGAGCTATTCCCGCGGTTCCACCCTACTTGGCTTGGATCAAACAGATAATTCTGTTCGTTCCAGCCCACTTTTCCGTGTCCTTTCATGCTCCCGAGTGCCGTTTCAAAGACCGATTTAGCCCGGCTTCCACCATCCCCAGCTCGCTCATTCATGATTCACAAGTGTAATACAACAACTTGCCCCCACAAATGCAATAAATCCAGTCTTTTACTTTCTCGTTCAATGCATGTCTCATAAAGAGAAATTATATTTCATAATATATAAAATCTAGTATGAAGTCAAGATATAGTTTCACTTCCAGCAAAACGCCTCAAATCCCGTACTTCTCCATCTGATCGAGGAAAGAACGGGATTTAAGATTTAGACCAAGCTGATGATCCATGAAGGCACGCATCAGTTTTTTGATCTCATCACGGGTAGATTCACTCACTGATATATTTCCCAAGCGCTGCAGATCCAACTGCGCGAACAAACGTAACAACTTCAGAGCCTTTGGACTGACTGACATCGCCGGAGGATCGAAATGGTTGCATGCACGACACAGAACGCCGCCAAGTCTGGGACTAATAAACAACTGCTCATCCGGTCGCTCCTGGTTACAGGAGATACACTCATCAAACTGCGGACCATAACCGGATGCCTGTAATATTTTCATTTCGTACAGACTTGTAATAACAACCGGATCTTTCTCTTCCTTCAACGCCTGCAAACACGCCTTTAACTGTTTGAACCAAAAAGTACCTGTCTCTTCATCCTGAAGCACGCGATCCAATAGTTCACACGCATAAGAGGCATAAGAGGCCTTGACCAGATCTTCACGCAACTCATGATAGGATTCAACAATTTCTCCAGCATTCAGTGTGCCTAGACCTGTATTGCGAAAATATACATATTGACCATACGTAAACGGCTGCACCAGTGCAGCATGTCGGCTCTTGGGCTTTTTGGCACCGCGGACGAGTACCCCTACTTTCCCGCCGCTTTCGGTGCAAAGCGTAATGATTTTGTTCCCTTCGCCGTAGTCCATGCTGCGGATGACAATCCCTTCCACCCTGTATAGCATGCCTCGTCACCTAACCATTCCCGAATCAGCCAGTTATACATCGGCTTCTTCATCTTCAATCACTTCCCTTGCAGGTTCCGACTCCTGTCCTAACGAGTTACACGCCTCGGTATATAACAAATAGGACTCCACGTCCCCCGTCATCGCAAAAACCTTCCACGAAAAATCTCGCATCGGAATTTCATCCTCTCTTCGGAAATGACGTCTGCATCTACCAAATAGGATGGAGTCTTGCAAGGTAAACTATGTGTTGCAATTACTGGATACAATTCCGACGATCATTCGCGGCCAAAGCCAAGGTCACGCAGAACGCGATCCTGATTTCTCCAGTCTTTTTTCACTTTAACCCACAGATCCATGAAAATTTTGGAACCAAGCAGGTTCTGAATGTCATGTCGAGCACGTTTGCCCACTTCTTTCAGAAGCGCACCTTGCTTACCGATAATGATCCCTTTTTGCGAATCCCGTTCCACAAAAATGACGGCTGAGATATAAACGACACCATTATCCTGTACTTTCATATCCTCAATAGTTACAGCAATGGAATGAGGTACCTCTTCACGAGTCATCTGTAGAATTTTCTCACGGATCAACTCCGCACATACAAACTGCTCCGGATGGTCAGTAACCTGGTCATCTGGATAGTACTGAGGACCTTCAGGCAAATACTTGCCGAGCTGTTCCAATAGTGTGCTAACATTGCTACCCAGCATGGCAGATACAGGTACGATTTCAGCGAAATCGTGCAACTTGCGATACTCTTCGATGAGTGGCAATAGAGCTTCCGGTTCAATTTTGTCGATTTTATTCATGACGAGAATGACAGGCGTACGAATATTTTTTAACTGTTCCGCAATGTAACGGTCACCGCCACCCATTCCTTCCGAAGCGTCAATCAGGAACAGGGCTGCTTCTACTTCTCCAAGTGTGTTCAGGGCAGTCTGGTTCATGTAATCGCCAAGTTTGGATTGACGTTTGTGAATCCCCGGTGTGTCCAGGAAAACGATTTGCTGATGTTCGGAGGTATACACACCATGAATTTTATTACGTGTCGTTTGCGGCTTGTCCGACATAATCGCAATTTTCTGTCCGATCACCTGGTTCATCAGTGTGGATTTACCTACGTTTGGACGTCCAATAATGGCTACAAAACCGGATTTGAATGCTTGTTTTTTCATATGTTCCTCCTCAGGCGCCTAGGCCTGGAATATTGGTTTATTTTTTGGCAGAATTCAGATCAGAAGGCCCAAAAGCCCAAGGTAACAATTCAGCAACAGTGGTCTCTTGCAGATCACCTTTCATGTTCCCCAAGATGACTTTCATATCGGGTTCACACAGTTCGTACATAACCTGACGACATACGCCACATGGAGCAATCGGACCATCCGTGTCTCCCACAATGGCAATCGCTTTGAAGCTGCGAGGCTGCTGTCCACCTGCAATGGCACTGAACATCGCTGTACGCTCAGCACAGTTACCTGGGGTATACGCAGCATTCTCAATATTACAACCATGATGCACATGCCCTTCACTGTCAAGCAAAGCTGCACCTACACCAAAATGGGAGTAAGGCGTATACGCCTTCGTACGTGCCTTAATTGCCTCTTGCATTAACAAACCGTTATCCATCAATATTCTCTCCCTTAGGGTGATATAAAGCTGCGCTCTGTAAGTTAAGTTCAACTAAAGATCATTTACACTGGCCACTCCGCGTCCAGAATAACTTTTTGATCGCTGTTATCCCCAGATTTTTTGATTCACTTTTTTCAAAGTGAAAATCCGGGGATAAAGGCGAACGCTACGCTTCTACAAGTTATTTCTGGCCTCTACGTTATCGTGTAAATTAGAAAGTTCAACTTAAAAAAGATCCAACTTTACAATTAGTGTGTAGTATTAAAACCAAATCAAAATGAATCAAAACAAAGTAAAAAAAATCAGTACAAACCGAGCCAGTTCATCACCGGCTTAATGAAGACCATGCAACCGATGATGACGGCGAATACCGCAGCCAGCAGAACTGCCCCGGCCGCGGTATCCTTCGCCGCTTTTGCCAGCGGATGGATATGGGGATGTGCCAGATCAACTGCAGCCTCTACAGCCGTGTTCATCAATTCAGTCACCAGGACCAAAAAGACAGCGGTCAGCACAAACATCCAATCTATTCTTGAGATTCTGAAAAAAAAGCCGGCTACACACATCAAAACAGCCACTCCCGTGTGAACTCTCACATTACGCTGAGTCCGCAACCCATATGCGATTCCTTCCGCAGCATTGCGGAATACCAGACCCCAGGAGCGTCTTTTCATTATCGTGTCAACCCGGCCTGGGCCAATACCGCTTCTTGTTTGCCCATCATTTCAGCCTCACTAGCTTCATCCTGATGGTCATATCCGAGCAGGTGCAAGAAGCCATGGACAAACAGAAAACCAAGCTCTCGTTCAAAGGAGTGTCCATACTCCTCACTTTGCAGGATGGTCCGTGGAACGGAAATGATGATGTCTCCGAGAACATCCGGCATTTCTTCCATTTCTTCATCTTCGTCCAGCTCATAGATAATATCGAGTTCTTCATCCACCGTCTCGTTCATTGCAAAAGACAATACATCCGTAGGACGGTCAATACCGCGATAATCCCGGTTCAACTCATGGATCTGCTCATCATTCACAAAAGTCAGAGCCACTTCTCCGTCTGCTACACCTTCCGCTTCTCCGGCAAGATTCAGCAACTGCTCCAGCATTGCAATCATCGGTTCTGTAATTTCTTTATCCTGTTGTTCATTATTCCATGCCAGATTAAGACTCATTCTTTCATAACTCCTGTCTGCTCTTATTATTAAATTAGCCTGCTTCGGGTGAAGTCGGCTTCGGTTTCTTGATCTCCTCCGGATATTCTATCCGGGAGTGGAAGATACCCATCACCGTTTCCTTCAATGTTCTGGCGACGATGTCCAGTTCACGCATCGTAAGGTCACAATCATTGAATTGATGATCATCCAATCGTCCTTTAATAATCTTCTCAATCATGGACTCCACTTGCTCCACTGTCGGTTTGCGCAAAGATCTCACAGCAGCCTCCACACTATCGGCAATGCCAACAATAGCAGATTCCTTCGACTGAGCCTTCGGCCCAGGATAACGGAAATCTTCTTCGGTGAAATCAGGCTCAACGCCTGCTTCTTCCGCCTGGCGCAGTGCTTTGTGGTAGAAATAGTGGAGAAATGTTGTTCCATGATGCTGTTCCGCAATATCCCGAATAGGTCTTGGCAGCTTGTAATCCTTTTGCATTTCCACCCCATCGCGCGCATGGGCAACAATAATAGATTTGCTAAGTTTCGGATCGATCGAATCATGCGGATTCTCCATATTGTTCTGATTCTCAATAAAATAGATGGGTCGTTTTGTCTTGCCAATATCATGATAATACGATCCCACTCGACAGAGCAATCCGTTTGCTCCAATGGCTTCTGCCGCAGCTTCGGACAAATTACCTACCATAACGCTGTGATGATAGGTACCCGGTGTCTCTGTCAGCAACTTGCGCAGAAGCGGATGGTTCGGATTGGACAGTTCCACCAGTTTGAGCGCTGACAAGATACCAAATGATGTTTCGAAAAATGGCATCAGCCCGATGACCAGTATGGCCGTCAATACGCCACCAGCAAATGCAAATCCAACGCCATACAGTGTCGTGGTTCGGTTCCAATCTCCCGAGTCAATCAAAGCCAGAGTAAAGACGGCTATGGACCCGAACAAGCAGACCATAATGGCCCCTTTCAGGATCGTTGATCGCTGGCTAGCCTTATGTGTTGCAAAGATCGCAACAAACGAAACTACCACGGCGAAGAACCCTAGTTCGAAGTCAAAAAGCTGACCCTGATGCGTGTTCAAAATGATGCTGGACAACATGCCGATCAATATCGAACATACAAAGGCAAGCGACGTATCCAGCAGCAGCGCAATTAACATCGCCCCTACCGCAACTGGTGCAAGGAAGCCGACATAAGACCTCTCATTGGTCTGGATAATCGCCGTCACATGCATAACTACAATCGTAATAATAAAAATGAGAACAAGCATCAACAGCTGCGCATTATTATATTTGAAATGCGTTCCGCTGCATTGCTGAATATACATCAGAATTGCTGCCGACAACAGGCAGGAAAACATAAGAAGTCCAAGCTGTGGCCAGTAGTTCACTTCATTTTTCAGCAAGTCATTCTCATCCAGGAGAGCATACATTTCCGGGGTAATCATCTCACCTTTGGCAACTAATGTATCCCCTTGCTTGATAAAGACCGTTTGCGTGTTCTCACGCGCCTGTACTTTCGCTTCCTTGGTTCCCTCTTCGTCGTAGAAACGGTTAGAGGTCACCACGAGACGAGCAAGCTCCTGCACCACCTCACGTTGCGTGCGCTTACTAAGAGAGCTGACACTCACCATCTCGGCTACTTTGGCACGCGCGGTGGTTGCATCGCTGATCTGATCCGTCATTAACCGGGCAACAATGTCCCTCGCAACTGGTTTCATCTCCTGGATATCATCCGATGTCAGACGTGAGATTTTAATGTAGGTCTCTTCCGGAATACGGTAGCTCTGCTCCTGTACCACATTTCTGATCTCTTCCAACAGCGTCTCGGAGTATGTACCGGCTTTCCGATTATTATTGATATAGTTGGTCACAAAATCCTTCTGGCGTTGCGGAATTTCATCCCGATAAATATCAATTTTATCCTGACTTGAAATCTGATCATCCTGGTTCAATCGATCTACACGATCAAGCAGGGTTGTCATCAAATTTTCGTTCCGCATCTGCACGATCTGAAATATCGGCTGTACGCGTTCAGCCGCTTCTTCCTGTGCTTTGAGTGTGGCCTTGTTATTCGGAATCTGCATGGGCGCAGCAATATCCACTTCACTTCGTGTACCTTCCTGAATATCATACCGCTCGGGGAGCAGCTTGGAAGCCAGACTCACGTAGAAAAGAATCACCAGAAACAAAAACAGAAGATAGCGTGCCCACACGCTATACTTCCATCCTGTAGCCTTATTCTGAAAAGATTTGCCTTTTGACGGTTCCTTCGAGGTCACTTTAGACAATCCCTTTCTATGCTTGATTTTCTGCGGCGTGGTTGTAAGCCACGATAATTTTCTGGACGAGGGAATGCCGCACAACATCTTGCTCGGCAAAATAGACAAATCCAATCTCGTTAACTTCGTTCAAGATCGTATTCGCTTCCACAAGCCCGGATTTCTTACCACGCGGTAAATCAATCTGTGTCACGTCTCCGGTGATGACCATTTTGGAGCCAAAACCAAGACGGGTCAGGAACATCTTCATCTGTTCCGGTGTTGTGTTCTGTGCTTCATCAAGAATGATGAAGGAGTCATCCAGTGTACGCCCCCGCATGTAGGCGAGTGGCGCGATTTCGATTAACCCACGCTCCAGTGCCTTCGCGGTCTGTTCCTGTCCCATAACGTCATACAGGGCATCGTACAGCGGTCGCAGATACGGGTCTACCTTCTCCTGAAGATCACCTGGCAAAAACCCAAGACTCTCTCCTGCTTCAACAGCAGGCCGTGTGAGTACGATGCGTTTGACGCTACCTTCTTTAATTGCGGCAACAGCCAGTACAACAGCAAGGTAGGTTTTACCCGTACCGGCAGGACCAATGCCAAATACAATATCACGTTTTTTAATTGTAGTTACATAGTGCTTCTGTCCAATGGTTTTAACACGGATTGGTTTACCTCGGTATGTCGTCGTAATCTCGCCCTTGAACAGATCCAGTAGCTGGTCCGCCCGCATATCCTTGGCAAGTTCAATCGCATACTTCACATCTCTTTCGGTTAACACGTATCCGTTGCGTATCAATTGCAGTAACACATCAAATAATTGTTCAAGCGATTCCACCTGTTGTGCATTGCCGAAAATCACAATCTCCGCTTCACGGGATGCAATCTGGGCGGGAATCTCGGATTCAATCAGTTTAAGAAAAGTATCTTGGGGTCCAAAAAGAGATTGGCCCTCTCCCGCACTCTGGAGGGAGATTTGTATGCTGCGTGTTTGCTCTGACAAATATCCTCATTCTCCTTGACTATGGACTAGCGGAAGTTCCTCCGCAATGCTTTCTTCTACCTCAAATAAGACTTTCATATAAACTTTACCATTCTCTTTCTTCTCATGCAAAATTTTTTCACTTATAATTTTCGTTCCTTTGCCGTTTTTGGCGATAATATCGTTCCTTGCTCCTTCCAATCCTTTTGTTCTGGCCCATTCTATCGTCTGTTGTTGCTCATGTTCGCGGGTTTCCAGATCCTTCTCTGTCAGCCAACCCATGGGGAGTGTAAAGGATCGCCAAGTCAGTGGTTTATGATTACTCTCGGTATCAAAAGAACTGAACGGTGTACTTCCATATCCCCACAGTTGGATCGCCCATTTCCCCAGCACCATGTAAAAGCGTTCTTTGCTCTCACCTGTCATCGTGTTATGTTTTTGAACAAGCGGGACTTCTACCTCATACTCACGCCATACCAGACCACGAACTTCCCCTTTAGCAACGATGGTCTTGGTGTTCTCCTCATCCCCAAGAATACCCGAGATCAATACCTGACCCTTTTTGACACGCATGTCCTTCTGAACAACAGGACGTCCCTGCTCTGCATAGATTTGAGTGACAACAGCATCTGCTTTGCTGATCAAATGTCTGGGATTTAGTAATGGCTCGCGCTTCGGTTGCGCCGATTCCACGACCTGAATGGTAATGGTTGTCCCCTCTTTGCTCACGCCAATCCAGGTTACATCCGGCAGGGCGAGTGCGAGCTGTCTGGAGAGCTTGTCTTGGCTTTGCAAGCGGAACCCCCACTGGAAAGGGTATACCCCCTCCTTCTTCGCTGCTGCGAGCACCTCGTCCGTAGGAATGGTAACGTTACCCTTGACCTCCACATTCCACACCATAGACGACAACGCAAATAGAGCTGCCACAAAAAACAACATTCCCCCGAGAAAAAACTTCCTTCGCAATAGTCGGGCCGCAAAAAAAGGGAAACCGCTGCGATGGGTCACTTTCACCCTGCAGCCTGTCCGTTTCAGCAGCGGACGCAGCCTGAAAAAATGCGGCAGCAGAATGTTCATCTCTGCCACGCGTCCATCGTGAGCACGCAGGTTCCACACTTCCAGTCCCTGCTCTGCCACCGTGTTGATCAATGCTTCAATGTCTCCCCCAGTGACCGTGATTCGGACTGCTCCCCGCAGTTTGTACAGACTGGGCTGCTTCATCCGTTCCCCTCCACTCCATTCATATGAATATCCAGAATTGTTCCTTCAACAGCTACTTCATCCGGCAAAATGTTGCGTATCACCAAAGCAGTCCCTTTGATCTCCAACTGGCCTTGGGAAAGAGCCAGCACGATGCGATCCGGCGTGAAATGGATGACACCGCGATGATTCTCTATATACAGTTGCTTACTGCCAATCAGGGTTAACCGTGGCATATCATAAAGCACATCCTGCGGCAGATCCAACACTTCACTGGTCCATCTGCGCAGCTTGCGGCTGATCCGGGTCATTCGAAGGTCTTCCCCCTTCCTCTACAGTTCAACTTATGCGCAGATTCATGAATTTATGAAAATTCCGGGGCGTGTTAGGTACGAATATTGAGAAAAAAGGATAGAACACAGAAAAAGCCGTCTCCGGCGGCTTTATGCTCACCAGAGACGGCTCTATTTCCGTCCAATAGTATGACTTGTTTACAGTTTCCCTCTTGTGCCAAACGGCTGTTTGGAACGAGGAGAACCGAGTACTTCTGCCCATAGTACACCTGTACGAATATCAGCAGGACGAAGCGGAGACGCTCCCGATTCATCGGTGCTGGTCTCATCCCAGCTGGAATCAGACACAACTGGCCGATTCGCAGAAGAGATACGATTCAAGCGTTCTTCAATCAAGCGCTGCTGCTGTTCCATGCCTCTCATCTGTTCCTCAAGTGAATTTTCCATGGCACTCATCGTGCCCTCACTTCTGTAGTCACTTGCAGGGCGAGAAGATGCAGCAGGCTCCGAATACGGCTGATCATACTGATTCTCATATTGCTCGTCATCATACCGATCGTCATACTGTTCATCATAGCGGGGATCTACAGGTCCGGAAGACTGCTGCGGAGATGAGTTATCTCTTGAGCGTTCATCCCGACCTGAATCACCACTGCCTCCAAACGTAGGCATCCCGTTAGCAGGACGCTTTTTGTTCGGATCAGCCGATTTGGCAGCTTTCCCCAAGAAGGAGAAGAGCGCAAAACCGATGACGGCCACAATATACAGATTATCAAAAATCCATTCAAATAGGCCCATATGCACTCACCGCCTATCTTCCGTTTTTGGAATCACCCTGATCGTTGGAATTCGAACCTTCACCAGGTTTTCCCAATGTGTTACGCATTTGAGTATCCGCTTCAATATTCTTCAGGTTCATGTAATCCATGACACCGATTTTACCACTACGCAGTGCTTCGGACATCGCCAAAGGTACTTGGGATTCGGATTCAACAACGCGCGCTCTCATTTCCACTACGCGTGCTTTCATCTCTTGCTCTTGGGCTACGGCCATTGCACGACGCTCTTCCGCTTTGGCCTGAGCGATTCGTTTGTCAGCTTCTGCTTGCTCTGTTTGCAAGAATGCACCAATGTTTTTACCTACATCAACGTCCGCAATATCAATGGACAGGATTTCAAAAGCAGTACCTGCATCCAGACCTTTGGACAATACGGTACGGGAGATCAGATCCGGATTTTCCAGGACGTCTTTGTGAGAATTGGAGGAACCGTTCGTACTTACGATACCTTCGCCGACACGGGCGATGATCGTTTCTTCACCAGCACCACCGACGAGACGGTCAATATTGGCACGAACCGTAACCCGTGCTCTAACTTTAACTTCGATACCATCTTTGGCTACCGCAGAGACAATCGGTGTTTCGATAACACGTGGGTTAACGCTCATTTGTACGGCTTGCAATACGTCACGACCTGCGAGGTCAATGGCAGCAGCACGTTCAAATTCGAGTGGAATGTTCGCACGTTGTGCAGCAATCAGAGCGTTTACAACGCGGTCAACGTTACCACCGGCCAGGAAGTGACTCTCCAGTTGGTTCATTGAAAGTTTAAGACCCGCTTTAGTTGCTTTAATCATTGGATTTACGATACGGCTAGGCGTTACACGTCTCAGTCTCATCGCAACCAGTGTAATAATACTTACGCGTACGCCGGATGCAATCGCTGAAACCCAGAGCATAACCGGGAAAAAGCTGAAAAATACGCTCAATACGATAATACCTACTACCGCAATGAGCAAAATCGTAATCATAGATGTGTCCATTGTTTAATTTCCTCCATTTGCAATTTAAATTTGATAAAAATATTAGAAAAGACAATCATAAGTCCGCTGCTAAAGTAAAGAATGCACCACCTCGCTGGCAGCTTCAGCTACGTGGTTATGTACATTGCCGAAGCGTTGATCCGCTTCGACAACAGAGCGAGTTACACCGGCAATGCTTGCTGAACCACAATCCGGGTACCTTCCGCTTTAATCACAATAATCGGTGTATCAATGGGAATGAAGTCTCCGTCGGTCACGACGTCAATTCGTTCCCCTTCAAACATCGCTGTTCCAGAAGGACGAAGCGGTGTCAGACTGATTCCTTGCAGACCCACCAGCTCTTTGCGTTCTGTCGCTGATGAATAACCACGATCCGCAGACATACTGTCACTCAGTATGAACCGATTCCAGATCCCTCGATCCTTAAAGATGATTGAGATGATCGCAATGACTACCAGCGCTGCTCCAAAAGCGATACCCAGAGATACAAATGCGTCACTGGTATCATAAGCAGCCCTTACAACACCGGCCACAAGCGCAATCGATCCCAAAATCCCCAGAATACCGAAGCTCGGAATAAACATCTCCAGAATCATCATGATGAGTCCGACTGTAAATAGTACCCATGTCTCCGCTCCGGCAAATCCCGCAATGTAATTACCTGAGAAATATAAGACGAAACACACGATACCCACAATACCAGGAACTCCAAAACCAGGAACAATCAATTCAATGATCACACCCGCGATTCCGAGGAACAATAATACAGTCATGATAACAGGATTGGTAAGAAAAGATGAAATATTCTCTGCTGTCGTCCGTTCTACCTTAAACACATCATCCTGACTGTAACCGAGCCAAGTTGCCGCTTCTTCCGGTGTGTTGCTGATGTGGTCGGCATAACCGACTTTCAGCGCTTCTTCAGCCGAGAGAGCAATAATTTCACCTTTTTGCTTGGTTTTATTGATCTCCGGCATCTCCACGACCATGTTAACATCCGTCATTCCAGCTGCAATCTTGCTATCACGGCCACTGATTTCAGCCGCTCCCTGCATTTTGCTCTTCCAGAATGCAACAAGCTTCGGATCATCAACATGTTTACCCGTACTGTCCACCATAGCTGCCGCACCAATCATACTGCCTGGTGACATTACGATCTTATCTGCATTCAGGGCCAGAAAACTCCCGGCCGAAGCAGCATCTCCACGGACAAATGCAAGTGTCTCAATCGGACTGTCCTTAATCAGGGTACCCAATGCTTCCGCAGTGTCGACACGGCCTCCCGGCGTATTGATATCAAGAACGATCAGGCCAGCGTTCATCTTTTCCGCTTCCTTGAACCCGCGTTCCATGAACTTGCCAAGTCCCTGCTCGATTGGTTTATCAACCGGAATAATATATACGGCGCCACTCTTCTCAGCTGCATGCGCTGACGGTGATCCAATCCAGACAGGAAGCAACAGCGTCAGCAGCATTAAGAGCATTAATGGCCCCGTAAGCTTCTTCCGGCGCTTTCCCTTCACAATAGTCCCCCCTTTTCCATTAATGTTATACTGTCCAGCTTATGGTATTTATTACGTGCAATGCAACATTTCGTTTCAAAATCTTAAAATTATATTTGAAAACAGGCTCAATTGCAAGAATATAAATCCATAATAATACATATTAACCATTAAAAAGAAAATATCAACGATCACAAGAACATCAAGTGGTCTTGTATATGGAAAAAACACCCCCTGACAAGTCAGGAGGTGTTTATTGATTTGCTTTATTGCAGAAATTGTTGAACTGCTTGATTTACCAGTTTGCCGTCCGCTTTGCCTTTAACTTTCGGCATAAGGGCCGCCATGACTTTCCCCATCTCGGCTTTCGAAGAAGCACCGGTTTCCTGGATGGTCTGCTGTACAATAACTTTAATTTCTTCTTCGGAAAGCTGTGCGGGAAGGTACTGGATGAGTACTTCAATTTCCGCTTTTGCATTTGCCGCGAGGTCTTCACGGCCCGCTTTGTCAAATTCTTGGAGGGCATCTTTGCGCTGTTTGATTTCACGACTCAGGATATCAAGCACTTCGTTGTCATCCAAATCTCTTTTCAAATCTATTTCAAGATTCTTGATCGTCGAACGAATCAACCGAATGTTGGAGAGTCTGAACTTGTCCTTACTCTTCATCGCTTGCTTCATATCTTCGTTCAATCGTTCGCTAAGATTCATGTAGTTAAAATCCTCCTAAAACTTTCTCTTACGAGCAGCCTCGGACTTTTTCTTGCGCTTTACGCTTGGCTTCTCATAATGCTTACGTTTCTTCACCTCAGCCAATACGCCATCTTTAGCGATGGAGCGTTTAAAACGACGAAGTGCAGCATCAATAGTCTCGTTTTTGCGAACTTTAGTTTCAGACACCAGTTTTCCCTCCCTCCGACCAGACCGTCCAAGAGCAATAACACGGTTCATCATCTTTCATTATAGGCGAAAGGTAATAAAGGTGTCAACCTCAATGTAATGATCACTTATTTATATGAGCCATGTTCACATATTCATGGATTAAATGCATATGCATAATGACTCAATATTAGCACACGTTTGCATGTTTATTTGTGAGAATCAGACAAACTTGTCAACGCGCCAAGTCTTGTACCACCCAGCAAATGATAATGCAGATGATGAACGGTTTGTTCTCCATCCTTACCACAATTGTTGATTAAGCGATATCCTGTTTCCTCCACGCCAAGACGCTTGGCCGCCTCTTGAGCAGCCAGATGAATCTCGCCGATCAAAGGCAGATCTTCTGCAGTCACTTCATTCATGGAAGCAATATGTTTCTTCGGAATGACGAGCACATGTGTCGGTGCTGCGGGCTGGATGTCATGAAACACGATAACATGGTCATTCTCCAATACTTTATTGGAGGGAATGCTGCCCTCTACAATTTTGCAAAATAAGCAATCCATAGTTCATACCCTCCTTTGTAAACCATTGTATGTATTCCCTCTTATCATACTAGAAGTAAAAACCCACGTCCAATCTCTAGGCACATAGCCAGCCAGTCTAAACAAACTCTTCGTTCCTCTTCCTTTCATCGATCCATATCCATGGCTTTCAGGTGAAGAAACAACTCAAGAAATTCATGGGAATCAGTCAAGTAAAGAGGTACAGAGTTGATGATTTAAAGCCATAAAATTCCATATTTTTCTTTTAAATTACACTTTTATAGTATATAATCCCCATTGATATAGTTGCTTTTATTCTTGGCAATCCAAGGAGGATATTAAGGTAATGGGTAGAGAGTTTGTGGCTTTATTTGACCAATGGTCAAATGATTATGATCAAACCGTGATGGGACATGACCAACAATATCAGGAAGTATTTGAGCATTATGAAGAAATCCTTCATACAGTGGTCTCAGAGGTGAGCGGAACAATTTTGGAATTTGGCGTAGGAACGGGAAATCTCACAGAAAAGTTGATAGCCGCAGGTCATAAAGTATACGGGGTTGAACCCTCACAAGGAATGATCCATCAGGTGCAGAAGCGGAATCTGAATTTCGAATTGTTTGAAGGAGACTTTCTGGAATTCCCTCCTCTACCTGAGCCAATCGATGCCATCGTGAGCACTTATGCTTTCCATCATTTAACGGATGCGGAGAAAGAACAGGCGATTTCAATATATGCCAAGCTGCTAAGCCCCAATGGAAAAATCGTGTTTGCGGATACCGTCTTTCAAGATCAGGAGAGTCGTCATCAGATCGAGGATGAGGTAGCTTCTCTAGGCTATACCGAACTGCTGACAGATCTACGGACCGAATACTATACGACAATGGATGTATTACAAACCATTTTATCGAAATATGGTTTTATCACGCACTTTTCCCGATTAAACAAATATGTATGGTTAATGAACGCACAAAAGGAGATTGGTTAATTTGCCCATTTATCAACATGTACAGGAACTTATAGGTAATACGCCTCTGCTTGAATTAACCCGTTATCCATTACCGGAAGGAATCCGTCTATTTGCCAAACTGGAATTCATGAATCCCGGAGGAAGTGTGAAGGATCGGATTGGCAAGTTTTTATTGGAGCAGGCCTTGGCAAGAGGAGACGTTAAGCCAGGCGGAACAGTAATTGAAGCTACCGCAGGCAATACAGGAATTGGTCTTGCGATGGCGGCTGTAGGCCTGAATTTAAAGGTCATTTTCACAGTACCTCAGAAGTTCAGCATCGAGAAGCAGCAATTGATGAAAGCTCTTGGAGCTACGGTCGTGAACACACCCACATCAGAAGGAATAACGGGTGCTATACGCAAGGCTGAATTGCTGGCGAAAGAAATACCGGGGTCGTATATCCCAGGTCAGTTCTCCAATCCGGATAACCCACTCGCACATTATGAACATCTGGGCCCTGAGATTTGGCGTGATTTGAACGGACAGGTGGATGTATATGTCGCCGGAGCCGGGTCTGGCGGTACTTTTATGGGAGGATCCCGCTATTTGAAGGAGCAAAACCCGTTAATCAAAACATGTATCGTCGAACCTGAGGGTTCAATTCTCGCAGGTGGTCCCTCGGGACCACATCGTACAGAAGGGATAGGCGTCGAGACGTTATCTTCTTTTATGGATGTGAGTTATTTTGATGCCATTCATACGATCTCAGATGAAGATGCCTTTGAGCGGGTCAAGGATCTAGCCTTGCTGGAAGGCTTACTGGTAGGAAGCTCCTCAGGTGCAGCTATGCAAGCCGCATTAAACGAAGCCGGCCACGCAGCCCCCGGAAGTAATATCGTCGTTATTTTCCCGGATAGTAGCGAACGGTATTTAAGCCAAAATATCTATCATAGAGGACAATAACATGAGACCAAAAACAAAGCTGATTCATGCAGGAATTGTTGGTGATCCACACACCGGAGCAGTAAGTGTCCCGATCTATCAAGTAAGCACGTATGAGCAAGAATCGGTTGGCGTACACAAGGGATACGAGTATTCACGTACTGGCAACCCTACCCGTCATGCGTTGGAAGAAGTCATTAAAGAGCTGGAGAATGGCGTTCGCGGTTTTGCTTTTAGTTCGGGAATGGCTGCAATTCATGCTGTACTGTCTCTGCTGAAAACTGGAGATCACGTCATTCTGACGGATGATGTATACGGCGGGACTTACCGCATTTTCACCAAGGTGCTGAATCGTCTGGGGATCGAGTCTACCTTTGTAGATACCACCTCACTAAAGGCACTGGAGCAGGCTTTGCAATCCAATACGAAGGCCATTTATGTAGAAACACCTACCAATCCGTTACTCAAGGTCACCGATATTGCTGCTGTAGCGAAATGGTCGAAACAACATGAGTTACTGTTCATCGTGGATAACACGTTCAGTACGCCTTATTGGCAAACCCCGTTGGATATGGGGGCAGATATTGTACTGCATTCTGCAACGAAATATATCGGCGGTCATAGCGATGTTGTGGCAGGACTTGCGGTTGTCAACAGCGAGCAGCTTGGAGAAGACCTGCATTTTATTCAAAATGCCATTGGCGCTGTTCTGGGACCCATGGATTCATGGTTGCTAATGCGAGGTCTAAAAACATTGGGACTGCGGATGGAAGCGCAAGAACGCAATACAGAGCAGATTGTGACATTTTTAAATCAGCATCCGACCGTGAGCAAAGTCTATTATCCTGGGTTGCCCGACCATCCGCAGCACAAGCTGGCATCCACGCAAGCCAGAGGATATGGCGGTATGGTTTCCTTTGATGTAGGCAGTGCCGAAAAAGTAGATGAGGTGTTAAGCAAAGTCCGTTATTTCACATTGGCTGAAAGTCTGGGTGCGGTGGAGAGTTTAATTTCTGTACCTGCCCGTATGACACATGCTTCCATTCCCTATGAACGTCGGCAAGAATTGGGGATCACGGATGGTTTGATTCGTATCTCCGTTGGGATCGAGGATGTTGAAGATTTACTTGATGATTTGAAATCTGCATTAATTTAAGGGCATTTCAAATGAAGTCCATGATGGCTATCAATCGATTCTTACACTCATAGGTTTCAAAAAGGTCATGACTTACAGAAGTTCGCTTCTGCAAAGCATGACCTTTTGGATATTCGGTATGTTGCCACTTGTATTGCAATGACTGTCGCAATACATCAGGCTGGACTCCATATGTGATAAGACCTCTCTTTTGCATACTCTACGGTATCTATGAACGAAAGATATCCATCCTCAACTTGTTCTTTTCAGAGATTTTATAAGATGCATGAGAATGAATCACTGTCGTTATATCTGATTTTCTAATTTCAATAGTAAGGTAAAAGGGTTAACGCCGTAAGCGCAAATAACGGGAGCACCAGTCGGTTAAAACGTCTACGGCCATAACCATAATACGGATAAGGAGTAGGGTACCCGTATCCTGGATAAAATCCGCGCGTATGACCTATCGGATAGTTCGCTCCCGGCATTGCATTTGGAGCCCAGTTCGCATGATTCACCATGGCTTCTGGTCCAACGGGAACCGCCAGATATATCATTTCATCATCCACGTTTTCCATAATGCCATCATAGTGCATGCCATCATTCATCTGTACACATACATAACGGTGCATGTGTTCCTTGCATATTTTCTTCGCTTCCACCTTTTCCACTTGCCAACGCCTCCTCGATTCTACTCTTGATCACCTTTTCATGGTATTCAGAACTGGGCGAATTGACACTACGGGAAGACAGCAAAAAAAGAAGCACCCCGTGAGCGGCTTCCTTGGAAGGCTGCTGCGCGGACATCTATTCAGGAAACGTCCTGATCAGATGTCCGCCGGGGTACTTAAAACAAGTTTGTCGGCTTAACTGTAGTATAACAGCGGGATGAACCTGTATCTGTGATGTAACTCACTCCGCTATGTTATAAAAGCAAGAAAAGAAATATTTTTACAATAAGATTCGGTAATATTCAGTTGTTTGGACTATAAGAGGCGCTTCTATCATTTGTATTACTTACACGTTTCCCTCTACAGGGTCTCCAAGACCACCCGTGAGCCGTTTCCAGCTTCACCTGCCGGGATCACCACAAGCTTGCGTGGCAAGCGTGCACGCAGTTCAGGCACGTGACTGATTACACCGACAGCCAATCGGTCGTCATGCAATTTTTCCAGCGACGTAATGACGGTATCCAACAACTCCGGGTCAAGTGTACCGAACCCTTCATCCAGGAAGAAGAATTGAAGCGGGTATTGACCTCGCAGCTGAATCTGGGCCGACAGTGCCAAGGCCAGTGACAATGAGGTCAAAAACGTCTCGCCACCGGACAACGTCGATACCGGTCGTTTGACTCCCCCGTTGGCATCATCACAGATCACAAAACCACCACCGGAGTCTACCTCCAGTGAATAGCGTTGTTTGGTCAGGAAGCGCAGACGCTGAGAGGCCGCGTGACTAACCTGCATCAGTTGTTCCTCGGCAATATACTCGACAAAAGCATTGCCTCTGAACGCGGATTGCAGTTTGCTGAGCAGCTCGCCTTGACGGCTTACCTCCACCCGCTTGTTCTCCAGTTCGGTCCAGCGAACATGTCGCTGCTCTACATCCTCCAGATCACGTTCAGCGCGTGCTTTGGCCCGAAGGGCAGCCTCATCCTCAATTCGGACCTGCTGCAAACGTTCGGTACAGGCTAACCACTGTTCCTCCGATACGACTGCACCCCCCAGCTTCTGTTCCAGTTCACGCAATTGGGATGCGAGTTCACGCTCACGTTCACGGTGCTGCTGAATCTGTCCTGCCAGTCGTTCTGCTTCCTGAGAAGGAATCGCCGCGGACACAACAGCATCATCCGAGTCAAACGGGGATTGTTCCAGCAATTGCTTCCACCGTTCCTGTGCCTGTTGCAGATGTTCTGTTGCCGAGGCGGCTGCCTGCTGAGCCATAACGTCTTTCTTGGCTGATTCCTGCTTCAGCGTGTCTGCTTCTTTGAAGCGTTGTGCCGAGTCTGCAGCTGCTTTTCGCAGTCCATCCAGACGAGCCTGAGCCGCAGCAATCAAATCTTCTACCCGCTGCTCTCCAACCCACTGGCGCAGGCGTTCTTCCTTCTCCGCCAGCTGTTTACTATTGCCCTGCCACTGCGTCTGCCACTGGATCAGTTGTTTATCCAATTCCACCAGCTTCTGCTGGAGAGATTGAATGATCTGGTCTTTTTCCTCAAGGAACGTCACGCTTTTGTTCAGACGTTCCTTGATGTCTTCGGCGCGCGCATCGCGCTCCTGCATCGCCTGATAGAGGGCCTTGGCCTCCTCCTGAGCGATGCCCGGCAGTTCTGCGGCCCAGCGGCCCTGCAAGGCAGCCGCTGCGGCCTCGCTCTCGGCCAGCTTGCGCTCCGCCTGGGCGAGCCCGGCACGGCCGGCCTCCTGCGCAGCTGCCGCTTCCATGCGGCGCTGCTGCGCGCCCACAGCCGCCTGCTGCAACGCGGCGGCTTCGGCCTGGAGCGGCGCTGCTGCGGCAGCCAGCGCCTGCGCGGCTTCGCGCAGCGCAGCGGCACGCGATGCCCAGCCTGCCGGGGAACGCCCGTGTTCGGGCGACCCGGCGGGCTCGGGCTCCGCTGCCGCAGGCGCGGCCTCGGCTGCGGCAGGAGCTTCGCCAGCCGCAGCGCCAAGCTGCGTCAGCAGGCTGCGACGTTCGTGCAGCTGCTGGCGCAGCCCAAAGCGCAGCTCCTGCAGCTCCGCGTGCAGGCTGCGCAGCAGTTCCAGGTCCGCATCGCCTGCGTGCGGACCTTCTCCCGGCGGCGCAGCCGGGAGCGGGTGGTGCGGCGAGCCGCACACCGGGCATGGCTCGCCATCGCGCAGCTCGGCGCGCAAAGCGGAGGACAGCCGGTGCAGCTCCTGCTCACGCATTGTGCCACGCAGCTGTTCCTCCGCAAGGGCCAGCAGGCTTTGTTCGCGGCTAATATCCTGCTCACAGGCAAGCAAGGCCTCAAGGCCTGCTGACGCCTGTTCTACCAGATGCTGACGCTGATCACTCAGGCGTGTTTCTTGCTCAGCCGCCGCCTTCAGCTTGTCGGCTCCCTGTTCTGCCGACTGCTTATAGGCCAGCATGTCAGCCTTGTTTTGCTGCAGCTGCTCCGCGGCAGTATCCACACGATGCTTCAGTTCAAGCGCAGCCTGCAGCTGTCTGCGTTCCTCTGACTTCACTTCATTTGGCTGGAGGCTCTCCTGTAGTTCCTCACGCCGTTTGCGTCCACGCTGTTGCAGCTCCTTTTCTTTCTCAAGCTGCTGTCCCAGCGCAGTCTGTTCGCCCTGTCCCTGTTCCAGAAGCTGCGCGAGGCGCGAGCAATCGGCTTGAAGTCCGTCCCGTTCCCGTTGCAGCTCTTTCGCTTGTTCGAGTTGCTCCAGGCGCAGCAAAAGTTTCGGTTCTTCCTCGGCCATTTGCGAACGTGCCGTCTCGGCCTTGTCCGCTTCCTGAACAGCCAGACGCTCATGTTCCAGTGCTTGCTGATGAGCTGTCTCGGCGGTATCCTGCCGCTGCTTCTGCGTAGACTTGGCGTCTCGAACCGTCTGCAACGCAGGCAGTATTGCATCTGCCGCAACGGATTGTTTCAGCCGTTGTTCACCTGCCTCGACCTGTGGTTCTAGTGCTTTCAGCTTCTGCTGTTCATCCGTACGGGCCTGCCGTTCGTTACTTAACTCACGAATTTTACCCAGCTGTTCAGCTTCCTTCACAGCTTCATCCAGCGCTTTGCGGGACAATTCAGACTGCTGAACAGCGGTTTGAAGAAGACGCTTGGTTTCTTGCAGCGTCTCCTTACTGGCATTGCCAAGCCCCTGCTGCTCCGCAGCAAGAGATTGGTGAACCATATCGTTATCCTTGACCCGCCGACTTAATTTGATGGCCAGCTGATCCCCATACTTCTCCAGATGGAACAACCGTTGCAGCATCTGGCGACGTTCACTGCCTTTGAGTGACAAAAACTCGGCAAACTTCCCTTGTGGAAGTACCACTGCCCGTGTAAAATCATCCATCTTCAAACCGATCACATCTTCAACACAGCGATTCACATCTGCCAATTTGTCGGCAAGTACCTGCTCTTCGCCATTGACCGTCTCTATGAATTTGCTAATCGTGTTACTCACCGACACTTCATTATTCCGTTTGAAACGCCGCTCTACCCGGAACCTTCGAGTGCCTGCTGCCGACATCAGTTCGAATGTAAAAGCAACCGACAACGAATCTTCTGCGTGATTCATAATGCCTTGCGTACCGTTCACCGCACGTTCCACTTTTCCGTACATGGCAAGTGTGATGGCATCCAGCAAGGAAGATTTACCACTGCCCGTAGGACCGAAAATACCGAATAGACCCGTCTCCGTCAGCACGGTAAAATCAATTTCCTGCATCTCCCGATAACTTTGCAGTCCGGCAACTTTTAATAAAATGGGCTTCATCTTTCCTCGACCTCCTCACGCACACCCGGCTCGTCTTCATCCACAAGTTCCAGGAAAAGCTGTACCAGGCTGTCTTCCGGTTGTGCACCACCCGTCTGGCGCTGATAGAATTTACGGAACAGTTCATGTACAGGTAGCTCGGATCGTTGCTCCAAAAGCCCTGCTGCAGCCATCTCGGGGTACACGGGGCGAATGTGAATAATACCCTCATGTGATTTTCGCAACTGCTGAATCTCCTTCAGCGACATCGCCTCGTCCAGCCACACTTCCATGTCGATAAAAGCCTGCGGATCACGTCCCTCGTCCAGCCAGCGATATACTTCTGCCAAACCACCACGTGCCTGCCAACGCACAAGCGGACGCCCAGACGTTAACAAAACTTCCTCTACCTGTGCAGCTCCGCCCGGTGCCAGATCAACCATCGTGACAGACTTACTCTGCCCCGCTTCCGAGAAACTGTAGGCCAAGGGAGAGCCGCTATATCGAATCACACCGTCTCCTTTGACAGCCTGTGCACGATGAAGATGCCCAAGCGCTGTGTATTGTGCGCCAGTCGATAAGGACGAAGGGTCTACCGTGTAGGCCCCACCGATCTGAATCGGACGTTCCGAATCACTCTCAAGTCCGCCGAGCACATAGATATGGCTCATGGCTAAATTTACGGTATCCGGGCGAAAAGAAGCTGCCAGACGCTGCATTAACATGCCTACCCGGTGACTGTATGCCTGACGAAGTACATTTTCGTCCCCATCCGTGGTCAGCAATTCATTCAATCTCGCTTCAGAAGGATAAGGTAATGCGGCTATATGTGCGGTCTCATCGGTTCGCTTCGCATAGATGGTTACCGCTTCTGAAGTAGGCATCCCTACGAGTGTAATGCCCTGCCTGTTCACCAGTGGTGTTACAGAAGCCACCCGCTCTGGCTGATCATGATTTCCTGCAATTACCACGAGAGGTCTTCCATGCTCCGTCAGACGTGCTGCCGCTTCATAAAAAAGTTGTTCCGCCGCTGCGGGAGGATTCACGGAATCATACACATCTCCGGCCATCAATATGGCATCAGCCTGCTGCTCATCAGCCACCCTGACAAGTTCATCAACGAAATCTTCCTGTTCACGCAGTCGGCTTCGTCCTTCCAGCGTTTTTCCCAAATGCCAGTCCCCTGTATGCAAAATACGCATCGTCCGTTCCACCTCTCTCTCCCATGTAATATCCATGGTTTCAAATTCCGACCTTTTTATAACTTCACTGCATGTCCACCATCAAAAAAGTACAGCCACTTCCGGTCAACTTTCCGTCCCAATATATCTTCAATGGCCCGTCCATACAGCTCCAGCTGGAAGCCATAGTTTTCCGTAAGTGTACGCAGCCCACCACGATGGTCCAAAACCCGATCTGTCTTGTAATCGAGCAAAACAAGCTCACCGTCCACCTCATACAGACAGTCAATAATTCCCCGGACCAACACCGTTTCATTTTCAATGGTGGCCTGCATTTTATTTTTTTCATCTACAGTCTGTATTTCTGAGTTCGTAGACTGCGCATGTAGCCATTCCACAGGGGACTGATGTGCCGGAAGTCCATACACAAACGGGATCTCCCGTTTTACCCACGCTGCACGCAACAGCTCTTTCCCTGGTTCTGTATCGAAAAATCCGACCAGCTCTTCGAGTTCGATAGCCTCCACGTGGTGGGGCAGCAAAATCTGAAGCTCTACCAATCGCTGAGTGGTCTGCTCAATAAGCTGTGAGTCAATGGCCGATCCATCTACAGGAAGATGTTGCATCAACGTATGATACACGGTCCCCCGCTCTGTCCCTGTCAATTGCTTCTCTCCCATAAATTTGGGACGACGCAGATGCAATTTGAACGATGTACCCGCAGATCCCGCATCCGAAACGTTCAGCGTACCGTGTGAATCCGACCCTGATCCAGTCTCACGCTCGTTAGATTCACCAGATACGCCACGTAGTACATGACCTGCTTCATCTTTGGTGTAATTGCTTCCTGGGGTGTTGTGTTCCAATAATGTCTCGGACTGCTCTCCCAGTTCCTCCATCACCTCTACGGACTGGATGTCCTGCATCGCAAGTAACGTTTTCAACTCAGTAACAGATGTGCTGGCTGCCACTTGAGTTGCTGCTTCATAGGGGTACATCCACGAAAGCCGTTGATCAACCTCGCGAATCAGCCGTGTCTCCTCTTGTTGAAGAGCTACTGTATCTGCACCTTCATCTCCAATGTTTTGGTTAGCCATATCTTGTTCACTCTTCGTCAGCTCTTCTACAGTTGAGGATATAACCAACTTCACAGGCTGAACTGCTTTTAGGGCAGCAATTCGTTCTTTCCGCACCTCAGTCATCCCGTCTTCTTCCCCAAGTGTCTGATCCACCACATGGTCACGAGACACCTGATCAGCAGAAACAATAGAAATCGCCCATCGTGATTGATCATCTGCAAGACAGGCTGAGAATGAATCATTGCTTCCTGCAAGTTCTCGCAGCACAGTCGCATCTGGATGTCTCATCAGGGATGGCCCAATCCAGTCCAGGTAGCTCCGTCCCGCAGCAAGCAGATAGTCTGGTAATGCCAATTCAGAGCTATCCTTGACCTGAGACCACGCCAGCGCTTTTTTCGCGGCATCTTTTACGGTACCCAGCAGAATCATTTTTTCTTTGGGACGGGTCAATGCAACATACAGCACACGCATCTCTTCAGCAAGCAGTTCAAATTGTGCACGACGACGAATCGCCAGATTGGCTAGTGTAGGATAGGCAACCCGGTTCTCACGATCCACAAACCTCGGACCAAATCCCAGTTCCTTATGCATTAGAAACGGTGCGTTCAGATCCTGCTGATTGAACATCTTGGAGATGCCACCGACAAAGACAATTGGAAACTCCAAACCTTTACTCCGGTGAATCGTCATAATACGTACGGCGTTGTCCTGCTCACCAGAACTACCTGCTACAGTTCCGAGGTCTCCCCCATTTTCCCGCAGTCTGGAGACATAAGTGAGGAAACGGAACAAACCGCGATTCGCAGTTGATTCCTCATATTGTCGTGCGCGATCGTACAGTGCCTTGAGATTGCTTTGACGTTGCAGTCCTCCTGGAAGACCACCAACCCAGTCCAAATACCCGGTTTCCCGATACATACGCCAGATCAGTTCACTTAGACTGCCTTGTCTTGCCTCAAGTCTCCACTGCTGCAATTGACGCATAAAACGAATTAACTTTTGCTGCAGCTCCGAGCCTGAAATCTCCGTTATGTCCATATCCTCGCTTGCCTGTCCAGTAAAACCAGCATCTTGAATTCCATCTCTATGCACATCCAACTCGTATACATCGTCCAGAATCTCTGCCTCAACAGAAGCTGCTGTCTCCCGCTGTCCCTGTTCCATCTGTGACCAGGCTTCCGGCCACTGCAACTGGACCATATTGGAATCAGGATCGTTATCCTGCCGGGATTGTTGCACGGCATTAGTGGAAGAATCTCTCCACTCTCCGGCAGCCGATATAACTGCATCATAGAATGACTGTCTTTTGTCACCGAGCCGAATCTGTGCCAGTTCCTCTTCATCCAGTCCAACAATCGGGGAACGAAGCACGGAAGCGAGCGGGATATCCTGCCTTGGATTATCAACAAGCTGAAGCAGAGACATCATGATTTCCACTTCCGTAGCCTGAAAATAACCCTTGCTCTGTTCCCCTCCAGCAGGAATTCCCTGCTGTCTGAATTCCTCAATCATGAGCGGAGCCCACATCAAGGTTGAACGCAGCAAGATGACCATGTCACCATAACGTGCAGGGCGCATCGCTTGCAGGGCTTTGTCATATACATGGAGGGCAGGTTGGTCCGTATCCCCAACCATCTCACGAATCCGCCTCGCGATCGCCCGCGCTTCCAACTGGGCCGTTTCAAGTTCGGCACTCTCCAGTTCTGCGGAGACCGATGAATCCCCGTTCTCATCCGTACTCTCTGTCAGATCAGGACCACCGCCTTGACGATCGATCAGCATGAGCTCAGGTGTATATGCCTCATCGCCAAGCGTCTCTGACGGGAACGTAGCCCCATATGCCAGTTGAGCTCGTTCATCGTAAGCAATCTCTGCTACGCCTTCGTTCATGAGTTGCCGGAATATCATGTTAACCGAATGCACAACTTCCGCACGACTGCGGAAATTCCGTGCAAGATCAATACGTTGACCTGTTCGATTCAGGCGATCTTCATCATTTCCGCTCTCACGCGTGTTCGCTCCATACTGGCGATACTTGTTCATAAACAGACCCGGCTCTGCCAACCGGAAACGGTAGATACTCTGTTTGACATCACCTACCATGAATCGGTTCCCCGGGTTTTCTCTCGAGATCAGCTTCACGATATCTTCCTGAACCGTATTGGTGTCCTGATATTCATCGAGCAACACTTCATCGAATCGCGAACGGTACTCCATAGCCGCGTCGGAAGGCATCGACAGTTCAGGCGTCGAATCCTCATGTCGCAAAATGTGAAGGCAGTAATGCTCCAGATCACTGAAGTCAACTTGCCCACGTTCCTGTTTGGCCTGTCGATAACGTTCTCCAAATGTACTAACCAGCCTCGACAGTTCCTGCATGAGTGGTGCCGCCTGCTCCAGTTCCTGCCAGAACGAAAACGCAGTTCTTCCGAACAATGAACCTTTCAGGTCGGTCACTGCCTTTTTCGCAGCCTCACGGAGTTCCTTCACCTGATCCTGTAAAGCCGGGTCCGTCTGATCTTTTTTGCAGGGTTTCAGTTTGCCGAATACAGCGGGTTGAAACACTTCTGGCAACCTTTCCCATGGAATAACCTGGGCCGCAGACAACAGCTCTTCTACCATCACCAGGTCTTCTTTTAACGTATCTGCATAAGGTGCCGGACCTTCAGGCTGCATGGAAATATGGATGCCTTGACGGAGCAGTCCTGCTGCACCACTTAGAGCAAGAGCCGCATCACGCAAAATACTCTGAACCCATGCTGAATGTCCAAGCTCCTCCACACTTTCCACCTGAAAAGCAGATGCCATCTCTGATAGCCAATGATCCGGCCAGGAGTGACTGCGGGAGAAATCATACAATCGTTGCACCAGTCGATGCATGGCATCATCATTTCGTTCTCCACTGAACCAGTCCACCAATTCGCGGAATGTACTACCTTCATCTTCTTCGCCATACTTTTCCTCAAATAGTTCTTCAAGTAGTTCCTGGCGCATGATTTCCGCTTCATTTTCATTCAGGATACGGAAAGCCGGGTTCAGCGGAATTTGCTGATAGTAACGGCGAATGACTTCCATACAGAATGAATGTAACGTTGTAATAGATGCACGCCCAAGCAGTGACAGCTGCTTACGCAGATGCTCTTCTCCTGGCTGTTCTTCAAGCGCACGTTCCAGCGCTTCCCGAATCCGTTGTTTCATCTCGGCGGCGGCCGCTTTGGTAAATGTAGCTACAAGCAAGCGATCCACACTGAATCCTTGGGAGGGATCTGCAATCTTGCGAATAATTCGTTCAACCAATACGGCTGTCTTGCCTGATCCCGCCGCTGCGGCAACCAGAATGTCTTCTCCGCTTTCGGAGATGGCACTCCATTGGTCATCACTCCAGAAGCTACCTTCCGGTTTTGGCATATTCGTCATGATGTTTCCCCTCCCTTGGTGTGAGATAACATATCCCAGATTTGCTGTTTGCCCGGTTTGGACAACAGATTATATTCATTTCCTTCAATATTCTCATCAAACTGACAAACAGGCTTATATGGACAGAAGGTGCACGCCACTTCCTGCTGAATACGATAAGGCTCAATGGCCACATCCCCATCCGTAATTCGGGTACCGATCTCGCGGATATTACTGCGTACCGAAGCAAGCAACGTATCCCATTGCTCAGGCGTAGCTACAGCGGCGCTACTATAAAAGCTTCCGTCTGCCTTAAGGGCAACCGGAATAATAGCTGAATACCCCTTATCCAGAGTGTTATCCATTTGAGCAATTGCATCCCGATCCGCCAGCAGCAAACCTTTCATTTTGAACCGTTTCAGCAGTTCTTGTCCGGCCTGCTCCGATGTCATGCCGTTTGCGGATTGCAAAAGCGGGTTATGCACATGGAAATACAGCGTTCCTCCCGGCATCGCCGTTTCCCCAAGCCATTCCTCGGCAGCACTAAGCAGCACCTCTAGATAGGTGAGCATCTGCAATGACAGACCATAGTACACTTCATGTAACTTGAGGTCCGTCTGGCTTGATTTATAGTCAATGACACGCAGGAGCAGACCATTCTCGCCTTCTGCCACATCCACACGGTCAATCCGACCCACGATCTCCATTACACAGCCGTTCTCCAGTTCAAAACGTAGTGGCGGCAAGGTTTTATCCGGTCCAAAATCAAGCTCCAGCCCAATCGGTTCAAAACTTCCACGTCTAGACTGTTCCCCGAGAATAACGGATGCCCGGCTAACAATGTCCTTCAATTTGCGGAAAATATAACCGTATCGCTTGGTGCTTAGTAAAATCTCCCCTTGCAGCTGTGGTGCAATCTGCTCCACAGTTTGCTCGGCTTCCTGACGGCATTGGTCTGGAGTCAAACTGCCCCAACTACGATTTTCTTCGCGCAACCGCATAGCCAGCTGGCTTAGTGCAGCATGAAACAGCTGTCCGATATCAGGAGCCTGAAGGCGGTACAATTGCCGTTCTTTGAGACGCAGCCCGTGCGAAGCAAAATGGGAGAACGGACAAGCTACGAACCGCTCCATTCGCGAAACACTCGTCCTTACCTCTGTGCCATACAATCTGCGACTGGTAGCTGTACGTAGTGGTAATGCCCGATTACGATAAAAGATTGATCCCAGCAGTTGCTCCAACTGAGGTCTGCTTGTCTCCCGAGATGCATGCCAGTTGTAGACTGCCCACCACATTTCAGGAATGTCTTCTCCGCGGCGCCATTTACGTAACTGTCCAATGAGCGCAGACAAACTCTGCCCTGGATGTGTAACATAGGACCAATGAGCTTCTTCCGAGTTCGCAACCGGTGGTTGAGCAAGCAATGGCTGTTCTTGTAAACCAAACATTTTCCGTACATGGCGGACAATCTCGGAAGGAAGCAGTGCTTTCCCCTCATCATCAGCAACCGGGTAACTCAGCCACAACTGGCTGCTTGCCGCTGTAAGTGCCGTATAGATCAGAAAACGTTCATCCAGCATCTGCCTTGTTGCACCTGGTCCAAGCGCCACGCCTCTTTCTGTCAGCAACGATCTTTCCAGCTCCGTTAATACGCCATCATCCTGAGGTACGGCGGGCAATTCACCATCAACTGCACCAAGGATAAATACGTATTTGATGTCCTGAAGACGTGTACGGTCCATGGAACCGACCAATACCTGATCAAGTGCTGGTGGTACCAGACCCAGCTTGAGTTCGGTCAACCCGGTCTCAATCATTCCAGCAAACAGAGTGATATCCAGCCGTTCATTTCCCATCATATCTACCATCTGATCCAATAGATCCAGCACAGCTCCCCACATCTGCCTATGTTCTCTCGACCTTTCAGGGTCACCTTGCGCCTTAGCTTCATTAGACATGTTCTCCAGCTTCCAGGGAATTTCGGCATCTTCCAGCAGTCTGTATAGTGCCTCGCACTGGGCTTTGGCCGTTTTTGCCTTTTTCATTCGTTTCTCAAAAGCACCCAAGGAATCTGTAATGACCGTTCGACAACTCTCCATTAAAGAAAGCATTTGGTCCCGTCCTCGACTACGGCCATCCTGACCATTATCTTCCAGTGATAAGCTAGGAACATACTTCCACGGTTTGCCGTCAGTCCAGCGATATCCATGAATACCACAGGCCAGTGCATAATTCTCAAGCTGGTCCATATCTTCACGGGTGATGGAACCATCACGCGGAAGCAACAGATCCGTTTTGACACAGCGAAATACATCCTCGTAACGCCAATGGCGACGAACAATATCCAGTGCGGAACGGATAAACTCAGATAATGGATGATGAAGTTCATTTCTTCTCCGGTCCAGAAAGACGGGTACGCCATAATCCCTAAATAGCGGTTCAGCTATATCTGCGTAGGTATCCAACTGACGGACAAGTACAGCCATATCCCGATAACGCGCACCTTCGTTTTGTGCCAGGCGCCGCATCTCACGCAGTGCTCCCTCCATCTCAGCTCGACGGTTCTCCGCTGCAACCAGGCGGATTTCGGAATCAAGGCCATCACTTTTCCACCGAATTCGGCGGTCGAACCCAGCCTCCAGATGAGCAAGTCCTGGACGATCCCTGTATCTCGGTGGAATCTCTGAATCTAGCATAGTTATATCGCTCGGTACACCCAGTTCTTCAGCCATTCCTTTCAGGCGCGAGTAGGCACTCGCTGTGGGATAGAACAGTTCCAGTTCTCCAGGCAGCGCACCGTGATCATATGGACGATCCAATGTCAGTGCAATCGTCACAGAAGAGGACTGCAACATGAGTCGACCAATCACACTCATCTCCTGTGGCGTGAATCCCTGAAAACCATCAATCCAGATCTGGGCATCCTGCAGCAATGCACTTTCCGACAAACGCTCTGTCAGCTCGGTCAACGTGTCTTCATCATCAATATATAATTGGGTCAGTTCCTGTTCATAGTCACGATATATTAGATTCAAGTCATGCAACTTGTCCTCCAGAATTGGCGAAGAGGATGAGGTATTCCATCCAGACAGCCCTTCTTCCAGTGATGATGGATCAACTTCATAACGTTTAAATTCACTATATAAGTCATTTAATTCCCCTATAAAACCCAGCTGACTGCCGGATGCACCAAACAGCTTCAATTCTTCCTTACGGCGCTGGATGACCTTGTATAGCAGCATCTTTTTGCCTTCGGCTCCGATCGGAATACGAGCTGAACCGCCGGCTTCCTGCATTACGCGGTAGGCTAACCGGCGAAAGCCGAGCACTTCTGCGCGCATTGTACCTTTAATTGCTCCTGAAGACACCAATGATTGCTCCGTTCGAAAAGAACTCTGTTCCGGAACAAGTAAAATCAAAGGTGTGCCTTGCGGCTCCTTTTGAAGCAGGGATGTAATTTCCCGGGTAATCAGCGAGCTTTTGCCGCTGCCTGCCCGACCAATAACAAAACGAACGGACATGTCTAATCCTCCAAACCACACGTACAAGATTTTAATTCCCAGTATAACATATCTGACTTGGTTCGGAACATACGTTTGCCACTATCCGGTAAAACCGGAGAACATCTCCGTTAACACGGCAAAAAGCCCGCAGCTGTTCACACTGTGGACTTTTGACTGAAAGTATCATTCATTTAAACTTTACTTTACCTTACGAGAGATTAAAAAAAGTGACAAGAGACTCGTCTAATTCTTTTTACTGCGCACTTCGAAAATAGCAAATTTCAGGTAATGTCCCTCATCCACGCCCAAAATTTGCGGATGATCCTTACCAGCTGCTTTCCAGTCGATTAGACGCAGCACTTTGCCTGCATCTTCCGCTGCATCCGCAATCGTATCCAGGAAGAGGTCTGGACGCATGTGATATGAACAGCTGGCTGTTACCAAATATCCGCCCTCATTAACCAGTTTCATACCTTGCAGGTTGATATCCTTATATCCACGGCACGCACCTTTAACTGCTGATTTCGTTTTCGCAAACGCCGGGGGATCGAGGATGACCACATCAAATGTTTTACCGCCAGCTGCAAGGGCTTTGGATGTATCTACTTTCTGTTCGGCAGCACGCGCACGTGCAGTACGTTCATCCAGTCCTTTCACTTGTTCACGCAAGTACTGGAATGCATCGGCAACTACGAATTCGACCCGGTCGGTAAAACCGTTCAGCTCCACATTCGTTCGTGCACTCTCAATGGCATGCTCTGAAATATCAAGACAAGTCACTTTTTTAGCTCCATATTTGCAAGCATTCAACGTGAAGCTGCCCGTGTGTGAGAAGCACTCCAGTACGGTAGCACCATCCCAATAAGGGAATGTAACCACCTTACCGCTTTTATTCACAGGCAAGAGCTGCTCTGTGCCATCCTGCTCGGTCTGTTGAAGTGTAATTCCACTCTTATAGCCCCAACCCTTCATGAGGGGTTCGATCGCTGCACGATTCTCACGTTGGTCGAAGAAGTAACCTGTCTTCTGGCCTTCTACGATATCCACTTTAATGAGTAGTCCATTCTCTGTAACGGTGACATGCCGCGGGCACTCCCCGTACAGCGGGCCTTTGGTCTGCTCCAAACCTTCCAGTTCACGAATCGAGACATCACTGCGCTCATAGATGCCTTCCGGCTGCATCACTTCAATGAGTGCTTGTACAATGGCTTCACGGCAATGATCCATGCCGAGTGTAAGCAACTGTACAACGAGAATGCTGCCGAACCGGTCAACGATCAATCCTGGCAGAAAATCAGCTTCTCCGTATACGAGACGGTACGCCTCTCCATCCTGGATAAAGCGTTCCCGATAACGCAAGCAATCGCGGAAACGAGCTGCAAAGAACGCCGTGTCCATCTGTTCGGACTCCAGCGGTTGATACGCTACAACTCTTACAGTGATCTGAGATGCGGGATTGTAATAACCTGTCGCCAAATAGCGACCTTGATGATTCAATACATTGACCAGATCTCCCGGTTCCGGGTTTCCGTCAACCGAGGCAATTTCATTGTTAAATATCCATGGATGTGCATGTTCAAGCCGCTTTTTGCGACTGCGTTCGAGTGTAACTGATGGCAAGGTAGATCCACTTCTTTCATAGTTAGTTGAAAAGATAGGTTTGGTGCGGCGCGTAAATGACGTTCCGGGTTCGAATCGATCTTCCGATCGCTGTTGTCTCCAGATTTTTTTGATTCCCTTTTTTAAAGGGAAAATCCGGAGACAGCATATGCTCCCGATGTAGCTTTCTTTCAGAAAGCTTTTAGGCGCACGCTTCGCTTCTTCAGATTCGATTTCGTCCCCACCACTACATTTGAACGAATCACCGTATCTTTCGAATTGGGCTGGGTAATTTAGGTCGCTTCCCTTTGAATTCCTTTAGGCTTGTCATGGTTGTCTTTGTTTACTCATAGGATGAGTTAAGGAACCGGACGGAAGGAATGATGTTTCTATGTTTAGAGATGTTATATTGCCCTTACTCTATGGGCTTATTATCTTTTTTGGTGGCATGAAGTTGATGGAGACCGCCTTGCAGCGCATGGCTGGGCCCATGCTGGCTGGTTGGCTCAATCGCGCTACCTCTGCTCCATGGAAAGGCATGGCTTTCAGCGCGGGTGCAACGGCCCTGTTGCAGAGCAGTACTGCGGTCACTGTACTCACCATTGGACTGGCTAATGCCAGATTAATTACCTATGGACGCACACTCGGCATCATCCTCGGCACCAACATCGGGACATGTCTGACGACGGAGCTGGTGGGACTGCAGATCGGACGTGCTTCCCTACCGCTGCTCGTCCTGTCGCTGACGGGCTGGGCCATGTTTGTTGTTCTTGGTGAACGCAATCTGGCCGCTCCTGAACGCACGCGCCGAACTTTGTTTAACATCCAGTACAGCTTCCTCGCGACTGCCGGATTTGCACTCGTCATGACAGGCATTCAGGTGATGCAATCCATTGCCTTGCCCTTGCGGAGCATGGGCGTATTTCAATGGTTTCTCGACCGCTCGGCCGACAGCTTATGGTGGGGCTTCCTGGCAGGTGCCTGCCTGACAGCGCTCATTCACAGCAGCGCGGCTGTCATTAGCATGGCGATTACGCTCGCTGCCACAGGGGTATTGCCTGTGGAGATCGGCATCGCCATTGTGATCGGGTCCAACGTGGGGACCTGCATCACCGCCGTGATCGCTGCCGCGGGCGGAGCATCCGCAGGCAAATTTGTCGCAGCCTCCCATGTTGTATTAAACATTGCGGGAGCGCTGCTGTTTATGCCGCTGATCGGCCAGCTGCATGCAGCTTCGGCCTGGCTGTCAGCGGACAACGGGGCACAGATTGCGCATGCCCAGACCCTTTTTAACATCACCAGTTCACTGCTTGCTTTGCCATTCTGTTACTTGCCAATCTGGCACAAAAAACCACCGGTCCACGCCCCCGCGGCGAAGTCACCCGTGGCTTGATGATCTGCCTATCCAGACCTGCAGAACGTGTGCGCTAACTGGACAAGACAAACACTCGTTATACGTTAATGCCCAACTTGTTCAGTGCTACGCGCAAGATGTCATCGTTATTATCATATCCGCTCTGCTGCTGTCTGGACCATGCTTCTTCCGGAGCATACCAATCCACACCCTTGATCTCTTCAATCTGAGGCTGTAAATCACCACTCTCGGCTTCAACAAGATAGTAATGGACTTCCTTATCTACCGGACCGAACTCTGCATGTTGGTACGTATATGCAATGATATCAACTGGCTCCACAATGCGTCCCACCATACCTGTCTCTTCCAAAATCTCGCGCAGTGCCGTCTGTTCAATTGTTTCTCCATCTTCCATTTTGCCCTTGGCGAGAGTCGTTTTACCATAACGATCTACGATAAGCTGAATTTGAAGACCTCCGTCTTCCCCTGTTCTATAGACAACTCCGCCTGCTGAAATTTCTTTTTTGTTCATCGTGCTCTCCCCCATCGACTTCAATATCTTATTTTTTGCAAAAGAAGGACCTCATCTCCCGGGTAAGCTCCCCAAGGAAATGAAATCCTTGTTTCTGACGCCTCGATTACATCGCGGCGGACTTAAGATTCTCTTCCAACACACGTACCAGCGTAGCCTGACTCTCGTTGACGCCGGCTTTAACCACTTTGACTCGGCACACTTTACCGACCATATCCATGGTTCCGTCAAAGACCAGTTGAATGTAGTTGTCGCTATAACCGTGCAGCTTGCCACTTCCCTCGCGGCCTTTGGCTTCACCTTCAGGAATGACATCGAGTACCTGTCCGACAAACTGCTCAGCGTACTCCAGCTGCATCTGCTCGGACAAGTCAATCAGTTCATGCACACGTGCATTTTTGACCTCTTCGTCCACCTGATCTTCCATACGTGCTGCTGGTGTACCCGTACGCTTGGAATAAGGGAATACGTGCATTTCGGAGAAACCGATTTTCCGCATCAACTCATAGCCATTACGGTACATCTCATCCGTCTCACCCGGAAATCCAACAATAATGTCAGTCGTAATCGCCACATCTGGCATCGCTTCCCGAATGCGAAGCATTTTGTTGTAGAACTCTTCTGTCGTATATTTGCGACGCATGCGTTTCAATACTGTATCATCCCCGGCTTGCAGCGGAATATGGAAGTGACGCACGAGTTTGTCCGAACGTTTGATCACGTCGAGCATGCGGTCATCGATCTGACTCGCTTCAATCGAGCTGATTCGAATACGCTCCAGACCCTCTACTTTATCCAAATCCCACAGCAGATCGGTCAGATCATAGTTCTCCATGTCATCCCCATACCCACCTGTATGAATACCAGTCAGAACAATCTCCTTGTATCCGGCGTGTACGAGTTGATGCGCCTGTTGAACGATGCTGTTCGCTTCCCGGCTGCGCGAGAGACCACGAGACCACGGAATAATGCAGAATGTACAGAAGTTATTGCAACCATCCTGAATCTTCAGGAAAGCGCGGGTACGGTCAGCAAAATCCGGTACGTCCATCTCTTCAAATACACGGGTTTTCATAATATTTCGCACCGCGTTAACGGGTTGACGTGACTCCTGAATTTCATTGACATATGGCAAAATCTTATCACGGTCCTGTGTACCGATAACGAGATCCACGCCAGGGATGTCCAGAATCTCTGCCGGAGAAGTCTGCGCATAGCAGCCTGTAACAGCCACAATCGCCTCCGGGTTGCGCCGAATGGCACGACGAATAATTTGACGGCTCTTTTTGTCGCCGGTATTGGTTACTGTACAAGTATTAATCAAGTATACATCCGCTGTCTGTTCGTCAAAGTCCACTTGATCGTATCCTTCGTTTTTGAACAATTGCCAAATCGCCTCTGTATCATAGAAATTAACTTTGCAGCCTAAGGTGTAAAACGCCACGGATGGCATAATTACATTCCTCCCATTTCTCCGGATTCATATAGCACGCAAGTTAGTGCTGCCATCCCAGCTGTCTCAGCACGCAAAATGCGTTTGCCCAGTCCAACAGATACAGCACCTGCCTGATCAGCCTCTGCCGTCTCCTTCTCAGAAAATCCACCTTCCGGTCCAACAACGATCAATACTTCTGCACTCGCACCAAGTGCAAGCTGTTCAACAAATGGTTTCAGCGCATCTCTCAGCTGTTTACCGTTTTCTTTCTCATAACAATAACATACCAGGCTATAGCCCTCAAAAGAAGATAACAGCCCTTTCCAGGAAAGTGGCTGCTCAACGGATGGAATGCGATTCCGGTGACTCTGTTCGGCAGCTTCCTTGGCAATTTTCCGCCACCGCTCCAACCGTTTGCCTTCTTTCTTGGCATCATATTGCACAATCGTACGTTCTGATAGGAAGGGTACAAATGATACCGCCCCGATCTCAGTACATCTCTGGATGACTGTTTCCATCTTGTCACCTTTGGGCAAACTCTGTGCCACGGTTACACGAATCCGAGCTTCATGGTCCATAACCAGCGACTCTACAATATTGGCCGTCACTTGGCCAGCTTCAATGGTCTCAATCTCCACGAGTGCTTCTCTGGAGTTTCCGTCACTGACAATCAGTTTATCTCCAGGTTTACCACGCATGACCTTGCCGATATGGCGTGCATCATCACCTGTGATGTTCACAGCGTGTTCATTAAACTGTTCTGCAGATACAAAATATCGCTGCATAAGTCAATCCACCCATTCTGTCCTGTTATGACTGGAATTCACCCCGCCCATTGACAGGCGTGAATCCAATCGCCACAGATGATCATACAACTTTTACGTGTTTCTGACCAGTATATCCGTCCAAAACACGATACGCTTTTAGCGATATAATTCAATAACCAGCTTTGCCAGATCCACGTACATCGTTTGCGCGAACTCATACAAAGGTTGAATGGTTACATTTTGCAAAGGAGGTATAACAAGAATTAATAGGAAGATAAAAATGGACCATTGCTCCACACCCTGCAGCTTGCGGCTGATTGAAGGTGGCAGTGCATCTTCTAGAATCCGATAACCATCCAACGGGGGTAACGGAATCAAGTTAAACAGGAACAGGAAAAAGTTTGTTAGATTAAAAATAGCGAAGAACGTTGTGATTGCTGTGAGCAGCCGCTCATTATCAATCCCGCCGAGTGCTCCTGAACCAACCAGTGAAGCATAGATGATTGTACCGATGATCGCGAGCAACAGATTGCTTAAAGGCCCTGCTGCGGATACGATGATACCCATCAATCTAGGCTTGTCGAAGTTAGCCCGATTAACCGGAACCGGGCGCGCCCAACCAAAACCGGCAATAATGAGCAAAAGCACACCAAACAAATCAAAGTGAACAACCGGATTCAGTGTAACCCGACCCAACAGCTTGGCTGTCGGATCACCGAATTTGTTTGCAAAATATGCATGCGAGAATTCATGCACCGTAAATGCGATCAGAATGGTCAGCAGGAAAAACGGAAGCTGATCGATCGGATAACGAAAGAACGAATTCCAAAAGTCCATGGGTTACCCCTTTCTGGCTACAAACGCCAGCCAATCCTCATCACGGTGGATCGCACTCACTTCAAACCCGGAGGCTACCAGTGCATCATGCACAACCTGCTCTTTGTTCTTCCAAATGCCCGATACAATATAGGTGCCTCCAGACTCAAGCGCATGATAGACATCATCTACGAACAACAAAATGATCTCAGCCAGAATGTTCGCCACGACAACCTTAACTGGCAGTTGCACACCAAGCGCAGGGTCCTGACTCCCGAGGACGGACAACAGATCACTCTCTTTAACCGTAATTTGTTGCTCCAGCCCATTCAGTTCCACATTCTCCCTGGCACTGATTACCGCAACCGGATCAAGATCGAGCGCCAGCACATGTTTTGCCCCAAGTTTTATCGCTCCAATAGCCAAAATGCCAGAACCTGTACCTACGTCAATGACTTCCTCGCCGCCCTGAATAATCGTTTCCAGTGTGCGCAAGCAGAGGGAGGTCGTTGGATGAGTTCCTGTACCAAAAGCCATTCCTGGATCAAGCTCAATTATCTTCTCATCCGGACTTTCAGGCGTATACTCTTCCCACGTTGGCTTGATCGTCAAACGTTCTGATACACGTACCGGCTTGAAATATTGTTTCCAGGCTGTTGCCCAGTCATCTTCATCCACTGTACGCGTCTCATAACGAACCTCACCTGTATCAATTCCGAAATCGCTAAGTTCCTCGATTCTCGGATTAACTTCTGACTGTAATGCAGCCATATCCGTACCTTCGGAGAAGTACCCTTTGATGACCGCAAAGCCTTCAGGAATATCATTCAAAGGAACGTCGTATAACTCACCATACGTTGTGTCCCGTTTTTTATTTAAAGTACCGGACTCTTCAATTGAAACCCCTCCAGCACCCGCTTCATGTAAAAAATTCGAAATCATCTCCACAGCTTCTTCTGTGGTATGTATTGTTAGTTCATGCCATAACATACTTGGTTTTTCCTCCTCATTTTTCAAACATCCCAACTATTGTACTACACAAGCGAGCCGGAGCACAAAGTCGACCATGAAAAGAAAAACAAAACAGGATATCCGCAGTCTAACTGCTCGAATATCCTGTCATCTATTCAACCATATCTATTTCATTTACTTCAGCATTTTGCATAATTCGAATCACTTAGCAAAAACGCCCACCATTCTGTGTGATCATCTCTGCGGCTTGCGGGAGCGAATCATTGGATATGGACACGGTCAGCAAAATTTCTTGTTTTATCCTGTCGGCCGAATCCTCTTCGGGCGTATCATACACCTGACCATTGGATAACATTTCCGTTTCATCACTAATCAGGGCAAGTACATTCAATTCGCCACTAAATCCTCCGACGACAGCCGTAGGAGAATTATCAGAGCCCGTAACATCGTGTGAGTTCAATGCAGACGCTTCATTGCTAAGGCTCTCGATACTCAATTGGTTCGGGTGTAACAATTCCAGGGCTCTGCGTGCAGACTCGGCCTCAGCCCAGCTTGTAAATACAGCTTCGAGGGTAACCGCCGAGCGATCTTCAGTCATGAAGCTCCCGTCCCTGACGTCGATCAGCCGCTTCACTGCGGCGTAGTGCTTCTATATCCTCATGATCCGCAGCTTCAGCGCTGAATTCCACGTCCTCATTTTTAGCAGACTGCAATCGTTTCATCTTTTCCGTTTTCGTGAGAATCTTGCCTGGACGTTCATGTTCTGCCATTGTAATGCTCCTCCTTCATATTGGGAAACTAGATCATTCCACCGGCTTGTTCGATAATAGACATAGCGCGGTGATGTACCGATTCATCTACGATGACCGTTAGTAATACATCCCTTCCCGTAGGTCCTCCCTGTCCACCATCACTCATGCCGCTTGCAGAAGGGTCCGCCGCAGCCATGATACCAGCGCTGGCATTCGCCTGCATCGAATCGGGCACCCATGATGAAAAACTGCCGGAAACGCCCGGCTTGTAGGAAGCCCCGCTTGGTCCTACACCCGCATATCGGCTGAATCGATTAATCGACAGGTCCTCCACTCGCAATGCCTCCAGTTTTTTGGCTGCCCCTTGCGCCTGCTCCGGGCTATGAAAGTACGCCAAAATATTTTTCTCGGTCATCCGCTTCACCTGCTTCCCTAATTTCTCGCATATCAGCTATGCATATCATTCTCGCCATGCTATCTTTCCGCAAGTTTGCTCAGAATATACCGAAATGCTCCCACAAATTACTGTCCGTTCTTCATAGCATAAATCCATGGATTTTGCGAAAACCACTGAATCTGTAAAAAAGCGTACAAAAAAAAGGACACCCCACGGTAAAAACCGCTGTGGTGTCCTTTGGGACTTGCTTTATTTTATTCTCAGTCGCCGCGGAAGGCGCGTTTTACTCTGTCAAAGAAGGATTGTTCATGCTCATGTGTTTGCTCTCCATCCAGTGCAGCAATTTGGCGAAGCAGATCCTTCTGCTCGTCATTCAGCTTACTAGGTGTAACCACAACCACTTTCACATGCTGATCCCCTTGCCCCATACCGCGCAGGCGTGGTACACCTTTGCCTTTGAGTCGGAAATACGTTCCCGTTTGTGTACCAGCTGGTACTTTCAACTTCACTTTCTCAGTCAACGTCGGGATCTCAACTTCATCTCCCAGAGCTGCCTGAGCAAAGGTAAGTGGGATTTCGCAATAGATATCGTCGCCTTCACGCTCGAAGAAATCATGTGATTTCACGCGAATGACAATATACAGATCTCCCGCTGGTCCGCCACGCAGGCCTCCCTCGCCTTCACCTGTCATACGCAGTTGTGCGCCATCATCTACACCCGCTGGAATGCGAACATGGATTTTGCGTTGCTTGCGGACTTTACCGCTGCCACTGCACGTTGTACATTTTTCTTTGATAATTTGGCCCGAACCGCTACAGTTCGAACATGCACGACGATTAACCATACGACCGAACGGTGTATTTTGCACGACTTCCTGCTGACCGCTACCTTGGCAGACCGAGCAGGTTTCCGGTTTCGTTCCAGGTTTGGCACCTGAGCCATGACACGTATCGCAGCCTTCGGTACGCGGAATCGTAATATCGGTTTCTTTGCCGAATACCGCTTCCTTGAACTCAATCGTCATCGTGTACTGCAGATCATTCCCCCGTTGCGGAGCATTTGGATCACGTCGTCCACCGCCACCGCCGCCAAAGAACATGTCGAAGATGTCGCCAAATCCGCCGCCGCCAAAATCACCGCCACCACCGAATCCACCTTGATTCGGATCGACATGACCATATTGATCATACTGGGCACGCTTCTGACCGTCACTCACTACATCGTAAGCTTCTTTAACTTCTTTAAATTTAGCTTCCGCATCAGCAGCCTTGTTTACGTCAGGGTGATACTGACGGGCAAGCTTACGGTAAGCCTTTTTAATCTCATCGTCGTTAGCCGTTTTACTAACGCCAAGCACCTCATAATAATCACGCTTTTCAGCCACTCTTCCACCCCCATATCATTCACCATATCGCACATCGTGACAAAAGGAAAGCCAAAGCACGGGAGCCCCGGCTATGACTTTCCCTCTAATTCGAACGTCACCGATGTTTAATTCGCGTAGAACTACGAATTAGTTTTGTTTTTTATCTTCGTCCACAACTTCGTAATCAGCGTCTACGACGTTGTCACGTTTTGCGGAACCTTGTTGCTCTTCAGCGCCTTGTGCTTCTTGCTCTTGCGCCTGTGCTTGCTCATACAGTTTCACAGACAGTTGTTGAACGATCTCTGTCAGTTCTTCAGTAGCAGCTTTGATATCCTCCAAGTTGTCGGAAGCCAGAACGCCTTGCAGTTTTTCTTTAGCTGCATTCGCTTTTTCAACTTCGCCAGCGTCTGCTTTTTCGCCAAGATCTTTGATCGTTTTGTCAACAGAGTAGATCAGTTGATCTGCACTGTTTTTCGCTTCAACGAGTTCTCTGCGTTTTTTATCTTCTTCAGCGTGCAACTCAGCATCTTTCATCATTTGCTCAACTTCAGCATCGCTCAAACCGCTGGAAGAAGTGATTGTGATTTTTTGAGTTTTGTTTGTACCTTTATCTGTTGCAGATACGTTAACGATACCATTGGCATCAATATCGAAGCTAACTTCGATTTGTGGAACACCACGTGGAGCTGGTGGAATATCACCCAACATGAAACGTCCAAGCGATTTGTTACCCGCTGCCATCTCACGCTCACCTTGCAGAACATGAATCTCAACGCTTGGTTGATTGTCTGCATATGTGGAGAACACTTGAGATTTGCTTGTAGGGATCGTTGTGTTACGCTCGATCATTTTAGTGAATACGCCACCCGCTGTTTCGATACCCAGGGACAATGGAGTTACATCAAGCAATACAACGTCTTTCACATCACCTGTCAGTACGCCCGCTTGTACAGCAGCACCCAAAGCTACAACTTCATCCGGGTTAACGCCTTTGTGAGGCTCTTTACCCGTCAGTTTTTTGATCGCTTCTTGTACAGCTGGAATACGTGTGGAACCACCAACCAATACGATCTTGTCGATATCGTTAGCCGTCATACCCGCATCGCTCAATGCACGACGAGTTGGTTCAAGCGTACGCTCAACCAGACCTTCAGAGATTTCTTCAAATTTCGCACGGCTCAGGTTCAACTCCAAATGCTGAGGAACGCCATCAGCGACTGTGATGAACGGCAACGAGATCGTTGTAGTCAATACGCCGGAAAGTTCTTTTTTCGCTTTTTCCGCTGCATCTTTCAAACGTTGAACCGCTGCTTTATCTTTACTCAAGTCAATGCCTTGATCTTTTTTGAATTCACTTACGAGGTAATCGATGATCACTTGGTCAAAGTCATCGCCGCCCAATTGGTTGTCCCCGCTAGTTGCTTTAACTTCGAAGAAGCCATCACCCAGTTCAAGAATGGATACGTCGAACGTACCGCCACCCAGGTCATATACGAGGATCGTTTGGTCTTCGGATTTCTCCATACCGTATGCCAAAGCTGCTGCTGTTGGCTCGTTGACGATACGCAGAACTTCCAGACCTGCAATTTTACCCGCATCTTTAGTTGCTTGACGCTGACTGTCATTGAAGTAAGCTGGTACAGTGATAACTGCTTGAGTTACCGTTTGACCCAGATAAGCTTCAGCATCGGATTTCAATTTTTGCAGGATGATTGCAGAGATCTCTTGTGCAGAGTAGTCTTTGCTATCGATTGTTTCCTTGTGGGAAGTACCCATGTGACGTTTGATCGACATGATGGTACGATCCGGATTTGTGATGGCTTGACGTTTTGCTGTTTCACCAACAACGCGCTCTCCATCTTTTTTGAAACCGACTACGGATGGAGTTGTACGTGCGCCCTCCGGATTTGGAATTACGACAGCCTCGCCGCCTTCCATTACTGCTACGCATGAGTTTGTTGTTCCTAAGTCAATACCGATTACTTTGCTCATCCGAAAATTTCCTCCCTCAACAATTTAAAATGAATGGGTCTGATATGACCCTTATTAGATGTTCATGTTGCTAATCGTGCTCTATGTGTACAAACCTTTATATTAAACTTCGCCCACATTGTTCAACCAAGGAGCCGACTCATTCCTTCCGATACGGAAATTATGAGCTGACTTTAACCATAGCTGGACGAAGCACTTTATCTTTCAGCATGTAGCCTTTTTGGACTTCCTCAACAACGATACCTTCTTCGTATTCGTCGCTCTCCACTTGCATGATTGCTTGGTGGAATTCAGGATTGAACGGTTGTCCTACCGATTCCATAGCTGTCAGTCCCTCATTCGTCATCACAGTTTCCAATTGACGGAAAATCATTTGGATGCCTTTGGAGAAAGATTCGGACTCTGTTCCTTCCGGTACAGTAGCCATGGCGCGCTCGAAGTTATCAATAACCGGTACCAGTTCGGTGACCAGCTTCATCGAAGCGTATTTAGCCAATTCTTCTTTTTCCTTCTGTGTACGACGACGGAAGTTGTCAAAATCAGCTTGTGCACGGACATAACGCTGCTGTTGCTCCTCAGCTTCTGCCTTCAGACGTGCAAGCTCATCCTGCTCCTGATTAGCGATCTCTTCAGCTTGTGCTTCTGCAGCGCCAGCTTCATTGACAGGCTCCTGCTCAGCTGCTGTTACCTCTTGTTCTTCTGTAAATGATTGCTCCTCTTTCAAGATGTTCACCTCCTTATACGAATGAAATGGTTCATTCCCGTCTCTTATTTGAAACGATGCGTCAGCATCGCCGTCAAATCACGGGATAGTGTATTTAAAATATGAATGACACGTGCGTAATCCATCCGCGTGGGTCCCAGAATACCGATCGAACCCAAAGCCTCGCCGTCCAATGAATAGGAGGCTGTAATCAGGCTGCAGTTAGCAAAGGCTTCATGATCATTCTCAGTGCCGATTCGCACTTGAATACCAGATCCACCCGGCACGGGCATCATCAATTTCATGAGTGTTGGTGTCTCTTCCAGCAGATCAAGAATATCTTTTACCTTTTCGATATCTTTAAACTCCGGTTGAGTCAACATGTTGGTGGCACCACTGAGGAACAGACGATTGTCATGTTCGTTGTCAAAGGCACTGTTCAGCACCTGCATAACTTCCTCATAACGTGTAATATGCCGTTCCATCTCTTGCCCAAGTTCGGTATAGAGACGGGACTTTAATTTGTAAATTGGCACGCCGACAAGCTTGGTATTTAACAGGCGAACCACATTCTCCATCTCGGCGACCGAGATTTCTGGTGGAATCTGGACCGTCTTGTTTTCTACCTGACCTGTGTTGGTCACAATGATTGCCACAGCTTCACTTTCGTTCAGCGGAAGCAATTGGAAGTGACGAAGGGACGTATGGAATACTTCCGGTCCTAGCAGGATCGAAGTATAATTCGTCATATGTGACAAAATATTGGATGCATGCTGAATAACTTGTTCCATGACGTTCAGCTTTTCGGCGAAGAACGACTTCAGATCATCCAACTCTTGAGGCTCCACCTGATTCCAGGGAACCAAATGATCGACATAATATCGATAGCCTTTATGGGATGGAATTCGTCCTGCCGATGTATGCGGCTGCTCCAGAAAGCCCATATCTTCAAGGTCCGCCATTTCATTACGGATCGTCGCCGGACTGTATCCAACATCTCCCCTTTTGGAAATGCTCCGGGACCCTACGGGCTCAGCTGAACGGATATAGTCATCCACTATAGCGTTCAGAATCATTCGTTGACGCTCTGTTAACATGGTGAGTATTCCCTCCTTCTGACTGCACTGTCCCATGTCGTTAGCACTCCGGTTAGATGAGTGCTAAGCGGTAATACAAAAATACCAAACTGACGTGAACATTGTCAAGTGAGTTTGATGAGTGGGCTCATCTATTTATAGTATAGACCAATGTGGGCGAGTACTAACAACTTTATTGAACATCCTTTGAAGTAAAAAGGACTGCATGTAGGGCAGAGGTTGACTCGGCTCGATCCATGCAGTCCATTCAGTTGTTAGGCCGAAACGTTAAGCTCTTTCAATACCGCGATTTCATCACAACAATCCTGCTTGCTGCAATGAACACAGTCGGTCCATACTTTCTCGGGGAAAATCTCTTTCTCCACCACGGCAAAGCCGTTTTTGAGGAAGAAGGACACTTCGTATGTCAACGCCATAACCTTAGGGATTTGTTGTTTCTCGGCTTCTTCTACCAGTCGGTCCAGCAATCGGGAGCCAATACCGAGCCCTTTGTGTCCTTCCGAGATACCGAGTGATCTGACTTCCACCAAATCATTCCCCAGACGACAAAGCGATCCGCAACCCACGACTTCACCATCGACTTCGGCTACAACAAAATGCTCCAGTTGTCGGTGCAGTATTTCCCGTGATCGCGGAAGCATGATCCCACGCTCTGCATAGCCCTTAATCATTTCATACAGTGGTTCAACATCTTCCGGCACGGCTTTTCTGCATATTACCGACATCCTGCTCTCCTCCTATTACCAAGCTTTCCAGAGGAAAGCTGACTTCGTAGTTGTTAAATTAACACGCTCTGTAAAATCAATATGAATAAATATACAACAGAGCGTATAGAATTTCAAGCTACGAATTCAGCGATATGGACCCGATAAACTCCGCAAAAACGTCATTTCCGAACAGGATACCCTGCTCGCTCAGTCGGAAGCCGTCTGCCGTCCGCTCAAGCAACCCTGCGTTCAACATTTTGCCCAAAGGCTTCGCAAACACTTCTTCCATGGACTCTCCGAACTGTTCGCTAAACCGCGAGGCTGAAGCCCCCTCCAACATTCTCAGTCCAACCATCAGATAATCTTCCATGGCCTCTGGCCGAGCGATCTCGAAATGATCCAGACGAGGCAGTCCTGCTCGTGAAGCTTCAACATAAGGATTTATACCTTTAATATTCATATGCCGTTCGCGGCCCACATATCCATGCGCACCTGCACCCAGACCGTAGTAGTCCTCATTACGCCAGTAGGTAATATTGTGACGACTCTCGAAGCCTGGCTTGGCAAAGTTACTGATCTCGTATTGTCCATAGCCTGCTTCTTTCATACGTCTCATTAATAGAAGATACATCTCCAGCTCGTCATCTTCATGAGGAAGAGGCAACTGGTTCTTCTGATACAGTGTATGGAAAAGTGTATTCTCTTCTACTTTCAAGCTGTAAATGGAGTAATGCGGCAGATCCAGTTCCAGCGCTTTGTCGATGCTCTCATTCAACATTTCAACGGTCTGGTTCGGCAACCCGAACATCAGGTCAATGGACAGGTTATTCAAGCCCGCTTTACGAGCGTTCTCCAAACTACGATATACATCATCCGTGTTATGAATACGCCCAATGCCTGTCAGCAGATCATTCTGAAAAGCCTGTACGCCAAAGCTGACGCGGTTGACGCCGCCTTCTTTCATCGCAGCGAGCTTCTCCGCATCCGTTGTTCCCGGGTTGGCTTCCATCGAAAATTCAATATCGTCCGCCCAATTTGGGAAATACGTTTTGACGGAACGAAGAAATACCGCCATCTCATCCGGTTTCAAAGCCGTTGGCGTACCACCACCTACAAATATGGTCTTGATCTCACCCGGTGGATTTGCCTTAACTGTATGTTCCATCTCCCGCTCCAGCGCTTCGAGATATTGCATCACGGGCTGATCTTTCAGAACGTAGGAGTTAAAGTCGCAATAAAAACATTTATTCGTGCAAAAGGGAATGTGAAGATACACCGCTTGGGGCGCACCTGTCTTCCGGCTGTGTGCTGCCAATGTCATGGCAAGTCCCCCTCTATTTGAAAAAAGGAAAGCCATCCGGCTTCCCTTTCAGCTTAGTTATTTAATATTCTGTGTTGTACCAATTCAATTTCGATACACACAATCTGTGTTGTACCCGAAAATGAATTCTCCTAATCTAATTTGAATACACACATTCTGTGTTGTACCAAAAGGACTCACGTGACGTTTGCAAGCAAACGTCCTACAATTCAATTTCGATACACACACTCTGTGTTGTACCCGAAAATGAATTATTAGTCATCAATTTTCAGTACCGCCATGAATGCCTCTTGTGGTACCTCAACGTTACCAACCTGCTTCATCCGCTTCTTACCTTCCTTCTGCTTCTCAAGCAGTTTCCGTTTCCGCGAGATGTCACCACCATAACACTTGGCAAGTACGTTTTTACGCATTGCTTTTACCGTTTCACGAGCAACAACCTTGGTACCCACAGATGCCTGAATCGGCACCTCGAACATTTGCCGTGGAATCAGCTCGCGCAGTTTCTCACAGATAATACGTCCGCGGTTATACGCACGGTCACGGTGAACGATAAAGGACAAGGCATCCACCTGTTCGCCATTGAGCAAGATATCCATTTTCGCCAGATTGGACTGACGATATCCAGACAGCTCGTAGTCAAAGGATGCATATCCTTTGGTGCTCGATTTCAACTGGTCGAAGAAGTCATATACAATTTCGGACAACGGGATCTCATACGTAATCGTAACCCGGGTTGTGTCCAAATATTCCATATTCACATATTCGCCACGCTTGTTCTGACACAATTCCATAATGGTACCTACATAATCATTCGGTACGATGATGGCTGCTTTCACGTATGGCTCCTCGACATAATCAATCCGGCCTACCTCAGGGTAGTTAGATGGGTTGTCAATTTGCATTACTTCACCATTGGTCAGCGTCACGTGATAGATTACACTTGGTGCAGTCGTGATCAACGGGATGTTGAATTCACGCTCAATACGCTCCTGGATAACGTCCATGTGAAGCAGTCCAAGAAATCCGCAACGGAATCCAAAACCTAGGGCACTGGATGTTTCCGGCTCAAAGCTGAGTGAAGCATCGTTCAATTGCAATTTCTCCAACGCTTCACGCAGATCAACATAGTCCGATGTTTCGATCGGATAGAGACCGCAGTAAACCATTGGATTAATTTTGCGATAACCCGGCAAAGGTTCCGGTGTTGGATTTTTGGCATCAGTTACCGTATCCCCGACTTGTGTATCGCCTACATGCCGAATACCAGCAACGATAAATCCAACATCACCCACGTTCAGCTCGTCCACGATGGTCATACGAGGTTTGAACGCTCCAACTTCAATGACTTCAAATGTTTTACCTGTTGCCATCATTTTGATTTTGGAACCGGATTTGATTTTGCCGTCAACAACACGTACATATACGATTACACCTTTGTACGGGTCATAATGTGAGTCGAAAATCAGCGCTTTCAGCGGCTGATCAGGGTCGCCAGTCGGTGCAGGAACACTTTGCACCACTTGCTCCAGAATTTCTTTGATTCCGATACCTGCCTTGGCCGAAGCCAGAACAGCGTTGCTCGTATCCAAACCAATAACATCTTCCACTTCCTGCTTCACCCGATCAGGATCAGCGCTTGGAAGGTCAATTTTGTTGATAACCGGTAAAATTTCAAGATTATTGTCCAATGCCAGATACACGTTGGCGAGTGTCTGGGCTTCAATTCCCTGAGCCGCATCCACAACGAGTAGAGCGCCTTCACATGCCGCGAGGCTCCGTGATACTTCATACGTGAAGTCTACGTGTCCCGGTGTATCGATCAAATTCAATAGATACTCTTCACCATCATCCGCTTTGTAAGTCAGTGCTACTGCTTGTAGCTTGATCGTAATTCCACGTTCACGTTCGAGATCCATCTGATCCAAAACTTGTTCTTGCATTTCTCGTGTTGTCAGCGCACCTGTGTACTCCAAGATCCGGTCCGCAAGTGTTGATTTGCCGTGATCTATATGTGCAATAATAGAAAAGTTACGAATTTTACGTTGTCTTGCCCGAATATCAGTCATTCCTTACCCCCAGAAACAGCCTAGTGTCAATCACTTCATTATAACAGTTGATGCAGAGTGCATCAATCCCGTGATGTCTTAACTTTATAATAAAGTGTGATCATGAAACTCCCAGAGGTTATATTGTACCTTTAAATCATGGTATTTTATTCAGCAACTCCGCTAAAAAGAGAGACCACCCACTTGATTCCACTATGAGAGAGATTTTGCAATAGTCCAGCTGTTTTGTCTGCCAACACATCAACCGGAGCCTTACTCTGATCTGCCCCAAGCACTTGGCTTGGTGACTGAACAGGTACAAACGGTGGTTCTTTGACTTCCTTTTGGACAGGTGCAGTCGGAACAGATTCGGTAACCGGTGAAGTTGGCTCTGTTGTCACAGCGGTTGACGTGCCGTCTGATGCATTACCCATATGAAAGTTGCTGCCAGCCAGCTGCATTCCAAACAGCACACCCAGCAACATTAATACAGCGATGGATAACAGTCTTTTACCGAATCTGGACATATGCTTTGCCTCCTGTCACTCTCTATTATTTTGTTCTTCATACATATATAGTCCCTATCCACCCTGTGATGACGTTTCTGCACTGGCTTTATCCACCTTCTGATCTTCCCAATACACTTGGGCAATCATGTCAGCGAGGATTTTGGAAGTCCGTTGTAACTCAGCCCCTGTATTATCGATCCCACCAATCTCAATCAAAATGCTGTTGGGTGAAAGGGTTTGGTTATACTCTCCGTTGTTGGCTCCTCCGCCGTCCTTGCCCCAGACACCACGGGATACTCCAGGATACTTGGCTTCCAGTTTCTTATGAATTTTCGCTGCAAAAGCTTCATTCTGCCGCCAATTCGGATTTTCATGTCCAATAATGAAATATACTTTGGCATAGCCCAAGTCATTAATAGTAGTCGTTGTTTTGCCATGACGCTGTGAATCACGATGAATGTCTATGAGATACGTCAGATCGTCATTTTGAGCGAGTGCCGCTTTTACCGTTTGACGGGAATATTTATAGGAATAGTTCCAGTTATAGTCCTTTACTTTGGTGGGGTAATCATCCTTTGCGTGCTCTACGCCGATTCCCAGCTTCTCCAGACTGTCTGAGAGATAGGTTCCCACTTGAAACACATTGCCTGTTGATTTGCCTGATGATGGGTTATCACTCTTCGTACCTAGCAGTGGATTGTAGCCTTCCCGTGGATGAGAATGATAGATGAGAACTGATTTTTTACCTGTTGTCGGTGAACCGCTATTGTCTTTCTCGCCATCCTTCGCTGGGGGATCTTCTTTAACTTCTCCATCTCCAGCCTCGCTCGAATCAGGGGGATCCGTGTTGTCCTGACCGGGTGGAACATGCAGCTCACTATCGGGTTTTCCTCCATCCGCTGAAGCCGTATCCGTAAGACCAGGACCGGGCTGATAATCTTCGGGAGCCTCAGCTTTTTCGTTACCAGAGCCAGGCCGGAGCAGTACAGGTTGGTTGGAGCCCATGCCCGGCATTTCTCTCGCAATCAGGCTTTTGGGGTCTTGAGGGTTTACATTCGTCAGCAATTGGAAAACAAAAGAGGTGAGGTTCTCACCGGATATGGCAGAGGTCTGTTCTTTCTGGGTGAGATGGGGCATCTCCATACCGAGCATATCGACAAAAAAGCGACTTGATACGGCGCTCGCAAATCCTTTCATGGAAGAAACGGGTGAATTATTTAAGCGTTTCTCTGCCATCCCCCCGAGACCAAGTACGACAAAAAACAAAGCAGATATGATCATAAGCAACAACAACGTACGGCCCATGGCCAGCACGTGCAGACATCTTTTTTTCCACTTCCCAATATTCCAGGCCAATATCTTGTTCATTCTGCTGTCTCCTTCCCTGCTGGACAACTCTTATACTTCAACTCTATGAGTGCGCCCAATTTGATAGAACAGGAAAATGAAAGATTCCGGGAACAAAAAAAAGAAAGTCCGATAGATTCGGACCTTCTTCTCAGCAGTTTACGTTTTAATGTGTATAGGCGGCTACGTTATCTGGATTCACTGCATCGTGGAGTGCAGCGTTAAGTCCTGTAGCGATAACATTGGCAATTCCCTCAATAAACTCATCAATTTCCTTTGGGGTAACAATGAGGTCATGACCCAGTGGCTCCAGTACCTCCTTCACCAGACTTAGTCGATCTTGCTCTCCGATGTCGTCCAGCATGCCCATGATCTGTTTCGTCTGATCCGTTTCTTGGCGGAAGTGTGAGCGCATCATCTCAATGACATTGTTCACGATGGTGGACGCATAACATACAGTCGGTACGCCGATGGCGATGCAGGGAACGCCCAATATTTCACGGGTCAATCCACGCCGTTTGTTGCCAATACCTGAACCCGGGTGGATACCAATGTCGGCTACCTGAATCGTTGTGTTTACACGTTCCAAGGAACGGGAGGCCAGAGCATCAATCGCAATAATTGCATCCGGCTTGGTCCGGTCTACAATCCCCTGTACGATGTCACTGGACTCAATGCCCGTTGTACCTAACACGCCGGGAGCAATCGCGCTGACTTCCCGATACCCTGGTGCAACCTGATCTGGCACCAATTCGAAATATTGACGGGTCACCATCAGATTTTCCACAACAAGTGGACCGAGTGAATCCGGGGTGACATTTAAGTTGCCCAGGCCAACAATCAAGACCTTGGATGTTTTGTTGATTCCGGCCTTAACCATAAAATCTTCCATCTCACGTGTGAACTCGGCGGCAACGCGCTCCTGTAACTCTGTATCACCATTCCGTAGTGACGGCACCTCCAAAGTGACATAGTGGCCTTTCACCCGACCAATGGCTTGGGCTGCTTCATCATTAAGTACATCAATACGCGTGATCGTAATGCCCTCTTTTTTCTCAACATCTTCCCGTAGTCCGGGAATCGTCTGTTTCTGTCCACCTTGAGCCATTTCTTTGGAGTCGATTGCCAAATCGGTACGAACTGTATAGTTTTGCAAATCCAGTGTCATTCTGTCCCTGCCTCCCTTACCGCATTTGAGCATATTGTGTGGGAAAAAGAGTTTCTTTATGCAGCATGTCGAACATCGTAGGAATATCTGTTGCATTTTACATGCTAGCGTGATAGAATATTTTAAGTTGTGAAACGTTTGTATTCATGCAAATGCCTTACAGGAGGTGAATGTAATGCCAAACATCAAATCCGCTGTTAAACGCGTAAAAACGAGCGACAAGCGCCGCGCACTCAACGCTTCCCAGAAGTCTGCACTCCGTACAGCTGTTAAAGCTGCTGATGCTGCTCTGGTAAGTAACGAAGTTGATACTGCAAAAGCTGCGATTCAAGCTGCTTCCAAAAAGCTGGACAAGGCTGTAACTAAAGGTCTGGTTCATAAAAATGCTGCAGCACGCAAAAAGTCTCGCTTGGCGAAAAAACTGAACGCTCTTTCCGCACAAGCGTAAGAAGCGTTACTTATACGATCCAATGGAAAAATCCTGAACAGCATAGGCTTTCAGGATTTTTTAGTATCTGATTCGATAAGTATAAGACACAGATAAAGCGACCTTTATTCCGATGATTTAACCATCATGGAGCAAAGGTCGCTTTGTTTGTATTCATACGAGTATTCTATTACGTTTACGTACTCATTCACGCACCAAGTCTTAATAAGAAAAGCTCCAGACCCAGCACTTTATCCACCGCTCCTGTTTTCATCTGGTAATCCAGTTCACTAAGGTGACTCAGGATCATTCTCAGACGATCTGGCTGAAATTTACGCGCTTGTTCACCCGCAATCTTAACGGCATATGGGTGCAGACCAAGCTGACTGGCGATCTGCTGCTGGGAGTAACTTTGTTGGCCTAACTCTTTAACCTGAATCATGATCCGAAACTGACGTGCAATTAAAGCCGCAATTTTAATTGGTTCTTCCCGCTGCTTCAGCAACTCATAGAAAAGAGCCAATGCTTTCTCCAGTCGCAAATTAGCGAGTTCTTCCACCAGCGAAAATACATTCTGCTCTGTACTACGGGCAACCAATGACTCGATATCAGCGCGACGAATTGTCCCCCCATTACCCGCAAACAAACATAACTTGTCTACTTCAGCAGACAAGGTCTGCAAACCTGTTCCCGCGTAGCTGATCAACGTGTCCGCCGCTCCCGTCTCAAACGAGACATCCCGCTGCTTTGCCAGTTTCACAATCCAATTCAACAGCTCATCTCCACTCAGTGGAGCAAAAGCAAGAACTACCGCCTGTTTCTTGACAGCCTTCACCAGTTTCTTACGCTCATCCAGCTTATCCCCTTGGGCCAGGAAAACAATCGTACTGTAATCTGCCGGATTTTCCATATATGTAAGCAGACGATCAACCTGGTGTTCGATCTTGGATTCTTTACCTGCGGTAAACAGACTGGCATCCCTTACAATAATCAGTTTGCGGGGTACCAGAAAAGGTACAGTCTCCGCTTCTTCAATAACGACCTCCACAGCCGTTTCAGACAAATCATATGGAATAATCGCAAAATCACGATGTTCTTCTTCAATAACCTGTTCCTTTAACATATCCGTAAACTGCTGTATCTGATACTTTTCCGTTCCATACAGCACATAGATCGGAGCCGGTTCTCCACTACGTATCGCCTTTGTTGCACTTTTTACATCCATTCACGGTGCCTCCTTATCCCTTTTATCCTACCAGAAAAAACGCAATACAACAAAGGGACCTTACATCCAGTTTACGGATGAAGGTCCCCTGTCCTACATCTATATAAACGCAGACACCAGCAGTTCTAGAAAAAGCCGGTGCGCGGTCATACGACGTCAGTTGTTTGAACTGAGATAGGACGTTTTATTACTTCCAATATATGCTTGTCATACTGAAAATGTTCTTTCGTTTAGTGGCGTTGAATCCCCAATTCCACTTATTTCGCAGAAGTTCCACCTGAAACAGAAGTTACATTAAAGGAGTTCTTCGCCGTTGTTCCGTCCTTGTCCGTTTCGTAGTTAAATAGGGTACCATCCTTCGACCAACTTGCTGACTTCAGCGTCCCCTCTATATTGCGTTGCTCAACCAGATTCAGAACATCTGGTTCATTGGCAGGTTTGGAGTATATGCTGATTTGATCACCAAGAAGCATAACTACATAGGAGCCGTCAGGTGATTTCCATTCTTTTGGTGCTGCCGTTGTAGCCATTCCTTGATCCGGTCCTGCCAATCCTTTGTTTCCTCCAGAGGTGTCTGCACCAGTACCGGAATCAGGAGCAGCATCGCCTTCTACCTGAGCATCTTCATTTGTATTCGGAGCTGTATCTTGAGAAGCGAAGGATTTCGCATCTCCATTTTCCGGTTCGGTTGTTCCATCCTCTTCACCATCTGTAGAAGATGCAGGAGCACTGCCTGATTCTTGATTTCTCTGCTCAGCGTCTTGGTTCTGACCCTGACTCTTCTGACTATCGGTCGAAGGAGAACTGGATGAATTATCCTGAGTTCCTTTATTTGGAGCAGGCGTCGATTCGTTAGCCGGTTGTTGAGGTGTCGGATCTGTCTGAACTTCAGGCTCCTGCACCTGATCTCCACCATTCTCTTCAGGCATTGTTTCAGATCCCAAGTTATCTCCTTCCGTTGAGGAAGCATTCGAATCATCCACAAATACATCGTTGCTGCTTGGTTGGGATGAAGTTGAAGGATCATAATTCTCAATATTTTTGCTCAATGCATTCTGATCCACATTGCCGCTCTCTTGAGTAGCTCCAGAGCTCAGCAACATGGAATCGGCATTCTCAATCTGTTCAGGCTCATATCCCCAGATGGCGAATCCCAATACAACTGCCGCAGCCGCTGCCCCCATGGACATTCGTCCTGCCATCGAGTTAAGCCATTTTTGTTTTTGCTTCGTTTTCCGCTCACTTGAACGTTGTAAATTCTCAAATGCAGCGGGGACAGGATTCATTTCCTGTATGGTGCTACTTTGCTCCCTACGCGCTTCGTCAATAGCATCAAGCTGTGGCATAATCGCATCAACCAGACTAAACTTCGGGCTTACTTGCGGTAATTCTTCCAGTTCTCTGGAAAGAGCTCTGAGTAAACTAAAATTCTCGGCGCACTCCGGACACTTGGCCACATGCTGTAGCATCTGCGCGGTTTCCGCTTCGCCCAGATCATGATCCAGATAGCGGTGCATCCATTCCACCACCTCTTCGCATTTCATCCTGTCACACCACCTTTCTGATATTCCTGTAGTAGATTCTGTAATTGCTGTCTGGCTCTAAATAAATAAGATTTCACCGTATTCAACGGAAGATCGAGACAATCCGCAATTTCATTGTAGGATAAGTCCTGCAAATATCTTAGAACAATAACGGTACGATGATGCTCGGGAAGCTTGTTGATTGCATCCTGAATGTCTTGGGCCACGTATGTAGACATGACCTCGTACTCCACATCCTGATTATCCTGAAAAACCATGTCATGTTCGTCAATGGAGACGGACGGCTTGGTTCTTCTGAATTTATCAATACAGATGTTCGTGACGATGCGTTGCACCCATGTTTTGAATTGGGCCTTTTCTTCGTATGAATTGATTTTGGTGTAAATTCGGATCAACGCTTCCTGAGCAGCATCCAAAGCGTCCTGTTCATTATTTAGAATGTAATATGCGGTCCGATAGACGTGTTGTTCAATCTCCCGCAATAGGGTAATTAGAGCGTCGCGATCGCCCGATTGAGCGGCTCTGATGAGTTCCGGCTCTACCACAAAGGATCCCCCTCTCCCTGCAACCTTACAGACGTGATCATCAATAAAATTGTTGCAAAGTTAAGTATTTTTTTAATTTGCCATAACAAAATAACGGCGTATGTATTAGGGCCGCTGAAATCTCCTCTTAGAATAACAGAAATCGCATAACGAGTCACCAAACGAGTCTAAAAGGGATTCCATTACTTACACGACTCAATTCAAATGCAATGGCATACATTATAGCTAACCACTTATTTGGTCCTTAAAATAAAAAAAGTCGAAATTTGTCCAAATTTAAGCTATTTTTAATGCAATTTTCATGAAAATAGTGTATTGTAAATTTACATTCATAAACACGAGGTGATGAGCATGCCAGCTCTTGCGAAAATTCAAGCTTTAAAAGAACAAATGCCCAAAGAATACCAAAGCATTTCCCACTTTGTGGAACATGCATTGGAGTCCATTGATACTCTGGTCGAGGAACATCGGAAGTACGTAGCTGCACAGGCATTATACGGCGATAAAATCGTTGGATCGGAAGAACGCTTGTACAGAGAAACCGTACTTGATGTTAGAGCACAGTTGTTGATGACTCTCGAGAAAACGGTAGAAGATCTGTTGCACAAAGGCGACAAACACTGGAACAAACACTTTAAGGATGGCGTAGAGTAGTTCTTATATTTCTTCCACAGTTTGAAAAAATGGCCCGTTTTCCGATATTCTCCCTCGTGGAGTGTAACGGAAAGCGGGCTTTTTTGTGCTGTGCTGTATTTTGCAATCAAATGAAGTGAGGAATCCCTGTCATCTCGATCAGAATAAAAATTGTTTTACTTATTTACTCCAACCTCTGTATGTTAAAATATGTCAACTACCTTAACCATCTCTTGTTAATATAGTTATTTAAGATGGAGGTCAATATTCAAATGACAAACACCCATAGAATCAATAGGCCGCGCGGAAAAATACTTGCAGCTTTATTAACTGCAATTGTAATTTCACTTGTAATGGGGATATATCACTACGTTCCCTTGGATGAAAGAATAGAGAATACTCACTATTATTCATTCGGGTATAAATTTACGGTTGGATTATTGATTAACCTCGCTATTTTACTTTTCTTAATTACACCACTTTCTATATTGGTTGATGGGTTACTTTTATACAGAAAAAAGGATAATACGCATATGAGATTGCTCGTTGCTATTGCCGCATATGCTCTATTAGGTTTCATAGGTGGAATCATCTACTCGATATTCACACGTAACTTCAATACTTTTTCCGCTCAGACTATCCACATTGTTGTATGTTCTCTTGTCTTTTTAGCTTTCCAGTTGGTATTAAATCGGAGTTTTCTTCACTCATCTTCACACCGATAAATAGATCGCGTGCCGTCACTCAACTCCAAACAACTTGTACCGAATATCAATCTTCCCATCTTTCACTCTCATCTGGACCTCACCCATCTGATCCGTCCGATAAATCTCTGACCCGGTAGCTTCCAGACGTTCCATCACTCCCGGATTGGGATGCCCATATGTATTGTTAACTCCTGCTGATATCACAGCGGTTTTGGCATTCCAGTATTGGAGCCAAGCTTCGGTTGAAGACGTTTTACTCCCATGATGAGCGACTTTTAGAACGTCAATGGAGACAGACGCCACCGCTGAAGCATCATTTAAATTAACCTGCAACGGGCGTGTAAGTACCCTTTGTACAACTCCCTCTGTAACTCCAAGATCTACACCTTTCTGTTCAAACTGGGCCGCTAATGAGCCATCTTGAATCATATAGAGCAGGTCCTGTTCGGCAGCAGCATCCATATCGCCAGTAAACAACATAGAAGTCCCAGCCATGTCTAGCAAAAAGACAACGGAATCATGATTTTGGTGTTCAGACACAGGCAAACTGCCAGAAGCCTCTACTTCCATGTGTGCCAGATCTGGAGCTATAAAATGTAGACTCGTCTCCTTATCAGCCTTATACGACATGCCCTGCTGAATGGCGTATAGAGGAATTTTCCGTTCCATGGCTGTGTCCAGTAATTTATCAAAGTTTTCTTTACCACTGGTTGTGCCATTAAACATGAAACGCTTAACCGGAATCTGTTCCAGCACAGCCTGTAGTCCTCCGGCATGATCCTGATCGGCATGCGTTACAATGACAGCGTCCAGTTGATGGATGCCTCTCTTTTTCAATAAAGGAACAACCACCTTGGCTCCTACCTCATACGGATCACGCCTTGTTTTCCATGATTGTTCGGTGTTCCCGAAGTTCACCGTTCCACCACCATCCACCAAAATGTGTTTGCCTTCCGGGGTTGTAATCAATGTACTGTCCCCTTGCCCAATATCCAAAAACTGCACGATGCCAGCTCCAGCAGGCTTCGGAGTCTGGTATGCCCACCACAATCCAGCAATAAAGCTGAGCGCGAGCAACCCGCACAACCATTGCTGAGCTTTACTCATTCGTTCATGTGCATAATATCCTGCACCTCGTGCGGTAAATGCACTTGTATACTCCGGCCAGGCAATACTGGCTCCTAATGTCGTTAATGAAGTTTCTTTTTCACCTACACCGTTCTTACCTTGATCCTGTGCCACGGCAGACATCGAAGAGCGAATGCCCACATTTCCCATGGCAACAGAAGGCTGTCGCCTCACAAGAGGAGCCGTATCCTCCTCAATAAACGCTGTTTCTCGCTGCTCACCATTACCACGATGCAACAGGTAGAGTAAGGCATACAACACAGCATAGTATGCGGCAATCCATAACAAGGAAGGTGTCGCCCAGATCAACACAAAACCTGGCAGGCTGTTCATCCACTCCACGCTTACAAATGTCAGTTGGTTCAGTTGAATCGCTATCCATGCGAGGGGTTTCGCCAAAGGAACCCATATGAATGACAATAGCATGGCGACCGTCCCCAGAGGTAATACAATAGCACTGATCAAAGAAACAAGCAGAAAGTTAGCCACAAATGAGAGCAGTGAGAACTGGTTGAAATACAAAATCGTTACTGGGAACGAAATCAGCTGAGCGGTCACCGTAACCGATGCTGTTGCGGCAAGAGATTTTGGCCAATTACTGAACAGTCGATTAATCAATGGCATATAGATCATCAAACCTGCGGTCACGAGAAAGGATAACTGAAAGCTGACGCTCAGCAAAAAGTACGGGTCCCACCACATCATCAGTAATGCCGCTGCACTAATCATCTGAAGGCCGTCTCTCGCGAGACCACGACGTGCCATATACAGACCAATCATGGACATAATTCCTGCACGAATCACTGAAGGTGATCCACCGGATAGCAGTACATAAGCTGGCACCAGGATCAGAACAATCGTGAGTGCCGTCTCTCTGGTAAGCCTTATCCAAGATAGAATAAGTAGCAGCGAAGCTACATATACAGCGACATGTGTTCCAGATATTGCCAGAATATGCGTTAGACCCAGTTGTGAAAATTGACCATAGGTGCCTGGATCGATATCATTAGCCATCCCGATAATCAGACCCTTCATATATCCTGCATGAGGCTCAGGAAATAACTGCTCAACCGCCGAACCCAACGTATGCCTCGTCCAATCCGTCCATCGTAGTACGTTAAATAATCCAAGCCCTTCAGGGGGAGCTGCTGTAACTGAACTGGCTCCCTTCACTTTGAACAACCAATGGATATGCAGGGTTCGCAAATAACTGCGATAATCAAACCCGCCAAAGTTCCTGGCTTCACCAGGAAGGGCAAAAGAACCATTAAGTGTGATTGAATCCCCCCTCTTCCAACCTGCTGCTACTTGCTGTTCCTCTTCCTCCATCAGTCTGACTTGAACCATCAATTGTTCATCTATTTTGAATGTAGATAATGCTGCCAGATCTGTATCTGCTGATGAATTCGATATGGGCAATATTGAAGACATCTGTATCTTAAAGTCTGCCCGATCTCCATCAATGCGTACATCTGACACAAGCTCACCCTGAATTTCGGCTGCCAAACCGTCCAACTCTCTAGCAGAAATATGAGTAGTCTCAGGCAGTCTGCTATGATTGCGTGCGTCATTCCATTCCCAATGTGCAGCACCTCCAATAAAGGCAGTGAGTAAAAATAAAATGGACCATCCACGAACATCAATGAAACGAAGTAGAAGTGGCAGACACGCCAGCGCTCCAATCATTCCCCAGATCAATGTCCAGCCTGTTAAAGCACTTGCCATCCCGCTACCGCATAACCAGCAAATCGTAAAGCTTAGCAAAGGTCTACCTTTCATTCATCCCCCTCCTTCATCTCATCCGTTGAACGCAGAAAAACCCCCAGAAAGCCCATTCAGGCTTGCCGGAGGTTCTCCCTCGCGTATTCGACCATATTCACATTAATTGCTCACAGTCATCATCGTTTCACGCGGGGGCTGGTAATTCTCCAGTCTGCGGAACGTTATGCCCTTCTGTTGCATCATGTTGGTAACCTTACCGGTATCTTTAGGATAAGAACGATGAAAGACGATTTCTGTAATTCCACTATTCGCCAGCATATTTGCACATGTCCAGCAAGGTTCGTCGGTCACATACACAGACGAGCCTTCGCGGTCAATTCGATCTGTGAATAAAAGCAAATTTTGCTCCGCATGGATTGTGCGAATGCAGCGTTGCTTTTTGACCATTTCTTCCCGACCATCGGTCACGACCAACTCATATTCTTCTGAAATCATGCAACCTGCTTCAGAACAATCCGGGACGCCGGTGGGTGCACCATTATAGGCTGTTCCCAGCAGTTTCTTTCCCTGAACAAGAACGGAACCCACGTGACGACGCGAACAGCGGGAACGGGTCGAGACCATATATGCAATGTCCATAAAATACGTGTCCCAGTCCTTGCGTACCTCTACTGTACTCATGCTGCTTTCCTCCCGCTCAACACAATTTTTATTCTAAAATTAACGGATCTGCACATACGGTGCCATCTTCTCCAGCATCTTCATGCCAATTCCTTTGACCTTCGTCAGATCACTAACTTTCGCAAAAGGACCATGTGCATTCCGATAGTCCACAATAGCCTGAGCTTTCTTCTCTCCGATTCCGGGAAGCTCTGTAAGCTTGGAGACAGGCGCTGTATTCACATCAATTTTCCCACTGTCACCAGATTCCTCACGAACTACAGGTGCATTACTGTTCGAAGCCGTCTCGGAGGTAACCAAAGGATTCGAGTTCGTACTTTGCGCAACTGGTTCAATCGAATTTGAGGTGTCTGGTGGATTATCATTTGCCTGACTTGTAGTTTGAACTCCCGAATCACCTTCAACTGAAGCGCTCGCAAGCTCTTTAGACTTATCTGCCTTTGCATCATTCCCAGTCTGCATTCCACTTGCATCCGATCCTGAAGATGCTCCTGTATTGCCCTGAACCGAAGTAGCCGACAGTACAGCAGGGAGTTCCTGCTCTATCGTCGGCTTCTCGGTGCCGAGCTGCAAGGGTTCCCAGCCACTAGGTGGTTGTTCACTTTTGCCCGACCATAATATAAGTATACTTCCAACCACCGCAGCAGCAATGGTCATTCCTTTATTCCATCTCATTCTTCCACACCTCTCCCTGAATTCAAAATCATTCATTTCGAACACGGGCGGTGCTTCCGAACCGTTGAACTTCCCTGATGAAACAAGTTGTGCATTTTTCATGTCATGTGAAACAGGTCCTCACGCATAGAATAGAGGGAATGAACTGCGCCAGTACCGTAAAGCATGAAAGGAGGCCTGAAACAATGAAGGTTGGATTTATCGGAACCGGCAGCATGGGCAGCCTGTTGATCTATGCCCTGATCCAATCGGGTGCACTTGAGCCCCGGCAGATCGCCGCCAGCAATCGAACCCCGTCCAAAGTACGTCAGTTATCCCTCCGTTACCCCGGTCTGCATGAATCCCAGAGCAATCGGGAAACGGTGATCCGAAGCAATATCATCTTCCTGTGCGTGAAGCCGCTTGAATTCAAACATGTCATTGACGACATCCTGCCTGTCGTGAATCCCAATCATATAATTGTCTCGATCACCAGTCCCGTGCAGCTGCGACATCTGGAATCTTCACTTCCTTGCAAAGTCTCCAAGGTAATTCCCAGCGTCACACACCAAGTCGGCAGTGGAGCGTCCCTCTGCATACATGGCGAACGAATGACCAGTGAAGACCGCGCTGTGTTGGAAAGTCTGCTCAGTCATATAGGCAGGCCGTACCAGGTGGATGAAGCCTGTACAAGAATCACATCCGACTTCTCTAGCTGCGGACCTGCATTCATATCGTTCTTTTTGGAACAGTGGATCGAAAGCGCCGTGAAGCTGACAGGCATCAAAAGGGCAGATGCCTGCGCTCTGGCTGGCGAAATGCTCCTGGGAACAGGCAAGCTGCTCACCGAAGGAGGATACACGCCGCAAGAGCTTCAGGCTCGTGTCGCTGTACCTGGCGGTATTACCGCTCAGGCACTTGCACTGCTGAAGGTTAGTCTCGACGGTGTTTTCGACAGCCTGATCCACACGACACATGACAAATATGATGAAGATTTGTTAAAGCTGGATGAACTATTCCGAGCCGGTGAGATTAACCGGCAACAATATTAACGAGTTTGCCTGGAACGGCAATGACCTTGCGAATGGTCTTGCCTTCCAGCGCCTGCTTAACAGGTGCCAGCTCCATCGTAAAGTCCTGCATACCCTGTGCATCCAGATCCTTCGCGATCGTCGCACGGGTTACGATTTTACCGTTTACCTGAACAACGATTTCTACTTCCGCATCCACTGTCATGGACTCATCATATTCAGGCCAAGCCACGTAAGAAATGCCACCTTCATGACCCAAACGACTCCACAGTTCCTCTGCCATATGCGGTGCCAGTGGTGACAACAACTGCACAAAGTTCTCCATCGCTTCACGAGGCAGTGTGTCGGCTTTGTATGCATCGTTGATGAAAATCATCAGCTGGCTGATGGATGTGTTGAAGCGCAGGTGTTCCAGATCTTCCGTAACTTTTTTAATCGTTTTGTGGGCAGTCCGTTTGAACTCATCCGTTCCACCGTCCACCGTAATCTTGTCATTGATGGCTCCTGTGTCTTCGTTAATGAAGAGACGCCATACACGTGACAGGAAGCGGTGCATGCCTTCAACCCCGTTTGCATTCCACGGTTTTGTCGCTTCCAAGGGTCCCATGAACATCTCGTACAGACGCAATGTATCTGCACCGAATTCATTGACGATTTCATCGGGATTGATAACATTACCACGAGATTTACTCATTTTCTCATTATTCGTGCCCAGGATCATACCTTGGTTAACAAGTTTATGGAAAGGCTCTTTTGTATCGACAACACCCAGATCATACAGCACTTTATGCCAGAAACGAGCGTACAGCAAGTGAAGTACCGCGTGCTCTGCTCCACCAATATACAGATCAACTGGCAGCCATTGCTGCTGTTTCTCCTTGGAAATCAGTTCCTTGTCATTGTGCGGATCGATAAAGCGCAGGTAGTACCAGCAGCTACCCGCCCATTGTGGCATGGTGTTGGTCTCACGACGTGCCTTCATTCCCGTTTCCGGATCTACTGTATTTACCCAATCCGTAACATTCGCCAGTGGTGATTCTCCAGTACCCGAAGGTTTGATCTGGTCGATATCAGGCAACAGCAGTGGAAGTTGATCCTCCGGTACTGTTTTCATCGTTCCGTCTTCCAGATGCAGAATCGGGATTGGTTCACCCCAGTAACGCTGACGGCTGAACAGCCAATCGCGCAGACGATAGGTCACTTTCCCTTGTCCTTTGCCGTTCTCTTCCAACCAAGCAATCATCTTGGCAACCGCTTCTTCATTGTTCAGTCCGTTGAGGAAATCGGAATTCACATGCGCGCCATCACCCGAGTACGCCTCTTGTGTAACGTCCCCACCTTGGATAACCTCGATGATATCCAGACCGAACTGCTTCGCAAATTCCCAGTCACGTGCATCATGACCCGGAACAGCCATAACCGCACCTGTACCGTAACCTGCAAGAACGTAATCAGCAATCCAGATCGGCAGTTTCGCGCCATTAACGGGATTGATTGCATAAGCGCCGGTGAATACACCTGTTTTGTCTTTGGCCAAATCTGTACGTTCCAGATCACTCTTACGAGAAGCCTGCTCCTGATAAGCCTGAATCGCTTCACGTTGGTCATCGGTTGTAATCGCTTCTACCAACTCATGTTCCGGAGCAAGTACTGCAAAGCTCGCACCGAACAATGTGTCCGCACGGGTAGTGAACACCTTGATGACTTCCTCGCGACCCTCAATGGCAAATACAACCTCTGCACCTGTCGATTTACCGATCCAGTTACGCTGCATATCCTTAATGCTTTCAGACCAATCCAGCTCTTCCAGGTCTTCCAACAGGCGCTCTGCATACTCGGTAATTTTCAGGACCCACTGGCGCATCGGTTTGCGTACAACCGGATGTCCACCACGTTCACTCTTGCCATCAATAACCTCTTCATTAGCCAGTACCGTTCCAAGGGCCTCACACCAGTTAACTGCGACTTCATCCACATAAGCCAAGCCTTTATTGTACAGCTGAATAAAGATCCATTGCGTCCATTTATAGTATTCAGGGTCCGTTGTGCTGATCTCACGATCCCAGTCATAGGAGAACCCGAGCGATTTGATCTGGCGACGGAAATTGTCAATATTGCGGAATGTAATATGCCGTGGATGTTCACCTGTATCCAGTGCATGCTGCTCAGCAGGCAGACCGAAAGCGTCCCAACCCATGGGGTGCAATACATTGTAACCGCGCATACGTTTGTAACGGGAAACGATATCCGTTGCCGTATATCCTTCCGGGTGGCCTACGTGCAGACCTGAACCGGATGGGTAAGGGAACATATCCAGTGCATAAAACTTCGGTTTAACCGGGTCCTCACCTGTTTTAAACGTTTTATTTGCATCCCAGTATTGCTGCCAACTTTTTTCCATGACTTGTGGCTGATAGCCGTGTTTCGGCTGGTTATTATCACTCATCTATTGTTCCTCCTTCAGGTTATTCGCTTTATCTTTAATTGCAACAAAAAAACCTCAGCATCCCGTAGCGTTTGCAGCGCTAGGGACGAGAGGTTGAATTCCCGTGGTACCACCCTAGTTAGCGGACGAACGTGCTTCGTCATCCACTCCCTTTGGACCTGTAACGGCGGTTAACCGATGCGGATTTCCATTCCTGAACCCAAGCTTTATACAAGCAGGTTAAACAGAATGGTGTAATCACCGCATTTCTCCAAGGCGAGTTCGCAAATCACTGTCAACCGGCTTGCACCAACCGCCGGCTCTCTGTTATGTACAGGAATCACTACTAATCCTTATCATCGAAATATGTATACAATATCGGGACCATTATATAAAAAAGCAAGCCCAAAGTCAATATTACACGTGATAATTGCCATCTTGAAGAACACGATTCGAACTGTTCCATAGCGCTAGCTGTTATTTAGGATAAGCGAAAACGCTCAATACCTTCCTCCAGATTATGAATGGTCCAATTCACATGTTCCTGATTATCATATTGGCGATAAGCGCACTCAATGCGTAGTACAAGATCAAAGTACAAGTCATACAGACTTCTTCTTCTCAGCTCACTTTCAGTCGTAATCGCATGCCCATACCCTTTCACAAAACCGGGAGTATAGTTAAAATGACTGAAATAATGCTCCATCAGAGGGTCTGCCCACAAAGAACGCTCAAAATCTATAATCGCTGTGATATGACCTGCATCCACTAACACATTGCCATCCCACAGATCCCAACTGACAAGCACAGGTTCTTCGACATCGTCCAGCACATCCGATTTTTCTTCAATCAAGCGTCTCAACTCAGGGTAATCCATCGAAAATGTAATCCCGGCTTCTTCCCCATCGGTAAGAATGTCATCCATCAAATTCATAAATGCTTCTTTCCATGTGGAATATCGCTGTTTTTGCTCCGAGAAATATCCGAACTGCTCACCCTTGATTTCATTAATTCGACGATTGTACTGACCCAGCTGGTGTTCAATGGCTTCCTGTTCTTCCGCAGAATATTGATCCTTGACCTGATTATAGGGTGTTCCAGACATGTACTCCATAATAAAATAACGCGCTGAAGCCATAGTTAACGAATCATCATAAGCCAACACTTGGGGTACGGGAACATCCTGTAGCTCCGTAATGAGGTGCAGTGCCTCAACTTCGGCAATCATGAGATCCTGTTCACAGCGCATCAGATTTGTCGAAGCTGACGGGGGCAATTTTGAGTACCACCCGCTGGGCGTCACTCCGTGTAATGAGATATGCGTGATTGGCCCAGCCATCCACCATTTCCTTATAGTCCTGTATACTTGCAGAGAAATGATGCTCTATTATGGCATTCAACTGTTCTGACGAGAGTCTTGTTTTATATGTACTTTCCAATTCTACACCTCACATTGACTATTGATTGATTTTCTTAGAAAACGCTTTCCATCCGACTATTATGGCCTCCTTTACTATAACTGGCAATACTTTTTGTCACGCTATTTTATCTTTCCTAGCATTTCCTTGGCGGATTATAGAAGCTTGTTATTCATTATCCATGGAAAATCAAACAAAAAAACTGCCCTTATGCATCATAAGGACAGTTCTCATTATTCGCTCTTATTTCACAGCAACGTAGAACAAGCGCTGTGCGCTGTCTCCGGCCTCTTTCCATTCAAAATCCCCATATACCTTCACGTCTCTGAATCCTGCCTTGGACAACTCCAGCTTCATCCAGTCCGGATCATACGCACGCTGAACATGAACTTCTTCAAAGCGCTGGTACATATCCTTGCTACCATCATCCACACGCGAAAAGATACTGAGATGATGCTCGATCTCACAGCGATCCTGGTCCAGATCACAAGTCCAAATATAAGATACGGAGCGCTCATCCAGTACGAAAGGCTGCTCCTCATCATAACGAATAAGGGTATTGGGATGATGCACATCAAACAGGAACGTTCCACCAGGCTTCAGCATCTCATATGTGCGCTGGAATGTACGAACGACATCTTCTTGTTCAAGCAGGTAATTGACGCAATCACAGAAAGATATCACCGAATCCACAGGCTCCGGAACTCGCCATTCCCGCATATCCTGCTGCACCCAACGGACACTGCCCTCGCGATACAAGCGATGACCCTGAGGCGTAGCCTCCATCTTGCTGCGTGCAACCGACAGCATATCTGATGAGAGGTCAATGCCTGTAACTTCAAAACCTGAGTTTACGAGCGGGATCGTAATAGAGCCCGTTCCACAGCCAAGTTCAGCGACACTTTTGGGCATTCCATGCTGTTCCCATGCTGTTCTTGCAAACCTTATCCAGTCCGGATAAGGCATATCTTCCATTAATTCATCATACACATAGGCAAATTTCCGGTAAGACATGTCAGGCACCGCACTTTCAATTTCATTTTCCAATCCTGCTAACAAAAGAAAAAGCAGGGGCATCCGGTGTTTACCCAGCCTATCCCTGCCTTATCCGAGTTCCATATTACAACTATTTAATCAGTAAAATTACTTGTTTTCACTTTGATCCGCAGGAGCAGATTCGGACAGATACGTCCAGCTTTCCTTTTGAACCACCAATCCGTCTTTCATCAATTTGCCCAAGGCACGCTTGAAAGCAGACTTACTGATGCCAAAGCGCTGCTTGATGATATCCGGCGGAGTTGCATCCGAGTAAGGCATGCCGCCCATAGGACGCTCTTTCATAAAGGCGAGCAGCTTGTCTGCATCTTCGTTACGTCCAACTTGTTTGAGTTGAGTCATAGCCAGATTCACACGACCGTCTTCACGTACCAGTGTCACCCGACATTTAACTTTCTCACCCAGACGCAACAAATGACTACGTTCAGATGAATGAATCATCCCAATCGCGCCAAAGCCCAGTACACCGCCCTCTACAAGTACAAAAGTACCCATCTGCAGTGGCTTGTATACCGTCGCTTCAACCCATTCGTTTAACCATGAAGTTGGCGCATGGAAAGACAAGGGTGAAAGCTCACGCTCCCCGGCCAATTTGGCACGCAGACGTCCCTGCTTGTCATGTTCCATGATTACAAAGACTTCATCCCCTACTTGAGGACGCAGTTCTTCCAGTTCAGGCAATTCACGAATAGGAAGCAGCAATTGCCGTCCAAGTCCCATTTCAAGGAAACAGCCCAGTCGTGGGTGAACATCAGCCACAACCAGTCGTGCCATTTCGCCAAGCATGAGATAAGGTTTTTTCATCGTTACGGCCAGACGATCTTCCGTATCAAAGAATACAAATACCTCAAGTGTCTCACCAATCTTAATATCCCGCGTTAACTCGGTGTAGTGAAGCAGTACATCTTCCGATCCTGTCGTCAAAAAGAAACCAAACGGAGACACTTCACGTGAAACCGGCAAAGAGACGACTGTTCCAGCAATCAAACTCATACAGTTTCCACCACTTTGGCGTCAGACCATAGACGTTCAATGTTGTAGTATTCACGCTCGTCGCGGTGGAAGATATGAACAACAACATCGCCCATGTCCATCAGTACCCAACGTGCGGAATCCATACCTTCGATACCTTTGATCGTCGCTCCGGCTGCATGAGCCTGTTTGCGAATTTCAGTGGCAATGGCTTGTACCTGTGTATCGGAATTCCCGTGACAAATAACAAAATAATCCGCCACCAGAGAAACATTAATCAGATCCAATGCTACAATATTGGATGCCTTTTTGTCGTCAGCGGCAGCAACCGCCATATTCATAAGTTCTTTCGATGATACTGTCATGAACCAACCTCCATAATCTATAATTGTGTGTTCAAAAAGATCAGTTTTCAGTACCGAGAAGATGGAATAAAGCTAGAAATGGAGTAGCGGAGCGTAGGCAAACTACGTGAGCAACGGACATTTCAGCTGAATTTCATCTTCGATGCTGATGATGCCGCTAGGCATCCTTCGTAATCAAAAGTGGGCTTTTTGAACAACCTCTATAATTGTGCAATTAAGTCATTCCGCGACAGCATAGTCAAAGGATAAATGACACGGCGCTGCGAGATCAGCAAGCTGATCGTCGAATCGAATCCGGCAATTAAACCTTCCTCCAGACTACGTTCAGCCTGTTCGCGAATATGATCCACTCCCGGGAAATCTCGTCCCGGTTCAATGTAATCGGCAAGACATACCACTTTGTCCAGCAAGCTCATGCCTACCCGACCCGAGGTATGCCACCGGATGGCATGAATAACTTCGGAATCTTCCACACCGTAATCACGCTTGGCTACAAAAGCACCGACTTCGGAATGCCAGAGCTGCTTGTCATGCTGCAGAAGTTCCTGGTTTAATCCGTTATCACGGATGACCGCTTCCATCTCCGCTACGGGCCAGTACTTCGCCACATCATGCAATATCGCTGCCAGATCTGCTTTCACAGGATCAGCACCGTATTTTTCAGCCAACATCACTGACGATTCCATCACGCCCAGTGTATGCTTCCAGCGTTTTTCCGGCATTTGGCCGGATACGGCTTGAATCAGTTCCTCACGGCTTAGTGCCATATAAACCGCTCCTTACAATGTATTGGTGCACCTCATCAGGAATCATGAAGCGTACCGAATGTCCTTTGGCTAGACGTCTGCGTACGGCTGTCGATGAAATATCAACCAAGGGCATCTCGGCTAATAGGACCCGATCCTGTAACTCGTCTGGTAGATCATCCAGATGTAACTGGAAGCCCGGCCGACCAACCCCAATAAAGGTTAAGCGTTCGGCAAGTTCTTCAATCTGCTCCCATTTGGGAAGATAGTTCACCATATCCGCCCCGATAATGAAATAAAATTCATGTTCAGGATGGCGACGCCACAGTTCCTTCATCGTATCGATTGTATAAGACACTCCGCCCAGTTCCATCTCGATGCCCAGCACCTCATATTGCTGCACACCCTTCACAGCCGCTTCCGTCATGTCGAGACGTTGCTGTCCCGAAGCTCCGGCTCCGCGCTTGTGAGGTGGAACATGGGAGGGCATGAACCAGATTTCATCCAGTGCATGTGAATCCCTTGCCGCCTCTGCTGCCAGGAGGTGCCCCATGTGGATCGGATCAAACGTACCACCCATGATGCCGATCTTCACCTGCGTCACGCTCCCTTATCTAGGTAATTCGATTTGTTTGTTATCGCGCGATTCTTTGTACAGGATGATGGTGTTACCGATGAGTTGTACAAGCTCACTTCCCGTTTCACGGGCAACTTCTTCTGCCATCTCTTTTCTGTCCTCGTCATTGTTGTTCAACACTTGCACTTTCATCAATTCGCGCTTCTCAATCGCATCTTCGATGTGACGGAACAGGTGCTCGTTGGTTCCACCTTTACCAATCTGAAATACAGGGGTCAGGTGATGTGCCTGTGACCGCAAAAAGCGCTTTTGTTTACCGTTTAACATGAATACTCCATACTCCTTATGTTGAGCAGGCCCTTCGACAGCTCAAAGACTGTCCAGGCCTGACCGTTCAATTATTATTTTCACACTTCAAAACTGTTTAGTACAGCTCGTCTCATCGTCTCCACTGGAGCCGGAATACCGAGCCAATGTTCAAAGGCCACTGCACCCTGGTATACAAACATACCCAGACCACCGTGTACCGTGCACCCGCGTAACCGCGACTCCCGGAGCAGACGGGTTTCCAGCGGATTGTAGATCAGATCACTCACCGCTGCTCCTTCACGGATCAGTGTGGGATCAACCGGTACGTCATCAACATGTGGGTGCATTCCTGCAGCCGTTGTGTTAATAACGATATCCGCCTTAGCCAGCACCGTCGCAGCGTCTTCCATCCCACTACCCAAGATCTCTCCCAAGCCGTGGCCCCGCAAATCCGAAGCAAGTGCAATAGCCCTGTCCGCTGTACGGTTCAGAATATGGATCTGTTCAGGCTTCTCCAGTGCAAGTGCGTATATGACGCCTCTCGCTGCTCCACCTGCGCCCAGTACAGCAATACGTTTACCCGCAAGCTCCGGCACAGCCTCTTCCTTCAGAGATCGGACATAGCCAATACCATCCGTATTGTACCCTGTCAGTGTTCCACCTTCATTGACGATGGTATTCACCGCACCAATGAGGCGAGCACTTTCATCGATCACATCCAGATACTGCATCACCTGCTCTTTGTGCGGGATGGTGACATTGACACCACGATAGCCCAGTGCCACAATTCCCCGAACTGCCGCTTCCAGTTGATCTGGATGAACATGCAGTGGCATATACATTCCATTCACTCCTGCAGCCTGCAGAGCCGCATTGTGCATTGCCGGCGACTTGGAGTGAGCAATAGGATCACCCATGACGCCAAGCAACACCGGAAGTGAAGAGTTGAACTTTTTCTGCTCAGACATAGGTCCGCCTCCGATCCATCTGATGTACAGTTTCTGAGATTACTAGATCAAGGATGGGCGGATCTGTACACGAATGCCTTTTGGAGCATGAACAGCAACCAGTGCGCCAATATCGCCATTTACCTTAATCCAGCCCAGACCCGAGATGAACACATCCGATTGACTGCCGCGTTTGATGCGGAATTCATGTCTGGTCCATTCAGCCATCTCTGCTGCATCCTCACGGGTTGGCGGAGACAACAATTCTCCCAGATGGTCGCGGTACAGGTCATCTGCACGCTCCAGCTTCGTCCGGTGAATATCAAGCGCAGTGCTGATAAAACAAGTGAACGACTGGCGATCACCTTCAACAAAGTCGAATCGAGCCATGCCGCCAAAGAACAGCGTCTGACCGGAGTTCAACTGATAAACAGCCGGTTTAAGCGGTTTTTCCGGCATGATGGCAGCGAGATCCTTACGTGAAACAATCTCGCTGAAACGCCATGGATACACGATTCCAGGCGTATCAATGATATATTTTCCATCATCCAGCGGAATGTTTACCATATCCAGCGTCGTTCCCGGATAACGGGACGTGGTCAGTTCCTGCTCCAGATCGCTGTAATCACGGATCAGACGGTTAATCAGTGTGGATTTACCCACATTGGTACCGCCAACCACGTACACGTCACGATCTTCGCGATACGTTCCCACGAGCTCAAGCAGTCGGTCGAAGCCCTGATTTTGCTTCGCACTGCACAAGACAACATCCACTGTGCGCAAACCTTGTTCCTTGGCTTGCTTTTGTACCCAGTTTCGAACCTTGTTCCAGTTGGTTACCTTCGGAAGCAAGTCCGTTTTGTTCACAGCAAGCAATACTGGATTGTTGCCTACAAAACGTTGCAGACCGGAGATAATACTGCCATCAAAGTCAAACAAATCAACGATATGGATGACAAGTGCATCCTTATCCCCGATTTTGCTAAGCAGCGCCAGGAATTCGTCCTGATCCACCGTAACGGATGATGACTCATTGTAGTTTTTGATACGGAAACAGCGCTGGCATATAACCGGTTCACGATCCAGTGCCTTCTCGGGGATAAACCCTGGTAATTCCGAATTTTCTGTTTGCAGATGCACGCCGCATCCGCTGCACCTTACGGCAAGATTGCCGTTATGCGGTTCTGTCATTTCTTCTTTTCCTCCTCAAGCCATAAGCCTTTCCTGCGTAAACTCGTTAGAGCAATCCGTTCCACGCGCCGATTGAAGCGGGTCATAAAGCCTTCGTCTCCAATGGAGATTGGCAATACCAGAACGGTATATAGCCCCATTCGGTTCCCTCCATAGACGTCCGTAAGCATCTGATCGCCTACTACAATCGTTTTTTCAGGAGATAACTCCATCATTTTCATTGCTCTACGAAACGGTACATTCGATGGTTTGCGTGCACTATGCACAAACTGGATATCCAGCGGGGTCGCAAACAGGGATACACGATTCAAATTGTTATTGGACACAATCATCAGCTTGAAACCTGCCTCTTTCACACGTGCAAACCATTCAATCAGTTCGGGCGTAGCGTCAGGGGCTTTGGCTCCAACGAGTGTGTTATCCAGATCAGTTATAATTCCACGGTAGCCTTGAGCGTACAGCTCTTCCAGATTAATGTCAAAAACCGTGTCTACACGCAGCTTGGGCATTAACATTTTAAACAAAGAAGTCACCTCAGTTTCATACGACACACTATATCACAAATCCGTCTTTCCTGAAAATGCATACAGCGCCTGATGGCATAGGAAAAAAGGAAAAACGGGACGGGCAACAACTATGCCCGTTCCGCTTTCAGTTCCTTCCGCAGCTTCAAGGCGGTCTGATAGACACCCTTCCAGTCGTCGGCAGTTACGGACGCCGGACTGTAGCGAGTCTGTTCAAACTTCGTAAGAAGCTCATGCAATGTCGCTTCTGCAGCCGGTTTGGCCTGGCTCCATCGAGCTACCGATTCACGAAGTGTTTCGTCTCCGCTCCGGGTCAGTCCTTTGCGTTTCACATACTGAATCCAACGCTCGGTCTCTGCCACTACCTTCTGTTCAGGGGTGAGCGGTCCACCTGTCCGTAGACGAAGCAGGAAGAATCGCATGGAGAAACGATTACGCCAGAACATGTATGCTACCCACAATACGATGATGGCTCCTGCAGCCCAGATAACAAAAGTCGGGATGGCAGACGATGCCTGCTCAGGTGCAGGGGTCTGTTCTTCTTCTTGTACCGGCTCCTCTTCTGGCTGTTCTTCAGGCTCATCTACAGGCTGTACATCAGGCTGTTCCGTGAGCAACGGCATATCAAAGCCCGGCGTTGCTTCAACGGGAATCCATCCATACTCACCAAAGTAGACCTCTGCCCAGGAGTGTGCATCTGCATTGGTAACGGTGTAGGTCGTCTCAATCTCCGCGCCAGGTTGACGTGGAGCCTGCATGTCCGAATTCAGGGACAGTTGTCCAGGCGCATAACCTTTAACCCACCTTGCAGGAATGCCCTCCGAGCGCGCCATCATCACCAGCGCAGTGGAGAAGTAGTCACAGTAGCCTTCCATAATATCGAATAGGAAACCTTCCACAAAGTCGCTGCTTACTTTTCGAGATAAATCCGGATTGTTCGTGTATTCAAAATTAGTTTGTAAATAGTTTTGCAGTAATGCCACTTTTTCATACGGGGTGTTCGCAGATGCCGTTATCTCGGCTGCAAGATTCGAAACCCGGTCAGGGAAACGGGATGGTAACTGCAAGTACATATCATCTGCCGGATTACTGTTATACAGATCTTCAAAAGACTTCGTACGAAGTTCATCTTCCACAATCACAGGGGCTTCAGATACGATGGTGTATGTCTTGGGATACTGTGGTTGCTGACGGTCTGTCACCACATGCAGTTCAGCCTGTTCGGCATTCCACAGCATACGTTCCGTTCTGTCCTCACCGTTAATCGAACTCACTTCCGAGATCGAATAAGCACCAAACAGAATCGGATAGACATTGTCATTCAGCATCGTTACGTTCTGAGTCACTTGTTTGGTGTTCACGTTACCAGATTCATCATTCTCCAGAGGCTGTCCTGCTTCAACATTCTCTGTCGCACCGCGTCCGCGGTCGTCCCAACCTGTGCCTGTGTACTCCGCACGTGTCTCACCGCGCCAGTAGCTACGCTCATTGGTGGTGACAGACATGACAGGGGTATAGTCGAAGTTGAATCCTCCACCAAGCTGATTGTCTTCCCTGCTGTATCCCGATTCAGTAGCCGCCGGAATATCGAGGTTACCGTTTCCAGCCTGACTAGTGGAAGTTCCGGTATAGTTACGCCAAGCCGTATATGGGTCCGTCAAGGTGGGTGGAATCTCCGGCATATTGACACTGGCTACAATAATCAAAGAAAAGATAATGGCAATATTGGCCAGGATTTTATAAGGATACCGGATAATTCGTTTCCAACCTTGTGGATACTGTAGCTGATAATTACGGAAATGCTGACATACAAGCCATCCCATGCCCGCGAACATCACCCAAGCGATTTCGATCCAGAGTGGAATCTGGGTAAATGAATCGAGAATCCCCATCGAAATGATGTTAACACCCAGAAAAACAAGAATTCGACGTGTTGTGGTCACGAGGCGAAGAGCAGCTTCAAGCATTACCCAAGCACACAAGGAGAACCAGATGTACGGCGTCATGTGCAATATAAATTGCTCCGCCCGGTCCGTTAAAGAACCATAAGGGATGTACACCGTGTAATCAATTAGCGTTTTATGCAAAATGTAAACAACGACAACCGCCTTGATGATCGTCCGATACACCGTTTTGAAGGGCAGAATGACCTCCAGCACACTGACTGCTGCAAGTGTCCATAACACCAGAGAAGTTGTCTCCGTATACCACGATTCCTGCGTAAATGATATCCACTGCATTCCAATCAGGAAAATCCAGAGCAATGAAGCTGCATGATACCAGGATCGTTTACCTGTAACACTTTCATTTCCTTTTGTACTCATACAGAACCTCCCCCCATCACCGTTGGAAGCTCCTGCAAGTGAGAAACCGTGAATGACCTCGTGCCTCTTCCACGCAACATGGCATTCCACTCCGCACTCCGGCGGGATTCACTGGTATCGATCAGAATATGACATGGAGTCATGCCCCGCGTATCGGCCCAGCGCAACAGTTCCAATATCTTTTCATCCTTCTGGGGAGAAATCACAACAAAATAAGCTCCCTGGGGCAGCTGACGCGCTATTCTTTCTACCCCAGGCAACAGCTGGGCATCCTGCCCGTTATATTGAATATCCACCAGATGATGCATCATCTTCTGTCGTTCCAGCAGACTTTCACTGGGGGCCATGAAGGATGTCTCCTCTGACAATGTCAATAATCCCATCCCCATCCGTTCCCTGGCACCATACTCCAGCAGAGAAGCAGCCGTGGATACGGCAATTTCGAATGCTTCCCCATGTTCATAACTTGCTGCCAGCGCATCGAGAACCAGAATGGTTTTCGGTACAGACTCATGCTCGAACTCCTTGGATTTCCAGTTCCCCGTCTTCGCCGTTGCATTCCAGTGAATACGGGAAAGTCGATCTCCGTATACATAGTCACGTACACCATTGATCTGGGTCGTCTCTCTCCTTGAACGGGTTAACGCCGTCTGAGGACCGGATAACCGTGATTTGCGGTCGTAGAGCTGCCAATATGGAATAAATACCGTTCTTGGCAGTACTCGAAACTCGCCTTTGGCCTTAAACTTTCCGCGATGTTCAATCAGTCCAAATATGTCCTCACTGGCACATTCTGTTTCCGAAAAAACATACTTGCCCCGCTCAAGTGGCGGTGTCTGGAAAGACAGCTCGCCATTTCCTCGCATATTCGGAATCAAACTTTCTTTGAACGACCAGGATTCTCCGTTATGCCGGTGCAGCATTTCACGTACAACCACATAGGGAAGCGGGAGGAATCCCGGAATAGTCAGACTCAGCCGTACTTGAACCTGGTCACCTGCATGCAGCAGTTCTTCGTGATCCGGACCTGAAGATAGCTTGCGCACCCCCTGAGCACGTCTTACTCCGCTAAATCCAGCAATGGCAAGGTACACACAGAGCAGGGTTACCATCGACAGTAACATGAGTGATGTCTTCCCGCCCTGAAACAAAACATAAGCCAGACAGCACATCCACACCATTGCGATGCTCCATACGCGTGGGTGGCGCAGCCCTCTATTGACTGTACTCAAAAGCGGCTTCATAAACTATTGCCCCATGGAGACGGGCACGCGTACCTGCTGGAGTACGGCATTCAGAACAGCCTCGGAACTCATACTGTCCAGTCTCGATTCGGGACGAAGCACAATCCGATGAGAGATTACATAAGGGGCCATCGTCTTCACATCATCTGGAAGCACATAATCACGTTCCTGCAAGAAAGCAAAAGCTTTTACGGCCATCATGAAGGATATGGCTGCCCGTGGGCTGGCACCCAGCAATACAGATGGGTGGGAGCGGGTTTGACGAACAACGTCCAGCAGATAGTCCATGACCGGATCACCAATAAAGACTTCCTTAATCTCCTGCTGGATTGCCGAGATTTGGTCCATATGGGTTACCGATTCAAGACGATCTACAGGCTGACCCAGCTGATGTGTCTTAAGCAGCGTTTTCTCAATCTCTTTATCGGGATAACCCAGACTTATTTTCAACATAAACCGGTCGAGTTGTGCTTCCGGCAATGTATACGTACCTTCAAAATCAATCGGATTCTGAGTTGCACAGAGCATGAACGGATGTGGCAGATCATATGTATCGCCATCAACGGTTACGCTGCGCTCCTCCATGACTTCGAGCAGAGCCGACTGGGTTTTCGTTGTTGCCCGGTTAATCTCGTCAGCCAGCAAAATGTTGGTCATCACGGGACCTGGACGGAAATAAAAGCGCTCATCCTTCGGATGAAATACGGATACGCCCGTAATATCACTTGGTAAAATATCAGGATTACATTGAATGCGTCGGTACTCTCCGCGCATGGATTTCGATAATGCCTTAATCAACTGCGTTTTGCCAGTTCCCGGTACGTCTTCAATCAGAACGTGCCCGCCTGCAAGCAAAGCTGTAAGTAAAAGTTGAATTTCAAAGGATTTCCCCATAATGCAGGATTCCAGATTCGAACGAACTGCGGATATGATTTGGATCGACTCTTTGCGCACAGGCATGTGGTCTAACCTCCTAAAAAAGCATACAGATTTCCTTTTATTGTACATGATCCACGGGCCTGAGTACACTCGAAGGAACTCACAATTTGTTTCCAGCCGTCAGATTCACCGCAGTTCACGCATGAATATGACAAAAAAGGCCCGGATAGAAGTTATCCGAAGCCTTTGCTGAATCGCCTTATGTTCAAGTAGATATTCCATTCTATGTCAGCCTTTTGGCCTAACCACCAATGCGGCGAGAAATGAAAAGATGATCGCTGACGAAATCCCTGCCGCAGTCAGATCGAATATCCCCGTAATGACACCAAGCCATCCCTCTTTCTCCAGTTCCGTCAATGCTCCGTGCACCAAGGAATTCCCGAAACTTGTGATGGGGATTGAAGCACCCGCACCTGCAAATTTAACCAAGGGGTCGTACAGGCCAAATGCATCCGCAAGCGCACCTGCCACAACAAGTGTGCTCATCGTATGTGCCGGTGTCAGTTTGACACCATCCATCAGAAGCTGCCCCACAACACAGATCAAACCGCCAACGATAAATGCCCATAAGAACTGCATGACCTTTATCCCTCCTTTTCTATGGCTACCGCATGAGCAATACAGGGAATACTTTCACCCTGCTGATACGAAATTGGAGACAACAGTGCCCCGGTAGCAACGACGAGCACACGCTTAAGATCACCCTTCTGCATTCGATTCAAAATGTGACCATAGGTTACCGTGGCAGAGCACCCGCATCCACTTCCCCCGGCAACAACATAAGGCTGTTTTTCCCGATCATAGATCATCAGGCCGCAGTCATTAAAAACCGTTTGTTCCATAGGAATACCTTCTTTTTGCAAAAGCTCTTTGGTAATTGGCAGTCCGACGGAAGCCAGATCCCCGGTAACAATGAGATCATAATAACTAGGCTCCAATCCCGTATCCCTAAAATGCGAGATCAGGGTATCGGCTGCTGCCGGTGCCATCGCTGAACCCATGTTAAAGGGATCTTTGATTCCCAAATCCATGATTCTTCCAATGGTGGCTTTGGTAACTACAGGACCATCACCGGTACGGGAGACCACACCACACCCTGCACCTGTGACGGTATATTGCGCATAAGGCGGCTTCTGGGAGCCATACTCGGTAGGATAACGAAATTGTTTCTCGACCGTGCAGTTATGGCTGACCGTTCCTGCAAGGACATAATCGCCAGCTCCCGAGTCAACAATCATGGACGCTAGCGCTAACGTTTCCATGGAAGTAGAACAGGCTCCAAACACACCCAGGTAAGGCACACCCAATTTTCGCGCTGAGAAGGAACTGCTGATAATCTGGTTCATCAGATCTCCACCGACAAAAAAGTGAAGCTCTTCCTTGGTGATATTGGCATTAACCAAAGCCAGTTGGGAGGCCTGTTCCAGCAGTTTGCGTTCTCCCTTTTCCCACGTCTTCTCGCCGATCTCAAGATTGTCATAGACGTAATCAAAATCAGATGACAAGGGACCCTTGCCCTCATCAGGTCCTACAACTGCCGCTTTACCGATAATTCGTGGACGATTCTCAAACTGCCACGTTTGGCGACCCAATCGCTTCATAGATGTCCACCTCCGAATCCCAGAAAGGCGTAAACAATGCCTACGACAAATGCTGCAACGACACCAAACACGATAACGGAACCCGCAAGTTTAAACATGTTGGCCCCTACACCGAGCACCAGTCCTTCAGCCCGATGTTCCAATGCAGCAGAACACATGGAATTGGCAAATCCGGTAACCGGCACAGCCGTTCCTGCTCCTGCCCATTGAGCCATTTTATCGTAAACACCGAGACAAGTTAGAATAACCGATATGAGAATCATCACCGCCACCGTAGGACTGGAAGCCTCCTTCGATGTCATGTCGAAACCGGCCATAAAAGCCTCTTGAATGGCCTGTCCAATCAAGCAGACGGTTCCACCAACCAGAAATGCCTTGAGGCAGTTCTTCAGGATTGGACGAGGCGGCTCATGTTTTTTGGCGACTTTCTTGTACTCCTTTTCATCCATGGACAGGGACGATGTTTTTTTTTCGCTTCCGGATGCAGATTGAGCTGGCAAGATACAAGACCTCCTCTATGTGAAAATGGATCAAAGCTACGGCTGAATGCCAATGGGTGTAATCCTCTATTCATTGTTTGTTAATGATCGGAAGGTTATGTATCCGGCGACAGACAGCATATGTTTCCAACAGGGACATGCCGTGGAAGCAGGATTGGATTACGCCGGACTGAACACTTAGTTACGTTCTATAAATAAAGAAGAACGATCACGAGCAAGATAAAAAGAACGATAAACAATACTTTTTCCGTGCCCTCTTCCGGAGGCTTCATCTGATGTCCTGGCTCCTTCCTGTTGCAGACAAGCGAATATTAAACATGAAGACCTTCAAAAAATGATGACATCTTCTCCATATATTCATATTCATTGCAGTGGCATCAGGACTGCGACTACAGCGGATAGAATCTTAGAATTCGGACACGATCCGAGCCCAAAACATGCCTTAAATACGTGACATAAACATGGACAATCACTAACGCAAGGTTCATACTGTAATGTGACCAGTGGTTAAATAACAAGTCCTCAGCATATTAAAGTGCATGTTCAAAAGTCTGGTTTTCAGTACCGAGAAGATGAGATGAAGCTAGAAATGGAGTAGCGGAGCGTAGGATAACTACGTGAGCAACGGACATTTCGGCTGAATTTCATATTCGATGCTGATCATGCCTCTAGGCATGATTCGCAATCAAAAGTGGACTTTTTGAACTACATCTTAAAGGACAACAGGCGGGTAGCCGTTCTACTGTGACCTGAACTACATACCAACAGAGGAGTTGTTGACACATGAATGAAAAAACGATGGATATGTTCCGTACATTAACGGAGTTTCCTTCCGCATCCGGTTTTGAACGTGAGCTTCGCGGATGGATGAAAGCGCAACTGTCCGCTTATACCGAGGAATTCGTACAGGATCGCCTGGGGAGTCTTTTTGGTGTATTGCGCGGCGAGGAAGCCGGCCCTAAAGTTATGGTAGCCGGACACTTTGACGAAGTAGGTTTCATGACTACGGGCATTACCGAAACGGGCATGATTAAGTTCCGTCCACTGGGTGGATGGTGGAGTCAGGCTGTACTGTCTCAACGACTGGAAATCATCACACCTGATCGCCGCATTACCGGAGTAGTAGGCTCTACACCTACACACTTGCTGGACGAGTCCCAGCGGAGCAAACCTGTGGACCTGAACACCATGTATCTCGATATTGGAGCGGACAACCGGGCCGAAGCAGAATCCTGGGGCATTCATCCGGGGATGCAGATCGTGCCAATCTGTGAATTCACACCCATGGCCAATCCGAAGAAAATTATGGCTAAAGCGTGGGATAATCGTTACGGCGTAGGACTTGCACTTGAACTTGTTGAAGCACTGCACAAGGAAAAACTGCCCAATACACTCTATGCTGGTGCAACAGTACAGGAAGAACTGGGGCTTCGTGGTGCACGTACGGCGGCCAATCTGATTCAGCCGGATATCTTCTTCGCACTAGACTGTAGCGCGGCGAATGATATGACAGGTGACAAGCAGTCCTTTGGACATATTGGACAAGGGGCATTACTTCGTATTTTTGACCCGGGTATGTTCACCCATCGCGGAATGGTGGAGTACGTGCAAGACACCGCTTCATCCAATCAGATCAAAATGCAGTATTTCATCTCACCAGGCGGTACCGATGCAGGTCAAGTTCACCTGAGTGGAATTGGTGTACCATCAACGGTTATTGGGATCTGTGCCCGTTATATTCATACCTCTTCTTCCATCATTCATACAGACGACTACGATGCAGCCAAAGAGCTGATCGTGAAGCTGGTGAAGGGTCTGGATCGGACAACAATGAATACCATAATTAATAACGCGTAACAGCTGACAAGAGACCTCCTAACTATATCGGGAGGTCTCTTTTTTATATCCACAACTATATTTAGTTGAACACATTCACACAGAAAGGTTGTTCTTCCATAGGAGTGGCATGTGTAAACATTCTTTAGTTCAACGTACGTAGATTAATAGGCCGAACATTATAGGAAATTACACATAAGATACAATAACGGAAGATGAATTAAACACCAAGCAGCGGGGGACCTGTTATGGCAGTGGGAAGGAACGGAAAATCGAATAAGGGTTCCAAAAAAACAAATGCTGCAAACACCCTTCTCAATGGCAACCTTAAAGGAAGAAATCTGGAACTTATCGTTGCAGCATTACTGGTAAGCGGGAAGTTAAGAGTGGATGCGGTCACCTTGTTTCGAGAAGCTACACTGGTCGTTGAATTGGTCGGACAATATAAAACGCTCCAAAATGTTACACCGTCAAATCAAGATAAACTGGTGCAATTCCTCGATGAGATCGGTGGCGATATGACGTTGAATGACGTTATACGGGCTTTCCAACAGAGAATCAATTCCTAAACGCCAAGAAATGAGGTTGAAGTGATGTCTGACTTTGATGGAAATGGGTTCGCAGAGCTATTGATCATCGTCATTCTCGTTGTTTTATTTGTATTTGGATCATCAGATATTGACAGCCTTACCGATGCACCTTCACAATCCTGAATGGTCGCACGGATATTACAATCCATTGCAGTACGAACTGTATACCTGTTGTAAACGCCAGTCCATAGTTTAGTGGACTGGCGTTTTTGGATGACTAGAGAAATAACGGTGAGAAAGCAATCCAGGCCAAAATAAGGGTAAGCACTATGCAGACATTCTCCACAACGGCTCCACGCTTGGTTCCTGTACTCATCAGATTGGCCCGTATGCGCCACTTGAGTGGTGGTAACGGACGAATCCCCCGATTGGTTAGTGAATCAGCCAACAAGTGCATGGCATATGCCGTACCTCCCGCTACCCAGATCTCCGGTCCCTGCTGCTGAGTCGTGCTGTAAAGTAAGCCAGCCCATATTGCGGTTCCATACAGCGTGTGTGTCAACCCCCTGTGGGTTAGCGTGGTACAGAGCATTAACAAGCTGCCTGTAATCAGATTCCATGGTGCGAACGCGTGACCATAGAATACCAGCCCGAGTCCGATGGCAAACATCAGCACTTTGCGGAGTGAACGGGAAGGCAGGAATGACACGAGCGCAATGAGGATCGCAAGCAACAGGTTCCACGGTTTGGCATGAACATAAAAGTACACGAAGACAGCTGTAGGCAACAGAATCGTCTGTAACAACCTGATCAGGCTGTTAGGTAACGCTCTCGATACCAGCAGCGAATTCGGCTCATCGATGTCAGGCAATAAGGAACCAATCAGAGCAACCGTAACTGCCGGTGCTGTCACCGGCATACCAGCTAACTGCAGAACAGATAGTGATACGCCTGTCCCGATAATCAGGTGGGATCTTCCCATCATGATGAAAAAACTTCCTTTCGAAGAAATAGGGAACATATACGGCCCAGTTCCGATTTTACAACGAAAACAAAATAAGAACAATAGTTCGCATTTCTTATTTGTATGAAAATAAATATAACTTTCTGTGACCGGGCTCACACTATTAAATTTATGACTCTTCTATCTTTATTAGTGAATTAAATCACATAAACTGTCGTCAGCTACTTGTATAATTTCAAATATAAACCACTAAAATTGTTGGTAATGTACAGCGTCTATCCAAGGAGGCATACACACATGAACGGAAAAAAAGAGAAACTCGTTATCATTGGTAACGGTATGGCAGGAATCAGTACGGTTGAACAAATTTTGAAATTAACTTCGCGATTCGATATCACCGTTTTTGGCACAGAGCCCTACCCTAACTACAACCGCATTATGTTGTCCTACGTATTGGAAGGTAGCAAAACATTGGATGACATCGTGCTGAATGATCTCCACTGGTATGAGGATTATGGGATTACTCTCCATACAGGAACAACTGTAGCCCGAATTGATTCGGATACGCTTGAGGTCGTTACGGAGGATGGACATCGCTTCCCTTATGACAAAATTATCATTGCCACTGGTTCCAACTCCTTCATTCTGCCGGTACCGGGACATGACAAAGAAGGTGTCGTTGGTTTCCGCGATATCGCCGATTGTAATGTCATGCTCGATGCTGCTAAACAGTACAAACGAGCGGCCGTTATCGGGGGCGGACTGCTGGGTCTTGAAGCGGCCAAAGGTCTGGTACAATTGGGCATGGAAGTTACCGTAGTACATCTGATGCAGGATCTGATGGAGCGTCAGCTTGATCCGCAAGCTTCAGCCATGTTGAAGGCCGAACTGGAGCGTCAGGGTATCCGTTTCAAAATGGGTGCGCAAACGTCCGAACTGCTGGGCGGCGAACGGGTTGAAGGAATTCGTTTTGCCGATGATTCCGTATTGAATGTTGATTTTGTGGTCATGGCTGTAGGCATTAAACCCAATACGACTGTAGCCCGCGAAAGCGGTATGGAAGTGAACCGGGGGATTATCGTAGATGACTACATGCAGACATCACTTGCGAATGTCTATTCGGTCGGGGAATGTACAGAGCACCGCGGGGTATGTTATGGCCTCGTTGCCCCATTGTTCGAGCAAGGCATGATTCTCGCGAAACATATCTGCGGGGTTGAAACGGCTCCTTATGAAGGTTCTGTTGTATCCACGAAATTGAAAATTTCGGGTGTGGATGTCTTTTCAACCGGTGAATTCATCGACAGTCCAGAGCACACCGTCATTTCACACAAAGATGACTGGAAACGGACCTACAAAAAAATTCTGCTCCGTGATAATAAAATGGTTGGTGCCGTTCTCTTCGGTGACATAACGGATTCTGCCGAATTGCAAAAACTGATCAAAAATCAAACCGAAATGACCGAGGAATTGTATAGCTCGCTCATGGGCACAGGCTGCGGCGGTCATAAGAAAGCAACATCTGTAGAAACGATGCCCGAGGACGAGATCGTATGCGGATGTAACGGGGTGACTAAAGGAACTATTGTCGATGTAATTACAAACCAGGGCCTTACCACTGTAGATGAAATCAAAGCCTGTACCGGTGCAACCCGCTCTTGCGGTGGATGTAAGCCGGTTGTGGAACAGATTCTGCAATATGTGCTGGGAGACGGCTTCAGCAGTGGTGCCAAACAGGGAATATGCGGATGTACTTCTATGGGCCGAGATGAGATCGTAGCCGAGATTCGTCTAAAAGGACTGCAAACGACCAAAGAGGTCATGAATGTCCTAGGTTGGAGTCAACCTGAAGGTTGCTCCAAATGTCGTCCAGCGATCAACTATTACCTTGGCATGATTGCACCGGACACACACGAAGATGAGAAGGAATCCCGTTTTGTTAACGAGCGCATGAACGCGAATATTCAAAAAGATGGAACGTATACGGTTGTACCTCGGATGTATGGCGGGGTGACTACACCAGCGGACCTCAAACGCATCGCTGACGTTTCGGTCAAATATGATGTGAAAGCTGTCAAAGTTACCGGTGGTCAGCGTCTCGACTTGATTGGTGTCAAAAAAGAAGATCTGACTAAAGTCTGGGCTGAACTGGATATGCCTTCAGGTTATGCATACGCCAAATCGCTGCGTACGGTCAAAACATGTGTCGGCTCCCAATTCTGCCGCTTCGGTACACAGGACTCCATGGCCATGGGTGCTCGCATTGAACGTAAATTCGAACGTCTGGATCTGCCAGCCAAATTTAAATATGCCGTGAACGGTTGTCCGCGGAACTGTGCAGAAGCATGTACAAAAGATATCGGTATCGTAGGTAACGACGGCGGCTGGGAGATCTTTATCGGCGGTAACGGCGGTATCAAAGCAAGACTTGCTGATTCCCTGTGTAAAGTGAAAACGGATGAAGAGTTGATCGAACTGTGCGGCGCCATCATGCAATATTACCGCGAGACAGGAAACTATCTGGAACGGACTTCCGAGTGGGTGGAACGCATGGGTCTGGAGCATATTCGCTCGGTGGTCGTGGATAACCTTGAGGAACGTAAAGCGTTGATGCAGCGGATTGAGTTTGCACTTGAGCATGTTGAAGAGCCTTGGCAAAAAGCGATTCGCAATGAGGAAGGCCAAAGCAAAATGTTCCATGGCATCGAAGTGTCGGCTCGTCCATAAACAAGCACGCAAGATCAATACTGGCGGAATGTTAAATAGATAAGGAGTGGTTTAAGTTGACGACAAAACAATCAGGCACCTACTTCCCTGCCGGAGTAGTTGAAGAATTCCTGCCACGAATCGGAAGAGTAGTTGAAATCCAGGATCATCAGCTTGCTGTCTTTCTTGCATCGGATGGTACCATCTTCGCTGCGGATAATCACAACCCCCACCCTAAGGGTGGGCCGCTGGCTGAAGGCATTGTGTCCGGGCATTATCTGTACGATCCACTGTATGATTGGAAAATCGACCTGACGACCGGACTTGTGCAAGCACCGGACAACGGTCAAGTACAGATGTATCCGGTGAAGGTAGAAAATGGTCAGGTCTGGATCGAAATATAGCTCCATTGAAACGTTCAAAGATTGATGCAAAATAATGGGGGAAACCGTGATGTATACACCAAGTGTTGAGGGAATTATTGAAGCTGCGGTTAAAAAACGGGATCAAATGAACGCAAGCCTGCCACGTTACATGGTTGCTGCCTTGATGGCTGGTGCCTATGTAGGACTAGGCATCGTTCTGATCTTCAGTATTGGTGCTCCGCTCCTTGCAGCGCAGTCACCACTGCAAACCATGTTGATGGGCATGTCCTTCGGACTCGCGCTCACGCTGGTCATCTTTGCCGGATCGGAACTGTTTACAGGTAACAATATGTTCTTTACCATGAGCACGCTGGCAGGCCGAACCACAGTTAACGATACGCTGAAGAACTGGGGACTCGTCTTTGTCGGCAACCTGCTCGGTGCGATTCTGCTCAGTCTGCTTATAGTCGGTAGTGGCCTGTTCAAAACGGCTACGCCGGAACATCTGTTATTCGTCGTCTCTGCCAAAAAGATGGCCGCTCCCGTATCGGAGTTGTTCTTCCGGGGTATCCTCTGTAACTGGCTCGTCTGTCTCGCAATCTGGATGGCAGCACGTTCCAAAGAAGATATCGCCAAACTTGTTCTCATCTGGTGGTGTCTGTACGCATTTATCGCAAGTGGCTATGAGCACAGTGTTGCCAATATGACATTACTGTCTTTATCCTGGCTGCTGCCGAACCACCCGGATACAATCACAATGGCGGGCTGGTTCCACAACATGATCCCGGTGACACTTGGTAATATCATCGGCGGTGCCCTCTTTGTCGGCATGGCGTACTGGTATACTTCACCGGTGCGTAAAAAAGCCTAATTTTTGATTTTACTGCACATATGTAGCGTAGGTAACACAACATCTATACCCTAAAGCCACGATGGATGCCGAACTCATGTTCAGTCACACATCGTGGCTTTTTATTGTTTGTCGATAAGCTGCTACTCTCTCGTACACCTCCCTTTCATTCTCTCGTCCTTCTATAAGAGAATTAAAATTTCATTTTACCTTTGACGCTATCCGCGTTAATCCACAGTTGACATAGCTGGCGTATAGTCGATGGATACTCACACGTATACTCAACCAGCAAAGGATGATCGCTTATATGGGAGTTCACACGTACTTCAGGTCACTCAACGATCTTGAACGTATTATTCGTACACCTGGCAAATTCAAATTCGAAGAACACAGCGTATCCGCTCATTCCTGGAAAGTCGTACAGTACGCCAAAACACTTGCAGATATTGAGGAGCAACATGGTGTCACCATCGATTGGAAGAAGTTATACGAAATCACCAGCAGTCATGATTATGGCGAAATCTTCATCGGTGATATCAAAACACCAGTCAAACATTATTCACTGGAGCTGCGTTCGATGCTGCAAAAGGTGGAAGAAGGCATGGTTGAACATTTTATTAATGAAAATATTCCTGAAGAGTTCCAGCCTATTTTCCGCAGACAGCTGCGTGAAGGCAAAGACCAATCGGTCGAAGGACTGATTCTGGAAGTCGCAGACAAGATGGATCAGGTATACGAAGCCTTTGCCGAGCTCCAACGTGGCAATACGGAAAAAGAATTTATCGTCATGTACCGTTATGCTTTGGTCAAAATCAAAAATATCGACCTCCACTGTGTACAGTATTTTCTGGAACAGATTCTCCCCGACATGATCGATGAAGGTATTCGCTCCCCGTTTGATATTCGCAAAATAACCGAAGAAGCTTTGGCCCAGTAATCAGCTCAAGTCAACATGGTGGTGCTCATCATCCATGGACAGAGCTTTTTTTCGTTCCTGTAATTGCAGTCGATACTCACTAGGGTACACTCCTGTTTTGTTTTTGAAAATCCGGCTGAAATAGTGGGAATCACCATACCCCACCGCTCCGCCAATGGTCTTGATATCCATATTCTCGTGAGTAACGAGCATGCGCTTGGCTTCATTTATTCGCAGGCCTGTCATATATTTCAGTGGAGTCTCCCCTGTTACTTTCTTAAAGCACTTCCCCAGATAGTCCACACTAAAATGCATCTGTCCCGCCATGTCCTGGAGTGTAATCTCATGCATGTAATTCTGCTTCAAATACAGCTTAACGGCCTCTGCAATGTCCTCCGGCTTCACCTGCTCGTCCAGCACGGCACTGACATGGGCAAGCGAATCCACAGCGCTCCCAAGCTTCAATTCCATCGCATCCAGCAGTGTACGAAGCTGTTCTTCCGATAATGGTTTAAGCAGATAATCCTCCACCTTGTAACTGATCGCCTGTCGTGCATACTCGAATTCATGATAACCACTCAGAATGACAATCTTCACATGCGGGTAGGCAAAATACAGATATTTGGCCAATTCCAATCCATTCATCACTGGCATCTGAATATCGGTTACAACCAGATCAGGTACGGATTGTTCGATCAGTTGTAACGCTTCCTGACCGTTCCTCGCCTCACCGATCACCTCAAACCGGGTGCCCAGCTCTTTGAATTTGCGCGATACATTACGGCGAATCAAGGCCTCGTCCTCCACAATAATCGTCCTGTACTTGATCGTCATGGGTTCAGTCATGCTCCTTTCGAATGGAACCACCTAGTGTAATCTGGACACCTCCGGAAGGCTTGTTTGCAATATGCATGTGGGCTGCCGTGCCATACCATAATTTCAATCGGACCCAAATATTCTTGAGTCCCATTCCGTTAATTTCGAGATCGGGCATACGCTCCCACTCCTGTGATTGTTCGATGTAATGCAAGATCTTGGCAAGTGCCTCGGGTTCCATGCCAGGCCCGTTGTCTTCCACGTAGATCTGCCAAGTCTCCTGTACCGTATCCATTTCTCCAGTAATGTTCAGTCTCCATGGAGGGCTATCACCCAGTCCATATTTCATGGCATTTTCGAGTAGTGGTTGTACCATCAGCATCGGAACCTGGATATGTTGCATCTCATCCGGAATATGGAACGCGTAGTGCAGATCATCCTCGAACCGAATCTTCATACACTCCAGATAACGCTCGCAATAATCCAGTTCCTGAGACAGTGGAACCCCGTTCTTACCCGGAGTAGAAATATAACGGAGCATGGATGCAATATGACCACAAAACGCGACAATCTGCTCATTCATGCCTTCTTCCGCCATGATGCTAATATTCGTGATGTTGTTGTAGAGAAAATGCGGGTTCATCTGGGATTGTAACGCCAGTAATCTCGCTTCTGTCTCCTGAGATTTCATCGCCAGCCTGTCCTGAAAGGACTGCATAAGCTGTTGATTCAACCGGATAAACGTATCATTCAACTCATCCATCTCCCGGATGGAACCGGGATGATCCAACTTGAACAAATGCGCCGAAGCCTGACCTGATATCAGATCGTTCTCACCCGTCTTCTGAATAATGCGCTGTAAGCGATGGAGCGGCAAAGTGACCCGTTTGGAGATCAGATACGAGAGAACCAGAATCAGCATGAGAGTAGCTAACGTCGCACCGATAAACATCACAGCCATCCGGTTGAGACTCGCGAAAAGGGACTGCTTCGACTGCATGACAACAACGGTCCATCCCGTCTCCTGTGACGTCATGTACGTCATCATTTGCTTGGAATGATCGAGAGGATCGGTTACTTCTTGCATGGTATCAGGGGGAAATGTACGATGTTGAATCAAGTCCACATCATCGAAATGGCCTGCTTCGGAAGCATCGGCGTCCGACGAAAGCGGATATAACCGTGTATTTTGTTCATCCATCACATAGATGCGAAGCTCATCGTTACTCGCCTGCAAGTCATTCAAATGCTGGAACAGGGTTCCGGCATCCTGCAAAATCTCAACCACGCCCTGACTGACATAATTGCCATCTTTGTATACCCGGGTAAGCGAAATGTAGGGTTGATCTGATTTCCCCTCCCCTGTTGGCATGGGCAAAGCCCCTCCCTCTAACAGACGGATCACTCGCCAGCCACTCCGCTCCCACGTTTCCTTGTACCAAGGTCGCTGAGTCAGATCCACAGACAGTTGCCCGTTGAATGCACCTGCTCCCAGCATCTTGCCGTTCACATCATAGATATTGGCCTGCTTGGCTGTATTGGAGCTGCTGATAATTGCCAGAATGACATCAATCAGTGTGGTTGTATCCTTATACAATGCCGGATCACTCGTCAGTGTCTGCTCACTGTCCTCTGCTGGTGCCAAGTAGTGACTGAAGTGTTCTTTTACCAGATTGGAATAGACGATATTCATGGAGAAGTTGTTCATTTTCACCACTTCCTGATCCAGATTGCCGACAATCGATACCCCCAGTTGTTTCTGCTGTTCTTCACTTCGATGACGAATGTCATTTGCGAGAAAAACATACAGAAGCCCCGCCACAATCAGCGAAAAGATAATAAATACCGCAGAGTAATAGGCAAACAGACTTTGCTGAAGCGTTCCAAATCGATACCGCAATCCCCACGCACCTCGTCCTATGATGATATTGGTTACACCCAACGAAAATGTCCACCCAACAGAACGCTTTTGTCTATTGAGCGCATTCGTTCTTCGCAGTAAAGTTATCCACATAAGAATACGCTTACATTAAGCGTTTCGGCAAGTGACAATTTTCTTTATATTCCGGGAGGTTCAATGATGAGAAAACGATTTCTATTTTCGCTTGCAAGTGTGCTCTTGCTCTCCACCCTGCTGCTTGCCGGATGCAACTCAGGGAAAAGTGCTGAAGGTTCGGGTAAGGTGACACTCACGTTTGGAACAAGTCAATCCGGTATTCCGCGTACAGGCATCATGCAGACGATGGCCAAGGAATATGAGCAGGAGACGGGTGTCAAAATTGACTTTCAGGTCGTACCTGACGCACAGTGGCGTGACCTGATCAAGGTGAAGCTGGCCTCTGGCGAAGCACCTGACATTTTCAATGTCGATGTCGACCCTCTCAGCATGCCGGCCAACGTAAGACCGGAGGAAAATGCCATTGACCTGACCAATGAGGAATTCACAGGTCGGATGTCCGAAGAGATTTTGCCAACTGTCAGTCACAATGACAAGGTGTACGGGGTTTCTTTTGCACCAACGAAAATCTGGTATGTGTACTATAACAAACGTATCTTCGCAGAGCTTGGCATTGAGCCTCCTACATCCTATGCCGAATTCAAGGCAATCAGCCAGAAAATTAAGGATAAAGACATTATTCCGTTCTATCAAGCACCTGCCAGTGGGTGGTATCAGGTTCTGCCTTTGTTCGAGACGGGGCCTAACTATGAACAAACGACAGCTGGAACCTATGAGAAGCTGAACAATAATGAGATGAAAGTGGCAGATATGACACAGCTTAAGACGGTCATTGAACAGTTGAAAGAATTTGCGGATCTCGGTTATTTCGGCAAAGACTTCTTGTCCAATACGGTAGAAGCGGGAATTGAGGCGTTTGGTCAGGAGAAAGCGGCTATGCTGCTGCGGGTGCCAGGTACGGAAAAGGAAGTGTCCGAAGCGTATCCGGAAATGGAAGACAATATGGGATTCTTCGTCATGCCATGGGGTGACAATCAGACGATTGGCGTGAATCCGGGCGGATCGGCTGCGATGTTTGGCAACAAAAACAGTAAACATCCCGAAGAAGTGCTGAAATTCTTCCGCTGGATTACCGAGCACGATCATCTGCAACGTGTGTTCGATGAAGGTGAAGGTAACCTGACGATCTGCTGGCCGGAAATCGAACCGAAGCTGACACAGGATTATATTGATTATGAGAAAAATCATGAAAAAGGTACGGTCATGCAGGCCGCTGTGAAATATATTGATCCACAATGGATGGATATTGGCAAGGACTTGTCAGGCATGTTCGCTGGAGCCATGACACCGGATCAGATTCTGCAAAATATTGATAAACGTCGGGCTGAACAAGCCAAAGTGTTGAAGGATGAAGCGTGGCAATAATAGCGTATCTTTCAGATAAACATAAACGCTGAACAGCGTTACATGCAGCGGGCATTTGCCCGCTTGTGTATTTTGGCAGGAAGGAAAGGTGTTACGGATTATGAATGCGAACAAAATCTATCCCTGGTATTTCTCATCTGGAGCGATTGTGTTATATCTGCTGTTCATTGTCGCTCCCGCCCTGCTGGGCATCTATTACTCCTTCACTGACTGGAACAGCTATAGTTCGGAGAAGAACTTTATCGGTCTGGAGCATTTCCGCACTATTCTGGCGGGTGATCCGACCTATCTGCTTTTTATCAAAAATACAGTCCTGTTCACCCTGGTTACATCCATTGCCAAGACGGTTCTGGGCTTGTTCCTGGCTCTACTGTTGGTCAGCGGTGTAAAGGCCGCCAATCTGCATCGGATGATTATCTTCTCACCGCAGGTGCTGTCGTTTCTGATTGTTGGGCTTGTGTTCAAAAGTCTGCTCGACCCCAACAACGGGTTCGTTAACGTAACCCTACGTTCTATGGGACTGGACGTTCTCGCCCAGAATTGGCTGGGCTCCCTGACCTGGGCCATGCCATCCATCATGGCAGTGGATACGTGGAAAGGCATGGGGTATATCATGGTGCTGTTCATCGCCGGACTGCTCGCCATCCCCCGCGATTATTACGAGGCAGCATCCATTGACGGCGCCGGGTTCGGGCAAAAGCTGTTCCGAATCACGATTCCGATGCTGATGCCTACGATCACTATCGCCACGGTACTCAATATTACGTATGGACTGAGAGTATTCGATGCCGTATACGTGCTGACCAATGGTGGCCCCGGCAACGCGACGGATGTCATTAACACGGCGGTCTATTCCTCTTTTGCCAAAGGGTATTGGGGACTCGGGAGCGCACTATCCACCATCCTGTTTGTTATCATGGCGATCATCTCCTTCTTCATCATTCGTTTGATGAACCGAAAGGTGGAATACTGATATGCGATTGAGAAAAAGATTGGCTTCGATCGGGTTAAATGCACTCGCCTGGCTGCTTAGCCTGGTGGTCTTGATTCCTTTTGTGGTCATTGTACTGAATTCATTCAAGTCGGACGCCGAGGCCAAAGTGCTAAAACTGACGCTGCCCGAGAAGTTTATTTTCGAAAATTACAAAATCGTCTATGAACAGGGACATTTAGGCGGTTCCTTTTTCAACAGTCTGCTGCATTCCGGGGCTTCTTCCCTGCTACTGGTGTTTGTTGTGGCCTTCTCGGCCTTCACGTTATCACGCAACCATTCGAGGCTCAGCAAGTTTCTGTACTTCTTCCTGATTCTCGGTATCACACTGCCGCTCAACTACATTCCGCTGATGGAAGTGATGAAGTCCATGGGTATGATCAATTCACATGTCGGCATGATTCTGCTCTACACGGCCATGGGCATTCCGATCTCGCTGTTCATTACGTATGCATTCGTGTCTAACATCCCGAAGGAGCTGGATGAAGCCGCGATCATGGACGGATGTAATGGGATCAAGCTATTCCTGCGAATCATTGTGCCTTTGTTAACCTCGGTGCTGGTGACGGTATTTGTCCTGAATTTCCTGAGTGTCTGGAATGAATTCACTGCTCCACTCTATATGCTCAACACGGTGGAAATGTGGCCGATGACGCTGGCTGTATATAATTTCTTCGGACAATTCAGTGCCCAATGGAATCTGGTCAGCGCGGATATCGTGCTCACGTCCTTGCCTGTGTTAATTGTGTTCCTCATTGGGCAAAAGTATATTGTTGGGGGACTGACTTCAGGGGCTGTTAAGGGGTAAAAGATCTAGTTGACAACAACTCATTTTGTAACTATGATGGTTACAACGGTGGTGATCATCCATGAGACAAATCAGCAGTCGCTTTTCCATTGCGGTTCATACCCTGTCCCTGATCGCTGTTATGCCCAATGAATGCACCGGAGATGTTATCGCTCAGAGTGTGAATACGAATCCCGTGATTATCAGGCGGATTATGTCCAAGCTGAAACAGGCGGGTCTGATCGACGTCAGACCTGGTGTGGGCGGTGCTTCCTTGTTGAAAGATCCGGCGGACATTACCCTTCTCGATGTATATCGAGCGCTTGAGGTCGTGGAGGATGGGGAATTGTTTAACTTTCACAAACATCCGAACCCGAAATGTCCGGTGGGCAATATGATTGAACACACCTTACGTGCCGAACTCATTGAGGCTCAGACAGCCATGGAACAGCGCTTGAATCGTGTAACCATACAGCAGATGATGGATCAGATTCATGTCTCTGAATAAAAAAAGCTCATAGTGAGCTTTTTTTAACCCTTTCGTTGTAATCACACCTGTTATAACACTTTTGATTACATCCATATTCAAACAAAACACATATCCTAGGAGGAAAAGAAGATGAAAATTTTGGTTACTGGCGCAACAGGTCAATTGGGTTCACTGGTCGTAGAAGCATTGTTAAAAACGGATTCTGCCAAGGATTTGGCAGTCAATGTACGTAATCCGGAGAAAGCGGAAGCGCTTCGTGCTCAAGGCGTTGACGTGCGTCACGGTGATTTCGATCAACCGGAGACGTTGGAGAAAGCTTTTGCCGGTGTAGACCGTCTGTTGCTCATCTCCACCGATGGTGACAATGAAACGCGCATTCGCCAACATCAGACGGCCGTGGATGCTGCCAAAAAAGCAGGCGTGGGCTTCGTCGCTTATACAAGCGTTGTGAATGCAGAGAAAAACACCCTGTCCCTGGCTGAAGTACATCGCGCTACAGAACAGGCTATTCGTGAGTCTGGCATTCCTTATTCCCTCTTACGCAATAACTGGTACCTGGAAAATGAAGCAGGCAGCGTACAAGAAGCTACGCAAGGCGCACCTTGGGTGCATGCCACCAACGACAGCCAAGTAGGCTGGGCTACACGCAGTGATTACGCTCATGCTGCCGCAGCTGTACTTGCAGGTGAAGGACATGAAAATACTGTGTATGAATTGTCTGGCAAACTTCGCACGCAAGCTGAGCTGGCTGCCATTGTTGGTGAAGTGCTTGGACAGGAAATCAACGTGCAGAACGTGGACGATGCGGCTTATGCTGACATCATGAAAGGTGCAGGTCTACCGGACTTTGTCGTATCCATGCTCGTTGATATGCAAAGTGCCATCCGTGAAGGCGCACTGGCTGTAGAAAGTAATACATTGGAAACATTACTTGGCCGTCCGGCTCAGCCACTAAGCGAAGGTATCAAAGCAATTGTAGGCAAGTAAGTTTTCGATATGAGAAAGGGACACACCAACGAATGTTGGATGTGTCCCTTTTTGGTGTAGCTAACGATCAATACAACGATATAAAAGTTGAACAGATGACTGTACACTCAACCCATTCATTTGCGACTGCCATTCGATGTAGGTGTTTGTAATTTCCACGACAGTTCATCGCTCATTGCTCATAGGTCAAGCCTCAAGAATATAACGTGCAGGAATATGATCGGCCAGCCAGATATTTTCATTTCCATGATAAAAGAGGATTCCATCTAGGGCCGCTTGAGCAGCATTGATTCTCAAAATGACCGGCTGATCATCCCGTCTTCGTCCCACCTGATTGGCCGTATCGATATCTGCGGACAGATGTACATATTGCCTTTGCCGTGGCTGTAAGCCATGTTCCATAATGGAATTCACTACCCGTGCCGGGGTACCATGGTACAGGATTTCCGGTGGCTCGGCAGGTGACTTGGATATCTTGTGCGGAGTCGAATGTCCATACAATGCCCGGATGCGGCCTGAAGAGATCTCATGTCTCTTTTTCTCCGAGGCTTGAATCATCTGCTCCAGATCAGCTTCCGTGACTTCCTTCCACTGCGGACTTTCATGCAAAGCCACCAGCAATTGCGAAATTCCCACCCAACCCTCTTCGTCCAGCTCCAGCTCATACTCCCACGGGGCATGTCGCAGAGCGTATGAGAGTTCCTTGCTTAATTTCATCAGATCCAATGCGATCACTCCCCAAATCTAATAAAACTCGTCTATTGCTGCGATTGAACCGCTGTTAAAATCTCCTGAATGTTGCGGGCCAGCCCTTCATCATCTTCCTGATTGAATTGATGGTGTCCATCGATCCCGCGATGAATAATGGTGTTCATCACCGGATGAACTTCCCGGTCGGAAGCCACCCGAATTAGGTCATCGGCAAAATCGACCGCCTGCTGTTCACTGTAGTTAAACGGTTTAATCAGCATCCGGATACTCAGTGCATGCGCCTGCGGCTCCGCCAGCCGATCCCGATGCGTGATGCCATACACCGCACCAAAACCAAAAGCAGCCATCACCTGACGCTCCAGTTCTGTCGTCTGTTCCAAAGGCGTGCCAATCAGCTCACACATTTTGTCCACCATCTGCTCCAGCTCGTTTGCCGCCGCAGCCAGAATTACGTCATTAATATCGTCAGCGTTGATAAATTCAGTCATATTGGTTTTCTCCATTTCTGCACCGTATTTGATCCATTCTCTCAGACTCTATGAGAACATTGTATCGGAGATAGGGTGTTCGTTTCAAATTCATTTGTGGATAAACAATCAATGATTCAGCTTACTATGCAGATTGAACTAAAGAATATTTAACCTTGCCACTTCGATGACAGAACAAGCTTCTGATTGCTGTTATCCCCAGATTTTTTGATTCACTTTTACAAAGGTGAAAATCTCTATTTATGGTTATTGCAGTTTGGAAGATGTTCATATGCGTCATTGTTAATCCCGGCGTGGTTCATCGTTTGGCGCAGCTCCGAAACAAACTCCATAAAATAGACTTCAGGACTGCGGCTTCCGGCATAATACTGCAGGTCATAATCGTAATTAAACCTCGAATACACATCATGCAGATCGTCAACCAGCACCTTTTTCATATCCGCTCTCGTAATAGCCGGGTCCATACTGCACTCGTTGACCAGGGTCTGTAATGTCTCTTTGAGCGCCTGCTGATCGTAGGACGGGTTAGACAACAGATGCTGCAAATCGTACAGATCTTTGAACCGGGGCCTAACTATCGTCTGATGCAGTTTCCATGCAATTTGAATGGAGAGTGGTACGGTGTGAGGAACGACAAAAGCTTCTCCAACTAGGGGTTGGTACGATAGAGCAACAGACTTCTCGTCCAAGTCGAGGTTAAAGGATATATCCAGATGCAGTTCATCCTCATCTTTATACTCATTTTCGACCCTTGGTTCACTATCAATATAAAAAGCAAGCTCCGTGTTCACCGTTGGAAAATCATCCGCCATGGCGTAGTCTATTCTGCGCCAGAAGGCATTCTTACTGAAGCTTCGGAATACGATACCGTCATTCAGGTCCATCTCCTTTACTCGGATCATCCAGTCTGTAAATATTTCATTGGCTTGGTCCTCAGTCTCAATTCGACCTGTATACAGAAAGTCGATGTCGTCCACATAACGAACGTTGGGATTCTCCAAATACTGTCTTGTCAGTAAGCTTCCTTTTAATACAAATGGACTGTTCACCAGAGAGGCACGCTTCAATAGAGCTTCCAACACAACAATGAATCTCTCATCCTCATTCAAGGTATGTAATTGTACACTTTTTCCGGACATCGTTCTCCTCCTCCATTCATCGTACTCAACATCCAATTAGATCCATCCACGATCCAGTTCTTCTCTGCTATCGTAGATGCACAGTTCATATTGCTGTTTTAACAATTCGATCTTGTTCATTTGCAGGATGTCATGTATTTCTTCCACTCTACGATAAAAATGTTCTGCACTTTCATATTCCCGGACAGTTACAAATCTCACCTTCCCATCCGCATTCAGCGAGTTCCGTGAGATATGTCCGCCTGAGTCGGCGCATAACTGCTTCAACGTGCCCACATCATTAACATAAACTTTACCGTGCCATTCAAAATAAGGCTTGGACAGTGCCAGCATCGGCTGATCAAAACACGTCTCTTCCTTAGCCGGAACTTCCACCTTCGTCCGAACAACTGTGAATCCGTTATCCCGTAACTTCGCGGTAACCTCTTCAATAACATTCTTCACTTCTTCATAATCTGCGCTATGTACAATGCCTGTGATCATCGGTTGATTAATATATTCACCTTGGTCCAAAACGATCAGCACGGGCTTCACGTTCTGTTCATTGCAGATGTTAATAAAGGTTTCCTTCTCATTCTGCTTCAGATCTCGTATGGTTACATGATATTCAAATTCCATTGGGTCACTTCCTTATTGGTTTTTCTCACGTTCATTAGATAGGTATACCATCAATTATCTCGCTTATTGCTATGACTAGAGTGAACTTACTCATAGCATATCAAAAAATTCTGATAAGTTTTTGGCCACTATTTGTGTTAGAGGAGAAAACTCTTCCGACTCTTCATGGAACCCAATAACTACATTAGGCTCTGCAGTTTCTCTATAATCCAAACAAATAAAATCTCCCGAAAAAAGTGATGCGATAGGAATTACATTCATCCCCACTAAATTTTCATTATCAGTTAACCTGTCACCGATTTGTGTAATAATAAATTCAACATCATACCATCCATTAATTAGGATCAAACTCACTGTCACTCAATATACATAGAAACTTTTCTACTATGTATTCTTGCTGATTCATACTAAACATATTTGTGATTGGTACAGCTCCGTTATGTTCCTTAATAAAGTTCCTATAAGATTCAGGAAATGAAACTCCTAAACCTCGCTCAACTGCATCTAATAAATCATCGCTTAATAATGGAACGACAATCGTATTAACATCCATTCTCATATGCTTCACTTCCTATTCTGATGTTTTAACATACACCCACTACATTCTCTATTTTTCGTGTTCCTTTGATTTTGAGCATGAAAAAGCTCATTCCTACTGATAACTAAAGTGAGAAAAAGCTTTTGAAAAGCTTATCCAGATGTTTGAATAGCCTAGTCTTGGATTTGTTGATATATTTTACGATCTTGTATTAGTATTGTAAGTGTTTAAAATTCGAGCAAATCCATAAATTAATCAGCACTTCCATTGTCAAGCGCATCCAAGGTTTCATCACTTATATCAAGTGGTTTCCTGTTAACTAGATTTGCAAGCGAAAGAAAATCACTAGCGCCAGCTACATTTAAATAACCTTCCCTTAAAAAGAAATAGCCACCTCTTTCATATAGCTTTACTGCTGGCTCAAACAAATCTTTATTATCAATAGCAATTTGATTTCCTTCATCAATGAGTGCGTTTAACTCTAAATAACTGGTAACAATTTCTCTAACATAACTATTGTCAATCTCCTTTAGTATCTGTAATTCATCAACACTTACTTGTGACTTAGTTATCGAATTTGAAATGATAATAAAAGGATACCTACAAGGACCAGGATAATATTGAAAAAATATTGATGCTCTTCTTAAGTATTCTTTACTCAAATGAACATGTGATCTTGCTTCCTTGTTTCCAATACAACTCCAATCTATTAAGGAAATACGTTTAATTGCCTGATTAAAATTTTCCATCAATCATTTCTCTCCATCTTTTGTATTTTATTGTCCAAGAACTTTTTTCGAATAGTATTCATATGCTCATGGGAATTCAAATGAAGGTTTGATCAGAAGCTACTTTGCATTTTTTTACTTCCTCAATCGTTATTTGATTTGCTTACTCCAATTAAATTTGTGATTCATCTTTTTTATACTTATGATTGATTTAATGTGATACATTTGCAAGTAAATTTGATAAACGGTAAGAAAATGAAAAAAACAAAAACAGGTCAATTACAGTGGGATCTAACCCTAATCAACCTGTTTAATGTAACTAAAAAGTAGCTTTCAAGATATAAAATTAGAGCATTTAACTTGCTTATAATCTGGAATGGAGAAATCTTCTGACATTTATTACATGAGCTAAATCATATGGAGTCAATAATCTGACTCATTTGACAGTAAAATTTTAAAGCTCATACTCCTACTCATTATAATGGACGGGTTTTATATTGGATTATCGGGATACTCTTCTAGATACCTATCTATTAGTTGTCTGCTTTTTTCATCCTCTGGTATATTACCCAAATATTTAAATTCCCAAATAAGTAGCTTGCCATCAAAGCTATAATTCGTATCAGTATAATCATAATGAATCTTGAATTCCCCATTCCTATCAATAGATAATGTGAAGGAATACCAAGGTTCTTGTTCATTATCTATAAAATTCTTTCTTAGTTCTTCACTCAGTTCAAATAGAACTCTGCCTTTGATTTTATATTGACTTTTATAATCATGATAATAAAGAGGGATTTCTAAACTATATTTAAAATTTTCCACATCCTCAGGTGTGTTATATAAAAAGTATGTCCCGCCACCTGTTTCAGTAATTTGTGCATAGTAATAAAATTTTTCCCATTTCTCTGGAATCATTTCATTAACTGTTTCAGCTATTTGATTCTATATTTAATTCATCTCTTTTTCCATGCTCAACGAAATCAACCTCCTGCTTGATTTTGGATAATTGAAACTACCCCATTCCGATGTCTTGGCCTCATCTATTCCGTTCCTACCAACTTGAAACAGATCGGAAATATCCTTACCCAGATTGTTGTTTATTGCGATTTTTTTTCGCAACTTCCTATCCAAAGTCACCCTTATCATGATCATAATATTTTGTATTATCGATTTTTCGCTCAGACCCTTCTACACTGGATAAATCAAATTTATTACTTATATCATCTGGAGTATCAAGTTGATTGGCCAGCTTGCTCAGTTGTCTTGACTGATCATCTGCTTATTTAAAAGCTGTGAGAAAACGAAGATAACAAAAAACAGGTCAATCATGGTAGTATCTTACACATAGAGTAGGCCCCTTTGATTGCAACTCATAGCTATTCTATTAATTCTTATTTACGATATTCCTACGTCTGGGAAACAAATAAACTATCCAGAAGGTCAGTGAAACTTTCTGTGATCAGTCTGATATGTTCTTCCTCTAGAGGAAGTTTCTTTTCAATATAATTGTCATAATCCATATCGAAATGATATACACTCCCTTTATTAGGTCCTTCTACTACAATACAAACTAAATTATTCCTCGGTGTCTCACCTATTGGATAATAAATTCTCGATAAAATATTTGCTTCTGTGTACAGACGATACTTTTGTTCTGAATTATTATTTAAATTATTAGACAAAGGAAAAAACATCAAAATAGAAGACTCTATTTCACCTTCTTTTTGGTCATCATTTGTAGTAAATCTCCTTCTAGTACCAGTTTTTCCACCATTCTTTACCATTAAAAATTTCTTATAATCATCAGGGAAAATCATATTATACTTCTTCTCGACTATCTCAATCTCCTGAAGACTTACAGGAGGATATGAACTTTTAATAATATTTTCATCTATATCCATACTTATCTACCCACCTATTAAGAAAGTCAATAAAATTCATCGCTGGCCTCATGTAATGTTTCTAAGAGCTCAGAAAAACTGTTACAAACCTCAGTAATGGAGTCCTCACCAAATTCTTCATTGTTAAGAAATACAACTGAAGGTGAATTTTCACTTTTTCGGTAATCAAAGCAAAGCTGATTGCCAAAAGGATCTGTTCCAAATGGAAATATCCCTTTTGGCATGAAATCACTTATAAATTCATAAACTACAACAATATTAGGCTCACTTGTAAAGCTTAGTAAATGGTCAAAAACTCCCTCTCCTCCATCATCATAGGAAAATATATTTGGTACAGGATGCCCACCATTATAGTTTTTAACACATTCTCTATAGTCATCAGGAAATTGTATACCATATTTTTTTTCAACCTTATTAATTATATCTTCACTAATATCTCCAACCGTACGTTTCCAAATTATCCCCATTTTTTTTATTCTCCAATTAGCTTTTATATACCTCCTATAGATGCACCTTATAGAAAATAATCCCTACTTTTAAACATTTATATCGGTCTCCATTTTTTATTTTCATTCCATTGGTCCCATAAAATGATTGATTATATATATATGCTCAATAAATTTAACTTTTTTTAAATTTTCAACTTTCTCTGCTCCACCTAATCCTAAAAGAGGAACATAGCCAAAACATTCATCGTAAGCAGGCTCTCCATATTTTTCAAACGCTTCAAGATAGGGAGACCAGTCAAGAGCTTTATTCAAAAAGTATTCATCACTTATGTCTCCAAAAAAGTACTTAAAATTTTTCCCTATAACATTAACTTCATGCTTTCTGAAGTTAAGCGCCATTAAGTATCCATCTTCCCAAATCAATATATCTCCCATTGCTGTTGTAAATAGAGGAATTGCTAAATTTGCTCGACTATATGTATACTGTAGTAATTCTATATACTGATCAGGATTAATAATTTTCAGATATCCATTGGAAAGACTACCCTGTCCATATTCCTTCCATACTTCAATTAGTTGAATAGGTATTACAGATTGGTACTTCTCAATGACGTTTGTAGGCATGTCCTCTTTAAAAACAAAATTTGAAATGTTCACCGTGTGTCCCCCCCACTTTACTCCAGTAACTTAATATTTAAATAGGTTGTCTTTCTTTCTTTCTTCTTCTGTCATATTCTTAGCAATTTCTCTAATCTGTCTATCCAAATCTTTTATCCTGTTCTTCAATTGAGATCCAAGAGAAGAATTGATTCTTATATCTCCTAGACCGCCTATATTGTCAGGATATCCACCCGCAATTTGATCTGGATTATGAAGGGCAGCTTTCCCCTTGATCCATTCATTTGCTTTCTTTTCAGCCTCTTCAAATGAGAATCCTTCATTACGTAGTTCATGTATTTTATCTTGTAAAGCTTTCTTACGAGCAAGTTTTTGAGCGGCATCCCCCTCTAAAGCTCTACCATCTCTTAGATATCTATCTCTATTTTTCAAAAACTCATCTACTGTTAATTGATTTATCCCTTCTTCTTGATCTTTCAATTGTCTTTTAAACTCAGCACTATCATGTTTAGGATTTCTTTTAAAGATTATTTTAATTTCAGGAATTCTTGATATAACAACTTGATTACGAGTAACATTTCCGCTCTCTTTTGATGAGTTAGATTGATCAGTTTTTTCTGTAGGCTCTAGTTTACTTTTATCTGATCCAGACGCTTCTTCCTTATTGTTTGGTTTATAATTATTCTTCGACGTGTCTAAGTCCTTATCCTTCCCTTGCTGCTCCGTCGATTCATTCGGCTTCGTTTTGGTTTCTTTTCCCTTTTTGCGTTTATCCTTTTTCTTCGATGAATCTTGTTTCACTGATTATGATTGTTGGGAATCTGATTATCTTTCTTGTTAGCGCTAGATGAGCTTGTTCCTTCACCCTCGCTAGACTTTTTCCCTGTACCTGTATTTGATCCTGAAGTGTCCGGTTCTCCGGATGTTTGGGTCTTCTTACTGGTATCCGGAGTTGGATCCTCTATCTTTCCACTACTTGATGATCCTGTTCCTTCACCATCGCCAGGTTTCTTCCCTGTACCTGAACTTGAACCCGTACTATCCGTTTCACCCGATGATTTGAACTTCTTACTACTATTCGGTGTCTGATCCGTTTTCTTGCCACTGCTTGGTGAGTTTGTGCCTTCACCGTCGCCAGACTTCTTCCCTGTACCTGGACTCGATGCAGTAGCATCCGTTTCACCTGACGATTCCGACTTCTTACTGCTGCTCGGGGTCTGATTCGGTTTCTTGCCATTGCTGGAGGAACTTGTTCCTGCCCCGTCGCTTGACTTATTCCCAGCGTTCGAGCTTGTTTTCCCTCCGGAACCCACTTCCCCGGCATTCCCCGACTCTTTGGGCTTGTTTCTTCCCAAGTTGCCCCAAGGCTGAAACCGGATGACCTGGCTCTCTTTATAATAATCACTGAAGGCTTTAACAATCACATCTTTTGACTTTTTCACAAATGTCTTTGTTTTGCTTGTAGCCGGTTTGTCTGTCGTCGTTGTTCCTTTAGAAGCAGCACTCGGAGAACCCGTTGTACCTGGGTGGTCTGAGGGTTCGGGTACACCTGAAGAACCCTTTTTCGTGCTTACTCTGCCCGTAAATCCATTGAACTCCCCGTCTAACCCTTTCATAGTCATCTCGTGTTGCTCGAATTCACCCATCAGGGTAGATAATTCTTCTTTACTCATGGGAGCCATAATTCGCCGGGCAAGATACTTTTTTTGTTCGAATGTAAGATTCTGTTTCTGCCAGTAATTATAGTCACCAAGCTCCTCAGCAGTGATGTCTATTCTTCCGATATCTCGAGCAATACCATTATGATAAGGGCCGAAGAAAAGTTCATATTCAATGTCATTCTGCTGCACCTTCCCATAATGCACCAGCGCTTCCTTCAACTCTTGGTCAATCTGTAGAAGCTAATTCTTCAAAAAATATAAAAGGAGATAACCAATTCTAACTCCAGATTAAAAAAGTTAATTACAAAGAAACTACCTCTCCTCAATCCCGATTTTCTATTATCATTTATTCAAAAAAGGATTCATTCCACCTAAAAAAATTGGAATGAATCCTCTAATCAATCATTAGTCTCTTTTTAGCAACAATCAGTTACATCACAGAATTTCTTCTTGTTGGACTATAATTAACATATCCTTTTTCAAACATTTTATCAGCTACAATATATATATCATCTTCTTTTTTTGCTATCTCCAGTTCCTCTGCCGTTACACCTAGTAATAAATTTATTCTACCGTACCCAGAAGAAACAGGTATAATTTCAGGTAAATCTATGGGTGGAGTAATTATGAAGCCACTTAAGTCTGTATTTGGAAGCCTACCTTCGCGATATTCTATAAATTGGCCAGGATAAATATGATTTTTTGTTTCTTCAATATATTTAGTCCAACTAACCAATTCATCTCTTAAAACACTTTCGTTAGGCTTTGCTGTTATCATCAATTCATACCCATATCCAGAAGTTTTTCCATTTTCAAACTCAATAAGGGATGGGGTATTATTCTCAGGATTAGTTAGCCCCGATGTGATGTATACATCCAGTCCATCAAAAGCATTTTCATATTTAAGGATTAACAAATCACTCTGCTCACTTCTCCACACGATCCTAGGTTCTATGCAATCAAACATCGACCAATATATTATTTCAATTCGATCTGACAATGGGAATTCTAAAGGTGGAATGAAAATTCTTTTTAGAATGTTTTCAACTTGAGGATAAATAAAATGCCCCTTATTTATTGTGATTTTTATATTCGATAAGGGAATTTCAGATGAAGCAAGATTTAATAACTCCTCTTCATCTAATTCTATCCACACATCCGGATTTGCTTCATCACGGGAATATAAAGTATTAATATCGACAATACCTATACTAGATAATCCTAGCAAATCTACTAATGGAGATTTTTGTTTTCCAGCAAATAATACAAGTTCACATTCTCTCGGAAAGCAGAAACCTATTGATTAAACACATTTACATAAAAATTCAAAATATGGAGATCGTTCTATCACCAATTCTAGTACTTGTTTTCTATATTTTCCACTTTGAACAAAACCTCCGTTTACCAAAGATCAAAATTGCTGGGTTTGAATACCCATTTTCCTCCTTCATCCACATAGCCCCATTCTCCATTAAATGTAACACAGCCAAGACCATTGTAAAAAGAATCAGCTGTTGTAAATACGTTTTTAATAATGTACTCTCCATTTTTGTTAATATATCCATACATATCCTTACTTTCAACTGGTGCTAAGTTATTTTGGAAGTCACCTACACTTTGAAATTTATCTTTGATAACCCTAATCCCCGAGTGATCTATAAATCCCCATTTTCCATTTGCTTTTAATTTGAATCCTCCTAACCCTTCGGAAAAACTTGAAACTTGATAATACTCAGGTTGTATAAGAAACTCCCCTTGTTGATTAATAAAGCCATAGAATTCACCGTCTGCTGAGGCTTCAGCTAATCCCTCTGAAAAATTGGATACTGAATTAAATTGATAATCAATTTTCAGCTCACCTTTATCATCTATAAAACCAAATTTTGTCCCTTGCTTTACTAGTGCCAATCCATTTGAAAATGTACCCATAACATCAAAAATCGGATCTATAATAATTTCACCAGATACCCCAAGAACACCCACCTTCTTATTTTTCTCCGCTATAACTGAAAGCCCCGGATTTATTCCATGTATTCTATCGAAGATCGGTTCTATTACAAACTCTCCTTGCTTATTAATACATCCATACTTTCCTTTATAATAAACCAATGCTAAGCCATGTTCGAAGTCCCCTAGAAAGTCAGCACTCAATTCAATGACCCATTCGTTTTCAGTATTTATATATCCTTCCTTATCATCGAACGTCCAAACATATGCTAAACCTTCACAAAAATTGTTTACAGCCTTATAAGAAGGCTCAATTATAATGTCACCTTGTTTATTAATAAAACCATACTTCTCATTTATTATAATTTTATATAGAATATTATCCTTCATTTTATAAATTCTCCCATTAATCTTTTTTTTATCATTGCTAATGCATCATAACTAAAAAGGCCGACTTGACAAAGAACGCACCCAACCATCTTAAGCTCTTCTACCTTTGTCTTTCAGGGGATAATATGTATAACAAAAGGATTAAATCCCATTCTGCTGCAACTTCTAAGTGATACTATGTTTTCCCTAAACTAGATATGGTCTTCTTCCAATCATTAGGTACTTTATACGAACCCATCTCTTCTTCGTTCTATAAACTTTGCTTGCACTCCATTTGATGGTTTGCCTTTTAACTAGCTGTCCCGCTTATTCGGACTGACGCTTTTCATCCCCCAAAAATAGGAAACTTTAAAGCTTTTATAGGAACTATCACATTGTGGCTTTGTACACTGTAAAGAATATCTGTGCAATCACAAATAAAATGAATCAACAACATTACTACCAATTCTAATCTAGTATAGTTGTTACAGTCTTCTGTTCAATATTCTCCTCTAATATTACCTTTCTGCGTGTATTAAGATCGTTATATGCATTTTCGCTTTGAATTGCGAAAAAGCATCCCGTTGGTTCGGAGTAATTTCCTCATTCTCTTCGCCATAAATATTCAAAAGTATTTTTTGGTTTTTTCCCAAATCTAGTTATTTCTGTTGTAACTATCCATAAATCTTCATAAACAATTTCTCCAAACAACTCATCTTTTTTCATTTTTAGAGTATCGTCCTTTCTTATTTAACTTCACTTACACCACCAAGGTGTCCAAATTTAGAATTAACACTATTCGGAACCAATTATATGGTTTTTTTCCATCATTAAGTTCATGCCAAGTATACCCTTAAATGTCTGGCGTTCTTACCCTTAGATTTCCACCGATCATCGTTCCGTTCTCTATTAAATCGCGTTGCATTTCATAATCGTAGATCATCTCTACGAATTTCTTATCCCTAATCGGATTGTAAATCAACCGTGTCAGATGTTTCTATTACTATTCCCTTAGGGAGAGCATACTTACAATTGAGAAATTTCCAGAGGAAAAGAAGAAAACGAGTCAATCATGGTGTTCCTTATTTAAGTTATAAAATTAAAGCATTTGATGTACGTACAACCGAAATGAAGAAATCAATCTCTATAGAGGTATTACATGAGTTATATGTGTTATTGATTGAATGATGGGTTCATTCGGAACTGGTGGGGGAGTTTAGACAAGGGCAAAAGAAACCACAATACGGGCGGATAGCTCGCATTGTGGCGTTAATGCTTGTAATTAACATGATACTACTCACACAAAGTGATTTATAGTTTTTTTCTGAAATAGACAAACAATAAAAATAAAATTCAGCTATAGAAACAAAAATATATAAATCATACTACTCTATCTATTTCATCTAGTCTCTCCATGTTTAATTCACTAAATTCTGTTCTTGGAAAAGAATAAACATTTTGAGGCCATCCAAATTTTCCACAAACAAGTTCATTATGGTGGTAACTAATTCTCCCCCCCTCTCAAACAACAATATTATAGGTTCATAAAGCTCTTCGAAACGTGCATCTATCTTTTCTCCAAAGCTAATTATCCACTCCCACTCTAAAAAATATTTGCACAAGAACTCTACTGTCCAACCTTGTTTCAATAAATCCAATTCCTCAACTTTTTTTGAATATTAAGCAGTATTTCTTCTTTAACATCAATAATCTGAGCCGCACTGTAAATGGGTTTACGCATTTTATTATCAGGACAATAAACATCTCTAAAGATGTTACCCCTATTAATAAATTCAGTTACAAGTAATGCATGTGAAGGAAGGTCTTGCCTCCTGAAGTTCCAATCAATATTTATAATTCTTTGTACCGATTTCTCAAACCTCTCCAAATTTCCCACTTCTTTCTTTATGTTATGTTTGAAATCTGTTTTCATTTTGGATCACGCATATCAGGTCTAAAATTAGGATAGTCATCAGGCTGAGGTGGTGCCAGTTCATGAGCACCCGGAGGATCGCCTGTAAATTTTTGATTTTCAATTCCCCTTACATCTCTATAAGGTACACCTTGTTTCATTAATTGCGACTCCGCTAATTCATGATCAGCCAATTTTCTAAAGTACGCTTTTTCATCTGCTGGTAGTTCTCCCTTTAAAGCACGCTCCCAACCATGTGCAACATCCCAAACAGGATGAAAATAGTCGGAATAATACGTTCCCTCATACTGATTAACAAGATTCCCATGTTTTGTTAGAATCATATGTTCCTTTAAAGCTTTCGCTTCTTTGAAACTTAATCCTGTATTTTTAGCGAAAGTCTGAATTTCCTGTACATCTAAACCTGTCGATCTTAATTTTTCATATGTCTGAAGAGCAATTTGGTCTTGTCTTACTTCTATTGGATAATCGATCGGGTTACCTCTTGGCTCAAGTTTGGTAACAACATTCCCAGTCCCCTCAGCCTCTGATTCACTTTCTCGTCTTTCTTCCTCTTCACTTTTACGTTTTTCCTCCTCTTTTTTCTTTTTATCATCTTTTCCTTTTTTCTTCGATGAATCTTGTTTCCACTGATTATGACTGTTGGGAATCTGATTATCTTTCTTGTTAGCGCTAGATGAGCTTGTTCCTTCACCCTCGCTCGACTTTTTCCCTGTACCTGTATTTGATCCTGTAGTATCCGGTTCCCCGGATGTTTGGGTCTTCTTACTGGTATTCGGAGTTTGATCCTCTATCTTTCCACTACTTGATGATCCTGTTCCTTCACCATCGCCAGGCTTCTTCCCTGTACCTGAACTCGAACCCGTACTATCCGTTTCACCCGATGATTTGGACTTCTTACTAGTATTCGGTGTCTGACCCGTTTTTTGCCACTGCTTGGTGAGTTTGTGCCTTCACCGTCGCCAGACTTCTTCCCTGTACTTGGACTCGATGCAGTAGCATCCGTTTCACCCGATAATTTGGACTTCTTACTAGTATTCGGTGTCTGATCCGTTTTCTTGCCACTGCTTGGTGAGTTTGTGCCTTCACCGTCGCCAGACTTCTTCCCTGTACCTGGACTCGATGCAGTAGCATCCGTTTCACCTGACGATTGCGACTTCTTACTGCTGCTCGGGGTCTGATTCGGTTTCTTGCCATTGCTAGAGGAACTTGTTCCTGCCCCGTCACTTGACTTATTCCCAGCGTTCGAGCTTGTTTTCCCTCCGGAACCCACTTCCCCGGCATTCCCCGACTCTTTGGGCTTGTTTTTTCCCAAGTTGCCCCAAGGCTGAAACCGGATGACCTGGCTCTCTTTATAATAATCGCTGAAGGCTTTAACAATCACATCTTTTGACTTTTTCACAAATGTCTTTGTTTTGCTTGTAGCCGGTTTATCTGTCGTCGTTGTTCCTTTAGAAGCAGCACTCGGAGAACCCGTTGTACCTGGGTGGTCTGAGGGTTCGGGTACACCTGAAGAACCCTTTTTCGTGCTTACTCTGCCCGTAAATCCATTGAACTCCCCGTCTAACCCTTTCATAGTCATCTCGTGTTGCTCGAATTCACCCATCAGGGTAGAGAATTCTTCTTCGCTTATCGGAGCCATAATTCGCCGGGCAAGATACTTCTTCTGTTCGACAGTCAGATTCTGTTTCTGCCAGTAATTATAGTCACCCATTTGCTCGGTGGTGATGTCAATTCTTCCGATATCTCGAGCAATACCGTTATGATAAGGGTTGAAAAAGAGTTCATATTTAATGTCATTCTGCTTCACATCCCCATAATACACGAGTGCTTCCTTCAACTCTTGGTCAACCTGTTGATGAGCCCAATGCTCCCTCGTATTGCCTGGAATCTGATAATACATCTGGATAACTTCCTTTTCCTGCTGATGCAGTTTCTTCACAAAATCCATAAAGGAAGTAGCCGTGCTTAACTCTCGTGCTGCTGAGACAACTTTACCAAATAATTGGTGCTTATAAGCCTCTTCTTGCTGCATCTTGCCCACGAAATCACCATTCAGATGATTCAGAAGTTGTAGGGCCGAAGGCTTAAAGGATCCTACACTTGGGATGTTCCCGATCAAGCCGATTGCTGCAGCGCCAACGACAACGGCCTGTGCCGCAATGGCTGGTGCACCTCCAAGCATACCCAAAACGGGGATCATGCCCGCCATGGCAACCGCTGCACCAAACAGGGAGACCTCCTTCATGTTAACCACGGAAGGCTGCATAGCAGCTGCTTCGGCTGCAGCTGCTGCTTGAGCTGCCTCATATTGTTCAAGCGGAATAAGGGGCGGCTCCGGCTCCGGCGGCAAATCAGCTACCACGACCGGTGCCTTATGGCTACCTTCCTGTTGGAGCAGTCCAGCACGAACATCAGCTTGTCCATCCAATATAAAGCTGCTTCCTCCGCCAAGAAGCCAAATTGCTTCAGGGGCGGTTGCTTTAATCTGACCTGCTTTAAGTGATAGACTGCCACCCTGAATCGAGATGTTACCTGCACTCTGCATCATTACACCTTGGTCATTCAGTGTGATGACTAATCCAGCTCCAGCCTGTACGGTCACCTCATCCGATGACATACCAATAGATGGTCCGTCAGGATGGCCCCACAGTTTGTGTTGCGTTCCACCGGAAACCGAACGCTTGCTTTCGGGCACTGCATGACGAATATAAGCCTTGGACTCCCAACTTCCGGGAATGTATAGTTCCACCGTGTCACCAATCTCTGGCATCAGGTAGAGTCCGCTGTGACCTTCGGCGACGTAAGATGTCGATAAAGGATATGGACAGGAAGATTCTGTTTTAATCGGACCATCTTCGATATACAGTTCCATCTGTACACGATCACCAATAATGCGGATTACTTCACCGTACAAGGAGAGGCCAATGAGATCCAGAAGATCGGATCGTGGAACCCGAATATGATCTTCTAACATCATACGATATGTAGTCATAAGCAATCCGGATTCCAATCGGGATTCCGCTTGAGTTACCGTTAATTCTTTCCCATCAGGCAGTTCGACTTTATCACCCAAAGCATAGGTTTCATAACACTCCATCGTATATATGAGCGCCCCCTGTGTACCTTTGGGATCCTGCATCATATACCGATGCTGCTCATCCCCATGCCAATTCAGATGGCCCATTTCTTTCTTGACATGATATGGACGATCCAGAGGCCATTTCCACAACTTGCCCATGGGTAACCCGAAGAACAATTTAGGTGAAGCCGCTGTCACCTCAGGCACCAGTACGGTACCAAACCGGGAAGCCAAACGTCTCAGAAACATCCAGTCGGTTTCTCTATATTGTAAAACAAGTTCTCCCAATTGGGTATTCTCTGTGACATTATCAATTACATCCGAGTAGGTATACGCCTTCATCACGTATTTAACTAATTCTCCATAGGACATCGCCCTGTTCTGGAATGCTCGCTCGGAAATTTCAATGTCCATCTGATATGTATTCGATATGGCCTCTAGCTCGAATCGGTATATACCACCAACTAAATGTATAGTTAATGAGGTCATCACGCCATGAAACAGACGCCTTACAGATTTCCCCATTTCATCTAGCTGTCTTAGTACAATCGGTTCTCCTTCAGCCTGGACATGAAGGATGCCTGGTCCATCTTCCTCCGGTATAACGCCGCTAATATATAATTTCGCATGCTCATTAATCTGTCGGGTAATTCGGATTTCTTCCAACCATTGCACTTTATACGGCCAATATAAACGGAGTTGTTCGTATCCGATGCGTTCCTGTACCTTTTTCTTTGATTCGCTCATCTCAAAAATCCAGCTGCTGTCCGTCATCCTCGATGACGATATCTCCACCATACAGACACTTATGCGTACAGTGACCAAGTAGAGCAGCTTTCCCTTCCACCTTGGCATCTCCTTTGCCATGTAGCCAAGGCATAGTCAATACAGGTACACACGGTGCTTTCTTCACTCCATAGATATCCACCATCATACTGTTGGATACAGCTGGATTCTCCATATTGGAGCAATTTCCAAATGATCCAATATGGACTCCAGGTACATAATCTTCAACTGTCAACTGAGCCTTGCCTTTGATGTAAACGCCATGACTAAATGGAATCTTTAATCGGGTACGCTGTGTACCACAACTGCAATGCAGAATCGCTCCGGCAACCACATAACTCTTGGAATCTCCTGTTGCAGATTGAAGACTGATCTCACTCTCTTGATTACCTTGTGCCATTTCGCCTCTCTCCTCTCTATATTGTCTGTTCCTGCTCCAGACGGACTAACTGAATCCCGGAAAAATCCCGACGCAGCAGACTCTCAGCCAAAGCTAGATTAACGATGATGACAGATTCACGAGGTTCCTTTAATTGAAACAAAGGAAGAAGTTCAGCCTTACCTCGATCCAGAACAATCTGTTTCAGACTGCCGTCCATATGACGTTCCGTTTGGGGAGAGAGCACATCCATTGCCGTTGGATAAATAGCCCAATAGGTCTCCTGGGACATACGTGCTTTGTCCGTCAACACTGCTGCCCTGCGAGTTAAGCCGGGATGGTACAACGTAAATACTTCCAGCATTCGATCCGATACCAGAGGTACAGGGCGCTCCAAATAATCGGTGTAATCTACATTAGGTCTGCTTTTGATTGAAAGGTTAATTGCGGTGTGATTACTACTCCCCTCCTGAAAAGAAGCATTCCACTCTCGACGCTGTACTTCACCAACCGCTTCTGTCTCTACACGATTTGTCCATCTGGTATCCTGCATCAGCCTAAAGTATCGCATGGCGATTCCTCCTTCACCGACTCCTCAAATATCGCACCTTCCAGATCTGCCCCATCCCATAACACGTTGGTTAGGTTTGCTCTACGAAATATAGCTCCACGGAGTCGGGCTCCCCTGAAATCTGCTCCGGTTAAGTTCGCATTCTCGAAGTTGATACCTGAGTACCCAGGACCCTGTATTCGACCATCAGGATGCCCTTCTTCCCCAGAAATGCCCCTGAAGATAGCCCTCTCCAGTGAACATCCATTGAAGTCAGCACCGTATAGTAGACTGTCAGCAAAATTGGTATCTCTCATATCACAGTTATGCCAACGTGTGCCTACCAAGACACAACGTTCAAAATCTGTTGATTTTAATCTGATGTCATTAAACCTGCTATACCGGAAGTCTAAATCGCTGCATATCATCTCTTCCATGTCCAGATCGTGATAGTCCGCATACATCCCACCCAAACCATCACCCTCCTCAAGCTCCCTGCCGATGTCTTCCAGGTTCCGTTCTCGTTGGTCAAGGCGATACACACATTCACTGGTATCCAAATACTCCCCTACACGAATCTCAAATTCGGGCTCCACCTGCATATCCGATATCAGTTGGGAATCAAGGAGCTGATGGAAACATTGACGAATAAAATAAATAACATAGCGATGAACCAAAGTTACCTCTTGAAGTCGTATTCGATCCAGTTCAACCATCGAGATCATCCCCTGATAATCAGGAAGTGTCTTCTTCAAACGATCAAGCATCCGTTCCAAACAATCAAAGGCCCACTTGGCATCATATATTGCTTGTATAGGGTCTCTGTCGAGAAGCCATGACATATCACTGGCTTCGGCAAGATAATGCATCGCTCCCGTAGCGACTTCTGTCCGCAACAAAGAATATTGGATGTAAGCAACATTCCCTTTGGCACCAATTTGTTGACTGTGCCTTATTTTACTAGTTAATTCCTCGAAATATCTTAAGAACTCCGTAGTCAACATTGGGAATTGGCTGTTTAATGTATGTTGAATGTCAGCCATCAGCCTGATTCGTTCAGGCTCCACTTGATTTGTATAAAAGTGCAGTAGTGATTCCTTCCGGCTCACTGACTTTCCTCCTTCCAACGTTAATTAGATTTCACTTCTGTCCCGCTCATTTGAGCCTGACCATCAAGCCTTATTTTCCCTCCTCCTCCTTCAAGAAGAAGTTCTGATCCTGCAGATAATGTAATTTTCTTTCCTGCTTTTAACGAAATGCTCCCTCCTGCTGACATACTTACCTGCTGACTACCTGCAATATGAATACCTTCATTTCCACTAAGTCGAATATAGACCTCTCCTTCTTTGCCGCTAATGATTACAGCATCTGGAGTAAGACGTATCTCTTTTCCATGAGGAGTGCGAAAAATTTTATGATCGGGATTGTTCAGCTTGTTGGTGGATGTCGACTTGTTATCCAGTCGTGGAGCACCTGTGGCGTAAGCGTCTTCCTCATACATCGTTGGAAAATATACAGCTATCGGGTCACCAATTTCGGGCATGACATACCAGCCGGTCTCTCCCTCTGCAATATACGGAGATTGATACAACAGCCACAGTGCATCTTCCGTCCCTTGTTTATCATCACAATCAAGATGTACCTGAACCTGCCCACCATGCACACCGATAACACGTCCCATCAATGAGCTTCCAGCAATCAGCGGATTGTAGTACGTCTTCTGTCGCAATCCTTTGTGAAGACTTAGCACATATTTATGCTTTAAAATACCTCCGGCGAGTTCCGTATAGGCTTCCGTAAGATACAGACTTCTGCCTCGGAATGAGATATGGTGTCCCAGTTCCATGACTTGATCTGTCTCCACTTCGTATACAATGAAGTCACTTTCATTCACATTTACAGTCTCGTTCTCCGTGAAGTACATGAATGGAGTCATGTTTTTGTGGACGGTATAACGTGTATTATCCAGTTCAATCGAGTTACCATGCTCATATACGCCGAAATAAAATTTTGGACTGTCGAATTGAGCCGCAGGCATCAGACTCGTATGAAATCTAGAAGCCAGCCTTCTGAGAAATGCCCAGTCTGTTTCCTGATATTGCACGGCAACCTTGCCAATCTTGGCTCCCCCGGTCCCCTCATCGATCACGTCCAGTCCCGGATAATCCTGATCCAGCTCCTTTAACAATTCAGGGAGCGTCATCTGGATGTTTTGAAACGTACGTGTTCGCTTTTTGACATCCATCAGGTACGTATGTGAGATTGCTTCAACTTGGAGCGTATATACGCCCCTCACAACCTGCACTTCTACAGATAAAGGAATGCCTTTGAATAGCGGACTTTTGTTCCCCTCCTCGTCCTTTTGCCACACTTCAATCGGGGTATTCTTATCCGTAACATCCACATAACGATCTTTCCATTCCTCGGATACCATACCTTTGAAAACAAGGCGGGTGTGCTCATTCATCTTTTTGCGGATTGTCAATTCTTGCAGATGTACTAGTTCATAAGGTTCAATAATCAGGTTTTCATACGTCAGGCTCATGGACTCAGCTCCTCTCTAATTCATCTCGACAATGAGTGTATCCAGAAGTGTACCACCGGGTTCCATCCAATTTTTCTTCTCATCGTCCGTACAGTTAAAGCCATAAACAAGAACTTTCTGATTTATAATGGTGAACACCATATGGTTATAAATTTGATCATTCAACCCCTGAACAGCGAATTGGCAATAACCCGTGGAAAGACCAGCATCCGTCACTCGAACACCGTGTTTTTTCCATTCTCGTACAGGTTGAGTTGCACGAATCACATCAGCCATCGATTCCGTAAAGGAATTCAGCTCTTCCGGAGCAAGACGATGATCCAATGTCTTGAACGTAAAGTTGATCGTTCCCGAATCATTGGTATAGATCCACTCAGGACGATGGGACGACGGATATTTTAACTGAGCTTCTCTTTCTGTCACCAAACGAAATGTGCGGGGAAGAGACACCGTAACCTTGCCCTCGTATAGCTCCGTTCTTCTCAGATGTATCGTTTCCTGTTCAAGGTGTATCGTGGTTATTGGCTCGAATGGTTTAACTTCTCTTGATTCAGGAGAGGCTTCAACATCTCTGGTCTCTGTTCCCTGATGAGGTTCACCGTTCAATGTTTTGCCATATAACATCGGGATGATTTTGCGATCCATATGTTCCATAAACAAATTCCATCCTCCCATTTCTCTTGAAAATTTCAATCCACAATCATACGATGTGGTCCGCCCACCGGCATACCCGAGCGTCCCGTTCCCCGACCTGCATTCGCCAGTATGCGATCCAGATATCGATGAATCTGCGCATTATCGTATTCTCTGTACTCCAGTCCCAATCGACTGGCAATGTGATGCAAAATGACGCTACGTGCAACCGTTCCTTCATTGAGACACATCATGGCGAAGACCAGATCCTGGGGATCAGAGGTCCCCGTTCGAAGCAACCTCTCGGCATAATCCTTCATGACAACCGGAGATAAGGTACTTGCTCCCTCGGCTGCATAAGGAACATGAATGACATGCAGCGTATTGAACTCCGTTGCCAAGTCGACAAAGGTCTGATAGTCCCGCCGCAGCCGCGCCCCTTCCTTCAGCTTGAATCGAGCCAGCTCCAACTCTCTCGATGTGCACGTTGTCTCTTCATCCAAGAGCAGTTCCGACTGGCTTATCGTCATGTCACTCACGGTCTCCTCCGCGGTAAACCGAAGCTTCAGCACATTGACCCTGCCCGTCGCTTGGTATGCCAGTTCCATAGGTTCTGTCAGCATATAAAGCCTTCCTTTATGCAGCACCATCCCAGGAGCAACAACCAGCTTGTCCGGGAACACTTCTACCTCTGCACCTGCAAGAATGCCATCTGCATAACCGCGATAGTACAGTTCGATGAAGTCTCTGGGGAAATTGCGTAGTCCCTCCAACATGGATGTTTTCAGAATTCTTCCCTTGTTAAAATGCGGATACGAATATGTGAACATGAGCGGTGTTCCTCCTTTCTGCTCGTGATCCTCACTTCATTCCGTCAAAGAAGTCCAGTTCCGACAAGTCTGTTTCAAATGGAAGCAGCTTCTGCGATCCCAGATACAGCCGTTCATTTCTACGAGCTACAGGCAACACATGGAAGCCCCAATGACGATCATCCGGAAAGACAAAAAACTTCGTCTCTCCATTCACGATGGAATCCGTATCATCCTGCGGAATTTTATCTCCGTATCGATCCCGAATGTCTTCATAAAGCACCTCTTTATAGAAATCCGGACGGTTGGCATATACGAACTTCTGTCTCAACTGGCCATCACTTCCGCTAAGGTATAACTCCACTTCTGCCGTCTCGAATGGACGGGAAATGCTGCCCGGAATGCCATCACTCCGATCCAGACTGCTGATCAGCATTTTTTCACGTCCATTATGCGTGTAGGCACTTACGGTATACGGAATTACAGCGGCATCATGCGTGATGTCGGCTTGAACGCTTCCCGTTTTGCGGGCACTCAGATAACGAATCGCCCCTCGAAGGCAGGCAAGTTTAAGATCAGGCACACGCCCTTCCGCAGGTTTTTGCCGAAACTCAATGCTTCTGCCTGGAACGAACTCTTTCAATGCTTCCCGAAATACATCAATTCGACAGGACTGACCTGTCAACTTGATAATCGAGTACTGGTTCATCCGCCCTTGCCGATAGAAATCATCCAAAAACTTGCGAACCACCTCATAGATATCAGCCTTAATCAGCTGGGTAATCTCCTTGATATTGAACACCACATCGGGGAACTCATATTCATCCTTCAACTCCCCATTCCGTTCTACTGAGAGGAACCAACGCTCCATGGTCGTTATTTGCAGATCACTGTCCCCGTCGCCCTCCATCTCCGAGTGGAATCGGTTACGCAAGATACCGGTTTTGCGGAAAAATTGCTGCTTCATCTCTTCTGCGATTTCCCACAGGAAGTAGAAGTTGCCTCTTACCCGCAAATATTCGTCCCGTGAACGATTCTCTCGACGCGCAAACGCAGTCGGGATGATATGTTCTGCCTCCTCATAGCGCTGCTCCAGCTTCTGATAAACGGACTTCACACCCTCTTCGTCCACCTGACGGAACACATCCGCACCAGGTGCCTCAATCAGGCTATCAATATCCGTCACCTGACGGCGTCCGCTATAGTAGTCGGCGAATACAATTTTCATGAATTGCATAATACGATAGGTAATGTTGTGACCTCCGAAGTTCGTATCCCCATTTTCGTAGGTCGTATGGATATCCAGCTTGTACGCCATATGTCCGTCCTCGATCGTAAAGGCACAGGAGGATAAATCCGTTGTTCCACCGCCACAATCAATTACGAGCGCATGATACGTCTGCCCTTCCATGAAAGCACCACGTTCCATCCCGTCAGCAAGGGTGTTATAGAGCACAGCCATTCCCTCATCCAGCGCATACGTCTGCTCAATCCGATAATCCGGAAGCATCTCTCCGAACATCTGCAAAAACTGTGTTTTCATCTTCACGGGACTCGTAAAGTGCACATGGCGAAACTTGCACTTGAACTGATGCTCTGCCGTTCGGATGATGTAATTCATGTACGCACGCAACAGGTCCATACGAGACACCATGGCCGCATTGCCATGAACATCGACGATTTCTTCCATTTTGTTGTAATTGTTCACCCAGCGCTTCATGCTGCGAAAGACACTCGCCCGGCTGCTGTACCCTCCCCGACGCATGCTTCGCAGCGCTTCATAGCCGAACTCGTAACGAATGTTCGCTGGATCCGAGCACTCCGCCACACCGATTGCCGTAGGCAGGACCTCGATCCAGTCCGTATCTTTGTATGTAGGGTCGGGAAAAGCAACATAGTTGATGGCATCCATACGGACTCGTCCATTCAGCAAATCCTGGCTACTTGGCGCCTGAATATAACCGTTATGCAAATAGGCGCCTGCCGTCGTATTGGAGGTGCCAAAATCAATTGCAAGCACTGCTTCTGTCGGTTCAAGCTCCCGGATGTCCAGATCTGCCAGTGGGATTTGAGTATATTGAATATGAACCGGTGGAAGCGGTCTGCTGGAATAATAGGTCTGATATAGATACTCCGAGTCGCGTTTACGGAAAAAGAGGAGACTGTACTGTCTGTTGCCCGATTTCTTCCAGGTCGCCCCACTTCCTGCCGTCAAATAAAAGGTTCCCGATACGGAGTCGTCCTTAACCAGGTTGAAGATGCCACACAGCTCCATGCTCTCATTGACTAAAAGTACGTTGGATTCGGTTAGTCCCCCCGGTGCCGTGACCACATATCGATCCAGCTTGTCCACGTTCAATCCTTCGTACAGAATCAGTCGCGCAGGCACACTAATGCCTCCATCACTGCTCATGGGAGCCGTCATATGACGAGAGATAGCCTTTTGTATACGCTCGAATCCGCCATCAACAGACTGGTCGATCCACAATACATCGTCCGCTCCCAGAAATTTTAAAATAATCCGAATCAGTTCTTCCCGTTCCGTCCGAGGGCCCAATCCCTCAATTAACCGTTCCTTGTAGCAAATGTTCCGTAATTGGAATGTGGTCATGTCCATCAATTCTTCACGCGTATAACGCATGGTTCCTCTGGAACGTTCCCTGCTCGTGGCGTCAGGATACAATCGGTATGAATAGCCGTTCATCTATACTTCCTCCTTACAACTGCTGGTGCTGCTTAATATAGGGCAATCCCGTCCTGTATCATCGTATAGTCCACATCCAGAATGCCAAAATGATGCCCCCAGTATATTTCCGTGTCGAAACGTACCGGCAGAAAGAGTTCAAGAATCAGTTCCAGCTTCTCCTTCGCTTCTGTACGTTCTACCTGACCAATATACAAAAGCAATTCATCCTTCTCCTCACAATTGGCATAAAGGGTTGAACGCGGGAACATTCGTACAAGGGTATCCCTCAGCAGATGAACCGCCTCTCCCGTATCATACAAACGGAGCATATTGCAGGCGATTACTTCCTGCTCCTCCTGCCCGAACAGCTCCAGTCGCCGTCGAACCCGATCCCCGTATACACCCGAATGCATATCCCTCAGAATGAAGCGAATATAATACTCCCTCTTGTTCATACCCTGCATCAAATCCATATCCGCCAGAAAATGAATAACCAGATCAAAGAGTGCTTCCCGCAACTCCACCTGCTCTTCATTATTGATGTCGAAGAGGTCCCGGAAAATATCAAAGAAGCGATAATACGGATTGACTTCAATCGTGCCTTCCACGCCTGAAGCATTCAGGTTCGTATGACTAAGTTCCATATAAGGCGAATATACACGTGCTGGCACAAAGGTTACGTCGCGCAGATCAGTTCCATTACGTTTGGCTCGTATAATCAGGTCCCAGATGTAATTCATGCTGTACTCACACCCATTCCCCTTCGCAGCAGTATTCGGGGAAAGCCAGCTGGATTTCGGATACCAGAAAGCTCAGCAGATCATCCAGAAAAATAGCCTGTCCCGGCTGCTTCCCGTGTCTGCTGAACCTTAAGATCATTCGATGTTTATCTGTCTCAACACGGACATGGTCACTAACAAATGCATTAAGTGGGTACGTGACTCCCAAAGCGGGTCCTGGCGCCACCACTTGTACATCTTCCAGTTCCAAACCCTCTGCTGCCTGAAAAGCGTGAACCATGCGGGCAATCTCCCCTTTGGACCGCACAGAACGCCCTTCCTGACGCGCATATTTACCAGCAAACCCTTCCCGTTTGTTGTTGGAAAACAGCGGATAGTCCATTCTGCCAATACGGGTTGCGACAGGACCAGCTATTTTCAGCACCGTCCATGAATCGGATTTTTCCAGCGGAGATACGATCGTGATATCTTCTTCCGATCTTTTGATATACCGAATATGCGATTCGTCTCCATCGACCAGATATCCGTGTTCCGTTCCGGTTTTGCGGAGTGGCAACACATGTTCATAATTGATTCGGTCCGAAGCCGGAACAGGGAATCCACCCGTTTTCATATCAATCTTCTGGATGTTCCACAGCGGAATCATATTGGTTCTTTTATAAGACTCAAACTCCTCCAGATGGATGGAAAGTTCCTTGACCGTATGTTGTTTATCCCATGCCTCTCCATCGTCAGAACCTACCAGAACACAATCAACGAATTTGAAAATATAAGGTGCATTAATCGATTTCCATGGTAGGCTGTTTTTACGAAAGACCCGGTACAATTCTTCCACTTTGGAGATATACGCTGTACTTGATTTCAACCGAACCGTTATGGCATGTCTGCCTTCACTCGTTACAATCTCCCCGCGAAATGTCCGATTACTTTTCAGCAGAGATTGGAGTTCCTGTTGCCCGCATTCCATGTAGAATGTGAACAATTTCATCTCTTCCTGACGCGCCAGTGCCTCTGAGGCCTCACTCAAATAGACGGTCTGTGGTTCATCATCCTCAGGAAGGATCGGGTACAGAAATTCATGAATAGGGTCCAGATCTTCCCGCGCGCATAATGTGACATATACATCATGACGTTCCTCCTGCGGCAACACCTCATCAAAAACACGTTGCTCAATTTGCTTGTTCAGCGTCTCCTGATACTCCACAAGATTAAGAAAAACGCCTGTCATGAGATCTTTGAGCATGCGGCGTTGTTCCAGATCCTCCATCTTGTTAAGACGGTCACGAATCATGTCTTTCATTATGAATCTCCTCCTTCCGATGACTCCTGTTCGTTCACGTCAGTCTCCGTGGTGTCGGTGCTTCCATCAGCATTGGAGGCAGCATTACCGCTAGCATTACTTGTCGTTTTTCCAGCAGAAGCACCTGAGCCAGAAGTATCCACACTGCCACTTCCAGCCGAGGTGACATTACCAGTGGAAGAACCGTTCCCCACTGTATTGCCTGCGCTCATACTTCCCGTACTCCCGGTCATATCCGAGGTCATACCCGATGTATTTGCTGTATCTAATCCTGCCGTATCCTGCGTAAGATCAGCCGCCGGTACAGGTGGGTTCAATTTCTCATCCAGCTTGTTTATTTTCCGCTCCATGGCCAGCACGCGTTCCAACATATCGATCTCCTGATAAATTTCCTGTGCCGAAGCATAGGCATCCATGGCTCCACTATAGTCTCCGGCTTCATTGAAGCGGTCACCCTTCTGTTCCAGCGTATCTGCTTGAAGCTGCCGGGATTGCCGTTTGATATCTGCACGTTTGGTCTCGGCCGTCTCCAGTTGCGTAGCAATTTCCTTCAGCGCATCCTTGTAAGCTGTCTCCGTCGCGGCTGTTCTGGCCCTTTTATACAAAATGATCGCTCCACTGTAATCTCCGTTCTGGAGTTTCAGATCGCCCTCGGTGATCCAGTCTTGCACTTGCTGGAAAGTCGTCATCTGCTCCAGGCGCTCCTGAATAACTTCCCGGTTGAACATGCTATAGGATTCAGACAATTCCAATGCTTTGGTGTAACTCGCGGTTGCTTTGGTAATGTCGCCTTCTTTCAGGTGAGCTTCCCCATCAACCAGCGTCTGAGCAGCAGCCATCTTCGCAGTCAACAGCTTTTTATGTATCGGGTCTTTGATTTTGATGGAATTATTGCGCGCCAGGCTGTAGTCCGAGACTGCCTTGGCATACTCTTGTTCCTTGACGTACTGGTCTGCGGTCTGTTCATATTGCAGCATATCTACGGCCAATTCAGCTTTTTTGGCTGCACTTTTCACCGCGTAGAATATGCCGGCTCCACCAAAAATCAGGAGCATAACCAGCATGATGGCAATCCGCTTAATCCATTTCTTACGGTTCTTGGGCTCTTCATGAAAAATCTTGTTCACATATATGGCTGCCGCACTATAATTCTCGATACGGGCACGTTGCTTGCTAAGCATCACTTCTTCAAGCGTATCCGCCAGGGTCTGCGGGTCATTGGCACCTTCAACCGCATCGATCATCTCCGCATCCTGAACCCCCTCCCACAATCCAGGGGTGCAGAGCACAAGTACGTCGCCATCGGCCAGCTTGATCTTATCCGATACATACGGCTTGATCATGCCAGGTTTGCCCGCATATTCATTCAGATTACCGCGTTCATCATGCTGATCCACACGATCCTCTGCAATCTGGCCTTCGGCTGCCAGCTGAGCAGCAACGCTGTGGTCCTTGCTTTTTAATGCAAGTCGATTTCCACGAAAATGATACAACCGGCTGTGTCCGGCAGATGCCCACACCATACGTGTATAGTCTGTCACAACAATGACGAAGCCCGCCTTGAGCCTGACTCGGCGACTTTCATACTGAAGCCATTCATGTGCAATCTTGATATACTCTGTTAGTCTGCGTTTGGACATGGTTGGCTTTTCCAAAAAGGATTCCAGAATGGTCTGCACTGTGATCTGTGCGCTATTCACTTCCGTATCCGTATCCAGGCCATCTGCAATGACATAACAGGCCCAATCTTCCAGCTCAACGCAGCCGTAGAAATCCCGATTTTTCAGGAAAGATCCCGCTTCCGAGACAAAAGCCGTCTTGAATTCACTGTTCTCCTTCCTCATCCGTCTCCCCATTTCCCTTCCCTGTGCGTTGCCTGATCCGTTACCATCCTTGCTCCAAAATGATAATCGTGGCATTATCCTGATGCACGAGCTGTTTTTCTTCAATCAAATCAATGATGGTCTGTGCTGTATCAAATGGCGACATGTCTTTCGCCAGTATAGTCTCCAGTTCCATCTCAGTAAGGGAGTTGTATACCCCGTCACTGCATAACACAATCTTGTCCGCCGGCTGCAGTGCAAACGGCTCGTCCGCGATTTCCATTTGTTTAAAATGGTCGTACCCCAAATAGTTGACCAGCCTTTTGCGCTGCGGATTATCCAACGCCTCCTGCTCCGATATTTCTCCAGACATATACTGTTCTTCGAGTTGAGTTTCCAGCGTATGTTTATGATTAATAGCAAGTAGCTCACCTTTGCGAAATACGGCCAAAATGCTGTCCCCTACTGCGCCCCAATACAGCTCTCTGCCCTTGATCATGGCTGATACCAGCGTCGTTCCTCCAGGAACGCCAAGTAAATTGCGAAGAATCGCCTGATTTGCCGCATGGGAAGATGCATCCCAAAACTCCTCTGGATCAGGAAACCGCTCCAATTCTTCGAACTCACGGATAAATGTCTCTACAGCAGTTGTACTGGCTACTTTCCCACCAGATAAGCCGCTAATTCCATCGGCAAGTACCGCAAGTACACCATAAGGCTCCACGGCACAGGCAAAATAATCATCCTGCTCACTGCGAGCACCAATGGTCTGTCCATTCCCGATCTGAACACCCACTGGCCTATCGTCACGTTGCCTTACCGGAATCCGGCTTCGGACGAATAACAACAACCAGATCGACAAACAGCCTGCTACCAGAACCCAATAAGGCGTTAGCTCCTTGTCGTTCCACAAGATCATGAAGGTATTCACTGTTGCTCCCATTCAAAATGCACACCACATAATGGGATGAAAATGAATTTACTCCGTCCCAATTGAATGACGTCGTACGCAGCCAGTTCCACCGGAGAATAGACCGCTTCATTGTTGTGATAAGCAAGGCCAGAAGCATCGCCGGGCAGCAGATAGAAATTCCGTTTTTTGGGATCATATACAATCACCGCATGATTACGCCTTGAAATCGTGTTATCCCCAAGGATTCGAACATGCATCTCTTCCGAACGTCCAATAAAATTCTTTTCAGCCATAATCCGATAATCCTGGCCCATCTGCGGACCTTCGATACACACCATCCATCCCGTTACCGGTTCAATTCCTGTCGTTTCTCCCAGGTATGGCATCGTTCTGTCATCTTCTGCTGTGCGAGGCGCGCGTGGGACTGCTCCCGCTGCTTCACTATTACCGGAGGCCGGTGACTCGACGGCCAGATTGCAATATGGACACGTGTTTCCGTGCCGTCTCGTACTGAACATATGTCCGTTTCCACATCTTGTCAGACTCATTTCTTTTCATTCCCCCGTAAGCTTGTATAATGGTACGCCAACGTTATTTCACCAAAATTCGGGTATTGGCAATATAAATTAAGTCCCCTGCCTCAATCAGGCTGGGTTCTTCGATTTCCAATTTGGATGATCTGCTTTGATTCCCCTTACGAACACCTACGCCGCTAGCCGAGTCAATATCCTCGATAAACCATTGGCCCGAGGCTTTGTTCAGCACAGCATGTTGCGGACTGATGAGGGAGGCATATGGAGTATCGGACAGATCAATGTCCGCCTCACTGTTCTTCGAACTTTTTCCGATCAATACACTCGTCTCACCCTGAATGTACCATTCCTTCACACTTGTACCGTCGTCGTCCAACAGCACGAGTTTCACAACACGTGAAGACAACTTCTTCTTTTCCCCCTTGGTGGCAGGTATGTATTTAAAAAACAGGTATGCTCCCCCGGAGAGGACTACAATAATTCCAGTTATCCATTGGGCACTCATGTCCCGGTTAATGATGAATATGTAATACAGCACGGCTAACGAAATCATGGCGACGCATGCGTCAAGCCCTATCGTCATTACCGACCTTCCTCGTCTCACTTCCATAACCTCCGCCTGAACCGGCACGATCCATTACAGGCCACCGGCTTACTTTTTTCGAACTCCGAAATATCGGTCAAACATGGCGGACATATCCATTCCTTTATTGGGATCGGCTTTGCCACTGTTTGAGCTTTCCTTGCCTTTGGGGCTATAGCCAAAAAATTGTTCAAACTGTTCCTGCATTCGTGATGGATCAGACCATACCTTTTCGGTATTCGTACTGGATGTTGCTCCTTTTACCCCTTCTGGATTCCCTGTAGATCGAGATTGTTGATTGTATGCTGCCCTTAACTCGGGATTTCCGAGTGTGCTGTAGGCCTCATGTACTTGTTTGAAACGTACTTCTGCCTGCGGATCTCCCCCATTAACATCCGGGTGAAATTTCTTCGCCAATTGACGATAAGCCTTCTTGATCTGCTCCGGAGAAGCTTCACGTTCCACACCAAGCACCGCATAATAATCTTTCATGGTATTCGTTCCTGCCTCCCTGCCGTATTCGGGCGTAAATAAAGATTAAGGGGCACCAGGGCCCCTTAACATGACAGCGTTATTCTGGGCCAGTCATAACTGACCCGGAACATTAGTTGCCCCCTTTTATACCGGGAAGCCGCCTTCGATTTTAGTGAATTCAGTTTTGTCTTTTTTCTGTTTGATGAACAGGCTGAATTCACCCACGCCTTCGGTATCTCCGAAACGCTCTGTGTAATCCACAACGAACGCGTTAGGCAAGTAAATTTTGCGTACCACTTGGTCTGCTGCAACTACTTCCAGGGTTACTTTACGGTAGCAATCTGCTTTTTCAGCTGGAACGAGGGACCACAGAGCAAGTTTCATCGTGTCATCTGCATTGTCACCGTCTGTTGCTGTAATAATTTTGCCACTGATGCGAAGTGTTGCACCTACATCTGTGGATCTAGCGTTGGAATCATCTGGCGTATCTGTGTCATACACTACTGTGCGGATATTATCCATTCCCAATTCGATTGTTTCTGCGCCTTCTACTTTCAATACAAAACCCATTAATAAAAACCTCCTTAAGATTAGAAAACAATGTGCCCGGCATGCTCTCCATCTGGGGAAAGGTACCGGAATATATGTATAAGGTCAGCCAATAAAGGCTGCCTTTAACACCAAAATAAATGTCTATAATTCGTTGTTTGAAGTATTATATTCAAAGTTCAAAACTTGTAATTACTCCAGCCTCTACACTTTCATCGCGCTGGTGCCTTTGGTAATCATGACCTCCAGGTTCTTCACGTTGCCGTTGAATACCAGGTCAATGTGGCACATATTGCTCTTCTCATCGATGATAAAGCTCATGTCGTCACCTTCCTGAATGATCGAATTGATCGACCCTCGGGTTCCTAGCCACCTGCTCTTCTGACTGCTCGGATTGTTGCTGAAGAATTTGACGATATTTTCATGCTTGAAATCACCCGTCTGGAAACGGAGCAAGCGCTCAATGTAAGTACTTACGAGTGTTTTATACAAGGAATCAAAGCCATCTTCGGACATCGCCATGCTTCTCGCTTTGTATACCGTGATCCGCTTGATATCACTATCCTGGATTTGGGCATTTTCCGATGAGAAAATAAATCCAAAGTTTTTCCGGTTAATCGAATCCTTGATAGTGTTTGTAAATCCGGAGATTTCTTTGGTCATCGTAGTCACTACACGCAGACTGTTATCGCCTGCTTCAATATCAAAACGCACACCTGGATAATCCCGGTTCACGGTTTTGAATGCGCCTCGTAGGTACTCAGGGCACTGATATGCAGCCACAATTCCGGCAGATACATAAGACGCACCGACATACACACCTTCAATCCACAGCTTCAGAATGTCTTCTTTCTCCTTGGAAAGCTCCACACCATTTTCCGTTTGGAGCATACGACTGTCGATCACGACACCCGATTTCTCTTTCGGAATGATGGTGAAATTCGGAGCACTTGGAATGGCGAATTCGCTGTAGTCCTTGCGAGTTAATACCGCGCATTTATCAATATATTTATCGATGCCTGCGGTAGCCATGCTGCTGAATGTCGTCTCTTCTCCAGATTCAAAGCTGAAGAACACTTGTACTTTGTAGTCTTTAACGACTTGCAGGAGCATCGACAGGGATTCCATACTGTTTCCATCTTGTTTAACCACTTTCTCATTACCACGGAAACGGGCACGACTGACTTGAACTTGTCCCGTATTCTCCAGTTCAACGGAAGGAACAATACCGAACCAAATGGTGTCGGTAAAATCATTCTTCGCATTGACTGTGTTGAGATAGGTCTCCAGCCGCGGAATGTTACTGCTCTTAACAAGCATATCCAGCTTGGCATTGGCAATCAGCATGGAAGGCAGCATGCCTTTGTTTTTGGTCGCATATTGATCAAAGAACATTTTGACACCCAAAATTTTCTCTACCAGCGGTTTTACGGTTTTCACAAAGTCATCCTTGGCGTTCTTGTAAAATTCCAGGTATGTATTGTAATTCTGTACTTCAACTGCCGTATCCACATCCGTCTGAACCGCAGGCAGTGGGCAGAATGTACGAACGACCAGATCCTGTACATACGCTGAAGGTGCCTCGGAGAGTGAATCATAATCTTCAGCAAACACCTGAGTCAAATCTGTGCTTGTTGACTCATCCAGGAGCATCAACTCGTTGTTATCACTCTTTGGAGCTTCGATAATTTTCAATTCTCCACTCTCACCAATCGTGAGTTGTCCTACCTGAATCGCTTCGGAAGAAGTTTCTTCTTGAGCACGGCTCAGCAACAGGCGGGTTTTGATATCTTCGATGGCCAGTGGCAGCATTGCCATAACATTGTTATAGTTCCGGCTGGCATCTTCAAACATGACATTAAGTTTATCCCCGATATCCAACTTCTTCGGATCCCCATCATCCAGCTTCTCATGCTGGCCGTACATGTAATGAATTTCTTTCCGTACCTGCCGAATGTCATCCATAACCTTTTTCGGTGAAATCATATCCAGCAAATTTTCAAACTTGAAATCTACATTCGTAATCCCCTGACTACGTTTGGTATCGATCAGGGTAAACAGCATTCTCAGGAAGTCATTGCTATGATCAATTTTGATCTCAGAGATTGCTTCATCCGGAATCCCTTCCGGCTTTTTGAGCGTATACATGACTTTCTGGTTTACCGCATTGAAAAAGGAATACACACTGGGAGAAAACTTGTCCAAAAACTCATCGAAGTTTCGTACAAGCAAGTGTTCGTTGATCTCCTTGATCTTGTCATCATTCAAACTGTCGATCCCTTTTACGTCTCCGACAATCGTAATCAAATCCATTTTCTCCGGATTGATCTCTTCGAAAAGCATCGTTCGGTTCGTTTGATTAATAATATCCATTCAGGCAACATCCCCCAAATGATGGTTCATTCGGGCGAATGCTTCCCCCCCTCCATCAATTTTTGACACTCCGCACACTCTATCAGCCTTTAGTCATGATCTAAGAGAATCATTCTCTCAGAAGATCACAAGTCCAATAGAACGAGCTGTCAACATACGACTGGAACTTATGTACCAGATTATGCCGTTTGCTTTGGAGATTTATGGAATTCATCTTAATCATCAGCGATATGTTTTGTCAATATTCCCCTATATAGGTCTAAAAGCTCATTTATGTGACTTCGATATACCTATAGAACTAATTTCCGATTTTCGCTTCACTTCCCTGCGAATCATGCCGATGATAAAGAATATCCTATAATCTGGATGATGTTCAATGATTTAAAACTAGTGGAGTTTTCCCCCTAATCAAGAGGAAAGCACCTTAACGTATGCGGTGTTGCAATATTCTTCTCTTATCAAAACTACGCATAACGGGGTTTTATCGTGTAGAAACAAAATTTTTTAACAAAAATTAGTTTGATATCAAAAAAACATTTGCAGTACCCAAAACAGAAAGGAGATTCAAAGCATCATATGATATTAATAAAATTCAAAAAAACAATTTTCACTCTCTTGTTGGTCAGCTTTTTAATTCCAGCATGGGACATGGGGAGCATATACGCTGAATCATCTGTCAAGACCCAGACGTATGAAGGCCTAGATGCCATGTTTGTCCTGGATGTTAGCTACTCTATGAATGAGACCGACAAAGATCGCATTGCCGAAGAAGTTATACATATGTTTATGGATATGAGTAGTGGACCTAAGACCCGATTAGGGTTTGTAGCTTATAATGATAAGATCACTTCATCCGTACCACTGATGGATATTTCATCCTCTGGTGCTCGCAATAATCTTCGTAGCCGTGTGGATGGCTTAAAACGTTCCGGATATACAGATCTCGGACTTGGCTTACGCCGAGGGGCTAGCCTGCTCGAACAATCGCAGACGGACAAACGTAAACCATTTATGATTTTGCTCTCTGACGGAGAAACGGATTTGCGAGGATCGACGAGCAGAACACCTGCTGACTCCTCCAAAGATGTGGACAAAGTTATTGAGATGGCACAACAAGCTGGTTATCCCATCTATACTGTGGGACTAAACCGCGACGGTACCGTTAACCCGGCAGAACTGGAGCGTATCGCCAAAGAAACGGGTGGTTCTTCCTTTATCACCGGCAGTGCGGACGATCTGCCTGAAATCTTCAATCGGATTTTTGCAGATCAGATTCAATCTGTTCTTGTATCTGTAGCGGCTGTAACTGCAACCGGAGCAATGCAGGAAGTAACCGTGGATATTCCTAACTCCAGCATGGCGGATGCCAACATTATCATGCTCTCTGATCATGCTGTCTCCGAAGCTCAGCTCTATTATCAGTCGAGCAATGTCAGCTTCATTCGGTCTGATAAATATGCTCTGATGAAGATCATTCGTCCGGTCAAAGGACAGTTCAAACTGAAATTCAAAGGCCGTAGCGGTGATCTGGTGAAGATTAACCTATTAGGGAACTACAACGTCTCTGCGGTCGCAAATATGGCAACGGAGCAGCCAGTCAAAGGGAAGAGCATCACATTTGAGGCATCACTCTACGATCAGACTGTGGACCCTAAACCCATTAAGGACTTGGATGTGTACAAGGGACTGGAAGCGGAACTCATTGTAACTCCATCTGATGGAAAAACAGAACGGATCCCTTTAACCAATACAGGTAGCGGATTTACGGGAAAATACACTTTTCCCAAGTCGGATCTGTACACATGGGGACTACGGATCGACGGTCCGGACTTTTATCGGGAAATTACTCCGGTTGAAGTAGACATTACGAATCAAGCACCCGTAGCCACCGGTGAATCCATGGTGTTATCCAAAGACGACAGCAATACAGATGTTGACCTGAACAACTACTTTAGGGATGCCAATAATGATCCATTAACGTATATCCTTGCAGACGGTGGAAGTGAGCGCAAACTCGGGGATGCCGTCATTGAAGGTAACCTGTTGCGATGGTCTTCTCTTCACACTGGAAGTTCAACGATCAAGGTGACAGCAACGGATTCTGAGGGAGCAAGTATAACTACAGACATTTCGTTGCAAATTCATTCTTTACGTGAAAAGGTACTGCTCTATACAGGATTGGGCCTGCTGCTTGCTGGTGCTATTTTCGCACTGTATTGGTTCGTATTGAAGCCAAAACCCGTATTTCGCGGAAGACTGGAAGGATACTTTCTAGCTACAGCGAACGGCGAGGATATTCCGGTAACCAATTGGCCTCTAACCTCATTGGAACGCCGAAAAGTAAGTCTAAGTGAACTGTTTGATCGCATGGACATCGGGGTCAAAGTACCGGAAGCGGGACGAATCTGGCTGGAAGCGGGTAAGAAAGAAACGTTATTGGTCCGCCACGATACGAATTGTACGGTTGTCCGAGGCCGAACGCCAGTGAAGCGCCGACACACGGAAGCTATGGAGTATAATGAAAAGTTGTATATTACCTTTGAGGATGGTGTTACGGAGATCGAAATTCGTTACAAAGCCATCAAACCAAGTACCAATATCTATGTAGGACAAAAGAGAGATCCACAGTAAACTACGTCTTAACGAAGTGGGAATGAAGCACGCTGATGCGAGTTCTCTCTGAAAATATAAAAGAAAACAAGCCAGCTCGTCCCCTTCAAGGGTAAGAACTGGCTTGTTTATGTTGTTCGTGCATATAAATGCTATGCTCTCATTTAAGTGCATCCACTTTATGAACTCAGGTCACGCCTGCTTACGCCGTCTCATGTTGCTTTTTCGGCTCCACTTCATAGACCTGCGTATGTTCATTTTCAGCCAAAGACCATTCCACCGTTCCAGGTTTACGCACTTTCCACACCCAGGCTTGAACTCGGAGCGAGCTTCTGACCCAGGCCAGAGAAGCACAGCGTTTCTCAGAACGCACCGACAGCCCCCAATGAATAACACGTGCAAGCCAAGGATTCACATATTCATTATGTGAACGAACAGATGGCAGTTCATCTTGGAACAACCGTTGCTTCACGTCCATTGGTGGCTGCCCGCATGTCCAATAATGGAGCAGAGCCGCAAGGCTATAGATGTCCGACATAGGTCCCTGACTGGATTTCTCCGAATAGAACTCCAGCGGAGAATAGCCTGCCGATGTAAATATCGCCTGTTTCTCTCCAGATTGCATAGGCCAACGGGTAGCTGAGCCGAAGTCCAGAAGCTTGGGTGTACCGTCCTCCATCACCATAATGTTGGAAGGTTTCACATCCCGGTGAAGAATGCCTTGCTTATGTATATAATCCAATGTATCCACCAGTGGAAGCAGCGTCTCTGTTATGAATGCAGCATCAAGCGCATGATTGTGTTCATTCAGATACTCGGTCAACGTAATCCCTGTGCAGTATTCCATAACCAGATACCCCGTATCATTCGCTTCAAAATGATCCAAATACGAAACAATATGAGGATGATCCAGTGTCGATAACAGTTCACCTTCGAGCAGAAATGCTGCTAGCAACTCCTGATATTGCCCACTATATCCCCGCGATGAACAGTAGACTCCCCGCTTGTCTGCCTGACGTTCAGCCAGTCGCAGTGGGAAGAATTCCTTAATGGCTACCTTGGCACCTGTGTTACGATCTCGCCCTGCATATACAATAGCCAACTCACTGCTGGCCAATACCTGTCTTACCTGATATGTATCATTTATAATCACATTGCGTTGCAATGCCATTTTGCAATTATCTTTTCTCATAACAGACCTCTTTTCAACCTTGTCGATCGGAAGACTTTCCGCGTAAATGCATCATTTGGTCCAGCCAGTAAGCAATTCATCGCCAACCATCTATATAAACCAAATGATGCAATTTGAAACACCCCTACGCGAAATATTTAAATATTAATGATATCAAGCTTTCTACGATCTACTTCTAATCCCTATTTACACTATTATATAGAAGAAACGGGTTCTCTTATATAGAGTATCGACACATGGGATGAATTACTTTATTAAACTGGAAAAATACATTTCTCCATTCAGCTATTACAGCTTTTTTTAATAATTCTTTTGTAAAAACTGCCCTATTTCCTCGTTCATTTGAACCAATACGTCCTGTGAAGGAAAATGTCCTGTATCATACTTGATGGCTTGAACATTGGGAATAATTTTTTGAGCCCGTTCAATACACTTATCCGCTGGGAAAAATACATCCTTCTCCCCCACCAATAACAGGGTTGGAGACGTATAGTTCACCAGTTCTTCCCGCTCCGTGAGCTTGGGCAGATCCTGATCTATACTAACGTATTTAAAAAGTTTGCCGATAATGTTTTTGTCCATTTCTTTCATGCAGTTGCACGACATGGTGTCCGTAATTTTTTGCAAAGAAGATGGTGAAGACGTCATACGGTACTTGACGAGCGGCAGGGTGATATCCTGAGCTGTTTTGATTCTGGAATTGACCGCGAGACCCGCAGGAGCAACCAATACGGAGCATGAAATACGTTCCGGAATATAAGTGGCCAATCTGAGGATAATGCCTCCTCCAAACGATGGACCGATAAACGCACTCTTTTCGATATCATAGTGATCCAGCAGATCCGACACCCATAATGCCAAACTATCAAACCGTGTCGAGATGCTGGCTTCCTCACTATAGCCGGGATGACCAATCGTATCAGGAGCAATAATCCGGTATTCTTTAAATAAGGAAGAGAACCATGACAACGTCATCGGGTTCACACAATTACCGCCCTGAAGAATAAATAGCGGCTTGCCATCTTGAGGACCTGTCAATAAAACATGCGTCTTCCCAAAACGTGTCTCCACATACTCCCGTGTAAATCCCTCACCCAACTCATTCAAATAAATCTCATACTCTTCGAGAATGCTACTCTTGCCTTCTTCACTTCTGTAAATGGAACTCATGTCTGCCTCCTGCAAAATATACTCAAATAACCCATTCTAGTGAATGGACTTGTTCATCAATGGACCAAAAAGATAAAGAGGGCCTGCAGATGACAGGCTCCTCCATATGTTTAACTAATCATATTCAGTGATTATAGAGCGGAAACTGGAAATTGTAAATATGGATTCTAATAGACAAGAAATAAAGGAGGCATCTAAAAGAAAAATGCTTACTTCCGGCCGTAATCCGCCTTGATTTCGCCCCACTGCTTGGTCTGCCATTTTAGCACTTTATTGCTGTACGTATTCGTCTGGAGCCACTGCTCCGCACGGTCAATCATCAGCCAGATCTCTTCTGTGGAGTTGTCCCGCGCTAACGTCGTGGCTACTTTTTTCTGCTTCAGCCATTTCATGGCATTGACCGAGTCAGTATACACCGTTTTGGTACTGCCTTCTTTCTTCAGATGTGCTAGAGCATGTACAATGGCCAAAAATTCGCCCAGATTGTTCGTGCCTTTGGAGATCGGTCCGACGGAGAAAATAATCTCACCTGTGCGGGTGTCTACCCCTTTGTATTCTACAGGTCCGGGGTTCCCACGTGTACCCACATCAACAGAGATGCTGTCGTAATCCACTTCCTCCGACGTTTCCATACCTGCACTTCTTCCGCTACTGGCTGACTTCGTCTTCGACGCTCCGCCCGCGCTTGAACCCCAGTTGCCTTTCCATCCGGCGCGATACGCTTCTTCTGCAGCCGCTTTGGATTCATACGATTTATATTTTGCTCCGGTAAAATGATCCGTTTGCGCTTTGCATTCCGCCCATGTGCTATATACGCCTGGCTTCTTACCTTCCCAGACAACATAGTATTTCTGTTTCGCCACTGTGACCCGCTCCTTCATTTGCTACATTCAATACCTTATTGTAAACGATTGGGAGGTCGGAATGAAAGCAGTGGTTTGTTCTTTTAAAGAAAGAAGGTTATGAAAATTCTCCTATGTTTGGAGGATCACCCCATGTCCTCAACATTTCTAAAGCTACTTCCAAAAGCTTGCTTTGATTGTTTTGCATTTGTAACTCAATGATGTGTTGATACCTAAGTATTTGTAGATCCGATAGCCTATCCATCGTTTGCTCCAATAACATGAATGACTGCGCACTCACTTCCAGACTGGAATCCCCGATAAATGGGATGATGTTCTCTATATGTAGTATGTAATCCAGGTGTTCAAGTGCGTATAACAATGTGCCTCTGCTGCCCAAAGTCTTGGGGTCCGTTATGACTTCCAATAACGGCTCGACTGCTCGATTATCTCCAATGTCAGATAAAGCGATGGCAATTTCATTTCGTAATACATTGTTTTCTGTAGATTTTAAAATTTCAATCAGAAAGGTTAATTGAGATGTATCCCTTTTCTCACCAATACATGCTACTTGTTGGATAGCACCTTCCATATCTCCTTTAGAAAGCATTTCTTGTATTATGTTCGTATACATCGTACGTAATATCACTCCTCTTTTGTTATAAGAAAAGACTACTTAAATAACATCCGTAATTTCCTTATTTTAGGATGTAGGATAATAGTCCCTTTATTATGGGACTATTTCACTTACTCCCCTTTCTTCCTTTCAATTGCATAATTCCCCCAACTCCAGAACAGCCTAATCACAGAGCATAGTGGATATAGAAAGGAATAACAACCATGGACTGGATATGGAAATCCGTTTTACTTGTACTTATCGGCATGATTCTGCTGCGAATTGCAGGACGCAAGTCGATCTCGCAGATGAGTGTCGCCACAACGGTCATCATGATTTCCATCGGAACAACGATTGTGCAGCCCATCGCGAATCATGAGCTTGGCAAAGCGATTGGATCCGCATCGGTCTTTATCGCAACATTGCTTGTGGTGGAACAACTGCAATTGAAATTTAATGTTTTTGAACGGCTAATGAGTGGCAGTTCCAAAATGGTGGTAGAGGACGGGAAGGTCATTATCCCGAATCTGAAAAGTATGCGTTATACGATGGATCAGCTTGAGATGCATATGCGGCAGAACGGAATTACAAGTGTAGACGATCTGGAGACGGCAACAGTGGAGCCCAATGGTCAACTCGGTTACGTGCTGAAACGACATGCTCGTCCCGTGACGATTGGAGATCTGGAAGAGATACTACGAAACTATACAATTACAGGTAACAGTCCAGCAACGGGAGATCAGCCGCAACAACACAACAGCAGCAAATCTTCAACGCCTAGCGATAACTCCACAGATATTTTCCAAGAAGTCAGCAAAGGTGCTCATGCTCAGCCCGTCGACCCGAAGCTTCAATAGACGCTCTCTAACCTCTCCAAAAAAACAATAGACCGGCCCTGCGAGCACGCAACAACATCGCTGCAACAGGTACGGTCTATTTTCACTTCAATTGATTATTTACAAGATTACTCCACGTCATCCAACCGAAGATATAGTCGTAATCAACGTGTACTCAGGTAAGCGATACCCAGGCCACCCGTAACCGGATTCGTATAGATTTCACAATCTACATCGAATACCTCGCCAATCATCTCGCGAGTCAGAATATCAGCCGGTTTCCCATGGACCACAATCTGGCCCTTTTTCACCACATAGAGATAATCGCAATATTCTGCGGCGAGTTCGAGATCATGCAACGCTGCCAATATGCCAATGCCGAGTCCACGGACAATATTCAGAATTTGTAGTTGGTATTTGATGTCCAGATGGTTCGTCGGCTCGTCCAGGATCAGGAATTCAGGTTGCTGTGCCAGCACACGTGCCAATACCACACGCTGTTTCTCTCCACCGGACAGAGACACGTAATTGCGATCTGCATGTCCAGTCAAATGTACTTTTTCCAGAGCCTGTTCCACGATTTCGTGGTCCCGTTCATTATCCGTCTCCAGCATTTTTTTGTGTGGGGTACGGCCCATCATGACCATCTCGCGCACCGTAAAATCAAAACTCAATTCATTAAACTGGCCGACAACGCCCATATGCCTGGAAACGAGCTTCGGGCTGGATTTGAGGATATCTGTATGATCCAGAAAAACCTTACCCTGCTGCGGTTTGATCACTTTATAGATGCTCTTGAGCAGCGTTGACTTGCCACAACCATTCGGTCCGATGAGTCCGACGAACTGCTTGCCGTTCACCTGTAATGAAATGTCCTTGATGATGTCCGTGTTCAGCACAGAGATGGATACATTTTCTACGTTCAGTTTCATGGTTAATTTCCTCCAAAACCGTAGCCTTTTTTGACCAGCATATACATAAACATCGGCGCACCAATCATGGCTGTAATAATCCCGATCGGTAACTCCACACTGGATATGAGGGATCGTGCGATCACGTCCGTCCAGATGAGGAAAATGGCTCCAAACAGTACGGATACAGGCATCACTTTACGATGGTCGGAACCCACCAGACCTCTGACGATATGCGGAATAATGAGTCCGACAAAACCAATCATGCCACAGCTCGCCACCATGACGCCTGTCACCAAAGCGGTTAACAACATGTATACTCTACGGTACACACTCAGATTAATGCCCAGTGTAACGGCTGCTTCATCCCCCAATAACATCGTATTGAGAACTCTCGACTGCAACAGGAAGAATAGAATCGCTACCAGCACAACGATACCAACCAGCGGAAGCTTGTTCCATCCAGAAGCCGCAAGGCTGCCCATGGTCCAGAATGTCACCGTTTTGATGCCTTCAGCATTGTTGGCAAAATAAATAATGAAGTTCGAAAAAGCGCTGCATAGCGCGTTAATCACCATTCCGGCAAGCACCAGCTTGACCGACGTCATTTTACCCCGAATCCCTGCCAAAGCCAGGACCAGTAATGACGCACCCATCGCACCGGCAAAAGCCCAGAAAGCCACCCCCGTCTGACCCAACCAGCCAATGGCACCGAAGCCAATGAGAATTGCAAAAGTCGCTCCAAGTGAAGCGCCTGAGGAAATCCCCAGTATGTAAGGATCAGCTAGTGGATTCTGCACAGCAGCTTGCATCACAGCACCGCACAAGGCCAAGCCTGCACCGATAAACATCGCCATCAGCACCCGCGGGAAACGAATCTGCCAAATGATATCGGTAAAGGAGCCCGCTTCAATTGGTGTTGCCCCCCACTGAAATCCCGTTATTTTGTATAAAAGAATACGATATGACTCCGCCAGCGGAATACGGACCTGTCCAATGGAAACCGCAATACCTACAGAAATAATCGTGATCATGATTAAAGCTGCAATCAGTAAAGCAAACCCGGATTTACTATGAATCAAAGACTCTCTTTTCCCCATGCGCTGTGTCTGAACCTGAACCGTCTGTGCCATCTCTTCCCCCATCAATTCGCGTAAAATGTAGAACAAATTAAATTTAGCTATTTACAATGTGTTTTCTCGGATTATAATTGAGAATGATTATCTTTGTCAATTTAAAACACATAGAAAAGAGGTTCATCGTTTAATGAAATTCTCATCCAGAACCATTGGCTTCGCTGCTCTAAGTCTCCTGTTACTGCTGCTTGCAGCCTGCTCGAATGCTTCAACTTCTTCCCCTGCCGAAGAAACAACTTCAACAACGAGCACGACAGAAATTTCAGCTCCTGCTGAGAATACCAATAAAACGACGTACCCGCTCACCATTGACAATTTCACGATCTCGGGTGAGGGCGGCGAGTGGAAACCCAAAGTGCAAGTATTCGATAAAGCACCTGAACGTGTTGTTGCGAATACCCAATCTGCGGCTGAGATGCTCATCAAATTAGGTCTGACTGATAAAATGGTCGGTGTTGCTGCTCTATACGGTTCCGTTACACCGGATGTGGCTGATGATTTCGCCAAAATTCCGGTATTGTCCAAGGATTATGTCGGTAAAGAGCTGGTTGTAGGTGCAAGCCCGGATCTGGTACTCGGACGGGGTGACCTATTCGCTGATGCAGACTGGGGTGTGGGTACCGTCGATGGATTAAATGACATGAATATCCGCACGTTCCTGCAAACGACGAATCACAAAGGCACACTCGACAGCCTGTATAGCGATATTGCACAACTTGGGCAGATCTTCGATGTTCAAGAAAATGCCGCAACATTCACGGAAAGTCTGAAGACTCGTGTTGCAGCCATTAAGGCAAGTGTAGCCGATAAGCCTGAGCATACTTTTGCCTACATCGTACCCGCTACGGAAGACACCATTACCGTAAGCAGCATGCAGAACGATACGTATCAGCTTGATGCACTCGGCCTGTTGAAGCTGAAAAATACATTTGATGGTGTGCAAGGTGAAGTTAGTGTAGAGCAGCTGATCACAGCGAATCCTGACTACCTACTCTTGTCCGCGTATGCTGGTTCACCGGATATCGACAAGCTGATTCAGAATCTGTATGCCAACCCTGCCCTGCAAAGTATGAACGCAATCAAAAACAAACAGATCTATGTCACAGATTTCAGCCAGTTCTGGGGGTATGGATATCAAATTCTGGATGGTATTGAGAAAATGGGACAGGAAATGAGTGCCAATCCAATCAAGTAGTAACTGGAACAAAGGAGCAGGAGAAGAAATTCTCACTGCTCTTTTGCTATACTGCGCATGCAATAAATTATGGATCAAAGCTTGACATTAGTTTGATAACAAACTATATTACACATATGAAAACAAGAGACGCTATTTCACTCATATCCAAAATTAAAGAGAGGGTCAACCGCTTCATCCTGGCCGAGATGGCTGAGCAGGGAATCCAGGATCTCGCTACGTCCCATGGGGATATTATCTATGCCCTGTACAACAATCACAGGATGACCATGGCTGAAATCGCCAAAAAAATTGGCAAGGATAAATCCACGGTGACTGCACTTGTGGACAAATTGGTGCGCACAGGATACGTCGTCAAAGAGCGTGATGCAACAGATTCACGCGTTGTTCATGTCGCTTTGACTGCAAAAGGCGAACAATTAAAGCCGGTCTTTGAAGAGATATCGCAGCGCATGCTGGACGTGTTCTATGCGGACGTTACGGAAGCGGAGAAAAAAGAACTGCTGCGAATTTTAATGAAAATTCATGGCAACTTCTAATTTTTTTTGGAGAAATAGTTTGATATCAAACTAATAGCTTAGAGGAGGTTTTTGGTATGACGGACTACACTCGATTGTTACCGGAACATGAGGTAAAGAAGATCGGAGAACATGATTTACACTTGGAAATATTCCAAGGAACCCCGCCTCATGACGAAGAAACAACGACCAAGAAGCCCCCACTGCTGTTCGTTCACGGTGCATACACAGGCAGCTGGATGTGGAGCAAATATATCCCCCACTTTGTCCAGCACGGTTGGACCTGTTATGTCATGAACTTGAGAAGTCATTACATGAGTCGGGTCATGGACATGACAAAGATTACGTTTGACGATTATTTGGAGGATATTCGTGAAGTATTAGCCGGGATCAACGAACCTCCCGTTCTTATTGGCTTCAGCATGGGCGGGATTCTCAGTCAAAAGATTGCAGAAGCCGCTACTCTGGCAGGCCTAGTTGTAATTGACTCCAGTATAAGCAAGGAAGTTCATGGGTTAATCCCCTACCCGGAAAGCAATCGTATCACACCTGGGATCATCATGCCTGCACCTGTCCGTGATGAACTGACCAGTATAGATGAGACGGCAGAAGACATTGCTTTTCAGCGGAAATATCTGCAAACGGAGTCTGCCAAGGCATTTGCTACCTTTTCAGTTTTGTGTGGAGCCGATGGAGTATCCATTAATGGCGACCTGATCCATTGCCCCAGTTTGGTAATCAAGGCTGTTTCCTGTGAAGACGAAGATCAGAGAGGCCAATTAACTGCCAAGCAGCTCGGCGCTGCATATGCCGGACTGTGGGATACGACCCATACGGGTTTGCTGGTAGGCCAACGTTACATGGAATCTGTCAAGCTCATCCTTGAATGGATGAACAGACAGCATCCTTTTGATTTAACGGAAAAACGTACAAAATAAAATAAATATCATGTTAATGCCTCTTTCTCACCTTTAATTCTGTATGCAAAAGTTTATTTTTTTCAGATAAGCTTATATGCATAGTTCCGGATAGAATTAAATGATAAGAAAAGAGGTTTTTATTCATGGCCATTCACACATCCCTCCCCAAGCAAAGGGAGCTGTCTTCCATATCTTCAGAACGCCTTCCGTGGGCGGGGCTACTTGCTTTAGCCATGGCTGGATTTATTTGCATCCTTACCGAAAGCTTGCCTGCGGGACTGCTGCCTCAAATTGCAAAAGACTTGGGGGTCACAGAAGCCCTCACCGGACAGTTAGTGACTCTTTATGCCATTGGATCACTTATTGCTGCCATTCCCTTGACTACTGCTACACGTGGATGGAGACGCCGACCTCTACTGCTGGTATGCATTGGCGGCTTTCTTGTCTTTAACACCGTTACCGCCTTATCCTCAGATTATATCCTGACACTTGCTGCTCGTTTTATGGCTGGGGTCTCTGCGGGTGTGTTATGGGGAATGACAGCAGGTTATGCTCGTCGGATGGTCCCTGATTCGTTAAAAGGCAAGGCCATGGCCGTGGCTATGGTCGGCACACCGGTGGCGTTAGCCCTTGGTGTCCCGATAGGCAGTTTTCTCAGTTCTTATATCGGCTGGCGCCTCATCTTCGGGATTGTATCTCTTCTGACCGCAGCTTTAATCGGGTGGATTCTCTGGAAAATGCCGGATTTTGCAGGAGAAACGGCTGGGGAACGTCTTCCGCTGCATAAGGTGTTTTTAATTCCCGGAGTTAGGCCCATTCTGTTTGTTGTTCTGGCTTGGATGCTTGCGCATAATATCCTTTACACCTATATTTCTCCCTACCTTGCCCAGACCGTATTTGCTAACAGAGTAGATTTGATTTTGCTCATTTTCGGCATCACTTCCATTGTGGGAATCTGGTTAACCGGAATGCTCATTGACCAATTTTTGCGAAGATTAGTGATTATCAGTCTGACAGCATTCGCGCTGGGGTCTGTCGTGATGGGAATCGGTACTGATCAACCTGTGATGATTATTCTTGGCATCATGATCTGGGGAATTACGTTTGGTGGGGCTGCCACCCTACTACAAACTGCCATTGCTCAAGCGGGAGGCAAAAGTGCGGATGTCGCCCAATCGATGCTGGTTACAGCATGGAATCTGGCCATTGGCGGAGGAGGCATCATCGGGGGCATCCTTCTTGAAGTATTTGGAGCAGGATACCTTGCCGGATCGCTGTTTATCTTGCTCATACCTGCATTGCTCGTAGCTATACGGTCTTATAAATATGGATTTCCCAAAGTAACGTAACAGGAAGGCATTTGCATGAGACACACCATGAGTTACACACAAAAGAGGAGTTCACTTGATGTGGACTCCTCTTCTGCTTTTCATTGTAAAGACCAGAATCTTATTCAGCCTGTGCCAGGAGATTCGGTCCTTCCATGAGATTTTTATGTGCAATCGGAGAAGACATCGTAATCAAGGTCATATACGTACCGTACGGGTCACACTTGTTCTCGAACTCTTCAAGTCCCTGGATCGTGTCTGTAAGGATTTTCAGCAAGTAATTGTACTCCCCGCTTATCCGATAACATTCCACAACTTCAGGTGACGCACGACAGAAATCCAGGAAAGGATAACAATCCCGTGTACGAAAAAGAACATAGGCTGTGCTCTGCTTGCCCAATTTGGAGGGGGAGATCACGGTTCGATATTCCTCGATGATTCCCTTTTCTTCCATTCGCTTGACTCGTTCAGTAACGGCGGGCTGAGATAACCCCACCAATTTTCCTAACTCGGTCATGGATAATCTCGCCTGGTTCTCCAAGTGAAACAGAATATGCTGATCAATTTCGTCCATGTAATGCACTCCTTTAAAACTATAAAATATGATTAAATATTACCTTAAATATATTCGCTAATTAATCATAATACCTTTAACACCTTATGTGATACAAGGTAAATCATTTATATAATATACACAGTTATCACGAGAAATCAAATACATCAGTTGGTGAGAGGAAGATAAGCATGAGAAAAAAAGACATGACGACATTGCATAATTATGTGGATGAAGCCATTGACCGCGCTCTAAGCGAAAAAAGAATCGTAGGAACAGTTGTACAAGTTGCTTTAAGAGGGGAACTGATATACAGCCGGGCTGCTGGTTTCGCGGACAGGGAGCAAAAGCGCAGCATGTCGGAAAACGCTCTGTTTCGACTTGCTTCCGTAACCAAACCTATTGTCTCGACAGCAGCTCTGGCATTAATCTCACAAGGAAAGCTGAGTCTGCATGATCCGGTGACACGCTGGCTTCCTGCATTCCGGCCCAAACTTGCTAATGGTCAGGACGCTTTAATATCAGTACATCAGTTGATGACACACACCGCAGGCTTGACATACCGTTTCTTCCAAGAAGATCAGGGAACCTATGAGCTCGCAGGAGTATCGGATGGAATGGATTGGTCTGAAATTAGTCTAGAGGAGAATCTGCAGAGGCTGGCTTCTGCTCCTCTTCTGTATGAGCCAGGCAACATGTGGAGATATTCCATTGCGACAGATGTACTTGGTGCCGTTATCGAAAAGGTAACTGGGATGTCACTACGAGAAGCTGTCCAAACGCTGGTTACTCATCCACTCCACATGACCGACACTGACTTTGTTGCGGTAGATTCGGAACGATTGACAGCTGCATATGCTAATGGTTCTGAAGAACCGCGTCTTCTTCATAATCAATTGGAGCAGGTTCCTTTTATTGAAGGTACTGCCGGTTTTCGGCTTGCCCCCAACCGTGCAAATCAACCTTCAGCTTATTCATCAGGCGGAGCGGGTATGATTGGAAGTACCGGAGATTTTCTCACTTTACTTGAGACATTGCGACAAGGGGGACAGCCTATTCTTACGGAAGCTGTTGCCACCGAGATGGCCACGAATCAAATCCGTGAACTCGTCATGCCGTATTGGCCAGGAAGAGGGTTTGGCCTTGGTTTTACCCTACTTAAAGATCCTGTTGCAGCTGGTACACCGGAATCCCCGGGTACGTGGCGGATGGGTGGAACCTACGGCCATTCCTGGTTTGTTGATCCAAAAGAAGAACTTAGTGTTGTCGCATTCACCAATACGGCACTTGAAGGAATGTCGGGCCAGTATACCACTGATATCTGTGATGCCATCTATGCGAGCATTCGTGAAGGCAAAGAGGCTGCAAGAATTTAACCAACATCAAGACCCGCCCAATCCGATTGGGCGGGTCTACTTGTTAACAAAGCCAAGTTCTACTCTCTGCTACTGCGCAAGTTTCTCTTTTTGAGGAGGTAAATCCCTGCAACCAGGATAAACCACACCGGCGTGACAAATAACGCCACTCGCGTGTCTTCAGCCAATGCCAATACCACCAGTACAAACGCGAGAAAAGCCAAAATCAAATAGTTCGAGAACGGATAAAGCGGCAGTTTGAAACGGCTGCGACTCGCAAGTTCCGGCTGAGTACGACGATATCGGAGATGACAGATCACCATGATGCCCCAAACAAAGATGAAGCATACAGTCGACACACTCGTGATCAGCGTAAACACGCCCTCTGGCATGATATAGTTCAACACAATCGCGATCAAAATAACAATCGTGGAGAAAAATAACGCGTTAGAAGGTACTTTCCTTTTATTCAGTCGTGCAAATGACTCAGGCGCGTTGTGATCTTTTGCCATGGAGAACACCATACGGCTTGTACTGAAAATGGCACTGTTACAAGCCGATGCTGCGGACGTCAGTACCACGAAATTCACAATTCCGGCGGCGGCCGCAATACCTACAGCTGCAAACACTTGTACAAACGGACTTTCAGTAGGCACTATAGCGTTCCACGGGTAGATACTCATAATAATCAGCAATGCGCCAACATAGAAGAGCAAGACCCGAATCGGAATCTGGTTAATCGCTCTCGGAATAACCTTCTCCGGGTTCTCCGTTTCCCCTGCTGTCAGTCCCACCAGTTCCATGCCTACAAAGGCGAATACCACCATCTGGAACGATATGATGAACCCATGCAGTCCATTCGGGAACCATCCCCCATGACTCCACAGATTGGTGAAACTTGCTGGACCTTGATCCGTGGTAAAGCCTTTAAAAATCATATATAAACCAACAACAATGAGTGCCAGAATGGCCACGACTTTAATTAAAGCAAACCAGAATTCCATTTCACCAAACAGCTTGACCGTCGCCAAGTTCATAATTAGCAAAATGACCAACGCAATTAACCCCGGCATCCACTGAGGTACATTTGGAAACCAAAACTGCGTATACAATCCAACAGCCGTAATATCGGCCATGGCAATGGAAATCCAACAGAACCAGTAGGTCCACCCTGTAATAAATGCCGCCATATTTCCCAGGTAATCACGCACAAAATCGACAAAGGAATGATACTTCAAGTTGCTAAGCAGCAGCTCCCCCAATGCACGCATGATCAGGAACAATACAACACCCGTTATAATGTAGGCCAGCAAAATGGATGGCCCTGTTAGTTGGATCGTTTTGCCTGCTCCGAGAAACAGACCTGTACCAATCGCCCCTCCAATTGCCATCAGCTGCACGTGCCTGTTTTTTAATCCCCTTGTTAACGTTTCTTCCTGCATGGTAAACCACCACTCTCTTTCTGCAAATGCTCTCTACGATGAAAAATAATATTAATCATCATATAATAGTTTGCCCAGAATACATATCCCTCTTTTATATATTTTTTTCACAGCAAAGAAGGCATCTTTGTGCAAGGTGCCCTCTGGTTTTGTACATATGTACGATCCCTCGTTATCTCATATCATGCTGATCATACATACCTAATGAAATATATTAAAATATAAACCAAACATAGAACGGAAACGACTAAAAAGGCAATCGCCAATGAACGTTCGGTTTTCCAAACTCGAATAGCATTACCAACACTAATCATCAATAGCGCAAGCAAGTTAATATTACCCGAGTTTGATTGAAACATGTTAAAAACAATCATCATAAATCCTACGATCCAGATTAACAAAAACCACAGTGGAGTTTTCTGAAAAAGCTGCTTCATTATGATTTACTCCTTATATATTAAATTGGTCTATTTACAAGATATTCTTGGAATGGAAATTACTTTATTTAGGTCATAATCCCAAATAATTAATATTATTTAGACCCAATTTTAAGTATCTTCACAGTAAAAAGGGCTCCCAATAAAGGCGCCCTCTGGTGTGTCCAGCTATTATTTTTGCTTGTAAAATTCATGATACAGCTTCATTAACGCCCGTTTCTCAATCCGCGATACATAAGAGCGTGATATGCCCAGTTCCTTGGCAATCTCGCGTTGGGTGCGCTCTTCCCCGCCTGCTTCCAAGCCGAATCGACCAATCACAACTTCCTTCTCCCGATCATCCAGGATGTCGAGATTGCGATAAATTTTGCTTTTTTCAATCTTGAGCTGCACTTTATCTACAACGTCGTCGGCTTCTGTTCCGAGGATATCGATCAGCGTAATTTCGTTACCTTCTTTGTCCGTACCAATGGGGTCATGCAGGGATACGTCTTTACGTGTTTTCTTTAGGGAACGCAAGTGCATAAGTATCTCGTTTTCAATACATCTTGCTGCAAACGTAGCCAGTTTGGTTCCTTTGCCTTGTTGAAAACTTTCGATCGCCTTGATCAAACCGATGGTTCCGATGGAAATCAGGTCTTCCTGATCTTCGCCAGTATTATCGAACTTCTTGACGATATGCGCGACGAGGCGCAGATTGTGTTCAATGAGCAAATTGCGGGAGTGGGCATTGCCTTCAGCCATAAGGCGTAAATGTTTGGCTTCATCATCCTCAGCCAGTGGCTGGGGGAACGCATTATTTTTGACATACGAGACGAGTAACGTTAACTCTTTAATGAATAGAGCAATTGCGGTAAACAATCCGGGCACAGATGACACCTCCTGCAGTTTTACAACGATCTGGCCTGAGCACGTGGGGGAACAGGGTCGATCTATTGTATGTAGGCAGGGGCCCAGAAGTGCACGTACACTTGAAAAAGAGGATGATCTTGCGAAGATTTCATACACTCACGGTAACAATCGAACCCACCTTCTGAAGAAGGAGAAATTCTTTCTCGACACTTTGAATAAAATATGTTTTCTCGCCAAATAGGACGACATCATTCTCGGCTAATGGAACATCGCTTTTGAAATAAATGAAATTATCGGTTTCCCGAAACGCACCTTTGTAGTAAAACATAATACCCCTCTCCCACTAATCGATATTTAGAAAAAAACCTCCACTCCCACATGTTGATGCAGGAGCAAAGGCCTCACATTCCAATTTCTAATTCACCGGAGCTGGCTCCACAGCGTCCGGGAATTCCGGCAAGCGCTGTCTGCGCTCCATCGCCAAACTGATGAACAACCCTAGCAAGCCTAACCCGGCAATTACTGCTGCATACAAAGGTACGGATATAAGTCCCGTATGAGTAATTGCATACCCGCCCAGATAGGCACCGCCTGCATTCCCCAGGTTAAATGCGGAGTGACTTGAGGTTGTCGCCAGCAGCGGCGCTTCACGGGTCATATTCATGATTCGAATCTGCAATCCTGGCATAATACCAAAGGCCGCAACACCCCAGAAGAATATAGTGATGACCGCGAGATAAGGATTGTCCAGCGTAAGCGTAAGGACTGCCAGAAGAACCGCCAAGATCCCAAAGTTGACGATCAGTGAAGGCATCAGCTTCCAGTCCGCCAGACGACCGCCAACCATGTTACCCAAGGTAACGCCGAAGCCGAACAGTACCAGAATCCAAGTCACATTCTGCTCGGCAAAACCACTGATGTCCACAAGCATCGGCGTAATGTACGTAAATACGGCGAAGAGACTGCCACAGCCCATCGCGCCAACGAGCAGGATCAATAATACTTGTGGGCGCACCAGATTCCGGAACTGCTGTCCGAGGTTAGCAGGTGCACCTTGAGGCAGAACAGGAATGAAACGAATGATACCAATTAACGAAATGATGCCCAAAATCGTAATCGCCCCGAAAGATGACCGCCATCCGAGCTGCTGTCCGATAAATGTACCAAACGGAACACCAATGATGTTGGCAATCGTAAGCCCTGCGAGAACAACGGATACTGCTCCTGCCCTTCTCTCGGGTGCAACGAGCCGCGTTGCCATGATTGAACCTACACCTAGGAACGTACCATGGGCAAATGCCGTTAATATCCGTGCCGAGATTAATAACCCGTAGGTGGGAGCAATGACAGACAAGGCGTTACCGATAATGAAAATGCACATCAGCAGCACCAGCAGTTTCTTCTGCGGAATCTTGTGTGTAAACACGGTCAATATCGGCGCACCCACCGCTACACCAAGCGCATATCCCGTAATGAGTTGTCCTGCCTGCGGAATACTTACATTCAGGTCTGTCGCTACATTAGGCAGTAAGCCCATAATAATAAATTCAGTCATACCAATTGCAAAAGCGCCTATCGTCAGGCATAACAGGGATAATGGAAATGCCCCTCTTTTACCCGACTGTGAAGCCTGTGGTTCTGTTGTGTGTCCTGTGGTGCTCATAGATGTTCTCTTCTCCTGTCTCTTTATCAACGATTTTCTGTCGCCTTCAACCACAAGGCATCTGTTAATTGATCAAACGTTTCACGCATAGCCAGCTTGTCCCGCCAGTGTGCCGGAATGCCGCTTAGCCCGTAATAAGCACCTGCAATTTGTCCGTACACCGCACCCGTGGTATCCGCATCATCACCCAGATTAACAGCTAGCAACGCGCCTTCCTCAAGGCTTGAGGACTTATGGAACGCCCATAATGCTGCTTCAAGTGAACGAACCACATAGCCACTGCCCTTGATTTCAGGCGGTTCTTTGCTCTGATACGAACCCATGACAACCTCTTCAATTGCGGGTGAAAAAGCAGGCTCTTCCCTCCACTGTCGGCATGTCTCCGGCATCAGCATGACGTTCTTGTCCGCTCCGCGCAGTCCAGCAACAAGTATCGCAGCCAGAACCTCACATGCTTCCACACTTTCCGTTGCTGCATGTGTTGTACGGGAGCTCAGCGCTGCATAATGAACCGCCTCCTTCGGATGATTGGCGTACGCCAACGCGACAGGCGCAAGTCTCATAATAGAGCCATTGCCCGCTGTCATCGGGTCGTCTGATCCGCTGTAGGCTTCTCCAGTTAATTCAAATCTCTCCAACGCATTTCGTGTGGCCCCGCCGATGTCAAAGCAGTCGCCTGTGCTGCTCATATACCCCACCTTGTACCAATTGGTATATCTGCGCATCTGATCCGCGGGATCGAAGTTTTCATTGCGTACCAGACTTTCTGCCAGACACAAAGCCATGGATGTATCATCTGTCCACTGCCCGGCCTCAAGCCCGAATACGCCGCCTCCCACAATATCGGTAACAGGTTCGAACGTACCCGGACTACTGAATTCAACCGTAGTTCCCAACGCATCACCCGCTGCAAGCCCGATGAAGCAGCCATAGAAACGGTCCTTTTGCAGCATCTTTGTGTTCCTCCCTTACTCCATATACTTTCAGAATCTTTCTTTCATTTTCCCATATGACTTCATCCGGCGTAAAGCTAATAAATTCAATAATTCGAGTTCCATTTCTTCTATTATAAAAGTGTCGAAAGCTGTTGAACGGTCAGTTCATTCAATTTTCATAAAAAAAGTTTTATTTTTTTGAACTGAAAAAACGGTTTATTCAGTACACCGCTTACATGTAAAGGGCTTAACGGTTTGCAACGTTTATCATTTTCAGAAAACAAGTCATTCATGTGAAAATTTTCAATGTAAACAATCATGACGCGCTTGACCCTTCAGTTTGTCCTATGTTACGGTTTTATTAGCTTCAACGCATATTTTTTCCCAAATTAATATTCATTTTCGCCCTACTGCGTCAACTAACATCCCGCAGGTTAATGAATATACGGGAATGAATTTGCAGAAAACTTTCACTTTGTTTTATCCCCAAACTAATTCTGAAACAGGAGGAACAAATTTATGATTAAGGCACTGGTGTTTGATTTCGACGGAACGATTATTGATACAGAGACAGCATGGTATATTGCTTTTCGTGATGCTTACAAGGAACACGGCGTGGATTTAACCCTGGAGATGTATTCACAATGCATCGGTACCAGTCTGAAAACATTTAATCCATATGAGTACCTCATCACAGATTTGAATCTTCCGATTGATCGGGAAGCGTTCAGGGAATCCGTTCAGTTGCAGCATGCTGCATTGATGAACAAAGAGGTGGTTCGTCCAGGCATTCAAGAATATCTTGATCAAGCACGTGAAGCCGGACTAAAACTGGCTGTGGCCTCTAGCTCCAAAAGAGAGTGGGTCGAACAGCATCTGGAACAACTGAAACTGAAAGATTATTTTGAAGTCATCCGTACGGCAGATGATGTTGCGAATGTTAAGCCTGACCCGGAACTTTACAATCAAGCGCTTGAAGCCCTTGGAGTAACTGCAGACGAAGCCGTAGCGATTGAGGATTCACCTAACGGCGCGCGTGCAGCTGCTGCGGCTGGTATGCACTGCGTAGTCATCTCGAATACCATCACGGGAACATTGGAATTCGATATGCCTCACCAACGGCTGTCTTGCTTGACCGACCTCGCATTTAACGATTTGATTTCGAAGCCACTCGTCACTACCGTCTAAGGTCTGCACGAATTTCGCGATTTAATCCTTAAAGGGGGAGTTCACACATGAAAGCTGTACATTTTGGTGCGGGCAATATAGGCCGCGGTTTTATCGGTCATATGTTGTCCGCTTCCGACTACGAAGTCTGCTTTGTCGCACGTAACCCGAAGAAGATCTCCATGCTGCAAGAGAGACAGGAATATCCGATTACCCTGGCAAATAGGGATCAGGATACAACGATTGTCAACAACGTGACTGCCATCAATGTGAGTGAAGAGGATCGTGTTGCGGAAGAGATCGCTTCAGCCGATCTGATCACAACCGCCGTGGGTGTATCTGCACTCGGCGATATCGCTGAGCCGATCGCCAAAGGCATTCAACTTCGCATGAAAAACAATAATCAGGCGCCGCTGCATATTATCGCTTGCGAGAACGCCATCGGTGGCAGCACCCGACTGAAGAAACGCATCTATCCATTCCTGGATGAACCAACCCGTAATAAAGCCGAACGTTATGTTTCTTTCCCCAATGCAGCTGTGGACCGGATTGTTCCGGCTCAAAATCACAAGGACCCGCTGCAGGTCACTGTTGAACCTTTTTACGAATGGGTCGTTCATCGTCCAGCACTTCTGGATGGTTTTAAGAAAATAGATGGCGTCCACTATGTGGATTCGCTTGAACCTTATATTGAGCGTAAAATGTTCACGGTAAATACAGGCCACTGTGTCGCCGCATACTTCGGCTATCTCGAAGGATTCAAGACGATCCGCCAGGTGATGAGTAATTCCACCCTGCGGGCCAAGGTGCGCCATGTTATGGAAGAGACCGGTCAGATGCTCATCCAGAAGCACGGATTCAACGCTCAGAAGCATAACAAATATATCGACACCATACTGGAGCGTTTCGCCAATCCCAACCTGACGGATCAGGTTACCCGGGTCGGACGTTCCCCCCTTCGCAAGCTTTCGCCTCATGATCGGCTTGTTCGCCCAGCGATGCAGGCCAGTGAATTCGGATTTGAAATTCCTCATTTAACTTCTGCTATGGCGGCCGCAATGCTGTTCAATGACGAACGCGACGAGGAAGCCATGAAGCTCCAATACATGATTCGCGAAGAGGGTGTCTCCACCTTCATCCGTGAACGCATGGGAATTCCCGACGAACATCCCGTTCATCAGAATGTCATCGCCCGCTATCAAGAACTGAGAGGGCGCAAGGAATCGACTATACTAACCTGATATGATCTATTAGGGTTACTGGTGCGATCCTGCAAACTGAATAGAAGCATGGCCAAGAAGCCGGGAAGAACCTATGCATCAGCATTGTTCCTTCCGGCTCTTTGTCTTTGCACGGCACGGTACACTCTGTAATGTAGTAACCCCGTCAATAAAAACAGCGCATCTCCTTTCTCAAGGAAACACGCTGTTTAATGGGGGCGTTTTAACTTACTTTATCGTTTGGCTTAGGCGTGTAGCTCATCCATTTTCTACTCATTCATGATGGAGTTAAGGGACGCATATGCCATAGGCAGGAAACCTTCGGACGGTTCACCAATCGGTGCATGGATGTGGAAAACAAAACCATTGCCATCCAGTTCCTTAACAATAAAGTACTCTGTTTTCTTATCATTCTGGGACATCATGTACAGTTGTGCACCCTTCATCGGCCCATTGCTGAGTTGTTCAGCCGTTAATTGCTTCACTTCCCCGGTTTCGGACAAATCTTCCTTGGCATCCATCTTCAGCGCATCCAGATTGTAATCTGCCGGCAGCTTCTCAATCTCTACCTCATAATCCGGATCAATCTTCATCGATAATTCCTGGTCTTCCGCGTCAAAAGCCATCGGTTCAAATACATAAAGTGAATAACCTTTCGCTTGTGCCAGTTTCACTGGGCGCTTCTCGGTCATTCCTTCTACCGTTACTTCCAGCTCTGCCGTCTTCGGACGATCGGACGTTACAGTACCGCCTGCATTGGAACCGTTATTGTCATCACTTGATTCGATTTTTGCAATCTCAGTGAGGAGCAGCTGTTTCGTTGTTGCATCAATGGTTTTCTCTACATATTTGAAACGAACGGAATCTTCGTCATCGATATCATCCAGTGACTTCTGCAGATTTTCGCCCACCTGGAATGACATCGGTTCTTCATTCACTCGAATCTCGACGGTGTGCGGATCAGCCCATCCGGTCAGAATACCTTCGGCTTCTATTGCAGCACTTTCATTCGGCTGTTGCTCCGGTGCGGGTGACTGTTCTTCCGTATTATTCACTAGTGGCTGTGTAGCAGGACTGCTGTTCCCACAGGCCACAAGCGAGAATCCCATAAGTAAAACCAGTAGTGATGTACTGACTTTCATTGTATTTCCTTTTCGCATATGAACACCTCCGTTAGCTTATACGCAATGATGCTTGTCCATGTTGCTTCTCATCCATTGGCTTGGCTGTATACTAGTACTTACACGGGAGACAGGCGGCTCAATCATGCAAAATGTCTGAATGGTTGCTCAGATCCTCTGCTCAGCTGGCCTGATCCATCTGTACCAGTTTCGCATTGGCTCCGTTAAATGCTTTGGTCTGCAGGTTGAATTGCTTTCGGAATTCAGTAAGCTGCGCATATTCGCTATTCCGTACCCGGATGGCTCGCTTGATCTTAACCAGATTAGGTTCCGCACTTTCTCTCATCAGGCCATATAACTGCTCATCTGCATTCAGACTCTGCTGATACGAAGCCACGAAATTTTCAAATGCACGTGCTCTTGCTTCATATTGATCCAACACCTTCTCAGCCTGGGCCAACGTTTCTTCATTTTCAAATGATAGTTCTTTCAATGAACTCCGCAGGGCCACCGTCTTCTCGTTGGTTTGTTTCATGGCCTCTTCCGCCTGAATTAACAACGTTCTTCGTTCATGAATATGCTCTGCTGCCTGATCCAGAAGTGCTTCGAGATCACTGTTTTTATTTTTGCCTTTGTCTAAAATAGTCTTGTATAACTTCATGTCTTCCTGCTCATGACCGGTCAGTGCCTTCAAACTCTGGTCGATCCCCTGTCCTCTGAGCACCAGTTGGTTTACCTGATTTGCCGCAGGCTCCTGCGGCTCTCCACAACCACTTGCCAGCAGCATTAGCAATACGCTAACTGCCGCAAGCGCCACTTTTTTACTCGTTAGCACCCAAGCCCTTCCTCTCTTGCATCATCTTGTTGTTATATTACAAGCGGCTATCTCCGCTAAAATTGGCTACCCAATGCGCATCCGGATCGTATACTTCGAACTCGTAGCCCCGGTCTTCCAGCAGTTTCAGAATACGTGGCAAAGCCTGAACCGTCTGCTCGCGCTCATGCATAAGAATCACTTCCTTATCCCGATGCACACTTTTGCTCACGCGAGCCACAATCTTATCCGGCTGACCAGGAAGATTCCAATCGAGTGAATCTGTCGTCCAGTCCCACATTTTGAACCCGGCTGCCGCAATGTCACCTCTAAACGTTTCACCGATCTGTGGGCTGCTGCCATAAGGTGCACGAATAAGATGAGGTGTAAAACCGATCAGGTCCTGCACCATCTTCTGCTCCTTTTTAAACTCTTTCACAAAGTTTGCAGAGCTGCCGCTCTTATACAGCTTTTTATAGTTATGCGTCATACTGTGGAGTCCAGGATAACTACCTTCCTTCAACAGCCGTTTCACTGCATCAGGATGCTGATTCAACTGACGTCCGATCATGAAAAAGGTAGCTTTCGCCTCATGCTGCTTCAATATATCCAGCAGTTGTTCTGTATATTCAGTTGGCCCATCATCGAACGTTATGTATGCCAATTTGCGAACCTGGCCCTGGAACCGTGCCGGCTCCTCCTTCGCATCCGGAGTAACTTGTATCATGCCGAGCTTGGCGGGCTGTTCGATTACAGTAATCGGAGGCGGCGCCACAACGCTTTTGATCCAATACGTCATGCCAAGGAATACATATGTAATACCGGTAACGAACAGTACCAGGAGCATTAGAGCTATGCTAATCCTTCCATACCGGATTTTTCTTCGTTTATGTGTTTTCGTGCGACTTGTGCTAGGCGGAATACTGCCACGTTCTCCCGCTCTCTCTTGTTGGACTCTCACTGTCATGCCACTTCCTTACTTTCATTTTTTCCCGATTATTGGTATATTATCTCGTTTCATGTCTCTATATAGAAGATTAATAGAAAAATGGATCGGGAGAATGACAGAATAGTTACAAGCCCGGTTACAATCTACTTATCTCTTCGTTCTCTTTATCTTTCCTGCGGTTACCTTCTCCTGTATAATGAAGTGATTTACGCCATCAGACTTCAAGAAGGAGCTACACCCATGACAAGCTTGAACCGTGCCGGCAGATCCATCTATCTGCTGTTCTTTGTCGGCATTATCGCCATTTCTTTTTCTTCGATCTTTGTACGCTGGTCTACCGCAGATGTTGCGGTCATTGCCATGTACCGTCTATTTCTGACCAATCTGCTGATGTTGCCTTTTGTCTGGAAATACAGACATGAGATGATGCGGCTGAGCTTACGGCAGTGGGGCTTGCTGCTTGCATCCGGTGTGATGCTGGCCCTTCATTTTCTGCTCTGGATGGGTTCGCTGCGGCTCACCAGTGTTGCCAGTTCCACCGTTATTCTCGCGCTGGAGCCTATACTGATTCTTGCCGGTTCGGTATGGCTGTTCAAAGCCAAAATTAATCGCATGATGATCATCGGCATGGGCATCGCCCTGCTCGGGTCAATCGTCATTGGTGCAGGAGATTTCCAGTTAGCAGGCACTGCACTGCAAGGTGATGTGCTGTCTTTGCTTGGCACAATCGCAGTCGCCGTTCATATGCTGCTGGGTCAATTTTTGCGAGCGGGACTTAGTGCATTTTCGTATAACTTCTGGGTGTTCTTCGTGGCTGCTTGCACGCTGGCGGTATATAATCTGATCATGGGCCATCCGTTCGGGGGCTATGCTGCGTCAGAGTGGGGAATCTTCCTGCTGCTCGCCATTGTGCCAACGATCTTTGGACATTATCTCTTCAACTGGCTGCTTCAATATATGAATGCCACGACGGTATCCATGGGCGTACTCGGGGAGCCCGTATTCTCTTCTTTGCTGGCCTGGATGCTGCTCGGCGAATCCCTCAGTGCTTTACAGATGTTTGCCGGGGTCGTCATTATATTCGGGGTATGGATCTTCATTCGATATGGCAAAACCAAACCTCAACCCATTCCTGCCGATGCTCCTATCACTGGCAAAGGGCCTGTTGAACCTACAGTGGTGTAACTTGCGTTTGTATTAGGATTTTTGTAAAAAACAACTGGGACCTGCACCACGCAGATTCCGGTTGAATCCATCCCACTACATATAAGGCGGTGTATTTTCATGAAAAATATTGTATCCATGCGCTGGCTGCTCGCCAGAATGTATGAACCAGATGTGGTCATTACAGATTGCCGATTCTTGCTCGGTCAGCCGGAGGCTGGAAGACAAGCCTATGAAGCTGGACATATTCCAGGAGCTGTCTATCTCGATTTGGAAAAGGACCTGTCTTCTCCTGTGTCTGCGCACGGAGGACGTCACCCGCTTCCTGATCCGGCTGTGCTCGCAAGTCGTCTCTCCAAAGCTGGCATTGGCTCCAATAGTCGTATTGTTGCTTATGACGATCAAGGCGGGATGAATGCATCTCGCCTCTGGTGGCTGCTTCGCTACATGGGTCATGAACAGGTGTACATCATGGACGAAGGCTTCTCCGCTTGGCAAAATGCCAAGTTCCCGGTGACCACGGATGTGCCCGTGCAGATCCCGTCTTCCTTTGAGGTGAATGTGCAGCCAGCCATGCTGGCAAGTGTTGAGGATGTGCAACAAGCCTCGGTAACTGGCAGCGCTGTGCTGATCGATTCTCGCGATGCCCGCCGCTATGCGGGTCTGGAGGAACCGATTGATGCCAAGGCCGGACATATTCCGGGTGCGATGAATTATTTTTGGAAAGATGTGTTGGATTGGGATGGACGTTGGACAGGTACTGAGGTGTTAGAAGAGCGTTTCAGTAAGCTGGACAAGGATGGCGCGATTATCGTGTATTGCGGTTCTGGCGTCTCGGCCTGCCCGAATGTGATTGCGCTGGAAGAAGCGGGATTCTCCAATGTGAAGTTGTATTCCGGAAGTTGGAGCGACTGGATTAGTTATGAGGAGAATCCCGTGGCTACAGGTAATTCGGAAGTGGACAAAGACGTATAGCAGTATATCGATTTGAATACATCGCCAGGCGGCTTATCTACCCCGGCGGTGTATTTTTCTATGTTCGGAGTCAATAACACAACCCAGTAAGTATTTACAAGCACACAGAAGTAGAGATCAAGTGGCAGTTTTTTTGATTCATGATGACAGAAAAAACCGTGATGGACATCTGTCCACCACGGTTGAATAATGAAATCTATTATTACTTTTTACTTAACGATACATTTGCTGTTAACGTCTTGTCGATCGTCGTCCAGTTTACATAAGCACCTAGTATTTCATTAATAACAGAAACCGGAACTACGGTTTCGCCATTTAAAAGCTTAGGTACGTTACTATTGAACACTAGTTTATCGTTAATTGAATACACATCTGAACCAATCTGAGCACTTATATTTTTCGTGCCTAATTTGATTAGCGTTGAACGCGTCTTATTATCCCATTCTACTGTGCCGCCCAATAGCTCCGACATTTTTCGAATCGGTACGTAAAACTCATCGTTATGAACAACCGGTTTGATTGTCGTACCACCTACATTCATGGCAACGTCAACATATTCAAGGAAATCGGTCTTTCGAATAAGTCCATGAACGCCTTTCGTTCGGTCCACGACCTGAGATACTTCGTAATCCGTTGCGGCCGATAGGTACGCATAAGCTACACTTCTATCCATATCAAGCTTGTCGGATAAGAATTGAATTGATTCACGTACTGATTCTTTCATTGCTTCATCCAAATCAGGGTCCAATCCAATTGGAATCCAATAATCCTCTGTTTCAGCAAAAGGTTGCGTGAATTCTCCACGGTGCGGTAGTGATGGATCACCTTTCTTTAACACCGTTAACCGAACTGTCCCCCTTAAGGAAGCTTCCAATGCAGTTAACGCTACTTCTCCATCTCCTTGAGCAAAGTGTGGATCTCCAGTATAGAATAGCCCGCCTTTAACTTGTATCGGATAATAAATAGTTGCACCAACACCCAACTCATTAATATCCATATTCCCTCCTGTTTCAATAGGCGGGATCGAACTCACAACTTCGCTGGTATTTGGCGCAACCCCCATAACACCTAGAAACGGGTTAATTGGGAAACGTACATTCTTGCCAGCTTTTGTTGGTAATAAACCATACCAATTACCGTTGATCTCTTCAATAGGCGTAAAAATAGATACATTATTATATAATTCCGGTTTTGTTGCGCTAGCCCCCTCTTGCGGGCCTGCATTTTCTGGAAATTCGTCAGGAAGAGCCCCTTTACCATGGCGGTTAGAAATGACGCCATATGGAACTCGAGTTTGCAACGAAAGCACTTCTACTTTAAGAACATCTCCTGGCTCCGCTCCCTCAACCGCTACTGGCCCAGTGATAATATGAGGTCCGTCTTTTACATAATCATGCTTAATCTCAGAAGCCGCTATGACCTTCGCATCATCCAACACTCCATCGGGTGAGATGCCGTATTTGCCGAAGTACTCCACTGGATTTCTCCCTTGATCCTCGATCAGTCCCTCATGCGATACCGTATCAAATGTTACAGCACTTCCTGAGGGTACAGTAAGAATCGGAGAGCTGTCTCGATTAGGCAGTGATCCCCAGCGAATGTTCTCAATCGCAGACGTTACATAATAATCACCTTCCACCTTATCGATGGTTGTTGGTTGCAGCGGCATACTAAAACCCACTGAAGGTAGAGCACATGTAATCATACCTATAATCCCTAGTGAAACCCCAAATTTCCTAATAGTTCGGTTAATAAACATTACATCCCCTCCACCACATATGTAATATTACCTAACACTTAAATACACACTAACATATAAATATATTTACAACAATGTTTTTTTGTTAATAAAAACAACATTTTAAAGCTATATATCAAGAAAAATTTATAAATATAAATTATATGTCAATATACTTACCATATATAAGGTATGTAAAATTTAAATATATTTAGTAAACTTGAGGATTCTCCTTCAGAGATTTGAACAAACGAAATTAAGTTTCAGGGAAATTATGTATGTATTTCATGTATCTGATCCGCCGTAGGAACACTACTGCACTCCGTTCAGGCATAATCACCTCACCGCACGTGATTGCGCTTGAAGAAGCGGGATATACGAATGTGAAGTTGAATTCCGGAAGCTGGAGCGACTGGATTAGTTATGAGGAGAACTCGGTGGCGACGGAGGAAAAAAAAAGATTAAGAGCCCACGTCAAACGTGGGCTTCTTTGTGCTTTCATTATATTCATGCAGCATTTTAGATGCTTACATTTCCGACTTCTGTCACGTGCAGATTTAGCTTATGTTTTTGGCATACTTCGTAAAAATCTTTTGAAATAATGGGTTTGAATATATTGATATAATCCAGCATAAAAAATTCATGCTCGCCAATTCGCTCTTCATGAAGGCAGATTCGAGATACAACTTTGACGATCTTACGTGGAGGCTGTTGTACAGATGCAGCAATGACCGCTTTGCGTCCATATTCCGAACGTTCATAATCGAAAACATCCAAACGATCAAGCTGATGTGCAGTCCAATAGGTTTTTTCAACCGAACGACCGTCGTGGTAACACACCGTTGTTGGAATAAACTGGGTGTTTGTTTTAGTTTCCGCCAACAGCGTTTTAAAACGATCTGATACATGCCTCGTTCCTGTAATCGTCTCAAAATAATCCACGTTCAGGTTGCGCACCGTAGACAGTAACTCAACCTCTGCCGTTGTCCCCTCTGGCAACGGATTCTCTATCGCCAAATAATTCATATCTAATTGGGGAGTGAAGGTCGTTCCGCCACTAATAAACCCTCTACGTGGATATTGAGATTCCAGAAAATAATAGTTCATAGAAAGAAGTCTCCTTTCCGAATTATGGGCTTTTCAAGTGTGGAGTGATCTTAAAACCGGGAGAGGCGGCAAGGTTCTAATTCACTTCTTGATTTGCCATCAATAATTTCACTTGCAGCCAGATGCGCAATCAGCGGCGCCAGCGTAATTGCAGAATGCATCACCGTCAGATAAAGTCCATTAATATGATCTTGGAAGCCCACGATCGGATAGCCGTCTTCAGTCATGGGTCTCCATCCAACCTTTATGCTTTCCAGTTCCAGTTGATCTCCATGTTTCAGACTACGACGCAATGTGTCGTACGCTCGCTTACCGACCACCTGCGGTCCGTTTTCCTCCGACTCGTCGATATAATCTTCGGCAGCAAGCAGCGTATAATCCGTCAGTTGACGCGCTTCAAATTGCGCATTGGAGATTAATGTATGTATCAGTTTATTTGCAGTCTTCATCCGAATTAGAATGGAAGGTGACGACGTTACCGGCACGTGGAAACCTAACAGGTTACAAAGTTCGGGTGTACCTGTACCTGCGGCCAATACCACAACATCCGACTCCACAAAACCCTTGGACGTATGAACGCCAACCAGGCGGGAACCCTCTTGCTGCAGCTGTGTAACGTGGGTGCCGAACTGAATCTTTGCTCCGTACGCTTGTGCTTTGCTCAACAATAGCTCCGTTACCGCTACAGGATCCACCGAACCTTCTTCGCTAACAAACATCGCTTCATCCGGATATTCCTTCAGATTGGGCTCCAATGCCTCAAGCTGCTTCCGGTTTAATTTTTGAGAGCGGTGTTGTTCCCTTAGAGGCGGAATGTCCCAAGTTAGCGCGCCATGCCAATGAATTTTCAGTTCGAACAGCTCTTGCTGAAGTGTGTGATATTCTTCCACAGCTGCATCATACAAATGCCAGTATTCCGGAGCTACCCTATGAGTCGTATGTATCCAGGCAAACGATTTTTCCGTGACTTCACGCGCCGCGGCGGGGTGTCGTTCAATAACGGTGACATCTTGATTTCGTTTGGATAGATGATAGGCCATACACGCCCCAACAATCCCTGCACCAACAATCACAATTTTTTGTTTATCCAAAACTGACTCTCCCTTGTCACCCTATCACACCAAGGAATCGATTTTCCGAAGTTCGGATGGGTTTTCTCCTATTTCAACTTCTTCGCCGTACAGCTTCTCCATATGCTGCACATGGCCGGCTCCCCAGTCGCTCATAGTCTGAAGCACAGGCTTCATGAGCTGTCCATACTCGGTAATCGAGTATTCAACCTTTGGCGGCATTTGCGCATACACTTCCCGATGCACAATATCGTGATACTCCAGTTCTTTTAACTGCTGGGTCAGCATCTTTTTTGAGATATCCGGAATGGCTTTTTGTAATTCGCTGAACCGCATTGTATCGTTGCTCAACAAGCGTAGAAGAATCAAAGATTTCCATTTGCCTGTGAGGATCTCCAGCGCCGTTCCGAATTTGCAATACACCGTCATTTGTATTCCTCACTTTCTGAGCATGCCCAGGTTTACTTTTGGTTACCTGGTTAAGTTTAAGTGCCTACTTCCTGAGTGGGCTTTCTCACTTTAGTATAGAGGCAGACAACAAAATTGAACAAGTGAGGGGAAAAGAAATGATGAATGTGACGTTATGGATCGTACACATCATATTGGCGGCAGGCTTTGTATATTCGGGATGGATGAAAACCATTCGTATCGAGTCGTCAAAAAAGACATGGGCTTGGGTCAATGATGTGCCGAAAAGTCTAGTTGTTTGGATCGGAATTGCGGAGCTAATTGGAGCGCTCGGCCTCGTTTTGCCTTGGGCGCTGAACATCACTCCGGTGCTTACGCCAATCGCCGCGATGGCATTGGCAGTGGTAACATTCCTCGGTATGCTGTTTCATATTCGGCGTCAAGAGTACCGGGAGCTCGGCGTGAATATCTTTTTTATAGTTCTGGCATTAATCGTAGCCTTTGGAAGGCTGTAAAGGAACCGGGGGACCGGTCTGATGTGCTTTATCTGTTGTGTTCCTATATTAGGACGTGTCTCAAAACTCCCTGAAGTGCATCTTTTACCGCCTTTTCGCCCCACCAGCGTCACTTCCCCTTGACGTGCCCCGGCACGCCTGCGGAAAACTTCCTTGCTTGGAATGAAAATTCAGAAAACTCTGCTTCCTTCGGAGTTTTCAGACACGCCCTATCGATTAGCCATTCTCCACTAATTTGATCATCTCGTCCAATTGCCCATCGGCCGCTAGCGGTGTGTACATCCACCATTTGTCGTAGGATACCTTATGCACGTTTTTATTACGAACAGCATTCAAGTTCCTCCATACTTCCGAACGACAAAGCTTGCGAAAGGCGGCTTCGGCATGCGGGTTTTGCCCATTGACCATGATAAACAATCGATCCGCGTCATACTGGTGAAGTTCTTCGAATGGAAGCTTTTCCGAGAACGCGTTATGACCATTATAGTCATTAATGAATTGCTGCACGAGCGGATGAGGCTTCAGCTGAAGAGAGCGGTACAGCACATGCCCCAAGTTCCGGTCACCTGCCACGCGAAAGCCTGTATCATCGATCACCAGTGCCGCATACGTATCTTGCAATCCGATAGTGGCACAGAGTCGCTCCTTGGTCTGGGCAACCTTAAGCTGATGTTGTTCTATCCAATCTCTGCTTTTCTTGCGTTTGTTAACAACGGCAGATACGCTGTCTAACTGTTGGTATACGTCCTGAGATTGCCAGGGGATGCGTACCACTTCGGCGATCGTGGAAAATTGTTCGTATTCCCCAGTCGTCATATGCTCATATCCCAAAATGAGATCAGGCTCCATTTCTCGAATCGCCTCAAGATCGTATGGTGCCCACACAAACGGTTTCATCTCAGGCAAATACGGGCGAACGTACTCGTTGCGAAATAAATGATAATCCGGTGCTCCGATCGGCGTCATGCCAAGTGCAAGCAAATGGGAGGTGAACAGCAGACCGATAACACGCGGCTCATGTCTCTTGACATAGATGCTGGGAGACACGCCCTCTTGCTGTTTGAACCTGCGACTGAAATAAAACTCGTCCTTGAATCCAACCTGCGTGGCAATAGAGTGCATATCCCGGCTTGATGATCGCAGCAAACGTTTCGCATGGTCGACTCGCACACGATGCAAATAATCCATTGGGCTTGTTCCTGTTACCTGCCTGAAAATATGGCTATACTGCCTCGTGCCTACGCAGGCGATAGCAGCCAATTCTCCCACCTTCCAGTTGTGCTGGTAATTCTCTTCCATATGAGTGATGGTCCGCAGCACAGCCTCCTTGGTACTCGCCGGCTGATTCGCACAAGCCTTGACCGCAAAGTGAAAGATCGCTTCCTGCAGTAAAATTTCCCGCCTAAAGCGGCTCATCCCCATATCGGTCGTCCGTAGCTCAGCAATTTGATCGAGTAGTTCCATCAGATTGGCCAACGGCTGAATTGCAACCACTCGGTTTCCGATCATTGCCAATGGATGTTCCTCTGGTTCTCCTTCCCAGTCTGCACCAAACTCCAGTTTATTCGCATGCACAATATGTCCAGGCTGATGTTCCCACTCCAAGATCGTTCCGGGGAGAACCAAAATACTGCTACTTGGAACAATTGTAAGACGTTGTCCGTCCACAACGGCAACGCCTTCTCCCTCATCAATGACCCATAGTGCATAATTATCGGGTGCGAACATCTTGCGTTCTATACCCGAATGAAACGTATATACATCAAGCCCAATCCAACGTAATCGTACATTATCCATGGGCAAATCGAAGTTCTGCCACTCCACCGTAAGTCACCTTTTTCTAAATGAAAACAATTCTCATCTACAACTTATTGTACGACAATTCAAATATGCAGAAAAGCCCCCTTTATCCAGGGAGCTTTTACACCAATTCTTCATTATTGATTATGTTGTTTGAACAATTCCACGGCTTCATCCAGCAAAGCATCCGTGGAGAATAATGTGTAAGACCACCATTTGTCATGTGGCACAATGAAGACGTTACCGTTTTTGACCGCAGGGAGGTTTTTCCACAGGCTCGATTCCTGCATTTTTTCATAAAATTCCGTCGAACCCGGTTGGGTATCATTGACCTTAATGATCAAATAATCCGCGGTAAGCTCCGGCAATTTCTCCAGTGATTGCGGCTCCGTGTACACGACGAATCCATCGCTTTTCTCAACCTCTTCCTGAACCCATGGCATGCGCTTTAATCCAAGCAGATCGTGCAATACGAACCCCATGTTTCGAGTACCTGCGACTTGGAATGAATCCTTGAAAATTTCAACAGCTGCCACCGTCTGGTCTGCTCCAACAAGGTTACTCATTTCGGCTTTGCGTTCTGCTGCTTTGGCCTCGTGTTTCGTTATCCATTCTTCTGCTTCCGCTTTTTTGCCCACGATATCGCCAATATATTTTAGTTGATCGTACAGATTATCTTCCCATGGATAGATCACCGTTGGAGCGATTTTCTCCAATTGTTCGATCACATCCGATTCAACAAAGGAGGATGCGATGATCAGATCCGGCTGAAGTGCGGTCACTGCTTCCATATTCGGTGGGTAGTCTCCGGCGATTTCAACTTCGCTGGCAGCATTTTTCAGATAATAATCCTGTTCGATTTCATATTGAAGTCCGCCTACAGGCGTAATGCCCAAAGCCAATAGTTGTGTTGTTGCACTGATGGAAAAAATGCGCTTCGGTGTCACGGGAATCTCTTTTGTTCCAGTAGGATCCCTGAAAGATTTCGTTTGTGAAGCGTTGGCGGATGCCGTCTCTTCCTGACTCGCAGTTCCTGCGCCCGTTGATGATGAAGCTGTCTGACTTCCGGTGGACGAACCGCTATCGGCCTGAATGCCACACCCAACCATAATAAAGACCAACAGCAATATCATTGCTGCAGACATGATACTATACGTACCTCTTCGTTTCATTAAATAAGTCTCCTCGCTTTGCAGTATTCAGTAATGAGAATCAATATCACTTAGAATAGAATACCGGATACCCCTCTTCTTTGCACATGGAGAATTCGGCGATTTTCTTTAGATCATTGAGAGGTCATAATATCAAACATTTTCCGCCTTTATACTCGACAGTTATAAGAAAAATCCGGTGCTACCGAGGAAACGTTTTGGAAAGTGACAAAAAGCCACTAATATTATTATATAATAACCTCACCACATAAAAGGCTGGCCTCAACAGCTCATGGAAGGAAGACAACTCTCTATTGAAAGCAACCTTGAATGTACAAGATCACATACTCATCTGGAATTGTGCATCGCTCAAAATCATGGATGTACGACATATTGTCATACAAGCCGACGAGTGCGTACGTCCTTACCTGTTCCCTGCCAGCGCCTTTCTGTACGTAACGCATGGCAATGCAACTATGATTTTGGACGGAAATGAGCATGCTACCAAACCATTCTATATGCTTCATGGGGGCAAAAACACTCGTCTGGACATCATGCCAACGGACGAATCCTTTCATTATTACCTAATTTTCTATAAAGCCTCCATACCGATACCTGGCAGACAGCATACACTTCAACAACCAGATCAACCATTGCCATTCCACCTCCAGTACGGTTTTATTCCATACCATCCTGCCATCCTCTACGAAATCGCTGAGCGTATGCTGGGCGAATGGAATAGACCGGGACGCTTGGAGCGGCTCCATACCAAAACACTATTCTATCAATTTGTATATGAATTGCTCAGGCAAATGGATCAACAGCAGGTCAGCATTGTTAGACCTAACCTTGCTTCTCAGCTTATTCGCTATATGCAGGAGCACTACGCCCAGCCGCTGACGCGGGAAACACTCGCGCATACATTCCATTACAGCGTCCCTTATCTGTCCAAATACTTCCGACGTGAAACTGGCGCAAGTATAATCGATTACTTAATCGGTATTAGGATGAACAAAGCAGGAACGCTGCTGCAAAAGACCGAGTTATCTCTGCAAGAGGTGGCTGCAAGCGTCGGATATGGTGATGTATCCTATTTTATAAGAATGTTCAAAAAGCATACGGGAGTCACACCAAAGCAATTCAAGGATGAGTCCGGACAAGTGGCGAGAGGTTCTTATCGTCCTATTCTTAGGCTTCGATCATCCATTGCTCCGCGTAAACTCCGTCGTTATATTGATATCAGAGATGATAATCATTATCAACATAGCGAAAAAGGAGATTTACGGATGTATAGAAGCAAACTACCTGTAGGAATTACCCTACTGTTGTGCCTAACTCTATTAGTTAGCGCATGTTCTAGGCCAGCAAACACGAATGGAAGCACTGGCAGTACGCAAAGTCCAACTGTAGGTGCAGAGAGTAATATCAATAACACAACAACCGGTAGCTCGGAGATGGTAACCTATTCTGCGGTTAACGGTGAAGTACAAATCCCCAAAAAACCTCAAAGGGTCGTAATGGTGGCAGGAGCCTTTACCGGTCATTTGCTAGCGCTGGGCCTTAAGCCTGTTGGAACTGGTGATGAGTCCTTTAACAGTTATACAGAAGGAAAGCTGGATAACGTTGTCAACATCGGTAACGATGTACCCTACGAGAAAATCATGGAGTTGCAGCCGGATTTAATTATCGTTTGGAATGACCCTGAAACGATCGAAAAGCTGTCCAAAATTGCGCCGACTGTCGCTGTTGAATATGGAGTACCTCTGCAGGAGCAATTGATGGATTTCGGCAAGATGACTGGCAGAGAAGCGGAAGCGAAGGCCTGGATCGCAGAGTGGGACGCTAAAATCACTGAGTACAAACCACTCGTGGAGCAAGCGGTAGGTGATCGCACTGTTTCGATTTTTGATACGGGAAGTGCCAAAGAATTTTATGCCTACGGGAGCTTTGGTAGAGGTGGAGACATTATTTATGGCGAGTTCGGTCTGAAGGCACCGCCGATCATTCAGAAGGAAGCCATTGATAGCGGCAAGGGATGGGCCAAGTTATCACTTGAATTGTTGCCACAATACGCAGGAGATTATATCTTTATTAGTGGATGGACAGGTGATGAGAGTGGGGATTCCGTTTTTGAAGGTCCGATCTGGGATAACCTCCCTGCTGTCCAGAATAATCACGTTTATCGCGAGGACAGCCGTGGCTTCGTGTTTAGTGACCCGATTTCGTTGGAAGCCCAACTTAAATTTGTCGTAGACAGCCTAACCACAACAGAGTGAAATTCAGTAAACCACGTTATGTACGAGGCGAGGAGCAATCCTCGCCTTTTTATGTTTTTGTATATTTCTTATCTTTCATTTGAAGAGAGTTTGAAAACAAAAGCACACAAATAAACAGGGACCTCTCACCATGGTCGTAAGGGGTCCCTGTCTATGAACTTGTTATATAGTTAATTTCCGTTAAGTGATGGTAAGGCCGCCGCTTGCATATCCGGCTACGGTTGTAGCCACATCAATTCCGGCTGTTACTGATGCCGAGAAGACCATAAGCAGGCGGTCACCTGCGGCTACCGGAATACTCAGTCCCGTAGTCAATCCGCTGGATATTGTGCCCAGCGCCAAAACGCCGGTCAGTGGAGGAGCCAAGGTTACCAATGCACCCGGTACAGCTGTAAAAGAGTTATTAGGTGCAGTGGAACGAAATAATTGTGCAGTTATAGTTACTGTAGATCCAACCAAGCTCAGTCCAGCTGTCGTGCTGAAATAAGCAGCCAGCGAAGTAATCGTTCCTGCACGCGATGCGGAGAAAGCAAAGTTAAGCAACGTGCCCGCAGCGCCTGTGAGATCAATAATTCCTCCGTTCACACTTACTCCGGTAGCACTGTTGCCAAAACCAACTAAACTGGAAGTATTCAAAAGTCCACCCAAAACTGTAGTCAAAACCACTGGAAGTCCTGATGCATAAGGAATGATTGCTCCAGAACCTGTCGCACCAGTTGCCCCGGTTGAACCTGCTGTACCTGTCGCTCCTGTCACTCCCGTTGTACCTGGTGTTCCCGTCGCCCCAGTCACTCCTGTTACTCCCGTTGTACCTGGCGTGCCTGTTGCTCCTGTTACACCCGTTGTACCTGGTGTTCCCGTCGCCCCAGTTTCACCCGTTGTACCTGGTGTGCCTGTCGCCCCTGTCACTCCCGTTGTACCCGGTGTCCCTGTCGCTCCTGTCGCTCCCGTTGTTCCCGGTGTGCCGGTCGCCCCTGTCACTCCCGTTGTACCTGGCGTGCCTGTTGCTCCTGTTACTCCCGTTGTTCCCGGTGTGCCGGTCGCCCCTGTCACTCCCGTTGTACCCGGTGTGCCTGTCGCTCCCGTTACTCCGGTTGTACCTGGCGTGCCTGTCGCTCCAGTTACACCCGTTGTACCTGGTGTGCCTGTCGCTCCAGTCACTCCTGTTGTACCTGGTGTGCCTGTCGCCCCTGTCACTCCCGTTGTACCTGGTGTCCCTGTCGCCCCAGTTACACCCGTTGTACCTGGTGTGCCTGTCGCTCCAGTCACTCCCGTTGTTCCCGGTGTGCCGGTCGCCCCTGTCACTCCCGTTGTACCTGGTGTCCCTGTCACTCCCGCTGTTCCTGGCGTGCCTGTCGCTCCCGTAGCTCCAGTTGCGCCTGTGGCTCCGGTGATGCTTGGGATTTCACCCAGCAGTTCGGAAGAAACCAAACGATGGGCTGTTACCAGAGCGCCTGTGCTGCTCTTACCCCATACGGATACTTGAACAGGATCATTAACCGTCGCTGATGTTGTAAAAGTAAACTCAAAGGCATCAAAATTGGCATAATAATTGTTGGTTATTACTTGATTGGGTGTGATGTCAAGAGACTCACTGACATACAAAACTCTTATTCCACCATCTAGGTAATACCCTTGTATTTGTACGGTTGAGGCTGTCACATCACTGCGGTTATCGATTCTGACAGTAAGTGTCTGAGTCGGTCTTACACCGCTAACAGCATTATTTTCAATCGGCCCCGTTGATAAAAAGCTCATCGCTACATCTCCTCTTTTGGGTATATCTTATCTGTTAGATGTCCTTCACTGTTTTTTCGTGGGCTACCACTCGGTGTGCATCAACCAATTGTCCCGAAGCTTGTTTGCCCCACACTGAAATCCCTACTTCCTCCACACCTTCCACATCTGTTCCAAAAACAAACTCAAAAGCATCTAGATCTGCAAAATAATTTCTGGTCACTGCTTCGTTAGGTGCAATACTGATCACTTCACTCACATACAGCGTTCTAGTTGTGCTTAGCACATAACCCTGAACGGATACGGTTACCGAGTTCACAGCAGCCCGACTTACCAATCTTATCGTGACCTGTTGTGTTGATCTAACCCCGGAAACCGGATTGTTTTCTATCGGCCCAGTTGATAAAATAGCCATTTTCCCATCCCACCTTTTTATGAACCTCACACTCTAGCAGTATTTGGCATAAGCTCACCTGATAGTAATATTCAATCACTCAACCAACGGTGTGGACAAAACACAGGGGGCAATCCACCATTATCCATAGTCAACAATCATTTAAGCCCAGGGCACAATTCCAGAAAAAACAAAACGACCGCACCCCTTTAAATTACAGGGAAACGGCCGCAGCGTAAGACGTCTTTTTTCGTATTTACTTGATGAGATTAGGACTACGCATATTAAAACCTAAAAGCAGGTGTTTCCTCCGCCTGAACACCGATACCATCAACATCCAGAGCCTGAAAATAAAATAATAGCAGGGAGATTATTTTCTATCTAAAAGACTCATCCTTCGTAATCAAAGATTGGCGGAATAGTTGGCTCAGCTCCAGGAACTGATCTACCTCCAAACGGTGTACTGGTCTGAGCTCTTCGCTGCTTCTGGCTCTGGAATGAAGTGTAAGCTTCAACCCTTCTTGTTGCAGTAAATACTTCGCGTTGACCGGATAATGACGTCCCTCAAACAAGTGAAGTGGGCCAAGCAAAGTCTGTAATCGTTCGACTCTTGCTGGATCCTGCTTCCAATTTCCGACGACCCATACGTACAAGTCCGGATGGAAATTGGTCAGGATGCCACTGTAGCCGTGTGCGCCTGCTTGCAGCGATCCTAGATACGACGTACCGTTGGCATTGTAAATTTTGAGCGGTGTCCCCTGAACGGCCGCGACCTTCTGACGGATCTGTTCCAGATCACAGCTTGTTTCCTTGAGAAAGAAAAAACGTCCGCTATCTGCGCACCACTTCAGCAATTCCGGAGACAACAAGCGATGATAAGGAATTGGACATTCGTACAATCCCAGCCTCACATCTGGCAACCGTTCCATGATCATGCTCAGATTGCGTTTCCACACCTCATCGTCGTCATCGGGACCTGTTATGCGGCTTGTCACGAGAATGACAGCATCGACACCTGTCTGCGCAATTGCCGTTAACTCCGTGATTTGCTCCTGCAAATCATCCGAATTATGACCGGAAGCAACCACTGGCACTCTCCCTTTTGTTTTTTCCACTACGAATGTGGCCAAGTCTACTCTCTCTTGTAGCGATAGATGGAGCATTTCACTAGAAAGACAAACCGCGAATAGACCGTGCACACCTTTATCCAAATACCACTCGATTAATTCTTCTAATGCCGTATAGTCAATCTCATTGTCCTCCGTAAACGGAGTGAGCATAACTGGCCACACGCCGTCCGGGAATAAAGTATCGTTCAACATACTGCCTCCTCGCTGACGCCAATTCCATTCTCAGAGATGGCGACCTCCTGATATAATGAGTTCATACCTATCCCTATTATAAAATTGTAAACGCTATTATCGAATGACATAATAACGCCATTTCATGACATCATGTCGCCATGCGTGTCGTGCTGGAGAGAGTGTGGGTGAATCGAAATGGACATCGTTCAATATCAATTCTCGAATTTTTCCAAAATCCATAATGTCGATCTGAAATTGTACTATTGCGGCACAGAGCAGTGCTTGCCTGGACATGAGGTAGGCCCTATGGTGCGTGATTATTACAAAATCCATTATATCCATAGTGGTAAGGGGCGTTTTCATACGGGAGGCCGAACGTACACACTGGGCAAAGGGCAAGGGTTTCTGATCAGTCCGGAGAAACTGGCGCATTACCAGGCCGATGATGAAGCTCCATGGACATACTCCTGGATTGCATTTAACGGCATGCAGGTGGAACGCTATCTCAAGCGATCCTCTTTATCCAACGAACAGCCGGTATTTTCGTCCAATCGAGACGAATATATTCAATCCTGCTTTTTGGAGATGTTCAAAGCAACCGAGCATAACCTGACAGACGAACTTCGGCTGTTGGGCGCCCTCTATTCCTTCCTGTCCGTCATATTGGACCCAGCTTCCATGCCCGTTACCTCACCGGGGGCAAGAGGTCAATATGTAGAGCAAGCCATTGCATTCATCGAGCATAACTATGCAACGGATCTGAGTGTCGAACAGTTGGCCGCACGCCTGAAGATCAATCGCAAATATCTGTCCAAAATCTTCAAAGACACCACTGGGTTCACACCTCAACAGTATGTGATTCAATACCGGATGAATCGCGCCAGCGAGCTTATTCAGAAGTCCTCCCTTTCGATGAATGAGATCGCATGCAGCGTCGGATACAAAGACCCTTTCCAATTTTCGCGTATGTTCAAAAAAGTGATGGGCGCAGCTCCAAGAGACTACCGCAACGATAAAAAGGAGTAGCCTGTCCGAATCGTTCCGTACGATACTCCCAACCGCTTCAAATGTCAGATTCTGACGATCAAGTCAGAACTGTACGTTCAGGTAGTCACCGTCATGATCATGATCAATTGAAAAAGCCCGCACCATATGGCGCAGGCTTTTCTCCGGATATACTCGGATCAAACTTTTCCGATACTTTACTTTATTCAGCAATCATCTTGGGAAACTCATCCAGCAGCATATCGCTCGTCAGCATATCTTCATAATTCCATTTGGACTCGATAAAAGTAACGTTTCCGCTTTGCACTGCGGGGAGTTTTTTCCAAAGTGGTGTTTCCAGCAGCTCCTTGAAGGACGATTCGGCTTCATCATTCTCAGGATACAATACGAACAGATGGTCACCTACCAGCATCTCGTGCATCAGCTCAGGTGAGATTTCAATGAACGGGGAGCCTGCGGCCGGCTCAATGCCTTTCACCTTCTCAGACATCTGGTAGCCTTGCGGCTGGTACAACAGTTCAGGCACGCCGCCTGTTTTCATCAGATACATCGTCCGATCCCAATAATACATCAGCACCACAGCCGTTTCGCCTTCAGCGACTTGGCCTTGAGCCCGTATCTCGCTCCACATCTTTTCTGCCTTGACATTGTAATCAGCCAGCAATTGTTTGGCCTCATCCTGTTTGCCTACAATCTCCCCGATCACCGGAAGACGCTCGTTCAATGGCAGATTCTGATCAAAGACAACGGTCGGTGATATTTTGGATATTTCATCATACTGCTTATCCAGTACATAACCCAGCATGGTCAGATCAGGTTCCAGGGACAGGATTTTCTCAAAACTCGTGGGAAAACCGATATCCTCTGCGGGCGTGATCTCTTTATCCTCATATGCCGAATTGGCAATAAATCTACGGTCAATCCCGACAGGCTGTACACCCAGCGCAAGCAGATCTCCAATGGAATTTCCCTGAAGCACAACACGTTGCGGCTTCTCCGGTATACTGACATCATGTCCCTGGTTGTCCGTGTATTGCCTTTCGGAAGGCGTTGTACTGGCCTGTTGGCTCGTTTGCTTTTCTACAGTGGATGTAGAGGTTGTGCTTGCATTCCCCCCGGCAGGTGCGCAAGCGCTGACCATAATGGTCAGGCATAACAGCATGACAGCCCCCAATGATACTTTGGTATTTCTGTACATCGATAAATCGTCCCTCTCCATGTATTGATAATGATTATCATATTCATTACCAATATAACCTTGTCTTCTGCGTTCTGCATTAGACAATCTAAGCCTGGTTATAGGACGATCCATTCTTTTCGTTTGATCACGAGCTTCTGACCTAAAATTACCGGGTGTTACTCCTACCGTCTTCTTGAAAATGCGGATAAAGTAAGATAAATCCGTATAACCCACGCCCGACGCCACTTCCTGTAAAGAAGCCTCTGTTTGTTCCAGCAATTCACAGGCTATTTCTATTCGAACTTGAATCAAATAATCAATGAGACTGTTTCCGGTCTTATTTTTGAACTGTTTTGCTACATATGCAGCACTATAGTTAAGCCGCTCAGCAACCGTGGATAACGTTATTGATTCCTTGTAGTGTTCACGTATGTACTGAGTGGCTTGCTCAACTAGATCAGGTTTAACATTAGCTTCCGTATGTATCTTCCATTGTCTCTCGACTTCGTATGCAAACTGATACAGCTGCGATTTCACCTGCAATCGTTCCAGTGAGTTAGGCTTCAGCCAGATGTGAAGCATTTGCTTAAGTTGAAGCAGCAATTCCACCGGATCATTGGGAGCAAAAGCATATATCCTTTGAAATGGACTGCTACTCTCAAATTGTCTTTGGACAGACGGTACAGCCGTGTTGGAGAGAGAAGTTTTATATAACACCAGATAGTATTCCATTCTCTCTCTAACCGGACCGATATCCAGTTGACCTCCCTTCCCACTATGGATGATATAAAAACGTTGAACATCATGCTTCACACCATCGAGCCGAAAACAAGCGGTACCACGAGCAATATATAGATATCCAGATGCAGGAAAACGATAGGAACTCAACGCTTCACCTAGATTCAGAAACTTATAGCGAATATCCATGAGTTGAATATTGGTATAATCCCATAACATTAAATCATCGTCGTTCAAAATAATTCCCCCTTTCCTATGGGAAGTATAATTGATAACGATTATCATTTACAACAATAACATTTTAACTTCTAGATCGTTCAGTTCAAAACGAAAGATTTCCGACTTCATAGATATAGCGACATTCAACATATCTTCATTCAAGCTTCATTCTCTCCCTCTCACTTCTATAGTAAGATGATGTGGACTTACCCATGAACTAGATACTGCAATTCCACAAGGAGGATTTCCATATGAAAAGTTATCTTGTGTTCGGTGCAAGCAAAGGATTAGGAGATGCCTTCGTCAGAGGTGTGCCCGAACAGGGCGATAAAGTCTGGGTCGTTTCTCGAAGCAGACCGGAAAACCTGGACTTGAGTGATGGTGTACAGCGGATATGGATACAGGCAGATCTTTCTGAGCTGAATGCCGCCACCATTGTTACGGACCAGTTGAAGAATGAACCTTTGGATGTACTCATATACAATGTAGGCATTTGGGAGAAAGAAGGCTTCGAGGATCACTATACGTTCGATAAAGACGAGCCTGCGGACATCAGTCAGCTGATCCATGTCAATATCACTTCAACCATCGTATGTATTCAGGCATTATTGCCTCATCTACGACAATCTGCAGCGGGCAAAATCATTCTCATTGGTTCAACAGCGGGGCTGAATAATGCCAATAGTACACAAGTTTCTTTTGTTGCGTCCAAGTTTGCCATTCGCGGAATCACTGAGGCTTTGAGAGAACATACCAGACATGACGGCATCGCCGTTACATGTATTAACCCCGGAGAACTGGCAGCGGAGATCCCTTATGAAGAAGGACCGGATCGAGCTCTTGCTGAGTATGACGGGACACGTATTCCGCTTCAGGATATGGTTTCTATCGTTCGTTGTATTGTTAATTTGTCCAAAGCAGCCTGTGTAAAAGAAATCAACGTGCCAGCGCTAACAGATATGAACACCTAGCTAGAATAAGAAGAAGATTCCTATACTTAACGGTACAGAAAAAGCCCGACTCTATTAAAAAGAGAGCGGGCTTTTCGCGCAGTTTAACCGTCAATGCAATTATATTTTAAACCCTTTGACAAGGTCGTTAAGACGTAGCGCACTTTCCTTCACCTGATTCGACTGACTCGTCACTTGCAGTGATTGCTCAGTAGAGGATACCATATGCTCAGCAATATGCTGACTTGATGCAGCGGATTGCTCACTGGCTGTCGCAATTTCATGAATCGCTCTCACCAACGTCTCAACAGTTTCATTCACCTGTCGTGCTGTCGTGTGGAGATCATTCACCGTGTTGGCTTGTTCAACTGCATGGGTGTAATACTCATCTGCCGTATCTTCCAACAGTTTATAGTCATTGCCCACCTGATTGAACATAAAGGTAAGCATCTCCTTCGCGCTGGAAGACAGAAGAGCGACGGACGCTGTGACCTCACTTGTAACATGTCGGATCTCGTCTGCAGCTTGTCTGGAGCCATCTGCCAATTTGCGGATCTCTTCTGCTACAACGGCAAAGCCACGTCCTGCTTCACCTGCACGAGCCGCTTCAATGGAAGCATTCAATGCGAGCAAGTTGGTCTGCGAGGTAATATCCAGAATGGACTGGGACAGAACACCGATCTGGTCCACTGCATGGGCACGCTCCAACGCATCATTCATCTTCACGCTTGCACTTGTATACATATCCTGAGCTGCCTTACTAGACACACCAGCCTCCTGCCTCAGAACCTCAGCTTTGCCGCTAGTAACATTAGCAGACTCGGCCTTCTCCTTGGTACGGGCGGAGATGTATTCCGCCGCTCGAAGGACCTCATTGACGGATTGATTCATATTCTCGGTATATGCAGAAGTCTCTTCCATCGTTGCCGACAACTCTTCTACCGTTGCAGACACCTCACGTATGCGCTCATTGAGTTCCGACATGTTCTGATTCGTGAGGTCACTCATCTCATTGATCTGCTGAGACTCATTCACCACACTTGTAATTACATTCGAAGTGGAACCCGTCATGTTATGAATGGCACGGGCAATGACACTAATTTCATTCTTACCTTGGAGCAACTGGGGAGCAATGGTAGCTGCCAGATTACCCTGTGTAACCTCTTCACAGTAGCTATTGATCGCACGCATCCGACGATGAATATTTCGAATTGTCAGATAGGACATAATGACCAAAACAGCCAGTGAAGTGAGGAGAACTATACCAAGAAACAGCGCTGCATCTCGAATGGTATCTTGGGTTTGCGCATATAATTTCGCAGATTCTTCTTCATTATATGTACTTAACTTCGTAACCGTTTCTACAATAGCTGTACTGCTTTTATTAATTCGATCTCTTTCCTCATCATCATAGGTTCCCGTTGTTTTCTTGACGTTCATGATCTGTTCAATGTCCTGGTCGTAAACTTCCAGCTTCGCCTTGAGATCATTGAAGATTTCTTGTTCTGTTGCATCAAGAGTTCTTGCGGAAAACTCGTCCATTCCACCCATCACATTTTTCTTGTTCTTCTGAACTTGCTCATATTGCTTGTCCGTATATTCTTGCTTATCGAGAAGCTTGGTATAGTTGGCACGCATATTATAGAAATCAGCCTTAATCTCCAAAATATTGGTCTGATGCAAGAATCGATCTGTATATAACGCGCCCTGTGCCAGTCTTACATCATTCATGCCAAATATGCCGAACAGAAATAATACAAAGAGTCCAATCAAACTAACGCCAATCATTAATATCAAGGTTGTCGTTATCTTCAGCTGTTGAAACCCTCTCCCCCCTGATTTACTACTCCCTGATTTCTTAGACATACATACTCCTCCGGTTCTCCATAGGTCTATATTTCACAACGTGATACTTATAGTATCGGTGCATAGTAGTCTCAATTGTTAGCTATATGTAAAGTTGTGCATCCTTCTGCCCCAATATGATGTCACTTCCACTACTTTCTCGATCCGATCTTAATTCCATTTCTGTTGATTATTTTTCGTTTAGCCTACAGGAATCTACATAAATATATATATTATTCCGACATATAATTAGGCGCTTTTAGCTTAATACACATCTGGGGAGATGGAACATGTCAAACATTTTAAAGAAGCGGGGACTACAGAAACCACGAACTTCCAGCATCGCGAACACATTATCCATTGTGCTATTGGTCATTATCGTTGTCGTCTTTGCCGTTCTGGGGACGTTCATGTATTCAAGCACACAAAACATTCTGGTCAAACAACAGGAGTCTATGCTTCAAACCAAGACACAAGCGATTGTAAGTGAGTTCGATGCATTATTCAAAGAAAAAGGTTCACTGGTTAAGCAAATGTCAACAAATAAACTATTTCGACAATATATAGAAACGACTGAATCCGCAGAGGTAGCCACCACTTCCACGTATGCAGCGGACACACAGGACACACTCGCAGCCATTGTAAAAGAAGAACCTTCATTTGCGGATGCCTGGATCGCCGGTCTGGATGGTAAGGGGTTTTGGCTGCAAAATGATGGCGCGGCTTCCGCTCCGGATTTTGATATCCAAGCACGACCGTATTATGAGCCAGTATTAGCGGCAGATGGTCTGTACTACTCTGATCCATATATCGATATCGCATCGAACAATGTACTTATGGGTATTTTTTATCCAATCAAAGATGACAGCAATACCATGATCGGTTTTGCCGCGGCTGATATTGCATTCAAGGATATCCCGGCGATTATGGAGAGTTATTCACTGGGAAGCACGGGTTACTCCATTCTACTTTCCAAGACCGGAGATATTCTCTACCATCCAGATCAGGAGAAAGTGTTGAAAGAAAAGATTACGGACACTACTGGCGATATTGGGGACATAGGCAAGAAGATGATCGCTGGAGAGTCTGGTGTGCAGCTAATTAATGACAACGGGGAACGTCGTTATATTGGCTACGCAACCAGTAAAGATACAGGGTGGTCAGTAGGTCTGACCATATCCGAGAAAGAAGTTCTCGCGGAATTAAAAACATTCACATGGATTACGCTTGGCGGATTTGCCGTTGCTACCATTTTGCTCGTGATCATCAGTTACATTACACTTCGTTATCTGCTCAGAGCAATTCCACAACTGCTTGCCAAGATCAAGCTGATTGAACAAGGGGATCTGACGGTTCAGCTGGATGCGAAGTCCAATAATGAGATCGGACAGATTGCTCAGGGCCTGAACTCCATGGTGCAGAAGATTCAAGGAATGTTACAGATGGTCGGCAGCTCGGCGCATGTCCTGAATCAGTCGTCTAACGATCTGCAATCGATATCTTCAAGAACGGCAGGGACCATGAACGACACGTCTACAGCCATCAATGAAATTGCTAATGCAACGAATTATCAATCGATTGAGACGGAAAATATTTTACGAAAAACAGGTTCATTATCGAATCAAATTGATGAAATCGCGACTGATGCTCAAGCGATCGAGACCATGGTGCAAACATCTGTTGATCAGAGCGGCCAAGGACTCTTAGTCGTTGAACAACTCTCTAAATGGGCTCAGGAAAACCACAATTCCACACAGGCAATGTCCTCCATTATTCAGGAGATTGATCTGAGCCGCAATGAAATATCCAGTTTTGTGGACACCGTAAAACAAATTGCTTCACAAACCAACCTGCTGGCACTCAATGCATCGATTGAAGCTGCTCGTGCTGGTGAACAGGGCAGAGGTTTTGCTGTCGTGGCCGAAGAAGTACGCAAACTTGCGGAACAAACTGCACAGGCGACAGAAGAAATCAACAAGAAAGTACGTGTGATTGAAGAGAAAACCAATATCTCGGTTGAACATACCGTGCGTGGCATGAAAATTGCGGATGAAAATGCCAAATCCGTAGAGGACACGAAACAAGTCTTCTTCAGTATTAACAAGGACCTGGAAGATTTAAAATTACGCATGGTCCAGATCACTGGCAATACAACCAATGTTCATAAGCATAAAGATGAAATTTTCCAAGCGCTGGAGATTATCTCTTCTACTACAGAAGAGAACTCTGCTTCAACGGAAGAAGTTAGCGCAAGCACGCAGGAACAATTGGATAGCATTGAACAAGTGGCTGATCTTTCGAAGCAGTTGAATCAGTTATCCAATAAATTGCAAGACGAATTGAGCCAGTTCAAGGTTGAGTAGTATAAGTGACGGTCTCCCTCCTCTTCTCATTTGTGCCTGATCCATTTATTATAAATAGATATGTGTGTACGAAGAGGATTGGAGGAATACATCATCATGAACTTTGCTAAACGTATGGACCACTTCAGTGAAGGGATCTTCACCCGGTTGTTGGAGATCAAACGCCACCGTCTGGAGAATGGACAACCTGTCATCGATCTCAGTGTAGGTACACCTAATATTCCACCTGCGCAGCATATCATCACCGCATTATGTGAAGCTGCTGCTGACCCGTTGAACTATATATACGCGGTGAATGATCAGAGTGAGCTGCTGCAAGCTACAAGTGAATGGTACAAGCAGCGCTATCAGGTCGAGTTGGACCCGAAGACACAGGTCTGTTCTTTACTCGGTTCACAGGAGGGACTGGCGCATATCTCCCTCTCCATCGTAGACGAAGGCGATCTCGTTTTGGTACCTGATCCCTGCTATCCTGTCTTCGCCGATGGGCCTTTATTGGCCGGAGCAGAGCTGTTTTATATGCCGCAAAAAGAAGAAAACGGATATGTTATTCAGCTTCAGGATATTCCGGAAGATATCGCTCATCGAGCGAAATTCATGCTGGTCTCCTATCCCAACAATCCGACAACAGCAATGGCACCGGATCAGTTCTATCTTGACTTGATTGCCTTTGCCAAGAAGTATGATATTATCGTGCTCCACGATAATGCGTACAGTGAACTCGTATTTGACGGAAAGTCATGTGGAAGTTTTCTTGCGTTTCCTGGCGCCGTGGACGTCGGTGTGGAATTCAATTCCTTATCCAAAACCTATGGCCTGGCCGGAGCCCGAATCGGCTTCTGTGTGGGCAATGCAACCATGGTCTCCATGCTGAAAAAGCTAAAATCCAATATGGATTACGGTATGTTTCTACCGATCCAAAAAGCAGCAATTGCTGCCATTACCGGAGATCAGTCCGAGGTTGAACGGGTCAGAGCGATCTATGAACAGCGCAGAGACATCCTCTGTGAGGGCTTCAGCAATCTCGGTTGGCCTATTGCCAAACCTGAAGCGACCATGTTCATCTGGAGCCGAATTCCGGCCCACTACGACAGCTCGGAGCAGTTCGCCATGGATCTGGTTACATATGCAGGAGTCATCGCAACGCCAGGGAGTGCCTTTGGTCCTTCAGGCGAAGGTTATGTGCGATTCGCCCTCGTTCAGGATAATGAAATGTTACAGCAAGCCGTACATTCAGTCGATGACAGCGGGATTCTGAAATCCAGCTAACGGGAGTACGATTCGAATGTGCTCAATTCAAAATCCCCTCAAGGTAAACGCAGGAGTAAGAGCTTTACGTTAGATAACGTGATCCTCTATTCCCTGTAGACCTGAGGGGATTTTTTTTCATTTGCCGAGGATTAGACATCCATTAGGTGATATTGCTAAACAAGATCGTGAGATGAATGGTACCACGTGACAGCAAAAAGCCTGCTCGGGGAGCAGGCTTCTTGTTTCAACAAATTTTATACAGACTTCCGCCAGTTAGAACGATACATCAGATACAGGAAGTACGGCGTTCCAATGATCGCAATGAGTATACCTGATGGAATCTCTGTCGGCGCCATGACCGTTCTGCCGATTGTATCGGCGAGCACCAGCATGACTGCACCAGCTAATGCGGATAAAAACATCGAACGTCTTAACTTATTCCCCGTCAGTAACCGAACCATATGTGGTGCAATCAGACCGATAAAACCAACGGTTCCTACACAAGCAACCGCACCTGCTGCAAGTAATACACCCACTGTCATGGCTAATAATCGTGTACGACGTACACCCAGACCAAGCCCGGATGCACTGTTGTCGTCAAATACCAGCAATTCGAATCTGCGTGCCAGCCACCAAGCCACCGGTACCAAAATAACTAAAAATAATCCGATAACCTTCACCTGTTCCCAAGTACGAGCATAGGTGCTTCCTGTCAGCCAGATATACCCGCTGCTACCGTAGACGGCACCACGGACAATCAAAATCTGAATACCTGCTCCAGCAATGGCAGACATCGCGATCCCTAACAATACAACCGCCGAAGGGTTTAGCCCTTTCTTCCAAGCGAGGGAGAACACAACTACTGCGGCAATGGCTGCACCGACGATGGCTGCAATCGGCAGCAAGTACATTGGAAGACCCGGCCATAAGATGATGACCATCATCGCTCCAAGCCCTGCACCTGAGGACACACCAACAATTGAAGCATCCGCCAGCGGGTTACGTACCGCCATCTGAATAAGCACACCGCTAATTGCCAGTGCTGCCCCCGCACCTGCGGCAACAAGTGTACGCGGAATCCGAAGCTGAACCAACGCGGAGAACAGTCCATCCGACTGGAATAGGCTCGGCAACAGATCAGCCAATGGAATTCGCATGCCGCCAAACATTGTACTGAGCAAGATAAGCGCGATGGTAATGACTGAGAATAATACAACCATCGGGCCAAATGCAAAACGACGCGCAGCTCCTCCTGTACTCATTGAAGTAGACATGCCTGATCCGTTCGCGGCTTTCATGCGTGTAAGAACAAGCCAGATGAGCCACGGTGCACCAATGATCGCCATAACGGCACCCGTTGGTAGTTCCATGCTGGAGTTATGCACCATCTTAGCGAGGACATCTGCTCCAACCAGGAGCGCTGCGCCCCATATGAACACACCGGGTAAAAGTAATCGGTTAGAACGTACACCACTCAATCGAACCAGATGTGGTGCGACCAGTCCCACGAAGCCAATCGGTCCGATTACACTTACAATCACAGCAGCCAGCAATACAGCAAGAATTAACCCTACTGCACGAGCCAATCCAACCTTTTGCCCCAACGAAGAAGCCGTTGATTCATCCAGCTCCAGCATATCCCACTGTCTGGACAGGATTAACGCAAGAAGGGTAATACCAACCACCCAAGGCAAAGCATAAAACACACCACTCCAGTCATTCTGGACAAGTGTTCCGGAGCCCCAAAGGAACAACCCTTGTGTCTCCATGGAGAAAAAAATATGTAATGCACTCGTAAATGAACCAAGCACCATCGATACAATCATACCGGACAACGCAAGTCGAACCGGGCTTGATGTTCGTCCGCCGCCCATGAAATAAGCTGCAAATGCTGCCAGCAAACCACCTAGTGCTGCGAAAAGAAAAGGCGACTGACTTAACACGCCTGGAAAAGCGATAGCTCCCAGCACCACCACAAAGTACGCTCCTGCATTAATGCCCAGCGTATCTGAAGCAGCCAATGGATTACGAGTAATCGTTTGCAGCAAAGCGCCCGCAACAGCCAGTGCGCCACCCGCAAGAATACCGATCACTGTACGCGGCATACGCAAGTCCCAGACCATATTGTGCTCTAATGAATCCTGTCTGCCTGTAAGAGCGTCCCAAACGACATGCAAAGGAATGGATGCTTCTCCATAACACAGACTTACAAAAAAAAGCACGATGAGAGCGGTTAGACCGCCCCCATATATGCTTATTGTGCGCCAATTCATAGCTGGCTTAGATCCTTGAACCGAACTCATTTGGTAATCGCCTCTACTACGCCATCAACCAATACTTTGGAGGAGATCGGTCCACCAAATGTCCATGTTGTGCTATCCAGTTGATAGGTGCGTTTGTCCTTCACGAAGTTCAGTCCATTCCATACAGAGTTATCTTTCATGGCTGTGCCAAAAACGTCATCGTCTGGTTGGGTGATGTAAATGAAGTTACTGTCCTTTACAGCAGTCAAAGACTCAATGCCTACTGTGGAGAAGCCGTAGTTTTCAACTTTGTCCGGCTGCCAATCGTTAACCAGTCCGATTTTATCCAATGTACCAATCACGACTGAGTTATCGGTAAACATGCGCAGGCTGACTGCATTTTGATATGTGAACGCTTGTGTCAATGCAAAATTGAAGTTTTCTTTCCCCGCAGCAGCCAGTTTTTCTTTGGCTTCTACATAGTGCTGATCGAGATCACTAAGAACTTCTTTTGCTTTGTCTTCTTTACCCAGAGCCGTTGCAATGTTAGTAAAGATCTCTGTCATCTTGTCATAATCATAGCCATTACCATCATACGGATCATATTCAATCGTTGGAGCAATCGCGTTAAGCTGATCGTAGACTGCCGTATTATTGTCTGCATTAGCAATGATGAGATCTGGCTTCAATGCAGCAATAGCTTCCAGATTCGGTTCACTGCGTGTTCCGATATCCGTTACACTGTCATCCAGTGCTGCTTCGGATGTTACCCACACTTTATAGTTAGCGTTATCTGCGTTACCTACGGGTTGAACACCCAAGGCAACGACATCTTCCGTATATGTCCATTCCAGTGTAACAACACGCTCTGCTGGCTTGTCCAGCTTAAGCTCTCCACGTTTATGCTTCACGGTAACTGGACCTGCGGTCTCTTCAGCCGGAGCACTACCCGAGTCAGTACCTTGACTTGTATCTGTTGTAGTCGTGGTTTTACCACAACCCGCCAAAACCAGCACAAAGGCCAGCATAATCAACAGTCCATTTAACCCTTTTTTCATATCTTTATCTCCCCTGTTTATATGTATTTATATGATAACAATTATCATTATCACTATTGGATTATGCCGTAGGAATGGATTTTTGTCAATGCAAAGTACCTTATTCCAATTCTTTTATGAAATAAAAAAGGAGAGGCATAGCTCCAATGCTATCCTTCCCTCCCATTGCTTGCCTGTTTGTATTAACTCAACTGCATCGTAGTGATGCATGTATTATCATTTTCGTATGTGGACAATTGCGTTTCTGCAACCTTTCCATCTCGAACAATACGAATCAGATAGGTTCTGTCTCTAGGCACCCAAAAATCCATAAATCCGTTCGTACCAGACTTAATCACTTCATCTTTCATAAAAGTGTTGCCTTGAGAATCGTGAATGGTAACGCTAAATTCCTTATTGCTCATTTCCCCCTGACAACCGGTCAAGCTATGAATTGCGCAGGGATGGGTCTGGTCCACATAGGGCGCAATGGAAAGGAAAAATTCATTTTCAGGCAAATCGTATGTAGTGGTCTTTTTATCTTGATCAGTGACAATTAACTCTTTGGCATTAATGGAGGCAGATTCCGGTGTCTCTTTGCCTGTGCTGATATCTTCCACCAACTTTCTGATGTTGGGCGCACTGGCTGTACCTGGCTCATCCTTGCCCGCATTGCTTGCAAACAGGTAGGTTCCGATCACAATTACAACTGCAACACTTGCAATGATCCACATTTGTTTTTTCACCTGGAGTCCATCTCCTCGTCCGTTTTGGTTTATTATAAGGGAGAACACAGCGTTACGGACAGTTTAAGACACCAAAGTCACCATATATTCACATTTTTGTATTGCAGTACGAGTAATCTGCAGCTTGTGCACTGTATCATTGATAAGTAAGGGAGGTTGTGTATATATGCTTAAGTCTCCATCCGTATCTGACACTGATCGAAGAGTACATAAATCCAAACTGGCTCTGAAGACAGCCCTTCTGGAATGGATGTCCCGTAAACCATTGGCCAGCATAACCATCACCGATATTGTCAAATCCGCCGATCTGAACCGCAGCACATTTTACAAGCATTATGTATACAAGGAAGATCTGTTTAATGAATTGTTAGATGATGTCATTGACGATCTCAAATCAGCTTATCGAGCACCGTATCAGCATTTCCGAGATTTCGATATGAAGGACCTTAACGCCTCAGCAATTCAAATTTTCGACCATGTGCTGGCTCATGCCTCCTTCTATACATTACTGGTTCATTCTAACGTGCTATCGGATTTCAGGGATACACTTTATATAACACTTAAGAACTTGTATCTGGAGGATGTAACCGATCTGTCGCCTGATCCACGGTTGGATAAGGAACTTCTCGCCTGTTATCAGGCTAATGCCGTTCTCGGTTTAGTTACGGGTTGGGTGCAAAGCAACTTCAAATACAGTGCATCCTATATGGCGGAACAACTGTTGGAATTCACACGCATGAACCGCTCCAAAGAGATTTATCGGTCTAATCTCCATTCTGCAACGAGTCCATCAAAATAAAGTTACGCTACAACTCTGTAGTGGTATCTGCTCTTAAAAAGAGGTACTGTCTCCCCTGAAGCTTGAGAATACAGTACCTCTTTATTATCTTGGAACATTCATTGTAGTTAGTTGCTGATCCAGCCACCATCTACAGGCAACTCAACACCTGTAATGAATTTGGATTCATCAGATGCCAAAAACAGGTAGGCGTAAGCAATATCCATAGATTCACCAGCATGTGGAGGCAGTGGTGCAAGATTTTTGTAATGCTCCCCCATCTCCACCTGGGATTTGATGCCTGCTTTCTCCACCATACCCGTAAACACAGCACCCGGATGTACGGAGTTCACACGGATATTATCTTTGGCGAACCATTGTGCCCCGTGTTTGGTCAATGAACGTACAGATCCCTTGGAAGCACTATAAGCCGCGCCCTGGGCATCCGCAATTCCACCAATGATTGCTGCAATGGAAGAGGTATTAACGATGGAACCTTGTCCATTCTTCTGCATATAAGGAATGACTGCCTTCATGCCGAGCCATACACCTGTTCCATTAATGGACATAACCTTGTCCCAATCCTCTAACTCAGCTTCCAAAATGCCTTTGGCCATATGGATTCCAGCATTGTTGACCAGAATATCTACTTTGCCGTATTTCGATACGGTTTCTTCCACAACAGCGTTCCAAGATTCTGGGCTGGATACATCCAGCTTCAACGCAATGGCTTCTCCGCCATCGGCTACGATCTGTTTAACCTGTTCCTCCAAAGCTTCGACTGCCACATCGGTAGCTACTACCTTGGCTCCTTCTTTTGCAAATAATTGAATACCTGCCAACCCCATGCCACTTGCGGCTCCAGTTATAATTGCAACTTTTCCAGTTAATCTGCCCATTCTGATCATCCTTTCATTTTGCGATGAGTGCCTCATGATGCGGCATCCAATCTTGTTCACATTCATAGTATACGAATGCAATGAAAGCTCTTTCAATCAGCAAATGGACAGGTTTTTGTGGGATAACCGATAATGTGTGCCTCCTTTTGTCTGTTATGTCAAAGTTAATCCACAAATCTAAACCAATCTGTTGTTTTCACTCTCATACTGTATTCCATCTCAACGTGCCATAATCCGCTCTGCCATTTCCTCGGCTTGCAGCACCGCAGACAACGGGTCGGACAGAAAATATCTATTCCAATCAAGGTTAATAATCTGGCAGTGATCTGTCTCGATGGATTTCTGCCATGGTTTCCCTGAAGCTTGGTCAAGGCCATCTCTTGGACCATTATCCAACACCAACAGGTAGTCCTCCACGTACCCACCAACCGCACTCCGCGCAATATCTAGGTACTCCAGGCCCGGCTCCAACAGTTCCTGACGAACCTTGCCTGCTGGCTTCAAGTTCAGTAAGCCATAGGCTGCCTTCCCCCCACGAGTTCCCGTATTTCCCACAAGGGTAATATGTTCTCCCCAATTCGGATCGATGACGGTAAATGTCTTCTCTGCGGAGACCTTGCCCGTGATCGTTTGCTGCAAAGTATGTACTCTCCGCACGTATTCCTTAATCCATGTTTCGGCTTCTATCCGGCGATTCAGAATTCGTCCCATCTCTCGAATCTCCTCCGCGACAGAGCCATTACCACTCCCTCCATAGACCACCGTAGGTGCAATTCGGGCATAGGAAGCGTAGGCGGCAGGATTCCAGGTGATGATCAGATCCGGCTCCAGTTCAAGTACTTTTTCGAGCGAGATAAAATTATGATTCCCGATATCCTCTACTTGGTCATAGATATACGGCTCCAGCATTTGGTTGCTTTCAATTAGTGAATGTGGCGCTCCAAGAGGTGTTACCCCCAATGCCAGCACTTCTCCCAAATTCCAGTCGACGACAACACGGCCAGGCTGGTTCGGTATCGTAACTTCTCCCATGCTTGTGGCAAGCATTCGAGTTCTGGCTCTTGGCAACGCGGCCGCCGAGGAATTCCTCACTTGGACTCCTTTCAAATCTATAATCTCCTGTTCTTGTCGAGTCTGGTCGGCTTCAACTATGGATACCGTTCGTCCGCTCCATCCCGAAGCTACATCTGGAATACTGCTCTCCCGACGCTTCCTATAAAACTCAGGAGAAATCCCATAATGTTTTTTGAAATAGCGACTTAGTGTATAACCGTTCTCATAGCCTACTCTCTCAGCTATTTCCTGTAAGGTCCCTTTCGTACTCACCAGTAGTTTCAACGCCTGTTCCATCCGAATCTGTGACAGCACCCGACTGGGGCTCGTGTTCAATTGCAGCTGAAACAATTGGTTCAGATACCTCGGACTGCATTCCAGCATTTCAGCTACCTGTTCCATCTTGAGTGGTTCCGCGTAGTGTCGGTTCAGATAACGCACTGCCTGATCTACACGGTCCAGCTTCGTACGGTTCTTCCTCTGCTCTTGCATTTGTTTCAGCATCTCGGCGAGCCATTGGTAGAACAACGCTTTGGTTTGAATCCGTCCTGCTGACTGTAGTTCATTCCACTGTCTGTATATCAACTGCATGATTTCAATTAATGGCAATGGATACGTTGGTTCAAAACCAAAACTGACTTGCAAAGACTCCGCCCCAGTATATGTTTGGGATCTTTCAGCATTTGGCTTCTCTGACTCTGGTGACGAATACGACAACACCTGTATCTCCATTGGTTTCTTAGCCACACAATCCAGACGCATTCCTTTGGATGCGTGCAGAATATAAGCTCCTTTAATATGATGCATCGCCTGACCGAGCCAGATCTTCCCCTTGCCATCCGTTATTAATAAAAAAGCATTCGAGGGAAGCGTCCACGTATTAGGATCTTCACTGATGTTAACGGTAATGATTCGAATATCCAGTAATCGGATTGTTACATGCTCCCATAATGCCCCGTATTCTTCTATGTTCATCGTCATGGACCTTTCTTTGTGTTTCCTCGTTACTACATCCAAAGCTTTGCCTCATCATATATGATAACCATTCTCAGTTCAACCTGTCGATCTGTTCTGAAATGGTTATGCTGCCGCTTCCGAATCGGTTATTGTGCAATTGCAAGTTTCCCTCTAGAGTTATATAAATGAAAATCATTATCAATTAGAAAGAGGGTTCGTCATGTTGTTCAAGAAAGCTTGGTATCGAATGGCCCTGCCGGTTTTGCTGATCATGGCTGTATTCATTAGTGGTTGTACCCAAAAAGAGACGGTGGAATCAGTCACGACAGAAACAAAAAACGCCGCACCACAGACAAGAACACTCTCAACGATGATGGGAAACGTCACCGTACCGCTTAACCCGGAGCGGGTTGTCGTTGACTGGAATATAGGACATGTTCTGGCTGTCGGCGTAACACCCGTTGGTGTGCCGGGTAGCCTGCTGGATTACGGAATGTTCCTGCGTGACAAGCTTACGGATAGCGCAGATTTGGGTAACCACAGTGAGGTTTCGCTTGAGAAAATGGTAGAGCTGGAACCGGACCTGATTATCACATGGGACCAGGAGAAATTTCAGACCTATTCCAAAATCGCTCCGACTGTCGTATTCGTACCAGATCAGTATGATTCCATGGAAGCCGAAGTGACCGCCATGGGCGAGATTCTGAATCGACCTGAAGAGGCCATAGCGTGGAACGAATCATTTAAACAACGGATCACAGCTGCTCAAGCCAAAATCAAAGATGTGATTCCGGACGGCGCGACCTTTACCGTTGCCGATTTTAACTTTTTGAAACATCCAGCCATTATCGGCAACAGCGCCAATCGTGGCGGGAGAGCAGCCTATGAATTGCTAGGACTGACTCCAGCACCCAAGGTGAAGTCAGATCTTCTGGACCAAGGCAAAGAAAACCTGGAAGCTAGCGCGGAGGTATTCGGAGAGTACGTGGGTGATTACCTGCTGATGATGGTTACAGAGGGCACCGAGGATCACTCCCTGTTGCCTAACGTCTGGGACAATCTGCCTGCGGTGCAGAACAACCATATCTTCAAACTGGATATCCATAAATATTTCACCGCTGATCCCTATACCTCCATTCTGCAGGCAGAAGAGATCGCAGATCGACTCGCAAGTGGACAGACTGAGCTGAATTAGAGCGAGTCTAGCTTCCCAAAAAGGATTACACAAACAGCGCCCACCAGAATGATTCAAGTGGGCGCTGTTTTCATTTGGTTTGAAATATGTCGTTGTTGCCGAAATACTATATCTAGTTACATAAATAAGTGTTCATACTTTCGAATTTGGGATCTTAAAATCTGAGCAACTCTCCCCAGATCTTGATCATGTTGTTCAATGAATTGTATAACTGAAGATCGATCGAATTGAAGATTTGTTTCCAGCGCACGTGCTTGTTTTGAAAAATCACTGCTAAATGGCTTTGCCTTAATTTTACGTAATGCAATACTTGTTGGCATGCTTAACGGATAGTCTGTTGTATCTGACAAAAGGCTTAGACCGTGATCAAAAAGTGGACAGAGTCTGTATCCATCAGTACCATGTATAAAAGCGATATTATTCAAATGTCGGTCTTCATTTAGCAGAATAGCGTCCAGTGGTAACATGATTGAGAAGTACTCTAGCGTATCTAATTTCAATACATCCTTGAGAAAATCAACAACTAAAAGCACGGAATCTCGTGTGCTCTGTCCTTGCTGTAAATCATCAAATTTGACACCATAACTCTCCAAAATGCGATGCAAAGTAATGATACTCTCTCCCGGCTGCAGAAAATCTTCAGAATAACAACCCGGATACTCAACGTTTTCCTCAATCAGAACACACTGTGTATAAGGAACTATAAGTCCTGATGGAATGTTGGATCGACTAATTAGCTCGAAAGCTACCCACTCCGCCAGTCCCTCATAACCAAATTTATTAGCTTTTCCCCACTTATTCTCAATTTTCCATTTTAATTGGTCTCCCTTGCTGCTACTGACAAAAGTCTTACGAGAATCCTTGCTCACCTGCAAAACGGGGATGGACATCAGCACAAGACAACTCCTCATTAGAAAATCGAATCCAGACATAATCATCATATAACACACCATGGGTTTGTTTTACGATCTCCGAAGCTACATAATCATTCAGACCCAATGATTGCAATATTTTATCGGCATGGTGTCTGGTGCGAGGGAAACATCTGGATTCGAAGTAATCCAGTACATCTCCTACGGTTACCTTGGACTTGCTTGGAAAAGGGAGAAAAACAGGAGATACACTTTTATCTTGCCATACATCAACCGTTTGTTTGCTATAATCCAATTTCACTTTGGCAATCACCTGATCATGCTCCAAGACCTCAAACTCAAGAGGAGAAGATATAAATTTGTTTATTTTTTTCATCTGCTACCTCCCATAGTGATCTTTCATATTTCTTTGTTATGATTATATCATTTCTTCAACTTGTATTTCAGTTCCTTACTGCACCATTCTATAAAAAAAGCCCGACGCAATTTCGAGAAAATCTCGACGTTGTTCGGGCTTCTTCAGATTGCTTTCCATCCGTATAAACCTATCTACATATTGGAGAGCGCTTTGTTTTTTTCATAGAACCGGGCGTTGTGAGAGGATACACCTGCCATATCGGAAGCAGCCGGTTCCAGATACGTCTTGGCACTGTTGACTGCGAGCACCGCATCGTTAAAAGCACCTGCGATCAACCTGACTTTGCTTCCATAGGTGATGAAATCACCTGCTCCGAATATGCCTGGAATGTTGGTGCGCATTCGCTGATCAACGGACACGCCGTAATCTTCCCGCGCCAGTCCCCATTGCACGAGATTGCCGAAATCACGGTCATACCCATGGCTTACGACAACTTCATCCACTTCAACAAGTGTGATCTCACCGGTTTCCACATGGGCCAGCTCGACACGCTCGATTTGGTCACCTGTACCGTATAAACGTGAGATGCTATATGGCGTCATGACGTTCGCTTGAGCTTTCATCTGGGCAACCGGCGACTCATGTCCGGTGAATTCATGACGTCTGTGTGCCACCGTAACTTCACGTGCTATTTTGCCCATTTCATTCGCCCAGTCAACTGCGGAATCGCCGCCGCCCGAGATCAGAACACGCTTCCCGGCAAATCGGGATAGATCAGTTACGGTATAGTGCAGATTCGTCAGCTCATATCGATTGGCACCCTCGACATCCAGTTTTTGCACCTGAGTCATGCCTCTGCCCGCACATAACAGGATGGTACGTGTGTAGTGACGCTCGCCTGTTTTGGAAATGAGTACAAATACACCATCCTCACGTCGTTCAAGCTCGGCTATTTCCTGCCCAAACACAATCGTCGGATCGAACGTTCTCGCCTGTCTCTCCAGCGACTCGATCAGTTTCTCACAGCGAATCGGATCAATCCCGCCCACATCCCAAATCAGCTTCTCCGGGTACGTACGCATGAATCCGCCCAGTTCCTGTTTGGCTTCGATGATCTTGGTACGCATCGCTCTCATACCACTATAGAATGAGGCATACATGCCAGCAGGCCCACCACCAACGATGGTAATATCGTAGATCTCCAATTGTGTCTCCGTCGTCATTTAAGGCACCAACTTTTCAACAACGTAGTCCATCAATTTTACAGAACCAATCGGACCCACACCCGATACGAATTGGCTTGTCTTCAACGGGAAGACATGATCATTCTTCACAGCCTTCAGATTCGCCCACACCTGGCTTGCTTTCAGATCTTCCATAGATTTCTTCGTGTCATAGCCTACGAGGGTTCTGTCTTCCAGGAAAATATAATCCGGATTCATCTCAGGCAAGAATTCCAGGGAAAACTGGCTAAACCAATCTGTAGAGTCTTTGATCGCTTCAGGGCTATTCAAGCCCAGGATATCATAGAAGAAAACACTGCTACTTCCTCCTTTGGGACCCATGAAACGGTAACGATTGTGCTCTACCCGAAGAACCAATACGGTCTTGTCTCCAAGGGCTGCCGCAATTTTCTCTTTCGCTTGTGAAGCTTTCTCGTCGAATTCAGCCAGTACTTTGGCAGATTCTTCGGTCTTGTCAAATATGGCACCCAGCTTCGGCATAGCACGCTTCATTTCACTGTTGGCATCCAGAGCCACCGTTGGAGCGATTTTGGACAGCTCATCATATACGCCCTGCTCCATACCTTCGCCAGCGGTAAGGATCATATCCGGTGATAAGGCAAGCAACTGCTCATAGTTATATTGATATTGCTCAACCTCAATGATCTGAACGCCGTGTTCTTTCAAATAATCAGGGCGGTATTCTGCTTCCACTTCTGGAGTTAACAAGACAATTTGGGGTGTGACACCCATCTCGATCAGATACTCGGCATAGATCGAATCGAACACAACCAGATTCTGAGGATGGGTCGGAATCGTTACTTCTCCAAACTGATCCTGCACCACCTTAGTCCCACTTTCATTCGCTGCTTCTTCGGTTGTACTTGCTTCTCCTTCAGTCTGGGCACTTGATGTTCCAGCTGCAGTATTCTCTTCATTGGTTCCACTGGAACATGCCGCCAGCATAATACTGATCACCAACAGCATAATGCCCAACCCTTTAAATCTTCGTAACATGATATACTTCGCCCCTTATATATATTGATAATGATAATTATTATCAAATAGTATCAAATAAGAAGTATTGCATCCATAGCATATCGTGCGTATTCAGTTGGATTATTGTGCTCTCTCATGAAGAGGTTCTGTAAGATTACGAATGATCTGATTTAGGATCAGGGTATGTCCCGTAATTCCATGACCGTCTACCCACAGATGGGTATCTACGTAAAATACCCGATTATTTTTTACAGCCTTCAACTCGTTCCATTGCGGACTCTCCCATAGTTTCCTCATATTCTCTTCAGCACTGAAGTGCTGCATGATCCGCTTCTCCACAAAAAGATAATCAGGATTGGCTTGTGCCAGCAGGTCAAGCGAACAAGGGTTAAACCAGGCTGCACCTGATTGCAGTACTTGCGGCAGTGCTAATCCAAGCTGTTCATATAACAATTGGGATACCCCGTGTGAACGCCCCCCCAGATATCGATAACCAAACGCTTCTACCCTCAGCAGCATGACTGTGGATGCGGATTGAATGATAGGTTGTAACTGTTGCTTAGCTACACTGACTTCGTTTTTCATCTGCTGATGCAGTCTATGAGCCTCTTCTTCTTTGAGAAACCAGGCTGCCAATTGATCGAGCATTGGTTGCACATCTTGATGAAGTCCGGTTAGAACCGGTGCAATTGTGCGCAGCTCCCTTTTGACCTCTTCCGTCAATACGTTACCTATCAACATCTCCGGTTGAACTTGTCGAACAAGTTCTATCTCCATCTCATACTGTGTAACCTCCAGCATCTGCACTCCATGCGCTATAAATTGTTCCCGATGATGTGGGGACAGCAGGATTGGAGTGACCACTACGGCATGGGGGATAACTCCGAGATGAATCATCATTTCGCCGCAGATGGGAGACAGTGATACGATTTTTCGCTGTATCATCGTCTGTCTATATTGCTTAGGTGATACGCCAGTTAGTTGTTTGAAGCGCCGGCTAAAATAATGAGCATCCTCAAATCCAGACTTTTTGGCAATATCTTGAGAGGTTGCTGTAGTTAATAACAGTTCTTCCTGCGCGCGATAGATCCGGTAGTGGGCCAGATAATCCAGAGGTGGCTTACCATATCGTTCACTAAATTTGCGGGAATAATGCCATGGACTAATACCAGCGATCTGAGCTAACTGTGTACGTGTAATCACCTGATCATAATGCTGCTGCATGTAGTCAATGGAGCGAAGTATACCGTGTTCTGGCTTCAACTCGTTATCCGGCTGTTTCCGATACAGATTTCTTAACAATTCATATAACAAATGCTGATTCCCAACCCATCCTGCACTCTGATCCTGTGTATCCTCTTCACTCCAATGCTGAATGATGCTTGCCAGACTTCCACCAGACAGTTGCACCTTTTGATACGCCTCTCCTGACGGTAAACGCCATTCGAACTTCTCAGCTTCCCGTCGCTCATGCAGCACCGAATATGTATCGAACTGAACTTGCCAGCCTGCCAGATCCAGATTGCCACCTTCAATGACCTCCATTACGGAGTTCTCTTCGAGCGCAATTAATTCTCCAAAGGAGACGTGAACTCGGTGTCCATTTATATTCCAGACCGCTTTTCCATCAATAATAAATATCAAGGTGTGACTGAAAAAGTGGTGCAGCTCGCCTTTCGTTATCCATGCATTGGTTAATGCCTTCGTCGACTTCCACTGAGCGATCCATTCCATGTTGTCAGACATATCGTTATCCTTTCAAAGGGATTCATCATCCCGATTTATACGTTCCACTATATCAAAATACATGACAACTCCATAACCAACAAGCTATGGCTTGAATAAAAATGGTGGACAGCTACTGAGCATTTCATACTTGTATTATTCAGATAAAACACAACAAAAAAGCCCGTACCATCAGGCACAGGCTCTTTCTTACAAATTTTAATAAGTACTTTGCAATAGTACGTTCTACGTATTACTCCATGCTAGCTTTCGGTGATGCCTGTCCCAATTTCTGTCCTTTTCCTGCCATCCAATACGTCAGCCCACCTGAGACCACGAAAGCTATAACCACACCAATGCAGGTGTGTAACAGATTCAGGCTACCCTCTTCGATGAAGAGCGGGAGGCTGACCAAGCTCGGATTTCCAACGATAGCAAATGCCTTGACAGATAACAACCCGAAATACAGTCCACCCGCAGCTCCACCCAGCAATGCCGCGTAGAAAGAGTAGCTTTTTCTTATGTTGACCGCGTACAGTGCAGGCTCTACCACTCCCAGGAGTGCTGTTCCAGTAGCCCAGAAAGCCAGTCTTCTGGATGCTGGCTCTTTCGAGCGCAGTCCGTTTGCAAGCGAGGCCCCTGCTTGTCCAACAATCGCCACCATCATAGCCGCAATCACCATGGAACCACCATCCATAACCATTTCATTAATGATGATGGCAAGTACCCAGTAGTGTAATCCCATAACTAACATCAGCGAGAAGACCGCTCCCAATAACATTATCGTCACCACTGGAGCGTTAGCTAACAGTGAATCCAATGCCTCTGGCAGATATTCATCGATCCAGGTGCCGACTGGACCGAGGATCATTAAGACCAGTGGGACAAGAATCAATAACGTCAGGAATGGTGCAACCATCCCTTTGGAGAATTTTGGACTTATTCGTTGAACGGCTTTTTCCAGATAGGAGGCTGCACAGATCGTTAGAATGACCCAGATGGCAGTAGTGTAAAAAGCCGGCTGGGACACAAGTGGCAAGCCCAGTAAATGGACGTCTTGTTCACCTGACATCATCATGGTCATCTCCGGATGGAACATCAGTCCACCAATAGATGCTGCAACATAGATATTGCTCTTCAACCGATACGCTGTGCTTATTGCTACCAATACAGGAAGTAGATAAATCACACTATCTCCAATAATCCTGAATATCGTAAAGGTCTGGCTGTCCATCAGTGCAGAAGAATCCGCTGAACCGTACGTTTCCATTAACGTAATTATAGCGAGTAAAATCTTAATAACGGCGGCTCCGAAAAACGCAGGCATCAGGGGCCTAAACACATCGGATACAAAATGTAAGATCGAGAATCTGTTCTTCTTCGCGTGTCCTGCTTCCTGCAATGTTGTTCCTTCAGTTTCCCACATGCCCGTACTCTGTAGCGCATTGTAGATCAGGGAAGATTCATCTCTTATTGCCAGATGACACTGCTCACCTGTTACCCGAATATCTGCCACAAACTCTGTTGAGGCAAGAACCGACATGTTCAATTGGGTACTGTCCTTCAGTACCAACGTCGTTGTACCCTTATCGTGTTCTACGAGCTTGATGTTCTCCTTGCCACCTGCGAGTTTCAACCAATCTTCAATCTGTGTGTCATGCATGATGTACAATCTCCTCATGTTACGGTAAACCCGTGTTTTGTGATGTGATACGTTCTAATATGCCTCTATCTATATAGACATTTCCACGAAAAAACTTCAATAGGATAATAAAACTAATTTTCCTTTCATTTCATGTTCATTTATACAAGGTACATTGACCTACTAAGGTTGAAAAAGCAAAAAAGCCTACTCGTATGTAGGCTCTTCTCCATCTTTATTTATAAGTCATACTCGCCGTATTCACAGCCGACATTCGCGGTCATCAGATGATCGATAAGTATCACCCTGCCCTGCTGCTTTTTATACAATTTGATCTCTCCCCGCCCGGTTCCACCATTCCACAGCCGATTGTGAAGTTTCTTCCCGTTCGGAGCTTCGTAATTCACCAGCAGCATCTCGTTCTTCAGACATGAAATATCAATCTCAATGGCGTATCCGCTATTTTGCGAGGACACGTTCCAGACAATCTCATCATCGGTTTCATGGCAGTCGAACTTTGTGCGGGTAAACGTCCAGAATTTGGAGAAATTGAACTCATAGCTCTGACCCTCATAATAAAAATCAATCAACAGCTTGCGATCCAATGGAACGCCAAACACTTTGGGTTTACCTCCTCCTACATCAAAAACGGAGTTTTCCAGCCGTCTGCCACTGATCTTGCTTATCAGATTACAGCTACTGAGCCAGACCCAAGGGCTTGTAAAATCCCCACCCCAGTTTTTATCCGCATATCCATATGAAGTTTTAGGGGAAATAGTATAGGTCACACCATCCAGTATGACGGTTCCCTCATATTCCGTCTTCATTCCTTCCGCGTGCCAGAACATCTCAAAGGCATTCATCGCCCGAAACATACTCGCGGCACCATATCCAACATGGAATGCAACCTGCTTGTCGATCTTAAGATCCCAGCTCATCTGCCCACTATCGCTCATATACTCCGGGTGCTTCTCACATTCTTCCTTCGATAGAGCTACCGAGCCCTTCATGCTTGTTTCGGATAACGTACAATCTCCTACAACCAAATCAAGCTGGTCCGAACGCATCTTCATATGATCGATACCATAGAATCGGTGGATTTGTTTCGCATTTTCGCCCCAATGCCCCGCCTTGATCATGACATACGAAGGCTTGTTCGTTGTGCCCGGCAGCTGTCCAAATACGGGGTGTTCTCCACCCAACGCAGGGTTAATAATAAAATACTCAATAAAAAATGATTTTTCTTCCCCTGTCTGTTCATTCTTGCCTGTAAAAGAGTGCCACCACCAATCATAACCTCTGGATGCCAGAGGTCCTTTCTCCAACATGTATCGATTTCTGCGCTTGTCCTGTTTATTCATATGGGATGACCGCCTTACGGAGGGATTGATTTCGTTTTACAATGTACTAGTGATGTATACCGCTGTTGATCTCATCCTAACTGAAGAACTTATCATGTGCAATAATACGCTCCATGTTGTATCCTCATAGCAAAGAAGTCGTGCTACGCACGACTCCCTATATACTTTACTGTATCCTTTTCCCCTTATGACAGTGCCAACATCGCGTTCATATCTTCTTCTGCCGTTGTAATTAACTTCAGACCAAACATATCCACGAGCACATCCAAGACACCTTCCGATATGAACTCAGGTGGTTTCGGTCCAATCCGAATGTCCTGAATGCCGAGGCTGAACAGGCCGAGCAGGATCGCAACTGCTTTTTGCTCAAACCATGACAGTACGATACTGACAGGTAATTCATTCACGGTACAGCCAAAAGCATCCGCCAAAGCCATGGCAATCTTCACCGTGGAACCGGAATTATTGCATTGACCCAGGTCGATATAACGCGGTATGCCGGTGTCTCCAACCGTACCATAATCCACATCGTTGAAGCGGAACTTACCACAGGATGTCGTCAGAATAACGGTGTCATTCGGCAACGATGTAGCCAATTCACGATAGTAGTTGCCACCTTTGCCTGGTGCATCACAGCCTGCAATAACGAAGAATCGACGGATATGACCGTCTTTCACCGCCTGAATAATCTCAGGCGCAAGTCCAATCACGGTCTCATGATGATATCCTGTCGTTAAGACTTGCTCGGACTGTACATTAGCCGCAGGCAGTGACAATGCACGTTCAATCAGAGGTGAGAAGTCATCCTCTGTAATTTTGGCAACGCCCTCCAGACCCGCCACTTCGTATGAGAAAAAGCGATCTGCATATGTGCCTTTGATCGGCATAACACAGTTCGTCGTTGCGAGAATAGCACCCGGGAATTGTTCGAACAGTCTGCGCTGATCGTACCATGCTTTACCGATATTACCCTTGAGATGGGCATATTTCTTCAGCGCCGGATAACCGTGCGCAGGCAGCATCTCCGAGTGAGTATAGATGTTAATACCTTTCCCTTCGGTTTGACGCAGTAACTCCTCCAATGCATACAGATTATGCCCTGTCACCACGATGCACTGTCCTTCGATCTGGTTCTGGCTAACCGTAATCGGTTGCGGTACACCAAAGCGGTCCGTGTGCGCACGATCCAGCACGTCCATAATACGGATGGCTGCATTTCCGACCTTCATGGCCATATCCAAATGTTCTTGTACATTAAAATTCGAGTTCGTTAATGTCATATATAATGCCTCATGTGTAATCCGATCCACCTCAGGATCAGAATATCCCAACTGGCGTGCGTGTGTCGCATAAGCAGCGATGCCCTTTAACGCAAAGATCATTGTATCCTGCAAACTTGCGATCGTTTCATTTTTACCGCATACCCCAACTACGGTACACCCGCCACTCGGCGTCTGTTCGCATTGATAACAAAACATATGGATTCCCCTCCAAACATAGATTAAACACGCTTCGTTATGAAATAGCCTAACAGACCCCGATAGGAGCGAGTGTGATGGTGCACACAGTTTCTGATCCAACATCTATATATCGTTCTCTGAGACTATCATCCAATCCATACCCTTCCTCCCAACATATGCTATCCAATAGACCAATCTGCATTTATCAGCCAGGTGGTCTAAAAGCAAAGGGGGAATGTACTTTGAATAAACCTGTTTCGATCTCGCGGACGTATCCACGTCTGGCTGTGTATAGTCAAGAGAATTTCAGAGGATTACGAAGAGTATACCGTGGTAACTTGGGTATTGCTGATGTCGATGCTGTCCTAACCGGGATTGAGAGCCTGCGATTCTTCTCGACGAATCCGAATGCCACGCTTGTGCTGTTTGATCGGTCACGCTTTCGTGATAATTTCTATATATTGCGGGGAAATCGCAGCATTCGCGAACTGGATGATATCCTCAGAAGAGGTGACGTGGAGTCATTAATCGCTACAAATCAGCGATTAACAGCAGCTCAGGTTCGCCGAATCCAGCGTACAGGAAACCTGCCTCCAGGCTATCGTCTGATCTAAACTTTTCCCATTGTTATATCCAGTTCTAAGCTCCATTCCAGTGATGTCTGTTATGTCTGTGCATCACTGGAAATAATAACATTGGAAAAGAAGCATATCTCGGCTCATTCTGAAAAATACTGTGTACATAAAAAATATGGAAATGAAACGATTCTAGATTTTACCCGTAAGGGTAATACACAGAGAGAAATCTAATATTCAAGGAGCTGGTCAATTGCAACATTACAGACACAGTGCAGAGGAAACCCTTCAGGATGTGCAGAGTTCCTCCAAGGGACTCACGACCTCCGAAGCTGCGAAGAGACTTGAAACCGAAGGATATAACGAGTTAAAAGGCAAAGATGCAACGCCTGTCTGGAAACTGTTCCTCGAAAATTTCAAAGATCCGATGGTCATCGTGCTGCTGATTGCAGCCGCGGTACAGGTTGTACTTGGACACCTGATTGAATCATTGATCATATTCCTGGTTATTTTGCTCAACGCGGTGATCAGTGTAGTGCAGACCAAAAAAGCCGAGAGTTCGCTTGACGCGCTGAAACAAATGTCTGCACCCGAAGCCAAAGTCATTCGTGACGGGCAGAAAAAAACTATTCCAGCGAGGGAACTCGTTCCCGGGGATATTGTTATGCTGGATGCAGGTGATTATGTCCCGGCAGACGGGCGTATCCTTGAATCAGGAAGTCTGAAAATCAACGAAGGCATGCTGACCGGAGAATCCGAAGCTGCGGAGAAACACGCCGATACCATCCCGGATGAGGCTCCTATTGGAGATCGTCGCAATATGGCTTTCAGTGGCTCACTGGTCGTATATGGGCGTGGCATGCTCGTCATTACGGGTACGGCACTCAAAACCGAAATCGGCAAAATTGCCGAATTGATTGAAAATGCCGAAGCCAAGAACACGCCACTACAGCGAAAATTGGAATCATTCAGCAAAAAACTGGGCTTTTTCATCCTTGGCTTATCGATTCTCATCTTTGCCATTGAAGCGGGTCGTGTATGGTTGACCGAAGGTACGGAGAATATCGGACCATCCATCGTGAATGCACTGATGTTTGCCGTAGCTGTTGCAGTTGCTGCCATTCCTGAGGCGCTATCCTCCATTGTGACCATTGTATTGTCACTTGGAACGAACAAGATGGCCAAACAGCATGCGATCATTCGTAGACTACCTGCCGTGGAAGCTCTCGGTTCTGCCAGCATTATCTGTACGGACAAAACAGGAACGCTAACTCAGAATAAAATGACTGTCGTGGATTATTACATTCCCCATGGCACCAAGGACGAATTCCCGGATGATCCCGATCAGTGGTCGGAAGAGGAACGCCGTTTGTTACATATTGCAGTGCTCTGCAATGATTCGAATATTAACCAGGAAGGCAAGGAACTGGGTGACCCCACCGAAGTGGCCCTCATTGCCTTCAGCAACCGGGTGAACAAGGATTACAATGAAATCCGTGACCAGTTCCCGCGTGAAGCCGAGCTTCCTTTTGACTCGGATCGAAAGCTCATGAGTACGGTGCATACGTTTGAGGGACAGACGGCTTTGCTGACCAAAGGTGGACCGGATGTGCTGTTCAGCCGCTGTAGCCACGTGTTTATCAACGGTGAAGTTCAGCCCCTCACACCCGAGATTCGCACTCAGTTTGAAGAAAAAAATGAAGCCTTCTCCAAACGTGCCTTCCGTGTGCTGGCCTATGCGTACAAAAAATTCGATGACAAAAACCAGGTCACCATTGATGACGAGCATGATCTGACACTGGTTGGCCTGACAGCAATGATTGACCCACCGCGGGAAGCGGTATACGGCTCTATTGAAGAGTCCAAAAAAGCGGGCATTCGCACCATCATGATCACCGGAGATCACAAAACGACGGCTCAGGCCATCGGTGTGGATATCGGCCTTGCCGAACCGGATGATTTCGCCATTACCGGAGCCGAACTGGACAAAATGTCCGATGAGGAATTGGATCAACAACTTGAACACATCTCGGTATACGCCAGAGTATCACCTGAGAACAAGATCCGTATCGTGCGTGCGTGGCAGCGCAAAGGCAAAGTTGCAGCCATGACCGGAGATGGCGTTAATGACGCACCAGCGCTGAAACAAGCCGACATCGGTGTAGCGATGGGCAGCGGAACAGATGTCGCCAAGGATGCGGCTGCCATGATTCTGACGGATGACAACTTTGTCTCCATCGTGAATGCAGTCAGTGTTGGGCGGATGGTATTTGATAATATCAAAAAAGCCATCGCATATCTGTTCGCCGGTAACCTCGGCGCCATTATCGCCATTTTGTTTGCCTTGATCGTCGGCTGGGTTAACCCATTTACGGCCCTTCAACTGCTGTTCATCAATCTGGTGAACGACTCCCTGCCTGCCATTGCCTTGGGTACCGAAAAGCCCGAGCCGGATGTCATGCGACGCAAACCGCGTGATATTAACGAAGGCATCTTCGCAGGTGGAACCCTGCAGGCTGTGATTACGCGTGGTGTCCTGATTGGTGCGGCTGTTATTGTGTCCCAATATATCGGACTAGGCATATCGGAGGAAATCAGTGTCGCGATGGCCTTCACAACCTTGATTCTGGCACGCAGTCTGCAAACATTTGCAGCACGTTCCAACACACAAACCATCTTCCAGGTGGGCTTCACAACTAACAAACTCGTGCTCGGTTCCATCCTGGTATGTCTCTGTCTCTATGCAATCACACTGATTCCAGGTGTTCGCGGCGTCTTCGCCATCCCGGATACATTTGGCTGGAATGAGTTCCTGATTGCAGGCGGACTCGCTCTTGCTGCCGTCATTCTGATGGATGTCATCAAGTGGATTCGCAATCGCGGCAAACAAGTTACTGCGGCGTAAGATCTGCAGTTATAACATGCACAAACAGGCGCCCGTTATCGGAGCGCCTGTTTGTTTACATTTTTTCACACATACAAAGAGTACACTTCTCATGCATACTGATGTTTTCTAAGGCATCCTCACAAAATGTTTAAGCAATAATTTGATATCTAAACACTAACCAACAGATGGACAGAATAAGTATACATAATCCCCAGGATACCGTGGGGACAGTCGCCAACCAGTTAAACTTTTCTTTCCCGTTTGAACCATTTGTTAATCCGGATGCTATCAAAGCCACTCCAATAATTAATCCGATTTGAGCAAACAACAACAAAAATCCTTCTACCATGTAGATTACTCCTTCACATACTCCGCTATCGATTTGAACATCCTTAATGATTCATAAGTCCTTTTTCTGTATCTAATTATCCCTGTTTGATGCCAAAAGCAATCCATCGTCCATCAACATCCTCGATCACAAACTCCTTGTTATTGTAGTCTGTATGATTGAGGGCACGTACGATTCTCACATCTGCGTTGATCAATTGCTGCTGAAGCTCTTCCTGGTTCTTCGTAATAAAATATGCATCATATCCATAGCCATATAATTCTCTGTTGGGAATGACCTTCTGTCCATTGCTTTGGGTTAAAATAATCTCGGTAAGATCACGATACAGGCAGATATGAGGTTCCACGGCATCAAAATATTCAACCACCCGGAAGCCCATCTTTTCTTCATAAAACTGCGCCGTTCGCTTCATATCCAGCGTCGGAAATACGCTGTGGGACATTAATAATGCATGAGTCATCGGTATAATCCCCTTCATTTTCAGTATGCTATTATGTGTTGCTGTTTCTAATGCTGTTATGTATGTTCAATGATCATTTTAGTTAAATACAGGAAATTCGTCTATTGTTTATTATTAATATCTTTCTATGCTCATCACTTCCGAACGAATAAGTATGACATTATTGCCATATGACGAAATGGAGTGTAAAATGATATATTGCTTTGCATCAAATTTTCATCACATTTCTATCCGAATTCACATTCTCATAGATAAGACAGGAATGGTACCGTGAAAGATAAAATCGTCATGCCACTCTGGACGTGTTGCCTGTTCATCGTTGTGATGAACACCACCATGTTCAATGTTTCTTTGCCAGTCATTATTCAAGATCTGCAGATTACCTCCGACCTGGGGTCTTGGGTCATCTCAAGTTATTCGATTGGTTACGCCTTGTCGACGGTGATCTATAGCCGATTGTCAGACCGTATCCCGGTACGCAAACTGCTAACGGTTGGACTCCTGATCCTGGGGTTATCTTCGTTGCTCGGATTGTTCGCGCATAACTTCGCGATCCTGTTGCTGACACGCATACTACAATCTGCCGGTGCAGGAGTTATGGCCGGGCTGGGTCTCGTCATTGCAAGTCGTTACATCCCAGTGGAACGACGCGGAGCTGCTATCGCGCTGATCTCATCAGGTAGCGCCATGGCTTTCGGACTTGGCCCCATTGTCGGCGGACTCATTAGCGAGTACTGGGGCTGGAACGGACTTTTTGCCATAACCGTGCTTGTCCTGCTCGCCCTGCCCGTATTGCTCTATTTCCTTCCACGGGAAACGGTCAAAACAGATCAGCCGTTCGATGTTATTGGCGCCATATTAACCGTCATTAATGCCACTACACTTCTTGTCGCAATCACCCAGCAATCCTGGTTCTGGTTTGCCATTGGCGTTATCTCGCTTATTGCACACCTCCTGTATATTCGGAAAGCGAATCTTCCGTTTGTGAATCCACAAGTGTTCCGAACGCCAGGATACACCCGATTAATCCTGATCGGATTCTGTGTGCTGGTGGTGAATCTGGGCAATTTGTTTTTGATGCCGCTTGTGCTCGCTGATCTATATGGACGCTCTTCGCTCGCCATTGGTTTGCTGATTGCTCCTGGAGCTATTGTTGCAGCATTTTGCACCCGTTTCGTCGGACGCTGGATCGACCGTTATGGCAATATGCGATTTATGATCATTGGACACATCCTGCTCGCAGCGGTACTTGCCTTATTTATGCTTGGACTTGATCAGTCCGCCTTGATCATTACCAGTGGTTATCTCTTTTTCTCACCGGCACTCTCAGCCTCCATGGCTTCACTGAATAATGAAGCGTCACGTGTGCTGCCCAAAGCGCAAATTGGTTCTGGTATGGGCATGTTACAACTGATTCAATTCTTCGGTGGTTCGGTGTCTGTAGCCGTATGTGGGCTGTTGCTCCACAGCATTCCGGGGGTCTCGGTAGAGAAAGCTTACCATGTGGTATATGCATGTCTGTTGCTCGTTTGCGTTGTTTCACTCGGATTGACCGTCTGGCACAGCAGAGCTCCACGCTCAGGCATTAAACCTGTTACATTGGACAATTGATAATTGATGTTTAAAGTTCAGAACCAAAAAGGCCCGCACCAAGCGCGAGCCTTTTTTTAGTTTGGAACAGAAATGCCGTTTTTTTCAAAATGGATCACTCAATGTACTTGAACTTACCGGTTACTTTCCTTATTCCATCCTACAGCAGCATGCCAACTATTTCCCGTCCAGTGCGAACTTCCAGGCCTCCATGATGCTAATTGGGGCTTTACTGCTGATCTCGCCGTCACCTTCCTGCGTCCAAAGAGGTGGGTAATACGCAAATACTTGTCCTGTCTGGAGTTGAGACATGTCCTCTTGCCAGCCTTTCCAGCGGAACGTCTGGTAGAACTGCTCCAGATCGCCATTCGCCAGCCAGTTGATAAAACCTGAATATGCCAGTTCTGTCGATTCCCATTCGAGTGTATCCGGTGCAAAATAATAAATGTGTCCTGTGCGGCCATACTTGCCTGTATCCAGTCCGAAGAAACCGCCTGCCGCATCATATGCGACGACCATCATGCCTTCCAGTACATCTACCCAAGGTTGCTCACTCACACCATTCCAACTTGTGAGACTCCCAGATGTACTGTCACCACCCGCACCCAGCAGCGTGATCCAGCCATGGTCCAGTACAATACCTTCTGTCTCATAAGCAACAGCCCCCAGATAGGATTTGGTGCTTATTTGCAGACGATAGAGCGTATCCCCTCCAGCCTCCTGCTGTGCTGGAACATACTCATATGTATTTTGCCCGCTATCCAAGAGTTCCTTGAGTTCTTCCCATGCGTGATTCTCTCGATCTACCAATTCAGCTATCGTTAATGTATTCATGAGCAGTCTCCTCGCTGATTTTATAAGAGCATATCATGGCTTATTAACCCGTTCAAATCTGCTATAATCTAGCTTCAAAGCTAAATGCAAGGGGGAAACGATTTGACTCGCTTAGTTTTACTTATGATTCCAATTCTGATGCTGCTCGTATCCGGTTGCCAGGATCATACATCTTCCATGAAGGAACCTGTTTCTGTTCAAAAGTCCGATCCTCAGGTCATCCATTACATATCACCCCAAGGAAACGACTCAAATGAAGGAACCATTCAATCTCCATGGAAAACATTGCAGCACGCTGCCGACCATGCTTCCCCAGGAAGCACGATCTATTTACGTGAAGGGGTCTATCACCAGAAAATCAAAATCACGCGGAGCGGTAATTCTTCCGCTAATCCGACCCTATTTTCCAGATATCCTCAGGAGAAGGTTATCCTTGATGGTAAAGATCTATCCGTTCGGGGGATCGAAGGGTTGATTGAAATCGAAAATGCCAGTTATATCACGATTCAAAATCTTGAAATTCGTAACTTCACGACCACACTTGGCGGCCAGGTTCCAACCGGGATCTATGTCCATGGCGCAGGTGAACACATTCAGCTGTTAGGCAACACCATACACGCGATTGCTAGTTATGCACCTCCTGAAGGTCCCGATTTGCGGGGCAGGGATGCGCACGGCATTGCCATATATGGCACAGAGCACCCTCAAGCATTACGCGATATCATCATCAAGGATAATGAATTGTACGATCTAACGCTCGGTTCAAGCGAGTCTCTCGCAGTCAACGGTAATGTTGATACGTTTGCCATACAGAACAATATCATCCATGATTCCGACAATATTGGCATTGATCTGATCGGGTACGAAGGTACGTCTGAGGACGACACGTACGATCAGGCTCGGAACGGCATTGTACGAGGCAACGAAGTATACGATATTACATCCAATAACAATCCCTCCTACGGAACAGACCTGCCCAATGATACCAACTCGGCCGGTGGCATTTATGTAGATGGCGGGAAAGATCATATCATCGACCAGAACCGGGTGTATCGGAGCGATATCGGAATTGAGATTGCCTCGGAGCATGCCGGACGTTCGACAAGTAACATTACCGTGAGAGATAACCTGATTTACTCCAACAGATTGACGGGTATTGCCATGGGAGGTTATGACGAGGAACGAGGAGCTACCGAGGATAGCAAGATTATGTACAATACGCTTGTTGGGAATGATACGCTGAATGCAGGCAATGGACAGTTATTCATGCAATCACGGACGAAGAACAATACGTTTATGCGTAACATTCTCGTATCGGGCAGCTCGGAAGTACTGATATACAATGAATATACCAGCAATACCGGCAACGTGTTTGACCATAATGTCTATTACTCACCAGGAGAACAGGAAGATGCCCTGTGGGTTTGGAAAAATAAAGCCTACTCCGGCCTCACCGCCTACATCAAGGGATCTGGAAACGATGTACACGCTCTATATGTGAACCCGGCATTTACGGATGAGTCCAACGAAGATTTCCGTCTTCAGACGAATTCTCCGGCGAAAGCGTATGGCTACCTTGCCCCACGATAAAATAACCCTGAGGACACCCATGTTCGATTAGGGGTGTCTCAAAACTCGCTGAAGTGCACTTTCGGAATTTTCAGACACGCCCTGGTTCATTTTGTTTCACACAAATAAAAGGAGCCTGTGCTATGTGGGATCATCTCCCTCATAATGCACAGGCTCCTTCTCGTTTTTTTTGATCCAATCCAACCCTTAACTTCTTACCATCTGGACTGCATGTGTTACCCGGTTTCGTCCTCCGGTTTTGGAGGCATACAGGGCGTTGTCCGCTTTTTGGAACAAGGACTTTTCCGTATCTTCCTCTACCACAGTGGCCGCACCGATACTCACAGTAATGTTATATTCACCCCAGTCGGCTGAAGCAACCTGTGAACGATATCGTTCTGCGATACCGATCGCCTGCTCCTCTTCACAATCTGGAAGAATGATAACAAATTCCTCTCCACCGTAACGCGCCACCACATCCGTACTGCGCGACACCGATTGCAGCAGTCCCGCCAGATTGCCGAGCACCAGATCTCCGATCGGATGTCCGTACGTATCATTAATGCTTTTGAAATGATCAATATCCACTACCAGAAGAGAGAAATAACGTTGTTTCTCCTGGAACAACAGCAAGCTTTCCACCATTTTTTCCTGGAAAAACCTACGGTTCTTCAGTCCTGTCAGCAAGTCTGTGGAGGCCAGCGTCTCCAACTGATCATTCACTTTAATAAGGGCCTGCTCTTTGATCTTATATTCCTCGTGTAATCGTTCAAGCTCCTTGTTCGCTTCTTGGGTCGCTTGATACAGCTCCTGTAGCTTTGTTTTGGTATGCAGAATATCCTTCTCATGTTCGATTCGCTTACGCATGACTACAACGACACAATCGACCACGCTTTCCCCGTTACGGGTCTGACGAACACCGTTAAGCAGAACTGGAACAGCCTGCTGATCACGAGTACGAAACGTGAAGTACATCTCGTCCACATGTCCATATAACTGGATGTAGGGATAGAAATACGTATGGAAAAACACCTTGTTGCTCACCGACATGGTGGACTCAATATGTTGCCCCACAAGCTCATCGCGTTCATATCCAAGCATCGTAAGCAAAGTTTGATTGATCGATTGTACGATGCCCGAATCTGAGATAGAGAAATATCCACAGGGAGCCAGATCTAATTGTATATCCATGGAATAACGCCTTTCTACCGAGTTTTATGCGCTCGTTAAATAATCCTTAATCATGCGGATCGTTTCTTCCGGTTGACTTAGATGCGGATAATGTCCCTTGGCCGTCATCTGTTGCAACCTGCTGTTCTTGAGATGAGCGTGCAAGTAATCCCCTACTTCCACCGGAGCAATGCTGTCTTCAGAGCACTGAAGAATCAGCGTTGGCACAGTTGCCTGATCCAGATCAATACGACAGTCCGATAAAAACGTCACTTCGGCAAATTGTCTCGCAATATGCGGATCTCTGGAACAGAAGCTTTTCTCCAACTCTTCTGTCAGCTCTTTCCGTTCCGGATTGTTCATCACAATGGGTGCCAGATAACTCGCCCACCCAATAAAATTCATCTGCATCATCTCAAGCAATTCATCGATATCATTCCGATCAAAACCTCCATAATAATTCGGAAGATCATTCACGTAACGTGGGGAAGGCCCCAACATGACAATTTGTTTGAAATATTTGGGGTTATGAATCGATGCCAGCATGCCAATCATGCTGCTGACGGAATGCCCGACAAATATGGTGTCCTGTAGTTCAAGTACTTCCATAATTTCCAGCACATCCTGGGCATATCCTTGGAGGTTGCTATATTTGCCAGCATCATAATAGTTAATTTGAGATTCACCAGATCCAACGTAATCAAACAAAACTACACGGTAGTTCTCTGTAAAACTTGGAACAATGTAACGCCACATATCCTGATCGCATCCAAAACCATGTGCAAATACAATCGTTTGGCTACCTGAACCAAGTACTTTAACATTATTTCTTACAAGCACATCAATCGTCATTTCATATCACCTCTCTGAGGTAGTACTCACTTGAGTCAATCTATCTGATTATTATATCGGAAAATGTTGGGATATGGATTAAAAATTATTAATCACTTCTCTCATTCACAAAAAACTTCGTTAATCAATGCTCTGAATACGCGCTTTACATTCTGACGATCGTCAGGTAAAATCGATTCAACATGTCGCGCGACAGAGATTAATATTACGGAGGAAAATCATGAGTACTTCAACACACAGCCATTCACCTCAGCACCTATGGGGAAGATCATTCATATTTATCATGTTAGCCAACGCATTATTGTTTATGGCCTTTGAAATGCTGCTTCCCACCTTGCCGCTCTTCGTCTCAAGTTTGGGTGGAGAAGCTTCGCAGATTGGGCTGGTTACCGGCATATTTATGTTTTCTGCCATCTTGATTCGACCCTTCACATCTGTATTAGCAACTCAAATAGACAAAAAATATTTGTTGATTCTCGGGATAATCATCTGTGCATTGATGACTGGCGCATACTACCTATCGTCAGGTATCTGGATGATTCTCGTGTTCAGGGTAATCCATGGATTTGGATTTGGTTTGGCGACGACATTTTTTGCTACGATGGCTACCGAAAATATACCCAGAGATCGCCGAGGAGAAGGCATGGGCTATTTCGGGGTAGGGGAAACCGTCGCCATATCCATCGGTCCACTGATCGGAACAAGCCTGTTGTTTAGGTACGACTATCAGAGTTTGTTTATGGGAGGCATGTGCATTTTGCTGTTGGCTCTCCTGATGGCCGTGTTTGTTTCCAGAAAGCCCAGACCGTTATCTGGTAGCGAAAGCTCTGAACTTCCTGCTGCGACCGTCAAGTTGATCGAAAAGAAAGTACTGTTCCCTTCGTTGCTCATCATGCTGGTTGGCATTGCAGCCGGCTCGATCATGTCCTTTGTGGCTTTATTTGCTGCCGAGAGAGGGTTCAACAATGTCGCCTGGTTTTTCTTTATCGTCGCTATCGCCAGCTTCGCCGTCCGACTCTTTTCCGGAAAAATGTTTGATCGATTGGGACCTGGCTCCGTGTTGTTGCCTTCAGCGGTGTTTGCAATTGCAGGACTACTGGTTCTGACGATCGCCCAGAATGAAGTGCAATTCCTGATCGCTGGCGCGTTATACGGCTTTGGCTTCGGTGCCATATTCCCGGCTATTCAGACCTGGTGTGTGAATCTTGTAGAAGAACATGAGCATGAAAATGCGATGGCTTCCTTCTTTAATTTTTTTGACCTCGGGATTGGTGGTGGCTCGTTGATTCTGGGCGTGGTAGCTTCTGCATTTTCCTATACGGTGGTGTATGCTATCTCTATAGGCATTTTTGTGGTATATATCTTGTTATATTTGGTATACTCCCAAAAACAGCAGAGGTATACAGCTCGCCAACTGGAGGTAGACATTGAGTAAAAAACGAATCAAAGAAATTGCCATTCAACATTTTAATCGTCTGGGTTACGAGGGGACCAAGATGGCGCAGATTGCCGAAGAGGCAGGCATTCGCAAGCAATCCCTGGCTTATCATTATTCATCCAAAAAAGCGTTATTGCTGGAGTTATATGAGGAAGTCGTGCAGGAGGAACAGCGTTTTGTACGCCTATTCTTCAGCGAGTCTGCTACCCAAACTCTGGATCAGCAGCTATATGCCTTTTTGCATGAACACAAAAATCGCTTTTTGACTCACCCGAACGTCGCTTTTATGTATATCCTTTCCTTTATCACACCGCTGGAGGTGCATGATTTTGTGCTGGCCCAATATCGAACGTACCTCGGGACACTGAAGGAAGAGCTGGCAGCCGTATTTACCAGGCATCCTGATATACGCCTGAGTCCGGAAGAAGCCACCGTAGCCTTTGTCACCGTGATGGATGGATTGGATGTACAGCTCGTGTATGAGACACGACAATCCTATGAACAAGCTTTGGCGATCACCTGGAATGTCTTATGGTCAGGCATCCAGCGCTAACGAATCATTGATTACAATGAGACTATACAAATAAGAGGGGCGCCCCGCCAGTCATGTTGATGACTTTTGGGACACCCCCTCTATTTCTTTATTTCACAGTTAGGATTACACGTTGATAATGCTTCAACTGATGCTCTCCATCATCCTGTACTTCGGCAACGATATGAATGGTATCGCCCGATTTGGCATCGTCAGGAACGGTGAATGTCACCGCTTCGGTTTCACTGCCCTGCAATTTTATCGTATCCACCTGCTCATCCTTGGCAAGTTCACGATGCAATCCAAGCAACAGGTCGCCCGCCATTTCTGGCTGAACTTTATTCTGTTCTACTTTGGAATCCTCATATGTGTCCGCTTCGAAATATCTCCACCACGTATACGTCAGTTGATCTCCATCCGGGTCTGTGCCTTCCGCGTGAAGAGTAACTTCCTCCCCAGGACTTACACTCAGGTCCAGCCCTTCCTTAATCGTTAAGGACGGATTATGGTTGGCACCTTCGTAAGTGTCTGCAACTGCCCAGTCTGCACGTGCTGCAAAATCATCCTGCACATCGTCAAACCATCTCATTAGAGAGTATTCGGCTTCATAGCGTTTGGTGTAGGGATCGTAATCAAGCACATTGTTTCTAAACAGCTTGTCGTTCACGACGCCAAAGCGTCCACCCCAACCGCCGTAGGAAGGGTCTTCCATACTGCGCAGCCCATTATCGATCAGATAGAAGAAGGATGGAGAATCTCCCTCAGATATAAAATCATATTTGTCATATTGCGGATTTTTCTTGAGATATTCAGCACTTCCGCGCTGTTCTTCAGCCAGTTCGCCTTCGATCATCTTACCGTCACCCATCGACGCATACATATCCATCAGCTTGCCATGTCCATCCAGAATGTTCTTGACCATCCAGTCGCCATGAAGCTTACTGTTCACTTCTTCAGCATGCATCTTCCATGCATAGGCAAAATGCCAGAAGTTCGATTGGTCATTGAGAATGCGGATATCCGGCCAATTCTTCGCAATGTATTCATTGTAACTGTCATCCTGATCGAGAATGATGTACAGGACCAGTTTGTCGCTGACTTTTTTGCGAATCGTATCCCACTCAGCCGTGTCTTTGTACTGTTCCTCAATCGATTTCAGCGCTCTGGCTGTCGTATTGGTGCCACCCCATGTCTGAACAATCAGATCTCGGGAATCATCGTCGAGGAAAAGAGTTTCGAGGAATTCGGAACCTTCGGTTTCCTTCTCCATCTCCCCTTTATCGGAAATATTCCCGATCTTGGTCATCGCTCGAAGCTGTTCCGGCTCCGGGTAGCCCTCCGCATGTTTGGACAAGTTCGGATAGATCTCGCCATAGGCATCGATCATGTCATACACCCATTGTGTGCCTGTCCAGCGGAACGGTTTGATCCCCGCTTCCTCGTCTCCAGCATAATGATACACGGAGCTGGTCAGTACAATTCCGGCGAGATCCATCTCATTCGAATACAAGAGGAAACGAATGACCGAGTTCATATCATCCACTTCACCATCGGTTGTAATCACCGTTCTGCCTTTGGCAGCTTGGTTGTTTGCAGGTTCCTGGGTTTCATTTTCCGTCTGCTCTATTGCCTGATTCGGTGTGTCACTCGCGGTTTGTGGTGCTTTGGATGCGCATCCACTAATCACCAGAATTATACTGAGACAACCTGCGGCAAAACCGTTTAACCATTTTCTCTTGTTCATAATGCTCCCCTTTCTTGTGTACAGCGTGATGTTGGTGTCGGGATAAGTACGTCCTCTGTTTTTCTATCCTTAATATGGACCGTAGAATGCAAAAAAACCCGAACAACAATACGAATGGCACAAAGTCCACGCATAGTGTGTTCAGGTTTTGCCTGCCCGAAGCAGTAACAATCCTTATTTGAATGAAATTATATCATGTTCACAAATGAATGTAAACGTATTCAAACGTTTTTACCGAATTTATCTTTGATATAGTATAATGCTTGTAGCCAAGAATCAAATGAATCGGCGTAGTACTAAACCAATATTACCAGGAGGAATCAGACACCATGCAACAACTGGATGCGGCCTTAACCCGTTTTGTGGAACAGCAGGATTTATATAATGAAGCTTATGGACTTTTCCAAAATCATGATCTGCGTCCTCGCGAACAACATCACCAACCGGAAGTCGATCCGCGAATACCTCTTTCTCCAGAACTTCAGTATCTGTACAGTCATTATGAAATGATGGATGCGGAAGCTGAAGGTACACTCAAAATGAAAAATGCTGCCGTCGAGATCGGTGATGCAGCGCTGATCGCCTTTGTTGCACCTGAACATCTGCACCGTCAGCAACGAGGTTACCGTTGGATTGGCATGAATGAACCCTATGAAGAATCTTCCACTTGGCCAAAAAACCACGTCGTCATCGCAAATGTGAACGATGATCCGATTATTGTAGATGTGGAAGCACCTAACTCTCCCGTATATGCCGCTTTTACAGGTGGAGAAGCCAATCGTGTCGCTGATTCGCTGTCTGATTTTTTCAGTGCACTAGCTATCCTGATCGAAGCGGCACGGAGCTATGCCGGGGAAGTGAAAGATGAAGAAACTTATGAAACCAAGCCTGAGTATCTGGAGCATGTGGAACCGCTACTGAATGATCTGTTGGGAGAAGAGTATACTGCACATCTTTTCGAATATCTGTCATTTTGTTAAATCATTGTCTTAAAGGAATTGGAGGGGCATCCATATGAACTATGTGGCCTTGCTACGGGGTATTAATGTAGGCGGGAACAATAAAATTAATATGAAGCAGCTGAAAGAAACGTTTGAACAAGCAGGCATGCTGGATGTCGTGACCTACATCAACTCTGGCAATATTATCTTTGCCGATCATCAGGAACGTGCCAATGCGAATGCGGAGATATCCCATGTGTTAGAACAGGCTATCGCCGCCGATTTCGGCTTACAGATCAGGGTCATGGTGCGGAATATGGATGAAATCCAATCCGTTATTCAGGCGCTGCCAGCGGAATGGGCTAATGATGACACGGCCAAAAGTGACGTGATGTTCCTTTGGGATGAGATCAACGAGCCCTCCGTGCTGGACAAGCTGCCCATCAAACCGGAAATAGGCACGCTGATCTATGTACCCGGAGCCATCTTATATTCGGTCAGCAGAGAAGATGCGTCGAAAAGTGGCATGAACAAGCTTGTGGGGTCCAAAGTCTATGCCTATATGACGGTTAGAAATGTGAATACCACACGTAAGATCTATGCGCTAATGCAGGCAGCCGCTGCTACGCGTTGAATGGGACGCCGTATCCGGCTTCGCAGCACCATACCTCTATGGCAAACATTCTAGTTTAAATCACGCGGCTAACTAATGAGATCCGGCTACCGATTGGGGCTGGTTCTTTCTCATTCCCAGCATCATAATTGCCATTAAAGCAACCAGAACGGCAACTAGCATAAATGGAATATGTTTATCCACCTGATAGAGCGTCGTTGTAAGTATCGGAGTAATGACGGCGGATATCCCCTGAATCGCTGCTACCAATCCCGCTGCTCCCCCCTGCTGTTCTTTGCTGACCGCGAGCGAAGCACCTGCCATGAAACCAGGCATCATCAGCCCCGAACCCATACCGAACAGGAAGAATGAGAAATAGTACATGGGCAACTGGGTGGATACAAGAAACAGGATCATGCTTGCGATCAGAAAAAGGGACCCCATCAAAATCATCGGACGCGGCTGCCATTTCAACCACTTCATCTGAATGACCTGCATGATCAACATGGCTGCTCCGGAGAACATGAGTCCAAACGAAACCATTCGGGCCGTCGCCGCCGGAGATAGAGCCAGTTGATCCTGAAAATAAAATCCCCCGACAACCTGCAATGTCATGATACCAATCATCGTAACCAAGCCTGCAGCAAGGTACATTCGCAGCCCACGTTGGAACGGGTTGACTTTAGGTGGCTTTGCCTGAATGACGGGTTTGGCTGCCGGGATTAACAACAAAGCGATAATAAACGCAGCGATCGCTATAAAAATGCCAAAATAAAGCGGCCAGAGCAGACCGATGATGGTAAAAGCTCCCGCAATCGCGGGTCCAAATACAAGGCCAAGTCCATTGGCAGCGCTAATAATCGCCATCCCGCTTCCCCGCTCCTCCCCTTCTGTAACATCACCCATATAGGCTTGGGCAGAAGAGAGTACGGCCGGAATAAACATACCGATTAGACTGCGCGTCACAATCAGAACAGTTAACAACACGCCCCCTCCAATCCATGCATTCAATCCCCCATACAATGCCAGGGCGAATAAAGCACAGCTAACAGACATCCCTATGAATCCAATCAATATGATGGGTTTTCTCCCCTTCAGATCACTGAATCTGCCCCATACCGGAGCCATGACAGCCATCATAATGGACCCAAGCGAAATAATAAGACCGGAATGACTTTCTTTCATGCCCAACTCGCGAATAAGCGGCGGCATAATGGGTGCAATCAGCATCAGACCCAACATGGCTGCAAAAACGCTAAAAAAAATACTTCCTCTGATTCGGTTCATGCTTATACACTCCTCTATATTTCAGTACAGTATCCACTGTACCTGGAGTATACAAGGCTGAGAGAATCCCCACTGCCTCTATACGGAACAATTTCACCGCAAGGCGGATTTATTAATTTTATTCTAAATAAGATCAACCCATAAAACGTTACACCAGACCACTACGATTACAGTACCATCTTCCGATCGCTGTTATCACCAGATTTCCGTGATTCCCTTCTATTAAAGGGAGAAATCCGTTGATAAAGGCGAACGCTCCGCTTCTCCAGACTGGTTCTGCACTCTTCGTTCTTGTGTAATCTTTCAGTTCATCTTATTTAATAAATCTTTTTCATTTCAGAAGGCTTCACGCCGAATTTACGATAAAATTGCTGCGAAAAGGCACTGACATTGCTGTAACCGACCGCAATGGCGGCCTCGGTGACGTTGTTATCCTGATTGCGCAGCAATTTCATGGCGTTGTCGAGACGAACCTGACGCAAATATTCGAAGACCGTGCTTCCGAAAAGTGCCTTGAACCCTTTTTTTAATTTAAAATCGTTAAGACCCACTTGTCTGGACAATGCTAGCAAAGATGGTGGATCTACCATGCAAGCCTCCATAATCTCCCGTGCCGTGTGTAACTTCCGGATGTCCTCTCTGGAGAATCCCGCAGGAATCGGCGCCAGATCAAACAGTTGGATCATAAATCGATTCAAGATCTCCAAGGCTGTCGCTTCCATCATTAAGGATGATCGATAACAGTTGTTTAGTTCCACAATCAAACTGTCAATCATCGTTCGTATCCGGCTATCCAGTTGAAAGACAATCGGCTTGAACACCTTTCGCCCCAATACCTGATTAAACGCAATCGGCTTGAAACTGCCCAGTTGGGCCGCTGCATAATTGAACAGAGATACCGGAATCCCCAGCGAAAAAGAAGTATACGGCTCCCCTGCCGGAGGATGAAACCACGCTTCGAAATCATGCATGAAAATGAGGGCACCCTGCCCAATCGATAACGAATAATCCATGCCGGAAATATCAACATGCCGTTGACCCGACAAGGCAAATTGCAGCTCCACAATGGGCGTTTCGGATGCAAAATATGTTGGATAAGGCTGATGATATTCAACCTGGGAATACAAAATCTCAATGCCACTGTATGTCGTTACTCTTTTGATATTGCCACTGCCCGCCTTGGGAGAGAGCAGATACGTATATTCATCCTGCTGACTATAAGGTTCCTGGGTCAGGTAATGCTGATATACTACGCCTAATGCATCATCCGTGCACATGGGTATTCACCTCGCCTATAACTTGATCAGACTCGTCAGTTAAGAAAGCCCGAATTAATTGATAATGATTCTCAATTGATTCTAGCGTATTTTCTCCCTTTCGACCAGACCCATGACAAGATCGTTACCCTTTACACTGAAACCGATCCAGAAAACGTTGAATAATAAGGTTGGAGGATTTGCTCTCCCGCATGACCCAGCCAATTGAAATAACACGTTGTATGCCCTCAATCTCAAGGGTGGTAAAGTCATAATGCAGTACACTTCTGTCATGTGTGAAGGAGTATTCATGCCCAATCGTCACAGCATTTAATTGAGCAAGCGCGGCATTGACCACTTCAGAATTGTTGGTTCGAAAAAGTACATCTACCTCGCCTACCCTTTGTGAAAGTTCCCCTAGGAAATCATCCACCAGCTCATCATTAAATAACACAAGCGTCTCATTCTTCAGCTCGTGCAAGGAGATTGATTTTTGATCCGCCAACCGATTCGTCAGATTCACGCACGCGCGCATGACGCCTTCATCAATCGGTACAAAGTGTAGTCCTGCCAGGTGCTGCTCCATATCATCTTGGTAAAGGGCAATCAGGCCGAGATCCACCTGTTTGTTACGGACATCTTTGATAATATTGCGTGCAGCACTCTCGGAAAGTTCAAATTTTAGATCAGGATACCGCTTCTTCATACTCGCGATCGTAGGTATAATACCGGGTACACCACCGGGTATGGCTGACAATCGCAGTTCTCCACGGATGGACTCCCCAATATATTGGGCATCCTCTTTGATCGTTTGCACCATGTCCACGATGGATTTCATTTTATCCAAAATCGGCTTGGCCTGCTCCAGCATAAACGCACCATTACGGGAACGGCTGAACAAGGGCATGCCAAGCTCATTCTCCAGACGTGTTATGGCCTGACTGATGGTGGATTGCGTTACTGACAGGGCCGAAGCAGCCAGCGTAATTGATTTTGTTTTCTCCACTTCAAGTACATATTGCATTTGTTCCAAATTCATAGATAACCTCTATCCTTCTATCATTAATTTTTTTTAAGTCAACTACACTTTTGTTAAATATACATGAATCATAAAATTAAGTATACTTTGAACTGAAGGTAAATGTAAGCGAAATCATGTTATCTCACTAAGACAAAGGAGTGCTATATATGAATATGTTTGAGAACCGTTTTGCGGGTAAAGTAGCCATTGTTACAGGCGGAGCATCCGGTATCGGTTATGCCATTGCAAGACGACTTGTCCAAGAAGGGGCGTCTGTACTTGCCGCTGACCTGAATACGGAACGTTTGGAAGCCATCCAAGGCGAACTTGGGGAACGTTTTGTCGGGGTTAAAGCCAATGTGACGGTTGAAACAGATGTGGAGGACATGGTTCAAGCCGCGGTTAAACGATTCGGAAAGCTGGATCTGGCCTTTAATGTGGCTGGTGCATCCCGAGCAGGCGTAATCACTGAACTCTCCGAGAAGGACTGGGACTTTACCGTGGATCTATGTATGAAGGGAGTCTTCCTGAGCATGAAACACGAAGCGATTGAGATGGCCAAACATGGTGGCGGAGCCATTGTGAACGTAGCTTCTCTCAACTCCCAAGTACCTATGTATGCCGGATCGGCCTATGCTTCTGCCAAAGCTGGCGTCGAAATGCTCACCAAGAACGGAGCGCTTGAAATGGCTCGCAACGGTATTCGTGTGAATGCCATTCTTCCTGGCCTGATCGATACACCGCTAACTGCTGAACTGCTCTCCAATGCAGATATTAAAGAAGCTTATATGGAGCGCATCCCTATGAAACGGGCTGCACAGCCGGAGGAAATGACAGGTCCTGCCTTGTTCCTCGCGAGTGAGGATGCGGGTTATGTATCGGGTTCCAGTCTGATCGTGGATGGCGCTTGGGCGACTACCGGTTATCCGGACTTGAGCCGCTGGTTCTAACCCATCAAAAGGTATAGATCTCCTGGGCTCTGCCCCACACTAACGTAAAGTAAAGCCTATTGGACAGAAATCATTCTGCCAAATAGGCTTTTTGTTTGCAGTCATATCTGGAAGACATCATTTTTTACACAAGTTGCACACTTCTCTTACCTTTCCTTAACATAAGCTCCCTATACTAAAACAATTGTACAACTCATCACACACGAAACGATAAAGGGGATCTGGAACATTGAAAAAGAGAAATCAATGGCTTGCCGTTCTGTCGATGACTGCCATTCTATCCGCAGGAGCAACAAGCTACACATCCATGATTCATGCTGACGCAAGTAAACCTGCCCATGATCATGTCGTACTGCGTACAGCCATCCAAAATATGCAGGGTACGGTCACATGGAACGGAAGCAGTCGCAGTGTTGATATCCAGATCGCAGATACTAAAGTACAACTTCCTGTAGGAACGTCCTCAGCCACCATCAACGGTGTGAAAATTCCTCTGGATAGTAAAAGCTATATCACCAACGGTACAACGTATGTATCTTCCCAAACACTTCAATTAATCACGGATCAATTGATCCTAAAACAAAATAAAACCGGTTTTGAACGGACCGCATCCTTCCAGATGCCCGGTGGCAAAGCAGAAATATCAGCCTCTACGCCAGATGGACAGCGCCTGCTCGTAACCGAAGCGGACAATGGCAGCATTGCCATACTGGATATTGCTGACCTGAAGAACATCAATGTATTGAAGACGGTCAGCTTCCATGACCTCTCCGCCAAAGCTGAAGTCACAAGCGTAACCGTGTCCAAAGATGGCAAATATGGTCTTGCAGTTATTCGCACAGCGGATACGGACAGTGAAGCAAACAAAGGATTGCTTGCCATTGTGGATCTGACAACCTATAAAACCGTCAAAACGTATGAACTCGGTATTGGTCCTGACTCGATTGCACTGTCACCTGACGGTCTGCATGCGGTGATCGCGATAGAGGATGAAGAACTGAATAAAGCTGCGGATGAAATTGACTATGCCAACACCAAACGTCCGGGTAGCATTATGGTTGTATCTTTTGCTGGCGGGAACGTATTGGAGGGTGCAATCACCAAGTTGCCGGTCTCTCTGGACAATGTAGAAGGCGCCATCTATCCGCATGATCCACAACCGGAGTATGTTGCCATTAGTCCGGATAGCAAGACAGCAGCTATCACGTTACAGGAAAACAATGTCGTGGCCATCGTAGATCTGGAGACGAAAAAGATCAGCTCCATCTTCGCGCTTGGTACCACTTCACATCAAGCCGATCTGAGAGATGACGGAATCGTTCAGTTTAAAGAGACGTTGACTGCTCGTTATGAACCGGATGGGATTGCTTTCTCGGCAGATGGTAAATACCTGCTGACAGCCAATGAAGGAGACTTGGGCAAGAATGAATTTGAGGATGGTGTAAAAGCAGGCGGACGTAATATTGCTGTCTGGGATCTGCAAGGCCAGCGGATGTACGATAGCCAGAACCTCATTGACGAGGCAACCGCCATGGTTGGCTTGTACCCGGATGATCGCAGTCCCAACAAGGGAAGTGAAGTGGAGAATCTGACCGTTGCTACTGTAGACGGCACATCATATGCCGCGGTAGCTTCCGAACGGGCAGATGCCATTTTGTTCTTTGATCTTGCTGATCCGGTCAATCCGGACTATCTGGGTCTGATTCCTACAGCCGGAGAATCACCAGAGGGAATTCATCGTGTTAACGGACGAAGCCTGTTTGTGAGTGCAGATGAAAGCACGGGAACACTTAGTTTTTTTGCCAGGAAATAGATCGAGTGCCCTTGGTATGCAAAGGCTGAAATGAATGGTTTCACGTTGTATTGAGCAGGAAGGGGCGAAAAGCCCCTGACCTCTCAAACTGTTGTACACGCTATTCCACGTTTCCACATATAGTTGATACCAAACGGTCATCGACGCTTCATATTTTCCAATTCCCGCCTGTTCCGCTCTACCTCCTCTTGTAATACTCTTACTTCCATCCTTAATGCGGATACTTCCTCTTTGACGCCAGACCTCTTCATCACAAGATAGAAAACCAGATATAATACGAGACCAATCATGATAAAGAAAATTAATAGCGTTACAATCCCAGCAATACCATAATTACTAACTCCATCCATAATGTACGTTTCTCCTTTCCCAAATATTATTAATTTATATTTACAACAATACCATATTTAAGCATAATGAACAGGATAAAAAGCCAAGAGAGCAAGCTCCCTTGGCTTTCATTCTATTTATATATACCTTCCTATCCGGTGATCCTTATTCCCAGAAGAAACGACCTGCGAACACTTTTTCCGTCAACAGTTTGTATGTTTCTTCAGGCAATTCTTTTTTCATCTTCGCCATAACGGCTTCTTTGTCTTGATTATATTGTGTGGACATGCCAATCTCTGCCGTTGTATTGCTTGCATCCAGACGCATAATTGGTGCTTGGGCATCTTTCGCCCAAGGTGTCCATGCCGCCAGATCAGGGGACCCACCCGTACTTGGATTGCCTGTGTACAGGAACTGCTTCAGGTATGCTGCCATCGCGGCGGACAACTGATCACGTCCTGGTTTGTTTGTATCGCTAAAGTACCCCTCAGGGAAATAGGCAGCAATTCCGTCTGCATGACCTGTATAGAAGTCCATATCTGCACCATGTGGTGCGCCCAGTAATGTGAGCAAACGCTCAGAGATGACCCCAGGTTGTGTACCCCAGGCAAAACGATAAGCATATACCGGTGGTTGACCTGCTTCACTCGTCAATTGCTCCGCTACACGTTCTGCATTAAAGCCTGCATAAGCTTCACTACCGTATTTCAGAGCAGCAGCATATTGCTCCGCCTTGGTTTTATCGGTAAACAGAGTGCCATCCGCAATAGATGGAGCGAAGTTCGGATCACCGAAGGCAAAGCCGGAGAATTCCGTTTCCAGGCTGCCGAGCAATACAGGGACTTTCGTGTAATTACCGTTATTGATAGCGTCAAATCCTTCTTTTGGAATCACGGTACCATCCCGGAACAGATGCGGGAATGGTTCCATACGGATTGCGGTTGCGCCAAACGCTGTGACCAGCTTGTCCGCAGGCAGTGCACGCAGGTAGCTCTCCAGCTGTGCCTGAGATTGCTTGCCAATCCATGCTTTTGCTTCTTCTGCGTTAGCCGCTTTCCCCTCTTGCACGAGCAGCTTCACGAGTACATCCTCGGATTTTTGCTCGCCTTCTTCCGGTGATGCTGTCGTCAATCCTCCGCTGAAAGCAACTGCTTTTTGATACAGTCCTTTGCCAAGTGGAGAGATCAGAGTTGCCAGCACATCGCGTGCACCCGCAGATTGTCCGGCTAATGTAACATTGCCTGTATCTCCGCCAAACCCTTCGATATTATCCTGTACCCACTCTAGTGCACGGAATGCATCGAGCAGACCGTAGTTACCGGAGTCATCCAGGGCATTGCCTGTTTTCAGCGCTGCATTCTCGAAGAATCCGAGGGCTCCCAAACGGTAGTTCACCGAGATAATGATGCTGTTGGTGCTCCGTGCAAGCTGTTCACCCTGAAAATCTTTACCTGATCCGGTCATATTCCCGCCGCCGTGCAGGAACACCATCACAGGAAGTTTCGAACTGGTTGTGTCGGGACGCCAAATATTGAGATACAACGAATCCTCGCTGCCTACAGTATTTTTGCCGGAGATCTGCAAGCTGTTCGCTGCAAATTCCTTAGCCGATCTCGTTCCTGTCCATGCTTCCGGTTCCTGTGGAGCTTTCCAGCGCAGTTCACCTACCGGAGGTGCCGCGTAAGGAACACCGAGCCAGCCGAGCGTGCCATATTGCTCATAGGTTTTACCATCAATCGCACCATATTTGGTCTGTTGCACGGTTTGAGGTTTGAACCCCCCAGCTTCTTTATGTTTCAGCCAGCTCTGCTCCAAGGTTCCACTGCCATTCTTGAGCTGCGTCTGCAATGCCTGTGCGGTTGCCTCTGCCATCAAGCGATTGGTAAGTTGACTCGAGCCCTTCCCTTGTAGCGCCTTGATTCCTTTACCAGTCGCATAGGTGGAAGCTGCTCCTTGCTCATAATCCGTACCCGCTTCATATCCAAGCACCTTCAGCAGCATTCCGGCGTAACCTTCCGCTGTAAGTGGTGCATTAGGTTCAAACTTCTCCGTTCCTGTTACGATCTCTGCCACATACGGATGCTGCTTCAAGTAGCCAACGACCGGTTGTAATACTTTGCCTGCCTGAGCCGCATCGTCATACGTTTCCGATCCCTGATAGGCTAGTGCTTCTTTCTCCAATCCGGACAAACGCAAGTATAGTACTGCCGCCTGAATACGTGTAGCCTTTTTGTCCAGATACGCCGCATTAACGCCTTGACCGCTGCCGCGAATAAGTTCGGATTGGATCAGCTTGTCCATCGCTGCTGAAGAAGAGGATGCTGTATTACCTGCTGCATAAGCTGGTAGAGCGGATACACATAACCCCAGAATTGTTGCTACGGCAATCGAACGTTTAATGGTTTTCATGTCATAAATCTCCTCGCTGTCAAATAGTGTGTGATGGGATAATTTCATTGGAAATGATCATGTGAAATGCGTATCTGAGAATCAGTATTCCAATGTCTGGATGAGTCTATATCTCTATTTAGGAAAACTTAAATCTGCTGCGCTCCTTTCTGCTCAAAATTTCTGCTACGGCGCTTGCGGACATGCCATCAGGCATTTTTTTATATAAAAAAACCTGAACCGAAGGCAAACAGACATCGCTTTAGCGTGGTCTACTGCCCTCAATTCAGGTTTTGCCTGCAATCAGTAACAACCCTGAGGAATGAGGTTCATTCCATATGATAATGTAAACGCAATCAATCGTTTGATGATGAAAGAACCAACGAATGAACTGACACAGGTATTGCCCTAAACACGGTTACAATCCTGTTGTTATGGTGATGTTAGCACAGAATGAAAGCGTTCGCAATATATTTTTTAAAATCATCTTTATATGATCTCTGACAGGGTTAACACCAAAAACCCGCATTCTCATGCGGGTCTAAACTTAGCTTACATCATGATTGATCTGGACCGCTAACTCTCCATCCATCGATATCTGCATCTGCCGTCCTATTAATCCTTCTTTTACAGTGTGCGTGCCAACTTCTCCAGCAGTTCTACCGCAGGGGCCAATACCGCTTCATCAATATCAAATTCAGGATGATGGTGCGGCGCAGGCAACTCACTGCCAACAATCATATACGTGGCTTTGCCACCTTGCTCCTGTACTCGCCGGATCATATAACTGGCATCCTCGCTGCCGAGTGCAGCACTATCCGAAATGGCCTCCGCATGGGTGAACCCAGCAATACCTTCCGCTTGCTGAACCGCAAGCGCTGCAAGTTCCATATCACACCGAATCGGAATGGCACTTCCGACGACCTCAACTGTTGAGGTAAGTTCGTGCATGGCTGCGCTATGCTCAATGATGTGCCGCACGCGGCGCTCCAGCTCTCGATTGGTTTCTTCACTCGTCGAACGCGTCTCAATAACCATACGGGCATGCTCAGCAATAATATTAGCCCCTGTTCCACCTTCCAAAATACCTACATTGATCCGAGTATCTGCCGAGCTGAACCGGGGTAGTGCATGAATATTGAGCATGGCGGTCGCTGCGCCTAGCAGCGCGTTCCGTCCTTCCTCCGGTGACGCCCCTGCATGGGAAGATACCCCGGTGAAGTGTGCTTCCAGCTTGGTCGTTGCCAGGAATCCGGCAGACGCACCTCTCATATGACCGGATGGCACACCGGTACCCAAGTGCATACAGAACAGGCGATCTACCTGTTCCAGCATTCCTTTTTCGACCATAGCATATGCTCCGCGCACACCTTCTTCAGCAGGCTGGAATAGCAGCCGAATCTTGCCGGCAAACTTCCGGTTACTCAACCGTTCTGCAAGCGCTAGTCCAATCGTTGTATGTCCATCGTGCGCACAGGCGTGCATAATACCTTCATGACTGGAACGAAATTGTGCTGCTTGCGGCGCATGTTGTTCCAACTTGCTCTCACGGATTGGCAGTGCATCCATATCGAAGCGGAACGCCGTCATTGGCCCCTCCTGCTCCCCTTGAAGTTCAGCGACAACGGCGGTGAATCCTCCCCGCATCTGCTCCACGATTACGGGATCTGCACCTTCACGGATGGCACGCTGATATGCATCTTCCAACACTTCAGGCTTGGGCAGCCCCCGCCGTGATGTGTCGTCAATCGCATCTTTTCCATAAGTGACGCTATACCCTAGCTCCGTCAGTATCTGCACCACTTTGGTCGCAGTACGAAATTCCGTAAAACCCAGTTCAGGATGTGCGTGCAGATCCCGGCGAAGCGCGATAATATCCATCATGTGTCATTCCCCTCTCTCCAACCTCTTTCTATTTCATCGTACTTACAGTCCTACACTACTCATTCAACGTTATAAGTCACTAAGCCTTCTGCTGCTGATCTTCTACAATCTTGCGTTTACTCCCGGACCAAGCGGCAGATTGAAGGCGTACCATAGAATGACCATAACCACCCACACTGAGAAGAACGCAATCGAATACGGCAAAATCAGTGAATAATACGTTCCCAGCTTCGCATCTTTACGATACTCCTGCAGAAATCCTACGAACAGCGGTACAAAAGGCGACACTGGAGCCAATGGAATAACGACCGAATCCGATACCCGGAAAATAACCTGAGTGAATGCCGGATGGAATCCCAGCAACATCATCATTGGAATAAATACCGGAGCAAGAATCGACCAGATCGCTGATCCACTTGCGATAAACATCGTCAGCAATGCCGACAGGAAGATCAAGCCGATCACCACCGGAATGCCGTTAATGCCTGTCTTTTCGAGCAAATCCGTAATCGTCAGTGCCAGAAATTTGCCCATGTTGCTCCAGTTGAACATCGCCACGAATTGGGACAACGGGAAGACCATCACGATAAATCCAGCCATCGTTTTGATCGGTTCAATGAGCAGTTTCGGCAGATCGTTCTGGTTTTGGATCACTTTCAGTTTAATGCCGTAAGTCAGTGCCACGGTAAAGAAGAACAGTAAAATGACAGGAACAATCCCGGCCAGAAAAGGCGAACCCATGACACTTCCCGTTTCCGGGTTACGAAGCACGCCATTGGAAGGTATCACCATGAATGAAATGACGGCGATAAAAAGCAATGCAGCGATTCCCGACGCACGTAGTGCCCGGTTTTCTTCAGGTGTGGGTGCTTCAAGCTTGTATACCCGCTCCCCTTCGTAACGGCCCAGACGTGGTTCCAGGAATTTGTCAGTCATGAACCCCGCAACGAGGGTCAGCACAATAACCGAAGCGGACATAAAGTACCAGTTATCCAGAACCGTAACACCCACGTTGGGATCTACAGAGGCCGCAATCTCGGTACTGATGCCTGACAGCAAAACATCGGTGGTCACAATGAGCATATTGGCTGTAAAACCCGCTCCAACCCCCGCAATGGCAGCAATCAATCCGGCAACTGGATGTCTGCCTACCGCGAGAAAGATCAGCGCTCCAAGCGGAGGCATGATCACAAGCGCTGCGTCGGAGGACACATGGCTGAAGAACGCGATGAAAATAACGAGATAACTGGCGTAACGCGCAGGAACCCGAACAGCCATTTTACGCATAACCGCTTCGAGAAGACCCACCTTCTCCGCCAGACCAATGCCCAGCACTAGAGCCAGGATGGAAGCCAGTGGTTTGAAATCGGCAAAGTTCTTGACCACATTCGGCAATAGCCACTGAATTCCCTCCCTGCTCAGCAAGTTCTTGACATGTACCTGTTCCCCGTCAATCGGGTTATGTGCCGTCGCATTAAAAAGCGATAACACCAGTGTGGCAACCATCAGGGCGACAATGAGATAGATAAACAATAAAAACGGATTGGGAAGCTTGTTCCCTACTTTCTCTACCCAACCAAAAAGTCCTGTGTTCTCCTGTCTGTCCGCTTTGACCATGCAAACTACCCCCTGACTGTGATGGAACTGCCTCTGGATAGACTGAACAAGTCGATGAAGGTCTTGTCCCCGTTAGCAGATCATTAACGTACATTTAACGAAAATGTCGTAATTTTAGGACATTATATAATTATCACCGCATAAAGTTCAATACCTGTGTTATGTATTTTAACACTGGAAATAAAAAAACCGCTGAGCTATCCTTGTCATCTTGTCCTCTCCACACGGACATGAGACATAAGGTTGCATCATCGGTTTTATTACTTCGTTCTATGTTCGCTAACCTAACGCAAGAGACGATAACGGTTACTCGGCCTTCCCCGCCTTGTATTCAGCTCATTGCCAGCAATTTCGGCCAGTGCAAAAGCAGTGAGGCTACCCATAATACGTTGTACGTGCCTGATGGTCATGGACAGTCCGGAAGCCAACTCTCCGGCTGTAAATTCTTCTTTGCCCATTCGGCGTATGTATGCCTTTATTTTCTGGAATGTACGAATACTGACGCCTGCCTTGTTCAATTGTTCCAGCAATTCGATATCACTTGAATAGGTTTCGTAGGATAATTCGTGGTCTTCTCCTGCCGCCTCCACAATGGTTCCATCTGTCTCATAGATAATGATCCGTCCAGCCTCATCATCCTTGGCATACTGAATAGCTTTACGTGCATGACGTTCGGCATCAAACGCTGTCTCCCCGAACCCAATCCCGGCAAAGGAAGGCAAGTCTGTATCCAGCTCCAGCTGATGCATGGTCGAATGAAGGGAATCCATATTACTGGCCATCACACCTCTCGAACCATACATTAGGTACCTTCCGGTGCCATCCTGATGAAGTGATCCATCGATTAGTTCACAATGTCGCAGCAGCACGCCCTTGATCTTCAGCTCCATATACTGCAACTGGTAACGCTCAGTCGACAGCTCTCCCGCTTCATGCAATCGATCGATCTCAATCATGAGCACGCCAATCTGACTGTCCTTGAACGCGGAACTGCGAATCTGTTCAATCAGCATGCGTACGGCTTGTACCGTTTCCTGCTTGGTTGAATCAATTTTGAAGACGGGTACCCCGCGTTCCAGCAAACCTTGATACACCGCATACAGACATGTAATCGCCGCTTTGGTAATCCCCTCCTGCCAGTGCCGCACATGGAACCCGATCATTTCTTCCACATCATAATCGATGGAAAACACGTATTTCCGTAATTGCTCCTGTGAGAAATTCAGTTCTTCCAAACTGTCCATGAGCCCCCAGCTCTCGTTGTCCGTCATATCAACGGAGATATCTTTCACCGGACTGTCCAAGGTGTAGACGGCCTGAAGCATTGCCTTATACAAGCTGGCCCCAGTAGGAGGGCAATATATCGCATGTTCTTTTTCCGAAAGTTCAGCTTGGGCACTCAGATAAGGAATCGGCCCGGTAAATACCCATCCGTGTACATTCTCCCGATTTCGTCTAATGATGTCTCCCGTTTCTCTTGCATGCTCATAGGCGTATAGCTCGTAGCTCGCCCCCAGATTGTGTCCTTGCAACGCACGCATGGTTCGCTCAATGGAAGGCTTCGGCCCTACAATTCCGATACGATACATGCACACCCCTCCTTCTCTCACTCCACAATTCAACATATATCATATCGCTCCGAATGTTCCGTGGGTTATAAGCTTTAATTATATACAGAACCGCCAATATAACAAAACAGGCCATAGGTGAATTCACCTATGCCCCGCACTGCTTATCACATGACTTAGCAAAGTCCAAACTTATTGAATGAATTGGTCCCTATTCCTGTCAGTTCGTCTGAAGTCTATCATTTTCATTAATCGTAAATTTTACATATAGTTAATCCATTTCATACATTGGTTTAGCATTTGTTGTATACACTGGGTTCTGGATACAAAACAAACTATACATATATTCTAGGAGGATGCATTCATGTTAAACCGGTTTAATGTCCGTGCAGCCAAAATGATGCTCGCGGTGACAACGATTGTTACGGCTACACTCGGAGGAAGCACTGCAGCGTGGGCTGTGGAAGACACCACCTCAACGACATCTGCATCGCCAATTAAAAATGTCATTATTCTCATTCCTGACGGCATGGCTAACGATGCCACTGCTCTGGCTCGTTGGTATAAGGGCTCGTCCCTGACGCTGGACTCCATGGCAAGTGGCATGGTTCGTACACACTCCGCTGATGCACCGATTGCGGACTCGGCTCCTGCCGGAACAGCTTTTGCCACAGGATATAAATCGCATACCGGATTTGTTGGGGTACTGCCGGACAAGGCTACGATGCCTGGACAGAAAGCAATTGCGCCTGAAGATGCAAGAAAACCTGTTGCTTCCGTGCTGGAAGCATCCAAACTTGCTGGTAAAGCAACCGGGATTATAGCCACATCCGAGATTATGCACGCCACACCAGCGGACTTCTCTGCCCACTATCCGGACCGTAAAAACTATGATGCTCTCAGCAAACAACAAGTCTACAATGGCATGGATGTTGTGTTGGGTGGAGGTAGCAAATATCTTGAGCCAGCCGGACGTAAAGACGGCGAAAATCTGGTGTCTTCCATTAAGGCACTGGGTTACGATTACGTCACTACACCGGAGGCAATGAAAGCATCCGATTCAAATAAATTATGGGGTATGTTCGCACCCGCAGGCATGGCTTACAATATGGACCGTGATCCTGCCAAGCAGCCGAGCCTTGCCGAGATGACATCCAAAGCCATTGAAGTTCTGTCCAAAGACGAAGACGGCTTCTTCCTGATGGTCGAAGGCAGCAAAGTGGACTGGGCAGCTCATGCCAATGATCCGATTGGTATTATCAGTGACGTGCTGGCATTTGACGATGCCGTAAAAGTAGCCATGGATTTTGCCAAAGCCGATGGAGAAACTGCTGTTGTGGCTGTTACGGACCATGGTAATGGTGGACTCACCATTGGTAACAACGCAACTAGCGGCACATACGATAAAGAGCCGTTGTCCACATTTATCGGACCTTTGAAAAAGGCCAAGCTGACAGGCGAGGGCGTTGAAGCGAAGCTGAATGCGAAGCGTACGAACATCAAAGCAGTGATGAAACAATACTATGGCATTACGGACCTGACTTCCGAAGAGATTGCCACCATTAAAGCGGCCGAGCCAGGCAGTCTTAACTATGCAATCGGTCCAATGATTAGCAAACGTGCAGGGATCGGCTGGACAACCGGTGGTCATACAGGTGGAGATGTCGTGCTGTACACATATGCTCCGAACAATGACCGTCCATTCGGGGTAATCGACAACACGGATGTCGCCAAATATATGGCTCGTGTACTGGATCTGGATCTCGACAGCGTGAGCAAACAATTGTTTGTACCTGCCAAACAGGCATTTACAGCAAAAGGCGCGACGTACAAGCTGGACCTGACGGATGCCAAAAATCCGAAGATCCTCGTTACAAAAGGCAACACCAAGCTGGAACTGCAAATCTACAAAAATATTGCACTGGTGAACGGCAAAAAGACAGCCTTGGAAGGTGTCATTGTTTACAACGGTGTAGAAGCCTTTGTTCCACAGACGGCTGTGGATCTGATTCAATAATTCGTTAGAACTACTGGAACCACAGGAAATTGCACCATTTGGCTGCCGAATATTTCGGCAGCTATTTTATTGTTTGCTGATATGGGGTAGGTTCCTGCTAATGCCTATCGTATAATGAACGTAACAAAAATACATATCATGCAAGAAAAAAGGAGATATCCACCCATGTTGATCAAATTAAACTGGATCACGCTGAGGGTCAGTAATTTGGAAGCTTCGCTCGGGTTCTACCACGACATGCTCGGACTTCCCATTCAGCGCAGATTCGAAAGCCGTGGACGACAGATTGCCATGCTTGGCATGGAAAATGAAACCAAGCTGGAACTGATTGAAGGCAGTGAATCCATTCTTAAACCAGAGGCCGGCGTGTCGATTGGCTATGAGGTGAACTCGTTGGAGGAAGCCATGGAACGATTGGCAGAGCTGAATATTCCAATTGTGCGTGGCCCTATCCAGCCCAATCCGCATCTGCGGTTTATTTACATTACAGATCCAGACGGCTTCGAGGTACAACTCGCAGAGCATGCCTAATTAGCCGAGTGTAACTAAGCACTAAGTGTACGTATCAGGATGACCCGTGGGGTGTGCATGTGTGCAGTCAAACCAGTTGCAAGCTCACACCTGCATCGGGTAGCTTAAGCACGTCTTTGTGTCTGTTTACAGCTTCATGCGGCGCATCAGCGGCACACCTACGCGATTCAACAACCGATCAAGCAGCAGCCAGCACCAGCGTCTGCCCCACGGAAGATGGCCCTCATAGACAGCGGAATACTCGAAATCAGCCACAGCTCCACGATTACGTTTGAACTGCGCAGCCCCGGCACTCTCATGCAACAGATGACCGTTCTCGCGAGCCTGTCCGATCAGACAGGCCGATAACATCCGGTACAGTCCGACGGACTGGGGCACCGCCGTATCGTAACCAAACAGCGGCGTCGTCATGATTCCATTTCGGCAGAAATAACCCATCACCGCGTCCAGGCGCCCTTCCTTCCGCAATCCATAGAGCCTGAGTGTCCCTGATGCCACCGCAGTAGCAATGAACTGCTCGGTGAATTGCGGATTGTGATAGGAGTATTTTTCAAGGTATAACAGCTTGTACAGCTCCACGATTCGCGGAATATCTGTATCGGCCATATCTGCTGCGGATACGAGTTCGTATCCATGCTTGGCCAATAATTCGTAATCCCGCTTCAGCAGCCAACGCGACTTCGAGTTGCCAAAATTCGGATCATGTGCTCGGTATAGGTAGATTTGTCGGCTCGGAATCAGTCGACACCCCGCTTCTGTCAGCCTCGCCGTCAGATCGGGATGAAGTCCCGGACACAAGGAGCGAAATACAATGACATGCTCAGGGTATCGCTCTTGTACCGTTTTAAGTAAACATTCTGCTTGTTCACCGGACATGGCTGGATACAGATTGGTGGATAACAACCAGTTGTTCACATGCACGACTTTGTTGATCTGCGATTGCTTCATTCCCCAACCGATTACACTGAGTAGCGCAGAAAGTCCTTTTTCCAACACGGGCTTCTGCAACATGATCAGTTCCTGCTTGGCGTAACTCACGTAATGCGTATATGGCGAACAGACATAAGCATTATCATACTCCGTATCATTCACGGTCAGCGGAATAACGAGATTATCGATCCGGGCGAGCAGCAATGTCGTTTCCACGTTGGACATAAAGCTTCGGGGACCTTGCTGCATCATGGGTTCCAGATAGGCTCTGGCATATCTGCCATCCTCCGTATTGGGCCAGTCCATGTCTTTGAACGAATTCTGATCATAAAGACGCACGCGTTCAGCGCGGTTATCATTCCTAACTTCATATGTACGGTCATCATAGGCCGAGTTGTCTTTCATTCCTTTATTCTTCAACCTTATACTCCCCCATGAGGTAACATCTTGTCTTTATCAACCCATTTCAGGCCCAGCGCCCTTGCCTATTCTATCCGGGATAATTGCTCTGCAAGCTGACGATAAGCCGGTCCGTCTTCTCTCTCGCTGACCTCATCTTCATCCATCTCCAGCCAGTAGTCCGCATCCAGCAGTTCTGCCATATCCAGCCGCGTAATCTCTGCACATTCAGGATGTTCACATGCTGCAATCATCGGCCCAGGACTGTCGTCCCAGTTGTATCCGTTCACGATGGCATGCAGAAGTACAGCTGAATCCAGTGCACGGATTTGGGCAACCGCCTTTTCTGAAGACTCCTCGTACAAAATTTCATCTACAACGCTTTGCTCCACCTGGGTCAGCTTGAGTCTGACCGCACCTTTGGTGTCCAGTAACATATCCGCTATGTCCGGATTACGTCTAGCTGCATTCCAGGCACTGGCCTGAATTCCAAGGGGAGCGTCCAGTTTGACTCCATGTTCAATCAATAGCTGAATGGCTTCAATCTGCTTGAACTTCACGGCTTTTTTCAGCGCGGTATCCCCAAGCTTGTCCTCTACTTCCAGGTCCGGACCAGATTCCAGAAGACACCGGATCGCTTCAGTTGGCATACGATTTGTCAAATAGAGCATCAGCGGTGTACGCCCACGATCATCCTGCTCGTTGATATCCAATACACCGACGGCTGCTCTGGCTTGTTCCACATCTTTGGATTTGCTAATCTCCACCCAATTCACGGTTCGTTTTCCTCCATCCTCTTCTTACTCTACACAACACTGTATAGGAAAAAAATGCCGGCATCAAGCTGTACTCCAGATGAAAAAAGCCCGTCCAGTACGCAAAATACGCACCGACAGGCCCTCAACTATTTATTATTAAAGTTTATTTTCAACAGAAGCAGCCTGATGATCAGAAACTAACTCATTCAGGTCCACAATCAGTTGCTCCAGTTCTCCGAAGCTCTCCACCATCTTCTGTGTCAGGTTGCGTTGTTCTTCCATGCTCGCCAGAATCTCTTCTGTCGCTGCACTGGACTGCTCCGTTACACTCGAAATCTCGGAAACCTCATTGACAACTCTGGTGGAAGATTCCTTCATCGTAGCCGAACTAATCTCAATATCTGTCGCTTGATTCAATACATGTTGTGAATTGCTGTTGATCGTACGGAACACTTCATCTGCCGTTTGCACACTGTCTCTTCCTTGTTGTAATGAAAGACGAATGCGTTCGAATCGATCCGTCAATGCCTGCGTCTGTCCTTTCAAACGCGACAGTATGGTTGCAATATCACTCGCTGATTGACCCGAGTTCTCGGCCAGCTTACGAACTTCCTCTGATACAACAGCAAATCCGCGTCCATGCTCGCCCGCACGAGCCGCTTCAATGGCTGCATTGAGGGCGAGCAGGTTCGTCTGATTCGCAATATCCGCTATGCTGTTCAGCATAAGTGTCATGGATTCACTTTCCTCGTTGAACTTTCGCATATCACTAGCAGTTGTATTGATCGTTTCATATAGCTCTTGCATCTGAATGTTCAGCTGGTCCATCTGTGTGCTTCCTGTTTGCGTGCTCGTTGCCATACTTGAGGACAACTCTTTCATCTGCTGGGAATATAATGCAACGTCCTTGATATGCTGATCCGACACAGACAAGGATTCCGAAATCTCGGCAACACTGGTCGCCTGAAACTCAACGCCTTTGGCAACTTCACTGAAACCAAGCGTCACCTCATTGGTGATGGAACCAGTCGCATCCACCTTTTGCTTCAACTGATCCGTATAACGAGACAAGCCTTCGACGGATTCCTTCACACGTTCCAGCATGGTTTCGACCCTTTGTTTAGAGTACTCGACCTCATTCTGGCGTACTTCACTTTCATGGAAGAGCCTTTGATTCAGCTGTGAGACCAGCATCAGAATGGCTCCCGTGAGAGCAAATAGTCCCACATTGACAATATTGCCTATTAACTCAACAGAATCAACGGTATTCATAACAAATAACTGAAGAACACTGTTAACTAGCAGGACCGAAAATCCAACCACAAAAAATTTCTTGTTAGGAAATAACAGTAGAACTGCGGTTATGACCAAACTTAACGCAAAATTGACCGTTCCCCAACCGACATAGACGCCACATATTGTCAGTAATACGGTAATCAGCCATGGAATGAGATGAATATGTTTCTTTTTCGCATTAGCGTATGTAATCCAAACTACAAAGATCAGAGCTACTCCATTGGACACAAGTAACTTCGGCATCGTAAAGGCCAGACCCATACCAATGGCAATAATAATCCACATAATGATACCGATTAATTTGTTCCTTTTCCAAATAATTTCGTCCATACGATCCATGCATACCCCGTCCTTTTATGTAGGTTAAACGTAAGTTGTAGGGCCTTTCTGTACTACATCTACTAGTCTTTGGTCCTGCTTATGTGCAAATCGCAAATACGCAGCGCCTTAGCATAGTACATATTAACTTCATAAGTATGAAACCAGCGCTACTTTATGTATATCGGTATTCCACATTAAAAATGAATAAGAAATGTAAAATGATATGCAGGCATATCATTTTACAAACAAAAAAAGGTCTGTCTTATACGTTATGGCGTACAAGACAGGCCTTTTGGGTTGTGAAAGGATGTGCAGTAACGCTTACTTTCCGAACACAAGTGTCGTATTGGAAGAGCCTGCATACTTGGTGACGAACTCACGCGCATAGCTGGCGCTCTCTACCTGATAACTGTAATTGGTACTTGGTCTCCAGTTCGTTTTAGGAGAAGTCGGACTACTAAGTGCTGGTGTACTTCCCGTATCCGTAAACTCACCTTTTCCTTTGTCATCCAGGATGCCGCCCTTTTCAGCGCCAGCACCAAAGTAGTTGTTTTCGGAATAAATCCGTGCTTTTTCACCAATTGTGATGGCCTGATTAAAGTTGTTGGCATAGTTGTTTTTGAGATGGAAGTAACCATATCTTAAAAGTCCAGGACCACGTACATATAAATTTTCGAAGTAATTATTGGACATCGTCACATGAGGTACACCATTGTAACTGCTGTTACCATCATTCGGATGACCAAGAATGACACCATACTTATGGTTTGCAAATTTGGAATTGCTAATCGTAATGTAGTCGGCGCGATCACCGATATACAGAAGCTTGTCCAGATCACTTCCGCCAGAGCTATAGCTGTGGCCGGCAAACGTTACATGATCGATCCAGTAATTGGAACCAGAAGTGATGTATACCTGGATATCATCATTGCCGTTGATATTCGCTGCATGTTGAAAGGTCAGATTCTGAAAAATCACATTGCTTGAACTGCTTGTAGATCTGAAATGAATATTCGTTAATGTATGTTTATCAAAGGAACCTACCAGTGTTTTGTTCGCTCCAAATTCAACCTTTTGCAGAGAGGAAGAAGAAATATTCTGTTCAACAACGACAATTTTGGCTGTAGAGCCCGCCATATGTGTTCTCAGGTCATTGAGATTACTAACGTAGACCACCTGACCGTTCTTGCCACCTGTCGTGGCTGCCTTGGATACACCACTCTCATTCTTGGCACTGCCCGCAAAACCGGTCAGCCCGTTCGTACCTGTGTTTGGATAACTAGCCGCGCCATATGTAGACGGAGCCGTTGAGATCGTTAACAACAATAGCGTTACCGCGAGTAAAAGCATCGAAAATTTCTTCAAAATTTCACCATCCTTTATAATATTATCCTCGAAGACAACTCGATTATATCGTGTAACTTTGGCTGTGACAATACAAAGATTGCAAAAAGACAACAATTATCACTTTTATGCAACAGTAGATCAGATATCGTGAATAAACGTAAAACCAGGCCTTTCTTGCACACAAAATAGAGCCGCTGATTAGCGGCTCTATAAACGAGTACTGTGAGATAAAACTTGGACACTGACGAAAAACTATTCGCTTACAGATAATAATATGTCACGACTTCTGATAGCTGCGGCGGAAGGCGCCAGGTGTGAGTCGTTCCAGCTTCTTGAAGATTGCTCCATAATAGCTGGTAGATTCGAAGCCGACTTGACGAGCAATATCCTCCATCCCACGCTGTACATTGTCGAGTAGCAGTTCCTTGCTCTTGTTGACCCTTACCTGATTAACATAGCTGATGGGACGAATACCTGTCGTCTTCTTGAACAAATGACAGAAATATTCTGGTGTGACACAGATCAATCCAGCCAGCGTTGGCAAAGTAATCTCTTCAGCATAATGCTGTTCAATATAGTCCAGAACCGGCTTTATTCGCTCATACTGCTGCCCGACGGTATCGCTGCCCTCAACAGAAACGCGTTGAATAATCTCTGTCAGTAAGGTATAGAGAATGGCGGAGCATGCATAATTGCTTAATGTCTGCTCTTGTGGTGTTAAGGCAGCTTGCAGCAGCTCCCGCATTCGGGATAGAAGGTGTTCAGGTTGTGCAAGCGTGTATACGCATGTGTCGACAATGCCCACGGTTTCAAACAAGCTCGCTGACCCGTTGCCATCGAAAATGATCCAGTCGACTTCCCAGCTCTCGGATAGCGCATAATATTCGTGCTTCTGTCCAGGGAACAACAGTATGCCCATACCTGGCTTGACGATATGTTCCGTGTCACTTAGCTTAAGCTTGCCCACACCGCTGCGACATTGTATCCACTGATAATCCTGAATACCTTGGTCTCGGCGTATGTGCTCCTGCTCATGATGCAGGCCGATACCAAGCAGATAAAAAGGGAGCAGCTTGTCTCGGGCAGATAATACCGGGAAATTGCGATTGGGAAGAGGCATGCGACTAACTCTCCTGTTATCTTAATATTGTTATATCATATTAATTATTTAAGATATTCACTCCAATTAATATAGCATATAATCGCAATATATTGATAAATGAAGGAGATCACAGGATGACAATTAAGATCGGAATTGATTATTATCCAGAGCAATGGACCCCGGAATTATGGGAGAAAGATGCCGTACTTATGCAAGAGACAGGGGTTGCTGTTGTGCGAATGGCAGAGTTCGCCTGGAGCCGAATGGAACCGACTGAAGGTAATTATCAGTTTGAATGGTTGGATGCGGCTATAGAAGTATTCGCTTCGCGTGGCATGGAAATTGTGTTATGCACCCCAACCAATACCCCGCCAAACTGGATGACTACCCGTTATCCAGATGTACTGCCCATGGATGAGCAACGCCACATCATCCGGCCAGGTGTGCGTGGACATCGTTGCAACAACAGTCCTTCCTTGAGAATGCTGGGCTCCAAATTTGTGGGAGCGATATCACAGCGCTATGGTAAGCATCCCGCCGTTATCGGCTGGCAAATCGATAACGAGATGCACTACCAGGAATGCCATTGTGATACATGCAATCGTGCCTTTGTCGCTTGGCTGCAAAAGCGTTATTCCAATCTGGAGGAGTTGAACCGGGAGTGGGGTACGGTCGTCTGGAGTGGGGAGTACAGCAGCTGGGCTGAGGTAACAACGCCGCTCGGACCCAGCAAACCGATGAATCCTTCTTATCTTCTGGAGTACAAACGGTTTTGTTCCGACAGCGTAGCCTATCTGCTGGGATGGCAGCTTGAGATTTTACGCCGTAACTGTCCAGATCAATTCGTGACGCATAACATGTGGCAATATCCGAATAGCCTGGACTACTATGATATGCACAACGAATTGGACTTCGTCTCTGTCGATTATTATCCGAATGAGCTGCATCGCGATTATGGCGATCGGTTTCCGAGGAACGGAGCACTTACGCTGGACTTGGTTCGTGGTATCAAGCGCCGGAATTTCTGGGTAATGGAACAGCTCAGCGGAGCACAGGGCGCCTGGATGCCAATTCAGCGCACCCCGTATCCTGGACTGATCCGAGCTCGCTCCTGGCAAACAATCGCACGCGGTGCAGATATGGTCGTCCATTTCCGCTGGCGGAGTGCTACCGTCGGAGCCGAACAATTCTGGCACGGGCTGATCGACCACAGCAATGTTCCTGGACGCAGATTCAGGGAATTCGCGGAGCTTACTCGCGAGGTGAACCAGTTAGGAGAGCTGCTGGCCGACTCAACCATTGTTACCCAGGTTGCGATTCTGCATTCGCATGATCAGCATACGGCGCTTTCCCTTCAGCCGCAGGCGGAAGGGGGAATGCACTATATAGACAACTTGTCCTCTATGCATAATGCATTTCTGAAAATGGGCGTCGGTACAGACGTTATCAACTGGACTGAGGAGCTCGACGGGTACAAGCTGGTCATTGTCCCTTCCCTCTTCCTGTTAAGTGAAGAAGTAGCACAGCGGCTGGAGCAATTCGCAGCCAAGGGTGGTACGGTTGTCCTCACCAATCGGACTGGCGTGAAGAACATGAGGAATGTATGTGAGATGTTGCCTCTTCCTGGGCTACTGGCTGAAGCGGCGGGTGTTGTCGTAAGTGAATATGATGCCATCGGCAACAGTGAACATCGGATACGGAACGCGGAGGGCAAGACATTCGCTGCGAAGCAATGGTGTGATCTACTGGAACTGCGAGGGGCAGAGCCAATCGCCTGGTATGACAACGACTTTTACGAAGGTGTACCGGCGGTTACCGTCAATAAGCTTGGTGAAGGTGAAGTGTATTATGTTGGCACTTGGCCGGAGCCATCGTATTTCTATCAGCTGTTTGAAGACATATTGAAGGAAAAGGATTTGGCGCCCAAAATACAGTTGCCGGAAGGTGTCGAGCTGTCGATTCGAACGAAGGGGGAGCAAAACTTCCTCTTCCTGATCAATTTGACGAATGAGCAACGAGAGATTACGCTGGACGTTCCTTATCGCAGCTTGTTGACTAGAGAGAGATTGGATCAGAAGTTGACTCTTCCAGCTCTGGGAGTAGATATTATAACTGTATAAGATCAGCAGCTTTTCTTATTTAAGAAGGGATGTCTCACAAGGCTTACAACCTTGAGGGACATCCCTTCTCTTATTTCACTAACGTACACCAATTCGAATAATAATATTGCCAGTAGTTCATCTTATTTGATTTTGATCCCCAGTTCATCATTCTTGGCTTCCTGCAAATCATCATAGACCTTACCAGTTTTCCCACGAAGTTTTAATACCATCGATTTCGGATTGTCCAGCAGATTGCTGCTGAAAGAATACATCATTCCGTCTTCCGTTCCGCTCCCAAATATCGCGGATAAGTTAGTCTGCTTCCCGTCTTTAGAGGTGGTTACAATCTCGATAGGCTGAACGACCTCACTGATCAACAACTTCGTTTTGTAATCAATCTCTTGCTCCGGCTCATAAACAAGCCTGACCCGAGTTACAAGAGGAGATACCTCAACTTCGGACAACATGACCTCATAACCTCCAACGGTAAAGGTCCGATTAACGTTGATGATTTCCGTTTTTGGAATGGAAAACTTGGGATCCAGTGCAAAAGAAAGATTCATTTTTTTGGAATATTTATATTTTCGTTCCTTTTCTCCTTTTTCTGAATTTCCCACCACATCTGGAACAACGGAAGAAAGCTGGAACTGAAGATTTACTTGCTCAGGCAGTGGTTTATTTCGATTACGCTCAATTGTATTCCGGCCATAAATGGTATGCTTATCCTTCGAAAAATGCATACCTCCTGCACTGCCATTGCCAAGTAAGTCCCCTGTGGAAGCATCCGTCATCTTCATATTAACCGTCGAATACATCTCTTGCGAAGCATCCGTACGGGCCGTATACAATACGGTTATCCTGTTCTCATCCGCCATAACGGCGTTCACGGTAAACTGATATATTCCTGATGTAACCGTCCGATCCACGAGTTGCACATAATCATGATTTAGCGTTGAAGTAATCGTGGCACTATCCATATCCGTAGTTAGCAGGCCACGAAAGGGCTCTAGTACACCCCAATGGGTGACAGGCTCAGTATATGTTGCCGGTTGTTGCCCATAGTTTCCAAGCGGGTCCAGAAGAAACCAACCTGCAGCTAGAACTGTGCCCAGCACTCCCGTAATCCATTTGATACGAACGCTCCTACCTGATCGTCTGGTTCTGGCCTTCGCGAGACCACGTTGAATTGCCGCAGTCGTGTCCGCCGGATTCCATTGCTGTTTCTCTCTTTTCACCTGATATGCATCTGCAAGAAGTGCTTTTTCCTCCGGGTTAGTGGTCATGCCAATCCCTCCTATTCTTCATCAACTTGCGCAACTGCTGGAGCCCCTTGTGCTGCCAGGTCTTGATCGTACCTTCCGGTTTGCCGAGAATCGAGGCAATATCTGTCAGCGTCATGTCGTTATAATATTTCAGCAATAGTACATGGCGATATTTCGGTTTCACCTTTTGCAAAAGAGATTCCATAACAATTCGGTTATCATCGACACTGATCATCCAAGACGCCGGAATGCTGTCCTCCATATCCTCCTTCGCCAGAGGGGTCGCCCGCTTGCGGCGCCTCTGTTCATCGATGCAGACATAGATCAGAATCCGAATGATCCAAGATTTGAACGCCTTCTCATTGTTCAGCGTACGCCGTTTGATCCAAGCCCGGCACGTCATCTCCTGCACCGCTTCCAGCGCATCTTGCCGATTACGCAGATAACTGTAGGCAATGCTAATGAGCGTATCTTGATGTTCCATAATGGATTGCACAAATGCCGTCTCGTCTTCGGTCTGCACATAGATCCTCTGGTTCATCTCTGCTTTTGTTTCCATCCCGCATCCCTCCTTCTCTCTCTTTCTGTGGTATAAGACGGGTGAGTGAAGCAAACGGTTTTTAATATTTGTTCATCAAAAAAAACTCCGCCATCATCATGAGGGAGCTTGATTACATAAGCTTCGGCCGCCGATATACTGAATTACCTACACGCATGAACAATCCTAGATCAACTAACTTACAGGTTACCAGTGACTTCGATCCCGTCAGCCAATTGCAGATGGTTTCTCACCCAAGTGGTGAACTGATTCAAAAACATCCGTAATTCAGGCTCTGCAACCACCTGTTGATCCAACTTTGATAAAATCCCCATCCATACTTCCTTCATAATCGGATTCTCCCAGCAGGGATCAAGTGCCCTCATCTCTTCTCAGTTCGCGGGTCAGTCAATGGAAAGGCGCTATCTAATGCAGGACGAATGTAGTCAAAGTCTTCATGATATATGAACAGCATGTCTTCCATCTCTACTTCGACCGATTTTTGTATGTATAAAGGGGATAAAACAAATCCCACATTCCGTTGCGGACCTTGATACTGGTATATGAGCGCAGCAATAGTCCTCTTTGATTTTTTAGCCATATAGAATCCTCCTGTTTCAGGCAAATCTCCTACCGATCAGAGTTCAAACCAGATTAAACCGCCATCAACCTGCCTGGTTTCCTGCTCCATCTGTTGCATCCAGCCCCGCGCCTCTTCACCCCAGATATGAAACAAACAGTAGATATACAACGCTCCATCCGCAATCTCTTCCACGCCTGAAGCCTCTTCGATCCACACTTCCAGTGCTCTAGGCCAGGAAGGATCTTCACGTTTCAATACAAAGCCGTTGGCATGGTGTTCTAAGCTGTACATGTTGGTAAACGTTAATGCACTTGCCAGACGCTTCACGACTTCCGGTAAAATTGCAGGCTCTGTTGTTCTGATCCCATGTTCCCAGCCCATATGTACAACCTCCTCCTTCAGACTTCGTTCGCTCCAGATTGTTGCTTTTGTTCGTGCATTTGATGGATCGAACGATCCAACCACAATTCGTACCAGTCCAGAAAATGTAGTCGATTCGTATTGCCCCAATACTGATCAGGATAAATTCCATTGCGGTTGGCCCGGTCATCAACCCATATTTCTCCGTAGGAGGCTCCCTTAACGATCAGATTCATGGAAATAGCACAACCAAAATCACTAATGCGCAGCATGCCTGCTGACCATTTTGGATCAAGATATTCATGTTCCAGCACATCCCATTCCTCTTCTTTCTTGCTGTCATCAAACCAATCATAGTTCCAGTTCCATGCTTCCGCGAATTGAAAAGGGTCCGAGATCGCATTCAGCTCATCATCATAACCAAGCACAGCGTATACACCGTCATTCGGGTTTTCCAGACCATAATAAGGTCCTACACCACCCGTTCCCATATGAAGAAGCCATACCTTGTACTCCTCCGGCAACTTGATTCGCCATTTCTGTTCAAATTGCGTGATATCCTCCTGCGTCCACACAGGCGCCATTTCATATTCATGGTTTTCTGCACCGAACAGGTCCAGCTCCGGGTCCAGACTTCGGAGAGTGCTCAACTTTTCACGCATACGTTCCAGTTGTACATCGTACATGACCTTCTTTCCTCCTTTGCTACTCCATTACGTTTGTTCCACGGCGTACCCGCGTTTCTGCAACTCACCCAGTGCGGCTGCCACATCTCGCTCAGGACACAACTGCTTGATCGAGCTGGCAGTCACCGGTTTCTCTTCATACACTTCAGCTACGGCTTCCAATGGAAGATCCTGCAAGTCATAGTACCCTTTTGCCCAATCAACGTAATCGTCCGAGTTCTTCTCTATATATCCAAGTAAAAATTCTGCACCACCTCTGGCGTCCGCTTCGTCTTCCTCGGTCATCGCCAGCTGAATCCAGTTACCAACCTTCCACTGCAAGTCGTCCCCTTCCTGCCATAGGCAAAAGGTCACATCCTCCATATCCAACGTTTCCTCATGACTTCGCAGTACAGCCATCAAGGCCTCTGGCACTTCATCGTACATGCCTGGATAGATCTCACCATCCTCACGCGCATGCGGGCTTAAAGGTGACTCATGATCAAATCCCTTGATCAAGGTACCTGAATTCGTAAACAATACATGCAGATGATCACCTGCACCGTTATTAATGCTTCCCCACGCCACACCTGGCTGAAGCTCAACTTGATAATGATGAACACGTAGCCATTCTTCCTCCGAAAAGATAATATCCAAAGCAGAGAGTATTCTCATTTGTTTACGCAGGGCATCTGCATTCATCATCGTTATCTCGTTCCATTCCTGCATATCAAATTCCTCCTGTTCACATATGTACACTACATCCGAATTAATTCATCCAGCGTGTTATTTCCCTGAATACTTGGTGTCATGACAATCGCGATCCGACTGGCTTCTCTGGATATGATACACGCATAGTTTCCGGGCTTTAACTGAAACAGTACCCCTTCACACGACTCATCCGGCTCCAAATCACCGCCACTGACATCATCTGCTGCTCCTAGATAGACGTTGCCCGACGGAACTTGCAAATGATACACTTTTCCACGTTCTGCTACCCGTTCTGCATCTACATCCTGCATGCTCCATTCCACCTCATACACTCCATCCGCACCCAAGTTAAGGAACAGACAATGGCCTGCATTCACCTCAGCCAGCTCGTCCGCCGGAATGGACCACCAGTCCGAAGTATCCTCGACACGATGCTTTAACGCAGCCAGATCATACAAGCACATTGTTGCCGTATCTGTAACCATTTGAAATGTCCCTCTCATATTCAACCATCCCTTCTGTCTGATTCAGGTCTGAGCTCAGAAATATATTCCATCATTATATCAAGCCGGGTACACGTGTAAAAGGAACCCCTGAACCATCTCTGCTTTCGCAACTCTTCATTTATCGCTTCAAACGGTCGATATAAGCATAACTGACTTTTTTGAACCTGATGGAGGAAGCCAAGCCATGTCAATTAACAATAGAAAAGAACCCTTTCGCTACACATTGAAGGAACCAATCCACTTTGAGATCTATATTCTCAGCATCAACGGGGTTAACGCACCAGCCAAACCCATTCAGGCCGAACTCTGCGATATCAGCCGATCCGGCTGTCAGCTGTCATTTCCGCTGTCTCTTCCTGTAGAGAATAACGATATTCGGATTGGAATGAATATGTTGCTCTTTGAAGATCCTCTATATATGGAAGGCACTCTCCGCTGGGGTCAAGAAAAAAACACCTCATGGCACTATGGTGTTCAACTCGAAATGCAGGATGGGAACCAGGATCGTCTCTCCCGAGAGATGCGAATGCTTGCAGGGCAAGGAAAAATTATTGTGAAATAGTGAAATAGTCATATAGCCTGATAACAAAAAAACAAAAAAAACAGCCCAATCAAATTGGACTGTCGCAAGATGAAAATCTTTATGCCGCTTTACTAGCTGTCACTGGTTGTTCCATTTTGGACCAGTTCACTGTTTTTTCAAGTACTAATGATACCAGCACTCCCATCACGAGACCATTGCTTATAATGGGAATGAGATACATGGGCAACGTTTGAAAGGCTTCTGCAGGAATGTTCATTACAGCAACTCCAGTAAGTACCGGCAACGCTACACGATAGATCGTTTTCGAATTAAACGTCGTACCTTCAAGCGTTCTTAATGCCGTGCCGAACATCTGCAGATAGGCCACGAACAGAACAGCACTGCCGACGCTTGGTGGTATTTGTGCAAAAAAGGCCGTAACCGAAGGTGTAAGACCCATCATACATAACAAGCCGGCTCCAATAATGAAGGCAGCCCTGCGCAGAATGCGAGTACTCTCTAGGAACCCGATTGAAGATGCAAATAAACCAAAGGGCAGCACACCCACGCAGGCTGACAACATCGTGAACAGACCCGTTAGTGCATAGGAGCGCCGATATTGACGGCTTGTTGTCTCTGCCTTATATAGCTTCTCGACTGTGCTTAATGTGGTGATCGAATTCGTCATATTCACCAGCCCTACGAAAAATGCAGTAATGACGATGCCCGGTTCCCATCTGGGTGCTCCCCATGGAAACAACGTTAGGCCTGTTGCGATCTGATTCGGCTGTCCGCTATGCTGTCCAGGGAACAATAGACTATACGCGATCCAGCCTGCCACAATGCCAATCAAGATTGCGTAGTTCCCCAGTTTCCCCCTGCCCTTCAATTGAATCCATGCCACCAGAAATGCAATGACAACGGATAATGCGGCGACAGGCAGATCGAAGCGGCCAAACTCCGTATATCCAATCATGCCTTTAAAAAAGTTCATGGTCAGTTGAATCGTCATCAGAAATAGCATGGCACTCTTCACCATAGGTGTGAACAGCTTTTGCAGCACTCGCGCTGCCCCCAGCCAGCCCAGAATCATCATTGTCAGTCCTGCTAACAAAAAACCTGCAGCCAGCCCACCACCAATACGCTCCAGACTCATACCCGCTGATGAAGCAGATACCGTCAAGCTTAGTGTTAATCCCCACCATAATCCTGACGGACCATCCATGACCGCATATCGGTGACCGAATACAGCTTGAAGAATACACACCGCTCCGGTAAGTATAAATGCGTGCTGCATCGAAGCAGCGATCGCATCCGGGGACAGCTGAAAATTATGTCCAATCGATAACGGAACAACAACGGTATTGGTAAACAGGAAGAAAAACCACTGTATGCCCGCCAAAATCAGTGAAGATACGTCCTTCATATTCTTTTGTGAAAACTGCTCTAGATGTCTGTTCATTCGTTAGGAATATCCTTTCACGTTCTGTATCATAAATGTATAAGTCGCTTCAGATTTGGGTTAATAGTCGTTCCATTTCGGTATATTGATGCTTGAGCGCATGTGCAAGCGGTGTAATCCCGTCCCGATCCGCGATCTTTGGATCTGCACCATATTGCAAAAGCAAAGCGACAATTTCCTGATGACGTACTCCACCATCTCCCAAAATGACCGCTTCCAGCAAGGCTGTCCACCCCAGGTTATTGATATGGTTCACATCCACATCGCTGCGTGTCAGCAGCAGCTCCACAATGTTCACATGGCCACGATCCGCTGCAGGAATAAGGGCTGTACCGCCGAAACGATTGGTTAACCTTGTATCCGCACCTGCTGTAATCGCCAATTCCACCATGTCATACATACCCTCGGCACTCGCGTATAACAGCGTGTTGTCCAATCGTGCATCCTGAAGGTTAATGTCCGCACCGGCGTCAACCAACATCCTTGCCGTATCTATCTTGTTACCTTGTACCGCAGCCATCAGAGCTGTTCTCCCCAATGCATCCTGTTCATTCAACCGGCTACCCTGTGCGATAAATCGAATGACCTCATCGGTATGCCCTGCTTGAGCGGCATCATGTATTGTTCTAACCAAGTTGCTTCATCCTCCAATTCCAGGTCTTTCTCATGCAGTAACATTCATATAGAAACCAAGCCCTGTTAGTCAGGTATGCAAATCTAATGTATAGTAACATAAGATCGTAGTATATTAAAAATACATGTTTTGTTGGCTTTCTATACGAATTACATATACATTGCAGGCAAAGGAGACAACCACTTGGATATCAAACAATGTCGCTATTTCATTGCCATTGCCGAGGAGAAACAGATTACAGCAGCAGCCCGAAGACTGCACATGGCTCAGCCACCTTTAAGTCAGCAGCTTAAGTTAATGGAGGAAGAGCTTGGTGTGATTCTATTTGAACGCAAAGGGCGCATGATGGAGCTAACGCAGGCGGGTCGCAGCTTCTATGATTATGCGGTTACCTTGACCAAATATATGGAGGAAGCTGTAATGGAGATGCAAAGTTTCCGTCACGGCATACGGGGCAAACTCGCCATCGGCATCAATACCATATCGGATCGCGTGATCCCGCAAGCACTTCAGCAGTTCCGCACCACCCACCCACAGGTTACCTATAAAATTCAGCAAAATGAATCTGCACAATTATGCCGATTGCTGGAAGATGGCAAAGTTGAACTTGCCTGTGTACGCATGCCTGTCCAGACCGAACGCTATGAGGTGCTGCACCTGCCACAGGAGCCCCTTTTCTATATTTCTTCAACACCGCTGGATAGCCCGACAGAGATGGGCGTAGGAGCAGAGATGGGGACTTATTTTGAGCAGCTTACAGGTATCCCTCTCCTGCTCCCAAGTACAGAAGGACTCGGTATGTTCGAGCTAATTTTGGACAAGTTCCGGGAACACCAGGTTACCCCCTCCATCATGGGGGAATGCTCGGACATTAATATGTTGCTGGAGCTGGTCCGACTCGGCTTCGCCAGTTCCATCGTGCCACATACGGTACTGCAACTATACCAAGAGCACCCTTTCCACGTATATCGCATTCAGGATCAGCATTCCACGGTTGGCTCGGCGCTGGTCTGGCTACAGAACCGCTATCTGTCCAAGCCTGCACAACACTTTGTGCAATTGGTACAGGGGATGCTTCCCGTGGTCTAAAAAGCTATAAACAAAAAAAAGCAGCTTTACCGGATTACATTCCGGTAAAGCTGCTTTTTTATACTTATGGTTAAGCTTTAGCTGTGAACAACAAGTCTTTTTCTTTGATCGTCGTGCGACCAGCAGACTCAATGGACTCATATTGATGCATGTTCGTAATAATGACTGGTGTAATTGTTGTGTAACCGGCTTTTTCGATCTGTTCCCGGTCGAACTCCATCAGTACATCACCTACGGCAACCTTCGCACCTGCTTGAACTTTAGGAGAGAAGAATTGACCTTTCAGCTTCACGGTATCAATACCGATATGAATCAACATTTCTGCGCCTGTATCACTTACCAGACCAATGGCATGTCCACTCTTCGATAACGAGAACACCGTTCCGTTAATCGGAGAAACCACGCGGCCTTCAGATGGTTGAATCGCGAATCCTTTACCCATAATCTCTTCGGAGAATGCAGGGTCTGGCACTTCGCTCAGCGGTTTAACTTCACCAGTGATCGGGCTGAATACTTGCTCATCTTGTGCTTTTGCTTCTTCAGTTACAGCAGGAGCAGAAGTTGTTGCAGCTGGTGTTGCAGGCTCAGCTACTGGTGCAGCTACTGGCTCCGATGCATTTTCTTCTTGGAAGCCCAAGAAATACGTAATGATCGCTGCTGCTACGATGGCAATCAAACCACCAACCAGAGCATAAATCAACGTGCTAATTGCTGGACTGACAAATGCCGCAATACTCGGTAGACCCGCAAGTCCTGTAATAACATACGATTTAACATTGAAGATCCCCATAAATGCACCAGCAATTGCACCCCCGCTAAGCGCTGCGATAAATGGTTTTTTGAACTTCATGTTGATACCATACATCGCTGGTTCCGTGATCCCCATTATAGCCGTAAGACCTGTGGAGTACGCAAGCGATTTGGTTTTAGCATTTTTCGATCTGAGACCCACACCAAATGCTGCACCACCTTGTGCCAAGTTAGCTGCAAACATCAGTGGAATAATAAAGTCGTAACCCAGTGTTGTCATTGAACCTACAACGATTGGCAACAACGCATAGTGCATACCTGTAATGATCAGCAGTGACATCGTACCACCAATCAGAATACTTGCGAAGATGGACATGTTGTCGAACAACCATGAGATACCACCAGACAAACCATTACCAAGAACAGTACCGAGTGGTCCAACAGTCATCAACGTCAGTGGAACCATAATTAACAGGGTAACTGTTGGAACAATGAGTAACTTAAGTGAAGCATGTATAACACGATCAACGGCTTTCTCTACATATGAAGCAATCCAAACGGCCAAAACAATCGGAATAACGGTAGAAGAATACGTTGCCGCTATGACTGTAATCCCCATAAACGATGAGTTGTGACCATCAGCCAGCAATGCTGTAATGGTCGGGTGCATAATGCCGGCAGCAAGCGCCGCAGCAATATACATATTACTACCCAGCTTACGTGCAGCACTAATCGCCAGAATGATTGGCAGGAAGTAGAATGCACCGTCACCGATTGCAGACAAAATGATGTAGGTCGAGCTGGTATCGGACAACCATCCAACTGCGACAAGGATGGCCACGATCCCTTTGATCATACCTGCACCCGTAATCGCAGGCAGGATTGGTGTAAACATACCTGAGATAAAGTCGAACAGCGCACTTATTGGATTTCTCTTTTTCTTTTCTCCAGTTGAAGCACCTGATGATGCATTATCTGCGGTTGGTGATTTGGACATGTTGCCTACGAGTGCGTTATACACGATTGGTACATCGTTACCGATGATAACCTGGAACTGTCCACCGTTCTCCATTACGCCCATAACGCCTGGTGTATTTTTCAGCGTCGCTTTGTCCGCTTTTTGGTTGTCATTCAGGTTAAATCTGAGTCTTGTCATACAGTGTGTGACTTGATCGATATTCTCTTCGCCACCAACAAGCTTCAAAATATCCTTGGACAATTGTTGTTTATCCATTGTGTTTTGCTCCTTTTATGTGTAATGAAGGTTAAAAAAAAACCTAAACACTGAATAATGACAAAGCAGATCAGCTTATCATTATTCAACGTTTAGGTTTTGCCTTTTTAGCAGTAACAATCCCAATTTTATTCGATTGTTTGTTCATTTCTGACAACTCGTTCAATATGAATGGTCAGATACAGTATTTCTTCCTTGGACAATACCCGATTATAGATCTTACGAGTATAGTCACTAATCCTTACTGCACATGCATGTGCTTCCGGATACTGCTTGCTCACCAAGTCATGAAGCGGATTATCTTCTTCTTTATCTTCAATCGCCATTCCTTGCAACACACGTTGGGCAAAGAACTTCAGATGAGTTAAAAATCGATAATAACTCAATGAATCTTCATCAAGCTCAATTACAAAGCTGCGTCTTACAATGTTAAGTATGTCCTTAACGATATTCGTAATGCTGATCGTTTCCCTCATCTCACCGTTCATCTGGGCATTAACCAGATGCATCGCAATGAATGCGCATTCGTCTTCGGGAAGCAGGACACCTAATGTTTCCTCAATAATCTGTAGCGCCTTGAGTCCAATGGCATATTCCTTCCGGTACATGCGCTTGATCTCCCAAAACAGTGCGTTACGGATCTGCAATCCTTGACGATGTCGATCAATGGCAAAATGAATATGATCCGTCAGTGAAATGTAGATGCTTTCATGCAGCTTCTCACCTAACACCGTCTCGGCATAACGGATAATCTCATCCGAGCACTCGACATATTCAACCGGGATATCAGACAGAAGCGTTTTGAGTTTCTGTGATACTTCCTTACTTTCAAGCGAGAATATTTTTTCGACGAGACTCTCGTCTATCGATTCACCAGTATGCTTTTTGAAGGCAATTCCACGTCCCATAACGACCAGTTCGTTTCCTCCCGGATCAATTACAGTAACTACGTTGTTGTTAAGCACCTTCTCAATTTTCATTTCTTCACATCACCTTGCACCGTCAAAGTAGTAAAAGGCAAAACCAAAGCAGGTCACGAAATATGCCCTGCTTCTGGTTTTGCCTGATTGAACAGTAACAATCCAGTATTCATTAGCCTTAGGCCCATCTTACCATATAATTATCCATATGACAATGTTTTTGTGAAAGCGGTTAATGTGCGTTAATGTGACATAAGAAGGTGCTTGCACAACTATGCTTGTAGAACTAGTATTTACTCGTTGTTGTTCTTAAGACTTGCGCCATTCGTACCAATAACTTCTTTGTACCAGTGGAATGATTTTTTCTTGTAACGATCCAGTGTTCCTGAACCATCATTGTTGCGGTCTACATAGATGAAACCATAACGTTTCTTCATCTCTGCTGTTGAAGCACTTACCAGGTCAATACAGCCCCATGACGTATAACCCATCACTTCTACGCCATCCTCAAGAGCTTCGCCCACTTGTACCAGATGGTCATTCAGGTATTGAATACGGTAATCATCGTTCACCGTTTTATTGCCATTTTCGTCGGTAATCAGCTCATCGACTGCACCCAGACCATTTTCGACAATAAACAATGGTTTTTGATAACGATCCCAGTATTTGTTCAAGGTTACGCGCAGTCCTTGCGGATCGATCTGCCAGCCCCACTCACTCGCTTTGAGATAAGGGTTTTGTACACCTGCGAACAGGTTTCCTTTGCCTTCGATACGTTTTTCGGGATCACCTGTCTCACAGATACTTACATAGTAACTGAACGAGATAAAGTCTACAGTATGCTTCAGAATTTCAGCATCGCCGTCTTCAAACTTGATATTGATATTATTTGCTTTGAAATAACGATTAATGTATTTCGGATAGTAACCACGTGCATGGATATCAGCAAAGATATCATTGCGCTGTTCAGCATGCATTGCTGCAACCACATCATCCGGATTCGGAGTCAGCGGATACGTAGGCATGCTCAGTACCATACAGCCGATTTTGGCTTCAGGCATAATTTCATGACCCAATTTAACAGCCAGGGCACTGGCTACCAATTCATGATGGATCGCTTGGTACAGATCCTGCTTGGACAGTTCTGCTTTTGGCGTGTAGATTCCGCCGCTCATGAATGGCTCTTCCAGAATGGAGTTGATTTCGTTGAACGTCAGCCAGTATTTTACTTTGCCTTTGAAACGGTTAAACAGCACTGTTACATAGCGCTCGTAGAACTCGATCATTTTACGGTTAACCCAGCCATCATACGTTTTGGACAGATGCAGCGGTGTCTCATAGTGAGAGATCGTTACGAGTGGTTCAATACCGTATTTGTGGCACTCATCGAACAGGTCATCATAGAATTGCAGACCTTTCTCGTTTGGCTCCAGTTCATCGCCTTTAGGGAAGATACGGGACCAAGCGATGGATGTACGGAATACTTTGAAGCCCATTTCGGCAAACAATTTAACATCCTCTTTGTAACGGTTGTAGAAATCGATACCGATCAGTTTCAGGTTATCTTCAGTAGGTGCTTCCGTTCTAGGCGTTGTAATCCCATGTGGCATTACGTCCTGGACAGACAGGCCTTTGCCATCTGTATTATAAGCTCCTTCAAGTTGGTTGGCTGCTACAGCGCCGCCCCATAGGAAATCCTTCGGAAATGGTGTTGTCATGTCAATCATTCCTCTCTTATTAACGGTATTTTCATTCTTTGTCTAAACGCATTACTCTATCCTTTGCCGACAGGAAAAAGCGGACAATCTCCAACTAAAAGGGCCATCAGGAATATTACATTCCTTCCATGCCAACTTTCGCGTTAGGTTTTGCCCGCTTTTTATGCGGTAACAATCCTGGAAACGAGAATTCTACAGTTGCTCACCATTGCTGGAGATTACGTTTTTGTACCAGTCGAACGAATCTTTCTTGGAACGTTTGAGTGTACCATTACCTTCGTCATCCAGATCCACGTAGATGAAACCATAACGTTTGGACATTTCGGACGTAGACATACTCACAAGGTCAATCGGGCCCCATGCTGTAAATCCAATCAGATCCACACCGTCTTTGATGGCTTCTTTCATTTGTTCGATGTGTTTTTTCAGGTAATCCACACGATAGGAGTCATGGATCGAACCGTCTTCTTCAACACGGTCATATGCACCCAGACCATTTTCTACAATGAACAATGGTTTCTGGTAACGATCCCAGAAGTTGTTCAGGGTTACGCGCAGACCGATCGGATCGATCTCCCAGCCCCAGTCGGACGCTTCCAGATAAGGGTTTTTCACGCCGCCAGTCAGGTTACCTGCTGTTTCTTCCTTGTCTGCGGATGCAGATTTGGTTACGGACATGTAGTAGCTGAAGGAGATGAAATCAACGGTATTGTTCAGCAAGATCTCATCATCGCCTGCTTCTTTTTGGATCACGATGTTATTTTCTTCAAAATAACGAGCCATGTAGTTCGGGTATTTACCACGAGCATGCATGTCCGTGAAGAAGAGGTTAATCTGATTCTCGTGTTGAGCCAGACGGACATCTACCGGATTACAAGTTGCTGCATAAGTTTCCATACGAGCAAGCATACAACCCACTTGGGAACCAGGCATAATTTCGTGTGCAAGCTTCGTTACCAATGCACTTGCTACAAATTGGTGATGCAGCGCTTGATAAGTGGTTTGCAGCTTGTTGTCCACTTTATCGATCAGAATGCCGCCGCCAGTGTACGGACTGAACAGCATGACGTTAATTTCATTAAACGTCAGCCAGTATTTCACTTTATTTTTATAACGGTTGAACACCGTTTCTGCATATCGAACATAGTGCTGGATTACTTCACGGCCAGCCCAGCCGTTATATTTTTGCGTCAAGCCAAGCGGTGTCTCATAGTGAGACAATGTAACGAGCGGCTCGATGCCATATTTCAACAATTCGTCGAATACTTCATCGTAGAATTTCAAGCCTGCTTCATTCGGCTCTTGATCATAACCGTTCGGGAAAATACGTGCCCAGTGAATGGACAAACGGAATACTTTGAAGCCCATTTCAGCAAACAAAGCAATATCTTCTCTAAAGTGATGGTAGAAATCGATACCAAAACGTTTCGGGAAACGTTCTTCGATTTTGCCGGAGAGGATCTCTTCAATTCGGGAAGAGGAAATTTCCATGGCATGTCCGCCTGTACGCTTCTCTTTAGGAACATGAGCGATCATGTCCGCTGTGGAGAGGCCTTTGCCGTCCTTATCGAATGCACCCTCCAATTGATTGGCAGCTGTAGCGCCGCCCCATAGGAAGTTTTCGGGGAATCCTTTTTTTGCCGTGGTCATGAACAACAACCTCTTTTCGAAATTTATTTTGGTTTTTCCAGGTAAAAAACTGTAATTCAGAGCAGAAAACAAGAAAAACCTAAACTCAAGGTAAAATAGCACCAAAAAAAGGGGCCTTCATTTCACCATCAGTTTAGGTTTTGCCTGTCTTCACAGTTACAATCCATCAAAAGATGTTATTGCATATTCTGTTGTGTTTGCTCTTGTAATGTAAGCGTAACATATCTATTTTGCAAAATCAACTTCACGATTAGTCGCGTCCATTGGCAGGACTTTGGACCTCCAAATCCGGGATTTTATCCTTTCCTGATCAAACTAAGCCAGATAAATACCTTTCATACTCATGTAAATTCACTCCTCGTCTTACAGTTGGTGACCCCGAAAGTCCTATCTCTTACAATTCATCCTAAAGCCGCTTGAAACCACCCTTGGAACAGGTAGACTTAATTTTAAATGTTTTTTCGGGGGAAAGACTATTCTAGGAGGATTTAGAAATGACACATGAAGAAAACACATCCGGTTGGGACGCGATTGATAAAGCGATCGGAGAACTGTACGGAGAACAGGAGCCACATCATTATGGCACATCAATTCCTTATATGCTTGGAGGTCCGGACCCGCTCGACGGCATCAGCGTGTATACGGCGAACACACCCATGCCTCATTGGCATTTTGTCACCTATGGTTTCTCTGAATTATATGAAAAAGAGAGGCAGGATGCATCCAAAAGCGGGTATGGTTTTGAACTGACGTTTCGACTTACGCGCAGCGAAAATGAGACTGAACCGCCAGCCTGGGCGCTGAATCTGTTACAGAATGTGGGACGTTACGTGTTCAACAGTGGAAATATCTTTCACGCAGGAGATTACATGGATGCCAATGGCCCGATCTGTCTGGAGTCCGATACGCTGCTGACAGCTCTCTCGTTCATTGAAGACCCGGATTTGCCCGAGATTTCCACGCCCAATGGTTCAGTGCAATTTATTCAGATGGTTGGCATTACAGGTCGAGAACTGGAAATGATTCAAACGTGGAACGCTCGCGGCTTCCTGTCTGCCTGCTCCAGTTTCATGCCCAAATATGTGACGGATCTGATGCGAAATTCGTACGCAGATATTCCTTCTGTTATGCAGGCAGTCCAGCTTGGAATCGAACAGGATGGGTCCAGCACAGCGTTTTTATTCATACAACAACTGGACTGGGAGTCCCCGCGCAAAAAAATGCTGCAAAAAACGGTTCCGGCCAAACTCCAGCTTGGAGCCAATCAGGCCGTTTTGATTGGCAACATTCTTCGCAGCCGAATGTCAAAAGGCGAATCTCTGTCATTGATCGGACCGGATGTAAATATCATGTTCAAAGCCGGAGAACAGCCTGCCTTATTGGAATCAGATAGACAAATCACACTAACCGTGAACAAGCAAGTTGTTGAAGAACTGGCGCAGAATCTCCGTCCGGTTGAAGGGACATTCGTGATTACTTCTTTGGATCATCTGCTCGTTCAGATTGTTAAAACAGAGATTAAGGACCAGGAAGGACACGTCATCAAAACGATCGGCTGAGACCACTCTCAGATGTAATAAAAGAACTGCGTATTTTTCGCTTAAAGACTGTGCAGCAAGGAGGAAACAACATGTCTGCCACTACATTTGCCTCACGGCGCGATGAGCCCGCATCATGCTCTCATGCAGCAGGGACATCTCAATTACACTATTTATCGAAATCCAGTCTGGATAGGCTACGCAAAATCAATCATTTCCTGATTCATGCTTTCAAGAACAGCATCTCGGATATCAAGGAAAATTTAACGGGCACTTATCTTTTTCTACTCACAGATACGGATGGTGTGCTGCTCTCCATGGATTACAGTTCTGATCTCAAAGCTGCAGTAGAACGTTCTCCCATACGTCCAGGCATGATCTTCACCGCACAGAGCTGTGGAGTAAACGCCATATCTGTAACGATGGACAGCAACGAGCCTGTACTTCTGCTGCCCGAGCAGCACGAAAGTCCATATTTTCAAAGCTGGCATTGCTACGCCTCGCCTCTGACCATGGGATCGCAGCATTTCGGTTACCTGGATGTGTCCACCATTAACGCGGATATGCAGGGCGAACTGATTGCCATTGCCAAGCTGATTCCTGCCTATATGCAGAACAATTACCAGAGTCAACAAGCTGCTGAACTTTCTGAGAAATCAGCGGTCGAGTTCACGGAGCGTCAGTTGACCATTCTGGAGATGATCGCGAAAGGTCTCACGGTGAAAGCCATTGCTTTGAAATTGAAAATCAAGGAATGTACCGTGAATCATCACAAAAAAGTGATTTTCAACAAATTAGGTGTGCAATCCAGCACAGAAGCTGTTTCAATTGCCAGCCGATTGTCTTATTTATAGAGGACCCCTATAGATTCCTATAGGTAGTAAATGAGAACGTTTGTGCTACAATTTAGAGAACAAGCAAGATGTAGAGAGAGAAAACACACACATTTCAGGAGGGTAATATGACAATTCCAAAGAAAGCTTCTTTATTCGCGATGCTCATTATGATCATGCTGGTTGCAGCCGCTTGCGGCGACAAGGCAGATAACACAGCCGCAACAGAAGAGCCTACTCCGACAGAAACAACGACGGGTACAGATGCTGAGACAGCGAATACGGAAGAAACAGAGAACACAGAACCAGCAAGCGAAGAGTCCAAGGAAACCGATAACTCCCAAGACGTTGAGCTGGGGACTACGGAAAAAGGCTCCTACACCAATGACTATTTCGGCGTATCTCTGAAATTCCCTGAAGCTTGGGAGTTCCAGGATGCTGCAGGCATGAATGAGCTGACAAGTGCTTCATCTGAAGCGATTGCTGGTGATGATGAAACGAAGAAGAAACAAATCGAACTGTCTCAGACCAAAACATTGAACTTGCTTATGGCTTCACAATACCCATTGGACGGCGGTCAAGTTGGCCCTTCTGCCATGGCGATTGCTGAGAAAGTAAGCCTGCTGCAAGGCATTCGTACAGGTAAAGACTACCTGGAAGCAACCAAAAAATTCATGGTGGATAGCCAGTTCCCTTACGATTACAAAGAAATGACGACTGAAACCATCGGTGGCAAAGAGATGGATCTGATGCAAATCACGATGGATCCAGGAGACGGTTCAACCGTTACTCAAGATTACTATAGTACAATTATTGAAGGATATGCTTTCAACTTCATCTTCACTTACATGGATGATAAGACCAAAGCCGAGATTGATACCATCAAAAAATCAGTCCAATTCAAATAATCGCTTTCGATTACTGCCATTATACAAAGAACATAAAACTCAACCCCGATAACGATCTGTGGAGATCATCGTCGGGGTTCTTTTGTATGTGAAAAAGACTATATGTTGCATTAACTAACTAGATATTGCGACCCAATGTCCATCCTTGACTTCTACCCATCTGGAATGTTCCAGATTATAGCGGTCCTCTACTTCAACATTTTCTCTAGCGGTTTCTTTGACAACATGTCTCTTTTTCTTCGCTTCTACCTCCGGATCAGGCACAGGAATAGCAGACAGCAATGCCTTGGTGTAGGCATGTTGCGGGTTGGAATACAGTTCTTCGCTCTCTGCAAGCTCCACAATTTTCCCATTATACATGACAGCCACGCGATCACTGATATGTTTCACCATGGACAAGTCATGCGCAATGAAGAGATACGTCAAGCCGAGTCGCTGCTGCAACTCTTCAAGCAATTGTACGATCTGAGCCTGTATCGACACATCCAATGCAGACAACGGTTCGTCGCATACGATGAATTCCGGCTCCACAGCCAGAGCTCTTGCAATGCCGATCCGCTGTCTCTGTCCACCCGAGAATTCATGCGGATAACGCTGTGCATGGGTGGGATCGAGACCCACCATCTCCAGCAATTCCTCCACCCGCTTCTCCCGCTGAGCGGCAGTACCTGCAAGCTGATGAATATCAAGGGCTTCTCCAATGATATCCATAATTCTCATTTTGGGATTCAGAGATGCATAGGGGTCCTGGAAAATAATCTGCATATGTCTGCGCATTGTCTTCATCTCCGAAGCTGACAAGCGATTGAGCGGGACTCCTTTAAACAGTACATCTCCACCTGTTGGCTCATGCAATCGCAGAATGGCACGCCCCGTGGTTGATTTTCCGCTGCCGGATTCCCCTACAACGCCGAGTGTCTCTCCTTGACGAATATGGAAACTGATATCATTAACAGCCTTTAAGGTGTTACCTTTACCCAGATTAAAATGTTGTCTGAGCGATTTCACCTCAAGCAACGGCTGATCGTCTTCCAGATCTCTCGGGACCAGGGATACCGGTTTGGGCTTTTTCTTCTGATCCAGACGTGGTAATGCATTTAGAAGTCTGATCGTATATGGATGTGTGGGGTTAGCAAAAATCTCTGTTGTTGTCCCGGTTTCCACAATCTGTCCTTCTTTCATAACAACAACCCGATCGCACATGCCTGCCACTACGCCCAAATCATGCGTGATCAGGATTATCGATGTGCCCAGTTGGTCCTGCATATCTTTCATCAGATTAAGAATCTGGGCCTGAATCGTAACGTCAAGTGCGGTTGTCGGCTCATCGGCAATAAGCAATTCAGGACGACAAGCGAGTGCAATACCGATCATGACCCGCTGACGCATGCCTCCGGAGAATTCGTGAGGATATTGGTTGTAGCGTATTTCGCTGCGAGTTATCCCCACCCGCTCCATCATGGCAATCGCCTGCTTCTTGGCTTCCCTTTTGGACACTTTCTGGTGTTTAATCAGACTCTCGGAGATCTGTTTACCCACTTTAATAGTCGGATTAAGGGAACTCATCGGGTCCTGAAAGATCATGCCAATATCACGTCCACGGATGCTCTCCATCTCTTTCTGCGTTTTATTGGCCAGGTCGACTCCTTTAAATAGAATCTCTCCTTTTTTCATCTGTGAAGGCGGCGATGCAAGCAGCCTCATAATAGAACGTGCTGTTACACTTTTTCCGCTGCCCGATTCTCCTACAATGCCCAACGTCTCGCCTTTTCGTACTTCAAAACTCACTTCTCGCACTGCCTGAAACTCACTCTCTCCAGAGTGAAACGAGACAGATAGATCATTAACTTTCAGTAAAGGTTCCATGCCATCACCAGCTCTCATCCATTTTTCACATACACATATGTATACAATTATTACCTTGACAATTGTTTAGACCCTAAATAATATATACTATATCAATCGGAATAATGCAATTTAAACCTGAATGAAAGGAGGCACGCTTGGTTTGAATCTTGCAGAAAGCAGCAGACTCTCGCGGTTGGTACACAATTTAAGTTTTATTTATGGCAAAATGCTGCTTCATCCTTCCTACCGATATGTTCTGTTCATTCTTGGATTACCGATCAATTTGGTCGTGTTTCTAATATGGCGTTCGAATCGAAAAAATGACGGCTGGGTAGCTGCCAGGCAGGCGGCTGAGCAAGAACTGCTCGCTTCTTCCTACAGGAACAAGCTTAAGTTGGAAGTCGAAGAACAGCTGCGTCGCAAACATCGTTTTTTCCAGCAGCAGGTCAGTGAGGGAGAATTCACACGTCAGACCGAGGAATGGTTGGAAGAAAGTGTTCAGACAGAGTTGAAGGAGCGGACGTCCCGCATACTTCACGAACAAGGACATCAACGACTTACAATGGCCGATACGTTCCACACCCTTATCGACAAACCATGGTTTTTCGCGATATCCATTATTCCAGGCTGTCTGATGTATAGCATTCTGTTTTTGTATGGCAATCCTTATCTAAAGTACATATTTGAAAGAATACTGATGACGGTATTCGTCATTCTGGGCGTAGCAACACTCGTATTTACGATTTTGTATCTGTCTCCGTTTAACCCGGCAGCTAACATTCTCGGAGAGACAGCGACGCAGGAACAGATTGCAGCATTCAATCAGGTGTATGGCTTGGATCAGCCTTATCTTACACAGCTTTGGAACAATATCAAGGGAGTTGCCTTCTTCGATCTTGGCAAGTCTTTTGCAGGAAATGAAGATGTCACGGCAACGATCGCAAGGAAGTTTCCAATTACATTGACGCTGGCGGTCATCTCCTTGCTACTGGCACTCGTCATTGCATTACCCATTGGTATCATCTCTGCAATTAAGCCTAATTCGTGGTTCGACTACACCTTCATGTTTATTGCTCTGATTGGATTATCGATCCCGAATTTCTGGCAAGGACTGATTTTCATTCTGAACTTTTCGATCAAAATGCAGTGGCTTCCCGCCACCTTCAACCCGCAGAACTGGCTGTCGATCATTATGCCAACCATTGTTCTGGGTACGGGACTTACAGCTGCGGTGGCTCGGATGACCCGATCCTCTACACTGGAAGTCATTCATGAGGATTATGTCATGACCGCCCGCGCCAAGGGGTTAAGCGAACGTCAGGTCATGCTGAAACACGCTGTACGCAATGCATTGATTCCAATCGTAACTGTGGTTGGACTTCAATTCGGAGCCATGCTGGGTGGGGCAGCGGTAACGGAGAAAGTGTTTAATATCAGTGGTCTCGGCAGTTACATTGTGGATAAACAATTTATCCCCGATATTCCGAGTATCATGGGCGGAGTAATCTACACAGCGATTACAATCTCCATTATTAATGTAGCGGTTGATCTGCTGTACGCTTTTATTGATCCAAGAGTGCGTTCCAAGATGAAACAATATTAAAGCAGGTGTACTATGACAAAATCGGGTTCCTTAACACAAGAAATGCGTTTCCGGCTTAAGTCTTCTCGCGAGTACAGTCAGGCGAGCTTCGCTTGGGTCACGTCCCTTCTCTTGACTGCATTGTTGCTGTTCAACAGTTACGACTGGAGCGGGCAGACGTTCAAACCATTTCTGCTAACGATACTTGGGATCTACTTCTTCTTCACACTGGTCCAAAGTGTTATCACCTTTCGGATTCGAAAAGACTTGATCCGTACCGGTACGGTCTCTGCTCTGACTCGCAGGTTAGCCTGGGTTCAGCTACTTGCTATCATTTCAGGCAATATATTTATCGTAACGGCAGCCTTTCATCTGATTCGAAAATCCAGGAACGTGGAGTATACCTTTGCGGTGTACATGCTGTTAACCCAGCTGTTCGTGATCGGTGTATCGGCGTTAAATATCTTCAAGCCTTATGTGGCGGACAACTTCTTGCCAGCCATGGCGGTGCTGATATTTATTCTGGTGATCAACCTGGTCGTACTGCTTATCGTATCCCGATATAATGCGACCTCTATCCTCCCTCGCTGGATGATCGGTGTCAGTGTAGCACTAATTCTGACCTCGATCACAGGTAATGTATTTGCCCTATTACTCGGCATTTCCATTATTGGACGCATTCGCAGACAGGGGAAACAAAAATCAAACTTCTGGAACGATCTGTGGGAGCGCCTTGCTCCGAATATGACTGCCATGTCCGGTTTGTTTTTTATCATTTTTTTGTTCTCGATATCGATCTGCAGTTTCTTCACTTTTGACTACAGCATGGCTGTGGAAAATAACTACTCGGCTCTGCTTCAACCGCCTTCCCTTGCGTATCCATTGGGAACGGATGACTTCGGACGATGTTTATTTTCCCGGATTGTATTCGGTGCCCGGATCTCCTTGATTGTAGGTTGCATGTCGACCATCATTCCTGTGTTGATCGGTGGAGTCCTCGGAGCATTCTCCGGCTTCTACGGAAGACATACGGATAACATCATCATGCGGCTGCTCGATATTCTCTATGCGATTCCAGGAATTCTGCTCGCCATTGCGATTATTGCGGCGTTCGGAGCCAATACGGTCAATCTCATTCTGGCGTTGAGTCTGGGTTCGATTCCAACGTATGCCCGTACCATGAGAGCCAGTGTACTCTATGTATCTACTTTTGAATTTGTGGAAGCTGCACGTGCACTGGGGTACAACAATCGTACGATTATTTTCAAACACATTATTCCCAACTCCCTTGCGCCCATGATTATCAAGTCCACACTCACGATTGGTGGAGCTGTTATCGCTACCAGCAGCTTGAGTTATCTGGGACTCGGTGTAGAGCCGCATATTCCGGAATGGGGTAACATTCTGAAGCTCGGCAGTACGTACCTGGAAACCCACTCTTATCTGGCGATTTATCCAGGCTTGGCTATTATTCTACTGGTTCTTTCTTTTAACTTTCTCGGTGACGGTCTGCGTGATGCGCTTGATCCCAAGCTGGAGAAGGCATAAACGATTCATTGAACGGATACAGAAAAAAGAATTCACACATCACACATTCAAGATATGGAGGGTAATCCCATGAAAAAACGTACACTCATCTCATTGCTATTAATTCTCGTCATTGTGATTTCCGGCTGCAGTGTAAAAACGAAAACCGAATCCCAGGCGGAGACCGCACCAGCGGACACAACAGAAACTGCGCAAAAACCGGCAGACATTGAACTGCTCGCCATGAGTTCTTCCGAAAATGATGTAAACATTGTCCGCGACCAGCTGACTAAAAATGGCTTCAATGTGAAGTTGAACCTGCAACCGGATTACGGTAGCTTCAAATCCCAGCAAGATGCAGGGAATTATGATCTTGCCTTGTCCAGCTGGACAACAGTAACGGGAAATCCCGATTATGCGGTGCGTTCCCTTTTCAAAACAGGTGGCGATTACAGTATCCTCGCCGATGGGGAGATTGATAAACTCATCGATCAGGCCGCTACCCAAACACCAGACGAATACAAAGACACGTACAAACAATTGGAAGATCGCTTGGTAACGGATCAGGCGTACATCGCTCCTTTGTACATTTCCCTGAAAAGTCAGGCTGTGAACAAAGACATTCTGAATGTCGACACCGTTCGTCTCTCCAAATCCCGCGCCATGGCTTGGGAACCGATTGAGTTCAACGACAGCTCCAAAAATGCCAAAGATCCATTGATTCTGACGCAAAGTGCATCCGTACTGACTTCCCTTGATCCGATCAAAGGAAACGACGGTTCCATTAACCAGCTGAACACCAATATGTATGTACGTCTCGTTAACCTGACAGATGACGATCAGCTGACAGCTGAAGGATCACTGTCCCATAATTTCAGTATTGCTGAAGGAAATTCGGACTACTACTTCATTCTCAGAGACGATATCAACTTTGCGAAGATTGATAACAAAAAAGCTGTAGATACAGGAGAACGTGTCGGTGCAGATGATGTTATCTTCTCCCTGGATCGTGCTAAAAACAAAGATTCCGTTCCGGATCACCGGACGTACAGTTTGCATGAACACATCAAAGAAGCTGAGGTTGTAACGGATCTGAGTGCATTGCAATCCATTAAACAATCCAGTGGCAACGGCACAATTCTCGAAGCATTGGAACAAGGATTGGGCAGCAAAATTACGGAACTCGTGACTGACAAAACCAAAGCAGATAATAGCGCAGGTAAATATCAGGTCGTTAAACTGACAACAACTGAACCTTTCCCACAAGTATTGAACTACCTGGCTCACCAATCAGCAGGTATCGTGTCCAAAAAACAGGTGGAGAGCATCAACACATATGATGTAGCTTCCTTTGACGTGAACAAAGATATTCCTTACGGTGACCAGAACACGGTGACTGAAGGCGCAGCATACAATAACACCCTTTATACTAGCGGACCTTACATTTTGTCTTACAAAAATGACTATGAAGCAGTATTCTTGCAAAATCCGGGATATCGCAAAGGCACTGAATATGCACCAAAAATTGCTCAGGTCAATGTCCGGTTCATCGCGGATGCAGACAGCGCCCTCTCTGCTCTTCGCAGCAGTGAAATTCACTTATACTACGGTGTACCTGAAACCAAGTATGATATCATCGAAAATGACAGCAAGCTGAAACTGCAAAGTCTCCCAAGTAACGCTGTCTCCTATCTGTTGTTCAACACGGCCAATCGTGAAGTTGCCAAGAGCAGTGACTTGAGAAAAGCCGTGCTGTACTCCATCAATCAAGATGAGATTTTGAGTTTCTACAAGAACAACAAACTCAAAGCATACTCTACAGTAAGCCCGCTCGTTCAGACTGGGAATGAATTGAAAGCTGATCCTGCAAAAGTAAAAGAATTCTTGAGCAACTATAACGCTTCCAAGTAAACGTATAACAACAAAAGGCTGCCATCAAGATCATGTATTTGATCCTGATGGCAGCCTTTTTTATTCTTCCAGCACACGGCAATCTGCCAGAACATCGGGGAAATTCCGCATGCTGTCCGCTTCCGTAATTTTGCGAATAACGCTGCACGGTACGCCTGCCGCAAAAGAATGCGGTGGAATATCACGAGTCACCACGCTACCTGCTCCGATGACACATCCGTCTCCAATCGTTACGCCTCCGCACACTGTGACGTTTGCCGAGATCCATACATCGTTTCCAATCGTGACCGGTTTGGCATAACATAGCGACTTCACATCACCGTTCTGGTCCACCATCTGTCTCCGCTCGCTGGCAATCATGGGGTGAATGGGGGTAACAATCGTAACGTTGGGTCCAAAACTGGTATAGTCCCCGATCGTCACTTGCGCGTCATCTTGTATCGTCAGATTGTAATTACCGAAGAAATGCTCGCCTATCCGGGTATGCACACCATAATGAAAAAAGATGGGACCTTGCATGAATCCACCTTCACCGATCTGCCCCAGTAGCTGTTGTAATATCTGATTCCTTTCCTCAGTCTGTTCCTCAAAGGTCTGACTGTAACGCTGACTGAGATTATGGGCTCGCCTTTTGATGGCCTTTAATTCCGGATCACTTGGACTGAACAATACGCCCTTCATGATTCTCTCTTCTTCACGCATCATGAAACCTCCTTTACAAGAGTTAGCTTATAAAATAAAAGCCACAGACATGAACTGTGGGTTATAAGGCTTCAGATAGAATGCCTGACTTCAACGCCTGAAGCACCATTCCTCGTAAGCCAGCATCGAAATCATGTTGAAACGAGTCTTGATGTACGATCTCAGGCAACGACGGCATCGGATGTTGCTTCCCGTACTGTTTCCACGCCAAATCCAACTCTTCTCTCTCCACCCGTTCCTGATAAATGACAATCTGGTGCGGAGCAACGACGGCATTAATCGTTTGCAGAATATGACATACCTGCACTACAAAATCATCGTTGCTCATGTCACTTTTCCAATCAGGTGAATAAGGAAGATACTTAATCTCACCAAACATCCCGTTTTTCCCGCGGATCATCTGTCCATTCAACATCATGCCCATCCCCGGTGGATATCGGTTCGGAAAATAAATCCCGGCTACACTCTGTTCCTTCATATCAGCATGCTGTGTACAGTATCCGCTAATCGCTGCATTAACGTCATTTTCCACGAGAACTTTCAGTTGGAACTCGCTCTCGATCTCCCGTATCAGATGTGAATGGATAAGCTCTTCATGACTGCTCACCGTGATGTCCCCATCCACGGCTTGCCCCGGAATACCGATGCCGATCATATCAATGGAAGGATACTCCGCAATGAAACGCGCGATAAGTTGCAGCACATGCCGTTTATCGAAAGCAGGCAAGACGCTCTCTTCCTTCAACACAACCTTATTCTCCAGATTCATGACCGTTGCCGAAATCAATTCCTGACCTTTCATCTCTTTGATGTAAAGAACCAAAGCAAGCTTGAAATTATAATTATATCGATATGCCTGCGCAGGACGACCACCGTTAGACGGAACCACTTTATCCTGAAACAACTCTCCGCCATCACATAATTCCTGGATCAGCGCATTAATGGTAACAACACTAAGATTGGTTAGTGAAGCTAATTGCGGTTTGGTCGCCGTCTCAATCTGCTGCATGACTTCACGCACATTATTTAAATTGATGTATTTCATCATTGTAGCGTTGGCTTTTTTCATAACCCTCTCGTTTCTACTCTGGTTCAATCGAGCCAAAGCAATGGTATGGATGTCATTTCACACCATATCATAGCACAACCTAATCCCTTACTCGAACCCATGAGTTTCTTCGTACGGGCCAAGAATCGAAATCGTCAGAGCTACTCTGGTTTACTCAAACAAATCATCCATCGACTTCACAGGCTTCACTTCTATCGGCTGCTTTGACAAGACCATACATGCATAGGTACCCGCCCAAATTATAACTGCCATAATAACGTAGACCATTCATGCTCACCTCCCTGTTTCCTGCGAATCATGATTTTGCGGTTGGACGCTTCCACAGTAGTTAATAAATATACTTTATAAAGTGTATATCGCAAGTATGCGAGGATGATACTTTTTTGTCAATATGATTTGTCCGCTTCCTCTTCAGTCCAAGAAAGAAGTGGGAAGTATTACAAAAACACGCATTATCTCGGATTCAAAAATAGCCGCCATCAGGATCATCTATTTGATCCTGATGGCAGCCTTTTTTATAACAGTAGAGAGCTATTTATTTCGAGTATTTCTTCTGTATGCCAGGCAATAAGGTCACAACCTGAATACCCACTCCCCATGCAAAATAGACCAAGTGAATGAGAGAAACATCCTGAATCCAGTACACCTGCACCATAATCCAGATGATGAGAGCAAAACCCGTATACAGAGAAAAAGTCCAAGCCCAGTAGCGGTCAGAATAGAGATTCAGTCTCTCACCAAGCCCCCAATGAACATAGCGGATGAGCGAGATAGCAATCATTATGGGCATCACGCCAAGAACCAACAATAGGATGATTCCAGGGAACAAAAAATTGGCAAACGGAGAATGCTCCAACAAGGATTCGGGCAAATTCACCATACTTCCGGATGGGTCCATGATTAAAATGACGCCTCCAACAATCGCCCCAAGCCCCAGAATTCCATGCATTAAAATGAGTAACCACGATCTGCCTATACGCTGCTTCATCATGAATTGCTCCTTCCTTTCTCTCGTTTCTCAACCCCTCTAGTACCATTTTCACATATAACGCGCATTGTTCCTGTGCTTCTTTTCACTAAATAGGCCTCAAAAATCATTCGTAATGGTAAAACTTGATAAAAGAACGTACGTTCGGTATAATGGAATTATCCTGAACAAGCGAGAGGCAGATATGGACGACAAATTTATTAAGGAATTACGCGAGATTAGTCGGGATGACAGACGAAGATCGGAATTCATGATTCAAGGTTTGAAGGAAACACTGCAAGAACGCAAAGAAGAAGGCATACTCAAGCGCTGGATACGGCGTAAGAAAACAGAGAAAAAAATCTCCCAAAGATTTAATCAAGATCCCTACTCGGATCAAAAGTAACATCATAAAAAGGAGGCGGAATACGCCTCCCTTGCTATTTACATATGTGAATCATTTAGACTTTGTTAGTTGTGACTTAACCCATAAGTTTGCCAAAGCACACATTTATGCTTCTAAATAAATCAAATCCTAGCTGAACTTGGTTCCTGATAAGCTTACTTGCCTGTTGCCAGTTAGCTAAATGAAAAAAGAGCAGCCTGCCAACCTGCAGTCTGCCCCGTGCTTTATGAACTAACGTTTCCCGTTAGCTTATAAGTAAGGGTCTCTATAGCTCTTTTACCATCTTCACAACTTCAATTTCATAATTTAAATGCTTATAGAAATTTACGGCACGAAGGTTATTGTTAAAGACATTCAGTATAAGCTGTCGATAGCCTTTTTGCCTTGACCACTCTTCTGCTTTGGTCATGAGTCCCTTGCCGACCCCTTTTCCTTCTCCTTGTGGAGAAACCGCAATCGCCACAATATAACCTTGTTCTATATCGTTCAATTTATCTTTTTGCGGCTGTACTTCAAGGAAACCCAGTAGCTCTCCTGTTTCATCTTCCGCCACAAAAATCTCCGTACCAGGAGAAAGATTGTCTACTGATTCTTGGGCTAGGCTGAGCTGTGATTCTTCCATTTTGTCTGGATCACGCCAGCTCATCAGCTCAAAGTCCATAAATCGTAAAGCCAGACTTACAATGAAATCTTTATCGGACTCTTGAAAAGCTCTAATCTGCATACACTTACCCCTTATATATAATATAAATTATGGAATATCTGTTCTAATCTTAAAATTAATGTCGTTATTTCTCCCAAAGCTCGACCAGTCGACCTTCAGGAACTTCATTCAAAATAAACTTTCCAAATTCACTAATCTCTTTTTTCTTTGCAAGAAGTACACTAATCTGTTCGAGATGCTCCATAGTCTGGTTTAGATTATGTACTTGGAAATTTAACATCACTTGTTGTTCTGTTGGAAAATAACTGTCATTCTCGATAAAGACTGTACCTTTTTTTATAACTTCAAGATTCTTAGTTCTCCAAAATACTCCTCCGAAACCTTATATCATCGTATCTAAGTCCTGTTTATCATCAAATTTTTAGCTATCCGATTACATTAAATATTCGAGGTTTAAATTAAAATACCTTTTTCAACTATTCTGCCCGTTAGTTGAAAGACAGCCGACTATTTAGCCGGCTGTCTACTTAAGTATCATTCTGAGTTCTGTGCCTGATTTATCTTATAGCTTTTGATCCACTCCGTTTTACGGCAAAATGGCAAACGATCGAACTGGAAAACCAGATGCTTTCTCCGCCTTCGGTACGATGTTGAAGATTACCGCGCCTTTAGCTGGCACCTGATCCAGGTTTGTTAACAACTCAACCTGATATGTATCCTGAGCAAGTACATAATATTCTGCGAGAAGTGCCCCATTCTTCTGATAATCCACGGCTGAATCGGTGTCAAAAGTTTCGTGCCCAATTGCCTTTATTTCTCGTTCATCAAACAAAAACATCAGCGCACTAACCGACCATCCAGGTGCATGACTGTTGCCCTCATCATCCTTGTTATCAAATGCTTCATGGTTAGGCCAGCGTTTGCTCCAATCTGTACGTAAGGCTACGAAACTTCCGGCTTCAATGACGCCATGCTCTCTTTCGAATTCAAGAATATGCTCCACATCCAGTGTAAAATCCGGGTTATTCTGCACTTCGGCGGACTGGTCAATGACCACAAGCGGTAGCACAAGCTCCTTTAAACCCAATTCATCGAGATACCGGGTATCACGTACAAAATGGATCGGCGCATCAAGATGTGTCCCATATTGACCCGGGAACTTAAAGCTCTGGGCAAAGAAACCTTGATCGTGATCAAACAGGGTATCGAATTGTGCTGCTTCAAAAGCTGAAAAATGTGGAGATTCCGGTCCAAATGTATGGGTCAGATCCACCCACTTCTTTTCTTTCAATAATTGAATGGCTTGAATGAGTTCGTTGGACATCCTAATCACCTCATGCACAGAATGGAATAAATTTCTCCTATTATATCTTATTCCACCACAATTGGGGAGCAGTCCCTATCTGTTAAATATCAAATTTATAAACTTTACTGACCGTAGTTGTCAGTGAAGTTTTTTTATAATACGAGAGTAATCCAATCAATCATGAATAACAAAAGGAGAGTGTATGATGCAAACGAGGAACGTATATTTATATGTATTCGATACGATGTCAGACTGGGAGGTAGGTTATTTAACTGCTGAACTGAACTCGGGAAGGTATTTCAGGAAAGGTATTGAGCCTTTACAGGTCGTAACCGTAGGCGTAGATAAACATCCGGTAACTACCATGGGCGGATTGAACATCCTTCCTCATATTTCTATTGATGAATGTGCATTGAAAAGTAACGATGTCATCATTCTTCCAGGAGGAAACACCTGGATGGACACCATCCATGATCCTCTATTGAGAAAAGTTGCTGCTTCTATAGAAGCAGGTACAGTTATTGCGGCGATTTGTGGTGCCACCGTTGGACTTGCAAAAATGGGGTTACTGGACTCCAGACAGCATACAAGTAATGATTTAGAATACCTGAAGATGATATGCCCAGATTATACTGGAGAAACATATTATGAAACGGAGCCAGCAGTAACCGATGGAAATGTAGTTACTGCATCAGGCATAGCTCCGTTAGAATTTACGATGCATGTACTGAAGAGACTGGATGTATTTGCACCAGAAACATTACAGGCCTGGTACAATCTGTATCAGACCCTTGAGCCAAACTACTTCTACGAGCTAATGAATTCTATTGCACCTGAATAACGAGTTTCCCACGGGTATGATGGGTTTCACTCTTCTCATGTGCTTCCCTTACTCCCTGTTGAGTTAGCGGGTATGTTCCATCAATAATCGATTTGAGCTTGCCTTCCGCAGCCAGTTCAGCCAGCTGATCCAGTTGATCCCCTTTGGGCTCCATCATGAAGACGTTGGCCGTTACTCCGGCCTCTTTGGCAAGCTTCTCATCCGGTTGTTCGACCAAGGATACCAGATGGCCACCAGACTTCAACACCTTGAAGCTGTCGCGCTGAATATCGCCGCCCATCGTATCGAGTACAACATCATAACCGGAGAGAATCTCCGAGAAATCTTCTTTTTTATAATTGATAAAATGATCCACACCCAACGAGCGAAGCAATGCTTCGTTCGATTCACTCGCAGTGGACGCCACTTCAGCACCGAGGGACTTGGCAATCTGAATGGCATATGTTCCCACTCCACCTGCGCCAGCATGAATGAGTACCTTCTGTCCTTTGGCTAACCTTCCATGATCCACAAGGGCCTGCCAGGCCGTCATCGCCGCCAGCGGGATCGCTGCCGCTTCCTCGAAACTCAGTTTCTCCGGTATACGGGCAATAATGTCCCCATCGACAGCAACATATTCTGCATAGGTTCCGAATTGACGAGGACGCGCAAACACCCGATCACCTTCCCTGAAACGCGTGACATTCGAGCCAGCTTCAGCCACCGTCCCCGCAACATCACCGCCCAGAATCAACGGAAAGTTCTCCGCTGCTTCTTTCATATCGCCTTGTCTGATTTTGAAGTCCACCGGATTCACTGACGTGGCATGCGTTCGAATTAGCACCTGATTCACTCCACATGCTGGCTTGGCTACTTCCTGTTCTTTCAATTGTTCAGCTCCACCAAATTCCTCAATCACAATTGCTTTCATTAGAGATCCCAGCCTTTCCATTGGATTATCGTTATGCTCTCTCCCTTCATTACCCTTTCCCGGCGATCACTTGACCTATCCATACAAGAAATCACTACAGGTTGAGAACGCAATTTAGACCAGGAACCGTGATATAATGTCGATTATCGATTAGGTTTAACCTTTAGCCAATAACTGAACAAGCGAGGTAACACGATGGAAGTAGAAGTAAGTACATTACATTCATTTTCGGACAAGGTTCTTGGCGGAAACCCCGCAGGCGTTGTTCTACAAGCAGCGCATTTATCTGAATCCCAGATGCAGGAGATTGCCAGACAAGTCGGTTTTTCAGAGACAGCATTTGTTATGCCATCGGATCAGGCTGATTTCAAAGTACGTTACTTCACCCCAAGTGATGAAGTCGACCTATGCGGGCATGCCACGATTGCTTTATTTTATCTAATGAAGACACAGCAGCTCGTTGATGTTGGTACATACACATTGGAGACACTGGCGGGAATTCTTGAGGTTGTTATCGAAATCAATGGAGAAGTCTATCTGTCGCAGACGTTGCCGGAGTTTGGGGAGATCGTGGATCGACAACAGATTGCCGATTCGTTGCGTATTTCTATAGCGGATTTGCATTCCGAACTACCTGTACAGATCGTATCTACTGGTCTACCCGATATCCTGATAGCCGTTAAAGATACTGATGTTCTAACCAAAATCAACCCTGACTTCCAGCGTATCACTGAAATATGTAAGGCTCATCATGCCGTAGGGTATCATGTGCTTACACTCGAATCAAATGCTATGGACGTTCTGGCAGAATGCCGTAATTTTGCACCGCTTTATGATATACCGGAAGAGAGTGCAACGGGCACATCCAATGGTGCAATGCTCTGTTACTTACATCAGTACAACCAACTCGCAGATCCTCATCAACATACGTATACGATCAGACAAGGGTATACCATGAACCGCCCCTCAGAGATCCGAGCCAGATTAACTCTGGGCAGCTCTAATGAAATCACGCAGATTCAGGTTGGCGGTAGCGCCGTTCATATCGAAAATATCCAAATTCACCTCCCTTAATGGGAGGTGTTTTACATACTCAGGGTACGGAGGGTACGTAGAGTACGCAGGCTATGATAACTAGCTATACGAAGGAATTTCAAGGCTGTTGGTCTTCATTGAATCTGCTGTAAAAATCGTAACACCGCCGCCTCCAGCTGGTTAAGTCCCGGCTGCTCTATAGGAAAATGGCCTGCACCCTCCAAGATCACACATTCCTTATCCACCACCAGTCGATCAAAAAAAGATTGGCTGAACCGGAACGGTGTCATGGGGTCCAGTTCAGGGTGAACCAACAGGACCGGACACTGGCTGAATTGTTCCGGGCTTACCTCCGGTTCTTTATTAAGGAATGTTCTTAACAGTTCCAACGCAATTCGTGTGGCTGCCGCTTGTGGATCATTCATAATAAGCCGGGTTAAGTCCTGGTTATTGGTAATCAGTTGCATCCGGGATACCTGCTTGACCGAAATATGTACATGATCCAGTAGACCAGGAAACAGATCCATCATACGTTTTCCCACACGGCTCACCAGACGATTCGGTGCGAGCTGATCGCGCATTTTCGGATTACTGGTGTCTACAAATGTAGTTGCGATCAAACCCCTAACGTGCTTGCTGCGAGCACTGGTGTGATAGGCAAGCATACCTCCGATGCTACTTCCCAATACGACGATTGGCTTGCCGTCTCTCTTATATTCCCGATCAATGAGTGAAACAAGTAGGTCTATCCATAGTTCATAGTTGATACGTGTGCCAGGCCGTGCGTAACTTAGCCCATACGGTGGAAGATCTGGCGATACCACCTCGTATCCATTTCGCTGTAACATGCGGGCATACGGAGCGAGCAACCTGCCATTGCCTCCCGCACCATGAATGAACAGAATTTTGATTGAAGACTCCGGCGCGGGTAATCGATCAATATGTAGATGAACCCCATTCGATTCCCACCATTCTTCTTCAGGAGCTGTATTATCGCCCAACCTGACTTCTTTCGGGAAAAAGACCTGATACTGCTTCCAATAGGGATGTGTTGTCTGATAGGAAGGCAAACTTTTTGTCATGCGGTACATTCTCCTCTTTTCGTATACAAAAAAAGCCGTACAATGTACGACTTTTCGTTATAAACCGTCTATGATCATACTTCTTTGTATAACACCTTCATATATCTGTCAATCGGGAAATTGTACATTGCCCGGTACGATATATGCACCACCCGATCCATCATTAGGCAGAGCAGGGATCGTATCATTCAACACCTGACCGCGAATATCGGTAATACGAATGTTCAGTTTTTCTTTGCCCAGTCCGGTTCCTAGGAAATGATTATAGTCCTGCTTTTCAAGATTGAGCCACGTACCATCCTTCTGTTTCACTTCGAACTTCAGCACCGGATATTTGTGATTACGAACCTGAATAGCTGCCCACCACTGACTGCTGCCTTCCTTGATCCGATAGGAGACATTACCTTGGATTGGCGCTTTGACCACTTTCCAGCTGATATTGATTTTGCCTGCCTTCGGGTCACCGATCAGGTTAAAGGCATTCGGCGAAAGATCCAGCGCTCCACTGGCGCCCTCTGGATAGAGGTCTGTTACATAGACGGTTGTTTTGCCTTTAGGGCCCTGCACTTCGAGATAGGCTCCCGCCAAAGCGGCTTTGACACCGTTATAATTGAGCTGGAATGGATTAAGTGCAGTAATCTTCATGTCTGCCGGGATGGGATCAAGCAACACCGCACCTCCCGAGTAGCCTGAGCCCGTATACGTCGCGTAACCCTGATATGTATCATTCCATGCAGCAGATGCAGGTAGAGCAAATAATACGAGACTGAGTAACAACCCTGTGCCGGCCCATTTTAACCGTTGAAATCTACTTTTCTTGTTCATCTACTATTCCTCCTTTACGTTCTCGTGTAAATGGTTAGTTCAACTGCTAGATTTGAATATAACATTATTTTACATAATAACTGTTTATTTTCAATCTATTTCTACCAAATCGCATCCAAAGTCCTGCCTCAGGACTTCAACATTCACGACCACGCACAAGATATGGATACATACCATAAATTGGTGGAATGGACATAATAATAAGGCTGTATCGGGTCGGTTCCCAATAAAAAAAACGCCACACCATGGAGTGATTTCTCTCTCCAAACAGTGTGACGCTTATGACGCATTACGGTCAGAATTCCCTGGCTGTCCAGTGCCAGCTGCACCGGCTCATCCTGTCTCCCTTCGTTTCATCCGCTTCCTTAGTCGCTCATACGATGCGTAGATCCGCGGAGATTCTTTTGTCAGGATAGGTCCCAGCACAGCCAGAATTAACACATATAATACGGCAAACGATTGGATGGATGCCATCAGTCCTCCGGCCTTGCCGATGTTCGCCATGATAATGGAGAATTCACCTCGGGAGACCAGGGTAAAGCCCACATTCAACGAGGCCTTTGGACTCATTCCAGCCAATCTGCCAGCGATCATGCCTGCACCATAGTTACTGGCGATCGTCAGAATAACGGCAATAATCGTCATGCCCACAGCTCCGCCAAGTGACGACGGCTCAATGGTCAGGCCAAAGCTGAAGAAGAAAATCGCACCAAAAAAATCTTTGAAAGGCATGATCTGATGCTCAATCCGGCTGACATGTCTTGATTCGCCCAGCACCAGTCCCATCATCAAAGCCCCGATTGCTTCGGCTACATGAAGTGTCTCCGAGAAACCTGCCACCAGGAAGAGCAGTGTCATGACGGTAAGCAAAAATAACTCCGAAGACTTAATGTTCAATGCCTTATCAATATATTTGATACACTTTCTGCCGATGATCAGGAACAGCACAATGAACAGCAACGCAGATAGGGACACCAGCAGAACACTTAAGAATGAAGTTGCCCCGCTGAGCACAAGTCCTGTCAGAATCGAGATATGAATCGCGATGAACAAATCATCAAACATAATCATACCCATAATAATCTCTGTCTCCGGGTTCGCCGTGCGTTTCAGATCTACCAGCACTTTAGCCACAATGGCTGTAGAAGAACTGGTCATGATGCCACAGACAACAAGTGTCTCCTGGAGCGGCAGATTCATGAACCAGCCCAATAGCAGACCCGAGACAAAATTAAGGCCTACATAGAACATGCCCCCAGTCAGAATGGCTTTGCCAGATTTTAATAGACGGGAGACCGAGAATTCCAGACCCAGGTAAAATAACAAAAACAAAATGCCAAGCCTGCCCATAAATTCAATAAAGGTCGAACTTTCGATAAAACGTAAATCCACAATACCGATCTGTGGTGCATGTGGTCCTACAGCCATACCAATCAGTATATAGAAAGGAATGACCGAAAAACGTAATCGTGAAGATATCAGCCCCGTAAGTGTAATCAGCGCAACGGCAATTCCCACTTCGAATATGAGCATATCCATAGGCTAAGTCCGTCCATCAGTCAACAATTGTTTGAGCTGCTTGATCTGATTTCGTTCACCGGCAACCACAATTGTAGCTCCAGAAGTAAAAACGTAATCCGGACCGGGATTAAACTGCTTTTCCCTGTCCTTGGTTACAACAGCCAGAATAACGGCACCTGTAGATTGCCGAATATCCAGTTCCCCAATCGTCATGCCTATGCTTGCCGCGTAAGGCTCGATTCGAAGCCATTCAATCAACAACCCTTCAAGCATCACTTCACGTTCATTCTGAAACTGAGGTTTGTAGGTCATACCACCGACGATAGCGGCTACCGCACGGGCTTCATCATCGTCCAAGGTCACAAGAGATACCATATCACCCAGTTCTTCAGGCGTATCCCCTGATTCCATATGAAACAGGTCACGTCGCTCGTCGTTATGAATCACAATAACCAAGTGCTCACCACTACGGGTATGCAGCCAGTATTTACGTCCAATCCCGGGTAAATCCGTCTCTTTAAAGTGCATGATCTGCACCCCCTAAAGCCAACCCGTTCATGGTTTCGCTCTTCAGTTCAATTCCCGTGATGCGTATCCGCATCGAGCCTGATGGCGTATGAACAGACCGTACTTCCCCTTTACTGCCAAGCAGTAATTGACTCCCTACCGGGGAGAGGAAGGAAATACGTCCCTCATCCGGATCCGTATCATCTGGCATGACAATCATGAACGAATCTGACGTATGGAAATCAATATATTCAAAATCAATATGACTGCCGATCAATACAGCCGAGTCCAGATCTTCATCAGGACCGAGGAGCAGTTTTTCCACATACTGCGTATACGCCAGCAGCTGTTTTTCCAACTGAATTCGCTCCGGATCACGCACGTCAAAATAGGCGTCGAGAAATGTTCTTTTCTCTTCACCCAATGTAAATAGCTGGCTCACCAGCTTCTCTCTGCAATTTTGGCGGGAAGTCCTATGGTTCATAATAGATTTCACCCCCTATACAAGCCTTGTTCTCCATGTTGATTGGCATGTTTCTCTTCATCATCTTGTTTTCCTCCTTTATATTGTTAAAAGCCCCCTGAATACGAGACCTTCTTACCATCTTACCAAAACTAATATATTAATCCAGTATATTCGGCTAACTTGCTGTTTTATTATTATTAGTGGTCATATCTTCCATTTTATAACTGAATTCTTCACATCAGATGGTAGATCCATAGAACATTTTAATTACTGTATAAAAAACATTTTATGGATTTCTATCTCGTATTTTTATTTGCTTTCCTGTATATTTAACTACAAACTTTTATGCAATTTATACAAATAAGCATCTACAGACTTTAACACAATAAAGGAGTGCATTGAAAAAGTGTCCACGATAACAAAAGAAACTACAGAGTCAGCTCAAGTTACTGCCGCAGAATATGTTCATTCCGTTTACGAGTCGGTTGTCGCCAGAAATCCGCACGAAGATGAGTTCCATCAGGCTGTCAAAGAAATCCTGGATTCCCTTATTCCTGTCATTGAAGCACATCCCAAATACAAGAACCACAGTCTGCTGGAACAGCTTGTCGAACCTGAACGTGTAATCACATTCCGTGTTCCATGGGTAGATGATCAGGGCAAAGTTCAGGTTAACCGTGGATTCCGGGTACAGTTCAACAGTGCCATTGGTCCTTACAAAGGCGGACTTCGCTTCCACCCTTCCGTTTACTCAGGTATCATCAAGTTCCTCGGCTTCGAACAGATCTTCAAAAATGCTTTGACCGGACTGCCTATTGGCGGTGGTAAAGGTGGTTCTGACTTCGATCCCAAAGGAAAATCAGATCTGGAAGTGATGCGTTTCACGCAAAGCTTCATGACAGAGCTGTACAAATATATCGGCTCCGATACAGATGTACCGGCAGGTGACATTGGTGTAGGCGCAAGGGAAATCGGTTACATGTTCGGCCAATACAAACGTATCCATGGCGGGCATGAGGCAGGCGTATTGACAGGTAAAGGGCTGCTGTACGGAGGAAGCTTGGCACGTAAGGAAGCGACTGGCTTCGGCTGTGTGTACTTCGTGAAGGAGATGCTGCAATCCAAAGGGCTCAGCTTCAAGGACAGCACAGTGGTTGTCTCTGGCTCTGGTAATGTATCCATCTATGCCATTCAGAAGGCACAGGAGCTTGGAGCTACAGTCGTGGCGTGTAGTGACTCAGGTGGCTACATACACGATCCACAAGGCATCAACCTGGATACCGTGAAACGTCTGAAAGAGGTTGATCGTCTTCGCATCAGCGAATACATCAAAGAACACCCGCATGCTACATATACCGAAGGCTGTGAAGGCATCTGGTCTATCCCTTGTGATATCGCTCTTCCATGTGCGACGCAAAATGAGATCGATGAAGAAGCTGCGGCCCTTCTGGTTAAAGGTGGCGTGAAGGCCATTGGCGAAGGCGCGAATATGCCTTCCACTCTGGCTGCCATTGACGTCTTCCACGGCGCAGGCGTGCTGTTCGGCCCAGCCAAAGCGGCTAATGCCGGCGGTGTAGCCGTGTCTGCTCTTGAAATGTCACAGAACAGCATGCGGTTGTCCTGGTCATTTGAAGAAGTAGACGCGAAGCTGCATGACATCATGAAGAACATCTACACCAGCTGTGTAGAAGCTGCTGAAGAGTATGGCTGTGAAGGCAACCTCGTAGCGGGAGCGAATATCGCCGGTTTCCTCAAGGTAGCGGATTCCATGATTGCTCAAGGTGTAGTTTAATTTAAATACAGAATAATATGGAGAGATACCTGAATAACGGTAGGTTTCTCCACGATCAAAGGGCGTTCCTATTAACTTGGGGAACGCCCTTTTTTCCTTGTTATCAATTGATCTAATCCCAGGGCAATGGTAAAGTGGTACTGACGTAATTCCATCTATTTGTACTATTATAAGGAAGTGTTTACATTGTCTAACCAACCATTTGCCAGCACTGTGAGTCCTCATCTGAGCGCAGACTGCGAGCAATGTTTTGGCCTGTGCTGCGTTGCCTTGCCCTATGGCAAGTCATCCGACTTTGCTTTTGAAAAAGCCAGCGGCACACCCTGCCCCAATCTGCGCACGGACAATCGCTGCGGTATCCATACCCAGCTTCGGCAGAAAGGGTTCAAAGGCTGTACGGTATACGACTGTTTCGGAGCTGGACAGAAGCTATCCCAAGTGACCTACGCGGGCAAAGATTGGCGTGATCATCCGGAGTCTGCAAACGAGATGTTCGATTGTCTGCCTGCCTTGCGACAACTTCATGAGTTGCTCAGTTATATGAAGGAAATGATGATGAGACCGGAGACGTCATCCCTTCACTCGGCATTCGGTGAGTTATATGAGGAGATCGAGCGCTTGAGCAATCTGGAGCCTGCGTCCCTTCTCCGTCTGGACATCGCCGACTATCGGTCCACTGTGAACAGACTCCTGGTTCAGGCAAGCGAGATGGTACGTGCCAATGTGCCACCCACCGCTCATGGACAAGGGAAGTCGAAGAAGAGTAAGAAACGTACCGGAAGTGACTTTTTTGGTGCCAACTTAAAGGGAGCTGACCTACGAGGCGCAAGCTTCAGAGGGGCTTTGATGATCGCGGCCGACCTCCGAAATGCAGATACACGAAATGCGGATTGGATTGGCGCAGACTTGCGGGATACGGATCTGGGCGATGCAGACCTGAGAGGTGGCATCTTCCTGACGCAATCGCAGATTAATGCAGCCAAAGGTAATCTGAATACCAAGTTGCCAGATCATTTAAACATTCCCTCACACTGGATGTAGGGCGCCGTCTCGGCAAGAGCAAGAGCAGGAATACAAGCCGGAATGTACCTTGTGAATTCATTCATAAGATATATGAATCGATTACAGCAAAAAACAGCTCGTCCTATATATCCAAGGACGAGCTGTTTATTATACAACCACAGGAATGAATTACGAATTACAACAAGTCGCGGCGAAGATCTTCAGCCGATTTCGGAGACAAGTGACCCAGCGGAATATCAAATACTGTCTTCGCGCCCTTATGTCCTTCCACGCTCAAGCGTTGTGCGGCTCTGGCATACGCCACAAGTACGCTCGCTGTAAATTCAGGATTGCTGTCGAGTTTCAGACCAAATTCAATAATTTGCTTTTGACCGGCACCTGTAACCCCACTGCGAATTACAAATCCACCATGAGGCATACCTTCATGCTCGGATTTCAATTCTTCTTCGGTAATGAACGTTACAGTTGTATCGTAATCTGCAAAATAGTTAGGCATCGACACAATCGTCTCACGGATCTCATCCTGATTAGCACCCTCTTCTGCTACCACATAACATTGACGCAGATGTTTCTCGCGTGTAGACAGCTCTGGTGTCTCCCCTGCACGAATGCGGTTGATCACCTCTTCAACAGGTACAGTATATTGTACACCCGCCTTAACGCCTGGAACACGACGAATAGCATCCGAGTGGCCTTGGCTCACACCTTTGCCCCAGAACGTGTACTCTTTTCCTTCTGGCAGGATGGACTGTGCAAGCAGACGGTTCATGGAGAACAAGCCTGGGTCCCAACCTGTGGAAATGACACTTACGTGACCGCCTTGCTCTGCCGCAGCATTCACTTCTTTGTAGAATTCAGGAATCTTCGCATGTGTATCGAAGCTGTCTACCGTATTGAACAACTTGGCGATGGCTGGTGTCTGCTCTGGAAGATCGGTTGCAGAACCACCACAGAGGATCATAACATCAATCTTGCCTATGTATTGCTCCGCTGCAGAGATATGCTCAAAACGTACTTCTGTGCTTTCAGCGACCATCTGCTCCGGATTACGACGTGTAAACACAGCAATCAGTTCCAGATCCTCGTTCTGGGAAATGGCTTTCTCTACACCTTTACCCAAGTTACCGTAACCAACAATACCCACTCTAATCATGTTCAATCCTCTCCTGTCTTCTTCTATAGTTGTCTATTACTCTATTCTAATGATATAACATACCATGTAACCTGTCAGGTTTCCAGTTCGAAATAAAAATACCTTGCAGCGGTGCAGCAATAATGCGGCTCCGTGTGCAAGGTATTATGGCGTTCATTCGTTATTTTAGGAAGAAAAAAGCAGGAAAGAACAATAGCCCTTATCTTCTGCTTATGATTCTGTCCAGGTCAACGTCAGTTCAATGACGCCTTCCTGTCCCGCCAATGTTCCTCCAATCAAGGACCAGACATCCTGCGTCTCCGGATCGGTTCCCTGAATGATAATATTTTTGTCATCGATCGTCTGACCCGCATCCGTTAACTTTTTGGCGTTGAAGTAATCTTTATACAGCTGGGATACGGTTTGCATATCTTGTTCAGTCGAGAAAATCACCATGGCTGATTGCTTTCCTTCATTCTCACCTGAATTGGCTAAACGAATCGTTGCATCTTCCGGTAGGGGGAAGTCACTTGGCAAGTTCTCTGGCAACGCATTGGTTCCAGCAGCGGCTTCCTCACCACGATCTGAATCCGAGTCGGCTGGCGCAGTCGTACCTTCCGTTTCGGTCACTCCACTTGTTGCTGCTTCGCTTGTACCTTCATTAGTCGCTTGTTCACCAGTTCCGGAGGAAACTTCAGTGTCCACCTTTTCAGTATCACCTGTCGGTTCGTCTGCCGCGCTGCTGCAAGCACTCAAGGCCACCATCATCGCCAGTGCCGCACAGACTAATACATAATTCCTTCTCTTCACCATCCGTTACCACTCCTTCTTCTTCGTTTTATGTGCTAATCACGTTCAAACGACTGGATCACAGGCACCGCATGAACGTTATTCTTGACCCATATCACAGATACAGATAATACACTTAAAGACAATAGACAACTGGCTACAAGTATGGATAGGAATCGGGTGATTACTCTAAACTTTTTCATGCATCCCTCCTCCTCGTCCTGTTCATCATGTGTTTGTGGAATCATGTTACTCATAGGTCACTGGACGGTGTCACTAATTTCATGATTTCGGCGGCGACAATATCCGGCTGACTTTTGTGAATACTGTGTTTCGCATGTGGAACTGTCAGCTGTGTTCCATGTCTTGACCATGAAGCAAAATCCGCTTGATCGGTCTGCCACGCCTGACTGTCCTCAGCCGAATCCTCCGAACCGGCTGTCAGGATCGTCAGGGGGAAGTCGAACTTCGTTTTGTTCTCAAGCACACACGCTGCATTCGTTCTGGAATTCCGAACCTCTTCCATGACATTATCATTGTACGCATGTCTTAACGTGGATATCATAACGGCCTTTTTCATCGGTTCCGTTACCAGTTTCGGGTCAATGACCAGAGATGCCATCATGCGATCCGATTGCAGCAACGTTCGTGCGATGCCTGTTTTCACGAGAAAACGGGACCAATCCATCATCCATTCCGGTGTATCCAACTCCGCACGGCTATAGTATTCGGGGCTTCCACCATCGATCATGACCATGCCAGCCACCTCATCAGGATACCTTTGCGCGAACCGTAGTGTCTCCAGTGCACCCAGGGAGTGACCAACCATGATGTAAGGTGGACGTTGACCGGAGGTTCGCAGCAATTGGTGGATCTCTTCCGAGATGGTGTCGACATCACGAGGTTCATCCGTATAATCGCTGTATCCATACCCGAACCGGTCATATACCGCAATTTTCACCTGTGATTTCAACTTGTCATATAGCGGGCTGAAATCCACATAAGGATTGGGCGTACCCCAGTCTGAGGCAAATACCACCGTTACCTCTCCTTTGCCAGCGGTGTAGAGATGCATATTGCGACCACTCACTTCATAATACTTGCCTGGCGGGGGATAGGACTTCATATCCTGCGTGGATTGATAAGCCTCATATGCCGTTCCCGTCAGCAGTAAAAGCCCTGTGGCGAGCATGATGCCTCCCAGCACTTTCAACCCTCTCCGTAACCCCTTCTTCATCTTCTCTACCCCTTATCCCAAAGGTTCATCTGTATATGTATGCTTCAATCGTACCCAAGAAATAGCTGAATTGAAACAATCCGGAGTCCAGTTCTTTCCCCAACCAAAGTCCAGTCTCTCCCCCCTACCTGTGAAGCAAAAAAACTGCAAATCTCCGATTAAGGAAACGTGCAGTTCATCTATGCCTTTACAGTTCCAATGTAAGACCCACCGGACAATGATCACTGCCCATTACATGGCAGTCGATATGCGCATCTGCCACCTTAGGTGCCAATTGATTGGATACGAGAAAATAATCAATGCGCCAGCCCACGTTCCGTTCTCTAACCTTCGGCATATAAGACCACCAGCTGTATACATCCGTACGATCCGGATAGAGATGGCGGAAGCTGTCCACATACCCAGAAGCAAGCAAATCGGTCATCTTGCCACGCTCTTCAAGGGTAAATCCGGAATTACCCAAATTGGGCTTCGGATTCTTCAGGTCAATCTCCTGATGAGCCACATTCAGGTCACCACAGACGATAACCGGCTTGGTCTGCTCCAGTTGCAGAATGTACCCCCGGAATCGATCCTCCCATTCCAGACGGTAAGGCAGTCGGGTCAGATCCCGCTTCGCGTTAGGTGTATAGACGTTCACCAGATAAAAATTATCATACTCCAGTGTAAGCATCCGACCTTCCGGTTCACTGTCTTCCTCCATCCCGTAACGAACGGATATAGGCTTGATGCGGCTAAATACAGCCGTGCCGGAATATCCTTTTTTGATCGCATAATTCCAATATTGATAAACATCTTCCCCCAGGTCCATCTCAATCTGTCCGGCTTGCAATTTGGTCTCCTGAAGGCAGAAAATATCCGCCTGACTCTCCTGATAATAATCCATGAATCCTTTGGTCACACATGCCCTTAAGCCATTCACATTCCAGGACACCAGCTTCATATCCTCATCTCCTCACATCTCTCCAATATAGCATGGGCTCATTCAGAGGGACAAGCCTTACGGATCTGGAATGAGATGGAGTCATTGGAATCCTTATGGGGCTTACTTGCCTATGTTTCGCTTCGCAACTTGGAGAACACCGCAAGGTTGATATATCTGCCTTTCTCAAACTCATGCTGTCGAAGTACACCTTCCTGTTGAAAATCAAGCTTATGTAACAGGCGTATTGACGCCTCGTTCTCCGGTTCAACCTTCGCTTCAATCTTGTTGAGCTGCATGCTTGTGAATCCAAAATGTAACACAGCATGGGCCACTTCAGTCATAACACCACAACCCCAGAAAGAGGAACACAGGTCGTATCCAATCTCTGCACGGTGATGTACATCTTCATAGTTCAGGAACCCACAGGTTCCGATCACTTTACGAGTTTCACGGTCTTCAATCATCCAGCGTAAACCTGTGTGTTCCTTGAAAATCTTCGTATACCAGTTCATCTCACCCTGTGCATCCTCCACGGATTCAAAGGGAGTAAATGGCATATATTGAACCACAGCTTCATCCGAATATAACGCGAGCAGATCATGGCTGTCTCCAGCCTCGGCTGACCGGAGGATGAATCGTTCTGTCTGAATTAATGGAAATAGATCAAACCTAAATTGCTCACTCATGCGAAGTCTCCTTTGCAACATTCATTGTAGAAGTCCATTTTACTACACTTGCCTTCATCAAGCTTTTACTATTATTATGTTCTATTAAGGCATTACTGTAGAAAAGGATACATAGGAGAGGACGTGCTATTATCACACCATCATATGACGTTATTATCGTTGGAGCTGGCTCCATGGGCATGAGTGCAGGATATTATCTATCGCGCAGTGGATGCAAAACTTTATTAATCGATGCCTTTGATCCTCCGCATACGGAAGGAAGTCATCACGGAGATACAAGACTGATGCGCCATGTGTACAGTGGTGGGCCTGACTATATTGCCATGGCACTGCTTGCACAGAAGTTATGGCACCAACTGGAGGAAACGACTGGAGACCAACTTTTTGTTCCATCCGGTGTATTGAATGTAGTCGATCCGGAGATTCATTCCTTCCACAACCGATTGAGCGATGCAGATGATGCAGGCATTCGTTATGAAACGTTGCATGCAGCCGAGGTGATGAAACGCTGGCCAGGTATTACAGTACCTGAACATTACGAGGGCATGTATGAGCCTGATGCGGGTTATTTGTATAGTGAACGCTGTATCCGTGCCTATCGCAAGGCAGCAGAGGCTCATGGTGCTACCTTGTTAACTCACACTCGTGTGGAGCATATCGAATACGGACCACATTCCGTGGCCGTTCAGACTTCAGGTGGTGAGTCATACCATGCGAATCAAATTATCCTGAGCGCTGGTGCCTGGTTTCAGACGTTAAAACCTTTCGTGGATCTTCCGATTCAGGCTGTGCGTAAAACGGTTGGATGGTTTGATGTACCAGAGGCTTTGTATGGTGAGGAACATTTCCCCGGATTCACAATCGCAGGGAAAGAAGGTATATATTATGGATTTCCAAGCATTGGCGGATCAGGTCTGAAAATGGGGCGTCATGATACAGGTCAGGTGTGGACACCAGGAAATACAATGGATCCTTTTGGTACGGAAGAAACGGACGAGGGTGATCTGCGCAGGCTGCTCGAACTTCATATGCCAAAGGCAGCTGGAGAGTTGAAACGTGGTAGTGTGTGCAAGTATGAATTCACTTCGGATGAAGATTTTATTATCGACCGGCACCCTGCCCATGAACGTGTGTGGCTCGCAGGCGGTTTCTCCGGTCACGGCTTCAAGTTCGCAAGTGCCATTGGGAAAATTCTAGCCGACTTGGTGCAAACAGGGCACACGGATCAGGATATTAGACGATTCGCTTTGTCACGTTTTCGTTAAGTACAAGCCCGTTGAATGAATACATGCATGTATAAAATAGCTACTTTCCTAGAGGGTGCAGTATCGCTCAGAGCACTGCACCTCCAAGAAAGAAGGACACGTAAGAAAGTTATTTCATGCTGACCCACACTAATTCACTTTGACGAGACTCCATTGCTGATTGGCTCCGCCATTATCGGCCCACTGAATAGTGGAGGCACCTGCGGTCAGAGACCCTTGATTGATGTCAACCGTCAGGCCACTGTTTCGATTGGCAAGTACCACATATCCTCCCACATCAATCGGCAGCCATTGCTGATTATTGCCCCCGTTATCCTGCCACTGAATCAGAGCGGCGCCGCCTTGTGTGGAACTTGAATTAACATCGAGCAAAAGCCCACTGCCCACATTGCGGATGTTGTAATATCCGTTGCCTGTAGACTCCAGCTTCCATTGCTGGTTGGCTGCTCCATTATCATTCCACTGAATGATCGTTGCTCCACCTGTAGTAGAAGCAGCGTTCACATCGAGTGCAAGTCCACTGTTGCGGTTGATTAATTTGTAGATGGCCCCGGCTTCATATCCTGTGCTGCCATTGTAAGATGCGCCGGAAATGACGTAAGTTGTGACCGAGTTAGCCTTGGCTGTAGCGGTAAAGGTTTTGTTTTGTACCGAAATATTGGTCAGTTGCTGCAACTTCTCTGTTGAAGAGGTCCGATATACTTGAGCAGACGTGCCTGTGTTCGTAAAGCGACTGAGATCATAAGAGACAGTTGTATCCGTCGATTCCGAATTGGTTGTGACCAGTACGACTTTGCCGGAAGCAGCATCATAGGCCGCAAGGGTATTGGCATCACTCATGCCGATAATCTTGTATCCGGGACGAATAAATTTGCTGTAATTACCCATGACATAATATTTTTGGTTCACGGTGTAGCTGGTCGTTTGCGTATTGTTCAGCACATTCTTGAAGAATCCCCATCCTTCTGCACTATCCACGGCTTGCCAATACACCCACGCACTTGCGCCCATATTGCGAATATCCTTGAGGATGGTACGTGACATGGTAAGTCCACTTGCATCCCCGTCCCCATATTCGGAGGTCCACAGATGTTTGCCCGCAGACGTTGCTGTGTTGCGCAAAGCAGTTCGATTACTCCCACCATACGTGTGTGTGTTGATCTGACTGATTGCCGATTTCACCGCGGTGCTGTAGCTGTTGAATGATACATTGGTATCATCGATACTATACTCTTCCGGTGCGCTCAGCTTTGTGGACAGGCCCTTCGCATTCAACGAAGCTTGTAATTGACTCAGAATCGTGTTCTGATCCGCCCGGTCAAAGTGCATGCCCTCCTGGTCATTGCCCTGCTTCCACCACGTCGAGATCGGTTCATTCAGCGGAGTTACGCTATCGAATGTGATCCCCCAGTTATCCCGGAAATGCTTCACGACCTCAGTCAGATAATCGGCAAAATCATCATAATAATCGGGCTTGAGGTTATTCCCTCCATTAGCTGCACCGGACACGCCCCCACTAATCGTCATCCAGTAAGGTGCGGAATTCGCAAAGGCTTCGATGACATTCACGCCTTGAGCTTTGGCAGCTTGCAGCATATAACGCTGGTTCGCATCTGCATTCCAGTCATACACGCCGGGAGAAGGCTGGTAGCCCGGAACGGCTTTGCGGTATTCGAGGATATTGGATGATGGATTATCCCCGCCTCCAATGTTGTACCGCAGGATGTTCAGACCAAGTCCGGTATTCGCGTTGAACATTTTCTCTACATACTCATCGCGATTGGAATATTCTCCAACCACCTTGCCCCACCATGCGAGAGATGTTCCCCAGCCTTCCATCGTCTGATATTGCTTCGATGGATCGGCAACAGCCGTGTAGGCTCCTGCGGCAGATACCTCTGTGCCCAAACCCAAACTCCCTGTTAGCAGACTTCCTGCCAGCAGCAACGAGCTCAATCGTTTTAACCACTTCATCCGCTTCACTCCTTATGAATTTACACTTGTACTCCGATGTCAGAACAACTTTCCGATCGCTGTTATCCCCAGATTTTTAATTATTCTTAAAAAGGGGAAAATCCGGAGATAGCGTATGCTTCGCTTCTTCAAGTTATTTCTGACCTCTCCGTTATCGTGTAAATGTATAGTTTAACTTAGAAAATAAACACCTATTATTGTGCAACCTCTCTGAAGGTCGCGTCTGACTTATCGAGTGCAGTAACGACAGCTTCCAATTTCAGCACATTATTATAATGTCTCAGGTAAAGGTTCGGATTACTAAACGAGGCATACGATGTCCAACTGGCGTTAGCAAGTCCATTTACACGTTGGAACGTGGCGTCATTTCGGAATGTAGCGCTGCCGTCATTTTTCACAAGTGTAATGTTGCCATTATTATTGCGCAGGAAATAACCTGGATAATTCATGGACTCAAATGAAATGCCTGTTGTATTCGCCAAACCTGGAACGATGCGGAATTGCGCATCCTCCGCTGGACTAACACTCGCATCAATCCGTGCCTGGTAGTTGTAGTGACGAATGAAGCTTCCCGGTACATTGAATGACTCCAGCTTGCGGATATCACCCGGTTGTCCGGACTCTTTCAATACGGTCATATGCCGGACGAGTCCGGTGAGACCCGCAATCTCCTGCTTGGCACCCCAAGTCTGGAAGTTGTCAGCAGAGTCGCTATAATAATATTTTTGTGTCGCATAGCCGTCAAAGTAGATTCGCCATGAACCATTATCCAACTGAACAAGCGCTGGACCTTCCACCCAAGAGCCCCATCCTGCCCAATCCCCTGTGCCTTTAAAAGTATAAGGACCGGTCAGCGAGGTGGATGTCGCATATTCAATGTATTTGGTGGTCTCGTTCTTGGTAAAGGCATGATAGGTTGATCCTGTCTTCACAATAAAGGTATCGATATAATTGGGAGCAATGCCTGCCAGTTCAGTAGGCGCGGACCATGAGGTAGACGTCAGATTGCTGCCTGAAGCGGTGATGACATAAGGTTTGAAATTCTCATAGTTGCCTGGTGAGAGGGACACGATAACGTTCAGACTTCCGTTGCTGTCTTTAAACCATTCTGGTGCCCAGGTGTGTGCAATCGTGGTTGGTGTGGATAAAGTAATGTTACGGACAAACGTCCAGTTTACCTTATCCGGGCTGGAGGCGATGCCGATGGTGTTCCCTGACCAATTCGTGGTGTAGACGACGTAATATAGACCATCTGTGTGCTTCATGATGCTGGGATCGCGGATCAGATCGGCCGGAGGTGTATAGGCTGGCCCTTTCAGCAAACCATAATGGGTCGCATTATAGGATTCGTAGATATACATATTGGACTCACTTGTGTTCGTAAAGGCGGATATCGTATAGACACTTGTTGCTGCTCTGGCTGTATTTGGGAATACCATGGTTAATAGAAGTAATGTTCCGAGCAGCAGAATCATTCCGGCCTTGAAACTGCTAGATCCACTTGCTCTGTCTTTCCTCTTCGTTAACATCAGGTCAGCTCCTTATGCATGAGTGATAAACATGCCAAAACCTTGTACCTTATTGTCAAAATAAAATAACTTGGGAGTAACCCCTGTGAGCAACACCTCTCGGCTGCCTGTTCGAATTCCAATTACATGAAGCATCACTCCCTTCACAGATCATGGATGAACATTCATTAATTATGTAAACGGTTACAAATAATGATGCTACAAGTGTTACAGTTGCCCATTCTACAGACCTGATCACCACAGTTCACCCATTCCCTTAGCCCAATTTACGCACAAGACTGAATCCGAAGATTCACGAACCCGGGTTATTTAGGCTAAGAAAATGAGGTGGTATGACTGCGGTAAAAGGTATATTTTTACGTTACGTGATGCTATTTTCGAGTCCTACTCCACGACAACCCATGGATAACGGGATAACTCATCCAGCAGGAATCGTACCCGTTCTGGTGTTCTGCCTTCTTCATCGAACAAAAGTAGTTCATTCTCTTCTTGTAGCCAGGCTACAGGAATCTTGTAATCCTCTTGCGGACCAATCTGCCAGTAACGACCCAGATGATGTCCGTTCAGGTGAATGGTTCCTTTGCTCATTCCCGTCAGGCGAAGCATCAGGTTCACTTTATGGTGCTCCGAAACCGTAGGCTTCGCAAAACGCCAGCGGTACCAGACCGGCTGACCGTACCACCCTTGGACTGGAACAAGGTTGGATACAGGTTGAGCCTTCTCACTTACCGTAGCACTTGAGATCCCATCATCCGAGGTAAGGGTCACCGGATTGGCACTCCAATTGCCACCTTCGGCGATAGCAGGCTGTGCCGCACGCTGTATTGACCCATGTACTCTACGATGGGACGCTCCTTGGGCTACCTCATAGCTCTCCCATTGTTGCGGAAGCAATGCGTCCGTGCCTGCCATACGCCAATCCTTCAGTTCTCCCTGACTCGAATACGTGATCAGTTCCAGTCTGTCCAGCGATGAACGACTATACGGCATTTCCAGTGTGTTCGTCTCTCCTGGCTTGATGTAGAGGGATATGTCTAGCGTCTGAAAAGCAAACCAGTCCTGATATCCTTCCATCGGAACTTCGGTGCCATTGATACGAAGACCTTTGCTCAAGGCACCCACGAGAATGGCCCGATCCATGCTATCCAGTGTAAAGCTTCTGCTCAGAAGTGGAGCCCCTTGGAGAGAATTCACCTCATCAAGATGAATAAGTCCACTCTCCGTACGCCAATCCCGACGAATATCTTGAACTTTACCAGCCAGATACACAGCACCAGCAAGACCTTTGCTCTCACCCAAATATGGAGAGAAGTTCAATCTGCCCATATGTTGCACCAGAATCTGAAGTCTGTTCTTCCCTTGGGCTACTTGTAACTGCACTCCTGCGGCGCCTACCTGACGCACTAATGCCTGCTGAACACCGTTAACGATAATTCTGGCAGTATCCTGGATATCCGGCAAAATGAGATTGGTGATTCCTTCCGTCGGACTCTCAAAGTCGCATTCATACAACAAATAACCAAAATCTTGTCCGTACCGGGAAAAGTCCTCCGGTTGTGCACTCGCCGAGCCCTGCTTCGCAGTTAACATAACACGTGACAGCTCCGGAGAAGCAGGCAATGTTGGCGCAATCGGCGCTGTCCATGAAGGTTGCTGTTGTCTTCCTTCATCAGACTCCTCGCCAGAAAGGAACTCACGACCTGTTAACGTCCGTTCTCCATCGGTCCAGTCACCAAGCAGCGTAATTGTGCGATCCGGATCCGTAATCATGCCCTTGACCTGACCAGATGACAACACGTCCACATCATCGAAGCCGATCGCATAACGTAGTCCCTTTTGGTCTGTTGCTTCCAATCGCCATGTTCGATTCATCATTTCTTGATCCAGAATGATGAAACGGATCGGTGTGCCGTTTGCTTCCAGTTGGATCGTTCCCGGCTCTTGGAAATGGAACAGATCGAAGCGATATACGTTCCTGGCTGAATCATGTTCGACCAGCACTTGCACGGTGCTACCCGTGACGTTCAATGCCCCTGCTTCCAGTTCAACAACAGAGCGCTGCCCCGCAGCGGCCACGATGAACAGGTTCAATTCTCCGTTTATCATTTCATTGCCCGTAATCATCGTACCCGCAGTCAGGTAAACATCTTGAGCAATCTGTACTCGATCCAGCAACGGAACAATCTGACCCGGATTCAGCGATACGGGAAGAGTACGGCCTTCTTCGAGCGTAATGTGCATCGTCTCACGTTCATCCTTGTGACTCTCCAAAAACCAGATCTTCTGGTTATCAGCCTGTCTGCCTCGTACGGATATGCCATCAGGATGACGTACAACGATCTGTTCTGCGGGAATCTCCTCTGTTTCCATGAGAAGTGCCCCAAATGCATGGACGAAATAGGACAGATTTTTGGTTACTGCATATTTCGGTGTCACCCGTCCATATTCGTTCAGGGGCGCATCATAGTCATAAGACGTAATCATGAAAATATCACTGCTGCCCATTGTTCTGCCGCCATATCCACCGAAGTTCGTGCCACCATAGAACATGTAGTGACTGATTCCGGTATACCCGGCACGCAGAATCTCCATGATACGTCTCTCCAGTAAAGGCGCTGTCTTCTGAATGGCCGAAGGCCCTCCCCAATTCTCGAACCATCCGGTCCAGAATTCCGTGACCATCTTCGGGGTGTTCGGCTGTTTGACTCGAAGTTTCTCGTAATGCCCGTCAGCACCTGACCAGAAATTAGCCCCTTCAATGGTGCCTTCCGCCCCGCCAACGCAAGTGATCAGCGTAGCGTCAATGCCACGTTGTAACAATCCATCCCTCAGCGTATTCATATGGTCACTTGCAGCTTCGTCATCCATCAGATACCCATATTCATTCTCCACCTGAACGAGAATGACCGTACCCCCGGCGGATAACTGGCGCTCCCGAATAATCGGCACAATCCGGTCAAAATACAGGTTCACATAGTGCAGATACGTCTCATTATTTTCCCTAAATTTCACGCCGTCCTTCGTACCAAGCCAGTACGGGAAACCACCAAAATCCCATTCCGCACAGATAAACGGACCTGGACGCGCGATAACCCACATACCCAATTCTGCGCACAAATCCAGAAACGCGCCGCAATCGTTGTCCCCTTCAAAGGACCACTGTCCTTCTTCCGGTTCATGCACATTCCACGCAAAGTAGGTGTCGATGCAGTTCATACCTGCCAGCTTCGCTTTCAGCAGAACCTCCCGCCATTCCTCCTTCGGCATGCGGAAATAATGGATCGTGGCACTGTTCAGAAATATACGCTCTCCGTTCAGGAAAAAACTGCGTGCATCGTACGTTAATTCGGATTGAACACCATTCTCAGCCCTGGCGATGTTCTTCTCCTGTTCCTGGAGCAAAAGGGATGCTTTCTCTGTCAAAGATATCCCCTCCTTCTCTTTATTTAAGTTCATATGTCCTATAACTCTTTTAAAAATATAAGGCGAAACAAATCCGTTGAACTAAAAGACAATCTACACTGGGACTACGATGACAGAGTAACCTTTCAATCGCTGTTATTACTTCGTCTGCAACGTCACGCCATCCAGTACAACCGTTGTGATGGAATTGTCTGCGGTAGGCACTTCAAGTCCGTTCGCATACACCGGGATGTCTTCAAGCTGTTCCATGTTCCGTTCCGGTGAAGTCTGATACACCTGAGCGGTGGCTGATTTTCCATACGTATACCCTTCCAGTTCAAACGCCGTTGTTCCCGCTGACAATTCATTACGAATTACCAGCACCAGTCTCTGACGTTCCGCGTCATAGGCAGCCAGCGTGCGTCCGCCATCGGTTGGAATAATTGTCGCGCCAGGACGAATGTACTTTGTAAACTGGGCCATACCATAATACTGTTTGGTCATCTCATACTGCTCTTCACCGTTAAAGTTCGCATGAATGAAGCCCCAGTTATTATTGGCACCTTCATCTTCAACGGCCTGCCAGTATACCCAGGCGGAAGGCTGCATGATTTTCAGATCAAACATGATCCGCTCTGCCAGCTCCTGAACTGAGGTCATATCCTCATGACTGTGCGGCTCGCTGCCACCTGTTCCGTACTCGGACATCCACAGCTTCTTGCCATGGCGTTCTGCCAATGTGCGCAGCTCTTCCATTTTGCTACCATTATAGGAGTGGGTATTGATCTGCTCGATTACGTCCAGCGTGTCCTCATCATAGAGATTGAAATTGAATACCGTCTCGTCAATGCTGTTATCGTCTGCGGCACTAATGACTGTTCCATCCAGTCCTTTGCTCTTCAACGATGCAGCGACTTTCTTGATAATCTCGGCCTGTTTCTCATTCGTAAAATGACTGCCTTCCTGCATATTGCCCTTCTTCCACCAATCGGAGGAAGGTTCATTGAGCGGATTCAATGTGCGGAAAGTGATCCCCCACTCGTCCCGATAATGCTTCACGACTTCAGTCAGATAATCGGCAAACGCATCATACTGATCATCACGCAGATTATTGCTACCATCCACGGCTCCGGTAACCGATCCACTGATCGTCATCCAGTAAGGTGGTGAATTGGAGAATGCTTCAGCAATGTTCACGCCGCGCTCCATCGAGCCCTGTAAAACAGCACGCTGACCTGCATCGGCATCCCAGTCCCACTCTCCAGGTTCAGGCTGGAAGCCAGGTACATCTCCGCCGGGACGAAGGGCTTTCATCTCCGGATTTTCCTCACCGCCGATATTGTAACGAACGATGTTCAGACCTAATCCTTTCTCCGGGTCAAAGACCAGATCCATCACTTCACTAACCTTCGCCTGATCCTTCCATCCGCCCAGATCGTTGGCCCACCAGGCAAGTGACGTGCCCCAGCCTTCAAAATGATCATAGGACTGATCCAGCTTCAGACGTACCGGTTCCTCTTGAAATACAAGTGTTTTGGATGATTCATTGGCAAAATGATTGATAACAATCCCTCCTCCTGCCAGCAGGGCAATCAGAGCGACACCCATGAGGATATAACTCCGTTTGCCTCTGCTGCGTTGTTCTTTATGCGCCATGGGCTATACAATCCTTTCTCCATGTACGTTGATTACTTGATTCCACTGCTTCCGCCGCTAATGTTGGCCTCATAGACATAACGCTGTCCGAACAGATATACCAGCACCATCGGAATGGTGAGGAACAGGGAAGCGATCATCACAAGGTTCCAAGGCGGCATCTGCCCACCACCTACCGTAGTCAACAGCTGCACGCCAAGTGCCAGCGGCATTTTTTCCGGATCATTGATATAGATGAGCGGCCCCATGAAGTTACCCCAGTTGTAGGAGAACGAGAAGATCGCAATGGCCGCCAGAATTGGATAAGTCAGTGGCATGATGATCTTCCAGTAGATTCCCGGGTGCCCCATACCGTCGATCATGGCGGCTTCATCCAGTGATTTTGGAATACTCATGACGAACTGCCGAATCAGGAATACGTTGAACGCCCCGGCGAAGAAACTCGGTACGATCAGCGGGTAAAATGTATTAATCCAGTCCAGATGACGGAAGATGATGAACTGCGGTACCATCGTCACCTCACCCGGAATCATCATCGTACTGAGCAACACAATAAACAGGAAACGGCTGCCTTTTGCCTTGATTCGGGCAAAGCCGTAGGATACGATCGAAGCTGATAATACCGATCCGACAATCGTAAAGACGGTAATGATGACCGAGTTTTTGAGATACGTGCCAAGATTGTTATTCGTGAAGATGGTATAAAAGTTCGACCATTGGAACTCCATTGGAACGAAGGTAAAGGCTGATTTGACGGTTGTTGCGTCACTTGCCAGTGCAATGGAGATCATGTACAGGAAAGGCGAAGCAAGCAGCACCCCGACCAGAATCAGAAAAATGTAGGATATCGTCTTCTCCACAGTCGATGGATTACTCATTGGCTTTTCCCTCCTCGTAGTGCACCCATAGCGCCGATGAACGGAATACAACGAGTGTCAACGCCATGATGATGATGAATAGTACCCAGGCAATCGCCGATGCATATCCCATTTTGTAGAATTGGAACGCATTCTGGAACAAGTAGGGAACAACCATCTGGCTTGCATTGTCAGGTCCCCCGGCAGTGACGATAAATACCTGCGCGAAGGTCTGGAGAGCTCCAATCATGCCGGTGACGAGATTGAAGAATATGACGGGCGTTAGCATTGGAAATGTAATATGGAAGAACGATTGTGTACTTTTCGCCCCATCGATGGCAGCGGCCTCGTACAATTCCTGCGGTATTCCTTTCATACCTGCAAGCAGTAATACCACGCCACCACCCACACCCCATAAGGACATGAGAATCAAGGCAGGCTTAACCCAGTTGGGATCAAGTAGCCAGGCAGGACCTTGAATACCAAAGATCGCAAGTGCCTGGTTGATCAATCCTTCCGTCGGTGCAAGCAAGTGGATGAAGAGCAATGAACTCGCAACCACAGGAACGACGGAAGGCAGATAGAACAGAATACGGAAGAAGGTAATACCTTTGATCTTCTTGTTCAGGTAATAAGCAATCCAGAGCGATATCGACATGCCCAGTGGGATGGATATCAACGCATAGAAGAAGGTATTGCCGACGGATTTCCAGAAGATTGGATCATCGGTCAGTAGTGTTTTGTAATTGTCGATACCAATGAATTCAGGGGACTGGAACAGATCCCAATTCGTGAAGCTCATATAGATGGAAAACAGGATCGGACCCAGGGTCAACCCCAGAAACCCGATCAGCCAAGGCGAGATGAAGATGTAGAACCATTTCCCGTCCTTTTTTCTCACGTTAAGCCCTCCCATGACGCAGAGAGCAGATGAAACCCGCATTCACGCCGAATTCCACCTGTCCTCCTGTCGCTGCTATTTGTGCATGTTCATAACAACCTCTATTTGTAGAGTCTTTCCAGTCCACTCTGAATTTCAGTTACGGTATCATCAAGCGAGGCTTTGTTGTTGAAATACACACCCAGCTTATCGTTAATGAGCTTCATCATTTCGTTCCATTGCGGGTTGAACGGTTCTGCATAGATCGTCGATTCACTGAACGCAGCCATGTTGATTTTCTTACCGCCATATTCGGCATTCAGGAATTCATCACTGGACAGACCCGCTTTGGTTGCAGGAGCATCCTGACCGGCTTTGACCATTGGCATCTGTGCTTCAGGTGTGGTCAGTGCTTCAATTACTTTGAATGCTTCTTCCTTGTGTTTGGAAGCGTTGGTAATCGTTAACCCGTTAAAGAATGCGTTCGTTTCGCCCCATACCGGAGAGATGTCCCAGTTGATGCCTTCCACCTTGGCAAGTGAACCGATGTTCCAGAACCCTGTCGTTTCCATGGCGATCTTGCCTTGCGCGAACAGCGGATCAGCTCCGATATTCCCCATGTCGGCAATCTCGGTTGGCGTTGGCCCCGCACCGTGTGTGAAGGTCAGGTCATTCATGAATTGCAGTGCTTTCCGCACAGGCTCTGTATTAAAGGTCGGTTTACCGCTCTCATCAAATATCGAGCCACCGTTCTGGTATATCAGTTGCATCCACTGCGGCCACCAGCTGCCCGGGTAGTAACCCCATTGCGTCGTTTTGCCATTCTCCTTGACTGTCAGCTTCTGAGCTGCCGCCATCAGGTCGTCCTGCGTCCAATCTTTGGTTGGGTATTCCACCCCAGCCTTGTCGAACAGATCTTTGTTATAAAAGAGGACCATAGCGCCTGCCCGATCCGGCAAACCGAATTGTTTGCCATCGTATTTCATCAGGTTTGCAATATCATCGGAATAACGCTCGGACATGTTCACATTGTTCGCCTGAATCATGTCATCCAGCGGTATAATCTGATTCTTGGAGGCGTAAGCCTGATAGTTCTCGGCAATCATCATGATATCCGGCGCCGTTCCACCGGCGATCATCGTCTGTACCTTCTGGTCATAATCCCCTGCAACCACGTTCAGCTTCACGTTAATATCGGGATACGTCTGTTTCACAATGTCGAGTCGCTCCTGATAAATCTTCTTCTCATCCTCCGAGCCCCAGATCGTCATGCTCAAATCAACCTTGCCACCAGACTCGCCGGAAGAACCGTTTTTGCTCCCGCTGCTACAAGCTGTAAGTCCCATTACCATGACCAGCATCAATAACGAAATGACCTTAAGACTTCTTCTCATACGTTACGCCCCCTTGATATAATGAATGGATGACTACACTGAAACCCGTTTCATGAAATGGGTTTCATTAAGCTGAAACATAAAACCCGTTCCACTTTATGAAAGGGGTTTCATTCACGCACTCATTATATTTCACCCTTCAAGGAAATGTCAACGCTTTCTTTTCCAATTACAGGGCCCCTTATCTTGCAGCAGGTCCTGTACTTTGACGCACAATTAGCTCCGGTTGCAGAATGATCTGCTTCTTCGGTTTGCCTTGATTAATCAGCTCATGCAGCACGTCCACAGCCTGTTTGCCAAGCTGATACGTGTTCTGGGATACGGTTGTCAGTTCCGGTATAACGGCACTGGCGAGCGGCGTGTCATCGAAACCCACAATGGATATATCCTTCGGAATCGAGAGCCCATGCTCAATCGTCGACTTGATGGCACCAATCGCCGTGTTATCATTCACGCAGATGACTGCAGTTGGCGGATTGTCACGATCCAGCAATTTGGACATCTCTCGTTTACCATCGTCGATGGAGAAGCTGCCGAGCAGTTGCCGTTCTTTTGGTATTTCCAGCCCATGTTCGCGAAGTTTCTTCTGCACAGCTCTGACCTTGACCATGGTGGTGGACAACTCTTTCAACCCGCCGACAAAGGCGATATCGCGATGCCCCAATTCAAGCAGATGCTCAGCTACAAGGGCTGCCCCTGCCCCTTCATCCGTGTACACCCGGTGGAACCCGCCTTTGGCGATATTGCCATTAACCAGCACGATTGGCATACGTTTGCCCATATCAATCAATTCCTGAGCCATGTCATCCGGACAGACCTGCATGTTGATTCGCCCGCCGAGAAAAATAATCCCGTCTACCCGCTTCTCTCGCAGGATGGACAAATATTCAGATTCCCTGTTGTAGTCGCCTGCGGTATTGCACAGAAAGAAGGTATACCCCAATCCGCGAGCCTCATTCTCCGCGCCCCAGAACACTTCCGGAAAGAAGGGATTGGTAATGTCCGGCAGGATGATAGCAATGGTACCCGTTTCTTTCTTGATCAGACTGCGCGCCTGCGCGTTGGGCTGAAACTGGTGTTTTTCGATGATGGACATAATCTTCTCTCGGGTGCTTGCACGCACTGGTGCCGTGTCATTCAGCACCCGGGAGACCGTCGCGACAGATACGTTTGCTTCCTTGGCGATGTCATATATAGTGATCGGTGTCATAGCGGAACCTTCCTTTTTCTCTAATTTTCCCTATTTTCCCTGCTTATCATACCAGATAAGGAATGGTGATGAAATGGGTTTCAGTGACGGGCGAATGATTTCACACTGGACCAATAGAAGTTCCGGATTTGACATTCATACGTGAATTGTTCGATGCATTACTCATTAGCGTCATTATTTTCACAGGACATGTTTGCTTTTCTTTATTTCCCCTTCTAATCTGCGTTTATGGTCCATATATTAAATTGTAAGCGAATTCATTGGGATTAGAGGAGTGTGAACGACGTCATGATCATTCAAGTCAGTCCGCTGGCAGAAGCAAGACTTACTGAAAAGCTGGGAGATCGACCAGGCTATTTCAAATTGTTTTATGATACCGATGGATGCGGTTGTGACGGAATTGCGGTACTTCTGATCTTGAACGAGCCGGATAGCGATGATGTTACCGTAGAAGCCGGTTCGCTTCCCTTTGTAATCAACAAACAGCAGCAGATATACTTCGAACCCTGCCTGCGTCTGCAATCCGAGCACAGTTTCCCTTCGTTTCGACTAAGTAGTGATTCCATGATCTATGGCAGTAATGTTAAAGTCCATGATCTACGAGATACCGCAGACGTAGCCCCACAACCCACTGGATGGTTTGTACGATAAACGTTTAATTTGCACTATAATCAAAACCTCCCAATCCCACGTTTTCTGCGGGACGGGAGGTTTTTTATCAATTTTAATGAGTTCATTAGGCATTATGTTCGTAAACATTTCATGTTAGCTAACGTTTGCTGTCAGTTCAATTTCACTAAGATTACTTCACAAGAATTCCAATCGGATTCATGGTTATAGAGACATCTGCGGTCATATCTACAAAGAGATTTTGTTTCCCTTTCTTGGTTACCATAAATTCATCTTCAACCTCAACCACTTGACCTGATTTAAACTCAGTTACATATCCCACATCCGCATAATTACGCTCTTCGTCACTACCGGAGAAGGAGAAACGAATTATAGGTTTTCCATGGAAAACTTCAACGGATTTACTACCTGTATATTTTAGAGTTCCTTTTACTTTCATTGCCTCACCAGTATCTAAAACAGTTGGTGTTGTTACTTCGAGAACAAAATCAGATGCTATTACACGTTCAGTAACCGTATCTTCATTTTTTTCGGTTGATGAACACCCAGCTATTATCATGGATACCACTAATACCAACATTAAGATGCTATTACTCATTTTATTAATTTCATATCACCTCTCTCCTACTCTAACGAATGATACATAAAGAGGGTTGCTCAATTTGTTCATTAATTTAATTTCCCTGAACTATCGCTGAGCATAGAAAGGAGACCTGAGATGATTCGCTGAAAGCCTTAATTTTATACATCAAAAAGGGTTTTATTTATTTATTTATTTATGTTAGTTTACAGCCCCCCCTTTTAATTAGAGCGTCTCAACCAATTTCTGAATCTTTGAATGGGAAATTAAATATATAGGACCCATTATTTCTATTTTGCCATCCTTTACACGTATAGCGCTCTCCTGTTCTGACGCATAAACATCAATCTCTTCTGACAAGGGAAATAGGTAGCCTTGAACAAACGTGGCGTAGTCGCGTTGAGAATGGGATTCGTAGGCAAAATGATCAAAGCCTATACCATCATAAATAGTACTTGTTTCAACTTCATCAGTGTTATTCGAGCTTAACCATTTTGAAGCCATGTTTAATGCACCTGCGCTAGCGCCCATGATAACGGCATTGCTGTTCTTAATCGCATCCGATAATTCATAATCCACCATAAAATCGTTCTGCAGAGCAGGATATCCACCACATAAAAAAATTACAGAAGCGTTCTGAATGGATCGCTGGGCATCTTCCTTCTGCGTGCGGTAATCAATGAAATGATATTCATCAAAAATAATGTTAGCCTGATTCAACCATGTCCATTCAGAAATATCATCAAAGTTAACTTGCTCATCTGTATAACCGGATGGGTCAGCGCTAATCATAACAAGCGATTTTCTGTCTTGTATATCCTCCTGTAAATAATGGACCAGCTTCTCTGGAAAATAATGATTAAACCAACTGAAATAGTAGTGAGTACTCAAACTTAATTACCTCCATATGTATTCTTTATATACTTCCATTCTTCAGTCATTACGTTTAAAAACCGTTGTACACTTTATAAATAACCCCTTATACTTACATAATATAGAATAAAATTACAAGTACTATGTTACCACTTTATCTGTCCGTCAGCTGAACAAAAGCAGCCGATCAGGTTGATCGGCTATTAACAAATGACGACTGCTTCCTTTTTTTGATAAATTTATTCCTGGGAATCGCTTTTTACAAAGTAATTACCGTGAGAAAAAATCTGTTTGGTATCAGCAGTTAAATGATCTAAGTTATCAACCGTTTCCTCCTCGGAAATGAAGGGGTCTTTCTCGGTTACCCTATTAAATGTTCCAAAAGAAGTCGTTATACCACTGACATTTTCTAGAGTTCTATTCATTTCCTCTTCTGATAATTGTACTGCAGGACCAAAATCCGGATAGTTTGGGTTATCCGCTTTAGCATCATCATAATAATTACTCGCATAAATACTTAAAGCAGTCACTGCCGAAACAGTCATTATTAATGCCGTACTGATAAAGAATTTTTTCATTGGAGGTCACTCCTCAATCGTTTCTATAATGTGTGTGCATTCATAAAACAACTACTGATCTGTATACTGCAAAGCGTGAATCGGTGTACCTTTAGTAACTTCGCCTGTTAATGTATTGATTTCTAGTGGCTCTACTAAAACCTTCCATCCATTTTCGCTTTTGAAAATTTTATACGGGAGTGGTGGTGACTGTTCGTAGCCTTGTCCTGCATACTTTTGAACTACATAAAGTTGAACTTCATCCTTGTTGATTTGTTTGCTCTCCACAATTTCATACCATAATAGAACCAGCAACAACACTGGCAAGTAAAAGCGATACTAATCCTTTTCGTTTCATGGATTGAGAACTCCTTTTTAGTGATAGCGTTGGTAATAGTGATCAAATTTTCTTTAGATCTACTTAGTATAACGCATTGAATTATTGGAAAGTTTTTATATTTATGAGAAATGTGTTTACATCTATCTTTTAGCCGCTTTATCCAAACTCTTCTTTACGCCCAACCCACTTAATGTTAGATTTTATAACATATCAATATGAAAGCGGTGGGTTGAAGATGGATCTGCAACAGTTATTGACTATCCCCATTCTATCCAAAGCAAAGGTTATTGCCGGGCATCGTGGCCTTGATCGCTTGGTGCAATCGATTAATATTATGGACGCACCAGATATTGTACAATTCCTGAAGCCGGGAGATATGCTGCTGACGAACGGTTATATCCTGAAAGACCGCCCCGATGCTCATCTTGCATTCATTACAGACATGCATGCCATTGGTTGTGCAGCGCTTGCTGTCAAGACTCAGCGTTTCTCTCTTGAATTAGCTCCGCAACTGCTTGAAACAGCCAACAGGCTAGGCTTCCCGATCATCGAACTGTCTGAGATAGACAATACACTCGGTGAGATATTTCAACATTCGATCAGTGCCATCCTTCAGAACAAAACCCATGAGCTACATTATGCCTTGTCTATTCACAAGCAATTTTCCACGATGGTTATGCAGGGAAAAGGCATCCCCTCCATCGTAGATACGTTGTCTCAATTGCTATCTTCACCTGTACTTCTGCTTGGTTCGAAGAAGCAGATCACGGCAAGCTCCCATTATGCACGACAGATGGATCACCAGTCTTTCGCCGCGCCCTTGCTGACATTTATAGATGAGCACCCTTCCATCCATACTGCAATCTCGATCTGCCTGCTTACTGCTGATAAATATAGACATGCCGAGCTTCATCCCATCTTCACGGATCGTCACGAAGGCTATTTGATCGCACTATACGACAGTTCCACAACCTCTAAGCTCTCCACTCTGGCACTGGAGCAAGCGGTCAATGTGATCGGTCTGGAGTTAACCAAGAAACAAGCGGTCAAGGAGCGTTCCCGCCGGTACAAAAATGAATACTTCTCCGATCTCATTCAAGGCTTCATTCGTTCGGAACAAGAAGCGCTGCACCGCGGCAAGAAATATGGGCTGCAAGCAAAAGGAAGTTCCGTTCTGATCATCGCCAAAAAGGATGAATCCTTAGCGGGCATACCTAAGCAGAACTCTACTTCCTCCGGGGAAGAGCGGTTCATCTCGGAACGAGACGCTAATTACGAGTTGATTAAACAGGAATTCGCCAGATTGGATCTCTCCTTTGTCATGTTCACGAAGAACGACCAGTTCGGCATACTCGTCTTTTTGGCCGAATCGTCTTGGGACGAACACACCGTTGTTCAGCAGCTTGAGCGGATGGCGAACAATCTGTATTCGGAGTCGCAGCTCAGCCTATCCTTCGGAATAGGTAATCCCTACACCAATGTATTGGATATTGGACTCTCCTATAAAGAAGCAGTCAAGGCCCTCCAATCCGGCTATCAGATGCGAAAGACACGCTTCGCTCACTCCTATCAAACTATGGATATAAGCCGTCTGCTGCGCATGATTCCTTACGATGAGATGCTGCAATTCCATCAAGAAACCTTTAAGCCCTTCAACGACCGAGATCCAAACGAGCGCAACGAGCTTATGAAAACCTTGTCCTCCTTCTATGAGAATCATTGCCAGATCGTCGATACAGCCAAAGAGCTGTTCGTACATCGTAATACAGTGATCTATAGGTTGGAGAAATGCGAGAAACTAACCGGCAGGAACATCAAGGACCCGATGGAGAGCCTGCGCTTCCGACTTGCCTTCGCACTTGAGTCCCTTCTGAATGTTAATCCAGCCCCTAGCGAAGCTAATCATACGTCTTAAACCGAGAACGTGTCATGTATAATGACACGTTCTTTTATTTTCTTTTCCCAGTCCGAACTCATTTGTGCATTTTAACTGATTTAATTCTATTTTTATGTTCAGAGTAACTAATGACAATTATGCAAACAGTCTATATGATTAGGAATATATTCACGAATGTCATGTTAATTAACATCAATTCACATCAAGGAATGAACACCATCAGGCTGTAGGAAAGGGGCTACCTATCATGGCTATACAGATACAAGGCGTATCCAAATCATTTGTCAGCGCAACCGGAGAAGATATTCAGGTCCTGGCTGAGGTTTCGATGCAAATCAAGAAGCAGGAGTTCTTCAGTATCGTGGGACCGAGCGGCTGTGGCAAGAGTACGATCTTCAATATTATCGCGGGTCTGCTCAAGCCAACGAATGGCAAGGTTATCGTCTGTGGCGAAGAGATCGATCAGACCACCGGGCATGTCGGCTATATGATGCAGAAGGATCTGTTGCTTCCTTGGAGAAGCATCCTGGACAATGTCACGCTAGGATTGGAAGTGAAGGGCATGTCCAAAAAAGATCGTGGCGACATTGCCATGGATTATCTGGACCGTTATGGCCTGGCTTCATTCGCAGGAGCCTATCCCTCCACCCTATCAGGCGGTATGCGCCAACGTGTAGCCCTCATACGCACCCTCGTTACTCAGCCCGATATTATATTACTGGACGAACCCTTCTCCGCACTTGATTATCAGACCAGACTCATTCTGGAAGATGAAATCTTGTCCATCCTGAAATCCGAGGGCAAGACAGGCGTGCTTATCACACATGACATTGAGGAAGCCATCGCCATCTCCGACCGCATTGCCGTTATGAGCAAAAGGCCAACAACCGTGAAACAGATCTACGATATTGGCCTCGCCTCGCAATATGGCTCAGCACTGAAAGCCCGCTCCGACCAGAAGTTCAAGCAGTATTTTGAATCGATCTGGTCAGAGCTTGATATCCAAATGGGGAGGATCAGCTAATGAAGAGCACATCACCTGAAATTACCCTTGCCGGAAAGCCTGCTGGAGTTGCGAAGAACAAACGCAGACAGTCCACCTTTTCCAAAGAATGGCTGGTAACGATGCTATGGCGGTTCATTATTGTTGCGGTCATCCTGGTGATCTGGGAATCCGCCGTTCGCTTGAAACTGGTTAACGGATTCCTCATGGGATCGCCAAGCGCCATTCTCGATGCCGCCATCACCATGGCTAGCTCAGGACAACTGCTTACAGACGCGTTCGCAACGGTGAATGCCACCGTTATCGGCTTCGTAGCCGGAAGCTTAATCGGCTCATTGGCAGGACTGCTCATGTGGTATTCCAAGTCCGTTGCCCGTGTGCTCGATCCATTCATTGTAGCTATGAATGGCATCCCGAAGATTGCCCTCGCTCCGATGATTATCATCTGGTTCGGTTCAGGCATCTTCTCCAAGATTGCTCTGGCCTCCGTGGCAACGTTTATCGTAGCGCTGTTATCCGCTTACCAAGCGACTCATCAGATCGACGAATCCCAGATTAATCTGATGAAATCCTTCGGTGCAAAGAAATCACAAATTTTCCGCAAAATTATCGTTCCTTCTTCTCTGCCATGGATCATCTCAGCCTTCCGGATCAATATCGGTTTGGCATTGGTGTCTGTCGTAGGTGGAGAATTCATCTCTTCTGACAAAGGACTCGGACATATGGTGTTCGTCGAAGGCAACCTGTTCAACCTTCCGGCCGTATGGGTTGGCGTGTTCATGCTTATGCTGGTCGCCATGCTCCTCTACACCTGTGTCGGTTATATCGAATCCCGTCTCCTTCCATGGAATGACAACAAGACCAGCAGCAAATCCACATCTGTATAGCTGACCTACAACGATTAAAGGGGACTGATGACTAATGCGTACATTCAAAAAGATAGCTTTTCTAGCAACGATGACGGTTATATTGACTACACTGCTCAGTGCATGCGGCAGCAATGCCACAACACCTGCGAGTGGCGCAGGTGCATCTAATAGCGGGGGGCAAGCAAATACGCAGGTGGACAAAATTATGGTGTCCGAGGTGTATCACAACCTGCTCTACCTTCCGCTATATGTAGCGAATAACCAAGGATTCCTAGAGGAGAATCGCATTGAGCTAACCTCCATTCGCGCTGCCGGAAGCGGACCAACGGCATTGTCTTCGGTGATCTCAGGCGAGTCTGCGTTCTCTTTCCACGGTCCTGAGCATGTCGCATTCGCTAATGCGAAGGGCGGAGATGCTCGCTCACTGGCCCTTTTATCGGGTAGTGCTCCAGTATGGGCGGTTGCGCGAGAAGGAGTAACTGTGAATTCAACAGCGGATTTCAAAGGTAAAACCATCGTTGTCGGCTTGGCACCTACAAGCTCAAACAGCTTACTGCGGAAGCTGTTCGCTGACAATAACATCGATATCGACAAAGATGTGACGATCACCGAAGTTCAGAATGGCTCCGAGCTTGGTGCTGTATTAGCCGGCAAAGCCGACATTGCTATCGTTTACGAACCGCAGCTGGATCAAGGCATTGCAGAAGGACTGCATATTGTCCATGATTTCACCAAGGATTACCCTGACTTTGCCTTTGCAACGATGAATACAACCGCAAGCTTCATTGAAAAGAATCCTGATCTCACCCAGCGCTTTGTCACCTCTATTGAGCAAGCGCTGGACTACATTCAATCGAATCCTGAAGGCGCAAAAGCAGTTGCCGTGAAGGAATTCCCGAATCTGGACAAGAACGTCGTGGAGCAAGCGGTACAACGCATGATTGACAGCAAGGTATATCCTGCGGAGGGACTCATCAATGAATCAGCATTCGAGACCGCAATCGACATGCAGCGCTTCATCGGCAATTTGAAGGAGGACCTCGCTTACGAGGAGATTATCGATTCAAGCTTCACCAACTAGAGAGAGAAAGGGTGATTACTCTGAACCAGGACGACTATCTCACACACCGCCTTACAGAAAGTGCCAAATATGCGGACGGAGTTATTACGAGCGAGGAGCTTGCCGTATTTACAGCCGACTTGGAGCTAATTAGAAGCTTCAAGTTGCCAGAAGAAGTTGGACCCAATCCCCCGCATAGGAGGGTGCCTCTGCGATGATTACGAAACTACTGAACGAGCTGACGATTGCCGAAGCCGCAAAACTGATTAAAAACAAGACCATATCTCCTGTCGAGCTTACGAAATCCTATTTGAATCGCATTGAAAAAGTAGAGCCTGCTGTGCAAGCCTTCGTTACGGTCAGCGCCGAACAGGCTTTGCAGGCCGCAAGAGAGTCTGAGCGCAAGCTGATGAATGGCGAATATCTCGGTCCTCTGCACGGTATTCCATATGGAGCCAAAGACATTATCCATACCGCTGGCATACGCACCTCGGCCGGATCAAGTACCTTTCCAGACTTCGTACCCGGAACGAATGCTACTGTGATTAATAAGCTTCAGGCTGCAGGTGCTATCCTGCTCGGTAAGACAACAACGACGGAATATGCCTTCCAAGGAGGAGAACCACCTACCCGCAACCCGTGGAATCTAGAACATACGCCGGGCGGTTCCAGTTCAGGTTCCGCCGCTGCAGTAGCGGCCGGCATGGCCTCCTTCACACTCGGAACACAGACTTTCGGATCTCTGCTTAGACCCGCAGCTTACAACGGATTAACCTGTATGAAACCCACTTACGGCAGGGTTAGCCGTAACGGTGTCATCACAGCCAGCTGGAGCCTGGATCATATTGGCGCCTTCACTCGATCGGCCCAAGATAACGCAATCGTTCTTGAAGCGATGGCCGGGCAAGATGAGCTGGACTCCTTCACGCTTCCTTATGGCAAGCCAGACTTAACAAATGCTCTTGAGCATCCTATATCAGGAATGATGGTCGGGCTACCGAGCAGTTTCTTCCAGACTGATGAACCGGCGATCTTGTTAGCCGTAGAATCGGCAATCGCTGTGCTTGAGAAGCTGGGCATGCAATGGAAGAAAGTTGACCTGCCTTCTTATATGGAAGAGACCATTGCTGCTCATCGTACGGTTATGCGGGCAGAAGCTGCCGCCTTCCACCAGGAACGCTTTGCAGAAGCGTCTGATCGTTACGGACATACAATGCGAGAACAGCTTGAACTCGGCTACCAGACGAGTGCTGTTGACTATTTGCAAGCACAGCGAATCCGAACGATATTCCGGAGCGAAATGATGATGCTTTTCGATGAAGTGGATGTGTTATTGACTCCATCGACACCATATGTGGCCCCATATGGCTACAAAACGGGAAGCCCGATTTTCAACGGACCGTTCACCAATACGGGTCTACCGTCCATCACCGTACCCATCGGGTTCGATACCACCTCAGGGAAGCAATTACCTATCGGCATGCAGCTTGCTGGTCCACTCATGAGGGAAGACCGCTTGTTGTCCATCGCCCATCATTATCAGCAGGCTACGAACTGGCATCAGCTAACACCAATCATACACACTCATTAGGAAAGGAATGACAGCTACGATGTCTACCATCATACATGCAAGTGCAGCACCCAAGTTCCCGCTTCCTTTCTCTCATGCCGTCCGCGCAGGAGATTTGGTCTACGTCGCAGGTCAAGTAGGTGTCGATCCACAGACGCTTGAGCCCATCGGCGGCATTAAGGAGCAGACTGAGCAGTGCATTCGCAATATTGAGGTGATCCTGCAAGAAGCCGGACTTACACTCGATCATATCGTGAAGGCAACCACCCATCTCGCCCGTGTGGAGGATCAGTCCGAATACAATGAAGTATATGCGCGAATGATTAAACAGCCATATCCTGCCCGTATTACCGTATTCAGCGGGTTAGGCCCTTATTTAATTGAGATGGAAGTGTTGGCTTATGCACCATCCGTTCGGGGAGAGTAGTGCATCACAAAAGCACCTGTACCCTTAAGATGGGTACAGGTGCTCACTTTGTCGAGAAACCCGATTCTCATTTGAGAGACGGGTTTCTTTGGTGTTCCTATTTTGTTTTGAAGCGGGATGATTCTTCTGCAAGTTGTTTGGTGAGTCCATTAATGGTCTGCACCAGCTCTGCCAGATGCCCAGTCATGCCCGATTGCTCTTGCATCGTTGCCGTAACTTCCTCAATGGATGCCGAGACCTCTTCTCCTGAAGCCGACAGATTCTGTGCAGCTCCAAGCACATCATCCTTATCTCGCTCAATGGACTCGATCTCGGAAGCGATCGCCTGTACCTGATTCATCATATCCTGCATATTTTGGGTGACAAAATTAAAGGTTTCCTTGGTCTGGCTTACACTGCTCTTATGCTGCTCCGCAATCGCCTCAATGGCATGTACACTGCGGTTATTCTGCTCCACATGTGCTATGGTCTGCATCACAATACGATTGATATCCTCTGATTGCGCCGTTGTCTGCTCAGCCAGCTTGCGGATCTCGGAAGCAACGACTGCGAAGCCACGCCCCTGATCGCCAGCTCTCGCCGCCTCGATGGAAGCATTCAATGCCAGCAACTTGGTCTGATTCGCAATCTCGGCAATCGTGCCCGTAATCTGATGAATACCGGAAGAACTCTCAGCAAGTTGAACCGTAATCTGTGAGATGTTGCTCACTTCCGCCTCATTCTGTCCATTTACCGCAATAAGAGCATCGATGACCTCATGATTATTTTTAAATGCGTCCGTGATCTCATCTGCCTTAAGCATAACGGACTGTGACATCTCATTCACGTTCTCAATCTTGTTCCCAACATTCATGAATTTATCCACGATGGATTCCGTGTCGTTCGCCTGTGATTCCATCGCCCGTGAAATCTCAAGGGCTGTCGCTGTTGTATCGGTTATCGAAGCCGACGTCTGCTGTGCAGACTGGTCCAGCTCGGTCGTGCTTGTATTCAGGACCCCGATGGAACGGTTCATGCTGGAGATTAGTTGTTTGTTCCCCTCGGCCATCGTGTTGAAGCTGTCTGCCAGTTCTTTGAATTCACCGGTATACTTGCCTTCTGCCTGCACAGTCAGATCTCCTCCGGCCAACTGTTTGAACAACAGCGTTATTCGGCTAATCGGTCTGGTCACCAGCTGCGAGATCAGGATACCTGCGATGATAGACACAGCAATGGCACTGAACAAAACAATGTACATTTGCTTCGCCATACCTACCAGCGGCTTCCGTACATCCGTATATGTATCCTCGACGATCACGGTCCAGTCGGAACGCGGAATCTTCGAGTAGAATACCACTTTCTCGTCCGTACTCACTTCGCCCTGTTGCAATGTATCACTTGGAGCCAGATCGATCAGAGACTGGTACTCCCCCGATTCCAGCGGTTTTCCTGCCAGACTCTCGTCTGCCGAATGATACATGACCGTTCCGATTCGGTCCAAAATAATGACTTTACCCTCTTCGTTAATCTTGACGTTCTGCAACTGATTCACGAAGAATGATGTAGAAGCGGTAGAGACAAGTACCCCTTCCACTTGCTTGTCCTCATTGTAGATTGGAGATGCAAACACCGTACCCAATGTGCCCAACGTCTTGGAAATGATGCCTTCGCTAATGACGTTACGTCCCTTGATGGCTTCCTGGAAATAGGCACGGTCTGCCCTTTCACCTCCAAGTGACTCCGGGTCGTTCGCTGCAACCACGGTTCCCTTGCGATCCACTAGAATCAGAACACTGTTGCCCTCCATGCCAGCTAAACTATCTGCCAATATCCCATTGGCTTTATTAACAAGTTCACTGTTTTCCTCGAAAAATGCTTCGTTATCTTCGCCCTCTGCTGCATTCCGAATCTCCAGCAAATCTTGGAATGTCCGATGTGTTGTGATCAGAAACGTAGACTGCTCTTCCAGACTGAGTGAGGTAAATAGTCCTGCACCAATCCGGTCAGAGGTCGACTGAATCTCATCTCTGCTTTTGTCCAATGTAATGTCCTCTGCCACTTTGTAACATAGCACTGCCGTCACGGCCAGTACGACGCATACCAGTTGACCGATCATCAATGGTAATTTGAACCGAAAAGACATGTTGGTCAAGCGTTGCCTCGCCTTTGCAAATAACATGAATACATTCACCATCCATCCTCATTCTTGTTGGGTCTAAATATAATATGGGTTAACTTTATATCGGTCGTTATTAAATAATCATCCAGCACTAAAACGCTTACAAAAATATTTTTCTTATCCTTTGGAAGTGGATAATTGTAGGTCCAAGGCCGCTGTTGACGATTGGAAAATGTAGACTTTGGGTTAATACAAAATATGACATCAACATCGTATAATGTATGAAATACATATCGTGCAGGAAGAGGGACGACTTATTGAATACGAAAATGCCCACTTTATTAAATGTCATCCGTGCCCTGTTAGGGGTACAATCCATCTTCATTGGGATTTCCATGGCATTCCTTATTGCAGATCTATTCCGTAATAGTGCGGATTACTCCGCGTTTCCGCTATCTGATCAGATCGCCTATTTTGCAAGTATCGGGCTCCGAGTCCTCTTGGTTCTGGTTCCCCCGATTCTGACCATCGTATTTATCTCCAGACGAAGTTATAAGCTAACAATTACATTTATGAGCCTGGCCTTATTTTTTGGCGTTGTGTTCTTTCAGAATTTTCTCGTCTTGCTACACATCTTTATGTTGCTTACCCTGTTGCTCCACAAGCCCAGCAAGGTGTATCTGAAGCAGGAAAGCTCTCGGGAAGAATACAACCAGAACAATCTGAGGTTATAGGTTCGAAGAGAATAGGAGAAGTGGTATGGTAAAGACAGCATTACCCACGCTATTAAATGTCGTGCGCATTTTGTTGAGTGTAAAACTGATCTACGTGATTGTGTCCTTTATCGCGTTCCTCATTGACTTCAACCAGAACATGGAGGCCTATCTCGCCTTCTCATACAAAGGAAATGATCTGGCTTACGCCTCTGGCGTAATTATAGCCAGAATGTTGTTTATCATCGGTCCCAGCCTGCTCGCCGTTATATTCATCACCAAGAGAAAGTTCAAGCTCACGGTGACGTTTCTGAGTCTGGCCCTATTCGTTGCCATTCCGAATGAGAGTAACCTGTTCACCCTGGTTCATCTCTTCGCCCTGCTCATCGTGCTCTTGCACCGTCCAAGCAAGTTGTATCTGAAACGAAAGGACACCCGTGTTAATGAGGCAGTGATCGAACCGAAGGATTAATTTGAAAAGGGGATCAAATGACATTGAAGTCCAGAAAAAACGGTTGAGCGTACAGGATATGATGTCATAATAAAAAACAAGGACGTTCCTAAGTAATACAGGAAGGTCCTTGTTTAATGTGTCTCACTATAAAAAGTGAATGTGAAATTTACAATTACAGTGCAGCTTGATAGATTTGTACTACATCTTCACGCTGCAATTTTTTGAAGAATCCGAACGGACCGAATCGCATTGCTTTATCAGCCATCGCATCAATCTGACTGTCGTCGATGTCATAGTCAGCCAGACGGCTAGGGGCACCAATTGAATTCCAGAAATGGCGCAATGCTTCAATGCCTTCTTCAGCGACTTGTTTATCCGACTTTCCAGCAGGATTGATATCAAATACATTAACGGCCATACGTTTGAATCGATCTACATCCACATCCAGATTGTGCTTCATCCAGTGCGGGAACAGAATGGCAAGGCCACCCCCATGAGGAATGTCATAGACGGCCGACACGGCATGTTCAATATTGTGAGATGCCCAGTCCCCGGCAAGACCCATATTCAGGACATCGTTAAGCGCCATTGTTCCACAGTAGAGAATGGTTTCGCGCAGTTCATAGTTTTCCGGATCTTTGATCAGGCGAGGAGCTGTATCGATGACGGTACGAAGAATCGTCTCACAGAATCCAAGCTGGACCGGTGTATTCGTATCCAGATGGAAATAATGTTCAAACACATGAGACATCATGTCCACCATGCCGTATACAGTCTGATCCAGTGGTACGGTGTATGTGTACTCTGGATCAAGAATGGAGAACGCCGGGAAAGAATACTCGCTGAACCATGCCCATTTCTCCTGCGTATCCTGATTGGTTATTACTGAACCGTTGTTCATCTCGGAGCCTGTCGCTGCCATCGTTAGAATTGTACCCAGTGGAAGTCCGCCTTCCGGGGTTGCTTCGCGCACAACAACATCCCACATGTCTCCATCGTATTTGGCTCCTACTGCAATGGCTTTCCCGCAGTCAAGTACACTGCCGCCGCCAACCGCAAGAACCAGATCAATGTTATGTGTTCTGCATAGTTCTACGCCCTTATGAACCGTAGACAGACGAGGGTTCGGTTCTACACCAGCCAGTTCCGTCACCTCTGCTCCGATTTCATTCAACTGGCTGATTACCTGATCGTACAGCCCGCTACGTTTGATGCTTCCACCACCATATACAAGTAAAATACGCTTTCCGTATTTTGGAACTTCGGTTTGTAGTGCTTGAAGTTGCCCTTTGCCAAAAATCAGCCGGGTCGGATTGTAAAACTGAAAAGATCTCATAACGTATGTTCCTCCAAAGAAGTCTGAAATTTTGTGCATCCATCATTATAGTTCTCTTTATTCGTAAAAACAAATACAGGCAAGAAGGAGATAACAGATGAGTATGAAGTCTGTCATGGCTAAACAATGTTTTTTTTTGAACAAAATAAGCTCCTGCCAACAAAGTGGCAGGAGCTTATTTCATAGGAATTCAACATAAACATCGCATGATTCATGCTTCCATGACAGGCATGCTATACGTCCCCTCAGATATTAAGAATTTAGTACCTAGATTCTAACCCAGATCGGCAATCCGCTGTTCAATACGTGGAAACAGCCCAAAGGCATTCTCGTAGAATACCTTATCATGATGCTGCTCCGGTACAAGTCGGCGGACAAATTCGGCATACAGATCGATGGGCGCAAGCGGCCAGTCGGTGCCAAACAACATTTTCTCGTAATGATCCGAATAGACCAAGGCCCGGCGGAAATGATCCATGAACAGAGGCTCGTTCATGAATCGTTCAAAATGAGGCCGATCCCCCACCACAAGACCAGACAAATCCGCGTACACGTTAGGATTCTTCGCCACCACTTCAGCTGCATCCATCACCCAGGGATCACCCAGATGACAGATCATGAAGTTCACACCGCGCTGTTGAAAGGCTAATTCATCCACCGTCAACGGATGCGAATATTTGAGCAATCCATTCATGGAGTACGTGTCACCCGTATGAATCACGACAGGCAGGTTGTACTTGGCTGCGAGTTCATAGACCGGGGTATAGATTTTGTCATACACATAGTGATGATAGTATCCGGCATAGAGTTTGATTCCGGCTACTTCAGGGGATTGCAGTCTTGCTTCAATAGAGTCAAGCTCGTCCTGAGCGTTTTCACCATTTAGCGCATTGGGATTGATCCCCACACATTCCATGAGGAATGACGGAACTTTCTCTTCTAGGTCAAGTCCCATCGGGTTAGGGGAACTGGAATCCGGGAACGCTCCCTTCGTCTGCTCCGTAACCCCCATTCCAATGCCCAGAATGACGTCGTTTTTATCAAACTCCGCTTTAAGACCTGCGGCTGAGTAATCCACTTTGGATAGATCGATTGCTGTTCGGTGAAAGCTGTCGATGTCCGACAGATGAATGTGAATATCAATGATCGGCATGTGAAGCCTCCTTTTCATCGGTAGAAGTTGCAAAATTAAGTTTGAGAAGGTCATGCACATCCGCTGAACTTAGCGGGATTGGCCCCAGGACAAGATATGTCGGCTCCGTCCAGACTGTTTCCCCGTGCTGGATTGTCAGATGATGATTCACGTTCAGACCCGTCACCTGATTATTGGCAAACCCCCATGCACTCTGATTCGGGTAACGATGGACCGCATGCAGCATGTTCTCACGCGAAACCGATCCGACTCGCAAAAGGTCTTCAAGTGGCAAGCCCACATCCACCTTGCCTAGCGGGAATCGATCTTTACCCGGTTGCTCGATCCAACCTTCCGCAAAGACAGATGAAGGCTGGAGGAATCGTTCCTCCGCAAGCGAGTAATTCGTCAGCGTCAGGCCGCTTTCGTTTGTCACTTCAAGCAGCGTGCAGAGCACAGGAACACCGGGCAGCATCAGATAATGCTGATGGATCGTGATTCCCCGATTCGCTTCATGCTTCTCAATCCGGGTGGTCAGCTTTATACCCTTCCAGACGTTGCCGTATTGATCCTTGTGCTCTGTCCAGGAAGCGGCTCTCTGTTCCAGCTGGCGGCTGAAACCATTCATGCCTGGAACTCCCACACCAAGTCCACCGTACCACGGATTCCACCACGAGCGTGGAGCCGGTTCAGGGTACGAGCTGTCCAGCCATTCTTCTCCTGCAACTTTCAGAGAGTGTACTACACTCCCGAATTCAGGAGCAACGGCGATTGACAATACTCCATTATCTACGGTGTACAGTGGTCCAGATGAACCTTCTTCAATCTTCTGCTTAACCTCTGTTCCACTCTGCGGGAACCACAGGGCCGTTCGCTCCTGAATCCGATCTTCGCCCCGGTATAGCCCACGAACTTTCCAACCACTTACGTGCTGGTGGCGGTCCGCTTCGTCTGGTGAAAATGTCAGCTTGGCGGAGTTTAGGTTCTGCTCCGAATTGAATTCCTTCACATTTGCCATAACCTCCGGTTCGCCATCCCGCTGTACATACAGCTCCAGCTTGCCCGCAAGTGGAACCAGTTTATGTTCAGTCAACGTTGCTTGTAGCACGTCCGGGGCAAATGGATTCCCCTCACTCAGTGTCAGATCCAGATGACTGTCCAGCAACGGAATGACAGGGTTACGCTGCTTCCGTGCAAACGCACGGAAATCATGCCATTTGGCAAACGTGTTCAAAGCATATACAGTTGCTTTGGTCCGCACAACGGCTCCTGCGGCAATACGGCCAAGCTCATGCTGCAACCCCAGCGTGTATTCCGGGCGAAGCAACTTCAGAGAAGGGTCCCAATATATGCCGCTGGCACCATACTCTTCTTTGCAGAACAGCCAGTTCTCCGTAATCTGTGAGCTATTCCAATGGTTCGGATCACCCGCATAATCATCGCCCATGTCCACGAAGCGCCCCTGATAAGGAAGGATCAACCTGTTACCATAGAACCCGAAGTTGTTCATTAGAAACAGGTCTTCTTCCCAAGCGCTGTCTCGTGTATTCTCAACCTCGTGGTGGAATTCGGCGACTCCATTCGCAGACAGCTTGACCACGGACTTGATCTGCAAGCCAGGGAAATCCTCCGAGTCATACCGTGCTTCAAGAACCTGACGTTCACCTTCGGGATAGATATTCACTTCTTTTGCTTGTTTCTTGGATAACTCTTCGGCAAACGGCTTACCCAGCTTCGGATAAGTCCACCAGAATGAATGACGGGAACCGGGATATTCAATCCACATGACATTATCATGCTTGTTCATATGGAGCGAGAATGCGCCATTGACGGCCACCCATTGATCCTCTATCTGCCCGCCATATTTGCCTTCGATTCCCTTCATCAGGACAGAAATTTTGCTTGTAAAAGAGATCGCATGGTTCCCCACTGGGACAGCCGTCACTTCTACTTCTTGGAAATATAGACCATATGAACGCAAGGTGAAGGGTACTGGCACAGACATTTTGCCTTTGGCAGGCACCGTAAAGCGTATCGAACGCTCCGCCCATTCAAGGAATTCATCCTCAGGCAGGTTCAGGCTGAACTCCGTTTCGGCATCCACATTATTTTCCGCATTGAGAATTAACTCCGCCGGGATGCCTGGATAGAGCTCTTTCACGGGCAAAACGGTCTTGATCTTGGCCGGAAATTTCGGTGCAATACCTAACCTGAACTCCGCTTTCTTACCACCGATCAACCATGTGCTGGCAACAACGGGATGGGTCTTATTGTTATTCTGTTCCTCTGTAATCGGATCAAGGTGAAACTCACCTTCCACGATGATGGTTTCTCCCGGAGCCACTGCTCGTGCGACGTCCAGCGCAAATCGAATATTTTTGTTATCCTCACCCTTGATCTCGACCGCCAGTTCGGACTTAGAAGTGTTCTTCATGCGATAGCGAACCTTGTAACTGGAACCGAATACCAGATCATGATCATCGACCTCTGTTGAGATTTCGTAATCCGGTGTTTCGAGGGCAGTCAGCCCACGACCCGACTTTTCAAATTCAGCCCGCAGGGAGACATCTCCCTTTTTCCACGTGTAGTCAAAGAAATCAAAACCACGCTCCCGTCGACCATCCGGCTCGATCACGAGTTCACGCGTGCTGTCTGCATACCAATCCAACTCCTCGAAATAAGGAGCGAGTGCTTCGGTCTGCAAAATGGTGGGGATGAAATTCATCAGATGCACATTATCATCTTTTTTCTCCCAGAAGAATCCACATTTCTTGTACATCGGTACAGCCTTTGTATTGCCTGCCCACGTGAACAGATCCAGGCGGGGCCATCCGGCCTCAACGGTCTTGCGCACAGCATTCAGGATCAGGTTCCGTCCGACCTTATACCCGTGATAATCGGGGCGTACGTTAAGCAGCGGTACATATAGCGCTCTCTCGTCATAGCGGTAATGAGCAAAACTGCAGAAGCCAACAACCTCTTTCTCATGAACGGCTAGAAACGCATAAAGATTGGACGAACTCTCCATCTCGCGGCGAACCGTTTCCTCTGTTCTAAGGTTGGTGCCACCTCCCCAGCTTTCATTACTGCGGTTCCACATATCCGCGAGTGCGGCAGCGTAAGAGGGATTGTATTCAATAATATGGATTTGTTCGATAATCGAAGTTACGGTCATGTTCTGATCTCCTTCTCTTTATGTACAGGATGGTGAAGAAGCTAGTGATAGTCTTATCATACTATATTTGGAAGCATTTTCAGAGAATTAAAAATCTTTCTTTCCAACTTATATGTGCCTTTCGGAAGCTCTTGTTAGAAGCGTCAAGGATGGACGAATCTATTTAGGCATGAAAGAAAAATCCATGTCTTTTAGTTAGACGTGGATTTAGGAATATGATCAGCTACTAATTTTCAATTATGCCAATATAGAACGGACATTGCGTAGAACTGATTTCATAAATTCAGAGGTTGGTTCGGCATGCCCCGCAATTTGGATACGTCGTTGCCGCACATCAAGACTCTTCAACTGATCCGTTAAAACAACACCTGAAAATGGCAGCTCTTCTGGTAGTGTAACTTCAAAAGGATAATCCTTGGCTTGACTCGTTATGGGACATACAACGGCAAAACCCGTTATTTCATTGAATTCAAGTTCCGATAGAACAATAGCCGGTCGTCTCCCGGCTTGCTCATGACCCGCTTGAGGATCAAAGTCAAGCCATATCAGATCGCCTCGTTTGGGAATAATCAAAGTAACTCGTTCCCTTCAGTACCAAAGTCTATTTCTTCATGTCTTGTATCCCGTTTCACTTTAGAGAGCAAAGTCTTTAGATGGTTACGTAGTTCCTCATTGGACTCTACAGGCTTGGTTTTTGGACGCAACAACAATTCATTATCTTCTGTCACCAAGATCTCGATTTCCGAGCCTTCTTCCAGATTAAGACGCTTAAGCAATTGGTTAGGAATGCGAATTGCACTGCTATTTCCCCATTTGCTAAGTGTGGCTGTAGTCATGGCAATCCCACGCCTTTCGTTTGATTGATGCTCCAATTATACCTCACCTCCCTACAGTTGTATATCCATATGATATACATGAAACAATAAAAGGATACATTGTATTCAACCATAATATGGATCTGGTCGATAATCGAAGTTTCGGTCATGTTCTGATCTCCTTCTCTTTATGTACAGGATGGTGAAGAAGCTAGTGATAGTTTTATCACACTATAATTGGAAGCGTTTTTAGATGATTATATCATTGCCTGGTATCCACTTATGTATGAAGTGTCAATGAATCCATTCAACCCTTATGTATGGGTAAACATATTGCCGCAGTGTGCCCTGAAATGGACATCCATGTGAACTTTGACAAGCTCTATTCGCTATTGTTACTCTTTGTACAGGAGTGTTTCTTTTAAATATAAAAAAAGATAGATTCATGGAGGGAAAGCATGACAGAATGGATCACGCAATTTATACTCTTTTTTAAAGATTTGTCATACGCAGGTCTGGTCATTGCCTTGTCGTTTGAATTCGTACCTGCTGAACTCGTACTGCCCATGGCGGGATATTGGGTGTATCTTGGGGATATGAAACTTTGGCTGGCTATACTCGCTGGTACCGTAGGTGGAACGTTTGGACCTCTGACGTTGTATGCTCTGGGACGATATGGCGGCAGACCGATGGTCGAAAAATTCGGCAAGTATTTCTTGATTCGCCCCCACCATCTGGACGCTTCCGATAAGTTCTTCGAGAAATATGGCAGCGGGGTAGCTTTCTATGGACGTTTTGTACCCGGCATTCGGACCGTGATCTCCATCCCATGTGGAATGGCGAAGATGAATGTGTTTAAATTCAGTATCTTTACATTCTTGGCCATGCTTCCGATCACCTCATTGTACATCTACTTAGGCTTCAAATTAGGCTCTCAATGGGAGCATGTGGATGAGATTGTTAAACCTTATATCGTTCCGGCAGCGGTGGTTTTCTTAGGTGCTTTTGGATTGTACGTGCTTTTGAAACGTTGGAAAAGAAGAACGGCTTTGAACAAGTCATAGGCTTGGTGAAGTAAGGAAAAGAGATGGGAAGTCAGAGGTGCTTGTTACTCATTGACTGACTGGTGAGAATACATGTTAAACCCCGCCGATCGTGAGGATCAGCGGGGCTTTTGTTTAAGTGACAACAAAAAACATAAGGGGAAATAATAAATACAAATAATTCATTTGAAGCAAACTCATACAATCAATGGAGAACAAAATCATTAAACTAACCCCAACGCTAATGCTGCTTATCAATTACCAAATGAACTTTATTCAGCAATGCTTCATTTTCCTTACTTGATTTGGTTAATTATAAATATATCCTGTAATATTACATAATTTCAATCATTACTAAATAACAGTATTTTGTATTTCAATACACAGCACATCGACACATGATTTTCCAAGGCTCAAATCCAAAAAGGCAATATTTACTTCCACACCATCCCCACTATCATAAATGATAGGTTGTTTTATCATTGAAAGCTGAGGAGTCCAAGGATAAAGCAAATAAACCTTATTAGCATTATACTTTTTGCTGTAAACATATGCTTGATACATATCTGATTGTGAAATGCCGTAATCAGGGGTTGTAGAAAGCAGCTTCCACTTCGTATCCAATACTACAACTCCAGATGGACCTCGAACAACAATGTCCGGTTTTAGTTGAAATCTCTTCGGACTATCGTACAAACGGTGGGTTCGATCCTGTGTCTTAATCTGCACGTAAGGGTGCACTATCATCTTCTTTATAATTTCAGCCACATATCGTTCAAAAACCTTCTCCATTGGAAAAAGAAGGGCACAAGCTAAATCTTCCCCTTTAAATGGTGTGAAACTTTGGCCTGACAGAAATAAGCGACACCACTCAAGAATCGTCTGATAATCCTTCATGGATCGATCCGTTGAAATACGAGCCCAATCCTGTTCTAGTTGAGCTGATATCTCGATGTTATCGAACACTGCCAGTAACGAGTATAAGTCCTTCTGATTTGCTGTACTCCTACTAAACCGCAGCAAGAACTCTATCGTGATCTTAATCAGTCGATTCTCAGGTCTATTGAGACTATACTCGTCATATGCGATGTAGAAGCGTTCTCTGTGAGAAGCGTTATACTTAATATGCTGGGAAACTTGCAGCTTCCCCTTATAGAACGACTCGTTACCCATACGCTCCTGGTAATCCAATTTCAATCCGCGTTTAACTAGTGTTCTTGTTTCTTCTATAAACATGCGGATGAAAACATCCAATAGATTGTTTTTCTCCGCTTGAAGGCTTGTAGTGCTGAATTGTTTATAAGGAATACCCTTGATGGACCGAAGCATTTGGATGAAGACACTTTTCGTTTGTGCTTCGGAGCTTTCGTCATTCCGAGAATATAATTTCGGTAGTATTTCAATTTGGGTACCATCCTTCATAGCGACTACTCCCACATAATTCTTGGCACTAATAACTTTTCCGATCCCCCTCTTGCTGGATAACGTCATAAATTCTAGGGGTTCCGCCACCCCTTTATCCCCTCTATTTTCCAGAATGAATTGCTCCAATCGATCAAAAGTCGACTCTTCTAGACATTGGTAACCAAGAGAAATCCCCTTGGTATTCTTGCACAAGAAACCATATTCTTTCATCGAAACTTTGGTAAATTTGGCGTTGTTGTTACGTAGTCTTTTTTTCATCTTCACACCCTATTTAGAGCTATTGTAATCATAGATTTTCCGATAGGTTTCAATCTGACTTAACGCAGCTCGATTGATTGTATAAGTGTACGTATCATCCAAATCAAAATCGCCTATACTACCGAACAACTCATTCAAATTAACCTCACTCATCACAATAAACTGTTCAGATTCTGGCTTATTATTGTCACTCAATACAAGGCGGATTTTTTCATAGTTATCATAAAAATACTCCTGAAGCAGTGGAATGATCGTATGCTCAAATATACGCCCTAACTTCTCCAAGGTTGGCTCTTTGTATAAGTCAAAAAAGTATGCGTGCCCTACAGTATGCTCCCGATCGTATAATACCTCGATTCGCCTATTCATTGAATCCAACATCTTTGGTAGGTCCAGCACTTCAGCATTAATCTCTATTGAATCAAGACAATCAGGGTTGGGCATCATTTCGGCAAATGAAAACCTTCGACGCAGCGCTGTGTCCAGTCGAGCTATTGAACGATCTGCCGTATTCATAGTGGCTAGGAGGTATACATTGCTCGGAACACCAAAATATTCTTGTGAATAAGGTAATTTCACCATAATTTCCTCCGGCAATCCCTTTCGTTTACTAGGCTCTATTAATGTGATAAGTTCACCAAATATTTTGGAAATGTTTCCGCGATTGATCTCGTCCATGATAAACACATAGTTTTTGTTATTCTTTTGAATGACGGAATCTACATGACTAGACTGTTGACGCTGTAAAATATCAAGCACATCCGAGAGCGTAATTCGGTTCAACCTATAGACTGACCCCAGAGTCATAACCGTGTTATCGTTCAATTCCAAGATGTTTTCTCGAATGTCCTTAACTAACCAGTTTACCTCCCTGGAACGCTTATAATCTTGCATATCTTCAAGCCATTCGTAATCTCCCGTTACCACACCGATAGCATCTACGGTTTCTTCATCGTACAAGACTAAAACAATGTCGCCGTGACGCATCTCATTCATAAAACGGGAAAGAATCATCTTTCCTCCATGCTGGCTAAAGTCCGTGTCTTCGGTAAGGATTTCGCCATAATTATCCCATCCAATGCGAATCCTGTTGTTATTGAAACAGTCTCTTTTAACTTGATTCTCTTTTGACCCTCCCAAGGATACTTTCCAGATTGTTGGTTCTTTACGGATTCCATAGTCGTTGCTAGGTTGCACAATTGGTTTTTCAGCCGCCTCACAGAAGCTTTTAAACACTCCTGGTACAATCTCGTAAGCTACTTCTCCAATCTCGGAATCCGTTAATTCTTCAGATACTATCCTTGGCTTGATCCCTTCGATGAATTCCTCATAACCATATGATTGATGAAAAGTGGTAAATACCACCTGGCCATTCGCCTTGTACGCTTCAAACCGCTCATTGATTCGACTATAACCGTTAGCCTTTTCTTCTTGTAGAATGGCGTTTAACGGCTTACCTTCAATAATGGAAATAGCATATAGAACAGTATGATAGGTTTTCCCTGTCCCTGGTGGTCCATATAGGATGGTATTCTTGTCTAGCATATGATTTTTGGATGAATTCATAATTAAGTCTCCCTTCGCAGTATTCAATTGTTCGTTCTCTTGGCTCGAAGCATTTTCAAAACCTAGTTTCTCTCTTAGAAAATCCTCAAAATAAACAAGACTGTATTGAAAAGCTTTATTACCAGTCCTTTCGTTCACTAGGTCAAAATTCTCTGCTTGTTCCATGGCTTTTCTCATGTTCCCATACTGAATTACATCTACAATTTCGAACACATTAGTCGTTTCAAGTTCAATATTCGACAGCTTTGCAGGTGAAGTAGATAAAGCTGATACATATTGCATGACAGTACCTTCGGAATAAGGTTGTCCGTTTGCTTTCTTCTTTCGTCTTAGCCAGTTGGTATATTCTTTTTTTAGCACTTTGGTCTGATCTGCCATTAACATTCACCTTTCAATAACTAATTTCCCCTCTATTACCGATCAATAATTTTTTGATAATAATTATGTATTTTTTGATATGAGTAACTAACGTAGAGAAAATAAATTAGTCAACCTGAAGTTTTCGACATTAAAAAAAACGTTAGAATGTAAAATTAGAGCATCAGGGCGTTTTTTGATCAATTTTCTCCCCCCACCTTTCTTTTACAATATTTCTATGAATCCTTTAAAAGGAGCGATTTCCCTCCTTGTCCTCAACTGATTTCTTCTTTATGTCCAAGTTATGACAATTCGACAAGAAGGTCTAATACCCTTCCATTTTGCGAAACTTAAATCTATGACATTATTTTGTTCTTTTTTTGCTACCGATTTGCACAATAATTTATTATAAAAGAACTCAACCGAAAAAAACCTCTCATAAAAGAGAGGCCTTTCAAATTCATTTATTTAACTGCAAATATAGTACTAATAGATGAAATTAACTGCCCAACTATATCAGTTCCTGCTTCCGCTTCAAAAATACATACAACACTACGCCAGATGCCGCACAGATCACAGCACATAAACCGATGAATCCATATCCCGCCTGAAGTCCGCGCAGCAGTCCCAACTGAGTCGTTGAACCGTACAGATTCTTCACGCCCTCAATCACCCAGCCAATCACATAGTTACCAATGACACTACCAACCCCCATCAAGGTAACCGTGAACGTAATCGCGGTGTCACTGCCGTTCGGATATCTGCGTGCGATAAACGCCATAACTGTTGGATAGATCATCGCTATGCCAGCGCCAGATATTGCAAAGAAAATCGCAAGACGCTCTCCTCCTGCCAGCGCTACAAACGTACATACTCCCGAGAATGCCGAGAACAAAATCAGTGACAATACAAATCCGATTCGGTCCGTCAGTGGACCTAGCAGCAAGCGTCCCAGCGAGAAGCTGAGGAAGAACGCAGACAGCAGCCCAGATGCTTTGACTGTGTCCCAGGTGTAGGCTTTCTCCAGAAAGTTAACGAGCCAACCTCCAACCGCCAGTTCCGATACCACGCCAAAAGAAAGAATGAGCACCATCAGCCAGATGGCTGGATCACGTGTTAACGTCTTGAGTGAAGTCCGATCTTCATGAGGAAGATCATCCCCTGGAAATTTGCTGCGCAGCGCCGCAATGATCGGCAGCAGACAGAGCGACAACATCACCAGATACATACCGCGCCAGTCCAGTTCGTGTCCGAACACCTTCAAGGACATGACACCCGTCGCCAGCAAAGGTGCTACCGTTGAACTCAGCCCATAGAAGAAATGGGACAGGTTCATCATCGTTCCTGTGTTTTTCACAAAGATCCGCGCACCCAGAATCGCCAAAGCAATCTCGAGCATGCCGTTACCGATGTACATGAAGAAGTACGATGAAGCGAAAAGTGGATAGGTATGAGACACATAAATGAACACACCCGATAGGATCATCGATGCAAATGATATGATGCTAACCGCCTTAATGCCCCATTTGCGAACCAGAATAGCCGTGAAGGAGCAGGCGATCAGGTACCCTAGTGCATTCAGGGACAATAACGTCCCGAGCTGTTTCTCATCCAGATTGAAGTCGAATTGAATGCGCGGAATGGCCGGCCCCTTAATATTTTCCGATATGCCGAATACGATAAATCCCAGAAAAATCGTTGCCAGTTGCATGGCGTACAGCTTGTTGAACTTTCGTTTGTTGCCTTGTGTACCTGCTTGCTGATTCAAAATAAGTTCCTCCATTGTGTTCAGAAAAATGATTGCACGTTATAACTACGATTGCAGTACCATCTTCCGACCGCTGTTATCCCTGTATTTTTTGAATCGTTCCTAAAGGTGAAAATACAGTGATAAAGGCGTTCTTCAGATTGGTTCTGCCCTCTCCGTTATCGTGTCAATGATTTGTACATTTGTAATAGGAAACATGGTTAAGCTTTATTCATAAAAATAGAATACTTGTAAAAGTTACTTTGTCCTTTACCACTGCTTCTCAATCACCTGAATGCGGTAGGTCAGGCTCTCCAGTGTAACAGCGACTAGTCCAGTCACATACTCGCGCCGAGTGTCTCTTTGGATGATCAACTCCGGCATATGCTCCTGTGGGATCAGGTGATCCAGACAGCCTTGTAACAGGTCATCCCGCATAGCCGGGTCCATTGTATCACCAGTAACGACAATTGCTGCCGGGTTAATAATCGCAATGATGGAGATCAGCGTCTTTGTGACGAGTTCCTGCAACCCTTCCGTCGTTTTTAACATGCGCAACTGCTCTTCCCGTGACACGCCAAAAGGTAAAAAGGACACCTCGCCCCCAAATTGCGTATTCCCGGTCAGCGGACGGCCATCAATGATAAAACCTGCACCCGGAAAATGGTTCTCCGGAAACGTAACTACCGCAAAGTTCTTCTCTTCCTCAAATTGCTGCTGGTTGTAAAGTCCGTAAACGGTCAAGTTCATGTCGTTGCCAATGACCACTTCCACGTCTTCATATTGCTCCTTAAGCCTTGGGCCGAGTGGCTGATACATTAACTCCGGTACGTCACAGATTCCAATAACGCCGTTGTGCGCCACCCCAGGTATACCAATACCAATCGCCTGCACATTGTGGTGTTGTTCGATCAGATTTGAAATTAGATCCTCTACCACCGGGACATTAATCTCATCCAAAATGAGCGTCTGTTCGTCCGCCATCTCTCCGTTCAGATTGGCATATGTATGTGTGATCGAGTGAATGCCGCCCTCTGTTCGAATAATCAGGCACAGTACGCTGGCGTAGTCTGCATTAAATTGATACCGACTCGCCGGTCTCCCCCCGCTTGATTCGTCTGGACCCAGATCGATAATCTCACCGGTCTGAAGCAACTCGTTCAGGATCGTGCCGCATGTCGCTACGCTGAGTTTGGTCAGGTTCGCAATGGAAGCTTTTGTGCCTACGCCCATGGATCGGAGCGTATTCTTCACCAGTTCAACGTTAATGCGCTTCACCTGTTGGGTGTTGTGTGGTGTGGGTAACATGCTTAGTTATATGCCTCCTTTCGTTCATTTCGAACCATTCAATGAATGTTTTTAAAAGTGTTTTAATAATTGAAGTGTAGGGGGATTTGGGAGGAAAGTCAATGCTAAATTGGGAGCGAAAAGCGTTTGGAGGGAAAGACAAAAAGACAGTTCAAGATCATCTTATATGATCCTGCACTGTCCTTTAGTTAAGGTGGTTTATGTAGACTGGCTCATTTGATTTGCCAAGATGCTCTTCTCCAGTCGGACTTCAAATAACTTTCGGTTTAGATCCTGTTCCATGGCATGTAGATGGTATGCTGCTTGTTTCACGGTATCCATTTCTAGCACACCTGCCTGCTTCGCGATGATGTCCATAGCGTCTAGGATGAGTTTGTTGCATGTGACCAGTTGATCTAAGTAATCGTCCTCTTGTTGGATGAGTTGTGCGTAGTGCGAAGAGAATTCTTCACTGTTGGTACTTGTCATGTCACCACTCCTAAAATTGGTACGCATAAGAGTACCAGATATACAAAAAGTATATGGTACGCTCATGCGTAACGTCAAGACCATATGGAAATTTTAGGAGTGATTTAACATGACAAAGAAAGTCGTTGTTAATATTCATAAACTCACTGAGAAACATAATATCTCACTGCGCGAACTGGCCCGATTGTCCGATATCCGTCATGCTGCGTTAAGTGAGTTGCAGTCTGGGAAACGTGAGAATATCAACTTTGCTCATATTGAACGGATTGCTGAAGCGCTGGGTATTGATGATATACGGGAGATTATTGAGATTAAGGAAAATTGATAACTCTAACTAGTCTTCATATGAAAAACTATTTAATATATTTTAATATAAGTTTACAGATGATATAATAACTATGGTGCCTAAATTAAGCTTGTGATAACTTCGGATACAGCCAGAAAGAGGAGACAAATGACTGTATACGAAGCTCTTAGTTTAGCAGTTGCATTTGCAACTTTAGTAGCTCAATTCGCACTTAATAGGAAATAATAATAGTAAGTATTTTAGGGTGCACTGCGTGAACTTTATAGTTATCATGTCGCCATAGTGACTGGTAGTACATAATTCTACAATAACTCTTCCGTCTCTAGAGTTATTGCTGAAAGTAAATAATAGGCTGTATTAATCACATTATAGTCAAAACCAAGGCACGGCAATACTTTAAAGTTAATCACGCCATAAGAAAAGAGGCCATTTTACATCAGCTGGCACTGATATGAAGTGGTCTCTTCCTTTATTAGTCAGTTTTGAACTCGGACATTTCCGCACTGTCTTGTTGGACAGCAAAATTAGTACGTAATTATATTCAAGATATTCTGTTTTACATGTCTTTTAAATAAGAAATATTCTTATGTTATAAGAAAAACCCTTCATTTAAATGACTATGCTGAGTTTGATCAATTGCCTGTCTTGACCAAACATCTAACTGACTTTCCCCAAAAACCGTCTCTGTTTCTGAGGCGACATTATGACCCGAAATACTCTTAGTAGCACGCTAATTATACCAGAATTAGGAGCTCTTATCTAGATAAAATAAATAACTATAATGCCATGAATATTTTGTTAACTTCTCTTTATCTCAATTCTAGAAACTAGACGTGCCTCTTTTCCTTCAGGTAAAGGATATAAAAATGCCCTCAATGATCCTGATAACTCTTCGACATATTGGTCGGATGACTTTCTAAGTATCTCTTCCTGCAAATTTGAGATAAAATATGAGAAGGCTAGTCCTTCTTGCATATCGTAGGTACTGTAATGTGGACCCTCCCCATGCCATTCAATCTCTTTTGTTTCCTGGCTCACTCCACCTGGCCACAACTTCAAGAAATATTTTGTTCCGATTGCGAGATGGTTAACGCATGATAGTAACTTATTGGATATCACTTGATTAATGTGTTGCTTTTCTAAGTATGAGTTATAATCAAATTCCTCTAATCTTTGAATGTAAGATTCAATTCGTCCGTAGGCATTATATGAAAAAATTCCATTGAACAAATTTTTATCTGAACTTCCACATATAATAGAAGCATTACGATTTGCTTTTTCTATAATTTCACATAAATTACTTGGAACAATTTTGGATTTCACTTCTATTATCCCGATAACATTCTCAGGAACCGTGATAATAAAATCTCCTTCTGAGAATAATAGAGGAAAAGAATGATCATATACAATAATATCAATTTGAGTAGAGAGAGCATCCTGATTTCGAACAAAACCTGTTCCAACAGAAACATGTTTGGGTAAAATACGTTTCAAATAATTCATAAGTATAATTTCTTTGTAGCGACCTTCTTCAGCCCAATGAGCATCATCAATAAGATGCCTAACTCTCTTTTCGTATGCGATAAATTCAGCAGCTACAGACTTCTGGTATTCTAAGTAATTTGGCATAATATTACACACCTCCGATTAACAACTTTAAAACTAATTTTACAACTATCAATACCTTTAATTCTTCTCTTGACTTCGTATCCATGATAATTTGAATAAACTTCAAATCTTTAAAATTTTCCACCAACAGTCGGCAGTTCGCGGTGATGAAAATTGAAAATTATTGAATCTGTTATCGGCATAATTTATTCCTATATTTTTATTATAGGATCGGTGTATTATATCATTTTGTAACATAAAGTAACAAACAGGCTGCTCCATCCTTTAGAGGACTTGTGGGACAGCCTGTTCAATAACTTGCTTATGACAGAGAACTTCTATCGATCTTAAATCGGCGATACCAGTACAACCTAGGTTGATGCAGATTCAGATCCTCTTTTTCTGGTAAAGGAAAGAAACAACACTGCTGAGATCACAATCCATATCCCAAAAAAGATATAAATGGAACCGAATACTTGAGTGCTTGCCCCTTTTGCATCCAATGTGGTTCCAAGAATCGTTGTTCCGATCGCACCAGCGATGAAGCTGCACATCATATAGACACCCATTCCAACGCCCGCCTCATGTCTTGGCAAAGTTCTGGACACGGTATTGGCAAGAGCAATCTGGGCAAATGTCAGCCCTGTATTCGCAGCGATAAGAACGAACAGAACTACACCATACGAACCACCTGTAAAAAGGTACAATAGCGTATACGCAATGAATTGCAATCCATAAGCCCACGAAAACAGATAACGGTTCCCTTTTTTATCCGTAATACGCCCGCCCAAGAGTCCGAATAATGCGGCAAACAAGGCTCCAGGCGACATCACCAACCCGATCTGTAACGCAGACAACTGATTGAGACTGGTTAACATCTGGGGGATCAGATAAGGTACACACAGATTCAGAGTCAACACCATGGACCCAATGAGAAGTCCGCCAGAGTAGCGTTTGTTTTTAAACAATTCAAGAGATATAAACGGTGCTGACGATCTTCTCATCCTTATCCAGAACAGCATGAGCGTCACTAACATCAGCAGCATCAGGAGTAAGCTTTGTCTTGTAATAGAAAGCATCAACAACGTAATAACGCCCGCCAGCAATAGCCCCCCTAGAAGATCTGCCTGTCCTCTCACACCCTTGTCATTACCCAGATATTTTCGAAAGAACGGTATTGTAACAAGTACCAAAATAGAAATCGCGAAGAGAAAACGCCAGCTTGCCATACTAAGAACGAACCCGGCAATGATTGGACCAATCGCTGTCCCAAGAGCCATACCGGCCGAAGTAATCCCCAATGCTCTGCCACGACTCTCTTCAGCCACATAACGAATTGGAATCAACATGGAAGATGCCGGGATAACGGCCGCCCCTACCGATTGTAGAATTCGAGCCACAATGATGAACATATAGCTGTCCGCCAGTACTCCGATTAGTGACCCCATTGCAAAGCAGCATAATCCAAATGTAATCAAATTTTTCAACTTGAACATATCAGCCAGCTTGCCATACGTTACCGACCCTATGGCGTATATAATGATATACGCTGTTACCACCCAGCTAACCTGGGAAGAGGTCAGTCCAAACTCTGCTCTAAGATCAGGCAGTGCCACATTAAACATGGTGGAATTCATGACAGAGATAACCATCGCAAAAGCTAAAATCCAAATTAATTTATACGATTGTGATTGTTGTGAAAGGTTTGTTTTTTTATCCATCATGTACTCAATTGCGATGCAACGGTGATTGTGCAACCACTTTCAGATCCAGTGTATCCATATTAGCCATAACGCGGTCCATCCGTAGCGGGCCAGGTTCATTCGGGAAAATAAAATGTTCATACGACTCTCCCAGTATACGGAAGAATGGCTCAAACAAACCGCACTCCAGCATTCCAACAAAGCGGGTATACGGTGCATCGAGACGATAAGCATGGGTAGTACCTTCCGGCACGTGGAGGAAGTCTCCTTCATGAAGCTGAATTTCTTCACCGTTCGCCCACATGGTCATTTGGCCTTGTACACAATAAAAAGTCTCCACATGATTCTCATGATAATGCTCTACAATAGGTTCACCCTTCGGTCCTTCTGTAGATACAAAAATGTAGGCGCCATCTGTATTTTTCTGAGACGCAAGAATGCGATGCAACTGATCTCCCGTTAAGAGACGATCCCCTTCCCCGCTCTCCAATACATAAGGAATGACTCCGCCGTGCACTTCACCTGTCTCAACAAGCTGGGAAGCACCCCACTGTAACTCTCCATCCTCAAAACCAATATCGGCTACCTTGGCGGCTTGGATCAAGTCCTCTTGCGTCCATTCGTATAGAGGCTGCGGTGGGTAATCCTTGAAAGAATAGGCCAAACCCATGACAGGAAAGATAGACGTGATATTTCCCGGTAATGAATAGGAAACGATACGATTTCGGTGACCTGCAAACCGATAGGCATGCTTTGTCCCTGGCGGTATATGTGCATAGTCTCCAGAAGTTAGAAGATGATATTGCCCGTCGATTACCAACTCAACTCTTCCTTCCAGAACCATTAAAGATTCATAGCTGCTGTTGTGAAAATGGAGGGGAAACACCTCTCCCTTGCTCCCGGCGATGGTGAACATTTCGAACTGTCCTCCTGTGCTGTCAGTATCCGCCATGATCGTAACTACCTGTTTTCCGAACGTATAACTCTTGCCTTCTCCTTTACGAAGTAAATAAGGCATTCTTGTCTGAGGCAATGTTTTCATTAATGTTGATGTCATTTGATTCTCTCCTCCAATCCTCTATTCATGTTTATTTTAAGGACTTCACCCTATATAAAAATGGTCTAGGGCGACCAGCCTATGGGCAAATGCGACATCTGATTGATTGAAGTCACTCGCTTGATCCATTAAAATTGAATAATAAAAAAATTGAAGAGGGAGGGGCCTCCTGTTTATGAATTTTAACGATTCAACCTATTACATGGAGCACCCTTTCCATGACACTCCCATTTCCATGCATCCGGTAGAAATACTAAATAACCAATGTCAGAAGCATGCGCATTCCTTCTATGAATTGTCTTATGTGACGGCAGGTGAAGGAACACTTTCGATTGATGATAGCTGTATCCCAATTACTCGTGGAGACCTGTTGTTCATTCCTACAGATACGAGACATGTGTTCCAGACCACAATGAATCAGCCTGTCACGCTCATGAATTGCCTAGTGGAGAAGCACATATTATCGGGGCCTCAAGCCATTGGTGACCGCATGATCTATGATGATATTGATGAGCTTACTCAACCATTTCGTACTCTGGGGAACGGCTTCAAAGTAACTGAGCACAAGAAAGAATTCGGGAAAATCATGTACTCCTTACACCTTGAACTTCAATGTAAGGAATCCGGCTATCGTTACCGACTGTATCTTCATCTGATGGACCTGCTAACTCGCATACGGCATGCCGAGCCAAGTGATCTTCAGTCTGAACAAGGAGATCTGACCGACCACATTCAACTTGCAGTGAACTATATATCCAGTCATTATGATGAATCCGCCATCCTTACTCGTTTGTGTGAGCGATTTGCCATAAGCCCTCGCCATTTTCAAAGAACATTCAAGCAGGTTACCGGGCTCACCCTGACGCAGATGTTACAAAATAAACGTATACAACGAAGTTGCGAACTGTTATCCGAAACCGATTGGAGTGTGCAAACCATTGCCAGAGAGGTAGGAATACAGGATATGAAATACTTTTATCGGATATTTAAAGAAAAATGTGGGATGACCCCTAAAGAATTCAGACAGCCTCAAGGGTCGTGATTCAAAGAAGTCGACGATGTTCTAAATTCAATTTGGTAAAATCAGATATTTAAATATAGAATTCATCAATAATACGTAATACTTGCTTCAATTAAATACGCTTTATCTTTAGAGTTCAATAATTCAGGCATTATGCTTTGAGGTGGCGGAAGATCTTCAACAGGTTCTCCATCCAAAAATAATTCAAGTGCTTCTTTCGCCATCACTAATGCTTCATCAATTGATTCGCCACAGGTGATACATCCAGGCAGATCAGGAAATGTAACATTAATTCCATCTTCAGCAAAATTAAAAATTGCGTAGTATTGGTAAGTTCGAATCATATGGGACACTCTCCTGTTAAGATTAATCATTCAATCCTTTGCCCTCCAGGATCGGCTGCATGTACTTCTCAATTCGTGACACTTTTGTTTTGGATTGCTTTGGTTGTGAGAAATAATAGAGATATGCCCGCTGACGTCCGGGTGTCAGTGCTTCAAATGCATCTCGGAAAGCAGGATTCTCATCGAATTGCTGCTGAAGTTCCTCAGGAACGCTATATTCGGCAGTTTTTTTCATTTCCACTTGCAGTCCAGCTTGTTCCACTTCAATCGCTTGCTTGATATAGGCTTTGATCATAGCTTCCTGCTCCACAATCTGCTCCAGACTGGTAAAACGAAGTTGGCGTTCTGCCTGTACATTCTCCGTTTGCTGGACCAAAATGCCGTGTGTATCCTTCAGCAGAGCGCCTTTGAAGAACAGGATCGCCACGTATTCTTTGAATCCATGGATTAAGACGATGTTTTTTCCATCGAGCATGTAACAAGGATGCATCCATTTCATATCCTCTGTCAGTTCAAAATCCCGAATAATCTCTCTCAGCTTTGTGGACTCTTCCTTCCACGTTTTGAGTTTCTTTAGATAGCCGTCAACTTTGCGATTCCCACTTGTATCCGTCATGGAGAAATACCTCTCTTTATCTCATGTTCTTATAGGTTCAATTGTACTGGTTTTCAGTGGATTGTACAGCGTTGCTTATAGAGCTTTTATTGACTTTTCCACTTGAATTCAAACCCTAAAATCAACAAAGACCAGCATCTTCGTAAATGTAATATCAACGGTGAAGGATAGGATTATCCATAAAGCAAAAAGGTCCATAGACATTCTATGGGCCTTTTGCTTTGGTTAACATTTCTGGCTTAAGCTAATATCCAGTAGTGACAATGTCTCATTTTCCAACATGGAGGAAGCTATCATCATGAAGTCTTCAGCCCCAATTTCAAATTGACCTTTACGAAATGGAAACCCCCAATTGCGATTTCCACGTGTAAAGCTAAGTTGGTCTAACAACGTTGCGATCTTTACTTCTCGACACGGAAGATAACGGAGATCTCGGCGAAAGGGTACAAATGATTCCGACATCTGATATTGGTATATCCTGTCGTCAGTAATTTGTCCAATAGCGGTAAACGCCTGAAGTGGCTTGCCTGTTGATACGTCTGTGCGTGGAGAATAGTATATCAGCCAGTCACCCGGAGACATCTGTCGCAACAGTGCTGACTTGCCATGGCACAGCTGCGCAAACCCTCCCTCTACAGCTACACTCACGTGAGAAGCAGATACAACACCAATCCAATATCTGCTGTCTGTCGTTTCCAATGATTTCAATGCTTCCGCTGCACTTCTCATCCTGCAACCAACTCCTTTTAATCTGTGATATTCCAAAGTATAAAAAAACACTACTGACAGGTGTATGTCAGTAGTGTTTTAAGATGTTTTTGGCTACTTCCTGCATTCGGAAGCGTAAAGACTCCGGCTTCAAGACCTCGATATCTCCACCCCAGCCAAGTAAATAATGCAAGATTTCCTCGGGATAGCGGACACGAAAATGAAAAATCACACCTTTCTCTTGCTCCTCGAATGCATCCATATAAAAATGAAGGGCCTCCATAATTTTGTCAGCAATTTCGGGTTTCGCCTTAATTATCACATGTTCGTTACGGTCTTCAGGAGGTCGATAACTGTTTAGGTCAAAATCCGGCGGCAAAAGGAACTGATCCTCCAGCACGGAGAGTTCAGTCATGCGTGACAAACGAAAATGACGGATGTCTTGTCGCATATCACAACGTGCGATTAACACCCAATTCTCCTGAACAAGTGAGAGTCCATATGGTGAAACCTCACGCATGTTATATCGATTGCCATCCGTTCCTGGCATTTTTTTCAGGTACATAAAGCTAATTTTACGTTGTTCCAAGATGGCATTACGTATCTGGTTAAGGTATGTTTTCACCCGCGCTCGGGTTAAAGGTTCAACCGTATGAAGCAGTCGCATCGTTTCCCGAACACGTGTGGATTCGTCACGAACGGATTCTGGCAAAATCGCTTCAATTTTGCGTTGAGCCGACTTAGCCTCCATCGCGTATTCTGTATCCAACCTCTGTTCGATAAAATCTGCTCCCATGAGCAGGGATACGGCTTCTTCTGCGGTGAAGCTTACTGGGGGCAGAAAATATCCTTCCATAAGGGAATACCCATGACCCGGAGCTCCCATTATCGGAACACCAGCTTCACTTAATGCCTGTATATCTCGATATATCGTACGTACACTTGTCTCAAATTGAGCAGCCAAATCTTCTGCTCGTAACATCTTCCTTCGCTGCAATTCAAGCGTAATCGCAAGCTGCCGCTCCGTTTTGTTCATTTTCTAGCCCCCACCGTTTCATCATCCAAACCTAACTCATTCTATCACAGTAACTTGCCCTTTCGTTTCGTGAATTACAGCAATGGAACGCCTTACATGCCACCAGAAGATGAGAATGTTTTAATTCAAAAAACCGATACCCAAAAGGATATCAGTTTTTTTTATCTTCTTTATATCTACTTTATATACGGTTAATTCTCTTCGTTACTTCTTACACGTACATGGCCAGCAACAAGTTATAGATCATCGTCGCAGCTTCCGCTCGAGTCGTTTCACTTCCTGCACGAACCGTATGGTCCGTATATCCGCTCACAATCTTGGCCTGCACCGCGGTATCCAGTGCTTCTTGTGCCCAAGATGGCGTCTGCGATGCATCGGCCATTCCTTTTTACCTAGTCTAGCAGACTACTGACAGCCGTGTGTGTCGCTCTTAAACTGAGTTTTGTAAAATATAGATACAATTTTCTATCTGTATAAAAATAGTATATTAACAATAATTAGAATCTAACTAATATCGATTTTATATACAAAAACACTTTAACTCCGACTTAAAAGAAGGTAATATATTCACATATAGGAACTAATGTTCTTATTTTTAGCGAAATTGGTTTCAAATTCTTTAGATATAGTTCCTAGATATTAGGGTAATTACACTGCACATGAAAGGGGTAGAATCCAATGAAAGAAGTACAAATTAAAGAAATAATTGATGTCGAACTCCAGCGGATGGCATGGAGACTCCAGTATCACGGTAGGAAAGCAGCGAAGCAGTATCCCTTCACTTTTGATTTCACAAGACAAGAATCCTTCGAAGATGAAATCATTGACGAGTTAAACGTCAAAGATATATTAAGTCTGATCGATAAGGAAAGTGGAAGGAAGGTAATATATTCACTTTACGTGGAGGACAAAAGTGCTAAGGAAGTCTCAGTTGAAATGAATATTAGTGTTCAGGGGGTGAATAAATGGAAAAGAAAAACACTAGAGGATCTACGAAAGAAGATCTCACCCGACTACTCTTCCAAGCTAGAGCTGGAGAAGAACAGGCAACACTTAAAATATTAGAACTTTATTACCCAGAAATGGAGAAATTAGCAGAAACAATTAGAATGCCAAAAGAAGATACCATACAAAGTTTACGGCTCGAACTAATCGAGTTTATTAAGCTTTTTCCTACACAATAAAATTAAAGAAAGCAATACTATGGATATTTTTAGCCATAGCTTCTTTTTTTGTAACTTTTTGAATGATTGGACGTCTACATACTATAAGTACATTGAGGAAGGATGAAAAATTTGAAAGCAAAAAAAAAATGGCCCTTCGTGGTATTAAGCAGCTTTGTCGTGATAATTCTGGTAATCGTCTATTTCGTTTTCTTTTCAGATTATATGAAAGGATGGTCTTCACCAGCAAAGGAACAGCAATATTACACTGGCACCATCGTTGAAATAAAAGAGCAAAACAGTAAAGTAGACGGAGACAAGGTACTTTACTCCATCGTACTGGATAATGGAGAATATCTGAATGTAACGAAAAATTCGAGGTTTTATGTTACTTCGAGTGATTTTTATCAAGCAGACGCAAAATTCAGTAAAATGCGAATCGAGGCTGATTTCGATGAAGTTAAAGTAGGTGATAAAATTGAAAGTTGGACGAGACAAATAAATAATCATTTATTTGAAATATACGAGTTAACTATCAAATAAACAAAGAACAAGCCTTGGATAAGGCTTGTTCTTTGTTTACCCCATTAATTTTTATTTATCAATTTAACCATGTTCCATACATATCTTCCCGGGGTCGGATCTGTACCATCTGCTTTGATCAGTTCACCATTAGCGTACACTTGCATCTGAACGGAACCATCACCATCCAAGAAAACAGCGTTATTACAACCAAGATTTTCTTTAAAAAAGTCTCTTAAATTGTACAAGGTTTTCCATATTGTTGATGTCACTAAGTATGCATACACACCATTGCTTTCATTTTTAAAACCTAGTCCAGCCCGTCTTGTTCCAGGAATACCAGCGTGTACGTTCCACATTTCATCTTCGTGGACGGTCTTAAACTGGTCTTCTGTCCCAGTTAGATGAAGGCTTCCCCCGCCAATAATTGTTTTGAACTGTAAGTTACCAACTTGTTGCTTTAAATTTGGAATAGTTGTGCAGCGGGTAATTCCTGCTTTAGTAACACCATTATCTAGGTAAGTAAAAAACGTACCACGATTCCGTGTCCCCCCTGCATTGCTTCCAGGATCTTGGGTTGCACCATCATAACTGATTGAGAGACCACCTGTTGGAGGCGCAGTATATAGATTTGATGCAAAAAACCCCCCATTAATACCATAATTGTTTGTAGAACAAACCGGTTTCTTAATAACTTCTGAGACAATATTACTAACATGAGTCTTGATTACACGATATCCACTACTTTCAAAATAAGTATAGTTAGTAGCCATTCTCTTATCCCTCATTCTTAATTTAGTAAAGACGGGGAGCAAGAGGAAATGACCGTCCCAAGCCTTTCTATCCTCTTCGTCTTTCACTAACTAAGGAGTTTTTATTCTGTAATTAGAAACCAATATTCAACTTTTTTAGTTAATGGACTGTACTAAACGTTGAAATAAACAGAGACCATCCCTCTCAGGATGGTCCTTGCTTCATTCTATTGAGATTACACGTACATGGCCAGCAACAAATTATAGATCATCGTCGCTGCTTCCGCTCGGGTCGTTTCACTTCCTGCACGAACCGTATGGTCCGTATATCCACTCACAATCTTGGCCTGCACCGCTGCATCCAGTGCTTCTTGTGCCCAAGATGGCGTCTGCGATGCATCGGTGAAACTTGGTTTAACGGAGGTATTACCGGACATTCCGGCTTGTGCATCTGAACTTACTTTCAGCGCATTCGCCATCATGACAGCCATCTCGGCACGGGTAATGGTCCGATCAGGCTTAAATGTATTATCACCGTAGCCGTTCACAATTCCGGCTTGCACTGCTGCGGCAATATCACCTTTTGCCCAGTCTGGCAGACTACCTTGATCTGCAAATGTCAGATCCGACTCCACGGACTTCAATGCCAGCGCCTTACTGAGCAACGTAACAAACTCTGCCCGTGTGATCTTCTTCGATGGTTGGAACGTACCATCTGTGTAACCTTGAATGACGTTCATGCCCAACAAACGATCTGCGTAGTCGGAAGCCCAGTGTCCATTCAGGTCAGACAGATTCACCGGTGTGTAACTGGACACAACGAATGTACCCAGATGATTAACATTGGCCGTTATGCTTCCTGCTGCATTCATCTTGCCACCGATAAATACCCAGCTCTGACGAGCTTCATTATAATAGTAGATTGCAGGTTGAGTGCCTTTCGGCAGATCTGCCGAATCCAGATTCAAGCTCAATGCCGCCCGCTCATTCAACGTTCTTCCGCCACTGCGGCTGAACTGTACAGCTTGTCCAAGTACATTCAGGGAAGCTGTATTCTGCAACTCGTCCTTGGCAACCACGGACACTTGCAGCGTATCCTTGGAACCAATGGCTCCTGCTGGAGCGTTGAATTGTACGATGTCTTTCAAACCGGCTTGGACTGGCTGATTCGCTTCCACCTCAACCTTCACTTCAGTGGATGAATCTGACCCCGCATCCGGGTTCGTTGGTGTGGTTGGAACGGTAGGCGTTGTTGGCACACTTGGTGTGTTTCCTCCAGAATTCCCACCGGGGTTGCCTCCATTACCTCCACCTGAACCCCCGCCACCATTACCTGAGCGGGCTTGTACAGTCACGGTACGGATAACTTCCTGCGCTTCATTACCAGCGATATCCTTCACGTTATACCGAAGGGTGTAGATCCCTGGTGCTTGTGTGTTCACCGTGCCATCCACCTGCACGGAACCACGGATGCCGACATTATCAGAAGCCTGTGCTCCAGGCTCGTTATACGTATCTCCCACGTTCAGCGTCATCTGGCTGCTACCTTGCAGGGTGATGACGGAAATCTCACGGTCTATTTTAATGACCAGAGGTAAAGTATACGTTTGTTCCAGATCGTCTGTTGCTCGGAATAAAAGGTTGTGCTCTCCAGGCTCCGTTACCTCCAAAGGTGTATTCTCTGTATAAAGTTCGTACGTCTGCCCTCCATCACGGGACAACTCGATAATCGCGGAAGTAGCAGGCGCGTATACTGCGCTGGTTACACTAACGTTTACAGACTGGTTCGTCCATGTATCCGTGTGATACGGCTGGCCGTCAGCGGTAGTCATATTGCTTTTTAACACTAGCACCTGATTATTCGTGCCTTCCACAATGACAGTGAACGTTTTGAGTTGAGATTCCGTGCCACGTTGCACGATTGCCGTCAGTTCCAATCTCTCATTATTGTCGGGTTGGGCTAGTAGCTTGCCCTCGTTATTCATTAGTTCCGGGTTAGAGCTGGACCAGCTAATCGTTGCTCCATGCTTCCCTTCAACAGGAAGGGTAAGATCGGAATGGACCGCGTTAAGATCGCCCAGATCAATTGCTTGAAGTGTATCGGTTACCGCCTGTGCGTCACTGTACGGTGTGGCACTCACGAAGATTGGGTTGGAGTAGAACCACAGATCGCGATAGTTACTATTGTTAATTTGATTAAAGCGTGTCGTTGCATCAGCTGTCGTATTTTTCGGATCAAGCTGTGGTTCACCATTTACAGTCTCACCTGTCACGTTCATGCCCAGATTCGTACCGCGCAGGCGGAAATACTTGTCCTGATCTGTGGCTTTGATCTTGTACGTAATGACATTATAGCCTTCGGCATCTGTCGTCCAATCTTTGGATGTGAAGGTAGCCAGTACTTTGGTAGAGTCGTTGGTGTCTTTGGTATATGCGGCTGTACCCTTCTGGGCCTTGGCTGTCACATCCCCAGCGATGAGATCAACGTGATCCACCACGGGTACTTGTCCAGCGGACGTACCACTGTTGATTGGATTTTCATAGTTGTTGCTCGTCGTTGGACTCTTGAAGCGGATCTTCAGCTCAACTTCATCGCCTTGGGTCACATTCAGATCTCCGCCCATCTCAACCTGAGCACCCGCTCCGGAAGCCGTGAAGTCCAATGCGTTGATCAGATCACCGAATACGGAAAATGATTTCCCCGAACGCAGTCCATCCAGTACTGCCTGCATGCCTGTACCCTCAACCCAGGAATACGTCTTGGCATATTCGCCCGGAAAATAACCACTGGAATTCGTGCCAATCGTCTTGAAATGATAGTCCGAATTGCCATAGTTCCAGAAATGACGTCCTTCTCCCAGCAATGCATCCCACAGACCGCCCACTTTGGCGACCATATAGTCTACACCGCCGTATGTACGGTACTTGTATCCATCATCAGCCGTCGGATTAGCCACATTGTAGCTTGTGTTGTACCCTCCACGATCCGGTTCCATCTGGTTACCCAGCATGCCTTCGATACCGAATACCACTTGTGGAGCCAGATCGTTGAAATCACGGAAGTCCGCGATCGTATATTTGTTTTTGCCTCGTGAAGGATGGTTGATCATTGCATAACTTGTCATTGGATAGTTCGTTGCGAGCCAGTTGATGGCAGCCAACGCATCCTGATGAGACGTGTAAGCACGCCCTCCGTTCTGATCCCATTTCGCTACGTCAGCTGCATTAAACAGATTCGCTGCGCGATTCGTGAAGCGGTACTCGAATTCCTTGGCAGCGTTAAGCGCTTCGGTTGAGTTCGGCTCATCCGTAAGAATCCCCACCCCAACGTGTTCATGTGTTGGCATGTCCCATTCGAAACCGGAGAAGATCGTTTTCCCTGCGTATTTGCCTGCATCCTGAAGTGCCTTGATCTGTGGTACCTGATATTCATTCATTCCTTGGGACATGGGTATTGACCCATTTGGAATGTCTACGCCATTGTGATCTCGCTTGGATAACCGCAAATGATCCGTAAGCGCGATCCAGTCCAGTCCATATTTTGTTAGACCCGCATCGAGTACGTCCTCCAGTGAAACCTGTGCATCATCAGACTCAAACGTATGTACATGCAAATCTCCCGTTTGCCAAGAACCTGTTGTCGAGCTGTTGATCGATGTGTTATCCCCCGCATCTGCATAGGATACAGCCGTAGGAAAAGCACCCATGACGGTCCTTCCTCTCGATCCAATTTTCGTCTGTGTATATAATATTCACAAAATCCATATCATGAGGCACTGCTCTATCGTGAATAACGACACAGAGATAATCCCCTAATTTCTGGACTGAAATCCCTTCCTCATCTTCTTTCCATACATACTGATTTGGTTGCATGACAAGCTTGTTCTTGGGAGATTTGGTAAGTATGGATGCTTTGGCATCTTCCCCTTTTACACTAACCAAAAATGCCGATTGATCATTCACGATTTTGACTTCCGCGTATTTCAGATGATGCATTTTCAGAAAGCTATGAATTTCTTCCTTGGTAATCGGTTCACCACTTGCGCCATTTGTTAACATAAGCATGGATAACATTAATTCAAATAAAAATTTCATCTTATGTACTCCTTATCTACTAAAACTTCGTATTACGCTGTTAAGCGATGTAACTGATAATATCAAAAATATGGAATTCTAACAATTGAATCACAGTATAACAAAAATCGTTCTTAGTTCATTTCTCCGTGTTTCACCCAGATACATACATCTGAAAAACAGAAAAAAGTCTTTCAGATCAGATCTGAAAGACTTCCACATTCCTCAACTAATAAACAATCAACCAAACCTGCCACTAATATAATCCTGCGTACGCACATCAACTGGCTCGGCGAACATGCTCTGGGTAGGGGAATACTCCACGACTACGCCGTTCAGGAAAAACACCGTCTGCTGAGATACGCGAGCGGCTTGCTGCATGTTATGCGTCACCATCACAATGGTATAACGTTCCTTCAATTCATGCGTCAGTTCCTCAATCTTGAAGGTGGAGACGGGATCAAGCGAAGCGGTTGCCTCATCCATCAACAGAATATCGGGCTCCACTGCCAGCGCACGTGCAATGCAGAGGCGTTGCTGCTGACCTCCGGACAGGCTTAGCGCAGAGCGCTTCAGGTTGTCTTTTACCTCATCCCACAAGACTGCGGAACGCAGGCTCTGCTCGACGATTTCATCCAGCTTTTTCTTGCCATGGATACCGTGCTGTTTGGGACCGAAGGCCACATTGTCGTAGATGGATTTTGGAAAAGGGTTCGGTTGCTGGAAGACCATGCCGATCTTCTTGCGAAGGGTCTCCACATGAACTTCACCACTGTAGATGTCGGTTCCCCCTACGGCCACTTTACCTTCAATCCGTGTGCCGGGTATCCGGTCATTCATCCGGTTCAACGTACGCAGCAGGGTCGATTTGCCACATCCCGACGGTCCGATAAAAGCAGTAATGGCCCGCTCGGGAATTTCAATGGAAACATCCTTCAGCGCTTGAAACTGACCATAATACAAATTCAATTTGTTGATCTCAATAATAGGTTGCACAAGGTGCCCTCCCGGGTTGAAATGGAATGATTTGCGGTTTCAGCTTAAACAGTTAGCGTTACTCCAGACGATACCGTTTAGCGGCATCCTCTCTTCATCACGCTTGATTTTTACGTGCATTCAGCCACAAGGGTACACGGAACAGAACATTAATGAGCAACGCCACAAAGATCAGCACAGCTGTGGTTTTCTGCGCAATTTCCTCGGCATCTGGCACAATGGCTTCCGATTGAATGTACCAGAGATGTACAGCAAGGGTTCCTCCCGGCGATAGCAAATTAAAGTCCCACATCTCCCCGGAGGTAGACACCCCAGCGGTCAGAATAATGACAGCACTCTCACCGAATGCCCGGCCTGCCGTCAGGCAAATGCCTGTCATGATCCCGTTAATAGCCACCGGCAACAACACTTGGCGGATCGTCTGGAGATGCGTTGAGCCCAGCGCGAATGATCCATTGCGAAGCTCCACCGGAACCGCCCTGACGGATTCCTCTGTTACTCTGGTAAGCACAGGCAGGTTCAGGAAAGCAAGACTGACGGCTGCGCCCAGAATGGTAAGACCAATTTCAAAAAACTCCACAAACAGAGCAATACCGAACAATCCGAAGATGATGGATGGCACAGAGGACAATCCCTCCACGCAAATACGAACGGTCTCAATCAGCTTATTATTTGGTGCAAACTCTGCCAGATATATACCTGCCGCCATACCAATAGGGATGGAGATGAGCAGGGACAGAATCAACACATAGAACGAGTTGAATAGCGCCGGGCCGATCCCTCCCCCTTCTTCAATCTCACTAGGAACACCATAGAGAAAATCCCAGCTTAGCAGAGGCAATCCTTTGTTGAGCAGCAAAAATAACAGTCCAACAATAAACAAAATGACAACAATGCCAACGCCCCACACCATACCTGTAAAGAGCCGATCCATCACCATCGATGAACTTCTCCGTTTGCCAAAAGAATAAGACGGGACGGCAGCATTCGCCTGCTTCTTCACACTCATACGTTTCGGTCCCCTCTCTTCTGAAGTAATCTTACGATAACGATCATCAGGATCGAGATCGCGAGCAGGATAAAGCCCATCATGTACAGACCATGATTCCAGGTGGAGTCGAATTCGACGCTAGAGATTTGCATGACAATGTTACTTGTCAGGACGGCTGTTGGCGTGAACAGACTATTCGCGAGCTGTGCTGTATTACCGATGACCATCACCACCGCCATCGTCTCACCGATCGCACGAGTCATTCCAAGAATGACCGCGTACATGATCCCGCCTTTTGCAGCAGGTAAGACAACACGAGTTACGGTCTGGAATCGGTTCGTACCGAGTGCATAGGCAGCATCACGGTATTTGTTCGGCACAGCAGATATGGCATCATCACTGATCCGGCTAATCGTGGGAAGTACCATAATGGTCAGCACAATAGATGCAGCGAGTAATCCGTCAGCCAGATCACGTCCACTAATATCCCTTAGCCATGGAATGAGGATCGTTAGTCCCAGGAAACCGTACACCACAGAAGGAATACCCACCAGCAGATCCAATACAGGTCGTAGAATATGGCGAAGCCATTTGGGTGTCATTTCTGCCAGAAACACAGCAATGATGACAGAGAGTGGAATAGCGAACAACATGGTAAGTCCCGTAAGAGCCAGTGTGCCGAGGATAAAGGTCAGTGCACCGTAATGTTCATTCTCCGGGTCCCAGTTGGTAGAGAAAAAGAATTCACGCAGCGACACATCCGCAAAGGTGAGAACGCCTGTACGAAGCATGAGGATTAAAATACATAAGAGAACCAGACATACAAAGATCGTACTGCCGATGCATACCATGCGAAACAGGTTATTGGACCACCTTAGACGCGCTTTACGGTTAAACCGCGTACCCGATTCAGCGGCCTTACCAAGGCTCGTACCAAGCTCACTCGGGGCGGGGCTGTTCGGGGATGGATTCAAATCGATCATGAAGTGCTCTTCCTTTCACATAGAGAAGCCAGCTTGCGAACGTCCGCAGAAGCTGGCTATCCCTTTTCTTATGAAATGTGAGAATGACGAACGTTTGAAGCTCCGTTATTTTACAGCCGCAAGCGGGATGAATTTCAGCTTTTTCAGGGAACCGTTCTGGAACTTGCTGCTTTGGATATACTCAATGAACGCTTTGGTTGCACCGGTAGGTTGACCTTTGGTCATGTAATATCCGATACCCCATACTTTGTAGGTTTTGTTCAGAACGTTTTTCTCAGTTGGTGCCACACCATTGATGGATACAGCCTTCATTTTGCTAGTTACATAAGGAAGGTCAATATAACCGATCGCATTGGGTGTCGTTTCGATGGTTGTTTTCATATCGCCGCTGGAGCCAACTTCTTTGTAGTTATCACCTTTGCTCATGAAATCCTTGCCGTCGAGCGCTTTTTGCTGGAAGTTGACCCGTGTACCGGAACCAAACTTACGGTTAACAACAACAATGTTGGCGTTCGCACCGCCGACCTCTTTCCAGTTGGTCACTTTGCCGGAGAAGATGTCCTGCAATTGTTTCGTGGTCAGACTGCTTACACCCACATTGGTGTTAACAACAGCCGTGAATACCGTCACCGCTACCGGATTCGCTACCATTCCATCAAATTTCTTGAAGCCAGGTACATCCTTGGATGCGTCCCAGTCCACAGCACCGATGTCGGCAATCCCTTTACGTACGGATTGAGGACCTGTGATGGAACCTGCGGCGGAAGCCGAGATTTTAACTTTTGGATTATCTTTCTTGAATTCACTTGCAGCCTGAAGAGTCAGTGGAAGCAATGCCGAGGAACCGTTGATGACGATTTTACCTTTCTCTGTGCTCTTGGCAGCGGATGCCGTCGTTGCTCCTCCAAGTCCACCAATTAGGGATACAGCCATAAGCATTACCGTGAAGGGTTTGATCCATTTTTTCATTTTTATAGACTCCTCTCGAATTATAAAATAGTTAATTATGATTTTGTGCTTATCACTCTTGGATCAAAAAAATCACTTCGTAACGGCTCTCCAGCTGCCACCCGCTTGTACCAGAACTCGGCCATTCTCAATTACAGCCAATTGTGATCCGGCAACGGTAATGGAGGATACCTCGGAAGATACGGTATACAGTTTAGTTTGTTTTCCTGTTACCGTGTCGATGGAAATAATGACGCTGTTGCTGTCATCATGCGCAGCCAGTACGTACAAGACGCCACCCGACAGAATCGCTTGCTCTACATCGTGAGTACCGTACACCGTTGTTGCCTCCTGGGATGAATCCACAGATTGCAGCGAAGCATTGCCGTCCTCGGACGGTACGCTTACGTAGTAGGCTTTCTGCCCATCAACGGACCATACAAACACTTTGTCATCGGTTGAAGTCGTTAATTGCACTGCTTCAGGTTTTGATATTCCGTTGTTATACGAAAATATTTGCTGTTGATTGGCTGAAAAATCGATAGACACGTTGTCTTCATCTACATTGGTTGCATCAGAGGTAACCTTACCCAGTGTCGTTACCGTGTAGATGAATCTTTTGCCGTCCGCAGACACATTCAGGTTTTCTTTGTAATCCACCTTATCTTCAACCAGCTTCTTAATTGCACCATCAGCCAGATTCAGGCTCGCAATGACCGACCCTTTATCTCCTTGTAAGAAATAAATTGCGCTTCCGTCCGCAGACCATAGCAATTCCGGTTTGATGCTCGTGTCACTTGTGATCAATTTTGAAGCCTTTGTCTTCAGATCGATAACGTAGACGGCTCCATCTGCATTTGTATACGCCGCTTGATCGCCACTCGGGGAAACGACCAGATCCGATCCACCATCTGTCGTTAACAACAGGTCGTATTTACCACTCGTAGTATTCACGAGATAATCGGTTCGGCCATTGTCATCACTCTTGGAAACGATCAGCTTGTCCGCTCCCGCAAAACGGGGATTTTCCGCACCTTCGAGCAGTGCCACCGTGCTAACCTCCAGCGCTCCACTTCTCTTGACGATTGTACCGCCAACGCTGGATACCAATGGTCGGAGCGCAACGTAGCTTGTACCTCCAATGATCGTAACCGGTTGATTCAAATTCACTTTGTTGCCATCAACTACTAGTTGTTTCGCATTGTTCTGGAGTGTCACCGTGTGACCATTTAACTTGATCACGGTCGTACCACGTTGTACTTCCGCTTGCGCGCCAATAGCCTTGATCACATCACGGAGCGACACAAGTGTCTCGCCATTCTTCACGATGGAGCGAACGATGACGCTGTTTCCGTTTATTGTAAGCGTGGAATTTTGCACCTGAGCTGTACTAGCCGCAGGTTTCACTGCTGGAGCAGCTGATACTGCACTAACCACAGAAGTTGTTAACACTGTGGCTACCATGGACACTACTAACACCTTTTTCATTGACATTGGCTTTGGTCACCCTTCTTTTCTCCATATAATTTGCCTTGTATGCCGTGCCCTGCTGTCTGGTATTCTGCATGTATCATCAATATGAGAGCTTGTCCGCCTCATCCCCCTTAGCTTCCACGTTCATAGTAAAAATGACCTATCACGTTTGTAATTATAGGAGCGAATTGTAAACGGAAAATCTTGGAATTGTTAACGAATTGTCAATGTTTTCATATCAACACATTCATATGATTAAATACAACAAAATGACCCATACACAATGTATGGGCCCTTGCTGTCATTATATATTTTCTCATACATTATACTGTGGCAAACACCTGATCGAACCCAGCCTTCGACTTGGCAAATAGTTCATTCGTACCAAGACTCGATGCCGGTGCCAGTACTTCCTGAGCCACCACACCATTGTAGCCAATCGCCTGCAGATTTCTCAGAAATCCACCCAGATCAATGACCCCTTCGCCGGGATACAAACGCTCATAATCCAATAATTCTTCCACAGGCAGATCATAGGCATCATTGATATGCACATGAACAACCTGTTCTTTTTTCAGCTTCAACAGATCTTCCATCGCCAAACCGTTGGTATGCCAGTGATAGGAATCTACGAGCAGGCCAACATTTGACGCATGGATCGTTTCGATCCAGTCCAGGGTATCCTCCACACGCCAGATAAACGGATTCTTCCATTGCGTCCGCAAATGATGGCATCCCACAAACTCCAGACCCAACTTAATCCCGTAAGCGTCCAAGATATCTGCGCAGAGTCTCAAGCGTTTCGTAGCCGCTGCCATAAATTGCGCTGCCGGTTGATCCGTTGAGGGTAAAATATACGTGCAACAGCTGTAGCAGTCCAGCGCAGCAGAAGCTTCTGCCATAGCGACCAACGATTGCAATCCTTCGCGAAATTGCTCGTCTGTCGTCCGCCACTCTACCGTCAGACCCGATGAGCCGATGATCACCTGATTGCTTTCCAACAGATGTTGCGCCCGTTCTTTGCCATACGTTTCAATCAATGAGAGCGGATTCAAATCTACAGATCCAAATCCGTGCTTGGCCGCCTCTGTGATATATTGTTCATCAGACTCGATGTTACCCAATCCCGCATTCGTTAACCCTCTAATCATCCCAATCTCCTCCTGTGACTCGTCTGGAATTGCAGATTGTCCAACACTTTCTTGTCCCCTGAACCAACACTCTGGCTTGAACAGGGCATAATTTTATAATAACAGCACTCTCTCAAAAAGAAACCATAATGTCCCATTCTTGAAAACACTTGAGCACACCTCTGCAACTTTTGTCCAACTTTCACGTATTAAAATTAACATCTAATTAAGGAAAGGATTGGTAATCTTAAAAATGAACTTCATACCCAAAAAACATGTCCCTACCCTAATTTTTCTGGTATGCGTCGTCGTCGTGTCCTTACTTGTCGGGATATTATCCAGACCCTATTTTACGGAGTCTATATTCTATGTAGATCAGCATAAATACACTTACGATTACGAGCAAGGTAATCAAATTACGTATGAGAGCAGTACAGCAAACCCAATTCAGGTCACCGTCAATCAGCAGAAGCGTACGGTCAGCATCGATCAGAAGAACTATGTCATTACCCAAATCGCCTCCACCCCTATTGCAACATATAACGTGGTATACCCTAACGACCACAAATATACAGTTGAACAAGAATCCGAGCAATTATTAAGTTACGATGAAACTGGGAAGATGCTCTCTCCGGTCAACATGTATGTAAACAGCCAACGAGTCATGGAGGATGACGAAGAGCACTATACACCTGCCATGCTCGTGACCGCTGCCTATCCGGAATATCATCATACGCCAGGAACACCTGTCCTCCTGTTCATTGCGCTTGCCGGACTCATCTATGGATGGTGCAGCTTCTATTATCCAAAGTTTCAGAAGTTTCAGTTCTTGCTCTCCCTCCGCTGGATATGGTTAAAAGATCCCGAACCTAGCGAATTTTATTACGCAATGAGCAAAATTGGCGGTATAGCTTGCATGATAATAGCCATATGGGCCGCGTTTCAAGCATTTTAAGACGTTTTGAGTCTGAATTGGCTCATTGTTAGCACACATCACAAAAACGGTAATCACGTCCAATTCGTGGATGTGATTACCGTTTTGTTTTTTTGTAATTGCTCGAATGAATGTACCAACATCTATCTGAAGATCATTTTCTAAAAAATGAATTTATCTCACACGCTCTAACGTATATCGATTACTTGGAATCTCAAGACCCAGATTCTCCCTTAGCGTCTCATGCTCATACTCCGTGCGGAACAGCCCTCGTTCTTGCAGAACCGGAACAACCAGCTCCACGAAATCTTCCAAGCCATTGGGCACCACGGTACGAACATTGAATCCGTCTGCCGCTTCGCCTTCAAACCATTCCTGAATCTGATCTGCGATCTGATCCGGTGTACCAATGAACGATGTACGCGGGGTAGATGCCAGCAAAGCCACTTGGCGCAGGGTCAGCCCCTGTTCCCGTGCCTGCTGCTTGATCTTGTCTGTTGTACTGCGGAAGCTGTTGCTGCCGATCTCTCCAATCTCGGGGAAAGGTTCGTCCAGCGGGTACTGGGAGAAGTCGTAATGATCGAAGTAGCGTCCCAGATAATTCAGCGCCTGATCAATACTCACCAGTTGGGCAATTTCCTGATATTTCTGCTCCGCCTCTTCCGCTGTTCTACCCACAATCGGGCCGATGCCAGGGAAGATCAGGATATCCTGTGCCTGACGACCATATGTCACTGCTCTTGCCTTCACATCCCGATAGAACTCCCTTGCTTCCTCCAACGTCTCATGTCCTGTGTACACGGCATCTGCCGATCGGGCAGCCAGATCTTTACCAGATTCGGATGAGCCCGCCTGAAAAATCACCGGATGCCCCTGCTTCGAGCGCCCTACATTAAGCGGACCCTGTACCGAGAAGTGCACTCCTTTGTGATTCAGCGTATGCAGCTTGGCAGGATCGAAGAATACGCCCTGTTCCTTGTCTCCGACAAAGGCATCGTCCTCCCAGGAATCCCAAAGTCCTTTGACCACATTCAGATGTTCTTCTGCAATTTCGTAGCGCAGCGCATGGTTAGGATGCTCGCCTTTGCCAAAGTTCAGTGCCGAGCCTTCCAGAGGTGAAGTGACCACATTCCATCCGGCTCTCCCATCGCTTAACTGATCCAGTGAGGCAAATTGCCGTGCAACCGTGAAGGGTTCACTATAGGAAGTAGACAATGTAGCAACCAGCCCGATATGGGAAGATGCCCCGGCGAGTGCCGACAGAAGCGTCAGAGGTTCGAAGCGATTGAGAAAATGAGGATTGGACTTCTCGTTGATGAAGAGGCCATCTGCAATAAAGAGCAGATCGAACTTCCCTTTTTCCGCGATACGCACCTGCTTCTTGTAGAACTCTAGACTAACGCTCGCGTTAATTGGAATATCCGGGTGACGCCAAAAGGAAATGCTGTTCCCCACTCCGTTCAGATTAGCTCCCAATTTCAATTGTCGTTGCGACATATATATTCCTCCCTATGTTGTGATAATGACCATTCAGTTCGAGTATCCTTTTATCTCTGAGAGTTGTTTCGTCATTTCATCATTTCATCATTTCTTTATGCTGTTTCCGCCCGCTTCTGCTGTTGCCATACTTAATCCCGGTGTTTCCGCCTGTTTCACATCACTTACCCGGACTGCCCAAGCCGCTCCTAGCAATACAATGCCTGTGAATAGAAAAATAAACGGAATGCCAATCCATCCACCGAGAAAACCACCGATTAACGGTCCAAGCACAATACCGAACTGACTCGCCGTCTGACTCAGACTGACAGCCCTCCCACGAAAATCGTGATCAGCATATTTGATGATCAGCGCATTAAGCGCCGGATAAACCGCGGCAAAGAATAGACCATAAACAAATCGCAGGCTACCAAAATAAATCAGATTAGTTGCTGTCATTTGCAGTAGACTGCCAATCCCGCCACCGATCAGACCGATAAACAGTGTTTTCTCGTACCCGATCCTTCCACCAATCTTGCCCCAGCGCGGCCCCATAATGACCGTTGCCACACCAATCGCCGAGAAGACAATACCTGCCCTAAGTGTTGCACTGCCAACATCTCCGCCAATCTGGACCACATAGAGCGTCAGCACGGGTTCGATGATAAGCACAGAGGTCGAAACTAGCAGAATCAAACCGTAGATTCGCATCAATCCGGGCGTGGAAGCCGCTCTTTTCAAATCCCCTATGATCCTCGTTGGAACGATTGTACGAGCTTGTCGTGACTCCTTAACACCGAGGACCATGAGAGCCGCGAGGAACGTAATGACAGCTGATGCAATGAAGCATCCCCGCAGTCCGATCCAGTGACTCAACACACCACCGGCAAGAGGACCAAGAATCCCGCCTGCAGCGCTGGCCGTGGAGATCACACCAAGCGCATAACCCACGTGTTTCTCCGGAGTATTGGTGCCAATCAGTGTAATCGAGGCAGGATGAAAACCAGCCATGAGTCCCTGAAAGATCCTCACCGCGATAAACGTATATGGATCGTAAACAAAGAAGTTAGCCAAATGCGCAATGCCTAGCCCAACCCCTGAACGGACGAGCATCAGTTTGCTGCCATATTTATCAGCCAGCGATCCCCAGAAGGGTGCGCATAATCCACTGATCAGAAAGCTGATGGAAATGGAGATCCCCGACCAAGCTTCCAAGCCGCTCTGGATACCGAGATCATTTTGCAGGAATATAGGAAAGAACGGAACGGACAGCGAGTATGCCATATGATTGAAAAACAGGCCGAACCACAGAATATACAGATTTCGCTTCCATTGTGGCATCTTGACATTCTCCATACTATATAATTCCTATATAAAAAGTAGGTTATTATCCATATTAGGGTAACGTCATCGGAAAGTATAATAGAAAAGTTCAATAGACCCATTCAAGAATTAAATGAATGGGTCTGTAACGTAATCGTTATACTGACCACTGCGCAGTCAGAACGTAAATATGAAATTAACTTTATTACGTATGGTAATCATACTATTCCGACAATTGGACGGACATAAACACATCGACCTCATCTTCACTGTCCAATATAAATCCGAATCGTTCATACAATCGCCGAGCGGGACTTCCCTGCAATACATTTAAAATGACCCGTTTCCCCTGAACTTCATCCTGTTCCAGCAGCATGTTCAATACCTGAGTTCCTATTCTCTGGCCCTGATAATCGGGATGTATGTAGAAATGTTCCAATAGAAATGTCTCAGACTTGGGCTTCAACGCGACACAACCTACCATTGAACCCTCCACTTCAATAATCTGCGTATGGACAGGGTCGAACGTATTTCGAAAACGTTCACGTACTTTCACATCATCGTACCTTCCCAACCTAGTTAGATCATCGTATAGTACCAACGCTCGCAAATCAGCGAGTTGCTCTTGGTCTGCCTGTATAGCTTGACGCATTGTTATATGGTTCATTGGTTGAATTCCTTTCCATTGGAGACGCGTTAGATTTGAATGTCCTATCGCACGATAGGGATAGGACACTAAAAATCATACCTTTGGCAGCTCACTTGAGCAACATCGGATTTTTGAACATACTATATTTTTCAAAGATATTTATCTCCTCAAAAAAAATAAAAAAGCCCAAAAAGAACAGTCCAGTCTAGCTTAACTACATAAGCGAACCGCAACTGTCCCTTCTGGGATGTAGATTGTAAATTATTTTATAGAACTACGAAGCATGTGAAGCTTCTGTTGCATGCTGCAATGCTTCCAGACCCAATGCTAGCGCACCACAAAGGCCTGCATGCTGGCCCAATCCGGGCTTTACGATATATTGGTCGATATGTTGCGTGATTGGGGCAGCATTTACATAACCATTGAGATTCCGTACAACACGCTCCCGGATCATAGGAAACAGTTGATCTTGCTGCATTACACCACCGCCCAAGATGATCTTCTGCGGCGAATGAAGCAGGATGGCTGTGGTGATCGACTCCGCAATGTAAAAGGATTCGATCTCCCACGCCAGATGATCTGCCGGCAGTTCACTGCCGGGACTTTGCCAACGTGCTTCAATGGCTGGTCCTGCAGCCATTCCCTCCAGGCAATCGCCATGATACGGGCATAATCCGGCAAAGTGATCATCTGGATGGCGTCTTGTGCGAATATGTCCACCCTCGGGATGTAACAATCCGTGTACTCGTTGGCCCCCTGCTACGAGTCCAACACCAACGCCTGTGCCAATCGTGTAATATACACAGTTGTCCAGCCCTTGCGCCGCTCCCCATGTCACTTCACCAAGCGCGGCAGCATTCACATCCGTATCCCATCCAAAAGGAACCGGAAATTCATGCTTCAAGGTTCCAACCACATTACAGTTTCCCCACCCAGGTTTAGGTGTGGTCGTAATATAACCATAGGTGGGACTAACCGGTTGCAGATCAATCGGACCAAAAGAGCCGATACCCATCGCTTCCACATCTTTATCCCTGAAATAGTCGATTACCTTGGCAAGAGTTGTCTCTGGATGTTCTGTTGGAAAACTGATCTGATCTTCAATCTGTCCATGCTCATTCCCTACACCACATACAAACTTTGTTCCGCCCGCTTCTATGGCTCCAATACGCATGGTTCTGCACTCCTTCCCTTCATTACAATTGACCTTTAGCCTTGCTCGGTGAGATCTCATAGATATGAAGTGAAGAGAAGACCAGATCGCTATTTTCGGCATGAACAGAGATGCCTTTGGAATCCACATCCGGATAGATCAGATCCGTGATAACGGCCTGACCATCATTCGCAAATACCTCCACAGATGAATGATCTACAAAGATACGCAAACTTTGATTCCCATTTACCTCTTTTAACTCAGCTGCATGGTGGCCCAGGAAATGTTCATGAAAATCGCCGATACCCGATCGACTACGATCGATATATACTTCCCCTCGGTTGGCGTCTATGCCAACGAGCGTTTCGTTGTCAGCTCCGCTTCTTAAGGCAAAATGGAATGACTGATCCGAAGCCCACTCCACGTGGACCTCATAATTCACTACTTGCAAAGCGTTCAACTGCTCATTCACTTGCTCAATGGAAGCATCCTGTAGGGATAATACTGCCGTACGGGCTTGCTCAAGCTCACGCGCAGGACGTTGAATCAGGATAACTTCTCCGGCTCTTGTCTCCAGTGTCAGCTCCCGTGCAATGGTCATTGCTCCACGGTAATCATTGGTCGGCGTCTGATTGGCATACATCCAGTTGCTCATCCACCCCATGAACAGGCGTCTGCCGTCTTCAGCCGGAATGTCAGACCAACTAACTCCAGCGTAGTTATCCCGGCCATGATCAATCCAGCGGATCGTGTGGGATGCCTCGTCTGGGATAAATGTACTTCCATCAAAATCTCCCGTAAAATATTGCGTTCTGGACCCTTCTATAAAAGCAGGATCTGCACCAATGCTAACGAGCATCACCCATTTCTCCTGCCCTGAATCTCCATCCACTGCAAGTGGGAACAGGTCTGGGCATTCCCACACGCCATCGTGTGAACCGATCCCTTCGCCAAATTCACTTCCTAGCGTCCAATCCTTCAGATTGGGGGAATGATACAGACATACCGTTTGACCACAAGCGATAATCATAATCCATTCCTTGGTCTGCTCATGCCAGAACACTTTGGGATCACGGAAATCGACAAAGGACTCATGCTTTAATACCGGATTACCCTCGTATTTAGTCCAGGTTCTGCCGTTGTCTTTGCTATACGCCAGACTTTGACTTTGTTTGGCATCATGGTTTTCAACTTCCAGATGATGTGTAAAAATAGCTACCAACCCCGGCTCATCTTCGAAAAATCCGGAAGTATTGTTCCAGTCCACCACCGCACTGCCGGAGAAGATCATGCCAAGTTCATCCGGTGCCAGAGCTACAGGAAGTTCCTCCCAAGTGACGAGATCTCGGGTTACGGCGTGACCCCAATGCATCGGTCCCCATGTTGTACCAAATGGATGATGCTGATAGAACAGGTGATACTCCCCATTGAAAAACACCATGCCGTTCGGGTCGTTCATCCACTTTTCTTTCGGTGAGAAATGGTATTCGCTTCTGTAATCTTGTTTAAGAATTGTCGACATTATGGTTTCTCCTCCACACTTTTCTTTATTGGTTATTACGGTCATACCCGGCTTGTTTAATCTGTAGCCATTCTTGCAACCCAAGGCGATCCAGCTCTTTCAGGTAAGCATCCCATTCCTGATCAACCTTCCCGTTTTGATACCACTCCGTACGCAGACGTAACACGTAGGCGAAGAGATCGGTCTCAATCGTGGACAATCGATCCAGTTCATCAATGGAAAAGAATACACTTGGATATACGTTCTCCGCTTTCATATGCGGTACCATAACCTTATCGAGGAGTTCCATGCGCCAAGCCGCATCTTCTGGTTTGGTTGTGTATTTGTCATAATAACTGTCGAGAATGGCCAATGGTCCCGCGATACTCGTTTTTTGTCTGAGTTCCACAGGTGCAGATCCTTCCAGTGGAAGATGCTTCAGCATCCCTTTGGCTTCATCGAATTCAAAAATATTTTGCTGACTCTCATCTCCATAGGTACCCCAGTTGTTCTGCACAGATTGGAGCGGATCGTACAATTGGTCCACCCACTTCGCTGTGGATTCCAGGTTTTTATTACTGCTTGTAATGACCATGCGACCACGATCAAGGCCAATACCATTCGTTCTTGTGACATTGACCTCTCCGTTAGGCCCGGCAACCGGAGGCAGAACATCATACGTATCATTCATGCCTGTAATGTTAGCCTTATCCCATGTGAAGTACATGCCGTACTTATTGTCCTTGCCTTTTGCCAGATACGTGTTCCAATCCTGCTGATACGATTCCACATCCACAAGACCTTCCTGAACCAGTTCATGAATGTATTTAACCGCTTCCTTGTAACCCGTATCCGCTGCTGTAAAGACCACTTTTCCTCCATTGGTCACCACCGTATGGTCCCAGTTCTCTCCCAGTCCAAATGCCGCAAAGAGAAATGTCAGATCTTCTCCACCCGGTTTGTTAATGAAAGAAAGGGGAATTTCGTCGGCCTTGCCGTTACCGTTCGGGTCTTGGGTTTTGAAAGCGATCAGCACTTCTTTTAATTCCTCGGTTGTCGTTGGCATCTCCAGTCCGAGCTTGTTCAGCCATTCCACATTAATCCATGGCAAGTTATCCACCGACTGAATGCGTTGTTTGCCACTGCCGAGTTCTTCAATCCATGGGAATGAATAGATATGTCCGTCTGGAGCCGTGATCATGCTCTTGTATTCGGGAGCTTCTTCCAGCACCTTTTTCAGATTGGGCATGTATTGTTCAATCATATCTTCAAGTGGAATGATGGCCCCATCCTTCGCCAGCTTCAGGAGATCATAATCCCCGTAACCTGCATCAAAAATGGCATCCGGCAAATCACCGCTGGCGACCGCCAGATTTCTTTTTTCTGCAAACACATCACTCGTATAGTTCTTCCAGTTGATATGCACATTGGTTTTCTCTTCGAGTCGCTTGTTAATCAGTTTGTCGTTCGGATCAGCGGGAGCCAGCGGAGAGCTCTGTGTTATAAAATTCAATGTCACTTTGCCATCAGGTGATTGCGCCTCACTTGCAGCGCCGCCTCCACCCCCGCCACAGGCGGTTAGAAAGAGCATCGCAGATAACATGGAAATGGACGCCGTTGTAACGGCTTTTCTGGACTTGTTCACTTTTTTCATAATAATGACCTCCATGAGTTGGATTGGATCAACTTACTGTATCGCAGGCTGTTCACTATTTGAGGGAACCGACCATGACACCTTTTTCGAAATATTTCTGGAAGAACGGGTACATGATGATGAGTGGCAGACTCGAAATGACAATCGCTGAGTATTTAATCATCTCGGAGAGCCGTTTCAGTTCTGCCATCGCCAGCTGATCACTGATCATGCCCGGTGCAGCCTGATTCTGAATCAGAATGGAGCGCAGAACGAGCTGTAACGGATGCAGGTTCGGATTATCCAGATAGATCATCGCATCAAAATAGGAATTCCACTGCCCAACGAACGCATAAAGTGCGAGTACAAAAATGATGGGTTTGGACAACGGAATGACGATCTGGAAGAAAATCTTCATCTCAGAGGCGCCATCCACGTTCGCGGCTTCTTTCAGCTCCCGAGGGACTCCTTTGAAAAAGGTTCTGGAGAGAATGATGTTCCAGACGTTAACCGCCCCAGGAATGATGATTGCCCACACCGTATCCAGCATGCCGAGATTACGTATGAGTAGATACGTAGGGATCAATCCCCCGCCAAAGAACATCGTAATGATAAAGATAATCATGAAAAAGCCACGTCCCGCGAGCCTCTCATCCGACAATGCATAACCTGCAAATATGGATACGGTCACGGTAATCAGTGCAAAAGAAACCGAGTACAATACCGCATTCGCAAACCCCCGGATCATGGCTGGATTGGATAATATCATCTGATATCCGTCCAGACTCCAGTCCGATACATTAAAGGACAGTCCACGATTCAGTAGCACAGTGGGGTCCATGAATGAGGCGATAACAATATAAATCAGGGGAACAACCACAACCAGTACAGCACAGGTGAGAAAGATGGCATTGAGTGTGAGGATCAATCGATCCATTCCCGTGTGTTTAACAACCATGGATACTACTCCTTTCCTAATAGAGGCCTTCGCCTTCATTCAATTTCTTCACAATCAGATTCACCGTCACCAGCAGAATCACATTGATCACCGAGTTAAACAATCCCACTGCCGCAGAATAAGCGTAATCTCCAGACTGCAGCCCCACCTTGTAGACATACGTGGCAATAATCTCGGAGGAAGGCAGGTTCATGGACGTCTGCATCAGATAGGCCTTCTCAAATCCAATGGACATAATCCCGCCAGCTGCAAGGATAAAGACGATGGCCATAATTGGACGAATCGTTGGAAGGTCGATGTGGCGAATACGCTGAAGGAGGTTGGCTCCATCCAGATTAGCCGCATTATGAAGCTCCGGATCAACATTAGCCAAAGCAGCGACGTATATGATGGAAGCCCAGCCCGCTCCGGTCCAGATATCGGACAAAATGTAGATCCAGCGGAAATATTCCGGTTCAGACATGAACATGATCGGCTGACCTGTAATCCATGTGGCGAGTTGATTAATCGGCCCTGTTGGCGAGAGGAAGATAAACAGCATTCCCACGACAACAACAACCGAGATGAAATTGGGTGCGTACAGGAACAATTGAATATTCTTCTTCACGCCAGCTTTACGTACCTGATTCAGCATGAGTGCCAGCAATATGGGCACCGGGAAACTGAATATCAATCCCAAAAAGCTGAGTTTAAGCGTATTCATTAAAATGATATCGAAATTGGGTGAAGCTATAAATTTCTCAAAATGCTTCAGTCCTACCCAATCACTGCCCATGATGCCTTTGATCGGACTGAAATCCTTAAACGCAATGATGGCTCCGTACATCGGGATGTACTTGAAGATAAGAGTCAAGATTAAGGCTGGTGCAAGCAACATATATAAAAAGTAATTTTTTTTGAGCTGCTGCAACCTATGACCGCTTGTCGTCCTCACTTTCAGTACCCTTCCTTCGCCCTTTTTGCTGTCGGCTATGTTATCCAACACGATACCCCCGTTCCATTCTAGAAGTTGACAATTGTTTTCAGTAAGGGCTTTCAATATTTACAATTGCCTATTTAATAATTTACAATTTATCAGGTATCTACGGATTTAGTCAATACGTTTTGTAAAAAAATATTTGTGCATTTGATCATTTTATCTTTGCATTAACGTAACTAAAGAGGATTAATTTTGCATATATACAGCACTGAATCGTTAATACCAGAATAGGTATTTCTACATCATTACTGTAATAGATCATCATTGTTACACTAGTTAACGAAACTTCTGGAACAATGTTGAAAATGAAATTCGCCCATCTAAATGTAAATACAATTGTGCATTTGTAAAACAGAGATTGCTATTTGTCCTGTTCTATTATACATTTGACTTAGAGAAGAATATGGATGACTATTGATGATTAGAGGTGAAGCATTAGATGGCAAAGGAAAAAGTCACGATACAAGACATCGCTGATGCTTTGGGGATCTCCAGGAATACGGCTTCCAAAGCATTAAACGATAGCGGAAACATCCCGGATGAGACCCGAAATCGTGTAATTAAAAAAGCAATTGAACTTAAATATAAACAGTTTGCCTATATGGACAATGAGCATGTTCTAACCAAGCCTCCGGGCAATATCGCCCTGTTAACTGAAAACCTGCCGAATACATCTCACTTTGGTTCATTGCTAATCAGCGGTTTGGAGAAAAGAATCAGTGCGGAGGGATACAATCTCTCGATTCATATCGTGCGTGAAGACGATCAAGATACGCTTACACTTCCCAACAATTTTGATATAGCCAAAGTAGACGGCATCATTTGCATTGAATTATTTGATCTGGAATATACAAAGCTGATTACCGATCTGGGCATTCCCACGATCTTTATCGATTGCGCTTCCAACATATGTTATCCCGAATTCCAAGCAGATTTGCTCCTTATGGAGAATGAACATAGCATCTATCAGATCACCAAAAAATTAATTGAGAGCGGCTACACAAGTATCGGATTCGTGGGAGATTACAATCACTGCAAGAGTTTTAATGAACGATGGGTTGGATATCACCGTGCGATGCTGGAGGCGGGGTTGCAGGTGGACCTGTCCCATTGCATCCTGGATAATGATCGCCTGTGTTTCTCCAAGCCAGGATGGTTGAACCAGCGAGTGGCAGAGCTGGCCTCCCTACCTTCTGCTTACGTATGCGCTAATGACTTTTTAGCAGTTGATCTGATTCGGGCGTTAAAAGACAGAAATGTCGCTGTGCCACAGGATATTGCGATATGCGGATTCGATAATGCACCCCAATCCCGAATTATTGAGCCTGCATTAACGACCGTTCATATTTACAGTAATGAGATGGGCATCAAGGCTGCAGAGATGCTGTTATCCCGAATTAATAGCCCGACACAACCGTATCAGGTCTCACACATTGTGACCAAACCCATCATCAGGGAGTCCACGCCAGCAATCATGGCCGATCATTCTCAGATGCTCCATAGTTCTGTAAAATAAAAAAACGTATGTCTCACGAGTAACAACTCGTGAAGCATACGTTTTTTTGTGGTTTTGATTTGGCTGGATGTAAACTCTATCCTATCCATCGCGGCCTACATAAAAATCATCTCGGAATTAGATCTCTTTCAAGATGCCTTTTACCAAACCGATAAAAGTTGTTTTCACTTGGGCAGCCACTTCAATGACCTCGTCATGACTTAACGGCTGATCCAGAATACCACAGGCCATGTTGGTCAGACAGGAAATGCCCAGCACCTTCATACCGCCATGAATGGCAACAATGGCTTCAGGTACCGTGGACATCCCCACAGCATCCGCACCCATCGTACGAATCATGCGAATCTCGGCTGGTGTCTCATATGCCGGGCCACTCCACCATGCATAGACACCTTGCTGCAGGCCAACATTCTGCTCTTCTGCAACCTTAAGCGCAATGCTGCGCAGTTCGCGATTGTAAACCTGGGATACATCCGGGAAACGCACACCCAGTTCAGCGTTGTTCGGTCCCATCAACGGGTTATTGCCTACCAGGTTAATATGATCTGTAATGAGCATCAGTTGACCCGGCTCAAAGCTAATGTTGATGGCTCCGCATGCATTGGTGATAAGCAATTGCTCGACACCCAGCGCCTTCATGATCCGAACGGGGAAAGTCACTTCGTCCAATGTAAAACCTTCATAATAATGAAGGCGGCCTTTCATCGCTACAACCGTTTTGCCCATCACTTCACCAATAACCAGTTCATTGGCATGACCGATAGCCTCCGATTGGGCGAAATACGGAATATCTGTATACGGAATAACGGTCGCATTTTCAATCTCGTCCGCGAGCGCGCCCAGTCCCGAACCCAGAATCATGCCTACGGCAGGTTTGGTATGGATTCGGCTTAATATGTAATCTCTTGCTTCCTGAATATGTGCGGATTGATGCATAATGATATCCTCCTGATGATCTGAATTGAGTTAGTGAGGTCTTACTCATCAAGTGTAATGAACAATGGTCTTGATGTAAATGGAAGCTGTTCTATATGCAATAAAAAAAACGACCCTGTGCTCCAGAATCGTTTAAAAACATGGACAAACCCTAATCCAATGTATATTTGTTTCTACTTTTCATGTAATCGATTGTCATGATCAGCAACAGCATGAATGTAGCAAACATCAGCGGTTTGGCAAAAGTACCTTCTTCAAAGATATAATAGGCAGCGACCAAGTTTCCTGCAAATATTAACAGATAATTGCGGGTGCGATCCATCTTCTCAACTCATTTCGGAAAAGAATATTGTTCGAGATTGCCTTTCTTTTACCCTATCATAAACTTCCATAAAAATCCATATACTTACACACATACAAGCTTAGTGTTTAATCATGCACGAGATAGCTGCACTGTATAATCTATATTGACTACAGCAAAAATCGGCCACATCGTGACCGATTCTCTCCACTTCCCTGATGTTCAAGACATAGGGTTAATGATGCGCCAAAATGATTCCTTTGGCTGCAACTGTTGATCAAAAACAAAGGGCCAATTTTTGCGCCCACGAACCGGGAAATGATCCAACCAGGTATAATTGTCCGCTACTCCCCAGAATGTCACAGAGGTAATGGATGATTTGTATTCACGGAACAAATTGAAGATTTCTTCATAGCGCTGCTCCTGTAGCTCAGCCATCTCCGAAGTTGGCGCGGTGAGGTCCGTTCGACGATCCTCATAACGAAACACGGACAAGTCCAGCTCGGTAACATGCAACTGTACATCCAGTGAAGCATATCGTTCAATAGCCATTCGGATTTCTTCAATGGAAGGGCCATGGATATTCCAGTGTCCCTGCATGCCGATTCCATGTACAGACGCTCCCTTGTTCAGCAAAGACCGAACCAGATCGTAGATCTTCTCCCGTTTGACCGGATCCGTCTCATTGTAGTCATTATAGAAAAGAAGGGCATTTGGATCAGCTTCATGAGCCATGCTGAATGCTTGCTGCAAGTAGTCTTCTCCCACTAGCTCTAGCCATTTCGTGTCCCGCATGAAAAGGTCGGTCTTATCTTCAATAGCTTCATTGACGACATCCCACGCATATATTTGCCCCTTATACCGACCTACTACCGTATCAATATGTTGCTTCAAGCGAGATAATAGCAGATCTCTGGAAGCGGGAGCACCCGAAGTATCCTCGAAAACCCATTTCGATGTTTGATTATGCCAGACCAAAGTATGTCCGCGAACCCCAATCCCTTGGGCAACAGCAAAATCAACAATTTTATCCGCCGCCTCAAATGTATAACGATCCTCTTCCGGGTGAATTTCTTCGAATTTCATCTGATTTTCAGCCGTGATGCTATTGAAGTGTTTGGCGATAAATTCCCCTTCGGACTGCAACATTCTGGTATGTACAGCAGCACCTATTTTGAACGTATTAGCGTACGCAGCATGTAGTGATGGAATTTCGGTTGGCATTTACAATTCCTCCCTGCCATTTTTTATCCATCATATCGTTTGTTGAATACGCTTACAATGAACAAATTATACTTCTTCCCCCTCATATTTAACTATTTATGATTCTGGGCCTGTGTGCAAAACAAAAACACCTCCAGGTTCGTTCTACTGCTCATCGCAACAGAACATTACTTCGAAGGTGCTTTGTGATCGTGATGTTCAGTTAAATTCAACTCATGTACGAAGAGAGTATGAAGCGTTACAGCTTGTCTACCTGTAACAAGGTCACCTGTTTCACTGTGCATGCCGGGCTGATCTGATCTTCGGAAAGAATGTTCAGCTTGATGAGGCTTTTCAGCTTATGGCTGTCTACCTTGGACAACAATCGCCAGATGTCCGGGTCTGGAAGAGAAGCATACAGCTTCTGATCATCGTATTCCTTCCGGTTCTGAAGCACTGTTTTCACGGTGTAACCACCAACCTGCGTCTCATAGACCCCTTGTTCTGCACAATACGCGACAATCTCATCTCGTAGTACAGACAACTGCTGCTCAATATCTTTTTGCTGCTGCTTCAGTTCAAAGTAAGTTTGCACTTTCTGCTCCATTACGATCACGCTCCTCTATTATCATAGGTATGCGAGGATCGCTAGCTTAGGACTGACTGTTTATTTTATTTAAAAAAAGTTGTCTTTCTATTACTTAATCGTATACTGTCGTCATTGTGTATCCCCGTATTACGATTACAGCAGATGTTCATTCAAATACGGATTATGGACAGCCACGCTATGCACCCGTTGCATTACATCTGGCCCCATGGGCACATCCCCAACGCGACTTAACAGAATCCAGCGAAGGCAAGCTATAGCTTCAAAAATCTGCTCCTCTTCCAGCGTGTACGTATAACTTACAGAACGTGCAAATTGAGCGTGATACATCTCGCCGTAACTTTCCCCATTATAGATGGTGATCAGAAACACAGACCATGCCATATCGTACCTTGGATCACCATACTGCCCATTAGTCCAATCGATGATCGTGTAATGGTCGTGCATCTCAAGAATGTTTCCCAAATTATAATCTCCATGAATCAAACATTCCTGTCTGATCTGGACCTGCTGAATCAAGTTTGTTAGAAGATCATTTATATCGTCATGTAACTCAATTTGAGGAAAAAAGTATTGGACAAAATCGGTTTTGAATATGTATTCTCCATCTTCTCCAGTCCCCACTTCATTCACCGGATACCGATGGACCTCCACCAATCGCTCAGCCAAATGTGTCAGTTTGCTTTGTGTTAATTGGGTAATTGGCTCGCCATCATAGCTCGTTAACAGCACTTGATTCTCTTGCTCGTCTAATCCCCAACCGTAGGGTTTGGAAACACGAATTCCACTTTGATAGAGCTTGGACAATAATCGATATTGTTTGGCGATATCCGGTTTGGAATCCTTGTTCCAGACTTTCAATACGTACCGGTGATCTTCCATTTCGATTCTCATCACAGTTGCTTCCAGTCCAGGTGGCAAGGGAATGATCTGATACTCCTGTTCCATCACCTGCTGGATACGTTCATCCAGTTCTACCCAATTCACCTGGCTAAGTTGAATCGTCATCGTTCTCCTCCTTCCATGTTATGACAGCCTCTCCCTGTTAGTCAGGTATAATCAGGCCTTTGCCAATCACATTAGCGGATACTGGCTGTTTGCCCAATTCTCTGGCCCATACCGACAGCTGTCCCATATGGTGAATCTCATGGGCGATCACATGTCGCATAACTTCACCCCATGAATCTGTAGCGACCTTGCCAGCTGAGCGATGATCAATATAAGCTCTTTTTTCCATACTCGAATCCCATGCTGTAACAAATGCCTCCACATCAGGACGTAACTTGCGATCCAATCGTCTTACCGCATCAAGATTCTGGTAGTTTGCAAAATCTTCAGCATCATCCGGTTTGCCCTGAAGCAACTGAAGCCAGCTCCACTCTACATCAATGATATGAAATAACGTTTGTAATATGTTGCCTACTCCGCCCGTGCGAGGCCGAAGCAATTCTTCAAGCGGCACATCTTCACACCACACATACCATTGCTCACGTACCATCCAGTTATAACGAAAGAATGTTTCCATTGGTATATTCCCCTTTATCGGCTATGTTTTTAGAGAGATTTGATCAATTCTGTATTGGCATAGGTATCCTCCGAATGTTCAAGATCACCATAAATTCCGCTGACCTGATTGAATCCGGATTTGATCCAAAAGCGCAGTGCAGGCCAATTTTTGAGGGCTACGTTGATTCGAATTTCCTTGTAACCAAGCTCGGAAAAGTGGAGAGTCAGTGCCTGAATTAATTCTTGTCCATATCCCTGCTTCTGGATCTCGCTCTGGATATATAGAAATTCGAGATAAATCGAATCCTCCAAGGGGTACCCATGGTATACACTTAACAAACCAATATAGCGGTCATCCTCAATAGTACGAATGGATTGAATTCGATAATTCTCCAGCCTGCCTCCCGGTGGAAGGTGACCTTCTTCAAAACATTTTTTCACATAATTCAGATCATGCTCTCGTCCATCCCATTGATGTAAGTACCGACTGGTCTCATATATGGACTCAAGTTCAGGAATATCGGATTCTTCCACATTTGAGATAATAAGTCGGTCTGACTTCCATTCTACTGGAAGTTGTTTCATCATAATCACTCCATCTTATAAGTTAAACTATTGAATATTTACACTCACCACTCCGATGACAGAACAACCTTCCGATCGCTGTTATTCCCAGATTTTTTTGATTCCTTTTATAAAGTTAAAATCCGGGAATAAAGGCGAGGTATATGCTTCCGAAGTAGCTTTCTTGCAGAAAGCTTTTAGCTCCGCTTCTTCAGGTCCTTTCTGTCCTCTGCGTTTTGTGTAAATATTCAGTTCAATTTATTTAATTAATTTCTTTTTTAAATACAAGATTACATGAATTCCTGCATAAATAAACAGAACATTGAACAAATATAGAAGTACATTTAAAGAGATGCCAGATATAAACCAGATTGTTCCCTCCGAGTTGGCATCATGATAATCCGTAAAGAATCGGATCGGGAAACCATACTCTGTTCGGAGCGGTCCATCTTCAGTATGTAAAGTTCCAGGAATACATAGGATGGCTAATACAGCAAGCCAGGCTGATAGATTCATTATTCTTTTGTTTATCGTCAATACATCTCCCCCTACTCATCCCTAACGGGATTTTTACCAAAGTATGTCCCTTCCAACTTTTGATCCAAAAAGTCTCTTAAGTCCTTTTGATCAAGTTTATATTTCGAATCTCTATTAAATCTGCTTTTTGTGGATACAATAATCTGTTTCCGATTGTATTGGATCGTAACTTCAGCGTTGTGCTTTAATTTCAAAGCAATTCCTGCACCTATGAAAAACCAGAATCTCCTACGTTTTCCTAGCATTACAACACATTCTCCGTATCCACCACATTGGCAAATAGCCTCAGGACCGTATTGTGATGTTCTATAATCTGATCCGCTTGAAGCGTATTTGAATTCCATGTGCTGTGTGCATCTCGAACCAGATTGACCGCATATCCCAGACTGAACGCTCTGCGGCAAGTCGTATCTACACATACTTCGGTCTGCATACCTGTAAGAATCAACTCCGTCTCGCCGTTTTCTTGCAGTTTCAGATGCAGTTCGGTTTCGTGAAACGAATCCGGTGTCTCCTTTTCGATCACGAGGTCACCAGCTATAGGTGCAATGGACGGATGAATGGCCCACCCCGGAGTTCCTCTTTCGAGTGGACTACCTGAGCCTTCGCTGTGCTGGATATATATGATGGCATGCCCTACTTCACGAGCCTTGGCAATTAACATCTGGATTTTCTGAAGCAATCGTCCCCCCTGATATACAGGATCTGCTTCATCAAACATCGCTACCTGTACGTCAATGATTAGAAGTGCACAATGCGTTGTCACCTTGTTTTCCTCCTGACGAATCAATTTAAATCAAATCTTTCCTCTTCTCATCTTTAATAAAACTTCCAATCCCATATCGATCAGCACAAATAGAATAGCAGCAAGAACACCAAATAAGGTCAGAACTAAAGTCTCTTTGAAATCCAAGATTGCTTCTCTTGCGCCCATGAGCACATAATAAATAAACATGCCCAATACTCCAGCACATGCATAACCCAATATCCTCGTACTTAGATACAAAACATGAGTGACGAATTGTATTCGGCTGAGTAGATAGTCCAGCAATATCGATAAAGGTAGCCCGATCAACAGGATCAAGGGAATCGCGTATACCAGATAAATAAGAATGTAAACATCAAAACTGTACGATTCATTCATCGATATGAGACTTGCAGCCAAAGTAAAACAAATGATGGTTAGAACGGTTGTTATCAGCTTTCTTCCCATGTTCATCTCATCACTCCAATACAGTTATCTCTATTCATTGGATGTGCTCATGCATCAGATTTTGCCGGTTGCCATCCGATTTCTCGAGACCAACGATGTGCTTTCTGTAATATGCTCCACACCATCGGTCCTTTTCCTTCAATATATTTGGGACGCTCATCTTTATACAATGACATGAGTCTGTGCTTTTCTTCCGCATAGTTCAAACAATCTTCTGGGTGCTCCCTTAAATAGTCTCTGAACAGTAAGGTCATCTGCTCGGAGAAACTGCCTGCCTGTCTAACGTGTATATGTATCCTTCTGCTTCCTGGCACTTCACGAAAGTATCGTTTAGTCTTGTCTGGATTTTCTGCTCTGAATACAAAACCGACTGTTTCGATCTCACGTTTGTAGTCCAACGAATTCTCATACTGGGAAACAGATATTTGTATATCAATAATAGGTTTCGCGTCTATCCCGACAATTGAAGTGGACCCCACATGGTCAATCCGCAAGGCCTTTTCTCCTAATGCTTCTCTTAATTTCGAACCCGTTTCGAGAAACAAATCACGCCATGCGGGATCATACTTTGCAATTCTCCATTGATCCTCCATACAACTCCTCCTCAGATATCCACTCAGTCTATATAATTAAACAACACGTTCTTTTAACCTTTTGTTACATGTGGATTATTTTACACAAATTAAAAAAAAGAGAAGGACCCTTAGGCCCTCCCCTTAACTTCTTATTGATAGTCACACTTGAAGTTTGTAAACTCAGCCGAAGCATCTTGTCCACTCGCGTATAGACCAATAAGTACGCCTGTAAAACCTCCTGCCACCTCCGATGATAGGTATCTCGTCTGTGCCGTGCCCAGCAGAATCTCTTCACCATCTGCTTGGAACAGGAAACTGTAGCGTTCCTGGCTTGAGCGGATCACCAGCGTTGCATGCTGTTTATTTCCCAGATCTACCTCATGTTCTATCGATTTGATATCACCGATATTCAGGCGTTCGATCACCTTATATCCGTCCTGTTCCTGACGAACAGCCACTTCATAATGATGATTTTCATCCATATAGATCGTAATTCCCGCCTCGCCATTCGTCAGACTGACATCAACTGAAATTGTGGCATTAAAGTCTTTCTGACGTAGCCCGATGAACGTTGGGGATGCCGGAACGTCCAGCGTTACATCGGTTCCTGTTAGCGTAAGCTTGTCTGATTCAAGCTGATAATGCTCTGTATTCGGATGACGCAGGTAACACCAGTCGAGGTTCCAGTTTGTATTTTCAAACGTATAATGCTTCTTGTCCTGCTGGATCACCGTGTCGGGAATGCGATTAGTCTCAAAACTCGTCAGCGTCGTGCCTTCATGCCCGGCTGTAAACCATCCGTCTTCATCAAACGTAATCGGAGTCAGAAATACTTCTCGGCCCAGATGATGGTACGTAGCCCATCTGCCAATCTGACGGAACCCCAGGTGAAAGAGCCACCAGTTTCCCAAATCATCCTGAACCAGGTCACCATGACCCACACCTTGCAACTCATAACCTCCCAGATTACGGTTGGTTAGAACCGGATTGTGCGCATAGGCTTCGAACGGTCCCGAAGAAGAAGTTCCCCGAGCATACGTAACCATATGACCATATTCGGTGCCGCCTTCAGCTGCAAGCAGGTAATAATAACCATTCATTTTATAGAGATGCGGACTTTCCAGATATCGTCCACCTGTCCCATTCCATATCGACCGACTTGGGGTCAGTTTGCGCCCAGTTTCAATCTCAATTTCACACTGGACAATTCCGCCAACACCTTCATCATCCACGCCATTACTCATAAACAAGGTCTTTCCATCTTCAAAATACAAATCCGGATCAATCCCGCCTTGATCCACGTAGATAGGCTCAGACCATTCTCCGTAGATATCGTCCGTCCATACATAGAAATTCTGATGTGTCGTATCATTCGTTGTCACCATGTAGAAACGTCCGTTATTGTGTCTGATCGTCGGGGCAAATACGCCCCCGGAACTGCTCACGGTCTCCAGCTGAATCTGACTTTTACGAGTGAGGCAGTGACCAATCTGCTTCCAATTCAGCAGGTCCTTGCTTTCAAAGAGCGGTACGCCCGGAAAGTATTGAAAAGAACTGCACACCATATAGTAGGTATCGTGCACCTTAATCACACTAGGGTCTGGATAGAAACCTTTAACAACAGGATTATTGTATTTCATTACTCCACCTCTTATTATAAAATTCATAAATATAAGAATCCAACTTCGTAGCAACTAAAAAAATTAAACACCATTGGCTATAAACTTGCAATGAATCTGGATTGTATCTTGGAACTAATTTTATTGAATTAATATATATGTGATTTTATAAGTGAGAGTAGGGAGTTGTGCAGATGATTAAAGCAAATGGGGAGCCCCAGTTCCTTCCTTTATATGAGGCGCTGGCAAGCGAGGTCAGATGGAGAATCATGGATATGATTGCAGATCGCGAGATGAATGTGAAGGATATTGCGTCAGCATTAGAGCTCAGCCCCTCCATTGTCACGATGCATATTCGCAAACTGGAGGATGCGGGTCTAATTGGGAGCAGACGAGTTCGGATCAACGGTGGAACGCACAAATTATGCTACCTCAAGCAAAATCAGATTGAGATCAAGCTGCCATCGGCAAGCCAAACTTCACGAACCAAAGAGCAGACGATATCCGTTGGGCACTACACTGCTTTTGATATTCACCCTACCTGTGGGCTAGGAACACTCGAGAAAGAAATCGGCATATGGGACGATCCGCGTTACTTCCTAGATCCTGAGCGGGTACACGCCGCTATCTTGTGGTTTGGGAAAGGTTATGTAGAATATAAAACACCTAACTTTGTACTTCCCGACCAGACAACCGATGCTATTGAAATATCGATGGAACTGGCGTCTGAAGCTCCGGGATTGCGGGATCATTGGCCTTCCGATATTCGTTTCACCTTCAATGGCGTTTCTCTTGGAATGTGGACAAGCCCTGCCGACTTTGGCAGAGCAGCGCGCGGCAAATATACACCAGAATGGTGGCATCGCAATGTGAATCAGTATGGATTATTAAAGACCATTCGTATTGATGGTTCCGGTACCTATATGGATGGTGAGCGGATGTCAGACATTACTCTCGCGGATATTAAGCTTAGCGAACCGTTCTGGACGCTTCGTTTTACGGTTGACGAGGAAAGCCCCAACGTAGGCGGTTTAACGATCTATGGTGCCGGTTTCGGTAACCATGATCAGGATATTGTTATTCGTGTACTGGGGTAACTTGGCTCGCTGTACAGGAATCCTCCCTTTCCCGACATAAAGGAGAGGGAGTGATGGAAAATGCTGTTCCTCAGCTAATTTTGAAGCATAACCTGATCAATTTTCATCTTTGATCTTTCAACAGCTCCTTAATTTCCCTTAACTCTGATAATATTTCTTTGGTGTGCTGGCTATTTTTTGAGTTATCTATTCCAATTTTTACAACATAAATACCGAGAAACAGATACACCACCAACATAATGATCATTCCCATGTACATCTCTCCTTTACCAAGAAACGTTGCTACGAACGTTTACTCCCCCCCATACTCTCTCTCCAACTGATTCCCATGAAATGCCTTCAGAATAAAAGCACGATCCGGAACGTTCAACCGTTCATACGATTGCAGATACTCCCTATTGTCATATGGAACGCCAATGAATTTCACGTCCACTTTTCCCTCTTGGAGATCCACGATCCCATATCTGGCAATGGCAAGATCGTTACAGCCTAAAGCGCCCGGATTCATATAGATTCGTTGATCTGTCTTATAATAATGAAGAATATGATGATGACCAAAACAAACCAAATCATGGGCCGTCCCCTGATACTTCGCGTCCAATTTGGCCCCAGAGGGTTCTTTATCGATAACATCCAACTTGTCGTTGCTTATATGATAGTGAGTCAAAAGGAACCGTCGTCTTTCTACCTCTTTTTCAACAAATTTCGGTAGAGCTTGTATTCTCTTGATCGATTCCGCACTTAGATGTTGACCAATCCATTCATGATGCTCGGCTATGCCTTTATGCCCTTCTAATGGACCCTTATGTTGCAGCAAACTCAATACGGCCTCTTCGTGATTCCCGGAGATCGCTATCATATGTTCACGACTATACAACATCTCGATCACTTCATTGGAGTACAGGCCAATACCGATCATATCTCCCAAACAAAATGTATACTCAATGTCTCCTCTGAAATCCATATCAGCCAATACCGCTTGAAGAGCAGGAACATTTCCATGAATATCGGTTAAGATGGCAACCTTCATTGTGATTCCTCCTCAGGAATATACATCGTCTGAATCTCCTGCACACCCGGAATAAAGCCCAGATTCAGATACACGGACTCCGCATCATTTCCTTGCATCACATACAATCGCAGCACGGGATACTGCCCCTTAAGCGCATTCAAAGCTCTCTGTAACATCAGTGTAGCAAGCCCTCTTCCTCTATATTCCGGGCGAACCCCAATACTATATACAGCAGCCTGATTATCCTGCAGACAAAGACGACAGTTGGCAATAAGCTGCCCCGTTTCCTTATCGTATACAAGCGTGGAGGCTTGAGTCAGAATTTCATTCGTATAATTAGGGTCATCGCTTGGAACAAAATCTGCAAGCGTGGTATGTTTTCTGCGTGTAGCTTCAAGACTTCCTGCAAAACTATTCAGGTCACATTGAGCAATTTCATCTTCATTCACATATTTTCTATTGCCGGTTTCAATTTCAATAATTTCTGGACTCTTCACGGTTACCCTGCTGTCCCACTCGATCTCAAAATGATCTGTAGGCCGCTGCATCCAGCGACATCTGAACTCCACTGGCCAGAATCCAGCTCTTGCGTATAGATCAACTTGGTCTGGAAGAATCTCAAAGGTCAGAATGCGTTTGGTGCGATCGGACCACTGTAATAATTTATGCTTCAGAAGTTTCAATACTTCAAAGCACTGCTGGAATGGCGGGATAAAAAACAAATGATACATCTGGTTAGGCTCCATTCTCACGCCACCTATTTTGCTGTCTCCCTTGTAAATCCAGTACGCACTGATCTTGGAAGAACTAAACTCTTCTTCCCTGAAAAATCCGACATAACGCATATCATAATAAACCGTGCAATATAACCCCCATTCGGCAAAATCAGCTTTGCGAATCGAATATTCATCCGACAGATCATATTGAAGAATATCTGTAGACCATTCCGTTAAACTCATACGTCATTCCTCCTCAATTCTAATTACATGTACAGCAATTAAAGAACCTTTCTATACGCCACCCCGTGAACATGAATTAACACATGCTCTGCTTCCAAATGTTCAAAGAAATCCAACATGTCCTTAAATGGATTCTCGAAATACGAAGTCAGGTATGCAAGCTCTGGTGTTGTTTTGATAAAATTATAAAAAAAGTAGGGGTCCATGTTACCCACATCTTCTGGACTACCAAGGGAAACCTCCAATGTCTGCCCATTTTCTGTATTCTGGAACATACAGTGCTCACCATGAACATCAAAAAACCAGTTTCCCGTTAATTCTTCTCCTCCATGGATTACATCCGCATTGGTCAGCATATCGTACGCACCTGCCAGGATCTCCATGCGATCAGGCTGATCGGTTTCCAATATCAATTGGTCAATCAATTGCTGCGCGATTCTTTGGTATATATCCATCACAGCCAATAATTCTTCTGTAATTTCCTGCGTTATCGCCTTCATACGTTCAGATCCTTATCCGGGTATCCAATTTCTGCAATTTCATCTTCGATATCACTTAATCTCAGTTCATCATTTAATTGCTGTAGTAAGACCTCATCGATCGGCTTCATATCAAATACCTGTTCAACCAGTTTGATATCCAACGCTATCTCGTAGTAATCCTGTGCCCAAGCATGATAATATTTCGCGCCGCCTACCAAAATCTCTAACAGTTCGTATTCATGATCCCCAAGCACCGTGCCCGCAGACCACCCTTCCTGATCCGCCACACTCCAGATACAGAACGTCGTCTGATCCATTACAAATGCCGGCTCTGCCAAAAATGTATTAAATGCTTCTGGAACACTCTTTACCACATCACTCCTGTCAACCTTATGCTGAAGTGCATACTCTTTATCAAAGCCTTTAATAATCAGCCCATTCGGACTGAATATTGCAAAATAATGATCTCCTTGTCCATCTCTCATGGATGCCATTTGCTCATTCGTGTCCCACTGGGAATTATACGAGTAATACCTGTACTCCCATTCCGGCATCAAAATGGCATCCAGCATAGCTGCTGCCTTAAGAATCTGTTTGCATTCACTAATGTGAGGAAGTTTATCGATAAAATTAAGATTACCCATCGTGTGATATTGCCTCCTTGGTGTCATTTTTATAAAGAAATACACAATGGCTGTTCCTTTACCCTTTCAAATGGAATAATTAACTGCTAGACCTTGCGGTTAGCAAAGATACGATAACGTAGCCAAAAAGCTGAACCGTAAATACAATGGCGACAAACTCAACCATCATGCTGTTCGCTGCATTGAAATCATTTACAAGATCCACGAAGATCTTCCCAGGCCGGGATAATACATCCCACGAATTCCACCGATTAAATCTACCAATGTAGACCCCTATACTGCTTAAGAGCAAAATAACGCCTATAACCATCATGCTAATGTACTTATTGACTATTTTGTTTAACATGCCATGGATTTGAATGATCGAACAAGTCGAGAGCAGCAATCCGATAATCGCTACGGCAAATGTCAGGGTGAGACTATACCAAAAATCAATATTAACCCAAAATCTAATCTCCCCCTGAGCATCAAAATATCTGAATGAATGCAGGATCTCCGTAAAAAGGTAGGCCGAATTCGGCAGAAAAAAGAGCCAAACTGCACACATCAGGCCCATGCATATAACGCTCGTTGTGGTTACTTTCTTATTGAATATGTATCTAATGCAGGATGAGATGATGAAGGGGACCCATGCCAGAAACATATCCCAGCTCAAAAAGCGATACATATTCGTATCTGTTTTTCCACGTAAATACATCACAACACCTAGACAACAACAAGTAGCCACGAGCAAGGTAACGATGAGTCGGAGATCTTGAACCGGATGTTTGTTATCTTTCATTTCTTTGCTTCTACTTCCTTTTCCTTGATAATTGTTATAAGTTATAAATACTTTTTAAATGCCTTGCTGGATTCTCCGTTGTACCCCAATTTCGTATAAAAGTGATGTGCTTCGTTTCTGGATGATCCGCTTGTAAGAAACACCTTCACACAATTTTTCTGCACACATACATGCTCTATATGTTTCATCAAATCAGATCCATATCCCTTGCTCTGCACATGTTCCGTAATGATAACCCGCTCAACTACGCCGAAGGGTCTATTTTCCACCAAAGCATCCAGACAAATATGTAAATGAGCCGTGCCGATCACCTGATCACCCATTTCATACACAAACAAGAAACTGTCTGGATTATTGCGAACTTCTTCAATACGCTCTGCAAGTACCTTCGTGTTTACGTTGTTCGGCAGTAATTCTTTGTACAGCCTTTCGATAACTGCTGCATCCCTAGCTTCTGCCTCTCTTATCATCTAGCTCCCCCCATTACCTCATCTGATAACTTAAAATGATATCACCGTTGTCTTCAAACTCTCCCGTTTCTTGAAACCCGCAACGCTTGTACAGCGCATTTGCCGCAATGTTATGTGGAACATGGGATACCCTGATTTGCTGGCAATCACTTCTCTCTTGCAACATACGAATCACTTCTCGAATAGCGAGTTTACCGTAGCCCTTACCCTGGTGCTTCTCATCAATCATGAAACGGAGAATCCAGTAATATCCGTCATTGTAGATCTCGTTATCAAATAAAATAAAACCGACCATCTGCTCCTCTGCCAAAATACCGTATGGTTTAGATGTAATTTCCTTCGTCGCATGCATCAATGAATCCGCATTGCTTGCGACCAAATCGAGCTGATCTTCCCGCGGTTTAAGGTTAATGCAATCGAGTTCATTTTCTTTGGTTATGGGTTGTAGCGTCACTTGCTTCACATCCACAATCTTCTCTCCTTGCAGCTTATTTACTAGATTTTCTTGATCAAAATAATCTCCAAAGGCTGCACATCCAGCAACAAAGCCCCAGCATCAACATACCCCAGCTTTCGATAGAAGTGTTGGGCATGTTCATCTGATTGCGTTGAAGTCATCACGGTATCGAAGCCTTGTTCCTTCATTAGACTTTCCCAGTGATGCACGACTTTTCTGCCATATCCGCCGTTTCGATAAGGTTCATCAATCCAGATCATATTCATAAAGGGAATGTTGTCCCAAAAGTACCCGTATCTCATCCATCCAATTCTTGTTCCCTCGTCCTCGTCCCATAGGATGAGTATTTCTTTCTCACGAATCTTTGTTTTCACAAGTGGCTGATAGATATGCCGATCTCTCTCCATGATATATTCGTAGTCGTCTTCCGTTGCATATTCAATTTTCATTCGTATGGCTCCCTCCATTAACTACGTCCATCATAACCCAAAATGTGGTATATGCGAACAGTTCCTTCCTCTTTTTCTCCCATGCCAAAAAGCCACGGTTCCCCGTGGCTCTAGACGCTCCATTTTCCTTAATCCGATGTCGATCCGCTGACCAATTGCCCCTTGTACCATACGGCCTGCCGCGCAGATCGCCTCGCAACAGCTTCCGCCGAACAACTTGCATGGACCAGTACAAAACTCGCTGCATCTCCTACCTTCGGCCATACCTGCTGCCCATGTGAATTCAGCGGTGTGATACCGCCTGTTACGAATGCCAAAGATTGAGACAAGGACAGTTCATCACTATATCCATACAGTTCTGCGAAGCGTCCTGCTTTCTCAAGCAGATCCCCATTGCCAAAAGGAGACCAATGATCCGTCAGGCTATCTGTTGCCAGCTTCACGTTCACGCCCATACGGTGGAGCATGGGAAGAGGCATCATCGTTCTGCCAATGGGCACTGTGGAAGCAATGCTCATCCCAAGCGAAGCCATTCGCTGCGCCATATCTTCTGCTTCCTGCTGCTCTGCACGGGCGAACCAGAATGCATGACTCACGGTAACTTTGCCCTGAAGCCCTGCTGCTTCGGTCAGATTCACGAGTTCCAGCAGCGTTTGTTTGCCAGCCTGCCCGCTATCATGCAGATGTATGTCTATGCCCGTATGGTGCTGAACAGCCAGTTCAACCATGGCATTCAGTGATTTCTCTATCTGTTCGTCCACCGTATGAGGATCGAGTCCGCCCACATGCGTTGCGCCTTCTTTCATCGCTTGGCCCATAAGCTCCACTGAATTGGAGCGAAGTAGCCCATGCTGCGGAAAAGCCACGATCTCTGAAGAGATTTTGCCCGAAAATGATTCCAGAGCCTGCCTCGTCGCTTCCAGTCTTTTCAACCCACTGACGGGTTCAATATTACAATGACTACGTACATGAGTGGAGCCGTACCCCTGAATCAAGGCCAGAATACTCTCCGCTTGACGCTGGGCATCTGGTAGCAACTTGGGCAACAGAACCTTTTCTTCTTCAATACGATCGAAAATACTGGAGATACGTTTAACGGCTGTCCACGGCCCATCGTAGTAGGTTTTATCCAGATGAATATGTGCCTCCTCGAACGAAGGCAACAGCAGAAGTCCCTTGCCATCTACTTGTGGTAGATCGCTAGACAGCGAGTTGTTTCCTTCCACGATCGCCGCGATCACTCCATCTTCAATCCGCAGATGAGCAGGGCTTGTCCGTGTCCCCGTCACCTGTTCTCCTTCTCGAACATAACTCTGCTCCACAGTTACATTGGTTAACCAGTAGGCCTGCTTCATCATGTCATCCCTCTTTTCTCACCCGGCATTACGTCCCCCGGATACCGATTGTTCTATGATCCATGGTACCATACGGTTTCACCGGGCAAAAATATGTAAAACGTTGGTTTTCCATACGCGGAACGTTTGCATGCCTTCCTTAATACATACAAAAAAAACAGGCACAATAACGTGCCTGCATTAAAAATGAAACCGCACATGTCCTCCATCGGTCACGCCTTCAATCTGTTCGATATCCAGCAGTCTGCGCTTCATCTCCAGACCTCCACGGAATCCGGTCAGCTTGCGATTGGCCCCAATAATGCGGTGGCAGGGTAACAGAATCGGAATGGGGTTGGCTCCATTTGCAGCCCCCACCGCTCGTACAGCTGAGGGTCTTCCAATCGCTGCGGCGATGTCCCCATAGGTCCGAATTTCACCGTAAGGCACACGCCCTAGCTCTCTCCATACATCCTGCTGAAAGTTAGTTCCGATCAAGTCCAGTGGGATCGCATCTGTATAAGCCATGGATTCTCCTGCAAAATAGGACTGCAACCAGTCCATCATACCTGTTCGTTTCAGAGCATACTTGTTCTCTTCCAGTTCCACGCCAGGTGCAACTTTCTGTATCCAGCCGTTCCAGTCCTCCAGTGTTTCATTGGGCATGACCACTCGGCACAATCCCTGTTCCGTAGCGAGCAGCACCCATGGACGACCGTCCAACTGCATCGTGGTGTACATCAACTTTTTTCTCATCCGTTTATCGCCCTCTCCCCGGTGGAATGCTTAATGCTAGGACGTAACCTGCTTCTTCACCTTACGTTTCATACCGCGAATCATCTGCTTGGTCTCCGGGTCAACCCGATAAGATTCCGTGATTTTCTGAAGTGCCTTATTATACGTAAAATCGTCCAGGGTATTATGCTTCAGATAGCGCATGGTCACTTCAGGTTGTTTCACATAAGCCATCGAGATGGCCCAAGCAACTGCCATTTTCACATAATACGCCTCGTGCCTAATCTGATCCAAAGCGCTTAGAACCTGATCGATATATCTCTCATCCAGATAAAAATTCAACAGCATCACCACGCCAAACCGGATTTCATATTCCTGATCTGATCGCAGATAGGGCTGCAAGAACGCCCACATTGGCTCCGAATGCATCTTCGTATATTTTAGTCCCGCACAGAAGCTGTCACACACTGACCAGTTATCGATCTTCGGCACAAATGCTTCAATGGCCTTCAGCAGCTCGTCCAGATCGGCCTGTACATGTCCAATCACCATCGCTTGAAGCATCACTTCTTCAAAGTATTCATCGTCTGCCGTCTCCAGATACGTGCGCCAGTCCCCGGCTGCAATCTGTTTGGCAATCTTTCGTAAGAGCGGCAATCTCACACCTAGTACATTCGTGATGTTGGGAATGAGCGCAGCCGAGAATTTCTGATACTCCGGCTCAGCCAAGCTGAGCAATTGTGTTCTGATATCTATTTCCACTAACGCATGTCCTCCTCGTCTGTTGCCATACAACAAGTATATCCTTGCAGCGCTCGTTTGTAAGCCCATCTCGAATGTTTGAGCAAGATTACAATATCGTTTTGGGAAATCTCTTTTTCCCTTCATTGTTTAACCGCTAACCCATTTCGTTTAAAAGTATGAAGCTGATCGTTTAGAAAGGAGTGTCGATATGAAAGAATCTGATTCCAAGAAAGATTTCTCCGTTGAAGAAATCACCGAACAACTTGTGCAACATGTGCAATCGCGGAATCTGTCCGATTTCTATAAATTGGTGAAAGAACTGCATCCCTACGACCTCTCACTCGTATATAAAAAGTTCCCTGAAGAAGAGACCAATCGGTTTCTGCTCTTGTTCAAACCCGATGCCCTGGCGGATCTCGCCGAGACCCTGAAGCTGCACGAACAGATTCAGCTGTTTGAACGACTCGGCCCGGAACGCACGCTTGAAGTCATGCAGCAGATGGACAAAAGTGATTTGATCCGGTTCATGCACGATTTGCCTGCCAAACGCAGAGAAGAATTACTGTCCAACATGAACCTGGACCACTCAGCCATTATCCGATCTGTACTTAATTATCCGCCAGAGACGGCAGGACGGATCATGACGGATCAATATCGGACTTTGCTTGCTCATGAGACAGCCAAGGAAGCCTTACGACAATCGCAAGGTACCATGCATATCTCCGCCTCCAGTTATCTCTATGTGACCGATAATGAAGGCAAACTGGTCGGTGTCGTGAGTTATCGATCCCTCGCCTTGTCCGACGACAAGACTCAAGTTGAAGAACTGATGACTCGGCGGGTAATCCATGCAACGGTGGATATGGACCAGGAAGAAGCCGCACAGCTTTTGCAGCGCTATGAGTTTATGGCGCTTCCGGTGGTAGATGAGAATCACAGATTATGCGGTGTCATCCAGATGGATGATGTCATTGATATAATTATGGATGAAGCCAGTGAAGATTTAGCCAAGATGGGTGGTGGCAGCAAGGATATCGATTTTGATACCAAACCGCTCGTGGCGGTCAGACGCAGACTTCCCTGGCTCATATTGCTTCTGTTGATTGGATTGATCTCGGGAAGCATTGTGGATTTCTTCGAAGATACACTCAATCAGGTTGTCGCACTGGCATTCTTCATGCCGATGATCGCGGGTATGACGGGGAACACAGGGACCCAGTCTCTGGCTGTTGTGGTACGCGGATTGATCGGGCGCAAACTCGACAAAGCCACCGTACTCGCACTGATTGGTCGGGAGATCAAAGTAGGCACGATGATAGGATTGGTGTGCGGATTACTGATCACCGTCATTGCTTATTTCTGGCAAGGGGATTGGCTGCTGGGCGCCATTATTGGGGTGTCTCTGTTCCTCACTCTCGTCATCGGCACACTGACCGGTACCTGTATCCCGCTTCTGCTTAGTCGTTTCAAAGTAGACCCTGCTGTCGCCTCTGGCCCATTAATCACCACATTGAATGATATCTTGTCCCTGTTTATCTATTTTGGGATCGCCACACGTTTCCTCGATGCCTTGATGTAGCAGCGTGACCAGACCGCCTTTTTATGAAGCGGTTGGGTTACGCTGTTTTCCTTTTCTACATTTGCAGAGTCACATGCTGCAATAATGTACTATATGGTTTTTACCTCTGGACGTATGATCATGGAACTAGACTACAACCAGAGGAGAGCAACATCATGAATCTTGCATCTTTTTTAATCTACTGCATCGTCGTTACGTTCACCCCAGGCCCTAGCAATATCGTAATTCTTTCTTCCGTACAGCAAGTTGGGGCGCGTCAAACGATGCAATATGTGTGGGGGGCTACGCTGGCATTTGGTCTGCTGCTTACCGGTTCAGCTTTTCTTAATCATCTTCTGGCGGGAGTGTTACCCGGAATTCTGAAGGTGATGCAGATTGTCGGCGGCCTGTATATGGTGTATCTGGCGTACCAGATTTACAAGATGGGTACCACTGAGGATGCACCGAAACAAGTTACCGGATTCTGGAACGGTTTCATCATGCAATTTGTGAATCCAAAGGTGGTCTTGTTTACCTTCACTGTCATTCCAAGTTATGTATTACCCTTTTATCAAAGTTCCTTCTCATCGTTTCTGTTCGTGCTTCTCATTACTTTTATTGGCTTTCTCGCCTATTCCAGTTGGGTTGTTTTTGGCACGGTTTTCAAAACGCTACTGAATCGTCACCAAAAATTACTAAGTATTCTCATGGCTCTTTTTTTGTTATACTCAGCCATTATAGTATCCGGATTGATCTAAAGCTTGGGAGGTGTGCTGCATGGAACGGTTTAACTATAAAAAGTCGCAAGACGTGCTGGCACTATCCGCCAGCTTTACTGATTTCACCTATAAAAAGCATTGCCACGAAGAGTACGCGGTTGGCGTAACGCTGCGCGGCATTCAACAATACAATTTGGACGGACAATATCAGGCTTCTCACCAAAATGGTGTCATGCTGTTCAACCGTGAACAGTCCCATGATGGAAGCTCCTATGATAAAGCTGGCATTGATTATGTGATGCTCTATTTGAAGCCCGATTTGGTTGAGGAGATTATAGGTAAAAAGGAATTGCGTTTCGCAACTCCCATCGTCTATGAACCTGAACTTGCACGTAGCATTCTGATGCTGAACGATGCCGTTCAACACAGACAGGACGAAGCTGAATGCAGCGACCGACTCTTCGATCTGGTTCACCTTCTGGCCCAGAAGGAAATGGATACCAAGCTCTGGTTGCCACAGGACAACCTGGTCCGCAAAGCAAAGGAAATCATGTTTTGCAGCACCGAAGATGTGCTCAAGCTGGACAACCTGAGTTCCGAATTTGGCATGTCCAAGTTTCAATTTATCCGTGAATTCAAATCACATGCTGGCATATCCCCCTACCAGTTTTTCTTGAACTGCAAGGTTGAGCGTGCCCGTCAGTCCATTGAAATGCAGAAGGATGTATATGCAGCTGTTGCTGATTGTGGATTTGTCGATCTGACCCATCTGAACCGACATTTCAAACGGGTATTCGGTGTCACAGCTTATGAATACATGTTGCAGTTAAACTAGTTCCATCGGATCGATAATCTCTACTCCAAATGGATAAAATTTTGACGCCACTCCTGAAAATCCCCATATAGAACGTCAATGTTTCTTAACGCTCTGTACGGGGATTAAGTTCTTTTTCCATCATACAAACCTTATGTTATACAATCCAGCTTTCGATTTTCATTACCTGCAATCAAATTCTTTTCTTTCGTCTCCAGACCCACACGACTGCCAACACTGCGAATAAAATGACTCCACCGTATAAGATGAGATAGAAAGGCCCACTTCGCCCATCATTAGTCTCTCCAAAATCTTCTTTACTTACAACCTTGCCCGCGCCAAGCAATTTCAGATCATCTCCAGCTTGTTCAATAGGAACATTGCCACTGCACAGATTCGTATGAAGTTTATGATCCAATACATTTTGATAAGCAAAGATCAGATAAGACTGATTCTTTTCAAATTGAATGCCACAGGATTCAGACCCTCCATCACTCCCTATGATCTTCATCTTTTTGGCATTGACTCCCTTCCATGCCGTATCTACATCAAAGGTATACTCTCTTAACAAGCCATCATGCTTCGATTGTTGAGAATGGCCTTTGTTCACCACTTCTCCCGTAAACACCGTTGTCTGGGTCTTCAATCTCTCTTGAACATCACTCTCGACACAGCTGCAAGCATAGACTTTCTCTCCGGGAAATAGCACTAACCCAGACGTAACCAACAGTAAGACCAACATGCACATCACCAACCGTCGTTTCATTCCGCTCGTCCCCTCCTAGATTCTCTGCTTGAACAACCGTTGTTAAGGTTACATATTTTTATTGCTGCTATATTTATTGTAAAATTATAGCACAATACAAATATCGTTATGTCCGACATACGCAAGGACACAACATACGAAATCAACCATCACGGAGGAACTCAACATTTGATGCACAACTGGAAAAGGAACATCTCATTCCCGCTGCTCGTTGCGGCGTTATGCATGATCGCTTTTATAAGCATCGCCCTGTCCATCAGCGACAACCAGATTCATCGATTTGATGATACGTTAATAGGCTGGATTCAGGGGTTCGAATCCCCTGGTATGACACAATTCATGCACCTGTTTACCTGGATCGGCAGTGAAATGCCTGTGGTCTTCATTACCATCATCGCCATGATTGTGTTATACGTTTGCCTGCGACACAAACGCGAACTACTCTTCCTGGCTTGTGTGCTTGCAGGTTCAACCCTGTTAAATGCTTTGCTCAAACTGGTATTCCAGCGTGCCAGACCTACTATTAACCGAATTATTGAAGTAAGCGGTTATAGCTTCCCAAGCGGGCATTCCATGGCCGCATTCAGCCTGTATGGTGGACTGGCCTTTCTGATCTGGAAACATGTGCCTACCGTCACCGGACGTGTGCTGATGATTATTGCCAGTGCCGTCTTTATACTCACCATTGGTATAAGTCGTATCTATTTGGGTGTTCATTATCCAAGTGATATCGTTGGCGGATACTTTTTAAGTGGATGTTGGCTCTCCAGCTGCATATGGTTTTACCGGCGTCACTTGGAGCGCATGTCCCAACTGCAGTCCAGAAGACTGGCATAGTCGCGACCAGCGTGTGTACATAGAAATACCCGGCTTTCCTTCACTGAAGGATCGCCGGGTATTTTTTATTCATATATTGTAGTCCTGAACTCGTTCAGAGCCACATGGACCGCTTGTCCCATTTAAGAAAACAGGCGGATCTGGTTTTTTTCACACCAAATTATAGCTCTTCACCATTGGATTCAATGACTTTTTTGTACCAGTGGAAACTCTTCTTCGGTGTTCTGCTCAAGTCTCCGTTACCATCATTGTCCTTGTTGACATGAATGAAGCCATAACGCTTCTTCATCTCTCCAGTGGATGCGCTAACCAGGTCGATACATCCCCACATGGTGTAGGCAATGAGATCTACGCCGTCAGCTACGGCTTCTTTCATCTGTTCAATGTGACCTTTCAAATAATCAATGCGATAGTCATCCTGAATGGAGCCGTCTTCCTCGACCACATCGACAGCGCCCAAGCCGTTCTCAACCACCATCAATGGAATCTGATAACGATCATACAGATGATTCAGCGTGTAACGCAATCCTTTCGGATCGATCTGCCAACCCCAGTCGGAAGCTTCGAGATATGGATTTTTGATACCGCCCAGCAGATTACCTTCTGCTCTTTCCAGCGTCTGATCCGCACTTTCAACCAGAGACATGTAATAACTGAAGGAATAGAAGTCTACGCAGCCTTCACGCAAGGTCTGCTCGTCTCCCGGTTGCATCTCGATCTGGATACCTTCTTCGGCGAAGAAACGTTTGGCGAATCCAGGGTATGCACCACGAACCTGAACATCACCGCAGATCATATTGGAGATTTGGTCTTTCTTCTGTGCAAGCAACATGTCGTCCGGGTTACATGTGTTTGGATAGGTAGTCATGAACGCAACCATGCAGCCGATCTGGAAATCAGGGTTGATCTCATGCCCCAGTTTTACCGCTTTAGCACTTGCAACAAATTGGTGATGTAATGCCTGGAAACGAGTCTGTGGATCATCCACTCCGTCGACCAGTGTCTCTTTGCCTTCAAACAGAATACCTGCAGCCATATAAGCACCCATCGGCATCGTCAGACAGTTGATTTCGTTGAATGTCAGCCAGTATTTCACTTGATCTTTGTAACGGTTGAAGAGAGTTGTACAATAACGGATATAACAGTCGATGACTTCACGGGAAGCCCAGCCATTATATTTCTGTGTCAGACCGAAAGGCGTTTCATAATGGGAGATCGTTACGAGCGGCTCAATATTGTATTTTTTCAACTCGGCAAAGACATTATCGTAGAACTGCAATCCCTCTTCGTTTGGCTCCAGATCATAGCCGTTCGGATAGATCCGGGACCAGTTGATGGACATACGGAACATTTTGAAGCCCATCTCTGCCATCATCGCAATATCTTCTTTGTAATGTCCGTAAAAATCAACGGCTTCATGGCTCGGATAATACGTGCCCTCTTCCAATACAGACGTAATCCGACGTGGAATCGTGTGGGTTCCCCCTGTCATCATGTCAGACGTGCTCGGCCCCTTGCCACCTTGGTTCCATCCACCCTCGAATTGATTGGCAGCCGTTGCGCCACCCCAGTAAAATCCTTCTTTCATTGTCATGATCAGTTCCTCCTTCATATCTCAACAAGACTATGTAACCAGTGTACCACCCATACCCTGACACCTATTGTCATGGTATAATCATGGCATGGAAAATAACCGACTATTTCGAATGTTGCTTTTGTTATTGGAGAAAAAGAAAGCCACTGCACCCGAACTCGCCCGTTTGTTCGAGATTTCTGTACGCACGGTGTACCGTGATATCGATCGGCTGAGTGCTGCGGGTATTCCCGTCTATACGACGACCGGCAAGCATGGCGGCATTCATCTCATGGACAACTATGTCATGGACAAGTCGCTGCTGTCGGAAGAAGACCAGAACGAAATTTTGATGGGACTCTATAGTGTCAGTGCGATCCCCCATCTTAACAGTGCCCATATGCTGCAACGATTAACCGCCCTGTTTGATCACAAACTGGATTGGATCGAATTCAATTTCTCGCCATGGGGCAGCATTCCCCTCCAGGAGAGAGAACTGTTCAATCAGGTGAAACAGGCTATATTAACGAATCAACTAATTACGTTTCACTACATTAATTCGGATGGTGAGAAGAGCATTCCGACCGTGGAGCCACAGAAACTTATATTCAAAAACAGTACATGGTACTTCAAAGGATATATCCATGATGATCCCGACCGGAGAGAATTCGAGACATTCAAGATGAAACGGATCACCCAGTTGACTTTTCTGGCGAGAAAACACGATCACCTTGTTCATGCGGGGTCAACCCACCCTGAATCAGAGATAGCTCCTGCCCTGACTCCTCTGACACTTTTGTTCTCCAGCACTATTGCATACCGAGTACATGATTTTTTCGAACCGTCCCTCATTAAAAAAGAGCCTGATGGCAGGCTCCGTGTCTCTCTCGAACTGAATGTTGGGGAATGGCTCTACTCCTTCCTGCTGTCGTTTGGTTCCGAGCTGACCGTCATCGAGCCTGCTCATGTTGGACAGGAATTGCTCAGGCGTCATATCAAAGCTGTTGAACATTTGCAGAACGTCATGAACAAACAACCCGACAATGAATGATATAATATAGGCCTATACAACTTTTGAGCACAGCTGACTCTCTGTCATCCATCTGACCGAAGGAGGTTTATCCATGCAAGATATTAGACGCAACAATGTGGAACGTTTCAAAGGTTTCGGTACGTTATACGATCAAAATCGGCCAGCTGCTCCCACTGAAGTGGTGGATATTCTAACGACATATCTTGGCAGCACACCGCGTATGGTCGCAGATGTTGGCTGTGGCACCGGCTTATCATCGTGGATCTGGCTTAATGAGGCAGAACGCATCATGGGCTTTGAACCTAGCGATGACATGAGATCTGTCGCGGAGTCCAAGTGGGAATCTGCGGGCAAGCCGGATAACCTCCGGTTCGTGTCTGGCTTGTCTCACGACCTCGGGCTTCCGGATGGCAGTGTGGATGTGCTGACCTGTTCGCAATCGTTTCACTGGATGGAGCCGCAACCCACGCTACGCGAGTTTGCACGTGTACTTCGTACAGGAGGCATATTTGCAGCCTACGACTGCGACTGGCCGCCAATGTTAGACTGGCAGCTTGAACAGGCCTATCTGCAGCTGAATACGGAAGCTGATCAACGAGCAGCCAGTCTGGCTCCTCAAGAGAATCAGGCACATAAATGGAGCAAGGATGGGCATTTGCAGCAGATTCAGCAGTCCGGGCTGTTCCGATATGTTCGGGAAATTGTGTTTCATCACCACGAGACATTCACAGCCGATCGTTACGTCAATCTTGCCCTGAGCCAAGGCGGCCTACAAACGGCGTTGAAGCTCGGAGCGGATGAGCTATTAACAGCTGCCGACGACTTTAGAGCGCTGGCTAATCGTGTATTTGACGGAGAATCAAGAAAAGTACTATTCTCTTATCGCATGCGCCTTGGTATTGTCTGAAAGCATTACGTTGCTTGCACCTTTTGTACATACCAAATGAAATAAGGAGGTCCTACACGTCATAAACATGACCTGTAGGATCTCCTTTTGTCTACATCATCAGGAGGAGAATAAGTCACTTAATTGTCGCTCCTGTACATTCAATGCCAACACCAATTTTGTTGGGTCTTGTCTTGAATAAATGACGTTAATGATATGACCTTGCTGCACCTGCGGCAGCGCAGATGACAAAATTTCTTTTTGCGTTGTCACATTGAAGGTTTCACCGTTCGTCTTTGTTATGCTGAGCTTGAGCTGAAGCTTGATCTTATTGCTGCCTCCGCTTCCAAGTGGAGTGACATCGAGAATCTTGGCCATCGCTTTTTCACCTGTTCTCGCAATATCCATCATTTCAGGTGATACCCCTTGCTGTACCATCTTCTCATCCAGTAATTGCTGCATATCTTCTTGCGACAACCGCCCTTTCAGATCAAGGCCCACCTTGCGCTCATCCTTTACAGAAACGACTAACGGAATGAAACTGCCCGGTTGGAACTGTGCCATGGATGTTAGTGGAATGACAGTTTTCATCTCCGTATCGTATTTCTCACGCCCCTTACGCGACACCGTCAGACCCAATCGAACCTCCGGCTGTTCATTAATATACGTACCTGTCTGTTGAATAGACTTAATAACCCCAACTGCTGGCAAACCTGTCTTCACTCGACCCACGCCGAAAATATTACTCAAAATCGCAGGAACAAAAATCAGTGCGAACCCGGCAAAGATCGCCGGTTTATACCACCATGCCTGCATGATGATAAATGGATCATTCCACAGTTGCTGTGCGAGAAACGGGGAGAACCCCACTCCGAACACCGTTAATACGCCAATGAATCTCAGGAAACCTACCATATGATCCACCCTCTCTTCATCCTTCTTTTAATATCTCTATTAATCGTTGTTATGCGCATTTATTAAATAGAATATCACTGTCTTATATCCAAATACCTTCTAGATAGACAATAGCCCCATGTAAATCAACTCAGACGGATTTGCTGGATTCTGACCTAATCCCACCCGATCGCCTACTCGTGGAATCTGCATCTTCGATACCAGTGTCTCCAATGTTCGCTGATACTGGTTGCCATTCGTTTCTGTCACATCCAATACAAGCACTACAATCGGATCAAAGTTGATCAGTTTGCCTGTGTCGGTGATCGTCACCACCGTAGCCGTAGCTGTTAAAGGCAGAGAACCACTCGCCGCCAACTGTGCCTGCTTCGCCGAATCCAGACTTTGGTTGATCGCCTCCCGATGTTCCTTCGATACAAAGCCTTTCATCATCATGCCAGTAAGTCCTTTATTCATCATTTTATCCGCTTTGGCAATCGCATCTTCCTGTTTGTTCTTTTTACCGAACCATCCCATATCAAGCACCTCATTTGTTTTATTTGTTTTTAGAAGTTGTTCAAAAAGTCCACTTTTGATTACGAATCATGCCTAGCGGCATCATCAGCATCGAATATGAAATTCAGCCGAAATGTCCGTTGCTCACGTAGGTCTCCTACGCTCCGCTACTCCATTTCTAGCTTCATTCCATCTTCTCGGTACTGAAAACCAGACTTTTTGAACACGTATTTATAATTAAATTATAAACACCGCGGCTTGTCCTTGAATACCCTTCTGGCGGCATACAAAAAAAACGAAAAATCCGGTAATTGAATTACCGGATAATCGTTTCTTTGGTAAGGAAGTATGCTAATTCCGCAAAAAAAGATCTGCTAATCCGATCTTCATTTCACGATTTTCAGACATATTTTGTGGAAAGTAGGTTGGTAATGCACGTAATTAAGCCATAATCAGGCTTTTACAAGATGGTTCTCGCTCTATTTTTTGCGTAACAAATATACCAGCTTCCGATAATACATCGCTGCTTCCTTGTATCTCCGCTGATCCTCCGATACTACAGCCATTCCCTCATATAACGGTTCAAGCCGCATGACATGCTGGGCGGATTCGAAATAAGGCAGACACGCCAGTGCCCGCTCCATGAAAACCTCGCGATCTCCATGTGCAAGAGCCAGATGGCTCTGGTAGAAGGTTGCGCTCATCTGCTGGTCCTGTGTTGTTGCACATTTCAAAAGTTGATCTACACTCTGTGCAAGCACGCCCCAGTTCTTCCGTGCCAAAGCTACTTCGCATCGATACACACCGATGAGCGGCTGCATGGCCTGCTGTGTTTCTTCCGTTTCCTGCTGCAATAGTGACTCAAATCGTTCAATCTCCGCTTGTGCCTGATCCAGTTCACCTGTCATCGTTAACATAACAATCCGATTGTTGGCAATCGCCGTCACCAGATCTCCCTGATTGCCTGCATACACGAGGTTTGCCTCCGCCATGGTTAATGCCGAAAGTGCCTCTTGAACCAGCCCCATTGCGAAGCAATAGCCACTATATGCCACATATAACCCGGACAACCGATGGAACATCCGCTGATCATAGACATGACGCATCGTAAGCTCGAATACCTGTTTCGCCTCTTCATACTGTTTGACCTGAATGTAGGCCTCCATCTTGATGTTTTGCACAGACAGCCAGAATTCACTGCCAGGAAGCGCCAGCTCACTGAGCCTGGTTGCATGAGTTAATACATCCACAAAGGCCATTTTGGAGCGGTAATATTGTATTTTATAGAACAAGAGCGCCTTAACTAACGGACGCGGCAGATCAATATCGTCTGGACGACCGTATTTCTCCAGGTAAAAATTGAGGTAAGACGTATGTATGTATTCATGAGCCGTTGCATCGTTTAATTGCTGATAATAGACCGCCTTCATCAAGGCCGTCGTCAGTTCTACAGTCAGCGTGTCATCGCGGTCTGCCAGCGCATGCACCGTATCTTCGGATATCGCCGACGCCGGAACTGACATTTGTTCGAAAATGAGCTCTGCCCGTTCGAGTGTTTCCTCGTCCTGATCTGCCGCCTTTACAATATAGGAAGGGGATACCCCAAGACGCCCAGCGATGGATTCTGCCAAGTCCTCAGGAAGCGGATAACGATCTGCCAGGATATTTGCAAAATGAGCCTGCGTGACCAGACCTTCCACAAGGTCTTTACGGGAGATCTGTTTTCTTTTGCTAAGCAGTTCAATGCGTTCTTTCAGCATGGTTTCCCTGTCCTTTCTATCCTAACGAGCGAGTGAATTTCTATTCACATCATCGCAAAATTAGAGATATAACGCTACCCTTCGGGTGAAATCAAACGAAACGGTTTCCGTTTCCGAGGTAATTGTTTTACAATAAGGAGGTATGTGTACGAGCATTTTATTGAAATGCTGAAACATGAGCTGAATATGAAAGGATGCAAATAAATGATTATTAAACCAAGAACACGTGGTTTTATTTGTACTACTTCCCACCCTGTAGGTTGCGCTGCGCAAGTGCAGGAACAGATTGATTATGTGAAATCCCAGCCACAGCTGAAAGGACCCCGTAATGTGCTCGTCATCGGTGCTTCCACCGGTTACGGACTGGCTTCACGCGTTGTCTCTGCTTTTGGGGCGGGAGCGAATACGGTCGGCATTTATCGCCCAAGCAGCTCCACAGAGAAACGTACAGCATCAGCAGGCTGGTACAACTCCGCCGCATTTGAAAAAGCCGCTGAGGAAGCAGGCCTGAAATCGTACAGCATCACAGGTGATGCATTCGCAAACGAAACAAGAGACAAAGCCGTTGAACTGATTCGCAGTGAACTCGGTCAAGTGGATCTGGTAGTATACAGCGTAGCCTCGGCACGTCGTACCGATCCAAACACGGGTGAAGTATTCAACTCTGTGCTGAAGCCTATCGGACAATCCTACACGAACAAAACAGTAAACTTCCACACAGGCGAAATCAGCTCCGTTACACTGGAGCCGGCAAACGAAGAGGAAATTCGTCAGACGGTATCCGTTATGGGCGGAGACGATTGGGAACTGTGGATGGATGCCCTGCAACAAGGCGGCGTGCTTGCTGACGATGCAACAACCATCGCTTTCTCCTACATCGGTCCTGAACTGACCCATGCCATTTATCGTGATGGTTCCATCGGTCAGGCCAAGAATCATCTGGAAGCGACTGCACACAAGCTGAATGATCGTCTAAGTGCAAAAGGTGGACGTGCGTACTTAACTGTAGCCAAGGCGCTGGTGACTCAATCCAGTTCTGCGATTCCAGTCGTGCCGCTGTATATCTCAGCATTGTACAAAGTCATGAAAGAAAAAGGCTTGCATGAAGGCTGCATCGAGCAATTACAACGTCTGTTCGCTGATCGCCTGTATGCAGGAGGAGAAGTTCCAACCGATGCAGCAGGTCGCATTCGCATTGACGATTGGGAGATGAGAGCTGACGTTCAGGAAGAAGTAGCTAAGCTTTGGAATGAGTTGACCACAGAGAACATCTACGATCTGTCCGATCTGGAAGGTTACCGTCGCGAATTCTTCCAGCTGTTTGGTTTTGAAACCGATGGTGTGGATTATGAAGCAGATGTTGATCCCAACGTTGAAATGCCTCACTTGGTGAACTAAAGATGTTTTTGTCTGGACGTGAGCTTAGGTTTGTTAGCACTAGCTTCGGATGTCATGCTAAAGATATGATTTTATAATCAAAAAAGGAGGAGCCCTCTGGCTCCCCCTTTTTTGTCCTTTTCATATCCGTTCATCCATTCCAATTTTGTATCCATACACTGCTTCGTCTATCCCCTAATCAAATTGATTTAAGCAGCTTTTTCAGCTCTTTCGGTATCGTCTTCTCCACGGTGATCGAACGCGCTCCATGCATGGACGCAAAGAATTGAAGCCCTTCCCGAAAATCCATGATCCATTCCTCCACAGGTGGAGCAGTCTCTTCCATCGATAACAAACGAACGGTGAGCACTCCAGTTTTGCGATCAAGTCGCGGATCCATACGTCCAATTAACCGATCACCGTGAAGAATAGGCATGGCATAGTAACCGTAGGTTCTTTTCACCTCTGGCGTGTATATCTCCCATTTATAATGAAAATCTAATAAATCGACAATACGTTCTCTTCTCCATAACAGGTTATCCAGCGGCGGGAGAAAACGCACCGGGCCTGACGGATCATAATGCGGCTCTTCCTTTTCCATATGCAGTAGTAAATCCTCATCTTCAGCACAAATATAATAAGGCGTCGCCACGTCCTCCACCTTAAGGGGGATCATTCGCCCATCTGACACACGGGCAGCAATATCGGCTCGACGTTCAGCCGCTGTAGATTTTAGCCAACCCAGACGGGGATCACGGGCATCTACGACCCGATAAGCATGAATGTATTTATCTAGCAGAGCCTGTCTCTGGGCAAACGCATCCATATCTACTTTCATCGGAAGCTCCTGTTGCTGCAAACCGGATTCGGTAATATGAAAATAACGTTCATTCCCTTGCCTCGCCACCACACGAATCACAGCGGAGTCTAACAGTAGATTCAGAGCAAGTGTTGTATCCTTCGTCTTCGGCACATCTGCACTGTCCCAATACCCACTTACCCGTTCAACAGCACGGAAGGCTCTTGAAGGTAAAGGTCCTTCTTCCTTCAAACGCTGTAACACATGCTGCACTGTTTTCTCCAGACCTTGCAAAGACGGAGCCAAACGCTCCCTTAATCGAGCGCGCACAGGTTCAAAGAGAGCATAATCCTCGATGGGAATGACACATGCAGCATTTGCAAAATATTCAAACACCTTTTGATCACTCAGCAGTGTATTTAAGCTGTCAGTAGTATAACCCGGGTCACGAGCACCCAGCACCAAATGCTGGTTTCCGGTTACAGCAGCCACAGGATCGATCTGCACGCAGCCAAGGGAGCGGATCAGACTCATCACTTGGTCGGGTCCAGAAGGTAAGGAAACTGCGGGCCAACGTTCCAGTAAAGCTTGCGTTTGCAGCAAAAAACGCCGAACGATCTTTTTATTCATGTGCAGCGCTGTTGTCATATGTATAGGTTCTTCCCTTCATTTAGTGTACAATATTCTATCGTCTTACTTATCCAGCAATCCGGTCCTTATGGACAAAATAAAAAGAAGCACCACCATCCTGGATGATCTGCTTCTTGTGTTTGACCTTTTGCAATTTTTCCTGCTTTGTAGGCATGAGCCGTACATGCTGGGATAACGCACCATAATCTCCGTTGACTCTCCGGCTCTGTTCCGAGCACCACTTACCTGACCGCTCTGCTTTGCGTAATGCTTTTTGTGTTTGTGTACGTGCCATAATGGATTACACACTCCTTTGGTTGATATACAGTCAATATATCATGTGCAGCTAAACAAGTGAAGGTGAAGCTTCATTCATTTCCTCATAAAATACATAAACTGTTCTGTTGAAGTGGATAAATCAGTATACCAGTTCTTGAAATCAAAAAGGCCGCTATTACTAGCGTCCTTTTTTGATCTTTCATCTTCTTTATTGTTCAACTTTAAACCATGGACCTGCATTTTGTATGACACCCCATAGTTTCGCTGGCAACAAAAGATCACTAACTTTGGATGATTTAATCACGTTTTGAATTTCCGATTCTCTCCCTTGTTGAACTTTTTCAATCCACTCTGGATCAGAGATTAATACACGCCCAATTACTGCTAACGAAAGTCCTCTCTCCAAGCTTTCAGAGACATCCTCTGGGCTTTCCAAGGAACCCGCTGCAATGACTGAAATTCGATTATTGGCATGTTCAACAATCAGCTCAAGATACGTTTTTTTGTTATCTTGGTTATATTTTGGTTTTGACATAAGGGCTTGTACCAAGGAACCATGAACATAATCAACATTTTCTTCAATCAGTTTATCAATCAGTGCGTAAGTATCTTTCATTCTAAGGGCATCTTGTTGATGTTCTTCTGGGGAAATGCGGTAACCTAAAATAAAAGGTTTTGTCGAATATTTTTCAATAGCTCTTTTCACCTCTCGAATAACAGCTATTGGAAAACTTAGACGTTTTTCCAGTGATCCACCCCATTGATCTTGACGTTTGTTGAAAAATGGAGATAAAAAGCTTTGAAGTAAAAAACCGTGAGCTCCATGGAGTTCAACACCATCAAAACCAGCTTCAATTGCACGTCTTGTAGTTTCACCGAACGCATGAATAATTTCCAGAATTTCTTCATGGGTAAGCTCTCTAGGGGACACTGCTTCAGTCAGAGCAACACCGCTTGGACTTACCACGTCGCCATTAGGAACTAATTCAGCAATCGCTTTATCTCCAGCATGGAACAATTGAAGAATTGCTGGAGCTCCTCCACTCTTAGCAGCGTCAGCCAATTTTTTTAGACTAGGGATAAATGAATCATTATATGCGGCGAATTCATGTGTAAATCCAATACCATTAGGTAGGACATGAGTACAGCCAGTGATAACTAAACCTACACCATGAACTCTTTTTTTATAATATGCAACTTCCTCATCGGAAATCGTGTAATCATCATTACTTGACCATGTCGTCATCGGAGACATAACCACTCTATTCTTCAAGGTAATCCCTTTATTAAATGTAAAGGGTTCAAACAAGTTATTAAATTTACTCATTGTACGTTCTCCTTTATTTTTGATTTCTAAGTGCTTATTCATGGAATAGATGAAGGTATCCCTATCTCATCCATCCCAATCACAAGTTCTACACAAGAATATCAGGTTAACCTAAGGGGAAGTAAAGTAAGAATTTATACGTAATTTCAAACGATTTTCTTTTAATAATCTTATATGTGATAGAATAATAGTTACAGTAACTGTAACTATGGAGGCGATCAGATGTTTTTTTCAATGAAGCATGTAGTAGAGAATTATAATATAACTGCAAAGACACTTCGATTTTATGAAGAGCAAGGGATATTACCGAATATTTCACGCGACGAAAAAGGCAATAGAGTCTATACCGAACAACAAATCGATTGGATTTCTTTTATTCTTTGTCTCAAAGAAACAGGAATGCCACTTTCTAAAATTAAAGAATACAAGGAATCTTATGAGATGGGGAACTCCACCTATTTAGAAAGAGAGGAAATGTTAAAGACACATAAAATTGAATTACAAAAGAAAATCGAAGAAAGTTTGAAACATATGGAAGAAATAAATTATAAATTAGCTATGTATGAACTTCAAAAAGATGAGGTTAGGAAAAATCCTAACCACAATTTTAAATGTCACGGCCTTGAGGTGAACATTGTCGATACCAAGGGGGTTAAATCAAATATTCAGAATGCTACAACCAACAGATGAACAAACGAAGCTCGAAATACCTATCAAAAATAACCAGTCGCGGGTATTGACCTAGCGATTGGTTATAATTCGATTATATTAAAAAAATCTACGTTAGAGCACAGTACTACAATGGCAACCTAGCGGGATTGCCGCTTTCGCCTGGATTGCCACGTCTCGATCGGTTCGTGATCATCTTCTTCAATCAGTTCCAGTGCTTCTTCCACTCTTCTCGCTTTGAATAACAGGATTAACTCCATCAGGTCTTCCCGGTCCAGCAGCTTCACTCCATTAACTGCTGCAAGCGTCCGACAGGCTTCGGTGTAACGGGCGGACGTCAATACAATGGACCGATCAGCTTCATAATAACGCATCGAGGTATAGATCTCCTGCACTGCACTCAATCCTACGGGATGGTTCGCACCATATCGCTTCGCTTGTATGACACTTCGTCTGCCGAGTCTATCGACAAACACCAGATCTGCCCCAAAATCCCGGCTGCTCGTCGTCTTATGAACCTCGTCATACCCAAGTTCTTCAAATAAATGATAGAGATATAATTCAAACTCCGAACCATCCTCCATCTTGTCGATATCCTTTATCGTAATCTTCCGGGGGTTGGCTTCACTTCGAATCCGCTGCCCGCGCCCGATAACACGCCGGATAATCCAGGCAAGCAGCAACAATACGATGATACATCCAATGACCCATAGGGTCATATTTTCACTCCAATTCATAACTGTTCTCCTTGTTCATTCCCTATGTTCTATCCAACGTCTTACGCAGATATGGCTTGTCACCGCACTAAATATATCAGACTTCCACCTCCATCGAAAGAAGATGAAATCCCTGTAACCGTTACACTTCACCAAACAAAGATGATACGCAATACGAATGATAAAAGGTTACAGTACGTTCGGTTGAATTCAACTTGACATCAATGGTAAAATTCAACAATCGGTTCTGTTTTGAACCGAAGAAGAAAGGTGGTTTATCACTTGCATACATTGACCAAACACAAGTCCAAAACATGGGCTGCCCTCATTCTTAGCGGCATGCTCCTCTTCACCATGAATACAACGAGTTACGCCGCTGCCTCCACTGAATCCCTGCCCAAACCCGCGTGGACGTCATCTTCCCTGATGTTATCTGAGGCCAATACGGAGAAAGATGTCCTGATCAAGGGAATCCATGCCGTGCCATCCAAAAACCTTGTATATGTACATGCCTCCCAGCCTGTGACCAAAACAAGCAGCAAAACAACGCTGGACTGGCAACTGGATTCTCTTCAAGCATTTGACGCTACAACTGGACAATTGAAGTGGAATACGATATTCCATGAGAAAAGTGGTCCTTACACCACCTACTCCGATTCGGTATATGCCAGCAACGGTACAGCCTATGTATATATGGAATACTCGGACAAAACCAAAAAATTGTACTCATTCAATACATCTGGCAAGACCAACTGGGTCAAAACGGTGAATTCACCTGCAAGCATATCCCTACTGGATAACGATACGCTGATGGTTGCTTCAAGTCAGGGTGTGCAATCGAATGGTTCGGTTCGTTCAGCCATCTCGTTATATGACAAGAAAGGCAAGCTAATTACCGAAAAGATCATTAACGGCACCGTGCTTAAGGCTGATCATGGTCGAATTGTAGTGGACGCCAGCAAACAAACCAAGGTAGGCAACTTCTGGCAACAAGCTGCGAATCCAAAAGTGGAGATTTATGATCGTACACTGAATCGCCTGTCCTTCTACCAATTCCCTGCCAACGCCAATACACTAGGAGATGGCGGCGGTGAATCACTAGCCATTCTGGACGATGGTTCCATCCTTATGCGTGCCAATTTCGCGAACACCGGTAATCGGCTGATGGGCTTTGGCACCGATGGCAAGCTCGCTTGGGGACGTGCCATTGCTGGTGATGCCTACATCCAGACGGCTGGCAACAGCTATACGGTCCTTACAGGGCAAAAGCTGGAACTGTACACGATGAAAGGCAAAGTGACTGAGCGTACGTTCAAGGACGCACAACCTGCATTGATGCATGTCGATCAGACGCAGGATGGTCAATACCAGCTTGATTTTGCCAAAACGGGATATATTCTTGATCCACTCACGCTGGAAGACGTGCATATCTACACGACCAGTGCTTCCGTTCCTTCATTAGAAGGTGTCTCTACTTATGTGGATGATGTCATTTATTCCATGAACGATGAGACATTGTCCAAATATGTACTGAAGTCCAATCCTGCAAAATAAATACTCGATGTAATAATAAGCCGGGAGAGTTCCATAAGGAGCTCTCCCGGCTTATTGCATGGGTAGGATAAAATTATCCTATTTCCAATTTTCGTCTATAAATTCGTCCCGTCCGGATAATGCCCGGTCTTCCTTATAATGTTTCTCGTTTTTCTTGTGGTAATCCTGATGATAGTCTTCAGCCGAATAGAATACGACGGCATCCCGAATTTCCGTAACAATCGGTTGATTGAATCGTCCGCTGGCTGCCAGTTCCTGCTTGGACTGTTCGGCAAGCTCACGCTGACGTTCATTATGCACAAAGATCGCAGTACGATATTGTGTCCCCCGATCCTGGAACTGTCCTCCGTCATCCGTCGGATCAATCTGTGGCCAGTACAGCTCCAGCAGTCGTTCATAAGGGAATACATCCGGATCAAATGTAATCTCAACCACTTCGACATGACCGGTCTCTCCGGTTTTGACCTGCTCATATGTTGGATTCTCGACGTGACCGCCAGTATAACCCGATACAATACCATGAATGCCCGGTTGTTCTTCAAACGGTGTAACCATGCACCAGAAACATCCGCCGGCGAATGTAGCTTTTTCCATTCCGTTCATCCCCTCTTATCTAAACTACCCATAGATAGCTAATACGCGTATCTTCTTATATTTTAAAACAACAAGAGGTTGATTGAAAGCCATGGTTATGGCTCTCAATCAACCTCTTCATTGGTAATGCATTTAGCTGACAACTAATTCAAGAAGTTATCTTGAATCAGTTACCCTCGACTACGACCCATTGAACGGAAGATCAAGCTTACGATTGCTACAAGAACAATCGCACCAATCAATGCAGGTACAATGTGGAATCCGCCCATCTCAGGACCCATATCGCCCAAGATTACTCCACCTAACCATCCACCGATGAAACCAGCAATGATGTTACCAATAACACCACCTGGAATGTCACGACCAACGATCAAACCTGCTAACCAACCAATGATACCACCGATAATTAATGACCATAACCAACCCATATCATTCACCTCTAATTAAAGTTTTTGTTGTTGTCTGTCTACTATTAACCGCTACAGAAGCATTTAAACAATTGGCATAAAAATTTTTGCATATTACCTTTTGTTCCAATGCATCCTTCTCTGCAAAACAGGCCATAGCCCAGTATGGAAACAGATCGCGTCACTTTCCGGCATCTCACCAGCTCAGGGCTGCGTTATGTACCTCCCGAAAGTCATTGTATGTTACAGCAGACAAGGTTAGTATCACCAATTGAGGTAGGATTATTTATAAGATTGCGTCATATTATCAAATGGATTGGTTAGGGGTGATCAATAAAATCCTGCACGTCCCTTACCCGGCTGCGCCAGCCAAGTATGTTTATGACTCTTGTCCAGCTCGCCACGCATTGACTGAATGACTTTCACAATGTCTGTCTGTCCATTCTGATGCCATTCCAGCGCAGCGCTGACATACAATTCACCCAGCTGCGCAAGAGAGAACGTGTCGGTCAGACGAGCAGCTTCAACTGTACCTTCTTCACCAGCAAATACGGTGAAGCCCCGTTGCCGCAAATATTGCAGGCGCAATGCTTCATCCGGCAGCGGAATTTCATAAGCCCGGTCGAACCGTCCAGCACGGTTCATGAGGCCCGGATCTATTTTCTCCGGATAATTCGTTGTACCGATCAGGAAAATGCCTTCTTTTGACGTAGCTCCATCCAGTGTATTCAGGAAAAAGGAACGGACTTCATCCGGCATCGAATCGATGTCCTCAATGATCAACACCATCGGTGCCAGCCGTTTGGCAGCCTCGAACACTTCACGCACCGATTCACTGTTGGTATACTCCGTAATCTGCCAATACGCAGCCGGTCCCGGAATACTTCCAGCAATGGATTTCACCAATGTGGTCTTGCCGTTTCCCGGATGCCCATACAATAAAATGCCTCGTTTGTACGGGATATCGTAATCTCTGTAGAATGAACGATCCGCTTCAAAGAACTGATCCAGCGAACGGAAGATATCCTGCTTGATCTGTGCCGAAAGAACAACATCCTCTCTTCCCACGGAACGAGTAATGGATTCGACATGACGATCGCTGCCATTTCGGGCATCGGTGTATACCGTCACTTTTTTCATATTTTGCTGACGTTCCCGCTCTCGGACACTACCCAGAAATTGCTTCATTTCCTCATCACCGATGGCAAAGACAAAGTCTTCACTGTAGATCCCGTTTTCCCGGAAAAATGGAACCCGCACAAGTGCTACGCCCCATTTCGGATAGGCAAATACGTTGTTGCGAATGGAGTAATGCACACCATAAGTCGGCACATCGCCATCGTCGTCGTAATGCAAGGTCTGAAGCTCCAGATCCTCGAATATGCGGGCTACCAATTCCACTTCGTCACTGCCATTTTGCAAATCTTCCCGGAGTAACTCCCAGTATTCATTGTTCGGGTCAGAACTCGCATAAAGCTTGTATTCAACCCCATAGCGCTGATGGAGCGCCTCACTAATTCCACGGATCAGCCTTGAATAGATGGCGTACCCTTCCACTCGAATTCGGGTATCATGTTGTTCATCATAGGTATAGATCGCCTGCGTTGGATCCGTTTGTTTTTCGTTTATTGTCATTATTTCGCTCCCTTTACCGCTACAAGCGGTTTGCATTTGGCTACAACCTGAGCCAGGCCTGCGCCGGTAACACTGTCTATAATTTCATCTACATTTTTATAAGCCTGAGGTGATTCATCGATAATGGATTCAAGTGAGCGTTGGTTTACCACGATCTCATCTTCTGTACCCACGCCTAGTGCCGAAGCAAAATCTTCCACGGAAACCAATCGTTTCGTTGCTGTCCGCGAACGGATCCGACCTGCACCATGACATATTGAATAATAATTATCAGCACCCTGTGGCTGACCCACCATGATATATGAAGCAGTTCCCATGGAACCGGGAATAAGCGCCGGATGTCCTGTTGCCAGATATGGCTTTGGATTGTCCGGGTGACCTGCCGGCAACGCACGTGTCGCACCTTTACGATGCACAAAAACGGAACCTTGGTCTGCGTGGGATTCCTCCCAGGCATAGTTGTGCATCAAGTCGTATAATGTACGGAATTCACATTTGGAGCCAAACACATCCCGGAATGCTTCGCGAATAGCATACGCAATCAGGTGACGATTGACAACAGCGTAATTCAATGCAGAATACATCATGTTTACATAATGACGACCTTCCGCATGCTCCAGTGGAGCAAAGACCAGTCTCGGATCGGAAGTACCCAGGTTAAGCCGCTGCATGACTTTGGCAATTGCTGACGAACTCATCTGACTGACATAACCACCCCATGCACGAGAGCCGGAATGGATCATAACCACGACCTGTCCATCGTACAATCCCCAAGCTTCGGCGATTTCACGATTCTCTTCAGCGATCTCAATCGCCTGGATCTCGGCAAAATGATTCCCTCCACCCAGTGTACCGAGCTGACGATGCGAACGATGCCACGTCATATCAGGAACGTGATTTAACACATCCTCATCGTAACTGAACTTGCTGCTTTCCACATGTGTCATCGAGGTTGATTTTTTCGGTGTGTAGCTGTCCGGAATATACTTTTTGGGTAAACCATGTAGCCCTTTACGAACGATATGCTCCAGTCTGATATCCGAGTAATGACCTCGCTGGTTCGCCTCCATCGGCAATACTTTCTCAATGGCCTTGACGAGTTTGCGGCGGAGCTTGATGTCTTTCAATTCGTCCTTATGCAGGTTCGTCATATGCACTCGCATGCCACAGCCAATGTCACTGCCCACAATGGAGGGAGATACGTAGCCGCTCTGTGCATCCCACACGGCTGTCGTTCCAATGCATGTACCTACACCGACATGCACGTCTGGTGTGTAACTCATATAAGAAATTCCCGGAATCTGCAGATTATTGTTCGCCATCTCGAACACCTTGTAATCGAGCGAGGAGAAGAGCTGTTGCGCCGCATATACGGTTAGGTCGCCTGCAGGCAATTTCACTTCGTGCCGATAAGCACCTGCGAATTCGTTTGGATTGGTAAATAAATTAAATTCTGTATTCATAAAAGTGTATTATTCCTTCCTGTACGTTCAGCAAATTCGGTTTGCTGATTCATCTGTAAAATAAAAATAAAAAAAGCCATAGGCTAATCGCCCATGACTTCTACTAATGACAATAACGGAGAACAGAACAGCATGAACATGCTGTGTGCCTGTCATCCATTGCTATAATATAAGCGAAGAATGCATATCGATTATAAGCTGCTAAACGATATGCCTATCCCCTATGTCGACCGTATGAGGCCAATGAGACGATGAGCCGGATATGCAGTTGTGTCTAAGTTGCGCCCTGTTTGATTCAAATCATAACCAAGCATCATGTCTCTCGGCCTCCCTTCGTTAATGTTAGTCTTATATTAAGGGGACTCGATTTCATGTGTCAACCCTTTTCTTGGAAATTGGTCCATGGTGCAGATCACATATGTAAACAAAAACAGGAGACTGTCCTAGGACAGCCTCCTGTTTCTCTAATAATAATGATGTTGTTAGCGTAACATGATTATTACAGACCTGCTTGTTTTTCCAACTCTTCAACCGGATTCTCGTCTTCTTTTTCAGGAGCTTTGGAAGACAGGAACCAACCACATACCGCAATGGTGATCAGTACAATATAGAATCCGAATTTCCAAATTTTATTTTCCGGGAAATGCTCATCCAGAACACCCAATGAAGGGTGTGCGAGTGTAATAACTGCCAGCTTAACCCCTACCCAACCTACGATGACAAAAGCCGCAACTTCAAGCCCTGGACGGGAATGAAGCAATTTCACAAAGTATGTGGCTGCAAAACGCATGATCACAAGCCCGATGAATCCACCGAGGAAGATAACGATAAACTGTCCACCGTCAAGTCCGCCAATTGGAGGCAATCCACTTGGTGGCAACGCCACGGCCAAAGCAACGGCAGCCAAAATGGAATCGACTGCAAATGCGATATCTGCTACTTCGACCTTGAAAACGGTCATCCAGAAACCGGATTGTTTTTTCGGTTTCTTAGGCGTTGAATCAGCTGCTTCATCTGTCTTATTTCGACTACCCAGTATCTTTTTAACGATGTGGTTAATCGAGATATACAGGAGATACAGGGCACCGATCGCTTGTACTTGCCATACATCGACGAGGAAAGAGATCAGGAACAACGAACCTAAACGGAAAACAAATGCACCCATCAGACCATAGAACAACGCTTTTTTGCGCTTATCTTCAGGTAAGTGTTTAACCATAATTGCGAGTACCAATGCATTATCTGCTGCAAGTAGTCCTTCAAGAACTACTAAGACGGCAAGCACCCACCCATATTCCAATAATAATGAAACTTCCAACATTGACTCCTCCTTAATATCCTTATGATGTACAAAAAAAAGGACCTTTACCATCGCTGGTAAGGTCCTTTTATATCCACAAAAAGAGACCTTTACCGAGCATGAAAACTTGGTAAAGGTCTCGCTAACAACAAAATTGCTGCCAATAAAGCCGGGGATATGATCCCGAATTGACGACTTTACTGTAAAAGCTACTCCCCTTTAACAGGAATATGTAGTTTTAGTTGAAACAGGTTGTTTAACCTATACCCATAATATTTCATAACGTTAAATAAAGTCAAGCTTTATTTAGTTGACGGTATAACTTACGAAATACAACAAGATCGTAGATCATGTTCCCCAGCGGAATAAAGGAAACGAAGAATAGAGCAATTGGACGGCGCAGACGCCACTTCTGTGAAGTATACAAACTCACCATAAATAACAAGTACATTAAAAACAAAAAACCATATAAATTTCCAAACCATGTGACAGCCTGCGGCATAATCCCGGCATCTCTCAATGGAAAAGCAACAAACAGCAACAATACGTACGAAATGCCCTGCAACCACAACATTAGCCGGAAACGCCCCAGCATAGAATGTAACATCATTTTCCTCCTGCTTCTATACATGTAACGAACTCAATAGTTCCCGTACAGTATATCACAAAAGCCGAATATCTCCGCTTCAATCCATACAGCAGATTATTCCTGCACGCTCATATGGGTGGTTCACCGGCCTGTTCGCAGGAGCCAAATGCTTCTGCTGCTCATAGGATATATGACGAAGATTGTGACCGATGTCGGACAAGGAGGAGCCTGTTAATGAAAATAGCTATGGTTGCACCCGAGAAATTGCCTTTGCCCGGAAACGGATCAGTGGAAATATGCATCCTGGGGATTGCTCGCGAACTTGCACATCGTCATCAGGTGACCATCATAAGTCGTCAAATGGCAGGTCTCGCCACCACGGAGCTAATCGACGGTATCACCATTCAGCGTGTCCCTGCATCAAGTCCTGTTGGGTACACCAAAGCAGCAATACGTTTGTTATCCAAGCAGTCTTATGATGTGATTCAAGTGGATAACAGGCCCCGCAGCATGGCTGCCATAAAACGCGCTTTCCCTCGCACCCCGGTTGTACTCTACCTCCACTCGTTAACGTTCGCGCAACCTGGACCTGCGAGACTCGCATTGATGAAAAAAGCCGATTGGATTGCCGTTAACAGTCAATCCTTGAGACAAAGGCTAGGTCGCCGATTTCCGCTTGTAAAACGCCGAATGAGTGTTGTTCCACTAGGTGCAGATTTAAGCCGCTTCAGGCCTGCTGAGTCCAGTGAAGAACAGCTTCGCCTGCGTACACAATTTGGAATAACTAAACCATTCTCTATTTTGTATGTCGGCCGGCTCATTCCTGGCAAAGGTGTAGATGTATTAATACGTGCCATTGCCCTTCTTCAACAAGAGATGCCTGTTCAACTGGTTGTTGCAGGCAAAGGCCCTCCGTATTATGTTCGCAGACTTCGCGAGCTTGCTCGAAAACAAAACGTTCATATATCCTTCCGCGGTCAGATAAACCATGAATATATCGACCAGTTGTACAGGGCAGTCGATTGTCTGGTCTGTCCGTCTCAAGAACATGAAGCCTTTGGTCTGGTTAATGTTGAAGCGATGGCTTCAGGATTACCCGTCATTGCTTCTGATAACGGAGGTATTCGTGAAATTATTGAATCAGGTAGCAATGGATACCTTGTCACCTCTTATAAACGTCCCCAACGTTTCGCTTCTTGCCTGAACAAACTTGCAAGCAATCCGGCCTCTGCCGAATTGTTAGGGAAGGCTGGCCGAGATAGCGCAATGGCACATTTTAGTTGGGCTAGAACAGCCATACATCTGGAAGCCACCTATACCAGGCTCATCCGAGAATGAGCCTCCTTCCGTTTTACATTTTTTGATCCATTAGAAAGACACTCTTTAGGATGATTAAGCTTTTTCGCGAGATTGCCATCCGGTAATAAAAGAGTCCATTTGCGGAACAGGAATCTGACTCATCTCAATTAACTCCATAATAACCATGTCTCTCATCATGAAGCGCACTTTGGCACACGTTAGTTGATGAAAAACATCATAGAATGCCGTCCCGGTCCAACAACCATGCGGTACGACAAGCGGATCATTAACGATATAACCTACAGCTCCAATCGGGGGAATAACAACCTTAATCGCTTGATGGTCCAAACGATTATCTGGATCTTTGACGAGATACACGGTGTCCCCCACATGTAAAGCTTGCACTCCATGGAAATGGTCCATCCCATACATAGCTGCGAATAATTTGGTGCTCATATCACCTGCTCCTTTTCCTGTATTTCTCCAATATGAAAATTTCACAAAGATACTTCGTTGTCATAATGCTCCAACCACTCCACAAGTTGTCTGCGTATCTCTCTACGAAACTCACGAGGTTCAAGTACCTCTGCCTCGGGTCCGAATTGATATAACCATTTCAAAAATTCTCGGCTGCTATTCAGTGTCACTTCAAATAACAATCCCCCATCCGACATATCCGTCATTCGCGGGCGAACAAACATTTCTTCTTCTTTTATGTAGGGGGCTATTTTCTCAGAGAATCTTACCTTGAAATGGATATTCTCGTCGCCACGGTCAATAGACCATGTGTTCTTCATGTACTGCGTTATGTTGAAATCACCCTTGTCGAATGCGGCATGTGTTCTTGTCACATCCAGAAAGCGGCTAATTCGAAACAATCGAACCTTTTGCAGCAAATGACAGTATCCAATCAAATAAAAACGTTGATCACGTGGAATGAGATAATAGGGATCGATATCCCGGACTGTGATCTCATTTCTTGTCAGCGTATGATATTGAGTTCGAATCGTTTGCTGGCTTAGGATCGCTTCAATGATAGGAATCAGCAAATTGGGATCTTTTCCTTCCTCACGATAAGCTGGCGTGCCCATTCGAATAATTCCCGCAATATTCTCTACAATGTCACTGTTTCTTGATTTTAATTTGGTATGAGCCGACATGACCTTGTCAAAAGCTGAATCAAATTCAGCAGGCAACTTGGAAGTATCAACTACGGATGGAAGCATGGAGAAGACCATCGCTTCCTGTTCAGTAAAGTCTAACGGATACATCGCAAACTCACCAATAAATCGGTATCCTTTGCCGTATCCTTCGTTCATAATCGGGGCGACCCTGTCCAAAATCCGGAGATCACGATATATCGTGCGTACAGTTGTACCGCATTTCACCGCCAACTCCTTGGCGGAAATTCCGGGATTTGCTTGTATAGCCTGAAGTATACGCAGCAGACGAATTAATTTCTCTGTCATGTAGTTTCTCCCCTTCGATATTTTATCGGCAAGGAAAACTAGTTCCTTTAGTACAGAACTAAATCTTTAGTCCCAATATTATTTTCGCACTTTCACCGTTTGTATATAGTTCAATTGCACTCTTACCCCCTTTTAATATACATTCTCTTACTTGCTTGCGTAAAACATTAACCCAAAAGGCCTTATACCTAAGCCTGAAAGCCTATACAATTTTCTAAAAATAATACAAAAAAAGCCCTGATCTCTACAAAGAGACAAGGCTTAATTCGAAATTACTTGTTATGCAACTGTAATAATTGATCCATCACATTCACCATATGCTCACAAAGTTCAGGAATATCTCCCATCTGGTCCTCATTCACACTGCGGTCAAAATATACGTGAGCCGTGACGTTATACGTACTAGGCTGTTCATCAAAGATATATAGGATGTTCTGGCACACCCTCTGCTCAGGCCAGCTCTGCTGCAATATCGAACGAATAGCCGGACACTGCGTCTCAGGCTCCTTCACAATCATGCCAAACCGAAGTTCCAGACGGCAACCCGGATGTGCACCAGGCGTCTCCAGAATCTCAGCTGCAAGCTCCTCAAGGGAACTGCTGAGTACGACCTCGCCTGTTACTTCCAAGCGATCCCTGAGACAGAATTGTAACATGAACTCTCTGGACATTACCGCCATCTCCAGCCGATCTTTACGCCCCGTAATCTGAATACGCTCATCCAGGTTATCCATATCATAGAGATGATTCTCAAACCCGACTTTCAGATTGTCATACACCGTTGGATCAAACATTGAAATAAACCCACTTTCTTATCCTTTAACATGTATTGTAGTACATTCTCATTTTTCATGCGACCTTCGAAACCTCTTGTTCTGGACATTAAAAAAGCCCAGTCACTAGGACTGGGCTTTGGTTAAGCAATGGATCTGGTGAGATCCCTGAGCTTGGTTTATTCTTCGGTAGCTTTTTCTTCAGCTGCTGGTTCAGCTTCCTCAGCAGAAGCTGTTGGCTCTTCCTCAGCCGCTTGTGGCGGCATGACGGACGCGATGATGGATTCAGGTGATGTTACGAGTGTCAAACCTTTATCCAGTTTGATATCCGCAGCAGTCAAGCGATCACCAATGTCCAATCCGCTCACATCAACCTCAATGGAAGTTGGCAGATCCGCAGGCAATCCTTCTACTTCCAATTGTGTTTCTTGTGTCTGGAATACACCGCCAGCTTTCGAACCGGCTGCTGTACCCTGGAAGTCGATCGATACACTTACGCTGATCGGCTTGTTCTTGGAAATTTGCAGAAAGTCTACATGCAACAAACGTCCGTTACGCTCTTGCTGATCTTTGATCAGCACCGGAACCGTTTTACCACCCTCAACATTCAGGTTGAACATTTCGGAGCGGCCTGTGCGTGCCACTTTCAGCATTTCTTTTTCATCTACATGTATGGAGGCACCTTCTTGTCCCGGGCCGTATACGACAGCGGGAACTCGTCCACCTTGTCTTAACAGGCGCAGTGCTGCACCTTTCTTTTCAGTTCTTGGCGTTGCTGTAAGTTGAGCCATTTTTCCGTTGGATTTCATGATTGAACATCCTCCTTCAAGGGATCACTACATTATATTTGTTGGAAAGCGCTAAGGCTTCTCTGGTAGACCATAATGGTCTTTTTTTCTTTGGCCGAATCGTGGGCCATATCTATATTTACCCCAATGATAGAGGATCTCAAACACGAAACAGGACATTTCTTTATTTTTTGGCAAGCTATGCTACGTATAATCAGACTAAAAAAGCAGTCGGAATCTCTTCCAACTGCTGGTTTATCAAGGGTTTTGACGAAATACCTGATGATGTTATTAAAAAGAAAATTATGCACTATTACGATCATCTGCTTTATCGCTTTCGCGAATGATCTGTATCTCATCTGACCCACTTCGGACCGTAATGTGAACATCTCCATCTTCAGGTACGATATCGACGTAACGATCTCCGCATGTATCTTTGGCCTCCCATTCGTTCAATCGAATGATCAATCCCAAGTGGTGCAGACCTGGAGCTACGCGGAAACGGGCTTCAGCAGCATTGCCGATTTGTTCCAGTCGTACCGCTCCGTCTTCCATACCGGTGCCCCATACCCAGACATCCCAACCTTCATAATGCTGGTCTTCCCGCTCGTATCGGAGCGTTACCGTTCGGGAAATCTGTTTATGAATCGTTACGCCAAGCGTTGCCCGGATTCCTCCAGCTTCAGCAATAATATGGGTTGCTCCAGGTGTCATTGCGCGTACGATCCCCGCTGCACTCACTGCGGCCAGTTCCGGATGAGAGGAGCTCCAACGGATATTTGAATCCTGAAGCGGCTGACCGAATTGATCAAGCACCAATGCACGGAAGCGACTGATTCGAGTCATGTACATGACCGGTTCGCCCACAATTTCGATTCGCTCCGCATGCCGATAATCCACCTGTAACATACAAGTTGCCGTTAAGTCACCACAATGGACCATAATGGAGGCTTCCCCACATTCCAGCGCTTCGATTGTTCCATCAGGTTCTATCCGAATAATATCCGACTCAGAAGAAGTCCACGTAACTGGGGCGTTCTCTACCACATTGCCGATGCTGTCCCTTACAATTGCTCGCAGTTGAGTCGTCTCCTTCGGACTGTATACCTGACGCGGAAAACTAATCTCCAGGGTGGCAGGTTCAGTGCCTCCAGCATGCTCTATGTCATACAAAACCATTAATGACCACCGTTCTACCTGAACAGTGCCACGAACGGTTTCGATCAGATCTGTACCTGCCTGATGATCATTGACCACGACATGCCAGTCACCTTCCCCCAGATCCACATGCTGCTGATGTTCCGTTCCGTTATAAATGACCATAATCTGATTCCAGGTATCCTGATTTGCACCATCCTGAAGAATAAAAGCAACCACATTGCCGTCGCCACGAATCACACGAAGGTGATTCCGTACCTGATCAGCATCAATCATACGAAAAGCGGGATGTGTACGCCGTAGATGAATAAGACCACGGTAGTAGTCAAATACCGGTCTGAACCGCGATTTATTGGCCCACGCGATCGTATTCACCGCATCCCCGCTCCGATAACTGTTATGATCACCGGCTTTGGAACGGAGCATCTCATCCCCTGCATGGAGAAACGGAATGCCCTGAGAGGTAAGCAGAATGCCCGAAGACAGCAACGAGCGACGAACCATCTCATGGTCCATTACATCATCCGTATCGACATATCGATACGGATCTGCTGCTTTGACAGCAGACTCCGCACTTCCGCCCCCCACGGGCTGTCCGTCCTTCCATACGGGAAAACCTAATTCATGCCTAAGGTTCATTGTTGTCGCTATTTTATCCCATAAATTGAGATTGTCATGGGCAGTTACATAATTGACGGTTTCCACAGGTGAAGATGTAAAATCATCCAGCGCTCCTGCTAAACCCCTAATAAGCTCATATTCCTGCCCTCCGGCACCCGTGACAAATCCTCTGCCACTGCCATCACTATCGCCCTTGATTGCACTGCGAAAATGATCATTAAATACGGCAAATCCCTGACCTCGCTGGGTTCCTTTTAACGTTTTGCGGTCCAATGGTGAGTATCCACCCGTCCAGGGTTCCCCATAGATCAGAAACGCCGGATCGATCTGTTCCCGCAATTCGCGCGTTAATTCATTCATCGTTTCCGTATCAATCAGGGCCATGAGGTCAAATCGAAATCCGTCCACATGATATTCTTCTGCCCAATATCGGAGAGAATCCAAAATATATTTTCGCACCATGGGACGTTCTGTCGCCAATTCATTGCCTACACCAGAACCATTACTGAGGGTGCCATCCTCCCGATAACGGTAATAATAGCCTGGTACAATTCGTTCAAAAGGTCCCTCTTCCACGCTATACGTATGGTTATAGACTACATCAAGTACAACGCGAATGCCTTGTCTGTGCAGTGATTGAACGAGAGACTTGAACTCTCGGATGCGAACTGCCGGGTCACGTGGATCTGTCGCATACGAACCTTCGGGAACGTTGTAATGCTGAGGATCATATCCCCAGTTGTATGGTGCTCTGACATTTGAACCCACATCTGCCGTAGCGAGTTCGTTGACCGTCTGATAATCCGCTACAGGCATAAGATGCACATGGGTGACGCCCAATTCGGCAAGATGGTCTATCCCAATGCTATTGCCGGCTCGATCTGTCAATCCGGATGCCGTGAATGCCAGATATTTTCCCTTATACGGAATATCTGCATGGGGGTCCGAGGAAAAATCACGGATATGCAACTCATATAACACGGCATCGACAGGACGCAGAAAAGCAGGTTTGACATCCAGGTCCCAATCGACCGGATTGGTACTCTCAAGATCGATAATGGCTGTTCGTTGCCCATTAGCTGTTACCGCTCTGGCATACGGATCAGCAACCACTTCAATCCGCTGATCATCATGGATGATTCGGTACATATAAAAATGTTCTGCCCAATCGCCGTTAAGCTCCAGACTCCATATTCCATCCGCATCGCGCGTCAGAATATGTTCCTGTCCACCTTCATGATCTTGTACTTTGCCACTATCGTTGTAATGACCTTCATCCTCAAAAACCAATATATAAACCTGTTGTGCCGTAGGTGCCCACAATTTAAAAGTACTTGCTGCACGAGTATATGTTAAGCCAAGATCGTTGCCATCGTAACGAAAAGAAGTCCATTCCGGCATCGTTCCCACCGCCTTTATATCCATTAATTTCGTGTTGTCCCGATGTTACGGAGTGGGACGTTGTTTGTCAACCCGGGGTTGTCTGTACTAACATATCGGTTCGATTCGAGTATTCAATTAGCAATCGCTTTCAAAATATAGATATGTAAACAAGCGCCATAGATTGACAGCATTTGTACCTGTCCCGACAAAAAAAGTTCGAAAAAGATAAGAATAATTGCAGATTGAACGTGCTTTGAACGAAAACTATACTTAAACTGCGCACTAAAATGACGGACGTTTAATAAAGATCGAGCAGGACGAAGTCCTCCTGCGACTGAGACACTTCTCTTTAACTCGACACAAAATCCCCTTTCCGTTTGGAAGGGGATTCGTTTTTTATTTTGCACCCAATTTATGGGACATCTTGGACGTGTCCTTGTGAGCACTCTTCCTATTGCGGGCACACCTCATTTCTTGGCAACCATTGTGGCGATCAGGAATACGAATACATCACCGTTATAGATAAAGCATTCACAGTCACCTGTCCATCCTGTACGGTACGTATCACCTCGATGCCTGCTTGTCCTTTTTCTACAACCACATTCCATGTCCCTGTGGGAACAGAGACTGTACGGGTTTCTTTTGCCGCGTTATAGATCACGATAATCCGATCCCATGAATCGCTGACAGCCGTGCCTTCCAGTTCATACGCCAGCAGTCCATTACCTTTTTCGATTAGACGAACATGCTTCTCGATCTCTTCCCGTGTACGAAGCCGAAAAGCCGGATGCTCTCGACGAAGACGGATCAGCCCACGATAATAGTCAAACACCGGCTTGAACTGTCGCTTTTGCTCCCAATGAATGGCGTTTACTACGTCTCCACTCTGGTGGCTGTTGGCATCCCCATATTTGCTGCGAAGCAGCTCATCTCCAGCCGCGATCAGGGGGACACCCTGGGAGGTTAGCACGATACCATTGGCAAGCAGACAACGCCTAACCGTCTCATTCTCCAGCATGTGATCCGGATCAATCTGCAGGTAAGGCTTGGCCTTCTCTACTGCCTCTTCCACACATTCGCATCCACAGATACTTCCATCCTCGTCATAGGTGAGGAAATTCAGCGTATCGTGGAGTCCTTGGGTACGTGCGACTTTGTCCCACAGGTTGAGATTATCATGCACCGTTACATAGTTAATCGTCTCGGATGGACCATCCGTAAAATCCTGAATGGCTCCCCGGACGCCAGTCCACAATTCGTCTTCTTTCCCGTCCGCGCCCGTCGCAAATCCCGTCCCCATGCCATCGCTGTCTCCCTTGATCACTCCGCGGAAATTATCGTTAAACACGGCGAAACCAGCTCCGCGCTGCGCTCCTTTTAGAGTCATATCATGCCCAAGCGGTGAATCCAGTGCACCCCATGGTTCACCATACAGCAATATGGATGGGGATACTTCTGCGTGTAACTCCGCTGCAAGCTGTTTCATCGTAGTGGTGTCGATCAGGCCCATCAGGTCAAATCGAAAACCATCCACATGATACTCCTCTGCCCAGTATCGCACCGAATCGATAATGAACTTGCGTACCATGGCGCGTTCGGTAGCCACCTCATTGCCTGTACCTGAACCATTGCTATACGTCCCATCGGCATTTTGGCGATAGTAGTACCCTGGTACCAGTTTTTCAAACGAGCTGCCTGCCGTATCAAACGTATGATTATATACGACATCCATAATGACACCTATTCCCTTGTTATGAAGGGCAAGCACCATGGACTTGAACTCACGAATTCGTGTCTCCGGATCATCCGCGCGTGAAGCATAGGAACCTTCCGGAACATTGTAATGAAGTGGATCATATCCCCAGTTATAGTTGGAGGCATCAGACGTATCACCATCCACTCTGGATTCATCCACCGTCGCAAAATCAAATACAGGCAGCAGATGCACGTGGGTAATCCCCAGTTCAACCAAATGATCGATCCCCAGCGTGTTCCCCCTTGAATCGCGCAGGCCTGCCTCGGTAAAAGCCATGTATTTGCCTTTATTCGTTATGCCAGATGATGAGTGAATGGAGAAATCACGCACATGCAACTCGTATAAGACTGCATCTACAGGACTAATCAATTCCGGGCGATTATCCTCATTCCATCCAATCGGATGCGTCTGCTCCAGTTTTACAATTACACCCATTTCTCCGTTCATGGTCACCGCTCGTGCGTATGGATCTACCGCAGTCGTTGTATGTCCATCTTTGAAAGTAGGCTTGTACATGTAACGGCAGCTACTTAAATCGCCCTCCAGTTCGAGAATCCATATGCCTTGTTCTTTCTTTTGCATGGGTAAGACCTGCTGTTTACGTTGATTGGGCTCTTCATCCGGGCTCCCACCTGTCAAAGGTGGGTACAGAAGTAGTTCCATCTGAACAGCTAACGGTGACCAAACTTTGAAGAGACAGGCATGTGCTTCTAATGTCACACCCAGATCTCTTCCTTCGTATGTATCTTCTGAAAACAATAGTTCGTGCTTATCCTCTTCAATCATGTATGTTGTTCCCCTCTCGTTGAAAAAATTAATGAATGGATGGAACGAGTGCCCCTTATCTTTATACCCGTTCTGTTGACCAACCATAATCCAAATCACGCAAAAGAAGACAAACGCATGTGGATTCACATAACGTTTGTCTTCTTTAGGAGTAAAACGATGTTTCTCTAATGCGGTACCTGGGATTGGAAATCATTGCGGCTGGATTGATCGGCATGGTACAAGACCACGTCCCCATCTTGCATCGGCCAGCTTCTACCCCGACCGTCTACCGGGCTGTTATCGAAACCTTCCATCTGCCATTGATTCATCAAAGGAGCATAAATATATTGCAGGTGTGGTGCATTCGTATTGCCACTGCGCAATGTTTCGATATTGAAATTAACCACGATGTAACCGTCCCTCAGGAATATCTTTGCCTTCTCATCCAACTGATTTTGTCTGGCGAGCAGTTCTAGATTGGTTCCTTTGGGCACCGCATATACATCTGCTGGCAAGCTATATTCGCCATACCAGCGCTGAATCGCTGCATTTGCCCGATCCACATTAACACCGGAAGGTATATCTGTTTTGGGGCCAATGAGTGTACGGATCTGTGAAGGAAGAATCATCCAGTCATAACGGCCTACCCACGTTTTCTGATGAGAGGTCTGATCCACGAAACGAACCATATGCTCCGCCATTGTACCCTGATTGCGTTCCTCCTCCGACAGTTCATAGGTATATTGATAACGTGCTGTATCACCTAACTCCGTACCGGGCACATTCCTTAAACGTGAATTCAGGATAACAAAGCGTTTTTCTAAATCCTGTGCAGATCCGATACGAATGAGTCGTTCCTGTCCTCGATGGTAGTATAAATCCACTTCTTGCCGGGTGGTGCCATCTTTACTCACAAAAGAGAACGTTGGCGTAATTCGGATACCATCCTGTTTCCCAAACATATTACCCTTGGTCTTCAGGTCAAACTTGAAATGGTAACCGGTCTTCACCACTGCATTTCGGAAACCCTGTACCGGATGACTGCCGGGACGAATAGGCAGTACATAGGGAGCCAAGATACCTCGGGGATCTCCGTCTATACTGTTCCCCCCGGTCCAATAGCTCACACCCGTTGGTTCTGGGCTGCCCATCCGCTTGCGGAACACATTCTCCCAATTGTAGTCTGAGATATCGGTAATGTGGAAATCATACAATCGTCCGATGACCTCCACAGCAACAGTATCTGCTGCCACATGATGGGTCAGATTTGTGTTCGCATCCTGTTGTTCCGTAAAGTTTGCAGGTGCATTTTCGGCGATATTACGGAACTCAATCTGGTAATTCCCTTCATCTACCCACACCGGGAGATAAAAAGGGGTATCCAACTGATTTACCGGAATATCCACCCATGTCAGGGCCGGGATAAATTGGCTTTTGGCAGCGTTATAAACATCGAATGGGAAACGAACCTGTTTGATCCGAAAATATTTTGCATAATCACGGTTTCCATAACCAGGGTAACTTGCTGCATCCAAATGTTGACCTGATGTGGGTATCCTTACTAGGAATGGGCGCTCTAGAATAAGTGCAGCCCTGGTCGGATCAGGCGTGGTCTTCTGGTTATGCGGCTGATCATCTGACACCAAGGCATAGTTCAAAACCGGAGTATGTACCGTCACCGAGTTGATACCCAGAATGGGAAACTTCTGATCCTGCCCACCGTTAACATTGCCAGGCAGCAATCCATACGTAATCTCACCCGTGGTCGGTTGATTAGCTTTGTTCATCAATGTGTTCTTAATCGCCAACCGGTTCTGGTACAGAACATCGTCTCCAATGATGCCAGGCTGTGGGATCGTTCCAGGTCTTGGAGCTGTTTTCTCCACCGGAGCAGGGTTCATAATCGTCACTCCATTAAAGGTTACCTTATCGTTATTAACGGTGTTCTCTCTAACCTCCGCTTCAGCCTTGGATTGAAACAATGACGTTTCATTTGGCGTAGGCGGTTCATCTGAACCACCCGGAACCCCTTCGGTGCCAAGATCAATTTCTCGGCATGATGCAGGTTTCACATGATTGGTAACCGCTGTATCCATGGCCGATTGCAACATCGGCGGTGTATATGGATTGGGCGTCAGAGTCACGATGTCACCATAACCGCCTAGCGCATAGTTAGATACCTTGGCCTCATTTAACTTGTATACCTCCAGGTTATCGATCTGCCAATAGCTATATGTCCGTGTTACTCGCATAGATTTGTCACCAGGAACATCAAGTTCTCTGGGCTCAGGAGGAGTTCCCGGATCCCCCTCACCACTAGAGGGTCTTCCCGGAATCGTCCAGGTTTTATGATAAACCTTCTTCACATTCACGGTATAAGTCACCGTTCCGGTCATGTTGACCCAACGATGCTGGAACAGATATCCCTTAGCCAACACATTGGCATAGAGATCTTCTGAAGTTGGAATACCACGGGTGACATCAAACTTCTCAGCTCCCCGGTCATCTGCCTTCAGCACACCTCGAACAGACGGGTCCATGACCGCTGCTTCAATAACCGTACCTCTACTTGGCGGGCTGATGGTTACAGGGCAAGTGTTCACAGGGTCGCCCCCCGGATCACCACCATTACCGCCTTCTCCATTATCCGTGCACTCCTTCACCTCAAGCACCTGAGTCCCTTGTTCATCCAGTTGCTGAGCAGAATCAAGAAAATGAGCTTGGATAGTGGTGCTACCCACGATCCCTTTCGTCGTGATTTTGCCATCTGCGCCGATCGTTGCCACAGCCGGATTCGAGCTCTGCCACGTCAATTTGGGATGAGCCGTCAGTTTATGAACAGAGCGATCCGGTTTGGTTAGAACTGCTTCCGCCTGTAGGGGTGTTGTATTGGCTTTGCAGGCATTCGGCAGATTCACCACGAGTCCTGGCTCAGACGTGACTGTTATGGTGGCTGTATCCGAGATAAGGTATGTACCATTGTTCCAGATTGCACGCACATTGACCGTGCCCGGACTTTCAGCTTTTAACATCCCTGTTTTCAGTTCAATGCTCGCAATCGTCTCGTCAGAAGAAAACCATTTGATCTCCGCTTCCCTGCGGGAAACGTCGATGCCCCCATTATAATCTGTTTCGCCATAGTTTTTGGTCTTCACCTTGGCTTCCATCTGCTGAGTTTGACCTATGGTAAGAGTAGTATCTGGCGTTACATCGATTTCTTTTTCTTCAACCAGATCGCCCTCCCAAATGATATCCATTGGTGTATGATAGGCTACTATTTGCTTGAGACAACCTTGATTTGTTCTACCACCATTCTCATAATCATTCCACTCAGTTACCTGGTGTGAACCTCCTGTTTTGGTAATGATCTTTACGACAGTACTACCTTCTCTTATAACTGTAGTACCTACCCCTGTATAGAACAACTGCTTCATACTTGTTTGATAATCTACGCTCTTAATACGAATGTTTTCTACCATCCGCTGTGTAATTCTTTGAGATTGGAATTCTGGCCATTGTTCAGCTGGCCATCTGGAAAAATCAACTTCGTTAGGTATATCCCTCTCAGCTGGGTACGGTTTAGAACATGAATTAGAATTAAGGTTCTCCGAGAGAGTTGGTCCAGAAGTATGGTCTGCCCTGAAATTACCATTATCAAGTTGATACCAGTAAACACCTGGATTCGCCATTCTTTTTTCAGATTGTACAGTATTAGATATTTTTTGCTTTTTAGGTCCATACGAATCTGAACTTGAAGCTTCAATTGAGGATGTGAAATCAAAAAATAGCATATAAATAAGAAACATTGAGATAAAAATTAAGGATTTCTTCTCAACATGGGCACACAAAAATATTTCCACCACCATTAAGTTTGACTTACATATTCTGAATTTTTAGTATATTTTCACTTTTTTGATTGAAGGAATATGCTCCATTTTTACCATCTAAAACGGATGTAATCCAAAATCTCTTCTTCACATCTTTTTTTATCAAATCCCTTGAACTTTCTGGAATAGTAACTAAGCCATTCTTGGATGCTTGCTTAAGGTCCAATCGATTAAACTGTAAAAAACCATTGTATAGACCGCCATTAAAGGTGATTAGATTGGATTTCTCAATTTTTGATGTAAAAGATATATCTGCAAAAGCCATGTAATTACCTTTGAAAATATGTGTTTCTGGACCGATAAATAATGGTGCATAGATGCCTTTCGCTTTACCTTGAGTAACATCCACGACGATATATCGATGAAGCGTAACTACACCAGACTTATTAGACAAATTAGTTTCTTCTTTAGATATATCACTTACTTTAACTGAATTTTTAGTATACCTATAATTACTAATCGTCGTTAGATTCGTACCCGTCGTGCCGACCTCTCTCATCTCATTCAGGTCACTATACTTCCCGGCATCCGTGCCCTCCACATCCATATAACGCAGCAAAATGGCTGACACTTCTGCACGAGTGGTGGAATCCGCTGGTTTTAATGTGCCATCTTGAAATCCACCGACAATGCCTGTTCCACGAACGAGGGCAAGATACGGAATCTGCTCGGCACGAATGGTGCCGCGGTTCACTTCTGGTGTGGGAAGTAGCGTGTTTTTTGTATCGTTAAAAGCATCCTGGAAACTGCCCCCGGACTTCATCAGTCCATTAGCAATCCACTTCATCATCTCGTATCGCGTCAGCTCCGCATTCGGATTGAACCCTTTGGCGTAATCCCCAGCGTTAATGAATCCTTGTCCGACAAGCTGGCTAACCGCCGCTTCCGACCAATGTCCCTTGAGATCGGCAAAGGGATTCTGCCCCTCTACCTTCTCTAGTCCAGTCGCACGGGCAAGTATGGTCGCATATTCCCCACGCGTGATTTTGCCATTTGGACGAAACGTTCCGTCTTGGTAACCAGAGATCAAATTCTTTTCATAAGCTTTGGCAATCGTCGCTTGGGCCCAGTGGCCTTTAATATCTTTGAACTTGCTAAGGGCCGTGTCACTTGTTCCAGATGCAGCTATCGCTGTTGAGGTCAGATGTACGGGTCCAACGGGCAATAGTGTTCCTGCCAATACAACTGTCGTTAACAACCCGACGATGCAAACATTCCGTTTTTTCTTCTTCTCATGCCCTTCGATCTGCTTCTTCAATCTACTCACGCTCCTATGTACCTTAGTATGGGGGGTCTTTGCTTAGTCAACCTAGTTACTTCTCTTCACAACCAAAACCTAAATTTGCCATAATAATCAATATTCTACCATGTTGAACTAGGCTTTTGGTATTATTTTTCGCCCATCCCCATCACTTCAAGGCGTGCATCACTCCTTCCATAGACCTACTTCATTCGCTTAAAAAAACAAAAAAAAGCCATGAATCCGCAGATTCATAGCCTTATGCTTTAAGGGTGTGGTCTTTCTTATGATATTGGAAAATGAACTCACTCATAGAATAAACCATATCATTCCATTTGATCAACCCTTTTTTATTCCATCCAGTCTTATTTTCCGTTTAACTCCTTGTAGGATGCTTCCAGTTCCGTGATCAATTGATCACCACCAGCTTTTCTCCAGCTCGCGATTTCCTGCTCCCAACCTGCGTCATCGATTTTACCCATAATATACTTGGTCTGCGCATCCCAGATCATCTGATCCAACTCCTGACCACGCTCAGTATAGATCGCCGAAGACAGGGTGAGTGCCGGATTGGCGATGGCATACTGCTCATTCTCACGCGCCATCTTCGTTCCTTTCATGCCAATCGGAACATCGACTAGTTCAGGAACGTTATAGCCTTCTATGCTTAACAGATTATCCCGATATGGTTTCACTTCACGCTGATAAGCGTCAAAATCCTTGAGTTCGGTTTTCCCATCAGCAGTCTTGGTGTAGTGAACATCGAGCAACCCACGGAGCTGCAACGCGCTCAATTCCTCATCCATCAACTGATCCAGGAACGTGAGAACCTGCTTCAATTGCTCCTCATCCGTTACGGACGCCTTCGGGATGACCAGCATTCCATAGTTTCCTGGCTCCCCGGCGATTCGAATACCATCGGTTCCCTGGAACGGAGCCACATCAATTTCTCCGTCCGGAGCATTAGGCGTAAGCCGTTGCTGAGAGGACTTTCCGTTCTGGGCCACACCATTCAGCTTCATGCCAACCAGGCCCGAATCCATTTTTTTGTCCGCATCGGAAGGGTCAAGGGCAGGGAAATCACTATTAATTAATCCCTCGCTGAACAGTCGCTTGAAGAGCTTCATCGTATCCACATATTCGGTGGTCAGGAACTCCGGAGTCAATTTCCCAGCATCGTCCACACCCCATTTGTTAACGCCGCCAATACTTACAGCGATCCGTGTCAGTGGGGAAGAGACACCCTCATTATACTTTTTGAAGAGCAGTGCACCGTAGGTATCCTCCTTACCATTCCCGTCCGGGTCATCCTTGCGAATGGAGCGCATCACTTCATACCAGTCATCCAGCGTTTTCGGTATATCCAGCTTCAACGTATCAAACCAGTCCTTGCGATATACGATAGCGGTCCGTCCAATATCCCGGAAGTTCGGAATACCGTAGACCTTACCTTCAATCTTGATATTGTTAAAATAAGCCTCGGATTGGGCAGACAGGTTCTTATAATCCTTCAGGTAAGGCCCCAGTTCCCAGAACAGTCCCGTTTTGGCGGCATTAAACGTTGTCGGTACGTAATTTACACGCATAATGGTAGGCATCTCACCTGAAGCAACCATAACGTTCACTTTATCATCAAAAGCAGACTGCGGAATCCACTGTACATTGACATCCGTATTCGTATATTCCTCAATCTTCTGTTCAATCCCGTTCTCCTTGGCGGGTATATCACCTACCTGCATTAAAGAGATGGAAATGGGAAGTTTACCTTCCCCTGCAGCAGGCGCTTTCTCTCCCCCGCAACCTGCGAGCAGCCCAGCGGACATTGCACCAATTACAACGATTCCGCCTAAACGGGACATTGGACCTCTTGGACTCATGAACCATCTCTCCTTTTGGATAAGGTTATGTACACAGACCACTCCGATGACAGAACAACCTTCAGATCGCTGTTATCCCCAGATTTTTTGATTCCCTTTTAAAAAGGGGAAAATCCGGGGATAAAGGCGAACGCTTCGCTTCCTCAGATTATTTCTGCCCTCTCCGTTCTCATGTACATGTTAGTTGGACTTGTAAAGTTCAATCTCCACCCCTGCCAAAATGAACGGAGCGACCGATTTCGGATCATTGATCCGAATGGATTCAGTCACATAATACTCGTAAGACCCATCACGATACGGGCTTCCTCCGAGACCGGCTCCGCCGTTACACTGCGTCAAGGACAGCACGCCTTCACGGTCCGTTTGTAACAAATGCTGCAGCAGACCCTGATACCCTTTTTCAGCAACTGCTTTGAACTTGCCACTCAGATATCCTTTACGCACACCCTTGGCCAATGCATAGACAAACATCGATGTCCCGGAAGCCTCCAGATAGTTCCGCTCACGTCCCGGTTGATCCAGCAGATGTGGCCATAGTCCGGTCTGTTGATCCTGCACATGCACAAGTGCATTTGCTACCCGTTCGAAGATACCCACAATCTGTCCGCGCTGCGGATGATCTACGGGGAGGTGATCCAATGTATCCACAACCGCCATCACATACCAGCCCATCGCCCGACTCCAGACATGTGGAGAACATCCGGTCTCTCCCGAACTCCAGCGTTGCTCTTTGCTCTCATCCCAAGCATGGTACAAGAGACCACTACGCGGATCACGTGTGCGTTGCTCCACCAGCAAGAGCTGAAGGGCAGCCTTGTCAAACCACTTCTCTTCCCCTGTCACTGCGCCATACTGAGTCAGATATGGAGTAGCCATGTACAATCCATCCAGCCACATCTGGAAAGGATAAATCTTTTTATGCCAGAATCCGCCTTCACTTGTATGTGGCTGTCCCTTGAGCTGAATCATAAGCAACTCCGCAGCTTTGCGGTACTTCTCTTCTCCCGTTTTTTCGTGCAACAGGAACAACGATTTCCCCTGGTTGATCTGATCCAGGTTATATTCCTCGATCGTATAGGAGCGAATCGAGCCATCTTCCTGCACGAAATGATCCATCAGCTCACGGATGTAGTCAAAATACTTTTGCTCCCCCGTGTGCGTATACAGCTCCTCCAGCGCTTTCAGCAGACAGCCGTTCTCATAATGCCATTTGGGGTACAGCTCATGATTGCGATAACTTTCCATGAACTGCTGTGCCATGCGCACGGATGTGAATTGCAATGTTTCCTTCATGATCAAGCCTCCGCTTCCGGCTCCTTATTGAGCCTGTTTTTTGTAATCTTCGGCATATTCCTCACGAATCTTGTTTCCACCCGCATTGCCCCAATTCTCGATTTCCTTTTCCCAGCCACTTTGATCGATCTTGCCCATAATGTATTTGGTTTGTGCATCGGCAATCACCTGATCCAAATCCGCCCCACGGTCACCATACGTTGGAGAATATAACGTCAGCGCAGGGTTTGGCACAGCGTGCTCCGCCAGTTCCTTGGCAAGTGCCGTACCTTTTTCGCCCAGTTCGGTATCCTTCAATTTCGGTACGTTATATCCTTCGACATAAGGAAGGTTGTCACGATAAGGCTTCACTTCACGCTGGAATGCATCAAAGTCACTCATTTCCACCTGATCTTCGCCCACTTTGGTATAATGTTTGTCTTCCATACCACGCATCAACAGGGTAGCCATCTCAGGGTCCATCAATTTATCCAGGAAGGAGAGCAGATTTTTGAGTTCTTCTTCCGATTTCACCGTTGATTTAGGGAATGCCAGAATGCCGGAGTTACCCGTCTGTCCTGCAACACGATCTCCGTTCGCTCCAAGCAACCCAGCGATGTCTACCACACCATCGGGATTGTTTTTGGACAGACGCTCTTGCTGACTTTTTCCGTTCTGCGCAACACCAACACGGATACCGACAACACCGGAATCATACTTTTTCTCCGCTTCCGTAGAGTCGAATACGGCAAAGTCCTGGTTCAGCAGTTTCTCATCGTACAAACGTTTTAGCAGATCCAGCACCTGCATATATTCCGGTGTCATGAATTCCGGCGTGAAGCTGCCATCATCTTCAACTTTCCACTTGTTAGGTGCACCAAAACTTACGCCAAGGCGTGTTGTGAAGGAATATTGGTCCTCATTGTATTTTTTGAAAAGCATTAGTCCAAACGTATTATCCTGACCATCTCCATCCGGATCGGAGGTTGCCAGTGTCTTGATCGTTTCATACCATTCATCCGGTGTGGCTGGTACCTTAAGATTCAGCTTCTCGAACCAATCCTTGCGATAGATTACCGTAGCACGCGCAATATCCGAGAATACAGGAACCCCATAGATTTTGCCCTCTACCTTGATGTTGTCAAAAAAACGCTCGTTCTGTGCCGACAGATTTTTGTAGTCTTTCAGCAAAGGTCCCACTTCCCAGAACACGTCATTGCGCATCGCGCTGGTCACCGTTGGGTTATATTGCACCTTCACAATTTTCGGCATATCGCTTGAAGCGATCATCACGTTGATTTTGTCATTGTAGGCCGAAGCCGGAATCCACTGGATATCCAGTTTGGTATTGGTATACGCTTCAATCTTTTGCTGAACTTCATTGCCTTTGCTTGGCACATCACCCACCTGTGCAATAGCTATGGACACATTCTGTACGCCGCCCTCGGCAGCCTGACCCTCATCTGATCCGCATCCTGCCAGCAAACCTGTCACCAGTGCCAGTGTGCTCAAGACAGCTACGGCTTTCTTTTTTGTTGCTTTCATAACTTGAAAACCTCCCTTTTTTATGCAGTCATAGTGAACTGACTTTGAACCATGTGCCGACTCAACCTTTCACCGAACCCAGCATCACGCCTTTAGCAAAGTGCTTTTGCAGGAATGGATATACCAGCATAATCGGAATCGTGGAGAATACGATAACGGCCATGCGAATGGTAAGTGGCTGGATCTCGGTCTCTTCAATACTCGTGTCTCCGATTCGGCTCTGTGCCAGAATGACAATCTCACGCAGCCAGACTTGGACAGGCCACTTCTCACTATCGTTGATATAGATAACAGCGCTGAAGAAACTGTTCCAGTGGGCCACCGCGTAAAAGAGTGAAAATGTTGCCATCGCTGGCATGGACAACGGCAGTACAATCCGGAACAATACGCTGACATCGTTACATCCATCAATTTTGGCTGCATCCTCCAGTTCGTCGGGAATGGCCTGGAAGAAGTTTTTGAGTACGATCAAGTTAAATGCACTAATAGCGGTAGGCAGCATCAGCGACCACAACGTATCCGTCAGGTGCAAGGATTTCACGACAAAGTATGTTGGAATCATCCCGCCACTGAAGAGCATCGTGAACAATACACCGAGCAAAATGGGCTGGCGTCCACGCAAATATCTCCTGGAGAGCGGATACGCCATAAGTGACGTAAACAGCAGGTTAATAAAGGTACCGATCACCGTAATATAGACCGATACACCCAGACTGCGAATCAAGGTATCTGTAGAGAAAATGTAACGGTACGCAGCCAGAGAGAACTCTTTTGGAAAAAGAATGAATCCTCCCTTAGCCACTTCATGCGGACTGGTAAACGAGACAGCCAAAATATAAATGAACGGGATGACCGTCACGATTCCAATCAACAGCAGCAAGCCGTGATTCACAAAATCAAAGATCCGGTTGCCCCACGTTTTATCCTGTTGCATCTTAATGTTCACTCCCGTCTGGTGAAGAACGTCTGCACCCGAGGGTTAGTAGACGCCTTCCTCCCCGAATTTTTTGGCCAGCGTATTGGCACCAAGGACAAGCGCCAGCCCGACAACCGATTTGAACAACCCGACAGCAGCACTATAACTGTACTGTGCCTGGGTAAGACCCTTCGTGTACACGTAGGTATCGAATACCTCGCCCACATCCCGGTTCGTCGGAGTCAGCATCAGGAAGATCTGTTCAAAGCCTGTATCCAGGAAATTGCCCAGACGCAGAATGAGCAAAATGACGATCGTACTGCGAATGGCCGGCAACGTAATGTGCCAGGTTTGGCGCCAGCGGTTGGCACCATCAATCCGTGCAGCTTCATAGAGCTGTGTATCCACACCGGAAAGCGCCGCCAGGAAGATAATTGTGCCCCAACCAACCTCTTTCCAGATGGATTGTCCGACAATCATCGTTCGGAACCATCCGGGTTCAAGCAGGAACGCCACTTTTTGTCCAGTCAGGTTATAGAGCAGTTCATTAATGGCACCGCCCTCGGTTGTGAACAGCATGTAGAACACACCGACAACAACAACCCAGGAAACAAAGTGTGGAACATAGACGAGCGTTTGTACAAATCGTTTGAACCGTTCACGGCGAACTTCATTCATCATGAGTGCCAGTACAATCGGCAGTGGGAAAAAGAATACAATGTTATAAATGGCAAGCAAAAACGTATTCCGAAATAATGTCCAGAACTGCGGTTCTCCGAAGAAACGCTGGAAATGTTTAAACCCTACCCAGTCACTTCCCAAGATGCCCTTGTAAGGCGTGTAATCCTGAAAAGCCATCGTGATGCCATACATGGGTATGTATTTGAAAATAACAAAGTAAAGCACACCCGGTATTAACATGATATACAGCCACCGGTTTTTGATAATGTCTCTCCACAGCAGGTTTTTGTCACTGCGGGTAGCGGGCCGTGTTCGAGCCGCCGTTTCGGCTTTCATATTGTCTTCCTCCCCACATTGGAAACGATTACAAAATATCACTTCCTGAATTCATGTCTTCATTGTGGAGGATAAACGAATGACTGGCTATCGTCTCGTTTTAGCCTTTTGTTTTCCCTTGTGCAGCAAGGCTTTAGCCCGTTTACATCACAGAATTTAAAGGAGCAATGAACTGCTTTCAACCTCCATATTCCTGTCTTAACTTCATGGAGAAAAGCGGTCCTCTTCCTTCATCCGGACATGAAAAAGCCTGCCTGCCATGGCGGGCAGAGCAGGCTTGTTTTATCGCTGCTGCTCCCGGTACTTGCCGGGGGTCGTTCCTGTGATTTTGCGAAACGTACGGATAAATGCGGTTGGATTGGTATAGTTTAATTTCTCGGCAATTTCCGATATTTTAAGATTCGTCGTTTGCAGCCAGGTCTTTGCTTTTTCCATACGATACTCTGCGAGATATTCCGTAAAATTGACTCCGGCTTCCTTCTTGAATACCCGACTTAGATAGACAGGATGAAAATTAAGCTCAGCGGCACAGGCTTCCAGCGACAACTCACGATCATAACGTTCCTCGATCAAACGAATCATACGCCTTGCAATATTCATGTATTGGGATTCTTCCTGTTCTCGCCAGAAACGGATGACGGGCAGGAACAGCCGCTTGCGGAACCAATTGGTCATTTCATCCAATGTGGACAACTTCAGCAAATGTGCCATGGATGCTTTTTCACCCAATACTTCGGCTACATCTCCGCCTTGCTCCTGCACAAGCTGATATACACGAGACAATAACTGAACCATAATGACGGGGTATTCACTGAAATGAAGTTTCTTGTCTGCAAGCAGCCCCAAATATTGCTTAAAGTAGGCGTCCGTCTTCTCTTCATCTCCTTGCTTGAGCGCAGAAGCGAGCTGATCCTCAATCATGCGTAACTGGGTATACAACGCAGCCTCCATCTGACCTCGTGGCTGTATATCCTCGTAATGCAAAATAATACGGCTGCCCAGACTCACCCGTCCTTGCAGTGCCTCGCGGCTCTCCTGAACTGCTCTTGGCGTATCTCCAATACAAGTGTAAGAACGACTGATGCCGATACTTACGGGCAGATTCAGATAGGTCACGACACGTTCGCGAATCCAGTCTGCCTGGGTATGCATCCATTCTTTCAGCTTCACCTCATCCGTCAGTTCGGAGGCAAGTACGGTGACCTGAGCATCGTCCAGCATGACGGGGGTGAAACGAACTGCCGAAGGAAGGAGCTCACCTACCATATTGTTGACAGCAAATAGCAGCAGATCCCGATCCTGTTCCTCATATCGGGTTCCTTCCAAGGTATCCATCTGGAGCATGAGCACGCCAAGACTCGCCCACCCTGTCGGAAAATCATACAATTCTCCCTGATATCTGAAATCCTCTTCCGAGATTTTGCCTGTTAGCAGCTTGGTCATAAAAAACTCCTGGAGGTGCACATGCTGTCCCTTCATCTGCTCACGCATCGTTTTCTCCGAACTGAACAACGTTGACAGCTGCTCCTCGATATAGATAAATTCATCCTGACGCCGCCCTGATGGAGCAACTGGAGCATCCAACCCCTTCGTAAACTGCAGCAATCTGGAGATCGGTGAGTACATCCGCCGGCTGCCGTATATGGCGACCAGTCCCGTTACACACAACATGACCAGCGTAGCAACGCCGGTAACCAATGCAATTTTCTGCGACTGAGCCGTGATCTGCCCTAGAGATACAACGGACACGTATAACCAGCCATTAAGCGGAGACTGCCTATAGCTGACCGCAACCTGATTACCTTCCACCTCTGCACTAAAAAATCCCTCTGGCTCCCCCGTCGTCTGGACGATCTCGTGGATTTCTTTATTTAAAGTGTCATATTTCGTACCTTGCCGGGTATCATTCAAAAAATATTTCTGTTCCCGGTCCAGAACGTACAAGTCCCCGGAATTCGGATTGCGACTCAGAAATGTACTAAGCTCCGCGTCAGCAATATCGATGACCAGAAAGCCTTTGGGTTTCACATTCGTTGGTACCATCGGAATCTTGAATACCATGCTTACCACATTATCGGATGATATAAGGGTAGGTGCCTGTTCGGGTGTTAATTCACCCATGCCTGCTGACACAGGTACACTTTCTTTGGCAGAACTCGCATTCTGAGTGACCCAGAACAAACTGTTGGTATAGGTCAGATAGGAGCCAATCCGGTCTCGAATGCTGAAATCATCCAATTTACCAAAAGAACGCATCGAAACAACCCAATCTTCATCCAGATTAACCAGATAGGCTTGGTCAATGTTCGTAACCGCTTGCAAGTTGTTAAAGCCGGAAGTCAGATCACGAATCTCCTGAAACTCGCTGCTGTCTAGTGGTTTCTTCATCGCTTGTAGTACCAAAGGCGAATTTACATACTGGATGGATGATAATTGCAGGCTGCGCAGAACTTGTTCTACCCGCATTTGGGTCTGATGCAATATCTGAAGATTGCTCTCACGCACCTTCTGCTCAATGTCACGCGATGCAATCGTATACGAGACGGAACCAATAACAATGACTGGAAGGGCTCCGAGGATCAGGGTAAAGCAGAGCAAACGCAGTAAATACTTAGGCAAGAAGAGCATCCTCCTTCTTATAAAATCGCTTTCATTGGATTATTTTACTATTGTTATTTTAAAACCCATTCTTATTCAAGTCCACTCATTTATTCTAAAGGTTGACTTCAAACCAATTTCCAGTTTATATTGGTTGCATATTCCTCAATCAAAGGAGAGATTTTTAATGTCGGTGAATGTTCTTAACTAACCAAGTTTCATATTCAGGAGTTTGGCCTTTCATTGCGCTTGTGCCCTTATGGCATACGTGTATTTCATGATGCGCCAGATCCCTGTACTTAGTTAAGAACAGCGGATATCATAAATCGCCTCCGGGATTGTCATTGTCCGGGTCTATTTCCGCGCTGAGTTCAGCGCGGATTTTTTAATATAGACCTGTAGTGGACTCTGCTTTCCCATACGTTTAGGGCGGAGAATGACGTTTGTTCATTCTCCGCCCTTTTTGCGTTTTCCAGGAATATGTTTCAGCGCGTCAACTGAATTCCCAATTCAAATCCAAGGAGAGATTACGCATGAATGAAAACACATTAAACAGTTTGGGCTATCCACAAATTCAAAAAAACGTTGCAGACTGCGCCCTGTCTTATCTGGGCAAACGTTATGCCCGAGAACTAAAACCGATGGCAGATGCTCACCTGATCCAGATTCGCCTGGAAGAAACAGCGGAAGCCGCTGCGTTAATTCGTTTTGGCGCCAGCATCCCCCTCCCTTCACTGGACGGAATGGAAACCATTATGGATCTGCTTGGCACTGGTTATCTATTCAGTGAACGCGACTTCAGTCATCTCGCTCAGTTCCTGCGGAGCTGCGCACAACTCATGAAATACATGGAGGGCAAATCAGGGGCCGCTCCCACCGTCAGTCGTTATGCAGCATCCATGATTCTGATCGCACCTTTGCTGAGTGAGATCGAACGCTGCATCCATAGTGGACGCATTCAGGATCAGGCGAGCAAGGAACTGATTCGAATTCGTAAAAAAATGACTGTGAATGAGGAGCGTATGAAACGAAAGCTTGATTCTCTGGTGAGTAAACATCGATCCATTATGCAGGAACATGTCATCAGTCAACGGGGAGCAAGAACAGTTCTGCCCATTAAGAAAGAGTTCCGTAAACAGGTGAAAGGCAGTGTGCTGGATGAATCCGGAAGCGGGCAAACCGTATATATTGAACCTATTGAGTTAGTAAGTCTGCAGATGGAATTGGCCGCTCTACAAGCGGAGGAGTCCCGAGAGGAGATGAGAATTCTCGGTGATTTAACCTCCCTGGCCGAATCATATAGCCGTGAAATCGCTCTGAACACCGAAACGGTAGGTGTGCTGGACTTCCTCTTTGCCAAAGCCAAATACGCGGCCACTATGGATGGGCGAACCGTTCGAGTCAATACAAAGGGCCACATCAGCCTTCAACGTGCACGTCATCCATTCATGGGTTCTTCCATGGTTCCCCTTGATTTTGCCATCGGCAGAACGTATTCGTCGCTCATTATTACTGGCCCAAATACCGGTGGTAAAACGGTCGCACTCAAAACACTTGGTTTGCTAACCCTGATGATGCAATCGGGGTTGCTTATTCCGGTGGAGGAAGGTGGCGAGATGGCTGTTTATAACGAGGTATCAGTTGATATTGGTGACGGGCAAAGTTTGGAACAAGCGCTCAGTACGTTCTCCGCACATATTCGCAATATGATTGGCATACTGGAACAGGCCAATCCATCGACGCTGGTGCTCATTGATGAGATGGCTTCCGGCACAGATCCCGGTGAAGGCGTTGGACTGTCCATCGCCATGCTGGAGGAACTGCACAGGCGCGGAGCAACCGTTGTGGCGACAACACATTTTGGTGAAATCAAACATTTTGCAGCTGCCACGCCAGGATTCGAAAATGCCCGTATGGAATTTGACACCGTTTCTCTCCAGCCGCTGTATCGATTGCGTATCGGAGAAGCTGGTGAGAGCTATGCTTATTCCATCGCATTAAAGCTGGGCATGCCACAGCGCATTATCGAGCGATCCAAGTCCCTGTCCGATCAAAGTATTTCGAGAGATCGTACATTAGGGTTCACGTCACCTCCTGTGGAAACTCCGGTCCTGACGCCTGCTGGTTCCGTTACAGTATCAGACAGCCCAGTAGAGTTGTCCAAACGGGATAAGTGGAAGCAACCAAAAGATTCATTAGGTCTCCACAAAAGAACAACACCCAGAGAGTCACATCCCCCTGCTCCTGCCCAAAATTTTCGCAAAGGGGATCGGGTATATGCAGCCTATCTTAATCAGTCGGGCATCGTCTGTGATGTGGAGGATAGCCGTGGAAATATCGGGGTCATGCTCAGAGGACGCAAAGTCAAAATCCATAAGAAACGCCTGACTCTGCATATATCTGCCAATGAGCTTTATCCAGGTGACGATTATGATTTGGACATTGTGCTAGAAACAAAGGAAAATCGAAAGAAGCGTAAATTGATGGGACGCAAACATGTGGAAGGCCTTCAGATCGAATTACCGCCTGAAGAATAGCCGATGGGAGAAACAGATGTAGTGGAATGGAACTCATATACACAATGAATTCCATGATCACCAGCACATTTCTGTTATACTGGGACCAGTATGTTTAACTTCAGCTCGTAGCTATTCACAGGGAGGGAGGAACCCAATGTCTGCAGAACAAGACAATCAAGAGCGCAGCAATATCGATGTTCTTGTCTGCCCAGTATGCGGGGAAGCTAATCGCTGTTCCTATGCCGCAGGACATCCGCATTCGGAATGCTGGTGTAACCGGGCTACTTTCCCCGAAGGTGTATTTGACCGTATTCCGGCAGAGCAGCGCCGAAAATCGTGCATATGTCAACGCTGTTTGGATGACTATACCGATAAACACCAACCAAAAGAAGAGCCACACAGTTAACAACTGTATGGCTCTTCTTCATTATGCATCATCTATACTGTTAGCTGGCGAACACTGCTCTTACATTTGGTTATACTGGGCAACAGCCTGTTCCAGCACCGGATGATGCTCATCCATGGACGTATAATGATGGAGTGCAGCCACAATCCCCTTCTGGCGGATCATGTCCTGCAGTTCGACTGCTTCCGGATCATCGGAGACATCGAATTTGCAGGCAGCTGCCATGCCCATAGCCAGATAAGTCGTTTCGGTTCCATCCGCATAGGCCTGAAGGGCTGGGCGAACCAGACGATCATTCGGAGACAGCTTGCGCAGCGGGGAACGACCAACACGAGTAACCTCATCAGTGAGATACGGGTTGACGAACCGTCCTAATATTTTGACAATATACTGCTCATGCTCTTCTGGGTTGAATCCAAATCGTTTCACCAGAACTTCTCCGGTTTCCTGCAAGGCACCATATACAATGGATTTCACCTTTTCATCGGCAATAGCCTTCTGGATTGTGTCATACCCATGCACATTACCGATGTACGCAGCAACGCAGTGTCCTGTGTTAACCGTGAACAGCTTCCGTTCGATATACGGCTCCAGATCATCGACATATACGATGCCCTCAACCGGTTTGAATGCAGGAGCCATCTGGGAACGATCCACTACCCACTCGTAAAAAGGCTCCACCTGTACATGCAACGGGTCTTCATGATGCTGAATAGGCACGATCCGGTCTACGGCCGAATCTGGAAAATAAACGTACTGATCCGCAAGGGAACGTACCTCTTCATTGAGCAGAGCATATACATGCTCTTTCAATTGTGTACTGGCTCCAATGGCGTTCTCGCAAGCAATAATGTGAAGAGGGTTTTGAGCAGGACCGGAACTCAGTCTTTTCTCAAGTCCCTTCGCAATACCTGGTGCAATATGCTTCAGTACGCCCACGCCCACTGCGGTTGTAATCAGATCAGCTTCCACCACGGTTTGGGCAACCGTCTCCAGCTGGGTTCCATCGATTGCATTTACACCTGTTACGGTCTCCTGATCCTTGCTCTCATTGGCCAGTTCCACCGTATACTGCCCCCGTTGTTGGAGAGCTGTTACCAAGGTCTGATTTACGTCGGAGAAAATCACCTCATACCCTGCACGGGAGAGAATTAATCCGATAAACCCGCGTCCAATGTTACCTGCGCCAAAGTGTAGGGCCTTCATAGCTCCATTTCACTTTCCAGAATAGCAATAACTTCTTCGGCAGTTTTAGCCAAACGCAGGGCCTCCATATTCTCATCTTCAGCACAGATCACCGCAATGCTAGTCAGGATCTCCATATGTTCCCCGCCTTGAGCCGCGATGCCAATCACCATATAAGCCTTTTCTTCGCCAAAATCAACGCCCTGTGGATACTGAATGACAGAGATACCTGTGGATAAAATGAAAGCTTTGGATTCCTTCGTACCGTGCGGGATCGCAAGTCCGTTCCCTACATAGGTCGAGACAATCTCTTCACGTTCAATCATCTTCTCAATGTAATCAGCGGTAATATGTCCCGCATCCTTCAGAATCTGTCCTGCCATACGAATCGCTTCATATTTGTCCTGAGCCGTTGCATTCATGATGACTTTATCTGTTGTTAACATACTCATAATGGTTGACCTCCAATTTCGGTTTTACTGCGATAAAATCCAACAAGTTCCTGGGACAGGTAATGAATGAGTTCATCCCTGATTCCCTTTTCCAGCAATGTAATCATCTCTTCCTGCAATAACAGGGCGCTGATCTCACTGAGAACCTCCAGACTTTCCTTGGATAATTCCCGGGGACCGAGCATCAAGAGAATATGGGTAACTCCTGCCGGATCATCCGGCGTACGAAGGAGTGGCTCCGTGAGCTGAAACAGACTGATAGACGGCCTGTAGATCCCCTCACTTCGTGTATGAAAGAGCGCAAGTCTTGTGCCGGGAATCTTCTGACTCCCCACTGCCTCACGTGCCTCCAACCGTTTTGCAATCTCCTCCGGCTCCTTCAATACACCAGATCCATGGAGTACATTGCACATCGCATACACGGTTTTATAGAAACCAATATCTTGGTTATCCAGCGGATACACCTGAAACTTGCCAATAATTCGGACGATTTCAATCAGTGTAGCTTCCATTCCGTCAGGGTCCGAGTAACGACTTGTCGTCTGAACCTCTGTTTCACGGGGCTTGTTATGCTGCTGTTGTAGCGTTGTGGTTTTAATAAAATGACGCAGGCGCTCGCTCTCTTCTGCCGTAAGCAGTGGACTCACTTTGTAATACTGATGCTCATCCATCGGCAGATCGACAGTGGATAACACCAGATCATATTGATCGGTAGGTATCCGGGCAGCTTCATACCAGGACACGCTGTCCATGATTCGAATCTCGGGAATCTCCTTGGACAATCGGCTGGAGAGCATACGTGATGATCCAATTCCGCTTGTACACACGATGATGGCCCTGATTTCCCGTTTCAATGCACGTAACCTCTCAATGGAAGCTCCAAAGTGCATGACCAAAAAACCAATTTCCTCATCCGGAACGTCTGTGCCTGGCCAAGCTTGAAGCACGGATTTTTTGACATCTTCGAAGAGTAAATCATAATCCTTGCGAATCTGCTGCAATAGCGGATTACGAATCATCTGTTGTCCTTCAATTCGCTCCATTACAGGTTCCATATGACCAAGTAAACCTTCACGAAGCAAACGATCCTCATGAAAGGCATAATGCGTTCTCGCCTGCATCTGATCAATCAATGAATGTACCCTGTCCAGTAAAATCAAGTCGTCTATTGGCAACAGCCGCGAAGAGTGAATCCGTTGCTCTGTCTCAATTAATAGTCTGTGAAAATAAGCTTGCTCATCTTCGGAGAATGTCAGCCCCAGCTGGGTGGATAACACACCACACAAGCGGGATGCCATATAAGGTGGAACCTTCATATCATCCTGCTCTGCAACTTCATCCCCCGTTTTCTCTCGTGGAGACATACGGCCAATGCCAAAGCCTTTACGAATACGTACAACCGCTACGGATAATTGAATCAGCAGCTTCATGTATTGGCGTTCTGGGATGTTCTCCAGCCATTCGATATCTGGTTGCCATAACGCATTTTCGACCGTAAGCACATCACCGTGTCCGATCATATCCAACAGTTTTTGGTTTACGATGGAGCCCCCTTGTTCAGGCTGTCTTCCGAACAAGTCAGACTCATCCAAAAATTCCAGTGCAAGTGCAGCTATGGCTGTGCGATGAATCGTCTCACTTCCGTTAATCTTGACACCATATCCACGTCTGCGAACCAACTTTAGTCCCGCCTGACGAATCCGTGATTCCAGATCGTCCAGATCCGTGGTTACGGTAGATACAGTCACTTTCAGATCGGAAGCCAGGGCGAGCAACTTTACAGGCTCCGGTTCATCAAGCAGGATGCAAAGCATGAAGAGCTTACGCTCTTCCGGCGTAAACTCTACGTATTCTTTACCCTCCAATTGCTGGCGCAATACAGCCAGATCATCGGAACCAGCATCGATTCGGATACCGGTTCCTGATTTTTTTTCCAGCTTCATTCCCAGGGGTTCAAGCCATTGTTCAATCATTTGAAGCTCCCGGTGAACCGTTCGGGTACTGACCTTTACTTCAACGGCGATTTCGCCGGCTGTTACTTCATGTGGATGCTCTAGCAAGAACTCCACGATTTCACGTTGTCTTTTGGTAATACTCATATCTCAGCCTCCGGCTCAGGGAAAACAAATGCGTGCAATTACTTCAGACGTTCAACGAGCGCATCGTATTCCGGGCTTTTTAGGAAGTTGTCGATGGATATATGTTCTGCGTTCGGCGCAACGGAGCGAGCACGATCCGTTAATATTTGTTGTGTGATGACCACATCAGCATCCGGCGGAATATCACTGATGGCCGTGTTGGTCACCGTAACGTCAATCCCCTCTGCCTTCATCTTCTTGCGTAGAATGGACGCGCCCATGGCACTAGATCCCATGCCTGCATCACAGGAGAAGACAATTTTCTTCACATCTGTTTTAACTGTAGAAGAAGCCATATCCGCGGCTCTGTCTGCTTCACGTTGGTTAGCCGTAATGCCAGCGTTTGGCACAGTTCCTTGACTCTTCATGTCTTTCATCCGGCTGGATGCAGACTCCAGATCTTCGTCCTTTTGTTTACCCGTTTTCAGCAACAGTGCTGCCACGAGGAAGGAAACGACTGCTGCTACAAGAACCCCTGCCAGCATCGGCAGATATCCACCTTTTGGTGTTAAAAGGAAATATGCGATAATACTACCCGGTGATGGTGCTGAAACGAGCCCTGCTCCGGTAAGCATGAATGTTAATGTACCTGCGACGCCACCCGCAATTGCGGCAAGAATCAGAATTGGTCTCATCAAAATGTAAGGGAAGTAGATCTCATGAATTCCCCCGAAGAAATGAATGATAACGGCACCTGGTGCAGAAGATTTGGCCATTCCGCGTCCGAAGAAACAGTAAGCAAGCAAGATACCAAGTCCCGGACCCGGGTTGGATTCAAGCATGTATAATACAGATTGCCCTAATTCTCTCGCTTGATCTGTTGCAATCGGTGTGAGAATCCCGTGGTTGATTGCATTATTCAGGAACAATACTTTACCCGGTTCAATAATCAGGTTGACCAGCGGTAACAAGCCCAGATTCATTAAGCCTTGTACCCCGGCAGACAATACTTTGCTAATCGCTTCTACAGCAGGCCCGATGCCCAGTAGTGCAATAATCCCCAAGATCCCGCCAATAATACCGGCTGAGAAGTTGTTAACGAGCATTTCAAATCCAGCTCTAACTTTGCCTTCAATGGATTTATCGAACTTTTTGATAATCCATGCTGCCAGAGGTCCGGCAATCATCGCACCGAGGAACATTGGAATATCACTACCCACGATGACCCCGATGGTCATAATGGCACCCACGACGCCACCACGCTGACCATGCACCATCGTACCCCCGGTGTAACCAATTAACAGTGGCAGCAAATATTTGATCATCGGATCAACTAGCTGTGCAAGCGTTTCGTTAGGGAACCAGCCTGTTGGAATGAACAGCGCCGTAATTAATCCCCAGGCGATGAACGCTCCCATATTCGGCATGACCATACCACTCAGGAATCGGCCAAAACGCTGCACACCAACCCGTAGTCCACCTTTGGAATTGGACGATTGGTCCAAATTACTCATTGTATTATCCTCCTTGGATCAAGTCATTATGTTTATGAAAGGGGTATCATTTCTCCCCTGCTGTAATCCTAAGCGAGAATGCTCTCCTGTTCAATCAAATGAAAGCGTACTTTCGTCATGAACAATGATGACAACATTAGGTTATGTAATCGTTTTAATTGATGCATAATGGCTAAACCCATTGGTACATAAGGCTTTTCTTGCCTATGACTTTTATCATTTCCAAAATCAATTTCTAACCTGTAGCTTGTTCCAATCGGGCGATTCACATCCATAATCTGCTTCAATCTGCATTTAAAACCATCCTCGGAAAACACAAAAAACCTGTGCAAGCCTCAGGCTCACACAGGTCGAAATAATATGAAGCTCTTTTCATTTTGTTATAAAATATATGTTAATAAGTACAAGTTCGTTGTTACTATTCTTCCGTATGTTTACGATACGCGTCTGCATTCATCAATGTAGACAATGCTGCTGTCAGATCTCCCTCAACGCGAATCTCAATCATCCAGCCTTCCTCGTAAGGAGAGCTGTTCACAAGCTCAGGTGAGTCCTGCAACGAATCATTCACCGCAATAATGGAACCCGTAACTGGAGAAAACAAGTCCGAAACCGTTTTGACCGATTCGATCGTTCCAATGCTATCTTCTGCTTTTACATTGGATTCAAGGTCAGGCAATTCCACAAACACAATGTCACCCAGCTGATGCTGCGCGAACTCGGTAATGCCAATACGTACAGTATCCTCCCCTACGGTTTGCACCCATTCGTGCTCTTCACTGTACAGGAAATCACTTTTCAATTCGCTCATCGATATCCGCCTCGCTTTTCATTAATGAGTGCATGCGTTCTTTGACCTTAACCTTTTTCCCAGAACATAGCGTATGATATTTTCGAATCAAATGTCAAGATACCTCACAATTTATTTAATAATTGCCTCCTCAAACCGTAACCTGAATACACTCTTTCTACATATACTGGTGAATATTAGAATAGTAAGCGTAGTCTTTAAAAATACACGAACAATAAAACTTAAAATTCAATAAATATTCGGTTTTAAATCATTTTCTATGATATCGTTCTTGACATCAGTAGTGGATTCACGTTTTAATGAGAGGAGTAAATGTGTTTATTGGACTATGTTATACCCGCGGATGAATGTAAAGGGAGAGATTACCCGTGACACCCGATTCGGGATGTGCATGAGGTAACGCCGAAGGAGTAAGCCACCGATAAGCGGGGGTGAATCTCTCAGGCAAAAGGACTTTTACGGGACGCAACTCTGGAGAGCATCTATTCGCCCTGTGCGGGCGTTATGATCACCCAAGGGGAAACCTGCTGCACAAGGCGGCGGGGTAACTCTCAGGTACAAGGGACAGAGCCTTAGAATACAGCGTGCTACTTGGCATGCCGGTTCTTTGGCCTGTCCTTTTCCTTTTTCCCAAAAAAAAACGAAAAACAGGATTCAAATCGGCGCTGTCATAGCTGCCTTACCATACTTATCTTACGAAAAATCTCTAGATGAAAATTTAAAAATACCCTGGTTCATTGATCCACGATTGTATATTCGGCCGGTTAACGGTCCATGACGAGGTGATTTGATGTCCGATTTGCTTAGAACACCACTCTTCCCACTATATCAGCAATATGAAGGCGTACGGTGCATTGATTTTGGAGGCTGGGAGCTTCCGGTGCAATTCAGCGGAATCCAGAAAGAACATGAAGCGGTGCGTGAGCGTGCTGGACTGTTCGATGTATCCCATATGGGCGAATTCACGGTACAGGGTGAGCAGGCTGAAGCGTTCTTGCAACAAATGACGACCAATGATGTGACCACGCTGGTTCCGGGTCAAGCCCAATACACTCTGATGTGTTATCCAGATGGCGGTGTGGTGGATGATCTGCTCGTGTATAAGCTGGAAGATCAGCATTATATGCTTGTCGTTAACGCCTCCAATATCGATAAGGATTGGGCATGGCTGCAAGAGCACTTGATCCCTGGCGTAAGCATGACCAACGATTCGGAGCAGACGGCACTTCTCGCCCTGCAAGGTCCACTGGCTGTAGATATTATCGGAAAAGTTACAGCTACGGATGTATCCACGATTGAACCGTTTCGTTTTGTGCAGGACGCCGAAGTCTGTGGAATTAAATTGCTGTTGTCCCGTACCGGTTATACCGGTGAAGATGGCTTTGAACTATATGTTCCTGCGGACCAGGCCGCTGCGGTGTGGAATGGATTAATGCAAGCTGGTGAAGGTTACGGACTCGTACCAACCGGACTTGGTGCCCGGGATACGCTGCGCTTTGAAGCGAGGCTCCCCCTGTATGGACAGGAATTGTCGGCAACCATCTCTCCGCTCGAAGCTGGCGTTGGCATGTTTGTGAAGCTGAATGCCGGACCTTTTATCGGATACGAAGCCTTGTTACAGCAAAAAACTGACGGGCCTGCCCGTAAACTGGTCGGCATCGAAGTGCTAGAGCGCGGCATTCCCCGGCCCCACTATCCGATTTACGCCGAAGGCGTACAGATTGGCGAAGTGACTACAGGCACACAATCACCTACATTGAAGCGTAATCTGGGGCTTGCCCTCATCGACAGCAAATACGCTGCGCTGGGAACCCCGCTTGAGATTGAGATCCGCGGCAAGAAGCTGAAAGCCGAGGTCGTGAAGACCCCTTTTCATAAACGGACACGTACGTCAAAGACACCTACTCAAGGAGCTGATCAAGCATGAGCAAGCACCGTTACATTCCCATGACCGAGCAAGATCAGAGCGCCATGCTCGCAACCATCGGTGTGGATACGCTGGAGGATCTGTTCCAGGACATTCCAAAAGAGATTCGTTATCAGGGCGAGCTGCCCGTATCCTCCAAACTCGATGAATATGCGCTGACACGTCACATGTCCAAACAAGCTGGCGCCAACGCCAATTTTGAAACACACGCCAGCTTCCTCGGCGCAGGTATATATGATCATCATGTTCCTTCCGTCATCAATCATGTCATTTCCCGTTCCGAGTTCTACACCGCCTACACACCTTATCAGCCTGAGATCAGCCAAGGTGAACTACAGGCGATTTTCGAATTTCAATCCTACATCTGTGAATTAACCGGTATGGCTGTTGCCAATGCCAGCATGTATGACGGTGCAACTGCCTTTGCGGAAGCAGGAAACTTGGCCGCAGCAGCAACGCGTCGCAAACAGCTCATCGTATCTCGTACCGTTCATCCAGAAGCGCGTCAGGTATTGCAGGCATATGCGCATGGACTTCGTCTGGAGATTGTCGAGATTGGCTATAAGGATGGCGTCACGGACTGGGATGCCCTGCAAGCTGCCATATCGGACGATACCGCAGCGGTCATGATACAGAGCCCGAACTTCTTTGGTGCCGTGGAAAATGTGAAGCAAGCCGCTGACCTCGTGCATGCGCACAAGGGCCTGCTCGTTGTAAGTGCTAACCCGCTATCGCTGGGTCTGCTGGAAGCCCCAGGCAAGCTGGGTGCCGACATCGTTGTTGGCGATGCGCAGCCCCTTGGCATCGCCGCTTCACTCGGCGGCCCGACATGCGGATATTTCGCCGTATCCCAGCCTCATATGCGCCGAATTCCTGGCCGAATCGTAGGCCAGACCACCGATCGCAACGGTAAACGTGGCTTTGTACTCACGCTGCAAGCGCGTGAACAGCATATCCGTCGCGAAAAGGCGACGTCCAACATCTGTTCCAACCAAGCTTTGCTTGCGCTCAGCGCATCTGTATATATGTCCATCATGGGTAAACAAGGCATGATCGATGTCGCGGATCTGAATCTGCAAAAAAGTCATTACACCCTGAATACATTAACTGCGATTTCCGGCGTTAGCCTAACGTTTAATGCACCAACATTTAATGAATTTGTGATTAAACTTCCTGAAGGAACCGACGTGGATGGCCTTCAACTGCAACTGTTGGATGCGGGCTTTATTGGCGGCTACGAACTTGGACGTGATTATCCGGAGCTTGCCGGACATATGTTGATTGCTGTTACCGAACGACGCAGTAAGGAAGAGATTGACGAATTCGCACGAGCATTGGAGGGATCGCTGTGACTCAGGAAACGACGACAACGACAACATCGGTACAAGGACAATCGGAAACAGGCACCTCTTTCTCCACTTCTGCTCAACCTGAGACGGATAAAACATTCCGTGCACAGACCTTATCTCCTGCTCCGGAACAATCATTGATTTTTGAACTCAGCAGTCCTGGACGTGTCGCTTATTCCTTGCCAGAATGTGACGTTCCTCGCCAGTCTGCCGATACGTTGATTCCCCGGGAAATGCTCCGTTCGGAAGTAGCGGCACTGCCGGAAGTGTTCGAGGTAGATGTTATCAGGCACTATACTGCGCTGTCCCGTCGCAACTTCGGTGTAGATAACGGATTTTATCCCCTCGGCTCTTGTACGATGAAATACAATCCAAAGATTAATGAGGATGTAGCCCGTTACAATGGATTCGCCAAAATCCATCCGTACCAACATGAATCCAGCATTCAAGGTGCACTTGAACTGTTATATACGTTGCAAAACGACCTTGCAGGTCTGACAGGTATGGACGCTGTGACCCTGCAACCGGCCGCTGGTGCCCATGGTGAATGGACTGGACTCATGATGATTCGTGCCTACCACGAAGGTCGTGGTGAACAACGTACCAAAGTTATCGTGCCCGATTCTTCTCATGGTACCAACCCGGCAAGTGCAACCGTTGCAGGATTTGAGACTGTGACAATTCCGTCCCGTGCAGATGGACTGGTTGATCTGGACGCACTCCGTGCAGCCGTCGGTTCGGATACAGCAGCATTGATGCTGACAAACCCGAATACACTTGGCTTGTTTGAGAAAGACATTCAGGAAATTGCATCCATCGTGCATCAGGCTGGTGGCTTGTTGTATTACGATGGAGCCAACTCGAATGCCATTATGGGTATTACCCGTCCGGGTGATATGGGCTTTGACGTGGTGCATCTGAACTTGCACAAAACGATGAGTACGCCTCATGGCGGTGGTGGACCCGGTGCCGGACCAGTCGGCGTGAAGAGTCGTCTGATTCCGTTCCTGCCTAAGCCGATGGTCATTAAGAACGAACAGGGCGTATATGCACTGGACCGTGAAGGAGATCAATCCATTGGTCGAGTGAAAGCCTACTACGGCAACTTCGGTATTCTGGTACGTGCCTATGCCTACATTCGCACCTATGGACCGGAAGGTTTACGCCGTGTCTCTGAATGTGCGGTACTGAATGCCAACTATATGATGGCCCGTCTTGCACCTTACTACGAGATTCCATATCCAGGCGTATGTAAACATGAATTCGTCATGTCTGGTCGGGGATTGAAGCAGTATGGTGTACGTACACTGGACGTTGCCAAACGATTGCTTGATTTTGGATATCACCCGCCTACGGTGTACTTCCCGCTCAATGTAGAGGAATGCATCATGATTGAGCCGACGGAAACCGAAAGCAAAGAAACGCTGGATGGATTCATTGATACGATGATACGGATTGCCAAAGAAGCGGAAGAGACACCTGAATTGGTACTGAACGCACCTTACGGTACACCGGTTACTCGTCTTGATGAGACAACCGCGGCCCGCAAACCTGTACTGAACTGCGCTTGCAGTTAAGCACTCAGTGAATTACTAATCCATGCTCTTGCTGATGTTAACTACATCAGTAAGAGCATTTTTTTTGGTTAGACATTACAGGACCTTTCTTCTCGTACTCCCCTTCTAATTCCTATACGTTCAAGAAACAAAAAAAGCCAGTACCCGCTGTAACAGCGGATACCGGCAAAATCACTGCATGAATGCAGCTCATTATCGGAAAAAGAAAAAACCTTAAGTTCCGGAGGAAACCCCGGCAAAATTACGCTTGAATGCTTTGAACCAATTCAACAACTTGTTCAGCTGTTTGCATATCCAGAGCTTTAGCAGCCAGTTCCTGCATATCCGCACGGGACAGCTTGGTGATTTGACTACGAGCTGGCAGAATGGATGTTGCGCTCATGCTGAACTCATCCAATCCAAGACCGAGCAGCAATGGAATTGCTGTTTCGTCTCCTGCCATCTCACCACACATGCCAACCCATTTGCCTTCACGATGCGCTGCATCGATAACCATTTTAACCAAACGCAAAATGGCCGGGTTGTAAGGTTGGTACAGATATGCCACTCGTTCGTTCATACGGTCAGCAGCCATTGTGTATTGAATCAGATCGTTCGTTCCGATACTGAAGAAATCCACTTCTTTGGCAAACTGATCCGCCAGAACTGCAGTCGAAGGAATTTCGACCATGATTCCGAGTTGAATGCTGTCAGAAACAGCAATACCTTCAGCAACCAGCTTCTCTTTCTCTTCGAACAAGACAGCTTTTGCTTCACGGAATTCACCGAGTGTTGCGATCATTGGGAACATGACACGCAGGTTTCCATGTACGCTTGCACGCAGCAATGCACGCAATTGTGTACGGAAGATATCCAGACGGTCCAGACACAGACGAACTGCGCGGAAGCCGAGGAATGGATTCATTTCTTTTGGCAGATCCAGGTATGGAAGCTCTTTGTCTCCACCGATGTCAAGTGTACGAACAACGACAGGTTTGCCTTCCATTTTTTCCAGTACCGCTTTGTAAGCATTATACTGAATATCTTCGGAAGGAAGCTTGTCTCTGCCCATGTACAAGAACTCGGTACGATACAGACCAACAGCCTCGCCACCGTTCTCCAGAACACCCGTTACATCATTTGGTGTACCAATGTTGGCTGCAAGTTCAACGTGAACATTGTCTACCGTTACCGTTGGTTCATCACGAAGTTTTCTCCACTCTGCACGTTGTGCATCATACTGTTCCTGTTTGGTACGGTATTCAGCAATAACTTCATCAGTAGGGTTAACCAGTACGTGACCATCCAGACCGTCAACAATAATCATATCGCCTTGTTTCGCTTGAGCCAGGATGTCCTTGGTTCCAACAACAGCCGGAATTTCAAGAGAGCGAGCCATGATCGCCGAGTGAGAAGTACGTCCACCAATGTTGGTTGCAAAACCTTTAACAAATTGACGGTTCAATTGAGCCGTGTCGGAAGGCGTCAGATCCTCCGCAAGCACGATTACTTCTTCATTGATCTCAGCCGGACTCATGAAGTCGATACCAAGCAAGTGATTTAGCACACGTTTGGTAACGTCACGCATATCTGCTGCACGTTCCTGCAGGTATGCACTCTTCATGTTCTCGAACATGGAGATAAATTGCGATGCCGTTTCGTTCAAAGCAAATTCTGCATTGATCATGTCATCTGCAATTCTAGCTTTAACCGGATCAATCAGTTCCGGGTCATTCAGAATGAGCAAATGCGAAGCAAAAATCTCAGCTTTTTTCTCGCCAAGCTCTTGTAAAGTACGCTCTTTGATCGCCTCAAGCTCAGCCTGGGATTTACCCAGAGCTGAGTCGAGTTTCGCGATCTCTGCGTCAACGTCGTTAATTTGGCGTTTTTCTACAGAGTAATCAGGATGCTCCAAGATAAACGCCTTGGCGATAGCAATACCCGCCGAAGCCGCGATCCCGGAGACATTAAGCATTAATTTCGCCCAACCCTTCGTTAACCATAACGTCAGTCAAAGCTTGAAGAGCTTCAGCTTCGCCTTCGCCTTCAACGATGATGCTGATAGTGTCGCCTTGTTCCAAACCGAGGGAAAGAACGCCCAGGATGGATTTCAACGTTACTTTTTTACCGTTAGCTTCTGCAAAGGATTCTGCACCTTTGAATTTGTTAGCTGTATTAACCAGGGCTGTCGCCGGACGTGCGTGGATACCATCTTCGTCTGTAATTCTGAATGTTTGTTGCATTACAATCATCTCACTTTCAGTAATTTGGTTTAGGCATTGCATATATTTACACTTGCTTGCCATCGTCGTAACACTTCTTATTTTATCTCAATGATTGGCTGATCGCCAACTTTCAGCACTCCACTCTTCTTCAAGGTCACTGTGGAGCCCTCTGGCAGGTTGGTGAAAATAACTGGTGAAATGATCGAAGGAGCGTTTGCTTTGACATACTCCAGATCCACTTCCATAATCGGCTGACCAGCCGATACCAGATCACCTTCCTGCACCAGTACGTTAAAGCCTTGACCTTTCAGCTTCACCGTATTGACACCTATATGAACAAGCACTTCCTTGCCACCGTCAGACATGATACCCACGGCGTGTTTGCTTGGAAATACATTAAACACTTTACCATATACAGGAGAAGTTATTGTGCCATCATGTGGCAAAATAGCGAATCCATCACCTGTCATTTTCTCAGCAAAGACCGGATCAGGTACGTTCGAAATGTCCAGCAACTCACCGTTGACTGGCATTACGATATCCTCAGCAACGATACGTTCGCCTTGCTCACCTTGTGCCTTCTCCTCTTCAGGAGTTGGTTTAGCAGCTACTGGCGTTGGTGCTGGTGTTCGTCCTGCAATAATATCCTGCATTTGAGATTTAATCGTATCGGAACGTGTTCCGAAGATGGCTTGAACATTATTACCCACTTCAAGCACACCAGATGCACCCAATTGTTTCAAACGATCTTTTTTCACATTGGATTTCTCATTCACTTCAATCCGCAAACGAGTAATACAAGCGTCCAGATGTTTGATATTCTCTTTGCCACCAAAAGCTTCGAGAATGTTATGAGGCAGATCATCCGTTGAACCGGAGCCTCCGCCAGACGCTGTTTCAGGCGTTGCCTCTTCGCGTCCTGGTGTTTTGAGATTGAATTTGCGAATGATCAATCGGAAACCGAAGTAGTAGATCACTGCAAGAATCAAGCCGACGATAATCACGTCCCACCAAGGTGTACGGTTCGGAATAATACCGAAGATCAGGAAGTCAATGAACCCACCGGAGAAGGTCATACCGATCTTGACACCCAGAATTTGCATGGTCATGAAAGACAAACCTGCAAAGATACAGTGTACTGCAAACAGGATTGGAGCTACGAACAGGAACGAGAATTCAAGTGGTTCTGTGATCCCTGTCAGGAACGAAGTCAACGCTGCCGAACCCATGATACCTGCAACATACTTTTTGTGTTCTGGTCTTGCTTCATGGTACATCGCAAGAGCAGCCGCTGGCAAACCGAACATCATGAACGGGAATTTACCAACTTGGAACGTTCCCGCTGTGAGGTCTGCACCATCACGTAATTGATTGAAGAAGATCTGCTGGTCTCCACGAATGACGTCTCCAGCTTTGTTTACGTACTCACCGAACTCAAACCAGAATGGGGAGTAGAAAATGTGGTGAAGACCGAACGGAATTAATGACCGTTCCACGACTCCGAAGATGAAGGCCGACAATGTCGGGCTTGTATCTACCATGAAGTGAGACACAGCATTCAATCCATTTTGAATCGGTGGCCAGATAATCACCAGAAGCAACCCGATTAAGAGGGAAACAACCGAAGTGATAATCGGAACAAATCGTTTACCTGCAAAGAAACCCAGGTAAGACGGCAGTTCGATTTTGAAAAATCGATTGTAACACAGCGCGGCGGCGATACCTATGATAATACCTCCGAACACGCCTGTACTTAATGTTGGGATACCCAGGATGCTGGCATAACCCGGTACTTCGCCGATCATTGCCGGGGTAACCCCTACTGCGGTACCCAGTGTGACGTTCATGACCAGATAACCGATGATGGCTGCAAGACCTGCAACCCCTTCGCCACCGGCCAATCCGACGGCTACACCGACGGCGAACAGCAATGCCAGATTATCAAATACGATCTGACCTGCGTTCATCATAATTGTTGCGATCGAGTTCACCCAAGGGGTGTCGAGCGCCGTTACATATTGCAAAAAGTCTGGATTAACCAACATGTTACCAATTCCGAGCAGCAAACCTGCCGCAGGCAGAATGGCTACAGGCAACATGAGAGCTTTACCGACTCTTTGCAATACACCGAAAAGCTTTTTAAACATCGCGTCGTATTCTCCCTTTCGTCTAAGTTGTGTGTCGTGATGCAAGCAAGGGGACACAAAAAAGGCATGAATTAATAAAGTGAACTGTACCAACCTTGGGGTATAGCATACCCTGTACAAGGAAAGAACAATCACACTCTAGTTAACTCATGCCTGATCGAGTCAGTAACACGTCGCTTTTGTTTATTCAGTTGCTTGATTACGGAGACCATTGTAGCACCAGTTCTAATCCATTGCAAGCCTTTACAGCAAAAAAATCAATCCCGCATTCCATCATTGGAATGATTTCACTTATTCTCTTCTTCTTTCCGCTGATACAGCCGTTGAAGATGTATGGTCAGATAGCCTACTTCCGCAGGATAAACAGGCAGACTCAGCCTTTTCTCCATCACTTTGGTCAGCTTCCATGCAAGCGAGTACATTTCGGGGTACTCCAACTTAAGCAGCGAATCCAATTTATGAAGTTCTTCGACTTTGTCTCCACGTCGAACACGCTCAAGTGCGAATCGAAGATGAGTCAGCAAACGGGAGTAGTCAAGCGATTCCGTTTCAAACGAATAATCGAGTTGGTCGGACACCAGGCTCACCAAATCGGTGATCAGCTGTGAGTGTTCACGTACCTGGGATATATTCTGGTTGGTCATTGCGCTATAGATATGAAGGGCAACAAAACCAATCTCGTCCATCCCCAAATCTACACCCATTTTCTCCTTGATCAGACGAACAGCGTATTCTCCCATCCGATATTCTTCAGGGTAGATCTCACGAGTTTCATATAAAAACGGGTTCTGTATGACAATTCCTTGCTCCTTGCGTTTTAATGCGAAAGAAATATGATCGGTTAATGCAATATGGATATGTTCATTCAGCGGAACGTCCGTACGCTCTGCAATATACGTAATGACTTCGTTAATAATCTCGATCAACGCTTCATCCACCTGTGGAAGAAGCTGCTTGTACTGCTCTTGCTCTTGCTGGTTTCTTAAAATGAACATCTTCTCTACAGCCATCAGTGGAATAATGTCATTGGTTTTCCTGTTGAAGCCGATGCCTTTACCAATCACGACGACTTCCCCATGTTCAGGATGTTGTGCGATGATTACATTATTATTTAGCGCTTTGGCTACATGCAGGCTACTCAAAGTTTGCACCTCTTTTTCACACCATCTTAGATGTGATAAGTCACACCCTAGTTAAGAACGAAAAGACATCCGGAGCAGGCAAATCGCGCCGGACGTCTCGCTTAAAAAGTAACAAAAATTCGCCTTAAGGTCAATAGAGCAACCATGCAACATTCGAAGTGCTTCTTACTCGTCAACCCCAGCTCTTTCCACAATCTTGTCGATTATCGAAGGAGTTGTAACTGCCTCGCTCTGTTGGATGGCAACCGGCGCAGGTGTTTTGGTCTTGGTAAGGCCTTTAATCAGCTGTTCTACATCGATGCCGGATACGCTCTTGAGCATCTCTGGTGCCGTAGCCATTAACTCGGTAACATAGTTACTAACCCGCGTGGCACCTTCACCTTTACCTGTATCTACCACAGTCAGTTTATCAATGGATGCAATTGGCTCTGCAATTTTGCCAGCCAGTTCAGGCAACATTTTGACAATGATATCGAGTACAGCCGCTTCGCCAAACTTCTGGAACGCCTCGGCCAGTTTTTCCTTCGCTTCTGCTTCCGCAAGACCACGTAGACGAATAACCTCTGCATCTGCTGTACCTTTGGCAAGTTCCGCATCCGCCATAGCCTGACCTTCAAGTCGCTTCTGTTCAGCGGTTGCCTTGGCATGCGTTTCGATCGAGTACTGTACCGCATCGGCTTCACGCATTCTCTTGGCTTTATCCGCTTCAGCCGCCTGCTCCACCGCATAACGATCCGCTTCGGCCTTTTTCTTCACTTCAGCGTCATATTGCTTCTCACGTACGACGATTTCTTTTTCTTGCAGATCGATCTCACGTTCTTTACGAACGAGTTCAACCTTCATTTCTTCTTCCACCACGGTCTGTCTCGCACGAGCTTCATGGATATGGTAAGCCTGGTCAGCTTCCGCTTTGGCTGTATCCTGATCCCGCTTAAACGTGGCAACTTTCAGTTCTTTCTCTTTGGCTGCCTCAGCGATATTGGTATCCCGCAGCAACTCCGCTTTTTGACCCTGTTCTTCCGCGTTGGCCTTCTGAATACGTGCATCACGCATCGCTTCCGCTTCAGCTATCTCGGCATCACGCTTCACAGCAGCAATTCTCGGTTTACCGAGAGCATCCAGGTAGCCCTGTTTGTCACGAACATCCTTGATGGTAAATGAGACAATTTGAAGGCCCATTTTCTTCAAATCTCTAGCTGCTACGCCTTGAACCTCTTGCGCAAACCGATCCCGGTTCCGGTATACTTCTTCCACCGTCATTGTACCGAGGATGGCCCGCAAATGCCCCTCCAGTACCTCCTGTGCTTCGCTTCTCAGCGCTTCTACAGGTTTACCGATGAATTGCTCAGCTGCCGTAGCAACGTCCTCTACAGCGCCCCCAACCTTGATAATAGCGACACCGTCAGCAATAACCGGAACACCTTGTTCCGTGTACACTTCAGGTGTGGAGACATCCAGCTTGTGGGACAATAAGGAGATAAACTCGGATTGCTGGAACACTGGCAGGATAAATGCACCGCCACCACGAACAATCTTAATTTTTCGGCCAGAATCATCATCGGAAATATTTTTGCTACCCAGGAATGATCCCGTAACGATCATCGCCTCATCCGGTCCAACCGTTTTGTATCTCGCCCAGAAAGCCAAACCTAAAATTAGAATGACTCCGACCACAACTATAGGAATCAATAAAACATCCCAATTCAAATTCAAATTATCCATTCCACATCTCTCCCCTTATTCATTCATGATGAGTGCTTAAACTACTTAGGTGATTAGAATACTTTATAAATCTTTAAGTACATTTTCATCCCATTCCGACACACGCAGCACGCCATCTACAACATCCACAACAACAACACGCGCTCCCGCCGCAATGGGGAGGTGTTCAAAGCTGGATGCTGTCTGAATCGTACTACCGGAAGCAAAACGAATCATCACTTCACCAAAACCTTTTTCCGGCACCGGAATGGTAATTTCCCCAATTTTCCCGGATAACTCTTTCATTGAAAATGCAATCGAGACATCGCTGTTACGCATCGGTTTGATATATGCGAAGAATACCAGCATGGCTGCAGCAATACCTATAAGCAGGGATAATATTAGACCCGACATCGCACTTAATGAACTGTAACGTGTCAGCATAATGCCTGCCCCACCAAAGGTTGTAATGGAACCAGCTAACACAACGGGTTTAAAAAAATCAAGACCTGGCATTTCGAAGGCTCCGTCCAGCAAGCCATCAATCAAGTCACCCAGCACAAGGCTGACAACCGCAAATATTGCTCCTCCGATTAGACACCCCCAATAAATCGTCTCCATCCCCTGTTCCTCCTCTCCTCTGCCGCAAATTCATCCTAACTGGGCATTCCACATGTAAATAAATACGTAACTAACCTCAAAATGTTTCAAAATCTTTCCTCAAATGTATTCTGGAGCCGATAATGGGTATTATCACGACATTCTGTTCTTCTTGCTTCTTGTTCCTCCATCATTCACGTGTACAGCCCGAATACATGAAAAAACCGCAAGCCTCCATGAAGGAGACTTGCGGTTTTTGGACAACAGCATGTGTCTGTTCACTTATCAGTGATAATTGAATTACAGAGAAGCCTTGTAGATGGATACAACATCTTCCCGTTGCAATTTCTTGAAGTTACCAAATGGGCCGAACAACATGGCTTTATCAGCCATAACATCAATTTGGCTATCATCGATATCATAATCAGCCAAACGGTTAGGAGCACCAATGGATGTCCAGAATTTGCTGAGTGCATCAATGCCTTCTTCGGCAATCTGTCTGTCCGACTTACCTTCAGGACTCACTTCAAACACATTGATCGCGAGACGTTTGAATCGGTCCACATTGACATCCAGGTTATGTTTCATCCAGTGCGGGAACAAGATCGCCAGTCCGCCCCCATGTGGGATATCATACACTGCGGATACCGCGTGTTCGATATTATGTGTTGCCCAGTCTCCTGCGAGACCCATATTCAGCACGCCATTCAGTGCCATTGTTCCGCAATACAAAATCGTTTCACGCAGTTCATAGTTCTCCAGATCTTCAACCAGACGTGGTGCTGCTTCCATTACGGTACGCAGAATCGTCTCACAGAAGCCGAGTTGAACCGGCGTGTTGGCATCCAGATGGAAGTAATGCTCCAATACGTGGGACATCATGTCAACCATACCGTATACCGTTTGGTCTAGCGGAACAGTGTATGTATTCACCGGATCCAGGATGGAGAATGCAGGGAATGAATATGCGCTGCCCCAGCCCAGTTTTTCTTGTGTATCCTGATTGGTAATAACAGAACCAGAGTTCATCTCTGAACCCGTTGCTGCCATCGTCAATACGGTACCAAGTGGAAGAGCGTCTTGTGCAACAGCTTTACGCTGAGCAAAATCCCACATGTCGCCATCATATTTAGCACCTACAGCAATAGCTTTGGAGCAGTCCAGTACACTACCGCCACCTACAGCGAGAATCAGGTCGATGTTATTTGTTTTGCAGAGGTCTACCCCTTTATGCACCGTAGAAAGACGCGGGTTCGGTTCAACGCCTGCCAGTTCAGTCACTTCTGCTCCAGCTTCCTTAAGCAAACCGATCACTTGATCGTACAGTCCACTGCGTTTAATACTGCCGCCACCATATACAAGCAGAACCCGTTTACCGTATTTCGGCACCTCTGTTTTCAATGCTTCCAGTTGTCCTTTGCCGAAAATCAGTCGGGTTGGATTATAGAATTGGAAAGATCTCATATCTATTGTCGCCTCCAATGGAGTTTAGAATTTTAGTGCAACTCCAATTATAGTACCCCGTTTATAGAAAAACAAATCGATAGCCACTCACTTTATATCAACCCGTTAATCTCCAAATGGGCTCTAAACATCTCGCTTGTGGAAGGCAAATCCTCAGAGCCCACCCATGTTTCAGCCGACCATAATCCAGCTTGTTTGAATGCTCGCGGACAATGGATAAAGCATTCTTCCACATCAACTATGACAGCCGCACCAATCGTTTTACCGGTCCAGCCCATACTGGCGATAAATTCTTCATCCTTGGTAATGGACGCTGTACCATTAATGCGCAGCACTTCATTCAGACCCGGAATCAAAAAGAGCATTCCGATACCAGGGTTAGACAAGATGTTTAACAAGGAGTCTATCCGCCGATTGCCTGGCCGTTCGGGATAGACGAGCCGGTATGTATCATATACTTTTACGAATCCTGCTCCGTCGCCCCGTGGTGACACATCACTCTTTCCATCACGATCGGACGTGGAGAGGAAAAATAATGGTGACATGGATACAAAGTTCTGAACATGTGAATCCACAAATGAGATTGCCTTGTAACGCACATGTTCATGCGGTTCACCCACCATGCTTTGCAGTTCTTCTGCGTCTGTAATCAACGGAATATTCAATGCCTTCTTTTCCAAATCATTACCCCCATTCCCTCAATTCATTGTGGTTCTCTAAGACTTCTCCCTATTATAACTGGCCCGGAAGTTCATTCCAATGCGCATAAATGACAAGAACACCAGCCCTTACATGGGGCTGATGTTCATCGTTATACCTGTTTATTCAGTGTATCCCATGCTGCTTACAAAACGACGGAAAGCTTGGCGTCCTGCTTCATCATATTTGTAGACACCTGCATGCTCCAGAATCTCGGCAAATTTCAAGCCGACTTCTTGCTGTACAATGGCAACGGCTTGTTCTTTGTCCAAGTTAGGACCAAACCGTTCAATCAATTCTTCCGCCCAGCCCAGATGCTTGTTCAACACATGATCAGAAGCTTTCGCTGCTTCAGCAAGCTTGGCATCGCCAGCGAGGATATCCGCGATACTGTCCAGCTCTTCTTTCAAACGACCTGGCAGGATTGCAAGCCCCATCACTTCGATCAGACCAATGTTTTCTTTCTTCAGATGGTGCATTTCACGGTGCGGATGGAAGATGCCTTCAGGATGCACATCATTCGTACGATTGTTACGCAATACGAGATCCATCTCGTAGCCACCGTCTGCACTACGACGAACGATTGGTGTTACCGTATTGTGTGGTACTTGCTCCCCGTCCACTTCACTGAACGCTTCGATATCCACAGCTGAATCACTGTAGACCTTCCACGCTTCATATACAGCGTTACCTGCTTCAAGCAGCTCTGCAGGATCGTGTGAAGCCAGACGCATCACAGACATTGGCCATTTTACAAGACTCAGTGTAAGTCCGGGTGCATCGCCATGACGGAAGACCGCTTCAGGCTGTGCATTTTGAATGGCGAATGTATGACGACCACCTTGGAAATGGTCATGTGTCAGAATCGATCCACCTACGATCGGCAGATCCGCGTTAGATCCGATAAAGTAATGCGGGTACTCCCCAACAAAGGCAAGCAACCTGCGCAGGGTATCCTTTGTCAGTTTCATCGGCACATGATCATGATGGAAAATGATGCAGTGCTCGTTGTAGTACACATACGGCGAGTATTGGAACAACCAAGGCTCGCTGTTAAGCTCCAGCGGAATGACTCTCAGATTCTGGCGGGCCGGGTGATTCACCCGACCAGCATAGCCTACATTTTCACGACACAACTGGCATTTAGGATATACCGGAGGCGGAAGCAATTTCGCCATGGCAATTTCCTTGGGACTTTTCTCCGGCTTCGACAGGTTGATGGTAATCTCCATGTCTCCATAGGCGGTGTCCTGTGTCCAGTAGACGTTCTTCGCGATCCGATCCATCCGAATGTAGTTGGAGTTAATCGACAAGTCATAGAATTGAGATGTGGCCGCCTCAATGCCTTCCGTCTGCTCCGTGTGGCGGAATGCGCGAACCACTTCGGATGGGCGTGCCATCAAATGACCCATGATTTTGGCATCCAGCAAATCACGGAACGTATCGCTATTTTCAGGAATAAGTCCAATCGTGAATCCATAATCAATCAACGTATCCAGCATCGCCTGTGGGCCATCGGGCACTGTCGTGTCCAGTTCTCCGGCATAGGGCTCTGAGAATCCGAATTGTTCCAGCAGAAGGTTGCGGCTATAATCCCAATCCGCTTCCTCGATTAATTGTTTCTGCAAGGCAAATGCAACCAGACGTTCAATGGCATGCAGTGCTTCCTGCTGCTCCGGTGTCCGCTCTGTGGCACCTGCTGCAATATGAGTCTGTGACATAAGGTGTTCGCCTCCTAGTTTTTTCCGTAGCCGTCAGGACGTGATTGGTGCCAGCTCCAAGCGCTTTGAATGACATCTTCCAGATTGGTCCATTTCGGATTCCAGCCCAGGACAGATCTCGCTTTTGCAGATGAAGCTACCAGCACAGCCGGATCACCTGCACGACGTGGCTCCTGTACAACCGGGATATCGAGGCCAGTCACTTTTTTAGCTGTTTCGATCACTTGTTTCACCGAGAATCCTGTACCATTACCGAGGTTGAACACATTACTGTTCTCACCTTTGCGAAGATAATCTACTGCACGCAGATGCGCATCAGCCAAGTCGCTCACGTGGATATAGTCACGGATACATGTTCCGTCTTCTGTAGCATAGTCGTCACCAAACACGGCAATGTGCGGACGTTGTTTCAAAGCCGTTTGCAGCACCAGTGGAATCAGGTGACTCTCTGGCTGGTGATCTTCACCAATTTTACCGCTGTCATGAGCACCAGCTGCATTGAAGTAACGCAGGGAAACGTATTTGATATCCTGAACTTTATCGAACCATGACATCATGCGTTCCATCATCAGCTTTGTTTCGCCATATACGTTGGTCGGCTCTGTACGATCACTTTCTTCGATTGGCACTTTCTCAGGCTCACCGTAGGTAGCTGCTGTAGAGGAGAAGACGATGCGGCGTACGTTCGCTGCATTCATCGCTTCCAAGAGACAGAGTGTACCAAACACGTTGTTGTCATAATATTTAACCGGGTCTTTCATACTCTCGCCTACAAGTGAGTTGGCCGCAAAGTGAATGACTGCATCGATTGAATTTTCAGCGAACAGCTTCGCCAGAATTTCTTTGTCACGCAGATCCCCTTCATACAACTTACCACCGAGCAACGCCTCACGATGCCCTGTCTGCAAGTTATCCAGTACGACAACCTCTTCCCCACGTTCCAACAATGCTGCTACCGTATGAGATCCAATATAACCTGCTCCACCTGTCACCAAAATTGCCATTTTACTTCGCCTCCTTCAATTCTTTAACACCGTCACCTACGCCGCACACATAAAAATCACCTTTGAGACGGGTACGCGCTTCATATGCAGCGCCCACTTCGCTTACAAAACGCTCGACATCATCTTCATGCACAAGCGATACGGTACAACCGCCAAATCCTGCGCCAGTCATCCGGGCACCGAGCGTACCTGGAATCCGCTGAGCTTCTTCGACCATAACATCCAGCTCATCACAGCTTACTTCATACAAGTCGCGAAGCGATTCATGAGAAGCGTTCATCAGCTTGCCGAAGGTTTCCAGATCATTGCCTTGTAATGCTTCGACCGATGCGAGCACACGTGCGTTCTCTTCCACGACATGCTGTGCACGCTGTCTTACTTTCTCATCCTTGATCTGATCCTGTAGCGTTACGAACTGCTCTGGCGTCAATTGAGCCAGGTAATTCAGTGCAGGCAGCTGTTCCTTCAAGATGGCAAGTGCCTGCTCGCATTGGGAGCGACGTTCATTGTATGCCGAATCCACCAGACCACGACGTTTGTTCGTGTTACCGATGACCAATTTGTAGGAACCTGTGCGGAAAGGAACCTTTTCATATTCCAGTGTGTCACACATCAGCAGAATCGCGTGATCCTGAGCACCGTTTGCGACAGCGAACTGATCCATGATCCCACAGTTGACACCTACAAACTCATTCTCCGCTTTCTGGGACAGAAGTGCCAGTTGAACCGTATCAATATCCGTTACGCCCTCCAGAGACTGAATCGCGAATCCGGTGAGTACCTCCAGAGATGCAGACGATGAAAGTCCTGCCCCGTTCGGAATCTCCCCATGGTACAGGAAGTCGTACCCTTTCGTTACATTCACACCTTTGCCTTGCAATTCAACCATGACACCAACAGGATAGTCGATCCATTCTCCGGTTTTCTCTTTACCGATGGTGGAAGTATCCAGTGCTCCTTCATAAGACATGTTCGTGGAAGCCAGTTGCAACTTGTTGTCCTGACGCTCACGGATAATTAATGTAGTTCCGAATTCAAGTGCTGCCGGAAGCACGTATCCACCATTATAGTCAATGTGCTCACCGATCAGATTCACACGCCCAGGGGCATGAAATACACGGATGTCCGCTCCACTCTCTCCGTACTTCTCAATAAACTTTTGTTTCAATTCAGTTACGTTCACTGCTGGTGCACCTCGCCTCGTTGTTGTGGTTTTCTTAATGTTATTATATAGGAAAGCGATCCCTCTTGTAATGCAACCATGTGTGTTTCATATGGATAAATGTGACCTTAAGGCGTATAATGATCGGAGCATCCCGGAAAGAAGGAAACGACCATGGCAGACACATCCAACTCCAAGAAAGACCCTCTTGCATCTTCTATAGATAAAATACAGGAATCACCTTCCGGTAAAAGTGGAGCGCTCAGTTATTCGGTTGCCTCCAATCCCGTCTATTATGAACAAGGGGCACTGCATGTCCTGTTTGCCGGAGCAAGCCAGACACTTCCCGGTCACGCCCTCGGACCCAAACTCTTTGATTATTATCTGCTGCATTATGTAGAAAAAGGGGCAGGTACGTTCCGTACCGAACTGCACACCTACGAGTTATCCGCAGGTGATTGCTTCCTTATTCATCCCGGTCAACTGGTGAGCTACCAGTCACATGCCCGCAACCCATGGCAATACCGCTGGATCGCCTTCACGGGCAGTCAGGCTGCCCAGCATGCCGAGGAGGCCGGATTCCGCCCGGAGAAGTCCGTTTTTCATGCCGGACCCTCTTGTGGAATTTCCGATTGGCTATCCGTGATGCAGGATGCTTTTGCCGAGCGCAAAGAAAGCTCCCATTTTACATCACTGGGTACGTTATATATGATTCTAGCCGAAGCGCAAAATCACCTTTCGCAGGGCCAAACCTTAATTCCAGGTGAATCCTCCATCCGACGTACGGTGAAACAGATGATTCAATATATGTCTACCCAATATGCCTACCCTGTCTCCATTGAACAAATGTCCGCGAGTCTCGGGTACAACCGTGCGTATCTATCCCGTATTTTCAAACAGGAAACCGGACTTTCGCCAGTCACTTATCTGCTGAAACTGCGGATCGACAAGTCGCGCCAACTCCTAAGGGAACGCCCGGATCTGTCCATCGAACAGGTATCTGCATCGGTAGGACTGCCTGACGCACTATACTTCTCCAAACAGTTCAAACGATTTCATGGTGAAGCGCCCAGCTTGTATCGAGAAAAAATACTGTCCCGCCCGCCACATCAAGGGTTACAGAAGAACGCTCAACACAACAAACGGTAAAACAACATGACGGACGGAACCATATACGACAAAAAAGGTGCATTCCGCCATTATGGCTAAGATGCACCTTTTGCACTTTATTTATTTGTCATCAGGCTCCGGAGACAGAATGGATTCAATCCGTTCCAATTCCTCTGTAGAGAAATCCAATTGGCTGAGTGCAGCCACATTCTCTTCGATCTGGGAAGGACGGCTTGCACCAATCAGCGCAGAAGTTACTCTGCCATTACGTAGCACCCAGGAGAGTGCAAATTGGGCCAAGCTCTGACCACGGGCTGCTGCAATCTGGTTCAGTGCACGCACTTTGCGTAGCGTCTCTGGAGAGATGTTATTCTCATTCAGGAATACCGACGGACCTTTGGCACGTGAGTCCTCCGGGATACCATTCAAGTATTTGTTCGTGAGCACACCTTGTGCCAATGGACAGAATGCAATACTGCCTGTTCCGTACTCATCCAGCACATCCTGCAAACCATCTTCAATCCAGCGCTCCAGCAGCGAGTATTTCGGTTGGTGGATTAACAATGGCGTACCCAGACCTTTCAGAATTTCGGCGGCCTGTCTTGTCTGCTCTGCGGGATAGTTGGAGATTCCTACATAGAGGGCTTTGCCCGAGCGAACAATATGATCCAGTGCCATCATCGTTTCTTCCAAAGGCGTTTCGGGATCATACCGATGTGAATAGAAAATGTCTACATAGTCCAGGCCCATACGCTTCAAGCTTTGATTCAGACTGGATACCAGATTTTTACGTGAACCCCACTCGCCATAAGGCCCGGGCCACATATAATATCCCGCTTTGGTGGAGATCACAAGTTCATCACGATAAGGTTTCAGATCCTGAGCCAGTACCTGTCCAAAAAGCTGCTCTGCCGAACCTGCCGGTGGGCCATAGTTGTTGGCAAGGTCAAAATGTGTAATGCCCAGATCAAATGAACGGGTAATCATATTACGACCGTTCTCGGCATTGTTAATACCGCCAAAATTATGCCACAGCCCCAGTGAAATCGCTGGCAATTTCAAACCTGAACGCCCAACGCGGTTATATTTCATCGTTTCATAGCGAGAATCGCTTGCTACGTAGACCATTATGAATCCCTTCTTTCCCCAGGTTCCGCCTCTGTTGTCCGGTCTATGCCGGAGAATGCGGTTATTCAGTCCATGCGTTTAACCAAGAAGCTGGTCCACATTATTCATTACCTCACCAATTGGCTCTGTAATCAGCAAATCAGCCCGACGGTCGTAAGCGGTAGGTGTGGCGTTAAGAAGAACGGTATGTTTCCCCTGAAAATACGTAATTAACTGGGCCGCTGGATATACCGTAAGTGACGTGCCTCCCACGAGTAATAGATCTGCAGAAGACAGTGCATCAATGGAACGATACAATGTCGTCTGATCCAGCTCCTCTTCGTACAGCACCACATTTGGCTTGATCACACCACCACATGCGGTACAGCGTGGTACGGTATCTTGGGATTGTATAATTTCATTCAGTGTATAAAACTGTTTGCAATCCATACAGGCGTTACGATGAACTGAGCCGTGAAGCTCAAAGACGTTACTGCTGCCTGCCTTCTGATGCAGTCCATCAATATTTTGCGTGATGACTGCCTGAAGCTTCCCCTCCTGCTCCAGACGGGCCAACAGTCGATGACACCCATTCGGTTCCGCATCTGGATGAAGCATTTTGCCACGATAAAAATCATAAAAAATATCGGCATGTTGATCAAAAAAGTGTCGGCTTAACAACTCTTCCGGTGGATAAGGTGAATGCTGCTCCGTCTGATACAGACCCGCAGCCGAGCGGAAGTCGGGAATCCCGCTTTCTGTTGAAGTCCCGGCCCCTCCGAAAAAAACAATACGGGAGCTTTCCTGAATCCAGGCAGCCAGTTGTTCTGTTGCGTTCATCCTCTCTCCTCCTTTTATATCGTTCAACCAAGCCAGGGTGACTTATATAATAACGCTTATCTCATTATAATGACGAATAATGGCATGGGCATCAACCAGGTGAGATCCTTGATCTAACTGCGGACAGTAACCGAGCGTATAAGATACTCCTGCATGTCGCCCCATCTGCATATCCCCATTGCTGTCTCCAATTACAAAGGCCTCCGCAGGATCGATATGTAATTCGCGGCAAGCCAACAGAGCAGCTTCTCCATCCGGTTTCCCCTGGGTCACCCGATCACAGCCCACAATGGATGTGAAAAAGGAACGGATCCCCATCCAATCCAGATGTGTTTCTGCTGCCGCTGTACTGTCTGAAGTGACGACCGCCAGTGGTATGTCTGCTGCCCTGCATTTCTGCAAGAAATCCAGCAATCCTGACATTGGTTCAGCCAGTTTTCTCTGCCTAACCTCTCGCATGGCCACACTTGAAAATTGGCGTATCGTTGTGATCGCTTCATTCCACGGCATGCCCGCCGCATATAGCTGCCCTGCAAGTAACCCCGTGCACTCATCCACAGTCGCAATGGCCAGCGGACCTTGCGGATCATATCCAACAATATGACCTTGTTCATTATGGATGGTACCAAGAACATGCTCCAATTCAACCGTAAAAGAAGCCCCAAGCTCATTCATACGTGTTTTTAAATGATTGAGCAGCGTCTCTGCCCATGGCCCCCATAGCTGGAGGAATTCCAGCAGTGTTCCATCTTTATCGAACAGGATACCTTTACATGGAATTTGCGCTCCATGCACTTGAAGCATGGTCATCCGTATCACCTCCATCAAGTTATGCTATAAATGCATACAGCCCTTAATGCAGAATAATTAAAATCTACTTAATCGTACTTAACCAAGCCAGTACCGTCTTTACCGTCTGATTCAGCTGTTCTTCTCCACTCACTTCCGGCTCGCCATCCCCTTTTTGATGACCATAATCACCGAACTGGGCGTGGTTTCCACCTTCAATGGTGTAATATACCGTGTCCTCTGGAAGATACATACGTCCACTCTGATACTTCGTGGCATTCACGACCTCATCTTTAGTACCCAGAATAGATAACGCAGGGATTCCCAGTGACTTTACGCTTCCTTTTTCATCCGGGTAGGATGCCAAGAAGAAGATGCCCTGAAGTGCATCAGGATGCGCAGCTACATAACGTGCAGCCATGGACCCACCAAGAGAGTGTCCACCCATAACGAATTGTTCGTCCGGATATGCAGCCAGAATCTCATCTGCCAAGTTTGGCTTGAGCACTGCCAGGTTGACCGGCATTTTGGCAATAATCGTGTGATGACCTGCAGCAGCCAGCTCATGCGCAAGCGGTGCATAACTTTCCGGTTTTACCAGTCCACCAGGGTAGAAAAGTACACTTTTCCCAGTCGGTTTATCTGGCACAAAATCAATCCAGTTCTCTTGTTCGCTCACGGTCACCTGATTGGCTGTTTGCATGGCGGTTTGAGCTGTTTCCTGTGGACCGTATGGTGTGAATAATTTCCACGCAACAAATCCACATCCAATGACAATGAGCGCCAGAAGTACGAGCAGGAATTTCCCGATGCCCCTCTTCTTGCGCCCCGTATTATACCGATTTCTCAACGTTCATCACCTTTCTTCACTTCCGCAGGTGCCGCGGCTCACAGAAGTGGGAGCCATCGTTTATCAGGCTCCCCCTCTCCGAATTTCAAAAAATATTATTCAGCCTTGGCCTTGCGGTAAGCATCCATATATTGTTCCGCTTTGCGACGTACATGACTCAGGTCACCCGTCTTCACCGCTTCCGTTGTCAAATCGGAGCCGATACCAACAGCCACCGCTCCACCTTTGATCCAATCCCCCAGATTAGACAAGGATACCCCGCCAGTTGGCATAAAATTCGCCTGCGGCATAGGGCCCTTCATCGTTTTGATAATTGAAGGATCATACAGATTGCCCGGGAACAACTTCACAATGTCCACTCCGAGCTCTAATGCGCGCTGAACATCAGCAATTGTCATTACACCAGGCAGAATCGGAATTCGATACAGGTTGCAGATCTGCACGGTATCCGGGTTCAGGGAAGGTCCGACTACAAATTCGGCACCCGACATGATAGCCGCTCTCGCCGTCTGCGGTTCAAGCACCGTTCCCGCACCAATAATCGCGAATTTTTCTGGATCTTGTGTGTTCCAATGGTATACACGGCTTAATTTTTCAATGGCTTTGAGGGCACTGGGTACCGTCATCGTAATCTCGATAACTTTAATACCACCCGCAATCGCTTGCTCGGCCATGGCAATGACTTGATCCGCAGAATCTGCACGCAGAACCGCCACAACACCATTATCCGTAATCTTTTGCAACAGCTGAAGCTTCTTCATTTCATTCTCTCCCTTGTCAATGTGGTGGTTGTGTATACAAGCCTTACATTTAAGAACGAAGATGAGACATATATGATTTCAGCAGCGACTAGCGCTCAACATGGGCAACATTGTTCAGCTTGGCCTCGACCTGCCCCCACGTCGGGAGCGCCTCCCAATCGCCAACAGCCTGTATAACCATGGAACCTGTCAAATTGCCCAGACGGGTTGCTTCCTGCGGAGAGTATCCTTTTAATAAGCCCGATAAAAATCCCGCGCAGAATCCATCTCCTGCTCCTACCGTATCCAGAACATGATCCGCCTTAAAGTACGGAACTTCCGTTAGGGTACCATTCGCCAATACATAGGTCAAATCAGGGCCACCCTTCACGATGCACACGGCCTTCATGGCAGATAGACGCTCAAGTACTTTTTGATCATTTTCTTCGTTATATAGAAGTTTCATCTCGTCCAGACCCGGTAAAAAGTAGTCCGCAAGTTCAGCAAGACGCAGTATAACTGGACGGGCCTCATCCGCTGACCATAGTTTGAGACGCAGATTGGGATCAAAGCTTACTTTCACACCTGCCTCCTTGGCAATATGTATGGCTGCTTCTACCGTAGCAAGTCCGGACGGGCTTATCGCTGCGGTAATACCTGTAACATGCAATATCTTCGCCCCGGCAATATAATGGCGATCCAGATCATCAGGTGTGATTGCACTTGCAGCGGATAACTTCCTATAATAATGTACCGTGGCTTTCCCGGAAGCGTTCTCACGAATCATCAAACCGGTGGGCTCGTGATCACTTAACCGTACTCGGGAGACATCTACACCTTCACCGCGAATGGCTTTCAGAATCATGCTGCCGATCGGATCATTGCCCAAACGTCCAAACCAACCACTGGTATGACCCAGCCGCGATACGCCAATGGCCAGATTGCTCTCGGCACCCCCGAACGACTTGTCCAGCGTGGCCGCATATTCGAGACCTCTTGTATCCTTGGCAGTCAGCAAACCCATACTTTCCCCAAATGTAATAATTTCCGGGCTTGGATAGGGACTCGTTGACATGATTTCTTCCCTCCTTATATTTACATTTCCTCATCTTCTGTTACTATTGTCATCCTCTATGCAACCGTTGTCAATCCCGGAGTGTTCATTTTTTGTCACAGCTTTGAGAAAAGATAACGCTTACTAATGTGAATTAAATCACAATAGACAATGCACTTCCATATTACCCTTATTACAGATGCAAATGACCTTGCAAAAAGGGTCTTTAAGGGGGCTGCACCATGAAAAATCAGACACTGATCCGGGATGATCAGGAATCTTTCTTTTACAATCTGCGCTTTATGCTTATCGTCTGTGTCCTTGCAGGTAATGCACTTGAACCACTCATCACACGCTTTGCAGGAGCGGAAGCTCTGTTCCTGTGGATATATACGTTTCACATGCCACTCTTTGTATGGGTAACCGGGTATTTTGCGACACACTCACTCCAAGGTGCACCTGGGCGAAACGTCCTGAAGCAGATCGCTCTACAATATGTACTGTTCCAGTCCTTGTACGCATTAATGGACTTTACCGTGTTCCACACACCCCATATGCGGCTATCCTTCTTTGCACCTTACTTGCTGTTATGGTTTCTCGCGAGTCATTTCTGTTGGCGATTGTTGCTGCGTCTTACCATCTCGTGGAAACCGATATATCGGCTGATTGGATCGATTGCGCTCGGTGTAATTGCCGGGTACTTGCCCATCGACGGGTTCTGGCTCAGCTTCAGCCGTACGTTTGTATTCTTGCCGTTCTTTGTCATTGGTTATGACTATGGAGCATCCATTCGTTCTCGTTTATTATCCGGTTGGGGGCGAAAAACCGCAGCCATCCTCTCTGCTGCCCTGTTGGTATGGATCGGGTATGGCGGTTTGAATATTTCATCGGGATGGTTACTCGGCAGCATGACGTACGCCGAACTGGGCCACCACGAATGGTATGCCGGCATCTTCCGACTGGGTGTCTACTTGCTGGAAATCGCATCGGCAGCCCTGTTCTTGGCCTGGGTACCTTCCTTGACATCCAGACTGACGGACCTTGGACGACGCACACTCTATGTGTTCCTGCTGCACGGGTTTCTCATTCGTCTCGCGATCTGGTCCGGAGTCTACAGTTATATGGGAAGCTCGGCATATATTCCAGTCATACTTGTTATTGCCATACTGTTCGCAGTCACACTGGCTCTGCCGGCTGTACGTCACACGTTCAAACCCTTAATTGAACCGGATATATCCCGCTTTTCTTTCAATCGACATGAAGTGTTTAAACGGTCGGCCTAATGCTCTGACGAATCTCTTCGCTATCAATTCTATCCTGGTGTGTTGTTTCAGGCTGGAAATAAGGTGGTAAATTAGGGATACGCGCTACAAAAAACAACTTATCGTTGTAAGGAGTGATTTGTAATGGCACGTCAACCGACGTCAGAACGCAAGATGAGCCGCGAAGAAGCCGGCAGATTAGGTGGCAAAGCCACTTCCAAGAACCATGATCGAAGCTTCTATCAGATGATTGGAAAAAAAGGTGGAGAAGCGACTTCAGATGCCCATGACACTGACTTTTACAAGCAAATTGGCCGCAAGGGCGGCGAAGCAACTTCCGAAACCCATAATAAGGAATTCTATCGTGAGATTGGACGCAAAGGCGGAAGCAACTGATGAATCCCGCTCGCCACATCGAAACATGATTATAGCTTTCCGCAAATTAAGAAGTCTGATTCCATGAAAATGGTTTGAGGCTTCTTTCTATATGATTGTAGAAATATGACGACGGTTGTGATAGACTCAATAGAAAAACCGGGTGTTCACGGGTTTAAAGCAGCAAAGAATTTCACAAACTACGGGGAGCTCGACACCGGCTTGCCGGTCATTTTTTTAGAGTACGGATGAAATTAAACGACAGATGCACTGCCATTTACTTTTCCATTCATGTTGCTCAATATTATATATTTGGGGGGAAATACACCATGTCAGCCAAGAAGATGCGTTCCGATATGATCAAAAAAGGTTTTGACCGTGCACCACACCGGAGTTTGCTCCGCGCAGCGGGCGTTAAAGAAGAGGATTTCGGCAAGCCGTTTATTGCCGTATGTAACTCATACATCGATATCGTGCCCGGCCACGTCCACCTTCAGGAATTCGGTAAAATTGTAAAGGATGCTATTCGTGAAGCCGGTGGCGTTCCATTCGAATTCAACACCATCGGAGTAGATGATGGTATTGCCATGGGACACATTGGTATGCGTTACTCGCTGCCAAGCCGTGACATTATCGCGGATTCCGTGGAAACCGTTGTATCTGCACACTGGTTCGACGGCATGGTATGTATCCCGAACTGCGATAAAATTACACCCGGCATGATGATGGGTGCACTCCGCTGTAATATCCCTACCGTGTTTGTCAGCGGTGGACCGATGAAAGCCGGTCGTGACAGCAATGGTAAAGCTCTTTCCCTGACTTCCGTATTTGAAGGTGTGGGTGCTTACCAAGCAGGTAAAATCGATGATAAGAGCTTGCTCGAACTTGAACAGTTCGGCTGTCCGACATGTGGATCATGTTCCGGTATGTTTACCGCAAACTCCATGAACTGTCTGGCTGAAGCAATGGGACTGGCTATGCCAGGTAACGGAACCATCCTTGCCGTTGCTCCTGAGCGTCGTGAGTTTGTTAAACAATCTGCTAAACAACTGATGGAACTTATCAAAATGGATCTGAAACCACGTGATATCGTTACTGTAGAAGCGATCGATAACGCGTTTGCACTGGATATGGCGATGGGTGGTTCTACGAATACAGTACTGCACACACTGGCACTGGCTCATGAAGCAGGCATCGAGTATCCAATCGAACGTATCAATGAAGTAGCTAACCGCGTTCCGCATCTGGCGAAACTTGCACCTGCTTCCGATCTTCACATCGAAGACGTTCACAATGCAGGCGGCGTAAGCGCAGTGCTGAACGAATTGCTCAAGAAACCAGGCGCAATTCATGGAGACTGCATTACGGTAACAGGTAAAACAATCCGTGAGAACGTTGAAGGAAAAGAAATTCAGGATACAAATGTTATTCACCACCTGGATAACCCGCATTCCGAAAAAGGCGGCCTGGCTGTATTGTTTGGTAACCTTGCACCACAAGGAGCGATCATCAAAGTTGGTGCGGTTGATGCTTCGGTTGGCGGATACCACAAAGGTCCTGCTATCTGCTTTGACTCCCAGGAACAAGCGCTGGAAGGCATTGCCAATGGCAAAGTAAAAGAAGGACATGTTGTTGTTATTCGTTATGAAGGACCAAAAGGCGGACCAGGCATGCCTGAGATGCTAGCTCCTACTTCCCAGATCGTAGGTATGGGTCTTGGTGCTAAAGTCGGTCTGATCACTGACGGACGCTTCTCTGGTGCATCCCGCGGAATCAGTATCGGACATATCTCTCCGGAAGCAGCTGAAGGTGGTCCAATCGCCTTTGTTGAAGAAGGGGACATCATCGAACTGGATCTGAACAACCGTATCATTGAATTGCACATCAGTGACGAAGAGTTTGAACGTCGTCGCGCAGGTTGGAAAGGCTTTGAACCGAAAGTAAAAACCGGTTACCTGGCTCGTTATTCCAAACTGGTTACGAATGCAAGCAATGGCGGCGTACTGAGTATCTAATTCATGAGATCCGTTATCTAACCTAACGGAAGCAAGTTAATAAATAAAGGGTTGCTCTTCTGCCAAATCGGCGAAGGGCAACCCTTTTCTTTTACGCTAATTAGTTAATTAGTTCCGCTCTGGAAGTATCTCTTGTTCGATCACAAGCGATCCAACTCTAACCTCTTCTGCTGTTGCTGCCACCTGCGTTGTATGCTGACCATAACGTTCCAGCAGCAGATCCAGCGGCATGGCAATCATCTTGGGCACCAATTGTTCTGTGCGCTGTTTCAGACGTTTGGTTCCCGCCGGATGAATCACACTTAACAACAGCTTCAGGTACACTTTGGATGCAGCACTGAACGGTCCAGGGGGCAAATCTTGTATGGTAAAGCCGAACTTTTCCGGACCTCTATTAATCATACTCACACCGTATATGGCCTTGGCAGAACGTAAATCAGGTTCAAGTGCTACCATGCGCGCCAAATCCGGCAATTGCTGCTCCATCGTGCGAATCATGCGAATCGCCAAATGCATACTGGACCGTGAAGTCACCCCAAGTTCGAACAACTTCTGATTGTCAAAATGCAGTTCAATCACCGGATCTCCGTTTTGAATGACATGGCCGTCATTCATCTCCACCCGCGCTCCATGATATACACGGGATCTGAAGTGCAGCATCGGGTCCTCTGGCGAAGCCGTCCGCAGATGATATACCCAGTGGAACAGCTTCTCCCAGCCCAGCCATAAGGCAACAACGATTCGTTTCCATAGCTTTAACGGTGCCTGTAATTGAGTCTTGCTCTGAGATTCGCTCACTGTCATACCTCCCATCAACGTATCGACCCGTACACTTTGCAGCCCAAGCCGTTCAGCTTCCTGCAAGACGACTTCCAGCGCCTGAAGCATCTGCTCCGGCGCGTGTGCATCAGCACCGAGAGTGGTTCCTCGATCATGCAGCAGCATGACCTCTCCACCTCTTAGTTCCTTCAGCATCCGTTCAGTCAATCTCTGGGCACCTACTCGGCTTCTCCAGTCTTCAAACATGGAAGACCACAGTACGATTTTGCGTTCTTTCTTGCTGAAAAAATCAAACAGATTCATAATCCCCCACGGTGGACGATAATAACAAGTCTTCTCTCCGGTTACTTCATGAATAATCTGACCGGTTCGCTGGATCTGGTTACGAACGGTACGTGGCCGCATGAGCCAGTTCGTTTTGTGAATATAGTTATGAATACCAATAAGATGGCCTTCCTCATGTATGCGCTGAATGAGTTCTGGATGTCTCGCAGCATGTTCTCCAACGACAAAAAATGTTGCTTTCGCTTGATACTGATGGAGCAGATTGAGAAGTCTCGGCGTATAGTGTGGATCTGGCCCATCGTCAAACGTTAATGCAAATTGTGTATCACTTCTTCCCCGTCGGAATACACGAAAACCGAAAAGCCTGCTAATCAAACTTGGAATAAAGGCGTAAAAAGATGAAAGATACAATAACCACAGTAGAATACTCTGAAGTATCGTTGTCATGTTGCAAGCTCCCCACTTCTCCTGCTGAATTACGGTGCGCCATGGCACTATCTAAAATAAACCGCCTTTAATTTTATCATAGTTCAGACTTTTCTTGAATCCTGTTTTCCCAAAAAGATAGCTATCGTGTACAATAAATACAATCTAATTATTGCCATTAAAGGAGCCATGTCCATGCTACCGCTTTACAAAAAATACGGGCGAACCGTCTTTGACATCGCATTGCTCGTATTAACCGTGTATGTGATCATGTACGGTTTCAGTCAATTATACCAAATGGCTGCACCCGTCTTTTTATCATTCATCGTGTATTGGATGATTGAACCGCTGGCCAAATTTTTACATCGCAAAGGATTGCCCAAGACGCTTGGAGCCGCCATCTCCGTCTTGTTGTTTCTTGCATTAATTGTCGCTGCCTTTTTTGGGGTAGGTTTAATTATCATTTCACAAATTTCCAATCTTCAAGATAATTTTCCCGTATACATTGAAATGATACAGCGTGAATTCACCAATCTGGTTCTATTTATGCAGGACAAGTCGGATGCTCTACCTGATGGTATTATGGAAAAAGCGAACGAATATTTTGCAACACTGACCGGTTTCCTATCCAAATGGGTAACGAGCGGAGCACAGTTCGTCGTCGGTTTCCTCAGTTCATTCTCTTCCTTTATTACGAACTTCGGAATTGCGATTATTCTGGCATTCTTTCTCAGTATCGAGATCGAATCGTGGCGCAAGTTCGCCCGTGCGAAAACGCCTAAAACTTTGAAATTGGCTATTGAATTCATGCGTAATCATGTGTTCAAGACGATCCGTTCGTATTTGAAGGCACAGATGATCATGATGCTTATTACGTTCGTATTGATTTATGCAGGTTTGTTGATTTTGGGAACCTCTAACGCTTTTACCATTGCAGCCATCTGTGCGGTCTTTGATCTGGTACCTTTGCTCGGTGTTCCTGTTGTATTCATTCCATGGATTGTCTACTTGTTTATTATAGGCAACAGTAGCCTGGCGATCGGCCTGATTGTCATTCTGGCAGTAACGATGCTGACACGACAATTGCTGGAACCGAAAATTTCGGGTAACTCGATTGGTGTGTCCTCGGCGTACTTGATGCTTTCGTTTATGCTGATTTCCCTTTCGATCTTCGGCCTTGCGGGTGTCGTGTTATCTCCAGTGCTCCTGATCCTTCTGAAAGAACTGTTACAACAAGGGTACCTGCAAAAGTGGATTCACTTGCCAAAAGATGAATTTGAGTCCTCTCCATTGGTGATGGAACCACCCGTTAACAAGGCCTCAGCAAAATCTGCCGAGTCTATGGGACAACATCCCGTTCCTGCGAAGGATCACGAGGACTCAGCCAAATAGTCCATGATCTTCCCGAAGATAGCCGTCGCCTGATGACGGCTATCAGGAGAGACATTCTGGACAAGAACAGCTACAGCGTACTTGGGATGCTCTATCGGTCCATAACCAATAAACCATTGATGATTGCGCTTCTGCCCATTTTTCTGTACCTGAGCTGTGCCAGATTTCCCTGCAAGATGCCACCGCGCATGCTGCAGGGATTTTCCTGTTCCCTCACGGACTACCTTATTCATCCAGGATAGCAGTTTATGCGCTGTTGCGGGAGCAATCTGTCCTGCGGTTGAAGGTGAATCATGCAAGGGCATCTCCAGCATGGTGCCACCATCAGCATACCGGATGCGCTTAACGAGACGCGGGGCACTAACCTTCCCATCATGCAGCAATGTCACGATCAGATTGGCAGCTTGCAGCGGTGTGACCAAGACATCTCGCTGACCAATCGCTGTCTGGATTTTCGCTCCTTCATCGTCAGACGAAACTGCCTCTGTTCTCACGCGCCCGTGATCTTCATGATCAAAGTGCCGTAAGACAGGCATCCCAGCCATCTGTTTCCCCTCCCAACCAACAGAACGTGCCAGTCCCAGACGATCTGCCGTCTGCTCCAGTTGTTCCATGCTAAGCCTGCGCGCCGTTTCCGCAAAAACGATGTTGCAAGACTCGGCAAACCCTTGCTCCAGATTCAGGTTCCCATGCCCATGCTCCTTCCAGCAGGACAACCCATACTTTCCGTACTCACCCCCACAATGGAATTCTTCTCCGTTAGAAACCGCATGGTACTCCAGCGCAGCCGCCGCAGTGACGATTTTGAAAATAGAGCCTGGAATGGCTCCCTGTACTGCTCGATTCCCCCAAGCCGATTGTTTGGGGTCCACGTGTTGTGGCTGATAGAAAGGACGTGATATCATGGCGCGAACATCTGCGTTAGCGGCATCAAGCACAACAACGGCCCCCTCTTCTAATTCAGATTCCTCTGTCAGCTGCTCCAATCCACGCTGTAAGTCGGCATCCACCGTGGTTTCCACACGTAAAGGATAATGACTATTGGCTGGTGCGATGACGTGCGGCTGTATCTCAGGGATAATCTCTCCACCGCCCGAGACCATACGTGATACCATCGTAGGACCTATGCCCATCAACAGGGGTTCGAGCGTTCTCTCCAGTCCAGCTGCGCCGGATTTCATGGCAAATGGCTGTTTTACTTCATCCTGATGCCCAGCTTGTCCTTTGGAAGATCCCGGCTGTTCAGCCAGATAACCCATCCACTGCATTCCCGTGTATCCCTGAAGATACCTAGTCATCATCGGATATATGCCAGCTCCTTGCAGGTGCAGATTACGGAGACGCTCTATCTGAGCATCGGTCAAATGAACAGGTTGATGTGCACCTGCTGTCCAAAAATGAGGTGCACTCTCCTCATTCCATTCCTTCTTCAATTGATCCAGATTCGTATGTAATATCGCTGCCAACTGTGTCATCTCGGAGCCTTCCAACGCTCCATACTTGCGTAATTTCTCTGATAGATCTGCCTGTGGAAAAAGAACCAAGCCCCATTGCAGCTTCCCCGTCAACGCTTCGCCTTTGTAATCCGTAAATTGTCCCCGCCCTGGATCAAGCATTACGCCGCGTTCACGCTGCAATACAGACATTTCTCGTACGGTTCGGTGAAATCCAGGCATGGTCTGATTGACCTGAACGATCTGAATCCATCCCAATCTCAATATAAGTAACCCAAAGACAATTGTTAGAAGAATACAAGCTATATAGATCCGCCGTTTCGCAAGGAGATGCATCCCAATCTCACCTTTTGTCGTTTTGATATATTATTGCTGATAAGGCTTGGAATTATCCGGTAAACATAAGAAAACCTGTCCCATGTGCGGAACAGGTTCTCCTCATTTCAACCTTGGCTTGTTACACCGTAAAGCGTGACAATGTTTCTTTCAGTTCAGTGGACACGTTCTCCAGTTTGCCAGACAGATTGACCAGCTGGTTACTGATATTTTGCTGTTCACTGCTCAAGGAAGCTACTTCTTGAGACGTTGCAGAAGATTCTTCAGCTACGGCGCTGACATTACTCATCGCTTCAGACAACGTACTTTGAGATTTGTTCAAATCTCCAATAGAACCTGTCACCATGCCCAGACGTTCTACAAATGCACCCATCTGTTCCTGTACGGAAGCGAAGATGACGTTGGTATCTTTCACCGCATCCATCTGTTCCTTGAATAACGGATAGGCTGCAGACAAAGCATCCACTGTCTCATTCATTTCGGTCATGATTTTGTCTGTGATCTCTCCAACCATCTCAATGGATTGTCTGGATTGAGCCGCGAGCTGACGAACCTCATCAGCCACCACCATGAATCCGCGTCCGGCTGCACCGGCACGTGCTGCTTCAATGGTTGCATTCAGGGAAAGGATATTCGTCTGTTTTGTTATGTTTTGCAGCACTTCAAGCACTTTCAGAACAGAAGACGTACTCTCTTTCAGCGAATCAACCTTATTCACCAGTGCACCAATCATTTCTTCTGTCTTCTGGGTTTTGGTCATCAACTGATTCAGATGTTGTGAGCCGGTGTGACTGGATTTCTCTACATGACGAGCAGAATCGCCCATCTGTTCGTTGGCAGCGATCACGCTCTCCATCTGACGAGAGATATTATCCGTCAATTCATTGCCACGTTCCGCTTCCGTTGCCAGACTGCCTGCACCACCTGCAATCTCTTCTGTTGCTACAGCAATCTCAGAAGCAGACACAGCCGTTTTCTTGGATGCACTGCTTAGCTCGGATGCGGTATCCAGTACTTCCTGTGCAGAACGATTGGTTTGTTCAACCAGCTTCGTGATCTGCTCCATCATCAGATTAAATGCGGATGAGAGCTGGCCAATTTCATCTTTGGAGCTATATGGGGTACGAACTTTAAGATTACCTTTCGCACCTTCCTGCATCAGATCTTTCAATTTGCCAAGTGGACGGGCGATCATGCGCACCATCCAGATCCCTATCAACACTGCAATACCCGCATCAATCAGCGCCATCCACAGGGTAAGAGTCAGAATACCTTTGGCATCCTGAACCAAAACAGAGGTAGGTATCATACCAACCAATTTCCAATTGGATGTCTCCATCGTGCTATATACAGCCAGCATTTCAGTAGGTTTGTCGTCCACCGTATACTCCGTATTCGTGCTACCTGCCGGTTCGGTCAATTCTTTAACAAATGCAAGCTCTGTATCTTGTCCCGTACGATCCGGGATGGAGGATGCAACCACTTTATTATCCGGAGCGATCAGTTGCAGAACAGCTCCTGGTCCCAGATCAAGCGATTTCAATTGTTCTTCCAGGACCTCCAGTTTCAGTTCAATCACCAAAACATACGACTGAGTCGTTCCCTGCAGGTTCTTCATCGAACGTGCAATTTTAAACGTTGGGGTTGAGCCATCTTCCTTGACCTCTGTTGGAAGCCAGCGATAACCGCCCGCCTCAATCAACTCACTGTACCATGCTTCCTGACGAATGCTGCCCATGGATGAACTGTTGCTACCTGTACCCATGATGGACTTTGTATCGTCCGTAGGTACCAAATAAATCGCTTCCATAGATTTATTTGTAAATGCAACATTGGACAGTTGCTTGTTGATTGAACTTGAGTTTATGAATGTATCATACGCAGTCAGATTTTGATCTGACATTTTTTGTAGCAAGGACTGCATTTCCGGATCAAAGAAAATCTGTGTGGATGTGTCCACAAATCTCTCCAAAATGATGTCCATTTTTTGTTTGGTTTGATCAATCGTCTCCTGATTGGCACGTGACGCATTCGTCTCTATGGTACCCTTAGCTTTCGAATAGGATAATAGACCCAAACTCACTACAAAAATCATAATCCCCGCAAAGAAGATCAAGAACAGTTTAACCCCTACGGATTTAACCGGATTCGCCTTCCTAATCTGTTTGAAAGAAGACCCCCCAAGGTTTTTCCAATCCCGGTTTTTCAATTGTTTCTTCACCCAATCGGTCTTGATCCAGCCCAGCTTGAGTTTACTGCGATCAAGCTTGAACAATCTCTTGCCACTACCTGTCGTTTTGCTTTTAACTACTTTTTCTTTCTTCACTTTCTGAACCTTCTCAGGCTTAACCTGCTCGGCTTTTGTCACTTGCTCCCCACTGTCTTTCTGCTTCTTTTGAACCAATCCCATTCACCTGCCAGTAATTTACTTGTTGGATTTTTCTTTCTCTCCCCTATAAATATGTAGTATTCGACAGCTTTCTTCTTTCCCCTTTCACATTCCAGAAATATTTTACAACTTTATTCCTATTTTTCTATAAAAAAAAGACCCCCATATGCCGATAAACGGAGGTCCCAAATGTAAATTTCATAACACTATTTTGTTAAATCATAATACAATATTGACACATTGTAGGTATTTGAGCCTACTTCTTTTTTCTCATCATATCGAAGTACGAAACTGGCTGATCTACCTTCATTTTAATCAGTTGCAACGGGTGACGGGCAGCATCGAGAACATTGCCTTCCTCGTCCTGTATTTCACCGACGATCTGTTTGAAAAAGTGACCTCCCGGACCGAAAAATTCGATTTCCTGTCCCGGTTTGAAGTGATTGCGCTGTTGAATGGTTGCCATTCCCGTTTCAGCATCATATCCCATGACCAATCCAGCGAAGTCAAAAGGTACGGCCTTTTCTTCCGGCTCATAGATATGATCTTCATGATCTGGTGTATCATAGAAAAATCCGGTATTCAGCGGACGGTTCGCCGCTTTGTTCATTTCTTCAACCCACTCAGGCTTCAGAACATAATTTTCAGGGTCAGCCATATAGGCGTCAATGGCTTGACGGTATACGTTAACCACAGTAGCCACATAGTGAATTGATTTCATGCGTCCTTCGATCTTGAAACTGTCCACACCCACATCAATCAACTCGGGGATATGACCAATCATGCACAGATCCTTCGATCCCATGGAGAATGAATTGTCCTGTTCCTGGAAGAGGGGAAGTTGGTTCTCACCCAGTTTGAATGGCGCAGGTGTCTGCATCTGCATGTCCTCTTCGCTGACCCACACCGCATCTTCTCTCGCATCCTCGAATAGATCATACTTCCACCGGCAAGACTGGCAACAGCCACCCCGGTTGGAGTCCCGATCCGTAAAGTGATTGGAGAGCACACAACGGCCGGAATACGATGAACACATCGCGCCGTGAATAAAGGCTTCAATTTCAATATCCACATTCGCTTTGATTTCTTCAATCTCTTCAAAGCTCGTCTCACGTCCCAGAACAACACGCGGAAGTCCTTCATCTTTCCAGAACTTCACGGCTTGCCAGTTAAGTGTGGATTGTTGAGTACTCAGATGTACCTCAAGACCCGGCACAGCACGAAGGGCTACTTCAATGATTGCCGGATCGGCTACGATGATCGCAGAGATTCCCGCATTGTAGAGGTTTTGCAGGTACGTTTCGATACCTTCAACATCCTCATTATGTGCATAGATGTTCGTTGCTACGAACACTTTGGCTCCATACTTTTTCGCAAACTCCACACCTTCACGCATCTCTTCAAAGCTAAAGTTATCCGCGTTGGAACGCAGTCCATAGGCCTGTCCACCGATATATACGGCATCTGCACCGTAATGGATCGCAAATTTCAGTTTTTCCAGATTCCCCGCCGGAGCTAGCAGCTCCGGTTTGTCCAGACGGTTACGTTTACCCGAGAACTTCCGCTGTACCGCCACTGTTTCCATTCTGTTCACCTCGTCTATTAATACACTTGTTCTTTATAGAAAAATCCAAACGACAATTCACGTTCAGGGTCCTGTAATTGCCGCACCTCAGCGAGCCAATCTTCAGAGAACGCATATGCATCGGCATCGGCTACATAACTGTCAATCGCTGCCCGATACGCACGTACAACAGCTTCATTGTAAGCAAGCGATTTTAACATGCCTTCAACTTTGAAACTGTGCACACCCGCTTCCATCAACAGATGAAGATCTTCCAGGATACATATATCCTCAGAGCTCATAATGTGCGTGCCGTTCATGTCCTCATAGATCGGGAATTTCTCATCGCGGCGTTCAGCCTCAATCAGGAACAATCCCCGTTCTTTACCCAGATGTCCCTCAACCGGCCGTCCTTGATGAGCCATATAACTTTGCACCAGACTGCGCTTGGAATGATAAATATTCGTCATACCATGCACCTGAACCTGAGCTTCCACCTTCAAAAAAGGAACCATTTCCGTCAACTCGTCCATATTCAACTCACGGGCAAGCACAACACGACTCGCTCCCTTGGTTCCCCAATAGTTGGCCGTCGCATAGTTCGTTGAAGTCATCTCTGCATTCCAGTGCAGCTTGACATGTGGCGCGTATTCCTTCATGGTAGCCAGCACAGATGGATCATTAAACTCCACACCATCCACACCGATTCTACCCAAAGCCTGAACATATTCAGGCAATTCTTTCAGTAGCTCGTTGGACATCAGATTAGTCATGGATACATACACACGCGCCTGATGTTTGGCTGCAATGGCAACCACCTCTGCTGTCTCTTCCACACTGAAGCTACCTGGGAGACGCATGCCGAATCGATCATCTCCGATAACCAAAGCATCTGCTCCAGCCTGAAGCAACACTTCTGCCTCTTTCACATTCGCTGCTGTAACGAGCAGTTCATGTTTCTTACTCATATAATCCCCTCCGCTTATTGCGCAGCCTTACTTTTGGCTATATTTTGCTGATGTTCCTTATACGTTTTGGCAAACAAATGTCCGGACGAACCATCCTTTTTCGTCACATAGAACAGATACTCCGAAGCTTCCGGATTTAGCGCTGCCTCGATGGATGGAAGACTTGGACTGGCAATTGGACCTGGTGGTAAGCCTTTGTTCAGATACGTATTGTAGGGACTTTGCACCTTCAGATCCTTGAAAAACAATCGCTCCTTCGGCTTGTCCAACAGATATTGCACGGTAGCATCAATCTCCAGCTTCATATCCTGATTGATCCGATTGTAGATTACACCTGCAACCAGAGCACGCTCCTCGTCCACCACAACTTCTTTCTCCACCAGTGACGCAATCGTCAGCAGTTCATGCAGGGAAAGGTTCTTTTCCTGGAGCTTGGCTTCCAGATCAGGAATGGAATTGATCTTGGTCTGGAATTCTTCCAGCATCCGTTGCATCACATCATGCGTGGAACTTCCCTTTTTCAGCTCATACGTCTCCGGAAACAGATATCCTTCCAGTACATACCGAAGTTCTTCATCCACTGGAATATCTTTGACGATATCCACATCGAAGGCCGAAGGATCATTGGCCAGCTTGATGAATTCATCCCGATCAACAACATGCTCATAAGAAAGCTTACCCGCCATTTGCAGCACGTTATAACCCTCCGGAATTGTAAACTTCACCATTTCTTCTGGTACAACTTCACCACTACTCAGCTTGCTAACAATCTCATCATATGTCACGCCAGGATTCATAGAATATGTACCCGCCATGAAATTAGAACCTAGTTTTTTAAACTTTAAATACCCTTTAAAGGCTAACCCGCTTCGAATGAGCCCTTCTTCTTGAAGCTGATCCGCAATTTTCGAAGTTCCCGATCCGCTCTTAATCTCGAATACGACCGGTTCTGTAGAAGCTTCCACAGGACGCATCAAACTCCATACGTATCCACTTGCGCCTCCGGCAAGAACTACAATGATAAGCAGTATGACTACTATTGCTTTCCCTTTCAAAAAAGAAACAACTCCTTTACACAACCAAAAAGAGCGGACTTCTCCGCCCTCCCGGTTTCTTCAATTTGAAGCTGATTAATCTTCGTCTATGGGGAGTGTACATTCATCATACAGTTCCGAGATGTTCTCCCACTCATCATCATCGTCAATCGTAACTAACTCCGGCATGATCTGGTCTTCACTTCCAGGCGATACCCGCAGAAGTTCAACCTCGTCATAAGGTCGCAACGAACTGCGGAGCACCGCGTATTGCTGACCGCCGACTTCGAACTCAGCCAACAAGTCATACGGTTGTGATTTACCGTTCTCTTCTTCGAGCTCAACATGAGCACCGAATGCCAGACGCAGTGAATCTGTCCATTTCAGGTCTTTGCGGCTATATTCCGTCATTTAGTTCGCTTCCTCTTCATCTTCAGCAAGAAATGTATTAAACGTCTCCTCGACGATATCCCACTCGGCATCATCTTGGATGACGAAAAGTTTAATATCGTCGCCCTCTTCTTCATAACGGAATGCATATACATCCGTTTCGCCATCTTCAGGTTCAACCGGAGCAACCATCATGTACTTGGCCTCCGAACCATCTACTTCAAACTTCATGATGACTTCGAATTCCTCTTCATTACCCTCGTCATCCGCAATGTAAATAATTTCCGCTTCTTCTTCCATACCCAGTTGATCTTCAGCCATTGTTGATCCCCCTCACCTTCTACTATTGGCATCCAAATAATTTTGCAAAATCAAGCTTGCGGCCATTTTGTCCACAACCTGCTTGCGTTTTTTCCGACTGACATCCGCTTCAATCAGCGTACGTTCTGCTGCCATGGTTGTCAGCCGTTCATCCCAAAGGTGAACAGGTAAATTCAGTTCATCCCGCAGGCGTTCGGCAAAAGCAATGCATATCTCACCGCGCGGTCCTACGGTGCCGTTCATGTTTTTGGGAAGTCCGACTACGATCTCACTAATCTCATGCTCACGCACAAGTTCGGCAATCCGAGCGAACTCGCCTTCATCACGGCGGCGTTCTAGCACTTCCAATCCCTGGGCAGTCCAACCGAAGGCGTCACTCGCGGCAACTCCGATTCTTCGGTCCCCATAGTCCAAACCTAATATTTTCATCCATGCTCTCCCATCCTGGGGCCTGCTCAGGTCGATTATTAATAATCGCCTTCTCAAGCTTCAGGCTGTCTTCTGTCGGTTCATTTCCCGCTGCCTGCATGGCTGCAACACAGCGGAAGCGGCGTACATTACCGGTGATTGGCCAGATAGGAACGTACAAGCTCTTCAATCAGCTCATCGCGCTCCTTTTTACGGACCAGACTACGTGCGTTGTTGTGACGAGGAATGTATGCCGGGTCTCCGGAAATCAGATACCCAACAATTTGGTTGATCGGATTATACTCCTTATCGACCAATGCATCATATACCGTGAGAAGAATCTCTTTGGATGATGCTTCCTGTTCGTCACCTTTCACATTAAATTTAACCGTCTTATCCATGGAGTCCATTGATGACACCTCGCTCCTGCATGAACATGGGGACCATGTCCTGCCGAATTGATTTCTGTTTATATAATAACATATTCTGACTGCCACAAGTAAACAAAGGATAAGGCAATTGTGTTTTTTGCTTGTCCTTTACTGGCTTCAGCATATTGCATCATTCGATTCCACACGCTCTCAGGTACAAAAGTTGGACGGGAAGAAGCATCCCGATCCAACCTCCGTATAAACGAACAGAACCTTTCGAACTATATTTTGGCCTTTGAAAGCCCCTCGTTCGATCTATGCATTATGCCCGCTAACCAGCGAAACCGCCAGTTTCAGCGCTTCATCGAGCTTGGTCGCATCCTTACCTCCGGCTTGCGCCATATCTGGACGTCCACCACCGCCACCGCCGCATACTGCTGCGACTTCTTTGACGATTTTGCCTGCGTGTAATCCTTGTTTTACTTGTTCAGCAGGTACAGCCACTACAAAATTCACTTTGCCATCGGCTGCGGCACCCAATACGAGAACGGCGTTAGGCAATTTGATTTTCAACTCATCGGCCACTGTGCGAAGTGCATCCATGTTCGGAGCATCTACACGTGCTGCGAGTAATTGTGTATTTCCTGCTTGTACCACTTGATCGGTCAGTTGACCTGCTTCCATGGCACTCAGCTTGCTTTGCAGGGATTCAGTCTCTCTGGCTGCTTCTTTCAGTTGAAGGTTCAGACCTTCAATCCGTTTAGGCACATCAGCCACATTTGCTTTGAGCAGCGCTGCTGATTGCTTGAGCAATTCCAACTGGCTTTCCACATACAGATATGCGCCACGGCCAGTTACAGCTTCGATCCGACGAACGCCGGAGCCGATCCCGCTCTCGCTCACCAGTTTGAAGATTCCGATCTCTGAAGTATTATTTACGTGACAGCCGCCACAAAGTTCCAAACTGTAGTCTCCAACTTGAACGACACGTACAATATCTCCATATTTTTCGCCAAACAGAGCCATCGCACCCATTTCTTTGGCTTCATCAATAGCTTTCAACTCGATGTTCACGTTCAGACGATTCCAGATCTGTTCGTTCACCTGTCGCTCAATCTCTGTCAACTCTTCCGGGGTGATGCTGCCGAAGTGAGAGAAGTCGAAACGCAGACGCTGTGGCTCTACGAGCGATCCCGCCTGGTTTACGTGCGTGCCGAGCACATCTTTGAGCGCTTTGTGCAGCAAGTGAGTTGCCGTATGGTTTTTGATAATGTCGCCGCGTTTCGCCGCGTCTACTTGAGCATTGATTACATCGCCTACACGCAGTTCACCGGACTCCACTGTCACCAGATGTACATGTTGTCCAAGCGGAGCTTTGAACAAGCCTTGTACTTTCGCTGTTACACTAGCACCGCGCAGCAAGCCCTGATCACTCACTTGACCGCCACTTTCCGCGTAGAACGGAGTCTTATCCAGAACAATCTGGCACGTCTGTCCTTCGCCTACAGTGTCAACAAGGGCGTCACCGGCAACGATGGCTACCACTTTTGCTTCCGTCAACAGGTCAGTATAACCAACAAACTCGCTTTTAACCTCAAGATCAGCAAGTGGTCCGCCTTGGACTTTCATGCTCTCGTTCTCTTGACGCCCAGCACGTCCAAGTTCACGTTGTTTCTGCATCGAAGCATCAAAACCTTCACGATCTACAGTCAGACCATGCTCTGCGGCATAATCTTCTGTCAGGTCAAACGGGAAACCGTACGTATCATACAGTTTGAAAGCTTCAGGTCCACTAATAACCGTGCGTCCTTCGGATTTGGCAGTGCCACTGATATCAGCCAGAATAGCCAGACCATCTGTGAGTGTTTCGTGGAAACGCTCTTCCTCGGTTTTGATTACTTTGGCGATGAACTCTTGTTTGTCCACTACCTCAGGGTAGTACATGCCCATCACTTCACCAACGGTTGTGGTCAGTTCATACAGGAATGGACGGTCCAGTCCAAGTACTTTACCATAACGTACTGCACGGCGAAGCAAACGACGGATGACATATCCACGTCCTTCATTACTTGGCAGAACGCCATCACCTACTGCAAAGGCAACGGTACGAATATGATCGGCAATGACTTTCAGTGCAACATCAATCTCTACGCTGTCGTTATATTTCACACCCGCAAGAGCAGCTGTTCTCTGAATCATCGGTTGGAACAGGTCTGTGTCGAAGTTGGAATCCACATTTTGCAGAATCGAAGCAAAACGCTCCAAACCAGCACCTGTATCAATATTTTTGTTAGGAAGCGGTGTGTAGCTACCATCTTTGTTATGGTTGAACTGGGAGAATACCAGGTTCCACACTTCCAGATAACGTTCGTTTTCCCCACCTGGATACATTTCAGGATCACTCATGTCGTTTCCGTAAGCTTCGCCGCGGTCATAGAAAATCTCGGTACAAGGTCCACATGGACCTTCGCCGATATCCCAGAAGTTTTCATCCAATTTGATGATACGCTCCGCAGGCAGTCCCACTTTTTCGTTCCACAGTTTGAATGCTTCTTCATCTTCCGGATATACCGTTACGGACAGACGCTCCGGGTCGAAACCGATCCACTCTTTGCTAGTCAGGAACTCCCATGCCCAGGTAACGGTCTCTTCCTTGAAGTAATCTCCAATGGAGAAGTTGCCGAGCATTTCGAAGAACGTATGGTGACGACGCGTTTTACCAACATTCTCGATATCATTGGTACGGATACACTTTTGAGAGTTCGCAAGACGCGGGTTCTCCGGCTTCTCACGTCCGTCAAAATAAGGTTTGAGCGGTGCCATACCCGCATTGATCCACAGTAGAGAAGGATCGTTGTGAGGTACGAGCGAAGCGCTCGGCTCGATTTTGTGACCTTTACTTGCAAAAAACTCTATCCATTTGGACCGGATTTCACTGGCTTTCATACTGGATGCCCCCATTAAATTATAATAGTCCGTTGCGTATTCGCTCCGGTTGGTCAACATTATTTTTGTAAAAATAAACACAAAAAACGCCCCTGAATAATCAGGGACGATGTTATCGCGGTACCACCCTGGTTATTGCTGTTCATCCCTTGCTGCACGGACAAACAAACAATCTCCTCGTTCATGCGAAATAACGGTCGCGCCCGGCAGGGTTGTCCTGCACTCCGAAATTAGCTTTCCGCCGCTTCATCTTTCAAGACTCTTCCAGCCATCAGTTCAGGCTCACCCTGATCTGAAGAAGTCTATTCTCTGAGGAAAGGAACCCTCGGCGTACTTTATTTCATCATCGATTTCATGTTCTAAACATACACACTCATTATATCGGTAGCACAAGCGGGTGTCAACGCAGCTGCCTTGAAGGTCTAACCCTACTATTTAGTCGGTCCTTCGTTTGATGTAATAGGCGAAAAAGTGCTGCACAATCACCTTCAGTACGGCGAAAACGGGCACCGCCAGAATAAGACCTACAATGCCTGCCAGTTCACCTCCGACGAGCAGTGCAAATATAATCGACAGTGGATGCAGATGCAGCGTGCGCCCCACCACTTGAGGAGAGATAACGTTGCTTTCCAGCACCTGGCACAGTGTGTTCACAATGACAACAAGCAGCACCATCTTAAACGATACTGTCGATGCCATGACCACAGCAGGGGCAGCACCAAGGAACGGCCCCAAGTAGGGCACAATGTTAAACACCGCCACAATGCTCGCAAGCAGCAGCGCATACGGCATATCAATGACGATATAACCTATGTAGGCAAAGATACCAACAATGACACAGACAATAAACTGTCCCCGTATGTAGTTTCCCAGCGCAGTATCAATCTCTTTCATCACCGAGACAATCGCTTTGCGACGTGAACGAGGAAGATACGCCACAATGGTGCGTTCAAATACCTCAAAGTCTTTTAACATGTAGAAGATCAAGAAAGGCACGATAAACACATTAAATAGCACATTAATGGTCGCCCCGATATTGTCCATTAGCACCGTAATTCCCTGAGTTAGTCGATCCTCCATCTGAAAAAACCAGCTGTTCATACCTGTTCGCACACTTGGTGGCATTAATTTGTGATCCATATTGTTCATCAAGCTCTGGGCGCGCATGGACAGCTCTGGCATATGCTCGTTAAGTTCCTCCAGCTGTTCAATTAAGACTGGAATGACATTCATCAGAATGACACCGATACAGGTCAGGAAAAAGGCATATATGAGCAGTACTGCAATCGTACGCGGCACCTTGCGTCCTCCCAGCATGCTCACAATCGGATTGAGTACATAGGATATGATTAGAGCTACGATAAAAGGTGCCAGCACTGTTTTCAGGAAAGCATATATATGAAGCAGTAAAGGCCGCAGCAGCCATATAAAATACAAAATGATCAATCCGAGCAGCAGCCAGATCGCGTAACGGAAAAACTTGTTTTTGGTTAATTGCTCCACTTGTATCTCTCCTTTTGGACTGGCTCTGAGAGTCAGTATATGTAGGAAAGGTAATATTTATTAACACAGCGCAGAAGTGGAAAGCAGCAATCTCACATTATTTCCTGAACCAAAAAACGCCTCCTTCATCAGAGAAGGAAGCGCATCTTGCAGTCCAGGGGAGCATATAATCAAACATGCCCCATCTAAACCATTATGTAACCGCATCTATATACATCTGCCAACAAGTAACGACAGCATTACATGACAGACATTGTCACGAAACCGCATATAGAGGAAGTTATCCTGCTTTTTAAGAAGAAGCGTGAAGATGAGGGAAGTCTTGTGGCAGCTCGTCCCCGAAGAACAAATCATCCAGGGAGCTCAGCGTACCGTCTTCTTCCACCTGATATACAGACATTTTCTCACCGTTCACCGTTAATTCAATAAAGCATCCCCAGCAATAAAACTGATGGGAACCAATTTTCCCGATATCTTTGGAACTACAGTTTGGACATTTCATATTCATTCACCTATCCATTAACAGAATGAATGGCATTTTCCAAGCGTTGTTCACTCAGAGACGGCACCATAATGGCACTTTCCCCGATGGACATATCGCTTGTACATGGCAGCCATTTACGGCCCTCGATCAGATCGGACACAAAACCGTCCGTAATTTCAATCCCTATTATTGTATTTCCCAACTCTTGGTCAAAATAAACATCGGAGACACGCCCAAGCAGCAAACCTTCTTCGGTGAGCACGGACATCTCCTTCAATTTAGACCGACCGAGGAGGTACGTGTATTTTATGTCGTCGGCTCCCGTCTTGCGGACAGCCTGTTGATTACGGATCATGACGGCATCTTCGCCGTAGGCAACGATATCTTGCCACTGCACGATTTTGACATGATTGGTAAACAGACCTTTGTTCTCAAGCTCAATGCCTTCGATCTCCCAATCATCATTCACAATGAAATCCTGGATTTTGCCGACCTGCTTCCCGTCCTCAACATCAAAAACGGCAAGTCCGATCATTTCCTGAAGCTTCATCGCTGGGTCCCCCTCATCTTCTTATCATTAAATAGGCGCGGCGCTATTGCTAGGTATGCCCAAAGTTGATGAGTGGCAATCAGACGCCGATCATCAAAACCGCTTCTATCCAACCGATGAAATGGAACTTCTTCCCTCCTTCTGTTCCATGTGTAAAGTTCCCCTTAGGGTCTATTACGCAGTCGCCCAAGAATGGTTCCAATTTTTTCGGCGGTTATCATGATTTCTTCCGTAGTATTACCCAATCCCCAGCTAAATCGAATCGCAGAGTGTAAAAAAGTCTCCGGCAGATCCATCGCTTTGAGCACGTGAGATACTTCAAGCGAACCGGAAGTGCAGGCAGAACCGCTTGCCACAGCGATTCCTTCCATATCCAGATTCATTAACATCGTCTCAGTGGACACTTCCGGAAAGCTGATATTCAGAATGTTTGGCAACGTATGCTCCGGGTGCCCATTCACATGAAAGTGCTCCGTCCCCACATGAATCTCAAGCTGTTCTAACAAAAGCTTCCGTAATTCCAGATCATGCTGACGATGCGCCTCCGTATGCTCTGATGCAATCTTGAGGGCCTCTGCAAATCCGGCAATACCCGCAATATTTTCCGTACCTGCGCGTCGTTGACGCTCTTGCAGCCCACCGTGTGCTCTTGCTTCTAGCACAATTCCTCGCCGTACATAGAGTGCGCCCACGCCCTGAGGTCCATTGATTTTATGGGCAGAGAAGCTGATCAGATCCACAGGAAGATCCTTACAGGAAATATTCTGGCTGCCCAGAGCCTGAACTGCATCGGTATGGAAAAGGATATTATGCTGACGGGCAAGCTCACCCACCTCGCGGATCGGCTGAATCGTGCCTACTTCATTGTTGGCATACATCATGGTGAGTAACACCGTATCCGGCCGAATGGCCTCTCGTAACTCATCCATATTTATTCGTCCATGACGATCCACAGATAGATAGGTTACTTCATAACCTTGGCGCTCCAATTCCTGACACGTATGCAAGACAGCATGGTGCTCAATGGCCGTCGTAATGACGTGTTTCCCCTTATCCTGCCTTGTTGAGACTGCACCAAAGATTGCCAAATTGTCACTCTCCGTGCCGCCTCCGGTAAATACCAATTCGTCCGGGAAACAGCCCAAAGACGCCGCAATGACATCCCTTGCTCCGCTGACGGTCCGTTTGGCTTCACGCCCAAAGGCATGGATACTTGATGCGTTGCCATATTGGCCTGTCATGACGTTCATCATCGCTTCTGCGACTCGTGGATGCATAGGTGTCGATGCGGCGTGATCCAAATAAATTCGTTTCATTTATCTTCACCCCGTTATATGTTAAATTTCTATCTCATGGCAAACTGTCAAAATTGGAAACTGAAACGGATGCTCTATTGTCACATCTTCGTGTATAATGTTATATATCCATTTCAAAAAGGAGAGAGAGACATGAGTGATCCCATTCTCGGGCAGATTCTGAATCAGCTTCAACAAATGGACAAACGATTCGACAGTATCGACGTACGTCTTGAAAAGATGGAAGACAGACTGAATACCATGGAAAGCAGATTGGACACCATAGAGGAACAAACTAAAAACATTCCGCTTCTTCAACAAGCTGTTCTGGAAACATTGACAGTTACGAAACGTCTTGACGCTTCCCAATCAGCCTCTGAACGCAAAGTAACTACCGAATTGAATACCCATCAGCACAGCATTGATATTTTGAATCGCCGTCAGTTACGCATGGAAGCTGATATAGAAACCTTAAAAAGTCGCTGATTTACAAGTGATCCAGTTAAGTTCACACTTGACCACCTTGTAAATCCCGCGGCTGAATACATAGCCCTGCTCAATTAAAATGATCTGTAGAAGTTGAAGAACAAAGTACCCATCATTGCCTTGGCATGTCTAAAGCCCCCAAGTTGGGGGCTTTATTGTGTCTTCTGTGATGCGAATTAATGGTCTTAAATGTAGAACATGTAGCTATCTTTTTTGTCCTGATCCTGGAATGTAATCAGGTCTTTCAGTGTTGTGGAATCCAACACTTCTGCAATGCCGTCACGGATACGCAACCATAGATCACGCTTCGCCGGATCATCTTCCTCCGTGAAGTCTACTGGGGAAATTGGTCCTTCCAGTACACGGATCACGTCGCCTGCAGTCACGGTTGCAGGATCACCTGCAAGGATATAACCGCCGTAAGCACCTCTAATGCTCTTCACCAGTCCTGCATTACGCAGTGGAGCGATCAATTGCTCCAGGTAATGTTCCGAGAGCTGGTTGCGCTCGGCAATGCTTTTAAGTGATGTAGGGCCTTCGCCTGTTCTAGCAGCCAGCTCCATCATGATTGTGAGGCCGTAACGGCCTTTTGTCGATATTTTCAAAGGAGTCACCTCTTTCAATTTTCAGAAACGATTGTAAACTTTATATTATATCCTGTGGTCCATGACCGCCTGTTTCACGATCTGTCCACAGCGGAGATGCATTGAGATTAGCATAAACCTTCTAATCCTCCGTATTCCGATCATAACCCTCAGCTAATGTTAACATATCTGCATGCTTTATGGAAAAGAAAGATTGACGATATTCCAAAATGTGCGTCTGTGGTGGACACTATCCAAAATTGGCCGGGTGTATCGTATCTTGAGTCCGGTTATGCTAGAATAAGAAACGAAACACATTTATATATAGAAATGGTGATAACGATGTCCAAAACAATTGAAAATACACGGGTCGTCGTTGGCATGTCCGGAGGTGTCGATTCTTCCGTTACCGCACTGCTTCTCAAAGAGCAAGGTTACGATGTCATCGGCATTTTCATGAAAAACTGGGATGACACCGACGAGTTCGGCCACTGTACCGCTGAAGAAGATTCAGAGGACGTACGCCGCGTATGTGAACAGATCGGTATTCCCTACTACACTGTCAACTTCGAGAAAGAATATTTTGATAAAGTATTTACCTATTTCCTTGATGAATATAAGTCGGGTCGCACGCCAAATCCGGATGTCATGTGTAATCGTGAGATCAAATTTGGTGAATTCCTGAACAAAGCTCTGGATCTCGGCGCAGATTATGTAGCTACAGGACACTATGCTCGTCTGATTGAAGAAGATGGCACGTTAAAGTTGCTACGTGGTGTGGATAACAATAAGGATCAGACGTATTTCCTTAATGCACTCAATCAGAACCAACTGTCCAAAGCCATGTTCCCGATTGGTCACCTGCCCAAACCGGAAGTACGCAAAATCGCAGAAGCAGCTGGCTTGTATACCGCCAAGAAAAAAGACAGTACGGGTGTATGCTTCATCGGCGAGCGCAATTTCAAAGAGTTCCTGAGTAACTATCTGCCTGCCAAAGGCGGAGATATGGTTGATATCGCGACTGGTGAAGTCAAAGGCCGTCATGACGGTCTGATGTACTACACACTTGGACAGCGCCAAGGTCTTGGCATTGGCGGTTCCGGCAATGGTGAACCCTGGTTCGTTGCAGACAAGAATCTGGAGAAGAATCAACTGCTTGTTGTTCAGGGCGATGCCCATGCAAGCCTATACTCCACGGGTCTAACCGCAACAGGTGTGAACTGGATTGCTGGTGCAGAGCACATGCCTAATGTGCCATACCGTTGTACTGCCAAGTTCCGCTATCGTCAGCCGGATCAAGGTGTTACATTGACTTGGCAGGAAGATGGAAGTGTGGATGTGCAATTTGACCAGCAGCAAAAAGCCATTACGCCAGGACAAGCCGTTGTTTTCTACGACGGAGAGGTCTGCCTGGGTGGGGGTACGATCGATCAGGTGCAAAAAGTACCTGTACCCGCGATGCAATAATAGAGCTTGTCCATTAAAATGCGGATTATACACAATACCGTGTATCCCTATTAAAAAAGCCGTCTTTCATGTATACCATGAAGGATGGCTTTTTTCCTGCTTTTCTTTGCGAAAAAATTAAAAATAGTTCGTTATGCAGTCAACCAGACTCCTGCCCAGGCGGCCAACACCCCAAATACAACCGAACTAACGACGTAGAGCGCCGCTCTGGCGTATCGTTGTCGACCCATAAGTCCTAACGTTTCATAGCCAAAGGTAGAAAATGTGGTGTACGCACCGCAAAAGCCGGTTCCCCACATCAGCCAGGTTCCATCTGATATCATCTGTGATTGGTGCCACCCATATAACAACCCAAGCAGCAGTGAACCACTGATATTGATGATCCATGTTCCCCATGGAAAAGCCGTTCCCAGCAAACCAGAGACCCATTTGCCCAGACTGAAACGTAATACTGCACCCAGCACACCTGCAAACCCAATCCACAAGATCATGAGGCATCACCCTCTTGTCCTCGTGCTCCCAACATACGTTGTCCAAGACTCATTCCCAGCGCACAGAGCAACAACCCTGCCAATAGACTTACGATCATATAAATCGCAGCATTAACCCATTCTCCACCCTCGGATAAACGAACAATATCCAGTGTAAACGTGGAGAATGTCGTAAATGCGCCAGTAAAACCTGTACCAATCGCAAGTCGGAGTTGTGGTGTTATTTTGCCTGGAACAGCTATGGTAAAGAACCAACCCAAAAAAAGGCTGCCAAGCGCATTGATTAGCAGCACTGCCCAAGGAAAACCCACATGAGCAGCTGGTATCCCTAACTGTATGGCATATCGGGTCAATGTACCGAGAAATCCACCTACTCCTATATACAAAAGCTCTTTCATGTTATGTGCATCTCCCGAGTGATCTGACTGATCTTACAAATCCCTACGCCGCTGTTGGTTCAACCTGATCTTCGATTCGTTACCTTGCTCCGTGGCCTCATAAAATACTCTCCGTGAGAGCTGCTTTGGCAAATATTCTTGCTTCACATAATGCCCAGGGTAATTGTGCGGATATTGATATCCTTCATGTCCAAGCATCACGGCACCGGAATAATGCGTATCTCGCAAATGAAGCGGAACTTCTGCCGCTTTCACCTCATCAATGGCGTTCATGGCTTTGGAAATGGCGGTATACACCGCATTGGATTTCGGACTTTCTACTGCAAACAGAATCGCTTGTGCAATGTTCAGCTTGGCTTCGGGCCAACCGTTATTCCGGTACGCATCAAGTGCTCCAATGGCCTGGGTCATGGCTTGCGGATTCGCAAGTCCAATGTCTTCACTGCTCGCTGCAATCAGGCGCCGAATAAAGGTCATTGGGTCCATGCCGAGCTTCTCCACCGCGTATAAAAACCAGAACAGCGCCGCATCACTGGAACCCCGAATACTCTTGTGAAATGCAGATAACACATCATACTGTGTGGATTCGTCTGCCTTCACAATGGGGCGTCGAATAGACTCTTCAGCTACACCAAGCGTAATATGAATGGATCCATCCTTCTCCGGTGGGGTCGTCAACGCAGCCAGTTCAAGTGCGTTAAGCGCACGTCGAATATCCCCGTTAGCCATCGTAGCAATATGCTCTAGCGCCTCATCGTCCGCCTGTAGTTCCATGAATCCCAGACCTTTGTCCGCATCGCTCAATGCTCTGCGCATTGCAATAAGGGAATGCTCCTTATTTAGCGATTCTAGCTGGAACAGAGTGGATCGACTCATCAAGGCCCCATTGACGTAATGAAAGGGATTCTCTGTTGTGGCACCGATAAAAATAATCGTACCCTTCTCTACCGCTGGCAATAGCGCGTCCTGCCGTGAACTGTTAAACCGGTGTACCTCATCGAGGAACAGAATGGTTTTGGTTCCATACAGCTGTTTGTTCGTTTGCGCCTGTTCGATGACCTCACGCACATCCTTGACGGAAGCTTCCACTGCATTCAGGCGAACGAACTGTCCTTGTGTTTGCTGAGAAATAATATGTGCCAGGGTTGTCTTGCCGCATCCCGGAGGGCCGTATAACAAGATCGACGAAATCTGATCAGCCTCAATGGCGCGCCGAAGCAATTTTCCCGGTCCAATAATATGTTCCTGTCCAATATATTCATCCAGATGCTCCGGCCGCATCCGGTCCGCGAGTAATCTAGCTTGTGGTTTTGAGTCCTGTTGAAATGAAAATAAATCCATTGCTCATCACTTCCTTAACGAATTGCCTTGGCTTGTGTACATTACACCTCTGATGGTTTTCCACTCTCTATCATATCATACTCCCGCGGTAACATAGCCATAAATGCACCAAGCGCACTACTGATAAACGCATCCTTGCGTGTAATAAAACGAGTCATCATGCGGCTTATGCCGGAGGGGAGCGAATGTTTGCAAAGGTTGCCACTTTCAATTTGCTGCCGAATCACAATCTCCGGTAACAGAGAAATCCCCATTCCCGACGTGACTCCACTAATAATCGCTTCCAGAGTTCCAAACTCCATAATTACCGGACGATTTACCCCACTTGAGAGCAACCACTCCTCTAACGTTTGCCGGTAGGAGCATCCCATACTGTAGACAAGGATCGGCTTACGCGTAAGCTCTTCTTCCGGTCCCATACCAGATGATACCACATAGAGTTCTTCATCAAATACATCGATAGAATCGATATCGGGATGATCACAGGCACAGCCAATAAACGCTCCTTCTAATTCATACCCAATGACTTGATCAATAAGCATTTGTGAATTGCCAGTAGCCAGTGACAAGGACACCTCGGGATACTGTTTATAGTATTTTGCAAAAAGCTCAGGTAAACGAACCGCTGCAGCAGTCTGTGTAGACCCTATTCGCAACGGCCCCGATGGTGTACTCGTCGCCCGAAGCGCCTTGGAAGCATCATTCAGCAAACCAATAATTTTATCCGCATAGGTCAGCAGCATCTCTCCGGCTGGAGATAACGTCATGCCTCGGTTATGGCGAATGAACAGCGTTGTACCCACTTCTGCTTCCAGATGCCGGATGCGTGCCGTTACGTTGGACTGGACATACCCCAGTTTAGACGCAGCTTTGGTCAGATTGCCTTCCTGTGCAACACACTGAAATATTCTAAGATCCCCGCTCTCCATGGTCCCTCCACTCTGACATCATTCAAAATGATATCCGCTTCATTACCAATCATTATACTTCATGTGTAAACCGGACTACAATTCATGTAGATCCCAAACCAGTCAGCTGACTGGATGATGATAAGGAGTGTTCAACATGACATACTGGAAAAATAGAGTTGCTCTGATCACAGGTGGTGCAACAGGCATAGGCCGTGCTGTAAGTCTGATGCTAGCCGAGCGTGGAGCGTCGGTTGCCATCAACTACTCCCGCTCACGAGATGCAGCAAACGATACAGTCGAACACATTTTGGATTCAGGAGGCCATGCATTCGCCGTTCAAGCCAATGTAGCCAATGATCTTGATGTCCGGCGGATGGTCACTACAATAACTCAAACCTACGGCCCGATCACTGCACTTGTAAATAACGCCGGAATCACGCGTCATATCTCCATGCACGATCTGGAGTCTGTTACAGATGACGTCTGGAATGAGCTGCTTGATGTGAATGTGAAAGGCATGTTTCATTGCGCTCGTGCAGTGACGGAAGACATGCAGCAGGCAGGTGGTGGTTCTATCGTAAATCTGGGCAGTATCGCAGGTAGTACGGGTTCAGGCTCCTCCCTCCCTTACTCCGTCTCCAAAGCGGCAGTTCACGGCCTGACCTTATCACTTGCGCACGCACTCTCACCACACATTCGGGTGAATGCTATTGTCCCTGGCGCAGTTGCTACAAGGTGGTGGGCTGGAAACGAGGAGCGAATGCATCGTCTTGGTGGAGAAGTGTTATTACCGCATATTGCCTCACCTGAAGATATCGCACACATGATCTGTGCTGCGCTGGAACAGCAATCCATGACCGGGCAGCTAATTACTGTAGATAGCGGACAGACGTTATGAGCTCCAGTCATGATAAAGATACCCGGTTCATCAAACCATTGAAATATACACTATTGATCATTTTGACAACGCTAATCATGGGTACTTCTTTTCCAGTTGGCAAGATCGGCATGTTATATGCCCCACCTTTCCTGCTCATGGGCATACGTTATATACTGGCAGGTGGCTTGATGGCCTTGTTCCTTCGTAAACGTCCTTTGCCTACTGGATGGCAGTCATGGTTAAAAATAATCCTCATTGGCCTGTTCCAATCTGCAGGAGTGATGGGCTGTGCCTACTACAGCATGAACTGGATTACATCTGGCGAATCGGCCATTATTACATTTACCAATCCGTTGCTGGTCATTATCCTCAGTGCTCTTTTATATAGAGTGACCTACCGTTTCAGCCAGTGGATCGGTGTTATGCTCGGCTTCGTAGGGATTATGTTAACTTTTGGATGGCAGATGAGCTTTAGTCCTGGAACCTGGACTGGATTTGGCGGTGCGATCTCCTTTGCCGTGTCTACATTGCTCATCAAACGCTGGGGCGATGGCTACGATACTTTTGTCTTAACAGCCTATCAGATGCTCGCTGGAGGTGCTGTGCTTCTTCTACTGAGCCTATGGACTGAACAGCCTCACTTTATGGTGAATACGACCTCGGTTATAGTGTTGCTCTGGTTAACGCTTGTTTGCTCCATCATCCAGTTCTCACTCTGGTTTTATTTGCTGCAACATAGTGATCCGGCCCAAACCAGCTCCTATCTGTTCCTGGCACCGTTCTTTGGTGTATTGTCGAGTTGGATTTTGCTGGGAGAGCACGTCCAGTGGTTTGCATTGGCAGGCGGTTTATTCATTGGTGTCGGCATATTCCTGGTGAACCGTCGTTCGTCCAGAATGGGCAGTAGCGTAACATAACTTGAACTCCCGGCCGTTCTTTCACGGAGAATTAAGCAATTCTCGCACAAAAATAACAAAAGGCATGCGCTTATGGGACTTTCCCATGAACGCCATGCCTTTTGTTGTATAAGCAAACTTTATTTACCCAAGCTCAGGCCAACCTTGAATGGTTACAGGCTCGCCGTCGGGATTATGTGTTGCAGCCGCATATTCTGGCAAATCACCCTCGTGGAACAACCACAATTCGTGCAAGGCCCTTGTACAACCAACGTACAACAGCTTCGCATCACCTGCATTCGGCAAATAATGCTTCTGGTCTACGTCTGCCACAATAACAGCATCAAACTCCAACCCTTTGGACAGATAGACAGGTAAAACAGAGTGTCCACCCGTGTACTGCTTTTTGCCACCATCGATCAGGTTCAGATCCCAGCCTGCGGCCTGAAGGTCACGGTGAAGTTCCTCTGCTTCATGCAGGGTACGGGTCAGGATAGAGACAGTTCGGTAGTCTTTAACGGTTAACACCTTCAAAGCCTGCTCCAGACTTGCCGTCCGACCTTCGCCTCCATAAGCCAACGTCCGAACCGGATCACCACTACGAAAAACAGGAATCGCCGTAATTCCGCTCTTGACGCCACGTTCCAGAATCGTGTTCGCATAATCAATAATTTCCATCGTCGAACGATAACTTCGGGTCAATGCAAAGTATGCATTCTGTTCCTCAGGAAATAGAGAACTCATCTCTTCCCACGCATGAACACCACGGTACTCATGAATCCCTTGGGACAAGTCACCCAGTATAGTGAAGGAATGCCCTTTGACGAAACGATCCAATAACGCCACATGGAAAGGTGAAAAGTCCTGCGCTTCATCGATCACAATATGGTCGAATCGCTCCGAACCCTCAATATCATGGACCAGTGTATGAATGTATACCAATGCAGGCAGATCCTCTTCACGGACGATATCCTGCTTCAGATCTGCTGCGGTTTGTTTCATGACCAGTTTTGGAATAAGCCCGCTGAGCGAGGCTGGCACAGAGCCACCCTTTGCAGCTTTGAACAGCTGTTTGTATAGCGTAAGCGGCTCATATTGAGGCCATTTTTTGGCATAGGCCTTCTCACGAGTTGCTGCTTTCTTCTTGCGTTCTTTGCGCACAGCTTCTGGCATCGGTTTCTTAAGTTCCATCTCGATCCAGCGATGAACTCTCGCCATGACCCGTTCTTTGCGTTTGGCCAGCGGATAATGCTTGTATTCCTCACCGAACCAGTTCTCGATCTCCGTCTTGCTGAGCACCTTACCATCCCATGGACTGAAGTCCATATCCGGCACAGAATCCTCTTCCATGCCCGACAGCCACTCTCGGATAAGCTCCATGAAACGGATCGATCCTTTGTAACGTCCAGGCACATCATCATTCAATTCAGGCCGTGCATCAGGTGTTTCAAACCAGGTGTTCAATGTATCCGACGTATCCGCCAAAGGCATCTCCAGCCCCAGCAGGTTCATCGCCCAATCCGGGAATGTCCGCTGCTGAATGTCCCCTACTCCGAGTTCCGGTAGCACATCCGAGATGTAATCCAGGAACATGTGGTTGGGTGCAAAAATAACCATTTTCTCCGCAGATACCTGCTCCTTGTACTGATACAGCAAAAAGGCCAGCCGATGCAGGGCAACCGTTGTTTTCCCGGATCCGGCTACACCCTGAATGATCAATGCGGTGTTTCTTGCCGCACGAATGATCAGATCCTGCTCCGCCTGAATCGTAGATACGATGTCACGGAGTTTGTTATCCTTGTTCTCTCCCAGACGATAAACGAGGAATTCATCTGATACCGCTGGCTGGTCGCTGTCACGGTTATATGTATCCGCCACACGTTCCAATATCCGCTGCCGAATGACAACGTTTCGTTTCAGGTATACCAGACCTTCAATAAGCCCTTCCGGGGCTTCATACGTAGCGGAGGCTTCGCCTCCCGTAAATGAGTAAAACAGGCTTGCGACAGGAGCACGCCAATCGATGACGAGCGGATGCTCTCCCACCTCTTCGCGGTCTACGCCGATTTTGCCAATATACAGCGGTTTCCGTGCACCACTGCCCTGTTCTTCGAAATCCAAGCGTCCGAAATAGGGTTGCTGCGCGCTCTTGGACAAGGCGGTGCGGCGCTCTTCGCGTCCAGCTTCCAGCACTTGTTCTGTGAAGTCGTGGCCGGTATACACCGGAATATTTTGCAGTCTTTCCAACTGACTGTCCACTTCCTCCATCGTTCGCTCTAACCTGTACTCTTCTTCTTGATAGGCACTTTGAAAGCTGTCTGACATGTTTCAGTTACCTCCTAAGAATATGTTTTGCTCTGCATCGCCTATATCTGGCAATACAAAAGGATACTTACTATATCACATAGGGCAATTGAAAGCCACATCCGTTTTGTAGGCTTACTTTTGTAAGTATGAAGATTATCTGAATTGATAATTAATGATGGCACTGACAAGCGCACAACAACCGAACAAAATAAACCACCATGCCCACTTGTTTCTGGTCTGCCTGCGCCTGCTATTCCATGCGCCGTAAATCCCGATTAGCAGTACGATGGTGGAAAAGCTTATTCCTACGATCCAACCAGCCATTATACCTGCCCCCTTTGTTTTCAGTACACGATCAGTGTCTCATTTCCTGGATTTCAGATGAAAAGCTCCTCCTCGAATATCCACTTGGAATTCACTGTTTCCACTTTTGTGTATTAGATCGTTGCTGTTCCCATGAAGGGGAGTCAAATCAAATTCACTTTTTAACGCTCCTGATCTTCTTTTAAGTAAAATTCGGAAACCTTCGTTATCTGGAATGGAGACTACTGCCTTTGTCCCTGTGGATACGGAGTGCATACTCTGTGGCATCTTGAGACAGTCCATATTTAATTCTCTGCCTGTTGTGGTCATTTGCAAGTGACTAAACTCCCCCGAAATGTCGAGCTTGGCTGAACTGGATTGAAGATTAAGCTTCTCTGCACTAAGGTGTTGTCCTTTCACTACGGATGCCACTGCGAACAGTTCAAGCTCCTCCATCCTTCCTGATAGATCTACATGACCTGAGGTGATCCTGCATTGACAACGAGTGGCCAGAAGCTGATTCAACCGGAGTTGTCCTCCTATGGAGTTTAGTAAAATACGATCAAAAACCCGAGCTGGTAGATGAATTTCCAATGTTGTTCTACCAATATTTATTCCAACAAGGCCTCTTCTTTTTCTCCCGTCCACAATGCTTAAGGTATCCCCTCGTATGTTAACTTGCATCAGCCTTCGCTTGGAAAACCACGCATCCGCATATTGTATGACGTGGATAAGTTCATCCACACTCGGAAGAACTCTGATATCTCCTGATAACCAATTTAGCTGTATATCATGAATGGATTGATCAATGTTTATGCTCTTGCATATGGCAAGCTCACTACTTTTCAACATCTTTTCCCTCTCCATTTCAAAACCATCAGGTGTATGTTTATTCCGCCTCCGCATAGCCTCCCGTGCTGGCATGCCGATTCGTAATTCGCTGAATGAGCTGTTCGCTAACGATATCTGCTCCTAAGAGCTTCATCATGTGTTGCAAGAACTTAAGCCTCTCCAATGTCTGCTCCTGATCTCTGCCAAAAAGAAGAGGGTTAATCCAAATGTTGACGAGCAACATGAATATTTCGGCACACTCCAAAGGAAATTCGACTGAAATGGATCCATCTTCCTTACCCTGTTCCATGATACCGGCAATAATTCGTGCGTCTTTTAGAACACCCTTCCTGATTCCACCAAGTACAAACTGCGGATTCTTGATCTGAGTGCTAAGAACCTGATCTATCAAGTTAGACTGGATTCCAGGATCAACGATAATATTTTCCAAAATACTGATGAGCTTCTGTCTGGCATTCGGAGCATGCGTGTTCTGGATGAGTTCCATAAACATGTCTTCTGCCCGCCCAAGCTCCTTCTCCATCACTGCACTAAGGATATCCTCCTTGGATTTGAAATGATGATATATTGCACCTTTGGACATACCTAATTCATCTATAATGTCTTGAATACTGGTCTTTTCATATCCCTTTTCGGTAAACATTTGAGTTGAGACTGCCAGAATCAGATCCAGTGTCTGCTCAGGGTATTTATTTCTAGCCATAAAATCCTCCTTATACATACCAACGGTCGGTATCTATAATACAGAGTATGTTGGTCTTATTGTAAATATTATGAATTAACAGAACGAGAAAAAGGATCTCCGTTGAAATACCTCATAGGTATTATGGAGACCCTGCATTAATGAGAATTACTCTTCGTTTTGTACTGTAGCTGCATTTCCTTCCTGTGCTACAAACTGCTTCTGCGCTAATTCACGGTATACCGGATGATTGCTAATTAATTCTGTATGCGTTCCTGTTCCGGTAACATGTCCATGCTCCAGTACAACAATTTGATCGGAATCCACAACTGTGGACAGTCGGTGCGCGATCACGATCGTAGTTCTGCCTTCCATCAGGTTGGACAAAGCCTGTTGTACTTCATACTCCGAGGTGCTATCCAAACTGGATGTCGCTTCATCCAACATGAGAATATCCGGACTGCGCAGTAAGGCACGAGCAATAGCAATCCGCTGACGTTGGCCCCCGGATAACTTGATTCCTCTCTCGCCCACTTCCGTGTCATAACCCTGTGGCAGCTTGTTGATAAAATCGGCAGAATAGGCCATCTCAGCAGCTCGCCTGATCTCATCCATCGTGACCTCACGGTCCAAACCGTACGTGATGTTGTCTTTGATCGTGCCCGCCATAAGCGGACTTTCCTGAGATACATACCCGATCTTGCTGCGCCAGGAGGCCAACGAATAATCCGTTATGGCTTGTCCCCCATATGAAATATGGCCTGAATCGGGCATATAGAACTGCTCCATCAAAGAGAACAGCGTTGATTTGCCGCTACCGCTTGGACCGACAATGGCCGTCACTTTTTGTGTAGGTACTGTCAGATTGATACCGTGCAGCACTTCTTCACCTGTAACATAGGAAAAGTGTACATCATGGAATGCAATCGTCTCATTTCCTTTTGGAGCTACCTTGGTGCTGTCATGTGGCTCTTCCTCATCGGCAAGGATCGCTTGTATGCGCTCTGTTGCACCTACGACTTTTTGCAAACGAGAGTACAGCGTTGTGAATTGACCCATTGGCATAATGACCTGGAACAAAAGCAAAATGAACGCAACGAGTTCACCAGGCGACAACAGTCCAGACGCTACGCGCATTCCCCCCACACCCAGAATAACGACCAACACGGCAGTCATGACAAATGTAAACAAGGGACCGATCAGAGCAAGGATGCGTGCTTCCTGCAAGCCAAAAGCGAACATTTTACGAATTCGGGAATCCCCTGCTTCCACTTCCTGTTTCTCCGTGCCGTAGGCTTTGACCAAGCGGATTTCGCCAATAACCTGGCTAAGTACGGACGTAAGACCTGCCATTTCATCCTGCTGTTTCTTGGAGATCTTGTACATCTTCTTACCCACCGGCAACAGAATCAACAACGTGAGTGGCACCAGACTCAGAATAATGAGCGACATCACCCAATCCAAGTAAAATAGTAACGCCACTCCGCCTACAACGGCAACGATGTTTGACACAAAGGAAACCAGATAATCTGCGATCAATGTCATGATCTGGCTTGTATCATTGGTAATCCGACTCATCGTATCGCCTGTGCGATTGCGATCAAAATACGGCATTCGCAGCGACAAGACCTTGTTCCACAGCTTGGTGCGAAGCGTTGCGACCACGCGTTGTCCTGCGTAATTTAACATATAGATGCTAATGCCCGAGGCAATCGCCTGAATCACAAATGCCCCAAGCAATAACAAAATAACAGATTTGTTCAATGCCGAAGTGGTTAGTCCATCAATCAGACCTTTGGTCATCAATGGCACGATCAGTCCAGCTGTTGTTTGAATCAGGGTTAAGATGAGGGCCAGAATCAGGATCAGTTTTGGCGGGTTCGTGGAAGCGATCAGCTTGACGAAATCCTTAAATCCCTTTTTTCCTACCTTCGGGTCATTCTGCCCTGCTTGTTGCTGCTCTTCCATTCCCGTTCCTCCCGTTCTCCGTCTGCTCACCAGAGATCATACGTATGAACTTACATGACGTTGCCTTTTCTTATTACAAAACTCCATGCAACACAAAATTGGCTAAAAAGAGGATGGAAATGCCATACATGACCACAGGTACCTGTTTACCTTGACCTGCTGCCAGCTTCGCTAGTGGATAGGCAATAAATCCAAACGCCATACCGTCCACGATGCTATATGTAAATGGAATCATGACCATGATCAGAAATGCCGGGAAGGCCTCTGTGAAGTCACCAAAATCCATATCTTTCACACCTTGCACCATCAGGCCACCAATAATGATCAAAATGGGAGCAATCGCACTGTCCGGAATGTAACCGAGCAGCGGGATGAAGAAGAACGTAGCTCCGAATAACACGGCTGTAACGAGCGGAGTCAAACCTGTGCGTCCACCTGCGGCAATCCCGGCTGTAGTCTCGGCTGCAGCAACCGGAGGACTACTTCCGAATACGCCTGCCAGCACTGTGCTAATGGATAGAGCACGCAGACTACCTTTGAACCGCTCTGGACGACCAATCATCTGTGTCTGAGCCGTAATTAATCCGATATTTTCGAACACTACAATCAACAGTAGCAAAAATACCGCGATCCAGAACGCGACATCAGCCAGCTTCATCAAAGACAATTCGCCAAACAAGCCGCCGTATTGACGCAGCGCATCCATCGCTGATACGGATTCACCCGGGTTCACTGCACCGAGTACATAGGCAAGGCCTGTTCCGACCAGAATACTGATGAGAAGACCACCCTGTACGTTACGTATAAATAAAATCAAGGCAAGCACCAGCGTAACGCAGGCTGTAATGACATTCGGATCATTGAAGTGCCCAATCGCGACAAACGTAGTTTGATGTGCGATGACAATTCCACTTTTTTGCAAACCGATAAAGGTCAGAAACAAACCAATCCCGACCGTAATACCATGCTGCAGATTCTTCGGAATCGCTTCGCTGATCATTTTGTATAGTGACGTAAACGCAACAATGGCAAACAGTATACCTGTAACGGTAACAACGGCCAGCGCTTCTTGCCAGCTTAATTTCATGGAATGTACGAGTGTATACGTAAAAAATGCATTAATCCCCATTCCGGGTACTACGATAATCGGTGATTTTCCGCCAAATGCCATGAGTAAACAACCTGCAATGGACGTCAGCAGGGTTCCAACCATGGCTGCCTGCAAGGGCATTCCGGCATCGGAAAGAATTGTAGCATTGACCATAACGATATAGACCACGGCAAAATAGGAAATGGCTCCCGCCACAACTTCCTTCTTCCACTGGTCTCCTGGCTCCATGCCAAGACTTCTGGTCATCCATCCGTGTTTCATTTCGTCCTATTCCCCTCTCTCTATATAGGCTGAATAACTGAGTATTTACACTCCACCACTACGCGGACAGAACAACCTTCCGATCGCTGTTATCCCCAGATTTTTTGTTTAAATTTTTTAAATGTACGAATCTGGTGATAAAGGCGAACGCTCTGCTTCTTCAGGTTTCTTCTGTCCTCTTCGTTCTTGTGTAAATCTTATTCAGCTTATATGGCCGCAAATTCATTATGTATGTATCATCATTTCGCGCAGCAGTGAATATCATACACGGTTTTGGCTTTGAAGTACATGACGTAACTCTGACATTTATCTAGGAATACAGTTCGGCTATCATAGACGATTGACGTCCATCCGCTCCGTCTTTCGACGTATGATCTACACAAAAAAGCGCAGATGCCTTATCGGCATCCACGCTTTTTCTGTTGGCAGCATGTTACTGCTGTTTGTCCTCTGCAATTTCTAACAAATCCTTAATGGCAACACTGACCATAATCAGTCCAGCTACCGGAGGCACGAATGCGTTACTCGCAGGTGGCTGTTTGGCCTTGCGAATTTCCGGAGCATTCTCAGGAACGATTTTCTGTGTTACGTCCTCGCGTGGTTTCATCGGCTTTTCAGTCGAGAAGACCACTTTCACGCCTTTTTTAATGCCGTCTTTGCGAAGTGTCGTACGCACAACACGAGCAATCGGGTCCATGGTCGTTTTCGAAATATCCGCAACCTGGAATTTCGTCGGGTCCATTTTATTTGCCGCACCCATGCTGGAAATCATCGGAATTTTACGTTTCAGACACTCTTTAATGAGATGGATTTTATAGATAATCGTGTCGGATGCATCCAGCACATAATCCAGTTCATATTTGAACAATTCCTCATACGTTTCTTCCGTGTAAAACATATTCAGGGCAATCGCATCACATTCCGGATTGATCAGCTTCACACGTTCCACCATCAGATCCGCTTTCTTCTGCCCCACTGTTGTGGTCAGCGCATGAATCTGGCGGTTAATGTTAGTGATGTCCACGACGTCTTTATCAATCAGGATGATGCGCCCAACGCCGCTACGGGCAAGAGCTTCTACAGCAATACCACCTACGCCGCCAATACCGAGCACAGCGACAGTACTATTCTTCAGCGTGTCCAGACCTTCAGGTCCGATCGCAAGTTCTGTTCTTGAAAATTGATGGAGCATTGAGAATCGATGCCTCCTTTATTTCTTTTCCGCTACCGGTTTACGGGCTACACGGATATGAAGTTGTTCCAATTGCGAGTCATCCACTTCGGAAGGTGCATTCATGAGCAGATCCGTTGCACTTGCCGTTTTCGGGAAGGCAATCGTTTCACGCAGATTCGTGCGGCCTGCCAGCAACATGACGAGACGGTCCAGACCAAAGGCAATACCACCATGTGGTGGAGTTCCATATTCGAATGCTTCCAACAGATAGCCGAATTTCTCATTCGCTACTTCTGTAGAAAGTCCAAGGGCAGCAAACATTTTCTCCTGAACATCACGTTTGTAGATACGCATCGAACCGCCACCTACTTCATAACCATTGAGAACAAGGTCATAGGCTTGAGCACGAATTGCACCCGGATCTGTGTCGAACAGATGTACATCTTCGTCTTTTGGACGTGTGAACGGATGGTGTTCTGCCACATAACGTTTTGCATCTTCATCATATCCGAGGAGTGGGAAGTCCACAACCCAAGCAAATTTGAATTTGCTGTCATCAATCAGACCAAGTTGACGGCCGATTTTCAGACGCAATGCGCCCAGCACGTCAGCAACCACTTTTTTCGTGTCTGCGGAGAAGAGCAGCAAGTCGCCATCTTCAGCACCCGTACGTTCTTTGACAGCTTCGATTTCTTCAGGCGTGAAGAACTTCACGATTGGCCCTTTGAACTCGCCGTCTTTCACTTGAATCCAAGCCAGACCTTTCGCACCGTAACGTGCAGCAAATGGTCCAAGATCATCGATCTCTTTACGGCTCCATGTGCCACAGCCTTTAGCGTTCAGCACTTTCACTTCTCCACCTTTTTTGATGACAGAAGCAAATACTTTCACACCACTGTTCGCTACGATATCGTTCATTTCAACCAGTTCCATACCGAAGCGCAGATCTGGTTTGTCTGAACCGTATTTACCCATTGCATCTGCATACGTAATCCGTTGGAAAGGCAGTTCCAGCTCAATACCTTTCGTTTCACGCAGCAATTTGGCCATCAGTTCTTCCATCATTGGCAGCAGGTCATCCTGTTGCAGGAAGGAAGTCTCGATGTCGACTTGAGTGAATTCTGGTTGACGGTCTGCACGCAGATCCTCATCCCGGAAACAGCGAGCGATCTGATAATAACGCTCAACGCCACCCACCATCAGCAATTGTTTGTAGATTTGTGGAGATTGTGGCAAGGCGAAGAATTCACCTTCATGCACACGGCTCGGTACGAGATAATCACGCGCACCTTCCGGGGAGCTCTTGGTCAGGATTGGTGTTTCCACTTCAACGAACTCTTCTCCGTCCAGGTAGTCACGGAACACTTTGGATGCTTTGGAACGCAGTTTCAGTGTTTCGAACATTTCCGGACGACGCAGGTCCAGATAACGATATTTCAAACGAAGGGATTCATCAACTTCGACACCATCTTCAATGAAGAATGGAGGTGTTTTAGCTGCGTTCAGCACTTCGATTTCTGTAATCTGAACTTCAATTTCGCCTGTAGGCAGGTTTTTGTTAACTGTTTCTGCATCACGTTTAACGACTTTACCCGTTACAGCGATAACATACTCGCTACGCACGCGATCTGCGATTTGCAGAGCTTCACCGGAATAAGCCGGGTTAAAGACAACTTGTACAATCCCGCTGCGATCACGCAGGTCGATGAAGAGTACGCCTCCCAAGTCACGGCGGGTCTGAACCCAACCGTTCAATGTTACTGTTTCACCGATGTGTGCGGGTGTTAATGCGCCGCAATGATGACTTCTTTTCATAACCAAACTCCTCATTATGTGAATTTCCGTTCTGTATGGGCAGTTAGTGCCTGCTCTTCAACAGTCCGGTTACGTGTAGACCAATGTATTCGAAAAGGCATGTTACCTCTGGCTCATCAACTTCCGATTAGTCGGAAACGTTGGTGAACCTCCGTAATTTTGCCGGATCAATTGTTCCGTTTTTACAGTTTCAAACTCGTGCTTATTTACCTTCGCGAATTGCCGCTACCAGATCATCAAGCTTCACGGTTTGTTGCTCACCCGTATCCATCGATTTGAGGGCGATCTCACCACGCTCCAGCTCGTCATCACCAAGGATGGCAGTGTAGCGGGATTTGAAACGGTCAGCTGATTTCATCTGTGCTTTCATCTTGCGGCCCAGATAATCACGTTCCCCAGACAGTCCAGACTGACGAAGTTTGAACAACAGACGGTTCACTTCACGATCAGCTGCCTCTCCCAGAGCAACAAAGTATACATCCAGTGGAGCCAGTGTAGTAACCTCAATTTTTTGGTGCTCCAAGATCAGTTGGATGCGCTCCAGACCAATACCGAAGCCGATACCCGGCTGATCAGGTCCGCCGATATCTCCAACGAGACCATTGTATCGACCACCGCCGCCAACCGTATCAATCGCTCCAATCCCTTGGGCTTTTAATTCAAAAGCAGTTAGCGTGTAATAATCCAAGCCCCGCACCAGACGATTGTTCACAGCATAATCCACACCGAAATCATCCAGGTATGCCTGAAGCTTGGCGAAGTGATTCAAAGACTCTTCATCCAGGCTATCCAGTATGGACGGTGCCCCAACGAATTTGTCCTGATCGACTTTACAATCGAGTACACGCAGCGGATTGCGCTCCATGCGGGACTGGCAGTCCTTGCACAGGCTGTCTTTCATCGGTCGAAGGAACCCAAGTAACGTCTCGCGGTATTCTGCACGGCTGGTCGAGTTACCAACGGAGTTGATCTCCACTTTGACATCCTTCAAGCCGAGCTCGACACACAACTGGTAACCTAGTGCGATGACTTCCGCATCAATTGCCGGGTCCAGCGCACCGATGGCTTCTACACCAAACTGGTGGAACTGACGCTGACGACCTGCCTGCGGACGCTCGTAACGGAACATCGGACCGATGTAATAGAGCTTGCTCACATCCGGTTCGCCGTAGATTTTGTTCTCTACATACGCACGGACAACACCCGCTGTTCCCTCCGGACGAAGAGTCATGCTGCGATTGCCTTTGTCATCAAAGGTATACATTTCTTTCTCAACGATATCGGTAGTCTCTCCTACACCGCGTACAAATAAAGAAGTCTGTTCGAAGATCGGTGTGCGAATCTCGCGGTAATTAAACCGTCGACACAGATCTCGTGCTTTTTCTTCTACGTACTGCCATTTCTCGACAACTCCAGGCAGTAAGTCCTGCGTTCCAGTCGGTTTTTGAAAAGCCATCATGATCCCTCCAGCATTGATTTTTTTCTCTAAAATTAAAAAATTCTACACGTGATCACTGCGCGGGCAGAACAACCTTACAATCGCTGTTACCCCAGATTTTTCGAATTAATTTTATAATTTGGAAATCCGGTGATAGCATATGCTTCCGAAGTAGCTTTCTTTCAGAAAGCTTTTAGGCGAATGCTTCGCTTTTACAGGTTTTTTCTGCCCTCTCCGTTTTCGTGTATTTCTTTTAAATCAACTTATATAACAAAAAAATCCCTCGCCCTGTCGCTGTGTATACAGCAAACAAAGGGACGAGAGATTGTGTAATATACATTCACCCGTGGTACCACCCACATTCCGGAAACCTGACACTTTAGCCGTTCAGGTGATCTCTGTGATTCAGCATTGCCCAGGGCACAACTGATCAAGCAGATATTCCGCTCTACGTGTAACGCACGTCCTGCGCAGGCCAGCTACTGGTCAACAGATCATGTCTGCTGTGTTCGCCGTCTGTTCTCGGGGAAGTCATTCGTCCGTTCATCAAGAGAATCCTTACAGCCTGGGGATTCCTCTCTGGTCATGTGGGCACGGAGTACTTGGTCCCGTCATCAAATCAGTAATATAGTTCAAAAATCGACTTGTATTGACTATAGTCAACGTATTATTTTCTGATTGTAATGAACCGCAGTGCTAAAGTCAAGGGTTAACACGAAAAGATAGCATTTAAAAATTTCACTCACACCCCGTACGGTATGGAAAGTTCACTGAAATCAGGGCTAATAGAAGCTGGATTCCTCAAATGACTTCCAACTTCTATTGCTTCATAACGCTATTGTTTTAGCATCCACTTCAGCAGATCCGGCACGCTCGCCCATAGACGGGAGTGCATAATAACATATGCAATCGCTTCGTCGGAATCGCCCATTCCTACAAAATCAGGGAGGTTATGCGGCAATCGCTTCAAACCCAACAGGTAATCAGGCACATGTTTGTTCACACCCCGGGCCACACGGTACAGCATTTTGAGCTGGGAGGTGATTCCGTTCTTCTTATACTCCAGAATGATCTGGTCATAAGCAAAAGCGGCTGCGGCGTCACCTTTTCCATACTTCTCCAGCAATTGTTCTGCCTGATCCAATTGGTTGCTGTACAAATACACAGCAGCTAGCAGGTAACGTGCTCCGGTATTGTCTTCCGTATTAAGCTCCAGAATATGCTCCAGGATTTGTGCCGCTTCTTTGGCATCTCCCCCAAACCAGCAGGATTCGGCGTAGCTTTTGCATATCCGGATATAGGGACGAGTCTCATGAAGCCCCCAGAAGTTCCCTTTATTATTCTCAAAAAACAGTTCGCCCAGTTCACGTTTGCCAGCAGCGATTCCTTCCTTGAGGTAAGATCGTGCATCATTCTCATTGTCCGATTCCTCAGCCAAAATGAGATACGCATCAGAGCTGTCAGGATACATCTCCAGCGCTGTTTCCGCCAGATGTACTCTCCGTTTGGAAGAGCTCGCTTCCATCGCCTTAGACAGCAGAGCCTGTGCTTTGTCTTTCGATGTGCCTGGACCGTTCAGCATCAATAGCTCGTCCGTTTCACCGCCCATGCCGTATTCTTCGATGTAACTATTCATCTCCTTAACCTTCCGGGAGATCGTGCCTGTCGTTACCTCATATTTATCAGCCAGCTCAGCCTTTGAGACATTGAAGCCGTATTCCTCGGACAGCAAATACTCAATTGCTGCAGAGAACGAGCCTGTCTTCTTCACAGTAGGACGGGTTTGACGGGAGTAGCCGTTCCATAGCACCAGAGCTTCCAAAATTACCTCTGGCTCGTATTGGTTCCTCATGTTCTCAATAGTCTGCAGGGCCAGCTGTTCGTGAGCCGGATGCTCCCATTTCAATTCGCTTGCCACCATCTTTTTCAGCTTGGTCAAGGTCAGCTTGCTCTCAGGCTGGATGGAGGCTTCCCGTACTGGTTGCTCCGTTGATATCATCCCCAGTATGGATTCTACCGCAGAGGACTCCTTGTTCAGACAACATTTCTTATATTTTTTCCCACTTCCGCATGGGCATAAATCATTTCTTCCAACCTTACTCAAAACTAATTCCCCCTTAAATCTGTCTCTAGCCATTCGCATGAGAACTCTGTTGCTTTAACATTGTAGGTGTCATTCCTCAAACGAGGCATTCTATATAACTTTCAATTTCCATCGATCAAGCAGAAACGGCTGCCCGTACTTATATAAAGGCGGGGCCGTTTCCGCGAGTATATGTTCATCTGGAATATGACGGATTACTCTGACGATGAATTCCTACAATTCGCTGTAGAATATATAAACCCATCTCTCTATTCTAGCAAAAATTGAATAAAGGGGTAAGCTTTGCCCAAAACATATACATTCTCAGCTCAAAAAAAATAGCCTGCACACGGTGTGCAGGCTCAAAGGATATATAAAAAAAGGGGGTCATGTGTGTTATTATAAGCCCACTATGTTAAAGGCTTATGTAACTAATATTACAGTAATATTACAAAAATGATAGCGCTTTATAATTTTGTTTTTTTAATAACTCATGATTAAAAAGCCCTTGCACATCACTCGACTGTGTGGGTCAAGCAGTGCAAGGGCCAAGAGGTATCTACACGTTAATTCAAATCTTCCACATAGGCATGGTTGGAACGAAGCTTATGAACAATTTCGTCATAATCCTCATCTCTCACTTTGGCAGACAGAACATAATGCAGATCATCATAATCGGCCGAAGACACGTCCGCTGCATTCAGCAAGTCTCCATCCTCATTCACTCTGTCACGAGAATCCCGTTCTGCATCACGGTCCACATTCGCTACCACAGGGATCACATTTTCGCTGGCTGGAACACCTGGGGCTGCACCTACACCCATCGCTCCGTTGGTGCCTACGCCACCTGCTGTATTATACGGCACCAGCGGCACCATAACACGCGTGTCTCTACCTACCGCACTGTCCAGTTGACCTACTTCCAAATGCTCTGTACGAAACGTCTGAAGCGAAGTTCTTGCTCCCTCTGCCTCGTCTTCGGTTCGAAAATACGCCTGAATATGTTTTGTCATGTCAAACCCTCCTTTTTCGGAATGAAATGCAACGTGAAGTTTCGTAAACCTCACGATGTAACGTAGTTAAGATACATCCATGTATGTCAGTGGAACTGGGTCAAGTTAAATGACTTTTAGCAGTTCACGTACAAACGCCGGCTCATCTTCAGGCGTGCGGGATGTAATATAGTTTCCATCCACAACAGCCTCATGATCCTTGAACTCTGCTCCTGCGTTTACCATGTCATCCTTAAGTGGCGGATAGGATGTAATCGTGCGACCTTTCAACAGACCGGCACTTGCCAAAATCTGCGGACCATGACAGATCGCTGCGATCGGCTTCTTCGCACTGTTGATCTCGGTGACGAACTTCAAGATGTGCGCATCACTTCGCAAATTCTCAGGGGATGATCCACCAGGAATTACGACTGCATCATAATCTGAAGCGGATGCATCGGAGATCGCTTTATCTGCCGTATAGGAGGCCTTTCCTCCTTTACCTTTAAGGGTCTCACCGGCTTTTAATCCGATAATCTCCACTTCATGTCCAGCTTTTTTTACTTCGTCATACGGAACCTGCATTTCCGAATCTTCAAAGTCATTCGCCAATAAAAAAGCAACTTTACTCATAACGTATGTTCTCCTTTCCGTGTTCGAACTTTCTTTAGAAATCGGGACTTGCAGTACATTGGCACTTCGTTGTGCCTCGTTTTGTTATTACCCTCACCAGAGCAATTTATAACAGCACACAACAAAAAGTCCTGGTTCGATAACTACGAACCAGGACTTTTTCAGAATCTGTATAATCCAAATTTCGGATGTTTTTATACCTGTGCAGACATTCAAGATCGCGGAAGATGAGTTTGCTTCCCTTTGTCCAAATCCTGAAGTGCCCAGATCGTTGCAACACATTCAGCAGCTGCACGGGCAAGATGCAATGATTCATTCAAGTTTCCAGGGAATACCAAAGGTTCCGTACGAGTACGTGTTTCTTTCGCAGATTGTCGCATAATGAGTTGGATACTCCTTTGATCATGAAATAGTCATCAACGAATTATCCCTCATTATGGCCTGAAGTCCATGAAATTATGCACGTGGTTCCTGACGAACCGGACTTTCAAGCATCAAAGTCACAGGTCCCCAGTTGGTAAATGTTACATCCATCATCGCTCCGAAACGACCCGTTTCAACTTGAATGCCTTTATCGCGTAGTAGCTGATTAAACGTTTCATACAACAGTTCTGCCGCTTCAGGTCGAGCCGCAGCCGCAAAGCTCGGGCGCTTTCCTTTGCGACAATCCCCGTACAGGGTGAACTGGGAAACTGATAATACAGCACCACCTACATCCAGCAGGCTGAGATTCATCTTCTCCTGATCATCCTCAAAAATCCGTAAACCACTAACTTTATCAGCCAGATACTGGGCATCCTTCTCGGTGTCCTCATGGGTAATGCCCACGAGCAGCATTAATCCAGATTCGATCTTACCTGTCAGCTTGTCTCCCACGGTCACCTGAGCCTCTTTACAGCGTTGTACAAGCACCCTCATCTTACAGGCTCCTTACTGCATAATCCGATGCACCGAATAGACATCTTTCACCCGTTTAATCCGTTCTACAACGGATTGCAGATGATCCGTATTACGAATCAGAATTGTGACGTGCACCAATGCTAATTTATTTTTATCTGTCCGTCCTGTAACGGCAGATATATTGGTTTTACTTTCGGATACAGCCTGAAGTACCTCGTTGAGCAACCCATTCCGATCATGGCCTGTAATCTCAATATCCACACTGTAACTCGCTTCAATATTCTCTTCCCACTCGACCTCAATCACGCGTGCTGCTTCTTCTCCGTCTGCACTTGTCGGAATATTTGGACAGTCACTACGGTGTACAGAAACGCCGCGTCCGCGTGTAACGTATCCGATAATGTCATCACCAGGTACAGGATTACAGCATCGTGCGAATCGGACAAGCAGATTATCGATGCCTTTGACACGAATACCGTTGGTTGGTCGATTCCTGCGCTCAGGTGCAGGTTTCAGCTCGCGCATCTCGGAATTTAATTCCAGCAAACTGGATTCTTCCTGCTCTTTACGCAGTTTTTCGGTTGCTTTGGTTACAATCTGTGCAGCAGTAATCCCACCGAAGCCAACAGCTGCAAGCATGTCATCAATATCGTTAAACGCATATTTTTTGGCAGCTTCCATCAACTTGTCATCGGTCATCCACGCAGAAGGATCAAGCCCCATGCGTTTCAGTTCACGCTCACAGCTATCCCGACCTTTTTCAACGTTTTCTTCACGGCGTTCCTTCTTGAACCATTGCTTGATCTTCGCTCGTGCATGAGATGATTTCGCAATTTTTATCCAGTCCTGGCTCGGTCCGTAAGAATGTTTGGAGGTCAAAATTTCGATGATATCGCCTGTCTTCAGGTGGTAATCGAGCGGAACAATTCGACCGTTCACTTTGGCACCAATGGTCCGATTACCAACCTCCGTATGGATTCGATAAGCAAAATCCAAAGGAACAGAGCCGATCGGCAGTTCGATAACTTCTCCTTTTGGCGTAAATACAAATACCAGATCCGAGAAGAAATCCATTTTAAGTGATTCTACAAATTCCGAAGCATCCTGTGCTTCGTTTTGAAGTTCAAGAATTTCACGGAAGAACGTAATCTTGTCTTCAAAATGATTTCCGTTCGCAGCGCCTTCTTTGTAGGCCCAGTGTGCAGCGATACCAAATTCAGCAGTCCGGTGCATATCCCATGTCCGAATCTGTACTTCCGTTGGTTCACCATTGGGACCGACTACCGTTGTATGCAGCGATTGATACATATTCGCCTTTGGCATCGCAATGTAGTCCTTAAAGCGTCCAGGCATCGGTTTCCATAGCGTGTGTATAATTCCCAGGGTAGCATAACAATCCTTGATATTATCCACAATAATACGAATGGCAAGCAGATCGTAAATTTCGTTAAACTGCTTGTTTTTGGTGGTCATTTTCTTGAACACGCTGTAGATATGTTTGGGGCGGCCCGAAAGGTCTGCCTGAATTCCCATCTCATCGAGTTTGTTCGTAATCCCATCCATAACCGTATCAATATATTGCTCACGTTCCGCACGCTTTTTGTGCATCAGATTTGCAATTCGATAGTACTGCTGCGGATTCAAATAACGGAGGGCGATGTCCTCCATTTCCCATTTGATCGCAGAGATACCCAAACGGTTCGCAATCGGACAGAAAATTTCCAGCGTCTCATATGAGATCCGGCGCTGGCTTTCTTCCGACTGAAACTTGAGTGTCCGCATATTATGCAGACGGTCAGCCAATTTAATCACGATGACACGGATGTCCTGCGCCATGGCGATGAACATTTTGCGGTAGTTCTCGTTCTGCTGTTCTTCCTTGGAGCGAAACTGAATACGTTCCAGCTTCGTCAAGCCGTCAACAAGCATGGCACACGTATTGCCGAAATGATTGCGGATCTCTTCAAGTGAGACCGTAGTATCCTCTACTACATCATGAAGAAGCGCTGCTATTATGGAGATGGTGTCCATCTGCATGTTCACAACAATGTCGGCAACCGCAAGCGGATGCAGAATATACGGTTCTCCCGATTTTCGCGTCTGTCCATGGTGGGCCTGATCAGCAAATTCGTAAGCTTCTCGTATGCGCACCAGATCGGGTTCTTTGATATATGCCCCGGCCTTCTCGAGTAATTGCTCTATGCCCATTCTGATCTGTTCCGTGTCCTTTCTATACCAAATGGAACCCGTGACATTGCTGCAACACAGGTTCCCCGTAAAAGTAATTTCCTATAATTATGACGCTTCGCCCGTTTCCCGTCAACTGCTGACGAATAAGAGCGCTTATCCAATTTTTATATTGGTGATCCGCATTACCTATAAGCTAATTCCCCATCACTCACAGGTGATTGCATATATTGCTTAATTCTTATGTATTATTGCCGTTATTTGCTGAAATAGAAGGAAAATTCATGAAAATATAAATTCCATCGCTCTACTGCGTCAAAAATGTTATTGCTTAATTAAGAGAAACTCTGTAATCTATTGAAAGTTTGTGTTTCGGAAAAGGAGATGAAATTCATTGCAACGCGAAATTCAGGTTAATCAAAAGATGCCACTTGGCTCAGGTTCACTGCTTAGCCTTCAGCATTTGTTCGCCATGTTTGGCAGCACGGTTCTTGTGCCGAACCTGTTCGGTGTCGATCCAAGTATGATCCTGCTGATGAACGGGGTTGGGACACTGTTGTACATACTCATGTGTAAAGGTAAGATTCCAGCATATCTCGGATCAAGCTTTGCCTTTATTGCACCTGTCACAATGGTTTTAAAACAACATCCAGAGAATGGCTACTCCATGGCACTTGGAGCTTTTATCATAACAGGACTTGTTTTCTGTCTCGTGGCCCTCATTATTAAATTTGCGGGTACCGGATGGATCAACGTTGTATTCCCACCCGCGGTTATGGGTGCCATCGTTGCCCTGATCGGTCTGGAGCTTGTACCTGTTGCAGCTCAAATGGCCGGATTGATTAATTCTGATCCTGTAGCTAACCCCAACTGGGTTCCTCAGGCCAAACCCATTATTTTATCCATGGCCACGCTAGGTATCACTGTTATTGGAGCCGTAACGTTCCGTGGATTCCCCAAAATCATTCATATTCTAATCGGTATTGTAGTGGGTTATATCCTTGGATATTCTATGGGTCTGGTAGATAAAGCGGCTATTAGAACTGCTGATTTCATCTCGCTTCCTACGGTAACAACGCCTACATTTGACTGGTCCGTTATTTTCACCATTTTACCTGTAGCGCTTGTGGTTATCGTTGAACATATTGGACATTTGCTTGTAACGAGCAGCATTGTAGGCAAAGATCTTTCGAAAGACCCTGGGCTTCATCGTTCCCTGCTTGGTAATGGGGTCTCCACCATTCTGTCCGGGTTTGTAGGATCAACTCCCAATACAACCTATGGTGAGAACATCGGTGTTATGGCCCTGACTCGCGTATACTCCACATATGTCATTGGTGGCGCAGCAGTCATTGCAATCGTACTCTCCTTCTCAGGAACATTCTCGGCGCTTGTAGCCAATATTCCTGTGCCAGTTATGGGTGGCGTATCCCTGCTTCTGTTCGGGGTTATTGCAGCATCCGGTCTGCGTATTCTGGTTGAACAGAAAGTCGATTTTGCCAAACCGACCAATCTGCTGCTTACTACACTTGTATTGGTCATCGGGCTGAGTGGAACAGAAGTTACCTTCTACGGCGTTCATCTGAAAGGCATGGCACTGGCAACCATCGTCGGAATCCTGATGAGCTTGTTGTTCAAACTGTTTGAAGTGCTGGGTTGGTTGAATGATGATTCAAAAAAACAGCCTATTACTGAAAAAACGCCACATTAATTTCATCGTATATACATCAAAAGCCTGTTCTTCCCAACCCTAACGGATGGAGAGAACAGGCTTTTTCGCAATCATTAATGCTGTATATTATTTCCCGGGAAAAGGGAAAAGCAATTCAGGTTTTAATCATAACACTCCAAATGGAGATTTTAAACTTAGTAGTTCATCAATGTGAATACATCGATTTTTTCTGGCAATTTAGCACGACCATTCAGATCAGACAGCTCGATCAGGAATGCAGCACCGACAACGTTCCCACCCAATTGTTCAATCAAGTTGATGGAAGTTGCAATCGTTCCACCCGTTGCGAGCAGATCATCTGCGATCAGGACATTTTGACCTTTTTCAATCGCATCTGTGTGCATCGCGAGTGTATCCTTGCCATACTCGAGATCATAACCAACTTCAATCGTCTCTCCAGGCAGTTTTCCACTTTTACGAATCGGAGCAAAACCGACACCTAAAGCGTATGCCAGAGGGGCGCCCACAACGAAACCACGTGCTTCAGGTCCAGCAATGACGTCAATTTTGAGATCAGAAACCATCACTTTCAGTTCATTGATCGCCTTGCGGTACATTTCTCCATCTTTCAACAATGTTGTAATGTCCTTAAAGCTGATTCCCGGTTGTGGAAAGTCAGGGATGACACGAATATAATCTTTAAAATCCAAAATAATCTCCTCCTAAAATAAATACACAAACTTCCATCTAAGATACGCCCTTCATCCGGGATATCATCCATTGTGTCAGTTGCGGTGTGGCTGCATCCAGCATCACCTGTTCTATCTCGGCCATGTTTTCGAGCGCCTGATAGTGACGTGAAGCGGTTAGTTCACGCTTAGGCGGGTTATCCACAAACGCAATTTTGCCGTTATCACGGGTAATGAAGGACAACTCTTCGAATACATCCAACATCATCGTAATCATGCGCGGCGAACATCCACACTGACGACTGAGCACAGGAGTAATCTCTTGTTCCTCCACGGGTTCAGCTTTCCATTTCAACACCTGCATATAAATACGCTTAAAGAGATCTCTGGAAGGCATCTGAAGGCGATCTCGGCGGTTGCCTGATCCGTGCAGAAGGATGATATTCTCAGCTCCACTGAACAAAGTCAGCATGGCATCAAGTTGTTCCGGGGTTTCCGGCGTATCAAACACAAATAACGTCCGGACCTTTTCCTGTCCATAATGCTGTGCAGCAGCATTACACGGAAATAACCCGACCTTTCTATCATATACCCAAAGGCAAGGTTCATACAATGAATTTCCCTCGGAAACGTCTGTTTCTTTCCGAACAATGGCACCCACAGAACCTGATTTGTATCGCAGATGCACCTCAAGTGAGCTCAAGAAATGCTTCATCGCATTCAATGGCTCGACATTACCGCGCAAATCAAATACTTGGACCTGAGGAACATGAATGTCCTGAAGCATCAATTGAGGTTTTCTCATCCCATTCCATTCATTAATGGACAATTCTCCCATCACATCAATAACGGAGCCTGGGAGAAGGAACTCTGCTAACGCTCCCTTACCAAAAGCGACGGTTTCCAGTTGCTGACCATCTTGCTCCAGAACCAGTTTCAGATGGCGTTTCTCTCGTCCCATCGTTCTGGTTTCCTTCACTGTCACACTTCTCAATACAAACCGTGGCGAAGGATTGCTCATCCCGAAAGGCTGCAATCTGTCAATCTCCTGGATCACTTTCAGCGGAACATCACTGATTCTGCATTCATCATCTGCAAGACGCTGAGGTACAAAGTCCTCTTCGGTCAGCACGGTTGCTGCAAACTCATTTAAGCCAGCCTCAAGTTCTTCCAGTTGATCCCGATGCAGGGTCATACCTGCTGCAGCTGGATGTCCCCCGTAATGGTCCATGGTGTGTTTATTGACTGTGAGCGCCTCATAGATATCCAGGCCCTCAATGGAGCGCGCAGAGCCCTTACAGACACCGCTCTCTGGATCAATCCCAAGAATAAGTGTAGGTCGGTAATAGCGGTCCAGCAATTTGGAAGCCACAATACCAACCACTCCAACATTCCAGCCCTCACCAGCCAACACGATTACATCTGGAACGGATCCTGAACGAAGCTGTATCTTTTGTTCCAACTGTGCTGTTGCTTCTTGTAATATGCCCTCTACGACTTGCTGCCGCTCCCGATTCAATAGATCCAGCTGGCCGGCAAGCGTATGAGCTTCATCCAGATTCTCGGTGGTGAGAAGTGATACTGCTCTGCCGGCGTGATCCAAACGTCCACTGGCATTAATACGCGGTGCCATGGCAAAGGCAATATTAATCGAAGTCACCTGACTCTGATCCACACCACTGATTTCGAGCAATGCACTTACACCGGGAAGACGTGAACCGCGCATGGATTCAATTCCATAACTGACGATAACCCGATTCTCACCTTCCAGAGGCATCAGATCGGCAACAGTGCCGATAGCGGCAATTTCCATCCATTCACCGGGTACTTCCCCGATCAAAGCCTGAGCCAGCTTCAAGGCTACTCCCGCTCCTGCCAAACCTTTGAAAGGATACGGACATCCCGGAAGTTTTGGATTGATAAGTGTATAGGCTTCGGGCAAAACTTCAGGAGGCTCGTGATGGTCTGTCACAATGACTTCGATGCCCAGTGTTGCCGCATAGGCAATCTGTTCAACAGCACTGATTCCGGTGTCCACGGTAATAATCAATGAAACGCCTTGTTGATGGGCCCAATCCAACGCATGGTTGTGTAACCCATACCCTTCATTCGAGCGATGAGGAATATATATATCGTACGAGGCACCAAGATGACGCATCAAATGGATCATCAGCGATGTGCTGGATACGCCATCAGCGTCATAATCCCCGTAGATTAAAATGTGTTCTTCCCGCTCCAAAGCCAGCTTGATTCGAGGCACAGCTTCATTCATGCCGAGTAGCAGATAAGGATCATGCATCTGATTCAGATCAGGATGCAAAAAACGTTCTGCCTCCTTCTCATTGTGCACTCCTCGACTCACAAGCAAACGTCCAACAAGGGGGGAAACGGAAAGCGCCTGCGAGAGTCCCGCAGCCGCCTCCAAATCGATATTCGGTGTATTCCACCGGTATTGCGAATAAAGCAATGATAACGCTCCTTTCCTGATCTACTGGACCCGCGCTTCACTACTGAATTAATGTCGCTTCGTGATCGGGCAGTTCATGATTGGATTTATAAGGATAACCTGGATCATAAGGTATCGCTTGAATCTGTACTTCTTTCACATGACTGAACCGAGTTAGTAATAGTGTCTTGGCCCGATTGGCAATCTCCTGTGCTTCCAGTATTGAGATCCTCGGATTCACACTAATGACCAGCTCAATCGTAACGTCATGTTCCTGTTCACGTGCAACCAAATGTTCAATGGTAATGATGCCATACACCCGCTGTACAGTCTCTTTGAAATCGGACGCTTCTTCTTGCTCCAGTTCCTGAACAAGTGAACCATACACCGTGTCCACAATCATTCGGTAACCCTTGTGAAGCACAAAACAGGAAGCAATCAATGCAGCCGTAGGGTCCAGGTAGAGCAGCATGCTCAAGCCTGTCTCTTCACCAGCCATCGAACCGATAATACCGATTAATACGGTGAGCGAGCAATAGAGTGCACGGCGATGTTGCTGTGCATAGGCCAGCGCCTGAGACTGATTTCGTTTACGGAAATATCTGTACTGAAATTGAAAAATCGCTTCCTTCACAGCCAGAGCTGCAACAGCCACCAAAAGTACTGACTTGCCAGGTGCTTCCGGTTCACTCCCGGAGAGGCTACCCAATGCAGAGATGGCAAGCTGCAATCCACCCATGAGGATCAAGACAGATAACAATACTGAAATTCCCGGCCTGGCAACACGTGAATGTTCTTTGAACCGTTCCCTGCTAGCCTTGCTTCTATGGCGTACAGACTTAGAGGGAAAGAGACCAGCCAGGGCAGAACCAGCTTCAGAAGCAGAATACAAGCCGTCAGCGAGCAATGATTTGCTGTTTGCCATATAACCGACTCCCGCTTTGATCACCGCAAGTCCCATATTACCAGCAATACCGCTCCATGTGGCAGCCTGAGCTGATGGGATATGTTCTCTGGTCATGAATATTCCCCCTTAATTCTGTACATAAAGTTGCAAAACCGCGCCTGGCAGACGCGGCTTCACAATAAGATGTTTAGTTAGATTCTTTAGCTACTGTTTTTGGCTTATCCACTTGTTTACCTTTAAGCATCAGCCATAGTGGAGCAGCGATATAGATTGAAGAATATGCGCCGAACAGTGTTCCGATAACCATCGCAAGCGAGAACATGCGAATGGATTCTCCACCAAATATGAACAAACAGATGGAAGCTGCAAACACGGTGAATGTTGTATTCAAGGAACGTGTCATCGTTTGAGCCAAACTGCGATTGACTACCTCACGCAAGTCGGCTTTGGTTGTCTTTTTGGCAAAACGCAGATTCTCACGAATCCGGTCAAAGATAACGATCGTATCGTTAATCGAGAAGCCGACAATGGTCAATACTGCGGTAATAAAGGTCAGATCCACTTCCAATCGGAAGATGGAGAACACACTTATTACGACAAATGCGTCATGGAAGAGTGCGATAACCGCAGCCAAACCAAAGCGCCACTCGAATCGGATCGCAACATAGATCATGATCCCGATACTCGCAATGAGTACCGCGTAAATCGCGTTGCGTTCCAATTCTTTGGCCATCTCCGGATCAACGGTATTTACTTCATAGGAAGCTGATGGATCCAGTTTGGTGAACTCTTGCTTAAATTTACTTTCTTGATTTTCATCCAGTTCATTCGAGAAACGAACGTTAACCCGGTCCGCCCCAGTCGTAATCTGGACATCACCTTCATTAACACCGAGGTCATTTACGATCGGATTAATCTGCTCCGTTGTAATTGCTTTGGATACGGTGATATCCACATTCGATCCAGCACGGAAATCAACCGCGTAATTCAAACCCAAAGCCAGAATGCTGATGATCCCCGTAATCGTCAGAATAATCGAGAAAATATAGGCAATCTTGCTGCCTTTAATATAATCAAAATTCCAATTAAAGCGCACGAATTTCACTCTCCTTCACTCCGAAGTACTTAGGCTTCTTCAACACGTTACCCCGTACAAGCAGGGTCAACAGGAAGCGGGAGAAGAAAATATTCGTGATAATACTGGTGACAATGTCAAAAATCAGCACGAGTGCAAACCCTTTAACCGCACCTGTACCCAAGAAGAACATAACAGCCGCAGCAATAATGGTTGTGATGTTGGAGTCGATGATAGTCCGGAAGGAATGCTTGCTTCCCGCTTTAACGGATGACAAGATCGACTTACCACTGCGCATTTCTTCTTTAATCCGTTCGTACGTGATGATATTGGCATCGACCGCCATACCTATACCCAGGATAAACGCCGCAATACCTGGAAGGGTAAGTACGAATTCTCCCATATAGAAGATGGCAAGTACCAGCCACGTATGTGTGATCAAGGCAAAACTCGCAATAATACCAGGAATGCGATAAAGCCCAATCATGAACACCAGAATAATAACGGAACCAATCAATCCCGCTTTAATGGTCTGATCCAGAGAAAGCTTACCGAGTGTTGCACCAACACTTTGTGAATACTTCTCTGTAAGTTTCAGTGGCAATGCACCCAAGTTAATGGTGTCACGAAGCTGGTTTGCTTCGTCACGTGTGTAGGCGCCCGAAATCTGAGCGGAACCATCTGTCAACTGTTGTCTAACGGTTGGAGCAGAGAGCAACTCATCGTCCAAATAAATCGCGAGAGGTTGTCCGATCAAACGTTTGGTAATCTCGGAAAATTTGGCTTTGTCTTTCACTTGAATGTCAATCATAGGCTCATTCAATTGAGTGAACACAACTTTGGCTGCATTCTCAACAAATTCGTTTCCGCGAAGTTCGATTTTGGTGTATTCGCCTTCCTTGTCATTCTCAGCTTTACTACGGAAGGTCAAAACTGCTGGTTCTTTCATTTTGGCTCTAACTTCAGCCTCGTCCGTAACCCCTGCCAACTTCAATCGAATCCGGTTGCTTCCTTCAGTGGTTACCTCCGGTTCGCTTGTTCCGAGCGCATTGGCGCGGCTTTCAAGACTCTTGGCCGTTTGCACCAAAGATGCTTTGGTGACTTGTTGACCTGCTTCGAGCGGCTCTGCTTCATATAAGATCTCGTAGCCTCCCTTTAAATCAAGGCCCAAGCGTATATTTTTGAGCAGCTCCGGGCTTGTTCCCACCATTACCCCTGTGGTGACAAGCACGACCAGAATGAAACTGATAATTCTTTTCATGCCGTTCCTAGATCCCCTTTCGTTCTCAATATTCCTATTATAGCGATGCCGTAAAAAGCAGTCAATTTTCAACAAAAAAGATCCCTTTCGTCTAGAAAGAGGACCCCCGGTATGCAGACACGGTCATAAAGTTCATAAAGCTTGTTGCTTTCAGTGACAAAATGTCGTTCACCAGCTGGTGAAGCGGTGGAATGCCCTGTTTTTCATATTTATGACTGACGCAATTCCAGACATCTTTGCTGGTGACATATTCGTAACCGACAAGCCTTAATTCCTCCGCCTTGCTACGGCAGAGCATCTCTATTGACTGTTCCAACTCCACATCATTCATTTCTTCCAACGGGGAGCCTCCCTTCGTACATCCAAGCCTTTATGCGGCATCAATATTACATGATTCGACTTCGCCTGATCATATTCCTTCTTGCTGGTTATGGTTCTTTTTGTTAATCGTGTCCAAGTTGTCATGAGAAGATAAAGGACTGGCATAGGATGAAGAACAACGGCTTTGTCCCGTTTATGATGATAACCTGTACTTTCAACCGGGAAAGAGGGGTAGTCTTGAAGAAACAGACATTTATCCAGGGGGCCATGATCCTGCTCGCGGCAGGCATAATTAATCGAATACTTGGTTTCATCCCGCGCATTGCGCTGCCACGAGTCATTGGTGCAGAAGGTGTTGGCATCTACCAATTGAGCTATCCCTTTTTTATCGTACTGGTGACATTAATTACGGGTGGTATTCCGCTCGCAGTAGCCAAGCTCGTAGCCGAAGCTGACACTGGTGCCAATCGTTATTCCCCCCAGCGCATCCTGCAAATAAGCTTAAGCTTCACGCTGACGCTGGGTGTAGTTTTCATGTTTTTATGTATCATATTTGCACCATGGGTTACCAAGTACGTGCTTACAGATGAACGGGTGTACCATACGTTCGTTAGTATGAGCCCCATGATTGCCATTATCGCCGTATCTGCCGTCTACAGAGGGTACTTCCAGGGCAAGCAAAATATGATGCCTACTGCCATTTCATCCATTGTTGAAACCATCATTCGTATCGTCTGTGTCATCTGGTTTGCTTGGCTTCTTCTCCCCCACGGTATTGCCCAGGCTGCTGCTGGTGCCATGCTGGGCGCACTCGTTGGAGAATTCGGCGGTATGCTTGTTTTATTGTGGAAGTATAGCAGACAGAAGAAAGAATTACCGCTAGCCACGCAACAAAACATGTCCAATCTTTCAGCCAAGCCTATAACCACAGTTCCCCCAGCTATGAAAGATACAGGTAACCCACAGCCCGGATTAATTCGGCGTTTGCTTGCGATTTCTGTTCCGGTTACAGCAGGTAGACTGGTTGGCTCCTTATCCTATCTTGCTGAGACTATTGTTACCGCCCAGAGTCTGGCTCTGGCAGGTATATCTAAGGGACTTGCCACAGCGCAGTATGGTGCACTACAAGGAATGATTATCCCTTTACTTCTGCTACCAGGAGCACTAACCTCATCGCTCGCGACATCACTTGTGCCTTCACTATCCGAAGCTTCTGCTCAGGGAGATCGCGCACTGATTCACAAAAGAATGCATCAGGCATTACGCTTGGCACTTGTGACAGGTGCTCCGTTTTCCGTGTTTATGTATGTGCTTGCCGAACCGATGTGTCTTGTTCTGTATAATGATGCATCGATTGGAAGCATGCTGAAGCTAATGGCTCCTTTTGCTTTGTTCATTTATATTCAAGCCCCTCTACAAGCTGCATTGCAAGCCCTTGACCGTCCGGGTAAAGCACTGCTGAATACATTTATCGGTGCTGTCATCAAAATCACGTTGATTTTAATGCTCGCTTCCCGGCCTGAATATGGCATCTTCGGTGCGGTCATCGCCATCTGTGTGAATTCTACTGTGGTGACCCTGTTACATGCCCAAAGCGTGCGTAGTCTACTACAATTCCGCTTTAAGATCATGGATTGGGTCAAAACGGGGGCCGGCATGTTTATTATGGGAGCAGCCACCCTGCTGGTATATGAAGAGACTGCCATGATATTGCCTTTCTGGGTCCGGATGCTTCTCGCGCCTTTCGTTGGCCTCATTGTATATTTCATCGTTATGGGCTGGACCAAAATGATTGACTTCCATGATCTGTCCCGTGCTCCTTTTATAGGTTCATGGTTCAAGCGTCGGTCAGGCAAATGAATTTCATTTTTTATCATCTTTTGGACTTACATACACCTTGCCATTGTGATCGATAGAACATATAAACACATCTTTAAAATCCATAATTCCGTTATGCTGAATTTGATTTTTTAGCCAAAATCTCGTTTTCTGGATGAGTTCCAGATTCTGATCCTGGACCTTGCCGTCCATAATCAAGGGCAGTGGCAGACCTTCGTATTTGATATTTGGAAATCCATCAATCTGATCTTTTCCTGTTTTGGATTTACTGGAAGAAGACTCGTCTGATTCAGATCCGGAAGAACTGCTGTCGTTAGAAGCATTCTGGTCTTTGGGAAAAACGGTCAGCTTACCTGTGGTCTCCAAAATGGCGAAATCCACCTCACCGATACTGTCTACATTCTGTTCTCGGAGTTGTAGCAACAGATCATCCAGGTTATATCGCTGCTTGCGCATCTCATCCCGATGAAGAACGCCTTTGGAGATCAATACCGTAGGTTTACCATCAATCATCAAACGAAGTCTTCGACTCTTCAAACCGACAAAGGCCATTCCGATTTGCACGATAATGACCGTCAGCATGGGAGCAATGCCATGAGACAGAGGTTTATCTATATCTTCAATGACAAAGGCAGCCATCTCTGCGAGCATAATCGACACGACCAGATCAAACATGGATAGCTTACCGATCTCACGTTTACCCATAACCCGAATAGCACAATACACAAGAAAGTACATGAGAATGGTTCGAAAGATATGTGCTCCGACATCAGGGAAGTTCACAATAGGGGTCCTCCTTCGAAACTGAGTTTTTGGCAGTTAACTGTAGTGCAATCCCTATTTTGACCTGAACCTTACATGCTCATCCAGAAATAATCCGTTCATTTAATGGAAATCAGTTCATAAGTCCGAAGGCTTGACCATACACTGTATTAACTTCAAACTTGTACAAGGGGGTTGCTTCATGCAATTGATCCGCCGCTTGGTTTCGTTTCGAGTGTCCAATCCGATTCTGTCAGGCCTCTGTCAGGCTTTTGTATGGATGTTTATCGGAGCATTAATTCTCTCCCTCTTTCTCTGGATGAGCGGAATGCGGGAACAGGACCTCTCGTTGTATACCTATGTTGTTCATGGCTTGTCGTTATTGGTTGGTGGTTTTGTGGCAGGCAAACGTTCTGGTGAAAAAGGATGGTACTACGGAGGAATTACCGGAATCGTATATGGACTCCTCGTGCTGTTGATCGGATTTCTCGCGTTGGACGCTTCGTTTAATTGGAAAGATAGTTTGCAACTGCTCAGCGCCTTCTTCATCTCAGCTCTCGGTGGCATGTTCGGCGTTAATACGCATCGTTCCTAGCTGACTGGCGAAGAACATCGACCTTCCCACATAAAACAAAAAAGAGAACCGGGTCTCCATGGAGATCCGGTTCTCTTCTAGGGAATACGCCACAAACGTACCCTCGTTAATCTATGTTACAGTACCCTATTCAACAGCCGTTTCACGAGCTACAGCCGTGCTAATTGCATTACGGTCAAACGTAAGCTTAGTTACATCATTTACACGCAATACAACCACATCGTCCGTAATCTCAGCGATCGTACCGTGAAGGCCACCAATCGTTACAATTTTATCGCCTTTTTTCAATTGGCTCAGCATGGAATTACGTTGCTTTTGCTTTTTGTTCTGTGGACGAATCATCAAGAAGTAGAAAATTGCAACCATGAGTACCAAAGGTACAATCAAGGATACAATGCCTCCGCCCGCTTGTGCTCCTGCTAGAGTCATTCCCTGAAACATTTAAACTCCCCCTTATCGACTATACGTACAGATATTGCTTGTTACGCCGGTTTCCTTTAAACCTTAATCAGAAACCTTTGTCATTGTCATGAAGACCATATTGATCGAAAAATTCATCCCGGAAATCAAGCAAACGATCTTCCATAATGGCTTTACGTACATTACGCATCAAATTCTGCAAGAAATGAAGATTATGGATTGTCGTCAAACGCAGGCCAAATGTTTCATCTGCTTTGATCAAATGACGCAGGTAAGCTCTGGAATAGTTGCGACAAGTGTAGCAATCACATTCAGGGTCAAGTGGCCCAAAATCAGTTGCAAACTTGGCATTGCGAACTACCAGACGTCCTTGGCTGGTCATTGTTGTTCCGTTACGGGCAATCCGAGTAGGCAGAACACAATCGAACATGTCCACTCCACGAATTGATCCCTCAATCAACGCATCGGGCGAACCTACCCCCATCAAATAACGTGGTTTATTGGACGGCAACAAAGGTAACGTGTAATCCAATACACCATACATCAAATGTTTCGGTTCTCCAACACTCAGTCCACCAATAGCATACCCCGGGAAATCCATGGAAGTCAAATCTGCGGCGCTCTGACGGCGAAGATCTTCATGCATGCCTCCCTGTACGATGGCAAACAGACCTTGATCATGCGGACGAGCGTGACTTTCGAGACAACGTTCCGCCCAGCGGCTCGTTCTTTCGAGTGATTTTTTGACATATTCATATTCAGCCGGATACGGTGGACATTCATCAAAAGCCATCATAATATCGGAGCCAAGTGCATTCTGGATTTCCATGGCCACTTCAGGTGAAAGGAACTTCTTGTCTCCATTCAAGTGGGAGCGGAAGTTAACGCCTTCCTCCGTAATTTTGCGCATCTCGCTGAGCGAGAATACTTGGAATCCGCCGCTGTCCGTCAGAATTGGACGATCCCAGTTCATGAACTTGTGCAATCCGCCAGCTTCGCGAATGATTTCATGTCCTGGTCTCAGAAACAGATGATACGTATTACTCAAGATAATCTGAGCATCCATTTCTTTCAACTCTTCAGGGCTCATTGTTTTGACAGTCGCCTGGGTACCTACAGGCATAAAGGTCGGTGTCTCAATAATACCGTGAGGTGTATGTACACGTCCCAGACGTGCACCGGATTGTTTACAAGTTTTGATATGTTCATACGTAATTGCTGCCATTGGTTTTAATCATCCTCTAAAGTTAATCGTTATTCTAATGAAGCAATTTCATAATACCTTTATTAGTGAGTTATGAAATTGCTTCTAGTATATCAACATGGCATCGCCGAAGCTGAAGAAACGGTATTGCTCTTGGATGGCTTCCTCATATGCCTGCATAATATGTTCTCTTCCTGCAAGTGCACTAACCAACATCACCAACGTGGATTTGGGGAGATGAAAATTCGTAAGCATCCCATCGATCACTTTGAAGGAATAGCCTGGATAGATGAAAATACTCGTCCATCCGCTGCTCGCTTGCAGTAATCCATTCTCGAATTTGCTCCCCACCGTTTCCAAAGTCCGGCAGCTTGTTGTACCAACCGCAAAAACACGGTGTCCATTCGCTTTGGTCTGGTTAATCAGGTCTGCTGTTTCTTGTGACAAGGAGTAATACTCCTCATGCATGACATGATCTTCTACAACGTCTACCGACATCGGTCTGAACGTGCCCAGTCCTACATGAAGCGTGATGAAGGCGACATTAACGCCCTTTGCACGAATCTGATCCAACAATTCATCCGTAAAATGTAGTCCCGCTGTTGGTGCAGCAGCCGATCCTTCATGCTTGGCATACACGGTCTGATACCGCTCGCGGTCATCCAATGTCTCTTTGATATAAGGTGGCAATGGCATCTCGCCCAGACGGTCCAGAATCTCCTGGAAGATTCCGTCATACGTAAACGTGAGTGTACGTGCACCCATCTCGCCCTCTTCTTCTATAATCGCCTTCAGTTCATCACCGAATACGATGATCGAACCGGCTTTCAGTTTTTTACCTGGCTTAACGAGTGCTTCCCACTTGTCGCCTTCCACATTTTTAAGCAATAACACTTCTGCTTTTGCTCCGGTATCTTCTTTTGTACCGAACAGACGGGCTGGAAGAACACGTGTATCATTCAGAATCAATGTATCGCCAGAATTCAGAAAGTCGATAATATCAGGAAACGTTTGATGATTAATCTCACCACTATCTTTGTTCAAAGTCAGCAACCGAGATGCCGTGCGATCAAGCAGCGGCGTTTGTGCAATCAATTGCTCTGGTAATTCAAAATCATATAAGTTCACATTCATTTTAGTTTCATTCCTTAACAATAGTCGCATTTTGATAATAGTGTTTCAATATTGCCTGGTAATCATACCCTTCATCTGCCATGCCTTTGGCTCCCCATTGGGACAAGCCCAATCCGTGGCCATTACCCTGACCGATGAACATGTAGGTCTGACCCTGCGTTACCGCTCTCGCTTGACCATCACCACTCATAACCACAAGTGCATTACCGGATGACGTTCCTGTGCCAGAAGAAGACAATACAGAGGCACCATTTGAGCCGGTTTTACTGGCTGTTTTGCCGTCAGCGCCTAATACAGTATAACTTCCGGTCCCTGCAATATCAAATAAAGTGCTCGGTAATCCACCCAGCGCAGAGCGGTAGGTATCAGCATATTTCACCGTCATAGCCTGTCCGTTGGCAGTGACTTCAAGTGCTCTTCCGGAAGGTCCACGCTTGGTTACTTCCAAGGTTGAGATTGAAGCAGGAACAGATGCTGTCGTTTTACCCTGAAGAGATTTAACCAACTGAGCTGAAGTGAAAGGTCCTCTCACCCAGGCGTAGTCATTGGATTGAGCCACTTTTGCCAGTACAACAGCTTCGTTACCTGGATTCATTTTGGCTACGGGTTCAACGGTGGATTGAATTAACGGAATGGCACGTACATTGGTGTTCTGAGCCGTTACCGTCACTTTGGCCAGTCCTGCATTGGTCTTGGTCGTTAATTCTTTGATGTTATCCTCACGAATGTACCCGCTAACGCCTGAACTCAGCAGCACATGGTACCACGTATGTAATCCTGCCTGGGCTGATGTATCCCCTGAGCTAACCACATTGGTGAATACACCTGCTCCGCCGTTCCATACCTCAGAAGGATGAGCCGTCTGTCCGCCCGCATTGGAGGAGAACACAGCTTCGATGATTTTACCACCGCTCTTGACCACTTCTCCAGCCGTTGCATCTACTGCACTGGTTACTTTATCGTTTTCCGAACCAATCCCGTTATAGGCTTGGCTGAGAGTTGTATCCACGACATTTGCAATTTTGAAACGTTCACCCTGTTGAAGCGCGTAGGATCGAGCAGCTACGGCTTGAACTTTCAGAGCCTCAGCAGGCCAAGAGGAATACACCTCTGCCCCTACAACAGAGTACAGGTATTGCTCCAGTGGAACGACGTTGACCAACGCCAAATCACCGCTCACAATACTGATTTCCATATCTCCACGATACGTTCGCTGGGAACGCTCCACTACTTTGATACCATTGCTATATCCTTGTACCAATGCTTTGGCTTCAGTACCTGCAATGGTGTAATGCGGAGCTGTTTTGAGTGCATCCGTACTTAATCCGGCATCCTGACGGATGATGAGCCCTGCACTATTGTTGACAGGTGAAAGGCTTACCCCCGGAGCTTTGGCTTCCACACTTTTCTTCAATGTGGATAATTCCGCATCCGTAGAAGCTTCACCCACCCATACCGCATATGCTTGACTTCCCCCACTTAATTGAAGGACTGGATAGGCACTAACTCCTGTTGATAAAAGGCTGGCTTGTGCTGCCTCTGCTTCCTGAATCGAACCATAGGTTCCAGCAGACAGGCGTTTACTTCCCGTTACAGCTGGCTTTTGACCAGCCAATTGAGCTGCTGCTACCTTTTGTACTCGTGTAACAGCTTGTCCTGCCAGTGCCTCCGTTGCATAGTTACCTGTGTAGAGCTGATACATGGCATTTCCATTCACAGACGTTGTGAACAGCAACGGCTTGTCTGCGGTTGCCTGCAACAATTTTGCTGCTGCGGATGCTGCCTTAAAGTCCGCAGTTTCCAACACCTTCACTCGGAATCCATCTGCACTGAAACGGACTTGCCCTGCCGGAAGGCTTACATTTGCGCCACTCTCCGATTGGATGCTCCATTGTCCCGTCGATTCAAGCGTAATGAGTGGTGTAGTTGATTTATACGTACTACCCAGATTCGCAAACATGGCTACCCGGATCGTCTGTCCATCATTTCCTGCTGCATATGCAGGCACTTGCAGACAACCCACTGTCAAAAGAGCTGCCGCCAGTACCTTCAATCGACGACTCCACTTCTTCGTTCGTATTGCTTTTCCCACAATCAGACTCCTCTCCAGGCATTTCCTTCACTTTTATATCGGGTTAACACGTGATTATTTCAATGTTTGCGGTGAATGTTCAAATCGTGAATGTTAACCAGGTTTGATTATTTCCCGTCTCTTGGTGGAACAGGCAGACCCAAGTGATGATAGGCGAGATCTGTTACAATCCTACCCCTTGGTGTACGCTGAATCATACCAATCTGAAGCAGATACGGTTCATATACATCTTCGATCGTTTGACTTTCTTCACCGATTGTAGCAGCAATGGTATCCAACCCTACCGGGCCTCCCCGGAAGCTGTTGATCATCGATTTGAGCATCTTATGATCAATCTCATCCAGGCCACGTGGATCAATCTGGAGACGTTGCAGCGCTTCTTCCGCCAGTGTCTGCGTTATGATCCCATCACCACGTACCTGTGCAAAGTCACGTACTCGTTTTAGCAAACGGTTCGCGATCCTCGGTGTCCCACGAGAGCGCAATGCAATCTCTTCCGCAGCATCTCCCACAATCTCCACACCCAAAATTTCGGTAGAGCGTGAGACGATATAAGCCAGCTCATCAACTGTATAGAATTCCAGGCGACTGATAACACCAAATCGGTCTCGAAGTGGCGCAGACAGCAAACCAGCACGCGTTGTAGCCCCAATCAGAGTGAATGGTGGCAGATCCAGCCGAACGGAACGTGCACTTGGACCTTTACCAATCATAATATCCAATGCCGAATCTTCCATAGCGGGGTACATAACTTCTTCAACCGTACGATGCAAACGATGAATCTCATCAATAAACAGGACGTCGCCTTCCTGCAGATTGGTTAACAATGCTGCAAGATCACCCGGGCGTTCAATGGCCGGGCCCGACGTCGTTCGTAAGTTAACGCCCAATTCGTTGGCAATAATATTGGCAAGTGTTGTTTTACCAAGTCCAGGTGGTCCATATAACAAAACGTGATCCAATGCCTCATTACGAAATTTGGCAGCTTCAATATATATCTTTAAATTTTCCTTCACCTGATTCTGCCCAATATATTCATTCAGATACCGGGGACGAAGGCTCAACTCAACATTCTGGTCCTCCATCATCAGGTTCGCGGAAATAATCCGATCATCCATGTTCATCCCTACCTTTTTTTGCAGGCTACAGCTATATTATAATATGCAAATTGTGTTATCCCGTAAACAGCATTTGCAGCGCCTTTTTCATTAACACATCAACGGAATCCGCTGTAGTAACATCCTTTTTCAATTTGAGCCATACTTTATCAAGCTCACTGTCAGTATACCCAAGTGCCTTGAGACCTTCACGTGCCTCATCCCAGGCTGAACCACTTCCCGACTCTTCCGATGGAGGAGCGAACAAACCTGTTGCATAGGCAGCCGCGCCAAAACTATCCAGCTTATCCTTGAGATCCAGGATCATGCGTTGTGCAGTCTTCTTGCCGATACCTGGCAATTTGGTCAAAAACGTCAGATTTTCCTGGTAAATCGCCGTAACCACATGTTCTGGTGTACCTCCAGCGAGTATGCCCAAAGCTACTTTTGGCCCGATACCAGATACTTCAATCAGTTTACGGAATAAACGCTGTTCATCCCGTGTAACAAATCCAAACAGCAACATCGCATCCTCACGCACATGATGGTGAGTGTACACCGTAATTTCGCCTTCTTGCTTCGCAAACGCAAATGGATTCGGACAGAAAACGCGATACCCCACACCATGAACATCCAGCACAATATAATCATTCTCTACATGAATGAACTGTCCTCTTAGAAAATCAATCATTTTCGCAATACCTCATTCAACTTGGAATTTAATGTATAAGAGTGTGCGTGGCACACGGCTACAGCCAATGCATCCGCTACGTCATCCGGCTTAGGAACGACTTGAAGACGCAAGAACATTTTGACCATCTCCTGTACTTGCTTCTTCTCTGCTTTACCGTACCCAACAACGGCCTGCTTGATCTGCATTGGCGTATACTCTGCAATAGGCAAACCCTTCTGCGCCGCAGCGAGAACCATGACGCCTCTAGCCTGACTGACAGACATCGCTGTTGTAACGTTCCGATTGAAAAAAAGTTTCTCCAACGCTACTGCGTCCGGTTTGTATTTATCAATCAATTGCACCATACCTTCATATACGTGAAGCAACCGTTCCTCTTCAGGGGTATGAGCTTCTGTCTGAATACATCCATATTGTACGGGTACCACCTTACTGCCGATTTTATCCACAAAACCAAAACCAACAATCGCAATCCCCGGGTCAATTCCCAAAAAACGCAAAACCATCTCTCCCTCACAAAAGCGAACATATGTATCGTTCATTTCATTATAACAAAAGATAGACCCTACGGCAGGAAAAACTTTGTCTAACCGATTACTCGTCTTTATTCGTGTATTTTTTACATGTTTATACGTATTTTCATGTATTTCAATTCAAACGACAAAAAGGACATCTCTTCGATGTCCTCATCACAATCCACATATTTTGGGGTCTATCCCTAGTTTCGCAACTCCCCAATGCTATTGCTATACACCATCTTTTCAGTACTACAGCATCTTATTGCTGTAGTAGAGAACGATTGGATTACCCGCCATTGCGGATTAGATGATGGTCCTCATCCACTGCATAGTCACTAAACGTAGAGATTACGCTGTCATATTCATCCTTGTCCTGAATCCGAATACCCTGCTGCAATTGCTCCAGCACGCCTTCAGGCAGAGAACTCTCCAACGTCCCAACATCCAATTGAAAGAACGTACGAATGACCTTCTCTTCTGCTGGCTTACCCTCATACAAATTAAGATTACCTACAGCATCTATGCTGATGTACGCCTGCTGTTTACAGAGCGGTGAAAGGTCATCTACACGTTGCTTCAAGTGAAGCTCGTCTGTTGCTCCAACCGTAGCATCCCATTCCGGATGTTGAGCCAGCAGCATCTTCAATTGTGGTCTAGCCATCTTGCCTAACTGCTCTGTCTCCACTCCACAGATGTACTGTGTTTCCAAAACCACATTCGTTAAATGATCCGGATCAGCATCAAGTTGCTCTACTAGCGCCTGAATCTCCTGTTCAGATCTTGTTTCCTGCGTAACAGGTCCCATCACACTGGTTGCCTCACTAAAATTAGTTGTCAGCAAACGCTCTATCGCCGATGAGATGGACAACCCGCTGTAAGCCAATATCGTAACCGCAAGCAAAGCCGCCGTCATCCATAATGTTCGTTTCCACCGTCGCCAGCGTCTCTTGAATTGTTTTCTGAAGTTAAACGTGTTCACATGAACCCCTTCTATCACTTTTTAAACCTATTGTGACCTAAAGAACGAGGCTTTATGCAATACTAACTCGTAGTCTGGTGAGGGAACTCGCATGTGTTATGTTAGAGCACATATTGTGATAGTATCCGACTAATATTGATCGTAACTTATAAAGATAAATATAAAAAAAAGTACTATCTATTAATTAGATAGTACTTTTTCGAGATCGGGATGACACGATTTGAACATGCGACCCCCTGGTCCCAAACCAGGTGCTCTACCAAGCTGAGCTACATCCCGTTATATATACCGGCGAGAGGACTCGAACCTCCACGGTTTCCCACTCGATTTTGAGTCGAGCGCGTCTGCCATTCCGCCACGCCGGCAAATTTGAAGTTATAATGGCGCGCCCTGAGAGATTCGAACTCCCGGCCTTTTGATTCGTAGTCAAACGCTCTATCCAGCTGAGCTAAGGGCGCAAAAATTGGAGCGGAAGACGGGAATCGAACCCGCGACCCTCGCCTTGGCAAGGCGATGCTCTACCGCTGAGCCACTTCCGCATGCGGTACTAATAAGTATAAAAATGGCGGAACCGACGGGATTCGAACCCGCGATCTCCTGCGTGACAGGCAGGCATGTTAGGCCAACTACACCACGGTTCCAGATCACTTTCTCTAAGGAAAGTATAATTGCGGGGGCAGGATTTGAACCTGCGGCCTTCGGGTTATGAGCCCGACGAGCTACCGGGCTGCTCCACCCCGCGTCGTTATAAAAGTTATATGGTGGAGGCTGAGGGGATCGAACCCCCGACCCTCTGCTTGTAAGGCAGATGCTCTCCCAGCTGAGCTAAGCCTCCATCTATATGACCCGTAGGGGATTCGAACCCCTGTTACCTCCGTGAAAGGGAGGTGTCTTAACCCCTTGACCAACGGGCCTTACTGGCTCCCCGAACAGGGCTCGAACCTGTGACAACTCGATTAACAGTCGAGTGCTCTACCAACTGAGCTATCAGGGAATAATATGCATTTGCAGTGCAAATGCAATTCATCGTACAACGTCCACATGCAGAGCCTGTTTACTATGTATGATGAAAGAGTTCGCTTGGCGGCGTCCTACTCTCCCAGGACCCTGCGGTCCAAGTACCATCGGCGCTAGAGGGCTTAACGGTCGTGTTCGGGATGGGTACGTGTGGAACCCCTCCGCCATCGCCACCAAACGAGCATTTGTGTAACAAATGCGTTCGCGTTCCATTCGGTCCGACACGGCTGTGTGGATGAATGGTTCAGCGCATATGGAACTGAAAATCATACACACGTTCTGTGATGTACCAATTTTCATTTCAGAGTGTTATTCTCTGAAAACTAGATTCGAAACGAAACATGCGAATTATCACTTGCTAATTGGATAAGCCCTCGACCGATTAGTACTGGTCAGCTCCATGCATTGCTGCACTTCCACCCCCAGCCTATCTACCTCGTCGTCTTCAAGGGGTCTTACATACTGGGAAATCTCATCTTGAGGGGGGCTTCACGCTTAGATGCTTTCAGCGTTTATCCCGTCCGTACATAGCTACCCAGCGGTGCTCCTGGCGGAACAACTGGTACACCAGCGGTACGTCCATCCCGGTCCTCTCGTACTAAGGACAGCTCCTCTCAAATTTCCTACGCCCACGACAGATAGGGACCGAACTGTCTCACGACGTTCTGAACCCAGCTCGCGTACCGCTTTAATGGGCGAACAGCCCAACCCTTGGGACCTACTTCAGCCCCAGGATGCGATGAGCCGACATCGAGGTGCCAAACCTCCCCGTCGATGTGGACTCTTGGGGGAGATAAGCCTGTTATCCCCAGGGTAGCTTTTATCCGTTGAGCGATGGCCCTTCCATGCGGTACCACCGGATCACTAAGCCCGACTTTCGTCCCTGCTCGACTTGTAGGTCTCGCAGTCAAGCTCCCTTATGCCTTTGCACTCTTCGAATGATTTCCAACCATTCTGAGGGAACCTTTGGGCGCCTCCGTTACTCTTTAGGAGGCGACCGCCCCAGTCAAACTGCCCACCTGACACTGTCCCCGCACCGGATTACGGTACCAGGTTAGAACCTAGATACGATCAGGGTGGTATCCCAACGTTGCCTCCATGGAAGCTTGCGCTCCCACTTCAAAGGCTCCCACCTATCCTGTACAGATCGTACCCAAATTCAATATCAAGCTGCAGTAAAGCTCCATGGGGTCTTTCCGTCTTGTCGCGGGTAACCTGCATCTTCACAGGTATTAAAATTTCACCGGATCTCTCGTTGAGACAGCGCCCAAGTCGTTACGCCATTCGTGCGGGTCAGAATTTACCTGACAAGGAATTTCGCTACCTTAGGACCGTTATAGTTACGGCCGCCGTTTACTGGGGCTTCGGTTCACAGCTTCGGATTGCTCCTAACCACTCCCCTTAACCTTCCAGCACCGGGCAGGCGTCAGCCCGTATACTTCGCCTTACGGCTTCGCACAGACCTGTGTTTTTGCTAAACAGTCGCTTGGGCCTTTTCACTGCGGCCCCCTCGTGCTATTCACACTACCGGGGCACCCCTTCTCCCGAAGTTACGGGGTCATTTTGCCGAGTTCCTTAACGAGAGTTCTTCCGCGCGCCTTAGAATACTCTTCTCGCCTACCTGTGTCGGTTTGCGGTACGGGCACCATCACCTGGCTAGAGGCTTTTCTTGGCAGTGTGAGATCATGACCTTCGCTACTGTAATTTTCACTCCCCATCACAGCTCAGCCTTAATGATGTGCGGATTTGCCTACACATCAGCCTTACTGCTTGGACAGACATCCATCAGTCTGCGTCACTACCCTACTGCGTCCCCCCATTGCTCATAACGGCTTACGGTGGTACAGGAATTTCGACCTGTTGTCCTTCGACTACGCCTTTCGGCCTCGCCTTAGGTCCCGACTTACCCTGAGCGGACGAGCCTTCCTCAGGAACCCTTAGGCTTTCGGCGGATCAGATTCTCACTGATCTTTTCGTTACTCATACCGGCATTCTCACTTGTATAATGTCCAGCGCTCCTTACGGTACACCTTCAACCCTTATACAACGCTCCCCTACCCCTGATGCAAAGCATCAAGCCATAGCTTCGGTGGTGTGTTTAGCCCCGTTACATTTTCGGCGCAGAGTCACTCGACCAGTGAGCTATTACGCACTCTTTCAATGGTGGCTGCTTCTAAGCCAACATCCTGGTTGTCTGTGCAACTCCACATCCTTTCCCACTTAACACACACTTGGGGACCTTAGCTGATGGTCTGGGCTGTTTCCCTTTTGACAATGGATCTTAGCACTCACTGTCTGACTCCCGGAAGTAAGTCTATGGCATTCGGAGTTTGACTGAGCTTGGTAACCCTTGCGGGCCCCGCACCCAATCAGTGCTCTACCTCCACGACTCTGTTTTCCGAGGCTAGCCCTAAAGCTATTTCGGGGAGAACCAGCTATCTCCGAGTTCGATTGGAATTTCTCCGCTACCCCCACCTCATCCCCGCATTTTTCAACATGCGTGGGTTCGGGCCTCCAGTGCGTGTTACCGCACCTTCACCCTGGACAGGGGTAGATCACCCGGTTTCGGGTCTACGTCCACGTACTACATCGCCCTATTCAGACTCGCTTTCGCTGCGGCTCCGGCTCTTCACCTTAACCTTGCACGGGAACGTAACTCGCCGGTTCATTCTACAAAAGGCACGCCATCACCCCTAAAACGGGCTCTGACTTTTTGTAAGCACACGGTTTCAGGTTCTATTTCACTCCCCTTCCGGGGTGCTTTTCACCTTTCCCTCACGGTACTGCTTCACTATCGGTCGCTAGGAAGTATTTAGCCTTGGCAGATGGTCCTGCCGGATTCATACGGGGTTTCACGTGCCCCGCACTACTCGGGATCCGTCTCGGAGGGAACAGACTTTCAACTACAGGGCTTTTACCTTCTTTGGCGGGCCTTTCCAGACCTCTTCGCTTAACCGGTTCCTTTGTAACTCCATGTGAGACGTCCCACAACCCCAAAGAGCAAGCTCTCTGGTTTGGGCTTCTCCGCGTTCGCTCGCCGCTACTGACGGAATCACTATTGTTTTCTCTTCCTCAGGGTACTTAGATGTTTCAGTTCCCCTGGTATGCCTCACACTAACCTATGTATTCAGTTAGGTGTAACTGGAAATTACCCCAGCTGGGTTTCCCCATTCGGACACCCCCGGATCAAAGCTTGCTTACAGCTCCCCGAGGCAGTTTCGTTGTTCGCCACGTCCTTCATCGGCTCCTAGCGCCTAGGCATCCTCCGTGTGCTCTTAGTAGCTTAACCATATCGCTCGTGTTCGAGCTGTCACTCCGCTTGGTTTGCTTGCGCAAATCCAAAAGTCGTTCCATTTCGATCACTCGCTCATGCAATCTACCTTATAAAAACACTTCACTTGTTTACACAAGATTAGCTTAAAGGAATGTTCTAATTCGCGTTTGTTTCGTTTCGATATCTAGTTTTCAAAGAACAAATCGTTTCGTTCGGGCCGTTCACGGATGTGTCGGTCGAACTAACGAGAAGTTTGAGAGTTTGAGCTCTCAAAACTGAGCAACGAGTGAGTAGTTTGTGCTTTTCATTTCATCTACACCGAAGTGATGGACCAAAATGAATCGCTGTTGCAGGTTCTAAGAACCTGCTTATTTGAATGTTTCCGTTACAGGAAACGATTCTCCATAGAAAGGAGGTGATCCAGCCGCACCTTCCGATACGGCTACCTTGTTACGACTTCACCCCAATCATCTATCCCACCTTCGGCGGCTGGCTCCTTGCGGTTACCCCACCGACTTCGGGTGTTATAAACTCTCGTGGTGTGACGGGCGGTGTGTACAAGACCCGGGAACGTATTCACCGCGGCATGCTGATCCGCGATTACTAGCAATTCCGACTTCATGCAGGCGAGTTGCAGCCTGCAATCCGAACTGAGACCGGCTTTGTTGGGATTGGCTCCATCTCGCGATTTCGCAGCCCGTTGTACCGGCCATTGTAGTACGTGTGTAGCCCAGGTCATAAGGGGCATGATGATTTGACGTCATCCCCACCTTCCTCCGGTTTGTCACCGGCAGTCTATCTAGAGTGCCCATCCGAAATGCTGGCAACTAAATATAAGGGTTGCGCTCGTTGCGGGACTTAACCCAACATCTCACGACACGAGCTGACGACAACCATGCACCACCTGTCTCCTCTGTCCCGAAGGAAAGATACATCTCTGTACCGATCAGAGGGATGTCAAGACCTGGTAAGGTTCTTCGCGTTGCTTCGAATTAAACCACATACTCCACTGCTTGTGCGGGTCCCCGTCAATTCCTTTGAGTTTCAGTCTTGCGACCGTACTCCCCAGGCGGAGTGCTTAATGTGTTAACTTCGGCACCAAGGGTATCGAAACCCCTAACACCTAGCACTCATCGTTTACGGCGTGGACTACCAGGGTATCTAATCCTGTTTGCTCCCCACGCTTTCGCGCCTCAGCGTCAGTTACAGCCCAGAGAGTCGCCTTCGCCACTGGTGTTCCTCCACATATCTACGCATTTCACCGCTACACGTGGAATTCCACTCTCCTCTTCTGCACTCAAGTCACCCAGTTTCCAGTGCGATCCGGGGTTGAGCCCCGGGATTAAACACCAGACTTAAATGACCGCCTGCGCGCGCTTTACGCCCAATAATTCCGGACAACGCTTGCCCCCTACGTATTACCGCGGCTGCTGGCACGTAGTTAGCCGGGGCTTTCTTCTCAGGTACCGTCACCTTGAGAGCAGTTACTCTCCCAAGCGTTCTTCCCTGGCAACAGAGCTTTACGATCCGAAAACCTTCATCACTCACGCGGCATTGCTCCGTCAGGCTTTCGCCCATTGCGGAAGATTCCCTACTGCTGCCTCCCGTAGGAGTCTGGGCCGTGTCTCAGTCCCAGTGTGGCCGATCACCCTCTCAGGTCGGCTACGCATCGTCGCCTTGGTGAGCCGTTACCTCACCAACTAGCTAATGCGCCGCAGGCCCATCCCCAAGTGACAGATTGCTCCGTCTTTCCAGTTCTCTTCAGGCGAAGAAAACAACTATTCGGTATTAGCTACCGTTTCCGGTAGTTGTCCCAAACTTGAGGGCAGGTTGCCTACGTGTTACTCACCCGTCCGCCGCTAACCATCAGAGAAGCAAGCTTCTCTTCAAGTCCGCTCGACTTGCATGTATTAGGCATGCCGCCAGCGTTCGTCCTGAGCCAGGATCAAACTCTCCAATAAAGATGAATTTCGATAGCGCGGTTAAACGCTATGAAAATCATCTCAGTATTTGAAAAGAGCGATAAGCTCATTTTGAATCTGACGAGATTAAAAATCTCTTTTTTTGCTTCGAAATCATACAGTCCGAAGACTTGTACCAATTTTTCAGCGTCGATCTTGCAAGCAAGATCGTTACTCACTCGTTGTTCAGTTTTCAAAGATCAAACTTGTTTCATCATTTCTTGTGTTTCCCGTGTCAGCCGTGTGTTTCAGCGGCGACTTAAATAATATATCATACGGTTGAATCTAATGCAACAGTTTTTTTCATTTCTTTTCTTTCGTAGTTTTGCACCAGCTAAAGCGATCGTATCCGTACCCTAACTTGTCTATCATAAATAGTGTGCTCATAGGGTACAAATATTTTAACACAATTATGAAAGGGTTTACAATACTTTAGCAATAAAATGCCCTCATCAATCCTGAACAGCCATATCTCCGTTATGCTTACGTGAGTCAATCTATACTCAAACAAACGATAAGCCAGCTCTCTATTACAGAGCTGGCTTCCCGCTGATATAACAATTCCCCTGCTTCTTCAACAATCGCAACTTCTAAGTTAGTTTTGTATCCATGGATTACGACGCTTTTTATTTGATTTCCGCTGGTTGGAAGTAGTGGCACTCTCTCTGGATGTTTTCCCAGACACGGATACCTTGGATTTATTCTTCAGAGGAGCCTTAGTTGTTCTACGTTTCGCAGCTGTCGGCTTATTCCCGGCTTGCTTGGACTTCGCCTCCGAATCCGCTCCAGCCTCTTCAAGCGCTACCTGACTTAAGTTTGCGTCGTCACGCCCCCCTTTTTTCCCCCCCTTACCTTGGCCTTGTGGAGGGTACAATTCACCAAAAGCACCAAGCGGGGATGGCAGAACCATGTTCTGCGTTGGATACGGGTTCTGGTAAGCATATTCAATAGGTTGGTTTGGCATCGTTGATGTAGACATTTCAGGTGGCATACCGTACGAAGGACCATACATATTCCAAGCCGGATCCTGATAACCATGAGAAGGATAAGTATACTGAGGCACATGTGTATGTGAACCACATCCGCATGGAGGGTAAGGAAGCATCGAATATGGGGATATAAAAGGTGGCTGATGATTCATATGACTAGGTGCGACATACGATGGGAATGGACTATTCACATGGCCAGCTGGCGATATTGGAAATGAATTGTTTTGCATTTCTGGGGACAAATTTGGCACAACGTTGTTGTGATTATGGCTCTGCTCCGCCCCAGTCCAAGGACTGTTCGGCAGATTACTGCCACTATAAGGACTAACTTCCGGAATCCCTGGAAACGGTGCATTGTTGCTCGCTCCTGCCGTGTACATGTCTTGCTGAGCACCATACACCTCTTGTACAGGGACTGGGATTTGAACATAAGGATGCTCCGCTGGCGCATGATGCAACTTATTACCACAACCGCAAGGTTTTTTCGTTGCTGGTGCAACCTCAGCTGGAGACTTTGTATTAGGCATTACAGGCAAAGGCATAATTTCAGGCGAAAGATTGGGGATTGTGTATTTCTTGGATTCTGCTACCGGTTTTACATGAACTTCAGGTTTAACCTCTTCCTTTTTGTGCGTTTCCTTTTCAGGCTTCACTTCAGGAAGTTCAGGCAACTGTGGCAGTGCCTCCAGTTCAGGCTTCACATTCGGCTTTACCGGGTTGGCTGGTGGTGGTACAGGCACTGGGACAGGAACTGGAACCTCTGCTACTGGAGCAGGAGGAGCTGGTGCAACTGGCGCCGGTGGTTCCGGTTCTTTGACTCCTGTGTATTCTTTACCTTCAGGTGACAGCTTTTCATGAGCAGCAATGTTACTGGCACCTGAATTAGATGTGCCGCTTCCTTGTGCGTGCATCGATGGAATATAAACAGTCTCTCCCACCAGCAAAGCGTTCGGATTTTTTAACTGTGGATTGGCATTGATCATATCTTTTAAAGGAACTCCCCAGGCTTGTGACAACTTCCATAACGAATCTCCTTGCTGAACCTTGTGACTGTGCAGCACGCCTTCCGGTTTCGGTGTTACTGGCTCTGCAGGGATTTTAACCTTCATACCAATATCCAACTTGTCGGGATTTGTGATTTGCGGATTAGCCGCGATTAATTTGTCCAGCGCTACATTGTATTTTTGGGACAGCAGATATAATGTGTCGCCTTTTTTCACCATGTGTATTTTCACAGGGAACTAACCTCCTAGACGTCATACTTGGGCAGTACATTCGCCCATACCGTTACTACATCCTATGCAGAAACCGGGCTAATGACATCAACTAAACAAAAAAAATCCTCCTGTCTCTAAAATCCCCATACGCTAGGTATGCTGAATTTTATCGGACAAGGAGGATTCCTGTTCCCTATGCTATTCGCTCAAACTTAAGATTCCCACACTTTATAGCCATCTTTGTCAACAATCTGACGGAATGCTTCCAGCAGTCTCAGCGTTACCGGACCTGCTACACCCGTACCAATTGTTCTTCCATCGACTTCATATGCAGCGATAACTTCTGCAGCTGTCCCGGTGAAAAAGACTTCGTCTGCGATATACACATCATGCAGGGTGAATGGCACTTCTTTTAATTCAAGCTCCAGTTCGCCACATAGATCAATAATCGCTTGACGTGTAATCCCTTCAAGTGCTCCGAGATAACAAGGTGGCGTATACACTACACCATTTTTGATGATGAAGATGTTATCACTTGAACCCTCAGTTACGTAACCTTGGGAATTCAGCATAATTGCTTCACCAGCACCTGAATAGTTAGACTGGATTTTAACCAGGATGTTATTCAGATAGTTTAACGATTTAATTTTCGGATTCAATGCGTCCGGAATGTTCCGGCGTTGGGATACAGAAACTGCTTTCAATCCAGTAAGATAAGCTTCCTCCGGATAGATCGCCAATTGCTCAACAATGATGATTACGGATGCCTTGGGGCAACGTAACGGGTCCAACCCCAGATTACCAGGGCCACGCGATACAATAAGACGAATATAACCATTACGCATATCATTGCGGCGCACCGTTTCAGCCATGACTTCCAGCATCTCATCAATGGACAGCGGAATGTTCAAACTAATGGATTTTGCCGAATCATACAAACGATCCAAGTGGGCCTTACATCTGAAAATGTTTCCGTTATAGATCCGAATACCTTCGAAAATCCCGTCTCCATACAAAAATCCATGATCATATACCGAAACGGTTGCGTTCTCCTTGGTCACATACTGACCATCCAAATAGATCCATTGTTCTGCCACCGATGACTGCACCTCCATAAAATATCCATTCCCTAATCTCCGAAACGTTATTAACCCGTCCATTGTACACCAAATGACAAGCCATTACTCGCTCATTTTACCCCGACTTATGACAACCTTCTAACATTCCCAAACACCATCAGGTCAATTATCTCGAAGGATATGTATAACAAGGATAGCTACCCAGAACGCGCACTTGACAATTCAATGCTTCAATCTCTGCCATGGCTGCGGTAAGCAATACCGAATCGACCGTTTCCACAACATCAATGTAAAAATAGTAACTGCCCAATCGTTTCTTCGTTGGACGAGATTCGAGACGGGTCAAGTTCAGCTTCCGCCATGCAAAAGCCGACAATACCTGATGCAACGCACCCGGTGCATCTTCTGGCAACGTCACCAGCAAGCTGGTTTTTACATGATCCGGTTCACGTGGAATGTTCACAGGTTCATGGCCGATGAGCACAAAACGGGTGTAGTTGTTGTCATGATCTGTAACCCGTTCAGCCATAATGTCCAGACCATGCTTCTGAGCAGCAAGCTTGGTACCAATCGCTACCCAGCCCTTACCCGGATTTTTTTTCACAATTTCTACAGCTTCGGCTGTACTGTTCACACCTTCAAGGTCGGCCCCAGGCGAATGCAGCCGAATAAAATTCTGACACTGCGGAATAGCCACAGGGTGAGACATAATCTTGGTAATTCTACCAAAGTCATACTCGCCACTCTCTGTCTTAAACTCCGAGCCATGTCCAATCACATTCTGGATGGATGGGTATACCCACTCCGCTTGCATCGGAATGTCCACCTCGTTCACAAGCCAGTCCATATGAAGACTAACGGAACCTTCAATGGTATTTTCAATTGGAATGACACTGTATTGTGCAATCCCGCTATCCGTTGCTCTAAACACATCCGAAATCAGCTTGGAATGAAGCAAATCTAATGGTTCCCCGTTGAAAAGGAAATCAATTGCCTCATGAGAGACTGAGCCTTCAGGTAATACTGCAATTCGTTTCATGCATTAACTTCCCCTTTGATTCTGTCCAAAAAAGGACGTTCGTCTTGATCAGGCAGCACGGTTACACCGTCCAAATCCGGATCGAGCCACAGTGCAGAAGCAGATATGCACTCCCGCTCCATGGTGTCCAGCAAATATTGTTCCAATTCCGCTTTCCGGGTGTCATGACGATCTACCAAAGTCAATACGGTCGGTCCAGCTCCGCTCAGGGCAGCTCCCAAAGCTCCATGATCGACAGCGTATTCCAATATTTCAGCCATGCCTGGTACCAATGATGCCCGGTATGGTTGGTGAATTCGATCTGACATCGCCTTCTGAATCATGTCCAGTCGTCCACTTGCCAAAGCTGCAACGAGCAGCGAGGATCTGCTAATGTTATGCACGACATCAGACATGCCAAATTGCTCTGGAATCACATTTCTTGCTTTTGAAGTAGACAGCTGGAATTCAGGTACAATAACCAAAGCTTGCAGATCTTGATGTGGCTCAATGCGTATATGATCTACCCGCTCACCATCCCATGCAGCTGTAATAATACCGCCATATAGAGATGCACCCACATTATCAGGATGTTTCTCAAGGGATGTGGCCATATCCAGAAGCTTGGCATCGGATAATGGAGCGCCAATTAATGCATTCGCTGCCGCCAGTGCACCAACGATGGCCGATGCACTGCTCCCGAGTCCCCGCGTAAGCGGAATATCGGAATACATGGAAATCTCCAATTCAGGTACGGATACCCCAGCTTCATTGAATACCATCTGTGCAACTTCGTAGATCAAATTCGATTTATCTGTTGGCAGGCCTGTCAAATGATTGCCGTAAAGATGAAATGACGTCTGTTCGGCAGGTTTCATTTCCAACCAGGCATACAAAGACAATGCCATGCCCAGGGTATCAAACCCCGGACCGAGATTGGCTGTGCTTGCAGGTATTTTTACGGTTACTTTTTCACGCAAACTCATACAGATTGCTGCTCCAGTTGTGCAATGGCCGCCATTACTGCTTCTTCCGTATCTTCAACAACAAGTGGCTCAGTCGCTACCGTTTTGATTGCAATATTAGGATCTTTCAGGCCATTACCTGTCAGCACACAAACTACAGTCTCTCCGCCTTTAAAGTACCCTTCACTCTTCAGTTTGTATACACCTGCAAGGGAAGCGGCAGAAGCAGGTTCTGCAAAAATCCCTTCACGAGAAGCAAGTGTACGATATGCAGTCAGGATTTGTTCATCTGTTACATAGTTAATCTGTCCGCCAGATTCCTCAGCTGCAGCTACTGCTGTTTTCCAGCTTGCCGGATTACCAATCCGAATCGCTGTTGCCACCGTTTCAGGTTCAAGGATTGGCTCACCTTTGACAATAGCCATCGCACCTTCAGCTTCGAAACCAACCATGCGTGGCAGCGTGTTGGATTTGCCTGCCTCTTTATATTCTTTGAAACCTTTCCAATAAGCCGAGATATTACCCGCATTACCGACTGGAATAGCCAGAACGTCCGGTGCTTCCCCAAGTTGTTCAATAACTTCAAACGCCGCTGTCTTCTGTCCTTCAATCCGGAATGGATTCACAGAGTTTACAAGCGTGATTGGATGTTTGGCTGTAATCTCACGCACAATCTCCAATGCTCGGTCAAAGTTACCATTGATCGCAATCACTTTAGCTCCATAGATCATAGCTTGGGCGAGTTTACCCAGTGCAATGTTGTTATTCGGGATCAGCACGATACAATTGAGACCACCACGTGCGGCATAGGCCGCTGCAGCTGCTGACGTATTACCTGTAGATGCACACATGATCGTACGGCTGCCTTCTTCCATGGCTTTGGCAACAGCCATAACCATTCCGCGGTCTTTGAAAGAACCTGTAGGGTTCAACCCTTCATACTTGAAGTAAACATTTAAGCCGAGTTCCTCCGACAGATTCTCTGCGTGAATCAAAGGTGTGTTTCCTTCCTGAAGCGTAAGCAGGGGTGTATTTTCGTTAACTGGAAGGTGCTCTCTGTACGTTTGCAAAAGTCCTTGATATCTCATTGTGGGTAAACTCCTTTATGTTTTAATAAATCTGAAATGATGACCTGTTGGTACGGATATGATTAACTTGTACGTTATAACTGAACTAATTGAGTTGCCGTATGGGATACGGACAACTACCCTTCCACTCGATACACACTCTTAATGCGGCGAATGACGCTGAGTGATTCGAAATGTTTTAACACTTTATCCATGCTTGCCTTACTTGCATTATGTGTAACGATAATGATCTCGGCATCCGGGTTGTGCTCATTCGGCTGTTGAACAACCGAGGCCAGACTGACATCATATTCTGCGAAAATTTGTGTGATTTGTGCCAATACACCGGCTTTGTCGTCTACGTGTAGTAAAATAAAGTTTTTCGACACGATCTGCTCGTCGCTTTGCAGTCGCTTCGTCTTATAAGGCACAATCGCTTTAAGACCGTTTACGCCAAGTTTAAGATTTTTGGTGACCGCTACAATGTCAGCTACAACAGAAGTCGCCGTTGGGAGTTCTCCCGCACCTGCACCGTAGAACATCGTCTCTCCTACAGCTTCGCCGTGTACATATACTGCGTTGAAGACACCGTTGACTGAGGCAATCGGATGATTCTGTCTCACCATCGTCGGCTGTACGCTGATCGTGATCTCATCGTCAATACGGTCCGCAATACCAAGTAATTTCATCTCATACCCAAGTCTTCTGGCATACGTAATGTCTTCACGGGTTACGGAGGATATGCCTCTGACGGTTACATCCTTCAACTCCACATTGGTGCGGAAACCGAGCGTACTCAAGATCGCCATTTTGCGAGCTGCGTCGAGTCCTTCTACATCGGAGGTTGGATCCGATTCAGCGTATCCCAGAGCCTGTGCCTCGGCCAGCACTTCTTCATAGGATGCACCTTCCTGACTCATTTTGGTCAAAATAAAGTTCGTTGTTCCGTTCACAATCCCCATAATGCGGGTAATCCGGTCGGAAGAGAAACCTTCAATCAGTGTACGAATGATTGGAATACCTCCCGCAACACTCGCCTCATAGAACACATCACATTGTTTTTCCTGTGCCTTCGCCAAAATCTCCGAACCATGCAGGGCCATAAGATCCTTGTTCGCTGTTACGATATGTTTCCCCCGTTCCAACGCTTCAAGAATATACTCCTTCGTCTGATCAATGCCGCCCATGACTTCAACGATGACATCAATATCCGGATGACGAATGACTTCCCAAGGATCTTCCGTAAGCTTGGCACGGTCTACAGCAATGACACGGTCTTTCTCTGTATTTTTCACCGCGATCTTCTCGATGACAATCGGCGATCCAACCTGACTGCTCAGATCCTCCTGATTTCCTTCCACAATGCGAACGACTCCCGTTCCTACAGTTCCCAGACCCAACAATCCGACTTTTACCGGTTTCACTAACGATCTACCCCCTAATGTCTATTCTTGTCCGTCAGTCCTGTATGATAAAGCCTAATTAGCCTTGGCCTACAATACGCGTGCGCCTTACTCCAGGCATATCTTGCATTCGATCCAGCATTTCACCAATTTCGCCATGAAGATGTGTTGTTTCCACCGAAATGACCACATTGGCCCTTCCCTGAAGCGGGATACTCTGATTAATTGTAAGTACATTGGCTCCATAACCAGCTACATGTCCAAGCACACGAGACAAGATACCCGACTGATGCTCCAGATCAATGGAGATGGTTACAATTCTCTCCCGCTCAAGCTGGTTAATCAGATGAATTCCATCCTTGTACTTGTAAAAGGCACTCCGGCTTAATCCGACCTGTTCAACCGCCTCATGCACTGTTTTAACATCACCGGAAGCCAGTAGTTCTTTTACCTGCATGGTCTTCACTACAGCCTCTGGTAAAATATCTTCCCGTACTAAGTAATAGCGTTCGTTCACAGAACGTCCTCTCCTCAAAGACTCATGTATTCATATAGTGGACATTATAAAGGATCTACGCCAAAAGGGCAATACACGACACGCCTATTTTTTGAAATACGTTCCTCACAGTATACAAGTTTATCCCTCTCCCATGTCAGGAAAAACAAAAAAAACGCAGAGCCGTGTGGTCAACTTCCCACTTCTCTGCGTTCATATATCGATCTATCTCTCCATAAAAGACGGCTACTTAGTAGTAACTGCTGCCTTCCACGAATTCGAATTCGAATTCTCCAATGCGCACGATGGTGCCTTCTACAGCTCCGCGCTTACGCAACTCAGCATCCACACCCATATAACGCAGTGTACGTGCGAGTTTCAATATAGCCTCGTGCGAGTTCAGTTGCATCCGTTTCATCATGCGGTCAATCTTGGCACTTTCGACAACGAACATTTCATTCTCACGCACAATTTTGAAACCATCGTCTTCTTTTTTGTCCAGACTATATACTTTACGTTCAGATACATCTGCTACCTCTTCAACCACTCGCTCGTCTGGAGCCTGATCCAGCAGATCAGCTGCACGATACAGAAGTTCTTGAATCCCTTTCCGGGTCAAGGATGAAATTGGCATCACTTCAATATCAGGTTGAACTTCACGAACTTGCTGTAAGAATTGCTCCAGGTTCGCTTCAGAGTCTGGCATATCCATCTTGTTAGCTGCTACAATTTGCGTTCTCTCAGCGAGAAGCGGATTGTACAACTTCAATTCGTCATTGATTTTCTGCCAGTCTTCAAAAGGATCGCGTCCTTCCGAACCCGACATATCTACAACATGAACAATAATACGAGTACGCTCGACATGACGCAGGAACTCATGTCCCAGTCCGATCCCTTCATGCGCACCTTCAATCAGTCCAGGCAAATCGGCCATGACGAAGCTTCGGCCTTCTCCTACACCGACTACACCCAGATTCGGTGTAATGGTTGTGAAATGGTATGCACCGATCTTTGGCTTGGCTGACGAAACGACAGAAAGCAATGTGGATTTCCCGACACTCGGGAAACCAACCAGACCAACATCCGCCATAACTTTTAGCTCTAATACGATGTAACGCTCCTGCCCTTCTTCACCATTCTCGGCAAGTTCAGGTGCAGGATTGTTCGGCGTGGCAAATCGGATGTTACCCCGTCCGCCCCGACCACCACGAGCAATAACAACCTGTTGTCCGTGACGTGTCATATCCGCCAGTACTTCTCCACTGTCTTCATCCAAAATAATGGTTCCTGGTGGAATGCGCACAATCATGTTCTCGGCGTTTGCACCATGCTGACTTTTATTACGTCCCTTCTCACCACGAGGGGCCTTGAAGTGACGCTGGTAACGGAAATCCATCAACGTCCGCAAACCTTCATCCACACGGAAAATGATGTCAGCTCCTCTGCCTCCATCGCCCCCGGCAGGTCCGCCGTTTGGTACATACTTCTCACGACGGAACGAAATAATTCCGTCCCCTCCGTCTCCGGCTTTTACATAAATCTTCGCTTTATCTACAAACATTGGTTAACCCCTTCTTCCTATATTCCACACGGCATTCTGAATTGTATAAACGTATCCTCAGACGGAAGCTGCTCCGTTCTGACTTTTTTTCCTTTGAGTACGGCAGTAAGCTGCCGCAGTGTTTCCGGATCGGGTGTTTGATCCCCATCCAGTCGGACAACTACATCTCCATGATCCTGTCCGAAGTTCAAGGTCAGTTTGCGAACCTCTCCCCAAGAAGACCGGCCGCCGCCATATTGATAGGCCCTGATTGCATCCGCAATCGCCCCGGTAAGTGACTCGCCATCCTCGGGAGAGACCAGAGCACTAAGCTGCAACTCATCTTCTATTTCCACATGCAATTCCAGCGCGATTCCACTGGCGCGAAATGACTGAAGATAAAATACGAGGGAAGGAATACCCAATCTGGAGATTCGGCTTTCTTCTGTAACCCGTTCTTTTATTCTTTCCACACATTGCAAGGATTTATCAAGTTTGCCCAGCCGAAGATATCCATATAACACCTGAAGGTCGTTCATCCAGTCGTGTCGATGATGATTTAATGAAGCAATTGCTGTCTTTTCCATGGATTGTATGATGGCTCTGCGTTCCGCCTCCGCCTGTTTCTTCATCGCATTCACAGAAATGAGCAATACTGCGACGGACCAAAATGCGCACACGACGCTTGAGATCATCGCCGGATACAACATAACGAAAACCAAAGGAATCAGAAGTGAACATGCCGCAATCCACGGCACTCTTTTCCAAGATTTCATGGCTTCTCCCCGTTCTACAAAACTCGGTTGGTCTACACCCACCGTAACCAAGTATAACATGTCTTTTCTGCCAGTTCATTATCGAATAACCGTTGAATACAAAAAACCTCCGGCAAAAATGCCGAAGGCTCCTTAGGCGGAATGCCGATATTACGCTTCTACTGCAGCTGCTACAGGAGCAACGTTAACAGGATAGATGCTTACTTTTTTACGATCGCGTCCCCAACGTTCGAATTTTACAACGCCGTCGATTTTCGCGAACAAAGTGTCATCTTTACCGATACCAACGTTAGTTCCTGGGTGAATTTTCGTTCCGCGTTGGCGAACGAGAATGCTACCACCAGTTACAGTTTGACCATCAGCACGTTTAACACCCAGACGTTGAGCATTACTGTCACGTCCGTTCTTCGTGGAACCTACACCTTTTTTCGATGCGAATAACTGAAGATTTAATTTCAACATGATTGGTTGTCCTCCTTCTTTGCTTATTTGAATTGCTGTATTTTAATATACTTCCCGTATGACTCTGCAATATTAGAGAGCATAACCACCATGGATTCGAGTAACAATTGTACCTGGGACCAGGTTTCCCCTCTCTCTAACAAAGGTAAAGAACCACTTAAAAAGCCATTCTTCATCTTGGCATCCATTTCGACACCGGTCAATGTTTCAATCGAGTTCACCGTACCCACTGTAACAGCGGATACCCCGGCACATACGATGTCTTCTCCCCGCTTGGCAAAATTAGCATGCCCTTCGATGGAAAAGCGTTCGATGTTCCCGTCCTCATCACGAAAGATTTGAACGATAATCACTTATCGCACCTTCTTTACGCTTTGATTGTTTCGATAGTTACTTTAGTGTACGGTTGACGGTGACCTTGCTTCACATGGTAGTTCTTTTTAGGTTTGTATTTGTATACGATAACCTTTTGTCCTTTGCCATGTTTCTCCACTTTAGCCGTTACAGTAGCTCCGGAAATCAATGGTGTACCTGCTGTCAAACCTTGATCGTTAGATACAGCCAGGACACGGTCGAACGTTACGCTTTCGCCATCGTTCGCAGTCAATTTCTCGATGAACAGAACATCGCCCTCTTGGACTTTGTACTGTTTGCCGCCTGTTTCAATAATTGCGTACATTTGCCTTGCACCTCCTCATGTCTCAGACTCGCCCGTTCTCAGGTGACAGTGTCCTTGCGGAACTGTTCTTATACCCGGCCAGTGCGGTTACAGCATGTGCAAGACCATTAGGCTAAACACATACTTGAAGATTATATCACGCAATATATCAAAAATCAATGCAAAGGTGAAATATATCTTTTTCCCGTACCATGACAGGAAGAACACGGCTCCACATAGGGTAACGTGCTCTCTTCCCGCACTTTTTTGCGTGTCAGTTCTAGCAAGCCCAGCTTGGTCCAGCCCATCACAAACGCTTTGGTTCGATCCTTCTTGAGCTCGCCCTCCAAGGTCGCCGCCACTTCATGCCGATTCGAAGCTTCCTCCATATCAATGAAGTCGACAATAATCATGCCACCGATATCCCGCAGGCGCATCAGACGAGCAATCTCCACTGCTGCCTGCATGTTCGTCTCTGTCACGGTCTCTTCCAGACTGTCACCGCCAGCTCCCGTATATTTGCCTGTGTTCACATCCACTACAGTCAGAGCTTCGGTATGATCAATGACGATATATCCGCCTCCAGGCAACCACACTTTCCGGGCAAAATCCTTGTTCAACTGCTCCTGCACACCATAAGCAGCAAAGATGGACTCTGTTCCCCGATACACCTGTACTTTGGGTTGATGACCGGGACTTATCTCTTCCAGCAACGCTTTTACCTCGCGGGCTTGTCCTTCACTATCAGTGATGACTTCGTCACTGCCTGGCGTATACACATCTCTGATGATTCGCTGTACCATGCTATGATCCCGATGCAATAGGCTCGGGGAAGGCAAACTGTCCGCTTTTTCGCGAATCAGGTACCACTGCGCACGTAATGTTTCCAAGTCTGCCTGAATGGCTTCATGCTGTTCTTCTGCAGATACGGTTCGGATAATAAGCCCCTCTTCATCCCGTCTCAGTTGCTCTCCAAGTGCCTTAAGGCGGGAACGATCCCCCTCACGGGCAATTTTCTTGGATACCGCCACATAGTCGGCAATAGGCATGTAGACAAGCCAGCGGCCCGGAAGTGAATAATGAGTCGTCACCCGGGCTCCCTTGCCTCCTACCGGTTCCTTCAGAACCTGAACAATGACTTCCTGACCCGGACGAAGCAACTCCGAGATGGAAGGCTTCACCTTGGGCTGCTTCTCCAGATGGGGATGCAACACATCGTCCACATATAGAAACGCATTCTTTTTCTGACCAATATCCACAAAAGCAGCTTGCATACCCGGTAACACATTCACGACCCGTCCCTTGAAAAAGGAACCCAGCAGTCCACGCTCGCGTGTACGTTCTGCCGTGAATTCCACAGCTTTGCCTTCTTCCAGAAGCGCCATTTGCATGAGGTTATGTTCATTATGTACAATCATTTGTTTCATGGCTTCACCTCTAGAAGACAATTCAATTCATCCACATCCATTTCAGTATCTTTACATTTCTCATTGTACATGTATTAACCCATTTCAGAACAGGTCCACCAGAACACTACAACTTATCACCATTTTGTTGAAAATAGGAACCGATAATGCGTTGTTCAGGCAATACGGCCATAATTCGTCCCTGTCTGTTCATCACGTATACCATATGGTATCTTTCTCTCTTTAATAGACGCAAAATAGTGTCCAAAGGTTTCGCTGGAAATGAGATTATTGGCTGCGCCAAACTGCCAGTAGCCGCATGCCGAGCGAAAGCGCCCTCCCGATTCATAAGAAAACGGATAAAGCGATAGGGCACATTTCGGTAATCCGTCAGGTTGGAATAGAACAAAAAAAGACCGATTAACAGAATGTTGAGCGGTAGGCCGTAGTCACCGGTAAGCCATCGGCTGATGGCAACCAAAATAACCCCTACGCTACACAGGATGCTAATTCTGTAAGTCCACATTAATGTTGTATAGTAGGGTGCCCACAGACTGACAAGCGCCTGCACAATTTTACCGCCGTCCAGAGGCAGTACGGGTAGCAGATTAAAGAGGGCAATGAGCAGATTCCCCTGAATGATGTAGTTCAGAAAAACAGGATCGCCCAGATTGCCATACTGCAGCAGCCAAACCACGCCAACCATCAGCATGTTTTGCAATGGACCTGCCAGAGCGATCATGATTTCCCGGAAGGCCGTGATGTTGCCTCCATCCTCAATAACCGCCACCCCTCCAAAAGGAAGCATCTGGATGGACACGACACGACAGCCCAGAAGGGCCGCAGCAGCAGCATGTCCACATTCATGAATGAATACGATGGCAAACAACGTAATGAGTTCAATAAAATGTCCAGTCAGAAGAGAAGCCATCATGATAATTACAAAAAACGGGTGAAACGTAATACGCACTCCCCACACCCTAATCAAGGGCAACGACTTCCGCTGGGTCTACGTACTCCTCACCCTCTTTGACCGCAAAATAAAGCGTGGCCGGTTGTTCACCACCCGTAGTCTTGAGACTCCCCACCGCATTCCCCGCTTCAACCCAATCGTTCACGTTCACTTCACTCTCGTTCAACCGACCGTATATTGCCGTGACATTGCCTGTATGCTGGATGACAACCGTAAATCCACTTGTTGCATCTCCGATAACCTCCATGACACGCCCTGCATCCGAACTGGAGACCTGTATAAGTTCTGCCCCTGCGGCTTCCGGAACGATCTCAATTCCCTTCATGCTCAGCGCAAATGGCTGAACCACTGTGCCCGAGATCGGTTTGCCCAGTAACTGCCGAATACCGGAACCATTGACAGCATCCGTCGTATGTCCGAGAACCGGAAGAAACGAAGGCGTTCCTCCAAAATGCCGTTCATACCAGGCCGCAGCAGAGGCAAAATCCATATCTCGATGGAGTGCATCGGCAATTACTGTTTTGGGTGATGTCGTCCACGAGGTATCCAATTGAAACAGCCCCCATACTCCACCAAATATCAAAGCGCTAATGACTGTCCGCCTTAGAAGTGACTTGAACAGGTTGAATCTCGAATGCCCCCCTGGAACGAAATGACCATTCTCTTTTTTCCATAACCATTCCGGGTCTCTTTCCTGTATCCCTTCGCTAGACGTAAACGGCTTCCGGTGTACAATCTCATTCTTGTCCAACAGTGACCCTACTTTTTGCTCCTGCAAGACTTCCACAGTGGCACCATCCATCAGTCGCCGAATGCGTTCTTCTCGTCTCTGCTTGATTCTGAGTTTCGTGTTCATGGAATGTCCTCCCGCCGAGGCTTGTTTACTACATCCTATGAAGAGGTGGTTGATAATATGAACAAGCCTGACGGCAGGCAACAAAAAAAGCCGGGCTATAAGCCACGGCTGTCATGTATTCATGTGATGAATAAGTTCGTTTAACGAATTAACCCATTCCGAAGAACTTTTTAAAGCGGGTAAAAGCACCCTTTTTCTGCTCCAGCTGCATCAATGGGACCGTATCTCCCAGAATGCGTCGTGCAATATTCCGATATGCAATTGCCGCAAGTGAATCCGGATTCATGACCGTAGGTTCGCCTGAATTGGCCGCTTTGATGACCAGCTCATCATCAGGTACGATACCAATCAGGTCAATATTAAGTACTTGTAAGATACCATCGATATCCAGCATGTCACCCGATTTAACCATATTATTGCGAATTCGATTCACTACCAGCTTCGGCGATTGAATGTGTGAACTCTCCAGCAGCCCGATGACACGATCCGCATCACGTACTGCAGCATTTTCCGGTGTAGTGACCACGATGGCTTGATCTGCTCCTGCTACCGCATTTTTGAAACCCTGCTCTATACCGGCTGGGCAATCAATAATGACGTATTCAAAATCTTTTTTTAGTTCAAGGATAATATCCTTCACCTGTTCTGGCGACACCGAGTTTTTGTCTCTCGTCTGCGCCGCAGGCAACATATATAATTCTTCGAAACGCTTGTCTTTGACCAAAGCCTGATTCAGACGGCAGCGGCCGTCCGCAACGTCGCACAGATCGTAAATAATACGGTTTTCGAGTCCCATCACGACATCCAAATTACGAAGGCCGATATCGGTATCTACCAGACAAACCTTTTTGCCGAGCAGCGCCAGCGCTGTCCCGATGTTTGCCGAGGTGGTTGTTTTACCCACGCCGCCTTTACCCGAAGTGATCACGATCGCCTCTCCCATGAGCTACACTCCTTTAAACACATTAAAATCTCGGCGCAACCGAACGATATTGCTCATCTTGTCTATCTGCATCTGATTGTCCTGTAAGTAAGCAAATTCCATTCCGGTTTCTCGGCTCTCCCATTCATCGGGAGGACGACTGATGATATCCGCAATCCGCAACTGCGTCGGTGCAAACACCGACGCAGCAATGATGGCTTCTTCGTCCCCGCCAATTCCGGCATGAGCCATACCTCTGAGTGAACCCAACACATATATATCTCCGGTACACGTCACCGTGCCCCCCGGATTGATATCCCCAAGAAACAGGAGATTTCCTTCATGATGAAGCACCTGACCTGAACGCACCATACCACACATGGTTACAATCGGCGGCGGTCCTTTAACCTCCGGTTGGAGTGCAGGTGAGTCAATGGATCGAATAAGCAGATTCCCTTTTTGTTTCAATATATCGAGGATTGCTTCTTTTTGGTCCTCTGTCACTTCGCGGGCACCCAACTTGATATCCACATGAACAATCGGTCCGGTCAAAATATTTTGATGGCTGTGTTCCAGCTTATAGCGGAGCTCATAGAGCAATTCCTCGAATTCACATTGATCGTCCAACAGGAAAACCAGGCCGTCTCGGATGCCTTTAATCGTTACGTGATTCGATTTTACCGTCATAAGCCTGTCCCTCCCATCTCATTACATTTCGTGCCCGGGGCCCCAAGTTCCTGCTTTGCGCTCCATAAATGTATTTAGGAAGCTTCTTCTGTCTTGCTCCGTCTCTTGCCGATCTTCTCCAGTTGTTTCCGAAGCGGGACATAAATGATCAAGGCAAACACAAAATGAACGAACAAATTAGGAATCATGTATTCAAGCAACGCCCAGTCAAAGGTCACGTGGTTAAGTTGGAAGAGCTTGTACAGGAAGAACAGCATGGTGTCATTAAGCAGACTTCCCAAAATGACAACCGATACCATAACCGGCAGTGGTGCACGCGGTGCTTGAAAAATGAGTCCCATCATGTATGCCGATAATCCCATGGAGAATCCGTAAGGTCCAATCATCTCGCCGTAGAATACGACGTCATGTAATAGTCCAAAAAATATACCGAGCACTAGTGCTGTGTGCCGATGATGGTATACAGCGATAAACAAAATTACGATATAAACCAGATTGGCAGAAATACGCATCTGCCAGCCAGAAGGAATGAGCAGCGGCAAAATCGTGCCTTCCGCAATGAACAAAACGAATAACAACAGGAACAAGACTTGCTTCCGCGTCACCATTATTCTTTTACCTCAGGCGGGATAATGACAATCAGCTCTTTCCAGTCAAGGAAGCTTGCATACGGCTCAATTGTAGCTGTTTGCGTTAAACCATATTCACTTTTCTCTACACTCTTAACTTCACCAATCCGCATGTATTTCGGAAAGTTATTGATGATCCCTGAAGAGATGATCTCATCACCCTTTTGGATATCAGAATCCTCTGAGATCTTGGTCATCTTGAGCATGCCCGTCTTCGGATCGTAACTCTCAATCATACCAAACACTTTCTCCTTACCTACTGCCGTTGCTGCAATGGCATTGGATGTTGGATCATTGGCGTCCATGGACGTTAACAGATTAACCGTTGATGTATATGAGCTGACGTGACTGATCACGCCCACCAGCCCTTCCTGCGAGGTAACAGCCATCCCTGGCTTAATTCCCGCATTTTCACCAATATCAATGTTAATGGTTCTGCTGTTTGGATCTGAATTGGCACTGATAACCTGAGCAATTCGTGAACCATAATTATAGCGATTCTTCTGTTCTTCGGTGAAATTGAGCGCTTTCTGAAGCTGCTCATTCACTTGCTCCATATCATTGTACTTCAGCCGATCTCGGGTATAGTGCCCCATCGCGATGCGAAGCTCTTCATTCTCTTGATATACCGTACGCATGTTCGCTACATCTTTGAAAAAGCCCGCTACATAGGAAGCGGGCTTGTAAAATACGTATTGTACAAATCCAACTGAATCCTTCAGGAATTTCTCCGGCCAGGATAGAGTGGTTCGCGGACTGAGCGTAAAGCCCATTAACGCGATAAATGTAACAAGGCCCACCAGCAAAACAAAAAGTCTTTTGTTGCCTAGCAGTTTAAACAGTTCGAACACCCTCTAACATCCATATTCTCTTCCGAGCCATGCCCGGCGGGGAGACTGTCAGACCTGTAGTCCCTGCGAGAATATCAGCCGATCCTCCCCTGTTAAGCGGGTAATAGCTCATCCCCGGGGTTAACCGGGTACTCTATAACGATACCTTGCCACTTGGTCGCAATGCCAAGTTAGGCAAATACCAATTAACGTTTGGAACGAACTGCCGAACTGCTTCTGCTTTTGAACAAATGAATATTCTCTAGCGCTTTACCTGTTCCGATCGCTACACAATCCAACGGGTTCTCAGCCACAATGACAGGCATTCCTGTCTCACCAGCCAGAAGCTTGTCCAGATTGCGGAGCAGTGCTCCACCACCTGTAAGAACGATACCGCGGTCCATGATATCGGCTGCAAGTTCAGGCGGGCATTTTTCGAGTGTTACTTTTACCGCTTCAACAATCGCATTCACGGTATCAGCCAGCGCTTCGCTGATCTCGTCCGAAGTAATCGTGATCGTCTTCGGCAGACCTGTAACGAGGTCACGTCCACGAATTTCCATCGTTTCTACTTGCTCCAGTGGCATTGCTGATCCGATGTCCATCTTCAATTGCTCTGAAGTACGCTCACCGATCATCAGATTGTATTGGCGTTTGATGTACTGGATAACGGATTCATCCATCTCGTCACCCGCTACACGAACCGAACGGCTCGTTACAATACCGCCAAGAGAGATGACAGCCACTTCCGTTGTACCTCCACCAATATCGACAACCATACTACCCGTTGGTTCCCATACAGGCAGATCTGCACCAATTGCAGCTGCAAAAGGCTCTTCAATCGTATAGGCTTCACGTGCTCCAGCCTGTTTGGTTGCATCTTCAACCGCGCGTTGTTCTACTGCAGTAATCCCGGATGGTACACATACCATCACATTTGGATGACGCTGGAACATGGAGCGTTGTTTCTGCGCCTCACGGATGAAATATTTGATCATCGTTGCCGTTGTATCAAAATCGGCAATAACGCCATCTTTCATTGGACGAATGGCACGAATGTTACCTGGTGTACGACCAATCATTTTTTTGGCGGCTTCACCTACTGCCTCGATGCTTTTTGTATCTGTCCGTATAGCGACAACGGAAGGTTCCCGCACCACAATTCCTTTTCCTCGCACATAAACCAACGTATTTGCTGTCCCCAAGTCAATACCCAAATCTTTCGTAAAACCACCAAACATAACATAATCTCCTTTTCTGCCTCATATAGCCGCTCTATTCTGATCCAGAGCGTAACAATTTCATTCCCACGCAACACGTGGAGCTAATATTCGCATTTGTTTTTTTGCATTTGTAAAGTGAACCTATCTTTTACGGACAACGCCGTTAACATTCATAGGAAAACATCAACGCCAACCATTATATTATACTAAGCCCTTCTCCTTCAAACTTACGTACGTTCCATCTCCGATAATAATATGATCAAGCACGTCAATGCCGACAATAGCACCTGCTTCAATCAGTCGCTTGGTTATTTGGATATCCTCCGGACTCGGCGTAGGATCACCACTGGGATGGTTGTGTGCGCACACAATCGATGCGCTGCTGCATTTGATGGCAGCCCGGAACACTTCACGCGGATGTACAATCGAAGCGTTAAGGCTGCCCATGGAGAGTGTTTCCTGGGCAATAATATGATTTTTGCTATTCAGAAAGAGACACACAAAATGTTCCTTCTGCAAGTAACGCAATTGTTCCATCAGGATGTCAGCTGCATCACGCGGTGTACGGATTGAAGTCGACTGTGTGAGTCTGCTCTTGGCAATCCGATGGCCCAGCTCAATGCCGGCTTTCAATTGCACAGCCTTGGCATTGCCGATCCCTTTCATCGCAGTCAATTCTTCCAGACTCAGATCCATCAACGAGCGAATGCCACCCGCTTCGGCGAGAATCCGCTGTGCCATATGCACCGCGGATTCCTGTCTTGTGCCTGTTCGAAGTAAAATCGCCAGCAATTCAGCATGGCTTAAGGCGCCCGCCCCGTATTCCATCATGCGTTCTCTCGGGCGTTCTTCCTGGGGGATGTCGCGCATCATGTATTGAGGCGACTCCATATGTTCCCTCTTTTCAGTTCAAAACGTCAGTTGGCTTAACTCAAGTTCGCGGCAACACATGGACGCCAAACCCATCCAACATATCACTCAGCAAGGATAAGGGCAGGCCAACCACATTAAAATAACATCCTTCAATACGGTCGATCAGTGAAGCGCCAATGCCCTGAATGGCATAAGATCCTGCCTTATCCGAAGGCTCCCCTGTCTGCACATAGGCACGGATGGTTGCATCCGACAGTTCTTTCATCGTTACATCGGTCTGACGGTAATGAACGACCGATTGTCCATTGCCTGCATCAATACAAGCTACGCCAGTAAACACCCGATGTACACGTCCCTGTAGACGGGATAACATACGTTCAGCATCCGCTTCGTCCATGGGTTTGCCTAGAATCTCACCATCCAGAACAACAACGGTGTCACTACCAACAATAATCGCTTCCTGTTCACGGCCTTCAAGCCCACGATACACGGCAAGTGCCTTGCGCAAAGCAAGCTCCTGTACCGTCTGTTCAGGTGTCCACTCTGGTGGTGTGTCTTCATCGGCATGACTTGGTATTACATCAAACGCTAAGTGGAGTGATGCGATCAGTTCTTTGCGCCGAGGCGATGTGGAGGCCAGAATAATAGGGCGCTGCTGAGTGTTATCCATAATGAACGGCTCCTTATGCTACGGCAACATCCTGTCCGGATCACAATAATAGATGTCACTGATTTTAATTTTTTTCGTCATAACTCGTCATTCTCCTACAGTCTGCGATACAGCCACACAGCGGCAATCATACCGATCAGACTCAGAAGGCTCATTTGAAATTGAAGTGAAATATCATAACTGATAATGTCCAGATCAGCCTGTGGCGACCAACGTATGGTCGTGGCTTTCGTAAGAAAGGCTACTGCCTTTACAGGCTGCAGTGCCTTGGCGATCCACGCTCCGGCCATCCAGCCGAGCAGCAGAAACAGCAATAACATGCCGAAGTTTTTTTTCATCGGTAATCTTCCCTCGCCATTTTTTGACACCCACATTATTATACGGGGTTTTGTACGTCAATACAAACACAAATCCGGCAAGGGGAACTATTTCCAGTTCCTTGCCGGATAGGTATTTCCAAGCGTTGTTATGGGAAAGAGCATGTTACTGCTTTATCGCTTCGAGCCATTTTTTCTGCTGCAGTACATATTCCATCAGATCGGACTGCACGGACCACATGTGTACATCATCCGGGTTTTTGTTGTACTCCGCGATAGCCGTTATTGCACTGTTCATCGATTTTTCCATGCCGCCAATAATAGGTTGTACTTCTGAGGTCAGGCCGGGTGAAAGACTATTCAAACCGGTCAACCATGACTGGTGCTTATTCTGGATCGCAGTCATCGCTTCTGCAGAGACTGCTACCGGAGCAGACTGTCCCAGCTGCTGTATGGACAAGGTAGACAATTGTTCGACCAATGCAGAACTGTTCGTGAAGAAAAGCTGTACATCCTCTTGCTTGCCACCAAATATAGCCGGATTGACCTCAGGGTTCACGATCTCCTTGACGTACAGTTCGACTCCCTGGGCTTTAAGCCTAGAGCTTAGTAGCTTGGCCTCTTCACGATCAGCCGAAATGCCTGCATATACTCGATTGCCATCTTCAGGATCAGAACCTGCGGCTATACCTGCCTGTGCCAACTCAAGCTTGGCCTGCTCCGCTCGTTCTGGGGAACTGAACACACCGTATTGAAGTGCATAATACGTGCTGCCAGTCGTCGCTGTCTGAAGTTGCTGTTCTGTACCTGCAGTCCCCTCCTGACCCGTCACGGTGGAAACCGCCTGATTAACGGGCAGAAGATCGCCTGGCTTCGCGGCTCCTTCTTTATTGAAAAATGAAAGAATAACCATGCCAAAGAGTGCTCCGGTAACGAGTGCCCCGGTAACTGAACCAATCATTTTCCAGCCCCTTGGGGGACGATTACGCTTATAGGAATAGTTCTCTGAATCTGCAAGCCAGTCATGGCCTTGATCATCATGCGTATTGGACAGATCGCGACGCTCTTCTTCCGGATCTCCTGAATGATTAACATAACCGTAACCGGATCGGTTCCCAAGATAATGGGCCTCATCCAAATTCAAGTTCGAGTCATGGCTCACCCGCTCGTCAGGTTCAGGTACAGTAGAGCTTGTCAGCACCGTCTCTCCCCAGTCTCCGGGGATATCCTCTGGCGTCCAAGACGGGGTTGTATCCATCCGCTTAGGCGTTAGCGGTTGATTGTTCGGCAAATCTTCACTCAACGTCACCAATGGACTGGACGCGGATATCCCCTTGTTTTCAGGCTTGTCCGACTCATGATCCCCGAAGCGAAACGTCATTCTTGCATTGCTCACCCGTACCCTCTCCTTTGTCCCATTTATATCAGCTATATGCAGAGACGGGAGAATACATTCCGTATAACGCAAAAAAAAAAAAAACGCCTGCTTCATATCGAAGACAGGCGGTTTCTATATTGATTTTATTTCAAACCTTTGGCAAGCGTATCGCCGACTTTCCAGATATCACCTGCGCCCATGGTAATCACAAGATCTCCTGGCTGCAGACGATGCTGCAGATCAGCCACAACTTCCTCTTTCGTTGGGAGGTAACGTGCAGAAGCATTACTGTTTTGAACGATAAGTTCAACCAGTCTGGCTGAGGTTACCCCTTCGATCTGTTTTTCGCCCGCAGGAGAATAAATATCGGTAATAAGCACCTCATCCGCTTCCGCAAAAGCACGACTGAACGCATCCAGCAGGAAGAACGTCCGCGTATAACGCTGTGGCTGGAATACCGCAATAATGCGTTTGCCTGTTGCTTTGGCGGCACTAATCGTAGCTTCAATCTCAGTCGGGTGATGAGCATAATCATCAATGATTAGCATATCACGCACCTCGCCCAATACCTGGAATCTGCGTTTGGCTCCGTGGAACTGGATGATAGCTGCCACAATCTTCTCAAATGGAATGCCTGCTTCCAGACAGGTAATCACAGTAGCCATCGCATTATAAACGTTATGCTTACCCGGCACTGATAACTCCACCGTGCCCATAGCAGCACCCTGATGATTCATCGTAAAGGATATCCGACGATCGCCCAGTACAATATTTGTTGCCGTATAATCCGCAGCACGATCAATACCATAGGTTGTAATCCGTGACTTGAGTTCTGGCAAAATCGCTTGAACATTCTCGTCGTCAGAACATACAATCGCTGTTCCTTCCGGACGAATCTGGCTCAAGAACTGCACATAAGCCTTTTTGAGCTCCTCAAAATCACTGTTGTAATTCTCCAGATGATCTGCCTCAATATTGGTTACAATACCGAGCCATGGATGGTACTGCAAAAACGAACCATCGCTCTCGTCCGCCTCAGCGACTACCCAGTCGCCTTGACCGGCCTTCGCGTTGGTACCCACATTCATGATTTCTCCGCCAATGATATATGTCGGGTCTGTATCACATTTATCCATAACAAGTGCAATCATGGATGAAGTGGTTGTTTTACCATGTGCTCCAGCTACAGCCACACCTTTACGTTCGTTCAACAAACGTGCCAGCATCTGTGAACGATGCAGAATCGGAATATTCAGCTCAGCAGCTGCTACCCGTTCCACATTATCCGCAGGCGCTGCCGTAGAGTAGACAACCAGGTCTGCTCCAGTGACGTGCTCTGCCGTATGTCCGATATATATTTTCGCTCCCTTGGCTGCCAACTTCTCGGTCAACTCTTGTGAAGCGACATCCGATCCGGTAACGGTGTATCCCATTTCCAGCATAACTCTTGCGATGGCACTCATGCCATAGCCGCCAATCCCTATAAAATGAACGTGTTCCGATGTATTTAACAAAACTTTCACCAACCTTTTTCAGAATCGGTTTGATGCAAAAGGGCTGCCCGCACATCCGCAATCAGGTACAGTGTGCCGGAGACCACCCCCAGATCTTCCGCTTCCGTCCGTGACTTCAATAGATCAAGTGCCTTTGCCCATTCGGGCTCGACGATGATTTCCAGCTCCTGCTTCGCAATGGCGGGACGTACCCGTTCGACAATTTGCAGCAATTCGGCTGCATCCATTTTGCGTCGGAAATCTGGCTCGGTCAGGATCAGCGTATCCACTAGTGGCAGTATATGCTGCAAATACGCTTCGTGATGCTTATTCGCCAACATACCCATCATCAAAATTAACTTGTTGTGAGGATATACATCCATAATGCTCTTGGCCAGTGACTCAGCCCCCTCCGGATTATGTGCTCCATCGAGCACAATTCGGGGTTCATCGACGACTTTTTCGAATCTCCCTGCCCAGAAGGCATTCTCCAGTCCAAGTGCAATATCGTTGTCATCCAGCATAAACGCCATGTATTGTCTGAGCAATTCAAGCACCATCAGTGCAGCCGCTGCATTGTCACATTGGTGTGAGCCCTGCATGCGGATGCGAACGTCCAGGTCACGAAACGGTCCTGTAAAATGAAAAGATTGTCCGCTCTCATTGCTGTCCAGTCTATGATAAGAGAAACGATCTCCAGCCAAATACACGGTTGATTGAAGCTGCTGTGCTTTATCCTGAATTACCTTCACAGCTTCGGGTTGAGTCGCGCAGGTCACCACAGGTACTCCCGGCTTGATTATGCCTGCCTTTTCTCCAGCAATCAGCTCAATCGTATCTCCCAGCACATCCGTGTGATCCATACCAATGTTGGTGATGACGGACACAACAGGTGCAACAATATTCGTTACGTCCATCCTTCCCCCTAGCCCCGTCTCCCATACCACAACGTCAGGGTAGCACTCTTCTGCATAATACAGAAGCGCGAGAGCCGTGGACACCTCAAACATCGTTGGTGATCCAAGCGGAGTGGAGGCCATTTCCATGACCAGTGGACGTAACCGGTTCGAGAGCTTAAGCAGAATCTCTTCGGGAATATCCTCACCGTTGTATTGAAAACGGTTCGTAAACTTGGTGATATAAGGCGACGTAAAGGTGCCCACATCGTATCCAGCCTGAAGAAGCACTGACGTCAAAAAAGCGCAAGTCGAACCTTTGCCGTTCGTTCCCGCGACGTGAATAAATTTGAGACGTTGGTGTGGATTGCCTAACATGGACATCAGACCCTCGATTCGTTCCAATCCAGGTCGGATGCCAAAAGGAATAAGGCCATTGATCCAGTCCACGGCCTCGTCATACGTAAGTAAAGGAGCTGCTGCATCTGTCCCGTCTAATTCCGTCATCTGATTCACCTTCGGTCCCGAGTTTGATTGAAAAAAGCGGCCGGATGGCATACTAGCTCTCCATCCGACCAGATATATTAACCTTTCAGTTCCTTGATTCGTGCAATCACTTTATCCCGTTTGTCGGAATAATCTGCTTGCTTGGCGCGCTCTTCCTCAATAACCTTGGCAGGAGCTTTAGCAACAAAGCCTTCATTCGCCAGCTTTTTCTCCACACGGAGTACCTCGCCCTCAAGGTTCTGCAACTCTTTCTCCAGGCGAGCCACTTCCTGTTCGATATCAATAAGACCTGCCAGCGGCAAGTATAGTTCTGCCCCCGTAATGATCGCAGTCATTGCCTTATCCGGTGAGCTTAGATCCAACCCGCTATCGAACTCGGACGTATTACAGAAACGTTTGATGTAATGGCTGTTACGCTCAATGATGCTGGACGTCTCAGCACTGTTTGCTTTGACCATCAATTCGATTTTTTTACTCATCGGCACATTCACTTCTGCACGAATGTTCCGAACTGCACGAATGGTATCCATGAGCAGGTTCATCTCGGCAACAGCCTCTGGGTTCTCAAGAGCAGGATCATAAACCGGCCAAGATGCCAGCGTAATCGTCTCGCCTTCATGCGGCAGATGCTGCCAGATCTCTTCGGAGATGTATGGCATGAACGGATGAATCAGGCGCATGGTCTGATCGAGCACATAAGCCAGCACGGATTGCGTTTTTTTCTTGGCAACCGGATCTTCGCCATAGAAGGACAGTTTCGCAAACTCAATATACCAGTCACACAGGTCATCCCAGATAAAGTTATACAATACACGGCCCGTTTCCCCAAATTCATACGCTTCGATTAGACGCGTAATATCACGGGAAGTTTCGTTCAGACGGTGCAAAATCCAATAATCCGCTGTACCAAGCTCTCCGCTAATGTCACGTTCCTCATAGGTGAATCCTTCCAGATTCATCAATGCAAAGCGCGAAGCATTCCAGATCTTGTTGGCAAAGTTACGAGCCTGCTCCACCCGTTCCCAACGGAAACGCAGATCCTGACCTGGCGTGCTGCTGGTTGAGATCATGTAACGCATTGCATCTGCGCCGTATTTCTCAATTACATCCAGCGGGTCTACACCGTTACCCAGTGATTTGGACATTTTGCGTCCATCGGCGTCACGAACAAGACCATGCATCAGCACATCCTTGAACGGAATCTCATCGGTGAATTCCAATGCCGTGAAAATCATACGTGCAACCCAGAAATATATGATGTCATACCCTGTCACAAGTACACTTGTCGGATAATAACGTTGCAGATCTTCCGTATCCTCCGGCCAGCCTAATGTGGAGAACGGCCATAAACCGGAGCTGAACCACGTATCGAGTACGTCTTCGTCCTGTCTCAGCTTGCGCCCAGCATTCTCTGGCAGCGTCGTCGGATCTTCAGCAGATACGATGATTTCACCAGTCTCCTCATCATACCAGGCCGGAATACGATGTCCCCACCACAGTTGACGGGAAATACACCAGTCACGAACGTTCTCAATCCAGTTCAGATAGGTTTTCTCAAAACGATCTGGAACAAAATTAACTCCTTCGCCGCTCTGTTGTTTCTTAATCGCTCTCTCTGCAAGTGGCTTCATCTCAACGAACCACTGTGTAGACAGATACGGCTCAACAACAGCTCCGGTACGCTCACTGTGTCCAACCTGATGCGTGTGATCCTCGATATTGATCAATACGCCCTGCTCTTTCAAGTCAGCAACAATCTGCTTGCGGCAGTCACTGCGATCCAATCCCTGATACTTGCCAGCCTCTGCATTCATTGTGCCGCTCTCATCCATTACCGTAATTTGAGGCAGATCATGACGAAGACCGACTTCAAAGTCATTCGGATCATGCGCAGGCGTAATTTTAACTGCACCACTTCCGAACTCTTTATCCACATAATCATCAGCGATAATTGGAATTTCTCGTCCGATGATAGGCAGTACAAGTACTTTACCAATCATATCTGCATAGCGCTCATCCTTCGGATGAACAGCAACTGCGGTATCGCCCAGCATTGTTTCAGGACGCGTCGTTGCCACGGTAACGTAGCCACTTCCGTCTTTAAGCGGGTAACGCAGATGGTACAAGTGACCCTGAACCTCTTTATATTCAACCTCAATATCAGACAGCGCTGTCCGGTTCACCGGGTCCCAGTTAATGATCCGTTTGCCTCGGTAAATAAGGCCTTTTTCATACAGTTGAACAAATACTTTGCGAACCGCTTGGGACAGACCTTCATCCAGCGTAAAACGTTCACGTGAGTAGTCAAGCGACAGTCCCATTTTGCCCCATTGTTGACGAATGGTAGTAGCATACTGATCTTTCCAGTCCCATACCTTCTCCAGAAACTTCTCGCGTCCCAGATCATAACGAGTCAGACCTTCTTCACGCAGCTTCTGCTCCACTTTGGTTTGGGTAGCAATACCTGCATGGTCGGAACCCGGAAGCCACAGTGCATCATAGCCCTGCATCCGTTTCGTGCGGATTAGTATATCCTGCAGAGTAAAGTCGAGCGCATGCCCGATGTGCAGCATCCCGGTCACATTCGGGGGTGGAATTACAATTGTATACGGCTCGGCATCTTTACGTTGACCGGCTTTGAAATATCCACGCTCCATCCAGGTGGAGTACCATTTGTCCTCTGCCGCCTTAGGATCGTAAGTGGTCGGCATTTCTGTTGCAGCTGATTTTTTTTCCTCAGACATGTGTCATTCCTCCGTTACTTCATCATCTTCGCCAAAAAAACAAAAAAAACCTTTCATCCATCAAAGGACGAAAGGTTAGCTTTCGCGGTACCACCTTTGTTTCACGCCGACAGCAAGATAGACTTCACCCTCTGTACATGACGTGACACTTCAAGCAGATAACGGCTGCTACCGGCCCATCCTACCTCAGAAATAAATGATGATACATCTCATTCATCCCTTGTATTCAAACAGGCAACTCCCGGGCGACTTCGATCAGTTGGTTCCTGCGGAATCTCACAGCGTTGCAATTCCACTCTCTGAAAGGTCATACTGTCTACTACTCCCGTTCCACGTTGTTCTTCAAAAAACCTACACACATCATACCTTGCTCGTGCGCGATAGTCAACCTGACAACAGCGGATAAAGAGCGCTGGAATGCAGGTTTGGGACGAATCATGCAAAAACCCGCAATCCTCAAGGGGATCACGGGCCATAACGAAGGTTTTAACTGCGGATTAAGGGATGTACAATATCTGACCTTCTTCCACAACCTGCTCAGATAATCGGTTATACAACTGAAGTTCCCTCGTGCTCAATTGATATCGATCTGCAATGGCATCCAGTGTATCTTCTCGCTGAACGATGCAAAGTTTCACCTTGCGGAATGGGGTCTGGTCCACGATCGTTCCCAGGAACAGGTTCTTCCATTCCACATCATCAGCTGGATACGTTTCTTCCTGTACCACACCCGCAGGAACCTCATCGCCTCGCTCCACTTCAGCATCGCGTGCCGCTCTGCCGGAGGATAACAAGGAAGAGATACCTACGCCCTCCTCTTGCCGTGGTGCAGATTCTTTTTTGCTGCCAAAAGCAACCTTCAGCTCCGGCTTGTCTTCCGTCTCAGCCACAGGTTCAGGAACAAATGCTTCGTTCTGCACGAACTCGTCTACCCCAGTCGCTTCAAAAGACGGCCGGTCTTCCTCAGCGTTGCCAGGTTCGGACGAAGCGAATACCCCCTGCCAGTTCTCCGCCTGTGGTTCAACCGGAACATCGGCAACTGCCTGATTCTCCTGCTGAGGTACAGATCGGGCTGATTCGAAGTGCCATACATCCGGTGCGTCCGGTACATCTGGTGCTGCCAACTCATTAGATGATTGTGCAGGCACCTCAGAGGCTTCTTGATCTAAGCTTCTCAGGTTTGCAGGCAATGCATCCACAGAAGGCTCGGACCATGCAGAAGACTCTTCCTCCAGAGGCAGCAATGGTTCCGACTCAGGATAAGAAGCTAGCCGATCAGCGGTCTCGGCCATAAATGACGAGATGGGAGAAGGTTCGCTGTATTGCTCATGGGATGCCAATTCATCTCCATTCGCTGCCAGAGATGCAAGATCTTCGTTTGCATCAGGTTGTCTGTTTTCATTAGCGTACTCCGCACTTTGCTCCTCGGACTGAAGTGGCTCGGCCGAAGACGCATTCGCATAATCCTGCAAGTTAGCGAATTCCGGGGCACCGTATGCAAGTTCTGCTGCATTCGCAAGTCTCTCTTCCTCACTCCGCTGGAGCAGATACTCTTGTGCAAATGCATTGGGATCGATGGCGGGCTGTTCTGCTTCCTCGGAACGATTGGATTGCTGAATGTCAGGTGAGTGAACAACTGTAAACTCATCTGCCGACCATACTTGAGGCTCCTCAACCGGAAAACCCTCGATGCCTCGCAGTGATAACACGCCTGTAATGTTCAGACTGCGATTGGATAACAGATCCACGTCAAAATTTTCGATCTCGATGGAAATATCATCAATCGATCTGACTCGGTTCAGCGGCACCGTGATCTCCACGGGAATGAAATGTTTGAGCTCCTCTGAAGCCTCATTCTCTCCTCTGTACGCACCTGTAAGTAAAAGATGTCCTCTTAACGTGGCATGATCATCCTGTCCTATGACTTGAATGCGCGGGTATAGTTCAATTTCCTCCAATTCCTCAATTGCAGGGACTCCCTCAGACAAATGAACGCGCTCATAAATATCGAACCGCAAACCATAAGGTTGATTCAACAAAGGTGGCGTCCTCCTTTCGGCATATGTTCACCATGATCCTTCTCATGGGACTGATCCATGGTCCAAATCCTTCGTTACCCCATCTATATGCCTTGAATGAGATGAGCATGCCACCTTTTGAAAAACCTTGCTATTTAAAGCGAAATAGAGAATGTTGCACCTAGCCACTTCGATGACAGAATAACCTTCTATCAATAAATTAACTCTCTCGCTCTGCCAATTGTGTGAAATCGGATGGCCAAGGATCATTCACTTCAATCACGGCTCCAGTTAACGGATGGCTAAACTTAAGCACCTCTCCGTGAAGTGCCTGTCGCCCAATGACATCCCTTCTCCCACCATACAACTCGTCACCAATAAGCGGATGTCCTACATAACTCAGATGTACGCGAATTTGGTGTGTTCGTCCTGTATCCAGCTTTAATCGTACAAGGGTCGCTCGTTCCCACACTTCGCCGATTTCCACATGGGTAACCGCTTCCTGTCCACCCTCCGAAACACGTCTGCGCTGTTTGTGATGTCTATCCTTGCCAATCGGAGCATCAATTTTGTGGAGTTCAGGGGATAATTGTCCCCCAGCAATGGCTACATAATGGCGACCAATCTCTTTGCGGCGCATCGCTTCATCCAGTTTGGCGAGGGCAAAAGCATTTTTGGCATACAGGACAGGCCCGGTTGTATCCTCATCCAGTCGATGAACATGGCGTACGCTCGCCTGAATTCCGTTCATTTCATAATACGAGGCGACCGCGTGATCCAGCGTGATGGCCTGATCAGCACGGCTTCCATCCGGATGCAGTTTCATGCCTGCCGGTTTGTGCATAACCAGACAAAAATCATCCTCATACAGTACATCCACCTCAGCCCAGCGTGGCTCAACATCGATTGGCTGGGACGCAAAAAGGGCCAGCCGAAGCCGGTCCCCTGCGAGTTGTATTCCTCGGTTTGCTTTAAGCTGACGGAGCAGTTTCTCCGGAAACTGAAGCTCAGACAATAGCCACTGCTCTGCGGCCATCGGTTTGTCCGAACTGCCTGTTACGGCTTTCCCTGGCATCAGCTCAAGCCATTCCCCGCGGCGTTTCCAACTTTTGATGGTCATAGCGATTGAAGAGCCTTCCGGTTCGCCTCGATTGTATCGTCAATATCCTGCTCCGTGTGCACACCAGAGACAAACATGCCTTCGTATTGCGAAGGCGCAACACTCACACCTTGATCAATCATGGCCGCAAAATAACGACGGAATTGATCCAGATTGCTTTCTTTGGCAATATCATAATTGGTTACGGGAACGGCACTGAAGAATGGACAAACCATGGAACCGACACGGTTAATGGTTATCGCAACACCCGTCTCAGCTGCATTTTTCTCAAAGCCGGCTTGCAGACGTGCGGACAGTGTCTCCAGACGGTCATAGACCTCTGGTGTTAACAATTTGAGCGTCGTATATCCTGCGGCCATAGCCAGCGGGTTCCCGCTCAGTGTACCTGCCTGATAGATCGGTCCTGTTGGAGCAATCTGTTCCATCAGATCCCGGCGACCACCATAAGCACCAACCGGGAGTCCGCCTCCGATAACTTTACCCAGACAAGTCAGGTCAGGCGTAACCCCAAACCGTCCCTGAGCACAGTTCAATCCTACGCGGAAACCGGTCATAACTTCGTCAAAAATAAGCAGGCTGCCATATTGCGTCGTCAAACTGCGCAGGCCTTCAAGGAAACCGGAAGCCGGAGGTACAACGCCCATGTTACCCGCCACAGGTTCCACAATAACAGCTGCCAGTTCTTCCCCATAACGTTCAAAAGCAAGCGTCACGGACTCCAGATCGTTATAAGGTACCGTAATGGTATTCACAGCTACGCCTTCAGGCACGCCCGGACTATCTGGCAGACCCAGCGTTGCAACACCTGACCCCGCCTTGATCAACAAGCTGTCCGCATGTCCATGATATGATCCTTCAAACTTCAGAATTTTACTGCGTCCGGTTACCCCGCGTGCCAGTCGAATGGCACTCATTGTTGCTTCCGTACCGGAATTCACCATCCGTACGATATCGATGGAAGGTACACGCTCACAGACCAGTTTCGCCATCTCGGTCTCCAGCAAAGTCGGCGCACCAAAGCTTGTTCCTTTCAGAGCTGTCTCACACAAAGCTTCTACAACATCAGGATGTGCATGTCCCATGATGAGTGGACCCCACGATCCCACATAGTCAATAAAAACATTGCCATCAATATCGTAGATTTTGGACCCTTCGCCACGCTCTGCATAGATCGGGGTAAGTCCCACCGATTTGAATGCGCGTACAGGGCTGTTCACACCCCCGGGTATGTACTGCTTCGCTTCTTCAAATGCGCTGCGTGAGCGCTCATCATTACGACGATTACCTTGTTGTGCAGTCATGAGTATCCTCCTTAATCTAATTTATTTCTCAGCCAACCAGCGGGAGGCATCTTTTCCGTAATACGTAATAATCATATCTGCACCTGCACGTTTCATACTGAGCAGAATTTCCATCGCGACTTTCTTCTCATCGATCCAGCCTTGAATCGCCGCTGCCTTCACCATGGCATACTCGCCACTTACATTATAGGCAACAAGCGGAAGATCGAATTGATCCTTAATGGTGCGCATGACATCCAGATACGAAAGGGATGGTTTTACCATCAACATGTCCGCTCCTTCGAGCACATCCGTTTCGGCTTCGCGCAAAGCTTCACGTGCATTGGCTGGGTCCATCTGATACGACTTGCGATCCCCGAATTGCGGCGTTGAATCTGCAGCCTCGCGGAATGGGCCATAGAATGCGGAAGCATATTTTACAGAATAGGACATGATCGGAATGTGACTGAATCCATTCTCATCCAGCCCGGCACGGATCGCTTGTACAAATCCATCCATCATGTTGGATGGTGCAATAATGTCCGCTCCTGCTTTGGCTTGGGACACCGCTGTTTGCACGAGCAGATCCAGTGATTCGTCATTTAGCACATCACCGCAGATGTGACCGTCAATTTCCACGGTGTGTACCATACCACAGTGACCGTGATCCGTGAATTCACACAAACATGTATCTGCAACAACCAGCAGCTCTGGATACCAGGATTTGATCAATCTCGTCGCTTCCTGCACAATGCCATCTTCAGCAAAACCAGATGAACCCACACTGTCCTTCGTCTCCGGAATACCAAACAATAGCACCGCTGGAATTCCAAGCTCGGCAATTTCCGTTACTTCCTCCTGTAGACGATCCAACGAGAAGCGGAACACGCCAGGCATCGACTTGATTTCGGATTTTACATTTTCTCCATACGTCACATAGATCGGTTGAATAAAATCATCTACGGTGAGATGGGTCTCTCTGACCATATTGCGAATACCTGTGGATTGGCGTAAACGGCGATGCCGTACAATAGGAAAACTCATATGTGTAAAACCTCCCTGAAAGTTAAATAGAGCAAAAAGGGAAGCGCACTGGTATCCTATCGATTTCAGCACGCTTCATATGTTGACTTATTACATGGATCAATTTCATAACTCGATTTCGTAACTAAATATAGACAAATTGAAGCGTTTTGATCTATATCTAGCCTTGATTGAAGCAGCTAAAGGTATTATGAAATTGATTCCCATGTGTATTAATTCCGAAGGACGCCTTCTTTGGTGCCTGTCCGTTTCCAGTCGCAAAGAACGGTGATCAGGCTATCCATCGTTGCTTCCTCTGCCATCAGTGTAACATGTAGTCCAGCGGCCTCTGCCGTCTTCGCTGTAACAGGTCCGATACAAGCAACCTCCACATTTTTCAATAAAGGCAGTGGATCCTGCAATCCCATCCGTTTCAACATGTTCATGAAGTTGGTAACCGTCGATGAACTTGTAAAGGTCACCGCGTGAATACCCCCTTCTTCAAGCAGCTTAAGCAGTTCGTCATCATCCTCACCAGCAAGAATCGTATCATAAATTATAGCTTCAGTGACTTGAAGTCCTCGTTCTCTCAACTGGTCACGTAACCACGTACGGGCAAGATCGCCGTGCGGAAGCAATACTTTCTGACCTTCCTTCAGTTCACTTTCAAAAGCCTCAAGCATGCCTTCGGCCTGGAAAGGACCTTTGACAACCTCTGCAACGATGCCATGTTTGCGCAAAGCATCTGCTGTAGAAGGTCCTACGGCAGCAATTCTCGCTTGATGAATCGAACGAATGTCTTTGCCTTCCTGTTCCAGATGACGGAAGAAAAACTCCACCCCGTTCACACTTGTGAAAAACACCCAGTCATACGTATTTAAAGCACTGAGGGCGTCTTTGACACTTTGCTGCGCAGATTCACTGGACGGCATAACGGTCTCAATGACCGGAAACTCATACGGTTCGCCGCCGAGTTCCTCAATACGATTCACCAGTTCACTCGCCTGACTGCGAGCACGTGTCACCAGAATTCGTTTGCCAAACAGCGGAAGCGCTTCTGCCCATTTCAATTGTTCCCGTTGATTCACGACATCCCCCACCACAATAACAGCTGGCGGTTGGAAATTGGCTGCGATCACTTTCGCCTCTATATCTTCAAGGGTACCTGTAATGGTATCCTGTTCCGCTCGTGTTCCCCAACGAATTAGAGCTACTGGTGTTTGCGCTGGACGACCATGACGAATCAATTGTTCGCTGATATATCCAATTTTGGCAACCCCCATCATAAATACAAGTGTGCCCGTTGCATTCGTCACTTTATCCCAATGGATGCTGCGATCAAGCTTGTCCGGACTCTCATGCCCCGTAATGATAGAGATAGAGGACGCATAGTCACGGTGAGTCACAGGAATTCCGGCATATGCAGGTACACTTATTGCAGCTGTAACTCCAGGTACAATCTCAAACGGAATTCCGTTTTTGTGCAGTAAATCCGCTTCTTCGCCCACGCGTCCAAAGATAGTTGGATCGCCACCCTTAAGCCGAACTACAACCTTACCTTCCAGAGCCAGATCAACCAACAGTTGATTGATCTCTTCCTGTTTCATCGTATGCCGATCGGGGCGCTTGCCCACGTAAATCTTGACCGCACCGGGTTTCATCTGTTTTAACAATCTCGGACTTGCCAAACGATCATAGACTACAGCATCGGCTTTACCGATGGATTCCCATCCTTTTACCGTAATTAGCTTCGCATCCCCAGGACCTGCTCCTACCAAAAAGACCTTTCCCACCATGTCTTCATCCCCTAACTTCTGCCAGTATCTGCTCTGCTCCCCGTTCAATCAATCTCCAAGCCACTTCTTCTCCCAGACGAACTGGATCTTTGCCAGTCAGAGCTTCCTTAAGAATCAGTCCACCATCTGGCGTGCCAACCATACCTGTTAATTGTAACGTGTTTTCTCCATTCAGGGAATCCGCATCTTCCTGAGGCAGCCATACCGCATGAGCACCAATTGGAACCTGACAGCCCCCATTGAGTACACTGAGAAAACGGCGTTCCGCCTGTACAGGAAATGCTGTCTCCGGATCGTTATACAGCTGCAACAAGTGCAATAGCTCCTCATCGTCTTCACGACATTCGATACCAAGCGCGCCCTGACCCACGGCCGGAAGACAAGCTGTTTCGGTCAAGTACTCGGTAATCCGGTCTTCCCAGCCCATTCGATACAATCCTGCCGCAGCCAAAATAATTGCGTCGAGTCCTTCAGTCTCCAGCTTCCGCAGACGGGAATCAATATTGCCGCGAAGCGATTCCAATTGTAAATCTGGGCGATAGGCCTTCAATTGACTGGATCGGCGCAGACTGCTTGTGCCGACTCTCGCTCCTTCTGGCAATTGATCGAGAGTAAGTCCACCATTGGAAATCAGCGCATCCCGTGGATCTGCACGCCGGGGAACAGCACCATTAATTAAACCTTCGGGTAACTCGGAAGGCATATCCTTCATACTGTGCACGGCCATATCAATGGTATGATCAAGCATCGCCTGTTCAATCTCTTTGACGAACAAACCTTTGCCTCCCACTTTTGACAACGTTACATCCAGAATGAGATCTCCCTTCGTAACAATCTTATGTACTTCAAAGTCAAAAGCTAATCCTTCCCGCTCACAAATGTCGCGTAAATCCTGAATGACATGACCTGTCTGGGTTAACGCAAGCGCGCTCTGTCTACTACCAACTTTAATTGTACGCATATCTACACTTCCTCCTGATTACGGGATATCCAATCTCCGATTTCTTCTTCGGTCCACCATCGGAAATGGCCTGTACGAATATCTTCTAATATGTTCATTTCAGTTAATTGTCGGAGCAACGTGCTTCTGAGACTCGGAGACGATACGCGTGACTTCACTTCAGTCCTCATCTGGTGCAAAAACTCCAGATACGTCTCATACTCATCACCGAACTGTTGTTCAAGTGTAGCACGTATCTCGGCGGCGGCTGCCGGCCCCGCTCCTGCTGTGGATATCGCTATGCTTAATCTCCCACGCCTTACCACGCTTGGCGTAATAAAGTTGCTGTGCTCGGAAGACATCGCATCATTCACCAGTATGCCCGCGGCCTCAGCCTCCCGAACCACAGTTGAATTGACCTCTGAACAGTCAGTCGCTGCATATACGAGAAAGGCCCCCCGCAAATCTCCATTGCGGTAGGACCGGTCTATCCATTGAATTCGGGATTCATGATGAAGTTGTTTTAATACGGGAGTAAGCTCCGGACTAATGACCGTAATCTGTGCCTCGGCATGCAGCAATCCCTTTATTTTACGTTCGGCAACACGTCCACCACCAACCACGCAGCACTTCTTGCCTGAAGTATTCACAAATATCGGCGTATAGCGGTCCATCCCCTTCACTCTCCCGTCCAACGATGAAACGCTGAATACGCATTGGATAAAAAACTCATAATGACAAATCCGTATCCGATCAGTGTCCATCTTGCCATAATAATCGTTGAGAACTGTTTCCTTCTCTTGGATACGAAGTAACCCACATAGATGGCTATAGCAAGACCTGTCGCAATAACTTTGAGATCCAAAAGCAGTGTCCAGCGTGTTTCCGCCACAATGGATAATATGGCAAGCATCACAGAAACACCAAGGAGCGGTGTACCGATCAAAGTAGCACCATCCATGTATTTGCCGATCACTTCCAGACTCGGCATCCGCCGCATCGTATCATTCCACTTTTTTTTCTTCAGCTTGTGATGCAGGAACAGATATAACAAGGCAAATACCGTACCAACGGTTAACGCCGCAAAACCGAGATTTGCCAAGGTAATATGCATAATAAGTAATCCATGTACAGTTTGCCAATTGTGCAGTGATATCTCTCCAGCCGTGAACCAGAGTCGGTTCAATACAGTTACGGAAAAACCAACAACATTCAGCAACAGAATCACAAATTCAGAACGCTGGATGCGAGTCATGGCAAGAGACATCAGCACGATACTGAATGAAAAAATAAACAAAAAATCAAAGGTCGTATAGATTGGGAAATGGCCTTCGGTCCACATACGCAATATGACATGTGTTACCTGTAGCCCCCAAACAACAACAAGAAACCCTGTGCCTGTCCGCTTCGCCCCCGCATTACGTCGAATGCAGTCCGAGAAATAGAACAGTAGGCTCAGGGCATACATATAAATTAGAGCTTCATAGACTTGTTCAGCAAGGGTCAAGCTGCCCACCCGCCTTATACGCCTGCCGGAGCATAAGCCGGCACGGGGTCTTGCCGGTTTTCGTTAAGGTGAGCGGCTGGTTTGCCCAGAGCCGTGGCATCACTCTGATTTACTTTTTCAGCAGCCGTCTCTACTGCATCTTCCAGAGCAAAAATCTGAGTAAACATGCGCAGAGCTTCATCACCTTGCTTCGTACCTGCCATTTCTTTGATCCGGTTAATCGGATCTGTTGTCATTTGATTCACAATACTCTTGGTCAAACGACGAATGACTTTACGTTGATGTTCATCGAGCTCAGGCAGTTTATTGAACAAGCTATCCATCGTTTCTTCATGAATGGAGACACCTTTTTCCTGCAAAGCACGAATGACGGGACGAACGCCCAACGTTTTGAGCCAATGGTAATAATCCTCCATCTCAAGCTCAATCATTCTCTCGATCTTGGCAGCTTCCACCTTGCGCATCTCCAGGTTGCTCTCCACGATTCCTTCCAGATCATCAATATCGTAGAGGAAGACGTTGGATAATTCAGCAATCGCCGGATCAATATCGCGCGGAACTGCAATATCAATCAGGAACAATGGGCGTGATTGACGACGCTTCATACTCTCCCGTACCACTGCTGCATCCATGACATAACGTTCAGCCCCAGTGGAACTAATCACAATGTCAACTTCATTAAGTCGCTCTAATGCCTGTTCCATGGTACAAGGTGTTCCCCGGAACTTGGCTGCCAACTCTTCGGCTCTTGCGAGCGTACGATTTGCCACGATGACTTCGGATGCTCCGTTGGCATAGAGATGTTTCACGGTCAGTTCACTCATCTTGCCGGCACCCAAAATCAGTACCTTCTTGTCTGTGAACATGCCAAAGATCCGCTTGCCCAGCTCAACAGCAGCATAACTGACGGATACGGCGCTCTCCCCGATGGAAGTCTCCGAATGTGCCCGTTTGCCCAACGTAACTGCCTGTTTGAACAGCATATTAAACCAAGTACCTGTTGATTTCTCTTCCTGAGCTTTAAGAAAAGCCTGTTTCACCTGTCCAAGAATCTGAGTCTCACCAATGACCATGGAGTCTAGTCCGCAGATCACACGGAACAAATGGCGCATGGCTTGATCATCTTCATATATATATAAGTGTTGCGTAAATTCTTCCCGTGGTACATTAAACCATTGTTCCATGAATGTTCGAATAAAATAACCACACATGTGAAGACGGTCTACCACAACATACAACTCGGTACGGTTACATGTGGCCACGATTACACCTTCCAATACACTCTTGGTCAGCTTGAGCTGCTGCAGCGCTTCAGACAAGTCCTTTTCTGCAAATGTGAATCGTTCCCTAACCTCTACAGGCGCCGTGCGATAATTCAAACCAACGACAACGATGTGCATTGCAAGTTCACCTGCCTAATAAATTTCCAATCAAAGTGCTTACTGCATATGTCTATCCATTTATGATTGACATGGTTAATTATATCACACATCATAGCCGTGACCGGGTCATTTTTATGAAATGTTTATGAAATCACCATGTTCATCATCATATGCACTGTCATTTATTGTAGTGTCTCACCAAAGTTCACCGTTATGCGTTAAAAAGTGCTTAATATGAATATTCATAACGATTCGGATATTTAAAACAAATAGCCATGGAATTATTCCATGACTATTAAAATTTGGGATGTTATGGGATGGATCGAGATTAAAAATAACATTGAATCAGAGTGAAATCAACCCTTTTCCAGAAGATTGTAAAATAAATATGTTCAATTCGGAATATTCGATCTCTCATCAAAAAATCCCCTGCAACCTCCACATTGGCGAGTGCCACTACCCGGAAGAAACAAGGGGATCTCATTACATTCATATACGTGTATAAGCATACACTTTCGGGTTAATAAGCCTCAAGCTCAAACAACCGTTTTTGATAACGTGCAAGGGTCTCATCAATTTGATGGAGCTGATCAGCAGTCGCATCTTTTCTAGTGTCCAGCAGTGAATCAATCTCCGCATACACACGGTTGATTTCGCGTTCTACATCTCTGGCCTGGAACAGATGTTGCAATTCAAGCAACGTATTTTTGTATTCATAGATCACTCGGGTGTTCTCCCCGGTCTTCTCCACAATTTTACGGACAGTGCCTTGAGCATACACATACGTCATGGTGAACCCTTTATAGATCCGATGAACGACCCCGTCACCCTTAAAAGTCATAAAGAGCTTCCGGACAACGTTAGTCAGATGCAGATTCACCAGGCGGCAAGATAACTCACAGATATAAAACCCTTCTATGCGGTCAAAAGGGAAATGAACTTCTTCTCCACTGACATCCCCCAGCACAACCTCCTGACACCCATTGTCCAACACCTTCACCCGATGATGGAGTCTGCCGTCTTCTGTCATGCGCAAAAACTGATGCATCTGGGGTTCTGACAATTTGATAGTGGCCTTGACGTACTCTGTGGCTAACCGCTGAGCCATACAAATCCCTCAATTCTTTCCCGATTGTTTTGCCTTCCTGCACATGTAGCAGTCATCTCAAAATTCTTCAGGCCGGCAAGACCGGTATTTTGGTACTGTTGGCAATATGCACCTATGCTCATTATACACTACCATAACGCTAATTCGCTCCAGACCCACATGATGAATTCTCACGAAATTCCATAAAAAATCGGATCAATCTTGATCTTATCAACGATTCACTTAGCATGCTCACTTTCCTGCACTCAAACGGTATGATATCTCGGTTATCCGTTAATTCCGTTGGTTTCTTTCTCTTCAGAAGCATTCTCTGCATCCAGTACTTCTGGTGCATACTTATCTATGCGGGCATGGCGGGTAATGATGTCCCATAACTCTTCTTTTCCCAATCCCTCTTCGGATGAGAACGGTACAAACAAATCCCCTGAGCGAAGACCCAGTGATTCCTTGATGACTTTGATATGTTTGGCTCTGCGTGTTTTTGGAATCTTGTCCATCTTGGTTGCGACTACAACCAAAGGCAGTCCGTTATGACGAAGCCATTCATTCATCATCTTGTCATCCTTGGATGGCTCATGTCTCATATCCACCATCTGCATAACCAGTTTCAATTCCTCACGTCCGAGCAAGTATTTCTCCATCATTTTACCCCAGGCAAAACGCTGCTCTTTAGAAACTTTGGCGTAGCCATACCCTGGGAAATCGACGAAGTAGAGATCCTGATTAATTTTATAATAGTTCAGTTGCTGCGTCTTACCCGGTGTTGAGCTTGTCCGAGCCAGATTTTTACGATTGATCAAACGGTTGATTAGGGAAGATTTCCCCACATTGGAGCGTCCCGCCAAAGCAATCTCTGGCAGACCGTCCTCAGGGTATTGTTCAGGCCGAACGGCACTGATAATAAATTCAGATTGATTTACTTTCATATTGTATCTTTCCTCTCTTGAACGCTGTGCTAAGCATAACCTGTTGATGGTATTATGCCATGGATTGTTCTATCATACCAAAAAAACCGTTCCAGCGGACGCCGAAGCCTCCGCAGAACGGTCTACTCTTCATACGAACCTTTCGGATATGTGGATTACAGGTGAATTCCTGCCTGCTCAACAAGTGCATGCTGCAGCACCTGATCCATATGGGCTACTGGGACAAATTCCACATCTTCCTTGATGCTGTCTGGAATGTCACGCAGGTCCCGTTCGTTATCCTTAGGCAATAATATTTTTTTATAGCCGGCACGATGCGCTGCCAGTGATTTTTCTTTCAGACCACCAATCGGCAGTACACGCCCACGCAACGTGATTTCACCAGTCATGGCGATATCCTTCGAAACATGTTTGTTCGTCAAGGCTGAGATTAACGCTGTTGCCATCGTAATCCCCGCAGATGGGCCATCCTTCGGAATCGCTCCTTCCGGAACGTGGATGTGGATATCGTTCTTCTCATGGAAGTCTGGTGCAATCCCGAGCTGCGTAGCTTTGGAACGGGTGTAGCTGAATGCGGCTTGAGCCGATTCCTTCATGACATCCCCCAGTTTACCTGTGAGGGTCAATTTACCTGTTCCAGGTACGACAGTCACTTCAATGACAAGAGTATCTCCACCCACTTCAGTCCATGCGAGACCGGTTACGGTACCAATCTGATCTTCCAGCTCGGCCATGCCATAACGGAACTTGCCAGGTCCAAGGTAGTCTTTGACCGCATCTGATGTGATGTTGATCTGACCTTCCACACCGGATACGATGTTCTTGGCCGCTTTCCGGCACAACGAAGCCATCTGCTGTTCCAGATTCCGTACACCGGACTCCCGTGTATATTCACGAATTACACGCAACAGCGCGTCATCCGGGATCTCCAGTTGCTCTTCTTCCAGACCATGGTCCTGCTTCTGTTTGGGCAGCAAATAGTTTTTCGCAATTTGCAGCTTCTCCAGCTCCGTGTAACCAGGGATGTTGAGCATTTCCATCCGATCCAGCAAAGGACGCGGAATGTTGTGTACGGTGTTGGCAGTTGTTATAAACATAACGTTGGATAAGTCAAACGGCAATTCTACAAAGTGATCACTAAACGTATTATTTTGTTCCGGATCAAGCACTTCAAGCAGTGCTGCGGAAGGATCTCCGCGGAAGTCTGAAGCCATCTTATCAATCTCGTCCAGCAGGAATACCGGATTGAGTGAACCTGCCGTTTTCATCCCCTGGATGATACGCCCAGGCATGGCGCCTACATAGGTACGTCGGTGACCACGAATCTCCGCTTCATCCCGCACGCCACCAAGAGATATTCTTACAAACTCCCGACCTAGCGATCTCGCGATCGAACGGGCAAGTGATGTTTTACCGACCCCTGGAGGTCCAACCAGACAGAGAATCGGCCCTTTGAGCTTCTTGACGAGCTTCTGGACAGCCAGATATTCAAGCACACGCTCTTTGGGCTTTTCCAATCCGTAATGATCCGCATTGAGCACATCCTCGGCTTTTTGGATATCCAGATCATCTGCTGTCATCTGACTCCAAGGAAGGCCAAGCAGCCAATCCACGTAGTTGCGAATCACTCCACCCTCGGCTGAACTTGCAGGCATTTTCTCCAGTCGATCAATTTCTTTCTCGACCTTTTCTTTCACCTTGTCCGGCAAGCCGAGTTCTTCCATCTGAGTGCGAAGTTCCTCGACCTCACCCGCACGGCCTTCTTTTTCACCCAGTTCTTTCTGGATCGCTTTCATCTGCTCGCGCAAATAATATTCCTTCTGCGTTTTCTCCATCTGTTTCTTCACACGTTGGCTGATCTTACGTTCAAGCTCCAGAACTTCACGTTCGTTGTTCAGGATGTCCAGCAATTTCTCCAGACGTTCCCGAACGTCGATGGTCTCCAGAATTTCCTGTTTATCCTTGATCTTCAAGGACAGGTGACTTGTGATGACATCGGCCAGGCGCCCCGGTTCTTCGATGTCGGACACTGCTGCAAGTGTCTCGGGTGTCACTTTTTTGGACAGATTAATATAATTCTCGAACTGGTTCAGAACGGTACGCATCAAGGCATCCGTCTCCGGATGAGTGTTCTCCTCTTCAGGCAGTTCTTGTGCCAGCACTTCGTAATATTCCTCGTTGTCCGTATATTCAATAATTTCAGCCCGTTCCAAGCCTTCCACGAGTACACGAATCGTACCGTTCGGAAGCTTCAGCATCTGTCTGACCTTGGCCACGGTTCCGATTCTGAAAATGTCCTCTTGTGTTGGTTCCTCAATATTTACTTCGGCTTGGGAACATAGGAGAATCAAATGTTCTTCTACCATCGCTTTTTCTAAAGCCTTGACCGATTTCTCCCGGCCCACATCGAGATGCAGTACCATACTCGGGTAGACGAGAAGTCCTCTTAAAGGCAGTAAAGGAAAACGACGACCTTTCGCTTTGCTCGGTCCCATCGCTTTCGCACCTCCAATGGCTCTCAGGTTGTAGTCATTCATTATTCTATCAAATGTTCACATAAAAAACCAATGAAGGGAAGCGCTTAGCAGCTTCCCGAATCTGTAACCTGTCCTGGGCGAGGCACGTCAGCACGCAAATAGGAAGCAGATGCCGGTGGAAAAATCTCCGTTGCAGGTGCAATCGCCTCATCTGCGAGCTTCGTTTGTTCCATCTGTTGCGATTCCGGAACCCAGGCGAACACTTCACGGAATACGTCCTGTACCGTATCTACCGGAATAACGCGCAAGCCCTCCAGATTCTCAAAAATGGACTGCCAGTTCTCCGCCGGAATAATAACGGTCTTCGCTCCTGCCTGAAAAGCAGCCTCCACCTTGGCCAGTACGCCACCAATGGGCTTCACCCGACCATGGATACTGATCTCGCCAGTCATCGCTGTCTCATGATCCACAGGGCGTCCCTGAATGGCTGATGTAATGGCAGTCGCCATGGCAATCCCGGCGGATGGACCATCAATAGGCGTTCCGCCCGGGAAATTCACGTGTAAATCGTAATCATTCGGACGAATACCCATGGCTTTTAATACGGTTAACACATTTTCAACCGAGCCTTTAGCCATACTTTTTCGCCGGAGTGTACGTGAACCGCCTCCAATCTCTTCTTCATCCACAACCCCTGTAATGTTGATTCGGCCTTGATCTTTGAGAGCCGGAACAGCAGACACTTCGATTTCCAAAATGGTTCCCATATTCGGTCCGTATACCGCCAAGCCGTTAACAAACCCCACCTGCGGCTGTGAAGGGACCTTGCGATCAGGCCGCGGCTGAATCTGGCTGCTACCAGCCACCCACTCCACATCGGACGCCTGGAGTGTCTCACGTTTCTCTGTTAGCGCAAGCCCAGCAGCGAGCTGGATGATATTGACCGCTTCACGTCCATTGGTTGCATATCGCTTGACCACATCAACGGCATCCGGACATGGACTGAACCCAATTTTCTGCACAGCGTCTTCTGCAATTCGCCCGATCTCCTCAGGCAATAAAGGACGGAAGTAGACTTCCATGCAGCGGGAACGTAAAGCTGGTGGCAGTTCATGAGGCGAACGTGTCGTTGCTCCAACAAGGCGAAAATCGGCCGGCAGGCCATTTTGAAAAATATCGTGGATATAAGCAGGAGTATGCGTGTCTTCCGAGTTATAGTACGCACTCTCCAAAAACACCTTGCGATCCTCCAGCACTTTCAACAGCTTATTCATCTGAATCGAATGCAATTCACCAATTTCATCAATAAAAAGCATTCCCCCATGCGCTTTCGTGACAGCGCCCGGTTTCGGTTGAGGAATACCTGCAACGCCCATGGCTCCTGCTCCCTGATATATCGGATCGTGGACCGAACCAATTAAGGGGTCCGCAATACCACGCTCATCAAAACGGGCTGTTGTTGCATCCAGCTCCGTGAATTTCGCGTCTGGCTTGAAAGGAGAAGATGGATTCTTCTTGGCCTCTTCCAACACAACCCTTGCGGCAGCTGTCTTCCCGACTCCGGGAGGGCCATAAATAATAACATGTTGCGGATTCGCACTGCATAATGCAGCTTTAAGGGCACGCAGCCCGTCTTTTTGCCCAACAATATCGTTAATGGTAGCTGGACGCGTCTTCTCCGACAACGGCTTGGTGAGTGAGATTGAACGCAGCTTGCGCAGCTTCTCCAGTTCCTTGCGCGATTCTCGCTCAACGGCACTGCGGTTCGTTTTCTGGCCACGTAGCAGGTTCCAGAAATACAAACCAATCACCACTCCAAAAAATAACTGAATCAACATGATGACCATACCAAATTCCATGTCTTCACATCCTCCTATTTTGTCGCTATTCTCATATGAGATCATGCTAATACTTGGTAGTATAGCCTTTTCAACGCGACGTAAACGGGCGATGCGGAATTTGTATGCTAGAAAATAAAAAGCCCACCATCGCTGGCGGGCTGTTACGAAAACTAGATATGAATCAATCAGTGCGAACGACCAGGAATAACACCTGTCTCTTCATAGGCTTCGACGATTTTGTCGATCTCTTTTTTCAATTCCTCAACCATGATTTCTTCAGGCACTTTACGAATCATCTTACCATGGCGGAACAAGAGACCTTCTCCACGAGCACCGGCAATGCCGATATCCGCTTCTTTGGCTTCACCTGGACCATTAACTGCGCAACCCAGCACCGATACTTTAATCGGCACCTTAAGTTTGGAGATATACTCTTCCACTTCGTTGGCAATGGAGAACAGATCGATGTCCAAACGTCCACACGTCGGGCAGGAGATCAATGTAGCTGCATTCGTAATGAGTCCAAAGGTTTTGAGCAAATCACGAGCAACCTTAATTTCTTCCACCGGGTCCGCGCTGAGCGAGATCCGCATCGTTGAACCAATCCCCATGGACAGCAAGGCTCCCATACCTGCAGAGCTTTTGATCGTACCGGAGAAGAGTGTACCTGCTTCGGTAATCCCGAGATGCAACGGATACGGAATAATTTGAGCTGCTTTGGTATAGGCTTCAATCGCCATCGGCACATCCGATGCTTTGAGGGACACGATAATATCATGGAAATCCAGTTCTTCCAAGATACCAATGTGATACAATGCACTTTCTACCATAGCATCAGCTGTAGGATACCCGTACTTCTCAAGCAGATGGTTTTCAAGTGAACCTGCATTTACCCCGATCCGAATTGGAATACCGCGGTCTTTACAAGCCTTAACTACTTCTTCGACTTTAGCACGTTTACCAATATTACCTGGATTGATCCGCACTTTATCAATGCCGTTCTCAATTGCAAGCAATGCCAGCTTATAGTTGAAATGAATATCTGCTACGAGCGGTATGTTAATGCGTTTTTTGATTTCCTTGATAGCTGCAGCAGCTTCCTCATTATTCACCGTTACACGTACCACTTGACAGCCGGCTTCTTCCAGTCGCAAAATCTCTGCAACCGTTGCCTCAACGTCTGCCGTTTTGGTTGTACACATACTTTGAATAATGACTTCATTACTGCCACCGATCGTTACGTTTCCCACTTTCACGGGACGTGTATCTTGTCTTAAATACATGAGTGATTTCTCTCCCCACAACGTCAAAGCTCCACCCTGACAGAGACATGAATTCGCCTTCTGCCAAAGTGGAGAACTGACAAGTCTATATTTCAGAGTTGAACAGGTTTCAGGCTCTAATTAGGCGCTTTCTTCCTGCTTATCGTCCTTCGATTGGCTTAGTTCAGGCACGACTCTTTTCTCAACGACTTCTTCGGTAATGACACAGTTCGTAACATCTTCACGTGAAGGCACTTCATACATGATTTCAAGCATGATGCCTTCAATGATGGCACGCAAACCACGTGCACCTGTATTACGTTTGATTGCTTCTTTTGCAATCGCGAGCAATGCAGCTGGTTCAAATACCAGATTCACATTGTCCAGCTCAAGCAGTTTTTGGTACTGTTTGGTAAGCGCGTTTTTCGGTTCGGAAAGAATCCGTACCAACGTATCTTCATCCAGTGGCTCCAACGTGGAGATGACTGGCAGACGGCCTACAAATTCCGGAATCAGACCGAATTTCAACAAGTCTTCCGGCAATACCATGCCCAGATATTCACCTGGTTTCAGATCTTGTTGCTCAGCAACGGTGTTGAAACCAATGACTTTTTTACCGATCCGACGTTTGATCATTTGCTCCAGACCATCAAAGGCACCGCCGCAAATGAACAGGATATTCGTTGTATCGATCTGGATAAATTCTTGATGAGGGTGTTTACGACCACCTTGTGGTGGTACAGAAGCCACAGTTCCTTCAAGAATTTTCAAGAGTGCCTGTTGTACACCTTCACCCGATACATCACGAGTAATGGATGGGTTTTCGGATTTACGCGCTACTTTATCAATCTCATCGATATAAATAATGCCACGCTCTGCTTTTTCCACATCATAATCAGCAGCTTGAATCAGCTTCAGCAGAATGTTTTCTACATCCTCACCTACATAACCCGCTTCCGTTAATGAAGTAGCATCAGCAATAGCAAAAGGTACATTCAGAATTTTTGCCATCGTTTGCGCAAGCAACGTTTTACCAGAACCCGTAGGTCCTAACAGCAAAATGTTACTCTTCGACAACTCAACATCTTCAATCTTGCTTTGTGTGTTGATCCGTTTGTAGTGATTATACACTGCAACAGACAATGACTTCTTCGCTTGTTCCTGACCAATAACATATTGATCCAGGATATTACGAATTTCTTTCGGTTTAGGAATATCTTTGAGGTCTACTTCTTCATCATGACCGAGTTCTTCCTCAACGATTTCGGTGCAAAGTTCGATACATTCATCACAAATGTACACGCCTGGTCCAGCGACCAGCTTACGTACCTGTTCCTGAGATTTACCGCAAAAAGAGCATTTCAGTTGCCCTTTCTCATCGTTAAATTTAAACATGAAACCACCCCTTTAGGAATTGATCGGTCTACTGAGCACCTGGTCAATAATGCCGTACGTCTTAGCTTCGTCAGCGCTCATGAAAAAGTCGCGGTCTGTATCCCGCTCAATTTTATCAAGAGACTGACCCGTACGATCGACGTATATTTGATTCAGTTTCTGACGTGTTTTAATAATCCATTCTGCGTGTATCTTAATATCCGCAGCCTGTCCTTGAATGCCGCCAAGCGGCTGATGAATCATCACTTCGCTGTTAGTCAGCGCATACCTCTTGCCAGGCGCACCGGCTGTCAGCAATAGAGAACCCATGCTTGCTGCCATCCCTACGCAAATGGTAGATACATCCGGCTTGATATATTGCATCGTATCGTATATACCCATCCCTGCGGTGACAGAACCACCAGGTGAGTTAATGTACAAGCTGATATCCTTTTCAGGATCGTCGGCTGCCAAAAACAAAAGCTGTGCTATGACAAGATTGGCTACATCGTCATCAATCGCACTGGTTAGAAAGATAATGCGATCCTTCAGCAAACGCGAATATATATCGTAAGACCGCTCGCCTCGATTGGTTTGTTCTATAACCATTGGCACCAGACTCATGAGACCAACCTCTTTTCTACATGTAATTAGACATAGGCCACCTGTAAAGCAAACCCAAATTCATTCTAACACTTTCCTGTGACAATGTCATTTTTCACAAGCGTGTCAGACATCAGTTCGTTTACTTTTTTGCCTGATCATATTTAACCATGTTTTCTATGTATGTGCAAATTGAAGCCATCCTATGCCGTATTGCCATTTTTTATTTGCACGAAGTGTCATAGGTATGTAAAAAGTGTACACCGATCAATAAAATTAGTATTCATCCATATTATTACTTCATTTTCTATAAAATGGATGTCATAATTTAAAAATAAGGCACGCAATGATTCACGTGCCTTATCGTTTATTCAACTGACAAGTTGATAACAGCTTGTCTTATTTTTCGTCAGCTTCTGCAACAACTTCTTCAGCTGGAGCTTCAACTGGCTCAACAACTGTGCTGTTCTCAACAAGAACGTCAATCGTTTTACGCAGTTTAACTTCATCGCGAAGGCTGTCCAGGGAACCATTACCCTCGAGGATGCCACGGATCTCATCAGCAGGACGCTTGTAAGATTCAGCCATTTTTTCGAGTTCTTGATTCACTTCTTCGTCAGATACTTCAATGTTTTCCGCTTTACCTACAGCTTCAAGCACCAGGTTGTTGCGAACACGTTTGGAAGCATCTTCTTGCATTTGTCCTCTCAGGTCAGCTTGAGTCTGGCCAGAGAAGCTCAGGAACATTTCAAGGTTCATACCTTGGTTGCGCAGACGGTTGTCGAAATCACGCATCATGTTTTGTACTTCGCTCTCAACCATTGCAGCAGGAATGTCCACTTCAGCGTTCTCAGCCACTTTTTCTACAACTGCATTTTCTTGAGCAGCTTTGGCTTCGTCAGCTTTACGGGATTCCAATTGTGTTTTCAGGTCAGCTTTGTACTCTTCCAGTGTGTCGAATTCACTAACATCTTTAGCAAACTCATCATCCAATGCAGGAAGCTGTTTGCGTTTGATTTCGTGAATTTTCACTTTGAATACCGCTTGTTTGCCAGCAAGTTCTGCTGCATGGTAGCTCTCTGGGAAAGTCACTTCTACGTCTTTGAAGTCGCCTGTGGAAAGACCCACAACTTGCTCTTCAAATCCAGGAATGAATGTGTTGGAACCCAGTTCCAGGGAATAACGCTCAGCTTGTCCACCTTCGAAAGGTACACCATCAACGGAACCGTCGAAGTCGATTACTGCAACGTCGCCGTTTGCAGCGGAACCTTCGTCGATTACAACGAGTTCAGCGTGACGTTGTTGAAGACGCTCAAGTTCTTCAGTCACTTCTGCGTCAGTTACTTCACCTTTTGCTACAGCAACTTCGATTCCTTTGTAGTCACCCAGGGTAACTTCAGGTTTCACAGTTACTTTCGCTTTGAACTTGAATGTTTGTCCTTTAGCGAATTGTTCAACATCTACGTCAGGACGATCAACCGGGAAGATATCCGTTTGGTCGATTGCTTCTGTATAAGCTTCAGGAAGCAAAATGTCGATTGCTTCTTGATAAAGGCTCTCTACACCAAAACGTGCTTCGAAGATGGAACGTGGTACTTTACCTTTACGGAATCCAGGTACGTTTGCTTGTTTTACCACTTTATTAAAAGCTTTGTCGAGTGCTGCAGTTACACGATCTGCATCCACTTCAACCTCAAGAACCCCAAGGTTCTTCTCTATCTTTTCCCAAGTTGCTTTCATTGTATACTTTCCCCTCCAAAATTCACATGTTCACGTAGGCAATCACGTACAAAATAACCATTTTAGTATAAACAAGATTAGATTCTTTTTCAAGGGGAATCCCTTGATACAGTTTAAGGAAAACGTTTCCGGCCTCGATTAACCGTCCAAACCGGCAGATACAAACTGTTTCATCGAACGATAAGCCTGCTCCAGTCGAAAGCGCATCGCGCCTGTCACAGCATACATTGAGCGGGTATTTTCCTCATCATGCGAACCACCCAGACTGTCTGCAACGGTCATATGTAGAGCTGCTGCCCATATATCTGTCATGGAATCATTTTCTTCCAGCATCGATATATAATCACGGGTTCCATACACCGCCATCACATATTGTATCCACAGTTCCTGGGCAAAATAAAAGAGCGTAGGTTCATGAACCTCCGTCTGATCAGCCACTCGTTCCAGAATCTGAACGATTTGGAGCGGGAATTCCTCTGGTTTAAGAGGCACGGTATCAATCTCGACCTCTACCTGCTCTTCGCCTCTCGTAAACAGGATCATACCTTGAACGCCTCGGCGACGCAAGGTTTGCAGCACCCGGAATTGAAGTAAAGGGTGAAGCGACTTATCTTTTAACCAACTCGTAAGTGCCTCGTCAATCTTCGGCAGATCAAGATAGGCCAGCTGCTCCAAAGCCAGCATCATCTGTTCAGACAGCGGCTCTTCCATTACTGTGCGAAGCATCTTATCTGCATAGCCATCATCCTGTTCAAGCTTCAAACGGGCATGCTGCCTCGCCATGTCTTCCTCACTAACCTCTTCCTCTTCCCGTTCCTCATGAACGGCAGGCGAAGTTTCTTCATAATGAGGGAACGCAGCCTGAAGCCATTCGAGCAGGGCCCGCCATTCATCATAGTGGCGCTCTTCCTGTCCCTGACATTGCAGCAAAAAGTGAAGCAATTTCATCGCTTCACCATACCGTTCATTTTCAAGCATCACTGTCAATTGAATCTGGTAATAGTCCAGCGTCTTAGGAAACAGCACAATATTGTTGTTGTGCTCGGTTTCCGGGGTCGTGGATTCCTTAATGGGAGCACCTCCTCTATATCCTGAATCTCCAGTCGGAATCAACATAAATAGATGTATATATTAAAACGATTGTCGATCTATTTTCTGAGTTCTCCTGATATTCTAACATAACCTTAAATATAATGAAAAAAACGTTACTGCCGCCAAATATCATATACGAAAAACAGTTTAAAATAAAACGCTTGATATTCCTGTTTGTATATGATAAAATCAATTTTGCTTGAAAAAAATCATGTCTCAGTAGCTCAGCTGGATAGAGCAACGCCCTTCTAAGGCGTCGGTCGGGGGTTCGAATCCCTCCTGGGACGTAAAAAAAGAAAACTTCCTTCGGGAAGCTTTTTTGCGTTCTGGGGATGAGAACCCCGACGGTTCGTCGGAGCATCCACTTCGTTAGCGACACGTCGCAGTATCGATGTTCTAATGAGCATACGGCACTTTATTTGGTCCAAAATAAGCATTATGGAATTCTAACGAATCTTAGAGAGCTTATTTCAACATTTCAAGGTAGATACCTCAAATATATGCAGTAAGTTGCCTGATTAACGTTACTGAGGTTCGTTAAAATCCGAACATGGCGGTTATCCGCTTAATAAGACCTCTTAGATTCGTTAGAGCTTATCGGTCAAAGGTAGTCAATGCGTCTGCGTCCAGTGGATGCTTTTTTTCATTTCATTGCTCAATATTGACATAGAATGTTATGCTTGCGGAGTGGATAATGTAACAATCCATACATATTAACTCATTAGGAAACAGGAGATTTTATCATGTCATCTTCAATACAGCAGCACTCATCTATCCAAGCCGAGGAAGAACATTCTTCGACATCCAAAAGATTCGGCCTGTTATTGGCAGGCATTATCGTCATCGCCGCTACCATGAGGTCACCGATCACGGCAACCGGTCCCGTCGTGGAGATGATCCGCTCGGATACAGGTATCGGCCATACAATGGCGGGGCTTCTAACCTCGCTTCCTTTGCTTGCCTTTGCAGCAGTCTCTCCGTTTGCACCACGTCTTGCGAAACGTTTAGGACTTGAATCAGCCTTGTTGATTGCTATCATCATCGTAACTCTCGGGGTGGCGTTACGTTTATCGCCCTCTGTCTTGGCCTTATATGCAGGAACCGCAATATTGGGATGCGGCATTGCGTTAAGCAATGTGCTTTTACCCAGTTTGATCAAACGTGATTTTCCACTGCGTGTTGGTATCGTGACCGGGCTGTACTCCGTATCGATGAATATATTTGGCGCCATTGCCTCAGGCATGAGTGTGCCAGTTGCAGGAGCAACTTCTATCGGTTGGCGCGCTTCTTTGGGTATGTGGGCCTTGTTATCCATTCTCGCATTTCTCTTGTGGCTCCCCCAGGTCGCTGCGGGACGCCAGCGAATGTTATATGTTGCCACCCAGAGTGAAGGGACACCTGTACGTCTACGGACATCATCCCTGGCCTGGTTCATTACATTATTTATGGGTCTGCAATCTCTAATCTTCTATACGACGATTACCTGGCTTCCCGAGATTCTCGCCGAGCAAGGCTTCAGCCCCACCTCAGCAGGCTGGATGCTCTCCCTTATGCAGATGGTTAGCGTTCCCGTTACCTTTATCGTTCCGATCCTCGCTGGCAGAACGAGAGACCAGCGTGTGCTAACCACGATAACGTGCTCCTCTTTAATTGTCGGGTATGCTTTATTGTTAAGCGGACTCCCTTCGCTCGTTACCATCGGCGTCACGTTGGCTGGAATAGGTGCTGGGGCTTCGTTTGGACTGGTAACGATGTTCTTCGTCCTTCGTACCAAAGATGCCAGACAAGCTGCCAGCCTGTCCGGTATGGCCCAGTCATTCGGTTATATGCTGGCGGCAGTGGGACCTCTGCTGTTCGGCATGCTTCATGACTGGACAAAAGGATGGACCCTTCCATTGCTGATACAGGTTCTTCTGGCCATCGCTTTACTCATCGCAGGTATCCAGGCCAGCAAGAATCGAATGATCGGTTAGTCATACAATTCATTTATATAGAAAGAACAACATGAAACGGCCTCCATCCTGCAAAATCAGGATGGAGGCCGTTTGTGCATTGAACAATTCCTTCATTAATCTAATCAGCTTCAATGAGGAAGAGCTTACTTCACTTTTACCGTGATCGTATCTGTGCTGGTAACTCCGGCTGCGTTAATTAACTCAGCTCGATACGTGTACGTGCCCGAAGCTTTCCCGGACAGTGTACTCACAGCGCTTTGAGCAAGAGGTGTAACCGCACGGAGTTCTTGCGTGTCAATTAACTCATCATTTTCATAGAGACGGTACTCAGAGGCATTCGTCCCCCACCACAGGTTCATGGTCACCTTATAGTTGCCGTCGCCATCCCAGTTATCCTGAGAGAGAACTGCTTTGCCAGGCGTTGCATTGGTAATCTGAACAGTCAACGTCTGACTCCGTGTTGTTCCCTTGTCATTCGTTAACTCGGCCACATAGCTATATGTGCCGTTGGCTTTGCCCGTGATCTTCGTCTGAGCAGACTGCGCTGAAGGCGCGTTATAAGTCAACTTCTGCGTATCAACCAAAACCCCGTCTTCATATAACTTGTAGCTGGTTGCGTTCTCGCCCCACCACAGGTTCATGGTAACGATATACGAGCCTTCTGGCAGGCCATTGCCTACCCAGTTATTGTGAGACAATACAGGCGTGCCTGGGGCCTTGGTGGCCGGAGTTTCAGGTTCGGTCTCCACGGATTCCAATTTCAATGCGGTATTGGCTGTACCCGAAAGCCCTTGTTGGTCTTTTACCGTAAGTTCAACGGTATATTCCCCTGCTTCGATCCCTTCCAAAGGAAGGCTGAAGGTGCCATCCGCTTGTACTTCAAAAATACCTTCTTTTTGAGTCGAGCCATCTTCTTTTTTCACAACATACGTTGCTTCCAAGGAAGCTGCCGGATCAAACGCAATGTCCCATCCGCTGGCAAGCGCAGGAGCAACTCGGAAGTACAAATCTTCCACGCTACCATTAAGGACAGCAGATTCATCCACTGTGAACTCCAACGCTTCTGGTGCAGTTACAGCGGGAGCTGTCTTTTTCACCAAAAATGGAGAAGTATCTTCCTTATAGGTTTTACCGTCGGTACCAATGGTAGTGATATCAACGGTGTATAAACCATCTGGAATCTCTGTCACTTCATCGGTTGTGTAGTCCGCATATGTGCCGTTCCAAGCAAGGTTATATCTTGCATTTGCACTAAAGTTAAAATAGTTACCGAAAATGGAACCGATATATCCATCTTGATAATATCCACCTTCTGGGTTGAGACCATCATAAATCTCAATCAGGGCGAAAGTCATTGGATTATAGAATTCCATCGCTACATTCAGCGTATCCAACGTACCATCAGCCTTCAATGGATAGTGGAATGGATTTTTTTCAGTGCCTTTTACCGTTTCAATATATTTCACTCCACTCAACGTAACGTTGAAATGAGCAACATATGGCACAGTGAAGGTATTGGTTCCGTTCGACAACTCAATGTATCCTTGAGCTTCTGTAACCGCGGTAACCCCTCGTGGAACGGTGATTGTCACTGCAAGTTCTTCCTCACCATTCAGTGTGAACGAACTCTTGTCTACCGCAACGGATACACCAGCGACATTACGCGTCGGATTCACATTTACGGTGTAATCTCCACCAGTACCATTTAATGCTTCAACTTTGATCGTTTTGGTAATCGTTTTTTCGTCTGTGCTCAGGAAATTACCGTAGTTGATGCTTCCGGTGATATTTTCCTTTTCAACAACAGAGCCACTCTCTGTGTATTGAGTAACATCAAGCACTTTCACAAAAGCAGCAGGATCGATGGTGTTCACAGCCTGAATGCGCCCTGCACCTTGATCAAATACATCAAACTTGCTCGTATCCAGCACTTTACTATTGTTCATGAGCGCTACTTTGATATCAAATGGCGTCCAGTCCGGATGCTTCTCAATCAACAGCGCAATCAAACCTGCTACATGAGGTGTAGCCATACTTGTACCTGTTTTACGATCATAAGCTTGTGCGTAATCTGCGTCTGGCTCATCCTTGCCGTAGGCAGGAATCGTAGACAGAATGCTTGTACCTGGTGCAACAATATCCGGTTTGATGTCCAGCGTTACCTTTGCAGGTCCACGTGAACTGGATGAATTCATTTCATCACCCGGAGTTTGGGAACGTTCAAAGTCACTAAAGCTCACTTCAACGGCTTGTCCTGCGTCCAGCTCAGCCTTGATCACATCTCCATCTTCCTTGGACATGCTCAGTGTCGGAATGAGTTCAAAGTTATCGCCCAGACTTACACCGATCGGACCCGGAATGTTGTTATATACAATAACAGCGACGGCTCCAGCCGCTTTGGCATTGGCGATTTTCTCTACAAATGCGAGTTCACCACGCTGAATCAATGCTACTTTGCCTGTAAAATCCTTGCCTTCAAAATCAGCTGGTTTACCCAGTGCTGCAAATTCAAGTCCAAATTTCCCAGTCAAAACAGTTTCAGGGTCTGCCGACAGGCTCCAACCCATCAGATCCAGACGGTAAACCGACTCTGTAATAGACAGTGGAGCTTCAGTCGGAGCAATTACAGACTCTTCTTCCACAGGAGCAACTTCAGGAGAAACTTCAACTGGTGCAGAAGTATTATCTTCTGTTGTCGCTTCTTCTACAACTTCTTCAGAAACCACGTCCTCCACAGCTGCAGCACTTTCTTCAGTAGCAGTTGCAGGTGCACCTTGTTCTGAAACTTCAGGTGCTTCTGTTCCAGGTGCTGTCCCCAGTTCAGGAGATTCTTCAACCTCTGGCACAGGTTGTTGTTCAGGCAACACTTCTTCGCCTTCTTCACCAATCCAGAAGTGAGTATCAGCTGTAATAAGCTGGCTAGGACCTGTAGAGTTACCTACGGTAATGGCCATGGCAGATGCACCCGGAGAACCGAGTGTATAACGGTTAGGTCCACTGTTACCACTTGCTACAACCGCTGTCACACCGGACAACATCGCATTGTTAAGAGCAACCGAAGTAACATAACTTGGATCGTTGGCGGCGTTACCCAACGAGAGATTGATAACGTCCATGCCATCTTCAACAGAACGATCGATTCCGCCGAGTACCCATGACGTCTGACCACTACCGTACGGTCCAAGTACACGGTAAGCATAAATATCTGCTTCAGGAGCAACACCAACAATGCCGTAGTCCCCTGCTTCACGAGCAGCAATGGTACCGGCTACGTGCGTACCATGGGATGTGTAATAGGCACTTCCATTAGCGTTAAACTCAGGTTCACCTGACACTTTCCATTCTTGATATGTTGCTTCATACGGATCGCTATCATTGTCAACAAAATCCCATCCACCCTTATAGGCTGGCTGTAGATTAGGATGCTCATAGTCAATCCCTGTATCAATGACACCTACTTTGACGCCATTTCCTTTGTAACCCAGATCCCATACTTCAGGTGCACCAATAAAAGGCGCTGTGTCTTTCATATACGGGTTCACTTCATCTGTCTCGGGAGCTATTGTAACTTCAAGGTCAGGATATACACTGACCACGCCTGGTATCTGCAGCAATTGTCCCACTTGGTTTCCTTTGATCTCAATGGCTACACCATTCAGGGCGTATGCATACTCTTCCAATACTTCATGTTTGATTTTCTTCTGAGTGAGGCTATGTACAAATGACTCTTGTTGTTGCTCAACTTGAGTCACAGCCTTTGTTTCCATAGAGGAGGTAAATGATTTTCCTGAGAGGGTTGATTCACCTTGCGCTACTGCAACAGGTTTATTCGAAAGCTCAACGATAACTCGGGTGTTTTCTCCACCCAGGCCTTCCAAACTTTCATCCAAAAATGGATCTGCGGCAATTTTTGCTTCCCGCCCTGCAAGAATCTCTCTCCATTGTTTGGCTTCGGCTGCACTTGGTAGGTTCTCAAGCTGAATAACTGAATCTGTGGGAGCGGCTCCAGCCGCTGGGAGAATAATGGAAAAGACCATCAGAACACTTAATAACGTGGATATCAATCGTTTGCTCAAGGCTATGCCCCTCCTTTTAAATGTGAGTACCTCACCAAATGATGGGTTCCTGCTATTCGCACGTACTGCAATACCTGCTCAATTTCACCACCTATCTGCAAGAAGATTGACCCTTGGTAAATTATTCTATCAAAATACCACATTTTCCTTCTAAATACTTACAAATATGATATAGAAATTACTTATATGGGTCTTGAGTATGATAAAAATATCCATTTGTAATTATTTGTCGTTTGAATATCTTATTTTTAAAATAGCGCATCAAAAAAAGACCAAGATCCTCTTTATTAAAAAGAGATTCTCGGTCTATATGTGAAGAATAGTTGTTAAAAAAAAGACCACCATAATTCTTTTAACATTGATACAACAATATCATAATTCAACTTTCTGGTTTCACAGCCTCAATACGCAGGCGCTTATAATCGGCATACATCGCATCTTCTTTCCAAAGATGAGGCAACACGATCTGACTGGTTTCATGGCAGATTTTTTGTATCTCATCATGGCTGATACCTGCGAAATAGTCGCCTCCAAAATGAGCCAACCAGCCTACTATACCCTGCTCACCATCTGCTAGTCTGGTAGGACGGTCGTAGTGATAGGCCTGTCGCACCACAAATCCACTTTGCTCCAAAATATAGCTATATTCTCCGATCGAAGGAAAGTACCAAGGATTGCGTTCCGATGCACGGATGCCTGTGTTACGTTCCACGACCTCCTCTAGTGCATCCACAATGATCTGCACGTTCCCTTTACCGCCGAATTCTGCGACAAAACGCCCTCCGGGCTTCAGAGATTTCCAGATACTATCCACCACTAGTCGCGGACTTCGCATCCAGTGCAGCGCCGCATTGGAAAATACGGCATCATACGGTCTATTCGTCTCAAACTGATGACCGTCTCCTTCCACGAATTCAATATTGGGGAATTTCTCCCTCGCACGACGAATCATGTCCGGAGATGCATCAATGCCAACAACCTCAGCTTCGGCCAGAGAAATTTCATACGTTAAATCCCCCGTCCCGCAACCCAGATCAAGGATGTAGTCCCCTTTCTGGGGTTGAAGCCATGAGATCAGGTTTTTACCGTATCCGGACACAAAAGCCAATTTGTTGTCATACTCATCTGCTTGCCATTGATTTAATGATTTCATCGATACCACCGTCGCTTTCATCGTTAATAACCACATTGTGACACAGAATTGTTTATTGTTTAAATATATAGAATCTATTCATTTAATAGGTAAAACCAATAAATAACTTTACTTCAAACGCAAAAAAACTTCCCGAAGGAAGCTTTCTTTAATACGTCCCAGGAGGGATACTCTCCTTTACAGTCGAGACTGCGGAGTGGTGCTAACGAAGCGGGTGCTCCGACGAACCAATGGGGGTTCTCATCCCATGAGCGAAAAATAAGAAGCTTCCCGAAGGAAGCTTCTTATTTTTTTACGTCCCAGGAGGGATTCGAACCCCCGACCGACGCCTTAGAAGGGCGTTGCTCTATCCAGCTGAGCTACTGAGACAAATATGTATAATAAATTTTCGGCGCGGTTCTTATTATACTCTGTTTTCTATATTTTTCAATAGTTTTATAAAAAAATTAATAATTACACTTAAATGCGGATTCAAAAGTTACTTTCTGGTGTTATTCTCATACTCCATTACCTTTAGGAATATGATAGCTTGAACCAGGCTATATTGAGGAGATTGGAGCAATTAGAGCAGGATTAACATCAGACATTTTCAATGTCATAATTGCTGGGTAATCTTTTGCATACATACATTTCAATGTTCCATTGAAGGAGAGAATCGTCATGAGACAACTTTTATCAGCCCTATCCTATTTTAGTATTTTCTTCGCCCCGTTCCTGTTTCCGATCATTATATGGATTGTTGCCAAGGATGCTTACATTGAGGGACATGCGAAACGCGCTTTATTCTCACATGTATTCCCGTTTCTCGCTGCCATTCCGCTATTATATTTCTTCGTGACTGCGCATAGTATGGGTTCTGCCGTCGGGTTTGTCATTTTATTCTTTGTGATCTACGGATTAAGCTTTGTGTACAACGTGGTCAAAGGCATTCAAGTGCTGCGTGAGTATGCTTAATCACATCTCCACCTGGTCTGACTCTCGCGTAAAAAACCCCGCCGTTCAACAACGGCGGGGTTTTTCCAGTTACAGATGCATTTGCAGTTACAACAGCAACAGATCACTCTCTACGTATAGCTCAGCATTGAACCCTATCCCATTGGCAACACATATGTTGCTGTAGCATTCCTTCTTAACCCTGCCCAATCAGGTACCGCTGAAGTGTGGGACCCAGCAAACCAAAAGCAAACAGTTCACTTTGAAACCGAGCCTTATCTTCTTCGGCGGTAATGCCTTCGCTGTTCTCAAACGCGGTTTCTGTCGCCTCTTCAAATGCGGTATGCATATTATTGTTATACCAGTCGATCGCCGAATCGGAGTGATTGCGTACAATTCGAACGACTTCCAGCGAATTTCCGGGCTGCGTTGAGGCCACGTATACAAGTAATGACGGGTCTCCAGCATTTCCAGGCTGCACTTCAACCTCTGCACAGGACAATCCATCTACCTCTGTTAATCTGCGTATTTTGGCATCTTGAATGGCATACATTCGTCATCGCGCTCCTTTTCCTATGTGCTTATCATGTACTTTGTTCAATCTGATATCGTGTCTCTGGTGTCCCCAATCGATAAATCTCCCGATACACCTGTTGTAATACCGTTTCATACGCCCGGTTTACGGACTCCTCCGGTGTATCTGGCCATGGGAATACCATGCCAGGAAAGGCCTCTTCCTCCTTTTCCTGCATGAGATTGAGCATTCCCAGCAATTGCTCCGCTTCCTGTGGCGTAGCCTGAATGATCCATTCATATGATGTTACAGACGGATCCGGAATAACGGAGCGGCCCATGACAGACACATAATACTTCATACTGTCCATTGCATGTTCTCTCCTTCACAGGCATGTTGAGGCCGTTGTCCCTAGAACTAGTTTCCGAAGAGGACAGACATTTTATGCCTGCTTTCGGCATATATTTGTTACGACTTCTGACGAAAAAGACAACATTTGCTGGCTGTCAGTAATTCTGCAGCCATACGGATGAATGACTCGACCAAGAAAGGATGAACAAACCATGTGCGGTATTACCGGCTTCATACAGTGGAATCGGGATCTGACCCAGGAATCAGAGCTGCTGGTCCGTATGACGGACAGCTTGTCGAACCGGGGGCCCGACGCTTCAGGTACATGGATCTCCAATCCTTGTGCCTTTGGACATCGGCGTCTTAGTGTAATGGACCCCGAGAACGGGGCACAGCCCATGCATGCGTTACAGGGAGATACCTCCTATACCGTCGTGTATAACGGAGAACTATACAATGCACCCGAGTTGAAAAAGGAATTGCTCCAGCGGGGGCATCCGTTCCGTACGCAATGTGATACGGAAGTGTTGCTCGCCTCTTATATTGAGTGGGGACCGGCATGCGTTGACCGGTTTAACGGTATTTTCGCTTTTGCCATATGGGACGGGGGACGCGAACAGGTTTTTATCGCACGGGATCGCCTTGGCGTGAAACCTCTGTTCTACAGCAATGCCAAAGACACACTCGTATTCGGCTCAGAGCCCAAAGCTCTACTCATTCATCCGGATGTGGAAGCCGCTGTTGGCCCGGAAGGATTAGCCGAAGTTTTTATCGTAGGGCCTGCACGTACACCAGGACACGGCGTATACTCTTCACTGAACGAACTCAAGCCTGCACACGCGCTCATCTACAACCGAAACGGGATTCGAACCTATGCCTATTGGAAACTGGAAAGCCATAAACACGAACATAACCTGGAAGAGACGGCAGCCGAGGTGCGAACCCTCTTGCAAGATACACTGGAGCGCCAGTTGGCATCGGATGTTCCTGTATGTTCTCTTTTATCAGGGGGACTGGACTCCAGTGCCTTGTCTGCGTTAGCCGTGGATTATTACAACCGGACGGGGCAAGGCCAGGTCAGTACGTATTCTGTCGATTATGTGGATAATGCCAAGCATTTTCAGGCGCATTCCTTTCAGCCCGGTGCAGATGGGCCCTGGATTAAGCGAATGGTGGATGAACTCAAGACCGACCATCACTGGATAGAAATCGAGAACGGAGAACTGGTTCATGCTTTGACACAGGCCATGCTTGTGCGGGATCTACCGGGCATGGCGGATGTGGACTCCTCACTCTATCTGTTCTGTAAAGAAATCAAAAAAGGGGCTACGGTTGCCATTTCAGGTGAAGCGGCGGATGAAGTGTTCGGCGGCTACCCTTGGTTCCATCGTGAAGATATGCTGAACTCCGGTACGTTTCCATGGTCTGTAGCACCTGATATGCGAGCAGCGCTGTTATCTCCGGACATTCGGGAATGGATTCGACCACTCGACTATTTGGCAGACCGTTATTCCGATGCAGTGGCTGAAGTGCCTCTTCTGGATGGAGAAACGGGCAAAGCTGCACAAATGCGGGTGATGTCCTACCTGAACATTACACGTTTCATGCCTACACTTTTGGATCGCAAAGACCGGATGAGTATGGGGGCAGGTTTGGAAGTACGGGTACCTTACTGTGACCATCGTCTGATCCAATATGTATTTAACGTCCCTTGGGAAATGAAAATAACGGGTGGGCGGGAAAAAGGCATTCTGCGTAAAGCACTCGAAGGTGTCCTGCCTGATGATGTGTTATATCGCAAAAAGAGTCCGTACCCGAAAACACATAATCCACAATACCTGGCCGCTGTCAAACAACAGGTACTTGATATCCTGAATGATCCCACTTCGCCTATTTTGCCTTTGATCGACAAAGCTCAGATCCGCAATCTTGCTTCTTCACCAGATGCCGCTTCCAATCTTCCCTGGTTTGGACAGTTGATGTCGGGTCCCCAGCTATTTGCATATCTGACTCAGATCAATACCTGGTTGCGGACATATAAAGTCGCTATTCGATAGGATGACCTTCTGATCTCTCATTCATCAAAAAAAAGGTGTCAGGATAACAGCATAAGTGCTATTATTCTGACGCCCTCTTGTTATACACATTCATCTAGGCTGAATTTCACGCTGACCATCCATCATCACACTTTAAATTGACTCAGTGACTGCTGTAACTCTTCTGCCATGGATGAAAGATCATTGGCCGCCGAAGCAATCTCCTGCATCGCAGACAGTTGTTCTTCTGATGTTGCACTGACTTCCTCTGTTCCAGCAGCCGCATTCTCTGTTACTTCCATAATTGTCTTCATCGACACATTAATCTGCTCCACACCCGCTGCCATTTGCTCAATGGATGCTGATACCTCCTGAGTCTGACCAGCGACATTGCTAACAGCTTCACGGATCTCCTCAAAAGTCCCCCCTGCTTTTCGGACAAGCTCTATGCCTTCCTGAACCTCTGAAGTTACTTCTCCCATGGATTGTGATGCACTATTCATCCCTTTTTGTATAGCAGCTACGAGTACACTGATCTGTTCAGCTGATTTTGCCGATTGGTCCGACAGCTTGCGTACCTCTGTAGCAACCACCTCGAATCCACGACCATGTTCGCCTGCTCTTGCAGCTTCAATGGCAGCGTTCAGAGATAACAGATTTGTTTGCGCAGATATTTCAGAGATACTCTCAACCATGAGTCCAATCTCCTGAGAGTGATTGCCCAGTTCTTCAATGACTGCAGCAAGGGTCTGTACGGTCTGATGAATAGAATTCATCTGTCCGACAGCGGATTGAACTGCCTCATTACCAGACACGGTTTTGGCTGATGCATTGGTCGCTTCATCCGACATGTTCTGCGTGTTCTCCGTCATCTGCTGAAAACCGGTGGATAATTCATTAATCGTATGGAATCCATCTCCAACCATTCTCACCTGTGTATCCATACCGGTCGCAATCTCTTCCATCGTAACAGCAACCTGTTCAGTCGCCGAGGCGGTCTGCTCTGTACTTGCCGTTAACTCCTCAGAAGAAGCCGCAACCCGATCCGCATTGTTCCCCACCTGATGGATTAATTGACGCAAGTTAACCATCATATCGTTAAAGGATTGAGCCAGATCCCCGATCTCATCTCGGTTACGAACCACAATGGCCTCGCCTGTCAGGTCTCCATCTGCAATCTGCCTAGCAGTTCTGGCTACATATGCAACGGGCCTGGAGATGATTCTGCCCATGAACAGTGCGATTACTGCTCCCAGAACAATGGATGCTATCCCGATCATCACGATATAACGGAGCACATTATGAATGAGTTTATTAGCATCCACGATTCCGGTATCCAACGCACTTTGCTGATGCTGTTCCAAGGCTTCGATACTCTGCTCAAACCTGGACACAATTTCTGGACCTGTTTCGAGTATTAACCTTGTAATCTCATTGTTTCTCCCTTGTCTTTTTAAGTCCATCACATTTTGAGCGTAGGCATAATATTCTTCTGAAATCTCGCTTGACCGATCCAGAAGATCAATCATCAATTCGGTTTTAACTTCAGCTCGTAATTCATCGCTTATTTTTTGATAATCCTCATAAAAAGCCTCAAAATCCTGCGCACTTTTATCATTTTCCTCCACCACGAAATTTCGCAACTCCACCTGCAAGGATTTCACATCAATAACCATATTTTTAATAACTAACAGTTTAGCTGTACGCTCTTGAATTAAGTCTGTATACGTTCTTTCCACTGAACGAAATTGCGTGTATGAGATCACAACCACAGCTACCAATAAAATAAGTACCGATAAAAAACCCAACAGTAATTTACGACTAATGGAAATCCTCTTCATTTCATTTCCCCCGTGTGCTTAAAATGACTTGCATTCTATGATTTATGTAGTAAATCTCTTTGAAGATCTCCCCTCCTTTTGCGGAATATAGAATTGGTTAAATTTGAGACTATTTAAAGTATGTTAGCACATTCACACATCTAAAAATAGGTCTTTAGTATCTACCAATACTATATTTCAAGATTTTTTTACATAAAATCGACAATATACTACATTCCTTATATCCAAAATCAAATGATTTGAATCTTTAGACCTAAACAAAAAAAAAGACCTTACCCAGAAACATCTGCTGGTGTAAAGTCTTTATCCATTTAAAAATAGTTTATCTATTATATCTAACGGTTGATTAATACCGGATTTCGTTCAAGCAGCCCACTGCCAAACGTTTCCCTGAACGGGGAATCCTCCATATGAATATATCCAATGTAACAACCGCACTTTTTCATGCGACAGGGCCGATCTGCGGCCAAAGCCTGCAGACCATCGCGATACAAATGCCCAATGATCCGGCGATCCTTATAACACCGCTTCACATGGCCTGACCCTTGTACATAAAACACTTCCGAACCGGCAGCACATCGTTTGCCCAAGCTCTCATAATCCTGCAAATTACCTTCAAAAAGCGGATCAAGCCCACGTAAAAACTGAATCTCTTCCGGCGTGTAATACTTGGGCCGATCTTTGAAGGCATTAACCCACATATATACATCATCCGGCAAAGCCTGTCTCATAGACTCAATTGCGGGGAATGCACTGCGGAGTCCGACAGTACCAACACTAAATGCTAGCCCCATCTCACGCAAAGTTAGGCATTGTTTTACAAAAGAAGCTTCTTTCGTCTCACGAGGATGATACGTCGCCCAAAAGGCTGCTTTATTCGCATCCAGCTCCCTTGCCCAATCCAGCTTGACCGACAGGTTGGTTTGGATCGCAACTTTATCCACATGTGGCATATGTGACAGCTCAACCATCGCTTCCCGGTACCAACGACGAACCAATGCTTCACCATAGGGATTGAAAAAAATCGAAAATTGGTGCCCCTCAACTTCCTGCTCCCTCACCCAGTTCACAAATTGACGCAATTGTTGTTCATCCACTTCCAACGTCTCTTTGGAATCCACAGTCTTGCTAAAAGGACAGTATGGACAGTCGTAATTACAGGAAGACAACTTCCCCCGATAATACAAAGTCGCTCTCATGAGAAAACAAACCCTTCCATCTGTTCGCGAATTTCGGCAGATATAAGCCAGTCTCCAATCGCATCGGAGTAACCCAGTCCTTCTTCTGTCAGACGCAGTACCTGCTTACCCTCATCAATCTCCAGCTGCGCCATGCCCTCTGTCAAAAGTTCAGCCAACCAGACATAGTCGGACATCACATCGGTACCGAAGCGCTCATGGTAGTCAGACAACGTCAATCCCTCCCGATGCAGCAAGGCTTTCAGAATAAAGCGACGTCTCTGTTCCTCACGGCTTAACACGATACCATAATCAGCCACATCGTAGCGCTCGGTCGCCACATAATCGGCAATGATGCTCTGCGTCGCCTTGTAACTCACGCCATACTTGGAAGCGTAATGTACTTCACTCGTATAAGAGCGTGCGCCACATCCCAAACCAACCATGCCCTCCTCCTGACAGCTATAAGGCAGCAGCACTTTGGCGGACGACTGTTCCTTGGCAAATCTGCGCATCGAATATTGTACATAACCTTTATTTTTTAAGGTCTCACGTGCAGCTTTATACAGCTCCATCCGAATGTCGGGTCCCTGACGGCGAATATCATCAGGCTTCACGATCGTATTTTCCCGTGTATACAAGGGATAGATAAAGATTTCGCCCGGCTTGTAAGCCAACACTCTTTCCAGTGAATAGATCCACGATTCAACCGTTTGTCCTGGCAGACCATAGATCAGATCGAGATTCAACAATGGGAAATCATAACGAGTAAGCTTCTCAAGCGCTCGTTCAACCTCCTGCGGTTTTTGCGGACGATAGATGGCGGATGCTTCAGCTTCAATGAAACTCTGGATGCCCATACTAATACGATCCACACTTCGTTCCTTCATAATGGATAGCTTGGCTTCCGTAACGGTATCCGGCGACGTTTCCACCGAAATCGATGCTTGCGCAGGGTCCAGCCCCATCACATGTTCAGCAATATCAAACAGACGATTCAACTGAACCTCATTTAATAATGTAGGCGTTCCTCCACCAATTGCGAACCTTGAATACGGTCTTCGAGATGTAATAGGTGCCCACTGCTTTGCCTGACGCTCCAGTGCATCCACATAGCGTTCATGCGTATCATCCCGTCGATCCGGCAGTGTGAATAGATTACAGAATCCGCAACGAGCAGCGCAGAAGGGAATGTGCATATATAAAAAATACGTATCGGTATTCTCTCGTTCCCACAGTGGCCCTAATGGCAGCGGTGGGTCCAGTTCACGATATGCGGTCTTGTGCGGGTAAGAGTATAAATAAGAACGATAGGGGAATGCCAGTACTTCACTGAGACCTGTAGCGATATTGGATCCGGACTGTGTGGAATGGCCTGTTGTTGTATGTTTTGATTGTTTATCCATCGGTTTCCTCCTGTCTCCGGTTGTTGTCATCATAAGAGCAATACATTCTATATAAAAAATTCACGGTAAGGCACCGTCCATACGACATCATGTGCAAGCCGGTGTCCTTGATACCCGTCTTCACCGTAAGCTGTACCATGATCGGAAAAAGCCAGGCAATACGCAGGGCGTGCGCGTTTTCGCATCGCCTCGAACAATGGCCCAAGAGCCTCGTCTACATATCGAAGTGCAGCTCGTTGGGTCTCCACCGAGTCCTCCTTGGCTCCTTCTACAAAGTACCGATTTGGACCATGAATGGCAGACACGTTCAAAAACATAAATATCTTTTCATCCGGCGCCGTCTGCTCAAGCAGATTTAATGCATGCTGTACCTGATGTTCTGTCGATTTGGGGTTGGTTACCCCAAAGTTCATTCGCCAGTAGCTCTGTTGAAAATAGCCGGGCAATACTTTCGCAAGCGGGTTTTTTTTCGTAAAAAAAATGACGCCGCCAATGCAGATTGTACGGTAACCTTCAGCTGCAAACCCGGATACGATATCCGGTGTATCAAACAGCCAGGTGTGCGGATGTGTCTTGAGTCCGGTATTCCGGGAATGAAACAGCCTTACATGAGATGCCTTATCTGTATTAGCAGGTGTCGGCATAAAACCACCAAAAAAAGCATGATGCGCCGCGTATGTAAAACTGCCCGGGGTATGACGCTTCTCCCACGGACCTGAACCACACAGATTAGGACAATTCTCCTCTTCCAGCTTGGCTACGTCATATCGTAACGTATCCAGCGTAATCATTAACAGATCATGGGAGCCCACGATGGTGTTCATATCAGGCATGTTGAATAGGCTCCTTTCGTAAAAGCTCCATTTCCCACTCATAGGTTCCGAGGCCATGATGCTCGACCCTATATAACAGATCTCCAAACGGATTCACATCCAGCACATAGGCACGCGGATTCGAACCACTCGTAAGCATCACATCAATCCCGGCTGACCACGAGTTGGGAAAAGCAGACATGGCTGCTTGCGCTGCCGTCCGAACTAGCGACATCCGCTGTTCATCCAGCCCTGCTTCAGCAGGCAGCATTCGTTCATTGCGCAGATGCAGATTGGTAATCGGCGTACGGCTCAGCCGCATGATCGCATGACCCGCCTGTCCACCCGCAACCAGTTGGCGAATATCATAGGCCCGTTGATCAAGCGTGGCTTTGGGCATCCACCGTTCAATCTGTGCACCTTCTGCACATAACCAGTTCATCAGCGTAGCAATCTCTTCACTGCGGGTATACTTGCGTAGACGTCCCTCATTGAAGAAGATCGTCTTGCCCTGTATCTGTTCCATCCCCATTGTCGTTACAGCGATCTCATCACCTGTTCGGGGATTGACTTGATACGCGACAACCCCTGAGGCTCCTGAGCCACTTGCGAGCTTTACAAATACACGGTTCATACCGGCAGATTGCATAGCCGTACGTAGATCGGTGTAACTTCGAATCGGCTGTGAGGAAGTTAGCACTGGGGGGATTTGAACCCCATGGGAAGATAAATGCTGTTGGCACTGTCTTTTATCAAACATCAATTGGATGTCACTGGGATCATTCATAAATCGGACTTCAGGCCACATTTCCCGAGCTTCATGGCCGATTCGATCCAAACATGCTTTCCAGCCACGAAACCACTGAGCAGGTGCGTAAATTCTTCCCCACTCTTGTTCCAGGGAAAGTGCCTGTTCTTTGGAGAATGCTTCCGCTCCCATTCCATCCGTTAATGTTGTCGTATCGTTCATAGCTCCAAGGAACAGTAGCTCACGATCCACTTCCCAATCCTCACCAGGCGCATCAATGCGAATCAGGGGTACAGGCAGATTGGAATCTACTGTATCAGCAATCGTTCCGCCTTGTCTCCAGTTCTGGAGCAATTGAGCATATGGCAGTACAACCGCAGGTTTCAAACCCAATCTATGCCGGGCCTCTTGCATCCCTTGAGTTCGTCGGTTATCGGGGTTTCCAATCAATAATAAGGGCTGATCTCGTGTTGGATCAGGTATGTCTATCGGTTGATGCAGGCTTTCTTTTATTTCCTTTATTTCCTTTACGCCTGACATTGTCTACTCCGTTAACGACGGGTAACGCCAGTCATCCTCATCACTCTGTTGCTGGTCGCTAACATCTACGGACATACCCGATTGGTTCCAGCGACTGATCATTGCATTGGTCATGTAATGGTAACTTAGATCAAGATGTTTCAATTTCTTAATCCGATCACTGGCTAGTAATGCCTCAGCCCCTTCATCAGACAACGTCCCTTGCGATAGATCCAGTATTTCAAGTTGATCCAGAATAGGTGCATCGGCTGCTGCTTTGGCAATCTCATCCTGAATCTCACTGTCTTTTAGACCCAAGTAAACCAGCTTTGGAAACAATCCTTGTTCCAAAAGGGGCAGCACATCTTCAAGTGAACCATTGAAACCATAATTATCCACACCCAGATACAGTTCCAATTTACGCAATTCTGGCAACTCGGCGTGGGTGATCGAAGATAACACGTCTTTCGGGAGACCGCCACAAATAATAATCAATTCTTCAAGCTTGGCATGCTGGAGTGGTTCCAGACTAAGACCGCTACTGCCCATTACAGAGAATGATTTCAATTCTGGAAAAGCACCCAACAGCGGGGTAAGGTTCGTCTGAATAATCCACGACACTTCACATTCTTCGTATCCCATATCCCCGATGAACAGTTTCTTCAATGACGGAAAGCTTGGAGCTGACTCGACGAGTGTGCTCATGAACTCGTCAGGCGAATTCTCATAAGCCTGTCCCCAATCTCCGATGACCAGACTTTCCAATGAGCTGGCCTCCGGTTTAGCAGCCAAACCCTTAATTAATTTTTCCATACGAATGCCGTCCTCATAATCATCGTAGGATACAACAAGCTTCACTTCTTGCATGAGCAAATCCCTCCGTTTAAGGTTCATATATGATTCGTTAATTTGAATGTTAACCTATACCACACAAGGCTTGCAACTTCTTCCAACTCCAGTCCCAATGAGATTCCCAATCGTGCAATGTGCACCATTTCTGATGTAGGTACAGGAACATATGTTCCGTAACGTAGTCGCAGAAATAGCCATCCTCATTTAGGTATATGGATGGACCTCCCCAAACCTCACTCAAACACTTCATTTCATAGAAAAAAGCGTTAATGGCGGGTGAACCATTCCAGCGGAATGCTTCTGACCTTCCATTAACGCTTTGATGTTCCGTCTTATCCTTCAAGTCTGGATACGAGTGCTCTCAGCGCATGACCACGGTGGCTAATCGCCTGCTTTTGCTCGAGCGTCAGCTCCGCCATCGTCATCTCATATTCAGGTACATAGAAGAGCGGGTCATACCCAAAACCGCCAGCACCTGCAGCTTGAGCCGTGATCCAGCCTTCCGCAGTGCCTTCCGATTCATACTTATCACCAGTTGTCGGATCGTACAGTACCAGCGCACAGACGAAACGAGCCGGACTTAGTAGCGGCTGCTCGGTGTCTTCACCGGATTTCAACGATTCCAGCGTCTCCAGCAACTTCGCATTATTCTGTGCATCCGTTGCTCCTTCGCCTGCATATCTCGCTGAATATACTCCCGGCTCACCATCCAACAGATCTACGCAAAGTCCTGAATCGTCTGCCAGAACGGGTAAACCAAGCGCATCGCCAACCGCTTTGGCTTTCTTCCAGGCATTCTCCGCGAACGTTACGCCGTCTTCCACCACATCCGGCAGCTCCGGATAGTCAAACATGCTCTTAACCTCTTTGCCAAGCGGTGCGAAAGCATGAGCGAATTCACGGACTTTACCCGCATTGCGGGTTGCGACAATGAGAATTGGGCTGTCCAAACTCATCTTACGCTTCCCCTAATCCACGTGCGCCGATCTTGAGCGCAATCGGTCCGAGCACTTCTTTTTGACGCTCGATCATCTCCAGAATTCCCTGTTCGCCCAGTTCCAACATTGCGTTCAGCTCACGGCGATCAAATGGTGCTTCCTCGCCTGTTCCCTGCAACTCAACGTATTTACCGCCACCTGTCATCACCAGGTTCATGTCTACCTTGGCTTTGGAATCTTCATCATAGTTCAGATCCAGTACAGGCTGTTCACCCACAACACCCACGCTTACCGCTGCAATGAAATCCGTAATCGGGAATACTTGCAGTTTGTGCTGTTGGGAAATCTTGTTTACGGCAAGCGCCAGCGCTACAAATGCACCGGTAATGGACGTTGTGCGTGTGCCTCCGTCGGCTTGAATGACATCACAGTCCAGCGTAATGGTACGCTCACCAAGAGCCTGCAAATTCACTACCGAGCGCAGTGCCCGACCAATCAGACGCTGGATTTCCATCGTGCGTCCAGTTAATTTGCCACGATTGGCTTCACGTTGGTTCCGAGTATGTGTAGCACGTGGCAGCATGGAATATTCAGCCGTTACCCAGCCTTTACCCTGCCCTTTCATAAAGGGAGGAACACGTTCCTCTACTGTCGCTGTACAGATTACTTTTGTATCTCCAACTTCAATCAGTACAGAGCCCTCGGCGTATTTATTCGTGTTCACTGTTAAATTCAGCGGGCGCAGCTGTTCGCTGGTTCGTCCGTTTGATCTCATTTTTTCTGCCTCCTACGACTTAAGCATCCTGTAATGTTGAGCTTGTTCACACTTTTACGAATCCCTTATATTTTACCAAAGAGTTCGGTTAAAAGCATCCTTAAGCATTACCCGGTCATTAAATCGGAATTTCGTTGATATATTCAGGCTTGGAAACAGGTGCACTGTAATCTCGGTTGTCGTCACCCATGACCGTTTTTTGGCCGTTCCATTCGATCTGCACTTTGGCATCCTTGCCGGCTGTATTCTCCGCAGTCGTTAATACCACAGACTGTAACAGCTCGCTTGGTACGATGTCCCCTTCGGCAAACATATCATCTTTCAGCGCAACCGTTACTGTGCCATCCTCTGCTGTTTTGACCGATTGCAGTTCCGTTCCGCCTGTCATGACCTCTTCCAGTTCGCCGCCTTTGTCAGGTCCCTTGATCAGCTCATTCAATGCTGCCTGCACCCGATCTTCACCAGGTGTGACCAGACGTGTAACCGGAACATAATATTGGATGCCCGCTGGCGAAGCAGCGGAGAAATAGACCGTTACCGGACTGCTGTTGGTCACAAACGCATCACCCAGATCCAGATTGATTCCTACAGCCCGATTCAGCGGTTCAGGCAACGGTGTGCTGTTTACCGGCATTTGCGTTAACTTTTTGCCATCGACCCAGATCTGTACATTCTCTACATCAGGCGTTCCCGTTAATGTCCACGTGACAGCTTCTAGCATTTTCCGTTCTTCCTTCGCATCATACTTGGCAAAATTACCCGAGAACTCCACGACCGCCAGCTTGTCATCCGCATGAATCGTTACATTTTGCACAACCGTTCCTTGTGGGAGAACACCCTGGAATCCTTCAGGCAACATCCCGGCATAGGCCCCGCCTGTGACAAGTGTATCCAGAGCTGTCTTCGGACTGCTGGCATCTGTTCCGGAAGGAAGTGTCAGGGATACTGGAGCGAGCAGCCCCTGCTGGTCTTGCAGATATACCGTCGTTAACGGGAGCGTTGCGAGTGCTCCATTCCCTTCGGCCGCTTGAATCATGGCTGCTTCCTGGATGGGCGGTGGTGGATCAACAGCTTCAGAAGACTGTGCTCCAAACATGCCACAGCCTGACAACACCATAGGAATGCTCAGCAGCGCAGCTGCCGATACCGTACGCAAAGATTGGATCTTTCTCATGATCACGTTCCCCCTCATCATTTTTACAGTTTGTACTACCATGTATACGAGCCTTTGTCCAAAAAATAACTAAAAGATAATCGCTTCGCTGAAAACTTATAAGTTCTATTATCTTAAAGAAACGTAAAACAGGTTAATACGTATTAGGAAGCAAGAGTAGGGACATTGCTAACTTCAGAGGAGGAATCGCCCATGGAACATCCTGAGCAAGAAAAAATCCCTTATAGCCTGAATAGCCGCAAGGTCGCGGAGGCAACAAGGGAATGGCTGCATAAGCGGGGCGTCACGATCCCTGAGATCGCAGAACTGGTCATGTTATTGCAGAAAAAATATTATCCAGGCCTTACGATAGAAGAATGTATCGAAAATGTGGAGATGGTTCTCCGTAAACGCGAGGTACAGAACGCTGTCCTAACCGGTATTCAGCTTGATATCCTGGCAGAACAGGGTCAGCTCATATCTCCTTTGCAGGAGATGATTGAGAACGATGAAGGCCTATATGGCGTGGATGAGATTTTGGCATTCTCCATCGTCAATGTATATGGCAGCATTGGATTTACGAATTACGGTTACGTGGACAAGCTGAAGCCAGGGGTGCTCGAACGACTAAATGACAAGAGCCTGGGCCCTGTCCACACGTTCTTCGATGATATCGTCGGAGCAATTGCATCGGCAGCGAGCAGCCGCATTGCCCATCGCAAACAATCCGAGCTTGAAGAAGCGCTGGGAGAAAAACCTGTCAGCGATGATGTTGTCTAATGCGTAACTCGTTTCCTATCTTAAGCCATGCGGGAACATTGGACATGTGTGTGGATGCTTCGTGAAATAACTGTTTGAGGAAATAACTATTCATGAAAAAAGCGGCCTGATGGCCGCTTCTTTTGCATGGTACGATACGTATTGCATGATCCACATGTTATTATTTCAGATGCTTAGGTCGTACCGTACCGATCAAACCAAAACCTTCAATCCGCTTCTGCTCAGCAGCTGGCTCAGATGGTGTCCATTTCGGTCCAATCGTGATTTCCGGGCCTTTGCGCTCTCGCAACATGCCACGCAGCACCGTGATACCGAGGATGCTGAGTCCGGTAAATACATACATCATCCGCATGATGATATTGCCAGAATCCGTCCCGGTAACCATGCCATGAACCAGCAGACCAATGAACACCGGATAGGACAGCATGTGGAACATGAACCACCATTTACGGCCCAGCTTGTTCCGCAGGTCACTGGATAACAGGACGATCACTAATCCGTAGAAGGCTAACGTTCCCAGACCACTGCCGATCGGATGCACGGAGGCGGTAAAAGGAATCAGAAGTTCTCCCCAGGTAAACGGGCTGTAGTGATCAATATATAACGTTAACGCATGCACGAGTCCAAGTCCGAAGGCAAGCCAAGTCGTTCGTGTATGCCATTTGAACATGGCTGCTTTCGGTTTACCTTTGGCCATAGGCATCCCTTGAGCAATACCCAGAAACACACCGGCAAAGAGCAGCACATAAGCAGCAATTCCACTAATTCGAATGATATTCCACGTCGGCAGGTAATCTACAATCCATTGTGCCATAACCGGCTCCCCCATATCTGTTAGACTTGTCCTATATCAGACTGAAGCGATGATCCGGATCAAAACCGGGCCAGTGCTCAGCGAGCGTATCCGTATTCCCTCTAAAGTAAGTACTCCCATCCCGTGTCATCCACAGGACGTCATGCCGATCATAATGTCGGTTTAACCAGCCCACCGCTTCGGCACTTCCCAGAATGCAGACCGTCTTGGCAATAATCTCGCATTGTGACGCATGCTGTCCGAGAACGGTACACTGTAGCACATCCGTATCCGCCGGTTCCATCGTACGGGGGTCAATGAGGTGATGTGCAAGGCTGCCATCTGCATTCTGCCATTGTCTGCGGGAAATACCCGAAGTGGCAACAGCTCCTCGCTGTACACGGACCGCACCTGACACATTCCTCTGATCCTGCAAAGGATCAGCTACTTGCAAGGTCCACTGTGGGTGGTCTGGTGTGCCCCATACTTGAATATCTCCACCCGCGTTAATCAACCCCGCCGGAATATGCAATGTTCGCTGTAACCAGTCTGCGATGCGCTCCACTGCCCAGCCCTTAACGATTCCTCCCAGGTCCAGCTCAGCTCCGGGGTCCAGATGAACCATCCGGCTGCCTTCCCGCTGAATCCAGCTCGGACGGCTGTGGTCATATCGATCTTCCATTAATCCTGAACAGTCAGGTGTTTTCGTTCGCAATATGCGTTCAAGCAATGGACGTTGCGATTGTCGTTGTTGCACCTTCTCGAAGCTTAGATCGTATCCCGAAGCCTGAAGAGCCTGCGAGATGCCCGGTTGAAAAATCCCTTCGGTCAGGCCAATATATCCATATGCCAGACTCAAAACCTCATCCATCGCAGCAGAGATCGGCATCCATCCGGTCGAACCATTCAGACGATTCAGTTCACTGTCTGCCACAAATCGGCTGAAGCGCTGCTCCTGCGTCTCAAACCAATTCTTCACCAAGGTTGCTGCATGTTCAGCTTCTTCCCGTCCAGCGGACAGTTGCACTTCAACATCCGTGTTCATCGCACGGAATTGAAACCGGAGCGGACGAGTGACTTGCTCCGTGCGGCTCATGATGCACCTGTACGTGACTGATAGTTGCCACTGCTGTACCCGGAGTCTGTACCCTGGTTAGTTTGTCCATAACGCTGAGAATCTGAATAACTTCCCTTGTCAATCATGCTTTGGTCCGCCCCAGCGGATTGTGTGCTATCAGATGTTCCATTATCTTGACTATCATTATTGTCATTGTCCTGCGTGTTCCAGTTGTGGCTGTCCGTTGTGCTGCTGATCCATTCATCCATCACATCATCACGCGTATCCACCTGGCTTGAAGCAGTAACGCTTGTGTCTGCGCCATTCGCTGCTGCATAAGCCACATCAAAGGCATCCGAAGTTCTTACATATTGAAAGAGTGCAGCCACGGTCAACGTTGCTGCCGCTGAAGCTTGCCATTTTCTCCATTGATTCCGTTTTCTTCTGGTCATCGCTCTTCCCTGCTTTCTTTAGGGTGTGTCTCAAAACGCTCCCTAGCGAAGTTCATAGTTGTATCATAGGCGCGCTGGCTTAAAAATAGATGAATGAACCGTTAAGAGAGGCTAAAAAGGCCCAGAACAGGTGGATTTCCTGTCCCGAGCCTCTATATAGGATCGCATTATGATTTAAAATTCATATCATCATTCCGTTAGAATCGAAAATAGAACGTGCCATCCGGCCGCTGCTCTTGCTTCACTACTTCGCGTCGAATTAACTCCTGCAGATGGGCCAACGTCTCACTCATGGCAAATCGCAGTTGATGGGTACCGAGTCGATTGCCAAACATGTGCACACAGATGTCATATGCATTCGCCGGTGACTCCTGAATTCGCTCCGTCATCTTCTGAAGGCGTTCCTCGTGATGAGCGAGCAGATGAACTGTCCGTTCGTTGAATGGTGCAAAAGGATTCCGATGCCCTGGATACGCCTGCTTGACATTCAGAGCCCCGAGACGATGCAATCCTTCCATATAAGACAATAAAGGCTCCGGATCACTGCCCGGTTGCAGACTGATATTTGGTGAAATCTGGGGCAATACGGCATCTCCGCACAGAATCTCCATGGACTCCGGGGCATAAAAGGATAAATGGCCGGGGGCATGTCCACCCGTCTCCACAGCAACCCAACGTTTCCCGCCCATATCGAGCCACTCACCGTCTTCAATGGGTGTCACCTTCGGAAGTGGTATGATCTGTGAAGTAAATGCCTTCATATGTTCATGCATCTGCTCTGTCTTGTCTTCCGGCATTCCGTGGCTTCCATAATAATCAGGTAATAATGTATTAATACGTGAATCAGGTCCCCACATATAATCGGCCTCTTGGCGGGATCTTGTGGACATTCGAACGGGTGCCCCCGTCATCTGTTGCATCCAACCCGACAACCCAAGATGATCCGGGTGATGATGAGTCAGCACAATTTGATGGATATTGTCAAAGGACAGACCGAGATCTGCCAGCGCTTCATACCACTCCAGTTCCGTTTCCGAATTACGCGGTCCCGGGTCTATAATGGTGATTGTTCCATCTGATTCAGACAACACATAACTATTGACCCATCGCAGGGGAAAAGACATGGTAATCTTGACCCGGTGTATGCCCTCTGTCATGGACATCTCTTCTGTTCGTTTCATCGTATTCCCCTTCCACACGCTCTCTGTTCACTCCACAGGACGATGGCCCACAAAAATCATGCGCGGAGAAGCCTGCTCGTCATATTTCTCTTCATCGTAGCCGCCATGGACCTGATCTACCCGCAGTCCGGCGGCACTTAACATCTGACTCAGTTGATCCCGTGTGTACAACTTCACACGCTCCTGATACACCCGCGGTTCATCTCCGGATGTGGTATCCGTAATACGAATTTCCTTTTGCACAAATCCATCCTCAATCTTGCGGAACTCCTCAATTCGTTGCCCTTCATCCTCTCGAACCGAGTGCGGTACCAGATGACGCGTCACATATGCCGTGTTCATAAAATCAATAATATAGCTGCCACCCGGGCGAAGCATGCGATGAATGGCGCGTAATACTTTCAGTTGTTCTCCGTCCTCCAGGAAATAACCAAACGATGTGAACAGATTAACTACGGCGTCGAAGCCACCTTTCAGCGGCAGTTCACGCATATCCGCGTGACACCACGATACTCGGTGTTCGTCATCCATTAGGCGGGCTTCACGTAAAAGCACATCGGACAGATCGACTCCGGTCACTCGCAACCCTGCATCAGCAAGTGCCAGTGAGTGCCGTCCCATCCCGCAGCAGAGATCCAATACTTCAGCATTGGGCTTAAGCTTCAACCAATTGATCATTTTATGTACTTCCTGATAGGCACCCTGCACATCCCGGTGCTTGTATACGAGAAGATAATCTTCTCCAAAACTCTTTTCATACCATTCCGTCATCAATTCTCGCCCTCCACATGGTCATCGGCCCCACTGTCCGTCATACGCTGTTGTACAGGCCTGATCATTTCCCCTAAGCTTTAATTTATTGTAACGTCTTTATCCTGCAAACTCAAAAAATTCCAGTAAGTCACCCGCATTGAAGAGCCAAAATGCACACGATATAATGTTAAACATACGCATACCCTGCGAATTGTTTAACGATAAGAGGTTGTCCAAAAAGCAACAGGAGGTGTTCTTATGATTCGCATCGGACTTACCGGATGGGGAGATCAGGAAGATCTCTATCCAAACCGCACCAAAGCCAAAGACAAGCTCAGTCTATACGGACAATATTTCTCCACCGTGGAGGTGGATAGTTCCTTCTACGCCGTTCAGCCGCGGGATCGAATGGCACGGTGGGCTGCCGAGACGCCCGAATCCTTTGCTTTTATCATCAAAGCCTATCAGGGAATGACCGGACATCTGCGGGGCAAGCCCTACTTCACCAGTACGTCGGAGATGTATAAGGCTTTTCGAGAATCACTGGAACCGGTCATTGAAGCTGGCAAGATGCAGGCAGCCTTGTTTCAATATCCACCTTGGTTTGAGTGCAATAAAGACAACGTGAAAGAGCTTCGTGAAGTGAAACTGAGGATGGAAGGTATTCCATGTGCCCTCGAATTCCGTCATCGCAGCTGGTATGAAGGTGACATGCGCGAGCGGACGCTTGCGTTCCTGAAAGAGCAAGGCTGGATTCACAGCGTCTGTGACGAACCTCAGGCGGGTCCAGGTTCCATTCCCATCGTGCCTCAGGCCACGGATTCGGAGATGACGCTGGTGCGCATGCACGGACGAAATGTGTCTGGCTGGCATCAGAATGGTGCGCCCAATTGGCGCGAGACCCGTTATTTATACCGTTACAACAAGGAAGAGCTGTTGGAGTGGAAAGGATATCTGGAGCAATTGCAGGAGCAGAGCAAGGATGTCTATGTTATTTTTAACAACAACTCCGGTGGCGATGCAGCGTCAAATGCCCAGATGATGATGGACCTGCTGGACCTGCCAGTAAAGCCTTTTCCTGACCGTACTGAACCAGAGCAGGAAGAAGGACCGGAGCAGCTGGAATTATTTTGATCCGTGTTCATGATGCAGTTATTCATATTATTGGGTGAAGGTAAGTGTGTTATTGCTATTATGCTGATCAGATTCGGGATTAAAATCAAACTAAAAGCGGCAAGCCTGAGGGCATTGCCGCTTTCTTTAGCTGGTTACCTACTTATAGAAGGCTATCCACATACATTCGTTTCGTTGTGTCAAACATCAGCGTTGCGCGGCTGTAACCGAAGAATCGATATGCGCCTCACGGAGCTGCTGGTTCATTTTATGCGCTTCAATGCCTGCCAAGAGCACAATGCCGATTCCATGGGTATCGTTCAGATTCCAACCCAGATCATCGCGATAATACAAGGCGGTAAACGAGTACCCGGAACCCCGGCATACCCCGTATATATTACCTTTATAGTCAATCGACAAACGCGTCATGCCTTCCCATCCTCTGCGCACTGCCTCCAGATAAGGCTCTGGCTGTTCCAGCCAGCCTTCCCGAATACCACGGGCATAAGCGTAGATGAACATCGATGTGCAGGAGGTTTCTTCATACGAATCCGGGCGGTTCAGCACCTGATGCCATAGTCCATTTTCCCCTTGCAGCGCCAAATAACCTTGACTTAAATCACGATAGAAAGTAAGTAGTTCCGGTCGTTTCACATGATCACGTGGCAGGATGGATAACAGTTCGGTTAAAGAGAATAGCACCCAGCCGTTTCCCCGTCCCCATGGAATACCTGTCGCCCGACCACGCACAAAATCATACACATGGGACATGATCTGTTGTTCGGGAAGATAGAGGTACTTACGGAACATCAGGAACTGATTGACCGCATCTTCCCAATAAGTCGCATCTCCTGTCAACTGACCATAACGCATCAGAAATGGTGTGCTCATGTATAAGTCATCACACCACATCGTCTCCTGACGCATCTCTCCACTGCCGCGAACCCGGTAAAAGGCACCATCCTCCAGACGCTCCTGCTCATCCGTAATGTAGCCCGCAATCCGATCCGCGGTATCTCTTCCCCCACGAATATCGCCCAACTCCATCGCAGCAAGCAGCGTAGACCCAAACGAACCGCAATCATCCAGACTGTCGATGGCAGACAGTTGATTATTAATCCCTGCCGCACCGTACCCTTCCCGATCCCATAGACCATAGCGATCAAATGAAGTGCTCAGTTCAATATGTTGCCGCACATACTGAATGTAATCATCCCGACCCAATTCCTGTCCCGTTTGGAGAAGTCCAAGCAAGGTAACACCGAGCGGATAATTCCACTTTCCGTAATGTGTATTCTCCAGATAGGGACGAACATGTGTATCGGGAAGGTCTACCCGCCAATATACACCTTGGGCGCCATCATCAAACACAGTATCTGTTCTCACAATGTCCGTGTGGGATGGTTCAGCACCGGGAGCAAACACACCTGTGTACAGCCAAGGGTCATAACATCCCGCAACCGGATGAGGAGGTTTCAGTCTCCAGCCTGTGGAATCCAAATGCTCGGCATCTTCCAACGTGAATCCCCATGAGTCACCAACTGCCTGGATTACACCTTTCGCGACCAGATCCGATGAACCGTAACGGCGCGGGAGCTCAACACGGAAGTTACCGCTACTTCCAGCAGAGTATACTTCTGTGCCACCCACATACAGGGTCAATGCTCCATCATGACGACCTTTTAAAATAACTGGTGATGTTCCTGGCAAGGTTACATCCAATCTGGACCATGCGTAGGCCACAGCTGATTGTTCCGTACCGAAGATGCGGGCAAAAGAACCCAAGCTCTGCTCCTCATCTGTCCACGCCTTGCGCGGATACCAGGTAAGACCTGTTTCTTCTTCTGTCATGCCGTCACGAGGAAGAGCTAACACAGGTTCATCGACGGGTTCCGAATATAACCAGCTTTCCTGACCCTGACGATCTGCCCCAGGAGTGAGGAAGTGCAGCGGGAAATTTTTGAAAGAGGCTGTTCCATAGATACCGCCGAATCCCACTTCTGTTTTGACAAAACATAGCAACACATCATTCCAGCCATAGTTCACGGAAATCGGAATCTGGGTTCTTCGCTCGGGAAATAATTCCTGCAACAGCTCAGACTTGAATACCTCTTCACCATTCACATAGATTGTCACTGGACTATAACAGTTCAGGCCCGTATTTAACGTTGCATTCTGCTCGCTCCATAACTTGCCCCATACATACACATACTGCCCTGCACGCGCCTCTACGCATTTCTCATTCAGGTTCAGGTCGTAGCGATAATCCCCTAGCCTGCGAAAACCTCCCTGATGATAGGCTCTGAACAAAAAGGAATGTTTCGGATGATCGCCAATATAACGCTGAGCCACCGTAGTCAATATATCCGGAATTGAATCGTACACCTTGCCTGCAATCGCCTCGTTCTCATGAAAATAACGAATGATCGTCAGCTCCCTTCCTTATACCTTGATTCGTTCGCTTAGCCGCAATGTTTCTCCACCCTGCACTTCAACAACCTGCTGATCTGCTGTGAACCAAACCGGGATGGCAGACGGATTATGGATGATGGATCGATCAGCTGAACACTCCAGTCGTTGCACTGCTTTCCAGTAGGCAATCACTTCGATGTTCGTCGCGTACCAGATGTCGTTCCTGCCGCCAATCTGCTCACCAAACTGTTCGATAATCTCCCAGTTGTCGTTATCATTGAACTCATAACTGTGACCCCAGACATAGAGTAATAGTGGCGTACCTGTTTTGGAGTGTTGGATAAAACGTTCGGCATGTGCCGCCAGATCATGGTTATGATGGCAGGTCGGATGCCATTCAAGGGGCCGGTCTGGCAACGTGTATCTGCCATGTGCTTCAACGGTACGAGCATAATCGATGCCAAGCCACTCCAGCTTCGTACTTAACGCACGGTCATACCCTCCATTGGGATAAGCCATGCCTCGTACCGGATAACCGACAAGCTGCTCCAATGCTTTTCGGTCCTCCATAATCTCTTCGGTCAGGAGTTCATTCGGAACATAAGGCAGCGTAGGGTGAGTAACCGTATGAACGGCCACTTCATGCCCCGCATACAGTTCAGCGACTTCCCCCTCCTCAATGCGACCTGGATTACCCAGGGTACCGGAGTTCAGATTAAATGTTCCCCGCAAGCCATACCGATTACAGATTTCCACCAGTCTGCGATCATGCACCACTCCATCGTCATAGCTGAGCGTCAACGCTTTCATCACACCACCTGGATAACGGTCAAACTGAATACGATGTCCCATTTTGCTCCTCCTCCAGCTTCTGCTCTTGCTCCCTAGTCCCGAATTTCCTTCACGTTAAAATAACGAAAAACACCCTGACCACTACGATTCGTGAACCGTGTGTTTACAGCAAAGATACCTATCTTCGCACCAACCCAGAGGGCTGTTGTGGCATTAAACGGTGTACCGATCGGCTGAAACTCCGCTCCGTCTTCGCTCCAACTAAACTGGCACAAGGCAGGTTCTGTCAGGGTGAGCCGAAGATGAATGGTCCAGCCGGTTACCTGCGAACCCTGGCCCTCCCAGTCCAGTCCCGTTTCCTCCCATTCATCTGCATGCAGATGGCTGTCTGCACGTTTGGTTCCGCGAATCAGCGATAACCGAATGATGCCATCTTCTGTCTGTAACAGACACAGGCTTGCATACGAATCACCAAACATGACGAGACCTGACTGATCCCCTTCCTGTCCAGGCAGGAACGTGAGCTTGGTCGTCGCCACAAATTCAGATGCGGGCAGCTTCTGCAAGAGAAGATGAGGTGTACCAAACAAAGACTGAATGCCTTCCGGGTATGGATGTGCAGTTAATACCAGTCCTCTTTCCGTACCTGCATCAGCCCACTCGGGACGGGAGTTCGCCTGCCATTGCCATTGCAGTCCCAGACGATCAGTCTGAAAATCATCGGATACATCAGGCACAGTGATCGGATAGGCGGCTCCTACATCCGGTTTGACGTGCACATCCACAGGTTCACCCGTTCCATGACCTTCACGGTCTATTCCAATAATAGGCCAGCCATCTTCCGTCCACGTCATCGGCTGAAGATGAACAATGCGCCCATAGGCATCCCGATCCTGAAAATGAATAAACCAGGACTGCCCCGATTCCAGCTCCACGTAGCCTCCCTGATGAGGTCCATTGACCGACGAAGCTCCCTGATGCATGACAATTCGATCCTCATAGGGCCCAAATACCTGTTGGGAACGCAAAACCGTCTGCCACCCCGGCTTCACGCCTCCAGCCGGAGCAAAAATATAATAATACCCCTCGCGCTTGTAGAACTTAGGCCCTTCAATGGTCGGATGATGTTCGGTCCCATCAAAGACGATCAACCCTTCGTCCAGAAGCTTCCTTCCATCCGCAGCCATCCGGCACACCTGGATTTTGCTCTTAATCCCACTGCGACTATGGGCAAAAGCATGTACCAGATAGGCTTGCCCATCCTCATCCCATAAGGGACAGGGGTCAATCCAGCCCTTCACTTCATGAACCAGATGCAGCGGCGACCACTCGCCCTCAGGGTGATCGGCCGTGGTCATGAAGATGCCCTCATCCGGTGTGCTGAAGAAGATCCAGTACTTTCCGTCGTGATACCGAATGCTGGGTGCCCATACGCCTTTTCCATGATGAGGTACATCATATCCTGGCAGATCCAGCCGTTCTATGGCATATCGGACAAGCCGCCAGTTCACCAGGTCCTTCGAATGTAAAATCGGTAGCCCCGGGGTATGCGAGAAACTCGATGCCGTCATATAGAAGTCATCTCCTACACGAATTACATCCGGGTCCGAATAATCCGCATGCAGAATCGGATTGCGGTATGTACCGTCTCCCTGATCTGCAACCCAGACCGGGTCCAGTCTTTGTTGTTCTGATTGGGTTGTACTCATACGTTCACTCCTTCATCTGAATTCTTCCGCAGGTACATGACCTGCGTCCTGTAATCGATGATGTTCCGAATCAAAATATGTGCCTTCCAGCAGACCAATTAATGTGTTGGTTATCCGCACTTCAATGTCGTTATCCCCTGGACGAAGCCAGGAGGCTTCTCCCTTCCAGCGATACGGAGACCAGCATCGCACACCCAGACTATGCCCGTTCACCCTCACTTCCGTCACATCCTGCACCCGCCAATCGCTAAATTCCAGTTCAAATGAGGAAACATCTTCCCCTGACTCATCCAGCCAGAACGTGCGTTTATAGCTTATTTCCCCGGCAAAATGGGGATACAGCGGCTGCGGTTCAGGTCCAATGCGAAGGGCCGTGTCCGGTTCCCGCACGAGCGAAGCCAGGCCTTCATGATGGAACTCCACGCCGAATCTACCTTGTAGATACAAGGGATCAACGATGCCATCCTCATCTTTCGTCACCTGCACGATCACCGTCATTTCGTTGAGACCACTGTGCAGCAGCTCGGTGATATCACAAGCTATATTACTGTGGTCGGTTATTTCGATTGGATCGAATTGTTCTTTTTCAAGGGGGTGCCCATTAATCTCCATGGACCAACTGCCCGAGATCGCCGCTCTGTCCATGAATAACAGACATGCAGGCAAAGCGGTTCTCAGCTCAAATGTGGTCGTATATCGACACTCGATCGGGTAAGCAACGGATGCTTTTTTCGGTGTGCCAAATACCTGATTAAACTGGACTGGCAGAGGATACTGTTCCGATAATTCTGCCGCCTGATCAATAAACGGTTTCACAGCTACATGCTGGCTTTCCAGAATTATTCCGTTAGCATTGGAAGCCTGAAGATCGAATTGTCCCATTCGCAGGATGTTAGACTGCACTGTTTCCAATCGCCATGGCCCTTCTGAAGGAATTCTGATCTTACTGACTTGATTCGCTCCTGCCGAAACATCCGCTCCGAACGTCGAACCAGTTTTGTCTGCTATATCCACTTTCATTGGTTCTGCCTCTTCCGTCGCAGCTTGTAAAGTAAGGCGTAAAGCATGCGCTTCGTAAGGCGCCAGCGTTAGTGAGATACACCATTCCCCACCACTGCTCGTATACGGCAATGTCTGAAGCTGCCCTGTCTCCAGATCGAGTCGTTCTGCCACCAGACAAGCACCCTCTGCCAGCTTCGTTCCATCCCACAGCTGTCTGGTGACCAGCTTCAATTGCCCCTTCAGGTCCTGACCCTCCTGATTGGTCAAGAAAACCATATGCTCTCCATCTGACAATTGACGGGTTTGCATCAGCAGAGATGCACTTTCCTCCTCCATGATCCAGCAGATGGGTTCCGGCAATACCTGATCAAGCAGGAGAGAGATCAGCTCCAGCGAAAAGTCATCTCCTTGCCCCGTTCCTGCGGGTAGAAAATAAGCATTCCCCTCACCCTGATGCCACATGATTTCACGGTTATCGTAATCTGTTGTCACGCTACGGCCCCAGTACACCTCTTGCGGCTGCTCTCCCGCGCCAAAGAACTGGGCAGCATCATCCCCCTCCGGACTTCCCGGCTGGATAGCAATATGAGGAGGCATCCCAACAGAGATGACAGTTCCTCCCTGCTGAACGAAACGCTTCACCTGTTCCCAGGCCGCGGCCTCTAGATTCAGCATCGGTGGCAGGATCAACACCTCATAACGGGCCACGCCGATCTGAATGATGCCACCCGTTAAGTCAGCTTCCGCCAATAATTCGGGATCAAGGTGGTCATAGTCACGTCTGTTTTCGAGCAGATGGGTAGTAATCCGCATCCAGTCCTTCGTCAGGCGCTCCAGTTGCTCACGTTCTAATTCGTCCTCGCCGCTATACTCGAATCCATGCAGCGGATTACCCATCAGACTCCAGAATGTCGTCGTTGGATCAAGCACAGCAATTCGAATGTCTGCTGCTCCGGTGCTCATGAGATAGCTCAACCGTCCGGTGTAATCCCCCAACTGCCGGAAATGCTTCCAGTAGGGATTCTGCAAAAATTGAGACGGCGGTGCATCATGCTTCGCAAGTCCACCAATCGTATAGAAAAAGGCGTGAAAGTTATAGAAATTGGTGCCCATGGCAGCCATGCGATCAATCATCCACTTGGCATCCTGTAGCGTCATGGACCAGCCTACACTGTGAAAACATTCAATCAGATTGCGGTCTCGGCCCAATTGCCGGGCAAGCGAGCTGACCATCTTGGGGTTGTCGCGCATCTTTTGACCGTATCGTTCCAGTATCCACGATAAGGACCGTCCGATTTTCTCATGTGCCGAATCACCACCTGGCATATGGCTGAACAACTGGGTGGTCATCCGTACGCCAGGCACCTCAGCCGCATACTGAATCCCTGCTTCCTCACACCAGTCATGCACCTGTTTGTGATAGGACTCCCTGAGAAGCAGATGCAGTGACTGATAGTAGTCATACCGAATCCGATACGCGTCTGGAACATCACCGTATAGCAGGGCCGGTAGCGAATCGATCAGACTATAACCACAACGCTCACTGAAATAACGGGGAAGTTGTGGGGACCAGGGGAGACGGCCCAGCGGTGCAATCTCATCCGAGAACATACCTTTGATCACGCTTTCAAATTGATCTCCAACCGCTGACTTATAACGCTCATGCGTCAGTTCAATAAATCGGCTCATCGCTTCCTTATGGCAAGGATCAACAAAGTTGCCGTAATATTTGAAATCGTCGATCTCTTTTTCCTGAAATATAATCAACTCCCAATCACCCGCGGGAACATCCCACAACAAGCGGAACGCTGTTCGGTAGGTGAAGAACCGCTTGCGGTTATACGATGTGAGTCCGGTCTCCTGATAGACCTGATCGGTCTGGATATTGCCGACTTTGCTGCGCAGATCGATGGACTCATGCCACAGACGCTTGCCCTCGGAGTCCTTGGGAATCGCCTTGGCAACCAAGACTCGTCCCCATGGCAACTCCAGATCCACAGCTCCGCCCTGAACCACCAACTGATGATGCACGAGCTGACGCTGCTTCGCTTCAGGAAAATCAAGGGTCACTTCCCCGCCAGCCATTCCACTCGGATAGGGATACTCGTCATATAACCATACCTGCATGCCATGATCGGCAGCTGCCTGCACTGCAATCCGCACCTTATCAAACCACGCTTCCGACAGATAGGGAATCTGTAATCCCTGACGTGGACAGATGAAGAATCCACCTACACCTTGCGCCGCCATCTCAGCCACTTGCCGCTTGATCTGTTCTTCTTCCATATCCCCATTCCAGAACCAAAAGGGATGAACCCGGTACTGCGCCTCAGGATTGTCAAATGCATCCCCGTTCCACATGTTGCCTTCCTCCCTGCCTGTTCAAGAGTGGTCGTCCAGCTTTACCAATAACGTTCATTTCAGTTCAAATAGGTTTGTTTTGTTTTGATTATACATCAAAAACCATATTCAGGAAGTCATATTTTCCAGAAAGTTGGATGGAATTTGGTTCGCGCATCTAGTCATTACAGCGATAAGAAAAAGCCCGGCTGTTTCCGCTACACTGAAAGCACGGCTGCCGGGCTCTGGCTTATACGACTACTTCAATGCAGCGTACAGTTCATTAACTTCTTTGACATAATCGTCTCCGCCGTTGTTCTTCCACAGAGCAACAGCATCATCGAACCCTTTCTCATCAATCTGTCCTACGATATATTTGATCCGTGCATCGTTAATGATATTGTCCAGCTGTGGTCCTTTCTGGGCATAAACATCCGAGATCAGCGGTTCGCCAGGATTGGCAATGACAATCTCTTCGTTGGCTTTCTGCACCTGTGCAACCTTTTCACGGACAGGTGTCTGTTGGACGCGGAGCGTCCTGTCTTCTGGCACAAACATCAAAATCTGATTTAAGCCTTGCAGGTCGCGAAGTGCAAGCTTGTCAGTGCTGGGTACGATGTAGTCTTCTTTTTTCTCATACTGCTTGCCTTCCAGTCCGTTGTACAAGAGTGCCTGCAATTCCGGTTCATTCAGCTGATCGAGGAAGCTCAGCACCTTCTTCAGGTCTTCTTCCGTTTTGACACTGCTTTTGGAGATCGCAATCAAGCCGGAGTAGCCAGACGTTGGCATATCACGCAGTCCCTTTGGACCTTCCATCGCTTGCAGCACATCTACGCGCCCAGTCGCATTCGGGTCTTTATCGAGTATTTTCTGATCCATGCGCTGTGCATTATCTGCCACGTCCACCATGATACCGGCTTGCCCATTCACAAATGGATCAGGCAGTTTCGTCGCATCCATCACGGCAAAGTCCTTATTCACCAGACCCTCGCTATAGATTTGACGGAAAAATTTCAGTGCTTCCATGTATTCTGGTGTCTCATGCGCCGGAATCAGACCTCCGCTGCCATCATCTCCCCATTTGTTCGGTGCACCGAACCATACCTGCATGTTATCCCACGGACCCGTAAATTTGCTGGCAACCAGACCGTACGTATCATCCTTGCCATTACCATCCGGATCATCTTTCGTGAACGCTTTCAATACATTGTAAAATTCATCAATCGTCTTCGGCTCTTCCAGCCCCAGATTCTCCAGCCAATCTTTGCGGATTGTGACCCCATTCCGTCCTAGGGCACGTGCCCGGTAGATCCCATAGGTTTTGCCATCGATTGACGCATTGTTGGTGATGATTTCATTCATTTGACTCAGATTCGGATAATCTTTCAGATAAGGACCAAGCTCCCAGAATGCCCCGGTTCGGGCTGCATTAATGAAACTCGGAGACTTCCCTAACACCACCATAATCTGGGGCAGCTTTCCCGAGGCCAGTGTAATGTTGAATTTGTCTTCGTACGAGCTGCTCGGCACCCACTGCAGATTCACATCCACCTTGGTCAATTCCTCTAGCTTCTGGATGACTGGACTGTTCTCCGGCGGATTCTCCGCTTCGAAGTTCGGAAGCATAATGGTAATTTCGTCGGTGCCACCCGTAGCGGTTCCTGAACCTGCTTTGTCCGTGGAGCATGCGCCCAGAATCGTACTAAGTACCAGTGACGCAGAGAGTAGCAGTGCACCTTTTTTGAATCCCGTTTTTTGTCCCATACGTTCTCCCCCTTGGCTTTAGCCTTTGATTGAACCTAACATGACACCTTTGGCAAAATGCTTCTGCAAAAACGGATACACCAGCAAAATTGGAATGGTACCTACAACGATTACCGCCATTTTGATCGACTGCTCTGGTGGCTGTACAAAATTAGGGTCCATGTTCGCCATATCTCCGACACTGGCCTGCGAGAGCAATACGATCTGTCTCAACATGACTTGTAACGGCCATTTGTCACTATTGGAAATGTACAGCAGTGCCGAGAAAAAGTTATTCCAATGTCCCACGGCGTAGAATAACGCGAACGTGGCAATCACCGGCTTCGATAAAGGCAGAACGATTCGCCACAGCACGCCGAGATCCGAACAGCCGTCGATGCGGGCCGCTTCCTCCAGCCCGGGCGGCATTTGCTGAAAAAAGTTTTTGACAACAATTAAGTTAAAAGCGCTGATCGCGCCAGGAAGCATAAGGGCCCAGTAGGAATCAAGCAGTCCCAGTCCACGAATGACGAGATACGTTGGGATCATGCCACCGCCGAATAACATCGAGAAGATCACCATGTTCATCATGACATTACGGCCCCAGAAGTCACTTCTGGATAGTGGATAAGCCATCGTTAATGTGAAGAACAGATTGACCAGTGTACCTGCCACCGTGATGAAAATGGAAACGCCAATGCTGCGAAAGATCGTGGACGAAGAAAAGATATACTCATACGCGCTGAAGGAAAACACCTTCGGAATGAGGAAGAAACTGCGTTCGGTGATCTCGGCTTCCGTTGCGAAAGAATTCCCTATAATATACAGGAAAGGAAGGACGGTTAATATGCCCAGAATCCCCAGCATGACGTAATTGAAGATATCAAATACCTTGCCGGCAGGGCTATTGTATAGACGGCTGTTCATGGGCGCTCCTCCTTAATAAATTCCGGGGTGACCGAATTTTTTCGCAAGTTTATTACTGCCGAGCACCAGAATGATCCCCACCACAGACTTGAATAGTCCAACAGCGGTGCTGTAACTGAATGCACCTTGCGTGATCCCCACCGTGTACACATACGTATCAAAGACGTCTGCGACATCCCGGTTGAGAGAGTTGGTCATCAGATAGATTTGCTCAAATCCGGTATCGAGGAAATTCCCCAGTCTGAGAATGAGCAAAATGACAATAGTCGTGCGAATCGCGGGAAGCGTGATATGCCACATCCGCCGTAACCGTCCTGCGCCGTCTACAATAGAAGCTTCATACTGCTCCGTATCTACACCTGCAAGGGCTGCCAGGAAAATGATTGTGCCCCATCCCATCTCCTTCCACATCATCTGAACAATAATGAGCGGACGGAACGAACCCGGACTGGAAAGTACATCAATAGGCTTGCCTGTAATCCAGGCGATCAGGTCGTATAACACCCCGCCTTGCGGGGTCAGAAATACGTACGTGATACTGGCGATAATCACCATGGATACAAAATGGGGGACATAGACCAGCGTTTGAATCGTTCTTTTGAAGAAAGCGACCCGAATTTCATTTAATAACAAGGCGATAATGATCGGTGCCGGGAAAAAGAAGATGAGATCATACAGGGCCAGGACCAGTGTATTTCGTAATAGTCGGTAGAAGTCCGGGTTGGAGAAGAAGTTCGTAAAGTTCTCTAGCCCCACCCAGCTGCTCTCCCGGATGCCCAGGAAAGGCTGGTAGTCCTGAAAGGCAATGACGATCCCCCACATGGGCAAGTATTTAAAGATGACAAAGTACAAAAAGCCGGGAAGCACAAGCACATATAACCATTTGTTTCGTTTGATCTGCCTTTTCCAGTTAGACTCTCGTCTCATGGGCCTTGTGGCCATATCCGCTTGAGCAGTTGCAGTGGCATTTGTATTCCAGTCCGTCTTCCCGTTCATCATGTCTCCCCTTCCTCAAAAGTGTAAGCGTTATCAATTTATCTGTTATTCAGACTATACAGCCACCTTGTTTCCGGCAACCTTCATTTTTTGCATTGCTCCGGCACGTTGGCCGAAAAGCCCGCTATAACGCCATTTTCACATGTTATTGAACATATCGTAGCAGGTAGAATTGCACATTTTTGCGGGTTTATCTTTCTTTGTATCACGGTAAAAAAAAGAAAAAACCGACATCCGCTAAAGCTGAATGCCGGTCTGAAATGAAAAAGATATGAACGGTTATTGTGCAAACCATTGATCGCGATATTGACTCGGCGTAACTCCCTCCTGTTTCTTGAAGATCCGATTAAAATAACTGTGCTGATATCCCACAGCTGCCGCAACATCATTAATTTTCATCGTTGTCTCACGTAGCAATTGCTTCGCCGCATCCATTCTCACACGTGTCAAATAATCAATAAAATTAATGCCCGAAACCTGTTTGAAAGCCTTGCTCAGTGCATAAGGTGTCATCTGCTCCTCATCAGCACAGTTTTCCAGCGAAATGTCGCTGCGGTAATGCGTATCGATATACAACATCGTTCGTTCCACCACCAGCTTCAGCGGTTCCTGCGATCGTACCTCAACCTCTTGTATATAAGGTATGAATACCTCATTCATCATCCATTGCTTCATCTGTACAGGTTCACGAATACCGGATAATCGCTCATACATGTTGCTACCACCAAACAGCTTGTAAGGTGTGACCCCTGTTTGCAGCATCATGTGCTGAATACTGCCGAGCAATTGCAGCATCATCTGCTGAACTTGGAATTCGGTACTGCCTGCCCGCGTAATCTCACTCATGAATTGCTCCAGCACACGTTCCGCTTCGGCTTGTTTGCCCAGTCTGACCGCCTGTAGCAACTCACGTTCCAGCCCCAGGGGATAGGAAGCTGCTTCGTTTTTGCGGAAACACGCCTCATCCTCCAGATCGAGAATCTGACTTCCTTCCTCCACACTTCGATAAGCCACGGCCTGTTCCATTTCGACGAATCGTCCGGGCAGTTCCTGAAGTGAAGCTGCTGGGCGGCTGATCATCAAGGTCACCTTTATTTTGAGCGTTTGTCCAATGACCTCCACCAGTTCCTGTCCCCATAACAGCGCTTGTGACTTCACAGGTTCATCCTGGGGAGCGATCACAAGCATGGCGGAAGACAGGTCGTGAAAGTTCATAACACTGATCTGCCTGAAAACATTTTTGGCGACTTCCTGAGTAATATTCACTGCTGCAAAAGTAACCAGTCCTGTGTCCTGGCTTCTGAATCTGCCTTGCAGCTGCTCATATCCCGTAAAATACATCTGCACCAGCAAAAACTGCTGGCCCTCCAGTTCAAAGCCCAGATGACGCATCCGCTGCCGAAGATCCTGCTCGTTATAGGCGTATAGATGCCCCTGTACAAGTTGTAAAACAAAGCTGTCGCGCAGATGGGGAAGCTGCTCCTGCAACTGGCGATGTGCCGTGACACTGCGGGAGGTCAGTTCGTTCCACTGTTGCTCCAGCAACTCAAACTCGTCCAGCTTGGCATCGGTTGGTGTTGTTTCGTTTCGGCCAGGCGTAAGCAGATGCAGCATCCGCGCTACAGGCGAATAGATGCGGCGGGAGGCAAACCAGGATAACAATAATCCCAGGATGAGACTGCCTATACTCGCAATGACGATGATTTTGGATACCAGCTTGACTGGCGAAGTCACTGATGTCAAAGGCGCAGCGGAAACATAGGTCCAGTCCGAATCAATTCGACTCAATGAGCCGTACGAGACGGAATAGGTCTGATCCTCATATCGGAACAGGAATGAACGGCTGTCCGCATGCAGGGCCACTTCTTCTTTTAGCTGCTGCTCAAAAGCAGAGTTCTCTCCCGCCGTTCCCGGATTACCGGTAACCAGTGTGTTTCCTTCCTGATCCATGAGGAACGTTAACCCTTCGTCGTATGGAGTAAGCGTTTTCAACAAACTGGCGACTTTCTCGTTATCCAACGTAATAATTAGTGCGCCAAATGGATTAATGCTCTCCCCCGGAATCTTATGTACAAGAACCAGTGCATTGCCTGCATCCGTATGCAGTAGACTGTCGTTGGTCGAAGGTGCGGTATCTCTGTTGATGCTGGAAACCCAGTCAGTCCAGTACACGTGGTTGCCCATGGAGAGGTATCGATCATATGCCTGTATCTTGGCTTCATCTTTCAATTCGGTATAATCCCGATTAAACAAGATCGGCTTCGGCTCCTGCAAATACAGCTGTGCTGACTTGATCAGCGGGTGGGAACCTTGCAATACATATAATGTAGTGACAATCTCCTGCGTTTCATTGAAATAATATACAAAATCCAGCGTCCGCAAAGCATTGCCAAACCTCGGTTCAAATGCCCAATGGGATAAGTTCATCTCCAGATAAGCCAGCTGATCATCCACATTACGTGCCCGGTTCTCGATCTGGTTCTGATGCATCCGATTGAATTCGGTCTCCATCCGTCCAACCACCTGTTGATACATGACGATGCCTGTGATTAGCCCGGGAATGCTGGCAATGAGTAAAATCAGTATGAGACTGTTTCGATAAAATCGTCCTTTATGTCTTCCTGCCTTCAAATCGGATAAACGCTTAAATCTGCCAAATATTCGATCGCTCCTAGTCGGTTCCATCGTTGTTCACCTGCCTGCTTGCATCGGGTCTGACTGTCATGGAAACTTCCTCAACTCCCCTGAGAATATATGGATGAAATCCTTTTCTTGTATTATACGCACAATCTACAGGTGAATGAAACGATCTGTAACCGATCATTTTTTTAACCAATGTTTTATTAACATGGCAAAATGGATTACAATGAGATAAAGCAAACATGAAGGAGGCCTTTTTAATGAAAGAACAGACTTATTTTGAGCAAAATAGAGAAAAACACCTGGCAGAACTGAATGAATGGTTGTCCATTCCGAGTATTTCCGCCATTTCCGAGCATAAAGAGGATGTTAATCGTGCAGCACAATGGGCAGCAGATGCTCTTACACGTGCAGGTATGGAAAACGTAGAGGTCATTCAAACGGCTGGACATCCGATTGTCTATGCAGATCACCTGCATGCACCGGGCAAACCGACAGCTCTGATCTATGGACACTATGATGTACAACCTGTTGATCCGCTTAATCTGTGGGAGACGCCTCCTTTCGAACCTACCGTTCGTGATGGCAAGCTGTTTGCCCGTGGTGCGACGGATGATAAGGGACAGATTTTCCTACATATCAAGGCAGTAGAAGCCATTCTCGCTGAAAACAAAGAACTGCCGGTTAACATCAAGTTCTGTATCGAAGGCGAAGAGGAAATCTCCAGCCCGAACTTGCCCATCTATCTGAATGACAATACAGACAAGCTGCGTGCAGACATGGTACTGATCTCGGATACGTCCCTGCTTGAAAAAGGTAAACCGGCGATCTCCACTGGCCTGCGCGGCCTTTGCTCGCTTCACGTGGATCTGAACACAGCCAATACCGACTTGCACTCCGGTTCATTTGGTGGTGGTGTACCGAACGCACTGCACGCACTCGTATCCCTGCTCGCTTCGTTGCATGATGAGCAAGGCCGTGTAAGTGTAGATGGTTTCTATGACGGCGTTCTGCCACTGTCTCCTGAGATGAGAGAAGAATTTGTGAAACAAGGCTTCAATGAAGAACAGCTTCGTCAGGACCTCGGACTGGAGCAATTGTACGGCGAAGAAGGTTACTCGTTCGTAGAACGTGTAGGCGCTCGCCCAACATTGGAACTGAACGGCGTATGGGGCGGTTTCCAAGGCGAAGGTAGCAAAACGGTTATTCCGAAGGAAGCTCATGCCAAAATTACATGCCGCCTCGTGGCGGACCAAGATCCACAACATGTGTTGGATCGTATCGAAGCACATCTGCGTGCTCACGTTCAACCGGGTGCAACGCTGCATGTGAAACAGATCGAAAAAGCTTTTGCTTTCAACACTGATCCTTCCAATCCAATTCTGCAAAAAGCGGCAGATGCTTATGAGCACGTGTATGGCGTTCGTGCCCTCTTTACCAAAGATGGTGGCTCCATTCCGATTGTTGAGAAGCTCTCACGTGTACTCGAAATCCCTGCTGTCATGATGGGATTCGGCTTGCCGGATGAGAATCTGCATGCTCCGAACGAGCACTTCAACCTGGAGAACTTTGATAAAGGGTTGTTGACGATTGTTCAGTTTTTGAAGAGTTTGTAAACACTCTTACACGGAGGTCACTACGCGGGGAGAATAAGCTTCCGATCGCTGTTATCCCCCGATTTCTTTGATCCCCTTTTCTAAAGGGAGAAATTCGGGTGATAAAGGCGAACGCTCCGCTTCTTCAGCTTTTTTCTCCCCTCTCCGTTAACGTGTAAATTATTTATTCAACTCATAAGAATAGGGGCAGATAGATATTACAAAAACGGTGGCCTACAGGTCATCGTTTTTGTTTGAATCGATTTCGTCCCCTCCACTACGTTGCAGCTTGTCGCAGACTGATTTTAGGATTGAGCTAACTATTGAATGGTTAGTGTAAGGGGGAGAACAAAGGACGGCCTTCGGGTCGTTTTTTTGTTATTTATTTCTTTGTTTCTTTGTTCTTTGGTTCTTTGGTGACGTTGTAATTTTTTTCATGGCTGCTTTTTATGATGGAGACGATGGAGACTTACTTTAAAATGGGTTAGTGTGATAGCTCACAGAAACGCTGGGCTTCTGAACACTTTTTTTGGTTTTTTCTCGATCATTGCGTTATAGCGTTTTCTATGACTGATTTTATAGACGGGGTCTCGGTTTAATGGTTTAGTGTTATAGAGATAACTCAAGCGGTGCTCTTCGGCTGTTTGGTTGAATCGATTGATATGTAGAATGTACCTTATGAAGTATGATGTGGATCGGGTAACGAAGCTGGTTAATAGCTACAGGGGGATTTATGGATGGGAGATCTTTCGGGATTCCTGCGTTTTGACTTGCTTATGTTCAGCGACTCCGCTTGGGGGCTTTTGCCATGAGTGTTTACCTGCTGCTGCGCCCCAGCAAGCTAATCCAAAATGATGAGGTGAATGTTGTGTCTGCTTCTCACCTGACCAAAAATGCGCTGGCTCACTCGCTTAAATCACTCATGGAGCATACTCCACTGAACAAGATTACGGTCAAACATCTGGTTGATCATTGCGGAGTGAACCGGCAAACCTTTTATTATCATTTTCAGGATATTTACGCGCTGCTTGGGTGGATCTATCAGACTGAAGCGGTGGAAAGTCTTACGGAGTACCGAAGCTACAGCACATGGACGGACGGATTTTATAAAATCTTTTGCTACATCGAGAACAACAAAACGTTCTGTTACAACACACTCGACTCGCTCGGGCGTACCCATCTGGATACATACCTCTATGAAGTAACCCATGATCTCATCATGGGTGTTATTGATGAGCTGGCCTGTGGGATCAAGGTCCGCAGTGAAGACAAAGAGTTCGTCGCCAACTTCTATACCCTGGCCTTCACTGGGCTGATCATTCAATGGATGAGGGGCGACATGAAAGAACCGCCAAAACAGATTATTGAGAAGCTCAGTGAGCTAATCGAAGGCAATGTCCTGAGGGCACTGCACAGGTATGAGAATAAGCTGCCATCCACTTAAGGATGCGCGGCTTTTTTTACATGTGATCTAACCATAGGTTTTAGACACTTTTCCAAAAGTGACCAAAAATTGGACACTCCTGATCTTTTGATCATACCTTACGGGACCTGCAAGGTTTACATTAGGGATGTGATTACAGAACCTTTTGGAGGCGAATGATCGTGAAGAAAGAACATGGTAATAAACAGGTCTATTTTGTAGGCGGCGGCATTGCATCTTTGGCGGGTGCAGCTTATCTGGTCAGAGATTGTGGCTTTCCTGGAGAACATATTCACATTATCGAAGAAATGCCGATTCTCGGCGGTAGCAATGACGGAGCTGGTAATCCCGATCAAGGATATATCATCCGTGGCGGGCGGATGCTCAATGACGAGGCCTATGAGAATCTCTGGGAGTTGCTGGCTTCCATCCCTTCCATCGACCGTCCAGACATATCTGTCCGACAGGAAATTACCGAATTTGACGATGCCAATCCCACACATTCCAATGCGCGGCTCATCAACCGTGACGGCCAGGTCGAAGATGTGCTCTCCATGGGTTTTGATATGGCGGACCGGTTGGCGATGGGCAAACTGATTATTACGCCTGAAGACACACTGGGTAAATTGCGAATCAACGACTGGTTTGGCCCTCATTTTTTCAAAACGAACTTCTGGTATATGTGGGCGACCACCTTCGCTTTCCAACCTTGGCATAGCGCCGTGGAATTCAAAAGATACATGCTCCGCTTTTTTCACGAATTCCCGAGAATTCAGACGCTGGAGGGGGTTACTCGCACACCGTTCAACCAATATGACTCGATCATCCTGCCAATGCATAATTACCTGGAACCGTTTGGCGTAGATTTCACGCTGAAATGCACGGTTACCGATCTGGATTTCAAAGACGGCGACGGCATTACGGTAAGTCGGATGCATGTGCGACGCAACGGTGCCGAGGAGATTATCGACATCAACGAAGGCGATCTGGTCATTGTCACAAACGGTTCGATGACCGAAGGAGCCGATATCGGCTCCATGACTTCCGCACCAAAACTGAACGGTAAGGGCAGCTCATGGAAACTGTGGGAGAACATTGCGGCCAAGAAACCGATGCTAGGCAACCCTTCTTCTTTTAATGATCATGTGCATGAGTCCAAATGGGAATCGTTTACGGTCACCTTCCAGGATTCGGTCTTCTTCGATCTGATGGAGAAATTTACACGCAACCGGGCAGGCACCGGGGCTCTGGTTACTTTCAAGGATTCCAGCTGGTTCATGTCAGTTGTTCTGGCCTTTCAACCGCACTTCCGCGGTCAGCCGGAGCATGTAAAAGTATTCTGGGGATACGGATTATATCCGGATAACGTGGGCGATTACGTGAAGAAAAGAATGTGCGACTGTACCGGTGAAGAGATTATGCAGGAGTTGATTGGCCATCTTCATTTCGAGGAACATCAAGAGGCCATCATGGCTACCGCCAACTGCATTCCTTGCATGATGCCTTACATTACAGCGCAATTCATGCCTAGACTGAACAGCGACAGACCGAAGGTTGTACCTGAAGGCTCCACCAACCTGGCCTTCATCAGCCAATTCTGCGAGATTCCCGATGACGTGGTATTCACCGAAGAATATTCAGTCCGGGCAGCACGGATTGCCGTCTACACCTTGCTTGGAGAGAACCGTCCGATTGAGCCCATCAACAAGTATCAGTATGATGTTCGGACGCTGTTCAGTAGTTTTGTGACTTCGTTTAGATGACTGCTTATATAGAGAATGTGTGTTGTTGAATGAAGAGTCGTTGTATAAAGCAAATAAAGAGAGTTCCGTCAGTGATGACAGGACTCTCTCTTTCGTTAAGTATTAAGTTTCACACATAACCTTCATCGAGATTGCCAACGGTCGTCTAAAGAACCTCACAAGCCTTATTGCTCGAAATTTCGCAGGTTTGAAAATCTAACGAATCGTAGAAGCCTTATTTGTGCTGTAAGCATGTTTGGGCAGCAGAATATCACTAAATTGTACTCAATAGCGTGTCTGAGATTCGTTACATTTTGTATGACAGCAAAATCATTGGAATAAGGCTTCACAGGTTCGTTAGCGCTATGTGACCCTTCGAAGAAGACTACTTATGAGAATGGAATCGTAGTGATATGTTATTGTCGATATCCTAGTCCAGTCTTTCTTGAAACTTCACTTATAACTCTTCCTACTCACTTCGCTTATGTGCGGAATGTTGTAAACTTCAGCATGTGCACAAGCTTGGATAAATGTGCGATCTCCTGCTGGACTCCAGAGGTGTCCGTTCCTGCCATTGCCTGATTCGCCCGCAGCGTTCTGCGTGTGTTCAGCATACCTTCGATCAGTTTCATGACCGTGTTGCGTCCACGATGATCCACAATCATATACTTTTTGCGTGCATCCAGCTCTACCCATACGATGTTGCTGAATGATGTGAACAGATGCTTGCGGTACTGCTCCATATCGGTCTCATTGTAATGCTCGCCATAAAAGGCATAATATCCGTGTATGTGCAACTTCTCCGCCAACACTGTGATGAACGGATCATGTTCGAGCATAGCGTTACGTTCCATGTTTCACGCCTCCGTTATGCGTGATCCGCAGATCCCGTCTTTTTGAGATCTATTTTAACATATTGCGCAAGGTGTTGCCTCTCTGCAGATAGAAGCCAAGTTTTAACTCCGAAGACTGATGCATCACAAATGAGAGTTATTAGCACGATACTAATTTTCTATCCTAATATGACTAGCCAATCCGTCTACCCTTCACCCATACACCCTCAATATCCAGCTCCGCATTCAGCAAAACGATATCTGCCTGTTTTCCTTGAGCCAGGGAACCTGTCCGGTGATCAATTCCGAGCAGCCGTGCCGGAGTCAGACTTGCTGCACGTGATGCAGCATTCAGGCTCAAGCCCACTTCCTGCACCAGGTAACGGAAACCGCGAATCATGGTCAGTGTGCTTCCCGCCAGTGCGCCGCCATCCTTCAGCCTGGCCTCGCCATGCTTTACGATTACGGGCAGGTCGCCGATCTTGTACTCTCCGTCATCCAATCCCGCTGCAGACATGGCATCCGTAATCAACACGAGTTGATCATTATGTTGCTTCAGCTGAGCCAGGATCGAGATCGCCGCAGGATGCACGTGAATGCCGTCGGCAATCACCTCGGCACTGATACGCGGATCACTCAATACAGCTCCGGCAGCTCCGGGTAGCCGGTGATGCAGCGGTGTCATCGCATTGAACGTATGTACCGCATGATGCAGTCCGGCTTCCACTGCCCTCTCCACCTCTTCATAGGTCGCATCCGTGTGGCCGAGTGCCGCTGTAATCCGCTGCTCACGCAGCCATGAGATGACTTCCAGCGCGCCTTCACGTTCCGGTGCCAAGGTAACTTGACGGACCAGGCCAGGATATTGCTTCTCCCATGCTTCGAGCCAAGATACATCAGGCAGAATGATGTGTTCCGGATTTTGCGCGCCAGGCCATTTCGGACTAAAAAACGGACCTTCCAGGTGCACACCCTCAAGCTGTGCATATGGCATTTCACTCGAACGATAACGGTCGACTTCAGCAAGTACGCTGTCCAGACGCTCTTTTGGAGCCGTCATGGAAGTCGCAAGCATCGCTGTTGTGCCCTGTGTACTATGGAAAGAAGTGATCTTGTCCAACACCTCAGGGCTTGCGTCCATAAAGTCTTCTCCGTTCCCACCATGCACATGGATATCAATGAATCCAGGCACAATGAGACCACGTTCCGGTACTGACAGCGGCAAAGCCTCACTCCGAATCCGTTCAGGAAGACCTTCCTGTATCCCGGCATAAAGGATTTTCCCATCCCTCCAGGCTATTACACCGTCTTCCAATATTTCATCTGCAATGAGCAGCTTGCCCCGAAGAAGAGAAATATTTTCATCACGCTGGCTCCCGCTAACACGGCTATTCTCCTCGGTCATCTCACCAGCCTCCCAGCCGCACGGTCCAGCAATACCACCACATTTGGATGACATTGCAAAAGCGATGCAGGACAGGCCGTTGTGATTGGTCCCATGAAAGCTTCCCGGATAATCTCGGCTTTTTCCTCTCCACGGGCAATGAGCAGAATCTGTTTGGCTTTCAAAATGGTACCGACACCCATCGTAATCGCCTGAGCCGGAACCTCATCGATGCTGTCGAAGAAACGTGCGTTTGCCTTACGCGTCTCGTCTTTCAGATCCACGACATGCGTCCGCCCAGTCAGCTCGGTTCCCGGTTCATTGAAGCCAATATGACCATTATGTCCGATCCCCAGCAGTTGCAGATCTACTGGTCCACGATCGTCCAGCCGCTGTTCATAGGAATTACATTCCTGTTCCAGATCGGCAGCCTGACCATCAGGTACATGCGTTCTGGCAAGATCCATATCAATATGATGGAATAATTGTTCGTTCATAAAACTGCGGTAGCTTTCACGATGCTCTGTTGGCAGTCCGACATACTCATCGAGATTAAAAGAAGAAGCCTGTGAGAAGCTGACCAGCCCCTTCTGGTACAACGTGATAAGCTGTTTATATATGCCTACAGGAGAACTTCCTGTCGCGAGCCCCAATACAGCCCGGGGTTTGGTTTGCAACAAGCTGGCAATGAGGCCAGCACCCGTAGCGTTTAAATCTTCTTCATTTTCAAAAATTCGTATATTCATCTGTCAGGCACCTCCGTTGTGTTGGAATCGATAGGACTGCACGTTGTGATAGGATTGTTCCAGTCTGGGGATAAAACGGTCGAAGTCGGCACTTACCATGCCTGTGAACAAAATATCGACCACATGCAGCAGTGCAATACGTGAAGCCATATCTCCGCGCCGCATGCCTTCTTCCAAGGAAGAGGTGAACAGTGGGATATCCGATACCGTTGCGAGTGTGTTACTTCCGTAGGAGGTCAGTGAAATCGTAGAAGCTCCGGCCTCTTTGGCACAATGCAGGGCATCGATGGTCTCTGGTGTTTCGCCTGAATAGGATACGGCCATCGCTACATCTCCCTCAGCGAGCGAAGATGCGGATGTAATCTGCATGTGTGAGTCTGAGAAAGCCGTACAGCTTTTGCCGATCCGCACCAGTTTCTGATAGAAATCTTGTGTAACAATCGACGAGGTCGCTACACCGTACAGATCGATGCGGCGAGCCTGGCACAATAATTGAACGGCATGCTCCAATCTGCCCAAGTCCAGTAAACGAGTAGTATCTGCAATAGATGCAAGGTGGTTGGCTTCGATAGCTTCAACAATTTTGGAGAGCGGGTTGCCAGCGACGATATCCTGATATGCCGTTTCATCCGAAGCGTGTGATAACTCTGCGGCGAGCTTCATTTTGAAATCGGGAAAACCTTTGAAATGAAACGACTTGCAAAAGCGGGTCACCGTCGCCGCACTTGTGCCACTCTGCTCTGCCAGATGACTAATTGTCCAGCCGGGAATGTCCGATGGAGATTGCATAATGACTTCGGCAATACGTCGCTCCTGAGACGGAAGGTTATTCAGTTCTTGCTGCAACGCACGTAATATGGCTGCCATGAGGACCTCACTTTATGAAAATTATTTTTATTTATTTTTAATTAAATAAGAAAATCATTTTTATAATTTCATTTTAATCAAGACGATCCTGCAAATCAAGAGGAATTTCACACGACTTTCGCATTCATGCTGAACGTGTGGATAGACCCTCATCTCCTTGCTCCAAATCATGAATATCCTTTATATTGAGAATCGAAAGGGGCACAATTCTAATGAATCAAAGACAACGGAAAAAGCTCATTCCTTCCACCTGGATTATTGCTACCAAGCAATCAGGAGGACATGCCTATTATTCTCTCTATGCTATAGACTGGAAACGCAGAGGTCGGTTGAGTTGGGAAGGTTGGAATCACCTTGAAGATCTGCTGCAATTTCATATTCCGATCAAACGAAAAGCCGGAGGCCGGAAATCCGCTTCCCAGCCTGCCGCCAAGATTGCGAAAAGAGCGCTCCATCTTCATCTGAACGAAGCACAATTTGAGGAATTGGAGCAGCTCTTTTATCAGCCATTTTCGAAGAAAAGATGGAGGATGTTCCTTCAAATGAATAGGAATAAAAAATGATATGAATTCGGTTATTTCATTTTTTCACGCTAAAACAAAAAAGCCTCTTCCCTTCTTTGGATAAAGAATAGGAAAGACTTTCGCGGTACAACGATTCAATTCATTTTGACTCAAGTCAACTCGTTCTGATTCATGCCATCATATCGTTTTAAGAATTTGCTGGCTAAACCGGGGTCTGTCATTTGATGAACCGATTGATTTTCAATCTCCTCCGCCAGATCATCATCTGTGAGAGAAACAAAAAACGTAATGTCTGCTTTGGTTTGTCCATATCGGGCGAAAACGTCATCTGCTGTCTCATTCACAACTTTGGCGATGATTCGAATGATCTCATCCTTATACTTCTGGACATCTTCTGTTGCATACAACAATCGGCTGATATGGTTAAAGTGTGTCTCGTCGCCATATTGATATTCGGAGCAGCCCCATCTGTAATAGATCTCGTCCTCTTCACTATCACATAGCCCTTGCTCTTTCATACTCGAAATATGCCCAGCCAGGGATTCCTCTGTATTTATCGCCAAAAACAGGGTAACCCAATCACTGTCCGTTCCAAAAGCACAAGCATATACTTTTTCATGCTGCACCTTAGCCAACGTTTGTTCCAGATCGGGCAGAAAACTCGCACGAAAATGGTCTTCGAATTCATTTAAAAAACGGTCCACTCAGCTCATCCTTTCATTATTATAAGTTGAAATACCGAATAGTTACACTTGCCACTTCGCTGACAGAATAACCTTTCGATCACTGTTATCGTTCAAACCAACGTTTCACTTTCACGCCTTACCTACTGCCTTATCTGCTTCATATATGTACTCATTTCATTATGATCTACTAAAATAATGAAAACAAGCGATGCTACGTTTCGGATCTTCCCTCAATTTATTGTTAACTCCCTCATTTCATGGTCCATAAAAGCAAAAAAGCCTTGCCCCATTCTTCATGACAAAGAATAGAGAAAGGCTTTCATGCTGCTACTTAATCCTAACTGTAATTCGCAACTAAATCTTCAGCTCTCCAAGCTTAATCAGCTCGACAACTGCCTGCGAACGACCCTTAACATTGAGTTTCTGCATCACATTCGAAATATGGTTACGCACCGTTTTCTCGCTGATGAATAACTGCCCTGCGATGTCACGCGTTGTTTTGTCTTGAACCAGTAATTCGAATACTTCGCGTTCACGGTGGGTCAACAAAAATTTGCTTTTATGATCGATACCCTTCAATGTTCACCCCTCCTTGCTCGGGTTGTGTTGGTGTAACAAGGTTAAGGGGATACAGTCAACTCATCTTATGTCAGGTCAAGGGCGTTGGTTCAGTTTTATAAGAAAAATGGGCAGTAAACATGTGATTCATTGTCCAAAGAGAACGTATGCAATTGTCTATGTATTGGATCATGTAAAACAAACATGCCCCTGCAGCTGATGTTGCCATCTGCGCAAAGGCACACTTGTTCATATCTTAAAAAACTACCGATTCATTCGGTCCATGACACCACCGTTGTGATTACGGTTCATCAGGCCATCGTCAAGGATGCCATCACGGTGATTGGTATCTGTGCCGTTCGTCGGGAAAATGCGCTCTACCATTGATTGGAACGTATCGATCATGCCGCTGACCGGCTTACCGTTACGAATATCTGTGGCATAGTTCTCGACATGCTCCACAAAATCCGGATTGGCTGATACATATACATTCTCGATGTTCGGTGCAAACTGCTTGATTTTGGCTGAAATCTTACCCTTAATCTCAGCTGATGTGTTATCGTCCGAGCTATCTACACGTTGTCCTTCACTTTTCATACCATAATGCCCATCGTCCGTCCCACGTGCTTTGCCGCTGTTCGTCAGACCACGCATCATACCAACCGCGCCTGTGCCCATCGTGCCATAGATGCCACGATCGTTGCCCATATGACTGCGATCCGTTGCTGAATTCTTGTTCAGTCCTGGCGCAATTCCGCTGGTGCTGTACGGAGACATCGTGCCCGTTCCACCATTTACACGCATGCCACCCATATCGTGATTCATGTTGCCCCCACGCATGGTATCACTGGCATGATTGCGCATCGTCCCACCCAGCATGCTCGTACGACCATTGGACTTGCTTTCCAACTTGCCTGCATGACCATCTGCCAAACGAACCGCGACATACGCATTACGATCCGTTAACATGACACGGGCGGATTTGACTTCCTTCATCTCCGTGATGCGTTTTGCCAGCTCTTCACTGGATTTCAGGTCAGTGACATTATGCATGCGATAACTTTTCGCACGAATGCCGTCCATGCCGTTCGTTTCCACACCATAACGGTTTATGCCATTCGCTTGCTCACGAACACTTTGCGTATGAAGATTGTTGGTATCCCGATTCGTGCCACAACCTGTCAAACCGGCCATTACAAAAATTGCAGTAGACAATGATAACGTAATAGCTGTTGCCTTTTTGACTGCTGGCATGTACTCATCCTCCAATGTTTGTTGGTTTTGGTCACAAAGATAGGATGCGCTTCTGTACGTACCGATATGCTGAAAGGATATGGTACCTTATCCTGTAGTTTTTGATCTTTTGGTTGTGGTCTTTGCTAATAAATAAAAAGACAGTGCTGCTTGTTCGCAGCACTGCCTCCATGTAACTTGAATTCACTTCAAGTTAGTTATAATCACTTATCCTTCAGCTCGCTCATTTTCCATCTGATGAGGAAGTCGTTGACTTATTTGCCGAACTCGATGACTCTTCCGAAGAAGTTGTTGAAGCCTTAATCGTATCCGGGAATTTCTCGGCTTCCGTCAGACTCGTCGCATCCATGGCATATGCCCACTGACCATCCGGCGTAATGACCCAAATCTGTTCCGGTTCGGATGGAACGGTAAGTCCCCGATATACATCACGAACTTGTTGCCCATTTACCGTCTGTTCAACAGACAGGGTGAATCGTGGGACCGTCTCCTTCAGCTCGGATGCTTTGCGCACATCATCTGCTGTCGACAGGTTTTTGATTTTGCCAATGAGCGAAACGGCATCTGTGGCTTCAATTGTTTTTCCATTCAATGTCCAGGCCTGCTCTGCCGCACCGTTCTCCGATGTTGATTTTAACATCCAGGTAGCTGCTTCACCTTCCCACTCCAGAGATCCAACATTCGACTCATCCATGTTGAAAGGTGTTGTATCCAACAAATCACGACGAGTCAAAGCAATGTTGGTAATCGCCTCTGTCTGCACGGCAACTACGGGGCCCGAATCAACACGCACATAACGTGCATCATCTGCTGGAAGCTGGCCGCCAATAGCCAGTTGGATCTCCCGATTATCTTTGAGTTTGATATCCATACGTGTAGCATCTGTTCCTAATCCGTACTTACCCAGATCCGTCGGTGCTTCTTCCACCACCAGTTCCTGATTCGCGCCACTCAGAGCATCCAGCCAGCTGCTTACACTGTAACCGTTCAGAGGATATGCCTTCGGTTCAAGCATCTGCCAGATGCCATTCTCAAGCGCCAAAGTCGAAGATGCTGCTGCACCAGATGTCTCCTCCGTAGTGTCATGTATCGTGATGGATTGGATATCCCCGGATTGAATACCGAGCAATTTGGCTTGTACCGCTTCTTCTTCCCGAAAATAATTTTGACTGGCCGCGTACACCCAGCCCACAATCAGTACGATGACCACCAGAATCGTTGGGACCCATTTTCTCATACCCGTCTGCGCCTCCACCATAAGAGTACACCAATGATAACAAAGATAAGCGGGAACGCCACAATCGCCACAAAGAAGATCGTTCTAGCCTGTTCACCGTTCAGGTATGCCATCTCATAACCGGCTTGCACTCTTGGACGAATCGTCAGTCCATCTTCTTTTTCACTCAGATAGTTCACTGTATTCAAAATAAAGTCCCGATTACCGCCATTCGCAATTTCCGAATCCTGCATGAAAATGGACGAGCCCAGAATAACTGCCTTCGGTTTACCATCCGTTGTATCGGCTGCATACCCCAATTCCACTGGACCCTGAATGTCCTCTTCAGCATCATTGGTCGTTTCATTTTGCAATAAACCGCCGATATTCGTCTCCCCATAACTGTCATCCGAAGAGTGAATTAACGGGGAAAGTGTATACTTATCCTGTTCTTTGCTGGTCAGCGCAATCGACAGCGACAACATCGGATACAATTGGCTCGCAGCAAGTTTGTCCGTAATAGCATGTGTACCATACTCCGGCACGACCCAGAGTGGCCCCATCGTACTGGCCTGTTGGTTATCCACCATGACCGCATGCTCATCCACGACGCCATAGTCAGCCATCAGGGCATCGATATTTTTCCAACTGGATTTCATATCTTCCACAAATCCAAGGGATAATAACAGCTTGCCTCCATTACTCAGATAGGTGCGAATGGCTTTCATTTCCGTATCACTGAGATCACGTTGTGGACCAATAATAGCGAGCACATCTGCATCTTCCGGAACCTTCCCGGCTTGATTCAGCTGCAACTCTTCCGTTTGCACATTATTTTGTTCCAAGGAGGATTGAAGTGTAGTCATCTGATCGAGACTCAACTCTTCATGACCGGTCAAAAAGACCATTTTGTGCATCTCCGTGGATGACATATTCATGAGCGCCTGCGTCAGCTTTTCCTCACCTGTGAACTGATATGATCCGTCACTGCCGTCACCTGTCGCGGTGAACAGACTCGCAATATCAATCACTTTATGTTGATCTCCCTGCTCCAGCACAATGGAGCTGCCTGTTATGCCGTATTTGGATGCCAACGCAGGTTCCTGCGTCAGATTATACTGTTTTAGCTTTAGCTTGCTGTTGCGTTTGGTATACTCCTCCACCATATCCGTAACCTCACGGTTCAGGACCGTGTTGTTGGCATTTTCGACGGTTAACACCAGAATGTTGACGTCGTCCTTCACGTTTTTGATCGCAGTAAGGGACTGGTCAGATAACGTGTATTGTTTGTTCGAGGTCAGATCCAGCTGGAAGCCGCCAAGTGAATTCAGGAACAGTGTTAGCAAAATAAAGATGCCAATCACCGCTACGGACAGCACGGTACTGTTGGTATGACTTAACCATTTTTTCATCTTCTCACCTCCACCGCTTCCGTTCCACAATTTGAATGCTCAACAGCAGAAATACACCTGAAAGTGTGACATAGTACAATATATCCGGCCCACTAAGCACACCTTTCATGAAGCTGTCGAACCGGTTAGTCAGGGCAAACGGGTCCAGCCACTGCTGCAAAGCAGATCCCGTATTGCCTGCGAATGAATCAAGCATCCACAAAACGAGCAAAATAATAAAACCCGCCACCGCAGACACCATCTGATGCTGGGATAACGTTGAAGCGAACAGTCCAATCGCCATCATGCTTCCACCCAGGAAGAATAACCCCAGCGCAGACATCCATACCGTAGTCATATCCAGTGTCCCATAGAACGACATGATGAATGGATACACCAGACTACACAGGATGAGCACGACCAGAATGGCGAGAGAAGCGAGATATTTGCCGAATATAATTTCTGACACACGTGCCGGAGAGGTCAGCAGCAATTCATCCGTTCCCTGTCTGAATTCTTCAGCGATCAAACGCATCGTCAGCAATGGTACAACAAACAGCAGCATGGACAACGTGTCCCCCAGCACGAGACGGTAATCGACAATACTCGGCTGGTAATATACAAAGCTTGAATAGAACAACAGACTGGTCATCAGTACATATACAGCAAAAGCAAAATAGGACGTTGGTGACAGAAAATAAGCTTGCAGCTCTTTGTTGCATACCGCCATCATTCGTCTCATTTGGAGTCCTCCCCTTTGCGAGAATGGGGCGAAGTATCGGCTGATGTACTCGCCGATGTTTCTGATATGCTCGACGAGTCAATGTCCGAAGTTACATCCTGGTCCGTCTGTTTCCCAACAACCTTATCCACATCTGCCGAGTTCGCGTCTGTGTCCGTTGTTTCGGTTGTGGTCAGCTTCAGGAAGATTTGCTCCAGACTCAGATTCTCCTTCTTCATCTCCAGTATCGGTAAACCTGCACCGGACAAAAGGTAGAATAGCTCTTCCCGAAAATCTTCCGCGCTTTCTCCGGTGAGCAGCATTTTAACCGTATCCGTTGAAGCTGAAGTCAGTGAAGTGTCTTTGACGGCATTCGCATCTGATGTCTGAATGACTTCACTCCGCACCTTCTCCCATGGTGACAGCACATTATGTAGTTGCTCCGCAGTGGCTTTTACTTCAATCGACACCTTGAACTGATCCCCCATCGCTGAGCCGAAATGCTGAGGTGAACCATCCAGCACAAGTTGCCCCTGATTAATGATCAACATTCGATTACAGAGCGTGCTCACTTCAGGCAAAATATGTGTACTGAGCAGCACCGTATGGTTCTCGCCCAATTCTCGGATCAGATCCCGGATCTCGATAATCTGATTCGGATCAAGCCCCGATGTTGGCTCATCCAGGACCAGCAGATCCGGCTTGTGAATAATGGCTCCCGCCAAACCGAGACGTTGTTTGTAGCCTTTGGATAAACCGCGTACCAATTGTTTTTCCCGACCCTGAAGTCCCAATCTGCTAACCATCTCACTGACCCGTAGCTTGACCTCACGTGCCGGGACATCTCGCAGATTCGCTACGAATCTGAGATAGGACTGTACTGTCATATCCGGATAGAGCGGCGGTGTTTCAGGCAGATACCCAATCTTGGAACGAACACGCTGCCCCTGCTCATGCACCGACACTCCATCCACCATAATGGAACCCGCGGTTGGATGCAGATAGCCCGTAATCATACGCATCGTTGTTGTTTTTCCGGCACCATTGGGCCCGAGAAACCCGACAATTTCACCACGTTCCATGGTGAAATCCAGTTGATGCACGCCACGCTGCCCTTCGTACACTTTGCTGACCTGTTTCACTTCGAGCACATCATTCATCCTTTCCCGTTAAAATACCCGTGCACCATCGTTTGCAATAGATGATGGGCACGGGAAGTTCCTTGTATCTTACGTCAGCTATCCTAGCCTCAGCTTAATGTCACTTAAAAGAAAGCTTAAAAATAATTGTCCAAAATGTGAACATTCATGGCAACACCCACACCCTGCGCTTAAAGCCAACGTAACATAGAGTACAGGAGAATGTGCTCCTGACCAAAAGTCAGAGGGTGAATCGTGTGAAAGTATTATTCACGTTTTATGTTCCAAGCGGTGGCGTGGATACTTTAAATCGACTGCGCACCGCGGTTCTGAAACGTCATGGCATTGAAGCGCACCTGCTGTATCTCAACACAGGCTCGGGATTGCAGAACAACAGTGATACGCCCATTTTCACCGCGTCCAGTGACGAGGATATCCATCATATCATTCATACCCACCATTATGATGCTATCATTGCCACCTCAGACATTGCTATGCCCGGCCGCTTGCGAGGACTTGGTTATACAGGACGAATCATTTTTGAAGCGCAGGGACTCGGCACACGCGATCAGGCTCTGGAAACGATCCAGATGGCAGTACCTTACCTTCAAGCCCATTGCGATGCAGCCGTTTTGCCGCCCACAGACCATCTGCTGGATATGTTCATTCATATCTGCCCTTGGCTGCATCGGTTTGTTATTCCCAATATGCTGGATACGGACTCCTTTGCCCCGATCTTGGTGGATACCCCACCTTATCCGGTGCTGGCTTGGGTAGGACGACTCGAACACAACAAAAACTGGCGTGAATATTTAACCATATCCAGTGAAATTATCAAAAAAAATCCGAAAGCCAGATTATGGTTGTTCCACGATCCCACCTTGGCTAACCCTGAAGATGAAGTCATGTTCCGGCACATGCTGGCAGAATATGGACTCGAAGATAAGATTGGTATCTTCATCAATGTTCCCCATTCTCAGATGCCTGCCTTCTATTCCATGATCGCCGCTTCAGGGGGCATCATGTTATCCACTTCCCTGCTGGAAGGATTCGGTTATGCCGTCGCTGAAGCCATCTCTTGTGGCTGCCCGGTACTCAGTACAGACTCGGACGGTGTGCGTTCATTTATCACACATAATAAGACTGGGAAGTTCTATCCGATTGGCGATATCAAGGCAGCTGTCTCCGAAGCAAAGGACCTCATGAACAACAAGAAACTGCGTGAATATATCCGCATTCAGGGCAGACAGCATATGAGCTTGTCTTTCTCACCAGACCGGTATGCCCTTTCTTTCCGTGAAATGATGACTGCCTTGCGTATTTTTCAATAAAGGATCGCAAAAAGGCAGCTCAGAGAGATTCTCTGAACTGCCTTTTTATGGTTCTTAGGGAGCCTTAGTGTCCCATCATCATTGCAGGATCAGGCTTGTCGCCATTTTGAAGGTCTTCTTCCGGCATTGGTTTTGGTTTGCGCAGGATCAGACTGAGCAAACATCCGAACAATGCAATACATGCGGCCAGGAAGAACGTATCATTGAAACCACCCACCAAACCATGAACTATAGCGGTCGGCTCTGCACTCGTTGTATTATCTGCAATTCTTGAAGTAAGGAAGCCCGTAAGTCCGGCAACCGCGAAAGACACGACTACTTGCTGTGCAGCAGCCGTAAGCGGTGTAACCCGTCCAACCAACTTGCGCGGTGCAGCATTCAATACATGCGTATTGAGCGGCATCATGGACAAGCCCATACCCAGACCCATCATGACCAGCGCCGTTATAATCAGACCAAGACCTGTCTCTGCCGTGATGGAGGACAGAATAAACAATGCTCCCGAGATAATTCCCAGACCCACGAAGGCCAGAGGTCTCGCACCGATTTTATCAAACAATCGACCACCAAGCGGCATGCCCACTCCGGAAGCCAAAGCCTGTGGAAGCAGAATCAATCCTGTTTCCAGTGCAGTGTACCCTTTGATCTGCTGCAAATATAACGGGATCAGGATCATCGCACCGAACAGCGCCACTTGGGACACCCATGCGAGAACAATCCCCCGTGAGAAGTCAGATGATTTGAATACCCGAAGTTCGAGCAATGGATTTTGATGACGTAGTTCTACAATAATGAACAAAATGAGTGCTACACCACCCACAATGACACCCGTGAGTGTTGTTGCAGATGTCCAGCTCGTTCCCCCCTCACTCACACCGTAAGCAAGCATCGAGAACGCAATTGGCGCCAGAATCATGCCGAGCAGATCCAGTGCAGGCGTGCGTCCACGATCCGTATCAGGCAAGAACTTGATACATAGAATGAAAGCCGCAATACCAATCGGCAAGTTGATCAGGAAGATCCAGTGCCAGCTCAATGATTCGATAAACCAACCAGACAATACCGGACCTAACGCAGGGGCAAGCAGCATGGGAATTCCGAGCATACCCATGATGGAGCCTCTTCGCTCAGGAGGAGCCAGACGAAAGACCATTGCCATACCAATTGGAGCAACCATGCCTCCACCGAGACCCTGGATGACACGGTAAATGATTAATTGCTCAGGCGATTGGGCAATCGAGCATAATACAGAACCCAAAGTGAACATGGCAATCGTGAACAGAAATACTCTTTTGGCACCAAAACGGTCCGTTAACCAACCTGCCAGCGGAATAACCGCAGACAATGCCAGGGTGTAACCCGTAACCGTCCATTGGATGGTCTTAAGGTCCGTTTCGAAATATTGAACAAGATTCGGAATGGCCACGTTCACAACCGTGCTGTCCAGAATAACCATAATCATTCCGACGATAATAGCCAGGAGTGGCAGTATAATTGTTTTGATTGAAAACTCTGCCGGCTCCTGGGGAACTGCTGTTTGTTCTTTCACGTTCTCCACACTCTTTTCCGGCTAGCAGATCACAGTTTTATCCCTGCGTCTCACTCAGCCTATATTTACGACCAATTTCAAACTATCGTTTTAAACCGTCGTTTTAAACTTTTGTTTAATACTGATCTAATTTTAATGAAAATACCTTTGCTGTCAAGCTATTTTTTCGAGACATTTCCACTATGGATGCACCACAAAAAAATGGAACAGGCTCTTCCCTGCTCCACACGTTGGCTGATCATGCCTATTTAATTATGTCCATATCAATCTGCGAGCTTCATCATCTGATATTCTGACAGTATGCCCAATGTCTGACCGTGAATATTCCTGCAATACATCCGAATAACCAGATGATTCGGTGAAGAACTGTTGCTGATGATCCTCAGCTCATAAGGCTCGGATGACACATCCAGATTATGAATAACCTGATTACCACCCACTCCTCCTGAATTGGACCTTAGGTGAAAAAGATGCCGATACAGCTCCCCGTGAATACTGGCTCCACCGACAAACACATCCGTCCCTTCTTCGCCGCCGACATAGGCCAACTCCACATCCATGTACTTGACGGGAACAAATGTCTGTAGCAGATTCTCATGAATCTCAAGTAAATATACCGCCACTGTAGAACCCTCCTTCGGAGCATGAACCTTCCTGTTCATAGGATATGCTCCCTCTCGTCCATTGCCATTTGCATTCACCCATTTTCGAACATTTACACGGAAATGCCCGACCTTCCGGTCCTCTTTTTTCATAGAATAAAAGGATAGAAGCTCGGCCGGTGCAGGCCGTGACAAGGAGGTAGCTATGAGAGTTCTGCTCGTTACGTATTGGGAGCTTACACATATGGGTGGGATCTGGACATATGTTAAACAATTGGCCGACAGGCTGATGGCGCTTGGTGTAGAGGTTGATATCATGGGCACGAATGGTGCCAATAACGAAGTATATATTCGTAATCTGAATCGTGCTTTCTCCAAGGATAAAGTGTGGCCCATGCTGCAAGCCAAGCTAAACCCAACCGATCTGCCACAATTCACAGCCGACTCTCTTCTGGCTTATTATGAATTGAACAGATATGCCTTCGAGATGGCTGCCGCTTATCTGGGGGTGGACCATTATGACGTCATCCATGCGCAAGATCCGGTAGCCGCCGTAGCGATAAAACGCATCTTGAACCGTAATGTTCCACTCGTTACCAGCTATCATGGAGCTCTTGCACGCGAAGCCTTCTACGATGCTCAAAATTCCAACCCGCAGCTTACCCTTTCATCCTATTTGCAATCGAAAAGAGGACGTTATTTTCTCTCATTGGAACAACGAAGTGCGGCACAGTCTGAGCTCATTCTGGTGTCCAGTCACTGGATCAAGAGCACGCTTACAGAGCTTTCGGTTCCCGAATCGAAGTTCAGGCAAATCCCCTATGCTGTGGATCTGCCAGCTTACCGTTCATTAGCATCTACGAAGTTCCGCCAGCGACCACCCGCAGGCAAAAAAGTCATTGCCTTTACCGGAAGGCTTGAATATATCAAGGGCGTTCATGTGTTGATCAAGGCTTTAGCCAGTCTGAAAAGTAAACGTTCCGATTGGGTCTGCTGGATCGCAGGAGAAGGCAACCTGAGCGAGGAATTGCGGGCACAGGTCACGGCGGCTGGCATTGGAGCCGATGTTGTGTTCTGGGGCAAGCTGGACAACATTCCTTCCTTCCTGCGCCATGCCGACATTTATGTCCAGCCCAGCCTGCAGGACACCCAGCCGTTCTCCGTTACGGAAGCGCAACTGGCGGGTGTACCCGTTATTGTCAGTGGTACGGCCGGCATGCCTGAAATGGTTGACCCTGGACGCACGGGGTGGGTCGTGCCTCCGCAGGATGTCGATTCGCTCCGCGAACTGCTACACGCTCTTCTGGAGGATGACGTTACCCGTAAACAAGTGGGCGCTGCGGCCAAAGCCTGGGCTGAAGAAAACCGCTCACTGGAAGAGATGGGACTTCGTACATTACAAGTCTATCAGGAAGCCATTTACAGAGGAGGACTCACGATATGACGTTACTTGTACCCAGTGATTTGTACAATCGCTGGTTCTCGACTCCGGTTTCCACACCTCACATCGACGTGGATTACGCTGCAATGAATGAATTGATGAAGAAGCTGCCTAAAGGATATGTATTTCCCGATCCGGCATCAATGGCGATCATGAATTCAAAGGACTGAGGCTTCAATACAAGCCATGTTCATATAACATGCCTGAATATGAAACACGGGGTGTCCCATTTGTCATACGAATGACAGAGGACACCCCGTGTTCGTTTTAATGTGTTCTAACGAATCCAGCACACGCTATTTGTTCCCTTTTGCACAAGTCTGACATGTAACGAATCACAGAGACGTTATTTCGTCTATTGTGGTCGATTTTTAGATTCGGAAGCCATTTTTGGAAGAAATAACGTGATTGAGATTCGTTAGAATCTATTTTTCATGGTAATTGCCCCAATACGTCGCAGGTTCGTTAGGGCCTAGAGCTAGAGAAAATCCAGAACTCTTTAATCTGCTGCCCTGCCAAAAAAAAGAGCGTCCCACTTATAGCAAATAAAAATTGCATCTAAGGGTGCTCTCCTGCCATTTTATAACCTATTTCATTCAGCGCTCTTCGCCAAATCGATCTACTTCCAGTACCCACCAACATGTAGCAGATTGAGCAGCGTAGGTCGATGCTTATCCTGAACCCGTTCCATCTCGGCAACCAGTGCCTTGAAGTGACGTTTGGTTCCCATGGATTCATGCAATCGGTAGCACATCAGAGGTTCATTGTAATAGAACAGCTCATACATCGGAAACAGTCTCATCCACATCTCATAGTCATGGGTATAGCGAAAATCAGTGTCGAACAAGCCGAACCGCTCAAATGCCTCCATCTCTAGCATGACGGTACAGCCATTAATCGGACAACCTTCGAGCAGTACCTGCAACATCTCCAGACGACTGCCCACTTCCGGCTGCACCGTATCCAACCATTCACTCTTCTCATTCACATAATGGTAGGCACCATGACAGAAGGAAGCCTTGACCTCGCGCATAAACTTCAGTTGTTTCTCCACCCGGTCCAGCAGCATTACATCATCTGAACTGAGCCAGACAAAATAATCCCCTGTTGCATGTTTGATGCCCTCATTCAATGCTGTCGCGGTTCCACCGTTTTCTTTGCGAACATAGTGGATAGAATTCATGAATGGTTGTAGCCGCTCCACGTGCTCGGTTGACCCATCATCCACCACGATCACTTCAATATGCGGATACGTCTGGTGAATGGCGCTGTGAACAGCCTGCTCGATATAAGCACAATTGTAAAAAGGAATGACGATCGATACTTTCGGCTCCATTCGGGCTTCCCCTTCCTCCGCTTGTCTCTGCGTAGCGATTGCTTTCTTCTATTATATGAAGATCAATACGATCGGTATCGGGCAGCTGCGGTGCTGCGGAAGCACATTTCAATCATTAATCGACTTTCCCACCTTCACTATCTTTTGGCAAAATTGCTACGCAAAGAGGGCGTTAATCAGCCACCTTGTGACCTTCATAACCGCCCTCCCTACGCTACCCGCCAAGCGCCGCTATACGCTGCAATAACGGTTCGCGATATCTGGACCATACCATGGATGCCTCTCTGCCGATGACATCCGCATGACGAACCGATCCCATTCCTCCATGCCAACGATATGCGGTATGTGGCTCGTTCAGATATGGAAAACGATGACCGTTCAGAAGAATACGCAGCCAGAGATCCAAATCATGCGTATAAGGCAGTAACTCATCAAACAACCCCACCCCGCTGAACAGATCCCTGCGAATCATGACGGTACATCCATTCACCGGATTGCCATTAACGAACAATCGCAACCAATCCAGATCAGCCATCGGTGCAGGTCCTGCGTTCAGCTTGGTCGCGGCAGAATGTTCATTAATATAATGAAAGTTTGTATGCGAGACAAGCACATTCTCGCGTTGCATAAACGCAAGCTGATGCCGAATTTTATCAGGGTACAGACAATCATCCGAACTAAGCCAAACCACATATTCACCTGAGGCATGGCGGATGCCATGATTAAGTGCCGAAGCGGTACCACCATTGCTTTTGCCAAGTACATTTATATACGGAAGATAAGGCTGAAGCAGCTCCGCATGCCGGGTAGAGCCATCGTTCACAACAATGATCTCCACATCAGGATACGTCTGGTTCAGCGCACTCTGAATTGCCTGTGGCACGTAAGGGCAGTTATAAAAAGGAATGACAATGGACACTCTTGGACTCAATTTGTCGTCCTCCCTTGCTGGGCACGAACATCACTCAGAATATCCTGCAGCGATGTGGCAAATGGAATCAGCGGCTGCCAGCCAAGCTTGCGCAGCATGGATAATTCCTCCTGTTTACCCGCTCCATCCGGACCGGAAGATGCCCCATCCCAGCGAACAGGCACTTCTGCTTCTGTCATGGACAACAGCAGATCTGCAATTTCACCTAGACTACGCTCGACTCCGGACACCACTGGATATACCGTACCGCTAGCCCCATGTACCAGAAGGGTCGCATATGCTCTGACCGCATCTCGCACATCTAGAAAGTCACGGGTACTGTCCCGTCCAGACAGACGGAATGCCTCGGTTTTGCCCGCCTGCTCACACGCAACAACATGGCGTGCAAGCAGTGAACAGATACCTGTCGAAGGACCGGCACCGATCAGATTGCCCGGCTCCGCCAGCATGATCTGCTGTCCGAAGAGCGACATCCAAGACAAAGACACCATCTCTTCCAGTGCTTTGCTAAGACTGTACGGGTGCGGAGGTTGGGGAATCCGGCCGGGTTCCGGCGTATATTTTAACCTTGATCCAACAATAACGGTTCGTGCTGCCGGACAACTGCGAAGCGCATCCAGTAAATACAGCACAGCCATCACATTGGTCTCCAGCACCAATAGCGGATCTGCCCACGAATCGGGTACGGAATTTTTGCCGGCGAGATGCAGTACATAGTCTGGCTGCACCTCGTCGATCAGGTGACGCACTTGCTGTTTATCATTTAGATCACAGACATGGACTTGGGCGCCTTTACCGAATGAATACACATCCGGTCTCCGGACTACCGCTGCAACCACTGCACCCGCTTCCCGAAAATAAGAAACCGCATGTCGCCCGGTAAATCCCGAGGCGCCTGTGATCAGTACTTTCTTGCCTGTCAGCTCTGCTCCATCCATAATGCCAGCTCCTTCAGCATTGTAGAATAATCCGGCAGGTCTGTCTTCACATCCTCGCGAGTGGATACCAGCGTACGGTCCTGCACCATGCTGTCATCACGCACAATCGTCACATCCTGCTTATCCCAAGTCTGCTTGAACAGCACAAGCAGGTCATGCTTGCTGACCGGAGCCGGATGAGCCAGATGGATGAGACCACTAACGGATGAAGCCAGGTAATGGTCTACCCATTTGGCCAGCTCAAGCGTGGTCACCCCGTTCCAGAACACGCGGGTATACCCGCCGACTTCACCTGTGCTGGACATAAACCATTGCATCAGACCAATGCCACCCTGCCGAATCTCAGGTCCAATGATCGACGTACGGATCGTCAGATGGCCTTCATCCTGAACTTCGCCAAGTGCTTTGGTGATGGCGTAAGCAGAAGTCCCATCCGTGACATCATCTTCCCGGTATGCTCCCCTGTCCCCGCTGAACACACAATCTGTGCTGATATGAATCAGGCGTGCACCAATCTCATCCGCAACCCGCCGCAGACGATGCGGCAGGAAACCATTAATATGATATGCGGTGATTTTGTCCTCATCTGCGAAGCTGTTCAACACACCTACAGCATTAATAATCACATCCGGGTGCACCGCTTCTACCAGTCGATCGACCATGAAGCTGTCGTTCACATCCAGGAGCAGACCATTCGGGTCCGTGACATCCCGAGTTGTGTAGAAGACGCTGTGTACACCTTGACGGCGGAAATAGTCGACCAAAATATGGCCGGCCATTCCGTTCCCACCAAGTATCAGCAGTTTCATGACAGAAATCCTCCGCGTTTCAGAATTTCACGAATCTCTTCTTTGGTCATCAGTTGATGTTCGGAACTGAAGCTGTTGAAGGAGACTGGAGGACAATTGTTGTAATGTTCACGCAGTCCCGGGATACCGAGGGTCGGGAGAATGACCAGATATTGCTCATCGTAGACCACAGTAGTCATGCTCTCGAATTCACTCATCAGTATTTCATGAATTTTCTCCCCTGGACGAATACCACGTTCCACAATAGCCACGTTCTCCACGCCGGAATCCTCAATCAACACCTCAGCAAGATCAACGATTTTGCACGTCGGCATCGTCATGACAAAGATCTCTCCGCCCATACTCTCCACGGAAGCTTTGAACAGCAGCGTGATGGCGTCCTTGAGTGTAAGAAAGAATCGAGTCATGCTCATGTCCGTGATGGAGACCTGCCCTTTCTGGCGAATCTGATTCTTGAACAGATGCACCACACTGCCGTTTGTTCCCAATACATTCCCGCCCCGCACCGTAACAAACTTGGTATCGCTGTGCAACAAGTTGGCATATACGATTAATTTCTCGCCGATGGCCTTTGTCATGCCGTAGAAGTTGGACGGATTGGCAGCCTTGTCAGTCGAGATATAGATGACTTTTTCCACCTTGTTCTCAATAGCCGCCTCGATCACATTCTGTGTACCAATCACATTGGTTTTGAGTGCTTCGTACGGCTGGTCTTCACATACCGGAACATGCTTGAGCGCAGCCAGATGAAATACATAATCCACATGCTGGCAGGCAGCTGTCAAAGCGTCCTTGTCACGAATATCTCCAATCCGGAAATGAAGACGCGAGTCTTCAAAATCACGACTCATGGCCACTTGGCTGGACTCGTTCCGGGAATACACAATAATTTCTTTCGGCTGCTGGGGCAGCAGTTGAGCCACAAGTTCATAACCCCATGATCCCGTACCGCCAGTCACGAGTATACGCTTATTTTCAAACATGCATTTTCCCTCCAAGCAGAAATTTAACCACTTTACTGGATACATCTGTTGCTTTGTAGCCTTGTGGACAGTCCCAATCAGTAGACATCTGCGTCATGACTTTTACACAATCGGCGATGCGTGCCGCATCCAGACCGGAGACCACATTGCTTCCGCAATCCACCGTTTCCGGCCGTTCTGTCGTTCGACGCATGGTAACGGTCGGCACACCCATAATGCAACACTCCTCCTGCACGGTACCGCTATCCGTGAGTGCACAACGTGCATGACGTTCGAGCATCACAAAGTCGAAGAATCCAAACGGCTCGTGAAACTCCACCAGCGGGTTCATCTCCAGCTGCAGATGCTCCGCAATCCGAATCGCTGTACGCGGATGAATGCTGCAGATCACACGCAAACCGTGTTCCTCTGCAACCTGATTCAGCCCTTTCATAATCTCCAGCAAATGAGGGGCATGATCGACATTCTCGGCACGATGAGCGGTAACCAAAAAATATTGCCCGGACTTCAGCTTCAGCTTTTTGAGGATTTTGCTGGAGTTTACCTGTGCGTCATAGTGCTGCATCACTTCATAGATTGGATTGCCCGTGAGCACGATTCTTCTGCTCGGTACCCCTTCGCTAACCAGGTGTTTCTTGCTCTGTTCCGTGTAAGGCATATTAATGGTGGAGATGGCATCAATAACTCTGCGATTCTTCTCCTCAGGCACATCCAGATCGAAGCAACGATTGCCTGCTTCCATATGAATAACAGGAACCCCCATGCGCTCAGCCAGCACAGCACACAATGCGCTATTGGTATCACCGAGCAGCAGTAATTTATCGGGTTTCTCCTGCAATATCAGATCTTCCATCTGCGTAAACATCGAGGACAACTGCCGTCCCAGGGAGGCCGCTTCATCCTGGAGAACGTAATCCGGTGCGCGCAGGCCCATTTCCTTGAAAAAGAGACCGCTGAGACTTTCCGTGAAGTTCTGTCCCGTGTGTACCAGAATATGTTTGGACGCGTACTGGTCCAGCTTGGAAATGATCAGGCTGAGTCGAATGATCTCAGGTCTCGTACCCAGCACCGTCATGATCTTCATCGTAATCCCTGCCTTCATCTTGTATTGGAACCTTTGCGCCTCACTCGGCTACGTCCCGCCTTGGCAGATTTGCGTCTGCGACTAGCCGATTTTCCCATATGCGGACGCGGTCCCTTCGTTGTACGGGGTTTCCCCTTACGTTTGCCAGTACCCGAGGCCTGTTTTAACCCCTCACGGTCTCGGCGAGTATGTGATGCAAGTGATTTGCGTCGACGTTTCCCCGTTCTGCCACCCTGTTGAATGAGCTTGGCAACGGAGCGAGCCGCTGCACCCGGAGCATCCTGACCCAATGCAATCGGAGGTAATGAGGAAAGCGGCAACGCCTGGATGACGCTCAGTGGGAATAAGAGTGCCCGCACTGTAGCAGGTTCCAAAGCCAGTACTGTGCGTAATCCGCCCTCCCCCCATGTGTACACAGGTCCATTCGGAGGCTGGATGTACGTAAACCATCCGGGAAAACGTAACAACCACTGTGTCACCATCGTATGCAATTTCGTTCGGTAGGTTTCAATCCCGTAGAGTCTTTCCGCTTCTGTCCGATTGCGCCACCCCGTATCCGAGGCCAGATCGGAATCATTCAGCAAGGTTGTCGCTAATGTGACAAGCGCTTCGGTATCCCCCGGCGGGGCCAGAAAGGCATCACTGCCTACGGATTCCATCAATTCCTTCAGTCCACCCTGAGCGAAGGCGATGACCGGTTTGGCAAAGTAGAGCCCCTCCAGTGCGGTCATGCCAAATCCTTCTTTGACCATGCTCGGAATGACTACAATATCCATGGCGGTATACGCCAGAGATACGTTCTCTTCAAATGTGGTGAAGATAAATCGGCGCGAATACCCGGATTTCTTCACCCGTGATACACACTCGTCGTAATACTTTTTATCCGATGGTGCGCCGATGATCCAGAAACGACAGCGCGAATGCGTTTCACAGATCTTCAAGGCCATATCTACAAAAGGTTTCAACCCTTTGGCATCATATATAAAGGAAGAAATATAACCGATACAGGTCTGTGATGACTTGAAACCGAGTTCCTTGCGCTTACGCTCACGCAGATGAACCCAGCGGTCCGGTGCTGGTAGCGCGGGTTCCCAAGTAGGCGAAATGACGGTCAGTTTGTCACCCATGCCGGCTTCATGAAATGGGGCCACCGCTGTCTCGGATATACCGATAATCCAATCTGCATAACGGCCAATCATCTGGATCGCCTCGGTTGTATGTTCATTCGAATGAATGATCTCGGTGATCTTCCAGATGACCGGAATCTGAAGCGATTTCGCCACTACAGCCGGCATTACATTGACGCAGGTGTTCGTTAGCACCATATCAGGCGCGGTTTCCCGAATCAGGGAGACCGCCTCCTGATACGCTGGTGTATGGCGAAGATGCTCCGCATCGTCTGCAATGCCCCGGTAAGGTGTGTACACACCGTGAAGCATCGGCAGATTGCATATTTTGACCTGAATGCCGAATCTTCGTGCAAGCCCCGCAAGCTTCCCCTCCTGCGGAACTACGAGCACACAATCAAAGATCGTACCGATCTCCCTCATAAAATGAAGCAGCAGCTTCTCCGCGCCCGTAATGCTGCGGGTGTTGCACACATGGGAAAACAACATCAGCTTTGGTTTCATTGCCATGGCCGCACGGACCCTGTATGCGGACATCCGATACAGGGTACTGTGCACACCTCCTCCCGGCCAAAATTAAGGGAATATGATGGTTAACATTTCATTAATTCTTTTACCGTACGTGTGGTCTTTCAGTGTACGTTCGAGCCCTCGAAGTGCAATCTCACGACGTTCCTTCTCATGAGTAAGGTAGTATTCCACCTTGTCGAGCAACTCCTGCGGGGAGGAATACGTTTCGATCTCCACACCCGGTTTGTAGAAACGCGCAATGTCATCGCGTGCATCGGTCAGCTGTAGCGTTGTGGAAGCGGCAATTTCAAACGTTCTCGGGTTCGGTGAAGCCGGCGGGATTTTGAGGTGATTGTTATTGACCGAGTCATCTTCGTGGGACCGATGCAGGTTGATGACAATTTTGGTGCCATTGTACACATCGTTGGTCTCCTGCGGACTCATCCAGCGGCCAAGTTCAATCTTCTCGCCATAGGCGGTGTAGTCAGGCAGGCGGTCCCACCAGATGCCGTTAAATACCGTATTGTGTGACATCAGCTGAGCCATGATCGGGTTGAAGAAGTATACCCGGTTCCAGTAGGCGGAGCCAATAAAGCTGACATCTCTTTTTAATGGGGAAGGAGTTGTAATTGGGAAGTAATGATTGGTGAAAGCGGCAAAAGGAAGGTAGTGAACCGATGCACAACCGGTTTGGCGGTACAGTTCAACACAGTTCAGTTCCAGCGTGAAGATATGGTCATAATGATGCACGATCTCCAGCGTCATATCTGTATAGTACGGATCATCCGTGAGCCAGATCGCCGTCTGAATGCCTGCTTGGCGAATTGCATCGATATGCTCGATGGGAATATCCATTCCATCCAGCACAAGCACCAGATCAGGACGCGTTTGCAGCGCAATCTCGGAAACCGGTTGACGCGGATCAGAGAGGGTTACCTGAGCTACCATGCCCTGTAGTGTGGCCATAATCGCCTCATCCAGCGGAGAGTATGGAAAGCCTTTACCCGATGATACATACAGCACGTGAAGCTGCCGGAAAGGCAACGGTTCCTGTGCACAATTCACAATATAGTTGGCGCGACCGCGCAGATATCCTTCTTCCTTACCCGCATCATATCCGGCATGTTGCCCATTTTTGCGTGCTTGATCTGCCAGGCTGAGTACGGGTGCATGAACCTTTTTGGTTTTACGGTGTTTGAGAGACATACCGCCACTCCTTTATTTTTGGGATAGGGTTCTCGTTACTGCTGTACTTCAGATGGGGATTGGGATTACAAATGTTCCAGCAACTGAGCGATGCGACGAGTGAACGTGTGCTGGTTCATTGTGGTGAGCAGTCCACGCCAAGCCATCGCCTGCCGTTCCTCTTCATGTTTCAGATAATAGTGGATCTTGTGCTGAAGCTCTGCCGCATTGCTGAACGTCTCGATGTCATAGCCCGGCTGATAATAACGGGGCAGATCTCCGCGTGTATCCGTAATCTGCATCGTGCCGCAGGCACTGATCTCATACGTCCGTGGATTAATGGAGCGGCCTTCCAGATGGTGCGTATTGCGATTGTCTTCTCCGTTCTCGCAAGTCCGGTGAATGTTAATGACGATCTTGGCACCATTGTAATAATCCACAGTCGCTCCGGGGTCAATCCACCCTTCGTGGATGAACCGGCCAAGTACATCAAAGCGTGCCAGCCGGTTCCACTGACTACCCGCGATGAACACCTTTTTGTCTGCGAGAAAAGGGGCCAGCTCATCAAACAACTTAATCCGATTCCAGAACCCTGTACCGATAAAACAAATGTCGTACTGATGCTGCGGTGCCGTGCGGCGCGGTTGAAACATGCATGGATTCACCGCGAGCGGCATGTAGATGACCTGGCTCGCTCCATTTCCCAGATAGAAGGGCACCGCTGCCTCTTCATGTGTGAACACGACATCATAGTGCTGACAGAGGGTCGCTGTATCTTCGGTGAAATACGGATCATCCACAAACCATACAGCTGTTCGAATACCGAGTGCACGTATGCCGTTCACCTGCTCCAGATGATCTGCGGGGAACACATGCAGACCATTCATGACGAGCACGACATCGGGACGATGCTGACTGGCTTCCTGCAACATCGCTGCTGGCGATCCAACAACGCATTCACGTACAGACTGCTGCAGGGCCAAGGTGACACCTTCATCAATGGCATCGAATCCTTGGGGAATATACAGCACCTTCATGTCCCGCAGGGTCGGTTGAAACACCTGCACCCGCTCCATCATGGCCTGACAGCCGCCAAATCTGCGGCCTTCTGCGTATCCGCCGCGGTAAGCCGTCTCCGCTTCGGTCAGCGGACGGTGTCTTCGTTTTGCCACATTCTTCACCCTGTCTTCCTTCAGGAGATCTCACTTCCAGACTCTCCCCGTGATTGGTCTTCCCTCTAAAGGATATGCCTCGGGGTCAGATGCATCATGGACGGGTGTCCTGCAAGGCGCAAAATTGGCGCTTGCCCTCCACATCCGCCTGTACGGGCATGTCCGCTTTTGCGGTAATGCAAATAACCCGGAGGGATCTGTCCCCCCGGGCTAACTGTTATACAAGCATCATTCCATGCAGGAATAATCGTGTCTACTCGGTTACTGTGCTTTGTACGCCAGTTGATGTCCGTCCTCGAATCCCTTGGCGAAACCCGCGTTGAATCCCTCGTTGTACGCCTCGTTGTATCCCTGGCTGTACGCACTGTCCGGGTTCGGATCGGTAGGGGTAGCCGGGACGAATGGTTGTACGGGCTTCGGACTCCGGTGCCGCCGTACCGTACGTTTCTTTTTTTTGAGCCACGCACTGCGTCCTTTAAGTGGGCGTTTGTGAAGCACACGCTTGGCCTTGAGCGCACGCAGCTTGCGGATTTTGCGCAGACGGGCTCCACGGGTTACCAAAGCTCTTTTGGTTCTCAGTCGTACTTTCTTCTTCTTTAACATGTCAACATTCCTCCTGTATGTCCCGAACGATACGAATTGCACACCCGGGGTCTTTGAGCCAGGGCAAGCCGGGCTCCCCATGCTGGATTCGGGCCAGCCTGATTCCCGTAACCATACGAGACATCTCTTCCTGATAACGACTCAACAAACGAATGTTCTCGGCCAGACTGCGGGCGGATACTTCCGAATGAGCGGATACGCTGGCTACACTGTCCAGAATGCGCGCCAGCGCCTGCTGACTGTGTGCAATAGATTCAATGAGAGCCAGTTTCGCTTCCTGCTCACGCCGCATCAGACTCATTTTCCCATGTCTCCCAGATCCATGCCGCCAAACATGCCACCGTCCATACCGCCGCCATCTTCGCTATCGTTCTGTACCATCACCGCTTTGAGATTGTTGCACAGTCCGGTTTCCATCCGGGTCAATCCTTCCAGCAATTCCACCAGCTGATCATGCATTTTGAGTGGCTCTCCGACCTGATCCCCATGCGTCAGAAAGGTATCCCCAGTCAGATGATTCAGCGTCCAGTTCCGTACCTTCTCGGCCTCGATCGCTTTTGCCTCCAGGATCAGGGCAATATTCCACTGCATCTTGGCTGCTGCGTCCAGCATCAGAATGAGGCTCTGTTCTCTACTCATGTTCTTTCACCCGCCTTCCGGGCTTATTCTTCCTCTTGAACCGCAATCTCCCGCATGACTTGGGTCAGCGTTTCCGCTACAGCCTCTTCCAAATCTGCAAGGCCTCCCAAGTAAGAGATAATGCTTTTGTTGATTTGCCCAGAGCTATCCAGCAGACCGTCAACGCCATCCAACTCCGGTTCGATATCTGGCAAATGATTGATGATTTCAGACATGCGTACAGCGACTTGGCGTTTGGCATCCAGCACACGTGCGATCTGCTGGTGAGAGTGTGCAATATGTGTGATGATTTCATCGATTTTGCTCTGCATGGTCCTCCTCCTTACCGTCACGGCCTGCTTCACCCAAAGAAAAACCCGGCCTATCAGCATTTGCCTGTTACAGCATATGCCGGGCCGGGATCGTCAGTTACTACAGCTTGCGCCTATATCGTCAGATGACATAACTCCAGTCAGAAGAATATCGACTGAGGAATTGGCGAGTACGTTCCTGTTTCGGACGCACAAATACCTCTTCCGGTGTTCCTTCCTCCACAACAGAGCCTCCATCCATGAAAACAACTCGATTCGCCACCTCACGGGCAAAACCCATTTCATGGGTAACCACAATCATGGTAATCCCTTCTTGAGCAATGGAGCGGATGACAGACAATACCTCCCCTACCAGTTCTGGGTCCAGCGCCGAGGTCGGTTCATCAAACAAAATCACTTCGGGATTCAATGCCAGTGCTCTGGCAATCCCCACCCGTTGCTGTTGTCCACCTGACAACATACTCGGATACTCATTGATTTTGGCAGACAGTCCGACTTGTTCAAGCACACGCAAGGCGCGAGTTCTTGCTTCAGCTTTGGGTATTTTCTGGGCAATAATTAATCCCTCGGTGACGTTATCCAGCACCGTCTTGTGTTTGAACAGATTATAATGTTGGAATACCATCGCCGTTTTTCGTCTCAACTGCACAATGTCATGTTTGCGCGCATGCTTGCAATCGACGGTCAATCCACTGATCTGAACCTCTCCCTCATCGGCACGTTCCAAAAAATTGACGCAGCGCAGCAGCGTTGTTTTGCCTGATCCACTCGGTCCAAGGATTGCTACGACATCACCCTGTTCCACCGTCAGATCAATCCCCTTCAATACTTCCTGCTTGCCAAATGTTTTGTGTATGTTCGTTAGTGTAATCATGACACGCCTCCTTTGCTGTACACGGCAACCCGACGCTCAAGCAAAGCGGTGATCCGCTCGGCAATGATGGTCAGCCCCCAGTAGATGAATGCTGCGGCGATAAAGGCCTCCAGAAATTTCAGACTGACAGATGCCACCACATCCGCTTTCCCGAGTATATCCATCTGCGACACGGTAAAAGCAAGTGTTGATCCATGCAGGAACCCAACAAACATGCTGCACAGATTGGGCAACACCGCCCCGATTGCTTGAGGGATGATGATACGTCTTAAAGCCTGGAATGTGCTCATGCCTACAGCGTGAGCAGCTTCCATCTGGCCGATATCCACGGCGAGAATACCTGAACGGATAATCTCGGACATGTAGGCGCCCGCAGTGAGAGAGAAGGCAATCAGTACAAATACGAGAATCGGAATCGACGAGGATTGGAAAGCCCAGCCGTAACGTTCCGCCAGCTTATCGATTATCATCGGAATGCCGTAATAGATGAGGAATAGATGCATTAGCATCGGCGTTCCACGCAGGAATGAAACGTAGAAGTCAGCAATGCGGTGAATCCACCGTACACGATAAATACGGATCAGAGCCGTAGCTAGACCGATCCCGAAGCCTGCAATCAACGGAACAATCGTAATGACGAGTGTCAGTGGCAATGCCTTCAGGATTTGAAAAAAAGATGTATAGATAAACTGGAGATCAATCGACATATGCTCACCCCGCTATTCGTTTCAGGCGTTCGGCTCGAACTGCCGGTTTGTGTACGACTCTCTTGCGTTCATGACGCTGGAGTCTGCGTTCTGCAACGGCGAACCCTTTTTCAAGTACAATGACAATGACATAATAAACCACGGACAAACTGATATATACCTCAAGTGCGTGGGACGTGGCGGAGATTAACGTCTGCCCTCTGCCCACCATATCCATGACACCAATGGAGAAGGCCAGAGACGTATCCTTCAATGAACCGATTAACGTATTGGCCATGTTCGGAAAAGCAACAATCAGTGCCTGCGGAACGACAATCCGCCGAAACGACTGGAATGTTGTCATACCCGCAGCATAAGCTGCTTCCGTCTGACCTTTGTCCACACTGCGTACCGCTCCGCGAAAGATCTCAGCAAAGGATGCCGCATCACTAAGCGCATAGGTCACAATGACGAACAGCAACGGGTCGGTTCTCGACAAGTCGATGCCAATCGGCTTGAGCAACTCGGGAAGTCCGTAGTACACCAGAAACAATTTGATCAGGATCGGTGTGCCCCGCATGAATGAGACGTACAGGGTAGCCAGCTGGCTTAGTACCGGAATCCGGTACAGCCGGGGAACGGCCAGAAGCACGCCGCCCACCAGTCCGAGCACAATGGAACCACCCAGTACAATCAGTGTTATATGCAAATATCGTAGCAGTTCCGGGATGAAATCCAGAACCAATGACAGATCAAATGATTTTCCCATTACCGCTGCACACCTTTCTCAGACTACTCTTCAACCGTATAGTCAGCTCCAAGCCACTCTGTGCTCAGTTTGCCTAATGTTCCATCTTCTTTGATCGCTTTGAGTGCTTCATCCACTTTGGTTTTGAGCTCCTGCTCATCTTTGTTCAGAATAAAGTACACTTTGGAGTTGGAGAGGGCATCTCCTACCGTTTTCAACTGAGCATCAACCGCCTTATTTTGATAATCAATGGCAAATTGAGTGCTGATGGTTGCATCCACCCGGCCTGTTTTGATCTGGGTAATGGTATCTTCCCCTGCTCCGGAATAGACGATATCAATCCCGTTGCCGTTCGCTGCATTCCATTTCTCAGCAAGTACAGCCGCATTACTCGTAGCACCAACAATCAGTTTTTTACCTTTGAGATCCTCAATCGATTTTACTTCCTCATTTTTCTGACTTACGACAATTTTATTTGGGAAAATATTATAGGCTTCATCATTAAACAGGAACTTCGCCTGTCTCTCATCATTCACTTCCATCTGGTGCGCGATGAGGTCAATTTTCTTCGTTTCCAGACTCAGCAGCAGGTTTTTGAAATCCATGGTGCTGAACTCGAATTCATACTCAGGCAAACGTTTGTCGATCTCACGGATCAGTTCCACATCATAACCTGTTAACTTGCCATTCTCATCAATGAAGCAGACATTCGGGAATTGTGTACCTGTTCCTACAATGATCTTTTTCACTTTTGTGTCGCCTGCTGCCGAAGCAGATTCTGACTCATTGCTTGCAGTTCCGGTGCTGCATCCAGCCAGTACCGCCAGCATTGTAATGAACAGCAGTGCTGTCCGGAATTTTTGAATCCCCCGTTTTTTAACCATTCCCAATCTCCTCCACAGGCTGCTATCACAGCGAATATGATGTGTACTCCCATTCCCCTATCCTATTAACAAACCATTCTTACTTGTATAGTCGGAATTAGGTTGAACAAAGAATATCATTACAAGTCATCTTTGGGCAATAACTAATTTAATAGGACATCCTGATAAGGTTATAGGATTTCTCTATAGTACGCGAAAAAGCCATCCCCAAAACCCGATTGGTGGATGACTTCTTCATGTATGAATCTCACTGAATTATACTATTTTGGCGGTACACTGCTTGGTGTTTTACACGACCATCTATCTGCGACTCGCCCATTTAATTTTACGTGCAACTTCCAATCGCTGTAATTGCAAGAGAACGATTCGTTCCTCGAATTTCTTGCGTTCATCCATGGAATGAGCGGCATGAATCTGGTGGCAAAGACCTGTCAGTTTGCTGTTGATGTAATCAAACCGTGTCCATAATTCCTCTTCAGGTGTGCGCTGCTGCTCCGTTGCCGTCTGAAATATTTTGAGTTGGTGGATAAGGGATTGCTGCCATTCCTGATCTTGAATTTGGATGGCAAAATGCAAAAGATCCAGATAGTCATCGATTTGCAACGATACGCCGCAATCAGGTTTAGTGTTCATCGTCGTCTCTCCTTATTTCAGTACTTGGCTGGAATCAGTTACTTCTATCTTACAGGAACAAGCCCATTGAAAGCGAGTGCTGAACGATTAAATTTTGGAAATTTTTTTATTTTTTTATGTTAAAACAGCTTTACATTTCCATTAAGACCAATTTGGCAGGGTATTGATATTGGTACATATGAAATTGGTAATAAAAACCCGCATTAAGGAAAAAAGTTCTTTCCTCAAAACGGGTTTTTCATTATTTTATATATAATATTAACACATATCAAATCAGTCATTTTTTCCATCTCGCTGCTGTCTGGTCATCAGTAACATGAGAAACGAGATGATAATAATGGAAACAGTCCATGCCCAAGCCATGGTCTGATTGCCCGAATCCACAGCGACATAGATTGCCGTGGGTACCGTTTGCGTTTTGCCCGGAATATTGCCTGCAATCATCAGTGTCGCTCCGAATTCGCCGAGTGCCCGGGCAAAGCCCAGGATGAAGGCGGTCATCAATGCTCTGCCTGCGAGCGGTAAGGAAATGTAACGAAAGACCTGCCACTCATTCGCCCCAATCGAACGGCCCGCATCTTCCAGATCACGATCCACACCGCTGAATCCCGATTTCATCGTCTGATACACCAACGGGAAAGCAACCACCACCGAAGCAATCACCGCAGCCCACCAAGAGAAAATAACCGGCGCAGAGAATATCGCTTCAATCCATTGTCCAAGTACACTTTTACGTCCCAATATGACAAGTAACAGAAATCCGACCACCGTCGGGGGAAGTACTAAAGGGAGCATAAATGCCGTTTCCAGTAGAATCTTTCCCCGAAATGAAGTACGCGACATTTTCCAGGCTACGGCGATTCCCAGCACAGTGGCAACCACGCTGGATAACAACGCAACCTGAAGCGACAGGCGCACCGGTGACCAGAACACGGACCAATCTATTGCGTTCACATTCATTCTGAAATAGAGAATCCGTATTTCGTGAAGATATCCAGCACTTCAGGGGTTTGCAAGTACGCATAGAATTGTTCGGCCTCTGTACGATGTTTCGTTCCTTCGATAATGCCTACCGGATAGTTGGCAGGTGTGTAGCTGTTTTTGTCCACCTCAAACGCAATTTTCACCTGATCTGAAGTACGAGCATCCGTTTTATATACAAATCCTGCATCTGCATTACCTGTCTCTACATATTGAAGAACCTGTCTAACGTCTTTCCCCTGCACAAGCTTGCTTTCCAGTTCATCCCACAGCTCGGCATTGGTGAGAGCTTCCTTGGCATAGGTTCCCGCTGGCACACTTTCCGGAATTCCAATCGCTACGGTCTTGATGGAATCGCTGGTGAGATCTGTTTCGCTAGTTACTGTATTGGTCCCATCTGCTGGCACAATCGCCACCAGTGAATTCTGTAGCAGATTCTTCTGATCGCCCGATGCAATCAGGTTTTCGTCCACCAGCGCATTCATATTTTTCGTTGCCGCCGATACAAAGATATCAGCCGGTGCACCTTGTTCAATCTGCTGTTGCAAGGCACCTGATGCGCCAAAGTTGAAATTCAGTTCTATATTGGGATTCGCTGTTTCAAAATTCGTTTCTATTTCCTTCATGGCATCCGTAAGACTGGCCGCCGCAGAGATCGTCAGATCTACCGTTTCCTGCGGATCAGTAACGCCTGCTGATGAACTTTCGCCTGATGCTGCTGGCGTCGAAGTCGTTTGTTCTGCACCCGTGGATGTATCCGTAGTGCCCGTGCTTGCGCCACAACCAGCCAATACAAGAGCCAGTCCCAGTGACATACTTCCTAATACATATCCGATTCTCTTTCTCATACACTTCTCCCCCAATGTTATGTTTAGTTATAATTAGATATAATTAATTATATCTAATTATACACAAGACAAAAAAAATGGGAAGGTGATTTCAATCACATTTGATTTTTGATACCTGTCCTATGGCTTTATTACATATTCTCACGTTTATGGCTTCCCTCAATAATGGTATAGTACAAGAAACATTCCATTACGATGAATGCTCTGTTTACGTAAATTACATGAAAATTACGCTGAATGTAATAAAATCATAGTTGCTCTATACCTTTGAAGGAGGATCTTCACTTATGACGGAGGAGCAATCCTACACAACCGAAGAAATATCCAAGCTGCTCAAAATATCGAAACTGACGGTCTATGACCTGATAAAAAAGGGAGACCTCGTCGCATACCGTGTGGGTAAACAAATGCGAATTGATGCAACCGATCTGGAGGCATATAAACGTCGCTCCAAGCAACTTCAATCCCCAGGTCAACGCATCCCTACTCCAGATCAGACCTCGGCAACAGGGACTCAGCTAGGTCTTAGTGATTCTCAGGGAGCTTCAATATCGTCAGCAAACTCCGCCGGTTCTGCGCCAGCGATATCTAGTCATGGTCTGACAGGTACGCCACGGCATCTGGTGATCACAGGTCAGGATGTCAGTCTGGATATCCTGATGCGCCACATGGAGAAACATACTCGGGACATTCGCCCGCTACGTTCGTTCATGGGCAGCCTGGATGGCCTTATCTCGATGTATCGCGGTGAGTCTGATCTGGTCAGTACCCATCTGCTAGACGGAGATACAGGTGAATATAATCTGCCGTATATTCGTAAAATTCTGACGGGACGATCTTATGTTGTGGTGAACCTGCTGTCACGTCCTGCCGGACTGTATGTACAGCGTGGCAACCCGCAGAACTTGCAGAATTGGACCGATCTGAGCAAGCCTGAACTTCGTCTGGCTAACCGGGAGAAAGGTTCTGGCGCGAGAGTACTGCTGGATGAACAGCTTCGATTGCATGGAATACCATCCGTAGGTCTGACCGGATATGAAGTCGAAGAAACCAGTCACATGGGGGTGGCAGCCAAAGTCAGTTCAGGCGAAGCCGATGTCGGAGTTGGCATTGAGAAGGCTGCGCGACTTGTGGGACAGGTTGATTTTATCCCGCTCGTTCAGGAACGCTATGATCTGGTCATGCTGAGGAAGCAAGGCAATGAAGCCTGGACCGAATCAGTCCTGCGAATTCTCCAATCGCCGGAGTTCCGGCAGGAATTGCAATCATTCGAGGGATATGATGTGTCACGTACAGGTGAAATTTTGTACGAAGCATAATTATGTACAATACAGTCCATGACAGAAAAAGGACAGCCCATGCTAAACGTATGTTAAACATCACATCATGCATATACAAAACGCCTTGCAATGGCTGCAAGGCGTTTTTGGTTTTTCTTTCTATATATAACGCATGATATGGATGAATGGATTCCTTATTGCGGCAAATCGATCTCAAAGATGAATACACCATACGCGGACATGTTGATTTCATTCTGCATTGTTGTACCCGATAGTAACTCTTTTGCTTCTTTCTTAAGCTTGATGGCCGCTTGTTGATCCGAGTAGTTGAGTAAAAATACATAAGCTTTGTTCTCACCAGAACGGATACCAAGTTCAACCTCAGACGGTACCTCAACCAGGTCATCCACAGGTGACGATAGCCCTATTTCATCTAGAATAGCATCTACGACCGGTTCATTGTAAGCCGCTCCGTAATACCATACCTGCCCCTGACCTACCGCACGTTTGGTCAATGCAGGGCTACCTGCATAGTATTCGGATGCATACTCGGCCATGACCTGCACGTCGGAATGCTCCACATGAAGAACTTCGTTAAATCCGGCCGTTGGCGTTCCCTCTTGAAGTCGCTCAGCTGCCCCGCTCCATTGGAGTTTGGCTGCAGAAACGGTTCCTTTGATTAAGGTAAAATCCTCCACGGTTACACCACACAGCTCAGCGGCAGCCCCCGGGAACGGCCTCATATAACAGTGTCCCTTGAGATCCTTATAACCGGTGCGCGCACCGAAAAACAGAGTGCCTCCTTGACTGACATAGGCTTGCAGAAGTTCTGCTGTCTCGTCTGTCATGATGGCCGGGTGAGCATAAATGATCACCTTATACTCGGATAGCTCCTCCAGTGTTGTCTTTGATTGCAGTGTAACCATATCCGTCGGAATATGACGATACTGAAGCTGCTTATACCAGGAGCGTACGCTCTGTTGCTGAAGCGGACCGTGCCACTCGTCCAACTCACCATCCCAGATATTATCGTAGTCCTGCAGGATCGCAACATCGGCTTGATATGTAGTACCCGCAATTACGCGCCCGATCTTGGCAAACTCTTCACCCACTTGTGCAACCTCGCGTACCCTTCTGTTGGGCTGATTATGGTAATCATTGATACCATGCCAGTACATCTCGGTTCCGAACGTTGCCGTCCGCCAGCGGAAATATACGAGCAAGTCTGTTCCATGAAGAACGGATTGATATGACCATAATCGGATCTGTCCCGGTCTTGGCGTCCCCATGCCGATACTGTCGACCCAGCCTCCTGGTCCAGACTGCTGTTCCATGACGCAAAAGTTCGGTGACATGTTGCGGACGTTGGACAGTTTCATGCTCCATGCCCGATCTTGCAATGAATTGTCGTCTGTCCCTGGGAAGATCGTAGCAAACTGCGGATACGAATCATAAGAGAAGAAATCCAACAGGTCTTCTGTCATTTCATGATTATCCAAGTGTCCAAACGTACCGTTCGTTGTGATCCAACGTTCCGGGTCCAGTTCTCGAATGATATCCACTTGGAGCTTGGCAAATGAAATGGTATTGGCTGAAATGAATCTCTTTTCATCTAATGCCAGGTGAGGATTTGGCGATTGGCTGACCATATTTCGGGTAAGGTGAACTTGCTCCCAGTCGGTATAGGTCTGACTCCAAAAAACGGTCCCCCAAGCCTGGTTCAGGTTCTCCAACGATTCATAACGATTCTTTAGCCATTCGCGAAAGGCGACATGGTCAGCCTCAGCATAGAAAACATCCATATGACAATTGAATTCATTATCGATCTGCCATCCAATAAGAGCCGGATGATCTTTATAGGCAATCACCATATTACGCACGATTTTCTCACATTGCTGTCTGTAGATTGGGCTGCTGTAGTTGGTATGACGCCGCATGCCGTGTTGATACAACACCCCGTCCTTATTTGCGTTTAAGACTTCAGGATATTTCGAGGTTAACCACGCTGGTGGAGTTGCAGTAGGTGTTCCCAAAATAACGCTCAAGCCGTATTGATGTGCCAGATCAAGTGCCTTCTGGAAAAAATGAAAATCGAACTGACCTTCTTCCGGTTCAAAGATGGACCATGCGAATTCAGCCATCCGGATAACCGTAATATTCATCTCTTGCATTCTACGGAAATCGTCCTCCCACAACTGTTCCGACCAATGCTCAGGGTAATAACAGACCCCCAGTTTCAATTCATCCATTTGGATTGATTTTGCCACCTTCAATTGCCCCCTTAACCTGCCATATTGCCTCCATTCTATTGGAACCTTCACAGATAATAAATGACAAGATTATGCGACTTATAATAAAATATTGTCATTGTCAAAGATTCAAACCACAGTTGGCTGAATCTATTTCAGTTCACTACATAAAAATATTGCGTTTAAATGGAGGATGCACGTGAAAGAACACATCTTTCTCCCCAAGCCGGTTTTCCCCAGACATGTATGTTTTCCCGATTTCATTGGAGGGTACAGTGACTTTCCAAAGCATCATGTGAATCGGGAATATCGAACCAAAGATATCAACTTGGATCATTGCTATAATCTGCACCTTGTACTTGAAGGGAAAGGATTCCTGGACACAGGAACCGCTTGTTACGAGTTAACACGGGGGCAGGGATTCCTCTATGGTCCCGGTCTTAGACAAACGTACTATTCAGACTCGGATGATCCTTGGAGCATTCGTTGGATTCACTTTTACGGGATTCGTCTCGAAGAACTGTTAAACGGAAAAGGCGTTGACGAGCCATGGCTGTTTCAATGTTCCAACTTCCCGGTGGTTACCTCGTTAATGGACAGATTACTGGAGCTAGGAAGAAGCTATCAAGTGGAGGACGAGCACAGCATGGCAGCAACTCTATATGAGCTTCTGACCCGATTGCAATCCGCAGCGAGCCAGATCAATGTTTCCTTAAATCACACTTCAGAGCGAATTCGTGAAGCAGGAAATTATATTCGATCCCATAGTAACGAGCACATCACACTTGACCACGTTGCCGGAATTGCCGGATACAGTACAACATACTTCAGCCGCAAGTTCAGTCAGACGTTTGGCATCTCCTTCCCGGAATTCCTGATGGAATCCAGGTTATTACATGCAAAGCAGCTGCTCGCGACAACCAACCTTTCCATTAAACAAATTACGCTGGAAACAGGGTTCTCACAGTCAAGCTACTTCATCCGCTGTTTTAAAACCCAGGAAAACGTAACACCTATGCAATTCCGTATGATGCACAATCATTCGTTATAGGCACGGCACGTATTACTTCATCATGCTGACGCAAAAAGAAGACTCTGCATATAACATGCAGAGTCTTCTTCGTTCATTTTTCATAAATGCTCGTTCATTTCTTCATCCTCATCAGCCTTATATTCCAATATATCTCCAGGCTGACAATCCAGTGCTTTACAGATGGCATCCAGAGTGGATAATCGGATCGCTTTCGCTTTTCCTGTTTTTAATATGGAAATATTAGCGATCGTGATCTCAACTCTCTCAGCAAGCTCGGTAACCGTCATTTTCCGCTTTGCCAACATCACATCAATATTGATTACAATGGCCATATATTCACCTCAGACCACTAGGTCATTTTCTGATTTAATATCAATCGCTTCCTGTAACAATCTTTGGAGCACCGCGGAAAATAGGGCAATGACCAATGAAGCAAAAATAGGAACCATTCCCATAAGAATGAGGCCCGGGGCATCATCTTTCTCTGCTACAACATAAACGAATGGCAACATTACGAAATAGAGACTACTGATTACAATAGCACAATATTTTATTGTTTTTAAGGATTTCACTGATATTAGAGAGAACGCTTCATTCTTGTCGATGTAGCTCAGCAGACGGAATGCCTGGTACAGTGCAACAATAAACGGAATAACCGAAACGTACATCATAATCACTATGGGGTATAGTGCACCTGCATAATTCGGATTCACCGGGTTGTTCGCTAACCAAGGTATGCCGAATATACATAAGGCAAGAATGGGAGCACCAATAAGCAACACAGCCAATTTTAAAAAGATGGTCGTACCTCGCTTCACAAAAAGCACCTCACTTGTTTTAAGTGATATGAATTTATCACAAACTTTATCGTTTTACAATAAATTTTTATTGTAAAACAGTCTTTTTTTCTTTTTACTCATTAAGAAAAGATAACCAAAAGATCGTCCCTCTCTTTGCTTCAGTTCTTTTTGGACACAAAAAAAAGCCCAAAGAGCCACTGAATGTGGTTATCTTTGGACTCGGTTGCATATACGGCCTAATTTTCTGATTTTACATTTACTTTAACAAATGAAATATTCTCTTATCCGATCTCTCTCACGTACGCCAGAACAGCCCGGCCTCATCCCGTTCAACCTGCTCGAGCACATCCTCAAAATCAGAACAAGGTGTAATAACATCTACCGGGTTCCAGCTACTTTGTTCATCTCTGGCATACACTTTCCACTGATTTTCTTCCCAGTAAAATCGGGCAATATGCATCTTGTCCCATTGATACCGTTCCTCGGCGGGTCTTTCTTCGGTCAGGATCAATTCATTGTCACTCATCTCATATGTCAACTTCACCATCGTACGCAGTGGCGCAGGTACCTTCTCATGAATATATCCATTCATTACGGACTGAATTCTTCTTAGTGTAAACAAGTCCAGCATGATGCACATCCTTTCAGCCAAATACCAAAACCCCTTGATCATTTTACCAGCTGGATTTCGTTACCCCAGGAATCTGACCTTGATGAGCCAGTTCTCTGAACTTAATCCGAGATACCTTGAACTTGCGTAGATAACCCCGTGGCCGACCTGTTACCTCACAACGGTTCTTCAAACGAGTCGGAGATGCATTCCGCGGTAATTTTTGCAAGGCTTCGTAATCCCCCTTCTCCTTCAACTCCCTGCGCAGATCCGCATATTTTGCCACGATTGCCTGACGTTGCTTTTCACGTACCACTTTTGATTTTTTAGCCATGAATTACAGCTCCTTATCGATTGAATTTATATTTAAAACATCATCTTCCGAGTTAAACGACTTCCACAGGCCATGGCAGTGGATTATCGAAATGGCCCCAGTCGGCCAGCATTTCTTCATCACTGAGCAGGCACTGGTCCAGCTCATCTTCAATGCTCGCACGCTCCATTTCGATCCCGATCATGACAAGCTCCGTCTGACGATCTCCCCACTGGGCATCCCATTTCTCCAGAACATCCGGCTCGTTATGCAAAATTTCTTCCTTGTCCGCTTCCGGCAAAGCTGCGATCCAATGTCCCGCAGGACCGAACTGAATGGATGGCCCTGCCTGGCTGAGGCTTGCAGCAACATCCCCTTCGGCCGCGAGCCATACTAAGCCTTTGGCACGTACCACTTCTTCCGGCCAGTAACTCATGAATTCTGCCAGACGAGAAGGATGGAATGGCTTTCTGCGACGATATACGAAGGAACCAATGCCATATTCCTCGGTTTCCGGTGTATGCGACTCCTTCTCCAATTCCTGAATCCATCCAGCGGACATGCTCACTTTCTCGAAATCAAAGCGGCCTGTATTCAGAATCTCAGACGGATTCACCTGTCCATTCTCAGTCCGAATGATCTTGGCGTTAGGCTGTAGCTTGCGAATAATGCCTTCGAGCTTGTTCAGCTCGGCTTCATCAACCAGATCACATTTGTTAAGCAATAACACATCACAGGTTTCGATCTGATCGATCAACAAGTCTACGACGTCACGGGTGTCCTCATCTCCAGTCGCCTGGTTACGATCCAGAAGGCTCTGCCCTGATCCAAAATCATGCCAGAATCTATTCGCATCCACCACCGTTACCAGACAATCCAATCGGGCCAGGCGAGTAAGATCAATACCCGACTCCTCATCGGCGTATGTAAAGGTCTGTGCAACGGGAACAGGTTCACTGATGCCCGTGGATTCGATCAAAATATAGTCATACTTGCCTTCGTTCACCAGCTTCTCAATCTCCTGCATCAGATCATCTCGCAAGGTGCAGCAGATACAGCCATTGGACAACTCCACCAGCTTCTCTTCGGTTCGAGACAAGGTTGCCTCCCCCTTAACAAGCGCTGCATCAATATTGACCTCACTCATGTCGTTAACGATTACGGCAACTTTAAGTCCTTGCCTGTTGTTCAACACGTGATTTAAAACCGTCGTTTTCCCTGAACCGAGGTAACCACTCAATACGGTTACCGGAACTTGCTTTTGTGTCATAGATCTCTACTCCTTATATTTGAAGTTTGCGTAACCCAAACTTTAATAGTAATTATTACGATTAACAACAATGACTATAATCCTGTTAGACGGTCGTTGTCAAACTTTTTTTACGAAATCGTCCAAAAAATTGATAAAATCTACTATCTAAAAAAAGGCCATGGTCTGTTTCCTGCAGCTTGTACCCTGCGGTACGTCCCAGAAAATTCAGTCCATAAGCCTTTTACTTTACATTCCTACATCGGTGCTCCAATCGCACCACGATAACTGATACCTGGCAGTAACATCCGACTGTCTATCACTGCACAGGATCAATCTACTACAATACCGTTCATCTTGCCACCCCAGAGCAGGCCTTATTCCCCGCTTCCATCCGTTGCCTAAACACCAACACCAGAATCATCGCTGCAATAGACAGCAACGTGCAGATCATAAACATGGTCGAATACGAACTCACTTGCACAATAAGCCCCATTGCCAGTCCACCCAGAGAGAATCCAAGGTCATACGAGGACATGAAAATCCCCATGAGTACATATCTGGAATCCGCAGGCAGCACAAAAGACAGATATGTGGTTAATGTCGGGTACAACAGTGCCAGGGCAAAACCGCTGAACACCGCGGATAAATACACCAGTGGCCCGATGGTCTCCATTAGACTGAGCAGCTGGGTTCCCAGTGCAGCACACAGCATTAACCCTGCCATCAGCCAGGTATTCCAGCTACCGTCGGACGGAATTTTTTTACGTAAAATAAACCTGCACAGGATCACAACCAGTCCCTGAATCGTCAGAAATACGCCTGCACTTGCCATTCCGCTGGATACCATATACAAGGGAAGGAAGGTCGCTGTTGCCCCAAAAACGCAGGACGCAAACAACATCACCACACTACTGATCAGCAGTGGCGTACTGCGCCAGATGCCTCCGAATGAACGAAACATGTCGCCCAAGGTATACGATTTGTTCTGTACGGTACTCCGCGGCAGATCCACATTGTACCCGATCAAAAGTGGCAGAGCCGCCAGTCCGATCATCAGTAGCGTAAACGCCAGATCACTGGCATTTTCCCAGATTTGTATGGCAAGGATCGGTATGACCAGAGAAGGAACCATCGTAAACAGGGTGTACATGGAAAGCCCTTGTGCCCGGTCTTTGTCCTCCAACTTTTCCACAATACCCGCCTGCATCGTCATGGAGAAAAAGGCCGTAGCCACCCCTTGCAGGGCCCGCAACCAAAGATACGTCTCCACACCAAAAACAACAAACAGCAGCAGCGTTCCGGCATGTAAAAGCAATAGCCATTGCATCACTCGAAGCGGTCCATACTTGCCAAGCAATTGGGCTGCAAAAGGTCTCAGGAGCATACAGGTGAACATATACGCCCCCATCATCAGACCAATCTCAGCCTGATTCAATCCGGCAGCCTCGCTTCGCAAAGGCAAAATAATCGTCAAAGCAGAATTCGCCGCAAAAAATAAAAAGGCCAGCATATAAAACCGGATAAAGGAAAAGGATACCGGATTTAATTTCCCATTGGATGTTGCCGTCATCGAAGACTTCAAACGTTCGTCACCACTTTCTCTTCTGGCAGTCAACTCACAGATGTACCTGTAACGGGTCTCCGCCGTTCATAGGCAAAAACGATCATTACCGCTCCTAGGATAGCACACATCATGTACATAAATGAATAGGAAGAGAAGTCAGCGACGGGACCCATAATCACACCACCCAGAGAAATACCCAGATCCGCCATCGCGATAAATAAACCGATCAGGACGTTCCGGTTCAGTTTAGGCAAGACAAAAGATAAATAGGTCGTGAGTGTCGGATACAGGATCGCCTGACCGATTCCCATGAATACAGCGCCCACATAGAAAAAGACCACCCCGCCTGTCACGGCAAAACTAACACACTGCGCAGCTACGGCGAGCAGACACATGGTGCCCATCATGAAAGGAGAATGCCAACTGCCATCGGAAGGAATCCTTTTTCGAAGCATAATTCGAGCCAGCACCACCGTTCCTGCCTGAAGCATCAGATATACGCCGGCATTCCCGTTTGGTACTTGGCTCGCATACAGCGGAATAAAGGTGGTAATCGCGCCAAATACAACGGAAGCAGCGAGCATTAACACACTGCAACGAAATAAATATGGATTTTTCACCAACTGACCAAAGGATTCCCACATGCTCACGTTCTGCTCCGATGGATTCTCAGCAGGCTGCTCCTTGTTTGGTTCCATTTTGGCGGTATATCCGAAGACGCCCGTACAGACGGCAATGCCGATCAGAACCACTGTAAAATAATCCATGCCTCCCGCCTGCCATATGCCTAATGCGAGCACAGGTCCCACGATCCCTGGTATGTAACTGAACAACGAATAATACGAAATGCCCTGTGACCGATCCTTCTCCGGAAGGGCATCAATAATGCCAATCTGCAAGGCCATGGAGAAGAACGCTGTCGATACACCCTGCAAAATACGAGCTACCAAATAACCGCCGAGTCCCGTAAAGGTATATAAAATCAGCGCAAATCCATTGATAATCAGAATCAGACGCAATATTTTGATCGGACCGTGCTTTTGAATAATCCGACCTGCCCAGGGTCTGAAGAACATCGTTGTAAACATATAAGCGCCCATGATCAGTCCGATCGTTGTACCGCTGGCGCCCAAGGACTCCCCTTGCAATGGGATGATCACGTTAAGAATGGCATTGGCGCTAAAATATAGAAGAACCAATATGTACAAGCGCAGAAAAGGCCAAGACATCGCTCCACTCACAATGGGTGTTCCCCCTAAAATGGTATTAAATGCTTCAATAATCGCTTCGCATAGTCGGACTGTACGTCCTTGAGTTGCTTGGTCGGAACGATCTCTACGACCTGTCCCTCTCTGAAAATGATCACCCTGTCACAGATATAGGCTGCCGCCTGTATATCATGCGTGATAAAGACATAGCTCAGATTGTAAATTTCCTTAAGATCTTTCAATAACTGCAACACCTGGATCTGAACAGACACATCCAGTGAGCTGATCGCTTCATCAAACACAATGTATTTTGGAGCGGTGGAGATGGCCCTGGCAATGCACACTCTCTGAGCCTCCCCGCCGGATAATTCATGCGGATATTTGGATCTATAGGAAGGGTCCAGTCCAACTTGGTTCAGCAACAGATCCACCTTCTCTGAGTTGCCCTGATCCTTTCGCAGCTTTTGCTGCGCTTGCATCGGTTCCATAATGGCAGCTTCCACGGTAAGAAATGGATTGATGGAGGACGTATAATTTTGAAAAACGGCGCTAATGTTACCCATCCGTACACGTCGATCCTGTACGTCTTTACCATCGAGCGAGATCGTTCCACGATCCGGGCGTTCAATGCCCAGAATCAGACGACTCAACGTAGATTTACCACTTCCGCTTTCACCGATGATACCGAGACACTCGCCCTGCTGGCATTCAAAGGTAACCTGTTTCAATACCTGTTGTTTGTACTTGGAGAACAGTCCGCCTTGGTTATATGATTTTTCGATACCTTCCACCTTTAGCATCTATGAGTCCCCCTGCATCAACGCCTTAAAATGATTGCTCAGCTCCAGTCGGGTAGAGACCAGATACTGCGTATAGGCATGCTTCGGCTCTGTCAAAACAGAATGCATGCTGCCGCGCTCTACGATCTCGCCGTCCTTCATGACCATCACGTCATCTGCAATCTTCTGAACGACGCCGAGATCATGGGAGATGAACATCATGGAACAGCCCATGCGTTCGCGTAATTGAATCAATTGCTCCACCACTTCATATTGAGAGATCGTATCCAGCGCCGTTGTTGGCTCATCCGCAATAATCAGATCGGGCTCCAGCACCAATGCCAGTGCAATCATGATTCGTTGCAGCATTCCACCGGACAGCTGATGTGGATATTGATTCAGAATCTCGCGCGGATGTCTGAGCATGACGCTTTCCATCGCATGGATGATTTTCCGTTCAACCTCACGGGTGTTCCAGCCAAAATGCTGCTGAAGCGTCTCCCGAATATGAACACCAATGACACAGGAAGGATCAAATGCACTCATGCCATTCTGCAAAATCATACATAGATGCTTGCCGCGCTTACGCCGCATCTCCGGTTCCGAAAGCTGGTTCAGGTCTTCGCCCTGGAATAACATCGTGCCCGATTGGCGAATCCACGGCTTGTTCAGTCGCATGATGGCCCTGCACGTGACGGACTTGCCGCTACCACTTTCCCCTACGATGGCCATGCAGCTTCCCTGTTTGACTTCAAATGAACTGTTATGAATGATCACTTTGCCTGTATTGGTATCCCAGACTTTCAAATGTTCAACCTCGACTATATTCATAAGCGGGCTTTCTCACCTCACTTTCGTAAGACTTGTCAGACTTACCTTGAGAGGTCATCAATTTTGGGTCCAGAGCCACCTGAAGGGCATCCGATAGAAAATTAAAAGCCGATACCACCACTACAATGGCCAGGCCCGGTGCCAACATCAATTCCGGTCTGGAGAACATGACTTCCCTCGCCTCATTTAACATCATCCCCCACTCCGCATGCGGAGCCTGAATGCCAAGCCCCAGAAAGGAAAGACCGGAGATCTGCAACATCATTGAACACATGGAGCCACTGGCAATGACGGCAATATCGGCAAAGGTAACCGGAACAATATGTTTGGTTATAATTCTCAGATTAGGCGTGCCGGAGGCTTTAGCGAATTTTACATAATCCATATCGGAGAATTGCATCACAGATGTTCGAATAACGCGGGCAAACCAGGCCCATTTCATCCCAACAAAGGCAATCAAAATATTCTCCAGTCCTGCACCCAAAATGCCAACCACCGCCAGTGTCATCACGTACCCGGGAAAAGACAGCATAATGTCACAGACTCTCATAATCCATGCATCCACTTTCCCCTTGAAGTAACCCGCAATGAATCCAACAACAGCCCCAATCAGAACAGATAGACTCAGCGCAACCAGAACCCATAACACACTTGGACGGATACCATAGATAAGCCGGGATAACACACATCTGCCCAGATGATCATTGCCTAATAGATACTCCCAGGACGAGGAGGCATAACGAAGCTTCATGTTCACTTGTCCAGGATCATGCGGCGCAATAAGCGGAGCAAGTACGCCCGCCATAATCGTGACGATAATCACCACCAAAGAGGTCAACGCAAGCTTGTCTTTGCGCAGATTTTTCAATATTCGCATCAGAATTCCTTTCTCAACCGGGGATTCATCGCCGCATTAATGATGTCGGATAACGTGTTAAACAACACAAAGGTGACAGCCAACATCAGAACATACGCCTGAATAATCGGAAAATCCCTGCTTAAAATGGATTTCACGCTGAGCCTACCGAGCCCCGGCCAGGCAAATACATTTTCAATGACCACCGTACTGCCCAACACGATCGGGATCGCCATGCAAAAGATGGACACGGCCACCTGTAATGAATTTCTTAGAATATGCAGGGTAACTTTCTTCTCGCTCAGACCACTTGCCCGTGCATATAACACATAGTCCTCATTCATATTGCTCAGCATGGAACTTCGAACCGTTCGGAAATAAATGCCTGTATAACTCACCGTGATCACAATCACCGGTAGAATGTAGCTTCGATACGAGTCCATACCACTGGTAGGTAACAGGTCCAGCTTGACGGAAAAATACCAGATCATAATAGCTGCAAGCCAGTAGGATGGCATGGCCGTGAGGAAAAAGGAAATACCTCTGACCGATCGATCCAGCAGCTTGCCTTCTCTCATGGCACAGATCACACCGAGCAGAATGGATAGCGCAATAATGAATACCGATGAGACGAGCGTTAACTTCAATGTGTTCATAAAAGCCGGCCCCATCAATGACCATACGGGTTCACCAGATACATAAGAGTTGCCAAAGTCCAACTGTAAAACAGCCATAATCCAGTTCGCATACTGGATCATGAACGGCTGATCGAATCCCAGCGCTTCATTCGTTTGCGCGATCAATTCATCCGTAATCTGCGGAACTTCCTGTGCCTGTAACACAACAACCGCCGGGTCCAAGGGAGATAGATTAATCAGGACGAACGTTATAAATGAAATGATAATCAGTAAAGGGATGGCTAACAGAATCCTTTTGACGATATAACTTCCCATATCCATCTCCGCTCTATTTAAATTGAACTAAACAATATTTACACTACACTCCGATGACAGAACAACCTTCCGATCGCTGTTATCCCCAGATTTTTTTGATTCCTTTTATATAGGGAAATCCGGGGATAGCGTATGCTTCCGATGTAGCTTTCTTGCAGAAAGCTTGTAGGCGAACGCTCCGCTTCTTCAGGTTCTTTCTGTCCTCTCCGTTTTGTGTAAATGTTTAGTTCAATTTATATATTTAAAATTCATTTTTTCAAAAGGTAGTTCATATTGAGTCTGCTTGAATGAGATTCCATCGAGATTCTCGGGAGCGACTACGGTGACACGTCCGTTGGTAATCGGGATGAAGACTGCTTCATCATGGACGATCTTCATAATGTCGGCATACAGGGATTGGCGTGAAGCCTCATCCGTGGAGACCATGACCGCATCGATTTTCTGATATAGTTCATCTGCTTCGGCAATTCCGCTTGTCGTATGCTTGTATGCCGAATCTGATGTAAATGCAGCAATGGTACTCTGTGGATCATAGGCCAGTCCCCAGGTTTGATTAAAGAGCAGATCATATTCCCCGGTTGCTCTCCGATTCGCGATGGAAGTGGACTCTTCACCTACGATCTCAAGCTGAACACCCAATTCTTTCATGGAATACTGGATCAATTCAGCCTGTATTTTCTGTGAGGACGAGTTGCTGTCATAGTATAGTTTCATGGCTAAAGGCTGACCGTTCTTCGTTCTCACCCCTTCACCATCTGCCAATGTCCAGCCTGCTTGGTCCAGAAGCTGTTTAGCCATCTCCGGATCATACTCCCGTTTCTTCAGGTCCACCTTGGCGTAATTGACATTGGCTGAAAATAGCGTGTCCGCAACAGTCTGCGTTCCGTTAAAAATATCGTTACTGATCGTTTCCCGGTCGATGGCATACCAAAGCGCTTCCCGAACTTCCGTTTCCTGAACCGGACTATTCTGGCGACTGCTATTGGCTACGATCATATTCGTATTCATTGCATCACTTCGGATCACTTGATAATCACCAGATTCAGCCAATTGGTCCATGGCCTCAACATCAATGCTGTCTGCCCCCCGGTCATCCGTGAACACAAAGTTGATTTCTCCCTTTTGTAATGCCAGGAATGTCGTTTCGCCTGCCGGAAGAACCTTGGATGTGATTTTCTTGATTGCAGGTGCACCACCCCAATAGTCTGCATTAGCTTCAAACGTGGCATTCTCTTCGACTTTATGAGCAGTAAGCTTGTAAGGCCCTGTACCGTGGAAACCACTCACTCCGTCTTTGGTTCCACCATCCTTGAAATCCTTGGGTGAAATGAAGACGTAAGGTCTTGTCATGGACAGTTCCACCAGTGCTGGATAATAGGCTTCTGACAGTGTCAGCTCCACCGTATGCTCATCGATAACTTTTACACTCGTGATTTTGGTAGACAGCTTGATCCAGGCATGTTTTTCAGCATTCGCCTGAACGGCATCGATATTTTGTTTGACCGCCTCTGCATTGAACGGCTCCCCATCATGGAATTTCACATCTTGTCGCAGATGAAAGGTATAGGTCTTGCCATCCTCCGAGATATCCCATGATTCCGCCAGCAATGGCTTGATGCCGTCAGGTGTGTTTTCCACCAGAGACTCATATACCATCCCTTGTGCAGGCATGGAGCCTGTATACAGATGGGGATTCATATCATTAATATCTTTGGCAGAAGCATAGATAAGTTCAGTTTGTACCTGACTATTGGCAGGCTCCGTTTGGGCACTCTCTTTCTCTTTTGTGCTCTGAGCGCATCCGGCGAGCAGCGCAATGGCAGACACCAGCAATAGTATGGATGTAAAAGTAAGACCCTTTTTCACAACATTTCCTCCTGATTAGTAAGCAAAACTAAAAATTTACACTTGCCACTTCGATGACAGAACAACCTTCCGATCGCTGTTATCCCCGAATTTCTTGAATCTATCTCCTAAAGGTAGCATTTCGGGGATAAAGGCGAGCGCTTCGCTTCTTCAGGTTTTTTCTGTCCTCTTCGTTATTGTGTAAAACTAAATTCAACTTACTTAAATTAATGTAACTAAACCCTACTACTTGAAAGTCCGGTACAGATCATGCGGATATCCTCTTCAAAGGATTGGATAACAAAGGCGTTGGACACGCGTTGATTCGGGTGTGCGTCAGCCACTTCCTGAAGCTTCGCCTCATATTTGGCGATAAATTGATCAATCGTTGGGCAGCTCACATCGAGGTGTCTGGCAATGCCCTGAATGATTTTGATGCGGTAGTAATCTTCCTTGGGCATACGGGGGATGTCCAGCTCCCCTTCGCGATTCATGAACGTTTTGCGGAATGGGACAGCTGAAAAGTCGAAATATCTCCCTGCCGAATCGGGTTCCGAGAATGGATCAATCAATAATGAGGTGTACCGTATGTATAATAAATACTCTTGATGAATGACCTGCAGCTGATTGAAATTCTCGATATCCTGGCGTGATATACTCTCTAATCGAACCGGATAGTTGTCATCCGTCATGAATTGAAGCAGGTTGACTCCCTGGATATGGAGCCGGTCCGTAATATTCATAATCTCCTGCCACTGTGCCCGCATATCCCGAATCAAACCTTGTGTAATCGGACCTTCGGGATACATCTTATATACATATTTCTGAATATCCGATGCTCCAAAGATGGCCTCTAATGAGAAGTCGTTCATGAACAAGGGTGGATGCACATACAACGAAATATTTCTTGTTTCCGCCTCCAGTGGAGATCGCATCACTTCCAGCGCAACACCCAAACGCTCATACACTTGGCATAGCTTACGGACCTGTTCAGACGGGTAACCAGTGGAACCGATATAGACCTTTTTCTTCACCCCTGTAGTAATCACATGATTCGACGGATGTTCATGCATCCAACGGGTATCTCCGAGGTAGGTAGAGAAACTGATCACTTCCGGCGCTGCCTTCCGCTCTTTCATATAATGGGTTACCAGTCGATTGGACCCGAACGTTGGAGAAACCAGAATGACACATTTCAGTTGTTTGATGAATTTCTCATTCATTTGTTCCAACACATCGATATAAGCATCGGTGGTAACCGCCAAAATGAGTGTATCCCATTCCCCCTCAATGGTGTCATATCCCTTGAACACATGATCAATAAAACACTCACCTGCGAGCGATTGATGTTTCTCATTTTGAATGCTGACCTGAATACGCCCATTGCTCTCTTCGAGGGCTGCGAATACGGACGCTGAACGAACCGATGCTCTCCCCACAATGCCTATACAGCAATTGAGATGATCTTTGAGTATAACCGCAAGCTGAATGGATGCAGGCCCGGTTCCAAGTAACAGAATTCGCTGAAGATTGCTCATGTAAGCCTCCTTTATTTAAAGTTCACCTGGACTCCATTTGGATTGACTTGGATGGCTATGCTTTCTGGTACAACGCAATATCGAACACATCATCCGGACGCAGGATCTGGTCCACCAGCTTCCACTTGCTGCTGTCCGTCTCTTCCATCGGATAATTGAACAAGGACTTCAACTGGTCACCGTATCTCATAGCTACAACCACCTGCGCATTCGTCAGGGCATGCAGTTGATCGAGCAGATCATATTTAGGGGCCACGGTAGAGCTGAAAATGATATGTGTTGCTTCCTTGGTATACTCCAGATTCTCCAGCAATGTTGACTCCAAACGAATCTTCAAGCCCGCGCCCAGCGTCTCCACCACCTTCTGCCCAAGTCTAATGGATTCTTCATCAATATCGATCCCTACGACCTCTGCACCTGTTCGCTTGGCGATGAGTAATGGTGTCATGGGGAAGGAACCGGAGCCTACCAACAACACTCTGGAATCAGAGGTGACATGGAAGCTGCCGAATTCTTTATCGATGCACTCTTCTATATTCTTGAAATAATCGGCAATCTGTACATCCCCGTTCTCTAACTTCAATGCACGATATTTCTCCATGATCGCCACACACTGGGCGGATTTATTTCTTAACTGCCATATAAGCGAATCCAGTTCTTCCAGCTCCAAATGCTCCAACTGTTCCCAGGCTTCCTTATTCTCCTGATCGGTCACAAAGCGGGAGTAGTCATTGATCACAGCCTCCAGCTCCGAGCTATGCTGAATCGTATGATCATACTTGCTCGCGAGCTTATCGAATTTCTCTGCAAATTCACTCAAACATGTCTGAAAATGGACCAATGTGATCATTTCTTTTCCCCCTATACGTTGTCTCGATCATGTATCATGTACCTCATGCGTTTACAGCGCTCCATTCTGCTGGAGTATCTATGAAGGCTTTGCCCTGTGCCACGATGCCAACAGATCCCTCAATCGTAATGCTCCCAAGTTCTGCGCCATTCCACTGGGCTACCACTTTGATCGCACCACCAGGCTGCTTGATGTACTGAGTAATCCCTCTCTGCTGTCTCCATGCGAGATAGGCTCCCACAGAGGCTGTACCCGAGCCACACCCTCTCTCCCAGATCAGACTATCCAGCTCTGGAACATAGATGAGTGGGGCCATTTCTTCCGAGTGCGATTGATATAACAAGATACCGATCAGCTTATCTCCCAGGGTTAGTCCCAGTAACCTTGCAAGGTTCTGTGCCCTCTTTTTCATCGTATCGTCGAAGTCATCCACTTCAATCACGATATGGATGAACTCAGCGTACCGGATGATTACCATATCCAGCTCGATGCCTTCGTACCGGATGGTTCGCTGCTCAATCTGCTTCGGAACCGGCATGGCCACCTGGCAGTCATATTCATTCTGCTGTTTCTTCACATGGCACATGATCAATTGATCGGTTCCGGAAACCTCCAACACGATGTCCATCGATTCCTGTTGTGCCAGTCCTGCTTCGGATGCGTGGTGTGCTGCAAGTGCCATACAGGCATTGCCACAGAACTCTCCTCCGGCCATTTCCAGGCGGGCCACAGCTTCCGGTCTCCTCGTTGGTTCAATGAAACCCACTTGTTCAGCGTAAACGTTATCATACGACATTAGACGCGTTGCGATATGATTGTATTTCTCTGCTGCATGATCCGTTTTAACCAGAATCGTCATGTTTTGGGTGGGACTGAACTTGATAAAATCGATCTCCTGTTTCATCGCAGCAGCTACTCCTATTCTTCTTTTTTGACTAATAGTAATTATTACGATTAAAAGGTCGAGAAAAATATAGCACATCCTTTTGGGGACCGTCAACAAATATTTCCATTAAAAAAATAAATTTCATAATACCTTCAGCTGTCCATCCTGTAAGAAAACCCAAACAGAGCTGACGCTTCTGCGCCAGCCCTAGCCATAACAACACCATCTGATAAGATTCAACAAATACGAAAAACGGTTGCCGCAGAACGGAACCGTTTCGATCTGGATGTAATCCAGGGATTAACTGCGACCCTCACTCCGGATGTGCTTGCACATTTTGCAGTGCCTGTTCAGCTAGTGCAGCCAGAAGATGTGCTCCCAGCGGCAGTGCCCGTTCATCCACATCAAAGCCAGGGTGATGCCACTCATTCGGGCCAGAGGTGCCCAAGAAAAGGAACAGGCCGGGAACTTCTTTTTGATAAAAAGAGAAGTCCTCTCCTGCCGGAGAAGGCAGAGGTCTGATGCTATTCAGCCCAATCTGACTTGCAACTTGCTCCGCCGCAGATGCCAGAGCTTCATCATTGACCACGGCAGGTGGTCCCTGAATCCAGCGAACCGTAGCACGTGTGCCATAGGCCGCCGCCACACCGGCTACCACCTGATTGAAACGCTCGCGAATTCGTGCGCGCACTTTCTCATCAAAGGTACGCACTGTGCCATCGAGTATCGCTTCATCGGGAATAACGTTCCAGGCTGTGCCGCTATGTAGCTTGGTGACGCTGATTACAGCACTCTCCTGTGCTCCCACATTGCGGCTCACAATGGCCTGTAGTGCCGTAACAATGTGGGCAGCAACCACAATCGGATCAATGCCTGCTTCCGGCACGGCTGCATGGGTGCCTACACCTTCCACTTTGACAACAAAACCGTCTGCTGCTGCCATCAACGCACCTTCCCGAATGCCCACCGTACCCACCTGCAGATCAGGCTTGTTATGCAACCCGAATACAGCCCGAACATCGGATAATGCGCCGCTCTGGATCACTTGCCGAGCACCCGTTGCTTTTTCCTCCGATGGCTGGAATATCAAGCGTACTTTCCCAGGAAGCGTGGACTCACGCTGCTTTAACAATCGTGCAGCACCAATCAGAATCGCCGTGTGTGCGTCATGTCCGCAAGCGTGCATCTTTCCATCTACCTGGGAGGCAAAATCCAGTTTCGTCTCTTCCTGAATGGGCAGCGCATCAATGTCCGCTCTTAGGGCAACCACAGGTCCGTCCCCTTGACCTACTTCAGCGACGAGCCCTGTCCGCAGCACATATTCGTCTGCAATACGGACGCCTTCCTCTTCCAGCCAGCTGCGAATAGAAGCTGTCGTCTCCCTTTCCTCGCCGGACAATTCCGGGTTACGATGCAGATATCGCCGAATGGTGATTAAACGTTCCGCGAATTCTTCCGCCCGTTCACCATGAAGCTCATGCTCGGGGCCCTGTACTTGTTGCTCAGCCTGCTGTTTGGGCTGTTCCAGATCACTTTTCATCACATGGCCTCCCATTCGTATATATTCACTGCCCTACTTCTATCCGATTGCTGCTTCCTGTTCCTTGGATTCCAGTGAAAATTCACTAAGCCCCTGCTCTGCCAGAATTTCACGCAACAATTCAAATGAACGAATTCGCTTGGCAAAATCCCGTGTAGCTGTAGTCACAATTAACTCTTCCACAGCAAAATCCTGCTGGAACTTCAGCAGTGCCTGACCTACCGTTGCTTTTGTGCCCCGGGTCACGCTTGGTTCAAGAATTTCAAGCCGGTACTTTTCGTTGGATTGACGTCCAAATTCTTCCGCTTGTTCAACAGAACCGACCGTCAGCACTTTGCCACTCTCCATGTGAATTCTCACCAGCTTATGTTCACCCGCAAGTCCTTCCGCTTCTTCCTCACTCTCGGCCACAATCAGGGATAAAGCCAGTGCAGCGTAAGGCTCCCGTCCCTGGGAACGATCGAATTGCTCTCGATATACACGGATGGCCTCAAGCGCTACCTCTATATTACTGTTAATGAACAGTGAAAAGACATAGGGAAGCCCGAGTTCCGCAGCCATACCCGCACTATCGACACTGGCTCCGAGCACGTACAGCTCCGCTGGAATATCGGATACGGGTGAAGCAGTAAGACCCGCAAGTGGATGCGATTGATCTTCAAGCGGTTCATTGTGGATGTATCGCTTCACTTGAACAATTTTCTCTTTCAGGGATGCAGCTCCCTGAATACCTTCCTGCAATGCCTGTGTCGAACGGGGTAATCCCCCCGGCGCACGACCAATTCCCAAGTCGATTCTTCCAGGTCCGAGCGCTGCAAGTATATTGAAATTTTCAGCGACTTTATACGGGCTGTAATGTTGGAGCATCACCCCGCCAGACCCCAGACGAATCCGTTTCGTATGCGCAAGCAAGTGGGAGATGAGTACCTCCGGGGAGGAACCTGCAACATGCTGTCCATCATGGTGCTCCGATACCCAGAACCGATGGAATCCAAGCTGCTCTGCCCGCTGTGCCAGCTCAATCGTATGCCGAAAGGCTTCCACCGCCGTTTCCCCTTCATAGATGGGGGTCTGATCCAAAATGCCAACACGAATACTCATATCCTTCTCCTCCTTGATTGTGCTGAACCTGTGTTCATATAGCTTACAAGCGATCTATAGTTGCCGCAGCAGTTCCCCGAAAGGCTCTGCCAATGGCGAGTATTCTTCCTTTAACGTGACGACGCTGATCTGCAACGATACACCTGCCACCTCATGTACCTGAATGGGGAACAACTCCTGATTCTGCACTTCCTTCTTCACCGTGAGTCCCGGGAGAAAGGCAATGCCTGCCCCTTGCATAACCAGTTTCTTCGCCGTCTCCGAATTATCAACATGATATGTAATATTCGGCGGATGTTCCAGCGAGTCGAAAGCCCGGTGAATGCGAAGCCAGTCCAGTGAACCACATTCGAAAAAGACCAGTTGCTCATTCCGGATCGCCTCCATGCTGACATGTCCGCTCTCAATGAATGGATGTCCTTTGTACACATAGAGCTGGATCGGATCTTCATAAAAAGCAACCGTACGGATCGCAGGATGCATGACCTTGCGCACAAAAGCAAGATCGATCTCCTGACCAAGCAGTTTGGCAATCAGCTGATCCGTCGTTGCTGTAGTCAATTTGATATTAATTTCGGGGTAAGCATCCTTGATCTTGGGTAGAAAATCGGGAATGACATAATTGGATACCGATACTGTACTACCGAGCCGAAGAGCATCCGGTGTTGATCGCCGTTGCTGAATCTTCTGCTTGCCCTTCTGAATCACTTGCAGCACTTGCTGCGCATATGGCAGGAATTTCCGACCTTCCTCTGTCAGCACAATTTGCTTGCCAAGCCGATCAAACAACTTGCAGCCCAGCTCCCTTTCCAGTGACTGAATGCGAGCTGTGACCGAAGGTTGGGACAAGAAGAGTACTTCGGCAGCCTTATTGAAGCTTCCATAATGATTGATATATACAAATGCTTCAATGTTCTCGATATTCATGAGCGCCTCCGTATCCACGTCCGCAGACGTTTGACCTTATATCAATTTAACCGATATACTTACTCGGTTTTATGATATTTTAATCCCATCCTTTTCCAGTGTCAATATCAATTCGTCCAAGGAACGATCCAGACGTGAAGTAATGTCCGCCGAGAGTACGAACTTTCCATCATCCAGTCGTTCAATCCCCTGATCCACAGCGTACACCCCACCCAGAATATGTCTTCCACCAAGGGCTGCCAGAACAGGCTTCAATGCATAATCAATGGCTAGCAGATGAGCAATGGAGCCACCAATGACAAGCGGGAGTGTCAACTTGCCCCGCAACCCTTCTTGCGGAATCAGATCCAGGAACAGCTTGAGCACGCCGGAGTATGATGCCTTGTAAACCGGTGTAGCTACAATAACGGCATCCGCCGCTTCAACAACAGCCAGAGCATCACGAATGAATGAGCTGTCGAATCGGGCTTGCACCAGATCCTCAGCGGGCAGATCCACAACGTGAATAACTTCAACGGTGATGCCTGCCTCCGTTAATTTTAGGCTGCTGTAATCCGTCAGACCTGTCAAACGCGAACGCTTGGAAGGTGATCCGGCAATAATGACAACATGTGACATAAATTTTTCCTCCTCAAGCGTAAACGGCTGTCGCCGTCCTCTGATGGCACTATAAAAATGGATAAGGTGAAACTTATAAATTCTTATATTTTGGAATAGCGGTCAAGCCGCTCCTTTTACTTTGGGATCCAACCGGTCGCGAATATCGTCTCCAATCAGATTAACCGCCAGTACAAACAACGTGATCGCCAGCCCCGGGAAGGTACAGATCCACCAGGCAACCGTCAGATAACCTCTACCTTGCGAGAGTAAGGCGCCCCAATCCGGAATTTCCTTCAACACCCCAAGTCCCAGAAAGCTGAGTCCGGAGCCCGTCAGGATCGATGTCCCTACGCCAAGCGTAGCCATGACCAGCAAGGGTGACAACGAATGTGGCAGTACATGTTTCCAGAAAATACGGGTATTGGAACCGCCCAGTGAACGTGTCGCTGTAATGAAAGGCAGACCTTTGACAGATATGACCTGCCCACGCATCACCCGTGCGTACCCCGGAATCGAGGAAACGGCAACAGCCAGTGCAATATTCATCAACCCTGGCCCGAGAGCAGCTGCAACAGACAACGCCAGGAGCACGCCGGGTACAGCCATCAGAATATCAACGGCACGCATGGTGATGGTATCCACAATTCCTCCGGCGTAACCGGAGATAATACCAAGCGCACTACCAACAATGCCTCCCACAAGCACCGAAGCAAATCCAATAAGCAATGAATCCCTGCTTCCATGCACAACTACACTGAAGATATCCCTGCCAAAATAGTCCGTCCCGAACAGGTGCGCAGCAGAGGGAGCCTGCAGAATGGCATCCGTCATCATCTGAGTTGGATCATAAGGAGCAATCCAGCCCGGCACAATCGCACATGCCACGGTAAACACGACCACCAGCAATGCTGCATAAAAGAATAATCGGGATACCGCGAGTGAAACGCGATAGCGCCAAGGGCGGCGATTCCACAGACGTATACGTCCTACGCCCGCCCATGCTTTTTTGTCACCAGCCAAAGGTTTCATGCTCATGAGCAACAACTCCTCCTTCCATACTCCGCGTCAGGACACTTCTGACTGTTCCAGCTGTCATCATGTTCGGACTGCACGCCGAACCCGGGGATCAATGTACGAATAAGAGATGTCCACCAGCAAATTCAAGACCACATAGATAATGGATGTAAAGAAAACAACGCCTTGCACCACGGGCAGATCCTTGGCCATTAGCGCATCGGCAATAATCCGGCCAATTCCTTGTCTGGAGAAGACAGTCTCCACCACAACCGTACCCGCAAGCAGATCACCGATCAGCATGCCGATTACCGTTACGGCAGGGATCAGCGCATTACGCAGCGCATGGCCATACATGATGGCGCGCTCCGAAAGTCCTTTTGCCCGTAACGCCACGATAAATGGTTCATTGATCACTTCCAGCATGCTGTTACGCACCATCCGTACGATAAATCCTGCACCCACGAGACCCAGCGTTGCTGCCGGAAGAACCAGTGAGCTGAACCCATCCGATCCCATCGCCGGAAACCAGCCAAGCTGTACCGAGAATAACAGGATGAGCAGTATACCCGTCCAGAAGGTTGGCATGGAGATGCCGAACAGTCCAACGAGCCGGGCGACGAAATCAATCACGCCATTACGATGAATTGCAGACAATACACCGAGTGTAATTCCAATCGTGATCGCAATGATTGAGCTGAGTGCGGTCAAAGCCAGTGTCGCTGGGAAATGTTCCAGTATTTTGGGCAGAACCGGATCCGAATTGATCATCGATTTACCGAAATCTCCACGCAGCATATCACCGAAATAGTTCGCAAACTGGATGTAAAACGGCTGATCCAGCCCAAGTTGAACCCGCAGATTCTCGATCATCTCCGGGGTAGCCGAGGACGGGTCCAGCATGAGCAGAACCGGATCACCCGGCAGAAGATACATGATGCAGTACACCAGCACCGAAGCTCCAAAAATAACCAGAAGCGATGTTGCGAGTCGTGACAGTATCGTTTGAACCATACCGGGATATCTCCTTCCTGAATCTGGATTGGCCATTCATGTTAGGGCTGAATGCGGACGTCGTTAAAGAGTGGATACCCCAGTGAATCGAACTTGATGTCTTCGACCTTTTTGGATGCTGCGACGGTATAAGGGAATACATAGATCGGCAGAATCACCGCTTGCTCAATCAGATATTGTTGAATCTGATTGTAGATCTCGACACGTTTATCCGCGTCAATTTCTACAGCCCCCTGTTCCAGCAGTTCATCGATCTTCGGATCAGACAAACCGGACAATGTCGGGCGCTGACCCTCTGCACTCGTATGATAGAAGGCATACAATGCATTTGGATCGGAGTTAACCTGGCTGTTGCCATAGAGATCGTAATCCCAGTTCTGATAGATGACCGTTGCGATGTCTTTTGTAATTTCCACTTCAACTGCGATGCCTACCTGTTTCAGCTGTTGCTGGATAATGGCGGCAATGTCATTGCGTTTCTCCCGATTGGGTGAACCATCGACATAACGCAGGGTCAGCTTCTGGCCGTCTTTGGCACGAATACCGTCAGCACCTTTCACCCAGCCTTGTTCATCGAGCAGCTGATTGGCTTTGTTGATGTCCGGGTTAATGCTTCCTTCCAGCGATGCATCATAACCCAGAATTCCAGGAGACAATGCAGACCATGCACGTTCGTAGTTGCCCAGATACAATGTTTTGACAATCGATTCCACATCTACAGCGGATTGCACCGCCTGCCTTACTTTCACATCATCCCAAGGCGCTTTGCGCAGATTGAAAAAGAGTGTATATGGCAATCCCACCGTGTTAGCCTGTAACAGTTGCTGGTTCGGATCGTTTTTCAATGCAGCGATATTTTGCGGTGGGACGGTCTCGGCAGCGAGTACCTGACCACTTTGTACACTTCCGATGCGTGTCGCTTCTTCCGGTACAATTTTGAATGTGATCGTGTCCACATGTGGCGCAGCTTTATTTTCAACCGTCTCAGGTCCCCAGTTGTAATCCTTGTTTTTGGCAACGACGATATCCGCATTTTCATCCCATTTCACAAAGGTATAAGGACCTGTGCCCACCGGATTTTTCCCCAGCTGATCGCCATATTTTTGGGCAGCTGTAGGGGATACGATCCCCAGAAGCGCCTGGCTCAAGTTGCCAAGAAAGGCTTGCGATGGTGATTCCAAATTTACCTTGATGGTATATTCATCAATGACTTCAGAGGAGCTGTAGGGTCTAATCAGGGCAAGGGAATTGGCAGCTTTGGTAGCCGGATCGATCACCCGGTCCAGATTGTATTTCACGGCTTCCGCATTAAACGGTGTGCCATCGTGGAACTTCACGCCTTCACGCAGCTTGAACGTATAACTCTTGCCGTCCTCGGATACGCTCCATTCCGTGGCGAGCCAAGGTTTGATGGAACCATCCGGCAACTGTACTACCAGATTATCGTAGATCGTCCGGATGGCGCGTACCGTTACGGCAAGCCCACTGCGATGAGGGTCAAGCGTATCCGGTGAAGTCGCGAGTGCAAAAGTCAGGTTGCCTCCTTCGGCTTGCCCGGCCTGATCCCCGCCCGAAGCCTGTGCTGCACTGTTCGTGCTGCCTCCCGCCGCTCCGCAACCGGATAATACCATCACCAATACTGCTGCCAATGCCATATATTTCATCCATGAGATAGACCTGTTCATATCGCTTCCCCCTCTGTGTATACAGGTGTCATTAAATTGATGTTTATACCAATACTCTATATATCCTATGAGTTAAGTCGGTTTTAAAATAGCGTGAATCGTAGTCATTTCTTGATTACCAGTTGAAGAAAAGAGCAGACAAAATCAGATGCTCGTTCGCTCCCTATCCGTTATGCCAAATCAGATACGACTTGCTCCTTGGCAGCCGTATAACGGTTAACCGGAATTTGCACCCCAAGGTTACCTCGCAATGTATCGTGTTCATAGTCGGTACGATACAAGCCGCGTTCTTGCAGAATCGGAACAACGAGTTCCACGAAATCAGACAATCCACTTGGCAGCTCGGAAGCAATAATGAAACCATCCGCCGCTTCTGTCTCGAACCATTCCTGAATCTTGTCAGCAACCTGCTCCGGTGTGCCCAGGAATTTGCTGCGCGGTGTTGCTGCCCGCAGAGCCACTTCACGCAACGTCAATCCTTGCTCCTTGGCATCCTTCTTGATCTTGTCCGTGCCACTGCGGAAACTGTTGCTTCCAATTCCGTTCAGCTCCGGGAAAGGCTCATCCAGTGGATATTGGGAGAAATCATGATGTTCGAAGAAACGTCCCAGGTAATCCAGTGCTTTGTCAATGGTGACCAAGCTTGCGATCTCCTGATATTTCTGTTCAGCTTCCTCTTCCGTCCGTCCAACAATAGGATTGATGCCTGGCAGAATGACAATATCCTGTGAAGAACGTCCGTAGGAAGCCGCCCGCGTTTTGACATCCTTATAGAATGCCTGTGCATCTTCAATCGTATCGTGTCCGGTAAAGACTGCATCCGCTTCTTGCGCAGCCAGGTTTTTGCCATCTTCCGAAGAACCTGCCTGGAAAATCACCGGCTGTCCTTGTCGTGAACGCGCAATGTTGAGCGGCCCCTGTACGGAGAAGAATTCTCCTTCATGATTAAGGGTGTGCAGCTTGGAAGGGTCGAAGAATACACCGCTCTCTTTGTCTCTGACAAAGGCATCATCTTCCCACGAATCCCACAATCCTTTGGTTACCTGCAGATATTCCGTAGCGATGCGATAACGTTCCGGATGCGTCGGGTGATTACTTTTGCTGTAGTTTTTCGCTGTACCTTCCAGCGGAGAAGTCACGACGTTCCAACCTGCACGACCATTACTGATCTGATCGAGGGAACCGAACTGTCTGGCTACGGTGAACGGATCACTATAGGATGTCGAAAGGGTACCCACCAGTCCAATCCGTGAAGTAACGGCAGCCAACGCGGACAAGATACTGATCGGTTCGAAGCGATTCAGGAAATGGGGAATGGATTTCTCGGTAATGTACAGACCGTCTGCGATAAAAACAAGATCGAACTTGCCTTCTTCCGCTTTCAGCGTCTGACGCTTGTAGAACTCAAAGTTAACGCTGGCATCTGCCTGAACTTCCGGGTGTCTCCATGTGGTATTGCTACCTCCAACTCCGTGTACAATAGCTCCGAATTTCAAACTGCGTTTCGCTGTCATGTGCATTCCGCCTTCCTTGGATTAAAATCTTCAAAAGAGTTATCAAGGGCCATTCTGAAACGATTACGTATGCGAATTAACTAAAAGTTAACTATTCCTATGAGTTTGGTTTGTTTTAATTTCACAAATCTTATCACTGCCCCGTAAAAGGGTCAACAGCGCGACTAATAGATTTTTTCTATATGAGTATTGAAGATGTGAATTAGAACCATTTACATCTCATCAAAGCTTTGAGTTATGAACGTTCCAACTGCTGTACAATGCCATCTTGCATCATACAGCAGCCGGAACGGCTTGCTACAAAGGTATATATCGAATCCCGTTAGACCGCTGCTGCTTCGTCCGCTCGTGCCAGAAGTTCAGCTAGCTTCTCCAGATCAGGTTCCAGCAAAGCTTCAAACTTGCCGTCCCCTCCCACTTCAATCACGGGTACATGCCGAATGCCATATTTTGCTTCAAGCACATCACGCAGCACGTCATTGCCCTGCACTTCAATGTTCTCGAAAGGCTGGTTTCGCTCTGTCAGAAATGCTTTTACTTCCCCGCAGAAATGACAGCCTGTTTTGCTCCACAGCACGACTTTCTTGGTTGATGATGACATCGACATACCTCCTGGTTAGTTTTAAAATTAAGATCTGGGCGATGAATCACAAAAGCCCTAGACCTTCAATTCCCATCTGTTAAATAAGAATTATGGCTATAAATGTACTCCTGCACCCTTCATGCGTCAATGGATCTGCTAATAGAATAAACCTATAGCTAAATAGAAAGATTAAATTTTAAATTTGAAAGATGAATGATTTTACATGAATGAGTCGCTATTGGCCCCTCCAAACCTGTTCAAGAGCTTGTTTCGCTAGTACAGTGTAAAACTCGATCTGATCCGGACTTCGATCTATAGCCCACCTCAGCGTATCAAAGGCTTTTAACAGCAATACATATCTCGCTTGATTCAATTCATGCTCCTGCTCTTGTAGACTTGTCCCATAGCCTTCTAAAAACGCTTTCAATTCTTCGTTGTCAGGACCCTCTCCCCGTAGCTGGCATTGTATGAGTTGAATGATATCTCCGTAAGGCACGACAGTGACTTCTGCATTTCCCCAATCCAGAAGGGTAATCTCTCCTGTCGAACTTACGATTGTATTCTTCAAAGAGAGATCGCCATGGCATAAACCAAAGCGGAACTTTTGCATTCTCAGTTGTTCGAATAATTGCCGTACGATTGGGGACTCCTTCATCGTCATTACACCAAGCTTGATTAGCGGGTCTTGCTCCGTCAGACTATTGATATTGTATTGCACATATCCTTGCCAGCTACCATCTGATCCTGCATGCGGGGGAGAGTAAAATCGATTCTCTACAGAATCCTGGAGATCCCTTCCGAAACCTGTAACGGGGATGGATTGCAAACGTTGGGTATACTCACCAAGTTTCCTCCAGATCACGGACGTGGGCACTGTCGTATCCAATCCGTTATCCCCTTCCACAACCGTTTGAATCATATAGGCATGATCAGCGTTGACCCCAACGGACAATGTCTGTGGCCCAGGAATACCGGCACTCGTTGCTCGTTCGATGCACCATTTTTCTTTCAAAAAGGTGGGATATGTATCTTGACCGTTCATGCGTACAACCACTTTATGACTCGCCGTCTCCACCAGACAGACCTGATTAACAAAACCTTTACCGATGATATGGTGTGAGCATTTTACTTTTTCCAGCAAAAAATCACTGGCAATCTGTTCGGCCTGTCTGACCACAGAATTTTTCATCATGCATCCTCCCTATCCCTATATCATGATCCCAAGTTGGGCATGGTGATCATGGTGTTGGTCATAGTGTAAAAGGAAATCGTTGATCTTTCAATTATTCGGATGCGGAATGAGTCAGAGCGATTATACTGGAAACCGCTACATCTTCCATTCCGCATCATGCTGCTGATCTGGACAAACAGATCGCCTGACATTACAGATCTGGGTTCAAGAGCTGAGGTGGAGCGATAATGGGCCAGCCTTCATCCATCGAATTCAGTTGGTCCGCAGACACGCTGACAATATGCCCAGAGTGTATACCCCAACGTTCTGCGGCATATACGGATACAAATCGTCTGCGCTTGCCTCCGCTAATCTGATATCGAATCTCGGGTGCATCCACTGCGACAACAATACTTCCTTCTGCCCAGCCATTGGGAGAACCTTGAACCGCTGTCGTATGCACCTGATGTGACTCCATCGGCCATCCTTGCACGTCCCCCGCTGATATCAATGCTTCTCCGGCAGGAATGGCGAGCAGATCCGGTTTGGCAACCTGAACAGGAGATATCCCACGCGGTACAGGGATGTTCAACTTACGCCGCCGTCCGCCGGTTAAGGTATAGACATCGCCTTTGGCATCGGATAGGAACGATCCTTCCGGGTAGAAGTCACTGCTGCGTCTGAACTGTAATGCTGGATCTTGGCTACCCTGCGTTGAGATTCGCTGACGCGGATCGATTGGGTACGTATCTCTGTCCTCTTGTTGACCGGATGGGGTACCAGAGCTTTGTCGTTTCGCCAAGCGGGTAGTTTCGGCAACCAGCGCATGGGGATCTCCCCACTTTTGGCTATAAAACTGCTCGTTATCCTTGTTCACTACAGCAAAATCCTGCTCACCCAAGGCTTTCATGCTGACACTTCCAAAGTGATGGATAAAGGCATCCCCCGCGACAGCAAGCTGGTATCCTGCCAGTTTCACCCGGATGATCCAGTCGTCATCTTCAAAATTACCCACGGCATAACCTTCATCCAGATAACCTACCCTTTCCAGCAGCTCCCGTGAGAACAGCCAGCAGAATCCGACCAGGCGATCGGTTATTCGATGTTTGTCTGCATCTGGACGATTATGTGTGTTGGCAAAAGACCACATGTCCTCGACCTCACGGTACGGAACCTCAATCTGCTGATCCCCGCCAATATAGTTGGTCACCGGACCCACCACACCAATCTTCGGATCACTGGCAAGACAAGTCATCATATTATCCAGCCAGCCTGGAGTAACCAGCGTGTCGTTGTTCAGTACGATAATATGTCGTCCTCTCGCCATCATCAGCCCATGATTGACACCTCCGGCAAACCCCCGGTTCTGATCCAGGGCAGCCACCCTCACCATGCCGCCTTTGCGGAGCATCGCCTCAGCAGTTCCATCCTTGGAGGCATTATCCACGACTATGATTTCGAAGGGGGCCGGGGTATGCTTTTCGATACTGGACACACATTGCAGCACATACTCCCGCTGATTGTACGTGGGAATAATGATGCTAACTCCTTCAAAAACAAGACCAAACGAGCTCTGTCCTTGGCGGACACCTTCGTCATAGCCTCTGTGATAACCCTGTTTGTAGAGTTTGGCGCCCTTGGCTGTGCGTTTACTTCTGCCCTTGCGTCTGGATTTCCGCGTTGAACGACTACCTGCTGCATGCAGAACTGCCATTTCAGGTCGCGAGACATCTTGCTGTGTGACACGGCGGTCCGCTTTTTTGTCGCTGCTTATGCTGCCATTCCGGTTGTGTTCACTACGGCTTTTGTCACTGCGAGTGACGTTTCGAGCATCAGCCTTGTTGTTACGACCATGACGTCCTTCCCCGCGCTGTTGACCGGGTATGCTCATGTTGCTCCCTCCATTTCCACTCGTCCGTGAAGCCAACGCGCACATGACCAGCCCCCGGACGGTCCACCTAGAGTTGAAGCTCTCCTGTTACCAGTTTGTCAGCCAGATGTCCAAAATCCAGAGCGACCTTGCCGAGTTCACCTGCAATTCGCCGACACAGAATGACCGCCGGAATGCCCGCCGCCACCAGAGCGATATCGAAAGCATGCTCTGCGGTTTGCTGCATCACCCTCGGAATATCCATGACTCCTGCCACTGAACCAATGATGCCTGTGACATGAATACCCCGGCTATGCAGCAGTGCCGCAAGCTCTTCAGCCTGGCTGCCTATGAGCAGAACTCGTCGCCCTTGCAGTACAGGCAGTACCAAGCCGGACTGATGCAGACTGTAATTGATCGTGGAGCTGGTCAACTTCAGCCGGGACCAGTCGATCCCGAAGTGGCGCAATACCGGGAATAGCAGCCCCTGGAACGTAGGCGCCCGCGAGATCGGCACGCCAACCCAGTCGGCGGCCTGTATGGCTTCCGCAAGCATCGCGCGGATGTCTGGGGTTGAGCATGGCACCCCTGCATAAGGCAGAAACGGTGCCAGCTCCTGCACTTCCTGACCTGGCAGCACCGTATCGGCTGCCAGGGTGAGCAGTTCGCCATCTCCGAGGCGAACGACAGACAAGGGGCGCTGCGCATCCAGCGCCGCCGTGATGTGGCCAGCCATCTCATGAGGGCTGGCCAGCCGGGCCAGGCTGGGCGCGTATTGGCGGAATCCCGCCGCGATCAGATCTGCCGCCGCCACGGCAGGCAGAATATGATCCGGCGGGATGTGCTGCGCCACCAGCGCCTCCCCGCCGGCGAATACGCCGTCGCGGTAGCCCTCGGCGTAGCCGCCGGGCACGGCCTGCGCCTGCACCGCGTGCTCCGCGGGCTGTGCAGGCGCAGGCAAGCCCTTCGCGCTGCCCGCATTCGCGGCGGCAGCGCCTTCCCGCCCCGCAGGAGCGACACCCTTCGGGAGTGTCGCTTGGCGCGGGGCGGGGCCAGCACCGCTGGCAGGCATCGCCTGTGGCGTGCTGGCTTGCGGTGCTGGCAGGGGCGCACGGCGCATCGCCGTGCGCTGCTTGGCGCGGGCAGCGGCACGCCGGCCCCGCGCTGGTGCAGCCCTGCGTCCAGCAGTGGCCTGGCGCAGGCCGGCTTTGCCTTTGCCGGTACGGCTGGCTCTGCCCACAGCACTGCCTGTACCCGTGCTGCCCGCTTTGCCCGCACGGACCTTATGTGATGCGCCTGCTGATGTACCCGCTTTGGTCGGGGTACTCCGTTTCCCAGACTTCACACCTCTGACTCCAGCCGGCCCTGTACCCGGCCCTGCCGGAGTGCCACTGCCCATGAATACCGCCGGGTGCGTGCCCCGGGGTTTACCTGACACTGAGGCCCCCGCGGACCCGGTAGGTGTCGCTACTCTCACGCCATTTCCTCCTTTGGCATGCACGAGGATTGTCGCTGCGCAAAGCGCCGGAGCATCCTTCCAGCTCCGGCGCAGGGTGTTCTGCTCCCATGGGGCACCGCACAGCGGCAGCATCAGGCGCATATATTTTAGGGCAATTGTCCTTTCATGCGGACAGCTGCTTCCTGGAGCGAATCAAATGTACCTGCATCACTCCAGTATTTCTGCAAAATATCATATTCCAGTCCACCAGCAGACGCGTAGTGATTATTTACATCCGTGATTTCAAGCTCTCCGCGCGCAGACGGCGCGATGTTTTGAATCAGGTTAAATACATGATCGTCATACATATATATGCCAGTTACACAATAAGAGGTCTTCGGCTGGCTTGGCTTCTCCTCAATGTACGAGATTCGCTCTGGATGCTGTGGATCAAAGACCGGCACCCCATAACGTCGAGCATCATCCACTTCTTTGAGCAGAACTCGCGCTGTACCCGCCGGTTGCTGCATGTAGCGGTCCACATAAGGCTTCAGATCGTCGCTGAAGAGATTATCCCCCAGAAGCACAACGAATTTTTCGCCAGGAAGGATAAAGGTCGTCGCCAGATCCAATGCTTCCGCAATCCCGCCTGCCTTTTCCTGAATGCGGTACGTCAGCTTGACCCCATGATCTGCTCCGCCACCAAGATACTCTGTATATAACCCGGCGGAATGTTTGTTAATGACAATCAATATTTCATCAATGCCTGCCTGGCGGAGCCTGTCGATGCCATACATAATCATCGGATGTTTACCGACTGGAAGCAGATGTTTGTTAATGAGCCGGGTCAGAGGATACAGTCTAGTTCCTGTTCCGCCGGCAAGAATTACACCTTTCATTCCACATTCCCTCCTTCATCGGATATGTCCATATATTCAAGCGGATCGACATGCCATTTGCTCATAAAAATCGCATGATTACGCTCAAGCAGCTGTTTCCACGCCACCGGATCTGTCTTCTGGAAGCTTGCACTTCCCTGATGATGCACAAGGACATCCCCGCATACCAGCAAGCGATAGCCTTGCAATCTTGCTCTATAACAATAATCGTCATCCTCATAGTGTCCCGGAGAGTACACCTCGTCAAGCAGTCCAACCGATTCCACTACACTTCGTTTCATCAGCATGCACAGACCGACAATCCGGCGTACGTCCCTCCACCTTGAAGAATCCGCAACATTGTTGGAATCAGCCAGCTCCTGAAAATGTTCCATGTTCCGAAACGCCAGTTCAATCTGCTGGATTCCGCTTGCATAATTCGTGACAGGACCCGTGATCCCAATACTTGGATCACTGTGTAGAGCCGTTCGCAGATTCTCCAGCCAACGAGGCGTGACCGTAACATCATTGTTCAGCAGCAACAGCTCTTCCCCGCATGCTGCACGGAGTCCAGCGTTACACGCTGCCGGAAATCCCCGATTGTCCGGGAACCTGACAAAACGAATTCGCTCCAGTGCACAATATTCAGCCGTTCCATCCGTCGAACCGTTATCCACAACGATAATTTCGTATGACGCAGGATCGCCCGAGTATTGTCTGATGGCATCGATGCAGGGCCTGATCAGATCCAGCCCGTTGTACGTTGGGATAATTATACTGGTCAGGGTCATCTGGCGTTCCTCCTGTAGGCCACTTCGGCACGAGAGAGCGTATGTGACTGGGCTGTATCCCAACCCGTATCCAGCCAGGTAGTCAGCGCCTCCAGGTGATCTCCGATGATCAGTCTGGCGACATCATTTCCACTCCCCGTGTTACCGGGGCGCAAACGATTGGAACGAATAACATCCACCTGACTTGGTGCCGATACGCTCAGCCCATGTTGAATGGCGAGGCTTTGTGCCTTAGGTGGAACGGCCAGTGATGCTGGCTTCACGGTCTGAATCATACGACGAGACAACGCATGGGGCACGGCTGTCATGGAATTGGAACCGAGATCTGCCCTGCCTAAGGTTCGGTTCAGATATGCTTTGATTCGGCTTACCTCATCCTGCCCTGCAAACGGAGGAAGCAAGGACGTCAGATTATTCAACGCCACATCCTGTCCCCGATCCACCGCGAACAGAAAGGGTGCAAGCTGTTCCGCCGATACGACCATATCCCCATCCACAAAAAGGACCGTCTCCGCATCCGTCATCTTGGCTCCCAGGGACCGCCCCACATCATGCCCTGCCCGATCCGGTTCATATACAAGCGTAATTCCCGACTGCCTTAATACCTGCTTCAAACTGTCATCCGTCGTTCCATTCAGTACCACAATGATATCTGTCAGAGGCAAACGTTTGAGTTGCAACAGCACCTGCCCCAGTGTGCGTTCCTCATTGCAGGCACAGACAACGGCAGCAGCCGAATGGCGAAGGGGTAGCGGCACGATCTGGCAGGAATGTCCAGAAGTATGAGCATACCCTTGCATAAATGCCTTACCTGCGTTCAGCGCTACTTCTAGATTGCTTAGCTCCGCAACGTTCATCGCGTATGCATTCCACGCGTGGCGCGCATGTTTTTCTGAAGCTGCGTTGTCCGCCTTCGCCTCGCTTCCTGCAAGGTGCCCTGCTTTCCACATCAAACGCAGATCCACCAGGCCAGCTTTGGATCGGTTTCTTCTCATTTTTAGAGTAATCGACTGTTTCTTGTTCCCATGACGCTTGTTGATACGGTTGCTTCCTGTCGTCGTTCGTCTTCGTCTATTTGTTGCCCGTCTGCGGTGGACAATTCCCGAACGTCCCTTCATTTCCTCACCTCCAGCATGCTGCATCATCCGATGCGACATGCTTACCTCGCCAGGCTGCGAACACGTTGCAGATCGGTATGGCCTCCGCGGGGACCGAGCGTGTCCGTAATCCACCTGATTGCTGCCAGATGATCATTCAGCACCACTTGACTGAGCGGATCAGGCCCGCTTCGTTTCTTGATTCGAACGGCATTCAATCTGCCCACAGGTACGTGATGAACAGCGCGTACCCGGAGTCCGCCAATCACTGCTTTCGCTTGTGCGAGCGGCGGAACTTCCAGTGATGTAATTCCGATGACCTCAAGTCCATGACGGCTTAATGCATGCGGAATAGCTGTCATCGAAGCCCCTCGGAGATCGGATCTGGCGAGTATGCTGTTTAACATGTGTTTAGCCTCTACTACCGGATGAATGGGGCTGCGAGTTATCGGTCCATGGTAGTCATTAAGTGCCACATCCGTTCCCTTCAGCACAGCCTGCACATAAGGTGCAAGGTGCTCGGCAGGGATCGCAATATCTGCATCAGTGAACAGCAATACCTGACCGCGGGCCGCCGCTGCACCTACTTTTCTTCCTCCATCATGCCCCAATGCTTCGGCATAAGTGAGTACTCGTGCCCCTGCACGTTTAGCTGCGTTAGCTGTGCCATCTGTTGAACCATTAACAACCACAAGCACTTCAGCGTCACGACATATACGCAGCGCTTCCCGAACGACGGCCCCAATTGTTTTCTCCTCATTCATGGCAGGGATAATGACCGAGAGCATCGGCCGCTGAGAATCGTCCCCATGCGGAGAGGTATCTCTTATGCCATTTTCAGCTTCATTCTTGGTCCCATCCTTTGCCTGTAGCATCTGCTGCTTGGGTGGAATAACGAACATATAGGCCTTTGTACCCTTTTTCTGTCCAGACTTCAAACCTCGTTTCTTCAGCACTGTTTTTCTGCGTCTCACTTTCGATTGCGTTGCAAAACGTGCTTTAGTACGGGTTTTACGCAACACTTTCACCTCCCGCATTCAATCATGAGCATGCCAAGGGAGTACACGTTATTCTATGTATTCGTGGAGCAGTGGAAACGGCGTATGTCCTTGCACCAAGCAGGTTCTCTCTGCGAATCAGGGGGGACAAGCCTTCCTTTTAGACAAAATACGTCAAAATATGCGAAAAACGCTACCGCTCCCCTACTTCAGACACAATTTTAGAAAAAAACCAAATTTGCATCTTTTCCAAAGTTTTACACTGTGATAATATACGATCCAAGCAGTTTTATTTACAAAAATAACCTTGTTAGGAACACAGGTTCCCTATCATCTTCTTTTACTATTTATTGACCTTAGGTTAGTTATTTGTGTTTCTGATCTTGAGAGGAGTGATGCTGTTCAAAACACACTGCCATTGTCATTTACGTAAACCCGGAATGAACAACCCAGTTTTCCGTGAACACACCTTCTACCTGCGCAATTGGACAACCCCCGGCTTCTGAAAGAGGAACACAATGGACGATTAAGCCTTCGGGCTGAACCGAATAAACGGTAATCCTTTGGGTTGTGTTGATCACTTCCCAAGCCAAGGCCCAACCGACTTTGTTCCAATCGTTTCTTGTCTCATTCCACGCTTCAGGTTCAGCCCCACGCTCCGCGCTGCCCAAGTTGCAGACGGAATCCCAACCGAGATTGGCATGATATTTTCCCAAAAAAAATAAGTTTATGAATGGAGAGTTTACTATGAAATTTGCCAAAGTTATGCCAACAATTCTTGGAGGAGCTCTTTTGCTCGCTTCCGTATCCTCTGCTACTGCAGCTCCAGTGTCTGATCAATCCATTCCGCTTCAGGCCCCTTATGCCTCTGAGGAGGGTATCCCATTGAGCAGTGGAACAGATGACACCATCTTCAATTACCTTGGACAACAGGAACAATTCCTGAATTCTGACGTGAGATCTCAGCTCAAAATTGTCAAAAGAAATACCGATACGGCTGGCGTAAGACACTTCCGTTTGAAACAGTATATTAAAGGTATCCCGGTCTATGGTGCAGAACAGACGATCCACCTGGACAAAACCGGAGCCGTGAGTTCCGCGCTTGGCGATCTGCCACCAATTGAAGAGCAGGCTATTCCGAATGATGGTGTAGCCGAGATCAGCGGAGAAGACGCGATCCGCATTGCAACCGAAGAAGCAACCTCCCGTATTGGAGAGCTTGGTGCAGCGGAAATCACACCTCAAGCTGAATTGAACATCTATCATCATGAAGAAGATGGTCAGACTTATCTGGTTTATATCACGGAAGTTAACGTGCTTGAACCTGCCCCTCTACGGACCAAGTATTTCGTAAACGCAGTGGATGGCAGTATCGTATCCCAGTTTGACCTCATTAACTTTGCCACGGGAACAGGTACGGGTGTGCTTGGTGATACCAAAACCCTGACAACCACCCAATCCGGCAGCACCTTCCAACTGAAAGATACCACTCGCGGTAATGGCATCCAAACGTACACGGCGAACAATGGCTCTTCGCTGCCAGGTACCCTGCTTACGGATTCAGATAATGTATGGACCGACCGTGCAGGTGTAGATGCTCATGCTTATGCTGCTGCCACGTATGATTTCTACAAAAACAAATTCAACCGTAACGGCATTAATGGTAACGGATTGTTGATCAGATCCACTGTGCATTACGGCTCCAACTACAATAACGCCTTCTGGAACGGGGCACAGATTGTCTTTGGTGATGGAGACGGAACGACGTTCCGATCCCTGTCTGGTGATCTGGATGTTGTGGGTCATGAATTGACACATGGTGTTATTGAGTACACAGCCAATCTGGAATATCGCAATGAACCAGGTGCACTCAACGAAGCCTTTGCCGATATTTTCGGCAATACGATCCAAAGCAAAAACTGGCTGCTTGGTGATGATATCTACACACCTAACATTCCAGGAGATGCGCTTCGCTCCCTGTCCAACCCTACATTGTATGGTCAACCTGACAAATACAGTGATCGTTACACAGGTACACAGGACAACGGTGGTGTGCATATCAACAGTGGTATCATTAACAAAGCCTATTTCCTTGCAGCTCAAGGCGGAACACACAATGGTGTGACGGTTACTGGAATCGGCCGGGATAAAGCGATCCAAATTTTCTACAGCACATTGGTGAACTACCTGACGCCAACATCCAAATTTGCCGCTGCCAAGACAGCTACCATTCAAGCTGCCAAAGATCTGTACGGAGCAACTTCCGCTGAAGCGACTGCCATTACCAAAGCGTATCAAGCTGTAGGCTTGTAAAACTTACATTAATTCTTGTGGTTGAACTTATAATGAACTCATTTTAAATTGTAACGAAACGTTCAGACACCCCTCACCGTCCGAACGGATCAAGCTTATCTCATGCAAAAGCGGTGTCCCGGACAACTCTGGGCACCGCTTTTGTCATTTGTCTATTATTTATATAAGGCTGCATTATGCTTGCGAAGGTCCTGCTGCAATCCATGACAACAATCCGTACGTATGCTTACAATCTGCCGTACGTGACACTTCCAGTACCGCTTCATCCTCACTCTGCGAGAGAAGAGATACCTGAAATCCCCGATCATTGCTCATGGCTACAATCACATAATGTTCTGAAGCAAATGACTCTTCAAACACAACGGTTACCTCTGTGCATGTTTCACTCTCTGGCAGTACAAAAGCTTCCATTCCAAATTGCTGTACCACAGGTTGCTTGCTTACGCTACGAACTGGCTGGAAGGCCAAATGTTTGGCCTGAACTGCGCCCGATTGCAGCTGGTTGCTGCCCACGGCATCATCACACAGATGCTCCTGTGTAATGGATTGAGGTTCTGGATTATACTCCACTTGAACAGCAGATCCTGACGACGTTTCGACTGAATCAGCAGCGGATTGAGTTCTTTCATCCGTTACAGATTCTGCAATTTCTTCTGTCCATCCTGTAAAGAATCCAGCCTCGGCTTGAACCTCTTGCTGATCATATTGATTTTCAAGTTCAGGCTGAGTCTGTTGATCCTGCAGTTCCAGTAGACCAGCCAGCGCATTCGTTGCTGTCTCATTACCGATATCCAGTCCAAACAGTGCTTCATTGTCCAGACCTACCGACTGCATGAGCTGCTGAACCTCCAGCATTGCTTCCTGCCTTTTCAGCTCTGCCAATTGTTCCAGTGTATCTGCACTCACCTGACGAATGGCATTCCAGATCTCTTCACTTAGATGTGCCGTACCCACAATACCTGCATTCAAATGACTGGAAGTGATACTTTGGTCACTTAATTTGCTGCCATCAATCGCTCGGTCAGCCAGATGCACAGCGGATATCGCGCCTGTGGACAATTTGCTTCCATCTACACTGCCATCGGCCAGTTTTGAACCTGTAACTGCTCCTTCTTGCAGGTTAACCGTGCCTACTGCTTCCTCTTCCAGATGGAGCGCACCAATACTTCCCTCTTGAATGTGATCCGCACGAATCGCGCCTTCTTCGATGTGAATCGATTGCACGCTTTCGCCAGCGAGATGAGTACTTGATACCGCACCCTCGGCTAATTTGTTGCCATCGATCGCACGGTCAGCCAAATGCACAGCGGATATCGCGCCTGTAGCTAATTTACTACCATCCACACTGCCATCAGCCAATTTAGAGCCCGTAACTGCTCCTTCTTGCAGGTTAACCGTGCCTACCGATTCCTCTTCCAGATGAAGCGCACCAATACTTCCCTCTTGAATGTGATCCGCACGAATTGTCCCGTCTTGGATATGAGCAGATTGCACACTTTCGCCAGCGAGATGAGTACTTGATACCGCACCCTCGGCTAATTTGTTGCCATCGATCGCACGGTCAGCCAAATGCACAGCGGATATCGCGCCTGGGGCTAATTTACTGCCATCCACACTGCCATCAGCCAATTTGGAACCCGCTACTGCTCCATCCTGGAGGTTAACCGTACCTACCGCGTCCTCTTCCAAGTGAAGCGCACCAATACTTCCCTCTTGAATGTGATCCGCACGGATCGCGCCTTCTTCGATGTGAATCGATTGCACACTTTCGCCAGCGAGATGAACACTTGATACTGCACCCTCAACTAATTTATCTCCGTCTACACTGCCGTCAGCCAATTTGGAGCCCGTAACTGCTTCATCTTGCAGGTTAACCGTGCTTACTGCATCTTCTTCCAGTTGAAGCGCACCAATGCTTCCCTCTTGAATGTGATCCGTACGTATTGCGCCTTCTTCGATATGAATCGATTGCACACTTTCGTATGCCAGGTGTCTGCTCGATATCGCACCCGCAGCTATTTTTGTTCCGTCCACACCGCCCGTGGCCAGTTTGGATCGGGTCACGGATTCTTCCTGTAAAATAATCGTACTCACCGATTCTTCTTCCAGATGAGAAGTACCAATGCTCCGCTCCTGAATGTGGTGAGGAAGGATCGCCCCATCCTGCACATGGCGGGATTGTACCGCTCCTTGCTGAAGATGATTTGCGCCAAGCGCCTCCGCCTGAAGATGCAGTCCACTGATCAGACCTGGTTGCAGATGTGCTTCCGTTACGGATAAAGGCGCCAGATGATCTGTTTGCACAGAGGATGGCGTGAGATGTTGTGACGTTATTGCCTGCCCTACGATATGATCTCCATGAATAATGTCTTCTTTCAGATGCTGGGAGTTCACGACCTGAGCAGCCAAATGATCCGATGTTACACTTCCTCCAGCCAGATGAATGGAATCGACCGAACCAGGCTGAAGGTGATCACTGCTTACCGCCCCATGCTGTAATTCCGCTCCAGATACCGAATCTGCTGCCAGATGCTCTGAAGACAACGTACCTTGCCGCAGTTTGTTGCCTGTAATACTGCCATCTGCAAACAACTCCGGCGACCGGATCTCATCAGCCAGATGCTCCAGGGAGACGGCATGTTGCTTCAGATGATAACCACGAATCGTTCCGGCAGGAATATGCTTGGCGACGATACTTTCGGCCAGAATTTTAGAAGAAGTAACACTGCCATCCGCCAGTTTCGCTGACGTAACTGCTAAGTCAGCCAGTTTGTCAGTGGAGACACTCTCTGGTGAAAGTTTAGGAGAAGTAACCGCATGGTCCGTCAGATGCGGCGGGAAAATGGACCCTCCAGCCAATTGGGCTGAGGTCACACTGCCCGGGGCCATTTTATCCGTAGTGATTGCACCGCGAGACATCGCCTCCGTATGAACACTGCCCGGTTGAAGATGGGGTGTGCTCACCGAGTGTTCCGTAAGGTGCTCGGACTTCACAGAATAAGGTCTCAGTGCCTCGGAACCTACACTGCCTTGAGCCAGATGCGCACCTGTAACACCTCCATTCGCGAGATGGGTCGATGTTACGCTGCCCGGAGCCAATGCTTTGCCGATGACAGAGGCAGGCCCCAGTTTCTCGGCTGTAACACTGGTATCCGCGAGCTTCGCATTTGTTACCGCTCCGTCCTGCAATTCAAATGTACCTACGGATGACTCGGCCAAGTGCTTCTCCAGCACGACGCCTTCGCCCAAAGCCTCAGCAGACACACTTCCCGCGGAGAAATGAGAAGCTTCAATGCTTCCACTAGCAATATGAATCGAGTGAATCGCTGAATTATCTACATGCACAGGCGTAATTCCCCGATTCGCGATGTGCTCTGCACGAATGGACCCTTTGGCCAGATGTTTACCTTGTACGGCTTCATCGGCAATTTTGGAAGCAATGATGCTCTGGTCGGCGATCTTGGAAGCCGTAATGGCCTGTTCCAGCAATTTCGCTGTTCCGACAGACTGGTCTGCCAGCTTGCTGCTGTTGACCGCACTATCCACCAGATGCTCACTGCTTATTTCTCCATGCCCAATCTGCTCGCTGCCTATAGCGAGCGCTCGAATCTGAGCGGAGCCGATGGAACCATCCACCAGATGCCTTCCGCTTAATGAATTCTCGGCAATGTGTCTGGTCTGAATCGCCCCGTCCTCAATCTGCTCACTTCCAATACTGCTGGCAGACAGTTGGGAACGCCCCACAATCCCTTCCGCCAAATGTGTTTGTTTAACTGCACCGGACTGAATGTGGTGTGATTCGATGGATTGCTCTTCAATCTTGCTGCCCGTCACAGCACCTTCACGAATTTTGGCCGATGTTACCGCATCATCAGCCAGCTTCGATGTATGAATGACTCCACCCGATAAATGGCGGGTCTCGATCCCACTGATGGCAATCTTATCGCCGGTGACCGCATGATTTTTGATCAATTCTTCGGTAACCAGCAAGCGGCTAAGATGCCTTGTATTGATGGAACCGTCGGCAATTTTGGCGGAATCAATGACTTGATTGCCTAGCTTCTGCGAAGTGATGCTGCCATCCCTGATTTTATCCCCACCAATGGAAGCATTCCGGATTTTGTGACCTGACACGGAGCCATCAATCAGATGTTCTTCCGATACAGACGCTTCTGCCAGTTTCGCAGATACAATTGCACCATCCGCGATGTGGATGCTGGTCACTGCATAATCCTGTAACGCTTCACTTCCGACAGCACCTGGTTTTAGCTTGGATGCATCCACCGAGAAGGGAGCCAGCCGACTCTCCGTAACAGCGAACTCACTGAGATCATCCGTGTAGATGTAGTGTCCGGTATGTCCCGGCATCTGATTCTGATTCAGGATCTCCAGCCGATCCTTGCTCTTTGTCTCCTTCTTGCTACTCTGTTCTTCCAGGGAAAGAGGAGCAATACTGCTTACCTGAATTTCTTTCTCCGTGACCACTGGAACACTCACTTCCTGATTCACTGACTCTACAGGTTCAGGCTTCGGGGTGTCAGCCAATTTCTCTTGCACAGGCTCGTTCGTAGCTGAACGAACCTCTGTACTTTCGGGAGAAGCTTCAGCTGAATCTTGAATGCTCTTGGGAGCAGGTACATCTGTATTCAGGCGTTCTCCCCTATTCGGTATCAGCCCTGATTTTGTTGGATCCACTCGGCGATCAGTCAGTTCCAATTCCTTGAATTTCGGGCTCACATGCCGCAGTTTCGGCGTCAGAACCTTCTTTTTGCCATTTTTACTCATGCAGCTTGCTCCTTCCTCTAACGTTCGTCTCCGGCATCATATGCTTCCATATGGGCATCTGCCACTTCATTTATGACTTTTGCAGATTCCAGAACACGGATGGACAGGTGTCAAAACAGGAATGTTCGATGATCTTCGTGGAAATAGGCGTGTCAGGGTAGCAGAGGAAAGGCGGCTGTCCACGCCCCCGTCCCAGTCATGTCATAGGATATTGTATCTAGGTCGTGTCTGAAAACTCGCTGAAGTGCTTCCTTCGGAGTTTTCAGCCACGCCCTGAGCAAACGCTGGTGCATGGCGATGCATCTACACACCGGTCTGCGTTATCGTGATGTCCAACCATGCGGTGACAGGCCGGCATTCCATGAATGGACGATCCATGTCGCGATAACATCGAAGGAGGAACGGTCATGCTCCAAGAAACGATCGGCATTATGTTCGATTCACGCATGTACCGGGGGATACCGGCCGGAAGGACCGGTCAGGAATCACTCGCGAATTATGAACAGGCAGCGGCCAGTTATGGATTAACTCCCTGCTTTTTGCGGCTGGAAGATATTGATTCGGATCGTAAGACATGTCTTGCCTATGTAAAAAAGGAAGGTAAATATGTCCGTGAGCGCATGCCATTGCCCTCCGTCATTCATAACCGATCACTCCAGCTTCGCCGGGCGGAACAGCATCAGATCACCAAGCTGATGTTGCAGGGTATTCAGGTATTCAACGTTCGCAACCGGTACCGTAAAGATCACATTCATGACATGCTTCATCAGGACTTCGCCTTGCGAGAACATCTGCCCTATGCAGTTAAAGCTACGCCAGAATCTCTGGCCTATATGATGGAACATTATGATGACCTCGTCATCAAACCCTGTAGTGGCAGTATCGGTCATGGTATTATGCGAGTCTTTCAGCGAGATGGACAGTGGAAACTGACCTGTGAAACGAAGGCTGCACGTAAAGGATGGGCTACATTCCGTTTGAGCAAAGGACAGCTTCCTTCCTCCACCCTGCGGCGTATCTTTCGTCATGCCTACCTCATTGAAGAGCGTATCCCGCTGGTGCGTTATGAGGGCAGGCCGGTCGATCTGCGGGTATCCGTACAGCGTGGTAGCGATGGTCTGTGGGGAATTACAGGCATGTTTGCCAAAGCCGCTCCTGCTCATACGTTTGTCACCAACATCGCCCAGGGCGGTAAAGTCATGAAGCTCGCCGAGGCCCTTGGGGCAGCATATTCAGACTTCGATCTGGCTCGACTGGAACACAGGATCGGATTTGTTGCACTCCGAATTGCCCAGAACCTGGCCGCCAGTCTGCCACACCTGGCTGATCTGGGCCTTGATCTTGGAATTACGCGCAGCGGCCAGATCTATTTTATTGAATGCAATGGACGGGATCAGCGCTACGGTTTTCGTAAAGCCGGCATGTCGGAACACTGGAAGACCACATACAGCAAACCGATGGCCTATGGACGTCTGTTGCTGGAGCAGAATTCAAGAATTCCGAGACAACCGCAGACATACGATAGGGGATCATATTGATTTCGTGTGCATTCTGTGTCAATATTATGCAGAACGGCCGGTCATGCCGGCCTTGAAGTTCGCATTAACCCTAAGGGGGATATTCATGGCAAAAACGCTGTTGCGATTAATGACCGAGCTTTCTTCGCGCAAATGGATCTCACGGACTGTGGGAGCCTTCTCCAAAAGCCGGGGAAGCAAGGCATTTATCCCTTATTTTGTTCGGACCTACGACATCCCTGTTCAGGAGGCCGAGAAAGACTGGAAAGAATACCGTTCACTAAACGATTTCTTTACCCGCAAATTAAAACCGGGCATGCGCCCGTTGGAACTTTCAGAGCATGCACTGATCAGCCCGGTCGATGCCAAGATTACGGCAGCCGGTCCGATATCTGCAGGGACACTCCTGAATGTTAAGGGACAAAATTATACACTTGCTGAATTATTAAACCATTCTCCCCATCTGGAGAAGTACAAGCACGGCTACGGGTTCGTCCTCTATCTCAGCCCTCGCGACTATCACCGCATTCATGCACCTGTCAGCGGCCGCAAAATAGAGAGCGAGCACATCAAAGGCAAAGTTTATCCCGTGAATGACTTTGGCCTGACCCATATGAGATCCGTGCTTAGTCGAAACGAACGGCTCATTACGTATATCGCACACGATTACGGTGAAGTGGCGGTTGTCAAAGTAGGTGCGATGAACGTGAGTAGCATACAATATGCGGACACGGACACAAGTACCTGGGCACAGGGCGATGATCTGGCCTATTTTGAATTCGGTTCCACTGTTGTTCTGTTGACGCAGAGTGGCACATTCGAACCGAAACCGGGCCTACAGCCAGGCGATTCGGTCAAAATGGGTGCATTGCTTGGTCGTTTGAAACCGAAGAACTAATGAGTCATACGCAAATAAAGAGGATGGCGCAGCACCTGTAACCAGGTATTGCGCCATCCTCTTTATGCATTCATATTCATCCATGTATACATACAGTACGAAGCCTCGCTCCGTCATTATTGGTCTGCTGAGTTCTCCTCAAAACCACACATCTTGCAAGTCCTCTGCCGGTTTGAAGCGGCGCAGACGGTTCCGGAAAATATTGCATCCCTTCGTAGAGCATCCCCGGTTGCGGACCCGACGTTTTCCGTTCATCACAAGTTCCCCCTTTTGGTCATCTGGAATGCTAGATAATTACCCTTGCGTTCCAGACTTGAAACGTTGTCATGTTCTTCCTATCAGAATTCTAACGAATCTCGGATGGGCTTTTGCCTGTATACTGCTTGAACTGACGACTGAAGAAGAAAATATCCCGGTATCCCAGAGCATCTGCCACTTCGGTCACATTCATGCCGGTATGCACCAGCAGATGTTCTGCCCGTTCAATACGCATACGGATAATATAAGATTGCACCGATGATCCGACCAGTTCCTTGAACTTGATCGAGAAGTATCGGGGTGATAAGCCAGCCCGTGCAGCCAGATCTTCCACCCGATGCGTAATCCCGGGATGCTGACGTACATAATTGGCGACCTCCTGAATCACATCGGATAACTGGTTGCTTACCTTTTTCTCCACAGGTTCTTCCGTATCGGCGCGCAGCAAATGAATCATCAGCTGTTTCAGAATCAATCGACTCTCTTCATCTCGCCCGTACACATCCGATAAGAACAGTCTTACATAACGTGCCAACAAATGCTCAAACTCCACCGTTTCCTGTACCTCACGATAGGACTGGGGAACATCAGCAACAGGCACGTCCACATCAAAGTGAATATACGTAAGTACCAACGGTTTTTGCTTATTATGTGTTGCCGTAGGATGATCGCCTGGTCTGAACAAAAAACAACTACCCTTCCCAACTTCATAGGACTGGTCATTCAGTACAAGTGTTCCTTCACCACTCCATACATAGAATAAATCATAGTTTTGCATCGGTTTTTCCCGTTTCTGCCACTTCCAGCCCGGTTCACAGACAATTTTGGCGACAGCGGGCAAAATAACAAATGATGACGGCGATGCCTGCAGCATGTCGCCACTCCCCCTTGATAGTTAATCTCTCTGCATATGGCATCATTCTGATCTGAATCTCACTTCTTCAATCAAGGCCATATGTATTTCAGTATGTTGCATGATTAAATACAACTTGCTCATATATGATCTCTGCTCTTACAGGAGCGAAATGTCTTATCCCATTATACAGCGGAATTCACCGAAACGAAAATGTGCACTTCTCCCAGGCTAGCCGCATTCGCCGGATTCCCTCTGTCATCTCTTCTTTCTCCAGATGTGCAAAAGCAAAACAGGCCGCCGGATGACCTGAAGTCAACCGATATCGCTCTGCATCACGGAACAATATGCTATCCTCCTCAGCAAGTTTTTTAAATCGCTGATAACTGTCCACATCGCCATTCCAGGCAGCGTAGATATGCAGTCCTGCATCACCAAGCTGCATGGTGAATGCCTCCGGCAACTGTAGTTCCATCTCTCGCACAAAAAAATCATGCCGTTCCCCATATAACCGGGTTAACCTCCGTAAGTGCCTCAGGTAACCTCCTCGGGTCATGAACTTCGCCAGTGCGCGCTGCTCCAGCAGTGCCGGAGGTACCGGTTCATACAACGCCTTGGCGGCAAGCAGAGGTTCTACCAGACCAGGTGGCAGGACGGCGTAGCCCAGTCGAAACGAAGCAACCATCGTTTGTGAGAATGAACCCACGTAGATGACGCGCTGTTCACGATCAAGCACTTTAAGGGGTTCAATCGGTCTTCCGCCCCACCGGAATTCGCTGTCGTAATCATCTTCAATAATGACCGCATTTCGCTTCGAGGCCCACGCAAGCAAAGAACGTCTTCTGTCCAATCCGAGCACGGCTCCTGTTGGAAACTGCCGGGTAGGGGTGACAAATAACGTCTGTGCCTCCCATGGCTGAGGAATAATACCCGCGGTATCCACATCTGCCGGGATGATGTTCCCACCACAGGACTTAACCGCATGGGCAATGCCCGGATACCCCGGATTCTCCAATACAACCGCTGACCCCTCTGCGATCAGCAGCTGGGATAGCAGAGTAATACCTTGCATTGAACCGCTGAACAATACAATCTGTGATGCATCAGCCTGGATGCCACGTGTCCATCTGAGATGGGAGGCGATGGCTTCACGCAGCTCCGGATCACCGGCTGCACCGCTAGGTTCTCGCCAACCACTGCGATGAACAGCAGCGAGTGCACTCTTCCACTCCGCCAGCGGGAAATGTTCTGCAGGCATACGCTGCATTTGGAAATTAATGATGGACGGCTTCGGTGAAGGTATCTGGGCCCATGGGACATCATGTTGTGTATTCAACATCTGGACTCGTTCGCCCCAGGGAGACAGCTGGAGAACGGCTTCACGTTTCTCATTTTCCTGTGTGGATAATGTTTCTGTTACAAATGTACCTCTTCCGCGATGTGCATGGACATAACCATCCGCAAGCAGCATGTCGTATACCTGAGCTACCGAACCACGTGACATCTCATATTGCCTTGCCAGTTTGCGCGTCGAAGGAAGCCTCGTGCCTCCCTCCAGTGTGCCTGCATGAATGGCATCCCGTAACGCATGGTACAGTGCCTCATACTTGTATCGATGTTGAAGTTCATATGTATCCATCGGCAGCCACAATTCCATCGTGCACCTCTCCATCCGTCTTCATTCGTGATTCCTGACCAATTGGCCTACTAAAGTGAATGTAAATTGGATCTATTTCATTGTCAATGTATGAACTAATGTTATCCATAAGATATGGCGTTCTATTATACATTTCATTGATGGGGGAATACACATGAGACGGAAAGAATTCACAGTAGATGAAGAACAGGAGATTACCGCATTTCTGGATCAGTGCTCCTTCGGGTTTCTGGGGACGGTCAGTCCGGATGGGCAACCACGGGTTACACCACTGAATTTCGTTTATATGGACGGTCACTTTTATTTTCACGGCAGTCTGGCTGGAGAGAAGATGAAACAGATCAAACAGCATTCGTCGGTCAGTTTCACGGTAGCTGAAGAGTTCTCCCTGATTCCGTCCTTTTTCAGTGATCCCGAGCTTGCTTGTCCAGCGACTTCTTTCTTCAAAAGTGTCATGGCCTTCGGTCAGGCAGAACCGGTTAAGGATCTGGACATCAAAGGCAAGGTACTGCAACGCTTCATGGAGAAACTCCAGCCGCAAGGCGGATATGTGCCCATTGATGCTACTGATTCGCGTTACACAGGCAACCTGAAAGCTGTAGCTGTTGTACGAATTATCCCGGAACGAGTCACTGCCAAATTTAAATTCGGTCAAAATTGGTCCAGCGAACGCTTGGATCATATCAGTACTCAACTGGAACAGCGCAATGAGGGACGAGATGCCGAAACCGCCGAGATGATGCGGAAATATTGTCCATTTCATCAGCAATAAGTATCCATTTCGGAGGATTCATCCAAGGATAAATTCAGCTAATTTCCACCTTAAAACCCTCTGCAACAACGCGGTAAAGCGATATAACTGTCATGTTGCGTAATTTCCGTGACGGGGGGATGTCAAGGTGTTATAATGTTAGGCAGTTGAATCCCAAAGACTTGGAAGGATGAAAAGAATGAATCCACTGGCTGAACAGTTGAACGAAAGTATTCAGGCAGGCAGCAGTCACGTCTACTCCATGCTGTCACAGCTCGGCAAAGAAATTTATTTTCCTAAAGAAGGTATCTTGAGTCAATCTGCTGAAGCAGCAAGCTTGGCCAAAACCTATAATGCAACGATTGGTATCGCTCTGGAGGGCGGTGTGCCGATGCATCTTCCGGTTATTCAGGAGAAGCTCTCTGCATTCCAACCGAAAGATCTGTACCCTTACGCTCCGCCTGCAGGCAAGCCTGAATTGCGGACCGTCTGGAGAGACAAGATGCTGAAGGAAACGCCTTCGCTTGAAGGTAAAACGTTCGGTAACCCGATTGTAACCAATGCATTAACCCATGGACTTAGTATCTTAGCCGACCTGTTTGCCGATGAAGGGGACGCTGTCATATATCCGGATAAAAACTGGGAAAATTATGAGCTGACCTTCGGAATTCGTCGTCATGGCCAGTTGGTTCATTATCCCCTGTTCGATGATCAATTGAACTTCAACAGCGAAGGCCTGCTTCAGGCCCTGCTTGATCAGAAGGACAAAGGTAAAGCGATCGTACTGCTCAACTTCCCGAATAATCCTACAGGTTATACGCCTGGAGCCGAAGAAGCAGATGCGATTGTGAGCACGATTCTTCAGGCAGCTGAAGCTGGCGTTAACGTGGTTGCTGTAACAGATGATGCCTACTTCGGGCTGTTCTTCGAAGATTCCATTCATGAATCCCTGTTTGGCAAACTTGCCAATATTCATCCACGTGTTCTGACTGTAAAAGTGGATGGTGCAACCAAGGAAGAATTCGTATGGGGCTTCCGCGTTGGATTCATTACGTATGCCCATGAAGATGCAGCCGTTCTGCACGCATTGGAACAGAAGACACTCGGTATTATCCGGGCAACCATCTCCAGTGGCCCGCATCCTTCCCAGACTTTTGTATTGGATGCGCTCAAAGCACCGGAGTTTGAAGCACAGAAACAGGAGAAGTTCGAGATTATGAAAGGCCGTGCCAACAAGGTAAAGGCCATTCTCGATAGCGGCAAGTATGAAGATGCATGGGATTATTACCCCTTCAACTCGGGTTACTTCATGTGCCTGAAGCTGAAAAAAGTTGGTGCTGAAGAACTTCGAAGCCACTTGCTGCACAAATACGGTGTCGGTACAATCGCGCTGGGTGAATCGGATCTGCGAATCGCCTTCTCCTGTATCGAAGAATCCGGCTTGGAAGATCTGTATGAAACCATCTATCGTGGAGTTCAGGATCTGCAGACGACCTAGTGAACACACCGTAACGAAGTTACAACAATCTCAATAAATCAGGGACACAGGATCATGTCTGTACCCTGCATGATATAAGAACCCTTTGTATAACGGCGACGTTTCATGTCTACGGATATACAAAGGGTTCTTTTGTGTTTTAGCTGCCCAAAAGCTTTAATTTCTGACTTTACCGGGCATCGGCCCAATCAGCCTACCCCCAAGGCACATAATATACGATGTACGCAAGGGCGTGCCAAACAACCACTTGAAAGGGGAATGACCATGTCTGGAGTTGAAGATACAAGAGGCGGTTATGGATGCGGCGGTTACGGCGGAGGATTTACAAACACAGGTGCCATTCTCGTTCTGTTCATCTTGCTCGTGATTATCACTAAATCGTTCCTCTGTTAGTACCAATACACACTTGCGCGAGAACCAAGTGATCTGATTGCAAGATTCCATTACAGCACAAAGAAGGGTATTCCGGGACACAGCCCGGAATACCCTTCTTTTGTTATCTTTTGTACCTCTCACTGATGAACCCAATGTAATCACCCGAGTTGGTCAGGTGTCCGATCGTTTACTCGTCATCTTCTTCCTTCAACCACTTGTTACCTTGCGAACGCCGCATGATTACAATGACCAGTATGCCCAATACAAGCGCCACTCCAGTGATGCTTAGTCCACTCACTCCGGCAGCTAGCATAGGCAGCCACATGAGCAAAGCAGCCAATGCGTGCAGATGGAATATGAATCCTAACACCTGGGAACGACGACTTTCTCCGGAGATCGGATAGATCATAATCCAGAATGATTCACTATGACTGCGACGCAGCGCACCTAACTGAACACCTGCAAGCAACAGGAAGAACAGATACACACCTACACCAAAGTAGCTGCCTGCTGTCCACCAGGATAGTAACATGCCCAGTACAACTAGGCGTAACACGATTGAGAACACTTCGGTTCGAATAAACGTTTTGGTAATCAGATATCGATAAGCTTTCCCTGCATTCCAGGGAAGACCGCTTCCCAATTTGCTAAGCCAGCGACGCGAACTTACTTTCTGTCCGGATGAAGGTACATCCACGAACCAGCCGAGCGTCCGCATAACCCTGCCAGCCTGCCCCTGCTCTACCTGAATCAGTCGTTCCCACGCTACCCGATGTTTCACCGGTATACGCAAGGCGACGATGTAGACGACTGCCAGCAGCAGCAGGAACCAGACGCTGCGCTGCGGTGGCTGCCACAGCCATGCGCCAACCGCCAGCACTGCCAGAGCCCATCGCAAGAGACGGTATCCTCTTGCTGCCCCGACCTGAACCATCCTTAGCTCTTGCCACGCTCCATAACTGGACAACCCTTTCCACAGCAACAGGAATACAATGAACCAGCCGAATGGCCGTGCATCCAGGTCTGCTCTGACATAGAGAGGCCACAGTGTAACAAATACAAGCAGCAAGCCCAGACTTTTATAAATAACACCCCGGGCAAAGCTATTCTTCAAATACTCCTGCATCCGGTATTCCTGTGGTCGCAGGAACACGATATCTGCCGGAAGCAGATATGTACGATAACTGCTAAACAGCACTAGCGGTGCCAGCAGCAACAATGCAATCCAGCGAATCGGAAATTCAGCCGGAATGTTCTGGACAAACGATGTATACCAGGCGGAGAACGCAATGACGAGAAATAAAAAGACCATAGCTACACCGCTCTGGATCACATAACCCAGATAAGGAAGAATTCCGTTCCAGAATCCTGCGCGTCTTTGCTTCCATAGCAGCTTGAGATCCATGCTCAATCCCTGCCTTGTACGAGGGAATAGAACATGTGCTCCAGCGTGGCATCCGATTCCCCGAATTGGGAGCGCAGTTCAGTCAGCGTCCCTTGAGCAATAACCTGCCCACGGTGCAGAACGATAAAACGGTCACAGTAATTTTCAATCGTGGACAGAATATGTGAACTGAGCAAGATGGATGATCCCGAAGCTTTCATCTCCAGCATAAAATCAAGCAAGGAGCGAATACCGAGCGGGTCCAGCCCCAGAAAAGGCTCATCAATGATGTACAGTGGTGGTCCGGCCACAAAAGCACACATGATCATAACCTTTTGCCGCATCCCCTTGGACAGGTGAGTCGACAGACTTGTACTTTTCTCATTCATGCGGAACAATGCCAGCAATTTCTCCGTACGTTGTTTGAAGTCAGCCTCCGACACATTGTACGCTCTTGCCGTAAATTCCAGATGCTCCATCACCGTCATCTCGTCATACAGTTCGGGTGATTCCGGTACGAATGCCATGGCCGATTGGTAGATCTGCGCATCCTCGTCCCGCTTCTTGCCCATCACTCGCACTTCGCCCTGTTGCGGGGTCATCAAGCCGAGGATATGTTTCATGGTTGTGCTTTTGCCAGCACCGTTTAATCCGATCAGTCCGACCATCTCTCCACGTCCGACTTCCAGATCGATGCCGTGAAGGACCGGCCGTTTGGCGCTATAGCCTCCGCTTAGCCCGCTGATTTGCAAAACAGGCGATTGAACGTTTTCCATCTATCCCTGCACCCCTTTCGTCAGATTCTATTCTTCGGAGCGTGGCGTTTTGTCTTTACTCCACTTGGGTGCTCCCTTGTTTTTACGATCCTGTTCGCGCTCCGTGCGGCCTGTATTGCCAGCTGGTTTGCTACCCGCTGGACGCGAATTGGAGATTGTAGCTCGGGTACCGCCATTGCGGCTGCCCTGACCTGGTTTGCGATCTCTGGATTGTCCTGGTTTTCTGGAGAACGAATGTCCCTCAGGACGTGTGTCCGGACGCGGATCAGCCTCCAATACTTTACCGCCAAAGAGTACACGTTCTGGCAGTTCGATTCCGAGCTCGCGTGCGAATTTACGCATAATGAAAATCTGTGTTTCGTCCACAATGGACAGTACAATACCCGAGCGCCCCATCCGGCCTGTACGACCTGCACGGTGAACATAGTGCTCCGAGTCAAATGCAGGGTCATAGTTAATGACCATTGGCAGGCCTTCGATATCCAGTCCTCTGGCAGCGACTTCGCTGGCGATCAGCAATTGCAGTTTACCGTTACGGAATGCAGACAATACGTTACTGCGGGTCACTTTGTCAGCATCGCCATACAGCGCAGCAGCAGACAAGCCCAGATGATTCATTTTCGCTTCCACTTCACCAATATCCTCTGTTGCATTCACAAATACGATTGCCCGATCCGGGTTGTACTGTCTAACCAGACGACGCAGCATGTCAATTTTGTTGCGGTTCTCTTCTACAAAATAAAAATGCTCAAGGCCCGCAGCCGTAGCCCGGTCCGGTTCAATTCCGATCTGAACAGGCTCTTTCATCTCACGCTTTGCGAGTCCAGCCGTATGCTCATCAATGGTTGCTGACAGGAAAATCAGCTGACGGTCGCGCAGTGCACTCTTCAGAACAAAGTTCACGTCACTTACGCCGCCAAGTTGGAATACCTGATCCGCTTCATCAATAACAATGGTGGAAACGTTGTGCATTTTCAGTTTTTTGAGTGTAATCAATTCTTTCAGTCGTCCTGGTGTACCCACAACCAATTGCGGATGCTCACGCAGCTTCTCGATCTGACGTTTAGCCGCTGCGCCACCAATCAGACCCAATACGCCGATCTTGCGTTCTTCCCCGTAGCGCTGTGCCTCACGTACAATTTGCATCGCCAGCTCTTGTGTTGGTGCAATAACAAGCTTCTGGGTACCTTTAATATCCATTTTGATGGATTGTAACAGTGGCAGCAGATACGCCAACGTTTTTCCTGTTCCCGTCTGGGATTTGGATACGACATCTCGGCCTTCCAAAATAACCGGGATCGTCTGAGCCTGTACAGGTGAAGGTTCGTTAATGCCATGTTTCGCCAAAACGGCCTCCAGATCCTGTTCCACGCCAATTGAAGCAAATGTTTGATTCGTCATGTATGTCCATCCTTTTAATTTATTCATTTTGATGCTAGCCCTGCTTGTGCCTACTAAAACCGAAGCCTGTCATCACATTACCTTTCATTATATGCGAAAAAAGCCCGTGGACCAAATCTTATTCAGGAATTGTCCATTTGCACACAAAAAAAAGAAAAGCCCCTCGGCGGAGCCTTTCTTTCATCCCGTATATGATGCCCAGTATTGCATTTACTTCTGATTCATTACACCGTGCGACAATCGGTCTGCAAGACGTGGAAATAGCTGGTACAGCCATATGCCAGCAGAAGCAATTCTTGGCAGATTCACTTCTTCCTTGCGCTTTTTCATCGCCCGAATCATATGACCCGCAACGTCTTCCGGTTTCAACATCATCCAGCGTACATTATTCACATAATTGCCAGATGGGTCAGCCCGATGGAAAAATGGTGTATCAATCGGACCTGGGTTAATCGTTGTCACCAGGACTCCGGTCTTGCGAAGCTCCTGACGCAGCGCGTTACTAAATCCGAGTACAGCATGTTTCGTAGCCGTATAGGAAGCGGATTTGGCTGTACCGATTTTGCCGGCCATAGAAGCCACATTCACAATCTGTCCTCTACCCCGTTCCAGCATCTGTGGCAGCACTGCTTTGGTACAGCGTACAATGCCCATGTAATTGACGTCCATCATTTCATCGAATTCCTGTACAGACATGTCCGTCATAGCTGCGAATTTTCCATAACCCGCGTTATTCAGTAAAATGTCAATTCGTCCGTATTTATGCAATATCGCATCCACAGCTGCCTGAACCTGCTCACTATCCGTAACATCAAGCGTGAGCAATTCATGCTGCCCTTTCAGCGAGGCACCAATCTCTTCCAGCTTGTCCCGCGAACGGGCAGCCAGAATCGGGATGGCTCCTTCTTCTATCAGCATCTGCGCACAAAGCGCACCGATACCACTCGATGCACCTGTGATAAACACTACCTGATCTTTCAGCATCCGTGATGTCCTCCCGTATGAACACATATTGCCTTTTGAGGCGTATGGTTCTATTCTACGAGATCATGACCTGAATATCCATCTCACCAATGCCATCCATCAGCAAAGGAATGCTCAGTGCTTTCGTTGCACTAAATGTAGTCAGGTGTTCGGATTTCATCACTTGTGGAGGTGTAATATCAACTACAACACCCTGGTTCGACAGGATCGTACTGGCATTACCACTGATCATATTACCGAGTTCCGAAATCGCACTTTTGCTCATTTCATCCATTTCTGTAATGACGAATCCGCCCATCATCGCAGATACAATTTTCAGTGCAACTTGTTCGTTGATTCCAAATACAATATTTCCGCTAAGTTGTCCGGTCATTCCGATCACGATCCAGACATGGTCTGCAATGTACTCTACATTCTTCACGCCAAGACTCCCGGTGGAAGGCGAAACCTGGATGAGCTGTTCGAATACGTTCCGTGCAGATTCCAGGAAAGGATTAATCACTTCCGCTTTCACTGTCTATGTCCCCCTCACACTGGGTTATTGGTCACACACCAAAAGTCCCATATTCAATAAATTTATTATACTTTATCACGTACAAGAATTCATTAAGAATTCGTTAAACCATGTGTACTATAATTTATCGTCATCCGTGGGGCAAATGTTTATAGCTGATTCTAGCGAATAAACAGAGCTTTTCACTTCTTTTGCAGAAAGCTTTTCGATCATTGTAGGTGGCAAAAGACATTTAGGACTTTATGACTGTTTTCTCACGACTGTTAAAAAAATCAAATTCTTGCATTCGCATTTTTTTCACAGTCTCTTGAACTACTTTTTATCCCAACAATCACCTTCATTGCTCTGCTGTCCTGAATCACCTATAATTTAAGATAACGGAACAATAACCAGTTACGGGATTTCATCGCACCAAACACTACATAATCAAGTTAATTTGCCTGCAAGGAGGTCACCTATGAACATAAGCCAACTGGAGACACTAATTACCATTTCCAAAACGATGAGCTTCCGCAAGGCGGGAGAACTTCTGAACCTGACCCAGCCTGCCGTCTCGGCCCAGATCAAAAGTCTGGAGGATGAATTCAGCACCGTTCTTGTGGATCGCAACCAACCCGTCACCCTGACAGACCGTGGACAGGTATTCCTGGAGCATGCTGAACGGATGCTCGACATCGTCGATGAGTTGAAACAAAAATTGTCCGATCTCGATGAAACGCCTCAGGGACGTATCGTGCTGGGTACAACAACTTCCATTGCTATTCAGATCCTGCCAAGGGTGTTATCCTATTTCCAAGATCAATTCCCGCTGATTAAAACCAGTATCCAATCCCTTCCTTCATCACAGATCTATACCCAGGTCGAAAATGGTCTGGTTGATATTGGTATTGGTTATCTCACGGAGCGCAATCCCAACCTGAATACCTCTGTGCTGTACTATGACACATTCGAACTCGTGGTATCTCCTTCCCATCCGCTGGCGAAGAAAAAACATGCTGCAGTGGATGTGCTCCGAAGTACACCATTGATTCTGCTGTCCCCGGATACCGTAGGACGACGGTTTACGGAAACCATTTTCAAGAAACATAATATTGAACCTAATATTGTGATGGAGTTGTCTAGCAGCGAGGAAGTGAAACGGATGGTCGAGATTGATCTCGGAGCAGCTGTCATATCCAAACAATCGGTTGCCCATGAGTTGCGCCAAGGTACTCTGAGAATGATACCCTTAAGTGAGCTGGAGGTCAGTCACCCTGTTGGTGTCATTTATAAGTCCAGTCGTTACCTCAACTCAGCAATGCAACAATTCATAAGTGACCTCAAAGGCATGCCGGAAACCCAATTCATCAGTTCAGAATGACAATGAGCCATGAGAAAGGAAGGATTCCATATGAAATTCGATCTTCACACACATCATTTTCGTTGTGGTCACGCAGACGGCAACATCCGCGATTATATAGAGGCAGGTATTGAGGCAGGACTTCAGGCCATCGGAATCTCCGATCATACGCCATACTTTGGCAGTGAGCTTGAGCAGGCATTTCCCCGAATCGCAATGGGTAAGTCGGAATTACAGCATTATGTGGAAGAAGTCCTTGCTCTGAAAGAAGAGTACGCTGGTAAAATCGACGTACTGCTCGGCATTGAATCCGACTACTTCCCTACTCATGCGGAATTGTACCGTACCACGCTGGGACAGTATCCTTTTGACTATATTATTGGTTCGGTTCATCATACCGAGGATGTGAGCATCTTCAACAAAACCCGGTGGAATGGACTGAGCAATGCTCGCAAAGTTGAAGTAAAAGAAAGCTACTATTCATTGATCCGAGAATCGGCTCGCAGCGGTATGTTCCAGATCCTTGGACATATTGATGCGATGAAAGGAAACTATCCACCCTTCTCGGAAATTATCGCTGATCAGGCCATTGATGAAACGTTGCAGGTCATTGCCGAATCCAACGTTGCTATCGAAATTAACACTTCAGGCAAAACCAAACTCAGCGGTGGCTGGTACCCGTCAGATGCCATTTTGGAACGGGCCCATCACTATGGGGTGAAGGTGACCTTCGGATCGGATGCTCATAAACCGCAGCGGGTTGCAGACGAGCTGGATGACGTTCGTACACGTCTAAAGGAGATCGGATTCACCGACTGGGTATACTTCAAGCAGAAACAGATGCAGGTTGTACCACTGTAAAATAGAGCAAACACAAAGGCCCCCATGGATGCTGAAGTGCACCGTGGGGGTTTTTAGGCAAAAAAAATGAACCCGCTCTCGCGGGTCCCAACAGCATTATCTATTATCAAAAAGGGGGTCATGAGATAAGTTTACCCCCTGTCTGTTAGAGTTCAATTGCAGCTATATTTCAATTGTGTAACAAATGATTGAAGTTCGGTTTGCTTGCATTCCTGTAACTCCGTTTCACTTAGTCACATCCTTTTTCTCTCTCGATTTTAACAATTTTATTCGTTCGCATTCACCTGTATTCGCAGAGATCGTTATTTTCTTGTGATTTTTTGTGATGTCATATCTTTTATGAAAATCTATTATTGAAAGGAGAACTTTTAGTAAGTATCACTATTCGTGGCCCAAAGAATCGAAAGTCTGATTCGTTAATAGAGATGACTGGGATAGAGAATATGAACGTGCTACACAAGTTTTTAATTATGTAGAGATTTATACGATCAGGAGGATTAACCTAAGGACATTAGTTAGTTCTTTGATTCGACCGTAATCTATCCCGTCCTCAGTCTCGTAAACATCCTCGAAAAATACAGTGTCAACCCCCTCCTCGATCACTTCAAAGGAGACCTCAGACAGAGACAGAACTGCCAATACATCGGATTTATGCTTGCCTGTTTTTACCGTCAGTCAGCTCCTGTACCGTTAGAAACCGCCATCGGCCGCTTTTTGTGGTTGTAAAATATCCTCAGCACTTTGCGCTGACAATCGACCAACATGCTTATGCCCCTTCTTCTACAATCTTAATCGGATGCAATGCCAACAAACACCCAGATTCGCGAAATGTCCGTGGCTATCACGATAATAGATCATCAGTTTTGATCAATTTGGAACTATGCTTTTTTACCTGTATACGATGCTTAGTGATCTTCCCACCTTAATACAGATATATGATCTCCACCAACCATCCTAAGTATTTCGCTGGCATACCTCCCCATCGAAACAGGAACGTTTGTTTGTATAATATAAGAACTACGTTCGATATATAACAAAAAAATACCCAGTCAAAAAACTAGGTATTTTAGTTGGAACTTATTTGGACCAAGGCAATTATCATAGCCACAACAATTCCACCTAAGGCAATAATTGTTGCAAAATTACCCCATTTGTTTGTTGTAGCCATACTTTGAATATGTTGCTTTGATTGTTGTAGTTCAGATTTAACATCCTTAATATCCTCACTAATCTCGCTTTTGAATTCCTTTATTTCTGAAGTAATTCCCAGAATCATTTTTTCCATTCTTTCTTCACGTTCTTTTGCTTCACGTCTAAATAGTTCGTTTTGTGCCTTAATTTCTTCGCGATATCTATTTTCACGTTCTCTAGAGTCGTTAAGGATGATTGTTTCACGATCCCTCATCTCTTGCTTATGATCTCGTATATCTTGGTCTAAGCGATTGAGTATGGTTTTTGTGGAATCATCCATAAACATCCCCCTTCCTTCTTCATGTCCGATAGCTACTTCATCGGTTTTATATGAACTTATTACCCTCATGTTATGAGCCATTCTCGTATCGGCTGTTTTATAATTATTACTCATACTTCACACCATAAGATAAAACCTCTGAGGGAATAACAATAAAGTAGGTTTCTCCTAATATCTTTCCATTAAATTTAATATGAACTTTATATTTACCAAAACCTTTTAAGAAAATGCCACTCGTGCTACTTAACCCAGATTCTCCTATCAGCAGAGATTCTCTTCTAACCCCATCACTATTAAAAAGTACTGGGTTGCTGAACTCCAACGCTGTGATATCAGATGTATCAATGACCTCTCCCTCTTTATTCAATATGTCAATTTCTACATTTTTCAATTCTTCGTTTTTGAAAATGTAACCAAATGAAATGCTGTATTTCAGAAGATATGGAAACGTTTCTGTTTCTACTTTAATAATTGGTTTTAATATAATTCCACTTCCATAAGTTGTCCTAGCTACTTCTTCAGAGATGACAACGAATGTCACCTCGTTTAGTTGTTCTTCATTCATATAATCACCGTATGTATACTCCATCGGTTGGAGGACTTGCTGTAACATTCTGTAACCTTATTTTACTCTATACGAATCAAAATGGATATAGTAAAGGCACTTACTCTGAGGCGGCCTTTTTTGCGTCTCCATCTGGTTAAACACAATGACGGATTGTAAAATGAAGTGCGACACCTGCTGGAACTAAATAAAAAAAGGCCCATGGCCAGATTCGTGTAGAATGAACGCATTCACACAACCATTCGCACAAAGAGAATCAACCATGGGTTACACACATCTCAGCATGATCAAACGTATTAAGCTAGAAATCCTCCATCAGCAAGATCATGGTTCACCAGCCATTGTAAATGAGCTCGGTAGGCATCAGTCAACGATATGCAACTTCATCGCAACCGTGATGTCCATGAAACTTGCACTCGGTGTAGCCATTACACAGTACCCAAAGGCACCTTCCTTAAAGCTACCGTTGACAGAGGCAAGGAGTTTGCTTGTCATACAAACGTGGAAACCACCAATCGTCTGCACATTTATTTTGCCGATCCGTATTCTTCCTGGCAACGCACTTCCAACGGAAATGGGAAAGGCTTACTGCGAAAGACCCACTCCAAGGGTACGGATTTCGCACAAGTGAAGGATGAGTATCTTGCCCAGTCGCTCCATCTAATCAATCACATACCACGAAAATACTTGGGCTGCAGAACCGCTCAGAATCTTTCAGAAAGGAGCTGTCGCACTGGGCTTGGCAATCCGCCTATGTCATTGCGGCTTGTCAGATACCAAGGTTTGCAGGTCTTTTTCCTGAAGCGGGCGTACGTATTGTTCCCGGTACATACTGTACACTTTAACATCCATCAGGGATTCTGATCCCTCGTCATCCTCATCATGCAGTACAAACGAGGGAAGACTCCGCTCATAGGACATCCCTATTTTGCTTAGCACCCGTTGTGAAGATACATTGGCCTCATAACAACGTGCCTCCACCCTCCACAGATGAAGATCGTCGAATCCAAACTGCAGCAACCTCTGTACAGCCTCGGTAGCCACACCCATGCCCCAACAGGATCTGTTCAGGATATAACCAATCTGTGCGGTTCCATTCTGATCATTCCAGTGCTGGAATGACGTGATCCCGATGACCTGTTCTTTGCCTCTCCAGCAGATCCCATAATGTAACGAATCCAGCTTGGCACTGCTGCTCCGTATCTGGTTCAATAACCGTCTCGCCCTGATCGGTGTGGGCTGGCTTCCCCTATTCACATACCGGATGACTTGAGGATCGGAAAAAAGTTCCGATAATGTGCTGTAATCACTTTGACGCAATGATCGCAGGACAAGACGCTCTGTCCACAAAGCAGGCAGACCTTGAACCAGCATTTTTCGGGTAAGCATGACAATCGCTCCTTTTGCCTAAACGGGCTCTAGTCCGGTAAGACAAGCATGCTCTGAAGATGATCCGGCGTAATACCATTTGAACTGATCCACGAACTTTAGTATTAGCATTTTAGTATTCACATATTGCATCATTCAATTCCTAACCCTTAAGGGTTAGGATGCTGACTACTCCTGCAACCCGCGATAGACCCCCGTACGAATCTCACGGATATAAAAATCCAATGCAGGAACATTTGCCGACTGTGCAGCTTTTACTTCCTGCTCAATATCATAAGGTACCCGCACAAATTGAACATTGAATGGGGTATTGTTATCATTGCTATCTTCACCCTCCAGAATACAGTAGGAAGCCTGCGGAAGATCGAGCGGATTACCTACACTGCCTGCATTAAACAGCATCTTGCCATTCATATACTGCAAGTATGCGTTATGCACATCTCCATACCCTACGACATCTGCTATACCTTGGTCAGGCTCATCAGCTGGAGGATCAAACATCGCTAACCTCTTTTCCAGCTCATCCCATGGCTGTACACGATGGTATACACTTTGAGGTGAAGCATGGACCAGGCGGATGGTGCGACCACTCAGCTGAAACTGATGACTGAAGGGTAGACTCGCCAAATACGCCAAACGTTCCTCACCCAGCCGTTCTGCTTGCCATGTGAAATTCTCGTTGTCCTGGTTAACCGCAACCAGCTCATCCCAGTTGCCGCGGATGACGAGTTCGCACGTCGCTCTCACCTGATCGACAACCTGTACCGGTTCAGGTCCTTTGCCTACGAGGTCACCAAGACAAAAGATTCGCTCTACGCCACGACTTCGGATATCTTTTAGCACTGCTTCCCAGGCAGTCATGTTGCCATGAATGTCGGATACAATCGCAATTCGTTCCATCTGGATAACCTCCATTCATGTTGAATCGTTCACTGTTGTACGTTTACACTTGCCACTCCGATGACAGAATAACCTTCCGATCGCTGTTATCCCCAGATTTTTTGATTCCCTTCTTCAAAGGAAAAATCCGGAGATAAAGGCGAACGCTTCGCTTCTTCACGTTATTTCTGTCCTCTCCGTTCTCGTGTAAAAAGTTTAGTTGAACTAATATGATCTCATATTCCTTTTATGTGGTTAATCCTTTAAGCTCAAACACCGTTAGTTCGGGTCTGCACAGAAAACGAATAGGCAGTTGGGTCATGCCAAAACCACGATTCACATACACCGGCATCTGTGTCTGGGTGGAGTAATATACCCCCTGGACATCCGTGTAATACAACCCCTGAACATACTTGTGTGAACCTCGCGGAGTTGTCAGTGCCCCGACCCAGGGAAAACGTACCTGTCCACCATGGCTATGACCGGAAAGCTGCAATCCGAAACCATAGGGAGTGGCAATGTCGGCATAATCCGGTTCATGCACGAGCAGCAGCTTCCACACATCATGATCCAATTCCTTGATGGCTTCGGCAGGATCAGGCCTGCCTGTCAGTGCGTCATCCAGACCAGCTATGGCCAGACGTTCGCCCCCTTGTTCAATCACCACATGTTCGTTCCGTAACAAAGTGAACCCGGCTTCACGGAACATGGTTGCCACTTCATTCTGCTGCCCGCCCCGATAATCATGATTCCCCAAAACCGCAAATTTGCCATACTTCGCTTGCATGGAGGCCAATACCGGAATACATTCACGCATTGGCTCTGCTTCCCTCTCAACTATGTCTCCGGTAAAACAAATCAAGTCCGGTTGCTGCTCCTCAATCGTTGCTGCCAGCTTCTTCATCTCTTTCACTCCGGTATGAAAACCAAGATGAGCATCGCTGAACTGAACGACACGCAGTCCGTCAAATGCCTTTGGAAACTTCGGCAGTTTCAGCCCCACTTGCTTAATTTCCAGACGACGCGGCTCCCAAAGCCAGGCATAACCTCCTGTAAGCAAACTGGCACCTGCCGTCATCAAAACCATGCGCAATAAGAAACTTCGGCGAGAGGGATCATGATCCTTTTCTTCTCCAGGAAACACAGACTCTTCTGCACCTGGTGCCTTGTGCGAGCGCTGGGACGGCGAGTTGTTACTGCCCTGACGCGGTGTCTCTGCCATATCTCCCCCTCCTTCTACGCTCCATATCCATCCCCTTAGTATACCATATTCTGCATGGATGGCCCGGTTCCTCTGCTTCTTTGTAAAAAGAAGCCGGGATCTCCGGCATGTTGCTGCACGGGATCACGACTTCTTCTAAGTTGCAGATTGCACTTCTGCACATGTTATGACGAGATTATACACCCAACCAGCGTTTGAACATATGCTTGGTCGTTTGTTTGTTCATTTCGGCAATGGAGGTTGTCAGTGGAATACCTTTTGGACAAGATTGCACACAGTTCTGTGAGTTACCACAGCCCTCAATGCCTCCGTCTTCCATCAACGCTTCCAGACGATCATCGGCGTTCATCTCCCCTGTTGGGTGAGCATTGAACAGGCGCACTTGGGACAGTGCTGCTGGACCAATAAAGTCTGTTTTCTCATTGACGTTCGGGCATGCTTCCAGACATACACCACATGTCATGCATTTGGACAGCTCATATGCCCACTGACGCTTCTTCTCAGGCATCCGTGGACCTGGTCCGAGGTCATAGGTACCATCGATCGGAATCCATGCTTTAACGCGTTTCAGGGCGCTAAACATCCGGGTACGGTCGATGACCAGGTCACGAACCACCGGGAATGTCTTCATTGGTTCGATGCGAACAGGCTGTTCGAGCTTGTCGATCAGGGCTGCACACGCTTGACGTGGCTTGCCGTTGATGACCATGGAGCAGGCACCGCAGACTTCTTCGAGACAGTTGGAATCCCAGCACACGGGAGCAATGGATTTGCCATCTGTATTAACCGGGTTACGCTGAATCTCCATTAGGGCACTGATCACGTTCATGTTGGGACGGTACGGAAGCTCAAATTCTTCGTTGTACGAAGATGACTCCGGGCTGTCCTGACGGGTGATGATAAACTTGACGGTTTTGTTGGCTGTAGCTTGTTCCGCCATATCGTTGTCCCCTCCTCTGGTGACGATGATTGTATTGCTGATGCGCAAAGTTACTGGTTTGGTGCACGGGAGACGCTTCGTCAGCGGAATGCCCCTCTGATCGCTGTTATCCCCGGATTTTTTTTGATCAACCCTTTCCAGGGTTAAAATCCGGTGATAAAGGCGAAGCGTATGCTTTCGAAGTAGCTTTCTTTCAGAAAGCTTTCAGCTTCACTTCTTCTGGGCATTTCCGCTTCCTCCGCTACGTCGTGCACTGGGTCACTTTGCTGGAAACTGCACTCCATTCATGCTGGATGAGCAGTATTCAAGTTCTGAAGCATCGCTAGGCGCTTGCTTCTTCTGGGCATTTCCCTCACGTTGATGGCAGTAACTTTGAAGAGGCTCTGCTTCTCCAAAGTTCTCCTGCCTTCTTCGTTCAGGTGCTTAACATTTAACCTTATAAATAAATCCGTGATACTTAATCCTTGGAGTAGTCCCGGATACGTGGTGGGATCAGGGATACGTCTACTGGCTCGTACGAAATTTTCGGGCCTTCCTTCGACCAGCTTGCGATAGTCGTTTTCAGGAACTCTTCGTCATTACGTTCCGTGAATTCCGGTTTGTAATGCGCGCCACGGCTTTCGTTACGCAGCAGTGCTCCCAGTGTCATCGCTTCTGCCAACTCAATCATATTCCACAGTTGGCGGGTGAACGCTGCGCTAGGGTTATTCCAACCGGAGCTGTCGTACATGTTGATTTTGCCGTAACGCTCTTTCAATTCCTTGATCTTGCCGATCGTGGCTTCAAGCTTGTCGTTGTAGCGCACAACCGTCATGTTGGCTGTCATCCACTCGCCAAGCTCTTTATGAATGACATAGGCATTTTCCGTGCCCTGCATTTTCAAGATGCCTTCGTATTTGTCGCTTTGTTGTTTGGTGTGTTTCTCGAATACGGAAGATGGGATATCAGCGGACGATTTTTTGAGCCCTTTGATATATTCAGCCGCTTTTGGTCCAGCCACCATACCACCATAGATCGCGGAAACGAGTGAGTTTGCACCCAGACGGTTCGCGCCATGGTATTGATATTCACATTCACCAGCTGCGAACAGCCCCGGAATGTTGGTCATTTGATTGTAATCTACCCACATGCCGCCCATGGAATAATGGACTGCCGGGAAGATTTTCATCGGGATTTTACGCGGGTCATCGCCCATGAACTTCTCATAGATCTCAATGATTCCGCCGAGTTTAACATCCAGTTCCTTCGGATCTTTGTGCGACAGGTCGAGATAAACCATGTTCTCGCCGTTCACACCCAAGCCCATATCTACGCAGACGCTGAAGATTTCACGAGTCGCAATATCACGCGGAACCAGGTTACCGTAGGACGGATACTTTTCTTCAAGGAAGTACCACGGCTTGCCGTCTTTGTACGTCCAGATTCGTCCACCTTCACCACGCGCGGATTCAGACATGAGACGCAGCTTGTCATCCCCTGGAATGGCTGTCGGGTGAATTTGAATGAACTCACCATTAGCATAATTCACACCTTGCTGATACACCGCACTTGCCGCTGTACCTGTGTTAATTACAGAGTTGGTCGTTTTACCGAAGATGATACCCGGACCACCGCTCGCCAGAATAACTGCTTCTGCCGGGAAGGTCTGTACTTTCATCGTTTTCAGATCCTGAGCTACGATCCCGCGACATACGCCTTCATCATCCAAAACTGCCTGCAGGAATTCCCAGTTCTCATATTTCGTAACCAGGCCCGCTGCTTCCCAGCGACGTACCTGCTCGTCTAACGCATAGAGCAATTGTTGTCCTGTTGTCGCTCCGGCAAACGCCGTACGGTGATGCTTCGTTCCCCCGAAACGACGGAAATCAAGCAAACCTTCCGGTGTCCGGTTGAACATTACGCCCATACGGTCCATCAAGTGAATGATGCCAGGTGCTGCTTCGCACATCGCTTTAACAGGAGGTTGGTTCGCAAGGAAGTCACCGCCGTATACCGTATCGTCAAAGTGTACCCATGGGGAGTCACCCTCACCCTTGGTATTTACCGCTCCATTAATGCCGCCTTGGGCGCATACAGAGTGGGATCGTTTAACAGGAACCAGTGAAAATAAATGAACATGGACTCCGGCTTCAGCCGATTTGATCGCCGCCATCAAGCCTGCGAGACCGCCGCCCACAATAATTACATTCGTTGATGCCATTGCTGTTCACTCCCTTATAAGTCAGCATTTATACGCTAAATGCTTAAATTAGAACTGTTTTAACTGCGTCAATCATCGAAGTAGCTGTCTGGAAATCAATGCTCCGGAAAGCAAATAGTGAAGCAATAAACATGATGGAAACGATAGCGAACAAACTCATACATACGTAAGAGGATACACGCTGCGCACGCGGACCAACCGTAATCCCCCAGCTAACGAGGAACGACCACAGGCCATTGGCAAAGTGATATGACGCCGCAACCACACTGATCATATATATCGCAAAGGTTATCGGATTCGTCACCGCATCATGTATGACGCCGCCAATCTCTTCATGGGATACGTTACCCAGTGCAATCTGTACTCGCGTCTCCCATACGTGCCAGATGACGAATACAAACGTAATGATACCGCTTACCCTCTGTAACGTGTAGCGCCAGTTGCGCTCATTGCCGTAACGCCCAACGTTAGGCTTGGCCTGATAGGCAATGTAAAGACCGTAAACACCGTGATAGAACAACGGCAGCCAGATCAGTAATGCCTCGATCACAATAACAAGAGGCAAACCGTTCAGAAATGCAACGGCACCGTAAAAAGCTTCTTTGCCGCCTTCAACTGCTGTGAAGTTCGTCACCAAGTGCTCAATAAAGAACAGACTGAGCGGAATGACGCCAAGCAAGGAGTGCAGCTTTCTGGAGTAAAACCCTTTCATAAAATGTCGATCCCCTTTCGCTAAATACAACGTTTTCATAAATGATTTCACTTATCATGACACGAATCCTTTTCCATGAAAAGGTTCGACAAATTGTTCCGTTTTCGCCAGGTGTGAACAACTTGTGTCACGATTCATGTTACTCCTTTTTTTCTTATAAGGGAATTGCAATATAATTATTAAATGTTATAACCTATAGGTATAAGCAGTGAAACATTGGGTTTACAGGCCATACAACATGGAAAACGATTAAGCAAGGGCAAGAATCACACTCATCACTCATGGAAAAGAGGTCGTTGTTCATGTTCGAGGAGTTAAATGCATTTGCAGCGGTCGTGGAGCAATCCAGCCTGAACCGTGCATCCAAGTTACTGAACTTGTCCCAACCCGCACTCTCACGCAAAATTGCCAAATTGGAGGATGAACTCGGGATTGCCCTATTCCACCGCCGGGGCAAACGGCTGGAGTTAACCAGTGTGGGCCAGCTCGCCTATACGTTCGCGGTAGAACAGAAGCAACAGCAGCAGAAGTTCCTGACGATGCTCGCCCAGTATAAGGATGAAGAACAGAGCACCATTACACTCGGCGCCAGCCTGACGACGCTTCAAACTACGTTACCACCTCTCGTTAATGCTTTTATGGAGAAACATCCGAATGCCGAACTGAAATTGTTGACGGGGAAAACGCATGAGATTGTCTCTTTTGTACGTGACAAAAAAGCCGATGTGGGTATTGTTGCTTCTTCCATCAGCGAAGTAGGGCTTAACTGTGTACCGCTCTTTGACGATCATCTAGTGCTGGTTGTACCGCTCACGCACCCTTTGTCCGGCAAGGAAGCCGGAATGGAGCATTTGCAGGATCTGCCGATGATCACGTTCTCCAAAGGCACCTGGTACCGCAAATTAACGGACGACCTCTTCCAGCGCTGTGCCGTGATGCCGGATATTCGTATGGAGATTGATTCCTTCGAAGCGATCATCCGACTTCTGCCTTCCGCCAAAGCTGCTGCTCTATTGCCCAAGTCATATCTCCGTCCACAATTGCTCGCGGACAATGATCTGGTTTCTGTTCATTTGCCACAACTACAGCAGACCCGAAGAACTACCTGCATGATCTATGGGGAAAAGGAAGACCTCAGCGAGACCTCCAGACAATGGGTCAAGGAGACGGCTGCACTCTTTACAGCAAAGGCGCCGTTGCCCTCACGGAGGACCACGACGCCTTAACTTTAATCTGATCAGCCAGGCTCCGACGCCTGGCTCCCATTTTCAATCATCTTAACTTATCAGCTCTCCTGACTGATAACCTCCTCTTCAAACCGTTCAATATCTGCATTATTACCGATAATGACCATGATATCTCCCATCTGAAGCGAGTCCAGTGCAGTCGGAGCAATAATGACCCCGGCTTCTTTCTGTAACGCCACAATACTGCAACCAAAGCGTACACGTGCATTGAGGGTGGAAAGTGTTTTGTTGTGCAGACAGGCGGGAACCTTCATCTCCACAATACTGTAATCATTGGATAATTCAATGTAGTCAAGCAAGTTCGGGGTAACCAGCTGATGGGCAACCCGAATGCCCATATCCCGTTCAGGGTAGACGACACGATCGATCCCCAGCTTATCCAGCGCTCGTCCGTGAAGGACGGATATGGCCTTGGCCACGACCGTCTTGACGCCCAGTTCTTTTAACAGGATCGCGGTGAGAATGCTCGTCTGGATATCATCCCCGATGGCAACGATGCAGCAGTCAAAATTACGAATACCCAGGGAGCGCAGCACTTCCTCATCTGTGGCATCGGCTACAACAGCATGGGTGACCAGCTCACTCATGTCTTCGACGACTTCTTCATTTTTATCGATCCCGAGTACCTCGTAGCCGAGTTCCATTAATTCCTGTGCCAGACTGGAGCCAAAACGCCCAAGCCCAATCACCGCAAACTGCTGTGTTTTCATTGTTCTTCACGAACCCCTTATCCAAATCATTTTCATAACTCACTAAAATTGATTTATCCAATAATCATTTTGCCTTCCGGATACCTGTATAACTCTTTACCCTTTTTCTGCCCAAGTGCATACGCTAATGTGATGGGTCCAAGCCTTCCTGCAAACATCGTAAAACAGATCAGGAGCTTCCCAATGGTGGTCAACTTCAGCGTCAGTCCGAGCGATAATCCCACGGTTCCAAAGGCCGATGTCGTTTCAAATAAAATCATCATAAAACTGGCTTCTTCCGTGGTACTCAGCGCCATCGTTACGGCTATGATGAACAAGAGCGCCAGCAACGTAATGGTAAGCGCCTTGAAAATCCGTTCCTGTACAAGCCGGTAGCGGAAAAATACGATATCTTCACGTCCACGCATCATGGCGATGACTGCGCCAGCCATAATCATAAATGTCGTCGTTTTGATCCCGCCTCCGGTAGAACCTGGCGAAGCACCAATGAACATCAGAATGATCATAAAGAACTGCGTTGCCTGCCTGAGTCCGGCAATATCTACCGTATTGGCTCCTGCTGTTCGCGGTGTAACGGACTGGAAGAATGAACCGAGTATTTTGCCCCCCCAGTTCAGGCCACCCAGTGTCCGTGGATTACTGAATTCAAATACAAAAATGACAAGTGCACCAAACACAATTAACAATCCAGTCATTAACAGTACAACTTTGGAGTGCAGAGACAGCTTCCGCGTTTTGCGGTAATCCACCAGGTCTGACAACACCACAAAACCGATCCCGCCAGAGACAATCAGGAACATGGCTGTAAAATTCACCAGCGGGTCATATACATATCCGGTCAGACTGCGGAAATCCCCAAACATATCAAAGCCCGCATTGTTGAACATTGAGATCGCATGCCAGTAGCCGTAATAGATCGCCTGTCCGATTGGCATGTCGAACGACCAGCGAATGGCAAAGAGCGTACCACATATGCCTTCGAGAATGAGTGAGTAAATCACAACTTTACGAATCAGCCGAACGATGCCCTCCATTGTGCTCTGATTCATCGCTTCCTGTAGAATCAGCCGCTCCCTAAGCGAGATCCGCCGTTTGAACGCAATGGCAACCAACGTAGACATCGTCATGAAGCCGAGTCCGCCAATCTGAATCAGAATCGCGATCACAACCTGACCCAGCACCGAAAAATGAGTCCCTGTATCGACGACAACCAAACCGGTGACACAGACGGCCGAAGTTGCCGTAAAGAGCGCATCAATAAAGGCAAGGCTGTCACCGTTTCGGCTGGATGCCGGAAGCATTAATAAGAGTGTACCTACCAATATGATGCCAGCAAACCCTAACACAAGAATACGTGGTGGCGATAATCGCATCCATTGAACATTCAGTTTCACTTGAGTATCATCCACCTCTGCTAAAATGAAAATAACTCCACACCCCGTGGAGCCTTCTTCATCTGAAATGCTGTTTCCAAACGTTAAACATGTATGATTCAGATTAAAACGACATATATAATGAAGTTGGAATATAATCTATTCGTTCCCTTGTTGGGCGAAAGACATGCGAATCGTTGCACATTTGTTTCAAAATTATAAGCGCTGCGGCGTTTGCAGACAAAACGTTTTTTGTGTAAATAGCATCGAATTCAGCCAAAAAGGGAAAAACTCAGATATGGCGACGGATGGATCAGATTCTTTCGATCCTTTTCATTCATTTTCAAGGATTTACACCTGTTTTCGTTACATGATTGGCATTCGGACCTTGCCCTGTGCTATGTTTACTTTAATATCCATATTAATAAAGGAGGAACACCATTACATGAATCCCTTAGGGAAGCCTTTGCTACTCAAGGCTAACTTCAAGCGTCTGGGGTTGCTTGCGGCGATCGGCCTGATTCTATTTTTTGTATTTCAGATCTTTCCTGCTACCTCATCGCAAACCACAGAAATTTCGTCTACGTCCTTCATAACCAAGGAGCAGGCGACGCAATCCGCACGATCTTTCGCAGCTTCTGTGGATGACTATACACTGCCAAATGATGCTGGAAACACCCTGGTAACCTACCAGACACATTCCGATATCTACGGGTATATGGCCAAAACCAAACAACTCGATACCTATAATCAGAAATGGGAAACAAGCTATCCTTACGATGTATACCGCGTTCGTTTGCCTGATAAAGACAAAGGCGGTTACCTCCATGTTGACGTACATATGAAAACAGGAAAAGTGGTCGGCTTCAAACGGGAACTGCCTTCTTCGCTCTATACCGCCATTGAAGCGGAGCAAAGTACTGGTAGAGTGACCACATCGCAAGTACTTGCAGAAGGAAATATGTCCCTGAATGAAAAGGAAGAGCTGGCGGCTGGCGTTCTGACCGAATTCGGCTATGAAGTGCCGGCACTTCAACTGGATACTCGCGATGGTGAAGCGGGACTGAAGTATACAGATGCTACAAAAACCATTGGAGATTCCAAACTTGAACTAAACTTTACGTTTGAAGAGGGTGCGGTACGATCATTCGATCCTGGCTTCTCGGTCCCTGAATCCCATACCGATTATGTGAAAGCTCAGACGCGCCAAGCCAACTGGATGACCTATGGCGGCTATGCGTTCCTCACCCTTGTTCTGGGTGTGCTGGCCATTATCTATAGCATTCTGACCCGAACACATACGTCTTTCAAACGCGGGATCATTCTCTCGGTGGTGTATTTCGCAGCTTCGGTGATTGGCACGCTGAACATGATTCCTCTGCTTCAGGCACAAGGATTCTCCAACTTCATGTTAGCGTTCCTGATGTTATTTCAGATAGGCATTACACTGGTCATGAGTGCAACCATCTATCTATCCCTCGTTGCCGGTGACGGCATGTGGCGTAAAATAGGTCTGAACCCTTGGCCTCGTGCCAAAGAACCGGGATACGGTAAATATGTACTACACAGTATGTATGCTGGTTACCTATGGGCATTCATTCTACTAGGTGTGCAATCCATCCTTTTCTTCATTCTGGAGAAGAGCATTGGCACATGGTCAACGACGTCAGCAGATCAATCTACATTTAATATGAGCTACGCATGGATCTTCCCGATTATGGCCTGGATGGCTGGTATTGGTGAAGAAGCCGTCTATCGACTGTTCGGCATTCGTATGATGCAAAAGATTGTGCGTAACACATTTATTGCGTGTCTGATTCCAACCATCATTTGGGCACTGGGACACACATTGTATCCCATCTATCCAGTAATCACCCGTCCCATTGAGCTGATGGTGATTGGATTGCTATTCAGTCTGATCATGTTGCGTCACGGCTTCATTGCCGTTGTATTCGCCCATGTGATCTTCGACAGCTTACTGATGGGACTTAGCCTAATCTTTATGGGCGATGCCCTGAATATGGCTGCTGGACTCTTCTGGATTGTACTCCCGGCCATCGTTGGATATGTGGTCTACAAATTCAATCCAAAACAAAAAGAGAAGCCGTATGTTACGACTCCTCATCCCGAAGTGCTGCAATAATCTGATTTGCCAGTTTGTCACCAATAGATAGAGGCCGGAAGTCTTCGACGCTGGCCTCTTTTATTTTGCGCAAAGAGCCAAAATGCTTCAACAGCAGCTTACGCCGCTTCTCTCCGATCCCCGGAATGGCGTCCAAACGTGACGTGACCATCGATTTACCCCGCTGCTCGCGGTGGAACGAGATTGCAAAACGGTGAACCTCTTCCTGTATCCGTTGCAACAGGTAAAATTCCTGACTATCCCGAGGCAGGGAGATGACTTCCGGTGGATTACCGATCATCAACTGTGAAGTCTTATGCTTCGCATCCTTCACCAGACCACATACCGGGATAAACAAGCCCAGCTCATTTTCCAAAATATCGACCGCAGCCGAAATCTGCCCTTTACCACCATCGACCACAATCAGGTCAGGCTGGGTCAGGTTTTCTTTCAATACCCGCTCGTAACGGCGACGGATGACCTCTCTCATCGTTTCATAATCATCCGGTCCTTCAACCGAACGGACCTTGTACTTCCGATATTCCTTCTTATCCGGTTTACCATCCGTAAATACGATCATGGCCGATACCGGGTTCGTTCCCTGGATGTTCGAGTTATCAAATGCTTCTATTCGACGAAGCTGGTCCAGTCCAATAAAACGTCCCAGTCCTTCGGCAGCTTTGGATGTCCGTTCTTCATTTCGCTCAATCAAACGGAACTTCTCTTCCAGTGCCACACGTGCGTTATCCACAGCCATCGTAATCATCTGCCGTTTCAATCCACGTTGCGGAATGAGCACTTTAATCTCCAACCACTCCTGCAACGCAGCAGCAACCTGAGTTGGGTCTTCCAGACCTGCCGGGAGCTTCTCAGTTGATGCAGTTGTATCCGTTGTGGAAGCATCTTCTTGTGTACTCTCAGGTTGTTCACCTTCTGCTTCAGCTGAACTACCGTATGCTGCACGAGTCTCGGCAACCAGTGGCTGGGAAGCGAGCCTTTGCTCTCCTTGTCCCGTCTGTTCGAACTCCACCGTAACTGCGGCAGGCACCGCTCCATCAGATACCGTATCCGTACTTTCGTCACCGGTTGACATATCTTTGGGCATTTCCGGCAACAAAATCTCTTGTGGCAATGCCGGATTATCGCTGTAATACTGCGTCACGTAGGACATAAAGTCACTGTACGCCTCACCGTAAAACGGGAAGGTGGAGACGTGACGTTCGATCATTTTACCCTGACGCATATATAGAATCTGGACACACATCCAGCCTTTATCAATGGCAAAACCAAATACATCACGGTCTCTGGCATCGGCCATCGTAATTTTCTGTTTTTCCATCATTGCATCGATGGCAATCACCTGATCGCGTAGTTCCTTGGCACGTTCAAAATAAAGGTCCTCCGCAGCTTCCTGCATCTTACGCTGCAAATCCTTTTTAATTTCTTCATGTCCACCGCTCAGAAATGAGCCGATCTCTTGCGAAATCTGATCATACTGCTCCTTCTCCACTTCCTTCACACAAGGGGCAAGACACTGTCCCATGTGATAGTACAGACACACTTCTTTGGGCATTACACCACATTTGCGCAGTGGATACATGCGATCGAGCAATTTTTTCGTTTGGTGTGCCGCATACGAGTTCGGATAAGGTCCGAAGTATTTGGCTTTATCTTTCAGCACGCGCCGGGTGACTTCCAGTCGGGGGTGCTTTTCATTCGTAATTTTAAGATACGGGAACGTCTTGTCATCCTTGAGCAGTACGTTATAACGCGGCATATGTTTCTTGATCAGGTTACACTCCAGAATAAGTGCTTCCATGTTACTGCCTGTCACGATATATTCAAAATCACGGATTTCGGAGACCAGCCGCTGGGTCTTTCCGTTATGACTGCCGATAAAATAAGAGCGTACGCGGTTCTTCAGCACTTTGGCTTTACCTACATAGATTATGGTACCTTCACTGTTCTTCATCAGGTAACAACCAGACATGTCTGGCAGCAAAGCGAGCTTGTGCCGAATTTGCTCCAATGCTTTCTCCTGATCCTGCAAATCATTCATGAATTGATCCATAATTCGGTGAATCCTCCTTCCCGAAAAAGCTGAAATCCTCACCTTACATGAGTTACTCCGATGACAGAATGACCTTTCGATCGCCGTAATTCACACGAACACTACGATAACAGAATAACCTTCCAATCGCTGTTATCCCCAGATTTTTTTGACTCCCTTTTACAAGGGGAAAATCCGGGGATAGCGTATGCTTCCGATGCAGCTTTCTTTCAGAAAGCTTTTAGGCGAACGCTTCGCTTCTACAGCTCATTGCTGTCCTCTCCGTTAACATGTAAATTTCCAGTTTCATTTTATAAAAAATATATACTTTATATTGTCCTATATAAAGGTATTCGACGCAAAACGCCCCCGGCATGTAAACCGGAGGCGTATGTGTAAGCCTGTAAATTATTGGTGTTTTGCAATGATTCCTTTGAGCGCATCTTTCGAGTTCAGACCAACCACTTTATCTACCGGTTGACCGTCTTTGAAGAAGATCAAAGTTGGAATGCTCATTACGCCGAAGCGGGAAGCAGATTCCGGATTTTCATCCACGTTAACTTTAGCAATTTTCACTGCATCGCCAACTTCTGTGGACAGCTCTTCCAGGATTGGAGCGAGCATTTTACAAGGACCACACCAAGGCGCCCAGAAATCAACAAGAACCGTTCCTTCGCCTTCTACTTCAGCGTTGAAGGATTGATCGGATACGTTAACAATAGCCATGAAATTGTCCTCCTTATATATACTTACGGTTTATTTTAACCTGTAACGTCGTGAACGACACTTCCAGTATAACACAGGTACGTCAAACTTGTGAATTGAACGCTACAATGTTCATCTTCCCAACATCAAATCTTCACAATTACAGGATGTGGCATGCCAACTGCAAAATCTTTACAAACGCTTTCTTTTCCAAGTATACTAAAATTACTCCGGGTTTCAGCCCCCATACGGGCAAGCTGTCATTCCCTATAAGGAGGCAATAACATGGACGCAAATGTGCGGATCAGCGACCCGCGTGAACATGTGAACGAGGAACCCCGCAACGATCTGTTTGATCTGATCGTGGGTGTTGCCGGCATGGGCGGCCTGATGACAGTGATCTTTTTCGGTATGGTGATCTTCAAATTCATCACCGAATAGGTTGCTCAGGCTCACGCAGGACCAGAAAAGCCCGGTTTTCGCGACAATGCGAAATCCAGGCTTTTTTTGGGACTACTTTAGCTTTGATTGCAATCAGCTCAGCTTCTAAATCAAAAGCTCCGCCGTTAATTTGATTTGGAGATTAACCTTATCCCGAACCATTTCGTTCAATTAGATCGTTTTACCGCTTGCCGCGCTGATTCTCACCCCGAACGGAGATAACATCCACGAATGGACGAATCCGGTCCATGAGACGCTGGCCTTTATTCATTTCCTCGCCGTCCCGGTTGGTAAAGCTAAGGTGTTTTTCAAGCCCATCCAAATTGTAATTGGACGTATAGAACGTTGGTTTGCGATTCATCCGATAGTTCAGAATGGACCCCATCACATGATCCCGAACCCAAGGGTTCAGATTCTCTGCCCCGATATCATCAAAGATGAGCAGATCACAGCTTTTCAAAATATCCGTCATTTCCTTCAGCTTCTGCCCTTCACTGATCATGGATTTCAGATCCTCCACAAAGTCAGGCATATAGATAATGACTCCCGTGTGGCCTGCAACCGCCAGTTCATGCAGCAGATAACACATCAGGAACGTCTTGCCTGTCCCGAAAGTCCCTTCCAGAAACAGTCCTTGTGGAGACAATCCGTTTTCCTTGGTCTCCCTAATATACCGAAGAACCTGATTCACTGCAGGAGCACGCATCCGATCCTTGCCCATAATCTCCACATCGTTGTATCCGGCACTGAGCGCACGCTCATCCACATAGAAACTGCGAATGCGTTGCTTAATGATATGTTCATTTTGCCGGGCAATATGTTTGGAACAAGGTGCTTTTATATCTATGATTTCGGGTTTACCGTTAAAATGTTCTACTTCCAGTTTGCAAAAGTGGCCCTGAAAATCGTTAGGACAGTTGTCGAGTCCCGGACAATTCGCACAGTTCTTTGAGTCTTTGGCGTACTGAAACAGCTTGCTCAGATCGGTCATGAGCTGTGCATCTTGCAGTTCAGGATGACCTGCGCGGAATTCGCGTACGTACGGATTTTCCATCAATTCCGCCGCAATCCGCCGCGATTGCTCACGAAAGGCAGGGTTCAGCTGCTGAAGCAGTCCTCCCAAGGATTCCATGGCTTCAAGCCCCCTTAATGTTTCAATATAGAATAAACAATTGAAGTGTACCTGTGACCATCTTGATGGCATAGGAACTTTCGATCACTTGCAATTCTACTGTTCATTCTATAGAAAAACAACCAATAACTCAACTGATACATCTGGTAAATAGCGTAACCCTTCCATCACCGTACGTAATGCGAAATACCCTCAATATACTTGCGCTCCTGTATATATCAGCACCGTAAGCCGATCGTGATGATCTCGCATGAACCTGTCTGTATGTTCCATTCCTTATTAGCAAATGATAATGTCGATGCCTCTTCTATGCTGAGGGAATGAAGCATTTCGCCCTCTTCCTCCAAGATGTTGCTCTTGTACGCCGTTTCGAATGGCTGTGGATTCGCTTGCGATGGAGCAAGTTTCAGCGTGGCAGAGTTGGTAGTCATATTGAACCAGCGAAGCATGACATCGCCGGAATCCTCATTTACCTTGAGGGAGGAAAACGCCAAGCCGTCCCCTTGCCATGCAAACGGTGTGTTGCTAGGTGTCAGATAGCCCGGGTGTACTTCGGTTTGTGCCAGCGTCCAAGGAACCTGGAACTGATACGCCTCAATATATGCCCCTGACGCTGCACCATTTCCATCGTGGGGAATGATCTCGATCTTAAATGTATGTTCACCAAGGCATTGTGCTTCCGGTGTCGGGAACAAGCCCCAGTCTCCAAGTTCGCCCACAGCACGAAGCAACGTAATCGCGATGGTATTGCGTCCATCCTGAAGGACTTCATATTCATTCAGACCCAGATTGGCTACGACTAATCCCACCGCTTCTTCACTCACATCCACGAAACTCTGTTGATGCTGTGTATTGCTTGGATTTTGCCACTCCGGTGCAGGCTTGTTATCACGCGTTGCAATTTCGAACATGGAATCCACATGATGAACCCCAGATACAAGATCCGTTGGGAAAAGAGCACGTACCCGGTGATCCTTCGCCTGATTGTTGAAGGTTGTTTCCATTTGCACGCCTTTTCCACTACGACTAAGCGATACAACCGTGCGGATCTGGAGCGGAATCATTTTAGTTGATCGCTGGGCTTTGCGGTGTGGGTAATAAATTAGCTCCCGCTGTTCCTGATTCAGCATCTCATCTGCTGACTCCGGTATTTCCCAATGGTGAATCACTTCGAACGAGGCAGAGTACGATGTATCCTCAAGAACCCGAATGTCAGCTTGAAGTGCCCCAGTTGTCCGTGCCACTTCGTTCTCTGGTTGCTTAAACATGTATTCATTGCCGATATCGCCCACATTTTCGTACACACCAAGGTCCTTGTAAGTCCGGCCTGTTCGTTTGTCTGTGAGTGTGAATGAACCGTTGTCTGCAATCGTGATGATCAAATGTTGATTTTCCATGCCACGTTCACCACGCAACAGCGTAGTCGTTCTCGACGGAGTACCATTCTTAGCATCATCGGCAAAATTGACTAATGCATAGGTTTTTAGCCCAAATGCAGCTACATTCTCTGTTTCAAAATGAATACGAACGCGCCGACAGCTATACGGTTGACGGAAGCGATCATCCGGCAGATCATAGCCGAATTGCAGACCCAGATCCTCAAATGTACATGGAATTTGCGTACCCTCTTCATCAACTAGTATGCGATCTGACAGATCAACGGCTTTCATCTGCGCCGCCATCTCTTCCAATGTATATCCATCCCGGAAATACAACCGAGCCGCGTCCAGTTCCATCTGAACTACACCGCTTCGTTCCCAACCCGTTGTATTAAATACGACAACAGGTCGAGCCTGCTCTCCATAACGTGCAAAGATGGAGGTATCGACCGCTGTAGCAATCTGGCTTGTGCTCTCCTCAATCAAAGACTCTGCCACATGGCGGCTCTTATCAAATCGCGTCACCATCTCGCGATGCACCTCGTCCACACTGCACCCACAGATACTGTCATGCGGGTGATTCTGCATCAGCGTTTTCCAGGCATATGTCAGTTGGTCATGTGGATAGGCATGACCAAGCAGATAGGCATAGGATGCCAGGGGTTCAGCCACTTTTTCCAGCATGGTCTGGCCCAGCTGGTTCATCTGTTTCAGATACACACGAGCCGAGGCCGTGTTCACCAGAGTTCCCCAGCCATCCGTACGTTGGCTGCGCAGTTCGCCTTTGACCGTGGATAACTCATGTTCAGCCGATGCTCTCAGGGCAGTCAGATAATCCGGAAAGTTCGAGTGAATGAACTCAATGTCGGGATATAATTGTTCAGCCATACGGATGGCTTCTGGCAAGTCTCGCTGAATCGGCTGGTGGTCACATCCGTTCATGTATAACAACTCATTGGTCGATGCATATTTCTCAGCGTCTGCCAGCTTGGTTTCCCAAAACCTGCGAGCTGATTCTTCATCTACCGGAACTTCATTTCCGTTGGAATACCAGTTGGCGAACAATACACCCAGCACTTTCGATCCGTCTGGCCCTTCCCACATCAGCTCCGAGAAGCTCGATTCATATCCTGCATCCGATACCGTATTATTGAAGCCTGTTGGCTTCACACCACGTCCAAAAAACACATTATCAATGCCCGATTGCTGCATCAGCTGAGGGGTCTGTCCGACCAATCCGAATGTATCGGGAAAGTAACCAATTTTCGAAGGTATGCCGTAACGCTTGGCGTCTTTATGTCCAACCTGCATGTTGCGCACATTGGCTTCACCACTCGTCAGAAACGCATCCTGCAGAATGTACCATGGCCCAATCACAATCCGTCCATTGCGAATATGTTTCTCCAATCGTTCTTTCTGCTCCGGTCGAACCTGAAGATAATCTTCGATGATAATCGTTTGTCCATCCAAATAAAAGCTTTTATAATCTGAACCTTCATCCAGCTGATCCAACAGTGAATCGACGAGCTGAATAAGACGCATATGATGCTTCTCATACGGCAAGTACCATTCCCGATCCCAGTGGGTATGCGAAATAATATGTGCTCTCTTCTTCTTGGTCATCGTGTTATCCCACCTCTTTCGTCTTGTTGTACAACCTCAACCTCATCCGGACGATACACGCCTTTCAGCTTTCCGGAAGCATCTGTGGCAAAAAGCACCGAACGATTTCTCTCCAATTGGAAGGCATACGATACACCTGTACGTTGATCTCTCACATGCACTTCATGGTTCAAGGCAAACTCCGATACGAATACATAGAGATTCCCTTTTGGAAAACTCAGCTTCCGCCCGTAGATTCCTGCGACATCCCCGCCAGATATCCATTCCAACTCCTGTTCGATGCCAGCAATCTCAGTGGCGTAACGATACAATTCAGCAAGTGGTTCATCGCGTCCGTTTAACTCGAGCGGCAGTGGGGTCCAGATTATTTTCCCTTTGCCCAAAGGCAGAACGTGTACTTCATCTGGTGTACCATTATCCCCATGAAGCAACGTCTCCTTCGCCACCTCGGCGATACGACGCCGTCCATAGGTGACTCGGTGATTCACGCCATTAATATTCAGCAATTCCTCCCGCTGCACGTTACCCAGACTACGTTTGCCTACGATATGATCGGCTCGTTCACTTGTTTTCCAATATGCGTCCAGTCCCAGCGGTCCGGTAATGAGCAAGCTCGTGCCTTCCTTCTCTGCAAACGTGAGCAATTGTTGGAGTGCATCACTGTCCATATTGTGCGGACTCGGTACGATGATCAGTTTCGGTGGCTGCTGCTCCAGCGCTTCCAGATGATACTCGGATAACGCACGGAACGGCAGTTTCAGATCATAGGACATCACACGAGTCAGCTTCGTTGTGGTATCATAGGCCAGGGCACGGTTGGAGAAGTCATTGGAATACGGGAACACCACTGCAATATCCTCCAGCTCACGGTCTTCAAAGAGATCACGAATGCCATGCATGAATCGGCCAAAATCATAAGATACATCCGCCTCTGGCTTCTCCGTACCATCTGCACGAAGCGCTCCGATATGAGACTCATTGGCATTATCCATATAGAAGTTGGTATTCCAAATCCATTGCACCGCCCCTGCGCCGCCTGTCGAGAAAGCATAGGCGTACTTGCGTTCGAGAATGCCACGAAGCTCTTCTTCCGAACGTTTGGCTCGCCCATCGGGGGTTTCCACATACATGATGCCCGTTTCCTGAATAAGATTCGGCTTATATGGCGTTTTGGCGAAAATGCCGTCCCAGATCAGATCATCGTTCAACCACCAGGAATGCACGGTTGTATAATCCACTTCACGTTCATAGAAGAAAGGCGAAGGACGCTGCGCACCAAGGGCTTCATCCTGCCCCACAGTGACCAGATGATCCGGTACCAGATCCTTGATCGTACCTACAAGCTCTCTTGCCCAAACATTGTGCATTTCCATGGAGAAAAGACAATAATCAAGCCAGCGTGTTCCTTTTTTGGCCTTGTGCATGTCCTGTACATCAAAATTAATCTCTTCCGCCTCCGGGATCACCGCAGCTGCAAAATTGGGAAGCTGCTTCGGTGACATGTTCCAGGCCTCCTGCAACGCTTCAATCGTCTGATGCCGCTGCTCAAGCCAAGTGATATAAGCCTGCTGTTCATATGAATCCCTCGCCGAGCGTGGGCCAGCCGAGAAGATGCGCACCGGATCAAACATGGATGGCTCGTTAATCAGATCCCAGTCCACATGCGTTGTGTGCGTGTGACGACTGACAATGCTGCGGATAAAACGTTTCTGAGCCTCGACACTCTGCGGGTCTAAATACGGATTCGTTCCTTCCCATGTCTCCGGTGTAAAGGAGAAGAAGGTGAACGTGACCTGTAAGCCATGCCGTTTCGCCGTTAAAATAAATGCATCAATAGCACGAAGCACATCCTCTGCCATATGACCGTCCACCTGCATCATATTGCGATAGGCGGTCCAGATTCCCGTCCGAATCCAGTTGATTCCGGCTTTCGCCATCTGAGCCATATCTCGATCCCAGACATCCGCATTCGGCAAGAACAGAAATTTCCGTGCCACATCGGAGGTCATGTAGGTCATGCCCACAACAGGAAGAGGACGTCCGTCTTTTACAAAATAGTCCCTGCTGCGGGTAATCACTTCCCCTTCTGCCAGCAATGCGGCATCTTGTCCCCAGAAGCCTTGACGCAAGATCCGAACTTCCCCGTCAGGTGCCTGCGCGTGACATACAATCCGATACAGCCCACTTTCAATGGAAACCGGAAGAAGTATGCGTTCGAAACGCTGCTCACCTGAAAGTTCCATCTCCAGTTGATGGCTCCATACCTTCTCCGTCGTGCCACTTGTGCGATTTTCATGCTCGACCGTGATGTCAAACGTCCACAGCTCGGATTCGGTAAGTCTATTGCCTGCTCGCTGTAAAATCTGGCCTTGTAGCGTGAGTACAGCCCGCTCATCTAGCTCATATGAAGCATAATTCGTTTTCAGGGATAGCTCGGTTACACCTTGCGCACAGAATTGCGCCCACTTCACAATCTCGTCAGCGCCATCCTGCGTCCAGAATGAGGTGGTCAGCGGCAGATGTACAAACATCCAGCGTGAACCTACGAAAGTCCCGCGCGAGTTTTCCCACAGAACGACCGGAGCGGCGATGCTGCGTCCATCCTTGCTCATACCACGAAGTAATGGATAAATCTGCGTACTCATCGGTCCTGATGAACCCATCTGGTGAGGCAGATCACTTGTTTTGGTTGTATGTGGAACCAGATTCCATGTATCTGCCTTCTCGAACAACCCCTCTTTCCCAGTGAGAAGCGGGAGCTGTTCGGATGACGTGTACGATTGCACGTTGGCAGCAGATACGTTCAATGCCTCATGGATATAGAGTTCCTGGTGATACGCGGTCTGCTCGGACTCTACAACCCATGCCCCATTCTCATATCGAACCGGACGTTTGAAGGGCGCACCGCCAACACTGATCAGGCTCCCTCCCTGATGCAGATAAGCTGCAATCTCCGTCCAAGCGGATTTTGGAAAATAGGGTGCGTGCAGATTTACGAGACATCCTTCACCAGCCGTGGCTTTCAAAACCTCTGCAAGTTCATCGGCGTTTACAACGGTGATCTCTTTGACTGCTTTCCATGTATTCAGAGCCTGTTCAGTTGGAAAAGCACCATCCAATGGAAACGCAGGATCAGCGAAGATTATCAGCTTTTTATCATTAGGTTGCATACTCATAACAGGCCATCCTTCATGGATCTATAGACCAACTGGGAGAACAGGCTGTTGGACCATGCAAACCATTTACGTGTAAAAATCGTTGGATCATCGGCATGGAAACCTTCATGCATATAACCTGTATCTGCATCTGTCGCTTCAAGCATGCGAATAATCTCCAGTTTCTCCTCGGCAGACTGTGCCGTCAGTCCTTGCATGGACAAACCCATATGCCAGATATAATTCGACGGGGTGTGCGGACTACCGATTCCTTTGGCAACCTTGCCCTCATAATAGAACGGGTTCTCTTTGCTCAGAGCGAAGCGGCGCGTATTCTGGTAGATCGGATCATCTGCTGTGACGTAACCCAGATATGGAATGGACATGAGTCCCGGTGTACCTGCATCGTCCATGAGACAGTGGTTGCCATAACCGTCCGTCTCGTACGCATAGATCGGTCCAAATTCCGGATGACGATAAATCCCGTACAGCTGAATGCCATGATCGACGTCCTGCTCCAGATCCTTCAATTCCTGCAAAAGTTCCATATCCCGGAACACCCACTCGGCAAACTCCTGCATTTGGCGCAAAGCGACAACCGCGAACATGTTGCCAGGGATATTGTAGTGGAAATCACACGCATCATCACTGGAACGGAAACCGGACCAGATCATACCCGTGTAGTTGACTGGCATACCTTTTCCGTGATTGCGCAGGGAATCTGTTGGGATACCGTTATTGCGAGTAAAGCGATATGGAGATTGTTCCATGTGATGCTGTTCGACTTTGAACAAGTCTACAATTTTACGCATCGCTGCCTTGAAGCTTGAATCGAAAATGTCAGTCAGTTCGGTTTCCTTCCAATATAGATAGGCCAGGCGCACAACGAAACATAGTGAGTCAATCTCAAATTTTCGTTCCCACACCCAAGGTGACATGTCAGTTTCGTCCGTGGTGTTCCAGTGCCAGTCGTTGGCCGTCTCATTGAAGGCATTAGCATACGGATCGATGTGAACATACTGGATATGACGTTTAATCAGCCCACCAATAATGCGTTGCAGGTCCTCATCTTCTTTTGCAAACGGAATGTAATGTACCACCTGCTCCACGGAATCACGCAGCCAGGAAGCCGGAATATCTCCTGTGATCACAAACGTAGTGCCATCCTCCATCAACTTGGTTGTTGTTTCGATGGTATTGGGGAAGCAGTTTTTGAATAATTGAAGCAGCTTCGGTCGGTGAGCCAACTTCTGTTCCGCTTCTTCGAGCACGGCCTGAATGGATTGTGGAAGGGCGACGGGCGGCATTGGTATTTTGGGTAATCTGAACTGTTCCATGGATGAGTGCAACTCCTTAAACAAATTGAATGGTGTAGCTAAAAAGATAAACCCATTAACTGTACACTAGGACACTACGATTGCAGTACCATCTTCCGATCGCTGTTATCCCCAGATTTTTTTTGTTTCCCTTTTCTAAAGGGTAAAATCCGGGGATAGCGTATGCTTCCGATGTAGCTTTCTTTCAGAAAGCTTTGAGGCGAACGCTTCGCTTCTCCATCTGGTTCTGCACTCTCCGTTATGTGTACATGTTTAAGTTCATCCTATATAGCTCATAAATATTTCAAAAAGGTTTACCGCAGTAGCACGGTTTGTATTTGGTAAGGTTTAAAAGATAGTGTAATCTGGCCATTGGTATGGGCCAGTGGTTGGACCGGTTCTTCGAGTGCGTTGGAGTGATAGGCTTGCTCAAAGGCATGTGGCCATTGCAATGTGATGCTTTCGCGTTTACCTGACGATTCATAGAAACGCAGCACGGTGCCTTGTCCATCCTCTGCCATTTTGACCGTATCGAGAATGACATGGTTACTATTAAAGTTAATCCAGGAGCCAGTTGCAGGGCGTGAGTGTGCAACAGTTACTGTTGCATCTGCGGCTGGATGTACTCCAGACCCTGCGCTTTGTTGTACTTGATCCCTCTGTTGCACCTGTTCCATCGTTTGTACTTGCTGTGCCTGTTGTTTTTGCTCTACTTGTTGCACGACCACTTCCGTGTTCAGTTCGGCGGCCTGACGTACGGTGTGTGCAGTTCTCCAGTCGCCATCATGTGGATACAAAGAGTAGGTGAATTCATGTTCTCCCAGATCAGCCGTGCGATCCGGCCATTTGGGCGCACGCAGCAAAGACAAGCGAATCGTGCTTCCCTGCACGTCATACCCGTATTTGCAATCATTGAGCAGGCTCACGCCGTATCCATATTCGGATACATCCGCGAAGCGATGTCCACAGACTTCATACTGGGCTTGTTCCCAGCTTGTGTTGCGATGTGTTGGGCGTTCCAGTGCGCCAAATGGAATCTCAAATGTCGCTTTGGAGGTCACCACATCAATTGGGAAGCCGACTTTCAGAAGCTTGTGATCTTCATTCCAGTTCACCTGTGTCTGGAAGTCGATTCGCCGTGAGTCATGATAAAAGACGATATCTTGTGTGATTTCCGATTGATGGAGCTTCCAGCGGAAGCGCAGGACATCCTTGGTTGTACCCGCCAGCACCAGCTTTTTCTCCAACAGCTCCACTTCGCCAGCAATCTGCTCTTCATAACGACTGTCGATATCCCACGCATCCCAGAGTGTCGGACGATCGTGGAAGAAGTGAAGTTGATTGCCACGTTCACCCGGCTTCAGCATCTCACGCTCAGCGGTCTTATCCCACAGACGTGTGATCTCCCCACGTTCGTTGAACTGCACATGATACAGGGCGGTATCCCATGTATCCTTAAAGGTTGGCTGTGCGGCAAGGTTCGTCATTTCCCGTACATTCGTTTCCCTTGTGTTTTCCGGTACCAGCCAAATCGTCTTATATCCAAACGCAGGAATGTCTGTCACGAGAATGGACATGCTGCCATCCTCCCGATCCAGCCGCAGTCGCTGGCCTTCTTCATCAATCCCGTAGCGATCAAAGCCATCCTGCACAGGAAGTTGAACGACTGCACTGCGTTTCCAGCCCAGGCTGTTGAATACAACATAAGCTACTGAACCTTCTGGCCCCTGTGTGTTGATACCGGTTGTCAATGCTGCAACGCCTTGACTCAATCCAGTTCTACCCAATTCAAATACCTGTACATATTCCTCATTCGAAGTCACGTAGGATTCCGTAATCGCCGATCCCGGTATAATATCGTGGAATTGATTCAGCAAAATCAGCTTCCAGCCTTCATGCAGATTTGAAAGCACTTCAGCTTCTGCATCTGCCTCCATATCCGGTTGAGCGAGTGTATTCCACAGCTCAGCTTCACGATACAGAACCTCCGCTTTCCGATTGTTGCGCTTATTGCGCGCATGTGTCGTGTAGGTTCCCCGATGTAATTCAAGATACAGATCACCATGCCACTTCGGAAGTACAGGCTGCTCCTTTTCAATTCCGGCAAAGAAAGCTCCAGCTGTGCTATATCGACTTGCGGGCTGTCCAACCATCAGGTCTGCGCGATCCACATACTCCAGCATCTCGCGTGTTACCCCGCCTCCGCCATCTCCGTGTCCGTATAGAAGCATGTGCTCCGGATGCGCTGCTTTCTCACGGTAGGACTGCCAGTGATCATGAATGTCCTTCGGCAGCGTGTGCTCGTTAACACCATGATTGAGGTAAGACAGAATTGGTGTTCCATCAATGCCCACCCAGTGGAAGAGATCGTACGGAAACACATTTGTGTCATTCCATCCGAGCTTCGTCGTCATGAAATATTCCACATTGCCATGCTTCAAAATCTGCGGCAGTGAGGCACAGTACCCGAACGTATCTGGCAGCCATTCAATCTGTGATGTCTTGCCAAACTCCTCCATATAGAAACGCTGACCATATAACATCTGGCGAATCAGGGACTCCCCGCTCGGGATATTCAAATCCGGCTCAACCCACATGCCCCCAACCAGTTCCCAGCGTCCTTCTGCGATACGCTGCTTCACTCGTGCATACAGCTCAGGGTCATGCTCCTTCAGAAATGCATATAATAAGGGCTGACTCTGGGAATAGACATAGTCGGGATATTCATTCATTAGCGCATCCACGGTGGAGAAGGTACGGCTCGTTTTGCGTACCGTCTCGCGCACAGGCCACAGCCAGGCAATATCGATATGGGATTGTCCCACCATATGCTCCAGGCCTTCTGCGTTGCCGCCAATCTCACGCACATGATGCTTCAGATTATTCTCAATCTGGCGAATACCTTCTCCCTGCTTGATCTCTTCTGCTGACATGCCTACAAATTGATCCATCGCACGATACACCAGTTCCAACAGGCGAACCCGCCTGAAGTCACTTTCGGGCAGCAACACAGCCGAATCACGTACAATGATGACCGTATACATCAGACTGCGAACCGCTTCATTGGGTCTCACCAGCAGGCTGGTGATCGAAGTGATCGGCGGCTGAATAACCGCCTGCTGATTCAAGGGGTCCACGGGTTCAGGTACCGGATCAAACATCTCAATCTCAAGTTCCGGAGCGTTTCCGACTTTGGATGGATCAAGCGTGACGTAGGTATGATTGCGGTCAAGGCCCTGATAAGAGTGCCCATTTACCCGCAGCAAACCTTCTCCCCCTGTTTCAAATACAAGCCCATAAGGTGCTTGCTGCCATGTAGCAGGGATCTCCAAACGTGTTCTAAAAAAATAAGTCGTTCCCTGTTTGCTCGGAAAACGCTCAAAATCTTGTCCTTCCGGGTATTCACCCTGCTCCTCATACTCTCCTGGCACATTATAATAAGCGCGGGTAATGTCCCAACTGCGCAGCTGCAATTGCTCCAGCCACTGATGTTCGGACAACTCGCGAATAAATCGTCTGATACGTTCCAAAATCTTACGCCTCCCTTACGGTCAGTTCGGCCATTTGCGTATCATTAACGCAGCTGCCGATATGAATATGGAATTGTCCCGGTTCAACGACAGGCTTCAAATCACGAGCAATATACTGTAGCTGCTCGGCCCCGATGTGGAATTCCACGATCTGTGTTTCTCCAGGCTCCAGCTTCACTTTCGCAAACCCCTTCAGTTCCTTGGCGGGACGAGTCAGCGAACTGACCACATCAGAGATATACATCTGTACAACCTCTGCACCTGCATAACGGCCAGTGTTGGTCACATTCACCGATACCGTAATCGTATCACCAGCTGTCATAGACTCAGCACTCAGTTTCGGCTCGCTATACTCAAATGTGGTATAGCTAAGTCCGTATCCAAATGCATAACGTGGCTCCAGATCCTCTTCCAAATACCTTTTGCCTCGGGAACGTTTGCCATTATAGTAAATCGGTAACTGACCGACATGCTTCGGAATGGAGATTGTCAATTTACCCGACGGATTCACATCACCGAATAGAATATCTGCAATGGCATGCCCGCCCTCTTGACCCGGATACCACGCCTCCAGAATTGCATCGGCATGTTCATCTACCCAAGGTTCAGTGATGGGACGACCATTAATGTAGACAACGACAAGCTTCTTGCCGAGCTTGTGAATCTCCTGAATGAGTTCCAGTTGAACTCCGGCAAGCCCCAACGTCATCCGGTCGATCCCTTCCCCGCACTCCATATCATTCCATGAGTTATCGGATACATTGGAAGCGCCCGTCTTCAGATCGATCGTTCCTTCTCCAAAGTCACGTGCACTGGAGCCGCCAACCACCATAATGACCGTATCCGCCTGGCTGGCAACTTCGATCGCACGCTCAAATCCTTCTTTTGAATCACCTTTAATCCGGCAACCCGGTGCATATAGAACCTGATCTGTACTGCTGTCACCAGTCAAAGGACCAACAGAACTCTTCTCCGTTTGCCCATCCACATGATTAGCCAGCTTACTGCGAATCCCATCCAGTACCGTTGCCACTTTGGACTTCGGTTGCGGAGATGTGTAATCGCCCAGTTGATTGTAGGCCTGGTCTGCATTGGGACCAATGACGGCAATCCTGCCCACATTTGCTATCGATAGAGGTAATGTGTCAGCCTCATTTTTGAGAAGTACAACACCTTCCGCAGCCAACTGGCGTGCCAGCTGAACATGCGCTTCACTGCCAATGACTTCCGCTGCCCGATCGGCATCCACATAAGGCTGTTCGAATAAACCCAGTTTGAACTTCAACGCCAGTACGCGAGAAGCAGCCTGATCCAGAACCTGCACATCAAGCTTGCCTTCTGCCACCGCCTGCACCAGATATTGCCCGAACATCTCACCGGACATTTCCATATCGATACCTGCTTCAATCGCCTGCACCGATGCGTCCAGTCCATCCGTTGCAACATCATGCCCACTTGCCAACATGTTGATCGCGCCGCAATCCGTAATGACCAGACCGTCAAAGCCCCAATCTTTACGCAAAACATCTTCCAACAATTCCGTATTTACTGTACAAGGTGTGCCATCAATTTCGTTATACGCTGGCATGATTGACTGCGCACCAGCTTCCACCGCTTT